>NZ_CP150349.1:10907500-13497034 GCF_051521405.1 Sorangium sp. So ce726 | reverse complement strand
CGCTGCTCTGAAGTCCGCTCCACGAAAATAGGTTTCGGGGGCGACCGAAAGAACCGTCGCCCCCAACTTATCCACAGGTCTCACAGCGAGGACTCGCCTCTAACTTCTGGAGATCTCTATGTTATTCTGAATGTAATCGAAGGGCGTGTCGACTTTTCAACAGTCCGCCCACGGCCGCTTCGTCCTCGGGGAATCATCCGCATGCCCCCGCAAAATGCGGGTGGACAGTACAGCCCTCCTGTACCGGGACCCGGCCCGGCCGCAGCCGAACACGTCGATCGAGGTGGGGGTACAGCCGTCGCGTCGAGGTCCATCGCATTGGAAGACAGATCGGCACAGCCGTCCCCCATACCGCCTCACAGAGCTCGGTAACCCGCAGCGCCTCTTTCGAGGCCACCCTTTGGAGGACCCGGTGCGGCACGGAACCGCCCCGAGGACGAATCCGAGGTAGCACCGGGTGAGTCCGGGCGTCTATCCCCAACTGCGAAACTTGGCTCAAGTATCCGATAGTATTGTTCTAAATTCAGTCCCTGACACACTGCGAAACCGGCTTCGCGTCGACCGAGCTCTGGCTGCCGGACACGAGGCGCCAAAACTCCCGACGCGGGGCGGTGATTTTTACGACGCGCTCACGATTGCAGAGCAAAACCCGCTCATCTCGTCGTCAAGAGGCTCGAAGTCGCGGTTTTTCCAGCTTTCTGAGAAAGACGGAGTTCGTCCAGCACAGAGCGACCGGGGGGCAGCGGTTTTCAGGAGCCGAGAATTTGCCCCCGGGGTCCAGGTGTGCGGTATGGCGAGGTGATGTCGTCGGGGATCCGGTTGACAAGGAGGGCAGTCCTGGCGCAGCGGCCTTTGGGGGCGTGGCGCCGGGCGGCGGCCGCCCTGCGGGCCGGGGCCCTCTCGGCGGCAGGCGCGCTCCTGATGGCGTCGGCCGCAGGGCCGGCGGCGGCCGAGGAGCTGCCGCCCCAGCTCGCCTACGCTTATGGCGAGAATGAGACGCCCCGCGCCGCGGCCTTCGGGGGTGCGCTGCGCGCCCTCGGGAACGGGACGTCGGCCGTCTTCCTCAACCCGTCCGCCATGGTGGAGACCCGCGTCTATCACCTCCAGGCGCTCTTCCAGGGGAGCCCCGAGGCCGGCCGGCACGCTTACGGCGGCGTCGTCGTCGACTCGGTCACCGGCAAGCTCGCCGGGGCGCTCTCCTTCGTGGGCGGCTTCGTCGACATGGACGGCGGCATCGAGCGCTCCTACCTCGACGCGCGGGCAGGCCTCGCCTACCCCCTCACCGACCGCGTCTTCGTCGGGCTCACCGGCCGCTACGCCAAGATCACGCAGGACGGGACGCTGCGCGAGGGCGGCCTCGGCGACAGCTCCGTCTCGGGCGGGCTGCGCGCGTGGGAGGACGGAGCGGTCGTCGGTCGAAGCGCCCTCGTCGACGGGTTCACGTTCGACGCCGGGCTCACCGTCAAGGCGACCGACAACCTGCACATCGCGGTCGTCGGACAGAACCTCACCTACCCGGACCACGGGCTGCTCCCCACCACGGTCGGCGGCGGCGTCGGGGTCGGCACCGCTGACTTCTCGATCGAGGTCGACGGGCTCGCCGACTTCAACTCTTACCGCGACACCACCTTCCGCTTCATGGCCGGCGGCGAGTACCTCGTCGCCGATCACTTCCCGCTCCGCGCTGGCTACCGCTTCGACCAGGGCGCCGACCAGCACGCGCTGTCGCTCGGCCTCGCCTATGTGGGGACCCAGTTCGCCGTCGAGGGCACCGTGCGGCGGGCCCTCGCCAGCGGAGGACCCACCACGTTCGTGGTCGGGCTCGCGTACCACCTCGAGTCGAGCGGGCTGACCCGCGGGTCGTCCGACAGCTTCTAGAGCGACGGTCACCCGCTTCGGATACGGGCCCATCTCGACGTTTTCGGTGCTCAGCGCACCGGAGTGCGCTTGCGCGCCGAAAACGCCGATCTGGGCCCGTCTCCTGTGCGGGTGACCGCCGCTCTGCTCTGCACGTGGTAGAGGCGGGCGGAAACCGCCCGCGCCCGCCTCCCCCTTCTCGCCGCGCCACGCCTGCTCTAGGTCGGCCCTGCGTGCTGTGCCTGACCCTACCGACCGATCCACGCTGGGCTGACGTGGCGCTCGCCGATCTGCCGGCGCTCCTGACCGATCACGCGCACTGCGAGATGAAGGCGGCGTCGAATGCCCTGTCCCTCGCCGCGCGCTGGCCGTCGCTCCCGCGCCTCGCGCGGGCGCTCGTCGACCTCGCCGAAGAGGAGCTCCGGCACTTCCGCGCGCTGCTCGACGTGATCGAGCAGCGCGGCCTCGCGCTCGGCAAGCCGGAGACCGACGTGTACGCGAGCGAGCTGCGCAAGGCGGCCTCGAGCACCTGCGCGCGCAACGCGAAGGCCGCGCTCATCGATCGGCTGCTCGTCGGCGCGATCATCGAGGCCCGCTCCTGCGAGCGCTTCAGGCTGCTCGCCGACGGGCTCGCGGCGCGCGAGCACGAGCTCGCGCCGCTCTATGAGGAGCTCTTCGCGTCGGAGGCCCGGCACTACCGGACCCTCGTCGACCTCGCCGTCGAGGTCGCCGGCGACGAGGGCGCCACCCGGGGTCGGCTGGCCGAGCTCGCGCGCGCCGAGGGCGAGATCGCCGGGCGGCTCGGGACGGCACCCGCGGTGCACGGGTAACAGGCGTCATGAGCATGGAGATCGATCTGATCCGCCTCGACCGGGACGTTGCCCGCGCGGAGCGCGCCTGGCGCGCGGCGCACGGCGACCTCGTCCGGCGCGGTCCAGCCCCGCCCGCTGCAGACGAGGACGGCCCGAGCGCCGCCGAGGCGAGGGCCAGGCTCGAGAACCCGCTCGACCGCTTCCGGCGCGTCAGCTCGCGGACGACCTACCTCGAGCTCACCGGCAAGACCCCGGGCCTCGGCGCGGAGCTCGGGCTCGCGAGCCCGACGTCGCCCGCCGCGCCGGACCCGACCGGCCTCGCGGCCCCCCTCGCCGACTGGGTCTACACGCTCACGCTGGAGCGCGTCGTCTGGACCGACCGCCTCCGGCTCGCCGCGGCCTGGCACGCGCCGCTTGTCACGATCGACCTGCCCGAGCCGGCGCGGATGTCGCCCCACGAGGCGCGGCTCAGGCTGCTCGCCGACCCGACGAGCGCCGGACAGCAGATCTTCGCCGAGGCGCTCGCCCGAGGATCCGGCGCGGTCGCCGACGCCGCCCGCGTCCTCGTCGAGCGGCGACACGAGGCGGCGCGGCGGCTCGCGGAGGAGGGCCTCCGCGCGATCGAGATCCCCTGCGACCCTCCCGGCGCGGCGATCGGCGCCGCGGAGGCGCTGCTGCGCCAGACCGAGTCGGTGATCGAGCCCGAGCCGGCCTGGCACGCCGCGCTCGGGCGCGCCGTCGGCCGCGACGCGGCGTCGGGGTGGCCAGCGCGGCTCGGCCCACGGTGGATCGAGGAGCTGTTCCGCGCGACGAAGCTGACCGACGGCGTCGCGATCGATCTCGGACCGCTGCCGCGGCCGCTCGGCGCATCGTCGTTCGCGCGCGCGCTCGCCCGCTTCGGCGCGGCGCTCTCGCGCGGCGGGCGGCGCGGGCCGTTCGCGCTTTCCCACGCGCCGTTCGATCTCCGGCAGGCGCGACGCGCCGCGCTGTTCGGCGGCCTCGTCGCCGATCCCGTCTTCTGCGCCCGCGCGCTCGGGCTCGGCCGAGGCCGCGCGCTCGATCAGGCGCGCGCCACCGCGCGCAGCCTCGTCCTCTCGCTGCGCCTCGACGCAGCGACCGTGGCGCTCGTGTTCGGCGCCGACCAGGACGGAGGCGGGCACGTGCTGCTCCGGGCCTCGCGCGATCGGAGCGACCGCTTCGAGGAGACCACCGCGCGCGCTCTCGGCGCGCCGATCCCGGGAGCGCTCGCCGGGGTCGTCCCGGCGCTCGATCCCGGCGCAGCGGTCCGGCTCGCCGGGGCGCTCCTCGCCGCGCGCGATCGGCGCAGCCTGATCGAGCGCTTCGACGAGGACTGGTTCCGCAATCCGCGCGCCGCCGAGGCCATCCGCGACGAGGACGGCGCGCGCGCGCCGGCGCCGCGCGCCAGCAAGGGCGATCTCGAGGCGGGCCTCGGAGAGATGATGCGCTCGCTCGCGAGCCTCTAGCGCGGGCATCGCCCGCGCTCGCACGCCTGGAGCGCGGGCGTCACCCGCGAGCGAAGCGTGCGATCGCGAGGCTGTAGCACGCCCGTCACCCGCGAGCGGCGCGCGGGCGCGTCGTCAGGAGACGTGATGTGTCGTCAGGAGACGTGATGTAACGAGGGGCTCGTCCGCTCTGCGAGAACCCTTCCAGCTTTGACTGACACGTGCTAGTGCCGGCTCGCGAAATCGCCCCCCGGGGGGCGTGGGGCAGCGAGCGGCTCGCGCTGCGCCGCCCTCGTCGCCGAACAAGCACCCGTGAACCCGAACGCAATGCACCCTCTCCTCGCGTCCGGCGCCAGCGCCATCGCCGTCGACTTCGATCTGACGTTCCTGGCGCAGGTCGTCCTGTTCTCGACGTTTGTCGTCGTGCTCAAGCCGCTCTTGTTCGATCCGCTGCTCCGCGTCTTCGAAGAGCGCGAGCGGCGCACCGACGGCGCCAAGCGGGAAGCGCGCGAGATGGACGAGCGCGCCGGCGAGCTGCTCACCCGCTACGAGGCCGAGATCGAGAAGGTCCGGCGCGAGGCGGGGATCGAGCGAGAGCGACTCCGCGCCGAGACGGCGAAGATCGAGGCGCAGATCATGGCCGAGGCCCGGGCCGAGACGGCGCGCATCCTCGAGGACAGCAAGGCGAAGATCGCGACCGAGGTCGCCCGCATGCGCGGCGAGCTCGCCGCCGCCCAGCCCGCGCTCGCCGCGGAGATCGCCGCCAGCATGCTCGGCCGCGAGGTGCGCCAGTGAAGAAGCCGCTCCGCCGCTCCTCGCTCGCGCTCGGCCTGGCCGCGGCGCTCGCCGCCGGCACGGCGCTGGCGCAACAACCGGGCTCCGAGCCGGCGCTGCCCCCCGGGCACCCGCCCATCCCGTCGCCTGGCGAAGCGCAGCCGGGCTCGCCGCAGATGCCGGCGCGCCCGCGCGACATGCAGCCCGGCCGGCCGCTCGGGCCGGGCGGCCGCCAGCTCCCGCCGGGGCATGGGCTCCGGCCGCCGGGCATGCAGCCCGGCCGCGCGCGCCCCACGCCGCCGCCGGCGCCCGAGCCGGCGTCCCACGGGGAGGAGCACTGCCCCGGGCACGGCCCGACGGATCCGCCGCCGCACGTCAACTGGTGGCACGGCCTCATCGGCGTGAACAACGAGGCGGCCGCGAAGGGCGGCATCAACGCGCTGCTCTGGCGCTACCACAACGAGCAGAACCCCTGCGATCCGAAGAACGAGCCGCCGCCGTTCCTCGCGTCGGTCCTGAACTTCGGGCTGCTCGCGCTCATCGTCGTCCGCTTCGGGAGGAAGCCGATCGCGGAGGCGCTCAAGAAGCGCAAGCAGACGATCACGCAGGAGCTCGACAACGCGTCGCGCCTCAAGCAGGAGGCCGAGCAGCGGCTCGAGGAGTACGAGGACAAGCTCACGCGGCTCGAGGAGACGCTCGCCGAGCTCAAGGCCGAGCACGCGGCGCAGGCGGAGGTCGAGAAGGCCCACGTGCTCGCCGAGGCGGAGCAGCGGCGCGTCCGGATGCGGCGCGACGCCGAGTTCCGCGCCGAGCAGGAGCTCAAGGCGGCGCGCGCCATGCTCCTCCAGGAGGCGGTGCAGAACGCCGTCGCCGCGGCCGAGGAGCTGCTCCGGCAGCGCATCGGCCAACAGGACCTCGACCGGGTCAATGAAGAGTACCTGAAGGCCATCCCCGCGGCCGTCTCCGCCGGCGCGCGCCGCGGAGCCCAGACCACCGGAGCAGCGACATGAGCTACGAGTCCGTCGCCCGACGCTACGGGCGCGCGATCTTCGAGATCGGCAAGGAGACCGGGACCCTCGCGGCCCTCGCCAGGGAGATCGGGGACGCCAGCGCGATGTACTCGGCGAGCGAGGAGCTCCGCCTCGTCCTCGACAATCCGCTCATCCCGGAGGCCTCGCGCGAGGAGCTGCTCCGCGAGATCGCCGGCCGCGCCACCTTCTCGGAGGTGACGAAGAACACCCTCCTCCTGCTGGCGCGGCGCCGTCGGCTCGCGGCGCTGCCCGAGATCGCGCGGCAGCTCGCGCTCCTCGTCGATCAGGACCAGAACGTCGCCCGGGCCGTGGTGACGAGCGCGGGCCCGCTGAGCGACGGCTACCTCGACCGGCTCCGGGCCGAGCTCGAGAAGGCGACCGGCAGGAAGATCTCGGTCACCCACAGGCAGGATCCCTCGCTCATCGCGGGCGTGGTCACCCAGATCGACGATCAGGTGATCGACGGCAGCCTCCGGACCCGGCTGTCGAGCTTCCGTGACAACCTGCTCCGGACCTGAGGGGACGCGAGCAAGCACCCCTGTTTCATGATGGGTCGTGGCCTGGCGCTCGCCGCCCCCTCGACCTTGACGACGTTGACTCCGCAGCCCAAGCGTCTCCCGACAGAGGACTCCGCATGCAGCTCCGCGCCGAAGAGATCTCCCAGATCATCAAGAAGCAAATCCAGAATATCGACAAGGCCGCTCAGGTCACCGAGACGGGCACCGTGCTCACGGTGGGCGACGGCATCGCCCGCGTGCACGGCCTGAGCCGCGCGATGGCCGGCGAGCTCATCGAGTTCACCGGCTCGGAGGGCAGCAGCCTGATGGGGCTCGTGCTGAACCTCGAGCAGGACAACGTGGGCGCCGCCCTCTTCGGCGACACGAGCACCATCAAGGAGGGCGACGCCGTCAAGCGGACCGGGCGCATCATGGAGGTGCCCGTCGGCGAGGCGACCCTCGGGCGCGTCGTGAACGCGCTCGGCATGCCGATCGACGGCAAGGGGCCGCTCGAGACGAAGGAGCGCCGCCGCGTCGAGGTGAAGGCGCCCGGCATCATCCAGCGCCAGCCGGTCACCGAGCCGATGCAGACCGGCATCAAGGCGATCGACGCGATGATCCCGGTCGGCCGCGGCCAGCGCGAGCTCATCATCGGCGACCGGCAGACGGGCAAGACCGCCGTCGCCGTCGACGCGATCATCAACCAGAAGGGCAAGGGCGTCATCTGCGTCTACGTCGCGATCGGCCAGAAGCTGTCGACGGTGCGCCAGGTCGTCGACCGGCTCGATGCGCACGGCGCGCTGGAGTACACGATCATCGTCGCCGCGACCGCGAGCGAGACCGCGCCGCTCCAGTTCATCGCGCCGTACACCGGCGTGACCATCGGCGAGTACTTCCGCGACAGCGGGCGCCACGCGCTGTGCATCTACGACGACCTGTCGAAGCAGGCCGTCGCGTACCGCCAGCTCTCGCTCCTGCTCCGCCGCCCGCCGGGCCGCGAGGCGTACCCGGGCGACGTCTTCTACCTCCACTCCCGGCTCCTCGAGCGCGCCGCGAAGATGGCCGACATCTTCTACGTCGTGTCGAAGGGGACGAAGATCGAGGGCGGCGACGCCTCGTACCGCGGCGTCGACGGCAAGGCGCACGTCGGGGCGCACGGGATGCACTCGGCGAAGGACTCGCTCTGGAAGACGATCGACGGGGCCCTCTTCGAGAAGCTCGAGCAGGCGCGCAAGGACGAGAAGAAGGACGAGATCAAGAAGCTCGAGCAGCAGCTCTCGGACAAGGCGAAGGCGAGCGACTACGAGATCGTCCGCGATCCGAAGTCGGGCGGCTCGCTCACGGCGCTGCCGGTCATCGAGACGCAGGCCGGCGACGTGTCGGCGTACATCCCGACGAACGTCATCAGCATCACGGACGGGCAGATCTTCCTCGAGGCCGACCTCTTCTACTCCGGCGTCCGCCCGGCCATCAACGTCGGCATCTCGGTCAGCCGGGTCGGCGGCAACGCGCAGATCAAGGCGATGAAGTCGATCGCCGGCACGCTCCGCCTCGATCTCGCGCAGTACCGCGCCATGGCGGCGTTCTCGCAGTTCGCCTCGGATCTGGACGCGAAGACCCGCGCGCAGCTCGAGCGCGGCGCGCGCCTCACCGAGATCCTGAAGCAGGGCCAGTTCGTGCCGCTGGCGGTCGAGAAGCAGATCCTCATCATCTACGCCGGCACGCAGGGCCTGCTCGACAGCCTGCCGGTGAGCTCGCTCGCGCGCTTCGAGGAAGAGCTCAACAAGTTCATCGAGGCGAAGCACCCCCAGATCTTCGTGGACATCCGCGAGAAGAAGGTCCTCGACGACGACCTCAAGTCCCGGATGACGAAGGCGATCGACACCTTCAAGAAGCGGTTCGCGGTGGAAGCGGGCGGCGCCTCGACCGCGGCCGACGAGGACGGTGCGGGCGACGACGAGGAGGAGGCGCCGGCGCCGAAGGCCAAGTCGAAGAACGGCAAGAGCGCCTCGAAGGCAAAGGAAAAGTAGGCAGCCGTGCCCAGCCTCAAGTCCATTCGCAAGCGGATCTCCAGCGTCAAGTCGACGCAGAAGATCACCCGCGCCATGAAGATGGTCGCGGGCGCCAAGCTCAACAAGGCGCAGCTGCGCATCACCGAGCTGCGGCCCTACGCCGTGAAGGTGCAAGAGGTCCTCTCGGCGATCACGCGCGACGCGGCTCCCGCGGCCGAGGCGCTCGCGGCGGAGGGGATCGGGGCGGAGGGCGAGGCGGGCGCGCTCGCCGGTGGCGAGAAGGCGCTGCACCCGCTGCTCGTGACCCGTCCGGAGCGGCGCGTGCTGCTCGTGGTGCTCACAAGCGACCGCGGACTTTGTGGCGCCTTCAACACCAACATCAACAAGCGCGCCGAGCGCGAGTGGAAGAGCCGGACGGAGGCGGGCCAGGAGGTCCAGCTCGCGATCATCGGCCGCAAGGGTCGGGACTACTTCAACCGCCGCGGCGCGCCGATCCTCGAGTACCTGGCCGGGGTCTGGGACAAGCTCAACCTCGAGACGGCCCAGGCCGTGGGCGCGAAGCTCCTCGCCCCGTTCAACAAGGGCGAGATCGACGCGATCTACCTCGTCTACAACGAGTTCAAGAGCGCCATCACGCAGACGGTGGTCGTCGAGCGGCTCCTGCCGCCCGCCGGCGGTCCGGCGAAGGATCAGGAGCAGGGGGACGAGGGCGGCCACGGCGCGCCTTCCGCGGCGTCGGAGTTCCTCTACGAACCGGACAAGGGCGCGCTCCTGGAGCGGCTCGTGCCGATGTACGTGGACATCTCGATCCTGCGCGCGCTCTACGAGTCGATGGCGAGCGAGCTCGGCGCGAAGCTCACGGCGATGGACGCCGCGAACAAGAACGCCAAGGAAGTGATCGACAACCTGACGCTCGAATACAACAAGGCGCGTCAGGCGGCGATCACCAAGGAGCTCATGGAGATCATCGGCGGCAGCGAGGCGCTCAAGGAGTAGCGCGCCGCGCTGCACGCGGGATCTTCGATCGCCGCCTCGGGCCGGTCGCGCGTGCGACCGGCTCGCGTCTCGGGGCTTCGCCCCGTCTCTCTTCACCCGAATCACCTGCAGCGCCCGCCCCCGGCTGCCCGGCGCTGGTCGTACATCCAATCAACCAGCACTGGCGGAGTCGACCGGGCGGCCCCATGGTTGCGCTCCCGTGCTCCAGCCCATCAACCCCGATCACCCGGAACCCCGCAAGATCGCGCGAGCGATCGATCTCATTCAGAAGGGGGAGGTCATCGGCTATCCGACCGATACCGTGTACGGGCTCGGGTGCGACCTGATGAACAAGCAGGCGATCGAGCGCATCTACCAGATCAAGGGGATGCGCCAGAACAAGAACCTGGCGTTCATCTGCCCGGATCTGAGCGATATCGCGCGCTACGCGATCGTCGAGAACCAGACGTACCGCATCCTCAAGCGCTACCTGCCCGGGCCGTACACCTTCATCCTCCCCGCGACGCGCGAGGTGCCGAAGTACGTGCACCTCAAGCAGAAGACGGTCGGCATCCGCGTGCCGAACCACCCGGTCGCGATCGCGCTGGTGCGCGCGCTCGGGCGGCCGCTCATCAGCACGACCGCGGCGCCGCCTGGCGAGGATCCGATCATCGATCCGGGGGAGATCGACGACCGTTTTCCGGGGCTCGCGCTCGTCCTCGACGCTGGGACCGGCGGGTCGGTGCCGACGACCGTGATCGACCTGAGCCAGGGCAATGTGCAGATCGTCCGCGAGGGCGCGGGGCCAACGGACGATTTCGTCTGACTCAGGGCGAGAATCGAGAAGGAGCGAGGGGCATCGGAGCTGCCCGGCCCGAGGAGCGGGAGCCCGCAGAGCCCAGTCAGGGACGCTCCGGCTCGCCATCCGCGGCTGGAACGGACTCGTACGCTGTGTACACGATCCCCTCGCGGTCGAGCCTCTCCCGCGCCGTCGCGAACGCGAGCGGGCTCCGGTCGCCGCCGACGAAGCGGCGGCCAAGGCGCGCGGCCGCGACGAGCGTGGTGCCGCTGCCGCACATGAGGTCGGCGACGGTCGCGCCGGGCGCGGAGGACGCGCGGACAATGCGCTCCAGCAGCCGCTCCGGCTTCTGCGTGGGGTAGCCGGTGGCCTCCCGGCGCAGCGGGGTGTTGGCGACCATCCCGGGAATGTCGTTCCACACGCTCCCGAGGCGGCGGCCCTCGTCGGCATAGTACCGGTACGCTTTGCCGCCGAGGATCCGCTCGCGGTACAGGCGGCCGTCCTCGTCGCGGTGCTTGAAATGCATCGCGAGGCTGGTCTCGGCGTACGGCTCGCGGAGCATCGGATCCGCGGCGTTGTAGACCACCTGGCCGCGCTCGCCCGCGGCGCGCGCATACAGCAGGATCGTCTGGTGCGTGACGGAGAAGCCGCGCGCGCCCCGGCCGCCGTTGCCGGGCGCCCAGATGATCTCGCCGAGGAAGGCGCCGCGGCCGAACAGGCGATCACACGCGACCTTCGCGTCGTGGACCGCGCGGTGATCGAGGTGCAGGTACAGCGTCGCGCCCTCGGTCATGCGATCGCGGATGGCCTCAAGGCGCGGCGCGAGCATCGCGACGAGCGCGTCGGCGCTCGCGCGATCGTCGTACGCGTCGGGCCCGCTCTCCGGCCTGCGCCGGCCGCGCGCCTGGCCGCGCGCCGCCCGCGCGGTCATCGTCGTCCCGACGCCGAAGGGAGGATCGAGGTAGACGAGATCGAACCGCACGTCAGCGGGGAGCGCCGTACAGACGTCGGCGGCGTCGCCATGCGCCAGGAGGTGGCTCACAGCGCGCTGTCGGGAGCCGCCACGCGTGAGCCCGCGGCGGCGCTTCCAGGCAGGAGGTCGTCAAGCAACGCAGCGGCGAGGTCGCCGTCCGACGGCGCGATGAGCTGCGGCACCGCCGGCAGCCACGGCCACTGCGGGCCGCCGCCGAGGCAGCCGGAGAGGGTTTCGTCCGGCGTACACGCGACGCGGAGGTGGATGTGATCGGCGTGCGCGGTGCTGTCGCCCGGCTGGAGCAGCACGCTCTCGGCATACCAGATGAGCTCCGGGTCCTCGCCGAGCGCGCGGGCGTACTCGATGAGCAGGGCCTCGAGCCAGCGGGCCACGAAGAGCCACTGGACGTGCGCGTCGGGCGAGCGGACGAGCGACTTCACGAGCAGCCACTCCCGCTCGACGTCGAAGCGGACGTACTGAGGCGCGCCAGCGCGCGGCGACGCTGGCTCCTCGGCGCCATCGCTGATCCGCCCGAGCCCGTCCGGCCCGAAGGCGACGAAGCCCGGCGACCGCACGGGGCGGCCGTCCGGGGTCAGCGCGTAGAGCAAGAGGTCGGCGTCGCGCCCGGTGCGGTGGGACCGGTGCCCCCGCGTGGCGCCGCCGTAGCGCGCGGAGAGGTCGCCAACGACGAGCGGCTCGCCGCCCGGCCGCGCCAGCGCAACCTCCGCCGCGGCGCGCTGGACCGCGGCGACCAGCCTCGCCGTCCCCCACCGGATGCCGTTGCTGCGGAGCAGCCGGTAGCCCGGGCCCTGTTTCGGGAGCTCGACGGCGTCGGTGATGACGCCGTGGTGCGGGACGCCGATCGAGCCGCGGAGCGCAGGGGCGAGCGGCGTTGGCGAGGAGCCGACACAGGCCGCGCAGCAGAGCGCGACGAGCCCGAGGAGGAAGGTGGCGAGGAGAGGACGGCTGGACATCACGACGAAAGAGCGGAGGGCCGCGGCGCCAGGCACCGGACGGACGAAGCTGACAGCCGCTCGTTAGCCCCGCGGGCAGCGGAGGGGAAGTTCTCGGCTCACCCGGGTGCCCGAAGCGCGGCGCGCGCCGCGATCGTGGGTCCAGCAGGCGATGCAGATGAGCTCGCCTGCAAGCGTGAGCTCTGCAACTTCCGCGGTCGCCTTCGCGCCGAGCCGGTAGACGAGCCCGAAGCCGAGGTGGCGCGCCCTCGTCCCAGCTTGCATCGAGGCCAAACTACGGGAGCCCGCGGCCGGTGCGCTCGAGCAGGAGAGAGTGTCCGTCGAGGGTGGAGCCAACCATGTCCCCGTGGCTGTTCAGGTCGTTGATGTTCCCTTGAGGGGCCGTGTCGGAGGGCTCGTCGTAGACGAGATCGGCCTGGTTCAAACGCATACCAGGCCCGGGAACAAGACAGCTGTTCCGGAGATCGTCGTCCTCCAGACGGAGGTCCTATCGCAGGCTCCTGCGTCCCGAAACGGCCCCTTGATGGTTGATATCGAGCATCGATGAATATCTGCGCGACTCAGCGCGTGTGCACCGGCGTCGCGCTGGGCCACGCAGAGGTGGCCAAACTCCCACACAGATCTGGCGCCGCAACGAGGCCACTGGAAACGGCGGCACCGGACACACGTGAGGGGACAGGCCGCGTGAATGCGCTCCAGCACGTCCTGCGCGAACGGCGCTGGTCGAAGCGGACACACCCATCCTCCCACGGTGCCGCCGCGCTACATGCCTGTGCGCCCGCGCCCCAGCGATTCCATGAGTCGAGGTCGCGCCCCATCGGGAGCTCGCGCGCAGCGGCCGCGGCGGCGGCGCTGCGCAGCTTACGCTCCCCCTGCCCTCGCGGAGCGATCAGCGCTAACACCCACGCCCCATGGATCCCGAGCAGCGCGCCACCCAGCGGAACACCAGCCAGGGGAGCACGGGCGCAGATCGACAGCCGCCGCCAGCGGATCGACAACCGCCGCCAGGGGACGACCCCGAGGGCGTCGCCTGGAAGGGCGCGCTGGCCGTCGCTCTCGTCGTCGGTGGTCTCGTGGTGTGGCGCGCCTGCTCTCCACCGGGAGGCGGCGCGACCGATGCGCCCGCGTCGCCGAGCGCGAACCCCGCGGCGTCCGCGCCGAGCGACGCCGACGATGCCGGCGCGGCGCCGCAGCCGCCGCCCCCGCGCTGCACGCCCGCGAGCCCGCCGCCGTTCGTCATCGGCGACGCGCCGCCCGCGCGCGCGGCCGAGCAAGGCGCGGGGGGCGGCGACGCGGACAGCGCCGAGGACATCGCGCCGTTCGCCGTCGAGGTCGGCCGCGGGACGACGTTCTCCGGCGGGTTCGCCGTGGGCGCCCAGCGAGAAGCCGAGGGCGGGACCATCGCGATGGTGGCCACGCTCTCGGCCGACGGCGCCCAGGGGAAGCTCGTCCGCCTCGCGCGATCGCGCGGGGACATGGATCCTCCGGTCGTCGCAGGCGCCGGGGGCGCGATCCTCGCCGCGATGCTCGAGCCGAACGCAGGCGGGCGCGCGATCAAGGTCGCCAGGGTCGAAGGGGACCACGTGACGTGGGGGGCCGAGCTCGCCGAGGGGCGGGATGAGTCGCTCGCGCTCGACATCGCCGCGTCCGGCGAGCGCGCGGTCATCGTCTGGGACGACGTGACCCGCGACGGCAAGCGATCGCGGATCATGCTCGCCTCCGCCGACGTGGGCACGCTGCGCTCCGTGACGTCGGCCCGCCCGGTCTCCCAGCCGAGCACCGACGCCGAGATGCCGCGCGTGCTCGGCCGGCCGGGCGGCTACTGGCTCGCGTACATCGCGCGCGCCGAGGAGCCGGCGCGAAAGGCCGCGGCGAAGAAGGACGACGGCGACGAGGACACCGCCGCGGCAGGCGAGACGATCACCCACCAGTGGATCGAGGTGGTCCCCCTCGACGAGACGGGCGCGCTCACCGCGACGCCCCGCGCGGTCACCCCCAAGAACGGACACGTGCTCGCGTACGATCTCACCCTCGGCGAGGACGACGGGGTCATCCTCGCCTTCCGGGACGACGACACTCCGAGCGGCTCGATCGGAGGGCGCATCAGCGCGGTGCTGGTGCGGCTCGGCGGCGCCAGCGAGCCGCGCGTGCTCGTCGGCGGCGATCGCGAGCAGGACGCCCCGCCCGAGGCCGCGCTGGGCCTGGGCGCCGGGGTGCCGGCGCTCCTCCCCGGCGCTCGAGGCCCGGGCGGGCAGGACCCGGCGAAGGCCGGGAGCGCCGCGGCATGGCTCGCGATCGCGAACGCATCGGGCCCGACGCAGCTCGCGGCGCTCACCGCGAGAGGCGAGCTCGAAGGCGGGCTGAACGCCGAGCCGGCCCTCGGGCGCGGCGAGCCGATCGCCGCGTCTGCCGAGGCGCTGCTCGTGGCGCGCCCGGCCGGAAAAGCGATGAAGCTCGCCTTGCTGCGCTGCGCATCGACAGCACCGTTCAACAAGTAGGTCGCCCCTGTATCTGGGAGCGCGCAACACCAGCGAGCAGGCGCATCGACTGTAGATTGAGGGCGCGTGGATGTGTAGCATCCGCGGCGGTGGCCCACGGGGACGATCCGCAACACGAAGCGTCGCGCCGGCCTGGTTTGCCGAGCCTGTCCGGATCGCCGGACGAAGCTGGCTGGGAAGCCAACGCCGACAACGCTCAAATGACGCGCGCGAGCGCGCAACCTCAGCCCGGCGCGAAGACGCTGCTCGTCGGCACGAGCACGTCGAGGCTCGGCGCGCCGTCGAGCGCGAGCGCGCCGACAGACGGCGAACCGCTGCCGGCGGCCGCGAGCGCGCCGACAGACGGCGAGCCGCTGCCGACCGCTGCGAGCGCACCGACAGGCGACGAACCGCTGCCGGCGGCCGCGAGCACGCCGGCAGGCGACGAACCGCTGCCGGCGACCGCGAGCGCGCCGACTGGCGACGAACCGCTGCCGGCGACCGCGAGCCCGCTGCCGCCGCTGAACCCGCCGCCGCTGCCGAGCATACCGCTGGCCTCGAGCCCACCGCCGCTGCCGAGCGCGCCGCCGCCAGGGCCGAACAAGACGCCAGCCCCGAGCGTACCGCCGCCGGTACCGAGCAGGCCACCGCCGCTGATCCGCCGCAAGGACGGCAGCGTCGCGAGCGGGCCGCCGCCGGCGCCGCCGTCGCTGGCGCCGCCGTCGCTGGCGCCGCCGTCGAGGCCACCGCCGCCGATGCCTCCGGGAGGCGCGGCCAAGCCGACGGCTGCGCCCCCTGGCTCCAGCCCGGCCCGCCCTCCGGCGCGCGGCCCAGGCCAGCGCCCGCCGAGCCCGAACCGCGCTGCAACGCAGCCCTCTCCAGGCTCCGCCGCGAGCGCGGGGAAGCCGGCGCCTGGCTCCCAGCCGGGCGCCGCGGCCCAGGCGATCGCCGCGTTCGACGCAAGCACGACGCCGATGCCCATCTCGGTCGAGGCGACCGCGACGCCGCTGCCCATCTCGGTCGAGGCGACCGCGACGCCGCTGCCCATCTCGGTCGAGCCGAGCTCGTCGCCGACGCCCATCTCGGTCGAGTCGATCGATCCGGCGCTCGCACAGAGCGCCGCGCCGGCGCCCGCACAGAGTGCCACGCCGAGCGCCGCGCCAGCGCCCGCACAGAGTGCCGCGCCAGCGCCCGCACAGAGCGCCGCGCCGGCGCCCGCACAGAGCGCCGCGCCGGCGCCCACGCCAAGCGCGACGCGCACGCCGTTGCCAGGCGGCGCGCACGCACCGAGCGCAACGCGCACGCCGTTGCCAGGCGGCGCGCCCACGCCGGGCGCCTCACGCGCCCCGCTGCCGGGCGGCGCGCTCACGCCGAGCGCCACGCGCACGCCGATACCGGGCGTCACCCCGAACGCCGCGCATGCGCCGGGCGCCACGCCCGCGCCGAGCACGGCGGCGCCCGCGCAGAGCGCCGCGCATGCGGCGACCGTCCTGCACGCGCCGAACGCTGCGCATGCAGCGACCGTGCTGCACGCGCCGAACGCCGCGCATGCGCCCGCGCCGAGCGTCACGCACGCGCCCGCCTCGCCCGCCCAGCCGCCTCCGGCGGCGCCCCGCGCGCAGCCGAACGCGCCCGAGCCGCCCGCGCAGAGCCCGCAGCTCGCCGCTCCGGACCTCGCCACCGAGCTCCAGCAGCGCGCCGAGCGGCTCAAGGGCAGCGATCCGGTCGGCGCGGCGCGCGCCCTCGTCGAGCTCGGCATCCATGAAGAGCGGGCGCTCAAGAACCCCGCCGCCGCGCGCCGCTCTTACGAGCGCGCGCGACAGCTGTCCCGCACGCTCGAGCCGGCGCTCTCGCGGGTCCACCGCGTGCTCGACGCGCGCACCGAGCTCGCCCTCGCGCTCGAGGTCGTCGAGGACAAGCTCCGCGTCGCCGAGACCGACGCCCTCCGGGCCGACCTCCTCGCCGAGCGGGCGCGCCTGCTCCAGGCGCTCGGGCGGACGCCGGAGAGCTGCGAGGCCTTCACCGAGGCGCTGCGGCTCGTCCCGCTCCACGCCGCGTCGCTGCGCGGGCTCGAGATCGCCCTCCGGCGCGAGAGCGCCCGCGGCGCCGAGCAGGCGGCCAAGGACCTCGCTGCGCACCTCGACCGGCTCTCCGCCGCCTACGCCCCAGGGCGCCTGCGGCCGGACGGCGACGGCCAGCTCACCGCCTGGGTCCACGTCGAGCGCGCCGCCGTGCTCGATCGGAAGCTCTACAAGCCGGAGCTCGCCCTCGCGTCCCTCGAGGGCGCGATCGCGTTCGATCCAGGGCCTGGGCCCGTGCGGGAGGCGCTCCGCCGCCACCTCGTGCACCACGACGGCATCGTCGGCCTCGTCAGCGCGCTCTCCCTGGAGGCCGATCACGAGAGCGACGACGACCGTGCGGCGCGGCTGCTCTACACGGCGGCGCGGCTGCTCATCGACAAGATCCGCTCTCCGGCGGACGCGGTGCCCCTCCTCCGGCGCGCCTCGACGCGGGCCCCGGCCGGCTCGCCGACCGCGCGGCGCGTGGTCGGCGAGCTGATCCGCCTGCTCGAGACGAGCGGCATGCTCGAGCTCGCCGCCAACGTGCGCCAGAAGGAGCTCGCGCTCCTCACCGACAAAGAGGCGATCATCCACGAGCACGTCCGCCTCGCGGAGATCTACGACACCCTCGGGGACGCCGAGCAGGCCGCGCTCCACGCGACGCGCGCGCTCGACCTCGACCCCGAGGACAGCTCGACGCGGGAGCGGCTCGACCGCGCCCTCCAGCGCCTCGGCCACCACGCCGAGCGCGTGGAGGTGTGGACCGCCGTCGCCAACGCGGACCGGCCCGCGCCCGTCCGGGTCGCGGCGCTCCTCCGCGCCGCGGACATCTCCGAGCGCCACCTGAAGCGACGCGACGAGGCGCTCGCCATCCTGCGCGCCGCGTGGGCGATCGAGCCGGGCAACAGCTCGGTCTTCGACGCGCTCTCCGCCCTGCTCACGCCAGACGCGCTGGCCGTCGAGGAAGATCCGCGCGGCGTGCAGGCGCGGCTCGACCTGTACACGCAAGCCGCGAGCGCGACGGAGGACCCCACGCGCAAGATCGGGCTGCTCGAGAAGCTCGTCTCCATCTGGGAGGACGAGCTCGCCCAGCCCGCCCGCGCCGTGGAGGAGATCGAGAAGATCCTCGAGATCGACCCGGAGCGGCGCGCCGCGATCCTCGCGCTCCAGCGCAACGCCGCGCGCGCGGGCGACGCGCAGCGGCTCGCGCGCGCGCTCTGCGCCGAGGCCGAGCTCACGAGCAGCCCGCGCGAGCAGCGCAGGCTCCTCCTGCGCGCCGCCGACGTCACCGAGCTCCGGCTCGGCGATCGCGATCGGGCCTCGTCGCTGGTCGACCGCGCGCTCGCGATCGATCCGACCGACCCCGACGCGCTGCGCGCGCGCGTCCGCCTCGACGAGCGCGCCGGCCGGTACGAGGAGGCGCGGCGGGCGCTGCTCAAGCTCATCCAGCGCGACCCCGCGGGAGACGCGGCGTTCAGCCTCTGGATCGAGGTCGCGGGGCTCGACGAGCGGCGCCTCAAGCGGCCGCACAGCGCCGTGGAGTCGCACCGCGAGGCGGCGCGGAGGAGGCCCGCTCACCCGCTGCCCCGGATCGAGATCGCGCGGCTCCTCCGCGAGACCGGCAACTACGAGAAGCTCGTCGAGGTCCTCAGCTCGCTCGCCGACGAGGCGCAGCGGCCCGACGACCACGCGCGGCTGCTCTTCCAGGCGGCCGAGGTGCAAGAGCTCGCCCTCGGACGCGATCAGGACGCCCTCCGCCTCCTCGCCCGCGCCGACGCGGCGCTCGCCTCGGGCCAGCACGATCCGGCGATCCTCGACGCGATGGAGCGCATCTACGTCCGCGCCGGCGGCGCAGGCGTCGGCGTCGGCCTCGGCGCGCCCGTCGCGCAGCGGCCCGCGACCGGCGCCCGCGCGTCCAGCCTGCCGGGCATGTCCGCCTCCATGATCGCGAGCGAGCTCGCGGGGCTGTACGCGCGCTGGCTCGAGCGCAAGCCGCCGGCGCTCGTCGATCACGCGCTCCGGATCTCCCTTGCGCTGGTCCTCGCGGACAGCAGCCCGCGCCAGGCCGTCGAGATCCTGGAGGGGCTCGTCGGGGTGGTGCCGAACCACGTCCCGGCGCTCCGCATGCTGGAGCAGCTCTACCGGCACCTCGAGGCGCCGACGTCGCTCGCGACCGTCCTGCGCGCGGAGGCCGACGTGTTCACCTCCGCCACCGCGCGCGGCGGCGCCCTCTGGGAGATCGTGTCGCTCGAGGAGCAGCTCGGTCCGAGCGCCGCGCTCGAGGCGCTCGCGCGCATCGTGAAGGAGGCGCCCGACGACGCGGCCGCCCACCTGGCGATCCTCCGCATCGCCGCCAAGGCGAGCCCCGCGGATCCGAGCGCGCCGCGGGCGCAGGCCCTCTTCGCCAGCGCCATCCGCGACAGCCGGGAGCTGACGCCCGATCCCATCGCGCGCGCCCTCTACAGCGTCGAGGAGGCGCTCCTCGCGGAGGCGCAGGCCGACGCGGACCCCGCCGCCGCCCGCGCCGCGCTCGCCGGCTTCCGCAACGCCCTCGGGCTGTGGCCCGAGAGCGTCATCGCGGCGCGCGGGCTCGATCGGCTCGCGCAGCGCCTCGGCGACCGCGCGAGCGTGATCGCGGCCCAGCTCGCGCTCGCCGACCTCGTCCACGGAGCGCCCGCACGCGCGATGCACCTGGTGCGCGCGGCGGAGCTCACCGCCGAGGACGCGTCCCCCGAGGGCCGCGGGCGCGCGCTCGAGCTGTACGAGAGCGCGCTCCGCGCGGATCCGAGCTGCGTGGCCGCGGCGCGCGCGCTCGCCCGGGAGCTCGCGGGCGATCCCCAGCGGCTCACCGACCGGCTCGGCGAGGCGCTCGGCAAGGCCGCGAGCCGCGAGGCGATCTCGCTGCTCGGCACGGAGATCGCCCGGTCGGTGCTGCAGCACCACGGGCGCCCGGGCGCGATCGACGCCGGCGTGGGCATCGCGGCCGTCCGGCGGGTGATCGAGGCGATCCCGAACGACCCGGCGGCGCTGCTCCTGCTCGCGCGGCTGCTCACCGCGCAGCGCGTCTGGCTCGAGGCCCGCGACGCCCTGAAGCGCACCGTGGCCGCGGCGACGGACGCCGAGACCAAGATCGCGGCGCAGTTCCTGATCGCCGATCTGTACGAGGGGCCGCTCGCGAACCCGGCGCTCGCCCAGGACGCGCTCCAGGCGGTCCTGTCGCTCGACGCGCAGAACCGGCCCGCGCTCGAGCGGCTGCACAAGCTCGGCGTCACGCGCGGCGACCACGCGCTCGCGCTGCGCGCGCTCGGGCGCCTCGTCGAGCTGTCGCCCGACCCGGGCTCCCGCGTCGAGGCCGCCCTGCGCCTCGCGGACGCCTACCGCGACGCGGGCGACACGGCCGGCATGGTCCGCACGCTGTGCGACGCGATCGTGAGCGCGCCCGGCGGCGACACGCGCGGGTGGGTGGCGCTCGCCCGCCTGTACCGCGTCGACACGAGCGAGGGCGCGGCGGCCTACGCCAAGGCGCTCGCGCAGCTGCTCGAGCTCGCCGAGTCCCGCCGCATCCCGGCCGATCCGCGCTGGCTGACCACGCTCGGCCTGCTCGAGTCGACGCTGCTCGTGCGGCCTCGCGACGGGCTCGCGCGCCTCCAGCAGGCCGTCGCGCTCCCGGGCGCGCCGCCCGAGTCGCGCACCGCGCTCGGCCGTGGCCTCGAGGCCGCGGGGCGCAACGCGGAGGCGGTCCAGGTGCTGCGGGAGGTCCTGACGCCCGATCCGGAGGTCTTCACCCGGCTCCCGGACCTCGGCCCAGCGCTCGCCGCGCTCGAGGCCGCGCTTGCCAAGGACGGGCGCGCGGAGGAGCGGATCACCGTGGAGGAGGTCCGCGCCTGCCTCGGCGAGGTGTCGCTGGACCGCATGTCCCGGCTCAGGGGCCGGCGCGTCCCGTCGGAGGCGCCGTACGCCGGGGCCTTCGCGGGCCCCGAGATGGGCCGGCTGCTCCTCCCGGAGGCCCGGAGCCCCTGGATCGACGTGGCGCTCGCGATCGCGCCGATCGCCGCGAAGGCGATCCGCTTCGAGCTGAGCAACCTCGGCATCAGCTCGCGCGAGCGGATCGGCCCGCGCGACAACCACCCGACGCGGCACCTCGCCGAGCGGGTGGGCCGCGCGCTCGGCATCGAGGCGTTCGAGCTCTACCTCGTCCCCTCGTGGCAGGGAGCCGCCCGCGTCTTCCCGGGTGATCCCCCTGCCATCGTCGCGCCGACGTCGTTCATGGAGCTCCCGGAGCTCGAGCAGACGTTCGCGCTCGCCCGCCTCTTCGCGCGCATCGCGGTCGGCTTCACCTTCCTCGACGAGATCCCGGCCGAGGCCACCGACGGCCTGCTGCTGGCGTCGATCCGCACGCTCGATCCCGGCTTCGGGTCAGGCGCCATCTCGCCCCCGCGCGAGCACGCCGCGCAGCAGATGCTCCCCGGCGTGCAGCGGGCGATCGGGCGCCGCCAGCGCAAGATGCTCGAGGAGCTCGCGTCGACCGTCGCCGTGTCGTACGACGCGCGCGCCTTCGTCCTCGGCCTGCGCCGGAGCGAGCACCGCATCGGCTACCTGCTCTGCGGCGACGCGCTCGCCGCGATCGACTACCTCCGCCGGTACGATCGCGACATGGCCCGCTCGACCGAGGAGCCCCGCCTGCTCCTTCAACACCCGGTGTCGAACGAGCTCCTGCGCTACGCGCTCTCGGCCGAGGCCTACACCGAGCGCCGGCGCGCCGGCTCCATCTGGCCCGCCGTTTGAGCGGCACGCGCCCGCGGCGGATACGGGCCCATCTCGACGTTTTCGGTGCTCGGCGTACGGGAGTACGCCTGCGCGCCGAAAACGCCGATCTGGGCCCGTCTCCTGTGCGGGCGCGCGCCGCTCGGCAGGGCGCGTTCCGGGATGGATGAGCTCGGTGACGGGAGCGCTTCACTACGGATGAGCTCGGCGAAGCGCCTGCGATGGAAGCGCGTGCGATGAACGAGCGGTGGTGACGCGGCTTGGCATGGTGTGTTTCATGACCGGTGAAGTTTGGTATCGAGAAGATATCGGCGCTTCTGCGGTGACAGGGACGTACAGTTAACCGGTGATGTTATGTGGCTCCCGGGATCGCGGTGGGCAATCGAACATCCGTGTTGAAAAGATCACTGCGGTTCTGCGGCGACAAGGACGTACACACGAACACCTATGTCGTATGGCGCGCCAAGGCGCGCGGTGCTGCGTCGAACACGTAATTGTCCGACCTGAGCGGTGTCGGGGCGTTTGAGGCATGCGGAGAAGGTCAGGAGGACGGCGCGTGGTATCCTGATCTCCGCGTGAGCAATCCGCTGATCCCGGGCGCCCTGGTGGCGAGTCGCTATCGGGTCGATCGCCAGCTGGCCGAGGGAGGCATGGGGGTCATCTGGGCCGCCACCCACCTCGCGAACGGCGAACGTGTGGCGTTGAAGCTGCTGCGCCCGGGCACGACGGAGGACGCGTCGACACGGCGGCGCCTCGTCCGGGAAGCGCGCGCCGCGGCGGCGGTCGATCACCCGAACGTGCCATCCATCCACGACGTGCTCGAGCTCGACAACGGGACGCCGTTCCTCGTCATGGATCTGCTCGAGGGGGAGTCGCTCCGCGACAAGCTGCTGCGCGAGGCGCAGATCCCCCTCCCCGAGCTGTCGCGCATCCTGCTGCCGGTCATCTCGGCCGTCGGCACAGCGCACGCGCTGGGGATCGTCCACCGCGACCTCAAGCCCGACAACATTTTCCTGCTCACGCCCGACGCAGCCGCGCCACGAGGCTCGCCCGGCACAGCTCACGCCGCCGAGGAGCGCCCGAGCGGCGCGCCGGCGCACGGCTCAACGGATTCACCGGAGGCCGCGCAGCACGACGCCCGCGTCAGGGTGCTCGACTTCGGCATCGCCAAGGTCACGGCGGCCCACGGCGAGACCAGCTGGTCCTGGGGACGCACCGGGAGCGGCGAGATGCTCGGGACCCCGTACTACATGTCGCCGGAGCAGATCCTCGGCGAGCACGACGTGGATCACCGCGCCGACATCTGGTCGCTCGGCGTCATCCTCTACGAGTGCCTCACCTCGGTGCGGCCCACCGAGGCCGAGAACATGGGCAAGGTGATGAAGCGCGTCCTGACCGGCTCGATCCAGCCGATCGGGGAGAGCGCGCCCACGCTGCCCGCCGACGTCGCGGCCATGATCGATCGCATGCTCAGCCCGGACCGCGCGCAGCGCCCGGCCGATCTCCGCGAGGTCGGCGCGCTCCTCGAGCGCTACGCGGCCGTCGCCCTCCGCCCCTTCGGTCCCCCGGCGGCGCCCAGGGCGCCGGAGAGCGACTCGCTCGTGCCCAGCGCCCGCGCCAGCGACCCGCTCGTGCCCAGCGCCCGCGTCAGCGCCTCGCTCGCGCCCGACGCCCGCATCAGCGACGCGTTCCCGGCCAGCACCGCCGATCTGGACGGGGAGGCGTCGATCGCGACGCTGCGCGCAGGCAGCCTCCTGCCAGCGCCCCCCTCGAGCAACCGGCTGCGCGCGCGCAGCGCCGGAGCGGCCTCGCTGGAGGCGCCGCCCGACGCCGCGGCGCTCTTCTCGCCGGAGGCGGCCGGCGCCGCGCTCGCAGAGGAGGGAGCGGTCGTCTCTTCGGCGCGGGCGCGCCGCGCGAAGCGCGCAGGGATCAAGCTCGTCGCCGCCGGCGTGCTCATCGCCGCCGGAGCAGGCTTCTCGCTGCTTCGCTGCTCCGCCTCGTCAGCGCAAGAGTCGCCCCGCCACTTCTTCGTCACGCCAGCGACGCGCGCTCCATCGAACAGCGAGTGATCAAGTCAACTCCGGATCTGCCGGAGAGGTCTTGAGGGAGCCGCCTGAACGAGCCAGTGTCGAGCTCGCCCTGATCCCGCTGTGACGCGGTACGACCGCGTTCTGCCGGGTCGGATTCCTGTTGCGTCGGGATCTTGAACGCGGCCACGCTCTCTTACCTCAGGAGAGCGTCATGCCCAGCGATGTCATCGTCCGGATCCGTTCGCCCCGAGGGTTCATCGACCTGCCTGGCACCGTGGATGCCGTCGGGCCAGCCGCGTCCTCTGCCTTCGAAGGGCGAAAGTCCGCGCCAGGCATTCACCTGCTCGCGGTCGCTGTGAGCGACAGCGATTATGCCCTCTCGCTCTCGGCGCCGGTCCCCGGGGAGAACCTTGCGGCGCTCCGGGAGCGCGAGGGCAGGGCGGTGCTCATCGTGTTTCCCGGCCGCTCGCCTGTGCGCCGGCGGCTGCGCGCCGTCGCCGTCTCCAACGTCGAGGTCGTACCGGATCCGGGCGTGGCGTCGCAGGCGGCGCCGCTCGACCTGAACGCGGGGCGCGAGGGCGCCGCGCCGCTCTGGCTCCTGCCCGCCGGGGTGTTCAGCGCGAGCCCGACCCTCGGCCCCGACGGGCCCGCCGCCCGCGATGCCCTGGTCACCGCGGCCCGGTGGATCTCGTCGCGCCGGACGAGCACCCTCACGCAGCTCTTCCCGCCGAGCGCGTTCCACCCGGAGGAGCCGGTGCGCAAGGAGCGGCTCTCGGCGCGCCGGGGCACGGCGCTGCTGGATCAGGCGCGCGCTGCGCTCGAGATCGCGGCCGTGGGCGGTGACGAGGCGCGGCGCGATCCGACCGCCGCGGCGACCCTTCGCTCGGCGGCGACGACCGTCCTCTCGCACCTCATCGCGACGTCGCTGGACGACCGCGGCTTCGCGCCGGTCGCGGAGCGCGCCGCCGAGGAAATCCTCGCGCTCATCGAGGAGGAGGCGGGCGACGAGACGGCCCGGCCGGCGCTGCGCGCGCACGCGATCCACCTGCTCCAGCTGCGCGCCCCGGGGCTCACGGCGGCCCAGCAGGAGCGAGCGCGGGAGCTCGTCCGCGGGCTGCTCCGCGAGGCGCCGCCGTACGACGAGCTCACGGGACCGTGGAACCTCGCGATGTGCGGCGCCTCGGAGTTCCACGAAGGCGAGTGCAACATCCTCGTATCGACCCACGGCTTCAAGGAGATCGCCCTCCCGCCCGAGGCGCCCCCGTCGCCGAACGGCTGGAGCCGTTACCGCGCCTTCGAGGCCCCCTTCAAGACGCCCGCCGGCGAGCCCATCCGCGTCTTCGCCCGCACCGCCGCCCCGCGCGACGAGAACCTCGAGATGGGGATGACGTTCTTCATCGGGGTGCTCATCAACCGGCACGCCCAGCTCGGCGCCTTCGACCTCCGCGCGGCCGCGGTGCAGGTGAAACAGGAAGGGTACAAGCTGATGATGAACTCGCAGTGCGCGGGGCTCACCACGCGCTTTGCCATTTCCCAGATGTTCCCGGACGCGGACATCTACTCTTCGTGGGACTCGACCTATTTCAGGACCGGTTCGGAGGGGGTGGTCACCTCCTCCGAGGGGGTCGACTGCTTCGTCGCCGCGCTGCGCGGGATGAGCAAGCGCGCGTCGCACGCCGAGCTCGACGCGCGCCTCCGGCAGGCGCAGTGGCCCCACCCGCAGGCGCAGGTTGCCGGGTTCTCGCAGTTCGTCGGGCCCTCGCACCCGCTCGTCGTCGCCCGCTACTCCGACGTGAACCGGGACGGGCGCGCGGATTACTACGACGGCTTCCTCGACTTCCAGCTCACGGACATCGCCGAGGACATCGAGGCCTCGATGACGCCGCGCGACCCGGGGGTGAGCGCGTCGCAGATCGGCGGCGACGGCGCGGCGGGCCTCAACTGGGCGGCGGGCAGCCTCAATCGCGTCGCGCAGTACTCGGACATCTGGGCGGGGCTCGCGGGCAAGAGCGAGCTCTATTATGCCTTCCAGTCGGGTGGCTTCTTCAGCCACCGCGAGCCGCCCCACGACGTGCCCACGGGCGGCGCAGTGAAGCAGGATCTCGGGCGGCTCCCGGTCGTCACCCGCTTTCAGCAGAGCAAGGAGGCGCTCGGCGGCCTCTCGGTCGAGGTCATGTTCCACAGCCACCTGAGCCACGCAGCAAAGGAGCTGAAGCGCCTGCTCTGCGCGGCCGACGCCATGCGCCGCGCCTTCGATCTCGGCCACCTATCCGGCGGCGAGGCGCTGTCCACGCCGAGGGGGCAGCGCTGCGCGATGCTGCTCACCATGGCTGGCCTGCTGGAGTTCCCCGCGGACCAGAACCGCATCGACGGCCTGTGGTCGATGGCGCTCAAGGCGCTGCGGCTCCCGCAGATCTCCCGCAGCGCGGTGCGCGCCTGCATCACGGACGAGGATCACGAGATGTCGAACTACTACGGGTCGCGGCGCGGGCTGGCGCAGCTCCTGGCGGCGCTCGAAAAGAGCGATCCGAGCGCGTTTCAGCAGCTCGGGAGCGAGGATCCGCTCGTGGGGAGGCTGGCGGAGATCGACCTTTCGGCCGAGGGGAAGCCGGAGGGCTGAGCTTGAGAGGGCAGGTCGGGGGCTGAGGCGGTCGTCGCGCGCGTCGTAGCGCTCAAGGTCCGGGACGACCTCGGAGCGGCGGATCACGCGGAGAGACGGCGGCATCGGCCCAGAGGGTGGCATGGGGCTGGGGGCGCGCTGCGCGGCAGGCAAGGTCGGCGGAATCCTGGGTGCGGGCATGGCAATACCTCCCCCCGCGCGGAAGGGGCCGCGCTGCGGGCGCGCAGCTACGCGGGCGCCGCTCGAGCTCAGGGCATGCTGGCGATGGCGACGGAGCTGAAGCCCGTGCCGGCGCCGACCCCGACGGCGGAGGTCCAGCTGCTGCAGGCGCCGGAGGTCATTGCGGTGCACCGCGTGTGACGAATGCCACCGGATGTGCCGGTGCCACCGCCAGTCGAGTCGAGCACGTAAGCGAGCTCCACGGAGGCCGCTGCCGAGGTGTCGGCACCCACGCCGCGGGCCAGCGCCGGAGAGCCCACGATGCGGATGCCGCTGACGGGCTGCGTCGCCGCCGACCAGCTGCCATTGCCGCTCGGGTTGAAGAAGCGCGTGAACAACGTTCCCGCTGTCGCGCTGGAGCTCGACCGATAAGCCACTACTGCAAGCCCCCCATCAAGAGCGGCGAGCGAGACCTGGTGACTCGTCGTGTGCGTGCCAATCCGCGTCGACGGGCTCCACGTCGTCGCTCCCGTCCGCCTCCGCCAGTAGATTCCCCCCGCCGAGTCGACGAAGACCACCAGCAGATCGGCCCCGCTCCCGCCGCGGAAGGCGATGATCGAGGACGGCACGTCCCCTGAGACGTCCGTGCTGAGCACGGGTTCCAGTGTCCATGTGGTAGCGGCGGTCCTTTCGCTGACCCGAAGTTCCTGAGTGAACGAGGAGCCGGCAACCAGGCGACGCGTATAGACCACCGCTGGATGGTCCGACGGTAGCACCGCGATATCAGGCGCCAACACCGATACGCTCGCAACATCCACCGGCTCGGCGAAGGAGCCCCATGCATCGCCGGAGAAGCCGATGTACCGATGCTGATCGTCCATCGACGTGTCCATCAGGTACGCTGCATGGATGGCGCTTGCGCCGGAGCCGAGCGCCGGCCAGGCCAGGATGTCGGGGTCGGTGCCGATCACCGCCGCGAAGGGGGTCCACTCCTGTTCTGTGTAGTCCCATCGCGTGTACCGTAGCTTGTTGCTGCTCGCACCCGAACTGCCACGAACCAGCCCGATCCCTCCCTCCAGGTCCATCGCCACCGCCACGGGGCTCGCCGTCTGCACACCGGCGATCGTCGCGGTCTGCCAGCCTTCTCCGGGATGGAAGTGGGCGCCGAGGATCTCGCTCGCGCCGCCAAGCAACACCACGGTGTGCGCCTGGCATGTGCCGGGAGTCATCAGATTTCCCGTGCAGAAGGCTCCGGCGACGCATTGCGAGTCGTCCGTGCAGCTCATCAGACAGGCGTCACTCACACAGTCGTAGAGACCGCATGGCTCGGTCTCCGCCGGGCAGGCTGCTGACATGCCGGAGCACTGCTCGTCCACGTCGCACTCGCCCGCCGCCGCGCGGCACACCGTTCCGCTTCGCGCCAGCGCGTCGTTCGGGCACGCAGCAGCCGACCCGTTGCAGGTCTCCGCCACATCGCAATCGCCCACCGCCGAGCGGCACACCGTGCCGCTCGGCGCTCGCGCGTCGCCCGGGCACGCAGCAGCCGACCCGTTGCAGGTCTCCGCCACATCGCAATCGCCCGCCGCCGCGCGGCACACCGTGCCGCTCGGCGCTCGCGCGTCGCCCGGGCACGCAGCAGCCGACCCGTTGCAGGTCTCCGCCACATCGCAATCGCCCGCCGCCGCGCGGCACACCGTGCCGCTCGGCGCTCGCGCGTCGCCCGGGCACGCAGCAGCCGACCCGTTGCAGGTCTCCGCCACATCGCAATCGCCCGCCGCCGCGCGGCACACCGTTCCGCTCGGCGCTCGCGCGTCGCCCGGGCACGCAGCAGCCGACCCGTTGCAGGTCTCCGCCACATCGCAATCGCCCACCGCCGCGCGGCACACCGTTCCGCTCGGCTCCCGCGCGTCGCCCGGGCACGCAGCTACCGACCCGTTGCAGGCCTCCGCCACATCGCAATCGCCCCCCGCCGAGCGGCACACCGTTCCGCTTCGCGCCAGCGCGTCGCCCGGGCACGCAGCAGCCGACCCGTTGCAGGTCTCCGCCACATCGCAATCGCCCGCCGCCGCGCGGCATACCGTTCCGCTCGGCGCCCGCGCGTCGTTCGGGCACGCAGCAGCCGTCCCATTGCAGGTCTCCGCCACATCGCAATCGCCCGCCGCCGCGCGGCACACCGTTCCGCTCGGCACACGCGCGTCGCCCGGACACGCGGCGCTCGACCCGTCACAGCTCTCCGCCACATCGCAATCGCCCCCCGCCGAGCGGCACACCGTTCCGCTCGGCACACGCGCGTCGCCCGGACACGCGGCGCTCGACCCGTCACAGCTCTCCGCGAGATCGCACGAGCCCGCCGCCGCGCGGCACAGCGTTCCGCTCCGCACCAGCGCGTCGTTCGGGCACGCGGCAGCCGTCCCGTTGCAGGTCTCCGCCACATCGCAATCGCCCGCCGCCGCGCGGCACACCGTGCCGCCCGGCACGCGCGCGTCGCCCGGACACACCGCGCTCGTCCCATCACAGCTCTCCGCGAGATCGCAGTCGCCCGCCGCTGCGCGGCACACCGTGCCGCTCGGCGCCCGCGCGTCGTTCGGACACGCAGCAGCCGCCCCATCGCAGGTCTCCGCCATATCGCAAATGCCCGCCGCCGCGCGGCACACCGTTCCGCTCGGCACGCGCGCATCCCCCGGACACGCGGCGCTCGACCCGTCACAGGTCTCTGCCACATCGCAGATACCCGCGGCCACACGGCATACCGTGCCGGCCAACCTCACCGCGTCGCCCGGACACGCGGTGCTGGTCCCGTTGCACCGCTCCTCCACGTCACAGCCACCCGGCCCTGCCTCACGGCACACCGTCCCGCTCGCCCTCCTCTGATCACCCGGACAGACCGGGTTCGTGCCGCTGCACGTCTCCGCAAGATCGCAGTCGCCCGCCGCCTCCCGGCACACGGTACCGCCGGGCAACATCGTGTCGCTCGGGCACGCCGCGCTCAGGCCGCTGCACATCTCCGGCAGGTCACAGCCCCCGGCAGACGCGCGGCACACGGTCGTGCTCGATCTGAACACATCGCTCGGGCACACCGCGTCCGTGCCGGTGCACACCTCCGCCAGATCGCAGTCGCCCGCCGCGCTGCGGCACACCGTTCCGCTCGGCCTGAATGCCTCGGCGGGGCACGCCTTCGTCACCCCGTTGCACGCCTCGGCGACATCGCAGTCCCCCGTGCTCGAGCGGCACACGATGCCCGCGTCACGCACACCGTCCGCAGGGCACACCGTGCTGGCGCCGTCACACAGCTCGGCGACGTCGCAAACGTCCGTGGCCCCGCGGCAGACCGCCCCGACCGGGCTGGCAGAGCAGGTTCCCAGGTGGCCGGCGACGTTGCACGCCTGGCAGTCGCCCGAGCTGCCATTACCGCACGCCGTCTGGCAGCACACGCCGTCCACGCAGTAGCCGTCCGCGCACTCGGAGGCCGACGTGCACGGCTCCCCAGCGCGAAGCTGGTCGGTGCACGCGTCCCCTCTGCAAGTGAAGGGAGCGCAGCTCTGGTTGCCCCGGTCCACGCACGACCCGCTCCCATTGCACGTGTCCGCGAGCTCCAGCGTGATGCCGTCGGCGCTGCAGGTCGCCTCCCTGCACGCAGTCGTCGCCGGGTGCTGCTGGCAGGCGCCAGCACCGTTGCAGAAGCCCGTGTTGCCGCACGTCGCCGGTGCCTGGGAGTTGCACTCTTCGTCCGGGTCCCGATCGGACGCGATCGGCCCGCAGACACCGTCTTGTCCGATGCCCCGCAGAGACGTCGTGCACGCATAGCAGAGAGCGGAGCACTCAGCGTCGCAGCACACACCGTCGACGCAGTGAGTGCTCTCGCACTTCACGTCCGCGTCGCAGGGCTCACCGAGCCCCTTCTTCGGCTGGCACCGCGTCCCCGCGCAGATGGACGTCTTGCAGTCGACGTCATCCCGGCACATCTCGCCGACCTCGCACTTCTCGAGGCACGAGCCGCCGCAGTCGATGTCGCTCTCGTTGCCGTTCAGCGTGTTGTCCGGGCAGCAAAAGGGGCCATCGTCGACTTGCCCGTCGCAGTTGTCATCCTCTCCGTTGCACAGCTCAGCGTCGCTCGTCGCCTTGGGCAGGCATCGGATGCTGCCATCCTCGGCGTCGCACTGGGTGGTACCTTCGCTGCACCGGGCAGAGAGCCCCGTCTCGCAAGGCAACCCGACGCCGGGCAGGTCGTCGGTCACGCCATCGCAGTCGTTGTCCAGGTTGTCGCAGCGCTCCAGGCTGGGGAGGACATCATCCTTGCAGTCCCCCCAGCGACCCTCGTTGCAGTGCTGCCGGCCATAGTTGCACGGATCATGGCCGAGCGTGTTTTCCGGCCCTCTGTAGCAGAACTGCTCATCACCGTCGTTGCAGGCGCACCCCTCATCGACCTCGCCGTCACAGTCGTTGTCCAGCTGGTCGCAGAGCTCGGACGTCGGGATGATGGCCCCCGCGCACTGTCCCCAGACGCCGTTCTGGCAGGGCTGGGTCCCCTCGCGACAGAGACCTCTCCCCTGGCCCAGGGTGTCCTGCGACGCGGGGTAGCACAGCTTCTCCGCCCCCTTCTCGCAGGCGCAATCATCCTCATCGATGGCGCCGTCACAGTCGTTATCGAAATTGTCGTTGCACGTATCGCTGGGCTTCGGTTCGAGCGGTGGACAGGTGGCGGGTAGCCCGAGATCGTCGCACGCGTCGAGCAGCACCCAGCAGATCCCTCGGCCCTCATGGCACGAGACGGGAGGGAGCTCATCCGCGTTGGAATCGTTGCACGGGTTGTGCTCGCTCTCCGTGTCGACGCCCAGGAGGTCGGCGCAGCTGGCGACCGTCGCGAGCACCCAGAGCGCGAAGAGCACGAGGCCCGCCGGCATGCTCGGCCCCCTACCCACGCGGCGCCGTGCCCCACCCGCGCTCGCTCCCCACCCAGACCCGCGCATCACCATACCCACCTCACCCCGGCGACAGCCTCGCGCGCACTGCCCCCTGCCCATAGCTCCGGGTCCGCCGCGGCCCCCAGGCGACGCCGTGGTACCTGACCCACGCGTGCAGGCTCCGGCTCCGTCAGAAGCAACACCACCGCCACCCCGAGCGCGCCCAGGCCGACCCCGAAGCTTGCGGTGCTTATAGGACTCGCGACCGCCGCCGTCTGGATCGCTTCCTCCCCCGTCTTGTTGCAGAAGCTATCGCGGCAGTTCTCCGCGATGGTCTCCTTCTGGCTCAACGTCACCCAGCCTGCGATGGATCCGGCAACGACCCCTGCCAATCCCACGCCCCCCGCGATGTACATGCCGAGCCGGCGTCCTGACATCCCGTCGTCGATGGATGGAGGGAGCAACACCGGCACAGGCTCGATCGGCCGGCTATAACGCACCGTCTTCGCCTCATCCCCGGGCTGCGCCACCGTCAGCTCGATCGTCTGGCGCTCTTTCCGGTTCACGAAGAACCGCCTGTCCCGCGGCGGCCCCCCGGGCGGCTCGGTCCTCACCCACTGCTCTCCCGGATCGACCGGCACCGGGACCCCGAGCACCACCGGCACCGCGTCCGGGCTCGCCTTCGACGACCGCGTCACCCTCGTCCCCTTCGGCGCCGTCTCCGGAAGTCGGAACGTCACCCGGGGGATGTCGGCGTCGAGCCGCTCCCGTCGCTCCAGCGCGAGCTTCTGCCGCGCCGCCTCGTCCTGCTGCTCCGGAGGGGACAGGCGCTCGATCGCGTCGAGGTATTCATCGTAGTGCAGCGCCGCGGTAGCGATGCGCCCCGCCCGCTCCTCGCACTCGGCAAGATGAAACAGCGTCCGCGGCCGCTTCTCTAGCCGATAGCTCTTGCGAAGCAGAGGACACGCCGCGTCGTGACGACCGGCCTGAAGGTCTGCCATCCCTTTCTCGAAGAGCTGGTCGGGCTCACTCGCGCCGGCGGGCGCGGTCGACGCCAGCAGCGCGCCCCCCAGCAGGACCGCGGCGGCTCGGATGCCAGACCGGCGACGGAGAGAGCAACGAGATGAAGAAAGGATACGGGCGGACCCTGCGCGGATCGAAGCGGACATCTCGGGTGCTCCATCAAGGTGGCCAGAAGGTCATGGCGCCCCCGCACCCGTCCTGCGCGGCCGGCATCTCTTCCACAACCAGGCCCCCTGTGCATCCTACTTGGGGTCTCTGGCGCGGGCCAACGGAATAGTGCGCGGTCACACGAGTACACGGTGCGGTCACGAAATCCGCCGCCGCCCGCTCGTGGACGGCGAGACCGAGCCCGTCTCCTCTCTTGCGAGCCCCTCCGAGGTCTTCCGCTCCTAAAGACCCCGGCCACGCCGCACCCGCCCTGCACGCCTGAACATCTCGACAAGAAGAGGCCTTTCGTGTCTCGGACTGGGCGCCAGTGTCCCTGAAGCATTCCGCGCGCGCAGTACCGAGCCAGCCGGCTCCGTGTCGTTTACGTGGCTCTGATGACTCATCACAGCAATCGTACAAGCACCGCCCCCACATCGGCCGCGCCGCCGGACTCTGCAGTTTTTTTCCATGCGCCGCGCGCCCACAGTTACCATCGCTTCCATGCCGTACCCGACCGGCGTCCGGGGGTGCCGGATATCGCTCCGCCGCACCCTCGGGGCCCTGCTGGCGGCCTGCGCGCTCGTGGGTTGCGGGGGCGGGATGATCGCTACCCGCCTGCTTCTCGAGGTCCGCATCGCCGCTCTGGCGAACCAGAACTCTCCGATCCCTGTCACGCTCCTGGCTGTCTATGACGCGAAACTGTTCGAGCGCCTTGCCGAGATGTCGGCGAAGCAGTGGTACGAGCAAAGGGATCAGCTCCGGCGTGATTTCCCAGGCGGTGACGCGTTCACGGAGTGGGAATGGGAGTTCGTGCCAGGGTACACGCCGCCTCCCGTCGTGGTGGAGATCCCCCGAAACGCGAAGCCGCTCGTGTTCGCCAATTACCGCGCGCCCGGGCCCCACCGCATCCGCCTCGGTCCCCACCAGCGGCTCCGGATCGAGCTGCGCGACGAGGACTTCTCCGTGACGACCCTCGAAGCCCTGGAGCAAAACCGATGATCGCGGGCAAGCTCCCGACGCGCCGCGCCACGGGCAGCCCCGCTGCCGGACAGCCCCGCCTGGCGAGGAGAGCTCGGGCATGAGGCGCGCCGCGGAAGTGCCCGCCGCCGTCCAGTGGCACGACGGCATGCTGCTCTCGCCGCAGCACTTCCAGGAGGCCGCACGGCGCTCGGAGCGGCTCCTCGATTACCACCTCGGGCAACTCCACCCGTTCCATTACGGGGTCCATCACCTCGAGATCGACGCTGGGCTGCTCGCGAGCGGCACGCTGCGCCTCCTCGAGGTCGAGGCCGTGCTCCCCGATCACCTCGTCGTCCATCATACCCCGCGCGATCCCGAGCTCCAGGTCGACCTCAAGCCTCACGCCGCCGAGCTCACGTCAGGCCCCCTCACCGCGTATCTCGCCGTTCCCAAGGAGCACCTCGGCGGCGCCGCGACCGGAGGCGATCTCGCTCGCTATCGCTCGATCGAAGGAGCGCCGGTCCCGGACGACAACACGGGAGAGGAGCCGCTCCCGATTCCGCGCCTCGTCCCGGTGGCGCGCCTGCTCGTCGCAGCGGCGCCGCCGGCCCGCTTCGTGTGCCTGCCCATCGCGGAGCTGCGGCGCGAAGGCGAGGCGTTCGTGCGCACCGACTACCTGCCGCCGAGCATGTCCGTCCCCCTCACCTCCCCGCTCGGCACGATGTGCGGCCAGATCGCCGCGCGGCTGCGAGAAAAGGCGCTGCGACTCGCCGACAGGATCAGCGCGCACTCCCGCAGCAAGGAGCGCGACGTGCTCGAGGAGCTGCGCCGGCAAATCCACGCGCTCGTCACCGCCTTGCCGCCCTTCGAGGTCGTGCTCGGCACGGGGAGGTCTCATCCCTATGCCCTCTACCTCGCCCTCTCCGCCCTCGTCGGCCACCTCTCCGCCCTCGCCCGCATGCCGGTCCCACCCGTGCTGCCCGCCTACCAGCACGACGATCTGCGGACCACCTTCAGCACCGCGCGCGATCACATCTTCCGCCTCGTCGACGAGGGCATCCTGGAGTCGTTCACGGCGCACCCGTTCGACTTCGGCGAGGGGCGCTATCTCGTGGAGTTCCAGCGGCGCTTCGCCGGGCGGCCCGTGCTCATCGCCGCGCGCGGCCGCCGCGGAGCGCCGGAGAAGGACGTCGTGAGCTGGATCGAGGGCTCGCTCATTGGCTCGGCGCGCCGCGCGCGCGAGATGCAGCAGAGCCGCGTGCTCGGCGCCGGACGCAAGCGCGTCGATCGCCACGGCGATCTGATCGCGCCCGCAGGGACCGTGCTCTTCGAGCTCGAGCCGTCGAGCCCCTACTTCGATCTCGGCGAGCCGCTCCTCATCTTCAACACGGGAGATCCCTCCGCCGCCGCCGGGCCTGCAGAGCTCGTCCTCTACGTGAAAGCGACCGACGAGCGAGCATGACGGCAGGATCTGCAGCCACCGTGGCGACGCCGCGACAGGAGGCCCTGGCTCCTCTCCACGGAAGCCCCGTGCAGACGCTCGCGGGGAGCACGCTGCTGCTCGACGCATTCCACGCCTTTTATGCCGAGGTCGCGCGGCAGCGACAGCTCGTCACCCTCGCCCACGGAGGGCTCGCGCCAGGCATCGAGACGGTGCGGCAGCGCCTCGTCGACTTCCTGGAGACCCAGGCGGTCTTGCTCGGCCGCAAGCTCACCAAGCACGAGCTCCGGGCCTATGACGACGCCCAGTACGTGATGGCCGCCATGGCCGATGAGGTCCTCCTCCAGGCCGAGTGGGACGGGCGGTACGCATGGGCGGAGCGCCCGCTGGAGGCGCACATCTTTCACACCTACGTCTCCGGCGAGCGCATCTTCCGCAAGCTCGACGACGTGCTCGCCGGGCACGACGCGGCCCCCTCCGCGCTCCTGCTCGTCTACCTCGCCGCCCTCGCGCTCGGCTTCCAGGGCAAATACCGCGCGCTCGGCCTGCGCGACAGGCCCGAGCGGTACCGGCAGGAGCTGGCGCTCCACCTCCAGCGCGTCGATCCCACCCTGGGCACGGGGCTCACCGAGCTCTGCCCCCAGGCCCACGCGCACACCCTGGGGGGCTCGTCGCGGAGCCGGCTGCCGTCGCTGCGCAACGGCACCCTGCCGCTCGCCATCGTCGCGCTCTGCCTGATCGCCGCCGCACAGATCGTCTGGTCGTACCGCGTCGCTGACGTCGTCGAAACGCTCGACGGGATCGAGGGCGCGCCGTGAGGTGGCCTCTCGCGATCGCCCTCGCGCTGCTCGCCGCCGCGCTCGTCGGGCTGGCGCTCTTCCTCCGCGCGCGGCGCAAGCGCCGCGCAGCCAGCGCCGCGCCGGCCGACGATCTCGATCACGAGATGGCGCGGCTCTTCGCCGCCGCGCGCGCCGCGCTCAGGGCGTCGCCCGACGAGGTCCCGTGCTTCCTCGTGCTCGGCGCCACCGGCGCCGGCAAATCCACGCTGCTCGCCGGCGCCGGGCTCACGCCGCGCCCCGGGACGACCGCGCGCGCGCTGGGCGACCCATCGACCTGCCAGGTGTGGCTCTCCGAGCGGGCGATGTTCGTGGAGCCGGCCGGGCGGCTCCTCGCGAGCGAGCCGCAGGGCGGCGGAGCGCCGCGCGCGTCCGGCTTCCGCGCCGTCCTCGAGGCGATGCGGAACACGCGATCCGAGCGGCCCGTCGACGGGATCCTCCTTGCGCTGTCCGCCCGCGACTTGCTCGACAGCGACGGCGCGGCGCCGGCCCAGCGAAAGGAGGCCTCCCTCCTGCGCCAGCGGCTCGACGAGGCGCAGCAGCACCTCGGGATGCAGGTCCCCGTCCACCTCGCGATCACGCAGAGCGACCGGCTCGCCGGGTTCGACCGCTTCGCGCAGGAGCTCGACGCCGATCTCCGCCAGGCGACGTTCGGCTGGGCGCAGCCGGGCGCCGCCTGGGTCGAGAGCGGCGCCGGCCTCGTCGATGAGGCGCTCGGCAGCGTCGGCGCGGCGCTCTCCGTGATGCAGGCGCGCCGCCTCGCGGCGGACCGGCCGTTCGCGACGGGCGTCGAGGCGTACTTCCTCTTTCCTGACGCGCTCCTCGCGCTGCGCGAGCCCCTGAAGCGGTCGCTGGAGGACCTCCTCCGGCCGAACGATGGCGGTGAGCCCGTCGCCGTCCGGAGCCTGTCCTGGATCGGCCTGGAACCGCCAGCGCAGCCCGAGACCGCGCAGCCCGAGCCGCCGCCGGAGAGGCCGGCCGGGCAACGGGTGCTCTTCGCGCGGGATCTCCTCGAGAGGAAGGTGATCGCCGAGGCCTGCCTGGCGCGCCCGACCCGCCTCACGCTGCAGCGCCGGCAGCGCGTCGTGCGGGCGCTGAGGATCGCCACCGTCGCGCTCGCGCTCCTCTACAGCATCTTCCTCGGCCTCGAGAGCAACCGCCTGGAGCGCCACGCCGCGTCGCTGCTCCCCTTCCTGAGCGACCTGGCAGCGAGCCTGCGCCATATGAAGCTCGAGGACCCCAGCGCCGACCCCTCGGGCGCGGTGCGCGCGGAGCGCTCCGTCCGCCTGCTCCAGGGGCTGAGCGCGATCGAGAGCACGCGGCTCCGCTCCACGCTCGTACCCGGATCGTGGCTGAGCGGCATCGACGCGCGGATCGAGCAGGCGATCGCGAGCGCCTACGAGCGGGTGATCCTCGACGCCTTCCGCGTCGGCCTCCACGCGAAGACGAGCCCGCTGTTCGGGGAGCCCCCCGCGCTGCCCCCCGCGGGCGCGGAGATCGCCGCGGCGACGCTGGAGCGCACGCCGGAGTACGTCGCGCTCGAGGCCTGGCTGCGTGAGGTTGCCGCGTTCGAGGGGCAGGTGGCCCGCTTCGAGGCGCTCGTGGCCGGACCGCCGAAGGAGCCCACGACCGAGGCCGGCGAGGCGCGCGTCCAGAGCGTGGCCGATCTGGCCGAATCCGTCCTGCAGCACCGGCTCCCGCCCGCGCGCACGACGGCCTACCAGCGGCGCGCGCTCCTCGCCGTCCCGCCCCTCGCGCCCTTCGGCCTCGACGCGTACCGCGATCCGGCGCGCGCCCGGTCTGATCGCCTCTTCACCCAGCTCTACCAGCGCATCTCGCGGACGCTCGACGAGGCCGCGCTGCGCGCTGACGTCGACGCGCTCGTCCGGGGGCTGGCGGAGCTCGAGCGCGGCGGCCCCGAGTACCGGACCGGGAGCCTCGTCGCCTTGCGCGACGCGATCTCGCGCACGGAGGCGCGGCTCGCCGCCCCCACCCTCTCCTGGGTCGCGGCCGACAAGCTCCCGCCGAACGCAGCGCTCGATCGCCTGCTCGCGGCGGTGCGCACGTCGAAGCTGCTCGGCGATCCGGCCTACGGCCTGGTGAAAGACGACGGCGAGGGGCGGCTCTTGCTCCTGAAGAGCTACCTGGGGGGCGCGGAGACCGCGCTCTCCGGGCCGCTGCTCGTGCGCAAGGAGGGCGTGGTGCAGCTCCAGCTCTCGCCCTTCGTCGCCGCCCTCAAGGAGCCTTCGGCCGCGCTCCTCCGCCAGCGCTTCATGGCGCCCGTCGACATCGTGGATCCGCTGCCGGCGACCCTCGACGACGCGCGCCTGAGCTGGAACGTCGAGGAGCTCAAGGAGGGCGTGAAGCGCCTCAAGGAGTACGAGGCGTTCGCGCAGGAGGAGGGGCTCAAGGGGTTCCCGGAGCGGGTGCGGGGCACGCTCGGGGAGCTCGCCCTGCGCAACCTGCGGGACAACGTCCTCGCCGCGGTCGGCAAGGCCGCGCGCCGGGAGATGGCCCCCCCTCCGAGCGAGTCGCGCCGCGTCGAGACGGTGCGCGCCGATGTCGCCAGCCTCGCGCTCGCGAGCGAGCCGCTCCGGGAGATCCTGGCGGCCGCGGGGCGCCTCGGCCTGGAGGAGGTGCGCGATCGCGTCCGCGCGCTCGCGCGCGGCCAGGGCGCGTACCTGCTCACCCTCGCCAGCCGGACGCTCGAGGCGGACGGGCTCTACGAGGTCAAGAACGGGACGTTCCTCTGGTGGAGCGGCGAGCGCAGCCCCGCGTTCGAGGCGTTCGGCCTCGCCGACGGCGACGGGGCGCAGCTCGCGGAGTACGCGGTCGCGCAGCGGGGCCGGGCCGACGCCTTGACCCGTGCGCTCGCCGAGCCCGTCCTCGGCTTGCTGGAGAGCGCCGAGGTCGCGGCCGACGCCCAGTCGGTCAGCGGCATGGCGCCGTGGCAACGCGTCGTCGGGGCGCTCCGCGATTACGAGGGGAAGAAGGCCGGCAACAGCGTCGCCGCCCTGGAGCGCTTCCTCCTCAACGACCTGCCCACGATCACGTTCGAGAACTGCATCGCGCAGATCGAGCGCGTGCCGGTCGACGTGCGCTCCGACGACTACTTCGCCAGGCGGCGCCGGCGCATCCTCGTCCTGCTCCGCGATCGGTGCGCCACGCTCGCCGAAGAGGACATCCGCACGAAATACCCGAGCCTGCGGCGCGCGTTCCACCGCTCGCTCGCGGACCGCTTCCCCTTCGCGCGGCTCGAGCCGGGCGTCGAACGGGAGGACGCGAACCCCGACGACGTCCGGCTCTTCCTTCAGAACGCCAGCGACTTCCGGAAGCGCTTCCGGCCCGTGCTGTCGCTGCGCGGCGGAGCCGCCGCCCGCGACGTCGTGCGCTTCCTCGACCGCATCGAGAAGGTGCGCGAGTTCCTCGCGCCGATGTGGGCGCAGGGGGACGCGACGATGGACGGCTCCTTCGACGTCACGACCGCCTTCCGCGTCAACCAGGCGCGCGAGGTGGCAGGCAACCAGATCGCCGAGTGGAGCCTGCGGATCGCCGAGGAGCGGCTGTTCCTGGGCGGGCCGAAGCCGACCGCCACATGGCGGCTCGGCGACCCGGTCCAGCTCACGCTCCGGTGGGCGAAGAACAGCCCCGACATCCCCTCGGCCGAGCAGAACGCCGGCGCGGCCGCGAAGGAGCGGACAGCGACCTTCGAGGCGAGCGGCCCCTGGGCGCTCCTCCGGCTCATCGCGATGCACACGCACTCCATGGAGGAGGCGGAGCTGAAGAAGGAGGACGCCGCCGCCAACATCCTCCAGCTCGTCGTGTTCACGATCCCCGATCCCGCCGGCGGCTGGCTGGAGCGGGCCGGTACGACCGGCGGCGTGGCCCGGGTGTTCGTGCGGCTCGGCCTGATCGGCAAGGAGAAGGACAAGCAGCTCAAGTACCCGGATTTCCCGACGACCGCTCCGGTGCTTGGCAGCGAGTAGCGCGGCGGCAGCGACGAACGAGGCACGCATGGCAGAAGGCACCATCGCAATCGACATCGAGCGCCTCCTCGCGCCCATCTCGCAGGCCGCGCCCGCCGGGGCGCCGCTGCGCTACGAGGGCACCTACGATCGCGTCCGCGAGGCCCGGCGCGAGGACGATCCGACGCTGCCGCAGGGCGTGTGGGCGACGCGCCTCAAGACGGCGGACTGGAAGCTCGTGGCCGAGCTCTGCGCCGAGGCGCTCGCGCGGCGCTCCAAGGACCTGCAGATCGCCGTCTGGCTCACGGACGCGTGGGCGCAGATCGGCGGGATCGGCGCGGCGGCGCCGGGGCTCCGGCTGATCGCGGGGCTCTGCGATCGCTACTGGGACGCGATGTTCCCGGCGCTCGACGACGACGGCCTCGAGGCGCGCGGCGACCTCGTCGGTTGGCTGGACGAGGCGCTCGCGCGGCGGCTCCGGATGCTGCCCCTGCTCGAAGGCAGCGACGACCGCCCCCCCTGCACGCTCGCCGACTGGGAGAGCGGCCGGGTGGACGGCGGCGGCCCGGCCGAGGGCGCGCGTTCGGCCGAGCCCCTCGCGGCGCGGCTCTCCCTCGTCGATCGCTCGCGATGGACAGCGCTCCAGCGCGACGCGCGCGCCGCCCTGTCCGCGGCCGAGTCGCTGGAGCGGAGCCTCGCGGCGAGGATGGACCGCCCCCCGGTCCTCCACCGGACCCGCGGCGCGCTGCGCCTGCTCGGCGCCGCGACGGCGTCCGCTCTCGGCGAGCCCGCCAATGACGCGCCGGCGCCCGCCGCCGGAGAGCCCCCCGCGCAGGGCGCGGAGGACCCGGCGCCCGCGCGGGGTCCGGCCGCGGCGATCCAGAGCCGGGTGGAGGCGTATCGCCGGCTCAACGAGGCAGCCGACTACCTCCTTCGCACGGAGCCGCACAGCCCCGTCCCGTACCTCGTGAAGCGCGCGATCTCCTGGGGGAACATGTCGCTCGCGGAGCTGCTCGGCGAGTTCGTGTCGAGCGCCGACGACCTCGTCGCGATCTACCGACTGCTCGGCATGCGCGGGCGGGAGGAGGGCGACGCCGGATGATCCCATGAAACCGCCGGCGCCGGCCCGATCCGCCGATCGGTCCCCGGCCCGGCCGCGCGAGGGTGGATTGGCCCCGGGGAGAGCGTCCGCGCGAGATGCACGCTCGACCGAGGCCGCGGGAGAAAGGAACGACCATGGCAGAGAGCAAGCAACAATGGCTGAGCAGGAACCGCCCGCCTCGGGTGCAGATCACCTACGACGTCGAGACCGGCGGCGCGATCGAGAAGAAGGAGATCCCGTTCGTCGTCGGCATCATGACGGACCTGTCGGGTACCTCCGAGGCGCCGCGGCCGAAGCTCAAGGACCGCAAGTTCGTGGAGATCGATCGCGACAACTTCAATGAGGTGCTCGCCGCGGTGGCGCCCGAGGCCACGTGCCTCGTCGACAACAAGCTCACGGACGAGGGCGGCAAGCTGAAGGTCAGCCTCTCCTTCAAGAGCATGGATGACTTCCGGCCCGAGCAGCTCGTGGAGCAGGTCGAGCCGCTGCGCGCGCTGCTCCGCGCGCGGGAGCGGCTGAACGATCTGCTCGCGAAGCTCGAGGGCAACGACGATCTGAGCGGGATGCTCAAGCGGGTCGTCGAGGACACGAAGAAGCTCGAGACGCTCAAGCAGGAGCTCGAGAAGGGCCGGGACGGCTGAGCCGAGATCTTAGGACGGGAAGGGAGAGAGCCATGGCGGAAGAGAGCACCCAAGCGGTCGGCTCGGCGGCGGCAGCGCCGGCCGAGGAGATGAGCCTTATCGACCAGATCCTCGCGCAGGGGATGGTCCGCGGCGCGGCGGAGCCGCAACGAAAGCACGCGCGCGATCTCATCGATGAGTTCGTGAACCAGGTCCTCGATGAGAAGGTGAAGGTCGGGAGCGACACGGTGGCGGCCATCGAGGCGCGCATCGCCGAGATCGACGCGCGCATCAGCGCGCAGCTCGACGCCATCCTGCACCACAAGGAGTTCCAGAAGGTGGAGGCGCGCTGGCGGGGGCTGAACTACCTCGTCATGAACACCGAGACCTCGACGCGGCTGAAGCTGCGCGTGCTCAACGTGAAGAAGGACGAGCTGCGCAAGGACTTCGAGGCCGCGGCGGACTTCGACCGGAGCGCGGTCTTCAAGAAGGTCTACGAGGAGGAGTACGGCACCTTCGGGGGCGCGCCGTACGGCATGCTCGTCGGCGACTACGAGTTCGACGGCACGAACCCCGACGTCTCCCTCCTCACGGAGCTCTCCAAGGTGGCGGCCGCGGCGCACGCGCCGTTCATCGCGGCGGCGTCGCCCGAGCTCTTCGACATGCCGAGCTTCACCCAGATCGGCGTGCCCGGCGACCTCGCGAAGGTCTTCGAGAGCACGCAGCTCATCAAGTGGCGCGAGTTCCGCGAGACGGAGGACTCGCGTTATGTCGGGCTGGTCCTACCGCACGTCCTCATGCGCCTGCCGTACGGGCCGAAGGGCGTCCCGGTCGAGGGGTTCAATTACGAGGAGCAGGTGGGCGAGGGTGATGGGAACTTCCTCTGGGGGAACGCGGCGTACGCGCTCACGCAGCGGATCACCAACGCCTTCGCGCTCTACGGCTGGTGCGCTGCGATCCGCGGCGTCGAGGGCGGCGGCCTCGTCGAGAACCTCCCGCTGCACACCTTCAAGACGAGCGAGGGGGATATCGTCGCCAAGATCCCGACCGAGGTCGCCATCACCGACCGACGCGAGAACGAGCTGTCGGAGCTCGGCTTCATCGGGCTCTGCTACAAGAAGGGGAGCGCGCAGGCGGCCTTCTTCGGCGGCAGCACCACGAACAAGCCGAAGGCGTACAACCTGCCGCAGGCGAACGCGAACGCCCGGCTGAGCGCGCAGCTCCCCTACATCCTCGCGGCGTCCCGGTTCGCGCACTACGTCAAGGTGCTCATGCGCGACAAGATCGGGAGCTTCAGCTCGCAGGAAGGCGTCTCCAACTACCTCAACAACTGGATCGCCGACTACGTGCTCCTCAACGACAGCGCCGGCCAGGAGACCAAGGCGCGGCTGCCGCTGCGCGAGGCGCGCGTCGACGTCTCCGAGGTCCCCGGCAAGCCCGGCGCGTACCGCGCGGTGGTGTTCCTCAAACCGCACTTCCAGCTGAACGAGCTCACGGTATCGATGCGGCTCGTCGCGGAGCTGCCGCCGCCGGTGGGATGACGAGGAACAGCGCGCGCCGCGTGATCGCGTAACCTCGTATGTAGAAGATGGCCGCGCTCGCGGCGGCGCCTCGCAGAGGGGCCCGACCGCGCGCGGGCTGCGCAATCGTGGATAGAGGAGGGATGAACCATGCAGAACGTCTTCTGGGAAATCGATGGCATCAAGGGAGAGAGCACGTCGGATCAGGGCAAGGACATGATCGAGCTCCTGTCCTTCAGTCACGGCGTGTCCATGCCGCTCACGGCCGGGCCCTCGAACACGAGCCGCGCGAGCGGCCGCTGCGTTCACAACGACTTCACGGTCACCAAGTACCTCGATCTCGCCACGCCGACGCTTGACCTCAAGTGCTGCGGCGGCGAGGACATCAAATCGATGAAGGTGCACCTCTGGAAGGCCGACGCGGCCGGCAAGCCGCACAAGTACATGATGTACACCTTCGAGAGCTGCATCATCACCTCCGTCTCGGTGACGGGCGGCTCGGATCAGCCGATCGAGACCATCACCTTCAGCTACAAGAAGATCTCCTGGGACTACGCGCAGCAGAAGCAGGAGTCGCCGGGCGGGGCCAAGGGGAAGAGCTCGGCGTCGTTCAGCCTCGAAGAGAACAAGGGCAAGTGATCGCGCGGGGCCTGCCGCGCGCCGCCGCGCCGGCCTCGCGGACAGGAGCGCGGGATGGAAGAGAGCTGGGGAGCAGCGGATGCGGGGCGCGTGCCCCTCTTCGATCGGCTGGTCGACGACACCCCGTCGCAGCGGAGCGAGGCGCGGCCGAAGCGCAGCCATGACCTCGACGCGCTGCGCGCCTCGGTGCACCGCGAGCTCGAGCGGCTGCTCGGCACGCGGTGCCCCGTCCCCGGGGACGTGGCCCTCTCGCGCCAGCGCACCGTGATCGACTACGGCCTGCCCGACCTGGAGCTCGGCGGCCGCGACGTCGTCAAGGAAGACCGGTTCCGCGTCGCGCGGCTCGTCCAGCAGACGATCGAGGCGTACGAGCCCCGCCTCGCGCGGGTCGAGGTCGAGCTGCTCCCTCCCGCGGACGGCGACGCGCGGTACCGCGTCGCCGTCCGCGCGCTGCTCGCCACCGAGCGGGTCCGCGAGCCGCTCAGCTTCACCCTGCCGCTGCCGGAGGTCGGGTGACGACGACCGACCACGACGCGGAGCTGCTCGATCTCTACGCCCGCGAGCTCGCCTACCTGCGAGAGCGCGGCGCCGAGTTCGCCGCGGCGTACCCCAAGATCGCCGCGCGCCTCGGCCTGGAGGGGCGCCACTCCGCGGACCCGCACGTCGAGCGCCTCCTCGAGTCGTTCGCGTTCCTGACGGCGCGCCTCCAGCGCCGCCTCGACAGCGATCTCCCCGAGCTCACCACGTCGCTGCTCGGCGTCCTCTATCCGCCGCTGCTCTCGCCCATCCCGTCGATGGCGATCGCGGCGTTCGAGGTGAGCCCCAGGGACAGCAAGCTCACCTCGGGCCACGTGATCGAGCGGGGCACGCCGCTCTTCGCCGAGGCGCACGGGGGCCCGACCTGCCGTTTCCGGACGTGCGCTCCGGTCACGCTCTGGCCGATCGAGATCGAGGCCGCCGGCTTCGGCGCGCCCGAGGCGCTGGATTTGCCGCCGGGCTCCGGCGGCGTGATGGCGGCGCTCCGCATCCGGCTGCGGAGCGGCGGCCCTCCGCTGCGCGCGCTCGGGGTGCGGCGGCTGCGCTTCTTCCTGAGCGGCGGCGGCCTGAGCGGCTATCGCCTGTACGAGCTTCTCTTCGGCCACACGCTGCGCGTCCTCTGCGCCGGCGAGGGCGGCGGCCGGGATCTCGCCGAGGCGCGGCTCCACCCGGTCGGCTTCGGGCCCGACGAGGAGGCGCTCCCCTACCCCGTGCACGCGTCCGCCGGGCACCGGCTGGTCCAGGAGTACTTCGCCTTTCCCGAGAAGTTTCTCTTCTTCGACGTCGAGCTCACGCACCTCCCCGAGGGCACGGCGTGCAGCCTGCTGTTCCTGCTCGACCAGCGCCCGCCCGCGAGCCTCGTGGTGCGGGCCGACACCTTCCGGCTCGGCTGCGCGCCGATCATCAACCTGTTCTCCCGCACGACAGAGCCGATCCGGGTCGATCACCGCTTTCCGGAGTATCGCCTGGTCGCGGACGCGCGCCGCGAGCGCACGACCGAGATCCACTCGATTCACAAGGTCACGGCGACGGCGCCGGGCGAGGCGGAGCAGGTGGAGTACGCGCCGTTCTTCTCCTTCACGCACCACGCCGAGGGCGCGGGCCCGCGGGCGTTCTGGCAGGCCCGCCGCGTCGCGACGTCGCGTGAGGACGTGCCCGGCACGGACGTGACGCTGTCGTTCGTCGATCTCGACCTCTCGCCTCGGCGGCCCCCATCCCGGGTCGTGTACGCCTCGGTGCTGTGCACCAACCGCGACCTCCCCGAGGAGCTGTCTGCCGGCGTGTCGCTGTCCCTCGAGCGTGGGGCCGCCATGGGCCGAATCACCTGCCTCACCAAGCCGACCCCGCAGCGCGATCCTCCGCTCGGCGGACAGGCGCTCTGGCGGCTCGTCTCGAACTTATCGCAGAATCACCTCTCGATCTCGGGGCCAGGCGGCATGGACGCGCTGAAGGAGATCCTGCGCGTCTATCTCTTCGCGTCGATCCCCGAGGCGGAGCGCCAGATCCAGGGCATCGTCGGCGTGTCGGCGCGCACCGTGACGCGGCGGCTCGGCGCGGACGCGTGGCGCGGGTTCTGCCGCGGGACCGAGGTGACGCTGACGCTCGACGAGGAGCAGTTCGTCGGCTCGAGCCCGCTCTTGTTCGCAGAGGTGCTGAGCCGGTATCTCTCGCTGCACGCGCACATCAACTCGTTCACGGAGCTCGTGCTGAGGAGCACGGGACGCGCGGAGGTCTGGAAGCGATGGCAACCGATGGCAGGCGCGAAGGCGCTCCTCTAGAGGACTGGCTCTTCGCCGAGAGCCGCCGCTTCGACTTCTTCCAGGCCGTGGCGCTGCTCGAGGCGCGGGCGGAGGGCTGCCGGAGCGTGGGCGAGAGCTCCGAGCCCGCGGCCGAGGCCGTGCGGCTGCGCGGCGCGATCGACCTCGCGTTCCCCGAGACGGACGTGGCCGGGATCGAGCGCCCCGCGCGCGAGGGGGAGCCGCCGGTGCTGACCGCGAGCTTCATGAGCCTCGCGGGCGCGCTCGGGCCGCTGCCGCCGCCGTTCGCGGAGCTCGTGTACCAGCGCGCGGCGCGGCGCGACTTCGCGTTGCGCGATTTCCTGGACATCTTCAACCACCGCCTGCTCTCGCTGGTCTACCGCATCCGCAAGCGGCACCGGATCGGGCTCGGCGTGGCGTCTCCAGAGCAGGACGACGCCGCGCGGTACCTCTATGCGTTGATCGGCCTCGGGTTGCCGTCGCTGCGCGGGAGGTTACCGGTGAGCGACCGCGCGCTGCTGGAGCCGGCGGCGCTGGTGGCGCGGGAGCTGCGGCCGATGGGGGGCCTCACGGCGCTGCTGCGGCACCACCTGCGGGTGCCGATCGAGGCGGCGCCGCTGACGGGGGCGTACCACCCCATCGAGGAGAGCGATCGGACCGCGATCGGGCCCTCGGGGCGCAACCGGGGGCTCGGGCGAGGGGCGATCCTGGGGCGGCGAGCGTGGGACCAGGAGGCGGGGTTCGAGCTCGTCGTGGGGCCGCTGTCGCTCCGGGATTATGTGCGTTGCTTGCCTGGAGGGGACCTGCTCGAGCCGCTGTGCGCGCTGACGCGGTTCTATGCGGGCGAGGTGCTGAGCTTCACGGTGCTCCTGCGGCTGCGCGCCGAGGAGGCGCCGGCTGCGCGCCTCGGGAAGCGGCACGGGGCGCGCCTCGGGACGACGGCGTGCCTCGGCGGGGGGGCGAGGAGGCGGGAGCCGATCGAGAAGCGGCTGCGGGGGGCTGCGCTGGCGCAAGCGTGCGACGTCAACGGTGTGGACTCCCAGGCACGCGGAGCGGCAGCAGCGCGCGCTGCAGTGGGGGATTCATGAGCGGACACGTTCGATGGATTCGGCTCCATGGAATCGATGGGAACCATGTGTTCCGGGCCCAAGTTGAGCGTCTTGGGCCGAGACAGGCCAGAACGCTCTCTATCGAGGGCACGATCCGGAACCTGGCTGAATCCTACAGAGGTCCTCGCGGAGTCCCCGAGCGCACCGCCTTCGACCACCGGGGTCACCTCATCGCGCGAAGATTTGGCGGCCCGAACCGCCGCGCCAACCTTGTGGCAATGCATGGGCTCATCAACATGAGCGGCGGCCCTTGGTACAAAATGGAGGGGGAGGTCGCTGCGTTCATTGGCGATCGACCCGGCCAGATGCGCATCACCGTGCAGTACGTGGGACAGCAGCTCCGGCCTGTGGCCTTCCACGTGGAGGCCACCGACGCTCGGTCGATGCGGCGATTCTGGAGAATTCACAACGCAAACCCTTATTTGCACGCGCCGGGCGACCCGCGCGCACGGCGCCGAGAAGAGCAGGACGCCGAGGAAGTCGCGGAAGATGCTGCGAGGGGAGACGGGTAGAAGGACGTTACCTCGGTGCTTCAGCTCAAGAACACCACACCTCTCAAGGCGAACATCGCGCTCTTCCCGGACGCTCGCGGGGTGGACACGCTCTACGTCGCGGTCCGAGCGACCTTCGCGCTCCGCGGCGGGGCGCTGCGCATCGCCGAGGTGCAGGAGCCGCTGAAGCTCGCGGACGAGTACTGGGGCGAGCCCGGGCAGACCAGCCTGAAGCACGCCGCGGATCTCCACCTCGGCAGGCCGGCGACCGACGTGGTGCTGCTCGGCGAGGCGTGGGCGCCGCGCGGGCGCCCGGCGCCTTCGGTCGATGTGTCGCTCGCCGTCGGTCCGGTCGCCAAGGTGATCCGCGTCTTCGGCGATCGGGAATGGCGCGGCCCGCTCGATCTTCGCATCTCTCCGCCGGTCCCGTTCGAGCGGTTACCGCTCGTCTACGAGCGCGCCTTCGGCGGCGTGCTGAAGCACGATCCCGAGAAGGGTCCGCTGGAGATCGATCAGCGCAACCCGGTAGGCATCGGCTTCGGCTTGCGGAGCGGGCCGCCCGAGAAGGCCGTGCGGCGGCTGCCCAACCTGGAGGACCCGGCGCACCTCATCTCGGGCACGCGCGACCGCCCGCCGCCCGCGGGCTTCGGCTTCGTCGCGCCCTCGTGGGAGCCCCGCAAGCGGTATGCAGGAACCTACGACGAGGCGTGGCAGGAGACGCGGGCACCGTACCTGCCGAAGGACTTCGACGCGCGCTTCTTCAACGCGGCCTCGCCGGGCCTCGTCTGCCCGAGCCACCTGCGCGGCGGCGAATTGGTCAAGGTGCAGAACGCCTCGCCAGATCCCTGGGACTTGCGGCTACCGCTCTGCGAGCTCGACGTGAAGGTCACGATCGATCGCGACGTGGAGCGGCCGCCCATGCGGCTCCAGACGGTGGCGCTCGAGCCTTGCGAGGGGCGGCTCGGGATCGTGTGGCTGGGCGCGGTGGGCTGCGACAAGCGAGCGCTCAAGGTGAAGCTGGTAGAGATCGACGCGAAGCGGATCGAGCTGAGCGGACGGAGGTCGTGATGGCGGCGCGGGGCGCGGACATCCTGCGGATCGGCATGGTGAGCTCTGTCGGCCTGAGCGCCGAGGTGACGAACGCGGCGGTCCGGGCGGGGATCGATCGGTTCCAGGAGAGCTCGGTCCTGGATCGCCGGCGTACCCCGCTTGTGATGGCCCTCGTGGCAACGCCCGATCTGCCGCCCCTCGCGCCAGTGCTCGCCGAGACCGTCCCCACGATGACGGCACGGCAGCGGCGGATGCTGCGGCTCGCCGGCCTCGCGCTACATGGCTGCCTCGGCGAGGCGCGCGGGCCCAGGGCCGGCATGCCACTCCTCCTGGGAGTGCCCGAGGGCATCCCGAGCGGGATCCCGGCGCCCGCCGGCCCGCGCTTTCTGAAGCACCTCTCCCAGCAGGCCGGGTGCCCCCTGGATATCGAGCAGAGCCGTGTCTTCGCGGCTGGCCGCGCGGCCGCGCTTGCGGCGCTGGAGGAGGCGCTCGCCGGGCTGGCGTCGCGGCGTTACGATGAGGTGCTCGTCGGCGGTGTGGACAGCTGCCTGGACCTGCAGTGGCTCGGCGCCCTCGATCAAGAGGACCGGCTGCGAGCCTATGGCGTGCACGACGGATTCACCCCGGGCGAGGGTGCGGCGTTCCTCTGGCTCGCGCGGGCTGGAGCCGGGGCGCAGCGCGGGGCGCCGGCGCTGGCCCGCATCGATGCGGCGGCTACGGCCGAGGAGCCGGGGCACCGCTATGCAAAGGACACCGCGTACCTGGGCGATGGCCTGGACGCAGCGTTCAAGCGCCTCTTCTCCCGGTCGGCTCCTGCCGCGCTCATCCCCACGATCTATGCGGGTCTGAACGGCGAGAGCTTTCCGGCCAAGGAGTGGGGCGTCGCCTACACGCGACAGAAGAAGCGGATCCTGGCGGATTTCACCATCGAGCACCCGGCGGACTGCCTCGGCGACACCGGGGCGGCGCTCGGGGCGATGCTGGTCGCCCTCGCCGGAATGGCGATCCACGACGGGTACAGGAAGGGCCCATGTCTGGTATGGTGCTCTTCGGACCTGGCGACGCGAGGCGCGGCGCTCGTGAGCGGCGCGTAGAGACCTATCGGACAAGAAGTCGTGGCGAGGAGGTAGAGGGATGTCGTCGAGCGTGTTCGCGAACATGCGGGGCGTGGTGCACAAAGGCAGCGGCGGGATGAACATCGTTTTCCCTGACGTCTGCAAGACGCCAGTGCCGCCCGCGGGGCCCGTCCCGATCCCCTACCCTAACATCGGCCAGGCGTCGGATACGTCGGACGGGCCTCAGAAGGTGAAGTGCGACGGCAAGATGCCGATGGTCAAGGGGGCGAAGTACACGAAATCGAGCGGAGATGAGCCCGGCAGCGCCGGCGGCGTCGCGAGCGGCGTCAACCGGAGCGAGTGCGAGTTCATGATGTACTCCTTTGACGTCAAGTTTGAGGGCAAAAACGTCTGCCGCATGGGTGACCCGCTGTTTCACAACAAGAAGAACATGATGGGCTAAGCTCGGAGCAATGCCAAATGCCGCATCTACTCGATGGCATGACCACACCGGACGTCAGCACTCCGAACAACGCCGAGACCCAGCGTTGTGAATGGTCGAAGTGCGCGGGGCTGCACACGTCGAAGATCACCTACCCGAAGGGTGGCAACGTCGAGCGGAGCGGGAACGCCCTCCGCACGGCGCTGCTCGACGCGAAGTTGCACCCCTGGCACGACGGCGGCTACGGCGTCCCGAGCAAGCCGATCTACCTCGACAATGGCGGCAAGATCACGGTCCGCGTCGAGTACCGCAGCGACGGCCTCATGTACGCGCTCGACGCGCATCACCTGATCCCGATCGATCAGATGAACGGCACTTCCACGCTCAAGGACAACGCAGTTCTCGCCGGCTGGGACATCAACGACACTTCGAACGGAATGTGTCTGCCGTCGTACGACACAGACGTGGCCATCCATGAGCTCCAGCTCCATAGCGGCAGTCATGCACCGGATTACACAATGTTGATCGAGGAGCGGCTCGCACACATCGAAGAGCTGTATGAGACGGCTTGCGGCGGCAAGGAGTCGGCGGAGTTCAGCGAGAATCTGACGCGTTCCCTCATGGCGCTGTCGGCCCACGCCCGGCGGAAGCTCCTGGCAATCAGGAAGTACGCGCGAGGAGCAGACTTCCTGCCGCTCCACAACAACTCGCTCGAGGTCTTCATACGCTCGGTCCAGCAGTACAACGACCGGCGCACACGCTACCTAGAACAGGACAGGTGAGAGCCGATGCACTACGTACTCTCCTTCCGCTCGCACGACAGGTCGTGCATCCCCATGCTGCCTCGACCCGAGATCCCCGGTCACCCGGCGCTCCGATTCAACGCCGGCGCCAGGATCGACGAGCGGCTCCCAGTCGTCGAGCTCCGGCAAGGCGCCGATCACCAGGGTTCGATCCCTGACTACGTGCCCACGGCGCTCGCCGGCATGGTCGTTTCGTCCCGCTTCCGGCACACTCTCGAGGCGGCGGGCGTGGACAACATCGACTATCACGACGCGCGGATCCTTAACACGGTGACCGGCGCCGCCCTCGACAACTACTACGTCGCCAACATCGTTGGGCGGGTCGCCTGTCTGGATCGAGAGAACTCCGTCGTCGAGCCAGCTCCCGGAATCCCCGACGCCATCCTGGAGATTTACGAGATGGTCCTGGACTATAACCGCATTGGCGATCTGCGCATGTTCCGGCTCCACGAACTCCCATTTATAGTCATCGTCGACCAGGGAGTGAAAGAGGCGATAGAGCGCGCCCAGATCACCGGCGTGCGCCTCTCGCCAGCCGACGGTTATAGCACGTGAATCACACCCCCGTCTTCGCCGGACAACGTAGAGACCGGCGCAAGTTCGAGGCCAGGCATCCAATCGCGGCCGAGGCGGCTCGCTCAACGGCCTGCGAGCTGAGCTGCACCTCTGCAAGAGTGCAGAATTGGCGCCTACAGGGGACTTCACTTTCTACGAAGAAAGAAATCGGGCCGAGGACATCCATGACGAATCTCCATGCCCGGCTCAAAGCGGGCGGCGAGCATGGAACGACGCAACGCGGGATCTCTGGGCCACTGTTCTGCGGTACCCGAGCCACCACCATTGATAACCTTGTCGGTGGAGCAGCACCATGAGGCGTACGACCTATCTAGGAGGCAGGATCTTAGATCCGGACCTCTATATCTCTCTGAGCAACGCGTCTTTCGAGCTTGCCCGGCAAGGCGCGCTGCCTCTCCAGCTTACTCTTGCCGGGACACGCTACGAGCGCGCCGTGACTCCGGGACCTTGGTACGGGGGACCGCATAGCGTCCTGACGCTCCCGGCCAATGCCAAGACCACGGACGACAACCGCTGGAGCGGGCGGAGCTACGACGGACGGCCTGGAAACGCCGGATTTTATATGGGCCCGTGGAACGCAGTGCGCGCCGAGGTCTGGCACCACGGCGCTCGAAAGGACGACCCATCGATCAGCGATGCGCCGGGCCTCGATCAAAAGGCTTTCAAAGGAAAATTAATATTTGAACTCCGCCTCTTGCAGAGGATAGACCTGGTCGACATCAGAGCGCTTGCGTCCCGGATCGCTCAAGATCAGGACGTGCGACGCTACTTGCAACATCATCCTCGGAACGGCGCGCTTTGGGACTGGGTGCTGGATCCCCACGACTACACGGCCTCTCGCGCTATCGTGAACGGCATCTTCCGCGCCGACGTGGGCTACCGGGGCCTCCAGGTGCCCACGGCCAGGAGCCACCTCGGAGTGAGCGGCGAAAATACCGTACTCATCGACAGCCCATCACAACCGATGACGACGGTCCCCTTGGAGGTGATCAAGGTGTCTCGTCTGTCGGACCCGCCGATCCGTGGCGATAACTTCGTAGGGACCTTCACGGGGGAATATCTCGGGCTTTCGCGCGAGGAGCGGCTCGCAGAGTTCAAGGCGAAGCTGCCGAGGGGAGGCGGACATGTCTAGAACACCGATCGCGTTGTTCAAGCGAGAAATGAGGCGCCATGAGACGCCACAAGCATAAATATACTGGCGTCTTATGGCGCCTTGGCGGTTCGAAATTCTGCGCTTTTCAGGCAGTTTCAACCCGTTTGTTGCTCTAGCATGCGCAGCCCCACGGCGGCTGCAAAGCCCGGCGGCACGCGCTGCGCGCGAGCGACCTGCCCACAGCGATTCGCTACCCCCCGAGCTCCGCCCGCTGCACCTCCCCCCGCGCACGCACCTCGAACACCCCCAGCCGCGGCCTCAAGAAGCACCGCTCGATCGCCGCTGCCGCCCTCGCCGGCTGGCTCCCGCGCCGCAGCACCTCGTTCAGCCCTTCCAGATCGACCCCCCTCCCCCAGAGGTGCCTCTTCCCCGCCGCGAAGTCCCCTCGCCGCCGCGCCCACCACCGCCCCACGGCCGCCGCGTCAGGCCACGGCAGCCCATCGTCCGGATCGGGCCCCACGTCCTCGTCCTCCGGGTCGTCGCTCGGCCCAGCCTCCTCGAGCGCGGGCCCCTCGAGCTCCTCTCTCACCAACTCAACCCCCGTGATCAACGACAGCGCCCCGCCCGCCAGGCGAGCCAGCCTGGGCGCGCTCATCCGCTCGATGAGCCACGGCACGTGCGCCGGATCCCCGAGCGCCCCCACCCCAGCGATCGCCGCCCGCGCCGCCCCCGGCGATTCCCCGAGCCCCCTCAGCCACCGCGCCCCCGCATACGGGCCGAGGCGCCGCAACGCCACGCCCGCGGCCCGCTGCGCGAGCGCTCCCCCGCCCGCAGCGATCTCCAGCAGCACATCCACGCCGCGCTCGTCCCCGAGCAGCGCCGCGGACCACGCCGCCCAGAACCGCACCGCCTCGTCCTCGGCGCCGAGCGCCCGCCGCGCATCGTCGAGCCCCTCCACGTACCCGAGCTCCCCGAGCGCCTTGAGCGCCCGCGCCCGCAGCCCCGCGTCCTCGGCAGAGAGCGCCTCCTTGAGCGTCGGCCCCGGATCCCGCCGCCGCACCGCGCTCGCGGCGATGCCGATGGTCCGGAGCCCCGGCTGCGCCTTCGCGCCGAGCAGCGCTGGCAGCAGGTCCTTCAAGAGCTCCGGCGCCGCCCAGCCGAGCGCCGACGCCACCCCGCGCGCGAGCGCCGGCGCATCGATCCCCCGCGCGATCAACGCCGCGATCGCCACCTGATCCCGCCGCACGAGCGCGAGCGAGAGCGCCGCGAACACCTCGCCCGCCCCCCCTTCCTCGGCCGCGGCCGCGCAGCCGTCCCACGCCGCGCGCCCGCCTCGCTCGAGCAGATCGAGCTGCGCCGCGAGCCGCGCGTCGACCTCCGCCAGGCCCTTCAGGTCGTACCGCGGATCGCGCGCCGCGCTGTCGCGCTGGCTCCACAGGAACCCTGCGTTGTCCACCGCCTGAGCGAAGACCTCATCCTCGGTGATCGACAAGGGCGCTCCTTTCGCGACACGCTCGCCCGCGCCCGGGCGGACGTCAGTTGTTCTTCACCTCGCTGCCCTTGATCGCGACCTTCCCCCCACCCTTCAACGTGAGGTCCGCGCCGGACTCGCCCTTCAGCGCCTGCCCCGCCTTGAGGGTCATCGCCTGCTCGCTCTTGATGGTCACCGACTTGGCCTCGATGACCAGGTTCCCCTTCACCTTGAGGACGTGATTGCCCTTCACCTCCTGGGTGAAGTTGGCCTTGTTCGTGTGGGTCTCGTGCCCCTCGACCGTCAGATCCCGTGTCCCCTTGACCGCGTGCGACTCGTTGCCCTTCGACACGTCGATCGTGCGGTTGCCCTTCCCCACCGTCAGCAGGTCGTCCCCCTTGTCGATCGTCACCGTGCGGCTCTTCTCCACGCTGATGGTCTGGTCTCCACCCACCGCCAGCGTCTGATCGTGGTCGATGGAGATCGCCTGGTCGTGCTTGACGCCGATCGTCCAGTCGTTCTCCACGTCGACCACCATGTCCTTCTGGGCGTGCATGAAGAGCTCCTCGCTGTCCTTCTTGTCCTCGAAGCGGAGCTCGTTGCCCGCGCTGCCCCCCTTCGACGAGCGGGACAGGAGGGTGCTCTTCGTCTGCTCGCCGGGAAGCGCGTAGGGGACCGTCTGGTCCGCGTTGTACACCGACCCGGTGCAGAGCGGCCGGTCGGGATCGCCGCCGAGGAAGCTGACCACGACCTCCTGGCCGACGCGCGGCAAGTACCAGCTCCCCCACCCCTTGCCGGCCCAGGACTGGGCGACGCGGATCCAGCAGGAGCTGTTCTCGTCGCGCTTGCCGTACCGGTCCCAGTGAAACTGCACCTTGATGCGGCCGAATTCGTCAGTCCATATCTCCTCGCCGCTCTTGCCGACGACGACCGCCGTCTGAGCCCCCGCGATGATGGGCCTCGGCGTCACGCGCGCGGGGCGAAAGGGGCTCTGCATGGGCATCGCCTCGAAGGAGTTCTGGTACTCGTCGTTGTCGGCCGAGTGCGTGACGGCGAGGAGCAGGTACTCGCCGTTCACGTCCGAGCGCTCGTGCTGGACGAGCTGGAACGCATGGCCGGCCGTGAACGCGCGGCAGAACGAGCTGCCGACGAGGCGCCGGGCCACGCCCTCCTCCGCCTCGATGCGACGCGTGGCGATCGCGTCGCCGGCGCTCTTGTCGGCGTAGCCGCCAGGATACTCGAAGAGCGCGAGCTTCGCCCCGCCGCCGCTCGCCTGGCTGAGCAGCGACGTGCTGGGCGCCTTGAAATTGTAGTCGGTCGCCGCATACGACCCCGCGACGACCTCTCCGATGAGCTCGCAGACGGTCATCGCGTCCTCATCGCGCGTCGAGTTCTCGGCGGCGCCCACGTAGCGAACGTCGCCGAGATCGGGGCAGCGCGGATTGCCCGCGCTGTCGTCGCCGAGGACGAGGGTGTGCTTTCCGTCCTCGTGCTGGAAATAGTAATAGATGCCCTCCTCCTCCAGCAACCGCGAGACGAACTGAAACGCGGTCTCCTGGTATTGGACACACACCTCGCGAGGAGCGTAGGAGCCGGTCAGCTCGTCCTTGTAATCGGAGAAGCCGAGGTCATCGAAGATCTGCTTCACGATGTCGGGCACCGATCTGTCCTGGAAGATGCGGGAGTCGGTGGTCCTCGTCAGAAACCAGAGCCAGGGGTGGATCTCGGCGCGATAGGCGGTCCTCGGCTGGCCGCCGTCGACATAGACACGGCCGGCCTGACGGAAGCGCGTGACGACACCGTGGATCATGCGCTCGGCGCCGCTGGAGAGGCGGATGACCGCGGTGATGCCCTGGCCGACGATGGCAGAAAAATCGATGGCCCGCTCCTCGGACAGGAGGTCGAGCTCGAACCGGAACAGGCCAGATAGCCGCTCCTCGCCATGGATCCTGACGAGGGCGAGGGCGTCGGGGCCGAGGGGGCTATGGAGGGCGAGGATCGTCTTCGCCTGGGAGTAGGGCATCGCGCATCCTCTTGGTTCAGGGCCGGCGGTCGGGCCGAGACTACCACAGGGGGCCCGCGGAGCCGCAGCGCGGCGACAGGCCCAGAGGCCATTGGCGCCCAGCGAGCGGTGTGCGACAAGGACATCGCTGCCCTCGAGAGGTGGCGCTGATTCTCTTCGCTGGCGCGGGTGCGTTGTGACCCCTTACGACGAGCTCCCCTCCCTGTTCCGTGGGCACCTGACCGCGGGGAATCGCGCGTTCTTGCTCGCGAAGCGCGGACGCTTGCTGGCGGACGGATGACGACGGGGCTGACACTCCTGGCGCTGGCGGCGCTGCTCGTGACGGCGCTCGTCGCCGAGCGAGGGCGACGGCAGCTACGGAGAGCTCTCGAGGACACGCGGCGCGCGCTCGCAGCAGGGGAAGCGGCTCATGCCGAGTCGACGCGGGAGCGCGAGACCGAGGCCGTGCGCCGCGGCGCGGAGGCCGCTCGCCAGGCGCAGGATACAGCGCAGCGCGAGACCGAAGCGGCTCGGCAGGCGCAAAGCACGGCCCAGCGCGACGCCGAAGCAGCCCAGCATGAGGCCGAAGCGGCTCGGCAGGCGCAAAGCGCGGCCCAGCGCGACGCCGAGGCAGCCCAGCATGAGGCCGAAGCGGCTCGGCAGGCGCAAAGCGCGGCCCAGCGCGACGCCGAGGCCGCGCTGCGCGAAGTCGAAGCGGCTCGGCAGGCGCAGCACACGGCCCAGCGCGACGCCGAAGCGGCTCGGCAGGCGCAGCACACGGCCCAGCGCGACGCCGAAGCGGCTCGGCAGGCGCAGCACACGGCCCAACGCGACGCCGAGGCCGCGCAGCGTGAGGCCGAAGCGACCCTGCAGGCGCAGCACGCGGCGCACGCCGCCCTGGAGTCCGCGAAGGCTATCGCAGAAACGGAGCGCCAGGCAGCGCTGGAGGAGGCCCGGCAGGCGCGCGCCGAGCGGGACTCGTTCGCGCTGGAGGTGCGGGTGCTGCGAGCGGAGCTCTCGACGGCGCGCAAGCCTGTCGAGAAGGCGCCGCAAGCGGCGGAAAAGCTCGCGGGGACCTCCGTGAAGCCGAGGACGCCGAAGACATCCGAGCAGCCGAGCAAGACGAGTTGGTGGTGTCAGCAATGCGGGCGAGGAGGAACGCGGCCTGAGCGGTGCTGCCGATAGGTGGCAGATAGGTGGCAGATAGGTGCCGGAGAGTACTGCCGGACGAGCGCGGTGCCGCGCTCAGGAGATCCGTCACCGCGCCGCGCGCGCCTTCGCGAAGCCGCCGCGCACGTCGGGTCTCGCAAAAAAGGGCGGCGGAAGGGCAAGAGCGGCGCGCCCGTCGCGCTGAAGCTCCTGGAGGCGAGGCTCCGCCGCGAGCCCAAGGTGAAGGCGCGGTTCCTCCTGGAGGCCATGGTCGTTCACCCGAACATCGTCGAGGTCCTCGACATCGGCCTCCATGAAGGGTCGCCTTACCTCGTGCTGGAGTTCCTCTTCGGCGAGTCGCTGAGCTCGCTGCCATGATCGTTGCGAGCTGGCGGCCGCTCGCGGCAGGGAGCCGCGCGCAGGATATCCGGCCGGCGGCGCGGGCGGCAAGGCCCGCGCTGCCGAGGGGAGCCGATCTCCCCTCAGGGTCGGTCGATTGTCGATCGGCGCGCGCGCAGTCCGGGCCGTCGTCGCTCGTCTCTACGCAGAGCACGCCGAAGCGACCGCCCCCATCTCAGGGAGCGCAACATCTACACCTCGACCACATCGCGCCCCCGAACGCTTGACCGCGGCTTGAGGCCGCCATGCTCAACGTCGTACAATCGACCAGAATGAAGTTTTTCCAGGCCATCGCTCGGATGGGGCTGAAGGCGGGCGACGATCCGAAGGTGCGCCAGCACAAGAAGATCCTCACGCTCACCGCGGCGCTCAAGGCGTGCGCGTGCCCCGTCTGGGTGATCGCCTATGGGGCAGCCGGGGACCACCGCTCGGCGGCGATCCCGCTCGGCTACATGGTGTGTACCGGCCTGAGCCTCGCCCACTTCGCCAGGACGAAGGAGTTCGCCGGGTTCCGCTTCCGCCAGGCGCTGCTCATCTTCGCCCTGCCGTTTCTCATGCACGCGAGCCGGGGAGGGTTCGTCGGCTCGAGCGGCGTCGTCCTGTGGGCGCTCCTCGCGCCGCTGACGTTGCTGCTGTTCCACGGATCGCGGGCGTCCGTCCCCTGGTTCATCGCGTACACGCTGCTCGTGATGGCCGCCGGCGTCGCCGACCCGCTCCTCTCCGGCGTCGCGCCGGAGGCGCCTCCGAGCCTCCTCGCCGGCTTCTTCGCGATGAACCTCCTCACGGTGTCGGCCATCGCGTACGCAGCGGTGCAGTATTTCGCGCGCCAGCTCGCGGAGGAGCAGGAGAAGCTCGCGGAGCTCGTCGTCTCCTCGGCGCAGGCGCTCGACGACATCGCGAGGTGGTCGTCCGCCGCGGCGGCGCAGATCGCGGAGGCGATCGGCGCCCGCGAGGTCGCGGTGTGGAAGGCCGAGGAGCAGGCGATGGCCAGCCTCACCGCGACCACCACCGAGGCGCCGCACGTCGACGCTCTGCGCCACGCCGCGCTGACCCAACACTCCTTTCCGAGATCCGCGGATGTCGTGGTCCCCGTCCTCGGCATGTCGGGCGACGTCCACGGCGCGCTGGTCATCGTCGGCGACGGCGTCGTGTGGAGCGATACGACCCGACGGCTCGTCCGCTCGTTCGCGCACCACCTCGGCAGCGCGCTCGAGCTCTCGCGGCTGCGCAAGGATCTCGCGAGCGCGGCGGAGCGGCGGGCAGCGACGCTCGAAGACATGGTGCGCCGCGGTATCGATATCCTGCAGATATGCCCGAGCTGCCAGCGCTGTTACGATCAGCGTGTGGAGCGATGCCTCGATGACGGCGCCGCGCTGAAGAGGCCGCGGCCGTCCCCCTATCGCGTGGCGGGGCGGTATCGCCTGACCCGGGCCGTCGCGGAGGGCGGCATGGGCAGGGTATTCAAGGCCCACGACGAGCGGCTCGGGCGCGAGGTCGCGATCAAGACCATCAGGACAGAGCACTTCAACAACGAGGATGTGCGCGAGCGGTTCGCGAGAGAGGCGCGCCTCGTCGCGCGAATCCGTCATTCGTCCGTCGTTGAGGTGTACGACTCGGGCGAGCTCGAGGACGGGACGCTCTTCATCGTGATGGAGTGGCTGGACGGCTTCACCCTCGCTCACGCCATGAAGTCGCACGGGCCCGGGACGCCAGCCCAGGTGGCGGTGCTGCTGCGCGAGGGTGCCTCGGCGCTCGGCGCTGCGCACGCGGCGGGGCTCGTGCACCGCGACGTCAAGCCGGAGAACATCTTCCTGATCCCGTCGACGGGGCCGGGCGACTTTCACGTCAAGATCCTCGACTTCGGTATCGCCAAGGAGCTCTCCGCCGACGTGAGCGCGACCTCGACGGGCATCTTCCTGGGGACTCCGCTCTACATGGCCCCGGAACAGGCGCGCGGCAGGTCGGTGGACACGCGCAGCGATCTCTACTCCTTCGCGGCCGTCGCTTACCAGGCGCTCACCGGACGGCGCATCGCCGCCGGAGAGGACCTCGCCACCATCCTGTCGAGCCTCTCGCGCGCCCCTCCGGCGCCCGTCTCGTCGCTGCTCCCGGGGACGCCGCCGGACGTCGACCGCGCCTTCGCGCGGGCGCTCGCGCTGTCGCCCGACGAGCGGCCTCAGGACATCGAGGAGTGGGTGAGCTCGTTCGTCGGCCTGCTCGACAGCCTGCCCAAGCGGAGCCCGGGCTGGCGCATGTCAGGCGACGCGCCCGACATGGAGGAGCTCTCCAGCGCCGAGACGGTCCTGATCCACGAGCCCAGGGCGCGGATGCCGTCGGACATATCCCGCGCATCGTGATCGCGCCGCGCCCCTTCGCGAGGCGCGATCACGACACGCACGTCGGGCCTTGCAAAGAGGGCCGTGGAGGGGCTATGCCCGGAAGGGGACCTCATGCTGTGCCCTCGTTGCCATCGGCGGTACGCGGATGACCACCGCTTCTGCCCGCACGACGGAGAGAAGCTGGTCGCGAGCCACGACATCCGGCGGATCCGGTCCCAGCCCACCGAGCATGTGGGCACGATCATCGCCGAGCGGTACCGGGTGCGGGGCCTGATCGGCAGCGGCGCCATGGCGCAGGTGTTCCTGGCGGAGGACACCAAGAGCGGCGCGCCCGTCGCGCTGAAGCTCCTGGAAGCGAGGCTCCGCCGCGAGCCGAAGGTGAAGGCGCGGTTCCTCCTGGAGGCCAAGGCCGCGGCCACGGTCGTTCACCCGAATATCGTCGAGGTCCTCGATATCGGCCTCCATGAAGGGTCGCCTTACCTCGTTCTGGAGTTCCTCTTCGGCGAGTCGCTGAGCTCGCTGCTCCTGCGCGAGAAGCGGCTGTCGCCGGAGGCCGGCGTGCCGTTCCTCCTGCAGGCCGCGGCCGGGCTCGGCGCGGCCCACCGGGCGGGGATCGTCCACCGCGACGTGAAGCCCGCCAACGTGTTCCTCGTGGGAGAGAAGGGCGACGCCTGGGCGGCCAAGGTCGTCGATTTCGGGTTCGCGAAGCTGTACGAGCACTCGGGGCTCACGCAGGCCGGGGTGACCGTCGGCACCCTGGAGTACATGGCGCCGGAGCAGACCGTCAGCGACCCTCCCGACGGGCGCACGGACGTCTACGGCTTCGGCATGCTCATGTACCGGATGTTCACCGGCCGTCTCCCCTTCAGCGTCGCGCGGAGCTCCTCCCCCGCCCTGGCGCCCGCCATGGACGAGGCCGTGGTGCTGGCCAATCAGCTCGTCACGCCGCCGCCGCCGCCCAACCTGGGTGAGAGCCCGGCGTCGCGGGCGCTCGAGGCGGTGATCACGAAGTGCCTGCGCAAGCGGCCGGAGAACCGGTATGCCTCGATGGAGGCGCTCAGCGAGGATCTCACCCGGCTCGGGCGGCCCGGCGCGCTGGCGGCGCACGCGCCGATCGCCTCGCCCGACGTGTACGCGGCGCAGACGCCCTATGGAGAGCACGCGGCGCGGTTCCTCTACAAGCAGCTCGGCAGGGTGTACGGCGACGCGCCGTAGCCGCGGCACGCCCGGAGCGCGCTCCCTCGCGCGACGCCGCGCTCCTGCGCTGGCCGCTTGCGCCGCCGCGCTCTGCTGGTTGCTCTGGCCGCTCGCCGCGGGCGCGTCGCCCGAGGCGCCGCGGCAGGCAGCGCCGGCGGCCGCCGCCACGGAGCCCGACATCCACCCCACGCTGGCGTGGCTCCTCGTCCAGCTCGTGCCGAGCCCCGAGCTGTGGCTCGAACCGGGCGAGGCGCACTTCGGCTTCCGGTGGCAGGTGACGCCGCTGCTCTACTCGTTCGGGATCAACCGCAAGCTCTCGCCGTGGCGCGCCTTCATCGCGGAGCCGCTCACGCGCCACGCCGGCTCGATCGAGCTCTTCGGCTCACCCGGGTACGTCGCCCGTCCGGGCGCGTTCGCCGATCGCTGGCTGATCCGGGGCGGCGTCCGCGCTTACTTCCCGCTCCTCGATGGAGGCGACTACCTGTCCTGCTCACTCGGCGGATCCGCGCTCTTTGCTCGAGGGCAGGTGGCGGCCTCGTACGAGGCGGGGATCTATACCCTGTTCGGCGCCCTGGGCGCGCAGGTGGCGACCACGCCGACGGCCGCCTTGCGATCGACCACGATCACGCTCAGCATCCGCTACTTCTGACGCCGCGCATGGCCACGCGCCCCTCCTCGTCGCCAGCTCGCCTCTCCGCCGCGGCGCTCCTCGCGCTCGCGGGCCTGTCGTGCAGCGTGCCCGCGCGCATCCTGGAGAGCAACGTGGCGAGGCTGTTCGCGAGCCCGCTGCCCGTGCCAGACAAGGTGCGTGCGCCGTACCGCCCCGAAGCACGGCTCGCCGCGCTCTGGGTCGGGCACGCGACCGTGCTCGTGCAGATCGATGATCGATGGATCCTGACCGATCCCGTCTTCACGTCGACGGTGGGCCTCATGGTGAAGCGGCTCGTCGAGCCGGGGCTCGCTCCGGAGGACCTGCCGCCCATCGACGCCGTGCTGATCTCGCACATGCACCTCGACCACCTCTCGCTCGGCTCGCTGTCCCTGATCGAGCCGAAGGTCCGCGCGCTGCTCGTGCCTCGAGGCGGGCTCGTCTACGTGCCCAACCATAGCTTCGCGTCGTTCGAGGTCCCCACCTGGACGACATGGCAGCAGGGCGATCTGAAGATCACGGCCGTCCCGGTGCGGCACTCCGGATATCGCTACGGGCTGGACCGGGACTGGATGACGGAGAGCTTCACGGGTTATGTCGTCGAGTACCACGGGATCACCGTCTACTTCGGCGGCGATACCGCCTACGACCGCGATGACTTCGTGAAGACGCGCGCGCGATTCCCCTCGATCGATCTGGCCCTCTTGCCGATCGCGCCGGTGGGGCCGCGCGAGTTCATGGAGAGCAAGCACGTCGATCCGGCAGAGGCGGTGCAGGCGTTCCTGGACCTCGGGGCGCGGCGGATGATGGCTATCCATTTCGACACCTTCATCAACAGCACCGATACGTTCGGAGAGGCGCCCCGCGAGCTCCGGCGCGTCATGGCCGCGCGCGGGCTGGGGCCGGATCGGGTGTTCCTGCCCAGGCATGGCGAGCAGCGGGTCCTCATCACGAGGGGCGAGCCCGGGGGCGCGGCGGCGGCGAGCGCGCCGGCGGCGCGCGGCGAATAGCCGGGTCAGTCGAGCTCGCGCAGCGCCGCCGCGTAGTCCTCGGGCGTGTTCAGGTTGCGCAGCGATCGCAACGCCGGATCCGCAGCGCAGAGCCGCGGATCCGAGAGCAAGAGCTCCGGATCCGCGACCAGGGTGCGCGCCCGCTCGAACAGGGTGGAGAGCCGCAGCCTGCCCTCGGCGAGCAAGGCCGCCACCTCGCCGCGCACCGAGCACGCGTACACCGCGGCGAGCGGGTGATGGTGCCCCTCCGCCCGCGGCACCGCGATGGCGTGGCCGCCCGCCTGGAGATCCGCGAGGCGCCGCACGAAGGCGGGGTGCAGGAAGGGCGCGTCGGTCGAGGCGACGTAGGCCCGCTCGGCGAGCGGCGCGATCGCATCGAGCCCGGCCGCGATGCCCTGGAGCGGCCCGCGGCCCTCCACCGCATCGCGCACGACCAGCACCCCCTCCGGCAACGGCGGCAGCTCCTGCCCCGGCGCCGCGACCACCACGATCGGCCAGGCCGCCTCGCCGAGGCGCCGCACCACCCGCTGGAGCAGCGCCTCGCCCCCGAACGGCAGCCATGCCTTGGGTTGCCCCATCCGGCGGCTCTGCCCGCCGCACAGCACGACGCCCGCGAGCCCGGCCACGCGGCCCGCCCCGTCGCCGTCCTCCGAGGGCGCTGTCATGAGCTGCACCGCCGTCCTGCATACCACCCCCGCGTGGAACATGCGCTCGCGGCGCACGCCAGGCGCCGACCGCTGCCACCGGTGCCCTCGTGCCACGACACAGACACTCCGTGTTACCGAGCGTGTTCCATGTGCTAAGGGCACCTCGCCGGCCCAGGCCGGGGAGCGACGGATGACGAGCCGACTCATCGATGCCATGTGTGCCGCGACTGCGGCCGCCGCGCTCGCCGGCCGCGCTGGTGCGGGCCTGGCGAGCGCGGGCCCTCTGCGCAGGGCCCACGGGCCGTCTCCCCGCCTGGGCTCGCGCGTCCGCCTCGGCGGACGTGAAGGTCGCGACGATCCATCCACACCTACAGGAAACGAGTCCATGAGCCAGCAAAAGAGGGGCCCTGTCTCCGAGTTCATTCGACACCACTACCGGCACTTCAACGCCGCTGCGCTTGTCGACGCCGCGGCCGGATACGAGCGTCACCTCGCGGACGGGGGCAAGATGCTGGTGTCGCTCGCCGGCGCGATGAGCACGGCCGAGCTGGGGGTCTCCCTCGCCGAGATGATCCGCCAGGGGAAGGTGGACATCATCTCGTGCACCGGCGCCAACCTCGAGGAAGACATCATGAACCTCGTGGCGCACAAGCACTACAAGCGGATCCCCGGCTGGCGCGACCTGACGCCCGCGCAGGAGTGGGAGCTCCTCGAGGGCGGTCTCAACCGCGTGACGGACACCTGCATCCCCGAGGAAGAGGCCTTTCGCAAGATCCAGCACAGGGTGTTCGAGATCTGGAAGGACGCCGATGCCCGGGGCGAACGCTTCTTACCCCACGAGTTCATGTACAAGCTGCTCCAGAGCGGCGTGATGGCGGGCGACTACGAGATCGACCCCAAGGACTCCTGGATGGTCGCGGCCGCCGAGCGGAACCTCCCGATCGTGGTGCCCGGCTGGGAGGATTCGACGATGGGGAACATCTTTGCGAGCTATGTCGTGAAGGGCGAGCTCAAGGCGACGACGATGAAGAGCGGCATCGAGTACATGACCTCGCTCGCCGCCTGGTACCGCGAGAACTCCGCCGGCAAGGGCGTCGGCTTCTTCCAGATCGGCGGCGGCATCGCGGGCGACTTCCCCATCTGCGTCGTGCCCATGATGTACCAGGACCTCGGCTGGAAAGACGTCCCCTTCTGGTCCTATTTCTGCCAGATCAGCGACTCGACGACGTCCTACGGCTCCTACAGCGGCGCGGTCCCCAACGAGAAGATCACCTGGGGGAAGCTCGGCATCGACACGCCCAAACACATCATCGAGAGCGACGCCACCATCGTGGCGCCGCTCGTCTTCGCCTACGTGCTCGGGCTGTAGCGCGGCGGTCACCCGCTTCGGATACGGGCCCACCTCGACGTTTTCGGTGCTCAGCGCACCGGAGTGCGCTTGCGCGCCGAAAACGCCGATCTGGGCCCGTCTCCTGTGCGGGAGACCGCCGCTCTGCTCTGCATGGCGCAGAGGTGGACGGAGATCGCTGTAAAGCGCCCCTCAGCGCGGCGTCGATAGCGTGACGTCGCCGAGCACGCCGTGGTTCGCCGCGCCGAACAGGTTGTCGGGATCGACGGCCTGCTTCACCTGCTGCATGAAGGCCCGCGCGCCGTCCGAATAGACCTCCTTCACGAAATCCTGCCGGATCTTGCCGATCCCGTGGTGGTGGGACAGCGACCCTCCGGCGGCGAGGATCTCCTCTCGCGCGGCGTGCTCCATCTCGGAGTAATGGCGCACGGGGTCGTCGACGCCCTTGGCGTAGAAGCCGAGATAGAAATAGATGCAGACCCCCGTCGGGTAGACCTGGGTGATGCGGCCGGTGAAGAACGGCTTGCCGGGCAGGCGCCGCTGCTCGTGCTCTCGCAGGACGCGCTGGCGCACCCGGTCGTAGAGCTCGAGCGCGCGGCTCCACGGGACGCTCGTCTCGAAGCTCTCCGCAATAGCCCAGTGCTCGAACGTGAGATCGCGGATGTACGCGATGCCGAAGGTCAGCTGATAGCCGCGCTCGCCGTTCGCCGCGCCCGCCTTCATCCCGCCGTGCTGCGCCGCGATGCGGTAGAGCGTCTTCTCCTGGAAATCGACCTCCTCCTTCGTCCCCTCGAACACGATGGTGGCGACGGCGAGCTGGTGCGGATCGAAGCCCTTGATCCGGGTCACCACCAGCTTCTCCGCCTGGCTCTTCACCCGGGCGAGCACCCCGGACTTCTTCGGCTTGAGCGCCTGACCGAAATGGAACTGCGTGTTGTCCATGACGCGCACGCTCGCGGGCAGCGCGCCGGCGCCCTGCAGGTCATAGAGGAACGCGAGCCCACGCGCGAGGTCGGGGAAGATGACGCTGCCGTAGCGCTGGACCTCGGGCAGGGGGAACAGCTTGACGACAGCGCTGGTGACGATTCCGTAGTTGCCCTCGCTGCCGAACATGCAGTTCTTCGGGTTGGCGCCGACGCTCTCGCGCGGGGCCACGTGCGGCCGCTCGACCACGCCGCGCGCGGTCACGACCTGCATGTCGAGGACGAGATCCTCGATGTTGCCATAACGGTTCTTCTTCATCCCGCTCGCGTTCGTCGCGATCCACCCCCCGAGCGTCGAGAACTCGAGGCTGTCGGGCTCGTGCCCCATGGTGAGCCCGTGCTTCTCGAGCTCCGCGACGATGTGCCGCCCGGTCGCGCCCGCCTCGATGCAGGCCATGCGGTTCACGGGATCGAGCCAGAGGATCCTGTTCATGCGCCGCATGTCGACCGCGATCACGGTCCGCTCCTCGTGGATCGACAGGCGCAGGGCGTCCGTGACGTTGGTGCCGCCGCCGAACGGGACGAGGCACGCGCCGTGTTGCTTGGCGACCTCGGTGACGCGCACGACGTCGTCGTGCGACGCGGGGAACACGACGAGATCCGGGACGCGCTCGAGGCGCTCGTAGCGGATCGCCCAGATCTCGGCCCCGGTGTGGCCGTGGCCGCGCCTGAGGCGCACGAGCGGGTCCTGCGAGATCTGATCGTCCGAAAGGAAGCCGCGGAGCGCGGCGAGCAGCTCGCTCGCGACCCTGGCGTCGGGGATCTGAGGCGGGTAGTGCGGCTCGTTGCGGTTCTCGTAGGAGAGCGGCGCGGCGAGCGTGGCCGACATCCACGGGATCAGCGACGGCAGCTCGACGTTGCTGATGCTGTACCGCGTGCCGGTGAGCACGACGCTGCCGCTCGGCTTGACGACGAACCGGGTGTCGGCAAAGCCCCAGCCGTCCTTGCGCTCCTCGTCGCGCGCCTCGTCGCGCGCCGCGGGGCCCGGCACGATGCGCGTGCTGGAGGGCGTCGCGCCGCGCGAAGAGAGCAGCGCCGAGCCCGAGGGAGTCTCACGTCTTCGATTCACCATGGAGATAAGGCCTTCCAAGCAACCCGCGCACGAGCGCGCGTCCAATCCCGAGTAGATCGCGCTGGAGCGGGCCGGACGTCCATCGAGAGAGCGCGGCCGCCGATCGACGCCGCGGCTCCTCTGGGCCTGCTCAACGCGCGGCGATGGTGCACGAACGTCGGCGGGCGTACCACCGGATACTTGGGAGCCGCCGCGCGCCCGTGGATAATGCGCTGCGAGACGCCGCTCGAGATGCGCCCTGCCCTTTGCTTCCTCGCGACGTGCGCCGTGGCCGCGCAGATCGGCTGCGAGCGACCCGCCAACGTGGGCGCCGGGCTCGCGCCGCCGCCCGCCGTCGCGCCGGCCGCGCCCCGCGACGCCGCGGAAAGGCCCCGGGAGGCTCGCGCCGCGCCGGCCGCCGCCACCGCCGCGCCCACCGCCGCGCCTGCCGACGCGATCACGCTCCTCGCCGGCGGCGACGTCTGCCTCGGCAAGGCGCTCGGCCAGGAGCTGCTCCGCAATCCGGCGTACGATCCGTTCGCCTCCGTCGCGGCGCTGTTCGCGTCCGCCGACGTGCGCTTCGTCAACCTCGAGAACCAGCTCAGCGACCAGGGCGGAGAGACCCAGCACGCGCGCCAGCCGCTCGTGTTCACGGGCCCCCCGGCCGGCGCGGACGCGCTCGCGCGCGCCGGCATCGGCGTGGTGTCGCTCGCGAACAACCACATGTGGGACTACGGCAAGGGCGGGTTCCTCGAGACGCTCGGCCACCTGGAGCGCGCGGGCGTCGCCTACGTGGGCGCCGGCCGGACGCGGCTCGAGGCGTACGCGCCGGCCGTCATCGAGCACCGCGGCTTCCGCGTGGCGGTGCTGGCCGTGACCGGCATCTGGAACCAGGGCTCGCTCTGGCAGCACCCGGCGCGGGAGTTCGTCGCGGGCGCGGAGCGGGACGGGCTCGCCGCCGCGGTGCGCGCCGCGCGCAAGCAGCCCGGCGTCGACGCCGTCGTGGTGAGCTACCACGGCGGCACCGAGTACCTGGACACCCCGCTCCCGCAGGCGCGCGCGCTCGCCAGCGCCGCCATCGACGCGGGCGCCGACGCCTTCCTCGGCCACCACCCGCACGTGCTCCAGGGCATCGAGCTCCGCCGCGGCCGGCCCATCTTCTACAGCCTGGGCAACTTCCTCATGAAGGTGAAGCGGACCGGCCCCGCGGTCGAGCTCGCGATGCTCGCGCGCCTGCGCCTGCGGCGGGGCGAGCCGCCCCTCGCGGAGATCTGCCCCGTGCGCAGCGACGGCCTCGGGACCGTCCCGCTCGCGGCCGACCCGCGGCGCGCCGAGACCGAGGCGGCGTTCGCCGAGCGGATGCGCCGCGTCTCGGTGTTCGTCGAGGGCGAGCCGGAGATCGGCCCCTTTGCGGCCGACGGCTGCGCGCCGCTCGAGCCGGCGGCGAAGGCGGCCCCCGCCTCGCCGCCGAGGGTCGCCGGCCCGATCCGCTGAGCGACGCTTCGCGGCCTTGGGGCGGGCACGCGCGCGAATCGCTCGGCACCGTCGGTCGGCGCCGGCTGTTGGGCGGAGGCCGCCCGAAAGGGCGCCCGCGAAGCGGGTCGGAGCGAAGCGGAGAGCCTCGATGGCGTCGAGCACGGCGCCATCGAGGCATTCGACGGGCGTTCGCGCCGCACACCCACGAAACGTTCAGGAGCGCCACATTGTCTTTCGATCAGGGCGTCGCGTCCCAGACGCGACCAGATGCAGTTCCATTGCTACCGGGGTTGAACACCTCGACGGCCAGGACCTGATAGGTGGGATCGTCACTCGCATCCAGGTTGTTCATGTTCGGGACAATCCAGCCGTTGTCGGCCCATGCCTTCACGTGATCGGCGAATATGATCTTGTGGTCCTGTCCGAGGGCCTGCGCCCGAGCAGGCTTGCTCCAGTATTGGTAGAAAGTGGAGCGGCCATTGATAGAGGGCTGCTGCTGCCGCGTCGAGCGGAGCGTGGAATACTCAACCCCGTCGCTCATGAAGGTCTTGCCAGCGGTAGCACCCTGGCTGGGATCATAACTCCATCGTTGCAGGATGTAATATTCCACCAGGTGTGCCGCGTTTGAAGTGGGCATGCTCTTGTCGTACCCCCAGCCGTACAAAGCGATATAGCTCGCGCCGCTGTCGCTATTGAGGCGGTAGCCGATCACCCTTTTTTCATCTCCGTAATGCCACCCTGGACCACCGACATAGTTATAGCCACCGCCCTGCCAGGTCACGCTGAATTCGCCATTCGGGTCCACAGTCAAAGATGTCGAGCCGCCATCTTTCCAGTGAGTGAAGAAGAAATCACCGACGTGACCCGTCGCGTGATTCGAATTGATCACAGTTTTCTCAGTGTATTTCTGAGTGTAGGCTGAGTACTTGGAGAAATCGGGGAGGGGCGCGGCCGTTGTATCCAATTCTCCATCATTAGAATAAACGGCAAACCCTGCGATGGTGGGATTCTCTACACCCTCAATCAGCTCGATGGTGACGCTGCCGTCGTTTACCGCAATATCCGCGAAGGTCTCCGTGTAGCCCACATCATGACCAGCCTCGGCATAAACATCCAGATCACTGATAACGGTGCTACCTTCAATTGCAACGCTAAACTTGCGCGAGCCAGCGCTGGTTTTATCAATTTCCGCAAAATGCAACTTCACGGTGTAGCGACCATTGGCGGTAACCGGGACTTCATAACTGAATGAACCATACCGCTCTGTTTGATAAAGCTGCCCACCAACGACAGAGTCTTGCGTGCTGTTGGTGGAACCACCGTTAGCGTATTTGTCCGCCTGGTACTCCACGCCATCAATCATTGTGCTCGAAGTACTACCGGAGTCAATCGCGACCACCAATGCGAGATCGCCACCAGACGAACTGGAGCTGCTCGAAGACGAGCTGGAGCTGCTAGAAGACGAGCTGGAGCTGCTCGAAGACGAGCTAGAGCTGCTCGAAGATGAGCCAGAGCTGGAGCTGGAGCTGGAGGATGAAGAGCTGCTGGAAGACGATGAGCTGCTCGAGGGCCCTGTGGCATTGGTATCATCGCCACAGCCTGCTAGCGCGACCGACGCGAACGCCAGCATGAACCAACGAGAGAATTGATTCTGCTTTGAATTTGCCATAGACGTTTTCCAATGCTGCTTGCTGACGATTGTGTTCATATGACGTTTCACGGCTTCTACATTAACCCATTCTCGGGCAATTGTGCCCTGGGACATACTCTCTCTGGCATGAGTGATCGGACAATAGATGTGCACATCACGCGGTGTGCTTCGTTCGGCGCTGCGGCTTGGGCGGTGCCGTCAGCCGTTGAATTCGACCGAGGACACTTCCATGCTCTCTCTGGAAGATGATGTGGTCCTTCGACTCAATCTATACGCCATGGATCGGCCGCGACACAACGCCATTTTGCACGGTTTTATTGATCGCATTTCTCACCCGACGTTGGCACAGAGGGGGCGGAAAATGCCAACAGGCTTGAGACAGGCCGGACGAGAATCCTATGAGTGGATCGCGCAGAGAGGCGCGTTCCGGCTCTGGGACGAGGAGCTCGTCAAAGCCGGTGTCATGCTCGCCGGAGAGGGGCTACACCCAAGCAGCAAAGGCAAGCGCCTGCACATCTCGGGCGGCAAGAAGACGCTCATCGACGGTCCCTTCGCCGAGACCAAGGAGCTCGTCGGCGGATATTGGATCTGGTAAGTGAAGTCGCTGGACGAGGCAGTCGCGTGGACCAGGCGCTGCGCCGATTACATGCCCAGCGGGGAATGGGTGCTCGAGATTCGACCGATCTTCGACGCAGAGGACTTCGGCAAGGAGTTCACGCCGGAGCTGCGCGTGCAGGAGCAACGCCTGCGCGCGGAGATCGAGCGGCAGCGGAAATCCTTCCTCCTCAGGCCCCCCCGCGCCGCGCGCCGGCCACCTCGTCGACCGCCTCGAGCGCGCTCTCGATCTCGCGCACGAGCTCGTCCGCCGCCTGCGCCTCCTCGTCGGCGCGCGCCTCCACGGCCGACGCGTCGAGGCGCGCCTCCACCCGCCGCAGCACCTCCGCGACCCGCTTCCCCTCAGTCGAGGCGGCGTCCACGCGCCGCCGCTTCAGCGCGCCCAGCGCGGCGTCCACGGCCGGCGCGAGCGGCGCGGCCACGACGGGGTCAGCGCCCTTCAGCTTGGCCCGCGTGCGGTTCGCCAGCCCGATCAGCTGGCCGAACGGCGATCGGGCGCGCCGGCGCTGCACCGCCCAGCCGACCGAGGCGAGCACGCCGAGGCCGAGGAGCACCGCGGCGCCCTGCACATAAGGCGCGACCGACGGCGGGACGGGGGGCACCAGCGCTTCCGGCACCTCGACGGTGATGCCTCCGTGAAGGCAGCTGCCCAGCTCCTGCGCCGTCTGGAGCCGCGAGCGCGCGAGCGGCAGCAGCCGGAGCGGGAGGCACGGGGCTTCCACGCCCGCGAGCGCGCACGCGGGGGCCGGATCCCCGGTCGCGATGGCGTGGACCTCGTGGGTCGCGGGGTCGCGGCTCGTCATGTGAAAGCCGCCCTGCTCGAAGTCGACAAGCCCACCGCTGTCGACCGACGCGCCGCCCGGCGCGCCGGCGGGCCACGTCGTCGTCGCCGCGTCGATGACCGAGGCGTCGGTCGAGCAGACCAGCTTGCCGCGGAGGACGATCTCGCCGCCCGGCGCGACGTCGACGTGCTGCGCCGCCACATCGCGCCGGAGTGTGAATGTCTGGGTCATGTCCGCCCCTCGGCTCCGCCGGTGGATCGCTCCCGCGCCATCGTGCCCCGAGCCCCGCCCTCAGTGAAGGTGCGTCCGCGAGGCCGTCTCGAGCAGCATCGCCAGCACGAGCGGATCACCCAGGCCGCCCGTGGCCCCAGTGTGGCCGCGGAGGCGCGCGAGGCGGGCCGCGTCCTTCAGGAAGAGCGGCTCCCCGAGCGCCTCGGCCGCGGCATGCAGGATCCCCTCCCGCTCGGAGAGCAGCGCAGCGGCGCGGGCGCGATCGCCGAGCGCGATCTGGCGGGCGGCCTCGGCCAGCGTTTCGCCGGCGGCGAAGCCCTGGATCGTGCGGGCGACCGACGGGTCGACGCTCACCGCGCTGTCCGCGTCGCCGGTCGCGTACGTCACCCGGAGCGGCGCCTCGTCCACGACGTTCTTCTTGGCGACGCGGTCCTTGTACTTGAGCTCGATCGCCGCGATGGCCCGCGGGTCCGCGCCCGCCGGGAGGCCGAGCTTGAAGAGCATCGCGTGGCTGTCGTCGCGCGAGAACGCCGGGATGAAGAACCGCATCCCGCCCTCGGCGTCGTCCTGCCGGTCCCGCTCGATGCCATCGCGCCGCGCGGACTGCGCGTCCGCCGCGACCTCGATCGTCCGCACGCGCGCCGCCTCCACGTCGTTCAGCCGGCGCGACCCGTAGACCTGGAGCAGCTTCACGTCCGGCTTCAGCCGCACCCGCAGCTCGACCGCGGTCGCGACCGGATCGAGCCGCCTGTCGAGCTCCGTCGCGAGGGCCGGGGCGATCTGATCCGGATCGCGCAGGTAGTAGTACCCGCCAGCGCCGTCGCTCGCGATGGCGCTCATCAGCGCGCCGTCGTAGTCGGCGCCGAGCCCGAACGTGCTCGTCTGGACGCCGCCCTGGAAGGCGTCGAGCGCGAGCCGCGAGAGCCGCTCCGAGCTCGTGATCCCTGAGTTCGCGCGCCCGTCGGAGAGCAGCAGCACGACCTTCACCGCGCCCTCCGGGATGCCGGGCCGGGCGGCCTGCGCGTAGCCGAGCGCGAGGCCCTGGCCGATGTTGGTACCGCCACCCTCGCGGATGCCGTCGATCGTGGCCTTGATCGCCGCACGCCGCGGCCCGACGGGCCCATCGTCGATCCTGACGTCGGCGCCGCTCGAGAAGGTGACAAGGGAGAAGTCGTCGTTCGCGTCGAGCTTGTCGACAAGCGCTCGCGCCGCGTCACGCGCCCGCGCCATGGGCTCACCCTGCATGGATCCGCTCACGTCGAGCACGAGGTGCACCGACAGGTGCGGCCGCGCCGCGGGCGCCTGCGCCGTCGAGCGGAGCGTGACGCGCACGTGCACCGGGCCGCCGCCGGGCGGGACCCGCGTGCGCTCGAGGTCCGTGCGCAGGGCGAGCGCCGAGCCCTTCGGGACGTCGATCGACGGGGCGTAGCGGGCGCCGACGTCGCTGACCAGCTCGCGCCCGTCGGGTGGAACGATGCCGCGCGCGACCGCGGACTCGAACGCGGCGAGGTGGCCGCCGCCGGGGCGGTACGTGGTGGCGAAGCGGCCGTTCGGGTCGAGGCCCGCGGCCTCGGGCGCCGCGGCGCGGGCCGCGCCCTCGCCCGGCGCTGCGGTGGCCAACGGGGCGGGGACCACCAGGCCGTCGGCGCCTGCGCGCCCCTTCCCGCCCGCCGTGTCGAGCCTGGGTGCGGCGGGGTCACGCACCGCCAGGGGTTCGGCGGCCGACCCCACGGCCTCCCGCTTCGCCTCGGCGGCGTTCCCCAGCGGCGTCGACGCCGGGGACGCCTCCAACGCCGCGGGGGTATCCTTCGTGCTGCACGCGATCCCCGCCCCCGAGAGCCCCAGCACGAGCGCGCCGCCGAGGAGCGCTCGCTTCACCCACACGATTCCGAGTTCGTTCATCGTCTTTCCCCTCCCGCGGACAGAGCGGGTGCTCGGTCTGACGGGTGAGCGCCGCATCTGTTCTGTCGCTCCGCTCCGGAGCGACGGCGCCGGCCGCCGCCGGGCGCTCCAGCCAGAGAGACAGCGGCGATCGTACATTGTTCGGCAGGGGTCGCCCGTGCGCCGGCGGAAGGCCTCCGCGTCAGCCGCCCGGCCGCCACCGCCGGCGGGTGCGACAAGGCCGGTGGGCGCCCCGCGCCGCTCCTGCACGGAGCGCGGCGGCGGGCAGGGCCCGCCTCCTCGCCTCAGCGGACGTTGACCCTGAGCCTCGTCGGGCGGCCGTCGCGCTCGACGACGACGGAAAGGCTCTTGTCGGAGCGCATGCGCGAGTAGGCCAGCATGGCCTTCTGTGGGTCGGTCAGGTCGATGCCGTTGACCGACTTCACGAGATCGCCGCTCTGCAGCCCGAACGACTCGAGCACCGAGCCAGGCTTGATCATCATCTTCAGCCCGACCACCTTGTCGTCCCGCATCTCCGGTACCGCCGCCGAGGTCTGCGTCACGAGCTCGGGCTGCGCGAAGATCTTCTCGGCCGCCGAGCGGTCGATGTCGATCTCCGTGTCGCTCACCCGCTGCATCCGCGAGGCGATCTCGGGCGGGACATCGCTCCTGCTGCTCGGGCGGTACGTCGCGCGGGGCGGAGCCGGCGCTGCCGCCTGCGGCTCGGGCTCCTTCTTGCCGCCCTCTCCACCCTTCTTGCCGAGCTGCATCTGGCAGCGCGCGCCCCCCGAGGTCATCCACACCCGATCCCAGGCGATGTCCTCGACCTTGCGGCCGCCGATCTCTCCGCCTCGCCGCCCGAGCGCCGTATGTCCGCCTTCGCTCTCGAAGGCGGCGAACGACCATTCGGGGTCCTCGGACATGGCGATCAGCACGACGCGGCCCGTATCGCAGGATGGAGCGAGGTAGGGGTCGAGCTTCGAGAGGTCCACCGGGCCGGCGGGCGCGGCGCTCGGCGGGGGCACGAGCGGCCCTGTCGTCGAGTCGAACGGATTGCGCTCCAGGATCGGCGCCGCGCTCGGCGGGGGATCGTCGGAGGGCGGCGCATCGACAGGATCTGGGACGAGGGGGGCGGAGGTCTCGCCGTCCCGCGCGATCTGGTGAGCGACGAGCTGAGATACCCCGGAGGCCTGAAAATACGCGGAGACCGCGACCATTCCTCCCAGGATGAATGCGAATCGGCGCTTGACGAACGCGTCCGGGTTCATGGGTAACGCTCCTCCTGGCCGGAGCGCGCCGGGGCTCGCTGCACGAGTGTCCCTTTCCGCCGCGGCGTTCGCGGCAGTGCACGCCCTCGCCACCGGCAAGACCGCACCTCAGGGCGAGCACCGAGCGTGCCTGCGCGGGAGCGAACGCGACGCGCGCCCCCTGTGGCAGGGATTGCCGCTCTGATTGGACCGCTCAGCGCCGGTGGCGGCCTGTCCGATACGGACGCGGAGCGCGCCCCGCGAGCATCACGCGCGTCGCCCGGTGGAACAACCGGAAGATCCGTCGATCAGGGCAGAGCTGGCGGGCAACGGGGACGGCACCACGAACGAGCTCGTGCGCTCGCCCGGGGGGACGGGGCCGTGACGGGCGCGCTCGGGGACCGAGGAGCGCCTTTCGTGCGGCTCAGCGGAGCGCGTACTCCAGGCCCCAGATGTCCACGGAGCTCCGCTCTGGGTAGTACACGGTGAGCTCGTCCGAGGTCTCGAGTCGGGCGGCGTCGATCAGAGGATCGGAGAAGAACCGGCCCGAGTCGGCGGCATCGAGGAGCGTCCAGGTCGCGTAGCCGTCGCTCGGGGAGGCGCCGGCGATGCGGAGATCGGGGAGGATCGCATAGACGTTCTCGGTGGAGGAGATCGCGAGCTTGCCCCGGAAGTTCTGGACCACCCTCAGGCCGATACCGTGGCGCGCCCAGGTCCCGTCGGTATCGCGGAGATAATGGAAGAACTCGCTGCGCGTCCGGGCGCTGGTGAAGTTCGAATTGGCGGCCTCGGCGTCGGGGAGGTGCGAGAGCAGCACATGGACGCGGCCGCTTGCGTCGACCGTCATGTGTTCCTGGTTGATGAGCCCTCGGTTCTGGCCGATGGGCCACACGGAGAGGCCCTCCGTGCGCAGTGTGACGAAGGAGGTGCCGGTCGTCGCGACCGTGGCGCCTGCGTTGTTCTTCCATGTGCGCCCGTGATCGTCGCTGTAGACGTACAGGAGATCGTGGTTGGTCGTCGCATCGGGCGTGTCGCGCCAGCACCACGCCGCGTGCAGGCGCGAGCCGCCGCGCGTGTACGATAGACCGTGCAGGTAGGCGTTCATGCTGGCGTCGGTGCCCTCGATGTACTCGCCGAGCGCTGTCCAGGCGTGCGTCGTGGCGTCGTACTCCCAGAGGTGCTCGTCGCCGCTGCCGCTCTCGCCGATCCGTGCGCTCAGGAGGAGCCTGTTCCCGCCGGGCTCGGTGACGAACCGCGGATAGGTCACGAGGGAGACGCGGGTCGATCCGACGAGCGCGCTCGAGACGGCGCCGAAGCTCGAGGCGGCCCAGGCCGCGCCTTCCGGGTCCGTCAGGAGTCCCGTGACCGAGCGGCGGTAGTGCAGGTTGCTGCCGTGGTGATCGAACGCGAGGTGCAGCGTGCCGTCGCCTGGCGCGATCCCGAGAGAGATCGTGTTGTGGGCGTCGTCAGCGCTCAGCCGATAATCCTTGAAGTCGAACTTCTCCCAGGCGCCCGCCGCTCCACCGGGGCTCGTCGGCAGCCGCCGTCGCGCGAGGACGACGTTGCGGTTGGTGTTCCAGAAGGCGGTGTACTGGAAGCCGCTGAACGACACGATCGCGTCCTGCTGGAACGACTCGCCGTTCAGGTAGCCGCCGTAGGACACCACGGTGAGCCCCGACTCCGCGAGCTTTCCCTCGCCGAGCTTGACGATCCCCGGCGCGACGGGCTCCGCCCCGCCGCCGCCGGCCGTCGTGCTGCTGACGGTCGTGCTGCCGATCGTCGCGCCGCTGGTCGTCGTCGTGCCGCCCCCCGCGCCGGTGGCTTCGGAGGTCGTCGCGACCGCGCTGCCGCCGCCCGGGTTCGCGCCGCCTGAGCCTGAGGAGGTCGACGACTCCGGCGTCGAGGGGCGCTCGCCATCGCTGCAGCTCGTCAGCCAGACGACCGGCGCAAGGACGGGCAGAATGGAGAAGATAAGTCGGAGGTTCATGCGTTTGCCCGAGGATACTGCCGTACCGCGGCGGTACCAAGCGAGGCAAGCGGGCTTCCTTGAAGGATTCGCGGCAAACAGCGTTCCAGCAATCGCATTGCGCCAGCATCGCCCACCGACCAGAGCGTTCCGAAGCAGAGATCCAGCGGAAGACCTGGCAGCGCAACGTGGTGTTCGAGCCGGTGAGGGGGAACTGAGCGGTCGTTCGGCGTAGATCATGGCAGAAGCTGGCGGTCGTCCTCCGGGACGCCCGGTCCGACGAGAGCGATCCGATGCGACCGGTTCCCCGGGAAGACCATCAGGACGCCGGCGCAAATGCCGCTCACATGAAAAATTCCATGGTTTCGACCGCTTGGTCTCCACGCTCTTCGGCGCAGCGCCCCGCTTTGGTCCTCGCTGAGCCGCCTCTCCGCGGCGCGGCGGTGCGCTTCCTCCGGCGATCCACGGCAGCCGCAGCGCTGCTCGCGAGCACGCTCGCGCCGTGCCTCGCCGCCGCCGCACCCGACACGCCCGTGCCCCATGCAAAGCCGCCCGCGGAGCCGTCCGACGATGCGCCACCGGCGGCGCCGCCCCCCGATGCGCCACCGGCGGCGCCTCCAGATGCGCCGCCGGCAGCGCTCGTCCCACCCACGCCGCTCACGCCGCTCGGCGCCGACTACCCTGCTGGGGCGCATGGCGACGCGACAGTCCGCCTCGTCCTCACGATCAACGCGGACGGGAGCGTCCGCTCCGCGGTCGCCGAGGATGGTGTGGAGCCGTTCGCATCGGCCGCCGTGGCCGCCGCAACGGCGTTCCGCTTTGCGCCGGCCACCAGGAACGGCGCGCCGGTCGCCGCCAGGATCCGCGTCGAGGTCCGCTTCACCGAAGCCGCATCGCCCGCGCCGCCCGACGCCTCCGCAGCCGCGCCGCCCGGCGCCTCCGCGCCCGCGCCGGAGCGCCCGGCCACGGCAGCCGGGCCAGCGCCGAGCGCGCCGCGCCCGATCGAGGTCACCGTGCACGGCGAGCAGCCGGCACCCGGCGTCTCCAGCTTGAGCCGCGGCGAGGTCAGGATCGTCCCGGGCGCGTTCGGCGATCCCTTCCGCGCCCTCGAGATGCTCCCCGGGGTGACCCCTATCGTCTCCGGGCTGCCGTTCTTCTACGTTCGCGGCTCACCGCCGGGCAACGTCGGCTATTTCCTCGACGGCATCCGCGTCCCCTACCTCTATCACCTCGGGCTCGGGCCCTCTGTGGTCCATCCCGGCATCGTCGATCGCGTCGACCTCTATCCTGGCGGTTACCCCGCACGTCACGGTCGGTACGCCGGCGGCATCGTCTCGGGCGAGACGACGCAGCCGCTCCCGTACTGGCATGGGGAGGGCATGCTGCGGCTCGTCGACGTGGGCGGGCTCGTCGAGGGGCCCTTCGCCGGCGACCGCGGGATCGCGCTCGTGGGCGGCCGCTACTCGTACACGGCGTTGCTCCTCTCGCTCGCCGCCCCCGAGGTCACGCTCGATTACTGGGATTACCAGGCCCGGCTGTCCTACGAGGTCGTCCCGGGAGATCGGGTGAGCCTCTTCGCGTTCGGCGCCCACGATTTCCTCGCGAGCGACGAAGACGGCGAGATGACGACCCTCTTCGACACGACATTTCACCGGCTCGATCTCCGGTACGACCACACCTATGGCCAGGGCAGCTCGCTGCGCGGCGCGCTGACGCTCGGCCACGACGAGACGGGGATCGGGGACGGCCAGAAAGCGCTGACGCGGACCGTCGGCGCGCGCCTCTCGCTCGCTCACCGGCTGCGCGACGAGACCACGATCCGCGCCGGCATCGACGCCGTGGTCGACGACAACGAGCTCGATCTCGGGAGCGACGCCGACGACGCTCCGGGCGACGTCCCGCCGGACGATGACGACGACGTCCCCGTCGACGATCTCCTCTTGAGCCGCGTCGACCTCACGGTGGGCGGCTACATCGAGTCCGACATCGCGATCACCCCGCGCCTGCGCATCACCCCTGGGCTCCGGCTTGATCTCTACCACTCGGACGACACGGTCGCGCTCGCCGTCGATCCGCGGCTCTCGGCGCGGCTCTCGCTCGGACGCGGTGTGACGTTCGTGCAGGCGCACGGCATCGCCTCCCAGCTGCCGAGCTTCGTCGTCCCGATCCCCGGCTTCCGCCCGCGCCTCAAGGACGGCCTCCAGCGGAGCTTCCAGTCGAGCGCCGGCATCGAGCTCGCGCTGCCGGAGGACATCACAGCCACGGTCTCGGTGTTCCACAACGCGTTCTTCAACATGACCGACGCGCTCGGTTCGCTGGGCCTCGAGTCGGTCGAGGACGCCTTCACGCTCCGCGCGCTCGGCGCCGCGACCGGCGTGGAGCTGTCGGCCCACCGGCGGCTCACGCGGCGCATCGGCGGGTTCGCGTCGTACACGCTGTCGCGCTCCACGCGGAGCATCGGCCGAAGCCGGCAGCTGAGCTCGTTCGACCGGACCCACGTGGCGAACGTCGCGCTGACCTACGACCTCGGTCGCGGGTACAGGGCTGGCGGGCGCTTCGTGTTCTACTCGGGGCTCCCCCAGAGGATCGGCGGCGCGACGCTCCCGCCGATCAGCGGCGTCCCCGGAGGCGCCGGATCCCTCGCCAGCGGAGCGCCGCGGTGGGAGCGGCTGCCGCCGTTCTTCCGTCTCGATGTCCGCCTGGAGAAGCGCTGGTCGATCGGGAAGGCGGGCTGGCTGGCGGTCGTCCTCGACGTGCTCAACGCCACGCTGTCGAAGGAGACCATGCCGGGGATGTGCGATGCGTTCTCGTCGTGCGAGCCGACGACGTTCGGGCCTGTCACTGTCCCGAACTTCGGCCTGGAGGGTGGGTTCTGACGCCCCGAAGGCACGACGCCACACGCCACCGGCGAGGAACCTGAGAGACGAGCGACTCCGCCGCGCGGACGCCGTCGGCCGAGCCGCTTCGCTTCAGCCCCCCGCCTGATTTGCGAGCAGGACCAAGGCGAGGCCGATGGCCGACGGGACGGTCTGCACGAACAGGATGGATCGCTTTGCCGTCGCGGCGCCGTAGACACCGGCGACGGCCACGCAGAGGAGGAAGAAGGCCTGGATTTGCCATGCAAAGGCCCTGTTCGGATGGATGACGCCCCAGAGCAGGCCCGCGGCGAGGAATCCGTTGTAGAGCCCCTGGTTGGCCGCCAGCGGCGCGGTGATCGCGGCGACCTCGGGGGTTGTACCGAACGCTTTGTACGCTCGTTCCGAGCGCCACAAGAACATCTCCAGGACGAGGATGTAGATGTGAAGGACTCCGATCAACGCGACCACAACCTGAGAAGCGATCAGCATGTGGCGCACCTTAACACGCGTGCCGTGGTGCCACCGGATGTGCACGAAACGTGCTCCGAACGCGGCGTCCCTCCCCCGCCTCACGCGTCGTAGAGCAGCACGTCGACCTCGGCGCCCTCGCCGATCACCGCATCCTCGGCCTGCACGATGACCACGCCGTCCGCGCGCGTCGTCGACGATAGGATGGACGCGCCGCTCGTCGCGATCGGAAACACCCGATCTCCCTCGACACGCACCCTCACGTAATCGACGCGCCCGGGCTGGGAGACGATCTCGCTCGCCACCACGCACCGCCGTCGCCGGTGCGGCCACGCGCGCGGCAGGCCGCCGAGGGCGCGGATCGACGGGCCGGCGAAGAACTCGTAGGCGCAGAGGCACGACACCGGGTTGCCCGGCAGCAGGAACACCGCCCGCCCCCCGGGCAAGAAGCCGAACCCGGCCGGCTTCGCAGGGCGCATCGCGACGCCGTGGACCACCACCTCACCCAGCTCCGCGAGCACGAGCGGCGCATGGTCCTCGGAGCCGACCGACGACCCGCCGGAGACCAGCACCACGTCCCCGCCTGCTGCCTCGAGGGCAGCCCGCACCGCCTCGCGCCGGTCGGGGACGTACGCGACGGCGATGTCCTCCGCGCCGTCACGGCGCGCGAGCGCCGAGAGCACCAGGCTGTTCGTGTCGACGATGCACGCCCCGCTCGGCGCGCTCCCCGGCGGCAGGAGCTCGTCGCCCGTGATCAGGATCCGCACCGACGGCCTGCGCACCACGCGCACCTCGGCGACCCCGGTCGAGGCGAGCACGCCGACGTCCTGCGGGCGCAACCGGCGCCCCGCCGGCACGACCTCCACGCCCTCCAGCACGTCCTCGCCGATCGCCGCGACGTGCTTGCCGGACCGCACCGGCTCGCGCGCCCGCACGACCGCCGCCCCGTCGCGGCCCGCGCCCTCTTCCGCGCGCTCCGCCACCAGCACCGCGTCCGCCCCCTCCGGCACCGGCGCGCCGGTCGTGATCCGCACGGCCTCGCCCCGGCGGATCGCGCCCGCGTGCGGGCGCCCGGGGAACGACGCGCCCACGAGCGCGAGCTCCACCGGCGCGAGCGCAGCCGCGCCCGCGGTCGCCTCGCCGAGCAGCGCATAGCCGTCCATCGCCGCACGGACGAAGTGCGGCACGCTGACCCGCGCGCGCACGGGCTCCGCCGCCACCCGCCCGGCCGCCTCGCCGATCGGGACCAGCTCGTCACCGAGCCGCTGGATCCGCCGCTCCAGGACCTCGAGCGCGCGCTCGACCGCCGTGTGCTCGCGAAAACCCCGCATCCGGACGTCGCGCATCAGCTCTCCGTGGAACGACGGCCGCTCAGACCGCCGCGGAGGCCTCGAGCGCGCCCCGGTACACCTCGTCCACATCGAGCAGGGCGTCGATCGACGCGAGCCGCGCGCGCTCGCCGGGCCCGGCCTCGTAGAGCGTCCACGTGCCGTCCTCGTTGCGCCGGAAGACCTCGATCCTCCGGTGCGCCTGCGAGACCAGGACGTACTCCCGCAGCGAGGGGATCCGACGGTAATGCGCGAACTTCTCTCCCCGATCGTACGCCTCCGAGGAGTCCGACAGCACCTCGACCAGCACCAGCGGGTTGACCACCGCGTCCTTGTCCTCGGGATCACGCGCGATCTGGCCGCAGACGACGCTCACGTTGGGGTAGGTGGCGAGGCCCGTCGCGCGCACGCGCACGCGGAGGTCGGACGAGAACACCTCGCAGGGGCGCCGGCCGAGCTGCGCGCCGAGCGCCACGGTCACCCGCGCCGCGAGCCGCGCGTGCTCCGGCGTGCCGCCGGCCATGTCGAAGATCTCGCCGCCGAGGAACTCGTGCTTGGTCGGGCTCGCCCGCTCCTGCTCGAGGTACTCGGCGTAGGTGAAGGAGAGCCGGCGGGCGGGCGCGTTCACGTCATGACCTCGTCCGGGAGTATGCCACGGGAACCGCCCCTCCGGTGTGCCCCCCTCCCGGAGCGCCGCTGCGCAGCCTACCGCCCGCCGCTCTTCCGGGGCCGGCTCGCGCGCCGGATGGGCGCGATCAGCGCAAACATCCCGAGCGCCATCACCGACAGCTTCGGCCCCCGCTTCTTCCGGGCGCTCGACTGCCGCTCGGCCGCGATCGAGCAGTCCTCCGACTCGGCGTCCTCGGACTCGCTCGTGTCCCCGCTGCAGCCGTCGTCCTCCGCGTAGTACTCGTCCTCGGACTCGCTCGTGTCCCCGCTGCAGCCGTCGTCCTCCGCGTAGTACTCGTCCTCGGACTCGCTCGTGTCTCCGCTGCAGCCGTCGTCCTCCGCATAGTACTCGTCCTCGGGCGCCGGCTCGCTCGTGTCCCCGCTGCAGCCGTCGTCCTCCGCGTAGTACTCGTCGTCGTCGACGTCCTGCGTGTCGACGTCATCCACGACCACCGTATCGGCGGTCCCGGAGCAGCCGCAGCCCACGTCAGCGGCCGGCTCGTCATCGTAGTAGTCGTCCGGCGGCGGGTTCCCGGCGCCCGACGAGCCGCTGGTCGGGCCAGATCCGCCGCTGCCCGGCCCGCCGCCCAGACCGTCGGGCCCGCCCACACCCGACGAGGCGCCCGCGCCGCCACCGCCGGCCTCGCCGGAGCACTCGTCCACACGGACGCTCCCGGCCCTCACGACCGGCGAGATCGCGGAGCCCTCCCCGAAGGTCAGCGGCCAGTCCGCGCCGGGCTGCCCGGCCGCGAGCCGGAGCGAGACGCGGGTCAGCCACACCGACGACGGCGCGATCCCGGAGAGCCCGACCGCGAGATCGTCGGCGGCCGGACCGCAGCGCAGGAGATCGGGATCGGTCTCGTCCCTCCGGGGCGACTCCGCGCAGTCCAGCGCGCCGTCGACCACGCCGTGCGCGGCGCGCGGGCAGCTCGCGGCGACCTTGAGGCTCGACTCCAGCGCGGCCGCGGCGACCGCGGCGCACGTCCCCGGCGCATCGCCGATGTCGCCGTACGCGCTCGCGCGCGCGAAATAGGCCTCGATCACGCTGTCCACGCTGTCGCTGCCGAGGGAGATGCGGCGGCTCAGCGTCTCGTGGCCCGCGCCCTCGACCAGCGCCCCGTGGAGCCCCGCCTGGACGAGGGCCCCTGCGCGGAGCTCCGCATAATCGCTGCGCTGCGCGCTCGCGTCCCAGCTCAGCGAGGCCGGCGGGAGCGTCACCGGCGCCGCGCCCGAGAGCGCACCCCGGCCGTCGCCGAGCAGCCATGCCGTCACCTGCACGTCGCCTGCGCCCGCCGCGGCCAGCGACAGCGGCAAGATCGGCTCACCGCCCCCCATGGCGATGCGCAGCGTCCTCGTGACCGCCGCGCCGCCGGGAGCGTCGAAGCGGGCCGCCGCGAACCGCATTCCTTGCAGACCACCGAGCTGCGCGGCCGTCTCGGAGGACAGCGCGAGCCCGGCCGACGCCGCCCAGCGCGCGACCGCGTCGGCGTCCTCGAGCACCGTCACCTCGACCGGCTCGAGCGTCGCCTCGTGGGCGAGCCGCCCGACCGTCTCGAAGGGGTTCGGCGCGCCTGCCTCCCCGGGGCAGTACGGGCCGACGCCCTGGGGCGGGAGCACCCGGGGCGCCGTCGCCGCCTCGAGCGCCTCGAACCACGCGTCCGAGCTCGTGTCGAGCGCGGCGAGCGGCGGCACCGGAACGACGAGGGCCACGGGCCCGCTCGCGCCCTGGAACCGCAGGCTCGTCCAGAGCGTCGTGCGCTCCGGGCCGGCCGCGACGGCGACGCGCTGCTCGACCGACGCCTGTCCGGCGCCGGGCAGCCACGCCCCCGTGGCGAGGGCGTCGCCGGAGAGCGAGAGAAGGACCGAGGAAGAAAGAGCGACCGCAAGCGACCGTCGGGGCATGCGAGGCCGAATGGCAAGCAGCATGCCCTTCAGCGTACGCCTTGTTCGAGGCCAACTTCCACGCGGCCGCGTCCGGCTGAGAACGGCGGTTCACGACGCCCCGGCGCCACACCGGCGCGACGGCCGATCCGCGAGGATCACCCCTCGTGGACGATCACGATGTCGTCGGGGTGGAGGTGGCAGAACACCCGGTCTCCGACGTGCAGCGCCGCCTGGCCAGAGCTCTCGTTGGCGACCACCGCCGTGAGCACGAGGCCGGCGTCGGTCCGGAGGCGCAGCTGATCGGTGGCGCCCTTGAACAGCTCGTCCTCGACGCGCGCCTCGAAGCGGTTCTCCGGCGCGCCCTGCGGCTCCTTGCGGAGCGCGATCTTCTCCGGCCGGATGGAGACAAGGGTGCTCCCGGCGCTGCCGGCCAGGTGCTCGGCGTTGACGAGGAGCTCGAGCCCCCCGTCGAGCTGGACCCGCGCCCGCTCGCCGCTCCGCGAGAGGACGCTCGCGCGGAGGATGTTGGCCTGGCCGATGAAGTTCGCGACGAACGTCGTCTTGGGGCGGTGGTAGATCTGCGATGCGTCGCCGAGCTGCTCGATCCGGCCCTTGTTGATCACGGCGATGCGGTCGCTCATGGTGAGCGCCTCTTCCTGGTCGTGGGTCACGAACACGAAGGTGATCCCGAGCTGCTTTTGCAGCTCCTTGAGCTCCACCTGCATGGCGTGCCGGAGCTTCGCGTCCAGCGCCGAGAGGGGCTCGTCGAGCAGCAGGACCTTCGGGCGGCACACGATGGCCCGCGCGAGCGCGACCCGCTGCCGCTGCCCGCCGGACAGCTGCGACGGCTTGCGCTGCTCCATGCCCCCGAGCGACACCATCGCGACAGCGGCCCGGACCCGCTCGGCGATCTCCGTCCGGGGAACCTTCTTCATCCGCAGCCCGAAGCCGATGTTCTCCTGCACGGTCATGTGAGGGAACAGCGCGTAGCTCTGGAACACCTGGTTCACGTCCCGGCGGTAGGGCGGCTCGTGCGTGACGTCCTTCCCCTCCAACAAGACGGCGCCGGTCGACGGCGTCTCGAAGCCCGAGATCATCCGGAGCAGCGTCGTCTTGCCGCACCCCGAGGGGCCGAGGAGGGTGATGAACTCGCCCGCCCTGATCTGGAGATCGACCTCGCTCACGGCGTGGAAGGCGCCGAATCGCTTGGTGACCGCGCGGAGCTCGACCATCACATCCATCGATTCACCTCGGAGGGCCGGCAAAGCGCGGGAGAAGGCCGGCAAAGCGCGCGGGAGAGGCGGAGAGGAGCGGCGCTGCGCCCCGCAGGACGGCGCCGCATCAGGCCTCCGGCTCCTTGCGCAGGCCGAGCAGGAAGAAGAGCGAGAACAGGAGCAGGAGCGCCATGCCGAGCGCAGAGCCGAAGGGCCAGTCGCGCGCCTGGCCGAACTGGTTCTGGATGACGTTGCCGATCATCGGCACGCGCGCTCCCCCCATGAGATCCGTGATCGCGAACATCCCGAGCGCCGGGATGAACACGAGCAGGACGCCCGCGAGGATGCCCGGGCGCGTGAGCGGGACGATGACGTGCGAGAACGCCGACACGGGCCCCGCGCCGAGATCGAACGCCGCCTCGATCAGGGCGTTGTCGAGCTTCTCCACGCTCCCGTAGATAGGCAGGATCATGAACGGCAAATACGAGTAGACGAGGCCGATGACCACCGCCGTCGGCGTGTACATGATGTCGAGGGGGGTCGAGATGATCCGCAGGTAGAGGAGCAACCCGTTGAGGAGCCCCTCCGACTTGAGGATCGACATCCACGCATACGTCCGGATGAGGAAGCTCGTCCAGAACGGCACCATCACCAGCATGAGCAGCCGGTTCCGGACGCCCTCCCTGGCCCGCCCGATGAAGTACGCCACCGGATAGCCCGCGACGAGGCAGATCGCCGTGGTGATGGCGGCGTACTTGATCGAGCTCAGCAGGATCTTGAGGTAGGTCGGGTCGAAGACCCGGGCGTAGCTCGACAGCGAGAGCTCGAAGACCACCTGCCCGAGCTCGTCCCGCTCGCAGAAGCTGTAGACGAGCATGATCGCGGTGGGCGCCACGACGAAGGCGACGAGCCAGAGCAGGAGCGGGGCGAGCAGCAGCCACCCGCGGACGCCCGGCCTCCGCCGGGCGCCCTGAAACTCGACGACCTGCCCGGTGGCCGTGTTCATGACGCCCCGCCGCTCACTCCGACGCCTTGAGGTCGGTCACCAGCTTGTCCACGTCCGCGGCCGCCTTGCCGATGTCGTGGAAGGTCTCCATCCCCGCGATCGGCGGGTAGCTCGCCGGGTTCGCGAGCTGCTCCGGCGTGAGCAGCTTGCGCGCCTCCGCGTTCGGGTTCGTGTAAGGGAACTTGTCCGAGATGATCTTGCTGACCTCCGGACGGAGGATGTAGTTGATGAACATCTCCGCGCCGATCTTGTTCTGGGCGCTGTCGGGGATCACCAGGCTGTCGATCGCCTTGTGCGTCCCCTCCTGCGGCAGGACGAACTGGAACTTGTCCTTGTCCTCCTGGTAGAGCAGGGCCGCCTCCCCGCTCCACACGACGCCGATGTCGACGTCGCCGTTGAGCAGCGCCGTCTTCGGGCTGTCGGAGTCGAACACCTTCACGAGCTTGATCCACTCCGCCAGGGTCGGCTTGACCTTCGCGAGGCTCTCGGGCGTGACGTCGTTGGGGTTCAGCCCCATCGTCACCATGACCCAGGAGACCATCTCGCGGTTGTCGTTCAGGGCCACGATGCGCCCCTTGTACTTCGGCTGGAACACGTCCTTGAAGCCCTTCACGGGCTCCTTCACCTTCTGGGTGTTGACGACGATGCCCACGACCGTGCCCATCCACGGGACCGAGTACTTGAGCTCCGGGTCGTGCGGCTGGTTCCTGAACGCGGGCGCGATGTTCTTCAGGTTCGGGATGCGCGATTGTTCAAGCAGCTGCAGCTTCTTCTGCTTGATGAGCGCCTCGACCGCGTACTCCGAGGGCTGGATGAGGTCGTACCGGGTGCTGCCCGCGAGGAGCTTCGACAGCATCTCCTCGTTCGAGGCGAAGGTCTCGTAGTTGACCTTGATCCCCGTCTCCTTCGTGAAGCCGTCCAGGACCTCCTGCGGGACGTACTCGGACCACCCGAAGAGGTTGAGCTCGTTGCCGGGCTTCGGCTCGGGCGCCGGGGCGCTCCCCGAGGCGGCCGCCTGCTGCGGCGCCGGGCTCTCCTTCTTCCCGCAGCCGAGCAGGCAGAGGAGCGGGACGAACATCAGTATCAAGAGCGCTGAGATGCGTTTCATTGGCCTTTTCCTTGTCTCGCCTGCGCCGGCGCAGGCCCCCGGGTTCGCGCCGCGCGCCGCTCCCCTTCAGCTCTCGTCGGGGGGCCGCCTCGCGGTGCTCTTCAGCGACTCGGCGACCACGACGAGCATCGCAGTCGCTACGATGAACACCGTCGAGATCGTGTTCAGCATCGGGTTCAGACCGACCTTCGCCATGCCGAACACCTTGATCGGCAAGGTCTCGGACTTGGGCCCGCGGGTGAAGTAGGTGACGATGAGCTCGTCCATCGACAGCGTGAACGACATCAGCGCACCGGAGATGATCGCGGGCAGAAGGTAAGGCACCATGATCAGGAAGAACGCCTTGAGCGGCGTCGCCCCGAGGTCCAGGGCGGCCTCCTCGAGCGACGGATCGAGCCCCGCGAGCCGCGCCTGGACGGCGATCAGCACGAACGGGAAACAGAAGGTGACGTGCGAGATGATGACCGTCGTGAAGCCGAGATCGAGCGCCACCGTCTTGAAGAAGATGAGGAGGCTGATCCCCATGATGATCTCCGGGATGATCATGGGAATGAAGATCAGCGTCGTGATCGACCGGAGCGCGGGGAACCGGTACCGGTAGAGCAGGAAGGCGCCCGCCGTGCCGAGGGCGACCGAGAACGCCGTCGTGATCGCGGCGATGATCACGCTGTTGCTCAGCGACTCGATGAGCGGCGACCGCCGCTCGTCGCCCAGGTGGGCGACGAGCTCATCGAAGAGCTGCCGATACCATTTGAAGGTGAACCCCTCCCACACCACGCTCATCCGCGAGTCGTTGAACGAGTAAGCGACGAGGAGCAGGATCGGCAGATACAGGTAGAGGAGGACGAGCCCGCTCCAGCCGCCAAGGAGCAAATTCGACAGCTTGATGCCCGACATCGTCCGGAGTCGCATGCGGCGGCCTAGCAATCCGACAGGATCGCCGCGCGAGCTTATCGCTTGCAGAACGCCGCTTGCAACACATTGCCGAGTGGAGAGGAGGGGCACGACGCAGGTGATCGCGGCCACGCTCGCTGTCGTTCGCGAGGACGCGCCTGCACCGACCGCACGCCCGCACGCCCGACCGAGCCCGCCCTCGCCGTGCGCGCTGTTCGCGCCCGCCGCGCCTGCCGCGCCCGCCGCATGCAGCGCGCGGCGGCTCCTTCCGTAGAAGCCCTTGACACCGCACTCTCCTCCGCTTACCGGCCCTGCATGACCGGGTCGTCGCGCCGCCCTTCAGGTGAGGTCCCGTGAGCACTTCCCGCATCTGGACGATCGAAGAAGCGAACGCGCTCGTCCCGCGGCTCTCGTCGATGATCGGCCGGCAGCTCGCCCTGGCGAGCGATATCGAGCGCTGCTGGCAGGAGCTCGTGCAGGCCGTGCAGAGCCCGGCGGCGACGCCCGATCAGCTCATCGAGATGGCGCGCAGCGGCAGCGAGCAGGCGCGGGCCCGCGAGCGCGAGCTCTCGGAGAAGATCGCCGCGTACGAGTCCGGGTGGCAGGAGATCGAGGATCTCGGGGTCGTCGTGAAGGACCAGCGGATCGGCCTCTGCGACTTCTACGGGCGCCTCGACGGCGCCCTCGTCTGGCTCTGCTGGCGCTACGGCGAGCCGGCCGTGGAGCACTACCACGGGCTCGAGGCCGGCTACGCCGGGCGCAAGCCGATCACCGCCGAGAGGCGCCGGCAGCTGCTCAACTGACGAGGTCCCGGTGATCGATCGGAAGAGAGCTGCGTGGGCGATCGAGGAGTTCCTCCGCGCCCTCGGGCGCGACGTCGAGGGCGACCTCGAGGGCACGGGCGAGCGGGTCGCCGACGCGTGGGCCGACGACCTGATCGAAGGCGAGGCGATCGACGCGGCCGCGGTGCTCCGCGAGGGCGCCATGGAGACAGGCCCCTTCGAGCGCGGCCTCGTCGTCGCGCGCGACCTCGCCGTGACCACGATGTGCCCGCACCACCTGCTGCCGGGGCACGGCACCGGGATCATCGTCTACCTGCCGGGCGCGCGGGTCGCCGGCATCGGCACGCTCGCGCACGTCCTCGACGCGCTCGCGCGGCGGCTGACCCTGCAAGAGCGCATCGGCGGGCAGCTCGTCGAGCTCCTCGTCCGCGAGCTCGGCGCGCGCGGCGCGCTGTGCAAGCTCACGCTGACCCACACGTGCCTCATCGCCCGCGGTGAGCGCAAGGCGGGCGCCCTCATCGAGACCGTCGCCGTCGCCGGCGTGTTCGCCGAGCCAGGCCCCGAGCGCGATCTCGCCCTGGCCGCGCTCTCCGGGGGGAGGGCGTGACCGACGTCGCCGTCGTCACCGGGCCGAGCCGCGGGATCGGCCGGGCGACGGCGCTCGCGCTCGCGCGCCGCGGCCTCTCCATCGCGCTGCTCGGCCCTCCGAGCCCGCGCCTCGACGACGTCACCGACGAGGTCCGCCGCCTCGACGTCGCCGCGCTTCCGGTCCCCTGCGACGTCGCCTCCGAGGAGCAGGTGGCGCGCGCCTCCGCCGAGGTGGTCGCGTGGCTCGGCGCGCCCCGCGTCGTCGTGAACAACGCCGGCATCGTGCGCCGCGGCGCGAAGGTCCACGAGACCGCGCCCGCCGCCTGGGACGAGGTGATGGCCGTCAATCTCCGTGGCCCCTACCTCATCTCGCGCGCATTCCTCCCGGCCATGCTGAAGCAGGGGCACGGCCGCCTCGTCCACGTCGGCAGCATCTCCTCGACCATCGCTTCCCCCGGCAACGCCTCGTACGCCGCGTCCAAATGGGGCCTCGTCGGCTTCTCGAAGAGCCTGGCCGAGGAGCTGCGCGGGACGGGGCTCCAGTCCATCGCCGTGCTCCCCGGCTCGGTCGACACCGACATGCTCGTCGGGAGCGGGTTCCCCCCGCAGATGAGCGCCGACGAGGTGGCGCGGCTCATCGTGTACGCCGCGCTCGACGCCCCCGACGCCGTCACCGGCTCGGCCATCGAGATGTTCGGCTGACGGCGCGCCGCGCTCACCTCCGCAAAGCGAGAGAAGGTGACGGCGGACTGCCGAGCCCGATGTGTATGTACGTGGCGCCGCCACACCCCACCCCCCGCGTGCTACCCTGCGGCCCGTGGACACGACGCCTCCGCGCCCGGGCAACCTCAGTGCGGCATTGCCCGAGCTGCCGCTGTTCCCGCTGCCGCAGACGGTGCTCTTCCCCGGCGCCCTGCTGCCGCTCCACATCTTCGAGCCGCGCTACCGGGCGCTCGTGCGCGACGCCCTCGAGACGCACCGCATCCTCTCGGTCGTCCTCATCACGGACACCCGCGCGATTGACGCGCACGGCCACCCGGCCATCGCGGGGGTGGCCGGCGCCGGCGAGATCATCGATCACGCCGAGCTGCCCGGGGGCCGCTACAACATCATGCTGCGGGGCCGCGCCCGCGTCCGCCTGGCGGAGCGCCCGTTCGTGCCGCCGTACCGCACGGCCGCGGCGACGGTCCTCGAGGACGAGCCCGGGGAGGTCTCGGCCCAGGATCACGCCGCGCTCATCTCCACCGCGGCCTCGTTCTCGGCGCTCGTCCGGGATCGGGACAGCAATTTCGAGTTCCGGCTGCCGCGCGACGCGGCCACGTCGCTCGTCGCGGATCTCTGCGCCCACCACCTCATCCTCGACGCGCGGGAGCGGCAGACGGTGCTCGAGACCCTCGACATCGTCGCGCGGGTGCGCCGCGTGACCGAGGCGCTCGCGCTCCAGCAGCTCGCGCTCGCCTCGGCGGCGCGCGACGTCAACTGAGACCTCTAGCGCCGGCCTGCCCGCATGGGCCCGCGCGGCGCACCTGAACACGGGTCCAGAATGGGCTCCGGGGCGGATGCGGTCGCCCCAAGATCGAGTAGGCTGCGCCGCCTATGGCGACCTCTCGTTCAACGGAACCCTCGGCCCCGATCATCGTCAAGCACCCGGGGTGTCCCCAGTGGGGACTCGGATACCTCGTCGAGGAGCGCGACGAAAAGCGCTTCTACGATTTCGAGGATGGCCTCAATCACTCCATCGCCAAGGCTTTCTGGTCGAAGCTCGAGCCGGTGCAGCTCGGCGACGACGAGGCGAACGCGCTCGAGGCCAGGATCCGCGGTCTCCGTGACCGGCCGTCGGCCGCCGCCAAGAAGCAGCGCGCCCGCGTCGTCGCGCCGCCGGTCACGAGCTTCGACGAGCAGGTCGCGAGCTTCGAGACGCAGTTCGAGGGTGGGTTCGGGGGTCCGCAGTTCATCGCCGAGGAGCGCGGCGCCGCCGGGGGCGAGGGGGCCGAGGGCCCGGCGAGCGGCGCGAAGAAGAAGAGCAAGGCCTTCAAGCAGGGCGCCATCGAGACCGCGCGCGCGCTCCTCGCCAAGGGCGAGCTCGAGGCGCTGCTCGCGGCGGGCAACCTGAACGATTTCATGGAGCGGATCACCAAGGTCCACAAGGCCGCGACCGGCCTCCTGCACCCTCTCGGCGATCTGATCCCCTTCAACAAGATGCCGGCCGAGCACCACCGCGCCTACGCCGAGGCCGTCGTGGATCTCCTCTATGGCGCGGGCGACTACGCCGCGCGCTTCGACCGGCTGGCCGGCGTGCTCGCCGCGGCCAAGGTCGTCACGTGGCCGCTCGTCACGATCCTCGGCGCGCTCGTCTACCCGGGCGAGCACGTCTTCGTGAAGCCCTCCTTCTTCGAGAAGCAGGCCGCCGTGCTCGGCTTCGATCTCGCCTACGATCGCGCGCCGAGCGCCGAGGGGTATGCCCGGATGCAAGCGCTGGCGCGCGAGCTCGAGCGGCGCCTGCGCGAGCGCGGCCTCGCCCCGCGCGATCTGATGGACGTCTACGCGTTCCTCTGGCGCACGATCTCCCCGTCCAAGCCGGCCACGAAGTCCTGACATCCCGCGTCAGGCCGCCCTGCGCGACGTCGTGCGACGCTGCGCGGGGCGGTCCCCGGCGCTGCGCGGCGGTGCGCGCGCAGCCGGCGGCCCTCGACCCTCGACGCGCGGCCCTGGCCCGCCTATGCGACCTTCCCAAGGAGGGTCTCGCATGAAGGCTGCCGTTCTCGAAGCCGTGAAGAAGATCGCCGTTCGCCATGACGTCGCCCCGCCGCAGATCGGCCCGCGCGACGTCCTCGTCCGCGCGAAGGCGTGCGGCATCTGCGGGACCGACGTGCACATCTGGGAGGGCGACTTCTTCCCGACGTTCCCGCTGATCCCCGGGCATGAGCTCGCCGGCGAGGTGGCGGCGGTGGGCGACGAGGTCGAGGGCCTCCGGCCCGGCGATCGGGTGATGGTCGACCCGACGGTGACCTGCGAAGAGTGCCACTTCTGCATGATCAACCGGCAGAACCACTGCTTGAAGTGGAACGCGGTGGGCGTGACGCGCGACGGCGGCTTCGCCGAGCTCGTCCGGGTCCCCGCGAAGAACTGTTATCGCTTCGAGCGCGTCTCGTTCAGCGAGGCCGCCTTCTGCGAGCCGCTCGCGTGCGTCGTCTTCGGGCAGGATCGCGCGCGCATCGAGATCGGCTCGGAGGTCCTGGTCCTCGGCGCCGGCCCGATCGGCCAGCTCCACCTCCAGGCGAGCCTCGCGAACGGCGCCGCCGCGGTCACCGTGGTCGACGTCGTCGAGTCGAAGCTCGACCTCGCCCGCCAGCACGGCGCGACCGAGGTGGTGCTCGCCGACAACGCGCTCCAGGCGAAGCTCAAGAAGATCGCGCCCTACGGCTTCGACGTCGTGATCGACGCGACGGGCATCGCCCGGGTGCTCGGCGACTCGGTCCAGTACGTCAAGAACGGCGGCCGGTACCTCGTGTTCGGCGTGTGTGGGCCGCACGACAAGGTGGAGGTCTCGCCGTTCGAGATCTACCGGCGCGATCTCGAGATCATCGGCAGCTTCGCGATCAGGCGGACGTACGACCGGGCATTCAAGCTGATGGAGCGCGGCGCGATCGACGTGAGGAAGCTCCTCTCCGAGGCGATGCCGATCGAGGAGCTCCCGCGCGGCCTCGAGATGATGAAGAAGGGCACCGCGCCCATGAAGCTCCAGGTCGTGTTCTAGCCGCGCGGCTTTCGCGCTTACAAAGCTTAAGATTTTCTCGATTAGTTAAGAGTCGTTACGAAGATCACCGAAGTATACGAAACTGCAAAAAGGACGCTTTCCATGGCCATCGTGATCGGAATCGACGTCGGGACCAGCGGCCTCAAGGCCATCGCAGTCGAAACGGAGCGCGGCGCGGCGGTCGCGTCGGCGCACCGTGAATACCCGCTCTCCACGCCGCACGCCGGGTGGGCCGAGCAGGATCCCGAGGACTTCGCCGCGGCGGCGCTGAGCGCCCTCGGTGAGCTCGCCCGCTCCCTCGGCCCGCGCCGCGACGACGTGCGCGCGATCGGGCTGACGGGGCAGATGCACTCGGCGGTCCTGCTGGACGAGGCGCAGGCGGTCATCCGGCCTGCGATCCTGTGGTGCGACACGCGCACCACGGCCGAGTGTGAGGCCATCCGCGCGAACCCGAAGGTCGGCGACGCGGGGCTCGCTCGCCTGGTCGGCAACCGCGCGCTCGAGGGGTTCACGCTGCCGAAGCTGCTGTGGCTGCGGGCGAACGAGCCCGAGGCGTTCGCGCGCGTCCGCGCGGTCCTCATGCCGAAGGATTTCGTGGGCTTGCGGCTGACGGGCGAGCTCGGGACGGACGACAGCGACGCGAGCGGCACGCTGGCGTTCTCGCCCGGGGATCGCTCCTTCAGCGCCGAGCTCCTCTCGGCGGTCGGCGTCCCGCGCGCGGTGTTCCCGCGGTCTGCGCCCTCGAACGCGCCGCTCGGCCAGCTGACGGCCGAGGTCGCGGCCGCGACGGGGCTGCCGGCGGGTATCCCCGTCGTGAGGGGCGCCGCGGACAACGCGGCGGGCGCGGTGGGGCTCGGCATCGTGCGCCCCGGCCGGGCGATGGCCTCGGTCGGCACGAGCGGCGTGATCCTGGCGCACACCGACTCGTGGATCGTGGAGCCCGAGATGCGGCTCCATAGCTTCTGCCACGCGGTCCCGGGCCGCTTCTACCTGATGGGGGTGATGCTCGCCGCCGGCGGCGCGCTCCGCTGGTACCGCGACGTCCTCGGCGACGGGGAGCGCCTGGCGGCCGAGCTCCGCAAGGTCGATCCGTACGAGATCATCTCGGACACGGCGTCGACGGCGCGCCCGGGCGCGGGCGGGGTCGTCTTCCTTCCGTACCTGATGGGCGAGCGCACGCCGCATAACGATGCGGCGGCGCGCGGCGCGTTCGTGGGGCTGAGCGCCCGGACGACGAAGGCCGATCTCTCGCGCGCGGTGCTGGAGGGCATCACGTTCGGGCTCGCGGACTCGCTGGATCTGATGCGCGGCGTGGGCCAGACGAACGGCGCGTCGGCGGTCTCGATCGACGAGATCCGCCTGACGGGCGGCGGGGCGCGGAGCCCGTTCTGGCGCCAGCTGATGGCCGATGTCTTCGAGGCGCCGGTGGCGATCACGACGTCGACCGAGGGCCCGGCCTACGGCGCGGCGCTCCTCGGCGCGGCGGGCGCGGGGCTGTTCTCGTCGGTCGAGGAGGCGGCGGACGCGTTCGTCCATGTCGTGTCGCGGGTCGCGCCGGACGCGGCGCGCTCGGCGCGGTACCGGGAGATCCACGCGGTGTACCGGGGGCTCTACAACGACCTGCGCGGGCGGTTCCGGGAGCTCGGGCGGCTGGCGTGATGGGGTGACAGGAACCGGGCCGCCACGGTGATGCGGTCGTTGTCCCGGTGGGCGTGAGGTCTTGCCGGGTCGCCCGGCGCCCAGAGAGGGTGGTCTCCGCGCGGGGTGGGGGCCCCGCCGAACTCGCCTGACTCATCTCTCCTCCGGCTCCGCCGGAGGAGAGATGAGTCAGGCTCAAACATCGGCCCATCCCCCACCCCGCGCGGAGACCACCCTCTCTGGGCGCCTACCGCTCACTTGACTGTTTCAACAGACAGACCAGACAGACATCGGCCCATCCCCCTCGGCGAACTCCCTCTCTGGGTGCCTGCCGTGGGCGGTGGGGGCCTGGGACGAGCTCGGGGACACGGCGCTAGGGCGGCCCCGGCAGGTAGCAGAGGTGCATCCAGGGCCTATTCGAGGCGGTCACCGGCGCGATCTCGCTGGCGAGGAACTGAGTCTGCGCGCCATCACGCGCGCGGAGCAGCATCCCGTGATCCTCCTTCTTGCCGCTGAGCCAATCCGTCACGAGGGCGGTCACGTCGAACGAGAGGGTACTGAAGGTGCTCACGCTGGCGGTCTGATTGCCGGACGTCGCGACCGGGGTGGCGTCGAACCCGTCCTTTCCAAAGGAGACCCAGGACTCGCGCTCGTCCCATTCCTTCACGACGCGGTGCACGCTGATCGTCCCCGGCTCGCTCGTGCTCCCTATCATGAGCCCGAGGCGGGCCGCGAGGAGCGTGGCCCCGCGGGGGACCGCCGTGAGATCGAAGCGGAGCAGGGCATTGCGGATCGCGTTCGTGTTCGGCGGTGCCCCCACGAGCAGCACGGCGCGCTCGCCAAAGCTCTGATCGGGCTTATCGCTCGCGATGTAGGTATCGAGAACCGGGCCGAGGGAGATGCCAAGGCGCTGGAGGATGATGCCCTTGAGCATGGATTTCTCGCCGGCGAGCACGTTATCGAGAAACTCGTCCCGGATGGCAGGAAAGGCGACACGCCCCAGCGTGCCCGTGATGTCGCAGAGCCCGAGGCCAGCAGCAGACGAGGTGACACCAGCGACGACCTCGACGCCGCCCTGCGGGATCAGCGCGGGTCCGCCGCTGTCGCCGGCGCACACGCCGCCTTGCTCGTTCGTCTGATCGAGGGCGAGGGAGAGCGGAGTGACCTCGCTGACCCGCGCTTTCGCCCTCTGGCGACGAGTGTTTATCGCCGGGGAGGTGCCGTAACCAACGATCGTGACATCGCTGCCGACCGTGAGGCCGTCAGCCGCCGACACGATCGGGATCGGCGTGACCTTGAGCGCGCCCGCGTCTTTGACCGCCACGACGCAGACATCGTAGTCACGGTCGAGCGATCCCTCGCGTTCATCGAAGCACGGGTGATTCTGGAATGAATCGACAGGGAGAACGAGCGACGGATCGGAGAGATCGAAGCCGATCCGGACCTCCTTGGGCGGAGAGGACTCCCGGCAGCAGTGCGCGGCGGTGAGCACGTACACCTTGTTGCGGTCGGCGCTCTGCCGAACGATGGTGCCGCTGCAGCGCGCATGCTCGGAGTGCAGGGAGACGACCGCCCTGTGGGTGCTGTCCGGGCGGGCGCCGGCGCCGACGACCGCTGACCGCTCCTCCCCGCTCTCCTCGAGCGAGCCGTTCTCGGTCGGTTGCGCGCAGGCCGCCGGCAAGAGCGCGGAGATAGCCATCCAGGCCACGACGAGCGTTCTCATGATTCAACCTCCCCCAGAACACCGACGCTCGGGAGCCACGATCTCCCGGGTGGAGAGCTCCGGGCCGCCGCAGCACAGCGCTCAGGGCGGCCCCAGCAGATAGCAGAGGTGCATCCACGGACGGCTCGAGTGATATAAGAGGGCTGCATCGCTGGCGAGGAGCTGGGTTTGCTCACGATCGTCTGCGCGGAGCAGGATCCCGTGATCGTCTGTCTCGCCGCCGAGCCAGCTCGCCACGAGCCCGGTCAGGTCGAGCGAGAGGACCCCCTCCGCCCTCACGCGGGCCGTCTCGTTGCCGTAGGTCGCGACCGGGGTGGGGTCGAATCCGTCCGGTCCGAAGGACGCCCAGGACTCGCTTTCGTCCCAATCCCTCACCACGCGGTGCACGCTGATCGTCCCCGGCCCGCTCGTGCTCGCCACCCGGAGCCCGACGCGGGCCGTGAGCAGCGTGGCCCCTCGGGGGACCGCGGCGAGCTCGAAGCGGAGCAGAGCGCTGCGAATCGCGTCGGTGTTGGGCGGCGCCCCAACGAGCAGGTCAGCGCGATCGCCGAAGCTCTGCTCGGGCTGGTCGCTCGCGATGTACGTATCGCGGACTGGACCAGGGGTGTCGCCCCTGCGTTGGATCCAGAGGCCCTGGAGCCTCGATTTTCTGCCGGCGAGCACCTTGTCCAGGAACTCGTCGCGGATGCCAGGAAAGGTGACGCGCGCGAACCCACCCGCGACGTTGCAGAGCTCGCCACCGGCTGCCAACGTGATGACACCAGCGACGACCTCGACGCCGCCCTGGGGGATCAGCGCGGGACCGCCGCTGTCGCCGTAGCAGAGACCACCTCGTTCGTTCGTCTGATCGGTGAGAAACGTGAACGGCGCGACGTCGCTGACGCTCGCTTCGACCTTCCGGCGGCTCGTGTTCGTCGTCGGGGTGATGCCGTAACCCACGAGCGTGACGGCGCCGCCGACCGTGAGCTCATCCGGCGCTGATGCGAGCTGGATCGGGCTGACATTGAGCGCGCCCGAGCCTCTGGCCGTCACGACACAGACATCATAGCCATAGAGCGTCGAGCTGCGGTCCTCGTAACATGGATGACGCTCGAACGAGTCGACGGGGAGAATGACCGACGGATCGTCGTAATCGAAGCCAACCCGGATTTCCTTGGGAGGAGACGAGTCCTTGCAGCAGTGCGCTGCTGTGAGCACGTGGACCTTGCCACCTTTAGCGCTCCGGTGGACGATGGTGCCGGTGCACTGTTGGCCGCTTTCCCCGCGCACCGCGACGACCGCCATATGCGTGTTGTCTGCACGGGCGCCAGCGCCGATGATCGCAGCTCGCTCCTCCCCGGGCTCCTCGCGAGAGACACTCTCGGTCGGTTGCAGGCACGCCGCCGGCAGGAGCACGAAAATCACCAGTGGGGTCACCGCCAGCTTTCTCATGGTTTGACCTCCCCCAGACCACCTGCGCTCGCGCCGACGCGCGCGCGACGCCACCACGCGCTCTCGACGATTCCCGCTGTTCATCTGTCCGAGAGGAATCTTGCTGGCGACCCGGGCGCTGTCAATCGAGCGTGCAGCGCTGCCGCGCTCGAGCTGCAACCCGCGCCCAGCACAAACGGCGGTCACGATCAGCCAGGAAAGCTCACTTTCACCCATCTCGCGAAGAGCGAGACGGCGTGCATTCTCCAGAGATCGCCCATTTCACGTCGCGAGCGCATACCGCCCGATCCAGCGCAGGAGTCGAGCGCGCCGAGCCTACGCCGCCCGCACCCAGCCCCGCGCCGTCTCCTCGAAATGCTCCGCGCCGGCGATCTCGAAGACGCTGCTCTCCGGCTGCCAGAAGTTTCGCTCGATATCGATCCTCCGCCCGTCGACGCGGATCACGTTGAACGCGTTCCGCTCCCCGCGTCCGCGGGTCGAGGTCGCCGTGCCGGCCTGGATGATGAGCGAGGAGTGGCCGCCGGCGTCGAAGCGCTCCGCGGAGTGCCCCGTGTGGCTGAGGTGCAGGTGGCCGGACAGGATGACGTCGACGCCGCAACCCGCGATCGCCTCCATCGCCTGCCTCGCGCGCCCGACGATCGCGTGGGGCGAGTTCTCGGGCAGGTCGAACGGGTGATGCGTGACCACGATCTTCGTGATCTCGGGCCCTAGATCGCACATCCTCGCCTTGATCCCCCGGACCTGCCGCGCGTTGATGCGCCCCTCCTTGATGGTCAGCGAGCGCGCGGTGTTGATGCCCAGGATGGCGATCTCCGCGTCGAGGTGGAACGGCGAGAGGTCGTCCGTGATGTGGCTCCGGTACCTGTCGAGCGGGCGAAAGAAGCGGTCGAACAGGTTGTAGAGCGGGACATCGTGGTTACCAGGCACCACGATCTGCGGCGAGGGCAGCGCGTCGAGGAAGGCGCGCGCCTCGGCGAACTCGGCGTCGCGCGCCCGCTGGGTCAGATCGCCGGAGATCACGACCACGTGCGGCTCGAGCCCCCCTATCCTGTCGATCAGCGGGCGGAGGATGGCCTTGTTCACGCGGCCGAAGTGCAGATCCGACAGGTGCACGAGCGTGCGCACGGCGCCTCATCCCCCCAGCGCCGCGACCGGGCGAGTGGGGTCCTCCTGCCGCCACGAGCCCGCGCGGATGTCGGACGACAGCGGAACGATGACGCGCAGCGCTGCAGGCCGCACGCGATAGCAGAGCGGCGGCGTCATCCTGAGGACCTCGCCGTCCGCGGCCACGTGGAGGCGGCGGTGGGGCGCCTCCACCCGGAGCTCCGTCGTCCGCAGGATACTGAAATCGTTCGATTGATGAATGCGCCCGACGACCGCGCTGGCGATGAGCCTGAGCGTGGAGAGGCGGCTCTCCGCGTGCGCCACGCACACGCCGAGCTCGCCCGAGCACGGCGGGCGCTGGCGGCCGATGTCCACGTCGCCAAGCTTGAAATCGTTGTTCGCGACGAACACGAACGGCGTCTCCAGCTCGACCTCCTGCCCATCCAGGATGAGCCGGAGACGGACGCGCTCGTGCCGCCGGATCCCGGAGAGGGTCGACAGCGCCAGGGCTATCCACTTGTTGAGCCCACGCCTCTTCCGGAGCGCCTCGCGGCCGCGCACGATGCCCGGGTAGATGCCCAGCGTCGAGTTGTTCACGAAGGCTCGGCCGTTGACCTCGCCGACGTCCACATGGACGCGCCGCCCCTCGGCGAGCGTGCGCACGGCGCCCTCGAGGGCCAGCGGAACGCCGAGGTGCTTGGCAAAATGGTTCACCGTGCCGAGCGGAAGGACGCCCATCGTCTTGTCCGTGCCGGCGATCGCGGCAGCGACGGTGTTCACCGTCCCGTCGCCGCCGCCGGCCACCACGAGGTCGCAAGGCCCCCGCGCCGCGCGGCGGGCGAGCTCTCCGAGCAGCTGCCCCTTCTCGGCGCACAGCACCTCCGCGGCGAGGCCGCTCTCTTTCAGGAGCTCCCCGAGCCGCGCGCGCTGCGCCGCCGCGCGGTTTGACCGGGAGGAGCAGTTCAGGAGGACCACCATGGATCGATGCTTCACCGTCGCGCTCCCGGCATGGGGCAAGGGCCCATGCTCACCCGACAGCGAGAAAGCAGATCGCGCGCCACCGCCCCGCGGCGAGCGGCCGCGACGCTCCGGCTCCGCCAGGGGGCGCGGAGCGTGGCGGATTGCCACGCTCGTCTCGCGCCGCGCGCCACGCCAGAGCCGGCGCTCCTCAGCGCATGCCGAGCCCGCCGTCCGTCTCCATCCGAGGCCAGGTGAAGAAGAACGTGGCGCCGGCGCCCTGCTCGGACTCGACCCACACACGCCCCCCCTTGCTGAGCACGATCTTCTGGACGATCGCGAGCCCGATGCCCGTCCCCTCGATGTTGTCGCGCGCGTTCAGGGTCTGGAAGATCTCCCATACCTTCCCGTGGTATCGCGGGTCGATCCCGGGCCCGTTGTCCTTCACCGAGAACTCCCAGAGATCGCCCAGCGTCCGCCCCCGCACCTCGACGCGCGCGTCGGGGCGTTCGGCATACTTCAGCGCATTGCCGATCAGGTTCAGGAACACCTGCTCCAGCGGGATCCGCTCGGCGAGGAGCGTCGGCATGCCCGCCGCGATATCGATCGACGCGCTCGCAGGGACCGTGAGCAGCGTGAGGACGTCCTCGAGGAGCTTCTGGACGTCCACGATCTCGGGCTTGTCGCGGAGACGTCCAGCGCGCGAGTAGCGCAGGATCCCGTCGATGAGCGCCTCCAGCCGGATCACGCGCGAGCGGAGGAGCTCCATGTACTGGCGCGTCTCCGGCGTCGCCTTGTCCACGAGATCGTCCTCGATCCACTGCGAGAGGTTCGCGATGGCGCGGAGCGGCGCCTTCAGGTCGTGGCTCGCCACGTAGGCGAAGCGGTCAAGCTCCTTGTTGCTCCGCTCGAGCGCCTGAATGAGCTGCTGCGCCTTCCGGAACAGGTGCGCGTTGTCCATCGCGATGGCGGCCTGGGCCGCGAGGCCGACCACCAGCTTCTCCGCCCGCTCGGTGAAGACACCTCGCCCGGAGTGCCCGAAGAACAGCCCGCCGATGACATGCCCCGAACGGGAGACCACCGGCACGGCAAGGTAGCTGACGACAGGCAAGTGGCCCTTCGGCATCCCGTGGTAAGGGGCGTTGTTCCCGTAACGCGGGTCCTTCGTGACATCGTCGAGCCGCACCACGCCCTCTCCGTTGAAGGTCGGCGCGAACACGTCCGTATTGCGCGGCATCGGGAACCCGGAGAAGTGCTCTCGGGGCACGCCAGAGATGGTGTAGAGCATGTAGCTCTTCCCCTCGGCGTTCGTGACATTGTAAAAGAACGCACCAAACTGGGCGCCGCTCAGCCGGGTCGCCGCGTCGGTCACCGCCTGCACGAGCTTCTCCAGATCCAGCTCGGCGGCGAGCTGCTTGCCGGCGCGATTGAGCAGCTCGAGCGTCTCCCCTTCTTCCTGGAGCCTGTCCTCCGTCTGCTTGCGCTCGGTGATGTCGAGGACGACCGTCCCCACGCCCGTGACGCGCCCGTCCTTCGCCCGCACAGGCGCGTAATTGACCAGCCAGGAGCGCGGTCGCTCCGACGCCCGCGTCGTCCCCGTCACCTCGGCGGTGAACGCCTCGCCCGTGTCCAGGACACGCCGGAGATGGGCGACGATCACATCGCTCATCTCCGGGAGCAGCTCGGGGATCGTCCTGCCGAGGTGCGCCTCGAGGGGGATCCCGTTGATGTCCGCCAGCGCCTGATTGAGCCGCACCACGCGGAGGTCGCGGTCGATCATCCCGAGCCCCGCAGCCGTGGCCTGGAAGAAGGCGTCGACCAGCGCGCCGTCCGCGGAGGGCTCATGCAGCGCAGAACGCTCCTGATCGATCAGCGCAGCCCCCGCCGCGCCGCACTGCAGGGGCGCCGCAGCGGGCTCTGCCGCCGCGGGCGAAGCCGGATCGGGGGGCTCCGCCGACTCTTGACGCGAATCCGTGTTCTCCATGGACCTCGTGGACACAGGCTGTCCCCACGAGCCTAGCGCTCGAGTGCAAACGCGACATCCGCCGTCTGTTGCCAGGCGGTTCCCCGACGCCAGCGCTGCGACACGGGCTCAGCAGTCAAACACGGCCGGTCACCGCGGCCAATCGCATCCCCTGCGCGCCGGCGAGCGCCGGCTACACGCCGGCGACGACTGGCCTGGCGAGACGGAAGCCCACGGCGCTGAAGCGATCCTCCGGGCGCGCGGCGAAGCGGCCTGCTGCGCGGCACACCGCGGGGGGCCCGGAGCTCCACGCGCCCCCGCGGATCGAGCGGAGGCCCGAAGCAGCCGCGTCCGCTGGCTCGAGGCGCGCGATGCGGTCGACCACCGTGGGGCCGTCGGGCATCCACAGCTCGGCGCACCAGTCGCGGATGTTGCCCGCGAGGCCCCGGGCGCCGTGGGGGCCCTCGTCCGTCGGATGGTCGTCCACCGGCGCCGGGCTCGCGGGGCCGGGGCGGCCCCCCACCATGCAGGCCCACGTCGGCTCGGGCTCATCTCCCCAGGGGAAGAAGCGCCCGTCGACGCCGCGCGCGGCCTTCTCGCGCTCGAGCTCGCCGACGAGGCGCCACGGCGCGCCGGTGCGCTCCTCAATCCACGACGCGTAGGCGACGGCGCTGCGCCAATCCACCGAGGCGACCGGGTGCCGCGCCTGCTCCGCGCGCGCCTGCGGGCCGAGCGCGAAGCGCCCGTCCCCGTCGCGCGCGAACAGCGGGATGTCCACGTTGCCGGCGATCGCGCGGGCCGCGCGCGGGCACGCCGCCGCGGCCTCCGCCTCGCGCCCGCGCGCGAGCAGGTCGTTCAGGAAGGCGAGGTACTCGGCCTGCGTCACCGGGTGCCGCCGCACAACGAAGCCGTCGACCCAGATCCGGCAGGCCGGCAGGCCGTCGCCGGCCTGCGGGTCTCCGCCGGCCGAGAAGAAGCCCGCCGGCACGTAGACGTCCTCTTCGCCGAGCGTCTCCGAGGGCAGGAGGGGCACCACGAACGGCGCTGCGCCGCCCGGACGCACGCCGTCCCAGTGCTCGCCGCGGCCGATCTTCACGGGGTACCGCGCCTCGCGGTACCCGGGTGCGCGGATCAAGAGCAGGTAGCTGCCGCGCGCGAGCGGGACCTCGCAGAGCGGCGTGTGGCCGAGGAAGCCCTGGGGCTCGGCGCGAAGCCGGCGCTCCTGCTCGACATAGCGAAGCAGCCAGACCTGCGCCCCCTCGGGATCGGTCCGCAGCGAGAGGGCGCCGGTGCCGCGGAGCAAGACCGCGTGCCGCTCGCGCGCGTGCGCCCTGAGGAACGCCTCGGCGCGCGCCGAGGCCTCGGCGTCGCGGGCCTCCTCGGCGGCCCGCAGGTCGGCCAGGTGGGCGTCGGCGAGCGCGGCGTGCGCCTCATCGAAGTCCGGGGCCTCGTTGAGGGCGGCGCGGAGCTTCTGGTGCCAGGTCGCCTCGTCGAGCGCGGCGGCGCGGTCGAGCGCGCGCGCCTCGTCCTCGAGCGCCCACCCCTGCGCCTTCTCGGCGGCGGGCGCGAACGAGTCGAGGCGCCCGAGCACCGCCTTCGCCTCGGCCCGGAGGGCCCGGGCGCGCGCGCGCAGGCCCTCGATCTGCGGCGCCAGCGCGCGCGACTCCTCGACCAGGGCGCGCGCCCGCTCGCGACGGCGGGCGCCGTCGAGGAAGCCGCGGATCTCCGCGGCGAGCACCTCGGCGCTCGCGTAACGCGAAGACGGCGCGCGGGCCATCGCCCGCTCGCAGATCGCGATGAGATCCCGAGGGATCTGGTCAGGGCACCGGACGGCGAGCGGCTCGGGCGACCGCTGGACCACCTGCGCCAGGACGGCCAGCGCCGTCCCCCGGAACGGGGGCTCGCCGCAGAGGAGCTCGTACAGGACGGCCCCGAGGGAGTACACGTCGCTGGGGGGCCCGAGCTGCTCGGCCTCGCCGCGCGCCTGCTCCGGGGGCATGTAGACCGGCGTCCCCAGGACGAGGCCCGCGTGCGTGTGGTGGCCGCTGTCCGGGAGCGCGTCCGCCAGCGCGCCGCGCGCGGTCGCGCGGGCGATGCCCCAGTCCATCACGAGGACCTCGCCGAACTCGCCGATCATGACGTTGTCCGGCTTGAGATCGCGGTGGAGGACGCCCTGGCCGTGCGCATACGCGACCGCCTCGCAGACGCGGACGAAGACGTCGAGCACGCGGCGCAGCGCCTCGGGCGAGGGGCCGGCCTCGCCCGAGGCGTGGAGCGCGCGGATCAGCGCGCTCAGCGTGCGGCCGCGGACCTCCTTCATCGTGAACCAGAGCTGGCCGGTCGGGAGCATCCCGCAGTCGTGGACGGGGACGATCCCTGGGTGCTGAAGGCACGCCGTGAGGCGCGCCTCGTCGAGGAAGCGCGCGCGGCCGTCCGCATCGTCTTGCCCCTCGATGCGCAGCAGCTTCATGGCGAGCACGCGGCCCATCACGCGATCGCGCACGCGCCGCACCTCGCCCATGCCCCCGCGGCCGATGAGCCCGAGATCGTCGTAGCGGTCCCAGGGCCACGCCGCGACCGGCGCGTGGATCGCCGGAGGCGCGCTCGGGCGGTGCTCGGCCGCCACCGGCGCGTCCCCGGTCTGCCCGGGCGCGTCCCCGGCCGCCGCCGGCGCCTCCCCGTTGGGCCCCGGCGCGTACCCGGCCGCGACGGGCGCCGCCACCGGCGCGTCCCGGACCACGGTCGCCGGTAGCTCGTCCGTGAGGCGGCGCGCGGCGTGCTCGGCGAGCGCCCGCTGGATCTCCGCGCATGCCGAGGGAGACAGGTGCAGCTCGCCCGCTAGCTTCCTGAGGAGTGCCGCGGGATCGCTCATGGGAGGCCTCGCCTTCGACGCCGTTGATGTGGTCGGCGGCAGCATCTTACGCTGCATCCATGGCGGTCTTGAAGCATGAAGCCCACGGCGCTCGCGTGACGCTCCCGGCGCGCGCGCGGGTCGGCCGAGCGCGCGACTGCGCCGTGCGCCTCCGGGACCGCTGCGCCTCCGGCGAGCACGCCGTCCTGTTCTGGGACGGGGCGCGCTGGTGGATCCGCGACCTCGGCAGCACGAACGGCACGCACGTCAGCGGCCGGCGGCTCACGTCCGCCGAGCGGGTCGCGCTCGACGCGGGGACGGAGCTCGTGTTCGGCGGCGACGCCGAGCGCTGGACCGTGGAGGAGGCCGGCGCGCCCGTCACGAGCGCGCGGGCCGAGCTCACCGGCGAGGTGCGCGCGGCGGAGGAGGGCCTGCTCGCGCTGCCGGACGCCGCCGATCCCCGGGTGACGCTCTTCGAGGATCAGCACGGCGTCTGGCAGATCGAGATCGACGGGAGCACGCGCCCGGCCGTGGATCAGGAGCGCATCGAGGCCGGCGGCGCCTGGGTCCTGCGCGTCCCGCCGCACACGCTCGACGCCGCCGTGCCGACGACCGCGTCGAGCGCGGCGAGCCCCAAGCTCCTCGGCCTCACCGTCCTGCGCTTCGAGGTGAGCCACGACGAGGAGCACATCGCCGTCTCCCTGGTGCAGGGGGAAAAGGTCATCCAGCTCGCCGCGCGCGCCCACCACGAGCTGCTCCTCATGCTGGCGCGCTCCCGGCTGCGCGACCGGGAGAGCGGGCTGCCCCCGGCCGAGCGCGGGTGGCGCTACGTCGACGACCTGCTCGGCAAGCTGCGGCTCGACCTCCATCACCTCAACGTCAACGTCTTCCGCGCCCGCCAGCAGCTCGCGCGCGCGGGCGTTCTCGACGCCGGCGCGCTCGTCGAGCGCCGGACGACGTCGCGGCAGATCCGGCTCGGCACCGAGGCGATCGAGGTGGTCCGGTACTGAACATCGGGTCGCCGCCGGAGCTCACCGGCCCTCCCGCGTGACCGCCTGTCATCGACGCCGCGGCCCGGAGGATCCAGGTTTCCTGCCGTCGACGCGGGGTAAGGCCGCGCGGGTCGCGCGTCGTGAACACGCACGCGCGACCGCGCCGCCGCCGGAGCGCGGGCTGGGCAGGGCCTGCGCGCTGCGATCGATGCTGTCGTGATCGTCATCCCAGGAGAGAGCGCAACCATGAGCAACGATGCAGACTCAACGTTCGGTGCGCCCGCCGTCGGCGCTTCTATTTCAACGCGCAGCCCTGCGAAGGCCAAACCGGGCTCCGGTGTGACCGAGCAGATCCCGCCGGACGTGAGGCTCAGGATCTTCTCGACCGCGGATCTCGTCCGGATCGTGACCCTCGGGATCAACGGTGTTTCCAATGGCCAGCTCAGCTTCCAGGCGCAGACAGAGTACTGGCGGTGGGCGAACACGCTCACCTTCTCGAACACATTGACCTTCACGTCCGAGGTGATCCCGAGCTTCACGGCGCCAGCGCTCGACGCGTTCCTGGACGTCGTGAGCGCGAGCAACCAGTTCACGGCCCCCCGGAACCCGACCCAGGGCGACTGGACGCAGGGGACGCGCACCGTCCCGGGGACCCGCACCGGGGTCCTCTACCGGTTGCCGAGCCCTGACGACAGCCAGGTGAAGATGGGAGTCCTGTTCGAGAAGGACAACCAGACATCGGCCCTGATGGCGGTCGCCTGGTACGTGAAGACGCAGGCGCCGAGCAACGGCCTTGCGTTCAACAAGAAGATCTTCACGAGCACGCTGACCCGGGTGAGCGGCACGCACCCGAACGCCATCGAGGTGGGCACCTGGTATTATATCCTGATGGGCACGCCCTGACCTAGGGCAGGGGCGAGAGGCGGCGCGGCGGGGTCGCCTCCGGGGCCCTCTCCAACGAACCGCGCGCGCCGCCTCAGAACCGCGCGCGCCGGCTCAGAGGAACGGGGCAGATCGCCGCTCCGGCTCGCGAAGGGGGATATGCAGCTCGCGCTGGGGCATCGGGACGACGATCCCCTCCGCGTCGAGCCGCTCCTTGAAGTGGCGCGTGAGCTCGAGCCGCACCGGGAAGAAGTCGGCGGGGAGGGTCCAGGCGCGGACGAGCAGGTTGACCTTCTCGTCCGCGAGCTCGATCACGTCGACCGACGGCGCCGGCTCCGGCAGCACGCGCGGCTCGTTCGAGAGGACGTCCCGCAGCGTGGCGATGGCATGAGCGATGTCGGCGGTGGCGCTGACGCCGATCGTGAGGTCCATGCGCCGGCGCTCCGCCCGGGTGAAGTTCTGGATCTTGGCGGACCGGACCTTGGAGTTCGGCAGCGTGATCGGGACGCCGTCGAAGCTCGTCAGCTTGGTCTGGAACACGTCGATGGCGTCGACGACGCCGGAGGTCCCGTCGACCTCGATCGCATCGCCGACATCGAACGGACGGAGCACGAGCAAGACCAGCCCGGCGGCCACGTCCGACAGCGTGTCCTTGAGGGCGAGGCCGATGGTCAGACCCGCAGCGCCGAGCACGGCGAACAGGCTCTTCGTGTCGACGCCGAAGCGCTCGAGCACGGCCATGGCGGTGACCGTCAAGATAGTGAGTCGGCTTACACTGGCCAGCAGGGGGATGAGGGTCGCGTCGACCTGCGTCCACTTCTTGCCGAGCGCTCGCACGCTCCGCGCGGCCCAGGCCGCGGCCGTCCACCCGACGACCGCGATGAACAGCGCGCTCGCGACGCCGGGCCCGTGGCTCTCCAGGAGCTCGATCGGTGTGCCCCACGTCGGAATCCCCTGCTGCACGGCGCATCCTCCTCGGCCTCAGCGCGACGCCGCGCGCGGCCCTGCGCCGGGCTGTCTCCGCGCGCGGCCGGCGGGAGTCAACCCGCGAACGTGACCAGGCGCCGGAGCCGCTGCGCCGCGAGCTCCACGCCGTTCACGAGGCCCCGGAGGAGGTGGGCGACGACGTCGTCCTTCGCCGCCCGCGTGGCGCGCACCGGGCGCGCCGCGAACCACGCGAGCTCGTCGGCGACCGCCTCGACGAGGGGCCTGCGCATCGAGAGCCAGCGCGCGCACCACGCGGCGAGGGGCGTGTCGCCCTCCACGGTCGCGACGTACTGGAGCAGCTCGACGAGGTCGACGCCGTGCCGCATCCCGAGGAGCGTGCCGCGGTAGGACCTCTCGGTGCTGAGCAGGTGATCGGCGAGGTGATCGCGCAAGGCCGAGAAGGCCCCGCCCACCATGCTGCCGCCCGCGCTGATGGGCAGCCCGCGCTCGCGGAGGAGCGGGCGGATCTCCGACAGCGCGGCCTCCGCGTGGGTCGAGACCGCCCGCATGGCGTGCGCCGGCGGCACATCGCCGAGGCGCTCCGCCTCGATCCGCGGATGGATCATCGCCGAGCGCTCCGTCTGAAACAGCTCCCGGACAAGGGTCGTGAGGAACTCGCGCCCTCTCCGGCTCTCTACCTGCGGCCCGGACTCGTCGCCCAACAGGCCGCCCTCACCATTCGTCGCTCCGTTGCTCTGAAGTTCCTGCATGGTTGCCCCCTCTCCCCTTCTCGCCGGGGCGTCAGGACCCGCTCGCGGCGCGCCGCGCTCCGGTCTTCGCCCTCGAGCTCGTCTTGCGCGAGGCCCCACTCGCGGCGCGCCGCGCTCCGGTCTTCGCCCCCGAGGTCGTCTTGCGTGAGGCCCCCGCCCCGCCGCGGCGGGCCGTGCCCTGCGCGGCGCGGGAGCGGCCGCTCGTCGACTTGGCCGAGGAGCTGCGCGAGCGAGCGCTGGACGCGGCGCTCTTCTTTGCCCTCGCCGGCGCCTTCTTCGCGGCCGTGGCCCGTCCGGCGCTCGCCGCAGCGTTCCGCTTGCGGGTCGCCGCGGCCTTCTTCGCCGCCGCGCTCTTCGCGGCGGCCGGCCGCGCCTTGGACGCGGCGCCTCCCTTGCGGCCCCCCTTTCTCGCTGGCTCCTTGTTCACTGGCTTGCCCACCCCCGAGCCCGACTTCTTCCCCCCGCCGGTCATCTTGTTGACCGTCGCCCAGGCCCGCCGCTCGGCCTCATCCTCGGAGACCCCGCGCTTCTCGTACCCCTCTTCGATGTGCTCGGCCTGCCGCTTCTGCTTGGTCGTGTAGCTGGATTTGTCGCCTCTAGGCATGGTGCCCTCCTTGCGCCTGCTCCACCTCGCGGGTCGGCAGCTTCGTCGGAAGCGCCGGCTCGCCCCGTTGTGAGAACGTGAGAATCGCGACAACGTGCGAACGCATGAACGTGCGGAAAAGACAGACCGTGCGTGTGGCCCGGGTCCATCGAGCCGCGATGTCGATTTCGTCTGTTGCGATGGACGAGCAACGGCTGTGCCGTCGAAGAGCGCGGCGCCAGCCGCTGGCGGCGCATCCGGGCCGAGCGCCCCGTCACACGCGGTTTCCCCGCTCCGCTGGTTGCCGGGTGATGGGGGCTCGTAGCGTGGCAATCGGCCCCGGATGTCGAGGAACGCCTCGGTCGTATCGCGCGAGGAGCGCGGCGCTCCGAAGGCTCAGAGGGTCTCGAGGTACGCGACCAGATCGTCGAGCTGCGCGGAGGTCAGGCCGGAGACGTCACCGTGCTTGTCGCCTCCGCACAGCGGATCGAAGCGATCGTGGAGCGTCGCCGCGCAGCCGTCGTGCATGAACGGGGCGCGCCCGGAGATGCCGAGGAGCGAGGGCACCTGCAACCACTCGCCCTTGCCCACGTCCTCGTTTCGGTTGTTGGTGAGCATCGGGCCACCGTGGCAGTCCGCGCAGGCCACCTGCTTGTCATGGAAGAGCACCTCGCCCCGCGCCACGGCGGCGTCGTCCTCGGGCGGCGACGCCGGGAAGGCGGGCAGGCTGTCGAGGAAACGGGCCATCAGGTCGAGCCGCCGGGCGCCGGGCTGCTGGCCGCCCATGCGGGAGACGAACACCTCCCCCATCAGTCCCGCGAGATCCTGCAGATCGCCGCTCCAGTGGAGGGGCGCTGTCTTCAAGATGCCGCCGCCCAGCGCCTGCGTCCGCCGCAGGCCCACGGGATCGAAGTCCCACGTCCGCCCGTCCTCGTGCCCTTCGGGGTGGCACGACGCGCACGCCACGGCGCTCACGCCGTTCGGCGGGCGGTGGAACATCTCGTGGCCGGTGTCTTTCACGCTCTCGCCCGGAAGCGCGATGATGCGCCCGCCGAGCACCTGCAGGGCCGCAGGCTCCCGCAGCTGCACGACGATCTCACCCTGGCCGTCGAAGGCCACGGCGACAGGCTGCCCGCTCACCGCGTTCGCGGTGACCTCCGGGCTGCAGCTGTCCGTCTCGGCGTCGCGCTCCAGATTGTCGACGGTCGCGCTCACGACGGAGCGTCTGCCGGCCGCCACGATGGCCATCCGCGCGCCGTCGGGCGCGACAGCGATGTCGACCGGCAGCGAGACATTCGGGATCGCGGCCGCGGGCAGCGAGGTGCTCGATGTGTCAGGAACGTCCGCCGGGTCGATCCTGCTGACCGCGGCGTGCACGATGTTCCCGTCGCAGTCGGCAGCCTGGTAATAGCCGCCCGGGCTGAGGGTCACCTTCGACGACATCGAGCGCTGGTGCACCATCAGCGCACCTCCGCCGGCGAGCGGCGCCATGCGCCAGGCCACGGACGGCGCATAGTCCGAGTTGGCGAACCCGTTCGAGTGGAAGACGGGGAGCGTGCGGCGCGAGAGCACCGCGCCGTCGGGGCCCACGACCAGCGTCTCCGCGGACCTGAAGCGGCTGACAAGGAGCCGGTCGCCCTCGACCACGACGTCGCGCAGGTCAGGGGCGAGGCGGAGCTTCCGGACCGCGGGGCCGCCGGAGGCCGGGAGCGTCACGAGCTCGCCGCCGGCGCAGGCAACGTGGATGGCGTCGCTCGCGGCGTCGTAGGCGACCCCGCGCGGCGCGCGGCAGATCTCTCTGCGCGCGATGACCGACCGCGCCTCGACATCGAGGGTCACCACCGCGCCAGCGCGCCGGAGCGCCACGTGGACCCGGCCGCTCGCGTCCTCGACGAGGCGCCCGGGCTCGTCGCCGCGCTCCAGCGGGACCGCCGCCGGCTCGCCGCCGTCGAGATCGACGATCCAGACGCGATCGCGGTCGGCGTCCGCCGCCACCGCCGTGCGACCGTCGCTGGCGACGATCAGCGTTCCGCCGCTGATGGCCGGCGGTGGCACCTCCGTCACCGTGATCTCCTGATCAGGGTCGTCGACATAGGCCCCGGCCACCGGGGTTGGATCCCCCGGGCCGCACGCCGTGAGAGCTGACGAGAAAACGCCCGTGGACAAGAGCCCTGCCATGACAAGAGAATGAGAAAGGCGCAGACGCATGGGTTCCTCCGTTCGCCGCGCGCGCGAGCTCAGCAAGAAGGATTCCAGGCAGGCGTCGGGATTTGGACGGCGGCGATCCCCGCAGGCGGCGCGCCGTCCGCAGGCGGGAACGGGAACGGGTATTCTCAGGTGAGGCGCGAAGGGCGTCGCGCGCCGCGCACGCTGGGGCGGGCGCTCGACCATGGGGTCGCGACGGCGCCACGGAGGGCGCCGAGCAGCCGGCTGGATGGAGGCCCGAGCTCGGAGGCCGGAGCTCGCGAGAGAGGCTGTCAGCGGTAATTGCCGTATCCCAGCTCGTGCTCGATCTTGACCAGCTTGTTGTACAGGCCGATCACGAGCAGAGATGGCGCCCACTGGCCGATGAAGTTCGCGATCTGCTTCTTGCCGACCAGCATGAAGCCGGCCGAGAGCGCCATCGAGCCGATCGCCAACCCGAGATAGGTGCCGGACGGAATCCTTGCGGTCCTCTCCTCGATCTTCGTCGTGACCCTGCCCTCTTCCTTCTGGACCATCTGCCTCTGCAACATGGGTTCGGTCGTGGTCATCGTGGATCTCCTTCCGCAGCGCCTGGCCGGCGCTGCCGTGGCCGGCGCTGTCCTGGCCGGCGCGAGCGGGTGCGACGACCAGGCCAGAAACGAGGGCGTCCGGACGAGAACAAACCGCGCAGCGCTCTCTTCTGCCGCCGACGCTGCGGCGCGCTGTGCCGTCCAGTCAACCGCCGCCCGAGCGAAGCGCAGGGGGCGCGCGACAGCGACGATGGCAGGGCTCGATCGCGCCCGGCGCTCACTGCCACGTCGATGCACACGCCGGCCGGTAGACCGCTGGATCGCTGGGCTCCGGCGCCGGGCCTGCCCGGGTGCCCGCGCCGCTCAGATCCGGGCCGTCACCGCGCGCAGGATCTGCCGCTGCGCCGCCGCGAACACGAGGAGCACAGGCAGGCTCAGGATCACGTTGCCGGCCATCACGAGGTGCCAGCGGACCCCTGTCCCCTGCTCCCGCAAGAGCGCGATCGCGAGCGGCAGCGTGCGCACCTGGTCGTCGGTCGTCATGACGAGCGGCCAGAAGTAATCGTTGTAGTGAAAGACGAAGCTGAACAGGAACAGCGCCGAGAGCGTCGGCCGCAGCATCGGGCCCAGGATCAGGTAGACGATCCTGAGCTCGCCGGCCCCATCCATCCTCGCCGCCTCGATGATCTCGTCAGGGACCGAGAGCAGCGCCTGGCGCACCAGGAACGTGCCGAGCGCGCTCACCCCGAAGGGCAGGATCAGCGCCCCGAACGTGTTCACGAGGCCGACCGAGCCGAGCATCGTGAAGACCGGCACGAACGTCACCTGCGCCGGGATGAGAAGGCACGAGAGCACGATGACGAACGCGGCGCTCCGCCCCACGAACCTGAGCTTCGCAAGCGCATAACCGGCCGGGAGCGCGAGGGCGATCTGCAAGAGCGCGATGGCCGTCGCCATGAGCACGGTGTTGGCGAAATACCGCATCACCGGCACCGCCTGGAGCACCTCGCGGTACGCGCCGAGCTGGAAGGCCTGCGGCAAGGGGTAAGCCGGAGCGCGGGTGATCTCGGGCAGCGTCTTCAGCGAGGTGATCGTCATCCACGCATACGGCCCGAGCCACACGATGGCCACCACGAGGAGCACGGCGTCCGAGACGAAGCGGCGCGAGCGGGAGTCGAAGAGCCCCGCGCCGGCGCCGCCGCGCTGCCCCGCCGTCACGACGGCCGCCTCCCCTCGCGCGGCACGCCCGCGCGGAGCGCCCAGAGCTGCAGGACCGTCAGGAGGAGCAAAAAGCCGAAGAAGATCACGATCATAGCGCTGGCCCGGCCGACCCGCAGGTTCACGAAGACGTGCTCGTAGATCGCGTAGACGAAGAGGGTCGTCGATTTGACCGGCCCTCCCTGCGTCATCACGCGGATCACGTCGAACGCCTGAAAGGAGAGGATGAGGCTCGTCGTCGCCACGAAGGCGGCGCTCGGGCGGAGCAGCGGCCATGTCACGTGGCGGAACCGCCGCCACGGGCCAGCGCCGTCGAGCGCGGCCGCTTCGTGGAGCGCGCGGGGGATGTCCTGGAGGCCGGCCAGGAAGATGACCATGGCATAGCCGGTGATCTTCCAGACGCTCACCGCGGCCAGCGCGAGCAACGCCGAGCGGGGATCGCCGAGCCAGCTCATCGTCGGCAGGCCGAGCCAGCGGAGCGCGACGGTGAAGACCCCCTCGGCGTCGAGGATCCACATCCAGAGGAGCGCCACCGCGACCCACGACACGACATAGGCGCTGAACACCGCGCCACGCACGAAGGCATAGACCGGCCCAGGGCGATCGAGCGCCACCGCCAGCGCGAGCCCCAGGGCACCGGAGAGCGCCACCACGACGGCGCTGTAGCCGAGCGTTCGGAGCAGCGTGCCGGCGAGCTCGCCGCTCTCGACGAGGACCTCGTAGTTCCGGAGCCCGACGTACCGCGGGGGCGTGAGCAGGTCCCACGCAAAGAAGCTGTTCTTGGCCGCGAGCAGGAGCGGGACCAAAAAGAACACCGCCAGGAAGGCCGCGGTGGGCAGGAGGAGCAGGTACGGCGAGAGGGGGTGTTTGGGCTTCATCGCTCGCGCGCCGCGCGGACGGCCTCGGAGAGGGTCTCGGCGGCGTCGCGCGGGGCGAGCACCGCCTCTTCGAGCCGAGGCTGCACCGCCTCGCGCTGGACGCGGAACAGGTCCGGAGACCAGGGCCAGGGCGCGGCGTGCGCGAGCTGGTCCACGGCGACGCGGTCGTTCGGGTGCGCATCGTAGTAGCCGCCCTGCCTGAGCACCTCGAGGCCGCGGCGCGAGACCGGGATATAGCCTGTCCGCGTCGCGAACGAGTTCGCCTGCTCCGGCTGCATCATCCAGCGAAGAAACGCGAACGCCGCCTCCTGCGCCGCCGGCGCGGCGCCCCGCGGCATCACGAACATCGTCCCGCCCGTGGGCACCGAGGCGCGCACGTCGCGCGGCAGCGGGGCGGCGCCGACCTCGAACTTCCCCGCGCCCGCCTGGCTCGCGTTGTCCTCCAGGTATCGAAGGAACGCGGTCGAGGTCCAGATCATCGCGACCCGGCCTGCCAGGAAGTCGGTGTTCGTCACCTGCCACGCGTTGTAATCGCGCCCAGGCGGCGGCTTCATCGTGCGGTCCTCGTGCACGAGGGTCTGCCAGAACCGGAGGGCGCGCACGCCCGCCTCCCCGCCGAGCGTGGGCGTGCCGTCCGGGGCCACGACGTCGCCGCCCGCTTGCCCGACGAGCGCGGCCCAGAACCACCAGTCGACCGGGCACTCGAAGCCCCACCGCCGGGTGCTCGCGCCGTCGCGCACGACGAGCCGCGCGGCCGTCGCGCGCAGCTCGTCCCAGGTCGTCGGCGGCGACAGCCCGAGCTCGCGAAACACATTCCGGTTGTAGTAGGCGATCGGCGTCGATCGGTTGAACGGCAGGCACACGAGCGGGCGCTCGCCGCCGCCCATGAACGTCCCCGACTGGCCGAGGGCCTCGACCACGTCGAGGTCGCCGCCCGGGGCGCCGGCGAGGAACCGGTCGAGCGGCTCGAGCACGCCCGCCTCGGCCAGGTAGGGCACCACCTCGCCGACCACGTGCGTCAGGGCGGGCGCCGCGCCCGCCGCGAACGCGGTCCGCAGCTTGGCGAGCGCCTCGAAGTAGTCGCCCTGGTACACGGCGTCGATGCGGTAGCGGCCCTGCTCGCGGTGGAACTGGTCGACGAGCGACAGGAGCACCTCGCGGTTCTTGCCGCCATAGGCGAACCACAGCGAGGCCTCGATCCGCCCGTCGGGCGCGCGCCGCGCGCAGCCGATCGAGCCGATCGAGCCCGCCGCGGCCGCGGCGAGCGACGCGGCGAGCGCCCGGAGCGCGTCGCGCCGCGAGCGCACGGCGCGGCCTTCCCCGTTCATGACGCCGCCCGCGGCGGGGCGATCCGCGCGCCGGAGCCCGCGTCGAACCAGAGCACGTCGCGCGGATCGAGCCGCGCGCGCACCGCCTCGCCCGGCGCGGGCGTCGCGAAGCCGTGCGCCCGCGCGCGCAGCCGTGTCCCGCCCGCGTCGAGGTACAGGAACGTCTCGGCGCCGAGCGGCTCGGCCACGACGACGCGCGCCTCGACCTCCACCTCGCCCTGCGCCCCGGCGTCGTCGTGCGATCCGCGCCCCGGCGCGACGCGCAGGTGCTCGGGCCGCACGCCGGCGATGGCCCGGTCGGGGAGCGCCACCCCCGGCGGGGCGGGCAGCGAGAGCGCCGCGCCCTCGTAGCGCTCGCCGGAGCGCTCGAGCGGGAGGAGGTTGATCGCCGGCGTGCCCAGGAACCCGGCCACGAAGGTGTTCGCCGGCGCCTCGTAGATGACGCGCGGCGGGCCGACCTGCTGGAGCTCGCCGGCGCGGAGCACGGCGATGCGGTCGCCCATGGTCATGGCCTCGACCTGGTCGTGGGTCACGTAGACCGACGTCGTGCCGAGGCGGCGCACGAGCGCCGCGAGCTCGACCCGGAGCTCGGCGCGCAGCGCGGCGTCGAGGTTCGAGAGCGGCTCGTCGAAGAGGAACGCCGCCGGGGCGCGCACGATCGCGCGCCCCATGGCGACGCGCTGGCGCTCGCCTCCGGAGAGCTCGCCGGGGCGCCGCTCTAACAAGTGGCCGATGGCGAGCAGCGCCGCCGCCTCCTCGACGCGGCGCGCCCGCTCCTCCCGCGCGACCCCGCGCATCCTGAGCGGGAAGCCCATGATGTCGCGCGCGGTCATGTGCGGGTAGAGCGCGTAGCCCTGGAAGACCATGGCCACGTCGCGGTCCTCCGGCGCGACGCGGCTGACGTCGCGCCCGCCGATCGAGACCGTGCCGCCGTCGGGGCTGTCGAGGCCCGCGATCAGCCGGAGCGCCGTCGATTTGCCGCAGCCGGAGGGGCCGACGAGGACGAGCAGCTCGCCGTCATCGACGTCGAGATCCAGGCCGGCGAGCGCGGGGCGCTCGGCGCTCGGGAACCGGCGGGTCAGGCCTCGGAGCGAGAGGGTGGCCATGGCAAAAGCTCAGGTGGCGAGCAGGACGAGCCCGGGGATCGAGTCGGCGACCGCGAGCAGCTTGGGGCTCGGGGAGACCGCGACGGGCACCCGGGCCGTCCGGAGCAGGGCGGCGTCATAGGCGCTGTCGCCGAAGGCCGCGAGCACCGCGAGCTCGGGGAAGATGCGCTCGAGGGCGCGGGTCTTCCCCTCGCCGTAGGTCGCGGGCGCGCCGAGCTCGGGGGCGAGCCGGCCCTCGTGGACGGCCGGGGTCATCGCGGCGATGCGCTCGGGCGCGACGCCGAGGCGCGCGACGGCGCGCTCGATCACGGCGCGCGGCGACGCCGAGACGACAAACACCGGGACGCCGCGCGAGCGCGCCCAGTCGAGGATCGGCAGCAGCGAAGGCCGGATCCGCCCGGCGTGGCCCTTCTCCTCGAGCACGCGGTCGACGAGCGCCGCGAGCTCGTCCTCGCGCCACCCCGCGAAGGCCCACGCCATCATCGCGAAGGCCCTGTCCTCCGGGTAGCGCTCGGCGTTGAACGCCGCGTAGAGCGCGCTCGCGATCTCGTGCGCGCCGCCCTCCGCGGCGACGCCGAACGCCTCGGCCTCGCGGCGCAGCGCCGCCTCTGCCTCGGGCCGCGCGCAGCGCCCCGCGAGGAACGCCTCGAAGAGGTCGACGCCCACGTCCCCTTCCCAGAGGGTGCCGTCCGCGTCGAAGGCAAGCGCGGTGCGCGTGGCGAATGTGCCGTGCGCGGCCTCGATCCGCCGCAGGATGTCCGTCGTGCTCTCGCGCGGGATCGTCGCGCTGCCGTCGAGGTGTGCCGCTGTCATCGTCTCCCCGGGGCCGGACGCCTGGTCCGACCGAGGCCTACGCCTACTGCGGCGCTCGCGTCGCGTCACGCCTGTCAACGTCCCGTCACCCGGCAGGAACACCGATCGCGTCGAGGATGCGAGAAAAAACAACAGGGAGACGGGGAGGCGAGGAGGAAGAGAAAGAAAAATCTCCCCGTCTCCTCGCCTCCCTGTGAAATCTCTGCCGCTTCTCGAGGTTCAACCTGTTCGGCACGCCGGGGGGCGTCACCGCGCCTTCTCGAAGAGGGAGTGATGCAGAACGCCGACCGCGGAGGCGACGTGCGCGTCCTCGATGACCATCGACAGGTTGACGCTGCCCGTGGCGTAGCTGAGCATCTCGACGTTGACGCCGGCCTGGGCCATCGCCTCGAGCACCTGCGCGGCGACGCCCTTCTGCTTGGGCATGCCCTGGCCGACGATCACGAGGGTCGTCCGGTTGGGCAGGACCTCGCAGGCGCCGAACTGCTCGAGCTCGGGGAGCGCGCGGCTGAGCTTCCCGAGGTCGTCGGTGGTCATCGAGACCGAGACCTCGGACGTGGTGATCACGTCGATCACGACCTCGTGCCGGGCCAGCACGGCGAGCACCTGCGCGAGGAAGCCGACCTCGCCGAACATCCGGGTCGAGCTGATCTTGAGCACGACCTGCCGCTCGCGGTAGGCGATGCTGGTCACGGCCGGGGACGCGGCGTCGGTATTGAAGTCGATGACCGTACCGGGGTGATCCGGCCGGTTCGTGTTGAGCACCCGCACCGGGATGCCCTTCTCCATGGCGGGCAGGAGCGTGGAGGGGTGCAGGACGCGGGAGCCGAAGAACGCGAGCTCCGCGGCCTCTTCGAAGCGCATCGTCGGGATGTTTCGGGCCGTCTTCACGACGCTCGGGTCGGCGGTCATCACGCCGTCGGTGTCGCTCCAGATCTGCGCCTCCTCGGCGCCGAGCCCCGCCGCGACCAGCGTGGCCGTGAGGTCGCTCCCGTTGCGGCCGACGGTCGTGATCTCGCCGGCCTCGTTGCGGCCGACGAAGCCGGTGACGATCGGCACGATCTCCTCGGGGACGCGCTCGGCGAAGATGGCCTTGATCCGGGCGTCGAAGCCGGGCAGCGGGCGCGCGCGGCCGAAGTTCGCGTCGGTGATGAAGCCGAGGTCCCAGACGTCGTAAGCGCGGGCCGGCACGCCGCTCCTCGCGAAGAAGTCCGCGATGCAGCGCACGGCCATGCGCTCTCCGAAGCTCGCGATGTAGTCGAGGCTCCTCGGGCTGAGCTCCTTGACGAGGCTGATGCCGCGCAGGAGATCGGCGATCTCCTCGTAGAAGGGCGCGAGGAGGTCGGGCGCGCAGCCGAGCGACTCGGCGACCGCGCGCTGTTTGTTCACCGGGACGGAGGGATCGAACCGCCCCGTGGCGGCGGCCTTGGCGGCGTTGATCAGCGCGTCGGTCATGCCCTTGTGAGCGGAGCTCACCACGACGGGGCGGCGGGCCAGGCGGGCTCTGACGATGTGAAGGACCTTCTCGATCTGCGCGCGGCTCTCGACCGAGCTGCCGCCGAACTTCATGACGATCATGCGCGTGCCTCCATGGGCCAGCTGGGCCCGGTGGGCGCGAGAATAGTCGCGGTCGGCGGTTAGGCGAGCCCGGCCTGACGTTGACGCGAGGTGCTAAGCGCTGTCCCGGTAGCCGGCCCAACCAGGCGGACGAGGGGCCTATGCCTCGGTGGCGAGGAAGGCCCGGAAGCTCTCGCGCTTCGTGAGCAGGAGCCAGCGCAGGTTCTTCATCAGCGTGCCTTGCTCCGACAGGGCCGCGTGGCTCAGGAGGACGAGCTCGGCGACGCTGATGCCCTCCCGCACGTCCTCCACGGAGACCTTGACCCTGCCGTCCGCCGCGGCACGGCAGCGGGCGAAGCGGGAGATCACGACGGTGGCCAGCGAGAGGTCGAGCACGGCCGCCAGGAGGTGCCTCGGCGCCGAGAAGATGTGCCGGCGCTGGAGCACGAGGCGCAGGTAGTCCTTGACGGCGGTCCCCTCGTCGCCGGCGAGGAAGCGATCGACCGTGCTCACCCGCTGGAGCTTGAACGGCCTGGGGACGAACAGCATATCGACGGTGCCTCGCCCGAGCATCCAGGCGGCCTTGTTCCCGAAGCTGCGCAGCGCCTGGAGCTCCGTCCAGGAGGCCTTCTCGACCCGGTGGGACTCGCGGACCCGCGACGGATAACAGAGGTTGCCGAGGAGATAGGCGAACAACACCCGCGCATAGAAAGAGGGCTTCTTGCGGGGCTCGAGCGGCTCGGGCTCCTCTTTGCCGGCCTGCCCGAGGGCGGCGTCGACCGAGGCGTCCGTCGCGCGCCCCTGGCCCTGGGGGAGAGCGCGCTCGAAGGCCGCCGTCCAGTCATAGAGCTGCGCCAGCGTCGACGCCGGCGACGCGCCGGTCGCGAGCTGCTCCTCCCAGTGCCTCGCGGCGCGCAGATAGAGCGGCTGCGCGAGGATCACGCCGCTCAGCGTCGCCAGCGCCTTCGACATCCGCTCCGTGTCGCCTCGCTGCTGGAGCTTCGCCTTGAGCTGGCGGTCCACGGGCTTGCCGTAGTTGTCGCGGATCGACGGGCACAGCTGGGAGAGCTGCGCGACGACGACCTCCTTCTCGTCTCGGACGAACCCGAACGGGAACGCCTGGCACGATTTCGGGATGTACTCGTGGCCGAACCGCTTCTGCATGCTGCAGAGCATGTCGTCGTCGAGGAAGACGCACTGGAGCTGGCGATCCCGCTCCCGCACGGGCAGCACGCCGCGCCCGATGACGAGGGCCCCCTCTTCCCCGACGCGCTCCCGCACCCAGGGCTCGGCGAGGTACCGCCTGGCTTCGTCGCTGCTGAAGCGGATGTTCCACGGCATCCGGCAGCACCGAGCTGGGCAGTCGCGGCACTCGAACTTCTGATTCGGGGGGTGACTCGAGGGAGCGATGAGCTTCGTCGCCATGGGGCGGCGGGACGATACAACGCTACGGCGATCTGCGCTCGATCCCCGCGCGCCACGTGACAGTCGCGCCCGGCGTGGCGCAGCGAGCCAGTGGGCTCAGGCGTGGCGACCACGACCGGGGAGACGACGACCGACAAAAAGACAGCGCCGCCGGGGCCTCAGGGGGGCGAAGGCCGCGCCGGCGGCGCTGCCTCCCATGAAGCACTGACCGTGCCATCCGGACCCCCCCTAGGCAGCACCCCGAATTGCGGCCATGCGTCAAGGACATCCCCTACAGGTTTCGTTTTTGAAACTTCACGGTCTCAGCATTGAACGATTGTAAGGGTTCTTTTCTTACCACCACATTTCGTTCTGGACGTAATAATTCCAGTCAATCCAGGCTTCTTTTGCTGTTGTAGCGAGTTTTGCTGCGTTCCGTGATACGAGCGCTGTACCTCTATTTCAGGAGAAACAACATGCGACTTGGTCTTCCCCTGTCAGCGGTCACAGCGATGTCTCTCGCGCTCGCCGCGTGCGGCGACGACGACGAGATCGAGCCGGTGGGAACGACGTCCGGCGCAGGCGGCCAGGGCGGCCAGGGCGGTGACGACGGCGAGGGCATCACGCCGGAGGGGAAAGCGGACGGCGAGGCCTGCACGGTCAACGACGACTGCCTCGGCGGGCTCTGCTTGACCGAGGAGGAGTTCGGCTGGGCAGGCGGCTACTGCACAAGGCTCTGCGACACGGCGCTCTTGCCCTGCGGCGAGGGCTCCGAGTGTCTGCCGCAGGGCAGCTTCTCGCTCTGCCTCAAGTCCTGTGAAGAGGCGTCCGACTGCGGGAGGCCGGGGCACACGTGCGTCGACGTCACCGAGGACGGGTGGACGATGTGCTTTGGCGGCTGCGACGACGACGCGCAGTGCAAGAGCGCCTGCGACGAGGACTCCGCGTTCTGCGTCTCGTCGGGTGAGATCTGCGACAGCGCCGAGGACGAGGACAAGGACGGCCTGCAGGACTGCGAGGAGCGCGACTGCTCGACGAAGGCAGCGTGCGTCGAGAGCATCGCCGCGGCGTGCGCGGAGGCCACCGACGTCTCGGAGGGCGGGAGGTTCACCGGCACGACAGAGGCGGGCACCAACCTGTTCGCGGCGCTCTGCCCTGGTATCACCACGTCCGTCACGGGCACGGGCACGAGAGAGCAGGTCTTCCGGTTCGTCGCGCCGGCCAAGGGCGCGGTCAAGATCGCCGCGACGGCGACGGAGACCGACTTCGACTGGTACATCCGGGAGAGCTGCGACGACGAGACGACGCTGCTCGGCTGCGTCCCTGCGTTCGGACCGGCAGACGCCCCCCTCGAGCTCCTCACCGAGGCCGATCAGACCTATTTCATCTTCATCGAGGGCAAGAACGGGATGGACGCGTCGTATACGCTCGACGTGTCCTTCGCGGAGGAGATCTGCGGGGACGGAGCGCGCGTCGGCACGGAGGAGTGCGACGACGGAGACACCGTGGATGACAACGTGTGCAGCGGCGAGTGCAAGGTGAACCTGGAGCCCCTGTGCACGGCCGCGACGACGCTCACGGAAGCAACGACGGTGGGCGACACCTCCGAGGGCACGCAGGGCGTCACGGCGTCGTGCGGTGGCGAAGGCGGGGAGCTCGTGTACCGGTATACCCCGGAGGTGAGCGGCGACCTGACGATCACCGCGACGCCGGAGGGCCACTCCGATGTCGTGCTCTACGCGCGTAGCGACTGCGCAGACCAGAGCAGCGAGCTCGCGTGTGTGGATGATCCGTTTGAGCCCGGGTGGCCCGAGTCGATCACGGTGGCGGCGACAGCAGGCCAGCCGATCGACATCTTCATCGACAGCTACAACGCCGCCTCCTCGGGGCCGTTCACGCTGACCGTCACCCCGGCGGAGTGACCTGAAAACGCGGACCGGCCGTCCAGGAGGCTCCGCCTCCGGACAGCCGGGAGATCGCCGCTGGCGCTGCCTCGCTACCGCAGCGGGAGCTCGGCCTCGTTGCCCTTCATGCTGGGCAGGTCGATCACCTGGAGATCCGCCGTCTTGACCTCGCCCGCCTTCACGTGCACGGCGGTCCCGATGCTCGTCGACTCGACGTTGATGATGTAGCCGCCGGTCGGGAGCCCGGACGCGCGGAACGAGCCGTCCTCCGCTGTGACGGGGTAGAACATGCCGATCGCGCCGTCGTCCCCGATCTGGGTGGCCATCATGAGGCGAGCCCCCGGGAGCGGCTTGCCGCCCACCGTGACGCGGCCGCGGATCTCCCCGGTGCCCCGGGGCGCAAAGGAGATGTCATGCTGCGTGTTCTTCCCGTCCTCGATGCCGACCGCCGCGAGCATCACCTCCTCGCCTCGCCGCATCATGACGCGGAGCTCGCCGGGCGGGACCTGGTCGAAATTGAAGCTGCCATCCGCGTCGCTCACCGTGTTCACGAAGCCGATCGGGCGGTGCATGAGCGTGAGCCGGGCGCCGGCGACGGGCTTGCCCTCGCCGTCCCGCGCCACGCCGGAGAGGCTGCCGCCGGGCGACATCACGAGCTTCACCGGCTTCAGGCCGTCGCAGCTCGCGACCTCGAGCTCGGTCGAGCTCACGGCGTTGCTGCCGTCATAGCCGCGGACGACGATCGTGCCCTTCGGCACGTGCGGCAAGCTGAAGGAGCCGTCCTCCTCGGTCTGCGCCTGCGCGGCGGCCTCCATGGACAGACTGCTCATCTCGCCGACGGCGAGAAGTGACTCGGCGTCCACGTACACCCCAAGCAGCGGAGCGCCGGACGAGTCCACCGCTTGCCCGGTCAAGGTACATCCCTTCGAGAGGGTCAGATCCATCTTCTCGACGTCTCCGGCGCGCACGTTGACGTTCGTGGAGAACGCGGGCGCGAACTCCGCCGCCGTCGCCCTCACGACGACGTCCCACGAGGGCAGCTGATCGACGCGGAACGAGCCGTCCTGGCTCTCGAACGTGCGAGAGAACAGGGGCGGCGTCGCCGGGGTCTCCGCCGTCACGGCCGAGAGGACGTCGATCGAGAAGCGGCGCACGGGCTCGCCTCGCTCGTCCAGCACGCGCCCCTCGATGACGCCGCTCTTCGGCAGCACGAGGCTCACCGCCTCGCCGGGGCGCGCCGTGGTCGACGTGGTCCCGTACCCATCGACGCTCGCGCTCAGCTGATAGGTGCCGTCCGGGAGCGTGAGCTCGAACCGCCCTCCATCGTCGCTCTTCACGGAGCCCGCGGTCGAGAGCACGTTGCCGGCGACCTCGAAGGTCATGGCGACGACGGTCGCTCCGGCGAGGGTATTCCCGTCCGTGCCATAGACAAGGCCGCTGATGGTGGGCCGCGCCTCCTCCTTCGCCGCTGGTGCCGCGCCGCGCACGAGCGCCCTGTTGCGGTAGCGGACGTGCTTCTCGGCCCCGGCGGCCGGGCCCCTCGCCCCGGCGGTCTGCTCGTCCCCGGAGCGGAAGGCGAGGAAGAGGGCGACGCCGGCGAGGGCGACCAGGAGCAATCCGGCGGCGATCCACAAGGGCCGGCGCGAAGGGTTCCGTTGCGACGAACTCGGTTGCATCATTGTTCCTCCAGACAAGTTGACCTGGCTAGAGCCCTGCGGCCTGGAGCTCGGCAGAGGCGGAGAAGAGAAAGGGGCTACCGGCGTTCCGCCGGCGCCCCCTCCCCAATCCGCACGACGCGATCGACGAGCGCCTCCCCGACCTGCCCGGGGCCGTTACTAAGGGCTTTCTGCAGGGAGGCTCTCGCCGATCGGTCGGACGCCGGGCGCCGTCTCAGAGCCCAGTGAAGACCGGTCTCAAAGGCACGCCGTCACAAGCAGTGCGGGGCGAACGTGACCGGCACGGGCATCGACAGCGCGGAGTAGAACTGAACCGTGGCACTGATGTAGCCGTTGTAGTCGTTCTCCATCCCCACGAAGTTGCACAGGGGCGCCTTCTGGAGCCGTGAGGTGATGCCGGAGCTGGGCGGGAACCCCACGGTGTTGGGCGGGATCGGCACAGTGGGCAGGAGCGAGATGCTCCCGTCCGTGAAATAGAAAGAGTTCCAGTCGCAGTCGTTGTTCCCGATCGTCGTCTGCTGGCGAAGGAAGATGTTGGCGGCCACCGCGGCGCCCGGGCCCGCCACGACTCCCCACTTGCCCACGTAGCCGCACTCATCGTTCCACAGGGTGCCCGCTTGCTCGGCCAGCTGGAAGACGGTCTTACCGACCGGCACCTTCCTCAGCCCGGTCTTCATGGACACCTCGTAGTAACAGTCGTTCCGGATGGCGAAGGCGCTGCCCGAGATCGACGTGACGGTTGCGAAAGCGAGCACCCAACGAGCAAAATTCTTCATGAGAAATACCTCCGAGGAATCGAATCTGTGGTGAAGTTTGATGCAGATACCTATCCAGATCGTCACCCAAGGGATGCAATCCCCCGGGGCCTGCGCCAGGAGAGCGGTGCCCCGACGGGCGCGACGCACGTCGTCGTCGTCCCGTCACGGTCACGCTCCCGGAGGAACCCGCCCCGAGGTCATGACGCGAACAACAGGAGACTATTCTCCCCGCGGTCTCACGCAAGCACTTTTGACTGGCATCTTTCCGGTCAAAAACAGGACGGAGTTAGAACCATGGAGAATACCGGCACTCCTCGATTATGAACTCATGCCCTCTGCCTTGAACGCACCCCGCGGGCTCCTACATCCAGCCGAAGTATCACGCACCCGCGCCGAGAGAGGCAGTGTCCGGCGGCGCCGCGAGGCGCGGCCGAGGGCGGGAATCGCCGGGGAACGCCAGGGCGGGCGCGCGGCGCGCGGCGGCGGACGCGCGGGCCAGGTACAAGGCAGCTCCGTGCCGCCCCCGGCGCTCGGTCTACCTACCGACGCCTGTGGGTATGGCCCCCCCATGCGGCTCCGATGAGCACCGCGGAGCCACACCGCGCGGCGGCGCGACGGAGCGCGGCAGTCTCGCGATGATGGGATATCGAGACATCGAGTCGCCGCGCGGCGGCGGGTGCGTCCCGGCCTCCCGGCGGCGCGCGGCGTCGAACGCGCGCCGGCGGACGGGCGCCGTCCCGGCCGTATGGGACTGGCGGTGATCCCGGACGTCCGGCGGCGCCCGCGCTCCTCAGCGGAGCGTGACGGCCAGCCGGTAGTCGAAGAGGGCCGCGGTGCCCGAGGCGCCCGACGCGGCGCGGATGCGGAGGAAGTACCGCCCCGCCGGTAGCGCGTGAGCCCCGGGGTGGCGCGGGGCGTCCCCGGTGCCGTCGAGGATCGAGCAGTTGCCCCGGCCGCTGTCGTCGTCGTCCGCGATGAGCGAGCCCTCGGCGTCGAGCAGCGACAGCCGGCTGTCGATCTCGAGCGACTCGCACGCCTCCTCGCCGCCCTCGATGATCTCCGCGCGGATCGACCGGCCCTCCGGGACATCCACGGCGTAGAAGTCGAAATCGTCGGTCGTCCGCGCGCCGGCGACGAACACATCGGAGCCGACGGGTCCGCTCGCGGTGGCGACGGTGCCATTCGGCTCCTCCTCGGCGCCCGCCGGCGCGAGGATCTTGGCCTGGAGGAGGTAGAGCGGAAATTCCGCGCCGCCCTCGCGCGCCGCGACCTCGACGTCGTGGTCGCCGGAAGGCAACGCCACGACGAGCGCCGAGCATCCGCCGATGCCGCCCGCGTACGCTGCGTCGGAGAGCCCCTCGTCCGTCGCGACCGTCCCGCCCTCCGCGTCGAGCACGCGGAGCGTCGTGAGGAGGCCTCCCTCGCAGCCCGCCGCGGTGCCGTCGAAGACCTCGAGGCGCACGACCGAGGCGACAGGCAAGCTCAGGCGGAACAAGTCCCTGTCGCCGCCCGCGGCGAGGCTCGCCGCGAGGAGCGCGTCGCCCGAGATCACGAGATCGCTCGCCGCGGCCTGAGCGGGGGTGTCGTTCGGCTCGATCTCGGCGGTCACCGCCTCGAGCTGGCAAGCGGCGCTGCACCCGTCGCCGCCCGCGGCATTGCCGTCGTCGCACCCCTCCGGCGCGTCGAGGAAGCCGTCGCCGCAGACCGGGAGCCTCTCGCAGCGGGCGCTGCACTGCGCGCCGCCGTCGCACTCCTCGGCGCCCTCCCTCACGCCGTCGCCGCACGAGGCGTCGAGCGAGACCCGCAGCGTGTAGCGGGCCCCCGGCTGCTCGGGGAAGCCGCTGACACGGACATGGTATGTCCCGGGATCCAGGCGGCGCGCCGCGGCCCCGCTGAGGCTCCTGGAGTCGATGAGCGAGCAGGCGCCGATCCCGCCGTCGTCGTCGGAGGCGAGCACGGTCGACCCGTCCGGCGAGAGGAGGGAGAGGACCGTGTCGACGCCCTCGGCGCACCGCCCGGGGCCGCTCGAGTCGAAGGTCTCGAGCCGGAGATCGGAGACGGTCGTGAGCCGCAGGGCGAAGACGTCGACATCGCTGTCCGGCTCGATCGCGCCGGACACGAGCGCTCCCGGCGCAACAGCGCCGTTCGCCTCGGCCTCGGCAGGGGTCGAGTTGGGCTCGATCTCGGCGATCGCCCCCTCGATCCGACATGCGGCGTCGCAGCCATCCCCGCCTCCGGTGTTGCCGTCATCGCAGACCTCGGGCTCGTCGATGAAGCCGTCGCCGCACACAGGGATGCGCTGGCACGTCGCCCCGCAGGCGGCGCCGCCGTCGCACTCCTCCAGGCCCTCGACCACGCCGTCGCCACAGACGGCCGTTGTCCGCGCGCGCACTGTATATCCAGCGATGGAGTCTCCTCCAGCGTCCTGGACGCGCACGTAATAGACGCCCGGCGCGGTGACGGCGGCGCGGATACGGGAGCACCTGGCTTCGCCGCCGTCGTTGTCCTCGGCGATCACGGCCCCGTCGGGCCCGAGGAGCCGCACCACGGTGTCGATGCCGCGGCACGAGGTCGGGCCGGTCGCGTCGAAGGTCTCCACGTCCAGCTCGGCAAGGCCGGGGACGTCGACGGCGAAGAAGTCGACCTCTCCCGGCGGAGAGATCGACGCGGTGAACAGCGACCCCGCCGCGGTCGCCTGCCCCGCGGTGGCCTGGCCTCGCGCGTCGTTCGGCTCGATCTCCGGGAGGGTCCCCTCGAGCTGGCACGCGGCGCTGCAGCCATCTCCGCCCTCGGTCCCGCCGTCGTCGCACGCCTCGGCGCCGTCGATGGCTCCGTCGCCGCACACCGGGATCCGCGCGCACTCCAAGGAACACCGCTCCCCGCCGTCGCACGCCTCGCCCTCCTCGATCACCCCATTGCCGCAGAGCGAGGTGAAGGCGATGAGGAGGTCGTACCCAGGGATGGAGGCGTCGTTGTTGAACTCCTCGACGCTCACATAATACGTGCCCGGCTGGAGCCGGGTCGCCCTGTCGTCGACGCTCGAGTCGATGAGCGAGCAAGCCTCGGGGCCGCTGTCGTCGTCGCTCGCCAGCACCGTCGCGCCGTCCACGTCGAGCAGCTGGAGGAAGGTGTCGACTCCCTGGACACACTCGTTCAGCCGCCCGGGGCTGAACGTCGCGAGCTGGACGTCCGCGAGGCCCGGCACCTCGAAGGCGAAGACGTCGATATCGCCGAGGGGATCGATCGCCGCCGAGACGAGCACGTTCGGCCGGAGCACGGCGCGCCCCTCTGTCTCCGCCGCGGTGTCGTTCGGCTCGACCTCGGGAGTGCGGAGCTCCAGCTCACACGCGGCGCTGCAACCGTCACCGCCGGTCGTGTTGCCGTCGTCGCAGAGCTCCGGATCCTCCAGCACGCCGTCGCCGCACACCGAGGTAGCCAGCGAGAGGGAGAGCGTGTAGTCGAACGTCGCGGGCTCCGCTTCAGGGGAGATCTGCACGCGGACGAAATACTCTCCAGGGCTCAGCTTGCGCAGCGCCAGGAAAGAACAGTAATCGTCGTCGGCGACATCGTCGTTGTCCTCGATGCTCGCCAGGCTCGCGTCAAAGATCGTCACATGGGTATCGACGCCGAGCGAGCTGCACGTCGTGCCCAGCGGGCCATCGAGCGTCTCTGCCTTGATGCGCCCGACCGCCCCCTCGGGGACGGTCACCGAGAACACGTCCACGTCGGATTCGGGGTCGATGAACGCGCGGATTCGACCGCCGGGCGCGATGGCGAAGGCGTCGTTGGCCGACGCGAATCCGTCGTTCGGCTCGACCTCACAGCCGGACTCGACCTGACACGCGCGCGAGCAGCAATCGCCGTCCTTGTCGCCGCCGTCGTCGCAGGTCTCCGAGCCGCCCAGCGCGCCGTCGCCGCACCCGCTCGTACAACCGCTCGGCGCGCCGGCGCACGCGAACCCAGGCTCGATCGCGCAACCCGGATCGCACCCGTCGCCGGCCGTCCGATTCCCATCGTCGCACATCTCGGCAGGAGCGCTGACCGCGCCATCGCCGCACACCGCGCCAGGCGCGCCGCCCTGTCCACCGCTGCCGCCTTCTCCGCCATTACCGCTTTCTACACCACTGCCGCCCTCTCCACCGCTGCCGCCCTGTCCACCGCTACCGCCCTGTTTACCACTGCCGCCCTGTCCACCGCTGCCGCCTTCTCCGCCATTGTCGCCAATTGCGGGCGCATCGATCTTGCTGCGGTCCGCTGTGGCGAGCAGCTCGCACCCGCTCAGGGCGATCAGCGCCAGACCGAGGAACAATGGGAGAGCGGTCCTGGGGGAGAAGATCATGTATTCTGAGGCCTCTGCTCGGCAGCACCGCGAGGATCACGGCGATCGCGGCATTCGCGGCGATCACCGCAGGCGCGCCGCAGGCTGGCCACAACGGCGGGGGCGGCAGCAGACCGATGCTCCGCGGCTGCGTCAAGAGATGACGACCGCGCCTCGCCCTCAGGACGTCACGACGATCGCCTTGCGGAGGTATTCGTCGCTGTCCACCTGGGAGAGCATGAAATACGCCAAATCCTCTCTCGAGATCGTGGGACCGCCAAAGAGGTAGCCCTCCGGCGGCGAGGGGTCGACTTCGGCGTGGCACTCCTTGGTGAGCCGCCCATCGGTGAGCTTGGGGACGCGCACGACGGTCCAGGCCACATCGCTCCGGCGGAGGGCCTCTTCCATGCGCAGCATGTCGGAATACCTGTTGCGGAGCATCGGCTTGACCAGGAGCCGGAACCAGAGCGCAGGCTGCTGCTCCTCGCCGATGCCCGCCGCAGTGACGGCGATCAGGCGGCGGACGCCATGCTCCTTCATCGCGCGCAGGACGTGGACGATGCCGTCCGAGTAGACGCGCGTCGGACCCAGGCCGCGTGACCCCAGGGTCGAGAGGACGGCGTCGTGACCGGACACGGCGCGCGACACCTGCTCAGCATCCATGATGTCGCCGCGGAGCGCGCGCAGCCGCTCATGGTGCGGGACAGGGATGGTGGCGGGCGTACGCGCGAATGCCGAGACCTCGTGTCCAGCTTCCAGCGCCTGACGGATCAACGCGGCGCCCGTGCCGCCGGTCGCCCCCAAGATCAGCAGCCTGCTCATGTGCCGCCAGCCTACCCGGTCCGCCGCAGCAGGTACAGATTGCGCGCGAAGGCCTGATCCATCGAGTTCCGCTGGAGATCCGGGCGAGCGGGGCCCCGCCCTTCAGGAGCCGAGCCGCAGCCACGCGGCCACGCCATGGTGATCCGAGCCTGAGAACGGCGCCCGCTCGCAGCGCGTGATCGCCCACCCCTCCCCCGGTTGAACGAAGACATAATCGATGCGGCGCAGCGGCAGGCCCGCGGGCCAGGTGCCGCCGACCTTGCCCGGGTGCGCCTGCGTCCAGGCGTCGAGCCAGGAGCCGTTTCCGGCGCTCGCCTGGAGATAACAGACCGCCTCCTCGCTGGGGAGCGCGTTGAAGTCGCCCATCAGCACGGCGCCGTGGCTCCCCGACTTCTGACGCTCGCGCGCGGCGAAGCTCACGAGCTCGCGGACGGTGCGCGCCCGCGCGCGCTTCGACAGCGAGAGGTGCGTGACGAGCACGTCGACCACCGCGCCGGCGTGCCGGATCGCGGCGCGCAAGACGACGCGCTGGCTGTCGCGCTCGAACGGATCGTCGCGATCGAGCGTGAGCGCCTCCACGGAGTGGTCGAGCACCTCGATGTCCTCCCGGCAGAGCAGCGCGACCCCCTCGCACTCGCCGCCCGCGGCGACCCTGCCCGGCGCGAACCAGGCCCGGTATCCGCCGGCGAGCCGCGAGAGCTCCCCGGCCTGGCCGAGATCGCCGCTCGCCGCCGGCGCGTGCACCTCCTGGAGCCCGATGAGGCCAGGGCGCAGATCGCCGATGAGCCTGGCCAGCATCGTCCGGCGCCGCTCCCAGAGGGCGACTCCCCCCCAGATGTTCTGCGTCAGGACGACGAGATCGCGATCTTGGCTCAAATGCCTCCTCCTCGGGCGTCGGTCCGGGGATGTCTCTTAACCAGCTTGTCGAGGAGGCTCAAGGTCCCGCGAGCGAGCCAGTCAGCGGCTTGCCAGAAAGCGGGGAGATGGGTCCGGGCGAGTCGGCGCCACGCGAGGCGGCGCCCTTGGGCGAGTCGGCGCCGCGCGCGGCGGCGCCTTTGGGCGAGTCGGCGCCACGCACGGCGGCGCCTTTGGGCGGGGAGCGCTCAGTTGAGCGAGAGCGGGCCCGCGCCGGGCTGGGCGCCGCCCTTCATCTCGTGCGAGTTCGGATCGTACTTCGAGGTGCACTTCGCCATCACGAGGCTCGCCTCGAAGTCGCCGCCCTGCGAGAGCGCGCCCTCGACGGTCACCTGGACGCCGCCGCTCGGGACGTCGCGGAAGGTGTCGGGGATGACGCACTGGGCGTAGCGCACAGGCAGCGCCGCCTGCGTGCCGTGGATCTGGAAGCGGTACTCGCAGGGCGAATCGCGCTTGACCAGCGTGCCGGGAACGAGCTCGCCCTCGACCCGGACCTTGCGGCCGGCGAGCTTGTCCTTCGACGCGAGCAGCTGGTCGACGGGCGTCGCGTAGACGGCCGCTTCCTTGAAGCCGACCAGGAACAGGGCGACGAGCGCGCCCACCATGACGAGCAGCGTCGCCAGCAGGCCGAGGCTGCGCGACGGGCGCGCCTTCGGCGCCGGGCTCGCCGCGACCGGCTTCACCACCGCGGGCGTATCCTGCTGCTCTGCAAGAGACAGCGCCTGGGCCAACTCGTCGTCCAGCTTCTTGCTCATCGTGGGTCCTTCACGCACAGGCTAGCCCGCGCCCCGCGGCCGGTCGAGCACCACCTGCACGGCCTCGGGCCCGGCCGGCGGCGTCCTCCGGCTGCAGCGGACAGCCCTACCGGAGATCTCCCTCGCGGGCGGACCCGACGAACCCGTGCGCGCGCTCGTGGAGGGTCGAAGCGCGGGCCGTGTCGTCGGACGCGAAGGCCATGCGGAGGCCGTCCGGCCCCTCGATGCCCCTGCCGCGCGCGCCCGCCGCGCCCGGCGCCGATGCGCTCGCCTCGCCCGAGCGTGGCGCCTTCGACCTCGGCGCGGACGAACGCCGCCGGCGCCGTCGCAGGCGGTCGGCGCGAGCGGCGCGAGCGCGCGGATCACCTGCGCTCGAAGGCGCCGATGTCCGGCTTGTCGCCGCGGCTCTCGCCCTCGAGGTCGTCGGCGGGCCCCGGCAAGGCGGCGTCGAGCAGCGGTGAGCCCGCCGCGGGCGTGAAGTCGTACGGCTCGGTGGTGGAGGTGAAGAGGGGGTCCGCCACCACGGAGTCGGTGTCGTGCCCCGTCGCGCTCTGGAAGGCGGCGAGATCTTCGGTGGTGCTCGTCCAGCGCGTCGCGCCGAGCACGCCGTAGCAGACGTTGTTGTTGCGCGCGGCGTAGGCGCTGTCCGGCAGACCGCTGTAGTCGAAGCAGCTGTCGATGCCGGAGCCCTCGTACACGAAGACGTTGTTCGTCACCGAGTGGTCCGTGCCCTCTTCTCCGAGCTTGATGCCGGTGACGTTGCCGTCCGTCTTCGCGTAGAGCGTGTTGTTGCGGACCGTGATCGCCTGAAGCGGGGAGTCGTCGGGCGCGACGCCCTTGTTCGGGACGCTGATCAAGACACCGCCGGCTTCCTGCTCCTGGATCACCAGGTTGTTCTCGATCAGGCAGTTCTGGCACGCGGTGACGCCGATGCTGACGCCGCCCATGTTGATCACGGTGTTGTTCCTCATCACCAGGCCGGAGAAGAACTCGGCGCTCGTGTGGCCGGGATCGGCCGTGATGCCCCAGCACCCGAGATCGGCCTTGCCCTTGTCTTCACGCACCGTGTTGCCCTCGATCAGGAGGTCCGTGAACATGCCGTGCACCACGAGCGACGTCGCGGCGCAGCTGCCGTTCACGAGGGTGTTGCGGTAGAGGTCGTTGCCCACCGCGAACATGCCGAAACTCTCTTTCTCGCTGCCGAAGTAGATGTGATGGTTCAGGACGGCGGTCCCGAACCCGTTGTTCTCGAAGCGCGTGTACGCGACGCCGCAACCGTCGCAGGCGCCGAGGTAGCCCTGGCTCGGGCAGTTCGTGATCGAGGAGTTCTGGACGACGATGTTGGTGCTGCGCCCGTCGCTGTCGGGATCCGGCGTGTTTTGCCCGGCGACCTGGACCCCGATGCTGAAGCCGTCGATGCTGACGCCGCAGATCAAGACGTCGTCGACGTCGTTGTAGAAGAAGAAGCCGGGCTTCTCGGGGTTGCCGCGGAGATCGAGGTTCAGGAAGCGGTACCCGCCGTCCGTGTTGGCGTTGCCGCCGTCTTCGATGTCGAACCCGTAGCCGGCCGCGACCTTGATGACCGGCAGCGGCAGCTCTTCGTTGTCCGACCAATCGGGATCATAATCGCGAGCGACGCACGGCGCCTCGGGCTTGCAGGCGCTGTTCGCCCATTTCTGCCCCATGGGCACGTCGAACACGCCGCCGCGGCAGAAGGCGACGGTGCCGCCGCCGGGGGGGAGCTCGTTGAAGGTGATGCTCGCCTTCTCGTAGGTCTTGAACGGCGACTCCTGGCTGCCGGGGTTCGCGTCGTCGCCCGCCACGCACCCCTCGGCCGCGCCTTCGCCGCAGTCGCAGATGTAATAGGTGTTGGCCGGATCCATGCCTATCTCCGGGCACCCACCGGGGCTCGGTACGCCGGGAATGGCGCCTGGGCCATTGCCTCCGCCGCCGTGAGCCCCGCCGCCTCCGTCGGACGAGCCAGACTGGGTAGACGCATCTTGCGAGCCTCCGTCGCAGGCCGCCGTCGCCATGACCGCTCCCACGATCAGCGAGTAAGTCCTCAGCACCATGGTATTCGCCCTCCCGAGCCAGGCTCGCGCGGGCGCCGAGCCCGAGGCTTACGCGAGTGTTCGGGAGCCAGGGAATCCAAACGCGATCAGAAAGTCAAGCGCCTCGCACCGGCCGTCTCCTCTGGTTGACATAGGAGGTGACGGCCCTCATGGGCTGTTGATGGCCGCCTCGATGGCGGGGAGAAACACGGCGTGAGGGAACGCCGCGCGGAACCGCTCGGCTCGCGCGCGGGCGTCGGCGCGCCGCCCGGCCTGGACGAGGGCCTGGATGGCCAGCGCCTCGCGCAGCTGGACTCTCGGGCTGCGCGGGTAATTCCGCTCGTGCAGGGCCAGCACGTCGAGCGCCTCCGTCGCCTTCCCTTCGCTGAGCGCAAGGCCGGCGCTGCTGAGCAACGCGCTCTCCTCGGTCGTGTCGTGCTCGCTGGGCGGAGCCGCCTTGCGGGAGGGGGCGCGAGACGGCGCCGCGGCTGCGATCGCCACGGCCGCCGGAGGCCCAGCGTTCACGACGGCGTCGGCCACGGCGAGCTCGCCCGCGGCGCGCCCGGCCCCGGCGCGCTCGGCTCGCTCGGGCGCGGCGCCTTCGACCCCGGCGCGGACGGACATCGCCGGCGCCGCAGCAGGCGGCGGGAGCCCGGCATAAACCACGCCGGCGCCCACCCCGGCTCCCCCGAGGAACAGCGCCATGCTTGCCATGATGAGCCTGGTTCGCGCGATCGTGATGACCGGCGGCGTACGCTTCTGCCCGGTGGCATCGGCGACCTCCACCACGTTCGCGGAACGGCGCCCGTGCGGCGGGGAGGCGCCTGCATGGGGCTGTGCTGCAGGGCTGTCGGAGAGGCCGTCCGTGCCGCGGGCCAGCGCTCCGGTCGAGGCGAGCGACCGCTGGAGCTGCGCCCACAGCGGCCCTGCGAGCTCCTGCGAAAGGCCGAGCCGGACCCTGCCTGCGTCGAGCAGCATGGGTCTGTCGGCCAGGGCGAACGGCATCAGGGCGAAGCGCAGGCCACGAAGGCCGAGCGCGTCCGGGTCCCGCGCGGTCAGCCGTTTGACCGCGGCCGTGAACTCGCTGCGGGCGCGTCTCAGCCGATCCCATGCGGTGTTCACGGGGATCTGGAGGGCCTGCGCGATATCGCGCATATCGCTCCCCTCGAGGTCGTACAGCACGAACACCGCTCGTCGTTCCCTCTCGATGCGCTGGATGAGCTCGCGGACGATACGCTGGGTCTCGGCCTGTGCGACCCGGCGCTCCGCGTCGAGCCCAGGGTCCGCGAGCTCGACGGGCTCGGAATCGTTGAGCGCGAGCAGCTCCCGCTGGTTCCGGGCGAGCGCCCGGTGGCGAAGGGCGACATTGGCGCTGATCCCCGCGATCCACGGTTTGAGAGACAGGCGAGGATCGTGGTCCTTGAGGCGCCGATGAACGACGAGAAACACCTCGTGCGCGACATCGTGAAGATCTCGAGACGCAACGCCGAGCCGCCAGAGCACCACGAGAACGTAGGGGAGCAAGGTCTGGTAGACCTCCTCGAACGAGGGCCGCGGGGGCGAGCCGATGGCGGGCGCAGGATCCCGATCGGGTGCGGCAGCAGGCTCTGGGTCGGGCGCAGGCGTCATCTCCGGGACGGGAGCGGGCGCCGCCCCCGGGGCAGGTGCAGGCGCCAGCGCCGGGGCGGGCGCAGGAGGGGACGCTGGGCGCGCTCGGGGTTCTTTCATGGATAGGTAATCCGGCGAGGCCGCCCGGATCGTTGCGAAATCGTACACGGGCTCGACGCGACCGACCGAGCGGGCACTGAACGGAGCCCTCACCCCGGCGCCGGCGTCACCGAACGTCGCCATCACCGAACGGCTGCCTCGGTGAGGCAAGCCTCTCGGCCAGCGCCCTCCTGGCGCGACGCAGCCGGCTGGCGGCGGAATTGGGGTTCATGCCGCGCGCTCGCGCCCAGGCGACAAGGCTGAGGCGCCCGGCCGCCGCGAGGAGGACCTCGCGATGGCCCCTGGGGAGCGCGGCGACCTCGCGGAGCGCGGCGCGGGCAACGAGCTCTCCCTCGATCTCGACAGGCACCTGGCCGGCGGGCGAGAGGGGCGCGCTGCACAGGATCTCGCAGCGGATGCAGGCGCGCTCCCGGTAATGGCACACCTGGCGCCAGACGACGCCGTGCAACCACGCGCGCAGCGCCGCACGCGGGTGCCGCCGTGGATCTGGGCGATACCTGCGCGCTCGGATGGCTTCCCAGGCGCCGAGGAGCACCGTCTGGAGGAGATCCTCTCGGTCACGGGCGGGAACGTGGAGGGCACGGAGCAGGACGGCGACGAACGGCCGCTCGGCACAGAGGGCCTCAGTCGAGGGCGAGACCACCGGGTGGAGCGCCTCGTTCGGCGTGCTGCGTGCGCGGCGGCGCGTCCGGGATCCCGGCGCATCGGACGACAGGGGGCGGCCCTGCCGCCAGGGAGAGGTCAGCAATGGGGTCTTCATCGGAGCGACTTCCAGGACTGCCCCGCTTCTCGCTGCACAATCGACGGGCCGCGTACGCGTGGGGCGCCAGAGTGCTCGTTCTGGCGCCTGGCGGGAGACGGGCGCACGACGGGGACAGCGCGAGCCCTCATGAAGGGCGATGTGGGCTGTCGCTTGGCAAAAGATGAGAAAAGTATCTCGCTCTTCGTAATGCGATCGAAGGGGGGTGGTATGCCCCGGGGTTGAGCTGGTGGCGCCCCGGGGTCCTCTGGTAACGTGGCCGCGCTTACCGCGGCGCGTCCTCGACGACGCCGCAGCTCATGAGGAGAGGCGATGGCGGCGCGGGCGCGACGTTGGCAGCGTGGGATCGTGGCGATTTGCTGGGCGAGCACGCTCGGGCTCGGGGTCGGTGTCGCGTCCGGCGGATGCGGGTCGTCGACCGCATACCTGTGCCCGTGGGATGAGGACCAAGGACCCAAGGGAACGCCTTGTGAGGTGCTCGAGCCCCCCGACGCCGGCGGAGCTGGCGGGTGCGGCGCTGGTGGCGATGGCGGCAATGACTGCGCGGCCGAGGACGACACGGACGTCGCTATCGCGTCCGATTTCGGCGACCTGATCCCGCCAGCAGAGGTCTGCGCAGGGCAGTGCGTACCGAAGGAGCCGCTCGGGTGGTCCGAGCCCGCGTTGCTCTGGATCGGCTCCCTCGACGGCGTGCCGAGCTGCCCTGCGAACGCGCCGATCGTCGGCTACGAGGGCTACGCGGATTTCGCGGCTCCGGCCCTGCACCAGTGCCCCGCCTGCGCGTGCGATCCGCCAGAGGCGACCTGCGAGGCGCCGGTGGAATGGAGGGCCTACGCCAGCTTTCCGTGTAGCGGCCCCGAAGCTCCCGCGACCTCCTTCGCTGCCCCGGAGGGGTGGGATGGGACCTGCACCTCGGTGAATGCCGTCGCGGCCGGACGGACCTGCGATGACGCCCCGTGCGTGCAGTCACTCGCGATCCAGGCGCCTCGCGTCGTCTCCGCAGGTTGCGCACCGAGGGCCGCGGAAGCGCCGGAAAACCTCGACGAGCCCGCGACGGCGGGGAGCTTCGCGATCGTTGCCCGGGCGTGTACCGGCAACGCGTCCCCCCCGTGCGCAGATCCGGGCATGACCTGCACGCCGGCGCCGCCGATCGGCGACGCCGCACCGCCGGAGGGGTTTCTCACGTGCATCCATCACGAGGGAGAGCAGTACTGCCCCGCCACGTACCCGGACCGGCATGTCTTCTACGCCGGCGTGGAGGACACGCGCGGCTGCGCGCCTTGCGGCTGCACCGAGCCCACCGGAGCGACGTGCAGCGTGCTGGCCTCTGCGTTCAGCGACGCAGGGTGCTCGCAGCTCGTTGCGGCCCAGGTGATCACGGCTGACGCTTCCCACTGCGGGACGGTCGCGACCGGCACAGCGCTCGGAAGCAAATCGGTGAACGTCATCAGCCTCGATCCCGGACGATGCGAACCGTTCGGCGGCGAGCCGGTCGGCAGCATCGCGCCGACCGCAGCGGCAACATTCTGCTGTCACCGCAATTCTGTACCGTCGTGAGTCGGTGGCGCGTTCCGGCGCAACAGCGACCTCGCCACGGGGGGTGGCAGTCGGCGAGGAGCGCGCCGCACGCGCTCGCAACCATAGCTCCCGCGGACGCGTCCGAGGCTTCGCGAAACCCGCACGGAGGCTCAGAAGAAAGCAACCAGACGGAGCGCCACCGCCTCCGAAACGGGCGCCGCGGACCACCCTTCGCCATGGAGCGGTCGAAAGTGCGTCCGATGTATGTTGATCAAGAGGTCGCCGCTGAGCTGCCCGGCTAGGCGGGCCGAAAGCGGCACCTCCAGCCCCGCACGAAACCCGAGCCCTGCGTAGGGCAGCGCGAACTCCCGGCCGGTGCTGTCCCTGACGGTCCACAGCCCGCCTGCCGTGGCGAGGGCGCAGCCGAAGAACCAGTCCGCGTGACCGCAGGGAACCACTGAGCCGCTCAACCCCGACACACCGATGGTCCAGCCGCGGTAGGGCTCGGCGTCGATCGGAAGATCCCCGCGGGCCTCCAGCGAGAGCGAGAACCTCTCCCAGCGGGCGCCGGCGAACCCCGAGAACCCGACCGCCACCGACGGCGCCACGCCGGCGCCGAGCAGCACCCCGGCGCCCACCTGGAGGCGCGGACGATCCGGTGGCGGCCTCGGGCGCGGAATGGGTCGAGCCGGCGCAACGACGGGGTGGGGTAGCTTCGAGGCCGGCGCCTCGGGCGGCGCGTCCGGCGAGACGGGCGGAGCAGCGCCCCTCGGCGCCGACGGGGGCGGCGATCCTGGCGGCGGCGAGGTGGGAACGCTCTCCGGTGCCGGCCGTGGTGGCAGCAACGGGCGCATGACGGCGCTGAGGGAAAGGCCGATGTCCTCCACGAGCACGCCGCAGATCGCGCTCGAGTGCTCCTGGCAGCCGAGATCCCGGCCATCGCGGTCATGAAGCGCGATCGTTCCCTGGAAAGCCGTCCCCTTGCGCCGGATGACCACCTCGATGTGCCACGCGCCGTCGCCCACGAACGGGTCGACCCCGCCGAGCTGGCTCGCGACGATCTGCCGGAGGCTCGGCTCCTCGGGGCACCCCTCGGTGCCAGGCCCCCGCGTGTAGGACAGGCGCGCGCCGCGCGGCGAGACCTGCGCGAGCGCCACGGGAGCCGCCAGGACGAGCGTCGCGGCGAGCGACAGCGGGGCGCGGTTCATTCTCCGGATCCGGTCGTGGGTGAGGAGCGGGCCGGACATGAGCGGAGCTCCCTCATCCGTCATCCGTCGTCATCCGTACGACTTCCGGAAAGCTCTCCCGGTTTGTTGCGAAATCGTGCACCGGCACCGAAAAAGAATGCACGAGGTTTACCGGCGACATTTCCCCCGAAGCTGAGAGCGATGTCACCTGGAATTGGAACTGGAGCGACGTTGCGAGGTGACCGGCGAACGGCGCCGTCCTCGCGCGATGGGTGGGATGACCGGTCGCCTGCCGGCGGGCATGCGAGGAGCAGCGCTATCCGATCGGGTCGGGCTCGGCCTCGCTCATCAGACCTGGCTATCGGGCGGGCGATGACCACCGGCGTCCCCCCACGCCCCGCCGCATGCCGGCCGGCGTCCCCCCACGCCCCGCCGCATGTCGGAGGGGCCGCGCTCCCGATCTCCACGGCCGCGGAGCACCGGATGCACAAGCTAGCGTGTCAAGGGACAGGACGGTCGCCGACCTTGACCGTCAACTCGCTTGGCTTTAGGGAGCCCACGAAATGCTCGCGCCCCTGGTTCACGCGTACGGAATATTCCTCCTGGCCCTCGTCTCACCGGGGCCAGATTTCGCCGTCACCGTGAAGAACAGCCTTACCCGTGGGCGAAGAGCCGGACTGCTTTGTGCCGCGGGCGTGACGCTGGCCAACTCACTGTACATCCTCGTCGCAAACCTCGGGGTGGGGGCCGTCATCGCCGGTTCTCCTCACGTGTACACTGCCCTGGTGTGGGCGGCGTCCATCTATCTAGGGTACCTGGGGATCCGCCTCTTGCTCTCCAAGAGGACCGCACCGCCTTCTGATCCGCATCAGGAACCGCCTTATCGCGGCAAGGGGAGCGCGCTGCGCTCCCCGCTGCTCGAAGGCTTCCTGGTCAATGTGCTCAACGCGAAGGCGATCCTGTTCTGGGTCAGCTTCTTCGCCCTGGTGCTCCGAGAGGCGCTGCCCATGCCTGTCCGCGCAGGCTTCGTTGCTGCGATGATCCTGACGCTCCTCGGCTGGTTCTCCTTCGTCGCTCAGGCGCTCTCTCGGCCGCGGGCCCGAAAATTCTTCTTTGAGCACGAGCTCGGCTTCAATCGCCTCATGGGGCTTCTACTGATCGCGCTGGCTATCCGGGTGGGCGCGACGACGTGAGGAACCGTTCGATCTTTCGGATCCTCATCTCAACATCCTCGATACACTTCGCAATTTCTCGCCGATAGTCAAGGCGCCAGGCTTCCTCGGTGATTCGGTGCCCTACCCGCCAGAACACCACGTAGCTCATGAGCACAGACAGTTCGCGCTTGATGTCGAGGATATCAGGCACGAACGCCGGCTCGGCCAGGCGAAGCAACATCTGAGCTCCAATCGAGTACAAATGGAAAAAATTCTCTTGCACGACGTGGCGCTCAGCGTCCAGGTAGAAGAGCTCCGCCGCGTTCTCGACGATGGGCCTGGAGTCCACGTAGGCAATACAACGGTTGGCCAGGGCACGCAGCTCTTCGATCTCGGCGCGAAACAGGTGCCCCCCGTCAATTTCATCCTCTTTTCTCCATCCTTCAGCGAGGCGATAGCCGAGTCCGCGAACATTTCGGATCACCTGTAGCGCCAGACCAGCGCGCAGCAGATCCTGCCGAGCCCCATGCACGATCTTATGAATCGTTCGCTCGAGGCTCGCTGGAGATCCAACGGGATAGACCGCTCAAAAATGAGCGAAGATCGCCTCCAGCGAGGCGGTTTCAGGATGGAGGCTCGCGATGAACTGGATGAGCTCGCTGTGCAGCACGCTCTTGAAGCGGTGCTCGAGTCCATCGATCCAAAATACGACGTCACCGACCACCAGACGTAGCTGCTGGGCGCCATCAGGGCACGACAGCTTCACGACCCCTCGCCGCAAGCTTCGGTCCGTCGAGCGACTCATATTCAGGAATCAGGGAGGTAGCGCGTCATAAGCGACGCGAACACGGTTCCCTTTCCTCTTTATGCTCAGGACTCGTATAACGGAGATCTCGGACAGAGCTCGCACGTGGGTTCCGCCGCAGGGTATCGCAGGGAAGTCCCCTATCTGGATCTCTCGCGAGCTGTACGGGTCACCCGTCACCTTGACCTCGATGGGTTTTGAGAGGAGCTCTCTCAAGCGTGTCGATAGCTCTGTAGCAAGCCCATCAAAGCCGGAAGCTTCCGCCTGCCCCTCGAACTCGACGCGCGCTTCTCCTGGCCACTGATGACCGGCCACGGCGGTCAATCCATGCTGAAGGCTCTCCAGCACCCCGGCGATCAGGTGCCCGGACGAATGGTAGACCGAATTCAGCGTTCGCCAGGCGGAGTCGACTGCGAAGCCGTAGGTTCCTCCGACGGAGAGGCCCGCGAGCGAGTCCACGAAGTGGTCCACCATGCCGCCATTGTGAGCCACATGCAGCACGCGAGCCGAACCAATGGTCCCTCGATCGGACTTTTGACCACCGCCCTGAGGGTGGAACCAGGTCTCAGCCACTCGGACGACGTGACTCTCACCTGCGATGAGCTCGGTCACGACAACATTCCCTGTCGCATCGGCCCGCTCTAGATAGACCTTTTTTGTACTAGATTCCATCCCCCGCCTAGCTCCACATCATCAACGTCTGGTTGACACCCTGGCTCGCCACGAAGCAGGACCAGGTAACGCGCTCGCCCTGGCGGGATTTTTCGACCGCATGGACGAGGTTCGAGTTGAACAAGATAAGCTCTCCCGTCCTGGGAGAGATGCGGACGGGATCGTGTGCCAACATCGATCCATGAACCCCGTAGCTTCCTAAGATTCCCGCGCGCTCGTACTCCTCACGGGACAGTGTCATCGGCCAGATCAGCAAGTCACCACCGCCCTGAGGCATCTTGAGGTAGATATTCGCCGCAAATTGCCCCTCAACCCTTTCAGCCTCTTCAACTCCCGGCGCGTCCCAGGCGAGGACGTCTTGATGCGGCTCGGCGCCCACGCCTGCGCCGAAGAAACGAGCCAACCCGACGAACATCTTCTTTCCTTGCAGGGTTCCAAGCCTCGAGCCACTTGGCCAAATCTCGTCGAGAACGAGGCGAAGCTTATCGATCGGGCTGAGGTACGGCTCGCAGCACAGCCGCATCTCACGAATCCATTCGACGGCCCTTGCGTAATAAATCCTCCGAAGCTGCGCTGACGCAACAGACTCAAAGAACGCTTGGCCAACGCGGGCGATCTCAGGTGCGTTCACATATCTCCCATACATATCAGATCTTCGCATCCGGGCAGCAACCTGGACACAGATATCCTCCGGATAGAAATTCGGGACGCGCAGCGCAACGACCTCGCCTCCCATCAACGCGACGAGCCCTTCTTGATTCAGCAGATTCGAGACCATTACCGCGGGTTTCATGTGCTCCCCCCAGTCCTGTTTCCGTGTCCGACATCGGCGTCGACCTGGGATATTGTAAACAGGAGCTAGGTAAGACTCTCTTCCCGCAACGTTCCGGGCGAGGTCACCGCGAGGACCTGGAACGGAGCTAGACGTTCGAATCACCGCAAGAGCCCGTCGTATCTTTCAGAGCTCGTCCGGCACCGCTGCCGCGCGGACGCTCGCTCCGCTGAGCGCATACCATCTGAGCTGAGTGGCTCGGCATCCAGGCCCGGCATGGAGCGTCACAGCGCCCTGACATTGGGCCCGGACATCGGGTGCTTCGGAGGCTGCTCCCTCGCTTGTTCGGTTCTCGCGGCTTGGGATCCAGGTGTCCCTGACCCACGGTCCAGCCGGAGGCCCACAATCGCGGATCGCGATCCACCATCGGTGCACCTCACCCCTCGTGGCGTCCTCTCTGCCATTTCCGGACCAACCGCGAGCGTGCGGCCGGTGCCCGCGCTAGGCTCGGCCGCCGCCCCGAGCAGCCACGCGGACAAGGAGAAGACCCGAGCGCGAACGAAGGACGCATCGCCCCCGATCCCCCCGATCCGTGCTCCCCTGCCCTGCTCGTCCCGCTCGCCTGCGACGCGAGTGCGTGCTCCGGCAGCTCCCTGCGGGACTCGCCCGCACAGACCGGCACCGCGGCGCACGCGCTCGGCGGCAGCTCGGCCCCGGCCTCGGAGAGCGCGCCCTCGACTGGCGCCGCCGCGACCGCCCCTCGCGAGCGCGGCGCCCCCCGGTCGCACACCGCTCGGCACGGCGGCGGTACAGCCCTTCCCGTTCCTCCTCACCGAGCCGTCGCTCGACGGCCGCTCGGTGCTGTTCCTCTCCAAGGCACGCCAGCCGGCGTCCCCTCACGCCCCGCTGCACGCCGGCTGGCGTCCCCCCACGCGCCGCCGGGTGGAGTCCGGCACCGCTGGCCTTCCGGGCACACGAGGCGCGGCCCCGTACCTCACCCGTGGTGGCGCCGCGTCGAGCTCCACCGAGGCTGAGCGCGCGCTGCGCTCCAGGGCACCGGGACCGACAGCCCAGCTCACGTGTTCGTCAGGCTGATCGCTGGGCCCCCCCCCGGGCCACCGGAAAGCCTGGAGGGCGACTTGTGCCTGCGGCACGCCGATTCGCCGCATTGCACGCTCCGCACCGCGTCCGAACCGCTCTTTCGCCCCATGAACGAGCCGCCGCGACGTGCGCGCTCCCGCCGCTTCGGCTCGCCGCGCCACACTTCATCGCGCAGCGAACCAGCTTCTTTTACCTACGCGCCGCGCCGCGAGGCCATCAGAGTCTCGTCATCGCGCGCCATGCGCTCTCGTGGAGCAGGCTGCGATTCGTCGTTCTGACAAGGCGTTCCTGCGCGTGAAGGCGTGTGGTTCGATGGTGGGCCGTGGCGATGCGCGCCTGTGTCGCACATGGACGTGCCGCCCCGTCCCGCCGGCGGCGAGGCGGCGCCCTCGGCCACGGCGCCGGGGGTCAGCCCCGTCCACCGCTTGAACGCGCGGTGGAAGGCGCTCGGGCTCGAATAGCCGAGCTCGTGGGACACGACCTTGGGCTGGGCGGCGCCCAGCGCCTGCCGCGCCCGCTCCAGCCGCAGCTCCTGCAAGAGCTCGCGGTGGCTGACGTGCGCCGCGGCCAGGCGGCGCTGCAGCGTCCGCGCGCTCATCCCGAAGCGCTCGCCGATGCGCGCCAGGCCGGGGTCACCCGCGTCGAGCGCCAGCGCCAGGGCGTGCCGGAAGGCAGAGACGAACTCGGTGTCCTGCGTGATACGCTCGCGGGCGCCGAGGCGAGAGAGCGCCTCCTCCGCCTGCACGACAAGGATGCTCATGAGCCGCGGATCCTGGCTGGCGATCGGCGCTTCAGCGATGCCGCGATCGAAGACGATCTCGTCAAAACGGCCTCCGAAATGCACCGGGACGCCGAGGACGTCTTCATACGTGCTCGCCGCGGCCAGGGGCGCGTGCGCGAAATGGATCCGGCGCGGCGCATAGGCCGGACCGAACAGCGCCCGGGAGCGCGCGACGATCAGCCCGAGCAGCAGCTCCGAGAGCGAGGGGACGCCGCCGGGAGCGTCGTGACGGAACCGGAAGCTCTGCCCGTCGGATTCGGTCCAGACGCGCCCGGCATCGGCGAGCAGCGGCAGATACCGCGTCAGGTGCGCGAACGCCTCCGCGCCGGTCGTGCTCGCCACCGTGAGGTAATCCAGGATGTCGAAGCTCCCCAGGGGGAGCTGCCGGGCAGCGCGGAGGCCCAGGAGAGGACCAGCCGCCCGGTGGTCGGTGAGCGCGCTCCACACGCGGCGGACCATGGCGATGGACACGCGAGCGCCCCGCTTCTCCAGAAGACCGCTGGGGAGGGCCATCGCACGCCGAACCTCCTCGGCCTCGAGCCCGTCTCGTGCTGCCGCTGTCACCAGCGCCCGCAGGAGCTCCGTGGATCCCGAACCTTGAGCCGGCACGATCGCTGATTATGTGGGCGTGTCGCGAAATGTAAACCTGCCGCGATCCATCCGGCGATACCCCAGCCGACTTGGCATCCTGAAAGCCTGGGGCACCCGCCACCGGCCCCCCCCCGGGCCGCGCCACCGATGACCTGCTCCGACCATCGCCAGACACGCGCTCGATCGGCTCGACCTGAGCCTTACGTGGATGCAAATTTGCGATACCGTGGCACGATGGCGCATTCTGTACATCGCCTGTCGCGAAGTGGAACTCGAGCCCTCGCGAGCGCGTGTTACAGCTTGTCGTAGCACCGTCTCGGCCGGAAACGCTCGCCGCGAGCGGGATGCCTGGACAGGGCCGTTCACCGCAGCAGTCCAGCGGCGAGCGGCGCCTGTCGCCTGCTGAGCGCTCGGCGGAGCCATGTGGCATCGCGCGGATGCCCCGGCGCGCCGAGCGCACCGCGGCGATTGCGCCGGGCGGCGCTGCAATCACGAACCCTTCCAGGAGATCCGAATGAAGAAGAAGCTTGCTCTTGCCCTTTCGATGCTGATCGCGACGCTCTCCGCTGCTTGCGGCTCGGGCGACACCACGGAGACGGAGAGCGACTCGCCCGCGCCGCAGGCCGAGGTGACTTCGGCCGTCACGCCGGACCTCTTGCTGCGGACGGTGGAGAACATCGGCGCCGAGCTGGAGGCGCGGCAGGCCTCCGGGACGCTCTCGGCCGAATGGGCCGAGGCCTGGTCCAAGGCGCAGGCCATGCGGAAGCAGAGCCAGATCCAGACCTTGATCGAGCTCCTCCAGGAGGGTGCCTCTTCCGGAGACCTGCTCGCGGTCGGGTCGGACACGATCGAGCTCTTCTTCCAGTCCTACGATCCCGTCCTGTTCGAGATGGAGCGGCAGCACGCGGGCGGAACCCTCGACGCAAGACTCACGGAGCTGCGCGCGCGCTGGCTCTCTGTCGCGGAGCAGGTCGTCGAGTCCGGCGACTCGTCCCAGAGGGCGTCGACGTACTGCTGCCGCGCCAGCGTCTCCTTCTCGGACAACTGGAGTTGCCACCAGTTCAACACGATCGGGGTCTGGGCGGCGGCGAAGTGCTCGGCGTTCTTCGCCGGGGTGCCGGTCGTGGACGGCATCCGCCTGTCGAAGGCGTCCTGCTCCAGCATCCAGGAGTGCCAGTAACCGATCCCGAGGGCGCGGCGAGCCGGGCACCCGAGCCCGGCTCGCCGTGAGCCCGGAGCCTTCGTGACATGAGCTCACGCCTCGTCGCTCTCGCCTGCGCGGCCCTCGGCGGCCTGGCGGGGTGCTCGGACGCCCTGCCCGGCGACCCCGTGGAGGAGCAGTCTTTCGCCATCAAGGACGGGAGACCGGCGACCCCAGACGCCCTCTTCGGCGCGGTCGCCGTGCTGGACAGCGACGGTGTCCAGGAGTGCTCGGGCGTCCTCATCTCACCGACTTGCGTCGTCACAGCGGCCCACTGCGTCGTGCTCCAGGACGAGGTCACCGGGGAGCTCCTTGCCGAGCTCGGGCCAGCGAACCTGCGGGTGGCGGCGGGCGCGCTCGACGTGACGGACGCGCCGCCCGAGCAGACCTTCCGTATCCGCAAGGTCGTCCGGCACCAGGGCTTCCCGGCGCCTGGCACGATCGGCGCGAGGGAGCTCGCCCGGGCGGAGGACATCGCGCTCTTGCTGCTGGAGACCCCCGTGCAGACGATACCCCCGGTTCCGCTGGTCCCGCCCGAGGCGCTGGACGACCTGCTGGACGAAGGCGTACCGGTCGTGATCGCTGGTTACGGCGCCCGGGGCGAGCCTGGCGAGCCCTCCGGCGCGCTGTACCTCGGCGAGACGCCCTTCCAGCAGCGGAACGCGACCGAGTTCTCGGCCGGCGCGCCCGGGTCGCCGGACAGCTGCCCTGGTGATTCGGGCGGGCCTGCGTGCCTCATGATCGCTGGAGAGCCGCACCTCCTCGGCATCAGCGTCCGGGCGCTCGGCTCGCCCGCCGGCGCCGACTGCGGAGACGGCGGGATCTACACGCTCGCGCCCGCATACGGCCGCTGGATAGCGGAGAACGCCGACGGAGAGGCGCCCGTCACGGGCGACGGCGAAGCGCAGGCGGCGGGCTTCGAGGGAGACCCGCCGGGCGGGTGCGCCGTTGGCCGCGCCGGGCGCTCCATGGCCCCGAGGGGCGCCGGAGCGAACGGCGCCTTGATGGCGGGCGCCATTGCGATGTTCGTGCGGCGATCCAGGGCACGCCGGTGAGATTTGCGCGCTCGGCGGCGCTCGATCCGCCGACATTGGCAGTGGATGTTCCCAGTGGCCAGGAGAGAAGGCAGCGGATCGACGATCGCGCCCATCCGCAGGCTTGCGGGTGATGGATGCGCCGTTATCGTTCCGCGCATGAAGCCTGGGCGCGCAAGCCGGACCGCGGAGCTCGTGTGCATGGGACGTGCAGCGGCGCACGGCGCGACGACGGTGACGCGGTTCTCCGATCCAACCGCGATGGCGCTCCTGCCCGACGAGGCGCGAGCCCGCGTCGAGCGCTTCCGTGCAGGCGTCACGCCGAAGGGGCTACGCGGGCGCCTCGGCCGCGCGTACCTCGAGCGCCAGTCGAAGGTGATGGTCGCGCGCACGGTCGCGATCGACGACGCCATCCGAGGTGCCGCGTCGCCGCAGCTCGTCATCCTCGGCGCCGGCCTCGACGGCCGCGCGTGGCGCATGCCCGAGCTGCGCGACGTCGTCGTCTTCGAGGTCGATCACACGGACTCGCAGCGCGACAAGCGATCGCGCGTCGGGGCGCTCTCCCCGTGCGCGCGGGACATCCGCTGGGTACCCGTCGACTTCGAGCGCGACGCCCTCGACGGCGCGCTCGCGAAGGCGGGCCACGATCCCGCGCGCCCGACCACCTGGATCTGGGAGGGCGTGGTCATGTACCTGACCCCGGCCGACGTCGAGGCGACGCTCACCGCCATCGCGCGGCGCTCGGCCGCGGGCAGCCGCCTCGTCATCCTCTATCACAGCCCCGCGCTCAGGCTCCGCGTGATCGGCCTGCTCGTGCGCTGGCTCGGGGAGCCGCTCCGCTCCGCGTTCACCGCCGACGCGATGCGCGCGCTCCTCGCCAAGCACGGCTTCGGCGTCACCGCGGACGAGGACGCCCACGGTATCGGCGCCGCGCTGTCTCCCGACGTCAGCCGCGCGACGATGGTGGCGAAGCACCTGCGCATCGTGACAGCGGATCGCCTTTCCTGAAGCGGAGAGCGCGCCACGCCGCCCGACAGCGACCGCGCTCTACTTCCCGAGCCGGGAGGCCGCGCCCTAGCTGCCCACGTTCCAGGGACACAAAGCCAAGTGGTAGAGCGTGCTGCTGGAGGAGATCTCCATTCTGGAGCAGCTCGCCATGATGAGAAGAAGAAGGTGAGCGCCGTTTTCTGGAATCAAGACACAGTCCCCGCGGCAGACTGGTTCACTGGTATCGTTTCGTACGCGGCGCGATCAAAATAGGACATCACCGGCTACCAGCCGGAGCTGCTGGGCGCCATCAGGGCACGACAGCTTCACTACTTCTTCTTTCCTTGCAGGGTTATTGGGCCCAGACATCGGGTGCTTCGGAGGCTGCCCCCTCGCTTGTTCGTTATCGCAACTTGGGATCCCGGGGTTCCTGACCCACGGTCCGGTCCGAGGCCCACAATCGCGGATCGCGATCGGCCATCGATGCACCTCGCCCCTCTTGGCGTCCTGTCTACCGTTTCCTGACCCACTGCGAGCGTGCGGATGGCGTCCGCGCTAGGCTCGGCCGCCTCCTCGAGCGGCCACGCGGACAAGGAGACCCGAGCGCGAGCGAAGGATGCGTCGTCCCCGATCCCCCCTCTCCCCCCGATCCGTGATCCCCGCCCTGCTCGTGCCGCTCGCCTGCGGCGCGGGTGCATGCTCCGGCGGCTCCCTGCGGGACGCGCCCGCACAGGCCGGCACCGCGGCGCACGCGCCCGGCACCAGCCCGGCCCCGGCCCCCGCCTCGGAGAGCGCGCCCTCGATCGGCGCCGCCGCGACCGCCCTCGCGAGCGTGGCTCCCCCCGGCCGCACGCCGCTCGGCACGGCGGCGGTGCAGCCGCTCCCGTTCACGATCGAGCCATCGCTCGACCGCCGCTCGGTGCTGCTCCTCTCCAAGCTGTCGTCGGATCGCGCCGGCTGGGTCAGGCGGCTCGACGCTGCCACCGGCGAGCTCGGACCGCCGCACCTGCTCCTCGACGAGGACCTCGCCGGCGCCTACTCCTCCCCGGACGGGACCACCACGCTGCTCACCTCGCAGGGCGACGAGCTCTGCGTGACGGCCATCCTCCCCGGCGAGGCCTCGGCCGCAGCGCGCAGGTGCACCCCGATCCGCGCGCACGCCATGGCCGCCGTGGGCGAGCGCGTCGCGCTGCTCGAGCTCGCCGAGACCGCGCCGCGCGGCAGCTCCACGACGCCGGCGCAGCGCGCCTCGCGCGAGCGCTCTGCGGCCGCGAAGCCCACGCGCAAAACACCCGACCGCAAGGCGACGGTGGGGAAGTCGAGGAAGCCGGCAAAGGCCTCCGGCGCGAGCGGCAAGGCGACGCGGAAGAAGCGCGGCGAGCGCCGCGGGCACGAGGGTCGGCCCACGAAGACCACGCGCCCCGCGCCCCGGCCGAAGCGGCCGGAGCCGCTGCCTGAGGTCGAGGTGCGGCTCCGCTGGGTCTCGCCGTCCGAAGGGATCGCGGCCACGTCGTCCCCCACCGGGCTGCGCTTCCGGCCGCCGCTCGACGGCATGGGGCTCATCGACGCAGGCGGGCGGCCAGGCGCGATCGATCTCTTGTTCTACGCGGCGAGCTCGAAGAAAACGAGCACGTCGTGGCTCGGGAGCGCGCAGATCGCCTTCGCCTCGCTCGGCGAGGATGGCAAGCTCGATCCAGGCCGGCGCGGCGTCGTGGTCGAGGGCGATCTCGAGTACGGCGCGCTGCGCGGCCACCAGGCTCCGCGCCTCGTGACGGCGAGCGCGGGCGCCGTGGTCGTCGACGTCACCGGCCGCAACGGGGCCTGCCAGGCGACGCGCGTCGCGCCCTCGCTCCAGCGGCTGGTCGCCGGCGCCGCGCCCAGGGCGGTCTGCGCCGTGGATCCGGCGCGCCTCGCGGACGCGACCCCGGTCGCGCCGGCCGAGATCGGCGCGCTCGAGCGCATCGCCGCGAGCGGCGCCCGGCGCGCCCCGGGGCAGCCGGGGTACGATCCTGGGCTCGCCGCGTGGGCGGGAGATCGCGCGTACTTCCAGACGATCTCCGGCGGGCTCTTCTCGGCCTCACGCGCCGACGGGCAGCCGCGCCGCGAGCCGGACCCGTTCCCGGCGCGGCGCGCGCGCATCGCGTGGGGCGCGCTCGCGACGGACGGCGAGGGGCTCGCCTTCGCCGCTGGGCAGCTCCACCGGCTCGACGCGCGCGCCCTGGTCACCGCGGCGGCGGCACCGGAGAGCGGCGGCGGCGCGCCGGGCACGCCGATCGGCGAGCCGGAGCGCCCCACCGACAGGCGGCGCGCCGCGCGCATCGGGTCGTCCTGGTGGCTCGCGAGGACCGACGTGGCGCGGCTCCTGCCCGAACCGCTCGTGGTGCCCGCGCTGCGGGGGCGCGCGCACGAGGACAGCACGGCGCTCGTCGGCGGCCGCGAGCGCGGGCTCTTCCTCGAGGTGCTCGGCGACAGGCTCCAGATCACCGGGATCGACGCCTCGGGCGCCCTCACCGGGCTGGGCGCTCAGGGCGGGCCCGCGCCCGGCGCGCCCGACACCGACGCCGCAGGCCGCGCGCCGCTTGCCATCGCGTCGCCGGTGCGCGCGGGGTTCGACGCCTGCGAGCGCCGCGGCGGCGGAGCCCTCCTCGCCGGCGTGAGCGCCGCGGATCCGCGCAAGGTCGTGGCGCTCTCGATCGACGCGCTCGGCCGGCCCGGCGCGGCGCGCGCGACCTCGCTGCCGATCGTCGAGGGCGACCTCGCGGTGCGGCTCGTCGCCCTGCCCGAGGGGGGCGCGCTGCTCAGCGACGCGGCCCGGCGCCACGTGGTGTGGCTGGACGACGAAGGCGCCGAGCTCGCGTCGCAGCCCTGGCCGGCCGACGACACCGGCGCGCTCTGCGTCGACGGGCAGCCCGCGCGGCGCGCGGTCCCGGCCCCGTCGCCCGGCGCCTTCGTGACCGTCCCGGAGCTCGCGGCGCCCGGCGCCTGCGTGGTGGGCGATGCTGTCTGGGCCTCCGACGGCAGCCTGCGGTGGTTCGGAAGCGCGGTGAGCGGCCTCGACGCGCAGGCCGAAGCCGGCGTCGCGCGCCTCGCTCCCCCCGCGCTGCCCGCGAGCGCGGGCGCGGCGGCGCGCTCGGCCGCAGGAGAGCCCGCGGAGGCGCCCGCCACCGCGCTGCCGGGCGCGCCCGCGTGTCCGGCGGACATGGTGGCCATCGACGGCGGCCGCTTCTGCATCGATCGCTTCGAGGCGATGCTCGTCGACGGCGCCACCGGACAGGCGCTCTCGCCCGACTACCCGTCGACCCCGAACCTGCTCGAGCTCACCCTCGCCGACTGGTCGACCGGCCTGCGGCGGATCGGCGACGTCCACGCGCGCGCCTTCCCCCTGCCCCTGCTCGCCGCCTGGCAGCGCGGCCGGGCGATCGCCGCCCTTGCCCGCTCGCGGTCCGGGGTGCGGCCGAGCGGCTACGTGACAGGCCTCGTGGCCGAGAGCGCCTGCGCTGCGGCCGGCAAGCGGCTCTGCTCGGTCGACGAGTTCGTCACGGCGTGCCGCGGCGAGGACGACACGCTGTACCCGTATGGCGACACGTTCGAGGAGGGCGCGTGCAATGTCTTCCGGCCGGCGCACCCCGCTGCTCTGCTCCACGGCAATGCGTCGATTGGCCACCTGGATCCCCGGCTGAACCGCGTGCGCAGCGCCCGGGAGCCGCTGCTCCGGGAGACGGGCGGCAGCCCGCGGTGCAGGAGCCGCTGGGGCAGCGACGCGGTCTACGATCTCGTGGGCAACCTCGATGAGTGGGTGAACGAGCCGGGCGGAGCGTTCGCAGGCGGCTTCTACTCACGCTCGACCCGCGCCGGCTGCGAGGCCCTCGTCACAGCCCACCCGAGGAGCTACCTCGATTACTCGACCGGCGTCCGGTGCTGCCAGGACGGGCCCTCGCCCCCGGCGCCAGCGACGGACGCGCCGCCGGACGCCCCGGCCGCTCCCGCCAGCTCAGAGCCGCGGCCGCCCGGGCATCTGCCGTAGCATCCCGGTCACGGCGAAGGCGGCGGAAATCACGAGGAGCGCGGGGGTCCACGGGTGCACGGTCAGCACACCGAACACAGCGAGCAGCCAGGTCAACAGCGAGACCAGCACCACGCTCCAGAGCACCACATCGGTCCAGCTTCTCATTCGTGCCCCTTTCGATGAGGGTCCGTCCACGGACGAGGCGAACGGCGTGCCACCCCATCGCTGACGCGCGGCCCCGCGTGCTACGTTGGGCCGCGATGAGCGCGTCATCCCCCGCAATGGCAAGCGATCTGGAAAACCCGACGGAAGAGCACCGGATGCTGCGGCAAATGGTGCGCGATTTCGCCCGTGAGGTCGTCGAGCCACAGGCCGACGAGCACGACCGGAACGCCACCCTGAACGTTCCCCTGATGCGGCGGCTCGGCGAGCTCGGCCTGCTCGGGGTGACCGTGCCGTCGGAGTACGGGGGCGCGGGCATGGATGCGGTCGCCGCGGTGATCGTCCACCACGAGCTCGCGAAGAGCGATCCCGGGTTCACGCTCGCGTACCTCGCCCACGCGATGTTGTTCGTGAACAACTTCTTCCACGCCGGCAATGACGAGCAGCGCGCGCGGTACCTGCCGAAGGTGCTCTCCGGCGAGTGGATCGGCGCGATGGGCATGACCGAGCCGACGAGCGGGACAGACGTCCTCGGCATGAAGACGTTCGCCCGGCGCGACGGGGATCGGTACATCCTGAAGGGGCGCAAAGCGCTCATCACGAACGCCCCGGAGGCCCAGATCTTCCTGGTCTATGCGACCATCGAGGGCCGGGTCACGACCTTCGTGGTGGAGCGGGGGTTCCCCGGGTTCTCGACCGACGAGAAGACCCCGAAGATGGGAATGCGGGGAAGCACGATGAGCGAGCTCCTCTTCGACGACTGCGTCGTGCCCGCCTGGAACGTCCTGGGCCCGGAGGGGGGCGGCATCCGCAACATGATGAGGAACCTGGAGCTGGAGCGCCTCACGCTCGCGGCCATGAGCCTGGGAATCGCGGACCGCTGTCTGGAGATCATGATCCAGTACGCCGGAGAGCGGAGGAGCTTCGGCAAGCCCATCGCCGAGCACGGGCAGATCCAGCGCTACATCGCGGAGAGCTACGCCAAGACCGAGGCGGCGCGCGCCCTCATCTACGCGGTGGCGCGCAACGTCAGCCCCGAGCGGAGAAACCGGCTCGGGACGGACGCGGCAAAGCTCTTCGCCGCGCCGGTGGGCAAGGAGGTGGCCGACAACGCCATGCAGGTGCTCGGCGGCTGGGGCTACTGCACCGAGTACAAGGTGGAGCGGTTCTTCCGTGACGCCAAGCTGCTCGAGATCGGCGGCGGCACGCTCGAGTCGCACCAGAAGAACATCACGCGCGAGCTGATCGGCCGCATCAGCTGACGCTGACCGGTCGCGCCGATGGGCACGCGTGCCTCGGCGCGCGTGTGTCGGCGACGGATCCTGTGTAAACCCTCGAGTTCGTACCGGCCATCACGGTGTGTCATGGGCGATGAGGGCCTGTCACGCCTCGGTCGCGAAAAGTCAGCGCTGGGTTTGCGGTCCGGCCATCGAGACGCCACGCGTTTCGATCAGCATAGCCATCCATGGATTGGGGAGATTTGGCGACGGTCGCGCCGACGGCGCTGTCATCCACCATCTACGCGACGATCCAGGCCTCCTTCCTCTGGAGGATCGCGCGGCACCGGCTCGTGGCGCCGGTCCAAGCGTGGCGGCCGTCGGGGGCGACCCCGTTCGTCAGCATCCTCAAGCCCGTCGCGGGCGTCGACGACGGGCTCGCCGACAACCTCGAATCCTTCGCCCGGCTGGATTACCCCTGTTACGAGATCGTCTTCGGCGTCGCCTCGCGCGAAGACCGGGCTGTGCCGGTGATCCAGGCCTTCATTGCGGCGCACCCCGAGGTGAAGGCGCGGCTCTGCCTGACGGATCCGAGCGAGGCGTTGAATCCGAAGGTGGCGCAGCTCCTCGAGCTCGAGCGCAGAGCCGAGGGCAGCGTCCTCGTCATCTCGGACGCGAACGTGTGTGTCCGTCCAGACTACCTCCGCTCGCTGCTGTCGATCTTGATGCGGCCCGGCGTGGGGCTCGTCTCGAGCGTTGTCGTGGGCACGGGGGAGCGGACGCTCGGCGCGGTGGTCGAGAACGCGCAGCTCGGGGCGTTCATCGCGCCCGGGGTCGTCGCCGCCGCCGAGCTCGCGGGGCGGTCGATCAGCGTGGGCAAATCGATGGCGATGCGGCGGGTCGATCTCGCGCGGGTGGGCGGGTTCGAGAGCGTGGCCCACGTGCTGGCGGAGGACGACATGCTCGGACAGCGCTTCAGCGCGTGCGGGTTCGTGGTCGATCTCTGCCTGGATCCGATCGAGAACCGCAACACGAGCTGCTCTCTCACGCGCATGCTGGATCGACACACCCGCTGGGCGAAGATGCGGCGCACGCTCGTTCCGCTCTGCTTCGCGGCGGAGCCGTTCAACTCGCCGCTGCTCATCGCGTGGCTCACGTTGCTGCTCAACCCGTCGGGCCTCGCGCTGGAGATGTGGCTGTTCGCCTGGACGCTGCAGAGCCTGGGGACCTTCCTGGCCTTGAAGATGCTGCGCCCGACGCGCTCCAACCTGGCGCTGGTGGCGGTGGAGCCGCTCCGGACGCTGTGCTGGTTCTTCTGCTGGCTGAACGCGTATTCGAACCGGCGGGTCGCCTGGCGAGGCAACGCGTTCTACATCGGGCCCGGGACGGCGCTGGTGGCCGCGGACGAGCCGTCTTCCTTGCGATCGCCCGCCAGGTAGCGGGGAGAGGGCTCCCGGGCTGATCTCCGGGCGCGAGAGCGGCGAGAAGGGGCCGGAACAGCGAGGGGCGCCGGTTCAGAGGTGAACCGACGCGACGCCGATGACGGCGCCGGCCAGGATGAGCCAGAGCGAGCTCACGCGGTACCGGATGAGCAGGAGCGCTGCCGCGATGGCCAGAGCGCCCGTGAGCCAATCGACCACCGCCGCGCGGGCGAGGCGGAACGAGACGACCGCCATCAGGGCGAGCGACGCCGCGTTCACGCCGTCCAGGAAGGCCGAGGCCACGGCGGAACGGCGGACGCGGGGGATCAGCGGTCCGCTCAGCGCGACGAAGAAGAACGCAGGAAGGAAGATGCCCGCCGTGGCGACCAGCGCGCCCGGGACGCGGCCCAGGAGATAACCGATGAAGGTGGCCGCCGTGAAGACGGGGCCGGGCGTCACCTGGCCGACCGCCACCGCGTCGAGCAGCTGCGCCTCCGTCATCCACCGGTATCGCTCGACGAGATCGGCGCGGAGAAACGCGAGGAGCACATAACCACTCCCGAAGAGGACCGAGCCCACCTTGGCGAAGAACAGGAACAGCGGCAGGAGCCCGAACGGCGCGCCCACCGCAGCGGCCGTCGCGGCGGCGCCGCCAGCGACGGCGGCGCCGCCGGCGAGCGGGACCGGGACGGCGACGGCCGCCGCGCCGGGAGACGGGCCCGCGGGGCGCCCGGCCGCGAGCCGGTGCGAGACGGCGAGCACGCCCGCGCCGGCCAGGACCGCGAGCTCGTGGATCCCGAAGAGGCTCGCGCCCGCGCAGAGCGCCGCGAGGCCGAGCGAGCGCGGCGAGCGCAGCCCGGCGCGGCCGAGACCCCAGAGCGCCTGGGCCACGACCGCGATGATCACCGGCTTCACCCCGTAGAGGAGCGCCGACATCTCCGGCACCGCGCCGAACCGGACATAGCCCCACGCGAACCCGAGCGTGATGAGCGCCGCCGGCACGATGAAGCACCCTCCGGCCACGAGCAGGCCCGCCCAGCCCGCCCGGCGATGCCCGATGTGGATCGCAAGCTCGGTCGAGCTGGGTCCCGGGATGAGGTTCGTGGCACCATAGAGATCGAGGAAGTCCTCGCGCGTCATCCAGCCGCGCCGACGGACCACCTCGTCCTCCATCATGGCCACATGGGCCGCGGGGCCGCCGAAGGCCGTGGCGCCCAGCCGGAAGAAGAGCCGCGCGAGCTCCCAGAGCGCCGCGCCGCGGCCCTCGCCGGACGTCGCCGCCCCCTCCCTGCTGACAGAGTCGTTGCCCATGATGCGTGCCGCGTGGAACAGGCCTCGCCGGGCCTCCAGGGAGCCGCCGAGCCCTCTCGGCGGCTCCCGGGCGCCGCGAGCGCCGGGTGATCATCAGTCGATGGGGGGCACCGGGATCTCCGGCGGGACGAGGAAGAAGACCTTGCGGGTGCTGAGCGTGGTCACGCTGTCGCCGGTGACGACGATGTTCGCCGTGAACACCTGCGGCTCCGTCGTCGGAGGCACCGAGACGTTGGTCTTCGGGATCACGTCGAAGCAGACCGTGGGCCCGGGGAACACGTTGGTATAGGTATCCGCGACGCCATCGACGTTCTTGTCGATGACCCTGAGGCCGGTGGTGCAGGGCTCAGGAGCGTTGTTGTTCGCGATGATCTTGTCGATGAACGCGCTCGCGGCGTCGACCGCGTCGGTCTCGTCTGCCACCGCCGCCGCCGAGATGTCGAGCGTGACATAGGTCGTGAGCACCTTGATCGCCTGCACGACAGCCAGGTTCAGCCCGGCGCCGCTGCTGGCGACCCGGAACACGAGCGGGCACTTGCCGTTCTCCATCGTCACGCCGCTCCCGTTCTCGCCGATGCAGCACTGTCCCACCGCGCACCGCGGCGGGCGCGTGCCCTCCGGTCCCCACGCCGCCGGCGGGACCACCGAGCCCGTCGCCACCGCGCCGGCCGTCAGGTCGGCTTGCGCGTCGACCGAATTGGAGGCCACCATGCCGATGAGGCGGCCTCCCACGCCGGTCAACGCCTGCAGCGCCTGCACATGGGTCGGCGACTCCACCCTGGCCCTGGAGTAGTTGTGCTGTATGAGCGTCCCGTTGTGGCTCGGCGTGTCGGTGATGATCACCACGATGGGCAGCGAGCCAAAGCGGAAGCCCACGCCACCGATGGTCCCGACCGTCTCGCCCGCCGGGATCATGCCCGGCGGAGCGGTCAGCGGATTGAACATGGGCACGTCGGCGCCGCCCTTGTTCGTGCCCGCCCCGGTCGCGATCTGATAAAGAGCCTCCCAGCCGCTCTCCGGGATATCGCCGCCGGCATCGGCCTTGAGGTCGTTCACCGCGTCCTGCACCGACTCGCGCCCTTCCGGCGTGAGGACGCTCATCACCCGGTGCTCCAGGTAGAACGGCTGGTCGTCGGGGCCCCCGTAGGAGTCGATCGGGAAGTCCTTGTACTGAGTCACCCCGATGCCGATGTTCGGGATCTCCTCGGCGAGCTGAACGATCATCTCCTGGAGCGCGCCCTTCAGATTGTTGATCTGGCCGCCCATGGTCGCGGTGGTGTCCATCCCGAACACCACGTCGGCCTGCGAGATGTTGGTCGAGAAATCCAGCGTGTCCTGCGCCGGATCCGGGCGGCCCTGATAAGGCACGATGAACACGAAGTCCCCGCTCTCCCGCGGGTTGTCCAGGTCGTCGTTCGGGTCCGTGCCGGCGGCCTGCTCGATGAGGTCGTTCACGCCGTCCTCGTCCGTGTCCTCGCTCGCGGTGCTGGACTCGCCCGGGTCGAGCACGCCGTCGCAGTTGACGTCCTCGAGCTCGTCGAGCAGGCCGTCGTTGTCGCTGTCCAGGTCGAGGAAATCGCCGCCGCCATCCATGTCGCTGTCGACGGGCGGCCGCTCGGGATCGCCGTCGCCGCGCTCGATCGAATCGGGCCGGCAGTCATCGTCCGAGTCGAGATCTCGAAACGCCGGGATCTCGTCGCCGTCGGCGTCGAGCTCTCTCTCGAACCGGTCCAGGATATCGTCGTCGTCGGAGTCCCTGTCGCGGAAATCAGGCCACCTGTCGCCGTCGGTGTTCACCGGATCGAGCGGGTCCGACCCGATCTCGACCACATCCAGGAGGCCGTCGCCGTCATCGTCGGGATCCACATAATCGGCGGTTCCATCGCCGTCGCGATCGCCGTCGCCGTCGTCCTCGTCGGGCAGCCCGTTGTTGTCGGAGTCCTCGTCGCGATAATCCGGCACGCCGTCGCCGTCGCTGTCAGGCGGCTCCGCTTCCCCTGGGAAGGGGGCGCCCTCGATCTTGTCCGACAGCCCGTCGCCGTCGGAGTCGGTGTCCTCGAAATCCGGCTGACCGTCGCGATCCGTGTCGACCGCATCGTCGCGCCCTTCAACCGCGTCGCTGATCCCATCACCGTCCGTGTCCGCGCTCGGCTGCTCCGTCGGCGGATCGTGGGACGGCGGTCTGTTCGCCGACGTGGCGTCGCAGCCGATCGGCACGGAGAGCAAGAGGCAGCAGAGCAGAGGGTGAAGACTGCGACGCATAGGAGCTCCTGCGCGAATGTGGGCGCGAAATCCTAGACGCTTCACGCAATCCGGATCAACCGACATTCATGGTGCGCCGGGGCTCTCCGCCCGTCATCAACCGCAGACGGATTGCCGCCCAGAGGTCATCGCGGGACGCCGGCGCGCGTGCGCAACAGCTCCTGCGATACCGTCACGGCGGCACGTTGCATGGCGCCGCTCGCCGCGATCCGCCGCGGAGGCTCGACCGCTGCGCCGGCGTCAGGGGAGCTTCAGCCGAGGCAGCGCGACGGTGATCGACTCTGCCGGCGCCTTCTCCCGGTAAGGGCAGTGGCGGCACTTGGAGTTACAGCAGTATCCCCGTTTCAGGTGATACGCCTCCGTGAAAACCACCCGGCCTCCCTCGAGGTAATAGTCTTCGCCTTCGACGGCCCTGGGAGGCTTCGGCCCGCTCATCTACCCTCGATCAAGCTACTCCGAAAGGCGCACCCGCGCCATCCGGCGCGCGGTTGGATGGCGCGCCGGCTCCACGACGCCCGCCCGCCGCCCGTGCTACGCCTGCGCCGCCCGCCGCACACCGGTGCGCCGACGGGTCCGCCCGCGATGCCCGATCGATCCTGCTCGAAGCTCCTCCGCGCCCTGCTCCCGCTCCTCGCCGCCGCCGGCTGCGATGGCTGCCCGAGCTCCAGGCCCTACACGCCCTACACGCTCGGCTCGGCGACGCCCTCCGGCTCCCCGCCCCCGCTGAGCGGCGTCGGCCCTGGCGCGGAGACGGCCGGCCCCGAGGCCGACGCCGGCGCGCCGGACGCCGCAGCGCCTCGGTTCGCGGTCGTGCCGAGCGTCCCGGCGCCAGAAGGGGGCAAGCAATGGCCGCTCGAGGGCGGCGCCGTGGCCGCGGCGCCGACGGGGCGCACGTTCGAGACCGGGCTCCTCCTCGACGTCGACGGGGACGGCGCGCGCGATCTCGTCGCCTGGGCGCGGTCGCCCGACGGCCTGCGCGGCGAGCTCCTGCTTGCGCCCGCCGCGCGGCCGCAGGCGCTGCGCACGCTCACCGCGCTCCCCGGCGATCTCGACGCGCAGGGGTGCACCCCGCGCGTCGGCCTCAGCCAGATTGGCCCCTCCGCGCTCGCCTTCGATTTCGCCCCGCAGTGCGGCGGCGCTCACCGCGGCGCCGCGGGCGCGGGCGCCACGCGCTGGATCGCCGTGATCCGCCTCCCCGGGCCCGCCGCGGGCGCGGGCGCGCCGCCGGAGCTCGCCCTGGAGCTCCGCCTCCGCGCGCCGCCTGCGGAGGAAGCGCTCTCCGCCTCCCTCGAGGTCGCCGACCGTGACGCGGACGGCCGCGACGATCTCATCGTCTCGGTCGGAATCGAAGGCGCCCTGCGCCCGTTCCCCGCGGCGGCGGGCGCCGCGTCCGGGGTCCGCGCCCCGCTGGTCTTCCTGGATCGCCCCGCCGGCCTCTCGCGCGACGCGGCCCAGCCCGGCGAGGCGCTGCGCGCCCTCGCCGCCTCCCTGCTCCGGGACGCGCGCGGCAAGTCGACAGCGCCGGCCGTGGCCGCCTCCGCCCAGCGGCTGCGCCGGTTCCACGCCGCCCTCTGCGCCGACGCCGCCAGCGGCGCTGGAGCGACCGCCGGCCGCGACGCCACGCGCGCCGGCGAGGCGCTCGTCTGGACGGGCGCTGGCCCGGTGCGCTGCGGCGAGCCGGGGCTCGCGGCCGCCATCGACCACGCCGAGGCGGTCGCGGCGTCCACGCGGGGCGCGCCGCTCGCGGCCATCGCGGCGCTCGACCGCGGCGGCGCCGAGGCGCGCACCAAGGAGGACGGCAAGCTCCTCGCGAAGCTCGCGCCGCCGGCGACAGCCGCCGCCGTGTACCGCACCGCCGCTGCCCCGCAGCCGACCAGGACCGGCGCCTTCGGCCCGCTCGCGTTCGAGGCGAGCGGCGCCCTGCTGGTCCGCACCGCGCAGGGCGTCGTCCGCGTCGACCCGGCGACCTCCGCCGAGTCCGCGACGGACATCCCTCCCTGGCCCGCCGCCGTCCACGCCGGGCCCGCGGAGCTCGTCGCCGTCGAGCGGCGCTGCGACGCGCCCACCTTGCTCGCGCTCTTCCGCAGCTCGCCCGATGCCGTCGGCGAGATGGAGGTCCCGCTCCCGCTGCTCCGCGGCCAGGGGCCTCGCGCCCGGCCCGGCGCGGCTGCGCCCGAGCGCTGCGCCGGGACCGAGCGCCTGCCCTTCGTTCCGCTCGCCGCGTCCGAGCGCGGCTTCGACATCGCCCTCGGCGCAGCGCTGCTCTCGATCGACCTGCGGGCGGCCGCGCCGGCCTCGTCTGCGCTGTCGTTCCCGCTCACCACGCCCGCGCCTCAGGGCGCGGCGCGGTCGCCGGACGGCGCCACGCTGGCGGTCCCCGCCGCCGGCGGGCTCCTTGTGGCGACCGCGGGCGGCGCAGCGCGCCTCTGGACAGGCAACGACCTCGCGCAGGCGACGGCGTGCGCGCCGGCCAACGGAGGAGCCCGCGTCGCGTGCGTCGCCGGCGCGGCTGCAGTGATCTTCGAGGCGAAGTGACCCCCGTCGGCCCGTGGACCCCGGGGGTCAGCCGGGAATCAGCCCTTGTTGACGCGCTCCAGGTACTTGCCGTCGGCCGTGTCGATCTTGATCCACTCGCCCTCCTTCACGAAGAGCGGAACGTTGACGGTCGCGCCCGTCGACACCGTGGCGGGCTTGGTGGCGCCGCTCGCCGTGTCGCCCTTGACGCCCGGCTCGCTGCTCACGATCTGGAGCACCACGTGCGGGGGCATGCTGACGCCGATCGGCAGCCCGTTGAACAGGGTCACGTCGATCGACATCCCGTCGCTCAGCCACTTGGAGTCATCGCCGATCTTGTCGCCGGGGACCGTGAGCTGCTCGCCGGTCGCCGCGTCCATGAACACGAAGTCGGTGCCCTCCGGATAGATGTACTGGAGGCTGCGCTCCTCCACGTCTGCCGGCTCCAGCTTCTCGCCCGATTTGTACGTGCGCTCGAGCACGGCGCCCGTCGCCATGTTCCGGATCTTGACGCGGGTGAACGCCTGCCCCTTTCCCGGCTTGACGAACTGGAAGTCGATGACCGAGTAGGGCTGGCCGTCGACCATAAACTTGAGGCCTTTTCGGATGTCGCTTGTGTCCATGGGGAGAGCTTCCTGGTAGCGTAAGGGCGGCCTGTCGGCGAGGCCTGGGATCCGCGTCCGCGGCACCCTGGCGCGGCTCGGGGGTCCGCGTCCGCGGCCCCTTCCACGGGTCGGGGGTCCGCGAACGCGGCCCTCTTCCCACAGGTCGGGGGTCCGCGTTCGCGGCCCCCTTCCCACAGGTCGGGGGTCCGCGTTCGCGGCCCCCTTAGCACGAGCGCAGCCTCCTGCACAGGGCACGGTTTCAGGACCTGAAAATGCACGACTTCGACGACGAGCTCAGGGAGATCAAGCGTGAGATCGTGGAATCCCGTGGGCTCATCATCAAGACGAACAACCTCACGAACGCCCTCGCCGCGGATCTGAAGAGCATCTCCAAGCGCCAGATGGCGTACGAGCGGCGCGCCTTCTGGAACAGCGCGAGCGCGAACCTGCTCTTCGTGATCGTGGTGATCGGCGTGGTCAAGCTCGCCTGGGACGCACGCGTCGACGCCGTCCAGGCCGAGACCAAGGGCGCGCGCGACCGCATCGCGAAGCACGAGGCCGATCTCAAGGAGATGCAGCAGCGGAGCGACGCGCGCGCCAAGGCCGAGAGCGACGCCGCGGCGTTCTACGAGCTCATCCGTGCCGAGCGGCGACAGGAGGTGATCGAGGGCTTCGAGGCGCTGCGCAAGGCGCCGCTCACCCGGGCCGAGCTCGCGTTCTTCTCGGACTCCGTCGACAAGGCGCGCTCGGAGCTCTCGATCAAATCGTACCAGACGGGCCTCGATCACATGCGGACGGGCCGCTGGCACGAGGCCGCGGTCGCCTTCGAGGACGCGATCCGGCAGAAGGAGACGGCGTCGCACACCCCGTCGGCCCGCCTCAACCTGGCGCGCGCCTACCGCAGGCTGAACCGGCAGCGCGACGCGATTCCGCTGCTCATGACGCTCTCCGAGGCGTCGCCCGATCGGGAGGTCATGGATGACGCGACCTTCCTCCTCGCCGAGTGCCTCCTCGACATCCAGGCCTGGAACGACGCGAAGACGACCTTGCGGTCGTTCATCCGCCGCTTCCCGGACAGCGCGTACATCAACGACGCGCGCCTCGCGCTGGCCGACGTCTCGCTCCGGCACTGACGCGCGCCGCCACGACCGGCTGGCGCTCGCCCACGCGGCGCCGCGGCGGCGGGACAACGTCAGGGCCGGCGCCGCACGTCGATCTGGCGCGGCTCGTCCTTCTTCTTGAACCAGCTGGATCGGAGCTGCCGGCGGAGGCCTGACGCGAACAGGCAGTCGCGGAACGCGTTCTGCTCGAAGGTCACCGCGCTGTGCGCGAGCGGGACCTGGATGAAGATGGCGCGGCCATCCAGGAGCTGCTTGCGCGTGAGCTCGCCCGGGCGGCGCTCGTGCAGGCAGGCGACGCCCTGCGCCTCGAGCGCGCGCTCGAGCTCGAGGTTGAGCCGCCGCACGTCGCCCGCGACGAAGTGGCTGATGAGCTTGTGCCTTTCCCGCCCCGATTGGCCCTTCCGCTCGAGCACCCAGTCGCGGAACGCGTCGACCTCGCCGTACAGCGCGTCGAACAGGTACACCTCGTTCACCTCGCAGCCGCCGTGGCGCAGGCACGCGGCCGCGACGCGGTAGCCGCCCGAGTGCGCCGACAGGCAGAGCGTCCCGAGCTTGGCCTGCCGCGGGATGGCGCAATCGCCGAGCGCCCGCCGCGCCGAGGGGGCCGCGAGCACCGACGCGAGCTCGCCGCACAGCCGCCGGAGGCCGCCCTTCTGCCCCAGCTTGCCCGGGGGCGACTCCGCCGCGTTCACCGCGCACTGCGGCACCACGAGCACCGCGTTCTGCTTGCTCTCGTGCAGCTGCTCGCGGAGCTTGTGCGCCGCGATGGCCCGCTCCGCGGTCGTGACGTGGCCGTGGAAGTGGATCACGAGGTCGAGCTCATCGCTCTCCGGCGCGCGGTAATGGGCCGGCACGAAGACCATCGCCGTGGCGTCCTGGTAGGGAGCCCCGTCGCAGGGAAACGGCGCGTTCGACAGCTCGATCTTCAGCGTCACGCCGATGTCCGACGCCTCGACGGCTCTCACCCTGGAGGCCGTCCTGGCGAGCGCCGTCGCCGGCGCCCAGAGCCCCGGCGCGGCCAAGGCGCCGCCCGCCACGCCGAGCGCACGAAGGAAGGCCCGGCGGCCGAGCGCCGGTGGTGCGAAACGGGACATCTGGCGACCTCGTCCCGCGCCTATCACCGACGCTCGATCCCGGCCAAGAAACCGCGGCTCGTCAGGGCTGTCCGACTGCGGCGGAGCTGACCTGCGCGAGCAGGTCCTGGATGCGCCGGACGAGCTTCGCCGGCTCCTGCACCACGCCCTCGACGAGGAGGGCCTGGTCGAGGAGGAGCTCGGACCACTGCTTCACCCGCTCCGAGCCGGGCTCGCGCCCCGCCAGGATGTTGAGGTTCTTCACCACCGGGTGACCCGGGTTGAGCTCCAGGATCCGCTTGGATTCCTCGGTGTTCTGGTCGATGAGCTTCATGATCCGCTCGAGGTTCGCCCCTGGGTCCCCCTCGGCGGCGACGAGGCAGCTCGCGCTGTCGGTCAGGCGCCGCGAGACGCGCACGTCCTTCACCCGGTCGCCCAGCGCCGCCTTGACCGCCGCCACGGCCGCGTCCACCGACTCCTCCGGCTGGTCCTTCTTCTCCGGCTCGGCGCCGAGGTCGACATCGCCGTGCATCACGCTCTTGAGGCGGCGCTTGTCGAACTCGTTCAGCGACTTCACGAACCACTCGTCGACCGGATCCACGAGGAACAGCACGTCGTAGCCGCGCTTCCGGAACGCCTCGAGGTGCGGGCTCTGCTCGACCGCGTGGCGGCCGAGCCCCGTCACGTAATAGATCTCCTTCTGCGCCTCCGGCATCTTCGCCACGTAGTCGCGGAGCGAGATGACCTTGCCGGCCTCCGTGTTCATCGACTCGAACCTGCAGAGCTCGGCGATCGCGTCCTTGTTCTTCCAGTCGTTGGTGATCCCTTCCTTGATGACCCGGCCGAACTCCTTCCAGAAGGCCGCGTAGCGCTCGGGATCCGACTCGGAGAGGTCCTTGAGCGACTTGAGCACCTGCTTGACGATCTGCTGCTCGATCTGGGAGAGCGTGCGGTTCTCCTGGAGCATCTCGCGCGAGACGTTCAGCGAGAGATCCTCGGAGTCGACGACGCCGCGCAGGAAGCGCAGGTACATCGGCGTCAGCTTGTCGCAGTCCTCGACGATGAGGACCCGCTTCGCGTAGAGGCGCACGCCCCTGCGGTCCTTGTGGAACATGTCCGCCGGCGCCTTCTCGGGCACGTAGAGAAGGGCGTGGAACTGCACGGGCGCGTCGATCGACAGGTGCACGGTGAGCAGCGGCTTCTCCCCCTCGTAGCCGCCGGTCACGTGCCGGAAGAACTCCGCGTGCTGCTCCTCGGTGATCTGCGACTTGGGCAGCGTCCAGAGCGCGGCCGAGCGGTTCGCGACCTCGTCGTTCACCTTGATGGGGAAATGAACGAAATCCGAGTACTTGCGGATGATGTCCTTGACCCGCCACGCCTTCGTGTACTCGCGCGCGTCCTCCTTGAGGTGGAGGACGATCTTCGTGCCCGGGTGCTCGCGATCGCCGGGGGCCACGGTGAAGGAGCCCGCGCCGGACGAGCGCCACAGGACGGGCTCCGCGCCCGGGAGCATCGAGCGGGTCTGCACGTCGACGCGCGAGGCGACCATGAACGCGGCGTAGAAGCCGACGCCGAACTGGCCGATGAGCTGGAGCTTGCCGCCGTCCTTCTTCTGCTTGGCGGCCTCAGCATTGACCTTCAGGAACTCCAGCGACCCCGAGCGGGCGATGGTGCCGAGGTTCTGCACCACCTCGTCCCGGGTCATCCCGATGCCGTTGTCCTCGATGGTGAGGGTATGGGCGGCGTCGTCGAGCGTGATGAGGATCGCGGGCTCGCCGGCTTGTTCAGCGACGCCTTCGCGCGTGAGGGCCAGGAAGCGGGCCTTGTCGAGCGCGTCCGACGCGTTCGAGATGAGCTCGCGGAGGAAGACCTCCTGGTTTGCGTAGAGCGAGTTGATGACCAGCGCGAGGACCTGCTGCACCTCGGCCTGGAAGGGGAGCTCGACCGCGCCGGCGGCCTTGGCCTCCTCGGACGGGGTCGACGCGGGCGTCTCCGGGCCCGGAGCCGCACCCGAAGGCTCGGCAGAGGGCGTGGAACCGCTGGTTTCGGGGTTCGTGCTTTCCGTGTTCATGTCGGCGACCAAATGGATCCGATTTTCGAAAGGGCAATCCCCCGGAGCGCTGCGGAGCGTCCCCAAAACGCGCCGCGGTGTGTCGCCTCGCTCCGAGCGCGCTCCGCGGCCAGCTCGGGGCCCCGCCGCCGCGGCGCCGCCCCGGTCGAGGTGAGGGGCACACCAGGCCGCGGGCCGACGCCTGCGTCGGGGTCGGGATCTGCGCGCCGGGTCGTCACGTTCAGGTCGCTGTGCGCGAACCCCGCATCCCTGCCCGGCTTTTCCGGTGGGTAAGGGTTTCTTCATCAGGTCGCCGGAGCTAGATTCACCGGCGTTGCACCCTCGCCGTCGGGGAGATCTGTTGTGGTAGCACTTCTCCGTGCAGTACTCCGTGTTCTCCCGGCAATCGGCGTCCTGGCCGGGATGCTGGCGCTCGCGGGGTGCGGCGATCGGAGCAAGACGGCCGAGCAGGACGTGAAGCGTCCGCCCGCTGTGCTCCAGTTCGACGGCTATGTCTACGTCCCGACCGGGACAAGCGATTTCAAGATCCTCGAGCGCGTGCGGACGCAGACGCGATCGGTGTTCACGGGGCTGCGGAAGTCCCGGGTGATGGTGAGCCGGCGCGAGGTCCAGGGAGCGACCACGGACAACTTCGCCAAGGAGGCCGTGACCGTCGTCGACGCCGCGGGGCACCGCACCCTCGCGCTCCGCGTGCGGTACCGCTTCGTGGCCCGGCCGGAGGTCGCGAACGGCATCGACGATCGCAAGGAGCTCCCGCTCGCGCTCCTGCACCGGGAAGATGACGAGGTCGCGGAGCGCATCTACGAGGAGTGCACGCCGCCCCAGGAGCGGAGGAAGGGGGACGCCAGCGCCGCCGGCCTCGACTTCGATCCGTCCCTTCCGAGCTGCAAGGCCGCGATGGCCGCGGAGCAGGCGGCGATCGACGCGGCGCGCGCGAAGGTGCCCGAGCTCGCGGGCGGGCCGCCGGCCTCCGCCAAGGACACCGTGGTCCCGATCGAGGAGATGCGGCGCCTGTACATCCCGACCCAGGTGACCGTCGAGCTCCGCGATCGCAGGCCGGGCGAGGTCACGCCGCGCTTCGTCCCGGTGGATCGACCGGAGAAAGAGGACGCGCGGGTCGCGACCGCGGAGCCGCGCGGCGCCGAGGGCTCCGGGGCGCTCGAGCCGGCGGCGGTGCTCATCGATCCGGATCTCAGGACGGAGCGGACGCCAGAGGAGAGGGCGATCGCCGAGGGGACCCTGCTGCCGAAGATGCCCGCGGCCGGCGGCACGGGCGTCGCGAGCGGCGCGAGCGGCGGGAGGCGGATCGAGGTCGTGAGCCCCGCGGTGGCGCAGGCGCAGCAGCGAAAGGCGGAGGCCGCCGCGACCGCGAACGAGCGCTTCGAGATCCCGTTCGAGACGCTGACCGACCCGAAGTTCCTGGTGGTCTGGTTCAGCCTGCTAATGGCGTACCCGATCCTCCGGGGCGATCCGCGGAAGAAGAAGCGCTGACGCGCGCCTCGCCGAGAGGGGCGACGGCGCAGCGCTCGGACCGGCATGGACACGGACCGCCGCGATCGCGGGAGCCGTCCGCTACGATGCCCGCCATGATGCTTCGCCTGATGAAGATGTTCGGCCTCGCGTTCGTGGAGACCACGACCGAACGCGCCCGCCGGGGGCCTGCGCGCCCGAGCTGGGGCTTCGGCTTCGAGTGGGTGGTCCGCTTTCTCCGCCGCGATTTCATCCAGCTGCTCGACCGGCCCTACCCGGAGGTCAGGGCCGAGCTCGACGCGCGCCCGTACTCCCAGAAGGCCGTTCGGCGCGTGAAGCGCACGGACGACACCTTGAAGGGCATCCCCGCTGTCTGGTTCGAGCCTCCGGGCGCGGCGCCGCGCGGTGTCGTCCTCTACCTCCACGGCGGCTCGTACCTGTTCGGCTCCACGAGGACCCACGCGGACCTCATGGCGCGGCTCGCGCTGGCGAGCGGCGCCCGCGTCGTGGGCATCGACTACCGGCTCGCGCCGGAGCACCGCTATCCCGCGCAGCTCGAGGACGCGCTCGCCGCCTTTGACGCCCTGGTCGAGCGCGGCCATGCGCCGGCGGAGATCGCGCTCGCCGGCGACTCCGCCGGCGGCAACCTCGCGCTCGTCACGCAGCTCGCGCTGCGCGACCGCGGCGCGCAGCCGCGCTGCGCCGCGCTCATCTCTCCCTGGCTCGACCTCACCTCGAGCAGCGCCTCGGCGCGCGCGAACGACTCGACCGATTACGGCACCCGGGAGGGCCTCTTGCGCCAGGCGCGCGATTTCGCGGGCGAAACCCCGCTGGACGATCCCCGGCTGTCACCGCTCCATGCGCGCCTCGACGGGCTGGCCTCGCTGCTCATCCAGGTCGGCGACGCCGAGCGACTCCACGACGAGGGCCAGGAGCTCGCGCGGCGCGCCCGCGAGGCGGGCGTCGACGTCACGCTCGACGTGCTGCGGGACATGCCCCACAACGGGCCGGTGCTGGCCGACTTCCACCCGGAGGGCGCGCGGGGCACGGACACGCTGGGCTCGTATCTCCGAGCGAGCCTGTCGTCGGGCGCCCGCGTGGGCGACGCGGCCTGATACGGCCTGATGCGGCGCTCGCTCCCGGGCGCTGCGAGGCGAGGTGGTTGCCGTGAGCGGGCGGCGCGCGTAGGGGATCGCGCCGTGAGGCTCGCCTCGAGGGCCCACGGAGGAGACGATGACCCCTTCCCAGGACCTGGTCGAGCTGGCAGAGCGGCTCGCGGACGCCAGCGGCGCCGTGATCCGGCGCTATTTTCGCAAGGGCATCGAGGCCGACGACAAGGCGGACGCGAGCCCTGTCACGGTCGCTGACCGCGAGGCCGAGGCGGCGATACGCGAGCTCCTTGCCGCGCGCGCCCCGGGCCACGGGATCGTGGGAGAGGAGTTCGGCCGCCAGAACGAGGGGGCGGAGCTCGTGTGGGTGCTCGATCCCATCGACGGGACGAAGGCGTTCCTCACGGGCAAGCCGCTCTTCGGCACGCTCATCGCCCTGCTGCACCGGGGTCGGCCGGTGCTCGGCGTCATCGATCAGCCCGTCCTAGGGGATCGCTGGCTCGGCGTCCTGGGCCGGCAGACGCTCTGGAACGGCGCGCCGGCGCGCGTCCGCGCGTGCGCGGGGCTGCCGCTCGCGCGCCTCTCCACCACAGGCCCGCAGTACTTCCCGCCGGCGAAGGCCCGCGCCTTCGGGGAGGTCGCGTCCCGGGCCAAGCTCGTGAGCTACGGCGGGGATTGTTACCAGTATGGCCTCGTGGCGAGCGGCAGCATCGATGTGGTCGTCGAGTACGGCCTCAAGCTCCACGATTTCGCGGCGCTCGTCCCGGTGATCACCGGCGCCGGAGGGGTCATGACGGACTGGGAAGGGCGCCCGCTCGACGCCGCGAGCGCCGGTGACGTGGTGGCCGCCGGCGACCCGCGCACCCACGCCGAGGTGCTCGCCGCGCTCCGCGCCGGCGATCCCCGGCAGGGCGCGCGCTGACGCCGGCGCGCCGGCGGCGCCTCACGCCCGGAGCCCTCGGAACTGGAGGGCGAGGGAGCTCTTCAGCACAGGATCCAGCGCCGCGCCGAGCGTCACGAAGCCGCTGAGCCAGGACAGGAGCGCCGCGAAGTAGAGGGCGAACACGTTGTGCGCCGCGGCGAGCGGGTCGATGTCGCCCGCGACCTCGCCGCGCGCCTGGGCGTCGCGCACGAGGCCCGCGATGCGGTGCAGGAACGCGAACGTGAGCGCGTTCAGCCGCTCTCCGTTCGGACCCGACGCACCGGGAAACGCCTTCACGAACGCCTGCGAGACGAGCGGCTGCTCGCCGTACATCGCGAACAGCCGCTGGAAGACGTGGAGCAGCTGAGGGAGCAGGGGCTCTTTGCGCGGCAGCCCCTCGAACGCCGCGTCGACCACGGCGCCGAGCCGGTCGTGCATCACCATCATGAGCAGGTCGGCCTTGTCGCGCGCGTGAACGAACACCGTCCCCGTCGCGACCTCCGCGCGCTCCGCCACCGCCTTGGTCGTCGTGTCGTCGTACCCGAGCTCGGTGAAGAGCGCCCACGCGGCGTCCCGGATCCGCCGGCGGGTGTCGAGCTTCTGCTGGGCGCGCCCGCCGCGCTCGGGGGCCGGCGCGATCGACGCCGACGCGACCGGAGCTCGCGGCGCCGCGGATCGCTTCCGGCGTTTCGTCGCGCCTGGAATGACCTTGCTCATCGACTGGGAACTCTGTTGCCGCGGATGCCTCCGCGTCAAGCGGCGATCTCCTTGACAGAACGGGCGCGAAGAATGACCATGGTCAGTGACTGAAGTCATCGAACGAGGGTGGTGCCATGGCTCTGGTGCATTACGACGAAGGCCTCACGATGCGGGAGGCGCGGGCGCTCTACTTCGAGGTGAACCGCTTCGGCGCGGACGGCGGGTACGGCGACGCGTGGGTCGACTTCAAGCTCGGTCCGCTCCCCGTCCCGTTCCCGAACACCCCGGCGCGCGTGCGCGCCGTGCGTTACCACGACCTGCACCACGTGCTGACGGGCTACGACACGAACGCGATCGGCGAGTTCGAGATCGCGGCCTGGGAGCTCGGCGCCGGCTGCAAGGGCTTCGTGGCGGCCTGGCAGCTCAACCTGGGCGGCCTCTTCGCGGGGCTGCTCTCGGCCCCGCGCCGGACGGTCCGCGCGTTCTTCCGCGGCCGCCGCAGCGAGAGCCTGTATGGCCGCCCGTTCGAGGAGCTGCTCGATCGAGAGGTCGGCGAGCTGCGCAGGGAGATGCGCGTCGATGAGGGTTCTTCGTCCGGTTCCAGCCCGGCGGCGCTCGACGTGCTCTGGCTCGCGCTCGCGAGCCTCGCGGGGCTCGTGGTCGGCGTCCTCGGGTTCGCGACGGCGCTCGTCGTGGCGCCGATCGGGATCGTGAACCTCGCGCTGCGCCGGCACCGCGCGCGCAGCGCCGCGGAAGCCGGGGCCTGAGCGCGAGGAGCCTGCCGGCGTTCAACCCCCGAGCAGATCACGAGGGTTCAACGAACCCCCAACACCTTCTCGCATACTCCACGACCACCTTTGCGAGACCATGCTCAATCGATGACACATCCACGCGAACAAAATCGCCCTTGAGAGGCCCACCGGAAGCAAGGACAGTATACGGGCCGTTATCGGACGGACCTCTACCGCCATCAAGCTTTATGATGACGATCGCCCCGTCGCTGCGCATGCGCTCCAAGATCGGGAGGACCGCATCGATTCCTGTCCACTGCGCTGGAACTGGGGTCAAACCAAGGTGGCTCGCTACCATTGGAATGAGTCTGTAGTCACGTTTGGCCATGAAAACCCCCGGGATGTGGCACGGTAGCCTCCTGTCAAAACGCAGTCTCGATACCCTTCACGAAGGGGGTTCCGAAGAAGTCTGAACCGCCAAGATCGTCGACAACCTCCGAGTACGGTACGCCACCGGGCCCAAGAATGCCTCGCGCACAGCATCTGTGCGCTCGTCCGGCCGCGGACCCGCCCCCTGGCGAAGCTCGACGCGCCCCCCGGCGCATCCCCCCTCCCCCGCCCAGCTTGACCTGGCCCCCGCGACGCACGAGGATCCGCCTCGTGCCCCAGCGAAAGCGCTACCTGTTCGTCTGCGTCAACCGCCGCCCGGACGGTGTTCCCAAGGGCTCCTGCGCTCAGCGCGGCGCCGAGGGCATCCACGTGCAGCTCAAGGCCGCGCTCGCCGAGCGGGGCCTCGCGAAGGTCGAGGCGCGCGCCTGCTCCGCGAGCTGCCTCGACGTCTGCTGGGCGGGCCCCGTCATCGCGGTGGAGCCCGACGGCTACTTCTACGGCCGCGTGACCCCCGCCGATGTCCCGGAGATCGTCGACGCCCTCGCCTCCGGCCGCCGCGTCGAGCGGCTCGTGCTCCCGCCCGAGGACTACACGGAGGCGACGGCCGCCCCGCCGCTGCCGGCGCCGCCACGCGGCGCGCCCCCGGAGGCGTGATGGGCGGAGGCGTGCTGCGCGGCTTCGAGTTCTGCGAGACCATGGCCGGGAGCTTCCACCTGGTCGACTCGCCGTCCGACGAGCGGCCCATGTCGTTCACGATCCGCGCGCGCTCGCGCGGCCTCCTCGACTTCCTGCGCAAGCCCGAGGTCGAGATCGAGGGCGAGATCGACGCCGAAGGCTTCGCCGACCACCGCTACCTCTCCGGGCGGCTCGGCCTCGACGTCGCGCGCACCGGGACCCTGCCCTACTCCTTCGAGTTCACCGCCAACGACGGCCGCCGCTGCGCGTTCGCCGGCCGGAAGACCGTGCGCCCCGGTGATCTCATGACGTCGATGACCGTCCTGCCCGGCGTCCTCGTCGGAGACGGCGGCGCCCTGCTCGGCGAGGCGCTCCTCCGCTTCGACCTGCGGAGCGACCTGCTCCGGTTCCTGAGGAGCTTCCGCGCCACGAGGTAGCCACCATGCAAAGGATCGAGCCCGCAGACAGCGCGGTCATCGTCATCGACGTCCAGGAGAAGCTCGCCGGCGCGATGCCAGCGCCCCAGATGGACGCGCTGACCCGCGCGGCCACGGTGCTGATCGAGGCGGCGCGGCGGCTCGGCGCGGCGGTCATCGCCACCGAGCAGTACCCCGCAGGCCTCGGCCGGACCGTCGCGCCCATCGCCGAGCGGCTCGCCCAGGCGGGCGCGCCCGTCATCCCCAAGATGGAGTTCTCCGCCTGCGGCTCCGCCGAGTTCGAGCGCACGTGGACGGAGCGCGCGCCCCGCGCCGCCATCGTCGTCGGCGTGGAGGCGCACGTCTGCGTCTTCCAGACCGTGCGCGACCTCGCCGCGCGCGGGGTCCTGGTCCAGGTGCCGCTCGACGGCGTCGCCTCCCGCCGCGACGACCACCGGCTCGCCGGCCTCGATCTCTGCCGCGCCGCAGGCGCCACCATCACCACCGCGGAGACCGTCGTCTTCGACTGGCTCAAGATCGCCGGGACGGACGACTTCAAGCAGCTGTCGAAGCTCATCCGCTGACCGATCCCGCGATCTTCGCGGGCGGCGCGCGAGGACCAGGTCGGCGTGTCAGTTTGTCAGGCGCCGGCTCGGACTTTGTCAGACCCGTGCTCTCCTGGACACGCCGCTTCCGCCTGTGACACAGTGGCGCATGGCTGACGATCTGGCACAAGTCCCCCCGAGCGCGCCGCCCGCTGGCCCCGCTGCGCCGCCGCCCGGCGCGCCGACGGTCCTCGTGGTCGATGACGAGCCGTCGAACGTCGCCTCCATCGAGAAGATCTTCCAGCGCGACGGCATGCGCGTCATCACGGCGGACAGCGCAAAGGCGGCGCTGGAGATCGTGCGCAGCCGCCGCGTCGAGGTCGTCCTGACCGACCTGATGATGCCGGGGGTCAGCGGCCTCGAGCTGCTCCGCGCGCTGAAGCAGCTCGCGCCCGACACCGAGGTCGTGATGATGACCGCTTACGGGACCGTCGAGACCGCGGTCCAGGCCATGCGCGAGGGCGCCTACGACTTCGTGGAGAAGCCGCTCAAGCGGATGACGATCATCAAGAGCGTGCGCAAGGCGGCCGAGCGCCAGTCGCTCGTCGCCGAGAACCGCTCGCTCCGGCAGGAGATCAAGCTGCTCACGAAGCGCGAGATCGTCGGATCGAGCCCGACGCTCCGCCGCGTGCTCGACATCGCGACCCAGGCGGCGCCCTCGAGCGCCACGGTGCTCGTGCTCGGCGAGAGCGGCACCGGCAAGGAGCTGCTCGCCCGCTTCATCCACGAGCGCAGCGCGCGCTCGCGAGGGCCGTTCGTCGCGGTCAACTGCGCGGCCATCCCGGAGACCATCCTCGAGGCCGAGCTCTTCGGCCACGAGCGCGGCGCGTTCACCGGCGCCCTCGCGAAGCGCGACGGCCGCTTCGCCAAGGCGGCCGGCGGCACGCTGTTCCTCGACGAGATCGGCGAGCTCTCGCCCGCCGTGCAGGTGAAGCTCCTCCGCGTGCTGCAGGAGGGCGAGTACGAGCCCGTCGGCGGCGACACGGTGCGCGCCGACGTGCGCCTGGTCGCGGCCACCAACAAGGACCTCCGCGCCGAGGTCGCCGCGGGCCGCTTCCGCGAGGACCTGTTCTACCGGCTCAACGTGATCGCGATCACGGCGCCCCCCCTCCGGACCCGCCGCGAGGACATCCCGCTCCTCGTCGACCACTTCCTCGGCATCTACTGCACGAAGAACAACCGCCCCCGCCTGGAGGCGCCGCGCGACGTGCTCGCGCGCATGACCGACTACACGTGGCCGGGCAACGTCCGCGAGCTCGAGAACGTGATCGAGCGCGCCGTGGTCCTCTGCCGCGGCGACCAGCTCTCCGTCGACGACCTGCCCGACTTCATCCGCGAGGCCGCCCCCGCCGAGCCGAGCTCGCTCACCTTCTCGGTCGGCACACCCCTCGACGAGGTCGAGCGCAGGCTCATCCGCGAGACGCTCCGCCACGCCCGCGGGGACAAATCCGTGGCCGCGCAGTTGCTCGGCATCTCCACGCGCACCATCTACCGAAAGCTCGGCGAGCTGGAGTGACGCCGCGCGCGCCGTCCCGCGGACACGGCCCGCTCCCGCGCGCCGGCACCCCGCGAAAATCCATTTGTCACTTTGGCAACGAAGGCCGTCCGACACGACCGGGGTGCGTCACCTTGGCGGGACAGCTTCCGAAATTTCGTGAAGACGCGGGAAACCACCGGCGATTGACCGCTGGCATGAAACTCGCCTAGAGGAGGATGGGCGCATGGGCATCGACGCGATCCTGAAGCGGTATTTTCCCTGGGTGCTGGGCGTGTTGATCGCGCTCGCCGCCTACTTCCAGGCGTCGGGCATGGGTCAGCTGGTGGTCTCCAGCGTCGCGATCGACGCACCGCCAGCGCCGCCCGTCCATCCGACGCGCCCGGCGTCGTTCGGGTCGACCGCGAGCAGCACGGACCACACGACGAGCGCCGCGGCGATCCTCTCGCGCAACCCGTTCGACTCGGTGACGGGGCCGCTCGACGGCAAGCCGGTCGAGATCCCGAACGTCCCGCACGAGCTGCCCAACAAGGACCCGTACGCGGACCCCTCCTGCGACGGCGCCCGCGTCCTGCTCATCACGCAGGCCGACGATCCTGCGTGGTCGTTCGCGGCCATGACCGGCTCGGACGGCAAGGCGATCTTGCGGCGGCAAGGGGATGAGATCAGCGGGCAGACCGTTTACTACGTGGGGTGGGATCGGGTCTGGCTGACGTCCGGCAGCTCGCGGTGCCAGGCCATCGTGGGCAGCCACGCCGTCGCCCGCGTCAGCGCCACGCCGGCGCCGACGCCCGCGCCGACGTCGACGGGCGCGGCGGCGAAGCCCGCCGCCCGCGGCGGCAAGAAGATCCCGCCGGAGATCGCCTCGAAGATCCAGCGCGTGAGCGAGAACGAGTTCAACGTGGAGCGCAGCGCCGTCGACCACATCCTGGAGAACCAGGGCGAGCTGATGCGCTCCGCGCGTATCGTCCCCGAGAAGGAGGGAGACAAGATAGTGGGCATCCGTCTCTTCGGGATTCGCCCGGACTCTCTGCTAGGGACGCTCGGGCTGGAGAACGGAGATCGGCTGTCCAGCATCAACGGGTTTGAGATGAGCGATCCGCAGAAGGCCCTCGAGGCCTACGCGCGGCTCCGGACGGCGGACCGGCTCACGGTGAGCATCAACCGCAAGGGCAAGCCGATGAACATCGACTTCAACATCAAGTGAGCGCTCCGGACTGAATCCAGGGACGAAAGCAGGGTAGCGGCATGGCGCGATGGATAGGGACGCTGAACGAAGGGAGCCTGCTCCGGCGGACGCTGATGGTGATCGGCACGTTCGTCCTCGGCTCTCTCACGTTCGTCGGGGTCATGAGCCTCGTCCTCGTATCGGTCGCCAAGGCCGTCCTGCCGCCCCACGAGGCGCCCCACGACAAGGAGTCCGCGACGGACGCGACGGAGGAGGCCGACAGCGAGGCCGCCGCCGGCGCGAGCAAGACCGCCCTGGGCAAGACCTCCCGCTCGAAGCGGCCGCGGCCCCCCTCGCCGGCCGCGCGCGAAAGCGCGGCGAGCGCGCCGAGCGCGCCGGGCGCCGACTGAGCGGCGCCGCCTCCCCCTACCAACCAACGCAGAGAATATCGAGTCGACTGATGGTGATGACGACCCTCGAGCGATCCTGCTGCCTCCGGAGGAGGCTCCTCGCCGCGCCGGTGGCGGCGCTCGTGCTCGCCGCCGCGGCGCCGCCCGCCGCAGCGCAGCCCGCGAACCGCGGCGTCCCCGTGCTGCGGACCCCCGGCCAGGTCCCGCCGCCGCCCGCCCGCCCCACGCCTGCGCCGGGCGCGCCGGCCGCAGGCGCTCCAGCTGCTGGCGCGCCGGGCGCAGCCGCGCCCACGCCAGCCGCTCCGGGCGACGCCGGGGACGACCCGCTCGCCGCGGTCAAGCAAGGGGTCCAGGAGATCGAGTTCAAGCCGAAGCCCGGCGGCTACAAGGTCAGCTTCAACCTCGACGAGGCCGACCTCCCCGAGCTCGTGAAGGCCATCAGCAACATCACCGGGCGCCGCTTCATCTACGGCGGCAAGCTCCGGCAGATCAAGGCCACGGTGTACGCGCCGGAGAAGGTGACCGTCGCCGAGGCGTACAGCGCGTTCCTCTCGATCCTCGCCTCGAACGATCTCACCGTCATCCCCCACGGCCGCTTCCTCAAGATCGTGGAGACGCCAGGCGCGGTGTCCGAGACGACCCCCGTGTTCGGGGCCGCCGCGCCCGTGCCCGCGGAGGACCGGTTCGTCACCCGCATGTACCGGCTGTCCCATATCGACGCCAACGACGCGGGCGGCGTCCTGAGCAAGTTCAAATCGAAGGACGGCGACGTCACCGTCTACCCGCCCGGCAACCTGCTCATCATCACGGACACCGGGTCGAACATCCAGCGCATGCTCCGGATCGTCGAGGAGATCGACGTCGGCGGCGCCGGCGATCAGCTCTGGGTGCAGCCCGTTCATTACGGCTCCGCGGCGGAGGTCGCGACCAAGCTGAACGAGATCGTCGACCCGAGCAGGGCCGGGGCGGGCGGCGGCAGGCCCGGCAGGGGCGGCGCCGGCGGCACCGGCGCCCGCATCATCGCGGACGACAGGACCAACTCCCTCGTCATCACCGCCACCGAGCCGGACTACCTGCGCGTCCTCGGCATCCTGAAGCGCCTCGACGTGCCTCAGACGGGCGAGGGGCAGGTCCACGTGCTCTCGCTCCAGCACGCCGGCTGCAAGGAGCTGTCGGCGACGCTGAACCAGGTCCTCGGCGGCGGATCTGGCGGCGGCGCGGCCGTGGGCGGCAGGCCGGGCGCGCGCGCCGCCCAGGCGGTGCCGGGCTCGACCGACGACATCTTCGAGGGGCAGGTCAAGGTCACCTGCGACGAGGCGAGCAACAAGCTCCTCATCACGTCGTCGCCCCACGATTACGCCCAGCTGCGCACCGTGATCGACCAGCTCGACGAGCCCCGGCGGCAGGTGTTCATCGAGGCGGTGATCATGGACGTGAACGTCAGCCGCTCGCTCGATTTCGGCATCGGCTACCACGCCGGCGCGCCGTTCGACGGCCTCGACCCGAACGACAGCGTCGTCTACGGCGGCAACAACATCCGCCAGTCCGTCATCGGCCTGCCGGCGCAGCTCGGCGCGCTCGCGCTGGGCATCAAGGGCCCCGCGATCACGGGCTCGAACAACATCCTCGGGACGGGCATCTCGATCCCCGCGTTCGGCGTCGTCCTGCACGCGCTGGCCCAGGACGGCGACTCCAACGTCCTCGCGACGCCGCACATCCTCGCGACCGACAACGTGGCGGCCGAGATCTCGATCGGCCAGAACATCCCGCTCCAGACCAACGTGGGCGGCGGCGGGCTCAACCAGCTCGCGAGCCTGGCCGGTGGCGCGGGCGCGGCGGGCGGGCTCGGCGCGCTCGGCGGCCTGCTCGGCGGTCTCGGCGGCCTCGGCGGCGGCGCCGCCGCGCGCCAGGACGTCGGCACGAAGATCAAGGTCGTCCCCCACGTCAACGACTCGGACCAGGTGCGGCTGGAGCTCTCCGAGGAGATCTCCGACGCCGGCGCCCCCCTCGAGGGCGCGCTCGGCGCGATCCCCATCAACAAGCGCACCGCGAGCACCACGCTCGTCGTCCGGGACCAGCAGACGGTCGTGATCGGCGGCCTGATGCGCGACGGCATGACCACCTCGGAGACGAAGATCCCCGTGCTGGGCGACATCCCGGTCCTCGGGTTCCTCTTCCGGCAGCGGGTCAAGACCAAGACGAAGACGAACCTCCTCCTCGTGCTGACGCCCTACGTGATCCGCGACCAGGACGACCTCCGGACCATCTTCGAGCGCAAGATGCAGGAGCGGCAGGAGTTCATCGACCGTTACTTCGTCTTCAGCGAGAGCGCCGCGTGGGAGCCGCCGCGCGACTTCGGCCGCGCGAACGGGCTCCTCGAGGACATCCGCCAGTCGATGCTGGCCGAGGACGAGCGGGCGCGCCTCGAGGAGGAGGCGCGCCCGAAGGGGCCGCGCGAGCACGTGCCGGTGGATCCGGTCGGCCTGCCGACGTTCGGCGGCAAGGCCACCGGCGCCATGCACATGCAGCCCGGCATGGTCGACATGGAGGGCGAGCCGGCCCAGCTGCCGCCGCCGCCCAACGGCGCCCCGCCGCCGCGGCCCACGCGGCGGCCGCCCGGCGCGCGGCAGATGGAGCGCGTGGAATGAGCCTGCAGCAGCAGCAGTACCTCGGCGAGATCCTGATCCGGCGGGGCGTCGTCCCCGCGGAGCGGCTCGTGCCGCTCTACGACACCGTCCGCGAGCGCGGTCAGCCGCTCGCGGACCTCATCGTCTCGTCCAACATCGCCGACGAGGCGAGCATCGCCAAGGCGCTCGCGGAGGAGTGCGAGGTCGGCCTCCTCCCGCGCATCGACATCGACGCGGTCCCGCTCGAGCTCGCGAGCCGGGTGCCGATCACCTACGCCAAGCAGCACAAGATCCTGCCGCTCGCCGAGCACGACGGGGTCGTCTACTGCGCCGTCGCCGACCCCCTCGATACGACGGCGATCGACGACGTGCGGGCGCTGTTCGGCAAGCCCGTCGAGATCGCGGTCGCCACGAGCGACGTCGTGCTCAACGCGATCAACCGCATCTGGGAGCGCAAGGAGGACGGCGGCGCGAAGCTCGAGGGCGACACGGCGCTCGAGGAGGACAACCTCGTCGACATCATCGACTCGGACGACGACGCCCCGATCATCGCCTGGGTCAACGGCCTCTTCGCGCAGGCGGTCCGCGAGCGGGCGAGCGACATCCACATCGAGCCCGAGGAGCGCGACGTCGTCGTCCGCTACCGGATCGACGGTGAGCTCTACGTCGCGAAGCGCGCCTCGAAGCAGTTCATGGCGCCGATCATCGCCCGCGTGAAGATCATGGCGGCGCTCAACATCGCCGAGAAGCGGCTCCCGCAGGACGGCCGCATCACGCTGAAGATCGCGGGCAAGAGCGTCGACATCCGCGTCTCGACCGTGCCGACGAGCCGCGGCTTCGAGCGGATCGTGATGCGCATCCTGCACAAGGCGTCGGTCCTGCTCGGGCTCGACGACCTCGGCTTCGCGCCGCGCGAGTACGCCATCATGGACGCGCTCATCCAGCGGCCGGACGGCATCATCCTCGTCACCGGCCCGACCGGCAGCGGCAAGACAACCACGCTCTACGCCTGCCTCAACCGGATCAACGAGCCGAGCCGGAACATCCTCACGGCCGAGGACCCGGTCGAGTACGAGATCGGCGGCATCCACCAGATCCACGTCCACCCCGGGATCGGGCTCACCTTCGCCTCGGCGCTCCGCGCGTTCCTCCGCCAGGATCCGGACGTGATCATGGTCGGCGAGATCCGCGACAAGGAGACCGCCGAGATCGCCATCCACGCGTCGCTGACCGGTCACCTGGTGCTCTCGACCCTCCACACGAACGACGCGGCCGCCGCCGTGACCCGCCTCGTCGAGATGGAGATCGAGCCGTTCCTCGTGCGGAGCAGCGTGATCGGCATCCTCGCCCAGCGCCTCGTGCGCCTGCTGTGCCCGACGTGCAAGGTCCCCTACCGGCCCTCCGATTACGAGCTGCAGCAGCTCGGCCTCGACGAGGACCGGCTCGCCTGGAAGGCGCGGCGAAAGCTCTCGACCCGCTACAGCGTGCACGGACAGAAATACGATTACATCGGGCAGGACATCGACCGGGCCGTGTTCTACAAGCCCGGGGGCTGCGATTCCTGCAACCAGAAGGGCTTCATCGGCCGGCGGGGCATCTATGAGCTGATGGTCGTCGACGACGCCGTGGGCCCGCACATCCTGAAGAGCGCGGACGCGCAGACCATCAAGCGGGTCGCCATCTCCCAGGGCATGGATACGCTCCGGGACGACGGGGCGCGCAAGGTGCTCAAGGGCATCACCACCGTCGAGGAGGTCCTCGCGGCGACGCAGGAAGACGTCATCGTCGACGAGTAGGGAAGGCCGTGGCGGTATTCGAATACAAAGGCATCCTCGTCGGCACCGGAAAGCCGGTCAAAGGGGTCCGCGACGCGGAGAACGCGAAGGCCCTCCGGTCCGCCCTGCGCAAGGACGGCATCATGCTCACCGGCGCGACCGAGGAGCAGGCCGCGAAGGCGAAGGCGAAGCGCGATCTCAAGATGTTCGCCTTCGTGGGCCGCCCCTCGACGTCGGACGTCGCCGTGATGACCCGCCAGCTCGCGACGCTCATCGGCGCCGGCATCCCGCTCTTCGAGTCGCTCAACGCGCTCATCGAGCAGGTCGAGAAGGAGTCGCTGAAGAGGGCGCTCACGCAGGTGCGCGAGCAGGTGCGCGAAGGCACGAGCTTCGCCAAGGCCCTCGAGGCGCACCCCTCCATCTTCCCGCCGCTCTACGTCAGCATGGTGCGCGCCGGCGAGGCGTCCGGCACGCTCGAGGGCGTGCTGACCCGCCTGACCACCTTCATGGAGAACCAGGCGAAGCTCGTGGGCAAGGTGACCGCCGCCCTCGCCTACCCCGGGCTGATGGCGCTCATCGGCATCGGGCTCATCTCGGTCCTCATGGTCGCGGTCGTGCCGAACGTGACCGGCATCTTCGCCTCCATGGACCAGGCGCTGCCCTGGTACACCGCGGCGCTCATCGGCACGTCGGCGTTCGCCTCGAGCTACTGGTGGCTCATCCTCCTCGCGCTCGCAGGCGCGGTGTACGGGTTCCGCCGCTGGGTGCGGACGCCGAAGGGCCGCCTCTCGTGGGACACGTTCGTGCTGCGGGCGCCCATCTTCGGCAAGCTCATCCAGATGCTGTCCATCGCGCGCTTCGCGCGGACCCTCGCGACCCTGCTGTCGTCGGGCGTCGCGCTCCTCAGCGCGATGGATATCGTCCGGAGCGTGCTCGGCAACGCGGCCCTGGAGAAGGTCATCGTCGACGCCATCGCGTCGATCCGCGAGGGCCAGAGCATCGCCGAGCCGCTGAAGCGGAGCGGCCAGTTCCCGCCGATCGTCACCCACATGATCGCCATCGGCGAGAGGAGCGGGCAGCTGGAGGCGATGCTGGAGAACGTCGCCAATGCCTACGACTCCGCCGTGGAGACCCGCGTCCAGGTGCTCACGAGCCTGCTCGAGCCGCTCATGATCGTCATCATGGGCGGCGCGGTCGCGTTCATCGCGATATCCATCCTCATGCCGCTCATCCAGATGTCGAGCTTCGTCGGGTAGGTGGCTATGGGGCGGCGCAGACAGCGAGAGAGCACGATCTTCTTCCCCTGGGAGCGCGCCGGCGGGCTCTTCCGGCGGACCGGCATGGCGCGGGCGAGGCCCTTCGCCGCGGGCCTCGCGATGGTGGTCCTCCTGCTGCTCCTCGGCGCGCGCGAGCGGCGGCTCGTGGGAATTCGATCGACCCGCGCCACGTTGTCCGTCGTCCACGGGGCGATCACCCTGTACCGCGCCGATCACGAGCGGCGGTGCCCGGGTTCCCTGGAAGAGCTGAAGCGCGAGGGATACCTCGCGATCGACCCGGTCGACGCGTGGGGCAGGCCGCTCCGGCTCACCTGTCCCGGAAGGAAGGAGCCGGACGGATACGATCTCATGAGCGACGGACCGGACGGCGAAATAGGCGGCCTTGACAGGGTGGAGTGAGAGATGGAGACGAACAGAGCAAGCAGCGCAAGAAGGATTCGACGGCTGAGCCGGAAGCTCTCGCGGGGCGTGACCCTGGTCGAGGTGCTCATCGTCGTGACGATCATGGCGATCATCGCCGGCGGCGCCACGCTCGTGGTGTGGCCGAAGCTCAAGCAGTCGCGCGTCAAGAGCGCCTATACCGGGGCGACGATCATCAAGAGCGCCGCCGAGCAGTACCAGCAGCTCGGGGCGGGCAGCGAAGGGTGCCCGACGATCCAGGCGCTGGTCAGCGCGAAGCAGATCGACGGCAACAAGACGGACGATCCCTGGGGCCAGCCGTACAAGATCAAGTGCGACGAGAACAACGACGTCCATGTCGTCTCGTCCGGCGACGACAAGAAAGAGAACACCCCGGACGACATCCGGGATGACATGAAGCAGTCGGATCTCAACAAGATCGCGGAGATGTAGCGCAGCGCGGGAGCAGGAGCGCCCATGACACGCCGTCGCACGAGGGGACTCACGCTGGTCGAGGTGCTGATCACCGTCACGGTGATCGCGCTCATCAGCGGCTCGGTCATGCTCGGCATGGGCGCGGTCACGAGCGCGCGGCTGAAGCGCAGCGCGGCGCTGCTCGCGGGCGCCGTCCGGGTGGCGTACGCCCACGCGAACGCGAAGTCGAAGCCGGTGCGGCTGGTCTTCGATTTCGAGGAGCGGATGATCGTGCTCGAGGAGTCCACAGGCGAGCTGCTCGTCGAGCGGAACGACCGGGCCGGCGGCGCCGCCGCGGCGACGGAGGCCGAGAAGGCGGCCACGGCGGAGGCCGAGGCGATCCTGAAGGGGCCGCGCGCGCCGCGGCCCTCGTTCGAGCCGGCGAAGGCGTACGGCTTCAACCCCGAGAAGGACAGGCCCGGCAAGGAGCTGTCGAGCGGCGTTCGCTTCCTCCAGGTGGAGACCGGACACCAGGACGAGCCCGTGACGGAGGGGCGGGCCTATCTCTACTTCTGGCCCGGAGGCCAGACCGAGCACGCCGCGATCCAGCTCAGCCTGGGCGGCGGGGAGACCGATGACGCGGTGATGACGGTGCTCGTCTCGCCGCTGACCGGCAAGACGGAGCTCAGGAAGGGCAAGGCGAGCATGCCCAGGCCGCGCGACGACGCCGAGGCGTCGGAGCGCGAGGACACGGGGCTCTGATGCGCGCCCGCGGCTTCACCCTGCTCGAGGTGATGGTGGCGGTCGCCATCCTCGGCCTCGGGCTGACGGCGATCCTCTCCGCGCAGGCGGGCGCCTTCTCGGCCGCGGCGCACGCGAGGAACCTCAGCCTCGCGAACGGGCTCGCGCGCTGCAAGATGACCGAGCTCGAGGAGCGGCTCGCCAAGGACGGCCTGCCGGCGCTCGACGAGGCCGACAGCGGGCCGTGCTGCGAGGGCGACGAGTCGCCGAACATCAAATGCAGCTGGCGCATCGAGAAGCCCGAGATGCCGGAGCCCAAGTACGGCGATCTGGACCTCGACACCAACCTCGAGGGGCTCGGGGCGCTCGGCAACCCGGGCGAGTCGAGCGGCACCGCGGCCCCGAGCGGCAACCTCGACGATCTCGCGCAATCGCTGGTCGGCGGCGGCGCGGAGGGCGGCGAGTCGGCCGGCGGGATCTCGGGGCTCCTGCAGCCGTTCGTCGACATGCTCGCGCCGACGCTGCAGCCCATCTTCGAGGCGAGCGCGCGGCGGGTGACGGTCAAGCTGACCTGGCAGCAAGGGTCTCGGGAGCAGTCGTTCGAGCTCGTGCAATGGGTGACGATCCCCCAGATGGGCCAGCCCGACGCCGACGCGGGCACGGGCGAGGGAGGAGGAGGAGGTTGAACGTGACGGCGCGAACCGCGAGCTCTCTCCGCAGGCGCCGCGGCCGCTCGCGCGCGGTGACCCTCCTCGAGGTCCTCGTCTCGGTCGGCATCCTGGCGCTCATCGGGACGCTCATCTACGGCGCGTTCGACGGCATGAGCCGCGCGCGCTCGGGCATCGCCCGGATGGGCGACCGCTACCACCAGGGCCGCGCGGCGATCGCCCGCATCTCGCGCGAGCTCCAGACGGCCTTCCTGTCCAGGCACCAGCCGGCCGACAGGAACATCGTCGTTCGGCTCACCGCCTTCGCGGGGGAGGACTCGTCCCCTGCGGACCGCGTCGATTTCACCGCGTTCGCGCACCGGAGGCTCCTCCGGAACGCGCACGAGTCCGATCAGTGCGAGATCGGCTATTTCGGCGCACGCGACCCGGAGCGCGACAGGCTCGATCTCGTGCGCCGAGAGGCGAGGACGATCGATACCGAGCCGACGAGGGGCGGAGTCGTCAACGTGCTCGCCGAGGACATCGAGAGCTTCAATCTCCAGTACCTCGACCCGATCACCGGGGAGTGGGTCGACTCGTGGGATTCGACGCAACCGGCGGCGCAGCTCGACCGGCTCCCCTCGCAGGTGTGGGTGACGCTGGTCCTGAACGGCGGGCCTGGCGGGGAGCCGATCAAGTTCGAGTCGAAGGTGCCACTCCCGATGCAGGTCCCCATCGCCTTCGGGGCCAACTGAGCCATGAGCCGCCCGAGGAGCCCCCACGCCGAGGACCGCGCCGCAGAGAGGCCGCGCTCCAGGCGCGCACGCGCGCGCCGCCGCCTCCGGAGACGGCGCGACCGGCGCGGCGTGGCGCTGGTCATGGTGCTCGGCGCGATCACGGTGCTCACCGTGTTCCTGACCGAGCTCCAGGAGGAGACCTCGACCGAGCTCTCCGCGGCGCTCGCCGATCGCGACGCGCTGCGGGCCGAGTACTACGCGAAGAGCGCCGTGAACCTGTCGCGGATGCTCATCGCCTCCGAGCCGAGCGTCAGCACGGCGATCGGGCCGATGCTCGCGATCATCGGCATCAAGGGGAAGTTCCAGGTGCCGGTCTGGAAGTTCACCGACATGTTCCTCGGCCCCTTCAACGCGCAGCTCGCCGGGGCCGCGGGCGAGGGCAGCGCGGCGCCGCCCCCCGAGGCCGCGGGCGAGGGCAGCGCGACGGGCAAGAACCTGGGGCTCACCGGCGGCGGCCGCTTCGAGCTCAAGATCGTCGACGAGGACTCGAAGATCAACGTCAACCGCGCCGCTGACGACGTGGGCGGCATCTCCGATCAGATCGCCGTAGGGAACCAGCTGCTCAGCCTGATGAGCGACGCGCAGTACAACACGCTCTTCGAGGAGCGCGACGGCGACGGCCAGTTCTCGGACCGCGCGACCATCTGCAGCGCGCTCATCGACTGGGCCGACCCCGGCGACCAGACGTTCGCCTGCGACGCGACGTCGAACGCCCCGAGCTCCACCGGCGCAGAGGACAGCTTCTACCAGACGGTCGGCCTCGCCTATCAGCGCAAGAACGCCCCGTTCGACTCGGTCGATGAGCTGCGGCTGATCCGGGGCATGAACGACGATTTCTGGGCGACGTTCGTCGATCCGGATCCGAGCAACCCGGACAAGCGGGTCCTGACCGTCTGGGGCAACCGGAAGCAGAAGGTGAACGTTTCGTCGGCGAACGCGCTGACGCTGCTCAGGCTCACGTGCACCGCCGATTTCGTGGATATCGCGACGACGACGCTCTGCAGCGACGTGAACCAGCAGTCGGCGTTCCTCACCGTGGCGTCGCTCGTGCAGAGCATGACCGGGGGGCTGCTCTTCCCCACCCCGAAAGATTATGTCGATGCGATGACGCAGAAGGCGGGCAGCTCGCTCGGGGGGATGCTCGGGCAGCAGTTCAAGGCGATGGGCGTGGAAGCGGTGAAGTTCAAGCCGAACGTCACGAAGTCCCTCGGCAACAGGACCAACTTCCTGAGCATCTACGCCGATGGCATCGTCCCGGGGAACAAGCGTGAGACGCGCGTGCGCGTCCATGCGGTGGTCGATCTCACGGGGGCGACGCCGCTCAGCCAGAGCGGCAGTGGCGGCAGCGGCGGAAGTGGCGGCAGCGGTGGCGAGGGCGGCAATGGCGGCGGCAGCGGTGGCGCCGCTCCGACGCCGGAAACGTACGAACAGCAGGTACGATCGAACCCTGCCGGGACGATCATCTACTATCGCATCGAATAGGACACCCCTCCGGGAAGAAGCGCGCAAATGCACAGGCTGCTCGGGATAGATGCTGGAAAATCCGTGGTGCGGGCGGCGCTCATCCGCACCACGTACAGGAGGGTCTTCGTCGAGGCCCTCGGCGAGGCGGCCGTCACGGACGCCGTCTCCGAGGCCGAGGCCATCCGCGCCGCCGTGGGGCTCCACCGCCCCGACGCCGCGGCGATCGCGCTCTCCGGGGAGAAATCGTTCTACCGCCGCCTCGACCTGCCGGCGGCCGCGCAGAAGGAGATCGAGAACGTCCTCGGCTTCGAGCTCGAGGCCACGGTGCCGTTCGAGATGGAAGACGCGGTCTTCGACCACCGCCTGCTGAAGCGGCCGCCCGGCGTGGAGACGCTGCCGGTCTTCGCCGCCGTCGCGCGCGCGGACGACGTGCGCGAGCGCATCGCCGTCGTGAAGGAGGCGCTCGGCTTCGAGCCGGAGCGGGTCGCGCTGGGCGCGGTGGCGCTCGCCAACCTCGAGGCGGTGATGCCGGAGCTCGCCGCGCCATCACCGGCCGGCGCCGCCGCGCCGATCGCCCTGCTCGACCTCGACTACCTCACGTCCGAGATCGTGATCGTCGCCGGCGGCGAGCCGGTCTTCGCCCGGACGCTGTCGCGCGGGACGGCCGGCCTCCCCGGCACCGCGCCGGCGCTCGCGCGCGAGCTCCGCCAGACGCTCGCGGCGTGGCGCAACCTCGGCGGCGAGCCGCTCGCGGGGATGTACCTGGTCGGCGGCGGCGCCACCGCGCAGGGCGCGGAGGCGTTCCTGGCGACGCAGCTCGGCCTCACGATCCTGCCGCTGCCGACCCCTCGCATCGAGGGGCTCACGCCCGAGCAGGCCGCGGCGCTGCCCCGCTTCGCCAAGGCGCTCGGGCTCGCGCTCGGGCTGACGCCGAAGACCAAGGGGTTCAACCTCCGGAAGGGCGCGCTCGAGGCCGAGCGCAGCTACCCGTTCCTGCGCGAGAAGATCCCGATCCTCGCCGGCCTCGGCACCGTCATCGCGCTGAGCTTCGGCTTCTCCATCGTCGCGGAGCTGCGCACCCTCGACACGGAGCGGGAGCTGCTCACCGCCTCGCTCGCGACCGCCTCCCACGACGTGCTCGGCGAGGAGACGAGCGACCCGCAGAAGGCCCGGGAGCTGCTCGAGCAGGGCCCCGGCGCGGCCGACGAGGACCCGATGCCCCGCGTCGACGCCTTCGACGTCATGGTGCAGCTCTCGAAGGCCGTGCCGAAGGAGATCACGCACGACGTGCTCGAGCTCGACGTGAACCGCGGCCACGTGACCCTCCAGGGCGTCGTCCCGTCGGTGTCGGACGCGCAGATCATCGCGGATCACATGAAGGAGCACCGCTGCTTCCGCGACGTGAAGGTCGGCCGCACGAGCCAGTTCACGGAGGGCAAGCACAAGTACGTCCTCGAGCTGGATCTCAAGTGCGAGGACAAGACGAAGAAGAAGAAGCCCGGCGCCGCTGACGCGGCGGAGAGCGCCTCGGCCGGCGCGCCGGAGAAGCCGGAGGGATCGCGATGACGCTCCGCGAGCGACTCGACAAGCTGGAGCCACGCGAGCGCCGGCTCCTCACCATCCTCCTCGGATTCCTGGCGGTGATCGTCCTCTTGCTCGTGCCGATCGGGCTCGCGAGCGTCGCGTCCAGCAAGCGCGCCGAGAACCAGGAGATCCGCGATCTGCTCCAGTCGATCTACGAGGCCTCGGGGAAGGTCAGCGAGCGCAAGGCGCTGAAGGACGCGCTGCTCGCGCGCTACGCGCGGCCGGCGCCCGCGCTCGCCGGCTTCATCGAGGACGCGGCGAAGCAGCAGCAGCTCACCGCCGCCGAGTCGCAGGATCGCCCCGACGTCCCGCACGGCAAGAAGTACAACGAGCGGATCACGGTGGTGAAGATGCACAGGATCGGGATGCTCGGGCTCGCGAAGATGCTCGAGCACATCGAGGGCTCGGGCCACCCGGTCGCGGTGACGAAGCTGAACCTCAAGCCGCGCGCCGGAGAGCCGGACTCCTACGAGGTCGAGCTCGGCATCTCGGCGTTTGACCGGAAGGGCGAGCCCCAGCCGGCGACCCCCGCGCCGTCGGCGCCCCCCGCCGAGGAAGAGGAGCAAGAGCCATGAAGGCGCGGCTCATCAAGATCGCGAGATGGGCGGCCTACCCGCTCTTTTACCTCTTCTGTCTGGGGCTCTTCGGCTACCTCACGTTCCCCTACGACCGGCTCAAGGACCGGCTGATCGCCGAGTTCGACCGCACGCAGCAGAAGCGGGGACCGAGCCAGGCGCAGCGCCTCGAGATCGACGAGCTCGACTCGTACTGGTTCACGGGGGTCGAGATGAAGGGTGTGCGGCTCATCCTGCCGCCGGGCGAGCTCGGCACGAGCAGCCGGCCGAGCGGCGCCGCGGCCTTCACCTCGGGCGACGCCGCCAAGGACAGCGCGCCGAAGCCGAGCGTCATCGAGATCGACGAGGCGCACGCGCGGATGAAGATCCTGCCCCTCCTGATCGGGCGGATGCGGATCTCGTTCTGGGCCAGCGTGTTCGGCGGCGAGATCGAGGGCGTGGTCCCGATGGGCCGATCGGGCGGCGACGTCCACGTCGAGGTCTCGAACGTGGAGCTCGCCAAGGTGGGTCCGCTCGGGGACATCCTTGGCCTGCCGATCGCCGGCACGCTGAGCGCGAACCTCGATCTCAGCGCGCCCGAAGGCAAATTCAACAAGGCGAACGGCGCGCTCGAGGTCTCGGCCAAGGAGGTCTCGGTCGGCGACGGCAAGACGAAGATCCAGGGGCTCATCGCGCTGCCGGAGGCCAAGCTGGGGGAGCTGCTCCTGTCGGCGGAGGCGAAGGACGGCGTCCTCAAGGTCACGAAGATGTCCGCGAACGGCCAGGATCTCGAGCTCGACGGCGACGGCAAGGTCAACATGCGTGAGCCGTGGAACAACTCCACGGCGGATCTCTACGTGCGCTTCAAGTTCACCGACGCCTACCGATCGAAGAGCGATCTCACGAAATCGCTGCTCGGCGCGCCGGGGTCGAGCGTGCCCGGGCTGATCGAGATGCAGCAGCCCAAGATGAAGCGGTCGAAGCGAGCGGACGGCTTCTACGGCTGGCACGTCCACGGCCCGCTGAAGAGGCCCCGGTTCGATCCGCACGCGGCCGAGTCACCCGCCGCTCGAGGCCGCACGCCAGGCGCGAGCCCGGCCACGACCACGAGGAAGCCCGGCGGCGTCAACATGCCCCTCGGCGCCTCCGAGGCCGCCCCGAGGGAGGGCGAGGAGCACGAGCCCCCTGTGATGCCCCCGCCACCGCCTCCGCCCTCCACCGAGGACGAGTCCCCCACACGGCCGCCGTCTCCTCCGCCCGTAGACGGCGAGGGCACGCCTCCCGTTGAATAGAGCGGGGTGCAGCTTCGTGCGACGAAGACACGCCCCGCTCCAAGACCCGGACTCACGCTCCAAGGACTCGGTGATGGGGGATCCCAGCTGGCAGCAGAACCGGCGCATTTTACTGATCGACGACGACGAGGCCATCCACGAGGATTTCCGCCGGATCCTCCGATCGGAGCCTGAGGGCTCGACCTTGGCGAGCCCTCAGCCGACGCTGTTCCGCGAGCTGCCCGCCCGGCGGCCGGTGAGGTTCGAGCTCACGTCCGCGACCCGCGGGGAGGAGGGGCTGGCGAAGGTCCGCGAGGCGCAGCAGAGCGGCGCGCCGTACGCGCTCGTGTTCGTGGACGCGCGCATGCCGGGGTGGGACGGCATCGAGACGCTCTCGCGCATCTGGAAGGAAGACGGCGCCATCCAGGCGGTCCTCTGCGCGGCGGACTCGGATGACTCGTGGGAGGAGATCGCCGCCCGGTTCGGGCAGACCGACAACCTCCTCATCCTCGCCAAGCCGTTCGACCCGAGCGAGGTCCGCCAGATGGCCTTCGCGCTGACCGAGAAGTGGAACCAGCGCCGCGCCCTCGCCGAGGCCAACTACAAGGTGTCGACGCAGTACACCGTGACCCGGATCCTCGTCGAGTCGACGACGCTCGCCGAGGGCGTCCCGGCGCTCCTCGGCGCGCTCGGGGAGACGCTCGGCTTCCGGTTCGCGGCCCTGTGGCTCGGCGACGACGAGAGCGAAGGGCTGCGCTGCGAGCACACCTGGAGCGCCGCGCCCGACGACTCGATCGCGCTCGAGGCGGCGACCCGGGGCGCGCGGTTCGCCCGCGACGCCGGGCTGCCCGGCCGCGCGCTCGCCCAGGGGGAGCCGACCTGGTTCAGCGACCTCGACGCCGAGGCGGACGATCCGCGCGCGCAGGCGGCGCGCGGCGCCGGCCTCCGCTTCGCGGTCGAGCTCCCCATCGCGGTCCGCGCCGACGCGCAGGTCGCGGCCGTGCTGGAGCTCATGGACGCCGAGCCGCGCGCGCCCGATCCGGGGCTGCTCGACGTCCTGCTCGCGATCGCCGCCAAGGCCGGCCACTTCATCGGCAGCAAGCGCGTGGAGGCGGCCCTGCGCCGGAGCGAGGCGAACAACCGCGCGCTGCTCTACGCCATCCCCGACACGATCCTCCGGATCAACAGCGACGGCATCTGCCTGGATTTCAAGGCCTCCCGGGATCCGAGGCCCTCGCTCCGCGCCGAGGATCTCCTGCACAGGCACGTCGCCAACGTGTTCCCCGCCCACGTGGCCCAGCAGATCACCGGCCTCGTGGCGCGAGCGCTCGCGGACGAGGCGACGCACGTCTTCGAGTACCAGGAGCAGCTGGCAGGTGGCTCGCGCGACTACGAGGTCCGGATCGCCGGCAGCGATCGGGCGGAGGCGGTCGTCATCGTGCGAGACATCACGGAGCGAAAGCGCGCCGAGGCGGAGACCGAGGCGCGGCGCGCCCGGGAGGAGGCCCTCCGGGCACAGAACGAGATCCTCGCGGCGCTGTCGACCCCGCTCATCCCGATCAGCGACGACATCGTCGTGATGCCGCTCGTCGGCGCCCTCGACAGCCAGCGGACGCGCCGCGTGCAGGAGACGCTGGTCCGCGGCGTCGCCGCCCGCCGCGCGCACGTCGCGATCCTCGACATCACCGGCGTGCCGCGGATCGACGGCCCGTGCGCCGACGAGCTCCTGCGCGCCGCGACGGCGGTGCGACTGCTCGGCTCGGAGGTGATCATCACGGGCCTGCGCCCCGACGTGGCCAGGACGCTCGTCGAGATCGGCGTCGACATGAGCGGCATCGTCACGCACAACACCCTGCAAAACGGCATCGCCTCCGCGATGACCTCCGCGGGCGCGCGCGGACGGCGCCGGCGGCGCCGCGCGAGGGCGCGCCGGTAGCGGCGGCGTCGCGCGGCGTCCAGCTCAGCGCTTGCTGGTCTGCGCGGCGTGTTTGTCGAGGGCGGCGAGGACGCGGTCGTAGTCGGGCGGCAGCTCGACCGGCGGGTTGGCGAGCCGGCTCGTCACGTCCGCGAGCGCGCGCTCGTGGTATTTCACCTTGAACTCCGTGAACTTGAGGCCGTTCGCGGTCGAGACCACGACGACCCGCTGGCGCCTCTCCACGACGCCCTTCTTCACGAGCTTCTCCAGCGCGGCGAGGGCGACCGCCGTGTGCGGGCAGGTGTACATGCCGGTGCGATCGGCGCGGGCCGCCGCGTCGCAGAGCTCGTCCTCGGTCACCTCCTCCGCGACGCCGTCCATCGCCTTGAGGGCCAGCATCGCCCTCGGCGCGCTCACCGGGTTGCCGATCTGGATCGCGCTCGCCAGGGTCTCCCCCGCCTTCATCGGCTCGACCTCGCTCCGCCCCTCGGACCACGCCTTGAAGAGCGGGTTGGCCCGCGCCGCCTGCGCCACGCAGAGGCGCGGGAACCGCGTCGTCAGGCCGAGGTCCTTCAGCATCTTGAAGCCCGCGTAGAGGGCGTAGGCGTTGCCCAGGTTGCCGCTCGGGAGGATGACCCAGTCGGGCAGCGTCCAGTCGAACTGCTGCACGATCTCGATGGCCACGGTCTTCTGGCCCTCGAGCCGCAGGGCGTTCATCGAGTTCGCCAGGTAGACAACGCCGTCGGCCGAGAGGCGCTGCACGATGGCCATGCAGCCGTCGAAGTCGGTGTCCAGCGAGAGGACCAGCGCCCCCGACGCGATCGGCTGGACGAGCTGCGCCGTCGACACCTTGCCCCGCGGCAGCAGCACGACCACCGGCAGACCGGCCGCCGCGCCGTACGCCGCGAGCGACGCCGAGGTGTCCCCCGTCGACGCGCACGCGATCGCGCGCACCTCGAGGCCCTCGCGGATCGCCTTGTTCACCACCGAGACGAGCACCGTCATGCCGAGGTCCTTGAACGACCCCGTGTGGCTGTTGCCGCAGAGCTTCACCCAGACGTCGTCGAGCCCGAGCGTCTTGCCGTAGCGGTCTGCCCAGAACAGGTTCGTGCCCCCCTCGTCCATCGACACGATGGCCTCGTCCGGGACCTCGGGCGCGACCCACTCCCGCTTGCCCCAGACCCCGGAGCCGTAGGGCCACACCGTGCGCTTGTAGCGCTCATCGAAGAGCTTCATCCACGTCGCGGGGCTCCGATCGCGAAGCGCGTCGATATTGTGGGCGACGTCGAGCAAGCCGCCGCAGGTGGGGCAACGGTAGAGGGGCTGCGTCAGCGGGTAGCTGCCGGCACAACCGGTCAGGCATCGGAATGCAGCAGAGTAGGCCATGGCAATCGGATCTCCTGGGTGGCGGGAAGCGCCCGCGGGAGGTGGTGTCGGTATCAGTCGAAGCGTGGGGCTTCCATGCCGAGCCGCCTATAGAAGTAGATCGCCGCGTTCCTGGCAAACGATCCCTGCGGGAGATAGATGTCGCTGGGCTCCCGTAGCGGCTCCTCGGCCGAGAGCGGCCCGTCCCGATCGCCGGCCAGGCGCTCGAGATCCTCGAGGAACGCTTCCATCGAGGGATAGCGGTTGTTCGGGCTCTTCCGGATCGCCTTCAGGATCACGGACTCGAGCAGCGGGTCGAGGCTCCGGCGCTTCTCCGAGGGGCGGGGCGGCGGGGTCACGAGCTGCCGGGCGAGGAGCTCCGACTGCTCCGAGCGAGGGAACGGGAGCTCCCCGGTGAAGGCCCGGAACATGACGACGCCGAGCCCGTACACGTCGGTGCGGGCGTCGGGCAGGTCGCTCACGACCTGCTCGGGCGCCATGTACTCGAGGGTGCCCACCGCGGTTCCGGTCGCCGTGATGAGGTCGGCGGCCTGGATCTTCGCCAGGCCGAAATCGAGCACCTTGACCGCGTACGGGTCGCCCTGCGGGCCCACGAGGTAGATGTTGTCCGGCTTCACGTCGCGGTGGATGATCCCGGCGCGGTGCGCGGCGGCGAGCCCGGACGCGGCCTGGGAGAGCACCGGGATGGCGAGGTCTGCGTCCATGCGGCGCTCGCGCCGGAGCCAGTCGCCGAGCGACTCGCCGAAGAGGTACTCCATCACGAGGTAGGGCGCGCCGTCTTCCGCGCGCGTGCCAGCGTCGAGCACCCGGACGAGGTTCGGGTGCCCGATCATCGCGGCGCTCTGCGCCTCGCGCACGAACCGCTCGCGCGTCCGCTCCGCCCGGGCGGCGAACTCCTCGAGGACCTTGATCGCGACCGGCTGGCCCGTCTCGATCTCGACCGCGAGGTAGACGCGCGCCATCGCCCCTTTGCCAAGGTAGCCGCGCACCTCGTAGCGCTCCCCAAGGATGCTCCCGCGCAGCCGGGTCGGCTTGTACCGGAACAGATCGACGCGCCGGCCCTCGGTGAGCTCCGCGCCGTCGTACGGGCAGAACCGATGGCCCGCGTCGTACTCCCGGTGGCAGCGCGCGCAGAACATGGCCCCGCATCGAATAGCGCCCCGCGCTCCGGCCACGCAAGCCTGCTCGGCGGGCCCCCCGCGCTAGCCGCTCTAGCCCGCCTTGCGCGGCGAGCGCCCCGTCAGCTTGGTGTACGCGTGATAGCCGAGCCAGCGGAGCGGCTCGGGCGGGACGCCCCGGAGGGGGGCCATGTAGAACGGCAGATCCCGCCACCGCACGTCGTCGCCCGCGTAGATGTCGCAGAGCACGCGGCCCGCGAGGTTGGCGAGCGTCACGCCGTGGCCGCTGTAGCCGAGGGCGTAGTACACGTTCCGGTGCTCGCCCCGCACCCCCATGCTGCAGAGCCGGCTCATCGTGATGCCGAGGGTGCCCGTCCAGCGATGCGCGATCCGCAGCCGCTCGGCCGCAGGGAAATAGCCGGTGAGCCGGCGCCGGATGGCCTCGAACGCCGGCCCAGCCGACTCGGGTGTGCCCGGGTAGGAGGTCTTGTTCCCATAGAGGTAGGCATACGCTGCGTTGCTGCCCCCGCCGAACACGAGCTCACCGGCGGGCGTCATGCTGGCGTATGCGATCCGGTCGCGGTCGTCGCTGAAGCCGGCGATCTGCCCCCAGCCGAGCGCGGCGCGCGCCTCGGCGTCGAGCGGCTCGGTCGCGATCACGTGCGAGTGCAGCGGGAAGATGCCGCTCTTGAAGTAGCCGAGGCGCGGCGTGTAACCGTTGGTGGCGAGCACGATGGCCGCGGCCCGGACGACGCCGCCCGGCGTGGTCAGCTCGATCGTGCGCCCCTCCCGGATCCCGAGCACCGGCGTGTCCTCGTGGACAGCGACCCCCCACGCGAGCAGCAGCGGGCGCAGGCAGCGCAGCAGGTCGACCCCGTTCAGCTGCCCCTCGGTCGCGTCCAGCACGGCCCCGGCCGCGCCCTGGATCCCGAGCCGCTTCGAGAGCGCCGCGCTGTCCAGGTACTGTAGCGAAATGCCCCAGCGGGCCAGCTGCTCCACCCGCGCGTGCGCCGCCTCGGCCCGGCGCGGGTCGGTGAGCACCTCCATGCATCCGTCGCGGCGGTGGCGCACCGGGAGGTCGTGCTCCTGGATCATCCCCACGATGCCGTCGATTCCCGCGCGCGTCGTCTCGTACACGCGGCGCGTGAGCTCCGGATCGCGAGAGCCCACCCCGTTAATCCAGTTCAACATCATCCCCCCGTTGCGCCCGCTCGCGCCGTTCGCGAGATGACGCGCCTCGAGGATCATGACGCGGAGGCTCGGAAATCGGCGGATTAGATGGTATGCGGTGGAGATCCCGGTGAACCCTCCTCCGATGATGGCCACATCGGCCGCCGCGTCCGCGCGCAGCGGAGGGACGGGCTCATAGACCGGGCCCGCCTCGCTCCACACGGAGCGCGCGGAATCGATGTGCGAGTACGAGTGCGTGCCAACGAGCGCTGCGCGAGCCACGATGATCACCTATCAGAGGAATGCGCCTCTGGCACCATGAACCCCGGGAGCCCTGCTTGAAGCGACGTGTCCGGCTCTGCATGAAGGATCTCTTCCACCAGGACGTGGTGGAGATGATCGAGCGCGAAACCCGCAAATACCAGATCTGGTCCATCGAGGATCCTTCCGACCCGGACTTCGACGCGGCGTATCAGGTCCTCTGGGACTGCTTCGGTCCTCATGGAGAGATGGAGCGCAAGGAGGCGATCGAGGCGTTCCTCCGCGACGACCCGTTCACGCCCGAGCCGTCGGGAACCTACATGCGCTACTTCCTGCTCGTGGCGCGAGACGCGGACGGAAAGGTGCGCGGCGTCCGCGACGGCACCGTGCTCATCAATCCAGCGTACGCGCCGGACCTCTGCGTCATCTACCTCGCTCATATCTTCATGCTCCCCGAGGCGCGCGGGACGGTGCTGTCGTACTGGCTGCGCATCTCGCCGGTCGAGCTCGCCATGCAGTACCTCACCGACCTCCACGCGATGGGGAAGATCACGCTCCCCGCGCCCTCGGCCCCGGGCAAGTACTTCGGGATGAACGTCGATCTCGCGGCCGAGGTCGAGTACTTCACGCCGGAAGAGCGCCTGTCGTGGCAGCGCATCCTGTTCTACGGCCGCGGCGGGTTCGACGCGATCAACCCGCGCCACTTCCCCTACCGCCAGCCCGACTTCCGCGATCCCGACGTGATCCGCTCGACCGGCAACCAGCCGTCTCCCTTCATGGTCCTCGTGCGGCGCATGGGCCGCGAGCGGCAGGCGCAGCTGCCGATCGACGAGGCGAGGGCGCTCATGCGGCTCCTGTACGACGACTTCGCGGATCACTGCGCGCCGCACCTGCTCGAGAACAGCCTCCAGCTCGTCCTCGACCGGCTGGAGGAGCGGGCGAAGCGGAAGAGCTTCGTCGAGCTCTTGCCGCTGCCGACGGGGCCCAGGGATCTGCACCGGCTGAAACCGCTCTTCCGGCACAACGTGTTCACGAAGTACTACCCGGACAGCCCCGACGTCCGCGGTTACCTCAACAGCGGTATCCGCGAGAAGCTGCTCGCGAACCCGCGCCACCTCGACGAGGAGCTCGCCCGCATCGCCCGGGAGCTGGAGACCCGTCCGCCGTTCGTTTACGGGAGCCGGGACAAGACCGCGACCTGGGAGGGCACGCCGCTCTCGCCAGGCGCGGAGCCGATCCCGGACGGCGCCGACGCGGGCGAGATCACCCGCGAGGTGCCGGCGCCGGCGTCGACCCTGCCGCCGCGGTGATCACCACGGCGCCGCGCTGATCACGCCGCCCCGGGCGGAGCGGCGGCGCCGCCGCTCCCGGGGCCGGCCGTCGCGGCCCGCGCGCGCAGGGCGTCCGCGCGGAGCCTTTGCACCGCCGCGGAGGCGGCCTCGTGGGCGTCGAGCGCGCCGCGCAGCACGAGCGCCCGCCCCTTGGCCGCGGCGGCTTCTCCCAGCGTCCCGTCGAGCACCCCCTCGGCGAGCCGGACGAGCGGGCCGATCTCGGCGAGGTTCCGCGCGATCGCCCGTGCCTCCGTGGCGAGCCCGGATGCCGTCTCGCAGGGCGAGGCGCTCTCGATGGCCGCGGCCTCCTGGCAGAGCTCCTCCGCGACGGGGCCCATGTCGCGCCAGCACGCGACGGCCGCGCGCAGGCTGGCCGGCGTGACGTGGGTCGCGCGCGACGCGTCGATCGCCCGCGCCGCGTCGACCCGCGGCCCCGCCGTCGCCACCTGCGCCGCGGCGATGACGGGCGAGAGGGCGAGGAGCGCCCGCTCCAGCACGCGCGTGGCCTGCTCGACGCGGACGAGGCGCTCCTGCACGTCGGCGCTGGCCAGCGGGGCCTCGCTCAGCGTGAGCGCGGAGAGCCGGCCGGAGACGTCGATGGAGAGCTGCTCGAGGGCGCCGACGATGCGCTGGTCGAAGCGGCGCGGAACGACGTCGAGCACGCAGAGCGCCCCGAGCACGTGCCCGTGCGCGCGCACCGGCACGCCCGCGTACGCGCGGATGCCGTAGCTCTCGACGAGCTCCTTCGGGACGCGCTCGTCGCGCAGCGCGTCGTCGACGATGAGCGGCACCTCGTCGAGCACGACGAGCTGGCAGAAGGAGTTGCTCCTCGACGTCGCGCAGCTCACGGCGAGCTCGAGGGGAAGCCCGTGTTGCGCGCGCAGCAGCTGGACATGGCGCACGAGCAGGCTGACCACGGCGATCGGCGACCGGGCCAGCTTGGCGGCCCGCACCACGCAGGCGTCGAGGATGGCGTCCGCGTCGGCGCGCAGCACGGCGCCGCGCAGCTCGGCCAGGCGGGCGGGGTCGTTCAGGTCGGCCATCGCGCGATGGTACCCTGCCTGAGGGGGCGCAGGTCGGCGGAGGTCACCCCGGGCGCGCCGCCGCTTCCCTCGCCCGCGCCGCCGCGATGAAGGTGCGGAGGTGCACCTCGACCACCCGGCTCACGTCGGGCGTGTACCCACCCGCGAGCACCCACGCGATCGGGATGCCTCGCTCGAGCGCGGCCCGGAACACGATCTCGTCCCGCGCGTAGAGATCGTCGTGCGTCAGGTCGAGCGGCGAGTACGGGTCCTCGCGGAACGGATCCGCGCCGGCCTGGTACAGGATCAGGTCGGGCGCGGCGCGATCGATCGCCGGGCCGAGGTGCCGCTCCAGGATCTCGAGGTAGGCGGCGCCGCCGCTCCCGCCCGGGACCGGGACGGACCAGCAGTTCTCCGTGTCCGGGGCGCGCTCGCCCTCGACGTCCCGGTACGCTTTGTTCTGCTTGTACCAGTTGCCGTAAATGGAGAGCTGGAACGCCCAGGGGCGCGACGCGAGCAGCGAGGCGGTGCCGTTGCCGTAATGGAGGTCCATGTCGACAACCAGGCCGCGGCGGATGCGCCCCTCGGCGCGCGCGCGCTCCAGCGCGACGACGAGGCCGTTGAAGGTGCAGAAGCCCTCGCCGTGGCCCTCGTGCGCGTGGTGGAAGCCGCTCGCGAGGTTGCCCGCGAGGCCGTCCTCGAGGGCCGCGGCGGCGGCGGCGACGCAGCCGCCGTTCGTGAAGCGCACCGCCCCGGCGAGCGCCGGCGACCACGGGAACTTCTGCGACTCGGCCAGCGCCCGGGGCTCGCCGGTCGTGATCGCCTGGACGTACCCGGGCGCGTGGACGCGCAGGAGGTCCTCGTCACAGGCCGCCTCGGGCTCCTCGATGCGCGCGGGCAGGCCGCTCCGCTCGATCGCCTCGCGCACGAGGGCGAACTTGCGCATCGGCATGACGTGCTCGCCGATGTCCGCGAAATAGCGCGGCGTGTGGAACACCCGGATCGGGGGCGAGGCGGCGGCGTCAGAGGTCACTTGCAGACCGACTCGAGGTGATCGAGCGCCTCGCCGACGTGGCGCGGGGCGAAGATCAGCGCCGGCCGGAAGCGGAGCGTGCGCTCGCCCGAGCCGCCCACCTCGAGGCCGCGGTTGCGGAGCGCGGTGAGCGCCGCGTCGCGGCGGGCGGCGTGGGGGAAGTCGACAGCGGCGAAGGTGCCGCTGCCGCGGGCGCCCGAGAGCACCGCGGGGTAGCGCCGGCAGAGGTCCTCGAGGCCGGCGACCAGGCGCTCGCCGGTCGTCCGCGTGTTCTCGAGGAGCCGGTCGCGCTCGATGACCTCGAGGATCACCTCGAGCTGCGCGCCGCGGAGGGGGTCGCCGAGCCAGGTGTTGAAGACGCGCAGCGGCTCGATCGGCGCGAGCTCCTCGCGGCAGTAGAAGCCGCCGAGCTGCATCTTCTTGGAGAACGTGACCATGTCCGGCGGCTCGGGCAGGTCCCACGCCTCGTGCGCCCAGAGCGCGCCGGTCCCACCGCCGCAGGTCTGCACCTCGTCGATGATGAGCGCGACGCCGCGCTCCGCGGTGAGGCGGCGGAGCGCCTGGAAGAAGGCCGGGCTCGCGTGGCGGTCGCCGCCCTCGCCCTGGATCGGCTCGACGATGACCGCGGCGATCTCGTCCGGGTGGGCGTCGAGCGCCGCCTCGACCGCCTCGAGCGAGCGCGCCTCGGCGGCGCGGTTCTGCTCGGCGTGCGCCGCGAGGGGGAAATGGCTCGCGGGGAACGGCGCGACGGGCCAGTCGAACGCGGGGATGTCGAGCTTGTGGATCGGCTTGCTCCGCGTCGCCGAGAGGGCGCCCATGCTGCGGCCGTGGAAGCCGCCCTCGAAGGAGAGCACCTTGAAGGCGTTCACGCCGGGCTGCCGGTTGAGCATGGCGGCGGCGAGATCGCCGTCGCTCGGCTGCGCGCCGCCGCGCCGGCGCCGGGCGAGCCGGATGAACGCGGCCTTGAGGGCGTTCTCCACCGCCTCCGCGCCGGTCGTGAACGTGAAGACGCGCGTGTGCCCCTTCGGCGCGACGCGCATCAGCGTCTTCTCGACGAGGTCGACCCACTCGGGCGCGGGCGCGACGCCGAGCGCGGAGCGGTATCCGGCGCACCAGTCGAAGCGGCCGCTGCGCCACGCGGCGAGCAGGTCCGGGTGGTTGTAGCCGATGGGCACGGCGGCGATGTGCCCGTACACGTCGAGCAGCACGTTGCCGTCCACGTCGACCATGTAGTTGCCCAGGCTCTTGCGCGCGTCCTGATAGAAGTGGATCGGCCGCGCGTCCTGGTAGCGATGGTGGCGGGCGCGGAGCGCCTCGGACGCAGGCCCCGGGATGGCGGTGCGCATCGAGGCGCGCTCGGGCTCGCCGGGGATGGGCGGGGGGATGTGGGTCGGGGCGTTCATGGTCGGACTCCAATGCAACGGGAGCGGCGGAGCGTCACGCAGATCCGTCGGTCGCGACGGCCGCCCGGACGCGCACCACGATCGATTTCGACGCGGGCGTGTGGCTCTTCTCGGCGATGCTGCCGAGCGGCACGAGCACGTTCGCCTCGGGGAAGTAGGCCGCGACGTTGCCGCGGGGGATCGAGTACAGCACGACGCGGAACGCGCGCGCGACGCGCTGCCCGTCGGAGAAGCGGCTCGTGACGTCGACGAGGTCCCCCTGGGCGAGGCCGCGCTCGGCCGCGTCCTCGGCGTTCATGAACACGACGCGGCGCCCGCCTCGGACGCCGCGGTAACGGTCGTCGAGCCCGTAGATGGTCGTGTTGTACTGGTCGTGGCTGCGGATCGTCATCATCAGGAGCTCGCCCGGCTCGAGATCGTGCCGCGGGAGCGGGTGGATCACGAAGTTCGCCTTGCCGGTCGCCGTGCGGAACTCACGCCGCGCCGCCGCGTTTGGCAGGGCGAAGCCGCGCGGGTCCCGGATGCGCGCGTTGAAGTCGTCGAAGCCGTCGATCGTGCGCTCGATGAGGTCGCGGATCCTGTCGTAATCGGCGGTGAGCTCTTCCCACGGCACGCGCGATCTCGCGCCCAGCGCCGCGCGCGCGAGGCCCGCGACGATCGCCACCTCGCTCCGCAGCAGCTCCGAGGCCGGCGGGAGGCTGCCGCGCGAGCTCGAGACGACGCCCATCGAGTTCTCGACGGTCACGAACTGCGGGCCTCCGGCCTGCACGTCGCGCTCGGTGCGGCCGAGGCAAGGCAGGATGAGCGCGCGCCTGCCCGTCACGAGGTGCGCCCGGTTCAGCTTGGTCGACACGTGCGCGGTGAGGTCGCACCGGGCGAGGGCGCGGGCGGTCAGCGCCGTGTCTGGCGTGGCCGAGAGGAAGTTGCCGCCCAGCGCGAAGAAGACGCGGGCGCGCCCCTCGGCCATCGCCGCGATCGCGGCGACGGTGTCGAGCCCGTGGCGGCGCGGCGGCGAGAAGCCGAAGTTCTGCTCGATCCGATCGAGGAGCTCCGCGGGCGGGCGCTCCCAGATGCCCATCGTCCGGTCGCCCTGCACGTTGCTGTGCCCGCGCACCGGGCACGCGCCGGCGCCGGGCCGCCCGACGTTGCCGCGAAGGAGCAGGAAGCTCATCACCTGCTGCACGTTGGCCACGGCGTTCTGGTGCTGCGTGAGGCCCATGGCCCAGCACGCGATCGTGCGCTCGGAGCGCATCGCGATCTCGGCCGCAGCCCGGATCTGGTCGCGCGGGACGCCGCTCTGCGCGACGATGTCGTCCCAGGCCGCGCCGCGCACGGCGCCCGCGAACGCCTCGAAGCCGTGGGTGTGGCTCGCGATGAACGCGCGATCGAGCACGGCGCCCGGCCGCCGCTCCTCCTCCTCGAGCATCTCCTTGATGATCCCGGTGAAGAGCGCGACGTCGCCGTTGATGCGCACCTGGAGGAAGAGCGTCGAGAGCGGCACGCCCGAGCCGACGAGATCGAGCGGGTGCTGCGGGTGCTGGAAGCGCTCGTTGCCGACCTCGGGGAGCGGGTTCACCGTCACGATCTCGCACCCGCGCAGCCGCGCCTCGCGCAGCGCCGAGAGCATGCGCGGGTGGTTCGTCCCCGGGTTCTGCCCGACGACGAAGATCGCGTCGGCCAGCTCGAAATCGTGGAGGGATACCGTCCCTTTGCCCACGCCGATGGCCTCGCGCAGGCCGACGCCGCTCGACTCGTGGCACATGTTCGAGCAGTCGGGCAGGTTGTTCGTCCCGAGCTCGCGCACGAAGAGCTGGTAGAGAAACGCCGCCTCGTTGCTCGTGCGGCCCGACGTGTAGAAGACGGCCTCGTCCGGCGAGCCGAGCGCGCGCAGCGACGAGGCGACGACGTCGAGCGCCTCGTCCCACGACACCGGGCGGTAATGCGACGCGTCCTCGTCGAGCAGCATCGGGTGGACGAGCCGCCCCTGCTTGCCGAGCCAGTGGTCGGATTGCCGCGAGAGCGCCTCGACGCTGTGCTCCCGGAAGAACTCCGGCGTGACCCGGCGGAGCGTCGCCTCCTCGGCGACCGCCTTGGCGCCGTTTTCACAGAACTCGGCGACCGAGCGCTTCTCTTCGGGCTCGGGCCACGCGCAGCCGGGGCAGTCGAAGCCCTCGCCCTGGTTCACGCGGAGGAGCGTGCGCACGGCGCGCGCGACCCCCATCTCGCCGATCGCGTGCCGGAGCGTCGCGCCGACCGCCGGGAGCCCGCCGGCCGCCGCGCTGCGCTCGCCGATCCTGGGCGCCTCGGGCTCGAGCGGCGGCTCCACCTGCACGCCGCGCAGCACGTCGCGGGCCGTCACGACGCGGCCTCCGCCGGGACCGCGACCGGGACCTCGACGCGCTCCCGGCCGGCGTACACGTTGAACCGCCCATCGCGCGCGAAGCCGACGAGCGTCATCCCGTGCGCCGCCGCGAGCTCGGCGGCCAGGCTCGAGGGCGCGCCCACCGCGACCATCACCGGGATCGAGGCCCGGAGCGCCTTCTGCACGAGCTCGAACCCGGCGCGCCCGCTGACCATGAGCACCGCGCCTGGGTCGGGCAGCCGCCCCGCGAGCAGCGCGGCGCCGATCAGCTTGTCGACGGCGTTGTGGCGCCCGACGTCCTCGCGGAGATCGGCGAGCGCGCCGCTCGCGTCGAAGAGGGCCGCCGCGTGCAACCCCCCGGTCCGCCCGAACACCGCCTGCGCGCCGCGGAGCCGCGCGGCGAGCCCGTGCACGACGCCCGGCGCGAGCCGGGGGACGCCCCGCGCGAGCGGCGAGGGGGGCGCGAGCGCCGCGACGTCGATCGACGCCTTGCCGCAGACGCCGCAGCTCGCGCTCGCGACCGCGAGGGCGCGCTCGGTGCGCCCGAGATCGACGGCCACGTCATCGCCGAGCGTGACGCGCACGAGGTCGCCCGAGGGGCCGACGGCCTCCTCGACGGCGACCACGTCGGCCGCGCGGGAGATGACGCCCTCGGCGAACAGGAGGCCGATCGCGAGCTCGCGGTCGTTGCCGGGCGTGCGCATCGTGATCCCGAGGCGGCGCTCGGCGCGGCGCTCGTCCCCGGGGGCGCGCGCGACGACGATGATCTCGAGCGGCTCCTCAACGGCGAGCAGATCTTCGGCGTCCGAGGCGGTCTCGCCCGTGATCGTGCGTATCGAGATGTGGGCTGTGCTTGACGGCATGGCGGCGTGTCCGGTGCTCTCAATCGTAGCCCGCGGCGACCCGCCGAGCAGGATTCGCGTGGAGCCGCCCGCCTGGCCGCCGCCAACCGCGCTCCGACGCGCCCCGGGCGGAGCCCTCACAGGGATCTCGGCCGAACAGCCGGCGCCTGCGACGGGTCGCGGAGCCCCGGGGACGCCTGACCCCGGCTATCCCGAGGACCACGCCGCGCAGAGCCTCTCGAGCTCCCGATCCGGCGCGTCGAGCGGCGCCTTGCCGCGCCACGCCGGCGGGAACAGGGGCATCACCGCGCTCCGGAGCACGGGCGCGAACCCCGCGACCTCCGCCGGCCCCCGCGGGATCCGGATCAGGGGCACGCGCTCACCCGGAAACGCCGCCAGGCGCGCGAGCGCGTTCTCGCGGATCGGCGCGAGCTCGCTCGGGCTCACCTCGCGCGCGTGGACGGCCTGGTAATGGCGCAGAAACGACTCGGCCCGGGCGCGCGGGATCTCGTCGCGCTCCTCCTCGCCGACCTGGCGCACCACCGCGAGCAGCGGCAGCGGCACCGGCGTGACCCCGAGCGCCGCGATATCGCGGAAGTCGGGCTGCGCGTACGGGAGCACGTCTGGCGGGACGATCGCGAACCCCGCGCGCCCGTAGGCGATGAGCCGCACCACCGTGTCGCGGTCGTCCGGGTCGACGGCCTCCATCTCGGCGGCGAGCATCACCTCTGCGCCGTCGCCGCCGGCCCCCTCGCCCCCTGCGAGCCCCGCGTCGCCGATCGCGCGGCGCGCGAGCGCGACGGGCGCCGCGCGCAGCAGGGCGGCGAGCCCGGTGCGGCGGAAGGGCGGCAGGACGAGCGCGTGCGACAGGAGCGCCACGCAGCGCCGCGCCGCGCGGTCCAGCGTGACGTAGCAATCGCGCACGCCGGCGAGGTGCCCCTCCGCGTCGCGCGCGAGCAGCAGGTGGTACGTCGCGGAGATGGGCGCCCCCGCGTCCGTGTGCGCCCCGGTGAGCCACGCCCAGAGCACCTCGCGGCGCTCGAGCTCGCCCTTCGGCCCGAAGACCGCGTCGAGCGCCCGGTAGCCCTCGTCGAACGCCGCGCCGTCCTGCGCCTCGTCCACGGAGAACTGCGCGAGCGCCCGCGCGACCTTCTCCGGCCCCTCCCCCGGGCAGACGTCGCGCGGATCGACGATCATCCGGCCATCTCGCGCAGCACCGCGTCGAAGACGCCGATCGCCTCGTCGACGTCCGAGACCGTCGTGATGAGGTGCGGCCGCAGCCGCACCGAGCGCGTCCCCGTGTAGCTCGCGAACACCCCGCGGCGGAGCGCTCGCGAGAGGAAATCGTCGCGCGCCGCGGTCGTCGGCAGATCGAACGCGAGCAGGAAGCCGCGTCCGCGCGGCTCGCTCGCGAGCGCGGGGTAGCGCTCGCAGAGCTCCTCGATCCGCGAGAGGAAGTGGCGGCCCGTGGCGCGCACGTTGCCGAGCAGATCCTCGGACTCGATCGCGCGGAGCGTCGCCAGCGCGATCGCGGACCGCGCGCGGTCGCCGTTGCGCGTCTGGTACATGCGCCCGAACTGCGCGACGTCGTACGCCGACGTCGCGAAGAACCCGCCCATCTGCATCTTCTTCCCGAAGCACATGAGATCGGGCGGGCGCGGCAGCTCGAGCTGCTCGTGCGCCCAGAGCGTGCCGGTGATCCCCATGCCGGTCTGCACCTCGTCCAGGATGAGCGCCGCGCCCGCCTTCCCGGCGAGCTCCTGCACGCGGCGGAAGAAGGCCGGGCTCGCGTGCCGATCGCCCCCCTCGGACTGCACGGGCTCGACGATCACGGCGGCCACCCGGCCGTCGTGCGCGTCGAGGATCTGCTCGAGCGCGGCGAGGGCCTCCGCCTCGGCGCGGTCGTTCTCGTCGGCGAAGCGCGCCAGCGGGAAGCGGCTCGCGGGGAAGGGCGCCGTCGGCCAGGGGAACGCGGGCAGGTCGGCCTTGTGAATCACCTTCGAGTGCGTGGCGGACATCGGCCCGAGGCCCCGGCCGTGGAACGCACCGGCGAACGACACGACCACCGCGTCGGTGCCCGCGTTGTCGAGGATGCTCTTCTGCATCGGCTCCGGCAGCTCGAGCGGGTTCTTCGGCAGCCCGGCGGCCTCCCGCCGGCGCTCGCCGTGCCGGATGAACGCCGCCTTGATCGCGGACTCGACGCCCTCGCCCCCCGCGTCCACGCAGAAGACGCGCGCCATGCCGCGCGGCGCGAACCGCTGCTCGAGCGCCTCCACGAACTCGAACCAGGCCGGCGTCGTCACGAACGGCGTCGACGTCGGGTTCGCGACGGCGCGGATGAAGGCCTCGCGGTGCGCCACCTCGACCAGCGTGGGGTGGTTGTAGCCGAGCGCCCCGAGCGCGAAGTTCGCGAACAGGTCCAGGAACACGTTGCCGTCCACGTCGACGAGCGAGCACCCGCGGCTCGCGATGTCGTCCATCACGACCGCGCGGTACCTCGACTGCATGTCGAAGCCGCCGCGCGCCATCCAGGCGCGCGCCTTCGGCCCGGGCAGCTCGGTGACGACTCTTCGCGGAGGGACGGACGGGAGCGTGGGGCGATCGGAGAAATCCATAGGCAGCGCGAGTATCCCGCACGCCGGGGCGCGTGTCATCGCCGCTTGCCGCGCCCGGGTGCGCGGGTTTACGACGGGGGCATGGGTGACACGCGCGAGACGGTGAAGAGGCTTTGGATCGACAACGCCGAGAGGGAGGCGCTCTCGGGCGAGACGTTCGAGACCGCGAACCCCGCGACGGGCGGGGCGCTCGCGCGGCTCGCCCGCGGCCGCCGCGAGGACGTGGACGCCGCCGTGGCGTCCGCGCGCGCGGCGTTTCCGCGCTGGGCGGCGATGGATCCGAACGAGCGCGCGCGCATCCTGTGGAAGGCGGGGGAGCTGATCCTCGCGCGGTGCGAGGAGCTGGCGCGGCTCGAGGCGCTCGACACGGGCAAGCCGATCACGGCCGCGCGGACGATCGACGTGCCGCGCACGGCGGACACGTTCTTCTACTTCTCCGGGTGGGCGACGAAGCTCGGCGGCGAGACGATCCCGGTCCGGGGTCCGTTCCTGAACTACACCGTGCGCGAGCCGCTCGGCGTCATCGGCGCGATCATCCCCTGGAACTTCCCGCTCTTGCTCGCGGCGCGGAAGGTGGCGCCCGCGCTCGCGGTGGGCAACGTGGTGGTCGTCAAGCCGCCGGAGGAGGCGAGCCTCACGACGCTGGAGCTGGCGCGCATCCTCGCGGAGGCGGGGGTGCCGCCGGGGGTCGTCAACGTCGTCACGGGGCACGGCGAGGAGGCGGGGGCGGCGCTCGTCGAGCACCCGGGCGTCGCGAAGATCTCGTTCACGGGCGGCACGGAGACGGGCAGGACGATCATGCGCGCGGCGGCGGGCACGCTGAAGAAGCTGTCGCTGGAGCTGGGCGGCAAGAGCCCCAACATCGTCTTCGCGGACGCGGACGTGGAGAGCGCCGCGAAGGCGGCGGTGACGGCCATCTTCTACAACCAGGGCGAGCTCTGCACGGCGGGGAGCCGGCTCCTCGTGGAGCGGGCGGTGCACGACCGCGTGCTGGAGGTGGTCACGAGCGGCGCGCGCCGGCTGGTCCCTGGCGATCCGCTCGATCCGTCGACGCAGATGGGCCCCCTCGTCTCGGAGGCGCACTTCACGAAGGTGCTCGGCTACATCGACCGTGGCGCGGCCGAGGGCGCGCGCCGCGAGACCGGCGGGCGCCGCGAGGGCCCGGGGTTCTTCGTCGAGCCGACGGTGTTCTCGGCGGTCTCCCCGTCGATGAGCGTCGCCCGCGAGGAGATCTTCGGCCCCGTGCTGGCGGTCCTCCCCTTCGACGACGTGGAGGAGGCCGCGCGTGTCGCGAACGCGACCGAGTTCGGCCTCGCGGCGGGCATCTGGACGCGCGACGTCGGCAAGGCGCACGCGCTGGCCGCGCGCCTCTCGGCGGGCACGGTCTGGATCAACACGTACAACCGCTTCGACGCGGCGAGCCCGTATGGCGGATACAAGCAGTCCGGCTTCGGGCGAGAGAACGGCCGCGCGGTGCTCGACGAGCTGACGCAGCTAAAGTCCGTTTGGGTCTCTCTCGGCTGAGGAGCGGGGCTCACCCGCTTCGGATACGGGCCCATCTCGACGTTTTCGGTGCTCGGCGTACGTGAGTACGCCTGCGCGCCGAAAACGCCGATCTGGACCCGTCTCCTGTGCGGGTGCGCCCCGCTCGGGGACGTATCGGCGCCTGGTGCCGAGCTGCCGACTACTTCGGCGGGGGCGCGGCCTCCTTGGTGCCAGGCTTCGTGCCGTGGGCCGGGGGCTGCGCGCCGCCCTGGGTGCCTGTCGCGCCCGCGCCCGCCGGACCGAGCTTCTGCGAGAGCGCCTCCGCGTCCTTCAGGTGCTTCTCGATCGTCGGACGGAGGTCCTTCTCGACCATCGCCTTCAGATCGGCGTTCTTCGCGTTCGGCAGCGCCTTCCTGTCGAGGAAGTCGAGCGTGTTCTGGTGATCCTTGATCATGGTAGCCACGAACTGCTGATCGAAGTCGGCCCCTTGCAGCGCCTTCAGCTGCTCGAGCGCGTGTTGCGTGTCGTCGGTGAGCTGCTTGCTCTTGTCCGACTCCGCCGCCGTGATACCGATCTTCTTGGCCAGCTTGGCCTGCTTCGCCTTGGCCTCGGTGTGGTGCTGAGCAATGACCTTGGCATAGGCCTTCACGTCCTTGCTCTTGGCCTTCGTCTGCGCGAGCTGGGCCTCGTCGATCTCCTTCTTGTTCGCGGCGTCAAGGACGGCGAGGAGCTGCTCGTCGGTCAGCGGGGCCTCGGCGGGCGCGCTCGGCGGCGTGGTCGTCCCCAGCTGCGTCGCCCCCGCCTGCGGCTCGGTGCCGGGCGGAGGAGCCGGCGGCGTCGCGGGAGGCGCCGCCTCCGGCAGCGGCGGGGCGGCGGTCGGGGCCGGCGGCGGTGGTGCTTCGTTCGTGCCCGGGCTGCTCGCCGGGGGCGGGTTGGAGCAGCCGACGCCGACAGCGAGACCGATCGTCAGGACGAGAGCGTTGCGCGATGCGACCATGGGTAAAGACCTCCTCACGTGGATTCGAGTGCCGGCCCCCGTGCAAGATCCGGTGCACGGCACGGGTGCACCCTTTTCTCCCGAATCCAGGCGACTGCCCCCTTCCCGCTGTGGCAAGTTGCTACGGGAGTGGGCGAATCTGCCTCATCAGTCCGCTTGCGATCAGGAGGATGCCTGTGGCGGACTCGACGGTTGCGCGGCGGCGCTGTCGCGCGACAACCCCGGTAAGGCCGCGCGGCATGGCGCGATGACCTCGGCGAGCACCTCGCGGCGCAGCGCTCCGAGCGCGCGCGCCGGGAGCAGGCCGAGCGCCTCGTGCACGGCGGGCCCGGGGGCCGGGTCGACGGCGTAGCGGGCGGCGGCGCGGGAGAACGCCCGCTCCGCCGCGGAGCGCGCCGGCTCGCCGAACGTCGCGAGCATCCACGAGAGCGCCCTCCACGAGAGCGCCGCGTGCCGCTCCTCGTCGGCGGCGATGCGCGCGAGCGGGGCCGCGAGCGCCGGATCCCCGGCGCGCTGCGCGATCTCACGGCCCTCCGCCGCGCCCAGCGCCTCGCCCACGCAGCCCTCCTCGACGAGCGCCTCCACCACCTCGGCGACGCTGGCGCCGAGCGGCGCCGTGGCCGCCTCGAGCAGCGGCCCGGGGCCGATCGCCCGGCCGGCGAGGCGGGAGGCGACGCCGTAGGCGAGGCGCGCGTGCTCCATCTCGTCGAGCGCGGCGCGGTGCGCCTCGCCGACGAGGGCGGCCGGCGCGCCGAGCGCGAGGAGCTGGAGGGAGAAGCGGGCGAAGCTCGCGATGGACGCGTGCTCGAGCGCGGCCATCGCGGCGTAGTGCGCCGCGGCGAGCTCGCGCACCTCGGGCGAGAGGGACGCGACATCGAGCTCGGCGGGAGCGCGCCAGTCGTCGCGCGCGGCGCCCTGCGCGGCGCGCGGCTGACCGTCGACGACGAGCGGGCGGCCGATGGCGCAGGAGATCCCGGCGCACTCCCAGCGCACGCTCTCTCCCTCCGGGTCGGGGACGACGCAGGCGGCGCCGCGGCTCTCGTCAGATCGGCAGTCCGCGTCGCGCAGGCAGGTATCTTCCTTGGTGCGGCAGGCGAGCGTGACCTGCTCCCAGCAACCATTGAAGTACGCCGACAGGCCGCAGGTGTTGCTGGGGCAATCGGCGTCGACCGAGCAGAGGGCCTTTGCGCAGACCGAGTGCTGCTCTCGGAGGGCGCCTGTCCCCTTGCACACGCAGGCCTCGGACGCGCCGCACTCCGCGTCGCTCTCGCAGGCGTACTCGCAGCCGCAATACGCGCCTATCTGCCCGACCGCGCTCACGCACTTTCCGCGGGGTCCCTCCTTGCAATCGGCGTCCGTCCTGCACTGGAACGTTCGCTCCGTGCCGCTGCACGCTTGCTGGTTGATGGTCGCGTCGCACCGGACCCGCGTGGCGCGGTGCACCGTGCCGTCCCGCTCCTGGACCCAGCCCACGCCGCGCGGCGGCCGGGGCGTGGACGAGCCCTGCTCGTCCGGGACGCCCGCGTCGCGGGGCGTGGCCTGCGGCTCGCCGAGCGTGACGACCGCGATCTCGGGGCTCTTCGCGTTGGAGCAGCCGGCGGCGCCAGCGGCGAGGAGGAGGGTCATGCGGAGCGAGCGGTGACGATCCATGACGGGAGGGTAGCAGAGGGGGGCGCGCGCCTCGGCCGGCGGGCTCGCGGGGCGCTTCGCGCCGGCGTCGGGGCAGCGCGGGCGGAGCGCGTGGAGCAGGAGCGCACGCTCGATCCGGGACAATGCGGAGCAATGCGCTGGCGAGTTCACCGAGGTGGTGAGGCGTGGATAGCAATGCTTTTTGTTGACTCGCCTGGAGAAAGACCCGGCGTGATCGCACCCAAGATTTGCCAGCTATGGGTGGAGCGCGCCGGCAGCAGCACACAACCTGGACAAGCGCGCACAGCGCGATGACGCCTCGGGTCCGAGCTCGACGGACCAAGAAGAAGATTGTCATCGTCGACAACGACAGGAGACGCGATCTTCTTGAGCTCCGATTGTGCGATTGTACCGATCGCAACAACCACGGCATCATTCGGCAGGGAGCTCATCAGCGATAACCGCACGATCTCCAGCTCCACGCCGGCGGATACTCCAGATCAAGCTGGCAGGCCCTAAGGCACGTCCTGCAAGGGCTGCTGCCGTGTTCTGATCCGGACGCTCGCGCCCCCTTCGGCGCTGCTCGGTTGGCGCTCGCCGCGCCCGCGCGCCTACCGCCTCGGCCTGCGCCCGATCCCACGCGCGTCGCGGCCGATCGGCTCGCCCAGCTCGATGGCCGAAGCGCCGGTCCGCGATGGCTCCTCCCGCGGCTCGCCCACCTCGAGCGGGCCGTGCGCCTGCTCGGCTTCGGCGATCGACGGGTAATGCTCCACATCGCCGTCAACCGTCCAGCCACCTGCGCGCGCCGGGCGCACCACGCGGCCGAGCACGATCCCCTCCTCCCAGATCCCGCCGTGCTCGACGGCGATCGCGGCACCGGCGGACACATCGCCGAGCCACGACAGCGCGCCGTCCGGCCGCTTCGACGTGGGCCGCCAGCGCAGGATCGTGTCCTCGTGAAGCACGACCACCGCGCGCTCGCCAGGCAGCTCGGAGATCCCGAGGGCAAAGCGCACGCGGTGCCCCGGTGCCCCAGAGCCCGCGCCGCGCCCACTGCGGGCAGCGCTCTCCGCCTCGTCGATCGCGGCGAGCTGCTCCGGTAGCTGATCCTCGAGCGGAGCCATGCGCCGTGTCCTCCCCTGCAGATCTCGGACGAGGTCGCCGTGCCGTCAAGCCCGCTGCGTCGGCCGCCTCCTCGCACGCGCCGGCTCGGGCGGCGCGCGTCTTCCAGCCTCCAGCGCGCGCAGCGCTCACCCCTCGCGCAGCGCGCGACGCCCACGACGCACAGCGAGGGACGCACAGCGAGGCTCGGGCTCGAACGCCGCTCCAGGCGAGCACCGCTCCAGTCGAACGCCGCCCTGGACGGCGGTGGCCAGCGCCGTGTCCGACGCTTGACGTCCGCCGGACCTCCGCCCATCCCCCTCACTCGATGGTGTCGTTCGATCCGTTCCCCGTCCTGATGACGCCGCGCCTTCGCCTCCGCACGATCGAGCCCGCCGACGCCGCGACCATCCTCCGCATCCACTCCGACCCGGAGGTGACGCGCTACTTCGGCCGCGCGCCCGACAGCTCGCTGGCCGACGCGGAGCAGCGGATCGCTCTCGTCCTCGCCGGGATCCGCGACGCCACATCCATCCGCTGGGGCATCACCCTTCACGAGAGCGGAGAGCTCATCGGGACCACGGGCTTCTGGCGCTGGAACAAGCCCCATCGCTGGGCGGAGATCGGCTACGAGCTGCTGCCCGCGCACTGGAACCGGGGCATCATGACCGAGGCGCTGCGCGCCATGCTCCCCTTCGGGTTCGACGCGATGGACCTCCACCGCGTCGAAGCGCACATCGATCCCGAGAACCGCGCCAGCATGCGCGTTCTGGAGCGGCTCGGCTTCGTGCGGGACGGGCTGCTCCGCGAGAACTGCTATTACAACGGGCGGTACACCGACACCGCGATCTACGGGCTCCTGCGCCGCGACGCCGACGGCGCCGCGAGGTAACCCGAGATCGCCCGAGCGGCCTGCGCGCGCTCCCCTCCCGCGCTATCTCGGCGCCGTCGCTCCCCGGCTGCCCGGCGGCGCCGGGGTCCCGCGCCCGGCCTCGCCCTTGCGCTCCAGGTTCAGCTGGATCCGCGCGGGGGACTCCGACGTGATCTCCACCGTCTGCGAGACGCCGTCGCTCGATCGCACGTCCACCGAGAGCGACACCCCCGGCATCGGCCGCGCGATGACCTGGCTGCCCACGCCGAGCACCACGCCGTTCAGCCGCACGACCGCGGCGCTCGGCTCGATCTGCACCGCGATCGGATCCACGAGCGACCGCTGATCCCTCGGCCGGCTGAGCGCGACGAACATGAGCGACGCCACCGCGACGCCCGTGGACACCGAGGCAACGAGCCATGGCAGCGCCACCGGGCGCAGCGCATCGCCGCCGGCGCGCATCAGCCCGCCGAGCCCCCGCCGCGGCTCCGACCGCACGCTCCGCCGGCCCTCGGAGGGCGGCCCCGCCGACAGCGTCGCGCCCGGCTTTGGCCGCCACCCCGCGCGCTGCTGGGGGGCGACGGCGGCCGCGATGCGCTGCCGCTCCTCCTCCATGCTCTCCCCGCAGCGCTCCAGGAGGAGCTCCGCCACGTGCGCGGGCGTCACCACGCCCGACCTGCGCATGAGGAAGTCCTCCAGCACGCTCGCCATCTCGCCCGCCGTCTGGAAGCGCTTCCGCGGATCGCGCGCGAGCGCCTTCACGATGATCTCCTCGAGATCACGCGGGCAATGCGGCGCGATCAACGTGGGCCGCGGCGGCTCCGGCACCCCGGTCTGCGGCAGCACGAGGTCGTGCAGCACCTGGAACGGGAGCGCGCCCGTCACCGCCTCGAAGAGCACCACGCCGAGCGAGAAGATGTCCGAGCGGCGATCGACCGGCTGGCCCTGCGCCTGCTCCGGCGACATGTACTCGCCCTTGCCCTTGATCTCGCCCGTCTGCGTCGTGTCGCCCAGGCGCTCGAACGCCTTCACGATCCCGAAATCGGCCACCTTCACCGTGCCGTCGCGATCGATGAGGATGTTCTGCGGGCAGACGTCGCGGTGCACGATGCCGAGCGGCTCCCCGCGGTCGTCGTGGAGGTCGTGCGCCGCGTGCAGCCCGTGCGCCGCGTCGGCCACGATGCGCGAGGCGATCGCCGGGGAGAGCGGCATCGGACGGAGGCCCGGCCGGAGCAGCTGCTGCATCGTCTGCCCGTCGATCCACTCCATCACGAGGAAGAGCACGCCGTCCGAGTCGCCGAGGTCGAGGATCTCGACCACGTTGCGGTGGTGGATCTTCGAGGCGAGGTTCGCCTCGTCGAGGAACATGCGCTGGAACTGAGGATCGCGCGCGAGCGCCGGGATGAGCGTCTTCAGCGCGACGACCTTGTGAAAGCCGCGGGAGCCCTCCATGCGCGCGGCCCAGACCTGCGCCATGCCGCCCTCGCCGATGAGGCGCAGAAGCTCATATCGCCCGAGACGCTGCCCCGGACCGGGGTCCTCGGAGATCCGCATGGCTCACCAGATGCTGGTGCTCGGGGAGCCGCGCCCGCGGTCCCCAGGAGCAGCCCGGCCGCGGGTCGCGGCCCCTCTCTCCAGACGATCACCATAGCCAAGCGCGACCGCGCCGGAAAGGCTCGTGTCGCTCGCCCGCGCCCGCGACGCCTCGATCCCGGCGTCCGCGATGCCCGCGACGCCCCGCGCGCGCTTCTCCGCGCTTCTCCCTCGCCCGCGATCCGCGTCGCTCCCCCGCCTCGCCCCTGCTATGGCCGGAGCACGATGACGAACGCGACAAGCGCTCCGCCCACCCGCGCGGACCGGGCCCCCGCCTCCAAAGCCCTGTTCGACCGCGCCGCCGCCGTCCTGCCGGGCGGCGTGAACAGCCCCGTGCGCGCCTTCCGCGCCGTCGGCGGCGACCCCCTGTTCATCGCCCGCGCGGAGGGAGCGCGGCTGTTCGACGCCGACGGGGCCGAGTACATCGACTACGTGGGCTCCTGGGGGCCGGCCATCCTCGGCCACGCGGACCCCGCCGTCATCGAGGCCGTCCGCGAGGCCGCGCTGGGCGGCCTCTCGTTCGGCGCGCCGACCGAGCTCGAGGTCCGCTTCGCCGAGAAGATCCGCGAGCTCTACCCGAGCATCGACATGCTGCGCTGCGTCTCGAGCGGCACCGAGGCCACGATGAGCGCCATCCGCGTCGCGCGCGGGTTCACGCGCCGCGACGCCATCATCAAGTTCGAGGGCTGCTACCACGGCCACGCCGATCACCTGCTCGTCAAGGCGGGCAGCGGGCTCGCCACCTTCGGCGCCCCCGACTCCGCCGGCGTCCCCGAGAGCATCGCCCGCACCACGCTGTCCTTGCCCTACAACGACCCGGCCGCCCTCGAGGCCGCCTTCGCCGCGCGCGGCGGCGACATCGCCGCGGTCATCCTCGAGCCCGTGGTCGGCAACATGGGCTGCGTCCCGCCGGAACCCGGGTTCCTCGCCCTCGTGATCGACCTCTGCCGCAAGCACGGCGCGCTCTCGATCTTCGACGAGGTGATGACCGGCTGCCGCCTCGCCCGCGGCGGCGCGCAGGAGCGCTTCGGCCTCCGGCCGGATCTGACGACGCTCGGCAAGATCGTTGGCGGCGGCATGCCCCTCGCCGCCTACGGCGGCCGCGCCGACGTGATGCGCGTCGTCTCGCCGCTCGGCCCCGTGTACCAGGCGGGCACGCTCAGCGGCAACCCGCTCGCGGTCACGGCGGGGCTCGCGACGCTCGATCGCCTCACGCCCGCTCTCTACGAGCGGCTCGAGAAGCTCGGCGCGTCCCTCGAGGCGGGCCTCCGGGCCGCCGCCGAGGGCGCCGGCGCGACCGCCTGCGTCCAGCGGGTCGGCTCGATGATCACGCTGTTCTTCACGAAGGGCCCGGTCCGCTCCTGGGCCGACGCCGCCACGTCCGACACGAAGCGCTTCAGCGCCTTCCACGCGGCGATGCTCGCGCGAGGCATCTACTGGCCTCCGTCGCAGTACGAGGCGGCGTTCCTGAGCGGCGCGCACTCGGAAGAGGACATCGAGCGGACGATCGCCGCCTGCCGCGAGGCGCTCGCGGCCTGAGGGCCGCGCCGTCCCCTCCCAGGAGAACACCCGCGAGGGGGAGCTCAAGACGGCGAAGGGCCGACCGCCGCGGCGATCGGCCCTCCCCGCGCCGGCGCTCCTTCTGCACCGACGCTCCTTCTGCACCGACGCTCCTTCTGCACCGACGCTCCTTCTGCACCGACGCTCCTTCAGCGCCGGCGCGCGAACGGGCGCCGGAGCGTGTCAGTCCGCCGCGCGGACCCAGCCGTTTCTGTAGTAGTTGCCGCGGGCGGTCGGCCAGAGCAGGCAGTTCGTCGCCGATCCCGGCACCGTGTACACGTACGTGTTCGGCTCCGGGTCCGCCCCGTCCCACCCGATCTCGCGGAGCGACACGATGATCTCGATCGTCCCGTCGCCGTTCACGTCGGCGAGCGTCGGCACCGGCATCGCGCCGAGCCGCGGCAGCGCGATCTGGTGGAGGATCGTGCCGCCAGCGTCGAGCACGAAGAGGTGGCTCCTGTCCTCCTCGGTCGAGTAGGTGTTGAACACGACCTCGGGGATGCCGTCGCCCGACAGATCCCCGACCACAACGCCGCCCGTGAGCACCTGCGTGTCGTCCGTGTAGGTGACGTCCCAGAACTCGGTCTTATCGGCGTAGACCGCGTGGATCCGCCCGTCCAGGCCCGCGAAGATCATCTCGGGGCCGGCGTGCGTCGCGTCGAGATCGGCCACGGTCACCTGCTGCGTCATGGCCACGATGTTGCCGCCGAGATCCTCGCCGCCGGACAGGTAGTCCGACGCGTAGAACGGGCTCTCCCATCCCTCGATGCGGCTCGCGTCGTTGCGGACCACCCACAGGCCGACGCCCTGGGACTGGTCCGACATGTCGACGTCCTCGGCCGCCGCGAGCATGATGATCTCCGGCGTGCCGTCGCTGTCGAGATCCGCGATCGCAGGGGCCGAGTTCTTGAAATAGGCCTGCAGGTCGCTGCTGTCGCCGAAGCCCTGCTGCGCGAGCTCGAGATCGTGCATGTACCGCACGCCCGGCGTCTTCGGGCGGCCCTCGAACATGGGATTCGCGTCGAAGGCCTCTCCCGTGCCGTGATAGAACCCGGCATAGGAGTTATCCATCGGCGAGACGATGTCCTGGGATCCATCGCCGTCGAGATCACCGATGGCCAGGTTCTGGTCGTAGGCGCCCACGATCCAGCACTCGGCGTCGTCGCTCCGGCGCGCGTCGCAGCCGATGGTCTGGCTCTCGATCGGCGGGAAGCCCTGGACCGGCGACCCGCTCGCGTGGAAGGCCATGAGGATGTCGGAGTAGTCGGACCTGTCGGTGCTCGCGGCGACGACGTCGAGCTGGCCGTCGCCGTCGATGTCGCCCGCGGCGAGGGAGCGGATCTCGTCGTTCCAGGTGACGGGCCAGCCGCTCACCAGCTGGCCGCTCGCGTCGAGCATGTAGATCGTGGTGCGCGCCGCGAAGACCACCTCGAGCTGCTCGTCGCCGCGGAAGTCCGCGACGATCGGGCTCGCCCAGATGCGGCCGTTCTGACGCGACTCGTCGTACCGCCACTTCTGCTCGCCGTCGGGGCGCCAGACGACGACGTTGCCGTTGTGCGTCACCAGGATCTCCTGCTCGCCGTCGCCATCGAGATCCGCGACCACCGGCGACCCGAGCCACGCGCTCTCGTCGTCGTCGGACAGCTGGAGGAGGAGCTGGGGCTCCGCGACGTCGGAGGAGCCGCTCGACGCCGGAGCGCACGACGCGGCGGCCGGCAGCGGCTTGGAGCCTCCACCGACGGGGGGGCGGTAGCCACCGGAGCCAGAGGAACCGGAGGAGCCACTGCCGCTGCCGGTGGTGGGAGAGGTGCCGTCGACGTTGCCGAGCTGCCCTTCGCAGGCCGCGAGGGCGAGGACGCTGGTGAAGAGAGCGATTCTACCGGGAATTACAAAACCTCGGTTGGAGACAAGGGAGTTCATCATGCCAGGGAGCTTACCAGCGCTCTGGGCCCTACAAGGAGGTGGAAGCGGAAAATTGACGCAGTCGCGCACACGCCGAATGGTACGTTACGCTCCTCCTTCTGGCGCGCAGGTGGCACACGTCATTGCAGGAGGGAGGCAAGTACACGTTCGTGACGTAGCGCGCGCGCTCCCCACCCCCGTTCCCGTTCCCCACCTCCGCGCGCGCCCCCGTGCGACGTCGGAGACGCATGGCGGGGGTATGGGTGCGGGTAGGTGCTGTGCTAGGCTCCGCCGCCATGAACGTATCGCGACGGCTTTGGATTGCTGGCGCCGCATGTGCCCTCCTGATGGGGACGACGGCGCTTGGCTGCAGCTCGAATCCCGCGCCCAAGACGGCCAAGGTGCAAGCCGGTGACATGCCCGAAGGCGGCGACTGGACGGGGGTCTATTACAGCGAGCTCTACGGCTACCTGCACCTCGTGCAGGACAACGACGCCATCGAGGGACGCTGGATCCGTCCCGTCAAGGATCGCTGGGGTGTGCTGCACGGGACGGTGACAGGCGACCTCATCAAATTCACCTGGACCGAGCACACCATCGGCGCGATCGGGCAGAGCGCGACCAAGGAAGGCCGGGGGTACTTCAAGTACCAGCGGCCGGAGGGCGAGAACGTCGACGACCGGCTGGCGGGCGAGATCGGCCGCAACAAGGACGAGGTCGGCGAGCCCTGGGAAGCGGTCAAGCAGCGCAACATGCTCCCGGATCTGAAGTCGATCGGGGGCTCCGGCGCCACGGACATGGGCGGCGGCGACTGGGACAGCGCGAACCAGGAGGAAGGCGCGCCCGAGCCGCCCGCCTCTCCCTCCGACGAAGCACCTGCCGAGCCCCCCGGCCTCTGACATAACAGCCCCCGATGACCCAACCGCAGCCTCGAGGCATTCAGTTCCGCGAACCCCCCATCTTCGAGCGTGGCACGCCGGGCAGGACCGGCGCGTCGCTGCCCCCGCTCGACGTGCCCGAGGTCGAGCCCGCCGCCCACTACGGCGCGCTCGCCCGCAAGGAGCCGGCTGGCCTGCCGGAGGTGAGCGAGCCGGAGGCCTTCCGGCACTTCATCCGGCTCTCGCAGTGGAACTTCTGCATCGACGGGCAGATGTACCCGCTCGGGTCGTGCACGATGAAGTACAACCCGAAGATCAACGAGTGGGCCGCGCGCATCCCCGGATTCGCGAAGCTGCATCCGATGACGCCCGACGAGCTCAGCCAGGGCTCGCTCGAGGTGATGTGGCGCCTGCAGGAGGCGCTCTGCGAGGTCAGCGGGATGGACGGCTGCTCGCTGCAGCCCTCCGCGGGCGCGCAGGGCGAGCTCGCCGGGCTGATGATGATGCGGGCGTTCCACGAGTCGAAGGGGCGCTCGCCGAGGAAGGTGTTCATCCCGGAGAGCGCCCACGGCACGAACCCGGCGAGCTGCGCGCTCAACGGGCTCGTGGCCGTCCGGATCGAGAAGACCGCCGACGGCATCACCCACCCCGAGCAGGTCCTCGCCGCGATCGAGCGCGAGGGGTCGGACGGCGACGTCTGCGGGCTGATGATCACGAACCCGAACACCCTCGGGGCCTACGAGACGCACCTGCCGGCGATCATCAAGCTGATCCACGACAAGGGCGGGCTCGTGTACGGGGACGGCGCGAACACGAACGCGATCATGGGGCACGCGCGCCCGGGCGACGTCGGCATGGACGTCATCCACATCAACCTGCACAAGACGTTCACGACCCCGCACGGCGGCGGCGGCCCCGGATCCGGGCCGGTCTGCTTCAAGAAGCACCTGGAGCCGTTCCAGCCCTCGCCCGTCCTCGTGCGGCGCGGCGACGCCTTCGCGTGGGACCGCGACCGGCCCCAGAGCGTCGGGCGGCTCCGGGCCTTCACGGGCAACTTCGGGATGTTCATCCGGGCGTACACGTACATCCGCGAGATGGGCGGCGACGGCCTCACGGCGGCGAGCAGCCTCGCCGTGCTCAACGCGCGGTACCTGTGGGCCAAGCTGAAGGACCACTACCTCGCGCCGGTCCCGCAGCCGTGCATGCACGAGGTGGTGCTCTCCGACAGCCAGCTGGAGAAGGAGACGGGGGTCAAGACGCTCGACGTCGCCAAGCGGCTGCTCGACTACGGCTTTCACGCGCCCACCGTCTACTTCCCGCTGGTCGTGCCTGGCGCCCTGATGATCGAGCCGACGGAGACGGAGACCCGCGAGACCCTCGACGAGTTCGTGGCCGCGATGCTCAGCATCCTCAAGGAGGCGCAGGAGACGCCGGAGGTCGTGAAGCAGGCGCCCCACGGCACGGTGGTCGGCCGCCTCGACGAGGCCCGCGCCGCGCGCCAGCCGCGCCTGCGATGGTCGAAGGCCTGAGCTCCCCGGAGGAGGCGGCCCGCGGTCGGCCTCCTCCGGCGGGCGGCGCCAGCCGGCCGCGCGCTCCAAATTCGCGAATCTCCGCCAGACGCGACTACAATGAGCGCCGAGGGACCGCAGTGAGGCACCTCACGGGACGAGCGACGCGTGGCCGATACCGTTGAGAACGAAGGCGACATCGAGACGATCAGCCAGACCACCCCGGTCTCGGTCGGAGACACCGTGCGCCTCGTGTTCCGTGCCTACGACGAGGCGACCCCGCCGTTCAACATCAAGATCCGCTCCCCGTCCGGGAAGATCATCATCGAGCGCGTGCTGCGCGATCTGCCCACCGGCAAGCCGCAGAGCGCCTCCCCCGTCGAGTTCAGCGCGTCGTCCCCCGGCGAGTACAAGATCGAGATCAAGCAGCTCTACGGCAAGGCGAAGGGCACGGCCGTCCTGCGCGTGAAGGCCTAGACGTAGCGCACGAAGCTGCACCCCGCTCCAAGAGCGCCCCACGGCACGGGGCTCGCCGCTCTCCCGACCCGGCGCCTCCGTGCCTCGGAGGCGCTCCGCGCTAGCTCGCAAAACCAGGGAGGAGCATTCCTGTCATGCGGTCCGGGTTCACGATGCCCTGCTCGTGCATCCAGCCGTTCGCCGCCTCGACGGCGGCGCGGCCCTCGTCGCCCTTCAGCAGCTCGCCGTGGCGGCGCCGCGCCGCCGCGGCGTAGAGGGCCATGCCGGCGGCCTCGAAGCCGCGCACCGCGTCGGCGAGCAGCTGGACGGCCACCTCCCCCTCGCCGCGGGCCGCGGCGATCGCGGCGCGCACCGCGGCCGCGAGCGGGTCGGCCCAGGGCACGTGCTCCGCGTCGATCTTGCGGGCGGCGCGCGTCGCCTCCTCGTACAGCGGCTCCGCGTCGGCCGGCGTGGACGCGGCGGCGGCGGCCAGCGCGGCGCAGGCCCGGAGGTGGGTGATGATGATGCGCACGGCCTGGATGCGCAGGACGAGCGAGCTCTCGAGGCCCGCCCGCTGCTCCGCGAAGAGGCGGTACGTGGCCTCGCCCTCGCCCCGGTAAAGGCCGATGTGCGCGCGGGCGACGAGATCGAAGTAGCTCTGCAGCTGGAAGCCCGCCTTGGACCAGCTCCGGATGGCGTCCTGCGCCTGGCGCAGCGCGGAGTCGGGATCGTCGCCGACGAGCCAGTAGGCGTTGCTCTGCGAGGAGCGGAGGCTCGTGGCGAGGTAGCGGTCGCCGCGCTCGTCAGCCGCCTGCAGGTACATCGGGACCCGGCGCATGAACTCGCGCGTCTCACCGCCGTACCAGAGCGCCCAGACCGAGAAGGTGTGCGCCCAGCTCCGCTCCCACGTGACGCCGGTGCAGCGCTCGCGAAAGATGGTGTCCGCGCGGTCGAGATCGGCCACGCCCTGCTGCCAGCGGCCGAACAGCGTCGCGGTGACGCCGCCGACGAAGCCGACGAGGCCGAGCGCGTGAGGCCTGCCGATGCGCGCCGCGATCGCGCTCGCCGTCGAGAGCAGGTCGGCGACGCGGGACGCGGACGGGCCGCCGTCGATCGCGAGGTAGGCCGCCTCGAAGGCGAGGGCGCGCGTCACGCGGTACGGCTCGCCCGCCTTGAGCGACAGGAGGAGGTTGCGCGCCTGGAAGTCGGCGCCGCGCGTGGGGTCGACGATGGCGAGCCCCATCGCCGCCGACCAGCAGACGTCGATGCGCATGAGGTCCTCGGGCGAGACCTCGTCGGCGGGGCGCTCGACGAAGTTGAGCCCGCGCAGGCGCACCTGCGCGCGCCGCAGCATCAGCGACGCGACCGCGAGCTCCGGCGTCTTGGGCACCTGCATGCCGACCGCGCCGAGCACCGAGCGCAGGCCCGCCATCCCTGCGTCGACATAGCCGGCGCGGAGCAGGTTCTCCGCGGCCCGGCGGCCGAGATCGATCGCCTCGGACTCCGGGGCGCCGTCGCTCGCGGCCATGTAAGCCTCCGCGGCCTTGGCGCCGCGGCCGGCGCTGCTCAGGGCGTCGCCGAGCTTGGCGAGCACGACCCGCCGCTCCGCCCCGCCAGGCAGGTGGAGGTCGATCGCCATGCGGTAGAGACGCGCCGCGTGGTCGAACGCGAACGCAGCCTCGGCCTGCTCGCCGGCGCGCACGGCGTAGCCGGCGGCGCGCTCGGGGTCCCCGGCGGCTCGCCAGTGCTCGGCCAGCGCCTCGAGCTCCGCGCGCCCCGAGGCCTCCAGCGCCAGCGCGAGCCGGCCGTGCCAGCTGCGCGCCGCCTGCTCGTCGAGCCGGCTCGCCACCGTCTCCCGGATGCGGTTGTGGAACGGCTCGACGAACTCGTCCTGACCCGAGCCGCCGGTCCGCAGGAGGTTCGCCGCGCGCAGGGCCGAGAGCACCCGCGTGAGCTCCCCGAAGTCCGCCGCCATGGCGTGCGCGGCCACCGACGTCAGCACCGGCGCGCCGGCGCACACCGCGAGCTCGAGCAGCTGGCGCGCCCGCGGGTCGAGCCGGCTGATCCGCGCCCAGAGGACGTCGTCGAGGCGCACGGGGCCGCCATCGGTGTCCGGGGACATCATCCGGTGGCGCAGGAGCGCGTCGATGAACAGCGGATGGCCGCCGGCCTCCTGCGCGATCGCCTCGATGCTGAGCGGGCGGCCGACCTGGGCGCCCCGGAGGAGGAGCGCGCAGAGCTCCTGCGCCTCCGCGAGCGACAGGCGGTGGACGATGATGTGCCCGAGCGAGTCGATCGGCACCCCGAGCTGCCGCGAGACGGGCGGCGCGGTCTCCGAGGCGGTCCGCACCGTGGCCACGAGCATCATCGCGCGCGGGCGCGACGGGTCCACCAGCGCGCCCGAGGACACGGGCCCATCGAGGCCGGCGAACGAGCCGGGCCTGCTCGCGGCGATGAAATCGGCCTCGGTCCACGGGCGCATCACCTCCGAGAGCAGCGCGACGCTGTCGGCGTCCGCCCACTGGAGATCGTCGATCGCGAGCACCAGCGGCCGCTCGGCCGCGAGCCGGCCGAGCAGCTCCCGAAGCGCGGCGAAGACGAGCGCGCGGATCTCGGGCGGGTCGATCGCCTTGCGCCGCGCGCGCGCCTCGGTGATCGCCGGGACCGTCCGGAGCACCGGGAACACCGTGCCGAGCAGGCCCGCGTTGGGCGGCAGCAGCGCCTTGACCTGCTCGGGGGCGCGGCGCACGAGGTGCCGGCTCAGCCCGTCGATGAGCTCGTCCACCGCCTTGTAGGGCACCGCCTCGCGCTCGTAGCAGCGCCCCGCGAGGACGAGCGCCTCCTTGTCGATGCGCTCCAGGAACCGGCGAAGGAGCGCGCTCTTGCCGACGCCCGACTCGCCCTCGATGAACCGCGTGACCGCGCGCCCGAGCTTCGCCTCCGCGAACGCGCCCTCGAGCGCGGCGAGCTCGCTGCGCCGGCCGACGAAGCCGATGCGCTGCGAGAGGACGGGCGGCTCCTCGATGAGCTCCTGCACCTGCAGCCGGCGCAGCACGTCGCGCGCCGTCGGCCGGGCGGCCGGGTCGATGCGGAGCATGTCCACGCAGAGCTCGTCGATGTCGGGGGGCATGTCCTCGACGAGCCGGCTCGGCGGCGGAGGCTCCGCTCGCCGCATCATGTCGAGCGCCGCCTTGGGCGCCGTCTGGAACGGGTAGACGCCGGTCAGCGCGAGGTAAAGCATGACCCCGACACTGTAGATGTCCGCCTCAGGCCCGGCCGCCTTGGCCTCGGCCTGCTCGGGCGCCATGTAATGGAGCGTTCCGACGATGGCCTGCTCGCGCCCTGTGCCGCTCGCGTCGGCGACGAAGCCGAAGTCGAGGAGGACCACCCGCTCTTCCGCGGTGACGAGCACGTTGGAAGGCTTGATATCGCGGTGAACCTTGTAAGCCGCATGCACCGCCGCGAGCCCCTGGGAGAGCTGCGCCAGGGCCGAGCGGAGGCGGGCCTCGTGGAAGGGGCGCTTGATCCGGGGCTGTGGCTCCGAGGCAGGGCCCTGCACAGCAGGCCACATGGGGCTCGACGGCAGGGTGGAGCGGCGCCCGCCGCCCGCGGGCTCGCCCCTCGGCCCGGCGTCGCCCTCCTCGTGGAGCCGCACGTGGACCACGAAGTCGACGCCGCGGATGAGCTCCATCGTGAAGAAGAGCTGCCCTTCTTCCTCGTGAAGCTCGCCGAGGCTGACCAGGTTCGGGTGCTGGATGTCCTGGAGCGCGCGGAACTCGTTCTTGAACCGGAGGCGCGCGTCGGCGCTCAGATTCCGGAGGATCTTGAGCGCGACCCGGCCCTTCCGCTCGCGATCGAAGGCCTCGTAGACAACCCCCATCCCGCCGCGGCCCACGACGCGAACGACCTGGAAGCGACGCGTGCCTCCAAACTCGGGTCTCGCGTTCCTCAGGCCCATGCGTGGGACCAAGAAATCACCGGCGCCGAGCGGTGGCAAGCGGTGCGTGGAGAGCGCGTGGGGAGCGCGTTGGGAACGCATGGCGAACGCGTGGGGAGCGCGCTCCGAACGCACGGCGAAGCGCGCCCGAGCGCGCAGGGGAAGCGCGCTCCGAAGGCATTGGGCGCGCTCCAGCGACGCGCGAGCCCTGCGCGGCGCTGGAGCGCGCCGCGAGCAGGATCGGCAGAAAGGTGGCACGCCCAGGGGAAGGGCGGTAGCGTACGCCGCCTGCGAGCGAAAAGAGCCCGGCCGGGCGCGCGCCGCTCAGCCGGTCAGCCCGGCGCGCACCCAGTTGACAACGGGAGGGCATCATGGTCTGCGTAGTACGCTCCGAGGCTTCGGAAGCGGTTCGGAAAGCGCCACGCGCAAAGGGTTTGCTGGGGTGATCCAGAGGTTGAGAGACTTCTTCTCGTCGTCGGGGCAGCGCAGCATGGCGCCCCTGACCGAGAGCGCGGCCGAACGCAACCCGGGATGCAGCCTCGTTGTAGAGAACGTCAGCAAGAGCTTCGGTAAGACACAGATACTGAACGACGTGTCGTTCACGGCCGAGGCCGGCGAGTTCGTCACGCTCCTCGGGCCTTCCGGCTGCGGCAAGACGACGCTGCTCCGCATCATCGCGGGGCTCGATCGCGCCGATCGGGGGCACATCCTGCTCGCGGGCAGGCCGGTTGACCACCTGCCGGCGAACCGCAGGCCGGTGAACACCGTGTTCCAGAACTACGCGCTGTTCCCGCATCTGACCGTGTTCGAGAACGTGGCCTTCGGCCTGAGGTCGCGCAGCTTCCCTGATCCCGAGGTGCGCGAGCGCGTGCGTTCGAGCCTCTCGATGCTGAAGCTCGATGACCTCGCGGAGCGGTATCCGCACCAGATCTCGGGCGGTCAGAAGCAGCGAGTCGCGCTCGCGCGCGCGGTCGTCAACGAGCCTGAGGTGCTGCTGCTCGACGAGCCGATGTCGGCGCTCGACGCGAAGCTGCGCGCCGAGGTCCAGCTCGACCTGCGCCGGCTCCAGCGCGCGCTCGGGAAGACGTTCGTGCTCGTCACGCACGATCAGGACGAGGCGATGACCGTCTCGGACCGCATCGTGCTGATGAACAAGGGCCGCATCGAGCAGCAAGGGGCGACGGCCGAGGTGTACGAGCGGCCGCAGAGCCGCTTCGCCGCCGAGTTCTTCGGCGCGGCCAACCTCATCTCCGCGCAGCGCGTCGGCGCCACGCTCGTCTTCACGACGGTGGGCGCGCTGAGGGTGCAGAGCAAGCCTCAGTGGGAGTACGGCACGCTCGCGATCCACCCCGAGTGGATCGAGCTCTGCGAGAACGAGCCGGCGGAGAACGGCGTGCGCGGCGTGGTGAAGGAGAGCTTCTACCGCGGCGATCACGTGGAGCTCATCATCGAGCCCGGGCCGCTGCGCGTGCAGCTCAGCCCCCGCTCGCGGCTCAAGCCCGGCTCCTCGGTCTGGCTCGCGCTGCCCGCCGAGCGGCTCGAGGTGCTCAGTGACTGAGCCCACGGTCTGGTATGGCCAGCTGACGACGCGGCGCAGGCTCCTCGCGCGGGGCTCCCTGTTCATCGCGGGCGGCGTCTCCTGGCTGTCCGTGTTCCTCCTGTTGCCGAGCCTGGCGCTCCTCGTCGTGTCGTTCCTCAAGCGCGACGCGGACGGCGCCCTGATCTGGGAGCTGTCGTTCGAGTCGTTCGAGCGCATCTTCGGCTCCGCGTCCGGCGAGAATGCGCGCATCCTCATCAGGAGCATCGTCCTCGCGCTGGTCGTGACGACCGCCTCCGTGATGCTCGCGTATCCGATGGCCTTCTTCATCGCTCGCGGCTCGCGGCGCCGGCGGTTCTTCTGGCTCGCGCTCATCATCGTCCCGCTCTGCACGAACCTCGTGATCCGCACGTTCAGCTGGAAGCTCCTCCTGTCGGCGCAGCTCCTGCCTGCCAAGCTCGCCGCCTGGCTCGGCTGGATCGACCCCGGCCGCGACGTCTATCCCAGCTGGACAGCGGTCACGATCGGCCTCGTCGCGGCCTCCCTCCCGTTCGCGGTGGTCCCCCTCTACACGAGCATCGATCGTCTCGACTGGTCGCTCGTCGAGGCCGCGCAGGACCTCTATGCGTCGCGGCTACGCATCTTCCTTGCGGCGATCCTGCCGCAGACTCTCCCCGGCCTCAGCGTTGCAGTCCTCCTGACGTACGTCCCTGCGATGAGCGTCTTCGTGGTGAGCGACATGCTGGGCGGCGCGAAGCACTGGCTGATTGGGAATCTGATCCAGCACCAGTTCGGCCCGGGGCGGAACATCCCTTACGGCGCGGCGCTCAGCCTGGTGCTCATCGTTCTGACGCTGGGCGGAGTGTCCCTCTACCGCCGGAATGGGCGCTCCGTGGAGATCCTGTGAAGCTCGGCCGGGGCCTCTGGCGCGCGCTGACGACGATCGCCGCCTTCTTCGGCTTCGCGCTCCTCTACCTGCCGCTCTTCGCGGTCGCCGTCTACTCGTTCAACGCCGCGGAGCGGGGCCTGATCTGGACCGGCTTCTCGGTCCGCTGGTACCTCGATCTCTTCGCCGATCCCGAGACCAACCGGCGTGCCATGGAGATCCGCGAGGTCGCCGTGAACACCCTGGTGCTCGGCAGCGCCTCCACGCTCATCGCGACGGTCCTCGGGACGCTGCTCGCGCTGGGGATGCACTTTCCGTGGCCGAGCTCCGTGAGTCGCGTGCTCGAGTCGATCGTGGACATCCCGGCGGTCGCTCCCGACATCACGTTCGCGGCGGTGCTGGTCATGGCGTTCAACGTGCTCCGCCGCGTGGTGGACCATTGGTTCGAGCCCAGCATGACGACGATGATCATCGGTCATGTGACGTTCGAGATCGCGTTCGTGACGCTCATCGTCCGCAGTCGGCTCATCGCCATCGGGCCGACGCTGAGCGAGGCCGCGATGGACCTCTATGCGTCGCCCTGGATCCACTTCCGGAGGGTCACGCTCCCCCTCCTGTGGCCGGCGATCGTGGGGGGCGCCATGCTGGCGTTCACGCTGTCGCTCAACGACTTCGTGATCAGCTTCTTCACGTCCGGCCCACGCTCGGTCACGCTCCCGCTCTACGTCTACCAATCTCAGATGCGAGGCGTGCGGACCGACCTGTTCGCGATTTCAACGCTCCTCCTGATCGGCGTGGCCGTGTCCATCATCATGCTGGAACGGCTGACCCGCTGGAGGCACAATTGAGCCGCCTGCCCGGGCTCGCGGCGGAGGCGGCGGAGGCGGCGGAGATCAACGCGCCGGGCGCCGGACGGCTAAGGGGCTCGCGCGCGCCGCGCGGAGCCCGGCGGACTCCTGCGCGTAAGCGCAGCGATGCACAGCCCTTGTTCACCTTGGCGCTGGGCCTGACCAGCGCCTGAGCAGCGCGACCTCGCTCGGGCTCGCGCGCAGCTCGGCCCCGGGGCGCCGAGCTCGAACGCTTGCCCGACGGCGCCTCCTGCGGGGTACCGGGCCCAGACCGCGCGCCGCCCAGGGTTCGCTCACTCTGTCATGCGCTCCGCGCAGGGCGCCTACACAGCGGCGTCCACGCGGGCGTGAGGTCCTCGGCCGTCTGTGCGAACAGGTTGGATCGGCTGACGGCTTACGGTAAGCTGACCCGGCAATGCGGCTGTTTCGTCCCAAGCTCGCCGGGTTTTTGCGTGACGGCTGGACCCGGCGGACGGCGCTTTGCGCTCCACTTCGACCGTTGGGAATCGAGATCGAAAGATGAGCTTTCGTCGCTCCGCACTCCTACTCATACTCGTAGCACTCCTCACATTCTCCGGTCGGCCTGCCTGGGCGGACGATCTGGCCGATGAGGCCGATCTGCACTTCAGGATCGCCACGGAGCGCTACTCGGCGCGTGACTACCGAGGCGCCCTGGAGCACTTCCTGGTGTCGAACCGGCTCGTCCCGAACCGAAACGTCATCTTCAACATCGCCCGAACTTACGAGGCGCTCCAGGAGTACCCAGACGCATTTCGCTACTACGTTCAGGCGCTCGATCTCGAGCCCAACGCCGCGCGCAGGCCGGCGATCGAGGAGGCGCTCGCGCGCATCCGACCCAACGTCGCCGTCATCAACGTGACGACGGACCCGCCGGGAGCGACGGTGTACATCAACCGCCGCGATCTCGGCGGCCGCGGCAACACGCCCCGCCTCCTCGGCTTCCAGCCCGGCAAGCACAAGATCATCGTCGACCTCGAGGGGTATGAGCCGGCGGAGGTCGAGAACGTCGAGGCGAAGATCGGCGAGCAAACGAACGTCGCGGTCAAGCTGAAGCGCATCGTCGGGACGGTGCGCGTGGTCGGTGAGATGGCGGGCACGACGGTGCGGGTCAACGACGCGAGCGGCCCCCCGGCGTGCACCGCGCCGTGCGATCTCACGCTGCCTCCTGGCCGGCATCGCCTCTACCTCTCGCAGGAGGGGTATCAGCCGTCGGAGCAGGACGTGAATGTGGCGGCCGCGAGCACGGTGACCGCGCGTTACCGGCTCAACCCGCTCACCGGCAGCCTCGTCGTCAACGCGGATGAGCGCGACGCGCTCGTCGAGGTCGACGGAAAGCCGATGGGCTTCACGCCCGCGGTCCTCAACGTGCAAAGCGGCCAGCGCCGCGTGCGCGTCTCGCTGCGAGGCTTCCGCCCGGTCGAGCAGTCAGCCAACGTGATGGCCGGACAGCAGACCCGAATCGACATCTCCCTCCGGCAGCTCGAGGAGGTCGAGGCCGCGTCGCGTACGGCAGAGGCCGTCGAGGACGCGCCCGGCTCGGTTACCATCATCTCGGGCCAGGAGCTCCGCGCGATGGGGTATCCGACCGTCGCGGAGGCCTTGAGGGGCATGCGCGGCGTCTACACGACGTACGACGGCACCTACTCCTGGGTTGGCATCCGCGGGATCAGCATCCCCGGCGACTACAGCAACCGCGTGCTCGTGCTCCTCAACGGACACTCGATCAACGACACGTGGGACGGTCTGGCCTTCGCCGATCAATCGGCGCGCACCGACCTGGAGGACGTCGAGCGGATCGAGGTCGTCCGTGGCCCGGGCTCGCTGCTCTACGGTACGGGCGCGTTCGTCGGCGTCATCAACATCGTGACCAAGGGCCGCCCGACGTCGTTCGGCGCGGGCGTCGGGGTGGGCGCGGCGCAGCACGGCTTCATCCGGGGCCGCGGCCAGGTGCAGGTGCCCTTCGGGCGCGACTCCGGCATGTGGCTGTCGGTCGCCGGCGGCCACGGCCAAGGGCGAGACTACTTCCTGCCGATCCCGGAGGGACTCGAGACCAAGTGGAAGGACGGGGATCCCAACTCCCGCGGCGCGGACCACTTCAATGTCGGGACGGTCCAGGGGCGGCTCTGGTACAAGTCCCTCTCGGCGCAGCTGTCCTACAACGAGCGCAAGAAGTCGCTCCCGACCGGCGCCAACTTCACCATGGTCGGCGACGACAGGACGTTCTACCGCGACAGGCGCGGGTTCGCCGAGCTCACGTTCTCGCCGCGGTTCTCCGATAGCTTCTCGATGACGACCCGCGTGGCCGTCGACATGCAGCTCTACGATGACACGCTGTGGCTGTTCGCCGACGGTGCCGGCACGACCCATGACGTCGAGAAGTACCAGGACACCTGGCTGCTCGCCGATCAGCGATTCGAGGTCTCACCGCTCCGCGAGCTGAAGGTCACCGTCGGTGCCGAGGGGCAGATACACATGCTCGGCAGGCAACGCATCGAGGAGAGGGATTGCGCCGGTGATATCTGCACCGATGAGCTTGTCCTGCCCGTGGGCGGCCTCGACCCCAACGACGAGGATCTGTTCGACTCGCACCCTTACCAGATCCTCGCCGGCTACGGCGTTGTCGACTTCGTCCCCTCCGACCGCGTCCGCGTCTCCGCGGGTGCTCGTATCGATTACTACAACTACGGCAAGGACAACCTCAGCTTCAACTCCGGGATCAGCCCGCGTATCGCGCTCGTCGTCAAGCCCTACGAAGGGGGCAACCTGAAGGTCACCGGTGGCCGCGCGTTCCGCGCTCCGCCCATCTACGAGCTCTTCCTGCAGGTGCCCTCGAGCTTCTTTGCACCGGGCTTCAATCCGCTCGAGCCGGAGGAAGAGCAGATCGGTCCCGAGAGCGTGCTCTCGGGAGAGGTCGAGTTCACGCACCGGCTCTCGTCCACGCTCTCCCTGCTCGGCGCGGGGTACGTGAACTACATGACCGACATGATCGCGCAGACCGGCTCGTTCACGGCAGACGACAAGGGTAGGTACGACAACACCAAGGATCCGATCCTCGTGCTGGGCGCGGAGGCCGAGCTGCGCCGCGAGTGGCGCCAGGGCTGGATGGCCTCTGTCTCCTACTCCTATTCACGGGCGCGGTACCTCAGGGAAGGAGACGTCGAGGAAGTGCTCACGAAGGTGCCCAACTCTCCGGAGCACATGGCCGCCGTCAAGGGGACCGTGCCGCTGTTCGGAAAGGCCCTGATGCTGTCGACGCGCCTCACCGTCGAGTCGCCGCGCCTCGACAAGACCCTGGAAGAGACCGACCCCGCGGTGATCTGGGACGTCGTCCTCTCCGGCCAGGCGGACGTGGCCGGCCTCCGCTACAACATGGGCGTCTACAACGTCGCCGACTGGGAGTACGAGGCCCCCATCTCGCCCCAGTTCACGGCGACCAGGATGCCGCAGGCAGGCCGCACCTTCCTCCTCTCTGCCAACCTGAACTTCTGATCATCGCGCGGCCGACCTGGCCGCGCGCTCTCCACCTCACGGCCATCACCTCTCGGCGCTCCGCCCCCGCGCCGCCCTGCTCGACCGCAGCGCAGGGCGGCCAGCGCAGCGCGTAGCCTCGCGCCTCGCGGGCCATCGGGCGGCGTCGTCTCGGCGGACTCATCCATTCCAGGCGTGGTGCAAGCCACACGTGCGGCACCGTTCCACTCTGGCAGGAGTTGCCCCGCTGCACGCGGTTCGCGCCACGCGCGAATTCAGCGTCTCGCGTGAACTCAGCGCCTGGACCGCCCTCGCGCGTTATGCAGCGCTCTCGGGCGCTTCCTTGCCAGGTGCAAATCGTGCGCCGAGGCGCAAATCACGCATGATCATCCGCATTCCGCGATCGAGGCGCGATGGTATGGATCGGTGCGCTCGCCTCACGCCGCCGTAGGAAACGCGGCGTTCTGACGATGCTCGGCGACGTAACCGAAACCGAGTAACCACATCATCGGACCCGCACCTCTTGTGACAATCGGCGCGGTCATGATTTTGCTTGAAAGCAAAACATCGCTTGTCCATCATGGTCACTCGTGAATTTCCGCTCCTCGACCTCGGATCACGCGACCCACGGCGCGCGCGGTCCGGAGCGACGGCGGAACGACGGGCGCGCCGCTCGGCGGATCGCGCCGCGAATAGGAGCGACCAGGAGAGCGATGGGCGCCGATTTTCGCGCCGAGCCGTAGGCCACGAGACGAGCGCGCGTTGGGTATGCCGCCCGTGGCGCGCCGTCTTGACGGTGTTTTTGCCAACCTGACGATTGTCAGCCATCCCGAGCAAGAGGTCCATGCTGCCCGACCGCCCGATCGATGTCCCCGAACAGTCGTTCGCTTCCGTCTACGACCGGCGTCGCCTCGCGGCCGCAGGGGAGATGTTGCCACAGCTGTGGGACACCCTACCTGAGTGGCCGAGCGTCGGCGGCGGGCGCCGTGTCATCGTGCTCGGCGGCGGGATTTCGGGGCTGTGCACCGCATGGTCGCTGCGGAAGGCCGGCTTCGACCCGATCATCCTCGAGCGGAATGACCGTGTAGGCGGTCGCTTCTACACGCTCCGGAACCACTTCGGCGACCAGTACGCCGAGCTCGGCGTCACCCGGATCGCCGACACCCACGTCCTCACGCTCGCCTATGCGCGCCACTTCGGGCTGGAGATCCTGGAGTACCCGCTCGATGCGACGCAGCTGTACTACGTCATGGGCAGTCGCTTCCTGAGCACCTCGCGAGGCAAAGCGCACTATCCTGCTGACTTTCCGCTCACTCCAGAAGAGCGGGACATCGACGCGGAGTCGCTCAACCTGCAGCTCGCGGCGAAGGCGTTCTCGGTGATCGGAGACCCGCGGGACGCGCAGTGGCCACCGGCCACTGTCCGCAAGGACTTCTCGGGCGAGACGTTCTACCGCAGCCTGGATCGGACCGGGGCTTCGTTCGCCGCGAGGGAGATCTGCCGGGCGTACGAGGGAACGGAGATCGAGATGTTCAGCGGCCTCGCCTGGTCCGCGAACCAGAGGCTCGACGCCAAGTGGTTCCACACGTACGCGATCGCCGGCGGGAACGACCGCCTGACCACCGCGTTCGCTGACGATCTCGGCGATCGCATCCTCAAGGGGGCCCATGTTCAGCGGGTGATCTCCCGCGAGGACGGAGTGTCCGTCGAGTTCCTCAGGAACGGGGACCCCGAGACGATCGAGGGCGACTTCGTGGTGTGCGCGCTCCCCCACCGCATCCTGCTCGAGGTCGCGTTCGACCCGCCGCTCTCCGGCCCCAAGCACCGCGCTGCGTCGGAGATCCCGATGTTCACCGTCACCCGCCTCAACTTCCAGTTCTCGCACCGGTTCTGGGCGGATGAGGGCATCATCGGGTTGCTCGCGGCATGCACGACCACGCCCATCGAGCGTCTGTGGGACCTGACCTCGCTCCAGGCGGGCACCTCGGGCATCCTCACGGCGTACGTGCAGGACCGCAACGCCGCGGCGCTCGACGAGCTGCCCACCGCGGCCGATCGCATCGAGTTCGGGCTCAAGACGATGGAGTCGTTCTTCCCGAACGCCCGGCAGTACTTCCAGAAGGGGCTGTCGTTCTCGTGGCACCACCAGCCGTACACGCGAGGCGGCTGGCCCGCGTACCGGCCTGATCAGACCGACCTGATCGCGGATCTCCAGCGCGGTGAGGGGCGCGTCGTCTTCGCCGGCGATCACACGTGTCTCTACACGGGCTGGGCGCAGGGTGCCCTCGAGTCGGCGCACTTCGCCACGGCCGAGGTGATCGCGGCATCGCGCGGGTTGATCGAGCCGACCACCTGAGCGAGCTCGCCAGGCGCCTCCCCGGCGCGACGTTCGCGACTCCCCTCGGACGCACGCCGCAGCGGGCATAACCAAGCTCGTTCGGTCGCGCTCAGCGCACGAAGCCCTCCACCCCACCATCGATCACCAACGTGGACGTGAACGTTTACGTGGACGTTTACGTGGTCGTGGTCGTGGTCGTTCACGACCTACCGTTGACGACCACGACCACGTTCACGTCCACGTTCACGTTAACGTTCACGTCCACGACCACGTCCACGACCACGACCACGTAAACGTCCACGTAAACGTTCGGATGTAGGAGAACGCGGCGCGAAGCTTGGTTAACGCCTATGCGCCGCAGACGGGGTGTATAAGGTCGCTGGTATGGCTCGCCTCCTCCACGTCATCGGAGTCCAGTCCCGGCCCGTGCCCGGCGACCCTGCTGCGACGCTCGAGAAGCTCGAGCGCGAGGTACAGACGCTGGGGGCCTCGTTCCCCGAGGCGCAGCTCTACCTGTTTCCCGAGCTGTGGCTCACGGGGGATCACCCGTTCCGCCACACCTCCCCGTCGCACGAGCTCGCCCAGCCGATCCCGGGGCCGCTCACGAGGCGGCTCGGCGCGATCGCGCGCAGGGCTGGGAGATGGCTCTGCGCCGGGTCGATCTACGAGCGCGCGGGCGACAAGCTGCACAATACCGCGGTCGTCTTCTCGCCGAGCGGCAAGCTCGTCGCCCGGTACCGCAAGCTCTATCCCTGGATGCCCTTCGAGACCTGTGCGCCGGGCGATGAGCCCGCTCCCGTGTTCGACATCCCGCGCGTCGGCCGGCTGGGGCTCATGATCTGTTACGATGGCTGGTATCCCGAGGTCGCGCGCGGCCTGGCGCTGCGCGGCGCCGAGGTGATCTTGCACCCGACGCTCACCACGACGCCGGATCGCGAGGAGGAGCTCGTGCTCGCCCGCGCCCGCGCGATCGAGAACCAGTGTTATGTGGTGAACGTGAACGCCGCGGTGGAGATCGGCGGCGGGCGCTCCATCGCGGTCGATCCCGAGGGCCGCGTCCTCTTCCTGGGCGGCTCCGGGGAGGAGTACCTCGGGGAGGTGCTCGATCTCGACCGCGTCCAGACGGTCCGCGCACACGGCACGCGCGGGCTGAACCGGGTGCTCCGCCAGTTCACCGAAGACTCGCCAGAAGCCGTGTTCACGCCGTACCGAGAGCGCTCTCCGCGCCGCCGGACACGCTCGTAGACGCGACGCAGAGCGGCGGTCTCCCGCACAGGAGACGGGTCCAGATCGGCGTTTTCGGCGCGGAAGCGCACTCCTGTGCGCTGAGCACCGAAAACGACGAGATGGGCCCGTATCCGAAGCGGGTGACCGTCGCTCTAACGCCGCTCTCCCTCGGCCGGCTCCCTTGCTTTGTTTGCGCCAGGCCGGCACGCGATGAGCCCGAGCCCCTCCTGGGCGATGGTCGCCCCCGCAAGCGCCGTGATCTCACCCACGTCGTACGCGGGCGCGACCTCCACGACATCCATGCCGACGAGCGCGATGCCCTGGAGACCCCGCAGGATCTCCAGCGCGACCGCGGTGGACATCCCCCCGCAGACCGGCGTGCCGGTGCCGGGCGCGAAGCTCGGATCGAGGAAATCGATGTCGAACGTCAGGTAAACCTCGTGGTCTCCGACGATGTTACGAACGTGCTCGATCACCGCCCTCGCGCCATGGCGATGAATCCAGGGCGCGTCGAGCACCTGGAAGCCAAGCGTATCGGCGTTGTAGGTGCGGAGCCCGATCTGCGCCGAGCGGCTGGGCTCCACGAGGCCCTCCCGCGCCGCGTGGAAGAACATGGTGCCGTGATCGACCCGACCCGATCCGACCTCGTCGCTCCACGTGTCGGAGTGAGCGTCGAAATGGATCAGCGAGAGCTTCCCGCGCCGCTTGGACACGGCGCGCAGGATCGGATAGCTCACGAAATGATCCCCCCCGATCGAGAGGGGCGTCACCCCGGCGTCGAGGATGCGGCCGATGTGCTCCTCGATGGCGGCAGGGCTCTCCTCCGGACGCCCGTAATCCCAGACGCAGTCGCCGTAGTCCACCACGGCGAGCCGGTCGAGCGGATCGAACTCATAGCCGTAAGGGCGGTTCCACGCGAGGTGCGCCGAGGCCTCCCTCACCGCGCGCGGACCGAAGCGCGTCCCTGGGCGGTTGCTGGTCGCCGTGTCGAGGGGAATGCCGGTGACCGCCACATCGACGCCCGTCAGGTCGCGCGTGTACTTGCGGCGCAGGAAGGAGAGCGCACCGCTGTAGGTCGGCTCGCGCCGGATGCCATAGAGGCTCTCGCCCGTGAACGCGTTGTCTACGATCATGCCTCTCGCACGAGAACTGGTCTTGGAGCGATGATCTTCCATGGGGGTCCTTACCTTCAGATCGACACGCTCCACCGCGTCGCATCGGACGCCTTGGGCGCGGTGCGCTCCGGTGGCAGCGAGCTACGCCGCGCGCTCCAGCCGGGCTCGTCGCTCACGCGTCGGGGACGCGCCGGCGAGACGAGCGCCGCGCCAGAGTGACACGTCGATGGCAACGAAGCATTCAGTTTTGCAAGGGACTCCACGCAGCGGCCCGGTTTCCAGCTCGGGCGTGCGCTCGACACCGGCACGTCGCGCAGGATGGGCATCGGCGTGATCGGAGGCTGAGCACCTCGTTGGCGCGCCATCGCCTCGCGGTCAGTTCGACTTCACGGCCGCCCAGACCTCGTCGTAGAGCTTGGCCGACTCGCCGAGATCACGATGGGCCTCCAGGCGGGTCGCCATATCGCCCGTCGGATAGATGAGCTGGTTCGTGCGGTCTTCGACCGGCAGCTTGGCCTGCGCGGCGCTGTTCGGGGTCGCGTACTTCGTCATCATCGAGAGCTGCGCGCCGCCGTCGGGGGTCAGCATGTAATTGATGAACTTGTGAGCCATCTCGGGGTGGGGCGACTTGGTGGGCACGGTCATCACGTCGACCCAGATCACGGAGCCTTCCTTCGGAATGACGAGGGCGAGGCGATCCTTGTCCTCCCAGACCACCTTCTGCGCGTCCCCGTTCCAGACGACCGCCATGTCGACGGAGCCGCCCTTCACGTCCTGCGTCGCGCCGATGCCGCCCTTGAAGCCGAGGCACTTCGGATTGCTCTTGGCCTCCTTGAGGATGCGCCCGGCCTCCCGGATCTCTTCAGGCTTCGACGTGTTGCTGGAAAATCCCTTGTACTTCAGCGCCGCGCCGACCATGTCCCGCATCTCGTCGATCAGCACGAACGTCCCCGGCGTCTTCTGGGCGTCGAAGAGCACCCCCCACGTCGGATCCATGTTGGGGATCTTCTTCTTGTTGTAGATGATCGCGACAGTGCCCCACTGGTAGGGGATAGAATATTTGTTGCTCTCATCGAAGTTCGGGCCCGAGAACCGCGACTCGAGGTTCTTCAGGTTGGGGAGCTGGGCGTGATCCAGGGGGCGGATGAGCCCGCGCCGCGCGAGCCGCCCGCTGGCGTGGGCCGCCATCACGACGACGTCGTACTGCGCGTCGGCGCCCGCATAGGCGAGCTTGCTCTCCATCTCCTCGGTGGAGTCGTAGATCGTGAGCCGCAGGCGGGCGTTGTTCTGCGTCTCGAAGTCCTTGATGCTCTTATCGTCCAGGTAGTTCGGGAAGATGAGGACGCTGAGCTCGGAGGGCTGAGCCGCAGGTTCCTTGGCGCCCGACTCTGCACGTGCTTCAGCAGGAGCCTTATCTTTGCCGCAGGCGGCGACCGATAGGACACCCAACAGAATGGCTAATACCATCAGGGGTCGACGTTGAGTTTTCATAAGTTGTCCTTTCTCCAGCTGCTCAAGGCGGACAGGCCTGCGGGTGTTCGCTGGCGCGATGCTGGCCTCTGAGATCTCCGGAAGCGCAAACCAGCGGAGCGCGTCTGCGGACCGAGGCCCCCATCGGCCGGTAGGACGCGCGCGGGATGCCGGGAAGCCCCGGCCGCAACCCTATGGATCGTGGATTGCAAGCGCGCGTCCCCTTGTCAAGGAAAATGTGGTGCCCAGTAAGCACCGCGACTGGCCTTCTCATTCGGAGCGAAACCACGACTGTTCGCAAGCTTAGGCGAATCGTACATTCCGTGGCTCTGAATCCGAAAGAGATCGTCGAAATTGCATTCAAATGTGTGTTCGCCACGCATCCACGCGCATCTGGGATAGCGTTTACACGAGATTGTTCTCCCCCAGGTGAAACGGCGCGCGGCACGGCAATGCGTGTTTCGACGCTACCGGAACACAGGACCGCAATGTTCGCAGGCTGCGCTCGATGCTCGTGCGCGTCGTGCTCGATCGGATCTGCCGGATCCAGGTGCTCACGCGTGCAGCATTGAAGAGCGGGCACACCGGCTCCCCGGCGCGCAGCGCGCACCGGCGAGAGGCGTTCTGCCGTCGCACCATGCTGCAAGCGAGTCTCCACGGGAACGCAACGCTCCAGGCCGATCCGATCGAGTCTAGTTGAACAGCGATTTCACGGGCCCCGTCGAGTGCACGATCCTCCGGGCCAGCAGCGTGACCACGTTGTGATGGAAGGCCGCGGCCAGCTCGGGCGCCTCCGCCGTCATTCGCCGCAGCGCCTCCTCCGAGAGCCGGTAGAGCGTGGACTGCCGGCTGGCGGTGACCGTCGCCGACCGCTTCTCGCCCATGTAGAGCCCGGACTCGCCCACGACCGACCCCGGCCCCATCGTGCGGAGCCGCTTCACCTTCTTTCCGCCGATCTCGAGCCAGGCCGTGAGCTCGCCGCTCTCGATGAGATAGAGCTCCTTCGAGACATCTCCGGCCCGGAACAGATCGAACCCATCCGGGAGCTCCACGCGCTCGAGGTAGCCGAGAAAACGTAGCATTTCATCGCGACCGCCGAATACATCCTGGAGATCGTAGAACAGCATCGGAGGCGGCAGCATGCTGGGCGGCGCCTCCGCGATGATGTCCTTCTCACACGCCTCGAGGCCTCGATCCAGATCCGGGTAGATCTGGCAGACGTCGTCGCCGTCGCCGACGAAGACCTCGCCCCGCTCGAGGTGATTGCGGATGTCCACGCGCACCTCCGTGAAGAAGAGCTTGACGCTGTTCGCCTTGGCGAGCCTGCGGAGCCGGAGGAAGCTCGCGATGGCGGACGAGTCGATGCCGTTGACGTGGCGGAAGTCGAGCAGCAGATAGCGCACCTCACCGTCGTCGCTCTGGATGCGCTGCTGGGCGGTCGAGAGGAGATTGTACGCCGTCCCGAAGAAGATATACCCTTGGAGCTGGAGCACGTAGAGCTGCTTGGCGCGCTCCGTCAGGGTCATCTCCTCACCGTCGCTGCGAGCGACGTTGCTGCGCAGGTGGAGCCCGGAGATGGCGTTGCGCACCACCTCGATGCGGCTGTAGCTGAGCGCGAAGAGGATGAACGAGACGCCGAGCCCCACGCCGATGCCGACAAGGAAGCCCCGGACGGCGACGACAAGGAGGATCACTACGATGACGAAGTACTCGATGCGCCGCAGCCGGAACCAGCCCTCGTAGAGCGTGTTGATGAGGAAGTGGAATCCGAGATAGGCGATCAAGCCCCCGAGGACGGGGCGCGGGAAGTACAGGATGGCGTCGGCGCCGACGAAGAGCACGATGCAGCTGATCGCCGCCGCGACCAGCCCCGAGACGCGGCTATTCGAGCCGGCCTTGTAGCTCATCGACGACTCGGCCAGCGACAGGTAGCCGACCATGCCGCCAAAGAGGCCCGTGACGATGTTCGCGACGCCCGTGGCCCGCAGCTCGCGGTCGAGATCGATCTCCTGCTCGGTCGCGAGCTCGACGCCTGACGCGCTGAGCAGCACGGTGATGGCGGCCATGATCGTGACGGCGGCCATGTTGCCCGCGCTGCCGAACAGGACCGCCCAGTCCACCTTCCCGAAGTCCGAAGCGCCGATCGGCGGCCAGAGCGACGCGGTCGGGAACGGACCGAGGAGCCAGCCGCTGTCGAGCACCTGCTGCACGCTGACGCCGGCGAGGCCCAGCGAGACGTAGAACACAACGATCGAGCCCCCGAGCAGCACGGGGAGGAGCAGGAGCGACGAGAACCGCCGCAGCACCAGGAGGAGCAGGACGCCGAACACGATGCCCGGGAGGACCCGCTTCAGGAGCTCCGGATCCATCACCACGCTCGGAAAAATATCGAGCGTCGATGGTTGGCCGGACATCACCGAGATCGAGCCCTGGAGGAGGAGCCAGCCAGCGCCTGCGATGAAGCCGCCGGCGACGGGGTACGGGATGAAGCGGACCAGGATGCCGAGCCGTAAGAGGCCGAGCAGCAGGAAGAAACCGCCTGCGACCACGGAGGTGATCGCGATGGCGGCCACGACCGTCGGGAACGGGCTCGCCGCCGGGTCCTTCTGCGCGATGGCCGTCGTGATCGCCGCCGCCATCGAGGCGAGAATGACGGCGGCGTCCTCCTGCGGCGCGGCGATCACCGGCTTGTAGGAGCTGAGGAGTGACACGATCACGCCGACGATGACGGAGCTGATCAGGATGATGCCGATCCCTCTCGAGAGGTAATCGGCGAGCCCGTGGTTGAAGATCAGCGCGCCAAGTGAGATATCGAACGAGACGACCAGCGTCCCCGAGACCATTCCGGCGATCACGGCGGGCATGAGCTTGGAAGGCTTCGCCTTCTCAAGGAGCTCCTCGTTCAACAGCGCAGGTGACTCCTTTGTTGCCTGTCGTGTCATGCTCTTGGGAGACCTCTTGATCGATTGTCAGCGGAATTCGCAGGGCGGCGAGGGCCGGGGCGCGCCGGCGCCGCGCGGGCCGGCGGGGCCTCTGCACCGCGATCTAGGGAACGCGCGACGACGTCGGACGACGGGGTCGCCTTCGCGTGGGCGGAGGGCACGGCTGCGTCCCCCACCGGCTCAAGAGGCCCCCAGCTCACGCTCGATGGCAGCGGCCTGCTCCTGCAGGGCCTCCGCCTCGCCGAGGTGGCCGCTCAGCCGGTGCAGCTTCGCGAACTCCCCGAGGAGCCTCGCCTCCTCGCGCCGGTTCCCGATCTGCCGCTCGACCGTGATCGCGCGCGAGTAGAGCGTGCGGGCGGCGTCGTACCGGCCCTGGACGGCGTAGGCCATCCCGAGGCTCGCGAGCGTGAGCCCCTCGGCCGGCAGGTTGCCGGCCTCGCGCGCGGCGCGCAGCCCCTCCTCCCAGTACGTGCGCGCGTCGTCCGGCTGCTGCATCGCCCAGTGCGTGCGGCCGAGGCCGAGGAAGCCGAGCGACTCGGACCCGCGATCGCCGAGCTTCTGGGCGTCGGTGAGCACGCGAATGTGCTCCTGCCGCGCCTCCTGGTACCGCCCCCTCGCCTCGAGGACGTCGCGCGCGAACTCGTAGCGCACAACGACGCTCTCGGGCGTGGGCTCCGGCGAGAGCTTGAAGTAGACGCGGTAGAGGCGGGTCGCCTCCTCGTGGGCGTAGCGCGCCGCCGCCTTGCGGGCGCCCGCGAGGAAGTAGCGGCGCGCGTGGTCCACCTTGCCCGCGCGGCGCCAGTGGCGGCCGAGCGCGACGAGCTGGTCCTCGAGGTCGTCGCCGTAGAGGCTCTCGATCGCCTCGGCCGCGAGCCGGTGGAGCTCCTGGAGCCGCGCGCGGGACTGCATCTCGTAGGCCGCGTTGCGGAGGAGCGCGTTGCTGAACTGGAAGCGCCGCTCCGTCATCTGCGACCAGATGCACTGCGCCTCGCCGATGCGCACGTGCTCCTCGAGCACGGAGGCGTCGGGGAGCATCAGCGCGAGCACGCGCAGGTCGAACTCGCGCCCGAGGACGGCCGCGGCGACGATCGTCTGCTTCACCTTCGCGTCGAGCCGGTCGAGGCGCGAGATGAGCAGGCTGTTCACGTTCTTCGGCGGCATGAACGTGTTCGAGATCGAGATGGAGCTCGAGCTCGAGCCGTAGCGCCCGTCCTCGAGCCAGTAGGCGAGGATCTCCTGCGCGAAGAACGGGTTGCCGCCGGCCGTCTCGCAGAGGAGCGTCGCGAGCATGTCCGGCATCGGGCCGCCGAAGAACGGGACCGCGAGCGCGAGGAGCTGCTCGCGCGGCAGCGGCTTCAGCTCGATCACGTTCTCCGAGATGCCCGGGTCGAGCGGGATGCGCACGGGGGTGCCGTCGTCCTTGCGCCGCGTCGTACAGATGATCGCGATGGGCAGCCCCCGGCACGCGCGCGCGATCACGCGCACCGCCTCGAGCGAGTCCTCGTCAGCCCAGTGCGCGTCCTCGAGGTGCAGGATCACCGGCTGGAGCGACGCCTCGGCGAGGAAGACGAAGCTCAGCGCCGAGAGCGTGCTCGTGTACCGGAGCTTCGGGTGCAGGCGCTCGTACGGCGAGTCCTCCCAGCGGATGCCGATGAGCGCGGCGAACACCGAGCGCGCGCGATCGAGCTCGCGCTTCAGCGCGGCCTGGCTCTCGGGCAGGCGCTCGAGGAGGTACTCGAACGCGTCGTCGAAGTTCGTGAGCTTCTCTTCCTTGCCGAGCGCGGAGGACTCCCAGAAGTACTCCTTCAGCGCGAACTCGAACGCGTTCAGCGAGCTCTGGAGCGTCTGGTCGCAGCGCGCGTCGATCCACAGGAAGGGCCGGTCGCTCTGGTGCTCCTCGCACCGGTGGCGGAAGCGCTGCACGAGGTAGCTCTTCCCGAGCCCCGGCTCGCCGTCGATGTACGTGATCCCGGCCGGCTTGCCCTCGAAGATCGGCCCGACGTAGCGCGCGAGCTGCTCGATCTCCGCCTCGCGGCCGATGAGGCCGAGGTCGTAGAACTCCTTCTGGACCGAGATGCGGCGGCGCTCCAGCGAGTAGACGAGGATGGGCAGATCGAAGCCCTTGAACCGGAAGATGTTCTCCGTCGTCCACTGGTAGCTCGTCTCCCCGGCGCGGAAGACCTGCTCGTCGGCCCAGATCGCCGACCAGGGGGCCTTCGCGACGAGGCGCGCGGCGAGGTTCGTCGCGCGGCCGATGCACGCGAACTCGTGGCGCTCGGTGCCGCCGTTGAAGCCGGCATACCGGACGTCGCGCGTGATCCCCGCCCGGAGGCGCATCTGCCGGAGGCCGCGCTTCTTCAGCTCCAGCGCGAAGTCGAGCGCGCGATCGTTGTCGTTCTCGTGGGTGATCGGCGCGCCGAAGTGGATCAGCGCGGCGATGCCGAGATCGCCCGCGTCGATGCCCGTGAAGGTGCCGCCGTAGAGCTCGGAGAGCTCGTGCAGGAGGCGCGTGAGCTCCGCGAAGCTCGGGATCTGCTCGAACGAGAGGAAGACGCTCGTGACGTTGCGGAACTCGCCCTCCGGGGGCATGTCCGCGACGCCCCTCGCCACGAACGCGGTGCCCTCGCCGCGCGGCGGGTTCCTCGGGACCTGCGGCATCCTGGGCGCCGGCACGTCGCCGAGCTTGTAGACGCCCTCGCCGTGGTACTTCGCGCTTGCGGGCGGGATGCGATCGCAGAGCGCGCGGTCGAGGAGGATGTCGCCCTTCAGCGCTTGCCGCTCGATCGCGACGCACGCGGCGAGCGCCTGCCCGTGGAAGTGGTAGTACGCGCGCTCCGGGGAGATGCGGACGATGCCCCACTCGACCGAGCCCCACGCGAGCCCCATCCGGAACGAGAACGGGAAGCTGCCGAAGGGCGTGTCGCGCTCAGGGTGCTCCGCGAACAGGTCGCGCATCGCGAGCGCCGCGCCGAGCACGTACTCCGCGACCTTGCGGTCTGGCGTGTCCTGGAACAGCGCCGTGAACGCGTCGCCCGCGAAGTTCGTGATGAAGCCCCCGGCGTGGTGGACCGCGGCGATGAGCGGGTCGAAGTAGTACCGGAGCGTTCCGGCGAGCGTCTCCGCGCCCGCGCGGCCGTGCTGCATCAGCTTCTCCGTGAGCTCGGTGAAGCCGGGGATGTCGATCATCAGCACCGCCCCCGTGAAGCTGCCCTCGGTGTTGCCGAGAGCGTCTTGCTGGATGATGAAGTCGGGGACGAGCGGGTTCATTTCCTTGCTCCTCAGCAACGGATCCCGCTTGGAATCGGCCTGGGAAGCGCGTCTGCGGGACGCAGAGCCTGGAGTCTACTGCCGGCGGGAACGGATGAATACCGGGATCTTCGATCGATCGTTCGGTCGATCTGCACGGGCTGGATTCGCCGCTGGATTTGGCGTTTCTCACGCTGCCGCTGCGCGGGCTGGTGAGCGTGCGCGTGTCCGTGCGCGCACTCCTGCGCAACTTCCGGAGATTGCGGCACATCGTCTCCTTCGCCGTGCGCACCGCGCGGGGGGTGCCCGTCGACAGAAAGCCTGGAACAAGGTGCCTCCACGTCAGCGAGGACATCCGCCCAGAGCGGCCGCGCGGTGAAGACAGACGGGGAGACGACGATGTGGTGTGGGGGGCGCTGGAGGGTCATCGTTCGATCTGGATATCCAGCGGCCGAGGAGAAGGAGGCGGGGGCGGCGCGTCGGGGGCGGGCGCGGGCCTGACGGCCGGCCGGCCAGAGTAGGGGCGAGGCGCCGGGGCGGCCGGGGGCGGCGTCGGCGCGGCAGGCGTGCTCGTCGGTGCCGCGGCCTGCTTCGTGAGCGTCGCGACCAGGCGCACGGACTGATCGGAGGGGCCCTGGACGATCGAGTACGGCTCGTACCCCTCGTGCCGCACGGTCAGCCGGCGCGGGTTGGCGCGCACGGAGCTGTTCGAGAGCGACAGCTGGAGCGGCGTGTTCCCGAGCGGCTTGCCGTCTTCCAGCACCTCGGCGCCGGACGGCATGGACTCGACCATCAGCACGAACGACCCGACGTCGGCGGGCGGCGGCGCGACCTGCGGCTTCTCCTGTTGCGCGGCGGCCGGCGTCGGCGGCGGCTCGCTGGAGCGCATCTGCGACATCGCGACGCCGATGCCCGCGACGGCGAGGACGCCCACCGCGACGAGCACGATGCCCTTGCGGCCCTGCGGCGCGGCGTCGGCAGGGCGCGAGGCGGCGCCGAGCGAGGCGTCGTCCACCTGCGAGGTCGTGGCGCCGGACGTCGACGTGGGCGACGACGAGCTGGCGGGGATCGCCGTCATCACGCGCACGGGCGGCATCGGCGTCGGCATCCTGCCGGTGCCGGTGGAGTCCATGGTCACGAGGCCCGTCGAGCCGAACGCCGGGGAGAGGCCCATCGCCTGCGCGCACTCGCCGAGCCCGCGGATGAGGGCCTCCATGTTGGCCGGTCGGCCGTCCGGATCCTTCGACAGGCAGCGCAGCACGAACGCCTCGAGCGGCTCGGGCACGTCGGCCTCGGGGTTGCGCTCTTTCATCCGCGGGACGGGCTGCTGCAGGTGGGCGATCAGGATCTGGACCGAGTTCTGCGCCTCGAACGGGACCTTCCCGCAGAGCATCTGATAGAGGATCACGCCCAGCGAGTACACGTCCGTCCGCAGATCGACCTTGCCGTGCGAGATCTGCTCCGGCGACATGAAGCGCGGGGAGCCGAGGAACGAGCCCTGCTGCGTGAGCTCCTCCGAGTCGTCCGCGAGCACCTTCACGAGGCCGAAATCGAGGATCTTGACGAGCTCGCCGGTGTCCTCACCGGGGACGAGCATGACGTTCGACGGCTTCAGATCGCGGTGCACCACGCCGTGCTTGTGCGCCTCGCGCAGCCCGCGGGCGATCTGCCGGGCGATGCCCATCGAGTCGGGCGCCGAGAGGCGGCCGGCCTTGCGCAGCCGCCGGAAGAGCGTCTCGCCCTCGAGGAACTCCATGGCCATGAAGTACCGCTCGGGCTCCATGTTCTCGACTCGGCCGTAGTCGAAGACCGTGACGATGTTCGGGTGCTGGAGCCTGGCGAGGATGCTCGCCTCGAGGAAGAAGCGCTTATGAAAGTTGGGGTCGATTTGATTCGATGAGTTCGTGGGCGTCAGGACCTTGATCGCGACCTGCCGCTCGAGGGCGATCTGCTCGCCGCGATAGATGACGCCCATGCCGCCCGTCGCAAGGAGGGAGTGGATCTTGAACTTCTGATTCAAGACCTTTCCCAGCAGCGGATCGGACTCACCGCTGGCCGAGGCACCGTCCGAAAGCTTCTCCGCCGTGCTCATGGCCTCTGTCTCTTTCCCCTTCCCATCCCGCTGGCCCCCACTGCTGGCAGTCGGGGAAAGCGTACCCCGAGCCCGTTACGCGCTGCCTAACGCTCGACTTACGTTCGACTTACGTACTGGTTCACGTGCTGGTCAACGTTCAGGTCGACGTGCCGGCTCACGTTCCGGTTTACGTTTTCGCTTACGTTCTTGCTTACGTTCTTGCTTACGTTCTTGCTTACGTTCTGATGCAAATTCTGGTACCCGCCTCGCTGCGGCACCTCTCGCGCTCGTCGGGTTGGCTTTCGGACCGGCTGCGGCACGTCTGAGCTCAGCCTACCGTAAGCCGCGAGCCGATCCAACCCAGCTGCTGAAGATGACATGGGTTGGCTACCCAACCACACGCTGTGGGCGTGCCCCCCCAGCCGGGACGCTCGCTCCCTGAACGAGCTTGCTGCATGGGCGGATGTACCCGTACTCTGACCGGGTCCCCGATGCCGCCGCAGCACTTCATCCGATGCCAGGCGTGCGGGTTGCCACACCCGTCGGACACCGAGAGGTGCCCGGTGCACGGCACGGCGCTCACGCCGAGCGTCGCCCCGCCCTCCTCGACACGGGTACCGCCGACGAGCAGGGGCGAGTCGGGGTGGCCGGTGGACGGGCCGCTGCCGCCCGATATCGATCCCGATCAGCCACGGCCGACGAAGGAAGCGCCGCTCGTCGGCCGCTTGCTGCACGACCGCTACCGCATCCTCGGCGTCATCGCGAAGGGCGGGATGGGGATGGTCTACGACGCGATCCACATCGGCCTGCGGCGCCGGGTCGCGATCAAGACGCTCCGCGGCCAGTACGCTCAGAGCAAGACGGCCATCGCGCGCTTCCACAACGAGGCCGCCGTCGCCGGCCGCTTCGGCCATCCGAACATCGTCGAGGTCTACGATCTGGGCGTGCTCGACGACGGCACGCCGTACCTCGTGATGGAGCGGCTCGAGGGCGAGACCATCACCGAGCGGCTCGCGCGAGAGCGCCCCATGCCCATTCCCGTCGTGCTGGATGTGGCTGTCCAGGTGCTCAGCGCGCTCGTCGTCACGCACACCGAGGGCATCCTCCACCGCGATCTCAAGCCGGACAACATCTGTCTCGTCGGCGGCGGCCGCGGCCCGCTCACCGTGAAGGTGCTCGACTTCGGCGTCGCCGAGGCGTTCAACACCGGGGTGGCGCCGTCGATCCTCGTCTCGATGGCCGCCGCGGGGAGCCACGCGATCGCCGGCACGCCCGCGTTCATGGCCCCGGAGCAGGCGCAGGGCGTCCGCGATCTCGACGCGCGCGCGGACCTCTACTCGGTGGGCATGCTGCTCTACGTGATGCTCACCGGGCAGCTGCCGTTCAAGGCGCCGACGGCCGCCGCCCTGCTCGCGGAGATCCAGCGCGTGAAGCCGATCCGCCCGCGCATGCTGCGGCCCGAGGTGCCCCACTCGCTCGACGTCGCGACGATGCGCGCGCTCGCGCTCGATCGCGAGGAGCGCTTCCCGAGCGCGGCCTCGATGATGGACGCCCTCGAGCAGGTGCAGATCGAGGCGGCGATCGGCGGCAACGCGCCGGCCGAGCCGGAGGCGGAGCCGGTCGATCCGGACTCCGAGAAGGTGGAGTACTTCTACCGGAAGAGCGTGCTCCCGCCGCCGATGGAAGAATGAACGGCACGGGCGGCACATCGAAGATGCGCGCCGTCGTCATCCGCGAGCCGGGCGGGCCGGAGGTCCTCGAGGTGCGCGAGGTCGATGCGCCCGACGTGCCCGATGGTCACGTGCGCGTCGCCGTCCGCTTCGCCGGGGTGAACCGCGCCGATCTGCTCCAGCGGCTGGGCTTTTACCCGGCGCCGCCCGGCGCGCCGCAGGACGTGCCGGGGCTCGAGTACTCCGGCGTGGTCGAGGCCACGGGGAAGGGCGCGCGCCGCTTCGCGCCGGGCGATCGCGTCTTCGGCCTCCTCGCGGGCGGCGCCTACGCCGAGCGGGTCGTCGCGCACGAGCGCGAGGTCGCGCCGGTGCCGGACGGGCTCACGGACGAGGAGGCGGCGGCGGTCCCCGAGGCGTTCGTCACCGCCTACGACGCGCTCGTGACGCGCGCCCGGCTCGCGCCCGGCGAGCGCGCGCTCGTGCACGCGGTCGGCAGCGGCGTGGGCACGGCCGGCCTCCAGATCGCCCGCGCGCTCGGGTGCTTCGTCGTCGGGACGTCGCGCACGCAGGACAAGCTGGATCGCTGCCGCGAGCTCGGGCTGCACGCCGGGATCGCGACGTCGGGCGCGACGTTCGCGGACGAGGTGCTGAAGGCGACCGGAGGCGCGGGGGTCGACGTTGTCCTCGAGCTCGTCGGAGGCGCGTACGTCGGCGAGGACCTCAAGGCGTGCGCGTCCAAGGCCCGGATCGCGCTCGTCGGGCTGACGGCCGGCGCGTCCACGGAGCTCGATCTGCGCGAGCTCCTGCGGAAGCGCATCGAGCTCTTCGGCACCGTGCTCCGCTCGCGCCCGCTCGAGGAGAAGATCGCGGCGGCGCAGGTGCTCGAGCGGAACATCTCCCCGTGGCTCGCGAGCCGCGCCGTGAGGCCGGTCGTGGACCGGGTCTTCCCGATCAGCGATGCCGCCGCGGCGCATATTTACGTCGCCAGCAACGCGTCGTTCGGGAAGGTGCTGCTCCAGCTCGGCGGGTGATCGAGCGCCGCGGTCACGCGCCGCGGCCGGTGAGCCGCGCGAGCGCGCCGGCCTCCGCGTCGTGCGCCCCGGCCTCGTCAGCCGGCGTCCACGACATGTCGACCTCGAGGCGGTACGAGCCCTCGAACGCGTGCGGCGGCGAGCCGCCCCACTCCTCGGGCGAGAGCATCGAGAGGTAAGGGACGCCGTCGCCGCGCCGGTACAGGTGGTAGACGTGGCCGGGCCGCTTCTTGAAGTTGCACGCCGCCCGGTGGAGCTCGCCGTCGCGCTGCGCCGCCTCGAGGACCCGCCGCGCCTCGTCCTGGAGCGACCGGATCTGCCGCGCGATCTGCGCGAGCTTGCCGCCGGTGACCGCGCCGAGCAGCGCGTCCGCCTGCTGGATCTCCCGCGCCACGTCGACGAGCTCGTGCGGCGCAGAGAGCCGGCTCAGGGGATACGGCGAGGTGCGGGAGGGCCCCTCGTGGCGGCCGCCGCCGTGCTTCGTGTAGCCGTCGTCGCTCATGCGGTCCACGTCGTCATGGATCGTCCACGGCCCGGCGTCACGGGTCCGGGCACCCATCTTCATCCGCGACGCCGTCCTCGTCTTCCTTCTGCGTGGGGCAGCGGTCCTCATCGTCGAAGACGCCGTCTTCGTCGTTGTCCCCCTCGGGGCACCCGTCGTCGTCCTGGAAGCCGTCGCGGTCCTCCGGGAGCTCACGGCACTGATCGACGTCGTCCGGCACGCCGTCCTTGTCGGCGTCGTGGACGCGCGGGGTCCACGCCACCGAGAGGACGGCGCGCAGGGGCGCGGTGCCGACCCCGCCGGCCAGCGCCGTCTCGACGCCGGCCAGGAACGAGACGTCGCCCAGCGCGTAGCGCGCGGCGAGGCCGAGCTCCAGCGCGGCCGCCTCCTGGTTCTCGAACGGCGCGATCGGCGAGAGCGGGAGGTGCCCGTGCGCCTCCAGGAAGAACGTGGCGCGCCCCTCCGGGTCGATGCCCAGGATCTGCGGCCGGAGCGAGAGGCCGAGGCCGAACGGGAGCTCGTGCCCGAACACCGTGGGGCACGGATCGTCGCCCGCGGCAGAGGCCGGGGTCGCCTCGCACCCGAAGCGGGCCTCGCCGGCGCGGAGCTTGAGCCCCGCCGCGACGTGCGCGCCGAACGCGATCAGGCGGTACTCGGCGAGGAGCCTGAGCTCGTTCGTGACGCCCCCCTCCCCCACGAACGACGCCTCGTCCCCCGTGGGCAGCGTGAAGCGCTCGTGCAGCGCGACCGCGAGCCCGCCGAGATCGCCGCCGGTGGGCTGCACGAGCGTGAACTTGCCGACGAGGCCGAGATCGCCGAGCGCCTGCGCCGGGAGCCACGTGTCGCCGAGCACCCGCGTGGCGTCGGACATGGGCGCGTCGCCGGTCTGGTGGAGGACCACGGGCAGCGTGAGCCCGACGAGCAGGCGCCGCGCGATGCCCACGCCGGCCGCAAAATCCGCGCTGAACTGGTGGCGGATGACGTCGAAGCGGACCGCATCCGAGGCCGGATCGCGGAGCACGATGGGTCGGTAGGCGTACGAGGCCCAGAGGCTCGCGCTCCACTCGCCCGTGTCCGGGGTCGCCGCGGGCTCGAGGTAGACGCCGGCCCCGGGGTCGATCGAGGCGCGGAACCCGCGGAGATCGGCCGACGGCTGCGCGGCAGCGAGCGGGGCCACAGACGCGGCGAGCAGCGAGGACAGGGCGATGGCGCTCGGTCGCATGGCCGGTGGAGACTAGACGAGCGCACGGGAAGCGCACGGGAAAGTGGGCCCCGTCGTCCGCCCGCCGCGCGCTGCGCGCCGGCCGTGATCGCGATGGCCAGCGCCGAGCACGGGGCGAAACACGGCGCGAGGCGCGCGGTCGGCCCCCGAAACATCGCGTTCCGCCGCGGGTTGTGCGATAGCGGGGGCATGGACTCCATCCGGATCCGGGGCGGGAAGCCGCTCTCCGGCAAGATCCGCATCAGCGGCGCGAAGAACGCCGCGCTGCCGATCCTCTGCGCGACGCTGCTCTCCGACGGGGAGAGCTTGCTCCGCAACGTGCCCGCGCTGCGCGACATCGAGACGACCTCGGCGTTGCTCCGGTTCCTCGGACGCGACGTCGAGACCGCGCCGCCGCTCGTGAAGGTCGGCGCCGGCGACAACGTGCGGCCCGAGGCCCCTTACGAGCTCGTCAAGCAGATGCGCGCGAGCGTCATGGTCCTCGGCCCGCTGCTGGCGCGCTTCGGCCGCGCCAAGGTGTCGCTCCCCGGCGGCTGCCAGATCGGGACGCGCCCGGTGGATCAACACCTCAAGGGCCTCGAGGCGCTCGGCGCGACGATCCGGCTGTCGCGCGGCTACATCGTCGCGGAGTGCAAGCGGCTCCGCGGCGCCGAGGTCGTGTTCGATCTGCCGACGGTGACCGGCACCGAGAACCTGATGATGGCCGCGGCGCTCGCGAAGGGGCGCACCACGCTGGTGAACTGCGCGCGCGAGCCCGAGGTCGAGGAGCTCGGCCGGGTGCTCAACAAGATGGGCGCGCGCGTGAGCGGCGCCGGCACGGACGTCATCCACATCGAGGGCGCGGACGAGCTGGAGCCGTTCGATCACGCGATCATCTCCGATCGGATCGAGGCCGGCACGTACATGGTCGCGGCGGCCGCGGCCGGCGGCGACGTGCTGATCGAGAACGCGCCGCTCGAGGACCTCGAGGCGGTCGCGGCCAAGCTCCGCCAGGCGGGCGTCGAGGTGGGCCGCGAGGGCGAGTGCGTGCGCGTCCGCCGCGAGGGGCGGCCGCTGCGCGCCGTCGACGTCACGACGGCGCCGCACCCGGGCTTCCCGACCGACATGCAGGCGCAGTTCATGGTGCTGATGTGCCTCGCGCAGGGCACGTCTCGCATCGTCGAGACCATCTTCGAGAACCGCTTCATGCACGTCCCCGAGCTCGCGCGGATGGGGGCGCACATCGACGTGGACGGCCACACGGCGCACGTGCACGGCGGCGCGCCGCTGTCGGGCGCGAGCGTGATGGCCACCGATCTTCGCGCGAGCGCGTCGCTCGTCATCGCCGGGCTCGTGGCGACCGAGGGCGAGACCGAGGTGCTGCGCGTTTACCACCTGGATCGCGGCTACGAGTTCATGGAGCGCAAGCTCGCGCAGCTCGGCGCCGACACGGTGCGCGTCGAAGGGCGGGCCGGATGACGAAGCCCCTCACCATCGCCGTCCCCAAAGGGCGGATCCTGAAGGACCTCATCCCGCTCGTGCGGCGCGCGGGCCTCGACAGCACGCCCCTCGAGGAGAACGATCGCCGCCTGGTCCGGCCGACGGCGGACGGCGCGTTCCGGTACGTGTTCCTGAAGCCGGACGACGTCCCGACCTACGTCGAGTACGGCGCCGCCGATCTCGGGGTCTCCGGCCGTGACACGCTCCTCGAGCGCCGGCACGATCTCTACACGCCGCTCGATCTCGGCATCGGCCGCTGCCGCTTGGTCGTGGCCGGTCCGGAGGACACGCCGATGCCCGATCTGCCGCGCGTCGCCACGAAGTACCCGCGGATCGCCGGGGATCACTTCGCGAGCAAGGGCGTGGTGGCGGAGATCATCCCCGTCCACGGCTCGGTGGAGCTCGCGCCGCTCGTCGGGCTCTCTCACCTGATCGTCGATATCGTCGAGACGGGCTCGACGCTGCGCGAGAACCGCCTCGAGGTGCTCGAGACGGTCACCGAGGTGAGCACGCAGCTCATCGCTAACCGCGCGTCCTACAAGCTGCGGAGCGACACCATCCGCCCGCTGGTCGAGCGCCTGCGGGCCGCGACGGCCGCCGCGGGGCGGTGATCGCCGCGGGGGCGCTCGTCGCCGCTCGCTGATCGAGGACAGCCGCCGTCCGGAGACCCAGAGAGAGGAGGCCCAGCTGCTACCGCACCTCGCCGCGCTCCCGGCCGACATCGACACCTGGGTGGGAGGGGGGACCAGCGTCGTCGCGGGCGTGCACCGCGAGCAGCCCGCGGCCCTTCGCTTCGACGCGCTCGCGCAGGCCGAGGTCGGGCTCCGGCTCGCGAGCGGCTCGCTGTACTTCCGGCTCGATCTCGACGTGCAGGCGACCACGGCGCCGCTCGGCCTGCCCGCGTTCGGGCTGCCGGCGTTCGTTTATCCCACGTGGTCCTTGCCGACGCCGGGGATCAAGATCGGCCCGCCCGAGTGGGCGATGCTCCAGATTGGCCGCGAGGATCACCACCTCCGGCTGGGCATCATCACGCACCCGATTGGCATCGAGGACTGGGACGGCTGGATCAACGCTTTCCCGACAACCTCGACCATGATCAGCACCGTCCCGGGCCGGATGCTCGGCGTCGAGCCCGGGCTAGTCCTCGGCGAGGGATACGAGATCAACCTCTTCGGCGGCTTCGATCTCGACGTCGACGCGCCGACGTTCGGCGCCGGTCTCACCACGATGCAGCCGCTCTGGTCGACCTGGTCGGGCGTCGCGCTGTATCCGTCGATCGATTTCTACTCGGCGGTCGTCGCCCTGGAGCTCTACCCGGCCGAGGCGCTGACCGTGTCGATCGACGGCAGCGTCGGGCTGGTCGGCGCGGCGGACGAGGCGGGAGCGATCGCGCTGAAGCCCTGGGTGGGAGGCGAGATCATCGCCAATCTCCTTCCGAAGGTGGCAATCCATCCGGTCTTTCGAATCCAGGCTCTCCACGAGCCCGGGGGCGCGCTGTCTGCCTTCCTGTTCGCGCCTCAGCCGAGCGTCTCCGCGAGCGCCGGGCTCACTTACACGCCGTTCGATGAGCTCAAGATCAGCCTCGAAGGCAAGGTCTCCAAGGTCGAGGACGACGTCATGCCCGGCCTGTTCGCCCTCGTGGCGCTCCGCCGGCCTGAGCCGCCGCCCTACGCCGCCAAGTGAGGCGACGGAAGCGGCGCCGCGCCGCCGCACTTTTCCATGGATGGGTGAGTCGGCGCGAAACACTCGAAACGTAACGTGCCGGAGCGTAACGAAACGTAACACGTAACTCACACGCGCCCGCGCGTTGCCCGCGCGTTGACTGACGTCCGTCGACCCTGTTTTTCGAGTCTCGCGCGGGCGCGGCCTTGTGATAGGGTGGCGGCCCCTCTCATGAAAATCCACGAGTATCAAGGCAAGCAGCTCTTCGCTCGCTACGGAGTGCCGGTACCGAAAGGGGAGCCCACTTTCCAGACGAGCGAGGTGGCGCCGATCGCCGATCGGCTGATCGCCCAGACAGGCAACCCGGTCGTCGTCGTGAAGGCGCAGATCCACGCGGGCGGCCGCGGCAAGGGCGGCGGCGTCAAGGTCGCGAAGGGCGGCAGCGCGGAGGCGACCGCCCTCGCCGAGAAGATCCTCGGCATGCAGCTCGTCACCAAGCAGACGGGCCCCGAGGGGCAGAAGGTCCGGCGGCTCTACATCGAGCAGGGCCTCGACATCGCGCGCGAGCTCTACTTCGCGATGCTCGTCGATCGCGAGCGCCGCCGCGTCGCGGTGATCGCCTCGACCGAGGGCGGCATGGACATCGAGGAGGTGGCCCACAGCACGCCGGAGAAGATCTACAAGCTCTTCATCGATCCGGTGCTCGGCCTCGCCCCGTACCAGGGGCGGCAGCTCGCGCTCGCGCTCGGGCTCACCGCGAAGGAGACGCAGCGCCAGTTCCTGAAGCTCGTGGCCTCGCTCTACGCCTGCTTCACCGCGGAGGACTGCTCGCTGCTCGAGATCAACCCGCTCGTCGTGACCGGCGCCGGCGACGTCTTCGCGCTCGACGCGAAGGTGAGCTTCGACGACAACGCCGAGTTCCGGCACGCCGACTGGAACGGGATGCGCGACGTCGACGAGGAGGATCCGGTCGAGCTCCAGGCGAAGCGGGCCGGACTCTCCTACGTGTCGCTCGACGGCGACATCGGCTGCCTCGTGAACGGCGCCGGGCTCGCGATGGCGACGATGGATATCATCCTCCATTACGGCGGAAAGCCGGCGAACTTCCTGGACGTCGGCGGCGGTGCCTCGCAGGAGCAGGTCAAGACCGCGTTCCAGATCATCCTCCGGAGCGAGCGGGTCCGCGGCATCTTCGTGAACATCTTCGGCGGCATCATGCGCTGCGACGTCGTCGCGGCCGGGGTCATCGCCGCGGCGAAGGAGCTCGGGCTCAAGGTGCCTCTCGTGGTGCGCCTCGAGGGGACGAACGTCGAGGCCGGCCGCAAGCTGCTCGACGAGAGCGGCCTGACCATCCAGTCGGCGAGCTCCATGGCCGACGGCGCGCAGAAGATCGTGGCCGCCACGCGCGGCGGCAAGGCCGGCGCCTAGGGCGCCCGCGAGCACCGAGCCTCGAACCCAGTTGAGCAGCGAGCCAGCGGCGGTGGCCGAGCTCCTGTCCACGTTGAAGGTAGAGTAATCAAGCGATGAGCATCCTCGTCAACAAGGACACGCGGGTCGTCTTCCAGGGCATCACGGGCGCCTACGGGTCGCAGCACGCCCGCGCCTGCATCGAGTACGGGACGAAGGTCGTCGCCGGCGTGACGCCGGGCCGCGGCGGCCAGCGATTCGAAGACAAGGTGCCGATCTTCGACACGGTCGAGCAGGCCGTGCGCAACGAGGGCGCCGAGGTCTCGTGCATCTTCGTGCCGCCGGTCGGCGCGGCGGACGCGATCACCGAGGCCATCGATGCGGGCTGCAAGCTCGTCATCTGCATCACCGATGGCGTGCCGGTGCTCGACATGATCCGCGTCCGTCGCTTCCTCGAGGGGAAGCCGGCGCGGCTCATCGGGCCGAACTGTCCCGGCGTGATCACCCCGGGAGAGTGCAAGATCGGGATCATGCCGGGCCACATCCACAAGAAGGGCCACATCGGCGTCCTCTCCCGCTCGGGCACGCTGACCTACGAGGCGGTCGGCCAGCTGAGCGCCCTCGGCATCGGCCAGTCGAGCTGCGTGGGCATCGGCGGCGATCCGGTCGGCGGCATGGACTTCATCGACGTGCTCGAGCTCTTCAACCAGGATCCCGATACCCACGGTGTGGTGCTGATCGGCGAGATCGGTGGGACGGCCGAGCAGCGCGCGGCGGCGTGGATCAAGCAGAACATGAAGAAGCCGGTGGCGGCGTTCATCGCCGGCCGCGCGGCGCCTCCGGGCAAGCGCATGGGCCACGCTGGCGCGATCATCGCGGGCGGCGAGGGCACGGCGGCCGAGAAGATCGCGGCGCTCGAGGCGGCGGGGGCCAAGGTGGCGGCCACGCCGGCTGAGATGGGCATCGCGATGCAGGCCGCGATGGCGGCGGCGCGCTGATCTTCTGGCCCGAGAGGGCGTCGAGCGTGCGGCGGTCTTGCTGTGCGCGATCTTCCGAATTGCCCGGCCCGGGGCGAGGGTGCTCGTTGGGCGGGGTGGGGGCCCCGCCGAACTCGCCCGAGACATCTCTCCTCCAGCGAAGCTGGAGGAGAGATGTCTCGGGCTCAGACATCGGCCCATCCCCCACCCCGCCCAACGAGCACCCTCGCCCCGGGCCTACCGCTGTCCCTTTTTAACCCACCTCAGACATCGGCCCATCCCCCACCCCGCCCAACGAGCACCCTCGCCCCGGGCCTACCGCTGTCCCTTTTTAACCCACCTCAGACATCGGCCCATCCCCCACCCCGCCCAACGAGCACCCTCGCCCCGGGCCTACCGCTGTCCCTTTTTAACCCACCTCAGACATCGGCCCATCCCCCACCCCGCCCAACGAGCACCCTCGCCCCGGGCCTACCGCTGTCCCTTTTTTACCCACCTCAGACATCGGCCCATCCCCCACCCCGCCCAACGAGCACCCTCGCCCCGGGCCTACCGCTGTCCCTTTTTAACCCACCTCAGACATCGGCCCATTCCCCGGGACTACCGCTGTCGTTTTTGATGCACGTCGGGTATCGGCTCATCCTCCGACAAGCACCCTCGGTACGAGGCGACGGAGGTCGCGTGAGGATGCGCTATTCAACCGCTCCTCGACGCAAGCAGCGGTTTTCCTAAGCCGCTTCGATCACGCGCCGAGCGATATCGTCCGCCGCTCGGCCGCGCTCTTCATCGCGGCTTCGATGACGCGGATCACGTCGCGCGCCTCCTCGGCGCGCACCGGCGGCGGGGCGCCGTCGAGGACCGCCGCCGCGATGCCCTCGTAATAGGCCTCGTAGGCGCCAGGCAGGCTCTCGATCGTGCGGCGCTCGCCGCTTGCCGTGACGAGCGTGCCGAACCAGCGCGGGTCCTCCCGCCCCCACTCCGGCACGCCCGGGCGCACGCCCGCCTTGAGGGCATCCTCCTGGCCGTCGATCCCGTACTTGAGGAAGCTCCCGGCGTCGCCATGAACCGCGAAGCGCGGCCCCGGCTCGGGCACCAGCGTCGAGGAGCGCACGATCACCCGGCGCCTGCCGTAGTCGAGCGTCAGGTGGAAATAGTCCACCGTGCGCGCCCCGGATCGCTGCGCGAGGACGTCGGCGGTCACCGCGCGCGGCGGGCCGAAGAGCACGAGCGCCTGGTCGATCAGGTGCGCGCCGAGGTCGTACAGGATCCCCGAGCCCGGCGCCTCCTGCTCTCGCCAGCCCTGCTTGATGGCGGGGCGGAAGCGATCGAAGTGCGCCTCGTACGACGCCACCTCACCGAGCAGGCCCTGCTCGATGCAGCTGCGCACAGTGCGGAAGTCCGCGTCCCAGCGGCGGTTCTGGAAGACCGAGAGGAGCCGGCCCCGGCGCGTGGCCAACGCGATGAGCTCGTCCGCCTCGGCGCTCGTGATCGTGAACGGCTTGTCGACGACCACGTGCTTGCCCGCCTCGAGCGCGGCGCGCGCGAGCGGGAAGTGGGTCTCGTTGGGCGAGGCGATGACCACGAGGTCGATCCCTGGCTCGGCGATCAGCACCTCCGGCGTCGGATGCACGGCGACGCCCGAGTGGTCGGCCATGACCTGGCCCTCCCGGCGGGTCGCGATGGCGGCGAGGCGAAGCCGAGGGACGGCCCGGATCAGCGGGGCGTGAAAAACGGCGCCGGCAAGACCATAGCCGACGAGGCCGACATAGACGCGCTGGGACATGGCAGGACGGGCTCGTCCGGGACGCTAGCCCGAAGAGGCGCTGGGGGGAAGCCCGACCGCGAAAACGCCGAGGAGCCTCCAGAGGCGCGTGACGGCGGCTGGCGAACCGCCACAGGCATCCACAACGCGGCGATCGCGCATGGCGAGCCGCCACAGGCGTCCGCGACGCCGCGATCGCGCATGGCGAGCTGCCACAGGCATCCGCCACTCGCTGTCGCGCTCGGTTATATGCCCAGAGCATCCACATCACGCGTCATCCAACGTGGCACTCCGCACAAGGCTTCTTCGAACCCTACGAGCTCACACCGGAGGGCCGCGCCCGCGACGATCACGGGCGAGGTGGTCGCCGCGCACCCAATGTCGTCGCCCATGACCCCCTTCGCCGCAACGCGAGGCGGTTCGTACAGACGCGGCGCGGCGGTTGCGATAGCCTCCTGCGCTTGGAGGCTTTGATGCAAGCCAAGAGCATCCTTTCCGTGGTGGCCCTGACCACCTTGATCGCCGGCAGCCCCTTCGCTGCAGGGTGCAAGACCACCGCCGAGGCCACCGTGACCGAGGAGTCGGTCCAGGCGGTCCCCGTGGTCATCGAAGATCCGTTGACCGAGGAGCACGACGGCGGCTCGGTCGGGTGGGATTTCGCGCCCGACGGCGCCGTGAAGGCGATCGTGAAGGCGCCTGACGGCAAGCCCATCGACAAGGACGTGAGCGGCACGCTCACCTGGAAAGGGCCGAACGGCGACGCGCAGGCCCCGCTCGCGCTCGACGCGAAGACTGGGCTCCTCGTCGCGACCGGGCCCAAGCTCGAGGCCGATCTCACCGAGGTGAAGTACAACATCATCGTCGCCGGGAAGCCGTGGAATGGCACGCTCCACGTGCCCTCAGGGGGCACGAAGGTCATCGTCGAGGGCGCGAGAAAGGCCGAGAAGAGGCCCATCCCCCCGGGCAAGACGGGCCCGAACGGCGGGGTGATCCAGGTGGTCGGCGACGACACGATCGAGGTGGTCGCGGACAAGGCCTCTGGCCAGGTACGGGTCTACGTCCTCGACGCGGACCTGAAGCCGGTCCCCGTCGGCGACCGCAAGATCAAGCTCGGCTTCGTGGGACAGGGCTCCGAGCTCGTCGTGCTCACCCCCGGCCCGGGCGGCCTGTACTGCGTCGGCAAGGTCGCGGCGAAGGTCAACCCGGTGAAGCTCACCGTCGTCGTGGCGCACCCGACGTACGCCGACGTGGTGCTCGTCGGCTATCGCCCCGGCGTGCACGTCATCGTCGGCCCGAGCGCGCCTTCCCTCAACGTCGTGGTGGCGACGACGTGGAACGTGGATGTGAAGGTCAGGACGACTCCAGGCGTGGTGGTGGTCCACGATGACGACGACGACGACGATGACGACGGCCGACCGGTCCACATCCACGTGCACGGCAAGCACAAGCACCACAAGCACGGGCACGCGCACGGGCACTGGAAGTGACCCCGCGCGGCGCTGGGCGGCGTACCTCACCGCCGAGGTCGACGCCGCCTCGCTCGCCGTCTTCCGCGCCGGCTATGGCGCCCTGATCGCCTGGGAGGTCGTCCGGTACGCCCTCCACGATCGGATCTACCGCTATTACATCGAGCCAGGCTTCTTCTTCAGCTTCGTGCCCTTCGTCCGCCCGTGGGGCGGGACAGGGATGTACTGGCACTTCGGCGCCCTCTTCATCCTCGCGCTCCTCTGCGCCGTCGGGCTGTTCTACCGGGTGAGCGGCGCGCTCCTCTGCGCCGCGCTCACGTATGTCTTCCTCCTCGACAAGGCACAATACCTCAACCACCTCTATCTCCTCTGCCTCCTCGGCCTGCTGCTCGCCGCCGCCCCGGCGCACCGCGCGCTCTCGCTGGATCGGCTCCGCGCGCGCCGCGCCTCGCTGGGCGACGCGCCGCCCAGCGCGCCGGCGGAGACCGTGCCGCGCTTCTATCTCTTCGCCCTGAAGGCCCAGATCGCCATCGTCTACTTCTACGGCGGCGTCGCGAAGCTGAACGGCGACTGGCTCCGGGGCCAGCCGCTCACCCTGTGGCTCGCCGCGCACGGCGACGCGCCCCTCGTCGGGCCGCTCCTTGCCTCGCCGACAGCGGGGCTCGCGCTCTCCTATGCAGGGCTCTTCATCGACCTCTCGATGGGCTTCCTGCTCTTCTCCCGGCGCACCTTCCCGATCGGCGCGGCGCTCGCCGTGGCGTTCAACCTCTCCAACGCTCTCCTGTTCAAGATCGGTATCTTCCCCTACGCGATGATCGCCTCGCTCGCGCTGTTCGGCGATCCCTCGTGGCCGAGGCGGCGCCTGCCCTTCCTGTTCAAGGGCGCGGACTCCCCCGGCGACGACGCCCGCACCCCCTCGCCCGCCGCGTCGCGCCGGAGCGCGCTGCCGCTCGCGGCGCTCCACGGATATCTCCTGTTCCACCTCGTGGTGCCGCTCCGCCACTGGGTCTATCCCGGCGACGTCGCCTGGAACGAGGCAGGACACCGCTTCTCGTGGCGCATGAAGCTGCGCGACAAGAGCGTGAGCGAGCTCGGAATTCACGTGCTGGATCCGCGCACCGGCGTGCGCGAGCCGCTCGACGTCGAGGCGTGGCTCACGAGCCGCCAGCTGGGGGAGATGTGCGCGCGGCCCGACATGCTCGTCGACTTCGCGCACCATGTCGCCGATCGCTTGCAAAAGGACTCCGGGGTGCGGCCCATCGTCACGGCCAGGGTCGTCGCGTCGCTGAACGGAGGTCCCCACCGCGACCTCGTCGATCCGACGCTTGATCTCGCGTCGCAGCCGCGTGGCCTCCTCGCGCTCGTGCAACCCCCCTAGCTCCGCGTCGCCAGGCTGGTCCTGGCTTGCGCACACACCGTAGGCCCTCGTGGAGGGGGCTCGTCGCGCGGGGCGGGGACGGGCTGATGTCTGAGCCAGATAAACGTCCTGTGTCCGGCGTGCGCAGCACGACGGGCACAGGACGTCTCACGCGAGCTCTGCCCGTCCCCGCCCCGCGCGACGAGCCCCCTCCACGAGGGCCGGGCGGCCCGGAAATACCTCACCCGCGCCCAGAAACGCACCTGGACGCTTGGCGTCGAGTGCTCCGCATCACACACAACGACAAGCAGCGCAGCGTTGCAGCGTGACACAGCACACGTCGAGCCCGCTTCTTTGCACTCCCTGGGTGAATCCGCGGAAGACGGCCTTATACTGATCCTTCCCGGACGTAATCGGCCGCACGGTACATGCGGACGAGGTCATCACGCGGTGGAGCGCAAGCACGTCATGACCACCACAGCACCGTTCGATTTGCCAGGACACGTCGTCGAGCAGCTGATCCATGAGGGCGGCAAGACCCACGTTTACCGCGGCCGCCGCGCCGCGGATCAGCGGCCGGTCGTCATCAAGACGCTGAAGGGGGAGCACCCCAGCGTCCGCGATCTCGCCCTGTTGCGGCATGAGTTCAGCCTCCTGCGCGATCTGGATCTCGAGTCCGTGGTGAGGGTGTGCTCGCTCGAGAGGACGCGCGGCGGCCTCGCCCTCGTCACGGAGGCGGTCGAGGGCACGACCCTGAGGGCGATCCTCGACGATCGCCGGCTGGATCTCCGCGCGGCGCTGGCGCTCTCGGCGGCCATCGCCGACGCCATCGGCGCGGTGCACCGCTGTCGCATCACGCACAAGGACATCAATCCCAGCAACATCATCGTCAGCTCGGACCTGCGCCGCGCCACGCTCATCGACTTCGGCGCCTCGTCGCGGCTCAAGCAGGAGTTTCAACACTCGACCTCGGCGTCTACCCTGCAAGGCACGCTCGCGTACATGTCGCCCGAGCAGACCGGGCGCATGAACAGGGGCATCGATTACCGCGCTGACCTCTACTCGTTCGGTGTCACGCTGTATGAAATGCTGACCGGAGCGCTGCCGTTCCCGGACGGCGATCCGGTGGACGTCCTCTACAGCCACATCGCGCGGCAGCCCGCCCCGCCGCACGAGCGCCGCGAGGACATCCCCGAGCCGGTCTCCGAGATCGTCATGAAGCTCCTCGCCAAGGCGCCCGAGGACCGCTACCAGAGCGCTCACGGCGTCAAGGCAGACCTCGCGGAGTGCCTGCGCTCCCTCGAGCAGGCGGGCCGGGTCCACCCCTTCCCCATCGGTCAGCGCGATCGTAGCCACGAGCTGCGCGTCCCGCAGAAGATCTACGGCCGGGACGAGGAGCGGGACCGGCTCCTGGCCGCCTTCGAGCGGGCCCGCGCGGGCGCCGCGGAGCTCGTGCTCGTCTCCGGCTACTCCGGCGTCGGCAAGAGCGCGCTGGTCCACGAGACCTACAAGGCCATCGCCAGGATCGGCGGCCACTTCGCCCACGGCAAGTTCGATCAGCTGAGCCGCGGCGTGCCCTGCGCCTCGGTCGTGCAGGCGTTCAGGGGGCTCGTGCAGCAGCTCCTCTCCGAGCGGACAGACGCGCTGGCCCACTGGAGAGCGGAGCTCGGCGCGGCGCTCGGCCCGAACGCCGGGCTCCTCGTCGACCTCATCCCCGAGCTCGCGCTCATCGTCGGCGAGGCGCCCGGCGTCGCGGCGCTCGGCCCCTCGGAGTCGCAGAACCGCTTCGACATGGTGTTCCGGAGCTTCCTTGGCGTGTTCGCCGCTCCGTCGCGCCCGCTGGTCCTGTTCCTCGACGACCTCCAGTGGGCGGACCCGGCGTCGCTCAGGCTGCTGCGGCTCCTGCTCACCGACGCCGACACACGCCATCTCCTGGTCGTCGGGGCGTACCGGGACAACGAGGTGAGCCCGGCGCACCCGCTCGTCATCACCCTCGACGCCGTCCGCGCCGCGAGCGCGGCCGTGACCGACATCCCCCTCGCGCCGCTCTCGCAGGACGACGTGACGGCGCTCGCCTCGGACGCCCTCGGCCGCGCGGCGAAGGACGTCGCCCAGCTCTCCGAGCTCATCCACGACAAGACGCTGGGCAACCCGTTCTTCATGGGGCAGTTCCTGCGCATGCTGGGCGACGACGGGCTCCTCCGGTGCGACCCGGAGACGGGCAGATGGACATGGGATCTCGCAGCCATCGAGTCGCGGGCCGTGACGGACAACGTCGTCGACTTCATGATCGCCAAGCTGCAGAGGCTCTCGCCGCCCACCCAGCGCGCGCTGACGCTCGGCGCGTGCATCGGGCACCGGTTCGACCTGCGCACGCTCGCCACGATCTCCGAGCAGCCGGCCCCGCAGGCGGCGCAGGATCTATGGGCGGCCATGCAGGAAGGGGTCCTGCTCCCCATCGACGCCGACTACCGGCTCGTGCACCCGGAAGACCCATCCCACGGCGAGCCGGCGACCGACGCGTCGCTCGCCGTCTCCTACCAGTTCTTGCACGATCGCGTCCAGCAGGCGGCCTATGCCCTCATCGCGGACGAGCACAAGTGCGCCGCCCACCTGCGCGTCGGCCGCCTGATGCTGGCCAGCCAGCGCGGCGAGCCGCAGGAAGAGGAGCTGTTCGACACGGTAAACCATCTTAACTATGGTGCCGCCCTCATCGCCGATCCTGGCGAGCGCGAGCTTCTCGCGCGCCTGAACCTGCGCGCCGGGAGGAAGGCCAAGAGCTCGACCGCGTACGGGGCCGCGGCGGAGTACTTCAGCGCCGGGCGGAGCGCGCTCGGAGACGACGGCGCCCCGCGGGATCACGCGCTGCGCTGGTCGCTCACGCTGGAGGCGGCCGAGTGCGAGTACCTGTGCGGCCGCTTCACCGAGGCCGAGGCGCTGTTCCAGCGGCTGCTCGAGGTGGCGGCGTCGAACCTCGATCGGGCGCGGGTCCAGAGCCTGCGGATGAAGCTCTATCAGGTCGCCGGCCGCTACGACGAGGGCGTCACCGTCGGACAGAAGGCGCTGCGCCTGTTCGGCGTCGAGATCCCCGGGGCGAGCGACGAGATCGGCGCCGCCGTCTCTGCAGAGGTCGCGCAGATCCCGGAGAGCATGGCGGGCAGGAGCATCGAGGACATCCTGCACGCGCCGCTGCTCGCCGACGAGCAGATCCGCGCGGTCATCAACCTGCTCGCCGACTGCGCTCCCTGCGCGTACATCGGGCGGCCGGGCGTGTTCCCGCTCATCGCGCTGAAGATGCTGAACCTGTCGCTGCGGCACGGCAACACCGAGGCGTCGTGCTTCGCGTACAGCGTCTATGGGTTCATGCTGGTCGCGGCGTTCGGCGATATCCCGTCGGGATTCCGCTTCTCGGAGATGTCGATCCGGCTGAACGAGAAGCTCGGGGACGTCTCGCTGCGGGGGACGCTGCTGCACCTCCACGGCGATCACATCAACTTCTGGGTCCAGCACATCCGGAACGATCTCCCCATCCTGGAGCGGGCGTTCCTCGCGTGCATCGAGGCCGGCGACCTGGTGTATGCGAGCTACCTGGCCTTCGAGACCGTCTGGCAGGTCTACGAGAAGGGTGATCCGCTGGCGGACGTCCACCGCGTCGCCGAGCGCTTCGCGTCGTTCGCGCGCAAGACAGGCAATCACGCCGTCCTCGAGACGATCCGGCTGGAGCAGCAGTTCCTGCGCAGCCTGCAGGGGCTCACGGCGGCCGACGCCTCGCTGAGCGAGGAGGGCTTCGCAGAGGAGGAGTGCCTGGCCGCGCTCACCCGGGCGAGCTTCGGGTGCGGTATCGCCTTTTATCACATCATCCGGCTCATCCTGCTCTATTCCCACGGCCGCCCCGAGGAGGCGCTCGCCGCCGCGGAGGCGGCGCGCCCGGTGCTCGGGGCCGTCATGGCGATGCCGATCGAGGCGACATACCACTTCTATCTCGCGCTCACGCTGATTGCGCTCGGCGAGCGCGACGAGCGCGAGCGGGAGCGGCACGCCGGGGCGCTCTCCGCGTCGCTCGAGAAGCTCGAGCTCTGGGCGCGCCATTGCCCCGACAACTTCCGCGTGAAACTCGTACTGGTCCTGGCCGAGGCGGCGCGCGCCTCCGGCCGCGACGTCGAGGCGATGGGGCTCTACGACGACGCCATCGACGCCGCCCGTCAGAGCGAGTTCGTTCAATACGAGGCGCTCGCGTCGGAGCTGGCCGGCCTGCACTACGCTCGCAAGGGCCGGCGGCGCATCGCCACGCTCTACCTGGACGCGGCGATGCACGCCTACCGGCAGTGGGGGGCAGAGCGGAAGGCCACGGCGCTGATCCGGCAGCACGGGCTCGACCCGCTCCCCATCGCTCGAGGGCCTGCGGCGGAGCACGAGAAGGCCGCCGCGAGATCGAGCAGCATGTCGGTGAGCCACCCGCTCCTCCACAAGCTCGCCGACGTCGCGGCGGTGCTGCAGACGACACACGCGATCTCCAGCGAGCTCGTGCTCGGGAAGGCGCTCGACCGCGTGATGCGCGCCGTCCTCGCGAGCGCCGGCGGCCAGCGCGGCTCCCTGGTGCTCGCGCGCGAAGAGCGGTTGTTCATCGAGGCGTCCGTCACCATCGATCCTGCGTCGATCGAGGTGGAGCTCCGGCGTCCGCTGGAGGAGTCCTCGGCCCTGCCGGTCAGCGTGGTCCACTACGTGGCGCGGACGCGAGAGCTCCTCATCCTGGACGACGCCGCGGCGAGCCCTCGCTTCGCGGCGGATCCCTACCTCGCCGCCCACCGGCCAAAGTCGGTGATGGGCCTCCCGCTCGTCCACCAGAACCGGCTCACGGGCGTGCTGTACGTGGAGAACACGCTCGCGAGCGGCGCCTTCACCCCGGAGCAGACCGAGCTGCTCCGCCTCCTGGGCGCGCAGGTCGCGGCGGCGCTCGAGAACGCGCTGCTCTACGGCCGGCTGCAGGAGGTGTCCGACAGGCACCGCGACATGAACGATCGGCTCGAGAGCGAGGTGCAGCGGCGCACCGAGGAGCTGTTCTCGGTCAACGCGCGCCTGTCGAAGCAGGCAGATGAGCTGAACCGGGCCAATGACCTGCTGCTCGAGGAGCTCCGCGAGCGCGAGCGCGCCGAGCAGGCCCGGGCAGCGCTCCAGGAGGAGATCATCGGGGTGCAGCGGCTGCGCCTCTCGGAGATGGCGACGCCCATCATCCCGATCACCGATCGCGTCCTTGTCATGCCGCTCATCGGGACGATGGACGCGGCGCGCGCCGCGCAGGTGCTGGAGGCGACCCTCGCCGGCGTGGAGCGCCACAACCCGTCGATCGTGATCATCGACATCACCGGCCTGAAGCACGTCGACGCCGGGGTCGCCGACTCGCTGATCCGCACCGCCTCGGCGCTGCGGCTGCTCGGCGCGCAGGCGATCTTGACCGGGATGCAGCCGGAGGTCGCCCGTGCGCTCACGCAGGGCGGGATCGACCTCCGCGGCCTCATCACGCGCTCGACGCTCCAGAGCGCCATCGCCCACGCGATCACGCCGTCCCCTGCCGCACGACCCCGCTGAGCGCGCGGCGCGCTCCGTCATCGCTCCTGCCCATGGGTGAGGTCTGCGCGGCCGCGCGCGTGGTCATCGTTTGGGCGCTACGGCGACGCCTGTTTGTCCTCACAGCGGCCCAGCACGAAGATCCCGCAGACGCGCTCGTTCACCAGGCACTGCTGCCCTTCCGGACACTGCGACGGATCGAGCACCGTCGGGTCGCACGGCCTCGCGCAGAACGGGGGCGGGCCGCGCGGGGCGTCGTAGACGCCGTTCCCGTCGCGATCCAGGAAGATGGGGTTCGTGACCGCGTAGGGCGCCACCGGGTACCAGTCGGGGACCGGAGGCGACGCCGTGAAGAACCGGGAGAGCGCCTCGACCTGCGTGAACGCGAGGCTCGCGACCCGGGGCAGCTGGAGCTCGCCGAACGACACCGGCAGCGCGACCGGCGTGAGGAGGTTCTCGTCGCGCAGGCCCATCGCCACCACCACGACCCAGCCGTCCGATGGCGGCGCCGGCAGCACGAGCCGCTCGTCGACGTCCACGATCGCCGACGGCCCCGAAGGCGGCTCGAGCACCCGGACCAGGCGGCCGCTCACGTAGACCTCGACGCGATCCACGCCGAACCAGCTCGCCGTCTCGATCCGCAGGTCGAGCGGCACCGTGTCGCCCTCGACGCGCGCCACGCCGCCGAACGTCGCGCCGCCCACGCTCGCGCGAAGGAACGGCCCGTAGGTCGCGAACGCGCTGCCCGCGCGGAGCGACGCCGTCGCCTCCTCGAGATCGAGCGCCGCCGGCTGGTCGGTCCGCGAGCGGAAATAGGTGCGCGGGAAGCCCGGCTCCAGCGAGGCGCCGTGGCTGTCGCTGCTCCCGACCTGCGTCGGCGAGAAGCCGTGGTCGAGGTAGCGGAACAGGTCGTCGACCTGGCCCGCGTGGAAGGTGCACGGCCGATCCGCGTCCTCCGGCGGGACCGCGCCGCCCTCGCCTCCCAGGCAGAGCGCCTCCCCGTCGGCCGCGGTCGTGTCGAAGTCCCAGACGGCGTCCTGCTCCTCGGGCGTCCTCGTCAGGATCCGCTTGGTCACGCTCCAGGCGAGCGCCGAGCGGGCGCGCTGCTGGCACACCGCGTACCGCTCGCCAGGCTGACACGCCGGGAGGCCGCCAGGAAGCGCGGCGCAGGCCGCGCGGAGCGACGCCTCGTCCGTCGCGGCGTCGATCTGGGACAGGCACCGGTTGAAATCGACGACCTCCTGCACGGTGGGGGTCCGGAGCAGATCGAACCGCTTCGCGTTGAAGACCTCCATCGCGTCGAAATCGCAGCTGCCCGCCTGGAACAGCGGGTTGCTCGCCTCGAGCGTCGGGATCGACCGGCGCAGCGTGAAGGGGTCGACGCCGAGCTGGTCGATGTACCCGATGAACCCGTCGCGCGGGTGAGCGACGATCACGAGCGCGTCCTCGCCCTCCGCCGCCGTGCCGCGCACCCCGTCGATCACGTCCCCGCCCGCGCGGCAGACCCAGTCGAAGACGCCGTGATCCGGCACGTCGAGCTCGTCGTAGCGGAGCGGGAAGCCGATGAAGTGCCCGAGCTCGAGCGTCGAGACCTCGGCGCCGACCGCCGTCTTCAGGTGCGGCTCGAGCTCCAGCTGCCTCACCGCGGGCTCGAGATCCGTGTGCACGTCGTGGTCGGTGGCCACCGCGACGTCGAGCCCCTCGACGACCGCCGAGGTCACCCGCTCCTCGAGCGGCATGCCGCTGTCGAAGCTCGGGCGCTGGTGCAGGTGCATGTCGATCGACATCCAGCCCGTGGAGTCGACCTCGCGCGGCACGACCGCCTCGATCCGCCGCACCTCCCCGGCGCGCACCTCGAGGTCGGGGACCTCGAACCGGCCGAACTCGGGCCCGCGCGTGGCGAGGACGCGGTAGCGCCCGGGCTCGATCTCGACCGCGCCCTCGCCCGTCGCCGATCGCTCGATCTGCCGGACGCCGCTGCCGAGGCGGCCGTGGCCGAGGTAGACCCGCCTCCTGCCGTCGCCCTCGAGCGGCTGCCCCGCGGCGTCGAGCGCGACGAACGTCAGCTTGGCGGGCGCGAGCCGGCCGCCCTCGTCGACCACCCGGTATGCGATCCGCGCGGGGCTCGGCAGCTCCGCCGCCACCGAGACCGTGGCCCCGGCGCCGAGCGCCACGCGGATCGGCGCCGACACGGCGGTACCCTCGGGGTTCTCCGCGACGAGCAGGTAGCCGCCGGGCGCGAGACGCGCGTGGAAGTCGCCGTCCTCCACCGGATCGAGCCCGAGGTCGGCGTCGATGGAGCTGAGCAGCCCGACGTCCCCCGAGCGCGCGAGGTTCGCCTCGACCAGCGCGTCGACGCTCGCGAAGGCGGCGCCAGGATCGGGGTCGCGGAAGACGTGGACCCGCGCGTTCGGCACGGGCGCGCCCGTCGGCCGCCACCGCACGGCGCCCTCGAGCGATCCGGTCGGCGTGCCCCGGGCGCCGTACACCACCTCGGCGACGCTCGCGATGTCGCCCTCGCCCACGGCGAAGTAGCGCTCGTAGGTGAACGACCGCTTCCTGTCGCACGCCTCGTCGTCGGAGTCCGCCGCGAGGCAGCTCCGGCCGGCGCTCAGGAAGGCCGTCGCCGCGCTCGTGAAGACGGGGACGTTGACCGTGGCGGGCTGGCCGCCCTCTTTCGCCTTTGTGAAATAGCCGTAGCTGACGTCGCCGCCCGCCGCGGCGACGAAGTCGAAGCTGAGCGGCTGCTGGAACGTGTCCCGGCCGGAGAAGAGGGCGTCGAACACCGCCTTCTCCTCGTCGAAGCCCATGCCGGGGCCGAAGATGTCGTTCTGGTTGCCGAAGAACACGAAATCGCCGGCGACGATCCCGCCCTTCCGCTCGGGATCTCCGTTCCGCTCGTCGCCAAGGATGCCCCTGAAGATGTCCGAGGGGCCCGCGTAGTTGTCGAGCGAGAGCGGCTCCCCGCAGGCGCACGTCGGACAGCCGTCGTCGCCCGCCGCGAGGCCGTCCTCGCACTCGATCGCGCACGAGGCGACGCTCGGGCACCCGAGCACCTCGTCGGGCAGGAGGAGCGTCGTGCGGATCGTGACGAACCGCTCGCCCGGGCGCAGGACGTAGTCGGTGCGGAAGCGCATCGCCGGTTTGAGGCCGTCGAACAGGAGGCCGAGCAGGTCCTCCTGGGTCTTCAGCACGCCGAGCGCGTGGAAGAGAAAGCCGCCGTCGCCCTCGACCCGGACGATCGCCTCCTGCCCGTCGGAGCCGTCGTTGACCACGAAGACCTCGGTGGCGCCTGGGTCGGGCACGAGCAGGTTGGCGACCGGGAACGACTCGGCGAAGCGGTCGCGGCCCGACGCGCTCGCGAAGCGCGGATCCGGGCGGCGCAGGTCGGCGTCGACCAGCGAGCCGCCGTAGACGCCCGGCCCCGGCGAGTGGCGCGGGCCGAGGATCGCGACCCGGATCTCATCGTTTTCCAACAGGAAATCGCCGACATCGGCCATCGCCACCGGGCCGCCGACCAGCTCGAAGCGGTTCTCGATCGGCTTGGCGCGCAGGAGGTTCGGCTCCTCGCAACCAACCAGGCCAACCAGGCCGAGGAGACCGAGGGCGGAGCGGCGGGTTCGCATGGCGGGCCGCTAGAATGACAAGCGGGCTGAAGCCGCATGCAAACAGCAAGAAGTTGAACCGCCAAGGCGCCAGAAGACGCCAAGATTTCTGTGTTTTTCTTGGCGTCTTCTGGCGCCTTGGCGGTTCATTTCTCTGGTTTCCAAGCAGTTCGGTGCTCTAGAGGTTGAGCTGCAGCTGCAGCGCCACGGCGTCGTTGTCGAGCGCGACCCCGTGGCGCTCCTGCCGGTGGGTGAAGTCGGCCTGCGCCTTGAGCGTGTTGTCGATGAAGTGGTAACTCGCGCCGGCGGTGAGGGCCCAGCTGTCCGTCTCGTCCGAGAGGTCGAGGTTGGGATCGAGCCACTCGAACCGCGCGCTCACGCCGAGCTTGATGCGCCTCACGAAATACCCCACCTCGCCGACGATCCCTATCGACGTGACCGGGGCGAGCTGGCCGAGCGGCTGTGTCGGGGTGCTCTCGGGGTTGCTCTGGTTCCAGAGGAGCTCGGCGAGCGCGTGTGCGCCCGCGGCCTGGACCAGGACGTCGGCGCCGATGCCGTGGATGTCGCGCGTCCCGCCGTCGCTGAAGAAGTAGCTCGCGCCTGCGCCGACGCGGAGGCGCGAGACGGCGAGGTCCTGCACCGAGCGAGGGAGGGGGCCGAGCGGCTCGGTGGCGAGCCGCGCGACGTAAGCGACGTGGTCGAAGCGGTTGCCGAAGCTCGCCGCGTTCTCGACGTAGCCGGCGAAGAACTGATCCGAGCGCTGGAAGCCGTTGAACATGCCGGCGAAGTAGCTGAACGCTCTGCCCCGGAAGTGCCCCTCGACGTGGAGGCCGACCTGGCGGGAGGGCGCCATGGCGCGCACGGCGAGGGGCCGCTCGATGAGCGCGCCCTCGCCGGCGCCCGCCATCGCGGAGCGGCTGAACGGCACGTCGTGCGCGCCGAAATAGAGGTTCGCGAACGGGAAGTGAGCGTAGCCGATCCACGCCTCGGAGAGCCGCGCCGAGCCGTCCGCGCCCCCGGCGAGCTCGCCCGAGACCGCGAACGGCACATACCCGGCGAGCCTCCCCGCGAAGCCGACCCGGGCGCGCCGCAGGCGGAACCCCTGCCCTTCGGCGACGTCGCCCGCCTGCAGGAAGGCGTCCTCGCCCACGTAGGGGACGGCCTGCGCCTGCACGAGCACGATCGGCGAGAGCACGAGGCGGCCGATCGCGAGCTGGAACGGCGGTCCTTCCGCGGCCGGCGCAGCGGCCGACCCGGCCGGTGACGGTGTGGCCGCGGGGGGTGCAGCCGCGGCGGGCGGCGCGGCACCTGCCGGAGATGTGCTGCCGGCGGGTGCTCCGGGTGCGGCGACAGCGGACGGCGCAACGCTGGCAGGCGGTGCGTCCGGCGTGGCCGCCGGGGTGCCGGATGTGGCCCCGGCAGGTGGCGTGGCCGGCGCACCGCTCGGCGGCGCAGCTCCGGAAGGTGGCGTGGCCGGCGCACCGCCGGGGGGAGCCGCGCCGGGCGGCGGTGCGACCGGGATGGCCGGCGCAACCGGGATGGCCGGCGCCGCGGGCGGGGGAACCGGGAGCGCGTCGGCGGCCGGAGGCTGGGCTGGCAGCCGCTGGGCGGGTTGCGCGCTGGCCGGCGGACACCAGAGCGCCACCGCTGCCAGGAGGATAGGGGCGAGCGCAGCGCCGTCCGGCGCCGTGCTGCCCCCGCGGCGCCGCGGCCGCGCACATCGAGGATCCGCACCGCGACGAGTCCATGCGCAAGGTGACATTGGCATCCGTGCTGGCCGGCGGGCGAGAGGGTATCGCAGTGAACTCGGCAACAGCGCCGCTGGCAGGCGCCTTCGTCTATCCCACGTGTCGACAGGGTGTCAACGCGCCGCCTCGCACCCGCGCGCACCAGGCGTGTTGCCCTTTCCGGGCACCTGCGATGGGCGTACACTGATTGCTCCCGAACCCCGCGGCGCTCGACGTCGATCGCCGCCCGTTCCCGGAGGCGGGCTCGCCCCGCCGCCGCGCGGAAGGCCGGAGTAACCGGTGCTCCGCGCGGTTGACCTCTCGCTGGATGTCCGTCAGCCGCGCGAAGGCGCGCAAAGGAGGTGGAGAATGAGGGTGTGCAGGAGAGCGCCCGGAGCTGCCGTGGCGCTGCTTGCGGTGCTGGTTGCGCCTGGCCTGGCGCAGGCGCAGGAGGTCGTGCCGCCGCCCCGATTGCCCGCAGAGCGGGCTGCGACGGTGCTGTCCGACGCACAGTTCAAGGCGCGGTTGGAGGCGCTCGCAGCAGAGCTTCCGTCCGCGCAGATGGGACGTAACTGGAAGCGTGTGGTCGACGAGGCGCTGCGGCGGGTGAGCGACCTGCCACAGGCGAGCGCGCCGGCGCTTCCGTCCTCGGACATTCTTTTGGATCCGGAACCGCCGGTGGAAATCGACGGCCCGACTCAGGGGTTTCCGGAGGTGGGCGCGACATTCGAGCTGGGCCCCTATGAGGTCACGCTTGCGCCGGTGGTGCTGCCCGTGTCGCCGGTGGTCTGGAACATGCCTGGCGAGCAGGGGATCCTTCCCGGCGCCCTGGTGCGGCTGCCGTGGGCCGTTCCCTAGTCCAGTCTCCGGGTTGAAAAAGAAGTCAGACCAGAGCGTCGTTTACGTGGTCGTGGTCGTTTACGTGGTCGTGGTCGTTCACGGCCTATCGTTGACGACCACGACCACGACCACGACCACGTAAACGTTCACGTTGGTGACCTGGAGGGGGGCGGGCTTCATGCCTGAACGTGACCGAACGAGCTCGGTTAACGCCTCTGCCCCCCTCTCCGAGCGCCGGGCAACTCGGCACAACCTCTTCGTCTTCACGTCCCCGTCGACCGGAGCCTCACCCGCCCCCAGAGGGCCCGATCATCCTCTCCGGCCGAACGATCTCGTCGAACTTCTCCCCCTCGAGGACCCCGAGCGCGACCGCCGCCTCGCGGAGGGTCGTCCCTTCCGCGTGCGCCTTCTTGGCGATCTTCGCTGCGTTGTCGTAGCCCACGTGCGGGTTCAGCGCGGTCACCAGCATCAGGCTCTCGCGCAGGTTCCGCTCGATGCGCTCGCGGTTCGGCTCGATGCCCCGCGCGCAGTGCTCCTCGAACGACGCGCAGCCGTCGGCGAGCAGCCGGATCGACTGCAGCACGTTGTGAATGATGAGCGGCTTGTACACGTTGAGCTCGAAGTTGCCGCTCGCCCCGCCGATGCCGACCGCGACGTCGTTGCCAAGCACCTGAGCGCACAGCATCGTCATCGCCTCGGCCTGGGTGGGGTTCACCTTTCCCGGCATGATCGAGCTGCCCGGCTCGTTCTCCGGGATCGTGATCTCGCCGATCCCGCAGCGCGGCCCGCTCGCGAGCCAGCGGACGTCGTTCGCAATCTTGGTCAGGCTGCAGGCGAGCACCTTCAGCGCGCCGTGCGCCGCGACGAGGGCGTCGTGCGACGCGAGCGCCTGGAACTTGTTCGGCGCGGTGACGAAGGGCGCCCCCGTGAGCTCGGCGATCTTGGCGGCGACCTTCACCGGAAACTCCGGGTGCGCGTTGAGCCCCGTCCCGACCGCCGTGCCCCCGAGCGCCAGCTCTCGCAGCGGCGGGAGCGCGCGCTCGATCGCGGCGAGGCCGGCGTCGAGCTGCGCCACGTAGCCGGAGAACTCCTGCCCGAGCGTGAGCGGCGTCGCGTCCTGCAGGTGCGTGCGGCCGATCTTGACGATGTCCGCGAACGCCGCGCTCTTCTGCGCCAGGGTCTCGCGCAGCCGGCGGACCTCCGGGAGCAGGCGGCGCTCGATCTGGAGCGCGGCGACGACGTGCATGGCCGTCGGGAACACGTCGTTCGAGCTCTGCGACCTGTTCACGTCGTCGTTCGGGTGGACCGGCGATTTCGAGCCCATCACGCCGCCGCTCATCTCGATCGCGCGGTTCCCGATGACCTCGTTCACGTTCATGTTGGTCTGGGTGCCGCTGCCCGTCTGCCAGACGACGAGCGGGAAGTGGTCGTCGAGCTTGCCGTCGATGACCTCGTCGGCCGCCGCGACGATGAGCGCGCACCTGTCCGCCGGCAGGAGCCCCAGATCGCGGTTGACGAGCGCCGCCGCCTTTTTCACGGTGGCGAGCGCGGCGATCATCTCCCGCGGGAAGCGCTCGCCCCCGATCCGGAAGTTCTCGAGGGAACGCTGCGTCTGCGCCCCCCAGTAGCGGTCGTCCTGCACCGCGATCGGCCCGAAGCTGTCCTTCTCGATGCGCGTCCCCATGGCCGCGTCTTAGCGGCGGCGAACGCGCCCCTCAAGCGGCGCGAAGCCCTGTCGCCGGCGCGTGTGCAGACGCGTAAGCGCGTAGGCGCATTCGCGCTGCGGGGGTAAAAAGCGGGCGTGCTCTTGTTTTCCCGCCTGTTTTTTGCCAAGTTCGCGGGCCGCGCACGCGCGAGAAACACGGAGATCAGCATGGCCGGCATGGACACAGTACCGCGGGAGCTGCTGCAGGCTGCCTACAGGCGCAACCCGATTCACCTGCTCAAGATCCCGCTTCATTTCGGCATCTGGGCCGCGGTCACGTGGGTGCTGTACGCGACGCAGCACCACCCGCTCGCCATCCCGATCGGGGTCGCCTGCTCGTGGTTGATTGCCAACCTCGTCCGCGGCCTCGGCGCCGTGGCGCACGACGCCGTCCACGGCAGCTGCTCGCGCTCGAAGCTCACCTCGTACGTCATCGCCCTGCTCTGCTGGGCGCCGACCGGCATGAGCGTGACGCTGTACACGAACTACCACCTTCATCATCACAAGATCGCGAACACGTACCCTGACGTCGACAACTTCGTCGTCACGGATTACACGCGGAACCCCGTCCTCGCGAGGCTCCTGCTCCTCGCCGTCTACACGTTCGCCTATCCGCTCTACTTCCTCGGCTGCATGGCGCGGTACGTGAAGCGGCTGTCGCCGCTCCAGCGCGTCAAGATGAACGTGGAGCTCCTCGGCTTCTACGGGCTCATGGCCTTCTTCTACTGGGTCATGCCGCTCCAGGTGTTCTTCTTCTTCTATGTCCTGCCGTTCGTCTTCGGCGCCATCCTCGCCAGCGTGACCTCGATGATCGAGCACTACGAGATGCTCCCGGGGGAGGACGCCTACAGCTCTCGCACCTACGGGACGAGCGCGCGCGTCACGAACTTCCTCTGGAACAACGTCACGTACCACAACGAGCACCACAAGTTCCCGGGCATCCCGTTCTACAACCTGCGCAGCTTCCACGAGGCGGCGTATCCCTACTACGATGAGCGGGTGAAGTCCGCCTGCCACCCGTCGATCGTCGGCGTCGCCCTCTCGCTCTACGGCCGTATCCTGAAGCTCGAACTCGCGAAGCTCGACGACCGGTACCGCGGCCTCAACAAGGACGACGAGCGGCGGAAGATGATGGCGCTCAACGGCATCCAGCCCGGCGCGACCGCCTGAGCTTCGCCCTGCTCGCGACCGAGGTTCGGTCGGCGAACGCCAGACACCGGCCATCCCCAGGCCGCGCGATAAACTGTCCACCAGCTCGATTCTCCCGTGGCCGGCGCCGCCCGATGCCGCGGTGAACGCGATGATGGCCGAGGATGGGGTTGCCCGACGGAGATGTGCTGTCCGGGGCAGCGTCGCCGAGATCATCTTGCTCCTCCCTGATGCATCCACGATGCTCGCATCATGGGAGGTGCGTCCGTGCGACTCATCAGGTCTCTGGTTGCCAGCGTTGTGTGCTTGAGCGCCGCGGGTTGCGGCGATGGCATACGTCTCGATCCGCCGAAGCCGGAGGGGCGATGTGTGCCGGGGCAGCAAGTGTCCTGCGCTTGCCTGGGCGGCGACGTGGGGGTGCAGAGTTGCCTCCCGGACGAGACCTTTGGCCGGTGCAGCTGCCCCGACGCAACGGGCGGTACCAGCGGCGTGTCGACCAGCTCCGGGGGCGGCGCCGGGGGCTCTGACGGCAGCACCAGCGGTAGCGGCGGCTCCGCCCCTTCCGAGCTCACCGAGGTCGACATCGAGGCTCGCCACGTGATCGCCGACCCTGTCCGGCGCGTGTTCTACGCGACCGTGGCCGGAGACGCTGCTGCCCATGCCAATTCACTGGTCGTCGTGGACGCCGCATCCGCCAAGGTGGTGGACTCGGTCTTCGTCGGCTCGCAGCCGCTGACGATGGCGCTCTCGGACGACGCCTCCACACTGTGGGTGAGCCTGCAGGGCAGCTACGAGATCCGGCGGGTCGATCTCACGTCGGGTTCCCCCGTGCCGGCCGAGCAGTACCCGTTGCCCGAGGGAGAATTGGGCGATCTCGCCTACGCCGGTCCCATGGTGGTGCTGCCGGGGACGAAGGACAGCGTGGCGCTCTCGCTCCACCGGGAGGATGTGAGCCCGAGTTATGCAGGGTCGGCGATCGTGGACAGCGGCGTCGCCCGACCTGACCAGACGCCCGGGCACACGGGCGCGTCGCGGCTGACGGGCGGCCCCACGGGATGGGTGTTCGGCTACAACAACCTCCATACGGGGTACGGCTTCTACTCGCTGAAGGTCACGGAGACCGGCCTTACCTCGACCGAGCACGAGGATCTCATCTCCGGCTTCGACACCGACATCGTCTACGCGGACGGACGGGTCTATGCCACGAGCGGGGAGATCGTGAACGTCTCGAATCCCTCGTCCCCCACGAAGGCCGGAGAGTTCGCGTACAGCGGGAGCGCCGTGCTCCCGCTCGCGCCGGAGCCGCGCCTCCTCATGCTCTCGGTGGACTTCAGCGACCCCGCGGTGCTCCGTTTGCTCGATACGGAGACGTTCGCGCAGGTCGACGCGGTGACCTATCCGGATCTGGACATCGAAGACGCTGTCGATCTCGTATCGATCGACGGCGAGTCGCTCGCCTTCATCGGGAGCCGCGGCTTCGATGATCCGCCGCGCCTCTTCGTCCTCAAGAACCCGTTCGACGGCTGAGCGCCGGCGCCCTCGCGAAGGCCGCCGGCGCTGCCGCGGCCTCGACGAGAGCGTCCAGCAAGCAGGATGGGATTGCGCTGAACGGCATCCGGCCCGGCGTGACCGCCTGGGCCGGGCGAAGGCTCAATCCGCGGCGAAGCAGTAGATACGGCCCGCGCCGCCCACCGCCGCGAGCTGCTGCTGGCTGCAACCGGTGGGGGCGTGCACGGAGTTCCACGAGTTGTAGGGGGCCTGGCTGCTCATGTTCGGACCGAGGCCGTCGGAGTGCCCCACCTGCGGCCCAGGCGTGGCGGTGGACGACGTCCAGTCGTTGCACGTGGCGGCCAGGGCCGTGCCGTCCGCCGCCGAGCCCGTCAGGATGTCGTGCTCGATCGGCGAGGGAGAGTCCTTCCACTGGCCGTTGATGGGGTTGCCTTTGTGATCGACGAAGAGCTCCGGGTTGCCCCCGGGCAGCGCATGCAGCGCCTCGACGGTGGCGGCCACCGTGACCCCCTTGGCGTTGACCCAGGGCCCCTTGCCGATGCGATCGCGGGCATCCTCCGTGCTCGTGCTCAGGTACGCGCGCCACGTGCGACCGCCGGCGCCCACTTCGGCCGCCAGCGCCTGGCAGGTCGCGTCCGCGCCGGCGATCCCCCCGAGATCGCCGCCGCTGTCGCTCGGGGTGGACACGAAGAAGCCCAGGGATGAGGTGCCGGGGTCCCCGCCGGCCCCGGTGGCGGGCCCGCCAGCTGTCCCCGCGCCGCCCTCGCCTGCGCCTCCCTCGCCTGCGCCGCCCGAGCCGCCCGTCCCCGCAGCGCCGCCTCCCCCGACGCCCGTGCTCCCTGACCCGCCGCTGCCTCCGGTACCGCTGCCCGAGGCGCTGCTGGTCGAAGCGCTGCTGCTGCTGGCCTGGTCATTACTCGTACCGCTAGAATCGGATTCATCCGAGCAGGCCGTAGAGGTGACGAGGAATGCTGCGGAAAGGACGAGGTAGATCTTGTGCACGGCAGAGCTCCTGAGTGGGCGAATGGCGCGCACGATACCGACAGCTCGCCCCTTGCCGCAACCCTCGATCGCGCAAATGCTGATAGGTCGGAGACAGGTCGAACGAGAAGGCAGCGCGGTAGACCTTGCGGCTGACCGATCGGGTCGACGTGCTCTCCAGCGCGACCACGGCGGGAAGAGGCGCCTTTCAGGTGCTGTGCCCCCCTGTTACGCTCGATCCAATGGCGCGCACGGCCCCCGTCCCGAATATCCCCGCAATCCCCGGCATGAACCCCGGCGTCTTCATCATGGGCGGCGGCGGCGGCAGCGGCAAGGGCGGCAAGGGGAGCGGCAAGGACCAGGGCGCCGATGGCTCCAACGGGGGCAACGACGCCAACGGAGGGGGGAAGTCGGCCTGCGGCGGCGCGGGCGGCGACGGCTCCGGCTGCCCGAACCACCACGGGTCGAAGAAGAGCGGGAAGGTATCGAAAGGCGACCCCGTCGACGTCGCCACCGGCCGCGTGTTCACCGACCCCGTGGTCGATCTCGAGCTGCTCGGCCCCCTCGGCTTGCGGTTCGTGCGCCGCTACAGCACGAGCGCCCGCGAGCGTGACGTCGGCCTCGGCTTCGGCTCGGTTCACTCGTTCGCGTGGGCCGTCGAGGTGCGGCGCCAGACCACCGTGCTGTGGACCGACACGGGCGCGGAGCTCTCGTTCGACCCCCATTGCCGAGGGGGACGCGGGCGTCGGCCCCGACGGCTGGGTGCTGACCCGCGATGCCAGCGGGTTCGTGCTCGATGACGCCGCAGGTACGTTCTACCTGTTCTCCGAGCGCGACGGCTCGACATACCGCCTCTCCGCCGTGCGCGACGCCCATGGCAACACGACGCGGCTCAGCTACCGCGAGGGGCGTGTCGAGTCGATCACCGACGCCGCCGGCCGCGTCGTGCGCGTGCGGCGCACGCCCGACGGCCGCATCGCCGCGCTCGAGATCAAGAACGCACCCGAGCGAGGGAGGTGGGTGACCCTCCGGAGCTATACCCACGATGAGCACGGCGACCTCGTCGCCGATACGGACGCTGAAGGCTGCGTCAGCCACTACACCTACGACGATCACCGGCTGACATCGCGCACGGATCCCGAGGACCTCACCTTCCATTTCCGGTACGACGAGCGTGGCCGCTGCGTCGAGACCTGGGGCGATCACCTCGATCCGGGGCGCCTCGGCCTCGCCAACGGCGTGCCCGAGACGCTCGCCGACGGCACGAAGGTCCGGGGGATCTACCACTGCAAGCTCGTCTACGGCGACGACGGGTACTCGGAAGTGGTCGACTCGATCACCGTGCATCGGTATTTCGCCAACGAGTTCGGAAAGCTCGACAAGGCCGTATCCGGCGGGGCCGTTTACTGCCGCACCTACGATGAGAATGGCAATCTCCGCTCGTTCACCAACCCGCTCGGCGCCACCACGACCTGGGTCCGCGACGCCCGCGGCCGCACGCTCCGCGTGAGCGATCCGCTGGGCCGCACCACCGTCATCGAGCGCGAGCCGGACGGGCACATCCGCCGCGTCACCGACCCAGGCGGAGGCGTCACGGAGGTGACGCGCACCGCGGGGGCCCTGTACTGGGCCGATCCGATCGGCGCGACCTTCGAGGTTCGCATCGAGGCGCGCGGGCTCATCACGGAGACCGTCGCGCCGAACGGCGCGCGCACGCGCTTCCTCCACAACGCGCAGGGCAACGAGATCCAGAAGATCGACGGGACAGGCGCCGTCACGGAGCACGTCTACGATTTCTGGGGACGCTGCCTGTCGGTGCGCGACGCGCTCGGGAACATCACGTCGTACGCCTACAACGAGCGGGGCGATCGCGTTGCCGAGCGCCACCCCGACGGGGGCGTGACCCGCTATGCCCACGATCGCAACGGGGACGTCGTGCGCATCGACCACCCGGACGGCACCGCGACGCGCTTCGATCGCAGGGGCCTGGGCAAGGTCTGCGCGATCCGCCGTCCGAACGGCGAGGTGAACCGGCTCGGCTACGATCGCGAGGGTCGCCTCGTGCGGGCCGAGAACGCGCGGGGGGACGTGTACGTCATGCGCTACGACGCCGCGGGCCGCATGGTGTACGAGCGGACGTTCGCCGGGCTGGAGAAGCACTATCGGCACGACATGGCCGGACAGCTCATCCTCGAGAAGAGCGGCGCGGGCGAGACGACCGAGTTCGCCTACGACGCGGCCGGACAGCTGGTGCAGCGCACCCTGCCGGACGGCGCCACAGAATCGTTCGAGTACGATCATTGCGGCCAGCTGATCGCCGCCGTCACGCCCGCCGGGGAGCTCACGTACACGCGCAACGCCGTCGGCTGGGTGGTGGAGGAGCGGCAGCTCGCCTCGGGAGACCTGTTCGTCGTGCGGCGGACGTACGATCTCATGGGCAACGTCGTGCAGCGGACGACGTCGCTGGGCCACTCGGCCGCCTTCGCGCGGGACGCCTGCGGCCGGGCCGCGCAGGTCGTGCTGGACGGGCGCGCGACGGTCGACGTCGCGCACGACGCGCTCGGGCGCGAGATCGCCCGCGCACTGCCGGACGGCGGGCGCATCCAGGTCGTCTACGACGCGCTCGGCCGCATGGCGCAGCGCTGGGTGGGCCACCCCGGGCAGGCCAGCGCAGGCGCCGGCCGGCCCGACTGGGTCGGCCCTCGCCCGCCGGGGACGACAGTGTACCAGGCGTTCCGCTACGGGCCGTGCTGGGAGCTCGTCGAGTCGTGGGACAACGCGCTCGGCCGGAAGCTGTTCGAGCACGACGCCGCAGGGCAGATCCTAGGTGTCCGCGGCGAGCGCGGCCGGGGGGAGCGCTTCGCCTATGACGGCGCGGGCAACCTCCACGAGCCGGACGGCGAGCAGCGCGCTTACGGCGCGGGGAACCGCCTGGTGCAGAAGGGCGGCACCACGTATGCGTGGGACGAGTCGGGCAGGCTGATGAGCGCGCGCGACGCGGAGGGCCGGTTGACGCGGTACACGTGGAACAGCCTCGGGCTGCTCGCAGCGGTCGAGAGACCCGACGGGAAGGTGATCGAGCTCAGCTACGATCCGTTCGCGCGGCGCATCGGGAAGCGCACGTTCGAGCGCGCGCCCGACGGGCAGCGGCGCGAGGTGTCGAGCGTGCGCTTCGTGTGGGACGGCGGCGTGCTGGTCCACGAGATCAAGCGCGTGGCGCAGGTGGCGGGCGATCCCGTCGTGGAGGAGCGCACGTACTGCTTCGAGCAGGCCCGGTACGCCCCCTGGGCTCACCGCGACACGCGCATGGCGGGCGGGCGGCGCGAGGAGAGCCCGTGGTTCCATTACCTCAACGACGACGTGGGCGCGCCGGAGCGCCTGGTCGGCCCGGCGGGCGAGGTGGTGTGCGAGCTCGACCGATCCGCGTTCAGCGCGAAGGTGAAGGAGGGCGGGCGGACCACGACGCCGCTCCGCTTCCCGGGCCAGTACGAGGACGAGGAGACGGGGCTCGTCTACAACCGCTACCGCTACTACGACCCCGCGCTCGGCCGGTACCTGAGCGCGGACCCGGCGGGGCTCGACGGCGGCTTCAACGGCTTCGACTACGCAGGCAATGCGCCGACGCGGTTCGTCGATCCGAACGGGCTGATGCCGTTCTCCACCGTCCGGAACGCGGCAGGGAACAACCCGGAGGGCAAGGATTTCACCGATCCGAAGAACCGCCGCGGGGTGCCGGGCGATATCGAGGGCAAGAGCCAGGGAGAGCGCGGCGGGAGAACGGCAGAGAACCAGCGCGAGCAGTTCGGCAAGGACGACGCGATCACCGAGGCCGTCAAGAACGCGCAGAGGGCACGCGATCCGCAGAAAACCCCGACGGGGGACACGACATGCGCGGAAGTGGACGCGCTGCACAAGATGGCGCGGCAGATCCGCAATGAAGGGGACGCACAGCGAACGGCGCAGGGGAAGCGTAAGATGACCAATGAGGAGGTGCGCGCCGAGCTTCAGAAGCGCTTCAGGAACGGCGCGACGATCGAGACCACGAACGAGTCCGGCCAGGGAATGGCGCCCTGCCCCATGTGCGCGCAGATCTTCCGCGAGCTCGGCCTCCACCCGGCGAACATCGGCGACGACGCGAAGGGCGGCGTGGTCGGCCCAAACAACGACACGGAAACCAAGGTGAACAAGATGGGACGGTGGGACGGGACCTTCACGCAGAGCAGCGAGCGCACGGACTCTCGGAAGAAAAACATCACCACGGTGCCCTCCTCGACGCCTCCGTTCGCCGGCACGTGACCCGCGCAATGACAATGCCCCCGCTTCATATCCTCGCCCCCGCACCTGCCGAGCTCGCCTGCAGCTGCGCCTGGGAGGAAGCATCGAGCGCCACGCTCGACCTGACGGAGCAAGCCGCGCTCGCCGCGCTCGGCCGGTGGCTCGAGGAGCCGGCCCGCCCCTATGCGATCCTGCACGGCCCACGCGCGAGCCGGCGCGCGGTCGTGGGCGCCCACCTCGTCCGCACGTCGCAGGAGAGACCAGCCTGGGACGCGCAACTCGTGCCAATCGGGCCTGATCTCAGGCTCGAGCGCGACCTGCTCGCGCTGATGGTCTCGCGACTGCTCGGCGCCTACGGAGGCGGTGCACCTCGGCGGATGCGCATGCGGATCGGAGAGGAGCATTTGCGCCTAGGGCTGGCGCAGGACGCTCCCTCGCTGCTACTCGCGATCACCGACGTCGAGGAGGCGGAGCCGCTCGTCTCCTGGCCGGCGCTGTTCGCCGACGTGGGGCCCCGCGTCAAGGTGCTCGCCACCGTCGAGGGCGACGACGCCGCGGCCCACGCGTGGATCCCGCGCCTCGGCTTCGATCCGGCGCGCACGCGGATCCGTCCACTGCCGGCGCGGCCGTGGACGGCGCCGGGCGATCCCGCGGAGCTCCTCGCGGCCGCCGACGCGGTGCCGGCCCGGCTCCTCGGCCTGCTCGCGTGCGCCTACGGCCGGCTCCGCGAGGACGAGATCACGACCGCCCTCGGGGCCCCGATCGAGAGCGCCCTCGCCGGGATCGAGCCGCACGTCGCGGTCGTCGAGGGCACGTTCGCATTCCGCTGGAACGCGGCCCGCCGCGAGGTGGAGGAGTGCCTCGACCGCGGCGCGCGTGAGACGTCGACCCGCCGGCTCCTGTCGCTTCCGCCGGACGGCTATCCCTGCGCCTACGTGCGCGCGCACCTGGAGCAGAACGACGCGCCGCTCCAGGCATTCGCAGCGCTGGTCACCGAGGAGCACCTCGCCCGCTGGATGGCCCGGCCCGAGGCCTACCTCGGCTTCGTCGCCGACCTCGAGCGCGTGCGCCGCCACGCAGTGGAGGCGCTCGCATCGGGCCACGAGGCCGCGGCGCTCGCGGTGCGCGCGGCGCTGGTCGAGGCGAGCGTGAACTCGTGCGCCCGCCGCGAGGACGACAATGCTCCTGTGGGCGTCGAGCCCATGACTCGGGAAACGCCGATCGCGGATGAGCGGCGGCAGGCCAGGGCGCTCATCGCGCTCGGCTCCGCGATGACGGCCGGCCCGGCGCGCGCCGAGGTGCTCGCGTGGGCCGAAGACGCCACACGGCGCATCCCGGAGACCGACTTCCGCGGCGACGCATTCCTGAGCCTCGCCGATGTCGTCGAGGGCGAGGCGGGATACGCGTTCGCGCGGGAAGCGCTCGCGACGTTCCGGACCACAGAGAACGCGGAGGATCGAGCGCACCAGATGCTCTTCATGGCGACGGGGTTGCCTCCGGAGGAAGGGATCGCAGTCGCGCGCGAGGCGCTCAGAAGCCTCCGCGACGGCGCCGGAGATCCCGGCCGTGCGGAGGTCTTCGCCAGCGATTTTCCGCGTGCCGTCGCCGAGGCGCTCTGGCCCGACGCGGAGGCGCTGCCTGAGCCCGCGCGAGCGCGGGTGCTCGCCGCGCTCGCGCGGGCCCTCGGCGATCCCGAGCGCGTGCGCACCGCGTTCGCCGCGCTGGAGCAGCACGCCGACCCATACGACCTGGACGAGCACCGGAGGCTCAAGTGGCTCGTGCCGTTCCTCGACGCCCCGGACGCCCGCCGCGCCGCAGCGCTCGCGCCCCGCTTCGGCGAGCAATCCGCCGAGATCTTCGAGGAGCTGATCCCGCGTCTCATCGCGCTGGGCGATCCCGCCGAGGACCTGCTCGAGACGCTGCCGGAAGCGGCACGCGTGCGGGCGCTGGCCCGGAGCCTCCCCTTCGCCGCGGAGCCGGTGCGGCTGCGGGCGCACATTGACGAGACCATTCGGAAGGCCGAGCCGCTCGAGCGCTACGGGCTGCTCTTCGACGTGGGCCCCTGGTTCGCAGCGACGGGTCACAGCGACATGGTGCTCGCCTGGATCGCGCCGCTCAGTGACGCCCACCACCAGGTCGTCCTCGGCTTCCTGGCACGCCACGATCCCGCGCACGCGCCCGAGCTCACGCGCCGCGCCCTTTCCCTGGCTCTGCGCCTCGGCGCCGACGAGCCGGACCGCCTGATCGAGCTGCTCCCGCTGGCCCGCCATTTCCCGGCCGAGGGCGCCGCCGCGGCGCTCGGCATCCTGCTCGACGCAGTGGCCGGAGACATCCGCTCCGCCGCGCTCGCGGGCGACGGCGTGAGCCTCGAGAAGCTCGCGCCGCTCATCGCGGCCCTCGCGGGCGACGAGGGCCTGGCCGGCGCAGCGCGCGAGGTGGTGAAGGTCGCGGCGTGGTTCCCCTGAGCGCCGCGGTGCCCGCAGGCTGCCGTCGTCGCCTGCCGAGCGCCCGCGTGCCCTGGCGGCGCGGCGGAGGCACCCTCGGCAACGGAGGACGCCCAGGCTGGGCACGGACCCGCTATCGCTTCTCCTTCGCCATCGCCTTCACGACCGCGCCGGCCGCCATGACCAGCGAGCTCCTGAAGGCGTGGAGCCGCTGCTCCCCCGCCGATCCTTTCGCGGCCAGCTGGTTTGGCGCGCAGGTGAACCAGGCCATCGACAGCCCGAGGAGGATGATGAACAGGTCCTCGGCGCACGGCTTCTGCGTCGCCCCGAGGTCGTAGGCCGCGGCGAGCTCCTGCACCTTGGCGGTCCCAACGTCGTGCCCCACCGCCTCGGGCAGCTCGAGCTGGCTCCAGATCATCATCCGCACGGTCTTCGGATTCTCGACGAAGTGGTCGAAGACGCCGGCGACGAAGGCGGGGAGGTCCGACGGGTCGAAGGGCACGGCGTCGAACGTGCTCTGGCACCGCTCCTCGAGCACGCTGCGGAACAGGTCCTCCTTGGAGCCGAAATAGGCGTAGATGGCCTGCTTGTTCGCCGAGGCCCGCTCGGCGATGCGGTCCACACGCGCGCCAGCCAGCCCTCGCTCGGCGAACTCATCGAGCGCAGCGTCGAGGAGCCTCTTCTTGGTCGCCGCCGAATCGTAGGGCATGGGTGGATCCTTCATGGAGCACACGCCGTGGCGCGCGGCAAGAAGAGCGCACCGCCGGCGTTCGAGCCGCAACCTTCGGGCCTCCCCCGCGCGGCAAGCCCGCGGCCGTTCGCCACGCGCAGCGGCAACGTCGCTCCGCCCAGTTGACACGGCCAAGGCCGCTCCCTACATTTAAACCACCCAGTTGGTTTAACACCGAGGAGCGCGTCGCCGCATGATGATGGCGATGGCGCCGCGCGGTGTCGAGATTGTACGCGCGGGCGTTGCCGAAGCGCCAGGGCGCCGCCGGCCGCGGCGCCGCGACGAGGACGACGCGCAGAGAACCGGAGAAGGGACGGAGCGATGGCGAATCCGCAACAGAACAAGAACGACGACGTCAGCGCGCTCTTCAAGCCATTCGAGCTGAAGGGGCTGAAGCTCAACAATCGGTTCGTCATGGCCCCCATGACGCGCCAGCGATCGCCGGGCAACGCGCCGGGCGAAGCGAACGTCGATTACTACACCCGGCGCGCCGCTGGAGACGTCGGGCTCATCCTGTCGGAAGGAACGGTCGTCGAGCGGCCGGGCAAGCTTCACCTCCGCGACGTGCCCCACTTCTACGGCGAGCGGGCGCTGGACGGCTGGCGAAAGGTCATCGACAGCGTGCACAGGGCAGGAGGGAAGATGGCGCCCCAGCTATGGCACGTCGGGCTCGCGAAGCAGGATCCGAACGGCCACGAGGAGCCCGCGGCCCTGGAAGGCCCGGCGAACATGTCGCGCGACGACGTGCACGCCACCGTGCGGGCCTTCGGCACGGCGGCGGCCGACGCGAAGCGCCTCGGCTTCGATGCCATCGAGATCCATGGCGCCCACGGGTACCTCATCGATCAGTTCTTCGACCAAGCGACGAACCAGCGCACCGACGAGTATGGAGGAAAGACCATCGGCGAGAGGAATCGCTTCGCCGTCGAGATCCTCAAGGCCGTTCGAGAGGCCGTCGGTCCGGAGATGGTGGTGATCCTCCGCCTCTCGCAGTGGAAGGTCGGCGCGTACGATCACAAGATGGCGAAGACGCCGAAGGAAATGGAGCAGTGGTTATTGCCGCTCGCAGAGGCGGGCGCCGATGTGCTCCACCTCTCCCAGCGACGCTACTGGGAGCCCGAGTTCGCCGGCTCCGATCTGAACGCCGCGGGATGGGCGAAGAAGATCACCGGCAAGCCCACCATCACCGTGGGGTCGGTTGGCCTGTCCGGCGATCTCTTCGGGAACTTCGCAGGCGAGGCCTCCGCGCCTCAGGGGCTCGGCGAGCTCGTGCGCCGCTTCGAGCGCGGCGATTTCGATCTCGTCGCCGTCGGGCGCCCCCTGCTCAACGACCCGGCCTGGGTGGAGAAGATCAAGACAGGCCGGACCTCGGAGCTGACGGAGTTCACCAAGGAGAGCCTTGGCCGGTACTTCTGAATCGGACCGATATCCATGGGATCTTTCCACAGGAGTTACGGTGTAACGCATGAAGATTGCCATCATCGGCGCCGGTAGGATTGGAAGCACCTTTGCCTTTCAGCTCGCGCGAGCGGGGCACGAGGTGACGGTGGTCGCCCGTGGAGAGCGGCTCGAGCAGCTGCGGCGGGACGGGGCGATCGTGAGCGCCACAGGGGAGCGCGCGGCGGTGCGCGTGAGCGCTGCGCTCGACGCGACGGCGGCGTGGGATCTGGTGCTCGTGACGGTGCTCGCGTTCCAGGTGGACGCGGTGCTCCCTGCGCTGGCCGAGAGCGCGGCGAAGTCCGTGATGTTCATGTTCAACACCTTCGAGCCGCTGGGCCGCCTCCGAGATGCGGTGGGCCCGGCGCGCTTCGCCTTCGGCTTCCCTGCGATCCTGGCGACCCTCGAGGACGGCAAGCTGACGTCGAAGGTCGTCACCCGAGGAATGGTCACCACGGTGACGGACGCGGCGTGGGCAAAGGTCTTCACAGACGCCGGCATTCCCGCTGTCGTGCACGCCGATATGGAGAGCTGGCTGCGCACGCATGCGGCGCTCGTCGTGCCGGCGATGGTGGCTGTCATCACGGCGCACGCGCGAGAGGCAGGCGTGTCGTGGGCAGAGGCGATGAACCTCGCGCGCGCCATGGAGGAAGGGTTCCGCGTGGTGCGTCACCTCGGAAACACCATCACGCCGGAGCCGATGGTGACGCTGAGCCGCTTGCCAGCGCCGGCGGTGGCCGCGCTCCTGTGGGGGCTCAGCAGGATCGACGCCGTCCGAAAGACGGGCGCCGCTGGCCCCGGCGAGCCGCGCATGCTGATCGACGCGATGGCCGCCGCGGCGCCTGGTCAAACGCCGACGCTGCTCGCCATCAGGCCCTGAAAAGACCAGAAAGAGCAATTCAAGCACCCCGGTACGACCGGAGCCGGCGGCGGAAAGACCGGCATGATGCCGCTCAGGGCGCCGGGCGCGCCCTCGGCGGGCCGAGCGGGTCGATCTTGCACGTGATCCCGAGCGTGCCCCCCACCTCATCGAGCGATGATTGGCAGCTGTTCGATCCGCGCCGGCGGAGCGCGGTCGATCCAATGGTCCGCCGCGCATTTCACCGGCACGTGGTGACGCCGAACCGCCATTTGTAATGAATGGCTTGACTTCCGCGGCACGGTGGCCGAAGGGGAGGCGCATGAGCAGTGTACATTTTGTGGGCGGCGAGAAGGGTGGCGTTGGCAAGAGCGTGGTCGCTCGGCTGCTGGCGCAGCTCTTCATTGACCGAGCGCTTCCCTTCACGGCGCTCGACGCGGATCTGTCGCATCGCGCGCTCGCCCGTTACTACGCGGATTACACGCGGAGCGTGGATCTCGATCGGCTCGATAGCGCCGATCAGATCCTGGACAGCGCGCTCGCAGCCGATCGCCTGGTCCTCGTCGACCTGCCTGCGCAGAGCCATCGGGCGCTCGAGCGCTGGATCGAGTCGACGGACGTCCTCAACTACGCGCGCGAAATGGGTGTCCAGCTGGTGTCCTGGCACGTCACCGACGGTGGTTTCGATTCGGTATCCCATATCGAGCGGGTCCTCGCGGCGCCGGGCGACGCGCTCCAGCACGTCGTGGTGAAGAACCAAGGGCGCTCGAAGGACTTCAGCCAGTTCGACGCGTCCCCCGCGTACCAGCGCCTGCTCGAAGGCGGCGGGCAGATCGTGACATTGCCCGAGCTCGACTCGTCGGTGATGTACAAGATCGACCGTTTCGGTTCGAGCTTCTGGGCCGCCATCAACACGAGCGAGGGGCAGCAAGCGCTGTCCGCCTTGGAGCGTCGTCGCGCCAAGCTCTGGTTGGAGCGAGCGCAGGCCGCGCTGGAGGCAGCGTGCAGCTGGCGGCCAGCGACGGAACGCATATCTGCCTCGGGCGCGCCGCAGCGTCCCGAGTCGGCGGAACAGCAGCTCGAACCGGCCGCGAGCAACGAATTGGTCGCGACCTGACCAAGGCGCCAGGGGCGCTTGCGATGAATAGGCCAGCGCGAGCTCGGGTTGGATTCCCGCCGTGAGGCGGCTTTCGCTGCGTTACAAGACAGGGGGGAGGTCACGCGTCACGAATCGATCAGCGCGAGACCAGGCGCTCGCTACTGCCCGCCGGGGACGCAGATCGCCGTCGCCGAGCCGGCGCCCATGCACGAGAAGCCCGCCGCGCAGTCGGTGTTCGCCGCGCAGGGGAAGGCGCACTTGCCCACGGCCGTGTTGCACTTGTGTGTGCCGCAGACCATGTCGTTCGTACACGGGAGAGCGAGCGGGCCCGGCTGCCCCGTCGTCGCCGGAGCGGTCGTGCCCGGCTGCTGGTATTGCCCGGGCTGCTGATACCCAGGCTGCTGGTACTGCCCAGGCTGCTGGTACTGCCCGGGCTGCTGATACCCGGGCTGCTGGTACTGCCCAGGCTGCTGGTACCCCGGCTGCTGCTGGTTGTACGCGTTGTACTGCGGATCCGACGGATCCTCGGCGTCTCGGCCCCGGCTGCACGCGGAGGTCAGGAGCCCGAGGCCTCCGAGGGCAAGGACGACCGAGGCGGCCGAGCGCGCGCTGGTGAACCACATGGATCGCTTCATCAAGATCTCCTCGAGGTGCGGGGCTCTCCCCGCGTGAGCGACGGGCCGGTACCGACCCGCCGCTGAGATCTGAGCCCCGGCCCCCGGAGGAGGAGCCGCAGGCCCTTCGCCGGCGAGCGCCGCGCCGCGGGCCCGCTGGACAGGAGCGTACCCCCGGTCGGCGGCCGCGCGCCCCTCAAAAAGGACGCGCCACGGCGCGCTCACCGCGCCGCAGCATCCTTGCAGCAACGAAATCCCTGCTCGTAGCCGTAGTCCTCTTCCTTGTGGAACCCCACCGTCGGGCGGCAGCGGCCGCGCATGGGGCCCCACCAGCCGCCCTTCAGCCCGCTCCGCTCCGGCGACTTGTGGCCCGGCCGGACGACCCACTCGTTGATGTTGCCGTTGAGATCGAAGGCGCCGAACGGCGACACACACGCGGGCATCGAGCCCGCAGGCACGCGCTGATCGAGCCGCTCGAGCTCCGCCTTGCACTTGGGGTGCCGCATGCACCGCTCGTAGTGGTAGAGCGTCACCTCGCGCTGGCGGAAGGGTCGGTCGATGTTGCACTTGGTCGCGTCGCGGGCGAAGCCGTACGTGTACGGGAGCATCTCCTCGCCCTCGCAGGCGAAGTTGAACTCGTCCTCCGTGCAGAGGCGCTTGCCGACGCCCTCGCACGCCTTGACGGCCTGGCGCCACGAGACGAGCAGCGCGGGGAGCTCGCCCTTCCTGTTGGGCCACTCGTACCGGTCGACGCAGAACCGCATCGGCGCACGCTTCTTCGAGAGGCACTCGCTCGGCCGCCTGTACTCGAGGCACCGCTCGCTGACGCTGGTCGGACCCTCGGCCTCTTTGTAGGGCGTCGCCCGTCGCTCCTGGTCCTTCTCGTACTCCTTGTGGTGCTTCAGGCAGATCTGATCGACCACGGGGCAGTAGTCGCCTTCGACGAGGACCATGTCGTCCGGGCACCCCTCGGAGCTGCCGGGCAGCCCCGCGTCCGGAGCGCCGCCGTCGAGGGCTTCCGCCGCGGCGTCCGGCGAGCCGCCGTCGAGGATTGCCGCCGCGGCGTCCGGCGAGCCGCCGTCGAGGATTGCCGCCGCGGCGTCCGGCGAGCCGCCGTCGAGGATTGCCGCCGCGGCGTCCGGCGCCGCCGCGGCGTACGACATCGCTGCCCCGGCATCCGGCGGCTCCGCTGGGGTGTACGCCACCTCCGCCGCGGCGTCCGGCGGCTCCACCGAGGTGTACGCCAGCTCCGCCGCGGCGTCCGGCGGCTCTGCCGCAGCGGCCGCAGCGACGTCGGGCGGCGCGGGCTCGGCATCCGCAGCTGCGCCGGCGCGCTCGGGCCCTCCGGCGGGCGCGGCGCCGGTCGCCGCGGGCGGCGGGCTGTCGCAGGCGAGGATCGCGGCCGTGAGGCCGCAGAGGAAGGCGAAGCGGACCGCGCAGAGCCCGCGTGGGGCCCTGCGCCGTCGAGGTGGCGCGACCGGCGGCGCGGCGCGGCGAGGGCGCCGGCTCATCGGCCGGGGGCGGGGATGACCTTGAGCGGCACCCGCGTCCCGCCGCGATCCACCTCGATCTCGACCTCGCGGCCCGGCTCGAGATCGCCGAGCGCGAACATGAAGTCGTGGATGTTGGTGACCGCGTGGGCGCCGATGCGCACGATCACATCCCCCGCCTGCATGCCGGCGCGGGAGGCGGGCGCGTCGGGCCGCACGCCCGTGAGCTTCACGCCGGGCCCCTGGTACGCGTAGTCCGGCATCGTGCCGAGCGACGCCCGGAAGCCGCCGCGCATGCTGCGGTGCGGGTCGGCGGGCGCGTCGGTGAAGGCGAGCCGCGCGTCGCGCCGCGACAGGGAGAGCGCCATCCGCGCCGCGAGCACCGAGCACCGCGAGACGCCCGCGGCGTTGATCTTGTCCGCCGTGTCGCTCGGCCGGTGGTAGTCCTCGTGGACGCCCGTGAACAGGAAGGCGATCGGGACGCGCGACGCCGTGAACGACGCGTGATCGCTCGCGCCGAAGCCCTCGACGCCGAACTGGAGCGTGAGGCCGAGCCCGCGGGCGGCGTCGTCCACGATCGGCTGCCAGTCGGGCGAGGTCCCCAGGCCGTCGACGAGGAGCTTGTCGTCCCGCATCCGGCCGACCATGTCGGCGTTGATCATGGCCACGACCGGCTTCATCCCCGCGAGCGGCGCCGGCGGGTGATCGACGAAGTGGCGCGAGCCGATGGTGCCGAGCTCCTCGGCGCCGAACGCGATGAACAGGAGGTTCCGAGCAGGCCGCTCGGGGAGCGAGGCGAACCGCCGCGCCACCTCCAGGAGCATCGCGGTCCCCGAGGCGTTGTCGTCGGCGCCCGGATGCACCGCGTGCACGCCGGGCGCGCGCGAGAACGACGTGCCCCCGTAGCCGAGGTGATCGTAGTGAGCGCCGACGACGACGTACTCACCGGCGTGCGGCGAGCCGTCCCGCGCCGAGAGCAGGCCGATCACGTTCGACGCCGGCGCCATCCGCGCGGTGACCTTGGTCGTGATCTCGACGGTGGTGCCGTCGAGCGGCTTCGGCGCGACGGCCTTGGTCGCGGCCGGCTTCACGGCCGCGTGCTTCTCGGGGGCGGCGCCTGCGGGCTTCACCGGCGGCGCGAGCCCGGCCGCCGGGAAGAGCGCGCGGGCCGCGGAGCGCGTGATCACCACGGCCGGGATGCCCATGCTCGCCGCGTCGTCCGGCACCCGCGGGAGCTCGTCGCCGGCCGCGACCAGGATCACCCCGGCGGCCTTGTGCTCGCGGGCGGTGCGGAGCTTGTAGCGGACGCTGCCGAAGTCGCGGAGCGCGTCCGCCGGCCGCGGAGACGGCGCATGATGAGGATCGGCGGGCGCTGCACCTCCGTGCGGATTCGCGGGCGCTGCACCTCCGTGCGGATTCGCGGGCGCTGCACCGCCATGCGGCCCCGCAGGCGCAGCGCCTCCATGCGGCCCCGCGGGCGCAGCACCGCCGTGCGCGCCGGCCTGCGCTGCTCCACCCGAGCCGCCGTCCAGCGTGGGCACGCCGTCGAGCACGATCGCGATCTTCCCCTCGATATCCCGGCCGGCGTAGTCGTCCCAGGAGAGCGCCGGCGCGGTCACTCCATGGCCGACGAGCACCGCGGCCCCCGACACCGTGCCGCTCGCGCTCCCGTCCGCCGTGACCAGCTTGCCGGCCTCGACGCCCTGCTTCCGGCCCGCGCGCTGCACCGCGAGCGCCGCGGGCGCCACGTCGGCGCCGACCCGCGCGTCGAACACCTGCCGGTACGCCTTCGCGTCGCTCCCCGGCCCGCCCAGCGGCGAGAGCTTGAGCTCAGCGAACCGGCGCGCGATGAACTCGGCCGCGAGATCGGCGCCGGGCTCGCCGGTCCCGCGCCCCGCGAGCTCGGGCGACGCGAGGTACGCGACGTCCGCCGCGATCCGCGCCTCCGCGGCGGGATCGACCTCGATCGAGGCCGGCGCGGCGGGCGCCGGCGCGGCAGGCTTCGAGGCCGGCGGCGCGGCAGGCTGGCGAGGCGGCGCGGCCGGCGGAGCGCACGCCGCGACCGCGGCGAGCAGGCCGGCGGCGAGGCCGCGGCGAAGACCCCATGCGCGGGACGACAGCGGGGCCGCGGCGCGCCCGGCGCTCACCACGGCGACGCCTTCTGCGCCGCGCGGACCAGCTCGAGCGCGCGACGGCCGATGTACTCCTCCACGTCGGCGGGCGCGATGTGGCGATCCTTCGCGAAGTCGAACTCGCGCGGCTTGCCGTCGCCGAACGTCACCCGGACGATCGCGGAGTCCCGCAGGAGCTCCAGGGAGAGGCTGAAATCGCCGAGCGCGAGCCGGTGCTTGTCCTGCTCCTCGGTGAGCGCGATGGACTGCCCCTTCTCCCGTAGCCTCTCGTGCGCGAACTTCAGCGACTCGGCCCCCAGCGACACGGCCGACTCCGCGGCCGCGAGCGCCTCGGCGACCCGCTTCTTGTGCCGCGCGAGCTCCTCGGCCTCGCGCTCCGCCTTCGATTTCACGGCTTCGATGAGCTCATCACGCCAGGTAGGCACAGTGCACCTCGGCGCGAACACTCTTCCGAAACGTGCGTTTTGTCCAGCCCGACACGCGCCGGTCACCCGACCACCCTCGCCAGCCCGACACGCGTCGGAGACGGAAATGGCCGCGCTGCCAGCACAAAAACAGGAAGCCCGGGAGCTCCGGAGAGGACGACCTCCCCCTCGAGCGCTCCCGGGCTCCCTGCCCCTGGATCGTGCGCCGCGGCTTCGTGCGCGGGCCGAACGCCGGCCGCGCCGGACCGCGCGCCGCTACTGCGTGTCGGCGCCCCCGGCCTTCGCCGGGGCGAACTTGCTCAGGTCCTCGGCCACGGTGGCCTTCGGGTTCATGAGCTCGTGGAACGCGCGCTTCGCGAGCGCGCCGGTCTCGCCCTGCTCGTGCCGCAGGGCCATGAGCACGCCCTTCTCCTTCATGAACTTGAGCGTGTCGATCGCGCCCTTCTTCTTCGCGCTGTCGCCGCTCTTGGCCTCCTGGAAGAGCCGGTAGCGCAGCACGACGCGGGTCTCCGAGTGCGGGCCGTTGTCGTACTTCAGGTTGTCGAACTGAGCCTGGAGCCGCTGCCGCGCCCACTCCTGCGGCGCGTCGGCGACCTTCACCCGCGTGATCGCCTCGGCGTTCGCGACGTACCGGTAGAGGTTGCCGCGCTTGAAGTCCTCGTCCGACCAGTAGCCGAAGGCGCGGTAGTAGTGGTCCTTGAGGTCGTCGAGCGCCGACTTGTCGAAGTCGGCGTACATCGCGACCGTCCGCGCCGCGGTGTCGGTCGTGCCGCCGAGGATGAGCGCGAGCGCCGCGGCGTTCCGGACCTCGACGTCCTTGAGCTTCTCGAACAGCTGCCCCTGCACCGCCTCGTCGAAGCCGCCGACGCCGATGGCGCGCGCGATGGCCATGCGCACCCCGGGGTCGACGTCGGCCGTGAGGAGCGTGACGAGCTCGGCGGCCGCGCCGGGCACCGGCCGGAGCGCGAGCGACGACGCGTAGCAGGCGCCGATGAGCTGCTTGCGCGGCTCCTTCTTGCTCGCGAACTCCTTCGCCTTCTTCGCGACCTCGATCATCGTCTTGTCGTCCGCGCACCAGGCGATCGCCTCGCAGGCGGCCTGGCGGGCCTCCTCGTGCCACATCTCGTCCTCGACGAGCTTCGTCAGCTTCTCCACCGCGCGCGGATCGCCCCACTCGGCGAGCCCCTGCGACGCGCCGTAGGCGACCGCGCGGAGCGCCATCCCCAGCATCGCGAGCCCGGCGCCCTGGAGCGCGTCCTGGGTGATGTCCAGCTTCGGGTCCTTCTTCCGGCTGAACTGATCGATGAGCTTCGGGTAGGAGGGCTCGTCCTTCATGCGCCCGATGTACCGGAGCGCGCTCTGCGCGGTCTCGAAGGCCGCGGGGAACGGCGGCTGCTGCCCCTCCTTGGGGAGCGGGTCCGTCGGGAAGGCCCAGTCGCGCATGTCCTTCAGGATCTTCTCGGAGCGGACCGTGGAGAGGAAGCGCAGGCCGTTCGCGTGCGGCTGCGGGCGATCCTTGAGCCACAGGATGACCTGGGGCTCGGCCGCGGCCTTGAGCTCGGCGGCCTTGTCGGTGTGGATCACGGCGAGATCGGCGAGCATGCGGGTGCCGACGACGCGCGGCAGGTCGGTGCGCGACAGGTGCCCGCCCTCGTCCGCCTCCCAGAACTTCTCGAGCTTGTAGAGCTTGAGCGGGTCGGCCAGCATCCGCTCGCCGAGGTACTTGGCGGCGCGGATGTCGCCGACCTCGGCGAGCCGCGTCCCCGCCTCGCCCTGCCAGTGCAGCGGCGGCTTCCTGGCCTCGATCCACTTCACGAGCGGGTCGGCCGACCGCGGGTCGGCGAGCTCGCGCAGCATCTCCATGATCTGCTTCGTCTGGAACCAGGTCGTCTCCTCGGGGTCCTGCTTCACGCTGTCGAGCGCGAGCACGAGCCCCTCGCCGCCGATGCCGTCGCGCAGCGCCTCGAGGAAGCGCTGGCGGCTGTCCTTGTCGGCGTTCGACAGCGCCTCGAGGAGCGGGGCGCGCGCCGTCTCGTCGCCGATCCTCCCGAGGCCGTTCGCGGCCTCGCGCGCGACCTCGACGTCCTTGTCCTTCACGAGCGTGATGAGCGCGCTCGTCCACTTGGGCTCGGCGTTGCGCGACAGGACCGTCGCGACCAGCTGCCGCACCGACGAGCTCTCGTCGGTCGCGAGCTTCGAGAGCTCCTCGAGCGACACGAGGCCGGCGAGCTTCTCCGGGTCGAAGGCGATGCCGCCGCCGAGCCGCTCGACCTTCGAGAGGAACCCCTTCCTGTACTGGTCCATCGCGTCCTTGAACGCGGCGGGCTCCTTGAGCTCGACGAGGGCCCAGACGAGCTGGGGCCGGTCGCTCTCGTCCGCGACCTTGAGCGCCTCGAGCAGCGCGTGCTTGGCGCTGTCGGCCTTGGGCGAGCCGTAGTACGCGAGCACCTGCGCGGCGACGCCCTTCACGCGGTGGTCCGGGAGCGCGAGCGCGGTCTGCGCGTGCGTGACGCCCTCGGGGTCGTCGGCCCACGCGAGCTGCATGAGGGCCTCCTGCTGGAGCGACAGCTCGGCGCTGGCGGCGGCCCACTTGCGCCACAGGGGCAGCTGGTCCTTCTTCGGCAGGACGAAGATGTTTTTCTTCTCCTTGGAGACGGCGTCGACCGTCATCTTCTGGCTGTCCTGCTTGACGCCGAACCAGATGGCGCCCGCGGCGCCGAGCGCGACGAGGAGGCCGACCACGATCGAGACGGGGCTGAACCGGCCGCGCTTGAAGTTGCCGTCGTCCGCGAAGCCGCCGCCCGCGGGCGCCGGCGGGGCGCCGGGCAGATCGTTGTCATCGGGGGGCCACTTGGCCGCCCGCTTGGCCGGAAGGGGCCCCGGCGGCGGGCGCCGTCCGCGCGGCCCCGCGGGATTCTCTCGTGAAAGATTCGGACGATCGAGCATGGTTCCTCCAGCGCGCGGGCGACGACGTGACCCGAACGGCGGTGGCATCGCGCGGCGTGCCGCGCTGCGCCCCCGACCCCTCCCGGCGGCGGCGGCGTCGCGCGGCGAGCCGCGCTGCGCCCCCGCCCCCGGGCCAGGCGGCGAAGCGCCCGGCCGGTCGAGGCGCCGGACCGTACCAGAGCCGCTCGGACGTAGGCCCAAAGATTTGCTATGAAGCTCAGGGCCCGTATGGCCGAACCCCAGCCCAATTCCGGCAAGATTCTCTATCCTGCAGTCGCGTTGCTCATCGCCCTGAGCGCGCTCTTCGGACTTGTGATCCTGCCGCGCCTTGCGCCTGGGGTCGGGGGCATGGTCGGCGCGGAGGCCCCCGACGTGACGCTGCCGGTCGCGGCCAACGGCGAGCCCGGCGCGCGCATGCAGATCGCCGAGCTGAAGGGCCAGCCGGTGATCCTGGACTTCTGGGCGACGTGGTGCGGTCCCTGCGCGGTCCAGGCGCCGATCCTCGACCGGATCGCGCGCCGGTACGAGAAGAAGGGGCTCGTGGTGCTCGGCGTCAACGTGGACGACCCGCCCCAGGTGGCCAGCCAGTACGCCCTCAAGAAGGGCCTCTCGTATCCCATCCTCATCGACGACGAGAAGGAGGCCTCGGCCCGCTACGGGGTGGACAAGCTGCCGAGCCTCGTGGTGATCGACCGCCAGGGGAAGGTCGCGGCCTACCTGACGGGCGTCGTCGACGAGGCGAGCCTCTCCGAGATCATCGCGGCCGCCCTCTGATCTCGCTCGACGTGCCCCGCTCGCTCCACGTGCCTCCTCCCTCCCGTCCCTTGCACCTCGTGCTGGCGGCGCTCGCCGCCGCCGCGCCCGCCTGCTCCCGCGGCGACGCCGATCGCGGCCGCGACGCGGGCGCGCCGCCTTCGGCCAGCGCCTCCGCGCCGCCTTCAGGCCCGGCGGCCTCCGCCCCGGAGGCGCCGGCCCCTCGGGCCTCTGGCGAGCCCGGCGCGCCCGATGCGGCCGGCGGCGACGCTGGCGCGCCCGGGGCGGTCGGGGATCCGATGGCGACCCACTACGAGGCGCGCGAGGATCTGGTGCGGCTCTTCTCGCTGAAGGAGTTCTCGGAGCGAGAGCGGAAGTTCAAGAACCCCGAGCTCTTCCTGGAGAAGAACTTCGGCGGCGGCTCGCCTGCCCGGCTCAACCAGGGCAACAAGGAGCTCGCGCGGCACACGCGATCGAAGGAGCAGTGCCTGGAGGGCCTCCGGGGCGTCGTCCTCCAGACGGAGGAGCAGCGCGCCCGCTGCGGCGGGCACGAGAACATGGTGCCCGTGTACAAGCGCGGGAAGCCGGCGTCGGCCGCGTTCTGCATCGACATCTTCGAGTTCCCCAACAAGCCGTGCGAGCTGCCGATGGTGTGGGCGAGCCCGACGCAGGCGGCGGCCGTGTGCAGCCTGCAGGGCAAGCGCCTCTGCACCGAGGACGAGTGGAGCCTCGCGTGCCGCGGCGATCCAGAGGGCGGCAAGCCGAGGACGTACGCCTATGGCGACGAGCTCGATCTCGCCGTCTGCCACACGCAGACGCCGCACCGCGAGATCGACGGCAAGCCGTGCGACGGCGACACAGCGCGCTCTGCCTACCAGACCTGCGCGACCGACACCGAGCCTGCCGGGTCCTACCCCGCGTGCCGCTCGCGGTTCGGGGTGTTCGATCAGCACGGCAACGTGGCCGAGATCATGACCCGCCGCGACCGCGACGACGGCAAGCTGTACAGCCAGCTCAAGGGGAGCGCCTGGTTCTACGTCGAGGTCGCCCGCGAGCACGACGCCCCGAGGCCGAAGGGCCGCGAGACCTACCCCGACCACTGCGCCTACAGCCCGCGCTGGCACGTCGAGCCGATGGAGGACGCGTGGCACGCGAACTACCACCTCGGGCTGCGGTGCTGTAAGACGATCCGCTGAGGTGCCCCGCCCGGCGCGCGAGCCAGCCGCGCGCGGCTGGCTCGCGCGGCTGGCTCGCGCCCGCATCGACCGGTACCCTTCCCCCGCGATGCAAGCGCTGGCGCCTCGCGCACGGATCGCCCGCGGCAACGCCGGTGAGGGCCGCTGGGAGATCGCGACGCGGCCCCCGGCGCCGCACCTCCGCCCGTACATCCGCGACTACAGCGGCTACACGGAGGAGACGCCCGGGCCGCTGCGGCGGAGCGAGCTCCCGGCGCCGCAGATCGTCGTGATCATCGAGTTCGGACCGCCGCTGCGCGTGTTCGACGCGGGGAGCGATCGCCGTCATTCCTCGCACGCCGGCGGCTTCGTCGCGGGCCTCGACGACACCTTCACGATCACCGAGCACGACGGGTTCCAGCGCGGGCTCCAGGTGAACCTCACCCCCATCGGGGCGCGGCTCTTCTTCGGGGTGCCCATGGAGGAGCTGACCGGGCGCGTGATCTCGGCGCGCGATCTGCTCCCCAGGAAGCACGCCCGGCTGGCGGAGCGCCTCGAGGAGCTCCCGACCTGGGATGCGCGCTTCGACCTGATCGAGCGGGCGCTCGGCGAGCGCGTGGACGAGGCGCGGATCGAGGTCGGCGTGGTCTCGTGGGCGTTCCGCCGGATCGAGGAGCGCGGGGGCGCTGTCGACATGCGCGCCCTCGCGCGCGAGCTCGGCTACAGCCAGAAGCACGTGATCGGCCTGTTCCGCGAGCACGTCGGCGTCCCGCCCAAGCTCCTCGCGCGGCTCGTGCGCTTCGACCGGCTGGTGCGGCACCTCAAGGCGGGCGGCACGGGGACCTGGGCGGAGCTCGCCCAGCGGTTCGGCTACTACGACCAGGCGCACCTCGCGCGGGACGTGAAGCAGTTCAGCGGGACGACCCCGACCCGGGCGCGCGCAGCGCTGATCGACGTCGCCGGCATGAGCCCGTAGCGGGCGAGCGCTCTTCGGGGGCTTCGGGCGTCGGGCGCGCCGGGTGGAACGTGGGACTCCCTGTACGCGGCGCGGGAAGCGCTCGCGTGGAAAAGCTGCGCGCGCCGTTCACGAAGGAAAGGAATCCTCTCATCGAACGTAGACCGCTCTGAGCAGCGCAGTCGCCCGGAAGGCGGTCGCGCCCAGCGCTTCCAGGCGCTGTGGCGTCGCCTGGAGGGCCGCGCGGGTGTGCTCAAGGTGAACGTTCTCGTTCGTTCAAGGAGATCTCGACATGACACGGATGAAGCTTCTCGGGTTTCTGATGGCTGGTCTCGCGCTCGTGGCTTGCGGCGATGATGACGGCAATGGCGATGGGGGCAGCGGGAGCGACATCGAAGGCAAGCAGCTCGGCGCGCTGACGGCCGAGGAGGCCGACGGCCTGTGCGACGACCTCCGCGCGCAAACCAAGACGATCTCGAAGGAGGACGAGTGCGAGGCCGAGGGGGTGGTTGGCTCGTTGTTCGGAATCGAGTGCGAGACCACCAAGCAGGAGTGCATCAGCGCTCCTGAGGAGGCCGGAGTGACGGGCGAGCTCGACTCGTGCGGAGCGTCCCAGTTCACCGGCTGCACCGCCACGGTCGCGGAGGTCAGGGCCTGCGTGGACGCCATGGTGGGCACCATCAAGGGGCTCACGTGCGAATCGACGTTCACTGACATCGCGCAGAAGCCCGCTGCGTGCGCCGCGCTCGAAGAGAAGTGCCCGGCGTTCTTCGAGGAACAGGAAGACGAGAGCGAGGGCGAAGGCTCCTGAGCGGAGCGCCCGCCCCGCCGCGCGGCCCGGCCTCCCTGGCAAGAGCCCGCGGCGGGGTAAAATCTTTACAAGACCCCCGGCGTCCCGTTCCCCAGGATAGGCTTCGAAGGAGCGAACACCATGTCGAGCGGGTCTCCCACGCCTCCCACGCCTCCCACGCCTCCCACGCATGTTCCCCCAGCGCTCCGTTCCGAAGACTTCCAGAGGCTCGCGCTGTCGCTTCCCGAGGCCGAGGAGCAGGACCACTGGGGCAAACCATCGTTCCGCGTGCGAGGGAAGATCTTCGCGACCCACTGGGTGGCGGAGGAGCGCGCCGTCCTCAAGCTGTCCCTCGAAGAGCAGGACAGCCTGGTGCAAGCGCAGCCCGACGTCTTCTCCGTGACGCCGTGGGGACACCAGGGCTGGACGCGGGTGGAGCTCCGCCGCGTCGATCGGACGCTCCTGGAAGAGCTGCTCGTGGGCGCCTGGCGTCGCGTGGCGCCGAAGCGCGTGGTCGCGCAGTGGGACGCCGGCCGCAGCGGTAAGCCGGCGGCGCCTCCGGGCGCACCCTCACGCCCGAGGAGACGCCGGCGCGCACCCTGACGGGCGCCGAGATGTGCGGCCGGAGAACACCTCGACCGCGGGCGGCAAGGCTCGCGCCGGAGGCCGCCGTCCATTTTCTCTCCAGCAGGAAGAAAGATTGAACCGTGGTCGTAGTAGGTTCGGCCTGCGCGCCTGCCCGGCCGACGATGCAGCCCGCTCGCTTCCTTCGGCGGAGCCGTCCCCGAGCGCCGCGCGGACACGCTGGTGAACATTCTCGATGAGGGAGCGCTCGATGACACGGATGAAGCTTCTTGGATTGCTGATGGCTTGCTTCGCGCTCGCGGCTTGCGGCGGCGACGACGATGGGGGCAACGGGGACACCGGGAGTCAGAGTGGAGGTGACCTCGATGGCAAGCAGCTCGGCCAGCTGACGGCCGCGGACTCCCAGGCGCTGTGCCAGGACCTCGCCGCGTCGACCACCGTCACGAAGGAAGACCTGTGCGAGGTCGCCGGCGCGTTCGCTGGCGCGTTCGGGGGTGACTGCGAGGCCACCAAGGCCGAGTGCATGAGCGCCCCGGAGGAGCCCTCGCAGGGCGGCGGCGAGTGCTCCACCGAGGGCTTCGCGGGCTGTACCGCGACGGTGGCGGAGTACAAGGCCTGCATGAAGGCCCAGGTCGACGCCCTCAAGGCGCTCTCGTGTGCAGCGCCGCCCGACACCTCCGGGGAGCCCCCGGCAGCGTGCGCCGCCCTCACGGAGAAGTGCCCGGAGGTCCTCGGCACCGAGGAGACCGGCGGCGAGGGCTCCTGAGGTCGCCCCGCGCCCCGCTGACCGATCGTCCTCGGGCGTCACGACGTCGAAGCGCGCGATGAGCGCCATGACGCCGGCCACGAACAGCCCGGGGCTCCTGGCCTCATCGCCCTAGCGGCGAAGCTCCCTGTCCGGAGCCGCGCCCGTTACGCCTCCTCCGCGCCCAGGCCGTGACGTGCCGTGGGCCCGAGCACCTCCACAAGCCGCACGCGACCGGCATGCCTCGAGCGCCATCCCGCGCTGTCCGCCGCTCGGAGCTTCACCGGCGAGAGGGTCGACCGCGTGGCACGCAAGGCCGACGTGGCGATCCGGCCGGAGACGCTGCCCGGAAGCGCGAAGCGTGGGTATCGTCGGGGCCAGCGGGGTGCCTGCGGGTCCTGAACGGCCACGAACGCACCTTCTCTATCAAGGAGAGCTCGAATGAAACGGACGACGCTTCTCGGGGTCCTGGCGGCCGGGCTCGCGCTCGTGGCGTGCGGTGACGATGGGGGCGAGACCGCCCTCGGCGAGGACCAGCAAGTCGGCGAGCTGACGGCAACAGAGGCCAGGTGGGTGTGCGAAGATCTCGAGCAGCCGATGGAGCTCTCGAAAGTGGACCAGTGCGATCTCGTCGGACTGATCAGCAGCTCTGAGAAAGGGGAGTGCGTGGCCATCTGGAGAACGTGCCTCGCCACTGCTGGTGAGCCTCTGACGTCGAGCAGGTGCAACACGTCCGAGTTCAAGGGGTGCACCGCTACGGTCGCGGAGGTCAAGGCCTGCATGATCGCCGTCACCGACACCCTCAAGGCGCTCTCGTGCGGGTCCATCCTCGCCCTCCTGCAGACTCCTGAGGAGTGCGCGGGCGTCAGCGCGAAGTGCCCGTCGCTCCTCGAAGACGCCGTGGGCTTCTGAGGTCGCCGCTCGCCACGCTCACCGGTCGATCTCGGGCGCCACGACGTCGAAGCTCGCGATGCGACGTCGTCGGCAGGCAGGTCCCCGCCGCGTGCGCGCGTTCGTCGATCCTCTGGTGGACGGCCTCGCCGGCGCGCCGCTCCTCTGCGCCGCTCAGGCGCCCGCGACCTGAGGCGCGGACTCGTGGGCGCTCCGGCGCATCGACGAGCGCGGGGCGCGTGTATCGTCGAGGCGACGGGGTGCCTGCGGGTCCTGAACGGCCACGAACGCACCTTCCTTGTCAAGGAGAGCTCGAATGAGACGGATGACGCTTCCCGTGGTCCTGGCGGCTGGGCTCGCGCTCGTGGCGTGCGGTGACGAGGGGGACGAGACCGCAATCGCCCTCGACGAGAACCGGCAGCTCGGCGAGCTGACGACCGAAGAGGCCAGCCAGGTGTGCGACGATCTCAAACAGCCGATGAAGCTCGCGAAAGCAGACCAGTGCGATCTCGTCGGACTGCTCAACTCCTCTGAGGTAGAGGACTGCGTGGCCATCTGGCGGCAGTGCCTCCTCTCTGCAGGTGAACCTCTGACGTCGACCAGGTGCTTCACGTACGACTTCGAGGGGTGCGTCGTCACGGTCGCGGAGGCCAAGACCTGCCTGATCGCCATGGCCGACACCCTCAAGGCGCTCTCGTGCGGGTCCAGCCTCGACCTCTTGCAGCCTCCTGCGGAGTGCGTGGGCGTCCGCGCGTTCTGCCCGTCGATCCTCGAAAACGGCGAAGGCTTCTGAGGTCGCCCCTCGCCCCGCTGACCGGCCGCTCTCGATCCAGCCGCGTCACCGCATCGCACCGCCCCTTTGCCCTCGGTCGTCGCGCGCGAGCGTCAAGCTGTCGCCGCTCCTCGCATCCTACATCGGAGCACCTGCAGCGGTTTGCGCCCGGATCCGCGCCGGCCGTGCATCCCGGACCTTGACAGGTGACCAATTAGTAACATATCAAGGAGGTGACGGACGACGATCGCGTCTTCAAGGCGCTGGCCGATCCCACCCGGCGCTCTCTCCTCGACCGGCTCTTTGCGCGTGACGGCCTCACGCTCACGGAGCTCGAGTCCGAGCTCGAGATGTCGCGGTTCGGCGTGATGAAGCACCTTCGGGTGCTCGAAGCCGCGGGGCTCGTCGTCACGGTTCGATCAGGCCGGAAGAAGCTTCACTACCTGAACCCGGTCCCCATTCGCCAGATCCACGATCGTTGGATCGACAAGTACACCGAGGGGCGCATTTCGGCGCTCGTTGATCTGAAGAAACACCTGGAGAAGAACAATGACGACGAAGAGTGAGAAGCCGGTCCACGTCTATCGAGTCCACATCAAGGCGACGCCCGAGGCCGTCTGGGAGGCGATCACGAAGCCCGAGTGGATCGAGAGGTACGGTTACTGCGCCCGCGCGGAGTACGATCTGCGCCCCGGCGGCAAATACCAGGCGTTCGCGAGCGCGGAGATGGCCCAGCACGGCGGCCCCAACGTGATCATCGATGGAGAGGTCATCGAGGCCGATCCTCCGCGAAAGCTCGTTCAGACGTGGCGCATCCTCTGGGATCCCGAGATGAAGGAGGAAGGCTTCAGGCGACTTACCTGGGAGATCGAGGTGAGCCCTTACGGCATCACGTCGCTGACCGTGACCCACGAGGTCGGCGACGCGCCCAAGACGGCTGCCATCACCTCGGGCGCGATCAAGGAAGCCGGCGGTGGCTGGAGCTATATCCTGAGCGATCTGAAGACGCTCCTCGAGACAGGCAAGACGCTCTCGGCAGCTTGAGCCCCCACGACGCGGCATCCGGGCGCTTGCGTGGGTGCCGCGGGCTCGAGCCCCGTGCGGGTGGAGCTCCGCCGCGTCAGTTCGATCGGACGCTCCTGGAAGCGCTGCACGAGCCGCCCAGCGCGCGCCGCCTCAGCGGAAGCGGATCTCCAGCAGCCGATAACGAGACAGCAGGCCGACGCGCAGCCCCATGCGGATCGACGCCTCGTTCTGCCGCGAGCACCCTGCGATCGGGTTCAACCCGCGCGCGAGGCAGTGCTCCACCATGTCCCGCATCATGTACACGGCATAACCTCGATTCCGGAACGGCGTATCCACGGCGATCCCGAGCTCGACGTCGGGGCGTCCCGGGATCACGGGGCGCACGATACCGAAACCGATGAGGCGCTCGTCCTGCTCGAAGAGCAGGAGCTGCTCCCGCTCCACCACGCCGCGCAGCCGCTCGGGGTGAGTGAACACGTCCTGATCGACGGCGGCGATGCGCGGCAGATCGTCGGCCCGCGCGAGCCGCTGTGAATAGCGCATGCGCGGCAGCTCCGGCAGCTCCCGTCGCGCGAACTCGCGGACCAGCGCGCCCCTCACCGTGACGCCGGCCTGGAGGTCGATCGCGCACGCGAGGAACATGTGGTCGAAGGTCTTGACCAGCGCCGCGCGCGGCCGTTGCGCTTCGACGAACAGCGGCAGAATCTGGTGCGCATACGCCAGAAACTCGGGGCAGACATGGTACTCGACCAGCATGTCGCCGCCCGACACGACGCAGTAGCCGGCCGGCCGTCCCCTGGCGTCGATACGAAAATACGCCCCATCGGCGACGAGCGCCTCGACGAGCCCGTCCTGCGCGCAGGGCAGCTCGTCCAGGTAGCGCTCGCGCAACGCGCCGAGATCGGCGATCGACCCCACGCGCGTGAACTCGGGTCTGATGTTCATGGTGCAGCGTCCTCTGCCGATCGAGCCGTCACTCGCCCGGCCCGAGCGCCTGCGGCACGTCGCCGAACAGGATCTCGCTGGCCGTGCCGACCATCACCGCGCCCGCGAGGCCGATGGCCGCCGCGATCGACGCGACGCCGGCGATCCGCGTCGGCTTCATCTGCCACCACATGAAGAGGCCCGAGATGGCCCACACCACCATCGCCAGGCCCAAAAGATCTTCGAACAGCGCCCACAACCAGCGGGCGCCGAGCTTCATCGGGAAGTGGTGCGTGGTGTGGAGCTTCGCGAAGAGCTGGCTCACGCCGATGCTGGGCCATTGATCGCTGCGCCGGCCGGCGACGCTGCCGGTCGCGATGTCGTAAGCGACGTTCCAGGACACGCCCTCGCGATCGCGCACGCGAAACTCGAGCTCGGGCGCGAGCTCGGCTTGCCCCCGCAGGGGACCAGGCACCTTCAGGCCCTTCTTCTCCAGGAGGCCTGCCAGCCTGGCCTCGACGTCGGTCAGGGAATACTGGGGCAGGTCCGGCGCAGCGCCGCTGAACGGCGCCTTCGCCCCGGAGGGGCGCGCCCTTCGAAACGCCAGGATCCCCGCGGAGCGCTCCAGATCGAGCAGGAGCATGTGCTGCCCCTCGGCGTCCCGCGCCTTGAGCACCGCCACGCCGTTGAACCGGCTCGCGAAGCCCGGATCCAGCGTGTACGCGCCCGCGTCGGCGCGGTTCATCTCGGCGACGACGGCCTCCGCGACGGCCTGCGGCCGCCAGGGGGTGAGCCCCGTCAGCTGCGCCATCTCGTCGGGCCCGACGCGCTGCCCGCGCACGTCCTCACCGACGTTGGGGTGGTTGAACAGGACGCCGCTGGCCCCGAAGAACAGCAGCCACGGCAGCAAGAAGAGCCCCGTGTACATGTGGATGCGCCGGATGATCTTGAGCGAGCGGGCCCAGATCGGGCGCGGCGGAGGTCGCGAGCTGGCCATAAAACGCGAAAGGTGACGGGATCGGGAGCGACTCGGCACGAGTCGCCCCCGATCCGCGTGGGTTGAAGCCGATCCGAGGTGCTTTATTCGAAGTAGAGCCGCAGGCCGCGGTAGCCGGTGCCCGTCTCGGGGTTGTAGTTGTTACGGCACTGGCCGCCAGCAGAGTTCGTGCACTGCCCGTACCACTCGTTCTCCGCGCGATCGCCGCTCTCGATCTCGGCTGCGGTGGCTTGATCGACGTAGCACTTGTAGTCCCCCACGCCGTTGAACTCGAGGTGCGCTCGCTCGTCCTGGTACGAAGCCTCCCCTGAGATCGCGAGGAACTGGTTGCGGCTGCTGAAGTCGCACAGGGCCATGAAGTTGCAGCCGTGTTGCAGCGCCGCACGGCAGTCGAGCGGATCGCCGCCGCCGCAGCCGTTGCTGTAGAAGTCGGTGCCTGCGGGCAGCGCCGGGCAATCGTCGCCGCCGGGCACAGCGGCCTTGCTGGTGAGCTGGCAGGCCTCTTCCCCGGGCACGGTGCACTTGCCCGTCATCCGACCCGAGGCGTCGAAGCCGGCTTCGCACGGCGTGCCCGTCGCGAGGCGCCACTTCACCTTGCGATCTGCGGGCGCCGCGCGCCCGGCGAACGCCATCGCGGGATCGTTGCCGCAGCGCACGTCCCAGATGCAGTTGTTCTGCCGGAACGCGCACACCGGCTCGCCGATGCCAGGAATCGCGCCCTCCCCGTTCTTGAGGATGTCGCACGAGTCGAGCACGAACAGGTACTCGCCCGCGGACGGCGACAGCGGACCGCAGGCGGCGACGGGCTCGAATGCGCCAGAGCTCGCGCAAACGCTCGTGTTCGTGCCGCCGCGGCCGGCGCTGCCGGCGCCGCACGACCCCTTGAGGGTGGCGTCGTCCAGGGTCGCGGTGCAGCTGTGGTTGACCTTGGCGCCCTTCAGGAAGGCCGGAGTTCCCGCTTCAGGCGTGCCGGCGTTCGGCGTCTGTGCGTCGGCGAGCGCGGTGAGCACCTGCGTGAAGGCCACGCCCGTGCGGTTGACGCTGCCGGTGATGGTGCGCTTGTCCGCGCACTCCGCCTGGAACACGCAGCCATCCTGGATCACCTTGCAATCGCCCGCCTTGATGGTCTCGCCGCCGGCGCCAGCGCCCTCGCTGCAGATCACGAGGTCGTCGATCACAGCAGGCAGCTCCATGCAGGGCAGGCCCGGCAGGATCACCGGATCGGACGACAGCTCGCAGGTCTCGGTCGCCTCGCCGGTGGTCCGGGCGCACGCTGCCTTGAACACGCCGTTGACGGTGAGCTTGCCCTCGCAGACGGTACCGACGCTCGCGTCCTCCGACGCGAGGCGGATGTCGCCGTCCTCGGACACCGAGCCCGTGTAGATCTTGCCGCTGCAGTTGGCGCGGAGCGACCCGTCCTCCTGCGTCACCGAGCACAGCGGCCCGAGCCCGAGCGCGTTGCAGCCGGTCAGCGACAGCACCTCGGGCACCGCGGGGAACGGGCTCGGGGAGCCGCCACCCTCGCCAGCGCCCCCACCCGAGCTGGTAGACCCGCCGCCGCCCGCCCCGCCGGTCTCGTCACCAGAGCCGCCAGAACCACCGGAGCTGTTGTCGGAGCCGCCAGAGCTGTTGTCGGAGCCACCGGAGCCGCCAGAGCTGTTGTCGGAGCCGCCAGCGCCTTTGCCGGAGCTGCTGCTGCTCGTCGCGCTGCCAGCGCCGCCCCCGCCGGAGCCGTTGTTGTCCGCGTCCGAATCGTCGGAACAGCCCACCACCACGGCAGCGGCGAGCACCATCCAACCTAGCCAACTACGGTGTTCGAACATTCGCATGATTCTCTCCTTACGACCCATGCCAGCGCCGTGCGGCCGTTCACACGCCGAGCGCGAGGCCGCCATGTGGCAGGCTTTCCATGAAGTTGCAAGTCATTTTCATTTTCAACTTGTAGCTGGTCGCTCAGGGAGTGCTCCTCGGTGGAGGAAAACGAACTAATAGTGATTAAAAACACAAAAACTCGGCGGTAACACCGCCGAGTTTGGACATAATGTCACTTCATATAGACGTTATGTCACGAAAGGCTGGCCTGCCTCGGGTGCGCGGTCACCGGGTCTCCTGCGTGTGGACGCGCGCCTCGTCGTCGAGCAGTCCGTGCCTCAAGCGCTGCACCGCGCGTTCGGACAGCCGATCGCGCCGCGCGCGTCACCTGGCGCGGGCCCAGCGCCAGAGTTCGCGGAGGGTCGGCGTCGATCCATGGGAGAGGACGCCTATCCGGAAGATCCTTGCAGCGACCCAGATGAAGAGCAGCACGGTCGCGCCGGTGCCGCCGATGGCGACGAGGATCTGCCAGAGCGGCGGATCGGAGACGAGGACGCGGACGAACATCACCATCGGGGCGTAGATCGGGATCATCGAGAGCACGACGGCGAGCGTCGAGCCGGGGTGACCGGCGATGACCACAAGGAAGAACGGCGGCGCGGAGAGCGCCATCGAGATCGGGCTCATCAGCTGCTGCGCGGCCTTCTCGGAGCTCGCGGCCGCGCCCCCGACGGCATAGACAGCCACGTTCACGAGATACCCCAGGAGAAAGAAAACGACGAAGTACACGGCGACCATGGGACGAAGCAGGGTCTCGGCGTCGATGAGGCGCGGCCCTCCCAGCGCGCCGATCGCGACGCCCGCGACAGCCGCCATCCCGAGCCACACGACGATCTGCGTGAGACCGGCGGCGGCGAGGCCGAGGATCCTCCCGGACAGGAGCTCGAACGGCGTCACCGAGGAGAGGAGGATCTCCATGATCCGGTCCGACTTCTCCTGCACGATGCGGCGCAAGATCTCGCGACCATTCAAGAGGATCGCGACGAAGAGCAGGCCGCCGAAGCCGAAGGCGACGAGCATGTCGAGGTCGCCGCCGGGGCCCCCAGGGCCGCTCGAGGAGAGAGGCGCTGAATCGAACGCAGGGGGCGACAGGAGGCCCTCGATCTCGGCGGCCTCGCGGCCGCGCGCCGTCCACCGCGCCACGGCGACGCCGCGCGCCACCACCGCCGCGGCGTGCTCGACGGCATCGAGGTCAGCCCCCTTCGCATACAGCGCGCCTCGCGCGCCGGGATCCTCGAGCATCGCGGGCGGGAGCACCAGCACGCCGTCCACGCCGTGCGCTCCCGTCTCGACGCCCGCCCTCGCGCCGTCGAGCAGCGCCGCGACGGCCGCGCTCGTGGCAGCGGCGTCCCCGGGGGCCACGTAGGTGAGCCGCAGCCGGGCGGCCTTCGGGAGCACCGCGCTGCCCATGGCGGCGCCGAGCGACCTCGCGGCGGACCGCGCCGACGCCTCCTCGGCGAGGCCCGCAGAGGCGGCCTCCACGACCCCGCGGAGCCGGCCTGTCCCGTCGACCACGACGACCGAGCGATCGCCGGCGCCGATGGCGACGATGAGCGCAGGGAGCAGGCCCACCGCCGCGAAGAGGACCGGCAGGAGGAGCGTCGTGAGGGCGAAGGACGCGGTCTTCACCGAGGCGACGTACTCACGCTTCAACACGACGAGGATGCGGCTCACGATGCCTCCAGCGCCGCGCCCCGGCCCGGGCGCGCCCTGTGGGCGAGCGGCGGCGGGGCGCCCTCGCCGACGACGCGAGAGAAGATCTCGCCGAGCGACGGCGACGAGATCTCGAACCGCCGCACCCGGAGGCGCGAGAGCGCCGCCGAGAGCGCCCGCTGCGCGTCGCCGGCGTCGCGCAGCACGAGCTCCGCCACGCCGGGCTCGATCCGCGCGCTCACCACGCCGTCGACGCCGAGGAGGAAGGTCCCGTCGCCGTCGAACTCGATCCGCGCGGTGTTGCCGGCGAAGGACGCCTTCACCTCGCCGACGGGCCCCTCCAGGACGACGCGCCCCCGATCGACGACGACCACGTGGTCGGCCAGGCTCTCGGCGAGCGGCATGACGTGGGTCGAGAGCAAGAGGGTCTTTCCGGCGGCGCGGAGCTCCCCGAAGAGCCGCTTCACGAGCACGGCGTTGACGGGATCGAGGCCCGACATGGGCTCGTCGAGGACGAGGATCTCCGGGTCGTGGACGAGCGCGCCGCAGAGCTGCACCTTCTGCTGGTTGCCCTTCGACAGCGTCTCGATCCGGGCGCGCGCGACGTGCTCCAGCTCGAGCGACCGGAGGAGCCGCGCGGCGCTCTCGCGCGCGCGGCGCGGGCGGACGCCCTTGAGCTCGCCGAGGAAGGCCAGATGCTCGGCGACCGGCATCTGCTTGTACAGGCCTCGCTCTTCCGGGAGGTACCCGACGCGATCGCGGATCGCGACGCTGTCGCACCTGCCCCCGAGCACCTCGACCGCGCCCTCGTCGGGGAGGAGGATGCCTGTCACGAGGCGCATCGTCGTCGTCTTCCCAGCGCCGTTCCGGCCGAGGAGGGCGGTGGCGCCGCCGCGCTGCACCTCGAACGACACGCCGTCGACGGCCCGGCGCGACGCGAAGACCTTCGTCGCCCCGCGGAGCGAGATCGCGGGCGTCATCGGCGCTCCGGGGCCGAGGCGCTCGCGGCGCGGTCGCCGGGCGCGGCGCGGCGATAACACACCTCGCGCAGCGCCACGCGCTTGAACTCGTCCGCGTCGGCGAAGCCGGCGGAGCGCAGCGCGCCCGCCGGATCGGGCGGCACGGGCGCGCCCAGGCAGCGCTCGAAATACCACCGGATCAGGTCGCCTTCGGCCATCCCGGCGTCGGAGAAGGCGGGGTTCGACAGGCCGAGCTCGGCGAGGCGCTGTTGCTTGTCGCGGGCCCGAGAGAGCAGCTTCGCGTACTCGCCAGAGACAGAGAGGTGGTCGCGGACGTGGCCTTGCGCCACCTCGTCGACGGCCTTCTCGACCCAGCCGATGAGCGCCTCGTCGCGGAGCAGCCGCGTCAGCTCGCCCCAGCCGACGCTGAACTGACCCATCCACGCCTTCACGTCGTCCGGCTCATAGAGCCGCCGCTCGCGGCGGAAGGCGTCGGACGTCCTCTCCAGCGCGGCGTTGTCCACGGTGAGGCCGCGCCGCTCGGCCTCCTGCAGCGCGAGGTACCGGAGCATGGCCCCGCGCTTCGCCCGGCCGTAGGCCGCCGCGTCGAGGCGGAGCTCGTCCAGGATGCTGTCGAGGGCGACTGTCTCATACGGCGACGGGTCGCCGGCGCTCGGGCGCTCCGCGGCGACCATCTCGCCGGCGGCCTGCTCGGCGCGGCACCAGAACTCGGTGACCTCGAACCTGTACGTGACGGTCTTCAGCGAGAAGCCCGCCTCGGCGCGCGCGCGGAGGTGCCGGAGCAGCGCGATCGCGTCGTCGCGCTTCTGGTTGACGCGCCCCTTCGGGAGGAAGTCGCGCAGCGACGCGAGCTCGCTTTGCGGGACGCCGTGGCGGGACGCGGCGTCGAGGATCACGGGATAGACGCGGTCGGGATAGTAAAGAGACTTTGCGACAGCCGTGACCGCGTCGCGCGTGGCGGCGGTGATCACGCCCGTGGCCGCCGCGGCGTCGAACGTCCTGCGGAGGTTGACCATCGCCTCGGAGCCGGCGCGAAAGCCGCTGTCCGCGGGGCCGTGGACGACGGCCACCTCGTCGTCATCCTCGATGAGGCCGTCGCGGTACCCCTCGAAGATGGCGCCCACGCCTTCCATGCCGAAGGCGGAGAGCTCGGCGGCGCGCAGCGCCCCCATGCTGGAGCTCCCGAAGACGTGGATGCCCTGCGCCATCGCAAAGAGGATCTCCTTGTGCCAGACCGCCGGGACCCGCTCGAAATAGCCGTCGATGATCGCGATCGCGCTCGGGCGCTTCGCGCATGCCCGGTAGACGTCGCCCTGCGAGACCGGCGGCAGATAGATGGCGTCGAGCTCCGCCCGCGCGGCCTCGAGCGAGAGGGTCGGACCGATGAAGACGATGATGCTCATACGATCTCCTTCAGGCTCGCTGCGCTCCCGCTCCGGCGCTCGAGCGCGCGGCGGAACCGGCGGCCAGGGATGTAGTTGGGGAACGAGTGGATCCCCTCGAGTCCGGGGATAACGATCTTGACGACGGGGATGCCGAACTCCGGCTTCGTGAGATCGAAGGCGACGACGCTGTCGATCCCGACCGCGCGCAGCCGCTCGATCTGCCAGGCGACGTCGTCCTCGAACGTGTCGCCCGCGAACGTCGGCCCCGCGGAGAACGGGCGCTCTCCGCGCGCCGTCAGCAGCTGGCGGAGGTGCCGGACCTGATCGGGGCTCCGGTGGCGGTCGTACTCGGTCCGGAGGAGGTCGTCGCGCGCGCCCGAGATGACCGTGAGCCGGGTCTGCGCGGCCTCGGTGAGGGCGCGCAGCAGGGCGACGGCGCGCGACGGATGGCAGCCTTGCCCGCCGGAGCCGTGGAGCGCCCGGACGGCGTCCTCCGTCCGCTCGGCGATCAGACACTCGTACGAGGGGATACCGACGTCGGAGGTGGTCTCCCACGCGCCGACGGCGATCCCGGCGGCCGAGAATTTCGCGAGCACCTCGCGGCAGCCGGGATCATCGATGCTGTCGAGATCGAGCCGCCTCGCGTCCCGCTCCTCGTCGGTGAGCGCCCCCCACACGGCCGTGGCGTCGCGCTCGACCACCTCGCAGATGCCGTAGCTCACCGCCTCGAGGAGCCCGTTTCCCGACGAGAGCCCGTTGGTCGAGCAGCAGAAGATACCCGGGTTGACTCGGCCCGTCGCGGTGGCGTTGACGTGCACGAGCTCATACGGGACCCACACGGGGGCGCCGCGCAGGAGGTCGTAGCCCTCGGCCCACAGGAGCGGGGTGTCCTCGTCGAGCGGCGCGCTCGAGGTCCGCGGCAGCGCGGAGACGTCGGCTATCGCGTGGGAGCGCCGGAGCTCGCGAGAGGAGCCGAGGAGCAGCGGCCGGATGATGTTCTCGCCGTGGTAGGCCTCGATCGACTCCATCAGCCCCGAGACCTTCGCCGCCGCGAGCGTCAGCCCCTTTCCCTGGCTGACCGAGAGAGAGCGCGAGTTGGGGCGGCAGACGACGACGACCGGTATCCCGATCGCGTCGAGCCCCGTGACGTTGGCGATCCGCGTGATCCCCATCGCCGGCATGAAGCCCTTGATCCGATCGAGGGTCTCCTCGGGCGAGGCCGCGCGGTGGGTGCCGTTCTTGAAGCGCTTCTTCTCGGGGCCCGAGAGCCCCGGCATGAGCGGAAGCTTGGTCTGAGTCTCCACGATGCTTCTCCTTCGCTCTGCGCCCGTGGCGGGCGCGGCTCGAGTTCGTTCTCGTTCAAGTGCTCTGCAAACCGAGGACCACCGGCCTGTCGCGGCGGCCGTCGCCGCGGCAGGCGTCGCGCCGCGCGCGGGCGATGGCCGTGACGAGCCGGCGCTCCTCCGGCGACACGCCCGCGGTGAGCTCCGCGGCGCGCGCGAGCGCGGCCGCCCTGCCGGCGTCGTCCCCCGCGGCGGCGGCGACGTCGGCCTCGAGGTGCGCCGCGGCGAGCGCGAGCAGGGGCGCGCTCCGCGGGGCGGCCCCCCCGAGCGCGGCGAGGCGCGCGCGCAGGCGATCGAGGTGCGCCCCCGCCGCCCCGGCCTCCCCCCGCGCGAGGGCCGACTCGGCGCGCGCGTGGAGCACGGCGAGCTCGCCGTAGGGCGAGCGCCACACGCGGGCGCGCGCGGGCCGCGCGCCATCGAGCCACGCGCGGGCCGGGGCCGCGTCGCGGCGCGCGAGGCCAAGCGAGATCGCGTTCTGCGCGGCGAGCGACGCGAGGTCGAAGAGGCCGATCCACGCCGCGTGACAGGCCGCGATCTCGAAGAGCGCCGCCGCTTCGGCGAGCTCGCCCGCGGCCGCGACGCTGCTCGCGAGGCGCACGCGCACCATGAGGGCGCGGCGGAAATCGGCGAGCTCCTCGGCGAAGGCGAGCGCCCGGCGCTGGTGCGCGAGGCCGCGCTCGTGCTCGCCGCTGGCCGCGTGCGCGGCGCCGCGCCACGCGTGCGCGGCGGCGAGGCACTGCGGCGGCGCGTCGCCGCGCGGCGCGGCGAGCAGGGCGTCGAGCCGCGCCTCGTGCTCGGCGCGGCGCTCGTCGGTGGCGCACACGAGCGCGGCGTCGAGCTCCGCCCAGCAGCGCTCCGCGGCGGACGCGCCGGGCGCAAAGCGCTGCTGAGCGACCTCGTCCCGGAGCGCGTCGAGCGCGGCGGTCTCGCCCAGGTTGTGAAGCGCGGCCAGGAGGACGCGCCGCGCGAGCGCGCGGCGGCGCTCCGGGAGGCCGAGGCGGAGCGCCGCCTCCGCCGCCTGCCGCGCGAGGGCGGGGCGCGACATGCGGAGCATCGTCCTCGCGAGCGCCACGAGCGCGTCGGCCCGCGCCGCGGGCGAGAGGTCGGGCGACGCCAGGGCGTCGCCGAGGATCGCGGCGGCCTCATGCAGCGCGCCGGCGCGGCAGAACGCTTCGCCCCGCGCGACCGCCGCGGGCCCCGGCATCACCGCGGGGGCGGCCGCTTCGCTTCCGGGCGCGGGCGCGGTCGCGACGCGGAGGAGCCCCGGCCCCTCCTCGATCTCGGCCACGATCGCGGCCCACCCGGGGCTCGGGCGCCCGCTCGCGGTGAGGACGAGGGCGAGCGGCTCCGCCTCCAGGGCGCGCGCGAGGAACGCGACGGCGTGCTGCGTGTCGGCGTCGGCGCCGTCGACGCCGCGGAGGACGAGCACCGTGGGCTCGAGCGTGTGCTCGGCGAGAAAGACGCGGAGCGCCTCGGCCACGGAAGTCGGGTCGGGCGGCAGCGGGCACTCCGGCGCGTCGTGCGCGGCCTCGATGCGGCCGAGGGCAGCGAGGAGCGCGCCGCCCGCCGGGTGGGCGTCCGCAAGGGCGCGCAGCAGCGCGAACGGCGCGGACATCCCGCCGGCGGGCGCGGCGGGCGCGATGAACCGGAGGCCGTCGCGGCGGGCTGCGTCGCGGAGCGCGTCGAGCGCGGCGCCTTCGCCGGGGTCGAGGAGCGCGGTGACGGGCCGGCGCTGCTCGGCCGCGCGGGCGAGGCGCTGCCACGCCTCGCCCGGCGAGACGCTCGGCGGGCGAGCCCGCGGCGGCTCGTACGGGGCGCCTGCCTCGGCAAGCGCGTCGGCCACCCACACCTCGAAGGCGAGCGTGAGCCCGAGGCGGTTGTGGAACGTGTGGGCGAGGTTGGTCACGACGGTCCCGAGCGGCACGCCGAGCGCTCCGCGCCGCGACGCCTCGACGAGCTCGGGCAGATCGGCGTCGAACGCGGTGAGGAGCGCGCGCTCGCCGTCGACGAGCTCGCCGACCGCGGCGAGCCCGTCTCCCCGCACGAGCGCGCGCACCAGCGCGACCGACTCGGCGTCCGGCGCCGCGCAGGCGAGCTCCATGCCCGAGATCGCGCGGCCGAACGTGCGCCAGTGCCGCGCGTACCCCGCGAGGAACGACCGCCGCGCGTCGCCCGCGACGCCCGCGCGCGCGAGCAGCGCGTCGAGCGCGCACGCCGCGACGAGGGCGCGCGCCCGCGGTCGCCCCGCCGTCTTCCGGATGCAGCCGAGCGCGAACCTGCTCGACGCGAAGAACTGCCGCTCCGCGATCTCCATCCCCGCGGGCCCTCCGTGCTTCTCGAGCTCCGGCTCGTACGCGGCGGCCTCCGCGCGCGACACGGCGGTGCAGCACGCCGCCGCGGCGTCCACGCGCGCCGCCACGTCGACGGGGTCGCGACCGGGCGCCACGCGCACGCGCAGCCGCAGGTGGTCGCCTCCCTCGGCGTACCGGAGGAAGAAGAAGCGATCGATCGCGCCGCTCTGCTCGAGCTCGGACACGAGCGGATCGATCAGGCCGAGGAGGAGCGCGTCGGTCCCCTCGCCCTCGGGGCCCCGATCGTGGAACAGCTTCCGGTAGATCCAGCTCATCGCGCGCTCCTCTCGCCGTCGATCTCGACCAGCAGCTCCGCCGCGTGCGGCCTCCCGTCGAGGCGCAGCCACGACGCCTCGGGCTCCGGCAGGAGCTCGGTGAAGACGAGGTACCCGCTCCTCCCGTCGCTGGGACCGCCGAGCAGGCGAGCCAGCCCGATCAGCGTGAACGGGCTCTCCCAGTCGACGTACATGTTCGTCTCGGTGAAGCCGTAGCCGGCCGCCTCCCGCCCGACGTACCGGGCGAACCCCCGGCTCGGGATCTCGAGCTCGCGCCGCAGGCGCGCGATCGCGCGGAAGTACGACGCGTACGGCTGCTTCGGCTCCTTGCGCGGGACCGCGCTCACCGGGATCGCCCACCGCGCGCGCTCCACCACGACGCGACCGACCGTGAGGCGCGGGCGCCGCGGGGCCAGCGCGACGCCCCGGGCGAGATCGAGGCGATCGAGCACGTTGTAGAGATCCGCGCGCTCCGCCACCGTGTCGTCGCGGAGCCGCGGCGAGAGCGCGCGGAGCAGGAAATGCGGATCGGGGAGCGCAGCGTCCCGCAGGAAGCCGAGGTGGAGCGGCTCGATCTCGCGGCCGAGGCGCCGCGATCGGAGCCGGAGCTCGACCGCCGCCGCGTCGAAGCGGAGGGAGAGATCGCGGAGCGGCAGGACCTTGTCGCCGGGCGCGCTCGGCTCCCACGGGAGCTCGAGCGCCCACTCCGTGAGGCGCGGGTGCACCTGGAAGTTGAGGCCGAGCGTGGGCGAAAGCTCGACGGGGAGCGGACCGTCCTCCTGCGCCAGGCGGCGGCGGATCGCCTCGAGGGCCTGGGGGGCGCGCCCCGCGGGGTCCGCGAGGTAGCGCGACAGGTACTTCGCGCGCCCGGCCTGCGCGCCGTTGAGCACGACGCGCGGCTCGCCGCTGTCGCGCGGGCAGGGAGGCGCGATCTGGAGGAAGAGCGCCATCGACGACGGCGCGTCCGGGGCGGGGAGCCCCTCGAAGAGCCCTGGATCGAGGCGCACGACGTCGCCCGTCGCGGCGGCGGCGACGCGGCCGAGCTCCGCGTCGATCCAGCGGATCGGCTCGGACGCGCCGCGGATGAGCGCGACGCGCCGCGGGTCCTCGAGGATCTCGGTCACGAAGCCGCCGACGTCGTCGCACACGCCGTCACGACCGAACCGCTCGACGAAAGCCGCGCAGAGCCGGCGGTGCGCGGCCCCGCAGGCGCTGGCGCGCACGAAGCGCACGACCGGCTCGAGCGCCGCGGCGAGCGCCCCGCGCGTGGCAGGGAGCTCCGCGCCGAAGGCGCCGTCCACCATGACATCCTCGAGCACGGAGGAGCGCCCAGGGCCGCGTCCGAGCTCGGTGGCGAGGCGCGCCCGCGCCTCGACGCCGGCGGTCGCGTAGTCCTCGAGGCGCCGCGCGACCGAGCGGAGCTCGTCCGGCGCGCCCGCGCACCCGATCTCACCCAGGGCGTCTGCGGCGGCGCGCAACGCCGCAGGGGTCGGCCCCATCGGGACGCTCGCCGGCTCGAGCATACCCGCCTCGACGAGCTGCTCGAGGACGTCGCGGCACGCTCGCTCGTCGGCGTCGTCCGACGCGAGCGCCCGGGCGGCGTCCTCGAGCGTGCGCCCCTCGGCGCCCTCGACGAGGCGGGCGACGGCGGGGGTCCACCCGAGCGACATCAGCTCGCCCGACCCGGCGCGCGAGAACACGATCGACGGCGCGGCTCCCGCCGCGAAGCGCCGGAGCGGGTTCATCCGGAGCGGCAGGCGCGCGCGTGCGTGGGCGTGAGCCGGCTGCTGAGAAGACATCGCGCGCGCGACGAGCTCCCCGGCGTGCGCGAGCGCGAGCTGCGGGAGGCTGCGCCACCGCGCCTCCGCGGGCGCGTGCGGCGCGTGCGGCGCGTGCGGCGCGTGCGGCGCGTGCGGCGCGTCGCAGACGCCTTCGGGCGGCGCGGAGAGGTCGAGCAGCGCGACGCCCGCGAACCCCGCGAACGGCGTCGTCCGTGCCGTGGCGCGGAAGACGTAACGCGCGATCGTGGCCTCGCGGATCTGCTGCGCCGAGGTGAGCGGCGCGCCGCTCGGGATCTCCGCGAGCTTCTGCGCCGTGGTACAATGGTCGGCGCTCGAGAGCAGGATCCCCCCGAGCAGGCGCGAGCTCCCGAGCGTCTGCCGGAAGCGCTCCGACGCGGCGATCCACTCCGCGGCGAACGTCGCCTCGTAGCGCTCCTCCAGCGCGGCACACCGGGCCGCGCGCGCGTCGACGAGCGCGAGCGCGGCGCGCGCCCCTTCCGGCGGCGCGGTCCTCGCGCCCTCGAGCGCGCCGGCCGTCACGGCCTTTCCGTTGAACAGCCGCCGCTTCACCTCGAGCGCCGCGCGGCGCAGCGCCTCGTCCTCGCACCCGCGCACGACGTCGAACATGCGCGCCGCCGCATCCGCCCGCGCGGCCGCGAGCTCGAGCTCGGCCACGGCGAGCTCGCGTTCGACCGCGGGGCTCTCGCGAAGGCGGAGCCCGACGAGCGCGTCGGCCGGCATCCCCGCGACGCGAAGTGCGCCCCACGCCGCGATCTGGAACCGGGGGCTCATCGCGGCTGCCCTCCGCGAGGCGCCTCTCGGGACGCCGGCTGGCGGTGCCCTCCGACGGCGAACGCGAAGAACGCCGTATGATCGCGGCCGTCGAGCCCGAGGACCTCGTCGACGACCGCGGGGGCGAAGCCGCCGGTCGCCGTGTAGGTGAGCCCGAGCGTCTCCGCGACGAGGTAAAGGCGGTCGGTGAGCCACCCCGCTGCGAACGCCGCGCCCCGGTAGCCGCGATCGCCGAACGCCACGAGCCACCGCCCGATCGGGACCACCAGGAAGAGCACCGCCGCGCCCATGGCGTGCTCGCGTTGCAGGATCGCGGTCTCGGCCATCCACGCGCGCGACGCCGGACCGATCGGCGCGAGGTGATGCTCGCCGCGGTCGTACCGGTGCGCGCCGGGCGGGACACCGTCGACGTCGAAGACCACCGGAAACAGCAGCGGATCGAGCGTCGCGTCCGCGAGCCCTGCAGGCCGCGCCGCGGCGGCCGCGAGCAGCGTCCCGAGCGTCGCCGCGTCGAGGGCTCCCGCCGAAAGCCTTCCGCTCCGCCGCGCGGCGATGACCGACACGAGCGAGCGCTGGACCGACTCGAGCGCGCGCGGCGCGGGCAGCGAGAGGGCGCGCTCCACGTTCCCGGGCAGCGGCGACGGCGCGGGGAGCGCCGGCTCCGGCGACGGCCGCATCTCGGGGTAGCGGCTCGCGACGACGAGCTCGGCGACCCCCCGCAGGGGCTGGGTCGCCGCGGCGAGCGTGGACGAGATCCTGTGATCAGCGAGAGACATCGCGGGCCTCCGTGGCTGCGCCCCTGAGCGCGATGAGGAGATGCGGTGCGAGATCGATGCCATCGACGCCGACCACACGTGCGACGACCTCGTCGTCGAACGTCCAGACCGCCGTCGCCGCGAGGCCGAGCTCCTGGGCGAGGAGCTCCACGCGGTGGGCCATCAACCCGGCGTCGAGCAGCGCGTAGGTGTACCCGCGCGCGTAGTACTTGGAGCACGCCCGCGCGACCGAGCCGACGACGACGATGACAGCGCCCGCGGACTCCACGGCCGCGGCGTGCTCGGCGCTCCCGCCCGCGAGCACGGCGCGCGCGAGGGCGCCCGCAGCCACGCCGGCGCGGAGCGGCGCGAGCGCTCGCGCGGCGAGCTCGAACCGGTGGACGCCCGCCGCGATCCCGGGGACCCGCGCCACGGCCACGTACGCCTCCGCCGAGCCGAGGTTCCCGGCCGACGCGGTGTTGCGACGCACGTGAGCCTCGCCCTCGGCGCGGCGCTCGACGCGCCCGCCGAAGCTCAGCTCGAGCAGCGCGCCGAGCGCGCCCGCGTCGAGCGTCCCCGTCGCGTCGCGCCGGCGCGACAGCGCGGCCCCCGCCCCCGCGGGCGCGCCGAACGCCGCGCCGAAGGCCGCGCCGAGCGGCGATGCGACCTGCGTGCCGGCGCCCTCTGGAGACCGCCGCGGCGACGGCGCGGCCGGCGTGCTCTGCAGCCTCCGCACCTCCGGGCTGATGTGCGCCTGCATCCCCGCGTGCTGGCCGATGTGCCACGGCTGGACGACCGTCGTGTTGTGGAACATCCGCGCGAGGCTCTCCGCGTGGCCGGACGAGAGCGTCGCCGTCCGCGGCGGCGCGTCGCCGCCGCAGAGCGGGCAGCTGGGCAGCCTGGTCATGAAGGGGTGGAGCGCCGTCTCGCCGGCGCCGGGCCGCCACACCTCGACGTGCTCCAGCGGGGCCACCGCGAGCAGCCCGCTCGCGTGGAAGATCACGTGCTGCGCGACGCGGCTCACGAGCGCGCGCCCCCAGAGCGCGCGAGGAGCGCCGTCGTCGAGCGCCGGATCCGCCGGGGCAGCGGCGATCTGAAGCCGAACGCACGCCGGGCACGCGGACGCCCCGGGGATCGTGAGCGGCCCGATCGTCCACGTGCCGGGGTTCGCCGCGAGCATCGGCACGCGCGCCGCGATGCACGCGCGCGCCGCCGCCTCGAGCGCTTCCTGGTCGCCGATCACCACGGCCAGATCGACCTCGCCCTGCGCGAGCTCCCCGGCGCTCGCGGCGAGGCGGACGTCGGCGACGCCCGCCTCGCGGAGCATCGTCACGAGCATCCCCGCGAGCGGCGCATCGCCGTCCCCCAGCGCGCGCACGCGCGCGCCTTCGAGCGCCCGCTGCGCTTCCCCCCGGCTGCGGTTGCGCCCGGTCCGGCGGAGGTACCTGCTGAAGAACGCGCGCTGCGCCCGGCGCGGCTCCTCGGCCTCGTCGGCCGCGGCGCCCTCGCCCTCCTCGAGCATGCCGTGCATGTGCATCAGGTGGATCGCGTCCCGCAGATCGGAGGCGACAATACCCGGGAACGCGGCCTCGACGTCGCCGACGGTGCGCGTCCCGTCGAGCAGCGGCACGAGGTTCTCCATCACCCACGGGAGCGACGCTCCCTGGATGATCTGCGCCTCGCCGCCGAGGACGTGGAGATCTCCGCCCGGGAGCGTCACGCGGAGGAGATCCTCGACGAAGCGCGGGCGCTCCGGGCAGCGAAGCTCCCAGTAAAGCTCGGCGAAGCGGCTGAGATCGCGGGCCTCGTAGGCATCATCGGACGGGCTCATCGTTCACCTCCCACGCCGGATGATCCGGCGATCGCGAGCGGGTGCTCGGCGAAGTACCCCGCGAGCGACGCCCCGCGCCCCGCCGCGTGCTCGCCGGCGGCGCACCGCCCGCACAGCCCGACCCGGGCGAAGCGCCGCGCGCGGAGCGCGCCCGACGTGACGTCACACTCCCAGAAGCGCCCCATGCGCGCGGCTCCGGCGCGGGGCGGCTCCGGCGCGCCGCGCTCCTTGAAGAGCGCGAGCGCCTCCGCGGCGAGCAGCGCCGCGGCCTGCTCGGTGACGGCCGCGAGCTCGCCCTGGAACCAGGGGCGAAGGTCGCCCGAGGCCCCGAGCGCCTCGAGGGCGTCGTGCGCCTCGAGGTCCAGCGCGACCGAGCGCACGCGCCGCGAGAAGCAGGCGAAGCACGGCGTGCGGCCGGGGACGATCGACGGCCCGATCCGGAGCTCGTGCGCGAGCAGCGTGCCCGACGTCCAGGCGACCTGCGCCGCGAACGCCGCCGCGTCGAGCGCGAGCGCCGCCGCGGGCCGGGGGCGATCGGTCGCGAGGACGATCACCGCGTCGGGCAGCGCTTCCGGCGCGCCCGTGCCCAGCGCCGACGTCGTGACCCGCGCCCCCGCGCCGGTCAGGAGCTCCGCGCAGCGGGCGCCGAGCTTGCCGTCACGGATGACGTGCACCGTGGGCGCGCCGGCGGCGCGCTCCGAGGCCGGGCTCTCCTCAGGCGAACGGGATCGGATCATCGGTGATCGACTCCTCTGTGCGAGCGCCGTACCCGAGCCTCTCCGGCGCGTCGTACAGGCGAGGGTGCGCGAGGTACCGCGCGTGGTGGGTGAAGCTGATGGGCAGGAGCTCGGGCACGATCACCTTCACGACGACGATCCCGAAGTCGCGGACCTCGGGCATCGTCACGTCGACGGCGACCACCTCCATGCCGAGCGCGGCGAGCCGCGCGACGATCGCCGCGAGCGGGTCATCGCCCTCGATCGGACGGGGGAAGGCGGTCGCGACAGGCGCCTCGCGCGTGGCAAACGCGAACCGCGCCGGCCCGTCGGGCCCCGCGTAGAGGCGCCCGAACGACTCGGGTGTCTGATCGGCGTCGGCGAAGAACGACGCCCGGGTGACCGGCGGAGCGGGCTCGCTCAGCGCCACCCGCAGGCTCCCCACCTCTTCGAGGACGCGCGCCGCCGCGGCCTCGCCGTCGGGGCGGCAGGCCGCCATCGCGATCGCGTGCGGCGCGCTGTGCGCGCACGTCTGCACGGCGCCGATCACGGGGACGCCGACATCGGTCGTGAGATCGAGGAGCGTTGTCTCCGTTCCCGCGGCCTCGGCGCTGCGAAGGAGCGCCGCGACGAGCGGGCTCCGCGCGCTCCCGGGCGCGATGCGCGGCATCCGGAGCTGGTGCAGCCAGAACAGCGCGAGGCTGTCGCGCTCGATCACCTCGCACAGGCCAGAGAGGATCGCCTGCCGGAAGCTCGCGCCCGCCGCGAACCCCGTCGAGAGCGGGAAGAGCGCGTGCTCGCGGATCGGCAGCGGCAACCCCATGTACGTCGCCGTGAGCGGCACCCAGATCGGGCGCTCGTGGGTGAGCGAGAAGCCGCGCACCCAGAGCTCGTCGCGATCCGGATCGGGCTCGCGCAGGCGGAAGGTCGACGGCGCGCGGGCCCGCTCGCGCGCAGAGCAGCGCGGCAGCCGCGCGGGGTCGAGCGCGCGATCGCCGAGCGAGCGCGGCGTCGCGCGCAGCACCCCCTCGGTCGGGTACATGACGCCGCAGTAGCGCTCGAGGGCCTCGCAGACGGCCCGGATCTGGGCCGTGGTCTCGTCGACGGCCGTGCCGGAGCCGGTGAGCGACCCGAGCTTCGAGCCCGTGCGGGACGGGCCCGGGTGGAGCGCCGCGGGCCTGCCGAGGAACGCGGTGAAGCCGTGCATCTGCCCCTCGAAGCCGGGGGGAAAAATGAAACGCCGGACACGGCGGATGATCCCGCAGCGCTCGTCGATGAGCGGCGCGAGGCGATCGATGAGCGAGATCTCCGGCATGGTGGCGACTCCTTGAGCGGGGCAGGCGGCGCCCCAGGAGCCCGGACGCGCAAGCGCAACGCGCGTCCGGGCCGCCCAGGGTGCGCCTACGGGTTCACTTCTTGTCGGCGCCGAGCTCGACGCCCTTGGCGATCGCGGCCGAGACGAGGGCGTCTTCGCCCATGACGTCGAGCGCCTTGTCGTGCATGCGGATGACGCTCTCGAGCTGCCCCTCGTCGAGGCTGTCGAAGGACGAGTTCGACGAGACGCTGATCGAGCTGACCGAGGAGAAGCACCCGCTCGTACAGGCGGAGCTCAGCGGGACGGCCTGGAGCGTCTCGTTGCTCTTCTCGCTGATCTTCTTGAGGGTGAGCTCGAGACGCTGCACGCCGGCCTTCGTGTCGACGACGTCGGTCGCGCCGGCGGTCGTCTGCGTCTCGAACATCGACTCGGTATTCTGGATGGTGAGCATGGCAATCTCCTTACAGACGTTGACTACGTATCGACGCGCGCGGTCGCTCGCGATGATTCGCGAACGACCGCGCGCGCCCTCTCGGATGCGCTCCGAAGAGTCCTTGAGGTCCAAGGCGGCATGCCGCCTGTGACACCCCGTGATCGTCGAGTCGGACAGCGAGCGTGCCTTCCGGCGCCGCGCCAGCCCCGAAGCTCGCGGTCCTTAAAGCAACGCGCATGCCGCCGGGCCCGAGCTCACGACCGCAGCCCGGGACCGGCGGAGCGCCGCCCAGGGCGAGGGCGGCATCCCCACGATGCGGCCCTCGATGCGCAACTACGCGCGCAAGTGAGCGAGGTTTCGCTCAACATGCGCACGCATGTCTCCGAGGGCGCCTCGGGGACGAGGAGCGCGTATCGTTCCCGCGAGGCACCGAAGCACCATGCGTCTAGACCGGCTCTCCCTCTCTCTCCTGCAGCTCGTGCTGCTCGCGGCGTGCGTGCAGCGCCTTGACCCGGACGACGGCGCAGGGACGGGCGCCGGGCCCACGTTCCCCTGCCCGCCGGGCGCGGTGGAGACCGGCGCGGACTGCGTGCCGGCGGGGGTCCCGCCCGAGCGGTGCGGGAGCGGCTTCACGCCCGACGAAGCGCAAGGCTGCGTGCCCGTCCTGCCGGCGGAGGCGGGCCCGCCAGGTCAGATGGCCGTCCCCGGCGAGGCGGCGTGGCGTGAGGTCGCTCCGTGCGGGACGGGCCCGTGGGGCAGCGCGCCGCTCGATGAGACGACCGAGTTCGTCGACGCGGCCTACGCCGGGGCGGACAGCGACGGCACGGAGGCCAGACCGTGGACGGCGATCCAGGACGCGATCGACCACGCCGCCGAGGGCGCCCTGATCGCGATCGCCGAGGGCAGCTACGCCGAAGAGCTGCTGATCTCAGGGCAGCCCGTGCGGCTCTGGGGCCGGTGCCCTGCGCGCGTCGAGATCGTCGGACCGCCCGCGGCGATCGCCGTCCAGGTCGACAGGGGCGCGAGCGCCACGGAGATCCACGACCTCGCTGTCCGCGGGCAGGGCATGGGCCTCGGTGTGGCGAACGCGCGCGATGTCTTGATCGAGCGGGTGTGGATCCACGACACCAGCGATGTCGGCGTCCTCGCCGCAGGCCTGCAGTCTGCAACGAGCCTGACCGTGCGCGGGGCGCTCGTGGAGCACACCACGGGCGCGGGCATGGTCGTGGCGGACGCCGCCGTGACGCTGGAGGGCACGGTCCTGCGCGATATCGATCTCGCCACCGGGGATCCGGGGCACCCGTTCGACGGCTATGCGATAGCGATGCAGGTCGAGTCGTTCGAGCGCCGCGCGAGCGTGACGGCGCGATCCGTCGTTATCGAGCGCGTCGGGGGGCTCGGTATCAGGTTCTCCGGGGCGGACGGCGTCGTCGAGGACAGCGTCGTCCGCGACGTCGCCTGGCTCGCGGAGGACCTACCGGGCACCGGGCTCGCGGCGACCCACATCCCGAGCTTCGATCCCGGGACCCTCACGGTCCGGGGCAGCGTCCTGGAGCGGAACCACACCGCCGCCATCGCGATGATCGGCGCGGAGGCGACCATCGAGGCGACGGTCGTGCGCGACACGGGTCTGGTGCTGACAGAGGGCGATCCGGGCCACGGCATGGGCCTCTACACCGAGCCGAGCCGCATCGACGGCCGCCCCGCCCGCGTGGCGCTGCGGCACATCCTTGTCGAGCGGAGCCGCGAGAGGGGGGTCGTCGTCAACGGCTCCGACGTCGAGATCGATGGCCTCCTCGTGCGGGAGATCCTCCCCGGCGCGCCGGACTACGGCGCGGGGCTCGAGATCGCGTACGATCAGCGGCGCTCGAGCGCCCAGGTACGCGGCAGCGCGGTGGAAGGCAGTTACGGGATCGGGATCGCTGTCTTCGGGGCCGACGCGACCCTGGACTCGACCGTGGTGCGCGACACGAGGCCGCTGCCGTCGAACGAACAAGTCGGCCGGGGCGTCAATGTCCAGTCGCTGCCCGACCTCGGCGAGCGCGGGATCGCGAGCCTGCGCAACGTCCTGATCGAGCGGAGCAGGGACGGCGGCATCTTCCTCAGCGACTCGGACGCGACCGTCGACTCGACAACGATCACGGACACCCTGGGGCGCACGCTCGACGGCGGGAACGGCTACGGATACGGCATCATCGCCTACAACAACGAGACGGGTCAGGCGGACGCCGTCGTCCGGGACAGCGTGATCGAGCGGAGCACCGCGGCGGGCATCTACAACGTCGGCGCGACGGTGCGGCTCACGTCGACGACCTTCACGTGCGAGCCGCTCGACCTCGTGAGGTACGTCGATGAGCGCTCCCCGGCGGTCTACGAGGATCTGGGCGGGAACGTCTGTGGCTGCGATGGCCGCACCATCGACTGCAAGGCGGAGCCGACGCGCCTCGAGCCCCCCCGCGCGCTGCCTCCGCCTCCGCCTCTGCCCGAAAGCGAGGACTGAGATCCCCGTTCGTCGGCTCCCACGTGAAGCCCCTCGCCCCGCTCACCGGTCGATCTCGGGCGCCACGACGTCGAAGCTCGCGATGAGCGCCACGAGGTCGGCCAGGAACAGCCCGGGGCTCTTGGCCTCGATCATCGCCATCGCGGTGAAGCTCCCTGTCCGGAAGCGCGCCCGATACGCCTCCTCCGCGCCACGCCCGATGACGTAACAGCCCATGTCGCCGCGGGCGCTCTCGATGCGAGCGTACGCCTCCCCGTCGGGCCGCATCTTCTTCGGCAGCTTGCCCAGGATGTCGTCCTCCGGGTGCTCGTCGATCTTGTCGAGCGCCTGGCGGAGGATCTTCGCCGACTCGCGGCACTCCTCGACACGGACGTAGAACCGGTCCCAGCAGTCTCCCACGGTCCCGTAGCGCCCGCGGCCCACGGGCACCTCGAACTCGAGCTCGGGGTAGACCGAATAGGCGTCCTCCTTGCGGAGATCCCATTTCACGCCGGACCCACGCAGGTTGGGGCCGACGAGCCCCCAGTCCTTCGCCTCCTCGGCCGTGACCACGGCGACGTTCGCGAGGCGCTTGATGAAGATGTCGTTCAGGCTGATGAGCCGGTCGAACTCGACCATGATCGGCTCGAAGCGGTCGAGCCAATGCTTCACCTTGTCGGCCCACCCCTTCGGCATGTCGAACGACACGCCGCCGATGCGGTGGTAATTGAAGGTGAGCCGCGCGCCGCACAGCTCCTCGATGAAGTCGTTGATGTACTCCCGCTCTCGCAGCGCCCACGGAAAGGGCGTGACCGCGCCGACGTCCATCGCCATCGCGCCGAGCGCGATCATGTGGCTCCCGATCCGGTTGAGCTCGCAGGAGATGACGCGGAGGTACTGCGCCCGCTTCGGCACCTCGATGCCCATCAGCTTCTCGCAGGCGCTCGCCCAGGCCTCGTTGGCGAACATCGCAGCGATGTAGTCGACGCGATCCGTGTACGGCATGAAGCCGCTGTACGTGCAGCGCTCGCCGATCTTCTCGATGCTCCGGTGCAGGTAGCCGACGTCCGGCACCGCCTTCCGGATGATCTCGCCGTCCGTCGAGATGACGAAGCGGAGCACGCCGTGGGTCGACGGGTGATGAGGCCCCATGTTGAGGGTCATCTCGTCTTCCATCTCGGCGCCCGGCTCCGCGCCCCCGCGGTCGACGCTGAAGATGACCTGGCTCATGACGCCTCCGCGTCCTTCTTCGGGAGCTTGATCTTGAAGAGCTCGACGGGGTTCGGCCGCTGCGTCGGGATGCCGTGGTACTCGGCCTTCTCCTGCCAGTCCTTGCGCAAGGGGTGCCCCTCCCAGTCATCGGGCAGGAGCAGGCGGCGGAGGTCCGGGTGCCCCTCGAAGCGCACGCCGAGCAGGTCGAAGCACTCCCGCTCCTGCCAGTTCGCCGCCGACCACACGTCGACGAGCGTCGACACCGCCGGGCTCTCCCGGTCGAGGAACACCTTCAGGACGACCCGGTGCTTCTTCGCGTACGAATAGATGTGATAGACGACGACGATCTTCTTGAGATCGGGATAGTCGACCCCGGTGATGCACTCCAGGTAATCGAAATCGAGCTCCGGCGCCTCGCGCAGGAGCCGGCACACGGGCTCGATCTTCGCGGGCGCGACCTGGAGCCAGGCGTCGCGATCCTTCGGGGAGACAGGGTGGAAGTCGAAGACCGCGTCTTCGCCGAGCTTCGCCTGGAGCGCCTGGAAGATAGCTTCGGGTGACATGGGAGTCCGGGAGGTGTCGAGAGGAGGGGGCTCAGCCGCCCGTCGCGCCGCGGCGGCCGAGGGCCCGCTCGCTCTTGATCTTCTCCTGGATCTTGAGGAGCCCTTCGAGCAGCGCCTCGGGGCGCGGGGGGCAGCCGGGCACGTAGACGTCGACCGGGATGATCTGATCCACGCCCTTGCAGACCGAGTAGGCGTACTGGAAGAGGCCCCCGCAGTTCGAGCAGCTGCCCATCGAGATGACGAAGCGCGGCTCGGACATCTGGTCATAGAGGCGCTTCACGCGGGTCGCCATCTTGTACGTCAACGTCCCCGCGATGATGAACAGGTCGCTCGACCGGGGGCTCGGCCGCGGCGCGGCCCCGAAGCGCTCGAGATCGCCGCGGGGGCCGCCGGTCTGCATGAGCTCGATGGCGCAGCAGGCCAGGCCGAAGAGCATGTACCAGACGCTGTTCGACCGGCCCCAGTTGAGCAGCCAGTTGACGGTCTGATCGACGCTCGTCGTGATGACGCCGCCGCCGTCGCTCTCGTACTTCGCTTCCCACCCGCGGGGCGGGGCCATCAGGTTCAGGTTCGATGTCATGACTCCGCACCTCCCTCGGCGACCGCGTGACTCGGGAGGCCCGCCGGCGCACCTTCGCTCGCGCCCGCGAGCGGCGCGCGCGGCTGGCCCCGGCTGCTCACGTTCTGAGCCCCGCGCGGATCCCCCTTGATGGAGCGGATCCAGTTGAAATCGCCCTTCACCCAGACATAGGCGAAGCCGAGCATCAGGATGGCCACGAAGAGGAAGATCTCGATCAGCGCGAAGAGCCCGCTGCCCTGGTCCACCCAGCGCTTGAACACGGCCGCGACCGGGTAGATGAACGCTATCTCGACGTCGAAGATGATGTAGACGAGCGCGATGATGTAAAAACGCGGGTTGAAGTTGAACCACGCGGGCCCGACAGGCGCTTCGCCGCACTCGTACGTCTCGACCTTCTCGGCGTACATGTTGTTGGGGCGCAGCAGCTTCCCGAACAGCAGAGAGCCGAGCATGAAGCCGATCGCCACCAGAAAGAACGCGGCAACGCTGGCGTAGGCCATCAACATCGGGCGGAACCTCGCTCGGCTCGCCCCCCTCGTTTCAGGCGAGAGGGGTCGGATCCAGGGGTGATTATGTAGGTGAAAAGCTGAACCGCGGCAAGCCAGCAGACCCTGGCCTCGCCGGCGCCGCTGCTCGGGATCGACAGGACGCGCAGGGCTGGGATATCGCTCGAGCGTGGGTCTCGTTGACGTGACGGTGCTCGCGGCCGTGCAGGGGGCGGCGCAGGCGCTGCCCATCTCGGCGACCGGGCATGGCGCGGCGGCCCGGCTCTGGCTTCGCGCGGCCGAGGGCGACACCTGGGTCGCCGCCGCGCAGGCGCTCGCGGCGGCGGCGGCGCTCGCGCTCGCCGTGCGGCAGCGGCTCCTCCGCTCGCTCGGCGAGGGCGCCCGGGCGCTCGCAAGGCCGTCGCTCTTCAGCTCGTCGCCGCCGGCGCGCGACGCGGCGGGGCTCGCGCTGGGCGCCGCGGTGAGCCTGATCGTCGCGGCGGCGCTCCGTCCGTACGTCGCGCCGTGGCGGGACGCGCCGCTCGCGGTGGGGCTCGGCCTGCTCGCCACCGGCGTGGCGCTCGCGAGCACCGCGCTCGCGCCGCGGCGCGACGGCCGCGACGAGACCGACGCGCCGTCGCTCGCCGGGGCGCTCGCGGCCGGCGCGGCGCACGGGGTCGCGGCGCTGCCTGGCGCGTCGCGGATCGGGGCGGCGCTCGTCGTGCTGCTCTGGCTCGGCGTCCGTCCCGCGCGCGCCGTCGAGCTCGCGCTCGCGCTGAGCCTCCCCGCGCTGCTCGCCTCGGGGCTCGCCGAGGCACGCGCGTTCCACGGCCCGGCGCCAGGGACGGACGCCGTGGCGCTCAGCCTCCTCGCCGCCTTCGTGAGCGCCGCTGCGGCGGCTTTCGCGCTCCGCGCCCTCGCCGAGCGGCGGCGCATCGGCGCGCTCTCGTTGTGGGTCGTCCCCCTCGGCCTCGCGATGGTGGCCTACGCGCGCGCGCTGCCGGGCCTCGCCTGAACGCCCCTCGGCGGCCGCACCGCAACCATGCGACCCTCGTCGACGCCCAAACCGCACGCCCAAACCGAGGAGAAGCGCCGATGACCCCGACCGACCCCTCCATCCATGTCCTGATCCTCGCCGGCGGCGCGGGCACCCGCTTCTGGCCGGCGTCGCGCGCCGCGCGCCCGAAGCAGCTCTTGCCGCTGCTCGGCGGCGAGCCGCTCCTCACCGCGACGGCGCGCCGCGTGCTCCCGCTGTGCGCCCGCGGCGGGCGCGCGGGCTGGGAGCGCGTCTGGATCGCGACCGGCCAGCACCTGGTCGCGCCTACCCGCGCGGCGCTGCCCGAGGTGTCCGAGCGGCGCCTGCTGGTCGAGCCAGCGCCGCGCAACACGGCGCCGTGCATCGGCTGGGCGGCCGCCACCATCGCGCGCGACGAGCCCGAGGCGGTCGTCGTCGTGCTCCCGAGCGACCACCACATCGCCGACGTGCCGCGGTTCCTCGAGGCGCTGGGGGCCGCCGTCGCCTCGGCCCAGGGCGGTGCGATCACGACGATCGGCGTCCGCCCGACGCACCCGGAGACGGGCTTCGGCTACATCGAGGCGGAGGACGCCGCCGAGGCGGAGGGCATGGCGCCCCGCAAGGTGCGGCGCTTCGTCGAGAAGCCGAGCCGCGAGCGCGCCGCGGAGTTCGTGGCGAGCGGCCGCTTCCTCTGGAACGCGGGGATGTTCATCTTCCGCGCGGGCGACATGCTGGCCGCGATCCGCGCCCACCTGCCGGCGCTCGCCGCAGGGCTTGACGAGATCGACCGCGCCGCCGCGCTGGGCCCCGGCGCCGAGGCAGAGGCCGTCCTGCGGATGTTCCCGAGCCTCCCGGCCGTCAGCATCGATCACGGCGTGATGGAGCACGTCGCCGGGCTCGCCGTGGTGCCCGGCGACTTCGGCTGGAGCGACGTGGGCAGCTGGCAGAGCGCCTGGGAGCTCGCCGACAAGGACGAGCGAGGCAACAGCGCACCCGCGGGATCGGTGCTGATCGACGCGCACGGCAACCACGTGGTCGATCTCCGCGCGCGCGCCGCGCCCGACGATCGCCGGGTGATCGCGCTCGTCGGCGTGGAGGGCCTCGTGGTGGTCGAGACCGACGACGCGCTGCTCATCGTGCCGCGCGATCGGGCCCAGGAAGTGAAGCACGCGGTCGACGCGCTGAAGGCGCGAGGGCAGGGCCGGCATACGTGACCAAGCGGCGCGCTTCTCCGGAGCAGTGAGAGGAGAGAAAAAACGCAAAGACGCAAAGGCGCAAAGGCGCAAAAAAGAAGGGATTGAAAGAACAGATTGATGGAGAAGCGTGCCGGGCGAGCAGCGGGCGCTGCCTCTCTCATCTTTCTTTTTGCGTCTTTGCGCCTTTGCGCCTTTGCGTTTTTTCTCTCGCGCTACTCTCGCGGCTCCCCCCGCCGCGCCACCGCCCGCGCGTAGATCTCGCGCCGCGGTAGCCCGAGCTCCACCGACAGCTCCTCGGCGATGTGCTTCGCCCGCCTCCCCTGGGCGAGCTCCCGATCGATGCGCGCGTCGAGCTCCTCGTCGCTCGGGCGCGCCCCCTCCGCAGCCGGCGCCGCGGGAGCGAGCACGAGCGTGATCTCCCCGAGCCATTCCCGCTCGATCGCCGCGAGCTCCTCCACGCTGCCGCTCAGGATCTCCTCGTGCACCTTCGTCAGCTCGCGGGCGACGACGGCGCGCCGCCCGGGCATCCGCTCGGCGAGCTCGGCCAGCGTCTCGCGGAAGCGCCGCGGCGACTCGAACAGCACCACCGCCTCCGGCGTCGACGTGACAAGGGCCAGCGCCTCGCGCCGCTCGCGCCCGCCGCGGGGCAGGAACCCGACGAAGCGGAAGCCCCCCGTCACCAGCCCCGACGCGCTCACCGCCACCATCACCGCGCTCGGCCCGGGGATCGCCACGACGCGCGCCCCGGCCTCCGTGGCCGCGCGCACGAGCGCCGTCCCCGGATCGCTCACGACCGGCGTGCCGGCGTCGGTCATGAAGGCGATCGACTCGCCCGCCGCGAGCCGCGCGGCCGCGCGCGCCGCGTCCGCCTCGGAGGCGTGCGCGTCGAACCGGTCGACCGGCTTGCCCGAGACGCCGAGGTGGCCGAGGAGCGCCCGGGCGCGCCGCGTGTCCTCCGCCAGGATCCGGTCCGCCCCGCGCAACGTCTCGACCGCGCGGAGCGTGATGTCGCCGAGGTTGCCGATCGGCGTCGCCACCACGTAGAGGCACCCGCGGTCGCTCGACCCGCCCTGCTCGCCGCCGCTCGACAAGGCCTAGTCCATCTCGACGGCGTCGCCGAGCTCCTCCTGGAGGTACGTCCGCAGCTTGGACTGGAGCCGCGCCTCGAGCTGGCGCACGCGCTCGCGCGAGATGCCGAACTCGTTGCCGAGCTCCTGGAGCGTGAGCGGGTCCTCCGCGGCCATCCGCTTGTCGAAGATGATCACGTCCTTGCCCTTCAGCGTCTCGCGGAACTTCGAGAGCCGATCGTGGACGAGCATGCCCATCTCGCTCGCCTCGAACGCGGTGTCCGGGCTCGCCCCCGACGACACGAGCAGCTCGACGCGCGGGATCGTCCGGCCCTCGAGATCGCCGACCGGGGCGTCGAGCGAGGCCTCGCCGCTCGCGAGGCGGCGGTCCATGTCGACGACCTCCTTCTCCTCGACCGACAGGCGCTTCGCGATCTCCGCCGCCGTGGGCTCGATGCCCATCGCCGAGAGCTTCGCCTTCTCCTTGTTGAGGTTGAAGAAGAGCTTCCGCTGCGCCTGCGTCGTTCCGAGCTTCACGAGGCGCCAGTTGTTGAGGATGAAGCGGAGGATGTACGCGCGGATCCACCAGGCCGCGTACGAGGAGAGCTTCACGCCGCGGTACGGATCGTAGCGCTTCACGGCCTGCATCAGGCCGATGTTCCCCTCCTGGATGAGGTCCATGATGTTCTTGTAGGCGCGCCGGTACTCGTACGCGAGCTTGACCACGAGCCGCAGGTTCGCCGTCACGAGCCGCGCGGCGGTCGCGACGTCCTGCGTCTTCGTGTACTTGATCGTCAGCTCCTTCTCCTCGTCCGGCGTGAGCAGCGCGTGGCGCTGCACCTCGCGCAGGTAAGCCTGCAGCGGGTCCGTGCGCGACAGCGCGACGTCGCCGCCGCCCCCGCCGCGGCCCTCGCCGCCGCTGGCCCGCGCGGAGCGCGGGAGCTCCATGTCGTTCAGATCGAGGCCCGCGTCGTCGATCACCTCGCCGACGACCTCCACGACGTCGCCCTCGTCGACCTCGCCCGTCCTCGCGGCGCCGCTCTCGGGCGCGCCGTCCGCCTCGTCGTCGTCCTCCTCGCGCGGGCCCTCGTCGTCGCTCGCCGCGGGCTGCGCCTCGCCACGCGCGCGGCCGCCGTCCTTCGCGGTGGAGCGCGCGCGGCGCTTCGCGGCAGGCCGGGGGGTCGCGTCCGAGTCGGGCCGGAGGTCCGCGCCTTCATCCTCCGCTCCGGCCTGGAGCCCCGCCTTCGCCACCCCGTCAGGCTGGGACGCTCCGGTCCCCTTCGTTCGCTTCGTTCGCGGCTCGCTCTTGCTCTTCGCCACCAGGACCTCGTCCTCGAAGTTCTAGTACAGCCCCGCCGCACCGCGCCACCTGTGCCAGCGCGCAGGCGCGCGGGCGCTTCGCGATCCGGAGGCTACCCGCTCCGCGATCCGCAGGTAAGGAAGACAGCGCGCGAGATCGGAGAACGTGCTACACGCCAGCCTCCTCCACGTGGACTTGCACCGCCCTCCGCGCCCGCGCTCGCTGCGCCCCTGGTACCTGGTGGCCACCATGCTGCTCACCTGGCTCATCGGCGTGCGCGGCTTCATGGCCGGGTGCGGGACGGCCATGTACCTGCGCGCCGGCATGGCCCCCGACGTCATGGCCGTGGCCGAGCAAGCGCGCGACCAGGGGGATCCGTTCCAGTTCACGTTCCTCGTGCTCGAAGCCGCGCAGGCGCGCGCGCTGAGCCTGTACCAGGACGTCTCCTTCCCCCTCAGCATCGGGAAGCTGCTCCTCGGCGGGCTGCTCGTCGTCGCGAGCGGGCTGGCGCTCGGCGGGCGGCCCGGCACGCGCGGCTTCGTCCTCCAGGTCCTCTGCGCCAACCTGGCCTTCGCCGCGGTCGAGTACGCGCTCACCCGGGGCGTCCGCGGCGCCTGGATCGACATGGTGGCGCAGGCGGGGGCGCTCCTTCCGCCGGACATCCCCGAGCGCGCGGGCCTCACGAACGCCGGCCTCTGGTGGACCGCCGAGCGGGTGCGCTTCGTGATCTTCGAGCTGGCCGTCCTCGGCTCCGCCGCGCTGGCCCTGACGCGGGAGCGCACCAAGATGTACTTCCAGGCGGTCGCCCGGACGGTCGACCCCGGCGACGAGCCATGAGCACGGCGGAGAGGATCGCCGGCGCGGATCCTCGATCGACGCTCACGCAGGCCGAGGAGCGGAGGGTCGCCATCCTCCCGGATGACCTCGCCAACCAGATCGCGGCGGGCGAGGTGGTCGAGCGGCCGGCGAGCGTCGTGAAGGAGCTCGTCGAGAACGCGCTCGACGCGGGCGCGCGCCGCATCCGCGTCGACATCGAGGGGGGCGGCGTCGGCCTGGTGCGCGTCGCGGACGACGGGCGCGGGATGAGCCGCGAGGACGCCTCCCTCGCGGTGCTCCGCCACGCCACGAGCAAGATCGCCCGGATCGACGACCTCCGCAGCATCCAGAGCTTCGGCTTCCGCGGCGAGGCGCTCCCGAGCATCGCCTCGGTGAGCCGCTTCTCGCTGCGGACGCGGCGCGACGGCGAGGCCGAGGGGACGGAGATCCGGATCGAGGGCGGCGGCGCGGCGCAGGCCATCCCCTGCGGGTGCGCCGCCGGCACCGTGGTCGAGGTGCGCGATCTCTTCTTCAACGTCCCCGCGCGGCGCAAGTTCCTGCGCGCCGTCGGCACCGAGTCGGCGCACGTGTCCGAGATCGCGCAGGCGGTCGCGCTCGGCGAGCCGGGCGTGACGCTGGTCCTCTCGCGCGACGGGCGCGTCGCGCGGGAGTGGCTGCGCACCTCGAGCCGCGCGGAGCGGGTGCGAACGATGCTCGCGGGCGAGGAGCTCGCGACGTGCGCTGGCCAGCGGGGGCCGCTCACGGTCGAGGCGTTCGTGTCGCGGCCGGAGCGCGCCCGGTCGGGCGCCGGCTGGCTGTGGATGTTCGTGAACGGCCGGCACGTGCGCGACCGCTCGCTGGCGCGCTCGATCGCGCTCGCCTACGGCAGCGTCCTCGAGCCTGGCCGGTACCCCATCGGCGCGGTGTTCATCGATCTGCCCGCCGAGCTCGTGGACGTGAACGTCCACCCTCAGAAGGCCGAGGTCCGCTTCGCCGACGGCCGCGCCGTCGCCGACGCGCTCTACAAGATCGTCGCCGCGCAGGTGGCCGCGGCGTTCGGCATGCCCGCGCCGGCCCCCGGCGGCTTCCAGGGCCGCAAGGGCAAGCTCTTCGAGGACGCTGCGGCGCCGCCTGGAGACGCCTGGGTCTGGTCGGGCGGCCCCGCGGCGGAGGCGCCCGCGGCGGGCGCATCGACGCCCACGGCAGGCGCATCGGGCGAGCGGCAAGCGCCGCCGGACGATCCGTGGGGCCTCGGCGGCGACCTCGGCGGGGTCCCGCCGGCGCGCGCGAACGCCGCACAGGCCGCGCCGGCCGGGCCGGAAGCGCAGGCGCAGCTCGGGGCGTGGGCCGACCTCGCGGCGCTCGATCCATCGGCGCGCGGCGGGCCATCGGCGCGCGGCGGGCTACCGGCGCGCGCCGAGCCGGGCGAGCCGCCTGTCCCCTACCCGGATCTACAGGCGCGCGGCGGGCCGGTGCTCGCCGCGGCCGAGCGCGTGGTCGCCTGGGGGTCGCTGCGCTTCCTCGCCCAGGTGCGCAACACCTTCTTCGTGTGCGAGGGGCCGGACGGCATCTACTTCCTCGATCAGCACGCCGCGGCGGAGCGCGTGACGTTCCACCGCCTGCGCGCGTCGTACGACGGGCGCGACGTCGCGACGCAGAAGCTGCTCTTCCCGGTGATCGTCCAGGCGGCCCCCGCGGAGGTGGCGCTCATCGAGGAGGCGCAGGAGGCGATCGCGCGGCTCGGCCTCGACGTGCGCCCGGCGGGCGCGGCGCAGCTCGCGGTGCACGCGGTGCCGACCCTGCTCCGCCGCGCGGCGCCCGAGCGCCTCGTGCGCGACCTCGTGGACGAGCTGAGCCACTCAGGCGAGCGCGCCTTCTCGGGCGCTGTGGACCTCGCGCTCGCGACGATGGCCTGCCACGGCTCGCTGCGCGCGGGCGACCCGGTGGCGCCGGAGGAGGCGCGGGCGCTGCTCATGGCGCTCGACGAGGTCGACTTCGCCGGCCACTGCCCGCACGGTCGGCCCATCGTGATGCGCGTCGGCTGGCCGGAGCTGGAGCACCGCGTGGGGAGGCGGTGAGCGAGGCGGCGATCGAGCTCGCCCCGGACGCAGGCGCGGCCGCGCCGCCGTCGTGGGAGACGATCGCGCCGCCGGCGCCCGGTGAGCTGCTCGTCGTGGTCGGCCCGACGGCGAGCGGCAAGACCGAGCTTGCCATCCGGCTCGCAGAGCGGTTCGGCGGCGAGGTGGTGAGCGCCGACAGCGTGCAGATCTACCGGGAGTTCGACCTCGGCTCCGGGAAGCCGACGCCCGCCGAGCGGGCGCGCGCGGCGCACCACCTGGTCGACGCGGTCGATCCGCTGCTGGCGATCGACGCCCAGCGCTTCGCGGAGCTCGCGGAGGCGGCGATCGACGACATCCGCGGCCGCGGCCGGGTCCCCGTCGTCTGCGGCGGCACGTTCCTCTGGGTGAAGGCGCTCGTCCTCGGCCTGTCGCCCGCGCCGCCCGCCGATCCCGAGGTGCGCGCCCGCCACCGCGCGATCGCCGACGCCGAGGGGCGCGCCGCGCTCCACGCGCGCCTCGCCGCCGTGGATCCGGAGAGCGCGGCCCGCCTCGCGCCCAACGATCTCGTGCGGGTCAGCCGGGCGCTGGAGATCTACGAGCGCTCGGGCCGGACGCAGAGCGCGTGGCACGCGGAGCACGGCTTCCGGGAGCGCCGGCACGCCGCGCGCCTGCTCGCGGTGCACCGGGACCGCGCCGAGCTCGACCGCCGCATCGAGGCCCGCGTCGCCGGATGGCTGGAGCAGGGCTGGGTGGAGGAGGTCCGCGCGCTCCTCTCCCGCGGCTACGGCGACGCGCGGGCGATGGGCTCCGTCGGTTACCGGCAGGTGCGCGAGCACCTGGAAGGGCGCCTGCCGGCCGACGAGCTCGCGCCGGCCATCGTGCGCGCCACACGCACCTTCGTGCGCCGGCAGCGCACGTGGTTGAGGGACGAGGCGGTCGCATACGTCGCGCTGCCATGATCCATAAACCATAATAATTACAGCAATTTATACCAGAATCACCCGCCGGCGAGGCGCCATGGGCGCCGGTCATGCGCGCTCTTCGCCGGTCCCGCCGCTGCCGCGGCGCCGGCCCGTTCCAGCCAGGGGAATGCGCCACCGGACCTCGCCGTCGCAGCGCGGGCAGGCCGCGGTGGACGGCCGCGCCTCCTGGGCAAACGCGACGCGCCCGCAGTGCGAGCAGACGGTCATGTGGCGCTGATAGATGTCCGGGCTCGAGAGGATCGCCGCGGCGAAGAGGCTGAGCACGACGTCGCTCAGGAAGTCGCTCTCGCGCGGCGCGGGCAGCCAGCCCGATCGGTCGCCCACCACGGCCCAGCGGACGCGCGCGCTGTACAGCGCTGCGCGGAGAAACTTGCCGTCGGGGTCCGGCGCCACGAAGTCGAGCAGCGCGCTCCCCACGCGCCGGCGCGCGCGCGCGGTGAGCGCCTCGACCGCCTCGGGCCGCTCGTCCAGCTCGCGGAGCGCCACGGTCTCCGCGCCCGGCTCGCGCACCGCGCGCGGGGGCATCATCCAGCCCGGGGCGATCACGTGCTCGTCGAGCCACGCCCTGAGCTCGTGGGGCTCCCAGGGGCGGGTCGTCACCTGCATGAACTGGAGCGCCCCGGCCAGGCTCGGGCTCGCGAGCATGCGCCCGCGCAGGGCGACGAACGATCGGGCCCTCCCGGAATCGGCGCGTGCGCTCCACCCGAGCCTCCTGCTCCGGCTCGAGAGGTCCGTCGGCGCGGCGCCGGCCATCGGGATTTTCAGGGAATTGCTCATGAGTTCCATGGGGTCTTCCGCCCCGCAGTGCGCCGCGGGGAGCGGCCGGCGAACCGGCGATGTGCGGCGCGGTAAGCGCCCGGCGTGCCAGCCGCCGCTGAGGCCCGGATCTCATCGAGCGCGCGGGTAGCGCGCGCAGATACGGCATGTTCGCGCGCCCTGTCGGCGCCGCTGAGGCCTCGAAACCGCCGTCCGGCGAGCGCGGTTGCGGGGTCCAAGCATCAGGGGGCCACCAGCGCGTTATCGATACCGCCGCTCGCGGGGCTTCATGGGCTCACCCCGGCGGCGCGGGCGCGCGCGCACGCCCGATGGCGCGCCTCCCCCGGTCGACAGCCTCCCTCGAACGATGTCGAACCCCAGAGGGCGAGGGGGCGGGGCCCTTCTCGCCTTTTTACGTCCATGCTAACCGCATCTCTGCTTCGACCAGGAACGGCTCGAGAGAGCTCACCACGGAGCACGGCGCCTCCTGCTCCACGCGACGAAAGGGCGACCATGACGCGAGAGTTGAATGACGTGCAGGCGATCCAGAATGTCGTTGTCCGGATCGCTCACCACATCGATCAGCGGCGCTGGACCGAGCTCCGCGGCCTCTATGCCGACGTCGTGGTGGCCGATTTCACGTCGGTCTTCGGGGGCGAGCCGCAGGAGCAGAAGACGGACGATCTGCTGGCGGGCTGGAGCAAGTTTCACAACGCGATCGATGCATCACAACATTTCCTCGGCCCCCTCGATATCGAGGTGAAAGGAGGGCACGCCTCCGTGGAGTGCCATGTCCGCGCCTACCATCGGTTCGCGCGCGCGCCGGGCGGCGAGGACTGGTTGGTCGCGGGCCACTACCGCTATGAGCTCGCCAGGCAAGCGGGCGGCTGGAAGATCTCCAGGGTCAGGTTCGAGATGTCGTACCAGACCGGCAACACGAACATGTTCGAGGAAGCGCTCAGGTAAGCCCGCCGCGGGTCACCGCGGGTGGGGCGGCGAGATCGCCAGGCCGAGCGCGTGCGCCGCGCGCAGGGCCGCGACGCGGAGGTGGCCGTCCGGCAGGTGCTCTCGCCCTGCGACGAGCTCGCTCAGCGGCACCCACGAGAGCCGCCGAGCGGCAGCGGACCCCGGCGCGAGGTCGGGCACGGCAGCAGGCGAGGCGGGCGCCTCGGCCGAGGCAGGCGCCGCGGTGACCACGAAGGCGAGCGGCTGGACCAGCTCCGGGGTCAGCCCCGCCGAAGGGCGGTAGGCCCCTCCGAGCTCGACGGCCGCCCCCACCCGAACGCCGTACTCGGCCTGCAGCCGCTCGCGTACGAACGCCTCGGCGGCCGCCAGCGCGCTCACGCTCCGCGGCAGCCGCCACGCCGGCGCGACCAGGATGCCGCTATTGCCCGAGAAGCTCTGGGCGGCAGGCAGATCGTGATCGTCCACGCCGAGCACGACCTCCCCCGACGGCGCCCGCGCGAGCAGCGCGGTCGAGACCGTGAGCACCCCGAGCGGCCGAGGCACCACGTACTCCAGCTCCCGCGCGGCCACCACGCCGCCGTCTGCGGTCAGCTCCTCGAAGCGCGCCCGCCGCACCTCGAGGAACCCCGCGCTGGCGCTCGGGTCCACCCGCGAGAACCTCCGGCGGCTCGGGCGCCCGAGAAGTGCGGCGAGCGACGTCGGCTGCACGGCGGCCACCCCGCCCTCGTCGCCGCCAGCGCCGGCGCCGCCAGCGGCCCCCGCGCCGGCCGCCGCGAGCGGGATCTCGTCGCCGATCCACGGCCCGAACGGCAGGCCGAAGCGCGCCAGGAGGTCGTAGACGTTCAGCTCGAGCCGCGCATCGGGCAAGCCGCCGACCTGCGCGGCGCGGAGGAGCTGGCGCGCCTCGATGGCGCGGATGCGTCCCGAGGTGCCGAACCCCGACACGTTCTCCGAGGGCGCGTTCACGAACGTGGGCTCGACCTCCACCAGCATCGAGCGCACCTCTTCGAGGATGCCGCCCGGCGACGGGTAGTACGTCGTGCCCGGGATCATGCGCTGGATCGCCGCCGCGCGCACCCCGGCCGCTCGCTCCAGCGCATGCTCGACCGTGTGCCCGACCGGGAACTCGGTCTGCACGACCGCGATCGGCTCGGCCAGATAGTCCGCCGGCCCGCTGCCGTCGAGCGGAGGCGTCTCCTCGCGGCAGGCGCGCGCGATCGGCCGCGGATAGCTGGTCCGCGCCAGCACATACGCCGTCTCGCCCGCAAAGAAGAACGGCACGATGTCCAGCGTGGGGTGCGGCCGCGCCGCCAGGTCGAACACCTGCCCTGTCGCCCGATCCTGGTGGTGCTCGATCCGCAAGAACTGCCGAGGGTTCTCCGCCGGCGCGAGCCGGAACGCGACCCCTTGACCGGCCTTCACCTTCTCTCCGACGATCAGGTAGTTGGTGGGCGGATAAGGCAGGCGAGCGCCCGTGGTGTCCCGGAGCTCGAAGCGACCGACGAACCGATTCCGCACGATCCATGGGTTGCGCAGCGGCGTCGACGACAGCACCCGCAGGCCGAGGCGGGCGAAGAGCGCCTCGAACTGCGCTTGTGAGAAATAGGTGTACTCCTCCTTGACCTCGGCTTCCCAGTCAGCGCGGTAATCCTTCCTCAACACGAACTCGACAGCATGTTTGTGGGCGAGCTGATACCGGCGCCACCCCGGGCGCGGCGCGGGGAGCGCGCCGGAGGCCTCGCGCGGGGCGCGCGCCAGCGGGAACCCCGGCTCCGGCGAGAGCGAGCGAAACTCACCCGCGAACCGCTCGAGCAGCGCCGCCGTCGAGGCGCTGCGGGGATCGCGGCCGTCGTCGCCGTCCTCGGCGGGCACGTCCAGAAACACCGTACCCGGCCCGGGATCGACGAAGTCCCGCACCACGAGCACCCCGCCTGGCGAGAGCTGCTCCACCTGCGCCGCCAGCGCATCGGCCGCGTTCGCGTGGCGGTAACCGCCGTACGAGGTGACATGGTGGAGCACCGACGAGTCGAAGACCCCGTCGAGGCTCTCGGGTGGGAATACCGTCCTGGCGATGTCGCCCAGCTGAAAGCCCAGGTTCGGTTGCTGATGAGCGCGGCGCGCGAGCTCGACGACCGTCGGATCGATGTCGACGCCGATCACCTCGAGGCGCGGGTAGAGCTGGGCCAGCGCGGCGCTGCCCTGCCCCGAGCCCATGCCCATATCGGCGACGCGACCCTCGCACAGGAGGTGCGCTGCCGTGAGCGCGACCTTCTGGCGCATCGACGCGTCCATCGCGGACAGGTACCGCGCGTACGCGGACAGGTCGTCTCGCCGTTGATCTGCCTCGTACCCCGCCGGCGCGCGCGTCGTCATGGTGACGAGTGTACGCCGGGCACAGGACGGGGGTCGACGGCGGCGTGTGCCCGAGAGAGAGCGCAGGCGCCCGGGCGCGACGCGGCGGTCGCGGGGGACCGAAGCGCGCGCGCGCGCCGGGGAGCGGCGCGCCGGCCGCCTCAGTTGGCCGAGAGGCCCGGGAGCGGCGACTTGGACCGCAGGTTCGGATCGCCGAAGCCAGCGAAGTCCGTGACGCCCATCGCGTCGCACAGGCTGAGCAGCACGCGCTCGTGCCGCTCGCTGCTCTTGATGTACCGGCCGCCAGGAGCCGTCTTCAGATAGCCGCCTTCGCCGCTGGCCAGGACGAACTTCATCTCGTTCTGGTTGTGGTTCGGCGAGTCGCCCATGTCGCGGCACCACGCGATCAGCGTGTTGTCGAAGAGCGTCCCGGAGCCGTCAGCCTCCGGGATCGCCTTCAGCTTGTTGATGAGATCGACGAACCGCTGCGACAGCCACTTCTCCAGCTTGATCAGGTCGAGGTGCGCCGGTGCGCCGGTGTGGATCATGGCGCCGTGCTCGTCGCCCTTCAGCCCGATGTCCGGAAGATCGACGTTCATGGCCTGATCCGAGCCCCACTGGATCGCGCCGACGCGGGTGATGTCGCACGCGAACGCGCCGACGAGGAGATCCATGTGGAGCAGGTTGGCCGCGAGCGGGTTGGCCGGATCGGTGGCGGGCTTCGTCGGCACGCTGCAGCCGCCGGTCTGGCCGGACGACGCGTTGGACAGCCGCTCCTCGATCTGCCGGATCGAATCGATGTGCAGCTCCAGCTTGTACTTCTGCTCGGAGCCGAGGTTCCCCTCGAGCGCCGTGATCTCGTTCTTGAGGTGATCGAGGACGCTCTTGCGACGGCGCAAGAGATCGTTCGAGGACGTGTTCGACGGGATCGCCGAGCCGAACAGGGTGGAATAGGCGGACGTCGGAGAGGCGATGCCCGGCAGGTTGTCCTTGCGATAATACGGCGATCTCCCGCCGTTCACCGTGCTCTCGGCCCCGAGCAAGAGCGAGGGGATCTGCGTCTTCGTGCCGGCGGCGATCAGCTGGTCCGCGATGAACTGGTCGACGGAGATCAGCTTGGCGGGGTCGCTGAAGCCGAGCCCCGTCAGGCCGTCGGGCGCGCCGTGGTTGTTCCCCGGATTCCCGCTGGGGAGGCCGTCCACGAGCACGACGTGCTGCTTCACGTCCGCGAGAGGCGACGTCGACTCGCTGAACGTGGGGGTCTCGCCGGAGACGCTCGTGGGCTTCCAGATCGATGGCGCGGTCCCCATCGTGCAGAACAGAAGGAGCCTCTTGGGCTTCCGCCCGGGCGCAGCCTCGGCGATGGAGTCGAGGAAGGGGTTGAACAAGAAGCCGGCCCCGACGCTGGCCCCCAGCCCCTTAAGGAAATCTCTACGACGATGGCTGCGCATGAACGACCCTTTCACGCTACCGATCTTCTACAAGAGTTCGCCGTGGGACTCACGGACTTCAAGTTCGAGACATCTACACCACAGCACACGCATCAGCGCGGACCACGCGCGCTTGATGAGCAGCGTTGTCGGCATGGCCCGTTCTCGGCAGGCTCACGCCTGACAACCGCGCCGCTTTCCTCGACAGGATCCAGTTCTCGTCAATGCGCTCGCGGACCGCGGTCACCGACCGGGAATGCGCGCGTCCCCGCAGCTCGCCGCGACAGGTGCGTGGGGGCGCACCTGTCGCGGCGAGCGGCCTCGCGCCCTCGGCGTCAGGTCGCGGCGATGCCCGGGAGCGGCGTCTTGCTGCCCAGCGCCGGATCCCCGAAGCCAGAGAAGTCCGTGACGCCCATCGCATCGCACAGGCTGAGCAGCACGCGCTCGTGCCGCTCGCCGCTCTTGATGAACCGGCCGCCAGGGGCCGTCTTCAGGTAGCCGCCGTTGCCGCTGGCCAGGACGAACTTCATCTCGTTCTGGGTGTGGTTCGGCGCGTCGCCCATGTCGCGGCACCAGGCGACAAGCGTGTTGTCGAGGAGCGTCCCGGAGCCGTCGGCCTCGGGCGTCGCCTTCAGCTTCTTGATGACGCCCACGAACTGCTGGTGCAGCCACTTCTCGAGCTTGATCAGGTCGAGGTGCGCAGGGGCGCCGGTGTGGATCATACCGTTATGCTCCTCACCGGTGAGGCCGATCTCGCTCAGGTTCGCGTTCATCATCTGATCCGAGCCCCACTGGATCGCGGCGATACGGGTGATATCGCACGCGAACGCGCCGACGATGATATCCAGGTGAAGCTGGTTGGCCTTCAAGCCATTGGTCATGTCGCCGGTGGGCGTTCCCGGGACGGTGCAGGCGCCAGTCCCTCCTCCTCCCCCTCCTCCCGGGGTCATCGTGCTCGAGAGCCGCTCCTCGAGCTGGCGGATCGACTCGAGGTGCAGATCCAGCTTGTACTGCTGCTCCTTCCCCAGATTTCCCTTGAGCCCGGTGAGCTCTTTCGTGAGGTTGTCGAGGACGCTCTTGCGCCGCTTCAGCAGGGCCTCGGCGGCGCTGTTGTCGTTGCTGCCGGGGTTGTTGTTGGACGGCGTGAAACCCGTGAACACGGTCGAGTAGGCGGACGTCGGGGAGGCGATGGGCACCAGGTTGGTCCCCTTGTAGAACCCCGTCTTGCCACCCTCGACGGCGGCGCCGAGCAGGAGCGAGGGGATCGGCGTCTTCAGCCCGGTGCCCTTCAGCTTCTCGACGATGTACTGGTCGACCGAGATCAGCCCGTAGGGGCCGTTGCTGTAATAGCCCATCCCGGTGAGGCCGTCGGCGGACCCGTGGTTGTTGCTGGGGCTCCCGCTGGGGAGGCCGTCCAGCATCACGATGTGCTCCTTCACCTCCTCGAGCGGCGAGGTGGACTCGCTGAACGTGGGGGTCTCGCCGGAGACGCTCTTGGGCTTCCAGATCGAGGGGGCCGTCCCCATGGTGAAGAAGATCAGGAGCCGCTTCGGCTTCTTCCCGGGAGCCGCGTTGGCGATGGAATCATAGAAGGGAGAGAACAGAAGGCTGGCCCCCAGGCTGGCCCCGACACCCTTGAGAAACTTCCTACGACTGTGGCTGCGCATGACCGATCCTTTCACTCGCTACCGATCTGTTCTTGGGTTGCAGCCGTGGGGTCACGGACCTTGAACTCTGCGGGTGAAGTGCGGCGCGCGCGTCAGCGCGAGCCACACGCCCTTGAGACGGAACTCGTCCGTCGCGGCGTCCTCCTGGACCTTCTCGTACGTGCAGCCGTCCTGCTCCCAGGTGCCGCCGAACGCGTAGTACGACCAGTAACGGACCATGCACGCCTTGACGTCCTCGCTCGCCGCGAGGTAGTCGGCCAGCTCGGTGACGCCGCTGAAATTGACGTCTTCGCCGGTGGGCGGCTCGACGACCGTGCCGGTCACGTCGACGGCGATCCCGTTCTCATCGTTCCGCCACCGACCGAACGTGTCGTAGTGCTCGAAGCCGACGCCGATCTTGTCGGTGTACTTGTGGCAGCCCGCGCAATATTCGGCCTTCGTGTGCTGCTCGACCATCTCGCGCGTGGTCGCCGGGGTCTCGAGGGGCTTGACGTTCGGATCCACGCCGGGCGGCGGGGGATCGAGCGGCTGGCAGAGGAGGCGCGTGCGGACCATCTTGCCGCGCTGGGTCGGCGAGGACAGCTTCGCGCCGCCATGCCCCGTCAGGAAGCTGCCGTGGGCCAGGATGCCCCCGTCGCGCTGCCCTGGCGGGAGCGTCACCTTCGTCAGCTCGGTGCCCCCGGCGCCGTTGATGCCGTAGTGCGAACCCAGGCTGGCGTTGATGAACGTGTAGTCCGCCTGCAGGAGGCTGGCGAACGTGCCGTTCTGGTTGAACGCGGTGTCCACGACGAGCGCCTGCGTCTCGGCCATCATGTCCTTGCGAAGGGCGTCCGTGAGATCGAAGAGCGTGTTGTCCTTCACCGCGGTGACGAGGCGGTTCAGCTGGAGCCAGCCGCGCATGAAGCGCATCATCTCCTTCTCGGCGAGCGGCCTGGTCGCCGAGCCCTCCAGCAGGCGCAGCGCCTGCTCGGCGATCTGCTCGCTGGTCAGGTTGGCGCCCTGGGCGGCGGCCGCGTCAGCGACCTGCAGCAGCGCGTCGTCCGGCATGGTCCCGGTCAGCAAGTACGAGAGGTTGCTCGCGATCTCGTGCGGGGTGAGCTCGTAGACGCCCGTGCCGTTCGCCTCGGTCCCGATCTCGTGGCGGTAGAGGAAGTACGGCGACTGGAGCATGGCGCCCACGACCACCTTGGCGCCGTCCTCGAACGACTTCTCCGCCCCGAACAGCGCGTCGTAGGACGCGACGCGCTCGTCCGTGAGCTTGTCGCGGAACGCGCGGCGGCCGAAGTCGCGGATGAACTCGGTCCGGCAGCTCGCATCCAGGGTCCTGCACGTCGTCGTGGTGATGCTGGAGAGCTTGTTCGTCACCGCCCAGTCGGCGGTCGTCTCGGCCCAATCCATGATCTGCTGGGCCGTCAGGTCGCGAATCACCAGCGCGTTCGCGTCGGCGGTGAACCCGAGCACCTGCGGATCGTTGAAGATGCTCGGGAGGGCGACGCTCTGGTCCTTGAAGAGATCGCGGACAGTGGCCTCGAATTGATCCACCGTCAGGCGACGCACGACGCGCGGGCCCGGGGTGCTCTTGTCCGCGGCCTCGCAGGCCGACACGTCCGGAATCTCCGTGGGCATGTCCGGCGGATCGCCGATCGGCGGGCCGGCCCCCTCGCCGCTGCTGCTGCTGCTGCTGCTGCCGTTGCCGGCGCCGCTGCCGTTGTCGCTGCTACCGGTCTCGGAGGGCGTCCCGTCGGTATTGCCGAGGTTGCCCAAGCAACCGAGCGGGCCGGCGAGGAGAAGCGCCACTGCGGAGTAGCGGCGACACGCTTTCGCCGAAACTAAGCTATTAAGCGTGCTCATCATTGCTTGAGAAAAGCTGATGTCTCTCATGTTGTCAAGCCCCGATCAAGCGGTGTCGCCTCGATAATCCATGCGCATACCCGCGCGCTTCAATGGCCTGTCACCGAATCGTCCGCGTCATTCGTGTTGTTTGCGTTGTTTATGTCGTCCGCGTTCGAATCGTTGTCAGCGTCTTTTTTCAGCGTCTTTGCCCTGCCGCTCGCCTGCAATGCGTCATGGTGGGCCCTGAGCGGCTCTCCCCGGAGCGAAGTCGAGTTCGACGCTCCGCGTTGAGCCGATTCACGGTGTCACCCGCCACGCCAGAGAGCCCGACCTCCCACCGGATCCGAGGTCGAACCGGAGCCGCTGGATCGCCTGGCGCGTTTCGACCTCAGGGCTCTGGGCGAGCCGCTGGGCAAGGCCTTCGTCGTCCGTGAGCGTCGAGAAGCGATCCACAGCAGGCGGTAAAGCAACCCTCGTGCCGAGTGTTCTCGCGAGGTTACCTGGCGCCGCTATGCCCGGTTTCTGGATTTTTTCGAAGGTTGCGAGGGGTGGACGCCGAGGGGTCCAGGAAGCGCGATCCACCGCTTCCGCGATCCATCCGTGCGCCGCTGCAACCAGACCCCCAGGGCCAGCCGCGTCAGCCCTTGGACCAGGCGCTGATCGAGCGATAGCTAGCGACGGACTCCTCGATGACCTCCAGGGCGCGGTTCCTGTCGTACATCGTATCTACCTCTGCGAGCTTGTTCTCGAGCGTCTTGTAGTCGATGAAGAACCGCATGAGCTCCTTGGTCACGTGCGGCGGCAGCTCCTCGTGGGTCAGGTAATGGGCCACCGAGGGGTCGTCGACGGCAACCGCGATGATCTTGTCGTCGACGCCCTTGTCGTCGCGCATGAAGAAGCCGCCGATGGCGCGCGCCCTCACGATCGTGAGCGGCACGACCGGCTCCTGCATGAGGACGAGGACGTCGAGCGGGTCGCCGTCACCCGCGTGCGTCTGAGGGATGAAGCCGTAATTCGCCGGGTAGTGAACTGACGAGTAGAGCACGCGGTCGAGCATCAAGAGCCCGGTCTTCTTGTCGAGCTCATACTTGCACTTCGATCCTTTCGGGATCTCGATCACCACGGGGAAGAAGTCGTGTCGGCTGTCAGGGAGCAAGATGTCGTGAAGCGGATGGGTCATTGAGTCGTCCTGGGCTTTCGCCCCCGCCCGGGAGGCGGGCGAGGGGCGCACAGGATACCAGGAGTTCCATTCGGTGAGATCGGCGTCCAGACACCCCTGCATTCCCGCTCTGGAGCGAGATGAGCCACGCCGCCGCCGGGGCCCTCCAGGCGCGGGCCGGCGGGGGCGCAGGACCCACGTTGGCGAGCATGGGCAAGGGCGGTCGCTCGTGCGATGAGCTAGCGCGAAGCCGCCGAGGCAGACTCGCCGGCGGACCTCCAGAGACCCGTTGCGCTCCCCATGAGACCGTTCCCCACACACGTCCCAGCCGCGCGACCAACGCGAGCGCCAGCGCTGCGACGCAAGGCGCCCTGGGCGCTGGTGGTCCTCGCCCTGAGCGCGGCCCTCGGCGGCCCCCCCGCGGCAGCAGCGCGCGCGCCGGACGCGCCTTCGCCCAAGCCGCCCTCACCCGCCGCGAGCGCGCAGGCCGGGGCGCCCCCCGACGACAGCGCCTCAACAGCCCCGCCGGCCGAGGGCCGACCCGTCGTCTCACCGGTGCAGCGCCCGGACGAGCGCGATGTCCCACAACGCGCTTGCTCCTTCACGCTGCCCGTCTGCGTGCACGCGCCCGCGGACCTCCCCGGCGCCGCCCTCCTCGAGAGCCTCACCCACCTGGAGGCCGCGATGCGGGCCTATGACGCGCTCGGTCTGCCGCGCCCGCTCCCCGATGGCGCGCGGGGCGGCGGCCCGTCGTACGATCTCTACCTGGAGCGCGGCCCGCGCCGCGGCCCGATGCGCGTGGGGTACGACCTGCGGGCGCTCGGGGAGCGGTTCGACGCCGCGAGCGCGTTCGCCATCATCGCAGCGCCGGGGCGCGGCGGGTGCTCGAGCGCGTCCGACGCGGCCTACGCGCTCGGAGTCGCCGTCGCCATGCGCCTCGACGCAGGGGCGGAGGAGGGCGCGATCGCCATGACGGCGAGCTACCTCGCCGCCATCGCGGCGCCCTGCGCGGCCGAGGAGCTCGCCGCGGTCGACGCCTTCCAGCGGGCGCCCGAGCGAGCGCTCACCGGCGCAGCGCTCGGCGCGCTCGACGGCGGCCTGCTCTTTCCCTGGTACCTCGACGACGCGTACGGCACCGGGACGCCGGCGCAGATCGCGACGTCGCTGCTCGCCATCGCGGCGCAGTCCACGCCCGCGGGCGCGGCGCGCTTCCACGCCGAGCCCGACACCTTCGATGCGCTCCGGGCGTCCCTGCGATCCCGCGGCGAGGACCTCGACGACCTGCTCCTCGAGTTCGCCATCGCTCGAGCGTTCCTGGGCAGCCGCAGCGACGGCGCGCACCTCTCCGACGCCGAGCGCTTCGGCGATCTCGGCCGGGTTCGCTTCGAGTGGTCGCTGCCCTACGCCACACTCCCGCGGCGGGTCGCGCCCCTCCGCCCGATCGAGCCGACCGGCGCGACGTATCTATGGCTCGATCTCTCGGCGGAGAGCGCGGCCGCCCGGCCGGACCTCAAGACGGCCGAGATCACCTTCGTGGCCGACTGGGAGCTGCCCGCGCTGTTCCGCTGGGCGATCGTGAAGCTCGACAAGCAGGGCGCCGAGGCCGGCCGCGTCGACGTGGCCGGCGTCTTCGGCAGCAGCCGCGCGCAGCGCACCGTGGTGGGGCTCGACGGGCTCTCGGGGCTGCTCATCGTGGGCGTCAACGCGGGGAGCATGATCCGGAGCCTCCCGTTCGATCCCGACGACGCGCCGTTCATGCCGCACGCGTACACCGTCTGGCTCTCCAGGTAGGCGACGCGCCGGCCGGCGGGAGCGCCAGCCTGCGCGGGCCGCCGCGCGGCGCGTCACACCCTCGCCTCGTCTCCTCGCGCGATCAGGTGCTGCGCGAACCACTCGCCGGCGAGCCGGGCCACCGCCGCGAGCGCGCCCGGCTCCTCGAACAGGTGCGTCGCGGAAGGCACGACGGCGAGGCGGCGCGGGCCCGCGAGGCCGTCGAGGGCGGCCTGGTTCAGCGCCAGCACCTCGGTGTCCGCGCTGCCCACGATGAGCAGCGTCGGCGCGCGCACCATGGGCAGGGCCGCGCCCGCGAGGTCGGGCCTGCCGCCGCGCGACACGACGGCGCCCACGACGCGCGGCCGCGCCGCCGCGGCGATGAGCGCGGCCGCCGCGCCGGTGCTCGCGCCGAAGTAGCCGACCGCGAGGTGACGGAGCTCGGGGCGCGCGAGCGCCCAGTCCGTCGCCCCGATCAGCCGCCGCGCGAGCAGATCGACGTCGAAGCGGAGGCGGGCGCTCCGGCGATCTTCCGCCTCCTCCTCGTCGGTGAGCAGGTCGAAGAGCAGCGTGGCCAGCCCCCACCGCCAGAGCGCCTCCGCGACCGAGCGGTTGCGAGGGCTCCTGCGGCTGCTGCCGCTGCCGTGCGCGAAGATCACGAGGCCGCCCGCCCTCTCCGGGATCGCGAGGTCCCCGGGCAGCGCCGCCGTCCCTGCCTCGACGAAGAGGGGCCGCTCCGCCCCTTCCGCCCTCGGGACCTCGCGCTGCGCCTCGGCGAGCAGCGTGGCGACGGCGTCGTCCGACGTCTGCGAGAAGTCCTCGTAGTAGGCGCCGATCGCCTGGAGGCCCGGGTCCTCCTCGATGCAAGCGATGCCGTCGACCTCGCGGCTGAGCGACGACAGGCTCGACGGCGCGGCGACCGGCGCGGCGAGCACGAGCCGCCTCGGCGAGCGCTTGCGCAGGTCGCGCAGCGCGGCCCGCACGGTGCCGCCCGTCGCGATGCCGTCGTCCACGACGATCACCGTCCGCCCCTCGACGCGGGGCATCGGCCTGTCGCCCCGGTACCGGCGCACCCCGCGCTCCACCTCGGCGGCCTGCTGCTCCGCGATCTCGGCGAGCTCCGCCTCGGAGATCCCCAGCATCGCGACGAGGCCCCGATCGATGTACACCTCGCCCCCCTCGGCGATCGCGCCCACGCCGAGCTCCGGCTGCCCGGGTGCGCCGAGCTTGCGCACGATCCACACATCGAGCGGCGCGCCCAGCGCGCGCGCCACCTCGTAGCCCACTTCGACGCCGCCGCGCGGCAGGGCGAGCACGAGCGGCGCCTCGCTCCTGTACCCCGTGAGCAGCTGCGCGAGCCTGCGCCCGGCGTCCCTGCGATCCTCGAACAGCTTCGCTCGCCCCATCGCCCCCTCCCCTCACGTCCGCTCCTGCGACCCCTTCAAGAGCGGTGCCGCGGGGGGCGCGCGCAGCGAGGGCTCGGCCGCGCGCGACGCGATGCGACGCGATGAGGGGCGGCGTCGACCGCGATACGGACCCGAGCGCGCCGTGAGCTCGACCGCGCCCGTCAGCGCCCCATCAACCGAACAGGCTCCACTCGTCCTCGATGAGCGAGAGCGCGTTGATCAGCTCGACCGCGAGCTCGCGATCGAGCCACTCGTCGATGCGCTGGCCCGCGGCGATCGCGCTGAAGCCCGCGCGCGGGATGCGCTTCGCGAGGTGCGAAAGGCACGAGCCGGTCCGATCGAGGCGCGCGACCCAGTCGGTGTCGCGATAGGCATATCTGGCCTGGTGGAACAGCGAGTCGCTGAGCGCCGAGATCCTGTCGCGGACGACGTCGGCGGGCTCGGCGCGGGACGCGATCGCCTCGCGCACCTCGCCGATGGCGCGCAGCACGAGGCCGACCGGCGCGCCCGGATGGAACGAGGTGCGCTTCGGTGAGAACGTCAGCCCGTCGAGCGCAAGGAAGTACCAGGCCTGCGGCGAGGACACGCGATAGAGGTAGGCGGCGTTGCAGGCGTCGGCCGCCCTCATCGCGATCTGCCAGGCGCCTTGCTCGTCGATGCCGTCCTGCTCCGCGGACATCCCGTCGATGCGCCCGATCCCCGCGCCGCTGGCGAGCGGGTCGGCCCACGCCATGACCAGGACCGAGGTCGCGCACGACCAGCTGCACAGGAGGCGCGCGCTCGCCTCGGCGGACACGCGCCCGCTCGGCGCGATCCAGACGAAGCGCCCCTCCTTGAGATCGGCGCGGTACTCGTGGAGCGCGGCGCCGTGGCCTTCGAGCTGCTGGAAGAGCTCCTCACCCCGCGCCGCCCAGCGCTGGGCGAGGGCCTCCTCGGCGCTATCCGACGGCGTGTCGTCCCAGTCGAGCTCAGGCGGCCGGGGCGGCGCGAACTCCGCGTCGTCCGCTCCGCTCTTCGCCTTCGCGTTCCGGGGTCGCCGCTTCGGCGGCGCGGCGCTGGCCTGCTCGCCAGCGCGCGCTCTCGGGGGGCGCGTCCTCGGCGTCGCCGGTCGCTCGGCCGCGGCGCGCTTCCCCGGCGCCGCCGGTCGCTTCGCGACCTCGGCCTCCACGAGCGAGGTCGCGGCCTTCGCCTTCCTGGGCCTGGCGCGCGAGCTTGCAGGCGCCCGATCCTGCCTGTCGCGCAGCGCGGCCGGCGGGCCCGCCTTCGCGCCCGCGCGCTCGCCCGCCTTGCCATGACGCCGCGCGCGCGCGGATCCGCTCGATGCCTTGACGGTGCGCCTGGGTTCGGCCGATGTCCCTCGACCGCGCGGTTTGGGCATTGCGACAGGCTATCACGAGCTCGAAGCGCAATATCGATGGAGGCGCCCCGAGAAACGCGCATGGCGCGTGGAACGCCAGCTCACTCGGAGCGCAGGGCCGGGAGCCCGGAGCCGGAGCGCGCGCCGCCGGGAAGCGCGTGTCGCGCGTGTTCAGGTCGTGTTCAGTTCGCTTCGCTGAGGGCGCGCCGAACTACCTTCTTGAATTTCGCGAGCGGCTGGGCTCCGCTGACCAGGTAACCGTTGATCACGAACCCGGGAGTCCCGGTGATGCCGGCGCTCCGCGCGGCCTGCGCGTCGGCCTCGACGGCGGCGCGATGGGTGTGCTCGTCGAGCGCCTTGGCGAAGCGCGCCGCGTCGAGCCCGAGGCTCGCGGCGTGCTGCTCCAGGGCCGCGCGGTCGAGGTTCGAGGCGTCGTTGGCCTTGAAGAGCAGGTCGTGCATCTTCCAGAAGCCGGCCGGCCCTTTCTGCGCGAGCGCTTCCATGGCCGCTTCGGCGGCCAGCTGCGCCTCCGGGTGGAAGGGGAGCGGCAGGTGGCGGTAGACGACACGGACCTTGCCCGGGAACGCCTTGATGAGCTCGTCCATCGTGGCGGCGGCGCGCGCGCAAAAAGGGCACTGGAAGTCGGAGAACACCTGGATGACCACCTTGCCCGCGGCCGCGCCCTTGCTGGGGTGGCCCTTGGGCGCCGGCGGCACGGACACCTTCGGCGGCGGCGCCGGCGGGACCGCCTGCTTCTGGATGGCCTCGTAGACCTTCGCGCGCGGCGTCCCGGCCACGACCATCGCCTCCGCCTTGGCGATCTCCTCGTCGATGATCGCCTGGAACTTCTCGATCGGCTGCGCGCCGACGAGGCTGCGGCCGTTGATGAAGAAGTGCGGCGTCCCCTGGGCGCCGAGATCGTCGGCGAGATCCACGTCGGCCTCGATCTTGGCGGCGTGCTTGTGCGAGGCGACGGCGCGCTTCACCGCGTTGACGTTCAGCCGGAGGTCCGCGGCGACGGCCTCGAGGGCGGCGTCGTCGAGGCCGGCCTCGCCGGCGAGGAGGCGATCGTTGGCCTGCCAGAAGGCGTCGTTTCCCTTCTGGGCGCGGGCCTCGCGCGCCAGCTCTGCGGCGGGCTCGGCCCGGGGGTGGAACGGGAGCGGGTGGTCCTTCCAGACGACGCGCAGCTTGTCGCCGTACTGCGCCCTGAGCTTCTCGACCGTCGGCGTGACCCGCCTGCAGAACGGACACTGATAGTCGCTGAACAGCACCATCGTGACGAGCGCCGTCTCCGCGCCGCGCACGGGCGAGTCCCCGACGGGCACGAGGTGCACCACGCCGCCGTCGCCTTCCTCTTCGGCGTCGTCGGGCTCCTCGGCAGGAGGGGCGAAGTTCTTCTTCGCGAGCTCCGCGTAGATCTTCTCCGGCGGCGTCCCCTCGGCGCGGAGCGCCTGCGCCGCGGCGAGCTGCGCGTCGATGATCTCGGCGAACCGCTCCGCCGGCTGCGCGCCGACGAGGAGGACGCCGTTGATGAACGACGCGGGCGTGCCGTTCACGCCGAGCCGCCCGGCGAGCGCCATGTCCGCGTCGACCTTCTTCGCCGCCCCGCTCTGCTGGACGAGCTGCTGGATCTGGCCGGGGGTCACCCCGGCCCCCCGGAGCGCGGCGGCCTCGACCTCCGGCGAGAGCCGCTCGTCGGCCGTGAAGATGGCGTCGTGAAACGCCCAGAAGGCCTTGGGACCGGCGTGCGCGAACACCGCCATCGCGGCCTCGGCCGTCGGCCGAGCCTGCTTGTGGAAGGCGAGCGGGAAGTTCTTCCACACGACCCGCAGCCGCTCCGCGCCGTACCGCTGCTCCAGCTGCCTCAGCGTGCGGCCCAGGTGCTTGCAGAAGGGGCACTCGAAATCGGAGAACACGACGATCGTCACGGGCGCGAGCCGGCCGCCGCGCGCCGGATCCGCGCGGGTCACCGGCACCGGACCGGGGTCGCCGTCCGCAACCATCACCTCCTCATCGAGCGTCGCTCCCGGATCAGCGGCTGGGCCCGGCTGCCGCGCAGGGGCGCCGCTGCTCTTCGCCTGCGAGGCGCCTGGAGGGGGCGGCGGCAGCGCGGAGCTGCAAGCCAGGGCGAACAGCAACAAGAGCCAGGCGACGGCGGCGATGGCGCGGCGAGACATCGCGCGAGTGTACTCCGGTTCCGCGATGACGCCTTCGCCGCGCGGGCGTCGCTGTGCCCAGCGCGGAACGCCTCGCCGCGTCGCCAGGCGCGATTGACGCCCTCGCCGCCTTCGGCCATGACGGGCGCGGCGCGCCGCTCTGCCGCGCCAGGAGAGCGCACCGGAAAGCCATGGAGAAGGTCTACAGCGCCGCCCGCATCCAGCCCGAAGAGCACAGGGACGTCCTCGCGCAGCTCTGGAGAGAGAACCTCGCTCACGGCGAGGTATCGCAGGAGTTCGTGGAGCAGCGGATGCGCTGGTTCCAGCAGCAGAACCCCGCCGGCCCCCCGCGGACCTGGATGGGCTTTCATGGACCGGAGCGGGAGATCATCGGGAGCGGCTCGTTCTACCCGCGCGACCTGTATGTCGACGGGCGGAAGCTCAAGGCCGGCGTCCTCGGCGACTTCGGCGTGACCAAGGCGCACCGCATCGCGGGGGCCGCCATGAGCATCCAGCGAGAGCTCGCGAGGGGCTGCCGCGACGCCGGGGTCGATTTCCTGTTCGGCTTCCCCAACAAGGCGTCATTCCCGATCTTCCAGCGCGCCGGCTACAAGAAGATCGCTGATTCCATCATCTGGGTCCGGCCCCTCATGGCCGCGTACAAGCTGAACGAGCTCGCGGCCGCGTCGGCCGGCGAGCAGCGGAACACGGTGAGCGCGGTGGTGCAGCGGGTCGCCGAGCGGGCCGCGTCGGCGGTCCCCCACCCTCGCTGGCGCGCGCTGTGGGAGGCGGCGGAGCCGGGCGCCCCGCCCGCTCCGCTCGCGCAGGCGCTGTCGACCGCGGCGGAGCGCGCCGTCCAGCGGGCGACGGTGAAGCCGGACAACCTCCTGGTCCGGGCCGCCGGGAGCGCCATCGACGCCTCCATGGCGCTCCGGGACACCGCCGCGCTGCTCGCGAAGGGGAGCCGCGTGCGCACCGAGCTCGTGGACGCCGCCGATCACCGCTTCGACGCGCTGTGGTCGCGGGCGAAGCCCTGGCCGATCGTCGGCGAGCGGAGCGCCCAGTTCCTGAACTGGCGGTATGCGCAGCTCGGCAACGTCCGATACCGCTTCTTCTGCATGCTCGACAGGCACGACGGGCGGCTGCTCGGCTACGCCGTCTACTCGGTGCGGAACAACAAGGTCGAGATCAGCGACCTGTTCTGCGAGGACAACGGCCCCACGTTCGACGCCCTGCTGCTCGAGTTCTGCCAGGCGATGCGGCGAGAGGGGCACGTCTCCGTGGGCATGCTCCTCGTGACGCCCCCTTCGTTCAGCGCCCGCCTGCGGGCGCTCGGGTTCTTCTCCCGCCCCCACCCGCCGAACGTCGGCTCGCGGTGGCTCATCGTACACCTCGATCCCGCCTTCCCCGACGAGCTGCGGCGCGTGCTGCTCGACGCGGAGAGCTGGTTCATGACCGACGGCGAGCTCGACGTCTGATCGCCCGGGCTCCCGCCTCCCGGGGGATCCCACCGATCCGCTGGACCACCTCCCGCCGCCGGTTACCCTTGCCTCTCCATGGATAACGAGGCGCCGGCCCTGTCCATCGCGCGGCTGCGCTCCGTCTGGGATGCGGAGGTGGGCCCCTCCGCGCGGCGCGCGCTCACCGCGGCGGCTTGCGCAGGGCTGTTCGGCGCGGCCCACGTGGCGCGCGTGGGGTCCCCCCTCGCCCGCGGGCTCGCCGGCGCCGGGCTCGCGCTGCTGCTCGCGGCGATCGCGGCGCGTGCCGTCCTCGTGCGGCGGCGGCGCGGCGACGCACGGCGCACGGTGCGCGAGATCATCGGCCGCACGGACGAGGCGCTCGGCGCCGCCACCCTGCGGGCGCTCACGCTCGCGGATCGCGCCGCGGCCGACGATCGCGTCGGCTCGCCGGAGCTCGCCGGCCTGCACCTCCGGCGGCTGCTCGGCCGCGCCCCGCAGGCGCGCGTCATCGCGCGCGCGCGGCAGGCGGCGACGCGGTGGGCGAGCGCGGGCCTCGCCCTCGGCGCGGCGGCGCTCGCGGCGGCGGCGATCGAGCCGTCGCGCGTCGTCGAGGGGCTGGACGTCCTCGCCGCCCGCGGCGGCGAGGCTCCCCTCGATCTGCCGTGGATCGAGGAGGTCGAGATGACGGCGGCGCCGCCCGAGTACCTGCACCAGGGCGCGGAGGAGCTCCTGCCCTTCGCGCCGACGATGCAGCCCCGAGGGACGGTGATCACGGTGCGCGGCCGCCCCGTCCGCGCGGGGCGCGCGCTCGTGCTGACGGACGGCGGCGCCGAGGTGCCGTTCGTCGACGACGGCAAGGGCAGCGTGGTCGCCCGCTGGACGCTCGGCGAATCGACGACCCTCCAGGCGGCTGCGCGCTTCGGGCGGGTGCGCGTCCGGCAGGCCGACACGCAGCGCGTCGTGTCGATCCCGGACGACGCGCCGCGCGTCACGCTCGAGGGCGCGCCGCGCACGGTGAAGCTCCTCGACGAGCCCAGCATCCCGCTCCGCTACGAGATCACCGACGATCACGGCCTGCGCGAGGTCGATCTCGTCCTGCGCGCCGGAGCGAAGGAGGAGCGGCGGGTGCTCTCGCGGCCCGCGGCGGACGCGAAGGTCGACCGAGGAGGCTACGAGCTCCGGGCGCGCGATCCCTTCTTCCGCAGGACGTACGTGCCCGTCGAGGTGCGGATCGAGGCGCGGGACAACGATCCGATCGAGGGCCCGAAGTGGGGCAGGAGCGAGGCGATCCTGGTCGTCCCGCCGCAGGTGGGCGAGCCTGAGGCGCGGCGCTACGCCGCGCTGGTGAAGGCGCGCGACGCCCTCACGGATCTGCTCGCCGACCGCATCGGCCAGAGGACGCCGGAGGCGGGCGGCGCCGCGGCGCACGCGGCGCACGAGGCCGAGGTGCAGGCGACGGCCAAGGCGGCGGTCGAAGCGGCGCTGTCCGCGGATCATGGCGGGCTGCGGGTGCGGGGGCGCATCGCGTCGCTCGCCCGAGGTCAGCTGGCCCGGCTCGACGCGGCGCTCGCCGCCGAGCGGAAGTCGACGACCCGCGCGGCGCACCAGGAGCTGCTCGACGAGACCGAGGGCGCGCTGCTCGCGTTCGACGCCGGCCTGCGCGGCCTCAGCCACCGCGACGCCCGGGCCGTCGCGCAGCGGCTCGCCGATGTCGCGGACGAGGCGGCGGCGGCGGCCGAGCTCCTGGGCAGCGGCGACCGCGAGGGCGGTGAGGTCCGCCTGGAGGCGGCCGTCACGGTGCTGGGCGGCGGGGGGGTCGAGCTCGGCAAGCTCGGCGAGCTCGGCCTCGATCTCGGCGAGATCGTCGCGAACGACCTGCGCAGGATCGCGCGCGCCCGCGGCGTCAGCGACTGGCTGCACACCGAGCTTTCGGCGCGCGACCTCGCGGCGCGGCTCAGGCGGCCGGAGCCTTCGTTCGGCGGCGGCGGCCGCGGCGGGGTGGAGTCGGGCGCGCCGCGCGGGCCTGACCCCGGGGACGCGTCGAACGCCGACGAGAGCGTCGCCCAGAGCGAGCGGGATCTCGAGGAGCTCGCGCGCGATCACGCCGCCGAGACGAACGCGGTCGCCGAGGAGCTCTCGCGCGCGTCGCGGCCCGAGGACATCGCGGCGCTCCGGGAGGAGGCGAAGAAGCACGCCGAGGCGATCCGCGATGCCGTGCGGGACCTGCCGCAGCCGGGCGCGGCGCCGGGCTCGGCCGAGTCCGCCGCGGCGGCTGGCAGGGAGCAGGCCGAGGCGATGGCCGGCGCGCTGGAGCAGGGCCGCCCCGAGGAAGCGGTGACGAGCGGCCGGGGCGCGATGCGCTCCCTGGGCGACGCGAAGCGGCTCGGCGCGCAGGCCGGCGGCTTCTTCCCCGAGGAGCGCGCCGCTCGTGAGGCCGGCGAGGCGCAGCAGGCGCTCGCCGAGGAGCTGGCCTGGGCCGAGGAGGCGCTGCGCAAGCTGCGGCAGGCGGCGGCAGAGCGGGCGCGGGACGGCCTCGGGAAGTCGAGCCAGCGCGAGGGATCGCTCGCTGACCGAGCGCGCGATCTCCGCAAGCGGGGCGAGCGCGGCGACGGCCGCATGCCGGAGGAGATGCTCGATCGCCTCGACGAGGCCGAGCAGGCGATGCGCGACGCCCAGCGCGCCCTCGCCGAGGGGGACGGCGAGGGCGGCAACGAGCGCCAGCGCGACGCGCAGCGGCTGCTCGAGATGTCGAGCAGCGAGGACCAGGGTCAGGAGGGCGACGCCGAGTCGGAAGGGGAGCGGAACATGGCGAGGAAGGCCGACATCCCGGACAAGGACAAGCACAAGGGCCCCGAGGAGTTCCGCCGTCGCGTGCTCGAGGGGCTCGGGGGAACCTCGGAGCCGCGGCTGCGAGAGGCGGTCAAGCGTTACGCGGAAGGGCTCCTGAAATGACACGCACCGGCGGTAGGGCGGCCACGGCTCGGCGCGGGGCGACGGCGATCGCGAAGCGCGGCCTCCGGGCGGCGATCCTCGCCGGGCTCGCGACGGCGTCGGCGACCGCGTCCGGCCGCCTCACGGTCGGCGATCTCGATCGCGCGGCGCGGGCGCGGGCCGCGATCCTGGAGATCGACGTCGCCGCGGCGCGAGACGCCCTGAAGGACGCAGATCCGGCGGACCTCGCGCTCGCGCTCGAGCGCGGCCGCCTCGCCATCTACGAGGGCGACTGCGACGCCGCCTCCGCGATCCTCGCGCGCCCCGATCTCGCGGCGACGGCCGAGGGCGCGGCGCTCGGGGACATCGCGCGCGGCTGCGCCCGGGCCACCGCGGCGACGGTCGTCGTGAACGACGAGGAGCGCGGCGTCTGGGTGCGGCTCCAGGACGACGACGATCGCGCGCTCGTGCCGTTCCTCGTCGACGTCGCGGCGAGGACGCGCGACGTGCTCGCGAAGGACCTCGGCGTCGAGCTCCTCCGGCCGCTGCGGATCGATCTTGTCCGCGATCAGTTCACGCTCTCCGCGATGACGGGGCTGCCCGAGGACGCGGCGCGGACGACGGGCACGGTCGCCATCGCCAAGTGGGGGCGGGTGACGATGCTCTCGCCGCGCGCCACGCCGAACGGCTATCCCTGGCTGGACACGCTCGCGCACGAGATAACGCACCTCGCCCTGTCGCGCGGGACGCGCGACAACGCCCCGCTGTGGCTGCAGGAGGGCGTGGCCAAGCGCGAGGAGGTCCGCTGGCGCGAGCCCGACCCGCTGGACGACGTACCGTCCGCGGACGCGATCGCCTTCCTGGGCATCCAGAAGGGCCTCGGGCGCCCGCTCGACAAGATCGGCCCCTCGATCGCGATGCTCCCGAGCGCGGAGGAGGCGGCGGTCGTTTTCGCCGAGGTCGCGAGCTTCATCCGTTACTGGACGAGGGAGGCGGGCGACACAGCGCTGCCGCAGCTCTTGCTCCGGATCAAGGACGCGAGCAGCGACGCGGACCTCGAGCGGGCGATCGCCGAGATCTCCGGCGCGGACCTCGCGGCCTGGGACAAGCGCTGGCGCGCCTACCTCGCCAGCGTGCCGGCCGACGTGCCGCCCGACCTCGCGCCCGGCGCGGACATGCCGCACCGGCAGGAGGTGAGCAAGCGGGTGCGGCTCGGCCAGCTGCTCCACGACCGCGGCCACCACGCCGCCGCCGCGGTCCAGCACGCGCGCGCGCAGGCGCTCGCGCCGCACGAGCCGGCGGTGCGCTGCTTCCTCGCCGCTGCCCTGCTGGCGTCGGGCGAGCGCGCGAGCGCCTCGCCGCTCGTCGAGCGGGTGGAGGACGTGAACAGCCGCTACGGCCGGTGGTGGTCGCTGCACGGGCTGCTCCACGGAGGCCCCGACGGGGACCGCGCCTTCTCGGCGGGCACGGCGCTCGATCCGCTGAACCCCGACGTGGCCTGCGAGGAGAAGCTGCCGCCCGATCTACCGGGCGATCCCCTCCGTGCAGCCCTCTGCGAGGCCGCGCGCCGCAGGGCGCGCTAGCCCGTCGCATCAGCGCTCCAAAAAAAGACCGCGAGACGAGGAAATCGCGCCGCTCAACGCAATGGCGCGCGAGCGGCGGTTTGTGCGTGAGCGCGCCCGCTCCGGATTCCGTCGCGCCGTAGCGCGCTCCTACGGTGCGCGGGATGCCGAACCCTGGTCGCATCCCCTTGATGATCGCGCTGGGCCTCGCCCTGCCGGCCCCCGCCTACGCCCACGGCACGCAGCGCGCGCCGCAGCCGCGCGTGCACAGCGAGTTCAGCGCGTCCTCCGTGCTGGCATTTGGCCTGACACCCACGGCAGGCATCGGCCTCTCGCCCGCTTTCGCTCTCCGCTGGTCCGACCTGTCCGTGTCGCTCGAGGCGCGGGCGCTCGTCGCGCTGGGCAGCGCTCCGAGCGATCTGCCGAGCGCCGGGCCGCGGCGCATCAGCGCCGGGCTGGGGGCCATGTCGCTCTGCAGGCACCGGGACGACGTCTTCCTGTGCAACGTCGTCCAGCTCGGCGCTGTCCACGCGCCCATCCGAGAGGACATCACCCAGGCGGGAGGCGACGTCCTCTGGCTGCTCACCTCCGGCGCGCGCGGCGGCGCCGAGTGGCGCATCGCGCGGTACCTCCAGCTGCGCAGCTTCCTCGAGCTGCACATCGTCCTGGCGCGCCCTCTGCTCGCGGCCGGCCCGGCCGCGAGGTGGAAGTCATCGGCCGTCGCGGCGATCGCCGGGATCGGCCTGACGTTCCCCGTGGATCCGGGGTGAGGAAGGTCGCGCCTGCGCCCCGCGGCCCGCGCGGCCTCAGTGCTTCGCGCGGAGCGCGCGCGCCAGCGTGTTCCTGCCGACGCCGAGCCGCTTCGCCGCTTCCGTCTTGTTCCCCTCGCACGCCCGGACCATCGCCTCGACGTAGCGCCGCGTCACCTCGTCGAGGGTGAGCCCGAGCGGCAGCGCGACCCGCGCGTCGCCCTCGGGCGCCGCGGCGGCGTGCGGCGGGGCGCCTTCGCCCCGGCGCGTCGGGAGGTGCCCTGCGGAGATGCGGCCGTCCGGCGCGAGGGCGATGGCGCTCTCGACCCAGTGCTCGAGCTCGCGCACGTTGCCTGGCCACGTATGCGCGCGGATGTGGCGGAGCGCGTCCGGATCGAAGCGCGGCGACGGCCTGCCGTACCTCGTCGCGTAGACGTCCGCGAAGTGCCGGGCCAGCGTCTCGACGTCCTCGGGGCCGCGCTCGCGCAGGGCCGGCAGATCGATCTCGACGACGCGCGCGCGGTAGTAGAGGTCCTTCCGGAAGCGCCCCTCGGCGACCGCGCGCTCGAGGTCGCAGTGCGTCGCGCACACGACGCGCACGTCGGCGCGGAGCGACTGGCGACCGCCGACGCGCTCGAAGGAGCGGTCCTGCAGGAAGCGAAGGAGCTTGCCCTGGATGTCGAGCGGCAGGTCCCCGAGCTCGTCGAGGAACAGCGTGCCGCCCTCGGCGAGCTCGACCTTGCCTGGCACGCGCCGATCCGCGCCGGTGAACGCCCCCCGCTCGTGGCCGAAGAGCTCGCTCTCGACGAGCTGCGCCGGCAGCGTCGTGCAGTCGACGGTGACGAACGGCTTCGTCTGGCGCCGCGAGTTGACGTGGATCGCCCGGGCGAACAGGCTCTTGCCGGTCCCTGTCTCCCCGCGGAGCAGCACGGTCGCGTCGGTCTGGGCCGCGAGCTGGACCTTCTCGTACACGGCGGCCAGCCGCTCGCTCCGGCCGACGATCCGGTTGAACGGCCCCTGCAGCACGACCCCCGGGCCGCCGCCCTCGGCAGCGCGGAGCGTCGTCAGCGAGAGGGCGCGGGCGAGCTGCGTCGCGAGCGCGACGAGGTAGCGCTGATCCTCCTCGTCAAAGGGCGCGCCGGCGCGGTTCAGCAGCTGGACGACGCCGCGGACCGGCGCGGCGCCGTCCTCGCGGATGGGCGCGACGAGCATCGAGCGCGTCGTGTAGCCCGTCGCCCGGTCCGCCGACGGATCGAAGCGCGGGTCGCGCGAGGCGTCGTCGACGCGCACGACCTCTCCGGTCGTGGCCACGTGCCCGGCGATGCCGCGCTCGAGCGGCTGCCTGAGCGAGGGGAGCTCGGGCAGCAGGGCGACGCGCGTCACGAGATCGCCGCGCTCTGCGTCGACGAGCCAGATCGTCGCGCGGTCGGCGCGGAGCGCCTTCGCGAGCCGCTCGCACGCCGTGCCGAGGAGGGCGTCGAAGTCGACCTCCCGGGCGAGGAGGGAGGCGAGATCGACGAGCAGCGAGAGGCGCGACATGGATAGCGGAGCAGTGTCCAGCATAGATGGCGCCGCGCTTGTCGTCATCCGCGTCATCACGCGGCCCGCGCGAGGGCCTCGACGTGGATGCAGAGCCCCTCGCGCGCGGCGACCGAGGCAGGGAAGAGCTCGCGGGAGAGGCGCTCGATCTCCGCGACGCCGGCGTCCGTCCGCTGCGGGTCGTGATGGAACAGGACGAGCTTCCGCGCGCCGCACGCCCGCGCGATCTCCGCGCCCGCGACGTACGTCGAGTGCCCCCAGCCGACCTTCGAGCGCCCGCCGTCGCCGCGGTACTCCTCCGGGGTGTACTGCGCGTCATAGATGAGCACGTCGGCGCCGTCCGCGAGCGCGCGCAGCGCCGGATCGACGCAGGCGTAGTGCTCGGTGTCGGTCGCGTAGACGACGCTGCGGCCCTCGTGCTCGACGCGGTAGGCGAGGACGCCGCCCGGGTGGTTGAGCTTGGCGATCCGCACGTGGACCTCGCCCACATCGAACGCCTCGCCCGGCCGCGCCTCCCGCACGGCGATCTGCGCGCAGAGCTCGTCCATGCGGACGGGGAAGCTCGGCGCGGCCATCTGCGTCGAGAGCACCTCGCGGAGGCTCCCGACCCCGTGCGCGCTGCCCACGATCGACAGCTTGGAGCCCGGCAGGTACGCCGGCACGAAGAACGGCAGGCCCTGGATGTGGTCCCAGTGCAGGTGCGACAGCAGCACCGTCGCCTCGACCGGCCCCTCCCGGAGCAGGGCATCTCCGAGCTTGCGTACGCCCGTCCCTGCATCGAGGATGATCCGCGACGATCCGCAGCGAACCTCCACGCAGCTTGTGTTTCCGCCCACCGCAGCCGTCTCCGGCCCAGGCGAAGCGATGCTCCCGCGAACTCCCCAGAACTTGATCTCCATCGTTGTTGCGAGCCTCCTCGGCCCTCTTCAGCGAGCGGCGTGCCAGGACGCAGGCCCTTGAAACCGCTCCGCTTTTCTGCTGTGCCCGCGGAGATCGATCGAAGTTGCAGCGCGCGGTCCGGATCACCGCTTCAGAATGGAGCGCGTCGAGGCGACGGCCGGCGGGCCCTCGCGCCTCCATTTGCGCGGAGCGGCGCTTCGCGATTGACGCGCTCGCGGCGACGTGGAGAAACGTGGGGCGCGGGGGACGGGCCTGGCGTCGCGCCTCGGATCGCGCTGTGCGTCGCGTCAAGGCTGAGCTCCCTCGCTGGATGGGGACCGCGCCGACGCTGGAAGGTTCGTCTGACCCGAGCGTTGACCAAGGTCCTTCCTGAGGCCTAGCATTCCTGCACCGCTCTCTTTCCCGCATCGTTACCGCTGCTCCGCACAATGACCGTTGCCACCTACGCCGCCGCACAGCTGTTGCGGGTGCTTCCGCGAGAGCGCATTACCCGGGCCGTTGGCCGCCTCTGCGACGCCAGAGCACCCGCCGCCGTCTTGAACACGGTGGTGAAGCTCTACGCGCGCGCGTACCGCGTCGACATGGACGCGGCCGAGGTGCTGACGAGCCCTTACGAGAGCTTCGACGCGTTCTTCACGCGCAAGCTCCGCGAGGGGATGCGCCCTGTCTGCTCCGATCCCGGAGCCATCACCAGCCCTGCCGATGGACGGGTCGAAGCGCTCGGCCCCGTGACCGACGGCGGGCGCCTGACCATCAAAGGGCAGCCCTACCGCGTGGAAGACCTCGTGGGCGACCCCGCAGAAGCCACGCGCTATGACGGCGGGCAGTTCGCGATCGTCTACCTGTCGCCCCGCGACTACCACCGGGTCCATTCACCCGTCGCCGGGCGGGTGAGCCTCATCCGCTCGATGCCGGGGGAGCTGTTCCCGGTGAACGCGATCGGCGAGCGCCACGTCCCGGGCCTCTTCGCGCGCAACCGGCGCGTCGCGATCGTGATCGACACGGAGCGCCAGGGGCGCGTTACGGTGGTGATGGTGGGCGCGATGATCGTCGGACGGATCACGGTGAGCGCCATCGACGCGCGCGACGTGCCGCTCGGCCTGCACACCATCTCGCCGGCCCTTCCGGTCGCGGCCGGCGAGGAGATCGGCAAGTTCCACCTCGGATCCACCGCGGTCATGTTCGTGGAGCGCGGGGTGGCGCCCCCCTGGAGCAGGGCTCCTGGGCCGATCCTCTACGGCGAGCCGCTGGACGGAGGGGGCCAGCGATGACGAGCGAGCGGCCGCGCAACCCCCTGGCTACGCCCGCCCAGGAAGACGGCGCCTCCGGAGAGCCCGGCGTGCCGCTGCCGGGCGAGGCAGGGAACGCAGCCGCACCGGCGCCGCAGGGAGAGCACGGCTCGCTCCCCGCGCGAGCGTCCGCTCCACGGCCCGAGCGCGCGCCCAGCGCGCGCCCACAGCCACAGCTCGCGACGGCGACGGCGACGCCGCTGCCGCTGCCGCGCCTCGATGTCATCACGGGCATCGCAGACGGGAGCTCCGGCGGGCAGATCGCGGAGATCCCGGATCTCGATCTCGACCCTCGGATCGCCGGACCGCCCACGGAGCGCTCTCGGCACGGCGCTCCCCTGCCGACGAGCCCCAGCTCCAGGCGGTCGTGGCAGTCGCTGGCGACGGAGGTGGAGCGGGCCGCGGAAGTGGAGCGCGGCGAGGGCGCGAAGACCGGGCGGCGGCGCTCGCGGCGGCTCGTGAACGTGTCTGGAGACGCGGCGCAGCAGGTCGACGATCAGGTCGCCACGCAGGACCGCGCCACCGTGCCCGAGGATGCCGGGACGCAGCGCTCGCGCGCGCTCGACGAGGCGGACGACGACGGGTGGCCGAGCGCCTCCGAGAGGCGGCCCAGCTACCCGACGCTCGAGGCGCCCAGGCGTCCCAGCGAGCCCGCGCTCGATGGATCCAGGCCCGCCAGCAAGCCGGCTGCGGCGACGGCTGCGGCGACGAACCTGGCCGAGCTGGTCGCACCCCGTGCGGTCCCGCGCCCGTCACCGAAATCCTCGAGCATGCCGCCGATGCCGGCGCCGAGTGGGCTCATCATCGATCCCGATTCGGTCGCGGTGATCCGGCCGCTCCAGATTGTCAGCATCGAGTCGGACCTGCCGCCGGTGCCGCCGATCACCCCGGCCGCCGAGCCCGCAAGACCGCCGCTCTTGACCGATCCGGCGGAGCACGAATGGCCGCCGCTCCAGTTCAGGATCCGGCCGGACGACGTCCCGACCGGGATGGGCCTCGAGTCCTTCCAGGAAGGGCTCTCCGAGGGCCCGCCGACGGCGCGCGACGCCGCCTTCGACACCCCCCAGCCGGCACCTCGAAGGCGACCCAGGAGGCAGGCCTCGGCGCCGGAGATCGACGCGCACCCCTTGGACTGGCCGCTGGGCGCGGGCGCGGACGAGGTCGCGGAGGTCGAGCCCGAGTCCGAGCCCGTTGACGAGGCGAAGGCCGAGCTATCGGGCGCTTCTCCCGGGGGAGGCGAAGGCCAGCAGGCGCAGGGCGACGCGACGCGCATCACCGTGCCGCCGAAGAGCACCGAGGTCGAGCTCGAGGAGGTCGAGCCCGAGCGCGACGCCGAGCTGGCCAACGCAAGCTCGGCCGCGCAGGCCGATCCGCACTCCGCGCAACCCAAGAAGCCACCGCCGCCTCCCTTGCCGCCGCGGCGCCCGCGCGCGCAGGCACTGGCATCGCCGGATCTCGCGACGTTCACGAACTCGGTGCCCCCGCCGCCCGTGTCGGCGCCGCCCGCGTCGGCACCGCCCGTGTCGGCGCCTCCGTCGCACGGAGAGCCGTCCGCGTCCTCGCGGCCTGCCGCTTCCACCGCAGCGCCCGCGGCGAAGCAGGTCGAGCACGATTCCGGCCCCTCGACCGAGCCCGCCGCGCGCCGGAAGCGTCCGTGGTGGGAGGAGCTCTTCGGCGACGACTTCCTGCGCACGCTCGACAAGATCGACAGCAAGGTGGTCCGCCGCGAGGTCGATTTCATCGAGGAGCGGCTCGGCGTCGAGAAGGGCGCGGTGATCCTCGATCTCGCGTGCGGCGCAGGCGGCCACGCGATCGAGATCGCCAGCCGCGGCTACAGCGTGGTCGGCTACGACCTGTCGCTCGCCATGCTCGCCCGCGCCGCCGACGAAGCGCAGGACCGCGGCCAGAAGCTGAACTTCCTCCAGGGCGACATGCGCGAGATGACGTTCGAGGAGACCTTCGACGGCGTCTATTGCTGGTCGACGAGCTTCGGCTACTTCGACGACGAGAAGAACGTGGATGTCCTCGCCCGCATCCGCCGCGCCCTCCGCCCCGGCGGAATGCTCCTGCTCGACATCGTGAACCGCGACTACGTGGCGTCCCGCCAGCCGAGCCTTGTCTGGTTCGAGGGAGACGGCTGCGTCTGCATGGATGAAATGCACGTGGATTTCTTCACGAGCAGGCTCAAGGTGAAGCGCACCGTCATGTTCGAGGACGGCCGCTCGCGCGAGCTCGACTACTCGCTCCGCCTCTACGGGCTGCACGAGCTCGGCAAGGTGCTCCACGAAGCGGGCTTCAAGGTCACCGAGGTGACCGGACACCCTGCGCACCCCGGCGTCTTCTTCGGCTCCGAGTCGCCGCGGCTCATCGTCCTTGCCGAGCGGAGCTGAGGCGCTAGGGCTCCCCAGGAATGAGCTTCGAGGCCGCGATCGCGCGCGCGCTGCCGGGGATCCCGCGCAGCGCCTCCCCCGTCGATCAGATCGCCTACGCCCGCGATCTCTGGCCGCGGCACCACCTCGCGGTGACGGAGGGCCGCATCGCCGAGCACCGGCCCGGGATGATCGTCTGGCCGTCCTCCGTGGAGGAGGTCGCCCAGGTGGTGCGCTTCTGCGCGGACGAGGGGCTCCCGCTGGTGCCCTTCGGGGCGGGCTCGGGCGTGTGCGGCGGCGTCTTGCCGGACGAGCGCACGGTCGTGCTCGACCTCAAGCGGCTCTCCCGCCGCCGCTCGCTCGACCGTCAGGCTCCGTCGGTCGAGGTCGAGGCCGGCGCGCTCGGCATCCGCTTCGAGGAGGAGCTCAACGCCGAGGGCTTCACGCTCGGCCATTTCCCGTCGTCCATCCTCTGCTCAACCGTGGGGGGCTGGGTCGCGGCGCGCAGCGCCGGCCAGTGCTCCGGGCTCTACGGCAAGATCGAGGACATGGTCGCGTCGCTCGAGTGCGTCGTCGGCCGCGGCGAGATCGTCCGCTTCGATCGGCGCGCGCGAGGCCCGGATCTCACGCCGCTCCTCATCGGCAGCGAGGGCGTGCTCGGCGTGGTCACCGCCGCGACGCTCCGGCTGCACCCGGCGCCGCCGGCGCGCGCGTTCGCCGCCTTCTCGTTCCCCAGCGTCGAGGCCGGATGGGACGCGATGCGGGCAATGTTCCAGGCCGGCCTCCGCCCGGCGGTCTCGCGGCTCTACGACCCGTTCGACTCCTTCATGGCCCGGCTCGGCGCCGTGCGCCGGCAGCGCGCCCACGCCGACGCAGCCGGTGAATCCTCCGAGGGAGCGGCCGCGCGGGGGCACAGCGCGCGCGGCCCTGGGGCAGGCGCCGCGGTGCTTCGCGGCCTGCTGCGCGCGCCGGGGCTCCTCAACCAGATCGTCGACGGCGTCGGGTCGCGCGTGCTCCGCGGCGCGACGCTCATCCTCATCTTCGAGGGCACCGCGCGCGCGAGCGCGGACGACCTCGCCCGCGCCGCGGCGATCGCGGAGCGCGGCGGGGCCAGGCCGCTCGGCGAGGAGCCCGCGCGCCACTGGCTCGCGCACCGCTACAGCGTGAGCTACCGCCAGGCGCCGGTGTTCATGGCCGGCGCGTTCAGCGACACCATGGAGGTCGCTGCGCCCTGGTCGCGCCTGGACGGGCTCTACCGCGCGGTGCGCGGCGCGCTCGGGCGCCACGTGTTCGTGATGGCTCACCTGTCCCACGCGTACCCGGACGGCTGCAGCATCTACTTCACGTTCGCTGGCAGCGCGCCGAGCGTCACGGCGGCCGAGGCGAAGTACGACGCGGCCTGGCGGGCGGCTCTCGACGCCGCGATCGACGCCGGCGGGACGCTCTCGCATCACCACGGGGTCGGCCGCAGCAAGGCGCCGCGGCTCGGCGCCGAGCTCGGCCTCGGCGCCGACGTCATCCATGCGCTCCGCGGCGTCTTCGACCCCGCCGGCGTCATGAACCCCGGCAACCTGCTCCCGCGCGAGCCGTCCTCTGCCGCGCGCCGCCCGCTGCCGCCGCCGCCCGCGGCGCCTGTGCTCGACGGCGACTCCATGCTCGTGCACGCCGCCGGCGCCGCTCGCCTCGGCGAGATCGAGCGCGCCCTCGAGCAGCGCGGCCTCACGCTGGCGATCGACTTCGGCGCGACCTCGCCCGAGCTGACGCTCGACGCGTGGATCGCGGCGGGCGCCCCCGGCGCCCCGGATCCGTGGAGCGATCCGGTCGACCACCTCGTTGCTGGGTTCACCGCGCGGCTCGCGTCCGGCGCCGAGCTCGCGGTGCGGCCCGCCCCGCGGCGCGCGGTGGGCCCGGATCTCTTCGCGCTGTTCCTCGGCGTGGGTGGGCGCGTCGGCGCCATCACGTCCGCGCACCTCCGTGCCCACGGCGCGTCGCGGCCCCGCGCCCTGCCGACCGCGCTGCCGCGGCAGCCGTCGCTCCGCGACGACGAGGCGGCGTGGCTCGACGCAGCGGTGAGCGCCGCCCGCAGCGTCCGCTGAGCGCGGTCGGCGCGGCGCTCGCTCGGAGCGCGGCCGGCGCGGCCGGCGTTCAGCCGGGAGGCCAGGCCATCGGCCTTCCACCCATCACGTGGACGTGGATGTGGAAGACCGTCTGGCCGGCGTTCACGCCGCTGTTCACCACGGTCCTGAAGCCGCTCTCCGCGATGCCGGTCAGCTCTGCCACCCGCCGCGCTGCGAGGAGCAGCCGGCCGAGGACGGCCTCGTCCTCGGGCGTGGCCTGGGCGATGCCCGCGATGTGGCGCTTCGGGATGACGAGCGCGTGCGTGGGCGCCTGCGGGTTCACGTCGTGGAAGGCGATGACGTGCTCGTCCTCGAACACGACCTTCGACGGGATCTCCTTGTTCGCGATCTTGCAGAAGATGCACATGGCCGCCTCCTACTCCTAGGGTGCTTGCGAGTCACGCCGCGCCCGGTCACGCGGCAGCGCCCTGGTCCCGGGGTCCGGCTCTCCCGGCTCCCCCTCGCCAGGGGACTCCAGCGCTCCGCCGGGCTTCCCCTCGGGCAGCAGCCGGGCGAGCGCGCGCTCGATCCGCGACGTGTCTGCCGGCTCGGGGAGGAGCTCATGCGGCAAGGCGGCGCCTGTCGCCGAGCTCGGCGCGACGTCCCCGCCGCCCGGCTGCTCGGCCCGAGGGACAGCCCCGCGCGCGACCGCGATGCGGAGCACCGCGAGCTCCAGGGGGTCGAGCGCTGCGGTGCGCTTCAACCCGAGCGACGGCACGTCGTAGGTGAGCAGCGCGCCGCCGCTCGCGGAGGGCGCGAGCCCGGCGCGGTCCGCGCCCGCGACCAGCTGCCTCACGATGCTCCTGAGCAGCGCCGCCCGCCGCCGCACCCGGCGCGCCTCCGGGTCGGCATACAGCGAGAAGAAGCGGTTTCGCGAGAAGGTCGACGGCGCCAGCACGAGCGCGACGAGCAGCGCCTCCAGATCGACGGGCGGCGCCCCCCTGTCGATGGGCGGCGCCCCCATCACGTGGCGGGCTCCAGCGCGGGCCCCGAGAGCCCGCCACGCCGCAGGAGCTCCGCCTGGCGATGCGTGCGCAGCGCGCCGATGAGCTCGTCGAGATCCCCCTCGATGATCTTGTCGAGCTTGTGCAGCGTGAGGCCGATCCGGTGATCCGTCACGCGGTTCTGCGGGAAGTTGTAGGTCCGCACCTTCTGCGCCCGCTCCCCCGTGCCGACCATGGTCCTTCGCTCGGCGCTCTGGGCCTCCTCCTGCCTGCGCTGCTCGAGCTCGAGCAGCCGGCTCCGGAGCACCTTCATCGCCTTCGCCTTGTTCTTCAGCTGGGAGCGCTCGTCCTGGCACTTCACGATCATGCCCGTCGGCAGGTGCTTGATCTGCACGGCGCTGTTCGTCGTGTTGACGCCCTGACCGCCGGGGCCGCCCGACGCGGCGATCGAGATCTCCAGGTCCTTCTCGTCGACGTGCACGTCGACCTCGTCGGCCTCGGGCAGCACGGCGACCGTCGCGGTCGAGGTGTGGATCCGCCCCTGCGTCTCCGTCGAGGGGACCCGCTGAACGCGGTGGACGCCGCCCTCGTACCGGAGGTGGGAGTAGACGTCCTGCCCCGTGATCAGCGCCGCGACCTCCTTGTAGCCGCCGGCGGAGGCCTCGCTCAGGTTGAGCACCTCGACCTTCCACCGCTTCGTCTCCGCGTAGCGGCAGAGCATGCGGAAGAGATCGGCGGCGAAGTGCGCCGCCTCCTCGCCGCCCTCGCCGCTGCGGATCTCGATCACGGTGTTTCGCGTGTCGTTGGGGTCCTTCGGCAGGAGGAGCACCTCGAGCTCGCCGGCGAGCCGCTCGCGCTCGAGCTCGAGCTCGGGCAGCTCCGCCTGGGCGAGCTCGGACAGGTCGGGATCGCTCAGCGCCTCGCGATCCTCGGCGATGCGCCGATCGACGTCTCGCAGCCGGGCGAAGGCGACGACCACGGGCTCGATCTCGGTCCGCTCGCGGTTGAGCCGCTGGAGCTCCGCCGGCGCAGAGAGCACCGCCGGGCTGCACATGAGGTGCTCGAGTTCCTGAAAGCGGCGCTGAACCGCCTCGAGTTTCGCGATAGGTAGCATCTGCAATCCGAAGACGACGCGGGGTTGGACGGCGGCGAGGGGCGCGGCGGAGCCGGCGCGCGCTAGCCGTGGGCGCCTGCGTAGCCGGGGTCGGCCAGCAGCTTGGAGTAGTCGGCGAACACCCGATCAGGCTGGACAGGAGCGGCCACCGAGGCCTCGCGCCAGAGCGTCGCACGGAGCGACGCGAGGGCGATCTCCAGCTGCGCATCGTCGGGCTCCGCCGTCGTGATCTTCTGGACCAGGAACCCCGGCCAGAGCAGCGCGCGGAGCGGGCCGGTGGTGCAATAACGCGCGAAGATCCGCTGGATCTCGAAGGTGACCGCGGCGATCAGCGGGAGGAACGGCAGCTTCATCAGGAAGAAGGTGATGCTCTCGACGAGCCGGCCACCGGGCAGCTTGGGCAGGAGCGCCCCGAGGGACGCCCCGGCCACCGAGAACACCACGATCGACACGAGCGCCACCATGACCAGGAACGTCGTCCCGCAGCGGGGGTGCATGGCCGTCTTCCGGCGCGCGTTCTCGACCTCGAGGACCTCGCGCGCCTCGTAGGTGGAGATCGCCTTGTGCTCGGCGCCGTGGTACTGGAAAACGCGTCGAACCTCGGGGATCTGGCGGATCAGGAGGAGGTAGCCGACGACGATGGCGAGCTTCGCCACGCCGGTGATCGCCTGGAACCCCGGCGACGTCACCTCGAGACCGAGGCCCAGGAGCTTGTTGACCAGCTCGGCGCCGGCCTGGGGCGCCGCCACGAAGAGCAGGACCGCGAAGAGGATCGGGATCATGCCCATCCCTCCTCCCCGCTTCTTCCCCTCTGCGCCGCCGCCCGGCGCGGGGGTGCCCGTGACCTGCGCGGGCTCCACGTCCTGCGCCGCGATCGCCGCCATGCTGAGCGCCAGGGAGGTGAGGTTCACCCCGCCCGCCTGCCCCGCGCTCGATCGCTTGGACTCCGGCCCCTTGGCCGAGCCCGCCTCCTCGGCCGAGAGATCTTGCTCGTAGAGGTCCGCGGACCAGCGGAGCGCCTGGGATCCCAGGCGGAGCGACTCGACGAGCGTCGCGACCCCCCGCACGAACGGCCAGGTGCGCGGCCCCTTCGCGACGGCGGTCATCGGCTGCTCGCGCACGACCAGCTCTCCCGAGCGGCGCCGGCAGACGATCGCGACCGAGCTCGGCGACCGCATCATGACCCCTTCGATGACCGCTTGGCCGCCGATATACGGACGTGCAGGCTGATCGCTCATACGCGTTCCAATCTAGCGCATAACACGGCCAGCGCATCGGCCCGACCGACCAGCGCCGCACAGGTGAATGTGCTGACGTCGTCCAGTCCGCGTCCGCATCCGCGGCGCGCGACGTCTCGGCCGCTCACGCTCCGCACAGGGAGCGAGCGAGCTCGGGGCGAACCCATCCATCCGCCACGCCCCGGGCGGGCGCGGCGTGACGGATGAATCCGGCAAAAGAAGGGATATCGGGGCGAGAGGGACGATCGGCCCGGCTACTTGCCTGCGGTCGCGTACTTCTTGCGGAAGCGGTCGACGCGGCCGGCGACGTCCATGATCTTGTGCTTGCCCGTGTAGAACGGGTGGCAGGCGGAGCAGACGTCGGTGGTGAAGCTGCCGCGGGTGGAGCGGGTCTCGACGACGGCGCCGCACGCGCAGGTGATCGTGGAGGCCTTGTACTCGGGGTGGATGCCGGGCTTCATGGTGAGTCCTTCGGGTGTTGCGAGGGAGGGCGCCTATAGCTCAGCGCGTCTTGGACCGCAAGAAGCCCCTCAGACGCGCCCGCTCTTCTATCTCCAGGATCCAGCTCTCATCCGGCCCGCTCGGCATCGTTTGCACGAGTTTGCGCGGATTTGCGTGAGGCAGCGCAGCGAGGCGGCCCTGGCGCTGCCGGTAGAGCCCGCCGCGCTGCCCCCAGGAGCGAGGCCCCCGGCTCGAGACGCTGGCGGTGCGAAGCGCGGACCCCTTAGGTGCGGCGCGACCGGGCTCCGGTCAAGGTCCGGACAGAGCGCCGGCCCGCTCGCACGGCAATTGCTAGAGGCGGCGTTGACGCTCGGGCGCACATGGTTAGCTTCGCGGTCGCGAGCCAGCGAGCTCGCGAAAACTCGGCGAAAGTATCCGGATTCCCAGCGGTTTTTGACGGCTCTGGAGCGGTGGCTCGCGGCAGCTGTCAGCTGAGCCCTGCTGGCCGGTCGGGTCTTCTCGCTCCCCGTGGTCATCAGGCCGTCGCGCAAACAGTTCTCGGAGGGTTCAACGTCATGGGCAAGATCATCGGCATCGATCTCGGCACGACCAACAGCGTCGTCGCGGTGATGGAGGGCAAAGAGCCCAAGGTCATCGTGAATGAGGAGGGCTCACGCCTCACGCCGTCCGTCGTCGCCTGGGATGACAAGGGCGAGGTGCTCGTCGGACAGATCGCCAAGCGCCAGGCGGTCACGAACCCCACCAACACGATCTACTCGGCCAAGCGCTTCATGGGTCGCCGCTTCGAGGAGGTGCAGGAAGAGGCGAAGCGCGTCCCGTACACGGTCAGCAAGGGCAAGAACAGCGACGCCTCGATCGCGGTGCGCGGCAAGCAGGCGTCGCCCCCTGAGATCTCCGCGAAGGTCCTCCAGAAGCTGAAGAAGGCCGCGGAGGACTACCTCGGCGAAAAGGTGACCGAGGCCGTCATCACCGTGCCGGCGTACTTCAACGACTCGCAGCGCCAGGCGACCAAGGACGCGGGCCGCATCGCCGGGCTCGACGTGAAGCGTATCGTCAACGAGCCCACGGCCGCCGCGCTCGCGTACGGTCTCGACAAGAAGAACGAGCAGGTCATCGCCGTCTACGACTTCGGCGGCGGCACGTTCGACATCTCGATCCTCGAGGTCGGCGACAACGTCGTGCAGGTCATCTCGACCAACGGCGACACCCACCTCGGCGGCGACGACGTCGACCACCTCGTGATGGACTGGCTCGCGGCCGAGTTCAAGAAGGACACCGGCATCGACGTCTCGAACGACAAGATGGTCGTGCAGCGGCTCAAGGACGCCGCGGAGCAGGCGAAGATCGAGCTGTCGAACGTGCAGGAGACGACGATCAACCTGCCGTTCTTGACCGCGGACGCCTCGGGGCCGAAGCACCTCCAGAAGCAGCTCACCCGGGCGAAGCTCGAGCAGATGATCCGGCCGCTCATCGACCGCACGCTCGAGCCGACCCGCAAGGCGCTCGCCGACGCGAAGAAGTCGCCACAGCAGATCGACGAGATCGTCCTCGTCGGCGGCTCGACCCGCATCCCGCTCGTCCAGGAGACGGTCAAGAAGTTCTTCGGCAAAGAGCCCCACAAGGGCGTGAACCCGGACGAGGTCGTGGCCGTCGGCGCCGCGGTCCAGGCGGGCGTGCTCTCGGGCGACGTGAAGGACCTCGTGCTGCTCGACGTCACGCCGCTCTCGCTCGGCGTCGAGACGCTCGGCGGCGTGATGACGGTGATGATCTCGAGGAACACCACGATCCCGACGCAGAAGAAGGAGATCTTCTCGACCGCGACCGACAGCCAACCCAGCGTCGAGGTCCACGTGCTCCAGGGCGAGCGCACCGAGGCCCGCTACAACCGGACCCTGGGCCGCTTCCACCTGGAAGGGATCATGCCGGCGCCCCGCGGCGTGCCGAAGATCGAGGTGACGTTCGACATCGACGCGAACGGCATCCTCTCGGTGCACGCCAAGGACACGGCCACCGGCAAGGACCAGCGCATCACGATCACCGCGTCGGGCGGCCTGAAGGAGGACGAGATCAACCGGATGGTCAACGAGGCGGCGACGCACGAGGCCGAGGACAAGCGCCGGCGCGAGGAGATCGAGCGGCGCAACAAGCTCGATAACCTCTGCTACACGCTGGAGAAGACGATCAGCGAGAACAAGGACAAGCTGCCGGAGGGCGACGTCTCGGCGCTGAACGGGATCATCGCCGAGGGGCGGTCGGCCATCGAGAAGCAGGACGACGCGGCCGTGAGCGCAGCGCTGGAGAAGCTCGAGAAGGAAGCGCACCGCATCGCGAGCGTCATGTACGAGAAGGCCGGCCCGCCCCAGGACGGAGGCGGCGCCGCGCCGGGCGGCGCGCCGGGAGGCCAGCCGCCGCCCCCCGCCGGCGGCAAGGGGAAGGATTCGGTCATCGACGCGGAGTTCGAAGAGTCGAACTGACGGATCGCCGCGAGGAGCCCGCTCCTCGACGGTGTGCGACGAGCGCGGATTCCTCCGCGCGCGTTCGCCAAGCGCCAAACGCAACGAGCGCGGAGGAATCCGCGCTCGTTCGCATTTGCAGCGACCCCCGCGCAGGAGGCGGCGCATCAACCGTCGCCTGCGCGGCGCGCTCCTTGGGCGTCGACTCGGATGTCCGGGAGCCGTATAACCGGCGCTCATGCGAACCCTCCTGCCGATCGCCCCTCTGGTCCTGATGGCCGGTTCCCTCGCCTGCGGGCCGTCCCCCGCGCCCGTCGCGCCGACAGCAGGACAAAGCGAGGTCAAGGCCGGACCTGCCCAGGTCGCCGTCAGCCCGGCGTTCGATCTATCCCCCGTCGCCGAGCCGGCCGACGTCGTGGGCGTGCTCCGCTGGAGCAACCCCGCGGCGACGCTGTCGAGCATCGCGACGTGCGCGGGGCTGCCTCCGGCGCTCGCGGAGACGGGCGCGCAGGCGTTCTCCTCGGGTGTGCTGAGCGAGCTCGTGAGCCCTTCCATCGACACGGACCAGCTCGCCACGGTGCTCGCGCTCGACGCGCCGGTGCACCTGATCGTCGCGCTCGATGACAGCTCGAAGCGGGGCAAGCCCGTCGCGGCCGTGTCGTTCGGGCTCACGTCGCTCGAGCGGGCGAGGGGCGCGCTCGAGGCAGGCGCCTCCCTCACCGAGGTGAAGCCCGGCATGTGGAAGATCGGCGGCAAGGAGCCCTCGTCATCGAGCTGCTTCCTCGCCGCGTCCGCCGGCTCGGCGCCCGCGCGGCTCCTCTGCGGCGATCGGGACCGCGACGTGACGGCGCTCGGGCCGTACCTCGCGCGGACGCTGCCGACGCTCGCGCCCGAGGCGCGCGATCTCCACGGCGAGGTCCGCTTCGTCCCGCTCAGCGCGAAGTTCGGCGGCATGGCGAAGCAGCAGCTCGGCGGGCTCCCGATCCTCGCGCAGAGCCAGCTCTCGATCGGGCAGCCCCAGTTCGACCGGGCGCTCACCGACGCGGCGACCGGCGTCCAGCAGGAGCTCGAGGCGCTCATCAACGACGCGAGCAAGGCGGTCGTCGATCTCCAGGTCGACAACCAGTCCTGCGTGAACTTCACGGCTGCCCTGGAGCTCCGGGGCCAGTCGTCGTGGGTCGCCAAGACGATGGCCGACAGGGCGAACCGCGCCGCGGCCGCGCCGACGCTGTACTGGCGCGCGCCGAAGGACAGCGCCGGCGCGTTCTTCGACCACGGCTACGACCCGGCGCACTACGGCGGCATCCTGAAGACGCTGCGCGAGATGCTCGAAGGGTGGCTGGAGAAGGAGAAGATCGGCAAGCCTGCCGATCGCAAGGCGCTCGCCGACCTCCTCTCGCTGCCGATCAACCAGGGGCCGAGCGTGTCCGCCCACGGGTATCCGGACGCGCCTCCTGCCGCTGCCCAGGCCGGGAAGCCGACGCCGAACGAGGTGCTCGACAAGGTGATGGGGGGCTTCGTCGGCTGGAACCTGTTCGGGTTCGAGGAGACGCCCGACGCGCTCATCAAGTACGTGAAGAACGCCGTCACCGCCTACAACACGCCCGGGCTGCGCAAGCGGCTCCCGGAGATCGACATCGATCCGAAGGATCTGCCGACGGTCAAGACGGTTCAGGCGCCGAAGGAGCTCGGGAAGTCGTCGCTCGCCGTCGAGATCCAGATCGTCCACGATCTCCCGCCGCTCGACGGCGACGCGAGCTCGACCCCCGCCGCCAAGGGCAAGCAGAAGCCCAAGCTGACGATGACGCTCCACCTCCTCGTCATGGGTGAGGAGAAGACGACGTGGGTCGCCTTCGGAAACGACAAGGGCGACCTGCTGAGGCGGCTCGCCACGGTGAAAGCGGGCGCGCCCGCCGCAGCGACGCTCGCGTCACGTCCGGGGCTCGAGAAGCTGAAGACCGGGAAGTTCGCCTGGGGTGGATTCTCGACGCTCGCCCCGATCACCCGCACGTTTCAGAGCGTGCTCTCGACGCTGGATCAGCCCGGCGCGGCGCCGGTGACGCTGCCTCGGGAGGCTCGAATCTTCGGCGACGCGCTGGCAAAGCTCCCCCACAAAGGGGAAGGGCTGATGTTCGTCACGACCCAGCAGCAGGGCGGCGCCGCGCCGCGGGCCGAGATCTCGATCAACGTGTCGAAGCCCGTGCTCGAGGACATCGGCGCGCTCGTCGCGGCAGGGCTTCGAATGGCCGGCATCACGAAGCCATAGGCTCGTGGATGCGCTATCACCACAGCCAGTAACCTGGCGCGGCTGCTCCTGCTCGGTCGTGTTCCCTGGTCACCGCGCCTCGCGCGTGCTTCGTCCGCCCACGTTCAAGATCGGTACGCGAATTGCCACCGAAAAGATGAGAGGAAACAATGAACAACCGTGAAGGTGCGAGTCGCGACGGAATGAGCCCGGCGCGGCCGGAGACGTCCGCCACGACGGCAGCCGCCATGCCGAGGCCGCCCGTGCGCCGCGCGGCGCCCGAAACGGACGACTCCGATCTGCCGGATCTGACGCCGGAGCAGCTTGACGAGCTCAAGCAGGCGCTCGAGGAGCGCCGGGCGAGCCTCGTCGCCAACATCGATGAGCGGCAGCACGCAGAGCGCGACATCTCGCGCGAGGTGGGCGACGAGATGGACGAGGCCAACGCCGAGGGCGCGACGTCGCTGACGTCGAAGCTCCTGGAGCGCGATGTCCGCGTGCTCGCCGAGATCGACCGTGCTCTCGCAAAGATAAAGGAGGGGAGCTACGGGATGTGCGAGGGCACCGGCGAGCCTATCGGTTACCGCCGCCTCAAGCTGCGTCCCTGGGCGCGCTACAGCGTCGCCTACCAGGAGCAGATCGAGCGCGAAGAACGGACCGGCGGCGGCTCCTGATCGCTCCCCGCCACCAGACACCGCACGTCCCTCCCCGCCAGCGCGGGCGAGAGACGTGCGGCCTGCGTTAACGGAAGCGCATGTCCAGAGGAGCGCTCGAGCTCGTGCCGAGCGCTCTGGTCCACGCGATCACACGCGCCGAGCAGGACACGCGCGAGGAGGCACCTCAGCCGCCCATCCGCTGGATGAACGGGACGATGCGCTCGACGAAGGGCTGCTTGTGATAGCGGTCGAACTCCGCCCAGGTGCAGAGCGTCCGCGGATCCTTCACGCGATCGACGAAGAGCATGCCGTCGACGTGATCCTTCTCGTGCTGGAAGGTGCCCGCCGACAGCCCGCGCACGACGCGGTCGATCGGCCTCCCGTCGCGATCTAGGCCGGTGAGCCGAATCTCGGTAAAGCGGTCGACAACCCCCCTCAGGTTCGGGACGCTCAGGCACCCTTCGTAGTTCTCGAACGTCTCCTGCGTGAGCGGCTCGATCACCGGATTGACCACGACGGTGAGCGGGATGTTCGGTTTGTACGGATAACGAGGGTTGTTCTGCACCTCGACGGCGAAGATGCGCACCGGCACATGGACCTGAGTGGCGGCGATGCCCGCGCCGTTCGCGTCGCGCATCGTCTCCACCAGATCGTCGATGAACGCCTGCATCGCAGGGGAGGAGAGCTCTTCTGGCGTGACCTCACGCGCTCGCTGCCTGAGGACAGGGTTGCCAATGTGGGCGATTTTCAGGAGCGTCACGCGGCGATCCTACCATGGACGCGCGCCGTCGGCCTGGCCGGCCATGGCGGCGCGCTGGCGCCGGTCCATGCGGCGCGCGGCGGCGTCAGCTATGGAGACGGGGCATGCACTACTTCCCTGACGAGCCTTGCGTCCCCGAGCAGCAGCAGGCGACCGCCGTCATGCACCTCCGCTTCGAGGACGTCAGCCAGAACGGACGGGTGATGCTGGACGCGCTGCCGCACGGCCTCGGGCCCGCGGTATGGGTGAAGCTCCTGCGGGCGAGCCCCGTCGAGGCGCTCATGCTCACGCAAGGGATCGTCCCGATCCTCACCCGCCTCATCATCGAGGGCGGAGAGGGGCCGATCGCGACGCGGGAGCCGCTGCAGCTGCAGGGCCGCTACCAGCTGGCGCACACGGAGGACGCCACCTCCCAGGTGAACCGCCTGATCCTGGCCATGTGGCTCTCGGCCAGCGGGCGCCGCAGCCAGACCTACGGCCCACCGCCGCCCGGCGCGGGCGAGCCGATCCAGGTCGGTCGCGTGTTCGCGGAGCACGTCTTCACGCGGCCCTTCGCGGCGCCCGAGGCGCGCAAGGTGCTGCGCTTCGAGTCCCCGGACCTGCCGGCGGTGCCGCCCGAGCGCTACGACTTTCGCTCGCCGGAGGCGTTGATGGGCCTACCCGAGGGCGCGGAGCCGCTCGACGCGAAGCCGACCCTGGATCCGATCCCCGTGGCGTTCGGCCTGGATCACACGGACGGGAACCAGCACGTGAACTCGCTCGTGTACCCGCGGCTCTTCGCGGAGGCCGCGCTGAGACGTCTCTCGGCGCAAGGCCGCAGCACGGCGGTGCTCGCCCGGCGGGTGGAGATCGCCTACCGCAAGCCGTGCTTCGCAGGCACGCAGGCGAGGATCATGCTGCGCACGTTCACCCTCGGCGGCGCGCTCGGCGCGCTCGGCGCGTTCGTGCCGGACTCGCCGGAAGACGCCGCCAGCGCAGCCCCTGGCGCGCGCGCAACCTGCTACATCCGCACGCTGTTCCAGGGCTGAGCCGGCGCGAACGCGAAGACGGCGCGCCCTCTGGAAGGACCGGCGTTCCAGGTCGGCGCCGCGCGCAGCGGCGCGCGCGATGACCGGCCCGCTACGCGCTCACCGCGCGGGGAAGGCCGGCGCGATCGGCGATCTCATCGTGGAAGGCGCGGAACGTCGACTCCTGGGGCCATGGGGGGGCGTCGGCGAGGAGCTCCTCGACGCGGGTGAGCTCGCCCTCGTCGATGGCGACGACGGCCGCGGCGTAGCGCATGGCCCAGAAGACGAGCGGGCTGGCCTCGCTCGCGCGCTCCAGCAGCGCGCGGTCGCCCGGCACGCTCGTGTGGGCAAAGGCGCGGGCGAGCGCGCCGGCTGCCGACCGCAGGGTGACCACCCGGCTGCGAAAAGGCGAGCTGATGTCCGGGAGAGGGAGGCGCTCCAGGCGACCCGCCTGCGCGAGCGCCGTGTCGCGATCGCCCTCGAAGGTGCAGAGGAGCGTGTCGAGGAAGAGGCGGTGCTCGAGGGCCGCTTCCCACGCGGGCCCCCGCTCGGCGGCGGCCATGGCCGCGCGCGCCTTCTCGACCCAACCATAGGCCGCGAACGCCGTCGCCGTCATGAGCGGAGCCATCGTGGCGGGGTGCGGGATGCGGTGAAGCGACGACGACCAGCGCTGCAGCACCGAGCCCACATCGCCCGAGCGCAGCAGCCGGCGCAGCTTGCGGCGCGCGAGCCAGCGGGCCGCGGCGAACGCGAGAACCACGCTGAGCACCGCCCCCATGATCACCGGCTGCTGCCAGGCGAACCGGAGCGCGGCCGCTGCCAGCGCTGCGGAGCCGATGAAGAGAAGCACCGGAGTCAGCCGGCTGCCCCGTCCCTCGTCCTCGGAATCGAACGGATTCACGACACCTCCAAGCGTACGGGGCTTCCTGAACGAGGCAAGTCCCGGCCGATGCCGCTCCAGGTCGATCGCTCCGCGCTCACACCACCACCCTTTGCACACCCCGATCGCACCCCGCTCCCGCCCACACCTCACGCGCACCGCGCTCACACCCCGATGGCTCCGAGGAGGGAACTAGACGTGGGCGACGTAGGCGACGTGGGCGGCGCGCGCGGCGCTGCGTTCGCGAGGGAGCCGAGACGCCATGGCCACGAAGCGCCGCCGCACGCGCCGTGGGGCTCGACATGGGGACGAGGTTCGACTACGAAGTCCCTGCGTCAGGCGAAAGCGCCTGAACCTCATGGGTCCGCCGACAGCGCGCCGTGAACCCCGCCAGGCCCGGAAGGGAGCAACGGTAGCGGAAAGCGAGTGTGGCGGGCCCACTTACTTTTTGTCGGTCCAGTTGTGGGCCCGACGCGCTCCTGCGCTCACCTGGGGGCGCGGTCCCAGAGCCGGGTCGTCGCCGCGCTGATGCAGGCCTCAAGGGGCGTCGAGCGCCGCCGGCGCGAGTGGCGCGACGGGCACGGAGAACAGCGCCTCCGGGCTCGTCACGATGCGCGGGACATCCGCGTCGCGCAACGGGCTGACGCCGTCAGCGGGCAGACGCTGCTGCACGATGCCCGCCGCTTCGTCGCCACCCTCCAGCGTCACGGCGGAGAGGCGGCTGTCCAGACCGACACCGCCGTCGATGAGCACGCTCGCGCGGCGGGACGGGTTGATGGAGGGGTTGAGAGACTCGAGCCCGTTGCCGCTCAGGACGAGCCCGAAGATCGCGGCCTGCGCGCGCTCCTGCCAGCTCACGCCGTCGCCCACGACCTCCTGGGTGAACCCGCCGTCCGCGCTCACCACCGCCGAGTCGGCGAAGGTCCCGGCGATGCGCATGCCGTCGATGATGATGCCGCGCGCGTCGCCGCTCATCCCCAGGCCGATGGCCCGGTTCTTCTCGAGGAGGCCTCCCGTCAGCTGGACGGTCTGCTCCGGCGTCGTGTTCTGGATCCAGATGCCAGGCTGGTTGCCGCTCACCTCGAAGCCCTCGCCGCTCTCGCCGAGGGCTGCGTTCGATCGATCGATCAGGAGACCGAACCCGGTGTTGTCGGCGCTCTTGAGAGCGACCGCGTCGAGGGTCGAGCAGCCGGACACGGAGATGCCGCCGCTCGGTTCGAACCCGCTCAGGCCATTGCCGCTGACCTCGACGCCAGACATCGTGGCGCGCACGCCGACGAGCGACACGCCGACCACCTTGCTGTCGTGGACGAGCGCGTCCTCGACGTGGAGCTCCACCGGCGCCTCGCAGTCACAGCCGCCGGAGCACTGCGCCCACAGCCCCGGCCCCTGCGAGCCCGAGACGACGGACCGCACGACGGAGACGCGGCCGGCGTCGAACGCGCTCAGGCCGTACCGCGCGGAGCCCTCGATCGCAGACGCGACGAGGTCAAGCGACGCGCCAAGGCCGAGCGTCACGCCGTCGGACGCGCTGCCGACGACACGCACCCCCTCGATCCGCGCCCGCGCGCCAGCCGCGATCCGCACGCCGCCCTCACCGACCGTCAGGCCCCGGAGGACGGCGCTGTCGCCGGCCGCAAGCGAGACCGCCGCGACGCTCACGGAGCCAGCGCCACGGCCGAGGAGGCTCACGCCGGAGGGCAGATCGATCGGGCCGTAGGCGCCAGGGCCGAGCGCGAGGCACGCCCCGGGTCGAGCGGCCTCAGCGGCCTGCGAGAGCGAGGCGGCGCTGGAGACCTCGACGATCTCGGCGCAATCGACCGAAGCGGCGCAGAAGTCGCTGTCGCAGAGCGCGCCCGCGGGGACACCGATGCACGCGCCAGACGCCGCGCGCGCGCCCGGGCATCCGCCCGGCGCTGCGGGATCCGACGCGCACCCGAGCGCCGCTGAGCCGAGCGCGGCCGCGGCGGTCAGAACGAGAGCTGCCTGATTCCAAGCCTTGATCATGACGAACGTCTCCTGCGCGGCACGTCGCGCTACCTGACGAGAAAGGGTCAGCGCCTCAGGAATCCGAGAGCAGAGCGCGGCACTCGCTCGCCCGCGCCGCGAGCTCGCCGTCCCGGAAATGCGCCGCGAGCGAGGCGGAGAGCAGCGCGACGGCCGCCTCGGCGCGAGGGCGGGTCGAGGCGTCGCGGAGGGCCGCGCGGCAGATCCGCGCGAGGCCGAGCGCCACGTCCGCGAGGTACACGCGCCCGCCGCCCACCTCGGCGAGGCGCAGCGCCGCGCAGCCGGACTCGAGCGCCTCGCCGACGTGGCCGGCCGCGAGCAGCGCGGCGGCGAGGTTCCGGTATGCGTCCGGGAGATCGGCGCCGGCGCCGGCCTGCTCGCCCAGCCTCACGGCGCGCCGCGCGTGCTCCAGCGCGGCGTGCGGGCGCGCGAGACGGAGCTCGACCTCCGCGAGGTTGTTGTGCCCCGACGCGATCGCCTGGAGATCGCCGAGCCGCTCCTTCAGCGCGAGCGCTCGAGCGAACACCTCCCGTGCGCCGCCGAGATCGCCCTTCGCGAACAGCACGGCCGCGACGCCGTTCAGCGCGAAGCTCAGCGCCTCTGGGTAGGCGCGCTCGTCGACGGCCCGCGCGGCCTGGCGGTAGCAGCGCTCGGCCTGCACCAGCCGACCGCGCGAGTAGAACACCGTCCCGAGCGCGAGGAGCAGCTGCGACGCCGCCACGCGGCGGCGGTCGTCGCCTCGATGCAGCGTCTGGCAGATGCGCAGGCTCCGGAGCGCGACGGCGCGACACGCGTCGAGATCGCCGGCGCGCCGGTGGAGCGCCGCGAGCAGCCCGTACATCGGGAGCGTCTCCGGGGCGGCGCCGCCGCGCTCCGCGAGCGCGATCGCGCGCTCGACCAGCGCGCGCGCGTCGGCCGTCGCGCCGCGCACCTTGAGCACGAGGGCGAGGCGGAAATCCACGCGCGCATCCCAGAACAGCGCGGCCTCCGGGCCTTGCGCGGGCGGCGCGGAGGCGCGCCGCTCGACGCGGAGGATCCGCGTCCGCGCCTCGAGGTACGCGCGCTCCGCCTCGTCGAGGCGGCCCGCCCTGCGGAGGGCGTCGCCGACGTCGAGCAACAGCGCCGCGCGCTCGTGCCAGGCGAACAGCCGGCGCTCGTCGCCCCCCGGCGCGGCGGCCGACGGGGCGCGCGCCGCGGAGCCCCTCGCCGGGGCGCCGTCCGCCGAGCTCGCGTGGATCTCCCGGGCCCGCTCGAAGTGCCGCAGCGCCTCGGCGTTCTGCCCGAGCGACGACGCGCTCGCCGCGGCGCGCGTGTAGGCGAGCGCCGCGCTCCGCGCGTCGCCGCCGCGATCATGGTGGAGCGCCGCGAGCGCCTCCCCGAGCCCCCGCTGCGCGCGCGCAGGGGAGCGCCCCGCCGAGACGCCGTCGACCCAGGCGGCGACCGCGCGGTGCATGGCCCGTCGCACCTTGAGGCTGAGCGTCTCGTAGGCGATCTCCTGGGTCGCCGCCTCGGCGAAGACGTACTCGCAGTCCTCGGAGAAGGTCGACGCGTCACGCGCCTGGATGATCTGCTGATCCCGGAGCCGCCGCAGCACGTCCGCGGTGCTCGAGCCGCCGCCGTCGAGCGGCGCGGCGCCGCGGAGGTGATCGATCGCGCCCTTCCAGAACGTCCTGCCGACCACGGCCGCCTGCGCCAGGACCGCGCGCGCCTCGCCGTCGAGCCGATCGAGCCGCGCCTGGACGATGCCCTGGATCGTCGCCGGCAACGAGAGCCGCGCGAGCTGCTCCTCGTGCAGGATCCAGGGCTCGCCGAGGCGCCGCTCGAGCGCGCCGGCGTCGATGAGCAGGTACAGCGTCTCGGTCAGCGTGAGCGGGTTGCCCTCGGCGCGCTCCGCCAGCGCGCGGATGGCCTCGGCGGAGCAGCGCGCGACGAGGCGGAGGCGCTCGCGGGCCATGTCCTCGATGTGCCGCCGCGGCAGCGGGCCGAGATCGAGGCGCGCGTGGCTCGCCTTCCCTTCGCCCCAGTGCGGCCGCCGCTCGTAGAGCTCGGGCCGGGCGGCGCCGACGAGGAGCAGGGGCGCGTCCGACAGGCGCACGGCGAGGTCGTCGAAGAGGTCGAGGCTGGCGTCGTCCGCCCAGTGGATGTCGTCGAGCAGCACGACGACAGCGCCGCGCGCGGCCATCGCCCGCAGCAGCATCGCGACGGCCGCGGCCACCCGCTTCGCCACCTCGGCGCCACCCTCGTCGGGGACGATGGCCGGCGCGGACGCGGCTTGCGCCGCCGGGCGCGGGCAGAGCACGGCCGCGACCTCCGCCAGCGCGTCCTCCAGGGCGAGCGGGTGCGGCGCGCCGCCGGCCTCGCCTCCGGCGTCTGCGCCGAAGACACCGCTCGCGAGCTTGCGCAGCACGACATCGCGCGCGTCGCCGTCCTGGATGCGGAAATGAGCGCGAAGGAGCGACGCGGCGAGGTGGTAGCTCGCATCCATCGACAGCGACGAGCACGCCGCGCCGAGCACGATGCACGGTTCCGCGCACGATTCCGCCTGCGACAGCGCCCTCGTCCGGACCTCGGCGAGGAGGCGGCTTCGGCCGATGCCGCCCGCGCCGATCACCGAGACGAACATCGCGCGCCGCTCCGCGACGACCGTCTCCAGCGCCTCCGAGAGCCGCTGCACCTCCCCCGCCCGCCCGACGAAGCGGGTGTCGAGGCCGAGGAAATCGGATCCCGCGCCCACTCCGCTCGCGAGCTTCAGCACACGGAAGCCCGGCGCGCCGTTGCCCTGCGGCTCGACCTGGAAGAGCCCGGCCACCTGCCGGAACGTGGGCTGCGCGATCAGCACCGCGCCGGGCGCGGCGGCCTGCTGGAGCTGCGCGGCCGCCTTCAAGGCCTCGCCGGAGGCGTCGACCGGGGCGCCCTGCCCTGTCGCGCCGCTCACGAACAGCCTCCCCGTGCTGATGCCCACGCGCAACCTCGGCCGGGAGCGCGGCGGCAGCTGGACAGGGAGCGACGCGGCGTCGAGCAACGCGAGCTCCAGCCCGGCGCGGACGGCGCGCTCGGCGTCGTTGTCGCTCGCGCGCGGCGCGCCGAACAGCGCGGTGACGACGCCCTCGCTCCTGCCCTGCACGACGCCCCCGAGCGCCTCGACGCGCTCGCGGACGAGCTCGCGGCACGCCTCGCGGAGCTCCAGCTCCTGCTCAGGATCGAGCGGCTCCTGCCCGTCATCGCCGGCGACGATCTCCGCGGAGAGCACGGTACAGACGCGGTACTCACCCGCGGGCGCCGTGACCTTCGCGGCGCCCGCGGGCGCCGCGACCTTCGTGGCGTCCGTGGGCGCCGGGGCGCCCGGGAGCGCCGCGCTCGGATCCCGCGGAGGCGCCTGGTCGGCCCTCGACGAGATCGCGGAGAGCGGGGCAGCCGGCGGCCGGAGCGCGGAGCCGGCGCGCGCGGACGCGAGCGCTTCTCCGAGCTCGCGCGCGTCCCGGAAGCGCGCTCCGGGCTCGACCGCGACGGCCCGCGCGACGACCGCCTCGAGCGCGGGGCTCGCCTCGACGCCGAGCCGCGCGAACGACGGCCGCCTCCGCGGGTCCACGGCGGCGAGGTAGAGCTCGGCCCAATCGCGCCCGTCGATCGGCTGCTTCCCCGAGGCCAGCTGCAGCAGCACGAGCCCGAGCGCGAACACGTCCGTCCAGGGCCCCGTCGCGCCGAGCTTCGGCTCGAACTGCTCCGGCGCGCCGTAGAGCGGTGTGAACACGTGCAACGTCGGCGACGTCGCGAGCACCTGCGTCGTGTCGCTGGCGCTCACGCCCTGCGCCGCGGCCACGGCTCGCCTCGTCTCCGCGAACGCCTTCGACAGCGGCATCGACGCGTCGATCACCTTGGCGATGCCGAAATCGACGACCTTGATCGTCGTCGCGCCGGGAATCTCGACGAGGAACAGGTTCGCCGGCTTGACGTCGCGGTGAGAGACCCGCTCGTCGTGCGCCATCGCGAGCGCCCCCACCGCCGGCGCCAGGAGCTCGATCGCCTCGTCGACGGAGTACGGCGCGCGCCCGGCCGCGCGACGCGCCTCGATGTGCTGCGCGAGCGTCTCTCCCTCGAGCCACTCCATGACGATGTACGGCGTCCAGCAGCCCTCCGGCGAGGTCGCGGCAGAGACGTCGAGCGCCTGGACGATGCCCGTCGTCCGGCGCGAGAGCCGGTGCAGCAGCCGGGCCTCGCGCTCGAACGTCTCGAGCAGCGACTGCCGCTCTTCCGGCAGGAGATCTGCGGGGATTTTCAGGCACTTGACCGCCACCTGCTCCTGGAATCCCAGGTGGGTCGCCCGGTAGACCACGCCGAACGTCCCCTCGCCGGCCACGGCGTCCACCAGCAGCTTGCCGCCGATGGTGCTGCCCACCCAGCCGAACGGGTCCCGCGCGATCATCCGCGGAAATTCTACTGCCCGCGCAGCGGCACCGGGAGCGCGCCGCCTCGCAGCGATGACGATCGCTGCCCCGCGCGCGCTGGACCACCTCGACCGCCACGCTTCGCGAGCCCCGCGGGCGCGAGGTGAGCGCGACGGCAGTCGCCCTGCGCGCGCGTCCGTGCTACGCAGCCGGCTGCTGGGCGTGCCTTCGGTCCCGGCGACCGTCCTGCGAACGCTGCCGCAACGGTCCCCGGAACGGATCGCACGCGCGCAGCGGCGGGGCGTCGCTCGTCGTCCGGCGCGACTCTGGGGTGCGATGTGGCTGAGCCGGAGATTCTTTCCCGCGATGGTGGCTCGCTCGAGCTCCTGATCATCACCCAGAGCTCGATGAGCACCCGACAGCTGCCGGGCTCGGGCAGCGTCGTCCTGGGCAGGGACGAGGACGCCGGCATCTGCGTCCCCGACTCCTCGGTGTCGCGCCGGCACGCGGTGCTGCACCTCGGCCCGCCGCTCCGGATCGAGGACCTCGGCAGCAGCAACGGGACCCGCGTGCGCTCCCGGCACTGCAGCGCGGCGACCGAGCGCCTGATCGATGTGGGCAAGGGCACGTCCGCGCGGGGCGCCGCGGTCGAGCTCTCGCCCGGCGACGTCATCTACCTGGGCGCGGCGCGCGTCGTCCTCCGCCAGAAGGGCGGCGAGCGGGACGCGGGCAAGGACGTCATCGTCAAGGACGACGCGATGCGCGCCGTCTACGAGCTGGCCGAGCGCGTCGCGAACGGCCCGATCAACATTCTCCTCCTCGGCGAGACGGGCGCCGGCAAGGAGGTGCTGGCCGAGTCGATCCACAGGGCATCGCCGCGCGCGAGCCGCCCGCTCCTGCGCCTGAGCTGCGTCGCGCTGTCCGAGTCGCTGCTCGAGAGCGAGCTGTTCGGCCACGAGCGCGGCGCCTTCACCGGCGCCGTCCGGGCGAAGCCGGGGCTGCTCGAGACGGCCGAAGGGGGCACCGTGTTCCTCGACGAGATCGGCGAGCTGCCGCCCTCGATCCAGGCCAAGCTGCTCCGGGTCATCGAGGAGCGGAAGGTGATGCGGGTCGGCGGGCTGACCCCGATCAAGATCGACGTCCGCTTCGTCTCGGCCACGCACCGCGACCTCGAGGCCGAGGTGAGCCGCGGCGCGTTCCGGCAGGACCTGTATTTCCGGCTGAACGGCGTGACCCTCTCCATCCCGCCGCTGCGCGAGCGGCCCGGGGAGGTCGCGGCGCTGGCGCAGCTCTTCGCGGAGCGCACGGCGAAGGAGCTCTTCCCCGGCGAGGCGAGCGCCGCGTCCGTTCCGATCTCGCCCGCGGCCCTGGCGGGGCTCCAGCGCCACAGCTGGCCAGGCAATATCCGGGAGCTGCGCAACGTGATCGAGCGCGCGGTGATCCTCGCCAACGGGGCGCCCATCGGGCCGGAGCACCTGCTCCTCTCCCCGCTGGCCGATCCCACCCGTCCATCGCATGCCATGCCCCTTCCGGCGCGCCCGCCGCAGGCGCCCACCTCGGCGCCCTCGAACGCGCGTGCGGCGGTGGCTACGAATGCGAGGAGCGTGCCCGACGGCGCGAAGAGCGCGCCGGACGGCGCGGACCCGGGCCCCACCCGGCTGCGCGACGCCATGGAGGCCCACGAGCGCGAGCGCATCGTCCAGGCGCTCGAGCAGTGCATGGGGAACCAGACGCGCGCCGCGGCGCTGCTCGGGATCTCGCGGCGCACGCTGGTCGAGCGGATCCGCGTGTATGGGCTGCCGCGGCCGCGCAAGGCCTGAGCGTTGCGCAGGTCGCCGCGCAACCTGGCGTCGATTGCGCGAGGGCTCGCTCAACCGAGCGCCCGCCCGCGCAACACCTCAGGCGGGCGTCTCGCGCCGCTCGAGCGGGGCGAGCTCGATCCCGAGCTCCGTGGCGAACCGGAAGATGCGCTCGTCGCGGTAGAACTCGCCGAAGACAACGCGCGAGAGCCCCGCGTTCGCGATCATCTTGAAGCACCCCCAGCAAGGCGAGGCCGTGACGTAGACCGTCGCGCCGTCGATCCGCACCCCGTTCCGCGCGGCCTGGATGATGGCGTTGGCCTCCGCGTGGATCGTGCGCACGCAGTGGCCGTCCTCGATCAGGTGCCCCTCCTCATCGCAGTGAGGCAGCCCCCGGATCGAGCCGTTGTACCCCGTCGCGAGGATGCTCTTGTCGCGCACGATCACCGCGCCGACGTGCTTCCGATCGCAGGTCGCCCGCGACGCGACGACCTCGGCGATGCGCATGAAATATTCATCCCACGAAGCCCGATGCGTCATCGCTCACCTCCACGACGGGGGATCCGCGCCCGCCGCCCCCTCGACGTCTCCTCGACATCAAGCGACCCGCGCTCGCTGATCCCTCCAGAATGTTCAGGGATCCACCCTCCGGTCCCCCTCGCGAAGGGCCCGGCGGCGCGCGCCCGCGGCCCCGGCTGAGCCGCGCCGCGCGCCCCGCGGGCGCTTCTATCACGACGCCGGGCGCCGCGGAGCCCCCCCGCGGGCCTGGGACCGCGCGAGGCGCCTCGACAACGAGCCCCGGCGCGTGATAGCGCGCGGGGGTGAGCTCTGCCGCAACCCGAAGGTCAGATCGCCGCATCCTCGTGCTCGGCTCCGGGGGGCGCGAGCACGCCCTCGCGCGAGCGTTCGCCCGATCGCCCTCGGTCGCCGAGGTGATCGTGGCGCCCGGGAACGCCGGGACCCACGCGCAAGCGGGCGCCGGCCGCGCCCCGATCCGGCGCGTCGACCTCCCGTCCCTGTCGCCCGCCGAGGCGACCCGGCTCGCCGTCCGCGAGCGCGCCGACCTGGTCGTCGTCGGCCCCGAGGCGCCGCTCTGCGCCGGCGTCGCCGACGCGCTCGCCGCCGAAGGCGTCGCCGTGTTCGGGCCGAGCCGCGAGGCGGCGCGCCTCGAGGGGTCGAAGGCGTTCCTCAAGGAGTTCGCCGCGCGCCACGGGATCCCGACCGCGCCGTTCCGGATCGTGCGCTCCTTCGACGAGGCGGCCCGCGTCATCCGCGAGCGCGGCGCGCCCATCGTCGTGAAGGCCGACGGGCTCTGCGCCGGCAAGGGCGTCGTCGTCGCGACGACCGTCGACGAGGCGCTCGCGGCCGCGAAGGACATGCTCGTGGATCGCCGCTTCGGCGACGCCGGCGCGACCGTGATCCTCGAGGACGCGATCCAGGGCGAGGAGGCCAGCCTGCACGCCATCAGCGACGGCGAGGCGATCTTCGTCCTGCCGGCGGCGCGCGATCACAAGCGCGTCGGCGAGGGCGACACCGGGCCGAACACGGGCGGCATGGGCGCGTTCGCGCCGAGCGCCCGCGTCACCCCGGCCCTGATGGCGCGCGTCGAGCGCGAGATCCTCCGGCCGACGATCGACGGCATGCGGGCGGAAGGGAGGCCCTTCCGCGGGGTGCTGTTCGCGGGCCTGATGATCACGCCGGCCGGGGACCCCATCCTGCTCGAGCACAACGTCCGCTTCGGCGATCCCGAGTGCGAAGCGCTGATGGAGCTGCTCGAGGGCGACGTCGCCGAGCTCTGCGCGTCTGCCGCGGCGGGCGCGCTCGCCCCCGGGGCGGCGCGCGTCGCCCCGGGCCGCCACGCGCTCACCGTCGTCCTCGCGGCGCGCGGCTACCCCACGGCGCCGGTGACCGGCGACGTCATCCGCGGCCTCGACGCCGCGGCCGCGGTGGAGGGCGCCTTCGTGAACCACGCGGGCACGGCCGAACGGGACGGCGCGGTCGTGACCGCAGGCGGCCGCGTGCTCGCCGTCACCGCCGCGGGCGACTCGCTCGCCGAGGCGCGGGAGCGCGCCTTCCGCGCCGTGGGCGCCATCGACTTCGACGGCAAGGTGCTCCGCCGCGACATCGGGGTCGACGGAGCGCGCACGGCCGGGTGAGGCGGCACCATGGATCCCATCGTCGATCTCGCCCCAGGCGCTGAGGAGAACCCGCTCGCGGCCCACCTCGGTCAGCTCATCCGCGAGCACCTCTCGCGCGACCCGAAGCGCGCCGCCGATTTCCGGGCGCTGCGCGGGTCGGTGCTCGTCGTCGCGCAGGACGCCGACACGTCCATGACGATGCGCTTCGACCACGGGCGCCTCACCATCCACGACGGCGCCATCGGCATCCCGTCCGTCACGTTCTGCGGCGACGAGTCGGCGCTCCGCCGGCTCCCCGACATCGCGTTCCACCGCTGGCTGCGCCTCCCGAAGCTGGGGGTGCTGCACCGCCGCCAGAGCGGCCCCCTGCGCGACCTCGCGCGCCTCGTGACCCGCGGAGAGCTCAAGATCTACGGCCTCGTCGCGCACCCAAGGCTCCTCCTTAGGCTGCTCCGGGTCCTCTCTCGCCTCCCCTGAGCCTCGTCGCCCAAGCCGGTCGCGACGACGCGCGACGCCATCAACTGGTGTGATACTGTACGACGGAAACGGACGTCCCGTCCGCATTGCACGGCCGTTCTTGTGGGCTTGCAAACCAATGCTACACGGCCCGAAAGCTGTCTTTTGACGGCCTGTTGGGCTGTTGGTATGGCTCGATCATGGGCATCCGATTGCGCTACCTCGCCCACGATCTCGAGGTGCCGCTCGGCGAGTTCTTCATCGGACGGAGCGCGGACTGCCAGCTGTCGCTGGACGACCCGCTGGTGTCGCGCAGGCACGCGCTGCTGACCGTCGGTGAGGGTGGCGTCGCGATCGAGGATCTCGGCAGCCGCAACGGCGTGCTCATCAACGGGGCTCGGATCGCGGGGCGCCAGATCCTGTCGGACGGCGACAAGATCGCGATCGGGGGGCAGGAGATGTTCCTGCTCGGGGCCATCGAGCCGAGCTCGGCGCACTCGCCGCGGAGCGCGCCGCTCTGGACGAGGCAGCAGAACGCGCGCACGGTCGACATGAGCGAGATGCCCGGGGGCGAGGACGACGGCGCGACGGCCATCGCCTCCCGGAGGTCGCTCCCCGGGCTTGTCCCGCAGCACCCCGACAAGCGCGTGCACGCGCTCAGCCTCATCGGCAGCGTCGCCGACAAGGCGCTCGCCCTGGGGCGCGTGGACGAGGCCGAGCGCATCCTCCAGCGCTCGCTCACCGACATCCTCACGAAGGCGCGGGACGGGGGCGTCGGCGCCGTGCAGCCCGAGCTGGTCGAGAAGGCAAGCATGTATGCGGCCCGCCTCGCCGCGGCGACGGGTCGCGGCTCGTGGATCAACTATATTTTCGAGCTGAATACCCGGCTCGAGCTCCTCCTCCCCGCCTACCTCGTCGATGAGCTGTATAGTGTCCTGCGCAAGGTGAAGGCCGTCGACATGTCCATTCTCCGTGGTTATGCGAAGCGGCTCCGCGAGCGCGCAGGCGAGCGTACGCCGGCGGAGCGGTTCATCCTCCAGCGTATCGAAGGGCTCGAGCGCCTCGGCGCACTGAAATAGACCATGCCTTTCCGCCTCCGGTACTTGGCGCACGATTTCGAGCTCCCCGAAGGGCCCTTCGTGATTGGCCGGAGCGGCGACTGCCAGCTCTCGCTCGACGACCCGCTGGTGTCGCGGCGCCACGCGGCGCTGCAGGTGCGCAGCGACGGCGTGGCCGTGCACGATCTCGAGAGCAGGAACGGCGTGTACGTCAACGGCACGCGCATCTCCGGCCAGCGCGAGCTGACCGACGGCGACCGCATCATCATCGGCAGCCAGGAGATGCTGCTCTACGGCGGGGAGGAGTCGCGCCCCCACGACGCCTACGGGGTCGAGTTCCGCCGCGCGACGGCGACGCTCGGCGCGATGGCGCTGACCGAGATGCGCAAGATGTCCGACGACCCGACGGAGCTCACGAGCCCGACGGGAGACGGCGGATCCAAGGGCTTCCAGTCCCTGCGCCTGCTCGCGAGCCTCGCCGACAAGGCGCTGGCGATGGGCCGCAGCGAGGAGGCCGAGCGCATCCTGCAGACGGTGCTGATCGACATCCTGAGCCGCGCACGGACGAACGTGCCGCTGGAGATGCCGGCCGCGGAGCTCGCCGCGCGCTACGCGGCTCGCCTCGCGGGCGCCACGACCAAGGGGACGTGGGTCAACTACGCGTTCGAGCTCTTCACGATCGCGCGCCGCCCGCTGCCCGGCCCCGTCGTCGACGAGCTCTACACCGTCGTCCGGCGCGTCAAGACGCTCGATATCCAGCCGCTCAGGATCTACCTCGACGACCTGCGCCGGATGGCTCCGTCGTTCGGTCCGACCGAGCGGTTCTTGATGCAGCGGATCGAGGGTCTCGAGCGCCTCGTCGCGGCGAAGTAGCCGCCGCATCGCCGCCGGGCGTCGCGGGAGCGGCGGCCTCTGGCGATGCACGCGACACGCGCGGAGCCAGCGGCTGCGCTGCGCGCGGGACCGGCGGCTGCGCCGCGCGGGCGGCCCCGTGCGGCGCAGGCGGCGGCGCCGCGCGTGAAGCAGCCGCCGGCTCCACGCGTGGGGCCGGCGCCGCGGAGGACTGGAGCGGCGGCGGTGCGTTGCGGGGGCGCGCGCCCGCCTCGGCTTCCTGCCAGCCGAGGTTCCTCGCGGCGGCCTTCGCGATCGCCTCGCGCAGCTCGATGTCGGCGACCTTCCCGAGCTCTCGCCGCACCTCGACCGGGAGCGGCGCCTCCTTCGGGGTCGGGCGGACCTCCTCGCGCCACGGCGGCCGCGCGACCGGCTCCACCTTGCCGACGCGGAACCGGAGCGACTGCACCGGGAGGCCGCGCGACCGGAGCTGCGCGGTGATGGCGTCGCCGAGCAGCGAGAGCTCCTGCGCCCACATCGAGCTCGCCGCACGAACGTGGAGCACGCCGCGCTCCAGCTTGAGCGGCCGCGCGCGCGCGGCGATCCGGGACCCGACGGCCGCTTCCCACTCGCGAAATGGCATCGGCGAGGTGTCGACCTCCCCCGGCGCCGAGAGCGAGGACTCGCGCTGGATCAGCGCGCCCAGCCGTTCGAACCCACCTCCGCTCCGACGCGACATGCGCGCCGAGCGTAGCAGCCTGACAGCGCCGTGCTCCGGCAGAGCGCGCCGTCCAGGCTCGCCCAGCGTCACGAACGGTCAGCCCCTACGGCGCGCGTGGTGACCAAGACGGCCGCCCGCCAGAGCGACCCCCCGCCCTCGGCTGCCTGGCGGCGAACGATCATGAGAGGCGCTCTCGGTACCGAAGGTGGGACTCGAACCCACAAGCCCTTGCGGACAGCGGATTTTGAATCCGCCGCGTTTGCCATTCCGCCACTTCGGCTCAGCGCTGCGATGTCAGCGAGCTCCTGGAACCGTAGATCACCGGGCATGATCCTGGCAACGGCCAACGGCCAACGGCCAACGGTCAACGGTCTGAGAGCCCGAGAGCGGTCGCGCGGGCAGGAGGCGCGGCGAAGCCAGGAGCAACGCCGCCGCGCCGCGGCCGCCACGCATCGAGGCGCGGCACGCGATCGCGGCGCGGCGAGAGGTCACACCACGAAATCCAGCATCTGGAGGCGCGTCAGGTAGTCCTGGAGCGCGGAGGCGTACTCGTCGATCAGGAGATCGAGCTTCACCAGCGCGCCGTGATCGTCGACCGCGTCGATGGTCCCGCTCACCGGGATCTCGCGCGCGGGCAGGACCAGCACGCCGCTCCAGTGCGCGCCCTTCGCGACGTCGCGCAGACCGGCGAGGCGCAGCCAGCCGTCCGAGAGCTCGACGACGGGGACGAGGGCGCCGCTGTCCAGACGGACCGAGCTCTTCAGCGTGTGAGCCGGCTCGACCATGTAGTGGGAGCGCCGGTTCTTCTCGATGAGATCCTCGAGGGTCGCGCAGATGACCTTGCTCAGCGGCGTCTCCTCGCTGTCGAGCACGAGATCGAGGAGCCGCTTCATCGCCTTCTGCGTGCGGATCAGGTTCGCGCGGGTCTCCTCGAGGCGGCGCGCGTCGCGCCGGATCTTGCCGGCAACGACGTTGAGCAGGTTGTTGTAGAAGGGGTACGCGACATCCCCGTGGTCCTCGAAGAAGTCCTGGAGCTCGGCGACGCCGATGCGCCAGATCTCCGAAGGCTGCGTCGTCACGGCCGTCGTCGTCCGCCGGAACCCGGTCAGCGCGCCGAGCTCGCCGATGGGCGAGATGGGGCTCAGACGGAAGCGCGTCTCGCCCGCGTCGAGCAGCGCGACCTCGCCCTGGACCAGGAGGAACAGGTGCGCCGGGGCGCTCCGGGCCTCGAAGAGCACGTGGCCGGACGGGACCTCCTGGCGCTGGAACGCCTTCATCAGGTCATCGAGGTGATCCTCCGTGATTCTCTCGAACAGGGGGATCGCGTGCAGGTCGGATGGGCGGACCGCCATGGGATGACACTCCTCTTCAAACATGGGTCGGGCTCCGCGTCCGCAGCGTCGCGGGACACGGAGCCTTGCGGCGCGCACGAGCTCTGCGTGGACCGCGGGAGCGGCATCCTACTCCAGGTCCCGAGCCGAGGAAGAGGGATGGCCTCGCCGCAGCGAGGTGCGCGCGAGGACCGCGAGCCCGCGCACCTTCTCGCATCGTCGCCGTGCAGCGCGTCGTCGCGTCGCGCGTCGGCGAGCGACGATCGGGCGGGCGGTCGGTCGACGCGCGCCCAGGCGCCGACGCTCGCCCGGGCGCCGTGGAGGTTTGCCCCGCTGGCAGGATCGGGTAGGTGCCGGTAACGTCGCCTGGGTGATGCCGTCCGTTCGCCAAGGGCTCCCCGACGCGATGCGCGTCTCGCCGCTGCGCCGCTCGCTGCTGCAGCTCGCCGTCATCGGCCTCGCCCTCCTCGTCGCCTCGTGCGGCTCCGCGTCGTCCGGAGCGCCGGTCAGCGTGGAGACAGCGCCGCCGCCGAAGCCGCGCAACGCGGCCGCGATCGCGCAGTCGATCGCCGGGGGGAAGGTCTCGGTGCTCGTCTACGGCGACAGGACCCGGGGACACCCCATCATGGCGCGGCTCGCGGAGCTCGATCTGTGGGGCCCCGTGCTCACCGGCACGGGGCTCGATCCGGAGCGGGACGTCGAGCGCGCCTTCGTCACCGCGCCGCGCGCGGACGCGGCCCACGAGGCCGTGGTCGTCGTCCAGCACAGCGTGCCGCCGGACAGGCTGGCGTCCGGCCTCGACGCGCTCCTCTCGCGCAGCCAGCCGCCAGGGACCCGGGAGAGCGGGCTCGGCGTGCCGGCGGTGCGCGTGACCATCAAGGGGCACACGCGCGTCGTCGCGACCGTGGAGCCCGACTTCCTCGTGGTCTTGCCGGTCGCGCGGGCGCGCGAGGCGCGGCGCTTCGTGGGCACGGGCGGCTTCCCCGATCCGACAGGCGACGAGGCCGCGATCGCCGCGGCCATCGACCCGGCGCGGACGCTGAAGGGACCGCGGGAGGCGCCACGGGTGCCGCCCACCCTGAGATCGCTCGAGGCCACCGTGACGCTGACCAAGGACGGCGGCGCCACGGTCGCGCTCGACGGCGCGAGCGAGAGCCCAGAGCTCGCCGCCCGCGACGCGGCCTTCCTCAACGAGGAGATCGAGCGCGCGACCTCGTTCCGCATCGCCATCGTGACGGTCCGCGTCGTCGACCCGATCGTCTTCGTCGCCGAGGGGGACCGCGTGAAGTCGAACCGGCGCGTGACGCCCGGGGAGCTCGACAAGCTCTTCGGCCTGCTCAGCGCCGTGCTGCCGCGGTAGGCTGCCGCCCGATGCGACTCGTCAAGATCGGAATCGCCAACGTCAACGCGACCGTCGGCGCCGTCCGCTCGAACACCGACCGGTGCCTCTCGCTCGCCCGCGCGATGGCGCGCGACGACGTCACCCTGGCGGTCTTCCCGGAGCAGGTGATCGGCGGCTACGCGGCCGAGGACCTCGTGCAGTGGCCGGCGTTCGTCGCGAGCCAGCAGCGCGAGCTCCGCAGGTTCGCCGAGGAGACCGCGCAGCTCCGCACCGTGTTCGTCCTCGGCGTGACCGTCGGCGTGGGAGGCGACCTCTTCAACGCCGGCGCCATCGTCCACGCCGGCCGGGTGCTCGCCTTCTCCCCCAAGGAGAAGCTGCCGACCTACAACATCTTCTACGAAGCGCGGACGTTCTCGCGCGGCATGCCGCTCATGGAGCTCGACGCCGACGGCGTGCTCTGCGGCGATCGCGTCTACGCCTTCGATTTCGGGACGATCGCCGTCGAGGTCTGCGAGGACATCTGGTCGCCCGACGGCCCGATGCGGCGCCGCTGCTACGCCGGCGCCGAGATCGTCTGCAACATCTCGGCGTCGCCGTTCCGCGCCGGGGTGACGAGCACCCGGCGCGAGATGATCGCGACCCGCGCCTCGGACAACCAGTGCACGATCGCCTACGCGAACCTGGTCGGCGGCAACGACGGGCTCGTGTTCGACGGCGGCGGGTTCATCAACCAGAACGGCCGGCCGATGCTCGAGGCGCCGCGGTTCCGCGAGGGGTTCTCCGCGTCCGTCGTCGACCTCGACCGGACCACCCGCTGCCGCCGCGAGGCGAGCACCTGGCGCAGCGATCTCGAGGAGTTCCGCCGCGCCTCCGCCCGCATGGTGCAGGTCCTCCGGATCGACGGGGAGACCGCGGACCGCGCGCGCCTCGCCTACCCCGCCCCGCCGGCCGGCACGACGCCGTTCCTGCCCTCGGCGGCGATGCCCGCGATCTCCGCGCGCGACGAGCTGCTCGACGATTTCTACGAGGCGCTCGCGCTCGGCGTCGCCGACTATTACCGCAAGATCGGCGCCTTCAAGAGCATCGGCCTCGCGCTCTCCGGCGGCCGCGACTCGCTCCTCACGCTGCTCGTCGCCTGGCGCGCGGTGCAGCTCATCCACCCGGGCCTCGAGGGCGCGGCCCTGCGCGAGCGGATGCGGACGTCGCTCCACGCGTTCTTCATGCCCTCCCGCTACTCCAGCGACGCCACGCACCGCGCCGCCGCGCAGATCGCCGACGATCTCGGGGTGTCGTTCGCGGTGATCCCGATCGAGGACGCGTTCCCCCGGGAGCTCGAGGCCGCTCAGGCGATGGTCGGCGAGGGCGGGCAGCTCACCGAGCTCACGAAGCAGAACGTGCAAGCGCGCATCCGCGGCGGTCGCATGTGGAACTGGGCGAACACGAGCGGCGCGCTGTTCCTGCAGACGGGGAACATGAGCGAGAAGGCGCTCGGCTACACCACGGTGGGCGGCGACCTCGAGGGGGCGTTCAGCGTCATCGCCAACCTGCCGAAGACGGTGGTCATCGCGCTGATCGAGCGCCTCTCGCAGCGCTTCCGCTTCCAGGGCATCCAGCAGACGCTCGCCACCACCGCCGGGCCGGAGCTCGCCGAGAACCAGTCGGGCGAGGCCGAGCTCATGCCGTTCGAGGTCCTCGACGCGTGCCTCCACCTCTACGGCGCCGAGAAGCTCGCCGCCGACGAGGTCGCGGCGGCGCTCCCGAGCCTGTTCCCCGACAAGGACCCCGCCGCGCTGCGGGCCTGGGCCGAGAAGTTCGCGACGCTGTTCTCGAGATCGATCTTCAAGTGGGTGCAGTCGCCGATCGCGATCCACCTCGGCTCGCTCGATCTCGACCGCGAGCGCGCGCTGCAGCTGCCCGTGGTGCAGCGGACCGAGTGGAAGGGCGGCTGAGCCCGCCACGAGGGCGCAGCCGCCGCCCCGCGCCGCGCGATCGGCGCATCGATCCGCGGCGCGCGGCGCGTCGGCGGGCAGCGCGTCAGTTGGCGGCCTTCTCGACGGAGGCCGGGGCCCCCTGCCTGCCGTCCTTGCCGTCCCTCGAGGCGATCTCGATCCCGTCGTGGCCAGCAGCCACGCCAGGAACCACCGGCGCCACCGCGGGGCGGATCGAGCCGTCCGCGGAGAAGCGCTCGAGATCCTCGGTGACGCGGCGGAGATAGGCCTGCTTGATGTGGAACGGCAGGAAGGAGCTCTTGAAGCCGGCCACGATGGTCGCTTTGATCTCCTTCAGCCCGAACCCCATCTTCGTGTGGCAGTGCCAGAGCTCGTGGGACACCGTCGTGTCGGTGACGAGCCGGTTGTCGGTGTTGACGGTCACGCGCAGGCCGAGGCTCTGGTAGAGCTTGAGCGGGTGCGAGGCGAGGTCGCGCACGGCGCCGGTCTGCACGTTTGACGACGGGCAGCACTCGAGCGGGATGCGGTGATCGTTGATGTAGTGGAGCAGGTCGCCGTCCTCGCGCAGGCGGCAGCCGTGGCCGATCCGGTGCGCGCCACAGACGTGGAGCGCCTGCGCGATCGACTCGGGGCCGTACGCCTCGCCGGCGTGGATGGTGCAGTTGATGTTGTTCTGCCGCACCAGCTGGAACGCGGCCTTGTGGTGCTTCGCCGGGTGGTCGTACTCGGCGCCGGCCAGGTCGAACCCGACGACGCCGCGGCCCTTGTACGCGACCGCGAGCTCCGCCATCTCCAGCGACGACTCCGGCGAGATGTTGCGGATGCCGCAGACGATGACGTTGCTCTCGATGCCCAGCGCGTCGCGCGCCGTCCTGAGCCCGGAGAGCACCGCCTCGACCACGCTCGTGAGCCGCAGGCCGAGGCGGGTGTGCAGCATCGGCGAGTAGCGGACCTCCATGTAGCGCACGTTCTCGCGCGCGGCGTCCTCCGCGAGCTCGTAGGCGACGCGGTGGAGGGCCTCCTCGGTCTGCAGGACGCGCAGCGTGATGTCGAACGCCTTGAGGTACTCGACGAGCGAGCCGCAGTTCTGGCCCAGGTTCATCACCCTGCGCAGCTCCGCCGGCTCGTACGTCGGGAGCTCGACGTGGTGGGTGCGGGCGAGCTCGATGATCGTCTCGAGGCGCAACGAGCCGTCGAGGTGGACGTGCAGATCGGTCTTGGGTAGTTGCCGGAAGAACTCCAGGGGGAGCTTGCCGGCTAGCTCGGGATGATCACTCATGAGCTATTCTGTCACCCGGCGACCAGCCGCGAAAGGCAGCGCAGGGCGCGACGTCGCTCAGGATCGCTCTGGCGAGGACGACGAGGGCGCGGCGCCACCCTCGTCCGCCGCGCCGCGCGAGCGATCCCTTCCGCCGACGAGCACGGCGACAGCGGCCACACCAAAGAGGGCGACGAAGAGCCACGGGAGCGGCAAGCTCATGTCGTCCCCGGCGGCCTCACGGCGCAGCGCATCGCGGATCCGCTCGGGGTTGTACGCCACCACGAGCCGCCGGCCGACGTAGGTCGTCGGGAGCCCGCGCGCCTCCATCCGCCCATACAGCGCGACGTCCGCGTCGATGGCGGCCAGGGTCTCTGGCGCGGCGAGGCAAGCCGCGAGCTCCGCGGCGGAGAGGCCGAGCGGCGAGAGGACAGACGCGACGCGCTCGTCCGTGAGCTTGCTGGGCGACGCGCTGTAGAGCAGCGCCGCGGCCTGCTCGCGCTTGTCCTCGGGCGTGCACACGTAGGCCTTCGCGGCGGGGAGCGCGCCGGGGTGGATCGGGAGCGGCACCATCTTGCGCACGTGGCGCACCCTGTCGCCGTAGGGCTCCTCGATCTTGCTCAGCTCGGGGTGCAGCCTGCGACAGAAGGGACACTCGAAGTCCGTGAAGGCCACGATCGTGATCTTGCCCGGCTCCTGCAGCGCCGCGAGCTCCGGCGGGAGCGGCGGAATGACCGGGTGGCTGCCCCAGAGGAACGGCAGGCCCATCGCGGCCGCGGCGGCCGCGCCCCACACCGTGACGCCCAGCGACCCGCCCTGGGCAGCGCGCTCGAACGCCGCGGCCGGCATGCGCCGCGCCTGCCGCGCGACGAGGGCAGACGTTACCGCCGCGGCGAAGGCCGCGAGATCGACCGCGATGCACCACGCGCAGAACGCGCCGATCACGAAGCTCTGGAGCCCGAGGAGCACCGCGGCGGCGAGGCCGCCGACGGCCGAGGCGGCCGCGATCGCGACGTGGTGCCAGCGCGCCCGCGCGAGCAGCGAGGCGGTGAGGAGCGTCGTGAAGGCGGCGAGGCCGAGGTTCGGCAGCGGGACGCCGAGGAAGCGGCTGTACGGCGAGATCCTGACGGCGAAGCACCCCGACGTGACGCCGCAGAACGCGGGATCGCCCGCGTTCTGGTACTCGACAACGAGCGCCGCGCTCGCCGCGATGGCGACGAAGAGCGCGAGCCGGAAGAGCGTGACGAAGAACCGGGCGCGCCCAGCCTGCCGTTCGTCGCTCGAGGGCAGCGACGCAGGCGCCTCGGGGCTCGCCTGAGGCGTCTCCAGGGGCGCGCGCCCAGCCCGTCCGTCGCGTCCGTCGCGTCCTTCACGTCGGTCACCGGCCGGACGCACCGCGAAGACGTTGCCCCTGCCGGCGAGGGCGACGAGGAGCACCAGCGCGAGGAGCAGGGCGATCGAGTTCAGCAGCATCGGTCGTTGCGGGTGCGTTGCAGGTGGATGAGGGGTGGGTTCGAGGCATACCGGACCCGGGCGGAGACAGCCAGCGCGAGGAGACTCGTGCTAGTCGAGTTTCATGCGTTCTTCATCTCGCGGAGATCCCCCGACGAGCGGCTCCGGCGCGCGCCGCCGGGAGGCCGTGGTCGACCTGCTGTCCTCGTTCAAGCGCGCCCTGCACGCGAACGAGATCGCCGAGCGCCTCGGGGTCGAGCCGAGCCGCTACGCGAAGCTGCAGCGGCTGCTCGAGGAGCTGTCGCAGGAGGGCAGCATCGTCGCGCTCCCCGGGCAGCGCTTCCGCACGAGCCAGAAGCAGGTCGAGGCGCGCGGCGCCGAGAAAGAGGGGACGCTGACGGTGCACCCGCGCGGCTTCGGCTTCGTGGCGCTCGGAGGGGCGGCCGAGGACGTGTACATCTCGCCCGAGGCGATGGGCGGCGCGCTCCACGGCGACACCGTCGTCGTGCGCATCTCGACCCGCTCGCGGCGCGGCGTGGAGGGGGAGATCGTCCGGGTCGTCAAGCGGCGCCACGCGCGCGTGGCGGGCGTGCTGCGGCGGCGTGGCAGGAGCGCGTGGCTCGAGCCGGACGACGGGCGCGTCCGCGGGCCGATCGTGATCGTGCCGCGCGAGCCGGGCGGGCCGCTCGTGCCGCCCGACGCGGAGGACGGCGCCGCGGCGGTCGTGTCGATCGCCCGCTTCCCGGACCTGGCCGAGGAGAACCCGGAGGGCGTGCTCGAGGCCGTGCTCGGGACGCCCGGCGACCCCAACGTGGAGGTCGCCAAGATCCTGGTCCGCGAGGGGATCGAGGAGGAGCACTCGCTCGAGGCGATCGCCGAGGCCGAGGCGTTCGGGGGCGAGGTGCCGGCCGAGGCGCTCGAGGGGCGCACGGACCTCACCCACCTGCCCATGCCGACGATCGACCCGGAGGACGCGCGCGACCACGACGACGCGGTGTGGGTGATCCGCGAGGAGGACGGCTCGTACCGCGCCTGGATCGCGATCGCCGACGTCTCGCACTACGTGCGGCCGGGCACCGCGCTCGACCAGGCGGCGCTCGCGCGGGGCAACTCGGTCTACCTGCCCGATCGCGCGATCCCGATGCTGCCGCGGGCGCTGTCGTCGAACCTGTGCTCGCTGCTGCCGGGCGTGATCCGCCTCTGCCTGTGCGTCGAGGTCGAGCTCGACGCGACGGCGACGGTGCGGAGGGCCCGCGTCATCGAGGGGTACATCCGCTCGATCGCGAAGCTCACCTACCCCGGCGTGGCGCGCGCGCTCGGGTTCACCCCCGAGCCGCCGCGCAGCCCCGAGGCCGAGGCGCTCAGGAACGACCTTCAGGTGATGTGGGACCTCGCCCGGCTGCTCCGCGGCAGGCGGATGCGGCGGGGCGCGCTCGACCTCGACCTGCCCGAGGCGAAGGTGGTGCTCGACCCGAAGACGGGCGCGCCCGTCGACGTGCAGAAGCGCAGCCACGACCCCGGCGTGGCGAAGGCCTACCAGCTCATCGAGGAGCTGATGCTCCTCGCGAACGAGACGTGCGCGCAGTTCGTCGTCGACCAGGGCATCCCGACGGTCTTCCGGTACCACGCGCCCCCGGACCAGGCGAAGCTCGAGCGCTTCGCGACGATGTGCGGGGAGCTCGGGCTCGCGTTCGACCCGGAGGACGCGGCCGACCCCAAGCGGCTGTCGGTGTTCCTGAAGAAGCTCGACGCGCACCCGCAGAAGCAGGTGCTGCACATGCTGCTGCTCCGCGCGATGAAGCAGGCGGTGTACGACGTCGCCAACGTGGGCCACTTCGGGCTGGCCTCGAGCGCGTACCTGCACTTCACCTCGCCCATCCGGCGGTACCCGGACATCACGGCGCACCGGGCCATCCGCGCGGTGCTGCGCGGCGAGCGCGTCGACAGGAGCGAGGCGGCCACCGAGCGGCTGCGCGAGGCGGCCATCACGGCGTCGGAGCGCGAGCGAAAGGCGATGGAGGTGGAGCGCGAGGTGGTCGACCTGCACCGCGCGCTCCTCATGCGCTCCCGGCTCGGCGACACCTTCGAGGGCACCGTCACGGGCATCGTGGGAGGGGGCGTCTACGTCAACATCGAGGATCCCTTCGTCGACGTGCTCGTCCGCATGGAGTCGCTCGGCCCGGATCAGTACGAGATCGACGACGAGGGCCTGCGGGTCATCGGCCGCCGGTCGGGGGACCGGATCGCGATCGGCGACGCGATGCTCGTGCAGATCGAGGACGTGGCCATCCTCCGGCGCGCCGTCTATGGCCGGCGCCTCGCCGGCGAGCCGGCGGCGGACGAGGCGAAGCCGCGCCGGCAGCGGCGCGACGCGGCGGACGCACGGCCCACCCGTCGTGTCAAGATCAGCAAGAGCACCAAGCCCCTGAAGGGCATTAAGACCAGCAAGCGCACCAAGGGCGGCAAGAGCGCCAAGGTACGAAAGAAGCAGCGGTAGCAGACCGCCCGAAGGCTCGATTCTCTGCCAGCTTTTGCGACTCGAACGCACGAGCGCACAGCACCTCCCCAGCCACGCTCGCTCTCGCGGACAAGCGCGCGAAACCTCGTCGAAATCGTGGAGACGAACCGGCGAAACAGAACCGGTCGAACCAGTCGAAATCGTCGAAACGGAACGTGCGAAACAGCCGAGACAGCCGAGACAGCCCGAGGCAAACGGCCGACCGCGGCGCTGCGAGGCGAGCGTCGCCGACGCCAGATCCAAAGTCGCCCCCTCCGCGCCTCTTCTGTAACTGATGTAACCGACACCAGCTCACTCAAAAGAGGGAGGGTTCCTGCATTTCCCTTGCGTTCAGAGAACTACTATGTTCTCAACTAACTCATTCTAGGAGAGAGGTAGCCAATGCCCAAGCCGACGTATCCCGCTTACAACGCTGGTGACTTCCTGGTCGATTACGAGGAGAAGGTCTTCGAAGACGTCAAGGCGAAGCCGGGAGAGAAGGCGCTGGTTACCTTTCACACGGTGGCCTTCGAAGGATCGATCGGCCTCGTCAACGTGCTGACGGCGATCCGCCTGCAACGTAAGGGGTTTGAGACATCCATCCTGCTCTATGGGCCGGGCGTCACGCTGGGGCTCCAGCGCGGCTTCCCCAAGCTCGGCAGCGAGGCGTTCTCCGGGCACCTCGCGGTGAACCAGCAGATCGTTCGGTTCATGGAGGAGGGCGGCAAGGTGTACGCCTGCCGGTTCGCGCTGCAGGCGCTCTACGGCCACGGCGAGCACGCGCTGATCCCGGGCATCAAGCCCATCAGCCCGCTCGACGTGCTCGACATCCAGCTGATCCACCGCCGGGACAACGCGTTCATGGTCCACTCCTGGACGCTCTGATCTGAGCGCCGTCCATGGAGTTCAACCGCAAAGTCCGGGCGGCCGCGGTGCAGGCCAGTCCCGTCCTCGGCAGCCGGGACGGGACGACCGAGCGAGTCGTCGCCGCGATCGCCAGGGCCGCGAAGGAAGGCGCAGAGCTATGCGTCTTCCCTGAGGCGTTCGTCCCGTATTACCCGTACTTCTCCTTCGTGCTCCCGCCGCCCGCCATGGGGAAGGAGCACATGCGCCTTTACGACGAGGCGGTCACCGTCCCCGGCCCGGTAACGCGGGCCGTGGCGGCCGCCGCGCGCGCGCACGGGGTGGTCGTCGTGCTCGGCGTGAACGAGCGCGATCACGGGACGCTCTACAACGCGCAGCTCGTCTTCGACAGCGACGGCTCCCTGGTGCTCCACCGGCGCAAGATCACGCCGACCTACCATGAGCGGATGATCTGGGGGCAGGGCGACGGCTCGGGGCTCAGGACCGTGGACACCGCGGTCGGGAGGCTCGGCGCGCTCGCCTGCTGGGAGCACTACAACCCGCTCGCGCGGTTCGCGCTCATCGCGCAGCACGAGCAGATCCATTGCAGCCAGTTCCCCGGCTCCCTGGTCGGGCCCATCTTCGCCGAGCAGATGGAGGTGACGATCCGGCACCACGCGCTGGAGTCGGGCTGCTTCGTGGTGAACGCCACGGCCTTCCTGACGCCGGAGCAGGTCCGGGAGGTCGCTCCGAACGAGCAGATCCAGGGCGTGCTGCGCGGCGGGTGCATGACGGCGATCGTGACGCCCGAGGGCGTGCACGCGTGCCCGCCCGTGACCGACGGCGAGGGGATGGCCGTCGCTGAGCTCGATTTCGCCCTGATCACGAAGCGAAAGCGGATGATGGATGCGGCGGGGCACTACGCCCGGCCCGACTTGCTGCGGCTTTGGATGGATACGGCGGAGCGCTCGATAACGCTCGGCGCGGGCAGCCCCAAGGCCTCCTCCCTTGCCCCTGCGGCGGTGGACCATGGATACCCAGACGCTGATCACCGAGCTCCAGTCGTTCGGCCTGAGGCTGGCTGAAGCCCCCGAGGGCGCCCCCGAAGCGGGCGCCGCGCCCCCGCCGGAGCCCGCCTCCGGCGAGGGCGACGGCCGCCGCGCGGCGTGGACCTCGCGGCGCGGCGGCGCGGGGCCGACCCAGCACGTCGCGGCGACGCTGCGCGGGGCCACGGTGATGATCCCGATCCACACCGACCAGGCGGCGGCGTCGCCGTTCGTCGCGCGGCTCGGGCGCGACGGCGCGGGGACCGTGGAGCGGGACGGCCAGGAGCTCGCGCCCATCGCCCTCGTGAAGACGCCGCGCTTCTATGCCCTCTCGACGAAGGACGGCATCCCCTACCCCAAGATCGCGCTGCTGCACGGGGCGGACGTCCTCGCCTCGACGGTGCTCCAGACGTGCATCCGGTACACGGAGCGCGAGAAGGCCTGCACGTTCTGCGCGATCGGGCAGTCGCTCGCGGCGGGGCGCACCACCGCGAAGAAGACGCCGGAGCAGCTCGGCGAGGTCGCCGAGGCGGCGGCGCGGCTCGACGGGGTGCGGCACGTGACGCTGACGACGGGCACGCCGCGGTCGGCGGATCGCGGCGCGGCGCACCTCGCCGACTGCGCGCGCGGCATCAAGGCGCGCGTCGATCTGCCGGTGCAGGCGCAGTGCGAGCCGCCCGACGATTTCGCCTGGTTCGAGCGGATGCGCGCGGCCGGCGTCGACAGCCTGGGCATGCACCTCGAGGCGGTCGAGGACGAGGTGCGCGCCGCCGTGATGCCGGGCAAGGCCGAGGTGAGCGTGGCCCGCTACTTCGAGGCGTTCGAGGCGGCCGTGCGCGTGTTCGGGCGCGGCCAGGTGTCGACGTACCTCATCGCGGGGCTCGGCGACTCCCTGGCGTCGCTGCTCGACGCGAGCGAGCGGCTCATCGCGCTGGGGGTCTATCCGTTCCTCGTCCCGCTCGTGCCCATCCCTGGGACACCCGGGGCCGATCGCGCGCCGCCCTCGGGGGACTTCATGCGGGCGCTCTACGAGCACATCGGCCCGCTGCTGGCGCGGGCGGGGCTGCGCTCGACCGACGTGAAGGCGGGCTGCGCCCGCTGCGGCGCCTGCTCGGGGCTCTCGGGCTTCGAGGCAGAAGGCCGACCCGCGGCGCGGCCGGGACCCGGCGCGGCATGGACATCAACCTCGGAGAGCTCCGATGACGCCACGTTACAGCTTCGAGCTTGTGCAGAGCAGGGACACGTACCTCGAGTACCTCCGCTTGCGCCGGGCCATCTTCTGCGACGAGCAAGGGCTGTTTAAGACCACCGACGAGGACGACTGGGACGCCTCCGCGTTCCCCATCGCCGCCATGGAGCACGAGGCGCCAGGGGACCCGCGGCTCGTCGGCACCGTGCGCATCTACGAGGCGGAGCCCGGCCTCTGGTACGGCGGCCGGCTCGGCGTCGAGCGCGCCCACCGCAAGCAGGGCGTGGTCGGCCGCGGCCTCGTCCACAAGGCGGTCACCACCGCCCACGGCTGGGGGTGCCACCGGTTCCTCGCGCTCGTCCAGGCGGCCAACGTCCCGTTCTTCGAGGGCATCCACTGGCGCTCCCTCGAGGAGCGATCGCACCGCGAGAGGCCGCACCACCTGATGGAGGCCGACCTCGACAGCTACCCGCCGAGCGACGAGCCCCGCCCGCCGCCCGGGCAGAGGTTCCGCTGATGCTCGGCGGCATCGCGGCCGAGCTGCGCGGCGCGATCGGCATCCTCGCGAAGCGGGACGTGCAGATCCCGGCGCGCTACCTGTCCGGCGAGCCGGGCGCGGCCGGCGCAGCGCTCGCGGCCAGCGCGGGCGATGCGGCGGCCGCGCCCGGCCCTGTCGGGCTGCCCGCGGCGCTCGGCGACGACTGCGCGGCCATCCCCGACGGCGACGGCTACCTGCTCCTCGCCGCCGAGGGGATCTGGCCGGCGTTCCTCGAAGGGGACCCGCGGTTCGCCGGCTACAGCGCCGTGATGGTCAACGTCAGCGACATCTACGCGATGGGCGGCCGCCCCATCGCCGTTGTCGACGTCGTCTGGGGGACCTCGCCCGGCGCGCTGGAGCCGGTCTGGGAGGGCATGGTCGCCGCGTCGCGCGCCTACGGCGTGCCGATCGTTGGAGGGCATACGAGCGCGCGCAGCCCGTACAACGCGCTCGCCGTGGCCATCGCGGGCCGCGCGCGGCGGCTCATCACGAGCTTCGCGGCGCGCCCCGGCGACGTGCTCGTCGCGGCGATCGATCTGCGCGGCAGGATGCACGCGGAGCACCCGTTCTGGAACGCCTCGACGGGCACGGACCCGGCGCGGCTGCGCGGCGACCTCGAGGTCCTGCCCGCCCTCGCCGAGGCGGGCCTGTGCGACGCGGGCAAGGACATCAGCATGGGCGGCGTCGCGGGGACGCTGCTCATGCTCCTGGAGACGTCCCGCGCCGGCGCGGTGCTCGATCTGGAGGCCGTCCCGCGGCCGCGCGACGTCCCGCTCGCGCGCTGGCTGCTCGCGTTCCCGAGCTACGGCTTCCTGCTCAGCGTGCGCCCCGCGGTCGCGGGCGACGTGCTCTCTGCGTTCGCGCGGCGGGGCATCGCGAGCGCGGCTGTCGGCGCCGTCGACGGCTCGCGGCGGCTCACCCTCCAGGCCGCCGGCGAGCGGCAGACGCTCTGGGACCTCTCCGCGGAGCCGCTCACCGGGCTCGCGCGCGAGGGCGCGCGATGAGCGCCCGCGCTGCCTCGGGCGCGCCGCTCTCGGTCGCGCTCCTCACCTACTCGACCAAGCCGCGCGGCGGCGTCGTGCACACGGTCGAGCTCGCGGAGGCGCTCCACGACCTCGGCGTCTCGGTCTGCATCTACGCGCTGAACAAGGACCAGGGCGGCTTCTACCGCGCGCCGCGCTGCCCCTCGGTCCTCGTGCCCGCCGCGCCCCCGCAGGCGGGGATCGACGCGGTCGTGAAGCAGCGCATCGCGGAGTTCGAGGACGGGCTGCGCCGCCTCGGGGCGCGGCACGACGTCTGGCACTCGCAGGATTGCATCAGCGCGAACGCGCTCGCGGCGCTGCGCGCCGAGGGGCGCGTCCCCCACTTCCTCCGGACGGTGCACCACCTCGACGACTACGACAGCCCGTACCTGCGCGCCTGCCAGGACCGCTCCGTGCGCGAGGCCGACGCGTGCCTCGTGGTCAGCGAGGCGTGGAGGGAGGCGCTCCGGGCCGAGCACGGCGTCGGCGCGGCGATCGTCCCGAACGGCGTGAGCCTGCGCCGCTACACGGCCGCGCCCGACGAGCGGGACGCGGCGCTGCGCGCGCGCCTCAACGCCACTGGATCGCCCCTCTACGTGACCGTGGGCGGCGTCGAGCCGCGCAAGAACTCGATCGGCCTGCTCAAGGCGTTCCTGTCGGTGCGGAGGCGATTGCCCGGAGCCCAGCTCATCATCGCCGGCGGAGAGACGCTGTTCGACTACGCGCCTTACCAGCGCGAGTTCGAGGCGATCGCGCGCGAAGGCGGTGTATGGCCGCCGCCTGCGGGCGCGTCGCCGCCGCCGCTCGTCCTCGCGGGCGTGCTCCCCGACGCGCTGATCCCGCCGCTCTACCGGCTGGCCGACGCGTTCGTCTTTCCGTCCGTCCGCGAGGGGTTCGGGCTCGTCCTGCTGGAGGCGATGGCCTCGGGGGCGCCGGTGGTGAGCTCTGCGCAACCTCCCTTCACCGAGTTCCTCACCGACGGCGAGAGCGCGCTGCTCGTCGATCCCTCGAGAACAGACGATCTCGCCGGCGCAATGGAGGCTATCCTGGACGAGGGCGTGAGGCGGCGCCTCCGCGCCGCGGGGCTCGAGACCGCGGCCCGGTACACGTGGGATCGATCGGCCCGCATCGCGGCCGGCGTGTACCGCGAGTTCCTTGGATCCCGCCGAACGTAGAACAAGCGAGCGACATATGCCGGAGATGCGCTTCGTTATCGAGTGGCCGAGCGGCGAGCAGCAGGTCTGTTACTCTCCGTCGCTCGTCGTGAAGGAGCACCTGGACGTCGGGGAGAGCTACGATCTCGACGACTTCGTGTCGCGTTGCCGGACGGCGCTCGACGTCGCGAGCGAGCGGGTCTTCAAGAAGTATGGGTTCCCCTGCAGCCTGGCGCGGGCCGAGGCGGCGCGCATCGCGAGCGCGGCCGCGCGGTTCCACGGCCGGAGCGGGGCCAAGGTCCGGGTCCTCAGGTTCGTCGAGTGACGGAGTCCTCAGGTTCGTCAAGTGACGGAAGGAGCAGGAGATGGTGACGAAGTCGAAGATGGAGCGCCTCCTCAGCGAGCGCCAGTTCCTCGTTTCCGCCGAGCTGACGCCCCCGCGTCACTACGATCTGGAGAAGTTGCTGAAACACGCCCGAAATATGGCGGGTTGTGTGGATGTGGTGCAGATCAACGATCACCTGCTCTCGCAGGCGCGCTGCGCCAACATGGCAGTCGGCCATTTCGTGAAGCAGGAGGGGCTCGAGCCGGTGCTCCAGTTCTCGCTCCGCCACAAGAACAAGATCGCCCTCCAGGGCGACCTCCTCGGGATGGCGGCGCTCGGGCTCTCGAACATCATTGTCCTCGGCGGCTACCCGTGCGCCATCGGCTCCGATCCCGACGCGAAGGAGGTGAGCGACGTCGACAGCTACGCGGCGATCGAGCTGACCCGCCGGCTGACGCGCGAGGGGAAGCTCTTCAACGGAGACGTCGTCTCGCCGGCGCCCTACTTCCATGTCGGGACCATCGATTTCCCGTGCGCGGAGCAGGCGATCCCCGGCGCGATGGATCGGCTCGCCGCGAAGATCGACGCGGGCGCGAGCTTCATCCAGGTGCAGGCGGTGTTCGAGCTCGCGCCGATGCGCCGCTGGATGGCCGCGGTGGTCGAGCGGCGACTGCACGAGCGGGCGCACTTCATCGCGGCGATCTTCCCGTTCGCGGGCGTGGATCGGCTGAGCTTCCTGCAGAAGGTGCCGGGCCTCGTGGTCCCCGAGCACCTGATCGAGCGCGTCCGCCAGAGCGGCGACGCGGAGGGCGAGAGCTACCGGATCACGCTGGAGCTCGTCCGCGGGCTCCGCGACATCCCCGGGCTCTCGGGCATCCACATGCGGTCCATCGGCGCGGAGGACTGGGTGCCCCGGCTGGTCGACGAGGCAGGGCTGCGGCGAGCGGCATGAGCCTCTAGCGCGGGCTCCGTGCGCCAGACGAGGCCGGGCGCCGGTGCCTGGCGACGGGGCGCTTCGAGGGGCGCGCTCAGGCCTTGCGGGCGATCCAGAGCAGCGCGAGGCCGTTCATCCTGCGCTCGCGGCGGTCGACCTGGAGCCCTGCGCCGCCCAGCTCGCCGCTGAGCTTGTCCTCGGTGTGCCGGTAGGTGACCTCCGCCGCGTCGGCCCACGCCAGCATCGCGTGGGCCGTCGACGGGTTGTACCGGTGGCCGCGCAGGTAGCCGGCCATCGCGGCGCGGCTCATCGTGGCGGCGGGCTCGAGCAGCGCCAGGCGGCCGCCCGGGCGGAGGACGCGCGCCGCCTCGACCAGCACCGGGCCCGGCTCGGGCAGGTGCAGGAGCAGGTTCGACGCGGTCACCACGTCGAACGAGGCGTCGGGGAACGGGAGCCGCGTCGCCAGCGCCTCCCGGAACGTCACGTTGTCCAGGCCGAGCGCCTTCGCCCGCTGCGCGGCGCGCTCCACCATCGCCGCCGTCGCGTCGATCCCGATGGACTCGTGGCAGCGGCGACCCATCTCGCGCGTCAGGCGGCCGGTGCCGCAGCCGAGGTCGAGGCACCGCTCCTCGACGCCCGGATCGACCAGCGTGACGAGCTCGTCGATGAGCGTCGCATAAGGGCCCTCCGCCTGCATGCGATCGAAGAAGTCGACGAGCTCGTGGAACGGGGTCGCCTGCTCTCGCGCCGCATAGCGATCGCGCCAGCGCCAGACGTCGTCGAGGGCCTGGTACGTGCCCCGGTAATACAGGAGCGGCGCGCCCGCCTCCCCCCGGCCCGACGAGAGCACGCGACCGACGTAGATGATGTGATCACCCCCGTCGTACGTGTGCTCCACCTTGCAGTCGAGGAAGGCCAGCACGTCCTTGAGGATGGGGCTGCCCGACTCGGCCACGTGAGCCTCGGTGAGCACCGCCTGCCGATCGATGTCCGTACCCTTGCCGGCGAACAGGTCCGAGAACTCCCGCTGCTGCTCCCTCAGGATGTTCACCGCGAAGACCCCGGACGCCCCGATGGCCGCGCTCGTGCGCGACCGCCTGTCCGCGCAGAACAGCACGAGCGGCGGGTCGAGCGAGACCGCGCTGAACGAGTTCACCGTCATCGCCTGCGGCGTGCCGTCCTGCACCGTGGTCACGAGCGTGACCCCGGTCGCAAACTGGCCCAGCACCTTCCGGAACTCCGCGGGATCGAAGAGCATGGGGCATAGTACGCGCTCGGCGCCCACCAGGGATCCAGGATCTGCGCAGCGCGCGCGCTGGCGCCGCGCAGCGCGATGCGCGAATCCTGCGGCGGCGCCGCGCAGATCACGCGCCGGCGCCGCACAGCGCGCGCTCCCGCGCCGCGCAGATCACCCGACGGCGCCGCGCAGCGCGCGCACTGCGGAGCTCACTCGGCGTCGCGCCGCGCCAGGTCCGGCGCGAAGGCCGGTATGCAGAGCGCGAAGTACTCGCTCTCCTCGTCGAACGGGTTGCTGTAGCGGACGCGCTGATCCGGCTCCGTCCAGAGGGCCTGGCCGGCCGAGACGTCGACCGTCTCGCCCGCGATCTCGGCGCGCACACGGCCGCGGATCACGAGCGTCAGCTCGCCGAACGAGGGCGTCTGCGCCGGCTCGCTCCAGCCCGGCGGGGCCACCATGTGCGCCAGGCTGAACCCCTCCGTGCCGGTGTTCACGCGGCCGAAGAGCTCCTCGATCAGCTTGCCGCCAGGGACGGGGATCCGGGCCCTGGAGGTGACGAGACGGTAGGGATGCGCCATTGGGTACCTCGCGATCACATCGCGCGCGTCCGATCATCGGACACGCGGTAGAGCTGCATGAGCAGGTGACGGCCGCCGTACGGCTGCAGGTAGCGGATCGCGCCGGACTTGCTCGCCATGAAGCGATGGTAGCGCCGCGCCGGCACGGCGATGAGATCGCCCGCGCCGACCCAGATCCGCAGCCAATCGTCGTTCGTGCAGCGGATGTCGTAACAGCCCTGTCCCTCCACGAAGAGCCGCACCTCGTCGCCGAGGTGGCAGTGCTCATCCGCCTCTCTCGCGCTCTCCGCCTCGTCGCGCGGCTTGCTCCCGTCGCGGCGGACATCCTCGTGCTCCGTCCATCCGCGGTCCGCGACCACGCGCTGCAAGGCGAGCGCGGCTGCGCCCGGGTCGAACGCGCCGCACCGGATCCCTTCCGCCTGAAGCTCCGCCTCGGTGGCCTCGCCCTCGCCGTCAGCTCTCATTCGGATCGCACGCATGCGCACCCCTCCGGGACTGCGCTCTTCGAACCCTGCGCGCGCGCGACGTCAAGACACTAAGAGCGCCCCAGCAGCCACAACAGGCCAGCAATGCTGAGCGCCAGCACACCAAGCGCGAGCAGAGCAATGAGCGCCTCTGTGAAGCCCCATCCACTTCCCTGCGTAGCGCGAGACACCGGAGCTGCTGCTGCGGGCTGCGCAAGCGACGGACTCGTGCTCACCGAGGCAGGCGGAGGCGTCGGCGTGGAATGCGCTGCCTTCGGCTCCTCGAGCGAAGGCGGCTCGAACACCGCGTCTGGACGGAGCGGCTCACACGGGCTGCGCTCTATCTCCGCGAGCGCCTCGGCGGCCGGGTGCTCGAAGATGAGCCGATCGCCCGAGATCGCGAGCACCTGTCCAGGACGCCAGATCGTATCGAACTGAGGCACCGCAGCGCCGTCGAGCGAAGCGCCTGAGCGCGATCCGAGATCTTGAACCGAGAATTGATCGCCCCTGCGGGTAATGGCCAGATGACGGCGAGAGACGTCCGGGTCGTCGAGGACGAGATCGGTGTCCTTGGCGCGCCCGAGGATGTAGGGCCGCGCCGCCTCCTCGATCCGCAACGCGCGGCCGCTGTCGGGGCCCTCGACAACGACCACGCGCGGCGCCGGATCCTCCCCTTGCGCCGCGAGGCCGCGCGCGACGAGCTCGAGGGCGAGCTCCTTGGCGGCGGCCGCCGGGGCGGCCTTCGCGACCGCCGGCTCGATCCGGAGCAGGAGCCACACGCGCCCGACGCGGATGCGGTCGCCGGTCTTCAGGGGCATCGCCGTGCGCAGGGCGATGCGCGTCTTGCCGAGGAACGTGCCGTTCTCGCTGCCCTCGTCGAGGAGCAGGTACGTGGCGCCCCGCTGCCGGATCGACGCGTGCCGGGGGCTCACGCTCGTGTCGGGGAGGCGTACCTCGCAGCTCTCCGCGCGTCCGAGGATGATGCGGGGCGCGTCCAGCGTCAGGGAGAGCTCGCCCCCGTCCGCCTTCCCCGCCCCGTCGGGCGCGAGCACCACGATCGTCAACGCCATCGATGCTGCCTGCGCGCGAGGGGGCGGCTCGGCCTCAAATCGCCGCCGTACGACGCATCCGCTCGGAGGCGCTGAGGAGCTGGCGCACCGCCTGGTCCTGCTGCCGCGCCGCCTCCTCGATGCGCTTGCCGGCCTCGACCAGCTGCTCGCCGCCGCGCGTCTGGCTGCGGTGCGAGGCGTTGAGGCTGTTGACCATGTGCGAGATCTGCTCGATCGCGCTCGTGATCTGGCGACCGCCGCGCGCCTGCTCCTGGCTCGACCGCTCCACGTGCTGCGTGATGGTCCGCATCTTCTCGGCGCTCTTCATGATGAGCTCCGAGCCGCGCGCCTGCTCCGCCGTGGCGGCGGCGATCTGCTGCACCGTCTCGGCGATGCGCCCGATCGCGTCCGTGACCTGCTTCGACCCCTTGGCCTGCTCGACCGTGGCGCGGGCGATGGCGCGCACCATGTTGGTCGACTTCTGCGAGCTCTCGAGGATCTTCTTGAGGGCCCGCTCGGCCTCGTTCGAGACCTCGACGCCGCGGTCGACGTTGTGAGCGCCGCGCTCGACGGCGGCGATCGCGTTCTTCGACTCGGACTGGATGGTCTTGATGAGCTCGGCGATCTCCTTCGTGCTGCCGCCGGCGCGCTCGGCGAGGTCCTTGATCTCGTCGGCGACGACGGCGAAGCCCTTGCCATGCTCGCCGGCCTGGGCGGCGATGATCGCGGCGTTCAGCGCGAGGAGGTTCGTCTGCTCGGCGACGTCGTCGATGACGGCGAGGATCTGCCCGATCGCCTCGATGCGGAAGCCGAGGTTCGAGATGACCGCCACGGCCTCCTGGCTCGACTCCTTGATGCGGTAGATCTCGCCGATCGTCTTCAGGATCGCCTCGGCGCCCTTCTCGGCGTCGGTCGCCACCTCCTCGGAGAGCCGGGCCGTCTCGTTCGCGTTCGACTGGACCTGGTCGATCGAGACGTCCATCTGGTTCATCGAGGAGCTCGTCTCCTCGGCCGTCAGCGCCAGGGCGTCGACGTTCTTCGCGACCTCACGGATGGAGTAGGCCATCTCCTCGATCGAGGAGACCGTCTCGCGCACGCTCGACCCGAGCTCGCCGACGTTCTCGGCGACCTCCTCGTTCGTGGCCGTCATCTCGAGGATGCTCGAGCTCGACTCCTCGGCGCTCGACGCGAGCGACTCGACCGACTGCGCGATGTTGGCGAGGGCGGTCGTCATCTCGCGGATGTACACGGTCGCCTGCTCGCTCGCGTGCATGACGCTGCTCACGCCGTCGCTGAGCTTCGGCAGCAGCTCGTCGAGGAGCACGGTGGCCTGCGCCAGCTCCGAGCGGCGCTGCTTGTCGCGCAGCTCCGCCTGGGTGATCCGCTCCGCGATGCCGCTGAGCTCCGAGTAGAGGCGCGAGAGCTCGGGCGGCGAGCCCGGCGGGACGCGCACCCGCTCGCCGGCGGTGGCGCGGAGCACGGCGTCCACGAGCGAGTCGACGTCGATGTCGGGGCCGCGCTGCGCGAGATCGTTGACCTTGCGGGTGAGCGTCGAGCACTCCCGCTCGAGGGTGTCGCGCTCCTTCGCGAGCCCGTCGCGCTCTCGGCTCAGGTTGTCCCGCTCCCGCTCGAGGGTGTCGCGCTCCTTCGCGACGCCGTCGCGCTCCCGGCTCAAGCCGTCGCGCTCCCTCGCGAGCTTGTCGCGCTCCTCGGCGAGCGCGTGGCGCTCCTCCGCGAGCTCGAGCTGACGGCCGGCGATCTCGGCGATCTGCTCATAGGTCTCGGCGACGTCGGCGGGGGCGCCCTCGGGGAGCTTGGGCCGCTTGCCCCGGGCGGCGCCGCGGAGCGCGTCGCGCAGCCCCCCGAGGGGGACGCCGCCCTTGCCCGCGAGGCTCGCGTACAGCACCGCCCCCGCCGCGGAGAAGCCGAAGAACATGAACAGCTGGCCCGAGAACTCCGCCAGCGACTTCGACGCAAAGCTCAGCCCGAGGCCGATGAGCGCGAGGATTACGGCGATGGGGATGGAGAGCTGCTTGGCGTTCATTTCGTGCGTTCCAGCGCGGTCGAGCTGCGGCGCGCGTTGGCCAGCGCGCCCCCGACGACCCCGAAGGACGACCGAGCGTAAGAGGCGAGTGCCCCCCGGTGCAAGGAGAGCGCGCGGCAGAGGCGCGGCAAGCTGCGGCGAGGCGACCGCGGGCAGGCGAGCCGCGAACCGAGATCTCCTGGGCAGAGGCGCAGGGGGCGGGCCCGCGCGGTTGGGGGAAACGCGATGAACTTGGACGATCTCGACCCGATGGCGTATGCACGGAGGTTGCGGCGGAGAAGGAGCCCCGCCGCGGGGGCTCGGCACGGGCGCCGTTTCCTCTAGGTTCGACCGCACCGACCCTGAACACCGCCGCGGACCGCGGCGGCCGCCCGGCCGTACCGGCGGCCGCGCGGCCGGGCGGGCGTGGCTGTCCCGCCATGTCCCTCGCCGCTCGCCTCCTTCTCGCCTTCGGGCTCGTCGCGATCATCGCGACGGCGTTCGTCGGGCTGACCCTCCGCGAGGCGTCGCGCGAGATCATCGAGGGCGGCTTCGCCGAGCGGATCGACGCGGCGCATGCAGGCGTCCGGCACCAGCTCGCGTGGGAGGCCGACGCGCTGCGCGACCTCCTGCCGCCGCTCTGCCGGCACGACACGTTCGTCGACAAGGCCCACGTCGAGCTCGAGCGCGCCAAGGGCGACCCGGACGCGATGGACCCGGGGAGCCGCATCGCCCTCGGGCGGCTCGTCCCGAGCCAGGCCAAGGCGCTGCGCCTCGACGAGCTGTCGCTCGTGGCGGGCGACGGGAGCGTCCTCGCGGCCGACGACGCCGCGCGCATCGGCGCGCGCGACCCGCGGCTGGCGGAGCTGATCCAGGCCCCCGGGGGCGCGCCGCGGCTCCGCCCGGCGAAGGCGGGCGGCGAGCCGTCGCTGGAGGTCCACTGCGCCCTGTCGAACCACGGCGTGACCATCGGCCTCGTCGGGGCGCGGCGGATCGGCCCGGTCCTCGCGCGGATCGGCGAGGCGTACCATGTGCGCCTCACGGCGGCGCGCGAGGGGGAGCTCGCCCCCCAGAGCAGCGAGGCGGAGATCGTGCGCGTCCTCCATCTGGCGGAGATCCCGGGCCTTGACGTTGTCGCGTCCGTGCCGCGCGATCCGCTGAGGCAGGCGCTCGCCCGGCTCGATCGCGCGATCGCGCTGACGGGCGCCACGGTGCTGGCGATCGCCGTCGCGATGGCCGTCGTGCTGGCGCGCAGCCTGTCGCGGCCGCTCGTGGCGCTGGCCCGCGAGACGCGCGAGGTGATGAGCGGCGCGCCGCGGCGTGTGGAGGGGCGCGGGGGTCGGGAGATCGCGGATCTCGCGGCCGCGTTCAACGCGACCATCGACGAGCTCGCGGCGATGCGCAAGCGCCTGGCCGCGACCGAGCGCATCGCCGCGCGGCGCGAGGTCGCGCGCCAGATCGCCCATGAGATCAAGAACCCGCTGGCGCCCATCCGTGCGGCGGTGGAGACGCTGCGCCGGCTCCGGCAGCGCGACGACCCGGCGTTCGACGACTACTTCGCGGAGGCGACGTCGACGGTCCTGAACGAGGTGCACCGGATCGCGAACATCGTGACCGAGTTCACCCAGTTCGCGCGCCTGCCGCCCCCGAACCTCACGCCCATCGACCTCGTCGCGGTCGCGCGCGGGGTCGTCACGCTGCACGCCGCCCCGGCGTCGGGCGAGGCGACCTCCGGCGCGGGGTCGACCTCCGCTGCGGGCGCCACCTCCGGCACCGGCGCGCCGTCGCCGCGCGTGGAGCTCGTGGCGGATCCGATCCCGGAGGTCTCGGCCGATCGCGATCAGCTGATCCAGGTGCTCACGAACCTGGTCCAGAACGGCCTGGACGCGGCGAGCGCCGTCCGGCGCGACCCCCGCGTCTCGGTGACGATCGGCCCGCTCCCGAACGACCGCGTGCGGATCGTGGTGCGCGACAACGGCCCAGGCGTGGCCGACGACATGGTGCCGCGCCTGTTCGAGCCCTACGCAACGAGCAAGGAGAAGGGGACGGGGCTAGGGCTCGCGATCGCGCAGCGGATCGTGTTCGAGCACGGGGGCGAGATCAGCTACCGCAAGGCCAAGAAGGGCGGCGCTGTCTTCGAGATCTGGCTGCCCGTCGCGGGCCCTCCCCTCCTGGAGAAGCCACTCGGCGACACCACGGTGCGCCCGCGCCCACCGGACGCGCCGCGCTCAGGCGCGTGAGCGCTCGCGCTCCCAGGTGAGCAGAATCCCAGGGTGTTCTCCCGCCGCTCGTCCGCCCTCCGCCTCCGCTGAGCGACGCCGACGGCCTCTGCTGAGCGACGCCGACGGCCTCTGCTGAGCGACGCCGACGGCCTCCGCTGAGCGACGCCGACGGCCTCCGCTGAGCGACGCCGACGGCCTCCGCTGAGCGACGCCGACGGCCTCCGCTGAGCGACGCCGACGGCCTCCGCTGAGCGACGCCGACGGCCTCCGCTGAGCGACGCCGACGGCCACCCGCACAGGAGACGGGCCCAGATCGGCGTTTTCGGCGCGGAAGCGTACTCTTGTACGCTGAGCACCGAAAACGCCGAGGTGGGCCCGGATCCGACGCGGGTGGCCGTCTCTTCTACTGAGGTTGGCCGTCGTGCTTGCAGGCCGAGCTGCAGCCGTCGCCGCTCGCGTTGTTCCCGTCGTCGCATTCCTCGTACAGGCTCTGCCGTACGCCGTCGCCGCAGTGCGGGCCGTACACGCACCCCGGCGCGCACTTGCCGTAACCGCCGGTGTTGTTGCCGTCCCCGTCGTCGCACTGCTCGGGGCCGTTGACCACGCCGTCACCGCAGCGCGGGCCGTACAGGCAGCTCGGGCCGCACTCGCCGTAGCCGCCGTCATTCACGCCGTCGTCGCACTGCTCGCCGAGGTTGGCCTGCACCACCGAGTCGCCGCACTGGGCGCCGAGGCGGCAGTTCTCGCTGCAACCGGTCGCCTCGTTCGGGGGATCGCACTGCTCGCCCCAGTCCTCGTCGATGTTGCTGTCGCCGCACTTGGCCGCCGGCGTGCAATCGGGGAAGCAGCTGCCGTAGAAGCCGTCGTTCACGCCGTCGTCGCAGGTCTCAGCGCCGTTGACGGTCGCGTCGCCGCAGTACGGCCCGTACGAGCAGTGCTGTGTGCACCCGTTGTAGGCGCCGTTGTTGTCGGCCTCGCCGAGGTCGCAGTCCTCCTCGTCGGGCTGCACCACGCCGTCGCCGCAGCGCGGGCCGTAGAGGCACATCGGCGCGCACTCGCCGTAGCCGCCGTCGTTGACGCCGTCGTCGCACTCCTCGCCGTAGCTCGCCTGCACCACCGTGTCGCCGCAGAGCGCCCCGAGCTGGCAGCCCACGCAGTTCGGGTCGGCCGGATCGTCGCACTCCTCACCCCACTCCTCGTCGACGTTGGCGTCGCCGCACCGCGGGGCGGGCGTGCAGTTCGGGTTGCACGTGCCGTAGAAGCCGTCGTTGCTGCCGTTGTCGCACTGCTCGGGGCCGTTCGTCGCGCCGTCGCCGCAGTACGGTCCGATCTCGCACTCGCGCGTGCAGCCGCCGTAGCCGTTCGCCGTGTTGCCGGAGCCGAGGTCGCACGCCTCGTACGGCGCGTTGACCGCGCCATCGCCGCACCGGGGCGGGGCCACGCACCCCGGCGCGCAGGCGTTCGAGGCGTTGGCATACGCGCTGTTGTTGATCCCGTTGTCGCACGTCTCCGGGCCGTTCCTCTGGCCGTCGCCGCAGTACGGCCCGAGCTGGCAGTTGTTGCACCCGCCGTAGCCGCCCCCGTTCTCGCTGCCGTCGTCGCACTCCTCGCCCGGCGTCACGACCGGCGGGTCGACCCCGCACTGCGGCGTGCACACCGACGTGCCGGCGCTGAAGCCCGACAGCGTGAGCTGGTAGTTCGACCCGGTGACATGGCGCTCGGCCTGGAACACCGCGATCTCGTAGACCTTGCCCGGCTCGAGGTTCAGGTCGACGTCGTAGGTGGTGCCGCGGTTCGTGCAGCCGGCAGCGGCGGTGCACGGGGTCACGCGCGCGTCGCCATTATCAAGGATGGTCACGCTCTCCTGGAGCTGCCCGTGGATGCCGCCGATGTCCGCGGTCAGCGTGTTCTTGATGAACACCCAGACGTCGTCGTCACCGAAGAAGGTGAGCACCGGATCGGCCGCGGCGCCGTTCGGGTTGAACTGGAACCAGTACCGGACCTCGCTCGTGAAGTAGTAGTTGTGCGAGGGGTTGCTCTGCTGCGCCCGCTCGTGCCCGGTGGAGACCAGGTTGTTGAGCACGGGATCCGTGCCCGGCGGGTCGATGTCCACCGGCCAGAACGGGTTTCGCTGGTACACGTACCTGCCGGCCTGCGGGGTCAGCTCGATGGTGGTGACGAGCGTCCGGTTGTATATCGGGTTGTCCCGGTACCACCACTGGAAGTTGTCCTGGCCCGAGGTCCAGCCGGTCGCTGCGCTCGGCGTGACGAAGGGGTTGCCGTAGGCGTTCACCGGCTTGCCGTTGGCATCGAGCGTCGTCTGGACCGTGCCGTCGATCTGATTGCCGTTGGGGGTGATCTCGAAATCGAAGTGCCCGATGAGCGTGTCGTTCAGGTTGGCGTCGCACGCGCTGTTGCTGAGGGTGCGGTCGTAGCTGCTATTGCCGTCCGGACACCAGCCGATGAAGTCGCGGATGACCATCGGCAGCCGCATGTCGGTGGGCGCCACGGTGCAGGCGTAGCCCGGCTCGATCGTGCACGTGGCGGAGCAGCCGTCGCCGCTCACGGTGTTGCCGTCGTCGCACGACTCGGTGGCGTCGCCGGGCAGGAGCATGCCGTCGCCGCACTTCGAGATGCACGCGCCGCCGCTGCAGTTCGGCTCGCCCTTGCAGTCCGGCGTGCATCCGTCGCGCCAGTTGCCGTTGCCGTCATCGCACGCCTCTGTGCCCTCGCGGACGCCGTTGCCGCAGACGGAGTAGCCGGTGCAGTTCTGGGGCACGGCGTTGGTGCACACCCGCCCGGGCTCGATGCGGCACGTATCGTCGCAGCCGTCGCCGGAGGCGAGATCGCCGTCGTCGCACTGCTCGGCGCCGCGCTTGAGCCCGTCGCCGCAGAGGGTCTTGCAGGGGAACCCGACGCGCGAGCAGTCCCAGCCCGTCTCGATCGTCTGGCAATCGGCGCTGCAGCCGTCGCCGCTGGCCGGCGGCTTCTGCCCGTCGTCGCACACCTCGGTGCCGCCGATCTTGCCGTCGCCGCACACGGGCGGAGGCGGCGGGGTGCAGGCCCCGCCGGCCGGCGGGCACGTCCAGCCGACCTCGATCTTGCACTGCGCGGTGCAGCCGTCGCCGCCCTCAGGGGACGTCCCCCCGCCGTCGTCGCACTGCTCGCCGAGCTGCACAACGCCGTCGCCGCAATAGGTCCTCACCGTGCAGGGCTGGCCCGGCCTGCAGACCCAGCCCTCCTCGAGCCGGCAGTCCGCGGTGCAGCCGTCGCCGCTCGCCGGCGGGTCGTCGCCGTCGTCGCACTGCTCGTCGCCGCTCACGCGGCCGTCGCCGCACTCGAAGAGGGGGATGCAAGGCTCGCCCGGCTCGAGGCACACATACGCCGGGTCCTTCACCTGGCAGTCGGCGCTGCAGCCGTCGCCGTCCGCGGCGTTGCCGTCGTCACAGAGCTCGCCCGGCTGCACCTTGCCGTCACCGCACTCGATCAGCCGCACGCAGGGCGAGCCGGGGGTCGGGCAGTTGTAGTAGGGCTCCTGCCGGCACAGGCTCGAGCAGCCATCGCCGCTCGCGGTGTTGCCGTCGTCGCACCCCTCGCCCGTCTCCTTGGCGCCGTTGCCGCAGACCGGCAGCCGCGTACACGGCTGACCGGGCCGGCTGCACTGGAACCCCGCCTCGCGCTTGCAGTCCGCGCTGCAGCCGTCGCCGGAGGCGGGCGGGTCGTCGCCGTCCTCGCACTCCTCCGAGCCGTTCACGCGGCCGTCGCCGCAGTCGTAGAGCAGGATGCACGGCTCGCCCGGCTTCGGGCACACGTACGAGGGGTCGACGTAGTAACAGTCGGCGCTGCAGCCGTCGCCATCGATGTTGTTGCCGTCGTCGCAGAACTCGCCGGGGTCGACGACGCCGTCGCCGCACGCGATGGTCAGCTCGCAAGGCCGGCCGGCCGTCGGACACTCCCAGTAAGGCTCGACCTGGCACTGCCCCGAACAGCCGTCGCCCGGCAGCGTATTGCCGTCGTCGCAGGCCTCGGACGCCTGGTTCAGCGCCGCGTCTCCGCAGGCGGGGTCAGGAGGCAGGAAGCACTCGGGGGGCGGATCATCGACCTCGCACGGGTCCGGCTCGCCGCCGCCGTTGCCACCGAGCCCGATGCCGCTGCCCACCGTGAACTCGGGCTCACCGCCGGTGCCGCCGGCGCCGCCGACGCCAGGCCCGCCGCCGCCGGAGCTCGCGCCGCTCCCCGAGCCGGTCGCCTCGCTCGTGGTCGCGCCGCCCCCGCCGCAAGCGACCGTGATCTGAAGCAATCCAACCGCCAAAGCCAGATAAGAAGTCCTTAAACCCACGGCCACCTCGATAACGCACGTTGCGCTCTTCCCGAGCAAACGGCGCTAGATACACTTTATCGTAAAAGTGCACCCCGTCTCCAGGCGAAATCGGCGGCGCTGCTGTGCTCGGCGCGGCTCGCCATCGCGCTCACCGCCGGTAGCCGCCATGGTTCTGCGCCTTGGTTCTGCGCCTCGGCTTCCACCTCGGTTCTGCACCTTGGTCCAGGTGCAAATTTTGATAATAACGTCTATTTCCACCGTGACTCAACTCAGCTTCTGCCGAGGAGCTCGCGGCTTGATGTCGAATCGAGCACGGCCGGAGTTCGATCTTGACATCGCCGGGCTCGCCGCGGATCAGGGCGGCGGCGGCGAGGTTCGCGCGGGACAGCCGCCGTTCACCCGGTGATCACCATGATCTCGGTCGCCTTGATGAGCGCCTGCACCTCCTTGCCGACAGAGAGGCCGAGCTCCTTCGCCGCGTCGCTCGTGATGACCGCGACGAGCTCCGTGCCCCCCGGCCCCTCCATCACGACCTTGGCCATCACGTCGCCCACCACGAGCTCCGTGATCTTCCCGGGGATCTTGTTTCTGCCGCTGATCTGCATCTCCTGCCTCCTCCCGCGCGATCCTAACGCGGAGCGGCCGGGGCGTCGGCCCGCGCCGCGAGCCGGCGGGCACCCGGCCGCTCAGGCCGCCTGCGACTGCCCACCTCTGGACGGACGCGACTGGCCGTCTCAGGCAGGCAGCGACTGGCCGTCGATCCGACCCGGCCTGCGCCGCGCGACCTCGATCCCCGAGATGCAGACGGCCAGCCACACCGTGCCTGCGGCGAACCCCGCGAGCACGTCGCTCAGGTAGTGCACGCCGAGGTACATGCGGCTGAAGCCCATCGCCACGGTCCAGCCGAGCGCGAGCGCGACGAACACGAGGCGAGCGCGCAGCGTCCGGAGGAGCAGGAGACCCAGGTACGAGAGCATGCCAAAGGCGACGAACGTGCCCATCGAGTGTCCGCTCGGGAAGCTCCATCCTGCGGCCACCGCGAGCGGATCGGCGAACGTCGGCCGCGGCCGCGCGAACAGGGCCTTGAGCGCGAAGTTGAGGAGCCCGCCGCCGGCGAGCGCGAAGAGCCACCCGACCGCGAGGACGCGCCGGCGCCGCCTCAGCAGCGCCGCGGCCACGACGACCGCGAGCAGCGCGAGCGCCCAGAAGCTGCCGAGGAGGGTGAAGGCGCGGAGCGCCGCCACGCCGGCGCGGCTCGACGACGCGTGGAGCGCGCGCGCGAGCGCGAGATCGACGTCCACGATCGGCTCGCCCTCGCGCACCCCCTCCGCGAGCGCGACGAACACGAGCGCGGCCAGGCTGAGCACCAGCCCGAGGCCGAGGTGGATGACGAGGTACTCGGCCGCGGAGAGCTCGCGCAGCACCCTCGCGATCACGGGGAACCGGGCCGAGAGGCGCTGCGTGACCGGGTGCGCGGCCGCCGCGGCGTAGGCCCGGACGGCCCACGCCCACAGCGCCCGCGCGTGGCGGTCGGAGAAGCGCGCGACGGCGACGAGCCCGAGGAGCACCCCCACCGTTCCGATCAAGAGCAGCGCGAGCAGCAGAAAGGGCCGCGCGCCGACCGCCGAGGCCAGCTGCTCGGCGGGGAGGTCCACCGCTTCCATGGCCGAGCTCTATAGCGGGGCGCATCTTCGTGCGCCACGGGCTCATCCGCGTCGTTCGGCTCGCTGCGGCGTACTTTCGTACGTCTCACTCGCCTGCCTAGCGGCTGAGCCCGTGGCGCACGAATCTGCACCCCGCTATCGCACGCGGCCGCGCCGCGGATCTCGCTCAGGGGACGAGCGGCACGACGGCTTCCGGCGTCGCGAGATCGCTGATGTTGGCGACCCGGATCTCGTCCTCGGAGACGGAGTAGACGTAATCCTCCATGAAGACGCTCCGCTTCACGAACGACGTCGCGCTGCTCCACCAGTTCCCGCAGCTCGGGCCGTTCCCGTCCGCGCTCGCGTCGGGCAGCGGGTGGGGCACGCCGCCGACGGACGTGAAGCCCGCGCCGGTATCCACCTTGTAGACGAGCAGCCCGCTGAACGTCATCGTGTCGCCGAAGTCGCCGCCGCTTCCGCCCTCGCAGATGACCATGGGGATCCCGAGCAGCCCCCGCTGGGTGAAGTAGTTGAACGCGAGGTGGTTGGTCGCGGCGTCGCTCGCGGAGCCGCGCGTCCCGATCACCTCCTTGTGCGTGAGCTTCGGCGCGTCGAGGTCCGTCACGTCGAAGATCTGGAGCATGATCCCCTGGAACCACGCGAAGTCGCCCTGGTCGTCGGCGTCGTAGCCGATGCTCATGACGTGCCCCTCGTCGATCATGTGCATGTAGGTCGAGAAGCCGGGGATCTTCAGCTCGCCGCGCACCCTCGGCGCCTCGGGATCCGAGAAGTCGATGGTGTAGAGCGGGTCGGTCTTCTTGAAGGTCACGACGAACCCGACGTCGCCGTAGAAGCGGGCGGATCGGATGTCCTCGCCGGGAGCGAGCTGGTCCACCATCCCCTTGACCACGAGCTCGCCGCCCTCCTGCTTCAGCGACGCGACGGTATTGTGCGTGTTCGGGTCGGGCAGGTGCCCGGTGGTGGTCGCGATGCGGAGATAACCCTCGTGCTCGCTGAGGGCGAACTGGTTGAGCACGCGCCCCTTCACGACGCCGCTCCCCAGGTACACGCTCGGCGCCGCGCGCTCGCTCAGCGCGAACTTGTGGATGGTCGTCGCGTCGGGCGTCGTCTCGCCGTCGTCGTAGAACCAGCCGTACGTCTGGCCGTACTGGTGCCGGCTCGCCACGTAGAGCGAGTCTGCGGTCGCGTAGACGGCGCCGGGCCTGCCCACGATCGTCGTCTGGCCGAGCGCCTCGGTGCCGAGCTCGGTCGAGACGACCGAGAGGAAGCTCTGCCCGTCGCCCGTGTTCGACAGGTAGAAGTTCTCGCAGGCCACGAACGGGGTGTGGCTGCTCGGCGAGGCCACGCCGTCCCGGTACACCGTGTCCTCGACGCTGGGCATCTGGATGTCGAGCGGGGCCGCGTCGATCAGGGCGATGTTCTTCTCCAGGAGCTTGTCGTATGCGCTGTTCACGGCGGCCACCGTGGACGGGTTGACCCCCTGGTTGGACAGGGAGCAGATATCGAGTCCCTCTGGCCAGGTAGAGAGTCCCTGCACCGTCGGCTCGGGGGAGGCAACGATCGTGTGCACCGCGGTCCCGATGCGCCGGGCGTTGAGGAACGATCCGGAGAACTTCAGCGTCCGCACGACGGCCGGCGCCGTGAGGTCGCTGATGTCGAGCTCGGTGACCAGGAGCGGCGTGCCGTCGCCCGTGAACTCGCAGTCGTATCCGTACGTGCACTCACCGCTGGAATAATAAGAGACCTCGCCGTCAGGCGACGAGGACGGGGACAGCGACGAGTACACGAGGGCGCGCTTCTCGTGGACGAAGAGCTTCTTCGGCTCCCCCTCGATCGCAACCGACGCGACGCGGTGCATGTCGGCGGCGGGCCACGCATCGAAGATCTGGAATTGCCCGTGGGCCAGGATGTAGACGTTCTCTCCGTCGTTCTTGATGAAGTCGGCCTCGTCGACGTCGGCTTCCTGCGTGTTCGTCGTCGAGTACTCCTTGGCCCCCCCGTCGTCGACACCCCCGCCCCCCGCCTCCTCGTTCGGCGCCGGGACGGGCCCTCCCGAAGAGGCGGAACCGGAGCTGGAGGCGCCGACTGCCCCGCCGTCCGCTCCGAACCAGACGCACCCGCCCTCGAGCTCCATCAGGGCGGACTTCCGCGCCACTTCGACCGATTTGATCATGTTCTGCTTCAGCCGTTCGCGCAGCAGCGCCTCGACATCGTCGCAGCTCGTCGCAGGCGTGAGGGCGCTCTGTGCCAGGCCCGTCTGCGCGGGCCCGCCCGAACCACTTCCGCTCGAGCAGGCGGCGAAGCTGGCGCCGAGCGCAAGCAGAGAAACAAGCGTACAACCCCTGTAGAATGATCGCATGTGAGTCTCCGTGTCCGTCTGTCGTTCGGATCGATGGCCTCAGGGGAAGCACTCGACATGCCGAGGCATTTTGTTAGCAATTACGGGCAGATACGACGGGCGCCCTCTGGCACATGGCGGCACAAACTGCGCCCAACACCTGATTGGGTCGGCGCGCAGGCGCCAGAGGGCCAGGAAGAAGTGCGGAGGAAGAGGAATGCCGCGGTGACACGGGGGCTCGGACGAGGCAGGGTGGGTCGAGAAGAGCACGAGGAGGGAGTGATGCAGGCGTGATGAAGAAGCTGGAGCTCGCGTCGTATGCTGCGCAGGCCGACCGCTGGCCCTCCGCAGGACGCCACATCCTCGCGCAGTTCGACGCCGAGACCATCGTGGTCTATCAGGCGTACCGTCCGTCCATCGCACGCCACGCGGCCCTGCATCAGCGGCTCGGAGGGCCGGAGTTCAGCTTTGGCCGCATGAGCTGGATCAAGCCGAACTTCCTCTGGATGATGTTCCGCTCGGGCTGGGGCACGAAGCCCGACCAGGAGGCGGTGCTGGCCATCCGCATCCAGCGCGCGGGGTTCGACGCGATCCTGGCGGCCGCGGTGCCGTCGAGCTTCGTGCCCGAGCTGCACCCGAGCCAGGAAGCGTGGAAGAGAGATCTCGAGCGCTCGGACGTGCGGCTTCAGTGGGATCCGGACCACCATCCGTCGGGCGCGCCGGTCGCGCGGAGGGCGATCCAGCTCGGTCTGCGAGGCGCGATGCTGCGGCGGTTCGCAGAAGAGTGGACGGTGGGCGTGGAGGACATCTCGGCGCTCGTGGCAGAGCAGAGGGAGGTGCTGCGCGGCCGGGGAGCCGGACAGATCGAGATCCCGCGGGAAGAGGTGTATTGGCCGGCAGCGGCGGAGGGAGCGAGGCGGGTCGGGATAGAGCGCTGGGGGGCGTAGCGGGACGAGAGGGGTGAACGGCGAGAGGGCCCCTAGGCGGCGCGCCGCACGAGGGCGCGGCGGCCGCGGTCGGTCAGGGCGAAGTGGCCGTCCACGAGGCCCTCGGCGACGAGCTCGTGCGCCCAGCGCCAGGGCGGCTCGGCGCCCGGGCGCTCGACCCAGGCGCGCAGCGCGTCGAGCGCCTCGGCGGGGAGCTCGAAGCGCTCACGGAAGGGCGGGAGCGTGCCGACCCGGAGCACCGCGCCCGCCCGATCGGCCGCGAGATCGAGGCCGGGGCGCCGATGGTAGACGGCACCGTCGACCTCGATGTGCGTGTCGCCGGCCTTCTCGCGCGCGACGACCTCGGAGCCGACGTCGGACCGGCCGCGGAAGACCAGCGGGGACACCGGGGCCGGCTCGCTCGGCGCCGCCGCGCGCCAGTGCAGGTGTTCGCGCCAGGCTTGCCGGAGGGCCTCGTCGGGGATCACCTCGGCGAGCTCGCGCTCGAAGCGGCCCTCGATTTCGAGCATGCGCGCCTCGAGCTTGCGCCGCACGGACTCGGCGGTGGCCCGCTGGTGCTCGTTGTGAACGTGGTTGTGCTCGTGGGCGATCGCCAGCAGGTCGTCGCGGCTGGGCGGTGGCTTGATCATGCGTGCCTCCGCTCCCCTCCCTGGGGCCGGCCATCGCGCGGCGCGAGGGATGGATGCGTGAGCGCAGGAGACGGAGGTTCCAGCATCCCTTGTGGCTCCAGCCTCCGTCGACGCGCGGTGACGCGCCCGCCGAGCGGGCCGCTCTGGCGGGCTCGCAGCGCGCATGACGGGCGAGCAGCCGCGAGGAGAGGAGATTGACGCGAGGATGTGCCATGTCGTGCCCGAGAGCATCGGTGGCTTGGAGGCCATCGTGCACGGACGTCGTGCTACGGACACGGCACCGGCGTGCCCGGGACACGCCCTGGCCAGGGTAGCGGCGCTTCCCTACTGTCTGCCTCAATGGCTTCCACGTCTCTCGGCTTCGCCGAGTCCCGCCAGCAGCGCATCGCTCACGTCCTGCTGTTCGTCACCCCGGCGCTGTTCACCGCCAACATGCTGCTGGCCCGCGCCACGACCGATTTCATTCCGCCGGTGGCGCTGGCGGAGCTTCGCTGGATGGGCGTCGTGCTGGTGCTGCTCCCCTTCTGCAGCCGCGAGCTGTGGCGCGCCCGCGCCGCGCTGCGGCGGGACTGGGCCCGATACGCCCTCCTCGGCCTGCTGGGCATGGGCATCTGCGGCGCCGGCGTTTATTACGGCGCCGCCAGCACGACGGCCACGAATATCGGCCTGATTTACGCCGTCTCGCCGGTGATCATCATCCTTCTGTCGCGGGCCATGTTCGGAGAGCGGCTCAGCGGGCGCCAGGGCCTGGGCGCGGCGCTGGCGCTGGCCGGCGTGCTGGTCATCGTGCTGCGCGGCGACCCGGCGGTGCTGCTGGCGCTCAGCTTCAGCACCGGGGACCTGATGATCCTTGGCGCCGCGATCTCCTGGGCGCTTTACACGGTGCTGCTGAAGCGCTGGCCCGATCCGCTGGGGGTCCAGGCGCGGCTCACCGCGATCGCGGCGGCCGGGGCGATCCTCCTGCTGCCGCTGCTCGGCTGGGAGCTGGCGAGCCGCGGCGGGCCGCATTTCGACCTGCGCACCATCGCCACCGTGCTGACCCTGGTCCTGGTGCCGGGCGTCGGCGCCTATGCCACGTACGGCTATATCACCAAGCATCTCGGCCCCAGCCGCACTGGCCTGCTGCTCTACCTGTCGCCGGTCTATACGGCCGTGCTGGCCTGGCTCCTCCTCGGAGAGGCCTTTGCGCTCTACCATTGGCTCGGCGCAGCGCTTGTATTGCCGGGCCTCTTCTTCGCCACGCACAAGCCAAAGGCGACCTGAATGCCCTGCGCCTCGTTTGGCGCTCCGACCCAGCAGCGCGGGGGGCCCGCTCCAAGCCTGGGAGCTCTGCCGAGTGGGCCCGCGCCCGCGACCTCGGCGAGCGGGCGCGGTTCGCGGAGGACGCCGGTTACGCGACGGCGTCGGAGCGCTGGCGTTCGCGGAGACGAACGCGCTGGGGCTCTCCCTGGACCTGGAGGGCCCCGTCGGGGAAAACCTTGCGAATCCGGGACTTCCAGCTCGGCGCGGATCCATACGCCGCGTTCAAGCTCGAGCGTACCGCCCCGCCTGCTTGACAGAATCCCCCGTCGGCACCAGACAGATTGTTCTAGATGATGACGAAGACCACCCTGCCCGTCGTGCTCTTGACAGCCCTCGCCGTCGCGACCGCCGGCTGCGATACCAGCGGCAGCGGCGGGCGGTCCAGGGAGCGCTGGGCGACGACCGAGAACACCAACGTCGAGCTCGACTTCGACAAGGTCAACGAAGCCTTCAAGGCGGCCGAGGGGCCCGAGGACTTCGAGCGGCGCGTCAACGAGATCTACCAGGGGAGCGAGGTCATCAGCGTCGCCGTACAGGACCTGGACGCCAAGACGCAGGTCGTCACCGGGTTCTTCGACAAGAACAGCGACGGCAGCGTGCAGGACCCCGAGAAGGTGTTCTCGATCCGCCGCGACGTCTCGGGCGAAGGCGCCGCGCAGATCCAGACGTCCGGGTTCGGCCCCTACGGCTACTACCACTCGCCGGTGATGAGCCTGGCGTCCGGCATGCTCCTCGGCGCCATGGTGTCGTCGGCGCTGCGCCCCAATTACGTGCCGGTGTACACGCAGCCGTACACCACGCCGCCCGGCCGCTCGCCCGATCTGCGATCCCACCGCGAGGCGTACCGCGCCGCGAACCCGTCCAGCGTCGACCACAGCAGGTCGTCGCAGACCGGGCGGCGCTACAACAACGCCGGCGGCAGCCGCTTCGGGAGCGGCAAGTCCGGCGCCGGCTCGCGCTTCGGCGTCCGCCGCAGCGAGCGAGGCCGCAGGCCCGAGCGTCTGGTCGCGTAGCCGCGCGCCGGCCGCCGCGATGCAGCCCCTGCAAAGCATCTCCGAGCTCCCGTTCCGCTGCCGTCCCGCGCTGGAGCTGCTGAACCTCGAACAGCACCGCGACGAGCCAGACGTGGAGTCCACGCAGTTCGGCTGGTGCCGGGTGGACGCGCTCTGGCTGGATGGCCGCGCGGATCGAGGGCCGCTCCGGGTGACCGACGCGCTCGTCGTGGCGGTGCACGCCGCGGACGAGCCGGAGGTGCTGCCCGATGACGTGGAGCTCGAGTTCTTCGTCGAGGAGGTCGCCAAGGACTACTCGGTGACCGTGCTCCTGTCGGCGTTCCTCGAGCGCTGGCTGCCGGCCGCGTTCTCCGGCGAGCGCGCCATCGTGCTCGCCATGTGCAACCCCCACGCCGCGCGCATCCGGCGGCCTGAGGCGGCGGGGCGCACCCCCGTGTACTACGCCCATGGCGACGTCGACGCGTGGCTCGACACCGACGCAGACGGTCGCCGGCACATCCGCCTCGAGGCGGAGGCCTGGCGCACCGCGGAGTGAGGCGATGTTCGAAGGACGCAGACAGCCGATCGTGTCGCGCGAGCAGAAGCTGGTCTATGCCGGCATCTACGTGCTGAAGAAGATGGACCTGAAGCCCGCCGATGGAGGCATGGAGATGCCCCTCGTGCTGCCGTCCGAGCTGAGCCCGCTCGAGGACGTCCTGCAGGAGCTCGTGAACGCGGACCTCGTCGAGGTCAACCGCCGCAAGGCGCGGTTCGAGCTCACCAAGAAGGGGCTGGCCTACCTCGGCGAGATCATCGACGAGGCGGAGGCGCTGGTCGACGAGTTCGACGACGAGTCGCTCGAGGACGCGGTGGCCGAGCTCCGCAGCCGAAACGTGGACGTGCTGCGGGCCCGATTCCTGTGGGGCTGGTACGACGGCGAGCTGGACGATCTGGTGCTCTTCCAGCAGCGCCGGGGCGCGACGCCGGTCGAGCAGTGGTGGGCAGACTACCTCATGAGCGACGCGTTCTACGAAGAGCTAAAGCGCGACTACGAGTGAGCGCGAGGGCGGCTGCCCCGGCGCGGGACGCCGCGGCAGCCGACGGCGCGACGAGGAGGTGGGCCGCCACCTCCGAAAGCGGGTGAGGGAGCAGGCCAATTGGCGGCGGGGGGCAGGCTCGCCATGCTTCCGCGCGGGCCCGCTCGTCAGCGCGGACGGGCGCGCTCCCCCATCAGCCGCGTGAGGAGCCGCGCCAGCTCGGCGCGCTCGCCTGCCGAGATCCGCGCGAGCCGCCGTCCAAAGGCGTCGTCGAGGATCGCCCGCGCCGCCTCCATCGCCTTGCGCCCCGAGCGGGTGAGCGTCAGGCGAAAGCGCCGCAGGTCGCCCGCCTCCGTCTCACGCTGGACGAAGCCAGCCGCCTCCATCCGCTTCACCATGAAGGTGATCGAAGGCTTGGGCGTGAGCAGCGCGCGCGCGAGCTCGGCAGGATAAGGGTGGTCGTCGAGTTTGCCGAGGAGGAAGAACTCCTTCATCTCGAGCCCCAGCGCGCGCACCTCTGGCTCCACCTCGGCCATGACCGCCATGCTGAACTCGAAGTTCAACGTCCAGAGCTCCCAGGGCGAAGGCTTGTCCATGTTCTTTCTGCTCGCGCTTGACGATGGAGCGGTGCGGCGCTACTAGTTCAATATTGAACTGTTCGAAACGGAACAAGTTCCGGAGGTGATGCGATGCCGCTCGATCATTATGTCACGCTCGGTCGCTCAGGTCTGCGGGTGAGCCCCTTCTGCCTCGGCGCCATGACGTTCGGCGAAGACCTGGGCTGGGGGAGCAGCGTCAAGGACTCCGAAGCCATCCTCGACCGCTTCATCGAGCTCGGGGGGAACTTCATCGATACGGCGAACCTCTACACCAAAGGGCACTCCGAGAAGATCATCGGTGACCACCTCGGCCACGACCGGCAGAAGCGCGACCGGCTGGTGATCGCCACCAAGTTCAGCGGAAACCTGTACGTCGGTGATCCCAACGGCGGCGGCTCGAACCGCAAATCGATCCTCGCCGCTTGCGAGCAGTCGCTCCGCCGGCTGCGCACCGACTACATCGATCTCTACTGGCTGCACAACTGGGACAAGTTCACGCCGATCGAGGAGACCATGGCGGCGCTCCACGATCTCGTCCAGTCGGGGAAGGTCCGCTATATCGGCGTGTCCGACACCCCTGCGTGGAAGGTGACTCAAGGGCAGCTGCTCGCTCAGTTCCGCGGATGGGCGCCGTTCATCGGGCTGCAGATCGAGTATTCGCTCCTCGAGCGGACGGTCGAAGGGGAGCTGATTCCCATGGCCCAGGAGCTCGGGCTGGGGGTGACGCCGTGGTCGCCCTTACGGAGCGGGATCCTGAGCGGCAAGTACACGCGGAAGAACGCCGCGACGGTCAAGCCGGAGGGGCGGCAGTGGGCCGCGGGCTACCTCGATGAGAGGAGCTACACGGTGATCGACGAGCTCGAGCGGATCGCCAAGCAGCGCGAGACCACCGTCGCGCGCGTCGCCCTCAGCTGGGTGCAAGCGCGCCCGGCGGTGGCGTCCACGATCATCGGGGCGCGCACGCTGGCGCAGCTCGACGACAACGTGAGAGCGCTCGATGTGAAGCTCACGCCGGAGCAGACGGCAGCGCTCGACGCGCTCACCGCTCCGAAGCTGAACTTCCCGGCCGAGTTCCTCGAGCTGGCGCGGATGATCCAGGCCGGGGGGACGACGATCAACGGTCAACCGTCGCAGCTCATCCCCTTCGGCGTCACGAAGAAGGGGGATCACTACTGACGAGTGACCTCGACCACGGCGCGATCCGCGCAACGAGAGCGCTCGGCATGAGAGGCGCCGCCCGGGCGTTTTGATAGTCTCGCCCCTCCTCTCGTGGACACGCCCGCCCGTCGCCCGCTCTTCCCACACCTGCCCGCGCTCGACGGGCTGCGCGGGCTCGCCCTGCTCGGCGTCCTCTTCTTCCACGCGAACGGGATGCTGCGCGGCGGCTTCCTCGGCGTCGATCTCTTCTTCGTCCTCTCGGGCTACCTCATCACGTCGCTCCTCCTCGCGGAGCACGAGGCGCGCGGCGCGATCTCGCTCAAGGACTTCTGGATCCGCCGCGCGCGCCGGCTCCTCCCGGCGCTCCTCGCGCTCGTCCCGGTGGTCGCGCTCCACGGGCGCCTCTTCGGGCCGCCAAGCGCGCTCGCCGGCCTCCGCGCCGACGTGCTCGCGACGCTCGGCTACGTCGCGAACTGGCGCGCCATCTACGCGCACAAGAGCTACTGGGAGCTCTTCACGTCGCGCTCGCCGCTCGAGCACACGTGGAGCCTGGCGATCGAGGAGCAGTTCTACGTCGTCTGGCCGCTCGTCATCGTCTTCGTGCTCTCGCGGTGGTCGCGCCGCGGCGTGCTCGTCCTCACGCTGGCGCTGGCCGCGCTCTCCGCGATCGCGATGCTCGTCCTCTTCGCGCCGGAGAGCACGACGCGCGTGTACATGGGCACGGACACGCGCGCCTCCGGCATCCTCCTCGGCGCCGCGCTCGCGGCGGTGCTCACGCCGCGCGCCGAGCTCTCCGCGGGCGCGGTGCGCCTCCTCGACGGCGCCGGCGTCGTCTCGGCGATCGGCCTCGCGATCGCGTGGTCCGTGTTCGACGGCCAGTCGTGGCTCCTCTACCACGGCGGGTTCTGGCTGACGGAGCTCGGGGCCCTCGTCCTCATCGCGTGCGCGGTGCAGGGCTCGAAGAGCCTCGTCGCGCGCGCGCTCGCGTGGCGCCCGCTCGCGTGGGTCGGCACCATCAGCTACGGCGTCTACCTCTGGCACTGGCCGGTGCACGTGTTCGTGTCGAGCGATCGCCTGCATGGCCCTGCCCTCACCGCGCTCCGCTTCGCGATCACCTTCGCGGTCGCGCTCGTCTCCTACCGCTTCCTCGAGAAGCCGATCCGCGAGCGCGGGCTGCCGAAGGGGCGCTCGTTCTGGGCGGTGCCTGCCGGCGTCGCGCTCGGCCTGCTCATCGCCGTCCGTGCGACCCACGCGCAGGACGGCGAGGCGCCGAAGGGCTCCGCGATGATCAACGCGCTCGTCACCGCGGTCGTGAAGGACGACGTCACGTTCCGCGTCGTCGTCGTCGGCGACTCGACGGCGAACACGCTGGGCTGGGCGCTCCGCGGTCTGCAGGAGCGCGGGCTCGCGGTGGACCTCCACGGGCGGGACGGCTGCACCATCATGGCGGATCTCTGCGGCATGACCGAGTGGCCCGCGCTCCTCGCGCAGACGAAGCCCGACGCCGCGGTCCTCTACCTCGGCGGCGCCTTCATGCACGGCATCACGGCGAACGACGAGTGGACGAAGGCGTGCAAGCCGGCGTGGCACGAGCGCTTCGAGACGAACCTCGTCACGAACCTCGACAAGCTCCGGAACCCGCACGTGCGCGTCTGGATGGCGACCGTCCCCTACGCGCTCGGCGATTGGGAGACGAAGGACGTCCGCGAGCAGGTCACGTGCATCAACCGCTCGATCCGGAAGGTCGTCGCGACGCTGCCCGACGTCGCGCTCCTCGACCTCCAGGAGAATATCTGCCCCGGGGGCGAGTGCCGGCGCATGTACGAGGACGGGGCGATCCGGCCCGACGGCGTGCATTTCACGATCGAGGGGGCGCGCGGCGTGGCGCAGTGGACGCTCGCGGAGCTCCGCGCGAAGCCGCGCGTGACCGGCGCTGCGGCGGACCCCGAGCCGCCCCGCTGAGCGCGCACGCCGCCTGCAGTTCCAAAAGCGACCTCGGAGGAGAAGCGGCGCGGGAGGCAAAGCGAGTGAAGGCCCGTCCACCAGCGCGGCGGGCGCCGGCGGCAGACGGTCTCGCCGTGGGACGCGAAGACAACGAGTACTGCAACCGCGAGTTCCTGAGCACCGGTGTCCCCTCGTACCAGCAGGGGCACGTCGGCAGCAGCGGCTGTGATCGCGATCGGCCATGCGCTCGTTCGCCTGCCTGATCCGCCGTGCGGCACGGAATTCTCGCACCACAGAGGCGAAGAAATCCGCTAGGCGTAAACGAGGAGGGCACGGACAGTATGACGGATACGCCTACCTCGAACGGCTCGATGGCCGCGCGGGCAAAGGGGCCGGAAGGCACGCTGGTCGAGCAGCTATTTGACCTGGCGCCGACCATCCTCTGTGTCCTCGATGTCAGGGACAGGCGGATCGTCGCCCGCAATCGCGCCTTCGTCCAGGCGCTCGGGATCAGCGACCAGGAGACGCCAGAGCGCGCCTGGGAGACCCTCATCTCTCGCATCCACCCCGAGGACCTCGATGCGTCAGCTGGTCATGTGCGGCAGCTCACGGCTTCACTGGACGGCCAGCCCCTCGAACACGCGCTGCGCGCGCGGTGCACCGGAGACGTCGAGCGCTTCTTTACCCTGCGCTGCCTGGTCCTCACGCGCGGCGATGATGGGGCGGCGCATCAGATCCTCGTTTCAGCCGAGGATGTCACCGAGAAAGCGCGCCGTGAGGTGGAGCTGCAGAAGAGCGAAGCGCTGCTTCACGCGTTCCTTGAGTACATGCCTGCCATGATGTTCGCCAAGGATCCGGACAGCAGGTATGTCGTGCTCAACGCTCAATTCGAACGGTTCATGGGCATGAAGCCGGGGAGCGGCGCTGGCATGCGCGATCACGACATGCTCCCGGACGAGATCGTCGCGCAGGTGAAGGCCGCGGATGACGCGGTGAGGAACACCGGCGTCGCGACGGCGTTCGAGGAGAGCGTCCCTCACCCGACAGAAGGGATAAAGCAGTTCCATTCCGTCAAGTTTCCCATCCGGGGTCCTGGCATCCCGGAGGGGACCGTCGGGGGCGCGGCCATCGATATCACGGCCATCAAGCGGGCGGAGGCCGAACGCCAGGAGGCGCAGCTGGCGGTCATCGCGGCGCAACAGGCGATCATCCGGGAGCTCGCGACGCCGCTCTTGCCGATCGCCGACGGGGTGCTCGTCATGCCGCTCATCGGCACGCTCGATCCCGAGCGGGCGAGCCGGATCATCGAGACCTTGCTCTCCGGGGTCGGCGCGCACCAGGCGAGCATCGCCATCATCGACATCACGGGGGTGAGATCGGTCGACGCCCAGGTGGCGGGGGTGCTCATGCAAGCCGCTCGCGCGGTGGGGCTGCTCGGGGCGAAGGTCGTGCTCACGGGCATTCAGCCAGGCATCGCGCGGATGCTCATCGACCTCGGCGTGGATTGGCAGGGCCTGGTGACAGAGGCCACGCTGCGCAGCGGCATCGATTACGCGCTACGGACCAGGGAGCGCAGAGGGGGATCCATCTCCGGCTGAGCGGCGACCTCGCCGCCTGAGCGACGTCGGCCGAACCGACGTGTGCGTGTGCGAACGAGACATCGCCGGGAGGGCGAGAGGACCGCAAGGGCGCGCCGTCGCCGGGCGGTCGTCCAGGGCAACCGAGGGATCGACCGCTTGCCTGTCACCTTCTGGCGCCTCTGCCGTAGAGGAGGGTGAGCCCCGCGATGAGCTTCCTCTGGCCCTCCCGCGATGACCACCTCTGCGAGCTGATCGAGGCGTCCCGGCGCGGCGATCGCGGCGCGTTCCGGGCGCTCTACCAGGAGCTGTACGACCCGGTGGCGCGCTTCGTTTCGCGACGCGTGGGCCGGCGGGAGGACGCAGAGGATCTGGTCGCGCGGGTCTTCCACAAGCTGCTGGAGCGGCTGGGAGAGTTCGATCGGCGCAAGGGGACGCCGCGGATGTTCGTGCTGGCCATGGCCAGGAACCTGGTCATCGACCACGTGCGGGCGGCGCGGCACGAAGCGCCGATCGACGATCTCGCGGGCGTGCTCGCGGACGAGGCGGGGACGCCGCTCGACGCGCTCGTGCGGGGCGAGGAGCTCCGCGCGGTCAGGGAGGCGCTGGAGGAGCTCGGGGCAGAGGCGAAAGAGGTGCTGGCGCTGCGGTACGGCGACGGGCTGAAACACCAGGAGATCGCGGAGCTGCTCGGGCTCCGTGCCGACGCGGTGAAGCAGCGGGCGTCGCGGGCGCTGCGCGAGCTGAAGGCGCGGCTCGAGGCGCGCGCCGAGCAGGACGCGGGGGAGTCCCGCGGAGAGGGCGTTTCCAATGCTGGACTTTGAGGTGCGACGAAAGCTGCGCCGGCTGTTCGGGGAGCCGGCGCCGCTCAGGCCAGAGCACGCGCGCGAGCTCGAAGGCGAGCTGATGGCGGCGTTCGGCCAGCTCTACCCCGAGCAGGAGGTGGTCCCGATGAAGCGGCTCTGGTTGCGCAAGGCGCTGGTGGTGGCGGCGGCGGCAGCGGTGTGCGGGGCGGCGTGCGTGGCGCCGGCAGACGTGGAGGTGCCCGTGGGACGGAGCATCAGCATCCAGGTAGCGGACGGCGCGGAGCTGCCCGAGCCCGAGGCGCTCGTGGCGGCCATGCGCGGCGAGGGGAAGACGGAGCGGAGGGCGCGGGTGATGGTGCGGGGGCGGCGCGGGGACGGGGCGACGACGCTGACGCTCGATGTGTGGGGCGACGAGGTGCCGGAGGGCGACGTGGCCGAGCGGATCCGGGCGGCATTCCCGGCGCTCGCCGGCGCGGAGATCCGGGAGGACGTGCTGGCGGGGACAGTGCGCGGGACGCTGGGAGCAAAGCTCGGGCACGAGCTGCTCGATCTGGACGTGCTCGACAAGGACGACGTGGAGGCGGCGCGGCGGCAGGTGATGGAGCAGCTCGCGGCGCAAGGGGTCGAGGGGAAGGTCGACGTGCAGATCGAGGGAGACGGTGAGAAGCGGAAGGTGAAGGTGCAGATAAAGCTGGAGGGCCCCCCGCCGGACGGGGCGGAGATGGGGCCTCCGCCGTAGCCGAACGAGGCGGAGATGGCGCCTCCGCCGTAGCCGAACGAGGCGGAGATGGGGCCTCCGCCGTAGCCGAACGAGGCGGAGATGGCGCCTCCACCATGGCCGCACGAGGCGGAGAGGGCGTCCGCGGAGCTCAGCAGCGCTCGAAGTGACGCGCTCGTCGCCTGATGAAACCCGAGAAGACCGCGCGTCCTCACGCTTGCTCGGGCACACCTCCAGGGACACGCGCGGGCAACGGAAGCTCGACGCCCTCGGACAGGTTGCCCTTGCCGGGGACGTAGTTGATCTCGAGCCGAATGCCGTCCGGATCCTCGAACAGGATCGAGTAGTAGCCTGCCGCCCACGCACCGTCCTCCGGCGCGTGCACGAGCTTGCCGCCGAGCGCGGCCAGCGTGCGCTCAAAGAACTCGTGGAAAGCGTCGATATCCTCGCGGCTGCGGGCGCGGAAGCACAGGTGGTGCAGGCCAGGCTTGTACTGGTGAAAGCGGGCGCCGGCGTGCTCCGGGTTCACGGGGCGAATCAACAGGCCGGTCTTGCCGCCGATGTAATAGAGCGTGGGCCGTTCGTTCTCGCTGCCCGGATCGTCGTACTGGCACTGCATCTCGAAGTGCTCGCACAGCGCGCGGTAGAACGCGCGGCTGCGCGGGAAGTCACTGACCGAAAGCTGGATATGGGCAATTCCGGCGAGGTTCATGGCGATCACGGTAGCCTGGATCCGACCGGTGGAGCGCTCTTCGCGTTCGGATGGCGAGTCTGATCGTCCGTTGTGTCGAGGCGGGCGAAGTCGACCTGAAGCTCCGGGGGCACGTCGTCCCAGCGGGGGGCTGCCGAGGCTCAGCGCGCGCAGCACCACGGCTTCGATCGATGTCCACTTCCAATGAGGCGCGCTGGCTTGCGCTCGGTCATCTGCTCCAGATCGCCGCCAGATCGAGCGCCACCGCATCGAACGGCTCGGCCCTCATCTTCGCGTCCTCCTCGTAGGTCTCGAGCAGTACCCACCGTCCGCCCTCGAGTCGGTACACCTCGAGCGTTCGCAGCAAGGGGCTGAGCAGCCACACGTGCCCGACACCTTCGCGCCGGTAAATCCGCATCTTCTTCCCCCGGTCGACGCGCTCTGTACGCGGCGAGATCACCTCGCACACCCAGTCCGGAGGGACGTCGTAGTGCGCCGGCGTGTCCTCGTCCCCGAGGGCGTCCGGCATGCGCTCCCGCTTCCACCCTGTGAGATCGGGCACCACCTTGTCGGGCCGCGACCCAAGGTGGAGTTCCGGCTCATCCAGGAGCACCCAGCCGCCGGGCCCTCCATCGCCGAGGTCGAAGGCGCTGCCGAGCTTCATCGTCAGGCGTGATGCGCTGCGCGTGTGGGGGCGGCCGGGCCGCGGAAAGGTGAAGAGCTCGCCGTCGAGGATCTCCGCCACCTGCTCGGGCGGCACCGCCGCGAATGCTGCCTCGACTTCCGGTGCGTTGCGGGCGGGATCCAGGCTGCGGGGCGGCCCGCCGGTGCTCATGGCCGACCGTACCACGAGAGCGCGATCCCGGCCGGGGCGAGCGCCTGATCGCGCGCCGTCTGAGGTCGTGCGGCTGGCTCACGATGCCAGGCGTCAGCCCGAACGCCAGCGCGTGCCGGCGGTCGCCAGAGGCGGCGCGTGGTGTGGAGGTCGACCTCGGCGCGGTGCATCGGGTCGGGTCCTACGGTGGCTTCACGTGCTCCAGCTCCTCGTGCCGCTGCCGGTCGTGCGGCTGCCGGAGGCTTGCGGAAATGGCGGCCGAAGCGGTGCGCTCGAGGCTGGATGCGCCGGGGCGCAGCGCGCCGCGAGGACCTACTCGTGGACGGCGGCGTAGCGGCCGCTGGGCGTGACGATAACGTGGGCGGTGAGGGGGACATGCAGCTCCGAGGAGAGGTGGCGCAGCGCCAGCGTCATCGCTTCGTCCTCGCGGGTCGGCGTCGGGTCGCCGCTGGGGTGGTTATGCGCGAGGACGACGCTCAAAGCGGCCATGTCTAGCGCGATGCGCAGGACGGTCGCGGCGTCGATGGTGAGCACGTCGGCGCCACCGAGGGCGAGCAGGCGCGTCTCGCGGACGCGGCCGTGGCTGTCGAGCGCTGCGATCCAGAGCTCCTCGTGGACGCGCGACGCGAGCCTCGGGCCGAAGTAACGCGCCACGCGGGCGGCGTCGGCGAGGAGCGCTCCTCGGCACGCGCGGGCGGCGTGGTAGCGACGGCCGAGCTCGAAGGCGGCGGCGAGCCGGGTCGCGTCGAACAGCGTGATCTGGGCGCGCTCGGCGAGGGCCGCGGGAGAGAAGCGGCCGAGCGACGGCAAGGCGGCCGTGCCGAGGATGCGCGGGCCGACGCCGACGAGGTCGAGCACCATCTCGAGGAGGGCGGCCTCGGTCGTGGTCGGCAGTTCGGCCGCCGTCTCGGTGGGGGCGTCGACGGGGACGCGGCTCATCGGGGCCGCTTCCGAAAGCGGGTCAGGGCGCGGGCGAAGAGGCGGCGCGCGAGGCGGAGGCGGGTGGCGACCGTGGGGCGCGGGAGCGAGAGGGAGGCGGCGAGGTGGGGAATGGAGAGGCAAGTGGTGGCGAGCGACAGGACCTGGCGAAGCTCAGGGCGGAGACGGTGGAAGGCACGGAGGAAGCCTCGCGCGACGAGGCGAGCCTCATGGAGGGTGCGGAGAGGCGGCCAGGGTCGACCGCGGGGAGCACGTGGCGGCGGTAAAGCCTTGTCGCGGTAGTGAGAGGCCTGCCGTGAGGCGATGGCGACGAGCCAGGGGCGCAGGGCGTCCGCGGGAGGAAGAGCAGAGGACGAGCGGAAGCGGCCGGCGCGCATACTGCGCCAGGCGCCGAGGACGGTGTCCTGCGTGAGGTCGTCGAGATCGGCGGGTAGAACGCGGCGGGCGCGGAGAGTGCTGCGGCGGTGCTTCTCAACGTGACGCAGCACTGGCGCGTGCTTTGCCGCGGACGCCGCACTGCGCAATGCTGGACTCAACAGGCCGCGACAACTTGAAGGGCCCGGCGGATGACTGGCGGGTCGTTGCAGAGCGACTTCCTCGGCTCGGATGGGTAGGTTTCGCGAGCCAGTGCGCGCCGCTTCGGTGGAATCCCGCACGCGTCTTTCCTGGTCTGCTTGACAAGACGGGGTAGCCGTCAGATACGCTACCTCTACACGATGAACGGGGGTGGCACGGCGGCGGGGTCGGAGTTCAACGCGCTCCACGTTGAGGCGGCAGTCAGCGGTCGAGGCGGCTGATGACGCCGAGAGGGCCGTGGCCGGTGATATGGGCGTAGAACATCGTAGTCCACCTATCGTTATGGCCGAGCAGCGTCTGAATTCCCCGGATGCCAGCGTCCGTCTCGATCAAAGTGGGTCGCGAAGCTGCGGCGGACGGTCCGTCTTTACTCGGCACAAGGAGCCGAATAGAATTGATGACTTGGCCACACACCGAAACATGCCCACACTGAGATGTCCATCTATTCTGCGAGCGTCACTTGCGAGACTCCAGAGGAATGCGGCACGTTCGACAAACATCGCCGGATGCTTGGACGTGCCAACGGGTTCGCTCGATGCGCGAGCCGCTGCGTGCCCTTGACTCCCCTGTACTCCCAGCGTGCGGCAAGAGTGAGCGATGTGCGAGGGATGCCTCTTACGAGACCTCTCAGATCTGGATAGATCCGAGAAACGATAAACATTTCACACATTCCACAAAGAACGAGTCAATGCACATCATCCTAAAAAAGCATGTCGAGGAACTCGCCGATGATTATGGCCACTCCGACATGGACGAGTCCAAACAGTTTGAGATCTTCTGCAATTACTGCCTGGTCTCGCGCCACTTCTTCGGACGATTCGATCCACTCGATGTCACCGCGGACGACGACGATGCATCCATCGACGGCGTTGCAATAGTTATTGATGGTGATCTAGTAATTACAGCCGACGACGCCGAAGCGGCATTTACCACACACAAGACCAATCTCCAAGTGGACGTAATTGTGGTTCAGGCCAAATCTGGCGAACAGTTCAAAAAGATCGACGTTGCAAATTTCAAACTCGGAATCGAAGACTACCTGTCCCTCGAACCTAAATTACCAAATGGCAAGCTAAACACAGAGGCCATCGCGATCCTAAAGGTCGTGGTAAGCAATCTTAAGAAGGTGAAGAACCGACGGCCCAGTGTGTACGTCTACTACTGCACGACGGGCGTTTATACCGCTGCGCGCGAAATCTCGGCGGCATTCGCAATTGTTGAGCAGTATGTGAAACAGACGGAACTATTCTATGCCGTCACAGTCAAGCCGCTAGGGAGAGGCGAACTGCTGAAGTGGTACGCTGCCATCACTGAGAAGAATGAAGCCAAGCTGAGGGTGCTCGACTATCTCGGAATGCCTGCAATGCCAGGAATTCCGCAATCTTATGTTGCCCTCGTTAACGCAAGATCATTTGTCGACGCGTTGCTGTTGGACGAAGAGCAGAACATCAATCAGTCGGTGTTTGAAGAAAATGTCAGATCTTATCTCGGAACAGAAAACAGTGTAAACGCCGCTATTCAGGCAACACTAAAGAATCCGACAAAGAAATCTCTTTTCTCTGTGCTCAACAATGGAATCACCGTTGTTGCTCCAGAACTTACGCTAACGCCAAACACCAAGGAGCTGCACCTAAAAAATTTCCAGATCATCAATGGCTGTCAGACGAGCAGTACACTTGCGGAGCTTCGTACGCTGCTCGACGACGCTGTGAATGTAGTGGTTCGGTTTATTGAATCACCAGAAAACGATTCAGCTACTGACATTATTACGGCAACCAACAGTCAGTCCGACATTCCCAAGGAGGCATTTTTCGGGCTTCGCAGTAAGGCAAAGTTGGTGCAGAAATATTTTGCTGCAAAAAACCAAGATGCGCTCCCTTTAAACAGGATCTATTTCGAGCGTCGACAGGCAGAGTACCGTGCGTCCGGGTATCCCGCTACGCGGATCTTCGACGTGAAGGAGCTTGCTCGGTGCTACGCTGCGATGTTCCTTGATATGCCGCATAATTCGGCACGATATGTGTCCACGATTTTCTCGGTGAGCGGACCACAGCTATTCTGCGAGAACGATCATGAGGCATATTACTACGTGGCGGCGCTAGCTCTTTACAAGTATCAAAATCTGATTAATGGCAACAGAATTGGCGCAAGAAACTACATCAAGGTTCGCTGGCACATCATTCAGATGTTTAAGTGGATTTGCCACGGCACTACAGATACGCCTGTTGCAAACTCTAAGAAGGCTGAAGCCTATGCGGCGGCCCTGATCGAGACGTTGACGTCCGAGAGCAACGAGTATGTGAGAATATTCGAACATTGCCAGAAGATCGTGGACACCGTAGGACATCCAACAGATGATATGCTCAAGCGCTCGCGTTTTGCGGCAGATCTCATGGGCGAAGTACAAAAGCAGTTGAAATAGCCCAATTGGACGGGTGGGCGAAGGCGTTCGCGGTGCGGCAACGTCATCCACGCGAACAACTGCGTGCAGTCGATGGTGCACGGAGTCTCGCTGCGCTCGGAACTATGCCTTCCACGGCTGAAACCGGGGCATTGGGCGCAAAAGGCATGGTGCTCCTGCACCGCCAGCCAAACCGCTCCAACAGCCGATTATGGTGTCGCAACCGACGCGTGATATAGGACATTTGCAATTAATTCACAATTATGTAAACTGCGACCCCATGACACGTCTAGCCAGGCGCGCTCGAGCGCTTTCTCCATTCAACCGTACGGCATTATTCCATGGTCGAACTCTCGCATGGCGTCTCTTCAAGCGTCTTCATACCCACTTCAATGAGATCTTCTGGTCGCACAAAACGGCGAAGGCGCACGTATACTCTTGCACAAGACCATTCCAAAGAAGTGATCCATCCAGCGCTCTGTTTCGACTCGCTATTGGCAATAGAAGGGTACCGCAGACGCTTGGACACTGGGCCGACGCATACGACGCATTCGATCGCTGGGCGCAACTTGCATCGGTCATGGCGATCGCTGGATACCTTGAAACCTACATCGCACAGGTGAGCACCGCCGCACTGGAGTCTCATCCGTCACTTCTATTCGGCGGCAGCACCGCCATCGACGGCGCCATCTTCCTGAAGAAGAATCCTCAGTACGATCTCTATCCCTACACCGAGGACCTTGTCCGCGGCGATTGGCAGGCACGAATTTCCGCGTATCGAACCTTTTTTGGGACCTGTCCGTTCGAGCAGCACACATCTGACCTTGAGAAGCTCCGGAAACTGCGAAACGACACGGGACATTCGTTCGGACGCGACATCAAGTCGATGCGGTTTGCCTCGACCAGCACCGTCGAACGCCTAAAGGCGGTGCCGGACAAAACGATACAGGGGTACCTAGCATTAGCAGAGGCCGTGGCTGACGCAATTGAGAAACAGTTGGGCAAGGCATATGTTGGTCAATATGAGCTGATTAAGCTGTACCATCTGTGGATTCGTGCGCCGGTTGCGCGTCCGCCGGAGCTCAAGTTATTGGCAAGACAATTTAGCCTTCACGTTCGAGAGCTGACAATGAACGGGTATGGCATTGAATCGGCGATGCGTTTAATTGCGTACTACCGCAGCCTATGATTGCCTGGTTTTATGTGATGCAGTCGACGCGCTTCGTCCAGCAAGCCGATTTAACTGGCAGGCCATTTGCGACCGCGGTTGATTAGTAATGCGTTGGTCGAGCAGCCAGAATCCTTCGCCGCACGACCATCGCGTGGCGCCGGGGCGTCGCTGGGAGGTCGCCCAGCGCGACAAGGAGCTCTACTGGCGCGACTGAAAGAGTCCGCACCGCCATGCCGCGAGGATCCGGATCGCCGATGAGCTCCACAGGCGAGTCCTCGCGCAAAAGCCCGACTGGCCGAGCGAAGAAGAGCGCAGCGAAGACCCCGCCACCCACCTTGGCGTCCTCAAGGCCTCGACCGCGTCGCGCCCCGCCGCCGTCGCCCTGCTCGGTGACCTCGCCGCGGCGCTGCTGCGGCGCTGCCTCCGCTGGTACGTCTTCGGTGCGCAGGTCGCCGTGGCCTACGACAGGCCCCGCATGACCGCGGACGTCGACGTCACCGTCGACCTCGCGCAGACCAGCACGCTCACCAGGTGAGCCCTCGGCCGAGTCGGGACACGGGACGCTAGGACAGGAGCTCGGGCGGGACGGGACACGGCCGCTCGACGGCTTCCCGACGCCGTGCGCACTCATGAGCCGGTCGTCGCGAGCAGCTCCCGGGCGTCCGTGACGGCGGCAGCGCGGCGGATCCAGCGGTCCAGCTCGGCGATGTCCGTGCTCGCGAGGACGCGCTCCCGGACCTCGGCAGGGACCTCCAGCCCGCGGGCCTCGAGGACGGCCAGCACAGCCTGCGCCTTCGCTTCGAGGAGCCCCTGCTCCCGGCCCTTCTCCACGCCCTTGGCCACGTAGCTGCGCGCGAATTCGCTCTGAAATTCGTACCCGCTCTTCATCATCGCCTCCAACGTCCGCCTCGCCGCTGCGTTCAGCGAGGATAGCACCAGGTCCCCGTAGACGGCGCGGCGCTCCTCATCGAGCCCGCCTGCCGCCGCCAAGAACGCCACGCCGATCGCCTCCCCCGCCTCGCCCTGCCCATGCGCCATCGCCGAGAGCACGACCACCTCGGGCGCCGCCCTCGCCTGCTCGGCATAGGTGACGACCGGGACGCCCGCAGGCCCGAGCACCAGCGGCGTCAGCGTCAAGCCGGGGTGGCCCGCGTCGATCGGCCTCGCGCACCACCGCGCGATCTCCGCGGTGCCGGGCCCTCGTCTGGATGACATAGACCGGCCAGACGTACGGCTTGTCCGGGTCCACGCCGAGCTGGACCTCGACGACGATGGCCATCGCGGGCCGCTGCTGCTCGCCGACCAGCAGCACGACAATGACGTCCGCGCGGCGGTCCGAGGGAACGATCTCGGCCAGATCAGAGGACTCGACGCGCGCCTCCGTGAAGGTCGGGACCGGCTGGCCAAGCGCATCCTGCAGCATCTCGGCGGCCAGCGTCGGCCGGTTCTTGAACAGGTCCACCAGCGCTTCATGGGTCACGGAGGGCATCGGGGCGTCTCTCGGGGGTTGCAGCCATGTTGAATCGTCAAGCGGCGCGCCAAGCCCATGCGTGCAGGGACGCAGGGGCCGGAACAGCCGCCTCCACTGCTTCAATTCCGGGCAGCTCCCTCGAGTCGTCACGCCGTGTGACCTGCGTGCGCCCCGACGCCAGGACGCGTCACGAGCCGCGCCGCGGCCCGCAGCAGCGCCTCCGGCAGCGAGCCAGTCTCGATGGGCAGGACCTGGTGCGCGCCCTCGTCTCCGAGGGCCGGCCCATCAACGTCCTGGGCTGAGTCGACAGCCAGGTCACGTCGACCTTGAACCAGCCAGGAGGACTCCATGGCCCCTCGAACGGCGACCAAGAAGAAGAGCTCCAACCCCACCACGAGGCCGAGCAGCACCAAGCCGGCTAGGCCGCCGAGCACCCGCGAGGTGGCCGGCGTGCTGGGCGTGACGCTCTCGCCGCCGCTCAAACCCGAGCAGACCGCGCGGCTTCGCAAGGCGCTGCCCGGCTATGCGGGCATCCTGGACGACGTGGCGGCAAGAGGTTCTCGCTGAGCTCAGGCGCGGTCTTCCATGAAAAACCCGCGCAGGGATCGCGCGACGAGCTCGGGGCTCCCTCCCCTATCGGCGTTCCAGGGAGCCTCGTGACCGACGCCTTCGAGCTCCGTCCGCTGGACCCTGGGGAGGATCGTCTCCAGCGCATCGAGGGCGTTCTTCAGGTACCTCGGGCTCTTCGTGCCTCCGAGCAGGAGGATCTCGGCTTCGACGGCCTTGAACAAGGTGATGCTCTCTCCCCTGTCGACGACCATCTTGAAATCGAAGCGCATCGCCGGGAGCAACTCGCGCACCGGCGCGTACTGCCCTGAGCGCCTCCTGTCGTCCAGGCGGAGAAATCCCCTCGTCGCCAGCGTGAGCAGCGGGCGCGGAACCGCGGCGAGGAACCCCGGGGCGAGACGCACGATGTTGCTCACCGTGACGAGCGCCGAGGCCAGCTGCCCGCGGCGGATCTCGTCGTTGAAGCGAGCGATCTCATCAAGGGGCACTCCCTCGAGGTAAAACGGGGGCTCGTAGACCGCCGCCTTGCGGATGGAGGGCAAGGCGCGCGCGGCCTCGAGCGTGATGATCGCTCCCGAGCTGAGCCCGAACACGAGCTGGGCGCCGCTTCGCGAGAGGAGGCCCTCGAGATCCTCGACCTCTCTCTCGATGGAGTGCCCGGCGTCGTACTCCCGCGGGCTCATGCCCCGCCCCCGCCGGTCAGGGAGGTAGACCGTGAAGTCGTTGGCCAAGGCCCTCGCGAGCTGGTCGTAGTTGGCGGCGGTCCCCATCGCTCCTTGCACCAGGATGACGCCGGGACCTCGGCCGATCTGGCGGTAGCCGATCGTGGTGCCGTCCCTGGAGGTCACGGCGCCCGCCGCGTAGGGTTCTTTCGAGGTCGAAGAGCGGTCCGCTCGGCTGCTTCGTGCTTCCGTCATCATCTCGTGCTCCTTCCCGACCCTTTGTGACACGGCGGCCGATGAATGCTTGCGCAGCGCCGGCGAGGACTCCTCGTCCCGCCTGTCCCCCTGCAACATCCATCCATGGGCTTCTAGCTGCTCAGCTGCTTCATCTGCGCGAGCATCTGATCGACCGGCTTGCTCAGCTGCTTGAGGATGAAGCCCGGCGCGATGCGGCTCATGAGCTTGGAGACGTTCGCGAAGCCGACGCGGATCTCGGGGCGGTCTCTCTCGAGCCCCTTCAGGGCCTCATCAACGAGCTTCGCGACGCTCATGAGCGGCGTGCCCCGGAGCTCGTCGGCGAACGTGTGGTTCAGGGGCGTGTCCACTGCCGGAGGCGCCAGCTCGAAGACCTTGACGTTCGTCTGCTTGAGCTGGACGCGCAGCGACTGCGTGAACGAGTGGATCCCCGCCTTCGCCGCGCCGTAGATCGGGGCGATCGGGTAAGGGTTGAAGGCGAGCCCCGACGACACGTTGACGATCGCCGCGCGGTCCTGGGCCTTGAGGTGCGGGAGAAACTGCATCACCATCCGGATCGAGCCGCTCAGGTTGATCTCGATCTCCTCCGTGATGCCCTGGAGATCGGCGCCGAAGGTCTGCAGGTTGACCTTGCGCATGATCCCTGCGTTGTTGATGAGGACGTTCATCGCGGGGAAGTCCTTCATCACGTGCTCGTGGAGGGCCGCGATCGCGTGCGGGTCTCGCACGTCGCTCCGGAGGGTCCGTAGCCCAGGCAGCCTCCGCCGCGCGGCGTCGAGCGCGTCCTGGTCGCGGCCTGTCACGATGACCGTGTTGCCGCGGCGGAGGAGCTGCGACGCGAGCTCGAAGCCGATGCCGCCGCTTCCACCGGTGATGAGGATGGTGTTGCCTTGGAGTTTCATGATTGGACCCCTGTTTCGAGCTCCGAGGGAGCGTTCACGCGTTCGACGCCTCCGCCGGCGCCGCGACCCACGGAAAGGAGTACGGCGGAGCAAACAGAAATGCTAATGGATAGTCGTGATGGGGAACATAAACGAGGGTTATGGCCGCGATCTCGACCTGAACCTGCTCCGCGTGTTCGTGGTGGTCGCGGAGGAAGGGAGCCTCACGCGCGCTGCGTCGCGCCTCTACGTGACGCAGCCGGCCGTGAGCGCCTCGATGCGGAGGCTCGCGACCTTCGTCGGCGCCGAGCTCATCACCCGTCAGGGTCGCGGCGTCGCGCTGACGACGCGCGGCGCCGAGCTGCTCGCGGCGGCGCGCGCGCACCTGGAGCCGCTCATCGCCGCCGCGACGGCGGCGCCGCGCTTTGATCCGAAGCTCTCGACCGCCACAATTCGGTTCGGGCTCGCCGACGGGCTCGAGTCCGTGATCCTCCCGAGATTGATAGCCCAGCTCCGCGCCGAGGCGCCGCGCATGCAGTTCATCGTGCTGCCCGTGCAATTTCGGACCGTCGAGGAGAGCCTGCTCTCGAGCAAGATCGATTTCGCCGTCACCGTGGCGGACGAGCTGCCGAAATCCATCCTCCGCCAGCCGCTCACCGCACACCCGAGCGGGCCGAAGGCGTTCGTTTGCCTGTACGACGCACGCTTCACCAGGCTCCCACGCCCGCTCACCGAGCGCGCTTACTTCGCCCAGGAGCATATCGTCGTCTCGTACGCCGGCGACACGCGAGGCGTCGTGGAAGACGCGCTGGGCAAAGCCAGGACGGTACGCGTCTCCGTGCACTCCTTCGGCTACATCGCGGACCTCGTCGAGGGCTCTCCCCTCGTGGCCACAGTGCCGTCGTTGCTCGCTGGCCACCTCATCCGGGCGCGGTCGCATCTGCGCGCGGTCCCCGTGCCGTTCTCTCTCGAGGGCGCGCGGCTCGATCTCTTGTGGTTGCGCGCCGCCGACGACGATCCGGCGGGGCGGTTCGTCCGCGACGTCGTGGCGAACGTCGTCGGATCGCTGGAGGGGAAGAGCGCAAAGCCGCTCGCCCGCTCCGGCGCGGTGAGGCGCACGCGGTGAAGGAGCGACCCATCCTGCCGGCACACCCGCACGAGCCCATGATCGACTACGCTGCCGGGGCCGTGGCGATCGGCGGCGTCAACCACATGACCCTCGCGGTTCGAGACCTCGACCGCGCCGTGCATTTCTACGTCCAGGTGCTCGGCGGAAAGCGGCGAGCGCAGTGGGCCAGGGGCGCAACTCTCGAGCTGGGAACGCTCTGGCGCTGTCTGGAGCTGGACGCGCACGCCGCGCGGCAGGTCGACGACTCGCACCTCGCGTTGTTCGATGCACAGCTTTGGCCGGGCGCTGGCGCGAGATCGGGTCGATCGCGCGCCAGCGCACCGCGGCCAAGAGCCCGCGCTGACGTCCGGCGCCCGCTCAGCAGCGCCAGCAGATGACCCCGTAGTCCCCCGCCGTTCCACAGCACAGCTTCACGCCAGGGGCATTGGGACGATCCACGCCCGCGGCGGTGCTCATCAGCGAGGCCTCGTCGGCGTCGGTCACGTCACCACCGGAGCGCGCCGCATCGTCCGCAGCGCCGCCAAGCTCTGCCGACGCGTCCACGGCCGTGGACTCGAGCTCCACGGCGCTCGTGGCAGCGGTCGTGCCGGTCTCGGCGGCCGAGGTCGCGGGGACGGCAAAGGCGGCAAGCATGAGGGGGAGAGAGTAGAGCGCGAATCGAATCGTCTTCATGGTCATTGTCTCCTTCGGGCCTCGTGGCCCACGTGAAGGCGCCTGGGGCGCCGGCCGAGCACAGCCCGCTGTGGGCAGAAGCGCCCACAGCTAGGCATCTCCCCGCGCCGCAGCGGCGAGCGGTACGCCTGCGAGCGACCCGTACGGCGCTGCGTTCGGCGTTGGCGGTGCGGAGATGCCACCTCTACGCGGCAGCGGGCGGGTGGTTTCACGGAAGCTCATCCTCCCGCCGTTCGTGCTCTCTTTCGCGCTGGTGCGGCATGTCGCCGACGAAACATGCTGACGAAGCGCAGCCACCCGACCCGCCGACAGCCCGAGGAGCCGACCGAGCGCCTCGTGAACGACCCGGGCTGCTATCGCATCTCCGAGCGCGACGGCGCGGGCAAGCGTCTCGGAGAGCGACGCGTCCACAGCGGCCCGAGACGAGAGATCGCTCACGGCGAACTCTCCGAGCCCAGGGCTCGCCGGTTGGACCCGGGTTGGGCCATGCGCTCCGAGGAGATGCGATCCGTCGTCACGCCCCTAGAAAAGTTCGCCTCAAATGCAATAACTTCCCCATTTCTGCCATTGCGGTCTTGTGGCACGTTCTGTCGAACACCGTGCTGTGAGGGCGTTACGCTCCCCGGAAGAGGAGAAACAAGACATGCGACTTGGCACTTCCCTGTCCGCGGTGACAACGATGTGGCTGGCGCTCGCCGCGTGCGGCGATGACGATGAAAAGCTGTCGCCGCTGGGAGCGGCTTCCGGCGCGGGGAGTGAAGGCGGCGAAGGCGGCGCGGGCGGCGATGACGGCGCGCCGGAGGAGCCGAGAGCGGACGGCGAGCCGTGCACCACCGACGAGGAGTGCAGCGGGGGACTATGCCTGACCGAGGCGGACCTGGGCTGGGCGGGGGGTTACTGTTCGGCGCTCTGCGCGGTGCCGCTCGCCCCGTGCGAGGCTGGCTCGATCTGTGTGGCGACGGACAGCAACTTCTCGCTCTGCTTCAGATCCTGTGAAGAGGCGGCCGACTGTCCGGGCGCAGGGCAGAGCTGCCGCGCGGTGGGCCAGAACGGCGCAACGGCGGCGTGCGTGGGCGGCTGCGACAGCGACGATCAGTGCCAGATCGCTTGCAACAGCGAGACGCAGAGTTGCTCCCTCGACGAGACGTGCGACAACGACGAGGACGACGATGGGGACGTCCTGCAGGACTGCGAGGAGCTCGACTGTGCCAAGCACGAAGTGTGCGTGGACGGCATTGCGGCGGCGTGCGCGGGGGCGATCGACGTGTCGGCGGGGGGCGCGTTCACGGGCAGCACAAAGGACGGCACGAACGTGTTCGCCACGATCTGCTCTGCCTCCAACGGTACGTATGCGGTCGGCGTGGGCGTGAAGGAGAAGGTCTTCCAGTTCGTGGCGCCGGCCAAGGGGGCGGTCGTCTTCGCCCCGAGGTCCGCCGCGGGCGGCGGCTACGACTGGTACGTCCGGACGGGCTGCGACGACTCGTCGACGCTGCTCGGCTGCTCGGTCGCGCTCGGCCCGGATGAGCTTGCGGTCGAGCTCCTGGTCGAGGCCGGGGACACGCGCTTCCTCTTCATCGATGACACAGGTGAAAGGGACCCGGAGTATGCGCTCGAGGTGGCCTTCGCGGAGCAGGCCTGCGGCGATGGGGTGAGGGTGGGCACGGAGGAGTGCGACGACGGCAATGCCGCGGACGGGGACACGTGCTCGAGCGCGTGCGTGCTCGACCCCGAGGCGGCGTGCGCGGGTGTGGCGCCGGTGACGGCCGCCGCGGCGGTGACGGGCGACACGTCCGAGGGCACGCGCGGCTTCACGGCGACATGCGCGGGCGACGGCCCGGAGCTCGTGTACCGCTATTCCCCCGAGGCGGACGGCAGCGCCACGATCACCGTGACGCCGACGGGATCCGCCGATCTTGTTCTCCACGTGCGGACGGACTGCAGCGAGAGCGCGACCGAGATCAACTGCCTGGACGCCGGCTACGCCGGAGACCCCGAGTCGGTCACGCTGGATGTGGCTGTGGGGACTCCGCTCGACATCTTCGTCGACAGCTACAACAATGTCTCTGCCGGTTCGTTCGAGCTGAGCATCACCCCGGATTGACCTGCCGACACGGCCAGACGAACGCGGCCATCACCCGAGCTTCACGCGGAGGCCCGCTCGATGAGGTCGGCGGCGACGGCCGTCCCATCCACCGCCACGGCGCCTGCGCTCGCGGCCGCGCGGGCAGCGACACCGTGATCGAGGGCGCCCTCCAGCGCGGCCAGAAGGGACTCCGCGCTCAGCGCTCCACGGGCCACGGACGTCCCGAGGCCGAGCGCCCGGACGCGCGAGGCCCAGTAGGGCTGATCGGCGAACATCGGGACGATCACCTGCGGGACGCCCGCGCGCGCCGCCGTCGTGGTCGTACCCGCCCCGCCGTGGTGCACCACCGCGGCGACCCTCGGGAACAGCGCCTGCTGGTTGACGTCGCCGATCGCGATGCCGTCGGGGGCGTCGTCGACCAGACCGAGCTCGGCCCACCCCTGCGACAGCACGACCCGGCGCCCCGCAGCCCGCACGGCCTCGATGACCATGCGGCCGGTCTGCTGGTCGACAGGCATGCTGCCAAAGCCGATGTAAACGGGCGGCTCGCCGGCGGCGAGGAACGCTTCCAGCTCGGGTACGAGCGGCGCATGGTCGGGAAGGAGCCAGGCTCCCGTCTGCGTGACCTGGAGGCCCGGCGTCGCCGGCAGCGGCCCGAGGACCGAGTCCGCCGCGAGCCACGGCGCCTTGCCCAGGATGTGGCTCAAGACATCGCTCAACGGACCCAGGCCGAGGCGCTCCCGGTTGGCGTTGAGCCGCTCGAGAAGGCGCTCGTTCCAGCTCCGCGATTCGTCCTGCCAGCATCGGAGGTTGGATTCCAGGTCGCCCCCGGGCTCCCCGCCGGGCGCATGATCCGTCGATGGCAGGGCCACCGGCGCGTACACGGCGACCACGGACGGGATGCCCAGCCGTTCGGCGATGGACCGTGCGGCGTACTGGTGCGCTCCGCCGGCCACGATCACGTCGCATCCCTCGGCGGCCGAGGCGGTCGCGTCGAACTGGTCTCTCGCGAGGTGCTCGAGCAACGCGCGGACCTGCTCCGGCGTCGGCGGGGCGGCCGGCGCGGCGGCCCCGCTCGGTTGCCGCATCGCGATTCCTATCGGGGTCGCCGTGAAGCCCATTCCGCCCACCCAGTCGATGAAGTTCGGCGGAACGCACAGCCTCACATCGTGCCCCCGACGCCGCATCTCGACGGCCAAGGCCACCACGGGTTGCACATCACCGCGAGTCCCCACTCCCGTCAGCAATACCCGCATCGTGTCTCTCCCTTCCACCACGCGCGTCGCGTGGATGACGGAGGCGACGATGGCACCGCAGACGCGTTTTTTCATCGTATCAACGCCAGAGTTCCGGTATACATGCTGAAGCGGGAGGCGGGGCGAGGACGCCCGTACCACGGATCATCCGTTCAGGCCCAGACGGCCAGAGCCTCCTCGAGCTGCTCTGGCTTGTTGAGCCGTGTGAGCGCAAGGTGCTCCTCGTCGGTGAGGGAGCTGGTGAATCCGTATCCGCCCGACGAAGGCGATAGCCGATCTCGGCAGAGCCGCGAACGAGCTCGGCCTCGGCGCCCGCGGAACGCGGAATGCATCTTGAACCGCCCTGATCCATGGGCGACGAGGCTGCGCATCCTGGTGACGCAACGGGGGCCGCGGTGCTCCCGCAGATCGAGGCGACGAGCGGAGCGGGCGTGCGCGTGCGCCCGGTCGACGCATGGCTCGAGGAGCTCTTGTCCCGCGCGGTGCGCCGCTACAACCGGCGGCCTCGCCCCGCGATCATCGCGGCGTCGACCGGCGTGACGGAGCCGACCGACGCGCGCGCCTGCATCCGGCGCGCCTGCGTCCGTTCGGCGCTCGCGGGCGGCACCACCGGGGCGCTCTCGACCGGCGCGGCCGTGGCCACGGCCGAGACGAACGGGCTCGGCGGGCTCGTCGCGATCCCTGCGGCCATGCTCGCGATCGGCGCTGAGACGGTGCTCCGGCTGCTCCTGCACGTGCAGATGCTCTGCGAGCTCGCGGATCTCTTCGGGCTCCGGTTCGATCCGGACGAGCCGGCCGACGTGTGGGCGCTGCTCGCCCTCGCGTTCGGCGTCGTACAGCACCCCCAGGACACGGACGATCCAGCGGGCGTGCTCGTGCGCTCGGCGCGCGCGAGCGGCTCGGATGTGGCCAAGCAGCTCGCGGCGCGGCTCGCCGGCGAGAGCGTGGCGCGCAACCTGGTGCCCGTGCTCTCGGTCGCCTCGTCGTCGATCACGAGCTGGGTAGTCACCCGGCGCCTCGGGGATACCGCGCGCCGATACCTGCGTTACCGGCGCGCGCTCGACGAGGCGCTCAGCGACGAGACGCTGCGCCCGCACCTCGATCGCCTGTTCGACGGGCTCTGGTTCATCTTCACCGCCGATGGACGCCTCACGCCGGAGGAGTCTGCGCTGCTCGCGGCCGTGCTGCGGCGGCTGCCGGCCCGGGCGCGCGTTGGCCTGAACGAGCGGCTCGCCGACGACATCAGCTGGATCGAGCGCCTCCGCGACGTGCCGGAGGGCGCGCGCGCCCCGCTGCTGCGCGCGCTCGAGATCGCGGCGGCCGTGGACAAGGTCGCGTCGCTGCGGGAGCGGAAGCTCCTCGTCCACGCCGCGGCGGCGCTTGGCCTCCGCGTCGACGAGGGCGGGCTCGATCGGATGATCCGCGAGTTCGAGGAGATCGGCACCCTCGGCGCGGCCGCCTAGCGCGGGCCGTAGCGCGCCGGCCAGGGAATCACGAAATGGTCGAGGGCGGCGGCCTCTCTGCCGCCCTTGGGGAGCCCGTGGACCTCGACGGCGAGGCCCTCCGGGGCGGGCGCGATCAGCAGAAAATGAAATGGGCGTAGCGCCGCGCCGCGGGCGAGATCGTCGGGGTGGCGGCGTGCCGCGCCCTGGGCGAGCGCGGCCCGTGGGCCGCCGCCGCCAGCCACGATGAACAGCTTTCCGCCGCGCTGGAAGCGCTCGTGGTTGTGCACGTGGCCGCTGATCAGCGCCAGCGCCTTCCGGGAGCGGAGGAGGGGCGGGACGATGTGGCGCTGCACGTGGGGCTCGTCGCCCGTCACCGTGCTGTTCGTGTAGGGCGGATGGTGCGCGAGCACCAGCGCCGCGCGCACTGAAGGATCGGCGTCGAGGCGGCGGAGCGCGCCGTCGTACCAGCGGATCTGGGCGTCCCACGCCGCGGGGGTGAGCTCGTCGATGTTGCTGTCGAGGACCACGACGCGGATGGGGCCATAGGCAACCTCGTACCAGTGGCGCCCGCCGAGGTGCGGGAAGCGCGCGGAGAGGTGGCGCGCACCGCCGCGGCCACCCCAGTACTCATGGTTGCCGAACGCCGCGAACACCGGGATCCCGGCGTCGCGCACCGGCGCCATCAGGGCGTCGAGATCGGCCCAGTGCCGCGCCGAGCCGCCGTCGAACACCAGGTCTCCGATCACGAACACGGCGTCGGGGCGAGCGGCGGCGAGCGCCTGCACCAGCACGGCGCGCTCGGGATCGTTCGACTCGCGCCAGAACTCCAGGTACGAGGTGCGCTGCAGATCGGCGATGACGGCGATGCGGCCGCTCGTGGTCGGAAGCGGCACATCGAGGCTCCCCGCGAAGCGGCGCGGCGCGGGCAGCGGCGCGCACGCGGCGAGCAGCGCGCTCGCGGCGGCGAGCAGCGCGACCGGGACGACCCGCCTGCTCACGGCCCTGGCGCTCGGCTGGAGGCGGGTCGGCCTTCCAGAAAGACGCCGACGAGGACGCCGAGGTATGCGCCGGCATGGAGCCCCCAGCAGACGAGGTATCTCGTGGCGGCGCCGCGGGACCACACACCGAGGCTCGCCTCGCGCACGCCGAACGGGTCGAGCGCCGCCATGACGGCCGGGCAGAGCGCGAGCGCCGCGGCGAGCGCCGCCATCATCCTGACCATCCAGGCGCGCCACGAGAACCGATCGCTGCGCGCGGAGCGGAGGAGGCCCACGCCCATGACGAGGGCGCCGAGCGGCAGACCTCCCCGGAACCCCGTCCACGCGACCGCGAGCCGGAACGGCAAGCTCGACGCGGCGAGGCCCTTGCCGTCGAGGAAATACTCGGGAGAGATCGCGGCGGTGACCTGATCGAAGAGCGCGCCACAGGCGCCAGCGGCCAGCGCGCCAGCGAGGATGGCCAGGTACTCGCGAAGACGGGAGGGTGAGGCGGGTGGGCTAGGCCGCACGACGTGAGCACCTACCGAAGCCCGAGGGCCTCTCGCATCACGCTGTCGTCGACCAGCGGCGTGAGCTCCGCGCGGGTGCGCGGGGTGCGGTTGCTCTGCGCGGCAACCCAGCCCTCTTCTTCCTCGAGGACATCCAGGATGTCGGGCACCAGCGTGCCCTGGAACCGCTCGTCCTCCCAGACCTGCTCGAGCACGGAGGGCTCGATGCCGATCGCCTGCGAGATCCTCGGCCAGACCGCTTCTGGCTCGGTGCGATAGAGCTCCTGCGCGCTCGCGAGCGACCGCACGAACTCGACGATGCCGCGCCGCTTCTCCGGATCCGCGAGCTTCTCGGCCGTGCTGTGGAGGTTCACGATCTCTCGGTAGAGCGAGCGATCCTGGAACACGACGGCGTTGCTCCCGATCGCGTTCGCCGCGAGCTGGGTCGAGGGCTCCCAGAGCGCGACGGCGTCCACGGCGCCCTCCTCGAGCATGGCCGGCAACGTGTTCCTCGCGCAGGGCGCAGCCATGCAGATGCCCCCGGAAACAACCGTGTAGTCGGCGTCGGTCAGGCCCACGGTGCCCAGGTACTTGTGGATGAAGAAGGCCGCAGACGTGTTGGCGATCGAGCCGATCCGCTTGCCGCGCAGATCCGCGAGCGAGCTGATCCCCGCCGCCCGGTTGGCCACGATCCGGTAGAACGTCTCCGTCACCGTGAAGATGATCCGCAGGTTCGGGTGAGCCACCGACTGCCTTAGCGTCTGCGTCTCCGCGTTGGTGCCGAGATCGACGCTGGCGTCGTTGAGCATGCCCACGATGCCGCCGGACTGGACGGTCGCTTCCCCGCGATAGAAGTCCTGCGCCGCGATCAGCGCAGGAGTGAACTCGATGGACGCCGTGTCGCTCGAGATCTTGAGCGGAGGAAACGACACGGCTCCGCCCTGCCCCCCTGCGCCGGCGTTCGCGCCCGCGCCCGCGCCGGCCTCACCACCTCCGCCTGCGCCCTCACCACCTACGCCAGCGCCCCCACCCGCGCCCGCCTGGCCGCTGCTGCCGCTGCTCGCGTCGGCGGCACCAGAGCCCGCGCTGCCCGAGGACGCTCCACCCGCGCCGCCAGTCGTGGCCCCACCCGTCGTGCCGGAGCTTGCCGTTGCTACGTCCCGACTGGAGTCCGATTTGCTGTCACACGCGATCAATCCAATCACAGAGATAAATACGACAGGGAAGAGCGGACGCATGTTCAGTCTCCTTCGACCGGCGGCTTATACCGCAGTCTCTGGCCGGCAGGGCTGCCCGCGTGAGCTCTCGAAACGGTTCGACATCACAGCGATCGATCTCGGCCGACAGAGCACTTCCAGCTCGGAAGCGCACCGTGGGCAGGCAACAAACGAGCAGAGTTATTCCAATACATTGGCGTGAGATCCGACATAGGGGAGGCTCCGTTGCACGTTGCTCTTCGGACGCGGCCCGCCGACGAGGCGAGGGTGGTGCGTCATGGAAGGTGAACGCGATGAAAGGGAGCGGCCGATGATCCTGGTGACCGGAGCGACAGGGAATGTTGGCGGTGCGGTGCTCGAGCAGCTCGTCAACGCGGGCCAGCCGGTCCGCGCGCTCGTGCGCGACCCGGCGAGGCTGGGAGCGCTCGGCGGCAACATCGCCGTCGTGAAGGGCGATCTCTCGAAGCCCGAGACGCTCGACGCGGCGTTCGCGGGCGCGGACAGGGCGTTCCTGGTCTGCGTGGGCGGCCGCCTGCCGGAGCTCGCCGGCAACGCGGCCAACGCCGCGAAGAGGGCGGACGTGAAGCACATCGTGTTCCTCTCCTCGTCGAGCGTCGCCCGCGCACCCGACGTCCAGATCGCCCGCTGGCACCGCGAGGCCGAGGCGAGGGTCAAGGCGTCGGGCGTCGCCTGGACGATGCTCCGGCCGGGAGGGTTCGCCTCGAACACGCTCCGGTGGGCCGCGTCCATCAAGGCGCAGGGCGCGGTGTTCCAGCCCCTTGGCGACGCCAAGGCGAGACCCATCGACGAGCGCGACATCGCGGCGGTCGCGGTGAAGGCGCTGACCTCGCCGGGGCACGAAGGCAAGGAGTACGAGCTCACCGGGCCAGAGGCGCTGAGCGCAGCGGAGCAGGTGGCGAAGATCGGCGCCGCGATCGGCAGGCCGCTCAGGTACGTCGACGTGAGCGAGGACGCCGCCCGCGAGGGGATGGTGAAGGCGGGGCTCCCCGACGTGTTCATCCGCGCCTTGCTCGAGGCGTTCGCGTTGATCAGGTCCGGGAAGGGAGAAGAGCCGTCGTCCACCATCGAGCAGCTCCTCGGGCGCAGGGCCCGGACGTTCGACGAATGGCTGGAACGCCACGTGAAAGCGTTCCAGTAGGGTGTGGCGGCAGATCGCCAAGGAGGAGAGAGCATGGCATCGAGAGCGACCAGGATCCTCGTCATCGGAAAGAGGGCCGATGTCCTCGAGCGGGGCGTGGCAGCGCTGAACAAGCAGGGGCACTCGGCTGTCGGCACCTTGAGCGCGTCGCCAGACACGGAGTTCCACGGCGGCGACTTCGACCTCATCACGCTCGGCGGCGGCGTGGACGCCGCCACCCGGGCGCGCCTCCACGCGCGCTTCAAGGAGCAGAACAAGGACGTGATGGTGCTGGACGTGTACGCGCCGATCGCCAGCCAGCAGATCGCCTGGGCGCTCAGGAGATCGTCCGTCGAGGGCGAGCTCGGGAGCGCCTTCTCGGTGACGGAGGCCAATGACGCCTTCGTCGCGCGCGCGACGATCGAGCGCGCCTGCACGCTGCGCCTCGACATCTACAGCTACCCCGGTGGCGCCCTGGAACCGGAGGTCACGCGCATCGTCGACGCCTCCGTCCCCCAGGGAACGCACGAGTTCAGGATCGAGAAGGCGCTCGCGCGTACCGGGTTCATGGCGGTGCTGACCTTGAACGGCGAGGAGCACCACCTGCACCGCCTGCAGCAGCACCCGGGCTGAGCCTCGGGCGATCGGAGCTGCTCCGGGAGGTCCGGAGTTGCCGCCCGGTAACGGTCACATCGCCGGGATTGGCGCACGACCATCTACGAACCACCTTGTGCCAGCCGACTGACGTCAACGTCTCGACGAGGTTCGCACCGCGCCGGCACGCGCATCGGGTGGAGGGACAGGAAGCGCAAGGACCTTTCCCCTCGCGTCAAGCCCTCGCGAGGCGTGCCGAGCGGCGCCTCGGGCACACGCTTGGCCCGCATTTTCGGCAGCCGCTCCGGATCGCCCTCAGCCCCGAGGATCCAGGATGAACCCCGGGCCGATTCGCACCACGAAGCCGCGATCGCTACGCCTTGGCGCGGCGCTCGATCGCCTCGAGCGCCATCCTCGCCGTGTCGCACACGCGGTAAATGTTGGTGCGGCTGCCGGTCGCGGTGCGCTCGAACGGCTTGGTCTCGTCCTCGAGCAGCCGCTCGAGCGCCGGCCGCACGCGCGCGTCGCCGAGCTCACCCAGCGTGCGCGCGGCGTCCTGGCGAACGAACGGATCGGCGTGCCGCGTCAGCTCGGTCAGCGCATTGAAGCCCGCGGCGCGATCCTGCCGCACGAGCGCCCGGCACGCGTTCAGCCGGTGAGAGGGCTCGTCGCCGCGCGCAAACGCCCGCAGCCGCTCCACGAGATCCGGCGCGCCCACGTGCGCGAGCACCTGCAGGCCGTGCATTGCCACGCGCGGCTCAGCGTGATCGAGCATCGCCATCGCGGCGGCCGCAAACACCGGGGCGTCCGCCGGTGACACGCCCCGGCTCGCCATGGCCGCGAGGCGCCGGCCCGCATCCGCCGCCACGCGCTCCTGCGCGTCGCGGAGGCGCGGCAGGACATCGGCCAGCGTCATCACCTTCGCGTCATCCAGGGCGCTGAGGGCCGCCGCCGCGATCGAGCCGTCAGCGTCGCTGAGCATGGCGCGGGCATCGGCGGCCCAGCGCGCCGCATCGCCCTTGCACACGCAATCCAGGGCCGCCCGGCGCGGACCCGGCTCGGGATCATGCAAGAACGGCCGCGCCCGCGCCCCCGCATCTCCGTCGAAGTCCCCGAGCACCTGGAGAGCCCGCTCCCGGACTCGAGCTTCGGGGTGATCGAGCCGCGCAATCACCCGATCGAGCGTGTCCTTGTCGATCCTCGGCAGTCGCCTCATGGCCGCCAGCGCATCCGTGAGGCGCTCGCCCCGGCGCAGCGCATCGGCCAGCTCGGGCTCGAATCCCGGCATGCCGGTGCCAAACCAATGGATCTTGCACCCGGCCAGGAGCTCGTCGAGCCACCGCTCGTACCAGTCGAGGAAGCCCGCGTTCTCCGGGAAGTACGGGCGCGCGCCGTCGAGATCGACGTACACGACCCGCCCGCGCGCAGGCCCGGTGATCACGAGTTGAGTGTAGTAACTGCAGCCCTGCGAGCCGAGGCTCAGCGTGCCCCGCAGCGCGCGGTCCATCGCCTCGTCCTCGCCGGGCAGGAGCGCCTCGAGCCAACCCTCGCCCGGAGGCAGCGTGTCGGGGTGCAACAGGCACTCGGCGCCGAGGTCGTCGAGCACCTCGTACCGCGCGTCGTGCCATCTGGCGAGCGTCATGAGCCCGTAGAACGGCCCGGCCCCGCCGTGCCCCGCGTGCAGGAGGAACGCACGGTAGTCCTCGGGCAGCCGCACCCGCCGCGCCGCCTCGAACGCGGCCACCTCGGCCTCGGCGGCCGGCGGCCGCAGCTCGAAGCGATGCGCGGCGCTGCCGAAGCACGAGAGCCCCCGCTCACGAACGGCGATCAGCTTGGCGATGATCCCGTCGAGGCGCTCGCGCATGATCCCACGCTAGCACCCGCGCGCGTGCGCTGTCGCGCGCCGCCGGATCACTCCGCCGCGCGACAGCGCGCGCAGGACTGCCGGCACAGGGTGACACCACGGTCATGCGCGACACGCGCGGGAACCCACGAGAACCTCGCGGCGGTCAGGCGAGCCGCAATCGGCACGGTATCTGCACACCGGCACAGCGTCTGTACGCGCCTGTGCGGAGCTGACCCGCGCCGGGTCGCTCGAGGAGGAACTTCGATGCCTTATGCTCGTTTTACCGCGTTGACTCTCGCCGTCATGGGAGGCCTTGGCGCTCTCGGTATCTCCCGTCCAAGCTCTGCCTGCACGTTTGCGGCGGGCGGGCGCTTTTTATCCGGGGTGGACGGCGTCATGCCGCTCGACGGGGTCATCGTGGGCTGGGTCGGTTGCTACACCGACTGTCCGGAGAGCGCGCCCAAGCTTCTGGTGACGGACAAGGAAACGGGCGAGGCCGTCAGCGGCACCCAGGAGGAGGTCGCCGACGTTACCGTCGGCGACGTTGCCGCCGGCGAGCGCGAGAGCTTGCTCGCCTTTCGCCCCACGGCCCCGCTCGTCGACGGCCACACCTACCAGATCACGCTCGAGGGACAGCACGTCAGCGCCGGCATCCCGGAGATCTACGCCAGCGCCGCTGTCGACATGGACGTGGGCGCCATCCCCGTCCAGAGCCTTGTCAGCGTGCAGGAGCGCTGGCACGGCAAGACGAGCTGCTGCACCGTCGATCAGCTCCCGGAAAGCTGCGGTCCTCAAGAGAGCTGCGTGGCGGAGGAAATGGAGCGTTACGTCACCCTCTTCGTCATTGTGCCCAGGGGGGTGAACGACGGCATGAGCCAGTACTTGCAAATCGTCACCTTCTCGAGCCCGGACGGGGAGGAACTCGGCAAGAAGGCGGTCTGGCATGAGCTCCCGAGCCAGACGTACGGCGTCGCAGCCACGGAGTACTGCTACCAGATCACGTACAGGAGCCTCATCGACGGCACGACCGTCGAGAAGGAGCGCACCTGCGTTCCGCACGGCGACGCGGGCGAGACGGCCGTCTTCCCGGCCGACGCGAGTGAGATCGCCGCGAAGATAAACGAGTGCCCTTCTCCGCCTGAGGGCTTCGAGGAGGCCTGGTGCAGCGCGAGACCGGCGTACTGCGAAGTGTACCCCGACCGCTGCGCCGACGATGACGTCAGCTCCTGCGAGGACTCCGGGACGGGTGCCGGTGGTTCGGGGGGATCTGGGGCGGGTGGTGGCGCGGCCACTCCGGAAGAGCCGGATGGCGAGCACGACAGCGCCGGCTGCTCGGTCAGTGCGGGCAGCGCGGGCCGCGGCGCCTCGTCGGGCTGGACGCTGCCCGCGTTCGGGCTCGCGTTGTCCCTCGCGAGCCGCGCGCGGCGGCGTCGCGACCGCCGCTGACCGGTCCAGGCGTACCGTCGCGGCCGACCCGGCGCGACGCGACGTACGTCGAGCGCAGTCGGCGCTCTCCGGGGAGAGGATGCAGCGGCGACGGACATGCAGTTCCATGCCTTCTTGCGCCCTTGCGTCTTTGCGCCTTTGCGTTGAGATTCTCCTTCTCGCCGCGAGCCAGATCCCCGGCGGGATCCCTGGCGCGCGGCGCCGGCCCTCCGCGCCCGCAAGGAGCTCTTCATGACACGAACGCGCGTTCTCCTGGATCACGACGGCGGCGTCGATGACTACCTCGCGATGCTGCTCCTGTTGACGATGGACCACGTCGATGTCCTCGGCGTCGTCGTCACCCCTGCCGACTGCTACATCGAGCCCGCCGTCAGCGCCACGCGCAAGATCCTCGATCTGGTGGGCCGCCACGACGTGCCCGTCGCCGAGAGCACCGTCCGCGGGCTCAACCCCTTTCCGCCCATCTTCCGGCGCGACGCCTTCTGCATCGACAAGATTCCCGTGCTCAACGAGCGCGACGAGATCCTCACCCGGCGCGTCCCCGAGGCGGGCCAGGCCTTCATGGCGAGCGCCCTGCGCGCCGTCCCCGAGCCCGTGACGCTCCTCGTGACCGGGCCGCTCACCACCGTCGCCGCGGCGCTCGACATCGATCCGCGCATCGAGGGGAACATCCGCGAAATCGTCTGGATGGGCGGCGCGCTCAACGTGCACGGGAACGTGCAGACGGCCTTCGAGAGCGGGCAGGACGGCTCCGCCGAGTGGAACGTCTACTGGGACCCGATCGCCGCCGACCGCATCTGGAAGACCGCCATCCCGATCACCCTCTGTCCGCTGGACATCACGAACCTTGTCCCCGTCACCCAGGCGTTCCTCCGCCGCCTGTCCCGCCAGCGCCGTTACCCCCTCTCCGACCTCGCGGGCACCTGCTACGCGCTCGCCGGCCACCAGGACTACTTCGCGTGGGACGTGCTGACGACCGCTTACCTCGGCAAGCCCGAGATGTTCACCCTCCGCGCGTGGGAGACGGAGATCGTCACCGCGGGCCGCTCGCAAGGGCGCACCAGGGTCGTGCCCGGCGGTCGCACGGTACGGGCGCTCGACCAGGTGGATCTCGAGCAATTCTACGGATATCTCTTCTCCCAATGGTCAAGGTGACACAGGGAGGCCGGCACAGGCTGGCTCACGGTCATCCGCGACGCACGCGGGTGCCCACGAGGACCTCGCGGCGGTCGAACGAGTCGCCGCCGGCATGGTATCTGCACATGCCCGCGCGAAGGTGACCCAGGTCGGGTCGATCGAGGAGGAACTTCAATGCGTTATTCTCGCTTCACCGCTTTGACGCTCGCCGTCATGGGAGGCCTGGGCGCTCTCGGCATCTCCCGTCCGAGCTCTGCCTGCACGCCTGTGCCGGACGGGCGCTATGTGTACGACGCCTCGCGCGCCATGCCGCTCGACGGGGTCATCGTGGTCCGGGTCACCTGCTATTCCAACTGTCCGGAGAGCGCGCCCGTGCTCCTGGTAAACGACAAGATCACGGGCGAGGCCATCAGCGGCACCCTGGAGGAGGTCGCCGAGATCGCCGAGGTGGTCGCCGGCCAGAACGAGAGCGTGCTCGTCTTTCGCCCCGCGGCCCCGCTCGTCGAAGGCCATACCTACCAGATCGCGCTCGAGGGAGAGCAGCGCGGCACCATCCCCTGGGAGACCCGGGCCAGCGCCGCTGTCGACATGGACGTGGGCGCCATCCCCGTCGAGACCTGGGTCGGCGTGCAGGAGCGCTGGCACGGTGAGGCGAGCTGCTGTATCGCCAACCTGGGCCCAGGGAGCTGCGGTCCGCAAGAGCGCTGCGTGGCCGAGGAAGTGGAGCATTACGTCACTGTCTCCCTCGATCTGAACGGGGGGGAAGACAACGGCGTGGGCCAGTACGTGCAGATCGTCACCTTCTCGAGCTCGGACGGGGAGGTGCTCAGCAAGCAGACGTTCTGGGACGGGAACCCGAGCCATACGTATGACGTCGCGGCCACGGAGTACTGCTACCAGATCACGTACAAGAGCCTCATCGACGGCACGACGGTCGAGACGGAGCGCGCCTGCGTTCCGCACGGCGACGCGGGCGCGACGGGCGTCGTCCTGACCGACCCGGCGCAGATCGCCGCGAACATCGCGGGGTGCGCTTCTCCGCCCGAAGGTTTCGAGGAGGCCTGGTGCAGCGCGAGGGCGGCGTTCTGCGAAGAGGCCCCCCACCTCTGCGCCGACAGTGACATGAGCTCCTGCGAGGCCCCCGATACGGGTGCCGGCGGCTCGGGGGGATCCGGGGCGGGTGGTGGCGGTAACTCTCCGGAGGACCCGGATGGCGATCACGTCAGCATCGGCTGCTCGGTCAGCGCGGGCAACGGCGCCTCATCGGGCTGGGCGCTGCCCGCTATCGGGCTCGCGCTGTCCCTCGCGAGCCGCGCGCGGCGGCGTCGCGACCGCCGCTGACCGGTCCAGGCGTACCGTCGCAGTCGACCCGGCGCGGCGCGAAGCCGCCCGATCCGGACGGCGCTACTCGGCCAGATCCGCGCGCAACGCGTCCGGGCGCTCGCGGATGGTGTCGAGCAAGCTCTGGAAGCCCCGCTCGAACTCTCGCTGGGAGTATTCCTTGCGCGGGTCGGCGGCGACCTGTTCGCTGATCTGCTCGTAGTAGCTGTTGGCGAGCCCTTCGAGGTCTGCGCTCTCGTACGCCTCGATGATGCTCTCCACCGCGCCGCGATAGGCGGTCACACAGCTTGGGCTCTCCAGGCAACGCCGGAAGATGAGCCCCGTCGAGATCGCGCCGTTCGGGAAGTCACCCTGGCGCGCGAGCTCGAACAGCGCGATGTGGGGCTTGCCCGAGTCGCGGAAGGGCTTCATCGAGAGGTCCATCCCCCACGGCAAGAAGACGAATTTCCCTGAGGCGGGGTCGTTGTAGATACGAAAGTTGTTGGGATAAAACACCGTGTAGGCGTACATGTCCCACTGATTCACCGCAGCCTCGGCCGCGGTGAAGCGCAGGAAGTGCTCGGTGTCGAGCGAGCCGCCGACGTCCTCGAGGAATGTCGCGCTCTTCGCCGTGTCCACGGCGGCGATCAGCGCAGCGAGGTCCGTGCGGTCGTTCGCGGTCTCGTTGGTCTCGAGATCGAACTCCGCTTCGGCGCCCGGCACGAAGTCGACCTGCCCTTCTTCGTACAGGTTCCCGTCGTTGCTCGCGAACCAGCGCGAGAGAAAGGTCGTGTCCTCGGCTTCGACGTTGGCATACACGCCGTAGAGCTCGCCGTTGACGTACACGAGCGCGCTGTTGCAGCGCGGGGCGGGCAAGCCGGCGTGGCGGAAGAGGTCGTACGCCAGGCGCTCTGCAAGGAAAGACGGATCTTCGACCATGTTGTTGAGCGTCAAGCGCTTGAGGCCGAGGAAGGTCTGGTCGTCCACGAACTCGTCGAACTTGAGCTTGAACGGCGCCTTCTCGTCGAGGCCACGGAAGCTGCCTTCGCCCTTGATGCGCAGCCCGATGTTAGAAACCGTGACCGTCCCGTAGCGCAGCGTGGCCGAGACGTACTCGTCCTGGAGCGGATCGTCCGGGCCCGACACCTGCTGCAGGGCTTGAACCGACTCCGGGGGTAGATCGATGTCGAAGCGCGGCAGGTTGGTGCGGTCGTAGATCTCGGCGCTGAGATCAGGACCGCCGCCTGCTCCGCCCGAGCCGTGCCCACCCGACCCGGTCTGGCCTGTCCCGGCGCCGGCACCTCCGCTCGAACCCACCTGGCCGCCGCTGCCGGCCGTCGTCCCGCTGTCGCTGGCGCCAGCGCCGGTCCCGCTGCTCCCCGCTCCCGATCCGCCCGCTCCGGGTCCCGCGGGCTCGGAGCAAGCGACGACAAGGCCGCACAGGGCCGAAGCCAGCAGCGCTGTCAGCACGAGGGTACTTCCGGACGGAGGACGATTCACCTGCTCGAACGAGCTCGATCGCATGACGGAGGTCTCGATGCGCATGACGACACATCCTGGGCGAAGATAAAGGAACAGCGCTCGCGCCAAATGTGATCGTTCACATGACCAGTGTCAATTCCAATCGACCAGGCGGGACGAGCCGTAGCAGCTCGAGCAGCAGCAACTCTGGCAGCGGGTGCCGCCGATCGCAGCAGAGCACGGGCAGGCGTTCCGGGCTATGGTGCCGCGCCTCCCGCGCCAGAGCTCATGACCAGCCCCACGACCGCCTCAGCACCGATGGGCCCCGGCGCCCCCGCCCTGCGCCCTTACCAGCGCGCCGCCGTTGACGCCGTCCTCGCGGCCCGCAGGCGCGGCGTCCGGCGCATGGTCGTGTGCCTCCCCACCGGCGCTGGCAAGACGGTCATCTTCTCCCATCTCGCCCGCCTCGCCAGGCGGCAGGTCCTCGTCCTTGCCCACCGCGAAGAGCTGCTCTTCCAGGCCAAGGACAAGATCGAGCGCGCCCTCGCCGGACAGGCCACGGTCGCCGTCGAGCAGGGCGAGCTCCGCGCCTCGGCGGACGCGCGCGTCATCGTCTGTTCCATACGCTCCCTCCACGAGAAGCGGCTGGAGCAGGTCACCGGCGGCCGCGATATCGGCCTCGTGATCTACGATGAATGCCACCACGCGCCCGCAGAGGACAACCGCCGCGTCCTCCGCCAGCTCGGCGCCTTCGACCCCGCGTGGACAGGCACCCTCCTCGGGTTCACGGCCACGACGGCCCGCGGCGACGGCAAAGGCCTCGACGATATCTTCGAGGCGATCGTCTACAGCCGCACCCTCCCCGAGATGATCGCGGACGGCTACCTCGCTCCCCTCACCGGCTACCGCGTCGCCACCGCCACCGACCTCTCCCGCCTCGACGCGGGGGGCCTCGACTTCACCACGGACGAGCTCGAGGAGGCCGTGGACCTGGAGGAGCGCAACGCGCTCGTCGCCCGCTCCATTCAAGAGCTCGCCCGCGACCGCCGCACCATCGCCTTCTGCGTCACGGTCGCGCACGCCAGGAACCTCTCGAAGGCGCTCAACCACCTCGGCGTCCGAGCCGCCTATGTCCACGGCGACATGCCTTCGGACCTCCGCGGCCGGATCCTCGCCGATTTCCGGGAAGAGCGCGTCCAGGTCCTCACCAACGTCGCTGTCCTCACCGAGGGCTTCGACGACCCTGGCGTCTCGTGTATCGCGATGGCCCGCCCCACCCGCTCGGATGGGCTCTATGCCCAGTGTGTCGGGCGCGGCACGCGCCTCCATCCAGGCAAGAAGGATTGCCTCATCCTCGATTTCGTCGACCTCTCCTCGCTCCAGCTGTGCACGCTGCCCTCGCTCTTCGGCATGCCCCGCGACCTCGATCTCGAGGGCAGGGACGCCTCGGAGGCGAGCCGCTTCTATCGGCAGGTGACCTTCGACTACCCCGGGTTCGAGGTCGAGGCGGGCCGCATCACGCTGCGCGAGATCCAGGAGCGCGCCGCGCACTTCGATCCGCTGAGCCTCCGCGTCGACCCCGAGGTGATGGCCATCTCGCGCAATGCGTGGGCCTCTCTCGGCCGCTTCGGCCTGGCGCTCCATTACGAGAAAAAGCCCGGCGCGATCAGCGAGGTCGTCGTCCTTGCCCGCGGTGCTCGGGGGAAGCGGTGGCACGTCCTTTTGGACGGCAAGCAGGTCGAGCGCTTCTCCACCCTCGAGGAGGCGGTGGCCGCGGTCGATTACGAGGTCGCGCGCCGCGGCCCCGCGGCCGGGGCTTCGGCGCGCCACGACGCGGCATGGCGCAGGGGAAAGCCTCCCTCGCCCCTGCCGGCCGAGCCCCCCAGGGGCTATCCCCCGCCGAGCACCATGGAACAGGCCATGATCCTCGCGGTGTGGGCGAGGGTCACCGCGCCGCGCGAGCAGCGCTGAGCAGGACCTTCATCGCGACGCGAAGATCCCCTCTTCGCCGTCGCGTACCCTGCCCTCTTCGCCGGCGCGCTCCCGGCCCTCTTCGCCAGCGCCTTCCTCACCGCATTCGGCTCGGGCAGCTCGCCACCGCGACAGCGGCGGGCCTGTTCGAGGGGGGTCCCACCATCGGCCCTGTCGAATACAAGACCGTCGATCTCGATGCAGGCCAGAAGGTCTCCTGCCTGCGTGCGCCATGGCGCGCTTCCTCCAACCCGCCACCGTGGTGCTCGAGGACGTGGATCTCGTCGCGGAAGATCGCACGCGGCCGGATCAGTCATGCAATGGGGTGCTCTTCGAGCTCCTGAACGAGATGGATGGCCTCGGGGAAGACGCTGACGTCCTGTTCCTCCTGACCACGAGCCGTCCGGATATCCTGGAGCCTGCGCTCGCATCCCGACCCGGCCGCGTCGATGTCGCCATCGAGGTGCCGCTGCCGGATGGCGAGGGCCGCCGCAGGATGTTCGAGCTCTACGGACGCGGGCTGACGCTCAAGGGCGTCGCTCTGCCCCGGTGGATCGCGCGCACCGAGGGAGCGAGCGGCGCCTTCATCCGCGAGCTGCTTCGCAAGGCAGCGGTCTTCGCCGCCGAAGAGGGGCAGGAGATCGTGGTGGACGATCGGCACCTCGACGACGCGATCCGGGAGTTCGTGCTGTGCGGCGGCGGCCTCACGAAGAGCCTGCTCGCGGCGCAGAAGATGATCGAATGAAGGTGATCGCCCAGCCATCGCCATGGGCACGGCCCCGCGCGGCTCGCGATGATCATCGACAGCCAGGACACCGATCACGTTGATCGAGCGAGAAATGAACAGCCAAGACACCAAGGACGCCAAGATAATTCTCTGTTCTTGGCGTCCTTGGCGACTTGGCTGTTCGAAATTCTGCGCTTTTCAGGCAGTTTCACCCCGGTTGTCGCTCTAGCTGGCGAAGGAACTCGGGCTGCGGACGCTCAAGATCCCCTCTTCGCGGTCGCCTTCCCGCCCCTCTTCGCAGCCACCTTCCCCGCCTTCTTCGCCGGCGCCTTCTTCGCCGGCGCCTTCTTCGCTGGCGCCTTCTTCACCGCCCTCTTCGGCGGCGCCTCGCCCCGCTTCCGCCGCTGTCCCGGCACCTTCCCGATGCGCGGATCGCCTGCCTCGATCAGCGCGCACGCCCGCAGCGCGGCTTCCTCGAAATCGGGCGCCTCCGCCGGGAGCACCTGCCAGCCCGTCACCCCGCTCCCGAGCACCTCGATGCTCCGCATGTTCGGGAACTCAGGGCGCAGGGCGGCGTGGTGCTCCTCCGTCGTGGCGAGCCAGACGCCGTTGTCCTGCGCGGGCGCGGGCTTGTCGCGCAGGATGAGGACGATCTTGTCCTCCACATAGACCGCCACGCAGCCGAACATCGGCCGCGTCTCGGGCCCGAGCGGGGCGAGCGCCTCGAGAACGAACTCGTGCGGTACCGGCTTGCGCTTCCTCGCAGCGAACACGTCGTCCGCCGGAGCACCTCGGCCGCTCCTGCTGCGCTTGATCATGGCGACCAGGATAAACGAAGCGGCGGCCGCCCGCACCGCAGCGATGCTCCAGCCGCCGTGAGGCTCCGGTCGGAGCGGACGGGGTTGACGCCTGCCCCCGCCCGGTGACACTCCACCGGTGGAACATCGGACGGTCTTGATCTCAGGGGCGAGCATCGCCGGTCCCGCGCTCGCCTTCTGGCTTGCGCGCTACGGATTCCGACCCGTCGTCGTGGAACGCGCAAACGCACTCCGGCTCGGCGGGCAGAACATCGACGTCCAGGGCGCGGCGCGGGAGGTCGTGCGCCGCATGGGGATCGAAGGCGACATCCGAGCCGCCACGACGGGGGAGCAGGGACTCCGCTTCGTCGACGAACACGACGTGACCAGGGCCGAGTTCCCCGCGGAGAGCTCGGACACCGGCGGGTTTACCAAGGAGCTCGAGATCCTCCGCGGTGACCTCGCCAGGATCCTCTACGAGCGCACCCGAGACACGACGGAGTATGTGTTTGGCGACCAGATCACGGGCCTCCGGGATCATGGCGACCGGGTGGCGGTCACCTTCGATCATGGCGCCGCGCGCGAGTTCGACCTCGTGGTCGCTGCCGATGGCATCCGCTCGCGAACCCGTACGCTCATCGTCGGGGATGAGCCCAGGATTCGCCCGCTCAACCTCTATGCCAGCTACTTCACGATTCCCCGCGGAGCATCCGACAGCGCCTGGGCTCGCTGGTACCACGCCCCCGGCGGGCGATCGATACTCCTGCGTCCAGACAATACGGGTACCACCCGCGCGTCGCTCTGGTTCCTGTCGCCCCCGCGCGGCTATGAGACGTTGAGCGTCGCCGAGCAGAAGGCGGTCATCGCGCGCGTCTATGCCGACGCCGGCTGGGAATCGCCCCGGGTGCTCGCGGCGCTGGCAGACGCCGAGGACGTCTATTTCGACGCGGTCAGCCAGGTCATGGCGCCACGCTGGTCACACGGTCGCGCCGCGCTCGTGGGTGACGCTGCGTACTGCGCGTCGCCGGTCAGCGGGATGGGCGCGAGCCTCTCTCTCGTCGGCGCGTACGTGCTCGCGGGGGAGCTGTCGCGGCGCTCCAACCATCGAGACGCCTATGCGGCTTATGAAAAGCTCATGCGCCCCTATGTCGACCTGGCCCAGAAGCTCCCACCAGGCGTCCCCTGGATCGCGCACCCGAAGTCGAGGCTCGGGGTTTCGCTCCTTCACCGGGTCCTCTGGCTCGCCTCCACTCCGCTGTTGCAGCGCCGCGAAGGGTGGTTCGGCTCCTCCGCGGCCGACAAGATCGATCTCCCCGATTACTCCAACGGAGGGCCGGCTCCTGCGGTGTGAAAGGAAAGAGATGCAACCTCCGCGGTGAGGTTCCGAGCCAGCGAGCTGCCGGGGCTCGCTCAGGCCGCGCCGGCTGCGCGCCGGGTGAATCGGTTTTCGGGGCGCGGCAGCCCCAGGTTCTCGCGCAGCGTGCGGCCCTCGTACTCGGTGCGGAAGAGGCCGCGGCGGCGCAGCTCGGGGAGCACCAGGGCGATGAAATCGGTGAGCCCGCCGGGCAGGTGGGGCGGCATCACGTTGAAGCCGTCGGCGGCGTCGTTCAGCAGCCACTCTTCCATCAGGTCGGCGATGGTCTCCGGCGTGCCCACGAGCTGCTTGTGGCCGCGCGCCCCGGCGATCCGGAGGTAGAGCTGGCGGATGGTGAGGTTCTCGCGCCGGGCGAGATCGAGGAGCAGGGCCTGACGGCTCTTGCCGCCATTGCTGGCGGGGAGCTCCGGTATCGGTCCGTCGACAGGGTACTTCGTGAGGTCGAAACCCCCGATCATCCCCGACAGCAGCGAGAGCCCCACGGTCGGATGGACCAGGTCCTGGAGGGCGTCGAACTTCGCCTGCGCCTCGGCCTGGGTGCGCCCGACGACCGGGAAGAGGCCGGGCATGATCTTCAGGTGCTCGGGGCTGCGCCCGTACTTGGCCAGGCGTCCCTTCACGTCCGCGTAGAAGGCCCGGGCGTCCGCGAGGGTCTGCTGGGCGGTGAAGATCACCTCCGCGGTGCGCGCCGCCAGCTCCTTGCCCGGCTCCGACGAGCCCGCCTGCACGCGAACCGGGTACCCCTGCGGCGAGCGCGCGACGTTGAGCGGCCCACGCACGGAGAAGTGCTTTCCCTTGTGGTTCAGCGTGTGCAGCTTGTCCGGATCGACAAAGACGCCGGACTCCTTGTCGCGCAGGAAGGCATCATCTTCCCAGCTGTCCCAGAGCCCCGTCACGACATCGATGAACTCCTCGGCGCGCTCGTACCTGCGGGCGTGCTCCACGTGGGCGTCCAGCCCGAAGTTCTGGGCCTCGGCCTGGTTGGCCGACGTGACCAGGTTCCAGCCGGCACGGCCGCCGCTCAGGTGATCCAGCGACGCGAACTTGCGCGCCAGGTGATACGGCTCATTGTAGGTGGTCGTGACGGTGGCGATGAGTCCGATATGCTCCGTGACCGACGAGAGGGCGGAAAGGAGGGTAATGGGCTCGAAGGCCGCGGCGTGGGCGCTCCGGGACAGGGAAGCGAGATCGGACGCCCCTCCCCAGACGGCGGCGCTGTCGGCGAGGAAAACGGCATCGAACTTGGCTGCCTCGGCGGCCTGGGCGACACGCAGGTAGTGCTTGAAGCTGTGACCGCCATCGAATGCGGCGCCGACTGCTTCTCGCTGTGAGGCGGGCGGCGCGCCCCGGCTGGTCTTCGATGCAGGCCAGGGCGCGCCGTCGTCGGCTCAGGGAGCGAGCACCGTCTTGTCGAGGTGACCGAAGTCCCAGGCCACGGAGGAGCCTGGACCGTAGTCGACCCTCACCGGCTCCTGCGCACCGAGGCGGTCGAAGGCGGCGCGCGGGAGCAGGAATTGAGCGGTGTGGAGATCGCCATTCGGGTGGCGAGCCGCGGTGCTTCGCTCGGCGCCGACGGTGAGCACCAGGTTGGTGGCGCGGAGGTCGAAGAACTCGGTGCTGGTCAGCGTGAGCTCGACAGCGTCGGGGCCGCTGCTCCTCACGCTCTGGATGGCATTGCCCGCCGTGATCCGCCGCTGCTCGGGGAGGGTCGCGCCGGCGGCGCGCGAACGGGAGCTGGGCGGCGCCGCGCTCGACGCGATGGAGGCGAGCTGCCCCGAAGCTGCCAGGGCCTCGGTGGTGACGCGGGTGGCGCGGATGTTCGCCAGGTACAGGCTGTTTCCGTTGAGCGGCGTGGTGAAGGTCAGACGAACCCCGCGCACGGACGCGAGCGTGGCGCCGACGAACGAGGACAGCGGAATGCGCGCGGTCGGCAGCGTGGTGCCACCGCGCGGCGGTGGACCGAGCTCCAGGAACTCATCGATGGCGACGGCGCTCGACCGGCTATCGTCGGCGTTCACGAGCTCCACCAGGAACGATACCTCGGTCGGGTCGGAGCCCCAGCCACGGTCGGCGCGAAGATCGAGGGTTTCGTACCCCGTGAGATCGAAGCCCGTGCCGGCGGAAGACCAGTTCGACTGGAAGAACGTCGAGCTGCCCGCGGCCACATCGTGGATCCAGGCGCCCGAGAGCGAAGGGTCGTGCCCGCTCAGGGCCGTGTGCTCCACCGAGAGGGTGCCGCCGGTGGTGTTCGGCAGGCCGTAGGAGCTCGTGCCAGTCGGATTGATGAAATCCTCGAGCAGCAGGCTGTCGGCGGAGTCTCCGCCCGGATGATAGCCGCGGCGGACACGGTACGGGACGTCCGGAAAGGGGAAGGCGGGGTCGAACAGGGCGTTCGCAGCTTCGTCGCGCTCCGCGCCCACGTTGGCGGTGAAGAACTGAACGGCCGCCAGGCGACCCGTCTCGCGCTGCGCCGGCGAGCCGTACTCCAGCGGATCGAAGAGCTCCTCGTGATCGATGCAACCCGTGATCCCGCCGCTGTTCCCGTCGGCGAGCTGCCACTCGCTGTTGTAGTAATTGTGATTGGCGCCCCACACATGATAGAAGGACTTGGAGAGGGGCTCCGGCTCGGGGATGCTCATCATGCGATCGAACGGGCGCATCCCGGGCAGATCGCTCAGGTCCCAGTCGCAGGCCGGCAGGATCACGTTCCAGGCCGTCTGGTCAGCGTTCAGGCGCTGGCCGTTCTGGCCCTGATCGGTCGGACCGATCTCGAAGATCCCGCGGATGCTCACCGGGCTCTCTATCAGCGCAGGCCAGGGGCTGCCGCTCCGGCGGTACTCGTTGTAGGCGAACCGCACGGCCTCGCCGCCGCGCGAGTGCCCCAGCAGGCCCACCTGGTCGAAATCGATGCGATCGAGCAGATCCACGCCGAGCTCCGGGGGAGTCGGCTCGGCGCCGCTATCCCAGCGGCTCAGCTGCTCCAGGTGGCGGAGCAGCAGGCGTCCGCGCGGCCCGATGACGAACTCGTCGTCGGGCGAGCCCGACGCGGCATGGATACCCCGGTTCGCGTTGATGGACACCACGAAATAGCCGCGCGTGGCGAGGTCCTCGGCCATGTAGTCGTAGCCGCGATGGTTGGGGACGACGACGTAGTTCGCCGGGCACGTCCCCGTCGTTGCATACTGGTTGTTGTTGTCCGTACGAGGATTTGTGCCCGTGCCGCACGTCGGGTGGTTCCCGTGCAGGAACACGAGCAGCGGATACTGGCGGCCGGACTCGAGGCTCGCCGGGCGGTAGAAAGACGCCCAGAGCTCGGTCGCGTAGTCAGGGCTGACCATCGCGTCGATCGCAGCCGGGAACTTGTACTCCGCGATCGCCACGCCGCTGCCCATCGGCGGCAGGTCGCTGCTCACCGACAGGACGACCGGCTGGATCCCCTGGCTCGGAATGCTGGCGCAGAACCCGAACTGGCGGCTGCCCGATGGAGGGATCGCGGCATTGCTGCCTTGGGGCGTGACCGTGATCTGCCCCGTGCTCCCGCTGAACGTGCCGTCCCAGGACGAGAAGATGGCGCCCGGGCCGACGTCGAGCGCGACGCTCCACGTCCCCGTCGTGGCGCTCGGGTGCTGGTTGCTCACAACGATGTGCGCGCAGTACCCCTGACCCCACTGCGAATCCATCACGCGATCTGCGCTGATCCCGTTCGCGCCCTGCAGCGCGGCCTGCGATGTGCCGATCGGCTCCGTCGAGCCGTCGCTGCATGCCGGCAGCAGCGCCAGCGCTGCAGCCGCCGCCCACCTGTCCCATCTGCTTCGGAAGCTGAAGTTGTGCATGGTTCTTACCCAAGTTGGTGATGAAGCGTCCGATCGTCGCGCCTCGTTCGGCAGGGCGACGAACCACCCCGTGCGCCACGCAGATCTGCTGACACTCGAACCGATCTAGCGTCCGGACTCATGGCCTGGCAAGCGCCGGCGATGACCTGATGCGCATGCGCGATGCCGTGATCCAGCGGTGATGCCGGGTTCACACCTGCACGACGCACGCCGCGCGCTCGTACCGGCGCGGCGGGCGGTCGCTCTCGGTGTGACGAACGCTATTGGCAAACAAAGGAGCCCTGTCAAGCTCAGCAGTGCAAAATCATTCCTCTCATCGTCGAACGGCCGATGACGGCGCATTGCATAGTCGCTCTTCGACGCCTGCGCCAGTAGGGTTCTTCCGGACTTCAGCGCGGATCCTCATGCGCTTGGCGCGCCACCCACCCTCGGCGACATGGCTCCACGCGCAGGGAGAACTCTCGTGGTTCAGTTTCGAAAACTATCGTGTGAAGTAATGTAAAAAAGCATGAAATTCATTACGTCCGGGCGTCTACCGCCGGCACGACGCGCCGTGAAGAGACGAGGCCGCGACGGGGCCCGGCGCTCGCCCTCCCCGCACCGGTCCGTCAACCGGGTGGTTCGACAGATCGAGCACACCCGCACGGGCCCGTTGTCGCCTATGCTGCCGGCGCCATGGCGATCGTCGGCGTCAACCACGTGACCCTCGCGGTTCGGGATCTCGACCGCGCCGTCGATTTCTACGTCCAGGTGCTCGGCGGAGCGCGGCGAGCGCAGTGGGCCAGGGGCGCGTACCTCGATCTGGGAACGCTCTGGCTCTGCCTGGAGCTGGACGCGCGCGCCGCTCGGCAGGCCGACGACTCGCACCTCGCGTTCTCGGTCGATGCAGAGGGCTTCGCCTCCCTGGGCGAGGCCATTCGCCTGAGCGGAGCCCGAATCTGGAAGGAGAACCGCTCCGAAGGGGCATCGCTCTACTTCGAAGACCCGGACGGCCACAAGCTCGAGATCCACATCGGCGACCTCCGGACACGCCTCGCGTCCTGCCGCGAGAAGCCTTACGAAGGGATGGAGTTCTTCGACGACGGAGAGCGCGAGACGCAGGCGCAGTGAAGGCGCTGCCCATCAAGCCTTTCAGGAGTGGAGGCGCGCCAATATCGACGGCTTGGATATGACGGAGGCCGCCAGCTCAGGTGTGCGGTCACGCGCGTGTCGCCGGCCAGAGTCGGACGACGAGCGCGCTGGCCGCCGCCGATGAGGCGAGGGCCGTCACCGCCAGCCAGCCCCACCGGGCGAAGAGCACGCTGCCCAGCGCGGCGCCGGAGGCCATACCGACGAACATGCCGACGACGAGCACGGCGTTGACGCGGCTGCGCGCGCCGGGCTCGATGCCATAGACAATGGTCTGATGCGCCACCAGCGCGGCCTGGATGCCGAGATCGAAGGCGACGGCGCTGGCGCCGAGCAGCCACAGCCGTCCATGCGCCGACAGCATGGGCGACAGCGCCATGGCGGCGAAGGCCACGAACGAGAGGGCGGCGCCCATGCGCGTCACCCGTTCGGGCCCGCTGCGGTCGGCGATGCGGCCGGCCAGGGGCGCCGCCACCGCGCCCGCCGCTCCGGCCAGGCCGAAGGCGCCCGCCACCGCGCTGCCGAGGTGGAACGGCGCGCCGTGCAGCATCACGGCGAGCGTGGACCAGAACGCGCTGAAGCCCACCGACAGCAGCCCCTGGGCCAGCGTCGCGCGGCGCAGGGCGCCGTGGCGCTTCCACAGCTCGGCCAAGGAGCCGAGCAGCGCGGCGTAGCTCAGCTGCGTGGTCGGCTTGAAGCGCGGCAGGCTGCGCCACATCGCCGCGCCGAGCAGGGCGATGCTGGCCGCGGCAGCGATGAACACCGCGCGCCAGCCGAAATTCTCCGCCACGAAGCCGCTGATCACGCGGGACAGCAGGATGCCCAGCAGGAGGCCGGTCATCACGGTGCCGACGACCTTGCCCCGATGCGCCTCGGGGGCCAGCGTCGCGGCGGCGGGCACGATGTCCTGCGCCAAGGTCGCGGCCAGGCCGGTGACCAGGCTGGCGACCAGCAGCGTGCCGATCGCGTGCGCGGCGCCGCCGAGCAGCAGCGCGGCCGCCAGCAGGGCAGCCTTGGCCAGGATGATGCGCCGACGGTCGTAGCGGTCGCCGAGCGGCGCGAGCAGCAGGATGCCCAGCGCGTAGCCCAGCTGGGTGAGCGTGGGCACGAGGCCGAGCGCGCGGTCCGAGGCGCCGATCTCGGCCCCCAGCACGCCGAGCATGGGCTGGCTGTAGTAGATCGAGGCCACGGCCAGGCCCGCTCCGGTGGCCAGCAGCAGCACCAGGGCGGCGGGCAAGGGCGGCGCGGACGCGGTGGGCAGCGGCTGGGTGGCGGGGGGTGTATGCGTCAACTGAATGGCGTGCATGGTACACCGAGGTTGGGAAGCATCGCTGCAGCGCTGTAGTGGCATGGAACGCACGATGGTTATACGGTTGGCGTATGACCAGGCCGGCACCTCCCTCGTCGCTGGACCACATCGGCTTGCTGCAGACCTTCGTGAGGATCGTCGAGGCCGGCAGCCTGTCGGCCGCGGCCACCCTGCTGGGAACGACGCAGCCCACCGTGAGCCGCCGCCTGCAGGCGCTGGAGCGGTCGCTGGGCCTGCCGTTGCTGCAGCGCTCGACGCACACGATGAAGCTGACCGAGGACGGCGAACGGTGCTTCGAGCGCGCCAAGGCGCTGCTGGCCAGCCTGGAGGCGTTCGCGTCGGACATGCGAGGCGACCGCGACCAGCCCGACGGGACGCTTCGCGTGGTCGTTCCCCACGCGTTCGGCCAGCACCAGCTGGTCAAGCCGCTGGCCGACTACCTGCGCCGTTACCCGCGCGTCTCGGTCGAGTGGTTGCTGCACGACGGGCAGCCGAACTTCATCGCTGACGGCATCGACTGCGCGATCCTTGTCGGCGCGGTGGCCGATCCGGCTGTGGTGGCGATCCGCTTGACCGAGGTGCCACGCATCGTGGCCGCCGCGCCCTCGGTGCTGGGCCGGGCAGCGCGGCCGGCTCATCCATCGGACCTGGCCGGCATGCCCTGGCTGGCATTGCGCACCTACTACCGCGACACGATCACGCTGACCCACGCGTCGGGCGGCGAACGGGTCGAGCTCGCGATCCGCCCGCGCATGAGCACCGACAGCCTGTATGCCCTGCGCAGCGCTGCGCTGATGGGGCTGGGCGTCTGTGTGGCCTCGTCGTGGCTTTTGACCGATGACCTGGCGCAGCGGCGGCTGCTGCACCTCGCGCCGTCATGGCAGGCGGATCCGCTGCCGGTTCACCTGGTGTATCCTTATGCCCGCTTCTATCCGGCCCGGCTGCGTCGCTTCATCGAGGCGATGCGGGAGTCCGTGCCGGCGGTGGTCGACGGCGCGGATAGCGCAGGAGGAAACCCTTGATCCCGTTCAGCGAACTCTACGCGAGGCTCGAGGTCGAGGGGCCGCACGCGCTCACCGAGGATTCGAGTCTTTCCGCCACGGCTGCGACCAGGCTCGTCATGGACGCGATCCGGCTCTCCGCGCACGTGCTGGCCGGCGATCCGGGGGCGCTCGCGGCCCAGCTCCGCGGTCGCTTGCTCGGGTGCCCCCTGCCCGAGATCGAGGCGCTGCTGGAGCAGGCCACGCAGGCGGCGAGATCTCCCCAGCTGTTGCCCATGACGCGCAACCTCACCCCTCCCGGCGGACCGCTGCTCCGCACCCTGACCGGCCACTCGGGCGCGGTTCGCTCGGTCGCGATCACGCCGGACGGCGGCAGGATCGTCTCCGGATCGAGCGACCACACCGTCAAGGTCTGGGACCTCGCGAGCGGCGCCGAGATCATGACCCTGACCGGCCACGGCGATGCAGTGAAAGCGGTGGCCGTCACGCCGGACGGGCTCGGCGTCCTCTCGGGCTCGAACGATGGCACGTTGACGCTCTGGGACCTCCAGTCCGGCGCCGAGATCAGGGCATTCCCGGGGCTCTGCCCGGTCGAGGGCGTGGCCGTGACCCCCGATGGAGAGCGCGCGCTCATCGCCCAGGAGGACGAGATCCTGAAGGTCGTCCGCCTGCGCGACGGGGTGGAAGAGCACGCGCTCGAAGGCCACGTCAAAGCGGAGGAGGACGCCTGGTTCTCCAACGTGACCTACGCGGTGGCGATCACGCCCGATGGGCAGCGGGCCGTGTCCGCCTCGGAGGACAAGTCGTTGATCCTCTGGGATCTCGCGCGCGGCACGGCGATTCGCTCCCTCTGGGGTCACACGAGCTGGGTGACCGCGGTGGCCATCACGCCCGGCGGGGCGCGGGCGATCTCCGGCGGGGAAGACGGGCTCAAGGTGTGGGAGCTCGCGACCGGCGAGATCGCCTGCGACTTTCCGAGCGATGGTCGGAGAATCAACGATCTGGCCGTGACGCCGGACGGGCGCCATGTCATCTCCGCAGGCTTCGACTACGGGGAAGACGGAGGCGATTGGCTCTTCCGCATCATCCGGCTCGCCGACGGCGCGGAGGTCCGGGCGCTCGACGGCCACGCGGATGAGATCAACGGCGTCGCGGTTTCGCCCGACGGACAGCGCGTCGTCTCTGCCTCCGGCGACGGTACGCTCAAGATCTGGGATCTGAGCCGTGACGCTCACCCGGTCGAGGACATCTTGAGGGGCGCTCGCCGAGGCCACACGCACGCTGTCTCCGCGATCGGGGTGCTCCCTGGTGGCCAGCGGGCGATCTCCGCGTCCATCGATTGCACGATCAAGCTCTGGGATCTCCAGAGCTGCCGCGAAGAGCGCGCCGTGAGGCATGAGCCCGCCCTTCCGAAGCTGAGCATGTGGGAGTTCGACTCGGCGCTCCTGGTCATCGATCGCGACGGCAAGCGGATGTTCTCCGCCATCGAGAGCCCGTCGCTCACCGCGTGGGACATCGCGTCTGGCGAGCGCCTCTGGCACGCCGAGGGCTCCGAGTTCGTGGTGGCTCGGCTGGCCATCACCCCCGATGGATCGAAGCTGATCGTCCAGCATGCGCACGAAGATCACATCCGGGTGCTCGACTCGGGCGAGGGCGAGCAGCTGCACGCGCTGGGCCCAACCTGCAGTCAGACGGGCAACATGGCAGTGACGCCCGATGGACGGCGTCTCGTCGTCGCGTCCTGGCACACGATCGAAGTCTGGGACATCGCAAAGGGCCTGCAGCTATCGAGCTTGACCCCCTCCACGGGCAAGGCCTGGACGGTGGCGGTGACGCGCGACGGGCGTCGTGTGCTGGCGAGCGGGATGACCCCGGACATCCACGTCTTCGATCTCGAGAGCGGGACCGAGATCGGCGTGCTCAGGGCTCACACGGGCCTCGTGCAGGCCCTCGCGCCCACCGACGACGGCCGGCTCCTGGTCTCTGCGTCCAGGGATCGCACCGTCCGCGTCTGGGACCTCCGTCGGCTCGCCCTCGTCGCGACGTTCACCGGCGACGCCCCGTTCTATGCCTGCGCCGCTTCCTCCGACGGCTCCACGATCGTCGCCGGCGATGTGCTGGGCGAGGTCCATTTCCTGCGCTTTCAGCCAGAGCGACTCGCAGAGACACCGGTCGGCGCCCCCGCGGCGCGGCCGCCCTGGTAACCTGCTCACGACGCGCAACGCTGACGAGCGGGGCTACAACAACCGAGTACCGCCTCACACGACCGAACCGCCACGGAGGAATCCAGAACGTGGGTAGGCGGAGCGTCGTGGGTGTTCTAGGATGTTCCGCGCTTCCGAGAGGTTCGCTCCATGTCCAAGCTTCGCCTTGTAGCGCACGTTGGTCCCCTGCGGGGTGAGCCTGGCACTCGCCACACCATGGGCACGCTCGGAGGCGCAGACCACCTCATGCCATTGGCTGAAGTCGTCTTGATGGAGGTCCTCGACGACGGACCAGCGCTCCTCTACCGCTTCACACGGGACGGCGTCTTCGCTGGCGACACATGGCACGAATGCCGCGAGAACGCTGAAGACCAGCTAGAGTACGAGCTTGGCGATGCCGTCGACGCCTGGACTGCTGTGCCTTTGGACGTCGAGGATGCCCAGGCATACGCGGTCAAATGGGCACAGCGCACGCATCCAGAACGCTGACCGTACACCGCTGACGCGGAGCGCTCGCTCCATGTTGTCGAGGTCCTGTGCGTGCAAGGCAGCACGATGCCGCCGAACCGTCGGGGCGCAGTGAGCGTCCGCGCCGCCGTCTCCGGCGCTATCCTTCCCGCGTGACGCCCCGACCCGTCTTCGTCGATCAGGCCCTGTCCGCCCGGCTCGAGGCCACCGAGGCCGCGAAAATCGAGGCGCTCGCGCGCGAGGTAGCCGCGCGGGTCCCGGCGCGGCGCGCCGCCGTCGCCGCCATCGCCGGCGGTCGCGCCGCGTTCGTCGCCCCGCACGCCCGGCTCTCGCGCGCGGTCGGCCTCGGGTTGAGCGGCCCGGTCGAGGCGAGCGACGTCGAGGCGCTCGAGGACTTCTACGCCTCGCGAGGCACCGCGGCGCGCATCCTTGTCTCGCCCTTTGCACACCCCTCGCTGCTCGCGCGGCTCGGGGAGCGCGGCTTCCGCCTGGACTCGCTCGACACCGTGCTCGTGCGCCACCTCGCCCCCGCCGTCGAGGCCCACGCGCCTGAGCCGGCCGCGCACGGCGGCCTGGTCGTGCGGCGCGCCGCGCGCGAGGACGCCTCGGCGTGGGTCGCGGCCTCGCTCTCCGCCTTCGCCACCCCGGGTGAGCCTCCGTCCGATCGGGCCGACATCTTCGAGGCGGGCTTCCACGTGCCCGGGGCGGCGTACTTCCTGGCATCGTCAGCCGCAGGCGCCGGCCCCGTCGCCGGCGTCGGCGCGGTCTACGTGCACGAGCGAGTCGCCCTCTTGTTTGCCGGAGGCACACTCGCAGCCCACCGCGGCCGGGGCGTGCAGCGCGCCCTCATCGACGCCCGCCTCCCCTACGCCCGCGACGCGGGGTGCGACCTCGCCTACTCGGTGGCCGAGGCGGGGAGCACCTCGCAGCGCAACCTGGAGCGCGCGGGCCTCGTGGCCAGCTACTCGCAGGCGATGCTCATCAAGTCCTTCGCGTGAGCGCCGCTTCAGGAGATGCGAAGCAAGTCGCGACGGCGACAGGGAACGGAGCAACCGCCTCACATGACCGGATCGCCCGGGAGACGTCCAGAAGATCGTTACCTTGGCAGGAGCCCAGACCATGTACATTTCCTTGGATCGCATCGATGTGAAGCTCAAACCGGAGGACGGTCGGAAACGCGTGATCCAGACCGACCACCGCTCCGCAGCCGAAATAGCGGCACGACCAGCCCTGTCAACCATCATTGCGCTGATCCGATGCCTCAACCCGCGTCGAGCATATGATGATCTCGAGCTATTCTACAATTGCCTGCACGAGCCGCCCGCATTTCTCCGCAACACCATCGCGGCGTGCGGAGCTCGGCTCTGGGTCGGCGATGACCCTGCGATTCTCGCCGAGAGTGTACCACCGGCGGAGCTCGACGAGAGCGCAGTGACCCGACTCGCCGACGATGCGATGTTCGAACTCGCCCTCGAGCTCGTGGCAGAATCGGGCGAGGCCGAACCTCTTCGAACCCTTGAGCTGCTGGAACTGAGAATGGCCGAATCGGGGTTTCCCGAGGAGACGGATATCGAGTCATTCTGGACCGCCATCTTGGAGCTTGGTGCGCTCGCTGGTGCCGCAATCGTCACGTCCAACGGAGGCGCATGGTTCTATGACCTCGCCGGTCCAGGAACGTTGCCGTTCAAGTACAGGTGCTCCTTTCACGGAGAGATGGCCACAGCGAACCCCCTCGGAAAAGCCGTCAAGTTCCTTCGTGAAAAGGGAAACGGAGAGGAGCCGAGCTTTCTCGTCAGAACACTCGGCTCGAGTCCGTGAACGCTCCGGTGGCCGAGCGGAGCTTGGAACAATTGGCGGAGAAAGCGGCGCGGAACGGTGAAGAACAGGCCCGCCCTCCGGTCCCACACGCGCGAGCGACCGTAGCGCTCCACGGACCCGTAGGGTAACCTCCCGTCAGATCATACCGATCACGAAGAGTGGACTGCATGCCGAAGCTTCACGAGATCCGAGCGGACTACGACGCGGAGACCATCGTCATGTACCAGGCCTACGCGCCGGCCATCGCCGAGCCTGCGCTCGCTGCCCAGCGCTTCGTCGCCCCGTTCTCGTTCGGTCGCATGACATGGATCAAGCCGTCGTTTCTCTGGCTCATGCACCGCAGCAACTGGGGGCGCAAGGCCGGGCAGGAGCGGATCCTCGCCGTCCGCATCCGGCGGACGGGCTGGGAGCAAGCGCTCTCCCTCGCCGTCCTCACCTCGCCGGAAGCGACGGTGTTTCGCTCGCCGGACGAGTGGAGCAAGGCGTTTGCTGAAGCCAAGGTCCACATTCAATGGGATACCGAGCGGAACCTGCGAGGCGGCCCGCTGCCATACTACAGCATCCAGGTCGGCGTCGGCCGCGATCTCATTCGCGAGTACGCAGAGAGCTGGGTCGTCGCCATCGAGGATCGGACTCCGCTGGTCCGGAAGATGTACCAGCAGATTCAGGCCGGCCACGCGGACAGCGCGATGAAGTTGCTGCCTCGCGAGAGGCCTTACGCCGTTGATGAGAGGATTGCCAAGCGGCTGCTCATCGACCCATGACGAGGCACGCAGCCTCCAGACACCGAGGAGCATGCTCGCATTTCTTCATACTTCCCGCGTCCACGTCGAGACGTTCAGCCGTCTTGTTCGGGACGCAGACGGCGCGATTCCGGTCCGGCATGAGGTGCAGGAGGGCCTCCTTGCGGATGCCCTGGCGGCCGGAGCGATCACGGACGGCATCCGTTCGGCTACCACCACCGTCGTCCAGGCGCTCGCGAACGAGGGCGCGAGGGTCATCGTGTGCACCTGCTCGACCCTCGGCGGCGTCGCGGAGGCGGTCCCCGTCTCGGACTGTCTCGTGATGCGGATCGATCGCCCGATGGCGGAGCAAGCCGTCGGGAGCGGCCGCCGGATCCTCGTCGTGGCCGCGCTCCAGAGCACCTTTCAGCCCACCGGGGCGTTGCTGCGTCAGATAGCCTCTGACGCGAGGCGCTCGATCGATGTCGTCGAAGTCCTGTGCGAGCGAGCGTGGCGGCTCTTCGAGAGGGGTGACCATCCTGGTTATGCCGGCGAGATCGCCAGGACGATCGAGGCGACGGCGCTCCCGGGCGATCTCGTGCTTCTGGCTCAGGCGTCGATGGCCCCCGCAGCCGAGCTGGTCCGTCACCTCGAAATCCCTGTTCTGAGCAGCTCGAGATCAGGCGTGGAGGCTGCCGTGTCGAGGTATCGATCGAGGACGCAACACGATGCCTCCGAGATCCGCGGAGCGCCATGAGCGACATCTCCGTGAAGGTCTTCCAGGCCGTCGTCGCCGGCGCGGCGGCCGACGGCGTGGCGCCCGCGGAGCTGCTCGCCGCCGCCGGGGTCGATCCGGGGGACCTCGCCGATCCGGACATGCGCTTTCCGCGGGCGATCGAGGCCCGGCTCTGGAGCGAAGCCGCCCGGCTCGTCCGCGACGACAGCTTCGGCCTGCGCCTCGCGCAGAGGCTGGCGGTGGGCAGCCTCGGGGCGCTCGGGTTCGCGGTGCGGAGCAGCGCCACCCTCGGGGAAGCCTACACGCGGGTGGCCCGCTACCTCCGCGTCGTGGCCATCGGCCCCTCCCTCGAGATCCGGATCGACGGCGATGTCGCCCTCCTCCGCCACGAGCCGCCCCGGAGCAGCCCCGCGCCCTCGCGCCACGCCGTCGAGTTCTTCCTGGGCAACCTCGTCGTCCTCGCGAGGCGGGGCGCGGACCCGGCGTTCACCCCGCGCGCCGCGCGCTTTCGCCACGCCGCGCCCGCGCGCGCCGACGAGCACCGCCGCCTCTTCGGCGCCGGCCTGCGCTTCGGGGAGGCCCACGACGAGCTGGTGTTCGATCGCGCTTTCCTCGCGACGCCCCAGGCGCACGCCGAACCCCTGCTCTGCGAGGTGCTCGATCAGCACCTCGCCTCGCTCGCCGCCGCGCTGCCGGCCGAGGCGAGCTTCCTCGAACGAGCGCGCGCCGCGATCGCGGCCGAGCTCGCCCACGGCGAGCCGGGGCTGCCGGCGATCGCGGCGCGCCTGCGCATGAGCCCGCGCAGCCTCCAGCGGCGGCTCAAGGAGGAGGGCACATCGCTCTCGTCGGTGCTCGATCGGCTGCGCTGCGATCTCGCCGTGCGCTACCTGAGCGAGTCGCGCGACGCGATCTCGGAGATCGCGTTCCTCCTCGGGTTCTCCGAGGTGAGCACGTTCCACCGCGCCTTCAAGCGCTGGACCGGCGTGACGCCGGCCGCCTACCGCGGCGGCGCGGGGCGCCCAGCGCGAGAGCTCCCCCGCGCGGCGACGCGTCACCGTTCGAACAGCACATCGTAAACGTACGGCAGCGCGTCATGCGCGGTGAGATCGTCGAGCGTGTACGTCTTTCCGCCGCCATACCAGGCGCCCTCGCTCGCGGTGAGCGGGTTGAAGCTCCGGTCGTCGCCCTGGAGCGGCGGCTGGTCCGCGTGCGTCTTCTCCCATGTATACCAGTACCGATCGAGCTCGCCGTGCAGCATCCAGAACACGGGATCGACCGTCAGCTCGTTGAAATACGTCACGGTGCCGCGCACGTCTGCGTTCGCCGGATCGAGCCCGCCTGCCCACAGGTGCATCCGGACGTGGGGCATGAAGTTGAAGAGGCCATAGACGTCCTTGACGGCGCCGACGAGCTCCGTGTCCGGCGCCGCCCGCTGCGCCTCGACGGCTCCGATCCAGCCGATCTCGAAGAGGGCGTTGGTCGTCTCCGCGCCCTGCTGCGAGCTGCTCGGGGGTCCGCCGAAAGCGTCGATGAGCGTCTGTACGGCCGCGTTGTCCGGCAGCTTCCCCTCCAGCACCTCCAGCGCCGACCGCGCCTTGGGATAGTTCTCGATGCGGAGCTCGGGGGTGACGTCGAGCGCATCGTAGAAATCGGCGAACGTGCGCTCGGCAAGGATGCGCCCGACGTGATCGGGCGCCTGCAGCGTATCGAAGACCAGGTTCTTGCCCGGCCAGCGCGCGAAGACGATGTCGTAGCGCTCGCCCACCGCCTTGCCGTACCCGGCGTGCCCCTCGGGCAGGCCGGGCGGCACGACGGCCGTCCCGCCCTTGGGCTCGAAGCCGTGGACCCAGTGCGGCAGGTCCTGATCGTGCGCCGCGTCCCAGTACGGGATGAACAGGAGATCGGCTTCGCTCGGGTCGACGCCCTCTTCCTGGTCTCGCTGGCGGAGGGCGGCGCGGAGCATCTGCTCCGCCTCGAGGAGGAAAGCCCGGTGCCACGGCAGGAGGCGGTATCCCGACGTTTCGTCCATGACCATGACGGTCATCGGCGAGGTGGCCTGCAGGTCGGCGCCGTGGTGGCGATGCCGATGGTGGTCGTAGTGCTCGTCGTTGAAGACGTCGAAAAAGCCGTTCGCCACGGCGTACTCGTAGGCTCGCTTGAACCTGTCGATCTCTTCGCTGGTCATCGCCGAGGCGCTCTTGCGGACGATCCTCTGGGCTTCCGGGCTGGCGTCGCCGGCGTCCACCGGGGTGTCGACGCCACAGCCGAGCGAGAGCCCGAGCCACGCCGCCGACGCCGCCGCGATGATCCCACGCACGAACGCGCCTCGATGCAACTCACGTGTCATGTCCTGCCTCCTTCGGACGGGAGCTCCGTCGTTCATGAAGGCGTTTATAAGGAGGCGAGCGCGCCCCCGCATTGGCCGAGCGCGACGAAAGCATTGGCCTACCGCGCCAGCGGGCGGCGTCGCGTGGGTGCGTCGCACTCGGGGATGCCGTGAAGCGGGCGTCGCGTGGGCGACAAGGAGCTCGCGGAAAGCGCGATGCTCTTGTCGCGCGGCTGGACCAGGAGAAAAACCGCAAGGGGCGCGAGGGGCGCAAGGGAACAGAGATAAAATCTCTTGCTCTCTTCCCCTCTTCCCCTTGCGCCCCTCGCGTCCTTGCGGTTCCTCTCCCCTCATCTGCTGAAATTTTCGGGACTTTGAAATGATCGGTGCTCGAAGTAAGCGAACACGTTCACATGCGCACGTGACCGCGTTCACGTACGCATGTGACGCGCGCAGTTCAGCGGCACACCAGCTGGTAGTCGGGGCAGCAATCCCCGTATACCGTGCAAGAGTTGTCGCAGAAGCACACCGGGTCTTCACCCACGGCGTGAGGGCCGGCCCCGCCGCAGTAATTCCTGGTCCTGCCGCCGCAGGTGTAGATGTTGCTGCGCGCCTCGAAGCTCGTGGCCGTGCACGTCCCGCCGCCCCAGAACGCGTTCGTGTGCACATGGAGCCTCGCGCGGCAGTCGGTCGGATTGCCGGGGTTGACCCAGCCGGCGAACTCGCAAGCTCCGTTCCCGTTCCAGCTCGCGTCGACCCTCACCCTCTCATACCCCGGCGAGCACATCCCGCCGAACTCCGGGTAATGGTCCTCCTCCATGATGTTGCCGCCGTAATGACGGCTGAAGCTCGCATGCCGCTGCGGCGCGCCGACGGCGAGCGCCTCGGCGTCGCTCCCGACGGCCTCTTCGTCGGCGGCGCCGGCGAGCTCGTCGCGATCCTCGTCAAGATCGCCCGTGTCCCCAGCGTCGACGGCGCACCCGAACCCGAGCAGCGAAGCCAACACGACCACACACGTATTACGGATCAACATAGTTTGCTCCTCATGAAGAAGAAAAATTCCGATGGTCAGCGCGACAGATCGGGCGCTCTTCAGCGCCCCGTTCATCGTGTCGTCGCGACGCAATGCCATTCAGCAACAGCCATGCCGGGCGAGAATTCGGCTATTTCTCCGGCGCCCCGCTCGCCCCTGGCCTGCTCCGGCACATCGCCTCGTGGCCGCCATGCTCGTGGAGGCCCGCCGCCGCGGGCCGGCCTGGGTGCAACCGGGTGCAACAGGTGCAACGGGCGCAACCGCGTGCAACACCGCCGCTCCCCGCGCACCTCGCCCGCGGGCCGGCGCCTTCTGGCGCCTGCGGTTGGACCCCGGTACGCTGGTGAAGACGGATGGACAGGATCGGCGTCGCCCGGTTTGCACGGTACAAGGGGTGGCCGGCGTTCGCGCAGGTCCGTCTGACGGTCCACGACATCCCGACCGAGATCGCCGCCGTGTCGTTCAGCTGCAGCGGGGCGGGGTTCACCGCTCAGGGGCACGTCGAGGAAGCTCCAGCGTCGGGATACGACGACTGGAAACGAGGCGCGGCAGCGGGCGTGCGCTTCGCCTTCCGCCTTCTCGGCAGCGCCCCCCGTCCGGTCACCGTGACCAAGATCGAAGGGCTGAGCACCGACACCAGCCCCGCAGCGGTCGGCGCGGCGGCGGCTCTCGCCGTGTTCAACGCCCTCGCGGCGGCCACGCCGCCTTCATTCTACGCGCTGGTGGAGGAGATCGTCTTCACGCCCGCGGGGACCAGCGCAGAGTTCTCGCTCTGAAGCTGCGTCGCCGAGAGAGATCTCAGCCGGGAGGCGCGGGCCCTACTCGCGATCGTCGAAGTCGGCGATCTTCGCCATGTCCCGCCGCAGCTGAAGATCACGCTCCACGAGGAGCTGGTCGAGCTCCTCTTCGGAAGCGTACGCCAACCTTCGATGGCGCTCCGCGATCCGACTGTCGATCGCCCGGACCATCCGTACCGCGAGCCACGCAGCAGCGATCGACGCCGCGTCCGACGCAATGAACGCATACCGACACCGGATGAACTCCGTCATGGTCAGATCCGGCATCGAAGAGGCGAGCCACCCGAGTCCGCGGCTCGCGACATAACACCCCCACCACGCGCCGAGCGCGGCATGGTGCACCGCACCCGCCCGCGGGGCGTGCGCCATCTCGACGCGCCGGTAACCACCCCCGCCGTCGAGGAGAGGGCGCGGCGCAGGCTCGGGCACGCCCTCCGGAGCAAGGCCGTCGTGGAGATCGCGCAGCACCCTGTACGGCTGCACCAGGTTCACGACGGGAATGAAGAATCCCAGGACCGCCTCGGACGGCGTCCAGGAAAAACCCCGCACGGGATCCAGCTCGCCAGCCAGCGCGACGGCCCTGGCGAGCCAGCGCAGGAACACCACGCCCGCAAGGAGCCCCAACCCCAGCTCGAGCAAACCCCCGACCTCACGGAGCGTATTGGCAAGCCGCCACGTCGGCGCCGAGACGTCCGACGAACCGAACAACACAATATGCCAGGCGCCGGCCAGCGCCGTGAACGCCGCCACCGCCCCCATCGCGATCAGCCCGGCAATCGCCACACGAGCGCGTCGGCGCACGACGCGGACGTCGCGGCGCCACCCCTCCCGAGCTTCGGCCCAATCGCTCACGATGAGCGAGGCTATCAGCGTAACGCGCCGCATCGCAAGCGACGTGGCCGAGGAACACCCGTGGATATCGTGCGCTTCGAGGCGCCCGCTTCACCCCCGACACCGCGACCGCAGGGCGGCAATCCGTCAGCTCGCCATCGCCGGCTCCCCCCGCCGCGCGCATTCGTCGAGCCCCGCCAGCGCGCGCCGGAAGCTCTGGATCGTCGCGTAGAGCCCCTGCCGGAGCGGCACCCGCGGCTCGAACCCCAGCGCCCGCCGCGCCAGATCGATCGCCGGACGCCGCCGCATCGGATCGCCCTCCGGCAGCGGGCGGTACGCGATCCGGCTCGCGCTCCCCGTGAGCCGCACGATCTCCTGCGCCAGCTCGAGCACCGTCACCTCCACCGGATTCCCCAGGTTGACGGGCCCCACCTCCGCCGGGTGCTCCATCAGCCGCAAACACCCCTCCACCAGGTCGTCGACGTGACAGAAGCTCCGCGCCTGCGACCCGCTCCCGTACACCGTCAGCTCCTCTCCCCGGAGCGCCTGGGCGATGAAATTGCTCACCGCGCGCCCGCCGTCGATCGCCATCCGCGGCCCGTACGTGTTGAAGATCCGCGCGATCCGCCCCGACGCCCGCCCCTGACGGTGAAAGGCCATCACCAGCGACTCCGCGCAGCGCTTGCCCTCGTCGTAACAGGCGCGCACCCCGACCGGGTCCACCCGCCCGAGGTAGCTCTCCGGCTGCGGGTGGACCTCGGGATCGCCATACACGTCGCTCGACGACGCCAGCAAGAGCCGCGCGCCATGCCGCTCGGCGCACAGGAGCGCGTGCAGCGTGCCCATCACGTTCGTGAGCGTGGAGCGCACCGGATCGCCCCGCCAGCGCGCAGGGCTCGCCGGCGACGCCAGGTGGTAGACCCTGTCGACCTCGTAATCGAACGGCAGCGCCACGTCGTGCTCGACCAGCCAGAAGCGGCTGCTGCGCATCAGGTGAGCCACGTTGGCCGGCGAGCCCGTCGAGAAATCGTCGAGCGCAATGACCTCATGGCCGTCCGCGAGGAGCCGCTCGCACAGGTGCGAGCCGATGAAGCCGGCGCCCCCCGCCACCAGGACGCGCATGCTGCTCCCCACCGTCCTCCCGTTCGCGTCACCCATCGGAACACCTCCGTCGTCGCAACACCGCCCCTCGTGAACCGCCGAGACCCCCCTGCGCCGCGCAGCACCTCACGCGACCGGGCTCCGGTAGCGGCCCGGGTCGCAGCGGCGAACGCCGGACGCAGGGCCGCTCCGCTCCACGTCGTCCTCCGCCGCCTCGCCGAGCCGGTAGCACGGCCGCAAGAGCAGCTCGTCGATCAGGTCGAGGAGCGTGTCCACGCGGTGCGCGCACGTGTGGTGCGCGAGCACCGTCCGGCGCCCGTGCTCGGCGACGCCACGCGCGAACTCCGGGTCCGAGAGGAGCGCGCGGAGGTGCTCCGTCATCTCCGCGCCCGTGCGCGCGACGAGGTAGTCCCGGCCAGGCGAGAAGAGGCGCTCGACGTCGGTCCACGGCGCGCTCACGAGCGGGATCCCGCACGCGAGCGCCTCGAACGGCCGGATCGTGGGGATGCCGGGGAGCCACGCGGCGTACGGCCGCCGCGGGACGTGCACCGTGATCCGGGCGCGCGCATAGGCGTCCGGGACGCGGTGGTTGGGGAGCCAGCCAGCGTACTCGATGCCGGCGTCCGCGAGCGCCGACAGCGCGCGATCGGGATAACGCACGCCGTGAACCCGCGCGCGGAGCCCGAGCGCCCTCACGGGCTCGACGAGGAACTCGTGGAGCTCCGCCGTCCGCTCGCCGTCCCCCCAGTTGCCGATCCACACGAGATCACGCTCCTTCTCGACCTCGGGCAGCGGCCGGAACAGGCGCACGTCCGCGGCCTCGTGCCACACCACCGCGCGCCGCGCGAGGCCGCGGCTCAGGTAGAGATCGCAAACGCTCTTTCCAAAGCCGAGCACGCAGTCGTACCCCGAGAGATCGCGGCGCACGATCGCGGCCGGATCGGTGATGAGCCCGTGGTGCGTGTCGTGGAAGAAGAGGCGATAACGATCCGTGCGCGCGCGGTGCTCGCCGAGCCGCCGCACGAGCTCCGGGTCGCTCCGCTCGTGGACGAGCACGACGTCGACCCCCGCGAGCGCCGCGTCGAGGTCCAGCGTGGAGAGCGCGTAACGGCGCGGGCGGAGGCGCGGGTAGACGGCGGCGGCCTCGCGCAGCGCGTCCGGGCCGTACGCCGCGACGAGGCCCAGGGCGCTCCAGGCGTCCTCGGGCTCGAAGGCGAGGACGTCGTGGCCGCGCGCGTCGAGCTCGGCCGCGATCCCGCGGAGGAAGTGCGCGTCCGCGTGGTCCCAGTCGGAGAGCAAGGAGTGGCAGAAGAGGGCTATTCGCATGGTGTCCCGCAGGGTGAAGGCGACGAAGGAGGGCAGACCCGCCGGGGGGCCGGCGGGCGGGCGGCGAGCGCGACGGCGTAGACATCGAGGTAGCGGCGGGCCATGGCGCGCGGGCTGAAGCGCACCGCGCGCCGGCGGGCGAGCGCGCCGAGCGCCTCGCGGCGCGCGGCGTCCCGGATGAGGTGGTCGAGCGCGGCGTGGAGCGCGCGCGGATCGTCCGCGGAGACGTAGAGGGCGGCGTCGCGCCAGACCTCGCGCAGGCTGGGCAGATCGCCGAGCACGAGCGCGCAGCCGGAGAGGGCGGCCTCCAGCGTGGCCATGCCGAACGGCGCGTACCGCGCCGGGGAGGCGTAGATCGCGGCGCGCGACATCCACCACGCGAGCTCCGGCTCGTCCACCCACCCGAGAGAGCAGAGGCTCTCCCCGGCGCGCCGGCCGACGCCGCCCGGCGCGACGTCGCTCCCGGCCACGAGCACGGGCCACGCGAGGTGGGGCGCGACCTTCTCGAGGGCCGCGAGGTTCTTGGCCTCGTCCCAGAGCCGGCCGGCCGCGAAGACGAACGGCTCCTTCAGCGCCGGCGCGAACCGCCTGCGGTCGCGCGCGTGCGGGATCACATGGCCGCGGCCCAGGCCGAGCGCGCCATACTCGCCCGCGAGGGCGCTCAGCATCGCCGCGCTCGGCGCGACGACCGCGTCCGCGGCCCGGAGCCCCTCGGCGACCCGCGCCCGGTAGCGCTCGTAGCGGACCGGCGCCGGCAGGCGGTGCACCGCGCGCCACCACGACAGCACGCAGGAGTGCGCCACGACGACGCGAGGCGCCCGGAACGGCAGGGCCGCGTGGCAGTAGCCGTTCAGGTGGACGAGGTCCGGCCGCACCCGCTCCTCGAGGTCGAGCAGCCAGTCGCCAGCGGCCGCGACGTCGTCCCACGGGTCATCCATCCATTCGAGCCGATAGGCGCTCTCGACGAGCTCGAGGCCCGGTATCGCGGCGGCCGCCGCGCGCGCCGCGGGCGACAGCGGCCCGCCCATGATCGCGAGCACCGTGGCCACGCCGGCGCGAGCGAGCGCGCCCGCGAGCTCGAGCGCGACCGTCCACACGCCGCCCTGCGTGTCGGCCGTCATGAGCACCCGGCCGGGCCGCGGCGCCGCGGCGCCCGGGGAGCCGCGGTCAGCGCGCGCCATGCTCGAGCTCCGTGAGCGGCAGCGGTCGGCTGTCGGGCAGATCCCCGAATGTCCGGTGCTCGGCGATATAATGGGCGTGCGCCCGCTCCCAGGCGCCGTCGTCCGGCGCCCCCCACCGCCGGGTGTACGCGGGGGAGCCGGGGTACGGGAACGCCGGGACAGGCTCGTTGGCCCACACGCCGAGCCCGAGGAGGCGCTGCCGCCACGACGCCGCCTCGGCCGGATCGCCGGAGCCCGCGTCGCTCAGGTTGGCCTGCACGAAAGGCACGCTGCGCCGGGCGTGCACGAGCAGCGCGGTGAGCTCCTCGGTCGACGCGCTGCACCGCCTGGCGAGCGCGTCCATCCCCTCGATCGAGGGGCGCTCGACGCTGGCCTCGATCGAGACGCAGCCGGCGCGGCCGAGGAGATCGAGCATCTCGCGCGACCAGCTGTCGATCCTGAGCTGGACGCCGAACACCACGTCCCGCACCCAGAGCTCCTCGAGCAGGGCCCGGTCGGGCAGGAAGCGCTCGTCGATGAAATAGACGTGGCGCACGCCCTCGGCGAGGAGCGCGTCGAGCTCCTCGAGCACCGTCGCGAGCGGGCGCTTCCGGAGCCTGTCGCGCGCGCCGTCCCTGGCGCAGGAGGCGCAGCGGCAGGGGCTGCCGCGCGAGGTCTCGATCTCGGCGCTCGGCCCCTCGGGCACGGCGTCGAAGCGGTGGTGGTGGTGGACGTGCCGCGCGAGCGTCGCGCCGTCCCACCGCAGGGGCGGCAGCGTCCTCAGGCAGGCGGCGAAGGGGCCCCCCTGCACGTGGTCGATGCCGTTCCTGCGGTAGGCGATCGACGGGATCTGCCAGAAGCGCGACTCGGTCGCGCCGGCGAGCATGACGAGGATCTCCTCGCACTCGCCGAGGACGACGACATCCACGCCGAGCTTGCGGAGCACCGCGCGCGGGGTCGCGGAGCCGTGGGGCCCGACGGCGACGAGGAGGCCGCCGTGGCCCCGCAGCGCGGCGACCGCCGCCATGGGCACGCGCAGCTCGGGCGGGGGGCTGCGCCAGGAGAGGTAGCTCGGCGCGGTGGCGATCACCGTCATGGCCGGGCGGAGCGCCGCGACCTCGTCGCGCAGCGCGATGAGGTCGATCCCGCGCGCCTGGGCGTCGATGAGGGCGGCCTCGTGGCCCGCGCGCTCGAGCAGCGCCCTGGCGTACCCCAGCTCGATCGGCAGGTGCGGCTCGCGGCAGCCGAGGTAGACGCTGCCGTGGAAGGTCCAGGGCGGGTTGACCAGCGCGATCTTCACGAGGCGGCCTCCAGCCGGTCCATCCGGACAGACGAGGGGATGTCCGCGTAGACGGCCCCGAGGCGCGCCTCGACGCCGAGGCGCCATTGATAGAGCGCGCGCAGCCCGTCGCGCAGGGCGACCCGCGGCGCCCAGCCGGTGAGCGCCTGGAAGGCGCGGCAGTCGGAGACGTAGTACCGCGGATCGCCCTTCCTCCACGCGGCGAGCGAGACGACCGGGCGGCGCCCGTCGAGCTCCTCGAGCAGATCGAGCAGCTCGACGAGGCTCACCGCCGTGTCCGGGCCGCCCCCGATGTTGAAGGCGCGGCCCGAAGCGGGCTTGAGCGCGCGCCGCGCGCGCAGGAGGGCGTCGACGAGGTCCTCGATGAACAGCGCGTCGCGGACCTGCAGCCCGTCGCCATAGAGGGTGATCGGGTCGCGGCGGATGGCGCGCGCGACGAAGTGGGCGATCCACCCCTGGTCCTCGTTGCCGAACTGCGGGGGGCCGTAGACGCAGCTCACCCGGAGCACCACGGCGTGGAGGCCGAAGGTGCGGGCGTAATCGAGGACGTACTGGTCGGCGGCGCCTCGCGAGCACCCGTAGGGGCTGCGGAGATCGAGCGGCTGACTCTCGGAGATGCCGTGCTCGCGCGCGCTCTCGCACAGGGGTCGATACCGCTCCTCGCCGCGCTCGATCGGCAGATCGGGCAGCGCGCCATAGACCTTGCTGGTGGAGGCGAAGAGGAGCGGCGGAGGGCGGTCGAGCCTCCGGAGCGCCTCGAGCACGTTCAGCGTGCCGCGCGCGTTCACCTCGAAGTCGAGCGCCGGGTCGGCGACGCTCCTCGCGATGGCGACCTGCGCGGCGAGGTGGAAGACGAACGAGGCGCGCCGCACGGCGTCGCTCACGGCCTGCTCGTCCCGGACGTCGCACACCCGGATCTCCACGCCAGCGCCGTGACGCCCCTTGAGGCGCTCGACGTTGCGCTCGACGAACCCGCGCGAGAGGTTGTCGAGGACGAGGACCGGCTCCCCCTTTCGGAGCAGCTCGTCGGCCAGGTGAGAGCCGATGAACCCGGCTCCCCCTGTGATCAGGACATGGTCAGGCATAGAATGCTCCGTTCCGGTCTGGACGAGCGGCGGGCGACGAGAGAGCGCGCCTCGCGAGCGGACGGCGCACGACGGCGCAGCGCGGCAGGCAGGCCGAACGCCCGCCCGCCGCGTGATGTCCCCCCGGCTCCGCGCCTCGCTGCGCGGGAGTCCCTGAGGACACACCGATTAACATGCGAGCTGGAGAGCCGCAATCGATGAAGGAGCTTTGTCTGACGATCGGTATCGGGCCTTCCGCGCCTCCTGGAGAGGGTACGGCGCCGCCGGATGGCAGCGGAGACTCGATGTATCGCAAAGGGGGTTTGCGGCGAGGAGCGCCCCTCGGACAGGCGATGAAAGCGGACGGGGACGGGGGTGAGAAGGGAGGAGCGCGCTCGGCGCGGGGCGGAAACGGAGAAGGGACCTCGGTGTTAACCAAGCCCGTTCGGTCGCGCTCCGCGCCCAAAGCCTGATCCCCCGACATTGCTCACCAACGCGGTCGTGAACGCGTTCATGAACGCGTTCATGAACGTGGACGTGGACGTGGACGTGGTCGTGGTCGTGGTCGTGGTCGTGGTCGTGGTCGTGGTCGTTAACGGCTAGGTCGTGAACGTGAACGCCACCCGGAAGTCGCGGATCTCATTCGTTGACCAAGGTTTCCGGAGAGCGTTTACGTCCACGTCGTGTCGTCGACGTCCACGTCCACGTCCACGTCCACGTTCACGTTCACGTTTACGTCGACGTTGGTGAGCGATGGTGAGCGAGGGGGGCCCAGGGGTTGTGCTCTGAGCGCGACCGAACGAGCTTGGCTAAGCTCGATGAGCGGAAGGCGTTACGGCGAGAGCTCGGCTTGCAGGGAGGAAGGCGGCGCGGGAGCGAGCCCTCGCGAGGCTCAGCTCGCGGTCGGCTGGCCCGTCAGACGCAGGTAGATGTACGCGAACCCGATGGCGGCAATCGGCCCGGCCACGAGCGTGCCGAGGCAGCAGGCGAGCACGCCCGCCAGCACGAGCGCGCTGGCGAGGAGGGCATAGACGAGGAGGCCGCCCTTGTGGCCGGTCGTGATTCGCCAGCTCTCCTTCATGGCGTCGATCGCGCCGAGGTTCTTATCGACGATGCACAGCGTGGTCATGCTCAGGCCGAGCGCGAGGATGACGCCAGGGACGATCAAGAGGATCATGCCAACGCCGACAGCGAGGCCGGTCAAGAGCTGGGCGCCCAGGATGGACAGGAACCACCGCCCGCCACCAAGGACGTCGCTGAACGAGTACTGCTCGCCGCGCGCGATCTTCAGCAGGAGGTTGTTCATGCCTCCGGCGAAGTAAGCGCCGACTACCAGGGCGACGCCTTGCATCAGGAACTGGACGGCCGCCCCCGCGGAGGGCGCATCCCTCGCGAGCGCCGCCTGGATGCCTCCGCCGATGCCGTTGGGGACGCTCGACGCGAGCCCGACGACGACGATGGCGCCGATGATGACAGCCGGGTCGCGCTTCAGGCGCTCCCAGCCGAAGGACGCCGCATCTCCCGCTCCCCATGGCGTCGAGCCGCCCGCACCCGGGGGTGCGCCGTATCCCGCGCCGCCGCCCGGGGGCTGGTAGGGGTTGGCCCCGCCCCAGGCGCCGCCGCCCGGAGGCGGGCCGTAACCGCCGCCGCCGCCTCCCGGGGGCGGGCCGTAGCCGCCGCCGCCCGGAGGCTGGCCGCCGCCCGGAGGCTGGCCCCAGCCGCCGCCGCCTCCCGGGGGCGGGCCGTAGCCGCCGCCGCCCGGAGGCTGGCCCCAGCCGCCGCCACCCGGAGGCTGCCCCGGCGGCTGGCCATAACCGCCGCCCGGAGGCTGCCCCGGCGGCTGGCCGTAACCGCCACCAGGAGGCTGTCCCGGCGGCTGGCCGTAGCTACCGCCCGGAGGCTGCCCCGGCGGCTGGCCATAGCCGCCGCCCGGAGGCTGCCCCGGCGGCTGGCCGTAACCGCCGCCCGGAGGCTGCCCCGGCGGCTGGCCGTAACCGCCGCCCGGAGGCTGCCCCGGCGGCTGGCCGTAACCACCACCAGGAGGCTGACCGTAGCTGCCACCCGGAGGCTGGCCGTAACCGCCGCCCGGCGGTTGACCGGGGCCAGCGCCCCCGGGTGGCTGACCGTAGCCGCCGCCCGGCGGCGGACCGTAGCCACCCCCCGGCGGTTGCCCGTAACCACCACCGCCCTGACCGCCCCCTGATCCCCCGCCCCAGCCACCTTGGCTCATCTTGTCTCCACTGGGTGTGAATACCGGCTACGCCCAACCAACTACCCCCCACTATACGTGGAGGGCGCCGGCACGGAACAACTAACTTTTCGGCAGCGCGGCGCCCTTCGGTGCGCGCCCGCACCGCGCCGTCACGCAGGGGAGCGACGGCCAAATGCCGCGCGCGATCCGCCATTGCCACGCTGTCCACGATCGCGGATCGCTCGCCGCATTCGGCGATGAACAGCGATTGTTCGCTCGATGTCCATTGCACGACGCGCGCACGAAACGCGCGCGGCTCACCTCGGCTGCGAGCCGCTCAGGCACAGCCCGGCGATGCTGCTCGTGAACGACGTCCCCTCCTCGCGCCGGACGTCGACGGAGTTGCCCGTGAGCGGCGACGAGAACACCCCCTGGACGACGCCTGCCCCCTGCTTCGCCGTCACGGAGCGGCCGACGAGGGATCCGGGCGAGACGGCCTCGATCGGAGCTCCCGGCGCGACCGCCTGCTCCTCGGGCAGCTCCGCGCGCCGGAACCCGCCGAACCGCACCGCCGTGCCGCCGCTCTTCCCTGGCATGATCTTTCCGATGCACTGCCCGAGCGGCGTGCTGACAACCGCGTACTTCACGGCCGGGTCCACCGGCAGCCGCCTCGATTCGCCCACCAGCGTGGCGGCGACGGCGAGGACGAACGCAGCGACCGGGACCGCGAGCGCGGTCGCCACGACGACCGCGGCGGCGCCGGACGTCGCCCGGCTGAACGAGGCGAGCTCGGCGCTCACGGCCTGCTCGAACGACCCGAGGATCACGACCTGGCGCGCGCGCACGCGCTCGAGGACGGCCGCCGCGACCAGGTTGTCAGCGGCGCAGAAGCCGCACCGCGCGATCGCGCCGTCGCCTGCGTCGAGCGGCGCGCCGCACACGTGGCACGCCGCCGGTTCGCCCGGGGCGGCCGGGGGGCGCGCGGCGCACGCCTCCTCGAGCCGCTGCTGCCGGCGGCGCATGACCGCGAGCACGGCCGCGCCGGTCCCGACGGTGCCGATCCACGACGCCACCGCCATGCCGCCGGTGACGAGGTTCCCCTCGGTGTCGGGGCTGACCCAGACCCCCAGCACGATGAGCGCGCCGAGCAGGGTGATGGGCACCGAGGCGATCGCGAACACGACAAGCAGCCGCGCGTGCCGCTGCGACGCCGTGACCAGCTTCCGCCGCAGCGCGTCCGACAGCTGGCGGCGGCGCACGTCGGTCTGGAAGACCACGTGCGCCGCGGCGCGCAGGCCCTGTGCCGCCTCGCCGGGCGGCGGACCGCGGTAGTGGCAGGCCGCGCAGGCCATGAGATCCGGGCTGGCGAGGGACACAGGCGCTGGTCGCCCGCAGCGCGGGCAATGCACGGCGAGCATGGACCGATTCTACGCCAGCCGCGTCTCGGCAGGTCAAGGCGCCTTGCGCGCGCGCCGCCTCGCCGGCGCGAGCTCGCGGAGCGCCGCCGACAGCGAGGAGAACGTGCTCAGGACGCCGAGGTCGACGCCGACCAGGCTCATCGCGATCTCGGGGCGCACGCCGACCAGATAGACCCGCGCCCCGAGCAGCGCGGACGCGCGGCTGGTCATGCCCACCGTGTCGGCGACCCGGGCATCCACGAACGGCACGCCCGTGAGATCGAGCAGCACGGAAGATGCCCTGTGCCGGCTCACCCCCTCAGACACCTTCTCGAGCACCTGCCTGGCACGGCCGCCGTCGATCATCCCGATCAGCGGCACGAGCAGCACGCCGGGCAGGAGCGGGATGAGCGGACAACCCAGCTCGCGCACCGTCTCCGAGAGCGCGCGCTCGATCTCGTACGCCTTCTGCAGGTCGGCGTGCTGCGACGACAGCGACTCCAGCAGCGCGTCGCGCTCCAAGGCCGCGCCGAGCAGCGTCCCCCAGATCGCGACCGTCCCCTCGTCGCCGGCCATGGCAACGAGGGTCGGGCCGACGAGCACCAGGATCCCCCAGTCGCGCCGGGCAGAGCGTATCGGCAAGAGCAGCACCATGTGCGTGCCGTCCTCGGCCGACGGCGGCAGCATCGCCTCCGGCAGAAACGCCTCCGGCCGACAGCGGCGGCCGATCGGCGGGGTCGGGCTGCCGTCGCGGCTGTAGGCGCCGGCGACGACGAGGCGGGAGCGCGCCTGCGGGTCATCCCACAGCGCGAGGCAACCCCAGACCACCGTGGTCGTCTCGAGCCACGAGAGCGACCGCGTCGCCTGCTGGGTGCCGCCGAGCAGGGCCAAGCTCACATCGTAGTTGGTCCTCGCGAGCACCCCGAGCTGGCGGACATACTGACTCTCGGCCTCGAGCCGGGCGCGCGCGATCGCGAGGCGCACGAGCTCCAGGAACGCTTCCACCCGCCGCCTGGCCGAGTCGTCCAGGGACGCGCCGCGCCGCTCGTGAGACTGGCCCAGCAGGCGGATCGCCGCCAGCAACGTCCCCACATCCATCGTGATCTCGACCGCCTGCCGGCAGGCGACCCCGAGATCGGCCGCCGAAGGCAGCGCGGTGCCCCGAAGCGCCGCGAAATAGCCGTCGATCAACGACGTGACCGCCGGCCATGCCTCGGTCGGCGGGAGGTCGGGCGGGAGCGGCTGGGGCAGAAGCAGGAGCTCGACCATCTGCCGGGCCAGGGCGCCGCCGGCGTCCTCCTCGGGCGCCGCGTCCTCCTTGTCGAGGAACTCCTGGATCGTGTTGCACCCGCACGAGCTCCGCACGGCGAGCGTGTTGGCCGTGCGCACGCCCTCGGCCGGGAAGGCCTCGCCGGCGATCATCGACGCAAGGAGATCGCACGCGGCGCTCCCCATCATCTCGAACCGCTGGCGCACCGTGGTCAGCGGCGGATCGGCGCTCTCCGCGTCCGCGATGTCGTCGAAGCCGATGATGGCGAGATCCTCGGGGATGCGGACGCCCGCCGCCTTCAGCAGAGGCATCATCCCGAGCGCGTTCTTGTCGGTCGCGAAGACCGCCGCCGTGCACGCGGGCAGCTGCGCGAGGAGCGCCGGCGCGGCGCCCTGGCCGCCGCTGTACCAGTTGTTGTCGCTCCGGATGACCAGATCGGGGTCGAAGGCGATGCCCGCCTCGGCGAGCGTGTCCTTGTAGGACGCGAAGCGCTCGCGCACGTCGTATGCGTCGAAGAAGCCGACGAACGCGATGCGCCGGTGCCCGTGCTCGATCAGGTGGCGCACGGCGCTCCGCATCCCGCCGTGGTTGTCCGGGATCACGGCTGGACAGGCGACCTCGACGGCGCGGGTGCCGACGGTGATGAACGGGACCCGGCCGCGCGCGAGCGCCTCGATGCCATGCAGCTCGATCAGGACGATCCACCCATCCACCTGCTCCCCGGCGAGCGACGGCGCGTGGACCTCGAACGGCGTACCGCGCAGCACCAGCGTGCGAAACCCGCGCTGCTGGGCCGAGTCATGGATGCCCAGCAGGACAGGGTTCCAGAACGAGCCGTCGAGGAAGGGGGAGATCACCCCGAGGGTGCGAGGGCGGGCCGCGGCGCCGGCTGCCGGGACATGGAGCGGCGGGGCGTCGGTGCGGCGCGCTGGAGGGAGAGAAGAGCGGCGCGCCGGTGGGAGAGAAGAGCGGCGCGCCGGTGGGAAAGAAGAGCCGGTGCTGCGCCCCGAGCCCGCCCCCTGCCCCGGTGCGCCGGAAAGCTCGCCCCACTGCTCCGGCACCACGATGCCGCTGTCCCGGCTCCCCTGACCCATTCTCGCGCTCCCTCCCTGCCTGCTCGCCCACGTCCGGCCGAGCCTCACCACTTCCGTCGCCAGCGCGATCCTTAGTCGATTTCAGGCGGGAGGTGAGGAAAGCGACAATGCCTTACCGCGCGGCCGGCCCCGCTGCTCGCGCCGCGCGCACCCCCGCCTGGCCGAGCTCGAGGAGCGCCATCGCGAGCGACGAGAACGTGGCCAGCTCGCCGAGGTCGACGTCGATGAGGCTCTCCGCGATCTCGGGGCGCACGCCGACCAGGTAGACCCGCGCGCCGAGCAGGGCAGCCGCGCGGCTGGTCATGCCCAGGAAATGAGCGACCTGGATGTCCACGAACGGCACGCCCGTGAGGTCGAGCAGCACGGACAGCGCCTCGTGCCGGCTCACCCCCTCGGCCACCTTCTCGAGCACCTGCTGGGCGCGGCCGTTGTCGAGCATCCCGATCAGCGGCACGAGCAGCACGCCGGAGAGGAGCGGGATGATCGGGCAGCCCAGCTCCCGCACCGTCTGCGACAGCGCGCGCTCGCTCGCGAACGCCTGCTGCAGGTCGGCGTGCCGCGCCGACAGCGACGCCAGCAGCGCGTCGCGCTCGAGGGCCGCCCCGAGCAGCGTCCCCCAGATCGCGACCGTGCCCTCGTCCCCGGTCATCGCGACGACCGCCGGGCCGATGAGCACGAGGATCCCCCAGTCGCGCTCCACGGAGCGTATCGGCAGGAGCAGCACCATGTACGTGCCGTCCGCGGCCGAGGGCGGCAGCATCTCCGCCGGCGGGAACGCCTCCAGCCGATGGCGGCTCCCGTTCGCGGGGACCGGGCTGCCGTCGCGGCTGTAGGCGCCCGCGACGACGAGCTCCGTGCGCTCCGCCGGGTCATCCCATAACGCGAGGCAACCCCAGACCATCGTGGTCGTCTCGAGCCATGAGAGCGACCGGTACTCCTGCTGGGTGCCGCCGAGCAGGGCGAAGCTCACATCGTAGTTGGTCCTCGCGAGCACCCCGAGCTGGTGGACGGAGTGGGTCTCGGCGTCGAGCCGCGCCCGCGCGCTCGCGAGGCGCGCCAGCTCCACGAAGTCCTGGACCCGCCGCCTGGCCGCGGTGTCCAGGGACATGCGGCGCCGCTCCGGGAGCTGATCCATCAGGCGGGCCGTCGACAGCAGGGCCCCCAGATCGGGCGTGATGGCGATGGCCTGGCGATAGGCGCGCTCGAGCTCGGCGGCCGGGGCGGGCGCGGTGCCCCGGAGCGCCGCGAAATACATGTCGACCACCCGCGTGACCGCCGGCCAGACCGCGGCCGGCGGGGTATCCGGCGGGAGCGGGCGCGGCAGGAGCAGCTGCTCGACCATCTGTCGGGCCAGGGTGTCGCCGGCGTCCTCCTCGGAGGCCGCGTCCTCCATGTCGAGGAAGTTCTGGACCACGTTGCAACCACACGAGCTCCGCAGGACGAGCGCGTTGGCCGTGCGCACGCCCTCGGGCGGGAAGGGCTCGCCGGCGACCATCGACGCGAGCAGCTCGCACGCCGCGCTCCCCATCATCTCGAACCGCTGGCGCACCGTGGTCAGCGGCGGGTCGGCGCTCTGCGCCTCCACGACGTCGTCGAAGCCGATGATCGCGAAATCCTCGGGGATACGGACGCCCGCCGCCTTCAGCTCGGACATCGTCCCGAGCGCGTTCTTGTCGGTCCCGAAGACGGCCGCCGTGCACGCCGGCAGCTGCGCGAGGAGCGCCGGCGCGGCGGCCCGGCCTCCGCTGTACATGTTGTTGTCGCACGGGATGACCAGATCGGGGTCGAAGGGGATCCCGGCTTCGGCGAGCGTGCTGATGTAGGCGTCGCGGCGCTCGCGCACGTCGTACGCGGCGAAGTTGCCGACGAACGCGATGCGCCGGTGCCCGTGCTCGATCAGGTGGAGCACCGCGCTCCGGATGCCCCCATGGTTGTCCGGGAGCACGGCAGGACAGCGGATGTCGGCGGGGCGGGCGCCGAGCGTGATGAACGGGATCCCCGCATCGGCGAGCGCCTCGAGGCCGCCGAACTCGATGATGACGAGCCACCCGTCCACCTGGTCTCTGGCGAGCGAGGGCACCAGGACCTCGGAGGGCGTGCCGCGCAGCACCAGCGTGCGGATCCCGCGCCGCTGGGCCGTCTCATGGATGCCGAGCAGGACAGGGCCCCAGAACGCGCCGGAGAGAAACGGGGCGACGACGCCGAGGGTAGGAGGGCGCGCCGCCGCGTGCGCGCCTTCGGACCCGCGCGCATCAGGGCCGGAAACGCCGGCCTTTCCGTTGGCCTTCCACCCCGCGGCGCCAGGCAGCTCGCCCCACTGCTCCGGCAACGGTACTGCACTGCCCTGGCGAACCTGACCCATTCCCGACGGCCTCCTGCTCCACAACCTGACCGCCTTCCCCACGGCCGCTGCGGACCGGCTACATCGTATACGCTGCGCCGCCGGCACGGGCGAGAAGTCTTGCGTTCAGCCGTGGAATCCGGAGCGTAGCGTCAGACTGCGGACATGGCCGCCCCACACGCTGCGTGGGTGTCGACGCGTTTCGACCACCGACGCGCCGCCGGCGCCTGGCGCCGCTGGCGAGCTGGTCGGTGGTATCGTCGAGCAATGCAATACCGCGACGAACGAGACGCGCTGCGGGGGCGTGTGGACAGCCTCGAGGAGCAGCTCGCGGCGGCCAGGAAGGAGCTCGAGGAGAACCGCGACGACGATCGGGCCGCGCGGGTCGAGCAGATCGAGCGCCAGATGGCGGAGGCCCGCCGCGTGCTCGACCAGCTCGGCCGGGAGCTCGCCGCGGTGCGCGGCCGGCCGAAGCGATCGTCGGCGGTGCCGCTCCTGGTGACGATGGCGGGCGTGGGGCTCTGCGCGATGATCGCGAGCTATCTGCTGGCGCGGCCCTCGCGCGAGATGATGGCGATCGTCCAGCAGCCGGCCATGCCGCCGCCGCCTGCCCTTCCCGTCCCGGAGCAGCCTCCCCTCCCCGAGCCGCCGGCGCCGGTCCCCGAGCCAGCGCAGGCGCCGCCGGAGCCGGCCACGCCGGCTCGCGAGGCGCCGTCGCGGGCCGCGACCGCGACCTGGAAGGCGACCGTCACGCGCGCCACGGGGCTCCCCCTCGCGGCCGGCGCGGCGTGCACGGTCGAGGCGGAGCTCGCGAGCTCGGGCGACGACATCCGCGTGCCCGCGCTCCGGGTCCTCTGCGGCGGCAAGCCGATCTACCGGTCGAGCGATCCGCTGAACGGTATGTCGATGTTCAGCAGCGGCGTGGAGGAGGACTCCGGTCCTCAGCCTGGCACCTATGCTTATGCCCTCTCGTACCAGGACAAGGGCTCGCGCGCCGGGGAGCGGGCCGAGGTCTCGCTCGACAGCATCCGCAAGTCCGGCGCCGTCTGGCGCGACTCGGTGCCCGCGTACCGCGTCGAGTTCACGCTGGCTTACCAGAGCCTGCCCGTCGCGGGGGAGCCGCTCCTCGACGCCACCCGGAGGGCGCTGCGCCGATCTGCGCGCGTCACCGAGTCCACGGGACCGAGCCCGGTGAAGGCGGGCACGAGGTGCGCGCTGCTCGTCTCGCCGCTCCCGCGAGGCGGCAAGTGCCTCACGCGCCTCGCGTGCGCCGGCCGCATGATCTACGGCGCAGGCACGACCGGCGTCTCCGAGTGCACGGTGGAGGGGGACCAGGTCGTCCGCGTCCACGACGGGAACACGACCCCGAACGGCGGCGACCCGGCGTTTGAGCTCGACGCCGCGACGGGGCGCATCACCGTCAAGGATGAAGTGGGCGGCGCCGCGTGGACCGTCGGCGTCCAGCTCGATCCGAGCGGCTAGGAGGATGTTGTTCGATGTGAAGGGTCACACGACCTGCAGCGTCGGCTTCCCGCGCTTTCGCACGGCCTCCGGGACTTGCGCGAACTGCTCATGATCCAGGTGAAGCCACGCCAGCTTCGGCAGCGTCCAGATCTCTTTGGGTAGAACCGAAAACGGATTGTCGACGATCCAGAGCTCGACGAGCTCCTTCATCTGCCCCACTTCCCTCGGCAGGGGCTTCAGCTGATTGCCGCTCAGCTCCAGGCTGCGCAGCCTCGGGAGCGCGAAGAGCTCCCTTGGCAATCGCTCCAGCTTGTTGAAGCCGAGATCGAGCTCTTCGAGCTCGGTGAGCGCGGAGATCGCGGCCGTAACCTCTTTGATGGCATTGTCGCTCACGTTCAAGCTGCGCAGGCTGGTCAGCCCGCACAGGTCCAAGGGGAACCACTTCAGCTGATTCCGGCTCAGATCCAGCTTCGAGAGCTGGCCGAGACCCGCGAAAGACGGCGGCAGCTGTCTCAACGCGTTGCGCGACAGGTCGAGCTCCTCCAGCGTGGCGAGGGTCCCGATCTCCTCAGGCAGATCGTCGAGGCCCAGCGCGTGAAGGTCAAGCGTCTTGCTCCCTTGGCCCGCGGCGACGGAGATCTTCTTGAGCGCGTCGTTCACGGCCCGTCGCCCGAGACCCCGGTGAGCTCCAGGCTCCGGACCCCGGAGGGTCTCTTCAACGCCACGCGCAACGATTTCGCCGTACCTGCCATCGCCGCGATGGTACCGCGGACGGTGCCGGCGGCAATCGACCGTGCTGACGAACCATCTGGGCGGGACGCCTCTGGCGCGAGGCATAGGCCAATATGCCTATGCCTCGCGCCAGAGGCCTAGGGTACGACGCCGTCGCGGTCACCTTCATCGGTGATACGAGGACGGACGGCATTCTTAGAATAGAGAGGCGAGGACGAATGAAAACGCTTCGCAATTTCGGGGCGATCGCTCCAGGGCTCGTTGCGCTCGCGGCGTTCGCTGCGCTGGGCTGCTCCAGCCAGGGAGAAGCGACGACCGAGGCATCTTCCGGCGGCAGCGCCGGAGGGCCCGCTGGGCCCGGATCCAGCGCCTCCGGTGCCACGGGTAGCACGTCGGCAACCGGTGGCACGTCGGCAACCGGTAGCTCGTCGGGGGCGGTCAGCGGCGCCGGCGGCAGCGGCGGGCGCCCGGACACGGGGGAAGCTGGCGCGGGCGGCGGGGGCACTGCCGGCTCCGGCTCGAGCGGCGCTGGAGGAGAGGCGCAGAGCGCGGGCTGCGGCAGCGCGACCGCGCCGAAGAGCGGCCGTTTCAGCGTCGATGTCGGGGGCACGACGCGCGAGTACATCCTCGCCGTACCGGACGGCTACGATTCGAACCACCCTTACCGGCTGATCTTCGCCTGGCATCCCCGCGGCGGCTCGGCCGAGCAGGTCGCGACCGGGTTCGGCGGCGGCTACTACGGCCTCCAGAGCCGCGCCAACGGCTCGGCGATCTTCGTCTCACCCGAGGGCATCGACCAGGGCTGGGCGAACACGGGCGGCCGCGACATCGCGTTCCTCCGCGCCATGCTCGACCGCTTCCGCGCCGAGCTCTGCATCGACGAGAGCAGGATCTTTTCGACGGGATTCAGCTATGGCGGCATGATGTCCTACGCGATCGGCTGCGCGATGGGCGACGACTTCCGCGCCATCGCCTCGATGTCCGGCGCGATCTACAGCGGCTGCGAGGACGGCGACCATCCCGTGGCCATGTGGGGCGCCCACGGCAAGAGCGACGACGTGGTTCCGCTCGAGAACGGTCAGAGCGCTCGCGATATCTTCCTCGAGCGAAACCACTGCGGTCAGCAGACCACACCGGTCGAGCCGAGCCCCTGCGTCAGCTACGAGGGCTGCGACGCGGGCTATCCGGTCGTCTGGTGCGAGTTCGACGGGGGCCACGCCCCGCAGAACAACTCCGGCGAGTCGATCTGGAGCTTCTTCTCGCAGTTCTGAATCGGGTGTCGCTCGAACCAGCGCCACGTTTCAGGGTGCATCGAATCGCAGCGTGGATTGAATGGATGGGTCCGGCGATGGTGATCAAAAATCTGCCAGCGAAGCTCTTGATAACTGGAATCCTGGGCATCTGCTCTGGAGGGTGTGGTTCGTCGACCGACGATACCAGCGGAGGGACGACGAGCAGCAGCTCCGGCGGCGCGGCGTCGAGCGGTCCCGGCGGAGCGACCGGCACGGGCGGCGACGCCGGCGTGGGCGGCGCGGGTAGCGGAACCACCGGAGCCGGCGGCGCTGCGGAGGCGGCCAGCAGCAGCGGCAGCGGCAGCGGCGGCGGCGGCGGCGGGACGCCCGGCGCTGGCGGCGGCAACAGCGGCAGCGACGATGCGACGATCGTCCCCGATCCCTCGTGGACGTGCGGGATGCCCGGCGGCATTCCGCTCCCCACGCGCGGCGAGCTCGTCCTTCGGGCGACGCTCCAGCTCGGTGAGACCCACGATGTCGGGACCACCCAGTTCGGACACCGCCGCCTCCTCGACGTGAAAGGGGGCACGCTCACGGGCGACAAGATCCAGGCCACGTTCCTCACGGGCGGCATGGACCTCGAGCTCACGCTGTCGAACGGCTCCGTCGAGCTCGAGGAGATCAACATCCTGAAAGCGAGCGACGGCAGCCTCATCTTGCTGCGGACCTGCGGCGTCGCCGCCGCCGGCGATGACGTCGTCCGGATCGTCCCGGACTTCGAGGTCGCCACCTCGAGCTCGCTCGCGTGGCTCAACACCGGGAAATTCGCGGGCACCCGTGTCGTCGACGCAGCGGCGGGCACGCTCCAGCTCGACATCTACGACATCAGCGAGGTGGCCGCCGGAGAGCCGAAGATCCAGCTCAAGGATCCCGAGGGCGTCCCGAACCAATCGTGGGAGTGCTCGAAGGCGACAGGGGCGAGGGGCTCGAGCGTGTTCACCGAGACCGTCACGCTCGGCTCTTCCGTGTCTGTCGGCGCGAGCAAGCGCGGCACGCGCAACATCATTCCCATCACCGGGGGCACGGTCACCGGCGGAACGCTGCTGAGCGGCCTGTCGGGCTCGGTGCTCCCCGGAGGCGCGGATTACCAGCTCATCGGATCGACCACGGTGCTGGACGCCAGGTACGCGCTGTCCTCGAAGGACGGCGAGGTCATCGTGGTGAGGAACTGCGGACCGTTCGGCGCGCTCGTGCCTGTCTTCGAGACGCGCGCGGACGGCCCCTACGCGATCCTCAACACGAAGGCCTATGTGAGCTCCGACCCGGGTGGCGCGGCGGGGGGCGGGGTGAGCCTCACCTTCTACGAGCGCAAATAGAACAGCAGCGCCGCGGTGACACCGGCGCCGTCTGGTGCCTTCGGCGGTTCAAAAGGAAAGCCGAGCTGACAGCCCGGCCGCCGCGCCCGACGCCGCGGGCAGGATCCGGAGCTCGACGCCGCCTTGATCCTCGGTGCGATACGTCCGCTGCATGTTGAGGAACACGAGGACCGCGCCTGCCGCCAGGGTCGCGCCGCCGGCGATGAACAGGCCGGTGGCGACACGGCTCTCCGTCATACCCCGGCTCGACGTGTCCGTCGTCGTTGGAGCGCAACCCGACGTGCAGGTCTCTTCAAACTGCCGCTCCGCGTCCTCCAGATGCTCGTCGGCCTGCCAGCGCAACACCGCACCAGCCAGCCCGAGGCCCGCCCCGGCCCCGACCACGGCCCACGGTTTCCAGGCGGACCACCTGCGCACCGTGACGATGCCGTCGGCGCTCAGCTTGAGCACGCCCGAGGCCTGGACCCCGCCGAGCACGACGACGGGCTCGACGAGGGGGAAATACCCCTCCTTCCTCGCGCTGACGACGTGCTCTCCGGGCGTCACGAACCGGCGCGCCGAGCCCGGACCGACGAACCACGACCTCCCGTCGAGCAGCACCCCGGCGCCGGGCTCATCGCAGCGCATCTCGACGACGGCCAGCTCGCGCTCGACGAGCTCCTTCATCAGCGCGCGCGCCTCTTCAAGGTCCTCGGGCTCGAGCGACGCCGGCCCCCACCGGAGCGAGAGGCGCAGGTTCTCGTAGGCAAGCAGCGGCATCCCCATCATCTTGAGCACCCTGCCCAGATAGAACCGGAGATCCGGGTGCTCCCACAGGGCGAGCGCCTCCTCGTACTTCTTCTTGGCATCGCCGAGCACCATCCTTCTGTGCAGGTCCCGCCCCTGCTTGAAGAGCTCCAGCGCCGCGTGCTTGCGCTCCTCTGCGACGCCCTCATGCCAGGGGGGCAGCGCCGGCGCGGTCTGAGCCCACGCGGGCACGGCCCGGGACGCGAGGATCGCGATCGAGAGCCATGAACAGATCGCAGCGCGGGTGCTCGTCGGCGTCCTCTGCACGGGGAATGGTTCGATGATCTCCCGAAGCGCTTTTTACCTCAAGCGGTCCCGGACCTGCCCGACGGAGCGCTGGATGAGCTGCTCCAGCGCCTCCTTGCTCTGGCGCTCGTCGTCTGCCGCTTGCTTGGCCTTCCGCTCCTCGACGCCGGCCCTGGCCCGCTCGTCATCGGCCTGAGCTTCGGCGCGCCGCGCCTCGGCCTCGGACGCCCGCGCCTCGTCGCGCGCCGTCCGAGCCTCCTCGGCCGCGGCGTGCGCCCTCTCGCTCTCGACCTCGGCCCTGTCCCTGGCCTCCTCGGCCTCCTTCTGCAGCCGCTCGGCCCGGTTCCGCTGGTCTTCCGTGCTCATCCTCGCCTGCTCGGCGGCTTGTCGAGACGCCGTCTCTCTCGCGAGCGCCTCCTCGAGGCTGTGCTCGGTCCGGCGGATGTCCGCGAGCTGCGCGCTGATGACCCGGTTCTGGCGGGCCACCGTGACGATCCCCGCGGCGGCGCCGACGACCAGGAGGGCCAGGCTCGCGATGGTTCCGACGATGAGATTGCGCTTCCGGCGCTGCGCCTGGCCGGCCAGCCTGACCACGGCGTCGAGGTAGCGCTGCTCTCGCTCGGGAAGCCGGCGCGCCGACCGCTCCGAGAAGCGGCGCGCTTCCTCCGCGAGCTTGCCGTGCCACAAGAGGTCATCGGCGCGGCCGCTCGACTCCCACTGCCGCGCCGCCGCGCGCAGCTTGTCGAGGAACACCGAGTCGTCCTGGTTCTCGTCGAGCCAGCGCTGCAACGTCGGCCAGCGCGCGATGAGCGACTCGTGCACGATCTCCACCTTGCCGCCGGAGTTGTCGCCCCCCGTCTCGATGGCGAGGAGCCGCGCGTCGGCCAGCAGGTGGACGACGCGCTCGATCTCGTCCGGATCCCCGTCCCCGGGCAGCTCGCGGAGCTCTTCCAGGCTGGCCATGGCCCGCGTGCGTTCGGGCGTGACCAGGCGCTCGAAGATGGCTCGGCAGAGCTTCGCCTGACGGCCGCTGAGCCCAGCCAGCACCGCGTCGGCGTGGCTCGCCAGCGCTCCCGCCACGCCGCCGATGGCCTCGTAGCTCGCCCGCGTGAGGAGCCGCCGCTCGCGGTCGCGCATGTCCCACAGCCTGGCCGCAGTGAACTGCAGGATGGGGAGGGCGCCTGGGGTCGTCTCCAGCACATCGAGGGTGCCCTCGACCATCGCCGGGTCCTCGATCTCGTACCGCGCCGCCTGGACCGGCTTCAAGAGCGCCTCGCGCAGCCCTTCCCGGCCGATGGGCGAGAGGAACACGAGGCCGCGCGTCACCCCCGCCATGAAGCGCCTGTCCTCGGCCACCCGCTCGATGAAGTCCGAGCGGGTGGAGAGGATGACGCGGAGGGGCGAGGAGGCGTCGTCGGCGACGCCTTCGAGGCACGAGAAGAAGGCGGCGCGCTCTCGGGCGCCGCACGAGAGGGTATAGAGCTCCTCGAACTGGTCGACGAACAGCACGACGCGCCGCTGGGTCCGGGCGGACCACGCGCGCAGCGCGGCGCCCAGGTGGCCGGGCTCGGCGCGCAGCCGCTCGATCACCTGCCCGCGCTCGGCCACCTGCCCGCGCTCGGCCACCTGCCCGCGCTCGGCCACCTGCCCGCGCTCGGCCACCTGCCCGCGCTCGGCCTCACGGCCGCGCGCCGCCGGCGAGCCGACCTCGCCCTGCTCCAGGAGGGATGGATGGTTGAGCAGATCGGCCAGCGCCGCCATGGGCTCGCGCCCGGGCCGCATGACGAGCGACTCCCACCCGGCCCCCGAGCGCTTGAGCGCCGGGATGATCCCCGCCCTCACCAGCGATGATTTCCCTACCCCCGACGCGCCGACGATCGCGAGGAGCGGCTGGCTCTTCAGGCGCGAGACCATGCCGGCGATGTCGTCGTCGCGGCCGAAGAAGCGGTCCGCGTCGACCTCCTGGAACGCCGAGAGGCCGGCGAATGGGCTCTCGTCGGCGCCGAGGACGACCTCGCGGCGCCCCGGCAGGAGCGGCATGAGCTCGGCCAGGAGCTGCCGCGCCGAGGCGATGCGCTCGGATGTCCGCCTGCGCAGGCACCGCTCGATGATCGGTCCGAGCGCGCCCAGCTCGGCGCGCATCCCGCCGATCTTCCGGACGGACGCGTCGAGCGCGGCGAGGCGCGCGCCGACCGTCATCGCCCCGTCGAACGGGCGCGCGCCGGTCACGAGCTCATAGAGCATGATCCCCACGGCCCAGATGTCCGTCGCCTGGTCGATCTCCTCTCCGGCCTGCTGCTCGGGGGACATGTAGGCCAGCGTCCCCACGACGGCCCCTTCGTGCGTCAGGGTCAGCTCGCTCCTGGGAGCAGGGCGCTCGCACGTGACGGCGGCGTCGACGTCGAGCAGCTTGGCGATGCCGAAATCGAGCACCTTGATCGCTCCGGACGGCTCCAACATGATGTTTTCCGGCTTGAGATCGCGGTGCACGATGCCGAGCTGATGGGCGCACACGAGGGCGCGCACCACGGGCACCATCAGCTCCACCGCGGCGCTCGTCGACACCGAGGTGGCCGCGACGCCCGCTGGCGCGCCCGCCGGCCGCCGCTGCGCCATCCACGCGCGGAGGCTCTGGCCCTCGATGTATTCGAGCACCATGTAAGGATACCCGTTGTGCTCGTTCACATCGTGGATGGTCACGATGTTCTCGTGCTTGCAGAGCGCGGTGGCGCGGGCCTCGACAAGGAATCGGTCGAGCCGGGAGCCGGTCAGCGTGGTGACGAGCTTGATCGCCACCAGGCGGCCCAACCGGACGTCGCGGGCCAGAAAGACCGTGCCCATGCCCCCGCGGCCGAGCTCGCGGATGAGCTCGTAGTGACCGAGGGACGTCCCGGCGTCGATCGGCAGGTCGCGCGGCGCTCGCCGCGCAGGGTCGGTCCTGGGCGCGGTGAGCTGCGCCGCGTAGAGATCGTTGTCGGTGCTCCAGGTCGCCGACGGGGACATCCCCTCTTCTGACTCCGGACGTCCCCTCCGGCTTGGCGGCGTGGCGGCCGCCTCCTCGTCGACGGCAGAGGCGGCGGATTCGCCCACAGAAGCGAAGCGTATTTCCTTCATCGGGCTCATGACAATCTCACCGCACGAACCCGACAGGCTCATGCCTGCGGGCCGGAAGCCTGGCCGTCGCGTCCGCCGTACGCCGGTCCCCGGCGCCGCGGCGCGCAGAGAGGCTCCGGGGCGTTCATCGCAGCGCGAAGCCAACCGAAACCAAGCATCCGTCCTCCGCCTTCAGCGGCTGAGCGCTGTCCGGCTGAGTAGATAGCTGCTGTGGCGGACGCGCTGATCGCCGAATAAAAACACATTACCCAAAGAATCACCCCATACTGCCTCCGTGATCCCAAGTGCTCCGGAACGCATGGGCAGCCAAGATACACCGTCGAAGTGCAGCACGCCGCCGTCGACGGCGAAGACATCGTTGGGCCCGCTGCCCCACAGGTCGGTAAACGCAAGATCGCGCACCGATGCCGTCGCCGTCCAAGAGCGGCCGTCGAAGTGAAGGATGGCGCCCAAATCCCCGACGGCGAAGACGTCGCTCGGTCCGCTCCCCCACACGTGGAAGAGGTCCACATCGACCGGCGATACCATCGTCGTCCAGGAGCGGCCGTCGAAATGCAGCACGGTGCCCCGCTCTCCGACGGCGAACACATCGCTCGGCCCGCTCCCCCATACGCCGTAGAGCGCATGATCGATGCCCTCTACAGACATTGGTGTCCAGGAGCGACCGTCATAGTGCAGCACCGTTGACGACTCCCCGACGGCGAAGACGTCGCTCGCTCCGCTTCCCCACACGCCGGTGAGATTCACATCGACCGGCGATGCCATCGCCGTCCATGAGCTGCCGTCGAAATGCAGCACGGTGCCCCACGTTCCGACGGCGAAGACGTCGCTCGCTCCGCTCCCCCACACGCCGGTGAGATGCTGCATATCGACCGGCGATGCCATCGCCGTCCATGAGCTGCCGTCGAAATGCAGCACGGTGCCCCGCCATCCGACGGCGAAGACGTCGCTCGCTGCGCTTCCCCATAGATCCAAAACGTCAACTATCTCGTCATCGGCCGCGAAAGGCAGCTCTGTCAGGGTGATGCCATCGAAATGCAGCACGCCGCCGAAGAAGCCGGCGAAGACGTCGCTCGGACCGCTGCCCCACACGGCCATAATCTCCTCGATGCCCGACAGACTCTCATCGATCGATGAGGTCATCGTCGTCCAGGCGCGGCCGTCGAAGTGCGCCAGGACATTTCCGACGGCGAAGACGTTGCTCGCGCTGCTGCCCCACACGCTGTAAAGTCTCATCTCGAACGTCGAAGGCATCTCTGCCCAGGAATTTCCGTCAAAATGCAGCGCGCCCCCTTCTCCGACGGCGAAGACGTCGCTCGGAGCGCTGCCCCACACGTCGCCCAGCGTCCATTCGACCGGCGAGAGCATCTGTGCCCAGGAATTTCCGTCAAAATGCAGCACGGTGCCCTCCTCCCCGACGGCGAAGACGTCGCTCGGACCGCTGCCCCACACGCCCCTCAGATTCACATCGACTGGCGAAGTCATCTTCGTCCAGGAGCGGCCGTCGAAGCGGGCCAAGGTGCCCCGAGCGCCGACGGCGAAGACGTCATTCGGGCCGCTGCCCCACACGTCGGAAAGAGCCCCCTCGTAGGGCCAGGGCATCCGAGTCCATGAGTCTCCGTCATAGTGCAGCACGAGGCCGGTGGCTCCGGCGGCGGGGCCCTCGCGTCCGACGGCGAAGACGTCGCTCGGACCGCTGCCCCACACGCCGCTTAGCCATGCGCTCGCAGCGACCGGTAACGAGATCAATGTCCAGACGGTGCCGTCGTAATGAACCAGGGTGTCCCCGGCCCCGACGGCGTAGACGTCGCGCGCTCCGCTTCCCCACATGTCGACGAGATTCCTCGTTCTCGGCACATCCGTTCTGCGCCAATTGAAGTCGCCGCAGCCCACGACATCCAGCGAGTCGCAGGCGCGCGAGCAGACAGGGCGGCCGAAATCGTAACGGAGATCCACGCAGGAGGCGACCAAAGGAGCGGCGGTGTCACACGTCTCCTCCGCCGCGACCTCGCCGTCGCCGCAATGAAGCCGGCAGTCCAGGCGGCACACCCCGCCCGCCGACGCGTTCTGGCGATCGCTGCACACCGGCTCCCGGGGCGCGACGGCATCGGCGCCGCAGTCACACGCCTCGCCTGGGTCGCGGATCGCGTTGCCGCACTCCTCCCGCCGGCAGGTCGCGCCGCACCCGTCGCCCGCCGCGACGTCGCCCTCGTCGCACTCCTCGCCGGGATCGACGATCCCGTTGCCGCACTCCTCCCGCCGGCACGTCGCGCCGCACCCGTCGCCCGCCGCGACGTCGCCCTCGTCGCACTCCTCACCGGGATCGACGATCCAGTTGCCGCAGACGTTCAGCGGCGTATCGGGCGGCATGCACCGCGGCGCTCCACCGCTCGAATCGACGCACTGGTAAGCCGCCAGGCAGTAGCCGTCCCCGCAGGGAGTGGACACCTCGCTCGCGCACGCGGCCGCGACGAGGAGGAGGCTCGACATCAAGAACACATGTTGATTCATGACGAGGAACCCTCCTGTCGCCATCGATCGCCATCGACAGCAACCCATTTGCCATGGATGCCCGCCTGGAAGCTAGCCTCCCATCGGCGCGTCCCGCGCGCCCTCACGTCGCATGGCTGGCACACGGGCCAGGCGCAGGGCGTCCTGAGCGCGCCCCTCGCCGTGGAGCGGCGGCGCTGAGCTCCGTCCACCGCGGCGGATGCCCCCTGCACAGGACATGCGATCCGCGTTACACTCCGCTGTGATCGTGGCGCCCCTTGCACCGAACACGACCCTGGACGACGCGCCCGGCCCCCCGTCGGAGCACCGCGGCCTCCGGAAGCCAAGGCCCGGGCTGGTCCTGATCTTCTCGGGGGACGGCCCCCGCTGCGATGTGCTCCCGCTGGAGGACGGCGAGATCGAGCTCGGGCGATGCGAGGTAGCGGGCGTGCTCCTGGACGACCAGCGGATGTCGCGCAAGCACGCGCGCGTGCGCTGGATCGAGGGCACGTGGCAGGTCGAGGATCTCGACAGCCGGAACGGCACCTGGCTCGATGGCGTCCCGCTGATCGGCACGCGCGCCGGCGCCGAGCTCCGGATCCTGCGCACAGGCTGGTCGGTGTTCTTGCTCCAGGCCGATGTGGAGCCGTTCCGCGCGGGGATCTCGCGCGCCGAGGGCACGATCCTCGGCCCGACCCTCGCCCGCACGTGGGATGCGATCGGTCGGGCGGCGAGCCTCGGGACGACGCTGCACATCACCGGCGAGAGCGGGACGGGTAAGGAGCACGCGGCGCGGGCCTTCCACGTCCTCGGCCCGCGGCGCGCTGGGCCCTTCGTCGCCGTGAACTGCGCCGCCATCCCCGAGGTGCTGGCCGAGCGGCTGCTCTTCGGCGCGCGCAAAGGGGCGTACTCGGGCGCCGCGGCGGACGCCGAGGGCTACGTGCAGGCAGCGCACGGCGGGGTGCTCTTTCTCGACGAGGTAGCCGAGCTCGACCTCGGGGTGCAGGCGAAGCTCCTGCGGGCGCTGGAGGCGAAGGAGGTGCTCCCCCTCGGGGCCTCGCGGCCGGTGAGCGTGGATTTCGCGCTGGTCTCGGCGACCCACAAGGATTTGCGAGCCCAGATGGCCGCGGGGAAGCTGCGCGACGATCTCTTCTTCCGCATCGCGCGGCCTTCGGTCCGCATACCGCCGCTGAGCGAGCGACCGGAGGACCTCCCGTGGCTCGTCGATGCGGCCCTGCGACATGCGACGTCGGCTGGCGCGCACGCCGAGACGACCGCGCCCGCTCGGGCGCATGCGTCGCTGATCGAGGCGTGCCTCCTGCGGGCGTGGCCAGGAAACATTCGAGAGCTCACCGCAGAGATCCGGGCAGCTGCGCAGGAGGCGCACCTTGCGGGTAGCTCGGTGGTGCACGAGGGGCACCTCTCCCCGTCGGCGGGGCGGCTGAGCGTCCCTGAGCCACCAGCGGACATGTCCGGCGGGGCCCTGGGCGAGACCGTGAAGGACGCCGCGCGGGCGCAGCGGCCGGCGGCGGAGAAGGGGCCCTCGCGGCGGGCAGCGGCGTGGCCCGCCGCGGAGGAGATCGAGGCGACGCTGCGCCGTGAAAACGGCAACGTGATGCGCGCGGCCCGGGCGCTCGGCATGCACCGGACCCAGCTCTACCGCTGGCTCGCGCAACGCGCGGCGGACGGGGACGCAGAAGGGTGAGGCTGCGGGCCCGGGTGCGGCGCTCGCTCGGCCAATCTGCAGAGCCGCCTTGGATCACCCGTCGGGGTCGGACGAGGGGGCAACCGCTACCAGGGCCTCGGGATGTGGTCGGCCATCGCCGCCGACGTCTCCCGCGCGGCGCGGACCGCCGCGAGCCAGTTGGACCTGGGACGGGTCGCCGTCCCACGGCGGGACCTCGCGCCAGCGCGCGTCCCAGTACTCGCGCGCGGCCGCCTCGGCCGTCGCGAGCTCGCTCTCGTCCTCGGGCGCGTCCTCCACGCGATCTGCAACGAACCGCCACGGTTCCGAGTCGCGGTGGCGCCGCTTCGACCAAGGGGGCGCAGGCTCCCCGTCGAGGATTCCGTCGCTGCTCCGGAGATAGGCCTCGTAGGCGCTCTGCGCCACCACGTCGCGCCGGTGGACGGTGACCCAGTGCGCGCACGTCTCGCGGTACGCCTCGGCCCACGCGCGATCCTCCTCAGGCACATCCTGGCGCCAGGCGCTCGCGTGGAGCTCGCGCAGTGCGTGCTGGCTCGCCTCCACGTCCTCGCGACTCGCGCCGCTCGCGCGCCACGCGGCCACGAGGGCTCGCTCGCGAGCTGCGCTCGGTCCCAGCAAGTTCGCCTCCGCCTGCTGGCGATACCAGTGATAGGGAGGATCCACCATCCGGGGGATGTTCCTCTTCGTGGAGAAGGGTCTCTCGCTTCGTCCCAGCCGGAAGCCCCGCTGGAAGGCGCGGAGTGCCTCGGGGCCGTGCCCCTGGGCCACATCGTCGGCCGTCAGCAGCTTCCCGAGATAGGTCCTGTCCAGGCGCGCGAGCGCCTCGGCCTCCGTGGTCGGCTTTCGCTCGAGAGCCCCATAGCCGGCAACGAACGCGCGCTTCACGGCGGCGATCAGCATCGGCCACGGCGGGGCGACTCTGCCGTCGACCCAGTGGTTGAACTCTTTCCGGTGCGCCTCGGCCCACGCGCGCTCCTCCTCCTCTGCCAGATCGTCTCGCCATGCCGTGCCGCACACCTTGCCCAGATCCTGGAGGGAGGACTTCCATTCTCGTGGGTCCTTGGTCGTGAACATGACCGACCCATTGCCCGCCTCGCGCACGACGAGATAATGTTTCACGGTTGATCCCCGCCGGGAGGGTCCGTGGGCTCTCCGCCGCGATCTGATGTCTCAGCTCCGCGCGATCTTCTGGGTCCATGATCGAGCAGCCGACGACGAGCGGAACGAGCACGGCGACGCCCAGACGTCTCATACGCCTCCCTCCTGAGCGTGACGCACGCTACACCGCGCCGCGTCGCCGGACAAGACGTCCCGCGGGCCGTGGAGCACGATCGACAAGGCATCTCGTGTGCATGGCGCCCGCGACGTCGACCCTCGTGGTCCCCTCACTTGCGGCGACGACGGCAATCACCAGGCTCAGCGGCGGGTCATCCCGGCGCACCACAGCCACTGCTTATCGCGGGGACGAAATCGAAGACCCGAGCGTTCACCGGGCCTGGCGCGGAGAGATCCCCGCAATACCGCAGGCGAGCTCCGAGAGCACGGTCACGGCCGCGCCGTACCCGCCGGCGTCCTCGGAGCTCGCGTTGCCCTGCAGGCTCCGCCGGTAGACCCCCTGGGCGATCGCGGCGAGGCGAAAGACGCCGAAGGCCATGAAGTACGGCCACGCATCGATGCGACCGCGACCGGAGAGCTCGCAATAGGAGGCGACCATCTCGTCCTCGGTCGGGATCCCGAGCGACGCGACATCGACCCCGGCAAGGCCGCCACGGCCAGGGAGGTTGATGCGGTAACCCATGCAAGCGTACGCGAGATCGCTCACCGGATGTCCGAGCGTCGAGAGCTCCCAGTCGATCGTCGCGATCGCGTGAGGCGCAGCGCCGGACGAAAAGATGATGTTGTCGATGCGGTAGTCGCCATGGACGAGCGTCGTCTCGTCGTTCGCCGGGACGTTCGCGGAGAGCCAGCGCATGAGCGCCTCCATCGCCGGCACCTCGCCCGTGCGCGACGCCTCGTACTGCTTCGACCAGCGGTCGACCTGTCGCGCGACGAAGCCGCCCACCTTGCCGTAGTCCGCGAGCCCCACGGCGGCGTAGTCGACGCGATGGAGCGCCGCGAGGACACGGATGTACGCTGCATAGATCGCGCGGCGCTCCTCGGAGGTCCCGAGCTCAGGCAGCGTCGGATCCCAGAAGATCCGTCCGGCGGCGTACCGCATGATGAAGAACGGCGCGCCGAGCACGGAGCTGTCCTCGCAGAGGGCGAGCGCGTCCGGGACGGGCACCTCGGTGTCGCGGAGAGCGCGCATGACCCGGTATTCGCGCTCGATGGCGTGCGCGGAGGGAAGGAGCTTGCCGGGCGGCTTCTTCCGCAAGACGAGCTCGAGATCTCCGCCGGCGCCGCCGTCGACGCCCACCCAGTACGTCGGGTTCGACTGACCGCCCTTGAACTGGGCGACGGTCACGGCGCCTCCCGCGCAGCCTTCGACGTGCGCGGTCAGCCACCGGCCGAGGGCCGCTTCGTCGATCCGGTGCGCCTCGCGGGGCGCGCGTGTGTTGGTCGGCGGCGTGAGGGCCATCGCAGGTCTGACGCTATCACGCAGCCCTTCGGCCTCCTATACTGTCGCCGTGACGATCTCCTTCGATCTGCCCCCCGATCTGGCCGATCTCCGCGGCCGCGTGCGCGCGTTCGTCGACGCGCATGTCATTCCGAACGAAACATCGATCCTCGACGAGGATCGCGCGGGACGGAGGGACACGCTCACCGCGCTCCGCGAGCGCGCGCGGGCCGAGGGGCTGTTCGTCCCGCACCTGCCCGCCGAGCACGGCGGGCTGGGGCTCGGCGTCATGGGCATGTGCGCGCTCTTTCGCGAGATGGGCCGCTCTCCGCTCGGCGCGGCCTGCTTCAACTGCGACGCGCCGGACCAGGGCAACATGGACCTCCTGCTCAAGACGGCGTCGCCCGCGATCCGCGCGAAGTACCTCGCGCCGCTCGCCCGCGCCGAGATCTCGAGCGCCTTCTCGATGACCGAGCCCGCCCCCGGCGCCGGCGCGGATCCATCGAATCTGCGCACGAAGGCGACCAGGGTCGACGGCGGCTGGGTGATCGATGGCCACAAGTGGTATACGACCGGCGGCGGCGAGGCGGCGTTCCTGATCGTGATGGCGCGGACGTCCGATGATCCTCGCACCGGCGCGACGTTGTTCGTCGTCGATCGTCACGCCGAAGGCGTCAATCACGTGCGCGACATCCCCGTGATGAGCCCGCCAATGCTCCAGCACCGCGAGGCCGAGCTCCGCTTCCACGCCGTGCGCGTCAGCGACGACGCGGTCCTCGGCGGCGTCGGTGAGGGTTTCCTCCTCGCGCAGCGGCGCCTCGTGCCGGCGCGCCTCACGCACTGCATGCGCTGGCTCGGCTGGGCCGACCGCGCGCTCGGGATGTGCCGCGACTACGTCCTCACGCGGGAGAGCTTCGGCAAGACGCTCGCTCACCACCAGATGATCCAGAAGAAGATCGCCGACGCCGCGTCTGGCATCCACGCCGGCAACCTGATGACGCTGCACTGCGCGGCGATGCTCGAGCAAGGCAAGGAGAAGGAGGCGCGCCCCTACTCCTCGATGGCGAAGAACCACGTCGCCCGGCTCCTCTGCCAGGTGCTCGACGACGCGATCCAGATGCACGGCTCGCTCGGATACAGCGAAGACATGCCGTTCTCGCTCTGGTACCGATTCGCCCGGTCCGCTCGCATCGCCGATGGTCCGGACGAGGTGCACGACGTCGTTGTGGCGCGCGACTTCTTGCGAGGCGCGCTGACGACGCTGATCTGAGCGGGCGCCCGCGGAGAGGCATCCGAGCGGCCTCAGCCGCCGCTCGACGGCCCCTCGACATCGCGCTCGATCCACGTGCGCGCGAGCTCTCTTACCCGCGCATTCCCCGGCTCCTGCTCGACATAGCGGAGCCGCACCGCCGCGTCGGGGATCTTCCGGGCGCGCTCCTCGACCGCGCGCAGCGCCTGCTCGATCGCGGCCCGCGCGAGCGACACGTCCCCGCCGGTGACGTACGCCTCGGCGATCGCGAGGCGCAGCGGAACCTCGCTGTATCCCAGCGAGCCGCCCAGCGACTCGATGCAGCGCAGCCCCTCCTCAGCGGCCTGCCAGGCGGCCTCCACGCGCCCTTCACGGAGCAGCACCTCGATGACCGTCCGGTGGACCAGCGGCCGGTAAAACCGGTCTCTCTGCAGGATCGCGAGCGCCTTCTCGGCCTCTTCACGCGCCTCCGGGAGGCGGCCTCGCGCCATCAGGACCCGCGCCAGCGCGCCATGGGCCGGCCCCACCGTCGCTTCCATGGCGCCGATCTTGATAAGCTGGTTCGCCAGGACCGTGATCTCCTCGAGGTCCTGTGGCGCGCAGCGCTCCGCGAGCAGAATCATCAGCCACACGCGAACGCTGGAGAGCGTGAAGGCATCGCTGATACGCAACGTGCGCTCCAGGGACTCGCGCAGCCTGCGCTCCGCCTCGGCGTGCTCCCCGAGCTCCGCCATCGAGAGCGCGGCCAAGCTCGCCGCGAACTCGCGCCAGCGAGAGGGGCTCGCCTGGGCGAATACCTCCTCCGCGCGCCGCGCGTCCTCGTACGCCTGCCAGGGATCGTCCCCGAGGAGCCGCAGGAAGGTGGAGCGGCTATAGCGCAGCTGCGCGTGCGCGAGCAGCTCGCTCTCGGGAACGCGCCTCGCGAGCTGCTCCAGGCGAGCCAGGAGGCGCAGCGAGAGCTCGCGCATGCCCCAGTGGCTGAGGGCCGTGATCGACGTCGCGACAGGCATGCAGCACGCCGCCTCGGCCCCCGACTCGGGCTCGCTGCTCATGATCGCGTTCACGAGCGCCTCCAGATCGTCCGCCAGGCCGAGGTGACCCGCCATCACGACGAGCCGGCCCACCGCCCTGTTCCAGGCGACGCTGCCCCGCGACAGCACCGACAGGGCCTCTTTGCCGATCTCCAGGCCAACCTGCCAGTCCTCGCGCAGGAAGCAAACATCGAGCTTCATCCCGAGGAGCCGGCCCAGGACGTCGCCGCTTGGCCGGCAGGTCATGCCGCGCTCGACGCGCGAGAGCATCCCGTCGTAATCGTTGCTCCGGTACGACCGCTCGGCTGCACGCAGGTAATACAGCGCGGCGCGCTCGAGATCGCCGCCGAGGTGCGCGTGCTCGGCCAGCACCATGGGGTCCACCTCCCCCGCCCGCTCCAGGTGCGCCCCGGCGAGCCGGTGGCCGAGGACCCGATCCTCCACCGAAAGGAGACCGTACGCGGCGTCGCGCACCAGCGCGTGGCGAAACCGGTACTCCGTATCGCCGGGGAACTGGCTGCTCCGCTGCGCTTCCACCATCTCGATGCGGACCAGGCTCTCCAGCCATCGGTCCGCGCCGTCGCCGCCCGCTGCCTCGCGCCCCTGCCCGAGCATGGCGAGCACACCGCTGCGCCAGAAGGTCTGCCCGAACACGCTCGCGCTGCAAAGCACCTTGCGCGCCTCGGGCGCGAGGCACGACAGCCTGGCTTGAAGCATCGCCAGCACGGTGGCGGGTTGCCCTTCGGTCTTGCCCTCGACGACCGCGCGGATCAGCTCCTCCAGGAACAGCGCATTGCCGGCCGCCTGCTCGACGATGCGCGCCACCAGGCTGGCCGGGACCTCGGCGCCGAGCACCGCGATCACGAGCCGCTCAGCCGCCTTCCTGGTCAGTCCGGCGAGCGGAACCCGGTGCACGACCCGCCCCTCCCACAGCTTCGGAAAGACGTCGTGCACCTCGCCCCGCGCGAAGGCCAGCACGAAGAACGCCCGCTCGTGCAGCTCGATCAGGGCAGCGTCCACGAGCTTGACCGTGGCCGCGTCGCCCCAGTGCAGATCCTCCAGCACCAGGAGGCAAGGCCGCGCCGCGGTCTCCGCGCCCAGCAGATCCAGGAATGCGCGGCGGATCTGCTGGCTCATGATCTTCGGGTCGCCGCGCGCGGCGCTCAGGGAGACGCTCGGCCGCTCGACGTCGACGCCGCACAGCGTTGCGATGAGCTCGCTCACGCGCTCGGCGTCGGCCGGCGGAAGGTGCCGGCCGACGCGCAGGCGGATCTTGCCCTCCTGCGCCGCGGGAGGATCACCGACCTTCACATCGCAGAGGCGGCGGAGCGCCTCGCCGAGCAGACCGTAGGGCGAACCGGCGCTCATCTGCGCGCCGCTCCCGAACAGCACCTCGACGTCGGGCGATCGGGCGCCGAGGCGCCGGAGCAGCTCGTGCCGCAGGCGCGATTTGCCCATACCAGGGCCGGCGATCACGATCGCGCCGGCCGGCATTGCCTCCTCGAAGCACGCCTCGATCGCGCCGAGCAGCATCGAGAGCTCCGGCTCGCGGCCGACGCAGGGCGTCGGGCGGCCGAGCAGCTGGCGCGACTCGTCCACGCTCGCGCGCTCGCCGCTCAGCGCCAGCTGCCCGCCCAGCGTCGTGATCAGGAAGCGCGGCTCGAGCAGCCTGGCGCTCAGCTCGTCCAGCCAGATCCTCGGCTCGCTCGCCGCGGCGTAGGAGGGCTCGGGCTCGGCCGTCACCGTCGGCTCCTCCCCGAGGCGCAGCAACGCCACCGCCCGGTCGATGGCCTCTCCGGCAGGAACCCCGCCCTGGAGCCGCCCGCGGCCGGTGGTCAGCGCAATGCGGGCCTCGGCCCAGTGCTGCTGCACCTCGAGGGCGCAGCGGGCGGCCGCCGAGACCTGATCCTGCGCGCTTCCGGAGGGCGACACGATCACGACCAGCGAGCCGTCCGCCAGCCACTCGGCGCGGCCGCCGAGGCGCGCGAGCCGGAAACGCAACGCCTCGCGCGTCGGATGGTTCCAGGTCTGGACCGAGGCCGGCGGCAGCGTCTCCCGGAGGTCGCGGGCCGCCCGCATGGCGAGGACGACGCTGAGCAGCAGCATCGCCTCGCCGGTGAGCACGCGAGGCGCGGGCGGCGCCACGAGCGTCGGCGGCGGAGCGTCGTCGTCCTCCGTCGGCAGCGTCAGGGCGGAGAGCTGGTCGCGGAGCGCCGCAGCGTCGGGAGGGCGCCGGTGCGGGTCCTTGTCGAGCATCCGCGCGAGCAGGTCGGCCAACGCGGGCGGCGTGTCGGGGCGGAACGAGCCGACCGCGGGGACATCATCGAACAGGATCTTCGCGAGCACGCCCACCAGATCCCGGCCGCCGAACAGGTGCTTGCCGGTCAAACATTCGAAGAGGACGCACCCCAGGGAGAAGATGTCGGCGCTGGGCCCGAGGTCGCGCTCGCCTCGCGCTTGCTCCGGCGCCATGTAGCCGGGGGTGCCGACGAAGCCCCCGGTCCCCGTGAGCGTCATGCCGCTCGTCGCCACCCAGCGCGCGATGCCGAAATCGAGCACTGTGACGCCGTCGACGCGCCCATCGCGCAGGAACAGGTTGCCCGGCTTGATGTCGCGGTGGACGACCCCCCGCGCGTGCGCGACGGCGAGCGCGTCCGCGACCTTCTTCAGCAGCGTCACGCACTCGGAGAGGCGCAGCGGCCCGTGATCGAGGCGCTCGCCGAGGTCCTTCCCCGGCAGCCACTCCATCGCGAGAAAAGGCCGGCCATCCTGGGCCCTTCCGTGCGCAAGGTACTCGACGATGCCGGGGTGCTTGAGGTCGGACAGGAGCCACGCTTCCCGCAAGAAACGCTCGCTGTACTCCTCCGCGCGCTCGGCGTCCGCGTGCAGCAGCTTGAGGGCCACCGGCGCGCCGGTCGTCACGTCCTGGGCACGAAACACCTCCCCCATGCCGCCCCGCCTGGCCAGCGTTTCGATCAAGAACCGACCCGCAACCAGAGAGCCTTCGAGGAACGACACGGATCGGACCCTCCACCACCAAGGTCACACCGGGAGTGCGGCACGACCGCCCCGTGCGCGCGTGAGGATATCAACTGGGCAGCCAGGCGGATCGTTTTTTGCCTCGTCGCAGGAGCGGCGTTGCGTCGCTGAGGCTGGCGCGCAGGGGACAGGGGCAGGTCGAGCTGTGCTGCTGGAGGCGCTGCGCTGCTGGGGCGTGCACGCACGGCAGCGAGGCGCGTGCGGCTCGCGCGGGGCGCGTGAAGCGAGCGCCACGATCTGCCGCTGCTCAGCCCTCGCTCGCCTCTTCGTCCGGCCCGGCGATACCGTGGCGCTTCATGAGCCGGTAGAGAGCGAAGCGGTTCTTCAACCCCAGGATGCGCGCCGCGGCCGTCACGCTGCCCAGCGCCTCCACGAGCGCGGCATCGATCTCGGCGCGCCCGATCCCGCCGGGGTCGGACGGCTGGGGCGGTGGCGGAATGGACCTGGCAGGCTCCGTCCTCGGGCCGATCCGGGACTCCGTCCTGGGTTCGGCCGCCTCCGGGCGGAGCACGGCGCTGAGATCGGGCGTGTGGTCGAGGAAGTTGCCGGGGCTCGACCTGAGGGCGATCCACATGACCCGCTCCAGCTCGCGCAGGTGATGGGTGTAGGGATGACGGAGGAGCGCCTCGATGAGCGCCGGCGCGACCCGCGGCTCGGCGAGCCTGTCGCCGCGGCGCTCGAAGAAGCGATCGGTCAGGCCAGGGCTCTCTCGCGCGGCGGCGGCGAGCAGGTGCCGCAGGAGCAGCGGAATGTCCTCGCGGCGATCCGGGAGCCCGGGGACGTTCACGCTGATCATGAAACGCGCCGCGAAGTCGTGCTTCAGCGACGCGACAGATCGGTTCGTCGCTGCGATGACGCGCAGATCCGAGCGGCGCACACGCGCCTCGCCGAGCCGCTGGTACTCGCCGTCGCGATCGAGCACCCGCAAGAGGTGGGCCTGCAGGTGCGGCGGGAGCTCGCCGATCTCGTCGAGAAAGAGGGTGCCGCCGTCCGCCTCGCCGATGAGCCCGAGGCGCTCCGGGCTGCCGGCGTTGGGGTAGCCCCTGGCCGTGCCGAACAGCTCGGCGTCGACCAGCCCCTCGGGGAAGGTCGCCGCGTTGCGCGCGACGAACACGCCCGCGCGGCGGCGTGAGAGCGCGTGAATGGCGCGCGCGGCGAGCTCTTTCCCGGCGCCGCTCTCGCCGCGCACGAGCACATGGTTCCCGGACTGCGCCGCGAACGCGAGGGCGCCGCGCAGCGCCCACACGGCCGGGCTCTCTCCGACGATCCCGTGGGTGTCGACCTCGCCGAACGAGAACCGCGGCGCCTCCTTGAGCGCCTGGATCATCTCGAGACTCCACCTTCGCCGCACCACGAGCAGCACCAGGGCGTTCTGCAGCGTGAGCGTGTCGCCGGCCTTCACGAGGCCGTCAGTCGCGGGCGAGCCGTTGACGAGGAAGGGGCAGCGTCCAATCGATCGGACCGCGAGCAGCCCATCCTGGGTGGGCGAGAGCTCGAGCTGAAGGCGCGAGATCCGCGGCCCCTCCAGCGGCGGCATCGCGGCCCAGCCCATCGGGCGCTGCCGATGGAAAACCAGGCGCGGCGCGGTGTCCTGCGATTGCGGCCCGCCGCGGCCGAGGACGGATTGCCCCTCGACGGGCGCCGCCTCCCCCACGCGGTTCGGGTCGTCGCGCGACCAGGCGATGACCAGGTGGAAGAGCTCCGGGGGCGGCTCCAGATCGGTCCGGCCCCACAGGAGGCTTGGCTCGGTCAAAGTCGTGCTGGACGTCACGGAGTAAATTCCGGAACACGATTTTAACACGACTGGCGGACACCGACATCGGTAACCTTCCGGGGGCCCGGGCCAGGCCAGGCCGTACGACCCGAGCCGCCCCCTCGCGCGGCGCTGGACCGTTTTCGCACGAGAGAGCCGCGGCGCGCCGCGCCTTCACCTCACTCGCATCCAGGCCGCGCCGGCTGCGCTCTCCGCGGCGCGGGCCCGCGCCACGCACGGCAGGGCCGTCGGCTCCTCGCGGCGAGCCCCGTTCCTCTCGTGACGGAGCTTCGATATCGTCTCGTAGACCGCGCGCCGGGCGCGGTTCAGCCCTCCGAGCGGCCGGTGCGCCGGCAGGGCGTGCCAGGGCGAGAACGAGAGGTTCTCCTCGAACTCGGCCCGTCCCGGAGGATCGAGGCGCTGCGCTGGGATCACCATCGTCGCGACCTTGTAGAACGGCGACAGAGCCTCGCTCCAGCGGATCGTCGGGTCCTCGATGGGCGTCCTCGTCGGGTGGGTCTGGAGTTGCACGAGGAAGTCGAACATCCAGTCCCCGCGCTCGAGCTGCCGCGCCACCGCCTGCTTGAGCGCGTCGTCGCCCGGCTCGACCTCGACCGGGGGCGCGCCGCAGGGCCGGGGAACCACGGAGAACTTCATCGCCCGCTCCCCGAGCCGGAACGGCGTCTGACTCCAGTAGCGGGTGAGCAAGGGGCTCTTCACCGGCCTGCGCATGACGGCGAGGTAGTTCATGAGCTCGCGCAGCCGGAGCCGGGGCGGGCACCACGAGAAGAAGAACGAGAGGGGCTTGCCTGTGCTCGTGGCGGACATGAGCTCGGCGTAGTCCGCGACGTTCCGGGCGAAGAACACGTCCGTGTTCGCCATCAGGAAGTCCTGCGTCGTCGCGCTCTTCTCCTCGTCGAGGACTTTCTCCCCCTGCACGTCGAGCAGCTTGATCGCCATGCAGCGGGAGTCCCGCTTCATGTCCGACTGGACGCGCGGGGAGGTCGACGAGAAGCGGACCCATGCCGGGTAGACGCGCGGCTCCCGGAAGACGCCGTGCCGGAGCGCGCCGGGCAAGCCGTCATCGACGACGAAGTGGGCCCTCACGCAGCCGTGCGACTTCGGGTGCACGCCGCGGAGCGCCGGCGAGGCGCCCGCGGGGTACGCTCGCTCGTAACCTCTCTTGATGATCTCGGTGAGCTGTCGAATGCTGTCTTCCTCGCCGGGCGGCGGGTACTCCTCGTGGAGATCGAGCGCTGAGTTCATGACCAAGATCCTCTGTGACGTCGGGTGTGTCAGGAAGGCCTGGCGACGGCGCGCTCGCGCGCGGGGTGCGCCAGGGCGCCGCTCTCGGTCTTCACGCCGGAGGCGCTCTCCTGCCGCTTCCGGTGCTGCACCTCGTTGCGCAGCTGGATGAGCCGGGAGAACGTGGTGACCCAGAAGGGCGCGCCGAGGGAGAGCATCCCGCACGAGAAGGCGAGCCCGGTCAGCCAGAACAGCGTGTCGCGGAGAATCTCGAGCGACGTCGGCGGCGCCGCGAGGATGTCGCCGCGGTACGCGCTGAACCGCTTGACGATCCAGCTCTCCTGCCAGCCGATACCGAGGTTCGCCTCGTCGAGGAGGGTCGCCGTCTTCTGCGCCTCGAGCCCGAAATGCTCGAGCGTCGTGTCAGGAAGCTCGTCCGGCGCGCCGGCCGGGCGCTCCCCCAGGCGGGTCGCGCTGGTCATCACGGTGTCCGCCTGCGCGACGACCTGCGCCCGCGCGGCGCCGTTCTGGTGGAGCCGGGCGAGCACCTGGAAGCCGTCGAAGTTGAAGAGGACGACCAGCATCATCGAGACGAGCAGGGTCAGCTGCCGCGCGCGCTGCTTGAACGTCTGGGAAGCTGTCCCTTCGAGGGTGGGGAACCAGCGGCGCACGTAGGCGGAGAACCGTTCGATCGTCGCGTAGCGCTTCGCCGCGCCGGAGTCGCCCTGACTGCAGCTCACCCAGCGGCTGGGCAGCAGGCGTTCACGCCCGTCCCCGTCGACCGTGACCGCCGCGCCGGCGGCGATGGTGATGAGGTCGTCGGCGTCGATGTACTCGACGAGGCGCGCGAGCTGCTCGGGGTCCGAGCCATAGACGAGCTTGGCGCTACGCGCGTGCAGGACCGGATCCGCCAGCACCTCGTGCGCGAAGCGCTTCTCGCAGGCTTCGTTCCTGGAGAGAGCGTCGTGCGCCGGGCGCCCGGTCGCCGGATCGACGACATCAGGGTCCCTATGGAACGCGCGGAAGCCGTGAATCAGCGACCGCAGCATGTGGATGAGGACGAGGGAACGGTAACGTCCGACATTGATGATCACCTGCACAACCGCGCTCACGAACAGGCTCGCAGTGAGCATGATCAGGGCGAACGCCAGTGCGGTCTCCAAGAGGGGGAACATCGCTCTGCTCCTTCTGGTCCGGTCTGGTCAAAGGGTCTTGAGGTAGTCGATGAGGGCCTCGCGGTCCTCCGGCGGGAGGCCCGTGCCGTACGTGTGCCCTGCATTGCTGTTGCCCGGGATCGGCTCGTCGTTGTCGTCGACGGTGCGGTAGAGGAAGAGCGCGCGATCTCCCTCCATCGGCTCGGTCGAGCGAAAGCCGACGTTCTGCTCGTCGTAGCGCCGGTCGCCGCGGTAGAACTGCTTCGGCCGGGACTCCCGCGCTTGCTCCGGAGAGAGCTTGCCAGGCGGCGCGGGCGGCTTGAGCAGGTCGCCCAGCGTGGGGACGGAGCCGTTGTGCAGGTAGGGGGCGCGCGCCCAGACGCCGTCGAGCGGGCCGGCGAGGTACTCGCCTGCCTCCTTGACCGGGCGGAACGCGTCCTTCTCCCAGAGGAGTCGCCGCTCGCCGAACGCGTTGAGCGCGTCGGCGGCCGGCTGCATGAACGCCCTGGAGCGCTCCGGGTCGGTCCCCGGCTTGACGCGCTGCATGTAGAGGCTGCCCTCGACCTCCCGGACCGTCCGCGTCTCCGGGTCGTAGAGCCCGTGGCACTGGGCGCAGTGCTCGGTGAAGATCGCGAGGCCTCGCGCGGCCCGCCCGGGAGCAGGCCGCGTGAAGGGGTATTCCGGCACCGGGAGGCCGCGCTCGAGCCAGCGCCCGATCGCATCGATGTTGTCCTTGTTGAGCGACATCGCGATGGCGCCGACGCCGATGGCCGAGCCGCGATTGCGGGCCATGGAGCTCTTCGTATTGCCGTCGGCGTGGTGCCACGAGCGGATATCCGCGCGCTGATTCCACAGTGAGGGAAAATCGATCTGGGCTGCTGTCTTGTCGTCGGGCGAGCCCAGGACCTCGAACTTGACGGCGTTGAACGGATCGATGCGCCCCGGCCCGTTGTCGACCCGGCGGTCCATCCAGGCGGTGATCCCCGAGCTGCTCCTCTTCTTCAGCTCGACGAGGAGGATCCGGTATAGCGCCTGCTCGCGGCCGGTGAGCGGGGCGGCCCCTTCCTCGGCGAGCGCGGCGTCGATCTCCTGGATGAGCCGCTCGCCGGTCATGCGCTCGTCCTGGAAGGCGCGCACGAAGAAGCGCTTGAACCCCTGGAGGTCGGCGGTGTGGTTCGGCATGCCGTCGACGTAGACGGCCTGGCCGTTTGCGCCCAGGTACTCTCCGCGGTGGCATCCTGAGCAGTTGATGGCGACGCGCTTCAGCGCGAAGCGGGTGTGCAGCAGCGGGACGTTCAGGGTGGAGTCGGCGAGGAAGAACCCGCGGCCCACCGGGCGCGACCGATAATAGGTGGTGTCGTCGGCGCCGAAGCCGAAGCGATCGTAGCCGCGCCCCTTGAACTCGTCGTCGAAGATCTTCGGCATGACGCGGAAGATCCAGTAGGGGACTCCGCCGCCGAACTCGGTGCCCGTGGCGCCATACCGGAAGCGCCACACGATATCCTGTGGATCGAGCTCCATGCCAGGCGCGAGCTCCGCCTTGGGAATGGCTTCTTCCGAAGGGAGATGGAGATCGACCGCGATGGGGCCTGCGAGCTGCGCGGGTCGGAAGACGAGGACGGTGAGCAGCGCTGCCAATGTGGCGAGGGGGATGAAGAAGGCGGCGCGGCTCGTGCCGAGCCAGCCTGCGGCGCGCATGGTGCTCTGCCGGAGCCAGGCGCCGTGCTTGCCGGAGCCTTCGGGCGCGACGTCCAGCTCTACAGGCTGCGGGGGTGAGCTCTCGATCAGGGGGCGAGACACCTGCTCCAGCTGCCGGAGGGTCAGCGGAGACATGCTGTTCGGGACAATGCAATCGTCATCGGTGGGCATCGCGGTGCTCTCCGTGGCGGCGAGGAGCGAGCGCGGCGCCAGTCCTGCGGGACTGCGCCGGGCGGTACGCTTCGGGCAGCAGGGGGCTTGGGACAGCGGGGCGGGCCACGCTGCGGGTCAGCCTCGCCTCAAGCACGGGGTGGGCCACGGTCCTGGCGGGTTCTGATGGCCGAAATGGGGGGTTCGATGGGGAACACGGACGGTGCGAACGCACGAGCGTGCGTGCACGCACGCACGGGCACGCACGCTCCGTCCAGAGGGTCCTCAGGGTCGGCGGTGCCCCTTGAGACTATCCCCCGAGCACCTCGTCATAGAGGTCCTCGTACGCGCGCGCCATGCGGTCGATCCCGAACCGCTCCATCACCCGCTCCCGCCCGCGCAACCCCATCTCCGCGCGATCGCCCCGCGCCGCCACCGCCTCGAGCGCGGCCGCCAGGGTCTCCGGCGCTCCAGGCGGCACAAGCATCCCTGTCTCGCCATCCAGCACGATCTCCGGATTGCCCCCCACCCGCGTCGCGACGATGGACAACCCCGCCGCCGCCGCCTCGATGAGCGTCAGCGAGATCCCCTCCGTCAATGACGCGAGCACGAACACGTCAAATGCCGGCAGCAGCTCCGCCACGTCCCCGCGCGTCCCCGTGAACGTCACCGCCCCTCCGAGCCCGAGCCGCGCCGCCTGCGCCTCGAGCGCAGGCCGCCTCGGGCCGTCGCCGATCAGCGTCAGATGCGCGTCGGGCCGCGCCGCGCGGAGCCGCGCGAAGGCGTCGAGCAGCGTCGCGTGATCCTTCTCCGGCGACAGCCGCGCGACGCACCCCACGTGATAACCCGACGCCGGCACCCCGAGCCGCGCCCGCGCCGCGCCCGCGTCGCCCGGCCGGAACACGTCCGTGTCCACGCCATTCAAGATCGTCACGACCTTGGCCGGATCGATATGCTCCACCTCGAGCGCGACCGCGCGCGCGTCGTCGCTCACCGCCACCACCCGATCCGTGAGCGCCGCGGCCAGCCGGTTGACCAGCACCTTCCGCTTCTGCTTGGGGTAGTTGCGCCCGTGCTTCGTGTGGATGACGCGCGGCCCGCCGCCGCCCGGGAGCGCCGCCGCCCGCAGGAGGCCCGCCGCGAGCGCGCCATAGAGGTGCGGCCCCGGGTTGTGCGTGTGCACAAGCCCGATCCCCTCGCGCCGCAGCCACGCCGAGAGCCGCACCGGCAGCCCCGGGTCGAGGCCGGGCTTCCGCGAGAGCACCACGAGCGGCACGCCGAGCCGCGCCAGCTCCTCGGCCAGCGCGCCGGGCTCCTGGAGCGCGCACACCACCGGCGCGAACCGGTCGCGCGCCATCCTGTCGAGCAGCCGGAGCACCACCCGCTCGAGCCCACCCACGTTGAGCGCGAGCACGACGTGGGCGACCTTCGCGGGCCGGCCCGGCGCGGTGGACGGCGCCGGCCGGACCCCGGGCGCTCCGATCACGCGGCGGCCTCGCGGCCGAACTCGATCGGCACCTCGGTCATGGTGAAGCGGAACTTCCCGCCCGAGGTGACCGGGATGTCGCTGACGAGCTGCACCCGGATGTCCGCCCGCTCCCCGAGTAACCGGCGCAGATCGCGCTCGATGGCCTGCGACGTCTCCGGCCCGTACCCCTCGCCAGGGATGATCTTGATCGTGATCGCCCGCGCCTTGTCCTGGTGGACCTGATACCGCTCCACCGTCGGGTTGTCCTTGAAGAAGTAGGGGAAGAACACGGACGAGAGGAGCTGGCCGTCCGTGCCGACGATCATGTCGAGCACCCGCCCCTCGACCGAGGCGAGCAGCGGCAACCCGCGGCCGCACGAGCAGGCCTTGTCGGCCGCGACCACCACATCCTCGTTCTTGTAACGGAGCAGCGGCATCGACCGGCACACGAGGTCGCTCAGGATCACCTCGCCCGGCTCGCCGGGCCGCGCGTGCCGGCCGCCGCGCACCACCTCGAGGAAGACGTTCTCGACGTTGATGTGCTTGCCCTCGTGGCGCTCACACTCCGCGCCGATCAGCATCATCTCCCTGCACCCATAGCGGTCGTAGACCGGCGCCTGGAACGCCCGCTCGATCACCTCGCGCTGGTGAGGGAAGAGCCGCTCCGCCGTCGCGATGATCCCCTTCGGCGCGGGCAGCCGGTGCCCCGTCTCGAGCGCATAGCGCGCCGTGTAGTAGAGAGGGCTCGTGTACCCCACAACGAGGTTCGGCTGGTAGCGCCGGATCTCATCCATCACCCCCGCGAGCCGCTCCTCCGCCAGGTTCCACGCGCTGACCGTCTTCTTCCGGATCAGCGCCTCGTGGAGCGTGCGCTTCGCCTTCTTCCAGCGGGGCTCCAGGGTCGGAATCCCCCAGATGTACAGCTCCTTGTCCCCGATCCGGCCGCCAGCCCACGCGTCGGAGCGCAGGGCCGCGGCGCTTCTACACTCGTACGTCGTGTGATCGTAAAAGAAGCGCGCCGGCTCTCCGGTCGATCCGCCCGTGCCGCTCCTGAAGAGCTTGCCGCGCCACCCATCCGCGATGAGCTCGCTGCCGTGCGCGCGGAGATCGGCTTTGGTCAAAACCGGAAAGCGCGCGAGATCCTCGGGCGCGTGCACGTCCTTGACCCGCACCCCGTATTCGGCGAAGCGGCGCCGGTAGAAGGGCACGCTCTGCTCGGCAAAGCGGAGGGCCGCCAGCATCTTTCTCCAGTTGAGCTCCCTGAGCTCGCCCTCCGGACGCCACTGGGACCGCTCCAGCTCCCTCAGGTAGGCCAGCGTGGCTCTCCCTCGGAGTTTCGTCTCGTAAAACGGAAAGAGCACGTTCCGAAAGAGGGCTGAATACATAGCTGCTGAGGATTCTTTCGAACCTCGGCCACTCCGTCAAGCAGCCGCGGCCGGGGCGCCGCTTCCCTACGCACGTCCCACCCACGCCCCACCCACATGTTGCGCACGCCCCGCCACCCGCGGCCACGATTGGTTACCGCGGTGATGGCGTGAGTGAACTCCTCATGACAGCGGCTCAGCTCGACGCGCTCACCGCGGCGCGGCGCCACGCGCGCTGCGCATTGCCCTCGCCTCGCCCGCGCGCGCCGGCGCAGCCGGGCGAGCCAGCGCACATGAGAGCTTCCGTCCGCAACGCGGCCGCGACTCGGCGCCTCACTGCAGCGTCGGCTCCGCTTCTTGCTGCCAGAGCGCCGCCAGCGCGAACGTCTTGGCGTTCTCCGGCACGGCCTGGCAAAAGCTCTGCCGCCGCGCCGGGTCCTGAATCCATTGCGCCCGCGCGACGAGCCGCTGCATCGCCACCGTGATCGCCTCGCGCGCCGCCTCGTGGTGGCCGCAGGCCCGGAGCGACTCGGCGTACACGAGCCGGATCTGCGCCTCGCCCTCCTCGGTCCCGCCGACCGACACGAGCAGCCCGAGCCCGCGCCGGGCCGCCTCGAGCGCCTCCTGCGCCCGGCCCTGCTCGAGCAGCACCCGCGCGCGCACCGAGAGCGCGTGCGCCTGGAGCGTCGGCACGTGCGCCAGCATCGCCACGGCCGCGCCCGCCTCGTTGTCCGCCGCGTCGAGGTCGCCGAGCCGCGTCAGGATCGCCGCGAGGTACGCCCGCGACCGCGCCTCCTGCCGCCGGTTCGCCTGCGCCACGAAGGCGTCGATCGCCTCGGCCGTGGCCGCGCGCGCCGCGCCGAGATCGCCCTGCTGGATCCAGAGCAGGCCCTGGTTCTGCTTGGCGAACGCCGCCACGTTGTAGAGCCCGAGCCGCCCCGCCTCCGCGAGCGCGTCGCGCAGCTCGGCCTCGGCGCGGCCATAGACCCCGAGCTGCAGCAGGCAGTGCGCCGCGTTCACCCGGCTCAGGCACGCGTTCCTGAGGTCGCCGGTCTGGAGGTAGGCGGGGATGCTCTGCTCCGTGCACGCAAGCGACGCCGCAGGGTCGCCGTAGCAGAGCGCCCGCGACGCCCGGAGCGCGTGGATGCGGGCGGCCACCGCCGCGTCGTGCTCGGCGAGCGGCATCGCCACCCGCGCGAGCTCCTGCACGATCTCCTCCGCCGCGGCGTACTGGCCCCCGTGCAGGAGCGACCCGGCGATGCGCGCCAGCGCGCTCACGGAGGCGCCGGTCGCCTCCCCGACGTCGATCCACGAGCCGCGGTCCCCGCTGCCCGGGCCCGCCCCCCGGAGCTCCTCGACGAGATCCGCGAGCCGGTCGCCCATGCCGAGGCGCACGCGCATCGACGCGGTCTCCCCGGCCGCCGCGTACCAGAGCGCGCTCTTCCGGGGGAAGCCCCGCATCGCCATGACGGCGCACCGCTCGGCCTGGGAGGCCTCGCCGAGCCACTTGTGCGCCTCGGCCTGGACGAGGCGCAGCGCCGCGAAGAACTCCCCGTCCACGTCGGCGCTCGCGGCCCCCTGCTCGGCCCGCTGGATCGCGGCGCGGAAGTCGTTCGCCCCGAGCGCCTGCTCCGCCGCGCGCCGGAACCAGACGACCGCGCGCTCGGCGTCGCCGCCGCGCTCGAAGTGGTCCGCCAGGAGCGCCGCGTCGCGCTCGCCGGCCGCGTCCAGCCACTCGCCGGCGAGCAGGTGGCCGAGCGCGCGATCCTCGTCCGTGAGCGTCGCGTACGCCGCCTCGCGCACGAGCGCGTGCCGGAACGCATACTCGTGCTCGCTCCGGAACTTGCCCTCGCCCCGCCGCGCGATGAGCTCGCGATCGACCAGCACCGCGAGCCACCCGTCCACCTGGGGGGCGCGGCGCTCGCCGCCGAGCAGCGCCATCAGCCCCCCGCGCCAGAACTTCTGGCCGAACACGCTCGCGGCCCGGAGCACCCGCCGCGCCTCGCCGTCGAGCGACTCGAGGCGGGCCTGCACCATCGACAGCACCGTCTCGGGGAGCGCCTCGGTCCGGCCCGAGGCGGCGGCGCGGATGAGCTCTTCCAGGTAGAACGCGTTGCCCCCGGCCCGCTCGCACAGGCGCGCGCAGAGGTCGGGCGTCACGGCGTCGCCGAGCACCTCGCGCACGAGCCGCTCGCTCCCCCGCCGCCCGATCTCGCGCAGCCGGATCTCCTGGACGCCGCGCGAGACCCACACCTTCGGGAACACGGTCTCGACCTCCGGCCGCGCCAGCGCGAGCACCATGAGCGGCTGGTCGCGGAGCGCGAGGGCCGCGTCGATGAGCTTCACCGTGGGCACGTCGCCCCACTGGAGATCCTCGAGCACGAGGAGCACCGGCTCGGCCCGGCACTCGGCGAGCACGAAGTCCTCGAAGGCACGGCGGATCTGGTCGCCCATGAGCATCGGGTCGCTCCGCGCGGCGCGCAGCTCCACCCGGCCCTCGTCGGAGAAGCGGATCCGCGCCACCTCGCCGAGGAACTCGGTCACGCGGTCGAGGTCGGCGCCGCTCACGTACCGGCCCACGCGGGCGCGGAGGCGCTGCTCGCGGACCTCCTGCGGCTCGCCGCCCGAGAGCCCGGCCTCGCGGCGGAGCATCTGGCGCAGCATCCCGAAGGGCGAGCCGGCGCTCATCGGGTCGGCGTGGCCGAGCCAGACCTGCACCCGCTCCTTGCGCTCCTCGACGCGGCGCAAGAACTCGTAACGCAGCCGGCTCTTGCCGAGCCCGGCGGGCGCCGTGATGAGCACCGCGCGCGCGGTCGGCTCGGAGAGGCACTCGTCGAGCACCGCGTCGAGGATGGCGAGCTCGTGGTCGCGCCCCACGAACGGCGTCGTGCGCCCGAGCAGCGTCCGCGCGGCCTCGACGAGGTCGCGCTCGGCGCGGAGCACGAGGCCGGTCGCGTCGCCGCCGACCTCGAAGCGGGCGTCGAGCAGGCCGGCCATCACCTCGTCGAGGCGGATCGACCCGCCGTCGGCGCGGTCGAGCAGCCGCACGGCGCGGTCGATGGTGGGCCCCATCGGGAGCTGGTCGTCGGCGGAGCCGCGGCCGGCGACCAGGGCCATCTGCACGCCGGGCAGGAGGTCCCGCACCTCGAGCGCGCACCGCGCCGCGCGGGCGGCCTGGTCCGTGATGAGGCCGCGCCCCTCGAGCGTGATGAGCAGGAGCCCGTCCGCGAGCGTCTGCAATGCCCCCCCGAAGCGCGACGCCACGCGCTTCACCTCGTCCTCCGGGACGGTGCGCGCGAGGGGCATCGTCATCGGGAGCGTCATCGGCATGGTGGGCCCCTGCCACGAGGGGACCTCCGGCGCGCCCATGCGCGCGAGCATCAGGCAGAGCGTGCGCCGCTCGCCGGTCGTGAGCGCGCTCGCGCGCCGGCTCGCGGGCGCGGGGGGGGTGCTCTTGATCTCGCCGACGCGGAGCAGCTCGAGGGCCACGGCGGCGCCGTTCGCGGGCCGGTCCGCCGGGGGCTTGGCGAGCATGCGCGCCACGGCGATATCGACGTTCTCGGGGACGTCGGCGCGCAGGTCGCGGAGGCGCGGCGCCTCGTCGAGCACGACGCGGAGGAGGGCGGTGTGGATGTCGTCGCCGACGAACGGCGGGCGCCCGGTGAGGCAATGGAACAGGACGCAGCCGAGCGCGAACACGTCGGCCTGGGTGCCGACGTCGCGCTCGCCGCGCGCCTGCTCCGGCGCCATGTAGAACGGCGTGCCCATGACGACGCCGGTCATCGTGAGGGGCGCGAGCGACGTGAGGCGGGCGATGCCGAAGTCGAGGAGCTTGACCTGCTCGACCGCCTTGTCGACGAGGTACAGGTTGCTCGGCTTGAGGTCGCGGTGGACGACGTTGTGGCGATGCGCCTCGGCGAGCGCCTCGGCGACCCGGAGGCCGAGCGTGACGCTCTCGGCGATGGTGAGCCCGCGCCGGCGCAGCCGGTCGCCGAGGCTCTCGCCCTCCAGCCACTCGAGCGCGAGCCAGGGCTCGCCGCTCTCGGTGGCGCCCTGCGCGATGTACCGGACGATGCCGGGGTGCCGCAGCTCGGCGAGCACCTGCGCCTCGCGCGCGAAGCGCTCGCCGTGCTCGAGGCCGCGTCCCGACATGACCTTGAGCGCCGCCGTCTCGCCCGTGTGCCGGTCGAGGGCGCGGTAGACGGAGCCCATCCCGCCCGACCCGGCGAGGCGCTCGATCAAGAAGCGGTCGGCGACGATGTCCCCGGGTTTCATCGGGACGGCGAGTATCACACGGAGCCCCATGGGAGAGGCCAGATCCCGGCAACTCCCGGCGACGAACCCGCGGCAGGGCGCCGGCGAGCTGGCTCACTCCCTACGGCCAAGGTGTGATAGGGTGCGCGCTATGTCTGCGATAGTTCTGCCCTCCGTCGAGCTGCTTTCACCGTACGAGACGGGGAAGCCGCTCGATGAGCTCGCGCGCGAGCTCGGCGTGACGGACGCCGTGAAGCTCGCCTCGAACGAGAACCCGCTCGGCCCGAGCCCGCGCGCCCTCGAGGCGGCGCGCCAGGCGCTCGCGAACGTGCACCTCTACCCGGACGGGGCGGCCTACCGGCTGCGCGAGCGGCTCGCGGCGGTCCACGGCGTCACGATGGAGGAGATCGTCCAGGGAAACGGCTCGAACGAGCTCCTCGACCTGATCGTGCACACGTTCGCGACGCCCGGGTCACACATCGTGTTCGCCGACCCGGCCTTCGTCGTCTACAAGCTCGCCGCGCTCGCCTACGGCATCCCGTTCACGGCCGTACCGCTGCGCGAGCTGCGGCATGACCTCGAGGCCATGGCCGCGGCCGTCACGCCGAAGACGCGGCTCCTGTTCATCGCGAACCCGAACAACCCGACGGGCACGCACGTGGGCCGCGCCGCGGTCGAGCGCCTGCTCAGGGAGCTCCCGCCCGAGGTCATCGTGGTCATGGACGAGGCGTACATCGAGTACACGGACGCGCCGGACTTCCCGGACTCCATGCGCCTCCGCGGGCTCCGCGAGCGGCTGCTCGTGCTCCGCACCTTCTCGAAGATCTACGGCCTGGCGGGCTTCCGCGTCGGCTACGCCGTGGGCCCGGCCAAGCTCATCGATTACATCAACCGGGTGCGCGCGCCGTTCAACGTGAGCGCGCTGGCGCAGGTGGCCGCCCTCGCGGCGCTCGACGACGCCGAGCACATCGAGAAGAGCCGCGCGCTGAATATCCGCGAGCGCGACCGGCTCACGCGCGAGCTCACGCGGCGCGGGCTGTCGGTGGCGCCGAGCCAGGCGAACTTCGTGCTCGTGGACGTCGGGCGGCCGGCGCGCCCGGTATACGACGCCTTGCTCCGGAAGGGTGTCATCGTGCGGCCCTTCGGCAACCTGCCGACCAGCCTGCGAGTCACCATCGGCACCGAGCGCGAGAACCAGCGATTCCTCGACAGCCTGTCCGAAGTCCTGGCCTGACCCGGCGAGCGGCGCGCTACAAGCGCCTCGCCTCGGGCGCGGAGCAACGCGCCGCCGCGCGCATCATGCCGCCGAGGCTCAGCGGTACGAGCGTGATGAGCCCGTGCCCCTCCTCGGGGCCGAGATGCGTCAAGAGGGAGTAGCGCACCGACGGGTTCTCGTAGAGGTGCAGGAAGTCGCAGCCGGCGGGCGGCTCGGCCGCCGTCTGCCCGACCTCGAAGACGAACGGGCTACCGCGATCGTCCGCCTTCAGGTCGAACGAGGCGGCGAGCCCGGACATGAGATCGTCCGCGCCCGCCGGCGTCCCCTCGGGCGGGTTCGCGCGCGTGATGTCGACGAAGCGCGAGAACAGCGCATAGCTCGACGGGTGGGCCAGCGAGCACAGGCAATACACGGGTCGACCCGGGTGAGCGAGCATGTACCGGATCAGGCGCGAGAGGACGTGGCGGAGGACGACATCGCCGCCGGCGTGCTCGCCGAGCGCACCGGACTCGCCACGGAAGATCGCTATCTGCACGCCGGAAGGCCCCGGATCGATGATCTGAACCGCGAAATAGCTGGTTATCTGGCCGCCAGCACCCCTGTGGACCACGACGGCGCCGTGCTCCGCGCCAGCGTCGATGACGTGAGTGGAGAAGCTCTTCTCCCTCTGCGCACCCTCGAAGATCAGGCGGCGGAAGCCATAGATCTCGTCGATGAGGCGCTGTCTCTGATCCGGCGACATCTCACGTGGAACAAGGACCTCGACGGAGGTCTGCTCTTTCATCGAATCCTCCATGCCTGCCCATCCCCTCGCCAACCTCGGCTGCGGGACGGCGGTCCGCCGGGCGCCGCCGGCGTCGTTGATGCTGCCGGCACCGGCGGCGCCAGCGTCATCAGCGCCACCACATTCAGCAATGGTGGTGCCACCGGTGCGAGGAGCGGCGATGACGCCGCGGTCCTCCCCTCCTCGTCGGCCGTGCGCCACGCACGACGCGCCAGCTCGGCTCGGACGAGCTCGTCGGCGCGGCGCCGCGGCGAACCTGACGGTCCATCGCGGCGCGTCCGCTGGCTTCGCCGGATCGAACAGCAGAACGGGTGAGGAGGGCGGGCATCAGCCCCGCAGGCATCAGGAACGCCGGATGACCGCGCGACCGAGCGATCCATGCAACGAGACGCTCGCGGCGCGCGCCGCCCTCAGCGCCTCGTGCCATGCGGCCGCGAGCGCGATTGCCCGCTGGCAAACGGTGCTTTACGGTCGCGCTCCATGCGCCGCCTACGTCGAGCCCGCCTCGCCCGCCTTCCCTCCGCGCTCGCGCTTGCCTGCGGAGCCCTCCTCGCCTGCGCCGCGTGCTCTGGCAGCGGCGGCGCGCCGGTCAAGGCGCCGGCCAGCGCGCAGGGCGAGGCGCCCGCGCCCGCGCCGCAGGGCGAGGCGCCCATCGCGCCGACCCAGGGCTCGCCCGGGCCCGCAGCGCCCTCGACCGACTTCCTGAGCAAGCGGCCGGCCACCTCGCTGCTCTCGGGTCGCCTCGCGGTGCGGCTGCCCGAGGGGGCGCGGATCGAGGCGCGCGCGCGCTCGGTCATGGCCGCGGCGGAGCCGGACGAAGAGGAGACCCGCGTGGTGCTCGACGCCGGCGACGAGCGCTTCGTGCTGATGGCCCACGAGCTCTTCGCGCTTGGCGGCAAGGATCCCGAGGGCGGCGTGCGCGCCGCGATGGCCGCGGACTTCCCCGGGGGCAGCGCCACGGCGGAGCCGCTCCGCCTGGCCGACGAGCAGCTCAAGGCCTGGGCCGTGTTCCCCGGGAGCGCGAATCGCGGCAGCGTCGCGATCCCGGTGCTCGGCATGTACGTCCTGCACCCGGACGGCTTCGTTCAGAGGCTCGCCTTCTACGTGAATCCTCCGGCCGCGAAGGACGCGGCGGGCTGCAGCGCGCTCGCGGCCGGCGCGGCCGACCTGCCGGAGGCGCGCGGCGAGCTGCCCCGCTGCACGGCCTTCGCGCGCGCGATCGCCGCCACCCTGAGCGCGGGAGCGCGGCGCATCGACGCGGGCGGCGGAGAGCGCTCCATCAAGGGGCAGGGCAGCGAGGACAGCTTCCTCGTGAAGGTCCCGGCGGGCGCGAGCACCACCGTGCAGCGCGGCCCGGACTTCACGGTGCACCGCGTGCGATTGCCCGTCGAGCTCGGCGCGTCGCAGTCCGCGATAGGCATCTATGTCGGTGGTCACCCGTCGTTCCAGTACAACCAGAACGAGGCGAAGGTGAGCCCCACGCCCAGGCCAGGCAAGGTGTTCGGAAAGGCGATGAGCTGGCAGGTCTGGCCCATGAGCCCCACGCGCGTCATGGCGGAGGCGATGCTGCCGCACCCGAAGATCAAGGGCCTGATGGTTCACCTCTTCGCCGGCGCCGCGGACGACAAGGCGCTCGCGCCGCTGCTCGACGTCGCCGCCTCGCTGCGGGTGCCCTGACGGCCCGGGGCGCCGCCGAGGCGCGGACCCGGCGTGAATCGGATCGGCAGGCGGGTGGGGCCGTGCACGTGAATCGCCCGGCGCGGCTCCCACGGCGCGTCGCTCGCGAGCTCCAGGCCACCGAGCCGCGCGACGAGATCCGCCAGCGCGATCCTGGCCTCGAGGCGCGAGAGCGGCGCCCCGATACAGAAGTGAATGCCGTGCCCGAACGCGATGTGCGGGTTGGGATCACGCGCGATGTCGAAGCGGCCAGGGTCGAGAAATTGCGCTGGATCTCGGTTCGCGGCGCCGATCATCGCCAGCACCGCCTTGCCGGCCGGGATCACCTGGCCGTGCATCGGGACATCGCGCCTCGTCACGCGGAACATCGCCTGGACTGGCGAGCGGTAGCGCAGGACCTCCTCGATCGCGGAGGGCAGCAGATCGGGCGCGGCCCGAAGGCGGGCGAGCTCGCCCGGATTCTCGAGGAAACACAGCATCGCATTGCCGATCAGGTTCGTTGTCGTCTCGTGGCCGGCCACGAGGAGGAGCTGGAAGAAGCCCAGGATCTCGTCCTCGTTCAGCCCCTCTCCGTCCACCTCGGCCTCGACGAGCCTGGTCAAGAGGTCATCTTCCGGCGCAGCCCGCCGCTGCTCGATGAGGCCTCTCAGGTAGGCCTGCATCTCGGCCGTCACCGCGGTGAACTCGCCGAGCGCCCGGGCCGCCTCCTCGCTGCCGGAGACCGTGGTGCTGAGGTCCAGGATCGCGTCGCTCCAGCGCCTGAACCGCGGCTGGTCCGCACTCGGGGCGCCGAGCATCTCGGCGATCACCAGGAGGGGGAGCGGAACCGTGTAGTCCTCGGCGAGGTCCATCTGTCCGCTCTCGATCGCCCGGTCCAGGAGCTCGCGCGACAGCCGGCGGATGCGCGGCTCGAGCCCCGCGACCGCGCGCGGCGTGAAGGCCCGCATGATGATTGCGCGCAGCTTGGTGTGGCGCGGAGGGTCCGAGAAGATGAGCCACTCGGCGGTCCTGGTGCCCGGCGGCGACACGACCGAGCTGAACGCCTCGTGATCGTGGAGCGCCCGCTTCACGCCGTCGTAATCGAAAATCATCCACGAGTCGGACGGTGGGTAGTGGAGCACGGGAGATCGGCTCCGGAGCTGGTCGTATACGGGGTAAGGGTTGCGGCGCATCTCTTCCGAGAACAGGTTCATCGCTCACGACCTCCAGCGGAGGCCAGGCTAGGATCAGGGGACGTGGGCCGCTTGAACGAATCCCGGATCGGCGCCGTGATCGCGGACGCCTTCGCGGTGCGCGCCTCGACGGCGATGGCGTCGACCCTCCACGCCGAGCACGGCGCGGCGATCCTGGTGGGGATCGAGCGCGAGGTGACCGTGACCGAGCCGGGCGGCGCGATCGTGCGCGGGCGCGCGGTCGTGGTGCCCCCCGACCTGTGGCACGCCGCCACGAGCCCCGGACCGACGCTCGGGTTCCTGTACGACCCCCAGGAGATGCCGCACGTGGCGGCTCATGCGCGCCTGCACGGCGGCCCCTGTCCGCTCGAAGGCCGGCTCCTCTCACGCCTCGACGGGGCCGTTGCGGCGCACCGGGCGTCCCTGTCGCGCCCCGACGTGCTCGGCGGCCTCGCGCGCGAGGTCGCGTCCTGGCTCGCGGGGGAGTCGCCGCGCTGCGCCCTGGATGGGCGGGTCGCCCGCGTCCTGGAGGCGCTGCGCGATCCGGAAGCGGACCGGCGCCTCGCGGTCTCGCGCGCCGGGGTCTCCGAGGCGCACCTGCAGGCGCTGTTCGTGCGCGACGTGGGGCTGCCCATCCGCGCCTTCCAGCTCTGGCGCCGGCTGCTCTTCGCGCTCGGGGCGTTCGCGCGCCTCGACGCGACGGGCGCCGCCCACGCCGCGGGGTTCGCCGACCTCGCGCACTTCTCGCGGACCTGCCGCCGCATGCTCGGCTACTCCCCGAGCGAGCTGCGCAGTGGGCTGATGAAATAGCCCTCACTTCGCTGCACCGACGCGCTGCCGTCAGCGGCCGCCGCGATTGACGTGGAGCTGCCCAGCCGGCAGCGTGTCGGCCGTTCGAGGAGATGACGTCATGACGATGGATATCGCCGCGCTGCGCCGCGACACCCCTGCCTGCGCCAGCGTCCTTCACTTCAACAACGCGGGTTCCTCGCTGCCTCCGGCCGTGGTTGTCGACACGGTGGTCGAGCACCTGCGCCGCGAGGCGACCCTCGGCGGCTACGAGGCCGAGGCGGAGGCGGGCGAGCGGATCGAGGCGGTCTACGGCTCGATCGCCCGGCTGATCGGCGCGGCGCCCGACGAGATCGCGCTGGTCGAGAACGCCACGCGCGCGTGGGACATGGCGTTCTACTCCCTCCGCTTCGGCCCGGGCGATCGCATCCTGACCGCGCGGACCGAGTACGCCTCGAACTACATCGCGTTCCTGCAGGTCGCGCGGCGCACCGGCGCGGAGATCGTCCCGATCCCGAGCGATGAGCGCGGCGCCGTGTCGTTGCCTGCGCTCGATTGCCTGCTCGACGAGCGGGTCAAGCTGATCGCCATCACCCACGTCCCCACGAACGGCGGGCTGGTCAACCCGGCGGAGGAGATCGGCCGCCGCGCCCGGTCGGCGGGCGTGCCCTTCCTGCTCGATGCCTGCCAGTCGGTGGGGCAGCTGCCGATCGACGTCGAGGCGATCGGCTGCGATCTCCTGTCGGCGACGGGGCGCAAGTACCTGCGCGGGCCGCGCGGCACCGGCTTTCTCTATGTCCGGCGCGCGCTGCTCGACCGGCTGGAGCCCCCGTTCCTCGATCTCCACGCGGCCCGCTGGACCGCGCCGGATCGCTACGAGCTGCGGCCCGACGCCCGGCGCTTCGAGAACTGGGAGAGCTATGTCGCCGGCCGGCTCGGGCTCGGCGCGGCCGCGGAGTATGCGCTCCGGCTGGGCCTACCCGCGATCCGCGATCGGGTAGGTGCGCTGGCCGAGCGCCTGCGCGCGCGGCTCTCCGAGATCCCCGGGGTCACCGTGCGCGACCTCGGCGAGCAGCGCTGCGGCATCGTGACCTTCACCCGGGCCGGCGAGGACGCCACGGCCATCAAGGCGCGGCTCGGTGCGCAGGCGATCCACGTCAGCGTGTCGACCGCCGCCGGGACGTTACTCGACTTCGAGGACCGCGGGATTCCCGATCTGGTGCGCGCCTCGGTCCATTATTACAACGACGAATCCGAGATCGACCGCTTCGTCGCCGCGCTCTAATCGATGTGCAGCGCCTCGTTCAGGCGGGCGACGTCGCGCGCCATCTCGCGGCGGCGCGCCTCCTGGTCCGCGTGCGACGGGAACTGGATCGCGGCGAACGCAGCCAGGGCGGCCTCGGCCACGCGCGCCGCGCCCTCGGGGCCGAGGAGGCCGAGCTCGAGGGCCGTGAGCGCTGCGCCGATGTACGTATCGAACAGGTGAACGCCGGAGGCCGCGAGCTCTCTCCGCGTGAGATCGGGCGTGGCGACCACGTCGTGAATGAAAACCGCCTTCACCGTCTCCGGGGCGAGCTCGAGCATGCCCTGGCCGAAATGGATATCGCCCTGCCCGCTGTCGCCGACGAAGACGAAGTCGTACTCGGGGTACAGCCGCCGGTACTCGAGGAAATTCTCGAGCTTCTTCTCCGCGATCGTGCGGTTGCCGATGAGGCGGGTGAACGAGCCCGCGAGCACGGTCGCGGTGAGCTGACCGCGCTCGGCGAGCGCCTTGATCGTCGCGTCCTCCACGAGGCCGAGGCGGTCGCCGGGGCGGGCGGTGACGAAGGTCAGATCGCCGGCCCGCCCGGGCACGGGGCCAGGGCCGCGGTCGAGCTCCGCATAGAACTGCAGGACGCCGGGATAGACGGTCTTCTTCGGGTACCGGGCGTCCTTCCAGTTCGCGTAGAACGTATCGTCGATATCGGACAGGACCTTCACCTCGCGCACCGAGACCGAGACCGCCTCTCGCGCGAAGTGCGCGAGGAGCTCCTCGCGCAGGGAGTCGTCGTCGATATCGTGGTAGAAGAGCTGGTGAAGATCGCGGTAGCCGCCCCGGCCGTCGAGCGCGTTCTTGAGCCGCGTGACGTCGGCGCCGCGCGTGCCGAGCCAGAGGCGACGCAGCGCCCGCTCGTCGAGGCTGCCCGTGCGGCCGCGCTGCAGCGCCGAGATGAGCGCCGCGCGCGCCGGGATCCCGAGGTCGCCGAGGCGCTCGGCGGTCAGGAGCTCGAGCAGCGCCGTGCGGTTGTCGGGGCCGATGAGGCGATCGTCGATGTCTCCGAGCAGGGCGGGCAGATCGAGCTGGAGGAGCAGCTGGTCGAGCTCGATGGCGGCCGATCCCGCGAGGATCTCCAGGATCCGCCGCTCGTCGTCCCGATCGGTGTGGGAGGCCATGCGCTGCCGGATCTCGTCGAGCTTCGACAGCACCGACGGGATGGGCGCGTCGGGAGAGATGTCGATCGTCATGGGGCCCCGACAGCATAACCGATCCGGCGGGCGCTGGTAGCCTTCCGGCCATGCCGATCGAGCCGCCCGATCCTGGTTTCGTGGGACACGTCCTTCAGTACTTCCTGGCCGCGTTCAGCCTCGGGGGCGCCCTGCTCCCGAGAGCGGCGCGGCGCCGGCCCTCCCCCCGCAAACGCAGATAGGAGGCGCTCGACGGCGTGGCTGTACGGCGGGACGGCCACCATGAGGAGCTTGATTTTCGGATCGCGTTTGGATCTTCTGGTGCCTTGAACTGCGCGAGCCACGAAACCCCGAGCTTTCTATGAGCATCGAAGCGCGAAGAATTGCGAGGCGTTACCCGCTCCGCGTGCGAGACATTGGGCTGGTGGGGTCAACGATCGCCGTGGCGCGCGCGAACTGGGACATCGTCGAGGTCCGCGACCTCGGTGGGACGCTCCTCATGCGCGACGAGGTTCCAGAACAGAACGGGCTCTTGTTCCACCAGCGGATGCGCTTCGCCGGTGCACGTTACTTGATCGTGGAGATCGGGGGTGGGGTGACGGCCGCGGGGTTTCGTGCTTGGGATTTCGTCGAGCAACGCTGGGCGATGAGCGTGAGCGATCACTGGGACGACGTGGCCTTGGTGGGCGTCGATGCCGCCCGAGCGCTCGTGGCGGTCAGCGATGGCAAAGGCGTTGACGTGTTCGAGGTCGCGACGGGCAACAACGAGTGGCGCATGCCGCTCTGCAGCGTGGAGAGCATCGACTTCAACCCAGACAATCCTGACCTCGTGGTCGCTGGCGGTGACTCGTTCATGTTCAACGACGGTGATCTCCCCGGCGCGCCGCTCATGGCGGTCTTCGTGCGCTCGCGGCTGACGCACCGGCGAGCGTCTTCAGCGCTGTCCTACGACGGGCCCCAGCTGGCGTGGCTCGACGCAGAGCAGATCGTGCACCTCTCTCCCCACGGCGAGCTCGAGCTGGTCGGAGCGGACCTCGGCACGGTACGGAGCTTGGGCACGCACGCCGGCAGGGGCAGCGACCTGAGGGTGGCTGAAGCCCGCTGGATCGTGCTTCACACCGGCACGGACACGACGTTGGTCGACACGACCGGACGGTTGCCCGCAAAGACCACGCCCGGGTTCGTCGCGGTCATGCCTGGTGGTGAAGGCACGATATGCGCTGACACGCACTCCGTGACGATGCACCGCTGGTAGTTCGAACCTGTCGCGTCATTCGCCGGGGCTGGCATCTGACAGGCCCCGATCGCGCCCCACGGAACATTCAATCGCAACACTCGCAGCGGAGAGATTCACATCGACACACAAAAGCTCGCCATTAACGTATTCGGCCAAAGCGAATCTGGTCCTCGACGGCTGAAAGCGGACGATCCAGCGCTCTACACGACCAGCCTGACCCGAGCCTGAAACAGACAACGAGAACACAATACATGTCTGAGCTCAAAAGAGAGAGGCGTTCGGAAGGCGACCCGCAGGCGAAGGGGAGAGGCACGGAGGCGTTCCGACAATACCTCGACGAATACAGGCGTGAGCTTCTGACGCTCATTGCTGAACGGGAGATCTCCAAGCGCGCGGCCGAGCCCCTCGCGCCGTGGCTCTGCTACCATTTCCCTCTCCAGTTCGATCGGCGAGAGCTCGATGCGCGGGGCGTCGACCTCCTCGTCTACGCCGAGAAGGACAGCTTCTTCTGGCATACGCTTGACGGGGCTGCGTGCATGAAAGCGTTCCTCACGCATTTCCGGGCGCTCCCTCTTGATGGCCGGATTGCGTACTTCAAACGATTTGACTTGGGGCAAAAATGGGTAGACCGAGAGGCTTGGTTCGATCTGGCCTTTGATGACGAGCGTGCCGGCGATTCGGACTACGACGTGGCGCATGCCGAAATCTTTGGACCGCGCTCAACACGCGGTGAAGCGCCCCGCGGCTAGGTCCTCATGGTGGCCGCAGCACCGACGGGATGGGCGCGTCGGGGGGCGAGCGGCGACACGAGGAGGAGCGACCCCGGCGGGAGCGCGGCGGGCCACGGCACCCGCGACGGCGGAGCGTGTCGCCGAGCCGATCGTCCGCGGGCGCCGCGCCCGGCTCGTCCGCGCGCGGCGCGGCGTGGCGCGGGTCGATGCAGGCGTCGATGAGCCGCGCGAGCGCCTCGTCGACACCCGCGTCGGCGCGAAGTGGGCCGCGGTCAGGGAGCGATCGGGTTCGTTCCCGCGTCTGCAGCGGGAAGTGACGTCAAAGTCCTTCGCATCGACGGCAAACTACCGGGCGATCCGGGGTATCGTCTCTAGCTAGGCGTTCGTATCGCGTCTGGGTTTCCTGGCCCCCACCACCCCGAAGCGCCGCTCCAGCTTGTGCATCCGCGCGCTCCACAGAAGCACCGCCGCGACCGCCGGCGCCGCCACCGCCGTCCCCACGACCGCGACCTCGAACACCCCCCGCGCCCGCGACGCGTTGAACAGCAGCGCCTCCGCCAGCGTCAGCGCCGCGTCGCAGGTCACCAGCGCGGCCAGCACCAGCGAGAGCAGCTGCCCGTACCGGCGGCTCAGCCGCAGCATGGCGGGCGCGAGGCACACGTCGAACGCCACCCACGCCCATTTCACGGCGGGTGACGGGAACCAACGCGCCGCGGGCGCGATCGCGAGCAGCGCGGTCCACGGGACGAGCAGCCAGCCGAGCACCTCGAAGATCACGGCCGGCCCGCGCAGCAGCGTCGAGAGCCCGAAGCGCAGGAGCCCCCCGCGCGAGAACGCCGCGAGCGTGTCGTAGATGGCCACGAGGCCGTGGCCGCCCGGCGGAATGACCAGGTAAATCGGCGCCCAGCGATCGGGCCGCAGCTTCGCCTTGAACGCGTAGAGTCCCTGGAAATCGTACAGGCGAGCCCCGAGCCGCCGCGCCGCGCGCAGCCCGCGCCGCACGGGCCCGGCGAGCGGCGCAAGGCCGAGCGTCACATACAGGCGCTCCTCCGCCGCGGCGGCGCGCATCGCGTGATCGATGAGCAGCTCCGTGGTGCCGTTCGGCGCGGACGGGTCGCGCAGCAGGTCCTCCAGAAAAAGGCCGCGCCGCGCGTACACGGGCACCGCTGCGAGGAAGCCGACCACGGCGCCTCCGGCCTCCGCGACGACATAGCGCCGCTCGCCCGCGAACGAGAACGGCTCCACCTGCACGAGAAAGCCCATGGGCGCCATCGGCCGCGACGACGCCCAGCGCGCCATGAGGCGCTCCACCTCGCCTCGCAGCGGGCTCCCGGCGTCCTCGAGCTCGCCGCGGCTGACCGAGCGCGCGACCACGCCCTTCGCGCGCGCGCGGCGGAGCTGCTCGCGCAGGCTCCGGCTCGACCGGAGCACGCCGCTCCAGCGCGCCGGCTCCCAGACCGGCTGCTCGCCGACGAGCATCGCGCTCCACGAGACCCGCTCGCAGAACCGCGCCTCGGCGCCAAAGAGGCACGCCCGCCGCCCCTCTGCCGCGGCCGCCTCCACGAACGCCTGCGCGACCTCGGCCAGCCGCTCGGCCGCCGTGATCGGCGCGCCGGCGGCGACCCACGCGCCGCCGGTATCGACGTAGGCCACGCAGGCGTCGTCGCCATGGAACCAGTAGTGAAAGTCGGACTCCAGGGTCTGGAACGAGGTCGCGTTCCATCCGTGGCGTTGGAGCAACGCGAGGACGCGCTCGCGGTCGGAGCGCTGGTTCGGCGGCGGCACGGTCCGGCGGAGCATACCTCACGGGCGCGGCGCGTGGCGTGGTTGGACGCGGCTCGCCGGGATGACGTCGATCCCGTTGGCTGTGAGGGCTCCCGCGCGCTCAACTCACCAGGTGACGCGGTAGGCACAGGAGTCGGCGCCGCGCTTCCGCGACGGGCGGGACTCGTCGAGCACGACGTCGACGCGCGGCCTGACCCCGCGCGACGCCGCTCGCCGCGCCGTGCCGAGCACGACCCCACGATCGAGCTCCGAGGGATAAGGCGTATCGCAGACCATGATGATCTCGTGTTTCTCCGGATGACAGCGATAGTGGCCGATCCCCTCCCGCATCACGCCGGTCGCCGGATCGAACATCACCACTCCGTCACGCCTGTGATTCATGTGGTATGCCACGTCGATCATCTGGAGGGCATCCACGATGGTCGGCGGCATGGCCGGCCACACGGCGTGATCCACGATCGCCTTCCCGATGGCGAGCAGCGTATGGTCCCCGCTCGCCCGGGCCACGCCCTTCAGCATGTCGAGGAGCATCTGGAGAGGGTACCACCCGCCCGCGACCAGGTCAGTCACACCCAGCGTCGAGAGCACCTGCTTCCCGAGGTCTCCGTGCGTCCGGAGAGCTGCGGTGACCGACGCGAAGGCGCTCCCGGGGCCCTCGAGGCCGGGATGAGGCGAAACGTATTGAGCCATACCGATACGCTCCTTCCGCCGACGACCGACGATATCGAACATCGCCTGACACCGCAAGATGCGCTGCTCCCGAGAGCCGGAGCCCTGGCAGCCTCCCTGGCGAGCCAAGCGATGTTCGTGAGGTGTTCGCTTGGCCGCGTCCGGTCGCCAAATCTCCAGGTCGTTCGCTCGTTCGCCCGCAGGGATTTCTGGCGCGCAGAACCAGCGCGGCGTGATCGCCAGATGGGCTCTTCGAGCGACAGGCAGCGAGAGCACCGAGCAACAGCAGCGCGTGGACGCGGTCGTCAAACGCGCCGTGGCGATGCCTGCTTCGGTATCACTCTCGGCGTCCGTTCCTCCGGTGCACGGTCCCTTCGCTCGCGTCGAGCCCGGCGGCCGACTCGACGCGACCGGCGTGAGGGCTGCCCGGGTGTGCCTCGCGGAAGCGCCGCGCCGCCTCGTGGGCGCCCGCGCGATCCCCCTTGCTTGCCAGCGCCTCGACCCGGATCACGGCGGCCTCATCGGAGAGCTGAGCGCTCGGAAACTCGCGCGCGTGGCGAGCCAGGAGCGCGAGGGCGGCCGCCGGATCGCCGCGTCGCAGCGCGCGCCGCGCCGTGTCGAGCAGCGCCAGCTCGGAGGCCAGCGTCGGCGCGTTCCTTTCGCGTGCGCGCGGGCTGTTCGGCGCCGTGGCGGCAGGAGCCGTGGCGGCGGGCGCGGCCATGGGCGAAGCCTCGTCCGTTCGCTCCTCCGGGACGCGCTCGTACAGCTCCGCCTCGGCCGCGCCATGCGCGCGCGGCGCGGCGAGCGCGGCCGGCGCGCTGGACGCCTCCTGAGCGCGCCTCGCGGGCATCGGCGCGTCGACGTGCGTCCATTCCGCGACCCCGAGCGTGAGGACCCCCGCGAGCGCGCCGATCCCGAGCGCGCTCAAGATCCCGCTCCCGCCCGCCACACCCGCCACCTTCAGCGCGGCGCTCGCCCCCGCCGCGGCCGCGCCCCCCATCGCGGCCGCGCCCCCCGCCCCCACGGCCGCGCCCCCTGCCGCAGCCGCGCCCCCTGCCACGGCCGCGCCCCCTGCCGCAGCCGCGCCCCCTGCCGCAGCCGCGCCCCCTGCCACGGCCGCGCCCCCTGCCGCGCCCGCGCCCCCTGCCGCAGCCGCGCCCCCTGCCGCGCCCGCGCTCCCCGTCCCTGTCGCGACCGCGCCCCCCGTCCCCGCCGCGGCCGCGCCCCCCGTCGCCGTCACGGCGGCCCCGACGCCGACCGCGACGAGCATTCGCCGGGTCAAGCCGCTCGGCGGACTCTCGTCGAGCGCCGCGTGGAGGAGCGTCGTTCGCAGATCACTCCCCTTCTGGTCCAGAAGGCGCACGGGATCGGTCATGGCGATTCACCTCGGAAATGGGCCCGCGCCTCGATCCGCCTCACGGCGGCCTGGAAGTGCTCGCGCGCCCGGCGGAGGCGAGACGCGACCGTGCCTGCCGGAAGATCGAGCAGCGCCGCGATGTTCGCCGTCGTCATCTGCTCCAGCTCGAACAGCACGAAGACAGCGCGCTGCTCGAGGGGCATCGTGTCGAGGATGGCATCGAGCGTCGCGCGGGCACGAGCGCGATCCATCATCTCCTCGGGGTCCGGCGCCGGGTCGACGCGCTCGCAGGGCGCTTCCTCCAGCACCTCCCGGCGCCGCTGCTGGGTCCGCCGCGCGCGCGAGGCGATCCGCAGCGCCGTGCTGAACAGGAACGCGGCCTCCCGGCCCGATTCGATGTCCCCGAGCCGCCGGGCCGCCACGAGGAAGACCTGCTGCGCCGCGTCCTCCGCGTCGGCGCGCGGCACGCCGAGCCGCACCAGCGAGCGCCAGACGAACGCCGAATGCTCCATCACGAGCCCGGTGAGGCGCGCGGCCGCCGCCCGGCTGTCGGGCGGAACTGCGGCGGGGAGCTGCACCAGGGTCAGCGCTTCACCACGGCTCACGCCTTGTGGATCTCCGGATCGAGGCGACCCGATCACAAAATCGACAGGTCAGCGCCGAACAGCAAAACCTGGTGACCGCGGGCACCTTGTGGATGGGCTGCGCCAGACGTTCGACTACGGGCGAGCCGCACCAGCGGAAATTACGGTCCTTATTGCACTTCGATGCACACAAGCGCGCCGGGCGTGGGCTCCCCGTACCGATCCGCGCCGCCTCACGCGTGGAGCACGGCCGCGCGCGCAGCGCCTTCGTCGTCGCCCGCGCTCGTGGTCACGACGACGCTTCCTTTCTTGTGCGCTTGTTCGACACGGGCGTGGGCCTCGGCCATTCGCTCGAGCGGATAGCGTCGATCGATGACCGCGCGCACCCTGCCCGACTCGATCAGCTCGTTGAGGATGACGAGATCGCGCGCCACCTCCTTGGCCGGCCTCATGCCCGTGGCCGCAAAGATGGCCTTTTTGCCGCGCGTCCTGGCCGTCCACAGCATCTGAGCCACGATGGTCAGCGTCGGCACGGTGGTGAGGTAGACGCCGCTCGGCGTCAACGCGCCCTTGCATCGCGAGAACGAGCTCTTGCCAGCCACATCGAAGATGACGTCGTAGGCACGTCCGGCGCTGGTGAAGTCCTCCCGGGTGTAGTCGATGACGTGCTCGGCCCCCAGGGACTTCACGAGGTCCAGGTTCGCCGTGCTGCAGACGCCGGTGACCTCCGCGCCAAAGGTCCTCGCGAGCTGCACCGAGACAGCGCCAATGCCTCCGGAAGCGCCGTTGATCAGGACGCGCTGTCCGGCCCTGACCTTGCCCTCGTCCCTGAGAAACGGCAGCCCCGTGAGGAATCCGTCACACATGCTGACGGCTTCCGCGTGGGTCACGCCGCGCGGCTTCCTGGCCAGCGTGGCGTCCTCGGGCAAGCATTTGTACTCGGCGTACGCGCCGGCATCCATGCCGGTCGCCCCGAAGACCTGGTCGCCGACGTTCCACCGCGTCACCCCCTTGCCGACCGCCGCGATCTCTCCGGCGAGGTAGAAGCCGGAGGTAGGGAGCCTCGGCCTGATGAGCCCGGTGAAGAGCCGCGCGATGAAGGGGTCGCCCTTTCGCATGGCACACTCGGCGAACGTGGCGACGGTCGCATGTACCCTGATCAGGACTTCGTTGTCCTTCGGAGCGGGCCGCGGCACCTCCCTCAGCTGGAGGACCTCGGGCGGACCGTACCTCTCTTGAACGATGGCTCTCATGGATAGTCCTCCACGCTCGCATCGAACGATGCAACCGACGCAAACGATGCAACCGACGCAAACGACGCAACCTGCGCGAACGATGAACGAGACGCCGGCGCGAGACGGGCGCGCGGCTCAACCCCGCTCGCCCGACGCGTCACCTTTCCACTGAAAGACGTGCTCGAGCGGCACGCCGAAGGCCGCCGCGATGCGGAAGGCGACCTCGAGGGAGGGCGAGTAGCGGCCCTGCTCGATGGCGACGATGGTTTGACGGGTGACGCCGACCTTCTCGGCCAGCTCCGCCTGGGTCATCTCGCTCGCCTGAAACCTCAGCGCGCGGATGACGTTGGTGATCTGAGGCTGCCCCTTGCCCATCGCGCTATCCGATGCGGTAGTAGATGAGCTTCGAGACGGAGTCCGCTGCGCCCCCGAGCATCAGCGCCGCGAACAGCGCGTAGGCCCCGAGCGCAGGGGGCCCGCCCAGCGCCAGCAGGGCGAGGATCAGCCCGCCGCCGATCGAGAGGACGATATAGCCGTTGCGCATGCTCCTCGCGGCGATGGCATCGTCGCGCTCGTCCGCGCGCTCGTCCTTGAGCGCCTCGCGCCGCACGACGCTGACGACGATCGTCACCACGATGGTCGCCACGATGTTGAACGCGACCGAAGCCAGGAGGGCCCAGAGCATCTTCCCCGACACCGCAGACACAGGCGCGTCCCACCCCTGCGTGCTCACGGCATCGAGCACCAACCAGCCCGTGATCAGCGCCTGGCCGGTCAGCATGATCGCCGCGTTCCATTCCTTGAACGTCATCTTGCCCTCCGCGGCAGCGCGTCCTTCCGCATCCGCAGCAGACGAGCTCCGCCTGTTCCACATCCGGCCGCAGATGACCGGACGTCTGCGCACGCCTCGCGTGCGCGGCCCTGGCTCTGTTTCCTCGCGGTTTCGCGCCGCTCCGCACCCCGGCGCCCGCTTCGCTGCCGCGCTGGTTCGATGTGCCAGCGATCCCTGGCGGGGTTGCAGACAGCTCGAACTAGGTAACTGACCGGCGAGCCAATGTCAAATTTTTCATACATGGAGTCGCAGTTAATGGACACCAAGTCGTGTATCTATGACATCGGGGTGCTCGCCGTACCTTCCGCCAGCGAGGGCGCCATCGTAGGCTCTCTGGCGATGCTCACTCCCACGGTGGTCGTGTTCGACCTGGACGGCACGTTGATCGACAGCCGGGGTGACATCGTGGCGGCGGTGAACCATGCGCTGGTGGCGACGGGCCGGGCCCCGCTGCCCGGGCAGGTGATCGTCCGGTACGTGGGCGACGGCGCGCGCGCGCTCTGTGCACGCGCGGCGAAGCTCCCCGAGACCTCCGACGGCGTCGAGGAGGTCCTCCGGCACTTCCTCGAGTACTACGCGCGGCACCCGCTCGACTTCACCCGCTGGATGCCCGGCGCGCAGGAGATGCTCGAGAGGCTCTCGGACCTCGGCGATCTCGCGCTCTGCGTCTGTACGAACAAGCCGCGCTCGACCACCGACGCGGTGCTCGCCGCGCTCGGGGTCGGCGCGCGCTTCCGCGCGGTGGTCGCGGGCGGCGACGTCGCCGACAAGAAGCCAGATCCGGCGCCGCTGCTCCACCTCTCGGCGCGCCTCGGGGTCCAGCCGCACAAGATGGTGATGGTCGGCGACGGCCCCCAGGACATCGAGTGTGCGCGCCGCGCGGGCGCGCGGTCGATCGCCGTCCTCGGCGGCTTCGCATCGCGAGAGGAGCTCCTCGACGCCCGCCCCGACGTGCTCCTCCGTACCATGGGAGAGCTCTGGGACGTCCTCCGCCGCTGGCGCGACGCGACGGTCAGGCTCTCGACCGTTCGTTAGCTGCACACCCACGCGCGTCGGATCTGCGCGCGCGTCGGATCTGCGCGCGCGGCCGACCTGCACGCGCGGTCAGCCTCCCTCCCCGCACGCGCAGGACGTCGCTGCCCGCGCGCCCCTCAGGCCGCGACGCCCTCGGCAATCTCGCGCCCGAACGCGGTCGCGTTGAGGATCGCGCGCAGGCGCACGCGCGCCCGGTGGAGCCGCGAGCGGACGGCGCTCTCGCTCACGGCGAGCTTCTGCGCGATCTCCTGGAGGCCGAGGTCCTCGTGGTAGTGCGCGAGCACCACGTCGCGGTAGTCCTCCGGCAGCTCGCAGAGCGCCTCGCGGACGTACGCCTCCCGCTCCGCCGCGGACGCGGCGTCGTCCTCGCCGATCGTGCTGCGCATCGTCGGCAAGAGGCCGAGCTCCTCGAAGTCGAGCCCCTCGACGATGCGCGCGCGCTGCCGCCGCTGCGACCGCATCAGCATGAGCGCCTCGTTCGCCGTCACGCGGAAGAGCCACGTCGTGAAGCTCGAGTCGCCGCGGAACGAGCGGATCGTCCGCACCACCTGCAGCAGCGTCGACTGCACCAGGTCGAGCCGATCCTCGTCGGACACGGGGTAGCGCGCGAGCTGCCGCTCCACGTGCGGGCGGATGAGCCGCGTGAGCTCGTCGAGCGACTCCCGATCGCCGTCCTTCGCCCGGCAGATGACCTCGGCCAGCGGGCCCGCGCTCGCGGCGCGGGGCGAGGGGCGCGACCCGAGCGCGCCGGGCGAGGTGAGACCGCGCGGCGCCAGAGGAGTCTCAGGCCTCGTGCTGGCGCTCGGTACATCGGTCGGAACGGCGGTCAGAGCCATGAGCCATCTCTCCGTCGAGGGCGCCGCGTGCGCTTCCGGCCCACGGGCCCGGTGGTGCGCACCCGACCAGCAAAGGCCTTGCCACGGCAAGCTCAACGGACGTGCGCGCCACGTGCGCACCGCGTGCTCAGCCGGTATAAGCGGGGCCACGATGTCCAGCGACGCTCCGCGATGGGAAGCCCCCCGAGGGGGCAACAGCCACGTTCCGACGCCCGAGGAGGACCGGCCAGCGCCATCCGCCTCCGCCCCGCCGCGTGCGCTGGCGCACCCGCTGCCCGCCGGCATGCGCGATCTCCTCCCCGAGGAGGCGCGGCGCCGGCGCGCGCTCGCCAAGCGTGTGCTCGATCACTTCGTTCTGTGCGGCTACCAGCCGGTCTCGCTGCCTGCGTTCGAGTTCGCCGAGGTGCTCGAGCGCGGGCTCGGCACGCTCGACGCCGCGGACGTGCTGCGCTTCATCGAGCCCGAGTCGGGCGAGGTGGCGGCGCTCCGCCCGGACATGACCCCGCAGATCGCGCGGCTCGTGGCCACGCGGCTCGCGGACGCGCCCCGCCCCATCCGCCTCTGCTACGAGGGCACGGTCCTCCGCCGCCGCCAGGGGCGGGCGCGGCGCCACCGGCAGATCCCGCAGGCCGGCGTCGAGCTCTACGGCGTCGGCACGCTCGCCGGTGAGCTCGAGATCCTCCGCCTCGCCGCCTCCGCGGTGCGGGAGGCCGGCCTGGATCGCTTCGTGGTGGACCTCGGCCACGCGATGATCGCGCGCGCGCTGCTCGACGCCGTCCCGGCGGGGCTCGCGGCCGAGCTCTCGGAGGTGATCGAGCTGAAGGACACCTCCCGCCTCGCCGCCGTGCTCGCGAGCCCGAAGGCCGCCGACGTCCCGCGCCGCATCGTCGCGGCCATCGCCGCGCTGCCGGACCTCGCGGGCGGCGGCGCGGCTGACCCTGACGGCGCCGCGGTCTTCGACCGCGCCACGCGCCTCCTCACCGGCACGCCCGCCGAGGCGCCGCTCGCCGAGCTCCGCGCGCTCTGGGACGCAGCCAGGGTGAGCCCCGAGCTCGGCCCGGCGCTCCGGGTCGACCTCGGCGAGCTCCGCGGTCTGGCGTACTATACGGGTGCAATTTTCCACGTGCTTGCCGATGGCCCCGGGGAGGCGATCGCGGCGGGCGGGCGCTACGACATGCTGCTCTCCCGCTTCGGCCTGCCGATGCCGGCCGTCGGCTTCGCGCTGAACCTCGACGCGATTGCCTGGGCGCGCGACGTCGCGGGCGCCGCGGACGAGCCGGCGCTGCGGGTGCTCGTCGCTGTGCGGCCGGAGCGCGCCGCGTCGCTCGCGGCGGCGCTGCGGGGGCTGGGCGTCCCGGCCGTGGCGCACGCGCCGGACCAGGATCCGGAGGGGTACGCGCTGTCCTGGCGGTTCTCCCACCTGGTGCGGGAGCGGGACGGGGCGCTCGTGATCGAGGCGACATCCGGCGGCGGCGAGGCCGCGACGAGCGCGAGCGCCGTTCCGGCGGCCCTCGACGACGCCGCGGCGGCCCAGGCGATCGTGCTGAAGACGGGGGCAGGACGTCCGGGCGGCAAGTAGACGCTCGCTCGGCAAGCGAGCCTGGGGTAAAGGCGAACCTGAACCCGGACGGAGCCGCTCGGAGTGACGAGCGGGCCGAGGCCGGGCCACGTGATCCAAGAGGAGCTTCGGAATGACCGCGATCGTGATCGTCGGCGCACAGTGGGGCGACGAGGGCAAGGGCAAGGTCGTCGACCTTTATACGGAGAGCGCCGACCTCGTGGTGCGCTACGCCGGCGGGCCCAACGCCGGCCACACGCTGGTGGTGGGCGGAGAGAAGCTCATCGTACGGCTCATCCCGAGCGGCATCCTCCGCTCGAACGCCCGATGCGTGATGGCGCAGGGCATGGTGGTCGATCCCGGGGTGCTCGTCTCCGAGATCGACGCGGTGGAGGCGCGGGGCTGCTCGACGCAGGGGCGGCTGTTCGTGTCGGATCGCGCGCACCTGATCTTGCCGTTCCACCCGCTCATCGACTCGCTCCGCGAGGCGGCGGCGGCGGACGGCGTGCGGCTCGGGACGACCAAGCGCGGCATCGGGCCCTGCTACGAGGACAAGGCGTCGCGGCGCGGGGCGCGGCTCGGCGATCTGCGCGACATGAAGCGGCTCGCGCAGCTCGTGTCGCGCTCGCTCGAGGCGTGGACGCCGACGCTGCGCGCCCTGGGCGGCGAGCCGCCGTCGCTCGACGCGATCCTCGACGAGCTCACGCCGCTGGCGAAGCGCATCACGCCGCTGCTCGCCGACACGTCGCAGCTCATCGACGGCGCGCTCCGCCGCGGCGAGCGCGTGCTCCTCGAGGGGGCGCAGGGGACGCTGCTCGACATCGATCACGGCACGTTCCCGTTCGTGACGTCGTCGTCGGCGATCGCGGGCGGCGCGTGCGTCGGCGCCGGGGTCGGCCCGACGCGCATCCGCCGCGTCCTCGGCCTGGCGAAGGCGTACTGCACGCGCGTGGGCGAGGGGCCGTTCCCGACCGAGCTCGACGGCCAGCTCGGCGAGCGGCTCCGGTCGGTGGGCGGCGAGTACGGCTCGGTGACGGGCCGGCCGCGGCGGACCGGGTGGCTGGACCTGCCGGCGCTGCGCTACGCGGCGCGGGTGAACGGCCTCGACGGGATCGCGCTCACCAAGCTCGACGTGCTGACCGGCATGCCGGAGCTCAAGGTGTGCGTCGCCTACGACACGCCGTCGGGGCGCACGCGGGAGTTCCCGATCGACGACATCGCGACGGCCAAGCCGGTGCTCGAGACGGTGGCCGAGTGGAGCGAGTCGATCGACGCCGCCCGCTCCATGACGGAGCTGCCCGCGGCGGCGCGGCAGTATGTGGAGATGGTCGAGAAGGAGACCGGCGTGCCGGTCGACGTCGTCTCGGTCGGCGCGGACCGCGAGGCGACCATCGTGCGGCGCAACGCGTTCGCCTGAGAAAGCGGGCTCGCCGCGCGGGGAGGCCCCTCGTGCCCTCCTCCCGCGCGGCGCTCACGGCGCGGCGCCTTCCGCTCCACGGATCGACGAAGGGACGCTGGCCTCGGAGCGAGGCGCCGGCGTGCTGTCCGCGGCGGCGCCGGCGTCGGGATCGGTCCTCCTCGCGGAGGACACCGGCAGGACGACCCGGGAAGAGGGCGCCTTCCTCTCCCGGCCCGACTCGGCGGCGAGCGCGAAGCCGCGGACCGACCGCCACACGTCCAGGAAGCGCTCGCGGTCGAAGCCGGAGCTGGACATGAAGAGGCCGTATCGCTTGTAGTCGCGGTCAGGGCGCACGACGTCCTCGTGCGGCGCGTCCGAATCGCCGTAGTGCCCGATGATGTCCGCGTGGTCCGCGTCGACGTAGACGCTGTCCTCCAGCGTGGGCCATACCATGGATACGGAGTTGACGATGCCGTCGTTGTGCGCGCGGCCGAGCGCCACGCTGCCTGCGGCGTCGAGCCTGCGAACGGAGCAGTCCGGACCGAGCTCCGCTCCAGGGTTGTGCGCTGTCCACCGGTGACAGATCTTGAACAGATCCCAATCAGGCGCGCTCGGGTGCGGCTCGGCCCTGGTCACGATGGATCGGACGCGCACGTGCCCGTACGTCGTCCTGAAGATCTTCGCGTGGAGAGGGTCCTCGGAGTGACGGCTCGGATCGAGGTCCGCCATGGCGCCGAAGTCGTCCGAGGCGTCGCTCAGCCACTTCAGCGTATCGAAGTAGCTGGCCCTCGCCCGCGCGCGGACCAGGCCATCCGTCGAATCGAAGGAGGCGAGCAAGCTCGTGGTGTCGAGGAGCGCGTCGATCCAGCCGGCGGAACACCCGAGCCGCTTGATCGAGCTGGCCAGGAAGCGCGAGCCCGGCAGCCGCAGGGCGCGGCTGGTCTCGTACAGCACCGCCGCGAGCAGCTGGAGCTCACCGGACCAGCGGGTGAACACGTGGGCCAGGTTCGAGCCGCGGTGTGGCGTGGAGAGGAACTGCACCGAGGAGATGCTCTTGATGAACAGCTCCGCCGGCAGCCCCTCGACCTGCGCGCCGCCCGCCGCGTGCTCCGCGTGATCGTGGAGGAGCTTCATCATCCACCGGAGATCCATGCCGCCGGTGGAGTGTCCGACGAGGTGGAGGGAATCGCCGCGGCTCAGGCGGAGGATCCCGCGCTTGTACCGCTCCAGAAGCCAGTCGAGGAGGAGCCGCGCGCGCGTCTCGATGGCGGCCGTGGGCACGTTCGGAAAGTAGTGAAGCGTGAGCGGGGCGTCGTACATCGCGCCCTTCCAGCCGCGCAGCGCCTCGGTCACGCCATGGTAATATTGAAGCGATCCCAGGGCATCGAAGCCGCCGAAACCGGGTACGAGGACAAAGTGGGTCCTTGGCACGTCCGTGCGAGTCGTCGCGTCCATGAATGCGTATTCTCCGCCCTGTGATCGCCCTACCGCGCTCGGCGTGTGGGCGTGACCGTTATCCGGGATCAAACAGCCGACCGGACCGGATAGTCCCCGCCGCTGTTGTCGCGGAGTCAGGCATCTCTCACGCCATCCGCGCTCGCCCCACCATCTCGGCCCGACTCACCGCCGGATCGCGCGCAACGCGGCAGTCGTGGCGTGCGCTCGTGCAGGAGGTCGAGCCGAGGGTTGCGCGATCGCGCGGGAGGTCGAGCCAAGGGTTGCGCGATCGCGCGGGAGATTGCGCAGGGGTCGGTCGCTGCGATGGGAGGTGAGGCGGGAATAGCTTGAAAATCACTGACCCGAGCCGCCACCCGGTGAGCGGGAGCCGCCGCTCTTGCTACCGCCGCCGGGCGTGCCGCCCCGTTGGCCGCTGCCGCCGCCCGGCGTGCTGGTCCCGCCCGGCGTGCCGGTTCCGCCGCTCGGCGGCGCGTAAGCCCCTCCCCCCGGCGTGCCGCTGGTGCCGCCGCTCGGCGTGCCGCCCTGCGTACCGCCAGCGCCGCCGCTCGGCGTGCCGCCCGGCGCGCCGCTGGTGCCGCCCGGTTTGCGCTGGGTGCCGCTGCCCCACTCCTGCGTGCCGCCCTGGGTGCCTGGCGCGCCCTGGGCGCCTGCGCCCGGCTCTCCCATCTCTCCTCCAGCTCCAGGCATCGTGCCCGCGCCGGGCGTTCCGCCCTCGGGCGCTCCTGGGGTTCCAGGCGCGCCGGGGGTCTCTCCGCCCGCCGGTGCAGGCGCCGGCGAGGCCGCCTGTCCGCCTTGATTGCCTCCACAGGCCATGAGCGGCAGCGCGGTCAGGACTACCAGAAACATGCTTCGCATGATGTGTCTCCCAGATCGTTTGCGTTTGCGGCTCGTACCGAGCCGCCGGCGAGGCGGACGCGCCCGTGCGCGCAAAGGCCGCTTCGGTGCCTGGCGGCGTAGCGTTCCGCGCTCGACATGCTGGGGCCGGATCCGGCCGTCGGGATCGAGACGACGCCGGAACGGCGCATCGGGCCGCGCCCGATCGAAAGCCGCCATGCCCTCGAGAAACGAACAACGCCTGACGCCGGCCGGCGCGCGCTCGACGACAGGCGCTCGGCCGGTCACGGAGCGAGCGAATCGATCCACACGCGCCATACGCGACGCGCAAACCGCCCTCGCCGCGGCTTGCCCGGCGATTGCATGGCGAAAGGACCACCTGTGACCGCGGAGCACGCCGCGCCCGCGCGCGGCCGCTCGCAGCGCGGCGCACGTCGGAGGGGTGAGGCATGCGCGAGAAGTTCATGGAACCAGTCGTCGTGATCACGGGCGCCTCGAGCGGCATCGGCCGCGCAACAGCGCTGGAGTTCGCCAGGCGCGGAGCCGCCGTGACGCTGGCGGCCAGGCGCGAGCAGCCGCTGCGCGAGCTCGCCACCGCGTGCGAGCAGGCCGGCGGCAAGGCCCTCGTCGTGCCCACCGACGTCACGAACGAGGCGGCCGTCATGGAGGTCGCGCGGCGCGCCACGGAGGCCTTCGGCCGGATCGACGTGTGGGTCAACAACGCCGCGGTGACGCTCTTCGGGCTGTTCGAACAGACGCCCTCCGAGCCCTACCGGCGCGTCATCGAGACCAACCTGTTCGGCACCATCCACGGCGCCCGGGCCGCGCTGGCCCAGTTCCGGCGGCAGGGCAGCGGCGTGCTCATCAACGTCGCCTCGATGGCGGCCAGGCTCCCCGAGCCCTATGTCAGCGCCTACGTCGCCTCGAAGCACGCGATTCGCGGGCTCTCCCGGAGCCTGAGGCAAGAGCTCAGGCTGCTGCGGGCCCGCGACATCCATGTCTCCACTGTCATGCCGGCGACGGTCGACACCCCGCTCTTTCAGCACGCAGGCAACTACGCGGGGCGCACGCCCACGGCCATGCCCCCGATCGTCTCACCTGAACGCGTGGCGCGCGCCATCGTTCGCCTGGCACGGACGCCTCGGCGAGAGATCTTCGTGGGCAGCGCGGGCCGACAGCTCGCCTTGCTGTCTCTCCTCGCGCCGGGCCTCGCCGAACGCCTGCTCGCGCGGAGCGCCGACAGGCTGCATCTCCTGAACGACCGGACCGCCTACGCGACGAACGGCAACCTGTTCGCGCCCCTGCCGGAAGGGACCACCGTGACCGGCGGATGGAAGCAGAAGCCGCGCGGGAAGGGGCGCCTCCTGCGCGCCGCGGTCCTCGGGCTCGCAGCCCTCGCGCCCGCCGCGCTAGGCCTCTTGTGGCTCCGCCCAAGGCTGCTCGCGTAGACGCCTGGCGGTGACCGCGCACTCCCGCTCCCTTGAAGGCGTCTGGACATATCGTCGGGACAAGCGCGCTTTACAGCCCAGGCCGAACAGCTCACCCGCTGTGCGCCGCTCAACAGATCGATGCCGCTGGAAGAAGGTCGGGCGAAGTCACCAGGGAGAAGTTCGCTTTTCCTCCATGGGATGGACTATTCTGTCCATTCCTATGGCCGAGGACAGCTACGTGTTTGCGGGTTCGGAGCGTGCGCGAGAGCTGGAGCGCCTGCGGCGGATCGAGGGCTTCTTCGACCCCGGCAGCCGGCGCCTTCTCAAGGCGTCCGGGATGGGGCCCGGCTGGAGCTGCCTCGAGGTGGGAGCCGGCGCTGGGTCGATCGCCTGCTGGATGGCAGAGCGTGTGGGCCTCGAGGGCGAGGTGGTCGCGGTCGACCTCGATGTCGGGTTCATGGACGCTTCTCCGCCGCCGGGGGTCCGGATCATCGAGGGCGACATCCGCCAGCTCAATTTCCACGCGGCGCGCTTCGATCTGGTGCACGCCCGCTACGTGCTCATTCACAACGCGGATTTCCAGGATCTCCTCGACTCCATGCTCGCAGCGCTGAAACCCGGCGGCCACCTGGTGCTCGAGGAGCCGGACTTCACCGCGGCGAGGGGCGCCTCCGGTCCGGATATCGAGGCGTTCGATCGGGTCAATCGGTCGATCCTCGCGATGTTCGAGGCCGGCGGCAAGGACCCGGGCCTCGGCCTGCGCCTGCCCGCGATCCTGACGTCGCGAGGCCTCGCCATCGAGGCTGTCGAGAACGAGGTGCCGCTGTGCCCGGGCGGTCACCCGCTGTCCGAGATCATGAGCCTCTCAGCCACCCAGCTCCAGCACAGGTACCTCGCGACAGGGCGGGTCAGCGCGGAAGATCTCGCCGGCTACGCCCGGTTCGCGGCCGATCCGTCGGCCTGGGGTGTCTACTACGGCAGCGTCGGCGTCCTGGCCCGCAAACCGGCCAGGACCTCCGACTGACGTCCTGCTCCCGCCCCGGCGGCCAGGTGACGGCGACCGAGAGCCCGACTCCGGGCCCGTCCTCCAGCAAGGCGGCAAACTCCGTCCTGCGCTCTCCGTCGAGCCCGGACATGGCACAACGCTGATCCTCCGACAGCGCCGCTCCCGGCCCCCGCCCGCCCTCACGCAGGGATTCCAGCGCCGCCGCCCGGGCGGTGCCCGCGTCCGTTCATCGACGTCGAGAGGTGGCACCTCTCCGCCGGTCCGTCGCGCGGCGCGGACGATTCAGCCGATCCTGCGCGCTGGTGAGAATTGCCTATTTGATGTTCTCGCAGCTTGCGTCTCCCAACAACAGTTCAAGATACGTGACGGGGCGGGCCAGGCATCACCGCCGAGCGCTCCAGCGCCGGCCCCGCTTCCGTCAATGACATGGGGGAACTATGAACATTCGAGTCGATTCTCTTCGTTTTGCATGGATGGCAGCCCTCGCGCTCGCGGGTACCAGCGCTTGCTCCGTCGCGGCGGAAGACGGTGTTCTGGTGCCGGCGGACGAGGACAGCTCCGAGGAGGCGGTCGATTCCACCTCACAGGCCTTCTCGCTCACCATGCCGCAGCTCGCCGCGGTGCTCGCCGCCTTCAACGCGACCGAGATCAGCGACGCGCAGATGGCCCGCGCCAAGGCGTCGGACCCGCACGTCGTCGAGCTCGCCGCGCAGCTGTTCGACTATCACACCGCCGCGAGCCAGCAGCTCGCGCTCGCGCTCGGGCAAATGGGCATGACGCCGGTGGACAACGAGATCAGCCTGGCGCTGATCGAGCAGGGCGAGTCGGATCGGCAGCAGATCGAGGGGCTCGCGGGGCCCAGCTTCGACTGGACGTTCGTCAACGTTCAGATCTATCGACACCGGGAGTTCCTCGCCCATCTCCAGGAACAGATGGCCATCGTGGGGCCCGAGCTGCACCCGGGGCTCTCTCACCTCGTCCCGGAGGTCCTGAGCGCCACGAAGCGTAACCTCTCGTTCGCCACGTCGCTCCTCGCGCTCATCGGCAGCCCGTACATTCCGGAGAGCGGCTATCCGTCTGGCGTCCCCTATTACGGCAATTACGGGAACTATGGCAATTACGGGAACTACATCGACTACGGGAATTATGGCAATTACGGGAACTATGGCAATTACGGGAACTACGGCGGCGGCTTCGCCAACAGCGCGCCTTCCTACGGCCCCGTCTACTTCGGCGCCAACGGGCCCTACTCGCCCGCCGTCTCCCCCTACTACGGGGTTTACGGCCGCAGCGCGCCGTCTGGCTTCGGCGCGCCCAGCCCGTACCCCCGCCCGTGAGCCGAGGGGCGCGGCGCGCTACAGGCGGCGCCGCGCCCGGCCGCGATCCGGGATGACCGCGTGGATCTCCGCCTCGCTGAAGCCAGCCGCCCTGTAAAGACGCTTCAGGTGCACCAGCTCGATGTGCGCGCTCTTCGCCACCGAGGCGCGGATGCGGTCGAGCACGCTCAGCCGCTCCAGCGGCAGCCGGGTCGCCTCGACCGTCGAGCGCACCGCTGCCGCCGCCGACTTCACCTCGGCCGCCGCAGCCTGCGCCTTGTCCAGGCTGAGCTTCGGGTGGATCCCCGAGCCGAGCAGCTGCGCGAGCACCTCCAGCCGATCCGGCTGCCCCGTGAGATCGCCGTCCTCGTCGTCAGCGAAGTAGGCCACGCCGCCCGGGAACAGGATCGACAGCGCGGGATCCGCGGAGGGGCGCCCCACGGCGTTCCAGACGTCGTCGGCGACCTTGCTGAGCGCGTCGTCGGCGCGCGCGGACTCCGCCTCGACCTTGGCGAGCAGCGGCTCCGCCTCGGAGCGCGCGGCGTTGCGCTGGGCCTCCACCCCGTCGAAGAGCGTCAGCACGGGCACGAGCCGCTGCTCGGCGAGCTCCCGCAGGGGCCCGCCCTTCGCGGAAGCGCTGTGGAGCGTCGCGCGCACGTCACCGATGATGTCGTCCGCTGGCGCATCCTTGCGAATCACCTCGCCCATGATGTCGATCCTCCTCAGGCTCCAAGGCTGCGGAGTCCAGCGAAACACGACCCGCGAACGCCCCCCGTCGACGCTGTCACCTCGGGCACCATAACGGACCAACGCCCACCCGATCAACCGGATCGCAGCCCGGCGCCGTCGGCCCCGGCGTGAGCCTCCAGTGCGCCTCCCTGGTACACTCTCGCCGTGCACCTCGGCCCGCTGCTGCTCACGGCCCTGCTCGTCTTCCCGCTCGCCGCGCACGCCGGACAGGCGGGCGATCTGGTCGCCGCCGCAGCGGCGGCGGGGCGTCCGCCCGAGTGCGCGGCGCGTTCCGGCCGGGCCATCGCACGGGGGCCTACCGTCTGGGAGCGCGCGCGAGCGCCTGAGCTCCCGCGCTACTGCGACCTGCTCGCGCGCGGCCAGGCGCAGCTCGGCGGCGACGCCGAGGCGGCGCGCGAGTCGGCGCACCTCGCCGATCAGCTCCTCCCGGGGCACGCCGCGCCGCAGGTCCTGCTCGCCCGCGCCGCCCTCGCGCTCGGCTCGCCCGAGGACGCCGCGCGCGCCTTCGAGCGGGCGCGGAGCATCGATCCCCGCAGCGTCGAGGATCCGCAGACGATGCACGACCTCGCGCGCTCGCTCGCCCGCACCGGCAAGCGCGGCGAGGCGATCGCGATCTACCGCGCGCTCGTCCCGCGGATCGATCTGCTCGGGACCGCGGACCAGCGCGCGCTCGTGCTGCTCGAGGCGGCGCACCTGTCGATGGCCACCGCGGGCGCGGCGTCCGCCGCCGACGCGAGCGCGAGGCCGCCCGCCGGCGCGCACGGAGAGGCGGCGGCCCGCGGGGACCTCGACGAGGCGATCGCCTACCTGCGCGAGGCGCGCCTGCGCGCGCAGACGCAGCTCGCCCGCGACGTCACGCTGTCGCTCGCGCTCGCGCTGGATCGCGCCGGCGACAAGGCCCAGGCGGACGCCGCGCTCGAAGGCGAGGCGGCCGCGCTGGAGGCGGGGCGCCCGCGCGGGGAGCAGCAGATCGCGCGCGGGCAGGGTGGTGCGCGCGGGCGCGCCGAAGACCGGAGCGCCGGGGCGGCCGCGCGCGAGCGGGCAGCGGACGATCTCGCCAGCGCGGCGGCGCGCCTGCGCACCGTCGAGTACCTCGCGGTCCCGGAGGACAGGCTCGCCCTCGAGGCGCTCGCGCTGGAGCGGACCATGACGGCGGCCGCGATCGCGCGCTGGGAGGCGTACCTGTCGGGCGCCGGCGGCCAGGGGCCGTGGGCCCCGGCGGCGCGCGCGCGCCTCGACGCGCTCCGGCGAGGCGGCGGGGCGCGCGCGCCCACGCACGCGGCCGCGCGCGTCCCACAGGAGCGGAGCGCGGCGCCGCGGCCAACCACGGGAGGGGCGCGGTGACGCGGCGATCGCCCCCGCCCCGGCGGTCGCGCCTGCCCTGGCGCTCGCGCCTGCCGGGCGTCGCGGCGCTCCTTGCGTTCGCGCTCGCGGCGGGGCCCCTCCACGCAGCGCCGACCGTCTGGTCCCGCGCGCTCGATCCGGCGGCCGACGAGCGCGAGGAGCTCATCTCCCAGGCGGACGCGCTGCTCGCGCGGTACGACCAGCTCCGGCGCTCGCCGCTCCTGGAGCGGGTCGAGGAGATCGGCCCGCTCTGGCTGCGCGAGGCGCGCGCCCTGTACGAGCGCGCCGGCGCGGCGACGTCGCGCTCCCCTTCGGTGCGGCTGCGCTACGCCGACATCCTGGAGCACCTCGGCGACGTGCAGGGCGCCGTCGCGACGCTCGAGGGGCTCCTGAGGATCCACCCACCGGCGCCTTTCCGGGCCGACGCGTGGCACGCGCTGGCGGTCTGCTACGCGCGGCTCGGAAGGTACACGGACGAGATCGAGGCGTACGACGAGGCGCTGGTGCTCGAGCCGCACGCGGTCTCGCGGGCGCTGCTGCTGGCCAACCAGGCCGAGGCCTACATGGCGCTCGGCGACATCACGTCGGCGGTCGAGGGGTACCGCGCCTCGCTCTCGACCCTCGGGTCGCTCGATATGGTCCGCTACGGCGTGACCACGCTCTGGGGGCTCGGTGTGGCGCTCGATCGGTCCGGCGACCTGGAGGGAGGCATCGAGAGCATCCGGCTCGCGAGGACCTACGACCGGGCCGACCAGCAGATCAACGGCGCCGGCTGGTTCTACGTGCCTGCCCACGACGAGGCCTGGTACGCGGCGCTCGGCCACTGGGCCGCGGCGCGGAGCGCCGAGCTCGGCGCCGCGCGCGCGGAGGCTTACCTGCAGGCCGTGACCGCGTGGGAGTCCTACATCGCCCGCGCTCCGGGGAACGATCACTGGCTGCCGCTGGCGAAGGCGCGGCGGACGCAGTGCGAGAGGGAATGGGAACAGACGCTGAAGCGCCTGCGCAAGCTCGCGGCGCCGCAGCGGCGCTGAGCCGAGGCGGCGGCCGCTTCAGCGTCTGGACGGCCGCGCGCCGCTTCCGCCCACGCTCGCGGCGTACGGCGAAGGGCGGCCGCGCGTGCGCGTGGTGCGCGCGATCACCGATGGCGCTCTGGTCGTACAGCGGCGCGATGGCGAGAGCCCCCTTTACGACCCCGGCCGGCGGGTTCACCTTAACGTGGTCGCCCTCGCGCGCGGGGGCGGCGCCGGCCAGCTCACCCCGAACGGAGGGATCCATCGAGATGCGTGACTCGGTGTTCGATGAGGTTGTGCTCTGGTCCGGACGTCCCAAGGTCGTCGCGACGCCGCTGCTTTACCTCGTGGGCGCGGCGGTCTGCGGCGTGACCTCCGCGATCAGCACCGCGTCCGCCGTCGTCGTGAGCCAGGCGCTCGACGCGTCGCCGAACCAGCTGCTCGCCTTCGCGGCCTGGATGGCGAGCCTCGCGGTGGCGTTCAGCTACCTGCCGCGCTGGTGGCGCTCGGAGCTGGAGTACATGCTCACCGATCGGCACATCGTCGTGCAGCGCGGGAAGCTCCGGCGCTCCATCGAGCGGCGGTCGATCAGCTACGCGCGCATCCACTGGAACCCGAAGCACCCTGGCGTCGGCGACCTCGAGCTCGTCAGGGCGGTGCCGACCGGCGCCCTCCGGCGGCGGCTGTCGATCGTGCTGACCGGCGTCGTGGCGCCGGATCGCGTCTGGGCGATCCTGCGGGGCGTGGTCCCGTCGGCGCCCGCGGGGGACGGTCACCGCCTGCTCTCGCAGCGGCTCGACGAGGGCGAGCGGGTGCTCTGGTCGGCGCACCCGGCCGACGGCTGGCACAAGTGGCTCCCGAACGGCCTGCGCGGCGTCGGCTCGGTGCTGCTCGGCGTGCTCCTCGGCGGCTTCTCGGTGGTCACGGCGGTGCACGCCGTGCGCAGCATCCGCATCGTGACCGCGGCGGGCATGGATCCGGAGAGCGTCTCCTTCGTGGCGCTGGTCGCGTCCCTGTCGCTCACGATCGTGCTGCTCGTCGCCGCGGGCGCGGCGATGCTCTACATGTCGGTGGTGCGCCCGGCGCGGCTCGCGGCGCGGACGCGGTACCTCATCACCGACCGGCGCGTGCTCATCCAGCGGGGCGACGAGGAGCTGCACCTCGATCGCTCGCGCATCGTCGACGTCATCGACGCGCCGGGCGCCGGGGGCCTGCGGGACGTGTTCCTCGTGCTCGACGGCCCGCGCGCCCGCGCCGTCGCCGCGAGCGGCGCCTTTGGCGAGGCGCCGGGCGCCGGGCTCCAGCCGGTGCTGCACCGGGTCACGGATGTGGACTCGGTGCGGCAGATCCTGCGGCCGGCGTAGTCCACCGTCGCCTGCGCGCGCCGCAGGATCTGCTCATCGCGCCAGCCCGTGCGCGGAGGCATGGTCGCTCCTCCCCGGAGGACGCTCAGCAGCTGCGATGTGCCGTTCAGACTGGATCTCGAGGGCTGCCTCACACGCGAGCCCCGGATCCTGCGCTTCCGAGCTCAGCAGTGTACCCCGCGCGCGCTGGATCAGGGTAAGGAGCCCCCATGCCGATCGTTCAGATCTCCGACCCGCAGCAGGCGGCGCCGACGAGCTGCGGCGTCATCGTCTTTCGCGTCACCCTCGAGACGGGTTCTGTCGACGGCACCTTCGCCCTCGCCCTGTACAACGGTGAGCTCGCGCGCGAGATCGGCACCAAGATCAGCGGCCCGCCGAGAGATTTCGAGGGCGAGTACTCGGTCGTCACCCTGCGCCCTGACGGGAGCACGTTCGCCCGAGGCCGCATGATCGCTCAGCGGCTCGGCACGCAGGGCGTCTACCTGGTCCGCTGGGACCTCGAGCCGGTCGCGCAGGCGCTCCAGGATCTCGGCTATGTCCCGGGGACGCGGCTCATCTACGAGGCGATAGGGATGGCGCTCAGAGGCGGCGCGGAGATCGCGGTCGCCTGGGACAACAACATCTTCGCGCGGCGCTGGCCCGGATCCGCCCCGCAATAGAGAGCCCCGGTCTCAGCCAGGCAATGCGACGATGAACGTCGCGCCCTCGCCTTCCTCGCCGTCGACCCTGATCGTGCCCCGGTGGGCCTGGACGATGTCGTAGCTCAGCGACAGCCCGAGCCCCGTGCCCTGGCCCGTGGGCTTCGTCGTGAAGAACGGGTGGAAGATCTTGTCCCGAAGCGCCTCGGGGACACCGACCCCGTTGTCGCGCACCCGGATCTCGACCTCGCGCCCGAGCCGCCGCGTGCTCACCATCAGCGTCGGCACGTACGGCCCGGCCGCCGAGCGCTGCTTCTCTCGCAGCGCGTGGAAGGCGTTCGTCAGGAGGTTCACGAACACCCGCCCGATCTCCTGCGGCACCAGCTCGATCGCGCCCACCGCCTCGTCGTAATCGCGCTCGATGATCACGTTCAGATCGAGCTTCTGCGCCCGCATCCCGTGGTAGGCGAGGCTCACGTACTGATCGAGCAGCCCGTTCAGCCCGACCCTCTGGCGCTCCCCCGTGCCGCCGCTCGCGTGCTGCATCATCCCCCGAACGATCCCGTCGGTGCGCCGCCCGTTCTCGGCGATCTTCTCGGCGCTCTGCTTCAGGCTCAGCACCAGATCCTCGATCTCGGCGACCCGGAGATCCGGCTTCGACGCGAGCCCGTCCAGGATCTCGGCGGCGATATCGACGTTCGCCTCGGCGAAGTTGTTGATGAAGTTGAGCGGGTTCTTGATCTCGTGCGCGATGCCCGCGGTGAGCTGCCCGAGCGAGGCCATCTTCTCCGATTGCACGAGCTGGAACTGCGTCGCCTTGAGGTGATGCAGCGCCTCCTCGAGGTCGGCGTTCTTCTTCCGCAGCTCCGCCGTCCGCTCCCCGACCCGCTGCTCGAGCTGCCCGTAGAGCACCGCGTTCTCGATGGACACGGCCATCTGGGCCGAGAGCAGCCGCAAGACCTCCAGCCGCTCCTGCGTGAACGCGCCCGTGGCCAGGTTGTTCTCGAGATAGAGCACGCCGATGAGCTTGCCCTGGTTGAGGAGCGGCATGCACAGGACCGACCGCGTCTGGTTCCGCGTGATGTAGGGGCTCTGGGTGAAATCGCCCTCGTGCGCCGCGTCGCCGAGCAGCACGCTCTCGCGGGTCCGCTCCACGTAGACCGCGATGCTCTCCGCGAACTGCCCCCCCTCCACGGACGACACCAGCTCCAGCTCCGTGACCGCAGGGGCGGCCCGCGGGTCGGCCGGATCCACGCGCGCCTCCACGCTGGGGATGAGCTCCTCGCCCTGCGCGAGCAGCAAGACGCCGCGCTCGGCCCCCGCGTTCTCGATGACGATGGTCATCAGCTTGGTGAGCAGCCGCTCCAGCACGAGCTCGCTGGCGATCGCCTGCGACGCCTTGAGCACGCTGCCCAGATCGAGCACCCGCGACGTCTGCTGCCGGGTGCTCGTGGTGGTGAGCGTCGTCCGGTCGCGGGGCGCCTCGGCCAGCGGCTGCGGCGGGTTGAGCTCCGCGTCGAGCAGCGCCACCTTGCGCCGCGCGCCCCAGAGCTCGAAGCCATAACGCGCGTCGGCAAGGTAATCCTTGCCGAGCCGCTCCTTCCCGCGCCGGAGCCAGAACCTGCCGTAGAGCTCGCTCGCGAGCGCCTCGTCCTGGAGGAACCCGTGGGCCCTCGCCGAGGTGATGGCGCGCTCGTACAGCTCGATGGCCTCGCCGGTCTCGCCTGCGAGCCGCGCGAGCTCGGCCCCGACCAGCGCGTGCATGTGCGAGAACGTCTCCGGGCAGACCTCCGCCCAGCGCCCCAGTTGATCCCGCCTCGCCGCGGCGGCCTCCTGGAAGGCCCGCCGCTCGTCCGCCCCGGCGCCGTCGGCCAGCGCCGCGAGGCAGAGCGCATGATGAAACTGATGCTCCGCCGACGCCACGTTGCCGGTGACCGCCGAGATGAGCGCCTCGGCCCTCGTCGCCGCGGCGCGCGCCCCCGCCAGATCGCCGTGCAGGTACAGCGTCTGCGTCTTCAGGATGTGATGGTAACAGAGCGCCATCACGCTCTGGTTCGCCTCGCATGCAGCCAGGTAGTCGGCCTCGGCGGCGGGATCCGGCGCGGCCGCCCCGGCGCTGCCCGAGAGGTCCGCGAGCGCGAGCTCCAGCCCGCGGATGATGTCGATCGCGATCTGGTTCTTGCTCTTCTGGTTGAAGTGCAGAAACTCCGGCAGATCTGCGAGCACCTGGGCGAGGGGCCTGCCCTCATACAGCTGGTTGAACAGCTTGTAGATGAGGATATAGCCCGCGTACCGCAGCTCCCCGGCCTCGAGCCCCGCCTTGTACCCAGCGTCGTTGACCGCCTGCGCCGTCGGCAGGTGCTTCACCCACGGTAGAAGGAAATTGCCGAGGGCGAAGCAGCTGTTGCAGACGTCGCCGGGGCTGTTGAACCGCTCGCCGAGCCGCACCGCGAGCACCCCCATCTCGTAGCCCGCGCGCGGTTGGCCCCGGAACCCCGAGAGCACGATCCCGAAGAACGCGAAGATCGAGCAGGCGCCGGGGGCGAGCCCGTACTGGAGGCTCAAGCCGACCGACTTCGTGACGGTCAGCCCATAGAGCTGCCGGTCGACGTAGAACGTCGCCGAGAGCACGTTCGAGAGCAGCTTGAGCGCGGCCTTGCCGGCGGGGTCCTCGACGGCGGGCGCCTCCAGCAGCGACTCGAGGGGGCGATCGCCGAGCCGGCGGTCGACGTCCGCGAGCTCCGCCTCGAGCGCCGCGCCGAGATCCCTCTCGGGCAGGTCGATGCCGAGCAGGGCGAGCCCGCGCCGGGCCACGTCGATGGCCTCCGCGTACCGCCCGACCATGGTGCAATGGCTGACCAGCGCGTCGTACACGCCGGCCTGCTCGAGCGGCGTCCGCGCCTGATCGAGCAGCGCCCGGGCGAGCGCCTCGGCGCGCGCGTGGTTGCCGTTGAGCCCCTCGGCCTCCGCGAGCTCGCGGTGGAGATCCGCGGTGAGCTCGTGGTGCTCTCCCCAGGAGCCGTCGGGCAGGAGCGCGAGCCCCGCGGCGAGGTACTCCCGCGCCGCGGCGTAGGCGGTGGAGCTCTTCGCCCGCTTCCCGGCCTCCAGGTTCAGCCGGGCGATCTCGAGCCGCTCGGCCGGATCCGTGACGAGGCTCTGCCCCTGGTTCAGGTGCGTCGCGAGCTGGAAGATCCGCTCTGCCCGCTCCGGCCCGCTGCTCTTCGAGAGGAGCAGCCGCCCGATCCTGAGGTGCACCGCGGGCCGCTCCGCCTCCTCGACGAGCGCATACGCCGCCTGCTGCACCCGGTCGTGCAAGAACCGGTAGTGCCGCACGAGCAGCGAGGGATTTGTCGAGTCCTGGACCACCTCGAGCTCGGAGGCCGGGAGCAGGAGCCCCTCCAGCGCCGCCGCGAACAGCGCCTGGGACAGCGCCTCCTCGGATCTGCCCGCCACCAGCGAGAGCGCGCGCCCATCGATCTCGCTGCCCATGCAGGCGCCGAGGCTGAGCGCCTGCTGGGTCGCGGCCGGCAGGCTGCGGATCTTGCCGATCATGAGATCGATGATCCCGTCGGTGACGCCCTTCGCCTCGATCCGGCCGAGATCCCATTGCCACCGCCCCCGCTGCCGGTCGAAGGCGATGAAGCCTTCCTTGTGCACCGCCTTCAGGAGCTCGCTCACGAACAGCGGGTTGCCCTCGGTCTTGCGCAGGATGAGCTCCGCCAGCGGGCGGACCCGCTCCGGCTCGGCGTGCATGGCCTGGCCGAGCAGCTGCTCCACGTGCTCGCGCGCGAGCGGCCCGAGGTGGATCTCGCGCACCGCCGTCCCGTACGCGCGGATGGCCGCGAGCGTCATCGTGAGCGGGTGCGCCGGCCCGACCTCGTTGTCCCGGTACGCCCCGATCAGGAAGAGGTGCGCCGGTCGATCCTCCCCGAGCACCCGCTCGAGCAGCCGCAAGCTGGCCGCGTCGGCCCATTGCAGGTCGTCCAGGAAGATCACGAGCGGGTGCTCTCGCTTCGCGAAGACCCGCAGGAAGCGCTCCAGCACCAGGTTGAAGCGGTTCAGCGTCTCCGTCGGCCCGAGCTCGGGCACGGGCGGCTGCGGCCCGAGGATCGCCTCCACCTCGGGGATCACGTCGAGGATGACCTGCCCGTTCTGGCCGAGCGCGCCGCGCAGCGCCTCCTGCCACCCCGCGAGCCGCGCCTGGCTCTCCCCAAGGATCTGCCGCACCAGCGACCGGAACGCCGCCACCACGGCCGCGTAGGGCGTCGCCCGCTGGAGCTGGTCGTATTTCCCGCCGATGAAGTACCCCCGCCGCCGCGTGATCGGCTCGTACAGCTCACGCACGAGCGCGCTCTTGCCGATGCCCGAGGAGCCGGTCACGAGCAGCAGCTCGGCCGCGCCTCGCGCCCCCTCGACGGCGCGCTGTGCGCCCTGCGCGACCCGCTCGAAGGTCGAGAGCAGCGCCTCCACCTCGCGCTCCCTGCCGTAGAGCCGCTGGGGGATCTGGAACCGCTCCGGCACGTCGCGCGCCCCGAGGTCGATCGCCCCCACCGCGCCCGTCTCGCGGAGCGCCGCGATGCACGCCGCGAGATCCGCCTTGATGCCGTACGTGCTCTGGTATCTGGCCTCGGGCGCCTTCTCCAGGAGCCGCATCACCACGTCCGACACCGCCCTCGGCACGCCTGGATTCCGCGCGTGAGGCGGCGCCGGGAGCCTCGCCAGGTGGCAATGCACGAGCTCCATCGCGTCCTGCGCTGGGAAGGGGAGCGCTCCGGTGAAGAGCTCGTAGAGGCTGACGCCGAGCGAGTAGAAGTCGGTGCGGTAATCGATCGCCCGGTTGGTCCGGCCGGTCTGCTCGGGGGCGATGTACATGAGCGTCCCGTCGAGCACGTCCGGGCTCTTGAGGACGGGGTTCTCCCGCGACAGCACGGTGGAGATGCCAAAGTCGATGATGGCGAGCCGCTCCCGCTCCGCGCTCCAGACGATGTTGGAGGGGTTGATGTCCTTGTGGATGATGCGCTGCTCGTGGAGCTGCCCGAGCGCGTCCACGATACGGACCGCGATGTCCAGCGCCTCGGCGAGCGGCGGCGTCCCCCGGCGCAGCAGCCTGTCCAGCGACTCCCCGCCGAAGTCCTCGATAGCCATCGTCCAGCCCTGCAGCTCGAGCCCGAGGCCGTAGACCCGCGGGACGCAGGGCAGCTCGAGCCCGCGCTGCATATCGTATTCGCGCTGGAACCAGGCGAGCCGCTCGGGAGACGGGCGGAGCGGCTTCAGGATCTTGAGGATGAGGGGCTCCCCGTCCGCCTTGCGCAGGGCGCGGCAGACGCGGGTGTTGGTGCTGTCGTAGACCTGAGCCTGTATCTCGTACCCGGGCAGGACCATGCTGGATCTAGCCTCGATGCGCCGCGGGGCTGCGGGGCGAGTGACGGAGGGCGGCGCTCATGGGAGCGGATTGGACCACGGTCCGCGGGACAAAGCCATGTCCCCGCCGGAACCGACGGAACCGACGGAACCGACGGAACCGACGCCCTCGACGCACCTTCGACGCTTCTTCGGCCGAACTCGCGCGCGCTGCGCCTCCTCCCGCCGGAGGTGGCCGCGAGACCACCCACATTGACGCCCGCATTGCGGTGCTGATAACAAGAACGATCATGCTCCGCTCAATGGGGGAAAAGGTCCTCGCGCCGTGGATCCTGCTGGTGGGCCTCGGAGGTTGTTCCAAGCCGCCCCCGTGCGCGCCCGTCCAGATCCACGAGCGGAAGCACCCGTTCATCGCCTTCGATCGCCACGACATCCCCGCCCTGCGCCAGCGGGTCGCCCAGGACCCTTACAAGACCTGGATGGACGATGTCCGCCGCGGCCCGCCGGGGCAGGGCCACCCGTGCGGGGCCCCCTCCACGAATACGGACGTAAAAGAATACCAGCTCTCCAACTGCGCGCTGTACGGAGCCCTCTCCTGGGTGGTCGAGCAGCGCGGCGACGGGTTGAAGGCGGCGCGCGACGCGCTGATGAAGGCGGGCGACACCAGCACCGGCTGGAACCAGACGCCGGGCGCCTGGTACTGGGGCGGAAGCCTGCTCAACTATGCTTACACCTACGACCTCGTGCAGCCGGCGCTGAGGGAGGACGACGACGCGGCCATCCGCGACAAGCTGGAGGACGCGCTCGGGAAGACGATGGATGTGTACGGAGAGTTCAACACAACGTTCGTCACCAACTTCCGCTATCGCGTGGGCAGCGGCGCGGCCACGCTGAGTTATGCCCTCGGCGAGCACGACCACGCCTGCACCGTCGAGCGCGATCTCTTCGGCGACGCGCCGCTGGAGTCGCTCTTCACCCTCCGCTCCTACGGCCCTTACGTGCAAGCCTGCCTCACCAAGGACGGCACCTACGTCGAGGGCCCGAGCTACCAGGACGACGTGTTCTCGGTGATGCTGCCCTACCTCCAGGCCATGAAGCGGCTCTCCGGCGGGGCTCACGACGGCCGGGATTACATCAACGCGGTGAACACGCCCTCGGCCTGGGGCAACGACGCCCGCATCGCCCGCATGCTCCGCTACGGGGCCGCCCTCTCCATGCCGGACGGCAACGCGGCCACCCTCGAGACCGGCTGGCGCGAGCCCCTGCAGCTGAGCAGCATCGCCGCGAGCATGCTCAGCGAGAAAGAGGGGCGCCGCGACGCAAAGGGCTTTTATGGCTGGCTCAGCGCGAAGGGCAAGGCCGTCGTCAACAACCCGGTCTACAGCATCCTCTATACCGATCCCGACATCGCCAAGGCCTTCGCCGGGGGCCAGGAGCCCGCGTACACCTCGGTCGTCACCTCGGACATGACCTCGCTGCGCTCCGGCTGGAGCGCGGACGCGGTTCACCTGCTGATGACCACCGAGCACGAGTACCGCCCGTCCTCACACAGCCAGCCCGATCAGACGAGCTTCCTCCTGCACGCGAAGGGGCAATACCTGATCATCGATCCGGGCGACGGCCGCAACTACGATCCCGCGGGCAGCTCCCACACCTCGCTGTTCTACTGGGTCAACTTCAGCCCGGAGTCGCACAACCTGGTCACCGTCGACAGCTTCAAGGGGATCCGGGATACGTACCAGACGCCCGCATGGCGCCAGCTCGGTGTCTTCAGCAACCTGACCCGGCCCGTGGACGACCCGGCGATCCTGCAGGCCTCCTTCCTGACCGGGGAGCTCGACTCCTCGACGGTCACGATCGACGACTACGTGAACGTCCCCGACGTGTCCACGCGGCGGACGGCGGCGCTCGCGCGGAGGAGCTACGTGGTCGTCTTCGACCACATGATCTCCGCGAGCATCGGCTCGGCCAAACCGATGCTCCACTATTACGACACCCACCTCCATTACAGCGGTTGGCTGGGCTGCCGGCCGGGCGCGCCCGCCATCTGCACCGACTACGCCACCTCGAGGCCCACCTCGTCCAGCACACAGGTGGACTGCGGCGACGTCTGCGGCGAGACGCGGATGGCCAGGGACCTGGCAGCGGAAGCAGCGACCGGGATCGCCCCGAGCGAGCCGATCACGCCGGACGCCGCCGGCCGCGCTCCGTCCGCTCCCACAGCGGGCCGGCTGGTGTGGGCAACGCGAACCGACGACGGCAAGCGCGAGCTCGAGCTCGACGTGGTCTACGTCCCCCGACCTGACGCCTTCTCGGTGGATCGAAGCGGCTTCACCAATTTCTTCCCGAACATGACCTTCCGGCACCCGTTCTCGGTGGCGCGCTACATCGCCTCCAGCACGCAATGGATGACGGTGCTCTACCCGCGCGACCTCACCGCCGGCGAGCCGAAGCCGGCGATCGAGGCGCTCAAGGTGAGCGGCGGGAGCGGCTCGGCCGCGCTGGTCTCCATCGCGGAGCAAGACACGCAGGATCTCGCGCTGATCTCCGACGGCGCGCAGCCGGTGGAGGTGGGCGACGGTCCGCGCGTGCCCTCCGCGAAGCTGCAGGGTCGCAGCGCGCTGCTGCTCCTGCGCCACAGGGCGCTCGAGCGCGCCCAGATCGACGCCGGCACCTCGCTGAGCCTCGGCGGCCGCGCCCTGCTGCTCGCCACGTCGCCCGTGTCCGCGTCGCTCCGGCCCGAGGGCGCCGGCGTCGCCGCGGAGCTGGTGCTCTCGAACGCGGCCCAGGTCGGCCTCGCCGTCTCCCAGAAGGACGCGCAGCTCTACCTCGACGGCAAGCCCGCGCCGACGCGCTACGACGCTGCCAGCGGCACGGCCTCGACGAGCGTGCCCCAGGGCCGCCACCGCCTCACGGCGCGTTGAGGCGCTTCGAGCCAGCGCCGGCGCGGCGCGACCTCATCGCATGGTGGTCGTCGAGTGGACCCCGACGGTCGGCTCGCTCCCTGCGACGAAGTCGGCCGGAATGCGCTTTACCAGGTTGAAGACGTTCACCGGAGGGGCTCCCGGCAGCAGGCTCCTCGCGCCGACCTCTTCGAAATCGAAGAGCTGCTGCGCGGCCTCGCGGACCGTCGCTTCAACGAGGATTTCCCCGGGCCGCGACGCCCTGGCGAGGTGCGCGGCGGCGTTGACCACCTCGCCGAGCACCGTGTAGTCGAGCCGGCCGTACGCCTGAGATCCGACGCTGCCGGAGAGGACCTGCCCCGTGGAGAGTCCGACGCAGATCCCCTGCGTATACGGCGAGCCCTCGCCGGCGCGGCGCGCCACCGCCGCCATCTGCGCGCGGACAGCCACGCACGCGCTGAGCGCCCGCGACAGGTGATCGGGCCCCTGGAACACCGTCATCACCGCGTCGCCGAGGAACTTGTCCACGACCCCCCCCTTGGCGACGAGCTCCGGGACGATCACCTCGAAATTGGCCCTGAGCAGCCGCATGGCCTCGCCGGGCAGCCTCTCCCTGGTCACGGGCGTGAACTGGAAGACGTCGATGAACGCCACCGTGGCCATGACCGCCTCGCTCGCGAGCGCGATCGCGGGGCCCATCTCCCGGATCCGCTCGATCAACGCCGCGCTCGTGAACTGCCGGAGGATCTTGTTCTCCTCGTCCGAGCGGGCGTTCCTCCGCAGCTCCGTGACGTGCTTGATGGTCTTGTCGATGGTCGCCTCGAGATCGCCGCGCTGGATCGGCTTGAGCAGGAAATCGAACGCGCCCTGGTTCATCGCGCTCCGGATGTTCCCCATGTCGCCGTAGGCGGACATCATCACCGTCCTCGCAAAGGGGCTCACCTCGGGGACGCGCCCAAGGAACGTGAGTCCATCCATCACGGGCATGTTGATATCGGTGACGACGACGTCGATGTCGGGGTGGCGCCGGAGCTCGTCGAGGGCGTTCTCACCGTTGTCAGCGAAGATGAACTCGTAGACCCGGTCGCGGATCTTCTGCCGGAAGAGCAGCTTCATCATGAGCGCCACGTCCGGCTCATCGTCGGCGATGAGGATCTTGGTGGGGCCCCCGCTGGCCTCGATCACCGCCGCGAACGCCGCCACGAAATCCGCTGCGGACTGGAACCGCTGCGCCGGGTCCTTCGCCAGCGCGCGCTCGAAGAAGCGGTCGAAGCCGGGCAGCAGGCCGGGCACGAGGCTCGACGGCGCCGGAAACGGATCGGTGCAGATGCTGATGAGCAGCTCCCCGATCCCGCTCGCCGCGAAGGGGAGCCGGCCCGTGAGGGCCCTGTAGGTGATGACGCCGAGCGACCAGAGATCGCTCAGGTGATCCGGCACGACGGCGCGCACCTGCTCGGGGCTGATGTACGACGGCGTACCGACGACCCTGCCGAACGAGCCCTGCTGTTCCTCGTCCGACTCGAAGACCGTCCACACCACGCCGAAATCAAGGAGCTTCACGCACTCTCCTGGCTCCTTCCGCGCCAGGAAGACATTCGCCGGCTTGAGATCGCGGTGGATGATCCCCGCGGAGCTCGCCACCTGCAGGCCAATGGCGATCTGCCGGAGCAGGGCGAGCGTCGCCGACGGCGAGAGCTGCCGCTCCCGGGTGAGCCTGGCCTCGAGGTCCTCCCCTTCGAGCAGCTCCATGACGATGTACGGGCAATCTTCGTCGATACCGTAATCGTGTATCTGGATGATGTGCTCGTTCCGGAGCCGCGCGATCGCCATCGCCTCTCGCTCGAATCGGCGTCGCGCGGAGTCCGAGCTGACATGCTCGGGCGTCATCACCTTGAGCGCCACAGGGCGCCGGAGCACCTGATCGAACGCCTCCCAGATGACGCCCATCCCGCCGCGGCCGATCTCTCGTCTCAGCGAGTACTTCCGCGCGATCGTGCGATCCAGCATGGTCAGCGCAGTGTAGCGAGCTCCCAGCGCGCTTGCTCAAGTTCGAGACGCGCGAGCTCGTCGACAGCAGCTGCGATCAGCGAGGAGACGGCCGCTTCACGCCCAGGACCTTCATGCGGTAGGACAGCGTGCGCACCGGTATCCCCAGCCGCCGCGCGGCCTCGGTCCGGTTCCAGCCTGCGGCTTCGAGCATGTCCTGGAGCAGCTTGGCCTCATATTGCTGCACCTTCCCCCGGACCTGCCCGCCCTCGGGGGGCGCCTCCTTCGGGGCGGAAGGCGTGGGGCAGAACACGGCCACGTCCGGCGGAGCGCGGCCGAGATCCGCGTCTCTCCCCAGGTCCGCGGGGCGCTCCGACTCGCCGCGCGCCGCCGCCGCGCGCACCCTCGGGGGCAGATCCTCGAGGCCGACGAGCGCGCCGGGCGTCACCACCACCGCGCGCTCGATCACGTTGCGCAGCTCGCGCACGTTGCCAGGCCACGCGTACGCGCAGAGCAGGGCGAGCGCCTCCGGGGTGATGCCCTCGACACGTCGTCCGTTGGCCGCGCTGGCCGCGCGCAAGAAATGCCGCGCGAGCGGCTCGATCTCGTCCGTTCGAGCGCGCAGCGGCGGGATATCGATCACGACGCCGCCGAGCCGATAATACAGATCGGCCCGGAACGCGCCCGACGCGGCCATCGCCTCGAGATCCCGGTGCGTCGCCGCGACGACGCGCACGTCGACCTCGATCTCGCGGCTCGAGCCGACGCGGCTGAACGACCCCGACTCGAGCACGCGGAGCAGCGCGGCCTGGGCCGGCGGCGGCAGCTCGCCGATCTCGTCCAGGAACACCGTGCCGCCGTCGGCCTCCTCGAACACGCCCTTCTGCTGCTGCAGCGCGCCGGTGAACGCCCCGCGCTCGTGGCCGAACAGGGTGCTCTCCACGAGGTCCTTCGGGATCGCCCCGCAGTTGACGCGCACCACGCGCCGCCCCTTGCGCGGGCCGCCCTCGTGGATCATCCGCGCGACGACCTCCTTGCCGGTCCCCGTCTCGCCGTGAAGGATGACCGGGATGCGCGAGGCGCCCACGCGCCTCACCGTCTCGATGACCTCGCGCATCTGCTGGCCGGCGATGATCCCCCCCTCCTCCGGCTCCTCGCGCGCGAGCACCGAGGTCGCGGCCGGGCCGCACGCCACCGGGCGCTCGGGCGAGGCGTGGCGGGCCGCCTCGCGGGCGGCCGCGAAGACCTCGTCCGCGGTGCTTCCGGCGTCCGGGTAGAGGGCGAGGCCGACGACGAGCCGGGCGTCGCTGCCGACGAAGGAGGCTGCAACGGCCTGCGCGGTGCGGTGCGCCTCCTCGGCGCCGGCCTCGGGCAGCAGCACCTGGGCAGCGCAGGTGCCGTAGAGCGCCACGCGATGCAAGGGCTGAAGACAGGCGCGCACGGCGTGGATCCAGCCCTCCGCCGGCACCGCCGCGCTCATGCGGACGTGGAGCAGGGCGAACGGGCGGCGAAAATGGCGGGCGCGCGTGAGCTCGTCCTCCACGCGGCGCAAGAGCTTCTCCTCTCCCTCGAGATCGAGGGACTCGCCCCCGGCGCCGAACGCCTGCACCCGCAGCGCGACGCTGCCGAGCACGACTTCATCCCCTATCGCGATCCCGGCGCGGGAGACGCGGCGGCCGTCGAGGAACGTGCCGTTCTTGGATCCCAGGTCATCGACCCACACCCGCCCGCGCGAGAGGACGAAGCGGGCGTGCTCCCGCGACAGGGTACGATCGTCGATGCAGAGCGCGGCAGGCGCGGCGCGCCCCACGACAAGCGGCGTGTCGGGCGAGAGCAATCGTCTCTCCGTCTTTCCGGCGTGATGCCAGACGAGCGCGATGCCCAGCGCCGCGGTCTGCTGAATGGCAGAGATCGACCTCCCCGCCAAGGTCCAGGTCTTCGCCGCGTCGTCCTGCACCGACTTGCCTGACCGCATGCACTCCGCCTCGATGGTCTCTATATCAGGCTCCTTCGGAAGGTCCAAGAGCCACCGCGGGCCCGGCCGCTCATGAGTCGCCGCCGCGCTGCTTGTGTCTGTGTCGCCAGGCCGCCAGGTCGCCAGGTCGCCAGGTCGCCAGGTCACCGTGCGCCGTCGGTCCCTTCCCATGTTCCATTTCCATTGCGCGAAAACGTTTGCCGAAGCGCCCGGTCATGCATGGCGGGCCAGGGACCGGGGGCTCTGGCCGGCGCACGTGCCGGGCGGAGCGACGATCTGGACGAAGGCCGCGGGAGCCGGAAGGACACCGCTATTACGTTCGGCCCATCCTTGCCGGCAACCTCTTGCCGGGCAACTCGCGACGGCGATCTCTTGCGGGCAAGGTCTTGCCGAGGCGGCCGTCGGCGGGCGCGCCGCGCCCCCGGAAACGCGCGGGTGCCGCTCGCATTCTGCCTGCAGACATAGAGGTTCGAGCGCCTCCGAGGAGGGCGCGCCCTGGTGGCACGCGCGCTGCAAACAACCGAAACCAGAATCTGACGGGCGGCGAACATCGCGACCCAGGACATCAACCAGACCGACCACTCCAGGAGCCGACCATGAACACGAAACACATCCTCTCCGCACTCTTCACCTCCAGCGCGCTCAGCATCATGTTCATCGCGGGTTGCAGCGTGCCGATGGAAGAAGGCGACTCCGAGCAGGCGTTCGCCGACGAGGAGACCGTCGAGGAGGCGTCGCAGGCGCTCGGCCCTGCGTGCGTCGCCAAGAACCTCGCGCTGGAGGCCGGGCCCATCTGGAACACCAGCGATGCCCAGACCAAGTGCCCGAACGTCTGCAACCCCCAGAACATGAACTGGAACGGGCAGTGGTGGACCACCGTTCCGGGCGCGATGTCGGTATGCGAATGCGCCCCGCGCCCTGCCGCCGTCGTGCAGGCCGGCCCCATCTGGAGCAACACCCACGCTCAGACGCAGTGTCCGAATACCTGCGCCTCGTTCAGCAGCGCGACGAAGTGGAACGGGCAATGGTGGACGACCGTCCCGGGCCAGATGTCCGTCTGCGAATGCGCCTACAAGCCGCCGGCGTCGGTGTCGCAGGAGGCCGGGCCCATCTGGAGCAACGCCGACGCCCCCAGCAAGTGCCCGGCCGCCTGCGGCACTTCCCGGGCCTGGAATGGGCAGTGGAGCACGACCGTCTCGGGCCAGATGTCCGTCTGCGGATGCGAGTGCACGCCCTGACGTCACGACGACCCGCTCCGCGGCCGCACATCCATCCGCCGGCGGCGCCCTGCCGGCACACGTAGCCGCCGCGTGCGGGAGCCACGGCGACACCCACGAGGGGGCCGCAGGACACCGGCCCCAGCGAGCACACCACGCTCACCTCCGCGATACGCGGGCCTCCAGGTCGCGCACCCGCGCCTCGAGCTCGCGGACGCGCGCCTCGGCGGCGGCGCGGGCGCGCTGCTCCGCGACGCGGGCGCGCTGCTCCAGGGCGCGCGCCTCGCCCTCGGCGCGGAGGGCCTCCTCCTCGGCAGGCACGAGATCCGTCGCGCGGGAGCTCCGCGCGACCCGCAACGTCGGGTGCGGGCCGTCCTTCAACACAACGAGGTGCGCGTCGAGCGCCTCGATCCAGACGGGATCGCCGCTTCCGTGGACCCGCAGGTAGGTGCCGTCCGCGTCCCGCCGGTACAGCTGGAGAGGCACCCGCTCCTCCGCGAGCGGCGCGAGGGCGGCAGCCGCCTCAGGATCGAAGAGCAGGAGCTCGGGACAGCCGAGCTGCCAGTACTTCGCCGGCGCATCCTCGTACATACGGCGCCAGTCGCCCGAGACCACCTCCAGCGCGAACCGCGGCGGACGGTGGCCCGGCAGCCAGGTCTGCCACTGCCGCGGGATGGGCGGCAACGGGCGATGCTCGAGGACGTAGAGGTCCGGCAGGACGCGCACGGCCGGCTCGCCCCGCACCCACGCGAAGAAGTGCCCGGTGCCAGCGTACCAGTCGGCCCAGCCACGCTCGCGCGCGAGCTGCGCGACCACCGACAGCAACAGACGGACGACCTCGGCCCTCTCGGCCTTGTCAGGACGCTCCGCGTCATCGGGCAGATACCAGCCGGACCAGTCGATCGCGGCGCCGGCCTCTTCCGGCGACAGATCGCGGAGCACCAGTGCGCGGGGAGGACGCCGAGGGGTGAGCGGGAACCCGATGCGATTCGGCGATGCCACGCGAGGAAACTAGCACCCCGACAGGCCCCGCGGGGCAGCAGAGACAACGGACGCAACGGACGCAACCGACGCAACCGACGCAACGGACGCAACCGACGCAACCGGCGCAACCGGCGCAACCGACGCGACGCGACGCGGCCGGCGGCAACCACGCCAAGCGACGTGCCCCTGCCGGGCGCTTGACAGGGACAAGGGTCCATGTCCTCCTACCTGCTCGAACCTTTCTTCACATCATCGTCAACGGCGGCAACGGCGGCAGCCTCGCGCTGAGCGATCTCGCGATCCGCTGCTGGTACACCCCGGGGCCCGGCGCGACGAACCAGCAGCAGCACCGTGACCACGCAGCCATCGCGTCAGCCCGGGTTCGGGCGCGTCGCGCAAGCGTCCGGTATCAACGCCGGCCGCGGCCTCGAGGTCACGGCTGCACCTCACGGTGCGCTGGTCCGGGAGCGCCGAGCCCCGAGCGCGCGCACGGAGGAACCTGGATGAGAACCTTGCATCAACGGATTGGGACTCTGGTGATCGGCTCTGCCTGCGCGATCGCCTGCTCGGCAGGCGCGGATCGGCCCCCCTCGCAGGTCCAGGGAACTGGCGGCTCGGGCGGCATCCCGGACGACATCGGCAGCGGAACGGGGGGCAGCTTCGACGTGGGCAGCGGCGGCCCCGTGGAGCCGCCTCCCTGCGAGGTGTGCGAGGACTTTCCCGCGGCCCCGGTGCTCGACGACAGCGGGACGCCGCCGCCGGCGAACGCGGCCGAGCTCTTCGGCGCCCCGGGCAGCGGCGCGACAGGCGGCCCGTGCCTGGCCGAGCCGGAGATCGGGGCGCTCTTCCCGAACAACTGGCTGCGGCCGAGGTTCCGCTGGATCGCGCCGCAGGGACAGGACCTGTTCGAGATCCGCGTGCACGCCGACCGGGAGAAGAACGATCTGGTCGTCTACACGACGAACAGAGAATGGAAGATGCCCAAGGACATGTGGGAGAAGCTGGCCGCGCACGTCCGCGGCGAGCCGATCACCATCACGATCCGCTCCGTGTCGACGAGCGCGCCGGGCGCGCCGCTCGTGGGCTCCTCCGGGCCGATCACCATCGCGCCAGCGCCGGCCGGCGGCAGCATGGTGTACTGGGCGGCGATCGGCGAAGGGCCCGCGGACGCCTGGCTGGCAGGCTTCGGCGTGGGCGAGGAGGGCGTCGTCGACGCGCTGAAGGTCGACCAGGTGCAGCAGGGCGGCCGGCGCGACGAGAACGGCAACGTGAGGGGCGACGGCAAGGCGCGATGCATCGGGTGCCATTCGTCGACGCCCGACGGCGAGGCCGTCATGTTCATGGACCACTGGCCGTGGGATCTCGCGATCGCGTCCGTGAAGGAAGACTCGGTGGGAGCGGTCCCCGCCTATGTGACGCCCGGCGGCTCGGAGGCCATGAACCAGGCCTGGCTCGGGCCACCCAAGATGTCGCCCGCGCATTTCGCCCCTGGAGACCGGATCTTCATCACCTCCTATGGTCGGGACAAGGGCAGCGTCTGGGATGGCCAGTCGCACACCAGCATGCCGAACGCGCGCCTCGCGTGGTTCGACCTGGAGTCGACCGCGCCGAGCTACGCCGAGGGGGCCAACGCCACGATGGCCAAGACCGAGATGGCGGCCGCGGAAGGCACCGCCTTCGGCTTCATCGAGCGCGAGGGCGACGCGCGCGGGGCGATGATGCCGGACTGGAGCAACAACGGCCAGACCATCGTTTACGTGTCGACCGACACCGGCAAGGACGGGCGCCTCGCCGCAGGCGCCGGCGATCTCTACACCGTGCCTTACAACAACAGGCAGGGCGGCGCGGCCACGCCCCTGCCCGGCGCCGCAGAGGCGAATTTCAACGAGTACTACCCGGCATTCGCCCCCGATGACCAGCTGATCGCGTTCAACAGGGCGCCTGGTCCGGGGGAGATGTACTACAATCCCAACTCCGATATTCACGTCATCCCCGCGGCCGGCGGCACGCCGACGCGGCTCGCAGCCAACGACCCGCCCGCTTGCCTCGGGGTCACGAGCCCTGGAATCCACAACAGCTGGCCTCAATGGTCGCCCGAGGCCACCACCGTCGACGGCAAGACCTATTACTGGGTCATCTTCTCGTCGTCGCGCGACGGCTATACGCTCCAGAAGACCCCGAGCAAGAAGGCTTCGCAGCTCTACGTGACCGGCGTGGTCGTGGAGGGCACGACGGTGCACACGTATCCGGCCATCTACCTCTGGAACCAGGATCCAGGCACGAGCAACCACACGCCCGCATGGGACGTGTTCAAGATCCCTCCGGCGCCCGTTCCCCTCTGACCCAGCGCGAGGCGGTCTCCCCGCCTCCCTGTTCAATTTTCTCGGAAAACTCGAGGGACATTTCGACGTTTCAGAGAGTTCACACCACAAGGTGTGCTGTCCGGGTTCCATGAACGTCGGCACCATCCCGCACCGACGGAAATCGACAATCGTACCATCTCGTTTGGCACACGTGTGCCAGGCCGCCTGGGGCCGGTGCTCGCATGTCGTGCTCTTCGCCGCGCGGCCGGTGCGGCGCGCGGGCAAAGCGCGGTGAGCCGAGCGAACGGGCTGCTGGCGCGGGCCTTGCGAACGCAGCAGGCACCATGCGAACCCACCGTACCCATTCCTCCCTTTGGCTACTCCTGGCAACAGGCCTCCTCGCCGCCGGATGCGAGACGGCATCAACGCCTGGCGAGCCTGTCGACTCTCAGCGGGCGGCGCTCCACCGCGCTCAGTCCTGCGAGAACCTCGAGGTGCTGCTGAAGCAGGACGCGCTCGCCAAGCTGAACGCCCAGATCGACGCCACGATCGCGAGCTACTCGGCGTACGGCTACCCCCGCGGCGCCGCCGTGGGCGGCGTCGACAACGGCAGCGTCGGCCTCCCCGGAGGGGCCGAGGATCCCACGGACGCGCCCGCCCCGGTGCCGCCCCAAGCAGACGACGGGGAAACCAGCCAGGAGGCCTCAGGGGACGACAGCGGCAGCGGCGCCGACCCTGCCCACTCCGAGACGAACACCCAGGTCGCCGGCGTCGATGAGGCGGATATCATCAAGACCGACGGCAACAACATCTACGTGCTCCACGGCCAGAGCTTCTACACCCTGACGGCGTGGCCGGCGTCGTCGCTCGCGGTGGGCAGCTCGCTCGAGATCGAGGGGTCGCCCCTCGAGATGTTCGTGGCCGACGACAAGGTCGTCGTCTACTCGTCGGTCAACGGGGCCGCGATCTACGAGCAGGCGGGCGTCACGCCGCGGCCGGGGTACTACGACTACGTGCTCGTCGACACCATGGTCGGCGGCGGTGGCGTCATGCCGACGCCGGGAGCCCCCAGCGCGCCGAGCGACGCGCCCGGGACCCCGGCCGACGGCGGAGGCGCGAAGCCGCTGCCGCCGGACAACACCGAGCCACCGCCCGACGGCGGCACGCCGTCCTCGGATGGCGCGCCGTCCGGCGGCGACACGCCCTCGTCCGACGACGCGCCGTCCGGCGGCGAGGCGCCGGCGCCCCCGCCTCCGGACGGCGACGGGGCCGATGAGCCGCCGCCCGACGTGCCCGGCTCGGGCGGCGTGTGGGCGCCGCTCACGAAGGTCACCGTCCTGAGCCTCGCCGGCGGCGCGCCCAGCGTGGTCAAGGAGCTCTACTTCGAGGGAGGCTACACCTCGGCGCGGCGCACCGGCGCGAACGTGCGCACCGTGCTGACCGGCGGCGCCCACGGCCCCGCGCTCAACTACTGGCCCTCAGGCCTGACCGAGTACCCCGAGACCGCCGAGGCGTGGACCGCTGCGTTCGAGCAGCTCCGCATCGAGAACGCGGCGATCATCGAGGACGCCCCGCTCTCGACGTGGCTGCCGTACCGCTTCGAGAAGCAGGGAGAGGCGGTGGCGCTGCTCGACGCGAGCTGCTCGGACTTCTATGTCCCCGAGGCCGGCACGACGTCGTACGGCCTGACGCAGATCGAGTCGATCGACCTGGCCAATCTCGCCGCGTTGCCGGAGTCGACCTCGATCGTCGGCGCGACCGACACCGTGTACGCGAGCCACGACGCCCTCTACGTCGCCGCGCGCTCCTGGCAGGAGCAGGCCGCGCCCGGCGAGCTGTTCGTCGGCACGAACCTCACCCATCTGCACAAGTTCGATCTGATCGCCGACCCGAGCCAGCCCGGCTACGTCGCGTCAGGGTCGGTGCCCGGCCACATCCTCAACCAGTTCTCGCTCGATGAGCACGACGGCAAGCTCCGCGTCTCGACGACCTCGGAAGTGCCGGCGGAGCCCAGGTGGACGACCAGCAACAACGTGTTCGTCCTCGAGGCGCAAGGGACCGACCTCGCGCAGATCGGCGCCATCACCGACCTGGCCCCCGGCGAGACCATCCAGTCCACCCGGTTCGTCGGGGATCGCGGCTATGTTGTGACGTTCCGCCGGGTCGATCCGCTGTTCGTGATCGATCTCGCGGACCCAGCGTCCCCCTCCGTCGCGGGTGAGCTCAAGATCCCCGGCTTCAGCGAGTACATGCACCCGCTCGACGACGGGCACCTCCTGACGATCGGCAGGGATGGCGAGGAGGACGGCACGGTGACCGGCCTTGCTCTCCAGATCTTCGACGTCACGAACGCGTCGGCGCCCGCGCTCCTGCACAAGGAGGCGCTCGATGGGGCGAAGTACATGCACTCCGAGGCCGAGTACAACCACAAGGCGTTCACGTACTACGGCGAGCTCGGCGTGCTCGCCTTCCCGCTCGTGAGCTTCGACGGGGAGACCGGCGCGATGTCGAGCACGCTGGAGCTGTTCAACGTCGATATCGAGGACGGGTTCAGCCGGCTCGGCGCGGTCGACCACAGCGGCTTCTTCAGCAGCGTGCCGTCGGGGTGCTACTACGGCGGGGCCGCCGTGCAGCGCGGCCTCTTCATCGAGGACTACGTCTACTCGTACTCCCAGGGCGGCGTGCTCGTGAACGCGCTCGACGACCTCGCGACGCCGGTGGCCTCGCTGCCCCTGCCCACCCCGGACTCGGTCGGGTACGCGTGCGCCGGCGTCGACGGCGGCGTCACGGAGCCCGCGCCGGCGCCCGAGCCGGCTCCCACCCCCGAGGAGTAGCGCCAAACAGGCGGCAATCGGCCGCAGCGCCGCCGGCCCGGACGGGGCGGCGGCGCTGCGCCGCTCAGGCGCCCGGCCGCGGCGCCTCCCACCGATGATCCGGGTAGAACTCCTTCATGAGCCGCGCGGTGTACGCGGTGAGGTTCGCGAACCCCTCGGCCCTGCGCCGCAGCGGCGAGTCGAAGAACGGCGTGAGGAGGCCCGCCAGCGCCGCGAAGGCCGTCGCGTCGACGCCCGCCGGGCGCGCTCCGAAGAGGTACGGCTTGTCCCCGAGCAGCGCGGAGAGCGCGGCCAGCGAGCGGGCGCCGAGCTCGACGATCTCGTCGTCCGCGTGGCGCGCGACGCCGACCGCGCGGAGCGTCTCGCGGACGCGCGCGACGAGCTCCTCGCGCAGCTTCGGTCGCACCTCCTCCGGCGCACCGTTGACGAAATTCGCCGGGCCCTTCGCGAAGTTCTCCGGAATGAGCCAGCGGGCGTACACCATGGTCGGCGTGAGGCTGTTCTCGATCATGCGCTCGATGGCCCACGCCTCGGCGCGCTGCCGGGCGTCGAGGCCGGCGTCGAGATCCTTGCCGTGCTTCTTCTCGAGGTGCTCGCGGATGAAGTGCGAGTCGGCGATACGCGCGCCGCCGTCGTCGATGAAGGGGAGCTGCCCCTTCGGCGACTGATCGGGCCGCGCGCGCTCCTTCGTGTAGGGCAGGCCCAGCAGCTTGAGCTGGACCTCGGTCTTGGTCACATAGGGGCTGGCCTCCGGCAAGCCGAACAGGGGGCCGAAGCTGTGGAGCGTGATCATGTGCAATCTCCGAGCTGTTGTGGGTCCGCCGTGGACTGCGCTTGATGTAGCCCCGCCCTGCTGACAACCTGGTGTCAGCATCCTCGTGCGACGCGCCGATCGCCTGTTCCAGATCCTGCAGATCCTGCGCCGGCAGCGGGCGCCGATCACGGCGGCGGCCCTGGCCGAGGAGCTCGAGACGTCGAAGCGCACGGTGTACCGCGACATCGCGGACCTCCTGGCCCAGCGCGTCCCGATCCGCGGCGAGGCCGGCACGGGGTACGTGCTCGATCGCGGCTTCGACATGCCGCCGCTGATGCTGACGCCCGACGAGATCGAGGTCGCGGTCCTCGGCGCGCAGTGGGTCGCCCACCGCGGGGACGTCGCCCTGCAGCGGGCGGCGCAGGACCTCATCGCGAAGATCGCCGCGGCGGTCCCCGAGCGGCTGCGGCCCTTCGTGTTCGAGCCGGCGACGGGCGCGCCGGTCGGGGGGGTCCAGACGCCCGACGCGCTCGACCTGGCCGAGGTGCGGGCGTCGATCCGCGCCGGCACGAAGATCGTGCTTCGCTACCGCGACGAGACGGGGCACGAGAGCGAGCGCGTCGTGTGGCCCGTGATCGTGGGCTATCTCGACTCGACGCGGCTCCTCGCGGCGTGGTGCGAGCTCCGCCAGGACTTCCGCCACTTCCGCACGGACCGCGTGACCGGCGCCAGGTTCCTCGACGAGCGCTACGCCGAGAAGCCGAGCGCCCTCCGCGCGCGGTGGCGCGCGATGATGCGCGCGCGTGGCGAGCTGCGAGAGCGCGCCGGCGCGACGTCGACCAAGGCGCGCTAGATCCGCGTGTTACCAGCGCCGGGCCGCGCCTTGACAGGCAACGCGGTCTGCCATCCCATCTCTCCAGGTGAAAGAGGGGCGACGATGCTCACCATCCGTGCCGAGCAGGTAGCCGTCTTCCAGCGCGACCTCGCGGAGCGCTTCAAAGATCGGATCCTCGCCCACATACGCGACGCCTGGCCCGAGGATTACGAAGCGCTTGGCGAGCCCGGGGCGCGTCGTTTGATCGACGAGGGCATCACCCGCGCGGCCCGCTACGGGATCACGCTGGATTACGACGTGGTGCGCTACATCAACACCATGATCTGTCTCAGCCCCTGCTTCGACGAGGACCCGAACCGCCCCTGGGCTCGCGCGATCCTCGGGGACGCGTCGCTGGGTTCGCGCGAGAAGACGGATCTTCTCTGCCTCCGCGCCGAGATGGAGCCCGAGGCCGCTTGCGCCCCTCTCCCGGGCGTCGAGGACGGAGGCGAGCGATGATCGGCAGCCCTCAGCGCCCCTACTACGGGGAGCCGCCGCGGAAGAGGCGGCGGACGAAATACAGCACCGCGAACTCCCTGGCTCAGCAGTCCTTCTCCGGCTCCACCAGCTCGGGGAGCGGCCCCATCGTCTTCTGCTCGTCCGCGCCCGCGCCGGTGCTCGTCCCAGGGATCACCGTCAACCCGACCCACCTCCAGTTCGGGAACGTCGAGCGCGGGCACGCCTCGCTGGGGCAGACCGTGACGATCACCAGCTCGGGCACGGCCAACCTGGTGCTCGGGGGCATCACGCTGAATGGAGGCGATCACGCCCACTTCGCGACGGGCCATGACGCCGCCTCCCACCATGTGCTGCCACCCGGCGCCTCCGCGACCATCGACGTGGCCTTCGCCCCCACCGCGGCGGGGGCCAAGGCGAGTTCGCTCTGCATCCCGTCCAACGCCCCCGCGTCGCCTACCCCGGTCGCGCTCGCAGGGACGGGCGTCGAGATCCCAGCCATCACCGTCAACCCCACCAACCTCCAGTTCGGCAACGTCGAGCGCGGGCACACCTCGCCGGGGCAGACCGTGACGATCACCAGCTCGGGCACGGCCAACCTCGTGCTGGGGGGCATCGCGCTCAATGGCGGCGATCACGCCCACTTCGCGACGGGCCATGACGCAGCCTCCAACCAGACGCTGCCGCCCGGCACCTCCGCGACCATCGACGTCGCCTTCGCCCCCACCGCGGCGGGGGCCAAGGCCAGCTCGCTCCGCATCCCGTCCAACGCCCCCACGTCGCCTACCCCGGTCGCGCTCGCAGGGACGAGCGTCGAGATTCCGGCCATCACCGTCAACCCCACCAACCTCCACTTCGGCAACGTCGAGCGCGGGCACACCTCGGCGGGGCAGACCGTGACGATCACCAGCACGGGCACGGCCAACCTCGTGCTGGGGGGTATCGCGCTCAATGGCGGCGATCACACCCACTTCGCGACGGCCCACGACGCCGCGTCGAACCAGACGCTGCCGCCCGGCGTCTCCGCGACCATCGACGTCGCCTTGGCCCCCACCGCGGCGGGGGCCAAGGCGAGCTCGCTCCGCATCCCGTCCAACGCCCCCGCGTCGCCAACCCCGGTCGCGCTCGCTGGGACGGGCGTCGAGATCCCAGCCATCACCGTCAGCCATGCAACATCGCCTTCGGCGCGTTTCGGCACGGCCAGCCGTCGCCGGCCACCACGCTCACGATCACGAGCAGCGGCACCACACCCCTCCAGATCCAGAACATCCAGCTCCAGGGCGTGGACCCCGGCGAGTTCCAGATCCAGAACGATCAGGCGTCGGGCCAGACGATCGCCGTGGGGAACACGCGCACGGTCGACGTCATCTTCAACTCGACCTCGACCGACGCCAAGGCCGCCACGCTGGTCATCACCTCGAACGCCCCCACCTCGCCCACGTCCGTCCCCCTCACGGGGACAGGGACGGAGCTCATCACGGCCCACACCCGGCAGCAGTACACCAACTCGTGCTGGGCGTGCTGCACCCGGGTCGTCAACGCGTACTACGACGTAACGCTCGCCCTGGGGAATCGCATGCAATTCGTCAACGACCGGGCGCTGAGCGACCACCTGACCTTCCACCACAATCAGATGCGCAACGTGCAGGATGCGCTCGATCATAGCGATATCAAGCTCTACTCCGGCCAGGACGACAACGCGAACATCCCCACCCTGCAAGAGATCCGGGACGCAGTGGTCAGGGATCAACAGCCCCTCATTGTCTGCGTCACCCAGCGGCAGGTCGCCCCCGGCGTCGACATCGTGGACGCCGACCAAGGGCACTACATCGCCATCGTGGGTGTCACGCGCGGCGGCGGCCTGCGCGTCATGGACCCGGACCAGGGGAACAATGCACTCGTGACCGTCCCGTACCACCTCACGGAGTACGGGCACCGCCCCCCCGGGTATCCGGTGCGGTACTGGGGAGCCACCTATTACACCGAAGACGCCCTCTGAGCTCCCGCTCGATCGCGCCGGTTGCCGAGGTGCGGCCTCGAACACTCGACCCCGAGACGCTCTCGGTAATCCGCTCGCGCCTCGACGCGGGCCACGGCCGCCTCCCGACCGTTTGAGCCTCCTGCCCACCTCGGTTGCCCGCTGGCATCGACTCTATAGATCAGCACCCCTCATCCGCTCTCGGCCCCGCACAGCGCCGCGAGGCGGCGCTCGTCCTCGGGTCCGCCCGCCGCGCGCGCCGTGTAGTAGACGAGCTGCTGGCGGCTCGACGTCGTCGAGGCGAGCGTGTGCCACTCGAGTACGAGCGGCCCGGCGCCGTCGGCGTCGCGGCCGCCCGCGCCCTGGACCTCGACGCGGAAGCCCTTCGTGCCGCTCACCTTGGCGCGGACCTCGTGGCGCGCCCAGATCGCCCGGAACGCCTCGCTCGTCTCGAGCAGCTCGGCGATGACCGCGTCAAACTCCGGATCTCCCACGTACGAGCTCGCGCTGAAGCGGAAGGCGGCCACGGACTCCCGCTCGATCACGCCAATCTCCGCGTAGCGCGCGCGGTAGGCCGCATGGTGGAAGGTCATCCAGAGCAGGTTGCGCCTTCGCGGGGAGACGTCGCCGAAGTCCACGAGCAGGCGGCGCGCCGCGCCGTTCCACGCGAGCACGTCGAACCGGGGGCTGAAGACGAGCGCCGGGACGCGCATCGCCTCGAGCGCGCGCGCCATCGCCGGCTCAGCCCTCTCCTGGCGCGCCGCGGCCCGCGCGGGCTCGGGCCGCGCCAGGTAGAACAGATGACCTCGCTCGTCGTCGTCGAGCTTCAGCACGCGCGCGATCGCCTCGAGCGTCTCGCGCGACGGGTTCACGTCACGCCCTTGCTCGAGCCGCGTGTACCAGTCGACGCTGAGCCCGGCGAGCAGCGCGATCTCCTCGCGCCGGAGGCCCGGCGTGCGCCGCCGCTTCCCCGCGAACGCGCCGCCAGCGATCGGCGCCGCGCGCATCCGCCTCCCTCGGAGGAAATCCGCCAGCTCGCTCCGCCTGTCGCTCACGATCGCGCGCGCCCCGGGCACGCAGCGAAGGATGCACCGGCCTCGCTCCTCTATCCAGGGATTGCGAATCCTAGGATCGCAGCACGTCTGCCTAGCCTCGACGCGGAGCTCCAGATTGCGGGCACCCCCAAACGGGGACCCAACCAGGAGCTGGCACCATGTCTCAGCATCTTCCTCTCGCAGGTCGCATCGCCGTCGTCACCGGAGCCTCCAGCGGCATCGGTGAGGCCACCGCCCGCAAGCTCGCAGCGCAGGGCGCCGCCGTCGCGCTCCTCGCCCGTCGCAAGGACCGCCTCGATTCGCTGGCCGAGGGCATCCGCGCCGCGGGCGGGCGCGCGCTCGCGCTCGCCGTCGACGCCAGGGACAGGAGCGCCGTCGCCGGCGCCGCGCGGTCGATCGCGGCCGAGCTCGGCCCCGTCGACCTCGTGATCAACAACGCCGGCGTCATGTTGCCGTCCGGCGTCGAGGAGCACCGGATCGCCGATTTCGAGCAGATGATCGAGGTCAACCTCACCGGCGTGATGCGGGTCGTCGACGCGTTCATCGATCCGCTGGTCGCGGCCGCGAAGCGGGGCGGCCCGTCGGACCTCATCAACATCTCGTCGATCGGCGCGCACGGCGTCTTTCCGACGTTCGCCGTGTACTGCGCCACCAAGGCCGCTGTCACCCACCTCTCGCGCAACCTGCGCGCAGAGCTCGGACCGAAGCACGTCCGCGTCTCGGTCATCGAGCCTGGGTTCGTCAACACGGAGCTCCAGAGCCACATGACCGACGAGGCCGCCAAGGCGTGGATCGCCAAGGCGAGGCAGCAGATCACGTGGCTCACGGCGGACGACCTGGCGAGCACCATCGCCTTCACGGTCGGCCTCCCGCGGCACGTCAACCTGCCGCACATCACCATCATGCCGACCCAGCAGGTGTGACCGGCGCCGCCCGCGCGTTACCCGTGCTCCAGCTGCTCCAGCTCGCGCACGCGCGCCTCCAGCTCGCGCACGCGCGCCTCGGCCGCCTCCCTCGCGCGGGCCTCGAGCGCCGCGGCTTCCTCCTGGGTGGGCACGAGCTCACCCTTGCCGCCGGTGCGCGTGAGGCGGAGCCGGGCCTCGGCCCCGCCGCCGATCACGCAGAGCCAGCTGTCGAGCGCGGGGCTCCACACGCGCCCGGCGCCGGCGTACACGCGGACATACGCGCCGTCGGGGTCGCGCCGGTAGGCCTGGAGCGCCACGCGCCCCGCCGGCGGCCGGTGCGTGGCGGCCAGCGGATCGAAGATCGCGAGCTCTGGGCAGCCGAGCTGGCAGTACTTGAGCGGGACGTCCTCGTAGGCCTTCTGCCAGTCGCTCGCCACGATCTCCAGGGCGAAGCGCGGCGGCCGGTGGCCGGGCAGCCAGGTCTGCCACTGCTTGGGCAGCGGCGGCGCGGGCCGGTGATCGAGGAGGTAGACGTCCGGCGAGACGCGCACGAGCGGCTCCTCGCGCACCCAGGCGAAGAACCGATCCGTGCCGGCGTGGTGGTCGGTCCACCCGCGCTCGCGCGCGAGCTGCGCGATCGAGGAGAGGAGCAGGCGGGAGATCTCGTCGTGCTCGCCCCACGCGCCGATGCCGTCCGCGTCGTCCAGGTACCAGTCCGACCAGTCGATGGTCGCGCGGAGCTCCTCGGGCTCCGGGTCGCGGACGACGAGCGCGCGCGGCAGGCGCGTCGCAGGGGGAGCGGCTCCGGAACGGGCAGGCAGCACGAGCCCGCACGGTAGCACCCCGAGCGGAGCGGCGGGAGCCGCAGGCGGGCGCGACCGCGCGCGGCGGGCGGCCGTGGCGTGCCCTCGGACGGAGCCGGCGGGAGGCGCGATACGGCGCCGCGGGCGGCTGTCGCCGACGCGCTCCAACGCTCCAACGTACCGCGCGCCGCGTCGTCGAGGCGCCGTGGGGCTCCCGATCCGGCCCGCCGGCGCCATGTCGGCGGCATGCGTTCTCTCGGGGGAGTCCTCTTCGACGTGGATGGGGTGGTTGTCGACTCGCCGCATGAGCGCGCCTGGCAGGAGGCGCTGGAGGCGCTGATGGCGACCGAGTGGCGCGCGATCGCGCCCGAGACGCGCTACGCGCCGGAGCGGTTCACGACGGCCGTCTACCAGAGCGAGGTCGCCGGCAAGGCGCGCGAGAGCGGCGCGCGCGCGGCGCTCGACTACTTCGGCGTGCCCGACGCGGCGGAGCGCGCCGGGATCTACGCCGAGCGCAAGCAGGAGGTGCTGCTCCGGAAGATCGCGGCAGGGAAGTTCGTCGTGTTCTCTGACGCGACGCGGCTGATCCTGGAGCTCAAGGCGCGCGGCGTGCTCCTCGCGGCGGCGTCGTCGTCCAGGAATGCCGGCGAGCTCCTCCGCAGGATCCGCATCGACGCCTTCGTCGAGCACCAGAACCCCCGCCGCGCGCCTGTCGCGCTGGGCGCGACGCTGCTCGATCTGTTCGACGCCGACCTCTGCGGCGTCGCGATGGCGCGCGGAAAGCCGGCGCCGGACCTGTTCCTGGCCGCCGCGCGGGCGCTCGGCGTCCCGCCGCCGCGCTGCCTCGTGATCGAGGACGCCCCCTCCGGGGTGCAGGCCGCGAAGGCGGCGGGGATGACCTCGATCGGCGTGGCGCGCCTCGCCGACGAGGCGCTGCTGGCCGCCGCGGGGGCGGATCGCGTCGTGACGACGCTCGACCAGCTCGATCCGGACGCGCTGGTCGAGGGGCGGATCGCGGCGCGCGCGGCGTGAGGGTGGCGCGGCGGCGCGAGGATGGCGCACGTCGCCGGACTTCGTGGGGCCACCTTGAACAGACAGCGTTCCCTCGGCCCTCGCTCGGGTGCCGCTTGAAACCGCGCTTGATCGAGCGAGTGATCTGGTCACAATGGTCATATGCGCAAGGCGTCGCTCGCGGAAGCCAAAGCTCACCTTTCCGCCCTGGTGGATGAAGCGGAGCACCACAACAAGCGCACGTTGATCCTGCGACATGGCAAGCCCGTTGCCGCGATCGTGCCGCTCGATGTGGCCGTCCCTTCGACGCCTCGCCTATCCAAGGAGGAGATCGAGAGGCTGTTCGCGGCGCTGGGCTCGACGGCACCGCGGGAGAGCGCGGTGGAAGATTTGCTCGCGGGGCGACGATGAAGATCGTTCTCGACGCTTCGGTCGCGGTCGCCGCTGCGCGGCCGAACGAGCCCTCCCATGCCGCGTCGCGAGCCCGAGTCGCGCGTATCCTCGCGGGTGACGACGAGCTTGTCGTTCCAGCGATCTTTCCGATCGAGGTCGGCGCATCGCTGGCGCGCGTCGGTGAGCCGGTGACGGCCGTGCGCGACTATGTTGACGCGCTGATGTCCGTCGCGATCGACGTCGCTACCCTGGGCCCCTTGCGCGCACGACGGATCCGAGACGTGGCCATGGCGTCGAGGCTTCGAGCAGCGGACGCTGTATACGTCTGGCTCGCAGCCCACGAAGCGGCGCCCTTGTGCACGCTTGACAGGGAGATGGTGGAGCGAAGCGGCGCCTTCTGCCGGGTGATCCCGCCCTGACCTCGTCGTCCGCCCGATGAAGCGACGGCGAAGCGTCGTCCGCCCCCAGCCCGTGAATCCACGGATACGGCTCGCCGACCAGGCGGGCGGCGGCGTCTGCCGGCGCAATCCCCCCGGAGCGAGCCGCCCCCTCAGCCGCCCTGCTTGCGGACGATCGCCAGGCTCCAGATCTCCCCGGCGCTCGACCCGACCCACAGCGTCGGCGACCCCTTGCCGGCGACCGCGAGCACGGCCGGCTCGCCGCGGGCGCCGAGCGTGACGCTCGCCGTCGGGGCGAGCGGCGCGCCGGACGCGGCCTCGATGGCGGCGCCGTCGAACAGCGCGACACGGCCGTCCGCGAAGGCGGCGAAGAGGCTCGACTCGAGGACGGCGATGTCGGCGACGGGATCGGCGAACGCGAGCATCTTGGCCGCGAGCTTGCCCGACGACCTCACGACCGCGCAGACAGCGCTCGCGCCGCGCTTGTACACCGCCGTCAGCTTCGGGCCGCCGCGCACGCGATCGAGGTTCTGGGCCGCGCGCGGCAGCGAGGCGCGGAGCGTCGGGCCCGGCTCGGGCGTCGCGCCGGGGTGGACGCGGAGCTCGCCGCCCTCCCCCGCGCCGTCCATCACCACGTGCGCCTCGGTCTCGGTCAGATCGAACGCCCGCGCGGAGCCGCGCACCGCGAACGTGCGGCCGTTCACCTCGGTCTTGTCGAGCTTGAGCTCCGTCGCGCTGCCGTCCCAGCCGAGCGCGAGCGCCGTCTCGCCCGACGGCCGCGTGGCGAGCTGCCGCGCGTCCCGGCCGACCTGATCGAGCTTCGGGCCGTGCGTGATGCCGAGCAGCGCCCACACCGCGTCGTCGCCGCTCCGCACCACGGCGACGTCCTTCGACAGGAGCGCCACGTCGTGCGCTGAGGGCAGCGACAGGTTCGTCGTCTTCGCGCCGGAGCCGCCGATCGGGCAGACGCCGAGGCGCACCGGATCGGTCGAGACCATCGCGACGAGCCCGGGGCTCGCGAGGACCGCGGCGCCTCGGATCTCCGCGTCCAGGCCGTGCACCTTGCGGGGGGAGCTCAGATTGCTGAAGGGCATGGCCCGCGAGGATACCGGTTCTCGCGCGGCGCGGGGCCAGCCTTCTCGCAGGGCGGCCCCGGAGGAGCCCCCGGGGCGGATCGCGCCCGGCCCCGGCTCACGGCCGCGCCCCGCCGGGAGCGCCCCCCTCGGCGGGTCCGTTCTCGCTGGGTCAGCCCTTGATGAGCGAGCGGACGTCGATATCGAGGTTCTCGGACTCCGCGACCGCATCCATCGCCTTGCGGAGCTGGGTAACGGTCACCCCGGCGGGGACGTCGACGCGGGCCTCCATCCGGAAGAGCTGCGAGCCGGTGACGGGCGCCTCGTAGGCCGAGGTCTCGAGCGAGACGATGTTGACGCCGACGCCGTGGAGCGCGCGCGACACCGCGCGCACGATGCCCTCGTGATCGAGCGCGTCGACGGAGATGACGCAAGGGATGGTCGCCGCGCGCCGGTGCGACTCGGGGCTCTTGGTCCTGCGGCTCTGCACCGTGAGCCCCGTCGCCCGGGTGAGCGACTCCGTCTCGCGCTCGACCGCCTCGATCGCGCCGGGGGGCCCCGACGCGAGCAGGAGGATGCCGAACTCGCCGCCGAGCACCGCCATCCGGCTGTCCTCCACGTTGGCGCCGCGCTCCGTCAGGTAGTGGGTCACCTCCGCGACGATGCCCGTCCGGTCAGGGCCGAGGCAGGAGAGGACCAGGAAGACTTCAGGCTCGGACGTCGTCGTCATGCGGCGCATCTTAGTCCGATCCGCGCAGCCAGCGCACCTCGCCGCGGGCGCGCTGGCTGCGCGTGCACGGCCCGGACGTCGAGCGCCCGGGCAACGCCGTCCGTGTCCTCCGGCCGAGCTCCCCCGAGAGCGGCCGTATCGAGCGCCGCGCGCGCCTCCTGCCGGCGACGAGGCGCTTGTCTCCGGCGGGCCAGTGGGCGAGAGACGGCCATCCCCATGCTGTACGAACGCGACAACATCCATCGCCTCACGCCCTATACGCCCGGTGAGCAGCCGCAGCGGGCCGACGTGGTCAAGCTCAACACGAACGAGAACCCGTACCCGCCGCCGGCCGCCGTGCTCGAGGCGATCCGGGACGTCTCGGCCGATCAGCTCCGCAGGTACCCGCCGCCCCGGGCGCAGCAGTTCCGCGAGACCGCGGCGCGGATCCATGGCCTGTCGCCCGAGCAGGTGATCGCCACGAACGGCGGCGACGAGCTGCTTCGCATGGCCGTGACGGTGTTCTGCGAGCCCGGCGGCCGCGGCATCGGCGAGACGTACCCGACCTACTCGCTCTACGACGTGCTCGCGGAGATCCACGGCACGACGATCACCCAGGTCCCCCTCGCGGAGGACTGGTCGGTCCCGGAGGATTTCGCGCAGCGCCTGAATGAGCGCGGCTGCCGGCTCGCGCTCCTCGTCAACCCGCACGCGCCGTCGGGGCGGCAGGAGCCGCTCGACAAGCTCGAGCGCGTCGCGCGGGCGTTCCAAGGTGTGCTCCTCATCGACGAGGCGTACGTCGACTTCGCGGAGTTCGACGCGACGCCGCTGCTCGACCCGGCGCGGGGGCTCGACAACGTGCTTCTGCTGCGGACCCTGAGCAAAGGGTACTCGCTCGCGGGGCTCAGGTTCGGGTACGGGCTCGGTCACCCGCGGCTCATCGAGACGCTCGACAAGGCCCGCGACAGCTACAACACGGATATCCTCTCGCAGGCCGCGGCCACGGCGGCGCTGTCCGCGCGGGACGAGGCGAGGAAGAGCTGGGAGAAGGTGATCGCCGAGCGCGCCCGGCTCACGGGGGCGCTCCGGCAGAAGGGGTTCACGGTGGCGCCGAGCCAGAGCAACTTCGTCCTGGCGAGTCCGCCGGGAGGAGGGCTGTCGGCGCAGGCGATGTACAGGGCGCTCTACGACCGCGCGATCTTCGTGCGCTACTGGGACGCGCCGCGCATCCAGGACAGGCTGCGGATCACGGTGGGCACGCCGGAGCAGAACGACGCGTTGCTCGGGGCGATCGACGAGCTGTCGCGCGCCGCCGGGGCCACGAGCGCGTCATGAGCTGAGCCGCCGTGGCGGATGGGGCGCCATGCGCCCTCGCGCGCCGTCCGCTTCGTGCGCACGTGTACGATCCTTGCGCAGCCCCTGGCCTCAGCGCTTCGCGCGCCGGCGGGCCGCGCCGATGGCATCGGCCCTGCAATCCCCTCGACCATTACTGGACAACGTGCCCCACAGGTCGGGTCCTCCAGCCTCGTCGATCCACGGCGGGAGAGGAGATTGCTTATGTGTCACCAGCGTCACCAGCGTCACCAGCATCACCAGAGTAGCCGGTCATCGTCCCATGTCCTGTCGCGCCTGCTTCGCGGCGGCGCCCCCTGTCTTTCCCTGGCGCTCGCGACGGCGTGCGGTGCTGGCTCCGGCGGCAGCCCAGTCGACTCGCTGACGTCCAGCGCGACCGAGGCGGGCTCCGGCAGCGGCGGCAGCGGTGGCAACGGCGGCAGCGACAGCTCCGGCAGCGGTGCCAACGGCGGCAGCTCCGGCAGCGGCGGCGGCGCGGTCGCCCCGCCCGGCAGCTGCGGCGCGAGCGGCGCCACCGTGAGGCGCACCTACGCGCCCAGGCTGTTCGCGGCAGGCGCGGATCCCTCCGGTGATGCCGAGTGCCAGGGCGTGCTCAACCCCGAGCGCGGCGTCTTCCATTTCATGGATCTTCGAAGCCTCGGATCTGTCGCTGGCCTTCGGGACGAGGGCTACACGCTGATCTACGGTCAGGCGCTCATCGACGACTACCGCGCGCGGGACATCGACCAGCCCCTCATCGACGAGCTCAACGAGAGCTTCGCCGCCGTGCGCTCGGCGGGGCTCAAGGTGCTCCCCCGCTTCTACTACGCGACGGACATCGGCGAGGACGACGCGCCGCTCGGCCGCGTGCTGTCCCACATCGACCAGCTCAAGCCCGTCCTGGAGGCGAACGCCGACGTCATCGCCGTGCTGCACCCCGGCTTCGTCGGCGCCTGGGGCGAGTGGCACTCTTCGACGAACGATCTCACCCGTCCAGACAGCCGCAAGCAGATCTTCGACGCGCTGCTTCAGGCGCTGCCGGCGGGCCGGATGACCCTCGCGCGCCGCCCGTCGCACAAGCTCGAGGCGTACGGCGGCCCGCTGACCGAGGAGACGGCGTTCTCCGGAGCGCCGCTCTCGCGCGTCGGCCACCTGAACGACTGCTTCCTCGCGAGCGAAGACGACGTCGGCACCTACCAGCTCCCCGGCGAGAAGGCCTATGCCGCCGCGGACTCGGCGTTCACGCCCGTCGGAGGCGAGACCTGCGGCCGCAACCCGCCGCGCAGCGAGTGCGCCTCGGCGCTCGCCGAGCTGTCCGAGCACCACTTCAGCTTCATCAACACCGACTATCATCCTGACGTGCTCGATGACTGGCGATCCGGGGGCTGCTTCGAGACGATCGCCTGCCGCCTCGGGTACCGCTTCGTCGTGATGGAGCACGAGTCACCCGAGAAGGTCGCGCGCGGGCAGCCGCTGTCCCTCCGGCTGCGCGTGTTCAACGACGGGTACGCCCGGGCCTATAACCCGCGACCGGTCTACCTCGTGCTCCAGCAGGGCGAAGCGCGGCGCGTGGCCCAGGTCGACGCCGATCCGCGCCGCTGGGCTCCTGGCGAGGAGAGCGAGATGTGCCTCGAGGCGCAGATTCCGGCCGATCTCCCGCCGGGCGACTACCAGCTCGGCCTGTGGCTGCCCGACGCATCCGAGCGCCTGCGCGACGACCCGCGCTACGCGATCCGGATCTCGAGCGGCGCGGCGTGGGACGGCGCCAGCGGCGTCAATCGGCTCGACGCTGCGGTCCGGGTGGTCGAGTGACCGGCCAGGCGGCCCCGCCGCTCGCGAGCGCCCGTCCCCACGGTCCAGGCTGATCCGGCGGCCGTCAAGCGCTGAGCTTCGTCGTGCTAGATCACCAAGTGAGGTCCCGACGATGCGACACCCGTTCGAGTTCATTCCAGCGGATCGACGTACACCGTTCTTCTGTTCGCTGCTGGGCCTCGCGGTCGCGAGCGGCGCGGCGCTGATGGTCGCCGACAAGCGCCTACGGACAAAGGCCGCTCCGTGGGGGATCATCTCGTTCGAGCTGGCGGGGACCAGGGCGCGTGTCCGCAGCATCCTCGATTCCTGGGATGAGGATGCGCGTACCAGCGCTGCGTTCATCCTGGGACTCGATTACCTGTTCTTGACGGCCTACGCCAACGGCCTCGCGCTGGCCTGTGTGATGGGCGCAGATGCCCTGAAAGAGCGCGGCCTGCCAGGAGCTGGCCTCGGTGCGCCGCTCGCGTGGGGGCAATGGCTCGCCGGCCTGCTGGACGCGACGGAGAACGCCGCCTTGCTCAGGATCTTGCGCGGATCCGACGAAGCCCTCTGGCCTCCTCTCGCGCGCCGCTGCGCGCAGGCGAAGTTCGGCCTGGCGGGCGCCGGGATCATCTATGCCCTTCTCGCCTACCGTGCGCGCCGCTGAAGCTCCTGCGCAGCGTGAGCCCCTGGGCTGGCACGTGGGCCCGCATCGGACTCCACCGGGATTGCCATGGGGTCCGCGGGCTGCTAGCTTCGGGTGCACCTCGCCAGCCCAGACCCGGCTGGCGTTTCTGTTTCCAGAGCGGTGATCGACCGCGCCTGATACAGCGCCTACATAAGAAAACCGCCAAGACACCAAGGACGCCAGGAGAAACCTAAATTTCTCTCCTTGGCGCATTGGCGGCCGTACCCTTTTCGTCGTCGTCGTCGTCGTCGTTGTTGGGGGGCTCCACATCGCACGGCAGCGTGCGCCTTGTCGGCCGCCCACGCGGGCCGTGCGCGCTTGCGTCCGAGGATCCCGGCGCGGTGCGCTGTCATCGAGCGGCGCTGGTCGGCACCACAGCCAAGGAGATGCACAGATGAGCCAAGAATCCGAGCGAGACAAGATGATGAAGAAGACGGCAGTCCTCGAGATCCCCGGCATGGATGCCGTCATCCTCCGCAGGGATATCGAGTACCAGGCGACCGATGCAGGCGCCCTGACCTTCGACCTCTACGCTCCACCAACCTCGGTGGCCGTGGCGCGGGCGCCTGCCGTCGTCTTCGTGTCCGGATATCCGGATCCGGGGTTCGAGTCGGTGTTCGGCTGCAAACGCAAGGAGATAGGGCAGTCCACGTCGTGGGGACGGCTGGTGGCCGCTTCCGGGCTCGTGGGCATCAATTACACGAACCGGGAGCCGTCCGATCTCCATGCGCTGCTCGAGCGCCTGCAGCAGAACGCCGCCTCGCTCGGGATCGACGAGCGCCGGATCGGCCTGTGGGCCTGCTCCGGCAACGTTCCCATGGCCCTGTCGGCGCTGATGCGGGGAGCGAGCGGCTCGCTCCGGTGCGCCGCCCTCTGCTACGGCTTCATGCTCGATCTCGGCGCGTCCACCCGCGTCGCGGAGGCGGCGGCGCAGTTCCGGTTCGTCAACCCGTGCGCCGGGAAGTCGATCGACGACCTCCCTGCGGACCTGCCCCTGTTCATCGCCAGGGCAGGACAGGACAGAATGCCTCACCTGAACGAGACGATCGATGACTTCGTCGCCGGAGCGCTGGTCCGCAACCTGCCAGTGACGCTCGTGAACCACGCCGCGGCGCCGCACGCGTTCGATCTGCTCGACGACAGCGAGGCTTCGAGAGAGACGATCAGGAGCATCCTGGGGTTCCTGCGGTTCCATCTCCTGGCGTAGGGCGATCCGGACTGCGCGCTCGGCTCACCGGGCGACGCCGGCGAGCGACGCCTCCAGCCCTCGCTCGACGTCACGCTCTGACGGGCGACGGCTCGGCCGCGCCGCGCACCGCATCGCGGAACCACTGCTGCGCCGGATCGCGGTGGTGGCGCTCGTGCCAGTACATGCGCACCTCGAAGCCGGGGAGCTTCACCGGCGGATCGACCACGCGCAAGGGGAGGATCTCCGCGAAGGCCTCGGCCACGCGCGCGCCGACGGTGACGACCAGGTCGGAGCCGGCGACCACGTGCGGCGCGAGGAGGAAGTGCGGCACCGCCAGCGCCACGCGACGGCGCTTCCCGAGCTGCGCCAGCGTCTCGTCGACGACGCCGCCGGGCGTGCCGCGCGGGGCGATGAAGACGTGGCGCATCGACGTCCAGGAGGCGAGGTCGATGCCCTTCTTCACCAGCGGGTGCCCCTTGCGCACGAGGCAGGCGAAGCGCTCGCGGTAGAGCGGGCGCGAGCGGATGCCAGCAGGGAGCCCGTCGCTGCGCGCCGGGGCCACCACGACGTCGGCGTCGCCGCGGGCGAGCTGCTCCTCGAAGGAGGCGTCGACCGCGCGGAGCCAGAGATCGACGTTCGGCGCCTCGCGCCCGAGGCGATCGAGGAGCTTCGGCGCGAGGACGAAGGAGCCGTAATCGGAGGTGGCGACGCTGAAGCTGCGGACGGCGCTCGCGGCGACGAACGGCTCCTCGGCGCGGAAGCAGCGATCGAGCGCGCGCATCGCCTCGCGCACCGGCTCCGCCAGCTCCTGGGCGCGCGCCGTCGGGGCGAGGCCGCGCGAGGTGCGGACGAAGAGCGGATCGCCGAAGAGGCGCCGGAGCCGGCCGAGCGCATGGCTCGTCGCCGACTGGGTGAGGCCGAGCCGCTTGCCCGCGCGCGTGAGGTGCCGCTCGTCGAGGAGCGCGCTGAGCACCCGCACGAGGTTGAGATCGACCGAGGCCACGTCATGAAGGGCAGGCATGATGAGTATGTCTATCATGCAGTGGACCGATGCACCGAGCGGGCGCACCTTCTGCGTGTCGACGGCGCGTTCGCCGTGAAGAACAAGGAGCACGCACATGGACCACGTCATCGCGGGGGTTCGGGGAACACGGGCTCGGTCGTCGCCGACACGGCGCCACCGCAACCATCGCTTGGAGGTTTCAGCATGAAGGCCGCAGTCGTACATGCGCTCGGTGTCCCGCCGTCCTATGGCGATTTCCGTGAGCCGGAGCCCGGCGACGGTGAGACCGTGGTGACCGTACATGCCGCTCCGCTCAGTCCCATCGTCAGAGGCCTGGCCTCGGGCAGGCACTATGCGAGCGGAAAGAGCGGCGGCTTCGTCCCAGGCGTCGATGGCGTCGGCACAGACCCTGCGGGGAGGCGTGTCTACTTCCTGTTCCCCAAGGCGCCCTTCGGCTCGATGGCCGAGAAGGCGCTCGCCATGGACAGCATGCTCGTGCCGGTGCCCGACGCGCTGTCCGATGAGCAGGCCGCAGCGATCGCTACCGCGGGGCTCGCCTCCTGGATTGCGCTGTCACGCCGGGCGCTCCTCCAGAAGGGCGACACGGTGCTCGTGAACGGCGCGACGGGCGCGGCAGGGGGCATGGCGATTCAAACCGCCCGTCACTTCGGAGCGAGCAAGGTGATCGCTGTCGGTCGCAACAAGGTGAAGCTCGACCGACTCGACGCCGACGTGAAAATCGCCTTTGACGAGGACGCGGATCGATCACTACGGGCTCAATTCGATCAAGGCGTCAACGTCGTACTCGACTTCGTGTGGGGCGAGCCTGCCGTCCGCGTTCTCCGGGCAGCGACGAAGGACCGTGGGTCCAGGGCTGGCGAGCCACGCCTGCGCTTTGTTCAGCTGGGTACGGTGGCTGGAGACGAGATTCCGATCCGAGGTGACATGCTGCGCAGCACGGGGCTCGAGCTCATCGGCAGCGGTATCGGAAGCGTTGCCGTGAAGGAACTGCTGGCCGGGGCCGGCGAGTTGCTGGCAGCGGCCCCGGCGGCCGGCTTTCGTGCGCCGTTCAAGAGTCTTCCGCTCAGCGCTGTGACCGATGCCTGGAACGAGGAGCCGGATGTGCGGTGTCTTCTCCTGCCAAGAGCAAAGGCCTAAGCTCGATCCTCGGCCTGCATGTAAGGAGAACTGGTCATCCGGCCGCCCGCGCGTTTGAAGAACGCGCCCGGCGTGAGCCCGACGAGCTGACGGAAGTCGGCGATGAGGTGGGCCTGGTCATAATAGCCCGCGTCTGCGGCGATGCGCGCCCAGTCGCACGAGGTCGCTGCCATTCGCACCGCGCGTTGCAGGCGGACGGTCCGCGCGAACTCCTTCGGGCCGATGCCGACGTTCTCGATGAAAGCGCGGCGAAGATGCCGCGCCGTGACGCCGAGCCGATCGGCGACACGCTCCACCCGGACCTCGCCCCCTTCGAGCAAGCGAACCGCACGACGGGCGAGCTGCCCCGATGCCGTCTCGAAGGGTTGGCTTTCACGAAGGGCGAGCGCCCGGGCGACACGGTCGATCACGTCCGCGCGGCTCCTCGCGGCGAGTAGCTCACCGCAGAGCTCGCGCGCCGCGCGGCCCCACACGTCCTCCAGCGGAACGATCCGGTCCGTGAGCTCGCTCGCTGCCACGCCGAGCAGCGGAACCGACCAGCCTGGCTTGAACCGAAGAGTGACCGTCCGCGCGATGCCGGTCTTGCTCTTGAATATCGCGCGCGTTCGGGGGCCCGCGACCCACACGTCCCCCTCGCGCCCCCCCTCGAGCACTCGAAAAAAGAGGCCCGTTCTGCCGTCGGGAAGCCACTCGACGTCGAACACCTGACCGGGGGGTGCCGCGACATCACGGACATCCTCGACGAAGCGCAGGAGCGCGAGGGTGGGGAGATCCATCGCTGCGGCCACGTCCGTTATTCTTACGCCTCTCGTGCGGCCGTTCAAGCCGACGCGGGTGCCCGCGTCGATCGGCTACCGCTCGCTGTCGAGCGCCTTCATGTGCTGGGCGGGGTAGCGCGTGCCGCCGATCGCGTCCGCTGGCACGATGCTCTCGAGCGCCGCGACGTCGCTCGCCGACAGCGGCTTGTCGAGGGCCCCGAGGGCGTCGTCGAGCTGGGCTCGGGTGCGGGCCCCGACGATCGGCACCAGCGTGGGCTGCTTCGCCAGCACCCACGCGAGCGCGACCTGAGCGGGCGTCATCCCTCGCTCGCCGGCGAAGGCGTGGAGCTTCTCGACGACGCTCGCGTTCTTTGCCCCTTGCTCGCCTGCGAAGCGTGGCATGTGCTGCCGGAAGTCCCCCTTTCCCGAGGGCTTGCTGCCGGTGAGCAGCCCCCGCGAAAAGACCCCGTAGAGCGTCGCGCTCATCCCGAGCTCTGCGAGGGCAGGAAAGATGGATGCCTCGGGCCCGCGCGTCGCGATCGCGTACTCGATCTGCAGGTCCACGATCGGGTGCACCTTGCTCGCACGCCGGATCGTCTCGACCCCCACCTCGGACAGCCCGATATGCCGGACGAAGCCGGCCTTGATGAGGTCGGCGATGGCCCCGACGGTGTCCTCGATGGGTACCTGCGGGTCGAGACGAGCGGGGCGGTACACATCGATGACCTCCACCCCCAGCCGTTGCAGGCTGTACGCCGCGAAGTTCTTCACGGCCGCCGGGCGGGTGTCGATGCCCAGCGCGGCGCCGTCCGGGCCGCGCATCGCGCCGAACTTCACCGACAGCTGGACCTTGTCGCGCACCCCCTCGATCGCGCGCCGGATGAGGAGCTCATTGTGCCCGTTACCGTAGAAGTCTCCGGTGTCGATCAGGGTGATCCCTCGCGCGATGGCGTGGCGGATCGTCGCCACGCTCTCGGCGTCCTCGGCCGGGCCGTAGGCGCCGGACATCGCCATGCAGCCGAGGCCGACGGGAAAGACGCTGGGCCCGGTCTTGCCCAGCGGAGTCGATCGGAGCGGGGAGCGGCTCATCGCGGCGTCGAGGTGGGTCATGTGGTGTTCATGCCACGCGCCCGCGGCCTCCGATTGGAAGAACCGGACATTTCCACGATCCGGCAGACGACGACCATGTCGTGCACCGGCTCGTGCACGGCGAGTTGCTCATGCGGCGCGGGACGAACGTTCAAAATGTCCGCTCCTTCCAATCGGAGGGCGGCGGCAAGAGGTACGAAGGCGGTGAACGTACGCTGTATCCAGCCAACCACCGTCAGGAGCGAGAACATGCAAGACAAGCGCGTCGCCTTGATCACGGGTGCCAATCAGGGGATCGGGCTCCAGATCGCAAAGGAGCTCGCTGCGAAGAACTTCACCGTCCTGGTCGGTTCGCGCGACCTCGCGCGCGGAGTGGAGGCGGCCAAGACGATCGGCGGAGATGCCCGCGCGCTCCAGCTCGACGTGACGGATCGGGCTTCGATCGCCGCTGCGGCGAAGCGCATCCGCGAGGAGCTTGGCCGCCTCGACGTGCTCGTCAACAACGCGGCCATCTCGCATACGGGACGGCGGCCGGGCATGACCGTCGAGGAGTACGCCAGGTCGACCCTCGCGAGCAACGTGTCCCTCGATGAGCTGCGCGCGGTGTTCGAGACCAACGTGTTCGGCGTCGTCGCTGTCTTCCAGGCGATGCTGCCGCTCCTGCGCGAGGCGCCGGCGGCCCGCATCGTCAACGTGTCGAGCGGGGCTGGCTCGCTGACGATGAACGCGGATCCGAGCTTCCCCTGGCGCTCGATCTTCGGGCCCGTCTACCCTGCGTCGAAGACGGCTCTCAACGCGATGACGCTCGCCATGGCGATCGAGCTGGAGTCGACCGGCATCAAGGTCAACGCCGCCTCCCCCGGCTTCACCAAGACGAACCTCAACGACTATTCGGGCACGGAGACCGTCGAGGAGGGCGCCCGCGAGGCGGTCCGCCTTGCGCTGCTCGGCCCGGACGGCCCGACGGGAACGTTCTCGCACGCAACCCTCGGACGGCTCCCGTGGTGACGGAGTCTCTCGGGCGCGCGCATCCAGGTTACGGGTCGTCCGCGGCTGACGGCCACCTCGATCATGGAACGGCCCCCAGCAACGGCGTCATGTCCGGATCCGCCTTCTGCATCGCGCGCTGATACGCGGGGCGCGCGCCGATCCGCTGCAGATAAGCCAGGATGTTCGGCCACGGCGAGAGATCGTACGGCTTGAACAGCCGCATGGTGGTCAGCGAGAACACCGTCATGATGTCCGCCGCCGTCAGCTCCGGACCGGCGAGATAAGGCGCCTCCCCCAGACGCTTCTCCACCGTGGAGAAGATCAGGTTGAACCGTTCCTTCGCCGCCTGCAGCGCCGCGTTCTTCTCGGACGCATCGACGCGCTCCAGGTACCACACCCGCAAGACGGCCGGCTGCAAGGTCCCGTTGGCGAAGTGGAACCAGTAGAGATAGTCGGCGAATCCGGGCTCGCCGCGCTTCACCGCGAGCCGCCCCTCACCATGGGTCGCGATCAGATAGTCGGCGATCGCCCCGGATTCGCCGAGCACCAGCTGCCCGTCGGTGAGGATCGGCGCCGTCCCCATCGGGTGCAGCGCCTTGTATTCCGGCGGCGCCAGCCTGTTGTCCTTCCGGCGCTCATACCGTTTCAGCTCATAGTCGAGCCCAAGCTCCTCGCAGAGCCAGACAATCCGCTCCGACTGGGAACGCCCGAGGTGATGCACGGTCAGCACGTTGTTCTCCATGAGCTCAATGTACGACCGCACGTCGCGAGGTGCTTGCCGGTAGCTCTTTGCTTCTTGCTCGATCCTCTCACCGGAGACACAAACGCGTGACGGTGCTACGCTCGCCGCATGAACCTGGCGGCTCTCGCCGAGCTCGCTGCAAGCCAGCTCCCTCGCCCGAAGGACCGCGCTAGCCAGTACGTGCGACCGCTCAAGAACCTCGGCATCCTCCGGCACCACCAGCCGACGTCGTTCGAAGCCGCGGTCTTCGAGCCGGTCATGGGCCTTGTCCTCCAGGGGCGAAAAGAGACGGTGCTGGGAGCCGATTCGTTTCCGATGGGCGTTGGCGAGTGTCTGCTCATCAGCCACGACCTTCCGGTGATCGCGCGCGTCACGAAGGCCCCGTACCTCGTGCTGCTCTTCGATGTCGAGCTGGATACGCTGCGCGACCTGTACGAGGCGATGGCCGACTCGCTCCCCTCCGCCGCGGAGTCTCGCTCGCTCGCGGTCCACACCTGTGATGCCAGGCTCGTCGACGCGCTCCATCGCTATCTCGCGCTCGCGGGCGCGCGGACGGATGCAGCGGTGCTTGGTCCGCTCGTCTCGCGCGAGATCCACTACCGGCTCGCGACGGCGCCGTTTGGCGGCATGTTGCGCGACCTGATCCGCCATGACAGCCACGCCAGCGCGATCGCGCGCGCGATCGCACAGCTGCGGCGTGACTTTCGATCGCCCGTCGAGATCCCCAGGCTCGCGCGCAGCGTCGGGATGAGCGCGTCTTCGTTTCACAAGCACTTCAAGGCGATCACGGCGTCATCGCCGCTTCAGTATCGGAAGGGCTTGCAGCTCCTCGAGGCCCGCCGCCTGTTGCGCGCCGGCACGATCTCGGTCTCCGCGGCGGCGTTCGACGTCGGCTACGAGAGCGCGGCACAGTTCAGCCGCGATTACGCGCGCAAGTTCGGCGCATCGCCGAAACACGACATCCCGGCAGGATTGCTGACCCGCGATGCTAGAGGTTGAAAGTTTCCTGGATTCAATGATTTGAGAAACCCGACCGCTCTACCCGGAAGCAAGGTCCAGGAGTCAGGAATGCGAGAAAGAGAGAAACCGCAAGGGGCGCAAGGGGCGCAAGGGGAAGACAAGAAATTATCTCGTCTCTGGTCCCTTGCGCCCCTTGCGCCCCTTGCGGTTTCTCTTCCCTTCTGTTGATTTCTTCAGGACTTCAATGTGATCGGTGCTCTAGCCGGCGAGCGACGCCTCCAGCCGGTTGCCCGCCGCGCGGTGGGCGAGCACCGCCAGGGCCTTCTCGACGATCACGCCCCCCGCCTCCGCCGCGGGCAGCCCGCCAGCGTGGATGTTGGAGATCACCGTGTATTCGAAGCCGATCGCAGGATTGCCGCTGAAGGCGGCGGCGGCCTCCTGGTCCGCGCCGGGCGTGAGGCGGTAGGCGAGGTAGGCCGAGAGGCTGCTCGACGCCAGCTCGCCGCTCCCCGGGCGCTCGCCGAGCAGCACGACGACCAGCCGCGCCGCGAGCCGCTCGGCGACGGCCTCCGCGAGCTTCACCCGGCCGTAACGCGCGAGCAGCGGCTGGCCGACGGTCACGCCGCGCGCCCCCAGGCCGTCCAGCAGGACCGGGAGCAGGTCGGGGATGTTGCGGTGGACGGCCTCGGCGCTCAGGCCGTCCGACACCACGATCTGCACCTCGGTTTCCTCCGGCGCGAGCCGGGCTGCGCTCTCCGCGGAGAGGCGCGCCCCCGCGTCGGCGGAGCCGAGGTGCTCTCCCTTGCTGGCCGCCGCCGTGGAGATGAGGCGAAACGCGGCGACGCGGGCCAGCTCGCCCTCGCGCAGCTCGGTGGCGAGCGCCGCCCGCGCGATGGCCTCGTCACGCCGACCGTGGCGGCTCACCGCGTTGGCCGGGCGCGGGCCGGCGGTGGCGAAGCCATAGGCAGCGGGCGTGGCCGCGAGCAGCTCGGCGAGCTCGGCCTCGTCCGGGCAGAACTGCCGCACGTCGCCGAAGCGCGGCCCGCGGGTGATCGCGCCCGCCTCCCCCTGCCCCTCCCCCGCGCGCGCCAGGATGCCCCGCTCGAGGGCCCACTCCAGGAACTCACCCCCGGGCGCGCGGCCGTGGAGCTCCCGCAAGGTCTGCACGTCATGCCCGCTCGTGTCGAAATAGGCGAGCATGCGATCGGTGTTGAGACAGACATCCATGTAGTAGTTGGCGCCCGCGGCGGTGAGGAGCTGCGTCGCCATCTGCTGGCCCTCCAGCGTGACGTGGGCATGGAGGGTGTAACAAGGGGCCATGCCCATGGGCACGCCGAGGAGCTTGCCCATGAAATGGTCCTGGAGGTTCGCGAGGATCATCTCGCGATCGTCGAGGTGCGTCTCCGGGCCGATGAAGCCGGTGACGTTGTTGAGCATGAACGGGTCCCAGCGGCGGGCGAGGCCGTAACAGAGCGCCTCGGCCGTGGCCATGTCGATGCCGTCGTGCTTGCCGTACGTGAGCTCGCTGCCCTGGCCGGTCTCGAAATACATGAACTGCTCGGCCTGGCCCGCGAGCGGGCCGCGCGCGGCCATGCGGCGATAGCCCTCGTCGATGAGATCCACGGTGACGTCGAACTCGGTGACACAGCAGGACTCGGTGCCTGCCAGGCTCTGAAAGAGGATCTCCACGGGCGCGCCCTGGTCGAGCGCGGCGAGCTGCACCTTGAGGTGCGACAGGCAGCAGATCTGCGTGGGGACGCCGGTCGCGCGGCGGATGCGGTCGAGGTGGCGGAGGATCGCGGCGGTGGTCTCCACCGTTCCGGCCGCGGGGTTGACGCCGAGCAGCGCGTCGCCGGCGCCGATGGAAAGGCCCCAGTAGAGCAGCAGGGTGATGCCCCGGAGATCGTCGGTGGGGTGGTTCGGCTGGAGGCGCGAGGCGAGCGTGCCGGGGGCGCCGAGGAGCGTGCGGGCGCGGGTCGGACGGCTGATCTTGCGGGCGAGGTACACGAGCTCGTGCACGTCGCAGAGCTTGGCGAGCGCCGCGGCCATCACCCCGGTCAGGGCGCGGCCGAGGCGCGCCACCTCCGGGCCAGGAGCGCGGAGCAGGTGGTCCTTGAGCTCGCCGAGGCGTATCGAGGCGATCCGGGCGAAGGCGTCGCGGTCGATGTCGTAATTGACGCGCATCACCGCGTCGATCTCGCCCCGCGCGCCGGTGAGCGGGTGATCGTGGAGGTGCTCCAGCGTCAGCTCGCCGAGCAGCTCCCGCGCGGCCTCCCGCTCCGCGTCGTCGCTCGCCGCGAGGCCTGCCTGGCGATCGCCGGCCTTGCTGCAGTCGGCGGCGCCGAGGAGCCGCTTCAAGCCGCGGAACGAGCCGCCGTGGCCAGGCAGGCGAGCCGCGTAGACGACGTCGGTCCGGGGGCGAGGGACCTCGATCCGATCGAGCGGGGTCGGTTCCTTCACGGCGCGCTCCTCCCTTCACGGAAGGTTCGCCGAGCGACGTCATGGCGTCATCCCGTAGAACGAGACAGGCAGGATCTGATCGCACAGGCGGCCGACCTGGACGAACCGGGCGCCGTGCGCCCGCACCTCGTCGATGACGACGAGATCGATCGGCAGCGCGCCCCAGCCGGTCACGTAGCCCCCGAGCGTCTTGCCCGCGTTCTGCGCGGTGAGCAGCACGAGGGGGTGCTCCGGGATCGATCCGGCCCGGCGCAGCGCACCGGCGATGCGCGCGCCGAGGCGCTTGAGGGTCGTCGCCAAGACGTCGTCGAGGGCGATCTCCAGGCAGCCGCCGCGCGTGCTCCGGCGGAAGAGGTCCACGGCGTGATCGAGCTCGGCGTCGGAAGAGGCCGGCGAGAGGCGCGCCAGGATGGGCAGGTCGCGCAGGGGCAAGCGCTCGGGGCGCGGGAGGAACAGCGTCGCGCCGGAGAGCTGGGTGGCGTGGCGCAGCAGGCCGTACGCCGTGGCCCGGCCCATGCTGGCCGGCGTCGCCACCCGCGCGCTCAGCCGAGGCGAGGCGAGGATCGCGCGGGCGAGGTCCACGCCGAGATCGCCGTGGTGCGCCGGCTCGGGCAGGGGGCGCCCGGCCAGACCGGCGTAGATCAGCTCGCCCACGCCCCCGGAGAACGTGAGGGTGGGCGCCGCGATCCCCTCTGGCAGCGCGAAGGGCACCTGCACGTGGCGCGCGGCGGCGGGCGTGTCGAAGGCGGCGGCGCGCCCCGTGATCGCCGCTTCGAGCAGATCCACGTAGAAGGCGACGACGGCCTCGGCCTCGGCCTGCGAGAGCACCTCGCCCGGGCCGCGGCGGAGCCCGAGGTGGTCGAAGGCGGCGCGGGCCTCGGGCGAGAGCGCGCGGAGGCGACGCGAGCGCGGGTCGAGCGCGACGTGGCGCGCGCCCACGAGGAGGCAGCCGGTGCGCTGGACCTCGCCGGCCAGGCCGAGCGCGATGTTCGTGGTGCCGCCGCCGATGTCCAGGTTGACGAGGGGCTCGCCGGGGCGCGCGCGCGACAGGGGAGCGGCGCTGCCCATGAAGGCCACCCAGGACTCGAGGCAAGGGTCCTCGGCGACGGCGAGCAGCGCCTCTCCGACGCGCGCGCGGATCAGCGCAGCGAGCGCGTCGGCGTTGCTCCGGCGCGCCGCGAGGCCGGTGATGATCGCCCCGCCGCCGAAGAGGGCCCCGGGCGCCACGCCCGCCTCGGCGAGCCAGCGATCGAGGAGCGCCGCCGCGGCGTCGAGATCGAGGGCGTCGCCTGCGAAGGGCGTGAGCGCCATCTCCGATCGATAACGCTCCTCCAGCGCGCCGAGCTCCACCCGGCCGCTGCCCGCGGCGCGCGTGAGCGTCGCCGAGGCGGCCACGGCGCAGCTCGTGGTGGAGCCGAAATCCAGGCCGAGCAGGGTGACCTGGGCGCCCATCACCGGACCGTCCTGATCTTCATGGCCAGGCCACAGTCCTACCGCACCGGCGCCCGCGCGCCGCTCCACGTCAGGGACGTCAGAGCACCCGCTCGAACGCGGCCTGCAGCGCGTCTCGACCGCCGCGCTCGACGACGTCGCCGTGCCCCACCACGATGCGCTCCGGCGCCCACGCGAGCATCCGCTCCACCGAAGCGCGCACCGCCGCGCGATCGCGCATCATCGATCGCGCGATGCGCGACGGGCCGAACCTCCCGTAGGCGCCGTTCAGGCGCATGAAGAGGCGCGTCGAGAGGTGCTCGCTCTGCGCGATGTGAAAGCAGAGATCCCAGACGAAGAGGGTCCTGCTCGGCCGGTGGAAGAAGACCGTCTCCTCGAGCTTCGGCATCCCGCCGACCGCCACCTGGTCGATCTCCGCCGACCAGAGCGGGTCCGGCGCGCCGTCGAGCACGCCGGTGAACGTCACGTCAGGGCGCTTCTCGCGGAGCCCCCGGGCGCCGTACAGCCGCGCCCCCGGGAACAGCCTCGCGGCCGGCGAAAGGCCGAGGTGGTGCAGCAGGTTCGGCGCCACGATCGCCCGCACCTCCCCGAGCGCGCGGATCTCGTCCGCCTCGCGCTCCACGCTCGGGAGCGGCGAGAACAGCACCAGCCCGCCGTCCTCGAGGCGCACGACCGGAGATCGCACGGGAAAACGGAGAAACCCCAGCTTCAACGTGTCTTCCGCAGCCCAGAGGGATTGATCGAGCCGTCGCAGCATGCTCCAATTGGTAAATCAGCTTGACCATTTGGTCAAGTAAATTGACCATTATGGCCAAGCACAACCTCGATCCACGTGACGTCGCCGAGCTCGAGCGCCGCAAGCGCGCGAGCCTCGGGCAGCTCTTGCTCCGCTCGGCGCGGCTGCTCGACGAGCGGGCGGTGGCGCGCGTCACCCGGCGCGGCGCTACCGGAGTGCGCCGGGCGCATACGGCGCTCATGCCGTACATCGACCTCGAGGGCACGCGGCAGATCGACCTGGCGGAGCGCGCCGGCGTGACGAAGCAGGCGGTGGGTCAGATCGTGGAGGAGCTCGAAGCGGCGGGCGTGGTGGAGCGGACGCCCGATCCGGAGGACCGGCGGGCGAAGCGGGTGCGGTTCACGCCGCACGGGCTGAAGGCGCTCCTCCACGGGCTCGGGGTGCTGCAAGAGCTGGAGGAGGAGCTCACGCGAGCCCTGGGGGAGAAGCAGATGGCCTCGCTGAAGAAGGGGCTCACCGCCCTGCTCGCGGCGCTGGAGGCGCCGGAGGCCCCGGAGACGCCGCCCGAGGGCCGGTGAGCGGCGGCGCGGCGGGGCTCCCGGGGGCGCCGGCGGGGTGGGGCTCGAGGCCCAGCGCGTGCGGCAGGAGCCGCGCGATGTTGCGCGCGTCGTCGATCGCGCGGTGCTGCGTCCCCTGAAACGAGAGGCCGACGCGGCGCAGGGCCTGCCCCACGCCGAGCTCACGCTCGGCGCCGAGGCGGCGGGCAAAGGCCCGCTTGAGGTTGAGGTGATCGCCGCCGAAGGGCAGCGCCACCCCGTGGCGGCGGGCGTCGCGCTCGAGCTGCCGTTTGTCGTAGCCGCCCCAGGAGCAGAAGAGCGCCTGTTTTCCGCGCACCAGCTCCCTCAGCCTCGCCACGGCCGCGGGGAAGCGCGGCGCGGCGTCGACGTCGGCCTGGCGGATGCTCGTCAGCTGCATGCAAAACGCCGAGAGGCGCGGGTTCCGGATCGGGCGCACGAAGCACTGCAGCTCCGCGGCGGGTCGAAGGGTGCTGGCATCGACGAGCACGGCGCCGACCTCGATGATCTCCATCTCGTCGCGGGGGAAGGCGGGGTCGTCGCTGCAGGTCGCCTCGAGATCGATGACCAGGTAGTGCGTGGGGGAAGACATCGGCGTTCTCCTTGAATTCGTTGCGGGTAGTCTGCGGTCGCGATGACCGGAGGACCCGGACACGATTCCGGACACGCCGCCCCAACGGGCTCGCCCGCGCGGCGGCGATAGCGCTCGCCGAGTCGGCGTCCCGTCACGCGGGCGACAGCGGCTTCGTCCGGCTACGGGCGATGGCGCAGCTCCTCCTCGCGCGCATCCTGGGCGAGGAGGAGGGGGCGGCGGCGCGGGCGCGGGCGCTCCAGATCGCGCGGCGGCTCGAGGACGAAGAGCTCCTCTGGCGGGGAGAGCGGCTCGCACCGCGCCGATCGGGCGCAGCGCCGCTCGTCAGGAGAGCACGTCGGAAGCGTCCTTTGCTTCGAGGGCGTTATCGACCCACCGATCGAGGGTCGCAGGGTCCTTGCACGCCTGGATGCGCTCGCGATGGTCGGCGGTGAGGGCGATCCCTGCGCGCGCCACCAGCCGGAGCAATGCGTCGCGCTTGGCCTCGAGGATGCCCTCGAGCTTGCCCTCGATCCGGCCACGATCGATGAGCTGCTGGGCGAACGGGGGAAAAGTTGCCTTGCCTTCGGTCTGCCGCTCCATGATCAGCGCCTCCAGGGCTCTCCGCATGGGTTCACGCAACGCATTGTAGACGATCTGGAAGTACACCGCCGCGTACTCGTGGTCGAGCCGCCCGAGCGCCCCCAGCGCGGACTGGACCACGGCGAGGCCGTTCGGTCAAATGAGGCGCGAGCGACGGATTCTCGCGGAACGAATATGCGGGGGCGAACCGTCGCGATCCGTCACTTCACCCCGGATTTTGGTGGCACCAGACCACCGATCGCACCCGTTTGGAAGGCATGGCCCCAACCCGGGCCCAAGCGGCGAGCCCCGTGCCCGGGGAGCTCACGACGGTCGATCCGTCGCCTCGATCCCCCGTGGTCGCGTCCCTTGCCGGCACTCTGAGCCGAGCCGTCGCCCTCGGGGACGTGGCTTACGAGCGCTCTCACCGAACGGCGCGCGCCTCCGCTTGGGCACAGGCCGTGCGTCTTGCACGAGCTGGTCTATTTTGTCGTCACACAGGACACGTCTTCCGTCGGAGAAGTCAAGTCCCCCACCTTTGACTCTAGCTCTTGAGACGGATAGTACATCACGAAATTATAACACATCTCATCCTGCGTCCGCTCCCCGAATTCCACGGCACTGTTGCCCGGGTTGTCCCACGCGCAACGCGTCCTCACGGTGTCGCCGCCTCGAAGGATGGTATCGTTGTCGTACCAGATCTGGTTGTCGAAGTTCCACGGATCGGCGAGCCCCAGGTTGCTCGGCTCGCTGCCGTCCGTGGGCACCGTGTTGCTCGACAGGTGCTTGCCGAGGATGTGCATGTGCGGCATAACACTGATCACCGAAATCGCCCCCATATCCCGCGGGAACTGGTAATCGCAGCTCACGTCGAGCGAGCCGTGAGGCGGGATGTTGATGTCTTCTGTGCCGAACGCGAAGATGCCGGCGTCGTTGGGGCGGAGCTCCGTCGTCGTGCAGACGTCGAAGCCGGTGCTGTCTTGCTGCCCGTCGAGGCCCTTGATGTTGCTGTAGTGCACCTGGATTGTGAAGTGTGCCGTGCCTTCCAGCGGGAAGCCCGCCTCTAGGGGCAGCTCCGTGGCCTTGCCGCCGGGCGCCCAGACGGCCAAAAGAGGCCCCATGATGTCGCCCCCATTGCACGGCGTGGGCGTCGAGGGAGACGCCTCATCCGCCTTGAAGAGCAGGATATGGTGTACAATGGTGCTGTTGTCGATGCGCGGCACGACCCCGACGAGGTGTCGTTTCTGGCCGATCTCTACATCGACCCCATAACACATATACTGGTCCTGGACGCCCTTCGGCATGACGTAAGGCGCGGACGGCGCTAGCAGGACATCCGGTGTGCAGCTCAGGGTCGGAGGGTCGATGGTTCCGCCGCCGCCCGGGTCGACGCACGTGTCTTTACCGGCCGGCATGCCGGCGGCGATCCATTGATCGAAGATCGCGAGCTCCGCGGCGGTCAGGCGCTCGGTTGGGGGCGGAGGCATGGGGCGCGCGGTGTCGCGGGCGCGTGCGGCGACGAGCTCGTAGACCTTCTTGTTGGGATCGCTCACCGCGGGCGCGACCAGATCGCTCCGGTCGACCAGCGGGAACGGCGCGCCGAACTTCGGGGACGCCCCGTGACAGGTCTGGCACTTCGTGGAGAGGATCTTGTCGACGTCGCACGGCAGCGCTTCCGCGTTGCCGTTCTCCGGACCGGAGCCGGATGAGCCGCTGCTGCCCTTCTCGGCGTCGCTGCACGCGACGACCACGAGAGCGGATAGGAAGGACAGCGCCGAGAACAAATAACGACTACGATTCATGCGAGCTCCTCGGGGAAAAGTGCGACCTGAATCGGGGTTGGAGGGTATGGAGCGCTGATCTGCAGCTTTTCGGAAGGGCGGTCGAAGACCGAGATTCCGAAAAACGCCGTCGAATTGGGTGGAAGAAGAACGCGCGCCGCGAGCTCCCGAGAACAGCGGGAGACCTGGCGCGTGAGAGCACCGGCGACCCAGGTCTACGGACGGGCCGGCGACCTGGCGTCGGTGCTCCTTCGGTGAGTGCCCGCCCGCTCTGAGACTGTTCAACGGTGCGCTCACGCGGAAGGTATCGAGGCGCTCGCGCGCCAGGAGGCGCGGTGCCGTCGGGTCAAAGCTCGGCTGCGGACTAGGGTCGCGCGCGGGGATCCATCTACGGGGCGCGCCCGAGCCCGCTACTGAGGCTCAGCGGCGTGCTCGGGCCGAACGCGCCGTGGCGCGCCGCCGTCGTGGTGTACGGCCGCGGAGGCGTTGCGGCGGCGAAGGCAGCCCACGACGCCCCGAAGCGGAAGAGGCGCAAGGGCAAGGAGAAGGAGGACGGCAACGCGGCGGCGATCTACTGCCACCTACATGAGGTGGGCAAGCTGCGCGCACGCCTCCAGCCATGTCTCCCATGAGCGTAAATGAGCGAAATGAACCATGGTTCAACCACGTAAGTCGCCGTGTCGCTCCACACGCGGCGGCTCAACCGTGCAGGCCGGCGCCGAGCACGCCCTCGCGACGAGGGCTTCCCCTGGCGGCGCCGCCGCGATAGGACAGCCCCGTGACACGCACCATCGCACGGTGGATACCCCTCCTCGCAGCGCTCTCCGCCGGGTGCGCCCCGGCGCCGCCCCCCGCAGCCCCGACGGCCGAAGAGGTCACCGCCACGAAGGCCGCCAGCGTGGCGCTCACCGCGCTGTTGAACCGCAAGTTCGACGTCCAGGGCTGCGACGCCTCGGAGGCGCGCGTGGTCCAGGAGGCCGAGGCGCGCGCGGGCACGCCCCAGGGCGAGCGCTGCGCCATCCTCGTCGCGCGCAGGAGCGACCGGACATGGCTCGTCGCCGTCCGCTCCTCGCTCTCGTCAGCCTCCGTCGGAGCGCAGGCGCTCGTGACCGTGCTCCCCGAGGCCGAAGGCGTCGGCGCCATCGAGTACACGCGCTGATCCGCGCGGCGGCCGCGCTCACCGCGCCGTGGCGACCAGGAACAACCTCCGGAACGGAAACGGCGTCTTCCCGTCCGCCGCCTTCGGATACGCCGCCGCCACCCGCCCGCCGTACTCCTCCAGGAACTCGGCCCGCTCCTGCTCATCGAGCGCCGCGAGCAGCGGCCGCAGCGCCGTCCCCTTGGTCCACTCGACGACCGGATTCGCGCCCTCGAGGACGTGCAGATACTCCGTCTCCCAGATCTCGATCCGCGCCGCGTGCGGCGCCAGCACCCCGTAATATGCCGCCGGCGCCGCGACCGGGCTCTCCCTCACCACCGCCGCCAGCTTGTCGCGGAAGCGAGGCAACCGGCTCGCCTCCACCATCGCCGTGTGCGACGCCGCGCCGTGGTTCCTCGGCATCTGCACCGCCAGCACGCCGCCGGGCAGGAGCCGCCCGAGCAGCGCCGGGAACAGCGCCTGGTGGTCGTCCAGCCAGTGCAGCGCGGCGTTGCTGAAGATCAGCGCAGGCGGCGCGGGCGGCGCGAAGCGCGCCATGTCGCCCTCGACGAACCGCGCCCCGGGCAGCGCGGCGCGCGCCTGCGCAAGCATCTCCGGAGAGCTGTCGACCCCGAGGATCCCCCGGCCCGGGAAGCGCTGCGCCACGAGGCGGGTGATGTTGCCGGCCCCGCACCCGAGATCGACGATCTCGCCCGGCGCGGTGAGGTCGACCCGGCCGAGCAGGTCAATCGCAGGGCGCGCCCTCTGGTCCTCGAACTTCAGGTACTGCGCAGGATCCCAGTCCGCCATCGCGCCCTCCACCTATCCAGCGCGGCAGAGCGCGAGCTCTCCCGCCGCCGTTTCGTTTCCCTACTTCCAGCAGATCCGGGCGCGCCTGTCGACGCAGAAACCGAGGACGGCCCCGGCGGCCATCGCACCCGCGAGAGCGCCGGAGCCGCCGAGCGTCGCGCTGGACATCCCTGCACGGGAGCGGCACCCTCGCGCCGGTGGATGCTCCGGAGATCTCCGATCTCCTCGTCGACTACGATCCCGACACCCTCGCGCGCCTGCCCGTGCGCCGGAGCGCGGTGGTCGAGCGCCTCCGCGCCGCAGGCCGCCCCGGCGCAGCCCGGCTCGCCGCGCGGCTCCCGGCGCGGGACGATCTCCTCGACGAGGCCGCCGTCGACGCGCTCCTGCTCCGCGTCCACGCCGAGCTGCAGCGCCTGTCCGAGGAGTTCGACCAGGGAGAGCGCGTCCGCTTCGTGCTCGCGCCGCTGCTCGACGCGCTGCGCGCCGCCGGCGCGCCCCGGCCCCTGCGCGTCGTCGACGTGGGCTGCGGGCTCGGCTACGTCGTCCGCTGGCTCGCCGCCCGCGGGGCGCTGGGCGCCGACGTCGAGCTCGTGGGCTGCGATTACAACCGCGCGCTCATCGAGGCTGCGCGCGCCGCGGCCAGCGACGAGGGCCTCCCGTGCCGCTTCCACGTGGCCAACGCGTTCACGCTGCGCGAGCCCGCCACCGTCTTCCTGTCCACCGGCGTGGTTCACCATTTCCGCGGCGACGCCCTCGTGTCGTTCTTCCGCGAGCAGGCAAGGGCCGGCGCCCTCGCGTTCCTCCACTTCGATATCAAGCCGAGCCACCTGTCGCCCCTCGGCGCCTGGATATTCCACCAGGCCCGCATGCGCGAGCCGCTCTCCCGCCACGACGGCGTCCTCTCCGCCCTCCGCGCCCACGCCGGCGGCGCGCTCCTCGCGGCGGCGCGCGCGGGCGCCGAGGGCCTCTCCTCCGCGCTGTTCGACGGCCACATCGGGCCCTTTCCCGTCCTGCGCATCATGCACGCCGTGATCGGCCTCCGCCCGGACCTGCGCGCGCCCTTCGCCGAGCAGCTCGGGCCGCGCGCCGGCCGCCGGCTCGGGGCGTTCTCGTGATCCCCGCGCTGCTCACGCTGCTCGCCCTGGTCGACGCCGCCTTCTGCGGCTTTCGCGACGCCGCCGGCCGCAACCCGCGCATCGAGAAGCGCGCCTATTTCCTCCGCGCCGTCCGCCGCGGCGCCCTCGCAGGGCTCCTCGCCGTCGCCGCGCTCGCGGCCCTCACCTTCGCCGTGCTCGGGCTCGCGCCCGACCCCGCGGGCCTCTGGATCGATCTGCTCGCGGCCGGACGGCGCCTGATCCTCGTCTACGGCGCCTACGCCACCCTCGTCTGCACGGCCCTGCTCGCCTACGCGCTGCCCCTCCACGAGGCGCGCGTGCTCGCCAGCGTGACGATCCTGGGCCCGCTCACCATGGTGCGCCCCTGGGTCCTCGCCGCGGGCGCGCTCCTCGCCGCGCTGGCCGCCGCGCGCGCGGAGACGGCCGCCCTGGCGCTCGCCTCCGCGCTGGCGATCGGGCTCATCGAGCGGCTGCTCGGGCGCGGCTGGCGCCGCGGTCGGCCCGTCCCCTTCCAGCCTTCGTAAACGGTCCTCCTCAAGCGGCTCCGGCCGCTACCGCTCGCCGCGCGCGATGTGCGCGAGCAGCACGTCGGGCGCGATCGGCTTGACCAGGTGGGCGTCGCACCCGGCCTCCCTGGATCTGCGGAGATCGTCCTGCTGGCCATAACCGGTGAACGCGATGATCTTCAGCTCTCTCGCGTCCGGCCAGCGCCGCATCCTCCGGGCGACCTCGTAGCCGTCCATCTCTGGCAGGCCGATGTCGAGCAGGACCACGTCGGGCGCGAAGCTGCGCGCCATCTCCAGCGCCGAGGCCCCGTCGTGCGCCAGCCCGATCGCGTGGCCAGCCTGCTCCAGGAGCAGCGCCAGGGTGAGCGCGTGGTCGCGGTTGTCGTCCACGACGAGGACCCGGCGAGGGCGCGTGCTCGGTGCCGGCTCGGCGGCCTCCGCGGGCTCGGCCGCCGCCTCGACGGCCGGTAGGCGTACCGTGAACTCGCTGCCGCGGCCCTCGCCCTCGCTCACGGCGGACACCGAGCCCCGGTGCATCTCGACGAGCCGCTTCACGAGCGTGAGCCCGAGCCCGAGCCCGCCGCGCGCGCGATCGAGCGTCGGGTGCGCCTGCTCGAACAGGTCGAAGATCCGCGGCAGCATCCCCGCCGGGATGCCGACCCCGGTGTCCCTCACCCGGACCACGATCTCCGCCCCCTCCCGGCGCGCGGAGAGCCAGATGCGCCCGCCCTCCAGGGTGTACTTCGCGGCGTTCGTGAGGAGGTTGACGATCACCTGCTCCAGGCGCGCGGTGTCTCCGAACACCGGGAGCGGCCGCGGACCGACGTCGAGCGAGAGCTCGTGCTTCGAGGCGTCGATCAACGGCGCGGCCGCCGCCACCGCCTGGCGGACGACGTCGCGGAGATCGAGCGGCGCCTGCTGAAGCGCGATCTTGCCGCGCGTGATCCGCGAGACGTCGAGCAGATCGTCGACCATGCGGCCGAGCTGACACAGCTGCCGCTGCATGACCGACCGCGCCCACGCCCGCCGCGGCTCGGGGACCGAGGGCATCTGCGAGACGCTGAGCGAGAACTGGATGGCCGAGAGCGGGTTCCGGAGCTCGTGCGCCAGCATCGCGAGGAACTCGTCCTTGCGGCGATCGGCCTCCAGGAGCGCCTGCTCGGCCTGCTTGCGCGCGGTGATGTCATGGCAGGAGACGGCCAGGCCGTCGCCGACCTTCACGGCCATGTCGCGCACCCACACGCGGTGCCCGCCGGCCGTGAGCTCGACCTCCGTGTCGTGCGGCTCGCCGGTCTCGACGGCGCGCGCGTAGAGCGGGAACATCGCCGCCCGAAGGTCGGGCATCACGTCGAGGAGCCTCCGGCCGACGAGCGCCTCCAGGGGCATGCGGTGGAGCCGCCCGGCCGCCGGGTTCGCGAAATCGAAAAGGAAATCGACGATCTGGCCCCCGGCGTCCCGCACCGCCTGGAGCACGACGAACGCGTCGAGCGAGAGCTCCTGGGCCGCGCGGAAGCGCTCCTCGGTCTGGCGCCGGTCGGTGATGTCGATGTTCATCCCGACCCACTCGCGCACGCGCCCCTCCGCATCGAGCAGCGGCACCGCCCGGACCTGCGTGCGCCGGTAGCTGCCGTCGGTAGCCCGGATCCGGTACTCCGTCTCGTAACGCGACTTCGTCTCGAGCGCGTGTGTCCAGATCTGCATCGTCCGCTCCCGGTCGTCCGGGTGAACGACGGCCAGCCACCCGTGGCCGAGCATCTCCTCGGGCCTCTGGCCGGTGATGGAACACCAGTGCGGCGAGTGCTGCTGCGTGAGCCCGTCCGGCGTCGTCGTCCAGACCAGCTCCTCGGTGGCCTCGACGAGGCCGCGATAGCGGTCCTCGCTGCAGCGCCACGCATCTTCGGCTTGCTTGCGCTCGGTGATGTCCTTGACCACGCCGATCGTCCGCACCGGCTTGCCGCGCTCGTCCCTGATCACCGTGCCGCGCACCACCGCCCAGCGGACGCGCCCGTCCTTGCGGACGTAGCGCTTCTCGCTGCGCCACTCGAGGTGCCCGCCGTTCAGGGCTTGAACGCAGGTGGCGATGTCCCGCGGGCGATCGTCAGGGTGCGTGAGGTCGGCGAAGGGGCGATCGAGGAGCTCCGCCTCGGAGTAGCCCGTCAGCTCGCAGAACGCCCGGTTGCACCCCAGGATCCGCGCCGTCACCGGATCTCCCATGACGAGGGGCACCCCGGCGAGCTCGATCGCCTGGAGCAGGTCACGCGCGCTCACGAGGTCCGCGTAGATCCCGCTCGCGCTCGGGCGCATCCCCCCCAGCCCAGCGCTCGCCCCCTCGGAGAGCGATGCGCTCGCCGCGCCCTCCAGCTCTTCTTGAGTCGATATCACCCGCCCCCCCGCGACGCCCACCCCGAGACCGCCGGCCTGTGTACCGGCCACCGGGCACGCGGCGTCGCGGCCAACGTAGAGCAACGGGGCGCCCCCGGGCAGCTCGCGAATCGAGCCGGCTCGGCCCTTCACAGCGGCTCCCGCGCGACGGCGTCACACGGCGCCACGTGGACAGGAGTCGCCTCTCGCGCCCCCTCGATACGGGGCCTCTCACCGCGGCGCCTCTCGCCGGGCGGCGCGGGGCCGAGGGCCGCTCGCGCCGACGAACACCTCGACCCGCCGCGCGAGCGCGGGGTAGCATCGCGCGCCGCAATCCACCGATCACCGAGGAGCGCCGCGCGATCCATCGCCGGCCGCACGCAAGACCCTATGAAGCTCGCAGTCATCTCAGGCAGTCACCGCAACGGCTCCGAATCGGGGAAGATCGCCCGCTACGTGCAGCAACAGCTGTCGCCGTCGGCGGACGTCTCGTCCACTTACACGCTCGATCTCGCCGACAACCCGCTTCCGCTCTGGGACCCGGAGGTATGGCAGCCGTCCGAGAAATGGGAGCGCGTCTGGGGCCCCATCTCCGCCGAGCTCAAAGCGTCCGATGCCTTCGTGATCATCGCGCCGGAGTGGGGCGGCATGGTCCCCGCCGGACTGAAGAACTTCTTCCTCCTCTGCTCCCGGGGCGAGCTCGCGCACAAGCCCGCGCTCATCGTCGGGGTCTCCGCGAGCGCGGGCGGCGCCTACCCGATCGCGGAGCTGCGCATGAGCAGCTACAAGAACACGTACCTCTGCTACATCCCGGACCACGTGATCGTGCGCAATGTCCGCGGCCTCCTCAACGACCCGGAGGCGCCGCAATCCCCCGACGACGAGCGCATCCGCGAGCGGCTCCGCTACGCGCTGGGCATCCTCCTCCAGTACGGGAAAGCCCTGCAGCAGGTCCGCGCCAGCGGCCTGGTCGATCTGGCCAAATACCCCTACGGGATGTGACGAGCCCCCGGCGGCGAACACGCTAGTCTCGCCGGGTGCCGAAGATCCTCGTCATCGACGATCAGCCCGCCGTCTGCGTCGCGCTGGCGACGCTGTTCGAGCTGCACGGGCACGAGGTCCGCGTCGCCGCCACGCCCGACGAGGCGATGGCGGCGGTGCTCGGCGACGAGCTCGGCGCCGTGGTCCAGGACATGAACTTCCGGCAGAGCGCCACCTCGGGCGAAGAGGGGATGGATCTGCTCCGCCGGATCAAGGCCGTCGACCCCGAGCTGCCCGTCGTGGCGATGACCGCGTTCACGTCGATCGCGGGCGCGGTCGAGCTGATCAAGGCCGGGGCGAGCGACTACGTGCCCAAGCCGTGGGACGACCAGAAGCTCGTCGCCACCGTGGGCAACCTCGCGCGGCTGCGGGCGCTCGAGCAGGAGAACGCGCGCCTCCTGGCCCAGCGCGGGCGCGCGCGGCACAGGCTCGCCGAGCGCCACGACCTGGCCGGGCTCGTGTACGCGAGCGACGCGATGCACGAGGTCGTGAGCCTCGCCGTCAAGGTCGCGCCCGCCGACGTGCCTGTCCTCATCACCGGGCCAAACGGGACCGGGAAGGAGCTGCTCGCCACCATCGTCCAGGCCAACTCGCGGCGGCGGGACCGGCCGTTCGTCAAGGTGAACGCCGGGGCCCTCCCCGACGAGCTCGTCGAGGCGGAGCTGTTCGGCGCCGAGCCAGGCGCGTTCACCGGCGCGACCCGCCTCCGCGCCGGCCGCTTCGAGGAGGCCGACGGCGGCACCCTCTTCCTCGACGAGATCGGCACGCTGTCGCTGAACGGCCAGAAGAAGCTGCTGCGCGTCCTCCAGACCGGCGAGTACCAGCGCCTCGGGAGCAGCGTCACCCGCAAGGCCGACGTGCGCGTGCTGAGCGCGACCAACCGCGATCTCCCGCGGGCGATCGCCGAGGGATCCTTCCGCGAAGACCTGTACTTCAGGCTTAACGTCATAGAATTAACAATCCCTGCGCTGCGCGATCGCCCCGAGGACATCGTGCCGATCGCGAGCCACCTGCTCGATCGCCTCGCCGCGCGCGCGGCGGGCGGCGAGCGGGTGACGCTCGGCCCGCGCGCGCGCCACGCGCTCACCGAGCACGACTGGCCGGGGAACGTCCGCGAGCTCGAGAACCGGCTCACGCGCGCGGCGCTTGTGCGCAAGGGCGAGACGATCGAGCCGCACGACCTGGGGCTCGACGCGGCCGCGCGCGTCCCGCCGGCGCCCATCGCGACCGGCGCCGGGCCCGCTGCGCACGCCGCGTCCTACGCGCCTTCCGCGACCTCCTCCGAGCGCCTCGAGATCGAGCGCGCGCTCGTCGAGGCGCGCGGCGTCGTCGCCAAGGCCGCGGCGTCGCTCGGCCTGAGCCGGCAGGGGCTCTACCGGCGCATGGACCGGCTCGGGATCCAGATCGAGCGGAAGCTCAAGTAGCGCGCTCGTCCGGCGGCGGCGGCAGGCGGCACTCCGCCACGGCCCCGCCGCCCTCGCGGCGCCGCAGCGCGAGCGCTCCGCCGTGCGCGGTCGCGATCTCGCGGCAGAGCGCGAGGCCGAGCCCACGGCCCTGCTGCTTCGTCGAGTAGAAGGGCAGGAGCGCCTTGCCCGAGGCGTCGTCCGGGAGCCCATGGCCCCGGTCGGCCACCGTGAGCGCGAGCTCGCCGGTCGAGAGGCGCCGCACCGAGACCTCGATCTGGTCGGGTGAGCTCCCGGCCTCGACGGCGTTCTTGAGCAGGTTCAGGAGGAGCTGCTGGATCTGCGCAGGGTCGAAGAAGCCGGGCTCGTCCGGCGCGTCGCGGAGCGTGAAGGGCGCGAACCCGCGCAGCCGCTCGAGGAAGGGGCGCCACGGGACCCGCTCGGGGGCGGGCGGCGGGAGGCGCGCGAGCTCGGCGTACGCGGCGAGGAAGCGGGCGAGGTGCGCGCTCCGCTCCTCGATGGTGTCGAAGACCACGCCGAGGCGCTCTCGCTGCTCCGGGCGATCGAGCAGGAGGCGGCCCGAGTGGATGAGCGACGAGATCGGCGCGAGCGAGTTGTTGAGCTCGTGGCTGATCAACCGGATCGCGTTCCTGTGGAGCTCCGCCTCCCGGCGCGAGATCTCGCGCGTGAGCGACCGGACCGAGACGAGGACGTGCGCCTGGGTGTTCAGGCGGAAGGCGCGGCGGGCGACGTACAGCGTCTCGAGCTCGCCCCGGCGCTCGACGGACACGAGGGCGTCCCGCCCGGCGACCATCGCGGCGCGGAGCTCCTCGGGCTCCCCGGCGAGCAGCGCGGAGAGCGTCCTCTGGCCGATGCGCTCGCCCGCGGCGAAGAGGGCGCGCGCGGCGCCGTTGCCGTACACGATCCGGCCCGCCTCGTCGTGGAGCACCATCGCGACGGGCGTGGCGTCGAGCGCCGTCTCGAGCAGGAGCTCCTTCTGGTAGAGGTCGTCGCGCTGCGCCCGCAGGGCGTCGCCGAGGCGGTTGTAGCGCTCGACGAGATCCCCGAGCTCGTCCTGGCGGCGGCGCCGGACGCGCTGCGTGTAGTCGCCCTCGGCGAAGCTCGCGAGGCCGTCGGTCACCGCGCGGAGCACGCCGAGCGTACGCCCGAGCAGGAGGCGGGAGCCGAGCGCGCCGGCGACCAGCGCGAGCCCGAGCCCCGCGAGGGCGCACCCGGGCAAGGACACCTGCGCCTGCGCTGCGGCCAGGCTCCCGGCGCAGGCGGCGGCGGAGCTCAGGAACACCACCGCGGCATGGCGGGCCCGGAGCGGCGTCATGATCGCGACGCCTCGGCGGGGGAGACGGCGCTCGCACGGAGCGCGGGCAGGAGCGCCGCCGCCATGCCGGCGAGCCACACGGCCACGGCGACCAGGGCGACCGCGCGTGGATCCAGCGGCAGGTCGAGCTCAGGCGCGGCCGCGCGCGCCGCGGCCCGGAGCCCGGCGAGGACGGCCGCGCCCGCGGCGAGGCCGGCGGTCGTGAGCAGCGCGTTCTCCACGAGGATGAGGCGCGCCACGTCGGCGCGGGTCGCGCCCAGGGCGCGGCGGATGCCGAGGGCCTGGCGGCGCTCGGACACGAGCAGCGACGCCATCCCGATGCGCCCCAGGAAGACGACGACGAGCATCATCCCGATCAGCGTGAGGGCGAGGGCGCCGGCGCCGCGGTTCGTGTGGGTGTCGAGCTCGGCGCCTTCGTCGAGCGCGCGCACGAGCACGAGGCGGCGCGGGTCGGCGCGCTCGAGAGCCTCGCGCACCCGCGCTCCGTCGCCGTCCTCGCCGTCCTCGCCGTCCTCGCCGTCGGATTCGACCCGGATCAGGTAGGAGAGCGTGCGGCCGAGCGGAGGCCCCTCGGCCGCGAAGAGCACGCTGTCGGCGTCGGGCCCCAGGGCGGCGCGGAACGGCGGCACGACGCCGACGATGGCGAGCGGCTTCTGCCGGGCGCTCCGGCGCACGATCTGCCCGATGGCGCGGCCGTCCGGGAAGAGGCGCGCCGCGAGCGCCTGCGTGACGACGGCGGGCGTCGACGCCGCGTCCGCGGCGTCCCCGGGGGCGAGCAGGCGCCCTTCGAGCGGGGCCAGGCCGAGGACGGCCGCGACGCCGCCGCGGTCGTCCAGCATCCACGCGAGCGCGCTCGGACCGCCCGGGGAGGTCGCCTCGACGATCTCCCGGTGGGTGATGTTGAACGGCGCCGAGCTCGCCTCCGCGGCGCCGCGGACGCCGGCGACGCGCGCGAGGGCCTCGGTGTCGCGGCGGACCGCGGCCTCGCGCTCGCCTCGGGACGCGAAGCTCGGGCCGTCGCGCTCCGTCATGGCGAGGAGCAGCGATCGCGTGTCGATGCCGCGCGGCGCGGCGGCGGCGCGGGCGTAGTGGAGGGCGAGCCCCGAGGCGTGCACGGCGACAGCGAAGCCGAAGGCGGTCTCGAGCACCATCAGGAGCGCGGGGATCTTCTGGCGGGCGAGCGCCCTGACGATGGGGCCGATCACGAGCGCCTGAGCCCTTCGGCCGGGGGTTGCCTCGCCGCGCGCCACGCCGGGTACCCGCCGGCGAGGAGGCCCAGGACGAGCGCGACAGCGACCGTCGCGGCCGAGGTCCGCGCGTCCAGGTGGTAGTCGATCGGCCGCAGGTGGATGACGCGGTTGACGAGGGCGAGCGCGGCCACGGCGACGCCGAGGGCGAGCGCGGCGCTGCCCGCGGCCACGAGCATCGCCTCGAGCAGGAGCTCGAGGAAGACAGCGCGGGAGCTCGCCCCGAACGCGCGGTACACGGCGATCTCGGCGCGCTTCGCGCGGAATTTCCCCTCGAGGAGCCGCGCGGCGTTGAGGGTGCAGGCCCCGAGGAGCACGTCGGCGAGCAGGGCGAAGAGCGTCGTGCCCGGGTCGTCCACGCGCAGCGCGTGCACGCGCTCGCGCGGCACGAGCTCGGCCCCGAGGACGCGCCTGCCGCGCGCGCGCTCGCGGGCCACGTGGGCGTCGAGCTCGGCCTGGAACGCGGCCCGGCGTGCCTCGTCGGGGAGCTCGACCAGGAGCTCCAGCCAGCCGTTGTCGGAGGCCGCGAGCGCGTCGAAGCCCCCGCTCGGGTCCTCGCGCTCGTGGATCAGCGGCGGCCGGACGCCGAGCGCGATGCCCACGGCGCTCGGCGCGAAGACGATGGGGTGAAGCGAGGCGCGCGTGCCGGGAGGGGCCGGGATGGTGACGACGCCGGCGACCCGGAAAGGCTCTCCGAACAGGCGCAGCGTGCGCCCGAGGCCGCTGGCCCCGCCGAACAGCGTGCGCTCGGCCGCCTCGGTGAGCACGACCGGGCGCTCCTCCCCGGCGCCCTCCGCCTGCGACCAGAGCGCCCCGCGCCGGACCGGGATCCCGAACATCCCGAACAGATCGTGGGTACAGAACGCCACCACGACCGGAACGAGCGGACCGCCGTCGGCGCTGCCGGCGGCCATGGCCGCGAAGAGGTCGGTCTTGCGCGAGGGATGGGGGCTCCCGAGGAGGACGCGGTCGCGCAGGCTCGAGGGATGAATCGCGGCCGGCGCCACAGGCGCGCCGCCCTCGTGCGGGACGGAGACGAGGTAGACATCGCGCGCGGACGCCAGCGGGTCGGACGTGCGCTCGTGGAGGACCGCGCGCGCCGCCGTCCACACCGCGAGGCCGAGCGTGAACGCCAGCAGCACGATCGCGGTATGGCCCGGCTGCCGCCCGAGGCTCCTCCGGGCCAGCCAGAGCGCGTGGCCGAACCTCATTCGCGGCTCGCCTCCGTCGCCGGCGCCTCCGCGCGCGCGCCGGGGTCCGAGGGCGCCCACGGATCGATGAGCTTGCCGTCGAGCACGTGGACCCTGCGGCGCGCCCGCGCCGCCAGCTCGGGATCGTGCGTGGTCATGACGATCGTCGTGCCGCCGGCGTGGATGCGCTCGAGCAGATCGAGGATCTGCCGCGCCGAGCGGGAGTCGAGGTTGCCGGTGGGCTCGTCGGCCAGGAGGAGCGAGGGCTCGCCGACCAGCGCGCGCGCGATCGCGACGCGCTGCTGCTGGCCGCCCGAGAGCTCGCTGGGCCGGTGGTGGAGCCGCGCGCTCAGGCCGACGTCCTCGAGCGCGCGCAGGGCGCGCTCGCGCCGCACGCGCGCGCCCATGCCACGGACCCGCAGCGGCACGTCCACGTTGTCGAACACGTCGAGGTCGGCGATCAGCTGGAAGCTCTGGAACACGAAGCCGATCTTCCGGTTCCGGATCGCGCTCGCACGGGCATCCGAGAGCCCCTGCATCGGCTCGCCGTCGAGGAGGTACTCGCCCCCGTCGAAGGGATCGAGGAGCCCTGCGACATTGAGGAACGTCGTCTTTCCGGAGCCGGAGGGGCCCATCACGGCGAGGAACTCGCCGCGCGCGACGTGCAGCGTGAACCCGGCGAGCGCGTGGGTCTCGAACAGACCGCGCCGGTAGACCTTGGTGACGTTCGTCATCCGTATCATGTCGGTCTCTGCGGCGCGTCGAGGGCGCCTTCCCTCCTGGCAGCGGCCGGCGTTCGGCGGCTCTCGGTCGTCGGGGAGCCGCTGGCCATGAGCCCATTCGTCACGAGCAAACCCATAGCCGATCCTCCTCCGGAAACGACGTTCGCCGCGCTCGAGCGGCGCCTCGCGGGCGACGCCCCCTCCGCTGCGACGGCGCCTGTCGCGCCGCACGCCGCCGTCAGGCCGGGCGCGACGAGCCGGCCGGCGCCCGCCTCCGCGCCGAGGATCGTTTGGCAGGAAATGCAGGCACTTTATCTTCACGGCCATCGGCCAGACAGCTACCGTCGTCGCGTGAAGCGGCTCCCTGCATCGAAATCCGCTCCCTGGGCCACGCCGCGCGCGCATCGCCATGGCCCGACGCGCAGGGTGGTGGCCGTGGCGTACGACGGCGCGAGCGCCATCGACGTCGTGGGGCCCACCGATGTATTCGCCCTGGCCTCGGACATCGCGAGAGCGAAGGTGCCCGGCGCTCCCCCCGCCTATGCGGTCGAGATCGCCGCCGTGGACGGCGGCGTGATCCGGACGCTGTCGGGGGCGCAGATCGTCGCCCACAAGGCGCTCGCGGATCTGGCGCCCGGCATCGATACGGTGCTGGTCGCCGGGGGCGAGACCCGGGAAGCGACGCGCGATGCCCGGCTGCTCGCCTGGCTCCGCGCGGCGACGCCCGAGGTGCGGCGCATGGGCGCCGTTTGCACAGGCGCCTTCCTCCTCGCCGCCGCGGGGCTGCTCACGGGGCGCCGGGCGGCCACCCACTGGCATTCCGCGGCCGCGCTCGCGCGCGAGTTTCCCGGCGTCGAGGTCGATCCCGACGCGATCTTCGTGCGGTCCGGGAAAATCTACACGTCGGCGGGCATGACAGCGGGCATCGACCTCGCGCTCTCGATGGTGGAAGAGGATCTCGGATACGACATGGCGCTCCAGGTGGCGCGGGGGCTCGTTGTGTTCCTCAAGCGCCCGGGTGGACAGTCCCAGTTCAGCCGCCCCCTCCTCGCGCAGACGGTCGCCACGGGCCCGCTGCAGGGCGTGATCGACTGGATCCTCCGGCACCTCGACGCCGACCTGCGCGTCGAGGCGCTGGCGGAGAGGGCCGGGATGAGCCCGCGCAACTTCGCGCGGACGTTCACCCGGGCCATGCGGATGACCCCCGCGAAATTCGTCGAGGCGGCCCGTCTGGAGCAGGCGCGGTCGTGCCTCGAGGGGGGCCGAGCGTCGATGAAGCAGCTCGCGCGCGACTGCGGCTTCGGCACGGACGAGCGGATGCGGCGCGCGTTCCAGCGCACCCTGCAGGTCACGCCGGAGGACTACCGGAGGCGCTTCGGCCGAGCGTGAGCGGACGCCGGGCGCTCGGCCGAGCGCCGTCGACGCTCGCCGGATGCGTCGCGCGCGGCTGCGCGCGACGAGGCGCGCCGGGGCCCTGCGCCTGCGTGTCCTGAAAGCAGGGGACGATGTCCTTTCGGCCCCCGCCAGCGTGGCTCACAGTCGGGTCAACGAAGCGCGTTCAGCCGCGCTCGTGAGCGCCAGGCGCGGGGCCGCGTCGAGACGGAGCTCCGCCATCAAGGCGATCATCAGCAGATGAAGAAACGAAAGGGATGAGGACGAAAGATGACGGACGCCTATGATATCAAGCTGCCAGATCCTCGGCCGCCGCTCCAGGTCGGCATGGTGCTCTACCCGGGTCTCACGGCGCTGGATCTGATCGGCCCTCAAAGCGTGCTGACCGCTCATGCGACGACCTATCTGCTCTGGAAGACGCGCGACCTGGTCATGTCTGACTCGGGGGTTCCTATCCAGCCGACGGCGACCTTCAGCGACTGTCCGGACGACCTGGACATCCTGTTCGTGCCAGGCGGCATGGGCACGCCCGACGCCATGGTGGATCAGGAGATCCTTCGGTTCCTGAGGGATCGAGGCGCGCGATCCAGGTACGTGACCTCCGTGTGCACGGGATCGCTCATCCTGGCCGCAGCAGGGTTGATGCAAGGATACAAGGCCACGACACACTGGTCCACGCGCCACATCCTGGAGGCGTTCGGCGTGGAGTGTGTCCGGGCGCGCGTTGTGGTCGATCGCAACCGGATCTCGGGCGGCGGGGTGACCGCTGGCATCGATTTCGGGCTGGCGCTCCTGGCGCTGCTGCGCGGCGACGACGCGGCGAAGCTGACGCAGCTGATGCTGGAATACGACCCCGCCCCGCCCTTCAACGCCGGGGTGCCCGAAGCTGCGGGCCCCGAGCTGACGCAGCGCCTATTGAGCGTCCTCGAGCCGTACGATCAGCAGATGCGGAAGATCGCCGCCGAGAGGAACAGCAGATCGAGCTGAAGCGCGCCGCTGGCGCAGATCGCCCGCGCTGAGCGCGACGCGCCGTGTCGAGGCTGCCCAGCGACCGCATGAGTCTGGACAGGCCAGGACTTGCTGAACTTGCAAGGCGGTTGCATTCGAATCGCCCCGGCACGCTCGCCTGCTCGAAAAGCAGCTCGTCCGCCGCGAGGGCGCGCCGCGCCGACGGCGTCGATCGCTCCCGTGCGCTATAGGGTGTCGCCGCGGATGAAGCAGCAGCAAGAGCATCTGTGGCTCGACGACTTCATCGGAGGGCTCCCCCTCCCCGTCCTCGTGCTGAGCCCGGCGGGGGTCGCGACCCACGAGAACCCGGCGTATCGAGCGAGGTTCGGCCCGAGCGCCGAGGAGGGCAGCGAGATCGCGTCCGCGCTGCGGGGCGGGCACTCCTCGGCGCTTCGCGCGGCGCTCGACGGCGTCTCGCGCGCGGTACCCCTCGGTCCGGTCAGCGGCGTGCCGCTCACTGCGCACTATTTCCCGATCCGCGATGGTTCAGGCGCCGTGGCGTTCGTCGGGATCTTGTTCGTCGAGGCGCGCGCCGCTCCGGTGCCGGCCGCTCCAGCGCTGACCTCCGAGACCCACGATATCCCGGAGGTCGAGCGCAGCCTTCGCCGCATCCTCGACATGATGCCGCAGCTCGTCTGGTCCACGCGGCCCGACGGCTATCACGACTTCTACAACCGCCGCTGGTACGACTACACCGGCGAGACGCCCGACGCCACGCGCGGCGCCGGCTGGAACGACCAGCTGCACCCGGACGATCAGCAGCGCGCCTGGGAGCGGTGGAAACTATCCCTCGAGACGGGGGAAGACTACCAGATCGAGTACCGCTTCCGGCGCGCCGACGGCGTATACCGCTGGTTCCTGGGCCGCGCGCTGCCGATGCGTGACGAGGCAGGGCGCATCCTCCGGTGGTTCGGCACCTGCACCGACGTCGACGATCAGAAGCGCCTCGAGCAGCAGCGCGCCGAGGTCCTGGCGCAGGCCGAGGAGACCAGCCGGCTGAAGGACGAGTTCCTCGCGATCGTCTCGCACGAGCTCCGCACGCCCCTGACCGCGATCCTCGGGTGGGCGCGCATGCAGCGCTCGCGGCCGGAGCTCGCGCCCAAGGCGATGGAGGTCATCGAACGCAACGCCGAGGCGCAGGCCAGGCTCATCGAGGAGATCCTCGAGAGCTCACGCATCGTGACCGGGAAGATCCGCCTCTACCCCAGGAACGCGAGCGTGAACGAGCTCGTCCGCACCGCGGTTGACGCCATCCGGCCGGCCGCTGACGCAAAGGCCATCGGCCTCGTGGTCAGGCTCGATCCCGGCGCCGGGGACATCGTCTGCGATCCCGATCGCCTCCAGCAGGTGATCACGAACCTGCTGGTCAACGCCGTGAAGTTCACGTCGGGCGGCGGGCGGGTCGAACTCCAGACGGCGCTCCGCCCGGGCGGCGTCGAGGTGGCGGTGACGGATAACGGGAAAGGCATTTCGGCCACCTTTCTTCCGCACGTGTTCGAGCGGTTCCGTCAGGCAGAGGCGGCCACCACACGGCAGCACGGCGGCCTCGGTCTCGGGCTGGCGATCGTCAAATACCTCGTCGAGCTCCATGGCGGCACCATCCGCGCGCGGAGCGACGGCGAGGGGAAAGGGGCGTCCTTCAGCGTGCGCTTGCCGGTGCGGGCCGTCGCCCTGGCGGAGAGAGAGGGCGCCGAGGTCTCGTCCGAGATCGAGCATCCCTCGGCCGGGACGATCACCCGGCTCGACGGACTGCGTGTGCTCGTCGTCGACGACGAGCCGGACGCGCGGGAGCTCGTCACCATGGTGCTGCGCGAGGCAGGCGCCCAGGCGGACGAGACCGGCTCGGCCTCGGCCGCGCTGGAGATGATGAGTCGCGCTCGGCCCGACGTGCTCGTCAGCGACATCGCCATGCCGGAGCAGGACGGCTACGCCCTCCTTCGCGAGCTCCGGTCCCGCGCCCCGGACCTCGGAGGCTCCGTGCCGGCGCTGGCGCTCACCGCGTTCGCCCGGCGCGAGGACATCATTCAGGCCCGCGACGCCGGGTTCCAGCTCCACCTCGCCAAGCCGGTCCAGCCGGGCGAGCTCGTGGCGGCGGTCCATCGACTCGCGCGCAAAGGTGCCTGATACGATACCGTCGAAGAAGCGGAGACAATTCACAGGGAGGCGGGGAGACGGGGAGTATTTTGAAGATTTCCCTCCCCGTCTCCCCGCCTCCCTGTGAAATTCTCCCCGCTGAAAAGGGCTGCAAATGAGGGGATTCCTCGGAGGTCAGGCGGGCGGGTTCCAGTCGGCATAATAGCGCTGCCGCATGCGCTCACAGTAAGCAACGAGGTTGGGCTGGGCCTCGGCGTGACGCTTCAGCGGGGAGTCGACGGGGAAGCGCAGCACGCTGGCGAGGAGGGCGTACACGGTCGCGTCCACCGAGCTCGGCTCGGTCCCGAGCATGAAGGGCTGGTCGCCGAGCAGGGTGGCGATGGCGTCGAGGTCCGCCTTGCCCTGGGCATAGATCTCCTCGCGGCTGTGGCGCCCTGTGCCCTGCGTGCGGAGCATGCCAGTCATCCTTTTGCGCAAGAGCTCGACGATCACGCCGCCAACGACCGGCGGCATGAGCGGAAGGAAGATGGGGCGGTAGGCGGCCCACCCCTCGGGCTCGCTCCAGCGGACGAACACCACCATCCAGTAGAACGCCTCTTCGAGCATGCGCCGGATCACATGGCCTCGAGCGCGCGCCTCCGGGGTGAGGTGGGCGTCGAGCTTGTCGCCGTGGGCGCGCTCCAGGTGCTCGATGATGAGCTGCGAGTCGCCCATGGTACAGCCGTCGATGTCGACATAGGGGATCTTGCCCTTTGGCGCGCGGCGCGGGTCGGCGGAGCGCACCTCGTAGGGGAGGCCGGCCATGCGCAGCCAGGTCTCGAGCTTGAGGCAGAATGGGCTGATGTTCGGGACGCCCCACGCGGCGGGGGCCTGATGGAGGGTGATCATGTCGGCGCTCCTTGTTGAAGTTCAGGCACGTCATGCCATCTCCGCCGAGGAGCGGCGCGGCGTCTACGCCGACGGATGAAGGACGAGATCCCTCGCTCGTCCCCGCAAGAAATCGGCGCCGGACGGCGCGCACGACACCTGTCCGCCTCCCCCGCGGACACCTGTCCGGACGCGGACACGCGCCCTCGCGCGCCGCCCGCCGATTGCGGCCAATCCTCTCCGGCACGCCCGCTGCTTGGGCGCTCCGCATGCGACTTCTCATCTACTTCGTTTTGCCCTCCGCCACGGCGCTCCTCCTCGGTTGTTCCCCCGAGGCGGCGCCGGGCGCGAGCACCCCGACATTCCACAGGGACATCGAGCCGCTGCTCCAGAAGAGCTGCCTCGGCTGCCACGCGCAGGGCGGCACCGCGCCGGTGAGCCTGGCCTCGTACGAGAGCGCGAAGGCGCTCGCGCCGGTCATCGCCGACGAGACCGAGGCGCGGCGAATGCCGCCGTGGGGCGCCCTGCCGACCGACGAGTGCGCGCCCCCTCGCCCGTTCCGGGGGGACCTGCACCTCTCCCTCGACGAGATCGCCCTGCTCCGCGCCTGGAGCGACGCCGGCGCGCCCGAGGGGGATCCCGCGGACGCCCCGGCCCCCTACACCCCCGTCGCGGCGGGCCTGTCGCGAACGGACCTCGAGCTCTCGCCAAAGGCCCCCTTCGCCGCGGCAGAGGGCTCCGACAGCTTCCGCTGCTTCGTCCTCGATCCTGGGCTCACGGAGCAGGCCTGGGTCCAGGGCTACGACGTGCTTCCGGGGAACCGCGCCGTGGTGCACCACGCGCTGCTCTTCATCGACGTGAACCGCGAGAGCGAGGCGCTCGGCGGCGAGAGCGGCAGCTACGAGTGCTTCGGTGATGCGCGCCTCTCCGAGACGGCGCTGCTCGGCGCCTGGGCGCCCGGCACGCAGGCGTTCGAGTTGCCGCCGGACATCGGCATCTCGGTGCCAGCCAATGCGCTGCTCGTGATGCAGGTCCACTACCACCCGAAGCCCGGCGAAGAGCCCGGGCCCGACGCGACCCGGGTCGCGCTCCGCCTCGCGGACGAGAAGCCGAGCCGCGCGCTCTCGCACCTTGCGCTCGGCAACGCGGAGGCGCCGTTCTGGGACGGCAACGGGCTCCTGCCCGGGCCGGGCGACCGCGGGAGCGTCGAGTTCCGGATCCCGGCCGGCGCCCGGGGGCACGTGGAGCGGATGCGGTACGTCATCGACTTCCCGATCCCCGAGATCTCGATCTACGGCGCCGGCGTCCACATGCACCGGGCCGGCGTCGACCTCAAGGTCGACCAGATCCGCGCCGATCCGAAGGGCGACGAGGCCGACCGCGAGTGCCTCGTCCAGACGCCCGCGTGGGACTACAACTGGCAGCGGCTCTACAGCTACGACGCGCCGATCGCCGAGCTGCCCACGCTGCGGTCGGGCGACACGATCGAGCTGCGCTGCACGTACGACAACACCACGGAGAACCCGGCGCTCGCGGCGCAGCTCATCGAGGAGCGCCTGCCCGCGCCGCAGGACATCGTCCTCGGCGAGTCGACGCTCGACGAGATGTGCGTGGCATTCCTGCCTGTCGTCCACCCGAACCTCTGAGGAGACGCCGATGCTTTCGAACCACTGTCACGCACTGTTCGGTCTCGGCGCGCTCCTGCTCGCCGCGTGCTCTTCATCATCACCGAGCTCCGCGCCGCCAGGGCGCACGGAGCCGCACGAAGACCTCTGCCCGGAAGGCTTCGCCGATTGCGACGGCGACAGCGACAACGGCTGCGAGGCCGCCCTGCTGACGAGCGTCGAGAGCTGCGGCGCTTGCGGCGCGCGCTGCGCGGGCGGCGACGGCGCGACGGCGCTCTGCTCCGCGGGCGCCTGCACCCTCGTGTGCGACGCCGGGCGAGCCGACTGCGACGGCGACGGCAGCAACGGCTGCGAGGTCCTCGTCGCGGAGGACCCGCGCCATTGCGGGGCCTGCGGCGTGATCTGCGCCGACGCTTGCTGGAACGGCACGTGCGACGCCACCGTGCTCGCCAGCGAGCTCCGGCTGCCCACGTTCCTCAGGGTGGACGCGACCGGGCTCTACTGGACGAACCAGGGCCCGGGCGACGCGCCGGACGGCAGCGTCATGCGGCTCGATCCGGGCGGCGAGACGCCGGTGGTGCTCGCGCCTGAGCAGGAGCTCCCGGGCCCGCTCGCGCTCGACGAGGCGGCGGTGTACTTCGCGCACGCGCGCGGCCTGGCGGCCGTCCCGAAGGCCGGCGGCGAGGTGACCGAGCTCGCGCCCGACGCCCGCGGCGTCACGGCGCTCGCGGTCGACCAGGGCGCGCTCTACTGGGTCGAGGCGGGGACGCCGCCGGCGTTCGAGGACGGCGGGCTGTTCATGCTGCCTCTCGGCGCCGAGCCCGGCGCAGCGAAGGTGATGCTCGCGGCCATCTCGGGAGTCGCCAGCGGGGTGGCGCTGGACGCCGGCCATGTGTACGTGACCGCGCGGGGCACCGGCGCGGCCGACGGCGCGATCTACCGGGTAGCGCGCGACGCGGCGCCGCCGAGCACGCCGGAGAGGCTGCACGAGGCGCTGATTGCGCCGCGTGCCCTCGAGGCGCGCGGCGGCGCGCTCTGGCTCATCGAGGGGCGCGGGATCGCCACGTTCTCGCCCGGGAGCCCGCTTCGCAGGGTCGTCCAGGATCTGCCGCAGATCCCCGCGCAGCTCGCGTTCGACGACGCGCGCGTCTTCTGGACGACCGCGCGGGAGGCCGACGGCCAGGTGCAGAGCGCGCGGCTCGACGGGAGCGATCTCGCGACGCACGCGCGCAACCTGAGCTACCCGTGGGGCATCGCCGTGGACGGGACGAACCTCTACTGGAACCTCGCGTGGAACGGCGGGCCCGCGACGGGGGCGCTGGTGCGCGGGCCGAAGGGCCCGTGACCGCGTTCTCCGCCGGGGGAGCCCGGCCTCAACGCCGGCCGACCTTCGCGCTCGCCGCGGCGTGACCGCGCTGGATCGCGCGGGCCCAGAGGTCGGAGCGCTCCGGGCCGTGGTCACCGGCGCGGGCGATCTCCGCGCAGATCGCGGCGGTGAACGCGTCGCCCGCGCCCGCCGCGCGGGCCTCGGCCACGACGGGCGGGGCGACCGCGATCTCGCCGAAGGGGCCGGTGGCGCGGGCTGCGCCGGCGCCCTGGGTGAGCACCAGGGTCGCGCTCGGCCGCATGGCGGCGCGCACCTGGGCGTCGTCGAGGCCGAGCCCGGCGAGGTCCGCCGCGCTGCACCGCACCACGTCGGCCTCGCGAAGCAGGGCGTGGAGCACGCGCGGATCGCGCCCGGCCCAGAGGCGCCATCGCGCGTTGAGGTCGACGACGACGACGGTGCCTGAGCGGCGCGCGGCCCGCGCGGCGCGGCAGAGCGCGGCGATGGGCGCGAGCGCCGGAGAGATCCCCGAGAGCAGCAGCACCGGCGCCGCCCACCCCTCGGGCACCGAGAGGGGCAATTCGTCCTCTGCGCGGTGGGCGACCATGTGCCGCGCCCCGCCGGTGTCCTCCAGCACGATGAGCCCCTGACGGGTCGGGATCAGCGCCACACCCGCGACGTCGACGCCGACCGCCGCGACCCTCGCCAGGAGCGCCCGACCCGGAGCGTTGTCGCCGAGCGCCGCCGCGAGCCCGACGCGGAGCCCGCTCCGCGCGAGCGCGACCGCGGCGTTCACCGCCCCGCCGCCCGGCCGGAACCGCAGCGAGGCCCCGCCCGGAGGCGCGAGATCCCAGAGGGCCTCACCGGCGCAGATGACGTCCAGCGTCGCCCCCCGCGACGGCGCGATGCGCGCCGCCGTGTCCCGCCCAGCGCTCGCCAGCATGGATGCCATGGGGTTCCCCATCTTACACCATCAGGATCGCAGCGGCGCGCCGGCCGCGCCGCTGGCCGTCGCCACCTCCTCCGGCCTTCACGCTTTTTCACGCAGCGGCGCGGTCGCCCTGACTACGCTGACCCGCATGGCATCCGGAAAAGGTCGCTTGCTCGGGCTCCTCGGCGGGCTGGTGCTGACCGAGGCGAAGGTGCAGGCCGTGGACACGCCCCACCCGCTCTATCGGCGCGTGGTGCTCGAGGGCGAGGAGCTGCGCACGCGCACCTGGCAGCCTGGCGACAAGATCCAGGTGCTCCTCCCCTCGAACGACGTGCGGACGTACACCCCGATCGACTGGGCGGACGGCCGGACCACGCTGCTCCTCCACGCGCACGGGAGCGCGCCGGGCGCGCGGTGGACGGAGGCGGTCCGCCCGGGCGACGTCGTGCGGTTCGTCGGCCCGCAACGCTCCCTCCGTCTGGGAGGCGTGGGCCTCCTGACCGGCGACGAGACCTCGCTCGGCGTGGCGGCCTCGGCGCGCCGCCTCGGCGCCCACGCCGTGCTCCGGGTGACGAACGTCCCCGCGGCGGAGGCGGCGGCGCGATCGCTCGACGTCTCCGTGGACCTCGCGGGGTCCGACGAGGAGGCCGCCGCATTGCTCCGCGAGCGCGCGGCGGGCGTCGCCACCGCGGTGGCCTGCGGCGGCGGCGCGTGGATCCAGCGGGCCCGGGAGGTGCTCCGGGCGGCCGGGGTGCGGGAGGTGCGCGCCAAGGCCTACTGGATCGCGGGGAAGACCGGGATCGATTGACCCTCTCTGCACACCGGCGAGCGCTGGACGGGTGGTTTGTTGGCCACCCTCGCGCGTCCTGATAGCCCCTCTGATCGAGGTGGTCGGGATCGATGATGCAGATCGGACGCTGGGCGCTCGCCGTCGCGCTACTCACGCTCTCCGCTGACGCCCGTCCGGACCCGCGGAGCGGCGTCGCCGAGGCGCCGCGCGCCCGCGCCGGCGTCACGCTCGCCGAGACGCGGAGCCGCGTGCATCCCGCCGCCACGCGGCTCGGTGACGTGGTCCCTCTCCTGCGGCAGGACGCGTCCGCCGAGATCTCGGCGATCGACTGGAGCCCGCTCCGGCTCACCCGCCGCTACGGGGTTGCCGCCACCGTGGTGCGCCTGGACACGCAGCGCACCGGGGAGCGAACCCTGAGGGCGGCCTGCGTGGTGTCGGCGGCCGTGCGCGAGCTCGACACGGGCAACATCCTCTTCGTGGTCGAGGGCCGCGCGCGGGTCGAGGACAGCGCGGCGGCCGACGAGCGCGCCCAGCGCGACGCCCTCCGGGCCGCCGTCCAGAGCGCGGTGCGCGCGGTGCCGGACGGCCTGCGCCGCTCGCGGTGAGCGTGGGGGCTCCCGACAGGCGGAGGAGAGCCGCGCAAAGCCGCTCCGACCTGTCGAGAATGCCCCGCCGACGACCAGCAGCTGACGTGACGCACGAGACACGGATCCGCTGATCCGCCCATAAAAACAAATACATTCGATGCCCAGGCGCCGACGCGGCTGTTAATCTAGCCCTACCGTGTTGGTGATTCGGCGGGCGCAGTGGGACCGGCTGGCGGACGTGGCCGACGAGGCGTTGGCGGACCGGCTGGCGGAGATCGCGCGCCTGCACTGGCCGGCGGCCGCGGCGTTGACGCCGGAGGCCCGGCGCGAGCGGGTGAAGGGCGCGCTGGCACGCGGTCGGCGGGCCGGGTTCGTCGCCGATCGCCACGCGGGGTGCTTCGTCATGCTCGACTTCGCGCTCGGCGCTGGCTTCGAGCAGGAGCGGGACTGGGCGCGCGCCATCCTCGGCGAAGAAGGAACGAGGCCCGCCGAGCGCCTGCAGCGCCTGCTCACCCGGGCGCGCGGGGAGCTAGGGTGACCGGCGCGCTCAGGGGTGGGGCGGTCGGTCTTGCGGCAGGGCTGCCCGCGCCGCCGCCGTCGCGGGGCGAGCCGTCCCTTCCTCCCGCCGTCCGCCTCGAGCGCCTGGGGTTCGAGCACGCCGCCGCGCTTCAGGCGCTGCTGTCGTCGGCGGCCGTGGCCGGGCCCCTCGGGCTGCGCCGCCCGCTGCGGCCCGATCACGCCGTGGGCGACGTGGCGGCGCTGCGCCACTTCGAGCGCGAGGGGACCCGCGTCGGATTCGCCGTGGTGGTCACGGGCGCGGGGGGCGCCGCCGTCATCGCCGGTGGATGCGACCTCTGCGCCATCGATCGTCTCATCGGCGAGGCCACGCTCCGCTTTTGGCTGGGCGAGCCGTTCTGGGGGCGCGGGATCGGGCGCGCCGCCGTGGGCGCGCTGCTCGACGAGGCGCGCGTCCGGAGCTTGCGGACGCTCAGGGCAGTGATAGCCGCCGACAACACCCGCTCCCGGCGCCTCGTCGAGGCGCTGGGCTTCGCCGTCGGCGGCGACGGGCTGCAACGTCCGGCGACGGAGGGGAGCGCGCCGATCCTCGTCTACCTCCGCGCCGTCTGACCGCCCCGGTAGAACGAATCGGCTCTCGAGCTACGAATGGACAATCCCGATCACCTTCCCGCCAAGCGGCTGTCTTCGATGAACTGGGGGCAGGAGCGCGCCGGGTTCTTCCGGTCACCCACGCTGCAGGAGCTCGGCCTCGCCGATCTCTACCCGTTTCTGAGCTCGGAGGTGGAGGGGAGCTGGCCCGATTGCGGCGAAGTGATCGAGCTGCTCGAGACCCTTCGTTTGCGGACCCGCTACTACCGCAAGCGGTTCATCACCATCGAGCAGAGCGGGCTCGACCTCTCCACCGCCGCGGTCCAGATCGAGATCATGGACAAGAGCGGACCGACGACGAGCTGCTCGTTCCTGGCGGAGGAGGCCAGTCGTGAGGAGCAGGGACGGCCCGAAAAGCTGTTCGAGGACGCCGGCTACCCCGCGACGTCCGCCACCGAGCTGTTGCTGGCCTGCATCTACGAAGGGAACGTCGAAAAGGCGAAGGAAGCCATCCTGGCAGGCGCCGATCTCTACCTGCCCTGTGGGTACAAGCCGTTCATGATCGACGCATTCCTGCCTCACTACTCGGGAGCCATCGATTTCTCATGCTCGCCCCGGCAGGCAGCGTACGTCGAGTATTGCTGCTCCCTGGTGGCGACCAGCAGCGTCTCGTGGGTGTGCAACTCGAAGAAGCGCGTCGCGAAGGCGCGCCTCGCGATGATGCAGCTGCTCCTCGACCACGACCAGACCGACGTCCACCCGGACGCGCTCCTGACCAGCAAGTTGACGTTCGACCTGGGGCACCTCGAATGCCTCCTTGACGGGCCGCACTGGCAGCATCAGGGAAAGCAGGATGCCTCCACCGACGTGCGCGACTTCATGCTCCTGTTGCTCTGCTGGCTGGTCGGCCTGTGCACCGAGCTCAACGAAGCGAACCGCCGGCGCTCGTGTGGAATCGAGGATCTCTGGCAACGACTCCTGGCGATCGACTCGCTCTGCGAGCTCTGTGTCGCGATCCTCTACGGCCAGGGGATGACATACACCATCGGGCTGCCACCGTTGAAGGCACCGCTGGCCTTCTCGGTCGAGCTCATCACCGAGGTCTTCCAGCTGCAGGCCACCGTCGCCGATTGCGCCCGGGAGCTGGACATGCGGCTGCGAAGAGAGCTGAACATCGCCGCCGCCGTCGTTCCGGGGGGACGCGAGGACCTGTGGGGAGCCGCGAAGCGAAACCTCTGGAACTACCTGCTGGAGATGCAGGGCGCATTGCAAGGTTCGGACCTCATCTGGTCCGCCATCTTCACGCCGATGGACCCCGTGGCGCACCTCGCGCTCTTGAAGAAGCCGACGGCCGTGTTCGATGGTTTCAGCCAGGTGCTGGAGAACAGAGCATCGGACCACCCGGGCAAGGCGGAGAAGTACAGGCGACAGCTGGAGGCCCTGCGCGAGTACGACGAGCTCGCGCGAGGGATCGTGAGCCAGTCGCTGAAACAGCGAGGTTGCATCGACCTCCAGACCATGCTCACGCTTCGCCGCAAGCTACCGGTCGCGGTGAAGGTCGAGGCGCTCATCGCTGGCGCGCTGGGCCTGGAGCAGAGCCTGCAGCAGCACATCGAGGAGGCTCTGGCGGCTGTTCACGCCTCGATGACACACCCCAAGGAGTTCGGGGTCGCCAAGGAGATCAAGAACAAGAATGACCCCAGCGTCTGCGGGAGCCGTCCCGATGTCGAGTTCTACGGCCAGGGCGGCCTGGCGTGGGACGCCAAGCGCCTGGGCGGCAACCGCAAGGAATGGGACGTCACGCAGCGCAAGGGGTTCAGCAGCGCCAGCAAGATCCCGTGCGCGCTGCTGCTCGACGCCACCTACGGCAACCAGCGCCGCTACCAGCGGGGCTGGGCCGAGATCTTCGCGGAGATCGCCCGCGCCAGGCTGCGGCTGTTCCGCGTCGTGAAGGGGGTCTGCCGCCCGGCGCTGCTCGAGATCTCGGTGACCATGATCTGCAAGGCGCGGAGCCCGCAGATCCTCATTCCGGGCGATCCCGAGCTGAACCCGCGCTGCTCGTACGGGGCCCTCATCGTTGCCGAATGGCTCAGCACCAGGAAGCTTGTGGACAACGCCGCCATCCAGCTGAAGACCACCACGAGCTCACATGCGTGGCTGTCCGCGGCCCTGAACATGATCTGCAAGGGGGAGCTCACCTGGTATGACTTCTTCAAGGACCACACCAGGGAGCTGGGACTGACAGGTGGCCGCCACGTGTGCGTCGAGATCGCCCTGACTGCCGTCCCTTTCCTGACATCCCCGGCGCCCCCGAGCGAGGAGGCCGGCGAGGAGATCAAGAACCTCTGGCGGATCATCTGGGTGGTCGACGCCCATCGGTTCTTCATCACCTTCACGCACTACGAACGCTGGTCCCTGGACCACGAGAAGCAGATCGTGCAGATGCCGGCGTTCTTCGAGATCCTCGGCGTGCCGCCGCTGACCCTGGACCAACCGCCCACGGGCCAGACCGTGGCGACAGCGTTCGGGGCCTTCGCGGGGGCGCTGAAGTGATGGCTTCGCCTCGCTAGGGCGCGATGACGCCGCGATGAACGTCATCTTCTACAGCGCGGCATCGAGGTGCTCGCGGAGGGCTTCCGTGACCAGCGCGCCGCCGGGGTGATCGCCGCGTTCGTCGTCACCGACCTCGTCGCCGAGGAGGCCCGCCTGCGCAGCGCCCCGTCACGGGTCGGAGCGACCGCGCCCCCCCGATGGCGGCGAGGACAGCGCGTCGACCTCGCCGCGCGTCACGAGCTTGTCGCCGTCGCGGTCGAGCGCCTTCATCATCTCGCCGACGACCACCTCGGACGGCGTCTCGGAGCTCGCCCTCGAGGCGGCGGCCCTGAGCTCCTCGGCCGAGACGCGCCCGTCACCATCGGCGTCGATCGCCTCGAACGCCCCGAGCTGACGGACGAGGTCCGCGGCGAACGACTCCACAAGGACGAGCTTCGGATCGCGCCCGCTGTCCGCCGGCGGCACCTTCTCCGGGTGCTCCTGCGCGAAGCGGACCAGCGGCGCGATGTCATCCATGCCGCCGAGGAGCCCGCGCGGGAGGGCGATCCGGTACTCGCGATCGTCGACCAGCGGTAGGCCGTCGATCGCGATCAGGACGCCTCGGGCGTCCGTCGCCATCCGGTCGTCGACCTGGAGGTAACCGCCGTGCTGGGCGGGTGCGCGCGACCGCGACGCGGCGACGGCCTCGCGGACGACGCGGCCAGGCAGGAGGGTCACCACCACCTCGTTGCTGAAGGGCACCTCGGCCTTGAGATCCCCGTACGTGAAGCGCTCCCGGTACGCGCGACCGCCGCGGATGCCACCGCCGTTGAAGAGGCACCCGTCCGCCCCGAGGGCGTCGCGGATCCGCGAGGAGAGCAGCGCGCCGAGCGATGTCTGCTGCACCCGCGTCCCGACGGACGAGAGCGCGCTCCCCGGCGGGAGCCGGAGGAGGGTCGCCGCGTCGAGGTCGCGCACGATCTGCATGTGGCCGTCGACGCGCGCGCGCATCGCCGGATCCTCGGGGTAGGCGCCGACCTCCTCGATCCGGACGGTGACCGCGGGCAGGTCGGGCACCCCGGCAGGCGGCGCCATGGCCGGCCACACGAGGTCGATGATGGCGGCGCTCTCCGCGTCCGTGCCGGCCTTCACGACCCAGCAGCCGTCCACGTCGTCGAGGATCACCTCGTGCTCATGGCCGCCGAGGATCACGGGGAAGCGCGGATCGCGCTGCGCCCGCGCGAGCGCGAGGTCCTGGTCGCGGCTCTGGTGCGTGATCGGGATCACGCACGCGCACCCCTCGTCGCGGAGGAGCCTGCGGGTCCAGCGGAGGGCCGCCTCGTTCGCCGGCTCGATGTCGATCCCCCCGAACGCATCCCGCCGGTACAGGCCCTGCACGTGCACGAGCAGGCCGAGGAGGCCGATCCGGACCGTCCGCCCGCCGGGGCTCGAGATGTCGAGGATCTCGTGCGTCGGCAGCGCCGGAGCGAAGGAGGGCATGTTGGTGTTGAGCCATGTGCCCTGGAACTCCTGCACCCGCGCCCTGAGCTCCGGGAGCTCGACGTCGGCCTCGTGGTTGCCAAAGATGGTGTGGGTGATCGGCAGCGCGTTCATGCAGTCGACCATGCCCCTGCCGTGATCGAGGCTCGACAGCAGGCTCGGCGCGAGGAAGTCGCCGGCCATCACCGTGATGAAGCGATCCACGGGCGCGGCGGCGTGGCGCCGCACGAGGGTCGCGAGGCGCGGGAGGTTGTCGAGCAAGTACACGTCGTTCACGCAGACGATCCGCAGAGAGGGGCCTCTGGGCAGGGCGTGTGCGGCGGCGGTCATGGCCATCGAAGATAGCCCAGCCACGGGCGCGCGACGCCGTCAGCGCCGAGCGCCCCTCGCCTTCGGCGGGCGCCACGCGCGCAGGCTCTCCGCGAGCGGCTCGAGCACCGCGCGCACCCGCGGAATGGCGCGGGCGCTGCGCGGGCAGAGCAGGACGAGCGAGCGTCGCGCGGGCGGCAGGTCCACCTTCAGCTCCACGAGCGGCGGGTGCCTCCGGAAGTGCGGGTGCTCGCGCGCGAGCATCATCGCGCCGAGGCCCAGCTCGCACGCGCGGATCTGAACGAGGTAGTCGTCGGACGCGAACGACGGGCGCCACCCCGGGATCAGGCGGCCGAGCGCGCTGTTCGGGGAGAGGTCGTCGAGCGGCGGCGCCCAGCCGATCCAGGCGAGCTCCGCGGGATCGGCCTTGCCCGCCACCTGCGCCGCGTACGGCTCCGACGCGAAGGCGCGCAGCTCGATGTCGACCGAGGCGACGCTCTCCTCGTCGGCGGGGACGCCCAGCCGTAGCGCCAGATCCGCCTCCCGCCTCGTCAGATCGAGCGGGCGCACCGTGGACACGACGTGCAGCTCGATCGCCGGCGCGCGCCGAGAGAAGGCCGCCGCGAACGGGACGAGGAAGCCGTGCGCGATGCCGGGGGGCGCCGTCACCCGGACCACGCCCGTGGGCGCGTGCCGCCGCTCCGCCGCGCGGGTCAGCTCGGCGGCCCAGTCGGCCATCCGCTGCGCGGGCTCGACGAGGCCGGCCCCGTATGCCGTCAGCGCCGTGCCGGCCACGCCGCGGTCGAAGAGGGGCTCGCCGAGGAGCGCCTCCAGCTCCGCGAGCCGCCGGCTCACCGTGGGCTGGGTCATCTGCAGCTTGCGCGCAGCGGCGCTCAGGCTGCCTGCCTCCGCCACCGCGAGGAACAGCCGCGCATCGTCCCACGAGATATTCATCTGCGTATGACTACATGCGACTTTCGCCAGTTACCCATTCATTTTTCGGAGAGCACACTGGCGGCATGTCCAGACACACCTTCCGCTTCGTATCCCGCGCTCTCCTCGCCTCTGCGCTCCTGCTCGGCGCGTGCGCCGAGCCGCTCCCGGCGCCCAAGGACCCACCGGCGTCGACGCACGGCGCGGTGAGGGCCACGCTCGGCACGCCGATCCGGCTGCAGACGATGGAAGCGCTCCTCGATCAGGCGGGTCCCATCACCGTCGAGACCGTCGTCAGCGCGCGGTGGGAGACCAGCCGCGCCGGGCTCATCAACCTGGCCCACGAGCGCGCCGCCGGACTCACCGACGGCGCCGAACCGGTCGACATCACCTTTCACGCGCTCGCACACCCGGCGCGGGGCCTGTACCTCATCGACACGGGCGCGTCGCAGGCGCTCGCGGCGAGCGACCATCCCCTTCGCACCGGCCCCGTCGGGCAGGCGCTCAACTTCGGCGCCTTGCGCGTGGAGGCCGGCCTCGGCGCCTGGCGCGGCGAGCGGGCGCTGGCCGGCGTGCTCCTCACGCACCTGCACATCGACCACGTGCTCGGCCTGCCCGACGTGGCGCGCGACGTCCCGATCTTCGTCGGGCCCGGCGAATCCACGTTCGAGAGCCCGTTCCATGCGCTCACCCAGCCCACCGTGGACCAGCTCCTCCAGGGCCGCGCGCCGCTCGAGGAGTGGGCCTTCGGCGGCGAGGGCGTGATCGACGTGCTCGGCGACGCATCGCTCTTCGCGCTCTCGGCGCCGGGGCACACGCCGGGCTCGGTCGCCTACGTCGCGCGGACGCCCGAGGGCCCGGTGCTCTTCACCGGCGATGTGTGCCACACGGCCTGGGGCTGGCGGAACGACGTCGAGCCCGGGAATTTCTCGTCCGACCCTGCCGGGAGCGCCGAGAGCCTCGCCTTCCTCCGCGCCCTCGCCGCCCGCCACCCATCGATGCAGGTGCGCCTCGGGCACCAGTCGCTGTGAGCGCCGCCCCGTCACGAAAGGCGCTCATCCGTCGAAGGTGAGCTCTTTCTGGAGGTGCCGCTCTATCCGCTCCAGCACCTGGCGCGCCACGCGCCGGAGCCGCCGGGGGTAGACGACGACGAGGGGCGGGCTCGGCAGCGGGAGCCTGGGCAGGAGCCGGATCAAGCGCCCCTCCTGGACCCGGCGCGCGACCAGCCAGCGCGGGAGCACGCTCACGCCGAGCCCCGCCTCCACGGCCCTGAGGTTCGTCTCGATGTCGTCGGTCGTGAGCCTGACGGCGAGCCCGAGCTTCTCGAGCTCGCGCACCCCGCCGCTCGCCACGACCCGCACCGCGGCGAGCTCCGACATGGATGTCGGCGCCGGCTTGCCCGCGAACAGGCCGGCGCTCCCGACGAGCCACTGGGGCGAGGTCCCCACCGTTCGCTCGATGAACGACGGCTCGCTGCGGACGCCGACGCGAAGCGCGAAATCGAACGCGCCTGCCACGAGGTCGACCCGCTGATCGGTGAGCGCGGCGTCCACGACGAGCCCCGGCGACTCGTGCATGATCCGCACGAGCTCCGGCAAGAGGAGGCGGCGGCCGAGCGCCCCAGGCGCCGAGAGCTTCACGCGGCCCGCGAGGTCCCCGAAGCCGGAGGCGGCGCGGAGCTCCGCGTCCTCCAGCGCGCGCACGTGCTCCTCGATCTGCTCGTAGTACGCGCGCCCCTCCAGGGTCAGCGCGACGCGCCGGGTGGTGCGCTCGAACAGCCGGAGACCCAGCCGCGACTCCAGATCGGCTATCCCGCGGCTCGCTGCCGATTGCGTCATGGAGAGCTCGCGCGCCGCCCGGGAGAAGCTGCCGCTGTCCGCCACCTTGCAGAACACGCGCAGCGCGAGGAATCGATCCATGGCTCAATTTATGCTGAATTGAAATAACTGTAAGCCGTATTCTATCGCTACCGGCATGAGCGGGCGCTGACCATCCTGCGTGCATGCTTGTACGCCACACGTTCGATGGGCCGAGGCGGGGCCGTCTGCTCCGCCTCCTCGCATTCTTGAGCGCGCTGCTGCCGCCTCTGGGCGTCCGCGCAGCCGAGGCCGCGGGGGCATCCCCGCCGGAGGTCGCGCCCCGCGGCGCCGATTCCGCGGCTCCGGGGCCCGCGGAGGCTCGCGTCGTCCTTGGATCACGCCTCGTGGGCAGGGACACGGGCGGCGGCCTGGAGCTCGACGGCCGCGTGCGCCTCGCGGGTGGGGCGCAGCTCGGAGCCGCTGCGTCCTTCTGGGCCCTCGAGCGAGCGTACATGGGGGGACAAACGGTGAAAGGCGCGAGCGGCGCCTCGGGCGCTGCGGTCTTCCTGATGCCGCTCGTGACGCACGGCCCGCTCGAGCTCGATCTGCGCCTCAAGACGGGGTTCCTGGCGCTTCGGGATATCGGAGGGGAGGACGGGAAAGGCATCGACGGGGGAGGCGGCGACGCGCCCGCGTCGGCGCTCCGGCACATCGACGAGCTATCGATGGTCGCGCACGTCGCGCTCGGCGAGGCGTGGCTGCTCCGCGCCGGGGCCACCGTCGGCTTCGAGCTGGAGCTCGATCCGACCACGGAGCTGGCCGACCTGGCGCAGGTCCTGACGGCGGGCGCCGGCTACGCCGTGTCCGAGCACGTTCTCCTCACCCTCAACGCGAGCGCTGGAGGCAGCTTTGGGTTCAACGGCGACAACGGCAAGTTCCTGCTCGAAGGCTCCTTCGGAGCGCGCTTCGCTTTCGGACAAGGAGGCTCACGTGTCGCTCACTGACCGCCGCGGCCACGGCCTTCACCTCATCATGCTCGCCTCGAGCTCGTTCCTCGCGCTCCTGCTCGGGGCCGCGCGGGCCAACGCGCAGGCTCCGGACGCCGGGTCCGGGAGCGTCGAGCGCGCCGGCGCGGGCGCCTTTGATGCCGGACCGCCCGGGGCCGCGGACGCGCGCCGGCCCGCGCCGGACGTCCCGGTAGGCGGCTTCGTCGACCTCGAGTGGCGCGTGATGGGCCTGGGAGGACACGTGTCGCACGGGCCGGCGTTCGCCGCCGGCGTGACCTTCGCCAACGGCCTTGTGCGCCTCGGCCTGGGTGGGCTCGGGCGGCCGGGGCCCATGAATCCGGCCACCTTCGAGGTCGCTCTTCCCGGAGGGCAGACCTACAAGGGGCAACGCACGCTCGAGCTCAAGTCCGATGGATCCATGCTGGGCGCGCACGTCGGGCTCTCGTTCCGGCTGCCCTTCGCGGAAGCGCTGGCGGTCCAGATCCCGATCACGGTCGGGTACGGCGGGTTCGGCTTCTACTTGCAAGGGAACGATCGCAAGACGCCCGACGGACGCCGCGTGAGCGCGTGGGAGGACGAGCTCTTCGCGGGCAAGGACTCCTTCCTCGGCCTCGTCGTCGATGCGGGGCTGCGCCTCGGGTACCAGCCGGACGACGCGCCGTGGTTCAGGCCCTACGTGGGCGCGAGCTTCACGGCCGTCCCCGGCTTCGACACGGTGGTGCGAGACAATTACCTCGGGTTCAGCGGAGTCCTCGGCGTGGAGCTCGGCCACGGCATCTGATCAGGCGTCTTCGCCGGGATCGTCGGCCGGTCAACGCGCGAGCGCGCTCGATGAACGCGCTCTCGGGTATTCCGTTGGCACCCGACCTGACTCCCACTTCTGTGCGACAGACCGGCTCGCCATGCTCTTTCGGGAGCTCAGGAGCTCCGCACCGGCTCCGCGAGCCAGCGAACCAGCGCCTCGCTGTCGAGATCGAGCAAGGCATCCTCGACCTGGCCCGGACCGCTCGCGCGGGCTCGCTCGAGGATCGAGCGCTCTTCTTCCGCCGTCGGCCGTCGACCGATCCGCCGCGCGAAGAGGCGACCGAGCAGCTCCGCGATCGCCTTCTCCTCCCCGCGCTGCTCGGCCTCGGTGATCAGCTCCCCGATGATCGGTGTGCGCCGGAGCAGCCCCTCTTCCTTGTCCTCCACCATGTTGACGAGCTCCTTCATCAGATTATGCCCCCAGGGATCGATGGCCGCCATCACCAGCAGCGCCGTGTACAGCTCGGCCCGCTCCGCAGCCGTCGCCGCCCCGGCGTGGATCTCCGCGACGACGTCCTGCAGCGCCGCCGCGGTCGCGTTCCGTGCGAGGGGGGTGAACACCAGCCAGAGCACGCTGCCGCGCGCCTGTAGCTCGCCGATCGTGTGCTGGTAGACGGCATCGATCCTGAAGTGCACGCCGCTGAACGGCCGCCCCGGCCAGGCGGTAGAGCGCTCGCCGGTCGCGGGCAGGCGCCGTCTTCTGCCCGAGAGGACGACGACGACGCTCTCGATCGGCGGCACTGACTCGCCGGGGGCTTCAAGCCGGAGCGCGGTGAACAGGAAACCGAGGTATTCGAAGACGCGATCCGGTACGTCGTCACGGAGCGCGAAACAGAATTCGATGTGCAGCACCCGCGGCTCGCCGTCGATCCGCAAGCGCAGAGCCTTGTCGACGCGGCGCTCGATGTTCGTGACCTGGCTGTCCACCCAGCCCAGGACCTCGGTGCGATGGCCCTCGGGGACGAAGGCTCGCGCCAGGTCCCCGGGGCGCCTCCGGGCGAGGTGGCGCAACGTGATGTCCGCGTCTCCCATGCGTGGCGTTCCTGGCAGATCGCATGCCAGGTAGGAGGAGGCCGGAATCACGGGCTCCACGCATGAGGGATGCGCGTCAGGCGGGTGGCGGCGCCATGGCGGGCTGCGCTCAGGGGTCGAACCGGTAGGTGGTCTCGCCGGCGGACGCCCGCGCCGCGAACTCTCGACAGAAGCCGTTCAGCGCCGGATAGAGCTCGGTCGGCAGGACGCGCCGGAACTCCAGATGCGTGACGAGGCAGAACAGCGCGACCTCCAGATAACTCAGTTCCCGGTCCGACGGGAGCGCGGCGAGCGCTTGACTCGCGTTGTCCTCCAGCCATGACATGGTGTTGAGCAGGCTCTTTCGCTGCTTCGCCTCGTGCGCGCTGCCGTCGCCGGCCCCGGCGGCGCCGGCCATGATCAGCGCGACCTCCGTCGCCATCGCATGAACGACGAGCTCCTGGGCGTTCGCGAGAAGGGGCTGGTCAAGGTCCTCCGGCCATACCGTGCGTACCGCGCGCTTCGACTGCCGTGACAGCTCGCGGCAGATGGTGAGCGCGCCGAACCACACGCCTTGGCGCGTCCGGAGCGCCGGCAGCTTGAGCGCGGGGTTGCCCCCGTAGTCCGCCGCGTTGGACGACATGAGGTCCCGCACGACCTCGAGCGAATAGTCGACCCCCATCTCCGCGGCGAAGATCCGCGTGACACGCGTGAAGTGCGAGCTGGAACGGCCGACGATCACGGGCTTGATGAGCTCTCCTGGAGCATCTGACATGCTTGCTTCTCCGATCCGGGAACCGTTCTGTGTCGGTGCGGGCCCGGCGCGTGGAGCGCCTTGAGCTCCAACCCAGCCTCGTCGCGCCGCTCCCACGCATCGTGGATAGGTAGCGTACCCGACGCCGGACCCGCGCTGTCAAGCGTCCCAGGCAGCATCCCAGTCGGTCACCCGAGTCCCCGGATCCACGATTTCCACGCGCTCATCTGCTCTATGGAACGCGCATCCTCGCAGCACCCTCGCCGGCCTCCGGCCCATCCGGAGGCGGCAGCGCGGCCGTCAGCGCCTCGATCCGGGGGAGCTCGCGCCGCAAACGAGCGCGCTGAAAATCCGCATCGAACGGCCCCTTGAACCATAACACCAGCACGTAAATCCCTCCGAACGACTCGGCGAGGTACGAGTCCTCGGGAGGTGCGGCGAGGCGAGCCACGCGGAGCCGGCCGCCGCGCCGCAAGGGTGGACCCGACCGAGCGGCCATCTCCCGCTCGGCAAAGCGCGCGGCGAGCGGGAGCACCGTGGGCGCGACCGGCCAGGCACACCAGATGTTGTTCGACTCATCGATCACGGCAGCGGCAGCGGCGCCGGCGCGGGCCACCAGATCGCTCAAGGTGTCTCGCAGCGCCTTCCACTCGGGGATGTCCTCGCTGAGGGGCATGCATCCCAGTGTAGGTCGTTCGCGAGAGCAGGCAGGCTCATCCTTCGGCCCTCCAGCCCGGCCAGGCCAGGCGAGCGACGACCCCGCGGCGGCGCCCCTGTCACACTCTCGCCCGCTGGACCGATGGCCCGGGCATGAGAGCCGCCGCCCCGACCGCCCTCGCCCTCCTCGCCCTCGCCTGCACCCCCTCCCCGCGCGATCCGGCCCCGGCGCCGCCGCCCAGCCCCCCTGCCGCGGCGGAGGCGCCGCCGCCGCCCACCTGCGCCCGGCGCGCGGCGAGCCCCGCGCCCGCGCCCCTCGACGCGACCCACGCCGGCTCCGGCGTCGCCCTCGCGGACCTCGGCGGGCGCACCCTCGCCTTCGTCGCCGACGAGGACGACGCTGCCCTCCACACCGTCGATATCGACTCCCGCGCCGCGCTCGCACGCACCCCGCTCGCGGGCCGGCCCGCCCAGGTGATCGTGCTGGGCGACGGCCGCGTCGTGGCCTCGCTGCGCGACCGCGCCCTGCTCGAGGTGCTGGAGCCGGTCGGCCCCGCCGCCCCGCTCGAGCGAAGGTGTCTGGTGCCCGTGGCGAGCGAGCCGGTGGGCCTCGCCATGACGCCGGACCGCGCCACGCTGCTCGTCGCGAGCCGGTGGGGCCACGCGCTCACCAGCCTCGCGACCGCCGACCTCCGGCGCACCGGCGAGCTCCCGCTCGCGCGGGATCCCAGCGCGGTCGTCGCGTCGAGCGACGGCCGGCGCGCGTTCGTCTCCCACGCGGTCGGCGGCCGCATCAGCGTCGTGACGCTCGACGAAGGCGGCGCGCCGGCCGGCGCGCGGGAGCTGTCGACCGACGGGGTGGAGCGGCGCGCCCCGAGATTGATGTCGAAGCTCGCCAAGCCTTTCCCCCGCAGCTCGAGCGGGCCCTCGCGGAAAGTGCCCTTCGATCTGGAAGACGGGACCCCGTTCCAGATGCACCGCCCGACGGTGAACGTGGATCGCCGCGGCTCTCAGGGCTTCGCGCTGGTGCGCGCGGCGAGCGGCGCGGTCTTCGCGCCCATCGCGCTCGTCGATCCGGGGCCGGCGACGGGCGCCGGCGGTTATGGCAGCGCGCTCGTCCACACCGCGATCGAGCACATCGCGGTGGTCGACGCGATGGGTGAACACGCGGACGTCCCGCCGGTCTCGGCCCACCTCGGGCTCCGCGGCTGCCGGCTCCCGCGCGCGGCGGCGATCGAGCCCGGGGACGAGGTCCTGCTCGTCGCGTGCCTCGGCCACGACGAGGTGATCGCCTACGACGCCCGCGCCCAGATCCCCGGCAAGCCGCCGCGGACCGGATCGGTGCGGGATCGCGAGCTCTTCCGCGCCCGCGTGGGCGCCGGCCCCACCGCCATCGCCGTCGACGGCGCGCGCCGGCGCGCCGTGGTCTTCTCCCGGTTCGACGGCGCGCTGACGATCCTGCCCGCCGCGCGCGCTCCGGGGCCGACCGCGATCCGCGCCAACGGCAAGGAGCTCGCGGGCGAGCTGCCGGTCATCGCCCTGCCCCGCGCGTCGCGCCTCGACGAGCAGCGCGCGGAGGGCCAGCGGCTCTTCCACGCGGCCGGCGGCCGTCGCATCGCGTTCGACGGCCGCGCCTGCGCCAGCTGCCACCCCGACGGCCGCGACGACGCGCTCACCTGGTCGACGCCGGAGGGCCCGCGCCAGACGCCGATGCTCATGGGGCGGCTCGACGGCACCGCGCCGTACGGCTGGGAGGGCGGCAAGAAGGACCTGGAGAGCCACTTCGCCCGCACCATGTCCCGCCTCGCGGGCACCGGCCTGAATGCGAAGGAGCGCGACGCCATCTTCGCGTACCTCCGCGGCATGGAGCCGCCCGCCGAGGCGGCGGTCCTCACGGCCGAGGAGCGCGCGGCTTCTGCGGTGCCGGCCGGCGCCGCTCAAGCGGCGGCAGCGGAGACGATAGCCGCAGCGGCCGGCGCCCGCGCGGCCCTCGCCGCGCGCGGCGAGGAGCTCTTCCACGCCCGCGAGGCGGGCTGCTCGAGCTGCCATGTCGGCGACGAGCTGACCACCGACGGCGCGCGGCACGACGTGCGGAGCGCGACGCGCTTCGAGACGGAGCGCTCCTTCGAGACGCCCTCGCTGCGCTTCATCGGCCGGTCCGCGCCGTACTACCACGATGGCCGCTACCCGACGCTGCTCGCGCTGGTCGAGGGGGTGGACGGATCCATGGGCCACACAGCCCACCTGTCGGCCGGGGATCGGCGCGCCCTGGTCGCTTACCTGGAGTCGCTCTGAGGGAGGCGCGACCGACCGTGTACAGCTCGGCCCGCTCCGACGTCGTCACCGCTCCCGCGTGGATCTCTTCGACAACCTCCCAGCGCCGCCTCCATTGCGTTCCGCGCCAGTGGGGCGAACTCTGATAGCCGCGCGGCCGGCGCCCAGCGCGGGCCGCGCGGCCCCCCTCAGGCCGTGAACCCGCCGTCGATGGTGATCGTCGCTCCGGTGATGAAGCGCCCGCCTTCGCCGGCAAGGTGAGCGACCGTGGCGGCGATGTCGTCGGTGCTGCCGTAATGACCGAGCGCGAGCATGCTCCGCTGCATATCCGCACCAGCGCCGTTGGCCGGGTTCATGTCGGTGTCGATCGGGCCGGGCTGGATGAGGTTGGCGGTGATGCCGCGCGGCCCGAGATCGCGGGCGAGGCCCTTCGTGAGGCCGACCAGCGCGGACTTGCTCATGGAGTACAGCGTGATTCCCGGCCCCGGCACCCGGTCGGCGAGGCAGCTGCCGATGCTGACGATGCGCCCGCCAGCGCCCATGTGCCGCGCCGCGGCCTGCGAGGCGAGGAAGACGCCCCGCACATGGATCCCCAGCGTCTTGTCCAGGTCCGCCAGCGTCACGGCATCGATTGGCGCCATGATGGCGACACCGGCGTTGTTGACGAGGATGTCCAGCCTGCCGAACTCGGCCACCGTCCGCTCGACCGCGGCGACGATCGCAGCCGGATCCGCTGTGTCCGCCGCGATCGCCATCCCCCGCCGACCCGCCGCCTCGACGTCGGCGATCACCGTGCGACCTTTGTCCGCGGCGCTCACGTACGTCAGCGCCACGTCCGCCCCGCCCCGCGCCAGCCGCTTGACGATCCCCGCGCCAATCCCGCGGCTGCCCCCGGTCACCAGCGCCACCTTGCCTGCAAACTCCGCCATCGTTACCTCTTTTCTGTACAGATCGATACAGAATATATACTCTCTCCTGTGACCGGTGGTCAATCGGTTTTTTATCGATCGTCACAGAAATACAGAAAGGTCTCGATGATGGTCGGACGGGGTCGCCCTCGCAGCTTCGATCGGGACGCCGCCTTGCGGCGGGCGATGGAGGTGTTCTGGGAGCGAGGCTACGAGGGCACCTCGCTCAGCGATCTCACGGCCGCGATGGGCATCAACTCGCCGAGCCTCTACGCCGCGTTCGGCTGCAAGGAGGCGCTGTTTCGCGAGGCGGTGGCGCTCTACAACGAGGTCGAGGGCGCGGCGACGAACCGGGCCATGTGCGACGAGCCGACGGCGCGCGGAGCGGTCGAGGCGATGCTGCGCAACAACGTGGAGGGGTACGTGACCCCGGGCAAGCCGAGCGGCTGCATGGTCGTGCTCGCCGCGACGCTCGGCACGCCGGAGAACGAGCGCGTGCGCGACTACCTTGCCGGGTGCCGGCGGGCGGCGCTCGACGCGCTCCGGCGCCGGCTGGATCGCGGTGTGGTCGAGGGCGACGTGCCGGTGGGCACCGACACGGCGACGCTCGCCGCCTTCTACACCACCGTGCTCCAGGGCCTCTCCCTCCAGGCCCGCGACGGCGCCTCGCGCGAGGCGCTCCAGGCGATCGTCGGCTGCGCGATGGCAGCATGGGAGACGCTGGCGAGGCCGCGCGCCGCGGTCTGAGCGCGCGAGGCGACCCCACGTTTTACGTGGCTTCGTTCATCGGACGCATGACGATCTGCACGATGCGCGAGCGGTCCCGCGGCAGCGCGGCGAGCACCACGGCCTCGGCCACGTCCTCCGGCGTGGAGAAGCCCCGCATGCGCTCCGAGCCGGCGGTGCGCCCGTCGCCGAGGGCGAAGTGGGTCTCGACGCCGCCCGGACAGACGGCGCTCACCTTGATGTTGTCCTGCCAGAACTCGCGATCGAGCGCCTGGGTCAGGCCCATCTGCGCGAACTTGGAGGCGCAGTAGATGGCCTCGCTCGGATAGCCCTGCAGGCCGGCGACGCTGGCGACGTTGATGATGTGGCCGCCGCCCTGGCGGCGCATGTGGGGGATGACCTCGCGGCAGAACAGCCATGTCCCCTTCACGTTCGTCGCCATGATGCGGTCGTAGTCGTCCTCCGACCACTCGAGGAAGGGCCGGTATCCGCCGATGCCCGCGTTGTTGACGAGGATGTCGACCCTCCCGAGCTGGCGGACGGCCTCCTCCACGCACGCGGCGACCGACGCGGCGCGGGTGACGTCGGCCTCGATCATCAGCCCGCGGCCGCCCGCCGCGCGGATCTCCCCCTCGAGCGCTGACAGATCGGCCGCGGTGCGCGCCACGCCGACCACGACGGCCCCCTCCCGGCTCAGCGCGAGCGCGCTGGCCTTCCCGATTCCCCTGCTCGCCCCGGTGATGAGCGCGATCTTGTCCTTCAGCCGCACGGTGTCCCCCTCTCTCTCCGCCGCGCGCAGAGGAACGGAGCGCCGCCCCCCGCGCCGGCGGAGGCACGCTATCACGGGCGCGGCTCGCCGGCGCGAAGCCGGTGCCCGGCCTCAGGCGGAGCGCCGGGCTCAAGCCAGGCTGCGTTTCAGTGGCGGCGGTCGTGGCCCTCGCGCTCCCCGGCGGGCTGCCGGGAAGCCCGGCCGGGCTGGAGGGGTGATATAGGACCTGCCATGACCACGCCCGCGGTCCCATCGAAGCTGCCGTCGACCGGCGTCAGCATCTTCACGGTGATGACGCGGCTCGCGAACGAGCACGGCGCCATCAACCTGTCGCAGGGCTTCCCGGATTTCGACTGCGCGCCGGAGCTGGTGGAGGCCGTCGCCCGCCACATGCGCGCCGGCCACAACCAGTATGCCCCCATGCCCGGCGCGCTGGCCCTGCGCGAGGCGCTGGCGATGAAGATCGAGCGGCTCTATGGCCGCCGCTACGATCCGGCGACCGAGATCACGATCACCTCGGGCGCCACCGAGGGCATCTTCAGCACGATCACGGCGTTCGTCCGGCCCGGGGACGAGGTCATCCTGTTCCAGCCTTGCTACGACTCGTACGCGCCGGCGGTGCTGCTGAACGGCGGCACGCCCGTGTTCGTCACGCTCCGCTTTCCGGACTACCGCGTCGACTGGGACGAGGTGCGGCGCGCGATCACGCCGCGCACGCGGCTCCTGCTCATCAACTCACCGCACAACCCGACCGGAACGGCGCTGTCGGCCGACGACATGCGGGAGCTCGCCCGCGTCGTGGACGGGCGGGACGTCATCGTCGTCGGCGACGAGGTCTACGAGCACATCCTCTTCGACGGGCGCCGGCACGAGAGCCTCGCGCGGTATCCGGAGCTCTCGGATCGCTCCGTCGTCATCAGCTCCTTCGGCAAGACGTACCACACGACCGGCTGGAAGGTGGGCTATTGCGCGGCGCCGCAGGCGCTCTCGGCCGAGATCCAGCGGGTGCACCAGTTCGTGACGTTCGCGGTGAACGGCGCCGTCCAGCACGCGTATGCCGAGGTCGTGACGCGCGACCCGCTCGCCGCCGATCTCGCGCCCTTCTACCAGGCGAAGCGGGATCTCTTCCTGCGGCTCATCGAGGGCTCGCGGTTCCGCCCGCTGCCGTGCGAGGGCACGTATTTCCAGCTGCTCGACACCTCCGCGATCACGGCCGAGCGAGACGCCGACTTCGCGCGGAGCCTCCTCCGCGAGCACGGCGTCGCCTCGATCCCGATCTCCCCGTTCCTCTCCGGCGTGGAGCCCGGGCCCGTCCTGCGGTTCTGCTTCGCCAAGCGGGACGAGACGCTGGAGCGCGCGGCCGAGAGGCTGCGCCGGGTCTGAGGGCCCGCCGCGGCGGACCTCCGGGGCGCCGCCTTCTGTCCACCCGGCTTCATTGACCACCAAGCGAACTCAATGCCTCGCAGCCACAGAGGAACGACCTCATGAATGCAGAGAAGAACGACGCACATCAGGCCGGCGAGCTCCTCGCCGAGGCCGAGCGGATCTCGGCGATCCTCGCCGAACACGCGGCCCGGCACGACCGGGATGCCACCTTCCCGATCGAGGGGCTGGCCGCCACGATCCGCTCGCCGATCAACACAGCGCTGCTCGGCGGGGCCGCCGGCGACGACGCCGCCCGCGCGCCCTGCTCGTGGCTCACCTTCGGCCGCATCGTCGCCGTCCTCGCGCGGGGCGACGCGTCGTTCGCCACGGCGTGGCTCATGCACCAGGGCGCCATGTCGGTGTACCGCGCCCTGGTTGACCCCGGCGAGCGGTCCCGCTTCGAGCAGGCGATCCGCCGCGGCGCGTGGGTCGGCAACGCGCTCTCCGAACCCACCAGCGGCAACATGTTCCTCGTGCCGCGCCAGGTGGCCCAGAAGGCCGAGGGCGGCTATCGCCTGACCGGTGAGAAGCGCTTCGTCACCGGGTGCGAGCACGCGGACTTCTTCTTCACGGCGGCGGTCTGCGACGGCCAGCCCGCCTTTTTCCTCATCGAGAGGGACGACTCGATCGCCATCGAGCCCGTCTGGGACACGCTCGGCATGCGGGCCACGCGCAGCCAGATCGTCCGCTTTCAGGGCACGCCCCTGCCCGAGTCGCGGCGGCTCGCGGTCGATCCCACGGCGCCCAACCCCATCCCCAACGGCCTCGGCTGGCTCTCCGTGGGCATCGCCGAGGCCGCCATGGCCGCGGCCGTGGCCTACGCCAAGGAGCGGGTCCTGCCGCCGAGCGACCGGCCCATCGCCGAGCTGCAATGGGTGCAGTTCGCCGTCGCCGACATGAGCCTGCGCCTCGAGGCCGCGCGCGCCCTCGCCATGCGCACCGCCGCCGCCCTGGACGCGGGCGATCCGGGCTACGGCCTCCTGCAGCTGCAATCCAAGGTGGTGGCCAACGAGGCCGCGGTGGCCATCGCCACCTCGGCCCTGGAGATCGCCGGCGGCGCCGGGTACATGCGCACCCGCCCCATCGAGCGCCACCTGCGCGACGCGATGAGCGGCCCCATCATGGCCCTGTCGGGCCCCGCGATCCGCGACATCGTGGGCAAGGCCCTGCTCGGCGTCACCTGACGCCGCGCGCGGCCATCCCGCGCCGCGCGGACCCGCGGGGCGTCAGAGCGCGTCAGCCGAGCAGCTGCCGGATCCGATCGAGCAGATCCGGAAAGCCGATCCCCTTCGAGAACACCGCGTCCGGCGGGGGCGCGTCGCCGAGGGCCTCCTCGCCGCTGCCGCTGATCAGCACCGCCTTCGCGCGCGGCAGGCGCGCCCGCAGCACCGCCACGAGATCGGTGCCGTGGCCGTCGCCGAGGTTCTGATCGAGCAGCGCCAGGTCATACCGCGCGCCCTCCGCCGCGATCTTCTGCCCGGCCTCGGCGAACGAGCCGGCTTCCTCCACCTGGAAGCCCTCGTCCTCCAGGAGCGTCGCGAGCACGAACCGGGACGACGCGTCGTCGTCGACGAGGAGCACGGTCACGCTCACGCCGCCCTCCTCTGCCCCCGCGGCCTGCGCGGTCGCGGCCAGGCACGGCGCAGCGCCCGCCCCTGCCCGGCGCTATGTCCCGCGGCCCTCAGCACGTCCCCGGGTCGCTCCGGGCGCGCGCGATCGTGTGCATCAGCTCGCGCACCTCGAACGGTTTGTTGAGGCAGGCGTACCCGCCCTGGCTCGTGAACGCGTGGATCATCTCCGGCGTCGCGTGGCCGGTCATCGCGATCACCGTGATCCGGCGGCTCAGCTGCCGGATCTGCTCGTGGGTCCTCACGCCGTCCAGGGAGGGCATCCGGAGGTCGAGCACGCAGACGTCCACCGCCGCGTCCCGCGCGCGCTGGATGGCCGTGTGCCCGTCGTACGCGGCCTCCGCGCGAAGCCCGGCCGCCTTGAGCCCCGCCACGATCGACTCCGCGACCGCGGGGAGGTCGTCCACCACGAGCACGCCGCGCGACGAGAGGGCCCGCGTGATGATCCGCAGGAGGTGCTCCATCGAGAAGGGCTTGTAGATGACCGCATAGACCCCCTCGCCGATGCCCTGCTCGATGAGCTGCTCGCGCGCGAAGCCGGTCATCAGCACCACCGTGAGCTCCGGCTGGAGCCGCTTGATCTCGCGGAACGTCGCGACGCCGTCGAGGCCGGGCATCCTCACGTCGCTCAGCACAAGCGCGAAGCGCCGTCGCTTCACGAGCTCGAGGGCGTGCGCCCCGTCCCGCGCCTCGACGACCTCGTACCCCTCGAGCTCGAGGTTCGCGGCGAGCGTGGCGCGCATCCCCTCCTCGTCGTCCACCACGAGCACCGGTCCGGTCCCTTGCATCGACGGCCGTCTCCCTCCGCTGTCACGCGGGCTGCACGGAGGAGTGTACCTCCGGTGCCGCGGCGCGCGGTAACCGGATGGTGAACGTCGTCCCCGCGCCGGGCGCGCTCTCCACCGCGATCGTGCCGCCGTGCAGACGGACGATCCCGGCCGTGATGGCGAGCCCGAGGCCCGTCCCCTTCAGCTTCGTGCTGAAGAGCGGCTCGAAGATCTTCGCGAGGTGCTCCTCCTCGATCCCCTCGCCGTTGTCGGCGACCACGAGGCTCACGGCCTCGTCACATACACGTCCAACCACACGCACCCACCCTTCGCGTTCGACGGGGATCGCCTCGGCCGCGTTCTGGATCAGGTTCACGAGCACCTGCCGGAACTGGTCCTTGTCGAGGCTCGGCACCGGCAGCGCCGCCGGCACGAGGTTCTCCAGGCGCACGTGCGCGGGCGGCGCGACGACCGACATGGCGTCGTCCACCAGGGGCGCGAGCGGGCAGGCGGTGCGGCGGAGCCTGCGCTCACGCGCGAAGTCCAGGAGATCGCCGATGATCCGGTTGCACGAGAGGAGCTCCTTCTCCATCAGGCCGAGGAACTGAGCGACGCGCGGCTCCGCGCCGACCTCGGTCCCGGCGAGGCGCTTCTTGAGGTAGTGCGTCGCGTTCCGGATGGCGCCGAGCGGGTTGCGGAGCTCGTGCCCGACGCTCGCCGCGAGCTGCCCTATCGCCGCGAGCCGCTCGACGCGCACGCTCGACGCCTGGGCCTCGCGCAGGCTGTCGGCCATGTGGCGGAGCGCCGTGCCCATGCGCCCGAACTCGTGCTTTCCCAGGTCGGGCACGCGGTGTTCGAGGTCGCCTCCGGCGATGCGCCGCGAGCACTCCGCGAGCGCGCCGAACCCGCGCGCCATCGAGCGCAGGAGGCCGCCGAGGAGGACGACGAGGGTCACGAGCGCCGCCATCATCAGGGCGATGCTCGCGATCCTGATCCTGGCGCCTGCGCGGCCCGCGTCCTCCGCGTTCCGCGCGACGTCGCGCCGCGCGTCGGCGATGGCCGCGTCGATCTGCGGCACGAACCCCTCCTCGTACTCGGCCTCTGGGCGCTCCACGAACCTCCGGTGGGCCGCCAGATCCCCGGCGCTCGCCATGTGGGACACCTGGTCGACGCTCCCGGCGATCGCCGCGAAGCTCGCGCGCATCCGGCGCAGGCGCTCGTCGCGTACCTGCGCCTCGCGCGGCGCCTCGGGGGCGCGCTCGCCCTCGATCTGCGCCCGTTCGAGCGGCTCCCACGCCCGCTCGAGCGGCTCCTGCGCCCGTTCGAGCGCCTCCGCCGCGGCCAGGTCCCGCGCGACGAGCCCGGCCAGGTAGTGGAGCTCCTCGGTGTCGCCGCCGCCGAGGGAGATCTCCGCGGCTTCCCGCATGTAGCGGCCGGCGTGGTTGGCGAGCGTGACGTGGCGGGTGAGGTCCTCGTACGACAGCTCGGCGCGCCGCTGGAGCCGCGTCATGCTGGCGGACGTGACGTAGAGCGCGCCGGTCGCGAGCAGCACGACGGCCGCGGCCACGGCGAAGATCAGCGAGAGGGCGGCCCGGATGCTCATCGCGGCGCCTTGGCCGCGCGCGCCGTCACAGCCGCTCCTCGGCGCCCGCGCCGGGCGGCTCGGGCGCTGCAGCGAGGGGCAGCTCGATGCAGGCCCGCATGCCGGAGGGCGCGCCGTGGCCGAGGGTGAGCGTCCCGAAATAGCGGCGCGCCACGCGCCCGGCGATGTTGAGCCCGAGGCCGAGGCGGCCCGGCTTGGTGGTGTAAAACGGGCGCGTGATCGCCTCCCGCTCCGCCTCGGGCACGCCCGTCCCTGTGTCGCCGACCTCGATGCGGTAGCGCGCGCCGAGCACGCTCCCGCGCAGCGTGACCACCCCGCCCCCGGGCATCGACTCCGCCGCGTTCTCGACAAGGCACCGGATCGCCAGGGCGAGCTCGGCCGGATCGAGCTCGACAACGCCCTCCGCCGCGTCGACGTCGACGCGGATCCCCGGCTCGGCGATGCGCGCGCAGGCCGCCGCCATGAGGACGCACTCGCGGGCGCTCGCGCTCACCGGCCGCCGCCTGAGGCTCGCGTTCGCGTCGATGACGCCGTCGACGAGCGCGCTCGCCGCGATCGCCTCCTCGTCGATGACATCGAGGAACTGCCCCACCCGCGGGTCGTCCCGAAAGACCTGCTCCCGGGCGACCTTGCGCCGGATGAAGAACGCCGCATTGCGGATCGTCCCGAAGCAATTGCGCAGATCGTGGCGCAGCGTCGCCACGATCTCCTCGGCCGTCGCGGTCTGCTCCACCGCGCCGAGCGGATCTCGGCTCGTCATCGTGGGGGATCGCCTCCTCGGGTGCCGCGCTCGCCGCTGCGGGCGATCACTTGAGGGTCCGGGCCGGGAGCCCAGCGTCTCCGACCCGCACCGCGTCCAGGTAGCTCGACGCCGCGCGGGAAGACGGGGGCGGGTACGAGCTCACCCGCTCGCGCTGCGTGGACGCCGGCGTGTCCTGGGCCTCCCGCGGCCTGAGCGACGGCGCGGCCCTCCTCGTCTTCGAGACGGGCGCGGCGGCCTCGCGCGCCGAGGAGGCGCCAGCGTCCGCGGACCGCCGCGCGTGGGCGAGGCGCGCGAGCTCCAGGACGATCCGGGTGACCCGGGCGGGCTCGAACGGCTTGAGGATGACGTAGTGGCGGCCCGCCTCGCCGGAGCGGATGTACTCCTCGTCGCCGGTGATCAGCAGGCAGCTCGTGTAGAACGGCAGGCCGGCGACCCGCTTGAGGAGCTCGTCTCCGTTCATCCCGGGCATCTTGTAGTCGGAGCAGACCACGTGGAACTGGCCTGTCTGCAGCAGCTCGAGCGCCCGGTGGGCGGACGTGCAGGTCTCGACGTCAACGTCGTCGTCGAGGATGGCCGCGATGCTGTCCAGCATCCTCCGCTCGTCGTCGACGACGAGCACGCGCAGCCGCTCCTGGGCATACAGGCTCACGATTCTCCTCTTGTGTGCTCGTGCAGTGATCTGGACGCAGCCCGGGCGAGCGGCGGCAGGACGCCTCGCGTCATGTCGCGCGCGCTCGGCCCGCGCGCTCCAGGCTGTGCGGTGGTGCCGCATCGACACCCATGCTCTCGTGTCGATGCGTTCCAGCCCGGAGCAGCGGCGTAGCAGATTAGGAATCTACACTACTCACCCTACCCCGGCAAAGAGATTCCTGAGCGATTCCTGAGCGGTTTGCGATGCGCGCCGTCACGGGGCGTCATCCTGCTTCCTCGCGCTTCCTCGCGCTTCCTCGTGCTTCCAAGTCACTTTCTTGAAACATTCGATTCACACGAAAGATAAGCGCGTCGGCAGTCCGCCGCACACGGCGCGCATGGATTGCACATCTGCAAGGAGCGGCGAGCTCTCGACGCGAAAAGGAGCCATGAGCTGCGACTCTGCACGAGAGGTATCCATTGCAGGGTTGCAATCAGCGCAGGTGCGCTCTCGGCGCTGCTCGCCGGCGGGCAGGCGCCCGGCGCGCGGCCTTCCCGGAGGAGCCGGGCCGCCTCCCGCCTCCTCCTTTGGGACCGGCGACGACGGACGCGCGCCGCGCGTCGTTGAGGACGGCTGCGCCGCTCGGGTCTCGCGCGGCGGCGCCTGACGACCGTGGAGTGACCGCCGCGATCCCGTCTGGTAAGATGTGGGTCTCCATGCCACCCGCCATCGACAAGCGCGCGTTGCTCGCGGCCCTGAGGGACCAGCTCGCCCGTGAGCTCGAGCGCTCCACCGAGCGGGCGCGCGACGCCGCCAGCGCCGTGACGCACGAGGAGAACCGCGCCGAGGGCGACAAGGACATGCGCGCCACCGAGGCGTCTTACGTGGCGCGAGGTCACAGCGAGCGCGTGCTCCAGATCGAGCAGGCGCTCGCCAGGCTGGGCGCCGTCACGGTGCGCGACTTCGGCCCTGGCGCGGGCATCGAGAGCTCGGCGCTCGTGGAGCTGGAGAGCGGAAAGCGGCGCGCGCTCTACTTCCTCCTGCCGGCCGCGGGCGGCGAGCGCATCCAGTTCGAGGGGGTCGAGCTGCAGACCCTCGCCACGACGAGCCCCCTCGGCGCGTCCCTGCTGGGCCTGTCGGAGGGCGATGAGGCCGAGGTCGCCACACCGCAGGGGACGCGCACCCACCTGATCGCCAGCGTGCGGTAAGGCCGGGCCCGATCCAGCCCGCGTTGGCCTCTCCCGGCTGCCTGCGGAGCGAGCTCGAGAGCCCGCCTCAGAAAAAGTAGCTCGCCCTCGTAGGGCTCCCCTCCCCGCCGGCGTCACAGGGATGAACGACCCGCTCGGCACGACGCGGGCGACCCAGGAGAAGAGTCCATGACGCAGTCTCGTTGGTGGAGGCTTGGTGCGATATTGCCGCTCGTCGGCGCGCTCGTCGGCGCGGCCGGTTGCACGGCGGAGACGGGGCAGGGCGACACGTCCCCGAGCGACGAGGCCGCCGAGGCGGCGCTCGCCCAGGGCCCGTCGAGGGCGGGCGGTCCCCGGGAGGGCTTCGGCGGCCATCGCGGCGGCCCGCGCGGCCCCGAGCACCTCCTGCGCGCGGCGCTCCACGAGCTCGACCTCTCGGACGCGCAGGAAGCGACGATCGAGGGCGCCCTCGAGGGGCTGCGCGACGGCGCGAAGGAGCGCCCGAAGGACGGGGCCGTCTTTGCGGCGCTCGCCGAGGGCGTGCGCGCGGGCAAGATCGATCGGGCGGCGATCGAGGCGAAGCTCCCCGACGCCGGCCGCGCGGCCGAGGAGCGCCGCGCGCGCGTCGCCGGGGCGCTGAGCACCCTGCACGCCACGCTCACGAAGGAGCAGCGCCGGCAGCTCGTCGACGTGATCGCCGCGAAGCTGGACGAGCGAGAAGAGCGCGGCCCGCGCGGCGGCGAGCGCCACGGCGGCCCGCGCGGCGAGCGCGGCGGCATGGGCGGCCCCGGCATGCGCGGCGGCCCCCTGGGCCATCTCCTCGCCGGCCTCGACCTGCGCGACGAGCAGCGCGCGCAGATCGACAAGGCCCTCGAGGGCGCGCGCCCGAGCGACGCCGACCGGGTCGGTCGGAAGGAAGATCACGCGGCGAGGCGCGCCGAGATGCGCGCGCGGCTCGAGACGTTCGCCGCGGATCGCTTCGACGCGAACGCGTTCCTGCCGCAGCCGCCGGCGGGCGAGAAGATGGGCCCGCGGGCGCACCTGGACCGCATGGTCGGCGCGCTGGCCGCGATCGTCCCGATCCTCGACGAGGCGCAGCGCAAGGCGCTCGCCGAACGCATCGAGAAGGGGCCGGCTGCGGGCAGGCCCGAGCGCGGCGAGCGCGGCCCCGGGCCTGGCGGGCACGGCCCCGAGCACGGCCCCAGGCCCGGCATGCGCGGCCCCGGGCCTGGCGGGCCCGGCTTCGAGCGCGGCTTCGGGCCCGCCGGGCGTGGCCCCGAGCGCCGCTGAGCGCCCATCCCGGTAGCGCGCGCGGTGCCATGGGCGCAGAATCGCGGGGGAACGTGATCGTCGACCTCAGGCTCGTCGCAGCGCGCGTCGCAAGGGGCGATGATGCGGCCTTCCGGCAGATCGTCGAGCACACGCGCGCGCCGATGTACCGCCTCGCCGCGCGCCTGGTCGGCGACCTCGCGGAGGCCGAGGACGCCCTGCAGGAGGCGTTCGTCGACGCTTACCGCGCCCTGCGCGAGGGGCGCTACGACGGGAGATCGAAGGTGGAGACCTGGCTGTACCGCATCGTGACGAACGCCTGCCTCGACGCCCTCCGGCGCCGCCGCGACACCCCGCGCGAGGCGTCGACCGAGCCGCGCTTCGACGGCCTCGTCTCCGCCGAGGCGCGCATCGCGCTGCGCGAGCTCGACGCCCTGCTGGCCGCGCTCCCGCCCCAGGACCGCGCCGCGCTCGTCCTCGTCGCCGTCGAGGGCCTGCCCGCGAAGGAGGCCGCGGCAGCGCTCGGCTGCTCCGAGGGCGCCGTCGAGCAACGCCTGGTGCGCGCCCGCGCCGCGCTCCGCGCCCGGCAGATCGAGAAGGAGGCGCCGCATGTCTGACCGCGACGACGACCGGACCACACCCGATCGGGACCTCGCGCGCCTCGCGGCCGCGACCGATCGCATCGACGCCGACGACCGCTTCACGGCGGCCGTGCTGCGCGCTGCGGCGGCCAGCGCGGCCAGCGATCCGCTCGCGCGCCTCGCGGCCGCGACCGACGGCATCGAGCCGGACGCCGGCTTCACCGACGCCATGGTCCGCGCCGCGACGGCCGCTCCTCGCCTCCCCCTACCCGCGCGCCCCGCGATCGCCGACGGCATCGTCCGCTCAGGTCGCCCTGCCCTCGTCGTGACCGCCCTCGCGGCGGCCGCGAGCGTCCTCTTCTTCCTGCAGACGCAGCGCGACGTCGACAGCGCGATCATGGCCTCGGTGGAGGCCCTCGAGGCGAGCGAATGACCGAGCGCCCCGCGTCCCCGCCCGCCCTCGCCCGCTGGAAGCCGCTGGCCGTGCTCGCCGCGGTCTTCCTCTTCGGCGGCGTCGCCGGCGCGGCCATCGGCCGTGTCACGGCGTTGCGCGACCTCGAGGCCTCCTTCCGGGGTCCACCGGCCGAGGCGCGCGCCCAGTTCCGCCTCAAGGCGATGCGCCGCCACCTCGACCTCACCGACCGCCAGGTGCGCGAGCTCAGGGCGACCATCGCCGAGGCCGAGGCCGAGCGGGACCGGCTCCTCTCCGAGTGCCGCCCCGCGCTCGACGCCCTCCGCGATCGCACCGACGCGCGCGTGAAGGGCGTGCTCACGCCCGAGCAGCTCACCCGCTACGAGGAGCTCGAGGCCGAGCGGCGGCGGCACCCGGGCCCGCCGCCGTTCGGGCCGGGGCCTGGCCGCGGGCGCGGGCCGGGCGGTCGGGGCGACTGAGCGCCTGTCCGGGCAGCGCCGACGAGAGCGCGCTGCCCTGCTACGCAAACTCCTCTTCTTGCAGCGCGCAGTTGATCCCGAACGCCGCGGCGGCTCCCTCGGCGGCGGCCACGATGGCGAGCAGCACCTCCTTCGAGGCGTCCCCGGCGACGAAGACCCCTTCGCGGGTCGTCTCCTCGTGCTCGGCGACCGTCTCGACGCCCCGCTCCTCCGTGACCGTGCAGCGGAGCCGCTCGGCCAGATCGGACCTCTGCTCCTGCTTCGCCTTGAGGAAGAGCGAACGGCGCTCCACCGCGCTTCCGTCCTCGAGCACCACGCGCTCCAGCATTCCGCCCCTGCCCTCGAGCCGGGCGATCCGCTCCTCGCGCACGCCGATCCGGTGGCGCGCGAGCCGATCCGCGTCCGATCGCGACAGGGATGCTGGCCCGTCCGTGAACAGGACCACGTCATCGCTCCACGTCTTCATGTTCACGGCGAGCGACACCCCGGTGCTGCCCTGTCCGTAGACGCCGATCGCCTGATCGCGCGCCTCCCATCCATCGCAGTAGGGACAGTGGTGCACGCTCTTGCCGTACATCGCGGGGAGCCCCGGGAGCTCCGGCAGCCGGTCGACGAGCCCGGTGGCGAGCAGCAGCTTGCGGCAGCGCAGGCGCTCGCCGCCTTCCAGCGTCACCTCGAAGCGCTTCGCTCCGCGGCAGACGTCGGTGACTGCCGCCTCGCGGATCTCGACGCCGTAGGGCTCCAGCTGCTCGCGCGCTATCCGCCGGAGCTCGCACGGCGCGATCCCGTCGCGCGACAGGAAGCCGTGCATTTCGCGCGCCGCGTGGTTGCGGTACTGCCCCGAGTCGCACACGAGGACGCGCCTCCGGCAGCGCCCCAGGATGAGCGCCGCGCTGAGGCCGGCCGGCCCTCCGCCGACGATGATCGCGTCGTATCCCGGGATGTCCTCTTCGCGTGTCGACATGGTCGCTGCCCGCTTCGCAAGGGGCGCGCCGCGCCACCGGCGCGCACGGCGTGTCCGTGCCCTGCTCGGGGTGGGCTCGCGAGCGTTCCCTGGAACCGCTATGGTCACCGCATGCGCTCCTGCATGAGCCTGCCTGCTGTGCTGCTCCTGGCCGTGACGCTGACGAGCGCCTGCGCCAGAGGGGACCGTTCCGAGTCGGCCCCGCCCGCGCAGATCGCGGCGCTGGACCAGCGAGCGCAGGGGCCCTCGCCCGCCTCGACGCCGCTCGCCGGGCGGGCGATGCGGATCACCGTCGAGACCGCGATCCTGGTCGACGCCTTCGAGCCGGCGATGCAGCGGCTGCGGACCGCGGTCGACGAGCACGGCGGCTACGTGAGCGAGGCCCGGGTGCACGGCGGCCCGCACCGGAGCGCGTCGCTCGAGGCGCGGGTCCCCTCGGCGAAGGTCGGCGCATTCCGCGCCGCGGTGGCGTCGGTCGGCGAGGTGGTCGACGACGCGGAGAAGGCCGAGGACGTGACCGAGCAGCGCGCGGACATCGGCGCGCGGCTGCGGAACGCCCGCGCCCAGGAGAAGCGGCTGCTCGACCTGCTCTCCGACAGGACGGGGAGCCTCGCGGACGTCGTCGCCGTCGAGAAGCAGCTCGGGAGCGTGCGTGAGACGATCGAGCAGATCGAGGCGCAGGAGCGATTGCTGGAGGGGCAGATCGCCTATGCGACCGTGAAGATGTCGATCACGGCGCGCGGCGCGGAGCAGACCCTGGGCGCCGGCGGCAAGATCGCCCGGGCGGCCAGCGAGGGAATCGAGAACGCGGGGGTCGTCGCCGTGAAAACCGCGGTCCTTGCCGTGTCGGTCGGCCCCACGTTGCTGCTCCTGGCGGCGTTCTTCGGGGCGTTCTTCGGGGCGCTCTACTACGCCCTTCGCGCGATCGTCCGGCGACAGCGGCGCACGGCAGCCAGCTTCCGTCCGCCCTTCCAGGCGGGCCCGATGCACGCTTACCCGAGCGGCGCGCCGCCCGTGCAGGGTGCGCAGCCTTACTCGATCGCCGCACCGCCGGCGCAGGGCGCGCAGCCTTCCCCGGAACCGACCTCGCCGCCTCCGGCGCAGGGCCCGCGCGGCGACGGCGAGATCGGCCCCGGGTGAGCCTGATTGCAGACCCGAGCAGCGCGATCACCGCCCGCTCGGCCTCTGCGCACGAGATCTCCTGACAACGCCGGCCGGAGCGCTCGGCGACGCGCTCGTCAGCGGTGTGCCCCGCGCCGTTGCCCCCGGCCCCGCGCACGCACCTATCGCCACACTGCACATTGCAACGACACACAGACCGCTCGCCGCCATTCTGTCGCGTCTTCATGCAATGTGAGATTTCGATCATCCACCGCTCCTTACTGGGTCTCAGACGGCGCGTGACGAACGCGACACGCGGCCTTGCGCTCCCCCGGCACGCCGTGGACAGAGCACCCCTGACTCCAACGACTTGAGAATTCTACACAAATCGCCAGTTGAGCACTGGACATGATGGCCAGTCATCGGTACACCCATTCCGCCCTTCGACGCGGCCACGAAGGGACGAACCCGGGGGGGGACGACGATGTACCGGATCGGCATCGCTGCTCTCGCAGCGCTCTCGCTCGCGTCTTTGGTGGGCTGCGTCGCAGCTCAGGAAGAGGAGGAGAGCGTCGTAGGAGTTGCCCCTAGCGCGCTCGAGTTCGTCAACGCGCTCAACCCCAATGCTCTCAACCCCAACGCGCTCAACCCCAACGCGCTCAACCCCAATGCCCTCAACCCCAACGCGCTCAACCCCAATGCCCTGAGCCCGGCGGCCCTGAGCGCGATCCAGGCTCCGGACGCGGCGGGCGCTCTGTCGCGCCAACTCCTCCGCTATGTGGTCAGCTGTGCGCTCGATGCATCGCAGTCGTTCAGCTTCTCGTGGACCGACAGCGAGGGCACGGTCCATGACGAGGTGTACTGGGGGATCATCGGGCTCGCGACGCAATGGGAGACCTCGGCGCTCGGCCATCCGAAGCAGCAGTTCATCTCGGCGTGCCTCGCGTCGCGGACGAACTGGTACGGCGCCTCCGTGACGATCTCCTCGCGCGGTGATCACGGGGCCCTCGACAAGACCGACAAACCCGAGCTCTCGACCTATACGCGCCTGGAAGGCGCCTTCTGGGGCAATCTGTTCGCCCCCTCTCCTTACCTGAACGCCTGCTACCACGAGGCCAATCGCGACCGTGCGCGCTCGCAGTCCCGGGACTGCGCCGCCGGTCATCTCGGCGACAGCGGGGCCGTGCAGCCGTGCGGGATCATCAACATCGTCGGCTCGTGCGACAGCGCGTGCGAGCCGCTCAAGCAGCGCGGCATGTACTACCCGCGCTGCGCCAGCAACGTCAACGGCACCGTGGACTGGACCACCAAGGTGATCACCGTCTTCCTTCCCTAGCCGTCCGCGGGCAGCGCGTTGAAGGCCGCGTCCGTGAGCTCGTCCCGCCGATCAACACGGGTACGCGGCAGGCGGCAGCGGCGATGGCTCTCGTCCTCGCTGCAGTCAGCTGGTCGAAGCTGCGCGCGGCGCTCGCCGATCTGCCTACCTCGCAGAGCCGCATCGAGATCGACGCCAGCAATCCGCGTGTTCCTCACGCCGTGGACAGAGCACCGCGAATTCTCGAACTACGAATTTTACACAAATCAACCATTGAGTACTGGACATGATGCCTATTCATCGGTACACCCGATGTGACCTTCGAAGAGGGCACGAAGGGACGAACCCGGGGGGGACGACGATGTACCGGATCAGCATCGCTGGTTTCGCGGCGCTTTTGCTCGCGTCTTTGGTTGGCTGCGTCGCAGTTCAGGAAGAGGAGGAGGAGGACTCCTTAGGAGTCGCCCTTAGCGCGCTCGAGTTCGTCAACGCCCTCAACCCCAACGCCCTCAACCCCAACGCCCTCAACCCCAACGCCCTCAACCCCAACGCCCTCAACCCCAACGCCCTCAACCCCAACGCATTGAGCCCGGCGGCCCTGAGCGCGATCCGGGATCCAGGCGCCGCCGGCGATCTCTCGCGCCAGCTCCTCAGCTATGTGGTCGGCTGTGCGTTCCTCCCGTCGCAGTCGTTCACTTTCTCGTGGACCGATGGCTCGGGCACGGTGCACAACGAGGAGTACAGGGGAATCATCGGCCTCGTGCCGGACTGGAGCACCAAGGCGCTCGGCCATAACGACCAGCAGTGGATCTCGGCGTGCCTCGCGTCGCGGACGAACTGGTACGGCGCCTCCGTGACGATCTCCTCGCGGGGCAACTCCGCGGTCATCGACAAGACCGGAACCGTCGAGCTCACGACCTACACGCATCTGGAAGGCGCCTTCTGGGGCAATCTGTTTGCCTCTTCTCCTTACCTGAACGCCTGCTACGACGATGCCAATCGCAGCTATTCACGGTCGCTCATGCGGGAGTGCGCCGCCGGTCACCTCGACAGCGGTGGGGCTGTCCAGCAATGCGGATTGCTCAGCATCCGCGGGTCGTGCAGCGCCTACTGCCAGCAGCTCAACACGAACGGCATGTACTACCCGAGCTGCGTCAACAACCTCACCGGCAGCCCAGAGTCGACCACCCGTGTGATCACCGTCTTCCTTCCCTAGCGAGGGAGACGGCGAGCCCTAACCGCGGGACCTGCCCCTGGTTGACAGGATATTCTCCGGGAACAGGAGCCACACGAAGCGGCGTCCGTCCGGATCGAAGGTGTCTTTCGCCGCGTCGATAGCACCTCCGAGATGCTCCGATGTACGAGGCGGCGAGCACGAAGGGCAGGTCCCGGTCGGTGGTGTGCGGGGCTGCGATGAGGGCGAGTCGGTCGTGCGTGGGAGTACCGCTGTCGACGCGCCAGTCCAAGGCGAGCCAGCCCCGGCCAATACAGGCTTCACGGGGCCGGCCTGATGGTGCACCATTTCAACGCAGAAGAACTTCTGGACCGCCGCGGGCGGAGAGCGGCGGGCAGGGCTCAGGGGGGCTGAGCGCGCTCTCCTCGGCGGCGAGCGGCCGCGCGTGAGGTTGCAGATCAGGCAGGGCTCAGGGGGAACGATGGAGATTGATCGGCAGAGCGACGAGCGAATCAAGACAGAGAACGCGCGGCTCCGGGCTCGCGTGGAGGAGCTGGAGCGAAGGCTCAGCTCAGGCGCGACGCCGCGCGACGCGCAGCGCGAGCTCGCGGACAGCGTGCCTTACCGCGCGCTCTTTGATGCGGTGACCGTACCGCTGGTGGTGCATCGCGCGGACGGGCTCCTCGTCGCGATCAACCGGGCCGACTGCGCGCGATGGCGCATCAGCCCCGAGCAGATCATCGGCAAGTACAACGCGCTGGAGGATCCGCAGGCGGTGAAGACGGGCCACGCCGAGGCCTTCCGCCGAGCGCTTGCCGGGGAGGTGGTCACGCTGCCCCCGGTCCCCTACGACACCGAGCCGGGCGAGCTTTACAAGGAGAGGCGCCGGGTCTGGACCGAGCCGAGCTACGTTGCGTTCGAGGACGCGAGCGGGAACCGCTTCGTGGCGGTGGTGAGCATCGACGTCACCGCGCGCGTGGAGTCCGAGGCGCAGAGGCGCCGGGGCGCCGCGCTGCTGGAGGCCTTCATTCAGAACGCGCCGATGCTCATGTTCGCGCGGGACAGCGAGGGCCGCCACACGCTGCTGAACCCGCCGGTCGAAGCGCTCCTCGGCAAGCCCCGCGAGGAGCTGATGGGGAAGACCCAGCACGACCTGTTCCCCGCGGCGATCGCCGACCGGTTCGCGACGCAGGACCGGGCAGCGATGGCGTCGTCCGAGCCCATCACCTCCGAGGACGAGATGGACCTGGCCGACGGGACGCACGTGTACATGAGCACCAGGTTCGCGCTCCGCGATGAGGAGGGCAGGGTCTCTGGATGCGGGGCGATCGCGGTGGATATCACCGAGCGGGCGCGAGCCGAGGCGAGGACCCGGCAGCTGCAAGAGAAGATGCTGCTCGTGCAGCAGGAGACGATACGGGCCATCTCCACGCCGCTGTTGCCCATTGCGGACGGCGTGCTGGTGGCGCCGCTGGTCGGCGAGCTGACCCGCGAGCGGGGCGCGCAGTTCACCGAGACGCTGCTGGACGGCATCTCCCGCCAGCACGCCCGGATCACCATCCTCGACGTGACGGGGGTGCCGCAGGCGGGGCCGGAGGTGGCGGACGCGCTGATCCAGGCCGCGCGGAGCGCACGGCTGCTCGGGGCCGAGGTGGTGCTCACCGGGATCCGGCCGAGCGTGGCGCAGGCGCTCGTGGAGCTGGGGGCCGATCTGGGAGGGATCGTGACGCGGGGGACGCTGGAGCGCGGGGTGACCTATGCGCTCTCCAACCGCGAAGGTGCGCGGGCGTCGGCGCGAGCCCGGAACGGGCGCGGCGGCATTCAACCGTAGGCGGATCGTCCAGCTGGTTCGACAGCCGAGGATGCGCCCGGCGCTATCTCGCCGGGCCGCCGTAAGCCGGCACCAGCGCCAGCACCCGGGCGGGCGCGCCGCTGCCGCGCGCGAGCGGCAGCGGCGCGACCACCACGACGGCCCCCGCCTCGGGCAGCTGCTCCAGATTGGCCAGGTTCTCGATGTGGTAGCCGCCAGCGCCAAGGAAGGCCCTGTGCTGTTCGAATGTCTCGCTGGCCCCCGGGTCGGTCGACAGCGTATCGATACCGATGCAGCGCACGCCGCGCTCGCGCAGGTAGCGGCTCGCCTCCACGGACACCCCGGGAAAATGCATGACGCCATGGGCGTCCTGGTTCAGGTACTTCGCCGGATCGGACCAGCGAGCCCCCCAGCCCGTCCGGATCAGCACGATATGCCTGGCGCCGAGCGCGCCGTGCCGCGCCTCCCAGCTCCGGAGATCATCCACAGTGACCCGGTGGTCCGGGCTCGCCGCCACAGCCGCCGTCACGTCCACGACCGCCGCCGCCCCGACGAGCTGCTCCGGCGCGATCTGCTCGACGGTCGGCGCCCCGGCCGTGAAGTGCGCCGGCGCGTCCACGTGCGTGCCCGCGTGCTCGGCCATCGAGAACCGATTGCAGCAATACGCGTCCTTCTCGATGGTGCTGAGCGTCTCCGACGCATAGGGCGTGTCGCCGGGAAACAGCGGCATCTCCGGGGTGATCGGGTGTGTCAGATCGACCACCCGCGCCGTGGCGAGGTCGATCACGCCAGCTCCGTGCGCCTCCTGCATGGCGCACAGCTCACCACAAGCCCGCTGCCCGCACAAGGCACGCCGACGGGCGCTCGCGCCGCATCGCGAGCGGCGCGCCCGCCCGGCGCGACGAGCAAGGCGGGCATCGCTGCGCGCGGGCCCGTGCCCGCGCGCGCGGCTCACACCTCGTGCAGCTTCACCCGGCGTCGCAGGTAGTTGATCAGGTCGATGCGGGTGACCAGCCCGACGAACTCGTCACCATCGGTCACGATCGGCACGAGCCCCGCGTCGAACATCGGAAGGAGATCCCGGATCGGCGTCCGCACGTCGACCGTCCGGAGCCGCGTCGTCATCGCGGCCTCGACCGATTGGCGGAAGCGCGTCACGTCGTCGACGGCCGCGAGGAGGAGGTCGGACTCGTCCAGGATGCCGATGATCTTGCCGTCCTCGAGGACGGGCAGCTGCGACACGTCGTAGAGCTTCATCCTCGCATAGGCCACGAGGAGCGCGTCCGACCGCTGCACCGTGACCACCGCCCTGTCGGCGTGGCGGCGCGTGATCACGTCGCGCAGATCCCCTGTCGGCGCGCGGTCGGTGAAGCCCTGATCGGCCATCCAGAAATCGTTGTACATCTTCGACAGGTACTTGTTGCCGCTGTCGCAGACGAGGGTGCAGACGCGCTTCGGCGACGACTGCTCGCGGCAATAGCGCAGGGCCGCCGCGAGCAGCGTCCCGGACGACGAGCCGGCGAGGATGCCCGTCCTGGAGAGGAGCAGCCGCGCCGTCTCCAGGCTCTCCCGGTCGGAGATCGTGTAAGCGCGCTTGACATGGGAGAGGTCGAGGATCGGAGGGAGGAAGTCCTCACCGATGCCCTCCACGAGCCACGAGCCCGCCTTGCCGAGCTTACCGGTCTTGACGTAGCCCGCCAGCACCGAGCCCTCCGGATCGGCGAGCACCATCTCGCAGCGCGGCTGCGCCTTGGCGAAGTAGCGCGAGAGCCCTGTCATGGTGCCGCCGGAGCCGACGCCGCACACCATCGCGTCGATCCTTCGATCGAGCTGCGCGTCGATCTCGGGGCCGGTCCCTGTCTCGTGGGCGAGCGCGTTCGCCGGGTTCTCGAACTGGTTCACGTAGAACGCGCCCTCCTCGCGCGCGATGCGGGCCGCGAGGTCCTGGTAATAGCTCGGGTGGCCCTTCTCGACGTCGGAGCGCGTCATCACCACCTGCGCGCCGAGCGCCTTCAGGTGGAACACCTTCTCCTGGCTCATCTTGTCCGGGATCACGAGCGTGAGCCGGTAGCCCTTCTGCGCCGCGACGAGCGCCAGGCCGAGCCCGGTGTTGCCCGCGGTCGCCTCGACCACATGGCGCCGCTCGCCCCCGAGCTGGCCGGCGCGCTCGGCCGCCTCGATCATCGACAGGCCGATGCGATCCTTGATGCTGCCGCCCGGGTTCTGGCTCTCCATCTTGAGGAAGAGCTCGCACGGGCCGGCGTCGAGCTGAGTCACCTGGATCATCGGGGTGTGCCCGATGAGAGCGACGATGTTCTTTGCAGGCGCAGGGGTCGGCATGGGCATTGGCATGACATCTCAACGGTCACACGACGCGCACCGTCTGTCGAGGTGTTCGACCGGGCATGACGCGCGTCAACCAACCCGCGCGCGCGTCGACATGGGCAGACGCGCGCGCGGGTTGGTTGACACGGGCAGACGCGCACGTGCGCGGGTTGACGCGGGCAGGCGCGCGTCGACAAGGGCAGCCTTGGAAAATGGATAAAGGTCCGCTAGGATGGACTGCTCCTTGCGAAACGCGCGAGGGGGCGCGCCAGATAAAGTAAATAGAGTTTACTCATGTCTCGACCGCTCACAGGGGCCGTGGCGCTCGTCACGGGGGCTAGCCGCGGCGTCGGCAAGGGAGTCGCGCTCGGGCTCGGCGAGGCCGGGGCCACGGTGTACGTGACCGGGCGGACGGTCGCGGAGGGCGAAGCGGCCATCCAGCTGCCCGGCACCATCGGTGGCACGGCCGACGAGGTGACGCGGCTCGGCGGGCGCGGGATCGCCGTCCGCTGCGACCACCGGGACGACGAGCAGACCCGGGCCGTCATCGAGCAGATCCGCGCCGAGCAGCACGGGCGGCTCGACGTGCTCGTCAACAACGTCTGGGGTGGCTACGAGCACTTCCACGATGGCACCGAGTTCTGGACGGAAGCCGGGTTCTGGGCTGCGCCGTTCTCCCGGTGGGACAAGATGTTCTCCGCGGGCGTGCGGGCCCACTACGTCGCGAGCGCGCTCTCGGCTCCGCTCATGATCGCGCGGGGTCGCGGGCTCATCGTGAACATCTCGTTCATCGCCGCCGAGAAGGACGACATGGGCGTGGCCTACGGCGCGGCCAAGGCCGCCTGTGACCGCATGGCCGGGGCGATGGCGCACGAGCTCAGGTCGCACGGCGTCGCGGCCGTCAGCCTGTACCCGGGCCTCGTGCGGACAGAGGGCGTGATGAAGCACGCGTCCTTCTTCGGCGAGCAGCTCAAGAACAGCGAGAGCCCCACCTTCATCGGCAGGGCCGTCGCCGCCCTGGCCGCCGATCCAGGCGTGATGCAGAAGAGCGGAGAGGTCCTGATCGCGGCCGAGCTGGCGAGGGAATACGGCTTCACCGACGTGGACGGCGCCCAGCCGAGGTCGATCCGGGAGGTCGACGCCGGCGGCGGCTCAGCGCGCTAGAGCGGGCCGGACCGCCTTCTGGAACGCGGCCGGGCCGAGCGCGTTCAGCACCTCGCCCCGGCGGAGGCCGCCTCGCCGCGCGGTCCCCACGCCGAACCGCAGGTTGTGGAGCGCGTTCGTCGAGTGTGCGTCCGTCGAGACCACGAAGCGGATACCGCGCTTGCGCGCCTCCTTGATCCACCGGGGCTCCATGTCGAGGCGGTACGGGTCCCCGTTCACCTCGACGGCGGCCCTCGACTCGGCCACGGCGTCGAGCACCTCCTCGACGCGGCACGCGAACGGCTCGCGCCGCTGGATGAGCCGGCCGAGCGCGTGCCCCCAGATCTTGAAGACCGGCAGCCGCATGGCGCTGACGAGCCTGCGCGTCATCTGGTCCGCGTCCATCTTCATGCGCGAGTGGATGCTCGCGATGACCACGTCGAGCTGCTCGAGGATCGCGTCCGGATAATCGAGCCTCCCCGATTCGAGGATATCCGACTCGGTGCCTCGGAGGAGCTTCACGCTCACGCGCTCCTGGACGCGGGCGATCTCGTCCCACTGCTGCTTCAGCCGGTCAAGGCCGACGCCGTTCGCGTAATGGGCGGCGGGCGAGTGATCGGTGATGGTGAGGTATTTCATCCCCATCGCCTCGGCCTCCAGGGCCATCTCCTCGATCGTGTTCTTGCCGTCCGAGTACACCGTGTGGCAGTGCACCATCCCCTGGATATCGCCCTCCTCGACGAGCTCGCCCGCGCGGCCCGCCCGCGCGGCGCGCTCGATGGCAGCGACGATGTCCTCCGCGCTCTCGCGGAGCTCGGGCGCGATGTACGGAATGCCGATGTGCTCGTAGAGGTCCTCTTCCGTCTTCACGGAGAGGCGTTTCTTGCCCCGCGAGAGCCCTCTCTCGTCGAGCGTGAGCCCCAGCTCGCGCGCGAGCGCGCCGAGCGCCGAGAGGTACTCGGGCGCCCCCGTCCGGTGGTGAAGCGCAGCGGCGTAGTCCCGGGGCGGCACGCAGAGGAGCTCGCCGCGCAGGCCGCCCGAGAGCCTTACCCTGCAACGCGCGTCGCCGCGCTCCTCGACCTCGGCGACCTGCGGGGACCGGACGAAGCAGTCGATCACCTGCGCGGCGTCGTCCGCCGCGGCCACGAGGTCGATGGCCGCCACCGTCTCTTCCCAGCGCCGGATCGAGCCCGCGAGATCGGCCTGCTCGGTCGCCTCGCAGCCGCGCACGTGGGCGAGGAGCGGCTCGGCCGCCTCGAGCGCGTCGACGAGGAGGACGCGCTCGTCGCGCGCCTCGTAGCGGGCTATCCCCTCGAGCAGGCTCGCCTCGGTCTTCGCCCCGAAGCCCTTCACCGCCCGGACCTTCCCGGCGAGACAGGCCCTCTTCAGCTCCTCCACGCTGCCGATGCCGAGCGCCTCGTGGAGCGCCTTCATCCGCTTGAGGCTCATGCCCGGCACCTGGGCGAGCTCCAGCACGCCGCTGGGCAGCTCGGCGCGGAGCTCCTCGAGCTGCCCGGAGCGCCCCGTCTGGTAGAGCTCGGCAATCTGGGCGGCGAGCGCCGGGCCGATGCCCTTGATGCCGGTGAGCTTCTTGCCCCTGACGAGCGCGCCGAGGTCGTCCGTGAGCTGCTCCAGCGCCTCGGCCCCCGTCTCGTAAGCGCGCGCTCTGAACGGGTTCTCCCCCTTGATCAGGAGGAGCGTGCCCGTCTCGCGGAGGGCGCGGGCGATGTCGAGCTTGTCGAGCATGGATGACGCAACTCTAGCACTCGCGGGCTGCCGGAGTTCATGCCGAACGGCGCCGTGCAGCGGGGCAGTTTGCCACAGCGTCACTGGCGGAGGCACCGGCGGTCGCGCCCGGCCGGGAGCACCGAAGTACACGGATTTGCAATAAAAGTTTCAAGCAGCTGTCGCGTCGCCGGCGATCGCCTCGGGCAGTGTGGGCGGCTTCAGCAAGGAGAACGTGACGTGAAGCTGCGCAGTCTCACCTGGATCGGCCTCGGCGCCGCGGCGCTGGCGCTTTCGGGGTGTTCCGACGATGGAGGCGAGGTACCGGATAGCGGCCAGAGGGGCGGCGCCATCCTGGGCTTCAGCGACGAGCCGGCCGGCGACCGCTGCGAGAACGGCGGCACCCGGGTCGACTCCGGACGTGATCTCAACGAAAACGGCCAGATCGATGAGGGAGAGGTCGAGGCGACGACCTACCTGTGCAACGGGCTCGACGGCAAGGCGGGAGCGGATGGCCCCAAGGGCGACCCTGGCGACGACGGCGCCAATGGTGCTGACGGCGCCAATGGTGCTGACGGCACCGACGGCGTTGACGGCACCGACGGCGTTGACGGCACCGACGGCGCTGATGGCACCGACGGCGCTGATGGCGACGACGCCCAGCAGGTGCTCATCGACATCGCGCCCGAGCCGAGCGGACCGAACTGCGCGAGTGGCGGGCAGAAGGTGACCAGCGGGCTCGACGCCGACGGCGATGGCGTGCTCGATGAAGGCGAGATCTCCGACACCGCCTATGTCTGCCACGGCGAGGACGGCGGGCGCGGCGTGGCGGGCTTCCAGCTCGTGGCCAAATACACGGCCCCTGGCGGGCCGATCGCCGAGATCGTGGCCGCCTCTCCGGACGGCAACGTGCTGGCTTACACGAGCAGCGTCACGCACACCGTGGGGTTCGTGGACATCTCCGACCCGAGCAGCCCTGCGCTCCTCGGCACGGTCGACATCGCCGGCACGGTGAGCAACGGCAACGGTGAGGCCACTGCCATCGCGATCACGCCGGATGGCCGGTACGCGATCGCGGCGGTGAAGGACACGACGGATCCGATCCACAACGCCGATCCCGGAGCCCTGGTCTTCATCGACCTCGTGACCCGGGAAATCGCTGGCTCGGTGGCGGTCGGCGTCGGCCCTGACAGCCTCAAGATCACGCCGGACGGCGCGCGGGTGGTTGTCGCCATCGAGGACGAGGAGAACGCCGACGACAACGCGGTCGCTCAGGCGCGCCCCGGTAGCGTCCAGATCATCACCATCAATGAGAGCGATCCCTCGGAGTCGACCGTGGCCACGATCGCGCTCACGCCCGCGGTCGGCAACATCCCGGGCGATCCGCAGCCGGAGTACGTCGACATCACCAGAGACGGCACGACGGCGATCGTGTCGCTGCAGGAGAACAACCTCATCGCGGTCATCGACCTCGCCTCCGCGACGGTCACCCGTTATATCGAGGCCGGCACTTCCACGCACGCCCGCGCCGATCTCGCGTCGAACGGGGAGATCGATCTCACCAGCTCGAGCTTCACCGGGCTGCTCGAGCCGGACTCGGTGTGTCTGCTCTCCGATGGCCGGCACTTCGTGAGCGCCAACGAGGGGGACACGCCGAACGACGCGTTCGCCGCAGGCCTGTGGTCGGGTGGCCGGGGCTTCGCTGTCTTCAACCTCGACGGCGACCGCGTGTACGACAGCGGCGACGCTGCCGAGCGGCTCGCGGTGCGCGCCGGCGCCTACCCGGAGGGGCGCTCCGGCGACCGCGGCATCGAGATCGAGGGCTGCGCGACCGGGGTGTTCGGAGGCACGGACTACGCCTTCTTCCTGGGCGAGCGCAACGCGTCGCTGCTCGTCGTCGACATGAGCACCCCGTCGGCGCCGGTGCTCAAGCAGCTACTCGGCGCCCCGATGCGGCCCGAAGGCGCGGTCGCGATTCCGTCGCGCAACCTCGTGGCTGTGAGCGGTGAAGGCGACGACGGGGTGGGCGGTGGCATCTGGCTGTACCGCTCGGTCACGGATCCGGCCGAGGTCGGCCATGGCGACGACGTCTACGAGGCGCGCTCGAGCGGGCCTGGCTTCAGCGCGCTCGGCGCCCTCGCGTACGAGCCGGCCACCGGCTTCCTGCTCGCGACGCCCGACAACGCCTTCGCGCGCCAGCGCATCTGGTCGTTCTGGCCCGACCACGGCGATCGGCGCATGCAGCTCGTCCGGGAGCTGATCCTGAAGGACGGCGCCGGCGCCGATCTCGTGGGCTACGATCCGGAGGGCATCGCGGTGAACCCCGAGGGGGGCTACATCCTCGCCAGCGAGGGCATCGCCGGCAACGGCGGCAGCACGACCTGCGTTGGCTCGGTGCTCAGCAACCGTATCCTGTTCTTCGACGAGCGCGGCCGCCTCGATTCCGGCTACGGCGACGGAGGCATCGTCGATCTCCCGTGCGGCGGCGATGCGAACGCGATCGACTGGTCGAGGGTGCGCGCCAACGGCTACGAGGGCATCGCTGTGGTCGACAGCACGCCGTCTGCCTCTGGCGGCCTCAAGGTCTATGTGGCCATGCAGCGGGCGCTCACGAACGAAGGCCAGAACACCCGTATCGGCGAGTACGACGTCGATACCGGCGCCTGGCGCTGGTACTTCTACCCGCTCGACGCGAACCCCGGCGGGGCCCGCGGCAACACGTTCCTGAGCGAGCTCATTCACGTGGGCGGCGACACGTTCGCGGTGGTCGAGCGCGACCAGGGCTGGGCAGGCGAGGCGGGGAACAAGACGATTCGCACCTTCACGCTCTCGAGCGGCACGCCGAACGACATCGCGGATCCGGTGGAGAAGACGCTCGCTTATGATCTGCTCGAGCATCCGTTCCGCTTCGATCAAGAGAAGATCGAAGGGCTCGCGCTCGGCGCCGACGGCCTGTGGGTCACGAACGACAACGACGGCGGCGAGGCGCTCAACTTCTTCCTGAGGCTCGACGCATCGGTGCTGGGCATCCAGGGCGGGGACGGGGAGCCGGAGGAGCCAGGCGATCCGGAAGAGCCGGAGGACCCGGGTGATCCGGAGGACCCGGGTGATCCTGGTGGAGATACCGTGGTCATCAACGAGGTGCGCTCGGCCGGAGAGGACTTCGTCGAGCTCTACAACCGCGGCGCCTCGGACGTCGACGTCAGCGGCTTCCGGCTCACGGACAACGATCCCTCGCACGAGCTCGTGCTCCCCGCTGGGGCGACGGTGCCCGCGGGGGGATACCTGCTGATCCGCGGAGAGAGCAGCGGTGAGCCCCTCAGGCTCACCTTCGGGCTCGGGTCGGCGGACTCGGCCATCCTGTACACGCCCGAGGGCGTCGTGGTCGACCAGCACACCTGGACTGGCCACGTCGACACGGCGGGCCGTTGCCCCGACGGGACAGGCGCGTTCGTCACGACGACGCCGGCGACCCCGGGCGCGGCCAACGGCTGCCCCTGAGGGCGGATCGCGGCGCCGGCCCCCCGCCGGCGCTGCTCAGGGCTGTCCCCGCATTTCCTCTCCTGTTTATTTCGCTGGTTTCCTGGCGCCCTTGGCGTCATCGCGGCTCGCCTTGGCGGCTGTTTTCTCTGGTTTAGCGCGCGCTGGCCGCCACCTTTGCCGGCGTCACGCCGAGGACGCGGCGCATGCACCTCGCCATGTGGCTCTGGTGCGCAAACCCGGCCTCGATCGCCACCTGGCTGGCGGGCAGGTCGCCGCGCAGGAGCAGCGCCTTCGCGCGCTCCACCCGGCGCTGGATCACGTACTCGTGGACCGGCACGCCGGTCGACCGCTTGAACAGCGTCTTGAGGTGGGACGCGCTGACCCCGGCGACGCCGGCCAGCCGATCGAGCGACAGGTCGTGATCGAGGTGCTCCTCGATGTACGCCGTCACGCGCCGTAGCTGCGGCGCAGACAGCCCTCGCCGCAGGCGGCCCGGCGCCTTGTAACGGCCGAGCAGGTGCGCGGCGAGCGCGACGCCGAGGCTCTCCCTGTAGAGAAGCCCGGTCGGATCGCCGGCCCTGCGCTCGGCGTCGAGCGCCCAGGCGATGTGCTCGATCTGCGGGTCCCTGATCTGGTGGCGCGGCTCCAGGCCGGCTTTGTCGGGATCGAGCCCCATGTCCGCTGCGACCCGGCGCAGCAGCGAAGGGGACAGCGACAGGATGAGCGAGGTGCCCGCGTCGTCCTCCTGCCAGACGTCCGAGGCTCCGGCGGGGATCAGGTCCACGTCGCCGCGCGTGTAGACGAACCGATCGGCGCGGCAGGCCCCGCGTACCGGCGCGCCCGCATGGATCTTCACCCGATGATCCTGCGAGGCATCGAGCGCGATCACGCCCGGTTGGGTCGAGTGAACGCCGACATGTACCCCGACGTACGGGCGCGGCGCGCCCGCGGACGGCTCCAGTCGGATGGGAGTTCGGGTCTGTCCGATGACCTGCATCCCCGCCAGTATCCACCGCCGCCGAGCGGCGCGCCACGGGGCGGCTCCGCGCTCGCCGCCGTCCGAACGTGCTCTCCGGGCGTCCGATCGTGCGCGACGGCCCGGGTCGCAGGCCCCCACCTTGGCCGGCACGAAGGCGCGCCCGTCATCGGCAGACGGGCCGCAAACGAAGGAGCTCACATGCGTGAAGTCACGGTCATCGGTCTGGGTCTCATGGGCACCGCGCTCGCTCGGGAATTGCTCCGCAGCGGCGCTCGCGTCACCGTCTGGAACCGCTCGATCGCGAAGGCCGCGCCGCTCGTCGCGGAGGGAGCGGTGCTGGCCCCGAGCGCTGCCGCAGCGGCGCAGGCGAGCGGGATCGTGATCACCTGCATCACCGACTACCGCGCGACGTACGGCGTGCTGGAGGGGCGCGACGTGGTCTCTTCCCTCGCCGGCAAGGTGCTCGTCCAGCTCAGCACGGGCAGCCCCGAGGACGCGCGTACCCTCGAAGCGTGGGCGAAGCAGCGCGGCATCGACTACCTCGACGGCGCCATCCTGGCCACCCCGAGCCAGATGGGGAAGCCGGAGAGCAGCATCCTCGTCTCGGGCTCGGGCTCGGCTTACGAGAAGAGCAAGTCGCTGCTCGAGAGCACGGCCGGGACCGTGAGCTACCTCGGGGAGAAGGTCGGCTGGGCGGCGGCCATGGACCTGGCGTTCCTATCGCACCTGTTCGCGGGGCTCCTCGGCTTCTACCACGGCGCCCGCATCTGCGAGGCCGAAGGGATCCGCGTGGCCGACTTCGGGGCCATGGCCGCCGTCGTCGCTCCGGCCATCGGTGGGATGGTCAAGCACGACGCGGACTCCATCCAGTCCGGAGCGTACGAGGCAGAGGAGGCCACGCTGGAGATCTGCGCGCAGGCCGTCGAGCTCATCCAGCGGCACGCGCGGGAAGCGAGGATCAACGCCGAGCTCCCGGCGTTCGCCGCGGCGCTCTTCAGGAAGGGAGTCGCCGCGGGCCACGGGGCGGAGTCGCCCGCCGCGCTCATCAAGGTGTTTCGCGAGAGCGCTTGAAGGTGGCGATCCGCGCGCACGCGGGCAGAGGAGCCCCGAGGCGCGCCTCGTCAGAACTTGTAGTAGCCCAGGTAGTTGTCGCTCCAGGTGTGCGGGTCCTGGGGTTCGTAGAAGCGCACCGACCGGATGTTCGCGTCGGCGAACGCGCCGCCGGTGGACCAGTACAGGAACAGGCGCGCCGCATCGGGGACGCAGAGGTAGTTGTCGCCCCAGTGGGTCGTCCACGGCTCGGCCGTCTCGTTGATCCGATAGCACCTCATCCCGGCGATGGCCTCGTCGTAGCTCCACCGAAAGCCGATGTTGTCGGTCGAGCAGAGGTAGTTGTTGCCCCAGCCCCCTCCGATGTCCGAGGGTTCGATGATCTGCGTGCAATACTTCCCGTAGATCGGCCCGTTGCTGGAAAAGACGATGCCGGCGTCCAGGGACGGAGGCACCGGCTCCCCACCCTCGTCGCCCCCCGTGCCGGGCCCGCCCTCCTCACCCCCGCCAGGGGGCTCGGCCTCTCCGGGGCCGGGAGGATCCCAGTCGCCACCGCCCTCCCAGCAGTCGAACTCGATCCATTGCCCGGACTCGAAGTAAGAGCAGGTCTGGTCCAATCGCTCCTCGGCGCGGCCGACCTGCTCGTCATGCGCGCCATCCTCCCAGGCCGGCTCCGCCGTGTCGACGGCGCAGCCGGAGAAGAGAGCGCTCGCGGTGAGCAGCGGGAAGAGGGCGAAATGTTTCTTCATCATGGCGTAGTCCTTTCGACAGGTCTCGCTGTCGGGAAGTACTATGCGCATCGCCTAGATCGGTTTCGCTCCCCGCAATAGGTTCGTCCCCGGACGGAGCCGAGCCCGCCAGGGCGCGCTCGCCCGAGCCCTCCGCGGCGCTGCTGGCGAGGGCCGCGCGGAGGGTTCACGGCCCTGGCAGGTCGCGCGCGCACATCGCCGATACATAGTAGTGGCGGCCATTGGTCTCGTAGGGTGCGCGGTAGGTCGTCGTCTGCCGGTATCCGGCGGCGACGAAGCTCCCGCCGTGCGTGACGCGCAGGGCAGCGTGGTTGTCCAACCGGGAGCAATCGGCGCACGGCACGAGCGGGCGGTCGTCGTCGGCGGCGTCGCGCGTGACCTTGTAGGCCTCGCCGGCGAGATCGAGCTGGCCCCAGCGCCCCGCTCCCCTGGGAAAGGAGCCGACGGGCGCGAGATCGTCGGTCGTGCAGTGGATGAGGCTCCACGGGGGAAACGCGTCCTCGCAGGGCAGCGACGTCGAGCCTTCGCCCTGGCAGCAGTAGGCCGCGTCGTCGGAGGTGATGGGGGAAGAGCCCCACGGATACAGCCGTTGCTCGTCGCCGCCGGCGGCGGCGTAGTTCATCTCGGCCTGGGTCGGCAGGCGCCCGCCGTCCCAGGCGCAGAACGCGAACAGCTCGAGCCATGTCGCGCACACGATGGGTTTGTCCTCGTTCGCGGCCGGAGCGTCGGTCCACGTCGGCCAGCCGTAAGGATCGCAGACGAGCGCCCGCTTCATCGCAGCCGTGGTCGCCGGGAGCATCGTGTTCCAGGCCGGGTCCCACCCGCTGTCCGGGATCTTCGGGTGCGCCCCTGCGCCGGCCGGTGGCGGGCTCGCCTGGGTGGGGCCGCCGGTCTCTTCCAGGTAGCGGCGAAACCGCCCGACGGTGACCATGTACTTGTCGAGGTGGAAGCTGCTCACGCTCGCCGGATACCGCGGATCGTTGAGCCGGTTGAACGTCCCGCCGGGCACGAGCAGGCTGGCGCAGCAGTCGTCATCGTGGCCGAGTCCGCAGCCGTTGTCGGCGCCGGGCGTGACGCTCGCGCAGCTGGGCGGAAGCGCCTGCGCGCGGTCGCGCCCTGCGTGAACGGAAGCATCCGCGTCCTCCTCCGCAGCGCCACCGCTGTACGCGTGGGTCGATCCCAGGAGCGCCGCGAGGGTACAGAGGGCCAGGAGGGCCGCGAGCGGCTGTCGAGGCGGTCGCGTGGCCATTTGGGGGGTTAGGTGCGAGCGCCGCCGCTTCGGTTGTGCGACATGGCGTCGCGGCGCGGGCGATTCCTGTCCTGCACCGATCCGGATGAGCTGGCTCGCCCATGCGGGAGATGGGTCGCACCCATCTCGCGGTGGACGTGCCTCCAGGACTTCCCTGGTGCCGAGCCTCCCTTGCCCCTCAACTCGGGGATCGCCTCATCAAGGGGGGCAAAGTCGCTCAAGCCGAGCTCCGCGACCTTGCGCGCGGCGCGCTTGTAGTGGTGGATCTGGCCGCTCGACCTATGCCCGGTTCGGTCGGAGATCCACGTCTCCGTGCGGCCGTTCGCGAGCTTGATGGTGATGAAGGTGGCACGCGTATCGTGCAGGCGGATGTTCAGTCTTGAATCCGTGGTCTCGAACAACTCAGGCCGAGTAAGTCCCGCGCGTCGAAGGTGGTCCCTGAAGCGCGCCGCCCCGTTCTGCCCCGGCAAAGAGTTGCAGCCCCACTTTCCTACGAAGATGCGTACCTTGTCCGGGCAGACCTCGCGCCACTGACGGAGCGCGCGTACCACGTCGGGTGAGAGCGCCCAAGCCCGGGGATCGTCGGTCTTGTTCTCGTCGAGAACCACTGCACCGCGATCGAGATCTACGTCCGACCATTCCAGCTGTCCGGCCTCGTCGGCTCGCATTCCCTCGCGAATGAGGAAGCCGTAATCGATCCGGAAGCATTTTAGCCTGCCTCGATAAAGATCCGGGCGGCGAATCGCCTTCACATGGTCCGGATACTGCTCAGCCAGCTTTCCCGAAACAACCCGCTCGGCGAACTCGGCGAAGGTGGTTTCCCCGGAAGCGGAAGGCATCCTACCGTATAGCTGTACCCTACTGGCTCTACCTGCCCGGCCCCCGTTTTCTGCACACCCCTTGAATACGCCCGCGCTGCCCGGGTTTCACCGAGCATCGTCCACGGCGGCACGCCGGGGATCCATGCTTGACGTCCGCCGCTCTCCTCCCAATGGACGCGCTGCCCAGCGCTCCCTCAAGGAGGTCCTGTTGAGCTCCACATTCGCGGAGGACGCGTACCCTTCACCCGATGAGCGCGCTCGGTTGCGCGAGAGCCTCACACGATCGCTGCCCGAGATCCCGCCCGTCTACTTCTACGACGATCTCGGGAGCGAGCTGTTCGAGCGGATCACCCATCTCGGGGTCTACTACCCGACGCGCACGGAGATCGGCATCCTCGAGCAGCGCGCCGGAGACATCCTGCGCGCCGTCCGGCCGCGGCGCCTCGTCGAGCTGGGCAGCGGCGCGGGCCGCAAGATCCGCATCCTGCTCGACGCCTGGCGGTGGGTGGGCGGCGGCGAGACGTGCACGATGCTGGACGTGAACGGGCTCTTCCTGGAGACGTCGATCAGCCGCCTCCGCACCGACTACCCGGAGTACACGTTCCGCGGCATGATCGGTGATTTCACCACCGACCTGCCGCGGCTCGGCCGGGGCGGGGGGCGCCTCGTGGTCTTCCTCGCGGGCACCATCGGCAACCTCTACCCCGACGAGCGGCGCGCCTTCTTCCGCGAGGTCGCGCGCGTCATGGAGCCGTCGGACGCGCTCCTCGTCGGCGCCGATCTGGTCAAGGATACGGCCCGGCTGGAGGCCGCGTACGACGATCCGGATGGCGTGACGGCGGCCTTCAACCGCAACGCGCTCCGCGTGATCAACCGGCGCTTCGGGGCGAATTTCGCGCCCGACGCGTTCGCGCACCGCGCCTTCTACGACGAGGCGCGGGCGTGGATCGAGATGCGCCTCGTGGCCACGCGGCGGATGCGCGTGCAGATTCCGGCGCTCGATCTGCGGCTCGATCTCGAGCGCGGCGCCGAGATCCGCACCGAGGTGAGCTGCAAGTTCACGCGCGACTCGCTCCAGGCCTCGGCCCGGGCCGGAGGGCTCGTGGTGTCTTCGTGGCACACCGATCCCAACCAGCTCTTCGCGCTGGCCCTGCTCCGGCCGAGCGACGCGTGACGGAGGCCTCGTTCGAGGCGCTCCTCGCCGCCGCGTGGCGCCGCAGCGACGATCTCTTCGCGCTCATCCCGGAGGCGTCGATGGGGCGCCGGCCCATCGCGCTGCGACACCCCTTCTCGTTCTACCTGGGGCACCTCCCGGCCTTCGCGTGGAACCAGATCGGCCGAGGCGTCCTCGGGCTCGGGCCCATGCGGAGCGATTTCGACGTGCTGTTCGAGCGCGGGATCGATCCGGCCGACGAGGACGGCGCCCGCGCCGCGTCGAGGGACGCGTGGCCGGCGATCGCCGAGGTGATCGCGTACCGCGACGAGGTCCGCCGCGCCGTGCGGGCGCGCATCCCCGACGTGCTGGCGCGCGCCGAGGACGTGCTCGGCGCGCGGGGGCGGATCCTCCAGCTCGTGATCGAGCACGAGCGGATGCACCACGAGACCCTGATGTACATGCTCCAGGAGCACGGCGCCGCGCGGCGCCCCGACGGCGCGCCCGCGTTCGTGGGCGGCGGGGGGCGCGCGGCCGAGCCCCGGCACGTCCCGGCAGGCCGCGTGGTGATCGGCGCGGACTTCGAGGCGATCCCGTTCGGCTGGGACAACGAGTTCGGGCGCGCGGAGATCGATGTCCCGGGCTTCACCATCGACTCGTTGCCGGTGCGGAACGGCGATTACCTGGCCTTCCTCGAGGCGATGGAAGACGGCGCGCGGGCCGCGCTGACGCCCCGTACGTTCGTGCGCCGCGGAGGCGGGCTGGCGGTGAAGACGATCTTCGGACCGGTCTCCTTCGAGGTCGCGTCGGGCTGGCCGGCGCAGGTCTCGGGCGAGCAGGCGCGCGCCTATGCGGTCTGGCGCGGTGGGCGCCTGGCGACCGAGGCCGAGCTGCGCCGCGCCGCGTTCGGCGAGCCGAGCGGCGGTGTGCGCGCGCGTCCGTGGGGGCACGCGCCGGGCGAGCCGCGTCATGGCCAATTCGGCTTTCGCGGATGGTCGCCGGTGCCGACGGGCAGCCACCCGGACGGCGCCAGCGCGTTCGGCGTCGAGGAGCTGGTGGGCAATGGCTGGGAGTGGACGTGCACGCCCTTCGCGCCCTTGCCCGGCTTCGTCGCGTACGCCCGCACGTACCCCGGGTACTCGGCGGATTTCTTCGACGGGGAGCACGACGTCGTCTTCGGCGCCTCGTGGGCGACCGACGAGGGGTTCCTGCGGCCGAGCTTCCGCAACTGGTATCGCCGGGACTATCCCTATGTCTTTTCGAGCTTCCGGGTCGTACGCGAGGAGCCACGCTCTCGGCGGCGATGATCGAGCTCGATCAGGTGACCAAGCGCTACGATGGAATCGCCGCTGTCGACAGCGTCTCCCTGCGCGTCGAGCCGGGCGAGCTGGTGGTCCTGCTGGGCGGGTCGGGATCGGGGAAGACCACGACGCTGAAGATGACGAACCGGCTCATCGAGCCGAGCTCGGGTCGCATCCGCGTCGAGGGCGAGGACGTGACCACCGTGCCGCCGCACGCGCTCCGGCGCCGCATCGGCTACGTGTTCCAGCGGCTCGGGCTCTTCCCACACCTGACGGTCGCCGAGAACGTGGGCATCACGCCGGCGCTCCTCGGCTGGGACGCGAGGCGCATCCGTGGTCGGGTGGACACGCTGCTGGAGCTGGTCGAGCTGGATCCAGCCGAGGTCCGCGATCGGCGGCCCGACGCGCTCTCCGGCGGCCAGGCGCAGCGCGTGGCCGTGGCGCGGGCGCTGGCGGCCGAGCCGGGCGTGCTGCTGCTCGACGAGCCGTTCGGCGCGCTCGATCCGATCACGCGCGAGCGCCTCCAGCGATCGTTCGCGCGGGTGCGCCGGAGCCTGGGGTTCTCGGCGATCTTCGTCACGCATGACGTCGTCGAGGCGCTGCTCCTCGGCGATCGCGTGGGCGTCATGCGCGGCGGGCGCCTCCTGCAGCTCGCGCCCGGCCGCGAGCTGGTGCGCGCGCCGGCCGACGACTACGTGGCCGATCTGGTGCGCGGCCCGCTCGAGCAGGCGCGCGCCTTCGCGTCGCTGATCGCGGGCGCGCCCGCGCGAACGATCGCTGGAGGAGACGCTTCGTGAAGGAGCAGCTCGCCCTCCTCCCGCGCTACCTCGCCGCCCACCTTGGGCTCACGCTGGTCGCCCTGGCGCTGGGCGTGGCCGTGAGCGTCCCGCTGGGCGTGCTGGTCACGCGATCGCGCCGCCTGGAGGGGCCGGTGCTGGGCGTGGCGAGCGTCGTCCAGACCATCCCGAGCCTGGCGCTCCTGGCCTTCATGGTGCCCGTGCTTGCGGCCCTGGGCGCGCGCAGCATCGGTTACCTGCCGGCGCTGATCGGCCTCTTCCTCTACAGCCTCTTGCCGGTCCTCAGGAACACGGCGGCCGGCCTCTCGGGCCTCGATCCGGCGGTGATCGAGGCCGCGCGCGGCGTGGGGATGACGCCCCGCGAGCAGCTCCGCCGCGTCGAGCTGCCGCTGGCGCTCCCGGTGATCGTGGCCGGCGTGCGCACGGCGGCGGTGCTGACGGTGGGCACCGCCACGCTCTCCACGCCGGTCGGGGCGCCGAGCCTTGGTGACTACATCTTCAGCGGGCTGCAGACGCGCAACTACACGGCCGTGCTGATCGGCTGTGTGGCCTCGGCCGGCCTCGCGCTGGTGCTGGACGGCCTGGTGCGTGGCCTGCTCGCCGGCGTCACGCGCCACAGCCGGCGCCTCGTGCTGCTGTGTCTCGGCGGCTTCGCCGGGCTCGCGGTCTTCGCGGCCACCCCGGTCGTGCGCGCCCTCCTCGCGCGCGATCAGGTGTCCATCACCGTCGGCGCCAAGACCTTCACCGAGCAGTACATCCTCGCCGGCATCGTCGCCGGGAGGATCGAGCGCGTCGCCGGCGTGCCGGCGCGGACGCTGGGATCGCTCGGATCGACGGTGGTGTTCGACGCGCTGAAGAACGGCGAGATCGACGTCTACGTCGACTACTCGGGCACCCTCTGGGCGAACGTCCTGAGACGGAGCACGGAAGGCGCGGACCGCGCGTCGGTGCTGGCCACGGTGGAGAGGGAGCTGCTCGATCGGTACAACGTCCACGTGGCCGCCGCGCTCGGGTTCGAGAACACCTACGCGCTCGCCATGCGGCGGGCCGAGGCCGAGCGGCTGGGGATCCGGCGCATCAGCGATCTCGGGGCGCGCGCGCGATCGCTGCGGGTGGGGGGCGACTACGAGATCTTCCAGCGGCCGGAGTGGCGCGCCATCGAGCGCGTGTACGGCCTCGCGTTCCGCGAGGCGCGGAGCATGGATCCGTCGCTGCTCTACGAGGCGCTGCGGGCGGAGCAGGTGGACGTGATCACCGCCTTCTCGACCGACGGGCGGATCAGCGTCGACGATCTGGTGCTGCTGGAGGACGATCGCCGGGCCATCCCGCCGTACGACGCGCTCGTGCTGGTGAGCGATCGGCTCGCGCGCACCCGCCCGGACGTGCTGGAGGCGCTGCGCGGGCTGTCGGGGACGATCGACGCGCAGAAGATGCGCCAGATGAACGCGGCCGTGGACGAGAAGAAGGGCTCGCCGGCCGCGGTGGCCGCCCGTTTCCTCGATGAATTGCGGCGCTGAATTCTTCTGCGCTGGGCCCCCCGCGGGCCGGCCGTTGGGATTACCGCGACGTAGCACCAAGCGGAAGGCATCCTGCCATTAGCTGTACCCTACTGAGCTCGTCCAAACGGCCGCTGTCGCGGTCCGCGGCGCGTCGTTGACGGCAGCGCCCGATCTTGTTCCGCGTCCACGCCGTGTGGCCCATGCGTGCAGGAAGATTTCCTGTATCGATGGAGCTGCTGCCGGATCGCTCGTCGTCGAGGTCAGAAGGTGGCGCACGTGACGGTGATGTCGCCGTTGGCGTCCGCGCTGCACTGGAGGACATCGAGGCACTCATTCGACTGGTCGACGCACTCATTGCAGCTGGCACTGCCGCAGCCCTGGGGCAGGTCGCGACACTCGTGCCGGGTGAACCCGCAGCCGTCGGGATGGTTCACAATACATATTTGAGACGCCTTCTCGCAGAACAGTTCGCCGCACGCGAAGTGCCCTTGAGGCGCGGGCCCACAGTTTCCGAGGCTCGAAGTGCCCACGCCGGCGGAGTCCGCGAGACACGCGTTGTCGTAGACCTTGCCGTCGCAGCCGCAGACAGGTGGACCGCCCAGGCCGCTGCATGAAACGGGCACAGCACAGTAGCCCTCCGTCGGGCAGTGGGCATCGGGCGGGCTCGTCCCGCACGCATGGTCGCCGAAGAGGCAATGCGACCCCGGCTCGCAAGGCCCATTCATCCCGCACGCCTCGCCAGCTGCCTCCGAGCCGGAGCTCCCGCTGGCGCCGGCGGTCGACGTGGAGTTCGGGGTATCCTCGCCAGTTGCCTCCGAGCCGGAGCTCCCGCTGGCGCCGGCGGTCGACGTGGAGCTCGGGGTATCCGCAACGGTGGCAGAGCCGCACGCCGCAAGCAGTGCGGCCGTCAGCAGCGCGACGGTGACAGCAGCCCATGATCTTCGCATCGATGATTGGTGTGGCATACGTTCGACCCAAGCAAAGCCCGCGCCAGGCGCGTTGTGCCCCGATCTCCGTTGTTTCTCCATCTGGCGCGCGAGGCTCGTGTCGCCTTGTGCCGAAGTGGCCATGGCACCCCCCGAGTGCCTCCGGAGGTGTCCACCCCCTCCCGAGGCACCCCGTAGCGTACGACCAAGAGGACGCCGGTTCTCACGTGGCACCGTGACCTGACTGGCATTCCGCGGTCGATTCGCATCTCCGGTAGGTCGTGGCCCATGTACGCCGGTAGACTACCAGGGCTCCACCCTCGACCAGGGGCGCCGCGGCTTCGCTTTCGGCGTGCGCCCATCGACCGAGGCGCGATGCACGCGTGGGTCATGTCACGCGCGATTCGTGACATGTCACGCTGCGAGCCGTGACATGTCACGCTGCGAGCCGTGACATGCGACGTTGCAGTCCGTTACATGTCACAGAGAAATGGGCCACATTTCACGGCGGGCGGCTGATTTTGCCGGCGCGTGGAACGCGACATCTCGAGACATCGAGCGCCCTCTGCCCCTGGCACACGGCGTGCGTTGACCGCTCCAAGCGGACCTAGGACACCGATCACGTTGATCGAGCGAGAAATGAACCGCCAAGACACCAAGGACGCCAAGATAATTCTCCGTTCTTGGCGTCCTTGGCGGTTCGAAATTCTGCGCTTTTCAGGCAGTTTCAACCCGTTTGTCGCTCTAGCAGCGTCGAGCTCTCGAGCTCGGCATCACGATGCGCCTGACCGCGAATCGACGCGGGTGGGCTTCTTTGTCTCGGAGAGAAGAAAATGCGATTGAGAAGCACTTGGATGATGATGCCGCTCATGCTCATGATCGGGGCCTGCATCGGCGTGAACGAGGACGACCAGCCCGCGCTCGATCCCGCGATCGAGACCAAGAGCGCCGGGCAGGCGCTCATGTCGCCCCTCGATCGACGGCGGATCCCGATTCGCGCCATTGCCCAGGCCGATAGCGATTGCGAAACGAGGCCGGCCCCGCTCTGCGGCACGACGTGCTCCGGGCATGACGGCGAACTGAATGATACGCGCTTGCAGCAGGGCATCGCGATCGCCAACGAGATCTACGCCGCGGCCGGCGTGGAGTTCTACCTGCGGAGCTTCACGCGCGTGGAATCCCCGGCCCTCTGGTGCTCCGAGACCACGGCGCACACGTGGGCGGATGTGAAGAGCACGATCATGGCCGGCTTCCCGGAGGTCCCGGCGAACGCCTGGCCCGACACGACCGTGAAAGGCACGAAGCCGGCCGGGGCCTCGTTCACGAACGACTGGTGGCACGCGACAGCCGCGACCTACGCGCCCGATGACGAGATCGTCATGGTCATCAACGGAAGGCACCCCAGCAACCTGAACGCAGCCGACTTCCCGCACGTCGGGAGGATCGGCTTCATGATTCCGGGGAGCCTGGACGACGCGGCTCTGGCGCACGAGCTCGGGCATTATGTGGGGCTGGCCCACGTGTTCCAGGCGGCAGGCGGCCAGGATCCCGACACGGGCCTCACCTGGAAGAAGGCCGATCGCTACGATCTCATGTTCAGGTCCACGACGAGTGGTCCGGTCTTTTTCGGCAGCAAGGCCGCGGCGACGCCTTTCGAGAGCAGCCTCGCGTTGATCAGTCCATCCTGCACCTACGAGGACATCACGGTCTGCGACGTGAGCTGTACGCTCGCAGGAGATACCTTCGTCCCGGGTGACCCGGAGCTCGACGGCGTGGCGCGCCTGTATCCGGACGGCGTCGTCGGGTTGAACGTCATGGATTACCAGTCGGTCAACGTATGCAATCGGCGGCACATCTCCGATTCCCAGGCCCACATGATCTGGTCGTTCCTGAACCGCGAGCCGCCCATCACGACGCAGTTCATCGAGCGCGTGGGCACGCTGCCGACCGGATACACGAAGCCGCTCATCACCGCCCGCCCCCGCCTCGGCCTCGTCCGTGGCACATGGTCGACCGCGCGTAACTTCTGCCGCGCCGCGGACGAGCACCTCTACTCGGGCGACTTCAACGGCGATGGCCGCATGGATCTGCTCTGCAACCAGGACGACGGCGACATGTTCGTCGATCTCGCCAACACGAACGGCGAATTTTGGGTCTCCGACTGGTCCCTCTCGGCTCGCAACTTCTGCCGCGCCGCGGACGAGCACCTGTACGTCGGCGATTTCAACGGCGATGGCCGCGACGATCTGCTCTGCAACCAGGACGACGGCGATATGTTCGTCGATCTCGCCAGCACGAGCGGCGAGTTCTTGGGCTCCGACTGGTCCCTCTCGGCTCGCAACTTCTGCCGCACCGCGAGCGAGCACCTGTACGTCGGCGATTTCAACGGCGATGGCCGCGACGATCTGCTCTGCAACCAGGACGACGGTGACATATTCGTCGATCTCGCCAGCACGAGCGGCGAGTTCTTGGGCTCCGACTGGTCCCTCTCGGGTCGCAACTTCTGCAACGGGGCCGGCAAGAAGCTCTACGTGGGCGACTTCAACGGCGATGGCCGTGATGATGCGCTCTGCAACCAGACCAACGGCGCCATGGCCGTCGACCTGGCGAATACGAGCGGCCAGTTCTGGAGCAGCGAGTGGAGCCTCGCCACGCGCAACTTCTGCACGGGCTCGAACGCCACGCTCTACGTCGGCGACTTCAACAACGACGGCCGGAGCGACCTCATGTGCCGCGATGGTGTGTCGGGAAAGACCGAGATCGATCTCTCGGACGCCAGCGGCCAGTTCTTGACGGCCGAGTGGCGCGGCGACCTCGACGGCTGGTGCACCGGCGCCACGATCAAGGACGTTCACGTCGGCAATGCCGACGGGCAGTTCGGCTCGGATATCGTGTGCAACGAAACCGACGGCACGCTGAACGTGGCGAAGGTGCGGATGGAGTGATCGCTCGATCCCCTGTCCGGCTAGGACGACAACCGGTCCATCTCGCGCGCTGCGCGCGGCCGAGCTCGCCGACTTCGGCATGGTCGGCATCGGCTGGGTGTTCGAGCAGTTTCGCGCGGGCGCGCTCGACGCCGACGACGAGGTCGCGCTGACCCACCTCGCGGCCGACCACGGCTATCGCCATGTCTCGGAGGCGCTGGTCGACATCCGCGCCACGCTCGACGCGGCGGTCGCCGCCGGCGCGTGCACCCGCGCGGCGGCCGATCGGCTGGTCGCGCTCGCGAAGCAGCGGTTCTATCCCGACCGCCGGTGGCCCGAGCTGCTCGCCGAGGCGCGCGCCACCGGCTGCGACGTCGCCGCGCTCGAGCGCTGGCTGCCCGGCGGCCGCGTCGACCAGAAGCGCCGCGATGCGCTTGCGCTCGTCGACGCGATGCAGGCCGCGCGCGCCGCCGGCGCCGCACCGAAGCGCGTCGACTACGCGTTCGAGCGCACCGCGCAGCAGTTCCGCCGCGAGCACGGCCTGTACACCGCCGCCGAGACCCGGGCGTGGCTCGCCGAGCAAGAGCTCGACCCGGCCGCGTTCCTCGAGCTGATGCGCCGCGAGGCGGTCGTGCGCTGCGCGCAGGCCGCGACCGAGCCCGAGCTCGATCACCACCTCGCCGATCAGCTGCGCGCGATGAGCTGCTACGGGCGCGTGCGCCGGAGGCGCGGTGCGGAGTGAGCCGGTCGAGCGCCGACGCTCCAGCTGGTTGGCCGGGCAGGCGCGTGAGGTCCATCGACATCCGCTGGCCGAGCGGCACGGCGTGGAGCCGGATGACGACCGACTCGGCGCGGCGCAGCGATAGCCGCTGGTTCGCGTCGGCGTCGCCCTCCGGATCGGTCCGGCGCCGTGATGCAGCGGCCGATCTCCGACGGCGTGAACGTCGCCGGACGGTGGCGGAACGGGTTGACGAGCTCGAGTTATCTCGTCACGGCGGACGCGCGCAAACACCTATTCGTTGGGCCCGAGTTGCGTCCATGCCTTCCAAACGGGTGCGATCGGTGGTTTGGTGCCCCCAGATTCCGGACGAAGCGACGGATCTCGACGGTTCGCCACCGCAAATTCGTTCCTCCAACAAAACACGGGTCGCACCCGTCTCCCGCTGGACATGCCTCGCTGGTGGCCGACTTCGAAGAAGACTGGCCTCGTTCGACTCCTGGCCTCGCATGCGGGGCTGGAAGCCTTGGCGCTGCGGCTTCGGGAGTGGCGATGATGAGGCCCGCGCCATCCAGCAGCCGTTGTTCTCGCCGCCTGCGGCGGCGTAGTTCATCTCGGCCTGGGTCGGCAGGCGCCCGCCGTACCACGCGCAGGACGCGAACAGCTCGAGCCATGTCGCGCACACGATGGGTTTGTCCTCGTTCGCGGCCGGAGCGTCGGTCCACGTCGGCCAGCCGTAAGGATCGCAGACGAGCGCCCGCTTCATCGCGGCCGTGGATGGCCTTCGCGGACCCGCCGTATCGGGCGGCGCCGATCCCGGCGTCACCGCGCCTCGCCGCCTGGGTTGAAGTCAGCGCATGACGGGCACTTGGACGCCGCGCAGGCTAGCTCGGGGCACGACGTCGGGCAGCTCGGGTCGTCCGGGTCGCATTTGATGAGCTGCCAAGTCAAGTAGCTCATATCCTTTAGATCTGCTGGGCACACGTTGACGTCGAACGCATGCGACGCCACCATGGTGAGCGTGTGGCAGCCCGCCGTCACGGAGGACGAGCCCAAGAACCAGCGCCTCACGAAGGGGCGCTGCCCTTCATGCATCGTGCCCGCCTCGATGGCCTCGAACGGGTAGTCGCGGTCCCGGTAGGGCTGCCCGGCTGAATTGCGCGTGCCGTAATCGAGGTAGAGCGCGATCTCGACATCCACGCTGTTGTCCTCGGAGAGCACGGCAGCACCAAAGTCCAGGAAGACGTCTTCCTCATGAATGTAGACGACCTGCAGCTGGCTGGGAGATGCCGCAGACGCGATCAGGTACGGCGCCGTCTGCGGAGGCGGCTCGTGTTGGGGCTGCGAGAGGTCGAGGCAGCCCGACGCGAGCAGCGCGACGGTCGCCAGCGCGGCCGAGGAGAGAGCGCGCACCACCGACGCCGCAGCGCGCATGGGTGGACCGAAGGACGGGGCAGACATGGTCGGATGATCAACCGGCTACCAGAACCATTCTACAAGGGGGCGGGCCGCCTCGGTACGCGGAAATTTGCGCGAGGGCGCCGACCTTTCAGCCGGCTCGGTTCGGGTCCCCGAGCGTCGACCCGGCTTGGGTGTTGGGCAGGAATCCGACGGGCGGCTCTCTCTCACCCTCGCTTCGCGCGTGCTCGCCGTCCTGAGACGCCGCTGCACTTCTTCCCGCCGAACCTACGCGCCGAGATCCCTAGTCGCCACGCCGAACAGGCAAAGTTGAGCATTGCCCCCGTGGGCCGGGCATTCCGGCATTACCTCCCAACGCGGTCACGGAGGAACCCGGCCGACGCCGAGCCAGCTAGTTGCACCCCAGCCGGCACACCATGGCTGCCGTGTAGGAGCACCCGTGGTCGCCCCATATCGTGGAGCTCGGCCCCGTGCACCGGAACGCGCATCCCCGCCCGTCCGCGGTCGCGTCGGCCGTCAGCCGGTATCCCTCGGCGTTGCAGCTCCCCGTCGATGACAGGCAGCTCGCCAGCTGCGGCTCGCACTGCTCGACCACGTAGCCGGCCGGGCACGTCCAGTCCACGCTCGCGCGGCCGTAGTCTGGGGACCGCCCCGTCTCGGTCGCGATCGGCTCGTGCTTCGAGAAGGTCGGCATCCCCGTCGTGACCTGCAGCGGCACCACGACGGCCCGCTCGCGCGGCACCACCGGGGCGGACGCGTCCTTCGGCTGCACGACGAACGTGTCCCGCCGCGTCTGCCGCTCACACCCGGCCGTCGCGCCCTCCGGCGTCCACGAGAACGCGAGCTCCGCGCTCCCGTGCGCGGGCACCTCGACCGTGCGCTCGCCGTGGGTCACCCGGACATCGACCTGCGCCCGGTTCGTGATGAGCGCCTGCGCCGTCCCCGTGGCGCCATACGGCACCACGCCGAGATCGACGGGCAGCGGCGCGATCTCGGGCTCGGCGAGCGAGAAGCGGCACACGTCCGCCACCGGGTAGATCGCGTACGCCAGCGGCACCGCCTTCTTGACCTCCATCCGCAGCGCGCCGAACGCCTGCCCGCCTCCCTTCGCGCCCGCGACCGGCGCGCCCTCGACGCCCTCGATGGCCAGCTCCCCGACCGAGGTCATCGTCACCCGGCGGTCCCCCGCCTCGAGCCGGGCCTTGAACAGGCCGAGCGCCGTGCCGTGCGCCTCGCCGGCCGTCACTTCCGTCTCGTAGGCGACCATCGCGCCGCGCTTCACGGCCCCGATGAAGTGCGTCGCGCGACCGCAGGCGCAGCCGCCGCCCGCCGCCGGCACCACGCTCTCGGTCGGCTCGAAGAACTGCGGATCCTCGTCCGCGACCAGCGCCATCGCGACCAGCCGCAGCCGGCGCCGGTCGAGCGTCCCTCCGGCGCTGAAGTACGCCGGCAGCTCGGCGTCGGCGCCGACGAGGACCGAGTCGACGGCGATGCCGACGTAGCGGAAGTCGATCGCGCGCTCGCCCGGCGCCGGGGCGGGTGCACCCGGCGCCGCCGTTGCGGGGGGCGCCGCCGTGATCGCGGCCACCGTCTGCGCCGCAGGCGCTGCCGTCGCCGCGGGCGCTCCCGCCACCGCGGGCGCTGCCGTCGCCGCGGGCGCTGCCGTCTCAGCCTTCGGACGGGCGCAAGCAAGGCCGACCGGCGAGAACGCGCCCGCCGCGCTCCGCGACAGCCCGCGGCCCGGCACCATCGCGCTCGACGTGTCGAGGAGGTAGTCGTGCCGCACGTCGCTGAACGCCCGTGCGGCCGCGAGCAGCGCCCCGGCCTGAGAGCAGCCGCTCTCCTTGCAGGCCGGCAACGCCGCCGCGCCGGCCGGCTTGCGCGGCGGCGGGACCGGCACCTCCGGCGGCCCGGGGCAGCCGAGCGTGGAGGCCAGCGCCCCGAGGAGGAGCCCGCCCGCGCGCAGCGGCGCGGCGCGCCGCCGGCGAGCGCGATCTGCTCCGCTCACGGCCATGTGATCGTCATCCACCGGACGCGCCCCGAGCCGCTCACCGCGTCGTCCGCAAAGAACAGCGAGGCGCCGGACCGCCCCGCGAACGCCGGCGACACGTCCTGCGACGCGCCGCCGGTCAGCCATGCCAGCGGCTTCAGGGAGGGCGCCGACACGTCGCCGGGCGCCAGCGTGAAGGCGTTCAGCTCCACCGAGTCCCCTGGGGCCGAGGCGATCACGCCGCGGCAGATTTTGTCGCACGCGAGCGCGAGCGACGACACCGCCGCGCCGTCCGGGCCGCTCACCACGACGGGCGGGCCTTGCACCGCTCCGTTGCCGTCGACCCGCACGAGCCGCGCGCGCCCGCCGGCCACCGCGCCCCCGCCGGCCTCGTCGGCCGGCTCGTCGATCCAGCCGACGAAGAGCCCGCCTTCGAGCGGCGCGAGCACCGGGCTGCGCGAGTGCTCCGAGGATGCATGGAGGCGCGATTCGTCGCCGATCCGCTGCAGCGTCTTCGCGTCGAGCCGCGCGAGGAAGATGTCGCCGCCGGGCTCGTCGCCCTGGCCAGCCGCGCCAACCGCAGCCGCGCCGCCGCCCGCAACCGCGCCGCCCTGACCAGCCGCTCCGGCTCCCGCAGCCGCGCCGCCGCCCGCAGCTGCGCCCCCCTGACCAGCCGCGGCGGCCGCGCCGCCGCCCGCAGCCGCGCCTCCCTGACCAGCAGCGCCGCCGGACGGGCGCGCGTCAGACCACACGAGCCACACCTCCTGACCGCGCACCGCGATCTGCACCTCGGCCGCGTCGAGCGGCGCGTTCGTGATGCGCCGGTCCGGCGCCGTCCGGTTCAGCGCGCGGTCCACCCGCGCCGCGTACACCTCGGCGTTGCCGTCGCGCGTGTCGATCCACGCGACGATGAAGCCCCCCGCGCCGTCGTAGGCGATCGCCACGTCGGACGCCTCGCTCGCGGCGCCGCCCTGCTTCTTCCGCGGCGCCGTGGTGAGCTTCTTCTGCGCGACCTTCGCGCCCGTCGCGTCGACCTTGGTCAGGTAGACCTGCGTCTCGCCCCGCTCGCGCGCGACCCACGCGATCACGCTCTCGCCCTGCGCCGCGCCCTTGCCCTTCGCGTCGGCCGGGATCGGCGGCGCCGCCGCGATCGCGACGCCGCCGAGCGACGACGCCTTCTGCGAGAGGACGCTCAGCTTGCCGAGGCCGCCGGGGGACACGGCGCGCACCGCGAGCGTCGCGGAGACCTCCTGCCCGCGGGGCGCAGCGTCCGACGCGCCCTCGACGAAGTACGTGACCCACGCCGAGAGCGCCGCGCCGCCGTCGAGCTCGACCGCCGCGACCTTGGCGATGGGGTCGCCCTCGGCGAGGGCGCGCACCGCGGTCGCGCGCGGCGGCGGGTCCTTGTCCTCCCGGAACGCGGGCGCGCGCCACGCGCTCTCGCGCACCGGGAGCGACACCAGCGCGAGCGGCGCCCGCGCGCCCGCCGCGCCGCCAGCGCTGGCAGGCTGCGGGCCGGGCGCGGCGCTCGCCAGCGTCGCGCACGCGCCCGCGTGGCACGTCAGCCCGCGCACGAGGTACGGCACGCCGTCCGTCGCCGCGAACGGCGCGGCGCGCACCGGCTCTGCCGCTCGCACCGAGAGATCCGGCCCGAAGCGCACGAACGTCGGCCAGACCGGCGGCGCGGCCGCCCCGTCGCGCGCCATCTTGAGCGTGGCGGGCGCGAGCGTCACCGCGGCGAAGCCGTCGCCGTCGGCCGCGATGTCGGGCGGCCCGCTCGCGCTGAAGACGAGGGCCGCCCGCTCCGCGCCGAGCGTCCCGTCCGGGCCGACCGACGCGAGGTGGATGAGGCGCCCCGGCCCGCGCGCGCCCGCGCCGCCGACCTCGCCGCCGCGGGCGCGCAGCAGGTCCTCCCACGCGAGCAGCGCCCGCCCGCCCCCGCCCTGGGAGGGCGCGACGAGCGACACGAGCGCCTGCTCGCCGGACGGCGGCGTCGCCTGCCGCGGCGCCACCACCACCTTGCCGCCCGGCTCGACCGCCGCGAGGTAGACGGCGCCGTCGATGTCCCGCTCGTCGGTCCAGGTGAGCAGGTAACGCCCGCCGACGGAGGCGATCTCGAGATCGATCTGCGCGGTCGGCTCGGGGCTGACGACCACCGGCGCCGACACCTTCCCGGCCGCGTCGATCTCCAGGAGCGCGATGGATCCGAGCTTCGCGTCCTCTGCAGCGTCCTCCGCCTCCGCCTTGCGCGCGGGCTTGCCCTCGCCTCGGCCGCGCGGGGCGGCCGGCGGGAGCACGAGGGCGACCGCCGCGCCCCGCTCGGTGGCGACCGCGTGCCACCCGAGCACCTCGCGCGCGACCGACGCGGGCGCCGTCGGCTTGATCGCGGCGCCCTTGCCCTGCGCCACGACCGTCATGACCACGTCGACGCGGTCAATGTCGGGGTGGGCGACGCCCGCGCGGGCCGCGTCGCCCTGGGCCTCGCGCGGCATCTCCCACAGCACGAGCGCGCCCTGCGCGTTCGGGAGCACGTCGAGCCACGAGATCTCCTCGGCCGTCTGCGCGACGAGGCTCGCCGGGGCGCTCGGCTTGCCGGCGGGGTCGAGCGCGAGCACGCGCACCGCGCGGCTCCCCTCGATCTGCTCGATCCAGGCGGCGACGTAGCCCTGCGGCGTGGCGCGCAGCGCGGCGACGGGCACGTCGGCGGCGACGGGCCCCGCGTCCACGGTTTCCCCGCGCGGCGCGCCGTCTGCGCCGAGGACGCGTGTCCTCCAGCGCCCGCCCGCGGCGTAGAGCAGCAGCGCCTCGTCGCCGCGCCGGGCGAAGTAGGGCGTCGCGTCCTCGTCGTCGAGCTCCGCGATCACCCGGGCCGGCAGGAGCGGCGGCCCTTCCGGCGCCTTCGGCTGCGCGGGCGGCGTCTTCACGACCCGCGGCGGACGCGCGACGGGGGCCGGAGCCGCGCCGGAACACCCGAGCGAAAGGGCGAGCGCGGCGCCGAGCAGCGCCGGCGCGCGGCGCCCGAGCGCGGGGCCGGTCAGGCGGCGTGCGTCGCGCCGCGGGCCGCGTGGAACCCAGGAGAGAGCGCTGCGGACGAGCATGGCGGCGACCATGCCAGAAGCGAAGAGCCCCCGCTACAGGGCGCCGCGCAAGCGGAGCGCTCGCCCCGGTCGTCCCCGAGTGCGGGCCAGCCTGGCCGGACTCCTGGCGGGTGGAACTGGGCGGAACTAGAACGCGAGCAGGCGCCCGAGCAGCGATCTGTACCTGCGCAGGGCGAGCCGGAGCTCCTCCGTCGACGCCTCCCCTCGCCCGGGCTCGCCGTCGACGAGGCGCTGCAGCGCGGCGCGCTCCTCCCGGAAGCTCTGCGTGACCCGCTGGATCACCTCGGTCACGAGCGCGTCGGCCTGCTCGACCGAGAGGCGTGGCGCTTCGATGAAGCCCGCCTGGATCGCGCTCCAGCGCTCGGACAGCTCGCGCGCCTCTTCCGGCGTGAGCACGGGCGCGCGCTCCGGCCAGGGCTCTCCGGTGGGCCCGCCGCGCGCCGTGTAGACGGCCGGCTGGCGGCCCGACTCGGGCGGGATCTCTTCGTCGGCGAACCGCGCCTCGGGCTGGCTGCTCTCGCGCGCCGTCACCATCCGTTCTCTGTGCAATGGGCTCACGATGGCCACCTCTCCGCTTGTTCGCGCTGTGCGCCCAGCGGGCATAGCAAGCCGCATGCGCGTCCCGATGTGCATCCGCGCCCGCTGCGGCGCGCGCAGCGCGACAAGGCCAGAGGCCCGGAAGAGCCCGAGAAAATCCAGAGAGCTCTCCGGGCACGCCGGCCTGCACGGCGCCGATCACGCGGAGCGGCGATCCTTCATGAGCCGATGAGGCGGAAGAGTACGGAATACCCCCGGCGCGGCGGAGCCGCCGCGCGCGCACGTTCGCGCATTCCAGAGCCGCCGCCCGAGCGCGGCAGGGCCGCCGCTCGGGCGAGGGCGCGCAGATTCACCTCAGCGACGGGCGCAGCTTCGTCACGACCGCGCGGATCTCCCGCACCACCTGGAGGAGCGCCTCGTCCTCATCGGGCCACTTGGTCACGGGCTTCTTGTCCCGCGGCACCGCCTGGAGCTCGGCGAAGCGCGTCGTCTCCCAGTCGCAGGGGCGGAGCAGGATCGGCACGACCACGGCCTGCCCCGCGGCGCGCCGATCCATCGCGCGCGCCACCTGCGCGTCGCCCTGCTCGGACGCGAGGTAGCTCGCGCTCACCAGAAGGAGGACGAGGTCGGCCGCCTCGAGCTGCTCGCCGATCGCGCGCTCCGTGTCCTCACCAGCGCCGATCTTCCCGCTGTGCCACGGCGCGATCAGCCCCTCCCGCCGGAGCGGGGTCATGTGCGCCTCGAGGCGCGCGAGGAGCTCCTCATCGCGCGAGGCGTACGAGAAGAAGACGCGCACCGGTCGCGGCGCCGCCGTCGCGGCCGGGGTCGACGTCGGCGGCGCTGCGATCGCCTTCACGAGCGACGACGGCAACGTGGGCGACGACTGCTGCGCAGCCCGCGGCGCCGCGTGCGGCGGCGGCGCCGCGGCGTGCGGCGGCGCAGCGGCGTGCGGCGGCGCAGCGGCGTGCGGCGGCGGCGCCGCGCCCGGCTCCAGGCCGAGGAGGACCTGGGCGACCTCCGCGTGATCGCCCGCCTGGTTCTCGTAGACGATGAGCCGGACGCCCGACTCCTCGAGCAGCCGGCGGCGGAATGGCGGCACCCCCTTCGGGAGCAGCGCGAAGTGCATCGGCGGCTGCCCGCCGGAGAGCGCGCGCACGCGGGCGAGCGTCTGGTCGATGTTGTCGTCGGCGAGGCCGAAGCCCACGAACAGGATGGAGTGCGTGCGGTAGAGGGCGCCGAACGCGTCCTGCAGCAGGGGCGAGCCGAAGATCGCCCGGTCGTACTGGTCGCGCGAGAACACCCAGGTGTCCCACGCCCGCAGCGTGCCGTGCAGCTTCAGGATGAAGCACCTGTCCATGGCGATGTCGCCCGCCGGCCGATCGACCATGCGCCACTCGCCCTGGAACGCGCGCTCCAGGAAGCGGTCGATGTTCGTGGTGAGCACGGCCTTGAGCTTCGGCTTGAGCGCGGCGATCGCCCGCGCCAGCTCCGGCACGTCGCGGCCGGTGTCGTCGAGCTCCTTGTCGACGGTCCAGTTGAAGTCCTGCGGCCCGAGCGCGAGCCTCGCGGCCGAGAGCGCGTTGATGAGCTGGTTCGAGGAGATGTACTGCTGGATCTCGTCGATGACCGCTGGGTCCGCGCTCCGCCGCCGCGCGCGGTCGCGCAGCTTCTCGGCGAGCTGCTTCCAGGTGGGCATGCCCGCAGCCGCCGAGACGCCGGCGCCTGCGAAGACGATCAGATTCCCTGACGTGTAGCGCTCACGCAGCTGCTCGAGGATCTCTTCATCCATCAGCGATCACGATACCGCGGATCTGCGCCAGCGGGCGGCGCCCCGCCGCCCCCTCACCGTGCCGCACCCTCACCGCGGCGGCGCAGAGCGCCGCACCCTCACCGCGGCGGCGCTCTGCGCCGCACCCTCACCGCGGCGGCGCGGAGCGCCGCACCTTCACCGCGGCGGCGCGGAGCGCCGCTCGGTGGCGAGCGAGAGGCCGACCCCCAGCCAGGCCCCCTCGACGGCGCCCGCCTCCCCGCGGGCGTCCTCGTAGGGCGCAGGCCGGAGCACGATCCCCGGGTCCAGCGTGAGCCCGAGCCACACCGGGCCGCCCAGCCGGGTCTCCACGCCGAGCCCGAGGCCAGCGCGGGCGGACCACGTATCGCGCTCGCCCGCGATGCCATCGACGGAGATGGCGGCGGGCAGCCTGAGCGATGCGACGGAAGCGGTGGCGCCGATCGAGAGGCGCCACGAGGCGGCCAGCCAGAAGCGGTAGTCCCCCGAGAAGCCCGCCTCGAGCCATCGCAGCGGCTCGCCGCCGGACGGCGCGGCCAGCAGGCGGGCGAACAGCGACTCCGTGAGCCGCAAGCGCCGCAGGCCGAGCGCGAGGCCGGCCCCGCCGAGCACCCGCGGGCCGCCCGAGACGACCGCCGCGTAGGGCCCGGCCGAGACGGACAGGGTGTCGAGATCGCGCGAGGCGAGCTCGACCTCGTCCTGGGTGGGGCGCCGCGGCGACGGCGGCCGCCGCGGGGCGCGCGCGCGGCGCATCTCGGCGAGGATCATCTCGGAGGCGGCGATCGCCACGAGCCGCGCGGCCACGTCCGAGGTGAGGCCGGAGACGGCGATCTGCCGCCGCAGGACCGCGCGGCCGTCGAGGCGCACCTGGATCTCGAGGCGCGCCGCGGTGGGCCGGTCGACCCACACGGTCGCGACGCGATCGCCGAGCGGCCCGACCGGCTCGGCGGCCAGCGCCGCGCCGTCCGGGAGCTCGATCTCGAGCAGGCGCCGCACGCGGACGCTGGAGACCTCCTCCGCCGCGCCGCGCGACAGGGCGACGCGCACCTCGATAGGCGCCACCGCGTCGGGCAGCCGCGGCGCGGCCGGCGCGGATGCGCGGCTGGTGATCGCCACGACGGCGCGCGGCTCGGCGGCCGCGGCCGGGAGGGCGAAGCTCAGCTGGACGACGACCGCGGAGACGGCGAGCGCGGGCAGCCCCCGGCGCGGAGCGCGCGCCGAGCGCAAGCGGCAGAGGCCCGTCCTCTGCGGCGGCTTCCGCGCCAGAGATGATCCGCTGGGCATCCTCGCACGGGCCATCGGGGTACTTGGCCACATACCCTGTTGTCATCTGAATTGCCTCTTTCTTGTGGTCCGCGACCACATCGCCGAGGCTGCGCTGGCCGAACGATTCCACCGCGACACGCCCATCGAGCGAGAGCGGCCGCGCGTGCTCGTAATATTTCGCTGCGAGCGCTTTCGTCACGCCGCGTCCCGCGCCGAGCCTCCGGGATTCCCACCCCCGCCTGCGTGACGGTCCCCCGGGTCCGGTGCTCCAGCCCTTCCGGATCAGACTGGCCTCCATCTCCTCGCGCTCGGCCTCCCAGCGCGCCTCGAGCTCATCCCAGCTCGGATACTGGAGCCCCGGGATCCGCGGTGTCTCCACGGCCCATCCGTGCTTCGCGGCCACGCCTCCCAGATCGTGATCTTGTGGGCGAGGCTCTCGGGTCACGGTGCGCGACCGCGGCGGCGCCTCGCCCCGCCCGGAGAGCCGAGCGCGTTGTGCGGCGTGCCGCCTCGAACGATACTGACGCATCGATGCGCCTGCCCGCCGACCCGACCGAGGAGACGAAATCCTTCGCGGCCGCGTCCGCGGCGCCGGCCGGAGCGCGCCCACACCTGCTCGTGATCCAGGGCGGCTCCTCGTCGCGCTTCTCCCTGCCGGCGAGCGGCGCGGTGCTCGTCGGGCGCGCCGCAGAGGCCGATATCCGCATCGAGAGCAGCGCGATCTCCCGGCGGCACGCGCGGCTGATGGTGGCCGACGGCGAGGTGCGGATCGCCGATCTCGAGAGCCACAACGGCGTGCGCGTGAACGGCGAGCGGATCGAGGGGGCGCGGGCGCTCCGCTCCGGGGACGTGATCACGCTCGGCGAGATCGCGCTGATCCTGCGCTGCGAGGCGCGGGTGAGCCGGCGGGTGGCGGACGCCGCGCAGCTGCGCCAGCGGCTCGAGGAGGAGATCGAGCGCGCCGCCGACTACGGCTCTCCGCTCGCCGTGATCGCCGTCCTGCTCGGCGACGGCGCGCGGCCCGAGGCGGGCCAGCGGGCCATCGCCGCCGTGCGCCTCATGGACACCGTCGGCCTGGGCGGCGCCGCGCAGCTGGCCGCGGTCTTTCCGGAGCTCACCGGCGACGCCGCGCTCGCCGCCGCGACCGACCTCGTGGCGGCGCTCGCCCCGGTCGCGCCGGCGCTGCGCGCGGGCGTCGCCTGCCTCCCTGCGGACGGCTGCGACGCCGACACGCTGCTCTCCATCGCCCGGGCGGCCGCCGAGGCCGCGGCCCCGGGCGGCCTCGCCTCCGCGGCCGCCGCCACGGTGCAGCACCGGCTCGGGGAGCAGACGCTGCTCCTCGCGGATCCCGCGATGATCCGGCTCTACGATCTCATCCGGCGGCTCGCCCAGAGCGACCTGCCTGTCCTCGTGCTCGGCGAGACGGGCGCCGGCAAGGAGAACGCCGCCGCCGCCGTCCACCACGGGTCGCGGCGGGCCGGCGGGCCGTTCGTCCCGCTCAACTGCGCCACCTTGCCCGAGGCCCTCGTCGAGAGCGAGCTGTTCGGCCACGAGAAGGGCGCCTTCTCCGGCGCGGCCGCCGCGAAGCCGGGCCTCCTCGAGCGCGCCAGCGGCGGCACCGTGTTCCTCGACGAGGTCGGCGAGCTGCCCCTCGGCGCCCAGGCCAAGCTCCTGCGGGCGCTCGAGGCGAAGCGCGTCACGCGCCTCGGCGACGTGCGCGAGCGCGAGGTCGACATCCGCGTCGTCGCCGCGACCAACCGCGACCTCGAGGCCGAGTGCAAGGCGGGGCGCTTCCGGCAGGACCTGCTCTTCCGCCTCGGCGCCGCCACGGTCGACCTGCCGCCGCTCCGGCAGCGGCCCCGCGAGATCCCCATCCTTGCGCGCGCGTTCCTCGCAGCGGCGCGCGATCGGCTCGGCGCGCCGCCGGTCGAGCTCTCCGACGCGGCGCTCCGGCTGCTCGCCGCCCACGCGTGGCCGGGCAACGTCCGGGAGCTGAAGAACGCGATGGAGTTCGCGGCCGCGACGTTGCAGGGCGACAGGGTCGAGGCCTGGGACCTCCCGATGCGCGCGGCGGGGCGAGCCGCCGAGGAGCAGCCCTCGCCCGGGGCGGCGGGGGCCCCGCCGGGCAGCGCTCCCCCGCCTCCGGCCGAGCGACCGCGCTTCATGCCCATCGCCGAGGAGCTGAGGCAGCTGGAGCGCCGGCGCATGGAGGAGGCGCTCGAGGCCACGGGCGGCGTGCAGACCCGCGCGGCGGAGCTCATCGGCATGCCGCTCCGCACCTTCGTGTTCAAGGTGAAGCAATACGGCCTCTCCCAGCGAGGGATGAAGTCGAGATCGTGAGCGCGCCGCGGGGAGGGACGACGCAGCCGTGAGCGCGAACGGGCCCGCGGAGGGCGCGGCGTGGGCCCCCCCCGAGGAGTTCGAGGAATACCGGATCGTGAGCCCCCTCGGGCGCGGCGCGATGGGTCGCGTCTACCTCGCTGAGGACCGGCTGCTGGCGCGGCGCGTCGCCATCAAGTTCATCGCGACCGAGTCCCCCACGGACGCGGCCCGCGAGCGCTTCTTCGCCGAGGCGCGGGCGATCGCGCGGCTCTCGCACCCGAACGTGGTGGCCGTGCACCGCGTGGGCGAGGTGCGGCGGCGACCGTTCCTCGTCTCCGAGTACGTGCGCGGCCGGAGCCTGGACCGGCTCGACAAGCCTGTCCGCTGGCAGGAGGCGCTCGCCATCGGCGTCGCGCTCGCGCGGGGCCTCGCGGCCGCGCACCGGAGCGGGGTGCTCCACCGCGACATCAAGCCGGCGAACGCGATCATCTCGGACGAGGGCGAGGTGAAGCTGCTCGATTTCGGCCTGGCGAAGCTCTTGCCCGAGGCGGGCGAAGCGGCGGCGCTCCTTGAAGCGCGCGCCGCGGACCGCGACGCCAGGGCCGTGGACAGCGGCGCCGTCGCCGAGCGCGGCGGGGACACGGCAGCGACGACCGGCGATCTTCTGGAGGCAACGAGATCGCGCGAGCCGGGACGCGCGCGCCCCGGGGCGGTGGACGCCACCACGTCGCTGCCGGCGGAGGGCCCCCGCGCCGACGAGGGCGGCGCGACCGTGCCCGATGAGCCCGGGGCCGCGCGCCCCCAGGCCGCAGAGGCGACGGTCCCTCGCGCGCCGGGCGCGCCGCGCGCCAGGATCCCTCGCTGCGACGGCGAGGACGTCGTCGGCACGCCGCTGTACATGGCGCCGGAGGTGTGGCGCGACGAGCCCCCGACCCCGCGCGCGGACGTCTACGCCCTCGGCGTGCTCCTCCACGAGCTCTGCGCCGGCAGGGCGCCCCACCACGGCGCCACGCTGGCCGATCTGCCTCGCCTGGTTCAGGAGGTCGCGCCGCGGCCGATCGCGGAGCTCGCGCCGGGCCTGGATCCGCGGTTCGCCGCCGTCATCGATCGCTGCCTCGAGCGCGATCCCACGCTGCGCTTCGGCTCCGGCGACGAGCTCCGGGAGGCGCTCGAGCAGCTCGTCGCGCGCCGCGCCGAGGCGGCCGTCCCGGAGGGCAACCCCTACCGCGGGCTGCTCGCCTTCGAGGCGGAGCACCGCAGGCTCTTCTTCGGCCGCGACGCGGAGATCCGCGCGATCCTCGACCGACTGCGGGCGCAGCCGTTCGTCCTGATCACGGGCGACTCCGGCGCGGGCAAGTCGTCGCTCTGCCGCGCTGGCGTGCTCCCCGCCGTCGCGGAGGGCGCGCTCGGCGAGGGCGGCGCGTGGGCGATCGCCTCGGCGCGGCTCGGCCCGCGCCCTGTCGAGGCGCTCGCGTCGGCGCTCGGCCCGCTCGCGGGCGAAGGCGAGCGCGAGCTCGCCGAGCGGCTCCGCGCGGAGCCGCTGGCCCTCGGCCGGGAGCTCCGCCGGCGCGGGACCCCGGTGCTGCTCTTCCTCGACCAGCTCGAGGAGCTCTGCGCGCTCGCGGACGCCGCCGAGGCGGCCCTCGCCGCCGGGATCCTCGCCGGGCTGCTGCGCTGGGGCGGCGGCGTGCGCGTGCTCGCGACGGCGCGCAGCGATTTCCTCGGTCGCCTCGGCGCGCTCCCGGGCCTCGGTGACGAGCTGTCGCCGGCGCTCTACCTCCTGCGCCCGCTCTCGCCCGAGCGGCTGCGGGACGCGATCGTCGGCCCTGCGGCGGCGAAGGGGTTCCGCTTCGCCGCCGGCACGGTGGAGACGCTGGTCGCAGAGGCCGCGCGCGCGGACGGCGGGCTCGCGCTCCTCCAGTTCACGCTCGCCGAGCTCTGGGACGCCCGCGACGAGGCGCGCCGCGAGATCCCCGCGGCGGCGCTCGCGGGGCTCGGCGGCGTCACAGGCGCGCTCGCGCGCCACGCCGACGGCGTCCTCCGCGCGCTCTCCCCCGAGCAGCGCGCGGCCGCGCGCAGGATCCTGCTCGCGCTCGTGAGCCCGGAGGGCACGCGCGCGCACCGGACCGACGCCGAATTGCTCGGGCCCGAGCTCCCCGCGACGGCGCGCGGGCCCGGGGCGAGGACGGCCGCGCGGGCGGCGCTCGACGCGCTCGTGCGAGGGCGGCTGCTCGTCGCCCGCGAGGCGGAGGCCGGGGCGCAGAGCGCCTACGAGATCGCGCACGAGGCGCTGATCCGGGGCTGGGACACGCTGCACGGCTGGCTCAGCGGCGACGCCGAGCGCCGCGCCGTGGTCCACCGGATCGAGCGCGCGGCCGCCGAGTGGGAGCGCCTCGGCCGCCCCGCCGACGCGCTCTGGGGAGACCGGCAGCTCCGCGAGCTGCGCGGCGTCGCGGACGAGGCGCTCGCGCCGCAGGAGCTGGCGTTCCTGTCGGCGTCTCGTCGCATGGCGCGCCGGCGCACGGCGGCGCGCTGGGCCGCGGCGCTCGGCGTTCCTCTGCTCGTCGGCGCCGCCGTGGTCGCCGCGCGCCTGAGCGCCGCGCGGGCGCTCGACCGGCGGGTCGACGCGCACGTGGGCCAGGCGTCGCGCGCGCTGGCCGAGGCGCGGGCCGGATCGGGGCGGTCGAGCGCCCGCGGACAGGACGCGCTCGCCCGGTTCGCCGGAGAGGACATCGCGGGCGGCGAGTCGACGTGGCAGAACGCGCGCGCCGCCGCCGCGGAGGCCGATCGCGCCTACGCACACGCATCGCAGGAGCTCGAGGTCGCGCTCCGCGTCGGCGACGCGGACCGAGCCGACGTGCGCGCGCTCCTCGGCGACGCCCTGTACGAGCGCGCCGCGCTCTCGGAGCGCGAGCGGCGCTTCGAGCAGCGCGACGAGCTCATCAGCCGGCTCGCCGCCTACGATGACGGGGGCGAGCGCCGGCGCCGCTGGCGCGCGCCGGCGCGGCTCGCCGTGGGCACCACGCCGGCCGGCGCCGACGTGACGCTCCGACGGTTCGAGGTGGCGGGCGGCCGCCGCGTCCTGTCGGAGCCGCGCGCGCTCGGCAGGACGCCCCTCGAGGGTCTCGACATCGAGCGCGGATCGTTCGTGCTCTCCTTCACGGCGCAGGGGCGCGCGCCCGTCACGCTGCCCCTCGTGCTCGAGCGGGCCCAGGTCGAGCGCATCGACGTCGCGCTTCCGGACGCGGGCGCGTTCCCGGAGGGCTTCGTCTACGTGCCTCCCGGGCGCTTCCTCTTCGGGATGGAGGAGGGAGAGCTGCGGCGCATGCTCAACAGCCAGCCGCTCCACACGGCCGAGACGGGCGCTTACCTCATCGCGCGGCGCGAGGTCACGCTGGCCGACTGGATGGCGTACCTGCGCGCGCTGTCGCCGGAGGAGCGCGCGCGGCGCACGCCCGCGGCGCAGAAGGACTGGCACGCGCTGGCGCTGCGCCAGGCCGAGGGCGGCGGCTTCGAGCTCTCGATGCGGCCCACGGCGCAGGAGTACCGCGCGCGGGAGGGCGAGCTGCTCCGCTACCCTGGGCGCGCGCGGCGCGCCGTCCAGGACTGGCGCCTCTTCCCCGTCGCCGCGGTCTCCTTCGAGGACGCGCTGGCCTATGTGGCCTGGCTGGCCGGCACCGGCCGCGTGCCCGGCGCGCGGCTGTGCACGGAGCTGGAATGGGAGCGCGCCGCCCGCGGCGCCGACGACCGGGTCTATCCCGGCGGAGACCGGCTGGAGCCCGACGACGCCAACCACGACGTGACCTACGGGCGCGAGCCGCTCGGCTTCGGGCCCGACGAGGTGGGCGCGCACCCGGCCTCCGACAGCCCCTTTGGCGTCCAGGATCTCGCGGGCAACGTGTGGGAGTGGACGGTATCGGCCGGGCGCGACGGCGAGCCTGTGCTCCGCGGCGGCAGCTGGTATCAGGACGCGGCGGCATGCGCGAGCAGCAACCGCGAGATGGCCGAGCCGACCCTCCGCAACCCGCTCATCGGTCTCCGGCTCTGCGCGACGCCTGGGCCATCAGGGGGCTCCGGTCCCCAGCGTTGAGCCAACCTTGCTTGCTCGGCAATTTTTGCTTGCTGGAGCCCGCGCCCCACAAGCAAGGGTTGCTTGGTCTACCGCCGCCGACGCCATCGGCGGGACGGCTGAGTCGGCACGTCGGTTGCCAGAGACCGAATGCGGCGCGGGGCCGGGCATGGACCCAGGCGCGAATACCGCGCGAGCAAGGGAGAGGTAGACTCATGATGGCGCTTTTCACGGGATCCAGGGTGGGGACGCGACGGGCCGTCGTGCGCGGCGCAGCGGGCGGCGCGTCGAGCTTTCGGCGAGCAGAGCGCGTCGCGGCCGTCGCGCTCGTGGGTGCGTCCCCCCTGCTGGGCGCCGCGTGCGTGGGCGAGGAGCCGATCGATGAGCTCCCCCTCGCCGAGGAGGTCGAGCCGCTGGCTCGCGAGGCGCAGGGCGGCGAGCTCAGTTTGATGCCGAACACCACGAGCCTGCTGCCATCGCTGAAGGAGTGCGTGACATGCAAGAAGTTCGGGACCCCGATGTCGCCCGACGACCTGAGGCAACGCTGGCCTCAGCAAGGGACAACGCTCCATGGCATCATGGATGGCGGGGATTGCGAGGCCGTGGAGGTGCCCAGGAGCTTTTCCCTGAGCAGCGCGGTCGACGCCGATGGGGTGCCCATCCCCGGCGTCACGGTCCGTCATGGCAGGCTCATCAGCAGCGGCGATGTGAAGTGGACTGGAGCGCGCTTCAACGCGAGCCTCCGCTGCGCCGACGGGTCGGGGACTCTCTCCGTCAACGCCGTCATCAACGAGGTGGTCTCGGACAGCAGACAGGACGAGGACGCCGATCCGCCTCTCCTGTACCGCGTGATGCTCATCGATCCGCTGGACGGCACCCCCTATCCAGCGTGCCGTGATCCGGAGGACCGGCTCTATGGCGATCTGGCGATCCCGGTCCCCGGCGTCTGGAATGAGCGAGGGAACCTCGACGACGACAGCGATGCATTCACGTTCGCCTGCGTGACGTCCGCCGTGGCCAAGTGCAACGTCTGGGGCTACGGGCCGGCGTTCCTCGGGACGGCTGGTGATCCCGTGCCGAACCACCTCCAGGAGGCGTGCACCCGGATGGCGCGCGCCGATTACTGCGGCACCGGGGTGTCCTGGACACGCGACGGCACGACCATCGGGATCTGGGACACCAAAACACCCTTGGATTCCCAGACGACGGCCACGACGGAAGAGGGGAAATTCGCGTTCGAGGCGGCGTGGACCTCGGTAGGGGCGCTGTGTGTGGCTCGCCCGCGCTGGGAAGACCGGGCACCGAAGTGCATTCAGGCGATCGAGCCGTGCGGCTCGGAAAAGGAAGCCAGCGGCCTGTCCCCCAGCTCTTATCTGTTATTCAACGTGTCTGCATCCGAACCGGACGCGATCGAGCGGCTATCGACCGAGCCCGTCGACCGCTAGGCAGCGCCCTCGCTGTGCAGGCGGCCGAGCCGCGCTCCGCCGCCCGCGCCCCCTCTGCGGCCCGGAGCACCGCGGCTTCCCCGGCTCACGCCTCCTGGCGGAACGCGGCCACGAGCCAGTTGACGTGGCGACCGGTGTCGTCGTCGTTCGAGTGGCGCTTGAACAGCGGCATCCTCAGGATGCGCACGTGATCCTGGAGGTTCGTCTTGAAGGGCGAGCCCTGGATGGGCGTCCCGTCGGGCCGCACCTGCCGCCCCTCGATCTTCATCTTCTTCAGCACCTCGAGGGACGCGAGCCGCAGGAGCTCATAGACCCTGTCCGGGTCCTTGCAGCTCACGGAGACGATGAGCTTGCCGAACGTGGGGTCCTTGTTCACGAGGACGTCCCCGGCCTCGAAGCCGCAGTCGAAGCGGACCTTCAGGTCAGTGAGGCCCTTCTCCTCGAGCGCCTCGCGGATCGCGTCCGTGTCGGGGAGCGCGATGCGATCGAAGATACCCGCGTTGGGCAAGAACAGCCCTTTGCCGCCGTCCCGCGAGTCCCTGAGATCGGGATTCCAGCTCTCCGCGTTGATGCGGAACTCGCGGCTACAGTGGGTCTGCACCACGTGGTCCTGCTCGAAATCGATGGGCTGCCCGTCCGCGATGCGCATCTGCCACGCGACGAGGTTCACGGGGACGCGGCTGCGCTTCCGCTTGATGGCGTACGTCTCCTCGCTGACGGGGTGCTCCACCTGGATCCGCGTGTTCATCTCGAGGAAGTAGAACTTCCCTTCCTTGAACATCAGCTCCACGGTGCCCGCGCCCACGTAGCCCACGCGCTCCGCGATCTGCACCGCGAGCCCGCAGATGCGGCCTTCCAGGCCCGGATACCGCCGCAGCAGGGCCGGCGGCGCCTCTTCCTGGATCTTCTGGCTCGCGCGCTGCTCGCTGCAGTCGCGCATGCCGAAGTGCCGCGTGTTGCCGTAGCGATCCCGCAGCACCTGCACCTCCAGGTGGATCGTCTCCGGGATGTTCTGCTCGAACATCACGCCCGGCTGCCAGTTGTACGCCTTGATCTCGCCAAGGACCTTCTGGATGGCCTGAGGCACCTGCTCGACCGTCGGGATGACGGCCTGCCCGCGGCCGCCGCCGCCGTTGGCGGCCTTCAGGCGCCCCGGGAACGTGAAGCGCCCTGCCGCGTGCGCCTCCAGGACGATCCGCTGGATCTCGCCCGGATCGTCGCTGTCGATGACGATGCCCGGCGTCACCGCGGTCGGGTCGAAATCCTGGGCCATCAGGCGGAATTTGCGCTTGTCGCCGGCGCTCTCCACCACGTCCTGCATCGGGCCGACGAAGACGATGTTCTTCTGGCGGAAGTGCCGGATGGCCGCGGCGTTCTCCGCGAGCGGGCCGTACCCGGGATAGAGCCCCGCGCGCGACAGCTCCTCCTGCCAGCCGTCGCCGAAGCGCCGCTCGAACTCGGCCCTCACCTTGTCCGCGATCTGGGTGAAGTTCGCGTAGCTCTCGCGGAAGCTCCCCTCGAGCCCCACCCCGAACCCGCCGCCCTCCCGCGCAATCCGCAGCTGCAGCGCGTTCGCGTCGTCCTGGAGGCTGTAAAGGACCACGGGGATCTTGCCGAGGGCGATCGCCTCCCGCGTGGCCCGAACGCCCATCTCCCCCTTGTCCGCGACAAGGATGTACTTGAGCTGGCCCGCGCTCACCGTCGTGGCGGGGTAGCTGTCCAGGCGATGCGCGGCGGCGTACAGGAGATCCAGCACCTGCGCGTCCTCCCGCAGGAGATCGCCGGCCCGGGAGCGCAGGAGCTCCGCCGCCTGCTCGCGGAGCGAGGGCTCGTCCTGCTCCAGGATCAGGAACTTGAGGAAGCGCTCGTCGTCGAAATCACGGCGCTTCAGCGCCCGGAGCAGCCCGCTCTCCAGGTAGCGAGCGAACCCGTCGCGGTCCGCGGCCGTGATCGCCGCGCGCGTGTCCCGGATCCGCGCGAGCAGCCCCTCCGCCGCCGCAAGGAGCTCCTGCACCCGCTCCTCGTCGAGCAGCGCCCTGCGCAGCGCCGCTTCCAGGGGGCGCTGCCAGCCGAAGTGCGTCCTCCACACCTCGCCGTTCGCGATGAGGTACCGCAGCCCGAGGAGCCGGTGCGCGTCGTTGCCGCCGGCCAGCGTGCCCAGATCGAGCAGCACGAAGCCAGGGACGCCCATCGCGGTGGTGAACGCCTCCATCGAGGACACATAGCCGCCTCGGGGCAACACCAACTTCCACGACGGGAGCGATGGAACGTCGTTGCGAGCAGGTAGAGAGCTGGTGCGGACGGCGGTGGTCATCCTGAGCGGTTCTCCGGCGCGGCGAGCGACCAAGCAAGCGCAGAACCGCCAGGGGTGTCAAGCATGTCCACCGCGCCCGACGGAGCGCGATCGACGTGGACGGGCGCACCCCGCTCTACGGCGTCGGGCTCGCGTCCGGGGCCGGCGGAGGCTGGGGCGGCGGGGCGGCGTGCTCCTCTTCCTCGGCCGCCTCCTCGCCGGACTCGCCGGAGACGATGCGCTGGACATCCTCGCACCGGCCGTCCGGGTACTTGGCCACGTACTCCTTGGCCATCTGAGAGGCCTCTTCCTTGTGGCCGGCGACCACCTCGGCGCGGATGCGCTTGCAGAACGAGTCCTCCGCGAGGTTGCCCTCGGGCGACAGCGAGCGCGCCTGCTCGTAGTACTTCGCCGCCAGCGCCTGCTCGCCCATGCTCGCGTACATGTCGCCGAGCTTGTAGGCCGCGATCGGCGCGTTCGCGTCGCTCGGGAAGCCCTCGACCACACGCGCGAACGCGCGCATCGCCGCGGCGCGATCGCCGCCCTTCCCGCGCAGCAGGTCGCTGAGGTCCATCAGCTCCCTCGCCGTCTTCGCGGAGGCGATGGCGCCGTCGATGCCGCCGCTCTGCTGCTGCAGGCTCTGCAGCGCCTCGGCGACGTTGCCCGCGTTGTACCGCGCGCGCCAGTCCGGCGCGGCGGAGGCGGCCGGCGCGGCGGCCGCCGGCGGCTCGATCGGCGCCACCTCCGCGCTCGATCGCGGGAGCGACGAGGCGCGGGCGCGCCGGGGCTCCGGCGGCGCCACGACCGCGATCCGCTGCCGGATCGGCACGCCCTCCTCGGCGTCGCCGCGCCCGAGCTCCCGCGAGCCGGCCGGCGACGTGAGCTTGACCGAGCCATCCGCGACGTTGACGTCGATCGCGTCGACGTTGTGCTTCACGCGCAGCACGCTGCCCGCCGCCGCCGCGAGACGGGCCTCGCCGGCGACGATCGCGAGCGCCGCTGTGCGCGTCCCGCTCACGGTGTCGAGCCACGCCTCGCCCTGCACGAGCCGCAGCGTCAGCGCGCCGCCGTCCGCCTGCTCGACCTCGACGGTCGTGCCCGCTGTCAGCGAGATCTTGCCGCCGCCCGGCAGCTGGAAGGTGCGCCCCTGCGAGCCCGCGGCGAACACGTCGACCAGCGACGGCGCGTCGTTGGCCGGCGCCACGGCGGTGGGCGCGGGCGCCGCGCGCTCGTCGCTCCAGATCGCCTTGCCGAGCCACAGGCCCCCGCCGAACGCCGCGAACGTCGCCGCCGCGAGCATCGCGGCCATGCCCGCGCGCCGCGGCGACGAGCGCTCGCGCGCCCCGAGGTCGTGCTCGATGCGGTCCCAGACGCGCGCGATCCGCTCCTCGGTCGCGTGGTCGCGCAGATCTGCCGGGGCGATCCGGGGTAGCCCTCGCCGGCTCATGATGAGGCCTCGCTGCTGGTTGAATCTACAAAGTGACCGTCGAGGAAGTGTTGCGCCCGCGAAATCCGCCGCTTGACGGTCGCGAGCGAGCAGTCCGTCATCTGCGCGACCGTCTCGAGATCGTGCCCCTCCACCGAGCGGAGGATCCACGCGATCCGGTCGTCCGCCGGCAACGTCTGGAGCAGGGCGTAGATCTGCGCGATCTGCGCGCGCGCGTGGGGCGACGCGGCCGGGCTCGCCAGGGCGTCGAGATCGACCGGCTCGCTCGACTTGCCCATCCCGAGCACGCCGAGCAGCCGCGCGCGCCGCATCCGCGAGCGGACCTTGTGGACGATGATCGACCCGAGCCAGGCGCGGAACGCGGCGGGATCCACGAGATCGTCGAGGCGCTCGTAGGCGCGGAGGAACGCGTCGTGCACGATGTCCTCCACGTCGCGCGCAGAGCCCTCGATGCGCGTCGCGAGGTGGATGGCGAAGGCGACGTGCCGCCGGTAGAGCTGCTCGAGCGCGCCCACGTCCCCGCGGGCGCCGAGCACCACGAGCTGCGCGTCCGGCAGCTCCGCGAGGCCTGAGCCGCGCTCGGCCGGCCCGGTCGCGACGGAGGAGGACCGTTTGTCCTGCGCGCGCCGGGCATCGCCGCGGCCGCGCTCCTCCGGAGCGAACGCGGGCCCGGCGTCGCCCATGTCCTCTTGGGCCTCCGCGGCCGGGGCAGCCGGGACGACCGGTTCGACAAGGCGCAAGCGCCCTCGCTGAGGTCTCAGAGCCATGCGTTCGTACCAGGGGACATGACTGGAAATGTACAGCAGACGGTGATCGCGATGCCCTCGCGGGAGGCGGGCCCTCGGAGCGGGCGGAGCGCCGAGCCCTGGGCACCTGTCCAGAGCGGCATCAGGAGCGCCCCGAGCTTCCCACACTTTTCTAGACGCCTGGTCGGGCCCGGGCGGCTCATCGAAAAAACTGTGAGCCGTTCTGGGGCCCCGCGGCGTCTGGGTGGTGGCCGCCGGATTTGCGTGCGGTTCACACGCCTGTTGGTTGTGAGGGTGGCCTGACCGCCCTCTTTTTCGGAGGATTCCATGAAGAAGCTCGTTCTTGCGCTCGTCGCCGTGTCGTCCCTCGTCGTCGCCTGCGGCGGCAGCGCCCCGGCCCCGACCGACCCGGGCGCGGCTCCGGCGGCTGACCCGGCGGCGGCCCCCGCGGCTGACCCGGCGGCGGCCCCCGCGGCTGACCCGGCGGCCCCCGCGGCCGACCCGGCGGCGGCCCCCGCGGCGCCCGCCGAGGCCCCCAAGCAGTGAGCTCTCTGCGCGGCGCGTCGCTTCTTCGGTGAAGCGCGCACCGCGGAGCGCTTTGGGCGACGCCTCTCCGGAGGCGCCGCCCTCTTTCATTTTGTGCCCCTCGGCTCCGCAGGGGATGCAGCGCCGGCGCGCCTGTGCTTTGGCGCCATCCGCGGGCCGTCTCCATGTATGTTCCGTCCGCGCGCCTTCCCGTGGACGGCTCAGCGCGGCGCCGCTGCAGCCCGCGAGCCGGTCCCGCTCCCTCTGACAACCAGACCTCTCGTGTCCCCGGGGCTGATCGTATGGGTACCACAAGCCGGCTGAGCTTCCTGCTGCGGTCCGGGCGGCATCGCCCTGGCTTCCTCTCCTCGCGCGCCTTCGCCTGGTCCGCGCTCGTCGCCCTCGCGGGGGCCTCGCTCGCGGCGGGCTGCGGCCGCACCGAGACGTGGGAGTACGACAGCTCGTCCGGCGCCGAGCCCGCGGCGTGCGGCGACGGCGCCTGCAACGGCGCGGAGGACTGCGGCAGCTGCGCCACCGACTGCGGCCCGTGCCAGGGGTGCGGAGACGGCGCCTGCTCGGGGGCAGAGACGTGCTCGAGCTGCGCGAGCGATTGCGGCGTCTGCGCGGCGTGCGGCGACGGCGCCTGCAACGGCGCAGAGGACTGCGGCAGCTGCGCCGAGGACTGCGGCCTGTGTCCGCGCTGCGGCGACGCCGCCTGCGATCCGGCGAGCGAGTCGTGCTCGACGTGCCCGGACGACTGCGGCGTGTGTCCGAACTGCGGCGACGGCGTGTGCAGCGGCGCCGAGACGTGCTCGACGTGCGCGAGCGACTGCGGCGTCTGCCAGGGCTGCGGCGACGGCGTCTGCTCGCCGCGGGAGGACTGCCGCTCATGCGCCCCCGACTGCGGCGTCTGCGAGGCCTGCGGCAACGGCGTCTGCAACACCGGGCTGGAGAGCTGCTTCTCTTGCCCGGACGACTGCGGCGCCTGCTCCACGTGCGGCGACGGCATCTGCTCGGGGACAGAGACGTGCGCGTCATGCCGGCGCGACTGCGGCGTGTGCTCGGTGTGCGAGAACGGCGTCTGCGAGAGCTTTGAAAACTGCGGCCTCTGCCCCCAGGACTGCGGCGTGTGCGACCCCGTGGACTGCCAGGAGGTGGTCACCTGCGCCGCCCGGTGCATCGACAGGGAGCGGATGCCGCCGGAATTCAGCGTCGCGTGCGTCTCCAGCTGCGTCTCGCGGGGCTGCCCCAACGCTCAGTTTTTCGCCGATCAGGTCCTTTCGTGCGCCTTCAGGTCGCTCGCCGTCTGCAACGGCGACTTCAGCTGCATCCAGAAGCAGTGCGGCGTCGAGCTCTCGGCCTGCGCCCGATCCACCTGCTGATCCCTCCCCGGGACCGGCGCGGGCGTCCGCCTCTTTCGCCCTCGGACGCCCTCGCCTCACGCTTCGTCGAGCAGCTCCTTGGCCGTCAGCTCGCTGGCCGCCCGCCCGTGCTCGTACTCGAGCAGGCCGAGCGAGGCGTAGCGCGGCCGCATCCGCGCGGGCAGCAGGCCGATCCGCTTCAGGTTCGGCACGATCCGCCGGAACATCGTCCGGCGGAAGAACCCCATCAGGTCGCTCTGGAGCATGAGCTCGTCCCACGCGCAGCGCGTCATGCGGTGGGCGTAGAACTCGTCATAGAACTCGTGCGCCAGGAAGCGGTTGCGCAGGAGCACCGACAGCTCGAACGCCCAGTCCTCACGCTCCCTCCGCGCCCGCTCGTCGATGCCCTCGCGGTAGAACCTGCTCAGCGCGAGCACCCCGTAGTGGACGTGGCGCGCCTCGTCGGTGATCACCGACCGGAGGACGTCCTTGAGGAGCGGCTCGCTCGTCACCTGTCGAATCGACCCGAACGCGCCGAGCGCCAGGCCCTCGATCATGATCTGCATGCCGAGGAACTTCATGTCCCACCGCCCGTCGCTCATGATCGCGTCGATGACGACATAGAGGTTGTCGTTGATCTCGTAGAGCTTCTCCAGCTTCTGCGTCAGGTAGGCGTGGAACACCTCGACGTGGCGCCCCTCGTCGGCGACCTGCGTGCTCCCATAGAGCTTCGCGTCGAGCGACGGCACGCACTCCGTGATCTGCGACGCCGCGAACAAGGCGCCCTGCTCGCCGTGCAGGAACTGGCTCAGCATCCAGGAGAGCAGCCCGTGGCGCTGCGTCGCGCGCTCCCGCTCGGAGAGCCTGCCCCAGGCGGGCAGCTTGGACGGCGGCATCCAGCTGTCGGGCAAGAGCGGCATTGACGGGTCGAGCCAGTCGACGCTACGCGACCAGTCGAGGTCTGTCGCAGCGTTCCACTGGGACGTCTTGGCGAGGTGGTAGAGCCTCGCCATGTCGGGGTCGTCCCGCCCGTAACTCCAGTTAAAGCTGGCCTCGTATCCAACCGAGATATCGGTCGAGACCACGCCCTTGCCTCGCCGCTGGACGAAGCCGCGAAAGGCGGGCCCGAGGAGCGAGGCGAGCACACGGACGTTACCGCTGCTCGATGCGTCGCGAAGGAGAGGGGCGGAATCGAGGAGGGTCTGGAGTGCTTGCTGAAGGCGCATGGACATGAGAGCTTTCCGGAGCGGCGAGGCGCGGGCGCGAGGCCGAGCGACCCGCGGGCGGCCCTTATAATGGCACCTATCATCGAGCGGCAATCGCCTCTCGCTAGTTTTTGCGTCGTCATATCGACTCCGGGAGCTCCCGAGTCGGCCAGGGGGTCCACGCCGAGCGCGCGCCCCTCGCCCGCCTGACATCGCACGTCGCAGGGGCGCGGCGCGCGCATTGCGCGCATCGTCGACGCGCCGACGCTGGCCGCGCGCCCTCCGCGTCAGAGCGCGCGGCACCGCAGCGTCGGCGCGGGCGAGGAGCAGTGCCCGGAGTTCTCGCCGATCAGCAGGAGCCCGGGCGGCCCCGCGGAGAGATCGAGTCCGCCGATCCCACGGACCGCCGCCTCCGTCGCGCAGAGCGCTTGCACCGCGTCGACGGGCGCCCACGCCCCGACCCGGGCCAGGTCGCCGCCGATGATCTCCGGGTGGTTCACCGAGCGCACCACGACCTGCCCAGCGTGCAGGCACAGGTTCGTGTGCACGCGCGTGTCCGGGCCGCTCCTCAGCGCGATCTCCTCGTGGAGCGAGGCGGCGATCTCGATCACCGCCGCGCGCTCCAGCAGCGACTCCCGCAGCTCGCTGGAGAGGAGGCGCACGGCGAGGATCTCGCTGCCGGTCACGGAGACCAGCGTGAGCCCGGCGTCCCGGAGGCGCTCCTCCGCGAGGTCGAGCACGAGGCCGAGCTCCTCGGCGAGCGCGTCGTCGAGATCGTCGGCGTCGGTGCGCACCCGGAGATCGAGGTAGATCGCGATCGCGTCGGTCTGGAGCTCCGGCATGCTGCTCCGCCCCGACGTCGGCTCGCCGACCGCCTCGCGCAGCGTGTAGAGGAAGCTCTTCACCGAAGGATAGCGGTGCTCCGGCTGCTTCTCCATGCAGCGCAGCACCACCGCGTCGAGCGCGGGCGGCAGCGGGGTCCGCCGGCTCGGGCGCGGCGCGGGCTCCTCCAGGTGCTGCCGGAGCAGCTCGGTCGCGTCCGGCGAGTAGAACGGGAGCTTGCCCGTGAGGAGCCTGTGCAGCAGGACGCCGAGCGCATACACGTCCACCCGCGCGTCGAGGACGCCGCCGAGGATCTGCTCGGGCGCCATGATCGTGAGGGTGCCGGGCGCCCTCCCCGCCGTGGTGAAGCCGCTCGCCCCCTCGTCCGGCTCCATCAGCTTGGCGATCCCGAAATCGAGGAGCTTGACCGCCCGCGGGGCGCCCCGCGAGACGAAGATGTTGCTGCCCTTCACGTCGCGATGGATGATCCCGGCGGCGTGCGCCGCGTCGAGCGCCGCGCAGACCGGCTCGAGCAGCTCGAGCGCCTGCTCCGGCGAGAGCCGCCCCTCCTGCCGGAGGAGCACGTCGAGCGTCACCCCGTCGAGGTGCTCCATCACATAGAATGGCCGGCCGTCCGCGAGCTCGCCGGCCTCATAAATCTCAACGATCCCGGGGTGATTGAGCAGCCGCACCACCTCGATCTCGCGCAGGAAGCGCTTCACCATCTTCGGCGACGCGGCGAGCGTCCCGTGGAGCACCTTCATCGCCACCCGCGCGCCGGTCTTGAGGTGGATCGCCTCGTACACGGCCCCACATCCGCCCCGGGCGATGGGCGATACAACGCCATACTCACCCGCCCGCGTGCCGCACGGCAGCTCGCCTCGGGAAAAGGACCTCTCCTCCAGTGAAAATGCCCGCGTCTCGTTATCTCGTGTCGCCAAAGCATCCATCGTCATAACCCCCCCGATGCGACTAAGGACTCACCCGAGCGAGGATTTTCTCCGCGCCAGACGGCCGGGTTGGCGCTACACGTCGCTTCGCCAAGTGGTACAGTAAATCCATCGTTATCCTTACGGTAGCCTATTCCATCTGCTAGCAGAACGGGCGCGGAGGGGGATAGATGAAGAGGCGAATCCGAGCGCTGTGCGCACACACATTTCTGTTGGCTTCATTGCCGTGCTGCGGTGGCAGCGACGGATTTCCCGCGGAGTGGGGGTCGGTCGACGAGGTCTCAAGTGCGCTCCTGAATCACAACGCGCTGAACCCGAACGCGTTGAACCCGAACGCGTTGAACCCGAACGCTCTCAACCCGAACGCCCTCAACCCGAATGCGCTCGCCCCGAACAGACTCGCCTCGAACGCCCTCTCGGCGGCGGTCCGCGCCGCCATCACCCGCCCAGGAGAGCTCGGCGCGATGTCCAGGCAGCTCCTTCAATACATCGTCGGCTGCGCGCTGACCCCGTCGCAATCGTTCAGGTTCTCGTGGCGCGACGAGCACGGCGAGCTGCGCGAGGAGGTCTACCCGGGGTACCTCGGGCTCGCGGCGAGCTGGACCATCGCGCCGCTGAGCGAGTCCCGGGAGCAGTGGGTCTCGGCCTGCGTGGCGTCGCGCGCCAACCGGGCCGGCGTCTCCGTGATGATCTCGTCGCGCGCGGCGCACCTCGCCCTCAGGCACCCGGACGCGGGCGAGGTCGAGTCGTATCCGATGGAGGAAGGCGCGTTCTGGGGCAATCTGTTCGCGACTCCCCCCCGCCTCTATGCCTGCTACAAGGAATCCAACGTGGAGAGCTCTCGGGCCCTCAGCAGGGACTGCGCCGCGGGCCTCCCCGAGCCCGAAGGGGGCGTCCGGGATTGCCCGAACATTCACATCGTGGGCTCATGCGATCTCGCGTGTGACGCGCTCAGCGCAGCCGACGGCTATCGCCCGAGCTGCACCGACGATCGAGGCGAGTCGTGGCCCGCGGTGATTACGACGTTCCTGCCATGAGGACCCCATGTTGCCCGATGCTCGTCGAGGCGGAAGCGCGGCTCGCTCCGGGGCGCCCACCGCGCGGTGCAAGGAGTGCGGCAGGCGCGTCGCGCACGCGGATCCGGGGTGTCCGGAGCACGGCCCCGTGCTGCGGCAGGCCAGCCCGGAGCCCGGCGCGCCCGGCGGCACGGACGAGTCCAGCGGCAGCTGGCTCAGCGCGACCGCTCTGCCCAGCATCGAAGGCTACCGGGGCGTCCGGCTCGCCGGCGCAGGCGGGTTCGGGGCCGTGTTCGCGGCCGAGCCCGAGGAGGGCGGCCCGACCGTGGCGATCAAGGTCGCGCGCGCCGACCGGCCGGACGCGAGCGCACGCCTCGTCAAGGAGATGCGGGTCCTCTACGACGTCGGGCCGCCCCACGTGCCCGCCGTCTACGGGTGCGGCCAGCTCGCGTCGGGCGCGCCGTACTTCGTCATGGAGTACCTCGACGGCCCAACGCTCGCCGACCGCCTCGTGGCGCGCGGGGTCGCCGGGCCGATGCCGGCGCGTGAGGCGTGCGCCCTCGCGTGCGCCGCGCTCCGGGCCCTCGAGGCGATCCACGCGCGCGGCTACGTGCACCGCGACGTCAAGCCGGAGAACATCTTCGTCGCCGTCGCGCCGCTCGCCGCGCGCGCGGGAGACGGCGGGCACCGCGCCACCATCATCGATCTCGGCCTCGCCGCGGGGCACCGCGAGCCGTCGCCCCGCCTCACCGCCGAGAACGACGCGCCCGGCACCGCCGAGTACATGGCCCCCGAGCAGTGCGACGGCCGCGGCGACGTCGATGCGCGCGCGGACGTCTACGCCCTCGGCGCCTTGCTGTTCGAGCTGCTCACCGGCAAGCCGCCCTTCTGGGGACCTCCCGCCCTGGTGCGGCAGGACCACCTCAGCCGCCGCCCCCCGCGGCCCTCCCTGATCGCGCCGATCTCGCGCTCGCTCGAGGAGATCGTCCTCCGGTGCCTCGCGAAGGACAGGGGCCAGCGCTTCGCGAGCGCCGCGGCGCTCGGCGCCGCCCTGGAGAGCTTCGAGCGCGGCCAGGAGCGCCGCCCCTCGCGCCTCCGGCGCCCCACCACCGAGCCGCCGCCGCCGAGCGCCCGCAGCGTCGAGCGGCGCGCCGTCGCGCTCCTCTTCTTCGAGGCCGGGCTCGACGTCGTGGCCCTCCAGCGGAGGCTCAGCGCCCTGGGCGGGGAGCTCGCCCACGCCGCGGGCGGCCGCTTCGTCGCCGTCTTCGATCACGCGGACGGCGCGAGCCCGCTGCGCCGCGCGGTGCACGCCGGCCGGGAGCTCGAGCAGCAGCGCGTCCTCTCCCGCGGGGTACTCGACCTCGCGACCGTGTCCGTCCAGCCGCGGCCCGACGGCACGCGGCGGTTCCTGAGCCCGCTCTTCCACCGGGAGGACCGCTTCGCGGCGAGCGGCCCTGCAGGCCTCACCCTGTCGCCGGCGGCCGCGGCGGCGCTCGGCGACGACGCCTCCCAGGCCCCGGGCGACGGCCTCCCCCCGCCAGGGCCGGCCTCCGCCCGGCCCGGTCCGGCCGCCGCCCAGCCCGACGCCGACACCGCGTTCGACTCGAGCTCCCAGCCGCTGTTCGGCCGGAGCGACGTGCTCGACGCGCTGGTCGCAGGCGCGCGCGACGCCGTGGCGACCGCGACGCCCACCATCGCCAGCGTCATCGGCGTGGCCGGCCACGGCAAGAGCCGCCTCGCCGGCGCGCTCGCGCAGCGGCTGCGCGCGATCGAGGGGCGCGCCGAGGTGATCGAGCTCCGGACCGGCGAGCCGGTCGCTGGCGGGGCCGATCGCGTCGTCCGGGAGATCCTTCAGCGGGCGCTCGCGCTGCCGTCGTCCCCTCCGGCGGACGGCGGCAGCGCGCTCCTCCGGCGCCGCCTCGCGGGCGCGCAGCAGGCGCGGCTCGGCGCCGCCGTGGCGCTCGCGCTCGGCTGGATCAGCGACGACCCGCTCGCCGAGGAGCGCTACCCGGAGCTCCGCGCGCTCTCCGCGGCGCCCGGCGCGCTCCGCGCCGCGCTCTCCGTGGCCGCCGGCGAGGCCCTCCGCCGGCGATCGCGCCGGACGCCGCTCTTCGTGGTGCTCGACGACGCGCACGTGGCCGACGACGCGGCGCTCGCCGCGCTCGAGTACGCGGCGCTCGCCGAGGCGCAGGCCCCGCTCTTCATCTGCGCGTTCGGGCGGCCGAGCTTCGAGAGCGCGCGCCCCTCCTTCGGCGAGCGCGCCGCGCGCCGCGAGACCTACCGCCTCGAGGCGCTCGATCGCGAGAGCGCGATCGCCCTGTGCCGGCGGCTGCTCCTGCCCGCGGAGGACGTGCCCGAGCCCGCGGTCGCGCACCTCGTCGAGCGCGCGCAGGGCGTCCCGCTCCTGCTCATCGAGCTCGTGCGCGGCCTCAAGCGCGGGGGCGTCGTGCGCCGGCACCCGCGGGGCGACGCGTGGTACCTCGCCACCGACGAGCTGGATCGGCTCCCCGACATGCCGCTCCTCGACTGGCTGGCCCTCGGCGAGATCGACGCGCTCCCGCCCGCGCTTCAGGCGCACGCGCGGCTCATCGCGCTGCTCGGCCCCGACCTCGCGGTCGGCGAGGTGGCCGGCGTGCTCCACCGGCTCGACGAGCACGGCGAGGCCGACGACCTCCCGCTCGACGCCGCGGTCGCCGTGAAGCGCCTGATCGCCGCGGGCCTCCTCGTCCAGGACCGGCGGGGCCGCATCGGCTTCCGCCACGCGCTGGTCCGCGAGGCGGTGGCCCGCGGCGCGCCCGAGCCGCTCCGCCGGCGCGTCCACCTCGCGGCCTTCAAGCTGCACCGCGACGCCGCGAGCGACGAGGCCGGCGAGCGCGACGCGCCGCACCTCAAGAACGAGCGCCTCATCCCGTTCGCGTACCACGCCGCCCAGGCGGGCCTCGGCGAGATCGCCGAGATCGCTTACCTCACCCTCGCGGAGCGCGCGCGCGCTCGGCACGCCTACCTCGACGCGGAGACGCTCTACAGCCGCGCCCTGGAGCAGCCGATCGAGCCGACGGCCCCGGGCGGCCCGCCCAGCCGCCGCGCGCCGGGCGGCGTGCGCCCCGATCGCGCGGCCGCGCACCGGGGCCGCGGCCTCATGCGCTACCGCCTGGGCCGCTACCACGACGCGCTCGCCGATTTCGCCAGCGCGCGGGCCATCGCGCAGGCGCGCGGCGACGTCCGGGCGCAGATCGACATCCTGCTCGACGAGGCCACGGCGCTCGACTGGATGGACGAGTTCAAGAGCTCCGAGGAGCGCGTCGAGGAGGCGGGCTTGCTCGCCGACGAGATCACGCTGTCGCCGGCGCTCACAGCGCGCCTCGCGCTCGGCGCCGGACGCACGCTCCACCGCTTCAGCCGGGAGGAAGAGGCGACCGCCGCGCTCGAGCGCGCGGCGGCGTCGGCCGCCTCGCTCGGCGACGACGGGTACGAGACGCTCGTCATCTCGCTGCTCATGCTCGGCTTCGTCCTCCAGGGGCTCGGCCGGCTCGACGACGCCGAGGAGGCGCTCGGCCGGGCGATCGCGCTCTGCGAGGCGCACCACGACACGCTCCACCTCTGCGTCGTGACGAACAACCGCGCGCTCCTCTGGGCGTGCCGCGGCGACAAGGCCCGGATGATCGCCGACCTCGAGCGGGTGCTCGCGCTCGCGCGCGACCTCGGCCAGGGCGCGCTGGAGCGGGTCGGCGAGTACAACCTCGGCGAGTACCTCTACCTCATGGACGACCTCGCGGCGGCGGGGCCGCACATCGATCGCGCGCTCGAGATCGAGCGGCACCGGTTCTGCGGGGCGTGCCGGCCGGTCGCCCTGCTCCTCAAGACCCGGTTCCTCTTCTTTTGCGGCGAGCAGGCCGAGGCGCGCGCGCTGTTCGAGCAGATGCGCGAGATGCAGGAGCGGGCCCGCGCCGAGGGCCAGGCCGACGCGCTGATGGTCCCCTCGGAGGAGGTGCTCTGCGCCATGATCGATCTGGCCACGCAGGACAGGGGCGCCGCGGACGACGCCGCGTGGGACGCCCTCCTGGACCGGTCGGCGCAGAGCTCCGTGGGCCAGGAGCACATCGAGGTCCTCGAGATCCGCGCGGTGACCGCGCTGCGCCGCGGCCGGCTCGCCGCCGCGCGCAGCGCGCTCTCGGCCGCGCTCGAGGCCGCGGAGCGCATCCCGAACGTGATGGGCGACCGGCTGCGCCGCCACGCCGCCGCCATCGCCGAGCGCGAAGCGGCCGAGGCCGCCCTGGATCAGCCGACGCAGCCGGCATAGGCAAGCCGCCCCGCCGCCGCCCCGTGAAATGTCACCCGGCGGCGGCGAGGGCGAGGGTCTTCGCGTTGTCGGGCACGCACGTCAAGAACCTCTCCCGAACGGCCTCGTCGCTGATCTTCGCCGCGCGGTTGAGCAGGTGCTCGCGCGCGACGGCGAGCGCCTCCGCCGCCTCGCGCGCGGCGCCCGCCGCCGCGAGCGCCTCGGCGTAGGCGAGCCGCACCAGCGACTCGCCCTCCTCGAGCGAGCCCGCCTCCTCGAGCTGCACGAACGCCTCGCGCGCCGCCGGCAGCGCCTCCTCCGGGCGGCCCTGCGCGAGCAGCGCGCGCGAGAGCACCGCCACGGCGGCGGCGCGGAGCGGCGGCGCCACCGCCAGCGTCTCGACCGCGGCGCGCGCCTCGCGCTCGGCGGCCACGGGATCGCCCGACAGGAGCATGATCTTCGCCATGTACGTCAGCGTCACGCCCTCCATGCGCCGGTCGCCCTGCTGCTGGAACGCCGCGGCGGCGCGCTGCTCGAGGAGCTTCGCCTCCTCGAGCTGCCCCAGGTGGGCGATGACGTAGCCGAGGTTCTGGCTCGCGGCCGTCTCCAGGTCGTCGAGGCCCATGCGCTGCGCCGCGGCGAGCGCCGTCCGGAGCGCCGACTCGGCCACCTCGAAGTCGCCGAGCTCGCCGTACAGGAAGCCCAGGTTCGAGCGGATCGTGCAGGCGTTCCGGCGGTCGCCGGCCTGCTCGAACGCCGCGAGCGCCGCCGTGAACCCGCTCAGCGCGGCCCCGATGTCGCCCCTCGTGTGCGCCCGGACCGCGCGCGCCTGCTGGTAGAGCCCCGCCGCCTGCGGCTCGAGCCCGGCGGGCTCGCTCGCGACCACCTCGAGCATCTGGATCAGCGCGTCGGCCGCCGCGTAGCGGCCGCCGAAGCTCAGGAACGTCGCGGCGTCGCACAGGCACATGAGCCGCGCGCTGATCGCGCCCGCCGCCTCGGCCGCCCGCGTCGCCCACGCCTCGACGCGATCGAAGTGGCCGAGCTTCCCCTCCGCGATGATCATCTGCCCGATGGCGCGGAACCACGGCGAGCTCCCCGTCCGGACGAGGCTCGCCGCCTCGGTGCCGCGCTGCACGGCGAGCACCGCTTCCCCCTGCCACAGGCCGATCTCGGCCTCCACGAGCCGCAGCCGCCCGAGCTCCTCGTCCGCCGCCCCGCACTGGACGCCCATCTCGGCGCGCGCGAGCGCGCTCGCCAGATCGTTCGCCTCGAGCGCCTGCTCCGCGGCCCTCCGGTACCACCGCACCGCGCGCGCCGGCTCGCCGCCGCGCCGGAAGTGCTCCGCGAGCGCCATCGCGTCGGTGTGCCCGCTGCGCTCGAGCCACTCGCCGGCCAGCTTGTGGCCGAGGGCGCGGTCCGGCTCCGTGAGCATCGCGTACGCGGCCTCGCGCACGATCGCGTGGCGGAACACGTAGTCCGTCGGGATGAGCCACCCCGGCGTCGAGACCGGGGCGATGAGCTCCCGCGCCGCGAGCGCGTCGAGCCACGTCTCGGTCTCCTTCACGCGCGTCGCGCCGCCGAGCAGCGCCGCCACCGCGAGCTTCGAGAAGCGGTCGCCGAAGATGCTCGCGGCCCGAAGCACGCGCTTCGCCTCGTGCCCCTCGGCGTCGAGCCGCGCCTCGACCGTGCCCAGCACCGAGTCGGGCAGCACGTCCCCCTTGCCCGTCGCGACCGCGCGGATGAGCTCCTCCAGGTAGAACGGGTTGCCGTCGGCCCGGTCCACGACCCGGGCCACCGTCTCCGCGGGCGTCTCCTCGCCGAGCGCGCTCCGCACCATGCGCTCGCTCGCCTTGGCGGGCAGCGGCCCGAGCTTGATCGTCTGCACCTCCCGGTCGGTCCACAGCCCGGGGAACTGCTTGCTCACCTCGGGCCGGGCCAGCGCGAGCAGCATGAGCGGCAGGTCCCGGAGGTTCCGGAGCGTCTGATCGATGAGGCGCACGGTCGCCGGATCGCCGAAGTGCAGGTCCTCGAGCACGAGCAGCACCGGCTGCGCCGCGCACTCGGCGGCGAGCCAGTCCTCCCACGCCGCGCGCGTCGCGTCGGCCATGAGCATCGCGTTGTCGCGCGCCGCGCGCAGCCCGCTCGTCTCTCCGTCGGGGAACGGCGTCCGCGAGAGCTCGCCCAGGAAGGCCGCGATCCGGCTCAGCGCCTCGCCGCTCAGGTGGCGCCCTAGCCGGCGCGTCAGCTTGCGCCGCCGGGCCTCCACCGGCTCGCCCTCGCGCATCCCCGCCGCCTTGTGGATCGCGTCGGCGATGAGGCCGAACGGAGACCCCGCGGCCATCGACTCAGCCCGCCCGGAGAGGATCTCCACCGACCCGAACTGGCGCCGCACCCGGGTGAGGAACTCCAGGCGGAGCCGAGACTTCCCCGACCCCGCCGCGCCGATCACGAGCACCGCGCTCGCCAGCGACTCGCTCACGCACCCGGAGAACACGCCCTCCAGCATGGACAGCTCGCGGATGCGGCCGACCCAGACGCTCGGCTTGCCGAGGAGCACGGGGACGCTCTCGTCGGCCGCCGTCTCGGTCGCAAGGAACGGCCCGTTCTCGTCGGTCTCCACCTTGAGGCGGCCGCCGACCACGCTGGCGGTCACGTCGTCGAGCCGGACCGCCCCCGCGTGCGCGGCCCGCAGGGCGCGCACCCCCCGGTCGATGACGTCGCCCTCGATGAGCTTCGCCGACGACACCCCGCGCCCCGTCGCGACGGCGAGCGGGATGCCGGGGAACCGCGCGCGCAGCGCGAGCGCGCACCGCGCCGCCCGCTCGGCCCGGTCCACCGCGCTCCCGGCGCCTGCGAGGATCGCGATGAGCGAGCCTCGCGAGATCTCCGTGATGTGGGCGCCGTAGGGCTCCACCGCGGCCCGCACCTCCGAGCGCGGCACCGCGGAGCCCGGGCCCTCGCTCGAGAGCTCCTGCAGCACGCTCGATACGTCCGAGGCGCTGGGCACCCCGCCGGCCGCCGCGACGCTCATCTGCACGTCGTCCGGCTCGCCGGCGAGCACGAGGGACACGAGCCGCTGCTCGCTGCGCGTGAGGAACCCGTCGACCCGCGCCGAGCGCATCGTCGCGTCGCGCGGCGAGGCCAGCGTGGCGGGCCGCGGCGTCGCCCAAGCGTCGAGCGCCTCCGCGATCTGCGCGAGCTCGACCCCGACGTCGCCGCAGTCGCGCGGCCGGTCCTCGGGGTTCTTCGCCATCATCCGGTCCATGAGGCGCTCCAGCGGCTCCGGGACGTCCGCGCGGACGTCGCGCAGCCGGGGCGTCTGCTGGAACAGGAGCTTGGCGAGCGCCGCCATGACGTGCGCCCCCTCGAAGGCCGGGCGGCCCGCGATGCACTCGTAGAAGACGCACGCGAGCGAGAACACGTCCGCCCGCGCGTCGAGGGCGCCCCCGCCCTCGATCTGCTCCGGCGCGATGTACCCCGGGGTCCCGAGGATCCCGCCCGTGTAGGTGAGCCGCCGCGACTCCCCGTCGGGGCGCGCGATCCCGAAGTCGACGAGCCTGAGCTGGCCGACATCGCCGGCGACGAGGAAGATGTTGCTCGGCTTGACGTCGCGGTGGATGATCCCGCGCGAGTGCGCGAAGGCGAGCGCGTCCGCCGTCCTGCGCAGCACCGCGAGGCTCTCGGCGAGCGCGAGCTGCCGGCGCGCGAGGCACGCCGCCAGGTCCTCCCCCTCCAGCCACTCCATGGCGAGGTAGTGGTCCCCGGCGCCGGTTCGCCCGTGCGCGACGTACCGCACGATCCCCGGGTGGCTCAGCTCAGCGAGGATCTGCGACTCGCGCTCGAACCGCTCGACGTCGAACGCCTCGCGGCTGTGCAGGACCTTGAGGGCGACCGGGCGGGCGTCGAGGCGGTCGTGCGCGCGATAGACCGTCCCCATCCCCCCGGCTGCGACCTGCTGCTCGACGACGAAGCGGCTCGCGAGGACTACGCCGGAATCCACACGGCTCGATGCTACTCGAGGAAGACGGACACTGAAGCCTTGTAGCGGTCGGTGCCCCACGGAAAGACATGGCTGCCGCACGGCAGGTTGAACGGCTCACGGTCGTGGCAGTCCGAGAAGCTGCCGTCCGGCCTCGGCCCGTCGCACACATCCTCACATTCACCCACAACTTCGATCGGGCAGTCGTTGAGCGAAGGCCCGCAGACGCGCGGGATCGACCTCTTGCCCGGCGCGAGGCAGGCGAAGAGGCGCTGCTGCTTGCCGAAGACGTTGCCGAAGTAGGTCGCCTCCGGGGTGTCGTACCTCGACCGCTCCCACTTCGTGGACGAGAGCGCTTGGTTCTTTCCGCGGAGCGAGATCATGACGTGCTCGCCCCGGTAGTTCACGCGCGCGAGAAGGCACGCGGAGACCCACCCCTGGCAGCTTTCATCACACGAGCCGCGCTTCTTGCCCCACTCGGGCGCGAGGCCGAGATCCCCGTCGAAGCTGTAGGACACCCCATCGACCTTGACCTCGACGCGCTCGTCCTCGGGGAGAGCGCAGCTCACAATGAAGCTGAGGAGCTCCCTCGACTCGGGATCACGGAGCGCGCCTCTCGTCAGCGAGTTGGCGGTCAGCGCGTTGGCCGTCAACGCATTGGCCGTCAGCGCGTTGGCGGTCAACGCGTTGGCAGTCAACGCGTTGGCGGTCAGCGCGTTGGCCGTCAGCGCGTTGTGAATCGTGACGTCCTGCTGGACCTCCGCCACCGCCTCATCCTCCCCTTCGAGCTCGGCAGACGCGATGCAAGCGACCTGCGAGAACGACACAGCCACGCAAGCGAGGAGAGCGAACTGGCGTGCAGATTCCATAGTACCAATCAGATCTACACCACTCCAGCTATCAAGTTCAATTAATTTATGGACATTTTGCTGGACATCCTTCTCCTCTTTCTCCACACCACCATGACACACGTCACGTAGTCAGGTGCCGGGAGTGGGATAACGCAGAGCGCAGCACTCGGGCGCACCCCGCGTCGGGGGGGAAGCGAAACAGCGCGTGGGTGGGAGATTTACGCCAGCTTCCTGGCCAGCAGCGTATTGACCAGGTCGGGGTTCGCCTTACCGCCGGAGGCCTTCATGACCTGACCGACGAAGAACCCGATCAGCTTCGAATTCCCCGCGCGGAAGCGGGAAACCTCGCCTGGATGACCGGCGATGATCTGGTCGACGATGCGCTCCAGGGCGCCTTCGTCGGCGACCTGCCGGAGCCCTCGCTGCGCGACGATCGCCTTCGGGCTACCGCCTTGCTGCATTATCTCAGCAAGGACGTCTTTTGCGATCTTCCCGGAAATCGTCCCGTCATCGATCAGCGCCAGGAGCTCGCCGAGCTGCGCTCCCGAGACGGGGAGGTCGCCTGTCTTCCGGTCCTTCAGCTCGCGGGCGAGCGAGTGGATGACCCAGTTGGCGGCGCCCCGGGGGTTGTCGTGCACGGCGACCGTCTCCTCGAAGAGCCGGAGGAGGCCGTCGTCGTCGGCCAGGACAACCGCGTCATCGCCCGGTATCCCACGTGTATCGATGAGATGTCTGGCCTTCTCGGCCCGCGCCGGGTCGAGCCGCGCGAGGCGCTCCTCGAAGGGCGCGCGCTCGCGCCGAGGCTCTGGCGGCGGCGCCTTCGCGGCCGGGCGCTCGGGCGCGGGCTCGGCGGCGGCCCGAGCGGGCTTCTCGGCCGAGAGCCTCGACCACGAGTCCTTGAGCGCCACCGTGCGGTTGAAGACGGGCGCGCCGGCCGCGGAATCGACGGGATCCACGAAGAAGAACCCCTGGCGCTCGAACTGGACATGGCTCCCCTTCTCGACCGTGGACAGGCTCGGTTCCACCTGACACCCGCTCAGGACAACCAGCGAACCAGGATTCAAGTTCTCCAGAAAATCCTTTCCCTCTTCGACCGCGTCGGGCCGCTCGACCGCGAAGAGCCGGTCGTAGAGCCGGACCTCGACGGTGAGCGCGTGGGCGGCCGAGACCCAGTGCAACGTTCCCTTGGGCTTGCGACCGTCGGGCGCCTCACCGCTCTTCGTGGGGCGATCGTACGTGCAGCGGAGCTCGACGACCTCCCCTGTGGCCTCATCTCTCACCACGTCGCGACAGGTGATGAACCCGGCGTAGCGGAGCCGCACCTGCTGCCCGGGCGCCAGCCGGAACCACTTCTTGGGGGGGTCCTCGAGGAAGTCGTCGCGCTCGATGTAGAGCACCCGGGACAGGGGAACCTTGCGAGAGCCTTCCCTCGGCACGTCCTCCGGCCAGTAGGGCGCGTCGATCTCCTCGACCTGCCCCTCGGGGTAATTCTCCAGGACGACCCGGAGGGGGCGCAGCACCGCCATGACGCGCGGGGCGCGGAGGTTCAGGTCGTCGCGGACGCACGACTCGAACTTGGCGATGTCCACCATGCTGTTCGTCTTGGCGACGCCGATCTCCTCGCAGAACGAGCGGATGGCCTCGGGCGTCACCCCGCGGCGCCGGAGGCCGGCGATGGTGGGCATGCGCGGGTCGTCCCAGCCCGTCACCAGCCCGCCCTTCACGAGCGCGAGCAGCTTTCGCTTGCTCATCACCGTGTAGCTCAGGTTGAGCCGAGCGAACTCGTACTGGCGAGGGCGGGACGGGACATCGAGGTGCTCGATGATCCAGTCGTACAGCTCCCGGTTGTTCTCGAACTCCAGCGTGCAGATCGAGTGGGTGATCCCCTCGATCGCGTCGGAGAGGCTGTGAGCAAAGTCGTAGAGCGGGTAGACGCACCACGCGTCGCCCGTCCGGTAGTGGCGCGCGCGCTTGATGCGGTAGATCGGCGGATCGCGCATCTTCATGTTGGGAGCGGCCATGTCGATCTTGGCCCTGAGCACGTGCGCGCCCTCCGGGAACTCCCCTGCTCTCATCCGGGCGAAGAGATCCAGGCTCTCCGCAACGGACCTGTTCCTGTAGGGGCTCTCCCGACCGGGCTCCGTGACGGTGCCGCGGAGCTCGCGGGTCTCTGCCTCGCTCAGGCTGCACACATAGGCGCTGCCCTTCTGGATGAGCTCCACCGCGAAGGCGTAAAGCCGCTCGAAGTAGTCCGACGCGAAGAAGAGCTTGTCGCCCCAGTCGCCGCCGAGCCAGCGCACGTCCCGCAGGATCGACTCCACGTACTCCATGTCCTCGGCGGCCGGGTTCGTGTCGTCGAAGCGCATGTGACACGCGCCCCCGAAGTCTGCCGCCAGCCCGAAATTGAGCAGGATCGACTTCGCATGTCCGATGTGCAGGTAGCCGTTCGGCTCGGGCGGGAACCGGGTCACGACCCGCGTGTGCCTGCCGGCAGCGAGGTCTTCGGCGATGATGTTGCGGATGAAGTTGGACGCGGCGACGCTGCTGTCAGCGTCGCTCGCTCTGGGGCTCTGCGTTGTCACAGCTCTTTTCACCTCGGCTCGGGCGGCGCCGCCCGCGCCGAGCCTACTCAAACGGCACCCGCCGGGCCACCGCGGAGACGGCGCCCGCCCGGCGCGGCGCCCGCAAGGACGGGCGCTTCGCGAGGAGCGGAGGGGGAGACGCGGCGCGGACGGGGTCCGCGGGCAGACGGGGCAGAGACGCGGCGCGGGCAGGGCCGGGACCGGACTACGCGGCGGCGGGCGGGCGCCGCGCGGGCGGGGCGGCGGGGGGAGCCGCGCGGACAGACGCGGGCGTGCGCGACGGACGGCACACGCCTGCGCGGGCGCTCAGAACTGGGCGGCCTCGGTGGACTCGTGCAGGGCCAGCGTGGACGCTGCGCCGCCCGAGATCACCTGGGCGACCTCGTCGAAGTAGCCCGTCCCGACCTCGCGCTGGTGGCGGGTCGCGCTGTAGCCGAACTGCTCGCCGGCGAACTCGGCCTGCTGGAGCTCGGAGTACGCCGCCATCCCGCGGCGCTGGTACTGGCGGGCGAGCTCGAACATGCTGTGATTCAGCGAGTGGAACCCGGCGAGGGTCACGAACTGGAACTTGTACCCCATCGCGCCGAGCTCGCGCTGGAACCGCGCGATCGTCGCGTCGTCGAGGTGCTTCTTCCAGTTGAACGAAGGCGAACAGTTGTAAGCGAGCAGCTTGCCCGGGAACTGCTTGTGGATGCCCTCCGCGAAGCGCTTCGCCTGATCGAGGTCCGGCGTCGAGGTCTCGCACCAGACGAGGTCCGCGTAGGGCGCATACGCGAGCCCGCGCGCGATGGCCGCCTCGAGGCCGCCCTTCAGCACGAAGAAGCCCTCGGGCGTGCGCTCCCCCGTGACGAACGGCTTGTCGCGCGGGTCGACGTCGGACGTGATCAGCTTGGCGCTGTCGGCGTCCGTGCGGGCCACGAGGACGGTCGGCACGCCCATGACGTCGCTGGCGAGGCGGGCCGCGATGAGGGTGCGGATGAACTGGCTGGTCGGGACGAGGACCTTGCCGCCCATGTGCCCGCACTTCTTCTCGGAGGCGAGCTGGTCCTCGAAGTGAACGCCCGAGGCGCCCGCCTCGATCATGGCCTTCATCAGCTCGAACGCGTTGAGCGGTCCGCCGAAGCCCGCCTCCGCGTCGGCCATGATGGGCGCGAGCCAGTAGCGCCCCGCCTTGCCCTCGGCGTTCTCGATCTGGTCGGCGCGGAGGAGCGCCTGGTTGATGCGGCGCACGAGCGTCGGGACGCTGTTCGCCGGGTACAGGCTCTGGTCGGGGTACATGGTCCCGGCCTCGTTGTTGTCGGCCGCCACCTGCCACCCGCTCAGGTAGATGGCCTTGAGCCCGGCCCGGACCTGCTGCATCGCCTGGTTGCCGGTGAGGGCGCCGAGCGCCGCCACGTAGGGCTCGGAGTGCATCAGGTTCCAGAGCCGCTTGGCGCCGAGGGTCGCGAGCGTGTAGTCGATACGGACGGTGCCGCGGAGGCGCGCGACGTCCGCCTCGGAGTACGGGCGGACGATGCCGCTCCACCGGCCCGGGACGGTGTCGCTCGGCGGCGCGTGCAGGGAGTCGGCGGAGATCGGCGTGTTCAGCGGGAAAGCAGCGGACATGACTGGGCTCCTAATGCGTTGGGGTTGGGGGCGGCAGCGGCCGCTGTGTTGACGTCAAACGAAGCGCGCCGGGCGTCACGAGCGCTGCTCTCCAGGGCTGGAGATCAAGAGCTCGTAAGCAGGCAGCGTGAGGAACTCCTCGAAGGTCTCTCCGATCGACAGCCGCTCGAACAGCGCGCGCGCCTCGGCGAATCGGCCGCCGTCGAAGCGCGCCGGGCCGAGCGCGCCGCGGAGGGCGGCCATCTCGCTGTCCACCGCCGCGCGGAAGCGCTCCACGGTGAGCGGCTGGCCGTCGTCGAGCGTCGCCCTGTGGCGGATCCATTGCCAGACCTGGGTGCGGGAGATCTCCGCGGTGGCCGCGTCCTCCATCAGGTTGTAGAGCGGGACGCAGCCGAGGCCGCTGATCCACGCCTCGAGGTACTGGACGCCGACCCGGATGTTATGGCGCAGGCCGGCCTCGGTGCGCGCGCCCGCCGGGACGCGCAGCAGGTCGGCCGCCGAGACGCGGACGTCCTCGCGCTTCCGCTCGATCTGGTTCGCAGCGGGCATATGCGCGTCGAACACCTCGCGCGCGAGCGGCACGAGCCCCGGGTGAGCGACCCAGGTGCCGTCGTGTCCGTCCTTCACCTCCCGCAGCTTGTCGGCGCGCACCTTGTCGAGCGCCGCGCGGTTCGCCTCGGGATCGCTCTTGATCGGGATCTGCGCCGCCATGCCGCCCATCGCGTGGACGCCGCGGCGATGGCACGTCTTCACGAGCAGCTGCGTGTACGAGCGCAGGAAATGCTGCTCCATCGTCACCTGCGAGCGGTCCGGCATCACGCAGGCCGGGTCGTTCCGGAGCCTCTTGATGAAGCTGAAGATGTAGTCCCAGCGACCGCAGTTCAGGCCGGCCGAGTGCTGCCGGAGCTCGTGGAGGATCTCGTCCATCTCGAACGCCGCGGGCAGCGTCTCGATGAGGACCGTGGCCTTGATCGTACCGACGGGCAGGCCCAGCGCCTCTTGCGCGAACACGAAGACGTCGTTCCAGAGGCGCGCCTCCAGGTGACTCTCCATCTTCGGCAGATAGAAGTAAGGCCCGGTACCGCGGCGGACGAGCTCACGCGCATTGTGGAAGAAATAGAGTCCGAAATCGAAGAGCCCGCCTGGCAGCGGCTTGCCGTCGAGCTCGACGTGCTTCTCGGGGAGATGCCAGCCGCGCGGGCGCACGAGCAGGGTCGCCAGCCTGTCTCCGAGGGCGTAACGCTTGCCGGTCGCCGGGTCCTCGTAACGGAGCTCGCGCCGCGCCGCGAGCCTCAGCGCCGCTTGACCCTCGATGAGGTTCTTCCACGTGGGCGACGTGGCGTCCTCGAAATCGGCCATGAACACGCTCGCGCCCGAGTTCAGCGCGTTGATGATCATCTTGGGATCGACCGGACCCGTGATCTCCACGCGCCGGTCGAGGAGGTCCTCGGGCAGCGGCGCCACCGTCCAGTCGCCCTCGCGCACATCCCGCGTCTCGGGGAGAAAATCGAACCGATGGCCCGCGTCCAGCCGCTCTTGCACAGCGCGCCGCCGGGCGAGCAGGGCCGGTACCCGGTCAGCAAACTTGCGCCCAAGACCGGAAAGGAACCGAAGGGCCTCTGGCGTGAGGACGGACTCGTCGCCCCCGACCCGAGGAGCGAGCAAGCGGACGCTTGCGGTCTCATGATTCTGGCTCATCCACATCTCCTGCAACGCTGCGCGTCGTTACAAGCAACCTATGTTTGTCGACGAGGTTTCAGCGTCAACTTCGCTCTGAAATGCAGGCGGATAACGATGTAGACGAAAGGGCTTTACAGCGTGTCAACGTGTAAACTATTGTAAATTTCCACCAGGCGAGCTGCGCCTACATTTCATCCAGGTTGTCCTGGTCACGTCGGGAGGGTCCCCATGGCCGATGCACCTCTTCTCGGAGCCAAGGTCCGCGCGCTCCGGCGTCGCGAGCACATGACGCAGGTCGATCTGGCGGAGCGCCTCGGTGTCTCGGCGAGCTATCTGAACTTGATAGAGAACAACCGGCGTCCGCTGACTGCGCCGCTGCTCATCCGGCTCGCCCAGATATTCCAGCTCGACCTCCAGAACTTCGCGTCGGAAGAGGACGTCCGGCTCACAGCCGATCTCCACGAGGTGTTCGGCGATCCCATCTTCGAGAGCCACGGGCTGACGAACGCGGATCTGCGCGAGCTCGTCGCGGCGTCCCCGAACGTCGCGCGCGCGGTGCTCACGCTTTACCGGAGCTACGCGACGACGCGCGAATCGCTGGATACGCTGGGAGAGCGGCTGGCGGGGGACGGGTTCGTCGGGGTCGACAACTCGCGGCTACCGTCCGAGGAGGTCAGCGATCTCATCCAGCGCCGGATGAACCATTTCTCGGAGCTCGAGGAAGGCGCCGAGGCGCTCTGGCGCGAGGCGGAGCTCGACGCCGACGACGTCTACCGCGGCCTCGTCCGGTACCTCCACGCGACGCGCGGCATCGAGGTGCGCATCGTCCGGGTCGCGGACGAGCGCCAGGCGATGCGGCGATACGACCCCGACAGGCGCGTGCTGAGCATCTCCGAGGTGCTGCCGCCCCGGAGCCGCCGGTTCCAGCTCGCGCACCAGCTCGGCCTCTTGACGCAATCGACGGCCATCGACCGCATCCTGCGCGACGAGAACCTCACGACCCCGGAGTCCCGCGCGCTCGCCCGCGTCGCGCTGGCCAACTACTTCGCGGCCGCGATCCTCATGCCGTACCTGCCGTTCCTGGAGGCGGCGCGCGCCGAGCGCTACGACATCGAGCTCCTCGCGCACCGGTTCGGCACGAGCTTCGAGCAGGTGTGCCATCGTCTGACGACGCTCCGCCGCCCGGGCGCCGAGGGGGTGCCGATGCACATGGTCCGCATCGACATCGCGGGCAACATCTCGAAGCGCTTCAGCGGCTCCGGCATACGGTTCGCGCGGTTCAGCGGCGCGTGTCCCCGCTGGAACGTCCACGCCGCCCTGATGACGCCCGGCATGATCCGGATCCAGCTCTCGCAGATGCCCGACGGCGCCGTCTACTTCTGCATCGCGCGCACCGTGCGCAGCGACCGCGGCGGCTACCACGTCCCCCACACGGTGCAGTCGATCGGCATGGGCTGCGACGTCCGCTATGCCCGCGAGCTCGTCTATGCCGACGGGATCGACCTGGACAACATCGGCGCGGCCGTGCCCGTCGGCGTCACGTGCCGGACCTGCGAGCGCCTCGATTGCGCCCAGCGCGCGCTGCCAGCGCTGCAGCACCCGCTCCGCCTCGACGAGAACCGGCGGGGCGTCTCGTTCTACGCGTCGGTCGACAAGTGAGGCGAGCCCGCGACCGCCCTGCGCCGCGCGCCAGGGTGGCCAGCGCGCAGCGCGGGATCGCCGGCGGCCCGCTCAGCTGGGCCGCCCGAGCAGCTCGTTGAGCGTGGCCACGAGCCGGGCCACGTCGATGGGCTTGACCATGTGCGCATGAGCGCCGGCCGTCCGGCTCTTCTCGCGGTCGTCGTCCCCGCCGAATCCGCTCACGACGATCACCGCCCGTGGCCTGTCCGCGAGCGACGCGACCAGCTCGACGCCGCTGCCATCGGGGAGCGACACGTCCGTCACCAGGGCATCGACCGCGCTCCCGGCGAGCATCGAGCGCCCTTCCTCGCACGAGCGCGCCACGAGCACGCGGAAGCCGCGGCGGCGGAGCGCCATGCCGAGCAGCGCCGCCGTGTCGTCGTCGTCGTCGAGCACCAGCACCTGCGGCAGCTCTGCGCTCATCAGGCCCCCGCCTTGCGGTCGGCCGCGTTCAGCGGCCACTCCAGGGTGATCTGCGTCTCCGCGCCGACGCGGTCGGCCCGCGCCTCGCCGCCGTGCGCCTTGAGCACGCCGTCGATCACCCGGACGGGCAGCCCGCCGTCGGCGAGCGGATCCGCGTCCGGCGAGAGCGCGGCCTCGAAGAGCTTCTCCACCGAGGCCGTGCTCGAGTCGCTCGTGAGCACCACCCGCGCGCGATCGCCGCGGGCCGCGAGCGCCACGACGACCCGCGCGCGGGCTACGTTCAGGGCGAGCATGAGCGCGTCCGAGAGCGCCGCCGTCATCGAGGCGGCGTGCGCGAAGCCGCGCAGGGGGGCGAGGTCGAGCGCGACCGTGACGTCGCGCCGCCCATAGACGAACGACGCCTCCGCGACGGCCTTCTGGACGAGCGCCTCGAGGTCGAGCGGCTGCGCTGGGGCGTCGGGCTGCCGCGGCAGCTCGGACGCGGCGGTGTAGCGGTCGGCGAGGCGCAGCAGGCGGCGCACGCCCCGCCGCGCCATGGTGAAGTACGCCGCGTTCTGGGCGGTGGCCTCGCCCCCGAGGGCGATCTCCAGCTCGTTGAGCGCGGTGGCCACCACCCCGGCGGGCCCGCGGACGTCGTGCCCCGCGCGCGCGAACAGCTTGTAAATCGAGTCGGACAGCGCCTTTTCACTCATTCGTTACGCCTCGCCTCAGCTCAACGAGGAGCTCGCCGAGCCCGGCGAAGAGGACGCCTTGTCCTTGTCTGGGCCCTCGTCCCCGCCCGAGCCGTCCTGCTCCCCGTAACGCTCCAGCTTGCGGTAGAGCGTCCGCCGGTCGAACCCGAGCATCTGGGCGGCGCGCGATTTGTTGCCGCCGACGAGCGCGAGCACGCGCTTGATGTAGCGCTTCTCGAGCTCGTCCATCGTCATGATCTCCGCCGGCTCGTCGACGGCGACGACGAAGCGGTCGGGCCGGTAGGCCTGGACCTTCTCCGGCAGGTCCTCGACCGTGATCTGCTCGAAGCGAGCCAGCGCCACCGCGCGCTCGATGCTGTTCTCGAGCTCGCGCACGTTGCCCGGCCAGTTGTACGCCGTGAGCTTCTCCGCGGCCGCGGTCGAGAGCGAGAGCACGCCCTTGCTGCTGCGGGACGAGAACTTCTCGAGGAAGTGCATCGCGAGGTGGAGCACGTCCGTGCCGCGCTCGCGCAGGGGCGGCAGGTCGATCTTCACGACGTTGACCCGGTAGTAGAGGTCCTCGCGGAACCGCTTCTCGTACACCTCGGTCTCGAGATCGCGGTTCGTCGCCGTCACGATGCGCGCGTCGAAGGGGATCTCGGCGTTCGAGCCCACCGGCCGCACCTTGCGCTCCTGCAGCGCGCGGAGCAGCTTCGGCTGGACCTCGAGGGGCATCTCGCCGATCTCGTCGAGGAAGATGGTGCCGCCGCTGGCCTCCAGGAACAGGCCGGTGCGCTGGGTCTTGGCGTCGGTGAAGGCGCCGCGCGCATGGCCGAAGAGCTCGCTCTCGAGGAGCGCCTGGGGCACCGCGGCGCAGTTGACCGCCACGAAGGGGCCGGACCGGCCGCTGGCCTCGTGGATCGCCCGAGCGATGAGCTCCTTGCCGGTGCCCGTCTCGCCGTGCACGAGGACCGAGGCGTCGCTGCGCGCCACGCGCCCGATCAGATCGTAGACGCGCTTCATCGCAGGGCTGCGCCCGACGAGGCCCTTGGTCTGCTGGACATCGTGGGCCGCCTCACGCAGGCGCTTCACCTCCGAGCGGAGGCGCCGATGCTGGACGGCGCGGGAGACCGTCAGGCCAAGGAGGTTCGCGTCGAGCGGCTTCGTGACGAAGTCGAACGCCCCGGCGCGCATGGAGGAGATGGCGGTCTCCATGCTCCCGAGCGCCGTCATGACGATGACGAGCATGTCGGGGCGGGCGCCGAGGATGCGCTCGCAGAGCTCCAGACCGCTCATCTCGCTCATGCCGACGTCGGTCAACACGACGTCGAAATCGTCCTCGCTCACCAGCTCGAGCGCGCTCTTGGCCGAAGTGCGCGCCGCGACGGAGAACTCCTGCCTCTTGAGGAGGGCTTCGACCAGATCACACGTCGCTTCGTCGTCGTCGACGACGAGTATCCTGCCGCTCATCGCGTGTCCTTCCCCGGCAGCTCTTCTAAAGGTCGACCGCTGCCTGCAGTTGCAGGGAACGTGCCACGGAGAGTCCGCGCCATCAAGCCCAGTCCGCTCCTCACCGGCGCCCTTCGAACGTGACGTTTCGCCACAGGTGCGCGTTCTTGCCCCATCCTGGATGGCGCCGGCCGCGCGCAGCGGGCGAGCGCTCCGCCGCCGACGGGGGCCAGCGAGCGCCGCTGCGCCCGAGGCGCCATCGCCGGTCGGGGACTTACCGACCCGCCGATCCTCCACGGATCGGCGCAGGCCGGCAGCGCGCCTCCTTCGCGGTGCGTGTCGCGCGCCTCCGGCGGGCCACGGGGCGAGGCGTCGTCGCGGTCTCCCGCGGGCGCCGTGCGCCTCTCTCGATCAGACGACTCCGCCTCCCGCCAGCAGCCGAGTCCGCCCGAGCCCCGAGAGCCGTGACGAGAGGCGAAATTCCACATCGGTATTCCCTGTCCAGCATCCAGCGTCTCTTGGCATCCGGAATAAACCTAATCGGCACGGTGATTGCTTGACTGCGCCTCATGCAGGAGAGGGGGCTGGAGGGCGGCTCGCGCGATCGCGGGCCTTGCCGCTGACGCTGCGCGCGCTGCGCGACGGCGCAATGTCACCTCGCTGAAGGCTCGGCGCGCCGCCGCGAGCCCTCGGCCGAGGCCGTCGCGTGAGCTGGTCGCGAGCGAGCGAGAGCGACGAGCTCCTTTTCCACCTCGATGAACGACAACCTATCTACCTCGATGAACAACAACCTAACGTCCTGTCCTTGAGAGGAGAATGCATGAAGGCGACACAGCTCTTGAAGGGGCAACACCGCGAAGCCGAGAGGCTGTTCGATCTGGTCCTCTCGACCCCAGGCGATGTCCGGCGAGCGACGGACGAGCTGACCAAGCACCTCCTCGCCCACATGCTCGCCGAGCAGGTGGTCCTCTTCCCGGAGCTGCTCGCCGTCGAGCCGGACCTCATCGGCGGAGCCTGCGAGGAGCACACGGTCACGCGGTTCGAGATCCGTCGCGTCGTCGGCACGGCGCCGGAGGACCCGAGCTTCAAGGCCAGGCTCGCCACCCTGAGGGAGCTCGTCACGCACCACGCCGAGGAGGAGGAGCGGGACCTCTTGCCGAGGATCGACGCGGAGCTGACCGAGGACACGAACGAGCGCCTCGGCCGGCAGATGCTGGAGCTCTTCGAGGCGCTCATCGCCCACTCCCGCCGCCCCCACACCGCGATCCACGCCCCGCTCCGCGCAGCGAGGGCGGCCTGACGGCCGGCGCCCCTGCGTGCTCGGGCGTCCCGCCGTCTGTCCACCTTCTCTGGCCTTCTCTGGCGGCCGCCACGGGCGCTCTATCTACAAGTGCGCCCGCGGCGCCCTGAGCGCGAAGCGCAGGGCGAGCTCCGTGGATCAGGGGCTGGTCGCGGGCGCATCGCCGGGGCCGGTCGGGCCGCCGTGCGCGGGTCCGTATCCGTGGGACTCGCCGTAGCCGAGATCCTCGGGGACCATGGTGTCCGCCGGGCTCGACGGTCGGGGTGAGGCGGCGCTCTGCGCGTCGTTCGTGACGAGCTCGTAAACGCCGCGCTCGAGCTCCACCTCGTCGAGGGCCGAGCCGCAGGCCCGGCAGGGCGTGGCCGCCGTCGATACGAAGACGTACCGGCGGCCACAGGCTTTGCATCGGAGCTCGCGGATCATCGCGGATCACCTCAGCTGGGTTGACCTCGCCGCGCCGCTTCCTCGGCTTCGCGTAGCGCGTCGCCCTCGGGGCCGTCGAGCGCGCGGGCGGCTTCCTCGGCGTGCTCCTTGATCTTGCCGGCCTTTACCGACTTCTCCACCCCTTCTCGGTAACGGCGATCGGCCGTGCGGTTGCCCTCTCCCTCGATGTCCCCCGACGGGGTCTGCTGAGTCGCCTTCTGATTCGCCATCATGTCCTCCTCGTGTCGAGCTTTGCTGGGCCGATGCCAACGGGCTTGCATCAGACGCGCCGCTTCGCCGCCTGGATCGCGCGATCCAGCTCTTCCACGCGCTGGTAGACGCCTTGTTTCACCCGGTCGAGGGTCTCGCTGGAGGCCGCGTCGAGGTCGCGCAGGCTCCTGCGGACCGCCTCCGACTTGTCCTCCACATCCTTCATCAGCCTGCCGACCTCGTCCTTGGGCAGCTTCTTCTCGGCTTTTTCGCGGAGCTCGACGGCATCCTTCTCGAGGTCCTCGATCCTGCGCGACGTGGACTCGCGCACGTCCGCGCGCGCCTTCGCCAGCTCCGCCTCGGCCTCTGCGGTCTTCTCCTGGGCCTTGACGGCAGCGTTGTTGAGCTTCTCCGCGGCCTCCCGGAGCGCGTCGTCGGTCGCCCGCTCGGCCCGCTGGTCGATCTCGGCGACCTTCTTGTCGAGCTCGGTGGCGACCTCCGCCGCCTTCTGCTGCGCCTCGCGCTGCGCGCGCTCGGCCTTGGTTTGCGCGTCCGCCGTGGGGGACTCGCAGCCCACGACGGCGCTCATGACGATGGCGATAGGCAGGAATGTTCGGACGGTCAACATGATGATCTCCTCTGGTCTGCGGTCGACGCGCGACCTTGCGTCCGGGCGAGCGCCCGGCGCGACACGAACGCCCTATCGACGCCGCCCGGAATGGGCCTCATGGCGCGATAGGCGGGTCGATCCGCGGGTATTGCGACAGACGTGCCATGCGGAAGCATGGATACCGCTCGGCCTGGCGAGGCATGTCGCCCCGATCGTGGCCTCCGAGCACGTGCGATCCTCATGGCGTCAGGACGGGACGCGTCGGCCGAGCGCGAGGGAGACGACCGCCAGGATGAGGAAGATGACGAAGAGCAACTTCGCCACCGAGGCGGCGCTCGCCGCGAGGCCGCCGAAGCCGAGGATCGCAGCGATGATCGCCACGATGAAGAACGCGACACTCCAACTGAGCATGATAACCTCCTCATTGGGTGATCACTGGGTGAATCAGTGTTCCAGCGCTTCGATGCTGCGTTGTTGCAGCGATTGCAGCGGTTACATCGTCACGTCGTTGCAGCCGACGTGCCGCGACATCGCGAGTTCGCCAGATCCGCGGAGCGTCCGGGCGCCCCGGCGGCTCGCTGCGGGTGCCGCCGCACGACACGGGCGGGCGGGGTAGCTGCGGCAAATTGCCTCACTCGTGACGTCGCGCACCGCGCATCACCTCGTTCATCGGCTGGCCTATCTCGGCACAACGCTTGCTCGCGCCTGGGCTTGTGCGGGCGAGATGGAAGTCAGGCTCAGCTCAAGGCCGGTGTCGGGATCGATGCCGACGGAGAGCCAGCCGCGGCTGTCTCAGGAGAGCGGCGGTCGGCCGTCCGAGGCCGCGCAGGCAGGACGCCTTGTGGCGATCGGTCGGCTCTCCGAAGATACCGTGCTCGCCGATGCCACCCGCGCCGCCGATCGCCCACCGTCGCTCGCCGCTCGCTGCCCAGGGCCCCTGACGGCGATGCCTGCCGAGGTCGGGCTCACGCCGCGAACGATCCGATCATGACGATCCCGCTCTCCACGCTCATCCGGACCCGCCGCGAGGCCATCATCGAGCGGTTCGTGGGCGAGCTGCGCAAGCGAAGCGCGGCGGTGCGCAACATGCCAAAGCCGCTCATCATCAACTCGCTGCCGAACTTCCTCGACGAGGTGGCCGCCAGCCTGGAGCAGCGCGCATCGACGGCCGGCAGCAAGGAGGCGGCGCGCGAGCACGGCGAGATGCGCTGGGAGCACGGGCTCGACCTGGGCGTGATGGTCCGAGAGTACGGCGTCCTCCGGCAATCCATCCTCCGCGAGCTGGAGGAGGCCGGGATCACGCCGGATGTGCGGCAGATCGAGGCGCTCTCCGAGCGCGTGGACGCCGGCATCGCCCAGGCGGTAAGCGAGCACACCCGGCTCCAGCTGGAGGCGATCGAGACCGAGCGCAGGCGCACCGAGATCGAGCGAGGCAGGAGCGGCTCGCTGCTCGCGCAGGCGCCCGCGCCGATCTGCTTCCTCAAGGGCGAAGCGCTCGTGTTCGAGCTCGCGAACCCGCTCTTCTGCCGCATGGTCGGCCGCGACGATCTCCTCGGCAAGCCGCTCGTCGAGGCGGTCCCGGAGCTGCGCGGGCAGCCGCTGCACGCGCAGCTCGAGGCCGTCCTGGCGAGCGGCGAGCCGAGCGTGGCGAGCGAGATCCCGGTGCGGATCACGCGCTGGACCGGCGAGACGGTCGAGCGGCTGTACAACGTCCTGTGCAAGCCGGTGCACGACGTGAGCGGCGCCGTGGAGGGCGTCATGGTGACGGCGTTCGACGTGACCGAGCAGATCGGCGCGCGCCGGAAGGCGGAGCGGCTCGCGCTCGAGCTCCAGCAGAGCGTGGCCCAGCGCCTGCGCGCGGAGCAGGCGCTCCGCGTGAACGAGGAGCGCTTCCGCAAGGCGCTCCGGGGGTCGCCGGTCATGGTGTTCACCCAGGACCGGGACCTGCGCTACACGTGGATGCACAACTCGTTCGGCAAGTCCGAGCGCGAGGTGCTCGGGAAGACCGACGGGGAGGTGCTGGAGGACCCGGAGGCCGCGAGGTCGCTCGATCGGACGAAGCGCGACGTGCTCGCCAGCGGCGTCGGCCAGCGGCGCGAGATCGCGGTGCGCGCCGGCGGGCGCACCCAGCACATCGACGCCTCGATCGAGCCGCTGACCGATGACACGGGCGAGATCATCGGCATCACCTGCACCGCGACGGACATCACGGAGCGGAAGTCGATCGAGCAAGCGCTGCGGGCGAGCGAGGCGAGGTTCCGCACCGTGCAGGAGGCGTCGCCCGACGGGTTCATGATGCTGCGCAGCGTGCGCGACGCGTCCGGGGCGATCTCCGACTTCGAGTGGGTCTACGTGAACCCGGCCACGGGGCCGATCGTCGGGGGCCGCGGCAAGGATCTGGAGGGCAAGCGGCTCTCGGTCGAGGTCCCTGGCAGCGCGCTCGCGAGCGCGTTCGACGCGTACGCGCGCGTCGTGGAGACAGGGGAGCCCGCAAGGGTCGAGCTCTTCTGCGCGCACGAGGGCGCTCCGCGGACGTTCCGCGCCATCGCGGTCGCGCTGGGTGACGGCGTCGGCATCTCGTTCCACGACATCACGGAGCAGAAGCGCACCGACGCCGAGCGCGCCCAGCTCCTCGACCAGGAGCAGCGCGCGCGCCAGCACGCCGAGCAGCTGAACCGGCTCAAGGACGAGTTCCTCGCGACGGTGTCGCACGAGCTCAGGACGCCGCTCCAGTCGATCCTGGGCTGGGCGCGGATCCTCCGGACGGGCGAGGTGGACGCCGAGTCGCTCGAGCGGGGGCTCGCCACGATCGAGCGCAACGCGAAGGCGCAGTCGCAGCTCATCGAGGACGTCCTCGACGCCTCGACGATCATCGCGGGGAAGCTGCAGCTGCGGACCGATCCGGTCGACGTGCGGCAGGTGCTCGCCACGGCGCTCGATCTGGTGCGCCCGGCGGCGCTGGCGAAGGGCGTCGCGGTCGACATCTCCGTCGCCGACGACGTGGGCATCTTCCTCGGCGACGCGGAGAGGCTCCAGCAGATCGTCTGGAACCTGCTCACGAACGCGGTGAAGTTCACGCCGTCCGGGGGCCAGGTGCGGGCCCTCGCCCGGCGCGTCGAGGCGACGCTCGAGGTCGAGGTGGAGGACAACGGCGAGGGCATCCCGAAGAGCTTCCTGCCGTTCCTGTTCGAGCGGTTCCGGCAGGCGGACGGGGGGATGACCCGGGCCCACGGCGGGCTCGGGCTCGGCCTCGCCATCGTGCGGCACCTGGCGGAGGCGCAGGGCGGCAGCGTGCACGCCGAGAGCGACGGAGAGGGCAAGGGCGCGCGCTTCCGGGTGCGGCTGCCGATCCGCGCCGAGGCGCTCGCGGCGCCGCCGTCCCCGCAGCGCCGGGGCGGCGATGCGCAGGGGGGCGCCGCGCGGCGCGTGCTCGAGGGCATCCGGGTCCTCGTGGTCGACGACGAGACCGACGCCCGCGAGCTGCTCGGCATCATCTTCGTGCGCGCCGGCGCGACGGTGAGCGAAGCGGCCTCAGCAGGCGCGGCGCTCGAGGCCCTCCGCATGGGCCAGTTCGACGTGCTCGTGAGCGACATCGGCATGCCGGGTGAGGACGGTTACGCGATGATGCGGCGGCTGCGCGCGCTGGGGGCCGACGTCCCCGCGAGCGGCATACCGGCGCTCGCGCTCACCGCCTACACGCGCATGGAGGACCGCCGTCAGGCGATCGCCGCCGGCTTCCAGATGCACCTGGCCAAGCCCATCGAGCCGAACAGCCTGGTGACCGCGGTCGCACACCTCGTCGGCCGCGCGGGCAAGCGCGGTAGCTGGCCGTAGCACCGTAGCCCGTGCGCGCGGCCTGCGGTTGATGCTATCAACGGGCCACCGCTTTGCCCCTCCACGAGGACGAGGATGGACGGTAAATTCCTGAATATTATCCTGGTCGAGGACGACACCGTCGACGTGATGAACGTCCGGAGGGCGTTCGAGAGGGGCAAGATCACGAACCCGCTCTGGGTGGCGGGCGACGGCGTGGAGGGGCTCGATCTGCTGCGCGGCAACCAGGTGCCCAGGGATCGGCGCCTCGTCCTGCTCGACCTGAACATGCCCAGGATGAACGGCATCGAGTTCCTCCGCGAGCTCCGGGCCGATGTCTCGCTGCGGGCGACGCCCGTCGTCGTGCTGACAACGTCGAACGACGATCGGGACAAGGTGGACGCGTACGATCTCAACGTCGCGGGCTACCTGCTCAAGCCGGTCACTTTCATGAGCTTCGTCGAGCTCATGACGGCACTGAACCGGTATTGGACGCTCGTGGAGATGCCTTGAGCCCTGGGTCGGTGCGCCTCCTCGTGGTCGACGACGACACGGTCGATCGGATCGCGATCTTGCGCGCGCTGCGGAGCGGCCGCGTCGACGCCGAGATCAGGGAGGCCGATTCCGTCGATTCGGCGCTCGCGGTGCTGTACGAGCAGCAGATCGACTGCGTGCTGCTCGACTATTACCTTCCCGGGGGCGACGGGCTCGCGGTGATCGAGGCGGCGCGCAACGCGAAGCTCACGGCGCCGTTCATCATGCTGACCGGGCAGGGCGACGAGTCGCTCGCGGTCGATCTGATGAAGCGGGGCGCGGCGGACTACGTGCCGAAGAACCTGCTGACGCCCGAGCGGCTGGTGCAGAGCCTGCGCCACGTCCTGCGGCTGAGCGAGGCGGAGCGCCGCGAGGAAGAGGCGCGCAGGGCGCTCGCCCGCCACGCGAACCAGCTCGCGCAGCTCACCGAGGCGACGCTGCGCATCCACCGGTCGCTCTCGCTGAACGAGCTGATCCAGCGCACCACCGACGAGGCGCGCGCGCTGCTCGACGCGGGCGTCGCGGCCTCGCGGCTGGCGGCGCGGGGCGTGGAGCAGCGACCCCTGACGGGCATCTCGCTGTCCGAGGAGTACGCCGCGCGGGAGGACCGCGACGGCGTCCGGGAGGTCGCGTTCGGCCTGATCGAGCGGAGGAGCACCAGCGTCCGGCTGACAGGCGACGAGATCGCGAGCGATCCGACGTGCGCCGACGTGCTCTCGCGCTCGCCGGCGGAGCTCCACCCGCGCTCGCTCCTCGCGGCGCCGCTGCGCGGCCGGGACGGCCAGTGCATCGGGAGCATCCAGCTGCTCGATCGGCGCGACGGCCCCTTCGTGGAGAGCGACGAGGTGCTGCTCACCCAGCTCGCGCAGTCGGCGTCCGTCGCCCTGGAGAACGCGCGGCTGTACAACGAGGCGCAGGCCGCGACGCGCGCCCGGGACGACCTCCTGGCGATCGTGTCGCACGATCTCCGGAACCCGCTCAACACGATCGCGATCACGGCGTCGCTGCTGCGGAGCGATCTGCTCCAGCGGAAGGACGGCGACGACGACGACGCTGTCCAGCTCGTCGACCGCATGGACCGCGGCATCCAGAGCATGACGCGGCTCATCGAGGATCTGCTCGACGCGTCGCGCATCGAGGCGGGGCGGCTCGTGGTGTCGCCGAGGGTGGAGCGCGGCGGGACGCTCGTCCGCGAGGCGCTCGACGCCGCCGCGTCGCTCGCGGAGGCGAAGGGCTGCCGGGTGATGCAGGGGCCGCTCGACGCGGGCCTGGAGGTCCTCGCCGACCGGGATCGCGTGCTCCAGGTCTTCTCGAACCTGCTCGGCAACGCGCTGAAGTTCACGCCGAGGGGCGGCGTCGTGAGCGTGTCGCTCTGCCGGGTGGCTGACAGCGCGCGCTTCTCGGTGGCCGATACGGGCCCGGGCATCCCGCCCGAGCACCTGCCGCACCTCTTCGATCGCTACTGGAAGGCCTCGCAGGAGTCGCGCACCGGGGCGGGGCTGGGCCTCTACATCGCGCGCGGCATCGTCGAGGCGCACCACGGGACGATGGCGGTCGAGAGCGCCCCGGGCCAGGGGACGACGATCCACTTCTCGCTGCCCCTGGCGAGCTGAGGGGCGTCAGGGCGACGGCGGCGCGCTCCCTCGGCCGATCCCGGGCAGGAAGCGGCCGACCTTCGCGCAGTAGGCCGCGTACGCGCCGCCGTGGGTGCGCGAGAGGTACGGCTCCTCGACCAGGCGGACCTGCAGCTCGATCGCGATGACCAGCGCGACGAGCGAGGCGAGCGCGGCCGCGTTCGGGAGGACCAGCAGCAGCCCGAGCGCGGCCAGCATCATGAAGCTGAAGACAGGGTTCCGCACCACCGCGAACGGGCCTCCGGTCACGAGGCCCGTGCGCTCCGCCTCGCGGACGCCGATGCGCCAGGACGCGCCCATCGCGCCCTGTGACCAGAGCGTGCCGAGCGTCCCCGAGATCGTCATGGCCGCGCCGAGGCCGACGAGGGCCGGGCCGGGATCGGCGAGGGGCCCGATCCAGGCCGCGAGCTCCGCGACGGGGGCCAGCGCTCCCAGGACGAGCGCGATCACGAAGAGCACGCCGCCGAGCCACGGCAGCGACCCGGGTGGCCCCGAGATGCCACGGAAGCCCGCCGATCCTGTCGCGCTGCGCTGCCTGAGCGAGCGCCACCCGAACGCGAGCGCAAGGTAGATCCCGTAGAGAACGAGGGCGAGCCAGGGTCGATTCATGTCGAGCTTTCCTGTCGATGGGTCAGCCGGTAGAGACCGGCAGGACGATGCACTCTGGAACATGCTGAGTGGACCATCCACGAACGCCATGGATCCTCGCTCGAAGCCCGCTGCCGCGCACAACCGATGGATCGATTGGCGTCAACTCCAATGCGATAGGGACATGAACCACCGTCCGTATCGAACGAGTCTGCGAGGATTGCCTGGGCCGAACAGCCAGCGAGAGGCCTCGGGGGCAGCCGCCGAGACAACACGTCGGCCAACCGCTCGGAGGAGCCTTGAAGGCTCTCCGGCGCGCTCTCATGTGCATCCCCCGCGCGAACTCGTGTGACATCCGCCCGAACAGGCGGTCTGTCGCACGCCCCCCCCGGAGCGCCACTCCCCACGCGGCATCTGCTGCTCGCATCATCGCCCTGCGTCCAGCTGGGCGCAGACGAGCGCTCAGCGGTGCCAGGGCGAGCCGTCGAGATTCAGACGCGCGCTCCGAAACCGGGCGGCCCCGTCAAGACACAAGGGCGGCGCCATAGGTACTGCACACGCGCTGAGGGAATGCGCTCAGCCAGGTGTGCACAAGGAGTGGAGAACGAGGCGTCGAGAGAGACGAGACAGGGAGTGCGAAGGGGGGGACTTGAACCCCCACGGTGTTACCCGCTAGCACCTCAAGCTAGTGCGTCTGCCAATTCCGCCACCTTCGCGAGTGCGGTTGCGGGACGGAACCTACCCAGCTGGCCGGGGAAGTCAAGCTAATCCTCACAACGTCGTCACACAGCGCAGCGCCCGCGCTGGTCAGCCCGGCGTGGCGGCCTCGCGGCCTCGGCCGATCGCCGGCCGCCACGGCCGCGCGCGCACAATGCGGAGCGCGCACCAGAGGAGCACGCCGGCACCGCACGGAGCGCTGCGCGCGCCGCGCCCGCGGGCTCTTCAGCGGACGAGCGCCTCGACGATCTCGCGGATCTCGAACGGCTTGCGCACCCAGGAGACGCCGGAGTTCGCGGGGAGAGGATCAGCGCCGGCGCTGCCGGACATGACCACGAGCCGCACGTCCGGGTTGGCCCTGCGGACGGCGGAGACAGTGCCGAGGACGTCCTGCTGGATCGGCGAGATGTCGAGCAGCGCAGCCTGGAACGGCCCGGAGGCGAGGGCCCCCGGGAGCTCGACCGCGCTCTGCACGCTGACGATGCTCGCGCCACGCGCGGTGAGCGCCGTGTCGAGCAGATCCACCACCGCGTCGTCGTCCTCGACCACCAGGATCCTGACGCCATCAAGGACCGTCCCGGGCTGCGGCGGCGACGTCATGTTCCGCGGCGCAGGCGGCCCTCCCTCGGCTCCTGCTTCGCCGGGCGGGGCGTCGGCGGGCGGCGTGTCCTCGATGGGCCAGCGCAGCTCGAAGCGAGCGCCTTCCTCCGAAGGCACGAGCGCGAGCGCGCCGCCCGCAGCGCTCGCCAGCGCTGCGGAGTGGCGGAGACCGATGCCCGCTCCGCCAGGCCGCGTCGAGACGCCGGAGCTCAGCAGCGTCGCTCGGCGCGACGGCGGGACGCCGGGCCCCTGGTCCGCGACGCCGATGACGACCGCCGCGCCCTCCAGCCTGGCATCGACACGGACGGACGAGCCGCGGGGCGACAGCGCCACGGCGTTGAGCAGCAGGTTCGTCAAGATCTGCACGACCGCAGCGCCGTTGCTGACGCCGGTGCGCGCGACCGCGGGCTCGATCACCGCGCGGAGCGCGATCGCCGAGCGGCGCGCCTCGGGCTCGAGCCCCATCACGGCGTCGTCGATGACGTCGGCGATCACGCGCGCCGGCTCCCCCAGCGGCCTCGACGCGACCTCGCCGTCGCCGGCCGGACGCCCCTCGCCCTCGGCGCCGATGGCCCGCCGGATCAGGCGGCGAGCGTCGCCCGCGCGGGACGCAGCGACGCCGAGCGCGCGGCCCAGCTCGGGGCCTTGCTCGCCTTGCGCGCGCTCGATGCACCCCACGATGACCGTGAGCGCATTGGAGACCTCATGCAGCGCGATCGCGAGCTCTTGCGCAGACGGAAGCGAGGTCCCGGTCGCGCGCTCCTCGTCGGCGCGCTGGCCCAGGTCGCCGCGCAGAGGAGGCGCGAGGGTCAGGCCATCCTCGGTTGAAGGCTCCGATGTCCCACCGCGCGTCGGCTGCGCCACGGGCGTTAGCCTATCTCGCTCCGCGCTGAGCTGGTACCGCCCTTTTTCGCTCCGACTTCACCGGGACATCGATGGGGGGAGCGGCAGCACATAGGAGCCATCGGCCGCCGACCGGGTCTCGCCGATCTGGACGCCCCTCGTCTCCTGCGCGGTCGCGCCCTGCACCGGCAGCCAGGCCACGACCGTGGCGTCGCCGAGCCGGGCGCCCGACGCGTCGCGGACGACGCCCTGGAGCACGGCCGGGTAGGAGATGGCGAGATCGAGGTCGGTGATCGCGGCGTCCATCGCAGAGACCGTTAGGCGCGGCCTGACGAGCCACGGGTAGGCGGAGCCAGGCGTCGGGCGGACCGAGAAGTCGAACTCCCCTGGGTCGATGCCGATCGAGAACGCGCCCTCACGGAGGACCCCGGACGCCTGCCGGGGCAGCAGCGGCCCGGGCGTCAGCACCTGGCCGATGTAGGGCGTGACCTGGCCACGGGAGGGGACCGCGAACACGCTGGCGCCATCCATCAACTCGCCCATGGGCCCCTGGACGCGGCCGCGGAGCGTCCCGGCCTCGGGGATGACGACCGACTGACCGCAGTAGCAGTCGTCGCCGGCGGCGAACTTGAGCGGCTGTTTGACGGCCGCCTTGGTGGTGTCGTTGATCGGCTGCGTGAAGAGGACGTACTCGCCTGGCGGGAGGTCAGCACGGAAGAGGCCGTTCGCGTCCGTCTCGGTGTCCAGCTTGTAGGCGGCGGTGGGCGCCCTGTCGATGATGGCGCTCTGGATACGGACGGCGGAGAGCACCGGGTTGCCGTCCTCGTCGATCGTCTGACCTTCCACGCGGCGCGCCGCCGCGTCGAGCTGGAGGAGCGACAGGTTCAGGTTCCCCGTGGAGCCCTGGAGCGCGAGCGCAGCGAGCTCCCAGTAGACCGTGGGCCTCGGCACTCCGTCCCTCGGACGCAGCCGGATGAGCGGGCTCTTGTCCTTGTCGGTCCAGTAGAACTTCACGCTGAACCCGACCTGCGTCGAGGTCGCCTCCGGGTCGGGCTCGGCCTGTTCGAGGAGGCCTACCTGGGAGAGGGCGCTGCCGGTCTGCGGATCGACGAGATCGAGCTTCCACCCGTCGACGCGCACGCGCACAGGCACCTGCAAGCTGCCCTGGAGCACGGCGGGCGCCTCGGCGTTGATGCCGAGCGTCCACTGCTCGGGGACCACCTGGTTCGGCAGGAAGATCGGCGGGGGGATGTCGTCGGCGCAGTCACCGCGCGCCTGCGGTATCAACGAGATGTGGTAGTCGCCTGCGGGGATCGAGAGCTGGAATCTCTGGCCGTCGGCGCCGTCCGGCTCCGAGAGCGTCGAGTAGCTCTGGGTGGGCAGGCCCAGGATCGGCGCGATGCGCCGGAACTCGACCTTCACGGGGAACTGCCCGCCGGTCAGGGGAGGCAGCCCGCCGGTGCGGCCCTCGCAATAGGAGCCACCGAGGCGCACCGTGGCCTCCACGCGCGCGGGCATGGGGATCGTGAGATCGACGGAATGCACCTGCCCGCCAGGGTCCTGAGGAGGGAAGCCGCTCGCCGCATCGATGGCGAGGAGATGAGAGACCTCCGCGCCCAGCTCGGGCGAGGCGCGCGGCCGGATCTCGAGGATGAGCCCGTCGAGGTTCGCGCTCGTCGAGACGCACGCGCGTTGCCCGCTGACATCGGCGCAGGTCGCCCCCGGGCCGCACTCGACCGACCTGTCGCAGGCGTTCAAGGGGGCGGATTCCGACATCTCGAGGGGAATGCCGCAGGCCACCGAGGTCGGTAGGCAGGCAAGCAGCGCGGCACACACGACGGGTCGCGAGCTCACCACGCCCTCCTCGCCAAGGACGCGGCGCGCGCAGCGCGGAGCAGGAACCGCCCCCGTCGCGATGCGGCGGCAGAGCGCCGCGGCTCCGCGGAGACGCCGGCGACCGGTGGCCGTCGAGCTGATGAGAGCAACGCGCGGAGCCCGAACGGCTCCGCACCCGAGCAGGCGCAGGGGAAAATCACACCCGAGCGATAAGGCGATGTTCGTGCCAACCGACAGACGGCGTTCCGGGCAGCGTATGGCGTGCATCCGCTCGGCAGGGCGCCGCGCAACCAGGGGCGGCGCTGTGACAGCGCTGTCGCGTCGAGACGGATGCGCCGATGCGGCCACCCCGCAATCATCGCAACCAGGCGAAGCTCGGACGTGCACGCGGGAAAGCTCGGGTGGGACGGGATAACACCGGGCTCCGGTCGGCTCTGCGGGGGCGCGAGGTCTGCGAGGTACATGACGCCACCGACGTCCGCGCAGCGGGTGCCGCGACGCCTACGTGCCTGCACGGAAGCGCGAGCTTCCCGTGTCGACCCGCCGGAGTGAAGGCACCGTACCAGGCTGCCATCGCGCTTCGGCGTACTCCATCCGCGTCGCGAGGCGTACGAGATCGGCGATCTCGGGGACCGCCACGCAGGCCGCCGCGAGCCCCTCGGGGTCGGAGAGCGGGACCGCCAGCTCCAGGCCGCGCTCCTTGATGGTCGCGCGCACGGCCGTGGCGACATTGCCCGCGGCGAAGAGGCCAGCGCGGCGCATCGCGGTGCGGGTCGTCTTGACGGCGCCCTCGTAGGTGATCTTGTCGGCGCTGTCGCAGATCTCGCGGAGGCGACGCTCCGCGCGCGGGGGGATGAGCTGCCAGAGGTTCTGCTCGAGCCGCACCACGGCCGGGTTGCCGCGCGCGCTGTGCGCGGTGGCCTCCAGAGGCCCGAACGCGGCGACGATGGCGGAGAGCAGCGTGCGGAGCTCGTCCTCCGAGCTGGTGTTCACCAGGACGTGGTCGGGCATGGCACCAGCGAGCTGAGCGCCGAGCAGGTAACGCAGCTCGGGGGTGTCCTCGCGGACCTCGCCCCGCAGCAGCACGGCCGGCGGGTTGACCCGGATGACCTGCCCCTCCGGCGGCGACGGAGCAGGCAAGGGAGCGCGCTGGTGGAAGAGCGCGGTGCGCAAAAGGCCGAGGTGAGCGGCCATGACGCCGTAGATCTCCCCGAGGAGGGTCGGCGATGTCGGCTGGATCCGCTCGGAGGGGACGAGCCCAGACTGGCCTGCGTCGCGGCGGTAGAGGCCCGTCTCCCAGACGATCGCGAGCGCCTCGTTGACCGGCGATTCCAGATCGCGGAAGAGCAGCGCGCTCACGAGCTCCGGCGCGTCGCGCTGCGCGGCGAGGGGCGGCGGCGTGACGACGCCCTCGCCGGGCCGGTCGGACGGCTCGTCACCGTCGAAGGCGCGCAGCACGTGCTCGATGGCGCGGGCGTAGGTCATGTTCTTGTCGGCGATCGCGGCCGCCTGAAGGCGCTCCAGGGTGCCCCGATCGCCGAGGTGCAGGTGGGCCTGCATCCGTCGGACCGCCAGCGCCTCCCGAGAGCGATCGTCGCGCGGAGCGAAGCTCTTGATGAGCCGCTCGCCAGCGTCGTACGAGCCCGCGGCGAGCTCGCGGAAGAGCGCTGCCTCCTCGAAGCTCTCGGCCGCGGACGGCGACCACGCGGCCACGAGCCGCGTCGCGGAGGAGGGCGGCTGGATCGACGCCGGGGCGGAGGCCGGGGGCCCGGCCTGCGGCGCGCCGACGCTGGAGCGGGCCGACGCGGCGCCGCCGCGCGCGGCGTTGCTCTCCGCGGCGCCTGACGCAGCGCTCGGGGACGGCGCCGGCGAGGCCGCGGTGCTCGCCGTCCCGTCGAGCAGATCGTCGTCCGAGAGCGCGGGAGCGGTGGATTGCGACGGGTCGTCGGCGATCAACCCCTCGTCGAGCGGGTCGTTGAGCTCGACGAGATCGATGTGCGGGTTGCTCGAGGCCGGCGCGCCGCTCGACGGCGCGCGGCTGCTCGCGGGCCCGACGCCGCTCGACGGCGCGCGGCTGCTCGCGGGCCCGACGCCGCTCGACGGCGCGCGGCTGCTCGCGGGCCCGGCGCCGCTCGACGGCGTACGGCTGCTCGCGGGCCCGGCGCCGCTCGACGGCGTACGGCTACTCGCGGGCCCGACGCCGCTCGACGGCGCGCGGCTGCTCGCGGGTCCGTTCGCCGCCGACGCAGCGCTGGGCGGCGCCTCGGGTGCCGCCTGGGCCGGCTCCGCGGCGGCTGCCCGGAGCGTCGCCGCCTGGGCCACTTCCTCGGGAGGCAAGGTCGCCCGCTCGCTGGCCAGCTCGGCGTTCAGCTCGGCGATCTTCAGCCCCAGCGAGCGATCCGAGCCCGCGAGCACCGTGGCCTGCGAGAGGATCTTCGCCGCGCGATCCGGGTCGCTCGACACGTGCAGGCGCGCGAGCTGCATCAGCGCGCGCGCGCGATCGATCCCCGAGCTCTGCGAGGCGAGCTCTTCGAGCGCCTTCCGGGCGGCCTCGGGCTCGCCTCGCGCAGCCGTGAGCTCCAGCTGGCGGCGCAGCGCCAGCGTGCGCGTCTCGGGCTCCGCCGCGGCCTCCTCGAGCAGGCGAGCGGCCGCCTCGAGATCGCCGGCGTTCTGAGCGGTCTCGGCGGCGGCGAGCGCGACCCGACCGCGCGCGCGCATCCCCTGGAGATCGCCGCCGAGCGCGCGATCGAACAGCGGGAGGGCGGCAGAGAAGTTCCGCTTCAGGGCCAGGCGCTCCGCCATGCCGAGCGCGACCAGCGTGCTCGGGCCGACCTCGGCGTGGCGCCGGGTCAGCTCCCGCATGCCGGCGCCGTGGCCCTGGATGACGTCGAGCGTCTCGGCGAGCAAGAACGCGTGCAGATCGACGTGCGCCGGGCGCAGGCGCGGCGCGATGCGGCCGAGCTCCTCCACCGCGGCCTGCGCGTCGCGCGGCGTCCCGGTCCCGCGCAGGCGATACTCGATGCGGCGCGCCTCGAGGACGGCGTCGGGCGACTCCGGGGCGAGCTTCACGGCGCGGCGAGCGCGCTCGAGCGCCGTCGCGTCGTCCCCGAGCGTCGAGGTGGCGCGCGCCGCCTCGACCAGCAGCTGCGCGCGCCGCTCGGGGGCGTCGCGCGACGCGCTGGCGAGCTGATCGAGCGCCGCGGCGAGCGCGTGGCCATCCCCCTCCCGGCGGGCGATCTCGACGCGGAGCTCGATCACGGCCTCGCGCGGCGCGATGCGAGCGACGCTCTCCAGCGTGTCCTTCGCGGACTCGACATCCCCGCCGCCGAGGTAGCTGCTGCACGCGCGGAGGCTGTACTCGGCCCGCTCGTCGGTGGTCGTCGCGAGATCGCCCAGCCTGCACCAGAGCGGGGCGGCGCGGAGCGGCGTCCCGAGCCGCTCGTGGATGTCCGCGAGGAACCTCAGCGCGCTCACGTCGTCCGGTGACGCCGCGAGCAGGGACTCCAGCTCGGCGCACGCCTCGTCGAGCAGGCCGAGGCGCTGCTCGAGCAGCGCAGCGCGCCGGAGCCGCAGCGCGCGCCTCGTGTCCGGCAGCGGAGCCGCCTCGATGCGGCGCGCGAGGAGGGCGGCGACCGCGGCGTGATCGCCGCGGTCGCTCGCGTCCTGCTCGACGATCTCGACGGCGTGCATGTCGGTGAGATCCAGCCGGGCGATCGCCTCGTAGAGCGCCACCGCGGCGCCGCGATCGCCGAGCTCCTGGGCCAGCGGCGCGAGCTCGCGAAGAACGACCAGCCGCTCCTCGTCGCCGGTCAGGATGCCCTGGAGGCGCGTGAGCACGTCGAAGAGCCGCTGGCGATCGTCGGAGCTCCGCGCGAGCCGGATGAGCTCGTCGATGTGCGCCTTGTCGAACGGCGTCCTCTGGGCGGCCTCCAGGAGGAGCTCCACCGCGCCATGGAGATCGCCGCCGGCGGCGAGGATGCCGGCGTGCTCGCGCGTCAACGCGAGGCGGACGGCATCCGGCAGGTCGATGCGCGCGAGCTCGGACTGGACGAGCGTCTCGAGATCGGCGCTGCGACGTTCGGCCGCGTACAGCCGGCGCAGCCGGGTGACGACCTCGTTGCGCGTCTCGCCCGCGAGCTGGCCGCCGGCGAGCGCCCGCTCCAGGGCGACGGTGGCCTCGGCGCGCTGGCCCTCGCGCTCGTGTTTGTCCGCGAGGTGGAGCAGCGCCTCCAGGCGCCGCGCGACCGGCAGGGCATCGTCCAGCGAGCGCTTCAGCGCATCGTCCCCGCTGGCCTCGACGGCCCCCTCCGCCTCGTACGCGAGCGCGTCGTCCTCCGGCGCGCGCCGGGCGGCCTCCACGAGCAGCGCCGCGGCGACCGGTGGCACGTTCAGGGCGCCTGCGAGCTTGCTCGCCCACCTGAGCAGGCTGGGACCGACGCTCGAGTGCGGCCTCATCGCTGCGGCGTACACCGCCGCGACGAGGTGCGACGCCGGCTCGGTCTGCTGCGCGAGCTCGCCGACGATGTCGAGGAGCGTCTGGAACTCGTCGACGTCGCCGTCGGCGAGCATCGCGCGCTCGATGGCGGCGAGCGCGAGCGCGGCCGAGTCGAGGACGGCGACGGCGATGCGCGCCATCGCGAGCCCCGCGCGGGCCCCCTCGGGGCCGTCGAGCTTCGCGATGCTCGCCTTGACCGCGCGGTCGAAGCGGATGGCCTCGACCTCCGGCTGCCCCGTGCACGCGATGAGATCGCGGATGGCCGCGCCGACGTCCTCGACGAGCGCCGGATCCGGGCGTACGACCATCGCGCGGAGCAGGATGTCGAGGCGCAGCCGGAGGCCCTCCTCTGTGCGGCCGGTGAGGGCCGCGGCGCGCTTCAACCACGCATTGCGCGACGACGGATCGGCCGTCGTCGCCACCCGCTCGAGCGCGCGCACGGCGTCCGACGGCTCGCCGACGTGCTCGGCGAGCCGAGCGAGCAGCACGTACGAGGTGCCCTCGGTCGGGACCGCCTCGAAGCTGGCCACGGCGTGCGCGAGCGCGAGCTCGAACGCGCCGCGCCGCTCCAGCTGCCGCGCCGCGCGGTAATGGGCGGCGCGGCGGCCGTAGCAGCCCAGGGCCGCGTCGGCGAGCAGCCGGTAGGTCTTGTCGAGGACGACGATGCCGCCGTCGGCGTCCGCCGATTTCTCGACCAGCGCGACGGCGTCGGCGCGGAGGGGATCGAGCTCGATCGCGCTCGCCGCCGCAGAGAGCGCGCGCTCGGGCAGGCCGTGCTCGTGCGCCAGGTTGGCTGCCTCGATCAGCAGGTTGGCGCGCCTGCGCCGCTCGGGCCCGACGTCGCCCGACCACCTGTTCTTGTCCGCGGCGAGCTGGGCGCCCCTCTCGCTCCGCGCCTCCGCGGCGCGCGCGACGATCGCCTCGATCGCCGCCTCGACGCCCGCGAACTCGCACATGTCCCGCGCGTAACGCTCGGTGCCGCCGCTCGGCGCGATCTCGCTCGCGCGGAAGAACGCCTCCTCGGCGCCCCGGTGATCCTCCGCCAGGTCCCAGCGCAGGCTGCCGAGCTCACGCCACGCGGCCGCCGCCTCTCCCGCCGTGACGGCGCCCTGCGCGGTGAACGCCCGGGCCTTCGCCTCGGCCAGCGCGATGGCGCCGTCGGAGCTGAGCCCCTTCGCGTCGAGCAGCGACGACTCGAGGCGCTGGACCCGCGCGAGGACCTCGTGAGGATCCGCCTGCACCGCGGCTGCGCGCGTGAGCTCCTGCGCCGCCCCGTCCGGATCCCCGCCGTCGAGCCGGCAATCGGCGAGCATGAACATCAGCTCGGGGGCGTGCGACGCCGTCATCTCGACGGCCAGCCACCGCTCGAGCACGGTCACCGCGAGGTGAGGGTCGCCCGCTCGGCGCGCGAGCTCCAGCAGCCGCTCGCGCAGGAGCGGGTTCTGCGGGCCGAAGACGTCGAGCGAGCGCCTCGCGAGCGCCGTGCCGCGCTCGGGATCGAGGTCGTAGAGGGCGTGCAGCGCGCTCGCCAGCGCCGCCGCCATCTCGCCGAGCGGCTTGGGCTGCGCCAGGATCCACGCGAGCGCGTCCGAGAGCCGGGCCGCGTCGCCGGCGGCCGCGGCCCGGCGGATGAGCTCCGCGGTCGCCTGGGGGCACCCGGGCCGCAGCGCGAGCCAGCGCTGGGTCCACGCGAGCGCGAGCGGCAGCTCGCCCAGCGCCTCCAGCGCCCTCGCGAGGCCGTCGCAGAGCGCGCCGCGCGGGAACACCGTGGTGATGGAGCGCTCGATCGCGGCCGCCACCGCCCGGTCGACCTCGAACGGAGGCGCCTCGCCGGCCTCCGCGGCGGCGGCGAGATCTGCCGTGAGGATGGAGGCGAGCGTGGCCACGGCGCGCGCGGACGACGGATCGGCCTCGCAGGCGAGCAGCGCGACCTCGCGCGAGAGCGCCGCCTCGCGCGCCCGCTGCGTCCGTTGGTAGAGCGCCGCGGCGATCGAGAGCAGCACCGCGCGCAGCGCCGGCCAGACCGGCGCGGCGAGCTGCACGAGCGCGTCGGCGCGCTCCCGCAGGCGCCCGGTCCGGGTGGCCAGCACGAGCGCGGCGCTCGCGGCGCCGCGGTGCCCCGGGGCCTCGCCGAGCAGCGGCAGCACCTCGTCGAGGGCGCGGGCGTCCTGGCCTTGCCGCCGGGCGATCGCCGACAGGAGGAGCCTGGCGCGCACCAGCTCGACCCGCGTCAACAAGGACGCGCGGATCGCCTCGGACCTCGCGGAGCGCGCGCCCTCGGCCTCCGACGCAGGCCGCGTCGCCTCGGCCAGCCGCGCGCGGAGCAGGGCGTCGAGCACGGCGCCGCCCCCGGTCCGCCGGCTCAGCCGATCGAGCGCCAGCAGGCAGCCGCGGTCGGCCGGCAGCGCCCGCGAGAGCCCCACGAGCGCCTCCTCGTAGGCCGCCCGCTCCTTCGGGCGGCCGCGGTAGATCACGACGAGCCGGCGGAGCGCGTCGATCCGCCCCTCGGCGGTGTCCGCGCCGCGCAGCGCGCGCTGCGCCGCGGAGAGCGCCTCGTCCTGCCCCTTGAGCCGATCGGCGATCCGCTGGAGCCCTGCGTCGGCATGCTTCGGGTCGCCGCCGACGTCTTTCAGCGTCTCGAGCGCCCAGCGCGCGAGGCCGGGGTCGCCGATCTTCTCCTCCGCGAGGCGCGCGAGCTCCGAGAGCGCGTCGATCCGCCCCGCCGCGTCCTCCGTCGCCCTCGCGTCCGAGCCCTCGCCGATGCGGATGAGCGCCTCGACGAGGGGCGCCATGTCGTGCAGCGTCGCCGCGTGGTCGCGCAGCGCGGAGCGCGCCGCGGCGCTGCCGGAGTCGCTCGCCGCGGCCTCGATCCAGGCCTCCACCGCGCGGTCGGGGCTCGCGAGCGGGCCAGCGTGGAGCCGCGCCAGCGCCACGTACGCCTCGGCCCTCGACGCCCCGACCCGCTGCTCCGCCCTGAGCTCGATCCGCGCGGCCACGAGCTCGTAGAGCCCCGCCTGCTCGAGCACCTCGTCGATCGCGCGGGCGGCGTCGCCGTCGATCGCCCCGTCGAGGCCCGCGTCGAGCACGCACCCGACGGCGCGCGCCCAGTCGCCCTCGTTCGTCGCGCCCTGGAGCCGGTGGCCGTGCACCTCCATCGCGCGCCGCAGGGCGGAGGGGGCAGAGGCCTCGCCCTCGCCGCGAGGCGCCCGCGCCGCGAGCGCGTCGGCGTGCGTCCGGAGCACCTCGTCGGCTGCGCCCTGCCGGCTGCGCAAGAACAGCGCGGCTGCCATGGCCTTGGCGGCCATGTCGTCGTGAGGCGCGATCTCGAAGGCGCGCAGGCGATCCTCGAACGCCGCCTCCCGCTCCCGCGCGGCCTCGCGCCGCTTGGCCGCCTCCAGGTACGCCTTCGCCGCGGCCGCGGGGAACACCTCGTCCGACGCCCAGGCCGCGATCGTGCCGAGCAGCTCGCTCGCCATCGCGTCGTCCGGGGCGAGCTCGCTCGCCTCTTCGAGCGCGTCGACCGCGCCCGCGACGTCGCTGGCGCGCGCGAGGAGCACGGCGATCTTCACCAGCATCCGCGCCGTCGCGCCGGGCGGCTGCGCGTCGTCGCGGAGGCCGCGCAGCGCCGCCGCGGCCAGGGCTGGCTCGCCCAGCCCGGCCAGCCAGCCGGCGAGCTCGCTCCTCATCGCCGGGTCGTCGCCCAGCGAGAGCGCCCGGCGTGCGAGCGTCGTCGCCTGGTCCAGCTCGACGCCGCGCGCGGCGAGGATCCTCGCGAGGGCGAGGGCTGCCTCGCGCTCCCCTTGCGCGTCGCCGGCGGCGCGGCGCTCGTCCACCCTCGCGCGCCAGTAGGCCTCTTCAGCCCGCGGGCCACGGTGGCGCGACACCGGCGCGATCGCCCTGGCGCCTGCGAGGACCAGCTGCCCCGCAGAGGCGGGCCCGGCAGGCTCCATCAGCTCCGGCGAATGCAGTGACCTCCTGGCGCTCGACGCTGATGCTGCCCGATCCGGAGGTGAAGAGCTCATTTCGGCGACCCGCTTCGGGTATGCTGAACCCGCTCAGCCTACCAGAACGACCCAGGTACAAGGCCAATCTTCCGGTGCAATCTCGCGCTTTACCGGAGCGTCACCGCGAACGGTAACACCGTGAGCGCCCTCTCTCCGGCCAGGAGAGGCGCCATGGAGGCGGCGAAGGTCCCCACCTCCGGCGCGACGCCGAGCCACTCCGGCAGGAGGACGGAAGCCATCGCCTCTCGCGCGCGCTCCTTGAGCGCTGCGCGGTCGGGAGCCCGCGCGCTGCCCTCGTTGGCTTCGTCGCCCGTCGCCAGGAGCTCCAGCAGCCCGCCGTCGTCCTGCTCGATCTCGACCGGCGCGTCCGTCGGCAGCTCCGCCAGCTCGCGCGCGAGCGCGATCGCTCGCTCCAAGCCGCCGAGCTCATCGACGAGCGAGCGTCCTGCGGCCTCGACCCCGCCGAAGATACGTCCCTCCGCCGACGGCGCGATCGTCTCCAGCGGGAGGTTCCGTCCCGCCGTGATGCGCTTCAGGAACAGATCGTAAACCGCCTCCATGGAGGCGAGCACACGGGCGCGTGTGGGCTCGTCCCAGGGTGTGAGCGCCGACATGTACGCGGCGCGCGCTGCCCGCTGAGGATCCGGGTTGGCCGCGACCGTCTCTGCGTTGATCCCGATGTCCGCAAGCGCCTTCCCGACGGCGAACTTGCCGCCCACGACGCCGATCGAGCCGATGATGCTCGTCCGCTCGGCGACGATCTTGGTGCCAGCGCAGGCGAGGTAGTAGCCGCCGCTCGCGGCCATCCCGCCGATCGAGACGACCAGCGGCTTCTTCTGCCGCAGCCGCATCAGCTTCTGCCAGAGCAGATCCGAGGCCAGCGCCGAGCCGCCGGGCGAGTCGATCCGGAGCACGACCGCCTTCGCGCTCTGATCCTCGGTGAGGCGCGTGATCGTTTGCCCGAGCTCGCGCTCGCCGATCCCGTCCGACGAGCCGAGGGGCATCCCCTTGGCGCTCATGGTGATGCCGCCGATCGCCGGGACGACGGCCACATGCGGCGTCCCCAGCGTGCTCGCCCCGGAGACCGAGCGGAACACGTCCACGAGGCTCCGGGAGAAGCTTGAATCGCGCGGGGCGCCACCGAACCGCGGCACAGAGCGCTCGGTGCCAGCGAGCTTCTTCGCGTCCTCGGTCGCGGACTCGAGATCGCCGATCTCGTCCACGAGCGCCCTCGCCTTCGCCTCCTCAGGAGCGAACGGACCGTCCTCGAGGGCCTCCCGGAGCTCCTCCTTGCCGCGCCCCTCCACGATGGCCGACAGCCACGCCTCACGGACCCCGCCGAGCGCGGACTCGAGCGATCGACGTGCCTCGGGGCTCGCCCCTTCCCGCGTGAACGGCTCGCTCGCGCCCTTGAACTTCCCCACCTGGAGGAAGTCGACGTCCACGTTGAGCTTGTCGAGGAGACCCTTCGCGAACACCAGCTGCGCCGCGATGCCCACCGTGTCGACCTGCCCGGCAGGGCTGAGCCAGAGCTTGCTGCAGGCGATGGACGCCAGGAGCATGGTCGCGTTGTTGTACTCGTCCGCGTGGCACACGACCGGTCGCCCCGCCGCGCGGACATCGCCGAGGATCCGGCCGATCTCGTGGGCCCGCGCGAACGCGAGGCGCGCGCTCCCGAGCCGCACGAGGAACCCCTTCGCGGTCGCGGCCCCGGAGAGCGCTCGCAGCGACTGCACGAGCTGCGCGTGGGTCCTGCCGCTCGGCGGGCCGAAGAGCGACGCGGACGCGCTCTCGGGGAGCCCGCGCGAGAGATCGATCTCGATGACCGCCGGCTCGTCGAGGCCCGCCGCGGGGGGCGCCGGCAGCGCCGCCGCCCGCTCTCTCCCGCTGCACCCGGCCATCGATACCGCCACGGCGAGGGCGCCGACGCCCGTCCACCGCACCCCTCGAGCTCGGCGCTTAGTCATGCTTCATTCCAGGCAGATCCGAGGTGTCGATCGGCGGCGCCGTCGCCCCAGGCGCGGCGGTCGGCGGCGGATGCACGCCGGGCAGATCGCTCGTATCGATGGTGCCACCCGGGGCGACGTAGTCGTCGGGCACGCGGCCGTCGTCTGGCTCCGGCTCCGGCCCGCGCCGAGGGCGCCCCGGCGCGCCCGGCGTGGTCGACGGGCTCGCTGGAGGAGCGCTCGCCGCGGTCGACGGGCTCGGCGGAGGAGCGCCCGCCTGCGGGCTCTCCGCGCGCGCGCTCGACGCCGGCTCGGCGACGCTGCCTGGCTCGCCCTGCGCCTTCTCGAGCCGATCGATGAAGGCCCGGAGCGGGCGCGCGAGCGGGTGCGGCCGGCTCGTCGCCAGCAGACGCTCGTTCTCGGCGCGCGCGGCCGCGAGATCGCCGGACCTCGCGAGCGCATAGACGAGGAGCGCCCGCGCTCGCCCGGGGCTCTGCTCGATGCTCGCCGCCGTCCGGAGCCGCTCGACGACGGCGGTCCAGCTCGGATGAGCCTCCGCGAGATCGAGCGCGGCCAGCGTCAGCGCGCTCTCCGGCTGCGCGCTCTCGGCCGAGATCGCGCCGACGAGCTTCCGCGCGGAGGCGAGGTCGCCCTGCATGCGGAGCAGATCGATCGCCGCGCGGGTCACCTCGGCGTTCGCCGGCGCGACGCGCCGCGCGTGCTCGACCTCCTTGCGGGCGCGCTCGATCGCGACGTCGAGCTCGTGCCGCACCGTGTCCAGATCCGCGTCCCCTGCGGCGAGCAGCTGCAGCCGCAGCCACCGCACGTCCGCGTTCACCGTCTCGACCCGGGCCAGCGCCGCCGCGACGCGCGGATCGTCCTCGGCGAGCGCGCTCGCCTTGACGAGCTTGTCCCTCGCCGTCTCCGGATCCCCCTCGGCCAGGCTCCTCTCGCCCTCGGCGAGCAGCGCCGAGACGCGATCGTCGCTCGGCGCAGGCCGGGCCTGGACGGCCGGCTTGAGGTACTTCGGCCCGAGGGTCGCCGCGCTCACCACCATGAGGCCGACGACGATGAGGCCGACGACCCACCGCGCGATCCCCGTCCTCCTCGAGGGCAGCGACGTGATCCCCGCATCGCCGTCCCCCTCGTCGACATAGGAGGGACGCCCCTCGGGCTCCGTGGGTGCGGTCGGCGACCCCGACGTCGCTGCCCGCCGCGACGCGTGGTCCTCGCTCGCCGCGCGCGGCGCCCCGCGCCTCGCCACGGGGGCTTCTTCTCCCGGGCTGTCGGCGGGCGCGGCGGCGCGCTCGATGCGCGGCGGTGGGACGCTGTTCGGCATCCGCAGCGGAACGACGCCTGCAGCGCGCCCCTGCCCGTCGCCGCCGGCGTCCGCGGGCCCGGGCCTGACGCTGCCCTGGCGCACCTCGGCGACCCCCGCACCGCGGAGGGTCCGCGGCTCCTGCCGGCGCGCGGGGTGCCCGTCCGGCAGCGGCGGCGCCTCTTCCGGCGGCACCACGACCCCGGGCAGCGCGCTCGGCTTCGTCATCACCCGCGCGGGGGCGCTGGCCTCGGAATTGTAGGCCGCAGTCTGCGCCCCGCGGCGCGGCGATGGGCGCTCCTTGCCCGACTGGACCTCCCGCACGTCCCGAACGACCGTCTCTGCGTCGTGGATGGACTCGGGGGCGATGTCCGCGTCGCTCTCCGCCCGCGGGAGCGGGATCGCGACCGAGACCTCGGTCTGCACCGGCGCCGGACCGCCGAGCCCTGGAGGCGTCAGCGATCTCGAGCGGCCAGGGAACGGCGAGGGCCCGCCGATGCCCAGCGCGGTCCCGGCCATCACGATGCCGCCCGGCCCCTTGAAGAACGGCTCCAGCTCCGCGATCGACCCGAGCCGCCGCGGCCTCGCGTTGCCGCGCGAGATCACGTCGTCGCGGGTGATCTGGCCCTGGGTGATCGCCGCCTGGAGCTCCCGGAGCATCTTGAACTCGAGCTCCCGGCCGCCGAGCGTGCGCACCACCCACTTCTCGGGGAGCGCGCCGTCGGTGCGGCGGACCTTGAACTGGAAGCCGCAGTTCGTGCACTTGACCGTCGTGCCGCGCTCCGACACGAGCGCGTCGTCGAACTCGTACTCGGTGCTGCAACGCTCGCAGGTGACATCCATCTGCTCGACCGGTCCCCGTGTCCTCGCGAACGGCTGGCCCCCCAGGCGCGAGCCTGCCGGGGTTCCTCGTTCGTGAGGTAGCCGCCCGGAACTCGGCGGAACGGTAGCACGGGTTCCCCTGTGCGCCCCAAAGGGTCGGCGCCGCGCCGCGCCGTCCTCCGCTTTCCTCCGCGGTTCAGGGTTCACGGTCCTCGGCTGTTTCCCCCCTGTCCGGTCCCCCCTGTCCCCCCGATGTCGCGGCCGCCGCCGCGTGGCCTCCGCGAGGCGGGGCACATCCGGGCCGGGCCGGGTCGCGCCTCGCCTCGCCTAGCCGCGCGCGGAGGCCACATGCCGACGTGAACGCGGCTTCACGGCGAGCGCTCGATCGGCCGAAATACGCCGCGACTTGCCAGGCTTGTGTGGGGCATGTCGCTTGCTACGCTCGTCCGGTCGCGACCGTCACGCGCGAGGGCGCGGCTCCTCGACGCCGGGCGGCCGAATGCTTTCGGGAGACGGTGAATGAAGCGACTTACTCTGCTGGGTCTCGCGAGCGTGCTGGCGCCCCTCCTCGCGGGTTGCCCCATCTACGACGACGATGACGCCGACAGCCACTTCTGTGATGCAGAGGACTGCGGGCCCAGCATCCCGAGCGGCTGTAACGTGCCAGCCGACTGCGGGATCAACGAGACCTGCGGCGAGGACAACGAATGCCACGTCGGCGACTGCACGACCTGGGGGTGTAGCCGGGGCTTCGAGTGCGTCATCGCCGACGACCACACCGCCGCCTGCGTCGCGAGCGGCTCCTCCGGGGAGGGGGGCAGCGGCGGGGCCCCCGGCGACGTCGTGTACTGCGGCAACCCGGACGACTGCGCCGATGGCGAGACCTGCGCGCCGGATGGCACGTGTCAGCCCGGCAGCTGCGATCAGGTCCTTCCGAGCGGCGAGCCGCTCGGGTGCATCCACGGCTATGTCTGCGAGGGCGACGACGCCGATGCGATCTGCGTGCCGGCGACCCCGGCCGCGTGCGGCGCCGACGCCGACTGCGCCCGCCTCGGCGCTGACTACCTCTGCGTCAGCGGCATCTGCACCGCGCCCCAGGATCAGTGCTTCGATCAGACGCAGTGTCCGGTCAACGACAAGTGCGTCGAGGGCAAATGCACGCCCGCCTGCAGCGAGGACGCGGACTGCCCCAGCAGCTACCGTTGCGACACGACCCTCGGCATCTGCTCCCACCCTGCGCAGCCCTGCGTCATCACCGACGACTGCGGCGGTCCCTCTGCCGTCTGCGTCGACGGTGCCTGTGTTCCGAGGAGCGACGGCGCCGCCTGCCCCGAGGGCGACGTCTGGGTCGAGAACGGCTGCATCCCGAATCAGTCGAGCAACTTCGTGTGCGGCGAGGATGGAGCGCAGGACGTCTGCGCGCCGGGCTCGATCTGTCTGCACCACAGCTGCTACATCTCGTGCGACCAGCCGAACCCGAACGCCTGCGACAACCAGTCGCCCTCGCTGAGCGAGTGCAGGACCGTGGCGACGTTCTCCGGCGAGCACCAGGTCTGCGGATCGAGCGAGAACCTCGGCGGCGACTGCGATCCCGAGACGCCCTGCAGCGAAGGCAAGATCTGCATCGACGGCTTCTGCAGGTAACACCGCGGCGCTCCTCCGCCGCGATCGCCCGCGATCGCACCTCGGGGCAGGGAAGCCCCCTGCCCTGCCCCCTCCGTGCGCAATATGCCCTTGGCATGCGCGCTGCCTCACGTCCCGCCGGTCACTGTTCCAGCCACGTGAATCCACGCTGAGGGATACGCGTTACGCGCCCCCACGCGATGCGAACCGACGGAGCCACAATGAAGGCAAACGATCTCGTCAATTACATGGCCGACATGTTCCCCTACAGGAGAAGGAGCTCACTCGACTGGATCGTTCCCATGTCGGTCGGGCTCGGCCTTGGCGTCGCCCTCGGCGTCGGGGTCGGCGTCCTGGTCGCGCCGACGTCGGGTGACGAGGCTCGCCGCCGGCTGCGCGACAGCACGAGCCGGCTGCGCGAGCGCGCGGAGAGGGCCAAGGATCGCGCCCTGGGCGCTGCGCAGCGGACCCAGAACCAGATCCAGGAGAAGCTCCAGGAGAGCACCGGCTCGTACTCCAACGAGCTCGGCGCCCGCTGAGCGAGCTCCAGGGGGGCGCGAAGGCGCCGCACCGCCCACGCGCGGAGCGGCGCCTTCCATCATTTCCCGGGATGTGCTCCAGCGGCCGAGCGACATCTGCGCAGCCGGAGCGGCACAAGCGATGCTTTTCCGAGAGCAGATGGATTGAACGAGACACCTCGCGAACCGCGGCACAGGGGCACTCGTCGAATGATGTATTACCGGACGCTCACTGCATTCTTCCCAGGTCGCACGGAAGCCGCGGGCGCACTTGGCCGCCTCCTCGCCCTGGGCGTCGCGGCCGAGGACATCAGCATGGTGCCCAGGCAGCACTCCCGTCTGGACGAGATCGAGCTCACGATCCACAGCAAGGCGTCCGAAGGGGCCGCCCTGGGCGCTGTGATCGGAGGGCTCGTCGGGGGCACGCTCGCCGCGATCACGGCAGGAGGCGCGCTGATCATTCCGCGGCTCGACGCGTTCCTGGCGGGGCCCATCGTCGCGTGCCTCGCGGGAGCGGGCGCCGCTGGCGCGGCCGGCACCCTGCTCGGCGCCGTCCTCGGCGCGCGCCTGCCCGAGTACGAGGCGCGCCGGCTCGACGAGGGCAGCCCCGGCGGCGGCGCGTTGCTCTCCGTGCGGTGCTTGCCCGACGTTTCCCGCAGCGTTGAAGAGGTGCTGAGCGAGAGCGGCGGTCGCCGCATCCGGAAGACCTACAGCCGCAGGGCCTGACGGACGTGCGCCCGGTGTGGCGTGGCCCGGCGACCTTGCGAACGAGCAACGCGCGAGCCGCGCTCCACATCCGGACGCGGCCGGGAGGCGCCCATGAGGGAACCGCCAAGCCGCCAAGGACGCCAAGAAACCTCAAGAATCTTGGCGTCCTTGGCGGCTTGGCGGTTCAAACGACCCACCTTCAGCCAAAGTACCGCGCCACAGGTGGCTGCTGGATCAGGGCGACGAGCCGAGATGGCTCTGGGACCGCGTCTGCTCATCGAGGACGAGCTCGACCGCCTGGGCCAACGCGCTCTTGACGTAGCTGCGCGTCGCGAGCGACCCGAGCCTGCTGAGCACGCGCGGCGTCAGGCCCCCGCCGAGCAGGAACCCCAGCCCAGCCGCCGCTGCGAGCGCCACGTGCGGGTTGTCCCGCGCGAACGCCGAGACCGCCCGCTTGACCTCCGCCGCGTCGAGCCGGCTGAGCGCGTCGTTCACCATCTCCCGCGCGTCGCGCTCCCCTTCGGCCTCGACCTCGCGTGCCGTCATGATGACCTCCTCAACTCAGCCGTGTAACGACCCGTCCGATCAGGTAGCCCACGGCCGCCACCGCGAGGAGCGTGGCCACAGGGCGCTCTTGCACGAGCGAGACGAGCCGCTCGTCCGCGCGGCGGACCTCGCCGAAGAGGCGAGGGACGGCGGCGGGACCATTCGCGCGCCGCTCCCGGCGTCCGGACTCTTGTTCGATGTCTGCATCGTTGGCGATCATCGTGAACCGGTCTCCAGCAATGCCCGAACCACCGCGCGACGTGCATCGGCTGCACGATCTGGAGACCGACCCACCGGCACGGGGCAGCAGGGCGAGGAGAGCCAGAGGAGAAGCGCGCGCGACGAGCGCGGGGCGGAGCGCCTTCCGGGACGTTCGTGCTCACGGACGGAAGGGCGAGTGAGCGACGCGCGTGTGGACCTCGCGACCTCGCGCGCGAGCGCCGCGCTTGCGGGCCGCGCTCGCCAGGTGGCGGGCTCGTGGAGAGCACGCTGGCCGCACGGCGGCGCGCGGCGCAGCGCACGCGCTAGAACGCTAGAAGCGGACGCCGAACGCCCGGAGCGCGCGGCGCAGCGCCTCCGCGCCGTCGCACACCGCCACCCGCTCGGCCTGGGACACCTCCGCAGCCCTCGTCGGGTCCCCCTTGAACCAGACGGCCCGCATCCCTGCCGCGAGGGCGCCGCCGACGTCTGCGGCGAAGGAATCGCCGACGTGGACCACCGCGGGGAGCGGCGCGCCGAGGCGCTCGGCCGTCCACGCGAAGATCTCCCTGCCCGGCTTCTCGAACCCGAGCCGCCCCGAGTCCGCCACCGCCACGAAGTGCGCCGACCAGCCGAGCTCTTCGATCAGCTCCTCGAGCCGGCCCTCCGAGTTCGACAGCACCGCGACCGGTACGCCGGCCTGCCGGAGCTCGATCACGACGTCGATCATCCCCGCGATCGGCCGGCGCCAGAGGTTCTTCCGGGGCTGCTCCGTCCAGAGCCAGTCGACCGCCGCGTCGAGCGCGCTGACCTCGACGCCGCCCGCCTCGAGCAGGCGGCGCATCATGATCTTCCACGGGTGGCCGCCGAGCCCGCGCTGGATCGCCTCGTTGTACGCGCGCCAGCCCTCGTCCACCGCCCCGTCCAGCCGCTCCCGAGGCGCGTCGATGCCCCGCTCGGCGAGGCGGGCGGAGAGCAGCCCGGTGTCGAGCTCCACCAGGGTCTGGCCGAAGTCGAAGGAGACGGCTGTCGCAGGCTCGTTGCGCATGGATTACTCGGCGTACATCGCCTCGATCTCGCGCGCAAAATTCTGGCTCACATTGCGCCGCTTGATCTTGAGCGTCGGCGTCAGCTCGCCGTCCTCGATGGTGAAGCCGCGCGGCAGGATCGAGAACTTCTTGATCGTCTCGACCTGCGCCAGCTCGCCGTTCACCTCGTCGACGGCCTGCTGCACGGCCTCCCTGATCTCGGGCGACGCGTGCGAGAGATCGCGGCCGAGCCCGCGCTCGGCCGAGAGGCGCTTCACCGCGTCGGGGGCCAGCACGAGCAGGGCCGTGAGGAACTTGCGCCCATCGCCGACGACCACCGCCTCGGCGATGAGGTCGTGGCGCTTGAGCGCCTCCTCGATGTTCTTGGGCGAGATGTTCTTTCCGCCGGCCGTGATCAGGATCTCCTTCTTCCGCCCGGTGATGTGGAGGAACCCTTCCTCGTCGAACCGGCCGAGATCCCCCGAGTGGAGCCAGCCATCGACCAGGGCCTGCGCGGTCGCCTCTGGCTCCTTGTAGTAGCCGAGGAACACGGTCGGTCCCTTCACGAGGATCTCGCCGTCGTCCGCGATCTTCACGTCCATGCCTGGCACCGACGGCCCCACAGAGCCGAGCTTCGTCCTGCCCGGCACGTTGTAGCTCGTTGGGCCGGTCACCTCGGACTGGCCGTAGACCTCGGTGATCAGGATGTCGAGCGACGCGAAGAACTCGAGGACCTCCTTCGCGATGGGGGCCGCGCCGCTGCTGAACGCGTGCGCCCGGCCGAGCCCCACGGCCGCCTTCACCTTCGCGTAGACCAGCTTGTCGAAGGCGCGGTGCTGCAGCGCGAGCAGCGGCCCCGGCTGCTCACCTCGGGCGCGGAGCTCGCTGTGCTGGAGCCCGACGCGCCTCGCCTGATCGAGCGTGATTTTCTGCAAGCCCTTCGCGCCGGAGAGCTTCGCGTCGATCCCGGCCCTCAGCTTCTCCCAGACGCGCGGGACCCCGAAGAAGATGGTAGGCCGCACCTCCCTGAGGTTGTCGGCGAGCGCCGCCATCGACTCGGCGAAGTACACGGCCGCGCCGACCGAGGCCGGGATGTGGATCGTGAACATCTGCTCGGCGACGTGCGAAAGAGGCAGGTAGGAGAGCGCGATGTCCCGGGACGAGCACGGGATGAGGCGCTCCGCCATGTCCGCCGAGCGCGTGAGGTTCTCATGGCTCAGCATGACCCCCTTCGGCGGCCCCACCGTCCCGGAGGTGTAGAGCAGCGTCGCTAGGCCCCCCGGCTCGAGCGCGTCGAGCCGCTGATCGAGCAGCTCGTCCGAGATGCGGTCGCCCCGCGCGAGGAACTCATCCCAGGCCAGGATCCGCGGATCGCCCGCGGGCTCCGCGCCCCGCATCATCACCACCCACGAGAGCCGCGGCAGCCGATCCCACTGGCTCAACACCTTCTCCAGCTGGGCCCTGTCCTCGACCAGCACCACCTGCGACCCCGCATGGCGCACGACGTGGCGCACCTCCTCGAGCGAGCACGTCGTGTAAATGCCCGCGGGAGCGCCGCCGATCGCCATGCAGGCCACGTGGAGCACCGCCCACTCGGGCCGGTTGAAGCCGAGGAGGCTGACCGTCGCGCCGGGCTCGAGGCCAAGCGCCAGCAGCGCCTTGCCGGCGCGCCGCACCTCGCCCGCGTACTCCCGGAAGCTGGTCATCCTCCAGAAGCCCCCCTCCTTGACGTAGTGGGCAGGAGCCTCGGGGCGCACCTTCGCCTGGCCTAGCAGGCGCCGCGGTATCGAGTCACAGGGCATCGGGCTACCTCGTTCACGGGCAAGGACGCGCAATCACAGGCGAATTTTCCTGCACCCGCCCGAGATCTGGGAGCGCCTGGGGGGGTGACGCCCCGCACAGTACCAGCAGACGCCGCGGCGTTCTGAGCGTGAAACGTTCCCGCCGGGCGCTTCTGTCCGGCGGCGCTCCGAGCGCACGCGCGGCGGATCCCGCGCTCGATCGCGCGCTGGTGCGGGCCGAGCGCACGGCGGTCCTTGCCGCGGTTACGGGCGGGACGCCGGCCCGCCGTCATGGGCGAGCCGCTCGTCCTCCGCCCGCTGCCGCGCAAACGCTGGCCCGCGTTGTCGTCAGCTTGACTGCACGTCTTTGGATCAGGACCATTCGGCGGTGGGCCAGCGCAAAGGGACGATCGAGGAAGCTGACTGGGCGGCGGACTCCGCCCGCAGCAACGAGCTCGCCGCCTCGGGCCCACCGGAGCGCGTGCGGGCAGCGATCGACGGCGGGACCCTGGTCTCCAGGCAGGGGCTCGTCCCCGCGCCCGAGCCCCCGCCCACCGTCCAGGTGCGGCGCCCGGACCGCGACGCCACGACCACGGTCGGCCGGGATGCGCCGCCGGACGCGGCGCCGTCGCCCTCGGACCGGCACGCGCGGAGCTTCGGAAAGTACCGGTTCATCGCGACGCTCGGTCACGGCGGCATGGCGGACGTGCACCTGGCGGTCTCGGTGGGGCCGGCGGGCTTCAGCAAGCTGCAGGTCATCAAGCGCCTCCGGCCCAACATCGCCGACGAGCCCGAGTTCCGGGACATGCTGCTCGACGAGGCCCGCCTCGCCGCCCGCCTGAACCACCGCAACGTGGTGCAGACCAACGAGGTCGGCCTCGCGGACGGCGAGTACTTCATCGCCATGGAGTACCTCGACGGGCAGCCGCTGAGCCGGGTGATCTCCCGCGCGCGAGAGCAAGCGCGGGCGATCCCGTTCGCCGTCCAGTTCTGGATCCTCAGCGAGGTGCTGGCCGGCCTCCACTACGCCCACGAGCTCGTCGACTACGACGGGGCGCCGCTCAACGTCGTTCACCGCGACATCAGCCCCCACAACATCTTCGTCACCTACGACGGGCAGGTGAAGATCGTCGATTTCGGGATCGCGCTCGCGGCGCACCGCCTCGTCGAGACGCAGACCGGCACGATGAAGGGCAAGGTCGCGTACATGGCGCCGGAGCAGGCGTTCTCGCACTCTTCCCAGATCGATCGGCGCGCGGACGTCTTCTCGGCCGGCGTCATCCTCTGGGAGATGCTCGCCGGCCGCCGCCTCTGGCGCGGGCTCTCGGATCCGCAGATCATCTCGCGCCTGATGCGGGACGTCCCGGACCTGCGGTCCGCGCGCCCCGAGGTGCCCGTCGAGCTCGCGCGCATCTGCGCCAAGGCGCTCGCCCACGCGCCCGACCAGCGCTATTCGACGGCCGCCGCCTTCCGCGCGGAGCTCGATCGCTACGCGGAACGCCTGGAAGAGCAGGTGACAGCCGAGCAGCTCGGCGCGCTCATGCGCGAGCTGTTCGCCAGCGAGCGGTCCGAGATCCGGGCGATCATCGATCGCCAGCTCAAGCAGCTGCAGGAGCACGGCGCCGACGCGGGGAGCGCGGGGCTCGCCGGCCGCGCGGCGAGGCTGCCGTCGCTGCCAGGGCGCGACCCGCTCGACTCGGATCCTCCCGCGCAGGAGGAGGGGGCGACCACGGGCTCTTCGCCGTCGGCGCCCACGCGCGCCCTCCACCGCTCGAGCGCTCCGCAAGCGACGCTCCACGCCGTCGTGCGGACCGAGCCGGCCACGGCCGTTCAGCCCGCGCCGGCGCCGCGGCGCTCCCGGTTGCCGCTCGTCGCGTCCGCAGCGGTCATCGCGCTGGTCGGCGCCGCGACGCTGTACCTGAAGCTGCGCGATCCGGGCCAGCAGAGCCTCCGCGTGACCGCGCCGCCGGCCGAGAGCGCGCTGCCCGCGCCGGCGGCCTCCCCGCCCCGCGCCGAGCCCTCGCCGCCATCCGCCGCGAGCAGCGCTCCACGCGAGCAGATCGACGCGTCGCTCCTCCGCGCATCGATCAAGGCGAGCCCTGCCAGCGCGAAGATCTTCGTCGACGGGATGGAGCTCCCCTCGAACCCGTTCGACGGCAAGCTCATGAAGGACGGCGCGGCGCACCGGATCGAGGTCTCCGCGCCAGGCCACGCCACGCAGCGACGGATGCTCGTGTTTGACCGAGACATCGAGCTCGAAGTGACGCTCTCTCAGGCGCAGAGAGGGCCGGCCCCCGCAGCTACGGCGATCCCGAAGATCGTCAAGCCCCCCGCCGAGGTGGATCCCACCATCCCGCCGCCGAAGCCCGATCCCTACTGACGCGCTCGGTCCGCGGGCGACCGTTACAGATCCTGGTAACCGATCGGCGGCTCGACGAGCTTCGCCGCCTTGGCGACGCCGCGGAACACGTAGTCGGAGTAGCTGTAAGGCCCGTCCGACCACACAAGAAAGTCGTCCGCGAGCGCCCCGTTGGGCGCTCCCTCGCAGAGCTCCGGCGCCGCCATGACGGGACCTTCGTTGTAGATCGGCGCCGACGCGTTGACCGCCTCCTCAGCCTCTTCCATGGCCGCCAGCGCGCCGGCGTGCCGGTCGGCGTCGAGCTCGTCGACGGGGTAGAGCTCCCAGTCGAGCAGCACGAGCTCCGGGTGCGGGGGCTCGTTCGGGGCCGACGCGAAGGGGGCGTGCGAGGCCTCGGGGAGGCCCGTCCGCGCGAGCGCCTCGAGCAGGCGGCTCCTGTAGCGCAGCGCCGCGTCATCCGGGGTCCAGAACGCGGTGAGGACCGCGATCACGTCCTCGGTCTTCGCTTCTCGCCACAGCGAGGGATCGCGCGAGCCGAGCTCGAGCGCGGGCTCCTTCTGGAGGCGCGCCTGGAAGGCCGACGCGTGCGGCGCGAACTCCGGCAGCTCGGACAAGGCGTGATCGACGGACCAGTGGAGGCGATGATCGACCTCGCGCACGTACCGGTGCTTGCCGAGGGCGCGGAGGAGTCGGGCGATTTCGTCGGGTGTGCGCGCTGCGAACGACCAGGCAAGCATCATGGGGCAAGGCTCATCGATCCGTGCAGAGGATGGCACGCCGAGCTGGCTCGCCGATGCCGATCGGGCGGCGGGCACCTCGGCACGAGGTGGATTCCCATCGCTCGGCCGCGGTGTCGATCACTTCTTGCCGGGGAGGTGCCACACGCCGGCGAACCACACAAGGGATCCGTCTGCGCGGCGCACGGTGGTGGCAGGCGCGAAGTACGCGCCCGGCGGGACGGGCTCCCATCGTCCCTGCTGCCACGCCCAGCGGCGGCTCCGCCATTGCCACTCGCCGTCGATCCACACATCGCCAGGCCGCTCGGACGGCGAGATGATCTCGACCCGCGCAGGCGGCGGAGGGTACGGCACGACCACCGTCGTCTCGCTCGGCAGGTGAGGGCCGGTCGGAGGCAGCGGGAGCGAGCTGCCGCAGCCCGCGAGCACGAGGAGCGACGCGAGCGGGATCCCGAGCGCGCGGCGCAGAGCGGCGTTCATCCTGCGTCGATCCACGAGAGGTACGCGTCCAGGACGTCGCGGCCGACGAGCAAGCACTCCAGCGTCGCGAGCGCGAGGAACGGGCCGAACGCGATGCGCGCCTGACCGAACCCTTCGCGGGGCTCCTCCGCGAGCGGATCTTGCGCCAGCTCTTCCTCGGCGGCGGCCCGCTCCTCGGGGGACATGGCCGCGAGCTCGGCGCGGATCTGCTCCCGCTCGAGGCGCACCGCCTCCGGCTCCTCGATGCTCCCGCGCAGGAGCAGCATGGCGATGGCCATGATCGAGCCCTGGATGGCGCCGGCGCCGAGCACAAACAGGGCGCCCCCCCAGCCGAACCACGCGCCCGCCAGCATGATGAGCTTGGCGTCGCCGAGGCCCATGCCGACGCGGCCGCCGCGGATCCGCGGGTAGATCACGACGAACGGGAGCCAGACGATGCCGAAGCCGACCGCGGCGCCGACGAGGGCGTCAACGAAGCCCATCGACCGCAGCGACGCGGTCGCGACGCCGAGCACCGCGCCGCCGATGGTGATCGAGTCGGGGATGAACATGTGCTCGAGGTCGATGAACGTCGCCGCGAGCAGCCCGAGCGCGAGCGCCAGGTCGGCGGTGTACGTGGCGAGCGCGTGGAGGGCCGGCGTCGTCCCGGGGAGCCGGAGGATGATGACCTCGATGATCGCGAGCGAGAGCAAACCGCCCGCCGCCTCCACCAGGGGATACCGCGGCGACACGGGCGCACCGCAGCAGCGAGCGCGGCCGCGCAGCAGCAGGTAGCTGAGGACGGGGATGTTGTCGTAGGCGCGGATCGGCGCGCCGCACGCCGGGCAGCACGAGCCCGGACGGACGACGCTGAGCTCGCGCGGGACGCGGTGGATGACGACGTTGAGGAAGCTCCCCCAGAGCAGGCCGAAGCAGAGCCCGAAGGCGCGCAGGAACCACGGAGGGAAATCGGCGAGCATCACCTGGGGCTCACGTCCTCGGGCTCGACGCGGCGAGCCGGAGCATCATCGTGAGCGCCTGCTCGAGCTCCGCGATCGTGGGTTGCACGGGGTTCTCGGCGAGCGCCGCCTTGAGGTCGACGAGGCGGCCGCCGAGCTCCTGGTAGTGACGGCGCACACCCTCGGTCGGCGCCTCGGCGACCCACCGCCTCACGATCTCGCGCAGCTCGTCGAGATCGCTGCCAGCGAGGAGCTGCGCCATCTGCGAGGCCATCGGATCCGGTGCGCCGCTCACGCCCTGCCCCATCCGGGCCAGCATAGCGCGGGCACTTTGACGGGCGAGGGGTCCTGCGACATAAGGCGAGGCGCTCACGAGGAACCGTGCCGACGAGGACGCCTGCCGTTGCCCTGATCCTGCTGGCCGCCGGTATCGCCGGAGGGGCCGGCTGCAGCCGCGCCGAGCAGCGAGAGCCCGGGGAGAGGCGCGCGGACGGAGGCGCCCCACAGGCGCCCGCGCCCCAAGGGAAGGTGCTCGAGGCGGCCGAGAACGAGTCGCCCGCTGCGAGCGCGACGCCGCGGGCCGGCGCCGCGGCGGCCGGGCCGGCGCGGATCGAGATCCCTGCGGGAAAGCTCGTCGCGGGCAGCACGCCCGGGGACAAGGGGCGCGATCCGACGCTCGAGCCGGCGTTGCTCGACGTCGAGCTGGGCGGCTTCACCGTCGATCGCACCCTGTACCCGAACGATCCTGCGCAGGCTCCGCTCACCGGGGTGACGCGGGCGCGCGCCTCGGAGCTCTGCCAGCAGGCCGGCGGGAGGCTGTGCACCGAGCTCGAGTGGGAGCGCGCGTGCAAGGGCCCCGAGGGGACGCCCTACGCGGGCGGCGCGGCGTGGGACCCGGCGTGCGCCAAGGCGCCCGCGTCGTGCGCATCGGGGTTCGGCGTCGTCGGGATGGGCGCTGCGCTGCGCGAGTGGACCGCAAGCGACATCGCGCCGATCGAGAACCTCCAGCCCAAGGCCGCCGCCGTGCGCGGGGCCACGGCGAGCGCGAGCGCCGTCGATCACCGGTGCGCGCGCCGCGCGGCGGTCGATCCGGCGGTGTCGGGCGACGACATCGGCTTCCGGTGCTGCCACGGCGCGCCGAACGCGGCGTCGATCCCGTCGCCGCAGTGGCAGCAGACGTTCCGGCGCGCGGAGATCGGGCCGCAGCAGGTCGCAGAGCTGCTCGCGTCGGTGCCGCAGCTGCGCGATCTCGGCGGGCAGATCTCCTTCTTCAAGGAGCCCGACGACGCGAACGCCGTGCTCAGCCGGGGCCGGACGCGGCTCTCGCCGAGCGGCGCTCCGGCGAGCCAGCCCGAGGCGGGCCCGCCCCCGAACACCACGCTCACGACGTCTCCGCTGCTCTGGAACCCGGTCCCGGGCGAGGAGGTGCTCGTCGTGACGGGAAAGGCCGACGACGACGCGTTCATCGTCGCGTTCCTGAAGCTCCCTGGAGACCGCTACCGCATCGCGTCGTCGCTGCTGCTCAAGGACGATCCGGGGCCGCTCGCGCTCGGGTTCAACGGCTACGTGCGGCGACGGCTCGCGTGGGCGACCTGCTGGGACTGCCGCGGCGAGTCCGGCAACATCACCTACCGGGACGACAGCCGCGTGGTGATCACGCAGAAGTGACCCCGCGGCGGCGCGGACCGGACACCGACGCGCCCCGGCGCCTCAGGTGTCGGCGCACAGCAGGGTGTGCTGGTAGGTCGTACCGTATTCGATGATCCGCTCGACCGCGTCGACGAACTCCGAGCGGTCGAGCGACTCGGTGGGCAGCTCGGCGCACAGCAGGATCTCGTTCCGATCATCGAGGGCAAACTTGGCGACGCGCATGTCGCGGTTGGCCTCGAGCAGGTGACGGAGCAGGCCGAGCACCTGGTGGCCGGTGCCCTCGGCCAGGGGCGGCATTGCAGCGCCGCCCTGGGCGTCGCGCTGCGTGTCGAGCAGATCGAGCACGCCGAACATCGAGAGCACGACCCAGTTCTCGGTGCACTGGACGTAGAACGGAGGGAGCTCGACGATCCCTTCCTCGCGCGGACGGATGCGCAGGGTGGACGGCTTCGTCAGCTCGGCGCTATAGCCGATCTCCTCCGTCCAGCGCTGCAGGGTCGCCACGTCGATCACGGGGTGACGTGATCGCCCTGCCGCCGCCGGAGATCAAGATGCGGCGCGCTGAAAGCCCCCTCGCAGGGCCAAGCGCCGGAGGCGGGGAGCGCTAGAGGCTGAGGACGGCGTCCTCTCCCCGGTCGGCGAGCTTCGCCGCGATCAGACTGAGCAGCGCTTGCCTCCGCTCCTCGAGCTCGACGAGCGCGCGCGGCGGCACCAGCTCTTCCTCGATGCCGCCGGGACGCAGCGCCGCGGCGGCCTGCTCGGGGCCGAAGCGCACGAGCGCGTCGCGAAGGGCCCGGGGGAACCGCACCGCTTCCACGAGGCGCTCGAGCTGCCGATCGAGCTCGTGTGCCTTCACGTGCAGCGGGAAGGCGCTCCCGTTGGCCTCGAGGCTGAGCGCTCCGGCGTGCACGTCGATGACGATTTCCTTCCGGAGCCCGTTGCCCGCCAGGTAATCGAGCACCAGCACCTCGAGGTAATCGCGGAGGATGACCGCGCGCTCGCCGCGCACAGGCGAGGGCGACCGGGCCCAGCGCGCCCACACATCGAGCTCGGGCGCGTCGTCGAAGCGCACGGACCGCCGGCGAGGCGAGAGCCAGCGCGGGCCGGGCGGACCGGGAGCGGGCGCGAGGACCAGCGCGTCGACCGTCCCGTCGTTCATGACGGCGAAGCGACGCAGCAGCTTGCGTGCGTTCGGCTCTCGGCCGATGAGGGCTGCGAGCTCGCCGATGCCGATGCGTCGCGCTGCTGCCGCGGGCACGACATGCGCGCCGAGCGCCCTCGCCATGCGGTAGAACGCGAGCGGCCGCCGGAACGCGAGCGGGGCCTTCTTCTGCGCCGGCGCGAGCTTCACCTTCACCTCGCGCGGCGCCGCTCCCTCTGTGGGTGCGCCCAGCGAGAGCGTCGCCTCGAACCGGCCGTCCGCCACCTTGCCCGTGAGCCGCAGCGCGCGCAGGGGCGAGCGCTGGAGGGCACGCGCAACGCGCGCGTCCCCCGCGGCCCAGGCGCTCGACGCAGGAGACGAGCGCGGCTCGGCCGGCGGGCGCACCTCGGCCGGCGGGTGCGGCTCGGCTGGCGGGTGCGCCGGGGGCGCGCCGATGGCGGGCGCGATCTCGTCGTCGACGAGCGCAGCGATCGCACCGACGGACCCGTCGCTATGCTCGGACGATGGCCGCGCGCACGAGATTGCGAGCAGCGCCGCCGCGACGAACATGTGCTGCGTCCCCACGCCGCCGAGGCGCCGCAGCAGCCCGCGCGCCGCTCCGGGGGCGCGCAGGTCTCGCGCGCACCGGCTCATCCGTCCTTCGAGAGCCCGCGCGGATGGTCCGGCGAGGACCCGCCCTCGGCTAGACGCTGCGACGACGCCTCCTCGGCCAGCGACCGCGGGCGCCCGTCATCGGTCGGAGGCTGCATGCCTGACGCACGCGCGCTCGCCCCGAGCGACGCGCCGCCGATGACGCGCTCGAGCAGGAACTGCTCCACCCGTTCGCTGACCATCTTCTTGCGCTCCAGCGGGACGACGTGCGTGCCACCGTTCACCATCATCAGCTCTCCGCGCGGCAGCGCGGCCGCCATCTCCTCTGCGAGGCGAGGCGGGGTGAACGTGTCGCGATCGCCCGCGATCACGAGCGCGGGCACGTCGATCTGCGGGAGCAGATCGAGCGTCGAGTGCTCGCCGGCGCTGCGCAGCATGTGGAGGAACATCGAAAAATCGATGTCGACCATGTGCCGCATGTACGGCAGCAGATCCGCCGGGGTGACCGCGCTCGCGTCGACCTCCCGCGTGAGCAGCGCGATCCTCAGCGCCATCGGCGCGGGCACGCGGCTCCAGATCGCGCGCGCGATGTGCGGGTACGCGTCGACCTGCTCGATCAGCCGCGGCAAGAGCTGCGCGAGCACGTCCGTACCCTTGAAGTGGTGCGTGATCCTGCCGGATGAGCCGCAGACCAGCACGAGCCCACGCACCCCCTCGCGGTGGGTCCGCAGATGCTCCAGGACGACCTGGCAGCCCATCGAATGCCCGAAGAGCACCACGGGGCCGTCGCCGATCGACGCGCGCACCGCAGCCAGATCGCTGGCGTGATCGGGCAGCTCGACCGCCTGCGGATCTACAGGCAAGCTGCTACGACCGTGGCCGCGATAGTTCCAGTGGGCGACGTTGACCGTACGGGCCAGGTCATCCCACAGGTACTTCCAGATGAAGCCGTCGCACGCGATGCCATCGCAAAGCACCGCGGTGAGGCGTCCCGAGCCCGCCCCGACCCCGCTGGCCAAGCTTCCGCTGCCGCCGGGACCTTCCCGGTAGCGGACGTAGATCCGCGTACCGTCCTTCCCGGCGGCGAAAAGCTCTCGACCCATCGATCCCCGAGCGACGCGGCTTACGCGAGGCTCGCGGCGATGTTAGTCGCCGCTGTCCTCGTCGTCAGCCACGTCATTGACACTCGGAAGCTTTTTGATGTCTATCCGCGCCAGCTTCCACGCGCGCTGCACAACCCAAGAAAGCGAGCGATCGAGCCGCGCCGCTTCCTCCTTGATTTCCTGCAGCATCGACTCCGGAAAGTAGAGGCTCTGCTTCCGCTTGTCCGTCTTCGAGGCTTCGTTGTTTTTCGCCAGCGTGTCCTTGTCGGTCATACGCTCTTGGGGCTCCTCCCGATCCGCCACAGAAGAGCACCTTAGCGTACGGTGCACTTCCGTGGAAAGCATTCGTTTTTCCATGATGCCGATTGCGGCCACTATGTGTGTATTACCGCGATAGGCGCTCTGCGTCATGATTCCGGGAATGCGATCTTCCCCGCAATCGCGCTCGCCGCGACGATGAGGGGACTGGCCAGGTAGACCTGGCCGGGCCCGCTTCGCCCCGGGAAGTTTCGGTTGATGGCCGAGACCGTGACCTGTTCCTTGCGGTCGGATACACCGGGACCGGCCTTGATGCACGCGCCGCAGGAGGGGTCGACGAGCTCGGCGCCAGCTTTCTCGAAGATCTCGAGGTAGCCCTTGGCCTCGGCGTAGCGGCGGATGTCCTGCGATCCGAACTGGATGTAGAGGTGCACGCCCTCAGCGACGCGCTTGCCCTGCTCGACCGCCCGGCGCAGCACGGACGCGTACATGTCCATGTCGGCCTTCTTGCCGCCCGTGCACGAGCCGCCGTACGCGATGTCGATCTTCACCGGACCGCCGGAGGCCTCATCGAGCGACCGCAGCGGCACGCCGTTCCGGGGATCGCCCGGCGTCGCGACCATCGGCTCGACCGACGCGAGATCGACGTCGAACGTCGCCATGTACTCCGCGCCGGGATCCGCGCGCACGATGCGCGCGCGCACGTCCTCCGCGGCGAGCCCACGCTGTTCGACGAGGTAGCGCACGATCTCCTCATCGGCCTCGATGATCCCCGTGAAGCCGCCCGCCTCGACCGCCATGTTGGTGAGCGTCGCCCGCTCGTCGAGCCCCATGGCGCGGACGCCATCGCCCGCGAACTCGAGCACCTTGCCGATGCCCTGGCCCGTCTTCCAGAACGGCTGCGAGAGCAGGAACAGCATCACGTCCTTCGCCGTGACCCCGGGCCCGAGCCGCCCGGTCAGGTTGAAGCGCACCGACTGCGGCACCGCGACGCGGACGTCGCGCGTGAGCCACGCGTTCGCCATGTCCGTCGAGCCGACGCCGAACGCGAAGCACCCGAGCGCCCCTGCCATGCAGGTGTGCGAGTCGGTCCCGGCAACGATCTGCCCTGGCAGCGCGAGTTCCTCGATCACCTTGTTGTGGCAGATGGCCTCCGAGCCCACGGTCCTGCCGTCGCGCTCGACCTCGCCGTACAGCTTGATCCCGTGGCGCTCGGTGAAGGCCTGCTGCACCGTCGCGAGCGAGGCCGCCTGCTCCCGCAGGCCGAGCCTGAGGTGGGCCTCCGGCATCACGCGATCGAGGAACGTCAGGTGATCCCGGAAGGCGAAGACGCTCTCCGGCTCGGTCACGACCGCCTCCGGCCCGACGCCCGCCCGGAAGAGCGACTCGGCCATCGGCGTGACGTACTCGTGTGAGAAGCGCACGTCGATGCGGGCGAAGAGCGCGTCTCCAGGCTTCACCGCGGGGACGCCGATCTTCCCTGCCCGGGCGTCCACGATCGCGTGCGCCGCGATGATCTTCTCACACAGCGTCATCGGCCGCGGCGGCGTGGCCAGGGTGGGCGGCGAGACCTCGCCGGCCATCCGCGCCTTGTTGTAGGCGAAGAGGCCACCGTACTCGACAACGTCGGCGCTGATCGGATCGAGCCCGCGGGTGAACTCGCCGATCGGGATCTCGTCGCCCCGCGCGATCCGGTCGAGGAGCGAGAAATCGGTCGTCGTGAGCAGCCCGATGTTCTGGCAGTTCTGGCCGTAGATCTTCTCGATGCTGCGCGCGACGACGATCTGGATCCCCGCCTCGCGCTCCGAGTACGGCGCCGTCTCGCGCGAGCTGCCGCACCCCTTCGAGCGCCCGCTGACGATGACGCCGAAGCCGCCGTTCTTGATGGCGTCACGCTCGATATGCCCGCCGCGCAGCCCGACCAGGCAGTAACGGGCGAGCGTCTCGTCGTAGTAGTAACAGACCCAGCCCGGCGTGAGCTCGTCGGTCGAGATGTTGTCGATCAGCGCGTGCTGCTCGGGATCGAAGCGAAGCTCGCCGCCCGCCAGCTGCTGCTTCAGGTGCGCCGGGTCCTCGGTCAGGTAGAGGGTCCTCCCGGTGACTTGAACGGACTTCCGGCGGGGGATCGGCATCTGTACCTCGGACGCCCCGGTACGCGCCGCGCGCGCTGGGACCTCTCCACACCTAGTCGCTCCGGGCGGAGGCGCCAACGGCGGTCTTTGCGCGGCGCGCGCGGAGCTCCGCGCGCCTTACGTCGAAGGCAGGAAATCCAGCATGAGCCGAGGAGCGCCTGGACGGCAGCGTGCCTTGACGACGCACCGGGGAGATGGTGTCTTCGCGGCCGCGGCCGGGCCGCGAGCGATGACCCGACCCACGATCTCCAGCGTTCCCGTCGCGATCCTCGGCGCCGGCCTGACGGGCATGGCAGCGGCGTATCACCTGGGACGGGCCGGCGTGCCGCACCGGGTGTTCGAGCGCCTGCCGCGCCCGGGCGGCCACGCGATCACGCTCGAGGACGCCGGCTTCCGCTTCGATCGGACAGGGCACCTCCTCCACCTGCGCGACCCCGCGACCCGGGAGCTCGCGCTGAGCTGGCTAGGCCCCGACCCGCTCGAGATCGAGCGACGTTCGATGATCTGGTCGAACGGCACGTACACCCGCTATCCGTTCCAGGCGAACACGTTCGGCCTGCCGCCCGCGGTGGCCTACGACTGCCTCCGCGGTTTCATCGAGGCGCACTTCGCCAAGGACAGACCTCAACCCAGGAACTTCGAGGAGTTCTGTCTGGCGCACTTCGGCGAGGGGATCAGCCGCCACTTCATGATCCCCTACAACAGCCGCCTCTGGGGCGTGCACCCGAGCGAGATCACCGCCGACTGGTGCTCCCGCTTCGTCCCGATACCGAAGCTGGAGGACGTGCTCGCCGGGGCGGTCGGGCTGAACGACCGGGAGCTCGGCTATAACGCGAGGTTCCTCTATCCGCGGCTCGGCATCGGACAGCTGACGCACGGGCTCGCGCGAGCGCTCGCCGAGCAGCGGCCGCGGGACGCGGGAACGCCGGCGATCGAGCTCAGCCGCTCTCCCAGGTCGATCGACTGGCGTGCGCGCGAGCTGGTGTTCGACGACGAGATCGTCCGGTACGACGTGCTCGTCTCGTCCGCGCCGCTGCCCGCGCTCGTCAGGCTCCTCTCGGACGCGCCTCGCGCCGTCGGCGAGGCGGCTTCCCGGCTGCGCTGCACGCACCTCTACTACCTCGATGTGGCGCTCGACACGCCGTGCGGGCAGCCGCTGCACTGGGTGTACGTCCCGGAGGCGAAGTACCCGTTCTACCGCGTGGGCTGCTACTCCCACTTCTCCGCCGCCATGGCCCCGCCAGGCAAGGCCGGGCTCTACGTCGAGCTCGCCGATCGCGCCGAGCCCGATCTCGCGGCGCTGCTCCCCCGCGTCGCCGAAGGCCTCGTCGAGATGGGCCTCATCCCCGCCCCGAGCGCCATCCGCTTCGCCCGCCTGCGCCGCATCGACCACGCGTACGTCGTGTTCGATCACAGCTACTTCAGCTCACTGGAGGCGGTGCGGCCGTTCCTAGATGGCCAGCGCATCCTCTCGTGCGGGCGCTACGGCGGCTGGAACTACTCCTCGATGGAGGACGCGCTCCACTTCGGGCGCGACGCGGCGCACCGCGCGCAGGCGCTCCTCGGAGGCGCGCCGTGAGCACAGCCGAGCCTGACCGCGAGGATGCGGGCGGATCGCCGGAGATCTCCATTGTCATCCCCGTTTACAACGAGGAGGCGATCCTCCACGCCGCCGTCGTGGATCTGCGCGAGCGGCTCTCGCCGTTCGGCTGGCGCTGGGAGCTCGTGCTCGCCGAGAACGGCTCGCGCGACGGGACCCTCGGCATCGCGGGTGAGCTTGAGCGCAAGTACCCGGAAGTGCGGCACTTCTCGATCGGCGAGCCGAACTACGGGGCCGCGCTCCGCGCGGGCATCGAGCGGGCGCGCGGGCGCTTCGTGCTCTGCGATGAGATCGACCTCTGCGACGTGGATTTCCACCGCCGCGCCATCGCGATGCTGCGAGCAGGCGGCGTCGACATGGTGATCGGGTCCAAGCTCATCCAGGGGGCGCGCGACGATCGCCCGTGGGCGCGGCACGCGGCGAGCCAGGTGTACAACGGGCTCCTCCGCGCCACGCTCGGCTTCCGTGGGACGGACACGCACGGGCTCAAGGCGTTCCTGCGGGAGCCGCTCCTCGGGGTCGCGCGCGACTGCGTCGTGGACAAGGACGTGTTCGCCAGCGAGTTCGTCATCCGCGCCTACCGCGCTGGCCTGCGGATCGAAGAGATCCCCGTCCGTGTGCTGGAGAAGCGGCGTCCGTCGATCAACCTCACCCGCCGCGTCCCGAACGTGCTGCGCAGCCTCGCGAAGCTGACCTGGGCCATCCGGGTCCGCGGCTGACGGCCGGCGCTTCCAGCATTCGCTGCGCCGCGCGCGAGGCCGGGCCCGCTCGTGGAAAAATTCTGGCATGCTATACGCCGCAGGTGACGATCCTCCTCTCGAGCGCCGCAAGACCGGCTCGCCGCGCGGACACCGACGTGGACGTCGTGGTCATCGGCGGCGGCGTGAACGGCGTGGGGGTCGCGCGTGACGCTTCGCAGAGGGGCCTGAGGGTCGCCCTCTTCGAGCGCAACGATCTCGCGTTCGGCGCGAGCGGCAACTCGAGCGGCATGATCCACGGCGGGCTCAGGTACCTGACCAGCGATCCGCAGGTGACCGAGAAATCGTGCCGCGACTCGGGCCACATCCAGGCGATCGCGCCGCACCTGCTCTTCCGGATCCCTTTCCTCGTCCCGTTCGAGAACGCGCGGCACGGGCGCCTCCTCTACCCGCTCGCGGACGCCTTCTTCGAGGCGTACGACAACTACCAGCCGCTCAAGCGCGGCAAGCCGCACGCGCGCCTGTCGCCCGACGAGCTCCGCCGGCTCGAGCCGGGGCTGCACGGCGACCTGGTGGGCGGCTTCAGCTTCGACGAGTGGGGGATCGACGGCGCGCGGCTCTGCGTCGCCAACGCTGTCGACGCGATCGAGCGCGGGGCCAAGGTCTACGTGGGGCACACGGTCGAGCGGATCGAGCGCCGCGAGGACACCGGCGAGGTCGTCGCCGTCCGTTACCGGGACCGCACGACGGGGGAAGGCGGGCGGCTCCGCACGAGCACGATCGTGAACGCGACAGGCGCGTGGTCGCCGATCACCGCATCGCTCGCCGGCCTCCCCGCCGCGAGCTCGCGCGTGCGGCCCGGCAAGGGCGTGCACGTCGTGTTCGACCGGCGCCTCACCAATTACGCGATCATGGCGAGGACGATCGACGGCCGCCAGATCTTCCTCGAGCCGTGGGAGAACATGAGCGTCATCGGCACGACCGACGACGACTTCTACGGCGATCTCGATCAGGTCCGCGCGACGAGCGAGGAGGTCAGGTACCTGGTCCAGGGCATCGCCCGCGTGTTCCCGCAGATCCACGAGGCGCGCGCGATCGGCACGTTCGCGGGCGTGCGGCCCACGCTCTACGCGTTCGGGCCCACCGAGGACGCGCTCTCGCGCGAGCACCAGATCGTCGATCACGCGGCGCACGGCGCGCCGGGCCTCTACTCGATGATCGGCGGCAAGCTGGCCAGCTTCCGGCTCTTCGCCGAGGAGATGACCGACGTCCTCTCGCGGCGCTTCGACCTCGGCGCCCGCTGCGTGACGCACACGACCGCGCTGCCCGGCGGCGATCGCGCGGTGGACGCGCTCGCGCTCTCGCGGCGGATGGAGATCGACGCGGTGGCCGCCCGGCGGCTCGTATACCGGCACGGCTCGCGCGCGCTCCGGATCGAGGAGCGCGTGCGAGAGCGGCCGCGCGAGGCCGCGACGGTGTGCCCCTGCGAGCCCGTGATCGAGGCCGAGGTGCGTTATGTCCTCCGGCACGAGCTCGCCCGGAGCGTCGCCGACGTCGCGCGCCGCACGCGCCTCGGCCTGGGCGCGTGCGGGGGCATGCGCTGCGCAGCGCGGTGCGGGCAGATCGTGGCGCAGGAGCTCTCGCTCCCGCCGCGCGACGGGATGCGGCAAGCGGTAGCGTTCCTCTCGCGGCAGGCGGTGACCCGCGCCGTCGCGCTCGGCCCGGATCAGGCGCGGCAGGAGGCCCTCGCGATCGCCAGCGTCCGGTCGGAGCTCGGCGCGCCCGCAGACGACGAGGCGGCGGCGGCGTGCGAGGACGCCGATCGTCGCGCGCCGCGCGCCGCGCGGGAGCCGGAGGAGAGGGCGTGGCGCGATCGATCCTCGTGATCGGCGCGGGCGTCGCCGGGCTCGCCGCCGCGTGGAGCGCGCGGCGGCGCGGGGCCCGGGTCTCGGTGATCTCCGCGGGCGTCGGCGAGACGGCGCTCGCGGGCGGCGCGGTAGACGACATGCCGTGGGAGCAGCTCGAGCGGGCGTCGCGGCTGCTCGGCGGCGACCTGCCCGCGAGCGATCTCGCGCCGGCGGCGAGGCAGTTCGCGGCGGAGCTGGGCCTGTGGGAGCTGCCGCAGGCGGCGGGCGTGCGCCTCGCGACCGTCGCGGGGCGGATCCGCCCCGCCCGCGGCAGAGATCGCTCACTGCTCGACCTTGGCCCGCTCCGCCGCACGCGCGTCCTCGTCCCGCGCGCGGCGCGCGCCGCGTGGGACGCGGACGCGCTCGCGGAGGCGCTCACGGACGAGCCGTTCGCCCGGGCGCGGGGGCTCCGCTTCCTGCCGGTCGACGCGCCGGTCCTCCGCTTCGACGACGAGCGGCACATCGCCGACGGCGATCTCGCGGCCCGGCACGACGACCCGGCGCGGCTCTCCTGGCTCCTCGATCGGCTCCGCCAGGCGCTCGAGGGCGCGGGCGGCGCGGGGGCGATCCTGCTCGGCCCGTGGCTCGGCGCGAGCGCTCCGCGCGCCGAGGCGCTCGCGGCCCGCCTCGGCGTCCCGGTGGGCGAGGCGCTGATGGGCGCCGGCTCGCCCGCGGGGCTCCGCTTCGAGGCGGCGCGCGACGCGCTGCTCGCCGCGATCGGGGCGGTTCAGCGCCACGGCCGCGTGCGCGCGGTGAGCGGAGGGCACCCGGAGCCAGGGGCGCCGGACGAAGGCGTGACGATCCATGTCGAGGGGGAGGACGTGCCGCTCGCGGCGGACGGGGTGGTCCTGGCGATCGGCGGTCTCGCCGGCGGCGGGATCGCGTACACGCCGCCCGAGGGCGGCGCCGGCGCCGATTTCCCGGCGCGCGGCGCTGCGCCGTTCGCGCTCTCGATCGCCGCGCCCGTCACGATGGGCGACGATCGCGGCGCGTTCGGCGTGGTGAGCTCCATGCAGGGCCCGGAGCTCGACGTCGTCGCGTGGCCCCGCGGCGAGCGCCCGGGCGCGCTGGAGGCGGTGGGGGTGCGGTGCGAGGGCGTCCGCGCCGCACCGGGGATCCTGGCGGCCGGGGCGACGATCGCGGGGAGGGCGCGCACCGTGCTCGACGCGGTGACGACGGGGCTCCGCGCCGGCGCCGAGGCCTGACGCGCGTCGACCGGCGCCCGGCGCTGGTCGCTCGACGCGCGATCCTCAGCGCTGGCGGATCGCCGGGATGGCGCGGAGGAGCTGCTGGTACCCGACGGCGAGCGCGAAGTCGCTCCCTCGGGTGGGATCGGAGGGCATGTCGCCCTCGGAGCCGGCCGCCGCGGCCGTCTCGGCGCGCTTCTCGACAAGCACGGCCCTCGGCGAACGGTCGCCCATCGCCCCTTCGGCGGGGAGGTGTCCCTCGAGATCCTGCTCGCGGAGGATGGAGGCCGGGATCTGCTGGGGCGCGCTCTCGATGACGACATCCGGCCGGATGCCCTGGGCCTGGATCGAGCGCCCGTTCGGCGTGTAGTAGCGCATCGTCGTGAGCCTCACCCCGGCGCCGCCGGGCAGCTCGTAGATGGTCTGCACCGACCCCTTGCCGAAGGTCGTCGCGCCGACGAGCACGGCGCGCCCGCTGTCCTGCAGGGCGCCCGCGACGAGCTCGGCGGCGCTCGCGGAGTACTCGTTCACCAGCGCGACGATGGGCAGCGAGGCGAACGCGCCGCCGTCGTGCGCCTTCGCCTCGTCGACGACCTGATTGCGCTGGCGCGTCGAGTAGATCGTCCCCGAGGAGAGGAGCTCGTCGGCCACGGCCTCCGCCTCGTTGACGAGGCCTCCGGGGTTGTTACGCAGGTCCAGGATCACGCCGGCCAGCGGCGCCTTCGATGCGGCGCGCAGCCTCGCCGCGGCGCGGAGCATCTCTTCGTGGGTGCCGTCCTGGAACTGCTTCACGCGGACGTACGCGATGTCCCGGTCGAGGCGCTTCGCCGCGATGCTCGTGACGTGGATCTGCTCCCGCGTGAGGTCGAACGAGAGGGGCTCAGGCACGCCCTGCCGGCGGATCGTGAGCTTCACCCGGGAGCCGGGCGCCCCGCGCATGATCTTCACAAGCTTGTCGAGGCGCTCGCCGCGCACGGGGCGGCCGTCGATCGCGATGATCTGATCGCCGGAGCGGATGCCCGCCCGCGCCGCCGGCGAGCCCTCGATCGGCGCGATGACGGTGATGTTGTCGTCCTTGGCGTCGACCTCGATGCCGACGCCGCCGAACGTCCCGCCCGTCTCTTCCTGGAACTGGGCGAACTCCGAGGAGTTCATGTACGCCGAGTGCGGGTCGAGCTCCGCGACCATCCCCTTGATGGCGCCGTCGATGATCTTGCTGCGCTGCGCCGGCTCGACGTAGTTGTTCTCCACGAGCACGAGCACGCGCGCGAGCTGCTCGAGCGGAGCGTAGGGGCTCTGCGCCTGTGTGCTCGCGCCCGCGAGGTGGGAAGTCGCCGCTCCTCCTGCGAAGGCCGCAGCGATGAGCCCCAGGGTGCGCATCCAGCTCGAGAAGCGTTGCATCCGCCGACCATAGCAGCGGTACGGGCGGCGGCGCGGTGCGCCGGCGACGGCCGCGCTCGTTCAGACGCCTGCGCGGCGCCCTGTGGGGTGGGGCGCCGCGCAGGCTTTCGATGTGCCAGCGCGGGCGTATCGCCCGCCAGTCGACGAGATCACCACGGCGCCCAAGCTCCGGGCGCATGGTTTGTCCTAAGAGGAGTGTTCGGCTATCTTCGCGCGCCTGAACGTGGAACTTGCCTCCTCATCGCCCGGCTTCGCCTTCGCGAAGCGGGGCTCGCCGCGAGGGGCTTCTCTCGCCGAGACGGTCGAGGGCCGTCGCGAGGAGGTGTCCGCGGCTGCGCTGTCGTCCGTGCGCGGGAGACAACTCGCACCCCGAGGCGGCTAGGATGGCCAAACCCACCGATCGTGAGCTCGTCGATCAAGCCCGGAGCGGAGATGCCCAGGCGTTCGGGGTGCTGGTTCGTCGCTATCAGAAGCGCATCTTCCGGCTGGCGTTCCACCTTGTCCGCTCGGGCGCGGAGGCAGAGGACGTGACGCAGGAGACCTTCGTCCGGGCCTATCAGGCGCTCGACCGGTTCGACGGCCGGAGCGAACCGTTCACCTGGCTCTACCGGATCGCCGTGAACCTCTCGCTCAACATGATCCGGGCCCGCAAGCCGAGCAAGAACTCGACCCCCGCGGACGATCCGCGGATCGAGGGGCTGCTGCTCGAGACGCGCCCGAGCCACGGCGTCGATCCGGCCGCGTCGACCCAGCGGCGCGAGCTCGCGGCCGCGCTCTGCGACGGCATCGACGCGCTCTCGGACACGCTGCGGACGACGCTCATCCTCGTGTGCATCGACGGCGTGCCCCACGAGGACGCCTCCAGGATCCTGGGTTGTCCGGAAGGAACAGTCGCCTGGCGCGTCCACGAGGCGCGCCGCAAGCTCCGTGTATACCTCGCGGAGCGCGGTTTCGGAGGGGACGCCGAATGAACGTCACCGACAAGCTCGACCTCGACGGGATGCTCAACGATTGGCCTGCCCCCGCGCCCTCGACGAACGACGAGGAGGCGTGGGAGACGCGGGCCGCTCACATCGTCGAGATCGCCATCTCCCGGCGCTCGGAGGACACCGAGGCGGCAGCCGACCTCCTCGCCCCCCCCGACCTCACCGCAGCGCCAGGCGAGGAGCAGACGGAGGACCCTTCGCGCGAAGCACGCGCATCAGGAGAACGCAGCACCATGGGGGACGGATCACAAGCAGCCAGGGCCTCGAAGCCTGAGAGCCTGTCGGGTGGCACCTTGTCGCGGCCGCCGGAGAAAAGACGCCAGTCGCTGAAGGAGATCGCCGAGCGGGTCAGCCAGGCGCCGGGTCGCGCGAGCGGTATGCCCGCGATGAGCGGCTCTGCGCTCTCGACGCCGCTGCCGGCTTCGGGACGCAGCTCGGCGCCGCCAGGGCGTGTGTCCCCGCTGCCGGGGCGCGGCTCGCTCTACGGCGGCGCCCGCGCGTCGTCGCCGTCCATGCGGCCGGCGGAGGGGGTGCCCGAGGACTCCGGTGTCATCGATCTGAACCGGCTCAACGCGTCGGCGCCCTCGGAGGTGGAGGCCTCCGAAACGGCGCAGCCTGGCGCGGCGGATCGGTTCCGGGACGCGAAGGCGGCAGCGGTGATGCCCGTGGCAGCGCGCCGCGCCCCGTCCGCGCCCGTGGCCTCGGCTCCGGCGAAGAAGCGATCCGGCGGGAGGATCGCCGGCGCGGCTGTCGCGGCCCTGGGGCTGGCTGCGGCGGTCACGGTCATGGTGAAGACGACGGCTCCACCGCAGCAGGAGATCGCGACGACTGCGTCGCCCGCGACAACCACCGTCGCGGCGACCGCCGCGCCCCGCGGCGACACGCGCGTGGAGCCGGCTGCTCCGGTCGCCACGGCGCCGAAGGAGAGCGTCGAGATCGAGCAACCCGTGCAAGCGGAGGAGAAGCTCGCCGCGGCGCCCAAGGCGCCACCCGCCCCTGTCGGCGGCGGCGCTCCTGCGCCGACGGCCGTCGAGGCGCCGGCCACGCCTGCCGCGTCGCCGAAGCCTGAGCACGGAAAGACCGTGGCTGCGCCGGCGGCGGCTGGCAAGCCGGGGGACCTCCCTTCGGCCATGCAGGCGGCCGTGGGCGACAACGGGGAGCGACAGCCGGCGGTCATCTCGGAGGCGCCGGTGCCAGCGTCGGGTCCGCTCCGGCAGCAGAACATCCCCGAACAGCCGTCGCAGGGCTCGGTCCAGGCCGCGCTCGGCTCGGTCATGGGCAGCGCCAAGGCGTGCGTCGCGGGCGCGGACGACGTGTCGCGGGCGCAGATCACGTTCTCGTCGACAGGCCAGGTGAGCAAGGTCAGCGTCAGCGGGTGGGCGGCGTCGAACGGCCAGTCGAGCTGCGTGCAGTCCGCGCTCAAGGGCGCCAACGTGGGTCCTTTCTCCAAGCCGTCCTTCTCGGTCAACGCGACCATCCGGCCCTAACCACGCGCAACCATGCGCCAACGCGCCCTCGTGGAGGGCATCCAAACCTCCCGGTTGACATGACCCACCCCGTGGGTAGAATTCGCGCCCCCATGGTTTCCGCAACACAGCAAACCCAGCGCATCCGCCGGCGCAAGGCGCGCACGGCGGGCACCCGCCGCAAGCGCTTCGAGCGCGCACACGGCACCCCCGCGTTCCCGATCCATCCGGCGGGTTACGACCAGAACGCGCCGGACGCCCTGCGCGCTGCCACGCCCGCCGAGGCGCAGGCGAAGAAGTAGGAGAGCTTTTCTCATGGCCAATCACGCATCTGCCGACAAGCGCAACCGCCAGCGCATCACGAGGACCGCGCGCAATCGCGCCGCCAAGTCGGAGCTCCGCACGACCGTCAAGAAGGCGCGCACCGGGCTCAAGGGCGTCCCGCAAGAGTCCGCCGCGCTGGTGACCGCCGCGGCCAGCGCGCTCGATCGTGCCGCGTCGAAGGGGACGATCCCCGCCAAGCGCGCGTCGCGCGTGAAGAGCCGCCTCGCCCTCGCCCTTCACAAGGCGAGCGTCGCCGCCAAGACCGCCGCGAGCTGAGAACAACCCTTCCGCACGTACGCCCCGCTCACCGCAAGGTGAAGCGGGCGTCGTCGTTTTGTCTCCCCGAAACGCCTTAGGCCCCCGTTGCCGTAGACCTTCGCTGCCGTTCCGCCGCCGCCGTCACAGCCACGGAGAGCGTGGCTCTTCCGCCCCTCTCCAACCCATGACGCCAGCGGCGGGCACCCGCACAGGAGACGGGTCCAGATCGGCGTTTTCGGCGCGGAAGCGTACTCCGGTACGCTGAGCACCGAAAACGCCGAGATGGGCCCGTCTCCGCAGCGGATGCCCGCCCCTTCAATGGGCGTCGGCCCAGGTGGGGGCGTGACCAACGTCGACGACGAGCGGGACGTCGAGCGGGAAGACCGACTCCATGGCCTCCCGCACCTTCGCCTTGGCCTCGTCCACGGCCTCGGCCGGCACCTCGAACGCGAGCTCGTCGTGCACCGTGAGCACCATGCGCGCGCCGGGCACGACGGGGCGCGGGACGCGCACCATCGCGAGCTTCAGGAGATCCGCCGCCGTCCCCTGGATGGGGGTGTTCTGCGCGATGCGCTCCGCCTGAGCGCGGCGCATGCGGTCGCTGCTGCGCAGATCCGGGAGCAAGCGGCGCCGGCCGAGCAGCGTCCGCACCGACTCGGAGCGCTTCGCCTCGGCCATCGTCCCCTCCATGAACTCGTGCACGCCCCGGTAGCGCGCAAAGTAGGCGTCGATGAAGCGCGCCGCCTCCGCCCGCGAGATGTCGAGCCGCTTGGCGAGCGCTGACTCGCCCATGCCGTAGATCACGCCGAAGTTGATCGTCTTGCTCCGGCGGCGCATCTCGGCGGTGACCCCTGCCTGGTCCACGCCGAAGATCTCCATGGCCGTGCGCACGTGCACGTCCTGCCCGGTGCGGAAGGCGTCCACGAGCACCGGGTCCTTCGAGAGGTGCGCGAGGACGCGCAGCTCGATCTGGGAGTAGTCGGCGCTCACGATCACGCTCCCGGGCGGCGCGACGAACGCGCGCCGGATCATCCGGCCGAGCTCCGTGCGGATCGGGATGTTCTGCAGGTTCGGGTCCTGCGACGAGAGCCGCCCGGTCGCGGCCACGGCCTGGCTCCAGCGCGTGTGGATCCGGCCCGTGCCGGGGTGCACGAGGCGCGGGAGCGCGTCGACGTACGTTCCCTTGAGCTTGGCGATGGCACGGTGCTCGAGGACCACCCCAGGGAACGGGTGCTCCTCCGAGAGCGCCTCGAGCACGTCGGCGTCGGTCGAGCGGCCGGTCTTCGTCTTGCGCTGAGAGCGCAGCTTGAGCTCGTCGAACAGGACCGCCTCGAGCTGCTTCGGCGACGCCAGGTTGATGTCGTGCCCCACGATCTCGCGCGCCTTTTGCTCCAGCGCGGCGAGCTCCGTCGTCATCTGCGCGCCGAGCTGCCCGAGCGCCTTCGGGTCGACGAGGACGCCCGTGAGCTCCATCTCCGCGAGCACGGCGGAGAGGGGCAGCTCGATCTGCACGAGCAGATCCTCGAGCTTCTCGGCGCGGAGCCGCGGGCGCAGCCGGTCGGTGAGCGAGAGCGCGACGTCGGCGAACGCGGCCCCGTAGCTCGACGCCTCGCCGAGCTCGATCTCGTCGAGGGCGCGCTGCGCCTGACCGCGGCGCTTCGGGGCCACCTCGTCGAGGGTCTGCATCTTGGCGCCGAGCTCGCGCTCGGCGAGCTCGTGGAGCTGGTTCTTCCCCTCGGGATCGAGCAGGTAGCTCGCCAGCATCGTGTCGAAGGAGACGCCCACGAGCCCGATGCGGTGCCGCAGGAGGATCACCTCGCAGAACTTGACGTCGTGGCCGACCTTCGGGAGCTCGGGGTCGGCGAGCAGCGGGCCCATCACCGCGTCGATGTCGCTCATCGAGAGCTGGGCCGGCGCGCCGAGGTAGCGGTGGCCCAGCGGGACGTACACGGCTTGCCCCGGCTCGCAGGCGAGCGCGAAGCCGCAGACGTGGGCGCTCATCGGCTCGCGGCTCGTCGCGAGCACGTCGAGGGCGAGGCGGCCGGCCGCGCGCGCCGACCTGGCGAAGCCCTCGAGCTCCTCGCGCGTCGTCAGGACCCGGTAGGTCGCCGCGCGCGCGGTCGGCTCGGGCGCGCGGACCGCCTTCAGGAAGCGCGAGAAGCCGAGCTCGGTGAAGAGCTCGCGGAGCCTGCCGGTGTCCGCGCCGCCGTAGCGCAGCGTCTCGAGGTCGAGCGATACGGGCGCGCCGCCGTCGAGCGTCACGAGCTTCTGCGAGAGGCGCGCGTCGACCTCGTTCTGCTGGAGCGACTCCCGGATGCGAGGCTTCTTGACCTCACCGATGCGCTCGTAGATCGCCGAGAGCGAGCCGAACTGCGCGAGCAGCTCGGCGGCCGTCTTCATGCCCACGCCGGGGACGCCAGGGACGTTGTCCGAGGTGTCGCCTACGAGCGCGAGCAGGTCGCGCACCTGCTCCGGCGGCACCCCGAACTTCGCGACGACCTCGGGGTGCCCGTAGACCTTGTCGCGCATCGCGTCCCAGAGCGTCACCTGCTCGCCGTCGACGAGCTGCATCAGATCCTTGTCGCTCGACGCGATGACGACGCGCAGCCCCTGCTCCTTGGCCCGCGCGACGGCGACGGCGACGAGATCGTCCGCCTCGAGCCCCTCCTGGATGAAGATCGGGATGCGGTACGCCTCGACGATCTCCCGGCAGCGGTTCATCTGCACCCCGAGATCGGGCGGCGGCGGGGGCCGGTGAGCCTTGTAGCGGGGGTCGAGCTCGTCGCGGAACGTCTTGCCCGGCGAGTCCATCGCCACGCCCAGGTACGCAGGCTTCCGCTCGTCCACGAGCTTCGTGAGCATCGCGACGGTGCCGTACGTCGCGTGGGTCGGCTCGCCGCTCGGGCTCGTGAGCGGGCTGATCGCGTGGTAGGCGCGGAAGACGTAGCCCGACAGGTCGACGAGGTAGAGGACGTCCGGAGCTCCGGCCGGGGGAAGCGCGGTAGGGCGCGTGGACATGGACCGACCCTTAGCACCTCGGCGCGCGGCCGTTCACCGAACCACGACGTCGCGCCGTATCGTCACGTCGAGGGTGCGCCCTTCCCGCTCCACGCCGACGGCGACGACCGTCCCCGCCGGGCCGCGGAGGCGCTGGATGCAGTCGGCGAGCTCCAGGTCGGTCGTGGGCCGGCCGTCGATGCGGGCGATGACGTCGCCAGCCATGAGCCCGGCGGACGCCGCAGGCCCCCCCTCGACGACGCCTGCGATGATCACGCGGCCCGAGGAGAGCGAGAGCATCGCGCCGATGCCCGTGAGCTCCTCGCGCGCCCCGCCGTCCTCCAGCTGGCGGAGCTCGACGTCGACGCGCGTCGACTGCGCGCCGCGCGCGTCGAGGCCGGACACGATCTTGGCCATGTACTGCTGGTGGCGCACGCGCACCGAGAACGGGCCGCTGGCCGGCACCCCTTCGAGCTCGTAGTCGCCGTTCGCGTCGGTCAGCGCGAGCGAGATCGCGTTCGCGCCCGATGAGGTCGCGGAGTCGAGCTCGACCTGCGCCTCCACGACCGGCGCGCGCGACGCGGCGTCGACGATCCTGCCCCTCAGCGTCGCGCCCTGCGCCAGTACGATCCGCACGCGTTCGGCGGCGCGGCCCGCCTCGACGTCGACGGCCCGGCTCCGCGCTGGCGGGCGCCCGGCCGAGCTCGCCGTCAGCACGTAGCGGCCCGGGGCGAGCGCGTCCCACCGGAAGGCGCCGCCCGGATCCGACACCTTGCGCGCGCGGCCGTTCACGCTCCCGTGCGCGCCGGACCCAGCCGGCGTGAACGACTCGATCGCCAGGAGGTACGCCTCGATGGGCCTGCCCGAGGGATCCACGACCTCGCCCACGATCGAGCCTGCGGCGAGCAGGCGAAGGACGTTGTCGCGGCCCGCGGCGACGCGCGTGGGCTCGGCGTCGCCGTACGGAGGCAGCGCGGCGGTGGCGGTACAGCCGTCGGCCTCGGACGGCAGCTCGAAGCGCCCCTCGCCGTCGGCGCTGGCCGACACGCCCGGCGGTTCGCGGCAGTTGACCACGGCGCCGGCGCTCGGGTGGCCCTCCGGATCCAGCACGACGCCGCGGACCGGCCCCACGCTCGCGGCCGTGACCTCGCGCGGCGCTGGCGGAGCTGGCGGCGCCGGCGGTGCCTCGGCCTCGCGCGGCGCCGTGAGCTCCGGCTGCGGTGGAGGGAGCAGCGCAGCGGCCGGCTCGCGCCGGGCCGGCATCACGGGGCTGGGCCGCGGCAGGAGCAGCCAGACGAGGAGCGGCATGACCAGCAGCGCGACGGAGAGCAGCGCAGCGGAGAGCCAGGCCCTCCGCTGCGCGCCTGCCATCCGGCTGTCCGCCATGCCATCCTCCGCCGCCGGTTCACCGGCCGGCGTCGGCCTCGTCCGAGCCTTCGCCCGCGCCTTGAGGGGCTGCGCTCGCGTCGGCCGGCCCGTCCGGCGACGCCTCATCCGTGGGACCGAGCGCGGGGCCGCGTGGCTCGGCGGGCCATGGCGTCTCGCTGGAGGAGCCGCCGCACGCCCCGAGGAGCAGCACAAAAGGTAGGAGCAAGGTGCCGGACCGCATCGCCGGCATCCTAGCTCGTTTTTGCAGGGTGGTCATGACGGCCGGGCGCACCGCCCGGCCATGGAGCGAGCGCGGCAGGCGCCGGCTCAGCGCGTGGACAGGTTCGTCCGGGCGATCCAGAGGCAGGCCGCGGCGTTGACCGCGCACCACACGACGAGGGCCATCCGGCCGAAGGGACCGGCGGCCTCGCCGAGCAGGACGACCGACGTGAGGTAGGCCGCCGTGCCGACGGCGAAGCCCGCGATCGCTGGCCGGAGCCTCTTCACGCCGAAGAAGATCGCCGTGAGGCCGAGCGGGACGAGCGCGTTGGCGAGCGGCAGCCAGCGGTGGACCGACGCGCCGATCAGCAGGTCGAGGTCGGCGATCGGCCGGGCCAGCACGTCGACGGCGAGATCCACGCGCGGCAGGAGCCACGGAGCGAAGAAGAACAGCCCCGGCCCTGCCGCGAGCGCCGGGAGGAGGAAGCTCGCCCGCCACGGGCTCGTGGCGCTCGCGTCCTTCTTGCGGGCGCGGCGCGCGACCCACGTCGCGAGCACCAGCAGCGCGAGCAGCCGCACGACGATGTGGCTCTGCGTCACGCGCACGACCGAGCTCGCGGCGTCGAGGATGCCGGCCCCGTAGAGGAGCTTGCCGCCGTCGGAGTCGTCGACGGCGCGCGCGCCTGCGCGGAGCGCGTCCTCGACCGCGCGCGGGTCCGACACGCCGAGGCTCACGAGCAGCGCCGCCGCGCCGGCCACGTGGGGCGCGGCCATCGAGGTGCCGCTGTATGCGTAGTAGTTCTGGCACTTGTCGCGCCCGCGGTTGCAGATGGTCTGCTGGGTGACGTTCACCCCGGGCGCGGCGACGTCGACGCCCTGGCCGCGCGAGGAGAACCTCGCGATCTTGTCGTTCGCGTCGGTGGCGCTCACGCCGATGACGCCATCGGAGGCGCCGGGGAACTGCACGCGCCCGCCGGTGTTGCCGGCCGCCGCGACGACGACCGCGCCGCGCGCGACCGCATCGTCGATCGCGCTCTGGAGCACCTTGGAGTTGCGCGGGCCGCCGAGGCTCAGGTTGATGACCTGGGCGCCGTGCTCGGCCGCCCACCGGATGCCGTCGGCCACGTCGGCGGTCGTGCCCCAGCCGCTCTCGTTCAACACCTTGACCGGCATGAGCCGCGCGTGGAACGCGAGCCCCACCGCGCCGAGGCCGTTGTTGGTCGACTGCGCGATCGTCCCGGCGACGTGCGTGCCGTGGCCCTGGTCGTCGTTCGCGTGGTTCGTCTTGGTGACGAAGTTCCATCCCTCCACGCACTCGGTCGAGGCCAGGTCGGTCCCCTTGGTGAAGGGCCCGTGGTCCTCGCACGCGATGCCGGTGTCGACCACGGCGACGGTGACGCCGCGACCGGAGGCGAAGTCCCACGCGCGCTCGGCGCCCACGCGCGCCATGTGCCACTGGTCCTTCATCAGCGGGTCGTTCGCGACGAACGAGGCGACCACCCGGGCGAGCGGCTCCGCAGCCTCGACGCGCGGATCCTTCGCGAGCCGCTCCAGCGTCGCGCTGACGGGACCGTCCACCGTGGCGATCTGGATCCGGGTCTCCGAGACGAGCGCGGTCGGCTTGACGACGCGCAGCGAGAAGTCGCGCACGAGGTCCGCGAGCGAGGCGTCGTCGAGGTCGTCGCGCGCGTCGACGACGATCTGCCCGGGGATGTCGTAGCTGGTCTCGTCGAGCTCGGAGGCCATGCCGTACAGCGGCTCGCCCGCGGTCGCGACCGGTTCAATCAAGACGTCCGGGCCGCGCAGCGACGGGCCGACGTCGACGGGCAGCGCAGGGTTGACGTATCCAGGAAGGCGAGGCTCGAGCATCCCCGGCGAGCGCGCCGCGAGGACGGCCCCGGCGCCTTGGCCGTCCGTCCCATCCTCGGCCCTGGCCGCACCCGCCGCTGCGACCACCGCTGCCGCGGCGAGCAGCGACGTCGCGAGCGCGCGTCCGGTTCGGAGATTTGCGGTCCCTGGCCAACGCAGAAGGCGAGACGTGTGCATGCGGGTCTCCTCACCGGCCAAGGTAGCGCCGCTGCCCGCGAGCAGCCATGCGTCCGGCGAGGCGACAGACGGCGCCGACAGGCGCCAGGCCGCCAGGCCCGGCAGGTGCGGCGCCGTGATCCTGGCGATCTCTGACTTCCTGGAGCCACAGCGGCCACGCCCACGACCTCCTACGACTGGGCCCCTATCGCACCTTCACAGGCGGACCGCGAGCGCCCGGGTCGGCCGTGAGCGCTGATTCGAGGGAAGAGCAGGCTCAGGGGTGGCCGCCGCCCTCGCCCTCGCCCTCGTGGCCCCCCTCGCCCTCGTCGCGATGGTCGTCGTCGTGCTCGTCCATCACGCCGTCATCGTCGTCGTCGTCGTCGACATCGTTTGACGCGCCGTCGTCGTCCTCGTCGTGGTCCTCGTCGTGATCCGCGACGCCGTCTGCGTCGTCGTCCTCGTCGTCGACATCGGCGCGGCCGTCATCGTCGTCGTCCGCGTCCTCGTAATCGGACGTTCCGTCGCTGTCCGAATCGACCTGATCGAGCGGGTTGCCCTCGGACACGCACTCGTTCTCGTCGACATCGACCTCGCCGAGATCGATGTCGTCCTCCGCCTCGTCGGTCGACTGCGGGCGGAGCATGCGGACGGGCGGATTGGCGATCGGGAGCAGCGAGGTGAGCGCCCCGCCGGCAGAGGAGGCAAATCGCAGGTCAGCAATGCCCTTGTCCCCGTCCCTGAGCACGAGGACATACCGGGGCCCCTTGGGAAGCGTGAGCCGGAAGTCGCCCTGCGCGTCGACCGGCGCAGAGTAGGTCTTCGCCGCCTGTGCTTCGGCCTGGGCCACCAGGGCGACGACCTCGGTCGCCACCGTGCCGGACTTCAGGTGACCGCGGACGCTGCGAATCTCCGACTGGCTCTCACCGGTGCTGTCCGTGGAGCCGCTGTTGCTGCATGCGATGCCACCGAGCGCCGTCACGCCGACGAACAGGACCCCAAACAAAGTCGAATGCCTCATGAATACCTTCTTTCAAGCGACGCGTGGTGCTGCGTTTCCGCTGTTCAAGACAGCTCGTGAGGTAAAGAGCCGAGAGCGTCCGATATCGGCTCAAGAAACGAACAGCCCCCCAAACCGGTCGTCTCCGCCCCGGCTGGGCTGCCGGTCGCCGCCCGTCACACAGCGACGCGCTCGGAGGGGGTATCGGCCTGTCGGGTCCTGAGACCTCCGCTGCGCTCCGCGCTGAAGAAACATGAGCCGACGCGCTCGTTTCCGGGCTCCTATCCGTCAGGTGCCCCCGCTCCCGATCGCCACATCGAAGGAAGCCGCGTCCCCGGAGCCCGCGCCGGGGCGCAACGTCGTCTCGCTGCTGCCGCAGTCCGAGCGATCGGATGAGGAGCTCGTCCGCGCCATCGCGGCCGGCGAGCCCTGGGCGGCCGCGATGCTGCTCGACCGGTACGGACCGCTCGTGGAGCGGCTCATCCGGCGCATCATGGGTCGCGACCCCGAGCTGGAGGACCTCGTCCACGATGCGTTCGCGACCGTCCTCACGTCCATCCACCAGGTCCGGGATGGCCAGGCGGTGAAGGGGTGGATCTCGTCCGTGGCCGTTCACACGGCGCACCGCGCTATTCGCCGCCGCCGCCTCTCGCGGTCGATCTTCTTCTGGCGAAAGGACGAGGAGCTGCCAGAGCCCTCGTCCTTGCCGGCCTACGGGCCGCGGGAAGCGCTCAGGCAAGTCTACGCGGTGCTCGACGAGCTCTCGACGGAGGACCGCATCGCCTTCACGCTGCGCTTCATCGACGAGATGCCGCTCGAGGACGTGGCGAGCGCCTGCGGCGTGTCGCTCGCGACCATCAAGCGGCGCCTCGCCCGCGCTGAGCAGCGGTTCACCGCCGTGTCGAAGCGCGATCCGGTATTGCGGGGGTGGATGGAGGAGGGCGACCGATGGACCACGATTTGATGAGATCGCGCGCTGAGGTCCTGCGCGACGTCCGCGCCGCCTCCGACGCCGCAGCCCTGCCGGCCAAGAACCTCAACGCGGCAAGGCGGCGGGCGCTCTTCACATGGAAGACCGCGCGGGAGCGCCGCCCCGCACGCCGCGTCGTGGCGGCGTTCGCGACCGTGCTGGCCCTCCTCGTGGGCGGGCTCGTGCTCCTGCCACGGGGGCCGTCGCTCACCTACGTCGTCGGGCCCGGCGCGGAGGCCGGCCAGCTCGGAGCGTGGATCGCTGCGGAGCGGGAGGCGACCCCGCTCAGGTTCTCGGAGGGCACTGTCGTGACCCTGGCGTCGGGATCGCGCGCGCGGGTGACGCAGGCCGACGCGCAGGGCGCCTCGCTGCTCCTGGAGCGCGGCACCTTGCACGCCCGCATCGTCCACGCGAGCTCATCGACGCGGTGGAGCATCCACGCTGGCCCGTTCGAGGTCGCCGTGGTCGGGACCGAGTTCGACCTCGCCTGGGACCCGGGCCGGGAGCGGCTGGACGTGGCGCTCCACGAGGGGCGGGTCGTCGTGAGCGGCCCCTTGCTCGATGACGGGCGCGCGCTCGTACCCGGGGAGCGGCTGCACGTCAGCGTCTCCGAGCACCGGAGCGAGCTCTCCAGGGGCGTGCCCCCGGAAACCCCGCCTTCGGCCGCCGCGACCTCGGCCACGGCGGAGCCGCCGCCTCCGATCGGTGGGGCCGGCCCGGGCGCCGAGGCGCCGGGGCCAGCGCCGGCCGCGGCGCCGCCTGCGCCCGAGCACCGGCGCGATGCCGCGGCGGAGCCCGGCTGGCGCGCGCTCGCCGCGAAGCGCCGGTATCGCGAGGCGATGGCCGCCGCGCAGCGCGAGGGGTTCGAGCGCGTCCTCGCCAGCGCGAGCGCCGCCGACCTGCTGGAGCTCGCGGACGCCGCGCGCTACTCGGGCGAGTTCCAGCGCGCCCGCGAGGCGCTGCTGCAGGCGCGGCGCCTCGGGGCACCCGGGCGGTCCGCCTTCCTGCTCGGCAAGCTCGCCGCGGATCATCTGGGCACGCCGGGCGATGCGATCACCTGGTTCCAGACGTACCTCGATGAGGAGCCCGGCGGCGGGCTCGCAGAGCAGGCGCTCGGCCGGCTCATCGAGCTGCGCCAGCGCCGCGGCGACGCCGCGGGCGCCAGCGCCGCCGCAGCGCTCTACCTGGGGCGCTATCCGGGCGGCGCCTACGCGTCGCTCGCGCAGACCGCGGTCGCCCCTTGACGGCCCGGGCGCTCGCGGCCGCGGCGACGCTCGCGCTCGCGCTCGGCGCACGCCCGAGCCTGGCCGAGCCGGTGCGCGTGCTGCTGATCCCGCCCGGCGCTGCGGATCCTGTCACCGCGCGCCTCCTCGACGAGCTCGTCGCGCTCGGGCTCATCGTGGAGGTCGAGGGCGGCACCCAGGCAGATCTTCCTGCGCTCGCGCGGGCGCGCTCGGCCCGCGCCGCGCTCCGCGTCGATCGGGCGCGGCGCGCGGTCGAGATCTGGGACGCCGGGTCGCCCAGCGTGGTCCGTGTCGAGGCGCACCCGGGCGAGCCGGGCGGAGAGGCGGCAGGGCTCGCGCTCCGCGCCGTCGAGCTCCTGCGCGGGCGCCTGATCGAGGTGCCATCGCCCCGCGCGGCCGCGCCGGCAGCGGCCGCTCCCGCGGCGGCCGCGCTTCCCGCAGCGGCGCCCGTGCCAGCCGCGTCCTCGGCGGCGGCGTCCACTCGAGCCGCGCCGCGGATCCCGTCGGAAGCGCCCGCGCCCGGCGCCTCTCGGGCGTCCCGCGCCGACGCCACGCCCGATCGACGCGCGCCGATCGGGCTGCATGCGGGTCCGAGCCTCGTGTTGCAGCCGGGCAGCGCGATGTCGCCTGAGGGGGCCGCCATGGGCGGAGCCCGCTGGAGGCTCACCGACCGGATCGACGGCGAGATCCTCGCGGTCGTCCCTCTCGTGCCTGCAACCGTCGACTCTCCGACCGGGCGCGCGCGGCTCTCGACCGTCGTGGTCGGCGCCGACGCGTCGATAGGCCTGCTCGCTCCGCAGCTGCCGATCTTCATGCGGGCGGGCGCCGGCGCCGGCGCCGGCTTCCTGACCTACGACGGCCAAGCGTCGACCGGCGACGTGCGAGGGCGCGCTGGCATCACCCCGTACGCGCTGCCGTTCGTCCGCTGGGACATCGGGTGGAACTTCCATCCTGTCCTGACCCTGCGCGCTCATGCCCTTTCGGGGATCGCCGCCCCCCGCCCCGTGATCCGGTTGTCGGGCCGCTCCGACGTGCCCTTCGGCCGACCACTGCTCACCCTCGCCCTGCTGCTGGAGGCCGGGATCCGGTGACGGGCCGCGCCGCCGGCGCCCTCCCCGGGCAGATGACGTCGCGCGCCCGGGGTGCCTCTTGTCGCAAGGACATGAGCTTTTTTGCCGCGTTCCGGGCTCTTCTAGATCAGCCTAATGACGACCCGCTCTGCGCCACGACATCTCGCTCTGCTGGCCTGGCTGTCCGTGGTCTCGCAGCTGACCGGCGTCGGGTGCGGCGACACGCTCATCGACGTGCTCGTGCCCGCCGACGCGGGCGGCGGAGCAGGCGGTGCGGAGGGCGGAGGGGGGGCCGCCGACTGCGCTCCCCCTCTGGCGGCGTGCGCCAGCGACTGTGTCGACCTGTCCACGAGCAACGCCCATTGTGGCGCCTGCAGCGAGGCGTGCTCCGGAGGCGCCTTCTGCAGCGCGGGCAGCTGCGTCTGCCGCGAAGGCGATACGATGTGCAGCGGCGTGTGCACATCGCTCGACGCGGATCCTCAGAACTGCGGGGACTGCGCGATCCGCTGCGGGAGCGGCCAGTCGTGCCGCCAGGGGGTCTGCGGGACCGCTTGCCCGCCGCCCCAGGTGCTCTGCGACGGCGAATGCGTGGATCCGGAGCCGAGCGGGGCGAACTGCGACTGCGGCGAGCTGTGCGAGGAGGGCGAGGGAGGTGAGGCGGGCGAGGGGGGTGAGGGGGGTGAGGCGGGCGAGCGAGGCGGGCCGTGATCCTCCGATGGGGAGTTCTCGCCTCAGGCGAGCCCCACCGCAACCGCCCTCCCTCGTCACACTCGTGCTCTCCCGTGCGCCCTGGAAAGAGCCGCCGGAGGAGGGGGTGGCGCGCGGGCGGCGGGGGTGGGCCCCACAAACCCGAGCGCCGGCCCGCATCGAAGCGGCTCCCGCCCAGCCCACCCCACCCGCCTGAGGGGCAATAGCCGCCAAAAGGCGCGAGTTTGTGGGGGACCCCCGCCGCCCGCGCGCGCGCCACCCCCTCCTCCGGCGGCTCCCCTGCAGTCCGCGACGCCTCGCCCGCGGCCTCCGCCCCTGGCTCAGCTCACTTCGACGTGCCCCAGAGTCCCGCCATCCACGCTTCCACGTCGCTCACGGACCTCGGGATATCGCTCGACAGGTTTCGATACCCCGTCTCCGTGACGAGGATGTCGTCCTCGATGCGCACCCCGATCCCGCGGTACCTGGCCGGGACCGTCTCGTCATCGAGCTGGAAATACAGCCCCGGCTCGACCGTGAGCACCATGCCCGGCTTGAGCTTGCCGAACTTGTAGACCTGCTGCCGCGCCTGCGCGCAGTCGTGCACGTCGAGGCCCAGCATGTGGCTCACGTTGTGGAGCGAATACCGGCGGTAGAGCTGCCTGTCGTCCTTGAGCGCCTCCTCGGCGGAGACGTGGAGGATGCCGAGCCGCTCGAGCCCCCGGGCGAGCACCCGCATCGCCGCCCGGTTCGGCTCCATGAAGTCGTTGCCCGGCTTCACCTCGCGGATCGCCGCCTCCTGCGCCTCGAGCACGAGCTCGTAGATCTCGCGCTGCTCCCTGGAGAACTTCCCGTTGATCGGCAGGGTCCGGGTGATGTCGGCCGTGTAGAGCGCGTTGCCCTCGACGCCGGCGTCGACCAGGAGGAGCTTGCCCGGCTCCAGCGCGCCGTCGTTCCTCGTCCAGTGCAGGATGCACGCGTGGTGGCCCGACGCGGCGATGGTCCCGTAACCGACGTCGTTGCCCTCGACCCGGGCGCGCAGGTTGAAGGTGCCCTCCACCTCTCGCTCGCTCCGCGCGCGGGGGAGCGCCCGGATGACGTCCTCGAAGCCCCGCTTCGTCGACGCGACGACCGCCTCGAGCTCTTCCACCTCGAGGGCGTCCTTGACGAGGCGCATCTCCGAGAGCGCCTCGCCGAGCTGCTTGTCGCGATCGTGCCGGGCGAGGAGTTTGTCGACGCGCTCGGACATGCCGCGGAGCACGCGGTGGGGGCGCGTCACCGTACCGACGAGTCCGCTCAGGTATGCGTCCAGCTCGGGGAGCCCGCGGCACTCGTCGACGCCGAAGTGCGCGCGGCTCTGCTCGACGCCGAGGCGCGGGCCGACCCAGAGCTCGCCCTTGGCGCGATCGGTGAAGAACGTCTTGTCGCTGCGCCCGGGGTTCGGCTCGACGAAGAGGATGTCCCGGTGCCCGCCCCCCTCCTGCGGCTGCAGCACGAGCACGCAGTCAGGCTCGAGGTTGCCCGTCAGGTAGAAGAAGTCCGAGCCCGGGCGAAAGCGGTAGTGCGTGTCGTTGGAGCGCACCTTCTCGTGCCCGGTGGGGATGATGAGCGTCTCCGCCGGGAAGAGCTTCGACAGGGCGCGGCGGCGGGCAGCGAACACATCCGCGTGCGCGATCGCCTGCGGGAGCTCGCCGGACGCCGGCGCCCAGCGTTCCAGCATGAACGCGATCAGCGCCTCCGGCAGCGTCGAGTCGTGGCTCGCCGGCTTGGCCTCGGCGCCGGCAACCGCAGCCGCGGGTGCCTCGGCCGGGCCGCTGCCGGTGGGCGCGCTGTGGGCAGGATCTGCCTGGAGGGGGGCGGCGCTGGTCTCGGGCGTGTGGCTCATGAGGCTCGAACTATGGGTCGATCAGGCGAGGTCGTTCAAGCCAAAGCGCGCGCCCTTTCACGCTCGGGCGGATCGACCCGTGCGGCGAGGCAGCGCGTCACGCGACCGAGACGCCGCCATCGACCGCGAGGATCTGGCCGGTGATGAAGTCGTTTTCCGCAAGGAACACCACGGCGCGGGCGACGTCTTCCGCCTCGCCGATGCGCTGGAGCGGGATGCGCTCGCGGAGGCGAGCGAGCGTGGCCTCGTCGTAGGAGGACGGCGGCAGCACCGTCCCGGGTGCGACGCCGTTCACGCGCACCTCCGGCGCAAGCCCCACGGCGAGGCCGCGGACCAGGTGCGCGAGCGCGGCCTTCGACACGGAGTACGGAATGTAATTTTTCCAGGGGCGCTCGGCGCTCACGCAGACCATCGCGACGACACTGCCGCGGCAGGCGCGGAGCGCGGGAGCGAGCTCGAGCGTGAGCAGGTACGGCGCGGTCGCGTTGAGCGCCATGGCGCGGTCCCACGCGTCGCCGGAGAGCTCGGCCGGCGGGACCCGATCGAAGTTCGCCGCGTTGTGGACCAGGAGGTCGAGCCGACCAGACGACCAGTCGAGCACCGCGCGGGCGAGCGCGGCGAGCGCCCCCCGGTCGTGGAGGTCCGCCTGGAACGCGGCGGCGCGGCGGCCGAGGGAGCGCGCCTCGTCGACGACGACGTCCGCGCCGGCGCCGCTCGTGGCGTAATGGACGGCCAGGTCGGCGCCGGCGGCCGCGAGCGCGCGGGCCGTCGCGGCGCCGAGGCGGGTGCCGGCGCCCGTCACGAGGGCGATACGGCCAGTCAGGGGGGCATGGGGCATGGCGAGGTGTGTAGTCGATGCGGGGCCCCGCGCGTCGAGTTGGTGGACGTCGCGCGCCGCCGTTTTTTTCGCCCGTGCCGCGCGCCATGGCACGCTGGACCGGCTTTGCCGACGCCTCCGACACGCCGAGCAGCCGCACAGGAACGCTCCCTGGAGCCGCCGCGCCGCCTGCGCGCCCTCGCCGCGGCGCTGCTTTGCGCGACTGGATGCAGGGAGCGGCTCGAGTCCATCGATCTGCCCAGCATCGGCTTGCCTGGCCTCGATCCGCCCGGCGCGAGCGCCCCCGCGGCGCCGGCGAGCGCCGCTCCGCGGGCCCCGAGCGCGCCGCGCGCCGCTGGGACAGCGAGCGCCGCGCCGCGCGCCGCCGCGCCAGCGACCCGACCCGAGTGCGACGAGCTGCCGTCGGAAGAAGAGGAGCGGCGCGCGCAGCTGCCGCCCCTGACGGCGCTCGGGAAGGCCGTTCCCACGGAGCCGTGGGCCCCGCCGCCGTACGAGGTGCTCCCGGGCGTGACGCTCCCGGCGAAGATCGCCGCCAAGGTCGAGCAGATCGACCAGGGCTACGCGCGACGCACGCGCGAGCACCTCGTGATCACGAGCGGGACACGCGACGCGAACCGCCAGGCCAGGGCGATGTTCACGAAGCTCAGGCTCGGCGAGGACCTCCTCCAGCTGTACCGCAACAAAGCGGCGGTCCAGGAGATCAAGAGGGCGTATCAGGCGAACTCCCGCAAGCCGCCAGAGCAGGTGGTGGCCGCCATGGAGGCCGTGATCCAGGACCAGATCGACCGGGGGATCTACGTCTCCGCGCACCTGCGCAAAGGCGCCGTCGACGTGCGCAACAGGACCATGTCGCCCAAGGAAAAGCGCGCGTTCCTCGAGAGCACCGCGGAGGTCGGGGGCGTCCTGGTGCTCGAGGAGACGACGCCCGCGCACTACCACCTGCAGATCGATTGACGGGCGCGCACCGTTCCATGGCGCCCCGCCGGCCGCCGGGCGTCAGGGCATACGCAGCGGCGCGACCACGCTCGCCACGCGGCGCATGCGCAGCGAGAGCCCGATGAGCATCGCTCCCTCGGCGATCGCGAACGCCCCGATGAACCAGACGAGCGCCAGCACGCCGGCCGCCGGGAGCGCCACCATCATGACGCCGAAGATCACGAAGACGGCGCCGCTCAGCCCGAGCCAGACCTCGTTGGCGATCACGTGCCGGAGCTTCACCGCGCTGACGATCTTGAAGATGCCCATCACGACGGCCCACGCAGCGACCACGCCGTAGAGCGTGAGCGCGGTGATCATGGGCCGCCAGAACGTCAGCACCGCGATCCCGACGCCGAAGATGCCCTCGACCACGGAATACACGCCGCCGCGGCCGCTGATCGCGGACGCGAACGCGGCGCAGCCGTCGAACAACGCCCACACGCCGAACAGCAGCACGAGCGTGGCGAGCGATGGGAGCGGCCACACGAAGAACAAGATCCCGAAGAGGATCCCGACCACGCCCCTCAGGGCCAGCAGCCACCAATACCGTCCCAGCGATTCCATGCCTCACCCCTCCTCTGGCATCCACGTCGCTCACATCCGGCGGACGCGCGCGACCTGAGCGCACGGCGCATCCGCCGCTCGCGCGCGGAGAGCTGTGCCGCTCATGCCCGCACGGCGTCACACGGCTCGGGCTGAATGCACGTCCCCTGCCCGACCACGGCGAGCGGGCTGCTCAGCAGCCTCGGGCAGGCGAGCCCATCGAAGGTCGACCGCTGGTGTCCACGCCGGGAGCGCTGGTGCCGACCCCCTGACAGGCGCGCGACGGCGCGACGCCCGTTGGCCGCAATGCAGCCTGCAGCCCGGTCATCGACCGCGCCGCTGCTGCGGCCGCGCTACGTCCTCCTCGATCGCCGGGCCGCGCAGGCCTCGCGGCGCGCGAGGCTCACAGGCCGGCGATAGGCCCGCCCGCCGGGTCGCCGTACTCCGACAGCTCGACGCCGAAGTAGTTGATGATGGAGCAATGGAGCGCGCCGGTCGGCGGCTTGTTGGCCTTGACGGCGCGGCCTGTCTGGAACCCCCCCACGTGGCCGGCCAGCATGATGGGCATGTTGGTCCGACCGTGGGAGTCCCCGTCGCCGTTCTCTGATGTGTAGAGCACGAGCGACTCGTCGAGCAGGTTGCCCGTCGCCATCTGGGCGGCCTTCATCGCGTTGAGCAGGTAGGCGAAGCGGCGCACCTTGAACCGCGAGGTCTGGACGACGCGGGCGTTCGCGATGCGCATCGCCTCCGCCTGCGGCAGCCCGTCGAGATCGGTCGCGCGGTCGCGATCGCCGAGCTTGTGCGAGATGAAGTGATCGCTCCAGTCCCCCACACCGTCGGACAGATCGTACCCGGCGAAGTCGAGGCCCCAGCTGTTCGAGTACTGCAGGACGAGCACCCGCGTCAGGTCGCAGGTGAGGGCGAGGAGCCCGAGATCGATCATCTGCTTGAACTTGCCGTGCAAGTTCTGCCCCTTCGTGGGCGCGCCGGGGACGGTGCAGCCCGATTGCGTCGTGGACTGGATCTGCTTCTCCAGCTCGAACACCGACTCGAGGTGCTGCTCCACGCGCGCCCGGTCCGTCGCGCCGAGGCGCAGGTTCAGGCGCCTCGCGTCCTCTCGTACCCAGTCGAGGACGCTGGCGCGGCGCCGCCGGATGTCGTCCATCTCCTCGCTGGGGTTGCCCATGTTGCTGAAGAGCGTGTCGAACACCTTCGCCGGATCGCGGAACGCATCCTCGACCTGCCCGCCGTCCCTGAACGAGATGAAGCCCTGCGTGACCGCCGTGTCGCCCGTGGGGGACAGGTTGAGGTTGCGGAACGGGGTCTCGGCCGCGATGTGGTTGGCGAGGTACTGGTCGAGCGTGGCCTTGCGCGGGACGGCCGTCCCGCCGCCGTCGGTGTGGGCGCACAGCGCCATGGCCGGGCTGTGGATGTCGGAGCAGATCACCTGATGGTCGACGCCGGACACCATGGTGACGTCGCGCCAGATCGCATCTCCCGCCGGCCACTCGCGCTCGGCGTCGAAGCCGTTCATGTCCACGAGGCAGGGCGGCAGCCCCTCCGCCGAGAGCGCCCCCGCCGTCTTCGGGTGCCACGCCCCGGGATCCGTGCCGTTCGGGACGAAGAACGCCACAAAGCGCTTCGGATCCGCCGGCGCAGCGCTGGCGCGCTGGGGCCGCATCACGTCGAGGAACGGCAGGGCGACCGCGACACCCGCCCCACGGAGCAGAGCTCTTCTCGAGATCTTCACTGGCGACACTCCTCTTCCGTCGGTCGAACCGTGTGCGAGCACATCACTGTGGCGCCCTCCGCAGCCGGAACTCCGGCGAGCGCGCGATGGCGGTCAGGTAGGAGCGGAACCGGTTGCCGTCCTGCGTGAAGCTCTCCGCGGAAGCGTCGATCGCGCAGCGGTCCTCGGCCGCCGGCTCGCGCCCCTGGGTGTAGATGAACAGCTTCTCCGCGACGCATGCAGCCAGATCGGGGCTCCGCCGCAGCTCCGCCGCCAGGGCAGCGAGCGAGTCGAACGACTCGTTGGCTGCGCCTTCCAGGCGCGGCTCCAGCCCGAACTCGTCGATACCGATGCTCCCATCGTACTTCCCCAGCTTGTCGTACTGGGCGAACCCGACGCCGATAGGATCAATGAGCGCATGGCAGCCAGCGCACCCTTCCTGGGTGTTGCGCTTCTGGAGGACCTCGAGATAGGTCAGGCCGGACAGCTCGCTCTCCAGCTGCTCGAGGAGCCCCGCGGGGATCGAGATCTTCTCGCAGAGGAAGGCCGCCCGGAGCCACTGGCCGCGCACGGCGATGAGATCGCCGTCGTTCTTGGCGCTGATGAGGCTCGCGTGCGTGAGCAGCCCCGTGTTCGCCCGGTGGTGGCCGGCCGGAAACTCCACGCGGCTCACGCCGTCCCCCGACACCTCTAGGCCGTAGAACTTGCCGAGCGCCGGGGTGACATACGTGTGGTTCGCGGTGAGGGCGTCGAAGAAGTCGACATCCGGGGTGAACGCGTGCTCGCCGAGGACGAGCTCGCTCTCGGCGATCATGTCCTCGAGCAGCGCGGGCGTGAACGACGCGTCCGGGTTGACCGGCGCGCGGAGCTGCTCGAAGGTCAGCCACTGCTTGAAGAAGGCGTTGAAGAAGACCTGCGTCCGCTCGTCTTCGACCATCTCTTCCGCGACAGCGCGGAGGCCCTCGGCGCTGTCGAGCTCGCCGGACTCTGCCCGCTCGAGCAGCTCTGCGCTCGGGGACCGGCCCCACATCGTGAACGACAGCCGCGACGCGAGCTCGAGCGGCGTCAACGTCGACGTCTCCGAGCCGGCCGCGCCGACCTCGATCCTGAACAGGAAGCTGGGCGAGGTCAGCAGCGCCTCGATGACGAAGCGGAACGCGTCCTCCCTGTCCCGCGCGACCTCGCTCGCCCGCGCGACCAGATCGCTCGCCTCCTCGGCCGAGAGCGGCCTTCGATACGCCAGCTTGCCGAAGCGCTGCACGAAGCGATCGAGGCAATCGTCGGCCTCCGGCTCGCAGCCGAGCACCGAGGTCCGGCGCGCCTCGTCCGCCATGAGCTCCTGCCCGAGCGTCTCCGCGATGGCCAGGTAGGCGCGCAGGTGCTGATCCGACACGTTCTGGAGGGCGGCGATCGTCCGGAAGCCGCCCTGGCCGGTGTCCTCGGGAATGCTGTCCACGACGGGCGGCTCGTCGAGCTGGAACAGGTCCTGAAGGGTCAGCTGGACCTCGACCTTGGACAGGCGGCGCAGCACGCTGGGGCTCGTTCGGGCCTCGCTGCAATCGTACGCGGCCGGCTTCCCGGTGGTCGGGTCGATGGGCCCGTCGTCGTCGATAGAGCTGCCCGAGCTGCCCGGGCTGCCATCGCCGAGCTGCCCGGTACAGGCAGCCGCCGTCAGGCCGACGAGCCCCATCGCGAACATGCCCGCCGCGACGGAACGGCGGAGGAAGGGTACCGATCGATCGGTGTCGGGCGGCGCTGTCTTGCTCATGGAGTGACCAGCCGTTCGGGTGGAATTCACCTGGCGCATCCCGAGACATGTCCCGACGATGAGCCGCTTCATGCTTTAAGGAGAATATTGAAGCAGAGCGGTACGTGCGCCCCGGCGTCACCTCGGGGCTCGGTCTACATTCCCGACGATCGCTCTCCTGATCTGATCCAGGCTTACCCTACTTCCGCCCGCCGACCAACCCCCTTCGTCGATCGCCCGGAGGCGTTCCGCAGAGACATTCTGGGCGGCAGAAGCATCCCCCTCGAATTTTCCGGGGTGAATTGAACAGGAGGCGGGGAAAGGGGATCAAACTCCCACCGAATCTCCCCGTCTCCTCGCCTCCCTGTTCAATTTTCCGCCCAATGCCAATCGATGAGGGGAATTGTCAGATTAGGCGGCCCCATCCGCTCCAGCGCGCCCCGATTGGCTCTCTGGTCGTCGGGCTCGACACCTATGCTCGTGGCGATCTGGGAGCCTCCACGAAATCGGGTGTGGTGTTCGTCTCGGATCTCTGACGACTGCATCGCCGGCCGCCTGTGCGCGCCAGGTGACGGCGCGGACTGCCGCGCTCGATCGCGCGATGATGCGAACCAGCTCTTGCGAGTCCCGGAAATCCCGTTCTTCGATCCTGTCCACCCTTGATTTCCACCGGAGCGGCGCTGTACCTCGGCGTTCTCGTGTAGGCTCCGGCGCGGGCGCAGACGCGGGAGCAGAGGAGCAGGGCGGTGAGGATCACATGCGTGGGCGGCGGGCCATCGGGCCTCTATTTCGCCCTCCTGGCGAAGCAGGCAGACCCCCGGCGAGAGGTCGTCGTGGTGGAGCGGAATCGGCCCGACGACACGTTCGGCTTCGGGGTCGTGTTCTCGGACGCGACGCTCGACGGCCTCGCCGACGCGGATCGCCCGAGCTACGATGCGATCCGGAGCAGCCTCGCCCACTGGGACGAGCTCCACGCGCACTTCGGCGGGCGTGTCCTCGTCTCGAGGGGGCACGGCTTCAGCGGCCTCTCGCGCCAGAAGCTGCTCGCGATCCTGGGAGATCGGGCGCGCGAGCTCGGCGTCGTCCTGCGCTTCGAGGAGGAGGTGACGGACCCGGCGGAGGCCGTCGCCGAGAGCGACCTCGTGGTCGCGGCCGACGGGGTGAACAGCCAGATCCGCGAGCGATTCGCCGACCGGTTCGGGCCGCGCATCGACGTCCGCCCGAACCGGTTCGTGTGGCTCGGCACGACGTTCCCGTTCGACGCCTTCACCTTCTACTTCGAGGAGAACCGCCACGGCCTCTTCCGGGTCCACGCGTACCGCTACGAGCCGGAGCGCTCGACGTTCATCGTCGAGTGCCGGGAGGAGACCTTCCGGCGCGCGGGCCTCGATCGCGCCAGCGAGGACGAGACGATCGCGTACTTCGAGGAGCTCTTCGCCGAGAAGCTCCAGGGACACCGGCTGCTGAAGAACCGGAGCGTCTGGCGGAGCTTCCCCACGGTGCACAACGAGCGCTGGAGCGCTGGCAACGTGGTGCTGCTCGGGGACGCCGCGCACACGGCGCATTTCTCGATCGGCTCGGGGACGAAGCTCGCGCTCGAGGACGCGATCGCGCTCGTCGACAGCCTCCAGCGGCACCGGCGCGTGCCCGAGGCGCTCGCCGCCTACGAGGCGGAGCGCAAGCCCAAGGTGCTCGCGCTCCAGCGGGCCGCGCAGGTGAGCCTGCTGTGGTTCGAGAACACCGAGCGCTACATGGCGCTCGACCCGGTGGAGTTCATGTTCAGCCTGCTGACGCGGAGCCTGCGGGTGACGCACGAGGGCCTGAAGGCGCGTGACCCGGCGTTCGTACGCGAGATCGACGCGCACGTGGCGCGCAAGGCGGAAGCGCAGGCGGGGGCGCGCCTCCTCGCCGGGGATGGGACGCCGCCGCCGCCGATGTTCACGCCGTTCCGGCTGCGATCGCTCCTGCTGGAGAACCGGGTCGTTGTGTCGCCGATGTGCCAGTACTCGGCCGAGGAAGGGCAGATCGACGACTGGCACCTCGTCCACCTTGGCAGCCGGGCGCTCGGAGGCGCAGGGCTCATCATCACGGAGATGACCGATGTCAGCGCGGAAGCGCGCATCACGCCGGGCTGCGCGGGGCTCTATCGCCCTGACCACGTCGAGGGGTGGCGGCGCGTCGTCGATTTCGTCCACGCGCGCTCCCGGGCCAAGATCGGCGTCCAGCTGGCCCACGCAGGGCGCAAGGGGGCGACGAAGCTGCTCTGGGAGGGCATGGATGTGCCGCTCGAGCGCGGCGCCTGGCCGCTGCTCAGCGCTTCCGCCATCCCGTACCTCGCGGAGAGCCAGGTCCCGAAGGCGATGGATCGCGGGGACATGGACCAGGTGACCTCGGACTTCGTGCAGGCAGCGAGGCGGGCGGACGAGGCCGGGTTCGACCTGATCGAGCTGCACTGCGCGCACGGCTACCTGCTCGCGAGCTTCATCTCACCGCTCACGAACCGGCGCGACGACGCGTACGGCGGTCCTATCGAGAACCGGATGCGCTACCCGCTGGAGGTGTTCGACGCGGTGCGGGCCGCGTGGCCGGCGGAGAAGCCCATGAGCGTGCGCATCTCCGCCACCGACTGGGCGCCGGGCGGGCTCACGACAGACGATCTGATCGCGCTCTCGACGATGCTGCGAGAGCACGGCGCCGACATCATCCACGTCTCGGCAGGACAGACGGACCCGTCCAGCAAACCGGAGCACGGCAGGCTGTTCCAGACGCCGCTCTCGGAGCTCGTGCGGCTGGAAGCCAACGTGCCGACGGTCACCGTGGGCAACATCCAGAGCTACGCGGACGTGAACAGCATCATCGCGGCCGGAAGAGCCGACCTGTGCGCGCTCGCGCGGGCGCACCTCTACGACCCGTACTGGACCCGGCACGCCGCCGCGGAGCAGGGCTTCGACATCGACTGGCCACCTCAGTACAGGTCGGTCGAGAGATACACGCTCCGCATGCGGTGACCCTGCGGGGGCGGAGGGTGAGGTCTCTCCTGCCCGGGCCGCGCCACGCAGCGCCCCGGTCCGGCGAAAAAAGTGAAGGCGAGCCCTTGATCCTCACGCTACGTGAGGACCTAGCCTCCGGGGCATGGACGTCCTCACCCGCCCTGGAAACAGGGGAAGCGTCATGCGTTCAGCACCGTTGAAAGTCGGCGATCTCGCCCGGCAGACCGGCCTCTCCGTCCGCACGCTCCACTATTACGAGGAGATCGGCCTGCTCGCCCCGTCGCATCGCACCGCGTCGGGGCACCGGATGTACTCGGCGGGCGACGTCGCCCGGCTCCAGCAGATCAAGTCGTTGCGCGAGCTCGGCTTCAGCCTGGAGCAGATCGCCGCGTGCCTGGACCAGCCGGGGTTCTCTCCGCTCCAGACCATCGAGCTCCACCTGTCGCGGCTGCGCGAGCAGATCGCGCTGGAGCAGCGGCTCTGCACGCGGCTCGAGGGCCTGGCCCATGTCCTGCGGTCGGGAGAGGACGTCTCTGTGGAGCAGCTCCTTCAAACCATCGAGGTGATGACCATGATCGAGAAATACTACACCCCAGAGCAGCTCGAAGAGCTCAAGCAGCGCGCGGACGCGATGGGCCCCGAGAAGATGCGTGAAGCCGAGTCGGCGTGGAAGCAGATCTACGACGACATGCGGGCGGAGATGCAGAAGGGCAAAGACCCGAAGAGCGAGCCGGTGCAGCAGATCGTGAAGCGCATGCGGGAGCTCATCGACGCGTTCACGGGGAAGAACCCCGGGATCGAGCGATCGCTCAACACGATGTACCGGCAGGAGCCCTCGGTGAGGACCCAGCACGGGATGGATCCGGAGCTGCACGAGTTCATCGGCAAGGCGATGTCCTGATCGGATCCGCGGTCGCCGCATGGATCGGGGGGAGGGCGATGCCGATCCGCCCTCCCCTCGGGACGCCGCGCGCGTCAGCCTAGCTGACAGGCCGATCGCGATGGAATACAGCTTGGAACGATGAGCCCCGAACAGAGCCTGACGGCGGTCGAACGCGAGAACGCGGCGTTGCGCCAGCGCGTGGCCGAGCTGGAGGGAACCCAGGCAAAGCTGGCAGCGCTCTCCTCCACGATTCCTGCCTTCGTCGCGTTTTTCAACAAATACGGAATCATCGTGGAGGCATTCCCGTCGCTGCTCTTCCCTGCCGAGACGATCAAGAAGCTGCTCGGCACGTCGATGCGGGACGTGTTGAAGGACGGTGAGGCCGAACGCTGCGTCGCGCTCGTCCGTGAGGCGCTCGCGACGCAGACGACCCGGACCATCGAGTATCCCGTCACCTTCGATCAGCGCGATGTATGGTGCGAGGCCATCTGCAAGCCGCTCACGGACGACACCGTCCTCTGGGTCGCGCGCGACGTCACGGCGCAGCGGCAGCTGGCGCGCGCCCAGGCGGAGCTGCGCGACTTCCAGGCGCTCGTGGAGAGCGCGCCGGACGGCGTGTACCTCGCCTCGAACGAGGGCGCGCTCTTCTACGCGAACGCAGCCTTCCGGACCATGACAGGGCACGGCGACGGCGCGCTCGGCAAGACCCTGCGCGAGCTCTACGCAGAGGAGCAGGACCGGCTCGCTGACATCATGCGGCAGTGCTTCGATCGGGCGTCCTGGCAAGGGACCCTGAGCCTCGCCCGGAGCGATGGCAGCACCATCCCGTGCCAGGTCTCCATGGTGGCGCTCGTCGGCGAGGCGGGGCGGCCCCCGGCGCTCGCCGCGATCGCGCGCGACCTGACCCCCCTCTACGACGCCGAACGCGAGCGGCTCGACCTCCAGGAGCAGGTGATCCAGGCCCAGCAGGCCGCGCTGCGCGAGCTGTCCACCCCGCTCGTCCCCCTCGCCCAGGGCGTCGTCGCCGTGCCGCTCATCGGCACCCTCGACCGCTCCCGCGCCCAGCAGGCCATGGAGAAGCTCCTGAACGGCATCGTCCAGCACCAGTTCCACACCGCCATCGTCGACGTCACCGGCGTCAAGGACGTCGACGCCGAGTCCGCCGACGCCCTGCTGCGCATCGCGCGCGCAGCGCGCCTGCTCGGCGCCCAGCTGATGCTCACCGGCATCAACCCCAACACCGCTCAGATGCTCGTCGAGCTCGGCGTCGACCTCGCGGGCATCACGACCCGAAGCACCCTGCAGAGCTGCATCGCTGACGCCCTTGCGCCTCGCAGCGGACCGCCCGCAACGCCCGCTCCAGACGCGACCACCTCGCCTGCCAGACCGGCCAGACTGCGACCGCCCCCCTGACTCGACCTCGCACCCGGGCGAGCGCCGGCGCCGGGCCACAGGGCAGGCCGCAATTGGCCCTGCACTCGGGCGAGTGCCGGCACCGGCAGGCCATGAGGAGCCCGTGGCACAGTGGCCCGCCGTCCGCCTGCGCCGTGACCTTTCTGCCGCGTGGGGCAATTCGCGCCACGCGGGAGGATGAAGCCGCCCCGGCGATCGGCCGGGCTGCAGGACGAGAGGTCGCCGTCCTCAAGGTCAAGCTGCGGCCGCGTTCGACCTGGCACTCGCGTTGCTCCCTTGCGGGCAGCTGCCCCGGCGCAAGCCGCCGCCCCGAAGGCCGTCACGGCGCACCGCGCGCCCCCTGCAGTGAAGGTCCATCATGCACCTGCCCGGAAGAGAGATCCCCTGGAAGGATTTCCTGAACGACATCAAGCAGGAATGTATCAAGGACAAGATCGACACCGTCGCTGCTGCGCTGACGTTCTTCGGTGTCCTCGCGATCTTCCCGTTCCTGCTCTTCGCGGTCGCCCTCGCCGGCCTGGTCATCGATCCTGCCGAGTCCGCGCGGCTGATGGGCGAATTGTACCAGGTGGTCCCGCCCGCCGTGGCCAACATCCTGGGCGAGCGCCTTCAGGCGCTCACCGGGGGCCAGAGCCCGGCGCTCCTGACGGTCGGCGCCCTCGGCGCGGTCTGGGCCGCCTCGGGCGGCGTCACCGCGCTGATGGACGCGCTCAACTCTGCCTATGGCGTCGAGGACAGCCGATCGTACCTCAAGCGCCGCGGGATCGCCCTCCTGGTCACGCTCGGCGGCGCCGTCCTGCTGACGGTCGCCTCGGCGCTTGCGGTCGCCACGCCAGCGCTCGCCGCGCACCTCGGCCCCTTCGCGACGCTGGTCCTCTGGCTGCGCATGCCGGTGTCGGCGCTGATCGTGATGGTGGTCCTGGCAACCCTCTATTACGTGCTCCCCGACGTAGAGCAGCAGTTCAAGTTCATCACCCCGGGGTCGGTCGTGGCGGTCGTGATCTGGGTCATCGCGTCGCTCGGCTTCTCCTTTTACGTCAGCCGGTTCGGCAGCTACGAGGTGAGCTACGGCGCGCTGGGCGGCGTCATCATCCTCTTCCTCTGGATGTGGATCTCCTCGATGGCAGTGCTCCTCGGGGCCGAGATCAACGCCATCATCGAGCACCGCTCGCCTGAGGGGAAGCGCACGGGCGCCAAGGACGCCAGCGATACGGGGGCGGATCTGCCCAAGACCGAGAAGGAGGAGGCTCAGGGCGCCGCGCTCCCGGCCGGCGCCGCGCGCGGCGAGCGAGGACCACGCGACGAGAGCTCGGCCAGCAACGGGGCGCTCCCCCACCCCGCCGGCTCGCGTCGCTCGGAGCTCCATCGAGGGAGGGCGTAGGCGACGCCCCTTCACCGCCGAGCCCCGCGCAGCGGGCCTGTCTCTGCCTCTCTGCCACCGGAGCCACCTTCATGCCAACTCGATACTTCCCCTCCCCGCCATCGCTGCTCTTCCTGCTCGGCTCGCTCGTCACGGGGTGCCACGGCGCCCCGAGCGGCGCGCCCGCGGCAGCTCCGCCGGCCGACAGCGCGAAGGGCGCGGAGACGGGGAGCGTGCGGGGCCCGGAGGGCGAGCCGACCGGCGCGGGCGGCGCGCCGGGCACCAGCGGCCCGCAAGGCTGCGGGACCAACAGCCCGATGCTCAAGTACGTGGGGCAGGACCGGGATGAGTGCGCCCGGATCCGCTTCGTGTGCGAGCCTGGCTGGAGCTACTTCGCCGACGACTGCGGCTGCGGCTGCACGAAGCAGTGACCGCCGCCGCCGACCTGGACGCGGGGCTCGCGACAAAAACACCTCGCCCTGGGCGGCCTGCGGCATCTAGCATCGGTGCCCGCATGCGCCCCCTCCTCATCGTGAACCCCCGGTCCAGCGGCGGAAAGACGGGCAGGCTCTTCGACGAGATGCTGACGCCCATCCGCCGCATCCTCGGCGACGTCGACATCGTGCGCACGGAGCGCCCGCGCCACGCCGTCGATCTCGCGCGCGAAGCCGCGCTCGGCGGGCGCGAGACCGTCGTGGCGGTCGGCGGAGACGGCAGCATCAGCGAGGTGGTGAACGGCCTCATGCAGGCGAGGGACCGGGGCGCCACCGGCACGCGGCTCGGGATCGTCGGCGCGGGCACCGGCAGCGATCTCTGCAAGACGCTGAAGCTCACCCGCCGGCTCGACAGCTTTTGCACCGCGATCGCGAACGGCCACACGCGCCGGCTCGACGTGGGCCGCCTCTCGTACGAGACGCGCGACGGCCAGCGGGCCGACGCGTTCTTCGTCAACGTCCTCTCCGCGGGCATGAGCGGCGTCGTGGTCTCGCTGGTCAACGAGTCGTCGCGGGTGCTCGGCAACACGCTGGCCTACTCGCTCGCCTCGCTCCGGGGCCTCGTCCGCAGCCGCGTCGGCCGGGTGCGCTGCGTGACGACGCTGCGCGGTGAGCGCCGCGAAGAGGAGATCTCGACGCGCATGGTGGGCATCTGCAACGGCCGCTTCTTCGGCGCGGGTATGCAGCTCGCGCCGATGGCGAAGCTCGACGACGGCGTGTTCGACGTCATCGACCTCGGCGCCGCGCCCCACATCCGCTTCGCCGCCGTGTCGACCGGCATGTACACGGGCTCGCACATCCGCCACCCGGACGTGCGCCACTTCCAGTGCGATAGCATCGAGCTCACGCTCCTGAACCGCGACGTCGAGCAGTCGTTCTTCCTCGACGTGGACGGCGAGCCGCTCGGGAAGCTGCCGATCAGGGTCACGCTGGAGCCGAAGGCGATCGAGGTGCTGGCGCCGGGCGATTGAGGGGGACCGCGAGGGGAGGCACTGCGGTCGAGCCGGCAGGGCTAGCCGGAATGGGGCAGGCGCGTAGACTGGCCGCCGTATGAGGATCCTGACCTTCGAGTTTCAGAGCGCTGGGCGTGGCTGGACGCTCGAGCCGATGGTGCTCGATGCGTTCAACCTGCTGGTCGGCGTGTCCGGGGCGGGCAAGACGCGGATTGTACGGGCGATCGAACAGGTCCGCGCCGTGGCGCTCGGAGAGAAGGAAGAGGATGAGCTGATCGATGCGATCCGCGGGGCCAGCTTCGCGATCGGCTTCGAGCACGACGGACTCACGTATCGCTGGGAAGCCGAACTGGAGCCGCACGTCGGGCGAGGGGCAGAAGAGCACGGCGCGCTGCACGCTGAGGAGCCGCCCCTCCTCCGGGCCGAGCGCATCCTCCAGGGGGACCGGGCCATCGTGGAACGCTCGCCTGAGCGCTTCCTTCTGAATGGCCATGCACTCCCGAAGCTGGATCGGGCGCAGAGTGCAATTGCCGTCCTCAGGGAAGACCCGCAGATGGCTCCGCTTTACAAGGCCTTTTCGCGCTGCATTCCTCGATCGGCGCTCGAAACATTGCCGAGCCACGGATTTACGACGGAGGCTCACTTCGAGAAGCGGCGGGGCAACTACCAATCCGCTGCAGATCTTGGTGCGGACTTCACGCTGCCGCTGCACCACAAGGCCGAGCTTCTCCAGGAGGTATTTTCAGAGGCATTCGCCGAGATAGAGGACGCGTTCCGGGAGGCGTTTCCCACTGTCGAGAAGCTCAAGGTCCAGCGCTATTACCCTCTGGGCTCGGAGGCGAGCAAGGAGTTAGGCGGTAGCTACAACCTCGCGCTCACCGCAGCCGAGTCGGGCGTCGCCAGCTGGATCTTTTTTTACGACATGTCCTCTGGCATGCAGCGTTACCTCTCCTTCCTTATCCACCTCTCGTTCGCTCCGCCAGGCACGGTGGTGCTCATCGACGAGCTGGAGTCGAGCCTCGGCGTCAACTGCCTGCCCGCAGTAACGCGCTTCCTCCTGAGCCGGGCGCCGTACCTCCAGCTCGTCCTGACCAGCCACCACCCCTACATCATCGAGCAAATCCCGCCGAGCCACTGGAAGATCGTCACCCGGAAGGGCAGTCGCGTGCGGGTCCTCGACGCCGAGAAAATCCCGGCGATGGCAGAGGAGCGCTCGCACCTCGACCGCTTCACGCGCCTCATCAACCTGCCGGAGTACGAGCACGGGGTCCAGGGATGAACCTCGTCCTCCTCGTGGAGGGTGCCGAGACCGAGCCGAGGGTCTACGAGGCATGGCTCCGACACCGGCTCCCCGCGCTGCATCGTGTGCCCAACGTGGCCGACCTGATCGCCGACGGCTACGTCCTTGTGAGCGGCAAGGGCTATCCCTCGTGCTATCGCAGGATCGCCGGCCTCCTCAAGGACATCGAAGCCAACCCCGGTCGCGTGCAGGAATTCTGGATCTGCATCGACTCGGACGAGGATACGTACGAGGCTCGCTACGCCGAGGTCCACCGCGCCGTGCAGGCCGAGCTCCAAGGCACCCGCATGGCGAGGACCAACCCCTCTCTCGAGATCCGCGTCATCATCCAGCATTGCTGCATCGAGACCTGGTTTCTGGGGCACGATGGCTTCCTCCGCGCCGGCCCACAGTCACCCCACCTCGTCGACTTCAAGCGCTTCTACGACGTGAGCACGGACGATCCCGAGCGGATGGGGACCTATCCGGGCTACGTCACCCGCGCCAGCTTCCACCTGGCGTACCTCAAGGCCATGCTCATCGAGCGCAGCCATCGCTACACGAAGCAGCGCCCAGGCGTGGTGATCGAGCCGTCGTACTTCGACGCGCTGCGGGCGCGTTGCGCGCGCACGGGGCACCTCCAGAGCTTCCGGCAACTGCTCTCAGCCTTCGAGGCAGCTGGGGACGTGGGGCTGTAACGCCCATGCGGGCCGCCCCTCGAGCCACCGCCGCATCGCCCGCTCCTCACCCATGACGCGCTGCGGAAGCCGCCGTGGCTTTCGACACCCCTGCCCCCTTGTGCCGCTCCCCTCGAGCCCGTCGAGCCCGCGGCGCAGCGGTGGTAATGGATCTTTCATGAGCTTCATCGATTCACCTGCCGAGCTTGCCCCGGGCGCCTCCGTGGCCCCCGCTTCCTCCGCCCCCCGGCTGCTCGTCGTCGGTTGCGGCGGGATCGGCGGCATCGTCGCCGCGTACCTGTTCGAGCAGGGCCACGACGTCACCGCCTTCACGACGAACCCGCTCATCGCGGACGCCATCAACGCCGTCGGCTTCCGGGTGCGCGGCGAGGCGAGCCCTGGCACGGTCGGCGGCCGCGCGGTGCGGGAGCTCGGCCCGGACACCCGACCCTTCGACTACATCCTCCTGGCGACGCAGCCGCCGCAGGTCGAGGAGGCCGCGCGGAACGCGGTCGCGCACCTCGCCCCGACGGGCGCGATGATCTGCCTTCAGAACGGCCTCTGTGAGGAGCGCATCGCGCGCATCGTAGGCCCGGAGCGCACCTTCGGGGGGATCGTCGCGTGGGGCGCCTCGATGGTGGAGCCCGGCGTGTACGACCGCACCTCGAGCGGCGGCTTCGTCCTCGGCCGGCTCGACGGCGCGAGCGACCCGCGCCTCGACGAGCTCGCGCGCATCCTCGAGGCGATCGGACCGACGACCGTGACGGACAACCTCGCCGGCGCGCGCTGGTCGAAGCTCGCCATCAACTGCTCCATCTCGTCGCTCGGCACCGTCGGCGGCGATCGCCTCGGCGTGCTGCTCAGGCACCGCTTCGTCCGCCGCCTCGCGCTGGAGATCATGACCGAGACCGTGCAGGTCTCGCGCGCGATCGGCGTGCGCCTCGAGAAGGTCGCAGGGACGCTCGACCTCGACTGGATCGCCCTCACGGACGCCGAGCGCTCCGCCGTGGGCTCGCCGGGGCTCTTCGCGAAGCACGCGCTGCTCCTCGCGGTGGGCGCGCGCTTCCGCCGCATGCGCTCCTCGATGCTCGCCGCCATCGAGCGAGGCCGCCCGCCGGCTGTCGACTTCCTGAACGGCGAGGTCATCGAGCGCGGCGCGGCGCTCGGCATCGCGACGCCGATCAACGCCGCGATCCGCGAGGAGGTGCTCGCGATCGCGGCCGGCAAGCGCAAGCCGAGCCTCACGCAGCTGCGCGCGTTCTTCGACCGGACGCGCGAGCTCGTGGGCGCGCCGTCGTCCATCCGGCCCCCGCCGCCGGCGACGCCGGCCGAGCCGCCCGCGGCCCCGCCGTACGAGCCGCCCGCGGTCGCGACGAGCGCACAGGCAGACGCGTCGGGTGAGCCGCCCGCGACCGCGACGAGCACCCAGGCAGACGCGTCGGGCGAGCCGTCCATGCCAGCAGCGAACGTCCAGAGCGATCTCAGGGACGCGTAGACAAGCGCCGAGCAGCTCGGCGACAGAACACCGACAAGCAGACGAGCTGCCGAAGGACACCGACACGTGTCCTGGCGCTCCTGGCGTCATCGCGGATCGAGCTCACCGCGCCGTCGCGGCGCGAACTCTTTGTCGCGCCGTGGCGTCGAAGTTCGGTAGCATCGGGCGTCTCTTCCTGCGGATCTCTGGAAGATCCCTCGACGAGGAACCCTCGCATGACGCACTTCTCGCTCGCCCTATCCTCCCGGCGCGGCGCCGCGCTCCGCGGCGCTTCCCTCGTGCTGCTCGCCGCGCTCGCCGCGTGCGGCGACGACGGAGGCGGCGGCGGTAGCGGGGCCGCGGGCGGCGGGGGGAGCGGCGGCGAGGGCGGCGGGGGCGGCGGCGCGGTCATCGCGGAGCCGAACCGGTTCCGCCTGCGCATCGACGACGCCGAGCTCCCGTCGGTCGTGCTGGAGCTCGACAAGCAGAAGGCGCTCCAGGTCTTCGGCGAGGACGGCGCCAAGCAGATCACGATCCTCGACGTGGACACCACCGGGCTGCTCCGGAACGCGCTCGAGCAGATCCAGAACGCGTGCGGGACCTCGTGGCAGAACGACAGCGCGAACCCCGGCCACAACTGCTCGCTCACCGAGCTCGGCCAGAGCTTCGGGGACGAGTGGCGGACCTCCCCGGAGTTCGCGCTCGTCCGGCTGCTCAGCATGACGCCCGCCAACGCCAATGTGACGGGGACGTCGCTCGAGGGGCTGCAGGCGATCTTCGAGGAGAATCCGGGTACCTTCGCGTTCGACTTTGCCGACGTCCTCGCCGACAGCATCACCCTCGATCTGGCGGCCCCGCCCGCTCCGGAGGCCGTGCGCAGCAACCGGACGGCCCCCTTCGTGCCGATACCCAAGCTCATCCTCGCCCTCCAGCAGCAGCTGCTCGGCACGCACCCGGCCATCGCCAGTCCAGATGGCTTGAGGATGCCTGTCAGCCTCTACGAGGCCCTGTTCGAACTCCAGCCGCTGTCCGAGAAGCTCGGGCCCAGCGGGGATCATCCAGGAGTGCTCGTACGGGACGATGAGACGTTCACCACGAAGAGCGATGTCCTCCTGCCCGACTTCCAGATGCGCGTCGTCGCCGAGTCCGGCCTGCGCAGGGTCTCGGGGGTCGATCTCTCGAAGGGCGGCGGTGACATGTTCCTCCGGGACGGCGACGCACCGCTCCAGTTCGACTTCACCGACCCGGAGAAGCTCCAGATCAGCGGCATCGCCCCGACACCGACGATCGATATGCGCATCTCGCTGCGCGAGCTGCCCACCAAGGTGAAGGCGTGCATCGAGGCCGACGCGCCAGCCTGCAAGGAGAACCGTCCAGGCATGCCGGTCGGCTCCAACACGGTATGGACTACCCCTCCATTCATGATGGAGCACATCGTGGGCAAGGCGGCTTACCTCACGTATAGCGAGCGCGTGCCCTTCACAGGGTGCTACTTCCGCCTGAGCGGGACGTGCCGGGTGGGCCTGAGCATCGGCCAGACCGGCGACCCGCGGGGCTGGATGGCCGTCACCGACCTGGTTTCCGACCAACCGCCCCCGATACCGCCCCCGCAGTTCTTCTGGGAGCTGCTCACCGAGGTCGGACAGGTCGCCATCCATGACCCGACCGGTGACGGCAACGCCGAGATCCAGGAAGGCGCCGCCCAGCCGGTCTTCGCGCTCCACAACGTCGGCATCGGCCTTACCGCCGACGAGATCGTGGCCGAGCTCCGCCCGACCCTGCAGAGCCAGGCCAGCGAGATCGCGGAGATCATCCTGGGCAGGTACTGGGTCAACAACGACGGGCTCGACTTCTTCTACGGCCGCGGCGCGCCCGACGGCGCGCCCACCTTGTTCTTCGTCGCCGAGGACGACCTCCGGCCTTCGGATCAAAGCTCGGAGGCCCCGCGCGCCTACACCTACGAAAGTCCCGGCTTCTTCACGAGCCCGGACCTCAGCGAGGCGAGCAAGGTCTCGAGCAAGGAGATCGACGGCCTCGACGACACGACGCACGAGAAATACAGGCTGCCGCCGGGCGAGACCACGCTGTACATGAAGGACGACGAGGGCGCCGTCTACGAGGTCCGCTTCTACGTGCCCGAGAGCGACGATCCGGTGGAGATCACCGCCGACGTGGAGAAGCTCTGATCATGGAAGCGCGAGACCGCACCCGCCCCGCCGCCCCCCGGCTCTCCCGGCTCGGCCCCCTGCTCGCCGCCGCGCTCTCCTCTGCGCTGCCCGGCTGCGTCGAGGCCGTCACGACGGAGGAGGCGCCGCCCCCGCCGGCGCTCGGCGTGCGCCAGAGCCGCACCGTCACGCTCGACTTCCTGCGGTTCGACGCGAGGGGCTTCGCCAAGACGCTCACGCTCGACGAGCTCAAGGCCATCCCGCGGCCCACCCTCGAAGGGATATGGCTGCTCGATCTCGACATCTCGACGCTCATCGAGAACGCGCTGCTCAAGGTCATGTACATGCCCCCCGCGGAGGTCGCGGCGCTCTCGCCGGCGTCGCAGAACCTCGTCGGGCTCCTGAACATGACGCCGGAGAACGCCGACCTCCGCGGCACGAGCCTCGAGGGCCTGCTCGGGGTTGGCAACGCCGTCGGGCTCTCTACGTCGAAGATCCTCTCGGACCTCACGGGCGCGGCCGGCAACGAGCGGCTCATCCCCGTCCAGATCACCTCGCAGGCCGTCCTGGAGAACCTGGTCAGCACCCACCCGAACACCCAGCACCGGAGAGGGCCGCCGAACGACGAGCACCCGGACGGCGTCTATCCCGTCGCGCCGCACTCCATCCCCGTCACGCTGTACGACGTCGTCACCGATTTCGCGGGCCTCGCCGCGCAGTTCGGCCCGACGCCGCTCGATCCGGACGACCCAGGCGGCGCGAAGCACCCCGGCTTCATCAAGGCCGCATCGGGGGTGAAGGCGGCCCTCGACGACTTCACGATGACGGTCCGCGTCGACGTCAACGCCCTGCCGTACAAGGGGGTCGACGCCACGATGGCCGATGTCGCGAGCGTCAACAGCACGCCCGGCCAGATAGACACCCTGTTCGATTTCAGCCAGGAAGACTGGCTCGTTCTGGACAACCTCGCCAGGAACCTGAGCATCGGCGAGCTGACGCTGGCCATCCCCGAGAGCGCAATGCTCCTGCCGGGCGGCACGAGCCGGGAGCCCGCGCCGCGCGGCAATTCACCCGTTTGGGAACAGCCGCTCTGGGAGTTCGAGCACATCCTCGCCCGCGCGGGTGAGCTCAGGGCAGCCCAGATCAAGCATCACTGCTCGAGCTACGGGCCCGCGGGCACCTCGACAAGCGACTTCGAGGCCGTGAAGGTCTGCATCGACGAGAGCGGGTGGACCGAGATCAGCGTCGACGAGAGCGTCGTCCTGGAAGACCCGCCTCCGGCGCCGTCCTACTTCTGGGACATCCTCCTCGACGTGGCCCAGGCGCGGCTCCATGACGGCGGCCTCGCCGAGGGGGAGGCTGACCTCGAGGTGACCCTCCGCGACGTGCCGGTCGGCGTGAAGACCGAGGATCTCGTCGCGAGCATCAAGAAAAACCTCGCGAGCGATCCAGCGGTCCTCAAGGACATGGCGCTCGAGCTCAACAACAACGCCGCCGGCGACGCGGACTTCTATCTCTACCAGCCGAGCACCGAGAGCGGCGTCGCCGGCCAGCGGGATTACCTCTACTTCGTCGCGCCCGACGACATCCGCAAGGACGCGGACGGCGTGCGCGTGCGCGAGTATGCGTACGAGAGCCCTGGCTTCTTCTCCGACCCCGCGCTCGAGAAGAAGGTGTCGACGACCGAGGAGATCGACGGCGACGCGCTCCACGAGAAGGTGGAGGTCAAGGCAGGAGATACGCTGTACTTCGCGGACGACGAGGGGCACCGCTACGAGATCAAGATCGGCGACAAGCCGAGCCCTCATCGCCTCTCGCTCACCCTCACCCGGATCCAGTGATCGGCCCCCCCACCGTGAGGACCCGTCTCATGCAAGGAGCTCTGCCGCCGCCGCGGCCCCGCGTCGGCGCCCGTGCGCGTCAACGAACAGGACGTGAACTCGCCGCGCTCTCGCTCGCGACAGGCCTCGTCTGCCTGGCGGCGCGGGACGCACACGCCTCGGGCATCGACGCGCCCTGGGTGACGAGCGGCCTCTCCGGCCCCACGACGTCCGACGCCGCAGCCGTCTACTGGAACCCGGCCGAGCTCGCGGGGGTCCAGCGGCCCGAGCTCGTCCTGGGCGCGGGCCTCATCGTCGGCCACGCCACCTACCAGCGCGAGCGGCGCGGCACGTACCAGACGCCGGACACGCTCCAGTTCAAGCTCCCGCTCGATGCAGCGAACGTCGACGCCAGCAAGCGCGGCAGCGCCGAGGAGGTGTCGACGACGCCGATCGCGCCGACGGGCAACGCCTTCCTGGCGATCCCGGCCCTGCCGAACCGCCTCACGGTGGGCCTCGGCCTGTACGTGCCCTATGCCGCGGCGCTCAGCTTCCAGGACGGCGCACAGCGCTGGCAGCTCCGGCAGGCGTTCATCGTGTCGACGTCGCTCACGGCGGCCGCCGGGCTCAAGCTGACCGACCAGGTCTCGCTCGGCGCCGGCGTGTCCTACGTCAGCGGCCTCGCGGAGCTCTCGAAGGTGCAGGACTTCGGGAGCCTCAAGGAGTTCCACGACGGCCTCGACTACCTCAAGCAGGACAACGACTTCGGCCCGAGCACGCCGTCCGAGCTGCGCGAGCTCGACGTCCTCGCGCGCTCCATCTCGATCAAGGAGGCCCTGTCGCACGGCGCCTCGTTCCACGTCGGGCTCGCCTTCAATCCCAACAAGGATCTCCGCTTCGGCCTCACGTACCAGCACAGCGCCGCGATGCGGTACAAGGGCAAGTTCGCCATCGACATGAACCACCCGTTCTTCACGCAGGACCTCGCCGAGCAGGGCCTGCGTTACAAGCCGCTGGTCGAGGGTGACGTGGAGCTCTCGTTCACGCTCCCCAAGCGGCTCACCGCCGGCATCGGCTACCGGGTGAACGACAAGCTCAGCCTCGATGGGCTCCTCTCGTACGTGCTCTATTCGGACATCGAGGCGTTCGTCGTCGAGGCCTCGTCTCCGGATCTCGCCCAGCCGAAGCTCGGGATCACCGATCGCGTCACCGTGACGCTGCCGCGCAGGTGGAACGACACGGTATGGGCGGAGATCGGCGCCAAGTACAAGCTGAGCGAGGCGCTTCTGGCGACGGCGTCGGTCGGGTATCAGTCGGCGGCCTCGCCGGACAGCACGATCGACGTGGCCTCGCCCGACAACCACCGGCTGATCGGGGACGTCGGAGGTGTCTTGAAGCTCAGCGAGCGCGTGTCGCTCTCGGGCGACGTCCGCGTGCAGGGCATCCTGCCGCGCACGGTGACCGGCTCGGATTACGACCTCGGCAACGGGAAGTACACGCTGGTGCTCGCGACCGTGGGCGGGCACCTCAAGTTCGTGTTCTGAGCGCGATTGCCGCCGCGCCGGTGCCCTTCCGCCGCGCGCTCTTCCGGTCGAAGCGATCGCGCGCCCCCTGGATCTCGGTCCGGTGCTCGCCGGCCCAGGCCGCGAGGGCCTGCACCGGCAGGAGCAGCGTCCGGCGGACATGAATGTGCCTCCTTGCCGCGCCCCGTGGTGTCCCCATCATAGTGCCGGTTACTGGAGAGAACCTGCTACCAAGATGATATCAGCGATGAAGGAGACGTCCTTGAGCTCGGAATCACCCAGCAAAGCGCAACTGTGGGGAGGCCGCGTCGCCAGCGCGCTGCCCGTCCTCGGGCTCGTGTTCAGCGCAGGCATGAAACTCAGCCACAACGCCGACCTGAAGGCGCAGTTCGTCGGGCACCTCGGCTACCCCGAGAGCGCCCTGACCGCCATCGGCGCGGTCGAGCTGCTCTGCACAATCCTCTACGCCGTCCCGCAGACGAGCGTCCTCGGCGCGGTGCTGCTCACCGGATACCTCGGCGGCGCGATCGCGACCCACGTGCGCCTGGGCGAGCAGTTCGTCGCGGTGCTGGTGCTCGGGGCGCTCGTGTGGGGGGGCCTCTTCCTCCGCGACCCGCGCCTGCGCGCGCTCCTGCCGCTGCGCAAGCCGGCGGCCGGCGCGTGACCTTCGGCCCGCCGTAGAGCAGCCCTGCTTCGTCCGCCCATCGCCCACCGGCTTGCCCGGCGGGCGATGGGCGGACGGATGCCGCCTTTGGGGGCTCCGAGCGCCGGAGGGCGGCGTGCGATCACCCTCCGGCCGCCACCCTGCTCACCGCGACCAGATCCGGAAGCGCGCGCCCATCGGGTGGATGGTTCTTCGTGAGCGGGAAGGCGACGTCTACTGGACCCCGTTCGAGCAGTACGGGCTATCGACGTTCTTGCAGGAGTAACACCAGAGCTTGTAGTTCACGAGCGACACGTCACCCGTGACGCCCGCGGACTGGGTCGATGTCCATCCGGTGGAGCTCCCCAGGTTGAAGACCTCGGCGTTGCACGCCGCGCGGTCCACGGTGAATGAGCCGACGTGGTCGTCCGGATTGCAGATCGGCCCCCAGCACTCATCGTCCTCGTACACGGACTCCTGTTTGGCGGTGAGGATCGGAGCGGGGTAACCAGCGGTGACCGAGATGCACTGCTTGCCGTAGAGGTAAGGCGTACCGGCGGCGCCGAAGTTCACGGAGAGTCCGCCCGGCGCGGAGTCGAAGAACTCCCACTGCGGTCGTGACGACTCGCCCGTCACCTGCAGCGGTCCGCGGAAGTTCGAGGCCCACGCGATCTGCGGATTGTAGGTGTTGCCGCCGATAAGGGACGGGTACGTGTCGGTCTTCGGGTAGCGCGCCGAGCCGAAGTACATGTAGGCGATCGCGCCGCCGGTCCCGCTCTCGTTGTTGTCGGAGACCGTGCTCCGCGTGATCACCGGATAGCCGCAGTAGACGTCGTACCGCTTGCACGAACCGTAGCCTCCGCACGTCGTGATCGCGCCCTGGCTACGGCAGGATGTGTAGCAGCTCGCGCTGGCGTCGCAGGCCGCTGCACAGCTCCGGCAGACGCCGTAGGCGCCGCACGTGGTCTCTTGCCCGTTCGCCTTGCAGGATGTGCCGCAGTCGCTGTTCACCGTGCACGCCATCCCGCAGCTCGGCAGCGTGGTCGTGCCACCGCCGCTGCTGCTGCTGGTGCAGTCCTGGCAGATCGCCTGCGGGCTGGTGGGGTCGATGTCGAACGCCTCGTCCGGCGAGGGGCCCTCCTCCGCAGGGACACACCCGGCGACGACGACGGCGGCAACGACACCAGCGGCGAGATGCAGCGCAGGGCGCGCGGCGTCCATGCTCCTCTGCGTCGACACAGGGGGGATCGGCCTCGCGACGAGCGTGGAGAGCTGCAGGCGGGCAAGGCGACGATGGACGAAGTGATATTTCATGTGGGGGCGACCTCCTGCAACGCCCTCAGCAACTCGTGGGCCGCGCGCCCTCGGACCGGAGCGCTGCACCGCCTGGAGCGCCTTGTCCGTCTCGCATGCGATGTGTTCACGTCGTGGCTGTTCGCCGCGAGCCGGCGCGCTGTTCTCCGCGAGGAACAGGTGTCTCCTTCAGAGAGACACGGGGCTCGGCAGCCTCGTGCTCAGCGCTCGAGAACCAGGGAGCGATAAGCCTCATCTTCGGCGCAAACGCGGGAGCTCGTCGACGGACGCCCGGCCCGCTCGCCGTGGCATGGCATCTGCAAAACCTTTCGCCGGACGCTTCGTTTCCCGCCGACAACGCCGCTTCACCGCCGCTTCAACCACCGCGCCATGCACGTTGCGCGCGGGTCGATGCGCAGAGGGCGGCTCGCCGGCGTCGAGACGACCAACAACCCGAAGGAGTTGACCATGAAGCACCTGTTCTTCGCCGCGTTCTTGCTGCCGCTCGCGCACGTCGGTGATGCCGGGCCCGCCACGCCCGGATCGAGCGAAGGCGCGGTGGTCGAGGCCGCCACCGAGAGCCACGCCGAGCCGATGCCGCTCGCCGCGCCCATCTGCCTGCCCGGTGAGAAGCTCGTGTGCACCCTGGGGCCTCCGCCTCGCTGCCGTTGCGAATGACCGCCGCGAAGTGCCGTCGCGCGGCCTGCGCCCGCCCTCTCGCGAGCCCGTAACTCGCAGGGAGCAAGGGCCGCGGGCGACGTCGAAGCAAGGGCCGCTCGCCGTGAGCTCCTGTCGACGTCAACGACATCGCTGTTCCACCTGTCCGGTCACCACTCGCAGCCGCGAGGATATTTCAAGACCCATCTCATCAACCGCCGGGAGCGCCCCGGAGGCTAGAGACGCCGACGCAGGAGACCACAGGCCGCGACGCGGCATGCTACACAGCGTCCTGTGAGCCTGGGCGAGAGCGTGATCATCTGCCCGGGGTGCAGCGCGGAGAACTCACCCTTCAACCCGCGCTGCACCCGCTGCGACGCGCTGCTCTCGGAGGAGCCGCAGCCGCGCTCCGCAACCGCCGAGGAGCACCCATCGAGGCAATCGACCTCCCGCGACGAACACGCTTCCTCGAGCGTCACGATCGATCCGCTCGCAAGCACGATTGTCGTCCCGGACGGGGGAGCGTCCGAGCCTCCGGTGCCGCCCGAGGCCGAGGCGTCGCTGGAGCTGCGCCCGGGCACGAAGCTCGGCCGGTTCGAGGTGGTCGATCGCCTCGGCGAGGGCGGCATGGGCGTGGTGGTGCGAGCGCGCGATCACGTGCTCGGCCGCGACGTGGCGATCAAGGTGCTGCGGCCCGAGGTGCTGGGGCGCTCGGGCGCGGCGACAGCGCTCGCGCGGCTCGTCCGCGAGGCGCAGGCCATGGCGCGGATCAAGCATCCCAACGTCGTCACCGTGCACGAGGTCGACGCCTCTGGCGGGCAGGTGCGCGTCGTGATGGAGCACGTCGAGGGCAGGACGCTGCGCGCGTTCTGCGCGGAGAAGCGGCGGCCCGCCTCGGAGATCGTGGCGGCCTTCCTCCAGGCGGGCAGAGGGCTGTCGCAGGTGCACCACGCGGGCCTCGTGCACCGCGATTTCAAGCCCGACAACGTCCTTGTCGGCGCCGACGGCCGCGTGCGCGTCACCGATTTCGGGCTCGCGGGGCTCGCGGAGGGTGAGGCCGGCGGCGGCCCCGCGGAGACGGGGATAGAGGCCGCGCTGACGCGTTCGGGCTCGTTCCTGGGGACGCCGGTCTACATGGCGCCGGAGCAGCACCGGCGAGAGGCCGCGGATGCGCGGGCCGATCAGTATGCGTTCTGCGTGTCGCTATGGGAGGCGCTCGCGGGCGAGCGCCCGTTCGCCGGCAAGACCTACGACGAGCTGCGCGAGAACGTGACGCTCGGGCGGGTGCGAGAGCCGCCGCGAGGGGCCGAGATGCCGGCGCGGATCCGCCGCTGTCTCGAGCGCGGGCTCTCCGTCGATCGGGACGCTCGATATCCCGACATGGACGCGCTGCTCGCCGATCTCTCGAAAGATCCGGCGGCGGCGTGGGGGCGCGGGCTCGTCGCGGCGTCGGGGCTCGCGCTCACGGGCCTCCTCGTGTTCGCGTTCGCGCGGGAGCCTGCGGACAGGCTCTGCATGGGCGGCGAGGCGAGGCTCGCGGGCGTCTGGGACGAGGCGACGATGGCCAAGGTGCGGGCAGCGTTCGCCGGCACCGGGCGGCCGTACGCGGAGGACACGTACCGGCGCGTGGAGAAGGCGCTGGGCGAGCGAGCGCGCGCGTGGGTCGCGATGTACGCCGACTCGTGCGAGGCGACGCACGTGAGGGGCGACCAGTCGGCCGGGCTCCTCGATCTCCGGACGCTGTGCCTGGAGCGCCGCCGCCAGGAGATGGGAGCGCTCACGGCGCTCTTCGCGCACGGAGCGGACGCCGAGGTGCTCGATCGATCGATCGAGGCATCGCTCGCGCTCCCGGGCCTCGAGCGCTGCGCGGACGCGGGCGCGCTGACCGCGGCGGTCCCGCCGCCTGCGGACGCCGCGGCGCGGGCCCGCATCGACGCGCTGCGGGGTCGTCTTGCCGAGGTCAGGGCCCTCGACGAGGCCGGCAAGTTCGACGAGGCGCTCGCGCTCGCGCGGCCGCTCGCCGACGAGGCCCGCGCGACGGACCATGCCCCGATCGAGGCGGAGGCGCTCTTGATGCTCGGGCGCGCGGCGCGGGACGCGCACGACGCCCCGGCCGCGGAGGCGGCGCTCCGCGAGGCGCTGCGCGCGGCAGCGCGGGCCAGGGACGACGCTCTCGCGGCGGAGGCATGGCCCCAGCTCATCTACGTGGTCGGCTACCTGGAGGGCCGGCACGCCGACGCGCTCGCGCTGCAGCTGGCCGCCGAGGGCGCGGTCGAGCGGACCGGGGGTGACACGCTGGCGAGCGCGCGGCTGCTCAGCACGCTGGGCAGCGTCCTCGACGAGCAGGGGAAATACGGCGAGGCAGCACAGCACGTCGAGCGCGCCCTGGCCGGCCTCGAGAAGGCGCTCGGCCCGAAGCATCCCGAGGTCGCGGCAACGTGGAGCCGCCTGGGCACCGTCCTCCTTCACCTCGAGAAGTTCGACGACGCGGAGCGCGCCTACACGCGAGCGCTCGCCATCCGAGAGGAGACGCTGGGCGCCTCTCATCCGAGCGTCGCGCTCACGCTCAACAGCCTGGGTCGCCTCTTCAACACCCAGGGCAAATACCGAGATGCCTTGCCCCGGATCGAGCGCGCCATCTCCATCCAGGAGAAGGCGCTCGGCCCCGATCACCCGTTCCTGGCGGCCTCCGTCAACAACCTCGGCAATGCGTTCGTCATGCTCGGAGAGACCGACGCGGCCAGGCGTGCGCACGAGCGGGTGCTCGCCATCCGGGAGAAGGCGCTCGGCCCCGACCACCCCGACGTGGCGTCATCCCTTAACAACATCGGGGCCGTGCTCGAGATGCAGCAGAAGTTCGCCGAGGCGACGCCCTATTACGAACGGTCGCTCGCGATCCGCGAGAAGGCGCTCGGCCCCGATCACGCGAGCGTGGCCTCCTCGCTCGGCAACCTGGGGAGCGCGCTCGTCGCGCAAAAGAGGTACGCCGAAGGCCTGGTGCGCCTCGAGCGCGCCGCGGCGATCCAGGAGAAGGCCGTGGGCCCGAGCTCGCATGCGGTCGCATCGATGCTCACCGGGATCGCCAGCGCCTACAACGACATGGGCGAGCCGGGAAAGGCGCGCCCGTTCGCCGAGCGGGCGCTCGCCATCTATGCGGCGAAGGGCGAGGGCGTCTCTCCGATCGAGCTCGCGGATACGCGCTTCCACGCGGCCCGGGCGCTCTGGGGCTCGGCGCGGGACCGGACGCACGCGATGAAGCTCGCGACACAGGCGCGCGACGCCTATGCGGCCGAAGAGGGGGAGTATGCGAAGCGCGCGCTCACGGCGGCGAAGGAGTGGCTCGCGGCGCACGGCGGCGCGCGGTGAAGCGGGGGCCGCGCTCGGGGGGGAGCTCCCGTGCGGGTGGCAGGGGCCCCCGCCCTGCCAGAATGATGGAACCGCCAAGACGCCATAAGACGCCAAGATGATTGAGATTTTTTTGGCGTCCTTGGCGACTTGGCGGTTCAAATCCGGCGGAGTCCGTCACCCATCAAAGACAGGGCGCCGGCCACCTGCGCCGGCGACCCGGTGCTTCGCCAGGAGCTTCTGCAGGTAGGTCCGGTTGAACCCAGACTCCCGCGCTGCCTGCGACACGTTCCCCCCGTGCCGATCCATCAGCGCCACGAGGAACGCACGCTCCAGCTCGGCGACGCCCGCCTCGCGCGCTGCCTCGAGCTCGTCGGCCGAGAGCCGCGAGAAGCGCGGCGCCAGGGGCCCGGGTCCTGCTGGCTGAGCCACATCGGACGGCAGCAGATCCACGTCGAGCTCCGGCCCTGTCGCCAGGATGCACGCGCGCTCCACCACGTGGGCGAGCTCGCGCACGTTGCCCGGATAAGCATGCTCGCGGAGCGCCCGCGCGGCGCGCTCCGTGAAGCGGGGCCGCTCGCCGGCGCGTTTCCAGCAGGTGCGCAGGAAATGCTCGACGAGGAGCGGGATGTCGCTCGCGCGCTCGCGCAGCGGCGGAATCTCGATCTCGATCACCTTGAGCCGGAAGTACAGATCTCGCCGGAACTTCCCTGCCTCGACGAGCGCCGGCAGATCCTGGTGGGTCGCCGCGATCACGCGGACATCGACCTTGTCGGTCCGGTCGGAGCCCACGCGCTGGATCTCTCCGAACTGCAGGAAGCGCAGGAGCTTCGCCTGCACGTCGGGCGCGATCTCCGCGACCTCGTCGAGGAAGAGCGTGCCTCCCTGCGCCGACGCGACCCGCCCGACGCGGTCCCGGTCGGCCCCGGTGAACGCGCCTTTGACGTGCCCGAAGAGCTCCGACTCGAGGATGGTGCCCGGCAGCGCCGAGGTGTGTAGCGTGACGCAGGCCTTGCTGCGCCGCGGGCTGTTCACGTGGAGCGCGCGGGCGATGAGCTCCTTGCCGGTGCCCGTCTCCCCGCGGACGAGCACGGTCGCGTCCGAGTCGGCCACCTGCGCGACCGTCTTGAGGAGCGCGAGCATCCTGGCGTCCTGCGTGACGATGCCCTCGAAATCGTAGCGGGCGAAGAGATCGCGCTCGAGGCGCTGGCTCCGGCGGCGCAGCGCCTCGCGCTCGCTGGCCCGCTTGAGGAAGAGCCCTGCGAGCTCGGCGAACTCGGCGACGAAGCGGAGCGCCTCGGCGCTGGCGGCCCGGGACTTGTACTCCACGTAGACCGCGCCGTAGACGTCGGCGCCGTGGGCGAGAGGCGCCACGAGCGCGGCTGACGCGCCCGACTCCTCGAGGCTCTTGAGGAGCGAGGAGCGCGGGTCGTCGGCGTCCCTGGAGAGGTGGACGATCTGCCGAGTCTCGATGGCCTGCCGCACGAGGCCGCGGCTGAACTTGCGCTCCTTGTCGGAGATCTTCGCCTTGTCGAAGTGGACCGCGAACTTCTGCTCGTAGGAGCCGTCCTCACGGACGACGATGAAGCCGCGATCGGCGCTCGTCGCCTCGAGCACGCGGCGGAGCACGAGCTCTGGAGCCTTCGCGTCATCGTCCTCCGAGAGGAGGATCCTTACGATCTGAAGGAGCGAGGGGTAGAGATCCATGGCCGCAGCGCTCAGGGTACGATGAGGGGGGAAGGGAGCACAGAGCGATTCCCCGGGGCGTCGGCGGTTCCGTCGTGGCGTCGCCGGGGAACGTCGCGGCGAATGGCTGGTCGCCCCCCTACGGCCTGGCCTGGCGCGGGTTGCTCGCCGGGGGCGTGGTCCGGGCTGCAACGGATCGGGGAGCGGTCGCCTGGGCGGCCTTATACGTCGGCGCCCAGGGCAACGCCGGAAGTGTCGCAGGATCGTCCAGCCGAGCAGAAATCGCGGGGTTAGCGCCCGCCATCGGCAGGTTGACATCGGCCTCGACCCCATCAAGACCCGTGCAAACCTGCCCGATCGCGTCCTCCACTCCCCCTTGACATGGGACGGCATCTCCGGTGGCCTGGGACACCGTGGCAGGTAGCAGCAGCATGGCGCAAATTCGACAGATTAAGAAGAGCGGAGAGGCAGGTCGATGGATAAGGAAACAGCCACCCTTATTGCAGCCGTGATCGCTGCTGGCGTCACGGTCTTGAATACGACTTGTCGGCGTGGCGACAATTGCACCTTGAACGTCTCAAGTGGCAACAACAACGCTAGGATCGCAAAGATCGGGAATGAGTTTCGCCTGTCCCCAACGCACGGACTGCCCGAACTCAGCAAATGTCAACCCGACTGTCGTGCGCTCTTTGACGACCTACAAGAACAGCTTGGGAACGTCATGGATTCCACGTTCGCTGCCCGCGACAACATCATGTAATTAGCAAGCGGCGCGCACTGATATCGTGTCATTAGGTCGACGCGCGACGGCACCAGTGTTCTGACACGATGACAAAGCGATATTTGAGTCAGCAGAGCATCCCCAAATGCGGCGAGCGCCGGACGGCGCGACGCCTCGCGCTCCCGGCCACGGCCCCTCCGGACCTCGGGCGCGGCGCCCACCACGACCCCTGCAACACCCGTGGCGCCACCGTTGCACTGCACATGCGCAGATCCAAAACGCAGGCAGCGCAGCTCGAGCCATGGAGGAGGCCACCGCGAGGTCGTCGCGCTGTTCGAGCGGCTCGCTACGGCCCCCAGGCGCCTCCCCGGGGGGCTTGACACTGGCGCGAACCTCGACGTCTCCTTTTCGCCGCGCGCGATGTCCACCGAGGTGCTAGACGGGGCGATCTTCGCCGGTCGTTACCGGCTGATCCGCCGTCTGGCCGCGGGCGCCATGGGCGCGGTGTACGAGGCGCGTCATCTCGGGACGGACCGCCGGTGGGCGCTCAAGGTGATGCTCTCTCACATCATCGAGCGTCCCGATCTCCGGAAGCGGTTCGAGCTCGAGGCACGGGTGACCGCGCACATCGACAGCCCGTTCATCGTGGAGGTCGTCGACGCGGGGGTCGACGACGCGACCGGAGCGCCGTTCCTCGTCATGGAGCTGCTCCGCGGTGAGGAGCTCGGGCGATGCCTTCGGCGCGTGGGGCGGCTCTCGCCCGAGGAGACGCTCGCTTGCCTCCACCAGACGGCGCTCGCGCTCGACGAGACGCACCGGGCGGGGATCGTCCATCGCGATCTCAAGCCGGCAAACCTCTTTCTGAGCGTGCGCGAGGACGGCGAGCGGCGCATCAAGATCCTCGACTTCGGCGTGGCGAAGAGCCTCGCCGAGACCACCGTCGCCGGCGTCGCGACCCAGTCCGTGGGGACACCGGTGTACATGGCGCCCGAGCAGTTCCGGGGCCAGCGCGTCTCTGCGGCGACAGACATCCATGCGCTCGGGATGATGGCCTATACCTTCCTCGTCGGCGAGGCGTACTGGGCCGACGACAAGAAGGAAGAGGACAATCTGGTCGCCTTCGCGCTGCGCGCGGCCCACGGCCCGACAGAGCCGGCGAGCGCGCGCGCGGCGAGGGCGGGCGTCCTCCTGCCCTCCGCCTTCGATGCGTGGTTCGCGCGCGCGACCGCCGTCCACCCGGATCGGCGCTTCGCCACGGCCGTCGCGGCGGTGCGCGCGCTCGGCGACGCGCTCGGGGTCGCGGCGTTCGAGACGCTCAGCCTGCCGTCTCCAGCCCTCGGCGGCGTGGAGGCGCCGGCGGCGGCCGCGGAAGGGGACAGCGTCACCCACGACGGCAGGGCACGCTCGAGGCCAGGAGAGACGGCTCTGGGAGAGACCGAGCCGGCGCTACCGCAGGGCTCGACGGACACGCAATCACGGCCGGATATCGGCGCTACCGCATCCATCGGTGAGGGCGCGCGGGTGCCCCTCGTCGAGCCATCGCCCCCGCAGCGCGGGTCGTCTGCACCTCGCCGCCTTCGCGCGATGGGAGCCAAGCCGCCGGCGATCGCGGGAAGCCTGCTCCTTCTGGCCACCGTCGCCGCATGGTGTGGCACGCGCAACGTGCCCGCACCCGTAGCGCCCCCCGTCGTCTCTCCCATGCAATCGCCGTCTTCGGTGCTGGCATGCCCGGTGTTCGAGGCGTCGGGCGTCGATGCGCCGGCGGGCTGGCTGGGAGCCGCGGCGGCATCCATCTTCTGTGATCGAGCGCGGATCCAACTGGGCGGCTCCGCCACGCGGACGCTGATCCCCGCGGAGCTCCTCGCGCTCCAGGCGCAGCCTGTGGACTCGTTCCCCGAGGATCCCTATGCCGCCCCCGATGCCCGCGCGAAGACGGTCGAAGAAGCCCGTCGCCGGGCGGCGGCCTACGCCGATGGGGAGGTCGTCCGGGAGCGCTCCGAGTTCCGGATCACGGTCGCTCTCCGCCGTCCCGACGGGACCGAGCTCGACCGCGCCGTGGGCACCGGGCGCGCCCTCTACGAGGCCGTGCGGAGCGCGATGACCCCTCTCGCCGAGCGGGGCTCGCTCCCCGTGTCGCCCACGCTCGACGCCACGGTGGCGGACTTCTCGCGCGCCCGCGACGTCGGCGGCGCCCTCGCGCTCGTCGATCTCGCCATGGCCATGAGCAACAATGCAGGAGCGCTCCCGGACGAGTGCGCCCGCCTCGAGGCGAGGAGCGCCGATCTTCCGGAACGGGGCGCCGCCGAGCGCCGCAGCTGCGCCTACACGCTCGGCCGCCCGCTCCCGGAGGTGACGCTGCCTCCGCGCAGCGCGCCGGCATCACCGGGCGAGCTCGCCGCGCGTGCCCGCGTCGAGCTCGAGGCTCGAAACGCTGACGATCCGGCCACCATCGCCGAGCTCGATCAGCTCTTCGAGCGCGAGGCCGCGCCCCTCGGGCGCTCGACGCTCGCGACGACCCTCTCGTGCCTCCTCCAAGCGCGCGATCCGAAGCGGGCCTCGGAGATGTCGCTGCTCGCCGTGCACGCGCAGCCGAGGAGCTGGATCGGCGGGAGCTGCGCGCCCTGGCTCCAGCTCGTCGCGGTGACGGACGGCACCGCGAGCGCCGAGGCGGCGCTGCGGGCGATGCAGGCCTGGGTGCCCTGGAACAGCTACGGGTGGCTGTGGCAGGCGAAGAGATCGGGCGACGAGTCCCTCGCGCGCACGTATGCCCGGCGCGCCTATGCGCTCTCGCGGCTCGACACGAACGTGGCCGGCACCCTCGCCGACAGGCTCCTCGCCTCCGGTGCGCGCGAGGAGGCGCGCGGCATCGCGCTCGAGCTCTCGACCGGCGGGTACCCCGTCCACCGCGTGGGGAGCCAGCTGCTCCTCGTGCGCATCGAGGCGAGCGAGGCCCGCTTCGGCGCCGCGCTCTCGAAGGCGAAGCAAGCCATGGTCGTCTCCGCAGACGACACCGGCTGGGTCCTCGTGCAGCGCTTCGAGATCGCCTGGCGCGCCCTGCAGATCGCCCTCGTCCTCGGCCGCGCGCACGAGATCGCCGATCTCGTCGTGGAGCGCTTCCTCGATCCCGAGCCTCCGCGGCTCGACGGCGCGCACCTCGAGGTCCCGCTGCGCCTGCCCGCCGTCTGCGGGCACGCCTCGCGCGCCGTGACTCGCCGCTGCTTCGAGCGGCTCCGGGAGCTGTGGCAGCGTCTGTCGTTCAGCGCCCTCCCGGACGCGGGCGCCTTCACCGAAGGGGCCGAGCGCTATGCGAAGGGCGATTTCGCGGGCGCCGCGCAGCGCTTCCGGCCCCTTCTCCGGACGCAGGGCCCGTTCGTCGAGGTCCTCGCCGAGTCGATGGTGGAGACGTTCGAGCGCACGGGAGAGACCGATCTCGTCGACCGTCTGGAGAAGGCGATCCCCGATCGCTCTCGGGAGCTCAACGGGGCGACCCTCGCGCTGGTGCGCGCCGCGCGCCGCGCTGCGCAGCGCGGAGAGGACGATCGGGCGCGGGAGCTCGCGAAGCAGATCGTCGATGCGTGGTCGGTGGCGGATGAGCCGGTCCCTGCGGTGGCGGAGATGCGCCAGCTACTCCAGGCGCGGCGCGGCGCGGCGCGGTGAGCGGGGCGACGGGCTCGCCGTGTCGCCGGCACGGCGCCGGCCCCGCTGGATCACTGCCCGCCGCAGGTCGGCTGCTGCTTCCATTGCATATACACGGTATCATCGTAGTTGTTCTCGATGAGCGCGGTGAAGACCGCTCCCGCCGGATCCCTCGGCGTGATGTTCACGGCCACGTACGCGCTCTTGTACGGCGCGTCGTGATCGGCGCTGGTCGCGTCCGGAAGCGGGATCGAGGCAGGCACGAGGAAGGGGCTCGAGATCTGCGCGATCGTGCCCTTCTCGATGTACGTCTTCCCGCCGTTGCCGTCAGGCACGTAGAAACGGAGCTCGTACACGTGGTTCTGGTAGTTGACGATCCTCTTGCCGGCGTGCCGCGGGGAGGGAATTCCGATGACGCCGTCCCCGTCCACGTCGTTCACGGGCTCGAGCAGCTTCGGGATGCCCGCGGCCGGGTTGTCGAACCCGTTCGGGTCCGGGGAGCACGCGCCGTAAAACCGGTAGTCCTCCACCTCCGACCCCCAGATGACCCTGAAATTATAGAGGGCGCTGTCATGGGAGCCAGCGCGCCGATCGTCGACCACGGACACCCAGTAATTCGAGCGCGCCGGATCGGCACAGTCGTCGACGCCGACGCGATTGCAGCTCTTGGGGAGCGGGCCGACGGACGAAAAGACGTTGAGATAGTCCTCTCCTACGCCCGTGTCTGCCGGGCACGAGAGCATGTCGGCCGCGGACCTCGTCGCGAGCGGCACATCGATCGCGTTGACGGCTCCGAGGATGCTGTTCACGAACCCGATCGTGTCGACGGCACACTCCGTGAGCTGGAGCGTGCCAGAGCACGTGTCGCAGGTCTTGCCGCACACGCTCGCGACCTCGCCCACGCAGATCTCGTCCCACGCGACATCGCAGCAGTACGAGTCCACCGCGCAGATGCTCCCCACGCAGCTCGAGGGGAGGGGCGGGACGTCGCAGCCCGAGGTGAGCTGTTCCCCTGTCGTACAGAGCGTGTGGCCGCAGGCACCGGCGGCGCACTCCAGGCTCTGCGCCACGGTCGCCACTTCGTCGATGCAGATACGGTCCCAACCGTTGGCGCAGCAGTAGGGATCCACAGCGCAGATGCGCGTCACGACAGGGCTGCACCCAAGGGTGAGCGCAGCGCCCGCATCGCATACCGGGTGGTCGCAGGGGGCGGAGCGGAGCGCCGGGCCGCTCGCCACGGTCGCCGCTTCGACACACAAATCGTCCCAGGCGGCGTTGCAGCAGCTGGGATCAGCGGCGCAGACGCTCGTCACGGCAGGGCTGCACCCGTTCATGAGCGCGGCGCCCGTGGTGGAGGCGGGGTGGCTGCAAGCGCATGCCTGGCTGTTCGCCACGCTCTGGACCTCGGCGACGCACGAGTCGTCCCACTCCGTGTTGCAGCAGTAGGGGTCCACGGCGCAGACGCTCGTCACGACAGGGCTGCATCCATGGGTGAGCGCCTCCCCCTCGACGCAGGTTGAGTGGGCGCAGGGGGCAGGACCGCACGCCGCGCTGTGCGCCACGGTCCGGACCTCGTCGACGCACGAGCTATCCCAGGCCGACTCGCAGCAGTAGGGGTCCACGGCGCAGACGCTCGTCACGACAGGACTGCTCCCATCGGCGAGCGGCGCGCCGGGCGTGCACTCGTCGTGGGTGGACACGATCGCCGAGGCCGCCGGGTCACTGGAGATGACGCTGGGCTCGTTGAGGAACACGGTGACCGCCGACATATACTGAAAGCTTGCAATACTCGGGACCGAGCAGCCGACGTAGGCGCCGTCTGGGCTCCTGTCCGCGCAGGCGTCTTGACAGGCGAGGGTCGCGCTCGTCAAAAGGCAACTCGAAGCATTCCCTGGATCTGCGCAAAATCGATCGGCGAGGTACGCGGTACCTGCTTGCCAGATGTCGCTGTAACACGCCCTGCGCTCCATGGGTCGCAATGTTGGGACAGGAAAGATGTCGCCATAGAACGCGCCCTCGGGATACGTAAACACCTCCCGCTCCGTCGCGGGATAATGCACGAATGGAACTTCGGAACGGAACGCCGCGATGAGATCTCTCGGGGGCGATCCGGCGACGGCCGGGTCTACCATGGCGCTGAAGTAGGCACGATCATGCCGACCGTTCGGCGCGGTGCTCACGTCCGCGGGGCACGAGAACGTGATAGGTCCGCTGCCCGCCTCGAAATCCCCCACAAACCCCGCATAGACATGGGAGGAGCCAGGCGTGTTCGAATGCTGGTCGCCGGGGTCACACCCATGGATGCCTTTGCACACGCGCACCCTGGTCGACGCGTTGCGCTGCAAGGTAACCATCTCACCCCGCGTGCAAATTCCCACGAACTCCGGTTGCAAATCTCCTCCAACGGGTTGCCCATCACGGAGCGCAGTCCGGACCCGAACCTTGGCCGCAGGCTCAAACTCGCCCGGATGTCCCTCCAAATACGCGACGCGCAGCGAGATGGGAACATGCTTACCGAGCGCGTTCATCCGTGCAAGGACGCAACCAGAGACGACCTCCCGACACGCGCCCGAACCGAGCGACGGATACCCATACCCCGGCGAGCCACCCCAGGTGCCCGCGCGCTCGGTGCAAAGTCCGAATTCGCCAGACCAAACATGCGATGACGTCATTCCATGACTATTGATCTTGGCCGGCACTCCCTGCTCCGGATCAAGCGCACACGAGACGATCACCTCCATGAGGCGTTCGGCGCTCGTAGGCTGTCCGGTATTGAACAGATCGGCAACGCCCGGGTGATTCCGCAGGAGGTCGCGGAACCCCGACTTCGTGAGCGGATAACTCCAGATATGCTCCAGGAGGCCGAGGTTCGCGTCGATCGCGCCAGGGGGAAGCCGATTCTGAGGCATCCGAAAATCGGGCGTGCGCAGCGGCTGCTGGGTCGAGTCCGTGACCTCTTCCAGCGGCTCTGCGGCTCCGCACCCCGTCGCGAGGGCGGCGAGCATGAAGACGAGCGTGGTGAGAATAGATCGAAGGCTCATGTTGGTGCTCCTGCTCAAGATCTGTGCCAGCCAGCTTCGCGCATCTCGCTTCGCTCCTTCGTGCCGATCTCCAGCATTACAGCGAGAAGTCGGACGGGGGTGAGCGCCGGCGATCGGGGCGTCGCGGTCCGCGCGAGCGCCGGACGGCGCGGCGCGCTCTTGGCCACAGCCCCTCCGGGCCTCGGGCGCAGCGCCCAACGCAACCCGTTGCAACACCTGTGGCGCCACCGTTGCGCTGAGCATGCACGGAGGAGGGTGCCCGTAGCGCAGCTCGGGCCGCGGGGGAGACCGCCGCGAGGGCCCGCCCCGCGCGCCCGCCCCGGGGCTCATCCGCCGATCGCACCGTCCAGCGAAAACACGCTGCGATCCATGATCTCCAGGTTGGTCCGGGATGTGCCAGAGGCTCCTGCGCGGCGCGCAGCGCGGCTGCGGCGTCGAGTCGAACCACAGCCAAGAGGGTTGAATTCATGAATTATCGTCGAATGCTTTTTGTTGGGGCTCTGGCGGCGCTCTCCGTGAGCACGACCTCCGGCGCGGCCAGCGCGCGGACCTTGACGGGCTATGGGGCCTTCACCCCCTTTCCCAACGCGGGGGCGCAGGACTGCGTCTCGGAGAACTGGGGAGCCGCCCTCAGCAATTGTAGCGCGCTGCAGACGCTGGTCTTCGAAGCTCCCGTCGACAACGGCGGCGCGCACACCATCAATGCCTGGTCCTACGGCGATGGGTATGGGTCGTTCTCATGCAATGCCCAGTCGATCGTGGGGGAAGGCGGCAACTGGGGCTGGTGGGGAGCGACGGACACGTTCAATCCAAGCGGGAAGCAGATGCGGAGCTTCTCCGTGAACGTCGGCGGCGGCGCCAGCCTGCGCCTCGTCTGCTGGGACGTGCCGAACAACCGCGGGGTTGCGTCGATCAACTTCAACCCCTGAGACCAGGCAGGGTCACGTCATCGGACACATGGCGCGATCCGTCCGCTGGTCGCAGCGTTTTTCGCCAGAGCCGCGGACAAAGGACGCTCGTGATCTCGCGACCGTGCAGGCGCATCTGTCCACTGGCGTGATCGTGCATGCCCCTGAGACCATCCCTTTCAAGGTGACAACTCTGCCCGGTGAGCTCGCCACACATCCTGCAATTGAGTCACCTTGAAAGGGGTGCCCCCGAGACCGATGCCGGCGTCCGATCTGCGGCGCTCCGTGGTCATCGCTCCGAGTGAACCCGAGACGTTGAAATGGCCCTCGTCGTGAGAGGCCCTATGGTCTGGAGCTGACGATGCAAACTTCGAGGTGGCTCGTAGGAGTTGGTTTATTGTCTGCGGCTTGCGCCTTCGTCCTCGTGGAGCGCCGGGCGAGCCAGGCGGAGGTAGCGCTCGACCGAATGCAGAGCTCGCTCGACGACCTCACCGACAAGGTAGAGAGTGTCGACAGGAGCCCGCGCCGGACACCGACCGTCATCACCATGGAGCGAAGGGCGGCCCCTGACACCGTCGATGGGGCGGACAGCGAGAGCCCTGGCCCTTCGGACCAGCCCTCCTCCCCTTCGAGCGAGCCGTCACCGCAGGACGCCCCGTCGCACGAGGAACAGAAGGAGTTTCTTGAGCTTTCCTTCTCGGCGCAGGCGCCGGATGTGAGCTGGTCGCGGGGCGCTGCCGCTCAGGTCGACGAGATGGTCCGACCGCTGACCGATCGAAACACACGGCTGGTCTCGACGGATTGTCGGGCCACGCTCTGTCGCGTCGAGCTCACCCATACCACGGAGGACGCCTTCCACGCCTTCATGACGACCGCGATCTACGGCGGAGGCATGCGGAGCTGGAAGGGGGCAGGTGGCGGTGGTCTGTTGCGAAGAGACCCGGACGGCACCGTGAGGACCGTCGTCTACCTGGCCAAGGAGGGGGCGGAGCTCCCCATCCTCAACTGAGTGGATTCGGTGCGCCAGGCGAAGCCTGGGCGTCAACTCTGCTAGAGTGGTGCCGCCGTTGCGCTGCGCGTGCACGGATGCAGGGTGCCTGCAGCGCAGCTCGAGCCGTGAGGGAGACCGCCGCGAGGGCCCGCCCCGCGCGCCGCTCCGTCCACGCCAGCGCGCGCTGCGAGCGGCCCAGGACGACGACCGGCCGGTGGCTCGGAAACCTCGGCGAAGCAGCGCCCGAAGCCGCCTCACGAGCGCTCCGGTGGAGCTATTGACCACCGCGGTTCGCCCCTGTAGTCACGGAGCCGTGCCTGGCAGCGTCGACAGCAGCACCCTGTCAGCGAGCGGCGGACCGCAGGAGCCTCGCTGTCCGGGGCGCGGCCCCTGCCTCTTCCTCGTCCTCGAGAGCCATCGGCCGTTCAGCCCTCCGGCGCGCGTCTCCCTGGAGTCGATCGATGAAGTGCGCGTCGGCCGCGGCCCGGGGCGGAGCATGTCGGCCGCCGCGGACACGAGCGCGCGGTGGGTCGATATCCGGCTCGACGACCCCTGGCTGTCCTCCAAACACGCCCGCGTGATCCGGATCCTCGGGCGGTGGACCTTCGAGGACTGCGGCTCGAAGAACGGCAGCTCCGTCAACGGGACGCCGCAGTCGTCCGCCGTGCTCGCCGACGGCGACCTCATCGAGCTCGGGCGCACGTTCTTCATCTTCCGGGAAGCCCTCGCCTCCGAGCACGGCGACGCGACGATCGCCGCGCCTTTGCCCGCGGCGGCCCCCGCCCCGGGGCTCGTCTCGGTCTTGCCCGAGATCGTCGCGCTGTTCGAGCGGCTCGCCCTGGTGGCGCGATCGCCGCTCTCCATCTTGCTCCACGGAGAGACCGGCACCGGCAAGGAGGTCATGGCGCGCGCGGTCCACGCGCTCTCCGGGCGGCCGGGGGAGCTCGTCGCCGTCAACTGCGGCGCCCTTCCCCGCGATCTCGTCGAGGGAGAGCTCTTCGGCCACCGGAAGGGGGCGTTCTCCGGCGCGATCGACGATCGCCCCGGCCTCGTCCGCAACGCGGACCGCGGGACGCTCTTCCTCGACGAGATCGGCGACCTGCCGTTGCCGGCGCAAACGGCGCTCCTGCGGGTGCTGCAGGAGCGAGAGGTGCGCCCGGTCGGCGGCGCGCGCGCCGTCCCCGTCGACGTGCGCGTCGTCGCGGCGACGCACCGCCCCCTCGTGCGCATGATCGCCTCCGGCGAGTTCCGCGCCGATCTCTACGCGAGGCTCGCCGGGCACACGGTCGAGCTGCCCGCGCTCCGGTCCCGCCGCGAGGACCTCGGCCTGATCGCCGGCGCGCTCCTCGGGCGCATGGATCCGGCCCTCACCGATCGCCTCCAGATCCACCCGCGCGCGGCGCGGGCGCTGCTGATGTACCGCTGGCCAGGCAACGTGCGAGAGCTCGATCAGTGCCTGACGTCCGCGCTCGTGCTCGCGCACGGCGGCGGCACGATCGATCTGGAGCACCTGCCGGCCGCGATCCAGCAGCCGGGCGGCGAGGCCGGGGCGGCGGACCTGGGCGACGACGAGGCGAGGCGCGACGCGCTCCTGGCGCTCCTACGCGAGCACCGGGGGAACATCGCCTCGATCGCGCGCGCGATGGGCAAGGCGAGGATGCAGATCCAGCGCTGGATAAAACGGTATGGACTCGATGCCGACGCGTTCCGGCGCTGAGGCGCGCCCCGGCGGCGCGACATCGGACACCCTGAGCGTCGACGCGACCTTCGCGCGCCGGTACCGGATCGTCCGCGCGCTCGGCGTAGGCGAGAGGTTCGTGCACTTATCCCACGCGTCAAAGGCCCCGCCTTCACCCTACGACCTGCCGGGCTCCCCTCCCCGCGAGGCTCATCCCCTGAGGGTCGCCCCGCGGATATGCGCCGAGAGATCCGCATACGTCATCCGAAACCGTCCGCCCCCCTCCGGCAGCGGCGCGCGCGGCGGGTTGCCCTGGCAGCCGTCCGACCCCGCAGGATTGCGCAGGATCACGGAAACGGGTGTCCCATCGCCCCCACGCTCGATCTTCTCGCCCGCGACCCAGTGGTAGCCACCTTCCCATTTCAGGAGAACCGGCACCTTCTCGCCGCGCCCCAGGGCGCCGGCGACATCCTCAGCCACGGACGCGCCGCTGCGCAGCAGCGCCGAGACGCTCGTGTAGCTGCCGCCCATGATGTCCTGGAACAGGCTCGTGAAATTGCCGAGCGGGACGCGCGAGTCGCCCCCCAGAGCAGCCCAGAACGTGTCGTTGTCCTCGGGGTTGTCGTAATCGAAGATCCAGCTCATCAGCGTCGCGTGGTTCATCAGCGCCGACTGGAACATCCGGTCGATGTCGATTCGGCCCGAGGCGTCGCGCAAGATCGCGTTGCGCGGCATCCTGAGCACGCGGCCGGAGCGAAGCGTCACCTCGCCCGCCTCCCGCGTGATCCCGTCGAGGAGCCGCGTGAACTCGGCCGGATCGGCGCGCAGCAGGACGTACTCCATCGTTCCCGCGCCGCACGTGCCGTGGCGCGCCCCCTGCTTGACGCGCAGCGGGTTGTCCACGTGCCGGATCGCTTGCGCGAGCACGAGGTGCGGATCGATGCCGCCCTCGAGCACGAGCCTGCCATCGCGCCGGACGCCCGCCATGGTCGCGAGGTTCGGCAGGAGCGCCCCCGCGTGCAGCCGGCCCGCGGCGAGCAGCCTGTCGAGCGCGGCCAGCGCGCGCGCGTCGCCCCGGAGCGCACGCCGGACCTCGTCGAGGCGCGCGCTCCGCTCGGCGGCGAGCGCACCAGCGGCGGCGGTCGCGGGCCTGTCGCCGACGGAGTCCACGGCGGGCGGCGGCGTGTCCGGGTCCGGCTCGGCTCCGGGCACGACCCGCGGGAGCCCCTTCGCGTCCGTGAAATAGCCCTGATCGGTACGCGAGGCCGCGGCGACCGCCTGGACCGCGGACGGCTTGCGGCCGAGCGCCGCCACCTCCTCCGGGCTGAGCCCCGCGGCCCTGGCCATGGCCTCGTCGAGCGAGGGCGTACGCCGTGCCGCCAGGCGCCTATCGAGGGCGGCGACCGTCGCGGCGTCGACGATGCCCGTCTGCGGCAGGGCCTCCGCGGCTTGCAGCGCGACGATGGCGGCGTGCGTCTTCGGCCCGAACGAGCCGTCGGCCTTCATCGGGTCGCCAAGCGCGAGCGCGCCGAGCGCCTCTTGCAGGGCGCGCACGCCGTCGCCGTGCGCCCCCTGCGCGAGCGTCGCGCCGCCCGCAGCGACCGATCTCAACCCCTCGTTCGACGCTAGCTCGGGGGCGCCGAGCCCTGTGTTCCCGTTGTCCCCCATGGGTCCCCTCCTGCGATCACCAGGCGCGCTGGGTCCGTCCCAGGGTACCACGCCGCGCCCATCGGTGCGCGCGTCAGGCGGAATTGCGGTGCGCGGCTGGTTCGGCACCGCGAAGTCGTCGTTGAGACCGTGGGACTCCTTTCCTTTTCATCATCGGGCCGCGACGATCAGCCCGGCGCGAAGCCCCTTCAGCTCCTGCCGAGCGTCTGCTGGAGCTGGTCCACGAGTTCAACAGCCGCCCTCTGTTCGACGGGCGATGCATCCAGCGCCCGCAGCGCATCCATGATCTGGCCTCGCGTAAAGACCTGATATTTACCACTGAACGGATTCAGCGCTGGCGTATCCATGCCATCGACCACTCCACGAACGAATGTCGATCCTGTCACCAGACAGATCTTGCTCGGCATGCGAAACAAGGATGAACACGGGTGGTTCATCATGCGCTGCCATTGGGCCGGACTCGGCGCACTGCCGTCCGTCACGATCAGCGTACGCGTACGGGTCCGTCCCTCAAAATGAGCCACGATCGCGTCGAGGTACAGGTTCCAATCCTCGTCGGACGGAGCCATGCTTCCTTGTAGAAGCACGAAGATCTCGCCCACCGCTCCAAACGCCATCGTCTTCATGCAACGAAGAATACCACAACGCGCTGACGAGCAGAGTGAGTGCATTCCGTCCGGGCAGGAGCGTGCGCCCGAGCCTGCAGAGAACGCCTCGACAGCGCGAAGTCGTCCTTAGGCTTCGTCCCTCCGCCGGCGAACTCTCGGAAGAAACCACAACGATTTCGATTGGTTCCGGCTTAAAGCCAGGGCCGCCGACCTTCTCTCATCCCGGTGCGGCCTGACCGAGTCGTCGCGACCTCCCGTGGGAAGGCGCACGCGGGCCGATCTGGTCGTGGAATGGGCCAGGGCGTCGCGGCGGATCGCGCTCGCTCGTAGCGCTGGTACACGGGCGACGTCGTGCAGCCCAGGGCGCACCGCCGTCCGTGCGCTCTCACGGCCATGCGGACATACCGCCAGTGACAGCAGCTTGACCAATACTGGCGCCGCGTACAGCTGTGCAATGGCCCACGCTCTGGACGGTACGACTCATGTCCATTGTGATGATCTCCTCTATGTTGCGTTTGACGTCAATCCTGTCATCACAAGAATTGGTTACATCGCCATGTTCTCGGGCGGTGCCAGAGGGGGAATAACCGATGAAAACGGAATGCCGACGGGTCGCATCGGAGGCGATGTTCGCTCTCGTGCCTGGCGTCGCTTCGACGCCGGCAGAGGCATCCGAGCTGAGCGCCGGTGTAAGCTGCCTTGGATCCAGGCTGGCATTGCTCCGCGCTTCGCGTTAGGCCCGCATGCTGGGATATCGTGGTACGTCAGCCTCCGTAAGCGCGTGGCTGGATCCAGAGTCACACAGCCATGAAGCACGCGGTCGAGGAATTGTTCAACGTCGTACATCGCTACTACCCTCGGCGTGTTCCGTACGAAGATCTTCGCCGCGTGCAAACAGAAGAGGATCGCCGGCTGGTGGACGCCCGTCGCCGAGCCGGCGTCGATTGCGAACGGTGGCTTGGAATGCTGCGGCGCCTGCGCGAACAGTTCCCCGAGAACGAGGTCGACAATTTCTCGGTCCATCTCGCGACGGGAAGTCACGACGCCTGTTATTCCGGCTCTCTCTATCTTCCGAAGGCCATTGGAGAATACCGACATGAAGTTGAATTGAGGGTGAGCTTCCTGGTCCCTTATTACATCGTCTACAGCTCGCGCCTCGTTGATGATCTCGAGGAGATAGAGCGGGAGAAGACGCTCCGCGCGACGCCACCTCGCGCCGTCACGATCCTCGTCCATGATACGGTCTACATCGTGCCCGTCTGGGTTGGCAAGCTGATCAAGCTGGTCAAGCCCGAGCTTGTTGAGCCACCTTCGATGGAAGATAAACCCACGCGGCAGATCATCTGCTTCGATCTATCGCCCGATGAGCAGCCGTACGCTGCGGGGATCGCCCAGGAGATCGAAGCGACATGGGGATACGAGCGCATGCCGCCGGAGGTCGGCAACGTGGTCGTGCTGGACGTGGCGACCAATCTACGACGTTTGGGAGAGGCCAGGCTATACGATTGCTGTTTTTCAGACGCATGGTAGGCCGGTGAGGCTCTCGACCTCGGCGCTCGCCGGCACCCCAGGCGATCTGGCAGAGCATGAAGCGCGGCGGACCGGGATCGAACCGTCCAGAGCGGGCCGAGCTCGCCGACGTGAGCTTCGACCTTCGCGCCGCACGATGCACGATGCGACGGGGCGTGGGGACCAGGAATCGGGACATCCTGGCAAAAAAACAAGACGAAACCAGACGAAATCTAGACAAAAAGATCAGAATTTCAGGTAAGCACGGGGCACATTCAGAGAATCTGCTCTCGTATCTAGACAGTTTAGAGCCAAATCAAGAGAATAATCTTTCTAAATTAGACAATTTAGAGCCATATTCAGAGAATCGGCTCAAAGAACCAGATCAACACACCCGAGATCCAGAGAAACCGCTCAGAAATCGAGCAAATCGGCCCGGCCCGCTCGTGCTCGCTCGGCGAAGACACGCCCCGGCTCGATCTCCGAGAGCCGGCGTAGCTGGCTGCCTGTTCAAGGCAGCCGACGGAGACGAGCAGAACGCCTCACGCCCAGCCCTGGGCCGGCCGCGCGTCCGCTGGCAGCCGCATCGTGAACGTCGTACCGCGACCGGGAGCGCTGTCCACGTGGACGCTCCCGCCGTGGGCTTCGGCGCAGGCGCGTACCAGCATCAGACCGAGGCCCCATCCGTGTGCGCGGTGCTCGCCTGCGGCGCGCATGAACGGATCGAACAGCGTCTCTTGTGCCTCCGGCGGGATCGGCTCGCCCTCGTTGTGCACGCTCACCTCGACGCCGTCCCGCCGTAAGCGCTGCGTGAAGCGCCGTCTCACCCAGGACGCGCGCTCCAGTTCATGATGGTGTGCATGACAAGTACGAGAACGACAGAAGCGATGTGGGCCGAGCGCGTTCAGGCGTGGCGCGACAGCGGTGAAACAGCGGAGGCGTTTGCGCGGAGCCGCGGCTTTGCGGCCTCGACGCTGCACGGCTGGTCGAGTCGACTGTCGCGGGCCGAGCCCCCGCGCTTTCTGCGTCTGGTGCCGAAGGCGCCCGCCGTGACGAGCAGCGCTCCGGAGCTTGTCGTCGAGGTCGGCGGCGTGCGCGTGCGAGTCGCCGCGGGATTCGACCCCACGCTGCTGGCGGAGGTGGTCCGCGCCCTTGGCGGGGCGGCGCGATGATCCCGGCGGGCGTGCAGGTGTTCGTGGCGCTGGAGCCGGTGGACATGCGTTACGGCTTCGAGCGGCTTTCGGGTCTCATTCGTGAGCGCGTGGGGTACGAGGCGCGCTGCGGGGCGCTGTTCGCGTTCATCGGCAAGCGGCGGACCACCATCAAGATTCTCTTCTTCGACGGCAGCGGACTCTGCCTGTTTTCAAAGCGCCTCGATCGCGGCATGTTCGCGCTTCCCGACCCGCCAGCCGAGGGGGCGACCCACGTCGAGGTGGACGACGCCACGCTCGAGACGCTGCTCGACGGCATCGAGATCGCGCCCACGTCCAAACCGCGAAAGCGCGCACCGCGCCGCGTTCACTGAGCCGCACGAATCCGCTCGACAACGACGCCCGACTTTCGTAGAGCGGCGTCGTGCACGACGCCGCCGACACGTCGAGGCCGACGCCCGAGCAGCAGCGCATCGCGCAGCTCGAAGCAGAGCTCGCCGCGGCAAAGAGCGAGCTCGTGGGAGCGCGCGATGCACTCGCGCAGCTTCGGCGCGCCTACACCCGTGCGCTCGAGCAGCTCCAGCTTCTGCGACATCGACTGTTCGTGGCAAAGGCGGAGCGCGCCGAGGTGAGCGCGGAGCAGCTCGCGTTCGACTCGATGTTCCTCGAGGTTCAGCGTCTCGAGAAAGCGCTCGACGCTGCCGAGCGCAACAGCGGCGAAGAGCGGCAGCACGACGACCCCAAGGGGCCGAAACGAAGGTCCGGCGGCAAGGGCCGTCGCGACCTGTCCGAGTCGGACCTGCCCGTCGTCCGCATTGAGCTCTCCTGCCCCGAGCTCGATGCGACGGCGACGCGCATCGGCGTCGAGGAGACCTCGCGACTCGGCTACGAGCGCGGCGGAATGCGCCGCATCGTGCTCGCACGTGTCGTGTACAAGGTCGAGAGGTCCGTCACGGACGTGGGCAGCTCTGGGGAAGTGGAAACCGCCCCATTGCAGGTCGTCGCGAAGGAAGTCCAGACGCCGACGCCCGATGCGAGCGTCAGCGCGGAGAACAGGGCGGCGGCCGGCAAGCTGAGCGCTTCCTCCACAACTCTGGACACGCCGCAGCCGGCGCCGATGGGCGAGACGTGCACCGCCTTCATCACGACGCCGCTTCCCAAGGAGCTGTTCCGACGGTCGTTTCTCGCACCGTCGATCATCGCGCACATCCTCACCAGCAAGTACCTGCTCGGTGTCCCGTTCTATCGACTGGAACAGCAGCTGGAGCTTCAGGGGGCGCCGCTCGATCGCGGCACGATGTGCCGTTACGCCGAAGACGCGGGCGCGACCTTGGGCGCCATCGTCCAAGCGGCGCGGAACGAGGCATTCGAGACCGCCTTCTGCCTCTCCACCGACGCCACTGGGGTCTCTATACAGCCTGGATCCATCCAGGAGCGCAAGGACAAGAAGCCCGGACCGTGCCGCAAAGGTCACTTCTTCGTCGTCCTCGCGGACAAGGATCACGTCTTCTTCGAATACCAGCCCAAGCATACCAGCGCTGCGGTCTGCGAGATGTTCCGCGGCTTCTCGCGGTATATTCAGGCAGACGCCCACGCCATCTATGACGCCCTCTTTCGCGGCACACCCCCGAGGGGCGCTGCTGCCAACGAGCAGCGCGGTCCGCCTCCGACCGAAGTCGGATGCTGGTCGCACTGCCGTACCAACTTCTGGGAGGCGGCGGTCTGCAAGCACGAGCTCGGTGTCGAGGGGCTGCGCCGTATCAACGCCCTCTTTGCCGCCGATCGCAAGCTCGCGGATCTTGCGCCCGCGCAGCGCAAGGTGCGCCGTGACACCGTCGTCCGCCCGCTGGTCGACGCGTTCTTTGCCTGGGCGAGGGCCGAGCACGCACGTCCCCGCGAGCGCGGCCTCGTCTCCACCGCGCTCGGCTACGCCCTCAACCAGGAGCAGCCCTTGCGGCGTTTCCTCGACGACGGCCGCCTGCGCTTGGAGAACAACGCCAGCGAGCGAGCTCTGCGATCCATTGCCGTCGCGAGAAAGTCCTGGCTCTTCTTCGGCAGCGACGACCACGCCTCTGCCGCGGCCAACCTCTTCTCGCTGGTGGCGAGCTGTAAGCTTCACGGCCTCGACCCCGAGGCCTACCTGGCCGACGTCATCCGTGTGATGCCCTACTGGTCGCGCGAGCGCTACCTCGAACTCGCCCCCAGGTACTGGGCGCGCACCCGCGCCCGGCTCGTCGTCGACGAGCTGAAGGTTCCCCTCGGGCCGATCACCGTGCCTCCTCCGCTTCCCGCGGAGGAGCAGCGCGCGACGAGCTGACCGAGCCGGTTCCATCGCCCCCATCCTGCACCGGCCGACCGGCGTTGGGGTCGACGGCGCCTCATGCAGCGCTTACGTCCCGCCGCTTCGTGATGGCGACGGTGATCGGCGCGTCCTTCGCGCCGTACTTCAGCGCGTTCGAAATCAGGTTCCAGAGCGCGCGTCGAAGCGCCGAGGCGCCCCAGATCCCTCGGACGCCCTCGTCCGCATGCAGCACGATGCGGCCAGGGTGATCGGCCGCGATCTCGTCGACGAGCTCGCGGCCGAGCTCGCTCAGGTTGCACTCCTCGAGCATGACCGAGAGACGCCGGCCGGCGTGAACCCGATCGGCGTCGAGCAGATCGGTCACCATGCGGTCCGCCCGATCCAGGTTGCGGACGACGACCTCGACCCGCTTCGCGACGCCCGGCCCGTTCGCGTCCGGCTGCGCGGCGAGCATCGTCGCAGCCAGCCTCGCGGCCGTCAGCGGACCGCGGAGATCGTGCGCCAGGACCGAGACGAACTGGTTTCGTAGCTCGCGCTCGGCGCGCAGGGCACCGAGCTGGTCGAGCAGCTCCGCGTAGAGTCTGGCGTTATCGAGGTGGAGCGCGAGCCGCTCGCCAACCGCCTCGATGCGCCGCGTCTCACGGGCGGTGAAGGTCCGCTCTTCACGGAGGCCGATGTAGACGACACCCATGAGAGAACGCTGCGGCGGGAGACGGATGCCGAGCAGCGAGTGGATGCCGCTGTGCCGGAGCCTATCCGGCACGTCGAGCAACGTGGTCTCCACGTCGCGCATCGACATCGCATAGTCCCGCAAGGCGACGGCGCCTGCGAAGGACGATTCGTCGACAATTCGCACGTACTCGACAAATGGCTCATCGGCCAGGCCCACCGAAGCGACCATCTCCAGCTTCCCGGTCTTGATGTCGTGCAACAGCAGCGCAGCCGTATCGGCGCCCATCGACTCCATGACGACCTCGAGGACCTTCCTCAAACGCTCCGACGACAGGGGCGCCTCGCCCTCGGCCGGCTGCAAGAACGGCTCATGGAGCAGCCGCAGGTAGCGCTTCTCGGTTTGCTCGTCCTCCAGGAGGTGTTGCCGGAACGCTTGCGCTATGAACACGGAACGGGCGTGGATCTCGGCGAAGAGGCGCTCGATCTCCTCCAAGCTCGGCTGCTCGTCGGCGCCTGCGATGGCCCAGGTGCGCACGATGGCACGCCCGAGGATGGCGAACTCTTCCAGCGCCTCCTCGAGGCTGAAGCCGGCACGCAAGCGTGAGGACAGATGGCTCTCGATGAGCTCGTTTCGCTCGCGGCGCACTTCCTCCCCGTCCCATCCACGCGCAAGCGTCCGCACGTACTTGGGCATCATGTTCGTCAGCTCGGGGCTCGCCAGCCCCCGCGCCGCCGCTGCCCTGTTCGCTTCGTTGGCCCAGGATGCGACGATCTCTGATGCGTGCGCCGCGATGATCTGCTTGATCGTCCGCATCGATGCACCCACGTCCTTATTGAAATGATTCTTAAGCGACGCGACGGTGCTCGTGCCAGTGGGCGTCACCGAGGCTCCGGATCATACCAGCCGAGCGCTTGGACGCATTCCCAGATCTCCCGGTCAGTGTTGGGGGCCGATGGCAACGGAATAAAGCAGGAAGGTGTTCGGCTGAGCGGGCGCAAGGAGGCCGGCATCGAGCGCGCGCGCCGCCAGGGCGTGCGCATCGGGCGGCCGATTCTGCGCGTCGATCTCGAGCGGGCGCTGGAGCTCAACGCGCACGGCCTCACGCTGCACGACGTTGCCAGGCGGCTTCGATACGCCGTAAGCGTCCGGCCATCGCCATGGGCACGGCCAATTCTGGTATCGTGCGCGCCCCTCGCCCGGTCCGGGCGGGGCGAAAGCCCAGGACGCGCCAATGACCCATCCGCTCCGCGACATCGTGCTCCCTGACAGCCGGCCAGTCTTCCAGAACAAAGAGCGTAAGCGTCCCGCGAGACTCGGCGCTTCGCCGCTTGTTGTGAGCTTGGTGGCATGCCTGCTGATGGCGGGGGTTGGGTGCGGAGAGAACGAGCCCGCTCCGGCTGCATCCGGGCAGGGTGGAGCTGGCGGAACCGGCGGCGACGCCGGCGCAGGTGGAACCGGCGGCCAGGGCGGTGCGGGTGGAGCCGGCGGCCAGGGCGGCACCGGCGGAGCCGGCGGCGGCCAGGGCGGCACCGGTGGAGCCGGCGAGGGCGGCGCTGGCGGAACCGGCGGCGATTCCGGCACCGGTGGAGCCGGCGGCCAGGGCGGCGCCGGTGGAACCGGCGGCGACGCCGGTGCCGGTGGTGCCGGCGGGGACGAGCTCGGAGAGCTGCGGAAAGCAGCCGCAGCAGCCGGCAAGCTCCTGGGCGCCGCGGTGGACGCGAGCGCGCTGCGGGACGAGCCGGTGTATCGGGAGATCCTCGCCCGCGAATTCGACTACGTCACCGCAGAGAACGCCATGAAGTGGGGTCCGCTCGCGCCGGCCGCCGACAGCTACGCCTGGGCGGACGCCGACGAGATCGTCGCGTTCGCCGAGGAGCACGAGCAGGCCATCAAGGGTCACACCTTCGTCTGGCACCAGCAGACCCCGTCCTGGCTCAACGAGGACATGAGCGCGGACGATCTAAGGGCCGCCTTGAAGAGCCACATCGAGACGACCCTGGACCGCTACCGGGGCCGGATCCGCGCCTGGGATGTCGTCAACGAAGCCGTGGATATCAACAGCGGCTCCAAGTACACCGAGAGCATCTTCTGGCGGAAGCTCGGGCCCAGCTACATCGAAGACGCGTTCCGCTGGGCGCGCGCCGCCGATCCCGACGTCCTGCTCTTCTACAATGAAGTGGGCATCGAGCGCATCGGGCCCAAATCGGACTTCACCTACGAGATGATACGGGCTCTCCTGGCGAACGGCGTGCCCATCGACGGCATCGGCTTCCAGTCGCACGTCTCGATTCATCGTTATCCGGCGGAGAGCAACCTCCGCGCGAACATCCGTCGCTTCGCGGACCTGGGCTTGAAGGTCAACATCAGCGAGCTCGACGCGCGCACCCTGCTGTTGCCCGGCACGCGCGACAGCCGCTGGGAAGCGCAGCGCGTGGCCTTTCAGCAGATCGTGGGCGCCTGCGTGGCCGAGCCCGCCTGCGAGGCGGTGACGTTCTGGGGCTTCACCGACAAGCACTCCTGGATCAACGACGACGGCAACCCCGACGACGCGCTCTTGTACGACCGAGAGTATGTGGCGAAGCCGGCCTACGAGGGCACGCTGGACGGGCTGCGCGGTCTGCGTTCCGTCGTGGGAGACAATGTCCTCAGGAACGGAGATTTCGCGAGCGGCGACGCAAGCTGGGCGGCGACGGGCGGAGCGCTCAGCGTGGGCGCCGCGAGCGATCGCGAAGGTGCTGCAGCCTGCGTGAGCGGACGGACCGAGACGAGCCACGGGCTCCGCCAGGAAGCCCTGGTGGAGCCGCTCGCCGCAGGGGGCCCGTTCACGTTCTCCAGCTGGATACGTGTGGGCGGCGCCAGCGGCCAGACCGTCAATGCCGCCCTGACGATCACCGAGGAAGGGCAAGCGCCGCGAGACCTCTCGCTCGCCACCATCGTGGCCGCCGACGGGCGCTGGATCGAGCTCGCGGGCAACTTCGGACTCGGCTTCAACGCGGCGCCCATCACCATCGAGCTCAAGCTCTACGGGCCTGCGGCGGACGTGGAGCTGTGCGCGGCCGACGTGAAGATCCAGCCCCTGTCCGCGCGCTGATCCAGGTGTCGGTGAATGAGGCGCGCCGCGCGATGTCGTCGGCGTCGCGGGGCAGCGAGCGCTCTCCAGGTGCGTGGCAATACCATCATCTTTGCCGCACGAATCGCCCGCTCCGACGCCGGCGTTCACCGCGGCGGGGGGCCGGCGGCGGGGGCGGCGTCGCGCCGGTAGCCGCCGACGGTCTGGCCCGTCCAGCGGCGGAAGGCGCGGACGAAGCTCGGCGTGTCGGCGTACCCGAGCAGGAAGGCCATCTCGCCGACGCCGAGCGTGCCCTCGGCGGCGTAGGCGCGGGCGACCTCGGCCCGCACCTCGTCGACCAGGCGCCGGAACGAGTAGCCGCGTGCGGTCAGCTCGCGCTGCAGCGTGCGCGGGCTCGACGACAGGAGCGACGCGACGCGCGGCAACAGCGCCTCGGAGTGGGTCAGGTTTTCACGGACGCTGCGGCGCACCCGGGTGAGAAAGTCGTCGGGGCGCTCCGCGCGCTCGTCGAGCATGCGCGTGGCGTGCTGGTCGAGCACCTCGAGCAGCGCGCCGTCGGCGGCCACCTGGGGCAAGGCCATGACGGCCTCGCTGACGACGATCGCGTTCTCGCCGCCGCCGAAGCAGAGCTCCGCGCCGAACCAGCGCTCTAGCTCGCCGACGTCGGGCGGGCGGGGGTGGGCGAGGCGCACGAGGCGGGGCACGACGTGCTGGCCGGTGAACTCGCGCGACTGGCGCAGGATCGCGGTCAGGATGAACTCGTTGCCGTGCCGGCCCTGCGCCAGGGGCTCGCCATCGATCCACTGGCGCACGGTGACCTCGCCCCCTCGGCGGTCGAGCCGGGCGCTCAAGAGCCCGTTGTTGACGAGCGGCAGGTACTTGACGAAGCGGGCCGCCGCCTCGCCCGCGGTGGGGGCCGACGAGGCGCTCAGCTCGAAGACGCCGAGGTAGCCGCGCGGCAGCGAGGTCGCGATGCGAAAGCCGAGAAAGGGCTCGCGCGCGGCCTCGGCGCAGGCGTCGATGAGGTCGCGGTAGGCGGCGAGCGGCATCACGCTCGCGCGGTCCTCGAGCGCCGAGGGCCCGAGGCCGAAGCGCGCGGCGAGCCCGACCGCGTCGGCGCCCGCCCGCTGCGCCCACCAGAGCGCCGGGCGCACGACGAACGAGCGATAGAGGGGCGAATCGGCGTACGGGGCGGGGCGAGCGGGGGGCCCGGGCGCACCTCGTTTCACGCCCGAATGATCGCGCCCGCCGGGCCCTGGCGTCAAATGACAACGCGGTGGCGGCTCATGCCACTGGAAGGCCGAACGGCTCCGGGCGCACGATAGGCCTACCCGTCGTTGCGCCTGCTGGGTCGGGCCCGAGCCGGCGCCCCGCACAGGCCGCGAAGGGGCCGTCGGGCGCGCCCCGGCCGCCGAGCGTGAAGAGCGCGGTCATGGCGCGAGGGCCGGCGCCGGGGCGCGTCGTGCACGACCGCCGAGCAGCGCCGACGTCAGGGCGGATCTTCGTGGTCTCGGGTTCTTATCGGAAGGAGGCTGAGGTGTATCGTCGAACCATCATTTTACCCCGGGCGCTCGTGCTCGCGCTCGCGCTCTTCGCGGCCGTGGTCGCGCCCAAGACGACCGCGGCGCAGAACGCGTCGGTGCCCAAGCCGTTCGGGCACTGGAGCTTCGACGCCTGCGAGGGAGGCCAGATCGTCGATCAGGGCGCGACACCCCACCACGCCCAGCTCCACGGCACCGCCTTCTGCGACGACGGGCGCTACAACGAGGGGGCCATCTTCGACGGCGCTCCCGACAGCCGGGTCGAGGTCTCGAACGCCTCGGCCTTCGCCGTGCCCACCTTCACGATCGCCGCCTGGGTGAAGCCCTCCGGGCCGGGCGCTGTCGTGAACCGCTGGTACGGGCCCGACGTGTGGGGCCTGTGGTTTCTCGGCAACAAGTTCATGTTCGCCGTGACGTTTCCAGGCGGGCAGTGGGGCAACGTGATTTCGGTCACCGCGCCGGCGATGGCGGGCCCGTGGGTGCACGTCACGGGGTCGTACAACGGCAGCCGCGTCGCGCTCTACATCAACGGCGAGCTCGCCGCGTCGAAGCCCGCCAGCGGCACGCCGCAAGCGTCGAGCCGGCCCATCGTCATCGGCAACCACCCGTCGTGGGACTCCTTCGAGGGCAAGGTCGACGAGGTGCTCTTCTATGACCGCGCCCTCAGCGCCAGCGAGGTCTCCGCCGTCGCCAGCTCGCCCCCGCCCCCACCCTGGGCGCTACCCGCGGTCTACGAGGCCGAGGCGCCGTCGAACGTCCTGGAGGGGGCCTACGTCGACGAATCCAGCTGCGCGTCGAGCTGCTCGGGCGGCGCCGTCGTCCGGGGCATCGGCGTGGGCTCGTCGCTGCGCTTCGAGAATGTCATGGCGCCGGCCGCCGGGCGCTACCTGCTCGAGGTCGACTGGCTCGGCGACGAGCGCGAAGCGCTGGTGAGCGTCAACGGCGGATCGCCGGCGTTCGTGCCCTTCACCGACGGCAGTTTCTACACGCCGACCACGCGGGTGCTGCGCGTCGACCTCGACGGTGGCGCGAACACCATCGTCTTCTCGAGCTGGGGCCGAACCGCGCCCGACATCGACCGCGTTCGCCTGACCGAGGGCGCGATCCATCATGTGACCCTCGATGACGTACCCTCGACGGGCTACGAGGTGTCCGGGGCCGCCGCAACCCACGAGCACGTCGCCTCCGAGCTCGCCTTCAGCGGCAAGTGGTTCTGGGGCTCTGTCGAGGGCGATGAGGCCGACGCGATGCGGAGCTGCGACGGCTCGGACGACACGCATGCCGGCGTCGCCGGCCTCTGCGAGTTCGGCCAGGGGCACATGCTGGGCGCCGACGTCTGTTGCCACGGCGGCGGGATCGGCGAATGCAACCCCAAGCGAACCGACGGCTATACCGGCGACCCCGAGCGCGACTACCTCGAGTGGCCCAAATGGGACACCACCGCCCACCCCCGCTACTGGCACGGCCACCTGCGCCGCGCCCTCGACGGCGGCCTCAAGCTCATCGTGGCTCAGGCGGTCGAGAACTACCCGTTCTGCTCGGTCGTGCAAGCCGGCGTGGGCACCAACCCCGAGCCCGACCGGGAGGACGGGTTCGGGTGCGACATGGCGGACTCGAACGAGAGCATCGTCCGGCAGATCGGGTTCTTGAGGCGGTTCGCCCAGAACCACGGTGACTTTCTCGAGATCGCCGAATCGGCGGCCGAGGCCCGCCGCATCATCCACGACGGCAAGATGGCGATGGTGATCGGCATCGAGGCCGATTACACGTGGTCCCCGTACGAAAACCCGATCGACCGCCTCGACTATTACCACGCCCTCGGGGCCCGTACGGCCTTCCTCGCGCACTCGCTCAACACGCGCATCGCCGGCACGGCCATCTACGAGCCCATATTTGCCGCGCAGCAGTCGTTCCTCAACTGCTTCTTGTACAACGTGCAGTGCCAGAACGACCCGGATGACCCCTTCGCGACCGACCCTGACCATCCCTATGCCGTCAACCAGACCAACCAGCTCGGGTGCTCGCCCGAGTACGCGACGAGCTACGGAGAGCTCTGCTCGCTCAAGCTCGCCGAGCGCTTGACCAACCCCGGCGCCTGGAACGGCTTCAAGTACCATCCGGGCGGCAGCGTCGTGGCCGGGGGCGACTCGACCATTCACGGCGCGCCCGTCGCGGTGGACAAGAACACGCTCGGGCTGACCTACGAGGGCGGGCTGATCGTCGAGCGCATGATGGATAAGGGCATGCTGCTCGAGATCGGGCACATCTCCGAGGCGGCGATCGACGACGTGTATGAGCTCTCGTCGGCGCGCTACGGCTACCCGCTCGTCGCGAGCCACGTCTACGCCCGGCGCGTCAGCGCCAGCGGCAGCGCCGGCTGGGAGGGCAAGCTGGGCGACAATGCCCTGCAGATGATCGCCGAGACCGAGGGCTTCGCAGGCCACTTCACGGGCGGCGACGTCGCGCTTGACTACCCGAACTCGGGCGTCGACAACACCTGCAATGGCTCGACGCGGTCGCTGGCCCAGAGCGTGGCGTACGCAGCGGACATGACGGGGATGCGCGTCGCGTGGGCCGGCGACTTTCAGGGCTTCGGGCGGGGTGTCGCCCCGCGGCTCGGCTACACCACCGATCGCAACGACTGGTGCGGGGGCGACACCATCGCTCAGTGCATAGAGACGCTGGGCGGCCGGGACGAGTGCGCTCAATGCAAGGAGGAAATCGGGTCGTTCGAGACATGCGCTCTGTCGGTCGACGCGAACCTGAGCCACTACAGCGAGCAAGACGAGAAAGACAAGGCGTACTTTCACACCCGCGGCTACGCCCACCACGGGCTCATCGCCCAGCTGCACCGTGATCTCGAGGAGGTCGGCCTGCGGCCGGAGTACCTGACCGCGCTGCGCGACCAGTCGGCCGAGACGTTCATCAGGACGTGGGAGAAGTCAGAGCACATCGCCGCGCTGCCGAGACCGCTGCGCTGACCCGAGGCGGAGGACGCTCAGCGGCTGCGCGCGCAAGACGGCAACCGACGGCAACCGACGGCAACCGACGGCAACCGACGGCAACCGACGGCAACCGACGGCAACCGACGGCAACCGACGGCAACCGGAGGCTCGCCGCTCGTCCGCCATCCTGGTCGCAACTCGCCGGCGACCCTCGCGCCCCCTCGCCATCCTTCGGGAAATGTTCTCTCCGTGACCGGAAGGACGCGCATCGTCGAGCACCATGGGGATAGACTCATTTCGAGTCTTCAGCACATGCCGAAGCACATGCCGAGCCCGGCATAGCGCACGCCCATGAGCACCCCCTCGACCCCTGCCTCCGACGAGGCCGTCCTCCGCGTCCGCAACCTCCACAAGTCCCACGCGCTCGGCGCGACCCCCATCGAGGTGCTCCGCGGCGTCGACCTCGACATCCACGCCGGCGAGATGTGCGCGATCATGGGCCCCTCCGGCGTCGGCAAGAGCACGCTGCTCTCGTGCGTCGCGGGCCTCGAGTCGCCCGATCGCGGCGAGATCCGCGTGCTCGGCGAGGACATGGCCGCCCTCGACGAGCACGGGCGGACCCTCCTGCGCCGCCGCCGCGTCGGCATCGTCTACCAGTTCTTCAACCTCGTCCCGACCCTCACCGGCTACGAGAACATCATCCTCCCCTACCTCATCGACGGCGCCGCGCCCGACCACGACGCCGCGTCGCGCATGCTCGATCGCGTCGGCATGCGCGCCCGCGCCGAGCACCTGCCGTCGCAGATGTCCGGCGGCGAGATGCAGCTCATCTCCATCGCCCGCGCCCTCGTCCGGCGCCCCGCGCTCGTGCTTGCCGACGAGCCGACCGGAAACGTCAACGTCGCGACAGGCCGCCGCATCATGGCGCTGCTCGCCGACGCCCTCCGCGACGCCGGCAGCGCCATGCTCCTCGTCACGCACAACGCCGAGGACGCCGCCCGCGCCCACCGCGTCGTCTTCATGCGCGACGGCCTGCTCCTGCACGACGCCGCCCTCGCGGGCCCCGCCGTCACCTCGGCCGCTGTCCACGATCGGCTGAAAGAGCTCGGCATCTGAATGCTCCTCCTCCTCCGCGCCCTCTTCCAGCCGCTCGTCCGGATCCTCGCCCTGCGCAACCTGCGCGCCGACCGCTTCGGCGCCATGGCCGCCGTGCTCGGCGTCGCCCTCGGCACGGCCACCGTCAACGTCGTCCTCATCCTCGACGTCGGGACGCGCGCCGTCGAGGCGAGGAGCGCCGTCACCAACCCCGACCTCCCCGTCTTCACCGATCAGACCATCACCCTGCGCGGCTTCCGCCCGGACGGGCAGCCCATCAACGCCGAGGACGCCCAGGAGGAGACCCACGAGGACTACGAGATCATGCGGTCCGCGATCCGCCTCGGCTCGCTCTCCGCGTTCCTCGTCGGCGCCCTCATCGTCTTCTTCACCTTCAACGTCGCCGTCGAGCGCCGCCGCCGCGAGATCGCCCTCCTGCGCAGCGCCGGCGCGCTGCCGCCGCAGGTCGCGGCGGTCTTCGTCCTCGAGGCCCTGCTGCTCGGCGTCGGCGGCGCCGCGCTCGGCCTGCTCGGGTCGATCCCGCTCGCGTACCTCGCCGCGAAGGCGGGCATCACGACGACGGGCCGCTCGCGCATCCCGCTCAACGCCATCGTCCTGCCCTGGAGCGCGATGCTGCTCGTCTGCGGCACAGGCGCCCTCACCGCGCTGCTCGGCGTCCTCCGCCCGGTGCGCGACGCGCTCCGCCTCGACATCGCGCGCGCCCTGCGCCCGCGCTTCGTCGAGGGCGGCGCCGAGCAGCGGCGGCGCATGCGCGGCGTCACGCTGCTCGCGCTGCCGTTCATGGTGCTCGTCTACGGCCTGCTGCGCCCGTTCTTCCAGGAGTCCGTCCCGCTGTTCGCCTTCTTCGTCCTCGAGGCGGGCCTCGCGTGCGCGGCGTTCCTCGCCGCCATCGTCTTCGTCCCTGACCTCGTCGCGCGCCTCGGCGCGCTCGCCGTCCGCCTCGCGCCGCGCCGCTGGGCCGCCGAGCGCCTGCTCTTGCGGCGCCGGGTCGAGCACAGCGGCCACGAGCTCGCCTGGAGCGTCGGCGGCGTGATGATGGTGTTCGCCCTCCTGCTCGCGCTGCACATCGCCACGACGGCGCTCAAGCAGGAGGTCTCGGCCTGGGCCGGCCGCGCCCTCGCGCCCTACGCGTTCCTCTACCCGGACGAGCCGCTCGGCCACGCCGAGCGCCTCCTGCCGCGATTGCCCGAGCGCCTCGTCGCTGCGCGCTTCTCGAGCCGCACCCCCTGGCCCAACGTCGCCTACGCCGTCCCCGCCGACGAGCTCCTCGCGCTCGCAGAGGCCACGGGCCGCGCCGAGTCGATCGCGCTCGCCCGCCGCTTCGGCCCGGGCAAGGCGCTCGTCTCCACGATGATGGCCCGCCGCTTCGGCGTCGGCCCCGGCGACCAGCTCGAGGTGGGCGGCCGCGCCGGCACGCGCCGCCTCGAGGTCGTCGGCATCACCGACGAGCTCGGCTACGTCCACGCGGCCGGCGCGTACCGCAACCTGCGCACGTACGCGGTCATCGACGCGTCCGACTTCCCGGTCATTTCCCCGTACGCGACCGCGATCGGCCACACGATCGCCCTCGCCGATCCCCAGACCGGCGCCGCGGCGGCGCGGGGCGGCTCGGCGACGCCGCCCTGGGCCGAGCTCCTCGCCGACGTGCCGCGCGCGCGCGACGTCCGGATGCTGACGGGGCCCGAGATCGAGGCGGTCCGCCGGAAGGCGACGGGGCGCGACTTCGTGATCTTCGACATGATCCTCGGCTTCACGACCGTGCTCGCGGCGATCGGCGTCGCGAACCAGATGGTCCTGGCGCTGCACGCGCGGCGCCGGGAGCTCGCGCTGCACCGCGTGCTCGGGATGACGGCGGGGCAGGTCCGCCGGATGGTCCTGATGGAAGGCGCGCTGGTGGGCGCGCTGGGCGGCGCGCTGGCCGTACTGCTCGGCATCCCGCTGGGCTCCGCGGCGCTCGGCGCGCTGCGCACGGTGTCGACCTTCGAGGTCGAGCTCAGCATCCCGCCGGAGTACGGCCTGTTCACGGCGCTCGGCGCGACCGTGGTGGCGCTCTTCGCGTCGCTCTATCCCGCGCGGAGCGCGGGGCGGAGCAACGCGGCGGAGTCGGTCCACTACGAGTAACCACGAGCAGAGGCGCGCCCGTCCTTCACGAAACTCGCCCGGCCGTCGCGGGCTCTTCTCCCCCGATCGCCCTCGGCGGGACGCCGCGAAGCGCTCGGACACGGCGCTTGCGCAGAGGCGTCCAGCATGACAAGCCACGTGGCATATCGTGAGCGCGACCACATCCCCGCGGGCATGTGCGACGGTGCCTCCGGCGCGTTCACCGCAACGGGCAACTCGCTCTCGAAAATAACTGTCACGGACAGCCACGCTAGCCGTTGACGGCGAGCCAGCGCGCCCAGCGTCCCTGGCGTTGACGTGCCCTCTCCGCGCCCGCCGGGACGGGCGGGCGCACCGCGCGTGGCGCGCCCGCTCATGAAAATCGCTCAGGCCGGACGCGGAGAGCCGGACATCGGTGTGCTCGCGTCGCGGCTACCCCGGAGGAGGTGAGTCTCTCCCTGGCACAGCGGTGCTCCGCTGGACTTCTGCGCTCGCTCCTTGCCCCTGACGGCGACTGACGGCGACTGACGGCGACTAACAGCGACGGATCGACCCTCGTCCGAGAGGAGGTATGTGTGTTATTGGACCAGCGGTTTGTGCAGATCTGGATCGGAGCGCTGCTCGCGCTCGCCTCCGCTCCAGCCGGAGCGACCCTGTCCCAGGACAGCCCCGACCGCGCCGAGACTGGCTGGGGATATCACCCTCCTGCGGTGGAGCGCGCCGTATCCTCTCAGGGTTTCTGCAGCCTTGATCTGCCCTACTCCGAGCCGCCCTTCCTGGCAGACGAGACGACCGGCCTGGCCTGCCCTGATTACGCCACGCAATCTCCGCTTTGCACGGGGCCGTTCTGCCCGCCGAGCGGCGTTTGCCCGGGGACGAGGACGCTGCACGAGGACCTGAATGCCTGCCAGGGGGCAGCCTGCTGCCTGCCAGGCTCCGTCGACCCGGACGGCGTGGTCAACGTCCTGCCCTACCTGGCGAGGCCGCCGGAATGGCCCTTCTCCGCCGACGCATCCGTCGATCACAGCGCGACGGTCGACGACAGCCCGAGCATCGCGACGGCCATCGAGTGCGCGGCGTCGCTGCCCACCAGCCGGCGCACCGTGGCTTTCCCTGCGGGGCGCTACGTGCTGCGCAGCCCCCTGCGGCCTCACTACGACGCGCTCACCCTGGAGGGACCGGAGCTGTCTCCTCAGACCCCCCCGGGTGATCCCCGGACCGCGACCCTCGTGGCGATCCCCTGCAATCCGGAGCAGTACCCCGGGGCCATCCAGGTCACCGGCGTCGTCAAGCGTGACGGGACCGCCGTCAGCGCGATCCGGGGGCTCTGGATCCGCAATCTGCAGATCGCGCTCACGGATGGGCCACGCAGGAGGGCGAACGGCGGCATCCAGCTGAACACCTGCTCGGACTGCAAGGTCGAGAACCTCATCATGCGGTACTCGCCGCTCGCGCCCCAGCTACCCTCCTGCAAGCCGAGCAACCTGGAGGGCATCGGCTTCACCTGGGGCTCCGGGGGCGTCATCCGGAACGTGCTCGTGGACGGCGTGTCCAAGAGCGGCGTCTACCTCTCCTCCATCGCCGGTTACCACGATACGCCGCCCATCCTCGTGGAGAACTGCGAGATCAGGAACATCAACGGCCCAGTCGGCGCCAGCGCGATCAAGATCGTCACCGCCAACGTGACCGTGCGGAACTGCAATGTCCACCACAACATGATCCATCCCGGCGACGGCTCCACCACGGTCAGCGGCGGGCATGGCCTGTGGATCTCCACCCAGGTCTCCCCTGGGCCAGGGATCCCGAGCCCGGTGCCGGCGAACGTCGTGGTCCAGGACAGCTACTTTCATCACAACGGCGGCGCCGGCGTCGTGCTCGCGAGCCCCATCGAGGAGGACCGCCCGACGGGCATCCTGATCAAGCGGGTCAAGTTCGCTTACAACGGGAGCCATGGCGTGCACGTCCAGGCAGGCGCCGACGTGGCGCTCCGGGACGTCTGGTCCTTCGGAAACGCGCTCTACGGCGTGCTCCTGAGCTCGCGGACGACGCTGCCCGCGACCTCGGTCCGCGTAGAGGGTGTGACCCTGGACGATCTGCTCGTCTTCGACAATGCCTTGCGCTTCACGTCGGGTTCCTATCCCGGTATCAAGATAGAGGCCAGCGACGTCACGATCCGCGGCGGTGCGGTGGCCCGCTGCGACCCCCGGCGCGGGAGGCAATCGCGCTCCATCGACCAGCAATGCTGGCTGTCGGGTCCGGCTGGCGCCCAGGTGCTCTCTCAGCCGGAAGAGAACGTCATCTCGGGCGTGCGGACCTATGGCCTGAGCGCGCCGGAGATGCTGGCGTGCCCCTATTGACGAGCGGCGGGGGCTCGCGCTGCGCCGGCTCATTTCCCCCGCCTGCGCCGCCGGGGGGCCGGCCGCCTCTTCGTCGTCGCCTCGGCGGCGAACGGCCTGTCGCCGAGGCGCAGCGCGCTCCGCTGCTCCGGGTCGAGCCGCTTGACCGCCGCCCGGAAGTCCTCCCGGGCCAGCCGTAGCCGGTTCTGCCCCGTGTTCTCGTTGATCTGGAGCTCCCGGGCGATGTCCACGACCGGGATGTCCAGCATGTCGTGCATCACCAGCATGACCCGCCGCTGCGGGTCGAGGCTGGCGAGCAGCGCGTCGATCACCTCGGCCCGCTCCATCGCCTCCAGCCGCTGCTCCAGGCGGGGCCGGCGGTCGACACCGGCAGAGATGACGGTGAGCCGCAGGCCGTCCGGGATCTCGCGGCGCCGATAGGCCCGGTCGCGGTAGTGGCTGACCTGCCGCCACGCGATCCCGTAGAGCCACCGGTAGAGCGAGTCCCACACCCGCCGCGGCTGCCCCTCCCCGATCCACGGGAGCACCTCGCTGAGCGGCAGCGGCTCGTGGTCCTCGTCCTCGAAGTCGTCCTCGAAGAAGTCGTCCTCGTCGCGCCGCCCCTGCAACGCGCGCAGCAGGCGGCTCGCGTCGAAGGTCTCCAGGTTGCGGTAAGCGGCGAGGAGGACGTCGTGCAGCACGTCCTCGCGATCGTTCGCCCCCACGCCAACCCCCCGGAGCAACCCGCGAAGGAAGGGAACGCCCACCTCGTGCACCACAGCGAAGCTGAGATGTTTGGCGCGGAGGTCATCATCTGATCGTGATTCCACATATTATTTTTACTGACCCTCTTTCCGGGTCGTTTTGGAACCCTCCCCCACGCGCAAAACCCCTTGTTTTGAAGTGTTTTTTGATGAGCTCACCAGCGACTGACGCCGTGTGTAACGCCGCGGCTCGTCGCGGTGGTGCGTGGTGCGCGCCAGCCCTCATGTCGGGTCCGGAGATCCGATGCTCCGGTGACCAGAAGCCGTGACCTGCTGGCCGGGTATCGTGCAATTTGTGCGTTTCTCCCGAGAAAACGCGGGCTGCGCCCTCCCGCGGCCCCCCCGCGCGCCGGCCTCGACCGCGGCCCCGCGGAGCTTCCCCGGCGCCGTCACGCCGTCACGCCATCGCCCCCCGCCTGGGGCCGCCCCCTTGCCGCCCGCTCTCCTGGCCCGTAGGGTGACGGCGCTGTGCCCCTCACCCAGCTCCGCCGAAGCGCCGGCGCCGCCCCCCGCGACCTGACCGCCTTCCTGCCGACGACCCGGGAAGAGATGCGCGCGCGGGGCTGGGACGCGCTCGACATCCTGCTCGTCAACGGCGACGCCTACGTCGACCACCCCGCGTTCGGCGCCGCGATCATCGGCCGCTTCCTCGAGGGGCGCGGCTTCCGGGTCGGCATCATCTCCCAGCCCCGCTACCAGGACACGAGCGACCTCCTGCGGATGGGCGTGCCCCGGCTCATGGTCGGGGTCACCGCCGGCAACCTGGACTCGATGCTGAACAAGCTCACCGCGCAGAAGAAGGTCCGCAGCGAGGACCAGTACTCGCCGGGCGGGCAGGTGGGCCTCCGCCCCAACCGGGCCTCGATCGTCTACGCGAACCTCTGCCGCCAGGCGTTCCCCGGCGTCCCCATCGTCCTCGGCGGCATCGAGGCGTCGCTCCGGCGCATCGCGCACTACGACTACTGGTCCGACCAGGTCCGCCGCTCGGTCCTGCTCGACGCCAAGGCCGACATGCTCATCTTCGGCATGGGCGAGAAGGCCGTCTGGGAGGTCGCCGATCGCCTCCGGCGCGGCGAGCCCGTCCGGTCGATCCGCGACGTCCGGGGCACCGCCGTCCCGCTGCGCAAGGGCGAGTGGGAGCACATCGAGGGCTCGCGCTACGTCGCCGACGGCAAGGCGGTGATCCTCCCGAGCTACGAGGAGGTGGCCGCGGACAAGGGCGCCTTCGCGGAGATGTCGCGCGCGTTCCAGTTCGAGACGAACCCCGGCAACGCCCGCCCGCTGCTCCAGGCGCACGGCGCCGAGGCGGTGTACTTCAACCCGCCCGCGTTCCCGCTGGAGACGGGCCAGATGGACGCGCTCTACGACCTGCCGTTCACGCGGGTGCCGCACTGGTCGTACGACGCGCCGATCCCCGCGTACGAGACGGTGAAGCACTCGGTCGTCACGATGCGCGGCTGCTTCGGCGGCTGCACGTTCTGCTCGATCACCGAGCACGAGGGGCGGGTGATCCAGTCGCGCTCGGCGGACAGCATCCTGCGCGAGGTGCGGGCGCTGCGGCGCATGGACGGCTTCCGCGGCGTGCTCAGCGACCTCGGCGGGCCGACCGCGAACATGTACCAGATGCGGTGCAAGGACGAGGCGATCGAGAACGCCTGCCGGCGGCTCTCGTGCGTCTTCCCGGAGGTCTGCGAGAACCTGAACACCGACCACGGCCCGCTGCTCAAGCTGATGAAGGCGGTGCGCGAGGAGCAGGGGATCAAGAAGGTCTTCATCGCCTCCGGCGTGCGCTACGACCTCGCGGAGCGGTCGCCCGAGTTCATCGAGGAGCTCGCCGCGCACCACACGGGGGGCCAGCTCTCGGTCGCCCCGGAGCACAACAAGAAGGACGTGCTCGACAAGATGAAGAAGCCGGGCATCGAGAGCTACGAGCGCTTCGCCGAGCAGTTCCGGTGCGCGAGCGAGGAGGCCGGCAAGAACCAGTTCCTCGTGCCCTACTTCATCTCGGGGCACCCCGGCTCGACGCTGCGGGACATGGTCGACCTCGCGATCTACCTGAAGAAGAGCGGGATGAGGCCGCGCCAGGTGCAGGATTTCATCCCGACGCCGATGTCGATGGCGGCCTGCATGTACCACACGGGGATCGACCCGCTCACGCGGGAGCCGGTGTACACGGCGAAGGACCTGCGCGAGAAGAAGCTCCAGAAGGCGCTGCTCCTCTACTGGGACCCGGCGCACCACGACGAGGCGCGGGAGGCCTTGATCAAGGCGGGCCGCGGGGATCTCATCGGCACGAAGCCGCACTGCCTCGTGCCGCCGGCGGCCGGGAAGGGGGCGCCGCCGCGCTACCTCGCCAAGGTCCGCGGGGAGCGCCGGGGAAAGCCAGCCGATGCGACACACCGCCGAAATCGATAGGGATCGCGCGTTCACCGCGAAGCTCGGCGATCGCGGGCTGTTCCCGCACCTCGCGCCGCTCGTCTACGTGAACCACGCGGGGATCTCGCCGCCGTCGCGGCCGGTGCGCCTCGCGATGATGGCGCTGCTCGACGACTACGCCGCGCAGGGGGCCGCCGCGTTCCCGGCGTGGTACGCGCAGCGGCTCCGCCTGCGGGAGAAGCTCGGCCGGCTCATCGGCGCTGCGGCTGACGACATCGCGCTGGTCCAGAGCACGACGCGCGGGCTCACGGACATCGCGCTGTGCTTCCCCTGGGGCCCGCGCGACCGGGTGATCCTCTTCGAGGGGGAGTTCCCGGCCAACGTGACCCCGTGGCAGCGCGCGGCCGCGATCTTCGGCTTGGAGGTCGTCTTCCTGCCGCTCGGCGGCTTCGCGGACGGCAGCGGCTCGGGCCTCGCCCAGCTGGAGGGCGAGCTCAAGCGCGGGGCGCGGCTCGTCGCGGTGAGCGCTGTGCAGTTCCAGACGGGGCTCAGGATGCCGCTCGCGGAGATCGGCGCGCTCTGCCGCGCGCACGGCGCCGAGCTCTGCGTGGACGCCGTGCAGGCGGTCGGCGCGACGCCGGTGGACGTGGAGGCGGCCAGCGTCGATTACCTCGCGTGCGGCGGCCACAAGTGGCTGATGGGGCTGGAGGGCACGGGCTTCCTCTACGTCCGCCGCGAGCGCCTCCCGTCGCTGCGGCCCGCGGTGGCGGGCTGGCTGAGCCACGAGGACGCCGTGAGCTTCCTGCTCCAGGGCCCGGGCAAGCTCCGGTACGACCGGCCGATCCGGCAGCGCGCCGACTTCGTCGAGGGCGGCAACCTCAACGCCGCGGGCTTCGCCGGGCTCGAGGCGGCGGTGGACCTGATCCTGCAGATCGGGGTCGAGCGGATCCACGAGCACGCGAACCGGTTCCTCGACCCGCTCGAGGAGGCGCTCCGGGAGCGGGGATGGGAGAGCCTCCGGCCGGGAGATCCGGCGCTGCGGGGTTGCTCGCTCGGGGTGAGGCCGCCGGGCGGCGCCTCGGTGGTCGAGCTGTACCGCGAGCTCACCCGCCTCGGGATCGCCTGTGCGATCCCGGACGGCGTGCTGCGCTTCTCGCCGCATTGGCCCAACGCGCTCGACGAGTGGGAGCAGGTGCTCTTGTCGGTCGACGAGGCGCTCGGGCGGATAACGACGGGGTGAGCCGGCGCCGCGCGTGGCGCGTCGCGCGATGCCATCGCGATGAAACCCGAGAAAGCCGCGCGCGGAGACGCAGCAGCGCATGGCTCTCTGCGGTTCCATTGCGATGAGCGCGGTCAAGACATCCTCGACATGCTCTCCTGTACTGACGGGCTGTGGCGGCAGGAGACGTCTTTCTCACACAGCACCGCCGCGACGCCGGGCAGCTAGCGAGACACCTCGCTCGCGACAGAGGGCGCGGCGGCGCAAGCGACCTCGTCTTCCAAGAACGAATTTGCGGTGACGAACCGGCGTTGCCCGGCGCTGCTCGCTGAGACCCTCACCCGCACCGTCCCGCTCAGGGATGTCATTATCCGTTCTGTCGACATGTCGCATTCCGTGATGCAGGTATCTGACATCCCCGCATTACAGCGGTTTCCGCCCACCCCTGCCACATGCAGAGCAGAGCGGCGGTCTCCCGCACAAGAGACGGGCCCAGATCGGCGTTTTCGGCGCTCAGCGCACTCCAGTGCGCTGAGCACCGAAAACGTCGAGGTGGGCCCGTATCCGAAGCGGGTGACCGTCGCTCTAAAGGACCCACCTTCACACCACGGCCTATCGAGGCGGCGCCCTCCCTCAACATCATCGATGCTCGCCCTCCTTGACACGCGCGAAACCGAAGAGGACGATGATAACGGCAAATAAGGACGGGACCGTCCTTCATGTGACCTAACCATCCGCGTGCGCTCGTGCGCTGGCGCGCTCCGCAAGGCGCTCGACGGCAGCGAGCCGCTGTGGACTGCCTTCCAATTCAAGTTCGGGTCATTGGCTCCGGCGCCGCACACGCCGCCGGTCCGTCAGGGTCTACCACCGACAGGGAGAGCCACATGCCGCGTCATAGAACATCCATTCATGCACTCTTGTTTTGCATCACCGCCGTCACGTCGTGCAGCGCAGAGGTTGATCCAGCGAGCACGGACAGCGCCGAGGAAACTCGGCCTCACGGACAGCAGGGGCCCGACGCCGCGTCCTTGGAGCACCGCGCGGCGTTCATCGCGACAGTTCAGAGACAGGCGCCCTCTGACTACAATGTAAGCCTCAACGCGTGGGGCGCGCGCGCTGGGGTGAGCGCTCTGAATCCGGCGCACGGCTTCCTCTCCGAGTTCACCTCGGCCGGCGTCGCCGTGACCCGGGAGAGCTCGGAGAAGGCGGGGCAACTCACGATGAAGCTCGCGCGTTATGGCTGCGAGGGGGAGCTCTTCCCCCTGGACGTCGCGGCCGAGCCGCGCGGGGCGAACAACCGCGTCGAGCTCAGGCATCGAGCCCCGTCCGCGGGCCTGAGCGTCACGGAGTGGTACCTGAACGGCCCCCTCGGGCTGGAGCAGGGCTTCTCCCTGGATTCGCCGCCGCCATGCCGCCGCGACGGCGAAGGCAAGGTGGAGCTAGAGATCGCGCTCGGGGGCGATCTCTCGCCGGAGCTATCGGAGGACGGCCAGTCGGTGGCGCTGGTGGACGAGTCCGGCGCGGCCGTGCTGCGGTATGCCGATCTCGTCGTTCAGGACGCGCGCGGGAGCGTGCTGCCGGCAGAGATCAAGCTGGGCGACGCGAGCCTCTCGATCGTGGTGGACGACGCCGGCGCGACCTACCCCCTCGAGGTCGACCCGCTCATCGCCACCGAGCAACACGTGCTCTATGCCAGCAATGCGGCGAGCAACGACGGCTTCGGGTGGTCCGTGGCCATCTCGGGGAACACCGCGGTGGTCGGCAGCCTGGACGCTGAAGCAGCTTACGTGTTCGTGCGCAACGGCGCGTCGTGGACCCAGGCGGCCCTGCTCACGCCCAGCGATGGTCTGCCGGGCGATCGCTTCGGCGCGTCTGTCGCCATCGACGGTGATACGATCGTCGTCGGAACCTTCTCGTATCCGGCGAATCACGGCGCTGCGTACGTGTTCGCACGCAGCGGCAACGTGTGGCAGGAGCAACAAAAGCTCGTCGCGCAGGACAACCCGCGCCGCGACAACTGGTTCGGATATGCCGTCGCCATATCGGGCAGCACGATCATGGTCGGGGCGCCCTACGATAGCACCCTGACGGACTATGGCCCCGGCGCTGCGTATATCTTCACCCGGAGCGGCGCCGCGTGGGCGCAGCAGGCCAAGCTCGTACCCAGCTCCGACACCTTCGACCAGGGCTCCACCGTTGCCCTGGACGGCGACACCGCGGCCATGGGTGGAGAATGCGATGATGGGGTTGACTTCAACTCGGGCTGGGATCGTCCGTGTCAGGTTCACGTATTTGCCCGTGCCGGCAACACCTGGTCCGAACAAGCCGTTCTTTATCCGCCGATCGGAGCGACACCGCACTACAGGTTCGGTGCCTCGCTCTCGTTGAGCGCGGAGACGCTGGCGGTAGGCACCACCGTCTACGATGAGCGCGGCCCCGACAGGACAGCCGCCGTGGTCTTCGCGCGCAGCGAGGGCGCGTGGACCCAGCAGGCCATGCTGTACCGCAACGACGTCGACACGCCAGACTATGGCGGCTGGGGTCGCAGCGCCAGCGTCGCCGTGTCCGGGGACAGGTTGATCCTCGGCGGAAGTCACGACGGCGGACAGGGACCGAGGATCTTTGCGAGAACCAGCGGCGTATGGGCGCCGCAGAGCAAGGTCGAGAGCTCGACATGGAACACGTGGGATGTTCGTGTAGCGCTCTCGGGAGACACGCTGATCGCCGGTACATGGGCCGATAGCGTTCGCGGCGAGAGCGCCGGCGCCGCTTACGTCTTCCAGGTGAAAGAGTATCTGCCGGCTCACCTCGTCGGGGCCCGCGCTTTCGTCGAACGTGCCGCCGACAAGCCGTTCGTGCTCGACGGCACCGACACCAACAGGTTCGGGACGCCGAGCAGCATCGATTGGGTGAGCTTCACCGGGACCACGCAGGGCGCAACGCTGTTCACCCTGTCCCTCTTGCATGAGGATCCCACGCTGACGACCTCGATCCTCCGCGGCTGGTGGGGCTCCACGAGCCCCACCTCCACCAGCCTGTACGGTCAGGTCGTGGCCGGGAACCACTTCAAGCGGATCTCGAAGATCGACGACATTCTGCCTGGCGATCTGCTGGTCATCAACTACACGGACGGCGGCTCAGGACACACGGCGATCGTCGACGCGGCCCCGACCGCCATCGCGCCGGCCGAGCCCGTCGTCTCTGGCACGACCCAGTACTCGCTCCGGGTCATCGACTCGACGAGCACCGCCCACGGGTGCACCACCGACCCGAGCACGGGAGACACGCGATGGGTGCCCGTCGATCCCACCAAGCCGTGCCGCGGCGGGAGCACGGACGGCGGCGCGGGCAGGGGCACCATGCGTATTTACGCCGTCTCCCCGGGCCGGGCGAACGCCGGGGACCTCACCGGGTACAGCTGGAGTCTCACCTCGGGCTCCGCGTACTTCCCGCAATCCGGCGCGCGGCCCCACGTGTTCGGTAGGCTCGTCCGCTGACCCGTCTCACCGCCCTCGCTCGTAATCGAGCGCTGCCTTCTCCACGACGTCCCAGTCCCGCGCCGCCCGCTCGGCCTCGGCCACGAGGTCCGCGGTGAACAGCGTGAGCCCCCAGATGCCGTTGTCGCGCCGCCGGAACGGGTACCGCGTGCCGCGCGCCGTCTCGACCGTGGCCCGCTCGCCCGTCACCTCCACCTTCCCGATGCCGGACAGGTCCCGCCGGAGGCGCGCAATGAAGCCCTGCTTCGTGGCCATGTCGACCCATACGTCCGCCCCGTCCTCGGCCATCGCGTGCGCGCGGTACTGCTCCAGCAGGCGCGCGCGCTCCGGCTCCGGGTAGCTCGCCTCGATCCGCTCGCTCGCCTTCCGCCGGTAGTCGCGGATGGTGTACGCCGCGTGCTGCGCTCGGTCCTCGAGGTACGAGAAGCACGCGCGCGGATCGCTGACGCCGATGTTGTACGCGATGCGGAGATAGGCGCCCTCGGGCGTCGTGTCCGGCGGGAACTGGTTGAGCTTGCGCCAGACGAGCACGAGGGCCAGCACGGCGACGGCGGCGGCGCCCCAGGCGATGGCACGGCGACGGGTCATGTCCGGCTCATCTCTCGCTCTCTCGAACCGCCCGGCACGCTAGTCGATGTGCCCGCCGAACTGCAGATAGAGGGACGCCACGCGCCCCCTGTCGAACGCGGGCCCGAGCGGCTCGTCCAGCGCGAGGAGCAGGCCGGCGCGCATGAAGAAGGTCTTCTGGCTGTCGTACACGAAATACGGCATCAGCGAGACCTGCCCCTGGTCGTCGTAGACGGACGACGGCACCCACACCGTCTGGAGCGACACGCCGCCGCCGAAGCCGGAGCGGCTCTGGAGCTCGGGCTCGACCTTCGCCTGGAACACCGCCTCGAGATCGTCGGAGTCGTCGATGAAGCCGCGCGCGACGCCGTCCCCCACCGGGATGAAGAACGTGAGATCCCCGCCCGCCCGGAGCACGAAGGACCTCCCGAAGCGGTACTCGATGCCGCCCAGGCCGCCGACTGGGAGCGCGTTCGCCGCCCAGAGGTGCAGATCGTAATAGGCCATCGCCGACGCGCTGAAGCCCCTGGCCACGTGCCAGTCGTAGCCGTCGATCGCGCCGAGCGGCAGCCCGGCGCGGCCGCCCGCGTACCAGGTGAGCTTGCGGCCCGCGTCCGAGTAGTAGAGCGTGAACGTCGGGTTGCCGAGCGCGGCGCGCGACTGGCGGTCCGGATCCTCGAAGTCGCCCGGGCCGTCGAACGAGAGCGCCAGCGGGAACTTCAGGTTGATGAACAGATCCGGCGTCGGCTCGAACTGCACGAACGGGACGGCGGCGAGCGAGGTGCCGAGATCACGGGCGCTCCACAGGTAGAGATCCACGCCAGCGTCCGAGCGGTGCACCGGCGGATGCCAGGCGTGCGCCTCGGAAGGGGCGGCGAGGAGCGGAGCAGCGGCGGAGACCGCCAGGGCGAATGCTTGAAGCCATCGGGGCGTGCTCATCTCGAGAACTGCCCTACCGAGATCCGCGCCGCGCCGTCAACCGCGTCGCGCCCCCCTTCCTGAGAAGCCGGAGCGCCCCTACGATGCGCCCCATGTCCCGCACGAGACCAGAGGCCCCGTTCCTCGACGCTCTCCGGCGTTCGATCCTCGTGTTCGACGGCGCGATGGGCTCGCTGCTCTACGAGCGCGGGGTGTTCGTCACCCAGAACTTCGAGCAGCTCAACGTCGCGCGCCCCGATCTCGTGAAGAAGATCCACGCCGAGTACGTCGCGGCGGGCGCGAACGTCATCGAGACGAACACCTTCGGCGCGAACAGGTTCCGGCTCGAGCGGTACGGGCTCGTCAACGAGGTGCGCAACTTCAACCTCGCGGGCGCGCGCCTCGCGCGCGAGATCGCGGGCGGCGACGCGTACGTCGCCGGCTCGATCGGCCCGACGGGGCTCGTGCCCGGCGTCGCCACGCGCGACGACCTCGCCGCCGCGTCCGCCACGTTCGCCGAGCAGGCTGGCGCGCTCGCCGAGGGCGGCGCAGACATCCTGATCCTTGAAACATTTCGCCATCTTGACGAGATCAAGCTCGCCATCGACGCGGCGCGGGCAGCGGCGCCGGGGCTCCCGGTCCTCGCGTCGATGACGTTCGACACGAGCGGCGTCGCGGCGGACGGCAGCGAGCCGGAGCGCGTCGCGCGGACGCTGCGGGACTGGGGGGTCGACCTGCTCGGCGTCAACTGCGGCGACGGCCCGCAGCTGTCGCTCGCGATGGCGGAGCGGATGGCGACCGCGGGGCTCCCGCTCTGCGTCCAGCCGAACGCGGGCCTGCCCCGCACGGTCGACGGTCGCCAGCTCTACATGGCGACGCCCGAGTACTTCGACGTCTTCGCCCGCCGCATGATCCAGGCCGGCGCGGCGATGATCGGCGGCTGCTGCGGGACCACGCCGGAGCACGTCCGGTGGATGGCCAAGTCGGCCCGCATGCTCGGGGGCGGCGCCGCGCCCGAGGTCGCCGCGCGCCCGCACATCACGATGGACGCGCCCACGGGGCTCGAGCCCACGCCGCTCGGCGAGCGGAGCCCCCTCGCGGCGAAGATCGCCGCGGGCAAGTTCGTGGTCTCCGTCGAGGTGAACCCGGCGCCGGGCCTGAACCCCGAGAGCGCGCTGAGCGCCGCGAAGATGCTCATCGACAGCGGCGTCGACGTCGTGAACGTCGCCGACGGCCCGCGCGCCACCGCGCGGATGACGAACCTCGCCTTCTGCTCGCTGCTGGTCCAGCGCTACGGCATCGAGCCGATCCTGCACGTTTGCGGCCGCGACCGGAACCTCATCGGCCAGATGGCGCACCTGCTCGGCGCCCACGCGATCGGCATCAAGAACCTCGTCATCATCACGGGCGATCCGCCGAAGGTCGGCGACTACCCGGAGGCGACCGCCGTCTACGACCTCGACTCCATCGGGCTGCTCCACATGGCGAGCACGATGAACCGCGGCCTCGACCCGGCCGGCAAGCCGATCCCGGGCGGCAAGACGTCGTTCCTGCTCGCCACGGGGCTCGAGCCCGGCGCCCAGGACCTCGACAAGGAGATCGCGCGTCTGGAACGGAAGCGCGCGGCGGGGGCCGACATCATCATGACCCAGCCGATCTTCCACCAGGATCTGCTCGAGAAGGTGCTGCGGCGCATCGGGCACCTGGGGATGCCGGTGCTCGTCGGCGTGCTGCCGCTGGTCAGCCACAAGAACGCCGAGTTCCTCCACAACGAGGTGCCCGGCATGCAGATCCCGGAGGAGATCCGCGAGCGCATGCGCAAGGTGCCGGCCGGCCCCGAGGCGCGCAAGGAGGGGGTGAAGATCGCCCGCGAGATGCTCTTCTCGGTGCGCGACCGGGTGCAGGGGGCCTACCTGATGCCGCCCCTCGGCAAGTACGAGCTGGCGCTCGAGGTGCTCGACGGCCTCAAGACGGGCTGATCTGCCCGGCGGCCCGCCCCCGCGCACGAGTTCTTGCTTGCAGCGCCGGGCGCCGCGCGGGGAAACTCCGCGGAGATGTCCATAGAGTACCGGCTCCACTCGCGCTGCGCCTGCGGCTCCGTGCTGTCGTCGTCCGAGTTCGCGGCCGCGTCCCGCCCCTTCACGCTGGCCGGGACGAGGCGCGTCTACGAGCGCTCGCGCCCCTTCACGATCCGGCACATCGCCCTCGATCTCGCCCTCGACGTCGAGACGCGCTCGATCCGCGGCACGGCGCGGCTCGACGCGGTCCGCGTCGACCCCGGCGCGCGCGAGATCGCGCTCGACGCCATCGGCTTCGATCTCGAGGCGGTCGAGATCAGCGCCGGGGCCGGGCGCGCCGCGAAGCCCAAGCGAGGCGCGGGCAAGGCGGCGAGCGGCGCGTTCCACCCGGCCGAGCACACGTACGACGGCGAGACGATCCGCGTCGCCGTGCCGCTCGACGAGGCCGAGGCGTCGATCCTGATCCGGTACCGGGCGACGCCGCGGAGGGGGATCTATTTCCTCCAGCCGGACGAGCACGTCCCCGACCGCCCGCGCCAGGTCTGGACGCAGTGTCAGGACGAGGACGCGCGCCACATCTTCCCGTGCATCGACAAGCCCCATATCAAGCAGACGACCGAGCTCCGCGCGCAGGTGCCGCCGGGCTGGTACTGCCTGTCGAACGGCGAGCTCGAGAGCGACGCGCGATCGCAGAAGGAGGGCGCTTATCACTACCGGCTGGACGAGCCTCACCCGAGCTACCTGTTCACGCTCGTGGCGGGCGAGTTCGCCCGCATCGACGACGCGGCGCTCGACATCCCGCTCGCGTACTTCGTGCCGAAGGGGCGCGAGGAGGACGGCCGCCGCACGTTCGCGCGCACGCCGGACATGATCCGCCACTTCAGCGAGAAGCTCGGCGTCAAATATCCCTTCCGCCGCTACGCGCAGGTGGTGGTGAGCGACTTCATCTTCGGAGGGATGGAGAACACGACCGCCACCACGATGTACGAGCACATCCTGCTCGACGAGCGGGCGGCGCTCGACATCTCGTCGGACGATCTCATCGCCCACGAGCTCGCGCACCAGTGGTTCGGCGATCTCGTGACCTGCCGCGACTGGTCGCACGGCTGGCTCAACGAGGGATTCGCGACGTTCATGGAGCACGTCTATCGGGAGCACCACCTCGGCTCCGACGAGTACAATCACAGCCTGAAGGCCGATCTCGACTCGTACCTTGGCGAGGCGCGCGGGCGTTACCGGCGGCCCATCGTCTGTCAGGACTACGACGCGCCGCTCGACGTCTTCGATCGACACCTCTACGAGAAGGGCGGGCTCGTCCTCCACCTGCTCCGCCGGGAGCTCGGAGACGAGCTCTTCTGGCGCGGGGTGAGCACCTACCTGACGCGCCACGCGCGCGGGGTCGTGGAGACACGGGATCTTGCCCGCGCGCTCGAGGACGTGAGCGGCAAATCGCTGGAGCGCTTCTTCGAGCAGTGGGTCTTCCGCGCCGGGCACCCCGAGCTCGACGTGAAGATCGAGATCGAGGGCGACCAGTGCACCGTGACGGTGAAGCAGGCGCAGGCGTCCGGGCAGCCCAGCCGGGAGCACGCGCTCCAGCCGGACGCCTCGACGCCGCCCGTCTTCGCGTTCGACCTGGTGCTCGATTTCGGCTTCACGGAGGGCAAGGGCTCGATCACGCGGCGCGAGGTGCGGCGCGTGGATCAGGCGGCGCACACCTTCGTCATCCCGCTCCCGCGGCGGCCTCGCTTCGTGGTGGTGGATCCGGACCTCAGGATCCTGGGCGAGGTCAGGGTCGACGCGCCCGGCGATCTCCTGCGGGCGCAGCTGGCCCACGCGCCCACGGCGCGCGGCCGCATGCTCGCCGCGAAGCCGCTCTCGCGGCGCGACGACCCTCCGACGGCGCGGGCGCTCGGGCAGTCGCTCTCGGACGCAAACGAGTTCTGGGGGGTGCGCGCCGCCGCCGCGGCCGCGCTCGGCGCGCTCCAGTCGAGCGCGGCGTTCGCGCTGCTCGAGGGCAGCGCGGGCGTGGAGCACCCGAAGGTGCGCCGGGCGGTCGCGAGCGCGCTCGGCAGCTTCCGGTCGGCCAAGGCGGCGGAGGTCCTCGGCAAGCTCGCCCTGCGCGACGCGAGCTACCTGGTGCAGGCCGAGGCGGCGCGCGCGCTCGGGGCCACGCGGCAGAGCTCGGGGTTCGAGACGCTGGTCGATCTCCTGGATCGCCCCTCGTGGGGCGAGGTCATCCGCTGCGGCGTGATCGACGGGCTGGCCAACCTGCGGGACGAGCGCGCTGTGCCGCACCTGACGGCCCGCACGCGCTACGGCGTCCCGACGCGGGGGCGGCGGGCGGCGATCATGGCGTTGCCGAAGCTCTCCAGCGATCGGCGGACGCGCGAGCTCCTCGAGGAGCTCCTCGATCAGCCGGATCCGTACCTCCGGGTCGACGTCGCGCGCGCGCTGGGCGATCTCGGCGACGGCCGGTCGCGGGGCGCGCTCCAGCGGCAGCTCGACCGCGATCTCGACGGCCGGGTGCGGCGTCGGATCCGCGAGGTCCTGCGCGATCTCGGCGGAGCGGGCAAGCGCGAGCTGGATCGGCTGCGGGACGAGCTCGAGGCGCTGCGGCGCGATAACGCGGAGATCAGGGCGCGGCTCGGCAAGCTCGAGGCAGCGAGCACCAAGGCCAAGAAGGCGGCCGACGCCAAGTGAGCGAGCCTCTTTGCCGCGCCGCCGCGGTCGGCTAGGCAGGATCGATGTCGGAAGCCCCTCCCGTGAAGCTCGACCGGCGCGGCGCGGTCGCGGTGCTCACCATCGATCGGGCGGATCGCCGCAACGCGCTCTCCCGGGACGCGCTGCTCGCCTTTGGCCGCCTCGGGCGCGAGCTCGTGGACGACCCGGAGGTGCGCGCGATCGTGATCACGGGCGCCGGAGACAAGGCGTTCTGCGCCGGCGCCGACCTCAAGGAGCGGCAGGGCATGAGCCCCGACGACGTCCGTCGCCAGGTGGGCCTGTACCGGACGGAGCTCGGGGTGCTCGCGCGGAGCCCGAAGCCGGTGATCGCGGCGATCAACGGCGTCGCGTTCGGCGGCGGGCTGGAGCTCGCGCTGATCTGCGATCTCCGGGTGGCGGCGCCGCACGCCGAGCTCGCGCTGCCGGAGACGTCGCTCGGCATCATCCCGGGCGCGGGCGGCACGCAGCGGCTGCCGCGGGTCGTCGGCGAGGCGCGGGCGAAGGAGATGATCCTGCTCGGCAGGAGGCTCACCGCGCCCGAGGCGCTCGCCTGGGGCCTCGTGAACCGGGTGTCGCCCGAAGGGACGCCGGTTGTCGACGACGCGATCGCGTGGATCGAGCCGATCGCGAGCGGCGCGCCCATCGCGCAGGCCGCGGCGCTCGGGGCGATCGACGACGGCTATGACGTGCCGCTCTCGCTCGGGCTCGAGATCGAGCGGGTCCACTACGACGAGACGCTGCGCAGCGAGGATCGGCTGGAGGCGCTGCGCGCGTTCGCCGAGAAGCGGAAGCCCGTCTACAAGGGGCGGTGAGGGCGGCGAGCCGGGCGTCGCCTCCTAGAGCCCATCGGTCGGCTGGCGGAGCACCTCAACCTTGCCTTCCAGCCGCTTCGACACCCACACCTTGTTGTTCCGGTCGACGATCACCGCGCCGCAGTCCTCGATCGACTCGACGAGCGCGAGCGCCTTCTCGGCCCCCAGGATGAACGCCGCATCGTCGACGGCGTCCGCGGTTAGCGCGTCCTTTGCCCAGATGGTCACGCTCCGGCTCTCGGACGCCGGGAAGCCGGTCCGCGGATCGATGATGTGGTGATAGCGCCTGCCGTCCTTGATGAAGCTCCGCTCGTAGTCGCCCGCCGTGGAGAAGGCGTGGTCCTCCACCTCGATCATCGCGAAGTAGTCGTTCGCGTCCTTGCCGCGCGGATCCCGCACCCCCGCCCTCCACGGCGACCCGTCCGGCTTCTTTCCGGCGATGTACAGGTCACCGCCGGCCTGCACGAAGAACGACGTCAGCCCCTCCCCCCGCAGCACCCGCGCCGCGGCGTCGACGGCGTAGCCCTTCGCGATCCCGCCGAGGCTCATCCGCATCCCCGGCTTCCCGAGCATCACCGTGCGCCGGGCGCGATCGATCTTGATCTGCCTGTGATCGATGAGCGCGCGCGCCCGCTCGACGTCTTCCTTGCGCGGCACGTTGTCGTCGAGGTCCTCGTCGAACTTCCAGAGCCCGTGCATCGCCTCGAAGGTGATGTCGAAGACCCCCTCCGAGCGCTCGCTGATCCAGAGGCTCTTCTCGATCACGGCGAGCGACTCCGGGCTCACCTCCACCACGCTCTTCCCGGCCGCCGCGTTGACCCTCGACAGCTCGCTGTCCGGCCGCCAGGTCGTCATGAGCCCCTCGAGCCTGCGGATCTCGGCGATCGCCTTGTCCAGCCTGGCCCTGATCGCCGCCTCATCCATCACCTCGCTCGTGTAGGCGGCGAGGAGCAGGCTCGTGCCCATCGCCCTCGCCTCGACCGCGACGCGGGCGGGCCCGGCCTGCGCCGGAGCGGCCTCGGCCGGCAGAGGCGCTGCGCTCGAGGCGGCCGGCCCGGCCTCCTGGCGCGCGCGTGAGGGCGCGTCGCAGGCGACGAGCGCGAGCGCCGCCGCGAGGCAGGGGCAGAAGCAGAAGAGGAGCGGAGAACAGCGCGGTCCGTGCATTCGAGGGTCCTGGCTTTGTGAGAAGTCCCGACAGCGTGGCGGCGTGCGGCGTGCCAACACGCGAACGCGCGAGCGTGCGATCGTCATCATCAGGCGGCGTCGGCGGAGCTCCTCCGCAGGCGCCACCATGGCCCGGGCGAGCCGCGCGGATCCAGAGTAGTATCGCCCGCCCCTATGAACCTCGACCCGAGCCGCATCCAGCGTGACATCGACGACCTCTCCCCGGATCTCCGCGAGATCGCCGCGCGCATCCACGCGAACCCCGAGCTCCGGTTCGAGGAGCACAGGGCCGCGGCCTGGCTCGCCGAGGCCGTCGAGCAGCGCGGCGTCCAGGTCGAGCGGGGGCTCGCCGGCATGCCCACCTCGCTGCGCGCGCGCATCGGGCGCGGCGAGGGTCCCCACCTCGCCATCCTCGCCGAGTACGACGCGCTCCCGGAGATCGGCCACGCCTGCGGGCACAACCTGATCGCGGCGGGGGCGCTCGGCGCGTTCCTCGCGCTGGCGCGGCAGAAGGACGCCGTGGCCGGCACCATCGATCTGGTCGGGACGCCCGCCGAGGAAGGGGGCGGCGGCAAGATCAAGCTGCTCGAGGCGGGCGCCTTCGAGGGCGTCGACGCGGCGATGATGTTCCACCCGTTCGACCGCGATCTGCTCGCGCACGACACGCTGGCCAGCGCCTGGCTCGAGCTCCAGTTCCGCGGCAAGCCGTCGCACGCCGCGCTCGCGCCGTGGGACGGGAGCAGCGCGCTCACGGCCTGCCTCGACACCTTCCGGCTGATCGACGGCCAGCGCGTCCACTTCCGCGACGGCGTCCGGGTGCACGGGTTCATCAAGAACGGCGGTCAGGCGGTCAACATCATCCCGGAGCTCGCCGTGGCCGAGTTCTCGGTCCGCGCCCTCGACACCGACGAGCTCGCCCGCGTGCGGGCGATCGTGGAGCGCTGCGCCCACGGCGCGGCCATGGCGAGCGGGGCCGAGCTCACGCTCATCGATAAGGGCGGCTACAAGAACATGGTCAACAACCGGAAGATGGCGCGCCGCTTCGGCGAGCACCTGCGCGCCCTCGGCCGCTCGCCGCTCGAGATGGACCCCGCCGTCGGCACCGGCTCGACCGACATGGGCGACGTGTCCCACGCGCTCCCCGCCATCCATCCGTGGATCGCGATCTGCGGCAAGGGAGAGACGACCTGCCACCAGCACGCGTTCGCCGAGCGCGCCGCGAGCCCCGCCGGCCAGGACTCGATGCTGATCGCCGCCAAGGCCATGGCGATGACGTGCGCGGATCTCCTGCTCGATCCCGAGCTGCGGCAGGGCGTACGCGAGGAGTTCGCGCAGCGGAAGGCCGGGGCGAGCGCGCGTTAGGCCTGTTCAGCCGTCGTCCTGAAGGGGGTTCCCGAGATCGTCCATCAGCCCGGTTCCCCCCTCGATCGGGATCGCCCGCGCCAGGGCGACCCGCTCCAGCGTCACCGACAGCGCGATCTTGTCTCCGACGTCCGGCAGCCAGGTGCGGGACCCATCCCAGAGATCGAGCCGGATGTTGCTCGCCGGCACCGTCCCGCTGACCACCGCCGCGGTGCCGGCGCCCGCCTGCGCGGAGGGCACCGCCATCCGGTCGATCTGCGACCAGGCGAAGCGCCGCACGCGCGGCACGCCGAAGGTGAGCAGCTCGCGCAGCTCGATCCCGTCCGGGTGCACGACGACCCCCCGCATCTGCTCGCGCAGCACCATCGCCACCGCGCTCACGCACAGGATGATGGCGCAAACGCTGGAGGACACGAGCCGGTGGCGATCGCCCTCGACGACGTACTGGAAGAGCCGGGAGCTCGAGGGAGCGTTCTGGCCATAGAAGATCACCCCCGAGACGCCGAGGGCGAAGGTCAGGTAAAGCAGCGCGGGGAGGCGCTCCTTCAGCGGCGGCCCGAACGCCATGCGCTTCTCGGGCCTGTACGTCATGTCAAAGCCGGGAGGTCTGGAGGGACGCGCCATAGACTCCTAGTCTACACGGCGGGGGAGCCGACGCTTGGGTCCGCCCCCCTCGACCGGGCCGCCTCGGGCCCGGCCGCGCTGCGCTCCCGGCGACCACGTGCGGGCGATGGGCTGAAACCCATTGCCGGGTGATGGCTGAACGGACATGAAGGGACGTCCCGACGGCGTCCCGTCGCCCCCTCCTGGAGCCTTCCATGCACGATCGCTTCCTGCGCGCCTGCCGGCGTGAGCCGACCGATGTCACGCCCGTGTGGTTCATGCGCCAGGCCGGCCGGTACATGGCCGAGTACCGGGAGCTCAGGAAGAAGTACACGCTCCTCGAGATCTGCAAGACGCCCGAGCTCGCGCTCGAGGTGACGCTCCAACCGCTGCGGCTCGGGATGGACGCGGCGATCCTCTTCGCCGACATCCTCCTGCCGCTCGAGCCGATGGGCGCTCCCTTCGAGTTCGCGAAGGGCGAGGGCCCGGTGATCCACGAGCCCGTGCGCGATCGGGCCGGCATCGAGCGGCTGCGGGTGTTCGAGCCCGAGGAGGGCCTCGGCTACGTGCTCGACGCCGTGCGCCTCATCCGCAAGGAGCTGGACGGCAAGACGCCGCTCATCGGCTTCGCCGGCGCGCCGTTCACCATGGCGAGCTACCTCGTCGAGGGGGGCAAATCGAGCGACTACCGGCTCACGAAGCAGCTGATGTGGAGCGACCCCGAGGCGTGGTCGGCGCTGATGGGCAAGATCTCGGAGGTCGTCCGCCGCCTGTTGCGCGCTCAGGTCGCCGCGGGCGCCCAGGCGGTGCAGCTGTTCGACTCGTGGGTCGGCTCGCTCTCGATCGACGACTACCGCGAGCACGTGCAGCCGCACGTGCGGCACATCCTCCGCGACCTCGAGGCGACCGGGGTCCCGGTCATCCACTTCGGCACGAACACGGGGGCGCTCCTCGAGGCGCAGCGCGACGCCGGCGGCACGGTGATCGGCGTCGACTGGCGCACGCCGCTCGACAAGGCGTGGCAGCGCATCGGGCACGATCGTGCGGTGCAGGGCAACCTGGATCCGCTGCTGCTCTGCGCGCCGCGCGCCGTCGCCGAGCGCCGCGCGCGCGCGGTGCTCGCGGAGGCCGGCGGGCGCGCCGGGCACATCTTCAACCTCGGCCACGGCATCATCCCGGAGACGCCGGTCGATACGGTCAAGGCGGTCATCGATCTCGTCCACTCCATCCCGCGCGCGTCGCTCCAGGGCGAGCCGGATCGCTGACGCCGCGCATCGCGCCGCGGCATCGACCGGGATCAGATCTCAGATCCCCTCCCGGGGTGATATCGTCCACCCGCGAGCATGTGCGAGCTCCTCGGGATGGAGTGCAACGTCCCCACAGACATCGTCTTTTCGTTCAACGGTCTCCGGCACCGGGGCGGCCGCACCGGTCCCCACGCTGACGGGTGGGGCCTCGCGTTCTTCGAGGGGCGCGCCGCTCGCGTGTTCCTTGATCCGGGCGCCGCCGCGGAGAGCCCGCTGGCGCGATTCCTCAGCGAGACGCCCATCAAGACGCTGCTCGCGATCGGCCACATCCGGCGCCGCACGCGCGGCGACGTCCATCTCGCCAACACGCACCCGTTCGTGCGCGAGCTCTGGGGACGCCACTGGGTCTTCGCGCACAACGGCACGCTCCCTCGCGTCCGGCGCCGCGCGCTGGGCCGCTTCAGCCCCATCGGAACGACCGACAGCGAGCACGCCTTCTGCTACCTGCTGGAGGGGCTCCGCAGCTCGTTCCCCGGCTATCCGCGCCGGCCCAGCGAGCTCTGGGAGGCGATCGCGGCGCTCGGCGGCGAGCTCGGCCAGGACGGCACGTTCAACTTCCTGCTCGGCGATGGGCGCCACCTCTTCGCCCGCTGCGCAACCCGGCTCTGTCACATCGTCCGCAAGGCTCCCTTCGGCGTAGCGACGCTCCTGGACGACGACGTCCGCGTCGACTTCTCGGCCGTCACGACCCCGAAGGATCGGATCGCGGTGGTCGCGACGAGCCCGCTCACCGCGAACGAGACCTGGACCACGGGACGACCCGGCGAGCTCTGGGTATTCGATGGCGGCGAGCTGCGCGCGACGCTGTCGTCGCTCGCCTGATCGACGCCAGCGAAGTGTCCACCCCTCACGCCCGCGCGTGCCCGCCAGGGCTCCGGCCGTCAATCCCGTCTTTGCGATGGGGGTCGGTTTCTCGGCACCTGTCCCCGCAGCGGGGCGCATTGACGCCTTCCCGCGGTGGCCAGTTCCAGCATTGACGGAGCGTTGCGGCTGGCGGAGGAACGAGCTGCTCCTGGAGCCATCCAAGGCAGGAAGCGCTCCCGTACCGCGGCCTGGAGATGGGCACGGCAGCTTGAAATGAAAAACGCCGCGACGGACCTGGGGGGGGAAGGTCTCCGCCGCGACGCAGGCCTATCCTACGCACCCTGTGTGCCAAGTCAACTGAACGGCAACGCTGGCGGGAGGCCCCTGCAGCGGTCGCGGCGCGCACGGCACAACGGGATCCACGCGCTCCCGCGCCGGTTCCGCGCCGGTTCCGCGCCGGTTCCGCTCCGTTCCGTGCCGCTTCGCGCCGTTCTGCTCGGCTTCGCTCGGTTCCGCTCCGTGCAGTTCCGTGCAGCTCCGCTCCGTGCCGCTTCGCTCGGTGCCGCTTCGCTCGGCTTCGCTCGGTTCCGCTCCGTGCAGTTCCGTGCAGCTCCGCTCCGTGCCGCTTCGCTCGGTGCCGCTTCGCTCGGCTCAGCTCCGTTCCGCTCCGTTCCGCGTCGCACGGCTCCGTTCCGCCGCGTTCCGCTTCGCTCAGTTCAGCGTTGTGATGCGCCCTGGTTTTGAGGCAAAACTCACAGAGCCTCGTCCCCGCAGAACGCGGACATGCCAGCCGAACAGACACATCGTGTTCCAGCGAACCATTCTCTGCCTTGCCGGCTCAATCGCTCGCCGGACGGGTGGCGGCGCGCGCGGGAAACGCATAGAGAGACCCGCGTCCTCGGCAGCTCGGGCTGTACAAGAGGAAAGAGGTGGGGCGTCGACTGCGATAGAAGCGCACAACGCCCCACAAGGCGCGTCGGCGAGCACCGGTGGTGCGGCGCGGCGTGAGCGGCAGCAAACGGCGGCGAGGGGCGGACGGCGTGCGGGGAACAAGCCGAGAACGTGGAAGGGCACAACGGGCGCAACGAGCGCGACGGAGCGCAGAGGGCGACGTAGGCCGTTGTCGGGTCGGGAAGGCGGAGGAAGCACTGAAGACGGCTCCGCCCGGATGGCCGTCTTGACGGGAGTCGGCGCATGTCAGTACGCTTTGACGTTGGGCGGGCTAGGGCATATCGAACCGTTGCATCGCGACCGAAGAGCCACGCCCGGGTAGGTTCCGTCTCGGGAAGAGCTCGAACGATGTCGAGGCTAGGTCGCACGACGGGTTGGGCTGAGCGCGCGTGAGTGACTTCGACGAAAAGACTCGTGTAACGCAGGTGGTCCAGCCCCCACCGGGCGGCGGCAGCAAGAACACGACCGACTGCCTGGTCGTGATCTACACGAAGGAGCCCACGCTGCTCGGCAAGCGGTTCGTGCTGGAGAACAACCCGACGCGGGTCGGTCGCGGCGCGGACAACCACATCGTGCTCGACGGCGACTCCGTGTCACGAAGGCACGCCCATTTCGAGCAGCGGCCGAGCGCCTGGATGGTCGTCGACGATGGCAGCACCAACGGGACGTACTGCAACGATGAGCAGATCTCCCGCGAGGTGGTGCTGAAGAACGGAGACCGGGTGAAGATCGGCCCCACGATCTTCAAGTTCCTGTCCGGCGCCGACGTGGAGGCGCAATACCACGAAGAGATCTACCGGATGACCATCATCGATGGTCTCACGCAGATCCACAACAAGCGCTACCTCTACGAGGCGCTCGAGCGCGAGATCATCCGCGGCCGCCGCCACGAGCGGGACCTCGCGATCCTCCTGTTCGACATCGACCACTTCAAGCGCATCAACGACGTCCACGGCCACCTGGCCGGCGACTTCGTGCTGAAGGAGGTCGCGCGCATCGTGCAGAGCCGCATCCGCCGCGACGAGGTCTTCGCGCGCTACGGCGGCGAGGAGTTCGCCATCATCCTGCCGGAGACGTCCATCGAGGGCGCAGCGGCCCTCGGCGAGACCCTGCGTCAAAAGGTCGCGGAGCACCTGTTCGTGTTCCAGGCCGACAGCATCCGCGTGACCATCAGCGTCGGCGTGGCGCTCCTCCAGGAGGGCGATCGCACCGCGAACGACCTCATCAAGCGCGCGGACGAGCGCCTCTACCACGCGAAGAACAGCGGGAGAAACCGGGTGTGCGCCTGAGCAGCCGCCCGCGGGCGCGCTAGGTTCCGGCGGAGGAACGACGATGCCGAACAGCGATCTGCCGCTGCCGGCGGCGCCGGACGCGGGCAGCGGCGCGGAGCTGCCCGCGATCCTGTCGCCGCCGCCTGGTCCCCTGTCGCGGAGCGCGCTCGAGCGGCTCGAGCGCGTCGAGTGCCCGGCGTTCGGCCGGCGGCGCGAGGCGCGGGCGCAGAAGAGCGGCGCCGACATGCCGCCGATCGTGCTGTCGCACGGGCGCGGCGCGAACGTCTGCGACGTCGACGGGAACCGCTACGTCGACCTGTGCGCCGGCTTCGGCGCGCTGCTCCTCGGCCACGCGGCGGCGCCGGTGCGGCGCGCGGCGGAGGAGCAGCTGTCCCGGCTGACCCTCGCGCTCGGCGACGTGTACTCGGCCGACGTGAAGATCGCCCTGCTCGAGCGCCTCGCGGCGCTGCACCCCGGGCCCTCGCCCATGGCGCTGCTCGGCCAGAGCGGCAGCGACGCGATCACCGCGGCCGTCAAGACAGCGGCGCTCTCGACCGGACGGCCGGGGCTCGTCGCGTTCGAGGGCGCGTACCACGGGCTCGGGTACGCGCCGCTCGCGGCGTGCGGGCTGCGCGAGAGCTACCGGGCGCCCTTCGCGGAGCAGCTCAACCGGCGCGTGACGTTCGCGCCCTACCCGCGCGACGAGGCGGGCGCCGCGCGCTCGGTCGACGCCGTCGAGCTCGCGCTGCGCGGGGGCGACGTCGGCGCGGTCCTCCTCGAGCCGATCCTCGGGCGGGGCGGCTGCGTCGTCCCGCCCGACACGTTCCTGCACGCGGTCTGCGAAGCGGCGCACCGGCACGGGGCGCTCGTGATCGCGGACGAGATCTGGACCGGCCTCGGTCGATCGGGGGCGATGACGCGCACAGGAGAGCTCGGGGCGCCCGTCGATATCCTCTGCTTCGGCAAGGGGCTCGGCGGCGGGCTCCCCATCTCCGCGTGCGTGGCGCCCGAGCCGATCATGCGGGCGTGGGCGCGCGAGGCCGAGGTGGTCCACACCTCGACGCACTCCGGATCGCCCCTCGCGTCGAGCGCCGCGCTCGCGACGCTCGACGCCCTCGACGAAGGCGGGCTGGCCGCGCGCTCGCGCGACGTGGGCGCTCGCTTCCAGGCGATGCTGCGAGAGGCGCTCCCGCGCCGGGCAGGCGTGGTCGACGTGCGGGGCGCGGGGCTCATGGTCGGCGTCGAGCTCGAGAGCGCCGAGCTCGGGCTCCGGGCCATGCGCGGGATGCTGGCCGAAGGGTACCTGGTCCTCACGGGCGGGGTGCGCGGCGAGACGCTGACGCTGACGCCGGCGCTCACCATCCCCGAAGCGCTGCTGTCGGCCGCGGCCGGCGCGCTCGCGCGCGTGTTGACGGCCTAGCGCTCGAGCGGAGCAGGACGCGCGTGCTATCCCGGTGCCCGTGGGACCGATAGACCAGAGCGAGGCGCTGCACCGCCGCGCGCGGGCGTTCATCGAGGCGTCGCTCCGCGTGGACAGGGTGGGCTCGACAGGCGCCGGCCGAGCAGCGGCCGCCTCTCCTCCGCAGGACCAGGGCGCGCTCCCGGAGACCTTCGACGCGCTCGCGATCGCCCTCGCCCGGCACCAGGCCGCGCATTGCGCGCCGGTCGCCCGGCTCTTCGAGGCGCGCGGCGCGGACGTCGCCGCGATGGATCATGCGGCGCAGATCCCCGCTGTGCCGTGCGACGTGTTCCGGTTCGCGCGCGTCGCGGCCCACCCGCCGGAGGCGGACGAGCGCGTCTTCCGCACGAGCGGAACCTCCCTCGGCGCGGCGTCCCGCGGAGAGCACCCGTTCCGCACGACCGCCACGTACGAGCTCGCCGCGCTCGCGTGGGGGGAGCGCCTGCTGTGGCCCGACGGCGCGCGGCTCCGGACGATCGTCCTCGCGCCGCCGCTCCACGAGGCGCCGGACTCGTCGCTCGGGTTCATGATCGACCGCTTCGCGGCGCGCCTCTCGGGGCCGGCGAGCTGGCACGTTCGCGGCGGCGAGCTCGACGCCGCAGGGTTCGCCCGCGCGTGCGCCGAGGCGCGCGCCTCGGGAGAGCCGGCGCTCGTGCTCGGCACGTCGTTCGCTTTCGTGCACCTGCTCGAGCACCTGCTCGAGCACCTGCTCGAGGCGCAGCTGCCCGAGGGCGCGGCGCTGCTGCCCGACGGGAGCCGGGTCATGCAGACCGGCGGCTACAAGGGCCGCTCGCGCGAGGTGCCCGCGGAGGAGCTGCGGGCGTCGATCGCGCGGGCGCTGGGGGTGCCCCTCTCGCACGTGGTGAGCGAGTACGGCATGACCGAGCTCTCCAGCCAGCTCTACGAGGGCACGCTCGCGGCAGCGCTCGCCGGCACACCGGGCGCGGCGCCGAGGCTGTACCTCGCGCCTCCCTGGACGCGCGTCACCGCGGTGGACCCCGAGACGCTCGCGCCGCTCCCTGCGGGCGCGATCGGGCTCGCACGGATCGTCGATCTCGCGAATGTCGACTCGGCGGTCGCCATCCAGACCGCCGACCGCGTGCGCGTCACCGCGGAGGGTGTCGAGCTCCTGGGCCGCGCTTCGGGGGCGCCGCCGCGCGGCTGCTCGATCGCGATGGACCAGATGCTCGGCGGCGGGCCGTGATGATGGACGACGGCGCGGCGCGGCGCCTCCGGGTCGAGCGCGCGGTCGCCGCGGCGGCGCGGATCGCGGACGCGCGCGACCCGCTGGGCGAGGAGGCGCGCCAGCGGTTGCCTTCCACGAGCGGCCTCTCGCCTGAGGGCGTGGAGCTCGCGCTCGGCCGCCACCTCGAGATCGCGCCGAGCGACGGCGAGCTCGACGCGCTCGTGGCGTCCTCGGGGCGCGCGCGCCGCTGCCACGTGGTGCTGGCGGCCAACGTCTGCACGGCGCCGCTGCGGGCCATCGCCGTCGCGACGGCCACAACGCCGGAGGTCTTCGTGCGCCCGTCCCGCCGCGATCCCGTCGTCACGGAGCTCCTCGTGCGCGCGCTGCAGGCCGACGAAGGCTTCCGCCGCGCCGGCGGCGCCATCGCGCTGGTCGCGGACGTCGCGCTCGGGGACGCCGAGGCGCCGGTGGCCGGCGAGGGGGTTCCCGGGGATCTGCCGCACGCGGAGCTGCATGTCTACGGCTCGGACCAGACCGTGGCGACGCTGCGAGCCCAGGCTGGCCCGGGTGTGCTCGTGCGCGGGCACGGCGCGGGCCTGGGGCTCGCCGTGGTCGGCCTGGACGCGAACCTCGCCGAGGCGGCGCGGGACATCGCCGCGGACGTCGTGCCGTTCGATCAGCGCGGCTGCCTGTCGCCGCGCTTCGTGCTGGCGGAAGGCCCTGCCGAGCGCGCGGCGGCGCTCGCGCGCGCCCTGCACGAGGCGCTCGAGGAGGCGGGCGCGCGCGTCCCGCGCGGGCCGCTCGACGGCGCCGCCCGCGCGGAGGTGACCATGTACCGGACCACGCTCGAGGCCGTGGGCTCGTTCTGGGAAGGTCGAGGACATGGGGTCGGCCTGGATCCGACGCCGCGATCGCTGCTGCTGCCGCCCGCGGCGCGCGTGGTCCACGTGGCGGCGAGCAGCGCCGAGGCCGCTCCGGCGCTGCTCGCGCCGATCCGCGGCGCGATCACCGCGATCGGCGCGGGCGGAGGCGGGCCGCTCGCGCGCGCGGCCGCCGCAGCAGCCCCGCGCGCCCGGGTCTCCGCGCTCGGGTGGATGCAGCGCCCGCCCCTCGACGGCCCGGTCGATCTGCGGACGCCCTGACCTCCGGGACCGACTGTCCGCCCGCGCTCGCGCCGCGCGGGCGGCTCGCAGCGAGCGCGCACATCGCGCGGCCGCGCCGTCCAGACCGCGACACGATCCGGACGTGGTGGGAGCAAGGTGCGCTCGAGCGACGGTGTGTGATAGCGATCATGGCATGTCGTCGCGCACCGATCCGAAGGCGATCCATCCGCCCACGGAGCTCGAAGCGATCGCGAGCCCGTCCGCGACGCCGTCCGGCGTGGAGGGCTCACGGGACAGCCTCGTGGACCGCGCGCTCGACGAGCTCGGCCCCGACGAGGAGGACGCGTCCGTCTCGAGCGACCCGGCCGGCAGCTCGGCCCGCGTCGCGGATACCGACGACGACGGCGCGCCGCCGTCGGTCGCCTCCGCGCGGATCCAGGTGCGCCGCGATGAGCGCCTGGATCTCGTGATCGAGTACCTGGCCTTCGTGGCGAAGCCGATGCCGCTGTCGCTCCTCCTCGACGAGGCGCCACAGCGAATCGCCGCGATCCTCGGCGCCGACGTGGCCTCGCTGTACCTCCTCGAGGGCGACGGCGACGAGCTCGTGCTGCGCGGCAACGTCGGTTTTCCGCGCGAGGCGCGCGGCACGGTGCGGCTCTCGGTCGGGCAGGGCATCACAGGCATGGCGGTCGAGTGCCTGCGGCCGATCTCTGTCGTCCAGGCGACCGAGCACGAGCGCTATCGAGCGTTCCCTGAGCTCCGTGAAGAGCGCTTCCCGGTCTTCCTCGCGGCGCCCATCCTCGGCAGCGGCCGCCCGCTCGGCGCGTTGGTCGTGCAGCGGGCGGGCGATCGTGCCTTCACGGCGCGGGACGTCGAGCTCGTCATGGCGCTGACCGCGCCGATCGCGGCCGGCGCGCGCCACGCGCAGGTGCTCGACGAGCTGCGCGAGCGGCGGCGGCGCACGGGCGGTGGCACGCGCAAGGTCACGCTGCCGGGGTTGCCCGTCGTCGCGGGGCGCGCGCTCGGCGCCATCGCGGCCCTGCGGCGGCCGGCCACCTCGTCGCTCGGCGCGCGGCAGGGCAGCGGCGATCCGAAGCTCCTGCGGTTCGCGTTCGACATCGCGGAGAAGGCGCTCCTCGACCTCAACGCCCGTGCGGCGAAGCGAGGGCTCGCGCAGGAGGCGGCGTTCCTCTCGACCTACCTCCTGATGATCGGCGACGGCCGCCTGCGCGCGCGCGCCTTCGAGCTCGCGGCCAGCGGGCGCAACGTCGCGCAGGCGCTCGGGACGGTCGCTCGCGAGGTGGCCCGGGCCGCCAACGGAATTGTCGGTGACCCGTTCTTGCAAGATCGCGCCCGTGACATCGAGGATCTCTGCGATGCGATCCTGATGCTGGCAACCCCGGATGCCCGGGCCGAGCTCCCGTCGAAGGCGGTCCTCGTGGGAGACCAGCTGACGGTCTTCGACCTCTTGATCTCCGCCCGGGCCCACCCGGTGGGCGTTGCGCTCAGCGACCGGTCCGGGCCGCGCTCGCTCGTGCTCCTCCAGCTGCTCGGCGTGCCGTCGATCGTGGATGTGGCGGGGGCGTTCCGCTGGGCGTCGCCAGGAGACGTCGCGCTCCTCGACGCGGACCACGGCTTTCTTGTGATCAACCCGTCCCGGGCCGAGGTCGCGACCGTTCGTGCGGCGCGACGCCGGGGACCCGCGTCGCCGGAGCCGGACGAGGACGGAGAGGACGAGCCGGCGAGCTGAGCACCGGCCGGGGCCGGTGCTCGCGGCTCAGCTGCCGGACCGCGCGGCGGCGGCCGGATCAGCCGGCGTTCCCTGGGCGCTCTGCAGCTCCTTCTTGGCGCGCCAGTTCGCCAGGCGCTTCGTATCGCGACGCTTCTTCTTGGCTCTCACTGCGGGCTTCTGCGGCATGGCCGGCGGTATAGTCGCTCGAGCCCCTCGAGGGAACCCCGTACCTCACGCCGCCTCCGGTTAAGGCCACGGGGCGTTGACGCCCCATGGCGACCGCCCCATGACCGCTGCTCCGATGAACGTCCGTCTCGTACACGAGTTCCGCTTCGAGGCCGCCCACCGTCTTCCCAAGGTTCCGCAGGGGCACAAATGCGCGCGCCTCCACGGTCACAGCTTCAAGGTCGAGGTCGCGATCCGCGGCCCGGTGAACGAGGAGACGGGGTGGTTCATCGATTACAGCCACCTCTACGAGGCCTGGGCTCCCCTCCACGACCTGCTCGATCACCACTACCTGAACGAGGTCCCCGGGCTGGAGAACCCGACGAGCGAGGTGCTCGCCCGGTGGATCTGGAGCCGCCTCGCGCCGTCGCTGCCGTCCTTGAACCGGGTCACCATCTTCGAGACCTGCGACGCTCGCTGCGAGTACGAGGGCGATTAGGTCGATGAAGACGCTCGTCTGCCGCTGCGAGGACGTCACGCTGCACGAGCTCGAGGCCGCGATGGATCGCGGCTACAAGGACATCGAGTCCGTCAAGCGCTACACGGGCTTCGGCACCGGCTGGTGCCAGGGCAAGTGGTGCCTCGCGCTCTGCGCGCGGCTCATCGAGGAGCGCGGGGGCGACGTCCGGAAGCCGATCACCCCGCGGCCGCCGTACCACCCGGTCTCGCTCGCGGCGCTCGCCGGCCTCGGCGAGCTCGGCCTCCGCGGCGGCGGGCGCGAGCGCTAGCGCTTGCCGCGCTCGCTGGCCGCGCTCCGCGCGACCAGCGCCCTGGCCCGATCGTCGACCGTGATCAAACGAGGGGGCGCCGAGCGCTCGCGCACCCGACGTTCACGGTCAGCTCGAAGACCCCTTCGGACCAGTACTTCGAGACCGCGTGGTGCAGGTACTTGAGCATCGAGTCGATGATCTGCGGCTCGACGTCGAGCATCGCCGTCGACTCGGGGATCACCATCAACCTCGAGATGGGATCCTCGAGGAACTCACGCCCGCTCTCGAACGACACGGCGATGAGCTGGACGTCGACCTCGACCTCGTCGAGCCCCGCGCCCTCGATCTCCTCGGCGATGGTCTCGATCGTGGGGCGGCTGACGGCGGCGGCGTCCACCGCGGCGCCGAGCTCCGAGAGATCTTGCTTGAGCGCGCACTCCCGCGCGATGTCCGCGATCTCCGGGAACGAGCCGCGCAACGGCAGCGCGATGAGCGCCTGGCCGCCGGGGACCAGGACCCGGCGCAGCTCGGCGAGGAGCTGCGCCCGCTCGCTCGGACGGCAGACCGGGTGCAGCGTGAACGCGTGGGAGAAGCTCGCGTCCGGCAGCGGCGTCGGCAGGGCGTCGGCGAGCACGTAGCTCGCGTTCATCCCGGAGAACAGCGCGGCCTTGTCGCGCGCGAGCTCGAGCGCGGCGGCGGAGCCGTCGACGCCCACGAGGGTCGCGCCGGGCAGCTTGTCGGCCACGATCGCGTCGGGGAAGCCGCTCCTGCAGCCGAGGTGGACGATGCGCGCCGCCTCGGAGGGCAGCAGCATCTCGACCGCCAGCGAGGCGAAGAACGAGAGGTAGCGCGGGACGACCGCGTGCTCGAACAACACGGCGTCCGCCGCGCTCAGCGGCGGGCCGATCATCAGGCGACCCCGTCCTCCTCGTCGTCGTAGGGCGCTAGGAGGCTGAGCGCCTCTTCGGCGAGCTCGCCGATCGTGACCTCCGACGTCGCGTCGTCGCCGCCGTCGTCCGCGAGCTCGACCGTGCGCTTGTCGTCGAGCAGCGGCTGGATGAGCGGCGCATGCGCCGGATCACCGATCTCGACCAGCGTCTCGATCGCCGCCGCGACCGCGTCCGGATCCTTGTGGCTCAGGAACTGGCTGAGCAGCTTCGGCACGCCCGGCTCCGGCACCTCGGCGATGAGGTACGGCAGCTCCGGGAGCGCCGACGAGCCCACCGGCAGCCGCTTCAGCGCGCGCTCGATCGCCTGTGCGACCTCCTTGAACCGATCGTAGGCCAGCGTCTCAATCTCCTCGCCCGCGGCCTGCCGCGCCTCGGGGTGCTCCGACGCGAGCACATCGATGAGCGCGTCGAGCGCGCGCGGACCCTCGTGCTCGCCGAGCAGCGACGCGATACGCACCAGCCGGAGCGCCGCCTCGTCCTCGTCGTTCTCGCGCGTCGCGGCCGCGATCGCGTCCGTTAGGACATCCAGCAGCCCATCGCCGGGCATGGCCGTCAGGTCCTCGTGGAGCCGGCGAGCCGTGCGCTCCGCGTCGAACAGCTTGTTCAGGGTCGTCTCGATGGCTTGACGATTTTGCACGAAGAGGAGCTATCAACAGCGCGTCGCCTCCGCAAGCCGGCAGGCAACAAGGGCCTGTTCCTCGCGAATTCCCGTCCACGGCGGGCGCGGCCGCGCATGCCCGGCGCCGCCCACGCCGGGGCCGCTGCGCGCAAGCCGGGCGGGACGAGCGCGCCGCCGCCGCATCGAGCTCGCCCGCCGCGCGCGATGCGGTAGACCGTTCGTGGCATGCGTGTGTCCGGCTCATTGCAATCCCGCCCGGCGAGGGCAACGATCTCCCCCTCCCCGCTGGTGCGCGGCGCCGCGGCGTCGGCGCTCGTCCTTGCGCTCGGCGGCATCGACGATCCCGAGCCGCCGCCGCCCGCGGTCGTCCCTCCGGCGGCCGCGGCGCGCGGCGCCGCGGGCGCAGCGGCGCTCTGCGGCCCGCGCACCGTGCCGGAGGGCGCCGCCTGCGTCCCGCTGCCTGCTCCAGGGACGCCGCTCCCCGAAGGCGGCGCTGCGGCGCTCTCTGACCCTGCCGGTGCGCGCCTCGCCGGCGCGCGTCCCGCGGGAGCGGGCACGCGCAGCCAGGCCCACGAGCACATCCCCCGCCGCCCGGAACGTCCGGCGAGCGCCGCCGCGTACACGTTCCCGATCGGCGCGCAGGACGCACCGCCGGGGTTCCTCCTTGTCGAGGACGCTCCAGCCGGGGCGGGCGCGCTGCCTGCAGCGGGCTCCGTCGCCGCGATCGGCGCGGCGCGGCCCGAGCCGCCGTCGTGGATCGGCGGGATCGACATCGCCGCGACGCGCGGCGAGCGGGTGGCAGCGCTCAGGCTCGAGGGCCAGGAGGGGAAGGCCGAGGTCGTCTTCGTCGGCGAGCTGTCCGGGGTCACGGTGGCCACGGCGCACGACGTGCGCGAGGCGCGCGACGTGGATCGCATACGCAGGTACCTCCTTCTCCACAGCCACCTCGATCGCCCTGGCCCTGGCGTCGTGGCGGGCGCGCGCCTCGACGCGGGCGACGTGGTCGGGTACGCCGGCGAGACGGGCAGCCCGGGCCTCGTCCGGCTGCGCCTCGAGGCGCGGCAGATCCGCGAGGGCGCGCGCCTCTTCGAGCTCGATCCGAAGCGCATCACCGACGCCGCGGTGACGGTGCCTTGCGACCTCCGCAACGTCCTGCCGCTCCGTCAGGGAGCGAGCTTGTAACCGAAGCCGTAGACCGTGAGGATGTGCTCCGGCTTGTCGGGCGAGCGCTCGATCTTCTTGCGCAGCTTGACGATGAAGTTGTCGACCGTGCGGTTCGACGGCCCGGCCTCGATCCCCCAGATCTTCTGGAGGATCTCCTCGCGCGAGACCGGCTGGCCCACGCGCTCGTGCAGCAGGCGAAGGAGCTCGACCTCGTAGAACGACAGCTGATCCGAGCGCGAGCCCCGCGAGACCGTGTGGGCCGTCATGTTGATCTGCACGTTGCCGACGGTGAACACCTCGACGGGCGCCTCGGCCGGCCGGGCGGCGCGGCGGAAGAGGGCGCGCAGGCGGGCGATGAGCTCGCCCACGCTGAACGGCTTGGTCACGTAATCGTCAGCGCCCGCGTCGAGGCCGCGGATCTTGTCGATCTCCTGCCCGCGGGCCGTCAGCATGATGATCGGCACGAACGCGTCCCAGCGCCGCAGGTCCTCGCAGACCTTGAAGCCGTTGGTGTCGGGGAGCATGAGGTCGAGGAGGATGGCGTCCGGCTTCTCCTGCCGCGCGAGCAGCACGCCGTCCTTCCCCTTCGAGGCCGACGCCACCGAGAAGCCCTCGAACTCGAGGGCGTCCGTCAGCCCCAGCACGATGTGGGGCTCGTCCTCGATGATGAGAATCTTCTTTCGTGCCACCACGACGGAGTCCGGTCTTAGCACAAAACCGGACAGGTCCCCCCGAGCGCTCCGCCGGCCGGCTCGCCGGAGCCGCTCTGTAACCATGAAAGCGCCATGAAAGCGCCACAAAAGCGCCGCGGGGCGCGATCTCGCGATCGCACCCCGCGCGCCGGGCTCAATCAGACGTCAGAGACGTCAGAGACGTCAGAGACGTCAGCTGACGCCCGCTGAGGTCAGCTGACGTCGCCTACTCGCCGGAGCAGGTGATGAACAGCGTGGCCCCTTGCTGGGCTTCGCCCTTGCCCGTGAACCGGATCTTGCGCTGCTCGGTCGACGGGCAATCGGCCACGATGGACGGATCGCCAAGCCTGATCGACGGGTCGACGTAGCACCACCCGTGCACGTCATCGATGTCGCCGACGTTGGTCCTGCACGCGTTGGCCCCGTCGGCCTCGAGCTGCTGGATCTCGCACACGCAGTCCCAGCCAGACGCCTTCGCGATGTCGAGCGAGAGCACCTCGTCCTTCGCCGCCGTATGAGCGCCCGTCACCTCGAGGCGCCCTGGCATCCTCTCGTCCGCGCAGTTGCACTGGCCCTGCGAGTTGCGCGCCTCGAGGATCAGGCAGGAGACCTGCTGGTTCTCGTGCGGCGTCAAGGTGCGCGGCAGGCACTGGCCGCCGAGCACCGTCTTCAGGCGGTCGATGATGGCGCCGATCGCCGGCCGGTAGCCGTAGTCGGCCGCGTCGTCGTTGGTGAGCTGGCGCGGGCACACCGAGCCGACGATGCCCTGGGGGCCGAGCTCCCGGATCAGCTGCAGCTCGCGGAGGCCCGGGTAGGCCTTCGCCTTGATCTGCGTCGTCGACCTGGGCGCCGGATCCTCCTGGTTGTTCCCCGCTTCAGGCTCGCACAGCGGGTTGTCGGTCGCCTGACCCCCCACCGCTCTGCAGTCGCAGCTCTGAGCCTGCCCGTCGCAGGTCTTCACCGCTTCCTGGGGGAGATCGAAGATGCAAGCGTACTGGAGGTCCCCCGTGCTCCCCTCCGGGATCGTGTACTCGCGGCCGTTGATGCCGTTCCAGCCCGCCTCCTGCGGCCCGACGATCGTGTCGTTGGTGATCGGGTTCGTGCCCGAGCGAGGCTTCATCGACTCGACCATGAAGGGATCCCTCGGCGGCTGGTACTTCGCGGGATCGCCGAGGATGAGCTCCCAGGTGCTGGCGGCGCCGCCCACGGGCGCGCTGAGCTCGTCGGAGTTCTTGAACCCACCGACCGGCTCGCCTTCCTGGTTGAGGCCGTTCAGCAGGTCGGGCTGGCCTTGCGCGTTCTGACGCGCGATGTCCTGCCACGGCACGCCGACGATACCGGCGAAGAAGACGAGCCCGGGATCGCGGATGTTGGAGTCGCCGTCGGCCGGGTTCGGATCGCTGAAGATCGGGTTCTGGACCAGCTCGCCCCTGCGGTTCGGGATCTGCGCCTCGGTGAAGGCGCGCCGGTAGCGGTCGATCGGATAGAGGAAGTCGAAGCCGAACCGGCGCTTCTGATCCCAGCAGCGAGAGTTGACCGGATCCTCCGCGGCGGTCAGCCTGGCGGCGTTGCCGTCCGGGCCCTTGCACGCCGGGTCTTCGGAGCAGCCGTCCTGCTTCTGGCTGCACGACCTGCAGCACTTGTCGCTCGGATCGTTGGCGCACTCGACGCGCGGCCGCCACAGGCGGAAGCCCGGCCCGGTCTCTGCCACGAGGTAGTTCTTGCCCTCCTCGCGGATCGAGCAGTCGTTCTCGTCGGTGAGCATGATGATCGCGAGGAGGGAGCTCGGCCGCATGAAGTCGGCGCGCTGCTTCTTGACGACGGCATCCTCGCCGGTGACGACGATGTTTTCGGTTGCCGGGTCAACGCTGATCGCGCCGTAGGGCTCCGGGTCGACGAGGAAGCGGTACACGCTCTCGAGCTGCGCCTCGAAGCCGCAGCCGGACTGCCCCGTGCCCTTGACCATATCGGTGAGCTGCTTGACCAGCGACGTGTCGTTGAGGTCGGCGTTCGTATCGGCGCTGATGTCCGCCTCGCCGTCGTTCGGATCCGGCCTCTCCGGCTCGCCGTCGAGCTTCTGGTCCGGGTCCCAGGCCAGGAAGCCCAGCTCGAGGTAGGTCGGGATGTCGTTTGCCGGGGAGGTCTCGCTCCTGCGCGCGAGGAGGTGCGCCATGTCCACGTTCGAGGCGCTCGTCGTCCCCTGGCAGGCGGCCGACCCGTGGCCGCCGAGGCTCGAGCTGATGATGCCGATGTGGATGTCCTTGACCGGCTCGAACTCACGCTTGTAGTCCTGCGGACAGGCCGTGTTGGGCGAGGCGACCGTGGTCGCCATCGTGCCGTCCTTGTGGATGCAGCGCGGGTTGACGAGACCCTGGACGAGGTCGGGGATCGCGGTGGCGAGGATGGCCTGCTTGTCGGCCATCGAGCCCGAGTTGTCGATCGCCAGGAGGAGATCGATCTTGTCGACCGAGCTCTGCGTCAGCCGCTCGACGATCGTCGACGTCGACCGGGGCTTGTTCTCGGCGATGGGGCGGCTCAGACATCCGAAGGCGCTGCCTGTGCCCGCGATCAGCAGGCCCGCCATGGCGAGCCTCACCGCGCCCCTCCACGGGCGCCTGCTCTCACGCTCTATCCGCGTCATATTCGACTTTCCTTTCGACCACCGATCCAGTTGCGCGGCGGTCAAGCCACCGAAAAGGCCCGCCGTCCACGGGCCCATGACCGACTTCCGCAGGCGATCCACGGCTCGACGGGAGCCCGATGCTAGGGACCCGACCGGAAGGCTGTCAATTCGACCCGGCCGGCCCCGCTCGACCCCGCGAAGGGGTGCCATAGCAAACGAGATGCCGCCGCCGCAGAGCCGTGCCCTCCATGCCCCGCGCGCCGCCGCGACGTCAACCTGATTGCGCGACAGCCAACGCAGTAGGCGACCCGGCCCTCAACCTGGGTCGACCTGACTCCTCCGACCTGTCCCCATCCCGGTCGGCCAACAGAGAAAGTTCACTTATCACTGTATCGTAGATCACCCCTTCACGGGTCGCGGGAGCCCAGCCTCCATCGCTCGCGACCGGCGGTCGTCGGAGGCCCAACCTCGGTCGGCCGCGGCGCCGAACCCAACCTCGGTCGATGCGGGGGGCTGGGCTGATCGCGGGCCCGGCGCCGGTGGGGTTTGCCGCTTCCCAGCAGGGCCGAGTTGTGGTCAGTGCCCGGGCATGTTGCGCGTCGCCCTCGCCATGGTCCCGGAGGTACGGCAGCTGCTCACCGAGGATCCGGCGCAGCTCTCCGACCTGCTGGACGAGATCCACGACGAGGACCTCGCCGACCTCATCGGCCTTCTGGACGACGCCGAAGCGGCGAAGGTCCTGATGGCGCTCAGGGCCGAGGAGGCCGCGCCCATCTTCGAGCGCCTCGACGGCGAGACCCAGGAGGCGCTCGTCGAGCAGATGGGCATCGAGAGCATCGCGCCGATCGTCTCCGAGATGGCGGCCGACGACCGCACGGACCTCATCGAGGCCCTCCCGGACCAGGTCAGCGGCACGCTGCTCTCCACGCTGGAGAAGGTCGACCCCGAGGCCGCAGCCGAGGTCGAGGAGCTCGCCAAGTGGCCCGAGGACAGCGCCGGCGGCCTCATGACCACCGACTACGTGTCGGTGGGCATCCACCTCAAGGTCGCCGACGTGATCGAGCGCATCCGCGCCGTCGGCGAGGACGCCGAGACCATCTACTACGTGTACATCGTCTCCGATCGCGGGCACCTCATCGGCGTCGTGTCGCTGCGCGATCTGCTGCTCGCCTCGCCGTCCGAGAAGCTCGCGGACGTGATGACCGAGAACGTCTTCGCCGTAAGCCCCGAGACCGACCAGGAAGAGGTCGCGCGGACCATGGCCAAGTACGATTTCAACGCGCTGCCCGTGCTCTCCGCGGACCGCAAGCTGCTCGGCGTCATCACCGTCGACGACGTGATGGACGTCCTCACGGAGGAGCAGTCCGAGGACATGCAGCGGCTCGGCGCGGTCGGCCCCATCGAGGACAGCTACTTCAAGACGAGCTTCTGGACGTTCATCCAGAAGCGAGCCCCGTGGCTCGCCGTGCTGTTCGTCGGCGAGTTCATGACCGGCGAGGTGCTCCGGCGTTTCGAGCACGACCTCGAGGCCGTCGCGACGCTCGCCTACTACGTGCCGCTGCTCATCTCCACGGGCGGCAACTCCGGCTCGCAGTCGTCGTCGCTCATCATCCGCGGCCTCGCCGTCGGCGATCTGCGCGTCGGCGACTGGGCGAGCGTCCTCGTCCGCGAGCTCGGGCAGGCGGTCGTGCTCGGCCTTATCCTCTCCGCCATCGGCATGCTCCGCGTCTGGCTCTGGGGCGACGGCACCGGCTTCGTCCTGACGATCGGCGTGACGCTGATGGCGATCGTCCTCATGGGCTGCACCGTCGGCGCCATGCTCCCCCTCCTGCTCCGGCGCATCGGCCTCGATCCGGCGACCAGCTCCACGCCGTTCATCGCGAGCCTCGTGGACGTCCTGGGGATCCTCCTCTACTTCACGATCGCCCGGCTCTTCCTGTCCGACCTCCTTGCGCAAGCCGGAGCCGGCGGGTGAGCGGAATCGACGGGATCGGGCGAAATCGGACGGCGATCGAGCGACGCCGCGCCGCCCGTGCTGAGGCCCACGCCGGCCCCGCCGCGCGGGCGCGCCGCGTGCTTTTCGGCGCGCCACGACCCTTGACGCGTCGGCCCCCATGGGGGAGTGAAGCAGGCGACGTTCGTTCAGCGCAGCGTGCGCTGAGCCCCTCCTAGGGAAGGAGTGACGATGGCCGAAGGCTTGAATCGCGTAATGCTGCTCGGCAACCTGGGCGCCGACCCAGAGCTCCGGTTCACCCAGGGGGGTCAGGCCGTCTTGAACCTGCGGCTCGCGACGACCGAGTCGTACCTGGACCGCGACAAGGTCCGGAAAGAACGGACGGACTGGCACAATGTCGTGATCTGGGGCAAGCGCGCCGAGGCCTTGGGCAAGATCCTCAGCAAGGGTTCCTCGATCTTCATCGAGGGGTCGCTCCGCACGTCGAGCTACGACGACCGGGATGGCAACAAGCGCTACAAGACCGAGGTGATCGCGAACAACGTCCTGCTGACGGGCGGGGGCCGCGGTCGCGGCGCTGTCGGCGATGACGCAGGCGCGTTCGGCGCGGATCCCGGCGGTGGCTACGGTGGTGGCGGCGGCGGCTACAGTGGCGGCGGCGGCGGCGGCGGTGGTGGTGGCGGCGGTTACGGTGGCGGCGGCGGCGGCGGCGGACGCCCGGCGAGTGGCGGCTACAACCGCGGCGGCGGTGGTCGCCCCGCGCCGGCTGCGCAGGATCCCGGTCCTCCGCCCGACGATTTCGGCGGCGGCGGTTATGGCGGCGGCGGCAACGACGACGACATCCCGTTCTGATCGCTCCCCCTGCCCGGTCGAGTCATCACCCCGGCGGACGCCTCTCTCTTCAACATCTCGAATACCGTCAGGCCCTCTCCGAGGGCCGGGCAGTTCTCCACGAGCCCTTCTTCCCCGTCCTAGGGCCGCGGCCGCGGTCGCCGCGCCAGCAGGACGGTCACCCCCGCCGCCGCGAGCACTCCGAGCGCCGCGGTCGTGGCGAGGGGCTGCTCCGCGGCGAGGAAGATCGTCCGCACGAGCAGTCCCGGCTCAGGTGGCGCCACGAACACGCCCTCGAACGCGGTCGCGCCGAGCAGCGCGCTGCACCGGGCGCCCGTCCCCTGCGCAGGCTCCAGACAGGCCAGGCTGCAGAGCGCCGCGTCGTGCTCGCTCCCGGCGAAGCCGAGCACGTGCTGCCCGCGGATCACCACCGCGCGGGCTCCAGACCTGCCGGCTCCCTCGAACGCCTGCTCGAACCGCTGCAACTGCGCGTGGATCGGCCCTGCTTCCCACCGCTCGATCGCCACCCCCAGGCCACCCCGCACGAGCCCCGAGGCCCGATCGAGCACGAGCTCCTCCAGGCCGGTCACCCATTGCCGCGACGGGGCCGTCACGCACACGGCGCGCAGCGAGAGCCCGTCCGCCTCGACGCCCCGCAGGAGCGTCACCTTCGCGCCCGCGATCGCGGAGACGTCGATCGCGGGAAGCGCCTCCTTCGCCGCGTCGCTCGCCCCGGCCGGCAACGCAAGGCGCAACCCGAGGCCCGGCGCCACGCTGTGGAGCTCAGACGCGCTCGAGCTCATCCATCAGCGCGATCACCTCGCTCCGGATCTCGACGAGGGCCGTGCGCATCCGCTGCACCTCCTCGTGGCTCGCGCCCGCGTCCGGCGCCGGCGGCTCGATGCCGCCCTCGCGCAGCTTGCGCCGCGCGCCCGCGATCGTGAAGCGGTGCGAGTAGAGCAGCTCCTTGACCTTGAGGAGCGTCTCGACGTCGCGCCGGCTGTAGACCCGCTGCCCCTTCGCCGACTTCTGCGGGCGGATGGAGCGGAACTCCGTCTCCCAGTACCGGAGCACGTGCGGCTCGACCCCCACGATGCCGGCCACCTCGCCGATCCGGTAGTACAGCTTCGCCGGAAGCTGCGCGCGCACCGCCAAGCGGTCTACTCCTCGGCCGCCGAGGCCGTCTCACGCGGGTTGAGGGCCTGCTTCAAGATCTGGCTCGCCTTGAAGTTCAGGACCCGGCGCTCCGTGATCAGGATGGGGTCGCCGGTCTGGGGGTTGCGGCCCTGCCGCTGGCGCTTGTCGCGCAGCACGAAGTTGCCGAATCCAGAGATCTTGATCTTCTCCCCGCGACCCAGGGTTTCCTTCATGGTCTCGAACACGAGGTCCACCAGATCGGCAGATTCCTTCTTCGAGAACCCCCCAAGGCGGGAGTAGACCGCCTGAACGATTTCGGCTTTCGTCATGACACCCCCATCGCCCTTGCAGAAGGGGGGACGCGCCGCAACCCCTGAAGACCGTTCAGGAAGCCGCGTGCGGTCCCCCGACCGGCCTGGAGGGCAGAATGCCAGCGTGCGTCGGTAAGGTCTAGGGGGTTACGCAGGCTTCGCCCGATGTGCACCAGGCACGCTTCGTGGAGCCCCCCGAGCAACGCAGCGCTCGGAGCGGACCTGCGACCCCACGAGCAGCGCCCCACACCTCGCACCCTCGAGCCGGCGGCCAGGAATCCGGCAGGCTCACCGGCGCAACCGCGGGCGCAGGAAGGGCTCGGCGGCGACGATCCGCTCAGACGGCAAGATCGCCGAGGCGGCGTTCCTTCGTCGACTGCCGGGACCAGGCGCCGACGACGGCCGCCTCGGTCGGCCGCGCGTCGCTCCAGCCGACGACCGGCGCGCTCGAGGCCACATCGCGGCGGCGCACGATCTGCTCCTGGACGACCAGGAACGCCACGTAGAGATAGCCGAGGGCGAAGAGCACCGCGAACGGCGTGGCGAAGTAGTGCCCCGTCTCCACGGACGCGACCACCGCGCCGCACGACAGCACCGCGAGCATCGCCTCGGTGATCGGCAGGTCCGTGCGGACCTTGTACCGGCCCTTGTTGTCGCCCTGCTTCGGCGTCCGGACGAACTCGCCCGACATGCTGCGGAGCCCCTCGATCACGGCCTTCGACAGGTACGGCGCGAGCCCCGTCCCGAGCGCGATGAGCATCGGCAGGCGCCTGACCGCGCCCCAGCGCGAGCGGCCCTGCGCCGTCTCGGCCAGCATGTAGAACGCCGCGAGCGACCCCGTCGTCGCCGTGCAGAGCGGCAGATCGATGGCGATCATCGTCAGCGTGTCGGCCGCGGGGAACAGGACGAGCGCCGGCAGCAAGAGGACGCTCAGCAGCACCAGCAGCGGGTAGGCGAAGTGCGGCGTGAGGTGGAAGAACGCCTCGATCCGCTGCCCGACCGAGAGCTTGGCGCTCAGCACGGTCGCCATCAGCTTGCGCGCCGTCTGCACCGTCCCCTTGGCCCAGCGGTACTGCTGCGCGCGCAGCGCCGAGATGTCCTCGGGGAGCTCCGCCGGCGAGACGACATCCTCGCGGTAGATGAAGCGGTAGCCCGCGAGCTGCGCCCTGTACGACAGGTCGAGGTCCTCGGTCAGCGTGTCGTGCTGCCAGCCGCCGGCCTCGAGGATGGCGTCCTTGCGCCACATCCCTCCGGTGCCGGAGAAGTTGAACAGGAGGCCCGCGCCGAAGCGCGCGCGGTTCTCGACGAGGTGGTGGCCGTCGAGCATGAGCGCCTGCACCTGCGTGAGGATCGAGACGTCGCGGTTCAGGTGGCCCCACCGCGTCTGCACCATGCCGACCGTCGGGTCCTCGAAGTGGCCGACGATGGACCGGACGAAGTCAGGCTGTGGGATGAAGTCGGCGTCGAAGATCGCGACCAGCTCGCCCTTCGCGATCTTGAGCCCCGCGTCGAGCGCCCCGGCCTTGTAGCCGACGCGGTTCACGCGGTGCAGGTACACCGCGTCGAGGCCCTGCGCGCGCAGCCGCTCGACGTGCGCGCGGACGAGGCCCTGCGTCTCGTCCGTCGAGTCGTCGAGCACCTGGATCTCTAGTTTGTCGCGCGGGTAGTCCATCTTCGCGACGGCATCGAGCAGCCGCGCCGCGACCGTCGACTCGTTGAAGAGCGGGAGCTGGATCGTCACCGGCGGCAGGTCGCGATCGGTCAGGGCCGCGACCTCCTGCGCGCGCGTGATCTTCGCGCGGTTCATGCGACAGAGGACCACGAGGTGCAGCCGGTGCAGGCCGTAAGCGCTGAGGCCGAGCAGCACGCCGAAGTAGAGGACACAGAGCAGCAGGGAGAGCATCACGAGCACCTACCGCCGGCGGGTTGCCGTGCAGCCGTGGGAACGGGCGAGAGCGCCGCTCTCCACTCCTGCAGGCGCCGGCAGACAACGAACGCGTACCATCCGCCGGATCCGAAGTTGTCAGGCACTTGTAATTCGTTGCAACTCTCTGTCGCGAGGTCCGCAAAGTTGACTTCGACCCGAGTCGCTCCCCGCGGAAAATGACAATCACCGACAATCCCGCTTCGCCCGGGCGCGCGGCGCTGCCCGCAGGTCCGCCGCGCGAACGCACGTGCGCGAGCGGCGCGCCGACTCAGGGAGTCCCCGGATACTGGAGCTCCAAGTAAGGTGTTTTTGGTAAGGCTCCTCCGAAACCACGTTCAATAAGTAGGGTGCTCACCCGCTGGGCAGATTCACAGTACTGCGCGATTTCTGGGCCTGGGCGGGGGCCGCGCGCCGTGCGCCGCGTCGGCGGAGGCCCGGGGTCATCTGCGCCTGGCACCAGCGGGGGCTCGGGGCTATCGGTTCCCCCGATGGATCGCGCGCTACTTAATGAACTGAAGGCTCGTCAGATCGCGTTCCTCGAGGCGCGGCTCGTCTCGGAGGCGGCTGCGCGCGACTTCCGGGAGCGCCTGCCCGCCGGCTTCGCGGCGCTGCTCTCGACGCCGCTCGGCGAGCTCGTGGACGCGGGGGCGATCGGGCGCGCGCTCGAGGCGCTGGCGGCGGAGGAGCCGCTCCGGCGGGCGGTCCGGCCCGCGGCCGCCGCGGCGCTCGCGGCGCTCGTCGAGGCGGCGCGCGCCGAGCGGCGGAGCGCCAAGGAGCTCCTGCCGGAGGGCGCCCGCGACAAGCTCGACCGCATCCTCGAGCAGCCGAAGATCGTGCCGGAGCGGCTCGTGCGCGAGGTGCTGGAGAGCGCGGCGCTCGACGCGGTGATGCGCGACGTCCTCTACGACACGCTGATGGAGTTCTCCGAGAAGGTGAACCCGTTCTTCGCCGAGTGGGGCCTGCCCGCGCTCCTCAAGCGGGTCGCCCCCTTCGGCCTCGGCGGGGTCGGCAAGACGATGGGCGCGATGCGGGGCGAGTTCGAGCGGCGGCTCGAGCCGGAGATCCGCCGGTTCTTGCAGGGCTTCTCGCGCACGGCAATGCGCCAGGTGCACGACATCCTCGTCGCCAAGGGCGACACGCCCGAGTTCATCGGCCTGCGCAAGCAGGTCGCCACGTGGGTGCTGGAGCAGGAGATCTGCGCGCTCGTCGGTCAGCTCGACGCGAAGAGCTCGGTGATCGCCGAGGAGCTCGGCGCCGACATCGCCGCGCAGCTGCTCCGAGATCGGCCCGTCCGGGCGCGGACCAGCGAGGCGATCGCGGCGTTCGTGGCGGCGCACGCGGGCGAGCCGCTCGGCGAGGCGCTGGGGCGCCTCGGGATCGCGCTCGAGCTCGACGTCGGCGCGCTCGCGGATGCGCTCTGGCCCGTCGTGAGGAGCATGTGCGCGACCGGACCGGTGCGCGCCTGGCTCGCGTCCGTGGTGGAGGAGTTCTTCGACGGGCTGCCGGACGGGCTCGAGCCGTCCGCCTGAGGCGAGCCGATGCGAGAGGCGGCTGCCCCGGGTGGGACCCGGCCCGCGCTGAGCGCGGGCCCCGACCCGAGACCGGCTCAGCCCATGGCCGAGGCGTCGGCCACCGCAGACTCGATGTACGCGAGGCCGCGCGACGGGCACGCAGGCACCGTGGGCGCAAACGCCTCCATGTCCAGGATGAGCTCGGGGCCGGCCGCGGGCGTGAGCACCACGACGGGCACACGCGGCGACATGCGGCGGAGCGCCTCCATCTCGCTGTGGAGCTCCGCCTGCTCCCGCGGCACGAGCACCATCACATGAGGACGCCAGCGGGCAAGCACGTCACGCGCATGGCCGAGCCCGCAGCACGTCTCCACCGTGTAGTCCCGGGATGACAGGAAGTGGACGAGCGGCTGGGAGTTGCTGGCGTCGTCATCGATCACCAGAACGCGGGTCGTGCTCTCAATCTCCATGGGTAGCCCCCGTCAGCGGCCGGCTCTGACCGCCGCTGTGAAAACCAGGTCTTCATGGCCTGGCTCACAGTGACCATACTCCATATTCGGCAAAGAGCGATATCAATCGCGCCTCAGCGCATCACGCGATGCGTTGATACGCGCTTGAAACACCAGCGCTTTCCGCCTGTCTCTTTTGTGAGCCGCTTGTGATCCGCTGTGATCCGCTTCTGATCCGCTGTGATCCGCTTCTGATCCGCTTCTGATCCGCTTCTGATCCGCTGTGATCCGCCGTGATCCGCGATGGACTGCGGCCGCCCGGTGAGTCGCGTCGCGCCGACACGCGTCGGCGCGGGAGCGGCGGATCAGCCGCCGAGGTAGGCCGCGCGGATCTCTTCGTTCGCGGCGAGGTCCTTCGACTCGCCGCTCATAGCGATCTGCCCAGTACGGAGCACGTAGGCGCGCATCGAGTACTTGAGCGCTAGTCGGGTATTCTGCTCAACGAGGAGTACGGTTGTTCCCGACGCCGCGATCTTGGCGATCGACTCGAAGATGTCTGCGACGAGCCGAGGCGCGATGCCGAGCGAGGGCTCGTCGAGGAGCAGCATGGCGGGGCGCGCCATCATGGCGCGGCCGATCGCGAGCATCTGCTGCTCGCCGCCGGAGAGCGTGCCGCCGTGCTGGTGCATGCGCTCGCCCAGCCGGGGGAAGAGCTTCACCACGTCGTCGACGGTCTCCGCCATGGTGGGGCCGTGCTTGTGGCACCACGCGCCGAGCTCGAGGTTCTCGCGGACGCTGAGGTTCGAGAAGATCGCGCGCCCCTCCGGGACGAGCGAGACGCCGGCCGCGACGAGCTCCTCCGTCGAGATGGACGCGAGGTCCTTGCCGTCGTAGCGGACGCGGCCGGAGGCGATCGGGAGGAGGCGGACGATCGTCTTCAGCGTGGTCGTCTTGCCGGCGCCGTTCGCGCCGATCATCGCCACGATCTCGCCGCGCCGCACCTCGAGGCTGACGCCCTTGAGCGCCTTGATGCCGCCGTAGCTGACCGCGAGATCCTCGACGACGAGCAGGGGGTCGCCGGGGGCCACCGAGGGGGGCTGCCGCGTCGGATGCGATGTCTTCATGCGGGCTCCTCCGCCGCCGCGCCGGCCGCCTCGTCGTCGATCTCCTCGCCGAGGTACGCGGCGAGGACCTTCGGGTCCCTGCGCACGACCTCCGGGGTGCCGTGCGAGATGGTCTCGCCGTGATCGAGGACGTGGATCTCCTCGCACACGCCCATCACGACCTGCATGTTGTGCTCGACGAGCACGACCGTGATGTCGAAGGTGTCGCGCAGCCAGCGGATCTGCTGCTTGAGCCCCTCGGCCTCGCCGTAGTTCATGCCCGCCGCCGGCTCGTCGAGCAGGAGCAGCCTCGGCTTGAGCATCATCGCCCGGGCGATCTCGAGGCGGCGCTGGTTGCCGTACGAGAGCGACGTCGAGATCTCGTCGGCCATGTCCTCCAGCTTGAACACCGAGAGCAGCGAGAGGGCGCGCTCGGTCATCTCCTGCTCGTCCTTGTAGAAGAACGGCGAGCGCAGCAGGGCGGCGGCGAGCGTGGATCTCCGCAGGTTCTCGCAGGCGACGAGCACGTTCTCGAGCACCGTGAGCTGGCCGAAGAGGCGGATGTTCTGGAACGTGCGGGCGATGCCGAGGCGCGCGATCTGGCTCGGCCGGAGCGGCGCGAGGTCTGTCCCGCCGAAGCGGATCGCGCCCTCGTCGTGCTTGTAGACGCCGGTGATCAGGTTGAACACCGTCGTCTTGCCCGCGCCGTTCGGGCCGATGAGCCCGAAGATCGAGCGCTCGGGCACGGTGAAGGAGACGTCGCCGACGGCCCGCAGGCCGCCGAACCGCTTGGTCACGTGCTTCAGATCGAGGTTCACTCGAGCTCCCTCCCGGCCGGCTTGCCCTCACGGCCGACGGTGATGCCGGGCGGCGGCTCATCGGGCGGCGCGCCCGGGCTGGGCAGCGCGCCCTCGTGCCCGACGGCCGCCTCCACGCCGGTCGTGGCGGGGACGGGCTCGGCCGGGCCCACCGGGAAGCGCTTCCTGCGCGACCAGCGCCGGCCGAAGAGCTCGCGCTCGCCGAACAGCCCCTCGGGGCGGAGCACCATCAGCCCGATGAGGATGCCCGCGTAGATCACCATCCTGAGGGCGTTCAGATCGAGCGCGGGGTAGGCCGCCTTCAGCGCGAGGACGCTGTCGAGGCCCTGCAGCTGCTCGATGAGCTTCACCGTGAAGGTCACGAACACGCCGCCGAGGATCGCCCCGGAGACGCTGCCCGAGCCGCCGAGGATCACCATCGTGATGGCGTCGAACGAGTAGTTGAACGTGAACTGATCCGGCTGGACCGTGGGGTTGCCGTCGCGCATCGAGGAGAGCAGGGCGCCGGCGATGCCGCCGCCAGCGGCGGAGATGACGAACGACGTGACCTTGTAGCGCGTCGGATCGACGCCCACCGCGGCGGAGGCGATCTCGTCCTCGCGGAGCGCGCGCAGCGCGCGGCCCCAGCCGGAGAACTTCAGCCGCCAGGCGAGGATCGTCGCGAGCACGACGGCGCCGAAGATCCAGAACGGGCCGGCGTACTGCGGCACGCCGGTGTCGTCTGGGCCGGCGTAGCCGATCGGGCCGCCGAGGGCCCCGAGGAGCTTGCCGATCGCCCCCTGGTCGGGGCCGCCGGTCGTCGCTGTCGCGATCGTCAGGCGGAAGATCTCGGCGAACCCCAGGGTCACGATGGCGAGGTAGTCGCCGCGCAGCCGGAGGCTCGGCAGGCCGACCACGAGGCCGAAGAGGGCCGCGACGAGCCCGGACGCGAGCAGCGCCGCGGGCATCACCACGAACGAGTTGCCGAAGAGCGGCTCGCCGCCGCCGAGGTGCTGGTGCAAGTTGCCGGCGACGACCGCGCCGGTGTACGCGCCGATCCCGACGAAGCCGGCGTGGCCGATCGAGAACTGGCCGGCCATGCCGTTGATGACGTTGAGCGACAGCGCCGCGATGACGTTGACCATCGCGAACAGGGCGAGCTGCCGCCAGGCAGCGTCCGGCAAGAGGGTCTCGAAGCCGAACTCGAGGGCGACGACGACGCCGAGGAGCAGAAGCGCAGTGAGGACGCGCTGCAACGGTCGAGGCATGGCCGGCCACAGTTGGAATGGCCGAGCCGCACCGTCAAGCAGTAGCGTCAGTAGCGTTACTTGATGACCCGCAAATAGGGGGGCAGTTCCCGCTTCGGCTTGCCCGCTCCTTGTCGAGGCTTGGGCTCGGGCTCACCGGAGCCGCCCGATTCGTCATCTTCGCGCTCCTCGGTGGATCGCACCGGCGCGAGGGCCGGCGCAGGCACGGGCGCGAGCGGCCTCACGGGCGCACCGGCGTCCCGCGCCGGAGCTTCACCTGCGCCGAGGCGCTCGCCGGCCTCCACGGACTCGAGCTGGGGGCGCTCCCTGTCGCGCGGCCGCGCCTCGTCCGCCGCCTCGTCGCTCCGCTCGTCGTCGCTGCTGGGCGGCGCGACGGCGGCGAGCCGGGGGCGCGGCCTCTTGGTGGGCTTCTGCGGCGGGGCGACGGCGGGGCGCTGCTGCTTCTGTGCGGCGAGATCGGCCGGGATGTCCTCGGGCCACACCATGCCGCGCTGGTCCTCGCTCACGAGCGCCCAGATCGCGTTCCAAGGCAAGCGGCACCAGAACGGCGCGCGGTTGAACGACAGGGTGCAGCTGATCCCGTCATCGTCCACCTTGAGGTCGGGGATGGGGATCGCCATGTTCATGCCGACCTGGAGGATCAGCTGCGGCTGTCCCGTGAACCACTTGGGGACGGAGACACCGGGCCGGCGCGGATCGAGGTGGATGAACACGCTTGGCTCTCGCTCGAGGAGGGCCAGCGCGACGTCCTTTTTCGGCGGGAGCGGTCTCTGCACGTCGGACATCGTACTGCTCTGCCCAATACCCCGGACCGCGCGGCTCCGCCAGCGCTTCGGGGAGGCCGCGCGCCAAGCAGCGTGCCGGGTGAGCAGGCCGCCGCGCCCCAGCCACCAGGCGACTCCAGCAGATCTGTAGAAAGCGCGCTGTGACCGTGAGCGCAGCCGGCGGCGCGGACGCCGCTCGAGCCTCCCGGCGGCCCCGCGCCGCCGGGGGCGCCGCGCGGCAGGGGCGCGATGGGCCCGCGCCCGGCCCCGGCGACGCTCACGCTGCGCGCCCCCGGCCCAGCTGGACGGGAACCTCGGAGAGGGTGACCCGGTGCTTGCCGCCGCTCGTGAGGGGGATGTCGTCGACGATCTGGACGCAGACCTCCGCGCGCTCGCCCAGGTGCTGCCGGACGATGCGCTCGATGAGCCTCGCGGTCTCGGGCTGGAAGCCCTTGCCCGGCACGAGCTTGACCGTGAGCGCGCGCCGCCGGTCCTGGTAGACCTGGTAGCGGGCGATCGTGGGCTGGTCCTTGATGAGGTGCGGGAAGAACTCCCCGGCGAGCAGCTCGCCGTCGGGGCCGACGAGCAGGTCGAGGACGCGGCCCTCGACCGAGGCGAGCATCGGCAGCCCGCGGCCGCACGCGCACGGAGCGTCGGCGGCGATCGCGACGTCCTGGTTCTTGTAGCGGATGAGCGGCATCGAGCGGCAGACGAGGTCGGTCACGACGACCTCGCCAGCCTCGCCGGGGAGGGCGTGCCGCCCGTCGCGGAGCAGCTCGACGAACACGTTCTCCATGTTGATGTGCTTGCCGGCGTGCCGCTCGCACTCGGCGGCGATCAGCATGATTTCCCGGCAGCCGTACCGATCGAACACCGGCGCGCCGAACGCGCGCTCGATGGCCTCGCGCTGGTGCGCGAACAGCCGCTCGGCGCTGGTGACGATGCCGCGCGGCGCGGGGAGCGCGCGGCCATCCGAGAGCGCGTAGCGCGCCGCGTGGTACAGCGCGCTCGCGTAGCCGACGATGAGCTGCGGCCGGTACCGCGCGATCTCGTCGAGCAACGCGCCGAGGCGCCGGTCGGACAGATCGAAGGCGGAGATCATCTTCTTGCGGAGGATGGCCTCGTGAAGGGAGCGCTTGGCCTTCTTCGCCAGCGTCTCGCTGACCAGCACGGTGCTCCACAGGTGGAGCTCCCGGTCGCCGAGCCGCGCGCCCGCCCACCCGTCGGACCGCATCGCGGCCGCGATGCGGCGCTCGTAGGTGCGGTGGTCGAAGCGGAACTGCACCGGCTCCCCCGTGGACCCGCCCGTGCCGCTCGAGTAGAGCCGGCCGACGAAGCCCTCGGCGAGGAGATCCTGCCCGTGGGCGCGGAGGTCGGCCCTCGTGAGGACGGGGAAGCGCAGGAGGTCCTCCGGCGCCTTCACCGAGGCGGCGCGCACGCCGTGCTCGGCGAAGCGAGCCCGATAGAACGGGACGTGCTGCTCGGCGAACTGGAGGGCGGCGAGCATCCGCCGGAAGCTGAGATCGCGAATCTCACCTTCCGATCGCCACTGGGAGCGCTCTATCCGCTCCAGGTCTTTCAGGGTCTCCCTGCCCTTCAAACGGGTCTCGTAGAACGGAAACAGGATGTTTCGAAACAGCCCACCGTACATGGGCGAAGCGTTCTTTCGAATCATCGACCGTCAAGCGCGCACGGGCGGCTCTCCCGCGAAATCCCTGTGTTCGTGGCGCGGCGTCCGACCGGAGCGGCGCGAGCGGGAAAACTCCCGAGGCATCCCCTCGAATTCGTCGGAAATTCACAGGGAGGCGGGGAGACGGGGAGGAGGGGCGCGTCAGCCTGCGCTCGTGGCCGCGGACGAGCTCGATCCGAGGATCGCGACGGTGGCGCCGACGAGGATGATCGCGGCGCCCGCGATCTCGAGGGCCGTGGGGGTGGCGTGGAGCCACAGGGCGCCGATGACGATCCCGCCGAGCGTCTCGCCGGGGGACACGAGCGCGACGATGGACGGGGACATCCGGCGCGCCGCGATCTGGACCGCGGTGTGGCCGACGACGGTGGGGACGAGCGCGAGCGCGACGATGGCGACGGCGGCGTGGGCCGGCGGCGGGGCGATGCTCCCGAGCGCGCCGGGCGCGAACGGGAGCGCCACGGCGAGGAAGACCGCGGCGCTGCCGTAGACGAGGGCGGCGTAGCTCCGCGCTGGCAGCGCGTCCCGGAGCGCGCGGGCGAGGGACACGTAGAGGCCGTAGAGGAGCGTGGCGCCGACGACCAGGAGGTCGCCCGAGAGCCGGTGATCGCCGGCGCCGGCCGAGCGCGCGACGACGAGCGCGCCGATGGTGGCGAGGAACACGCCCGCCTGCTCGGAGCGCGTGGGGCGGACGCCGAAGAACGCCCACGCGCAGAGCACGACGGCGAGCGGCTCGAGCGAGACGAGCGAGAGCGCCGCGGCGAGGGAGGTGCGGTCGAGGCCCCAGAGGAAGAGCGCGAAGTGGACGGCGAGCAGGAGGCCGGCGCAGAGGACGGCGGCGCGCTGGCGCGGCGAGAGGCCGGCAGCGGAGCGGGCGATCGCGCGCAGGTCGACCAGGGAGAGCGCGATCGCGGCGAGGGCGACCCGGCCGAAGGCGATGGCGAGCGGGTGGACCGGGCGCGCATAGCGGGCGAGCGGGCCGCTCGCGGAGAAGGCGAGGCTGGCCAGGACGACGAAGAGCGCAGCGCGGCGGGCGCGACGTGCCGAGGAGCGCGGCTCGTCCGTCATGCGAGGGTGCTAGTTCAGGAGACCGGGAAAGACAACCAGCGCCGCGCGCGCAGGGTCAGCGGGGCGGAGGCGGCGGGGGCGCGATGACGACGAGGTTGAGCCCGCCAGGGTACTGGTAGCTCGTGTAGGCGCCGTAGCCGAGCACCTGGATGCCGACGGGCGCCGAGGCGGTCAGCACGTGCGCGCCGCCGTTGCCGGGGCCGAGCCGGACGCGCGCGACGCCGAAGCCGGAGCCGTTGCCGATCGGGGTCGGCGCGACGTCGACGGAGGCGTCATCGAGCGTGATCGTGGCGTCGAGCGGCTGGATGATGTCGACGTAGCTCTCATCGTAGTCGCTCGGCGCGAGGAAGACGTACTTGGAGCGGTATTGCTCGACCGCGGTGGGGTGGCTCTGCGACGGATCACCCTTCTGGCGAGACTCGGTGTCCGCGTCGACGATCTCGGCGCCCAGCATGAACGTGCTGACCGCGAACTCGTGGTCTCCCACGACCTCGAAATCCCGCCTTACCATGTCGAGGTCGACGACCTGGCCAGCGTTGATGGTGGTCGGCGCGCCGTCCGGCCTGCCGGACGGATACGTCAGCGCCGTGCCATCGACGTTGCCGTAGAGGCGCACGACGTGGCCGATGACGCGGCCGCCGGGCGACGTCGGGACCGTGACGAAGTACCGCTTGCCCAGCGTCTCGGCGGGGAACACGGACTCCTCGATGTGGTCGCAGGCCTGGTGGCCGACCGGCGCCTGCACGCACGGGATGCCCGTCAGCACCTGGACAGGGCGGGTCGCGGTGACGAGGCTGCCGCTGAGGTCGCTCCTCGGGTGCCCGAGGACCTCGACGACATCCCCCTCGTTGAGCTGGACGGTGAAGCTGCCGCCGCCGGTCGTCCGGGGGATGCCGTCGCCGGCGACCACCGAGCCGCCCTGGGCGACGTTCACGGTGACGCTGGTGCCGTCCTGGATCCCGCTGATGACGATGTAGCCGCCGAAGTCCGCCTCCGCCCAGCCGCGCTGGCCGGTGATGCGGTAGTTGCCTGTCATCGCGGTGCTCGGCAGGAGCAGCGACGCGTCGTTGGTGAAGGAGAAGCAGCCGAAGGGTTCCCCGTCGTTGGCTGCGCACGCCTCGTTGCCAGGGCAGGAGGACCAATCCTTCCCGGACGGGCCGCCCTCTCCCTTGTACTCGAGCGCGTTGAATTGATAGACCGTGACCGGCCTGGTCGAGACGAGGTGGTAAGCGCCGCCGTCGACGCGGACGGAGCTCGTGATCGAGTCTCCCCCGGTGCAATGGGTGGCGTCGGGCCCCTTCAGCTCGCGCACCCAGGGGAGGTAGATCTTGCTCAGGCTGTTGGGCTTGACCTCGGCGCGCGCCACCGCGGCGCCTGCGCGCGTCACCTCGACCTCGGCGATCTCGTCGCCGGCGTTCGCGACGACAACCGCGTAGTCGAAGATCGACCAGACGATGTTCGCGGTGACCGTGGGCCAGAAGTCACAGCCGATATAGGACTTGCTCGCGGCGGCCTCCGCGCACGTCTTCGGGTCGCCGACCAGCTCGGGTCCGACGTCGCCGCCCCCGGTGCCGGCGCCGATGTCGTCGCCGAAACCGCCGGAGCTCATCGACCCGACGGCGTCGCCGCCCGAGCCGCCACCGCCGCTGGAGGTGGTCCCAGGCCGAGGGTCGCCCGCCGACGAGCCGCTGGCGGAACACGCCGCCGCCGAGGCGGCGCCCACCCAAAGTCCTACGCCGAGAAATAGAGCATGCTTCGAGATCTGCATGGGCCCTCCCGTCAACGGATCTCGAGCACAGGGGCCTGTACGACAGCCCCGCTGGCACGAGAACTCATGATGTTGTTTGCTGAAGGTGCTGGTCGGGTGCTCGCGCACTCCTGGACACGTTGGTGTCCATCGATCCCGGCTACGCGCTTTTGTGCCGCGGTGCAAGCCGATCGAATAAATCCGTTATGGGCACCACCTATGAATATCGCGCTTATCTGAAATGGGTGGTCAGCAAGCGGCGCAAATCACAAATGCACCTGTCTCAGGCCCGTCGGGATGAGCCGTCGCAGACGTTCTTTGCCCCGATCTGCCCCGGATGATCCTCGCCGAGCGGGGCGCGCCCGCACTGGAGAAGAGGGCATAGGCGTTAAGCAAGCTCGTTCCGTTGCACTCAACGCACGAAGCCCGCCCCTCCACCCCACCATCGGTCACCAACGTGGACGTGGACGTGAACGTGAACGTGGACGTGGTCGTTCACGGTCTAACGTTGACGACCACGACCACGACCACGTTCACGTCCACGTCCACGTCCACGTCCACGTTCACGTTCGAATGTAGGAGAACGCGGCGCGAGGCTTGGTTAACGCCTATCGGGGAGAAGGGGGCTAAGGAACTGACCTGTGTACGAGCCCTTCACCTTCGCGACGTGCTCCGGCGTCCCCTCGGCGATGACCCGGCCGCCGCCGGCGCCGCCCTCGGGGCCGAGATCGATCACCCAGTCCGCGCACTTGATGACGTCAAGGCTGTGCTCGATCACCACCACCGTGTTCCCCGCCTCGACCAGCCGGTGGAGCACGCCGAGCAGCTTGCGGATGTCCTCGAAATGCAGGCCTGTCGTGGGCTCGTCGAGGACGTAGAGCGTTCGCCCCGTCTGGCTCTTGCCGAGCTCTCGGCTCAGCTTCACGCGCTGCGCCTCGCCGCCGCTCATCGTCGGCGCGCTCTGGCCGATCTTCATGTACCCGAGGCCGACCTCGACCAGCGTCTCGAGGACGCGGCGCAGCGCGACGTGGTGCTCGAAGAGACGCAGGCAATCCTCGATGCTGGTGTCGAGGATATCCGCGATGCTCTTGCCCTTGAACCGCACCGCGAGCGTCTGCGCGCTGTACCGCTTGCCGGCGCACACCTCGCACGGGACATAGACGTCGGCGAGGAAGTGCATCTCCACCTTCACCATGCCGTCGCCGCTGCACGCCTCGCAGCGCCCGCCCTTCACGTTGAAGCTGAACCGCCCTGGGCCATAGCCGCGCGCGCGCGACTCCGGCAGCTCGGCGAAGATCTCGCGGATCTGGTCGAACGCCTTCGTGTACGTCCCCGGGTTCGAGCGCGGCGTGCGGCCGATCGGCTTCTGGTCGATCGCGATGACCTTGTCGAGCGCCTTGAGCCCCTGGATCGCGCGGTGCGCGCCGACCGGCTCGGTGCTGTGGTGAAGCGCCCGGCCCAGCGCCGGCAGGAGGATGCCGTTCACCAGCGAGCTCTTGCCGGCGCCGCTCACCCCGGTCACCGCGAGCAGCACCCCGAGCGGGAAGCGGACGTCGATGCTCCTCAGGTTGTGCTCGGCCGCGCCCAGGATCTCCAGCCACCCGCGCGGCGCGCGCCGCGCCTCGGGCACCTCGATGCGCGCGCGCCCCGCCAGGTACGCCCCGGTCACGCTCTCGGGGTCACGCGCGATCTCCTCGGGCGTCCCCGCGGCCATCACCCGGCCGCCGAGGTGCCCGGCCCCGGGGCCGAAATCGACGACGTAGTCGGCGGCCCGGATCGTCTCCTCGTCGTGCTCCACCACGAGCACCGTGTTGCCCAGATCCCTGAGGCGCCGCAGCGTCTCGATGAGGCGCTGGTTGTCCCGCTGGTGCAGGCCGATGCTCGGCTCGTCGAGCACGTACATCACCCCGGAGAGCTCGCTGCCGAGCTGGCTCGCCAGCCGGATGCGCTGCGCCTCGCCGCCGCTCAGCGTCGGCCCCGAGCGGTCGAGCGTCAGGTAGTCGAGCCCCACGTTCAGGAGAAAGCTGAGCCGGCTCGTGATCTCGCGCCGCACCCCCTCCGTGATCTTCTGCCGGTTGCCCGGCAGCTCGAGCCGGGCGAAGTGCTCGTAGGCGTCCCTCACCGTCATCGCGGTGACGTCGGCGATCCCCTTGGCCGCGACGCGCACGGCGAGCGACTCGGGGCGCATCCGCCGGGAGCCGCAGGCGTCGCACGGGCGCTCGCTCATGAACTTGCGGTAAGCGTCCCGCGCCGACTCGGACGACGACTGCTGGAACCGGCGCATCAGGCTGGGGATCACGCCCTCGAACTTGATGCCCCACGTGCCGTGCGTCTCGGTCCCCTCCTTCCCCCACGTCACCGCGATGCGCTTGCCGGAGAGGCCATGGAGCACCATCTCCTGCTTCTTCGCCCCGAGCTTGCGCCAGGGCACGTCGAGGTCGACGGAGCACGCCTTGGCGACGGCGTCGATGATGCGGAACGTCCAGCCCTCCCCGCGCGCCATGGCCGACGCCCAGGGGGCGATGGCGCCCTCCCGGATCGACAGCGCAGGATCCGGGATCACGAGGGCCGGATCGATCTCGAGGCGGGTGCCGAGGCCGTTGCAGGCGCCGCACATGCCGAGCGGGCTGTTGAACGAGAAGCTCTGCGGCGAGAGCTCGGGGAAGCTCTGACCGCAGCAGGAGCGCGCGGCGCTGAACAGCAGCGGGGCGTCGGGGCGACGCCGTCGCCCGGACGCCCCCTCGTCGGCCTGGGGCTCGACCCGGAGCTCGCCGCGCCCTTCCTGGAGCGCGAGCTCGACCCCCTCCGTGATGCGCTGGCGTTCGTCCGCCCGCACGACCAGCCGGTCCACCACGAGCGCGATCGTGTGCTTGAGCTTCTTGTCGAGCTTCGGCAGCTCGTCGAGCCGGTGCTGCGCCCCGTCGATCTCGACCCGCACGAAGCCGCGGCCCCGGAGCTCCTCGAACAGGTCCTTGAACTCCCCCTTCCGGTGCGTCACGAGCGGCGCGAACAGCACGAACTTCGTCCCCTCCGGCATCCCGAGGAGCTCGTCGACGATCTGCTCCGAGCTCTGCGCCTTCACCGGCTTGCCGCAGAGGTGGCAATGCTGCTCGCCGGCGCGCGCATAGAGCACGCGCAGGTAATCGTAGACCTCCGTGATCGTACCGACGGTGGAGCGCGGGTTGCTCGACGCGCTCTTCTGCTCGATGGCAATGGTCGGCGACAGGCCGCGCAGGTGCTCGACCTGCGGGCGCTCGAGCTGACCCAGGAACTGACGCGCGTAAGAGCTCAGCGTCTCGACGTAACGCCGCTGCCCCTCGGCGTAGAGCGTGTCAAACGCCAGGCTCGACTTGCCCGAGCCGCTCACCCCCGTGAACACCACGAGCTTCCGCTTCGGCACCTCCAGCCGATCGATGCGGAGGTTGTGCTCCCGCGACCCGAGCACCTCGATGAAATCCGGCTCGCGCGCCGCGTCGAGGAGCTTGAGCGCCGGCCGGTGGTGCTCCGCAGGATCGAGCTCCGTCGCCGCCGGCCCGGCGCGCCGCGCGCCCGACGAGCCGCCCTTCCCCGGCTTGCTCAGCGCCGCGCTCCGGGACGGGGATTCGATGGATTGCGTGTGTGTGGATCCGTTCGTTCGCGCGCCCATTGGATTGCCCACCGCCATTAACACGGTGGCGCGCTCTCCGGCACGCGGTGTTCCATGGAAAAACTGGCGAGCTGAGCGCAATGCTCTCGCCCGCACACCGCCGGAGCGGCAGGGCGGGCGCGCGGATCAGCGCCTGGTCGGGCCGCCGGGCGAAGCGCGCCAGCGCACGACAATGCAGGTGACGTTATCGGGGCCACCGTTCTCGTTGGCGCGCTTGACGAGCCTGGTCGCGATCTCGGCCAGCTCTCCGTGGGTCGCCAGAATACTTGCGATATCTTGCGCCGGCACCACGCCGGACAGGCCGTCTGAGCAGAGCAGGAGGACATCCCCTGCCTCGATGGCGTCGATGCGCGTCTCCACGTCGACCGCCTCGTCGGTGCCGAGGGCGCGGGTGATCACGTGCTGGAGCGGGAACGAGCTGGCCTGCTCGGGGAGGAGGTGGCCGAGCCGGATGCACTCGTTGACCAGCGAGTGATCCCGCGTGAGCTGCTCGAGGCGATGATCGCGGAGGCGGTATACGCGGCTATCGCCCACGTGCGCGACGGCGATGAAGCCGTCGCGCGCCAGCACGGCCGCGATCGTGGTGCCCATGCCGCGCTTCTCCCGGTCGCGCCGCGCGGCGGAGAAGATGCGGCCGTTCGCGAGCTGGATGCCCGCGACGAGCAGGGGGAGCCCCTGATCGACGTAGCGCGCCTCCGAGCCCCGCGTCGTGGGCGGCCCCACACCGACGGCGATAGGCCAGGTGGAGTCCGGATCGTCGAAGAAATCACGCACCGTATCGATCGCCATGCGCGAGGCGACCTCCCCGGCGGCGCGCCCTCCCATGCCGTCGGCCACGAGGAACAGCCCCCGGGGCTCGAGGATCGCGAAGCTGTCCTCGTTCGTGTCTCGGACCATGCCAGGATGGCTGATCCCGGCGGCTTCAAAAACGAGGTGACGCTGCACGGCGCTTCCCTCCAGCTTGCTCGCAGGCACGCTCTGCCGGACTGCCGGACGAGGGGCGCGCGTCTTCCGTCATCGCGTCATCCACACCCTTCGGGCGCCTTCCTCGAACCGATCGCGCGACACGGGGTGCTTCGTCTGCTCATCTTGCTGCCCGCTCCGACTGCTCGTAGCGAGCCTACGCGCCAAGGATCGGTCGCGTCCACCAGATCAGGCCCTCGGGCCGCGCCCGTCCGCGGCTGTCCGCGCAGGGCTCGGCACCATGCGCGATTGCGCCTTACGCTGCGCGCCCGTCGCCGTTCCGTTTCCAACGTCTTGATTTGCCGCGGCTTCGGGGCGGCCTCCCGTCGGGCCAGCGGGTCGCCGGGCCGCCGGAACGACCCGGGGACGCCGGCGCGCGGCGGCCTCGTCACGGGACCGCAAACCGGTCGGCGCCGCCGCCGGAGCACGCGCTCAGCGCGAAGCCGAACCGTTCGTCCTCGGTGCCCTCCTGCATGATGCGCTCGAGGTTGCGGCATTCGTGGCGGAAGACGCCCCGGAGCGCGTAGCGATCCTTGCTGTTCACGACGACCACGACGCCCGTGAGCGTGACCTCGAGGCGGTAGGTGACGGGATCACCTTCGATGGTGTACCGCGTGGTCGTGAACTCGGACGGGTCGTGGTTCCTGTACGCCTGCCAGATGCACTCGCGCGCCGCGCCGTTGTAGCCGTCGCCACGCTTGACCACCTCGGTGCCGCACTGCTTGAGCGGCGGCGTGAGCGGCCCGCTCTGCACCTTGTCGGGCGAGGACGAGCAGGAGCTGGCGAGCAGGAAGAGCGCGAGGGAAGCGAGCGATCGGCCTGGCGAGCGAAGCATGGGGACTACTTACCTAACGCGATCCGCGAAAAAGGGATTCTTTTTTTCGGGCGGATGGTCGTCGGCGAGGGGCGGCGTCGCTGGTGTTCCGAGGGGCGGCCTTTTTCCGCGCTGGCTTCTCAGGCTGCGGCTCGAGCGCGGCGGCCAGGGCGCCGAGGTCCTGGAGGCTGGCCACGAGCGCGCGCAGGTAGTGCTCCGAGAGCCGCTCGGCGGCGCAGAGCGCCCGGGAGGCGAGCACCTGGGCGTTGTAGGGGCCGGCGTCCTCCGGCACGTTGTCGGCCGCGCGCGCGACGGCGAGCGTGGCGCGAGCGCTCACGAGCGACTCGTGGAACAGCGCGGTGGACAGCGCGCTGCTGAGGGCCTGGGCTTGCCGCTTCACCCGGCGCTCGACGACGTCGCCGTCGCACGGGAGCTCCGCGAGATCGCGCGCGAGCGGCTCGGGGAGGCGCACGTCGCGCGCGGCCACCTCGCCACGAAGGCGCGCGAGGGAGGGGACGGCGGTCGTCTTCCGCTCGGCGGCGAGCGCGCGCAGGCGGCGGCGCGCGGTCCTCACGACGGCGGGGAAATCGCCGAGCGCGAGGGTCGCGGCCAGGGTGCCATCGTGAGGGAGGCCGGCGTCGGCGAGGGCGCGGAGGTGGGCCTCGGCCTCGGCGCGGGCGCGGTGGAAGGCGGCGTCGAGCGCCGCGAGCCGCGCGGAGGCGCGTGCAGCGAGGCGCGCGCGGGCGCCGCCGTCGAGGGCGCGAGCGCGCTCGAGGAGCGCCTCGATGAGGCGGTAGCCCGCGGGGTCGAAGCGGTGCGCGCCGGCCGCCCGCAGGGCGGCGAGGCGCGCGTCGGCCGGGGGCGACCCAGGTTGGGGGGGCGCGGCCAACCCGGGTTGGGAGGGCGCGGCCAACCCGGGTTGGGACGGTATTGTCGGCGAAAAATCCGACGTGGATGTCATCAGGGCGCGCCTCGCCGCGGGATCGGCGAGATCTCCACCCGGCGGTTCTTCGCCCGGTTCTCGCTCGTGTCGTTGGGCGCCACCGGGTGCCGCTCTCCGAAGCCGGCCGCAAACAGCGACGTCTCAGGGACCCCCGCCGCGGCGAGCGCCCGCGTCACCGTGAGCGCGCGCTGCGCCGAGAGCTCCCAGTTGTCGGCATAACCGCGGGATGAGCTCGTGAGCGGGCGGTCATCCGTGAAACCGCTCACCATGATGAGCTCTTCATGATGCTCGAGGTACGCCTTGAGCGGGTCGGCCAGCGCGCGGAGCAGCGCGATGCCCGCAGGCTGAAGCTCGGCCGAGTTGAGCTCGAACAGGATGCTGCCGCGGATCCCGATGCGCCCCTCCGTCAGGGTGATCCTTCCCTCGGCAAGCGGTCCGGCCAGGGCGCGCTCGAGCGCCTCCAGACGCGTGCGCTCCGTTGCGCGCGTGGCGCGCTCGGCGGCGAGATCGCGGGCCAGATCGACCTGAAACGAGATCGCCCAGACGAAAAAGAGCACGAAGAGGCCGAAGAGACAGGCCATGAGGTCGCCGAAGACCGGCCAGACCGCCGCCTGCTCGGGGACATCGTCTTCGGCCGGCGTCAGGGACATCGCCTCGCTCTCGCGGCTGACGTCAGCAAACGCGGTGAGATCTCGCCACGATCCGCGGAGCCCACGATCTCCAGGCGCGAGAGACCAGGGGCAGACGCACGCGAGGCGCGGCGCATCAGCTCGTCTTGCTCCTCAGCGCCCGCAGCTCGGAGAAGAGCTCGCGCTGGAACTGCAGCGAGTGATCGAAGACCTCACGGGTCTGGTCGAGGTAAGCGCCGAGGAGGTCCGTCGCCTCGCCGTGCTCCCGGCGCTCGATCGCATCCTCGATCGCCCCCAGGCTGTTCAGCCAGCGATCGCTCGCGTCGCGGTAACGGTCAACCGCAACGGTGAACATTTCCGCCACAGACGTCATTTCGGCACCGCCGGCCCGCACGAGCTCCGAGGCCTCCCGCACCACCGCTGCGGTTGCCTCGAGGCTCTCGCCGAGGCCGCGGGCGTGGGCGCTGAGCCGCTCGGCGAGCCCGTCGGCCGCCTCCCGCCGCGCTCCGTCGAGCCGCTCCTCGAACGCCAGCAGCCGCGCCGCCTGCTCCGCCAGCTGCGCCTGCGCCGCCTCGCCCAGCGCAGCCACGCGCGCCTCCGCCCGCGCCTCGCGCTCCGCACCGCTGCGCTCCGCCGCCTCCGCCAGCGCAGCCACGCGCTCCGCCTGCTCCCGCGCGCTCCCGGCCATCCCTGCCGTCGCTTCCGACAGCTTCTTCAGCAGCGCGTCCAGCCTCACGTCCCGCGCTGCGTCCGCCTCCGCGCGCGCCGACAGCCGCTCCGACGCCTCCCCGATCAGCCGCGCCGCCGCCTCCGGCGCCGCCTGCGCCGCTCGCGCCGCCTCCGACAGCGCGCCAGAGAGCGCCTCGCCCAGCGCCGTCAGGTGCGCCGCACGCTCCGCGTCCAGCTCCGCCTGCCGCTCCGCCGCTTCCGCCGCGCGCGCAGCGTGCGCTCGCTCCAGCCGCTCGATCGCCTCCCCCACCACCGACGACAGCCGCTCCGCCTGGCCCTCCAGCCTCGATGCCGACGCCGTCTCGAGCTCGTGCCGGCGCGCGGCGGCCTCCTGGTCGAGCCGCTCGAACCGCTTCGCAGCGCCCTCTTCCATCCGCTCCAGCCGCGACGCCACGCCCTCTTCCATCCGCTCGAGCCGCTTGGCAGCGCCCTCTCCCATCCGCTCGAGCCGCGACGCCACGCCCCCTTCCATCTGCGTAAGGCTCTCGCCGAGGCCGCGGGCGTGGGCGCTGAGCCGCTCGGCGAGCCCGTCGGCCGCTTCCCGCCGCGCTCCGTCGAGCCGCTCCTCGAACGCCAGCAGCCGCGCCGCCTGCTCCGCCAGCTGCGCCTGCGCCGCCTCGCCCAGCGCAGCCACGCGCGCCTCCGCCCGCGCCTCGCGCTCCGCACCGCTGCGCTCCGCCGCCTCCGCCAGCGCAGCCACGCGCTCCGCCTGCTCCCGCGCGCTCCCGGCCATCCCCGCCGTCGCTTCCGACAGCTTCTTCAGCAGCGCGTCCAGCCTCACATCCCGCGCTGCGTCCGCCTCCGCACGCGCCGACAGCCGCTCCGACGCCTCCCCGATCAGCCGCGCCGCCGCCTCCGGCGCCGCCTGCGCCGCTCGCGCCGCCTCCGACAGCGCGCCAGAGAGCGCCTCGCCCAGCGCCGTCAGGTGCGCCGCACGCTCCGCGTCCAGCTCCGCCTGCCGCTCCGCCGCTTCCGCCGCACGCGCAGCGTGCGCTCGCTCCAGCCGCTCGATCGCCTCCCCCACCACCGACGACAGCCGCTCCGCCTGGCCCTCCAGCCTCGATGCCGACGCCGTCTCGAGCTCGTGCCGGCGCGCGGCGGCCTCCTGGTCGAGCCGCTCGAACCGCTTCGCAGCGCCCTCTTCCATCCGCTCCAGCCGCGACGCCACGCCCCCTTCCATCTGCTCCAGCCGCGACGCCACGCCCCCTTCCATCCGCTCCAGCCGCGACGCCACGCCCCCTTCCATCTGCGCCAGGCTCTCGCCGAGGCCGCGGGCGTGGGCGCTGAGCTGCTTGGCGAGCCCGTCGGCCGCCTCCCGCCGCGCTCCGTCGAGCCGCTCCTCGAACGCCAGCAGCCGCGCCGCCTGCTCCGCCAGCTGCGCCTGCGCAACCTCGCCCAGCGCAGCCACGCGCGCCTCCGCGCGCGCCTCGCGCTCCGCACCGCTGCGCTCCGCCGCCTCCGCCAGCGCAGCCACGCGCTCCGCCTGCTCCCGCGCGCTCCCGGCCATCCCTGCCGTCGCTTCCGACAGCTTCTTCAGCAGCGCGTCCAGCCGCGCGTCCCGCGCTGCGTCCGCCTCCGCACGCGCCGACAGCCGCTCCGACGCCTCCCCGATCAGCCGCGCCGCCGCCTCCGGCGCCGTCTGCGCCGCTCGCGCCGCCTCCGACAGCGCGCCAGAGAGCGCCTCGCCCAGCGCCGTCAGGTGCGCCGCCCGCTCCGCGTCCAGCTCCGCCTGCCGCTCCACGGCTTCCGCTGCGCGCGCCGCGTGCGCTCGCTCCAGCCGCTCGATCGCCTCCCCCACCACCGACGACAGCCGCTCTGCCTGGCCCGCCAACCTCGATGCCGACGCGACGTCCGCCTCCCGCCGCGCGCGCGCCTCCTCGTCGAGGCGCCGCTCGACCGCCTGCAGCGCGCCGCCCGCGACCGCGCCCGCGCGCTCCACCGCCTCCGCCAGGATCGGCCTGACCACGCTCGCCGCGACGTCGGCGGTCTGCCGGAGGCCCGCGGCGATGTCGCCGCGGACCTCGGCCGCAGCCGCCGCGAACGAGGCGGCGGCCTGGCGCGCGCCCTCCACCTGGACCGCGAGGAGCCGCTCCTCGAGGCGCTCGAGGCGGCCCGTGGCCTCGCTCAGCGACGCCGCCGCGGCGGGGAGCGCCTCGCCCTGCCGCGCGAGCGCCTCCAGCGCCGCGAGCTGCCGCCCCGCCACCGTGAGCGCCGCGAGCGGGCCCGACGCGTAGGCCTGAAGCGCAGCCGCGGCCCGCGCCTCGGCCCGGCGCAGGAGCACACCGGCGAGCCCGAGCATCCCCGACGCCGCCACGCCCGCCGCCGACGTGCCGAACGCGCGCGAGAGGCCCTGCATGGGCGCGGCCAGGCTCTCCCGCAGCGCGTCGACGTCGGCGCTCAGCGTCAGCGCCTCGCGGGCCCCCCGCAGCGTCTCGAACAGGCCGAGGAACGTGCCGAGCAGCCCGATCATCACGAGCAGGCCGACGAGGTACGACGCGAACGTCGTGCTCGCCGGGGGCAGCGCCGCGCCGGCGATCCGCGCCTCGAGCATCGATCGGAGCGGCGCGCCGCTCTGCTCGATCGCCGCCCGCGTCGCCGGCCGCGGCAGCGCGCCGAGCTCGCGCTCGATCCGGGCAGCCCGCCCCGCGCGCACGAACAGCTCGAGCGTGCCGAGCGCGAGCCCCAGCGCGATGAGCTGCACGAGGCGGTACGCGAGGGGGTCCGCCCCGCGGTAGACGAGCGCCGCCCGCCCCACCAGGGCGAGGCCGACCCCGCCGGTGAGGAGCACCAGGATCCGCGTCGTCCACTGCCGCGCTGTCGCGAGCCGCATCGTGAAGCCCCCCGCGAGCTACGCGGGCGCGCCCGCCGCCGCCGCCCCGTCGACCAGCGAGAGCAGCCGGCCCGCCTCGTGCGCGAGCACCGCCTGGACCACGAGCTCCATGCGCTGGAGCTCCCGCAGGAGCCACTGCTCCTGCCCGAACCAGCCCGCGACGTCCTCGAGCCCGGCCCCCTCCGGCAGCGCGCCGATGGCCGCGCGGAAGGCCCGCGCGAAGGCGCGCGAGAGCCCGGGGACGAGCTCGGCGAGCGCGCGCTCGCGCCGCTTCTGGGTGGCGGCGGAGATCGCGGCGTCGAGCCGCTCGAGCCTCGCCGCCTCCGGGCCGAGCGCCCGCAACGAAGGCGCGAGCTCCTCGCGCAGCGCGCGCGTCTCGAGCCGGATGCGGCCGAGGAGGCGACCCATGAGCTCTCCGAACGGCTCCCAGATCTGCCCTACCGCGGACGCGAGCGGGCGCCCCGCGCGGTCGCGGGCGGCGCGCGCAGGCAACACCCCGGTCTGCTCAAGCGTCTCGTGCACCGCCGCCGCGTCGGGGAGCTTGTTCCGCCGGTGGAACGGGGCGGCGAACACGTGGTCGAGCGCCTCCGCCAGCTCGCCGAGGCGATCGGCGGCGAGCGCCCGGACCTCGGCGCGAGCGCCCTCGGACGCCGGCGGCGGCGCGGCGTGGCGGTCGAGGAGCGAGAGCTCGCGCGCGAGCGAGACGCTCCCGTGCAGGTCCATGAGCCCGGCCAGGACCGCCGCAGGATCGGCGAGGTCCGCGAGCGGCGCGCGCGGGCCCTCCGCGAGCGCCGAGACAGCGGCCGCGAGAGGGCGCGAGATCAGAGGCCCGCGGCGGGAAGCCCCGGCTACGGGGTGAAGCGTTCGCACAGCGGCGCGTTGTTAGCCGTCGCGGCGCGGAGCCGCAAGCCTGTCCGTCGCCCCGCCCGCGGCGCGCGTCCCGCGCCTCACGCGCGCCGCTCGTGGTGTGCCGCGCGCCTCATGCGTCTTGCAGCACACGAGCGTCGCGCGCCTCACGCGCGGCGCCCGTCATGCGCGGCGCCGCGCGCCGCCTCTGCTCCTTACTGCTTGATCGCCAGCGGCTGCGCGCCCGTGGCCCACAGCGCGAACGAGAGCTGGTCGGCGCCCTTCGCGACCGCCGACTTGATGAGATCCGCGCCGCCGTGCCCGGCGTTCCGCTCGATGCGGAGCAGGACCGGACCGCCCGCGCTGGCAGATTGCAGCACGGCGGCGAACTTGCGCGCGTGCATGGGATCGACCCGATCGTCGCTGTCGGCCGACAGCAGGAGGACCGGCGGATACCGCTTCCCCGACTGGACGTGGTGATAGGGGGAGTAGGCGTAGAGCGCCTTGAACTGCTCCGGATCGTCGGCAGAGCCATACTCGCTGATCCACGTCTTGCCGGAGCCGAACAGGTGGTATCGCACCATGTCGAGCAGGGGGACGCCGCAGAGGACGGCCCCGAACAGGTCGGGCCGCTGCGTGAGCGCGGCGCCGACGAGCAGGCCGCCGTTCGAGCCGCCCAGGATGGCGAGCCGCTCGGGCCGCGTGTACCCCTCGCGGACCAGGTGCTCCGCGGCGGCGATGAAGTCGTCGAAGACGTTCTGCTTCTTGAGCAGCATCCCGTCCCGGTGCCACGCCTCCCCGTACTCGCCGCCGCCGCGCAGGTTCGCCACCACGTACACGCCGCCCCGCTCGAGCCAGGGATACATCGAGGCAGTGAACGCGGGGGTCTGCGACATCTGGAACCCCCCGTAGCCGTAGAGCAGCGCGCGGGAGCTCCCGTCCTTCGTCATGTCCTTGCGGCGGACGATGAACATCGAGATCTTCGTGCCGTCCTTGGAGGGGAAGAAGGTCTGCTCGACGGTGAAGGGCGACGGGTCAATAGGCACCTCGATGCGCGCGTAGAGCTCGGTCCGACCCGTCTTGATCGAGGTCGCGTGGATCTCGTGAGGCGAGGTGTAGGACTCGAACGAGAAATACGCCTCGTCCTCGTCGGGCAGCCCGGAGGGGCCGCCGACGGTGCCGATGCCCGGCAACGGGACCTCGCGGACCAGCTTGCCGTCGAGCGTGCGCACCTCGACCCGGCTCGAAGCGTCCTTGAGATAGCTCAGCGCGAGGTGCCCACCCACGATGGAGACGCTGTCCAGCGTGGCGTCGGCGCGCTCCGGGACGATCTCCTTCCATGCAGCGCGATCCGGCCTGTCCGGATCGACCTCGAAGACGCGGTAATGCGGCGCGCCCTCGTCGGTGTGGACATAGAAGCGGTCCTTGTAGACCTCGACGCTGTAGTGGGCGTCGCGCCCGACCGCGAGCGGCTTGTCCGCGGCGGGGCCGCCCGGCCTGCGGAGATCGCGGAAGTAGACGTCAGCCGACGTCCACCCGTGGGAGACGGTGAGCACCAGGAAGCGGCCATCCTTGGAGAGGGACGCGTTAAGGAACGTCCTTGGATCGCCCGTTCTGCCGCGCACCACGCGATCCTGCTTCGGATCCTGGCCGAGCCGGTGGAAGCGCACCTCCGCGTAACCCGGCCGCTCCGCGACCGGGATCGACGGGTCCGTGGGGAGCCAGACGTAGTAGAAGCCGTCGCCGGAGGGCGTCCATGACGCATACGCGTACTTGGCTCCTTCGATGACATCCACGTCGGAGCGCTTGCCGGACGCGACATCCATCACATAGAGGGTCGCTTCATCCGAGTTGTTCTGCTGGATCTTGTAGGCGACGTTCTTGCCGTCCCACGAGACCTCCCATCCGCCCAGCGAGACGCTGCCATCGTCGGACCAGGTATTCGGGTCGAACAGCACGCGCTCCTCGCCGCTCTTTCCCTCCTTCCAGTAGACGACCGACTTCTCCTTCGTCGCGTGCCGCCGGCTCAGGAAGTACCGGCCCCGGCGGTGGCGCGGGGCGGAGACCGCATCGATGTAGAATAGCTGCTTTAGCCTTGACGCGATCGCGTCCCGCTCGGGGAGCCGGGCGAGCTCGGCGCGCGTGAACGCGTCCTGAGCCTTCATCCACTCCTTCACCTCGGGCGCGTTGCCGTCCTCGAGCCAGCGGTACGGGTCGGTGATCTCGACGCCATGCACGGCGCCCGTCACCGGGGCGACGCGGGTGGGCGGGTACGCGGGGCGGCTGGGGCTTTCGGGGGCGGGGGCGGGCGCGGCGCTGGCCGCGGTGGGGAGCAGAGAGGAGCTTGCGGTCATGGTCGGACCTGATGGGTGTGCCTCGCCACCTCCGCAGGCGCCAGCGAGAAACGCCGAGAGGAGCAGGCAGGGAGAGTACTTCATGGTGCGACAAGCATACCGTGCCCCAGCCGACAGGGGCACGCGGGTTCGCGAGGCTCGCGGCAGGGAGCGAGCTTCGTGGGAGGCAGGGCGCTGGGGAGGACGGGGTTGCCGCGCCGGCCGGAGGGTGGGAGGTCACATGATGGGCTGGAATATCCGATAGATACGCTTCGAGCGCGCTTCTCGTGGTGTCCCGACCTGCTGTTCTTGGCGGGGCTGGAGGGCCGCGGCGGCACACCAGCCACGCCTTACGGTGGGTGCCGGCGGGCGGTGGGTGCAGGGGAGCCGATGCTCGTCGCGCGCCGACGACGAGAGCGACGCCGGACCGATCGAGCCGCTTGGGGAGGCTGCAGGAGTCCGGAGATCTCACGCAGCTCGCCATGCGCCTCCGCGATGCGCACGGCGGCCGCTGGACGCTGACGTGCTGCGCAAGCCGACCCCCATCGGACGACGCGGCGTTCAGGTCCCCGAGGCGTCCTGGGAAGGCTCGCCGCGCGCAGCCGCCATCTGAGTCGCCGTTATCCCGATCGTCGCTCCCAGAAGTCCAATTATTGCGTCAGTGCGGGCTCCGCACTCAACCCGGATCTGCCCCGATGAAGGGGTCATGCGCCGCGGAGGTCGAGGACAATGAAGAGATCGCGAGGGGTTCCCTTGACCTCTCCTGTTCACGATTCGATGTATTGGGTTGACGGTCGTCACGCTGCACGACCACGCCGCGCGCTGGCCCTCCAAGAAAGGGAGAGGACCGCACATGGATAGGACTGAAAGCCCCATCCACATCTGCCACGAGCGAACGTTGCCGCTCGCGTTGGCAGAGGCGGCTGAGCGGATCGATGTGCAGCAAATTCGGCAATACCAAGCTGTCACAGCTCGACATCGACCTCATCCAGGTCGCTTATCCCATGTGATTTGCGCCGAGGCCACCCTTCATAACCCAAACCACGCATACGAGGAACCTCATGAACGGCCAACCGGACCACGAAACGAACGACGCGGGGACGAGCAGCGCTCGGGATACGAGCCCGACCTTCTGGGCGTTGCTCATCGGCGTCGACTTCTATTTCCCGAACCAGCTCGACGAAGGCGGCACCTATTTGTCGTTGAGCGGCTGCGTGAGCGATGTTGAGCGCATCCGCGATGTCCTGCGCGCCCGGATCACCATGCCGCTCGACATCACGACGCTCCTTGCGCCCAACGTCGGGGGTGACGCGCCGGGTGAGGAACCGAGCACCTGGCCTACCTACGACAACATGAAGGCAGCGCTGGATGGACTGCTCGCGCGTACGCAGCCGGGCGACCATGTGTACATTCACTATTCCGGCCACGGGGGCCGCGTCCCCACGAACTTCACCCGCTTGAAGCCCGGAGGCGTCGACGAGACGCTCGTGCCGACGGACATCGGGAAGAGCTCGACGCGCTACCTGCGCGATCTCGACATCGCGTACTACCTCGACGCGCTCACGGCGAAGAAGCAGGCGACCGTGACCATCGTGCTCGACAGCTGCCACTCCGGTGGCGCGACGCGCGGGGACAACGTCGCGCCGCGGTGCGCGACGTACGCCCGCAGGGGCGCCGAGCCCACGCTCGACACCACGAAGCGCCCGACGGACGGCGTGGCCCCCGACGACGAGCTGATCGCCGCGTGGAAGCGGCTCGAGGCAACGGGCAGAGGGGTGCGCGACGCGACCGCCACGACCTGGCTTCCCGAGGCCAAAGACTACGTGCTCCTCGCGGCGTGCCGCGACGTGGAGACCGCGATCGAGGTGTGGGAAGGCGGCCGGCCGGAAGGCGTGTTGACCACGGCCTTCATCGAGGCGCTCAAAGAGCCCGGCGACGACCAGACGTGGAAGACGCTCTACGAGCGCGTGCTCGCGCTCGTGCACAGCAAATATCCATCGCAGACACCGCAGCTCCTCGGTCAGGGGGAGCGGCAGGTCTTCGGTAGCAAGCTGCGGCCGGTCGTGAGCACGGTGAGGGTCAACGACGTCGACGTCGCGAAACGGAAAGTAAAGCTGGGTGCCGGTCAAGTGACGGGGACCCCCACAGGCGCCAAGTTCGGGATTTACACGCCGGGGACGACAGACTTCACGCAGCTCGATCGCCGCGTGGGGGTCGCCACCGTCGACAAGATGATGGCTGTGGAGAGCTGGGCGTCGCTGGAGGAGGGCGCCGCGATCGCGTCTGTCAAGCTGGGCGCTCCAGCGGTTCTCGAGGACGTGGGCTCGGTCGAGCTGCGGCGCGCGGTCAACCTCTTTCACCGGGACGACCTGCCGCCGGACATCGATCAGGAGCGGGCGCTCGGCGCCGTGAGAGCCGAGATCAAGAACAGCAAGCGAGGGTTTCTCGAGCTCGTCGCTGGCGCGACACCGGACTACCAGGTCGCTCTCAACAAGGACCGGCACTACGAGATCTGGGGCCCATCAGGGAAACCCATTCCGAATGTGGGGACGGTGGCGATCGACGTGCCGGGCAGCGCCAGGGTCGTGGTCGATCGGCTGGTCCATCTCCTCCGGTATCAGACCATCCAGAAGGTCGCCTCCCCCCTCTCGGGGCTCAAGGACACGCTCCGCATCGAGCTCCTCGCCCCGCCGCCGGAGTGGTCGATGGACAAGCCAGCGCTAGGCGGGACCGTGATCGAGCCGAGCGGCGATGCCTACGTGATGAAGCCTGACGACTGGGTGTTCATCCACGTCGTGAACGAGAGCAGCAGCCCCGTCAACGTTGCCGTCATCGCTCTCGGCGACGACTGGGGGATCCGCGCCCTCGAACCTCCGCCGCCCGAAGGGCGCATGTTCCCCACGCGGCGGTACTCCACCGTGGATGCCAAGGCAGAGAGCCGATTCGCGTTGCAATTCTTCCTCTCCGAGGGACGCGCTTCGTCGACCGACGTCATCAAGATCTTCGCGACCGTCGAGGATACCGATTTCTTGTGGCTGCTGCACACGCCGATCAAGGATCCCGTGACCCGGTCCTTGGTCACGAGGAAGGAGGCCGCGCACGACGCCCTCTTCCGGCTGCGCGAGGCGCTCGACGCGAAGGAGAACGACCTGCGCGAGGTGCGCCCCCGGTCCGCGCCGGGGGAGGACTGGACCGCAAGGCAATTCCGTATCGTCACGCAGAGGACGTGAGGCTCAACGGCATCGTGGTGCGGCGGCCAGGCCACGGCCGCCGCACCCGAGGCGCGTCAGGCGCTCGGCGGATGGATCCAGTCGAGGACGTGCAGCGCGCCCGCGAAGTCTCCAGCGAGGATGATCTTGGCGTCCGCCGTGGTGGCGCAGCAATACATGATCGCATGGGTTTCGAGAGTCGTGATGGGCTGGGCCGTCCCTACGAGGTCCCACACCTTGAGCGCCTTGTCCTCGGAAGCGGAGACGGCGATGCGGCCATCCGGCGTCACCGCCACGCCGTACACAACGTCGGTGTGTCCTTCGAGGGTGCGGAGCAGCCGCCCAGTCTCTACGTCCCACACCTTGAGCGTCTTATCCCAGGACGCGGAGACGGCGACGCGACCATCTGGCGTGGCCGCCACGCCGGCCAAAAGGAGGGTGTGCCCTTCGAGGGTGCGGAGCAGCTGCCCAGTCTCTACGTTCCACACCTTGAGCGTCGTGTCGAAGGAGGCGGAGATGGCGATGCGGCCATCCGGCTTCACCGCTACGCCGGTCACATCACGGGTATGTCCTCGGAAGGTGCGGAGGACCTGCCCAGTCCCGAGGTCCCACACCTTGAGCGTACGATCCTCGGAGGCGGAGACGGCGATGCGGCCATCCGGCGTCACCGCCACACCCCACACAAGGCCGGTATGCCCTCCGAGGGTGCGGAGCACCTGCCCAGTCCCGAGGTCCCACACCTTGAGCGTGTTATCCCGGGAGGCAGAGACGGCGATGCGGCCATCCGGCGTCACCGCCACGCCTTCCACACTGCCGATATGCCCTTCGAGGGTGCGGAGGACCTGCCCAGTCCCGAGGTCCCACACCTTGAGCATATTATCGAAGGCGGCGGAGACGGCGATGCGGCCATCCGACGTCACCGCCACACCGTTCACCCAGCCGGTATGCCCTTGGCGGGTGCGGAGGACCTGCTCCGTCGCCAGGTCCCACACTTTGAGCGTCTTATCCCAAGAGGCGGAGGCGGAGACGGCGATGCGACCATCCGACGTTACCGCCACACCGGTCACAGCGTCGGTATGCCCTTCGAGGGTGCGGAGGACCTGCCCAGTCCCGAGGTCCCACACCTTGAGCGTCTTATCCCAGGCGGCGGCGGAGACGGCGATGCGGCCATCCGACGTCACCCCCACGTCGAACACACGTGCTGTATGCCCTTCGAGGGTGCGGAGGACCTGCCCAGTCTCGAGGTCCCACACCTTGAGCGTCTTATCCCCGGAGGCGGAGACGGCGATGCGGCCATCCGGCGTCACCGTCACGCAGTATACGCTGTCGGTATGCCCTTCGAGGGTGCGGAGGACCTGCCCAGTCCCGAGGTCCCACACCTTGAGCGTCTTGTCCCCGGAGGCGGAGACGGCGATGCGACCATCCGGCGTCACTGTCACGCAGTATACGATGTCTGGATGCCCTTCGAGGGTGCGGAGGACCTGCCCCGTCCCGAGGTCCCACACTTCGAGCGTCTTATCCCCGGAGGCGACGACGGCGATGTGGCCATGCGGCGTCACCGCCACGCCAAACCTGTTGCGGGCATACCCTTTGAGGGTGCGGAGGAGCTGCCCTGTCGTCAGGTCCCACACCTTGAGCTTACTAGCCCCGGGGATGAAAGCGGAAGAGGCGGAGGCGGACGCGGAGACAGCGATGCGGCCATCCGGCGCCACCGCCACACCGGTCAGCCTTTCGGTATGCTCGTCGAGGGTGCGTAGGAGCTGCCCCGTCGCCAGGTCCCACACCTTGAGCGTCTTGTCCCGGGAGGCGGAGACAGCGATACGGCCATCCGACGTCACCGCTACGCCGGTCACAGCATCTTTATGCCCTTGGAGGGTGCGGAGGAGCGCCTCGGAGTCACGGCTGAAGGGAAAGCGCTCACGCAACCAGGACCGCCGGTGCTCCCCGAGCTTCCTTTCCGCCCGCGCTTGCACCTCCCCGATCCCCATGTCCAGGCATCGGTTGCGGAGCTGTTGGAGGAGGAACCCCGGTGCCTTTGCTGGATCCCACCTGCGCAGGATGCTGGACTCCCGATCCAGCGGCCGGCTCAACGCCTCCAGCCTGGCTCGCCCGGGCGCCCCCGCGAGCTGGATACCGATCCGCAGGTCCGCGAGCACCTCGTCGATTTTCCGCTTCGCCACCTCACTTTGTAGCCGATCCATGTCCCGGAGCGCCTCGCCCAGCCGCTCCCCGCAGGCCGCGGCAAACGCCTCCGGTGCTTCGATCTTCTGTTTCACGAACGCCCACACCAGCGGCTCCAGGCGGACAACCTCCCGCTTCCTCATCGGCTCGACGAACGACAGCTCGCTGATCTCCCGGAGCGCGTCATGGAGCGGGCCCGGAAACCCTTCTTCCACCTCGCTGGCGAGCCCGGTGAGCAGCGAAAGGCGCGCTCGTGGGATGTCCGCGGCCACCTCCAGCAGCGCGGCTGTTTTCAGCACCTCTCTCGCGTCGGCGCTCTTCAGCTCGTCCCACTGTGATTGCAGCGTCGCCTTCACCGCTGCTTCGTGCCGCGTCGCGAGCTCTTCGGGCGTGAGACCGGGCCTGTCCGTCCCTTCGAACACTCCATATTTTTCCATCCAACGCGCATAGCCAGCGAGCGAGAGCTGGGGATTCTTGCCCAAGAATGCCGCCGCGAGCTCGATGGCCAGCGGCATCGCGCCGAACCGCCGGCAGATCGTCGCCGCCTCGGTGGGGTCGTCCGCCGGGTCCCGTGCGCTCCGTCGCGAGAGCAGGAGCTTCACCGCGGCATCCTCCGGCAACCCCCGGAGATCGATGCTCTCGAAGCGCTCGTCGCGCCGTCGCGTCGTGACCAGCACGCGGCATCCCAGGTTCGCCGGCACGAGGCCGGCAGCGCGGTCCGTCTCGAGATCCGCGGGGTTCTTGACATAGTCGAAGATCACAAGCGCCTCCGGCCGCGCCCGCAGGTACGCGTCGAGCGCCGCCACCAGCCGGAGCTGCCGCTCCGCCTCCGGTGCGGCCTTCGCCTCCAGATCCAGGTCGACAGCGAGCTTCGCCAGCGCCGGCCGCCAGTCGTCGCTCGCAGCATTGATGAAGTAGACCCCGTGCCGATAGCTCGCTTCGTGCTTGAAGGCATACTCGACCGCGAGCTGCGTCTTGCCGATCCCGCCCATCCCCGTGAGCATCACAGGCCGCCTGCCGCCGGGCTGCGGGTCCTGGAGCATCCGGTGCAAGTGTTCGAGCTCCTCGTCGCGGCCGACGAAGGACGGGTTGCGCGCGAGCCGCACCCTGAATTGCACCTTCGGCAGCGCCGCGAGGCGGAGCGTCTCCGATATCCCCGGTTCGCGCGGACAGAGCTCGTACACCTTCGCATCGTCGAGCCCCAGGAGATTCACCTCGTTGCGGCCCGAAGCGAACGCCTTCTCGATGGTGTCACCGTTGAAGAGCGCGCCGTAAAGCCCCTTCGAGAACGCCACCGCGGCCTTGTCCCGTATCACGCTCGACGTGCCGATGGCGCACTCCACGTGCCGCGCGATGGCCTTCGCCTGCGCGAGCGAGTAGCAGGCGTTGAGCACCACGCAGCGCACCGAGCCGCCCGAGAGCCGGAACAGCTCCGCGAGCGCCTCGATCGGCACCGGCGCAGGGCGCCCGGCTTCGTCATTCAGCAAGAGCTCCGTGCGCTCGTCGAGAGCGCGTCCGGCGCCCGGGATCGGGCGCACGTCCCATCCATCGGCGGCAGGCCCGGCGTGCTGCCCGTGGCCGCCGAAGTGCACAACCGTGGGCCTGTGATCCGCGAGCGCATGACGCACATCGTCGATGCGCGCCGCGAGCACCGGGCGTAGCTCGAACACGTCGCGCAGGCGTGCTCCCCTCCGCTCTTCCTCGATGTCGCGGTACTCCTCATCGAGGCCGAGCTGCTCGGTGCCGGAAGGGTTGGCGCTCAGGAAAAGGATGGTGACAGGCATCGTGGTCCCTCGTCATGGGGCCGGCATCAAATGTGCCTGACGATGCGTGAGGGTTCTGCTCGACGGGGCACGTGCTTCTCGCCCATTCCAGCAGTGGACGACGCCAGTCAGGTCGTCAGAGCACGTACGTGATCCGGCGCTCGCGCCCTCGTGCACGGGGCCACAAATCGCTTGATTCTCGGGAAGGCGTTTGCTCCTCTTACCCCCTCACCTCGGACAATGCCTCCGCGCGGTACAAAAGGCTCAGGACCGAGCCACAGCGCAGCTGCCGGCTCTTTCCTGTCGATTCTCGTCTTTTCCGACCAGCTCGCCCCCGGCGCTGCGAGCCGCCTCCGCGCCGACGTGCTCGCCGGCGTCGCGCTCGACGGCGTCGACGCCCGAGGCCCGGCCGAGAAGCTCCCCGAGCTCCTGGGGGCCGCCGTCGAGCTGACCCGCGCCGACGATCTCGGGCTTCGCCTTGCTTCGACGGCGGACCCGCGCCGCTTCGGGGTCGTCACCTATGCTGCCTCCACGAGCCCCACGCTTCGCGCCGCTTACGAGCGGGCCGCTCGCTACTTCCGGCTCTGGAACGAAGGCGTTCGCCTCGAGCTCGACCGCGATCACGCGGCGTGCCTCACGTCGATCGTGCTCCGGCCTCAGGGGAAAACGGCCACAGCCGCTCCGGATGGCCGTCGCCAGCTCGCGGAGCTGGGCAGCGCGACGATGCTGATGCTCGGCCGCTCCTTCACCGGCGCGCCGATCTCCCCGGTGCGCGTCGAGCTCGCGTCCTCGGCCCCGGCCGACGTGCGGCCTCACGAGCGCCTGTTCGCCGCACCGATCGCCTGGAACGCGCCGGTGCCGCGGCTGATCTTCGATGACGCCGTGCTCGACCAGCCACTTCCGCAGCACGACGCCGTGCTCCAGGAGCTCGTCTCCCGCTCTGCAGAGGCGCTCCTCGCCGCCCTGGCGACAAGGGAGACCTGGTGCGCGAGGACGCGGGAGGCGGTCGCCGCCCTCCTGCGCGACGGCTCGCCCGACATCGCCCGCGTCGCGAAGGCGCTGGGGACGAGCCGGCGCACGCTCCAGCGCAGGCTCACGGGCGAGGGCCAGACCTTCGAGTCGGTGCTCGATCAGGTCCGATACGAGATGGCCACGGGCTTCCTCGCGGACGAGCAGCGATCGATCGCCGACGTCGCGTGGCTCGTCGGGTTCCGCGAGCTCAGCGCCTTCTACCGGGCGTTCCGGCGGTGGAGCGGGCGCACGCCGGCCGAGTACCGCGCTTCGCTGGCGCCAGGCGCCACGACACCGCCTCGTCCGGACAAGGCGCCCGCGCGCCGGGTTCCCTAGCGGCGCGCCGAGCCCGCGCGCAAGCCCCATCCCTGGCAGCGCGCGGCCTCTGGCGAGCTCGCACAACACCGTGCGCTTGGCGTCGCGCGCCACCTTTCTGGCACGTCCGGACAATGTACGCCGTCGAGCAAGGCGCTAGGGTCAAGTCATCAAAGCCGCCGCGCTGCGCCCCAGCGGGACGATCCGCGCGCGTGCCGCTTCGACAAGAGCCTTACCACCAGCGGTTGCGGCGAGCGCGCTCGCCGCAACCGCACAAGGAGCCCCCATGGCAACGCACAGCCTCACCCTTCCCGGCCACGGCCAGGTCGATGTCACCGTCGACGCGTACGGCGCCGGACTCCCCTTCCTGCTCCTGCACGGGGGCGCCGGTCCCAGGTCCGTGGCCGGCTTCGCCAAGACCCTTGCCGAACGCAACCACGCCCGGGTGATTGTTCCCACCCATCCCGGCTTCGACGGGACCCACCGCCCGCAATGGCTGACCACCATCGCTGGCCTCGCCCAGCTCTACCGCGCCCTGCTCGACCAGCTGGAGTTCGTCGACGTCACCGTCGTCGGCAGCTCGATTGGCGGCTGGATCGCCGCCGAGCTCGCCCTCCTGCAGAGCCAGCGCATCAGCAGCACCATCCTCGTCGACGCGGTCGGCATCGACGTCGCCGACCAGCCCGTCGCCGACATCTTCTCTCTCACGCTCGCCCAGCTGGCCGAGCGCAGCTACCACAACCCCGAACGGTTCCGCATCGACCCGGCCAGCCTCAGCGACAGCCAGCGCGCCGCCATGGCCGCCAACCGGGCCACCCTACGCACCTACGGTGGCACGATGACCGATCCGACCTTACGCCCACGGCTGGCTGCCATCTCCCAGCCCACCCTCGTCCTCTGGGGCGACAGCGACGGTATCTGCACCCCCGACTACGGCCGCGCCTACGCCGCCGCCATCCCCGGCGCCCGCTTCACGCTGCTCCCCAACGCGGGGCATCTCCCCCAGATCGAAACCCCCGAACCCCTCCTCAAGCTCGTCTGGGACTTCGCCGAACCCCACGCCACCTACCGCCCCCCCACCCACTGACCCAAGCTCGCGCCCGCGCTCGCGCTCATCCAAGAAGCAAGCAGCCCGGAGACGGCGCGTTCGAGCGCCGGCCGGGCTCTTGAGATTCCTGCGGTCCGTGAGAGGCGCCTGCCGCATCGCCCCGGCTACACCGCGGCGAGCCCGGTAGCGCCCTGGGGCAAGCAGCCTACCGGCGAGCCCAGCGAGGTCAGCTCGCCGCTCGGCTCGATCCGGTAGCCGTGCACGACAGCCGGCCCCGCACCGGTGAAGGGCGGCACGCTGAACCCGTCAGGGCTCAGCACGTAGAGGAAGTCGTCGCCCATGCTCACGGCGCAATCGAGGGCCAGCCCGCTCGTGAACGCCGTTTGTTCCGTCGCGCTCAGCGGCCCCACAGGCGTCAGGCTGCCGCTCCGGTCAACGCGAAGCGCGGTGACAGAGCGCGAGCCCGCCGACGTGATGAACGCGAACGTCGCGGGGCCGGCGGTCGCGGTCGCCACCCAGCACGCCGCGGTCGTGAAGATGCGCTGCTCCGCGATGAGCCGCATCTCCCCGGTGGGGGCGACGCTGTAGCGCGAGACCGAGCTGTCGCCGGTCAGCGACAGGTTCGAGAGGATGACGTGGTCGCGCCGATCGAACGTGAAGCCGAACGGCGCCTGGCCGGCCTTCACCACGTCCTGCCAGCGGACCGGCCCGGGCATCCCGTGGTCGTCGACGGTGACGGTCTCGAGGCTCCCCATCGGCTCGCCGTCCCCGCGGCTCGCGATCACCAGGACATCGCCCGTCCGGTTGAACGCAATGGTGGCGATACCGGAGCCGCTCAGCGAGCGCGAGGCGCCGGCGAGCATCGCCAGCTCTCCCGTGTGGCCGACTCGATATCCCTGGATGCTCTTGCTGTCCGCGTTCGCGACGTAGAGCACGTCCTCGTGCAGCGCGAGGGAGACCGGGCGCGCGCCGTTCGAGGAGACCAGGCCGACCCGCTGGAGCTCACCGCCTCGGCGGACGACGAACGAGGAGATCGTGTTGCTCCCCGCATTGACAGCAAAGAGCATGCGCCCGTCCCGGCTGAGGACCAGGGCGCTCTGGGACTCGAGGATCGGGAAGCCGAGCGGAGGGTTCGGTGCGTGGCCGTTCCCGCCCGTCGGATAGGACGCCCCAGGGGAGAGCATGCCGTCGCCCGCCCGGTGGAACACCTGGATGGCATTCGGGGTCGCGTTGGTCATCACATAGACGGCGCGTCGATCGTTCTTCGCAGCGTTGTTCATGACTCGATTCCTTGATGTGAGCGTTGATGGATGCGGTGGAATGGGCCCGTGAGGCTCAGAGCACGCCGATGCCGGCCGGGCTCCCGCCTGGGCCGAAGCGCTCCTCCGGCGCCCTGTCGCCGTCGACGGTCCTGGGGAGCCCGCCGTATTCGCCGATCTTGGTGAGCCTGCCGTCGTCCTCGATCCGCCAGGCGCCCACGCTCCCCGAACCCGGCAGGACGTCATAGAGGAACCGGCCATCGGGGCTGATGCCGAGATCGAGCGGCGTCGAGCCCTGCTGGCTCGCGCCGGGGGTGCCCGCGCGCTCGTCGGTGAGACCGGCCTGCTCGTCGAGCACCGTCAGGCTGCCGTCGTCGCCGATACGGAAGCTCGAGAGGGTGCCCGAGGTGTAATTCGCGGTGAACGCGAACTCCCCGTTGTTCTCGATCCAGCACGGATCGAGCTGGCTCACCTTCGCTGTCCGCGTGATCGGCGAGAGCGTCCCGTCCGCGTTGATCTGAAACGATCCGGCCGCGCCGGCGAGGTCATCACCGCCCACGAACATGGCCGTGAGCAGGTGCCCGGCCGCGTCGAACGAGAACCCGAACGGGCCGTCGTTGTCGAGGTCGGTCTGCGTGAACGTCTGCGCGAGCTGGCCGTCATCGAGCACGTCGAACACGAGCACCCGGCTCGGGCCGGTCGGGGTCACGCCGCCAATCAGGCCCGCGGCGGGCCCGTCCTTGATCGTGACGACGAGCTGCCTCCCATCCGGGGTGAATGACACCTGCGCCGGGTTGAACAGCGTGTCGGGCGGGCTGGCCTGGTTCGCGGAGAGCAGCCGGGTCGAGCCAGGGATTGGCGCGAGCTTCCCCTGGGCGCTCAGACGAAAGCCGGTGATGCTCCCCTCGCCGGCGCCGTTCAGCGCATAGACGAGATCGCCGTGCTGGGTCACGCTGTTCGGGAAGCCCGGGCCGGCGCCATCGCTGGTGGGCTGGACATCGGTGACCTCGAGGGTGTCCTTTCCGACGCGGAGCACGGAGAGCGTGTCGCTGCCGGCGTTCGTGACAAGGAGGAATGCCCGGTCCTGGCTGAGCACCATCGAATGCGATGAGCCGAGGCCATCGCCGGCGAAGCGCGCCGAGGGCCCGGACCCCTGGCCGCCGGTGTCCACGTGATCGGCGAGCTCGAGCGATCCATCGGCGAACCTGCGGTACACGGTGACCTGGTTGGCAGGTTCGCCGGCGTCGTGCGTGTTGTTATGGTTCGTCCCCACGAACACGAATCCGACGGCGCTCTGGCCGTCCGCGGGACTCTCGGGTTCACCCCCGCAGGCGCTCAGACAGGCCGACGCGAGGGAAACGATCAACAGGGCGCCAATTGATGTTCTCATAGCTGCCTCTCCGTTCTCTGATGGTTTGCGCTGCCCGCGCTGCGCCATACGCGCATTGCGGCCGTCGTGCGGCGTCCACGGGCGAGCCCGTGTCCGGATACGGCCGCATGCTTCAGCGTTCGACGCATCGCCGCGCTCGTGTCGAGCGGTGCCCAGTCCTACGGCGAAGGCGCCGAGCGGTTTCTGGGCGAGCTCGATCTTTCAGATCGAGGCGGCCACGGGGGCGGAATGTGGGAGCGGAAACGAGGGGCGTCGCGGGAAGCGGCCGGACTACATGTCCTGGACGACCGCGGCCTTCTGCTGCAGCGCGCGGGCATCGCGCAGCGGCGAGTTGCCGAACATGCGCGAATACTCGCGGCTGAACTGCGAGGCGCTCGTGTAGCCGACCTGGAACGCCGAGACCTCGGCGCCCACGCCTTCTTCGACCATCAGGCGGCGCGCCTCGAGCAGGCGCAGGCGCTTCTGGTACTGCAGCGGGCTCATCGCGGTGGCCTCCTTGAACCGCTTGAAGAACGCCGCCCGGCTCATCCCTGCGCTGCGCGCGAGCGCGGCAATATCGACGTCCTCGTCGAGCGACGCCTGCAGGTGATAGACCGCCTCGGCGATGCGGTGCGCCTGGCTGCCCGCGCGCACGAGCTGGCGGATCGCCGGGCCGTCAGGGCCTTTCAGCAGGTGAAAGATCAGCTCTTTCCTCACGAGCGGCGCGAGCACGGTCGCGTCGTCAGGCGTCTCGAGCAGCGCGCCCAGCCGGGCCGCGGCGTCGAGCATGCGATCGCTCGCCTTGCCGATGAAGATCGCGCGCCCCGGGTTCTCGAGGCCTCCCGGGCGCGTGCGGTCGAGCTGCGCCGCGACCTCGCGCAGCAGGGCCGCATCGAAGTCCATCTTCAGGCCCAAGAGCGGCTGCGCCGGCGACACGCCCATCACCCGGCTCGTCACCGGCAGGTCGATCGGGCTGACGATGTAGTGCGGCTCGCGCTCGCGAAAGACCTGCCGCTCGAGCAGGATCTCCTTCGTGCCCTGGACGACGATGCAGAACGACGCGCGCCAGTGCCGCTTCGCGCGTTGCTGCTGGCGCGAGACTTTGATGCAAGAAATTCCGGGCACTGGCGAGGCGTGTATGCCCTCGCCAGGGCACCAGCGCGAGATGAGGTCCTTCAACTCGTCGCTCCCGGGGATCACGGTGGCAGCCTACCGTCGCGTAGACGATCGGGCAAGAACTGGAGACGGCCGTGTATTTCGCGTGCGCCGCGGCGGTGCCATGGTGGATCGCGAACCAAGGAGAGGTTGCCCATGCGTATCTTCCTCACGGGAGCCAGCGGCTTCATCGGATCTGCCATCGTCCCCGAGCTCATCCGCGCCGGCCACCGCGTGCTCGGTCTCGCGCGCTCGGATGCGTCCGCCGAGAGGCTCGCCGCGGCCGGCGTCGACGTGCACCGCGGCTCGCTCACGGATCTCGATAGCCTGCGCCGCGGCGCCGCCGCCTGCGACGGGGTGATCCATTGCGCGTTCTCCCACGACGACTTCACCGACTACGCCGGTAACTGCGAGAAGGACCGCGGCGCGATCGAGGCGCTCGGCGGCGCGCTCGCCGGCTCCGGGCGCCCGCTCGTCATCGCCTCCGGCATCGCGCGCTTCGCGCCGGGCCGGGTCGCCACCGAGGACGAGGCGCCCGACGCGTCGGCCGGCGGCCTGCGGGCCGCCTCCGAGCAGCTCGCCTTGTCGTTCGCGAGCCGCGGCGTGCGCGTGTCCTCGCTGCGGCTGCCGCCCTCGGTCCACGATGATGGCGATCACGGGTTCGTCCCGATGCTGATCGAGATCGCGCGCAAGACCGGGCGCTCCGGGTACGTCGGTGGCGGCGAGAACCGCTGGCCCGCGGTGCATCGGCTCGACGCCGCGCGGCTGTTCGTCCTCGCGCTCGAGAAGGCGCCGGCCGGCGCGCGACTCCACGCGATCGGCGACGAGGGGATCCCGACCCGCGACATCGCCGGCGTGATCGGCCGCAAGCTCGGCGTGCCGGTCGAATCGGTCCCCAAGGAGCACTTCGGCTGGCTCGGCGGGTTCTTCGCGCTCGACACCCCCGCGTCGAGCGCGCTCACGCAGGCGCGGTTCGGCTGGAAGCCCGAGAAGGCGGGCCTGCTCGCCGACCTCGAGCACGGCACGTACTTCGCGCGCGCATCAACCTGATGCGTCGTTGCATGCTGCGGCGCTTCCCGAGCGCTCGCGCGGTCGGGAAGTCTCGTCCTCGCCGCTCGAGCGTGCACAGGTCCGGCGATTCCAGATCGACGCCCCCGCACAGAGGAAGCCGACCAGGATGGGATAGACGGCGCAGCGCTCGACGAGGCCGATGAGGACGTTGGCCCCCGAGCTGGCGACCGCGAGGAAGGCCACCATCGAGGCGAGCCCGAACACGCCGAGGACGACCATGGCCCTCCCGGCTTTCGGAGTGACTCCGATCTGTTGGCGCTGGCGTCCAAGGAGGAACACGAGCACGTTGCCTCCGACGATGGACGCGAAGGCGCCCAGGCCGTGATAGTCGACTGCGCCGCCAGGCGGCTCTCCGGAACCGGGGTTGAGCGCCAGCAAGACGCCGCCAAGCGCGACGAGAGCTCCCAGGATGAGCGCTGCCCAGCGGCGCCAGCTTCGCAGACCCTCGAGCGCGGCGACACCGATGAAGAACATGATCCCGAAGAGGAAGAACCCGGTGTTCATGACCCACGCGAGCGGCGAGTTCATGAACTGGCCAAGAGCCTCGAGGGGGCCACGGACTCCCAGGTTGCTGATGTAGTGATGCGTGTAGCTGTAGGGGGGATCCGTCCATGCCGCGGCGGCGATGAGCTCGGCGAGGAAGAAGATCACTGCCCCGGCGACGAGCGCCGCGCCGGCGGGGCGACGTTGCATCCTCTGGTTCGCCTCGGGGGCGGGCCTCGCGCGCTCCTTTCGCTCGGAGCTGGAAGCGGGGTTGTTCTCGGTCATGGTCGGGTCCTCTCGGTTGTCGGGCGCGAGGCTCAGCGAAACAGAGACAGGTCGATGGCCTCCGAACAGCCTGCACCGTCGCGTTCAAGGCCACCAGGACATTGATCACAACGGTTTCAGACCCTATAGGTCTGAAACATGGAGCTACGTCACCTGCGGTACTTCGTCGCCGTCGCGGAAGCGGAGCACTTCGGAAGGGCGGCGGAGCAGCTTCACGTCTCGCAGTCGCCCTTGAGCCGGCAGATCGCTCAGCTCGAAGAGGAGATCGGCGTCGAGCTCTTCGTGCCCTCGGGACGCGGGGTGAAGCTGTCCGCCGCCGGCCGGAGTTTCCTCGAAGGTGCGCGCGCGACCCTGGCTCGCGCCGCGCTCGCGGTCGAGGACGCCCGCGCGACGGCGCAAGGCCGTATCGGGACGATCGTGGTCGGATTCGACGGCGCCCTGGCTGATGCCCTCCTGCTGCCGGGGATCGTGCAGACGTTCCGCGCACGTCATCCGCGCGTCGAGGTACGCCTTCGGCCGCTGCCGAGCGAGGAGCAGGTCGCCGCGCTGCGCGACGGCAAGATCTCCGTCGGGTACGGCTATCATTCGCCGGAAGACAACCCGCTCTTCCACTTCCGCGTGCTGTATCGCGAGCGCGTCGGCGTCGTGATGTCGAAGAGCCATCGCCTCGCTGCACGGCGCGCGCTGAGGGTCGCGGACCTGAAGCAGGAGCGCTTTCTCTGGCCCCCGCGCAAGGAGGGCCCGCGCCTCCAGGACGACATCATCGCCGCCTTCCGAGCGCATGATCATCGGCTCGAGCTCGCCCACGAGGAGGCCAGCAGCGATGTGATCCTCATGCTCGTGGCGAGCGGCGAAGGTCTCAGCTTGTTTCCCGAGAGCGCCGCGTCGACGCTCCTTGCCGGAGTGGTGTTCAAGCGGGTTCGTGACCTCAACGTCGTCATCCTTGGCCGCTCGGTGTGGCGCGCCATGGACGACAAGGACCCGCTCGTGCGGTCGCTCCTCGAGATCACGAATTCGGTGCATGGATCGAACCAGACCGAACGGAGACCGCCCCGCTCCGGCGGCCCGCCGTCGCTGCTGGTACGCGGCTTGCTCCGAAGCTCATCATGAAAAAGCAGCAGAAGAATCGGCCGACACCAGCGACGAGCCAGCAGGAGCAGGCGGACCCGGCGGCGGAGGGAAAAGCGAGGGAGTCCTCGCCGGAGGACGAGCTCGCCGGAGGCGCTGCCAAGGGGGCGCTCGCCGGAGGCCTCCTCGGAGGCGCCGGCGGCGCGGCCGTGGGCGGGGCGGCCGGCCTGATCGGCGGCGCGCTGGGCGAGGACGAGAAATCCGGCTGGTGACCGGCATCGGCCGCCCGCGCCGGTCAACGGCGGCGACGCGTCCGCCTTTTCGCCCCACCCCGGGGCGTCGATGAGGCGGGCCACCCCCCTGCAGCTCACGTTGTCGCCCACGGCGTTGCCCCCACGCGGCTCCACGGCGTGTACCGGGCGTTGACCGCGAGGGGATACAGCGCTCACCGCTCCTCGCGTCGCGGACCCGATCGATCTCGAAAGGCCCTTCAGCCCGCGCCTGCGCGCGATCGGTAGAATGGCCATCAATCAGAGATGGGGCACTGCTCGTAGCAGCGCCAGGCCTCCGTGCTGCGGTCCGTGCCGCCGGCGAACGACGCCTTGATCTCGTCGCAGGGCGCGTCGAGCACGCACGACGCGCGACACGCCTCGTGTTCGGAGCAGCCGACGAGATCGTCCTCGAGCTCGAGGCCGTCGACCCCGCAGGCCTCGGCGTGCTCGACGGCATCCGCGCATGTCCCCGTCTTGCAGCCGGCCGCGAGGAGCGCGGTCGCAACGAAAATTGACGCCATGAGATAAGTCTTGCGCATGGTCCAGCTCTGCAGCTCGCAACGTGTGGATGGAGGGGAGCCGGCCGGCCCATGCAGCGCGGCGCCCCGGAAGCGGCCCGCCGTTGTCGCCGGCCCCTTCGCCCTAGGAAGAACGTGGGGGAGCCAGTCTGGGCACAGGGCGATGTCGATTTTTGGGTTCGAGTCTTGCTGGAATCCGGCGGAGATTGAACCGGAAAAGGCTTGTCGAACGCTCCACTACTCTAGATAGAGTCGAGCGCCTTCATCGCGTCATCGGACAGCTCTAGATCTGCCGCCGCGAGGTTCTCGCGCAGGTGCTCGACGCTCGACGTCCCGGGAATGAGAAGGATATTCGGCGAGCGCCGCAGGAGCCACGCGAGCGCGACCTGCATCGGCGTCGCGCCGAGCTGGCGCGCGACGTCGGACAGCGTCGAGGACTGGAGCGGCGAGAAGCCGCCGAGCGGGAAGAACGGCACGTACGCGATGCCCGCCGCGGCGAGGCTGTCGATGAGCGCGTCGTCCTGCCGGTGCGCAAGGTTGTACAGGTTCTGCACGCACACGATCTCGGTCATCGCGCGCCCCTCTTCCACCTGCTTCGCGGTCACGTTGCTGAGACCGATGTGGCGGACCTTGCCCTCGCGCTGCAGCTTCATGAGCGCGGAGAGCGGCGCCTCGATCGAGCCTTCCGCGGGTCCCTGCGCGTCGAACAGGACGCGCAGGTTCACGACGTCGAGCGCGTCGACGCCGAGATTCCGGAGGTTGTCGTGGACCGAGCTCGTGATGTCCTCGGCGGCGAACGCCGGCTCCCAGGATCCCTGTGGGCCGCGTTTTGCGCCGACCTTCGTGGCGATCACCAGATCGCTCGGGTACGGGTGCAGCGCCTCGCGGATGATCTGATTCGTGACGTGCGGCCCGTACACGTCGCTCGTGTCGATGTGATCGACGCCGCTCTTCACCGCCTCGCGCAGCACGGCGAGCGCGGCATCGCGGTCTCTCGGCGGTCCGAACACGCCCGGCCCGGCGAGCTGCATGGCTCCGTACCCGAAGCGCTTCACCGTGCGACTGCCCATCTTGAACGTCCCGACCTTGGCTAGATTCGTCATGGCTGTCGACGGTAGGCGACGACGGGGTGTATGATAAGGGCCTGGAATCAGCACGGCCTGTACGGAAAGGCGAACAATGACAGTGGATCTCGACGACGTCCGCGTCTTCGCCGCGGTGGCGCGCGCCGGCGGCTTCCGCGAGGCGAGCCGCACGAGCCGCACGAGCGCGTCGAGCGCGAGCGAGGCGGTGCGCCGGCTGGAGGGCGAGCTCGGCGTTCGGCTTCTTCATCGGACGACCCGCAGCGTCGCGCCGACCGAGGCCGGCGCGCGTCTCCTCGAGCGGCTCGGCCCTGCGCTCGCCGAGATCGCAGCGGCGCTCGACGTCGTGAAGAGCTCGAGCGAAAAGCCGGCCGGCACGCTTCGGTTGAACGTCCCCGTCGTCGCCGCGCGGCTCGTGCTCCCACGGATCTTGCCGCCGTTCCTCGCCGCATATCCCGATATCCGCGTCGAGGTGACGGCGGACGACACGCTCGTCGACATCCTCGCCGCGGGCTGCGACGCTGGCATTCGTTACGAAGAGACGCTCGAGAAAGACATGATCGCGGTCCCGATCGGCCAGCGCGAGCAGCGCCTGGCGCTCGCTGCGTCGGGCGCCTACCTCGAGCGGCACGGGCGCCCGACCCATCCGCGCAAGCTCCTCGATCACGCATGCCTGCGCGGCCGCTTCCCGAACGGCGCGCTGTGCCCGTGGGAATTCGAGCGCGACGGCGAGGTCGTGAAGGTCGACCCGACCGGCCCGCTTGTCGGCAGCCTCGGGAGTGCGACGGACCTCCTCGTGGACGCCGCGATCGCGGGCACCGGTCTCGTCTACTGGTTCGAGGACTGGCTGCATCCGCACCTCGAGAGCGGCGCCTTGAAGCCGGTCCTGGAGCGCTGGTGGTCGCGTTTCTCGGGCCCCTTTCTTTATTATCCGAGCCGCCGCCACATGCCCGCCGCGCTTCGCGCGTTCGTGGACTTCATCCGCGCGGACAGCAAATAGTCATGGAATTTCCGCCCCTCAGCGCGGCGTGCTGCTCGCCGCCGGCACCGCGGTCCTCTGCCCCGAGCCCGAGCGCGCGCCGCCCTTGATGCGCGCCTCCGTCACGACCTCGTCCCACTGCGCGTCGTACCCGTCGAAGTGGACCCGGTAGGAGTCGGGGGCGACGACGCCGGTGATGATGGCGGGCTTGTACGACCCCTTCCACTCGACCTCGATGCGGTCGCCGACCTTCCGCGCTCCGCCCTCGCCCGAGGCGCGCTGCTCCTCGTCGCGCAGGCGCCGGGCGCTCCCCTCGTGCAGGCACTGCTCGCGGTGGCAGGCGAGGCCTGAAGCGCAGTCGTCGTCAGCGCGGCACGGAGACCCGAGCGGCGCCTTCTTTCCGCAGGCAGCGAACGCCGCAGGTACGGCGGCCAGGATCACGAGCGCCCTGAGAAAGGTAATGGCTCGAATCCGGACGAAACGGCATCCCACGTCGCTGGACGCCACCGGCCGGCGAGCGCCCCCGCGCCCCTCGACGCGCGCCGCGTGCTGCTCCCACCCGAGGACCTCTCCGTGTTCGTCGAGGACGACGATGCCGCGACCACGCCAAGCGTCCCGACGCGGTGTGGTTACGTCTGGACAATCTTCGAAATCCGGCCTTTGCAAGACCTGCCTCTGCGTGGACCTCGCCCTTCCCAACTCGTCCCGTGGCATGGTTTCAATACTCAACAACATAGGACAAAGAGTCGATGCGCAAATCGCCCCTCTGTCGTGACCGCCCGAAGGATCCCACGCCGCCACAGCTCATCCACCATTTTATCCATATCACACATCGTGACATTGTATTCAATGCCAGCAAAATCCACAACCGAGATACCAATTGACTCAAGATACTCAAAAAACCGACCTCCGTCGATCCCTTCCGGGTATTCATTCATCCCAACATGGGCATTCACTCTGACGTTGTTAATACCCGTGAAGGCGACACCCGCCCCATGACGCCGATGCGTCCATGTCGCACCTTCAATCGACAGCGTTCCATTAGGCACATCGCGAAACCGCTCTCGATCCTTTGGCTCATACAGCTCTAAGAACTTCCGCACCAGACGCCCCTGCAATGACGCAAACCGCGAGAGGAGCTGAACCGCGTCTCCAGTCACCATCTAGAATCCCTTGTCGTTCAGAGTAGATACCCAACTGCGAAACAACTGCCGCGCTTCTTCATCAGAAGACACCGGCTGCACCATCACTGGAACCTCTCTGAGCTTCGCTTTAATCGCAGCGCTGTGTCGATGGTGACCGTCAACGATATATAGGGCACCGTCAGCTTCGATCGCATCAATCGGATCGAATGGGCCGAACCCCTTCTTGCCACCCATGGATTTGCTCATTTTCTCGGCCTGGCTCTTGCTTGACAATTCTTCGGTGGCGCGGAGCGCTCGAGGATTCACGAGCCGGGCCCCTGTGCCCCCACCCGCCCGCGGCCCCGACCCCAGCCCCTCGCCGAAGGTCGCCCCCCCGGAGGCCACCATCACGAGCCCATCGGCGATCCTCCCCGGGTCGTTCTGGCTCAGCCCCTCCATCACCCAGACCTCGCCCAGGAGCGCCGGCACCGCCCTCAGCGTGAAGCTCGCCGAGCTCGCCGCCGCCATCTGCGTCGACGTCATCCCGATCGTGCTCCCCAGCACCGACAGCTCCTCGATCGCGAGCAGCGCCCAGCCCCCCGACCAGACCAGCAGCGCCGCCCCGGCGCCCAGCATCGCCCACTGCGTCACCCGGAACGTGTCCCGCTGCAACCCCTCGTAGAACAGCCGGTCTTGCCGCGCACGCTCGTTCAACAGCTGCACCAGCAAGCTCTCCTGCATCGGCCCGTCGCCGGCGCTCTGGAACCCGTCCACGTCCGACCTCACGATCGGCGGAGGCCGCGGCGGCTCTTCCACGTTCTGGCCATCACCCCAGGTCCCATCCTTGCCTCCGCCGCCACCGGAGACGATGGTGATCCCCTCGCCGCCCCCGTCCGGCGGCGGCACCCAGACACCACACGTCGTGCAGTCAGGCCCCGTCGGCTCATACCCCGTCGGGTCCACGAGGTTCAGCGGGTCGTTCAGCACATAGCTGTACCGGTTGTAGCTCTGCCCGAACAGCGGCGCCGACACCACAGGATCGGGCGTCAACACACGCTTCAGCTTCGGATCGTAGATCCGGCCCTTCAGGTTGATCAGCCCCAGCTCGTCATCGTGCTCGTGCCCCGTCAGCCCTAGCCGCAGCTCCCCCGTCGGCCCGTCCAGCGGCGCGCCGCTGCGCTCGATCCGCCGCCCGAACGGCTCGTAGTACGCACGCAATGACCTGGGCGCGCCACCCGCCGCGTCCGTCATCAGCGTCACGCTCCCCTGCGCGTCCTGGTGCAGGTACTGCACCCGACGCTCGGCGCTCCCCTCCTTCACCACCACCTGCGCCACCATCAGCCCGTCGCTCCCCGGTACGAGGAACACGTGCTGCGTCCCCTCCGCTCCCTGACGCCGCTCGTACAGCCCGCCGACCGTCACCGTCGTCCCCGACGGGCCCGCCTTCCGCACCCGCGCGCCCATCGCATCGTAGTCGAACCGCGTCACGCCCCCCGCCGTCGTGATCTCCCGGGGAAGGTCGAACGTCGTGTACCGGATCTCTCGCTCAGGATCCTGCTCCAGCCGCCCGCGCGCGTCGTAAAAGAAGCTGCCGTCGAGGCTCGACGAGACCGCGTGCGGTCGCACATCCAGGTAGTCGTTGCTCTCTCGCACCTGCCCGCCGACCAGCACCCGCTTCAGATTTCCCAGAACGTCATAGCGATACTCGGTCTCCCGATGCACCTTGCCGACCGTCAAGCTCCACATGCGCAGCCGGTGGAGCGTGTCGTAGGTATAGCTCTCGCTCCGAACGTCCTCCGGCGCGAAGCGGCGTTTCACCCGGCCGTCCGGGTAGTACTCGTAGTGAAGCGATGACAGGAGGTCCGCCCCCGACCACTGCTCCACCGCCTTCAACCGACCCGTGACGGGGTCGTGCGAGCGCGTCATTCTCACGCCGTTCCCGTACGTGGCCTTCGACAGCGCCCCATCGTCATTGCGCGCGGTCACCCTCCACAGCAGCTCTCCTGCAGACGCCGGGTCCGCCGTCACGTCCGCGATGCGCTCGAGATAACCTCGGCTGTCGTACGTGTGCTTCACCGTGAATCGCGGCGTCCCTGGCACCTCGGGGTACGCCACCGTCTCCAGCCGGCCGTGCGCATCATACTTCGCCCACGCCTTGAACGGCTCGCCGTCGACGATCCACATCAGCGAGTCCAGCCGGCCGTGCTCGTCATACAGGTAGCCTGTCGTGGTCCCGTCCGGGCTCGTCGTGGCTGCGAGGCGCCCCACCCCGTGCGCCGCCGTGTCCCACGTGTACTCGGTCACCCCATCGACGTCGGTCATCCGGTGGACCCGGCCGATGAGGTCATGCTCGTAGATGGTCTCGTCCCCGCCCTCCACCTTCCGGAAGAGATCCCCGAGACCGTTGTGATGGAAGCGCGTCGTCCCCTTGTCTGGATCGACGAGCAACCTCCGCCGCCCCCGCACGTCGTAGTCGATCTCGGTCACGTTACCCGTGGGATCGAGGATGCGCTCGAGCTGGTCGAACGGACCGTACGCGTAGCGCGTCGTCACCTCGATCGCCGGGACAGCGACGAGGCGGTCGACCCTCGTGGCGGACAGCTCCGCGGTGAGCAGGTACGACGTGCTCTGCACGATGCGGCCGTCGAGGTCCCGAACGAGCTTCGTACGGCTGCCCCTCGGGTCCGACGCCGTGGTCTCGAAGAACGAGTGCGCGTACCGCGACGTCGCGCCGTCAGGGCCCACCACCCTCAGCAGCCGCCCGAGGCTGTCGAAGGCCTGCCGGGTCCGCTGCGCCTCGTCGAGACGACGCGCCGGCCGGCTCTTCGCAATGACGCGGCCGACGACATCATACGTTGTCTCACTCGTCAGCGTGGCGCCGTCGTGCCCGACATGGCCGACGTGCCACGGCCTGCCAGCGACATCGAGCTCGACGAACCCGCTCGCCCCACCCCCGTCCGACGTGCGCAGCGTGACCCCATCCGACCGCTGCTCGTAGCTCAACGCCTGCTCGCCGGCCCCCTCCGTCCGCCGGCTCACGAGCCTCCCGAGATCGTCGTGGACACGGCTCGTCTGCACGCCGTTCGCGTCCATCTCCGCCATGACCACCCCGTACCCGGCGTGCACCGCGAACCACTGCGCCTGCCCGAGGTCGTTCCAGATCACGCTCGGCGCCGTGTGGCCCGGCGTCCCGTCGTACGCGATGTGTACGCGCCGCGGCGGCACCCCCAGCGCCGTCTGCGTCACGCAGCGCAACAGCCCCTCGGCGTCATAGTCGTAGCGCACCGTCGCGGTCACGTCGGGCTCCGGATCCGACAGCTCCAGCGGCTCGACCACCACGCGCTCGATCCTACCCGCCTCGTTGAAGTCGAACGAGACGCTCCGCTCCGTCGAGTCCGTCCCCCCGGGCGTCGTCGACGTCACCTTCTCCCACGCTGGCAACGAGAGGAGCCACGGCTCCACCCGGTGCTCATACCCCCTCTCCACCACCGTGCTCACCCCGCCCACGGTCTCGGTCACCTCTCGCTCCAGGCTACCCCAGTCGTCGAACCGGGTCGATCCAAGGCGCATCCGCAGCGGCGCCTGCGCCGAGCCGTCGATCTCCGCGATGTGGACGCCTCGCTCAGGCAACCAGTCGATCGCCACCTCTTCTTCCCATTCCTCGCTCATCCAGCTCCGCGGGAACACCGCCTGCGTCGCCCCGCCGTTCAGCTCGCGCGCCTCGTAGTACATCGCCTTGCGCTCGACCCGCGCCATCACCCTGGACGGCTTCGCCGTCGGACCGTCGGAATCGTTCTCGAGCACCGGGGTCGCAACCATCACGGTCGCGGGACGACCTGCGAATGGATACCGCGTTCCGATCCGCGTCGCGTGATCGAACGTCGTCACCGTCTCGCGCGGGATCTGTGGCTCCCAGACCCGGACCTTCCCGAAGCCAAGGAAGCCCCGACCCCGCAGATCCGAGCGCGGATCCTCGTACGAGAAGTAACGCGACATCTGGGTGCCCGTGCCCCCGTGCACGATCTGCTTCCGGACCACCGGGAATCCGCGCCGGTGGCACACCTGAGGATACGCGCACGTCGCGGCCTCCGGCGCGTCCGTCCACTGCCGGGCGTAGTCGATCTCCTCCCGCGGTGTGCCGCCTTCGTCCAGGACCGCCTCCACCACGTCAATGACCGTGCTCTGCTGGATGAGCACACGCAGGCTCCCCACCTTGGTGCCCGAGCTGCAATCGGACGTCGGACTCTCGGTGGAGCTCACGCACCGCTCGGCGAGGTACATCAGGTCGAGCAGCCCATCGCCGTTGAAATCGCCGTGCCGAGCGGCGGCGATCCGCGCCGAAGGGGCCGCGATCCTGTTGGTCCTCCAAATCGAGCCGAAATCCTCGCGGGGCGTCGCGTGCAGCCGGGCGATCTCGATTCCCGGTGCATCGTTGCCGATGACGATGAGGTCGTCGCGCCCATCGAGATCGACATCAGCCACCTGAAGCGTGCCGGGGTGCCTGGCCACGTTGCCTCCTAAGTACCCGCGGCGGTAGACGAATCCTTTGCCCGAGTTCCACTCCACGTCGAGAACGGTCGCGTTCCCCTGGCGGAGCACGACCGCGACACGGTCCCGGAGACCATCCCCGTTCAGATCCGCCATGACCACGTCGATGAGCGAACCATCGGCGGCCATGCTGATCTCCACGGCGCTGAACCCACCGGTGTCATCCGGATAATACGCCTGCGTTGCCCCCTTTTGCCACAGACCTGCGCGCCCGTCGCCCTGCACGTCGAGCGCGACGGACGTGAACTCGAACGCATCGGCCGCGAGGACAGGGATTCCCGTCTCCTCCGCGTAGCCGAACTCGCCGCTCGGCAGGTTGCGCCGCATGATGAACTTCGGCTCGTAGATCCCATCCACCACGTTGTCGAGGAGCTTCACCAAGTCGGCGAGCCCGTCGCCATCCACGTCAGCGAAGTGGAAGGGCTCCACTCCGGTCGCGACCGATTCGAGGTCGGGCGATATAGGCACCGTTGTCCCGGTCGGCGCGAAACCGCTGCCCGTCCAAGCATACATCTCGAACTGGTCTGTACGGCTGTTCCAGGTAAAGAGCTCGTTACGGCCGTCCCCTCCGGCATCCACCGCCTTCGCGTTCTTCAACCCCGCGCCTTCGAAGGCCGGCGAGCTCCCGATGCCGCCGGCGAGGGCCACCTTCGTGCCCAGCGGTGCATCCGCGGAGCGGCTGCTCAAGAGGACGTAAGGCGCAGCTGGATCCGCCGTTTCAAGCAGCACCTCATCCTTGCCATCGCCGTCCACGTCCAGCACGATCGGGTGGTCGGCGTCGGTCAGCCAGGGGTGCTCATCGAGCGGAACCTCCTTGAACCAGTCGCCGTGACGGGAAGACCATTTGAACCGCCGCGCCTGGAAGCAGCCGCCGAGCCCACCGCAGCGCTTTACCTCCACGAGACGCGAGCGCGCCGTGTCAGGGCTGTCCTCGGGGCCACCCTCGTAGTCGAGCTCGTAACGCCACAACAGCCCTTGGTCGTTCGGGTTCGGCCCATAGACGGCGATCCATCTCAGCAACTCGCTCCGGTATCGAGAGGTGCCGGCCGTGTAGAGCTCCGCCCAGCCATACCGGCCGCCGCCCCGCTTCTGTCCGTCGCCCAGCTTGCGGTAGCCAAACTCGATCCGATGGCCCAGGTACTCGATTCGATCGAGCAGGAGCTCGGTCGGGCCCTTCGTTGGGTCAGCTCCCTCAAAGTCCGCGTAGATGTAGGAAGCCGTGTTGCCGAATCGGTCCTGCTCCTTCGTCATCCGGAAGTCGAGCGGCCCGCCCTGCTCGTAGTCACGGATACGCCCGTCCTTCAGCCACGCCCGGAAGCGCACCGGCCGCGGGCTGCCATACGAGATCACCCGGGTGAAGCTCTCCTCCTCGGTCCGGTACTCGGTGCCGTCCGCCCCGTAAGCGCCGCGCACGCTCACGAGCCGCTGGCCGTCCAGACAGAAGGCATCGGTCGCGTCGTTGTCGATCCCGTCGGCCACGCCGTCGATGGCGATCGTCTTGTGACAGCGCAGGATCGATGAGAGACCGCTGAGCGAGAACCCTACCCCCACCCAGCCGTCGCCGGCGCGGCTCGAGTATGTGAGGGCGAGGCGCGGCTCGATGCCTCGCCCCGGCGGCACGTCGATCGGCAGCCGATAGGTGTACGCCCCGTCCGGCGTGACCTGGCCCGACCCTGGCAAATAACCGGCGTCCGCGCCGGCGACGATCGGTGTCTCGGGCAACGAGATCACCTCCGGCGGCTCGGGAGGATCCACCAGGTTAAAGGCCTGCTCGTTGAATGCCTGCTGGACAGGACCGAGCTGGCTCACGTCGTCGCCAGCGCACGACAGCATCGTCAGCGCCGACAGCAGGGCGAGCTGCGCCCACGCACAAAGGAGCTTCTTCATCACAATCTCCGTGACCGCTGCCCTGAGTGGTTGACCCACGCACCCGGTCGCGCGGCCGCGCTTGGCACGAATGGGGCCAGAGGCCCAACGTAAGCGCTCGATCTACCGACTACCTACCGGCCACCGGGCGAGCAATGCTGTGGGGGCGCGCCGCCTGCTCCTCAGTAGGACCGTGACCGCAATCCGTTGCGGCAGGGCGCAGGCCATTGCGGTGCCGCGCCGCGACCTGGGCGCGGTTCGCTCCCGGCGGTGCGGTGCCATAGCGACACCTCGGATGCCACCACGGCACTGGTCCGGTCCGTGAAGGAAGAAGCTCAGCTGCCTCGCATCACCCGTCCCGTGCCTCGGGCAGCAGCTCAGCTCTCACCCTCGCGGTCCCCATCTCGGCGGCAAGTCCAACAGCCCTCGCCGCTCCGGTCACCGTCATCAGAAGCAGCTCAGCGACCCTCGCCGCTCCCGTGGCGGTTATCAGAAGCAGCTCAGCTACCCCCGCACCACCGCTCCCGACCCTCGCGGCCGAGCTCCAGGTGCTCCGAGCGCCGCCTTCCGCCGCTCAGCGCGGCGTGCTGCTCGCCGCCGGCAGCGCGGCCCTCTGTCCCGGGCCCGAGCGCGCGCCGCCCTTGATGCGCGCCTCCGTCACGACCTCGTCCCACTGCGCGTCGTACCCATCGAAGTGGACCCGGTAGGAGCCGGGGGCGACGACGCCGGTGATGAGGGCGGACTTGTACGACCCCTTCCACTCGACCTCGATGCGGTCGCCGACCTTCCGCGCTCCGCCCTCGCCCGAGGCGCGCTGCTCCTCGTCGCGCAGGCGCCGGGCGCTCCCCTCGTGCAGGCATTGCTCGCGGTGGCAGGCGAGGCCTGAAGCGCAGTCGTCGTCAGCGCGGCACGGAGACCCGAGCGGCGCCTTCTTTCCGCAGGCAGCGAACGCCGCAGGTACGGCGGCCACGATCAACAGCGCTCTCAGGAAGGTAATGGCTCGAACGCGCACGACACGGCATCCCATCAGAGCGGCCGCGGCCCGACAACAGGGATCGCAACGCGCTTCACCGGCAACGCCTCTCGGCACGCGCGCGTTCCCGGCGCCCTCGCCCACCACGCCGTTCGGACAGCGTCCCCGCGCACGCCCGCCACGCGCACCTCTCGGGCGCGTCGGCGCCGTCCACGCCCCCTCCACGCCCGAGCGCGCGCCCCCGCTTCGGATGCGCCGCCCCCCTGCGCGCCGCGCCCGCCACCACCCCCGCCACGACCCGCCCCCGCCACCGGGCCGCCCTACCCGGGCCGCCGTCTGCTATGGTCGCCCCCGCTGTGCGTCTGCTCGCCGCCCTCGCGCCCGTGGCCCTGCTCGTCGCGGCGCCGCCGCTCCTGGGCTGCGGCGGCGGCCCCGCGAAGAACGCGGGCGTGTGCGCAGGCGCGGGCGTCTGCGGCGCCGGCTATTGCGTCGCCGGGCGCTGCCGGCCGGCGAGCGCCCTCCCCGCGCCTCTCGACGCGCGCCGCGTGCTGCTCCCGCCCGAGGACCTCGCCGTCCTCGTCGAGGACGACGCCGCGGCCACGCCAGGCGTCCCCGACGCCGTCGCGCTCGGACGCGCCGGGGGCGGTGAAGTCGTCCTGCTGCTCCGGTTCTCGCCGACCTTCGGCGTCGGCGCCGACATCGCGAGCGCCTTCGTCGTGCTGGAGCCGGCCCCGATGGCGCCCCCCGCCGAGCGCGCGCTCACCCTGGAGGTCGCGCGCATCCTCGAGCCGTGGCGCTCCGAGACGGCGACGTGGGGCCGGCAGCCGCGCCTGTCGATCCCGGAAGCCGCCGCCATCGCGCGGCCCCGACCGGCGACGCCGCTGCGGATCGACGTCACCTCGCTCGTGCGCGACTGGGCCAGGCGGCGCAAGGACGACCACGGCATCGCCATCCTCGCGCCGGGGAGCGACGCCGTCGGGGCCGCCTACTCGATGGGCATCTCCCAGGGCGTCGGCCCCCGCCTCGAGGTGTACGTTCGGTGAGCAACGGCCAGGACGACGAGGACGACGACCTCGGCGCGCGGAACTCGCTCCCGCTTCCCCTGATCCGCCACGAGCTGGGCGAGAGAAGGCTGCCCGTGCCCAGCGCGCCTTCCCTGCCCAGCGCCCCGGCTACACCCGACGCCCCGAGCGCCGGCGCTCTCCCCGCGCCCGCCACGCCGAACGCAGGCGCTCCTCCCGCGCCCACCACGCCGACCGCAGGCGCTCTTCCCACGCCCAGCGCCTCCGCCGTCACCCACGGCGCCCTCGCGCGGGGCCCGCTCGACGACGACGAGCCCGCCGTCACCCAGCGCTCGACGGTGAGCGGGCGCCCCCTCCCGCTGCCCCGCACCGCGCCGCCCCTCTCGCCCGAGGAGGCCCCGCCGCCCGCGCTGCTCCGGGTGAGCGACCTCCGCGTGTCGTTCGCCGCCGACGGCCGCGTCACGCGCGCCCTCGACCGCGTCTCGTTCACGGTGCCGCGCGGGCGCACCGTGGCGCTCGTCGGCGAGTCGGGCTGCGGCAAGACCGTGACCGCGCTCAGCATCCTGCGGCTCCTGCCCGCGCCCTACGCGTCCATCGACGGCGGCTCGATCGAGCTCGACGGCCAGGACCTCCTCTCGCTGAGCGAGCGCGAGATGCGCGCCGTGCGCGGCGGGAAGATCGGCATGATCTTCCAGGAGCCGATGACCTCGCTGAACCCCGTGTACACGGTCAGCGCCCAGATCGCCGAGGCCATCCGGCTGCACCGGCCCATGTCCCGCGGCGACGCCCGGCTCTACGCCGTGAACCTCCTGCGCAAGGTCGGCTTCCCCGAGCCCGAGGTCCGCGCGAACAGCTACCCGCACGAGCTGTCCGGCGGGATGCGCCAGCGCGTCATGATCGCCATGGCCCTCGCGCCGGGGCCCTCGCTGCTCATCGCCGACGAGCCCACCACCGCGCTCGACACGACGACGCAGGCGCAGATCCTCGACCTCCTCGAGCGGCTCAAGGCAGAGTCGTCGATGAGCCTCCTGCTCATCGCGCACGACCTCGCCGTCGTCGGCGAGCTCGCGGACGAGATCGTCGTCCTCTACGCCGGCGTCGTCGTCGAGCAAGGGCCGGCGCGCGACGTGCTCGCGGCGCCGTCGCACCCGTACACGCGCGCGCTCCTCAGGAGCATCCCGGCGCGCGGGCTCCGCCCGCACCGCGTGCGCGGCGAGCGCTCGCTCCGCCTGCCGACCATCCCGGGCGCGCTGCCCGATCTGCGCGATCCGCCGCGCGGCTGCCGCTTCCAGGACCGCTGCGACGCCGTGTTCGACCGCTGCCGCGCCGAGGCGCCGGAGCTGTACGCCGTCCCGCCCGGCGCGGGGCACCACGCGGCGCGCTGCTTCCTCCTCACGGGCCCGGGGCGCGCGGGCAACGAGGGCGCCTCGTGACGCGCGACAGCGGATCCCTGCCGCCCACCCAGCGCGACGAGCCCGGCGCCGCCGCGGCGCAGCTGCACACCACCGCCGCGGCGCCCCCGCAACCTGCAGCCGCGGCGCCCCCGGAGGGCGCGGAGAGCGCGCCGGGCGAGCGACCGCTCGTCCAGGCGGAGGGGCTCTCGAAGTTCTACCCGGTGCAGCGCGGCGCCTTCGCGAAGCCGTCGTTCGTGCAGGCCGTCGTCGAGGCGACCTTCCACGTCCACCGGGGCGAGACGCTCGGCCTGGTCGGCGAGTCGGGCTCCGGCAAGAGCACGCTCGGGCGCCTCGTGCTCCGGCTCATCGAGCCCACGGTCGGTCGGGTCCTCTTCGACGGCCAGGACCTGAGCGCCCTGTCGAGCCGCGCGCTGAGGGCCATGCGCCGGCGGATGCAGATCGTCTTCCAGGACCCCTACGGCTCGCTCAACCCGCGCATGACGCTGCGCGAGATCGTCGGCGAGGGCATCGTCATCCACCGCCTCGCGAGGAGCCGCGACGAGGAGACCGCGATGGTCGAGGGCGCGCTCCAGAAGGTCGGCCTGCGGCCGGACATGATGGAGCGCTTCCCCCACGAGCTCTCCGGCGGCCAGCGGCAGCGGGTCGCGATCGCCCGCGCCCTCGCCGTGCGCCCGGACTTCATCGTCTGCGACGAGCCCGTGAGCGCGCTCGACCTCTCGGTGCAGGCCCAGATCGTCAACCTGCTGGAGGAGCTCCAGGACGAGCTGTCGCTCGGCCTGCTGTTCATCTCGCACGACCTCCGCGTCGTCGAGCACGTGAGCCACCGCGTCGCGGTGATGTACCTCGGCCGCATCGTGGAGATCGGCCCCACGCAAGGCGTGGCCGGGCGGCGGCACCACCCGTACACGCGCGCGCTCTTCGAGGCGACGCCGTCGATCGAGCGGGGGAGCAAGGCGCGCCGCCTGCTCCCGGGCGCGCCCGGCAGCGCGATCAACCCGCCCGACGGCTGCGTGTTCCACCCTCGCTGCCGGAAGGCCGAAGAGGGCAAATGCGACGTCGAGATCCCGCCGCTCGAAGAGCTCGTCCCCGGCAGCGGCCACCGCGTGGCGTGCTGGTACCCCGAGATCGAGTGACGGCGGCGCGCCGGCGCATCGCTGGATGAGCCGGGCCGGCCGCTGGTTGTTGCGTTGAAATGTCGCCGGGATGCCCCGGAATAGCTGGCTCGCCGGGAATGGCGCCCTGCGAGCGCAGCAGCTCACAGCCCACCACGGCCCAAACTGGCACAATCGAAGATCCGGGGTGCCGCGAACCCGAGGCGCTCCTGCGGGAAGCTGCGCTTGCCGCGCGAGGCATCCCTTTTGCTGCACGCCCCGCGCCGCCGCGCGCGAGGTTCGGTGGCGGAGCCACGAGGTGATGCGATGACGAGCGACGTGCTTCGCGTGCTGGCGGCAGCCCTGCTGTCCAGTGCGTGCCTGATGGGATGCAAGACCAGCGTGAATGACGGCGTTGGCGCCAGCGGCGGCAACGGCGGCAGCGGCGCCAGCAGCAGCAGCAGCGGCGGCGACGACAGCGGCAGCGGCGGCACCGGCGGCCACAACGGCGGCACCGGCGGCGACAACAGCGGCAGCGGCGGCGACAACGACAGCGGCGAGGACGGCACCGGCGGCTGCGGCGACGGCAGCCGCTGCGCCCTGCCGGACTGGCCATGCGAGGTGCGCGACGTCGAGGGCACGATCCCCGGCGTGAAGATCTCGATCGCGTCGAGCCGGTGCGCCTACTACGAAGGAGAGCCGGCGGAGTTCATCTTCACGGTCACGACCGACTCGAGCGTCCCCCCGATCGACATCGCGGCCTCCACCGGCTGCGGGCGCTGCGTCGAACCGACGAGCGATCCGCTCTCGTTCGTCTCCTACAAGATCAGCGGCGTCTCGTTTGGCGCCAATCCGCAACCGCAGCTCTATTGCCTGTGCGACGTGGGCTGCTGCGCTCCCGACGAGGCGGTGACCGTGCAGGTCGACGCGACGACGGCGACGCAGACGATCCGCTGGTCCGGGCGGCAGTGGACCGGGCCGTCCGACACGAACAACCCGGAGGGCGCCTTCTTCTCGAAGGGGAGCTACAATGTCGAGGTGACGTTCGACGGGCAGGAGCAGGGCTCCGTGACGGCGAAGCTGCCGTTCGAGATCGCCCCCTGAAGCACGGCTGAGGCGAAGCCGGCAGGCAGGGTGCGGCCCAGGGTGGCACAGCCGACGCCCCGGGGTGGCGCGAGCCACGGCCTGTCCCTCCGGAGCCCGCACGCGCTTCGCGGAGCATCTCCCTTGCTGCCGATCGCGCGCCGCCGCAGACAGGCGGCGTGGCGCGAAGGAGGGAGAGGTGAGGGAATGGCAAACGACATGCTTCGAGCTCTGGCGATAGCCTTGCTGTCTGCTGCGTGCGCGACCGGATGCGGCGGCGGCAAGGAGGGCGGCGGGAGCGGCGGTAACGGCGCGAGCAGCAGCACCGGCGGCGACCGCGGGCTGCCGCCGGGGGCCGAGCCGTGCGCGGTGCGCGACGTCCAGGGCACGATCCCGGGCGTGACGATATCGATCGAGTCGAGCCGCTGCGTCTACTGGAGGGGCGAGCCAGCGGAGTTCGTCTACACGGTCACGACCGACTCGAGCGTCCCTCCGATCGAGATCGCGGCCTCCGACGGGTGCGGGCACTGCGTCGTGCCGAGCGCGGATCCGCGCTCGTTCGTCACGTACCAGATCACCGGGCTGTCGACGGCGGGAGATCCACAGCAGTACTGCCTCTGCGACACCGGGTGTTGCGCTCCCGACGACGCGGCGACCGTGCAGGTCGACGCGACGGCGGCGACGCACACGATCTCCTGGTCGGGGCGGCAGTGGAGCGGGCCATCGGACACGGACAACCCGGAAGACGAGTTCTTCGCGCCGGGGACCTACGATGTCGAGGTGACGTTCGACGGGCAGGAGCAGGGCTCCGTGACGGCGAAGCTGCCGATCGAGATCGTCCGCTGATCTCGCGCGCCGGCGCTCCCGCAGGGGATCCCCGGCGCGCGAGGCGGCGCCGCCGCGGCTTCCGCCGGGTCGCCCGGGCTTTCTGCTAAGGTCCGCGCGCATGCACGCCTGGCGCGGACACGCCTTCGGTCCCCCCGAGATCCTTGTCTGGGAAGAGGTGGACGACCCCCCGCTCGCCGACGGGGAGGTCCGGATCGAGGTGGCCGCCGCCGCGATCAACTTCCCCGACGTGCTCTTCACGGCGGGCGCGCACCAGGTCAAGCCGGCTCCGCCGTTCATCCCCGGCTTCGAGGTCGCCGGCGTCGTCGTCGAGAGCCGCGAGCCGTCCCTCCCGCCGGGCGCCCGCGTGGCCGCGACGCTCCCCGGCTCCGGGGGGTACGCGACGCGCGCGATCGCGGGGCCGCGCACCACCTATGTGCTCCCGGACGCGATGCCGTTCGAGGACGCAGCGGCGATGACCATCACCTACCAGACAGGCTATTTCGCGCTCCACCGGCGCGCCGGCGTCCAGCCGGGCGACACGGTCCTCGTGCACGCCGGCGCGGGCGGCGTCGGCAGCGCGGCGATCCAGCTCGCCAGGGCGGCCGGCGCGACCGTCATCGCGACCGCCGGCGGCGAGGAGAAGACGGCGGTCTGCCGCGCCCTCGGCGCGGACGTCGCGATCGACTACCGGCGCGAGGACTTCGTCGCCATCGTGAAGGAGCGAACCGCGGGCCGGGGCGCCGATATCGTCTTCGACCCCGTCGGCGGCGACGTCTTCGATCAATCGACGAAATGCGTCGCCTTCGAGGGGCGCATCGTGGTGATCGGCTTCGCCGCCGGCCGCATCCCCGCGGCGCGCGCGAACCACCTGCTCGTGAAGAACTATTCGGTCGTCGGCCTCTACTGGGGCACCTACAGCCGCACCCGGCCCGATCTCACGCGGAGGGCGCAAGACGAGCTCTACGCGCTCTACGGCCAGGGCGCGATCAGGCCGCTCGTCTCCGCCGCGCTGCCGATGGCGGAGGCGAAGGCGGCCATGACGGCGGTCGCGTCCCGCGCGACCACGGGCAAGGTGGTGCTCACGACCGCGCGAGGCGGCGGCGCGCTGGCGCGCTGAGGCGTTGATCACGGAGACCCGGCCCGCTGCGCGGCGGGCTGGGCCCCTCGGCTGGTCACACGGACGCCCCCCCCGCTCCGGAGAGCGGCGGCGGCACGAGGGATGGAGTCAGTTGCAGCCGCCGGCCGTGGACGCCTCCGGGAGCGCCGCCGCGAGCGTGTCCTGGTCCTTCGTCGACAGGCCGAAGCCGTAGGGGAACAGCGCGCCGCTTTCCCCGCGGTTGACCCGCTGGCAATCGGTCGCAGGCCAGGAGTACGAGAGCTTGCCCTGGAACGGATGCTTGCCGAACAGCACGTCGGCCACGCCGGCGCCCTCCGAGCCCGGGAGCCACGCGGCCACGAAGGCGTTCGAGCGGTTCAGCTCCTTGTTGACGTAGAGCGGGCGGCCCGACAGGAAGACCGTCACGATCGGCAGATCCGGCTTGGCCGTGCGGATCGCCTGGAGGACCTGAAGGTCCTCGGGGTGGAAGACCGCGTGCTCCAGCGTCTTCGCGTGCGGGGTGTCGTCCGTCGCGAGCTGGATGTCCCCGTACATCTCGGCATAAGGCGTCTCGCCGATCACCACGATCGCCGCGTCGAAGGTCCCTGAACTGGCGGCGGAGCCGTTGGCGCTCAGCGTCGCCTGGCCGCCGCCGGCCGACACCAGGTCCTGGATCCCCTTGAGGATCGACGTCGCGCCAGGGAAGTCGGCGTTCGTGAGGTCGGTGCCCTGCCACGTCCGCGACCAGCCGCCGCACTGGTTCGGGATGCTGTCCGCGGACTTGCCCGCGACGAGCACCTTGGCCGACGCGGCGAGGGGCAGCACCCCGCCGGCGTTCTTGAGGAGGACGAGCGACTTGCTGACCGCCTCGCGCGCGATCGCCCGGTGCGCCGCTTGCCCGAGCACCGACTGATCGCCCGCGAACATCCGCTTCGACGGCGCTTGCTTGGTCTTCTTCGGGCCGAGGAGCCCAGTCCGCATCTTGACCCGCAAGATCCTCGTCACGGCGTCGTTGACCCGCGCCATCGAGATCTGGCCACCCTTCGCCTGACTGAGGGTGTTCTCGTAGAACGCCTTCCAGTCGTCCGGGACCATGATCATGTCCACACCGGCGTTGATCGAGGCGGCGCACGAAGAGTTGGTGCAGCCCTGCACCTGCCCGTGACCGTTCCAGTCGCCGATGACGAAGCCGTCGAAGTGGAACTTGTCCTTCAACACCCCGGTGAGCAGATCGGTCTTTCCATGCATCTTCGCGCCGCGGACGCTGTTGTACGACGCCATGACCGTCTGCGCGCCCGCCGGAATGGCAGACATATAGCCCTGGGCGTGGATCTCGCACAGCTCGGTGTCGCTGGCGAGGTTGTTCCCTTGATCATCGCCCTTGTCCGTGCCGCCGTCGCCCATGAAGTGCTTGGCGGTCGCGATGACGTGCGTCGCGCCGAGCAGATCAGGGCTGTTCGCGGCGCCCTGGATGCCTTGCACGATCCGGCCCGCATAGGCGTTCACGATCTCCGGATCCTCGGAGTAACCCTCATACGTACGACCCCAGCGGTCGTCGCGCACGGTCGCGAGCGTCGGGGCGAAGGTCCAGTCGAGCCCGGTCGCGAGGACCTCCTTCGCGGTCGCGGCGCCGATGCGCTCGAGCAGATCGGGGTCGTGGGCCGCGCCGAGGCCGATGTTGTGCGGGAAGAGCGTGGTGCCACGGACATTGTTGTTCCCGTGCACCGCGTCGATGCCCCAGATGATCGGGATGCCCGCGCGGCCACCGCTGGTGTCCACCGAGGCGTTGTAGAAATCGTCGGCGAGCTTCACCCAGTCGGCCGCCGTCGCGTTCTTGTTCTTCCCCGGCCAGGAGCCGCCGCCGTTCAGCACGGAGCCGATGTTGTACTGCTTCACCTCGGCCGGCGTGATCTTCTGGATCTCGGCCTGCACCATCTGGCCGACCTTCTCCTCCAGGGTCATCTTGCCGAGCAGCTCGGCGATGGCCGCCTCGATCGCCGGATCCTGCGCGATCGCGCTATGCACCTCGGGCCAGCCGTTATCGCAGGGCAAGAGGCCGCTGCTGACACCGCCGCCAGCGCCGTCGCTGCCGCCGGTGCTGTCGCTACCGCCGGTGCCGCCGCCTCCGGTCCCGGTTCCGCTGCCAGAGGAGCCAGAGCCGCTTCCGGAGCCAGCACCAGCGCCGGAGCCGCTTCCGGAGCCAGCGCCAGCGCCGGAGCCGCTTCCGGAGCCAGCGCCAGCGCCGGAGGTGGCACCGGAGCCGGTCGCGTTGTCGGACGTGTCGTCACCGCAGGCGGCCGGCGCGAGAACGACAGCCGCCGCCAAGATCCATGTTGCATACCGTGTGAGGCGCATGGGTGCTCCCCTCTCTTTTCAATGAGATGAAGGATGGGCTCTAAGGTGAACCGTGACAGTCAAGCAAAGCGTCGATCGGGACGAGCCCCGCGCGCCGCCCGCTCGCGAGAGATTCGAGCAGGCCGGCCGATAGCAGGCCTCGTGCTCCAACGCCTGGAGGTCGCCCCATGCTTCAGGCCGGCCGCCGCTCCCGCGCAGCGCAGGGAGCCCCTCACGGGCAGGACCGCGCGCGCGCCAGCCGGGCAGCAGCGCCCTGTCGAGCCGTTCGCCCGAGCGAGGCCGAAAGCCGATCGAGGGCGTGAGCATGGGAAGAAACGAGCTCCAAGCGATGGGTGTAAGAAAATATAAGACGGAGAGGGAACGTTCTAATCCATGACTCCACCCGCACGCAAGCCCCCCTCACGCCGCGAACGAGGGTTCGATGGCTCGATCGCGCAAGCGCGCGCTCGTCATCGCCGCGCCGTCGCCATGAGCCCGAGCCAGCCTTCCCTCGTGCCTCGTGCCTCGTGCCTCGTGGCGCGCCGGATGACACGGTGCGTCCTGGGACGCCACCGGTTAACCATAGTCCGAGTCGGGCCGCAATATACAAACCCGATGGCGCAGCGCGGTAATTCACCCGTGGCATAACGCGACAACCCGTGCACGATCGAGGGCGCGACGGGCTCATCGATGGATGCGGGCTACCGGGGTCGAGCACATCATCTCCGATCCGATGATCGAGAGACGGCGCGAGGAAGACAACGAGGAGAGCTGGCGTCTGCGCAACGACAAGAGACGCTCAGAGCGGTTGACGTTACCTGCGTTCCGTCGGTGTCGAGGGAGTCGGCGCTCAACGCTCCATCATGAAGATGACAGTGAACAGCTATCATGAGCCGTGGCACCTCGGGGATACGATGCAACCGCGGCACCACGCCGCGCGCGAGCGCCAGCGCGTCGAGCCCGCCCTCGCGCGGTCGTACACCCGCAATGAGGATTCCAGCCGGGCGCGCCGCGATCGACGCGGTCAAACGGCGCCAGCGGGCACAACCGTGGCCTCACCGCGGTGCGAGCCGCCGGGCGAGCCGAGGCGTCCACCATCGCGATTCAGCGGAAGCGTATTCCGTCAAGAGAGCAATGTTAAAATCCTGCCTTCAGTGCGGCAGCATTTACCCGCGATACTGCACGCGCCTATTCTCCGCGCATGGTCTCTATCCCGCGTACTTCCATCCGTCTTTTCATGACCACCGGGACGCTGCTCCTCGCGCTCGCAGCGTGCGGTGACGACGAGGTCGGCTTTGGCGCAGGCGGCGCAGGCGGTGAGGCCGGCGGCACCTCCACCAGCACCACCGCAGGAACAGGCAGCGGCACCACCAGCGGCAGCGGCGGCGAGGGCGGCACCGGCGGCGCGACCGGCTCGGGCGGCGAGGGCGGCACCGGCGGCGCTACTGGCACGGGCGGCGAGGGCGGCACCGGCGGCGCTACTGGCACGGGCGGCGAGGGCGGCGCCGGCGGCGCTCCCGGCACGGGTGGCGCGGGCGGCGAGCCCTCCACCGGCGCGACCGGCTCGGGCGGCGAGTCCTCCACCGCTGCCTCCACCAGCGTCGCGGCCAGCTCCAGCAGCTCGGGCGGCGAGTCCTCCACCGCCGCCAGCACCTCCGTCGCCGCTGGCTCCGGCGGCTCGGGCGGCGAGTCCTCCACCGCCGCCACCACCTCCGTCGCTGTTGGCTCCGGCGGCTCGGGTGGCGAGTCCTCCACCGTCGGCGCGGGTGGCGAGTCCTCCACCGTCGCGGTCGGCTCCGGCGGTGCGGGCGGCGAATCCTCCACCGTCGCAGTCGGCGCCGGCGGCGCGGGCGGCGAGTCCTCCGCTGTCGCCGTCGGCTCTGGCGGTGCGGGTGGCGAGTCCTCCACCGTCGCAGTGGGCTCCGGCGGCGCGGGCGGCGAGTCCTCCGCTGTCGCCGTCGGCGCCGGCGGTGCGGGCGGCGAGTCCTCCACCGTCGCGGTCGGCGCTGGCGGCGCTGGCGGCGCTGGCGGCGCTGGCGGCGGAGGTGGCGCCGGCGGCGATGACGGCGAGCCCGTACGGTGGGCCGACGTGGAGCCCATCCTGACGGCGAAGTGCTCGCCCTGCCACACCCGCACGGATCCCGCGCCGTCCAGCGGCTTCGGGATCAACTACGTGTCCTCGCAGCTCATCGCAAACTCGGCCCCGTGCACCGTGGACGCGTCGGGTAACCCCGTGACGATGACGCAGGGCGCGTGCACCATCATCCGCATCAGCAACGGATCCATGCCGCGCAACCGCAACTGCACCGGCAACCCGGAGCTCGACGCCGCGAATGCGGCCTGCCTGACGGCCGAACAGCAGCAGACGCTCATCGACTGGATCGCGGACGGTCAGCTGGAGTGACGAGGCCCGGCGCAGCCCCCGCCGCGCCTCACCTCACCTCGGCTGCTCCAGGAGCGCTCCGTCCCGATACGCCTCGATGAGGCGCTCCAGGATCTCGATCTCCCGCTCGAGCTCCTCCCCCTTCTCGGTGTCTCCCACCAGGCGCTCGGCCTCGTAGACCTCCACGTCGGAGATCACGGGGATGATGTCCTCCCCCGCCTCCACGGCCTGCTCGATCGACGTGAAATGGTGGTGCTGCGCGAGCCGCGCCCCGCTCGCCTCGAGCACGAGCGTGTACCCCTTGTCGCCGTACGCCTCCGAGAACGCTCCGTCGATCGTCACCGCGCGGCGCGACGCCTTGATCGGCGACTCCCCCCGCTCGACCCGGACCGGCACGTGCCCGTTCACGATGAGCCCGCGCTCCTCGTCCACACCGAACTCGCGGCACACCCGGCCGCAGAACGCGGCGTCGTGGATCAGGTGGAAATAAGGGTTCTTCGTCTCCTTGTGCGTCCTCTCGTCGGCGACGAAATACGACTCGAACGTCGTCATCCGGTCCTTGCCGAACATGGGCGAGAGCGGCCCGGTCCAGAGGTACCAGAGCATGTCGACGTCCTCCTGCGCGCCCGCCCGGAAGGCCCGGCGCACCGTTCGCTCCAGCGCGTCGAACAGGGCCCTGCCGCGGCGAACCTCGCCGTCCACCACGAAAGGAAGGAGCTCGCCCTCGCCGTCCACCGGGACACAGCCGTGGAAGATGAGCGCCCGATCGCGCCTGAGCCACGTCGTCCCCTGCTGCACCATCCAGCGCATCTGGCGGGACAGCGCCGGGCTCCTCAGGAAAGACTCCTTCAGAAGGGCGATGCACGCCGCCTCGTCCGGCGTCAGCGCGTACGGATCGCCGGGGTCGAGCGTCGGGAAGCGCGCGTCGAGCAGCGGAAACACCTCGCCGTCGATCGCGACCGTGCCCGCGCGCGGGTCGATGCGATGGAGGAGGCAGCGGTGCTCGAGCGCGTACTCCGGGCGGCGCCGGCAGAGCTGCCCCTCCAGCTTGAACTGGAGGACGGCCACGGCCTTCTGCATCCGCGCCATCAAGAGGGCGTCGCGCAGGCCCTCGCCCCGGACCGCGAAGCGCTCCGCCGGATCGTCGGCGTAGGCCGTGCGCGCCAGCCGATCGAGCGGCGCCACGGAGATGCCAAAGCCCTCTTCCAGCTGCGACAGGCGCCCGTACCGCAGCGAGAGCCGGACGACCGTGGCGATGAGCGCCTCCTGGCCGAGGCTCGCGCCCATCCAGCTCACGTCGTGGTTGCCCCACACGACCCGCACGCGCGGCTGGCGCATCAGGTACTCGATCACCTTGTCGAGCCGGGGACCGCGATCGCCGAGATCGCCGGCCACCACGAGCTCGAAGACGGTCAGGTTCCGGATGGCGCGGGCCGTGGCGCGCAAGATCTCGATCTCGCGGCCGTGCTGCACGAACGGCTCGATGAGCGCGTCGAGGTAACCGCCCTCGCCGAGGGTGGCGCGCGCCGACACGAGCTCGCGGAGCAGGCCCCGCATGTCCTCCGGGAACGCCGCCTCCACCTGGCGGAGCGTGTAGCGCAGCGACAGCGCGCGGAGGACCTCGACCTCGCGCGCGAGCGTCCAGAGCAGGAAGGCCCTCCGCTCCCCCTCGCCGCGGGACGCGACGCGGGCGTAGCTCTCGCGAGGGTAGTAGACGACCGAGAGCAGCGCGCGCTTCTCGGCCGCCGTGAGCCGGTCGCCGAAGACCCGCTCGACAAGCGGCCGCAGGCTCCCCGAGGCGTTGTTGATGATGTGCTTCAGCTTCCTGTGCTCGCCGTGGACGTCGCTGACCACGTGCACCGTCCCCTTCGGGAGCGACAGGATCGCCCGCAGATGGCCGATCTCCGAGAGCGCAGCCTCGGTCGTCGGGTACCGGCCCGCGAGGGCCCGGAGGAGCGGCAGCTCCCGCGTGTCAAGCATGGCGCCACAGCATAGAGCAAGGCCGCGGGTCGACGCACGCGCGCCCGCGACGTGCGCCGCGGGCCACACGGAAGCAGCCGGGCAAACGCGCAAGGCGAGCGCATGTGCCTGGCTCTGCCACGTTTCTCCTTGCGGCCGCGCGGCGTCCTACTAGCAAATGCAATGGGAGCCCATGCAATGTTGTGGCAGCGAGGCAGCATCTCCGCGCCGAGCGGCCTCGACGCCGCCCCACATTCACCACCGAACGCCCTCTTCCTACATGAGCAAGTCTGTCCTGATCATCGATGACGACGTGGATCTGGCGACGACCCTGGCCGAGACGCTGCGCGACCTCGGTTATGAGGCGACGCCCTTCTTCAGCGGGCGAGAGGCGCTCGAGCAGCTCCTCAACGGCGAGCGGCCCGGAGTGATCCTTCTCGACCTGATGATGCCGAAGATGAACGGCTGGAAGGTGTGCGACGAGCTCTGCGCGGTCCCCGCGCTGGAGGAGATCCCCGTGGTCATCATGACCGCGGCGTCGAACATCAAGCAGCCGATGCCGACGCACGCGCGCGAGGTGCTCAGCAAGCCGTTCGAGCTCGACGCCCTGCTCAGGACGATCGACGCCGCCTGAGCGGCGCGCGCCGCCCCGAGCGCGGCGCTCGCGCCCGAAGCGGCGCTCGATGACGGTGACGCAACGGCGCGCGCGGGTCAGCGCGGCGCGGTGACCGCCTTCACGACAAGCTCCGGATCGGCCTCGATGTCCGCCTGCGTGAACCGCACGGGGCGCCATTCCTTGCGCGAAAACAGCTCGGTCTGATCCGCGAAGTGCGGCGACGCCGGGTCGTTCGACTGGGAGTACGTGAGCAGCGCCTCGGCGCGCGGGCCGGCGCTCGTGTGCTCGACGGCCATCAGGAAGCTCGTGCCGGTGTTGATGAGGTAGCCCGATGTCGTGAGGCCGGTCGCCGCGTCGATGACCTCCCCCGGCTGGAGCCTGGGCAGGAGCGTGCTGTTGTTGCCCGCCGAGAAGGCCACGACGTTGGCCACGCCCTCGCGGCCGTTCCCGCCGTGGATGGGGATCGTCTCGTCGCCCTTCAGGGTGAACTGCGCCTCGCCGAGCGGCGTCGCCGGGTCGAGCCCCGCCTGCGCGAGCGAGCGCGTCGCCTCGGCCAGCGCGACGAGGATCGGATCCGGGCCTTCGGCCGGGGCCTTGGCCAGATCGCGCGGCGTCGCGAGCGGATCCTTGGGATCGAACGGCTGGTCGTAGAGCTTGCCCGCGTCGATGATGTCAGCGGGCTGGAACTGGCCGAGCAGCTCGCGCCACACGAGCGCGCCGGCGCTGCTCGTGTCCAGCCGGCCGTCCCAGTCCGCGAGCGCGGCGCACGCCTCGGAGAGGTCGACCTGCTCGTCTCCGACCTCCACCGGCGCCGCGCCGTCGCAGCGCTCGACGACCGCGGCGCGGAGCTTCTCCGCCGTGTTCGCTCGGTTGCTCAAGATCGCGTCCTTGAGCTCCTCGCGCGAGAAGAGGCCGTCCTCACCCGCGGCGGCGCCCTCGCCCTCCTCGGTGAGCAGGAGGAGGTTCATGCGCGTCCGGGCCGAGATCGGGGAGCCCGGCGTGCCGAAGAGCGCCGGATAGCCCGAGATCGGCTCGGCGGGGTTCGCGAGCCACGGCGTGTCGTTGGCGTTCATGACGAAGTCGTCGCGCGTCAGCAGCGGCAGGTCGCTCCACGGCACGAGCGGGCCAGCGCCCTCGGTCTCCACCCATTCGTCGCGCGCCGTGCTCCCGTTGAGCAGCACGATGCCGGAGCGGGCGAGCGCCCCGGTCACGCCGTCCCTCCGCAACGACTCCGCATAGGCGGCCATCGCCTCGGCGCTGACGTTCGGCACGCGCGAGGCATCCATCACCAGCGCCTGCCCTTCCGCGTCCACCGCGGTCGTGAACACGAAGGGGATCCCCCGCAGCGCCTCGTGCACGCGCCGGAGCTCCTCGAGGCTCTTCGCGCGGTTCATGCCGAGCCATTGATCGACGGCGTTCACGTTCCCCTCGTTCGCGTCCCGCAGGGTGAAGGCCTGTCCCGCGGACCACGCGAGGAGGGAGTCTCCGAGCATCGGCCCGAAATGGCTCCGGTACATCGCGCGCGACACCTGGGTGAGCGACCCGTCCTCTCCCTGGACGTCGATGGTGAAGTCGCGGCGCTCCATCGCCCGGCGCTCGCCGTCGTAGAGGTACACCGTGGGATCGTCCGGATCGAGGGTGAGCCTGTAGACCGTGAAATGGTTGGCCGGCGAGACGGTGTGAGTCCACGCGACGTGCTCGTTGAAGCCGATGTTGATGATCGGAAGGCCCGTGATGGAGGCGCCGTACACGTCGAGCTGCCCCGGGATGGTCAGGTGGGCCTCGAAGAACCGGAGCTCACCTTCCCAGGGGAAGTGCGGGTTCGCGACGAGCATCCCCCGGCCGCCCTCGGCGCGCTCGCGGCCGATCGCCCAGGCGTTGCTGCCGAGATCGAGGTTGGTGAAGTCCGGCAGATCGAGGCCGCGCAGGCTGCGCGGCTCGCCCGAGCCGCGCCGCTCGCTCGAGGCGACGGGCGGCTTGGCGCGGCTGATATAGGAGAGCAGCGGCCTGCTCCCGGCGAACATGTTCACGTGCAGGTAGTGCGCGGCGAGATCGACGGCGCTGATCGGCTTGACCCACGCGGCGCCCGTGCAAGGGGCCGGCAGGGCCGCGGCGCTGGTCTCGCTCAGGTAGTGGTTGAAGCCCGCGGCGTACCCCTCGATGAGCGCCCTCGCGTCGGGGGACACGCGCTCCAGCATGTCCTCGGCGCGCTCGGCGAGGCCAAGCGCAAGGTAGGCGAAATCGCTCTCGATGTTCGCGTCCTCCTCGCCTGGCCCGAACGTCCTGGCGCGCTCGCCCCGCACCTTCACGATCTGATCGGCGAGGGTGCACACGCCGTCTCGCGCGCCCGCATAACCGAGCCCGAATCCGAGGCTGCCATGGTCCTCGGCGAGGATGTGCGGCACCCCGTAGCTCGTCCAGCGGACGGTGGCCTGATAGTCCCCTTGCGGGACGGGCGCCGGTCGCACGCCGCTCTCGGTGCTGCACGCAGCCAGGAGGCCGAGGCAGCTGAGCCCAACGACGATTCTTCGGTGCATGATAAGGATTCTCCTTCCTTCGCGCGCCGCTGGCGCGTTACCAGCGGTGCGGGTGCGGCCGGAAGTCCGCGAACTTGTCGGTGAAGTAGTACGGCACGGTCGCGGTGCCAGGCGGCGAGATCCGGTCGATGCGCGCCAGATCGTCCGGCGTGAGCGTCACGTCGACGGCGCCGAGCTGCTCCTCCAGCTGCTGCACGTTGCGCGGCCCGAGGACCGGGCTCGTGACGCCGGGCCTGTGCAGGAGCCACGCGAGCGCGAGCTGCGTCATCGAGCAGCCCTTCTCCTTCGCGAGCGCGGCGAGGCCGTCGAGCGCCTCGAACGCGGCGGGCGTGAAATGCTTGTCGCCCCACGGATTCCCCGGCTGGAGCCGCGCGCCATCCAGGGCGCTGTCGCGCGTGTACTTGCCCGTGAGCAGGCCGCCCGCGAGCGGCGACCACGGCATGATCCCGAGATCGTACGTCTGCGCCATCGGGATCAGCTCCCGCTCGACGCTGCGCTCCAGCAGGTGATACGGCGGCTGCTCCGCCACGAACCGGTTCAGGCGCAGGCGATCCGACGCCCAGAGCGCCTCGAGCACCGACCATGCGGCGAACGTGCTGCACGCGATGTACTGGACCTTGCCCTGATGGACGAGGTCGTCCAGCGCGCGCAGGGTCTCATCGATGGGCACGTCCGATTGCGGCCGGTGGATGTAATAGAGATCGATCGTGTCGGTGTTCAGCCGCCGGAGCGACGCGTGCGCCTGCTCCATGATGTGGCGGCGGCTATTGCCCGCGGCGTTGGGATCGCCGTCGCGCATCCGGACATTGACCTTCGTCGCCAGCACGACGCGCTGGCGCTTTCCGTCGCGGCCAAGGGCGCGCCCGACGATCTCCTCGCTGAGCCCGCGCCCATAGACATTGGCGGTATCGATGAAGTTGATCCCCGCGTCGAGCGCGCGATCGACGACGCGCAGCGCCTCGTCCTCCGGCGCCTTGCCGCCAAACTCCATCGAACCCAGGCAGAGCGCGCTCACCTGCACGCCCGTGCGTCCTAACGTCCTGGTCTTCATGGACAAGTCTCCTTACTTAGTCTCGTGTGTCGTGTGGGCGCAGAGCGCTACCGGGGAACAGCCAGAGTGTCAAGGAGCGCTCTCCACGAGAAGGCCCCGCCGGCCGTCCGCGGACAGCGCCAGAATGGACATGGTTGAGAGCGCTCAAGCCACCACGGCGCGCGGCTGGCCCGCCGGGGCCAGGCTCGCAGAGGCGCGGGCGATCACGCCGTGGATGCGGTCCACCGCTGCCTTCAGCCCATCCTCGGCCTGGACGCGCTGGCCGAGCTCCGCCGCGCGCCTCCGCATGTCCGCGTCGTGCGTGAGGCGATCGAGCGCGCCTTCGAGGCGCGCCGCGGTGAGATCGCCGAGGCGGAGCGGCGCCGGGGCGACCCCGAGCTCGGACAGGCGCTTTCCCCAGAAGGGTTGATCGAAGTTGTGCGGTATCACGAGCGACGGGACGCCCGCCCGGAGCGCGGCTCCGGTCGTCCCCGCGCCGCCGTGGTGCACGACGCCCGCGGTCCGCGGGAGCAGCCAGTGGTGGGGCGCCTGCTCGATCGCATGGACGGAGTCCGGCAGCGCGCTCCCCTGCCCCAGCTCGCTCCAGCCGCCGAGGAGGATCGCGCGCTGCCCTGTCCTGCGCAGCCCGCCGAGGAGGAGGTCGGAGAGCCGCTTCGGGTCAGCGTTCGTCATGCTGCCGAACCCGATGCACAGAGGGGGCGGCCCTGCGTCGAGGAACCGCAGCAACGAGGCCGGGGGCGTCCACGAGGACGCGGCGTCGAGGAACAGGAAGCCGGTCACGTGGAAGTGCGCCGGCCAGTCGCCAGGCCTGGGCAGCACCGAGGGGCTGTAGGCGTGCAGCGTCGTCGGCTCGTCGGCCGGGCGCACCCCGAGGTAGGGCAGCGGCGCGAGGCCGAGCTCGCGCCGGAGCGCCTTCACCCCGTCGCGCCCGATCGACCAGATCGCGAGCGCCATGGCCTCGCCGAGCGCACGGTTCGCCCACGCGCCCCCGTCGAACGTCAGCCCCAGGAGCGGCGGCGGGAAAGCCGCCGACGGCGTCATGGGCTGGAGCGCCACGGAGACCGCCGGGACGCCGAGCTTCTCGGCCACGGTGCTGCCGGCCGCGAGGCCGCTCTTGTAGACGAGCGCGTCGACCCCTCGGGCGATGCGCAAGGCATCTCGGCTGATCCTCGCCTGGCGCTCGCGCAGGCGCGCGAGCGGCGCGCCTCGGAACGCCGCCAGGACATTGCCGGACTGCACGATCTTCTTCGACTCGGACTCCTGGAGCAGCGTCCGGCTGTCGGGGCCCATGGGCTGGAACTCGACGCCGTGCTCCTCCACGAGCGACGCGAAGTTCGGCGGCGCCCCGAGGAGCACCGCGTGACCGGCGCGCTGGAGCGCCCGCGCCAGCGCCACGAACGGCTGGATGTCACCCCGGGAGCCGATGGTCAGGACGGCGATGCGCACATGGGCCTCATTTCAGTGTCGACAAGGTGGCAAGTCCGCGAAGAGCGCGTTCAGGCGCTCTTCGCGAGGGCGCGGCGGACCGCCTGCACCACGCCTCGCGGCGTCTCGCGGAGGAAGAAATGGTCCCCCAGAAACGTCTGCGTCTGGAAGGGGCCGCGCGTCAGCTCCCGCCAGCCGGCGAGGTCGTCCGCGGGCACGTAATCGGTGTTGCCGCGGAATGCCGTGAGCGGACACGACAGCGCCCCCTCCTCCACATACTCGTATCCCTCGCAGAGCCGGGTGTCGGCCTCGAGCGTGGGCACGAGGAGGTCGAGCAGCTCTCCTTTGATCTCTGCGGGGACGGCCTGGACGCCGGTGATCCGCTTCGCCGCCTCGCGCCGCACGGTGCCGGCACGATCTTCCCGGCGCTGCAGGTGGGGCGCGCAATAGCTCGCGACGAAGAGGTGCGCCGGCGCGGGCAGACCGCGCCGCCCGAGCTCTCGGGTCAGCTCGAAGCCGAGGAGCGCGCCCATGCTGTGGCCGAAGATCGCGTAGCGCCTGTCCAGGTAGCCCGAGAGCGCGTCGGCGAGGCGAGCGACGAGCGGGCGGAGGCTCGGCACGGCCGGCTCCCGGATCCGCCCCTCGCGCCCGGGCAGCTGCACCGGGCACACCTCGACGAGCGGCGAGAGCTCCGCGCCCCAGGAATGGAACAAGGAGGCGCCGCCGCCCGCGTGGGGCAGGCAGAAGAGCCGGAATGGCGCCGCCGGCACGGGGACATGAAATGCCAGCCAGGCCCCCTCCGCCGCCGTCACGACCTCACCTCCTCGGCGCCGGCCGCGCGGCCGGCCTTCCCGAGCCCAGGTGCTGCCAAGTTGAAAATCCGCTGTTCGCGCATGACCGCCCATCCTCACCATCGGCACGCCGGGCGCCCGCGAGCGCCTCGCCGGAGGCGCTCGCCCTCGTGACGCTCGTGGCGTGCGGACCAGGTGCCTTGCGCCCGCCGGCGCGGCTCGGTGTCGTCGGTGTCGTCGATGGCCGACGCAGTCGACGCAGGCGACGAGCGACATCACCACGATGCCGCTCGTCACCATAGCACGCACCAATCGTATTTCTGCCCGCCGATGTCAACAACGTCCATGCACAGGGCGCAGGAAACGGGCGCGCGCCATCAGCATGGGTTGGTTGGGTTGGCATGCGTTGGCATGCGTTGGCATGCGTTGCCATGGGATGCCGGCGTGGAGCCATGTGACAGCGCTGCACTGGACGACCGAATATCGTCGTCGCGACATCTACCGATTTGCGCTTTGCATGGCTTGCCGCCCCGTGTTAAAGGTTCGCCGTCCTACATGTACCTGGCCCGGAGCCGGGGCTGCGCGCACTTTTACCGCGGCGAAAGTCTGCAGGTCGTCTGCGCGGCGAACCCAACCGGACCGAGCAGACAGCCGATGGTGGATGCAGCGCTGGGCGCAACGGCGCAACGAGGAGTCCTGCGGAAACGGGGCGACGAGGAGCGACGAGGGGCGCCGAGGTGCAGCGATGCGCCCGTCCGTGTCTGCATGGCCATGGGAGATTTCGAGAGGCGCTCTTAACATCATTTAACGAATCGGAAAGACGTCGGAAAGACGACTGGTTGCTATATCGCGCAGGCTCGTACCCATGCGAGCCATGCGAACCTGGACGGTGTCCGCCGTTCGATGAGGCTGCGCGCGCCCCCCGAGGGCCGGTGCCGGCGTCGTCGCGGGCGTGACGCGGGGATTTTGTGTTCGCTCACCATGGACGTTGAAATGGATCTCGACACCTCGAAGTGCGCCACCCTGCCCGATCTCCTGCGGTTTCAGGCCGAGAGGCGGGGCGACGAGCTGCTCTATCGCTTCTTGAGCACCGGAGATCCGGACGACGCTGCAGAGGAGTGGACCTTCGCCGATTTCGAGCGTCGTTCCCGCGCCATCGGGGCGCTGCTCCAGGAGGCCGGGGCCGCCGGCGAGCGGGCGCTGCTCGTCTATCCGCCGGGCCTCGAGTTCATCGAGGGATTCATGGGATCCCTGTGCGCGGGGGCGATCGCCGTCCCGACGTACCCGCCGGATCCCACGCGACTGGAGAGGACGTTGCCCAGGCTGCGCGCGATCGCCCGGGACTCGGGCGCAAAATTCGTGCTCACCACGACACCGATCCTGGCCATGGCCGAGGCGCTGTTGCCCGCAGCGCCCGAGCTCGCCGCCCTCCGCTGGGTGGCCACGGACGCGCTCTCTCCCGGGCTCGCCGCCGCGTTCCGCGCGCCCGAGCTGGCCCCCGATTCGCTCGCGTTCCTGCAGTACACGTCCGGATCCACGGGTGATCCGCGCGGCGTGATGATCACGCACGCGAACGTGCTCCACAACGAGCGGGCGATCGCGCGGGCGTTCCGGCACGACGCCGGCTCGCGCGGGGTCGGGTGGCTGCCCCTGTTCCACGATATGGGGCTCATCGGCAACGTGCTCCAGCCGCTCGCCACCGGCTTCTCCTGCACGCTGATGTCGCCGCTCGCCTTCCTGCAGCAGCCGCTCCGGTGGCTGAAGGCGATATCCCGCTTCCGGGCGACGACGAGCGGCGGGCCGAATTTCGCCTACGAGCTGTGCGTGCGCAAGGTGCGCCCGGAGGACCGCGCGACCCTCGATCTCAGCTCCTGGAACGTGGCCTTCAACGGGGCAGAGCCGATCCGGAGCGCGACGCTCGATCGGTTCGCCGAGGCATTCGCGCCTTGCGGCTTCCAGCGAGAGGCGTTCTACCCCTGCTACGGCCTCGCCGAATCGACGCTCATCGTCTCGGGAGCCGAGTCCCGGCGCGCCCCGGTCGTGCGCGACTTCTCACCGGCGGCGCTCGGCGCCGGCGACGCACAGGAGGCCCGGGAGGGCGGCGGGCCGGCGCGCTCCCTCGTCTCCTCGGGCCAGCCGGCGCTCGACCAGCGCCTCCTCGTGGTGGACCCCGCCACGGGCGCGCCGCTGCCCGCCGGCAAGGTCGGTGAGATCTGGACCCAGAGCCCCAGCGTGGCGCTCGGGTACTGGGGCCGCGCCGAGGAGACGGCGCAGACCTTCGGCGCGCAGCTCCCGGGCCGCGAGGGCCAGTTCCTGCGCACAGGCGATCTCGGCTTCGTGCTCGACGGCGAGCTGTTCATCACCGGGCGCTCCAAGGACGTCATCATCCTCCGGGGCCGCAACCACTATCCCCAGGACATCGAGCAGACCGTCGAGGCGGCGCACCGAGCCGTGCGGCCCGGCTGCGTCGCGGCGTTCGCCCTGGAGATCGACGGCGCGGAGCGGCTCGGCGTGGCGGCCGAGATCGACCCGGCGCGCGCGGGCGGGGATCCCGGCGCCGTGGGCCGCGCGATCCAGCAGGCCATCGCGGCGGAGCATGGGCTGGCCGTCCACGCCCTGGCGCTGCTCCCTCCCCAGGCGATCCCGAAGACGTCGAGTGGAAAGATCCAGCGCCGCGCCACGAAGCAGGCGTTCGCCGCAGATGCGCTGCCGGTGCTCGCGCGACTGGACGGGACGGCCGAGCACGCGGAGGGGGAGGACGGCGAGGACGCCGACGCGGGCGCCGCGTTCGCCGAACGGGATGCGCTCGAGGCCGCGCCCGCGGCCGAGCGCGGCGCGCTGATCCTGGCGCTGCTCCGCCGCGAGCTCGCGCGGGAGCTCCGGCGCGATCCTTCCGCGATCGACGCCGAGCGGGCCCCGGCGGAGCTCGGGCTCGACTCGCTCGGGATGCTCGCCGCAGAGGGGCGGCTGGAAGGGGCGCTGGGCATCGCGCTGCCGCCGATGCTGCTCTGGCGACACCGGACGCTCGCCGCGGCCGCCGAGGAGCTGCTCGCCGCCTGGAACGCCCGCGCAACCGGCGACGCGCCGGCCGCGACGGGCGCGCCCGGGGCCGAGGCGCCGGCCGCGGGAGGGGTGTCCTCCGGCCAGGCGCGGCTCTGGTTCCTCGACCGGCTGATGCCGGAGAGCGCGGCGTACCACGTCCACACGGGGCTGCGGCTGCGCGGTCCTCTCGATCGGGCGGCGCTCGAGCGGAGCCTCTCCGCGGTGGTCGAGCGCCACGCCGTGCTGCGGACGTACTTCGTCGCAGGGGAAGACGGCGCCCCGCGCGCCGAGGTGGCGCCGCCGGCGCCGGTCCCGCTGCCGGTGGTCGATCTCCAGAGCCAGCCGGCGGAGGCGCGCGACGAGGCGCTGCGCGCGCTGGCGCACGCCGAGGGCACGCGGCCGTTCGATCTCGCGGCGGGCCCGCTCTTCCGGGCGACGCTGGCGCGCCTCGCGGACGACGAGCACGCGCTGATCCTGACCGTGCACCACACGGTGACGGACGGCTGGTCGATGGGCATCCTGACCCGGGAGCTCGCGGCGCTCTACGTGCAAGCGCGGAGGGGCGAGGCCCCGCGGCTGCCGCCGGCGCCGCAGCACGACGACTACGTGCGCGCCGCCCGCGCCCGCGGCCCCGCCCTCGACGCGCAGCGCGCGTTCTGGCGAGGCCGGCTCGCGGGCCTGCCGCGGCTCGATCTGCCCATCGCCCGCACGACGTCGGCGCGGCCCTCGCCGCGGGGCGCCACGATCCGCGCGGCGCTGCCCGCGGAGCTCGTGGAGGGCGTGCGGCGGGTCGCGCGCGAGCGCGGGACCACGCTCTTCGCCGCGATGATGGCCGCGTTCGGCGCGCTGCTGCACCGCTACAGCGGCCAGCGCGATTTCGGCGTCGGCACCGTCGTCGCGAACCGAGGGCGGAGGGAGCACCAGGATCTCGTCGGGTTCCTGACCAACACCCTCGTGATCCGCATGGATCTCGGGCAAGACCCGTCGTTCCTGGAGCTCATCGACCGCAGCCGGAGCGCGGTGAGCGAGTCGCTCGCGCACGCGGAGCTCCCCTTCGACGAGGTCGTGCGCGCGAGCCGGGCGGCCGCCGACGTGGATCACAACCCGCTCTTCCAGGTGGCCTTCCTGATGGAGAGCCTGCCGCCCCTCGACCTCCGCGTGCCGGGGATGAGCTGGGAGACCCGCCTCGACGTGCCCGACGGCTCGATCGAGGACACGGCGAAGTTCGACCTCGCCCTCATGATGGTCGAGTCCCCCGACGGGGCGACGCTGGCCTTCCAGTACAGCGTCGACCGGTTCGACGCCCCGTCGATCGAGCGGCTGGTGGCGCACTTCGAGGTGCTGCTCCGCGGGCTTGTCGACGAGCCCGCGCGCCGCATCTCGGCGGCCCCGCTGCTCACGGCGGAGGAGCGGCGGAGGATCGTCCACGAGTGGAACGCGACGGACCTCGATTTCCCGCGCGACGCCTGCATTCACCGCCTGTTCGAGGCGCAGGTCGCGCGGACGCCGGACGCCGCGGCGGTCACCTTCGGCGACGCCTCGCTGAGCTACCGGGAGCTCGACGCGCGGGCCGGCCGGCTGGCCGCGCGCCTGCTCGCGTCCGGCGTGGGACGCGAGGCCCGCGTGGGGCTCTACGTGGAGCGCTCCGCGGACCTCGCCGTGGGCCTCCTGGGCATCCTCAAGGCGGGCGCGGCCTACGTGCCGCTCGATCCGGCGTACCCCGCGGACCGGATCGCCTACGTGCTCGCGGACGCCAGCGTCGCCGCGCTGGTCACCCAGGATCACCTGGCGGCGGACCTGCCGGACCAGGGCTGCCCTGTGCTGCGCATCGACGGGCCTGACGCGGCCGGCGGCGACGCGGTCAGCGAGGGCGGCGGCGAGGGCGGCGGCGAGGGCGGCGGCGAGGGCGGCGCGACGCCGTCGGTCGAGGTCGATCCGCGCTCGCTCGCGTACGTCATCTACACCTCGGGATCCACGGGGCGCCCCAAGGGCGTCATGCTGACCCACCGCGGCGTGACGAGCTTCTTCGCGTCGATGGACCAGCGCGTCGGCGCGCAGCCTCCCGGCGTGTTCCTGGCGCTCACAAGCGTGTCCTTCGACATCTCGGTGCTGGAGCTCCTCTGGACGGTGACGCGCGGCTTCCACGTCGTCATCCACCCCGAGCAGCGGACCGCGGCGCTGCGCGCGGGCGGCCGGCATCGCGCGGCCGACTTCAGCCTCTTCTACTTCGCCGACGACGAGGAGCGCGGCGGCAGCGATCGCTTCCGCCTCCTCCTGGAAGGCGCGCGGTTCGCGGACGAGAACGGCTTCGCCGCGGTGTGGACCCCGGAGCGCCACTTCCACGCGTTCGGCGGCCTCTACCCGAACCCGTCGGTCACCGGCGCGGCCGTGGCGGCGGCCACCCGCCGCGTCGGGATCCGCGCGGGCAGCGTGGTGCTCCCGCTCCACCACCCGGTCCGCGTCGCGGAGGAGTGGTCGCTCGTCGACAACCTCTCCGGCGGCCGCGTGGGCGTCTCCTTCGCGTCCGGGTGGCACGCCGACGACTTCGCCCTCGCGCCGGAGCGCTACGAGGGGCGCCGCGAGGCCCTGATGGAGGGCCTCGCGCTCATCCGGCGCTTCTGGCGCGGAGAGCCTGTGCTCCTGAAGAACGGCGTCGGCCAGACCAAGGAGTTCCGGCTGCGGCCGCGCCCCGTGCAGGCCGAGCTGCCGGTCTGGCTCACCGCCGCGGGCAACCCCGAGACGTTCCGGGTGGCCGGCGAGATCGGGGCGAACGTGCTCACCCACCTGCTCGGCCAGGGCCTCGACGAGCTGCGCGACAAGATCGCCCTCTACCGGGACGCCCGCAGCCGCGCAGGGCACGAAGGCCCGGGGCACGTGACCCTCATGCTCCACGCGTTCGTGGCGCAGGACATGGAGACCGTGCGCGCCCAGGCGGCGGAGCCGTTCCGGCGCTACCTGAAGAGCTCTCTCGACCTCATGCGCGGCTTCGGCCGCAGCGTCGGGATCAACATCGACGACGGCTCGTTCAGCGCGGCCGATCTCGACGCGCTCGTGAACCGGGCCCACGAGCGCTTCTTCACGCAGAGCGCCCTCTTCGGGACGCCGCGCTCCTGCGAGGAGATGGTCGCGCGCATCGAGGAGCTCGGCGTCGCCGAGATCGCGTGCCTCATCGACTTCGGCATCGACACGGACGCGGCGCTCGGCAACCTGCGGTACCTCGACGCCCTGCGGCGGCGCGCGCAGCGGCGCCCGCCGGCGGCCGTGCAGGTGCCTGCGCAGATCGCGGCGCACGGCGTGACGCACCTCCAGTGCACCCCGTCGTTCGCGCAGGCGCTCCTCCTCGACCCGGACGCCGAGGGCGCCCTGTCCTCGCTCCGCGCGCTGCTCGTCGGGGGCGAGGCGCTTCCCACGCCGCTCGCGGCGCGCCTCACGGCGGCCGCGCCGGGCCGGGTGATCAACATGTACGGCCCCACCGAGACCACCATCTGGTCGGCGACGCACCGGGTGCAGCCCGAGGAGCCCGGCGCGGTGGTGAGCATCGGGACGCCGATCGGGAACACCTCGCTCTACGTGCTCGACGCCCGGCTCGAGCCGGTGCCCGTCGGGGTGCCGGGAGAGCTGTACATCGGCGGCGTCGGCCTGGCCCGCGGCTACCACGGGAGGCCGGAGCTCACGGCCGAGCGCTTCCTGCCCGATCCCTTCGCCGCCGAGGGCGCGCGGATGTACCGCACCGGGGATCTGGCGCGCTACCGGCAGGACGGCTCGATCGAGTTCCTGGGCCGGTCCGACCAGCAGATCAAGCTGCGCGGCTTCCGGATCGAGCTCGGCGAGATCGAGGCCACGCTGGCCGAGCACCCGGACCTCCGCGAGGTCGCCGTCGCCGTGCGCGAGGAGCGGCCCGGGGATCAGCGGCTCGTCGCGTACGTCGTGCCGCGCGGCGCCGCCGCGCCGGACGCGGAGGAGCTCCAGCGCTTCGCGCGGCGGCGGCTGCCCGAGTACATGGTCCCCTCGGCGGTGGTCCGGCTCCAGGCGATGCCGATGACCCCCAACGGCAAGCTCGATCGCAAGGCGCTGCCGGCGCTGGGGGCCGAGGCCGGGCGGCCGCGGCAGACCTTCGCGGCGGCGCGCAACGACCTGGAGCGCCAGATCGCGGCGATCTGGACGAGCGTGCTCGGCGTGGCGGAGGTCGGGATCCACGACAACTTCTTCGATCTCGGCGGCCACTCGCTGCTGCTCGCGCAGGTCCACGCGCGCGTCCGGGCGAGCTTCCGGGCCGATCTGCCGCTGATGCGGCTCATCGAGCACCCGACGGTCGCCTCGCTGGCCCGCCACCTGAGCGAGGAGCCCGCGGCGGCGACCGCGACGGTGGCGCGGTCCGCGCAGGACCGCGCGCGGCAGCAGGTGGAGGCGCTCCGACGCCAGCGGGCGCGAGAGCCGAAGCGCTGAGCGGCCGCGGGCGCCCTCCTCTCGGGCGCCGGCGCGGAGCGATCCACCGAGTCCACGAGAAGCACGACGACCCACAGCAAAGAGCACCCATCCATGAGCGAGGATCATCTGCACTCCCCCGAACCGTCGCCGGCGCCGGCCGACGACTCCCTGGACATCGCGGTCGTCGGGATGTCCTGCCGGCTCCCGGGGGCCCGGGGCGTCGACGATTTCTGGGGCGTCCTGCGCGAGGGGGTGGAGTGCATCCGCCGCTTCAGCGACGAGGAGCTCCTTGCGCTCGGCGTCCCCCGCGAGGCGCTGGCCGCGGAGGGCTTCGTCCCGGCGGGCGCCGTGCTCGAGGAGGTCGACCGGTTCGACGCCGCCTTCTTCGGCTACTCGCCCCGCGAGGCCGAGCTCATGGACCCCCAGCACCGGCTGTTCCTGGAGTGCGCGTGGGAGGCGCTGGAGCGCGCGGCCTGCGTGCCGGACGCCGCGCGCACGGTGGGCGTGTTCGCCGGGACCGGGCTGAGCACCTACCTGCTCTACAACCTGGCGTCGCGCCCGGAGCTGTTCGACGCGGACGACAGCTTCCAGATCATGATCGGGAACGACAAGGACTTCCTGGCCACACGGCTGTCGTACCTGCTCGATCTGCGGGGGCCGAGCGTCACGGTGCAGACGGGGTGCTCGACGTCGCTCGTCGCCGTCCACCTCGCGTGCCAGGCCCTGCTCGGCTACCAGTGCGACGTCGCGATCGCGGGCGGCGCCGCGGTGCAGGTGCCGCAGCGCACCGGCTACCGGTACCAGCCCGAGGGCATCGCGTCGCCGGACGGGCACTGCCGGCCCTTCGACGCCGACGCGGGCGGCACGATCTTCGGCAGCGGCGTCGGCGTGGTCGTCCTGAAGCGGCTCTCGGACGCGCTCGCGGACGGCGACCCCATCCACGCCGTCATCAAGGGGAGCGCGATCAACAACGACGGCTCGGCCAAGCTCGGCTACACGGCGCCCAGCGTCGAGGGGCAGATCGAGGTCATCACGCGGGCGCAGTCGATCGCCGGCGTGTCGCCGGACAGCATCGGGTTCGTCGAGGCGCACGGCACGGCGACCGCGCTCGGCGATCCGGTGGAGGTCGAGGCGCTGACGCGCGTGTTCCGCGCCGCGACCGAGGCCACGAAGTTCTGCGCGCTCGGCTCGGTGAAGTCGAACATCGGCCACACCGACGCCGCCGCCGGCGTGTCGGGCCTCATCAAGGCGGTGCTCGCGGTGGAGCACGGGGAGCTGCCCCCCACGCTGCACTTCCAGCAGCCGAACCCGCGGTTCGACTGGCAGGAGAGCCCGTTCTTCGTCAACGCCGCGCCGCAGGCGTGGGGCCGCGCCGCAGGCGGTACGCCCCGCCGCGCCGGCGTGAGCTCCTTCGGCATCGGCGGGACCAACGCGCACGTGGTGCTGGAGGAGGCCCCGCCGCGGCCGCCGTCGGGGCCGTCGCGGCCCCACCAGCTGCTCGTGCTGTCGGCGAAGACGCGCGCCGCCCTCGACCGGGCGACGGCCGACCTGGCCCGCCACCTCGAGCAGCGCCCCGAGCTGCCGCTCGCCGACGTGGCCAGCACGCTGCAGCTCGGGCGCCGGGCGCTCCCCCACCGGCGGGCGGTCGTGTGCTCGGACGCGGCGGACGCGGCGCGCGCGCTCGCCGAGCTGCCGCCGCAGCGCTCCGCCGCGGGCGAGGCCCGCAGCCGGCAGGTGGTGTTCATGTTCCCCGGCGGCGGCGCGCAGCACCCGGGCATGGGCGCCTGGCTGTACGAGCACGAGCCGATCTTCCGGCAGCACCTCGACACCTGCGGCGACCTCCTGGCGCCCCGCCTCGGCGTGCACCTGCGGGACGTCATCTATCCACGCCACGCGCCGGGCGCAGACGGCGGCGGCGCAGGCGGCCGGCTGACGCGCACCGGCGTCGCCCTGCCCGCGCTGTTCGCCGTCGAGTACGCCCTGGCCCGGCTCTGGATGGAGTGGGGCGTCGAGCCCGCCGCCATGATCGGCCACAGCATGGGCGAGTACGTCGCCGCGTGCCTGGCCGGCGTCTTCTCGCTGAAGGACGCGCTGGACCTCGTGGCGGAGCGGGGCCGCCTGTTCGAGGGCGCGCCGCGGGGCGCGATGCTGAGCGTGGAGCTGCCGGAGCCCGAGCTGCGGAAGCTCTGCAGCGACCGGCTCTCGATCGCCGCGGTCAACGGGCCGGAGCAGGGCGTGATGTCCGGCGACGAGGCCGCGATCGAGGAGCTCGCGGCGGCGCTCGAGCAGCGCGGCGTGGAGGTCCGCCGCGTCCACATCGACGTCGCCGCGCACTCGCACCTCATCGACGGCATCATGCCGGCCTTCGCCGCGTTCCTCCGCACGCTCCGGCTCGGCGCGCCCGCGCGCCCCTTCGTGTCCGGCGTGACGGGCACGTGGATCACCGAGAGCGACGCGACCAGCGTCGACTACTGGGTGAGGCACCTGCGCCAGACGGTGCGCTTCGGCGACGGCGTGCGGACGCTGCTCGAGGAGGAGCCCGGGCGCGTCCTGCTCGAGGTGGGCCCGGGCCGCGTCCTGAGCTCGCTGGCGCGGCTCCAGGTCGCGCCCGACGCCGCCACGGTGGTGCTCACGTCCATGCGCGCCCCGGTCGAGGAGCGCCCGGACACCGAGGTGCTGCTGACGACGCTCGGGCGGCTGTGGGTCTCGGGGGTGAAGGTGGATTTCGCCCGCGCGTCCGCGCACGAGCAGCGGCGGCGCGTCGCGCTGCCGACGTACCCGTGGGAGCGCCGGCGCTTCTGGATCGATCCCCGCCCTGCGGGCGCGGGCCGGCCGGAGGCCGCGCGCGCGGAGACGGAGCGGCGCGCGCTCGCCGACTGGTTCTACCTGCCCTCGTGGCGGCGCGCCGCAGCCCCCGCCCCGGCGGTCCCCGCGGGCGCGCGCTTCCTGGTCTTCGCGGATCCCGGCGGCGCCGGGCCGCAGATCGCGTCCAGGCTCGCCGCGAGGGGCCACGACGTGACGACGGTCGTCCCCGGCGTCGAGCTGCGCCGGGTGGACGACAGCAGCTACGAGCTCGACCCCGCCCGGGAGGACGCCTTCGCGGCGCTGCTCGCCGAGCTCGAGCGCGCCGGACGGCGTCCCGATCGGATCGTCTACGCCTGGCCCTTGCTGGAGCCGCTGGCAGGCGCCGACCCGGTGGAGCACGCGCGGCGGCTCGGGCTGGACGCGCTCATCGCGCTCGGTAAGGCCGTCGGCGCCGCTGCCTCGGGCGCGCGGCCGCTCCACGTCTCGGTGATCGGGAGCGGCGTCGAGGCCGTGTCCGAGCGCGACGCGGTGCGGCCCGAGCGGGCGCTGGTCCTTGGCCCGTGCCGCGTGCTGCCGCTGGAGCAGCCGAACGTCACGTGCGCGCTCGTCGACATCGCGAGCGCGGCCCTGAGCGAGCCGGAGCTGGACCGCCTTGCGGCCGAGGCCGAGGGGCCCGCAGAGAGCGCGGTGGTGGCGCTCCGCGGCGCCCGGCGGCTCGTGCAGGCGTTCGATCCGGTGCGGCTCGATCCCCCTGCGTCACCGCCGCTGAGGCCCCGTGGCACCTACCTCATCACGGGCGGCCTCGGCGGCGTCGGCCTCGTGCTGGCCGAGCACCTGGCGCGGCGGGCAGAGGCGCGCCTCGCGCTCCTCGGGCGCGCGGAGATCCCCGGGCGCGACGCGTGGCCGGCATGGCTCGCCGGCCACGCGGAGGACGACCCGACCTCCGCCCGGATCCGCCGCCTGCAGGCGCTCGAGGCGCTCGGCGCGGAGGTGCTGGTGCTGCGCGCCGACGTCGCGGATCCCGCGCAGGTCGCGCGCGCGCTCGGGCAGGTCCAGGAGCGCTTTGGCGCGCTGCACGGGGTGATCCACGCGGCCGGCGTCCCCGCGGGGGGCCTCATCCAGGTCAAGGACCGCGACGCCGTCGAGGCGGTGCTCCGGCCGAAGGTGCAGGGGACCCTCGTCCTCGATCGGCTCCTCGCCGGCGCGCCGCTCGACTTCTTCGTGCTCTGCTCGTCCCGGACCGCGGCGACGGGCGACCTGGGCCAGGTGGACCACGTCGCCGCGAACGCCTTCCAGGAGGCGTTCGCGGAGCGCTGCGCCCAGGAGGGCCGCGCCGGTGTGATCGCGCTCGCGTGGGACACCTGGGCCGAGGTGGGGCAGGCCGTCACCACCGCGGTCTCCGGGGCGCTCGAGGGCGTGCGCGCCCAGCTGCTCGCGCACGCGATCCGGCCGGCCGAGGGGCCGGAGGTGCTGGAGCGGGCGCTGTCCCGCCCCGCGGCGAGGATCGTCGTGTCCACGCGCGCGATCGAGGTGGCGGCGGCGGAGAGCCGGCGCGTCGCGCGCGAGCTGATGACGGCGCTCGGCGTGACGGACGAGCCCGCGGAGGGCGCCGCCCCGCGCCCGCTCCCGGCCTCGGGCGACGCCGAGCACGTCATGGCGCGGATCTGGGAGCGCGTGCTCCGCGTCGAGCGCGTGGGCCCGCACGACAGCTTCTTCGACCTCGGCGGCAACTCCGTGCTGGGCCTGCGCCTCATCGCGGAGATCAAGCGCGAGTTCGGGCTGTCGCTGCCCGCGGTCAGCCTCTTCGAGAACCCCACCGTCACCGCGCTCACGCGGCGCGTCGCCGGGAACAGCGAGCCCGACGACGCGAACGAGGATCGCAGGAGCCGGGGCGCGCGCCGCCGCGAGCGCCATCAACGCAGGCAAGAAGCGAAGTAGGAGTCGTCTCTCATGACCCACGCTGTGAATGGCAACGAGATCGCCATCATCGGGATAGCGGGCCGCTTCCCCGGCGCCGAGAGCCTGGAGGAGCTCTGGCAGAACCTGTGCGACGGCGTCGAATCCATCGCCACGTTCACCGACGAGGAGCTCGCCGCGCGGGGCGTGCCCGAGCACCTGCGCCGCGACCCGCGCTTCGTGAAGGCCGCGGCGTCGCTGCGCGACCCGGCCCTCTTCGACGCCGCCTTCTTCGGCTACACCCCGCGGGAGGCGGAGCTCATCGACCCGCAGCAGCGCGCCTTCCTGGAGTGCGCCTGGGAGGCCCTCGAAGACGCCGGCCACGCCCCCGCCGAGCAGGACGTCCTCGTGGGCGTCTTCGGCGGCGCCGCGCTGAGCTCGTACCTCGTCTTCAACCTCCTCTCCAACCCGGCGCTGCTCGCCACGCTCGACCCGCTGCAGGTCAACCTCGGCAACGCCAACTCCTTCCTGACCACGCGCGCCTCGTACAAGCTCGATCTCAAGGGGCCGAGCTTCAACGTGGAGAGCGCCTGCTCGACCTCCCTGGTGGCCGTCCACGTCGCCTGCCAGAGCCTGCTCAACCACGAGTGCGATCTGGCGCTCGCCGGCGGCGTGTCCATCAACCTGAGCGTGCAGCACGGCTACCGGTACATCGAGGGGAGCATCCTCTCCCCCGACGGCCGGTGCCGCCCCTTCGACGAGGGGGCGAGCGGCATCGTCTTCGGCAGCGGCGCCGGCGTCGTCGCGCTGCGGCGGCTCGAGGACGCGATCGCCGACGGCGACCCGATCTACGCCGTCATCCGCGGCTCCGCGGTGAACAACGACGGCGCGCTCCGGGCGGGGTACACCGCGCCCGGCGTGGCCGGGCAGACGCAGGTGATCACCGAGGCGCTGGCCAACGCCGACGTCCCGGCGGAGACCATCGGTTACGTCGAGGCCCACGGCACGGGCACGGCGCTCGGCGATCCCATCGAGATCCAGGCGCTCACCCGCGCCTACCGCGAGCAGACGGAGGCGACGCGCTTCTGCGCCATCGGCTCGCTCAAGGCGAACATCGGCCACCTGGACGCGGCCTCGGGCGTGGCGGGCCTCATCAAGGCGACGCTCGCGCTGCAAAACCGCCTGCTCCCCCCGAGCATCCACTGCGAGACCCCGAACCCCGCCGTCGCGTGGGAGACCACGCCGTTCCACGTGTGCACCGCCCTCACCCCGTGGGAGCCCGGCGCGACGCCGCGGCGCGCCGGCGTGAGCTCGTTCGGGATGGGCGGCACCAACGCGCATGTCATCCTGGAGGAGCCGCCGCCGCGCCAGTCCGAGCCCCCGGCGCGGGACCGGCAGGTCCTCGTGCTGTCGGCCAAGAGCGAGGCCGCGCTCGACGCCATGACCGCGCGGCTCGCGCGCCACCTCCGGCGGCACCCCGACACGAGCGTCGCCGATCTCGCCTACACGCTGCAGATCGGCCGGCAGCGCCTCCCTCACCGGCGCGCGCTCCTGTGCGAGGGCAAGGACGCGGCGAGCGCCGCGGCGGCGCTCGAGGACGCTGGCCGCCGCGCCTTCACCGGGCACGAGGAGCGCGCCGGCCGCCCGGTGGTGTTCATGTTCCCCGGCCAGGGCGCGCAGCACGTGCGGATGGGCGCCCGGCTCTACGCGAGCGAGCCGGTGTTCCGGCGGCACATCGACGAGGGCGCGGCCATCCTCCGGCCGCTGATGAAGCAGGATCCCCGGGAGCTGCTCTACCCCGGCGCCGATCCGACCGACGCCTCGCGCGCGGCCGTCGATCGCACCGAGCTCGCGCAGCCCCTCCTGTTCCTCGTCGAGCACGCGCTCGCCCAGACGTGGATGTCCTGGGGCGTGAAGCCCGCGGCGATGATCGGCCACAGCGTGGGCGAGTACGTCGCCGCGTGCCTCTCCGGCGTGATGTCGCTGGGCGAGGCGCTGGCCCTGGTCGTGGCGCGCGGCCGGCTCATGCAGTCGCTGCCGCCGGGCGCCATGCTCTCGGTGAACCTGCCCGAGGCCGAGCTGTCGCGCCTCATCGAGCCCCCGCTCGGGCTCGCGGCCGTGAACGGACCGTCGCTCTGCGTGGCCTCGGGCCCGGTGGAGGCCATCGCCGACCTCGAGCGCCGCCTCGGCCAGAGGGGCGTCGGCGCGCGCCGCCTCCGGACCTCGCACGCCTACCACTCCCCGCTGCTGGAGCCCATCGTCGGGCCGTTCGCCGAGCAGGTGCGGCGGGTCCGCCTGAGCGCGCCCCGGCTGCCCTGGGTCTCGAACGTGACCGGCGCGTGGATCACCGCGCAGGAAGCGCAGGATCCCGCGTACTGGGTGCGCCACCTGTGCAAGACCGTCCGCTTCGCCGCCGGGCTCGAGCTGCTCGCCGAGCGCCGGGATCGGGTGCTGCTCGAGGTGGGACCGGGCCGCGCGCTCTCGACCATCGCGCGCCAGCAGCCGGCCTTCGCCGAGGAGGGCGGCGCGCTCCACTCGCTCCCGTCGCCCACGGACCCGACCGCCGACGACGTCCACCTCTTCGAGACGCTGGGCCGCCTCTGGATCGCCGGCGTCGACGTCGACTTCCGGGCCGTGCACGCCGGGGCGCGCCGGCAGCGGCTGTCCTTGCCGACGTACCCCTTCGAGCGCCGGCGCTACTGGATCGAGCCGGCGGCCGCCGCGCCGAGCGGGCTCGTCCCGGCCGCGCCCCTGGACGCCGCCGCAGAGCCGCTCGCCGACGCCGCCGCGCCGGCCTCGTCGCACGGGTCGCACCCCCGCCCGCGGCTCCGCACGGCGTTCGTCGCGCCGCGCACCGACCGCGAGCGCGCCGTCGCGCGCATCTGGCAGGAGGTCCTCGGCATCGACGAGGTCGGCGTCGACGACAACTTCTTCGAGCTCGGAGGCCACTCGCTGCTGGCCACGGCCGTCATCGGCCGGCTGCGCGAGACCTTCGGCCTCGAGGTGCCGCTGCAGCTCCTCTTCGAGGCGCAGACCGTGGCCAGCATGGCGGAAGTGGTCGGCTCTCTCCAGGGGAGCGCGGGCGGCGACGATCCTCGGATCAGCGCGCTGCTCGCGAGGCTGGCCGAGCTCGCCGAGGGGGATCCGACCGACGTGTGACGCGGCAGCAGGGTGGAGCTTTCGCTGGCACGTCAGCGCAACGGACACCCATCCAGAGGGAATCGCATGGAGAACGCAAATGGATTGCTGAGGGTGCTCCTCGTCGCGATGGAGTACACCCCCAAGGTGAGCGGCGGCGTCGGGACGTACGTCTTCGAGCTCGCCAACGGCCTCGCGCGCGCCGGCTGCGCGGTGACGGTGCTCGCCTATACGCCGGGTGAAGCCGCCGTGCTGCGCCACCCCAACCTGGAGGTGCACCTCGTCGCGCCCCGCAAGGAGACGTTCAACAGCGCCTCCGGGGCCTCCCTGGTCCAGGGGATCCTGACCTTCAACGACGAGCTGGTCCGGTACGCGAAGCAGCACCTCGCCTCGTGGCGTCCGGACATCGTCCACTTCCACCAGTGGCACACCCGGGACGCTGGCCGCCGCATCGCCGCCGAGCTCGGCGTCCCGGTCGTCGGGACCAGCCATCACCTCTCCGAGCCGACGGAGCGCTGGTGGGGTCAGACGCCCGATCCTGAGATCGTGGAGCAGGAGACGCGCTTTTACGACGGGAGCACGCACGTCATCACGGTGAGCGAGTCGATGCGGACGCTCATCCGCGAGACGTACGGCCTGGCCGCGCAGAAGATCGACATGATCCACTGCGCCCTGAACCTCGACCCGTTCTTCGAGCCCGCGTACCCCGAGCCGACGTTCGCCGAGCTGCGCCGCACCGTGGCCGAGCCGGACGAGGCGGTGGTGCTCTACACGGGCCGGATCCACCCGCAGAAGGGCATCCCCGCGATCTTCGCCGCGGCAGAGCGCGTGCTCGCCGAGCGCCCTCGCGTGGTGTACCTCCTGGCCGGCGGCACGGACTCGCGCGAATCGACGCGGATGATCCAGGATCTCTCGGCGCAGTATGCGCCCCTCGGATCGCGCATGAAGGTGCTGGGCAAGCTGCCGCGCAAGCAGCTCAGGTACCTGCACCGGATCGCGGACGTGGCGTTGATCCCCTCGCTGTACGAGCCCTTTGGCTTCACGGCCATCGAGGCGATGGCGTCGGGGGTGCCCGTGATCGCGACCCGGGCTGGAGGGCTCGCCGAGATCGTGCAGGACGGCGAGTCCGGGCTGCTCGTCCCTGTGCGGGGGTCGGGCTCCGAGGCGCGGGAGGTCGACGTGGAGCGCCTCGCCGCCGCGCAGCTCGCGCTGCTGGCGGACCCGGCGTTCGCGAGGAAGCTCGGCCGGGCGGGGCAGCGGCGCGTCGCCGAGCTGTTCCAGCTGCCCCGGATGATCCAGGGCAATCTCCAGGTCTTCCGGCAGCTGCTCGGCCGGACGGCCGAGAGCGACGGGCGCCATGCGCTCCGCGACGGCGCGATACCACGGTGACGAGCGAGCCGCTCGTGGGGGCGCGTCGCGCATCGACCGCAAGATTCTCCAAGAGCGCCAGGGCACCCGTCACTAGCGTCTCCGACGTGGAGGCGCCCTCTCGTGGGTCCTCCTCCTGAGGAGGCAACATGTACGATCACATCGGAGTGAAGGTGAAGGACATCGAGGCGAGCGTTCGCTTCTACGCCGCTGCGCTCGCGCCGCTCGGTCACGTGCTGTGCGCCCGCGATGAGGCTTATGCGAGCTTCGGCCCCGAGGGGGCCCCGGCCCTTTATCTGCAGGTGGACCAGGCCCCCCGGGGCTCCGGCGCGCACATCGCCCTGCGCGCCGCGGATCATGCCGCGGTCGATCGGTTCTACCGGGAGGGGCTGGCGGCCGGCGGCCGCGACAACGGCAAGCCCGGCGTGCGCGCGGATTACGGCCCGACGTATTATGCGGCTTTCCTGCACGACCCCGACGGCAACAACCTGGAGGCAGTCTGTATGAAATAGGGGCGCGGCGCGCGGCCATTGCGCCATCGCCGTGGAGGGCTCCGGCCGCCGCACCCTGGTTCTCTCCGCCGGCGTACGATTTCGTCGCGAGGCGCAGCCGGTCGCCGCATTTTGGAATGAGCATCTCGCACCGGCGGTGCCCCATTCGCCGGAACGGCGCGCGAAGGTAGATAAGATCGATAGACCGCCTCATCGAAGCGCGCCGCGCAGCGGCGAGCTCCCGGACGTGCCCTCGACGCCCCCCCGAGGCAGCGTGAGCGCGGAGCTGCGGGCTACCGCTTCTTCTTCGCCTTCGGCGGTGCGCTCGGCTTGATATCGATGCTCGTGGCCCCCTGGCACGGCACCTGCGCCGTCACACCCGCGCTGAGCCACTCAGGGAACTTCGTCTTCCCGGCCCGGCCGACGCGCACGAAGAAGCGGCCGCAGCGCACGGCCAGCGCCTGGTTCACGTCTCCCGCGTACTTGCCGGTCATGTAGACGCCCCCCGGCTGCGGAAACCCCACCGTGAGCAGGCCCTGATCCTTGGGCAGCGACGCGGGATTGCCCCCCTGCCGCGCCTGGCTCGCGGCCTCCTTCGCCGCAGCGGCTTCCTTCGCCGCGGCCTCCTTCGCCGCAGCGGCCTCCTTCGCGGCCTCCTTCGCCGCGGCGGCCTCCTTCGCCGCAGCCTCCTTCGCCGCGGCGGCCTCCTTCGCCGCAGCCTCCTTCGCCGCGGCGGCCTCCTTCGCCGCAGCCTCCTTCGCCGCAGCGGCCTCCTTTGCTGAAAGCGTCTTCGCCGCCTGCGACTTCCCTGCCGGAGCCTTCTTCGTGGGGGGCGACTCGCTCGCCGCGGACGCCGCTGCGGCGACAGGCTCGACGAGCGCGGGCGCCAGCTCCACCGCGGCAGCGGGAGCCGGCTCGGGCCGCTCCCGCCGCGCCACATAGATCCAGAGCGCCGCCACCACCGTCGCCGTGATCGCCGACACCGCGATCGTCCCGGCAGGCGACAGCGAACGCGGCGCTTGCCACGCCAGCGCAGGAATCCGCGGGCGCCGCGACGACGCGCCCGCCGGAGGCGACGACTCCACCGGAGAGCCGCTGCGGCCCTCCGCGCTCGGCCTCGGGTACGGCACGCCCCCGGGCGGCGTCAGCCCCGATGAGCCATCCACTGGCACCGTCACCCCGGGCGGCGTCAGGCCCGTCGCGCCCATCGGCACGGTCACGCCAGAGGGGGTCACCGGCGAGCCGGAAGGCGGCTTCGGCGGCGCCCCCAGGAACGCGGGCGCGAGATCCGCCGGGAGGGCCGGCGGCGGACCGAAACGGATCGCCTCCGGGATCACCGAGGTGGTCGGCACGAAGCGGGCCGCCTCCGTGCCCGTGCCAGGCATCGTCGTGCCGTCCTCCTCGAATATCGGATCGACCTCGGTCAACGTCGGCGGACCGCCCTCCGCCGGCCCCTCGTCGGCCGCCGCCGCGTCGCGCTCCGCCGCGCGCTTCGACGCCTCGAACAGGCGGCCGAACGTCTCGCGATCCGGCAGCGCGGGCCTTCGTCCCTCGACGCCCTTCGCGCCCTCGCCCGCCCCCGGCAACACCTGGCTCGCCGGCACCGGGATCGTGATCGGCTCGGGCGCCGGCGCGCCGAGCGTCGCCTTTTCCTGCCGAGCCGACCCGCTCAGCGCCTCGGACGCCGCCGCCGAGGGAGGCGCTGTCTTCGCCTGCGCGCCGGGCGGCCGCGGCCTCCCGGCGCCGCCGTCCCTGGCCGCCTGATCCTTGGCAAAGAGATCCTTCGCGAGCCGCTTCGCCACGTCCGCCGCGGGCCTCGCGGTCTGACCGCCCTTGCCCTTGACCGGGATCGTCGGCCGCCGGTCCTCCTCGTGATCCGCGTCCTCGATCTCGATCGTCGCGTGCGCGGATTGCACGCGCGTCACGAGCTCGGCCTTCCCCTTCTCCGGGCGAGCGACCTTCGCGAGCGCCTGCTCGATCTCGTGAACGGTGATCTTCCGATCGTCCGGCGACGGCGCGAGGGCCGTGTCGAGCAGCGCCACGATCGGGCGCGGGATCTCCGGCCGGATCGTGGCGATCGCCTGCGGTCGCGTGCCGTCCGCGGACGGCCGCCGCCCCGTGAGCAACGACCAGAGCAGCAGCCCCACGCCATAGATATCGGCCTTCACCGTGACGCGCTCGGCGCGCGCCTGCTCGGGCGCCATGTAGCCCGGCGCGCCCTTGACCACGCCCGCGATCGTATCCGGCGTGCGCCCGAGGATCTTGCCGATGCCGAACCCCGTCAGGCGCACCTGCCCGTCCCACCCGATCACGATGTTCTCCGGGTGGAGGTTGCGATGGATGATCGGCGTGGGGCTGCCGTGCTCGTCGACGGACCCGTGCGCGTGCGCGAGCGCCGCGGCGATGCAGTGGACCAGGTAGTAGACCGCCGCGTCGGCGAGCTTCTGCTGCCGCGCCGCGAGGTGCTGGTGCAGCCGATTGAGGTTCACGCCCTCGACGTGCTCGAGCACGAGCACGAGCCGGCCGTCGTGCTCGAAGAAGTCGAACATCCGCACGATCGCCGGGTGGTTCATCGTCGCGCAGATCGACGCCTCGCGGGCGAGCTCGTCGGCGAAGCGCGGATCACCCTCGGCGGTATTCGGGACGAGCTTCAGCACGCAGACGCGGCGAAACCCGAGCGGGCCATCCAGTCGCCCGAGATAGACGCTGGTGGGCCCAGAACCGGACAGGCGCCGGAGAATCTTGTAGGCCCCAATCGTCTCGGGAGCGGGCTCCGTCGGAAACATCCGGGGCCGATCATACCCAAGCGGGGCGAAGCCCCCAAGCCAACGACCAACACCGATCACTTCGCGGCGCCAGGAGGCGTCCCCGGGCGCCTCGGTAAGAGGCCATGCTCCACGCGCCCTGTACGGCGCGTCGCTCTCCCGCTCGCCAGAGAGCGGTACAGCTGATCAGCAGAAGCCCGAACAGCTGTGACGGATCACTGCTCAGGGTGCGCGGCGCTGCCTGGCCAGGTTTCCCGAGGGCCGCGCGCTCCGCGGCTCGCAGCGCCTCCCCGCGCCGCGCCTGACGCGCTGAAGATACGGCGCGTGCTCCGCGGACGGGCCGCCGGACGTGGTGGAGAACTCACCATCGACCGCGACCTCGTGATAGATCGCCCGCGACCTCGCGATAGGCGAGCGCGCGTCCTCTCCACACCGCGCGCGGCCCGCGCTCCATGGCGGAGAGGGCGCGTGGCCTCGCGAAGGAGGGCGCGCTCGGCCCGAGCTGTTGATGGGTCCGCCCGGGGTTCGCCGGCCGCTTAATTAAATAAGGCCTCCTCGGGGAGAGGCCTCCGGTCGCGCTCGCGCGGCCGCGCCTCCGGCCTTCGAGCGGCGCGGGGCCTGGGCTATAAGCCGCCGCGATGAAGCTCCGCGCCTGGCATCGATTGCTCGCCGTCGTCCTCCTCGCGGGCTGCGAGGCCGCCGTCCCGCCTCCTCCGCCCGCGCCGCCCCCGCCCCCGTCGCCGAACGCCGCCCCCGCCTCGGCGCCTGTACCCGCGCCGGCCGCGCCGGCCACGCCGGCGTCGCGGTTCCCCGCCGGGTGGCCTTACCCCGAGGGCGCGCCGCCGGTGCGGGGCCCCTCGATGGTCACGAGCGACGCCGCCCTCGCCACGAAGGTGGGCGCGGAGGTCCTCGCCTCGGGCGGCAACGCCGTCGACGCGGCGGTCGCGACGGCGTTCGCGCTGGCGGTGGTGCACCCCACGGCCGGCAACCTCGGCGGCGGCGGGTTCATGGTCGCGCGCGTCGGCGACAAGGAGCACGCGCTCGACTTCCGCGAGACCGCGCCGGGCAAGGCGACCCACGACATGTACCGGGGCAAGGACGGCAAGGCCACGGAGAGCGCGCGCGTCGGCCACCTCGCGGTCGGCGTGCCCGGCAGCGTGGCGGGGCTCTGGGAGGCGTACGACAAGCTCGGCTCCAAGAAGAAGACCTGGGCCGAGCTCGTCGCGCCCGCGATCCGCCTCGCGAAGGAGGGCTTCTCGGTCGACGAGAACTTCGCGACGACGGTCAAGGCCGCGTCGTCCAAGCTCAAGCGCTTCCCGGCGTCGGTCGCGCTGTTCCTGCCGGGCGGCGCGCCCATCGAGATCGGCGCGACGTGGAAATCGCCCGAGCTCGCGGCGACGCTCGAGCGCATCGCGGAGAAGGGGCCCGCGGGCTTTTACGAGGGCAAGACGGCCGAGCTGTTCGCGGCCGAGATGCGGCGGGGCAAGGGCATCATCACGGCCGCCGACCTCAAGGGCTACAAGGCGAAGTGGCGCGAGCCTGTCGTGTTCGAGTACCGCGGCCGCCGCGTCGCCTCCATGCCGCTCCCGTCGTCGGGCGGCCTCGCCCTCGCGATGATCGCGCATCAGCTGGAGGGGCTCGACATCGCCAAGCTCGGCTGGCACTCGCCGTCGCACGTCCACGTGGTCGCCGAGGCGATGCGGCGGGTGTTCCTCGCGCGCAACGAGGTCCTCGGGGATCCCGATTTCGTGAAGAACCCCGTGGAGGAGCTGCTCTCGGTCGCGTGGGCCGAGAAGCAGCGCGCCACGATTGCGGCGGACCGCGCGACGCCGACGGACGAGCTCGCCCGCGGCGCGGTCAAGGACTCGGGCGGGCGCGGCCCGCACACGACGCATTTCTCGGTGGTCGACGCGCAGGGCAACGCCGTCGCGCTGACCACGACGCTGAACGGCTGGTACGGCTCGGGGGTCACGGTGACCGGCGCCGGATTCGTGCTGAACAACGAGATGGATGACTTCGCCGCCGTGCCCGGCACCCCGAACCAGTTCGGTCTGGTGCAGGGGGAGGCCAACTCCATCGCACCCGGCAAGCGCATGCTCTCGTCGATGTCGCCGACGATCGTGACGGGGAAGGACGGGCGCGTGGAGCTCGTGCTCGGCGCCGCGGGCGGCCCGACGATCCTCACTGCGGTGTTCCAGATCCTCTCCAACGTCGTCGACTTCGGCTTCGACGTGACCACCGGGGTCAACGCGCCGCGCTTCCACCAGCAGGATTACCCCGACAAGCTGATGGTCGAGCAGGGCGGCTTCCCCGACGAGCTGAGGAGCGCGCTCGGCGCAATGGGCCATACCCTCGACGACCGCGAGCACATTGCCGACGCGCCGTCGATCGGCCGCGAGGGCGCCGCGTTCGCTGGCGCGCGGGAGCCGCGGCGGCCCGGCTCCGAGGCGGCTGCCGGGAAGTAGCGTCGACGGGAAGTAGCCTCGACCAGAGCCGCTCCCCACATCGGCTCACGCACCGCCCGCGTGTCCCACAACGGGCGGGCTCCATGGCCTGCTCCGGACCGGCAAACCGCCGCCACGGCGTACTCGGGAGCGCCGCCGGGTGGGGGACTCAACAACGAGCCACGCCCGCGTTGACCGACCCACCCGACCCACGTTGTCGCCCGCCGGGCGACGCATGTTGTCGGGACAACATTGCAACGGCCAATCGGTCAGGCGTCTCCTTACCTCTCTATCAGGGGCCAATCGTTCCTCATTTCAACGCCTTATCGATGCGAGAAGGCGCCGCGCACATCAGGCACTTCCCTAAGGGAATCCCTCTCCATCTGGCGCACCTTGGCCGTTCCCGGCACGGGCGTGTGCCCCATGCACCGTGGCTCCTCTCTCGTGAAGGCGTCATCGCGTGATGCACATCCGGCGGCCCTCTGCGCCGCGGAGCGCCGTGCGTCCGCGCGGCGAGGCGACGCTGTTGTCGCATTCGCTCCCGAGCGTCGGAGCGAGTCGTGCGTCGCTGGCCTGACGCGCGGCGTCTCGGCGGCGGAGCCAGGCAGGAGCGCTCGATCCGCGCGGGGCGCCGCGGCGGTTCGACCTTGACACAACCCGTCCGTTTCGATTGCTTATGGCGATGCGCCCCGCCGAGCACGTTCGCTCCCTCGGCGGCTCGCGCGACCGCCTGTCGCCGTCCTTGAATTCAGCGCCCCGAGGAGCTGCCGTGAACCGGGGGACTGCAGCTTGAAACGGATCGAGATTCCGACTGAACGCCGCGCTGGGTAGATAGCCCGGACACTCCAGGGGGGGTCGCCATGGTGGAGCTGTTGAATCACGAGTTGCTCGAGACGTTGCACGACGGGGCTCGCAGCAGCGTATACCTCGGCCGGAAGAAGACCACGGGCAAGATGTGCGTCATCAAGGTCGCGCGGAAGGGCGTCAATGGCACCCGCAACGTGGCGATCCTGAAGCGCCAGTACGAGATCACGAAGCACCTCGACCTCGACGGGGTCGTCCGTGTCCACGAGCTCGAGGTCCGGCTCGATTACGCCGCGCTCGTGATGGAGTACTTCGCCGGCCGTTCGCTGCGCGCGATCATCGACGGCAATGGGCAGGGCGTCGGGCTCGCGCAGGCGGTGAGGATAGCGCTCCAGCTCGCGGACACGCTCGGGGCGATCCATGAGCGGAACATCGTCCACAAGGACATCAAGCCGAGCAACATCATCGTCGACAGCGACGTGCGCACGTCGAAGCTCACGGACTTCTCCATCGCCTCCCTCCTGCCTGGGGAGCGCGCGGCGGTGGTCGACCCCTGGTCGGTCGGCGAGGGCACGCTGCAGTACATCTCGCCCGAGCAGACGGGCCGGATGAACCGGTCGATCGACTTCCGCTCGGACTATTACTCGCTCGGGGTGACGCTCTACGAGCTCACGACGAGGCGCCTCCCCTTCGAGACGACGGATCCGCTGGAGCTCGTGCACCATCACATCGCGAAGACGCCCATCGCGCCGCACCTGATCCGGCCGGCGATCCCGGAGGCGCTCTCGCGGGTCATCATGAAGCTGCTCTCGAAGACGGCGGAGGAGCGGTATCAGAGCACCTTCGGCCTGAAGGCCGATCTGAAGGCCTGCCTCGACATGCTGGAGCACGGCGCGCCGGCGGTGGACTTCGTGCCGGGGAAGAGGGACAAGCCCACGAGGCTCCAGATCTCGCAGAAGCTGTACGGCCGGCAGAGCGAGGTCGGCGCGTTGATGGCGGCCTTCAGGGACATCAGCGGGTCTGGTCCGGAGGCGGCGGAGGGTGGCCGATCGGAGCTCGTCCTCGTGGCCGGCTATTCCGGCGTGGGCAAGTCGGCGGTCGTCAACGAGATCCACAAGCCGATCGCGAAGGAGGCGGGCTACTTCGCCGCTGGTAAGTTCGACCAGTTCACGCGCAACGTCCCGTACGCGGCCGTGCTCACGGCGCTGCGGGAGATCGTCCGGCAGATCCTTACCGAGAGCAGGAATGAGCTTGCCGACTGGAGGGCCAGGATCCTCGCGGCGGTCTCCCCGAACGGGCGGGTGATCGCCGAGGTGATCCCGGAGATCGAGCTCATCATCGGCGAGCAGCCGCCGGTCCCGGCGCTGGGCTCGATGGAGACGCGGAACCGCTTCAACCTGACGTTCCGGAACTTCATCGGCGCGATCGCGCTGAAGACACGGGCGCTCGTGCTGTTCCTCGACGATCTCCAGTGGGCCGACACGGGGTCCCTGAACCTCCTCAGCGTGCTCCTGGAGGACCCGGACATCCGCCACCTCTTGCTGATCGGGTCGTACCGCGACAACGAGGTCGACGACGCGCACCCGCTGACGATGATGCTGAGCGCGCTCCGGAAGAGCGAGGCGCGCGTGCGCACGATCACGCTGACGCCGCTCGGGCCCGATCACGTCAACCAGCTCGTGTCGGACACGCTCGACGCGCCTCAGGGAGAGTGTCGCGAGCTCTCGGGTGTCATCTTCGCCAAGACGCACGGGAACCCGTTTTTCACCATCCAGTACCTCGAGAGCGTCTGCCGCGAAGGCCACCTGCGCTTCAGCTCGGAGACAGGCGCCTGGCGATGGAACATCGCCGACATCCAGCGGATGGAGGTCGCGGACAACGTCGTCGACCTGATGGTCCGCCGGATACAGGGCCTGGGTGAGGCGACGCAGCGGGTCTTGAAGCTCGCCGCGTGCATCGGCAATCAATTCGATCTGAGGATGCTCGCCCTCATCCACCAGAAGAACCGGCGCGCGACCGACGAGGACCTCTGGGGCGCGCTGGACGCAGGGCTCGTCGTGCCCGTCGACGGCGAGTACGGGATCGCGCGCTTCCTCGACGACGCGGACGAGGACGCCGTCACGTTCAAGTTCCTCCACGACCGCGTGCAGCAGGCGGCTTACAAGCTGCTCACGGAGGGCGAGCAGAAGCGGATCCACCTGGAGCTGGGGCGGCTCATGCTCAGAGAGAGCCCTCCTGCGTCCGTCGAGGAGCGGATCTACGACATCGTGATGCACCTCAACATGGGGGCAGAGACGATCGTGGACAGGCGCGAGCGCGAGGAGGCCGCGACGCTCAACCTGAAGGCCGGGCAGAAGGCGAGGCGCTCGACGGCGTACGGCCCCGGGGTGCAGTGCCTCCGCGCGGCCGCCGCGTTCTTGCCTGAGGACTCGTGGGAGACGAACCACGAGCTGTCGCTCGCGATCTACACCGATCTCATCGAGCTGGAGTACCTGACGATCAACTTCGACCGCGCGGAGGCTTGCGCGAAGATCGTTGAAGAGCAAGCCAGGGATGTGCTGGAGAAGATCCGGGTCTACGAGACGCGCATCCTATTTTACATATCACAAAATCGCATGCACGAAGCCATCGACGTGGCCTTGAGCGTGCTCGCGATGCTGGACGTTCGGCTGTCCGAGGCGCCGCCGGAAAACATCGACGTCTCCCGCCTGGCGCATCTGCCCCCGATCTCAGACAAGCGGATGCAGGCGGCGCTCCGGATCATGACCACCGTCAATCCGGCCGTGTACCTCGCGAGGCCAGCCTTGCTGCCGACCAACGCGTTCACGATGGTCAACATCTGCGTCAAGCACGGCAACTCGCCTCTCGCCGCGTTCGCCTACTCAATTTACGGCGTCATTCAATGCCTCATGAACAACACCGACCAAGCCTTCGAGCTCGGTCGCCTGGCGATAGAGCTCGCTCACACCTACGGTGCGGTCGAGCTGGAGTCCAGGATCCATGCCACCGTGTACGTCCTCATCCACCACTGGAAGCGTCATCTGAGGGAGACGCTCGACTCCCTGCTCCACGCCGCTCAGATCGGCCTGGAGACGGGGGACATAGAGTACGCCGTATACGGCTCGATATTCCATTCGACACACTCCTTCTTCGTCGGAGAGGATCTGGCGACGACCGAGCTACGGATGAAGCATTCTGTCGAGTTGGCGTCGAAGCTCGACAACAAATATTCGTTGTATCAATGCAGCATATGGAAGCAGCTCGTCCAAAGCCTCCGAGTCCCGTCTGCTAACAAGCTACGTCTCGTCGGTGACAACTTCGACGAGACGACGATGATTCCGTGCCTGGGGTCAAGCAGGACATCGGTACTGTCATTGCATCTCGCGAAAGGCATGCTGCTTTACTATTTTGGCAACAACCAAGAGGCGTACACCTGTCTTTGCGCCGGCGAGGAGTACCAGGACGCGGTTTTGGGCATGGCCGCCGACCTCGAATACACGTTCTACCACTCGCTCGCGATCCTCGCCGTGCTCGATCGTCTCCCGGACGGGGAACGGGACGCCGCGCTCGCCAAGGCTGACGCGGACCTGCGAAAGCTCGAGCTGTGGGCTCGCTCTGCACCGGCCAACGTCCAGCACAAGCGCGACCTCGTGAGCGCTGAGCTGGCGCGCGTGAAGCAAGCAGCGTTTGAGGCGATGGATCTCTATGACCGAGCGATCGAAGGCGCTCGGAAGCACGGATACATCCAGGAAGAGGCGCTGGCGTGCGAACTGGCGGCGTCGTTCTACCAAAAGATGGGGCGGCGCGAGATCTCTCGTCACTATTTGACCCTGGCCTATCGCGGTTACGCGCTGTGGGGAGCTGACGCGAAGTGCCAGAGCCTTATCGCCGTCTTCCCTCAGCTCATCCTCGAGGGGACGCTCGACCAGCGGACGTCGGGAGTTGCAACGTCGACCCACGAGGGCACGCCCCTGGATCTGCTCAGCGCCATCAAGGCATCGCAGGCAGTGGCGAGCGAGATCGTCCTGGAGAGGCTGCTGGAGAACCTGATGACGATCGTGCTCGAGAATGTCGGCGCGCAGTCCTGCGTGCTCGCGCTCGCGCGCGGCGACACGCTCTTCGTCGAGGCCGAGGGGGCCATCGAGCCGAAGCAGATCAACGTGCTCAAGGGCACTCCCGTGACCTCGTTCGGCAAAATTCCATTGTCCGTGATAAGCTACGTACAGCGCACGCTGAAGAGCGTACTCCTAGACGACGCGGCGGATGAGGCCAGGTTCGCTGTCGATCCCTACATCCGAGAACGGCGACCGAAGTCGCTGATGTGTTCGCCGATCATGCGCCAAGGTCGGCTGATCGGCGTGCTCTACCTGGAGAACAATCTTTCAACTGGTGTCTTCACGAAAGACCGCTTCGAGCTCCTGGGGCTCCTCTCGACACAGATCGCGATCTCCATCGAAAACGCGAAGTTGTACGAGGGGCTCGAGCAGAAGGTCGCCGCGCGCACCGATGAACTCCGCTTCTCCAATGAGCAGCTTCGCACGGTCAACGACATGCTACAGGTAGAGCTGGCCGAGCGCGTCCGCCTGCAGGAGGAGCGCGTTCAGATGCAAGAGGAGATCATCCAGGCGCAGAATGATCGGCTCTTCGAGCTGTCGACGCCCGTCATACCGATCACAGATGATATCATGGTCATGCCCATCATCGGGACGATCGATGACAAGAGGGCTGCGCAGATGCTCGAGACCGCAATGGCAGGCGTCGCGGCCAGCTCCGCGAAGGTTGTGATCGTCGACATCACTGGCGTCAGGAGCGTGGACACCAGCGCTGCGAACAGGCTGATGAGCCTGGCAAAGGCGGTGGGGTTGCTCGGAAGCAAGGCGATCCTGACCGGACTCCGTCCGGCGGTGGCGCAGAGCCTGGTCGCGCTCGGCCTGGACCTGGGCTTGCTGGAGACGAGAGCCAATCTGAAGGCAGGCATCGCATATGCCATGAAGCGCACCTCGGCCCGACTGTACGCGTGAAGCTCGCGAGCCTCTCGCGGCAGCTGAAGAGCCGGAGCAACCAGCCACCACGCCCCGTCATCGTTGCCTTTCCGCTTGCCGCCGGTGAGCGCGACCGGCGCTGCGTTCACCCGGCGTTCGCGACGAGACCACCGAGCTCGGCGTAGCGGAGCGCCGCGAGCGCCCAGCGCTGATGGCCTGCGATCATGGCCTCTGTCGCGGCCAGGTACTGGCGGATCCCGCTGCCCGACCATGACGAGAGCACTTTCTCTTTGACGTCCTGGTACTCTGCAACCCGGGCGTCGTGCATGCGCCTGAGCCGTGCGATAGCCTGCTCCAGCGTCAACCCCGCGTTGTCCCGAAGGACAACGATCAGATTATGCACTTCGCCCGATCTCAGCTCTTTTTCGAGCGAGAAATAATCATTTGTCCAGCAGAGAATATCGTTGCATATCTCGCGGACGCTCTGCAGCAGCGGGTGTTGTACGACCTCGAGAGGCAGCGGTTGTTCGAGCAGCAGCTCGATCAGATCGCAATAAGGATATACAGCCCCGCTGTAGCGTCGCATCATGATGTATTCGTCGATGCCTGGAACCCTCCTTTGCTCCCGATTGTTCGCTTCCCAGAGGTTGGCCTCGTAGTAGTACTGAAAATGTGAAAGCCAGCGGTTCAGAAAGAAATGTGGATGACATTCCCTTATACGATCGCGGATGTCGAGTAGACCACGCGTCAGGGGATCATCGAGGTCCGCTTCGACATAACCGAAGAGTTCGCCGAGGTATTTCTCGTTCAGCTTCGCGACGGCTTGAGGGTCAGCGCTGAGCTTGCCCTCGTCATACGCGTCGTCCAGGAGGAACAGTACGGCGGTGAAGTCAGATGCCAACTGCAATGTTTGCACGTTTGCTGAAGGGAACACCCAAGCAGCCAGATATGCGACGTTCGCCGCCTGGATGCGCGATAGCGCACGGTCGTCGGTCGCCAGCCGTAGTCGACGAGCCCATTGCAACGTACGGTGCTCGATGACGTCCACCTCGGGGTGGCATGACGCGGAGAACGGGTACTCGAAGTAGTCAGCTGCACTTTTACTGACGACAATGCTGCTGCGATCAGACGACATCATGGACTCCATCGCAGACCGTGGTCTTTCTGCTCGTGACGCTGAGCACAGGGCGGCTCCTCACGGTCTGCCAAAAGGAATGTTGGCGGCGAATTCTACGTACCGATAGGTCGCACCTACCACGCCCGGGTGTGCTGTCGGACCGCTTATGTGCAGATCAACGGCATTGTCAAAAGGGGACATTCGGCCGAATGTGGCGGTACGGTGCCATCCTACCCCGCGCGAGAAAAAAGGCGTTCACTCGCGGCGTATGCATCAGATGGGGATCAGTTCGATGGGTAGCGTGACCGGGCAACGGGTGTTGAGGACCGAGTTCCACTCGACACGCTCAGCTCGGAGCTCAAAACGATGATATCGGGTCAGGAGCTCTTCCAGCACCACGCGGGCTTGCGTACGCGCCAGCAAAGCCCCGAGGCAAAAGTGAGCACCGTGACCGAATGCGAGGTTCGTCGGCTCGCGACGCTCTGGATCGAAGCGGTCCGGATCCTGGAATTTCCCCTCGTCGCGCAGGCCCGAGCCCAGAAGCAGCGCCACGACCGAATGCGCGGGGACGCGCACGCCGCCTACCTCTGTCTCGGCTAGAGTCAGCCGCATCGTGGCATGCACGGGCGGCTCGAAGCGGAGCACTTCGTCGATGAAGCGCGGAATGAGCGCTGGCTCGGCCCGCAGACGATCCATCCACGCGGCCCGCTGGGACAGGATCAACGCCATGTGGGTCATCAGCGATACCGTCGTCTCCATCCCCGCGACCACGAGCAGGAACAGGAGGGCGACAAGATCTCTATCTGTCAGCGAATTGTCGTTTACCTGGGACCGGAGCAGATCGCTGACCAGATCGTTCTCCATCTGGTGACGGCGGCTTGCCAGCAAATCCTGCATATAACGTTCCATCTGTTCGATGGTCTGGCGCACCTCGTCGAGACGCGTGTGATCCTCCGGGGATAGGCTGCCGACGCTGACCAGATCCGCCGTCCATCGATTAAAATGCTTTTCCAGCGAAGGATCGAGGCCGATCAGCTGGGCCAGCAATCGGATCTGCGCACGGCACGCAATATCAGGAAGGAAATCAACCGTGCGCCGCCGCATCAGATCGTCGGCGATCTGCGCGGCCGCAGAGCGCATCCGCGGTACCAGCGAGCTCACCGTGTTCGCAGTGAAACCGCGGCTGATCAGGTTTCGCAGTTGAGTATGTCGCGGGGGATCCGCCACGATCATCGAGTCCGATATGGGGTTGTATCGCCCCAGGAAGGGGGGCTCGGTGGCCATGCGCAGCCCCGCGGACGAGAACACCTGCGTGTTCTTGAACGCCGCCACGATGTCATCATACCGGGTGACCACCCACATCCCGTTGGGGTCCACCTGACACACGGGCGACTCGCGGCGCAGCGCCGCGTAGAAGGGGTACGGGTTCTCTCGGACCTCGGGGGCAAACAAGTTCAGTCGACTCATCGCGCTCTTCCTGTGGCGAAGGCAGGACGCAGCCGCAACGCCATGGCGGCGCGCGTCGATCAGCCTGGAGTGTGGTGTTGCCTCGGATGGCGCGCTGGGCGACGCGATGGCGTCGATTCGGTACTGCCTTGAGGCAGCAGGCCCCTAGCGCTGAAAGGAGCACGAAACGGAACCCGCAAGCCGCGTTTCCGCGATGCTCCAGCGCGTGGTCACCTGGGCGCATCTCCCGCGAGCAGGGCGCTGAACAGCCGCCACGCGGTCCGAGCCAACGCTCGGCGTCCGCACGACACGGCTGCACTCCTCGGTCGTCGCTGCGCTCGCCAGAATGCGAGCATGCGACTCACGAGCGCCTGAACTGCTTCCAGGGCATCTCCCGGTGCATCATGAGACCAGAGCAAGCGAGAGAGCCGCTAGGCTCTCTTCATGGCTGCAGGGGTCCGATGGTCGTTGGGTGCTCCTCCATCTGATGACAGCATCCTATACCATACGGACGAATGCGCAACTGTATTCTTATTTGTGCGATTCACACGACGACCTCGTCGTGCTGGAAACACCACGGACAACGAATCTTCCAACACTTCAATACGATGGCCGAGCCGCGACAACATGCCGCGTGAATAAAAATACATTTGAGCGTCTGCGGCTCGCGCCGCGTCAACAGGCGCCGAGAACATCTACTGCCGCCCAGCGACACCTCGATGGCCATCCGATAGAGATGCGTTGCGATCGATGAGCGCAATGATCTCTGGATGATCGACGTCGTCTATCGCGAGCGACTGTGCAGCAATGCAAGATATAGTCGACTCGGGTTTCATCCGTGAACGCATAGCGCATGACCCGAAGCCGCCCCCACTACGCTCCGGATGGAGCGAGCCGTGGAGACGAGAACGCTGCAGGCGTGCGTCGGCGCGGACGCCAGCGGCGTCTGCCTGGGATGCTGACGGCGAAGGTTTTCGCCATCGATGTGACGCGCATTGCAGGAATGCACGGCCGCACGAGAGTGCGCCGACTCGCTATGCAAAATGAACGCCTCGCTCGAGCGGAGCGCGGTCACGCTTCCCAGCGTCGTCGGCCATGACGAGGGTCGCTCGATGTCACGCTCGGCTCGATCTCGTGACCTCGAAAGAGGGGGCTTCTCCCTGGAACCACACGTCCTCCGGAGGCGCGCCGACCCACGCCGGAGGCGCGTTGGGGAGGAGGCGCGTTTGGGATCGGGGTCACGCACTGGGCACTCCCGGGTTGCGCTCAGGGATCTCCCTAGTCGTGCTCAGGGCATGCCCAGTGCTGAACCGTTGAACAGCGGCCGGGGGCGCGCATCGGCCTCGCCTTGACGATACGACCGATCGGTCATATGACTGACCGGTCGCATGCCGAAGAGCACGTTCTTTGGGTTGCCGGAGGAGCGGCGGGACCGCCTCGTGCGGGAGGCGATCGCCGAGTTCGCGGATCGCCCCTACGCCGAGGCCTCGCTCTCCCAGATCGCGCGCCGCGCCCGCATCCCCAAGGGGAGCTTCTATCAGTACTTCGAGGACAAGCTCGATCTCTACCGGTGGCTCCTGACCGAGGAGGTGCCGCGGCAGAAGCGCGCGTTCCTCGGCGCCGCGTGCCTGGAGGGCGACTTCTGGGCTCGCCTGGAGGTCCACATCGAGCGCGGCATGGCGTTCCTCGTGGAGCACCCGCGCCTCGCCCGCCTGTCCGCCGCGGCCGCCGACCCGACGGCGACGGTCGAGGTCCGCGGCCTCCACAAGGCCATCTGCGAGGCCGGCGCCGCGGAGCTCCGGGCCCTGCTCGAGGAGGGCATCGCGAGCGGCGCCGTCCGTTCCACCGACACGAGCCTCGAGGTGGCGACCCGGCTGGTCGCCGCCGTCATCGGCCCCGGGCTGACCGAGGCGGTGCTCCAGGAGCTCGGGGCCGAGCTCCACGACGTGCTGGCCTCGGACGCGCTGCGAAAGCAGCTCGGCCCGAAGCGCCGCCGTCGGCTCGCCCAGCAGGCGGTCCAGTTCATCCAGCGCGGCCTTGGCGCGAACACTGCGTGATTTCACCAGGAAAGGGAGCTTCATGATCACCTACGACTTCGCCGGACGGGTCGCCCTCATCACCGGGGGCACCTCGGGCATCGGCCTCGCGACCGCGCGCGCGTTCGCGCGAGGAGGGGCGCGCGTCGCCATCGCCGCGCGCGATGACGACGCCGGACAGCGGGCCTGCGCCGCGCTCGAGCGAGAGGGCGCGCCGGCGCTGTTCGTCCAGACCGACGTGCGGGACGACGCCTCGGTGAAGCGCGCGGTGGAAGAGACGATGAGGCGCTTCGACCGGCTCGATTTCGCGGCGAACTGCGCGGGCATCGGCGGCGACATGGCCCGCATCGAGCACGCCGATCAGGCGGTGTGGGACGACGTCATGGCGACCAACGCCCGCGGGATCTGGCTGGCCATGCGGCACGAGATCCCGGCCATGCTGGCGTCGCACGGGGGCGCCATCGTCAACATGAGCTCCATCTACGGCGTCGCCGGGAAGCCGGCGCACCACGCCTACGTGGCGTCCAAACACGCGGTCCTCGGGATGACGCGCTCGGTGGCGCTCGAGGTGGCGCCGCTCGGGATCCGCGTGAACGCCCTCTGCGCTGGCGTCACCCGCACGCCCGCCATGCAACAGGCAGAGACGCTCGCGCCCGAGCTGGTCCAGGCGCTGGTGGCGCAGCACCCGATGGCGCGGATGGCCACCGAGGACGAGATCGCAGGCGCCGCGCTGTGGCTGTGCTCGGAGGGCGCGGGCTACGTGACCGGCGGCGCGATCCCGGTCGACGGCGGATTCCTGGCCGCGTGACCGCGCCGAGAGGCACCCTGGCCGAGAGCCCGAGGGCGCCGCAATGCCGCTTGCCTGAGGCCCTGTCGGCGCGGCGCGCGAGGGCATGACGACCGCGACCACGACCACGACCACGACCACGACGGTGGAGCCGCGGTTGCGTGGGCCTCGGCCGTCTGTTAGAGAACGCGGCTGACGCAAGAGGAGAGTGCTCCGGTGAAGATCAACTCCTGAATCGGTCTCCGTTGCAGGTCGCGAGCGCGACAGGTGGCATCCCTGCTCCCTGGCCGCGCGAGGCAGCCTGCCCGTCCCGTGACCGGGCCATGTGGCCCTCAGGATTCAGGAGCTCCTATGTCGTCGTTGCGCGCGCAGCGCCTCTCCTTCTCTTATTCCGACGCGTCCACGATCCTCGTGGACGTCGATCTGTGCCTCACCCCCGGGTGGTACGGGATCGTCGGGCCGAACGGCGCCGGGAAGACCACGCTCCTCCGGCTCTTCTCCGGTGAGCTCGCGCCCGAGGCGGGGAGCTTGCGGCTCGAGCCGCGTGGCGCGACCGTCGCGATTTGCCCGCAGGCCGTGGAGCACGCCGACGCGGCCATCCATGCGCTGGCCGATGCGGAAGACGGCGCCGCGCGCAGGTTGCGCGGCGAGCTCTTGCTGGATCCGGCGGAGCTCGGGCGCTGGGCCACGCTGTCGCCCGGCGAGCGCAAGCGGTGGCAGATCGGCGCGGCGCTCGCCGCGGCGCCGGACCTGCTCCTTCTCGACGAGCCGACGAACCACATCGACGCGGACGCGCGGGCGCTGCTCGCCGGCGCGCTGGCTGGGTTCCAGGGGATCGGGGCGTGCGTCTCGCACGATCGCGAGCTCCTCGACGCGCTGACCACCGGCACGATCCGGGTCGAGCGGGCTGAAGCGAGGCTCTATCCCGGCGGGTACAGCGCGGCGAAGGCGCTCTGGGAGGCCGAGGCGCGCGGGCGCGAGGAGGCGCACCAGCGGCTGCGCGCCGAGGAGCGGCAGCTCCGCCGCCGCCTCGGCGAGGAGCGGCGGGCGCAGGCCTCGGCCGACGCGGACCGGAGCACGAAGCGGCGGATGAAGGGCCCGCGCGACAGCGACGCCCGGGGCCTGCTCGCGGACTTCCGCGTGTCCTCGGCCGAAGCGCGGCTGTCGCGCAACGTCGGCGTGACCCGGCGCAAGCTCGAGAAGGTGTCGGCCGAGGCGGGAGAGCTCGATCTCGAGAAGGCGGTGGGCCGCAGCGTGTTCGTCGATTACGAGCGATCGCCCGCGCCATGGCTCTTCGTGCTCGACGCGCCCCGGATCCGCGCCGGCGGCGAGAGCGAAGGGCGGACCCTGCTGCAGGACGTGCGGCTCGCTGTCGGCCGCGAGGATCGCATCCGGATCGCGGGCCCGAACGGCGCTGGCAAGACCACGCTGGTGAACGCGCTGCTCGCCAGCGCGCGCGTGCCGGCGGACAAGGTGCTCTATGTGCCGCAGGAGCTCGGCGAGGCGGAGCAGCAGGCCCTCCTCGCGAGGGCGCGGCGCCTCCCTCCGGAGGAGCGCGGGCGGGTGATGTCGCTGGTGGCCGCGCTCGGGGTGGAGCCGGGGCCGCTGCTCGGGTCGGCGCGGCCGTCGCCCGGCGAGGCGCGCAAGCTGATGATCGCGCTGGGCCTCGGGCAGCACGCGTGGGCGCTCGTGCTGGACGAGCCGACCAACCACCTCGACCTGCCCTCGATCGAGCGGCTGGAGCGCGCCCTCGCCGACTATCCAGGCGCGCTGCTCCTCGTCACGCACGACAGGGCGTTCGGGCGGAGCTGCACGTCGATCCTCTGGACGGTGGCCGAGGGAGAGGTGCGGGTGTCGTCCGACGACGCCGGCGCGTGACCCGCGCCGGCGTCATCGCGATCGTGCTTTCAGCGTCGCGCCGCGCTCACTCGATGGCCGGCTTGCCGCCCATCTCCTTCAGCACGGCGTCCGCGCCCGACACCGCGTCCATCACCCACTCCATGTAGCGGTGATCGACGTGGATGGTCCGGGTGATCGACGGCATGAACAGCCAGTCGGACGCCATCGCCTCGTAGTTGCCGTCGAAGGCGAGGCCCACGAGCTCGCCGCGCGCGTTCAGCGTGGCAGAGCCGGAGTTGCCGTTCGTGATGTCGAGATCGCTCAGGAAGCAGACCGGCACCTCGCCGAGGTCCTTGTCCACGTACGGGCCAAACCGCTTCTCGCGCGCCGCCTCGAGCAGGGTCGCCGGGGTGTTGAACGGCGCCTCGCCGGTGCTCTTCTTCACGACCTCGCTGAGGGTGGTGAACGGGCGATACACCGGCTTGTCGCCCTCCGGGCGGTACCCCCGCACGGTGCCGTAGGTGACGCGGAGCGTGCCGTTCGCGTCGGGCGCCAGCAGGCCGCCCCGGTACGCGCGCAGCGCCTCAACGAAGCGCGGCTTCACGAGGCTCATCGCCCCGGCGTAGGCCTTGTCCCGCGCCTCGATGGCCTTGTCGACCGGCGCGAGCTCCAGCGCGAGGCGGATCATCGGATCCCGGCTCGCCTGGAGCTCCTCGAGCGTCGCCGTCTTGAGGAGCTGGATCCGGGTCGCCGCGTCCTCGAGCGCCGTCTTCTCGTAGAGCGCGTCGATCGCCGCGGCGACGCCGGCCTCCGTCGGCGCCTGCCCGCCCGCGAGGGTCCCGAGCAGCGCGGGCCTGTCCTTCGCCTCAAGCCGCAGCGCGCGCCGCGTGGCCAGCTTGAAGGTGCTCCGATCGATCGCGCGGTCGTACGACTTCTGCAGCGACGCCTGCGCCTGCTCGAGGCGCTCCCAGTTGCGCTGCTGGTACTCGGCCTCGCGCTCGGCGTCGGCCTTCGGCCGCTCCTCCGCCATGCGCACGATGGTGACCGCGGCGTCGAGGAGCCTCGCCGACGAGGCGATCTCCGACACGGCCGCGTCATGGTCGCGCGTCGCCCGCTGCGCTGCGTGCAGCGCTGCGATCTGCTCGATCGCGCCGCCATAGGCCGCCTTGCGCTTCGGGTCGGCGTCGATCCAGGCCTTGAGGTCGCCCTCCTGCTTGGCCTTCTCCTTGGCAAGGCCGCCCTGGACCAGCCCGTCGAGCAAGCCGCGCGTCTTGAGCAGGTAATTGGCGTAGCCCTGGATGGTCGGCTCCGCCTTGATCCGCAGGGCCGGGTCGTTCTTGCCGAGCTCCTCCAGGAGGGCGATCGACTCCTCGTAGAACGACACCCGCTTCGGGTACAGCCATGAGACAGCGGACTCGACCTCTGCCGCGGTCCGGAGCCGGTTCGTCGTGCCGGGGTAGCCGGCGACCATCACCAGGTCGCCCTGGTGGAGCGGCGACGACGCGAGCTTCAGGTGGTGCGCCGGACGGTAAGGCACGTTGTCCTCGGCGTGGGCCGCCGGCCGGTTGTCCTTGCCGACATAGGCCCTGAAGAAGGCGAAATCGCCGGTGTGGCGCGGCCAGCGCCAGTTGTCGATGTCCCCGCCGAAGTTGCCGATCGCCTCCTGCGGGACATAGACGATGCGAACGTCCTTGATCTCCAGCTGCTCGATCAAGGAAACCTGGCCACCGCCGAAGTACTCGGCGATGGAGCAGCGGATCTCGGGGCGCCCCTCCTCGCACGCGGTCACGAGCTGCTTCTTGCGCTTCTCGATCTCCTCGTAGCGCTCGAGATCGCCCTGGATCGCCTCGATGCCGCGCCGCACCTCGGCGGTGACGTCGCGGAACGCGCGGGTCACGAGCACGCGCGCGGTGGGGCCGGCCCATCGCTCCTCGGCGCGGGATTTCGCCAGGTAGCCGTTCGTCAGGAGGTCCTGCTCCGGGGTGGAGTTGTACTGGAGCGCCCTGGTCGAACAGTGATGGTTCGTGGCGATGAGCCCATCGGGCGAGACGAACGAGGCCGAGCAGCCGCCCAGGCTCACCACCGCGCCGAGCGGGGACGCCGTGGGATCGGCGAGCGACTCGGGATCGATCTCGAGCCCGAGCGCCTTGAGCTGGTCCTTGTGCTGCGGCATCTGCTCCGGCATCCACATCCCGCCGGGGTTCTCAAAGGGCGTCCCCTGACCGGGACCAGAGTCCGGCGGCCTGGTATCGCCCGCTTGCGGCCGCTCCGAGCCGCAGCCCGGCGCGAACGCGGAGACTGCGAACAACGCCAGGAGCGTATGACTACGTAGAGAGGAGTGAGACATGCGGTGTTGTTACCATCGTCGGTAAACAGCGCAACCACACGGCATCTTTCTGGTGATACGAGATACAATGGAACGGACCTCGTGTGGACGGCACACGTGCGGATGCGCACGGAGGCGTTCCGTGCGTGGTGACGGACACTGGATCTCATCGATGTTCGTGGAGGAGCGCTTCGCCTGTTTCAGCGGGCTTGTCGGGACTTCATGTTCTGTGCGCCGGGCGGCCGGACTGGCATCCACGGCATTCCGGGCAAGGCGCGCGGGGCGGTGGGGAATTCAGCCACCCTGACGGAAGGATGGAAGGAATGAGGGAACCGCCAAGGCGCCATAAGACGCCAAGAGAAACACAAAAAATCTTGGCGTCTTGTGGCGTCTTGTGGCGCCGTGAGGGCCCAAAGCCCTCAACCTTCGGCCGAAGTTCCGCGCCAGAGCGCACAGGGGGACGCCGCGCCAGGGCGGCGCGGGGTCGGTCGAGCAGCGGGGGCGATGTGGCTCAGTCGACCTGGTGAGCCCGGAACGCGGAGACGGCCCCGTGGGTCTCCAGGCAGCGGTGGATCCAGGCGGCGTCGCGCGCGCGCACGGCGATGAGCCGGACGTTGCCGGAGCCGTCGAGCGCCTGGAGGCCCTCGAAGCCGACCAGCGCTGCTTCCTGGAGCGTCATCACCTGCGCGCCTGTCTCGCTCAGGACCTCGTCGCTGAGCAGGCCGGCGCCGTCGGATCCCTCGGCGAGGTGCACCTCGAACACGGTCATCATGCGGCCATGGTCGCCGGGCGGCGCCGCGCCGACAAGGGTCGTCGTGCGAGACAGGTCGCCCCTGCGCCCCTGCGCCCCTGCGCCCCTGCACCGATTGCCGCTGGCCTCGCGCTCCGTCGCGCCCTGTCACGCCTTGCCGGCGGTCTGGCGCTCCGTCGCGCCCTGTCACGCCTTGCCGGCGGTCTGGCGCTCCGTCGCGCCCCGCTACGCCTTGCCGGCGGCCTCGCGCTTCGTCTCGAGCTCCTCCCAGCGGCTGACCAGGCGCGCCGCGTCCTGCTTGGCGCGCTCGAGCTCCGAGAGCAGCCCCGCCACGTCCGCGCCGCGGCTCGCGTAGAGCGTCGGGTCGGCGAGCTTCGCCTCGAGCTCGGCGACCTTCTGCTCGGCCGCGTCGATCCGCCCCACGATGCCGTCCAGCTCCGTCCGCTCCGCGAACGTGAGCTTCGGTTTGTCGCCGGCGCGCGCGGCGGCCTTCGCCGGCGACGCCGCCGGCCGGGCCTCCGCCGCCTGGGCCTTCGCGGCCCGCGCCTCGGCCTCGATCTCGAGCGCGGCGTTCGCGCGCTGCTCGCGGTAGGCGTCGTAGTTGCCCGCGTACCGCACGACCCGACCGTCGCCCTCGAACGCGAGGATCGAGGTCGCCACCCGGTTCAGGAACCAGCGGTCGTGGGTCACGACGAGCGCCGAGCCGTCGAGCTCGATGAGCATCTCCTCGAGCGCGGCGAGGGTCATCACGTCGAGATCGTTCGTGGGCTCGTCGAGGATGATCACGTTGACGCTCTGGGTGAGCATCTTCGCCAGGGCGACCCGCGCCCGCTCGCCGCCGGAGAGCGAGCCCACCGGCTGCCGCGCCTTGTTCGGATCGAACAGGAAACGCTCCAGGTAGCTGCGCACGTCCATGGATCGGCCGCCGACCTCGACGCGCGTGTGCGAGCCCGCGATGTTCTCGAAGATCGATTTGTCGAGGTCGAGCCCGCTCCTGTGCTGGTCGAAGTAGGCGACGCTCGAGTTCTTTCCGAGCACGACCTCGCCTTCCATGCGGGGCCCCTCGGCGGCCGCGCCGTCGCCTTCGGCGCCGAGCTGGCCGAGGATCGCGCGGAGCATCGTGGTCTTGCCCGTGCCGTTGCGGCCGACGATGCCGACGCGCTCGCCCTTGGTCAGGGTGAAGTCGAGGCCGCGCACGAGCCATTTGCCGTCGACCGCGAGGCCGAGCTTCTTCAGCTCGAGGATGGTCTTGCCGGTGCGCACCGACTCCACCGAGAGCTGCGCGGTCCGCTCCGCCTTGGGCGGCGGCGCGCTCTTGGTCGTCTCGGCGCGCTGGATGCGGGCCTTCTGCTTGCCGGTGCGCGCCTTCGGCTGGCGCCTGAGCCACTCGAGCTCGGTGCGCAGGAAGTTCTGCCGGTTCGACTCGGTGCGCGCCTCGAGCGCGAGGCGCTCGGACTTCTGCTCGAGGTACTCCTCGTAGCCGCCGTCGTAGCTGTAGACCTTGCCCTTGTCGATCTCGAGGGTGCGCTCCGCGACGCGGTCGAGCAGGTAGCGATCGTGGGTGATGAGGAGGAGCGCGCCGGGGTGCTCCTCGACGAGGTAACGCTCGAGCCACTCGACGGTCTCGACGTCGAGGTGGTTGCTGGGCTCGTCGAGCACGGCGAGGGCGGGCCGCGACACGAGGAGGCGGGCGAGCGCGACGCGCCTGCGGTCGCCGCCGCTGAGCACGCTCATGGGCGCGTCGGGCCGGGTGACGCCGACGTGGCCGATGATGGCGTCGACCTGGTGCATCATGTCCCACCCGCCGAGCCGCTCGACGTCGGCCCCAGCCTCGGCCTGCTCGGCGAGGAGCGCCTCGGCGTCCCCCGAGCCGGCCGCGAGCGCCCGGCTCACCTCGTCGTGGCGGGCCTTGGCGGCGTGCCACGCGGAGAGCCCGGCGAGCACCACGTCGCGCGCGGTGTCGGTCGGCTCGAAGACCGGATCCTGCGAGAGGACGCCGATCTCCGCGCCGCGGCGGCGCGCGATGGTGCCGCTGTCGGCCTGCTCGACCCCGGCGAGGATGCGGGCGAGCGTGCTCTTGCCGGAGCCGTTGACGCCGACCAGGCCCACGCGCTCGCCGGTGCGGATGTTGACCGAGACGCCGTCGAGGATCGTCTGGGGACCGAAGGATTTGTGGAGATCGTGGGCGGTGAGGACGGGCACAGGGCGCGGAGCTTAGCGCAGCCGGGGGGGCGTGGGCCGGCTTTGCTGGGCCCGTGACGGATGGTTCCGGCCCCCAGGGGCGCGGCGCCGCCCCAGCCCTGATGGGGGAGGGTAGGTGTGCCGTGTTCTGCGACGAGAGGCGGAAAGGCGCTCAAGGCAAGCTCTTCTGTGCTGCTCCGATGAATCGTCATTTTCGGGATCGCCCGGGCGCGAGACGAAGGGTTCTCCCCGGTGGCACAGAGCGCCGATGCGACCCATCTTCGCGATCCAAGCGACCAGGCTGGCGCGATCTGCCGCGCGGCGGCGACGTGTTGAAGGCGTGTTGAAGGCGCAGTGCTCGCCAGGAAGAAAGGAGGCGCAGGATGCGAGATCGATTCGACAGGGACACAGGCTACGGACGAAATGAGCACGGTTGGGATCGGCGCTACGGAGACGACCGGGGCCATTTCACCGAGCGCGGCTATCCTCGCGACGAGCGCCGCAGCGCGGGCCCGAGCTACGATCACGGGGCCGCGCTGCGCGACGGCCGCGGTTGGGACCGCGGTGGCGATTACGTCGGCGGCCGCGACGACGGCCGCAGCTTCGGCGGCAATCCCCTTCCCGCCGTGGGCAGCGCATACAACTTCAATCTCGGCGGCGCCTATTACCTCGGCATGACCCGCGTCGTGAACCCCGACGACGGCCCCGATGCGGCCTGGCACGGCGGCGCGTACCGCGGCGAGAGCCACGATCTCCGCGAATCCGGCCACTCGGCCCTGGAGGGCGTCGGCCATGCGCTCGGCGAGATCGGAGACCGCGTGCGCAGAGCGTTCGGCCGCGGACCGAAGGGCTACAAGCGCTCCGACGCGCGCATCCAGGAGGACATCTGCGAGGTGCTCTCGGGGCGCGACGACATCGACGTGAGCGACGTCACGGTCCAGGTGGAGAACAACGAGGTCCTCCTCGAGGGCACGGTGCCCCAGCGCCACCACAAGCGCATCATCGAGCTCGTCGCCGAGGGCACGCGGGGCGTCGAGGACGTGCACAACAGGATCCGGGTCCAGCGAGCGACGGAGCCGACAACCCGCTCGACCGCCACGGCGGGCGCGATGGGCGATGCCGTCCTGGCGAGCACGCCGCAGGGGGCGTCACGCCCGACGACGAGCCACACGGCCCGGATCTGAGCCCGCGCGCTGGCGCCGATCACACGAGGTGCTGAGAGCCTGCTCGCGCGCCCGGCGGCGCCGCCGAGGACGCCGGTACGGGCGCCGCGCCGGCGTCGTGTGCATTCTCATGCTGGTCACGCGCGCCTGCGATACAGCTCAGGTAGAGCTCGCCTGGGTATTCGTCGGCGCGCGTGTCCTGCACGCGATCATCTACATCGGCATCAACCATGTGCCCTCGAGACTCGGCGCCTACGTGGCGGGCTGCGTGACCCTGGCCGTGATCTGGTTCCGCTCCGCCGCGCAGGCGATGTGAACCGCGCGGCGCCGCCTACACGCTCGCGCGATCATGCTCGGGCGTGTTCCGACTGCGCCGTGGAGCAGCCTTCCTCGAAACAAGGCGAGAGAAGGCCAACAAGAGCCCGAGGCCGAGCCATGGCAGGGAGAGGCCGGGAGCTCGTTCTCATCCCGGAGCTCACTCGCGCTCTGGGTTGAAACGTCGCGCTGCCGCCGCGCTCAAATCTTGCCAGATCGTGCGCGAATTTGGGCTAGAAGAGACTATCGGCCCTCCAGCCCTCGCAGCGCGGCGACGTCTCTCCTCGGCGACTGTCCGAACTGTCGTCGGTATTCGCGATTGAACTGCGTTGCGCTCTCGTAGCCCGTTGCGAACGCTGCGGAGGCTGCGTCCATCCCATCGACCAGCATCATGCGACGGGCTTCGAAGAGCCGCAGTTGCTTCTGAAACTGCAGCGGGCTGCTCCCCGTCATCTCGCGAAAGTGCAGGTGGAACGTGGACACCGCCATATGAGCACGCTCGGCCAGGTCTTCCACGCGAAGCGGCCGTCGAAAGTTCACCCTCAGCCAATCCGCGGCGCGCGCAACCCGTTGGCGCTGCGTTCCCTTCGTCGCGATCTGCCGCATGACTCCGGCGTAAGAGCTCGTGAGCAGCCGATACAGGATCTCACGATGCAGGAGCTTGCTCATCACCGGGACATCCTCCGGGCGATGATTCAAGCGAACCAGACGAAGAAGAGCATCGAGCAGATCTTCCGAGAGAGGGATCCGCGCGACCGGCGAGCCGTCGCCGGCATCACCAGCTGGCGTCACCACGGATTCGGCGAGCATCTCGCGTGCTGCCGCCATGTCGAGCGACACGACGCATCCGAGGAAGGGCTTCATGCGAGCCGCTCTCGTGATCCGCGTTGTGGCCGGGACGTGAAGTGGCGTAAGCAGCGACGTGTTCTCCGCGAACGAGAACGTCTCTCGGCCGACGTCGACGCTCATGTCGCCTTGCGCCACGAGCGCGAGCGTCGGGGCCAGGACATTGCAGGCCACGAGAGCCGGCCCCTCGTATCGGACGAGCTGCATGCCCGGAACCGCGGTCGGAACGGCACCGTCGGCGGGGGCGAGCCGCTCGATCTCCTCGACGAGCGAGACCCGCGAACACTCCAGAGCGCCGCGCGCCGCTCGCATGGCGGACACTAGCACGAGCCGGCCCCCTGCGCACGAAGCGCACGCCCGTCCGCTGCGCCGGAGGCCGGGTCGTGGGAGCAGCGCGGAGAGCGGAGTCGCGACGGGATCACGGGAGTACGACGACCTTGCCGACCTGGGTATTGCTCTCGAGGTATCGATGCGCCTCGACGATCTCGCCGAGCGGAAACGTGCGGTCGATGATGGGGCGCAGCTTGCCCGACGCCATTCGCTCGTACACCCAGCTCTTCATCGCGGCGAGCACGGCGCCGTCCTGCATGAAGAGCGGATTCGCATAGCCCTTGATGGTCAGCTCGCGAGCAAGCACCTGGTATATCGGGAGCGGCGTGATCTCATGGGCGAGCTCGCCGTAGACGACGATCAGCCCTCGCTGCGCGGTCGCGGCGACGAGCTTCGGGAAGCCGGGGCCGCCGACGGGATCGAACGTGAGATCGGCGCCCCGATCTTCCGTCGCGCGGAGCACGGCGCTGGCGAGCTCCTCTTCCTCGGTGGCGATGACCTGCACTGCTCCAGCGCGGAGCAGGGCGTCTCGCTTGCTCGAACGACGTGTCAGTGCGATGGGACGAGCGCCCACTGCTCCGGCGATCTGGATGGCGGCAAGCCCGCAGCTGCTCGAGGCCGCGGAGATGAGGACGGTCTGGCCGGCCTGCAGCTTGGCAAGCCCGATGAGCGCTCCCCAGGCCGTGCTGTACGCGGTCCACGAGGCGGCTGCCTCGGGCCAGTCGACGTCGTCGGGGACGCGGCTCAGCGCATGCGCCGGCGCGAGGCTGGACTCACCGTACAGGCTGTACCTGTCGATCGGAAACAGCGGGATCACGCTCACCCGGTCGCCGATGGAGAACCCGTGCACGTCGGGGCCGAGCGCGTCGATCTCGCCAGCGGCCTCGCTGCCGAGGACGCTCGGGAGCCGAGCCTTGAAGAGATAACTGCCCTGCCTGAAGAACGCATCGGCACGATTCAGGCCGATGGCACGGACCTTCAGCCGGACCTCGCCCGGTCCCGGATCAGGCCTTTCCACGTCCTCGAGGCAAAGGACCTCGGGACCGCCTTCCGCGTGGAAGCGGACGATCTTCACCGTATCGTCCATCCCAGCCGGCTTCGTCGCGACGGGACGGTTGAAGTTCAGGTGATCGTCCGGGGCATGTTTCTGATGGTTCGCCATGGTCGCTGTCTCCATACGACGAACCTAGGAGCACCGCCGATCGGGCCGACAGCCCAATCGTTTCGATTGATTGCCCAAACCTCTCGGGCAGCCAGGACGAGCAAGGTCCATCCCGCGCCCCCCGCGCTTCCACACCGTGAAGTACGCGGGGGTGCTCGCGTCGCCAACGCATCGGACCGCGCTCTGAGAGCATCCCGGGCCAGACCAACGCCCGGAGGGCGACGTGTGCCCGCAGCACCCCGATGCGCGCCTTTGCACGCTCTGCGCCGCCCTCGACCCACTCTTTCGACCCATGAACGAGGCGTCGCGACGCTCGCGGTCCCGCCACTTCGGTTCGCCGCGCCACACTTCTTCGCGCAGCGATCCGGCTTCGTTTACCTACGCGCCTTCGCCCCCGCGCCGCCCGTCTAGCCCCCGGCCCCGACGAACCGGACCCGCCCGAAGCGCCGCGCCCTGTGGAAGTTCCCCTCCCCCAGGATGGGCGACCACGCCGCCCCGCCGTTGTTCTGCATGGCGTAGAAGTTCATCCGCCACGCGTCCCCGGGCGACGGCGGCGCGGCCTTCGCCTTCGCGAACGAGCTCCACGGGATCTTCGCCTCGACCACGTACCCCCGGTCCTCGTCCGAGCCGTCGTCGATCGTCCCCCTCAGCACGACAGCGCTCGTGAGCCCCGCGCTCCACTCCTGATGACCGAAAGGCCCGCTCGGGCCGCCCCTTGGAGCATTGTAGTCGTCGAACTGCGAGTCGAAGACGAGGTTCTGAGGGCTTATCTGGATCTCATAATAGTCTTTATTATCCCCATCGCCGTCCGGATCGATCATCACCTCGACGGTATCCCGCTCCCAGAGGTGCGGATCCCGCGCGCCCTCGGGGAATCCGCCGGTGATCGTCCTGTCGCTGACGTCGAATCCGACGTAGAGGAACGCATCGTCCCAGAGCAGCCGCGCCTCGCCCTGCGTCGGCAGCGACCGATCCTCGCGGCCCGTGCCCACGTTGACGAACGGGCCTGTCGTCGCCGCCGCCTGCCACGCCGGCTCGTCGAGACGGCCATCGATGCTGACGGCCGCACCGGGCGCGAGCTTGCGCACCGAGAGCTCTTTCACGAGCGCAGGTGGCCTTGTCTGGCTCTGACCAGCGCCCGCGCCGCTGCTCGCCGGCGCCGACAAGCGACCCGTCGACCCGGACGGCGCCGCCTCCTGCTCACCCCCGCCGCCCCGGGAGCACGCGGCGGCGAAGGCCACGGCGACCAGCGCGAGCGCCCGCGCGCGAGCGGCGTCGACGCGGCGCCGCCGGCAGCAGGGCCCGCGCATGCGGCCGCCGCTACTTCCGCCCCTTCTTGCGGGCGTCGCGCTCGCGCTTGCGCTGCGCCTTCTTCGCGTTGCGCTCACTCGCGCTGAGCGTCTTCATCTTCGTCATGGTCGGGCCCCCGGCGCCGGCGCCCGGGAAGCCGCCCATGCCCGGCATCCCCATCCCGGGCATGCCCGGGAAGCCCATGCCCGGGAAGCCCATCCCGGGCATCCCCATGCCCGGCATCCCCATCCCGGGCAGGCCACCGCCGGCCATCATCTGCTTCTGCATCTCCCGCATGTTCTTGGCCATGGCCATCTGCTTCATGCCGGGGATCTTGCCCATGAGGCCCATGTTCTGGCCGAGGCCGCTCATCATCTGGCGCATGAACAGGAACTTCTGGACGAGCTCGCTCACCGCCTCGGGCTTCGAACCCGAGCCCTTCGCGATGCGCTCCACCCGCTTCGGCTCGCGGACCAGCGCGTACGGGTCGCTCTTCTCGAAGCGGGTCATCGACTGGATGATCGCCTCGATGCGGACGAGCTCCCGGTCGTCGAGGTTCACGTCCTGGGGCAGGCCGCCCGGGAACATGCCGCCGAGGGGCAGCTTGTCGACGAGATCCTTCAGCGACCCCATCTTCTGGATCATCCGCACCTGATCGAGGAAGTCCTCGAGCGTGAAGTCGCCCTGGAGCATCCGCGCGGCGTCCTTCTCGGCCTTCTTCTGGTCGACGACCTCTTCGAAGTCCTGCATGAGGCCGACGACGTCGCCCATGCCGAGGATGCGGCTCGCCATGCCGTCGGCGCGGAACGGCTCGAACTTGTCCGTCGTCTCGCCGATGCCGGTGAAGAGGACCGGCGCGCCCGTCACCTCCTTGATGCTGAGCGCCGCGCCGCCGCGGGCGTCGCCGTCGAGCTTCGTCAGCACGACGCCGCCGATCGACAGCCGCTCGTTGAAGCCGCGCGCCGTCTTCACGGCGTCCTGGCCGATCATCGCGTCGACAACGAGGAAGATGTTCTCCGGCTTGGTCGCGTCCTTGATCTGCGCGAGCTCCTGCATGAGCGGCTCGTCGATCGCGAGGCGGCCGGCGGTGTCGTAGATGATGACGTCGCGGCCGAGCCGCTTCGCCTCGCCGCGGGCCGCGGCGCAGATGGCGACCGGCGACTCGCCCGGGACGTTGAACACGGGGATCTTGAGCGACTCGCCGAGGACCTTGAGCTGCTCGACGGCCGCGGGGCGCTGCATGTCGGCCGCGACGAGCAGCGGCTTCTTCCCCTGCTTCTCGAGGTAGCGCGAGAGCTTCGCACAGCTCGTCGTCTTCCCGGAGCCCTGGAGGCCGACCATCATGATGCCCGTGGGCCCGCCGTCGGCCCAGGCGATCTCGTCGCCCTCGTGGGTCATCATCGCCTCGAGCTCGTCGTGGCAGATCTTGATGAAGTGGTCGCTCGCCGAGACCTGGTGGACCTCGCCGGCATGCTTCACGCGCGTCTCCAGGGTGCGGCCGACCGCGGCCTCCTTGACCCGGGCAAGGAACGCCTTGACCACCCCGATCTCGACGTCCGCCTCGAGCAGGCTGAGCCTTACCTCGCGGAGCGCGACGTCGATGTTGCTCGCGGTGAGCTCCGTGAGCCCGGCGAGGCGGTTTCTGGCCTGACGAAAGCCCCGTGTCAGCGTGTCGAACATGGCAGGGCGGGTCTTAGCACAGGGGACCGCGAGCGCGGATCCCCTTGCCCTCTTCAACGCCGCGCGACGCGCGGCGCGGGCGCGGCCGGCGCCCTCCCCGGGGGCGCGCGGCGCGGGCGCCTCGGCCGACGCCGACGCGGGCGCCGCCGATGCGGGCGCGGCCGACGCGGGCTGTCACATCTCGCGCCGGCCCGAGCGGCGGAGGATCGCGAGCGCCTCGGCGCACCTCGGCATGACCTCGGCGCTCTCCTTGACCTTGGCGTCCGCCGCGACGAGATCCGCCAGCGCGCCGGGCCCGGCGGCCCCGTCGGGCGCCTCGATCAGGGCGCGGACGCGCGCCTCGGCGGCCGTCGCGTCGAGCAGCAGGCGGTAGGCCCGCGCGCACGTCTCCTTGGTGCTCGCGGCGGGCGGCGTCGATGCGGGCTGGCGCTCGAGCGCCGCGAGCAGCGCCTCGCGCGCTTCGCGCGGCTCGCTCGGGGCGTCGCGGAGCACGTCGATCGCATGCAGGAGCGCGTCCGCCTCCTGCTGCTCGGCCGACCGGCCGCACCCGGAGGCCGCCTGGACCATGGCGACGGCGGCGAGCGCCGCGGCGATCCGCGTCGCAGCAGCGATCCGCCGGACGGCCGTCCCTGCTGCGCCCGCCGTCCCTGCTGCGCCTGCCGCCACTGCCGCCTTCGCTGCGCCTGCCGTCCCTGCGCTGCCCGTCGCGCCGGGCCTCGTCGTCACGCTGGGCCCCCTCAGTCGGCTGGCTTCGCGGGCGGGCCCATCTGGATGCGCTCGCCGAGGTAGGAGCCGATCAGCGTGAAGAGCACGCCGATGAGCGCCATGATCACGTACATGAACAGCGGCATCGTCCGGACGGTCTGGCTGTGCAGGAGGTAGAAGACGGTCGGGATCGCGACGAGGAACGACGCGACGACGGGCTCGAGGAACGTCTTTCCGGGCGAGATCATGCCGAGGAGGACGCCGCCGATGAACCAGACGGGGATGGCGACGATCATCCCGTTCGACCCCTCGAAGTCGAGCTGCTGCACGATCATGGGGAGGCCGCCGACGAGGGCCGCGGTGAGCACGCTCTGCAGGACGAGGGAGATGAGGCACCAGAGGATCGAGAAGCCCTCCTGCTGGTAGCGGCGATGGCGGTCGAGCTCGGAGTCGCGGAAAGGCGCGAGCGAGCCCATCCTGGCGCCGCACGCGATGCAGCGCCCGCTCGCCGTCACGGAGGCGTTGTTCGCGCCGCACGACGGGCACAGGATGGAGCTGTCGTTCTTCGAGGGCATCGCGGGCTAGGCTAGGCAAGGCGCCGCGTGCGGGCAAGCGCGCGACGCGGCCCCCTGCACCGCGGCCGGGCGAGGGCGCGGCGAGCTCAGGGGCAGCCCATGAGGACGGTGGGCGGGGCCCCGTCCGGTCCTCCGGAGGCGGGCGGTAAGTGACCCGCGGGCCGGCGGCAGGAACGCGGGCGCCTGGAGGGTGCCACCACGCGCCGCCCCCCGGCGCGCATTCGGGCGCCGGCTCGGCGATCGCGTCGCGCGGTTCCTGATGGGCGAAGGCACGGGCTAGACTCGGAGCCCCGCCGACGGACGCTCGCGCGGCGGGGCTCCCGCCGGCTGCTGCGAGCCACGCAAGAGGCGCACGAATGGGCCTGGACGCGACCGTGATGTGCAGATGTTGGCTCGACGGGACGACGCGGACGCCGCCCCCGCACGCGGAGCACGTCACGTTCGATGAAGAGGGCCAGCTGCGCCTGACGCTCCCCGAAGAGCGTCAGGACGCGCACGACGCGTTCTATGCATGGATGGAGGACTGCTGCCCGCACCCACGCATGTGGCTCGCCTCCGAGTGGATCTCGAACTGGGCAGGTCTCAGGGCGTTCCAGGCGGCGCTCGATCGGATCGGCTGGCAGCACTTCCCGACGCTGCAGGCCGAGCTGCCGGCGGCGAACGGCGGCATGATGCCCGCCGAAGCCAGCGCGCGCGCGCTGGGAGAGCTCGCGCGGTTCGCCGAGCTCATCGCCTCCGTCCGCTCGGCTTTCCTGGTCGATTCCGAGACCGGTGATGAGCTCTATCAGTTCATTCCGCAGTACGAAGGCATCTTCGTCCTGAGCGGCCCGGAGCAGATCAACCTCGGCTTCGACGTGAATGGCTTCTTCGTGCGGAGCCGCGGAGCGCCGCCTTGCGAGCTGTTCCGCGCCCTGCGTGTCGAGCAGATCCTGCTGGAGCCCGAGCGCACCGAGGCCCACGAGGGCGGCCGCGTGCTGCTCCGGAACCTCGACACGGGACGCGAATTCGAGTCCAGGGTCGCCGTTCCCGGCAGGTGCGTTCCTTGGCCCGACGGTCGAATGCAGGACGATAGGGGGCGCGTCCGCTCCGCGTATCCGCGCTCCTTCCACGTGGAGCAGCGCGCGCTGGGCATCGCCGATTTCGACCGCCTCCTCGGCTCCCTGCGCCGGGTCTTCGAGGCCTCGGTGGCCACGGGCAACCCGGTGTGCTGGTGCTGAACCCGCGTACGCGCGCCGGGGGCGTGTCGTTCCCCCGTGCCTTGCGCGCCGCGCCCGGCGTCCTGCGCGCCCAGGTCCGTCACGCCCGAGCCCGCTCCTCCCCTCGTTCGAGGCCGGCGAGGACCGGCGAGACGGCGGTGCACCGCGGCCGGCGCTCCGGCTATATACTCGACGAAGCGTGCCCACCGACCCGACCTCGACCCTGGAATCCATGACGTCCGGCCCGCGCGGCCCGGGCGGCGATGGCCTCGACGTGGCGGGGCCCGATCCGGAGCTGCTCGCGCTGCCGTCGCCGCCGAAGCAGGAGCGCACGGTCACGGTGGCGCTGATGGCGGCGACCGCGATCGCCGCGCTGTGGATGGCCGTCGCGCTCCTCGGGGAGGCGCGTTACGCGCTGTCGCCGGGCCAGCCGACGGACGTGGGAGAGCTCGCGTCGCTGCGGCCGCAGGCGGACTTCGCGAACCGTTACGTGCGGGCCGTCGGCCTGCTCGGGACGCGCGGCGCGATCCGGTACGGGCGCGCCGCGGAGGGCGACTCGTTCCGGCTGGCGCCGGTGGCGGGCAACCCGGGGCTGTGGGTGGAGATCCGGGTGCCGGAGGGCTTCGAGGGCCCGCGCTTCGTCCCGCCGAGCACGTTCGCGGGGCGGCTCGTGCCGTTCAAGAACGCGGGCATCCGGCACGCGCGGCTGGCCGCCGAGGTGGAGGAGCAGGCGGGGATGGCCGTGACGGACGACGCGTGGCTGCTCATCGACGGCAGCTCGCCGCGCGCGTCGCGCTGGGCGGTCGCGCTCGTCGCGCTGTTCGTGGGCTTCGCGGGCTGGAACCTGTTCGGCATCGCGCGGGTGCTCCACCGCGTGAGGGACGCGAGGGACGCCCGCCGCGCTTCTTGACGCGCTCGCGGCAGGGGAGCAGGACGCTCCCCGTCCACCGATGCCCAAGGTCACCTTCGTCAACGAGCACAGGACGGTCGAGGCCGCGCCGGGTCGTCTCCTCAGCGACATCGCGGCCGAGCTCGGGATAGCGGTCTGCCGCGAGGCGTTCCGGGGCACCGGCATCGGCGATTACACGTGCTGGGTGAAGGGGGAGCCTGGCGCGACGTCGCCCCCGACGTTCCTGGAGAAGCTGCTCGGCGCGCGCGGCCAGCGGCGGATGGCGAACCGGACGCGCGTGCTCGGCGACGTGCAGGTGTGGACGCAGGCCGGCCCGGGCGACCGGCTGCGCGCGCCGCGGCCGATCGCGCCGCCGCCGAGCCCGGCGACGGATCCGGAGGCCCCGCGCAAGCCGATCGACGCGAGCGGCAGCGCGGCGTTCCCGTACGGCGATCCGCGCGCGGTCGGCCACGGCAAGCGCGAGCCGATCGCGGCGGGCGCGCTCGAGGCGAAGGCCGCGAAGGAGAAGAAGGCGAAGGCGGCCCCGGCGAAGGCGGCGGAGGGCGCGGCGCCGGAGGCGGCGGCGAAGGCGGCGGAGGGCGCGGCGCCCGACGCCGGAAAGGCGCCGGAGGCCGCGGTGCCAGAGCCTGCCGTCAAGGCGTTGGAGGCCGCGGCGAAGACACCGGAGACCGCGGCGCCGGAGGCAGTGGCGAAGGCGCCGGAGGTCGTGGCCCCCGGCGCCGCAGAGGCGCCAGGAGCCGCGGAACCCGAGGCCGCGGCGAAGGCGCCCGAACCTGCAACGGCAGCCAAGGAGACCGGCGGAGGGGCATCGGAGTAGCGGTCGTTGCCCGCTCGCGTCACGCCGACGCGAGCGGATACAATCTCCGTCATCCTGTTCGTCTGCGGCGGGCCGAACGGCGAGAGCAGTCAAGCCGCAGAAGAGAACGTCGAGCACGCGAGGCCCCGCCTCTTGCAGCTGGTCGTTGCGACCAGGACCGGGACGCCTGCGGCAGACGTCGCGCCAGAGGCCCCCAGCTGCAGTCGCGGCGGTGGTACAAGAAGTACCTCCCGATGGCCCGACTGACCCTGCCCCAGCTCGAACGGCACCTCTTCAAGGCCGCCGACATTCTCCGCGGCAAGATGGATGCGTCCGAGTTCAAGGAATACATCTTCGGGATGCTTTTCTTGAAGCGGTGCGCCGATGTCTTCGACGCCCGCTTCGAAGAGCTCTGCGAGAAAGAGCGCGCCCGCGGCCGGAGCAAGGCCGAGGCTCAGAAGCGCGCCGGGCACCCGAGCTTCTACGCCGAGACCTTCTACGTCCCGCCGCTCGCGCGCTGGGAGCACCTGCGCGACGAGCTCCACCACAATGTGGGTGACGGGCTCAACAAGGCGCTCGCCACGCTCGAGGAGAACAACAGCAGTCTCGACGGCGTGCTCACGCACATCGACTTCACCCGCAAGGTCGGCCAGTCGAAGATCCCGGACAAGAACCTCCGCGACCTCATCGACCACTTCTCGAAGATCCGACTCCGGAACGAGGACTTCGAGTACCCGGACCTCCTCGGCGCCGCGTACGAGTACCTCATCCGCGACTTCGCCGACTCCGCCGGCAAGAAGGGCGGCGAGTTCTACACGCCACGTGCCGTGGTCCGGATGATGGTCCGCATCGCCGCGCCGGACGAGGGCATGCACATCTACGACCCGTGCTCCGGGTCCGGCGGCATGCTCGTGCTCTCCCGCGGGTACCTGGACGAGCACCAGAAAAACGCCAAAGACATGCGCCTGTACGGCCAGGAGTCGAACGGCGGAGTGTGGTCCATTTCCAAGATGAACATGCTCCTGCACGGCATCCGTGACGCCGACATCCGGAACGGCGACACGCTGGCCGAGCCACTCCACACGGAGGGCGGCGAGCTGATGCGCTTTGATCGCATCATCAGCAACCCGCCTTTTTCGCAGAACTACGACCAGAAGAACCTGCCGTTCAGGGAGCGCTTCCGCTACGGCTTCTGCCCGGAGAGCGGCAAGAAGGCCGATCTCATGTTCGTGCAGCACATGCTCGCCGTGCTGCGTCCGGGAGGCATGGTGGTCACGGTCATGCCCCACGGCGTGCTCTTCCGCGGCGGCGCTGAGAGGGACATCCGCACGGGTATCCTCGACGACGACCTGCTCGATGCCGTGATCGGCCTGGGCTCGAACCTGTTCTACGGCACAGGCATCCCCGCCTGCATCCTGGTCCTGCGGGCCAAGGGCGCGAAGCCGAAGGAGCGTCGGGGCAAGGTGCTCTTCATCAACGCCGACCGTGAGTACGCCGAGGGGCGGGCGCAGAACTACCTCTTGCCCGAGCACATCGAGAGGATTGTCAGCGCCTGGCACGCATTCCGGGATATGCCCGGCTTCGCCCGCGTGGTCGGGCGCGAAGAGCTCCGGGAGAACGACGACAACCTCAACATCCGCCGCTACGCCGACAACGCCCCACCGCCGGAGCCTCACGATGTGCGGGCGCACCTGTACGGGGGCATCCCCAAGGCTGAGGTGAAGGCGAAGCAGCCGCTCTTCGAGGCGCACGGGCTCGACCCGCGGCGGCTGCTCCGGGAGCGCGACGAGCGCTACCTGGACTTCGTAGACGGGATCACCGACAAGGCGGACCTGAAGAAGCGGCTGGACGCCGATCCTGGCATGGCCGCGCGGGAGAAGCAGCTCGCCGACGCCGTTGAGGGGTGGTGGAAGAAGGCGCGGCGGGAGTTCGGGCAGCTCCAGGGGAGCAAGCTCATGGAGGTCCGAGCTGGGCTGATCCGGAGCTTCGAGAAGCAGGTCGGTCCGGCGGGGCTGCTCGCGCCGCATCAGGCGGCCGGCGCGCTGGTGACCGTGCTCGATGGAGCCGCCGCTCTACCGCTCTTTGCGGCGCAGGGGGCCACCGGGCTGGCGAAGGCGGCTGCCGCGGATATCCGGGCCGCCGTGTTCGAGATGTGGTGGGCGGAGGTGCAGGCGGACCTCAAGACGGCGGCGGCACACGGGCACACGGGGGTGGTGGACGCGTGGGCATCGAGCATCAGGGTCGCGCTCGAGGATGACGAGGTGAAGGACAATCCGCTCGACCATCCGCTCACCCGGAAGCTTTTGCCGGCGTACCTGGCCGAGATCAAGGAGCTCGAGGCGCGCAAGGCCGAACTGGATGCCGAGATCAAGGCGGCGCAGTCCGCTGAGGAGGATGAAGGCGAGGAGGCCGAGGAGCGTAAATCGGAGGAAGAGATCAAGGCGCTCAAGAAGGATCTCGGCGCGGTCAAGAAGAAGCTTAGGGAGCTGGAGGGGGATCTCGTAAGGCGGCTAGAAGAGAAGAGTGGCAAGCTTGATACTGGCGATGCGGAGGATCTGGTGGTCGGGATCCTGAGGGATAATCTCAACGGCCTCCTGGGGCGCTATGTGGCCGACCACCGCCAGCAGGTCATCGCGGCGTTCGAGGGGTGGTGGGACAAGTACCGTGTGACGCTCACGACCATTGAGAAAGAGAGGGATGCCGCACGCAAGAGCCTGCACAACTTTCTCAAGGACTTGGGGTATGACGGATAAGTATGCATCTCGCGCTCCTAAGTCGGCGACACCGATCGGCACACTGGACAATAGCATAACACCGTTCAAGCAGACGACGCTCGGACCACTTCCACAGGATTGGGAGACTGGACTATTTGTCCGCCTCTGCGAGTCGAGCGCCTTTGGACCGCGGTTCTCGTCGGAAATGTATTCTTCCGATGGCGGCGTTGCGACTTTGCGGACAACTGATATGGACAGCGAGGGAAACATCGACCTTTCTACTATGCCCCGGGCAGCAATCTCGCCATCCAGCATGGTGTCCCACCTGCTCGAACCTGGCGACCTACTTATTTCGCGCAGCGGAACATGCGGTATTGCATCAATCTTTCCTGGCCACGACATCCCTGTACTGCCCGGAGCGTTCCTAATTCGATTCCGGCTTCACGATCGGAAGCAAGCTCGATTTTACCGTCGCTATTTCAATTCTAGTTTGGGTAGTCCACGTCTTGCGCGGCTGGCCGTCGGCGGCGTTCAAAAGAACCTCAAGGGTAGCTCTATTCTTTCGCTGGAGGTGCCGATCCCTCCAGTCACCGAGCAGCATCGCATTGTCGAGGTACTCGACACGCTCGACAAGGCCATCCTCAAGACAGAGCAACTCATCGCCAAGCTGAAGCAGATGAAGCAGGGGCTCCTGCACGACCTGCTTACCCGCGGCATAGACAAGAACGGGGAGCTTCGCGATCCTGAGCGGCACTCCACCAACTTCAAAGTCTCACGACTGGGGACAATACCACGTTGCTGGGAAGTCGTACCACTGCGAGAGCTGACGACCGCAAATAGTCCCATCACATACGGAGTAGTTCAACCTGGTCCACATGATCGAAATGGCATATTATTCGTCCGTGGCGGAGACTTCCCTGAAGGTCGAATAGAAATTGAACGCCTGCGCACCATTTCGAAAACTATAGATCGACAGTTCTTGCGGACGCGCCTGCGGGGCGGTGAAGTCCTTGTTTCCCTAGTGGGACAGCCGGGCAGCTCGGCTGTCGTGCCGACGTCAATTGCTGGCGCGAACGTTGCTCGACAAGTGGCAATGATTCGCCTTGGATACCGTATCGTTCCGGAATTTCTCCAGGCATTTCTAAGCTCCGAAACCGGGCAGCGAAACCTCTTAGGTGATACGCTGGGCACTGTTCAGAAGGTCATTAACCTTAAGGAACTGCGTGAGCTTCATGTTCCGGTGCCATCCATTAGCGAGCAGAAGATAGTGATTGCGGTGCTCCGCCATCATGTCGAACGGCAGCAGGCTGAGGTAATGTCACTATCAAAGCTCCGCCTCCTGAAGCGCGGCCTCATGGACGACCTCCTCACCGGCCGCGTCCGCGTCGCCCCCCTCCTCGCGGAGCCTCCCCCATGAGCGACCGCGAGCCCGACGACCCCGAAGCCGACATCGTCTCCGCCCGAGGCGAGATCATCCTCTACCCCACCGAGGACGGCCGGAGCCGGGTCGAGTGCCGCTTCGAGCAGGGCACCCTGTGGCTGTCCCAGGGCGCGATGGTCGCCCTCTACCAGATCGACAAATCCAACGTGTCGCGTCACCTCCGCGCGATCTTCGCGGAGGGAGAGCTGGATGAGAACGCAGTTGTTGCGTATTTCGCAACAACTGGTCTCGACGGCAAGACTTACCAGGTCGGCCACTACCACCTCGACGCCGTGATCGCCGTCGGCTACCGCGTCCGCTCGCCTCGCGGCACCCAGTTTCGCCAGTGGGCGACCGAGCGCCTCCGCGAGTACCTGGTGAAGGGCTTCACCATGGACGACGAGCGGCTCAAGAACCCGCCCAGCCCCGGCGTGCCCGATCACTTCGACGAGCTGCTCGAGCGCATCCGAGACATCCGGGCGAGCGAGCGGCGCGTGTACCTGCGCGTGCGGGAGATCTTCGCCTTGGCGGCCAACTACCGGCCGGGCACGCCCGAGACCAACGCGTTCTTCCAGACCATGCAGAACAAGCTGCACTTCGCTGCCACCGGCAAGACTGCGCCTGAGATTATCCAGGAGCGGGCCGACCATACCCAACCGAACATGGGCCTCCGCACGTGGAAGGGGCAGGGCGTGCGCAAGGGCGATGTGACCGTTGCCAAGAACTACCTGAACGAGGACGAGATCACAGAGCTGAACCGCATCGTGGTCATGTTCCTGGACTACGCTGAGGACCAGACCAAGCGGCGGAAGCAGATCTACATGCACGAGTGGCCGACGAAGCTCGACACCTTCCTGGCCTTCAATGAGCGGAGCGTCTTGCCCGGCCCGGGCAAGTGGAAGCGCGAGGACGCGGACGCTCACGCCGAGCGCGAGTACGAGCGCTTCGCCGCCCGGAGGCGTGAGGTCCTCGAGCAAGAGGCCGAGACCGAGGCGCTGAAGCAGCTCGAGGATGTCGCCCGACGGTTGCCAAAGGGAACCGCAAACGCGGCTCCCCGACCCACGTCGAAGGGGACCGCGAACGCTGGGTCCCGCCCCACGTTGAAAAAGAGGAGCTGAGCACGACCATGAGCGACGGCCCCGAGTACATCAAGGTCGAGCTACCCTTCATAGAGCAGCTCAGCTCGCTGGGCTGGAAGGACATCACTGGCAGCCTCGATCACCCCTCCGTCACCGGCCGTACTTCCTTCCGCGACGTCCTCCTCGAACCGGACCTCCGTCAGGCCCTCCGCCGCATCAATCTCCGAGACGGCCAGCCCTGGCTCGACGATGCCCGCATCTCGCAGACCATCGCGGCCCTCACGCGCATCAGCGCACCCCGGCTCATGGAGGCCAACCAGGAGGCCACCAAGCTCCTCCTGGAAGGCCACGCCGTCGACGGCTTGCCCGGCTGGGACGGGGGCCGCCAGCAGACGATCCACTACATCGACTGGCAGAAGCCCGAGAACAACACCTTCACAGTCATCAGCCAGTTCCGCGTCGATTGCCCCCGTGGCCAGGCCGTTCCGTACATCATCCCGGACCTCGTCCTCTTCGTGAACGGGATTCCCGTCGTCGTGGTCGAGTGCAAGAGCCCCACGGTTCCCGAGGCCATCCCGAGCGCTGTCGACCAGCTCCGGCGCTACCAGAACCAGCGGAAGGCCGCGGGCGAAGTGACGGAGAACGAGGGGAATGAACGGCTCTTCGTGACCAACCAGTTCCTCGTGGCCACGACATTCGACGACGCTCGCTCAGCGACCATCGGCGCCGACCTCGAGCACTACCTCGCCTGGAAGGACACCGCCCCCATCCCGCAGGCCAACGTCGCGGCCGAGCTCGGCCTGGAGCACCCCTCCAAGCTCTCCAGCCAGCAGAAGCTCATCGCCGGCATGCTCCGCCCGACGCACCTGATCGACGTCCTCCGGCACTTCACCCTCTACCAGCAGGTCTCGGGGCGGACGGTGAAGGTCGTCGGCCGCTACCAGCAGTTCCGCGCCGTGCAGGCCGCGATCGACCGGCTCCTCCACGGCAGGACCCGCAAGCAGGACGGCGAGCACGACCGGCGCGGCGGCATCATCTGGCATACGCAGGGCTCGGGGAAGAGCCTGACCATGGTCTTCCTGGTGCGAAAGCTCCGCTCGATCCCGGCGCTGCGTCGCTTCAAGGTCGTCATCATCACCGATCGCAAGGATCTGGAGCGCCAGCTCTCCGGTACCGCGGCGCTTACCGGCGAGACCGTGAAGGTTGCCAGCAAGGTCGACGAGCTGAAGAAGCTCCTGGCCAAGAATGGGCCCGGCATCGTCTTCGCGATGATCCAGAAGTACGGCGACCGCGACGATGACAAGGCCAGCGCCCAGGTGGCCGCCGAGGCGTTCCCGGTGCTCAACGAGGACGAGTCGATCCTCGTCATGGTGGACGAGGCGCACCGGTCGCACACGAACATGATGCACGCCAACCTGCAGAAGGCGCTGCCCAACGCCGCGCGGCTGGGCTTCACCGGCACGCCCATCATCATGGGGGCGAAGAAGCGCACCCACGAGATCTTTGGCGAGTTCATCGACCGCTACCGGCTCAAGGAGTCCGAGGCCGACGGCGCGACCGTCCCGATCTTGTACGAAGGCCGCACGGCCACCGGCGCGGTGAGCGACGGCCGCGACCTCGATCAGCTCTTCGAAGACATGTTCGCCGAGAAGACGCCCGAGGAGATGGAGGCGATCAGGCGCAAGTACGCCACCAAGGGGAACGTCCTCGAGGCGGAGGAGATGATCAAGGCCAAGGCGCGGGACATGCTCCGACACTACGTGGAGCACATCCTGCCCAATGGTCTGAAGGCACAGGTGGCGGCTTACAGCCGGCTCGCAGCCGTCCGGTATACCAACGCACTCCCCAAGGTTCGCGACGAGCTGGTGAATGAGGCGAAGGCGCTCGACCCAGCGCTCCGCGACCTCGACGATGAGGCGCTCCAGGCCAAGCCGCGGAAGATCCGCGCCGCCGTGCGTGCCTCACGCCACCTCGCAATGCTCGAACGGCTCGAGTTCGCGGCCGTGATCTCCGGTGTCCACAACGAGGATCCCATCTATCGCCCGTGGACCGACGCGGCGAAGAGCGTGGCCTATATCGCACGGTTCATCAAGCCGCTGACGCACGAGGACGAGACCAAAGCCGATCCGCTGGCGTTCCTGATCGTAAAATCGATGCTCCTCACCGGCTTCGACGCGCCCATCGAGGGCGTGATGTACCTGGACCGGCCGATCCGAGAGGCCGAGCTCCTCCAGGCCATTGCTCGGGTGAACCGCACCGGGCACGGCAAGCAGGCGGGCATCATCGTCGACTATTACGGCGTGGCGCAGCACCTGAAAACCGCGCTCAAAGAGTACAGCGCAGAGGACATCGAGGGCGCGCTCCGCAGCCTCCGCGACGAGATCCCCAAGCTGCGCGACCGTCACCAGCGGCTGCTCGACTTTTTTACGAACCACGGCGTGGACGACATCCACGCGCTGAATGAATGCGTACAGCTCCTCGCCGACGAGCGGCTGCGCGCCGAGTTCACGGTGAAGCTCAAGCAGTTCCTCGACACACTCGACCTTGTGCTCCCGCGGCCCGAGGGCCTGCCCTACCTGAAGGACGCGAAGCAGTTAGGCCTCATCTACGCGGAGGCACGCGACCGCTACCGCGGACAGGGCCTGCCCGAGCTCGCCAAGTCGATCGGCGCGAAGGTCCGCAGGCTCATCGACGATCACATCGTGTCGCTCGGCGTGGACCCGAAGATCGCACCCATGACCATCACCGACGCAGGCTTCGCGGCGCATGTGGAGCGGCAAGCCTCCCCGAGGGCGAAAGCGTCGGAGATGGAGCACGCCCTCCGGCACCACATCCGCCAGCACGTCAACGAGGATCCGGTTCACTACCAGCGGCTGTCTGAGCGGCTGGAAGAGCTCCTCAAGATGTACGGCGAGAACTGGGAGCAGCTCGCAACTGAATTGAAGGGGCTCGCTGACGAGGCGGGGAAGGGTCGCAAGAAGGACGACAGCGGGCTCGACCCGAAGACGCAGCTGCCGTTCTTCGCAATGCTCAAAGAGGAGCGGACGAAGGACCGCCCGGTGCCGCCCGCCGACGCCCGCTGGCTGGCACAGCTCACCGTGCAGCTCGTGGACGTGATCCGCGCAGAGATCCGGATCGTCGACTTCTGGAAGAACACGCATGCGCGGGAAGTGCTCCGCGGGACAGTATTTACGTTCCTGGACGACCACGAGGTCGTGCCCTTCGAGCGGGCGGACGCGGTCGCCGACCGGGTAATGGAGCTGGCCAAGGCAAACCACACCAAGCTGGTGAGCGGATGACTGCGCTGGTGGTGGGTGACCTAGAGTTCCAGGTGCGGCGCAGCGATCGACGGCGCACGCTAGAGATCACGATTGATCGGGATGGCCACCTCCTGCTGTCCGCGCCCTCGACGACGACACCGGCCCAGCTCGAGCGCTTCGCACATGCGAAGCAATTCTGGGTGTACCAGAAGCTCGCCGCCAAGGAGACGCTTCCGCCGAAAGCGCTGGCCCGGCAGTTCGTCAGCGGCGAGGGTTTCCCGTACCTGGGTCGAACCTTCCGGTTGCTCTTGGTGCCTGAGCTCGACGTCCCCGTGAAGCTAGAGGCGGGGCGGTTCAAGATGCGCCGCACCGACGCCGTCGACGGGCACGCACATATGGTCCGCTGGTATGCCGCGCACGCTCGCCCGTGGCTTGAGGCGCGCGTCGAGCGGTACGCCGGTCGCATCGAGGTGCAGCCCGGGCGCCTGGTCGTGCAGGACCTCGGCTACCATTGGGGCTCCTGTGGCAAGGGCGGGCGCCTCTATTTCCACTGGAAGACGATCCTGCTGCCTCCCAGGGTCGTCGAGTACGTCGTGCTCCATGAGCTGGTACACCTCATCGAGCCGCACCATGGGTCGGCGTTCTGGCAACGGCTGGCACGGGTAATGCCAGACTACGAAGCCCGGAAGGCTGCGCTCGCGGAGATGGGTCGGCAGTTGCCATAGTCTTTGGAGCACCTCCAGACCGGCGAGGCTCCCGCCGGTCATGGTTCACTACTGGATCGACGGAGCTCCTCCGGCTGCTCTCGGCCGCGGACCTCGCGCTATTCGAGAGCACGGCGACTACAGCTACTCCTGCCTTGGTATGCTCGCCCACGATCTACGACTCATAGGAGCCTTCGCACATGCGCAATAGGCCATCCCTCGGCGCCCATAGAAACAGATCGCGCTCGCAGTGTCAGGCAGGCCATCGGAGGACGTTGCTGTTGGCCCGTGCCTGTTTGCGCATCTACGACAGCACGTTGGTGTCGATCAGAAACCCAATTGCGGAAGCTCCACTGGGAAAGTGCCTCAATCGAACTCGATGACGGGACGCCCGTAGTCCAGGGGGCGCTCGAAGTCGGCGTCTTCTCCTACGTCGGGCATGCTCAGCAAGAGGTCCACCAACGTCCCCTCCTTTTCGGGCGGGGGCGGCACGGCGAGGTCCTCCGGCACGGCTGGCGCGGCGATGTCATTTACTGCTTCCGGCGCGATATCCCCTCGGGCGACCCAGAAAGCCGTCGCCGCATGCCGCATCTCTTCAGCGATCTGCTGCGAGGTCTTGGGCGTACGGAACGCATCTTCCCGTATTTCCACGACGACCCTCATGCACGCCTCCTGTTGCTTCAGATTCCTAGCCCTATCTTCCCCGCAAGCACGCCGTCCAGTCACCGCCGAACCCCGGCAGCGCTTCCTCCTACCGTCCGCAGCACCTCTCCCTGCCTGCCGGGTCCCGGCAACGCTTCCCCCACCCCTGCCAGGTCTCCCCAGCGCAGGTGCTCCGGAAGACGCGCGCCGCGACGCGGCCCCGCAGCCGCTCGTCGATCAATCCTCCGCTGCGTCGACAGATCCCGCGCAGCAGCCCCCGCTCTCATGTCGCAGCGCGCCGAGCGCGGCGCGCTCCAGGTTGTGTGGCTGCCCTCGGCGCCCGGCGTGCTATGCACGCGCCGATGAGCGACGTGGTGGTGATCGGCGGCGGCGTGGCCGGGTGCGCCTCGGCGCTGGCCCTGGCGCGGCGCGGGCTGTCTGTCCGCGTCCTCGAGCGCAACCAGGGCGAGGGCGCGTCGTGGGCGGCGGCGGGGATCATCGGCCCCCAGCTCGAGGCCGCGGGCGACGCCCCCCTCGCGCGGCTCTGCCTCGCGAGCCGCGCCCTGTACGCGGAGCTCGCCGCGTCGCTCGTCGAGGCGACGGGGATCGACGTCGGGTACCGGCAGAGCGGCGCCCTCCGCGTGGCGTTCACCGCCGAAGGGCGCGACGAGATCGCGCGCGAGCTCGCGTGGCAGCGGGAAGCCGGCCTCGCCGTGGAGATCTGCGACGGCGACGGGGTGCGCGCGCACGCGCCGGCGCTCTGCGACGAGGTCGCCGGCGGCGCGTGGCTCGCCGACGAGGCGCGCATCGATCCGCCGTCGCTCATGCGCGCGCTGCGCATCGCGGCGGAGCGCGCGGGCGTGCAGTTCAGCACGGGGGCGACCGTCCGGCGCATCGTGGTCGAGCGGGAGCACGCGCGCGGCGCGCAGCTCGAGGACGGGACGAAGATCGAGGCGCGCTGGACGGTGCTCGCCGCCGGGAGCTGGTCGTCCCTGCTCGAGGCGTCGGGCCTCGCGCCCTCGGCGGTGCGCCCGGCGCGCGGGCAGATCGTCGAGCTCACGCCGGCGACGCCGGTGCTCTCGCAGGTGGTCTACGGCCCGGGCTGCTACCTGTCGCCGCGCGACGACGGGCGCGTGCTCGTCGGCGCGACCACGGAGTTCGCCGGCTACGTCACCGCGGTGACGTCGCGCGCCGTGCGCGACCTCCTGACCGCGGCGCTCCGGCTCGTGCCCGCGCTCGGCGACGCGCCGATCGGCAGGACGTGGGCCGGCCTCCGGCCCCACCCGAAGGACGCGCTGCCGATCCTCGGCGAGGGGGAGATCGCCAATCTGATCTTCGCGACAGGGCACTTCCGCAACGGCGTCCTGCTGGCCCCGGTGACCGCGAAGATCGTGGCGGCGCTGATCGCGGGAGAGGAGCCGCCGCTCGATCTGTCGCCCTTCTCGGCCAGGCGAGCCGGCATCGCCGGCTGAGCGGCCAAGATCCCGCAACGCTCCAGCCAGATAGCAGCGGCAGAGCGCTTCTTCTCGGTGGGTCGGATCGCCGGTCGACGTGGGCGGGATCGCTTCCCGCAAGGTCAGGAACTTTTCGCGGGGCTCGCCGTGTCCTGAGAGTGTCTGGGGAACGAGGCAGCGCACAGCCCTCCGGCTCCCGATCCAGCTAATGCCCACGTCTCCCCACACCTCGTTCGTCAATCGGCTCCTCGCCGAGCTCCCGTGCCTCCTGCGCGCGGCGCGCCGCCTGACGCGCTCGGAGCAGGACGCCGAGGATCTGGCGCAGGCGACGATCGTGCGCGCGATCGAGCGTCACGCCGACCTGCGCGACGAGGATCGCATGCGCGCGTGGCTGCTCCGCATCGAGCGATCGGTGCTGCTCAACGCGACGCGCGGCGCGCGGCAGCGGCTCGAGGTGATCGAGGGCGGCCGCGGCGCCGAGTCGGTGCCGGAGCCGCAGGGCAATCTGGAGGCGGAGCTGCTCGAGCGCGGCTTCGCGGACGAGGTCGAGCGCGCGCTCGCGCGCTTGCCCCCGGAGTGGCGCGAGGCGCTGCTCCTGCGGGAGGTCGAGGAGCTCTCCTACGAGGAGATCGCCGATCTCCAGGCGTGCCCGGTGGGCACGGTGCGATCACGGCTCTCGAGGGCGCGGCTCGCGCTCGTCGAGGGCCTCTCCGAACGATGCGAGGAGACGTCATGGCAGGGTGCAACCGCGAGTGGTTCGAGAACATTTCGGCGTGGCACGACGACGAGGTGACGCGCGAGGACGCGGCGCGGATCGAGGCGCACGTCGCCGGCTGCGGGCCCTGCCGGCGCGCCGCGGAGGTCCTCGGCGGCGTGCGGCGCGCGCTCGTCGCGAAGGCGGACGGGGAGGTCCCGAAGCACCTGCGCGATCGGGCGGAGGCCACGGCGCGGAACGCCCGCGCGCGGCGCCGCGGCCCCTGGGCGATCACGGCCGCCCTCGCGGCGAGCGCGGCGGCCGCCGCGCTGCTCGTCGGCAGCCCGAGCCGGGGCGTGAGCGCGGCGATGGCCGACGAGCTCGTGAGCCACCACGTGCGGGGCTTCGCGCGCGAGCGCCCGTGCGACTTCGAGTCCTCCGATCCGGGCGCCGTCGCCGGGTGGCTCGAGGGGAAGCTCGGCTACACGGTGACCGTCCCGGCGGTGTCCGGCGCCCGGCTGCTCGGGGCGCGCCTCTGCCAGATCGGCGGCACGCGCACAGCGGCGCTCATGTACGCGAGCGGGGACAAGCCGCTCACGGTGTTCGTGCCGCCGCCCGGGTCCGGCGCCGCGACGGCGGCGCGCGCGCTCGCGGGGCGCGGCGTGGGGTGCACCCATGGGCCGCTCGGCAACGCGATCTGCGCGAGGAGCGTGGAGCAGCCGGTGCTCGCGGTGGCTGAAGTGGACACAGCGGCGCTCGCGCCGGCGCTTGTCGGGCGCTGATACCGTCGATCGCGAGGACCCATGACGATCGGTTCATTGCTGACGCTCTTCGGCGCGGGGCTCCTGACGTTCGCGTCGCCCTGCGTGCTCCCGATGCTCCCCGTCTACCTGTCGGCCCTCGGCGGCGCCGGGGCGCTCGGCGGTCCGGACCCCGCGGCGGCGAAGCGCGGCGTGCGCCTCGCCGGCGTCGGCTTCGCGATCGGCCTCGCGCTCGTGCTCGTCGCGCTCGGCGCCGGCGCCTCGGCGATCGCCGCGGTCCTCGCGCCCCACCGGCGCGCGTTCACCGTCGCGTCCGGCGTGATCCTGGCGCTCTTCGGCGCGAAGCTCCTGGGCGTGCTGCGCCTCCCGTGGCTGGAGCGCGAGGCGCGCCCGCTCCTCTCCCGCTTCCCGGGCGCCGGCGGCTTCTGGGGGGGCATGCTCTTCGGGATCGCCTTCGCGGCGGGGTGGACGCCGTGCGTCGGCCCGGTGCTCGGCGCGGCGTTGACCTATGCGGCCAGCGCGGGCGCGAGCCCGCTGACCGGCGCGATCCAGCTCGGCGCTTACGCCGCGGGCCTCGCCGCGCCGCTCGTCGCCGCGGCCTTCGTCGGGCCGGCGGCCGTCGAGCTCGCGCGCCGCCTGGCGCCGGCCACGCCGGCCCTCCAGCGCCTGACGGGGGCGCTGCTCGTGGCCGCGGGGATCGCCGTCGCCGACGGCCGTCTGGACGCCCTCTCGCCGGCGCCCGCGGCGGCCGTGGACGCGGGCGCGCCGTGCGAGAGCGGCCCCGGCGGCGCGTGCGCGGCCCCGGAGGGCGCCGTGGCGCAGGGCGACGTCGCGCTGCCCGAGGGGATGCCTCGGCTGCTCGAGTTCGAGAGCGCGCACTGCGCGGTGTGCGAGCGCATGGCGCCGCTCATGAAGGAGCTCGAGGCGCGCTGCGCGAAGGAGGCCGGCACCGTCCTGCGCATCCAGGTCGACGATCCGCGCGGGCGGGCCCTCGCCGCCCGCTACGGCGTGCGCTTCGTGCCGACGTTCCTCAGCGTCGACGCCGCCGGGCAGGAGGTGGAGCGCGCCGTCGGCGAGCTGCCTGCCCAGCGGCTCGCGAGCCTCATCGGCGACGTCCGCGGCGAGGCGTGCCCCCCCGCCTTGTGAGCCCACCACGGCGGGGCTCGCTCCCCCTCATCCCCGGCGGCCACCCGGGCCTCGCGGAGCGTCGTGTACCAGCTCTCAGGCGGGAGACACCATTCCACGATGGGCTACGTCGCCGCGAGGCGCGCGCGCACCTTGGCGAGCACCGCGACGTCGGCGGGCGGGAAGAGCTCGTCCCGGAGATCGGCGGCCTCGGCCCAGCGCACGGCGGCGACGTCGAGCGCGGCGGGCGCGGGCGAGCCCTCGGCGAGGGCGGCGGCGTAGAAGAGGAGGAGCACCGGCTTCTTCGGATAGCGGTGGTAGGTCACCTCGACGATGTCGCCGACCTGGGCCTCGACGCCGATCTCCTCGCGTAGCTCACGGATCAGGGCGTCTCGCGGATCCTCGTCGGCCTCGACCTTGCCGCCGGGGAACTCCCACGCGCCCTCGAGGTGCGCGCCCGCCTTGCGCTGCGTGAGCAGGACGCGGCCGCGCTCGATGATGACGGCGGCGGCGACGAGGACCAGGGGCGGAGCGGGCTCGGGCGTGGCGGACATGGGCGCGTAGAATGTCGGTCGCGACGCGCAAGACAAGGGCGAACGGCACGCTCGACGCTGCCATCCCTCCGGCGTCTTCATTGCCTTGCGCGGCTGGGATTTCTCACCCTCGGACCCGAGCTCCGGTGGCGGCGGGAGCGGGGGCGCGATCGGCAGCACCGGCACGACCGGCAGGCCAGCGCGACCCGTCGCGTCCCGTCATCACGGCGTGTAGCTGGGCAGCTCGATCACGTAGGCGTCGACGGTATCACCGTTGCCCCAGTCGCTCCCGAACACGGCGCGCGTGCCGCTGGGGCTGGGCACGGTGTGCGGCTCAGCCCAGTACGGCTCGGCAAGGTGGGTGTTCTCCTTGCCCCAGCTCCGGTGGCGGCCAATCCGGCAGACCTTGCCCGTGCTCGTGTCGGCGATCAGGTTTTCCATGTCGAGCACCCCTCTGCCCGACGCGTCGCCGATCGACGACACGAAGACCCACCCCGGCTGCTTGTACGCCATCCCCGAGATGTGCCCTGTCGGCGGATAGGGCCACCCCGTCTCCGGGCCAATGACCACCTTCGAGGTGCCTTCCGCAAGATCCCATGTGACAAGGAGCCCGATGTCGTCATTGCCGCCGGGACCGGGATCGTAGACAGCCCCGTTCCAGGTGTCGTGACCGTTCACCATGCTCAGCGACGCGTGGCCGTACGGCTCCAGCAGGTCCAGCGTACGCACCACGTTCAGCTGCGGATCGGTCACGCCGCCGCTGTCGCTCAGGAACGCGAGCGTCCCGCTCGGCGCGACCTGCGCGGGGTTCTCGTCGAGCGCCTTCCTGGCGAGCACCGTATTCTGGCCGACATCATAGAGGAACACCTGATCGTCGCACGTGAGGCCGATGCGGTTCGAATCCCACGACATGAACAGCGGGTCGCTGCCCGCGCTCGCGCCGCCCGAGCAGAAGTCGAACGTCGTCACGACCTCCTTCGTCCCCGCGCCCACGTGGTAACGGATGAAGTCCTTGCCGTCGACGTAGAACAAAACGTCGGGATCGGAGGTGTGCCAGTACACCTGCTCGATGTCCGCCGGCGAGATGTCGAGCGCCTCGATGAACTCGTACGTCTTGCCGTCGTAGAGCTGGTGTTCGCCGGCCGCGACCGAGAAGAGGATGAGCCTCGACTCGTCCGCGTTCCACGCCGAGATGGTCGAGTACATCGGCTTGATGACCGGGTCGTTCCCGCCGCCCGGCGCGACCGCCGTGATCCGGCGGATCGTGGTGCCGAACTCGGCGTCGGTGACGGCCTCGCCGAGCGCCGGCTTGGCGAGCTCGGTCATCGGGTGCGCCTCCTTGTCCTGCACGAGGCCCGCGCAAAGATCGATCGGCTCGCCCTGGCCCGCGCCGCCCGCGCTCGCCGAGCCGCCCGTCCCCGTCCCCGTCGCGCCGGCGGCGCCCGTCCCCGCGGCGCCCGTCCCTGCGGCGCCGCCGGATCCGGCGGTGCCGCCGGTCCCGCCGTCTCCGACCGATGAGCCGCCGCCGGAGCAGGCGGCGAGGAAGGAAGAGGAGACAAGGAGGGTGACAGCGACGCCGACTCTCATGGGGTTTCCTTCGCGCAAGCCACGATGCGTGGCCGCGCCAGCATACCCCGAAGCAACGTCAGGCGTACGCGACGGTTTGCAAACCCGCCGGCCATCCCGCCGCACGGCGACCCCGGTCGCAGCACAGCCTGATCATGTGTGGTGCGGTTGATATGGCGTCGCTTTTCACGCTACAGTCTCGTGCACGCCAGAGACGCCGGCTCCGCCCGCCGGAGGCGGCCTCCGCATCGGACGATCGAACCCTCGCTGAGCACGTCAACAACCTGGTGGACACCTTGCGCGCACCCATCTTTCAGCTCGATGCCTTCACCACGCGGCGATTCACAGGGAACCCGGCGGCCGTCGTCGTTCTGCAGAGCTTCCCCGAGGAATCGGTCATGCAGGCCGTCGCCGCAGAGAACAATCTGGCGGAGACAGCCTTCCTCGTGCGCGAGGACGCCGAGTACCGCCTGCGCTGGTTCACGCCGACGACGGAGGTGCCGCTCTGCGGCCACGCCACGCTGGCGAGCGCTGCCGTGGTGATGGAGCGCCTGGAGCCCGCGCGCAGCCGGGTGGTCTTCCATTCGGCGAGCGGGCCGCTCACCGTTACCAGGGCGAGCGCCGGTTACCTCATGAACTTCCCGGCGCGCTTTTCGGAGGCCGTGCCGCCTCCGCCTGGCCTGGCAGAGGCGCTGGGGCTCGCTCCTCTCGAAGTGTACGTCAACGCATTCAACTACATGGCGGTCCTGGAGAGCGAGAGCGCTGTCCGGACCGTCGCGCCCGACATGGCGCGTGTGCGCCGCCTCGATCGCAGCGGGCTCATCGTGACCGCTGCGAGCAGCGGGGATCATGATTTCGTCAGCCGCTACTTCGCCCCGGCGAAAGGCATCCCGGAAGATCCGGTGACCGGGGCCGCCCACTGCATGCTCGCCCCTTACTGGGCCAGCCGACTGCACAAGAGCGAGTTTCGCGCCTTTCAGGCATCGCAGCGAGGTGGAGGAATGACGTGCCGGCTGATCGGCGAGCGCGTCGAGATGGAGGGTGCCTGCGTCTTCTACATGGAAGGCGAGGTGGAATTCTGAAGCTCATGCGACGTGTGATGAACTGGGAAGTCGATCATGTGTTCCTGGCGACGCCCGACGTGGGCATCGTCGAGCGGATGCTCGCCGAGTTCGGCCTGAACTTCTGCCGCCACGCGGTGCATGAGGGTCAGGGGACCGCGAATGCGTGCGCCGCTTTCGAGAACGCATTCTTCGAGGTCCTCGGCGTCCACGATCTGGAGGAGCTGCAGACCGAGATCGTTCGACCGCTGGGGCTACACGAACGCATTCATTGGGCCGAGACCGGCGCATGCCCGTTCGGCGTCTGTTTCAGGGCCGTCGAAGCCGGAGGCGCCGGGGACTGGCCCTTCGAGACCTGGGACTACAAGCCGAAATACCTGCCGACGGGCATGGGCATGCCCATCGTGACGCCGCGAGGTTCCCTGGCGGAGCCCATGATATTTGTGGCGGCCCAGACAACCAAGCGGACCATCCCGATCGAGTGGCTATCGCATCGTGGCGCGCGCCGAACGCTGACGCGTGTACGTCTGCAACTGCCAACAGAGAACCCGCCACTCTCGTCAGGCGTGCGTTGGTTCGTGGACCAGGGCGTGCTCTCGATCGATCGTGGGGCGACCTACTCTCTTGAGCTGGAGTGGGATCACGGTCACGAAGGGCAATCACACCAGTTCCCCGCAGAAGTGCCGCTCGTCGTGCGCTGGTAGAGCGGGCCGGCGCTGTACGTTGGGGGGACGCACGAGCGCTCGCCCGGCCATGCGGTCGCGCGCCCGCCGGCGGCCGCCCCCGGCCGCCCGCCGGCCCCGGCGTTGCCCGGAGGCCGGAGCCGGAGAGCGAGCCCGCTTCCCTTTGCCGCCGAGGTGTGGGATGCGCCTGCCATGAGCGTCACGTACCGGGAAGCCGGGGTCGATATCGATGCAGGGGACGCGCTCGTCGAGCGCATCAAGCGGCTCGCGAAGCCGACGCGCATCCCCGAGGTGCTCGCCGACGTGGGCGGCTTCGCCGGGCTGTGCGCGCTGCCGGGCGGGCTGTCCGAGCCGGTGCTGGTCAGCGGCACGGACGGGGTCGGCACCAAGCTGAAGGTGGCGTTCGCGACGGGCGTCCACGACACCGTCGGCATCGATCTCGTCGCGATGTGCGTGAACGACGTGCTGACCGTGGGCGCGCGGCCGCTCTTCTTCCTCGACTACTTCGCGACAGGCAAGCTCGACGTCGACGTGGGCGAGGCCGTGGTCCGCGGCATCGCCGAGGGCTGCAAGCAGGCCGGCTGCGCGCTGATCGGCGGCGAGACGGCCGAGCTGCCGGGCATGTACGCGGACGGCGAGTACGACCTCGCCGGGTTCGCCGTGGGCGTCGTCGAGCGCTCGCGCATCCTCGACGGCAAGCGGATCGCGGCCGGCGATGCGGTCATCGGCGTGGCGTCGAGCGGGCTGCACTCGAACGGCTTCTCGCTCGCGCGGCGCGTGCTCGAGAAGGAGATGGGCCTCAAGATGAGCGACCGCGTGGCCGAGCTCGGCGGCACCGTGGGCGAGACGCTGCTGACGCCGACCCGGATCTACGCCCGCGCGATCACGGCGCTCCTCGCGGCCTGCGGCGATGCGGTCCGGGGGCTGTCGCACATCACGGGCGGCGGCCTGCCGGGGAACCTGCCGCGCGTGCTGCCGGAAGGGCTGGGCGCGCGGCTCGACCTCCGCTCCTACCAGCGGCCGGCGGTGTTCCAGGTGCTCCAGCGCGGCGGCCCCGTGGAGGAGGCCGAGATGCGGCGCACGTTCAACCTCGGCGTCGGGCTGATCGCGGTCGTGGAGAAGGGCGCCGCGGACCGGGCCATCGAGGCGTTCGCGAAGAGCGGCGAGCAGGCCTGGGTGCTCGGCGAGGTGGTGTCGGTCGGCGACGTGCCGTTCGAGGAGCGCGTGCTGTTCGGATGAGCGGGCCGGCGCAGGCGCCGGCGATGCGCGGCGCGCGGGCCGGGATGCGTCGAGCGGCCGCGCGGGCCGCGCGGCGCGAGCTCACCCGCCTTCGAGCCGCGATCGCAGCTTCTTGATCGCCTCGTCGATCGTCCGGCTCTTCTTGTAACAGGGCCTCACCGTCGTCTCGAGCACGACGAGGGTGCGCTCGTCGCCCTCGGAGACGGCGCGCTCGAGGAACGGGAGCTTCTCGCCGCACGTGGCGTCGCGCAGCTCGAAGGAGATCCGGACCGCGGGGGTCCCGCGGGCCGCGATCTCCGGATCGCGCAGCAGCTTTGCGGCCCGGGTGGCCGGGGTGGAGCGGCCGCGGGTCTCGACGATCTCGTAGAGCACGTCGACGCCCGCCGTCCCGAAGCGGCTCGAGAGCGCGTTGAAGACCTTGTCGGCGTGCTCCTCGCCCGTCTTCGCGATGGCGATGGCGACGTTGCGCGCCGCGATCGCGAGCGCGCGCTCGCGGAGCGCGGTCGGATCGTGCTCCGCGAGCTTCTGGATCGCGTCGGCGGCCTTCACCCACCGGCGCGCCCTGACAGCGTCGGTGAGCGCCTTCCGGGTCGCTTCATCAGGCGGGGGTTCAGCCGGCGCATCGGGCACCGCCGACGCAGCGGCCTCGGGCTCCGGCGCCGTGGGCGCAGGCGCCTCGGGGACGGCGGCGGCGTCGGCCGGGGCCGATTCGCCCGTGGCGAGCGCGCTCGCGGGAGGCCTCGCGGGACCGAGCTGGGGCTCCGGTTCGGGCGGGGCGCGCCCACCGCCGGCGAGCGCCGCGATCACGGCCGCCGCAAGGATGCCGCCGCCCAGGTACGGGGCCAGCCGGCCCACGCGACCGCCGAGGCCTTCCAGCCGCGACGCGCGAGCTTCCCGGGCTTCGCGCTTTCGCCTGGCCTTCTCCTCGCGCTCGCGCGCGGCGCGCTCTGCCTCCTCGGCGAGCTTCTGCCTGGCCTCTTCCTCGCGCTCCCTGGCGACGCGCTCTGCCTCGGCGGCCTCCAGCTCCCGCAGCAGCGTCGGGGCGAAGGCGGGCCGCGAGCCGCTCATCCGCTCGGACGTCGGCTCCGAGACGGGCGCCGCATCCTCTGCGGGCGGCTCGTCCAGCGGCGGGGACGCGGACGCCACGGGAGCCGACTCGTCCGGCGGCGGCTGCGCCTTCACGGACGGAACGGGCGATGGCGATGACGCCGGCTTCTCGACGGATGCCGGCTCCACAGCGGACGCGGCCAGCGGCTCCGATGACGCACGCTCCGCCGCTGGCGACGACGGCGGCTTCGATGGCGAACTCTCCGCCGCTGGCGACGACGGCGGCTTCGACGGCGAACTCTCCGCCGCTGGCGACGACGGCGGCTTCGACGGCGAACTCTCCGCCGCTGGCGACGACGGCGGCTTCGACGACGCCGGCTTCGCGACGGATGCCGGCTCCGCCGCTGGCGACGACGGCGGCTTCGATGACGCACGCTCCGCCGCTGGCGACGACGACGGCTTCGATGGCGCACTCTCCGCCACAGACGACGACGGCGGCCTCGACGACGCCGGCTTCGCGACGGGCGCCGGCTCCACAGCGGACGCCGACGGCGGCTTCGATGATACGCGCTCCGCTGACGGCGGCTTCGATGGTGAACTCTCCGCCGCAGGCGACGACGGCGGCTTCGATGGTGAACTCTCCGCCGCAGGCGACGACGGCGGCTTCGATGGTGAGCTCTCCGCCGCAGGCGACGACGGCGGCTTCGATGGCGAGCTCTCCGCCGCAAGCGACGACGGTGGCTTCGACGACGCCGGCTTCGCGACGGATGCCGGCTCCGCCGCAGGCGACGATGGCTCCTCCACGCCCGACGGCGACGGCTTCTTCGCCGAGGGCTCTGCCGGACGACGCTCCGCTTGACCCGGCGACGACAACAGATCGTCCAGCGACAGCCGTAGGGAGCTGAGTCCCGTTGCCGCCGTCGCCACAGGCGCTTCGACGGACCGCGCTGCCTCCCCAGGCGATGGAGCCGTCGAGTCCGGCAGCGCCGGCTCCTCCGGTGTCGGCGGCTCCTGCGACGGCGCCGCCGCATCGAGCAGCTGCCACGACTCGCGCGGCGGCCGCGGGTCATCGGTCTCGGAAGAAGCGCCACCGCCGGCTGCTTCGCGAGCGAAAGCGGCCTGGGCGATGAGCGCCGCGCCGCCTACCGTCGTCGGGCGCGCGTCCTCCGGCACGCTCGAGTCGTCGGCGGCGGAGGCAGCGTCGGCCCTGGCGACCTCCTGCGCGAAGGCGACCTGCGCCATGAACGCCGCGCCGCCCACCGCCGTCGGCCGCGAATCGCGCGTCAGCTCGGCGACCAGGGTCGGCGTGTTGCGCACCGGCGTCGGCCGCGAGTGGCTGAGCGCGTCCTCGTCCTCTTCGTCGCCCTCCGCCGGCTCCACGGCCGCCGTCGGCCCCGCCGGCTCCACGGCCGCCGTCGGCCCCGCCGGCTCCACGGCCGCCGTCATCCCCGCCAGCTCCACGCTCTCCGCGCGGCCCTCCCCCGGCTCGCTCGACGCGCGCGCTCGCTCTGCCTCCGGCGCGCCCGCGCCGCTCCCGGCCGGCGCCAGCGCGTCCGCGACGTCCTCAAGGGAGACCAGGCACGAATCCCCGAGGAGGATCGCCGAGGAACCCCCGGAGCCCGCCTCGGGCTCGCGCGACGGCGCGCTGGGCACGGGCGGCCGGTTGCTCGGCACGCGCGCCGCGTCCGCGATCGCGGGCGCCGACGTCATCTCCCCCCTCGACGACATCTCCGCCCGCGGCTCGTGCACCGCGATCCCCGACGTGGAGCACGCGTCGTCGAGCGCCGCGATCAGCTCCTCCGCGGTCCCGAAGCGGGCGCGCGGATTCTTTTCGAGGAGGAGCCGCACGACCGCCTCGAGGGGAGGTGGGACCTCGACGCCGGGCGAGTGCGCGGCGATCGCCGGCACGGGCGCGCTCCGCTGCTGGTTGAAGAGCTCGACAGGATCCCTGGCGAGGAACGGGTGCTTGCCGGCCAGCATCTCGTAGAAGATCAGGCCCAGGGCGTAGAGATCCGCGCGCTCATCGACGAAATCCATCCCGAGCGCCGACTCCGGGGCGAGGTAGGCGATGGTCCCGAAGATCACGCCGGCCGTGGTGAGCCGGACCGGGAGCGAGTCCGCCCCCGCCCGCGCGGACTCCGGCGAGGCGACGGACCGGCGCAGCTGATCGACGCTCACCTTCGCGAGGCCGAAGTCGATGAGCTTCACGAGGTCGCCCTGCGGCTCGACGACCATCACGTTGCGCGGCTTCACGTCGCGGTGGACGATGCCCATCGCGTGGGTCGCCTCGAGCGCGGCCGCGAGCTGCCTGGCGATCAGGACGGCGCGCGCGACCGGCATCGGCCCCCGCCGGATGATCTCGTGGAGCGTCGTGCCGCGCACGTACTCGAGGACCAGGAAGAACGAGCCGTCCTCCGCCTCGCCGAAATCGGTCGCGGTCGCGACGTTCCGGTGCTGGATGTGGGCGCCGGCGATGGCCTCGCGCTCGAAGCGCTGCACGAGCTCGGGGAGCCGCTCGGTGTCGGGGTGCAGGATCTTGATCGCGACGCGCTTGTGCATGTGCACGTGCTCGCCGCGGTAGACCGCGCCCATGCCGCCCATCGCGATGACCTCGTCGATGCGGTAGCGCTTCGAGATCACCCGCCCGAGGTGGGACCTCGCCCGGTGCTTCGCGGCCTCGTCGGCGGTAAGGGTCGGCTCAGGCGGGCGTTCCGACATCGTGGCGCCGCCACCCTACCCTGAGCGGCGCGAAGATGGTAGGTTGCCGGACCGCTCGCGGTGGCTCAGGGGGCGACGACGCGCCACGAGATGCCAGATGGCCCGCGCCGCTGCGTGCAGCACGTCAACGACACCGTCCGTGAGCGGAAGTACACGCGTCGCGTGCAGATCGTCGCCGGACGAGCCCTCGACAACGGCCTGTCAACCTACTTGACGCAGGTCGCGCGGCCTTGGATCCGGCTCCTCGTCGTCCATACGCTGAGAATCTGGGCCTCCAGGTCCTGGTTTCGCCAGACGATGATGCTCTGGTCCTCCTGGTTGTTGCCGCTGAACTCGCCCGCGATGCCCGTCAACATGCATTGCGTGTCGAAATCGTTCGCCGGCGTCAGCAGCTGGTAGGTCGGGTCATCTTCTGCGGGGACACCGAGCTCGTCCGCGAGCGTCAGTTGATTGGCTATCGACGAGACGGTGATGCAGCGCGCCCTGGCGTGTACCCCTGTGCTGCTCGACCCGCCGGACAGGTACCAGTGGCTGACAAACCGAAACACCGACACGCTCTCGCTCATGCCGTTGAAATCTCCGCCCATCCGCGTGAGAAAGCAGGCTCGTGGCAGGCCAGTAGACGTGGTAGCCGACCCGAGGCTGACCGCGCCCTGGCCTTGCGACCACGAAAATTCGGCCGATCTGCCGAGGGTCGAAGAGACGCAGGTGGCCATGGCGCGGGCGTCCCCGTGCGTGTTGTTTCCGTGGAGGTACCATCGCCCACCCGAGATGTACGCGTGCACCCACTCGTTGCCTGACTCGAAATCCCCCATGATCCCTGTCAGAAAGCAGGTCCTGTCCGAGGCGTCGCCCATGTCTATCGGCCCGACGCCAGCCTGCCAGGCGCCCCCGCCTATCCATCCCAAGGGCTGCTCGGCGACGCCGGTCTCCTCGCCGTTATCTTCCTCCTCGACAGCTCCCGCGACACAGCCGCTGGCGCCGATCGCAACGAACGCCAAGAGCCCGTTGATCAAGAACTCTTTGAACATCTGTTGACCCTCCAAGGAATGAGAAGCCCGTGTGTGTGGCGAGCCAGCTCGGTCGAGCAAGGCGCATGCCGCCCCGGGAGCGTTCGCTTTCGTGACGGCCCAGGCGGAAGATGCGGTGGATAGCCATCGACGCAGGCGGGCGGCGCGCGACGGGCGGACCGTCCGCACGGCGCCGGAGCGGCAGATTCAGGCCGAAATAGGCGGTTCATGGCGCGCGACGGGCCGAAGCGCTCGACGGTACCGCCGGCGAGTGATCGTGACATGTCACGATCGAGGCCGTGACATGTCACGGTCGATGTCACGCTTTCACCGTGACATGTCACGCGAAGACCGCTCGAGAGCGATCGTCGCGACCGGGTGACCAGGGCGCTGTCCCCGGAAGCATCGCTCTCCAGACGACGCCGAGCCCTTCGTGGAGAAAGCGGTGCTGAGGGGCGCAGGTCGAGTCCGAGCTCGGGCGGCCGAGGCGGCGCGGCGGGATCCACGCCCGCCGTCCCGCCCGAGCCTTCACGCCTGCCCTGCTCGCGCGATGGCCCGGCGCGTCACGCGGCGCGCGCTCGGCGGACATGGAAACGGGCCGCGCGGCGCGCTCGCCGGACCCGGGCGGCCGCTTCCGCCCCGGATCTCTCCCGCGCCCGCCTCCGCCGTAGTATCTGCCCCCCATGCCCCCCCTCGATCTCGGCGTCCTCATCTCCGGCCGCGGCTCGAACCTCCAGGCGATCCTCGACGCGATCGCCGCCGGCCGCCTCGACGCCCGCGTGCGGCTCGTCCTGTCCAACCGGCCCGACGTCGAGGGCCTCGCGCGCGCCGAGCGCGCCGGGGTCCCCACGCGCGTCATCGCGCACCGGGACTTCGCCGATCGCGACAGCTTCGACGCCGCCGTCGTCGACGCCCTCCGCGAGGCGGGCGCGACCTGGGTCGTCCTCGCGGGCTTCATGCGCCTGCTCACGACGACCTTCCTCGACGCCTTCCCGCACCGGGTCGTGAACATCCACCCGTCGCTCCTGCCCTCGTTCCCCGGCGTCGACGCCCAGCAGCAGGCGCTCGATCACGGCGTGCGCGTCACCGGCTGCACCGTCCACCTCGTGGACGCCGGCACCGACACCGGGCCCATCCTCGCGCAGGCCGCCGTCCCCGTGCTCGACGGGGACGACCACGACGCGCTCGCCGCGCGCATCCTCGTCCAGGAGCACGCCCTGCTCGTCCGTGCGCTCTCGTGGATCGCCGAAGGGCGCCTCCAGATCGCGCTGCCGGACGCGCCGGGCGGGCGGGCGCGCGCGACGATCGCCGGCGTCGACACCGCGCTCGGGCTCGCCCAGGACGGCCCCGCGCGGGGAGACGTCGGAGACGTCGGGGAAGCCGGGGAAGGGGCGTGATCCACAAGCACTACGACGTCATCGTCCTCGGCCGGTCCATCGGCGCGCTCACGGCCGCGGCGCTCCTCGCGCGCCGCGACTTCACCGTGATGGTCGTCGGGCACGGCGAGCGCCCGCCCACCTACCGCCTCGATCAGCACGTCCTCCGCCGGCGCGCCTTCACGATGCTCGCCGAGCCCTCGCCCGCGTGGCGCCGCTTCCTCGTCGAGCTCGCCCAGTCGCAGACCTGGAAGCGCCGCATCGTCCCGGCCATGCCCATGCTGCAGGCCGTCGCGCCGCGCCGGCGCCTCGACGTGCCGCCCGACATGGTCCTCTTCGGCCGCGAGATCGACCGCGAGTTCCCCGAGCTCCGGCGCGTCGTCGACGAGCTCTACGCCGAGCTCGCCCACGTCAACGGCGCCGCCGACGACGCGTTCTCGCACGACGCCCTCTGGCCGCCGGGCACGTTCTGGGAGCGGCGCGAGACCGCGCGCTACGCCGGCATGCTCCCGTACGCGCGCGCCGAGCCCGACGCCGACCTGCTCGTCGAGTTCCCGCGCGGCCACCTGTTCCGCTCGATCGTCACGCAGTCCGTCCTCTTCGCCACGGACCTCTCGGGGCTCCCGCCCCCCTTCGCTGTCGCGCGCCTGCACGGGGCGTGGACGCGCGGGTTGATGATGCTCCCGCGCGGCGAGGAGGAGCTCGAGGAGTTCCTCGTCGAGCGCATCCTCGCCCACGGCGGCCGCTGCCTGCTCGACGAGCGCGCCGCGTCGGTCCACGTCCGCCGCGGCACCGCCGCGGGGGTCGTCCTCGACGGCGACGATCACCCGAACGGCAGCAGCTTTGTCATCACCGACATGGACGGCGAGACGCTCGCGAGCCTCTCGGGCGGCGAGGGCATCCACAAGCGCGCGCTGCGCGAGTGGCCGCGGATCACCTCGTCGGTCGGCCGCTTCGTCGTGTCGCTGATCGTGCGCCGCGAGGGCCTGCCCGAGCCGCTCGGCCCCGAGGCGCTGCTGTTCCCCTTCCCGTCCGCGTCGACGGGCCGCTCGCCCGCGCCGCCGCGCGTGTCGAGCGACGGCGCCTCCGGGGGCCGGCCGAGCTCGCCGCGGCAGACGCGCCCGACCGGGCCCGGGCGCCCCGTTGTCCACCTCCAGCGCTGCGATCTGCCGGCTCCCTCGACCGACACGCTGCTCGTGGCGGAGATCCTGCTTCCCGATCGGGGCCCGCTGTCGCTGCTCGAGGCGCGCCAGGCGGTGCTCGACGCGCTCACGGCCGAGCTCCCCTTCCTCGAGCGCCACCTCGTGCTCGTCGACTCGGTGCACGACGGGCTGCCCGTGTGGCTCTACGACGGCACGCGCCGCCGCCTCATCGAGCGCGCCGCGCTGAAGGGCGCGGCCCCGGGCGCCGAGCCGATGGTGCGGCAGCTCGAGGTCGATCCGCCCGGCTACCTCGGGCTCGCGGGCGAGCCGATCCGCGGGCCGATCGAGCGCACCCTGCTCGTCGGCCGGAGCGTGCTGCCAGGCCTCGGCCAGGAGGGCCAGCTGCTCGCCGCCTGGGGCGCCGCCCGGCTCGTGACCCGGACCGACCGGCGGAAGGAGCGGATGCGGCGCGACATGTGGAGCAAGGTGGAGATCGGCTAACGACGTTGAAGCCGCCCCCTCGGCGAGCTGCTCCGCTGCAGCGCTCGAAGACGCGGTGACCTGCGCGCGCCCTCGCCGGCTCACGTGCTAGCGGGGCTCTGCTCGTGCCGACATGTCACGCTGCCACCGTGGTATGTCACGATAGCAGCGTGACATGTCACGTCGCTATCGTGACGTGTCACGTGACATGTCACGCTGCTATCGTGACACGTCACGCCGCCCACGTGACATGTAACGGTGGCGGGCCCGCCCCTTCCGCACCGGCACCTTGAGGGCTTGCTGCTGCGCCATTTGCAGGCCCTGGGGAGGCTCATGGCCATCCTCGTGGCCGAGGCGAGGCGCACCACCTACCTGGCATATCGATTGCAATAACATAGCGTGTCGCTTGGCGCTGTGCCGGTACTCAGCGTGACATGGGGAGGGATCCGCTCATGAAAGCATGGCGGCCGCTCACACAGGCAAGCACAGGAAATCGTCGCGCTGCGGGCCGAGCTCGGAATCCATGCAGGCGTTAAGGAGTTCTGCCATGAACCTGTCAGAACTCTGCCATCTGCGCTTTTGTTATCATCGATTCACATTGCATCTAACTTCATAACCTCGAAGGAAAAACGAAATGTACAAGTCGATTCCCCTCTTCATCATCGGCGCAGTCGCAAGCGCGGCTTTGGCCAATGCCTCCGATGCGGCGGCGCTGCACGAGCGCGTATCGGGAGCCAACTGCGTCTACGGAAGCGGAGGTACGAACAGCAATTTGATCACTGTCGGGCGCGCCATCTTCAACACGTCATCGACCGAAGGAGAAGACCTCTCTTGCCCGGTCACCGACGACGATCGCTTCCGGAAGCAAGACATCGTGACAGTGAACATCCACGGCTACAATAGCGGCCTTCTGATCAGTGGCATCCAGCACAGAGTCGAAGCGAGCACCTGCGTGGCGTTCTTCGGAGGCACGGGTGGAGCCTGCACCACGCCGGTCACCGCGTCGGGAACTGGAGACTACACGCTCAGCCCGCCGACGACGCACTGGACGAGCGCCAACTTCGCGGACTTCGGATACATTCAGGTCCACCTGCCGCCCAGCGGGTCCCCCTTTTCCTCCGTCAGGGGCTACTTCACCACGAACTAGCAAACAAGCTCTGCGATAATACGAGAAGGGGAGCAACAATACGCGTATCGCAAAAGGGAACGCCGAGTTGCCCCCTTCTATTTATCATACGTTATACGCAAACTTCGAGCCCCAGCGCTGGGCGCTGTTCGGGCAGGCACGCCATCTGCTGAAGCGGGCGTGATCGACCTCGCCGACCGCATCGCCTCAATCTGAATTACATGACAGGAGATGTCCGTGATCTCTTTTCGTAGCGTCATCTCGACCATGATGCCCATTCTGGCGGGCGCTCTCGCCGGAACGATAGCGACAGTGATTATCTCCCGTGAAAGCGCGGATGAAAAACCGCGAAAGGGCGGCGCCGTCATCAGCGAATCCAGAAGGTATATTCCTCGATCTATCAGCAGCGCAAACCCGGGAATCGGCGCGACTGACCTGAAGGAGCTGAAGCAGCGTCTGTCGGCGCTGGAAGAGCGAGACGAGCAGCAAGACCCGGATCAGAAGGGCTCCGGTGAGCGGTTCGAGATGCCCGATCCCGTGGAGTGGAAAGCCAAAAAAGAAAGTCACCATCGCGAGATCATCGCGACGCATGAGCGTGCGATCGAGGATCCCACCTGGGCTCCCCAGGCACGCGCTTCCCTGTTGAAGGAGATACGCACCGTCGGGTCGAAGAGCTTTGACGTGCGCGACGTTGATTGTCGGACCAACACCTGCGCCGCCGTCTTGGAATGGAAGAATTACGAGGAAGCGATCAGCAGCTGGTCGACCGCCGTGGAGCACAACTACGAAGTAACCTGTAGTCGAGAGCTCCTGCTGCCAGAGCCCTCCGATCGGAGCGCGCCGTACCAGGCCACCATGGTCATGACCTGTCCTCGCGATTCAGGGTGAGCCATTCTGCTGACGCGCGACGAGCGGCTACCCCGCTCGCGCCGCGGGTTCCAGCGATGGACGCCCCTCAGGGGGATCGGGGAAAGACCTGGAAGAAGCCGTCGCGCTCGACCACGGTGAGCGGCACGTCGAACAGGCGCGACAGGTTCTCGTCCGTCAGCACCGCGCGCTTCGGGCCATCGGCGAAGACGCGGCCTCTCCGCAGCAGAACGACCCGCCCGATCTCCGGCGGGATCTCCTGCACATGGTGGGTCACCAAGATCAGCGTCTTGCCCCGCCGCGCCAGGCGCCTGAGCAGGTCGATGAGCTCGAACGCGGCCTTCAGATCGAGGCTCGTCGTCGGCTCGTCGAACACCAGCGCCTCCGGGTCGTGCACAAGGGCGCGCCCGAGCAGGCAGCGCCGCTGCTCGCCGGCGGACATCTCCGCGATGGGTTTGTCGCCGAGGTGCGCGACGCCGAGGTCGCGGAGCACCTCCTCGGCCCGCCGGCGCTGCGCGACGGTCGGCGGCTCGTGCTCGTGCAGCCCGGCGCTCGCGAAGAAGCCGGAGAGCACCACGTCGAGGCCCAGCACACCCCGGGGATAGGCCATCTGCAGTTCGTACGACACGAGCCCCAACCTGCGCCGCAGTGCGGACACCTCCCACCTTTCGCGACCGAGTATCCGCACGTGCGAGCCTTCGCGGTGGACCGGGTAGATCTCCCGTGAGAGCAGCCTCAGCAAGGTCGACTTCCCGGCGCCGTTGGGCCCGAGGATCGCGGTGTTCGCCCCCTGCTCGATGCGCAGCGACAGCCCCTCGAAGACGCGCGTGTCGCCGCGGAAGACCTCGGCGTCCTCGATCTCGATGAGCGCGGGCGCGCTCATCGCTTCACTCCACGGTCCTGGTTCATCGGGCGCAGACTACCCGCTTGCCAGCGTCCCGCACCGAGAAATCAGGGCGTTCGCGGTGGATCATCCGTGCCCCGGTTCGGCGATCCACTCCATCGGCTCACTCTCCATCTCTCGCGGACAGGCACCGTCGAAATGCGCCCGTGAACCGGCGTTCTCTGCTCTGGAGAGACGATGGCCCGGCCGTTGCAACGCTCTACGAACCTTCCTTTCAACAAGCGCCCCGTGCCAAGCCGATGCTGGCACTCGGGAGTGGAAAAATCCGATGCGGTACCGAGCCGCTCGGTCACTTGGAGATTGAATAATGACGAAGATCAAGGGTTCGCTTTTCGGTGCTGGGGCAGCTGCGTGCCTGCTCGCCGCTCTCGGCGGGTGCATCGTTGCCGCGGACGATGGTTCCAGCTCCGAAGAGGACGAGATTTTCGCCGATGAGGCAGCGGCGGCAGCGGCGGCATCGCAGATGCGCTTCGGGGTTGCGCCCCAGTGGAGCCAGAGCTGGCCGTCGTCGACCGGGCCGTCGAATGTGGACGTGGTCGCCGTGGGCGACTGGCTGCAATCTGGCGGCTTCACCAGCACACATAAGACCAAGCTTCAGCAGATCGTCAATGCGGGGAAGACCCCCTACTTCTTCGGCTACATCGCCACGGACATGACGAAGAAGGGGCTCGGGTCCGAGAACGACTGCGACGGCAACAGCGGCGCACCGCTGTGCCAGAGGGGCGCGGCGTACGTGCGCGCCAACATCGCCTCGATGGCGAGCGCCTACCAGAAGGCGGCGACAGGGATCAGCGCGGCCCTCGGAGGGCGCGAGGCGCTGATCCACATCGAGCCGGACTGGTACCAGTTCTCGCAGACGGCGCAGCAGAACGCGCTCACGGAGACGGAGTCCGACAGCTTCATCAACCAGATCCTCGGCGCCATCAAGTCGGGCTGCCCCTCGTGCAAGGTGGTCATCGACTTCAGCCCGTGGTTCAGCCCGTCGGCCACCAAGTGGGCGTCGTCGGTCGCCGACTTCTACGACGGCTGGGATCGCAGCGTGGTCAAGTACGTCGGCCTCACGGGCAAGCAATTCCCGTTCACCACGGGCAAGATCGACAACTTCACCTACAAGGAGATCACCACCGCGCTGAGCCTGCCGCTCGTCATCGTGGACGCGTACACGTTCGGCGGCGGCCCGATCAACGTCGACTCCACCTGGCTGAACGAGAGCAACGTCGCCAAGGCCGTCGATATGGGCGTCGCGATCGTCATGCTCTCCCAGACGGGCGACGTGGCCGGCTATGACAGCTTCATCGCCCGGGTGAAGGGCAGCAGCTCCAGTTCCAGCTCCAGCAGCACCACCTCCAGCAGCTCCAGCTCCAGCAGCTCCAGCTCCAGCACCTCGGGCAGCGGTGGCGGCGGCGGCGGCACCACCACGTCCTCGTCGAGCAGCAGCAGCAGCACCGGCAGCGGCGGCAGCGGTGGGGGCAACCCCGGGACCGGCGTGCGCGTCGAGGGCGGCAACATCACGGTCAGCATCACCCCCAACTCGACGTGGACGGGCGGCTACTGCAACAACGTCAAGCTGACGAAGACGGACAGCGGCGAGACCACCTGGAAGCTCTACGTGCCCTCGAACGGCGCGACGCTCCGTGACTTCTGGAACACCAACGCCGTCAAGCAAGGCACCGACTTCGTGTTCACCGGCGTGAGCTGGAACGCCAAGATCAGGCCTGGAACGAACGTCGAGTTCGGGTACTGCGCGAACGGCACGCGCTGAGCTCCAATCGACGAGCGCCGCGTCTACCGAGGAGGCCTGAAGGCCCCCGGCGGCGCGGCGCGCCGGCCCGCAGGATTGGCCGAACGACACGGGAAGGGCCCATCTTGGGACTCCCCGCGCGGCCTCCGCGCCCGGTCGCGCTCGCCCGCGGCCCGCGCCCTCTGGTACCGTGGGCGCCCCGTGTCCTCCGCCCCGCAGCGCTTCCCCCTCGCCGGCGATAGCCCGGTCGACTCCCTCCACGCCGCCACACTCCCTCGTCGCCGGGTGCGCCGTCCGGTCCGGGGCGCCGCATGGCGCTGAGGCTCCGGGTCACCTGGCGCAATGCGGGCAGCCCGCTTCTGCCCGACGCGCTCGCCGACGTGCAGGCGACGGCCGATGACGCGCCGCTGCCGCTGGCCGGCTCAAGCCCGGGACGTCGCGAGTTCGTGATCCCCGCGGGGGCGTCGCGCGTCACGCTCAGCGCGCGCTTCTCGGCGGCGTTCGACGCCTTCGAGGACGTCCCCGCCCTGGAGGAAGAGGTCCTGTCGATCGAGCAGGCCTTCGACGTGGCGAGCGGGGGAACGGCCCTGAGCCCTACCCCGGACCCGGCGCTCGGGCAGGCTCACCCGCTCGTCGACGTGCAATCTGCGCCCGGCCTCGCGCTCGCCCAGATCAGGACGGATTTCGTCGATATCACCCCGTTCTGGATGGCCTACGCCGGGTACGCGGACGAGTACCAGCGCGAGCACCGGCCCGGGACCGAGCTCGTGGCCCTCGGCGCCACCGCGGGAGATCCGAAGATCTGGTTCGCGAGCATCCCGGAGGCCTGCAAGGCGCCGCCGGACGACGGGACCTCGGCCCTCGTGTTCTACCGGCCGGAAGGGTACGCCTATACCCGGGTCGATCAGCGCCACGAGATGTTCGGGCTGAATCGATACCTGCTCACGCCCGACCCGTCTCCCGGCGCGTCGTTCTGGGCGCGCGACGTGTTCGAGCGCGATCCGCGCGACCAGTCCCGCTGGGTCTATGTCCGCTGCGGCTTCGAGGAGGCGCTCGCCGCGAGCGGCAGGGCGGTGGTCATGCTGCACCCGTGGCCGAGCGGGGCGAGCTTCGGCGCCGCCACGACGGCGAGCCTGCCCGGCCTCGCCGAGGCGGCGCTCCGCTTCCTCTGCGGCGCGCAGAAGATCGGGTTCGGACAGGGCGGGCCGCGGCTCGGGAAGCTCGGGCTCGCGGGCTTCAGCGCCGGCGGGCTGGCCCTGTGGCAGTCGCTCGCGGCCAACAAGGACCGCGTGAGCGAGGTGTTCGCGTTCGACGCACGAGGCATCGCCAAGAACGAGGCCTTGCTCGTGCGCTGGCTCGGCGGCGACGCCTCGCGCCGCCTGCGGATGACCGGCGGCCACCAGCTCGACGCGAACGCGGCGCTCCAGCAAAAGCTCCCTGGCCCCTCCAAGGAAGCGCGCCTGACCAGCCTGCCGCCCGACAAGAGCGGCTATCTCCCCGGGGCGAACCCGCGCTGGGATCACGTGTGCTCCGCGCTCGAGGCGAGCGAGAAGGATACCTATCTGAACGCCGACTGGGTATGGCACCAGTTCGCGATGTTCGGGGGCTTCCCGGAGGCTGGAGAGCAAGCCGCCGTCACGTTCCTCCAGCGCTTCCTGGAGGCGTCGGAGCTCTGAGCCGCACCGAGGCCGAGATCCGGCCGGCCGACGACCGGGCATGTGAGATTCAAACGCAAAGGCGCAAAGACGCAAAGGCGCAAAAAAGAGATGGGGTTGAGCGCGACGAGATGGCGACGGTCGCCGACATGCATTCGAGGGTACACCCCCTTTTCTCTCGTCTTTTTTGCGCCTTTGCGTCTTTGCGCCTTTGCGTTCAACTCTCTCACGCCTGAGCGATGAGCCGCGCCAGCACCCGCATGTCCTCGTCGTCGCCGATCCTCGCGAGCGCGGCGCGCGCCCTCGCGAGCGCGGGCCCGACGTAGCGCAGGTACGTAGGATCCACGCCGATGCGGTCGAGAAAGACGAAGCGGCCCGCGTCCTTCAGCTTGCGCTGGACCGTGAGCACGTCGAACTCCCGGCCAAGCGCGTCGCGCGCCGGCCGGTCGAGCGAGGCGGCGGCCGCATAGTCGTCCAGCCGGGCCTCGACGAATGAGCGATCCAGGTCCTGGGCGCTGTCGTTGAGGAGCGTCGCCAGATCGTAGGCGCGCGGGCCGAGGAGGGCGTCCTGGAAGTCGAGCCAGGCGATCTCGAGGCCCCCGCCCGCCGCGTCCACGACCATGAGGTTCTGGCTCTGGTAATCGCGGTGAACGAAGCCCCGCGGCCACGCGGCGATGCGCCGGGCGAGGCGATCCGAGACGGCGTCGAGCTCGGCCCGGGCGGCGTCGCCCAGCCGGAGCCCGCGCGCGTCGAGCGCCCAGGCGCGGAAATGGTCGAGCTCCCAGCGCAGGAGCGTCGCGTCCAGCGCGCACGAGTCGACGATCGAGCCGCTCGGGAGCGCCGCGAGCGCCCGCTGCGCCCGGGCGAGATCGCGCGCGGCCAGCGCGTAGACCTCGGCGCGGCGGGCGGGCGCGCGCTCGACGAAGGCCGACAGCGTCGCGTCCCCGAGATCCTCCAGCAGGAGCAAGCCGTGCTCGCAATCCTCGGCGAGCAGCGCCGGCACCCGGACGCCGCGCTCCCGGAGGAGCGCGTGCACCTCCAGGAACGGCCACCGCGGGGGAGCGCCGCCGACCGCGACGCCGTCGGCCCCCGCGCTCGGCGCGAACATCGCGACCGCCGTCCCCGCCGGCGTCACGAGGCGCAGGTAGCGCCGGCACGACACGCCCCCGCGCAGCGGGACCATCGACGACGGGACATGGCCCGTGGCCCGCTGGACGAGCCGGAGCAGGGCGTCGGTCTCGAGCTCGCGCACACCCTTTCCTACGCCGGTGGACGGCGCGGACGCCAGGGTTGTCACGACATCGCCCCGCGCCGCGCTGCGGCCGTCACGCCTCGGCGCTCGTCCCCGTCACGCCTCGGCGCCTGTCCCCGTCACGCCTCGACGCCCGTCCCCGTCACGCTTCGACGCTCGTCCCCGTCACGCCTCGGCGCCTGTCCCAGTCACGCCTCGACGCCTTTCCCCCTCAACGCCTTGACGCCTGTTCCGTTGGCGGAACGAGCCAGACGCTCAGCAGGCGCCGGCGCAGCCGTCGGCGCTGTTGAACCAGAGACCGCCCGAATCCTCACACGCGCTGCGGTCGTACCGGCCAGAGCAGCAGCGCTCCTGGCTCTCGCACACCTTCGCGGCGCCCTCGCCGCTCCGGAAGCAGCACTTCCGGCTCTCGGGCGTCTCGGGCGCGGCGGCCGGATCCTCGGGCGCGGCCGGCTCCCCGGGCGCGGTCGCCTTCTCGATGACCACCGGCACCGCAGGCGCGACGAGCGTCGCCACCGTGTCGCAGCCGAACGAGGCAATCATGACGACGAGGGCGAGCGCCGATCCCAGCGCACGGGCGTTTCCAGCCAGCTTCATGATCGCCGTGGGTGGCATGGGCGCAGTGCGGCGGCAAGTTCGTGGCGAGAGCCGTGCTATAACGCCGCGGAATGGCGAACCGTGCGACGAGCGGCGCGACGAAGAGCGCGATGAACCGTGGGACGAACGGCGCGACCGGGCCCGTGAGGGTCACGCCGCTGAACGGAGCAGCAGCCGCCGCCGTTGCATGGCGAAGCCGGGGCGAGCTCCACATCACCGTCATCGTCAAGGCCACCTTCGCCTTCGCGGCGGACGCGGAGATGCCCAGGGTCGAGCCGCAGCAGGTCGTCCAGGGGGAGGTCCATCACGGCAACAACCCTGGGCGAAGCGTCCGGCTCACGAGCGATCTGGCGCCACACCTGGAGCGCGCCGACGTGCTCTTTACCGGCCACGCGCACGCGCCGCCGCCCGGCGCGCCCGTGCACGCCTTGCCCGTGCGACTCTCGATCTCCGATGAGGGCGGGCCCCTCCTCGACAAGGAGCTCCTGGTCAAGGACAGGGCCGGGTTCCAGCGGATGCCGCTCGTGTACGAGCGGGCGCTCCGCGGAGAGAACGACCAGGAGAACTTCCTCGGCGTGCAGGGGACGGGCGACGCGTCCGAGCCCGAGGCGAACATCGTCGATCCCCTCCAGCCGGCGCGCGCGGCCGGCTTTGGGCCCATCGCGCGCGCCTGGCCCGCGCGCAGGCGGCTGCTCGGGGCCACGCCCCGCAAGGCGCTCGACGCCGCCATCGCCGAGATCCCCGATCCCTTCGAGTGGGCCTATTACCAGGCGGCGCCCCCCGATCAGCGGACGCGTTACCTGCGCGGCGGCGAGTGGATCGAGCTCCACGGGCTCCACCCCACGCTGCCGCGCCTCCGGACGCGGCTGCCCGAGGCGCGCGGCCGAGCGCGCGTCCACGGCCTGTCCGCCTTCGGCGTGAGCGAGGGCCACCCGCTCGAGCTGAACGCGGACACGCTGCGCATCGACGGCGACGAGCAGCGCTGCACCCTCGTCTTCCGGGGCAGCCTTGTCGTCCCCGACGAGGCCGCGCTCGCGGCGGCCACCCTCTTGGCAGGGGTCGAGCTCCCCGGCGAGCCGCTCGAGTGGCCCGAGGTGCCGGCGGAGCAGGGCGCCGGGGCCCAGGATCCCGCGAAGGCAGCCGACGCGGCCGGCCGCGCGCGCGGCGTGGGAGGCGACGGCGACGGCGACGGCGGCGACCCCCTGGGCGAGACCCTGGCCGCTCCGGCCGCCGGGGCGCGCACAATGAGCCTCTCGGACGCTGGCGCGGCGGCCGCTGCCCTCGCCTCGGCGGCGGCGACGCCGTTCCGCCCCGGGTCGGCTCCCGGCGACATCGCCGGGCCGGCCGCGGGCGCGCACGGGCCGCGGGTCGACACGGGGACCCTCTCGATCTCCTCGGTGGAAGAAGGGCCGAAGGGGTCTCCCGCCGCGACGCTGGCGCTGCTGCCCGAGGAGGACGCCGGCGCGACGGACCAGCCGGCGCTCCCGTTCCAGCCGGCGCCCCCGGGCGGCGCGCTGCCTCCCTCGATGATCAGCCGGGAGCCGGTCACGGCGGAGGAGCGCGCGAGCTCAGGCACGCTCGCGCTCGCGATGGAAGACGACTGGGAGCCGGTCGCCGGCGCGCCCGGCCCCTCCGGCGCCGGCGCGCTCGCGGCCCCCCCTGCGCTCGTGCCAGCAGCCGCGGAAGCGCCAGAAACGGCGGCAGCGCCGCTCCCGGCTCCTGAGCCGGCGGCGCCACCTCCGGAGCCGCTGCCGCCGGAGCCGCCTCCCCCGCCGAGGCCAACGCTGAGCGCCTCGCCTGCGCGCTCCCCCGAGGCGGACGAGCCGCCGCCGGCCCCGCCGCCCCGCAGGCCGCCGCCTCCACCGCCCGAGCGCCCCGCGCTGCCGACCCCTTCCCCCGCCTTGAGGAGGAGCCTTTACGAACGCTTCGATCGCAAACGGTAGCTCGCCGAGCCCGCATCGACGAGCGCGAGGGGCGCCCGCGGGCGAGGCGCCCCTCAGCAGGAGCCCCTCTCCCACGTCACGAAGGATGGATCGACGATGACGACGCGCAGACTCTCCGATTCAGATGCCCCTCAGCAGGAGACCCTCTCCCACGTCACGAACGATGAATCGACGAGGACGGCGAGCAGACTCTCCGATTCAGATGCCCCTCAGCAGGAGACCCTCTCCCACGTCACGAACGATGAATCGACGAGGACGGTGAGCAGGCTCGCCGCTTCAGACGCCCCTCAGCAGGAGGCCCTCTCCCACGTCACGAACGATAGACCGACGAGGTCGGTGCGCAGGCTCGCCGATTCAGGCGCCCCTCAGCAGGAGACCCTCTCCAACGTCACGAACGATGAATCGACGAGGACGGTGAACAGGCTCGCCGATTCAGACGCCCCTCAGCAGGAGCCCCTCTCCAACGTCACGAATGATGGATCGACGAGGACGATGAGCAGGCTCGCCGATTCAGACGCCCCTCAGCAGGAGCCCCTCTCCGACGTCACGAATGATGGACCGACGAGGTCGGTGCGCAGGCTCGCCGATTCAGGCGCCCCTCAGCAGGAGACCCTCTCCAACGTCACGAATGATGGACCGACGAGGTCGGTGCGCAGGCTCGCCGATTCAGGCGCCCCTCAGCAGGAGCCCCTCGCCGACGTCACGAACGATAGACCGACGAGGTCGGTGCGCAGGCTCGCCGATTCAGACGCCCCTCGGCAGGAGACCCTCTCCCACGTCACGAGCGATAGACCGACGAGGTCGGTGCGCAGGCTCGCCGATTCAGACGCCCCTCAGCAGGAGCCCCTCGCCGACGTCACGAACGATGAATCGACGAGGACGATGCGCAGGCTCGCCGTTTCAGACGCCCCTCAGCAGGAGCCCCTCGCCGACGTCACGAACGATGGTTCGACGAGGACGATGCGCAGGCTCGCCGTTTCAGGCGCCCCTCAGCAGGAGCTCCCCGCCGACGTCACGAACGATAGACCGACGAGGACGATGCGCAGGCTCGCCGTTTCAGGCGCCCCTCAGCAGGAGCTCCCCGCCGACGTCACGAACGATAGACCGACGAGGACGATGAGCAGGCTCGCCGTTTCAGGCGCCCCTCAGCAGGAGACCCTCGCCAACGTCACGAACGATAGACCGACGAGGACGGTGAGCAGGCTCGCCGATTCAGGCGCCCCTCGGCAGGAGACCCTCTCCCACGTCACGAATGATGGATCGACGGGGACGGTGAGCAAGCTCGCCGATTCGCTGAACATTCGACTCGAGCTCTCCGGCTTCTCGTCCGACCTCCTCCAGGTGAGCAGGCTGTCGGGGCGCGAAGCGATCTCCCAGCTCTTCACGTTCGACGTCGAGGTGGTCTGTCCGAGCGAGGACGGGGTCGACGGGCAGACCTTCACGGGCGAGAGCATCGCGATCGTCTTCGAGCAGAACAAGGTCGAGGTGCGGCGCGTCCACGGGATGGTCGCGGAGGTCCACGACATGCTCGCGAACCTGCGCGACCACCGGGCGTACCGCCTGCACATCGTCCCGCGCGCCTACCGGCTGGCGCTGGTCGAGACCACGGAGATCTCGATGAACAAGGCGGTGCCGGATCTCATCAAGCAGAAGCTCGAGCTCGTGGGCCTGAGCGGGAGCGACGTGGAGCTCAGGCTGGCGGGCACGTACGCGCCGCGGGAGTTCGTGGTGCAGTACCAGGAGACCGATCTCGCCTTCATCAGCCGCCTGGCCGAGCACGCCGGGATCAGCTTCTTCTTCGAGCACCAGGACGGGCAGGACACGATGGTCTTCACCGACGGCGCCGGCTTCGAGCCCGCGGCCGGCGCCGAGTCCGTCCAATTCCGCGAGAACAGCGACACGCGCGACGTCTTCGAGCTCGAGGCGAGATCGCGGCTGGTGCCGAGCGTGTATGTCGCCCGCGACTACAACTACCGGCAACCGATGCTCGATCTGACGTCGGAGCACGTCCTCCCCACGGGGTACGCGGGGGGCGTGGTCGAGTATGGCGGCCATTACAAGACGCCGGCGGAGGGGAAGGCGCTGGCGCAGGTCCGGGCCGAGGAGCGGCAGGCGACGCAGCTCGTGTACGCGGGCAGGAGCGCGGTGAGCGGGCTCGGCGCGGGCGCGCGATCGACGCTGGAAGGGCACCCGAACCTGGAGTCGCTCGACCTGCTCTTCGTCGAGGTGGAGCACCGCGCGACGCTGCTGACCGGCAGAGACGAGCCGCGGCGCTACGTGAACACCTTCCGCGCGATCCCGGGCCAGAACACGTACCGGCCGCCGCGCGTCACGCCGACGCCCCGGATCGGCGGCGTCGTCACGGGGATCGTCGACGCCGGGCCGGGGGGCGGGGGCAACGACGCGCAGATCGACGATCAGGGCAGGTACATGGTCCGGTTCCTGTTCGATACGGGGGCAGCCGGCGGCGTGACGTCCAGGCCGGTGCGCATGCTCCAGAACCACGCTGGAGCGAACTACGGCACGCATTTCCCGCTCAAGCCGGGGACCGAGGTGCTCATCGCCTTCGTGAACGGCGACCCGGATCGACCGGTCATCGTGGGCGCCGCGCCCAACCCGCTGACGCCCTCTCCGGTCAACAGCGCGAACCGGTCGACTCACCGGATCAAGACGCAGGGAGGCATCGTCTTCGATCTCGTCGACGAGTGAGCCGCTTCGATAACGCCGCTCAGGGAGCTGGCTTCTTGCCGGGCGTCGGGCGCGCGGCGGGGGAGGCTCCCTGGGCGCCTGTCATGGCCCGGATGGCGTAGTTGAGCGCGGCGCGCAGGTTGCGTTGCGTGTTGAGCTGGGAGAGGTCGAGGCCGAGCGCGACCATGGTCTGGGCGACCGTCGGCTTGATGCCCGCGACGATGCCGTCCGCGCCGAGGAGCCGGATGGCGGTGATGAGCTGGATGAGGTGGCTCGCGACCTTGGTGTCGACGACCTCGACGCCGGTGAGGTCGAGGATGGCGAAGCGCGCCCGCTTCTCGACGATCTGCGCGAGCAGGCTGTCCATGACCTCAGCGGTGCGGACGCTGTCGACCGTGCCGACCATGGGCAGCGTGAGCACGCCGTCCCAGACCTCGATGATCGGCGTCGAGAGATCGCGGATCACCTTCTGTTGCGCTGCGATCTGGTCGAGCTGGATGCGCAGCTCGTTCTCGACGAGCCGCGAGTCCGACACGTCGAGCGAGACCCCGAGCACGCCGTCGATGAGGCCGCCGGGCTCGCTGCGGAGCGGGATGAGCCAGGTGTCCCAGTCGGCGCCGTGCGCCTCGCCGCGAGCGCGGCGTACCTGGCCGTCATACCATTGCCGCATGTCGGCGGCGGCCTCCGGGGTGGCCGCATAGAGGTCGTACACGCTGCGCCCGACGTGCTGCCCCCGCTTCAACCCGGCCTTCGCGACCGCTTTACCGTCGTGATAGAGGTAGATCCCGTCGCGGTCGAGCGCCCATATCGTCATGGGATCCACGTGCTCGGCGAGGCCGTCGAGGATGCGCGCCTTGAGACGGAGCGTGCTCAGCTCGTCCCCGGTCATCGGGGTCGCGACGGCCAACGGCGCGGGCGCGGGCGCGGGGCGGAGCGAGCCGAGGACGGCGCTGCGGTCGGACGACCGGCTGGCGCTGCACGAGAGCAGCCGGTAGGCGCCGCCGCCGTCGCGCAGGCGCACGCTGAACACGACGGGCTCGTCCCTGTGAAGGAGTGTCGACCAGGCCGCCGAGAGCGCGGCGCGATCGTCCGGGTGCGCGAGATCCGCGAGGAGCGCGCCCCCCTCAACGGCGGGGCCCAGCGCCTCGCGGAGTCCGCCGCTCCCATGGAGCAGCGCTCCGTCGGCCGAGGCGATGAAGAGCAGATCGGGAGAGCGGGCGAAGAGCTCACCGAGCAACACACTGGGGGCAGATTCCATCAGTCTCACGACTCCTCAGAGAGCAGAGAAGGATAAGTGTAGCGTGGACGGAGCAGGCCGTGGAAGGGGCTCCCGGGCGGCCATTGGGCGATGGGACCGGGAGAAACGCGTCACAACGTGGGGGCGCTAGCGCTAGCGTGGCGGGCGCTGCGCGGCAAGACGGTGAGCCGGCTCGCTGCTGCATGAGGTGCGGTGAGGTGAGCCGAGGACGGTGGCACACCGACTTGCGTGGACCGGAGCAGGTGGCAGCGCCGGCCAGCGGCGACCGACGCCGCGCCGCACCGGCCTCGACAAAGCTTCACGCAAGATCAGGAGACGAATCGCCCCGTGCGCCGCGAGGCCGGGCAACCCCCACAACAGCCTTCTCGTCCTGCCCCCGGAACTCCCGATCTCTCGCGGAGAGACTCCACCCCTCCAGCCCCGGCGGGCCCCCTTCCAACCGCAGCTCCCCCCGTGTGATAGCCTCGCAGCACGCATGGCACCCTACCGCTCCTCTCGCGAGGACCGCGCCGCGCCCCCGCCGCCGCCCCCAGGCCCGGTCGCCGACATGGTGCAGCAGTTCGCCGACCCCTACGCCTTCCTGCGCGAGCTCGTGCAGAACGGCATGGACGCCGGCGCGCGGAAGATCGCCGTGCGCGTCGAGACGCTGCCCGGCGCGTGCGCCACCTCGGTCACCGACGACGGGTGCGGCATGAGCCGCGAGGACATCGAGGGCCCGCTGCTCACCCTCTTCAGCTCGTCGAAGGAAGGCGACGTGACGAAGATCGGGAAATACGGCGTCGGCTTCGTCTCCGTGTTCGCCCTCCAGCCGGAGCAGGTCGACGTGGAGACGTGGCGCGACGGGAAGGCATGGCTCCTCCGGCTGCACAGCGACACGAGCTACGAGCTCGAGGACGCCGGCCCGCGCCAGGGCAGCGGCACGCGCGTGACCCTCATCCAGCGGCTCGGCCGGGAGGCGTTCGTGGAGCACGCGCGCCGCGCGCACGCCGCGCTCCGCCGGTGGTGCCGCCACGCCGATCGCGAGATCACCCTCAGCATCGCAGACGACGAAGGCGGCTCCCGCACGGGCGCGCTGCGCATCGACACCCCGCTCGCCATCGCAGCGCCCGTCTCCGTGACCGCCGTCGAGGAAGAGACCACCGTCGTGGTCGGCCCCTCCGCCGGCGCTCAGCACCTCGCGCAGCCCGGGAGCGGGGACGGGGACCCACCCGTCGAGCGCGGCCAGAGCTTCGCCGGCTTCTACAACCGCGGGCTCACCCTGTTCGAGACCGCGGACGAGCTCTTCGGCGGGCTCTCGGGCGTGCGGTTCAAGGTGATGAGCCCCCACCTCCAGCACACCCTGAGCCGCGACAACGTGCGCCGCGACGACGCCTTCTGGGAGGCGATCGCGCGCGTGCGCGAGCTCGTCAAAGGTCCACTCCGGCGCGAGCTCGCCGCCCGCCTCCCGCAGGCCGCGGCCGCCGCTGCCGCCGGCGACGCCGAGGGCGCCGCCGCCTACGCGGCGATGCTGGAGGCGGCGCTGTCGCCGCCGACCGCGCTCGATCCGGACGAGATCCCGTTCCCGCTCGCGAGCCCCGTCGCCGGCGACCGGAGCCGCGCGGGGCTCCGGGCGCTCGCGCCAGGGCGCGAGCCGCTGCTCGTGGCCAGGCGATCCGACGCGCTGACCGCGGCCATGGCCCGCAGCGGGCTGCCCGTCGTGCTGTGCAACCACCGCGCGACCAGGACGCTGCTGAAGCGGTGCTTCCCGGCGGCGCGCGTCGAGAAGGCGCACGCCGCCTACCTGCTCGTGCGCGAGGAGCGCGAGGAGCCGAAACGCGCCCGCTCGGCCGACGCCGCGCTCCTCCAGGTGATCGCCGACGCGCTCGCGCGCGCCCGGCACGGGGTCGCCCGGGTGAGCCTCTGCCAGGTCGAGGGCGCCCTCCGCCAGCGCAGCGGGTTCCTCCTGCCCTGGAGCGCGGAGCGCGCCGGGCCCGAGCAGAGCTGCCACGCGGCGCGCGAGGTCGTGCGCCGCGCGGCGCGCTTCCCGCCCGGACACGCCCTCTACCTCAACATCGAGAGCGACACCGTGGCCCTCGCGCGCAGGCGCGCCGCCGTCGACGCGGTGACCGCCGGCAACCTGCTCGCCCGCGCGCTGCTCGTCGAGGCCAAGGGGCCGCTCGATCCCGAGGACAGCGACCGGCTCCTCGACCTCTCGGCGAGCCCGCCGCCGCTCGCGAGCGCGGCGCGCGGCGGGAGGGCGCCCGCAGGCGGCGCGCGCCCCGCGCCAAGGGGGCCCCTGCGGTGAGCCGGGTCGTCGCCCGCGGCGCGATCCGCGTCGATGCCCGCCGCGCCGTCCAGAAGCTCAGGGAGCACCTGCTCGTCGACCTGGACCTCTACCTGCTCGAGCTCGTCCGCGCCGCCGCGGCCGGGGGCGCGACGCAGATCGATCTCCGCTACGACGCCGACGACGTCGTCGTGACCTTCGACGGAGAGCCGCCCGACGGGCCCGCCCTGGCGCGCCTCTTCGACCACGTGCTCAACGCCGCGCCCGACGCCGCGTCCCGGAGGCTCCGCCTGCTCGCGCTCGGCGTGAACGCGGCGCTCGGGCTGCGCCCGGCGCGCGTCGACCTGCTCACGACGGGCCGCGGGGCGTCCGGCGCGGCCGCAGGCGCGAGCTGCACGCGCGTGCGCTTCACGCCCGCCCTGCTCGAGGCGCCCGCCGAGGGCCCCGCGTCGGCCCCCGGCCCCGCCTGCGACGAGGTCCCGAGGCCGCCCGGAATGCCCGCGTCTGGGCTGCGCATCGAGGTGCGGCGGAGGCTCGGCTGGTCGGTGCTTCGCCGGGCGCTCACGGGCGATAGCCCGCCCGAGCTCGCGCACCTCGCCGCCGCCACCGGCGATTTCCCGATCCCGATCGCGCTCGCCGGCGAGCCGCTGCGCCACGCTCTCCCGAGCAGCGACCTCGCGGTGCTCGTGCGCGTGCCGTTCCACGTGCGCGGCGCGCGCCGAGCCGCGCTGGAGATCGTCGCGCCCCCCGAGCCCGCAGGAGGTCCGGCCAGCTCGGCGCCCCGCTCGCGCCCCCTCGCCGCGCCCATCGCCACCCCGCTCCCCTCCGGCCTCCCCGTCGTCGACTACCTCGAGCACGGCGTGCGGCTCGTCCGCGAGCGCTGGACCTTCGCACCGCGGTTCCCCTCGGCGCCCTACCAGGGCGTCGAGCTCCCTGTCCGCGTCGTCATCGACGCGGACGCGCTGCCTACCAACGCGTCGCGCTCGGCGGTGCGCGAGGACGCGCCCCTCCGCGCGCGGCTCCGCGAGGCGGCGGCCGGCGCGCTGCTCGACGCCATCAAGGCCCTCGCCGCGCTCGTCTGCGGCGAGGGCGCGATCCCCGACGGCGCGCTCGTCGTCGACGAGGACCGCGGCCGGCTCGCGGACGCGCTCGCGGCCTTCGCCTGCGTCGCGACCGGGGCGGCGCGGACGGGCGCCGAGCTGCCCGCCGAGGCGCAGGCCGTGCGCGAGCTCCCGCTGCTCCGCGACGGGCGCGGGCGGCCGACGTCGCTCGCGGCGCTCGAAGCGCACGATGCGCCGCGGCTCTTCCTCTTCCGCGGCGACGCGAGGCTCCCGAAGGAGCTCGCCCCCTGGGCCGGCGACGTGGTCTGGAGCCCGGGGGGTCTCGTCGAGCGCGCGCTCGCCGGGCTCCCGCTCGCCGACGCCGAGGCCATGATCGAGCAAGCGAAGCTCGGCGCCGAGCGCCGCAGGGCGTTCCTCCTGCACGCGACCGGCGATCCCGTCGTGCCGCCCTCCCCGGAGCACGCGTTCCGCGGCGCCTTCCAGGTGGACGAAGGGCCGCTCGCCGGCCTCCGCGGCGAGCTCGCGGTCTTCGCCGACGCGCGCGAGCCCCCGCGCGGCGCGGAGGTCCGGGTGTTCGTGGAGGGGCGGCACCTCGAGACCGTGGAGCTCGATCCCGCCGCCGTCCCCTTGCCCGTCGAGATCGCGCTCGCGTGGAAGGGGCGCGTGCGGCCGCGGTTCGCGTACGACGGGGTCGAGCGCGACGCGCGCTTCTGGCGCGCCGTCCGCCACGCGCTGAAGGTCGCGCTCGCCGCGGCCGACCGCGAGGCAAGGCGGCTCTTCGGCCCGCGGGACGCGCGCTCGACGACGCCCGCGCCTGCGCCCGAGAGCGAGCTCGCGCGCTTGAGGCCCGCGCTGCGCGCCGCGATCGGCGCGGTGTTCTGCGCGCCTCGGCGCCTCGGCGCCGCGGACGGCGGCTCCGGGCGCGGAGGCGGCGCGGCGCCGACCCCGGACGACGGCCTCGCGACCTCGAGCTTCGAAGGCCTCCTGGATGCGCGGATCTGGCCCACGCTCGCGGCGGGGCGGTTCGTGAGCGTGAAAGGCCTCTCGGCGCTCTCCCGGGCGGCGCGCGGCCTCTGCACGGCGCCGCCCGAAGCGCGGGGGCACGCGGCCGACCGCAGGCCGGTGCTCGCCGTCTCGCAGCGCGAGCTCGACTGGCTCGCCGCCGCGCTCCCGGAGCGCGAGCTCGTCCCCTACTCCCCGGGGCTCTTCACCGAGGGCGAGCTCGCGGAGCGAGGGCCGGCGCGGCGGCGCGCGCTCGCGGCGTCCCTGGAGAGGCTCGCGGCGCTCTCCGCCGGCGCGCCGATCCTCGAGGTCAGCGGCCCCGGCTTCCTCGCGCTCGCCACGCCGAGCGACGCGATGGTCGAGGTGTGGCACCACGCGTCGCGGCCCCTCGCCACGCTGGAGGCCGCGCCGCGGTTCGGCGCCGCCGCCATCGCGATCGACGACGACGCGGCGACGCCGAACAGCGGCTGGGACGGCCTCCTGTCGCCGCGCAACGACGTCGCCGTCCACGCGGTCGAGCGCGCGCTCTGCGAGGCGCTCGTGGCCGCGCTGGAGGGCGACGCCGCGGCGCGCGCGCGGCTCGGCCTGCGGGGCGATCCGCCCCGCGAGCGCGGCAGGCCCGACGCCCGCGTGAGCGCCTACCTCCTCGACAGCGTGCAGGCGCTCGAGGCGCGCGCGCGGGCGCTCGGAAACGCGCCCCTCAAGGCGGCCCAGAGCGAGCTCGCCGCCCGCATCCGGCGCCTGCCGCTGCTCGGGATGCTCGACGCGCGCGGCCAGGAGGTCGCGTGCTCGCTCGAGGCGCTCGACGAGACGCACCCGGCGCCCGCGCCGATCCCGGTGCTCGACGCGGCGCCCGGCTTCGAGACGCTCTCCTGGCACCCCCTCATCGTCCGCAGCCCTCGAGAGCGCGCGGCCCTGATCCGGTGGGCCGGCGGGCGCGCCCTCCTGGCGCAGAGCGGAGTGCCGGCGCGGCGGCAGCGCGCCGCCGCCGAGCAGGAGCGCCGCGCCTTCGCCGGCAAGGCGCAGCAGGAGCATGGCCCGCGCGGCGCCGCTGGCCCGCCGCGCGCGCCGCTCGCGCTGCCGGGCGCGCCCTCGCACCCGCTGCTGCGGGTGAGCGCCGCCGCGCTCGGCGTGCAGGGGCTCGAAGGCGAGATCGAGATCGTCGAGGGGCCGGTGTCGGACGCCCGCTTCGTCGGCCCCGACGGCGCGGAGCGGCGCGTGGAGGTGGAGCTGCCGATCCCGCTCCGCCTCCTCGTGCGCGCCGGCGCGGCGGACCCGTCGAGGGACGCCTCGCGCGCGATCCTGACGCGCCTCGCGAAGGCCGCGGGGCGCCACCTGATCGCGCTGGCGCCGCGCTTCGACGAGCTGCCGCCGTTCGCGCGGGGCCACGCGCGCCGCGCGGTCCTGAAGACGCTGGCCCAGGGCAAGCGCGTCGTCGCGGAGGCGGCGCGCGCGCAGCTCTTCCACGACATCGAGGGGAACCTCTTCTCGCTCGACGACCTCCGGCGCGACCCGCGCGCCGAGTGGCTGTGCACCTCGACGCCGCCGCCCTACCCGAAGCAGCGCTACGAGCGGCCGGTCCTCGCGCTGAGCAGGCCCGAGCGGCTGCAGCTCGCGACCGCCGTGATCGTCAAGGATATCACCGACGCTGTCGCGCGCGATCGCGCGGTCGAGGAGCGCCTCACGGCGCCGCCGCTCGCCGCCGTCGGCCTCGATGCGGCCGCGCGCGCGGCGTGCTTCGCGATCCTGCCCTTCGAGCAGCCGGCCGGCGCGCAGGAGGCCGCGCCGCCCGCGCGCGGCGAGATCGGCCTGCTCGCCCCGGAGCACGCCGGGGCGGCGGGCATCGCGGTGCACGTCGGGCGCCGCCCGCTCTGCGCGCTCGACGCCGGCGATGGGTGGCCCCTGTGCGCGGCCGTCAACGACGACGCGCTCGAGCCGAACCGCGCCTTCGACGGGCTCAAGGCCCGCGGGGACGCGTCGAGGCTCCGGCAGGCGGTGCGCGACGCCGCCGCGCGGTGGCTGCGCGCCCGGCTCGCGCCGCCCGGCGACGCGCTCGCGACGCGGTGGATCGACGTCGCCACCACCTGGCCCCGGCCGCTGTTCGTGACCGGCGCGCTGTGGCTGCCCGCGCGGTGGCCGCGCACGCCGCAGGTGCTCGTCGCCGCGCCCTCCGCGGCGATCCTCGGCGAGGGCGGCGGCGGCGGCGGCGACGGCGGCGGCTTCACCCCGCTCGCGCTGCGCTGCGGGACGGGCGTGGGGGCCGGCGTGGCCCCGCTCGCGCCGGTCGAGGGGAAGCTCCTCGTGTGGCCGCTGCGCGAGGCGCGCTGGGACGCCATCGCGGAGCTCGCCATGGAGGCCGCGGCCTCCATGGCGGCCGAGCTCTCGGACCAGGAGGCCGCGGCGCCGTACCTGTGGAACCTGCACCTGCTCGGCCGCCTCTCCGGCGGCAAGCTCGAGGCGCAGACCGCCTCCGGAGAGAGCGTCGGCCCGGCGGCGGTCCGCGCCGAGCTCGCGGCGGGCGGCTGCCTGTGGATCTCCGATCGCCGGGGGAGCGCGGACGGCGATTTCCCGGACGGCACGCCGCCGTTCGTGCTGCTCGACGACGGCTCGCCGCTTGTCGAGGTGCTGCGCCACCGCGCCGCCCCCGGCGCGCTGCGCGAGCTCGGCGCCCTCGCGGCGCCGCCCGCCCCGGCCGGGGCGATCGCGGCGGAGATCGGGCCCGCCTCCGGAACGGGCCTTCTCGCCTCGAGCGCGGGCCCTCCCGCCGCGGGCGCCCGCGGCGCGGGGGCGCCCGCGTCCACGCGAGGCGCGGAGGCGCCCGCCGCGGAGGCGCCGCCCGACTCGAGCGGCGCGCGGGCCTGGGCGATCGCGCTGTGGCGCAGCGTGCTCGGCCTGCTCGGCGGCGAGGCGGCGCCGCTGCCCGGCGCCACGCCCGAGGGGCAGGAGGCGGCGGTCGCGGGCCCGCTCGCTGCCGCGCTCCACGAGGCCATCGCCCGGATGAACCTCGAGGGGTCCCCGGTGCGCGCCGTCGTCGAGAGCCGCTCAGGGCGGCCGATCCGTTACGACGCGAGCCGGAGCCACATCGTCGTCAACACCGAGCACGAAGCGCTCGGTTGGCTGCGCGCGCGCGGGGCGCCCGACCCGGCGGCCGTCGCGCTGCTGGCGGCGGCCGCCGTCGGCGAGGTGAACCGGGCGCTGAAGTCGGTCACCGACGCGGAGGAGCGCCGGGCGCTCGATCATCTGCTGCGCTCCATCGGGTAGCGCGCGAGCGCCCCGCGCCCGACGTTGCCCGCGCGCCGCCGGGACGCAAAGCTCTTCCCCGTGGACACCGTCTTCACCGTCGGCCACGGCACCCGCAGCCTGGAGGAGCTCGTCGAGCTGCTCGGCGAGGGGCCGGCCGACACGCTGGTCGACGTCCGGAGGTTCCCTGGATCGAGCCGCTCCCCTCACCTCGGCCGCGCTGCGCTCGCCGAGGCGCTGCCCCGGCTCGGGGTGACCTACGTCTTCCGAGGCGACACCCTCGGCGGACGGCGGACCGGGCGGGCCGACTCGCCGCACGTCGCCTGGGAGAACGCGAGCTTCCGGGCCTACGCCGATCACATGGAGACCGCCGCGTTTCAGCGCGCGCTCTCCGAGCTCGACGCGGAAGCGCGCGCTGGACGGCGAATGGCCCTCCTGTGCGCCGAGACGCTCTGGTGGCGGTGTCACCGCCGCCTCATCGCCGACGCCCTCGTCGCGCGCGGGCTCGCGGTCGTCCACCTGCTCGGCCCCGGCGCGCGGGCCCCGCACGAGCTGAACCCCGCCGCACGGCCCGACGGCGCCGGCCACCTGATCTACGACGTCGGCGCGCAGCGCGCGCTGCCGCTCGGCGGCGCCAGCGCGGAGCGCACACCCGCGCGGCGCGAGCCCGCGCGCCCGCGCCGCGCGCGGTGATCCCGGCCGCCCAGCTCGCCCTGGATGAGTGTGCCAATCGCCGTCCGCAGGAATGCGACGCGCCTCGGCTGCCCCTCCGCGCGGCGCTCACCGGCCCGAAGCCGGCGGATCGCCGCGAAATCTGGGTCCTTCTCACCCGCGACGAGCCGCCGACGCACGCCGGCTGGGAGCCCGCGAGCCACCTCCGGTATCGCTGGCCGCTCACCGGCGCCGACCGGAGGGCCGTACGGTACGTGTCAAAAATCACGAAGTCCGCGTAGCGGTCTAGTCGGGTATCACCTGAAAAATAGACCATCAGTCGTCGCACTGACGTCCTGATGCCGGCCCCTGGAGCGCCATCCGCTCCCACGGGGGCTCTCCGCGGAGCGCGACATCGAGCGCTCCCCAGCCCGTCCGGTATGGCGGAGCCGCAGCGATTCCGTTACCGTCCCGAAATCACATGAAGGCGCGCCCGATGTGGGCAGGGCCTCCTGGCTCGGGAGACAGTAATGAAAGTGCAACGCATTTCGGCGATCCTGCTCACCTCGGTCGCCTTCTCTGCAGGCTTCATCGGTTGCGGCGACGACGATTCGGGCGGGGGCGCAGGCGGCGGCTCTTCCTCTTCGACGACGAGCTCGTCAACGGGGGGAGTCGCCCAGAGCAGCAGCGGGGGCGGGAGCAGGGCCGAGTTCCTCGGCGCTCGCTGCACGGCCGACGCCGACTGCGGGCCGGACGGCGTGTGCGCCCTGGAGTCGGAGGCGGACGCCGGTCCTGCGGGCGGGTACTGCACGATGGAGTGCGCCGACGACGGCGACTGCGAAGGCGAGGGCAGCGCCTGCCTCAATGGCATCTGTTACCTGGGCTGCGTCCTCGGAGAGCCCGAGATCACGGCCCTCGACGAGGAGCTCGACCCGCTCAAGTGCCACGGCCGCGACGAGCTGCGCTGTGAGGAGGTGGATGACGGCGTGACGGTCTGCATGCCGAACTGCGGCTCTGACTCCCAGTGCTCCGACTCCGGCCGCAGCTGCGATCCCAGGCAGAACGCGTGCGTCGACACGCCTCACGAGGGTCTGCCGATGGGGGCCGCGTGCGACCGCGACGCCGACGAGGATCCGTGCGCCGGACACTGCGTGGGCTTCCCCGGCGACGTCAGCGCATGCGCCGAGTTCTGCGGCTTCGGCGGCGATGTGTTCGAGTCCGACTGCGGCGGGTTCGAGAACGGTATCTGCCTCTACCAGTTCGCGGAGGTCGTCGGCGCCGGCGACTTCGGCGCCTGCACCAGGGCGTGCACGGCGCACGACGATTGCTTGTTGCCGGACGCGCGCTGCGAGGACTTCGGCCTCCCGAACAACGGCTTCTGCATCTTCGACAAGCTGCCGTGCGAGGACGACGGCGACTGCGATGATCCGGACGAGTGCGCCGAGACGCCTGATGGCTTCTTCTGCCTCGACCCGCTGTACCCGCTGAGCGGCGAGGGCACGGGCGGCGGCGGCGGCGCGGGCGGCGAGGGTGGCGGCGGCGGCGAGGGTGGCAGCGACGGCACGGGCGGCAGCGGCGGCGCGGGCAGCACCAGCAGCGCGTCCAGCAGCAGCAGCGCGTCCAGCACCAGCGCGTCCAGCACCAGCGGCGCTGGCGGCGCGGGCGGCAGCGGCGGCGCAGGTGGCAGCGGCGGCGCGGGCGGCAGCGGCGGCGCCTGATCGCTGAGTCTCAGGACAGGCACTCATCTCATCTCCTCTCGATCTCCAGGAGGTGAGATGAGCGCCCCGCGATCCACTCCCCTTCTTCGAAGCACCCGAGACACCGCCGTGGCGGTCGCGACGACGCGTTTCCCAGGGCTCCCACGCGCCCAGGGAGCGGCGCGCGCGGCCGTCGCCATCCCCTCTCCGTCGCGAGCGCGAGGCCTGTCTATCGGCCCGCAGAGGGCGCGTTCGCCCGCGGCGACAGGCCGCGGACGAGGGTCGCGAGCGTGTGCAGCACCGGGGTGTCGACCCCGGCCCGGCGCGCGCGCTCGACCACCGCGCCCTGGAGGATATCGACCTCCGTCGCGCGGCCGGCCCGTACGTCCTGCAGCATCGAGGGCTCGGTGAGCGGGAACTCGGAGCGCGTGAGGGCGAGCATCGCGTCCGCGGTCGCCTCGGAGATCTCCGCCCCTTCCGCCCGCGCGACCGCGATCACCTCGAGCATCGCCGCCCGGGTCAGGTCCTCCATCCGCTCCGCGACCACGCCGGCGCGCTGGCCGGTCAGCGCGCAGATCGCATTGAAGGGGGCGTTCCAGACCATCTTCTCCCAGAGCATCGCGCGGTGGTCCGCCCCGCGGCGGACCGGGATGCCCGCGCGCTCGAGCAGCGCGGCGGTCGCCTCGACCCGCGCCTCCTGCCCGGGCCGGTAGGGCGCGAGCCCGGCGCGCGTCGGCGCGAGCGTCTCGATCTCGCCAGGCCCGGCGACGCCCGAGGACATGTAGGCGATCGCGGCGATCACCCGCGGCGCGCCGACGTCGCGCGCGACCACGTCCTCGGAGTCGAGCCCGTTCAGGAGGGGCGCGGCGAGGCCGTCCGCGGCGAGCAGCCCGGGGAGCTTCGCGCTCACCGCGGCGAGCGACGGCGATTTCACGGCGATGAGCGCGAGATCGAACGGCCCGCGCGCCCCGTCGAGCTCGACAACACGGAGCGGGGGAGTGCGCAGCTCGCCAGACGGCGTGCGGACGATGAGCCCGCGGGACCGCATCACCTCGGCGTGCGCGCCCCGCGCGACGAAGGTGACGTCTTCCCCAGCGAGCGTGAGCCGCGCCCCGAAATAGCCGCCCACCGCGCCCGCGCCGACAACGAGGATCCGCATCGGCGGCGACCATAGCACGCTCGAGCAGGACCGCAGCGGACCGACGAGTGGCGACCTGCGACGATTGCGGATATGCCTACGCCGACATGCGTAGGCCGGAAGCCCCCGCCACGGCGCACGAGAGCGGCCTCATGAGCGCAGGCGAGCCGAGCGTGACGATGGAAGCCGAGCAGCTCCAGCGCTTGCTGGACGCCCTGCCGGCGCTCATCTCGTATATCGGCAGCGACGAGCGCTACGGCATCGTCAACCGGGCCTACGAGCGCTGGTTCGGCGAAGACAGCGGCTCCATCGTCGGCCGGCAGGTGCGCGAGGTGATCGGCGACGCCGCCTACGCCGCCGTGAAGCCGCACATCGCCGCGGTGCTCGCCGGACGGCCGCAAGACTTCGAGTCTCGGCTCACCTACCGGAAGGGCGGCCGGCGCCACGTGCGCATCCAGTACATTCCCCACGTCGGCGCGAGCGGCGACGTGCGCGGCTTCTTCACGCTCGTCGCGGACGTCAGCGAGCAGAAGCGCGCCGAGGACGCGCGGCGCTTCCTGGCCGACGCGTCGGCCACGCTCGATCCGGCGCAGGGCCGCGACGCGGGCTTCCGGCGCGTCGCGGCCCTCGCGGTCACCTCGGTGGCCGATCTGTGCGCCGTCCACACGCTCGAAGCAGACGGCTCCGTCCACGCGCAGGTCGTCGCGCACGCCGATCCGGCCAAGGCGGAGCTCGCCGCCCGGCTGGCTCGGCGCAGCCGCCCCCTGCCGGAGCCTGGGACGCCGCCATCGCCGTTGCTCGAGGTGCTCCACGGCGGCCACGGCCGGCTCCTCCCCGACCTCGCCGGCCACGCGCTGGCCGGCGCGGACCACCTCGCCGCCCTGCGCGAGCTCGGCTGCCGCTCCGCGGTGATCGTGCCCATCCGCGGCGACGGGTGCGTCCTCGCGGCGCTCACGCTCGCGTCCGCAGAGCAGGATCGCACCTACGGCGCCGCCGATCTCGCCTTCGCCGAGGAGCTCTCGCAGCGCATCGAGGTCGCCTTGCAGCGCGTGCGCCTCTACGACATCGCCCGCGACGCCGAGTCCGAAGCGCGGCGGCGCTTCCTGGCCGAGCAGGAGGCGCGCCGGGCCGCCGAGCGCGCGGCGCAGCGCATGGCCGGCCTCCAGCGGCTCACGGCGGCGCTCGCCGACGCGCTCACCAGCGAGGCCGTGGCGCAGGTCGTCATCGACGTCGGCGTCGCCGCCGCGGGCGCGTACGGCGGGGCCATCGTCGTGACGGCGGGCGACGACCTCGAGTGCCTCAAGGCGGCCGGCTACGAGCGTGACACCATCGAGCGCTTCCGGCAGATGCCCCGCGACGCCTCCCTCCCGCTCACCGACGCGCTGCGGACCGGCGCGCCCGTCTGGCTGCGCTCGCGCGAGGAGTGCTCCGCCCGCTACCCGCACATCGTGAGCACCGCGCTGTCCGCCGCGACCGGGTCGCTCTGCTGTCTCCCGCTCGTGGTCCAGGAGCGGCCCATCGGCGTGCTCGGGCTGAGCTTCGCGGAGCCGCGCCCGTTCGACCGGGAAGAGCAGGAGTTCCTGGTCGCGGTGTCGCGCCAGTGCGCGCAGGCCATGGAGCGCGCCCGCCTGCACGAGGAGCGCGCCGCCATCGTCGAGCGCGAGCGGCGCGTCGGCCTCGAGAACGCCCGGCTCTACCGCGAAGCCCACGAGGCGGACCGGCGCAAGGACGAGTTCATCGCGATGCTGTCGCACGAGCTCCGCAACCCGCTGGCGCCCATCACCACCGGCCTCGAGCTCCTGCAAATGAGCGCCCAAATGAGCACCGGCGAGCGCGCGGATCGCGACGACCGGCAGATCCTGGCGACCCTCGAGCGCCAGGTGAAGACGATCGTCCGGCTCGTCGACGATCTCCTCGACGTCTCCAGGATCACGCGCGGCAAGATCGACCTGAAGCGGGAGCGGCTCGACGTCGCCTCGGTCGTCGAGACCGCGGTCGAGTCAGTCCGCCCGCTGCTCGTTCAGCGCAGGCACGATCTCGTCCTGTCGGTGGATCCCGGCGTCTTCGTGCACGGCGACCGCGTCCGGCTCGAGCAGATCGTCGTCAACCTGCTCAACAACGCGATCAAGTACACGAACCCTGGCGGCCGCGTCTCGCTCGCCTGCGCCGCGATCGCCGGCGACGCGCGGATCCGGGTGACCGACACCGGCGTCGGCATCTCCGCCGAGCTGCTCCCGCGCGTCTTCGAGCCGTTCATGCAGGCCCGGCGCACGCTGGACCGCTCCCAGGGCGGCCTCGGGATCGGGCTCACGCTGGTCAAGCGGCTCGCCGAGCTGCACGGCGGCCGCGTCGAAGCGCTGAGCGGGGGCCCCGGCGAGGGGACGGCCATCAGCGTCTGGCTCCCGCTCGCGAGCGCGCCGAGCTCGCCCGCCGAAGCCCCGCCAGCGCCCGACGCCGCCCCTCCGCGCCCCAGGACGCGCGCCCTCCACGTCCTCGTCGTCGACGACAACGTCGACGCCGCCGAGGGCCTCCGGCGCGTCCTCCAGCTCCACGGCCACGCCGTCTCGATGGCCCACGACGGCCCGGCGGCGCTCGAGGCCGCGCGCGCGTCGAAGCCCGATCTCGTCCTGCTCGACATCGGCCTGCCCGGGATGGACGGCTACGAGGTCGTCCGGCGCCTGCGCGCCGAGCCCGAGCTCACGCGCTCCTACATCGCCGCTCTGTCCGGTTACGGGCAAGACCAGGACCGCCGCCGCTCGCGCGAAGCCGGCTTCGACGCGCACCTCACCAAGCCGGTCGCGACGGAGCAGCTCCTGTCCCTGCTCGCCGAAGCCGCCCCACGAGGCTGATCGGCCCGCGCTCCATTTCAGAAGTGCAATGCAGCCGCGCTGGGCCGCGATACATCCCTGAAACAGGCTCTTCCAGTTCTGAATGTTGCGCCCATTTCCTTTCATCGGCGCTGTTGCGTCCAGGCTCCTTCGGGGCCTTGTTCCGCCCGTCAATGACCGCGAAACATGCATGAAACAGACGTGGCAGACGTGACAGAGCCCATTGTGCAAGAGGCCTGGCGCGCCGTCGGGCCGACAATTTATTCCTGCGAAACAGTTGCGAAACAGAGCCCACAGTACACAGTTTTTGGTCCGGGATTGTGGCTGACGCCTCGTTCGGACGGCAGTGCGGCAGTGACGGTGAGAAGGACTCACCGGGTCCAAAGGTGGGTTTCATGAGCAAGAAGAAGGACCTCCTCGTCATCGGCAACGGCATGGTCGGGCACAAGTTCATCGAGAACATGGTGCTCGGTGGCTTCCTCCGCGAGTGGAACATCACGACCTTCTGCGAGGAGCCGCGGCTCGCCTACGACCGGGTGAACCTCTCTGCCTTCTTCAACGGCAAATCAGCCGAGGATCTGTCGATGGTCAAGCCCGGCCTCTACGAGGAGGCGGGCATTCAGGTCCATCTCAACGACAAGGCCGTCTCGATCGATCGGCGGAAGAAGGCGGTGACGTCGGCGAAGGGGAAGACGGTCTATTACGACAAGCTCATCCTCGCCACCGGCTCGTATCCGTTCGTCCCGCCGATCAAGGGCAAAGACACGAAGGGCTGCTTCGTCTACCGCACGATCGACGACCTCGAGGCCATGGACGCCTACGCCAAGGTCGCGAAGGTCGGCACGGTCGTCGGCGGCGGCCTGCTCGGGCTGGAGGCGGCCAACGCGCTCAAGAACATGGGCCTCCAGGTCCACGTCGTGGAGTTCGCGCCGCGCCTGATGGCCCTCCAGGTCGACGACGCCGGCGGCGCGATCCTCCGGGCGAAGATCGAGTCGCTCGGCGTGAGCGTGCACACGAGCAAGTCGACGACGGAGATCGTCGGGGAGCACGGCCGCGTGGCGAAGATGGTCTTCGCCGACCAGAGCGAGCTCTCGACCGACATGATCGTCTTCTCGGCCGGCATCCGCCCGAGGGACGAGCTCGCGAGGGCGTGCGATCTCGCGCTCGGGAACCGCGGCGGCATCGCCATCAACGAGCGCTGTCAGACGTCGGATCCGGACATCTACGCGATCGGCGAGTGCGCGAGCTATAACAGCCAGCTCTACGGCCTGGTGGCGCCCGGCTACCACATGGCCAAGGTCGCGGCCGACGCCATCACCGGCGGGAAGGAGACCTTCAGCGGCTTCGACATGAGCACGAAGCTCAAGCTGATGGGCGTGGACGTCGCGAGCTTCGGCGACGCGTTCGCGACCCAGCAGGGCGCGCGCGTGCTCAGCTTCATGAACGCGACGTCGAACGTCTACAAGAAGCTCGTCGTCAGCTCGGACGGCAAGCTCCTCCTCGGCGGCATCCTGGTCGGCGACGCCGCGAACTACGGTCAGCTGCTCCAGCTCGTGCAGAACAAGATCGTCCTCCCGCCGAACCCGGAGGATCTCATCGTCACGGCGCGGGACGGCGCGAAGCCGGCGGGCCTCGGCGTCGACGCGCTGCCCGACACCGCCATGATCTGCTCGTGCCTGAACGTCACGAAGAAGGCCATCTGCTCGGCGATCTGCGACGACAAGCACGTCACGGTCGCCGGCATCAAGGCGCACACCAAGGCCGGCACCGGCTGCGGCTCGTGCACGACGCTGATCACCGACATCCTGAAGAAGGAGCTCAAGAAGGCCGGCGTCGCGGTCAACAACTACATCTGCGAGCACTTCAACCACTCGCGTCAGGATCTCTATCACCTCGTCCGGATCCACCAGATCAAGACCTTCGACGACCTGCTCGCCCGCCACGGCCAGGGCAAGGGGTGTGAGATCTGCAAGCCCGCGGTGGCGTCGATCCTCGCGTCGACGTGGAACGAGCACATCCTGGGCAAGAAGCACCTCCCGCTGCAGGACACGAACGATCGATACCTCGCCAACGTCCAGCGGGACGGGACCTACTCGGTGGTCCCGCGCGTGGCGGGCGGCGAGATCACGCCGGATCAGCTCATCGCCCTCGGTGTGGTCGCGAAGAAGTACAACCTGTACTCGAAGATCACCGGCGGCCAGCGCGTGGACCTGTTCGGCGCGCGGCTGGAGCAGCTGCCCGACATCTGGCGCGAGCTCATCGCCGCCGGCTTCGAGTCGGGGCACGCGTACGGCAAGGCGCTGCGCACCGTGAAGTCGTGCGTCGGCAGCACCTGGTGCCGGTACGGCGTGCAGGACTCGGTGGGCTTCGCGGTCGCGGTCGAGAACCGCTACAAGGGGCTGCGCAGCCCCCACAAGCTGAAGTCCGCGGTGTCCGGCTGCGCGCGCGAGTGCGCCGAGGCGCAGGGCAAGGACTTCGGCATCATCGCGACGGAGAAGGGCTACAACCTCTACCTCTGCGGCAACGGCGGGATGAAGCCGCAGCACGCCCAGCTCTTCGCCTCGGACCTCGACGAGGCGACGCTCATCAAGTACCTCGACCGGTTCCTGATGTTCTACATCCGCACGGCGGACCGGCTCCAGCGAACGTCGGTGTGGTTCAACAACCTCGAGGGCGGCATGGATTACCTCCGCCAGGTCATCATCGACGACTCGCTCGGGATCTGCGAGGAGCTGGAGAAGGAGATGGCCCACCTCATCGCCACCTACGAGTGCGAGTGGAAGGCCGCGATCAACGATCCCGAGAAGCTCAAGCAGTTCCGCCAGTTCGTGAACGTCGGCGAGCCCGACCGGAGCATCGTGTTCGTCAGCGAGCGCGCGCAGCACCGCCCCGCGGCGTGGCAGGAGAAGTCGAACGTCGTCGAGGAGATGATCTGACAGCAGGGCCGAGGGGCCTTGTCTGAGGGAAACCGTCATGAGCGAGCTGCACACTTCGGAAGCGCCTCGGAGCGAGACCATGACCCAGGGTTGGATCGACGTTTGCGCGGTAGAGGACATCATCCCGAACACGGGGGTCTGCGCGCTCGTCGGGAAGCGCCAGATCGCGCTGGTCCGGGTCGGCGAGGGCGAGGAGGTCTACGCCGTCAGCAACTTCGACCCGTTCAGCAAGGCGTTCGTCCTCTCCCGCGGCATCGTCGGGGACAAGGGGGGCGTCCCCAAGATCGCCTCGCCGATCTACAAGCAGAACTTCGATCTGCGGTCGGGTCAGTGCCTGGACGACCCGGCCGTGAGCATCCCCGTGTATCCCATCCGGGTCCGGGCCGGGCGTGTCGAGATCCAGGCCGCGGCGGAGCCGCTCGCGGCGGCGAGCTGACGGGATGACCTGGCGAGCCAGCGCCAGGCGCTTCCTTGCGGCGGACGCGCCGCCGTTCGCGGTGTCTCTCTTGGAGTTCTCGGGGCTGGGCTTCCGCGCCGGGTAGACAGGGAATTTCGATGAGCGTTGCTAAGGTCTCGGACACTCACTTTCGCTTACCCATCGTCAACTCGGCGCCGAAGGTCCATGACCACAACAAGAGCCTGCTGGACTCGCTCCTGGCCGACCAGCAGAAGCTCACGGCGGTCGAGAAGTTCTCCAAGATGCACGAGGAGCACGCGCTCCCGGCGCAGTCCAAGTACTACCGCGACCTGATCCCGCTCGAGAAGCCGAAGCCTGGGCAGCAGTACGGCTTCGAGGTCGACCTCGACGCCTGCACGGCCTGCAAGGCGTGCGTCACCGCCTGCCACAGCCTGAACGGCCTCGACGACAACGAGGTGTGGCGCTCCGTCGGGCTCCTCCACGGCGGCACGCCCCAGACGCCGGCGCAGCAGAGCGTGACGACGGCGTGCCACCACTGCCTGGACCCGGCGTGCATGACGGGGTGCCCGGTCAAGGCCTACGAGAAGGACCCGATCACCGGCATCGTCAAGCACCTCGATGACCAGTGCATCGGCTGCCAGTACTGCATCCTGATGTGCCCCTACGACGCTCCGAAGTTCAACGCGGAGCGGGGGATCGTGCGCAAGTGCGACATGTGCAGCGATCGGCTGGCCAACGACGAGGCCCCGGCGTGCGTGCAGTCATGCCCCAACGGCGCCATCCGGATCACGATGGTCGACCAGCAGCAGGCCGTGCAAGAGAGCCAGACGAGCCTCTTCTTGCCGGGGGCGGCGGCGCCGGAGATCACGATCCCGACGACGACCTACAAGACGCAGAAGTCGCTCCCGCGCAACATGCTCCCCGCGGACTTCTACCAGGTGAGCCGGGAGCACTCCCACCCTCCGCTCGTCGCGATGCTGGTGCTGACGCAGCTCTCGGTGGGCGCGTTCTGCGTGAACCTGGCCCTCAACGAGATCCTCGGCGCGCAGGCGACGCGGGATTTCGGCGGGCACAGCGCCACGTTCGCGCTCGTCTTCGGGATCGCCGCGCTGAAGGCGAGCCTCTTTCACCTTGGCCGGCCGCAGTTCGCGTTCCGGGCCTTCCTGGGGCTCAAGACGTCGTGGCTCAGCCGGGAGATCCTGGGGTTCTCGCTCTTCGCCGGCGCCGCGACGCTGTACGCGGCGTCCTTCTGGTTGCCTGCGCTTCCGTCGATCTCCGCGCTCCCGGTGCTCTCGGCGCTGCCCCCGATCGAGCACCTGCAGGCGCCGCTCTCCTATGCGGTCGCGCTGAGCGGGATCCTCGGGGTCTTCTGCTCCGTGATGGTGTACGCCGCGACGCAGCGGGAGCACTGGCGCGGGGCCCTGACGGGCTTCAAGTTCGCGACCACGGCGGCCATCCTCGGGAGCTCGACGGTCCTGATGATCGGCCTGCTCCTGAGCGCCGAGCACGCGGCGCTGCTCCTGACCCGAGGCTTCCGCGGGCTGAGCGCGTTCCTGTGCGTGACGACGGCGCTCAAGCTGCTCGTGGAGCTCTCGATGTTCCGGCACCTCCGGAAGCGGAGCCACTCGACGCTCAAGCGGAGCGCGATCCTGATGACGGGGGAGCTGAAGGGCGCGACGGGCTGGCGCTTCGCTTGCGGGGCGCTCGGCGGGATCGTCCTGCCGGCGCTCAGCCTCTTCTCGGCGCCGAACAGCGGCGTGAGCTCTGAAGTTCTGATGGCGATGGCGGTCGTGGCGTTCCTGTTCTGCCTCGCGGGCGAGTTCCTCGAGCGGTACCTCTTCTTCGCAGCGGCGCCCGCCTCCAAGATGCCCGGAGGGCTCTCCTGATGTCGACCAGCGATGCAAGCGATGCGAAGAAGACGTCTCCGGCGCCCAAGCAGGCGGACAACCTCCTCTTGCAGCGCAACGGGCCGCTGACGCGCGAGCTGCTCCTCACGCCCGGCGAGTTCGGCCTCGGGAGGGTGCCTGCGCGGCTCAAGCCCGACCAGACGACGACGGTCGTGTGCGGGTTCTGCTCGACCGGGTGCGGGCTGAACGTGCACCTCAAGGACGGAGAGGCGATCAACCTCTCGCCGAACACCGACTATCCCGTGAACCTCGGGATGGCGTGCCCGAAGGGCTGGGAGGCGCTCACGCCGCTCCGCGCGACCGATCGCGCCACCGCGCCGCTCCTCAGGAACGCGCGCGGGAAGCTGGAGCGCGTGGAGTGGGACGTCGCGCTCCGCACGTTCGTCGATCGGTTCAAGGCGATCCAGGACGCGCACGGCAAGGAGTCGGTCGCCTTCATCAGCACCGGGCAGATCGTCACCGAGGAGATGGCCTTCCTCGGGGCGCTCGCGAAGTTCGGGATGGGCATGCTGCACGGGGACGGCAACACCCGGCAATGCATGGCGACGTCGGTGGTCGCGTACAAGGAGGCGTTCGGGTTCGACGCGCCGCCCTACACGTACCGCGATTTCGAGGAGTCCGACGTCGTGGTGCTCGTCGGCTCGAACCTCTGCATCGCCCACCCGATCATGTGGGAGCGGCTCTGCAAGAACAAGAACCGCCCCGAGATCCTCGTCGTGGATCCGCGCAAGACCGAGACGGCGATGGCCGCGACGGCGCACTACGCGCTCAATCCGAAGTCGGATCTGACGCTGTTCTACGGCATCGCCCACATCCTCATCCAGCGCGGGTGGATCGACCCGGGGTACATCGAGGCGCACACGGTCGATTTCGAGGCGTTCAAGGCGCACGTCGAGGACTTCACGCCGGCGCGGGTCTCCGAGGCGACGGGGCTCACCGAGGCGCAGCTCGCGTCGTTCGCGGAGAAGATCCACAACGGGAAGCGGGTGTCGTTCTGGTGGACCATGGGCGTCAACCAGAGCCACGAGGGCGTGCGGGTCGCGCAGTCGCTCATCAACCTGGCGCTGATGACGGGGAACATCGGCCGTCCCGGCACCGGGGCGAACTCCATCACGGGCCAGTGCAACGCGATGGGCTCGCGGATGTTCAGCAACACGACGGCCCTGTTCGCCGGCCACGACTTCACGAAGGAGGAGCACCGGAAGAAGATCGCCGGGATCCTCGGCATTCCGGAGGAGATCATCCCGACCCGGAACAGCCTGGCCTACGACCAGATCATCGAAGGCATCTTGAAGGGGAAGATCAAGGGCCTCTGGATCATCGCGACGAACCCGGCCCACTCCTGGATCAACCAGGAGGATCTGCACGAGCTGCTCGGCCGCCTGGAGTTCCTCGTGGTGCAGGACATGTACGCGACGACGGAGACGGCGGAGCGCGCCCACCTCGTCCTCCCGGCGGCCTCGTGGGCCGAGAAGGACGGCACGTTCATCAACTCGGAGCGGCGCATCGGCCTCGTCAAGAAGGTCGCGCGGGCCCCGGGCCAGGCGCTGGCGGACTTTCACATCTTCCAGCTGGTCGCCCAGTACTGGGGCTGCGGCGAGCTGTTCAAGGAGTGGAAGAGCCCGGAGGCGGTCTTCCAGATCATGAAGCGGCTCTCGAAGGGGCAGCCGTGCGACATCACGGGCATCGAGGGCTACACGATGCTCGACGAGCGCGGCGGCATCCAGTGGCCCTACCCCGAGGGGGCTGCCTTCGAGACGAACGAGCGTCGGCTGTTCGAGGACGGCCAGTACTACCGCCCGGATCAGAAGGCGAAGTTCACCTTCCAGGCGCCCCGCCAGCTGCCGGAGCCGACCGACGAGCAGTATCCGTTCACGCTGCTCACGGGGCGAGGGAGCTCCAGCCAGTGGCACACGCAGACGCGGACCAAGAAGTCGGCGGTGCTGCAGCGGCTTTATCCGAAGGAGATCTACGTCGAGCTGAGCCCGGTCGACGCGAAGAAGATCGGTATCGAGATGAACGAGTGGGTGGTCATCGCGTCCCGCCGCGCCGAGATCAAGGCGCGGGCGTTCGTCACGAACTCGGTGAAGCCCGGGGAGATCTTCGTGCCGATGCACTACGAGATCACGAACAAGCTGACGTTCCCGGCCTTCGACCAGTACTCCCGGCAGCCGTCGTACAAGGCCTGCGCGGTGAAGGTGCGGCGGGAAGAGGATCGCGGGTAGCCGGCCACGGCCTCCGCGAGGGGCGCGTGGCGCGCGTGGGACGCGCGCTCAGCCGTGCGCCCCCCGCCGCGAGCGCGCGGCGTCTTGCCACCGGAGCGGGTTGCGGGCCCTCGGCGCGGCCAGGCGCACGCCGCTCGCGGCCGCCGCCGGGGCGCGCAGGTGCCCGCTGCGCAGGTAGTAGGCCAGGAGCGTGTCCAGCAGCCGGGCGTTCATGGGGGGACACGCGATCGCCGTGCCGGCCAGCCCCTCGATCGCGTTCTGGCAGTCGAAGGCGGGCATCTGCGCGTACAGCTCCCATCGGGTCAGCTCCCCGTGGACCTTCTCGGTCAGCATCGGCAGGAGCGGAAGGAACGGGCTGTCGCTCGATCGCCGTACCCGCGCCAGCAGCTGCTCGCACCATTGCGCGTAAGGCAGCCGCACCAGCGGATAGCCGCGAGAGACGAGCAGATCGAAGAAGCCGTTCAGATCGAGCCGATGAGGCGGCGGGGGCACCAGGTGGAACGCCTTCCCCAGCGAGCCCGGCCGGCCCGACAGGCGCACGATCGCCCGGCTGACGTAATCGACCGTCACGAGCTCCTTGCTCTGCGCGGGGAGGTCGGGGGCGCAGCGCATCTCGACGCAGCCTTTGATCATCCTGCTCACGAAGTCGGTCACGTTGGCGGCGCCCGTCTGGCTGTGACCCAGGATGGACCCGGGGCGGAAGACGGTGACGGGCACCCCGCGCGAGCGCGCGATCCACACGAGCTTCTCGGCGACCCACTTGCTCTGGGAATAACCCATGTCCGTGTGGAGGTGGTCCACCCAGCGATCGAGATCGTCGCTCTCCCGCACGGTCTGGGCGCCTGTGAAATGGCCGATCTGGCCGATCACCCCGATCGTCGAGACGTGATGCACGGGCTTCGTCCGGCCCAGGCAAGCGAGCCGCAAGATCTCCTGTGTCCCCAGCACGTTCGCCGCCTTGTGGGACGCGTACGGCTTGATGTAATTGACCTCGGCGCCGGCGTGGTAGATCGCGTCGATGCGCTGCGCGAGCGCCTCGAAGCAAGCCGGGGTGAGCCCGAGCAGCGGCTCCCTCAGGTCGCCAGGCACGGCGACGATCCTCGCGCTCACCGCGGGATCCCAGAGCGAATAGGCCTCCAGGCTCCGCCGGAGCCTCGCCAGGCCTGCTGCAGCGTCGGGAGCGCGGACGAGGCAATGGACCGTGGCGCGCGTCTGCGTGAGGAGGTCGCGCAGGAGAAAGGCGCCCAGGAACCCCGTGGCGCCGGTGAGGAAGACGTGGCGAGGCGGAGCGCTCGTGTCGACGAACGAGCCGCAAGGGCGGATGTCGGGGGCGAGGGCGGCCTCCGCGCGGAGGTCGATCGCGCCCATCGACGCTGCGGTCCCGCGCGCCTTCCAGCGCCGCGCCTCCTCGACGGCGCGGGCGAGCCCGGCCAGGGTGGGCGACTCGAACAGCCGGCGCGCGGGCACGTCGACCTGGAAGACCATCCGCACCTGGAGGAGCACCTGCGCCGCCAGCAGGGAGTTTCCGCCGAGCTCGAAGAAGTCATCGTCGACCTCCGGGCGATCGGTGTGGAGGACGGACGCCCAGATCTCGGCCACCCGGCGCTCGATCGGAGAGCGGGTGCTCTCCGGCGCTCCGGTGTGCATCCGGCCGACGTCGGGCGGCGGCAGCGTCTTGCGATCGACCTTCCCTGTCGCGGCGAGCGGCAGCGATGGCAGCACGACGAACGCGGCCGGGATCATGTAGTCGGGCAGCTTCTCCTGCAGAGACCGGCGCAGGCTCCTCGACAGGTCGCGGGACGCGGGGCCGCTGCTCGCGGGGCCGCTGCTGTCCACGCCGGCCTCCGCTCCCTCCGACCGATCCCCGCACGGGGGGCGCGACGGAGGGCCGCCCGGGCCGAAGTCCGAGACGACGTAGGCCACGAGGCGCATGTCGCCGGGCGCGTGCTCGTGGAGCACGACAACGGCCTCGCGCACGGAGGGGCACGCGCACAGCGCCGCCTCGATTTCCCCGAGCTCGACGCGGAAGCCACGGATCTTCACCTGGCAGTCGATCCGCCCCAGGAAATCGAGCGACCCATCGGCCAGATAACGGACCTGATCGCCCGTCTTGTACAGGCGCTCTCCCGGCTCCTCGGGCAAGGGGTTCTGGACGAACGCCGCGGCGGTCAGATCGGGTCGGTTCAGGTAGCCTCGCGCCAGCCCGTCGCCGGCGACGTAGAGCTCGCCGGGGACGCCCACCGGCACCGGCTGGAGCCGGCGGTCCAGGACATAGGCGCGCGTGTTCGAGATGGGCCGCCCGATCGGCACGCGGGAGGCGCCCTCCGGGACCGCGCGCACCAGGTGAGCCATGGAGAACGTCGTGTTCTCGGTCGGACCGTAGCCGTTCACGAGGTGCTTCGGGGCGCCTTTCAGGAGCACCTCTCTGGACAGCGTCGGATTGAGCACGTCGCCGCCGACAACGAGGTAGGAGAGCCCCTGAAAGGCGTCCGGGCTCACACGCGCGAGGTGGTGGAAGAGCGCCGTGGTCAGGAACAGGACGGTGATGCCTTCGCGGCGGAGGAGCGCAGGCATCGCCTCCGGCGACAGCAGCGTCTCGTGAGACACGATGACGAGGCATGCGCCGTTGAGCAGCGCGCCCCAGATCTCGAACGTCGACGCGTCGAAGGAGAGGCTGGAGGCGTGCGCGACGCGATCCGATGGCGCGAACGCGACATAGCCGGTGTCCCGTACGAGGCGGACGACCCCTCGGTGCGGGACGGCCACGCCCTTGGGCCGGCCGGTCGAGCCCGAGGTGAACATCACATAAGCAAGATCGGTCGCGGCAGCAGGGATGGCCGGGTTTCTGTCGTCGCCTGGCGCGCCGTGGTCCTCGTCGAGGCACATGACGTCCCCGCGGAGGTCGAGCCGCGTCACCAGCGCTCGCTGCCCGAGCACGAGGCTCACCGCCGCGTCCTCGAGCATGAAGCGCAGCCGCTCGTCTGGATAGCTCGGATCGAGAGGCACGTAGGCGCCGCCGGCCTTGAGGACGCCGAGCAGGGCGACGAGCGCGCTCGACGAGCGCTCGACGAGGACGGCCACGCGCAGGTCAGGGCCGGCGCAGCGCGCGGAGATCCGATGAGCGAGCCGGTTGGCGCGGCGGTTCAGCTCACGGTAGGTGAGCGCCTTACCGCCCTCGATGACAGCGATGGCGTCGGGCGTCCGCGCGACCTGCTCCTCGAAGAGCTCATGAACACACGCGTCGCGCGGATAGGCGGTCCGCGTCGCGTTCCAGACGACGGTCATCCGGCGCCGCTCCTCCGGCGTGAGCAGCGGAATCTCGGCGATCGGCCGCTCGGCGTCCTCCGCGACGCCCGCGAGCAGGAGGCCGAGGTGGTCCAGCATCCGCTCGATGGTCCCGGGATCGAACACGTCGGTGCTGTACGTCATCGTCGCGACGAGCCCTCGCTCCAACGCGGTGACGGACAGCGACAGATCGACCAGCGTGGCCGGGCGGGCGCGCGAGCGCCGCGCCGCTGTCGCCGCGCTGATCGCCGTGCTGCGCAGGACCTCCCCGGGTCGCACGAGCTCGAAGGTGGTCTGGAACGTCGGGGGATCGCTTGTCTCCTCCGCCGCCCCGAGCCCCGCGAGCGGTTGGTCCAGAGGCACGTGGCCGCGAGCCTCGGCCGAGGCGATCTGCGCGGCGATCTGCGCGAGGAGGTCACGAAAGCTGAGCTCCTCGTCGATGCGGGCATGCAGGACGAGCGGATGGCGAGGCTCTGGCGCGGCCCGCAAGCTCCACCGGCCGCCGCGGCGAGGCCAGGGCGTCCCGATCAGGATCTCGCTCTGAACGGTATGGCGGTAGAGCAGCGCTGCATAAGCAGAGAGCAGGGTGACGAAGAGCGTCGCGCCCGAGCCCCGGCGCACGCGGTCGAGCTCCAGGGCGAGCCGAGGCGGCAGCTCTCGCGACGCCGACGCGCGACCTCGCGAAGGCGCGGGCGGGCGTGGGCGATCGGTCGCGAGATCGAGCGCGGGAAGCTCGCGCTGGAGCTCTCCTGGTGCATGGGACAGACGAGCCTGTGTCGCGTGAGCGCGCATGATCGAACCTCCCTGTTGAACTGCAGAGGACGATGCGTGGGAGCTCAGACGGTCATCGAGCGTGCCTTGCGCTTCAGCGCGTAGGCGATACCACTTTGCAGGGTGCCGCAGGTGACGAGCCCTCTGAGCTCGGTGCCAAGATCGACGAGCGCCTGCGCGACGACGGGGCGGACGCCTGACAACACGACGTCGGCGCCGAGCAGCCTCGCCGCCTGCGCGACGCGGACCAGCGCGGCGGCCACCTCTCCGTCCACGGCCTTCACGCCGGTGATATCGAGTATCGCCACGGCCGATTGCTTCTCGCCGAGCGCGTTCAGGAGCGTCTCCAGGATCTGCTGCGCGCGCTCCCGGTCGATCGCCCCGATGAGGGGCATCGCGATCACGCCGTCTGCGATCGGGATGAGCGGCGTGCCGAGCTCCCGGAGCGCCGCCTGCTGCGCCTGGATCACCCGCATCTGGGCGAGCGTCTCCTGCTCGTACCGGAGCTGCTCCGTGATGTCCCTGAAGAACGCCGCCATGCCCGTCGGCTCCCCCGCCGGGCCCAGGACCACGAAAGCGCTGGTCTGCCCCATCCACTCGCTCCCGTCGGGGCGCCGGATCTTGAGGACGCCGCGCCATGCGCCGTCCTTCATCAGGATCGGCAAGACCTCGTTGGAGAGCTGGCGAAAGCTCTCCGGCGAATAGAAGTCGTTCAGCCCACAGCCGACCGCGCCGTCGCCGAAGCCGCTCATCGCCTTGAAGGCGGTGTTGGCGTAGACGACCTGCCCACTCATGGACGTCAATGTGATGCCATCTAGCGCATTGTCAATCAACGTCTTCGACACGCCGAGCTCTTCGGCCTGGCGGCGCTGCTCCACCTCCATGTCCTTTCGACCTGTGATGTCCTGGACTACACTCATGACCTGGCGCGGCTTGCCAGCGCCGTCCCGCGCGAGGACGATCTCGCGCCGCGTGACCCAGCACCACGACCCGTCGGCCTTGCGCAGCCGATACGCGAGCTCCGCCGAGTCGCTCGCCTGGCCTTCTCCTGCGTGATCGAGCTGCTCGCGAGCCCGGGTCTGGTCGTCGGGGTGCGCGAGCGTCACGAACGCATCGAGGCCCGCGAGGCCTGCCTCGTCCGCCGCATATCCGAGCTCGCCGGCCAGCGAGCGGTTCTCGTAGAGCGTGCGCTGCTCGACGGGATCGTGGACGCAGAGCAGGTATGGAATCGCCTGTAGCACGGCGTTCGTACGGCTGAGCTCGGCACGCAGATCCCGCTCGATCTGCTCTAGCCTGGACACACGAGCGCGCAGGGCGGCAAGCTCGCCATGATGCGATTGGAGAACCGTCTCCTGAGGTTCCATCGATTTCCCCCGATGCTGGCTGCTGGCAAAGATCAGGCGGCGGTGGTGGACAGCTCGCCTTCACCAGCGACGTTACACCTGATGAGACGCCTTAGACAGCATCAATCTCAGCAGGAATACCGTCACAGTGGGGACAGTATGGCTCGCTGCGAGATACCGTCACAGCAAGGACGTTTACTGCGCTCATCGATTCATTGTGCGATTCAGCGCTTGGTCGATTGCTTGGCTGCGCGCGTCTCCGACGGAGCGGGCGCGCGCCTGGCGCGGCTCGGTATGACGGATGTCCAGCGTCGCAATCGTGCGCTCATCGCATGCACATGGTCAGAAGACTCCTGATTCCGAGGGTCACCCGTGTGGCGCTCTCGTTCCGTGTGCGTCATTCTGGGCACCGCACCGCCGTGTTGCGGCGCGCCGACGGTCCGCCGGGCGAGCCCGCGCCGGATCGCCACGGTGCCTCGCCACGCCGGCGCCAGGTCAGGCTGGACGGTAGCGGCAACGAGGCGCTCTCCCCCGAGGTCGGCGATGGGGCGGATCAAGATACCGGGCCGGCGGGCCGGCGCCTTGGGAGCGTCGCGTCTCTACTCCTGGAAGCCCATCGAGACGGCTGCGGAACCGGGCTTGCCCGAGTTCGCGTTGAGATCGCCGGCACCTCCGCCGTCACCAGGGATGCCGAACTTGATCGGAGAGTCGGGCTCGACGTCAGGGCCCTGGTCGACGGTATGTGCCACCGCGAGTGAGTGTCCTCCGTGGCCTCCACCGCCCCGGCCCCCGTTGCCGCCCTTCCCGCCATCGCCGCCACGGCAGCCTGGCTGCGATCCAGCTCTGTTACTCCCGCCAGTGCCCCCGTACCCACCCACGCCGCCGTACTGGCCGTCCCCGCCTCGTCCACCGTTTCCGCCACGACCCGTGATGATGCTGGTTTTACTTACGCGGACGCTGGCGTGGTAAGACAGAATCCCGATGCTGGATCCGCCTGGACCGCCGCCCTTTCCGGGCTTGCCGCCGCAGCCGCCAGCACCGCCGGAACCGCCAGAAGCGCCGCCCTGTGCCGCGCCTGCGCCGCAGTGCGCTGAGCCGCCACGCGAGCCGCCTCCACCGCCGCCCCCGTAACCGTGCTGCCCTGCCTGGCCATCTTCGCCTGCGCCACCTTCCAGCCCCGTGTCTGTGACCCGACCCGGCCCTGATGCGCCGTTCCCGTTCGCGCCGTCATCCCCCGCCAGGCCACCCCTCCCCTCTGTGCACGACAGGATGCCTTGCCCAGCTCCACCCATACCGTGGCTCATTGGATTCGTGATTGGCAGAGGGGAACCACTTTCGCCGTCGCCACCATCATCGTTTGTGCCGATACCACCCATCCCCCCCCGACGAGATGCCGTCGTCACACGAGGTTGTGACTCGCGCCCCTCCCGTCACCGTATCGGCAGAGCACGCCAACGCTCCTGGATTCCCCGGTGCCCCCTCTTGTGATGCATTGATGCCGCCATCCGCACCAGGAGCTCCATCTGCGCCGTCCCCGGCTACGAGCTCGCTCAAGCGCAGCTGTACCGTCACTCCCGGCAGGGCGCGCATGGCAATGGAAGCGCCGCCCGGCACGGTGGCATCTTGTGCGATCATACGGATTCTCGTCAACGTCGTGATCACGTCGGCCTCGGGCGAGGGCTCCGCCGCCTGGTCCACGACGGTGAGCGGAATCCGGTTCGGACCTGGTGCAATCGTGGTGAGCTCGCCGAGTGGATGCAACGGCCAATGACTTGGCAGACCGCGGCAGTCGAGCCCTCCCCACACCTCCATTCCTGCCGGCACACGGACTTCGACAGAGAATGTGTCGGCGCATGCGTACACCCGCATGCCACGCTCGCGGGCAAGCTCGAACGCCCGCGCAAACGTTTTTACCGGCAGATTCGGCGTGCCAGGCGTAGCATCATTGCCGTTGTCTGCCACATACACGCCCTCGCAGTCGACCGGACGATCGGCGTTGCCGGGATCCGCGTTGCATGGCTCCACCGGCGCGCATGTGAGGGTCTCCTCGCAGCGTTCCCACACACCCGATTCGCTGCCGCATCCGAGCGCCGCGCTCCCGCTGAACAAAGCGACTCCGAACAGCAAAGGCCGAGCACCCAGCGCGCGAAAGCCCGATTCCCATCTCGTCATCTCTTCCCACATGGCGCGCCCCCTACTGCAGCTCATGAGAGTCTGGGTCGTTCGGATCAATGGCCGCAAACGGCAGGAACTCGGCCGCCACGCCATCGTCGCCCTGGCTCTCCGTGACATTCGGATCGCCGCCGTCCCCTCCCTCCCCAGCAGTTCCAAGGAGAAACGTCGCCTGGACGTTCTCGCGCGTAACCTCCGCGGTCTCCAGGTACGCGATGGCTACCGAATGACCGCCGAGCCCGCCGCCTGCGCCACCCCCGGGCCCCCCGTTGCCACCATCGCCTCCGCGGCATCCCGCGAGCGCCCCGGGCACGCCTCCGCCTCCCTCACCGCCGGGAGCTCCGCTTCCTCCTGGCAGTCCCGCCCCTCCCGCGCCACCCCGACCACCGCGGCCGGTCTGAAGGGTCGATCCGCGGATGGTGACCTTCGAACCTCTTGTGACGATGCCAGCGCTCACCCCTCCGGCGAAACCGGCCGTTCCCTGCTTGCCGCCACAACCGCCGGAACCGCCCGAGCCGCCGAACGCCCCCCCGACCGGCCCGGCACCACACGCGGTCGCACCGCCGCGCGAACCGCCACCACCGCCGCCGCCCTGACCCGGGCGTCCGAGCGTCCCGTCCCGCCCCTTGCCCAGCGTGCGGACCCATCCCACAACGCCAGGAAGCCTTGCCCCCTGACCGTGCACACCCGCGGCACCGTCGAGGCCGCGCTGGCCGTCGGTGCACGCCATGCTTCCCTGCTGACCGACACCCCCAGTGCCGGCGCCCGTCGGGTTCGGGTCGGGCAGCGGCTCCCCATAACCTGCGTTGAAGCCCTCATCGGGCAGACCGGGGCCGCCTTGGCCGCTGACCGAGGTTTCGTCGTCACACGCCGTCGTGACCTCGCGGGTTGCAGTCACGTCATCGACCGTGCACGCGTCGGCTCCCGCGTGTCCAGGCCGCCCATCGGCCGCCGCTGCGTCCTCCGCGGGAGCTCCGGGCTCACCGTCGGCTCCGTCACCTGCGGCGATGAGGCTGTCGATCACCTCGAGCTCGCTGCCAGCGGTGAGATAGATCCCGATCGAGTTGCCGCCCGGCATCGCGCCCCGTCCTGTGATGACTTCGCTCGCAACGAGCTTGAGCTCGGCCTCATCGCGAATAGCGACGATTCCGATCGAGCACGCTTCTGTTCGGTCCATCTCGTTACCATCGGGCGCCACGATCCGCAGGTTCGCGAGCGTGATTTCCCGCCCTCCGAACGTCACGACTTCACGCTCGGGCTGATTCGGGGCGATGACGGTCTTCGCATCGGCACCGAGGTGCTGCCAGCCGTTCGTGCAGTCGAACCCACCCCAGATACTCGTGTCGTAGAACCAGATACGTTCGTCGAAGGTTTCAGCGCAAGCGTAGACATGGTGGGGGTGACCGCCCTCCTCGACGAGCTCGAGGGCCTTGCGCAGTGTTCTCAGCGGTGCTGCGCGCGTTCCTGGATTCGCGTCGTCGCCGAGACTTGCGCTGACGAAGAGGCCGCACCCATCTTGCGGAGACCCCAGCGTGGGATCGTCGTCGCATATGGGCTCCTTAGGGTCAGGCCCGGAGGAACATCCGCACACGATCGCCGCGATTCCGCATCCGAGCGCGATAGGCACCAAGGTAGCCACCCCGCGCCGACCTTTCGATGAGTTATCCATGCTCCCGAGCTCCAAGTTCGTCACCATTCACCGGCCAGTATCATCCCCGCGTGCTGCCCGCTCACCGTGGGCACAACACGCACCCCATCGCTGAGCGGCGAGCTTCGGTCCACGAGCAGAGACACGAGCGTCAGGGCGCCGATCGCGCCGGCCGACGCCAGGGTCACCCATCCGGCTGTCTTCAGAAGATCCCGCTTCTCTTGCAGGTCGCGCAGCTCCGAGCACGCGCGCGGTGCATCGGGGCGGGCACATCGGCTCGCATCGTTGTCCGCGCCACGCAGGGCGGTAGCTTGGTCGTGGAGCTCATCCTCGGTGTTCGCACTCCAGATCAGGAACCCGCCGCCGGCCACCATCGTCACTCCCGCCACGACCGCGCCAGCGATGCGCAGCTTCGACGTCGTGGAGGACGGCGCCACGGAAGACGACGCCTGCGCCGGTGGCGCTGAGCTCCGCATCGAGGTTTCATTCGAAGGAGCCCCTGGTGCTGCGGCGCGCGGTACCTGCAGCGAGATGGTCGTCGGCTTCCCGGCCTGCGTATCGAACGACGCGAACGCCTCCTCATGGCCCGCCAACCGGGCCCGCACCATGTGCTGACCGGGCTCCAAGAATAGCCTGTAGGTCCGTGCAGGCGCGCTGATGGGCTTGCCGTCGATGAGCACCTCGGCATCGGGCGGGTCGACGGACAGGTAGAGGGTCGCGACGTGCGGAGCTGCCTTGCGCTGACCGGCCTCAAACCGAAGCTGTAGTTGAAGGGGAAGGACGTTGCGCTGATCCAGGCTCCAGGCCAGATGCTCCGCAGCGTCACGGTACTTGCGCAGCTCGAGCTCACACAGGCCGAGCTCTCCGGCGATCTCCGCGCGCGCCTGCTCCGTGCTCGACGCCGGGTCTGCGGCCTCGAAGGCCGCCTTGTAGGCCGCATGAGCCTCGGTCCACCGCCCTGCGTCGCGGGCCCTCTGTGCGCGGCGAATAAGGTCCTTCTCCGTCGAGTTGCCGACTTGCTCCGGCGTCGAGTAGATGTCCTCGGCGCTGGCCGAGCTCGTGTAGCTGGTTGCGGCGCCAATCATCAGGCAGAACAGCAGCGAAGGCGCAACGTCACGCATGCGCGGACCGTACTTACGCCGGACGCGCGGCGTCAACCTCGACCAATTCGCAGGAAACCGACCTTTTTCCAGGCAAAGATCGGCCCGACGACGCAAAGGAGCTCGTCGCCCCGCCGAGCAGTGGAGCTGCCCAGGTACGCACATCATAAAGCGTACATTATCCTACCAAAGTTGACCGACCCTGCTCTTTATTGAACCCTTCCGACCAGCTCAGGGGTGCTACCAGCTGTGGGCAAGCCAGCACGAACTCCCCCCCACTTCGAGCTCTTTCGCCGCCTCATCAGGCGGGTCGGTGTCCCCGCGCGACACGCCGAGGACCTCGCGCAGGAAGCGCTCCTACGGGACTGGGAGGCGAGAGGGCGGCTCGAGACGGGCGTGGATCCAGCGCCGTACTCCGTCACCATCGCCCTGAACCTCGCCCGCACGCACCTACGGGACGCGAGCCGTCGGGGTGAGGTCCTGACCCCGTTCGACGAGCACGACTTCCGCGGGGACCAACCGAGCCCGGAAGCCTTGCTCCGGAGGCAGCAGCGGGAAGCAGTCATGCGCGACCTGATCGAGCAGGTCGACCCCACGTACCGCGACCTCTTGGTCAAGCACGAGCTCGAGGAGAAGTCGCTCGCCGAGATCGCCGCCGAGCTGGGGCTCAAGCTGGACACCGTGAAGAGCCAGCACCGCAGGGCACGCGAGCAGCTGGACGAGGCGAAGCGGCGCTGGACGGCGCAGCAAGAATTCCGGGGCTGGGACAAGGAGCCCTGCGTCCCTGTGGCGTTCGGCCTGTTCCGTCGCCCGTCGTGGACGACCGCGCTGCACCTGCAGAAGGTTGGGGCAAAGGTCCTCGCGCAGGCTGCGCTCGTCGTGCTGACGGGCGCCGTCGTCGCGACAGCTCCACGCTCGTCAGGCTCGGCCAGTACGACCCCGTGGTTACGGCCAGCAGCGATCCACGCCGGTGCGGCCACGCCCCCGCAGCAGCACACCGCGCCGCCCCTCGAGCGGCCAGACGCACGCGGTGCGGTCGCCACGGCCTCGCTCGTGGTGCAGGGCATCCCAGCACCCGGCGAGCATGCACCGGCCGCGATGAACGGCAAGCCCGCTTCGCCGGCCGCAGCAGTTGCGCGTTCCTCGCCGCTCGTCCGCGCCGCACGCCCGGTCGCGAGCGAGCGCGAGAAGGACCTGATCTTCCAGGCGCGCAAGGCCATCGAAGCCTACAACGCCAGGGCTGACGTCGAGGCGCGACGCCTGCTCGACATGCACGCCATGGAGTTCCCTCGGGGTCAGCTGGCCCGGGAGCGCGAGGCGCTGCTGATGCAACTTCGCTGAATCGGCGGCGGCCCTGGCGACAGATAGCCAGCGGTGGAAGCGCCGGCGTTCTTGAGCGACGTCAGGCCGAGATCCTCCCTGCGCCGGGCCAGGAGAATGAGCACGTCCATGACACGCAAGGAAGCCGTGGCGGAGCGTAGGCGCACGTCACGTCGAGTCGAGATGGGTGCGCCCCCGGCAGTGCACGTTCCCTTCGAGGCCAACATGCGGCACTCAAGGATGATCCATGCCGTGTTGCGCCAGTTCGCCGTACCCGCTCGCGATCAGCCGGACCTCATGCAGGAGATCTTCCTGTCCGCCTGGCGCAGCGTGGAAGGTGGAGGCTTTTTGCCCCGTCCGGAGGTGCCGCCGAAGCAGGCTCTGCAGAGCTGGCTCTTCGCTGTTACTTGGCACCACATCTTCCATTACCGGGAGCGCCTATACCGGTGGTACAGGGAGCTTGCGGCGTTCGCGGCTCCAGGGATAGCGAGGCATGCACCGCCGCCCTTCGGCCAGGTGGACAAGCGGATGGCGCTTCGTTGCCTGGAGCGGCTCAAGCCCGAGCGCCGGGCCGTGCTCGCGGGCACCGCCGTGGGCAATACCGCTGAGGAGATCGCAGCAGAGCTTGGTGCCCATCCAGGCGACGAACAAACGGCTGCGCCGCGGGCGAAAGCAGTTGCGGAAGAGCCTCCGCTGAAGGAGGTGCGGACGTAGCTCGCCGTCGCCACGCGCGTTCGAGCTGGTCGAGCAAGGCCTGCTCGCTGGATTGACACGCTGTTCTCCGGCGTCCGCCGCATCTTCGCTGCGGGCATCGAGCTGCCGGAGCGGCCCGCGCTGAACCTCGTCGAGGCGGTGGTCACCGACAACCCGGCCGAGAACCGGGCCGACGTGTTCATCCCAGGCGCCTGGCTGGGCAGCCCCGTGATTACGGCGGCACGACGGAAGAAAAAGCTCGTCGAGCGTGACGTGATGGCACGCATCGTCGGCGACCTGGGTACGGACGTCAGCTGACGCTGACCGACATGGCGGGCGCCCCCTTGGTGCTGGCGAAGGAACACCTCGCCGGTGCCGACGGCCACGAACGACGATGGCCATGGCGAGCCGCCCTGCGGCGCGCGCGTCCGAGCGATGGCCATCGCTCTCCTTGACCGCAACCACGCACGCCCGCGATGGCCATCAAGCGGCCTGCTCGACGGACCATCAGCCAGCCTGAGCGTCAACAGCGGCTGCTTGACGTACACGACCCAGCGCACTTGGCGCGCTTGTCCGGCACTGCGTCCGGGGCGCGTTTTGCTGGTCCGTGTTCCCCTCGGTCGGGCCCCTTCCCTCCACCACATCCGCAGCGGGTCGCCCGGCGTTGTTCGGCGGCTTCGCAGGTACTACGGGCCCGTCCGACTTCCCCTGGCCGTCCATTATCGGCTTCTGGCCTCTGGCCTTCCCGATGCGGCCCGTCGCACCATCCGCGGCGGGCAGCCAGGGGATCTCCCGGTTCTCGCGCAGGAAGATTCCGCACGTGCTAGGGGTCTCCGACCGCGCGGGGCCGACCAGCGCCTCGCGTTCACGGCGCCCGTCGTGTTGCCTTCCGCTTCGGATAACAGCGTCAGCACGCCGAACTGCTTGATTTCGCGGCCCAATACCCTGCCCGTGCGTACCCCTGTCAACGCTTCGCCGTCGCCCTTGCGGGCGCCGACGCATGACTCGGGGCCATCGTGGGTCGCTACTCCTTCGATGTAAGGCTTTTCCATCCTCTTCTTCCTGCCGGTTTACCCGGCGCACTATACGTCCACAACGAAACGGGCGCTCGTGAGTGCACGCCTGGCTGTCTCGTTCTGCAATCGACCCATGCGCGCACGTCGTTCAGGCTTGACGTTGAAACCGAGCGGCACGTACATTCACCCATCCCGCGAAAAGCGGCGACAACCAAGGAGAAACGCATATGATCAAGCGCCAGTCAATCACGACCAAGATTACTCTCACTGATCAGCAACGCTCGGAGCTGGCCTCCGCGTTGAATATCGACGTTCAATACGTCCCGCAAGAACTCGGAGTGGTCGGTATTCCTCGTGACGAAGCAAGGTTGATGGGAATTCCCGAGGACATGAAGGGACGGTTTTCTCCGGCGCTGATCATGGCGTGACGGATGTACCTGTCCACGAACGAAATGAGCGAGGCCGAGCTTGTCTCGGCTTCGCTCGCAGTGCTGGATCGGCTTGAGCTTCCGGTCGACGTGCATACGGCGTGGATTTCGGGTTCCCTCGTTGAGGGTCTCGGAAACACGAGCTCGGATGTGGACATATTCGTGGCAATGCAAGGAGAGCTAGGGGACGTGGCCCTCACGCGACGGGGATCGGACCACGGCGTCTACGCCTTTGTCGAGAGCGGGGTTCGTTTCGACGTTGAGCTCTGGCCGCTTGAAGACATTAAGCGACTCGCCTCTAAGCTATCCGACCTTCCTGTCGATGATCCACAGCGTAACAATCTTCATTTTCTTAATTATTGGGAGACTGAATTTGTTCACAGATTGTTCGTGGGTGTGCCTCTACGTCATCAATTAAATTTTGACTTACTCGGCAAATTGTTCGACCGGAAGAGGTTCTCCAGATTCCTGATGGATACGGCCATACGACGGGCGGACGACGCATTTGACGACGCAGTCGGGATGCTGCGTGCTGGACACCTGCGTTCTGCAGCGCTTCGCGCCCGAGAGGCTGTTCAGTTCTCCGTAGATGCAGTGCTCTACGTCAACGGCGTTACGAATGATAAAACGAAATTTCGGATCAGAAAGCTTGAGCTCCTTTCCTCAAACGAACCGGAGGTCAGCCGTACATTACAGCAGCTCTGGCAGTTTGAAAGCCATATTCCAGAGGACGAACTCGGAATAGCAACTTACGTCGAAGACGCGCTTCGCTTTTCGTCCGATCTAGTGGAGAGCGCCCAGATGAAGGTTAGAACGCCACCCGGAAGAGCACCCCATGCAACTTAGACGGGCTTTTTACGTTCGAAAGCGATGGGACGGGGAAGCAGTCTACCTCATTCACCTTACAGAAGTTCTCCGTATAGACGCGTTTAGTGAACGAGTCTGGGACAGACTTGACGGTGTGACCTCCGTTGAGGAGATCGGAGCTGCCCTTGCATCGGATTTTCCAGAGCTCGATGACGCAACCATTTCAGCCCTTGTTGCTCACAACTTGATCACATTCGAAGCGCGCGGATTCTTAAATCCGCATTAAGGAGTGAACCATGCGCGTCGCCGTTGTTTATCCGGAAGTGCTCGACATGGCTCGCTATCGTGAGCTTCGAAGGGAGTTCCCTCCTTTCGGAGCACTTTATATCGCAGCAACACTCGAGGAAGCCGGGCACGAGGTGCGCGTGTTCAAGATCTCTCCCAACCAAATCGAGTACGACTTTCGCGATTTCGACGTCGTTGCATTCAGCATCTCAGCGTCCGCTACGTTCAACTTGTTTGTTGAGTGTAAGCTACGCAGCCAGTTCTCGGACCGAGCGATGATCATTGCTGGGGGCGTCCACGCCACGTTGCTACCCGAGCAGACGCTTGCCGATTTGGAGCCAGCAGCCGTTGCTTTCGGGGAAGGCGAAGACACTATCCTTGAGATGTTGGGTCGATACGAATCCAGAGATTTTAGCGGAATTGATGGAGTCTGTTATTGGGAAGCCGGGAACATCAAGAAGAGCAAAGAGCGACGGATCTCGCGAAACGTGGACCGCTTCCAGTTTCCAGCGCGGCACCTGATTCCGGAATCTGACTTCATAATGAACGATCGCATGTCGAACACGTCGATGCGCATGACTCATATCATGCCGGGACGTGGCTGCCCATTCCCGTGCCGGTACTGCGCGTCAGCGCAGACGACGGCCCAGTATCGGACCGGAGCAAACGTGCGAAAGGAATTAATTCACCTAATCGAAAAGTACGGAATACAAGGTTTTGCGGTGGTCGGGAACGATTTCATCTTAAGCAAGACCAACGTGAACGATATCTGCGGAGCGATACAAGATCTCAATCTTCAATGGGCTACGTTATCTCGTGTCGACAGGGTAGACCCAGTAATTCTGAGCGCCATGCGCTCGTCTGGCTGTTATGAACTCGAGTTCGGAGTGGAGTCCGGCAGTCAGCGAATTCTCGACGCTATGGAGAAACGCGCCACTATCGAACAGGTGAATTTTGCGTTGCGGGAGTCGCACGCAGCTGGTATCAAGAACAAGGTGTTTCTTGTCCACGGATACCCCGGAGAAGATGAGGTTTCCACTGAGGAGACAATGCGATTGCTCGACGTTGTTGGTAGGTGGATAGAGCGCGTTTCCCTGTTTCGCTTCGTACCTTTGCCTGGAACTTTTGTGTACAATAATGCTTTGAATCTTGGGATCCGCGGCACCCCGCACAGCCAAGATTGGGATGGCGACTGGGGGAAGTTTCATATTCATCACAACCATCATCACTGGTGGGGCGATGAGCATGACTTCGCCCGTCTCACAGCGGCCTATCTCAGGCTACGTGAATACGTCGAGGATCGATGGCCATCGCGATTCAATGCCAATGAGCTCCCACAAGACCTCTGGCAAGAGCAGAGCCGCCTATTTGCGAGACCGTCTGCGTGGGTAGCAATGCAACGCAAAGAGGCTACCGTCGTTGGACCAACAACGAGAAGTTTACGAATTGTCGCATGAAAACGAATAATAGTTCCAATAATTCCTCCGCTGGTTACTTCATCTGCTTGGAAGGTATTGATGGATCAGGGAAGAGCACCATAGGGACGCGTGCCGCTGCGTGTCTGCGCGACCACGGCGTGGATGTGGTGTTCGTGTCCCGAAACACGAAACCCAGCGACTCGCTCGCAGCTCAACGTTCGACGGCACTTGCAGAGATGTTGTGGGACTACCCCCAAGATGTGGAGGTCCGGCGCCTGGGTGAGCGTCATCTCATCCTGTTGATGGCTTCTTGGTATCAACTCTTTGACCAATTTGTGGTTCGCCCGGCGCTTCGAGCTGGGAAGGTGGTTATCACGGACCAGTGGGTCTATAAGTACATCGCTCGATTTCGTGCAATGGGAGCCGAGCCGGTGGAGTCTCTGTTTTCGGGGCTATCGACTCCGGATCTGGTCGTATGGATGCGCATTGATCCACAACTGGCGGCATCGAGAAGGCAGGCGTACAAGCAGACAGAAGCTAACTCGCAGTCTACGCCCACTGAGACCACGTTCGTAGACTTCCAGCGCCTTGTGGCTGCCGAGTTGACGAAGCTCAGTACGGAAACTTGGCACGCCGTCGATGCGACCGCGACACCAGACGTCGTCCTTGGTCAAGTGCTCAAGCTGATGTACTGCACTGCTGGTGAAAGATCTCTCGGTGTCGGAACCGCTCCGCCACTCGCTCACACTCTTGTACGACCATCCGATGGCATGTCGCCGACGCACTCCCGATGAACTGAGGACGTGCGTGCCGAGCTTGACGGTCCCACGACCACAGCGCCACGACCCGTCCGTTGACTACGACACTCGCCCGCGCTTCACCGATAGCATTGAAAAGCCGTGCCGCAGTACGCGCACTCGCGTAGCGATTTCTAGTGCTGAAATACCCTTTCAGAGACGGGTCTTCGTGTGCCAGTACCCGCACCCACGGCTCCGCAAGAGCACTTCGATCGCGCAGTGAGTCTACGTGCTTGGTGGACAGTAAGAGGCTATCGCCGATACCAGGTACCGTCAGGTAGGTGAGATCGCTTTTTGCTTGGGATATAACGTCCATCACTCGTCGCTTCGACATGCCGCACCACCAGACGACGTCCTCTACGGATACGGGTCCAAAAGCGGAGATATGCGACATCACCAGGGCGGCAGTGGCGCTCGTTTCGCTCATTGCATTCAGGCAAAGCGATGGATATTGCGTCCTGGTAAGGGCAAACTTCCTGGATTCTCCTTCCCAGGTCTCGCTTGTGTTGACGTAACATAAGGTGCCGTTTTCCCATAGATATTTGATGATTGTGCGTGCTGCGGTCGTCTCGTATCCTGCTAAGTAGGCGCAAAGAAATTTTGGTGATTTAGGCCCGTCGCTGAGGGCCTCGATGAGTCTATCCTTCGCGCGTGCGAGATGGCGAGGTTTTATACCAAGATATCGAAGAGCCGCCTTGCTGGGGCCGAGTCGTGCACGCAGCGTTGCTGCGTGCACGACCGGCGCAAAGGCTAGGGGCACGATATGAAGTGTGCCGCGCATGCATCGAAGCTTGAACAGCTGGTGCGAGGCATAGAGTGCATCATAGAGGTCCGATGGTGCGAAATCGACGACCCGGGCGTGCGCTGAAAAAAACGCGCTTGGGATCCTCGCGGAATGGAGGCCGACGACGGACGAGGCAGCCTCCGTCACCGAGGTAGCCTCGAAGCCCGGACGGATGCATTGTATTCGCGCACAGTGCTCGAGCGCGGCGCGTAGCGGCACAGTGATGTGTCGACGGGGCACAGCCCTGTGTAGGACTGGCCGGAGCTGGCGTCGAGCCTTTTTGCCGCGTCTTCGCTGCCGTGAGCGGAGGGCGCTCGGTACGCCACGGTCGGCCTGGGCGGGCGCTTCCCTGAGAATGGCCGCACTACTTGTGGGTCAGCCCGCTCATGATCTCTGACTCTCACATGCGCCCTATATGGGCCACGCAAAATCTGTGCCACTACCAAGGTGAGTGCTGCGGCCGCCGCTCAGTGGTGATGCGCAGAGGGGTGTTGACGCTCACGCTGACTTATGCTCCGCCGAGCATGTTAATTGATGGCCCCCTGTGGGCGTGCCTGGGCATTAAGCCGCAGGCGCGACGTCAGGGCGCCGCGCGGCACCCTGGGCCGGGCGAGCATAACCTCCGGCGGGGTTCTGAGCGCCCGGAAGCGATTCGGGCGGTGGGACGCCCCGGTCTGGAAGCGCGGGCGGGCGGCCGGCCGCGAGAGGGCTCACTCACCGCGCGAGAGGGCTCACTCGCCGTGACCGAGGGCGTGCTTACGTGCCACGACGGTGCAGTGTCCGTTCGGCGACCAGCATGCTGTCCTGGGGCCCGAACGCTGCGTAAAACCCGGAGGTGTCGATGGACGAGAGCAGAAGCACCTGGCGCGATCGAGTGGCGCGTTGGCACAAGTGTTACCGAGCCGACTGGCTTATGGCACCGCACGCCGCCTGGATGATGGCCATCTCGCGGCCGTTCGGCAGGGCTCCGTCCGGCGACGGCCATTGCGGGCCTGCGTGTGACCTGAGAAATTTTGGCGTCGCTGAACGGTTTGACGAGAGTTGATGAGAGAACCAGTTATTGCGGCCTGTCCGAGCTTATTTCATACTCCTCACGCGACCAGGCGCATCCGTCCCCTCGCCTCAAACCCCGCGCGGAAAGTCGCCCAGCGGCGGGAAGCGCGGGTCCTCCGTCGGATCGGGCGACGGCGGCTCCGGCTGCTCCGGCCCCGGATCCCCCGGGTTCGGCGGCAGCGGGGCATCCTCGTCGTCGCCGGGAATGTCCGTCTTTGCGAGCTCATGCGTGCTGTGGTTCATGACGGCCTTCGGCTGCAAGTTTCAAACCGCATCGCACACGCATCCCCCGGCTTGACGCCCCTGCCCGGCCCCCGTGATCTGCAGCCGGCGTGCTCTCGATCCGCCACGACCCCTTCCCGCTGGAGGCCGCCCGCGACCTGCTCGGCATCGTGCGCGCGCTCTACGCCGAGGCGCGCTCCCGCGAGGCCAGCGTGGCAGATCTCCACGCCATCGCCGCGGTCGGCGACGACCTCCGGCAAGCGATCGCCCTCGCCGAGGCCCATCCGCCGGGCACGCTCGGCTTCTCGTCGGCGTGGGCCCGCGCCGAGCGCGCAGCAGCCCGCGTCGGCGAGCTCGCGGACGCGCTCACGCCCGCGGCGCCCATCGTCCGCGCCGCCCTGGCGCGCGTCGGCGGCGGGGGCAACGTCACCCCCGGCGGCTGAGCGCCCCCGCGATCGGATGGTCCGGCGCGACGGGCCAGGCGAGCGCGCGCGACGCGGCCGCGCAGTACGCGGCGAGGCGCTCGCGCGGCACCGGGGGGCGCGCGCCGAGGCGGCCGAGGTTGTCGACGAGCAGCTCGAGGCAGGTGTTGCCCGTCCGCTCCCCGACGCCCAGCGCCGTGGCGTGGACCCGCTCGACGCCGCTCGCCACCGCCCAGAGCGCGGCCGCGAGGCCGAGCCCGCGATCGTTGTGGCCGTGCCAGTCGAGCTCGATCCCGGTCGCCCCCAGCGCGCCTAGCTCGCGCCGGGCGAACGCGACGAGCGCCTCGACCCCCGGCGGGGTGACGTGGCCTGTCGTGTCGCACAGGCAGAGGCGCGCCGCGCCGGCGTCGACGGCGGCGCGGAAGAGCGTGCGGAGCATGTCGGGCGGCGAGCGGGTCGCGTCCTCCGCGACGAGGCAGAAGGGCAGGCCAGCCGCCGCGGCCGCCCGCCCGGCCTCGTCGACGCTGCGGGCCAGGAAATCAGGCCCCCACCCCTCGACGAAGAGCCGGATCGGCGAGCTCCCGATGAACGCGTAGACCATGATCGGCGCCCCGGTGCGCTCGGCCACGCGAGCGACCTCCTCGACGTCCGCGGCGAGGGTGCGCGCGGCCGCGGTCAGGCCGAGCGGCAGGCGGGACGCGACGATCTCCCGGACGAGCAGGCACGCGTCGTCGAACTGCCGCGGCCCGGTCGCCGGCATGCCGAGGTTCACGACGTCGACGCCGACGCTCGCCATCGCATGGAGGAGCTCGATCTTGCGCGCGCGCGACGGGTTCACGGTGGAGACGCCCTGGATGCCGTCGCGCAGCGTCTCGTCGAGCACCTCGACCGGCCGGGCTCCCCGGCCGAAGGGCAGCCAGACCTCGCCGCCGGCGCGCGCGTCGCTCCACGCGTCGGCCAGCCGCCCGCCGGGGGGCGGCTGCTGCCCACCGCGGGGCGGCTGCTGGCCACCGGCAGGCGGCCGCAGCCCGCCGGAGCCGAAGGGCGATAGCTGCCCGCCGGGGCGCAGGGGGCGCTCCCCGGGCGCCGGCTCGGCGCGGTTCCAGTCGAAGGGGGCCGCGGCGCCGGGATCCCGGCCGTCGGCGCTCATGCGCTGCATCTCATCTCGAAGGGGGCTCTCGGCGTGGCGCGGGCGCGGCGCACCGCGTCGATCCGCGCTGGAGGGAAAGGTTACTTCATGTCGGCCGCCGGAGCAGGTCCCAGCAGCGCACGGCGAGCGCCGCGCCCCGCACCGAGAGCACATCGAGCCGGCGCCAGGCGCCCACGCCAGCAGGACCGGACCACCGCGCCCGCCGGCGGGAGCGGCTTTCCGCGCGGAGAGCGGCAGCGTAAAAAGCTGACCAAGGAGCAACTTGCTGCTCCGGGACACCTGCCGCTTCGGGAGCTTCGATCATGCACAGGCTTCGCCTGCCGATGACCGCGCTGGGATTCCTCGCAATCGCGCTCTGCGCCGGCTGCTCGCCCTCCGAGCGCAATTTCGCGGCGGCCGGAGGCGGTCAGGGCGGCGGCGCTGGCCACGGCGGCACCGGCGCCGGCGGCGAGGGTGGGGCCAGCGGCCAGGGCGGCGCTGGCGGCCAGGGCGGCGCCGGCGGCCAGGGCGTCACGTGCACCTCGCCGAAGGACTGCCCCGCCGGGGAGAACGCGGCGCCCACGTGCGAGGACGGCGTCTGCGGCCTCGCGTGCGACGCCGGCTTTCTCGACTGCGACGCGGCGGCGCCGGGCTGCGAGACGAGCGCGGGCGATCCCCAGCACTGCGGCGCCTGCGACCGACGCTGCGCGATGGAGTGCGTGGACGGGGCCGAGGGGGCCTTCTGCAACGACCCGGTCGAGATCTCGGCCGGGTTCGCCCACACCTGCGTGCTGCGAGGGGACGGCAGCGTCTGGTGCTGGGGGAGGAACACGTTCGGGGAGGCCGGAGCGCCGGTGGATCAGCCGAGCGTGCCCTGGCCCGCGCGGGTGTCGCTGCCCGGCAAGGCGATCCACGTGGCCGCGGGCGGCGGATACGCGCGCGGGGACGACAATGCCCCTGCGCACTCCTGCGCGGTGATGGAGGATACGACGGTCATCTGCTGGGGACACGGCCGGCGCGGGCAGATCGGCAACGGTTCTTACCTCGATTCCGTCGGACCGACGCGGGTGACGAGCCTCATCAACGTCGTGCAGATCTCGCTGGGCGCGGCGCACTCGTGCGCCGTGAAGACGGGCGATGAGCTGTACTGCTGGGGATCCGACGAGGAAGGGCAGATCGGCAATGGCGCGGCGGAGCAGTCGGGTTATGCGACGCCGGTCCTCGTCCGGAGCGATATCCGGCAGGTCGCGGCAGGCCAGGATCACACCTGCGCCATCAAGGCCTCCGACGGGGGCGTGCTCTGCTGGGGCAGAAACTTCGATGGACAGCTCGGCAACGGCGGGCAGACGAGCTCGCCCTCTCCGGTGAACGTCCTCGCCCCGCTCGCAGCAGGCGTCGACGAGGTGGCCGCGGGCGACCGGCATACATGCGCGCGCAAAGGCGCTGAGGTCTACTGTTTTGGCAACGACTACAACGGCGCGGTGGGCGCCAATCGCTACGGGCCCGTGCCGGAGCCCACGCTCGTCGCTGTGCCGCGCGCGGCGCGCATCGACGTGGGCCGCGAGCGGAGCGGCGCGGTGTCCGGCGACGCGCGGGCGCTCAAGATGTGGGGAGTCGCCTACCTGGGCAACGGCGACGGGATGCTGTCCACGCAGCCAGTCGACGTGCCCATCGACGGCGTGGCGCAGCTCGCCGGGGGCTACCAGCACACATGCGCGCTGAAGGCGACCGGCGAGATCCTCTGCTGGGGCGAGAACGCCGAGGGGCAGCTCGGCGTGGGCCAGGGGGTCGGCGACCAGCCATCGCCGGTCGCGGTCAAGTTCGAGCCCTGAGCGAGGGAGGCGCTCGTGACAGGGGTCTTGTCGGGCCGCAGAGGCGGCGCGCTCCGGGCTGCGCTCGACGTGCCCACCAGCGCGATGCTCGACGACTGCGGGCCGGATACGCCGATCCCCTGCTCCGTCGCGCTCGATGTCCGCGTCGAGGGGGACGCGGTCCGATTCGAGGAGCCGGCCAGGACGACTCCCACGTGCGACCACCCCTCGATCACCGCGAACAGGCCCCTCCCGGGCCCCTCCCACTGGAACAGCGCCTCCTGGCAGCGCGCGCGCGCCGCCTACCGGCGTATCTGCAGCACCCGCGGCCGGTACGTCTGGCAGCGCGGCGCGCTCCGCCGCGCACCGTGATCGGGCGGGCAGTCCCTTGCGTGGAAGCTCGAGCGGCGCTGGCCGCCGGGGCGGGCACCGGCGCGCGGGAGAAGGAGACTTCGCCGTTGGGACGCGCGTGTCCATCGCCCCCAGCCGTCGCGCCACCGCGCCGCCTCGCGCCTCGCCCGGCCGCGAGGGGCTGGAGGCGCCGGCGGACATGGTCTATCGTCGCAAGTCCGCCGATCGGACGCCGCGAGGCGCCGAGAGCCGCTCCAACGTCTCGATGGCCGCCGAAGGGGGGGTCCTGCCATGCGGATCGCGCTGATATCCGACATCCACGGCAATGAAGTGGCGCTCAGGGCCGTGCTGGCCAGCATCCAGGCGACGGGCGTCGATCAGGTGATCTGCCTCGGAGACGTCGCGACGCTGGGGCCGCGGCCTTCGGCCATCCTGGACATGCTGCAGGAGCTCGGGTGCCCGTGCATCCTCGGGAACCACGACGAGTTCATGCTGGATCCGGAGCTGATCCGCACCTACACCGAGGCCCCCATCGTCGTCGACGCAGTCGACTGGTGCCGTGATCGGCTGTCGAACGACGAGCTCGCCTTCCTGCGCACGTTCCAGGCGCGCCTCGAGATCCCGCTCGACGCTCACGCGACGCTCCTCGTGTTCCACGGCTCGCCCCGGTCTCACATGGAGGATCTCCTCGCGAACACCCCGCCGGAGGAGCTCGATCGCCGCCTCGCGGGCCACGCTGCGACGGTGATGGCCGGGGGGCACACGCACCTCCAGATGCTCCGGCAGCACCGCGGCACGCTCCTCCTGAACCCGGGGAGCGTCGGGATGCCGTTCAAGGAGTACGCGAACGGCGGGCCGCCCACGCTGCTGCACCACGCCGAGTACGCGATCGTGGAGGCGCGCGGCGGCGCGGTCAACGTCAGCCTCCACCGAGTGCCGGTCGACAGGGACGCGCTCCGCGCTGCCGTGAAGGCATGCGACAACCCGATGCGCGGCGCGCTGCTGCAGCAATATGCCTGAGCGTGCGGCCCGAGGCGAGAGAGGGCCTCTGGGCTCGAGGGGACGGCACGCGTCTTGTCAGGAACGTGCGAGGCAAGTACGCTGAGGGCTTTCGAGGGAGAGTAGTCGTTGAGCACCAGACCACGCATCTTCATCGGCTCGTCGGTGGAAGGGCTCCGCGTCGCCGAGCACATCCAGCTCGGGATGGACTTCGACGCGGACTGCACGGTCTGGTCGCAGGGCGTGTTCGGCCTCTCCGGGGGCACGCTGGAGAGCCTATGTGCCGCCATCCGAGAGTTCGACTTCGCGGTGCTGGTCCTCACGCCCGACGATCTGGTGCAGAAGCGCAGCCACGCGATGAACAGCCCACGCGACAACGTCCTGTTCGAACTCGGGCTGTTCATGGGCGCACTGGGCCGGGAGCGCACCTTCATCGTGTACTGTCGGGACGAGCCGATAGGCCTCCCGACCGACCTCGCCGGAGTCACCGCCGCGACGTTCGCGCGGCGCGGCGACGGCAACCTCCAAGCCGCGATGGGCTCCGTGTGCACGCTGATCAGGAACGCCGTCGGCAGACAGCGCGGAAGCGCTGTAGCGCAAGCGACGGACCCCTCAACGGTCACGTCGGAGATCGCGGCGCTCCGGGTCGCGCTCGAAGCGCAGACCGAGAGCTTCCGGCAGGTGCTCGCGGCCGCCACGAAGGCTGCGCCGGAGCCGACGGCGAAGGACCCTGCGGATGTCCTGGACCTGCGAGTGCTTGAGGGCACCTGGCACAACAAGGAGTCCGGAAACGGCTATTATCTGCGACTTCATGGGGGCGAGCTTCGCGGCGCCTACTGCTACAAGGGCAATCTCAACAGGCTCGGGGAGTTCCACAATCTCAAGCTGGTCGGTGATGTCGTTCTCGGCCGGTTCCGCTGGCTGAAAGGCCCCAAGACGGCGGGGTATGTTTACCTGAAGTTCGAATCGAAAGACCGCCTCTTCGGCGGCTGGTGCCTTCAGCACGACGGGCCACCTGGCGGAATCGAGTCTCTACCACACCACCCTGAATATCTGGAGCAGATGACCTGGATCCGCCAGGTCCCTGCGCCGCCATTGCCGGAGTGGGCCGAGCACTACTTCGACGCCCTCGACACCCGTGAGCCGGTCTAGCCCGTGACGATCTCGAGCATCGACCGCTCGCGGAGATAGATGCGCTCGCGCCCGCGCTTCGCGCTTGGGTAACCCGGCGACCTCGAGCGCGCAGCGGTACGCGACGCTGCGGGTGAGGCGTGGGCGAAATCGCAGTGGTCATGGATCGGCCGCCGACGTGAGCGGTCCCCGTTTTCTGACGCCGCCCGACCGCTCGAGCGCCCCGAAGACCGGCCGGCGCGCCACGAACCGAGCCCTCGACGCACGCGGCAGCGGCTAGGCCCACAGGCCCGATCTGCGTGCGGCGGGGCGCGGCGATCTGGTAGCCTCGAGGGTGCGCGCCGGAGAGCGATGGAGCCCCAATGACGAAATACGAGCAGATCAAGCTGTCCTATGAGGCGTCCAAGGCCGCGATCGGCCAGGTCGCCGAGGAGCTCTTGCAGTGGATATACGAGCTCCGTGACCACATGGCCTGGCCGAGGGACAAGTGGGCGCTCAACCGGATCGCCGGAGACACCCACGCCAACGGGCTCCTGCAGCGGTTCGTCGTCGAGAATCAGCCTGGCGTCGGCGAGGTCTTGAAGTGCCAGCTGTCCCTCACTGTCGAGGAGGAGCTGCCGTTCACGGTCGACTTCTTCGCGGTGGGCAGGACCGACAGGGGCCTCCTCGTCGTCCTGATCGGCGGAGAGCAGATCACCGTCAGCAAGACCTCCCCCGAGGCCTTCTTCGAGAAGGCCGTGGAGCACATCCGGCAGCAGGCGAGGCGCGTGGCGAAGACGCGCCGCGTAGGAGCCATCGCCGGCACGCCCCACCGCCCTGCCTAAACGCAGCGCTCGCCTGGCTGCCCAGGCGCAGCGTTCGCCTGACGCTCGGGCGAGCGCCACCGCGCGATCGCTCGCGGGAGACGCCGGCCCCCTGCGCTTCAGCAACGAAATCCGCCACACCAGAAACGAAAGCCTCACCCGGACGACGCCTACGTAAATTCACGGACATGCGTCAGGAGATTCCTGGCCCAGCTCCTGCATAGCCCTGACCTCGGAGCGCCTGAGGGACGGTTTCCCCCCCCACACCGTCGGACGGGCGCTCTTTTTTTCTTTTGTGCGACGCCTCCGCCACGGCACCTGCGCGGGTGCCGTGGCGGGTCATCGCGAGACGCAGGGCACGCCTCTGTCACCGGGGACGAGCTGCGTATCACGATCAGCCGACGACCGATCCGCAGCGCACTTGCGCTCGCCTCGCGCGAGGCCAGGCCTATCGCGCACGGGCGCTGGTGCGAGGACTTCTCGCAGACTACCGAGGAGGAGGGCCGAGCCCTCCTGGATCGACCCCGTGGCCCACGCCCGCGGCGCGCGCTGCGTCGGAGACGAGGCGCTTCGCTGCGCCAGCGATGGAGGAAGCATCCAGCCCCGCCGCACGCAGGAGCTCGGCTGGGGTGCCCGAGCCGGGCATCTCCCTCACGGCGAGGTGGACGACGCGCGCGACGACGGGCTCTTCGCCCGCCAGGGCCTCGAGCACGGCGTCGCCCAGGCCGCCCTCGGCCCAGTGATCCTCGACGACGACGGCGTTTCCAGCCGTGGCCTGCACCGCCGCGCGGATGCCGGCGGCGTCGATCGGCTTGATGCCATACGCGTCGACGACTCGAACGGAGAGCCCGCTCGCCTCGAGCTCTGCGTGGGCCTTCAACGCTTCGTGGACGGTGATGCCGGCAGCGATGATGGTCACGCGATCGTGGGGTGTCTCGCGCAGCACCTTGCTCCCGCCGATGGGGAACGCTTCGGTCGCATCGTACAGGATGGGCGTCTTCTCGCGCGTCGTCCGGAGATAGACGATGCCCTTCTGGTCGGCCATGGCAGCGACCAGCCGAGCGGCCTGGTTGGCGCAGCACGGATAGAGCACGGTGCTCCCGTGGATGGCGCGCATCATGGCCAGATCCTCGAGCCCCATCTGCGACGGACCGTCTTCGCCGATGGATACGCCCGCGTGCGAGCCGCAGACGCGGATATTGGCCCTCGACACCGCGGCCATCCGAAGGAAATCATGGGCGCGGGTGAGGAAAGCGGCGAACGTCGACGCAAAGGGCGACCAGCGCCGGACGCTCAGCCCGACGGCGGCGGCCACCATCTGCTGTTCGCTGATGAACATCTCGAAATAGCGATCTGGATAAGCCTTCGCGAACTCCTCGGCAAAGGTCGAGTTGTTGACCTCGGCGTCCACGGCGACGATCTCCGCGCGCGCAGCGCCGAGCGCCTTGAGCGCATCGCCGTAGGCTTTCCGCGTCGCGACGGCCGTGGAGCGCTCGTAGCTCGGAAGCCTCAGCGGCTCGGCGGTGGGCCGCGGAGCAGGCGCACCCGGCGCAGGCGCCTCTGGCTTGATGACGATGTCTCGCAGGCCTCCCAGCTCTTCGATCGCCTTCGCGCACTGCGCCTTGTCGAGCGCCTTTCCGTGCCAGCCGTCCTTGTCCTCGACGAGGGACACGCCCTTTCCCTTCACCGTGCGCGCGACGATCAGCGCGGGCGCGTCCGAGGCGCGGAGCGCTTCGGCGTAGGCCCTGGAGATGGCGGCTGGATCGTGGCCGTCGATCTCCAGGGCACGCCAGCCGAACGCGCGGGCGCGCGCTGCATAGGCCGCGGAGTCCCAACCGAGGGGTGTCTGTCCGCGTTGCCCCAGACGGTTCATGTCCAGGATGGCAATGAGGTTGCCGAGCTCTGCGTGGCGCGCGTGGTCGAACGCCTCCCAGATGGATCCCTCGGACATCTCGCTGTCGCCGAGCAACACCCAGACACGGTAGGGAAGCTTCTCGAGGTACTTCCCGGAGAGCGCGATCCCGACGCCGACGGGGAGCCCCTGACCCAGGGAGCCGGTCGCCACGTCGACCCAGGGCAGCGTCGGCACCGGGTGCCCCTCCAGCGGGCTCCCGAAGCGCCGATACGACAGGAACTCCGCGTCGGAGATGACGCCCGCCGCCTTGAGCATCGCGTAGAGCAGCGGGGAGGCATGGCCCTTTGAAAAGATCACGTGATCGTTGTTCGGGTTCTCCGGATGGCTCAGGTCCCAGCGGAGGTAGTCATGGAGGAGCACCGCCATGAGATCGGCCGCCGACAGGCTGGAGGTCGGGTGCCCGGAACCGGCCATCGTCGAGCAGCGGAGGCTATCGACGCGAAGCTGCTGAGCGAGCTCACGAACACCGTGAGCCTGCTCGGCGCTGCTTCGGCGTTGCCCCTCGGTTCGGTCGCGCCCGCCGCGCGGTTCGTGCTCACGCCGAGGCACCCCGTGGGGCGCGTGGGCCGATCGCTCGCCAGGCGGCGCGGGCGAGCGGTCCTTCTCGGCCTTCGGCGCTTGCTCTCGATCATCGTGCGCAGGCAGTCCCCTGGGGCGGCTCGGCGCAACGTCTTTCAGGGGGCTGCGTACATGCTTTGGCCGTCTCTTCTCGGCCGGCTTGGGGGCTTCTTGCGCCATGGCTGCACCTGACGCTGCCGTCTTGATGCAAGCAGGGCGCCACCGCGCGCCAAGCTTGTGTCTGGCCAAGACGATGACAGCCAAGCCTGCCCGCGTGGCGCAATCATCGAGCGGCCTGAGGCGTGCGCCGGCCCGCCGATTTCATTCACGCGCTGATTGGCAAAACAAGGTTGGCAACAACCGCTCAGTGACGCGTCCTGAGCAGCTCGCGTTCGGTGGGCACGCTTCGCGCGCCGGTCGCGGGGTTACCGCGGGGGATGCGAGCGCTCCGCGGCGCCGGACGCGGGTCGACCGGGCGCGCGGCCTGCGCGGAGAGGGGGCGCGGCGCGGCCGCGGGGACGGAGGTCTCCTCGGGCGCGGGGACGGAGGTCTCCTCGGGCGCGGGGACGGCGGCCCCCACCGCCGCGGCGTCACCCGACCTCGCTGCTGGGCGTGGGCTCGGCTGCGCTGCGACGCGCGCCTGCGCGGCGCGAACGATGGACGCAGCGCGCGCATCGACGCTCGACGCCCGCAGCGCGGCGGGGACCTGGGCTTGCGCCCACAGCACGCCGGTCGACAGCACAACGCCAAGCGCGACGACGAGGCCGGCCGCGAGGCCCAGCTTGCCCCGGCGCGCGGGCTCGGCTCGCTCGGCGCGCACCGCCGCCCCCGACGGACCGACGGCGGCCCTGTAGGCGGCGACCATAGCCTCAATCGAGGCGAATCGCTCCGTCGGATTCAGGGCGAAAGCGCGCGCGAACCAGGCCGAGAGCGCTGGCGGCGCCTCCGGGCATAGCGCCGGCCGCGGCGGTTGCGCGCTGGCCAGGATCGAGGCGAGCACGTCGCTCATCGTGTGGCCCGGGAAGGGCAGCCGGCCCGTGAGGGCCTCGTACGAGACGACCGCGAGCGCCCACATGTCCGAGTGCGGGTTGGTGTCCCCGTCGCATGCGTGCTCCGGGCTCAGGTACGCCGGCGTGCCCAGCACCACGCCGCCGATGGTTCGACGGGGGAAGTCGGCCGGCAGCTCCTTTCGGATCCACTTGGCGATGCCGAAATCCGCGACCTTGGCGCGCACCTCACCGCTGCGCTCCTCCTCGAGCAGCACGTTCGTCGGCTTGATGTCGCGGTGCACGATGCCGAGGCCGTGCGCGACGGAGAGGGCCTCTCCGATCTGGCCGAGGAGCGGGGCGAGCTCCGCCGGGGAGATCGGTCCCCGCTCCTGCATGAGCTGCCTCAGGGACCGACCTCGAACGTAGCCCATGACGAGGTACGGACCCACGGCAGGGTCGTTGCCGACGTCGTGCACGGCGACGACGTGGTCCGTCTTCTGCGCCAGCTGCGCCGCGACCTGGGCCTCGAACCGGAAGCGCTCCAGCGCGCTGCCAGCCTGGCTCTCGCGCTGGACCGTGAGGAGCTTGAGCGCGACGTCGATCCGCAGCGCCCTGTCGTGCGCGAGCCACACCTCGCCCATGGCGCCGCGTCCCACCAGCCGCGAGAGCTTGTACCGCCCGGCGACGAGCTGGTTGCGCCGCGGGTCCTGGGCTACGTCGCCCCGCCCGGCTGCAGAAGAAGCAGGACCGGCGTCGCCGGAGCGGTCAGAGCGCGCCGCAACGGCACGCGCGCTGTCCACCATCGGAAGATTGGCGTCAGATAGTCCACCGGAAGCCGAGGCTTGCCACACGAGCGGTACCCTCCGTTCCATCGCCGTGTCCAGGCTCGTTGACGCGCGGATGCGACAACGATCCCGGACACCAAGACCGGGGCATGTCAGCCACGGTACCATCGAGAGAGAGAAACCGGAATCAGGAACGACGGAAGCGCCTCGCTCGGGAGTCTCCGGATCCACCATAAGGTGCGCAAGGGTGGTGAATCAGCGCCGGTGCGGCGCCATCGCCCAGGTCAGAACGTCATCTTGAAGGCATAGGCGAAGAGCTTGCCGCCGCCGCCTCGGAACAGGCTGGCACCTATCCTGTCCACGCTCGATATGTCGATACCGTGTTGCACGTAGCCGACGAGCACAGCGAATTTGGTGGCGAGATCCTCTTGGAGGTCGCGAGCACGGGCTTGTTCGTGCCCACGAAAGATGATGATAGCTCGTGCTCGGGTCGGCGGGCGGCGCGTCGACCACTGGAACGCTTCATCGTGTATACGACCCAGCGCGGGGCACGCGTTCAAGGGATGCCGGTCAACCTCTTGAGCTGTTTGGGCGCGGCCCTGCCTCGGCGCCGCGCGCGCAGCGGATGACGGACGCGGCGGCGCGTCCTGGGACGGTCACGGCGAGACGCAGGGCACGCTCGGCGCGGCGTCCGGCGAGAGGAGCGACGGCAGCCAGCGCCGCAGCACCAGGGGCACCATGGCGTCATGGGGCATCGGCTCCGTCGGGAGGAGCGGCTCGAGCTCGCGGAGGACGCCGGGCGCCGCAGGGTGCGCGTCGACGCCGCGCTGGAAGGCGCGGCGGAAGTCGGCGATGGGGCGCTTGACCCAGGTCATGGTCTGCCACGACACGACGACGTGCGTGGTCGGGCGCGAGCGCGCGAGGGGGAGCGCGATGTCGACGTCCATGCACGTGTCGATCACGAGCGCCGCGTGCACGGGGATGGACGCGCGGAGCGCGGTCGCGATGCCGCCCGCCTTGTTGCAGCCGCCGCCGGAGTGGCCCGCGACGACGACGCGCGCGCGGTCGAGGGTCGCGACGCCGCGCAGCCGCGCGGCCGTGGCGTCGAGGAACGCGTCCAGATCGAAGGCAGGCCAGCTCGTCCGCGCGACGGCCACCGCCGCCGGGAGCACGGCGCTCGGCGCCGCGACCAGCATCGGCGGGATCTGGCCCGCCTCCATGAGCTGCGCCGCGATCCGGCGCACGTCGCCCTCCTGGCCGCCCCCCATCCAGCGGTGCTCGATCCGCGCCTCGTTGGTGCCGTGCAGGAACACGAGGATCGGCAGCGGCCGCGCGGGATCGGCGGCCGCCAGGCGGTGCACGAAGGCGCGACCCCGCCAGCGCCGCTCCGGCGGCACCCCGGGCGCGGCAGCCCCGGCCTGCGCTGCGCCCTGCTCGGCGGCGCCGCTCGCCGGCGCAGACGGGTGGTCGTAGTCATACGTCGCGCCGTCGAGCTGCCCGGGTGCCGGCGTCGACGCCGCCGGCGCGGCGGACGCCGGCGCAAGCTTCGGCTGCGCCCCCACGGCGCCCGGAGAGGACGCGGCCGCGAGCGCCGCGGCGAGCGCCAAGGCGCGCGCCGCGGGCGCAAGACCACGCACCGCCGCCCGCGGCGCGCGCGCGCCCCCGCGGCGCCCGACGGCCGTCACTGCGGCTCCTCTGCCGGCGCCGCGCGGCCAGCGCCGGGCGCCGGGGCGGGCGAGGCCTTCGCGTCCCGCGGGATCGTGCGCTTCCGCTCGAAGGCGCGGGTCGGGTCGACCACCTTGACGTCCCCGAGGCGGCTCAGCATCGGGCCGATCGCCTGGGCGTCGCCCACCACGACGATCGCAGCGTGCGCCGGTCGCACGTTGTCGGCCGCGACCTTGCCGGCGAAGGCCGGCGTGATGTCCCGGAGCTCCTTGCGGTAGCTCTCCTGGTGATCGTCCGGCAGATCGAGCGCCTGCATGCTGGCGATCTCGTCCGCGAGCCCGGCGGCCGTCCCGAGGCCGAGGCCGAGGCCGGCCGTGAGCCGCCGCGCCGCAGCGTCGACCTCCTCCTGCGAGGGCGCCGCGGCCGCGAGCTGCTCCGCGTGCTCGAGCATCGCCTGCGCGGCCAGGCCCGTGCGCGCCGCAGGGACGCGGACCTGGACCAGGAGCGGGACGGGCCCGTGCGCGACGTCGAGCGGCGCCGCGGACACGTCGCGCGCCGGCCCGCGCGGCTCGAGGAGCTCCTGCGAGAGGCGCCCCGAGGGGCCGCCGAGGACCTCGCCCGCGACCGCGAGCGCGGGCCACTCCGAGGCGCTGCGCTCGGGGCCCAGCACGCCGAGGAAGAGCTCGCTCTCCGCGCTCTTCGGGCGATCGACGATCGTGATCTTGAGCGACGCCGGGGGCATCGGATCGGTGAACGAGAGCGCCGGGGGCTCCTCGCCGCGGCGGTCGGCGAAGGCCTTCTCCACGGCCGCGCGCGCGGCCTCGGGCGTCGTGTCGCCCGCCACCACCACCACGGTGTTCTTCGGGACGTACCACGCCGCGTGGAACGCGCGGCAGTCGGCGGCGGTGATCTGCGGCAGCTCCGCCGCGGTCGCGCCGAACGAGGCGTACGGGTGCAGCTCGGTCGGGAGCGCGTAGAGGTCGCGGAAGAGGACCATCAGCGCTCCCCAGCGGCCGTCCGAGCGCCCGCGCTCCCTCGCCGCCTCGGCGGCCTGGGCCTTCAGCTTGGCGAGCTCCGCGGCGTCGAGGCGCGGCCGCTGCACGACGACCCCGAGCAGCAGGGCCGCCTCCGCGACGCGATCGCTGGGCGCGCGCAGCCCGATCACGGTCGCGTCGAGGCCGGTGTCCACCCGCAGGGAGGCGCCGAGCGACTCGACCCGCGCGAGCACCTCGCGGCCGGGGAGGCCGCCCGCGCCCCCGCGCAGGAGGAGCTCGCCCGTGAGCGCGGCGAGCCCCGTGCGCTCGCCGTCGGCCGCGGAGCCGCCGCGGATGACCACCCGGACCTCCACGAGCGGCAGCGCGCGGCTCACCGCGGTGGCGACGCGGAGGCCGCTCGGGAGCTCGGCCCAGGCGATCGCGGGCATACGCGCGGGCTTCGCGGGGCCGGACGGCGGCGGCTGCTCCCCGCGAGCGACCTCGGCCGGCGGCGCCGCTGGCGCAGATGTCGCCGGCGCGGGCCTCGCCGGCGCGCCCGCCTGCGCGGGCGGCTGCGGCGCCCGCCCAGCAGCGCAGCCGCACGCCACGGCCGCCGCGAGCGCCGCGGTCCAGGAGAGCCAGGGGCGCGCTGTCCGTCGCCCGCGCAGGTCGCGTCGCTCGCTTCGCTCGTTCATCGCGTCACGCGTTCTCCGTCGCTCGCCTCTTCGCGTCACTTTTTCGTGGGTTTCGCCGGCTTCGTGGGCGCCTGATCCGGCGCGGGCCGGCTCGCCGCGCCGTGCGCCTTCGCCGGGCGCTTGCCCGGCGCGGCCTTGTCCGCGCCCTTGCCAGGCGTCGCCACCTCAGCGCCCTTGCTCGACGCGCCCTTGCCCGGCGCGGCCTTGTCCGCGCCCTTGCCAGGCGCGCCCTTGCCAGGCGTGGCCTTGTTCGCGCCCTTGCCCGGCGCAGCCTTGTCCACGCCCTTGCCAGGCGCCGCCTTCTCTGCGCTCTTGCCCGGCGTCGCCACCTCAGCGCCCTGCCCCGTCGCCGCGGCGCGCGCCCCGCCTCCGGCCTGCGGCGCGCCGGCCGACGCGCGCGGCGGCGAGGCGGCTCCCGGCACCCCGGGGGGATAGGTCTCGACGATCGTCCGGCGCGTCGGGCCGAGGTGCTCGCGCGCGACGCGTTGCACGTCCTCCCGGGTCACCGCGAAGTAGCGCGCGAGCTCCCCGTTCAGGTGGGCGGCGTCCCCGAAGAGCAGCTCGTGCTCGCCGAGCGCCCGCGCCCGCGCGCCCGCGTCCGCGAGGCCCGCCACGAACGCCGACTGGAGCAGCCGGCGCGCCCTCGTCAGCTCGGCCTGCGAGGGCCCCGCCGTCGCGAGCGCCCGGATCTCGCCCTCGATCAGCTTCTCGACGTCGCCGACCCGGGCGTCCTCGGCGAGCCGCACGTCGATGGAGAAGAGATCGGGCCCGCGGTGGCCGTCGATCGCGACGCGCACCGACCGCGCGACGGCCTTGTTCACGACGAGGAGCGCCTCCAGCCGCGAGCTCTCGCCGCGCCCGAGCAGGGAGGCCGCGACCGCGAGCGCGTGGTGATCCGGGTGCTCGGGCGGCGGCACGGCCCACCCGTAGAGGATGGACGGCGCGCGGGCGGCGCTGTCCCTCACGACGCCGGTGCGCTGGCTCGTCTGCTCGGGGAACGGCACGTCCTTGAAGGGCGCGGCGGAGACGGCGGGGATGCCGTCGAAGTACTCGTGCACGAGCGCCTTCGCCGCGCCCGCGTCGAAGCCGCCGGCGATCGCGAGCACCGCCCTGTTCGGGCCGTGGTGGGCGGCGTGGAAGTCGCGGGCCCACGAGAGCTCCGCGCCCGCGAGATCGTCCGCCTCGCCGAGCGCCGGGTGCTCGTGAGGCCAGTACCCCTGGAAGACGAGCTCGCGGAGCCGGATCGCGCCCTGGCCGTGGGCGGCGCCGAGGACCGCGCCGCGGCGCTCGAGCGCGTCCCGGCGCTGCGCCTCGAAGCCCTCTGCGCTCGGCGCGGGCGCCTTCATGCGATCGGCCTCGATCCACAGCGCCAGCGCGAGCTCGTTTGCGGGCAGCGCCGCCGTGAAGGTGGTGCGATCGACGTCCGCCTCGACGTGGAGCTCGCCGCCGCGCTCGGCCACGAGGCGCTGGGGCTCGCCCGCCGCCAGGCTGCGGCTGCCCCGGGCCATCATGTCCATCACGAGGCGCGCCACGCCGCTCCTGCCGCTCGGCTCATCGCGCGAGCCCGCGTCGTACGTCACGGCCACCGCCACCGTGGGCGAGCGCTCGTCGGGGCTCAGCACCACGCGCAGCCCGTTCTTCAGCGTGATCCGCTCGACGGGCAACGCGAGCTCGAGCGGCGCTTCCGCCGGAGCCGCCGCGGCGCTCCTCGGCGCCCCCGCCGTGTGCGCTGCCTTGCCGATCGGCGCGCCCCCGCCGCGCGCCGCCTTGCTGGCCGGAGGCGCTGCCGCGGCGAGGTGGGGCGCGCCTGCGCAGAGCAGGCCGAGCGCCGCGAGCGCGGCCGTGAGGGCGCGGCGGGGCAGGGTTCGGCGCACGGTCGTGGACACCGCAGGGCGATAGCACGTCGCCGCCCGGGCGCGCGCGTCGAGGAGCGACGCGGCGCAGCGACCGCGCTTCACCCTGCCGGCCGACTCGCGTAGGCTCACGCCCCCGAGCTCACGATGTCACGAGCGCGCGCCGCGCGCCGCCCTGCGCCCAGAGAGAACCGCCGATGCCCGACGTTCAAAGTTTGACGAAAGCTGTGGTCGGAACGCTCGTCTTCGTGGCCGTCGGGCTGCTCGTCTTCCTGCTGGCGTTTGTGCTGATCACGAAGCTCACCCCCTTCTCCATCCGCAAGGAGATCGAGGAGGATCAGAACACGGCGCTCGCGATCGTGATCGGCTCGGTGATCCTGGGCCTCGCCTGGATCATCTCCGCGGCCATCCACGGCTGACGCGCGGGTCTCGGCGTTGGCCTCGGCCGGGCCCGACCTCTTCGGCGCGCTGCCGGCCGGGCCCCGCGGCGCGGCCCGCGGCGGCTTCATGTGGGGCCGCGGCGTCGATCTCGCGGTGTTCGGCGGCTCCGCCGCGCTGGCCCTCGCCCTCGCCGCGCTCTCGACGGGGGGCGCGCTCCCGGCCTGGGGCTTCCTGCTCTTCGTGGTCGGCGTCGACGTGGCGCACGTGCACACGACGCTCTTCCGCACGTACCTCGACCCGGAGGAGCTCCGCCGCCACCCCGCGCTCTACGCCGGCGTGCCGCTCGCCTGTTACGCCGCCGGCGTCGCGCTCCACCTCGCCTCCGAGCTCACCTTCTGGCGCGCGCTCGCCTACGTGGCCGTGATCCACTTCGTCCGCCAGCAGGTCGGGTGGGTCGCGATCTACCGAGCGCTCGCGGGCGAGCGCTCCCGCGTCGATCGCCTCCTCGACGACGCGCTCGTGTACGCGGCGACCGGGTGGCCGCTGCTGTACTGGCACGCGCACCCGCCGCGCGCGTTCCAGTGGTTCGTGGAAGGCGATTTCGTGAGCGCGCCCTGGCTCGCGGCCGCGGTCGGCCCGCTCGGCGCCGTCTACGCCGCGCTCGCCGCCGCGTACGTCGCCCGCGCGATCCAGCGGGCCTGCGTCGACCGCGCGCCGCTCAACCTCGGCAAGCACGTCGTCGTCGCGACGACCGCGGCGACCTGGTACGTCGGCATCGTCGCCACCGACAGCGACTTCCAGTTCACGGTCACCAACGTGATCGTCCACGGGGTCCCGTACATGGCGCTCGTCTTCGCGTACGCCCGGGAGCGGGCCCGCGAGGCGCCGCGCTCGCTGCTCGCGCGGGTCCTCGCCTTCGGGCTCCTCGCGTTCCTCGGCGTCGCGCTGGCGCTCGCGTTCGTCGAGGAGATGCTCTGGGACCGGCTCGTCTGGCACGACCGGCCGGAGCTCTTCGGCGGCGCGCGGACAGGGGACGAGCCGCTCCTCGGGCCGCGCGCGCGGGCGCTGCTCGTGCCGCTGCTCGCGCTGCCGCAGGCGACCCATTACATGCTCGACGCCGTGGTCTGGCGCCGTCGCCACACCCGCCCCGCCCAGGCGCGCGCGCTCGGGTTCCGGCCCGGAACGCTGGAGGGCGAGCAGGGCGAGAGCGGAGAGGCTTGACCCGCGGCGCAACTCCCGTAACCCTCGGCGCTTCGCATGGCTTCGCTCGCGGTGCCCGTGCTCCCGCCACGCCCCTCGCCCGCTGCTCGGCGTGGATCGGCGCCGCCCCCGCGTAGCCCGGAACCATGTCCGGAGAAGATCCGACGATGACGATGCTGAGGGCATGCAATGCGTGCGCGGTGCTCGCCTGCTATCGCTCCTGCATGCTTGCGCAGTCTGGAAGAGGTAACAGCGATGAGTGAACCCTGGCCAACCGACGGGCTCAACGGGCCGCGCGTGACGCCGATTCCCCCGAACCCGCGCGCCCCCGTCCTCCTGGTCGACGACGACGCCGAGCTCCGCGAGATGCTCCGCGAGATGCTCGAGTCGTCGGGCTACGATGTCTACTGCGCCAGCAACGGCAGGGAGGCGCTCGATCTCCTGCACCAGGCGGACCCGCCGCCCGGGCTCATCCTGCTCGATCTCATGATGCCGATCATGACCGGCGAGGAGATGCTCGCCGCGCTGAAGCAGGTGCACGCGCTCGCGGCGATCCCGGTGACCATCGTCTCCGGCCACGACGGCCCGCCTGAGGGCACGGCCTACCTGAAGAAGCCCGTCGACTTCAGCGCGCTGCTCGGCGTGGTCCAGAAGACCTGCGGCTAGCCCCTCCGGTCGAGCGCGGCCAGAGCGTCGACCGGAGCGCCAACCAGCGCGCCGACCTGGACCGGCAACGGCGATCGCTGGCTCATCGCCGCGAACGCGAGGAGCGCCACGACGGTCAGCAGGAGCGCGAGCGCGAACGCCGCGGCGAGGAACAGGATGCCGAGCGACGCGCGCTCGCTCCCGGCTTCGCTCGCGTCCGGGTCCTCGTCGCGTCGCTCCGGCTCATCCACGCTCCGCCCTCCGCTCGCCGGCTGTGCTTACCGCCTCGCGCCGGACGGCGCAACGGATGCAACGAAAACCTCCGTGTTCGCCGCGTTCACCGGCCGCGGCGGCGTCCTCGGCGGACGCGCCCGTCCGGACATTGTCTGTCCGGAAGGGCCATCGCCGTCCGCCTCCAACGGCTGTAGGTTCGCCTCCTCGGAGGGCGTGAGAATGGCAGAAGGCCGCAACAGCGACGCTGCGGAGAAGAGCGGACAGGCGAGCTCCGATCGCCTGTGGATCCTTGTCAACACAAGTCTTCGTGAGTCTGCGCCAGAGCGCGTAAGTGGCCGCCCCCCGCGGGAAACCATGGTGATACGTGACGGCGATACCCTCCTCGTCAGCGTCGATGTCGGCCGGGGCCGCGGCTCGGCGCTCACGGTGCCATTCAACATGGTAGAGCTCGGTCGCCTGGAGGCGACGCTCGTGGTGCGGCTCGCGGCCGCCTCCGCCCCGTGCACCGCCTGCGTCGACGAGAGCCTGGCCCTGGCGGCTCAGGAGCCCGGGGGGCTCGACACGGAGCGCGTCTTCCGGGCGGTGCGCGCCGCGATCGCCGGCTGCGCGCAGCGCGCGCACAGGGAGGGCCCGCGCGGCGCAGCCGACGCCGGCGGGCCCTCGCCGGAGAGCTCGGGGCCGCGGCCGTTGAGTGCGCTCCGGCTGGCGCCGGCCAACGCGCCCCTCGTGCCCGCGGGGGGCGCGCTGGGGGCGGGGGGCGCGTCGGCGAAGGAGAGCGAGCTTGATATCCTCCTGATCATCTGACCTGGGCTCGCTCTCGTTATCGCTTGTTGCATCGCCACGGTGGCACTCCCTGCTCCAACCGTTGTGCATTTGCCTCCCACCCTCTGGTGTACGCCAAGAACGCCAAGCTTCTCTGCTGCCACACAAGCCAGCTCACGCAGGGAATGACCGATTGCACCGCCGTCGCGGCCGAGCAGGATCTCCGTACCTGGCTCCTCACGTCGGTACGGCGGGGCGGAGCGCGGCTGCTGAAGCTCGCGACACCGGCGCTGACGCGCTGAGAAGGCGCGCCGCTTACGCGTTCGATGTGGTAGGATGGCTTCCGACGGTATGCTTCAGGAGCCGTCACGAGCGCCATCATGCCTTATTCGCTGGATCTCCCGAACTCCTGCCGCCGTCACCTTGAGGCGGCCAACCTGCTCAACCGGCCCGAACCGCGGAGCGCGAGGCCGGACGTCGCGGGTTACCTTTACGGCATCGCCGCCGAATGCGCGTTGAAGGAGATGATGCGCGACTCCGGGATGCGCCAGCTCCCACCCAACCAGCGCCGCGATGACCCCTTCTACGCGCATTTTCCGGAGCTGAAGACCCTGCTTCGTGACTGCGCTCGCGGCCGTCGGTCCGGTGAACTGCGAAAGTATGCCGAGGACGGTCAGCTCATGCAGGACTGGGACACGACAATGCGGTACGCCCCAGGTAAGGAGATCCTGCCGCGCCACGTCGAGCGATGGCGGGAGCAGGCAGAGCGGCTCAGGCAGGCGATGGAAACCCCATGAAAACGGAGAAGCTGACCGTTCACTTCGATGACAGCCTTCCCGTCCTCGTCGACGAGGTCGAGGCCCACCTTGGCCGGAGCTCCCTCGAAGGCGGGGTCGTGTTGCGGGAAGCGTCGGGGCGGCTGACCTTCTTCGCCGACGGAGAGCTCACGCCGGAGAGCCTGGCCGCGCTCACCGGTGCGCTCCGGAAGGCGCTCGGTCCGTACGCACGCCCGGACCGTGTTGTCGCCGATCGGCAGTCGCCCGGCGCCGCGCGCATCCTCGAAGACCCCGGTGCCTGCGCGGTCCGGGTCGGCGACCGGACCGTCCGGTATCTTGATCGCAGGATCGTCGGGGCAGACTGGGTACGCGGTCCCGAGCCCGAAGCACCGGCGCCGCCGCAGTTCGTATTTGCCAGCCTCAAGGGAGGCGTTGGCCGCTCCACAGCCCTATCCGTCGTGGCCGCAGAGCAGGCCCGCAAGGGCCGGAATGTCCTGGTGATCGACATGGACCTCGAAGCCCCCGGCATCGGGTCGATTCTCCTCGACCCGGACCGCAGGCCGGCATTCGGCGCGCTCGATTATCTCGCGGAGAGCGGCCTCGGCGGCTTCGACGAGACCGAGCTGGCTGACTTCGTGGGAACGAGCGCACTGACCAGTGGAGCCGGCCTCGTAGATGTCATGCCAGTGAGCGGGACCTCCTCCGAGAAGCATCCGGAGAACTTCCTGGCCAAGCTCTCCCGGGCCATGCTCGAAGACGTCGAGCCTGGCGGCGGCTCAGTCTCACTGCGAGATAAGACCCGAGGGATGATCCGCCGAGTGGTCGGCCGCCGTCCGTACGATCTCGTGCTCGTGGACGCTCGCGCCGGTATGGCAGAGCTCTCGGCAGGCCCGCTTCTCGGTCTCGGCGCGACCGTCTTCCTGTTCGGCACAGCGCAGCGTCAAACCATCGACGACTACCGATATCTCTTCGCGCATCTCGCGACGCTCCCGACGCCGGAGGGAGGCTCACCGTGGCGGCAACTGCGCATGGTCCACGCGAAAGCGCCCCTCTCCGACGAGGTGAATACGACGTTCACCGACGAGATGTGGAACTTGTTCACAGAGTACCTCTATGAGGAGATCGATGGCCTGGATGGCTTCAACTTCGACGCGAATGACCCCCAAGCCCCACACTACCCGATTGCCATTCCCTTCGATGCCCGCTTCATCCACTGGGATCCGGCCAAGAAGCCAACCGAGCTGACACGTAATTACTACGAAGCCACCTTCGGCGCCTTCCTCACTGCGGTGGATCGCCTGCTGGGTCCATGAACCGCCACCCGCCGGAGCTCGAACCGCAAACATCGCCCGTGTCCTCCAACACATGATCGCCGAGCAGCCCACCGCCAGCGTCGACTTCAACAGCATCCGCCAAGGGCTCGCGGAGCTGCCGCGCGCAGACAATCACGCGCCTGGCCAGCCCGTCGACCCGGGCTTGGTTTACGTCGTGAGCGGGCACCGGAGCGCGCTCGACCCCGAGCGCACCCTGGTGGTTGGCAACCGGGGTATGGGGAAGAGCTTCTGGGCACATGCCCTGGCTCAGAAGGAGATCCGCGAAGAGGCGGCGCAGAGGTTCCGTCAGCCAGACCTCTACCGGACCTCTGTCGAGATTGGCTTCAACGCCTCGGAGCAAACCGGCAGGGTGGCGCCATCGCTCGATATCATCCGGCAGATGGCCCGCGATCATCGCGACTCCGAGAGCGTCTGGCGAGCTGTGATCGCTCGTGCAGCGGTTGGTTTCACGGATCACGAGCTCCCCACCAGCTTCATCGATCTTGTGAGTTGGGTCGAGGCGGATGCCGAGCGGTATGGCCACCTGGTTACCGCTGCGGACGCGCGGCTCGCGGCGACCGGCCGAAAGCTGCTCGTGGTGTTCGACGCCCTCGATCGTCTGGGGAAAGACTGGTCGATGACGCGCGAGCTGACTCGCGGACTCCTACGCAGAGCGCTCGCCGCCCGGTCATTTCGAGCCATTCGCCTCAAGCTTTTCATGAGGCTCGACCAGTTCTCAGATCAGGCTCTCTTCGACTTCCCCGACGCGTCCAAGATCCGGAATACCCGCGTGGATCTCGACTGGACGACAAGCGATCTTTACGGCCTCCTGTTCAATCGCCTGTCCCGCTCGCCGCACTCAGGCGAGGCCTTTTCCCGGCTCGTCGAGCGCCTGAAGGCAACTGCCCCTGTGGGCCTCTTGCCCGCCGACGTGGAACAGAAGCAGATCGTCGACTCCATTGCCGGCGAGTTCATGGGCGCGGACAAGAAGCGTGGGTTCGTCTTCACCTGGCTTCCGAATCATCTGTCGGATGCCAGGGGCCAGACGTCCCCTCGTACGTTCCTCACCGCCTGGCGCGAGGCAGCGCACCACGGGGCGCCGCCGGCGGGGCGCGCGGTGGACCACCTCGGCCTCCTGGAGGGCGTGCGCAAGGCTTCCGAGGACCGCCTCACGGAGCTCGGAGAGGAGTACCGCTGGGTCAGGACGGTCCTGGAGCCTCTCCGTGGCCAGATGGTCCCGATGGAGCAGGAGTTCCTCGAGTCGCTCTGGCGCAAACGCGGCACCGCGCAGACTCTCCTCACCCAGCCGGCAACCACGGCGCTCGGTCTTGCCCCCGTACAGCTCGCCGATCCAGGCGTAAACCCCGAGAAGGCATTAGTCGACGCGCTCCAGACGATCGGCGTCCTCGAGATTCGATCCAGCGGCAAGATCAACGTGCCAGACATCTTTCGAGTCGAGGCGGGGATCAAGCGCAAGGGCGGGGTCAAACCCCCGCGACGCACCGGGTCCGCGGATGGGTGAGCTTGCCAGTTCGCGATGGGGAGCTATCGTCCAGGACGACCGCTGACCGCCGAGCCTCACCATGCGGACGACGCCGTCGGATATTCTCCCGCCGATGCGTCGCCCTCACCTTGTCTCCAGCGCCGCGCTCGTCGCAGCACTCCTCTTCTTCCTGTTCCTGCCCTCCCTCCTCGCGTGCGCCGGCCCTCGCGCTCGGCCTTCCCCTCCCGCTGCGAGCGCTGGTGCGCTGCCCGCGCCGCCCGTCGGTGCGACACGCCGGCGCGCGCGCGATCTCGGCATCGTGATCGGTCGCCTGCCCACCGGGAAGCTAAATGCAATCACCGATGTCCCCGGCGTGCGCGTCGGGCACGTGACCCATCACCGCGGCGCCGGCCGGCTCGACCCGGGCAAGGGGCCGGTGCGCACCGGCGTGACCGTCATCCTGCCGACGTCCGATGATTTCTGGCACAACAAGGTCCCCGCCGGGAGCTTCGTCCTGAACGGGAACGGGGAGATGACCGGCCTCCATTATGTGAGAGAGTTCGGGGTGCTCGAGACGCCCATCGTCTTCACCAACACCCTCGCCGTGGGCCGCGCGCTCGACGGGGCGATCCAGTACATGCTCCGGCGCTATCCGGCCATCGGCGTGGACGAGCCCACGGTGACCCCGATCGTCGGCGAGTGCGACGACAGCGCGCTGAACGACATCCGTGGCCTGCATGTGTCGGCCGAGGATGTCATCGAGGCAGCGGAGCGCGCCATCGACGGCCCTGTCCAGGAGGGGGCGGTCGGCGGCGGGACGGGGATGATCTGCTACGATTTCAAGTGCGGTATCGGCACGGCGTCGCGCGTCCTGCCAGAGGCCGCAGGCGGGTTCACGGTGGGCGCCATCGTGCAGGCGAACTTCGGGGAGCGCGGCGAGCTCCGCGTCGACGGGGTGCCGGTGGGGCAGGAGATCCGCGATCTCCTGCCCGTGCCGGATTACCACGGCGAAGGCTCGCTGCTCGCCGTGGTTGCGACTGACGCGCCCCTGTCCGCGCGGCAGCTCGAGCGGGTGGCGCGGCGCATATCGCTCGCGGTGGGGCGCACGGGGACCGTATCGCGCGACGGGAGCGGAGACCTGTTCTTGGCCTTCGCGACGGGCAACCGAGTGCCGGCCGTGCCGGAGGGGCTGACACGGAACCTCCGCGAGATGGATGACGCGCGCCTGAACCCGATGTTCCAGGGCGCCGAAGAGGCGGTGGAAGAAGCCATCCTCAACGCGATGACCATGGCGACGACGACGTTCGGACAGGACGACCACGTCGCCCATGCCATCCCGCTCGACCGGCTCCGCGAGGCGATGAGGCGGTACGGCAGACTGGCCCCGACCGGCGTCACGAAACTACGGACGCCCCCCGCTCGCGCCACGCCCGAACGCGCTCGGCCCACATCGGTCCTGTCGCCTTCGTCCTTGCCCTGCACGCCACCATAAACTGGACATCACAGCCGGGGTGCACCTTCCGACAGTAGTGTCAGTAGTGTCACGGATCGCCGTTGCTCATGTACTCGCTCAGTCACGGATTACGCCTCTGTAGCGCATGACAACTCGAGCTCCCAGAGTGCTGATACGAGATGCTGAGTGGCCTCCGCCAAACGCCTGCGAAACGTGCTGTATGACATACCCAGCTCTTCAGCGGCGCTCTCGTGTTTCCCCACGGGCTCCAGATACGTCGCTTTCAGCACCCGGTACCAGGCATTCCCGCGTCGCGATCCGCGAATGGCCTCTGACTCTCCGATAAGCAACGACTGGAGCGCGCGCACCCGGTCTCGCGGGCTGGTGTTAGACGCCACCCTGGTACGCACGATCTGAGAGTGGAGCAATGGATTTCTGGCGAGCGCGAGGGTGTCGTGGAGCGTTCGCAGCGCTTCGCGCACATGGACACCGAACTCCTCCATGCTGATTGCCGCAAGCGACGAATCCTCAACGTGCGCGGGCTTCGGATTCTGCTCATGACATGCCCCCATAGCGCATCGCTCTGTCACCGAGGCCATAACATCGACAAATGAGAGGCCTCGAAGATCTTGCAACAACACCTCGCGAATCACGCCGTCCAGCTCGTGCTGCAACTCTGGAACAACGTGTGTATCAGATACTGCCCAGACGCCCTCCCAGGCCCGTCTATCGGACATACAAAAGAACAATAGCGGACCCCAGTTGCTTAACATCTTCCTTCCGGTGTTCTGCACGCATAACGACATCTCGCGAGACACCGCCTGCCCGACACTACATGACATCATAAATCGAACATAGTGTATTGGCTCACAGGGAACTCCGCCGAGTAGTCTAATCGCGTAGTCCCATGCGGCGACTATAGCAGGATCCTCCGCTCGCTGCTTATCCGTGGTCAGGTCGATCCGGATCCATGCGCCAAATCCGGCAATCGCGTTCTCCGCGCTTCGCACCACCATAAATGCAGCAGGTTGATGTAAAATCCAGTGTCTCAGGTATTGTAACGACGTCGGGCCTTCGTGCCGCTGCACTGCTTCTTGGAGCGCCTGCTCGTCCCCAGGGCGCAGGTTGTCCATCGCAAGCCCAGCGTCCGGTGGCACCCTCATGCAGTCTAGCTGAGGATAATGACCTGTGAGAAAATAGAACTCGGGCAAGATCTGGACAACCTCGATACCCGCACGTGCACGCCAGTGATCAAGGTAATAACTCAGCGCGCGCATGATCATGGCGGAGAGCCGCTCATGGTTACGCCATCGCATGTCCGCCAGGATCACCTCGCGCGCCAGGTCGTGCGGGAATACTCCGCTATTGTCGATTTGCATGAAGCTTAGCTGACGTAGCCATGCGAATGTGCTCACGGCGTCGCACTCCAACAATGCGCATAAACTCTTCTCCGACGTCGTGCGGAGCACCGCCGTGAGGTCGAGCGCTGCGCGCCGTTCCGGTTCCGATATACCGCGGAGGAAGTATTCATACAGGGCAGCAATGACTTGTGGCGCGCTCTCAGGAGCAAACGGGCTATCGGGCGTATCCGTCCAGGCCTCGGCAGCGAGCGCAAGTGCGAGTGGATGGCCATGCGAGAACGCCACGATGGTTGATATTGCCTGGTCTTTGATGCCTCGCCGCATGAGAAATGTTCTAGAATCTGCGGAGTTGAGATTCCGCAAGGCGATCGGTACAATTCCGGTGCGCCACAGCGGTTGCGAGCGCCACTCCACACTCGGCGGCGTACGTCCTGCAAGCACAAGGAGATTGCCACCACGAAGCCGACGGACCAACTCACAGCAGAGTCGTGGATCAATGGCTTGAATATACTCGTAGCTATCGACCGCTACAACGAGTTGCGGGAGACCGGTGGTGTCGCAGCTCGATGTGAACAGACCCGCATGCTCGATCGCTGTGACTACATCCTGAAGCGTCGGCTCGATATTACGGCAATCGATCTGCTCAATCCTGACGGAGCGATGGCGCGCGTCACGAGCAAACATTTGCAGCAACGTTGTCTTACCGACACCTCCAGGACCGTAGACATAGAAGGCGCGAGCCCCGGTACCATCGAGAGCCATCCGGAACAGCGCGCGTTCACGTTCGCGACCAATGACGTCTGTTATGTCGTAGCTCATCAAGCGCTCCCGATGACGGTCGTGAAGCGAGGTATGGCTAGGCCTAGAGCACCGAACAGGTTGAAAGTTTCATGAATTCAATGAGTTGCGAAGCCCGACTGCTCTGCCGGGACGCAAGATCCAAGGGCAAGAAACGCGGGAAAGAGAGAAGCCGCAAGGGCGCAAGGGACCAAAGGCGAGATAGGTCTTGTCCTCCCCTTGCGTCCTTGCAGTTTCTCTTCCCTGTTTGTTGATTTCTTCGGAACTCCAACGTGATTAATGTCGGGGCGGAACCTGGTCTCTCCTCTTGGCATCTTGACGCTTTTTGCTCACCCGGAGCAACCTTCCGCAGTAGAGCGAGGTGCGCCTGTACAGCAAGTACGGCAAGCCTTGTGCCAACGTCGTGGGATCGCGCGTCGGCTGTGGCAGGGCACCGGCAACCTAGACGCAAAGGGCGGCGACAAGCACCAGCGAACCTCCGGCATGCGGGAGCCAACGGGTGAATGAGCGCCTGCTCAACTCCCGTCGCTCCGTCCCCACGGTCGCCAAGGCGAAGATGCCGTCGCAGTGCTCCAACTCCTGCGAACGCAGATGCGCAGCTTGTTGCACCACACCAGAATTACGCGAGGCAACATTCGAACGTCATCGCGGGACACGGCGCGGCAACAGATACCTGTTTCCGAGCTCACGGGAAGTGCGCATATCTGACGCTCGTGAAGAATCACGATAGTTCCGCCAGAGAACGAAGTATGTCCCGCACGTTCCGTAAATGCTTCGCTGAGCCCACCGCACACCGCGAAGCAGCGCACTGGGCTTTCGACCCGTCATGCGGCCTCAATGGTTGAGCAGCGGCTGAGCAGCCAACGGGCAGCGATTGAGCAGCAGTGGCCTCCCGGTGGTCGTGTCTCCTCGTCTAGACTGAGCGTCGTGGGTGTTGTGGCAGAAGCGCGTTTGCGGGCATTTGTGGGATGAGTTCTAAACCTGTCCAGCAGGCGTCCCAGACTGACCGAAGGTACGTCAGGTGCGGGCCGTTCCTACCGGACAAGGCCGCCAAGAGGAGAGGAGGAGGGCTGCCCCGGTATCCTCCGCTCCGATTTCCGAGAGTTATTGGCGCCCTTGGCGTCATGACGGTTCGCTTCGCGGCCGACTTCCCGCAGCGCTAACGCCGCAGCGTGTCGACGCACGCGGCGGCAAACGCGTACCCAAAGAGAGAGCCGGTCGCGATCCAGCTCGGGTGATACACTGAATCGAGCAAGCCCAGGCCGACCGCTCTGAATGCCAGCCTCCACGTACGCGGCCCGAGCGCCGGCCGCGTAGCGAGCGCACATACGTCGACACCAGGTAGATCTCCATGATCCGGCAATGGTTCGCAATTGCCTACTGCGCCTCGCTGATGGCAATTACCGTATCCCGCACGCGACGAAGGCGGAACGATGGATCGCCGTCATCCGCCGGGAACGCCTGAGCCGAATCACGCCAGACCACGAAAAGCCAAACACTATTGTGCAACTCCCGATGGCCTTCGCCGTCAACGAAGTGAGCGACGACTAGGACAAATCAAGAACCGTTTTCGCGCATCGGTGGCCCGGCGGACTCATCTACGAATCCTTCGCCACAAAGGCACCGCCCCTCGGACGCAACCGCATAGCCCATTGTGTCACTGATGAACTGTCGCACATTGCAATGCATCACCTTGACGATGACAGCCAATTAGTCATGCTATCTCGACTCAGAGAGCTCGCAGCGCTGGGACCTCGTCACTAAGCGACGAATTCTCATTGGCTGCGATGCCTCGAATCTGAAGACTCTCGCGAATCGCGCCCAACTTGCCGCTCGTCGAGCATGCTCGGAACATCTGCGCCCGAGTTCTCAATGAGCCCTGCGTCCGAGTATCTGTCAAATAGGAGCGCCTAAGAAAGCCGATCCGAACCATGCGACAGAGGCTAGACGGCCCTAAGCGTTATACGGAGATCTACTGAGAAGGAGAGATGTTTAATGAAATCGTTTCACATTTTTGCACGTGCGGCCCGAAGTATTGTTGCTCTTGAAGGGACGCTTTCAATATCACTCGCGACGGTGGGTTGTGGTGCCAGCTCAGACACCGAGCAGGTCGCCAGCGCAGGATCCGAAGCCGCCGGCGGTGCCGGTGGCACCGCCGGCGCGAGCGCAGGCGGCTCATCTACTTGGACGCATAGCGCCGGGGGCGCGTCGAGCGGAAGCGGTGGCGATGAGTGCAATCCAGGAGATACATCAACCTGCTTTACAGGTGCCCCCGGTACGAAAGGCGTCGGCATGTGCACTGCCGGACAAAAGTTCTGCGAGCTGAACGGCGAGTCCAGAAAATGGAGCGATTGCCAAGGTGAGGTAATCCCGCAGAGCGAGGTGTGCGACGGGCTTGACAACGATTGCGATGGTCAGGTCGACGAGGGCTGTCTGACTGATCAGATGTGCCCCACGGGCCAGTTCGCCATCGGGGTCACCAGCGATCGGCAGCTCCAGTGCTCTACCATTGACGCCATAGCGCGATCGACAGTCAACGATTCCTGCTCAATTTATCTCGGCTGGAACGACCGATGCGACGGCTGTGGCAGTGCCCCGACGAAATGGGGGCGAATAGGCGCATCCGCCTGCGACATCGGCGCGGGCAGTGATAGCACCTGCTCCATTTCAATGCTTAGCGGCCAGAGCATAAAGCTCTTTGGGCTCAACACCGACGGCGATGTTAATCGCGACGACACGTTCTATACCAGCTTCCACTGCGACGTGGGAAGCAGCGCGAGATCTTCCGGCCCCTGCGGTGCGGGACAGCTGGTCGCTAATATTGAAGGCACGGCCGTGACCTGCGTCGATGCCAGCGAGGCCATTCTAAGCCACGTGCGCTCGAGCTGCTCTATTTATACGGGCTGGAGCGACAGATGCCGCGGATGCACCGCGGCGCCGACCAAGTGGGGGCGAGCCAACGACACCGCCTGTGCCATCGGCAACGGGGCAAGCAACACCTGCACGATGGCCATGTTAGGCGGCACCTCGGTTAAGCTATTCGGACTCAACACTGACGGTGATGTCAATGGCGACGACACCTTCTACATGGGACTCCACTGCGCGAACACCACACCGGAGGGAGGCACTACCACCGGCCCCTGCCCACCGGGCCAGTTCGTGGTGGGCTGGTACGCCAATGGAAATCTCGAGTGCGCTAGCCCGGATTCGCAGGCTCATGCTTATTTTCGCGATCACTGCAATCTGTACTACGGCTGGCGCGATGAGTGCAGTGGCTGCACGAATGATCCTGCAAAGTGGGGCTACGTTCGCGACGGATTCTGCGATAGCAGCATTGGCAACGACGACACCTGCCTCCCTGCACTGCTCGACGGCGTATCGATAGATATGTTCGGTCTTAACACCGACGGTGATGTAGACGGCAACGACAAGTTTCACGTCGGATTCCGCTGCTTCTGAACACGTCATCGCGGATTAAGGTCGTTTGAGAGCAGCCGACGCCCATGTGAAGCGCCTTCGTCGGTGGCTTGGAAGTTATTTCCGTGCCCTCCCAGTGGTGGAATTTGTTCGGATTTCGATCCCGGTTCACGATGAATATCTGCTGATTGGTTTGCGCCCATCCATCAAGAGGTCGGTACGGACCACGGAGAAGGAGCCGATCGAGGTGGATGCAGGGGCCCCGTCGTCGGCCATCGTCCGCCATCGGGGGCGAGATAGGACTGATCCACTCGGCGGCGCTTTCGTCATCCACGGCCACCGGGGTCGGAGCCCCCTGCGGAGCATCGTCCGGGATCGTCTGCGACCACGGACCGCACCGCGCACAGGCCGGGTCCAGGCGCGCAGCGCCCGCGAAGCGGGTCGGAGAGCCTGGATGCGGCCGAGCACGCGGTGAGCCTCGACAGGCGACGGCGGTGCTCGTGCGTTGCCACGGTGCAACCGGGTGGATCACGTTCCTACCGCTAGGTGGATCAGAGGCAGGGTGCCGCTAACGTCGTCCACCGCCACGCATTGCGTGTACCCACAAACAATTGGGTCTCCTGATAGCTTCGTAACTGCGTGATCGGTGCGAGACTGCATATTCCGACGGACGTGACGGCTCTTTCCGGAGCGACGCGACGGCCCAGTACGACGTGACTTGGACGTGGTCGGAGCGTCGCGACAAGCGCGGCTAGGGCTTCGCCTCACCTCGGGAACCACCGCCTTCTTCCGAATCGACCCACGGCGGAGCGTCACCACTTACGCGTTGTGAGCTATGCGGCCACAGATCGTTAAGCGCTGCATGACGCGCCGTTCCTCCCCGTCCGCCGCGTCCAGCGGTGGCGCTCGACCCGCCCAGGCGCGCTCAGGGGCAACGGTCCCTGACGAATGAAAGTAGATTCCTGACGCGATCTTCCGTTTCCCGAAAATGAAACGTTATCTCGACAGATTTTCCAAGCATTGAAGGATGGCGCCTTCACGCCACAGCCAGCGTGCGGGAGGATCTGGCGGGGAATTGCCGCGCATCCCGCTCGCCGATGCGCTCCATCTCCCGGAGCCAGGCCGCTCGTTGCTCCGGGGTCCGCGTCTTCTGATCGAAGAAGGTGGTCTCGCGGACGGGCCCAAAGCCGACGAAGCGCAGTGTCGCGTTGATGAACGAGGTATGGACGGAGCGCCAGTGCCAGAAGCGGTACCACCAGCCCGGGCTATCCATCGTGGTCACGACGCGGGCGCTGCGGCCGGCGAGCAGCCCCTCGGGCAGCGCGCTTCGCTTTCGATAAGCAAACGACCATCCTGGCAAGAAGGTGCGTTCGATGAAGCCCTTGACGAGCGCGGGTGGCCCTGCCCACCAGGTGGGAAAGAACCAGGCCACGTGGCTCGCGCGCTCGATGGTGGTCTGCGCCTGGCGGAGATCGGGCTCGAGCTCCTGCTGACCGCTGAAGCCAGCGCGCAAGTGCGGATCGAAGGTGAGCGAGCGCAGGGCCAGGAACTCGACGCGGGCTCCGCCTCTCTCGAGGCCGCTGGCGTAGGCCCGAGCCAGCGCGTCGCTCAGGCTGTCGGGGGCGGGGTGACCTTGGATGACGAGGTGCATGGGTCGATCTTGGCCATGCAGCAGCGTCTGGGTAGACGGTTCTGAGCAGGCGTGCCATGCGTGGGTGCATGGCACGCTCTCCCGCGTCCCCGCCCGCACGCAGGCCGCTCGCCGACCTGGATTGGGCCGATCTGCGCCTCTTCCTGGAGGTGGCGCGCGCCGGCAGCTTCTCGGCCGCCGGCCGCAAGCTCGGCATCGAGCAATCGACGGTGAGCCGGCGCATGGCGACCTTCGAACGAACGCTCCGGGTGGCGGTCTTCGATCGGCTGCCGGGGGGATCCATGCTCACCCCGCTCGGCGAGCAGCTCCGTCGCCACGTCGAGTCGATGGAGGCCGGCGCCGACCAGTTCGTGCGCGAGGCCAGCGGCCACGAGAGAGAGGCCGAGGGGATGGTCCGCCTGGCCCTCACCGAGTCGATCGCCGTACACGGCGTCATTCCGCGCGTGCTCCCTGCGCTCGCCGAGAGGCACCCGCGCGTGTCGCTCCACCTGCTGACCAGCTACGAGGTGGCCGATCTGGGCCATCGTGAGGCCGAGATCGCCGTGCGCTTCTTCCGGCCGAAGAGCGGCGATCTGGTGGCCGCGCGCATCGTCACCCTGCCCACGGTGCCTATCGCCCACCGCAGGCTCTCGAAGAAGGGCCGCGACGAGCTCGACTGGGTCTGCGTCGATCTGGGCCGCGCCCCCACCGTCGAGGACGACTACCAGAAGCGGCATGTCAAGAAGGCCCCGAAGCTCATCGTGAGCAGCTACATCGCCCAGATCGAGGCCGTGCGCGCGGGGCTCGGCGCCGCCGTCTTGCCGTGCAGCGCGCTCGATCTGGACGACGACCTGGTCGAGCTCGATCTGGGCCTGCCCGCAGGTCCAGTGCTCGAGCTCTGGCTCGTCACGCCGCGCAGCCTGCGCCAGGTGCCGCGCATCGCGGCCGTGTGGAGCGCACTCGAAGAGCATCTCCAGTTCTTGAACTCGCCGCGACGCGCGCGGGCGCGCGGGCGCTCGCGCTGATCCGCATCGCCGGCGCAGGTGGGGCTCTCTACCGCTGATGATGAAGCGATGATCGAGCCCGCACGGCTCCTGAGCGACCAGGCTGTACAGCGTTGGCCGAGGTGACGGCTCGCTCACGCTTGTCGTCTCGGCTAGCATCCGCGGCGCGCTGCAGGCGCATGCGAACGAGGTTTCCATGTTCAAGGCAACGAAGCACACGCCTCTCGCCACGACCATCACCGGCTCTCTGCCGCGGCCGTCATGGTATGTCGCGAACCTCGCGGGCCGCAGGTTCTCGATGGCCATGGCCGATCTCGTGTTCAGGGAGCAGTATACGGACACCCTCGCCGTGCACATCACCGATCAGATCCGGGCGGGCCTCGATATCCTGACCGACGGCGACGCCCGCTTCGATATGGATGTCGGCGGCCGCTCCTGGTTCAGCTACGTGGCCGAGCGCATGGAGGGCCTGGAAGATCCCGGCCTCCGGCCCCAGCCCTGGACGTCGCCGAGGGAGAGGGCCGCAGGCGACATCCTCCACGAGGTGATGGAGGCTCGCCTCCCCTTCTTCGTGCGCGGACCGGTCGGCCGGGGAGGGCTCGAGTACGCGCGCGTCTGGAAGGCGGCGCAGCGCATGACCCACAGGCCGATGAAGTTCGGCACCTGCTGCGGCCAGCTCCTGGAGGTCGTCGTCCTCAACCAGCATTACGCGAGCCGCCGCGAGCTGCTCTTCGCGATCGCCGACAGCCTCAACCAGGAGCTGCATGAGGTCGCCGACGCGGGATGCCCCGTCGTCCAGCTCGAGGAGCCCCTGCTCCATTACATCGCCGGTCATGACCAGGGCGCCGAGCTGAACACGGGGCTCTACATCGACGCGTTCAACCGCGAGGTCGCCGGGCTGCGCGACAAGACCGAGGTCTGGGTGCACACGTGCTGGGGAAACCCGGCGGCGCAGCGGGTGGAGGTGGCGACGAGCGGTTACGAGGGCGCGCTGGGGCTGCTCGACCGGCTCGACGTCGACGTCATCACCTTCGAGGCCGCGAGCGACGGAGGCGCGGCGCTCCCGGCGATCGGTCAGGCCATCGGCAAGGACAAGAAGGTCTGCATCGGCGCCGTGCACCACCGCAGCCTGGAGGTGGAGACCCCCGAGCAGATCGCGGGGCTCATCCGCAAGGCGTTCCGGTTCATCGAGCCGGAGCGGCTCATCCTCAGCAGCGATTGCGGCTTCGGCCGGCAGGGCATGAGCCGGATGCACGCCTTTCACAAGATGGTATCGCTGGTGCGCGGCGCGAACATCGTCCGCCGCGAGCTCGGCCTCGACCCGGCCCCGTGCCTCGCGGCCGAGCAGCGTTACTCGATGCTCGCATAGCCAGCGCCGGCGAAGCGCTGAGCCATGGAGCAGAGACCCGCCCGCGAGGTAGCATGCCCGGAGACGAGCTCCCGCGTCGGGAACCAGTAGAAAAAGGGGCAGAGCCATGCTGGACAGGATCTGGGATCGCCATCGCGCCGCCGGGCTCGACGCAGCGGCGGCCGCCGTCGCCGCGCCGTCGCCGGAAGGCCTTTGCTACCTCGCGATGCTGGCGTTCTCCGACGAGCGCTACGCGGACGCCGCGACCTTCGCCGCCCGCGCCGCGGCGGCCTCGCCGGGAGACACCCTGTTCCAGGCGGCCGCGGCGCACCTCGCGCGGGTCGCCCGGGAGGGGAAGCGCAATGTCTACGTGTCCGCGGAGGGGTTCGCCGCCTTCATCCGCGGCGGTGGCAATGTGCCCCTTTACCGGGAGACCAGCGCGGCGCTCGCCGGCCAGTACCCGGAGGCGCCGTTCGATCTGCTCGATATCGGCGCCGGCGATGGACTGGCGCTCCTGCCCGCGTTGAGGCCGGCGGTGCGGCGGGTCACCGTGGCGGAGCCGGCGGCACCGCTGCTCGAGCGTTGCGCCGCAGCGCTCTCCGCGCGAGGCGTCGACTTCGAGGCCTTCGGCGGGCGACTCCAGGATCTCGCCGCTGACCCCGGCATGGCGCCGCGGCGCTGGGCGGTGGCGCAGGCGACCTTCTGCCTGCACGCGATCGCTCCGGCCGAGAGGCCAGCGCTCCTCCGCTGGGCGCGCGCGCATTGCGATCTGCTGCTCGTCGCCGAGTTCGACGCGCCCCGCATGGACGAGCCGCTCGCGCCGGACACCGCGCGGCACGTGCTCGCGCGCTACCGTGAGGGGCTGGCCGAGTACGCCGGCGCCGATCGCGACACGGTCGCGCAGGGCTTCCTGATGCCGGTGCTCTTCGGCTATGCGGACCGCGGCGCCACCCGCACGACGTTCGAGCACCCCATCGACGACTGGGCGGCGCTGCTGCACGAGGCCGGCTTCGCGCGCGTCGACCGCCGGCTGCTCCATCGCTACTGGTGGGCGCCGGCCTGGATGCTGGCGGCGCGCTGAGGCGCCTTGCCAGCTCATCGAGCGGGCGAGGGCGCTCGCGCCTGTCGCGGGTCCGCCTTCACGCCAAACGCGGCGATCGTGAACACCGACATGATGGCGCCGAAGACATCGAGCCTCATGAAGACCGCGATTCCGACGTGCAACCCGACCGTGGCTGCCACCCAGAGCCGCCGGGTCCGACGTGGCCAGATGAAGAACGGGTACCCGATCTCCACGAGCAGCACGAGCCACCCCGCAGCCACGGCGATCCAGGTGTGGTGAGCGAGCCACGAAAAATCGAACCGCCGGTACTCGGGCAGCATGAGCGATCGCCATATCGCGTCGCCGTCCCACCACGCTGCGCCCAATGCCTTTTCCACGCCGCTCGAGAGGTAGACGAGGCAAAGGTGCAGCTGTACCACCCGCAGCGAGAGGCGCGCGGTCGCGCTCGGCTCAGGCGGCGCTCGCCCAAAGACACGATCGAGCGACAGCGCAGCGCCAGAAGGCATGAAGATGAGGTAGAACAGGAAGATGTTCGCGAACTGATCGGCTCCGTAGTTCGTCCTCTCCGCGGTCATCATCAACGTGAAATGCACGAGCCATGTGCACGCCGCGGAGAACCTCGTCCTCCAGCCGAGCAGGAGGCCAGCCAGCGACAGCACGTAGAGCGCGCCCACGCCGGCGATCACCGCGCTCTCACCGACCCCGACGCGCGACAATGCATTCACGAGGTGGCCGATCCGGGGGAAACCGCTCGCGCCTGCCCCGTCGAGGAGCTGTCCCTGAATGATGCCCGAACGCGAGTACAGCTCGTCAGCGATGGGCGCGATCAGCGCCGCCTGCACCAGGAGGACCGACGCGAGCCCGATCCGGAGCGCTGCCAGGGGCCGCGCCGACGCGGGCGCGAACGCGAATCGCCCCATCGAGCCCCACAGGCGCGCAGCTGCCACTGTGGCCTTCGGCAGGAGCAGGGTATAGGTCCGCTGCCTCATGGCGTCGCCTCTTTGTTGATCTCGCCGGCAGCGAGCTGCGCCTTCAGGTTGAACTTGGCCCGATATTCGACATACCACCGCGGCTGTTTGCCCGCGCGATACTCCGCCATCGAGGGCAGGTCGTAGCTCTCGAGTCGGACAACAACGCTGTCCGCCTCCGGGTGCTTGGCGAACACCTTCGCTACCCAGGAAGCGATCAGGGAGCGCCTTGCGGTCGGGTCCTGCTCATCCCAGTACATACCGATGATATTCTTGACGCGGAGGTCCGCTTCGCGGCTCGCTCCTGTCTCCAGCGCCTCGGTCGTCAGCGTTCCCGCGCGATCCCTGACCTCGAAGGTGGCCCAGGGCAGGGGCCCGACGCTCGGAGCAAAGAAGGAATACGCGCTGCTGGCCCCGGAGAGCGCGCCATAATAGCTCACCGCGCGCTCCGCCCAGCCCCCGTACGGCAAGCGCACATGCAGCACACCCAGCACGATCACCAGCCCGAGGTGGAACGCAGCGGCGGGAAGCGCGAAGAGCACGCGCTTTTCTATGTTTCCTGTCTCCTCCATGGAGCTCACCCCCATGGTTCCGTATTGCGCGCGGCGTGCCACCCGCTTTCGCCACCCACGTTTCCAATGCGCCGCCATCGGGCCGCAGAGCACGCCGCTGCCGGACGGCGACGCTCGACGTGCGATGTCTCATCGCAATCGCCCATGATGTTCGACTCCGCGCTCGGCAAGGCGGACCCGGCATTCCGTGATGGCCGCGCCCAGCGCCGTGCCCATCACCGTGGAGCTTATCCCTGTCCTAGCGCCGATAGGGCCGGTAGTAGCCGGTAGCCGGGCGGTAGTAGCCGGCCGCCGGACGGTAGTAGCCGGCTGCCGGGCGGTAGTAGCCGGCTGCCGGACGGTAGTAGCCGACGGCCGGCCGGAAGGCGTAACGCACGTTGTCGAGCGATGTTGGCGGTGCTGTCTCCTCGACGAGGTTCAGGTTGTCGAGCGGCACCGTGTTCGCCGCAGAAGCAAGCGCAGAGATCCCGCACACTCCTGCGCTGACGGCGATGAGGCCAAGAATTCTCAGATGGTTCATTCGTCGGCTCCTTCCCTCTTCGGTCGCGCCGGTGGGCGCGACGTTGCGCCCGTGCGCACAACGTTGCGCCCATGACGATGCAGGAGACGGGCCGAGTTCAACCGATGCGGCAGGTGGCAGGCTGCCGATCGCAGCACACAAATCATTCCTGAGTTGTGGATTGGCCAGCTAAAGCTGTGCAATGCGTGAGCAGGTGCTGCGACACCGCGGCATCAACGGCATTGCAGCCATTCATGGCAGTCGAGAACCTACCCCAGCAGGGAGCATCCAGGATCTTGGGAGACCATGGCCAGGACACTCACCAGGGCAGCGGCCCCTCCTCGTTCGAGAAGCTGCCCGTCGGCCCGTTCGCGTCGAGCAGCGCCAGCCGCACCGGCTCGCGCGCCCCTTGCTCCACGCTGCGCGTCCCCCTGAAATCGTTCAGATCTGTCGCCGTGAACCCCGGGCACGCCGCGTTCACCTTGATCCGCGTCCCCTCCAGCTCGTTCGCGAACGCCACCGTGATCCCGTTCAGCGCCGTCTTCGACGGCACGTACGTCGCATTCGGCAGCCGATGCGGGTTGGACGGATCGGACTGCTTCGCCAGCGACCCCACCTCGCTCGACACGTTGACGATCCGCCCCGCTGGCGCCTCGCGGAGCAGCGGCAGCATCGCCTGCGTTACCGCGATCACCCCGAACACGTTCGTCTCGAACACCGCCCGCACCTCGGCGACGGGCGCCACGCTCGGTCGGTTCGCCTTCAGCAGCTCCTCGAATTGCGTCCCCGGCTTCCCGGCGCGGGAGATCGCGGCGTTGTTCACCAGCACGTCCAGGCGCCCGAGCTCGCTCCGGATCCACGCCGCCGCCGCCGCGATCGACGCCTCGCTGGTCACGTCCAGCTGCACCGCGCGCGCGCCGGACCCGACGCTCTTCGCGGCCGCCTCCCCGAGCTCCAGGTTCCGCGACCCGACGAGCACCGTGAGGCCGCGCCCGGCGAGCTCCTTTGCGATTTGAAGACCGATTCCCTTGTTTGCCCCGGTTACCAGAGCGACGAGTTTGTCATGCATGGCCCCAATGTTCGGCCGTCCCCGGGCGCCCACTAGGCGATCCTTGGCGCGACCTATCCGCCAAGAATGCCCAAGCCCCGCTCCCCCGCGCACGCTACCGTCCCGACATGACGGACTCCGTCGAGCTCCCGGTTTCGGTGCCTGGCCTCCGCGTCCTCCGAACGACCACCGAGACCCTCCGCGCCGGCGTCAAGGAGTACTACGCCGTCGTCCGCATCGAGCGCGGCGGCTTCGACTGGTGGGGGCGAGGCAACGCGTGGCGCAGCGCCGCCGGCTCCATCCTCGTCAAGGAGCCCGGCGACGTCCACCGTGACCTCGCTCTCCACGGGCCCACTGTCTTCACCGCCGTCGTCCTCCCCGCGAAGGACGTCGCCCGCGCCCGCGACGCGGGCAAGGTCGTCGCCATCCCCCACCTCGAAGCCGGGGACGAACGTGCCGCCCCCTTCCACCGCCTCCACGACGCCATCTGCGCCGGAGCCGATCGCCTCTCCCTCGAGGTCGCCCTCGCCGAGGCCACCGCCACCTTCGCCCGCCTGAGCAGCGCCCGCTCCGACCACACACGCCCCGTCCGCCGCGCCATGGAGTACCTCCGCGAGCACCTCGCCGAGCCCATCACCCTCGACGACCTCGCGGCCCACGCCTCCCTCGACAAATTCCACCTCTGCCGCGCCTTCCGAGCCCAGATCGGAATGCCTCCCCACATGTACCTCACCCACCTCCGCGTCCAGCGCGCCCAACAGCTCCTCACCCAGGGCGTGAGGGCGTCCGAGCTCGCCCCGCGCGTCGGGTTCTATGATCAGAGCCAGCTCACGCGGCATTTCAGGAGGATCGTCGGGGTGACGCCGGGGAGGTACGGGAACGCGAGGGCGAGCGTCGCGGGATAGGGGACGTGCTCGAAGACGACGTGCGCGACGGCATCGCTTCAGACCTCGCCCTCGCCGCCTGGAGTTACACGGCGGGGGCCAGGACCGCTATTGTGAATGGCTCGTGGGCTGATCTATCATGCTTTCAAGGGATTTGTCCGCAGCCGCATCCCCAGTAGTTGCCGCCCCAATGGACACACCCTCCACCGCGACCACAAGTGACAATGCAGTAACCTCCGGCGCAATCGATGGTGAACGCCTGCTGCGTCGATCCAACAGCTTCGTCCGTGTCGGAAGCACTTTCAGGAGTTGCCGTACCGACGGCTTCGTTCGTGTCAGCAGCACTGTCAGGATCTTCGTCGCTGGCGCCAATGCAGCCGACGACAAAGACTGCCGCGAGCGTTGCTAGACTCAGTCGCATGGATCGAGATAAACTCATGATCGCGCTCCTCGCTAAGCTGATGGACGTGTCGTGCATGGGAGTATTATCTACACTCATGGGGAAAACCTCCTGTGATGTCTCGTGGGATCCGGCCTGCCGCCGCGGCGACATGCCGTCGTGTCGTTGCGTCGTGTCGCCACAGCAATCGGTGTGCCGGCGCGAGGTGAACCCAAGTCTCAGCGCTGCCGCGCAGGCCGAGAGGAGAGGAGTGCAACGCCCTGCCGTGAACCGCAACGGGTTGCACCGTTGCGCCATGCTCTCGCCGGCGATCCGGGCCAGAGGATCATGGTGCCGCGGCTCTTTATTGTTATTTCAGCGCCCGTGCCGAGGCGTGAAGCGCTCGTACCGGGCGGCGGGCCTCGCGGATCGCCGGCGCTGCCGCCGTCCTCGCGGCGGCGCATTCCGCGCGGCGCGCCCCTGTCCCTGTAGGCGCGCGCCCACAGGTGTAGGCGCGCGCCTACTCCTCGCGCGCCGACAGGTCGTGCCGGCGGAGCAGCTCGTGGAGGTGGCTCCGGTCCATGCGCGCCGCGCGCGGCCGCCGAGAGGTTGCCGCCGTGGGGTAAGCGCCCGACCAACGCCATCGTGACCACCTCGTCGGGGCCGGTTACCAGTCCCCATCGCGACGAAGGAGGAAGCGATGGCGACGAGGGCGGAGTGGGCCGATCGGGTGGAGCGATGGGAGCGCAGCGGGCTGAGCGCCGAGAAGTTCGCGCGGCGCGAAGGGTACCAGCCGAAGCAGCTGTACTGATGGCGCTGGAAGCTGCGCGCTGACCGGCCCTCGCAACCCTCGCCGTCGTCGTTGACCGAAGCACCGCGCTTTCTGCCGGTCCACGTGGTGACGGACGTATCGGCCGTTGCGCCAGAGCCGATCGAGATCGCGCTGCCCAACGGGCGGGTGGTGCGGGTCCGACCGGGCTTCGACCCGGCCACGCTCGAGCGGGTACTGGCGCTCGCGGCCGAGGAGACGCCGTGCTGACGCTGCCGCCGTCGGTGCGTGTGTACGTCGCAGCCGAGCCCACGGATCTGCGCAAGAGCTTCGATGGGCTGTCGGCCTTGGTCTCTCAGCGCTTCGGAGAAGGCCCGCTCTGCGGGCATCTCTTCGTGTTCAGGAATCGGCGAGGTGACCAGATGCGCGTCTTGTTCTGGGACCGCACTGGGTACATGATCGTGGCGAAGAAATTGGCTCGCGGGCGATTCCATCTCGCCTGCGAAGTGCCCAAGGGGGCCACGCACGTCGAGGTCGAGGCGGCCGAGCTGTCGCTGATGCTCGAAGGGTTCGACCTGTCCCAGGCCGTGCGGCGCAAGCGCTGGAGGCCCGGCGTGAGAAAAATTGCTCCGTCGAAGCAAAGCTTGATGGATGCGCGCGGGATAGCTCTCCCGCGCGCCACGTGACCAGTCCTCTTCAGTCCCAGGCACAACTGCCCGCCGATCTGGCGGACGTGCGGCACAAGCTCGAGCAGCTGGCGGCCGCCGGGCAGCTTCCAGAGCTCATCGAGCTGGTGCTCGGGCTGCTGGTCCAGCTGCGCGACAAGAATACGGCGCTCTCGGCGAAGCTCGCGAGCGCGCTGCGCGAGCTGTACGGCCGCAAGAGCCAGCAGATCTCGACCGAGCAGCTGATGCTGATGTTCGCCGAGCTCGGGGCGGAAGCTCCGCCGCAACCGGAGCAGGGGCTGGTGCCGCAACCTCCTGAGCCGCCGAAGCCGCCGCGAGGACGGGGCGGGCGCGCGCCGCTTCCCGAGCACCTGCCGCGTGAGACGCGCGTGGTGCCCGTCCCCGAGGCGGAGCGGACGTGCCCGCAGTGCGGCGCGGACAAGAAGTGCATTGGCCATCGTACGAGCGAAGTGCTCGAGTTCGTTCCGGCGCAGTTCAAGATCATCGAGGAGCGGCGGGAGAAGCTCGCCTGCCCGCGCTGCCCTGAGCAAGGCGTAACGACGGCGGACAGCGAGAAGGTGATGGACCGGGGGCGTCCGGGACCGGGGCTGCTCGCCAGCATCCTTGTCGAGAAGTTCGAGGATTCGATGCCGCCGTACCGGCAGTCGCAGCAGTACGCGCGCTTCGGCGTGTCGCTGTCCCCGTCGACCCTGGGCGACTGATCGGCCTTCGCGCTCGATGTGCTCGCTCCGGTGGCTGAGAGGATCGCGGAGCGGGTACTGGACTCGTTCTACCTGCGCGCCGACGACACGGGGATACGGGTCCTGGATCGAGATCATCCGACGGGGATGAAGCGAGGCCACATCTGGGCCTTCGTCGGGACAGATCTCGTGGCGTTCCTGTACGCACCGGACTGGAAGGCGAAGCATCCAGCCGCGCTGCTGCAGGGCTTCACCGGCTACTTGCAGGGCGATGGGTACGCGGGCTATGGCGCGATGCTCCGCGGAGGTGAAGGCGGCGAGATGATCGTGCCCGAGGAGCGTCGGCTTGGCTGTGGGATGCACATCCGCGCCAAGTTCGAGAAGGCGGCAAAGGGCGGCGACACGCGGGCCGCGGTGGCGCTCTCGTACTTCAAGGCCATCTACCGAATCGAGGCGACCTGCAAGGAGGAGGCGCTGCCCACGGAGACGCGCCTGGCGCGCCGGCAGGAGCGGTCGCTCCCCGTTGTGGATGAGCTGTATCAGTGGATTCACGAGCTGCACCTGCGGCTCGTATCAGGCACGCCGCTCTGCATCGCCACCCAGTACGCCATCAATCAGGAGGCGGCGTGGCGGCGCTGCTTCACGGATGGATGCTTCGAGATAGATAACGGCGAGGTCGAGCGGCAGCTAAGACGTGTAGCACTCGGAAGAAAGAACTACCTATTCGCGGGCTCCGACAAGGGCGCTCAGCGTCTGGCCATCGGCTACACGATCTTCGGCTCGTGTCGGATGCACGGAGTCAACCCGCTCGCCTGGGCGACGGACGTCATCGGCAAGTTGCAGGCGGCCTGGCCGCGCGGACGGCTCGACGAACTGCTGCCCGACGGCTGGGCGCGATCGTCGCGCGCTGCTCCGAGCGCGGGCGACGCCGACGCGACCTAAACAACCCGAGCCTCGGCCGGCGACGCACGCGGACGCCGCCTCGCCGGGCCCTCTTTCAGGACAGCCTGTGCCCGTGCTCAGTCGCGGGCCGACGCCGTCCCGCGCCTAGCATCGTCAACCCTGGCGAGAGCCGCAAGAAGCCATGCCCATGGCGATGGCCGGGTGGTTACATTTAACCCCCCCACACACTTTAAATCACATCCCATTTTTTTGCTGCCATTCGATAAACGCCGCTTCATCAGGCTCATGCTTCAAACCTTCATAAAAATGAACTCTATCAGCCATCCCTCTCGATTCTATGTGACCAAAAAAATCCATCGTTTGAGCCATGATATCGTATTTGTCACAATAATTTTGATCTGTAAATTTTTCGTAGTATCCGCTCACCAAACGCTCTGCATCTTCGAGTGAATATCCATAAGACGATTGTAAATGTTTCACTACACGCTCAAACAAAAAAATTTCGTCTTCATCAGTTGAAATTTTCAACCCCATAGAACTTATCCTTTAGCGGATAGGACAAGCAAACGCGTTCCGCGAAGTCAAGATTCTCCGCCGTGGGCGCGGAGCAGCCCGCGGAGGTACGCGCGCTCCCAGCGCGACGTGGCCTTCTCCTTGGCGGCGCGGAACGCGAGCGCAGGGTCGAAGGCGTCCTCGTCCGCGTCCGCTGCATCGCGGGCACGCGAGAACATCTACGGCGTAAGTCCGCCGCAAAAACTTCGCCCATTCGACGCGAGGCGACGTCGCCAGAAGGAGCCCATTCAGCAGCCGATCAAGGTGCCGGCCCGAGACCCCCTCCGACACGGATCCAACATCAGCCCACGGCAGCACAGCGCCCAGCGCAGTCGACACCCGCTCGCGCTCGACCTCGCCATGCACCATCGTCAGCAGCGCCCCAACCTGGGAAGGGTCCTCCATAGGGAAGCCGAGACTTGGAGACTCGCGCATATCGATGGAACGCAGATCAATTCGGGAAAGGTTTGGGTGCGCAGGCGGCTTCACCGTACCGGGTATCTTGATCGATCCACTACCCCAATGTGGGTTCGGCGGCGGCAACACCGGCCAAAACCCCGAGGGCCTCGGCTGCAGCGCCAGCGACCTGTGCGCGAAGGGTTTTCATATCTGCAAAGGCGCGGATGACGTCGCTCTCCGTTCGCCTACCGGCTGCGACGGCGCGGTGGCCGAGCCCGGCCTGTTCTTCGCGACGCGCCAGGGGAGCACCGGCTGTGCGTATTGCACTCTGGGGGACAACAAGGATCCGGATGTGTGCACCGGAGAGAGCTGCGCCCGCGGTTGTGCCACCTCAAGAATCACGGCGAACGATCTCTTTGGGTGTGGCTCCGTTGGCAAACGGCCACCCAGCTGCGGCGTTCTCGACCGCACCTCGGGCGATCTCTGCGAAGCCCTCAACGGGCCCTGGGACTGCGGGGGCGACGGCTACAACGAGTCCAATCAGGCCATCAAGCCTGGAGCGGCGGGCGGCGGCGTGCTCTGCTGCGCCGATTAAGATCGATGGCTCCGAGCCCCGCGGAGCCATTGCGGCCCGGCGGGCGGCGCTCGGGCGGTGACGAGGCTCGACAGGCCGCCCGCTCTCGCGGTGAGCTCGACGCCAGCGCTGTTCGGGGCGTCCGCAGGACGCCGTCAGCGATCAATAGTCGTCCCGCCCGTGGGTGGCGCTGGTCCAGCCGAGAAACTGCATCGAGCCGCCGTCCGGGCGCTGCGCCTTGGCCAGTGACTGGAAATTCGGAATGGCGACCCCACGATTCATGTAGCTGTTGACCGCGATGTCCATGTAACCGGCCTCCATGTGCTGGCCCTTGCAGTTGCGCACGCCGCTGCCGCTCTGCAGTGACTTCGCCATGTACTCCAGCCCTTTGGCCAGGCGCGGCGTGGTCTCGCCCGCGCCCTTCCACATCCACACCGAGGTGTCGCCGGCCTGGATCACCGCGATCTCGGCAGCCTGGGACAGGCCCTCCAGGTTGTACTGCGGGTGCGTACAGTCGCGGTCCTTCAGCTCATTGACCTCGCCGCTGGAGAACACCGACAGCGGGATCATCTCGGTGATGCGCGTGAGCCCCGCGGTGTAGCGCGCCGCGTTGTCCTGGTAGACGCCGGCCGCCATCATCGCGAGGCCCGCCGATACGGCCCAGTTGTTGACACGCGTGCGCGCCTTCTCGGCCTCGTTGTACAGGCGGTCGACGAAGCCGTTGAACGTCGCGATGTCGGCGTTCGACCAGCCGGCCTCGCCGCCGTTGTAGTGGCGGATGATCTCGGCGGCGCTGACCCACACCGGCAGCATCCACGCGGCTTCCAGCTGCACCTGGGCCGAGTTCGTGCCCGACGCGACCGAGAAGCTGCGGAAGGTCTTGGCCCAGTCGTTCAGGATAGCGATGGACTTGTCGCGGTGCCGCGCGTCGCCGGTCTTCACCCAGCGCAGCGCGTTCAAGTAGGCGGCCTGCGCATCGTTCTTGAAGCGCGCTTCCTGGTCGCCGATCGCGCTGCCCACCACCTGCACGTTGGACAAGGCACTGTGCGAGTAGGTGTAGGCGCTGCGCGAGTCGTTCAGCACCACCTGGTAGCCGGTCTTCATGACGCTGCCGGTGGACGCGTTCCACGCCGCCTTGGCGTTGTCGAGCCGGGTCTGCGTCAAGAACAGCCCGGGGTGCCGGAAGCTGGTCGGCGTCACCGCCCCCTCGGCCACCTCCACGGCGTCGTCAGCCGTGCTCGCGTCTTCCTCGCCGCCGCCGCAGCCGGCCAGAAGGGCCAGCATCAGCGGTGCAAGGGTCCAGCGCAGGGACCGAGGGCATGCTCCGTGAATCGTCTTCATCATCGTTTCTCCAATCGTGTCGACCTTGTCCGGGAGGGCCGTTGTTCAGGGCTCACTTGCGGGGTCGCTTGGGGAACGCTGCTCTTGCGCCAGTCGCGCTGTCACCGAACCGTCGCAGGTCGCCCCGTCACGGTTGTTCAGCACGAGCGTGATCGCACCCACACCGCCCAGCGACAGTGTGGTCATGTTGTCGAGCTGGATGCCCGAGCCGGTCAGCGCCTTACGCGCTGTTCAGCTCCACGCGGTTATCCGTTCGTGGGCTCGTCACGGCGCAGGGGCAAAGGGCATGATAATCCGATTGATGTATCTGTCAAGACATGAAACTCAGTGCATGAATTTCGAATAATTTTATAGCTTCTCCCGACGCGGAGGGCTCGGTGTTCCGTCGGTCAGTTGAGTCAATTGAGTCAATTGACCATTCGATCAATATAGCGGGCAATACGGCGGGCGGCGAGCGGCGCAGTCCGCTCGTGCATGGATCCGAGGTCACACCGTTCCTTCCCGCGTAGGATACGTAGGGTTTCGGTTTCCGGCCCACGCTCCTCGGGTGGTGTTGAGATTTCGTGTAAAAACGATGTCACTTCCGCGATCGGCTCTCCTGCGGCCCTGCGCCGGCTCCCTCACCGCGGCTGTAGTACCAGGGTAGGCCGATGCGATCACGCGCGCGGCGCGATCGGCGCCTTCGACCGACAACCCCAGGCGACGAAGAGCGAGAGCACCACGAGGAGAAAATTGAAGGGCGTGCTCGCGGCCGCGCTGCGCGAGAGATGAAAGAGAACCGCGGACACCTACCCTCGCTCGCCTCCGGTCCTCGCTCCTTCGCGTTCTACCCCGCTCCGTCGCGCTCAGAGCCGCGCGGTGGCGAGCGCGGGCTGGGTGAACAGGTCAGCGTGCTGGGCCACGAAATCGCGCACGCTTGTCGCCCGCTTTCCCGTGATCGTCTCCACGTCGTGCGTGAGGCGATCGTAACCGTTCTGGGCGTGGAGCCGGGCCATCGTCGAGAGGTGATGCGCGAGGTGCTCGGGCAATCGTCGCGGGAGCAGCACGCGGTTCTGCCACTCTTCGAAGGGAACGTCGACGTAGCGGATCGGTCGGCCCAAGGCGCTCGAGTACTCCGCTGCGACGGCTCGCATGTCCTCGGACCGCGGACCGGTCAACCCGTAGATTTGGCCGATGTGGGGCGCGGGGTCGGCCAGGATGGTCGCGGCGACCTCGGCCACGTCACTCGCCGCGACCGGTGACGTGCGACCGGTCCCGAAGGGGAGCCGGAGGGTCGCGTCCTCGGCGATCGACTCCGCCGCCCAGGCCAGGAAGAAGGGGTTTTCGAGGAAGACCGTGGGGCGCAGGTGAACGACAGGGAGGCCGGACCAGTCGAGCACCTGCTCGGCGAGCCAGTGCTGGCGGTGCTGAGGAGAGTCGGTCATCCGGGTCGCGCTCATCTGCGACACGGTCATTTGCGAGATGTTCAGAAATACCTCGAGATCGCCGCGGTAGCGCGCGAGGGCGGCCGTGGTGACCGTGGCTTCGAGGTACTCGGTGGAGACGCTCAGGCCGAAGTAGACGCGCCGAACCCCTTCCAGGGCACGGAGGACGTCTTCGGCGCGGGTGAGATCGCCCGCGATGACCTCGGCGCCGGTCGCGCGCAGCGCCTCGGCGCGCTCGTCTTCGCGGTGAACGAGGGCGCGGACCGGGAGGCCGCGCCGGCGGAGCAGCTCGACCGTCTTGCGGCCCACGGCGCCGACGCGACCCGCGGCCCCGGTAACGAGGATCGAGAACACCCGATGCCTGTAAGCGCAGACGTCGAAGCGTCAAGCCCATCGCCGGCGGCCAGCGACGAGCTCTCCTGCCCGAGCGCGAGCCCGATCGTTGAAGCCATCTCGACTCTCGCCTCTTTTGTCCAACCAGGCGCTGCCATGCGTCCGGCACGAGTCGTGAAGGGCTCCTGGGGAGCACGGCACGGGCGTTCACACCGTGGCGCTCCAGCGCCGCCGATCCCTCAGCGGGCGTCGTCACACGAAACAGAGAATGAGAATGAGCCAGTCGAAGCACATCGGTGCAAATCAGCAGACGCAGGAGACCGAGATGAAGCCACAGTACGACTTCGTCGTCTGCGGGTCGGGCTCGTCCGGATCCGTGGTGGCGCGCCGGTTGGCCGAGAACCCGGAGGTGAGTGTCCTCCTCTTGGAGGCGGGCGGGAGCGACAAGGCGCCGGAGGTCACGGATGCCGCACGGTGGACCGCCAACATCGGCAGCGAACGAGATTGGGGGTTCCGGACGCGGCCCAACCCCCATCTCAATGGCCGCTCCCTCCTCTGGTCGATGGGCAAGGTCCTGGGGGGCGGCTCCAGCATCAACGGGATGACCTGGGCGCGCGGCCACCGGAACGACTGGGACCACTTCGCAGCCGAGACGGGCGAGACGGGCTGGAGCTACGACTCGGTCCTGGCGATCTACCGGCGCATCGAGGACTGGCATGGCGAGCCGGATCCGAAGCGCCGCGGGAGCGGTGGGCTCCTGTTCGTCCAGCCCGAGCCGGATCCCAACCCGATCGCGCCGGCGATGGTGGAGGCCGCGCGCTCCGTCGGCATCCCGACCTTTGCAGACCACAACGGCGTGATGATGGAGGGAGAAGGCGGCGCTGCGCTGATGAACGTGCTGCTCCGCGACGGCCAGCGGGTCTCCATCTATCGATCCTACGTCCATCCCTACCTCGATAGGCCGAACCTGACCGTCTTGACGCACGCCTTGGTCACGCGCGTGATCTTCGAGGGCAAGCGGGCCATCGCCGTGGAGGTCCTGTTCGATGGAAAGGTCCACCGTGTCGGAGCAGGGCGAGAGATCGTGCTGTCCCTCGGCGCCATCAACACGCCCAAGGTCCTGATGCAGTCGGGCGTCGGGGACGAGCAGGAGCTCCGTCGGGTCGGCATCGACGTCGTGCAGCACCTGCCGGGCGTGGGACAGAACCTCCAGGATCACCTGTTGTTCGCCGGCTGCATCTGGGAATATGAGGAACCCCTGCCGCCGCGCAACAATGGCGCGGAGGCCGTCTCCTTCTGGAAGAGCGACCTGGGCCTCGACACACCGGACCTGATGTTCGTGCAGGTCGAGTATCCCCTCGCCAGCCCGATGATGGCTCGCCTCGACCCGCAAGCTCCCTCCTGGGCGATTTACCCCGCCGTCATGCGTCCCCAGAGCCGGGGGCGCCTGCGGCTCACGGGAGCGAGCCCGTCCGATCCCCTCGACATCGACGCCAACACGATGAGCGACCCCGCCGATATGAAGGCGATGCTCATCGGTGTGCGGCTGTGCCGGGAGATCGGCAATTCGACGGCGCTTCGCCCCTTCACCCAACGCGAGATCATGCCGGGGGACCTGCGCGGGCCGGCGCTGGAGCACTTCGTAGGCGACGGCATCATCCCCTACTATCACCAGACGTGCTCGGCGAAGATGGGACGGGATTCCATGTCAGTGGTCGATGGCCAGCTGCAGGTCTACGGGATCGAGAACCTGCGCATCGCCGATGGCTCGATCATGCCGCGTGTCACGACGGGCAACACGATGGCGCCTTGCGTGATCATCGGCGAACGGGCCGCCGAGATGATCCGGAAGAGACACGGACTGTGAGGATTCCAGGGCCGAGGGTCACCGCGGGCCGCACCTCTGCTGCCGGTCGGCCACGACATGCCGGGGGGGCAGCGCTCTATCCTCGTGCAAGCCCGGGATCGAACCCGAAGCCCCTTCACGAGGACCCGATGAAGAGCTGCACCCTCCTCCTCTTCCTGTTCGCCGCGGCGAGCTTCGCCTCCGCGTGCGCCGCCGGCGACAACAGCGCGGCGCACCTCACCGCCGAGCAATGCGCGAACGCGCCGGCGTGGACCGAATGGACCGCCTTCTCCGCCGGCGACGTCGTCGATTTCGGAGGCGCCTTCTACCAGTGCGTGCAGGGCCACACCAGCGAGCCCGGCTGGACCCCGCCCGCCGTGCCGGCCTTGTGGACCCCCGGCACCTGCGAGGGCGGTGATCCCGATCCCGGCGACGGCGGCAACGGCGGCGCTGGCGGCGGCGGCGCTGACGGCGGCGGCGGCGGCGGCGGCGGCGGCGGCGGCGGCGGCGGCGGCGGCGCTGGCGGCGCTGGCGGTGGCGGCGGCAACGGCGGTGGTGGCGGCAATGGCGCCGGCGGCACCGGCAGCGGGAACGGCGCGCTCCTGTTCGGCCCCTACAAGGACACCAGCGTCAACATGAACTGGAACACCAACGTGATCTCCACGAAGGTGTCCGGGACCCAGACCGTGTTCGCCGACGACCTCGACGCCGCCGGCGGCAACGTCGTCAGCCTGGCCTTCGCCACCGGCGAGTGCGGCAACGAGAGCTGGGGCGACGTGCCTGGCGCGGCGATGGCCGCCGCCAACGTCCCCGTGCTCGAGGCCGCCAGCGTCGACTACATCCTGTCGACAGGCGGCGCGGCGGGCTCGTTCACCTGCGGCTCCGACGCCGGCTTTGCGACCTTCCTCGATCGCTGGGCCGGCCCGCACCTGGTCGGCGTCGACCTCGACATCGAGGCCGGCCAGTCGCCCCAGGTGATCGCGGCGCTGGTGCAGCGCCTCGAGACCGCGCACGCTGCGTACCCGAACCTGCGCTTCAGCCTGACCGTGGCGACCCTCGCCAACAACGAGGGCGCGTCGACGGCGCGCTCCCTCGGCATCAACATCGGCTCGAGCCTCAACGTCCTCGGCGACACCGCCATGGCCGCGGTCGCCGACGTCTTCGGCTTCGACGGCAGCGCGGCGACCTGGCCCAGCTATGTCACCGTCAACCTGATGACGATGAACTACGGCTCGCCCGGTCCCGGCGTGTGCGTCGTGTCCGGCGGCCAGTGCGACATGGGCCAGTCGGCGATCCAGGCCGCGTACAACCTGCACGATCACTTCGGCGTGCCCTTCGCCAACATCGAGCTCACCCCGATGATCGGCGGCAACGACGTCCAGGGCGAGCTCTACACCCTGACCGACGTCGACGAGACCGCCGCCTTCGCCAGGTCCCAGGGCCTCGCCGGCGTCCACTACTGGTCCTACGACCGCGACGTCGACTGCCCGATCGGCGCCGCCTCGCCGGTGTGCAACTCCCTCGGCAACGCCGGCACCCGCGGCTTCCTCGCCCGATTCCTCGCGGCCGGGCTGTAGCCGGCGCCACCGCCAGCGCCGCCGGCCTCCGAAACTTGGCCCGCCTTCGCCCGGCGTGCGAACCCGGGGCCTGGAGACCTCTGCAAGGATGACCAGCCCTCGCTCCCACGCCGAGCTCGTCACGCTGCGCAAGCTCGCGCAGGACCTCGCCGCCCAGCGCAAGGAGCGCCTGTCGAGCGTGCACCTCCTCGTGGCCATCGCCCTGAGCGGCGGCCCCGCCGCAGATCTGCTCCGCGATCGGCGGCTCGACGACGAGGCCTTGCTCAAGGCGACCCGCTCGGTCGACGACGAGGGCCCCGACCCGATCGGCCGGGCGATGGGGGGCGCGCGCGACGTCGCGAAGCGAGCGACCGCGAAGGAGCCCGCGGCGCTCCACCTGCTGCTCGCGCTCCTGTCCGACCGCAGCTCGGCCGCGCACCGCGCGCTCACCCAGTCGGGGGTCGACCTGGCGCGGCTGCGGACCGCGGCGCTCCAGATCGCGCTCGGCGTGGTGCAGGCGCGGCGGACGCCCGCGCGGCTGCTCCAGGACGGCGGCGCGCCGGAGACGCCGCCCGCGCCGGCTACAACGCCCACGGCGCGCCGCGCCCGCGGCGAGGTCGCCGATCCGGCGCGCACGCCGCGCTCGCCACGGACGTCCCAGGAGCTGCGGCCCGCCAAGGGCGCCGGCGTCGCCGTCCCGGAGCTGCGGCCCGCCAGGGGCGCTGGCATCGCCATCCCGGAGCTGCGGCCCGCCAAGGGCGCCGGCGCGCCGGAATCGAGGCCCTCCAAGGGAGCCGGCCCGGGCGTCACCGTGCCGCTGTTCCCGCCGGCGCCGCTGTTCCCGCCGGGGCGCCCCCGCCCCGCCGCGGCCCCGGCCGGCGCCGACGCGCTGGCCTCCGCCGAGCCGCTCGCCGCCCTCACGCCCACCCCCTCCCCAGCGTCCTCGGGCTCCCCTGCCCCCGCTTCCGCCGCCTCCCCCGCCGCGCCCGCGCCGGGGCGGCCGCTCCCGCCGCTCGCACCGCCGACCGCCACGAGCGCCGCCGCGAGCGCCGCCCTCGCGGCGCGCTTCACCCTCGACCGCGCGCGCTTCCCGGCCCTCGCATCGCTCGGGCACAACCTCTCGCTCGCGGCGGTGCAGGGGGAGCTCGAGCCGATCGTCGGCCGCGAGCACGAGATCGAGCAGGCGCTCGACGTCCTGGCCAAGCGCCACGCGAACAACCCCTGCCTCCTCGGCCCGGCGGGCGTCGGCAAGACCTCGGTCGCGCGCGGCATCGCCCACCGGCTCGCGTTCGACGAGCGGGAGCCGCGCATCGTGGTCGAGCTCGTGCCCTCGGAGCTCCTCGCCGGCACCGGCGCGCGCGGCGCGCTGAGCGAGCGCCTGTCCGCGCTCCGGTCCGAGCTCCGCGAGGCGGGCGGGCGGGTCATCCTGTTCATCGACGGCCTGTCGGAGCTCTTCGGCAGCGGCGCGCTCGACGAGGCGATGGCCGAGATCAAGCTCGCGCTCGCCCGCGGCGAGCTCACGCTGATCGGCACCGCCACGCCCGAGGAGTACCGCAAGACCATCGAGGTCGACCCGGCGCTCGCGCGGCGCTTCACGATCGTCGAGATCGACGAGCCCGAGGAGGACGAGGCGTTCCTGCTCCTCCAGAGCGTCGCGGTCGGGCTCGGCGCGCACCACGGGCTCGCGTTCACCGACGAGGCGCTGGCCTCGGCCGTCGCCTGGTCCGTGCGCTACCTGCCCGGGCGCGCGCTGCCCGACAAGGCGCTCTCGATCCTCGACCTCGCGGGCGCGCGCACGCGGCGGCGCGCGCCGTCGGCTGCGCGCGCGTCGCGCGCGGCGCTCCGTGAACCTGCGCAGCCGGCGCGGCAGGTGGGCCCCGCCGAGGTCGCCGAGGTGGTCTCCGAGCTCGCCGACCTGCCGGTCGAGCGGCTCCTCGAGACCGACCGCGAGCGGATGCTCTCGCTGGAGACGCTGCTCGCCGACAAGGTCGTCGGCCACAGCGAGGCGCTGGCGCGCATCGCGCGGGTGCTCCGCCGGAACGCGGCCGGCCTGCGCGCGCGCCGCCCGATCGGGTCGTTCCTTCTGCTGGGGCCGACCGGCGTGGGCAAGACGGAGACGGCGAAGGCCATCGCCGAGGCGCTGTTCCACTCGCCCGACGCGATGACGCGGCTGGACTTCTCCGAGTACGCGGAGTCGCACGCTGTCGCGCGCCTCGTCGGCGCGCCGCCCGGCTACGTCGGCCACGAGGCGGGCGGCCAGCTCACCGAGGCGGTGCGGCGGAGGCCGTATCAGGTGGTGCTGCTCGACGAGATCGAGAAGGCGCACCGCGACGTGCTCGAGGCGTTCCTCCAGGTCTTCGACGAGGGCCGCCTGACCGACGGCCGAGGCCGGCGGGTGGACTTCACGAACACGGTCCTCGTGATGACCTCGAACCTCGGCGCCGCGGAGGCCGGCGCGCTCCGAGCCGAGCGCTCCGTCGGCTTCGCCCGCAGCTCCGCGGCTGTGTCGCCCGAGCGCCTCGGCGAGGCGATGCTCTCCGCGGCCCGCGTCGCGCTGCCGCCCGAGCTCTACAACCGCATCGACGAGGTCCTCTGCTTCGCGCCGCTCACGCGGGCGGACGTCGCCGAGATCACGCGGCGGCTGCTGGGCGGCCTCGAGCGCGAGCTCGAGGCGCGCGGCGTGGAGCTCGAGGTCGAGCCCGAGGCGATCGACGCGCTGCTCGACGCCGGGGGGTTCGACCCAGAGCTCGGCGCCCGGCCGATGAAGCGCACGATCGCGCGCCTCGTCGAGGCGCCGCTCGCGGAGCTCATCCTGCGCGGCCAGCTCGAGGAAGGGTCGGCGGCGCTCTTGGGCGTCGAGCAGGGCGAGGTCGTGGTGGACGCGATCGCGCGGGCCGGCACGCGGCGCTACGCCGCGTGCTCCAGCTGAAGCGCGGCGCTACGCCGCGTGCTCCAGCTGAAGCGCGGCTGAAGCGCGGCGCTACGCCGCGTGCCTCAGCGGGAGCCCGAGGGACCTCGGATCGAAGTACGCCCTGAACCGCGCGATCGCGCCGGCCGGGTGCTCGATCACGCTCACGCCTTGGTACGAGAACTCGGCCCCGCTGGGCAGCGTCCCGCGGCTCGTCCACTCGAGGAGGGACGCCCTGTCCGACTCGGCGACGCACCGGAACTCGGACCGCACCTCGCCGAAGGCGTGGCGGTAGCTGCGCCAGAAGTTGCGGGCGCCGGTCGGGCCGCGCAGCGGCCTCGAGATCGTCGGGTTGCTGAGCTCGGCGTCGGGCGCGAACAGCCGCGCCATGGGCTCGACATCGCCGCTCTCCTCGATCCGACGCAGGGCTTCGATGAACTCACTCGCCTTGGACATGGTGCCTCCTGCGGTGCGGGCGCCTGCAAGGGGCGGACCTGTCAGTGCGCGGCAGAGCGCTCGTGCCGCCGCGTGAAGACCGCGATGGCGACGGCGAGCAACGCGGCGAGCAGGAACCCCCCACCGAACGCGAGGCCGATGATCCAGGGCCGGATCGCCCTCCCCAGGCCGTCCGCGAAGCCCGTGGCGGCGGCGCGGCTCGCGCGCTCGATCGCGACGCTCGAGCAGCCCGGGTCGCCGGCGGGGCACCCGGCGAGCTGCTCCATGAGCTCCGCCGTCCCCTCGCGCGCCGCAGCCCTCGCCGCAGCGCCCGAGCCCTCCTCGACGAGGGTGACGAGCGCCCGGTCGTGCTGGAGGGCACCCTCGATCACGGCGCTGCTCACAGCCTCGCTCGTCTGCGCGATGACCGGCTCCAGGCCCTCGGCCTGCCGCCCGATCTCCGCCGCGCCGGCCCGGACCGCATCGTGAACGATGGCGCCTACGAGAGGCCGCTCGCGCTCATGCGCGCCCTCGGCCGATCTTCCGGCGGGCCCGGCCCGGTCTTGCGCGCCGCGCTCGAGCGCCTCGAGCGTGCCGTGGGTCGCCTCCTTCGCCGCCTCGCGGACGCACCCCGGGGCGAGCGCGAGGGCGGAGATCAGCGCCGCCGCGGCCGATCGACCGGAGCGCGCCGGCTCGCCCGTGCGCAGCGCCGCCATCGCCGTCGGTCCGGGTCCGGGAGAGAGCGCGCATTGCACAGCCGCGCCGGCCTTCATCAACCGTGCCCGCCGCGCGTCCTGCGGAGTGGGCGGAGCCGCCCTCCCGCGCCCGCGGCCGCTTACGGCGGCCCCGCCTCGATCGCCCGCCGGTACCGCTCGCGCCGGTGCGGCTCGCGCAGGATCTCGTAGGCCTCGTCGAGCACCTCGATGACGAGCCGCACGTCGTCGAGCAGGTCCACTGTCGCGGCGGTGAGCAGGGAGGAGGGCTCGAAGGCCTTCCTGAGCGCGAGGTACGCGCGGCGGATCTCGTAGTTCGTCGCGTCGCGCGGGATGCCGAGGATCGAGAAGTAGTCCCCGTCCTCCACCAGCGCGAGCCGCGCCCGGACGCGCTGCCGGATCGCCTCCTCGTCGAGCGGATCCTCCGCCGGCGGGGGCGGCGCCTCGGTGATCGACGGCGGGATGAGGACGTCGAGCACCTCCAGGCAGACGAGCGCGTAGAGCACGCTCGCGTTCTCGGGCTCCGCCACGCTCACGAGCTCGCCGACGCTGCGGCCGCGCGCGGTGCGCACGAGCTCCTCCTCCTCGCGCCGCAGCGCGCACTCGCCGAGCAGGTTGCGCCGGACGCCGTCGTCGAGGCGCGCCCCCGGGCCGCCGAGGCGGCGCAAGGCGACCTCGGGGGCGATCACGCGGCGGATCGTCTCGACGAAGACCTCGGCGCCGGTGGCGCCGCCGAAGACGTTCGGCTCCGCCTTGAGGCGGCCCGGCGGCTCGGGCTCGAGGTCGCACGTGCCGGCCTCGACGAGCACGACATGGCCGATGACCCACTCGGCGTGCGCGCGCAGCACCGGCCAGAGGTCGTCCTGGCCGAGGTGGCCGTGCGCGATGAGCGCCGCGCCGGCGTGCCGGCCCGAGGCGGGGAGCTTGCCCGCGAGCCGCGCCGCGACCTCGCGCTCGAGGTCGCCCCGCCCGACCAGGAAGGCGAGCAGCGTCTCCTCGGGGATGCTCGAGCCAGCGGTGACGAGATCGCCCTCGTGCACGACGATGCGCCGCGCGCCCTCCTCGGTCGTGATCGCGAGGGCGCCGGAGGAGCGGCTGCCCACCGCGCGGGCCAGCGCGCGCGGCGCGTCGCCAGGGCCGAGCACCGTGGTCGAGGAGGCCCCGTCGGAGCTCGGCGCCTCGTCGACCAGCTCAGGCGCCATGGCGCGGCCGAGCCCGGCCGCGCTGACCGTGGCGGGCGCGGGCGGCACGAGCGGCAGCGCAGGCGGCGCAGGCCCACGCAGGGCCGCGCCGGAGATGGCCATGGACGGCGGAGCTTGCAGGGGTCCGCGGCCGAACGCGGCCGTGCTCGGCGCGGCAGGCGGGCTCGGCGCCAGGAGGCCGCGCCCGAGCGAGCCGGCGGCCGCGCTCGCCGGCACGGGCCCGCCAGGAGGCGCCGGGGCGCGCCCCCCCGGGGCGGAGCGGGCCGGGGACGGCACAGGCGGCAGCTCGGGCTCGGCCCGGCCGACCGACGGCAACAGCGCGGTCCTCACCTCGACCGAGGGAGGCGACACGAACGCGACGCCCGGAGAGGGCGGCGGCGGAAAGCCAGGCGCGCGGGCGTCACGGGCCTCGCGCGACCGGGGCGGCGGCGGCTCGGTGACGCGCTGGCGCACGCTCGGCTCGATGCGGCCCGACGGCGCGCGCGCCCAGTCGACGTCCTCGCCGCCGCGCACAGGGCCAGGCAGGGCGCGGTCCCACGCGGGCTCCTCTCGCGGCGCGGGCGATGGCGACCGTTCCCACGCCGGCTCGGGGCGCGGCGGCGGCGACGCGAAGGCGTGGGGCCGGCCCGCGTCGCGCGGGGTCGGCGGCGCGGCGTCGCGGCCGCCGCTCCGGAGCGCGGGACCGCCGTGATCGCGCTCCTCCCTGCCGTGCAGGTGCGCCTCCCTGTCGAGCGAGAGCGCCGCGAGCTCGGGGCCGGCGCGCTTCGTCGCGTGCGCCCGCTCGAGCGCGGGCTCGGCGTCGCGGTCGTCCTCGTGCTCGTCGCCCGGCTCGGCGAGCTCCGCGAGGGAGTCGCCGGGCCCTGTGTGCTCGGCGCGGGTGGCCGCCGGGTGCGGAGGCACCGCAATGCCATACGGGTCGGAGCTCGTCCTCGGCTGCGAGGGCGACCCGGTGGGCACCGGGGCGACGGCCGCGCTCGCGCCGGTCCGCGGCTCGTCCTCCTCGGGATCCAGCGGCTCGTCGAGGGCGGAGAGCAGCTCCGGCGACAGCATCAGGTCGACCTCTTCCTCGGCCGCCGGGATGCTCGACGGGTGCGCCTTCGCCGTGACCCGCTGCTCGGCGGCGACGAGGATCTCCTCGAGCTCCGGGCTGATCCGCGCCGGCAGGAGCCGCGGGCCGACCGCGTCGCCGTCCTCCTCCGGGGGCGGCAGCACCGAGCCGACGTCGAGCGGATCGAGATCGCTCGAGAAGTCGGGGTTCGACGGGACGTCGTGGTCGAGCGGCCCCGGGAGGCCCTCCGCGAGGCGCGCCTCGATGGCGTGCTCCCCGCGGAACCGCCCGGGCTCCGCGACCGCGCTCACGTGCGCGGCGAGCTCGGCGGTGTCGACCGGGCGCTCGAAGACCTGGCCGAACAGCTGGGGATCGAGCTCCGCCGAGCGGACCGGATCCCCCACGAGGAGCACGGACGCTGCGACGCCGCCCGGCCGCAGGTAGAGGCGCTCGAGCGTCTCGATCGCGCCGGGCTCGTCGATGTCCACGATCACGACCCGCGGCGCGTCGCTCGCGAGGCGCGCCTCGAGCTCGGCGATGGACGCCGCGATCACCTCGAAGCCCCGGCCCCGCAGCGCCGCGCCGATCGCCTCCCCGTCCGCCGACGCGTCGGCCAGCAGGATGGCGCCTTCGCGCGGGCGCGCCTGCACTGCTTCGTAGTCGTCGCGGAGCTCGGACACGGCGGTCATCTCGTGGCGGCGGCCCGGCGGAGCAGCGCCCAGGGGCCCGCATCGACTGGACTCTCGACGGTCGTCGGCGGGCTGTCAAACGCGATCGCGGCCCGCTTGCGTTCCCGTTGCGTTCCCGCAGCGCAGCGCAGCTCCCTCCACAACGGCCCCGCCGGCGCGGCGAGGTCTCCACCCCTGCCGCGCTGGGAGCGCCCGGCCGACATCACCTCCGCCACGCGAGCGCGAGGTCGACGCCGCCGCGCGCCGCCGCACGCGAGCGCGGCGGCGCCCCCGCTGTGGGCGCCGCGTGGTAGACGTCGACGCATGGTGCTCGGCGCTTCCCACAACGAGATCGCCCTGACGGCCTTCCTGCTCCTCGTCGTGCTGCTCGCCGCGAAGATCGGCCGCATCGGCGAGGCCATCGGTGGGCTGTTCGAGCGGAAAGCGCCTGCGACGGACGGCGGCGCGCCCGAGGACGGCGCGGAACAGCAGGAAGAACGCCAGGAAAGCTGACCGCGCCCCCTCGCCGCCGGCCTCGCCCGCGCTTGCGTTCTGTTTTTTTGGAATTCATAGTTTCCGATGCTCGCGAACGCGCCGGCCTCGCCGCGGCCTCGGCGGCGCGCGGAGATCGCGGCGCGGATCCCGCGCGGGTACCGCCCGGCGCTCCACCTCGCGGCGCCCACGCTGCTCGGCGCGCTCGTGCTCGCGGCGGCGGTGCGCCTCCTCGACGCCGTCGATGCCGTCGAGCTCCTCGCGGTGCCGGCGACGCTGCTGCTCGGCTTCGCCTTCGAGTGGTGGGCGCACAGGTCGGTGCTGCACCGGCGGGCGCCGCTGCTCGGCGCGCTGTGCGAGCGGCACGAGCGCGAGCACCACCTCGCCTTCACCGCCGACGACATGGCGCTGCGGAGCGCCCGCGAGCTCTGGCTGGTGCTGACGCCGCCCGCCTCGGCGCTCCTGGTCCTCGCCTTGCTGCTGCCGGTCGCCGCGGCGGCGGGCGCCCTGTTCTCGCGGGACGCAGCGCTGCTCGTGCTCGCGACGGCGATGGCGTTCTTCGTCAGCTACGAGTGGTTGCACCTCGCGTATCACCTGCCGGCGGACAGCCCTGTGTACCGGATCCCGGGGCTCGCGCGGCTCCGCGAGCACCACCGCAGGCACCATGATCCCCGGCTCATGAAGCGCTGGAACTTCAACGTGACCGTGCCCGTGTTCGATCTCGTCCGCGGGACGCGCTGGTCGCCGCGACGCAAGGGCGCGTAGCCACCGCGCAGGGGCGCGCAGCCGCCACGCCAGGGCGCGCCCTGGCGCAGCGCCATCCTCCGCCCCGCCGGGGCGCGCGAGGTGCGCGCGCCGGGGCGTCCGCCGCGGCCGTGTGCTAACGGGTCGCGCGTGCAGTCGCGGACCAGAGACGGCCTCGTCCTCCTGCTCGTCGGGGTCCTGCTCGGCGGCGGCGTCGCCTGGCTCCTCAGCCGCCGGCAGGAGAGCCCCCCCGCCGCGCCGCGCGCGCTCGACGCCGTGCCCGCGGGCGCGATGCTCGTCGCGACGCTCGATCTCCCGGCCCTGCGCGCCTCTCCCGCGTTCGCCTCGTTCCTGCGCGAGGAGCGCGAGATCCCGGGGCTCGGCAAGGTGCGCGACGTGTGCGGCTTCGATCCGGTGGCCGCGTTGACCGAGGTCGCGATCGCCATCCCGGCGGCGGGCGAGGGCGGCGACTTCGGGCTGGTCGCGGCCGGCGCCGTGCAGGACGAGGCGCTGCTCGCGTGCGCCTCCAAGGTCATCGAGGCCCGCGGCGGGCGGCCGGTCGTCTCCGGGATCGGCAGCTTCCGCGCGGTGCGGGACTCGAGCGCCGAGGGCCACGGCGAGATCGCCGTGCGCCCCGGGGGGCCGATCCTGCTCGGCGGGGGCGCGTACCTGCGCGCCATGATCGACGCCGCCGAAGGCCGCGCCGGGAACGTCGGCGCGAGCGCCGCGCACGACGACATCGCCCGCGCCGTGGGCGAGGGGGCGGCGCGCGTCACGGTGGTGCTCACGCCCGAGCAGCGCGCCGAGATCGGGCGCGAGCTCGCGCTCAGCGGCTCCAGCCGATCGCCCGCGGCGTCCCTGCTCTCCGGCGGCGCCAGCGTCGCGCTCGGCCCCCAGATCGCCGTCCACGCCGCCGTCCTCTGCGACGCCGAGGCCCCCTGCGAGGCGCTCGGCGCGGAGCTACGCGCGGCCCGCGACGCGCGCGCGGCGGACTTCGCGACGCGGCTCGTCGGCTTCGGCGCCGTGCTCGAGCGCATCGCGATCGCGGCCGACGGCAAGGCGCTCCACGCCCGCGTCAAGCTGTCGCCCGAGGAGGCCAGCTTCCTCGTCGATCGGCTCGCCTCGCTGCGCGGCCTCCGTCAGCCCGCGCCCGCGCCCAGGCGGCCGCCGCCCGCGCAGGCAGACAGCGACGCCCCGCCGCCCGCAGACGCCAGCGCGCCGCCGCACGCAGACGCCGGCCCGCCGCCGCCCGACGCGGTCGTCGCGCCCCGGCAGGCGAAGCCGGACGGCGGCGCGCGCTAGCGCCGGTAGCGCGGGCCGAGCGCGTTCCGACGCAGAGTTGTCACACAACTCGTCTATGTGAAATGCGTTTGAACCCGAGGAGACCGGTCCATGACACGACGGGACGCGCTGTCGCTCGCGATCCTGGCGCTCGCGCTGTGCGCCAGCTGCAGCTCGAAGTCCGATGGACCGTCGCCCGGGGCGGCCCCGGTCACCTCCGAGAAGCCCGCGCCCGAGCCGGCGAAGGCGCCCGTGACCGTCGTCGTCGCGTACGGCAGCGAGAAGAAGACCTGGCTTGAGGAGCAGGCGCAGCGCTTCGAGGCGCGCGGCGGAAAGACGAAGTCCGGCCGGCCCATCCATATCGAGCCGAAGGCGATGGGCTCCGGCGAGGCGGTCCAGAGCATCACCTCCGGCGAGCTCAAGCCGACCGCGTTCAGCCCTGCGTCGGGGGTCTACGTCTCGCTCCTGAACAACGCCTGGTCGGCGAAGACCGGCAAGCCCAGGCCGCTCTCGCCCGCCGGCGACCCGCTCGTCCTCTCCCCGATCGTCGTCGCGATGTGGAAGCCGATGGCCGAGGCGCTCGGCTGGCCTGGCAAGCCGATCGGCTGGAGCAACCTCATCAAGGTCAGCGCCGACCCGAAGGGCTGGGGCGCGCTCGGCCACCCCGAGTGGGGCCGCTTCAAGCTCGGCCACACCCACCCCGAGTACTCGAACTCCGGCCTCCTCGCCGTGCTCGCCGAGGCCTACGCCGGCGCCCGCAAGACGCGCGGCCTGACCGCCGCCGACCTCGATGCGAAGCCCACCCAGGACTACCTCCGCAGCATCGAGCAGACGATCGTCCATTACGGCAAATCGACCGGCTTCTTCGGCGACAAGATGCTCGCCCGCGGGCCGGCGTACCTCTCGGCCGCCGTGCTCTACGAGAACCTCGTCATCGAGTCGTACGCGAAGCGCGGCGACGCGCCGTTCCCGATCGTCGCTGTCTACCCGGTCGAGGGCACGTTCTGGTCCGATCACCCGTACGCCGTCCTCGACGCGGAGTGGGTGGGCAGCGAGGAGCGCGAGGGCGCGCAGGCCTTCCTCCAGTTCCTCAAGGAGAAGCCCCAGCAGGAGCGCGCGCTCGCGCTGGGCTTCCGGCCGGCCGACCCGTCGATCCCGATCGGCGCGCCGGTCGACGCGGACCACGGCGTCGACCCGAAGCAGCCGCAGACGCTGCTCGACGTGCCCGACGGCGCGACGCTCGAGAAGCTGCTCGGCGTCTGGCAGAGCGTGAAGAAGACGAGCGACGTGATCCTCGTCTTCGACAAGTCCGGGAGCATGGCCGGCAAGCCGCTCGCCGAGGCGAAGAACGGGGCCAAGTCGTTCCTCGACGTCCTGCACGACCGCGACGACGTGACGCTCCTCTTCTTCGACGGCGCGCTCTACCCGGCGATCGGGCCGAAGCAGCTCGGCAAGGACAAGGCGGAGCTCGTCGCGCGCATCGACGGGACGGTGGCCGACGGCAAGACGGCGCTCTACGACGCCGTTGCGAAGGCCTACGAGCTCGCCCTCGCCCGGGCCAAGGCGGAGCCGGCGCGCATCCACGCGGTCGTGGTCATGACCGACGGCAAGGACGAGCACAGCAAGCTCGCGCTCGACGCGCTGATGAAGCGCTTCTCGGACGAGGACGCGCCCGTGAAGGTCTTCACGATCGCCTACGGCGCGGGCGCCGACCCGACCGTGCTGGAGCAGATCGCCGAGGCCGCGAAGGGGTCGAGCGCGAAGGGCGCGACCGACACCATCGTCGGGGTGTACAAGGACATGGCGTCCTTCTTCTGAGAGGCACCGTGGCGAACGAAGGCGAACGAGGCGGCGGGCCCCGCTCCCCCGTCGGGCGGGTCCTGGGGAAGGCGGCGACCGGCACCATCAACCTCGCCGTCGCGGGCAGCGCCGCGGTGGGCGCCGCCGCGCTGCACTCCTGGCCCGTCCTCGCGCTCGGCGGCGTCGCCTACGCGGCGCTGGTCGCGTGGGACATGGTGAGCCCCAGGTTCTGGAAGCAGGCGCTCGCGGCGCCGCCCGCCGCGCTCCCCGACCCCGACGAGCTGCTCGACCACGCGACCCGGGACGCCGTGCGGGCCATCCTCTCCGCCCGCAAGGAGCTCGAGGCCGTGCTCGAGGAGACGAGCGACGAGGTGAAGGGCCACCTCGGCCAGACGCTCTCCTCGATCACCGAGCTGGAGCAGCGCTCGGCGCGGCTCATCGCCCGGGCCGAGGAGCTCGCGCGCTACCTCGGGAAGGTGAGCGCCGACCCGGTCCGGCAGGAGATCGCGCGGCTCGACGAGAAGGCGCGCTCGGCGCGCGACCCTGCGGCGCGGCGCGAGTACGAGAGCGCGCGGAAGGTCCGCGAGGAGCAGCTCAAGGCGCTCGACGACATCGCCGGCGCCAGGGAGCGGGTCGTCGCGAACCTCTCGCGCATCGTCGCCACGCTCGAGGGGCTGCCGGCCAAGATCGTGCGGATGCGCGCGCTCGACGCGCAGGCGATGGATCAGCTCTCGGGGTCCATGCACGACGAGCTCGAGCACATGAACGTCGAGCTCAAGGCGTTCGAGGAGACGTTGACGACCCTCGGGGAAATGGCGAGCGCATGAAGGCCAAGGGCATCATCATCGTGGGGTTCCTCATCGCCGTCGCGGTCGTGCTGTTCCTGACGACGCGCGACAAGCAGGCCGCCCAGCCCGACGTGGTCACCGCCGCGCTGAGCGCGAGCGCGGCGGCGCTCCCGCCCCCCGCGCCGGCCACCGAGATCTCGATGCTCTACAGTAGCGAGAAGCAGGAGTGGATCGAGGCGGCGCTCGCGGACTTCAAGAAGGAGCACCCCGAGATCTCGCTGCGCCTCAAGGCCATGGGGTCGATCGACGCGGCCCAGGCGATCGTCGACGGCAGCGAGAAGCCCACGATCTTCAGCCCCGCCGACTCGCTGGTGCAGAACCTGCTCATGTCGGACTGGCAGACGAAGTACAAGACGGAGCTGTTCGCCGCCACCGGCGACGACGCGCCGCAGCCCATCGTCATCACGCCGCTCGTCTTTGTCATCTGGGAGGACCGCGCGAACGCGCTCCTCAAGGCGTCGCGCGGGGAGATCTCCTGGCAGGCGATCCACAAGGCGGTGAAGTCCAACGAGGGTTGGCCCGCGGTCGGCGGCCAGCCCGCCTGGGGTTTCGTCAAGCTCGGCCACACCGACCCGACGCGCTCGAACTCCGGCCTCCAGGCGCTGCTCCTGATGACGCTCGACCACTACAAGAAGACGAGCGGCCTCGCCGTGGGCGACCTCTTGAACCCCAAGTACCAGGCGTTCATCGGCGAGATCGAGAAGGGCGTGCCCCGGTTCGAGACGTCGACCGGGACCTTCATGACGGACATGGTCCGGTTCGGCCCGTCGAAATACGATATCGCGGTCGTCTACGAGAACCTCGCGATCGCGCAGCTCGAGAACGCGCAGGGCCGCTGGGGCAACCTCAAGGTGTACTATCCGGCGACGACGCTCTGGAGCGATCACCCGATCGCCGTCCTCCAGGCCGACTGGGTGACGCCGGCGCAGAAGCAGGCCGCGGGCATCTGGATTCGTTACCTAAAGAGCCGCCCTGTCCAGGAGAAGGCGCTCGCGTACGGGTTCAGGCCGGCGGACACGGGCGTGCCGCTGAAGACGGCCTCCGCGACGAACCCCTTCACCCGGCTCACGCAGCACGGCGTGAAGATCGACATCCCGCCCGTGGCGCAGGTGCCCGACGGCCAGGTGGTCAAGAACCTCATGATGATGTGGACCCGAGTCGTGGGCAAGTGACCGCCGCAGCGCGGCGCGGCGCGTCTTCCTGGTTCCGCGTTCCGCGTTCCGCGTTCCGCGTTCCGCGTTCCGCGTTCCGCGGTTCCGTGGTCTGCCTGACGACCGCGCCGCTCCGCCGCCAAAAGCCGCGCGGCGCGCCCGATCGGGCGCCCACGGGCTGCCCCGAACTCCTGTAACCTGATCGTTGCCTTCCGACGGGATCGGCGCTCCGGTCCTTCCCGCCGCGCAGGAGGCGGGTGGGGGCACATCGCATGCAGGTCGTCGGGATCTCCGCCTCCGTGGTCGTCGGGACCCTCCTTCTGGTCGCCCTCTGGGCGCTCCTCCGGCGGCTCCACGCCCGCGAGCGCGAGCTCGAGCGGAAGGCGCAGGAGCTCGCGGTGAGCCGCGCCGCGGAGCAGCGGCTGTGCGAGGAGCTCGTCGAGGCGCGGCGGGCCGAGGAGGAGGCCCGCAGGGCGAGGGAGGAGGCCGTGACCGCGAGCCGGTCGAAGAGCGCGTTCCTCGCCAACATGAGCCACGAGCTCAGGACCCCGCTCAACTCGATCCTCGGCTTCGCGCAGCTCGTGGAGCGCGACCCCTCGCTCGCCGACCGGCACCGCGAGAACCTCGCGGTCATCTGCAAGAGCGGCGAGCACCTGCTCGGCCTCGTCAACGACATCCTCGAGATGGCGAAGATCGAGGCCGGCCGCATGACGCTCGTCGACGCCGAGTTCGACCTCCACGACACGCTCTCGGGGCTCTCGGAGATGTTCGCGGTCGAGGCCCAGAAGCGGGGCCTCACGCTCACGGTGGAGCGGGAGCAGGACGTGCCGCGGCACGTCCACGGCGACGAGGGGAAGCTGCGGCAGGTGCTCATCAACCTGCTCGGCAACGCGCTGAAGTTCACGCCGCGCGGGTCGGTCACGCTGCGCGCCTCGGCGCGGCGCGTTGCCGGCACGCGTGAGGGCGGCACGGTTGACGGCGGCGCGCACGACGGCGCGGCGGGGCGGGTGCGGGTGTCGTTCGAGGTGACGGACACCGGCCGGGGCATGGCCAAGGAGGAGCTCGCGGAGCTCTTCGAGGCGTTCGCGCAGACCGCGACCGGGCGGCAGTCGCGCGAGGGCACGGGCCTCGGGCTGCACATCAGCCGGCGCATCGTGCGGATGATGGGGGGCGACATCCGGGTGGAGAGCCAGGTCGGCCGCGGGACGACGCTCCGCTTCGACGTGCGCCTGTCGCTGGTCGACGCGCCCGACGCGCGCGCCGGCGGCGCGACGCCGCGGTCGATCCGGGCCGTGGGGCTCTCGCCGGGCCAGCCCAGGTACCGCGTGCTCGTCGTCGACGACCGGTGGGACGTGCGCCACTGCCTGCTCAAGCTGCTCGACTCGGTGGGCATCGAGGTGCGCAGCGCGACCAACGGGCTCGGCGCGGTGGCGCAGTGGGAGACGTGGGCGCCGCACCTCGTCCTGCTCGACCTCCGCATGCCGCTGCTCGACGGCTACGAGGCGGCGAGCCGCATCAAGTCGAGCCCGCGGGGGCACGAGACGGTCGTCGTGGCGATGACCGCGAGCGCGTTCGAGCAGAACCGGGCGCTCGCGGCGGAGGCGGGGTGCGACGACTTCGTGAGCAAGCCGTTCCGCGACGCGGACATCCTCGGCCTCCTGACGAAGCACCTCGGGGCCCGCTTCGAGTACGAGGAGCGCCCTGCTGAGCCCGGCGCGGCCCAGGGGGCGCCGGCCGTCGACCTCGCCCGGGCGGCGGCCGGGCTGCCCGCCGCGCTCCGCAAGGACCTCCGGCGGGCGGCGACGCGGCTCGACGCGAAGGCCGTCCAGGCGACGATCGATCGGTTCCGGCCGGAGGACGCGGATCTCGCGGGGGCTGTGGCCGAGCTCGCGCGGGGGTATCGCTTCGACAGCATCTTGGCGCTATCGAGCGCCGACGAGGAGGAGCCGTCATGACGGACACCGACGCAAAGCCAGCCCCCCGCGGGGCGGCCCCGGGCGCGCGGCCGGAGCGCCCCAAGGAAGAGCCCGCGAGCATCCTGATCGTGGACGACATGCCGGCGAACCTGTCGCTCCTGACCTCGATGCTGACGGCGCAGGGCTACGAGGTGCGGGCGGCGATCAGCGGCGCGATGGCGCTGATGTCGGCGGCGGCGGCGCCCCCGGACCTCATCCTGCTCGACGTGAGCATGCCCCACATGGACGGCTACGAGGTGTGCCGCCGGCTCAAGGGGGATCCCGGGACGGCGGACATCCCGGTCATCTTCCTGAGCGCGATGACCGGCATCGGCGACAAGGTGATGGCGTTCGACGCGGGCGGCGTCGATTACGTCACGAAGCCGTTCGAGCTGCGCGAGGTGCTCGCCAGGGTGGGGACGCAGCTGCTCTTGCACCGGCAGCGCCGGGAGCTCGAGCGGCAGCGGAGGGAGCTCGAGGAGCGCTACGCGCAGATGCGCCAGATGCAGGCGGCGCTGCGCGGTTATCTGTCCGACCGGGCGTGGGAGAGCATCGAGGAGAGCGTGTCGTCGAACAGGCCGAGCCCGCCGGCGCGCGAGGTGCTGACGGTGCTGGTCAGCGACATCGAGGAGTTCGTCCGGCTCTCGGAGAGCGAGGATCCTGGGCCGCTGATCGCGGATCTCAGCCTCTACATGGCCACGGTGGCGCAGATCGTCTACGACCACGCGGGCGAGGTCGACAAGTACGTTGGCGACGGCATGCTCGCGTTCTTCCGGAGCGCGAGTGACGCGCTCGCGGCGGCGCTGCGGATCCAGCAGAGCATCGCGACCTTCAACGAACACCAGCGCTCGCAGGGCCGGCCCGCCTTCCCGACGCGGCTCGGGCTCTCGACAGGGCCCGTCCTCCTGGCGAGCATCGGGTCGAGCGGCAGGCGGGAGTTCACCATCATCGGCGATCGTGTGAACACCGCGTTTCGAATTCAGGCGCAGGCGAGGGCCGGTGGCCTGCTGATGGATGAGGCGACGTTCACCGCGGCCGGGAGCCCGGGAGAAGCGATGCCCGCGCTGGTGCGGATCCGGGGGAAGCAGGGAGAGGAGAGGCTCTATGCGATCTCGCCGGAGGCGATGCTTTCGGGCGGCGGGCGCGGCGGGCGCGGCGGGGCGGACGGCGGTTGAGCGCTCACGCTCGCTCCCGGCCCGATAGGCTGGCTATTCAAGGCTGCTCCCGGGCCTGATCGTGTTGCCCCGCACCGCCGGGGCCATTCGAGTTCGAGCGCCTGGATCGTGCGATCTGCCGAAAACGTTCGTTCTTGAACCACGCGATGACCTCGTGCAATAGTCGCCGCGGAGGATGGAGACGAACATGAAGCTTCAATATAGCGTTACTTTGCTTGGCCTGCTCGCGACCTTTGCGGCGGGCGCGGCTGCGTGCTCGGATGACGATGGTGGCACGACGTCCGCGTCGTCCTCGACCACCGGCACGGGCGGCGGCGCCACCAGCGGCGGCGCCACGGGCGGAGGCGGCGCCGGCGGCGCGGGCGAGGGCGGCGGCGCCACCAGCGGCGGCGCCACGGGCGGCGGCGGCGCGGGCGAGGGCGGCGGGACCGGCGGCGGCTCGGCCTGTGAGGCGCTGCTCTGCGACGACTTCGAGTCGTACGAGGGCCAGGGCGAGAACGGCGAGAAGCTGGGCGCGTGGACGGTCTACACGGCCATGGCGGGCTCCACCGTGTCGGTCGACACGGAGAGGCATTACAGCGGCACCAAGTCCATCAAGGTGACCACGCCCGCGAGCACCGGAGACAACAACTACAAGTCGGCGATGATCAAGTTCGCGGACACCGACGCCCTGCCCACCGCAGAGAACGTCGTCCATGGTCGCATGATGTTCTTCCTCGAGGCTGCGCCGACGGGGGATGTGCACTGGACCATCATCGACGGTTCAGGGACCATTCCTGGCAGCGATTTCGAGGGAAATCCCTACGCGGCACAGTATCGCTACGGCGGGCAGCACCCGGTCACGGGCGGCAGCCAGCTCATGGCGAACTACGATACGCCCGGATACTGGAGCGACCCGAAGACCGGCCCGCAGTCGGACTGCTGGCACCACGCGGAGAACAAGGTGGTCCCGGTCGGCGCGTGGACCTGCGTCGAGTTCAGCTTCGACGGGCCGAAGAACGAGATGCGCTTCTGGCTCAATGGCGCGGAGGTGCCCGAGCTCAAGGTGTCCGGGACCGGCCAGGGCTGCGCCAACAACGTGGAGAACTACGAGTGGACCGCGCCGGCTTTCGACAGCGTCGGCCTCGGCTGGGAGTCCTATCAGGCGGATTCGGCCCGCTCGATGTGGATCGATGACGTCGTGATCGGCACCGGGCCCATCGGCTGCCCGCCCGCGCAGTGAGCGCGCGTCGCTGAGCTCGGCGAGGCGCGGAGACGGACTCCGCGCCTCGCTGGTCTTTGTCCAGGGGTCGGGCGCGCGCTGCCCACGGCGCCGAGGCCGGCGCGAGGGGCGCTGGCCGCGGCGCCGTGGGCAGCGCGCGCATCACGCCGGCGCGCCTGACGAATGTCGGGTTCGCCGATTGATCGCTCGCCAGGACCGCTCTAGGAGACGGCGGAGGTCCAACGCCTCACGAACCTGGAGGTCTCCGCTGTGATGAAACCGGCCTATCGTCTCTCGCTGCTCGCCTCGTTCGTCCTGGGCGCCACCGCTTGTGGCGGCGCGCCCGAGCCGGCCCCTGCGGTCCCCGACGTCCCCGCCCAGCCCGCGCAGCCTGCGCCGGAGACGCCCGCGGCGCCCACGGCCGCGGCGCCCGAGGCCAGCCCGCCGGCGCCGGAGGCCGCGGCGCCGCCCGCCGCGCCGCCTGCGCCGCCGGTGAGCGTCTCGGTGCCCATCGAGGCGCGGACCAAGTCGAAGCTCAAGGGCACCGCGACCTTCACCGAGGTCGAGGGCGGCGTGAAGGTCGCCGTCCAGGTCTCGGGCGCTCCCAAGGGCAAGGTCGCCGTCCACGTGCACGAGACCGGCGATTGCAGCGCCCCGGATGCGAAGAGCGCGGGCGCGCACTACAACCCTGAGAACCACCCGCACGGCCTCCCCGACGGCGCGGCTCACCACCTCGGCGATCTCGGCAATATCGAGGTCAAGCCCGATGGGACCGGCGCCCATGAGATCATCGCCAAGGGCGCGAATCTCAAGCAGGGCGCTCCGAACACCTTCCTCGGCCGCGCCATCATCGTCCACGAGAAGGCGGATGACGGCGGCCAGCCCGCCGGCAACGCCGGTGGCCGCATCGGTTGCGGCGTCATCTCGCAGGGCAAGTGACGCGCGCGTGGCGCGGTCCGCCGCGCCGCGCTCACGACACGTTGACTCCACCTTACCGCCTGTCCTGAGAGGGCCTCTCCCCGAGCGCCCGCAGGGCGGGAGTCTCCCTCTCCGGTGTCACCGGGGCGGAGCGCTGACCGGAACGCCCTTTCCCCCCGGGGGGCGAGCCCGGGCTCGGGAGGCTCCCGCTCGCGGGGAGCCTCGGCGCGGCCGTGGCGCGTCCGGGCTCCTGCTCCGTGCGCCGGACCTGCTCTCGAAGCGCCTCGCGCTCGACCCCCCCCGCCGGCTCGGACGACGGCGGCGGGGACGCAGAAGACGCCGCGGCCGCCGGGACGACGTGACCGGCGGGCTCGGCGTTGCGCTCCTCGCTGGCGCTGCGCGTCTCGTTCAACGTGGCGCCCGGGAGGGGCGGCCCGGAAGCGCTGGAGCCCGACGGCCGCTCCTCGGGCCGCGTCCCGCTGGCCAGCAGCGCGACGACGATCGCCGCCGCCACCGCCGCCAGGACGAAGCTCGCCCTGAAGGGCGAGCGCAGCCGCCGGAGCGTGTCGGCGAGCGTCGTCTCGTCAGCGTCGTCCTCGACGCGCGCGCTCTCCGGAGCTGGGCCGGCCGCGCCGAGCCCGGCACGGCCGGCCTCCGCCTTGGTCTGCGGTCGGTCCGAGCCGGTTGCCGCCTCGCTCCGCTCCGCAGGAATGGCCTCCGCCCGGGCGCGCGCGTGGTTCGAGACCGTGACGGCCTCGCTCCGCTCCACCGGATCCGCCCCCGCATGGGCGCGCGAGCGGTCCGAGAGCGTCGCCGCCTCGCTCGGCTCCGCAGGGCTGGCTTCGGCCCGAGCGCGAGGGCGCTCCGAGACCGTGACGGCCTCGCTCTGCTCCACCGGATCCGCGTCCGCATGGGCGCGCGAGCGGTCCGAGACTGTCGCCGCCTCGCTCCGCTCCACCAGGTCGGCCTCCGCCGGACCGGCGCGCAAACGGTCCGGGACCGTGGCCACCTCGCTCCGCTCGACAGGATCGTCCTCTGCAGGAGCCGCAGGCAACACGGGAAGTGGAAGCTCCGGGCGAAGCTCGATCGCCATGCCGCCGGTCGATGGGCCGGAGCCCATGGTGGTGGGGATCGAGCCGCGCTCCCCCGCGTCGATGCCGTCCACGCCAGGGCGCACCCCGGACAGCGAGTCGCGCAAGCCCCCGCGCAGGATGCGCTGGATGCGGTCGACGAGCGGCTGCGCTGCGGGCGGCGCGAACGGGCGGAGCGCCAGCGTGAGCTCCGCCAGGTCGGGCCAGCGCTTGTCGCGGTCCCGCTCGAGGCACCGCATGATGATCGGATCGATCTCCGGCGAGAGCCCGCGGCAGACCTTCGACGGCAGCTGCGGCACGAACTTGCCCCCGAGCACGAGCGAGACCGTCTGGACGGAGCGCGCATGCATGGGATACCGGCCGGTGAGCAGCACGTAGAGCAGCGACCCGACGGCCCAGATGTCCGCGCGCGCGTCGACGTCGCGCTGCCCGCGCATCTGCTCGGGGGGCATGTAGTGGGGCGTCCCCAGCATCTGGCCCGTGCTCGTCCGCATCTCGGCGACCCCGAGGAGCGCCGCCTGCGACACCTTGGAGACGCCGAAGTCGAGCACCTTGATGCACGGCGTCCCCTCGCGGGTGTGCGTCAGAAAGAGGTTGGCGGGCTTCACGTCGCGGTGCACCAGCCCGAGCGCGTGCGCCTCCGCGAGCGCGTCGCACGCCTGGATCACGTAGAGCGTCGCCTCCTCCACCGGCAGCGGGCCCCGCTGCTTGCGGATGACCCGGAGATCGCGGCCGTCGAGGAACTCCATCACCATGTACGGCAGCCCGTTCTCGAGCCGCCCGACGTCGTGCACCTTGACCGCGTGCTCGCTCCTGAGCCGCGACGCGATCCGCGCCTCCTGCAAGAAGCGCCCGCACATCTCCGGATCGGCCGCGGTGGCCGGCAGCAGCAGCTTGATCGCCCGGAGCTCGTCGAGATCGACGTGGGTCGCGGCGACGACGGCGCCCATCGCGCCCTTGTCGAGCAGCCGGTCCACGCGGTACTTGCCGGCGATCAGGGTTCCGACCTCCAGCCCTTCGATCTCTTCCAGGCCGCGCATGTTCGAAACCTCCGACCGAGAGCGCCGCGCCGCGGCAGCCAGCATAGCGCAGCCGATCGTCGGCCGGACAGCCGATGCCGAGGAAGCGACGCGCATCTGACCCTCTGCGCCCTCTGCTGGCCTGTACGACGTTCACGTGTCGGCGCGGCGCGATGTCGCGGACGCTCCCGCCGTGCGCCGCGGCGCTCGCGGGAGCGCGCCACGCCGGCGCGGCCCGCCCTGGCTCAGCCCCCTTCCCGCGCCCCGTTCGGCCTCTTGATCGCGATCGTCCGCCGCGCGCCGCCCGACTCGAGCGTGAGCTCGAGGGTGGCGCCCTCCTGCGCGCTCGGCAGCGCATGACGCATCGCTTCAAAGCTGACGACCGGCCGGCCGTTGATCGCGACCACCGCGTCGCCGACGCGAACGCCCGCGGCCGCGGCGGGGCCGCGGTCTTCCACGGCGACCACGACGGCGTCGCCGCTCGTCTTCAGCTCGCCTTCGAGCAGGGGGAAGAGGGGCGCCGCGGTCAGCCCGAGCGCGCTGACCGTCCTCCGGTAGCTCTGCACGGCCGCGTCGAAGCTCTCCTTGCGCATGCGGTAGCGCGCGACGGCCGCGACCGCGCCGTCGCGCTCCTGGAAGCGCGCGTCGACGCGCTCGGGGGTGGCGAACGCGCCGACCTGCTTCAGGTAGCGGCTCGCCTCGGCCTCCGCCATGCCGGCGCGCCGCGCGCCGCCGCCGTGCGCCTGGATGAAGCCGTACGCCTGCGACCCCGCGAGCGCCGGCACGACGTTGCTCGCGAGCCGGGAGATCGCGTCGGCGCGCGCGACCGCGAGCGCCGCCTCTCGGCTGGCGCCCGAGCCCTCGCCGACCACGAAGATCGCGTCGCCCTCGGCGGTGAACGGCCTGTCCATCCACGGAGGGCTCTCCTCGGCCGGCGGCGCCGCGTGCCACCCTGAGCTCGACGCGGGCGGCGGATCCGCCCCGGCGGCGGTGCGCGAGCGTCCCCGGCCCTGGTAGGCGAAGGCCACGGCGAGGAGGAGCAGCGCGCCCGCCGCGAACGCCGCGAGCACCCCGCGCGATCTGGAGCCACCGGCCACCGAGACGGCCGCGGCCTGCGGAGACGCCCCCGCCGACGCCGCTGCACTCACCGGCGCCGCTGCGCCGCCTGGCGCCCCTGCCGGCGCCGCTGCGCCCGCTGGCGCCCCTGCCGGCACCGCTGCGCCCGCGGGCGCCCCTGCCCCTGCGCCCGCCCCCGCCGTCGTCACGTGGCCCCCCGCGGCAGAGCGCTTCGTCGCCGGCTCAGGCGCCCCGGCGAGCGCGGGCGCCGGCTCGGCGCCGAGGCGCTTCAGCGCCGGCCGGAGCCACGGGAACGCGAGCGGCGCGTTGCACCGCTTGCACGGCACGTACGGCTCCCGGTCCTCGCGGGCGGCGTGCGCGGCCTCCTTCACGTCGAGCAGCGTCTGCCGGGGCGCGTTGCACCGCTCGCAGGTGCCGTCGACGATCGCCGAGACCACCTCCGCTCGCAGCGGGGGGCTCTCGGAGGCGAGGTGCTCGAGCAGCACCACGGGACAGCCCTCGATCTGGATCGACGTCACCTCGCCGCCCAGCGCGCGGAGCGACAGCGCGAGCGCCCTCGCGCCCTCGGACGTCACCCCCGCCGCGCCCGCGAGATCGAGCACCAGCGCCCCCTCGATCCCGTCGAGCGCGCGCTTCCACCGGACGTGCGCGTCGAGCTTGCAGCGCACGCGGATGCGCGTCCCGCGCTCGTCGACCGTCTTCTCGATCGCCTCGTGGCTCCCCGCGTCGAGCCGCGCGAGCTCGTCGAGCGCGGCCCGCACGTCCTCCGGCAGATCGATCCCCGCGTGGATCGCCGCGAACGCGAAGTAGCTCTCGGCGTCGTCGTCGAACACCGCCGCCGCGCCGCAGCGCGGGCAGGGGCTCGCGGGCGGCTCGTGCGTCCTGACGAGGTGCGCGTCCCTGTCGCAGTCGAACAGCCGATCGAAGGCGGCGCCGCAGCGCTCGCACCGGTACGGGCCGTAGAACGACACGACGCGCCCGTCCCCGAAGAAGCGGCGGATCATGCTGATCTGGTTCACGATCGGCTCGGTGCAGCGGCCGATGTAGATCTCGGACGCGCTCCGCGACACCTCGGCCAGCATCGCCATCCACTCGCGCACGCCGAACGACGTGACCCGCTGCACCCCGCCCAGATCGAAGAGCACGCGGCCGGAGATGCCGCGCGCGACCGCGAGGCCCTGGAGCTCCTCGGTCATCCGCCCCGACAGCGAGACGATCAGCAGGCTGCCCAGCCTCCGCTTGGTCACCGTCAGGGCCCGCGGGCCGTGCGCCCCCTCGGGCTCCGCCCCGGGGCCGGCGTCCGCGAGCGACAGCGCGGGGAGCCTCCTGGAGCGCGGCGGCGTATCCGGATCCCCCGCGGCGTCGGGCCGCGACGCCGCGAAGAGCGGCGCGGAGAGCTTCGTGGCGACCCCGCCCGGGCGGCCGGTCTCGGCGGCCTGCGGCGCCCCGCCCGCGGCGTCGAGCGCGCCCGCGAAGGAGTCCTCGTTCTGTATCGACTCCTCCTTCTTGACGATGTGCGATTCGAGGTCCGCCCCCGAGGCGAGCGCGCCCCGCCACGCCTCCACGCGCTGGCCGAACAGCTCCGACATGAACGACGACAGGGCGAGCGCCGAGGTGGCGAGCCGCTCCTCCCGGGCGAACGCCTCGAGGTCGATCTGGAGATCCCTCGCGGTCGCGTACCGCTTCTCCCGATCCCGCTCCAGGCACTTGAGCAGGATGCGCTCCAGCCCCGGCGGGTAGTCGGCGCAGACCTCGCTCGGCGGCAGCACGGGGTCCTCCACGATCGCCCGCATCAGCTCGAACTCGGTGGCGCCGCGCCGGAACATCCGGCTCCCCGTCGACAGCTCGTAGAGCAGGAGGCCGACCGAGTAGACATCGCTCCGGCGATCGAGGTGCTCGCTCGTGCACTGCTCGGGCGACATGTACGGGACCTTGCCCTTGAGCGCGCCGTCGCGCGTCTCGTTGACGCGGTTCGCCGCCTTCGCGATCCCGAAGTCGAGGATCTTCACGGCCCCGTCGTAGGTGACGATCACGTTGTGCGGGGACACGTCGCGGTGGACGATGTCGAGCGGCTTGCCGTCGAAGCCGACCTTCTCGTGCGCGTAGTGGAGCCCCGCCGCGACGCCCGCCGCGATGGTGATCGCGTGCTCGATCGGCATCCGCCGGTTCGCCGACCGGAGCGACTTCCGGACGGTCCTGAGATCCTCGCCGTGGAGGTACTCCATCGCGATGACCGGCACGCCATCGACGTCCTCGACGTCGTACATCTGGACCAGGTTGGGGTGGTCCAGGGTGGCGGCGATGCGCGCCTCGTCGAGGAACATCCGCACGAACTCGGGGCTGTCGACGAGGTGCGGGAGGATGCGCTTGACCACGCAGATCTTCCTCACGCCCGAGATGCCTGCGACGGAGGCCACCCAGATCTCGGCCATGCCGCCCATGCCGATCTTCTTGATCAGGCGGTACCTGCCGAGCGTGGTGGGGTGGCGCGAGCCGACGCTCATGGGGCCGGCGGCGTAGCGCTCGGTCATTCGACCGCCTCCATCGCTCGAGCCGGCGGCGTCACTTCTCCAGGAGCGCGGCGGGCGGTCATGGTGCTCATCGAGGGCCTTCGGCCTGGGATTTCGCGAAGCTCACGCTGCGGCGCTCACCGCGCGACTCGATCTGGAGGGTCATCGTACCACCTGCCGGCGCGCGAGCCCACGCGTCCGCCGTGGCCTTCCCGAAGATCTCGACCGAATGGACGGGGCGATCGTTGACCGAGAGTACGATGTCCCCCGCGACGACCCCTGGATCCGCGGCGCGCTGCGAGCGCTCCGCCGCGACGACGACGAGCTCGCCGGAGGTGCGTGCCCTCGCCTCGAGCTGCGGGAAGAAGCGCGCCACGGTGAGCCCCTGGAACGTGGCCGTCTGGCGGTAGAGCTCCGCGGCCGCGTCGAAGCTCTGCCGCGACAGCCTGTACCGCGCAAAGGCGAGCACGCCGTCGCCTTCCCGCCGCACGACGGCGTCGACGCGCTCGGGCGTCGCGAACGCGCCGACCTGCGCAAGGAAGCGCCCGGCGATGCGCTCGACGATCTCCGCGCGCTGCGCCGGCCCGGCCTCGGCCGGTGGCTGCGCGACGAGGAGCTCGGCCGCGGGGGAGCCCGCGAGCTCGGCGGCGAGGCCGGACGTGAGGCGCTCGATCGCGCCGTTGCGCGCCGCCGCGAGCGCGCCCGACTCGCTGGCCGCGGGGCCGCCGCGGCCGACGACGAGCACGCTCTCGCCCTCGATGACGAACGGCCGCTCCACCCACGCGGGCGGGAGGTCGTCCATGACCGACCAGCTCGCTGTGCCGAGCCCGCTCGCGGGCGGCGCCGGCGCGCGCGCCTCGCCCGCGGGCGCCGCCGAGGCCGCGGGCGCCGCTGAGGCCGCAAGCGCCGCTGAGGCCGCTGGCGCTGCCGGAGCAGCGGGCGCTGCCGAGGCCGCTGGCGCTGCGGCGGGGCCGACGCCGCCGCGCCACGCCGCGAAGCCGACGGCCGCGAGCGCCACCCCGCCGAGCAGCGCGAGGAACGCCGCGTTGCCGCCCGCGCCGCGCTGCTGCGGTGCGGCGGCGCCCGCGCTGTGCTGCTGCGCCTGGGGCGCCGCGGCCGGCTCATGCTGCGGGCTCGCCGCAGGCAGGGCGGGCGGCGGCGGGACCGAGAGGGCGCGCGCCGCGTGGGCGCCGAGGAGGTAGAGCAGCGAGCGGGAGCCGTCGAAGGCGAGCGGCGTGTTGCAGCGCTTGCAGGTGACGCCCGGGTCCTGGCCGCCGCGGAGCAGGGGGGCGTGCCGATCGACCTCGACGAGCACCGTCCGGGTCGCGCTGCAGGACGCGCAGCGGCCCTCGACGACCGCGGACTCGATCCGCGCGAGCTCGGGCCACGAGGGGCCCCCCGTGCGCTCGGCGAGCAGCCGGGGACAGCCCTCGATGCGGATCGCCTCGACGGTGCCGTCCAGCTTGCGGAGCGCCGACTCGAAGCGCGCCGCGCCGTCGGAGGTGACCGCGGGGACGTTGCTCAGATCGAAGACGACCTGGCCCTCGAGGCCGTCGATGATGCGGCTCCAGCGGATCGTCGCGGTCAGCTTGCTGCCCACCTTGAGGCGCGTGACGCGCCCCTCGACGGACTTCTCCACCGCGTCGCCGACGGCCGGCTCGTCGGCCCGCTCGAGCTCGAGGAGGATCTCCCGCACCTCCGGCGGGATCGCGCCGGCGCCGTGCTGGGCGACGAACCCGAAATACGTCTCCGCGTCGTCGTCGAAGGCGCCGGCACCTTCGCAGCGGGGGCACACCGCGTCGGGCGCCTTGCCCTCGGCCAGCGAGGCCGCGTCGTGGGCGCAGTCAACGAGGCGCTCGAACTGGGCGCCGCACGACTCGCAGCAGTACGGCGCATAGAACGAGACGACCCGCCCGTTGCCGGCAAACCGCCGGATCATGCTGAGCTGGTTGATGACCGGCTCGGAGCAGCGCGCGAGGTAGAGGGCGCGGAGGCGCGGCTGGGCCGCATGGATCATCTGGAGCCACTCGCGGACGCCGAACGACGTGATCCGCTCGACGCCGGCGAGGTCGAGCAGGACCTTGCCCTCGAGCTCCCGCGCGAGCGCTGCCCCCTTGAACGCCTCGGTCATGCGCCCGGCGAGCCGGACGACGAGGACGTCGCCGATCGTCCGCTGATCGAACGCGAGGCTGTCGAGGCGGCCGGCGGCGCCGGCGGGCGGCACGCTCCGCGTCGGCGCCGCGCGGTGCGCCCAGGCGGCAGGCGGCGGCCGGTCCACGGTGGTGGGGCTGTGCCCCGACGAGACCGGCCCCGAGGCGGGCTCGGCGCTGTGCGGGCGCGACGCCCTGCGGCCGTTCGGCGGCACCCGGATGGTCGGCCGCGGCTCCTCGCCCTCGCGCCCCGGCGACAGCGGCGACGGCGCGGGCGCCGCGCTCGACGCCGACGCCGGCGTGTCGAAGGCGGTCTCGGACGTGAAGGTCGAGTCCGACGCGATCTCGAGCTCCTCGAACTCCGCCATCCCGCCGGCCGGCTGCGCGACGACGCGCGCCGCCACGGCTGGCGCCCGCTTCGCGGCGCGCGGCCTTCGCTCCCCCGAGGCTTCGCTCCTGGCGAGCGGCGTGAGCGCCTCGGAGAGGACCGTGAGGGTCATGGTCTGGTTGTGCAGGTCGCAGTGGCCGGTCGCGTACGGCGAGATCTCCCCGTACGAGTAGAACCCCGTCACCTGCGTGCCCTTCGGCAGCACGTCAAGCACCGCCTCGACCTCTTCCTCGGTCCGGTCGCCCAGCACGATCCGGCGCCCCACGCAGCTGATCGCGATCGCCAGCGCGCTGTCCCCGCCCGCCCTTCCCGCCTCGCTCGCCGCCCTCGCCGCCTGCTCCGCGCCCCCGATCAGCCGCTCGAAGTCCGCCTTCATCAGCTGCACCAGGTGCCCTCTCGGCACGTCCCCCGCGAACGTCAGCGACTGCGCGTCGTGGTCCACCGCCAGCACCGTCCGCACCAGCGCCTTCTCGTCCTTCGCCGTCGCGCGCAACGCCAGCGGGAACAGGAGCGCCGACGCCGGCAGCTCCGCCGCCTTGTCCCCGAGGTACTCCTTGTACAGCGCAAGCGCCGGGCGGCCGTCCACCTCGTAGAGCACGTTGCCCTCCGAGCGCGTCACCATGCGCTCCGGCCCGAACTTGTCCCAGCCCCCCTTCGACCCGTGCTGGATCACCACGTGCTCGCCGTACAGCCCCACGGCCGCCACGAGCCCGCTGCGCACCACGTCCCCCGCGCACACCCACGTCCGCTTGAACTGCGTCCCGTCCCCGGAGAGGCCCCCGGTCACCACCACCGACTCCGGCAGCACCGCGTTCATCCCGCGCACCAGCTGGCTGCCGTTCACCCCGAGCCCCTCCGACAGCACAAGCACCCCGCGCAGCCCCGGCCGCTCCAGCTTGCGCGCCAGCGCCTGCCCCGCGGCGAACGACTCCGACGCGCTCGCCACCTCCACCTGCGCCGTCGCCAGCGTCGTCCGCTCGAACCGCGCCACCGCCACCGTCAGCGTCCCGTCGCGCACCGACGTGCCCGCGATCTCCCCCGCGCTCGAGCACCCCACCACGTGCGACCGCGGGTACGCCCGCCGCAGCTCCCGGATCGCCCCGGGGTCGTCGAGGAGCTCCGGCGCCCCGAACGCCAGCACCAGCGTCCGCTCGCTGTCGAGCACCGGCAGCACCCGCACGGACCACTTCTTGGTGTCCCGATCGTAGTGGAAGGTCTCGAGGATCATGGATCTCCTCGCTCTCAGGCTACAGCACGCAGGCCGCGGCGAGCGTCGCGACGTGACGGCGGAGCTCGCTCATCCGCCTGCTGCGTCTGCGATCGGCGCGGCTCCTGGGCTCGGCGCGGCCGGCTGGACGCGGGCCGGGTTCGACGGCGACCGCTGCGACGTGCCTCGCTCCTGGGCGCACATGACCCGGAACCGGCGCTTCGCCACGCTCGATGGCAAACGATGTGTCAAGCACGCTTGAGGAAGGCCAGCCCAGAGCGTTTCCCATCGGTCAAAACAATCTTCGACCGACGGCCGGCGGTTGGCATGACACCCAGAGCGTGATCCGCTGAGCCACCGACAAAAGCCAACAACCCCAACGGCTTCACTCGTTCTTGCGACATCCCAACCACCCACGCCGGCGCCTGGGAGCACGTCCACCACGTGGCGCCGTTCGTCGGTCTGGGACGTGCGCCGACGCCCGCGATGAGATCATGAGCTGAACGTCGAAGCCGCTCTGTCGTCGACGCTCATCCACGCGACGGGATTCGCGAATTTGGATTGCCGACGCCTTTTCCGGATTCCATCATTGCGCCCGACTCGCTGTATCCCTCGACGCTGGATAGCGTCGACGACGAACACCGATCCACGCGGGGAGGCGTCAGCTCACGCCTCGACCGGCGGCTTCGACTTCCAGCACAGAGAGGAGCACCAGGATGAAGCCAACGATCCTCTTGCTAGCACTGACTACAGCGTTCCTGGTTCAGAGGGGCGCCCTGGCGGCGACGTACTATGTCGACTGCGGCATCGGCGATGACGATGGGGAGGGCGACGCGGACGACCCATGGCAGACTCTTCAATTCGCCGTCGACAACATCGATGACGGCGACACGATCATCGTGCGCCCCGGGCTCTGTGAGGGCTGTCGCATCGGGGAGTCGGGGGCGCCGGGTGCAGGGAGAAAGACCCTGAGGGCCGAGCCCGGCGTCACGATCGAGGAGCCGGGGAATGACAACGCACATGGCAGCCACATCGAAGTCGAGCTCTTCGGCGGCACGGTGAGCCATTGGATCATCGAGGGCTTCGAGCTGGCGAACGCAGAGAGATCCGGCGCCGATCTACGCGGCACAAGCGACATCACCGTCAGGTACTGCTATGTCCACGACAGCGGCCAGACGGGCATATTCACCGCGTTCAGCGACGATGCGGTGATCGAGCACAACGAATCCGCCTTCAACGGCGAGCATGGGGTGTACACCAGCAACAGCGGAGATCGCCCCCAGATCCGCGGCAACCTCTTCCATCACAACGCGTCCGCTGGCGTTCACATGAACGGCGACAGGAGGTTCAAGCCTGGCGATGGGGTCATCACCGGCGCCACCGTCGAGGAGAACAAGATCTGGGAAAACGGCACGCTCGGGGCCTCGGCGATCAACTGCGATGGGGTCAGCGACAGCATCTTCAGGAACAATCTGCTCTACAGGAACCACGCGAGCGGCATCTCGCTCTATGCGGTAGACGGGTCGCAGGGGTCGAGCCGCAACCAGGTTTACAACAACACGATCGTGATGGCGGCAGACAGCCGCTGGGTGATCAACATCCCGCGCTCGAAGGGCAACATCTCCGATCCGGTCGGCAACAAGATCAAGAACAACATCCTCTATACACCGCGGGCCGACAGGGGGTCCATCCTGATCTACCAGCCCACCATCGCCGGCTTCGAGAGCGACTACAACGTCGTCGTCAACCGCTTCAGCACGAACGGCGGCACCTCGATCATCAACCTGAGCACGTGGCGGAGCCGCGGCTACGACACGCACTCGCTGCTCGCCTCCCCGACGGATCTCTTCGTCGACCCGGACCACCCGATCAAGCCCGATTTCCACCTGAGGCCAGGCTCTGTAGCCATCGACAGCGGAACGGCCGTCCCTGTGCTCATCGATCTGGACGGGGTCCCTCGGCCCCAGGGGCCCCGCTGGGACATCGGTGCTTATGAATTCGTGAGCAGCCAATAAAGGTTGATCGACGGGACTCGTGAATTTGGATTGTCGACACATTTTCCGGATTCCATCATTGCGACTCGACGCGCCGTATCCCTCGACGCTGGATAGCGCCGAAGGCGAACACCGATCCACGCGGGGAGACGTCAGCTCACGCCCCGACCGGCGGCTTCGACTTCCAGAACTGAGAGGAGCACCAAGATGAAGGCAACGATCCTCTTGCTGACATTGACCACAGCGTTCCTGGCTCAGAGGGGCGCCCTGGCGGCAAGTTACTATGTCGACTGCGACTTCGGCGATAATGGAGGGGAGGGCGACGCCGACGACCCATGGGAGACCCTCCAATACGCCGTCGACAACATCAACAACGGCGATACCATCATCGTGCGACCCGGGTTCTGCGAGGGTTGTCGCATCGGAGAGTCGGGGGCGCCAGGCACAGGGAGGAAGACCCTGCGGGCCGAGTCCGGCGTCACGATCGAGGAGCCGGGGGAGGGCAACGCACATGGCAGCCACATCGAAGTCGAGCTCTTCGGCGGCACAGTGAGCCATTGGGTCATCGAGGGTTTCGAGCTGGCGCACGCGGAGAGATCCGGCGTCGATCTACGCGGCACGAGAGACATCACCGTCAGGCTCTGCGATGTCCACGACAGCGGCGAGACGGGCATCTTCACCGCGTTCAGCGACGACGCGGTGATCGAGTACAACGAATCCGCTTACAACGGCGAGCACGGGGTGTACACCAGCAACAGCGGAGATCGCCCCCAGATCCGCGGCAACCTGCTCCATCACAACGCGTTCGCTGGCGTTCACATGAACGGCGACAGGAATTTCACGCCGGGCGACGGCGTCATCACCAACGCCACCGTCGAGCAGAACCAGATCTGGGAAAACGGCATGGACGGGGCCTCGGCGATCAACTGTGATGGGGTCAGCGACAGCATCTTCAGGAACAATCTGCTCTACAGGAACCACGCGAGCGGCATCTCGCTTTATGCGATAGACGGGTCGCAGGGGTCGAGCCGCAACCAGGTTTACAACAACACGATCGTGATGGCAGCAGACAGCCGCTGGGTGATCAACATCCCGAGCTCGCCGAGCGGCATCTCCAACCCGGTCGGCAACAAGATCAAGAACAACATCCTCTACACACCGCGGACCAACAGGGGATCTATCTTGATCTACCAGCCCACCATCGCCGGGTTCGAGAGCGACTACAACGTCGTCGTGAACCGCTTCAGCACGAACGGCGGCGCATCGATAATCAACCTGAGCTCGTGGCGGAACCGCGGCTACGACAGGAACTCGGTGGTCGCCTCTCCGACGAACCTGTTCGTCGACCCGAACGACCCGTTCGAGCCCGATTTCCACCTGAGGGCAGGCTCCATGGCGATCGACAGGGGAACGACGGTCCCTGTGCTCATCGATCTGGACGGGGTCCCTCGGCCCCAGGGGCCCCGCTGGGACATCGGCGCGTATGAGTTCATCGTCATGTAACGGTAAAGGGACGGCGACCGAGTCGCTCTCGCGGGGCGCTGCACACAGCAGCGCCGGACGCCGTACCTCCGCGACAGGCGGAGCTCGATCGGGGTGGAGGCCACGGCGACGGCGCGCTGGGGGATCTGCGGCGCGATCTCTCGAGTCGGCTACCGCACGCGGGCCACGACGAGCGTCACGTCGTCGTCGAGGGAGCGCTCGCCGCGGAACCTCGAGACCGCCGCGACGATCGCGTCCCTCGCCTCCTCGGGCGCGCAGGCGGCCACGCTCTGGAAGAGCGATCGCAGCCGCTTCTCGGTGAACTGCTCGCTCGACTCGTTCTCGCACTCGGTCACGCCGTCGGTGAACCAGAGGAGGGCGTCGCCACCCTCGAGGGCGATGGTGCTCGACGTGTACTCGGCCGAGCTCGCCGCGCCGAGCGGCTCGCCCTGCGCGGCGAGCTGCCGGATCGCGTTGTTCCTGACCAGGTAGGGGAACGGGTGCCCGGCGTTCGCGAGGGTCAGCGAGCCAGCTGCGGGATCGAAGATGCACGCCGCGCAGGTCATCAGGAACTTCTGCTGCCCCGCCTCGAAGATCGAGCAGTTCATGACCCGGAGCAGCTGCGCCGGGCTGATCGTCTCGCGCGCGAACGTGCGCACGACGTCGCAGGCGGCCTTCGCTGCCCCCGTGATGATCGCGGACGAGATGCCGTGCCCGGTCACGTCGCCGACGACGGTGAGCAGCCTGCCGTCCGGCAGATCGTGGAACGTCCACCAGTCGCCCCCGCACTCCGCCGCGGGCTGGAAGTGGCTGGCGAGCCGCAGGGAGGGCCGCTCGATGACGTCCTCGCTCGGCACGAGCATCTGCTGGACGGCGCGCGCGACCTCGAGCTGCTTCTTCAGCGACGCCTTCTCCGCCGTGTCGTAGAGCAGCTGCACCAGCCGGTCCCCGAGCGCGACGAGCTGGACGCGGACCTCGTTGATGGCCTCGTCCGAGCCGCTCGCGCCTGCGGCGTCCTGGCCGGCGGCCTGGCCTCCGGCGGGCTGGGTCGCGCCGCCAGGCGCCGCGCTGCTCAGGGAGAAGAGCTCGCTGAGCTTCGACGCGAAGCGCCGCTTGGCCGTGGAGATCGTCGAGCCGACCTCGATGGGCCGCGACGGCTCGACCTGCGAGCTCGCGGCGTCGTGGAAGATGGTCAGCGCGTCCCCGATGGCCACGACGACGCTGCGCAGGCGGTCCCGCTCGGCCAGGAGCTGGCGGTGCAGCGCGCCCATCTCGTTCGTGGAGAGGTCGAGCGAGCGGGTGAGCAGGTTCCGATCGTCGGCGACGTGGCGGTAGTGCTCGCTGATGCGCGCGACCACCTTGTGCCAGGTCTCCTTGTCGGGCGGCTCGCCGAGGTCCTCGATCCCGAGGCGCCTGAGCTGCCGCGCGAGGAGCGGATCGATCTCAGCCATGGCGCCCGCCTCGGCCGGCTCGCCGTCCTCTCGCGCCGCGCGCGGCGAGCGCGGGCGTCACCACCCGGTCCGCTCCAGCGTCTCGATCGCCGGCGTGGAACGCTCGAAGAAGTGGAGGGACGCCGGGAGCGAGCGGAACTCGCGCGGGTTGACGTCGAGGTCCCAGAAGGACGTGACCATGGTCGAGGCCATGGGCGAGACGTCGACGACCAGCACGGCGCCGGCCGCGTAGATCTTGAGCATGCCGAGCCCGGCGCCGCCGCGCGAGGTGTCGAGCACGGGGGCGTTGGTCGAGTCGGCGCCGCGGGCGCTCAGGCCGCGGGTGATGCCCTCGAAGACGTGGTGTCGCCGGAGGCCGCCGAACGGATCGTGGGCCTGGAGGGCGAGGTACGCGCCGTCGGTGCCGAGGCGCAGGGTGGGGATCTCGTTCTCCTCGAGCACGAGGTCGCGCCGCCTGTCGTGCGCGTAGCGGGGGCGGCCGCGGCGGTCGACGGGCGCGTCGTACATGGCGTTCATGAGCAGCTCGTGCGCGAGGGCGGCGAGCCGCTCGGCGACCCGCGCGGGGGCGCCGGAGCGCTCGGCCCAGTGCGCGACCTCGGCGACGGTGCGGTCGCGGTCGTCGCTCGTGCGGGGGCGCCATTTCACGATGGTGGCGCCCCACGAGAGCAGGTCGGAGAGGCGAGGCGGCAGGGCGAGCGGCTTGAGGATGCGGCGGACGGCGAGGGCGATCTCCCAGGGCCGCGGCATGGAGGCGAAGCTCGGCCAGCCGACGATGCTGGAGAGGCGGGGCTCCTTGAGGGCGGCGTGGAGGATCGCGTCGGTGCTGCCCGAGGTCCACACGAGCAGGTGCATGCTCGGGTATCGCTCGGCCGCCCACTCGAGCGCGAGGTCGAGATCGGCGGCGTCGCAGCCGAGGAGGAGGGGTCGCTCCGACAGCCGGGCGCGCAGCTCGGCAGGATCGCTGGCGACGGGGACGTCCTGCAGGCCGGAGGCCGCGGCCATCACGCGGGCGATGCGCTGGCCGACGACGCGGTTCCGCTCGAGGACGGCGATCGTCGCTTTGGGAGGAGAGGCGCTCAAGGGCTCACCGCGGGTTATCCCCCTGGCAGCGGCTGCCCTGGGGTGGACACGGCCCCATTACATCACAGCGCGCGTCCGAGAGGTGCCGCGAAGACGCCGAGCCGCCGCGTGGGCGTGGAGGCGCGGGGGGCGCTCGCCCCCGCAGACGACCGCACATGCACGGGCGGCGCCGCCGCCGAGCGCCGGAGCCTGGATGGCCATTTGACACCCGCCATACTTAACCGGTAAAGTGCGACATCGCCATGTCGAGCACGGCATGGCGGATCTCGCGCGCTCGTCCGTCGTTCTTTATCTGCCGGGCTACGGCGCCGCGCGCTGTCACGGAGATGGAGCGTCGCGGGGACCCGACGTCGCCCGCGCGGAGAGGCTTGTCATGAAGACTGGACTTATGCCGCGTCGCATCTTCTTTCTGTCGGCGCTGATGCTTTCCGCCAGCGCCGCCGCGGGCTGTTCTTCCAAGGAGAAAGCCGACGCGGCTCGTGGTGCTCCGGAGGGGTCGGCGGCGTCCGCGCCGAAGCCTGCGGCGAAGGGCGCCTCGATGGTCACGATCTCGAGGGAGCAGCAGGCTTCCTGGGTGCGGAGCTTCAACCCCCTGCTCGCCGAGGGGAGCGTACGATTCCCGACGCTCGCCGGCATCTACGAGCCGATGCTCATCTTCAACACGATGAAGGGCGAGTACACGCCGTGGCTCGCCACGAAATACGCGTGGAGCGACGGGAACAAGAGGCTCACCTTCACGACCCGCGCCGGCGTCCAGTGGTCGGATGGACAAGCGTTCTCGGCGAAGGACGTGGCGTTCACGTTCGAGCTCCTGAAGAAGCACCCCGCGCTCGACCTCTCGGGGGTGTGGAAGTTCGTCGAGTCCGTGAAGGCGACGGACGACACGACCGTCGAGTTCGCGTTGAAGCGGCCGTACGTCCCGGGGCTCAGCTACATCGGCCACCAGCCGATCGTGCCGGAGCACAAATGGAAGGACGTCGCCGATCCGGTCACGTACGCGAACGAGACCCCTGTGGCGACAGGGCCGTTCACCGAGATCAAGACCTTCCAGAACCAGGTGTACGAGCTCGGCAAGAACCCGAACTACTGGCAGAAGGGGAAGCCGGCCGTCGATGGCATCCGCTTCCCGGCGTACCCGGGCAACGACCAGGTCAACCTGGCGATCATCAACGGCGAGGTCGACTGGGCAGGCGCGTTCGTCCCCGAGATCGAGAAGGTCTATGTCGCCAAGGACCCGGCGAACCACCATTACTGGTTCCCGCTCGTCGGCGGCATGGCCACGCTCTACCCGAACAGCACGAAGAAGCCGTTCGACGACGTGCGCGTGCGCAAGGCGATCAGCATGGGCATCGATCGGGCGCAGATCGTGAAGATCGCGTCCAACGACTACACCCAGCCGGCGGACGCGACAGGGCTCGACGACTCCTACGAGCGCTGGCGCAACCCGAAGGCCGTGGCGGCGGGCGACTGGGTGAAGCTCGACGTGGCGAGGGCGAAGCAGCTCCTCGACGAGGCCGGGTACGCGCCGGGCCCGGACGGTATCCGGGTGAAGGATGGCAAGCCGATGCGCTTCGAGATCAACGTCGTCACCGGCTGGTCCGACTGGGTCCGCGCGGTCCAGATCATGACGCAGAACCTCAAGCAGCTCGGCATCGACGCCTCGCTCAAGGCGTACGATTTCAGCGCGTTCTTCGAGGCGCTCCAGAAGGGCACATTCGACATGTCGATGGGGTGGACCACCGTCGAGCCGACGCCCTACAACTACTACCGAGATCTCATGTCCGCGGAGCTCGTGAAGCCCGTCGGCGAGGCGAGCGCGCGCAACTGGCACCGCTACGGCGACAAGGAGGCCGACAAGCTGTTCCAGCAGTTCGAGGCAGCGACGGAGTCAGCCGAGCAGAAGCGCATCCTCGACGAGGTGCAGATGCTCTATGCGCAGAACGCGCCGGTGATCCCGCTCTTCAAGAACCCGTCGTGGGGCGAGTACAGCACGAAGCGCTTCACCGGCTTCCCCACCAGGGAGAACCCGTACGCCAAGCTGTCGCCGAACAACCCGCCGGAGTACCTGCTCGTCCTCACGGAGCTCAGGCCGAAGTGACGCGCCGCGGGCCTTCGCGGGGGACACCGCGCCGGCCGCGTCGACCGTGATCCCCTGCAGATGCCCCTCCTGACAAATCACCTTATTTGTTGGCAGTTTTAGCGAGAAAAAGAAATTGAACAGGGAGGCGGGGAGACGGGGAGATTCATGAGATTTTAATCCCCGTCTCCCCGCCTCCCTGTGAATTCCACCTCACGTGCGAGCGCCTCCACCCACTTCTCTTCTGCGCGGGCCGTGCCTCAGGCGGCGGCCCCTAGCCCGAGGGCGAAGTCCTTACGCCGGACCGCCCGGATCACCTCCGGAACAACCGAGGTGGCAATCCCGATCGCGAGCGGCAGCCACTTCTCTTCTCCCTCGGCGCCCCCGACGGGCAGCCGGCTCGCCGCCGGCGGGGCCAGCTCGAAGGAGGCGTCTTTGCCTCGGATCGCGCTGATCATGCCAGGCACCGCGCTGATCGCAGCCGGGACAGCCGCCCGCGCGAGCGCCGCCACCCACTTCTCCTCGGCGTCTGCGGTATCGCCGTTACCGGCGTACACACCGCTGGCGGCCCCGGCTTCGGGCGCGAAGTCCTTGCGCCGGACCGCCCGGATCACCTCCGGGACGACCGAGGTGGCGATCCCGATGGCGAGCGGCAGCCACTTCTCTTCGCCTTCGGCGCCGCCAGCGGGCAGCCGGCTCGCCGCCGGAGCGGCCTGCTCGAAGGAGGCGTCTTTGCCCCGGATCGCGCTGATCATGCCCGGCATCGCGCTGATCGCGGCTGGCACAACCGCCCGCGCGAACGCCGCCACCCACTTCTCCTCCGCGCCTGCGGGATCGCCGTCACCGGTGTTGTACCCGCCGTCCGTGGCGGGCGCTTCGGGCGCGAAGTCCTTGCGCCGGACCGCCCGGATCACCTCGGGGACGAGCGACGCGGTGACGCTGGCAGCGAGGCCTATCCACTTCTCTTCGCTCACTTGCAGGGTATCCGTCGGCGCTCCCGCCTGCGCTCTCATGCCCGTGTTCGCCTGTGGGGCCCCGGCGCCTGTCGCCTGGGACGTCACGCCTTGCTGCCGCTGCTGTCCGCCCGCCGCGGCGGCCGGAGGCATCGCGGGCCGCGGCGCGGCCACGCCAGCGGGCGCAGCCCCGGCCGGGCGCTGCTGCGGCTGCCAGCCTCCGCCCTCGGCGCTGCCATAAGGCAGCCTGCTCGCCGCCGGCGAGGCCTGCTCGAAGGAGGCGTCCTTGCCTCGGATCGCGTTGATCATCCCAGGCACCGCGCTGATCGCGGCTGGCACAGCCACCCGCGCGAGCGCCGCCACCCACTTCTCTTCCGCTGCGATATCGCCGTTGCCGGCGTACACCCCGTTCGCGGCTCCGGCTTCAGGCGCGAAGTCCTTGCGCCGGACCGCCCGGATCACCTCCGGGACGAGCGATGCGGTGACGCTGGCGGCGAGGCCTATCCACTTCTCTTCGCTCATTTGCATGGTATCCATCGAAGCGCCCTCCTGTTCTCTCCTGTCCGTGTTCACCGGTGCTGCGGCCGCGGCGCCTGTCGCCTGGGACGTCGCGCCTTGCTGCCGCTGCGGTCCGCCCGCCGCGGCGGCCGGCGGCGTCGCGGGCCGCGCTGTGGTGCCCGCGGGGGCTGCCTCGGCCGGGCGCTGCTGCTGCGTCGCGGGCCGCGCTGCTGTTGCGCCCGCGGGGGCCGCCTCGGCCTGGGGCTGCCGTGGCTGCCCCTCCGCCGGCGTGGTCGGCGACGTCGCGGCGCCGCCGGCCGCCGGCCTGGCGTTCGGCGGTGAGCTGGGCGCTGCGCTGCCGGCCGTGGCCCTCGTGGGCTGGGCGCTCTTCGCGGCGCCCTTCGCGGGCTGGCCTTGTGCAGCGGCCGGCGTCGCGGGCTGGCCTTGTGCCTCGGCCGGCGTCGCTGGCTGGCCTTGTGCCTCGGCCGGCGCGGCGGCGGCTGGCGCCAGCGTCAGGAAGCTCGACTCAGCGAGGCCGGCCGGCTCCGCCGGCACCTTCAAGAGCGGAGTCTGCCGGAACCCCATCTCCTGGAGCTTGGCGCGGACGCCCTCGTGCACCTCGGCGATCGACGGCTCGTCGCCCGCAGCGCCGAGCACTTGCTGCAGCGAGAACGAGAAGGCCGACAGGCCCTCGGTCGCCGAGGTCGAGGCCGCCGCCGTCTCGTTCTCGGAGCAGGCGGAGAGCAGCAGCCCATTGAAGGTGAGCTGATCGGTCTCGTCCCCACCGCCGTCGCCCGGCGCGGCCGCCTTGCCGGCGGCCGTCGCCTCCCGGCCCAGCACCAGCCGCTTGACGCCCGCGTCGCTCGCGATCTGCACGCTGCCGAAGGGCCGCGGGACGAGCGGCCTGCCGATGAGGCTCTTTTGCTCGTGCTGCGCGTCCGGCGGCGGTGACCACGCCTTGCTGCGCGCGAGCTCGACGCGCCCGCCGATCGCGACCTGCTTCTGCATCCCGCCGGAGAAACAGGAGTCGAGCACCACCGTGAGCACGCCAGGCGGGGCTGTCTGGCTGAGCTCGCTCAGGCGGTTGTCGAACAGGAACTGCATATCGCCGAGGACCAGGCACTCTTCGAGGTTCTCTCCGCGCGGCTGCTGAAAGCCATGGCCAGAGTAGAAGAAGACCAGCCGGTCATCAGGGCCGACATTCTCGAATAGCCAGGCGAGCCCCGCCTCCACGTTGGCGACGGTGGCATCACCATCGTAGAGCTCCTTGAAATCACTGAAGCCGTAGCGCTCGCTCAGCAGCGAGCGGAACTTGGCCGCATCCTCGAGACAGCTCGGGAGGTTGTTCTCCTCATTGCCGTAGTTGTTGATCGCCGTCAATAACGCTCTCTTCGATGCCATGTGCATACCTCCTGTCAATCCAGCGCGAAACCGAGCCCGTCGCCGCGTGGACGTCAGGCGTTCTCGATAGGGTCGCGGGGAACGCTGGTGGACCTCGCTTCGCTCAACCCGTGAGGGCCCCGCCCCTGCCGCCGTACCGAGACCGGGGAGACAAGGGAGCGAGCGAGCGCCCAGACGGCCTGCTTTCGGGCCGCCTGGACACGATGTCATCAGGCATTTCCAGGGTCGCGAACGAGCACGTCGCCACCCTCAAACGGATGTGCTCGAGACGGCCGACACATCAGGACGCGTCTGCCTGGGCGCACCTGAAATGACCGCACACCTCGAGGCGCGCCTCGTTATGTCCAATCGAGATCCGGGTTCACGATTCGCCGATTTTCGCGAGCCCTGCTCATCGTCCGCCGTAGGGATCGACACAGGGAGCGGGACGATCGATGAGCACCCGACATGCCAAGCTTCGACGCTGCACGTGCTCGAGAGAGCCCCTCCGGACGATGACAGAAGCGCTACGCCTCGTTGCATTGCTCGAATGTTTCACGAGCGCTGCCCTCGCCTCCGTTCGTCGTGCGCCTTACGGTGCACGGGGCAAAGAGCCCCAGTGTGGCGTTCCTGAGTGCTGTCTGGTGCGACGCCCTCGCGAGCGGGGGCGTCTCCTGTTCGTCTCAGCAGGGGCGAGCGCACCGAGATAAGAAGAGCTCGTCAAGCGCGAGGGAGCTCATCTGCAGGAAGCGAGCTAGAGTGGCGGCTGGCGAGGGGGGTGCATCACAGGTGGCGGATTCACCACGCCCCGAGCGCCACCACGCCGATCTGGTGCGCCGTCGTCACCGGCAAGACACGGAGGGCGGCCGGCGCCGTTTTCGCTCGCGGGGACGAGGGGCCCGCGAAGAAGGACACCACGGTCGCAACGCCAACGACAACTCCCGTCGCGACAAGGGCGGCCCCGAGGACGCGGGACGTGTCGCGCTGGACGCGCAAGCGGTGGAGCTCGGGGCATGCGGAGGGCTGCGGCACCTGGCGACACGCGTCCGAGGTCCATGCTGGATCGCGGTCGAGGCCGCCGCCGCGCTCGTCGATGTCTCCATCGAGGACGTTCGCCCGGAGCATGAAGACAGTCCCCGAGGAGATGGCGGCCGTCGTGACGGCGATCCCCGCGATCCGCAGTGTTCCCGGCCACGACGCCCAGGGCCCAGGCGCCGGGGCCGCGGCCGGTCCGATCGGTCCGCGCTTCGCCGCGCTTGGCTCGGGGGTGCGCGGGGGCGGCGGGGCCACGGGCGACAGCGTCAGCGTCGCGCCGACCGTCGCCCCGCCGGCGATCTCGACCTGATGCGAGAGCTCCTCGTATCCCGACAGGCGGGCCCGGAGCGTGTGTTTCCCCGGATCGACGAACAGCTCGAGGACCGTGGCTCCCGTGCCGATCGGCTCGTCGTCGAGGAGAACCTCGGCGTCGGGCGGGGCGGCAGCCACGTAGATCCTTCCGACGTGCTCCAGCGCCTTGTTGAACCCGGCCGTGAACCGGCGGACGAGCGGCTCCTTCAGGACGGCGTCGTGTTCGAGGCTCTCCCCCAGGTGCTCGGCGGCCTCCCGGTGCTTGCCCTGCTCCAGCTCGGAGAGCCCGAGATACCCGAGGACCTCGGCCTGCTGCACCTCGGTCATCCCGGCCGCGTCGGGCGCCGCCAGGGCAGCCTCGAAGCTCGCCTCGGCGTCCGCCCACCGCCGCCCGAAGTAGGCGTTCCGGGCCTTCTGGCGCAGCGTCGCGGCCGCCGGCGGCGAGCCCCCGGGCGGCGGCGCCGCGCGCGAGGGCGCCGTGGCGCTGAGCAACGCGCCGAGAAGGCAGCACCGCAACAGGACCGACCGCAAGCGCAAGCGCGTCATAGATAGCCCACCTTATCAACGACGTCGCCAGCCCGGCAACGGTGCACGCCCGCGTGGGATCGCGCTTTTACGCAACAATTTTGACGTCGTCTCTGGAATGCAACCGACCGAGGCCTCGGCGTGTCGTCGTCGCCTGGGAACGCACCCCGGCGCGCCGTTCTTCGTCGCGCCGGTCGATTCGGTCACCTGCGTTCGCGCCTGGATCATCTGGGCGGGCGCCTCGTCGTGCTCGGGATGCAGGCGGAGCGCTCCTTCTTCACGGAGAACCCGAATCTCTGTTTGGTGAGGGTGCGCTTGCATGTCATCTGACAAAAGGTACCGGGAATCGAACCCGGAGCTGAATCGAAGGGTCAACTGAACGAGAGATACAGCGGGCGCCGTGTCCGATGCCTCGGAACGGTGTCGGCGCCCTCGAGGACCTGAGTCCGCTCGTGCACCCGAGAGCCCCACGCGCAGCCCTGCACCCTCACCGTCGGGGCACATGCGGTTCACATGGCGTGATGACCCCGAGGAGCTGCCCGGAATTTCTCAGTGGGAGGCGGCTGCTCGGCCCATGCGGGCCCCACCGCATGAGCCTGGTGCGCCACGCAAATCCAGCATGACTGCAACCACTCGAGAGACTTGCCGATGCCCTCAGTGACCCATGAAGCCCTGGTGGAGCTGTTCAAGAACCGGCCGACGCTCGCCGCCGAGATGCTGCACGACGCGCTCGGTCATCCGGTCCCGACCTTCACGGAGGCGCGCGTCGAGTCCTCCGACCTCACCGAGATCGTGCCCTCCGATCGCCGGGCGGATGTCGTCGTCGTGCTGCTGGTCGGCGAGCAGCAGCAGCAGCCCGCGATGGCCATCGTGGTCGAGGTCCAGCTGGGCGTGGACCCGGACAAGCCCTACGTCTGGCCCGTGTACGTCACCCAGACGCGGGCCCGGCACCGCTGCCCAACCGGGCTGCTGGTCGTGACGATCGACGCGGCGATGGCTCGGTGGAGCGCGCGGCCGATCGATACGGGTCATCCCGGATGGACGCTGACGCCGCTGGTGCTCGGGCCCCAGGGCGTCCCGGTCGTCACCGACGCCGAGCAGGCGAAGGCGGCGCCCGAGGTGGCCGTGCTCTCCGCGATGGCGCACGGACAGAGCGAGGCGGCGGAGGCGATCGGCTTGGCTTTCTTGGCGGCGGCGGACGAGCTCGATGAGGAGCGCCGGGCCGTCTACGGGGATCTGGTGCTATCCTCGCTGAACGCAGCGGCGAGGCGGAAGTTGGAGGCGATGATGAAGGGCGGTTACGAATTTCAGAGCGAGTTCGCACGCAGCTACGTGGCAAAAGGCGTGGAGAAGGGTCGAGAGCAGGGGCGGCTAGAGGGAATCCTCGAAGCCAAGGCGCGCGACGTGCTCGCCATCCTCGAGGCCCGCGGGCTCGAGGTCCCCGCCGAGGTGCGGGAACGCGTCCTCGCGAGCACCGACATCGACGAGCTGGATCGCTGGATCCGTTGCGCCGCCGTGATCAGCGACGCCCGAGAGCTCCTCGCCACGACCGGCTCCTGAACCGACGCCCCGGGCCCCAGGAGCAGCCGATCGCGCTGCCCCTATCACCGGGCGGCGACGCAGGGTGTCCCCTGCACCCCCCTACTTCTCCGCGCTCGCTTCCTTGAGCACCGGCGGCAGCGCCGGCAGCCCCGGACGCGGCCGATACCCCGGCTTGCGGTACGACAGGATCGGGATCGCCTCGTTCTTGTACGGCGCGGTCTCCCCCGGCTTCGGGCACTGATCTCTCACCCAGTACACGTCGCACGCCACGATCTCGTCGTCCGGCCGCCCGGTCCGCTCATGGTACCTGAGCAGGTAGTCCTGGAGGCCCGGCTTGCGAAACGCCTTGTTCCGATCGAGCCGGATCCGGTTGAAATAGTCCTGCTGGATCTGCCCGAGCCCCAGCCCCCGCGCGTCGGAGAGGTTCAGATCCGGCGGGAGCCCCGTGAACGGATCCACATGCCGGCCGTCGACCGTGATCGCGTCGACGCTGATCGACCCGTCCTCCGTGATCGGGTTCGGCGCGAACATCCCCCACCCCTGGAGGATCCGCGGATACACGATCGTCGCCTGCACGAACTTCGGCTGAGTGTGCTTGAGGAACGCCGGCACGCTCTTGTTCTCGTTGATGGCCTGGCTCACCGCGCAGAGCCCGAGGTACGCGACCAGCGCCTCCCGCGCGATCGTCCTTCCGCGGGCGAAGCGCTCCGCGAGCGGCGACGGGCTCTCCGCCACGCACGCTGCCCTCCCGCGCGGTTCCCGGCTCAGCCCGAAATACAGCGCGATCCCGTCGCGCCGCCTCGAGACAACCCCGAGCAGCGCGCCCGGCGCGCCGAGGGCCAGCGCCCAGACGAACGGCCAGGCAAAGCGACCTCCAGGGAGCGCCTGCACGATCTCGCGCAGGGCCGCTGCACCGCGGAACACCTGCCCATCCGCCGGGTCGCTCGCGTCGCGCACCTCGAAGAGCTCCGGCCGGGGCTCCCCTCCCCCGGCCGCCTCCGCGCCGCCCGCCGGGACAGCGCGCGCCTCCTCGAACCGGAGCAACTCCAGCGCATCGAGCCGGACAAGGAAGCGCATGAGCGCGAACGCGAGCGGTGAATCGCCGTCATAGACGACGACCCGGGGCGCCGCGCGGCGGCGATACCAGCGCTCGAGCGCGTCCCAGTGCTGCGCCGTCGGCAGCAGGAACGACCAGGCGATCATGAACCACGAGAACGGGCCGAGGCGCATCATCACCCCGAAACTCCCGTGCAGGGCCCACATCCCCCCCATCGCGAGCGCCCGCGTGAAGCGGCGGCCATAGGGCGAGAGGATCCATGTGATGAGCAGCGCCTCGAGCATCAGCACGCCCCAGGTGAGCCCCTTCATCGCCCAGAAAGGGATGAGCTCCCGCGCGAGGACGGCGATCCCGGTCACCATGCGATCGAGGTGCAAGACGTAGTGCACCGTCTCGCCACGACGCCAGATCAGGCCCGACTTGTTGACGACGTTGAAATAATAGATGGTCGCCAGGTTCAGGATCGCGAGGAGCACGATCCCCGAGACGTACGGCCGCTCGGCCCACTCGAAGCGCCTGCGATCCGCGAGATCGGCGACCGTCCGCTCTCGCCGCTCACGGTACGAGCGAATCAGCGCGTCGACGGAGAAGCGCCTGCCGGTCGGCATGAACATGGCCCAGCAGGTGATGATGTTCACGACGACATAGCCGCCGTTCTCGATCATGACGATCCGGTTGTCCCTGCTCACCACGAGCACGAACGCCAGGATCGAGAACAGCCGCGTGTGCCATCCGACGAAGAAGCAGAGAAAGCAGAAGAGCGAGAGCGCGAACGCGACGTGGACCTCGCCCGTCGACGAGAACGCGTGATACAGGCTGAAGTTGTATCCGCTGCTCGGGTGGAAGAGGTGATAGTGGTTGGTGAGCACCCCGTCGTTGCTGTAGATCCAGCTCGCCTCGGCCCAGTGGCGCACGCAGTCGGCCGAGAGGAGGAAGCCGAGCACCAGCCTGAACAGGCCGAGCGTGCGGACGTCGATGGTGCAGTAATGCTCCTTGATCCATCGCCCCACGCGCCGGAGGCGCCCCTCGGCCGGCCGCTTCGGAGCCCCGACCGCGGGCGCCGGCTGCGCGCCCGCACCGCCCGCCGCGCTCTCCCGCGGTTCGCCTTCGCCGGGCGGAACATCCCCTGTCGACGCGCCTTCGCCGGGCGGCTGCACATCCCCTGTCGATGCGCCTTCGCCGGGCGGCTGCACATCCGCTGTCGACGCGCCCTCGCCGGCCGGCACATCTTCTGTCGACGCGCCCTCACCAGGCGGCGCGCCCACGCCACTTCCGAGCGCCGCGTCGGGTTCCGCGGCGCTCGGGTCCTCGTCAGGCCGACCCATCCGAGCGCCTCAGTTCGGCTTGCCGTGCCGGAGGAGGCTCGGCGCGAGGGGTAGGCTCCGCTCGCCCAGCTTTCCCGTGCCGCCTCGCGAGTGCGAGAACAGCTTGTCCCGCTCGAAGCTGCTCGGCGCGGGCTCGCCCGGCGCGGGGATCGGCGCCGAGACCCAGTACGCGTCGAAGCCCGACAGCGACGCCTCGCGCCCCGTTCCGGGCGTCTGGGGCCCGCCCTTCGCGAGGTAGTCGCGGAAGGCGCGCTGGTAATCGGACCACTCCGGCCGCCGGATGCGATCGAGGTAATCGGACCAGAGCTGGCCGAGCCGCGCCCCGGGGTGCCCCGCAGGCTGGAGCCGCGGCTCCTCCCCGGTCAGCGGATCGATCGGCTGCGACGCGCGCGTCTGGCCGTCGATCACCATCAGCGCGTTGTCCCGCGGCGGCTCGGGCGCCATCACGTTCCACCTCGCCAGCATGCGCGGCCACGACGCCACGCCCGCGAGCACCGCCCCCTGCGGGACGGCCGCCGCGCCGGGCAGCGGGTTCTCCTTCGCCGTCTGCGCCAGCACCGCGGCGAGCACCACGAGCACCGCCACCTCCCGCAGCGACCCCAGCGCGAACCGCGCCGTCCGCACCGCCGGCGCAGGGCCGTCCGGAGCGGGGCCCGCGTCGCCGCCGTCCGCTTCGCCCTCGTCGGGCAGCGGGATCCCGCACGCCTGCTGCCCGAGGAGCTCGCTGATGCGGTGCCTGCGGGCCGCGACCACGTCGTAGAGCGCGTTCAGGAGGTGCGAGATGCCCGGCACTTTGAGCGGCCAGGCGAGCCAGCCGAGCGGCAGCGCCAGGAGCCCCTCGGCCAGCGCGGCGCCCCGCGTGTGCACGCGCCCCTTCCGGTCGATCGCGAGCGCCGTCCGATCGACGAGCTCCGGCGTGACCTCCTTCGGCATCGGCACGCGCTCCGTGGCGCCCGTCTGGTTGCGGACGTAGAGCTCGTCGAGCGTGACATTGCCCTGGAACGTCAGGTGCTCGCGCAGATCGAGCCGCTTGACCAGGCGCGCCAGGAGGAGGCAAACGCCGCAATCGGCGTCGTACACGAGCGTGCGCGCGCGCCCCTCGCTCCAGGACCGCTCGTACACGTCCCAGAGCTCGCCGGGCAGCACGATCGGCGCCGCGGCGGCGAGCGCCCAGCCGAACAGCCCGAGATCGAAGAAGACCCCGAGGATCAGCCCGTGCAGGACCATCAGCGCGGCCGCGGCCCCGCGCGTCCAGCGGAAGAGCGCGGGGACGAAGAGCAGCGCCGGGATCGCGAGCTGCATGGCCCACGTCCCGAAGGTGAGCCCGCGCAGCGTGCCGAGCGGCAGGACGTCACGGAGCCAGATGCCCGCGTCGCTCGCCAGGCGCTCGGCGTGGAGCGCGTAGTAGAACGCCGTCCCGTCGCGCCACGCCGGGCCGCGCTGCTGGAGCGCCGTACAGAGGTAGATCAGGGCGAGCTGCAGCAGCACGGCCAGCGCGGCGAGCGACGTCGGCGACCACCCCGGCAGGCGCTCGGCCGCGATCTCGGCCTCCGAGACCCTCGACCTGTCGTTCAGCTCCGTGTCGCGCTTCTCGTCCTGCAGGGAGAGCGAGGCGCGGAGGCTGTCGAGCGAGAAGCGGCTCCCGCACGGCAGGAACGCCGTGAGCGCGAGGATCGCGATCGCCGCGTAGTTGCCGGCGTTCTCGAGCAGGATGTTCCTCGACGTCAGGCTCACCAGCACGAGCAGGGAGAGCACATGAAAGACGCGCGTCCGATGGCCGATGAGGAACAGCGCGTAGACGATGAGCGCCAGCGAGAAGGCGAAGTGGGCCTCTCCCTCCGTCGAGATGGCGTGGAACAGGCTGAAGACCTGCTGTTTGCCCCGGAGGTTGAAGAGGTGGTTGTGGTTCGGGAGGACGCCCTCGTTCGAGTAGAAGTCCCGCACCCATCGCCACCGCCCGAAGAGGTCGGCGATAAGGACCAGCCCGAAGGTGATACGAAACAACCCGAGCGAACGGGCGTCAAGACGCAAGAAGTGATCGCGAAGTGATTTCACGGAGAGTCCTCGACACGGAATCCGTAATCCGAAGCGTGCTCGAGCTCAGGGACGCTCGGCTTACGCAAGAGCAGGGAGCGCACCGTCCAGAGATCGCCGAAGACGCGGTAGCGCAGCGCGGTCTGGTCGAGGTAATCGACGCCCGCGGAGCCGCCCGTGCCGGTGCGCCGGCCGATCACCCGCTCGACCATCCGCGCGTGGCGCTGCCGCCAGATGAGCATGGCCTGCTCCATCTCCAGGATGCGGTCGAGCACCTCGCGCGGCCACGCGAGCCGGGGCAGCTCGCGGTAGCTCTCGATGAAGACGATCGCCGCGCGGACCGCCCGGCGCTTCTCGCGCGTGGCCTCGTCGGCCGCCGGATCGTCCTCGGCGAGCAGGAACGCCTCGGCGGTCGCGCTCTCCGCCTCGTAGCGCGCGCGGAGCCGCTCGACGTCCGCCGGGGTGAGCGCCTTGTCGATCGCCATCTGGACGCGGCGCTCGTTCTCCTCGCGCATCGAGCGCGTGTAGCTGCGCAGGAAGCTCACGACGCCTTCCGGCTCGCTCGATCCGTCGATCGGCGTCCGCGAGAGCCACTCGTACAGGAAGTGCTTGAGGCTCGGCCCGCTCGCGAGCCTCGCCTCCACGCGACGCGTGGCCGCCGAGGGCGCGCCGTCAGCGGTCTTGAGCGCCTCCTTGTAGCTCCCCTCCCGGCCGAGCGGGATCCGGAGCGCGTCGTCGAGGCCCAGCACCAGCTCGATCTCGCGCAGCTGCGCCGACTGGAAGCCGCTCGCGGGGATGAGGCGATCGCGGAAATCGAGGTAATCGCGGGTCGTGAGCGTCTCCATGACCCGGAAGTGCTCGATCGCCTGCTCGAAGATGGTGACGACCCGCCGGAACGAGCGCGCCGCGGAGGCGAGCTTCTGATCGGGCACGGGGTTCTGGCGGAAGAGCTCGCGCGCCGAGGTGAGCTCCCGGAGGATGAGCTTGAACCAGAGCTCGTAGATCTGATGGACGACGATGAACAGGGCCTCGTCGTTGCCGACCTTCTGCTCGTCGTCGTCGAATCCACCCTGGAGGGCGAGCAGCTCCTCGACGTGGATGTAATCCCAGTAATTCATGTCGTTGGTGATTCGAGAGGCGCCGCCAGCAGCGCTCGCGCGGCGTGTTCGCAGCAAGCGGTGCGCCCGCGCAACGAGCGGCGCCGGGAGTCTACTTCCCGCCCCCCAGGAAACGGAAGGGCCTGGCACGGGTCGCACGGATTGCGCGTCCGCGCAAAAAGCAACGTGATGCGCCGACAGGCGAGCGCGCGCAGCGTGGCGTGGCGCACGCGGGCGGCCTCCACCGCGGAGCGTGCGCGGCGCGCTCAGGGCGCGCTCGCTGCGCCGGGCGGCGGATCGGCCGGGGCGCGCCGCACGCCGTCGGGGCCCATGTCGATGGGCGGCGCGTAGCTCTTGAGCTCGGCCCGCTCGTAGCTCGCGCCGCCCGCGGCCTCGATCACCACCACGCCGACGTCCGGGCAGAACGTCGACACGTAGCGCGCCGGCCTGTCGCCGAGGCGCTCCTCCACGGTCTGCACGCACCCCGTGAACCGCCCTGCGGGCACCTCGATCGCCACGTCGACCGCGGCGATCCGCGCGCGACCGCCGTGCTCGCCGGTCCACGTGGTGCCGGGCGCGATCGGCTCCTTGAGCACGAAGACGCCCGTGTCGCTGCGGATGACGCCCTCGCCGGTGAACTCGAAGCGCTTCACCCCCGAGGGGAACCGGAGCTCGCCGCGGCGCGCGTCCGCGCGGTGCACGCGCGCGACGAGGAGGCCCTGCTCGCCGCCCTCGCTCATGGTCGCGTAGTGGTAGATGTGCCCGTCGACGAGCGGGAAGTAGCGCTCGGCCCGCGTGCCCGAGGTGGCGCCCTGCTGCCCGTCGGGCGCCGCGTTCCACGTCGCGGGCCGACCCGGGCTGGGGGCGCCCCCGCAGGCGATCAGCGCGAGCGCAAGCGCGGCGAGCCACCGCGCAGGGGCGCGGCCTGAGGCACGTCCGGGCTCGGCGTTCACCTCGCTGCCTCCTCGGTCGTCACGGGCGGGGTCGTCACGGAGACGCGTGGCCGTGGGACCAGTACCAGAGCGCGAGGAACGCGAGCAGCGCCATGGCCGCGACGAGCAGGACGACGGCGAGCGGGTCGGGGTCAATCCGGCGCAGCAGCGCCCGCGCTGCGCGGCGGACGTCGTCGTGCTCGGCCTCCTTCGCGAGCCGCCCCGCCTCCGCGCGGACCAGCGCGTAGTCGCCGCGCTCGAACGCCTGCTCGAGGCGCTCGATCTCGGGATGGCGAGGGCGCGCCGGCTCGGCGTTGTCGGGGGGCGACGCCGCCTTCTCGTCGCGCCGCTTCCCGCGCTTCTTCGGCGGGCGCCGCGGCTCGGCGTCGGCCTGCGCGTCCGGCGGCGAGCTCGGATCCGGCTCGGGCCGGGCGTCGGTGTCGGCCTGCTCGGTCTCCGTCACGTACAGCTCTCGGTGGTGATGTAGGCCATGGCCGAACCCCCGAGGCAGATCCCCGGGACGGCGCAGGCTACCCCAAGGCCGGCCGCGCGTGCCCGAAAAAGGCCCGAAAACCCGCTGTCCGCCGGCGCTTGCCACCGGCGGGCCGCCCGGGCGCACCGGAGGAGCGCGCCGGCCGCGCAGCGCGCCGAGGCCCCGGCCTACTCGAACGGCAGCCGGTCCCGCTGCCGGTCGACCTCGCCCGGATCCGGGCGGTCTCTCCACGGGACCATCGCCTCGCCCTCGCCGCTCACCACGCAGCGGAGCGCCTCGCAGGCGGCCCGGTAGTACGCCTTGCGACCGCAGCCGACGGCCTTGAAATGACCGCCGAGCTGCTGCTCGATGCGGACGTCCTTGTCGGCGCAATCGAGGTCGGAGGTGGCGCGCGCCCGGACCATCGGCATCGCGTTCGACGGCACGTTGGCCACGCTGCACGCCAGCGAGAGCGCGCCGGCAAGGAGGACGGCGAGAGGGGCGACGGCGGCGAGACGGGGCGGGCGCACGGCGAGAGCGTAATGCACCGTTCGGCTCGAAATCCCGAGAAATGAACCGCGGCGAGCCGGCGAGCACACCGCGCTCGCCCTCGATCTTGCGCATCCTCCCGCGTCCTGCGTCGCCTGGTCCGCTCGCTCGCCTCGGCTCCCGATCAGGGCTGCCATCAAAATTGGAAGTACACGAACGGCACTGCGGCCGCGCTCGCCGCCTCGTGGAGCCCGATCGCGACAAGGAACAGCAGCGCGCCCTGCACCGGCGCCGGCGCCGCGATGAAGGCGCCGCGGGCGCGCTCGTAGAGGCGCTCCGGCACGTAATGGGACAGGAGCGCGACCCCGAGGAGCGCGACCAGCACGGGCGGGAGGTTCGGGTGGAAGGTCGTCAGCGTGCCGATCTGCCGCAGGATGAGCACGGCCTGCGAGAAGGTGGGCACGCGGAAGAAGATCCACGCGAAGCAGACGTAGTGGAACGTCAGCAGCACGCACAGCGCGCGGACGGGGAAGCGGACGAGGAAGGGAGCGGGGGGCGACCTCGCGGTCGCCCCCCCGCGCTCGCCGTCGCCGGCCGATCGCCGGCGCTGGACGGCGCGCTGGAAGGCGCGCGTCACGGCGAGGCCGAGGCCGTGGAGGAAGCCCCAGAAGACGAAGTTCCACGATGCCCCGTGCCAGAGGCCGCCGAGCAGCATCGTGATCATCAGGTTGCGGTACGTCGCCAGCTCGGAGCCGCGGTTGCCGCCGAGCGGGATGTACAGGTAGTCGCGGAGCCAGGTGGAGAGCGAGATGTGCCAGCGGCGCCAGAAATCGGCGAGGTTGTGCGCCTTGTACGGCGCGTCGAAGTTCTTCGGGAACCGCACGCCGAGCAGGAGCGCCGAGCCGATCGCGATGTCGGTGTAGCCGGAGAAATCGCAGTAGATCTGCGCGGCGTAACCGTAGACGCCCGCGAGGACCTCCAGGGCCGAGTAGTTCTCCGGGCGCTCGAACACGCGGTCGACGAGGTTGAGCGCGAGCTGGTCGGAGAGGACGACCTTCTTCACGAGGCCGATCGCGACGAGGAACAGGCCCTCCCCGCCCTCCTCGAGGGTGAGGCTCGGGGCGCGCTCGAACTGCGGGAGCAGGTCCCGCGGGCGAACGATCGGCCCGGCGACGAGGTGCGGGAAGAAGGCGACGAAGAGCAGGTAGCGGAGGTAGCTCTTGTGGGGCGGGAGCTCGCCCCGGTACACGTCGACGACGTAGCTCATCGACTCGAACGTGAAGAACGAGATGCCGACCGGCGGCAGGAGCACCCGGAACGCGTGGCCCACGCTCGCCGGCTCGCCCGTGAGCAGGGCGCGGAGCGCCGCGGCGTTCTCGAGCGCGAAGTTCCAGTACTTGAAGAACCCCAGGAACCCGAGGTTCAGCGCCACGGTGGCGACGAGCATCGCGCGCCGCGCCCGGGGCCGCTCCTCGCGGGCGATCGCGCGGGCGAGCAGGAAGTCGACCGTGGACGAGGCGAAGATGAGCGGCAGGTAGCGCCAGTCCCAGGCCGCGTAGAACCCGTAGCTCACGAGCAGCAGGAACACGAGGCGCGGCCAGGCGCCGGCGTACCGCACGAGCGCCCACGATCCGACGAAGACGGCGGCGAAGAACTCGGCGTAACGGAGGGTATTGAAGAGCACGGCCGGTCGGAGCCCGGGGTCAGGCTGCGGCGAGGGGCGCGGCGCGCGGCAGGGCCGAGCGCGTTGTCGAGGAGGAGCGGGCTACCCGGGCGGTGGGGGCCGTCTACCACAGGGAGCGCGGCGCGGTCGCGCTCCCCGCGCCGCGCCATGCTGAACGACGCAGCCGTACGGGGAGTGCGGGGAGCGCGGCCACACGCGACCACGCCGCGCCATGTTCAATGGCGCCGCGCCAGTTTCAACGGCGCCATGGCGCCGCGCGATGTTGAACGGCGCCCCGCGTCGTGCCAAGGATGGAGCTGATGCTGGGTCGCCTGATCCTCGGGGTTGTGAAGGGGCTCATCGTGGGGGGCCTGCTGGGCTTCGCTCTGGCGAAGCTCGGCTTCGCCGCGCCCGTGGCGATCGTCGCCTACCTGGCCGCGGCGCTCGCCGGGGTCCTCGTGGGGCTGGTCGCGGGCAAGCCCATCTGGGCGAAGGACGCGAAGATCGAGGCGGGGATGAAGGCCTTCGCCGGGGCGCTGCTCGGCGCTGGCCTGATGTACGCCGCGCGCAGGTGGCTCACGGCGCCGGTGCCGCTGCCGCTCGGCGAGCTCGGAGGCGCGAACCTGTCGCTCGGCGAGGCCGCGGGGGGCACCGGGACGTTCGGCGGCCTGGCGGTCACGTCGCTCGCCGCGATCGCCGCGCTGCTCGGCGGCTTCTACGAGGCCGACAACGACCCCTCGGACGAGGAGAAGCCGGGCGCGAAGCCGGCGGTGAAGGCGGCGGCCGGGGGCAACAACAAGCGCATCGCCGCCTCCGCCGCGGCGGACGAGCTCGACGACGAGTTCGAGGTCGAGCCCGAGAAGAAGCGCGCGAAGAAGTAGCCGGTGCCGTTCGCGCGGGCCCTCCTCTACGCAACGTCGCTCGGCGCGCTCGCGCTGGTCGCGCGCTCGCTGCTCGTCGCGCCGGTGCCCATCGCGGTCGCAGGCGCGGCCATCACCGGCTACGTCGCGCTCGTCCTGTGCGGGGTCTTCTTCCTCGGGCTCGGCATGTTCGTCGACGTCGTGAAGCGCGGCCCGCCCGGCGCGCGGGGCGTGGCGCTGACGTTCGACGACGGGCCGAGCCCCGAGCACACGCCGGCGGTCCTCGCGCTCCTCGACGAGGCGGGCGTGAAGGCGACGTTCTTCGTCATCGGCCGCAAGGCCGAGGCCCACCCGGAGCTCGTCCGCGAGATCGCGGCGCGGGGCCACGCCATCGGCCTGCACAGCCACGCGCACGACCGACTCTTCTCGCTGCGCTCGGCCCGCCGGGTCGAGCGCGACCTCCGTCAGGGGCTCGACGTCATCGAGCGGATCACCGGCGCCCGCCCCACTTTCTTCAGGCCGCCGGTCGGCCACACGAGCCCGCGCATCGCCCGCGTGGTGGACGCGCTCGACCTCGACGTAATTGGCTGGTCGGCGCGGGGGTTCGACGGCCTTGCCGGGGCGGACCCCGGGCGGGTGGCGGCGCGGATCATCCCGGGGCTCCGCGACGGGGCCATCGTGCTGCTCCACGACGCGGCCGAGCGCGACGACCACGCGCCCGCGGGGCCCCTGGCGCTCCCGCGCATCCTGGCGGCGATGGAGAAGCGCAACCTGGTCGGGGTCCGCATCGACGCGTGGCTCGACGACGGCGCCCGGGACAACGGCGCGGCTTAAGGCACCGACCTCGTCAACGCCGCCCCAGCAGCTTCGGGTCCGGGCGCGGCGCCCGAACTTGCGGAGAGAGTTCGCTCGGATCCTGAGGTCCGTCCTCTCGCCATCACGGACGGCGCCGGAGCTTGAGGAAGGAGGCGGGCGTGGTGGTGGATGTGGTGTCGGTCGGCGCGGACCGCGGCGCGTTCACGTGAGGGCGGCGCGACGCGTTCGCGTGAGGAGAGAGCGCGGCTGAGGGCGCCGTCGGTCGGGAGGGCGCCCCATCGCTGGGGAGGGAGCGCCCGCCCGACGACCGCTCACGGCGTTGGCGGACGTCCCCGGTTCTCGGCCTGATGACGGCGGCGCCTCTCGAGGTAAGCGCCGACGATCGAGAGCGGCATCGCGGACATGCACAGCATTGCGGCAATGCGCCGCGCGAAGTCCCCTTGCATCGACGCAGCGCCGATTGCAACGCCCGCGCCAACCGCCGCCAGGAGCCCAAGACCCACCTTCTTCCCTGAGCCGCTCGCTCCGAAAGCAAGCCAGCCCAGAGATGCCACGGCAACGTAGACGCCGAGGGCGCCGATCAGCAGCGCCAGATCGGACGATGGTCCTGACAACGAACGTCCCTCCTCATAGACGGCAATACCCAGGACCAATATCGCCACAACCCTGACGTTGGACCAGATTTGATAGCGGGTCTTCATACCGTAACAGGGGTCCAAATCCTAATCGCAGCACTCAATCTCCGGATTACAAGGCTCTGGACCAGAATCCGGACCAGGATCCGGACCAGGATCCGGATTGGGATCCGGATCAGGACCCGGACCTGGCGGCGGCGGCGGCGGCGGAGCCGGCGGTGGCGGCGGCGGCGGCGGTTCGCACCAATTCTCGAATCCAAAGCCCGCCAGGATCGCCAGGCCGCCACAGATGAGCATCAATCTCGGTTCCTTCAACTGCGCGCAGTAATACCCGAGCCCCAAAACATAAATGTCTTTCATGAGCGAACACGGCGATGCTTTACCCTGCGGATCGACGCGGTTGATCGGGTCGTTCCCTGCGTACGCATAGAGCAGCGCGTCCCCGCCATTGAACCCAATGGGGTCCTTGGTCGTCCACCTTCCCGTCTCGGCGTCATAGTCTCGGGCCCCGAACCTCACCAGCCCGGTATCGCGGTCGTAGAGCCCACCGGCGAACCCGAAGGGCTGGAAGCCGGGGTTCGTGTCGGAGAGCACGCGGCCGAACTCGTCAAAGTCCATCCGCTGGGCCACCGCACCGGTCGCGGTGTTCACCACGAGCCGCGGGCTGCCGAGGTGGTCCGTCAGAATGCGGTACGTGACGCCGCCCTTGATCATCAGATCCGGCACGTTCCGTTCCTGCCCATAGACGAAGCGCGCCACCACGTTCCCCGCCCCGTCGAGCTCCGCCGCGGGCTGGAGCTCGCTCCGGTAGAGGAATCCCTGCACGTTCGCCCCGTTCACCCGCTTCCACACGCGATGCCCCTCGCCGTCGACCAGGTAGTCGATATCCGTGCCGTCGGGAAGCTCCACCTGTCGCAGGTTGCCACGCGCGTCGTAAGCGAGCGTCATCGTATCTCCCGTGGCCGTATCGGTCACGCTCGTCACGTCCCCCGCCGGGCTCACGTCGTACGTCTTGGTCCCGTACGTCAGGATCCGGTCCTGATCATCATAGGTCCCGCTCTCCGTACCTGCCGGCGACGTTCTCGCCAGGCGATTTCCGTTCGGATCATAGTCGTAGTGGGCCGCGAGCACTCCATCGCGGTACACGTCCGTGAGCCGGCCGGCGAGGTCGTACTCATACTCGTAGGTGTGCGTCTGTCCGAGCAGCGTCTCTGTCCGTGTGTCGATACGCCCGCGGGCGTCTGGCGTGTACGTGACGTCGAACAGCGCCGAGCTGCCCGCCTGCGCGACGTACGTCTGCACGCTTCCATAGGAATCGTGCGCGATCGTATCGCTCACGACCCCGATGCTGCTCCCGGTGTACAGGCCGCTCTGAGGATGATTGGACAGGGTGAGCCCACCCACCTGAGTGAGGCGCCCGTCGTCGTCATAATCAAAGCTGAGCGCCGCGCCGCCGTTGACCGTCTCGCTCTGGATGCGGAAGTCGTTGTTGTAGATCCACTGCACGGTGCGCGAGCCGCCGCCGAACCCGGTGCCTGTCCACGTTCGGCTCCTCAGCAGCGCGCCGTCGTAGCCGTAGGCGAGCGAGATCCCCGCAGGGCCGGTGACGCTCGCTACTTTGCCTGTCGTCGGATTGTAGCTGTAGCTCAGCGTGCCCATCCCCAGCGGCAAGGCCACCTGAGTGAGACGGCCCGTCGACGGGTCCCGGGTGAACGTCGTGGCAGGCTCTCCAGGGCGCGCCGAGCTCGTGAGCAGGCCGTCCAGATCATGGGACCAGGAGCTCGCCGTGGGATCGCCTCCGGCGGCCGGAGCCAGATAGCCGTCGAGCCGATCGGTCGAGGTATAGCTGAACGTGTGCGCTGTCCGCCCCGGCGGCGTCACCGTATGAATTTTCCCGCCGGGATGGTAGCTGGTGGCGAGGATCTCGCTGTCAGCCCTTGTCACCTGCGTGACCCGCCCCACCGGGTCGTGAAGGAACGAGGTCGTCTGGAGCAGCGGATCCGTCGCTGTCGTGAGCCAGCCGTTGTCCTCGTACGTATAGGTCCAGGTCCTGGAGCCCTGAGTTCTGGTGTGCAGTCGGCCGTCCGAATAATACGCCATATCGATCGGCAGGACTCCAGGCGTCTCGAGGCGTTGGACCTGCCCATCCGCCGTGAGCGTGATGGTGGACTGGCGGCCTTCCGGGGATGTGCCGACGATCGTCCGCGTGGCCTTGTCGAACACCTCGGAGAACGTGTCTCCGTTGACGCTCAGGAGATTGGTCGCCGAGGTGATGTTCAGGGGGTTCTCCGGCGCTGCGAGGACCACCGAGCGCGATCGGGTGACCTGCTTCGTCCGCCCGAGGGGCGTGACCGTGGTCTCCTTGCCGACGATCGGCGACTGCATCCCGAAGCGCGCGTCGCCGCTCGCCTCCGTAGAAACGACGGTGCCGTCTGGCCTCGTCATGCTCACGGTGCTGTTCGGACCGATCTCCACGACGGTCGACAGGCCGTCGAATCCGGTATGGACGCGCCGCTTCCCCCCGTCCGAGCGCGACTCGAGCAGATGGGATCGAACCCGCCCCATCGCCGTCGTGATCGTGACATTGTGGCCTGACGACGTGGGCGTCGGGCTGAGCTCCTTGAAGCCGCCCGCCGGGTTGGTATCTCTCGTGAGGCGGCCATCTGCGTCGTAGTCGAACTCATGACGGCGCGCGAGCGGGTCGATCAAGGCGCTGAGCAGGCCCGTGCCCGGATGGTACTCCAGCGTCGTTGTCTCACTCGCGGGGTTGGTCACCCTCCAGAGATACCCCTCGGCGTCCAGCTCGAGCGTCGTTGTCTGCCCGGTGGGCGCCACGATGCTGGTCGGCGCGCCGGCCGCGTCGCGATGGATGGTCGTCACCTGGTTGTTGACACCGGTGATCGTCGTCAGTCTCCCGGCGGCGTCATAGCCGAACTGGTAGCGATCAACCCCGAGGAGAGCGTCCTTCGTGGCGAGGTGGCGCCCCCTGTCGTTGAACACGTAAGCCTCCTTGCCATCGTCGCTCGCCACGACGAAGTCTCCGGTGGCCAGGCCCGGGAGCGGCGCCTTCATACGGAGGAGCATACCGTTCGTCGACGTATAGCCGTCGGCGATGATGATGTCCCCGCTCGGCGTCAGGGCCAGGCCGTTCGTCCTGAGGAGCCAGACCTTGGTCGCTGGCCCGTTGAGCCCGCAGTGCGCGGTGAAGCACGCCGATGGACGGAGCGCGGTAGCGCCCGCGAGCGTCGTGATGATGCCGTCCGGCGCGACGCGGCGCAGGCGCGGGTAGTCGCCGTCGCCCAGCTGCTGCGTTGTGAAGTAGATGCTGCCGTCGGGCCCGAGCGCGAACGCTTTCACGGATCCGGGGTCCGCCGACGTCGCCGGCTGCCCATCGCCCGTCGGAGCGCTGTAACCACGGACCCCGCCCGCGACCGTGGTCAGGATTCCGTTGGGACCGACGCGCCGAATACGGTTTCCGTTCGCGCCGACCGCACCGACGGATTCGGCGAGATAGAAGCTCCCGTCAGGCCCCGCGGCGACGGCGGTGATCCAGACGAACTGGGCGTCGGTTGCCGGAGTGCCATCAACGGAGTTTCCGCTCGCTCCCGTTCCTGCCACGGTGGTGATGATCCCATCCGGGGTCACCTTCCGGACACGGTTGTTCAGCGCGAAGTACAGGCTACCGTCCGGACCAACGGCGATGGAGTTCACACCGCCACCGAGGCTGCCGGACGTCGCGGGCGTGCCGTCCAGAGGAGCAGGACTGTTACTGGAATCAATACCATTTCCAGCAATGGTGGAGATGATGCCGTCGGGGGAGATGCGCCGGATCCGACGACCGTTCAGCTCATAGAAGGAGATGCTTCCATCTGGCCCGATCACGAGATTGCGTGGAGTACGCACGGTTGCTCCCGCAGCAGGCCGACTGTCTCCGTTGTACCCCGCCTGGTTGTAGACGCCGGCGACGGTGCTGACGAGCCCATTGGGGGCGATCTTCCGGACGCGCTCTGTCCACGGTTCGGAATAGTAGATGCTCCCATCGGCCCCGACCGCGACGCCCTCCGGGACGCCGATGTACGCCGAAGCGGCGTTGACGCCGTCGGCGGAAGCGGCGCTGCTCGCAGGGATCTCGCCCGCCACCCGGTGCAGGCTGCTCGGCAAGGTCTTACCGGTGCGCCGCCCGCCGTCGCCTCGGTAGAGGATGGCTGTATTGGGATCGTAGGAGTGGTGCTCGCTGAGGCTCAGGTTTCCGAGCGCGTCGGAGCCGTTGATCCCGGCTCTCCCGAGGGTGCTCTCCCAGCGGCGATTCAGCGTGACTTCTTGCCGCGAAAAGCTCCCCGTGATGAACACGTCCGAAGCAACGGCAAACGAGCGCCCGTTCGCCGTCGACGCCGGCACCGCGTAAGCCCCGTCGTACACATACCCGATGTCCACGGTGACAGGCAGTTTTCCGACGACCACGCGCCCGAACGCGTCCTTGCCATCCCACTCGAAGATGTGCTCCTGGTTGGGCGCGCAGGGGCACTCGAAGCTCGTTGGGAATGTTCGCCCCGCGACGGCCACGGAGACCTCGATCCTCTTGAGCGGCGAAGGCACCGTCGCCTCCGTAAGCGGGATCGGGAGACGATAGCCCTCTCTGCGCCCCACGGTTCGATCGCTCTGGTAGCGCAGCTCGAACGGCGTGCCGCTCACGGGGAATCGTTCGCCGAGCACCTGGTTCTCGCACTCGATGATCGAGCCAGACTCCTGGCATGGGCCGTCCGGATTCCCGCCCGGGGCCCCGCCCCCGCCCGGGCCGCCTGGAGGGCCGCCTGCGCCGCCGGGCGGACCAAATGGCCAGTTGGCATCCCACGCGGAGAAGTGCGCGACCTGAACCCGCCAGAGGCTCGTCCCCGCCGTGTACAAGAGGGCCAGCTCTTCCAGCTCGTCTTCGCTGATCCCCAGCTCGCCCAGGGCGCTCGCGCCGTCGGCCACGCCGTCGCCGTCGACATCGACCGAGGCGACCCCGCCGCTCACATCGAGGATCTCGATGATGCGGCCGTCGTCCTCTGGAATCCAGACGCCCTTCTGCGCATTGTAATAGCCGAGGGGCACGGCCATCCCGACAGGGAAGTCGAGGAAGTTCTCGACGTAGAACGGAACAGGCTGGTTGAACTCGACAGTCGTCGCCCCGGCGACCACCGCCTCATCCAGCCCGAGCTCCACCGCATACGTGTACCCGCTGGTCGGCGGCAAGGTCCCCGGCATCGCCTTGGGGCCGTTCGGACCGACCGTGTACTCGGTCGCGCGCACGTGCACCTCGGCTGGGAGCGCCACCGTCGTCGTCGCGCCCGGCGGGCCGTTCGGGTCCGGCACGGTCATCGTCCCCGTGGTGCCCGGAGGGAACAGCAGCGTCGCCTGCCGCACGCCGCTCTCGTCCGACTGCACGCTCCCGCGAGCCGCCTGCACCTCCGTCGTGCTTCCGAGCGCGACGGGCGTCACCACCGGGTCGCTCTCGACCATCACCACGTCGGGCGCATCCGACCAGTGCTGCCACTGCGTCCCCACCTGCCGCTGCACCGGCAGATAGCCGGCCTTCTCGTACTTCACCGTGAGCGGCTTGCCGCCCCGCACGACGAGCTCGAACGCCCCGTCCGCGCGCGTGAGCACCTGCCCATAGCTATCCGCGTCTCCCGCGCCGTGGTGCAGCACGCTCACCTCGACGCCCGAGATGGGCGCGCCCGCGCGCGTCGCCACCTTGCCCTTCACCACCGCCACCGAGGCCGGATCGATCGTCGCTGTCACGCCCGTCTGCGGCGCGTTCGGCCCCTGGTAGATGCAGCCCACGGCGTCGATGAGCCGCGTGGCCACGGTCGGGTCCTGCGCTGGACAGGCCACGTGCGTCACCGCGCCGGTCGCAGGGTTACACGTGTCGATCGTGCTCGGATCGCCGTCGTCGGTCGCGATGTGCGTGTGCATGATGCCGAGCACCGGGTCACATGTATCGGTCGTGCACGCGTCGCCGTCATCGAGCGTGCCGGTGCAGCTCGGCGAGTCCGTATAACAGACCTCCAGGCTCGGACGCTGGGCGATCTGCGGCTCCTCGCTGCTGCGGAACTCGGTCGTGAGGACCGGCGCCTCCTCCAGCAGGATACCGTGGTTCGGGACAGAGCCCGCGAGCCATGCCGCCGTGAGCGCCGTCAAGTCCGCCGACCGCATCCCCGAGCCGGGGAGCGACTGGAACGACGACGCGATGGCCGCGTCGAAGACGCTGCCATTTCCCATGCTCGACCAGGTCGCCGTCGCCTCGGACCACGCCGACGTGATCCGGTGGATATTGATGGTGCTGGAGTTGACATCATCCCGGTAGATCTGGCGCAAGCGCAGGGTCGAGGAGACCACCGTTGCTCCAGCGGGCACCGGCGAGAGATCGAACTTGAAGACGCCGTGGCGAACGCCGAATGTGCCCAGCGTGCCCGTTCGGACGGACACCGTGTTGTCATTCCAGGTCGGGAAGTTCTCCCAGATCGTCAAGTCCTCGACCGCGCCGGCTGTCCCGCGCTGGATCGTGACGCAGGTCGGCTCATCACCCTCCGCGGCGAGCTTCGCCTCGCCGTACGGCGCCTCGTCCGGAGCGTTCGAGCTGCAGGAGACGCCCGTGGCCGTTGCGCTGAGAAGGATGCCGCTCATCAACAGGAAAGATCTTCGCCGGTGCAGGCGTATATAACGCGAGAGCCACCGGGCTTCGCTCGGTGGATGGTCATACGTTCTCATAAGTAACTCCCTTGAACGAAGCTCTTCAGGCGCGCCTGCCACCCGACTCCGACACCGATCGTCGCCTCACGATCGGCGCCAGCGACTGCCCAGGGCTCCCCGTCGTGCGCGGTGCAGGAGCTCCGGCGCCGTCCGTGATGGCGGCAGGTTTGACCTCAGGTTCAGAGCCTTGTCGGGATCCGTCTGCGGCAAATTGCATACCAGAGGAGAGGATTGACCCGCTTGCCTCTCCCACCGCTCGGCTCAGGTCTCTGGGGCGCAGACAGGCGGCAGATCCGGCCGATCTGGGCTCGTTGCTGGATGCGCCAGGACCAGCGCTCCACCCCTGCGTCCGATCGGCGAGCGTGACATGTCACGCTCGGGCCGTGACATGTCACGCTCGGTCCGTGACATGTCACGCTCGGTCCGTGACGTCACAGCCATGCAGCGACTGAAGAGACGTTGGGGCCGCCGTGGGACGGGTCGCCTGCTCCCGGACGGTGGTCGCAGAGGCGGCGCATGGGCGTGTCTACCCGCGGCGGGCTCGACGTTCGGCCCAAGCTTGCTCACCCCTCCGGCGCCACCGACAGCCCGAGCAGGCGACCGACCGCCTCGTGAACGACCCGGGCCCACCTCATCCCCGAGAGTGACGGCGCGGCCCAGGGTGCAGGCGAGCGCCGCGAGACAGTCCCTGGCGGAATTTCTGACACACGGGAACCAGGCGAAGCGGACGCCGAGGTGCGGAGCGGGGCGGAGCCCCGAGGAAACAAAGTCAGGGCCGCCCGCGCGAGGCCGCCGCGAAGCGGCGCAGAAGTCCGGCCTGCCATGGCTGGGACTTCCGGCGGGCGGCGCTAGACCATCTCCGTCGGGTGGCGCTACGCTCGGTCCGATGGCCGCGCCGGTGAGTCTGACGCTCTTTGCGCATATCGCCGGGAGACCGGAGGACGAGCTCGACCTCGCCGAGGCGGCGCTCCTCATCGACGACGCCGCGTACCCGGGCCTAGACATCCCGCACTACCTCGGCGTGCTCGACCGGCTCGGCGGCGAGGCGCGGCGCGCGGTCGATCGCCCCCTGCGCGCCGCGGAGGCGACGCCGGGCAGCGGCCCCATCGAGCAGCTGCTCCGCTGGTTCTACGGCGACCTCGGGTTCCACGGGAACTCCGGCGACTACTACGACCCGAAGAACAGCTACCTGCACGAGGTCCTGGATCGCCGGACGGGCATCCCCATCACGCTGGCCGTCGTGCTCCTCGAGGTGTGCTGGCGCGCGGGCCTCGAGGCCCAGGGCGTCTCGTTCCCGGGCCATTTCCTCGTGAGGACGCCGGTCCGCGGCGGCGTGCTGCTCATCGACCCGTTCGAGGGCCGCCTGCTCGGCCGGGACGACCTGCGCGCGCTGCACACCCGCGCCACGGGCGCCACGCGCGATCCGGAGCCGCGGCTGCTCGTGCCCGCGCAGAAGCGGCAGATCCTCGTGCGCATGCTGAACAACCTGCGGTCGATCTACTCGAGCCGCTCGGACGCGTCGCGGCTGCGCAGCGTGCTCGAGCGGATGCAGGTGCTCGCGCCGACCGACGAGCTTCGGAAGGAGCTCGATCAGCTCGGCGGCGAGCGCCCCTGGCCGTCTACGGGGCGGGACGTGAACTGACGCAGGCCGACGCGAGCCGGCGCGACCGAGCGCGGTCTCACGGCGGCTCGCTCGCCTCGCGCTGCGCTGCGCCCGGCAGCAGCACCACGAACCGCGCCCCGCCGTCCGCGCCTCGCTCGACCCCGATCGTCCCGCCAGCCGCCTCCACGAGCCCCCGGCACACCGCGAGCCCGAGCCCCGTCCCCTCGCCGACCTCCTTGGTCGTGATGAACGGCTCGAACAGCGTCTCTCGGACCGCCTCCGCGATCCCCGGCCCGTTGTCCTCGACCTCGATCCGCGCTCCCCCGCACGCGCCCCGCGACGCGCGCACCGCCACGCGCCCCCCGACGCGCGGCACCGCGTCGGCCGCGTTCAGGAGCAGGTTCAGGAGCACCTGCACCAGCTGCCCGTGCGCGAGCGGCACGGCCGGCACGTCGGGCGCGACGTCCCGCGTGAGCTCGATCGCGCGGAACGCCTTCTGCGGCGCGACGAGCGAGACGACGTCGCCGATCGCCTCCGCGACCGACCCGGAGGGGAGGTGCTCTGCCTCTCCATCGCCGCCGGCCTCCGCCGCGCCCCGCGCCGCGGGCCGGGCGAAGTCGAGCAAATCGCGCAGGATCTTGTGGATCCGCTCCGTCTCCCGCTTCATCCGCTCGACGAAATCGCGCTCCTCGGCAGGCGTGAGGCCCCCGGCGAGCAGCAGATCCTGCAGGCCGAGGATCGCCGCGAGCGGGTTGCCGATCTCGTGCGCGAGCCCCGCCGCCAGGCGCCCCACGGACGCGAGCCGCTCCGAGCGGACCAGCCGCTCCTGGGCGCTCTTCAGGTCCGCCGCGTAGCGCTCGACCTCGGCGATCTTCGCCCGCAGCGACTCCTCGTCGGCGCGGAGGCGGCCCGTCATGAGCGCGAGGCTCGCGCCGAGCTCCGCGAGCTCCCGCGCGCCGGCCCGCGGCACTTCCAGGTCGCGCGCCCCGCCGGCCACGCGGCGCGCGGCCTGCGACACAGCGTCGATCGGCCGCACCACGAGGTGCGTCATGGAGATGTACGCGAACACGAGCAGCGCCAGCGCCACGATGCCCGTGTAGAGCGCCACGGTCCGCACGAGCGGCGCGGCGGGCATCGTCGACGGGTCGATCGGCACCAGCACGGCCACGGAGCCCGTCGACGTCGCGGGCGCGGGGTCCGCGCCGGACGCCGCCTCGCGCGCGGGCTCCGGGACGACCACCAGGAGCGCGCCCCCGCGCGCCGTCCGCACCGTCTTCAGCACCTCCGTGCCGGCTTCCACCGAGGCCGGCAGCGCCGCCGCGACCTCTGGCTCCCCGGCGCGGTCCGAGAGCGCCCCCGCCGCGTCGTAGACGCCGATCGCCGACGCCCCGTCCGGGCCGAGCTGCGCCTCGAGCAGGAGCGAGAGCTCCGGGGCGGAGCGGGTCGTCCGCGCCGCGGCCACGTGCCCGGCAATGGCGCGGCCGATCGCGCGGGCGCTCGACGCGCGCGCGCCGCTCATCGTGGCCCGCGTGAGGCTCGCCACGGCGAAGAAGAGCGGCACGAACGCCAGGAGGAGCAGCGCGCCAAGCGCGAACAAGAGCTGAAGCCGGATCCCGAGCCGCACGGTGTGGTCTGCCCCCTGTCGTACCGTCCTCGCCCAGCTCGGCGCCCGCTCATCCGTGGCAGCGCGCTGGGCTCGGAGGAACGACCTCTCTGATAGCGGCATGCGCGCCCATGGCAAAGCTCGCGAAGCTCGCAGAGCTGCAACCAATGGCTGGGCCTGGTGCCCGCCGCGCTGGCCCGGTGCCCGCCGCGCCGAGCTGGTGCCCGCCGCTGGAGCCAGACGTAACCAACGCGAACGACGCGAACGACGCCAGCGATGTAAACAACGTGAACGAACCCAAACGCGAACGACGTGAACGACGTGAACGACGTGAACGACGTGAACGACGTGAACCGCGCTGGCTGTTACAACGGCGAACCTCCAGGCGCTTGATCGCTCGCCCCGAGGCGTGACATCATGGCTGGTTCAATGGGGATACTCTTATGAGCTTGCTCGAATCGTCCTCCGACGTGATCGACCCACACCATGTTCCTTTCCTCGCCGGCTCCGCCGCCCGCGACGCGCGCCCGTCGACCGGTCGGCGCGATCGCTCGGCCGAGCGCGCTGGGCTGGCTGTGGCGAGCGACGCCGATCACGACCTGCTCCGCCTCGAGATCGAGCTCCTCCGCCGCGGCGGTCGGGACGCCCTGGAGCTGCGCCGGGAGCTCGCGGCGTTCTTCTTCGTCGTCATCGCCCTCTTCGGCGTCGCGCAGCTCGTCCGGGAGCTCATCCGCGCCGATCTGCCGCCGCTGCTCCAGATGGGTTATTCGTGGGGCTTCTTGCTGGTGCTCCTCGTGCCGATCGGGTGGTTCGTCCGGCGGCAGCCGCTGCCGCTCGCGCGGCTCGGCGTGACGCTCTCGGGCGCGCGGCATAGCCTCCGCGAAGCGCTCGTCATCGCCGCCATGGCCTTCGCCGCGTGCCTCGCGCTCCGCGCGGGGCCGGCCCTGCGCGGAGCGCCGTGGCTCGACTGGGGCTCAGTCGCGGGGTACTCGCGCCTCGAGTTCGCGATCTTCCTCGCGAGTTATGGGCCGCACTGCCTGCTCCAGGAGTTCATCGCGCGGGGCGTGATCCAGACGTCGCTCGAGCGGCTCCTGCCCGACGCCGGACGCCTCTCTCCCATCGTGGTCACCTCGGTGCTCTTCGGCGTGTTCCACCTGTATGTCTCGCTGACCTTCGCGGTCATCTCCTTCGCCGCGAGCGTCCTCTTCGGCCTCTTCTACGCGCGCCACCGCACCCTCGTCGGCGTCACCGCCGTCCATCTCACGGTCGGCCTCGCCAGCGTCGCCGCCGGCCTCAACTGACGCTCTCCGCGACAGGCATCCTTCCGCGAGACGGCCCGTCCCTGGTCCCGGGCAGGAGCCAGGAGGCCGCCCGGATGTCGTCGCGCCGAGGCTGACTGTCCTACGATCCGCCCGCGCCGCCCTGGCCGCCAGGGCTGCTTTGATCGCCGGGATCGATGAACCAACCTTGGCCGCCACCGGCACCGCCTTCGCCACCCGCGCCACCGGCACCGCCCGCGCCACCCGTGCCACCGGTACCGCCCGTACCCCCAGCGCCGCCCGCGCCACCACCGCCCTCTCCGGGATCCCAGATCGGGCCCGGGCTGACCACCCCTCCGCCGATCGCGGCGAAGTCAAAGGCGCGGTAGGTATCGAAATAGATACCGGTCGGTCTGAGCGCGCTTCCGGTGGCGATGATGACGCTGATAGGGCCGCCTCCCCAGGCCGAGCCTACGACGCCGACGATATCCCAGGTGAATTTATGAAAGACCGGGTAGGCGGAAACCCGCGCATAGGCGCCCGTGGGGACCAAAAAGGTCGTGGACGCCTCCAGATCGACGCTCTCGCCCACGTCGAATCCGACCGCCTCGGAGATCTCCTTGATCGACGGCGTGCAGCCGCCGAGCACGCCCGATGGATCGGTGTCCCAGGGCGCGTCATCGTCGCCCGCCGTGCCCGAGGACGGCTCGGAGCCCGAGGAACCGTTGCCGTTGCCGCCACCGAACATGGGGTTGGGCCGGTTGCTCCAGGGCGTGCCGCTACCCGGCATGCCCGGGAAGGGTTGCGAGCCCCAAATCGCGTTGCCGCCCGGCGTGCCCGACGAGGGCTGCGGACCCCACGGAATGCCGCCGCCCGGTATCCCCAATGGAGGCAGGAAACCCGTGGGGGCGCGGCTGCCCAGCGTCCTCGATGAGGGCTCGAGATTCGTGCTCGACGGGACCTCGGGAATGTTGGGCGTCACGCTGGTCTCGATGCTCACCGAGGCCTCGACGCTTGTCGCCACGGCGACTTGGAGCGCGCGCGGACCGAATCCCTCCGCGCTCGTGAGCAGGTGGGCATCATCCGCCCAGTAGTACGTCCCCGGTAGAGCCACCACATTCACGATCGCCTGCCCCTGACACAGGGCCGCACGGGCCTCGCCGACCTCGGCCTGCACGCCGCTCCCGTCCGCGCTCTCCCGCATGTCGCGCGCCTCCCGCTGGCCCGCGCAGGAGAGAGGCGAAGCAAGTGACATCGCCATGACGAATGCTACACCTACGTGACGAATCGACATATCCAATCTCCTTGATTGCAGTCAGACTGGCGGCGAGCCCCGGAACCGAGCCGCTCATCCGGTGAGCAGGTCGAGGAACGGATTGTCTCCCTCGACGTCACGGTGTCCCGAAAGCCCTTTTCTTCCGAAGGCGGCGACCAGTGGCCGGAAGCGAGATCAACCGACGTGGTGCGCGCCCTGCGCTCTGGAGGGTGCCCTGCTCGATGAGCAGAGAAGACCTATGACGTAGTCGATGCAAGAAGCGGGGAATGGCCTGGTGAGGTACCATGTGGTGACTGCGCCGAGATCGGGCGCACACCACGGTCTCGATGGCCTTGCGCTTGCTCTCGGCCGGCGCACGTGCTCGGCGTGCTCAGGGTCGCGGACCGGATCGGATCTCCCGTGCCCGCGTCTGCGCCCGCGCCCGAGGCGCAAGCGAGGCGAGTGTGAGGAGGTCTGCGGCTACAGGGGCTGCGCTGTGCGCGATCGGTGCGATCCACCCCATGGCGGCCTGCGCGCCGGGCATCGAGCTGGACCACGACCGCTGGTCCGCTGAGCCGGCGGCGTCGTCCCTGGGACGCGCGACACAGCGGGCGAGCAGGTATGGGTGGAAGGCCGTTCGTATGAATGACTTCAGCCGCGACGAGATGGTGGATGTGCTCTGGGAGCATCCCGAGAAGAGCCTGGCGGCGATCTGGCTGATGGAGGGGACCCAGCTGGTCGCGCCGGGGCCGGTGATCCTGGGGCCGATCGGCCAGGGCTGGGAGGCCGTCAATGCCGGTGACTTCAATTCCGACGGCATGGCGGATGTGCTCTGGCGCAACATCGACCAGAACCTGGTGGCCATATGGCTGATGGAAGGGAGCCAGCTGCTCTCGCCGGGGCCGATCATCCCGGGGCCGCTCGGCCAGGGCTGGAAGGTGATCGCGGTTTCCGATCTGAACCGCGACGGCATGGCGGATGTGATCTGGAACAACAAAGACCAGAACGTGATGACAACATGGACGATGGATGGGCCGCAGCTGCTCGCGCCGGGGCCGATCATCCCGGGGCCGCTCGGCCAGGGCTGGGTGGCGCGCAGCGCGCGCGACTTCAACCGCGACGGCATGGCGGACGTGATCTGGGACAACGAAGAGCAGAGCCTGATAGCCGTCTGGCTGATGGACGGCGCTCAGCTGCTCGCACCAGGGCCGATCCTCCCGGGGCTCGGCCCCGGCTTTCACGTCGTCACCGCGCAGGACTACGACGCCGACGGCATGGCGGACGTGCTCTGGAACGACACAGAGCACAACCTGATGGCCGTCTGGCTGATGGAGGGCGGCACCCTGGTGCTCGCGGCGGGACCGGTGATCCCGGGGCCCCTCGGCCGCGGCTGGGAAGCGCGCCCGGCCGCCGACAGCAATTTCGACGGCATGGCGGACGTGCTCTGGTACGCCAAAGGAACGAACCAGGCGGCGGTCTGGTTGATGGACGGCACTCAGCTGCTCGCGCCGGGGCCGGTGTTTCTGGGGCCCTACGACGGCGGGTGACAGGGCGCCGTCCCACGTCCGCTGCTCTGCCTCCGCGTCGAGGGCGCCGGCGGAGACGCTGGCGCCCTCGACGCGGAGGCAGACAGGAGGCGAAGGAGCGCCGAACACAGCCAAGTTTTCGTAACAATTTCGACCACTTGCGCCCGCGTCCCGGCCGCCCTCCGCGACGATCCCTCCGGGGCGCGCAGAACTGATGAATACAGCGTGGCTGTCCAGGAGAGCACGGGCGTGCAGGAGATTTTTGTCACCTCGGGTCAGCGCCGTGATTTGTCATTGACAGCCGCGGATCGCTTTGCTCTTCATTGTAATGCCGCCTTCCTAAGCCGACCGGGACGTACATGACCGCCGCATGCTCCGCGACCGCCCTTTCGTGCGAATCCATCCGCGTTTCGGGCCAGCGTGGCGTTCGTCGGGACGGAGGCGGCCTTGGCGCGCGGGATTGAGCTGGATCGCTCGCGCTATCCGCTGGTCGTGATGCGGGCCGGCGAGCAGTACACCCAGGACGATTGGGACGTGCTGATGAGGGGCATGATCCAGCTCATCGTCTCGGGGCCGTTCGGCCTGATCAACGACACGCGCGGCAGCAGCATGCCGAACGCCGTGCAGCGGCGAGCCGTCGCGCAGATGTACGTCGACTACGAGCGGCAGTCGCGCGCGCACCTGCTCGCGTCCGGCATCGTGGGCGATTCCAGCCTGGTGAACGGCATCCTGACCGCGCTCAACTGGCTGAAGCCGCCGCCGCATCCCGTCAGGGTCTTCTCGTCCATGACCGACGCGGAGCGCTGGGTGCTCCAGCATTTCAACTTCGAGCTCCGCCAGCAGGCGCTGGCGCCGATCGTCGAGCACAGGGTCGGCTGACCCGCGCACGAGCGCACGCGAGCTACCGGCGCGGCGCGAGCGTGGCGCCCTGGGCGGTGGCGATCGCACGCCGCCTGTTCATCGAGCACCTGCGCTCCGCCCGGCGCGAGCGGCTCGGCGCACCCGACACGCCGGACGACGCCGCGCCCGTCCGCGCCGCGGTCCGCCCGACGAGGAGCTCGCCGCGCGCTGGATGGCGGGCGCGGTCGTGCAGGTGCTCGGGGGGCTCCTGGCCCGCCAGGTCGAGGCGTGCCGGCTGATGCGCGAGGAGGGGTGCAGCCGCGACGAGGTCGCGGCTCGGCTTGGGTGTACCGAGATGGCGGCCCGCCTCTGCGCCCGCCGGGCGCGGGCGAGCATCCGCCGCCACCTCGGCGGGGCGTGGGGGTCGCGGGGTGAATGGAGGGAGACGGGGAGCCGTGAGGACCTGGTGGGGTGGGAGATCAGGAGAGCTGGACCGGCTCGGAGGACGCCGGCGAAAGCCGCAAGTGACCACGGCCATGGCGATGCGTGGGCGGTGCCCCTTCTGACGCTCAGACCGCACGCTCGACGCTACGTGTCCCGACCAAGCGAACGAGGGAAGCGTATACTGTTGCTCCTCCCCTGTGGCAAAGAATCAGCGCGGCCGGCGCTACGGCGGCCATGGGACCTCGGCAGGGCGTGACAAGTTTTCGCCACGTTCCCGCAGGCTTGACGGCTAGCCATTTCTCAATTCATCAGTGTCCACAAGGATCCAGGCACTGGATGACAGAACACCGAGAATCCCGTCAGGGTTGGATCTGGTCGGCATCGAGCGACGAAGCGACGCACAGATCGGTCCGAGCGGCTCAGGACACCGTCGCCCACCACAAATCGTTCAGCGATAGCGACGCATAGTCGACGTTCCGCGAGATCTGCCGCTTGAACACGCCCTCAAGGAGCTCTGGCGCAATCTGATAGCGCGATTCGTACATCGACTTGAATTGAAGCCATTCCACGAAACTCGGCAACTCCGAACTCGGCAGGTCATCCCGAGCGGCGCCTATTGGGATACGCGCGCAAACAAGACCTACAACATTGCCATCGACATCGATGACCCGGCCCCACTCCTCGTCGCCAGGCTCCCAATCCACGCGGGAACCTGGACATCGCACTGCCAGCGCTTGAAGCGCTTGGCTGACTTTCTCGTGCGTCCAAGTCGCAGACGCCGCAAGCCCGCACTGAAAGAAATGACTGAGATCCTGCCTCATAGTGGACTCCCCGGCGCACCGTGAACGAAACCCGACTCGGTGCGGTAGAGGTTCAGAACGTTGGTTCGCTGACCTGTCCCAGCATGCACACCGATGAAGTCATCGAAAACAATCTTTGCCTTGCTGCCGACCCATAGGTTTGCATCATCTGCGTAAGCTGCGGCATCAAGGACAAGCTCTCGTTCGTTCACTCGATGAAGGAACTGGCTCTTGCCTTGGGCAAGGCTACCTGTCGTATGGGGGGCCATGCCCGCGCTGTCGAGAGTGTAGCGGCCATTCGTTAGCTGACCGTGTCTATTCGTGAATACCTTCTGGCCGACGAGGCGCCCACCTTCCCCCCTTGCGGCCCCCGCCATCCTGCCAGCCTTCCCAAGCTGTCCCGCACGCTTCACGCTGGAATAAAGCTTGCTGGCATCGCCGACTCCAGGCGCGGCGGCCCAGAGGCTCATCGTCACGTTCACCGCGTCCCCTTCCCCGGCGTAGAGACAGGCATTGGCGACGTCGCACGCCGGGCCGACCGGCGGCGGCGCGAAGCCACAACCATCGAGGCAGGCGTGCGTGAGCTGGCGAATGTCCCCCGCCGTCATCGGACCGACGCTGAACCCAAATTCTGTTCCTCTGTCCCCGTCCGACGAGGGGCCGCCCTCCCCGCCTTCTCCGCCAGGACCCGCTCCACCGTCGCCGCCGGTGCCCTCGATGGCGCCATCGTCTTCGGGGAGGGGCTCCTCACCGTCCTCGAAGACGTTCACCTCCTTCGTACCCGTGCCGTCGCCATCGATGATGACGCCCGGCGGCGGCGCGATCGTCTCGGGCGTGTTCGGCGTGCAGTTCGTCCCGTCGCACGGCTGGAAGCCCGTCGGATCCCTCAGGTTGAGGGGATCATTCAAGACGTAAGCGTAGGGATTGTACCCTTGCACCATCAGCGGCGACGGGATGACGGGATCGGACGTGAGGAACCGACGAAGGCTCGGATCGTAGACACGCCCCTGCATATCGACCCAGCCGAGCGCGTCATCATGCTCGTGCCCCGTGAAACCGGTCCGCACGTCGCTGATCCCGAGGGGCAGACCGGCGAGCGGCCCCCCGTTCTCGTCGATGCGCCCACCGAACGGCTCGTAGAAGCTCCTCGAGAGCACGCTGCCATCCGGGCGCAGCACCACGCCCACGCTTCCGAGCGCGTCCTTTTGCACGTAGCGGCGCTCTGAACTTCCGTCCGGGTGAACGAATTGCTGCGCCACCTCGTCGCCGTCCGCGAATACATGAAAGACGTGGGTTGTCTGCGCTCCCGCCGTCCGCCGCTCGTACAGCCGACCGAGCGTCAATACCGTCTCCGAAGGGCCCACCTTCATCACACGCTTGCCGCCGGCGTCGTACCGGAACGAGGTCGTCCCGCCCTCGCGTACGACCAGCCTGGGCAAGTCAAACTCCGTGAACGTCACGCCCATCGGGGCGCGTGGCCCACCTCGGCTGAACAGGCGACCGCGAACGTCGTAGGAGAGGGTGTCCGCCACCGCGCCGCCGATCCGAACCTCGCTCGGTCTGTAAGGCGGGCCGAAGACGTATTCCTCCCGAAGCGCGCCGTCGACGGACACCTCCTTGACGTTTCCCAGGGCGTCGTACGAGTAATCCGTCCTCGTCGACGTCGTGTTGGTCTGCAGCTCCCACCACCTGAGCTGCTCGCGCGCGTCATACCCGAACGACTCGTCCCGATTCGACTGTCTGTCGTAGCGTCGCTTGACGCGGCCATCCAGATAATAATCGTAGTCGAGATCGTACGCCCCAGGAGTCTGAACCCGATCCAGCCGCCCTGTCAGCGGCTCGTAGCCGTACGTCGTCTCGACCGTCGAGCCGAGCTGGACGGAGAGCGGCAGATCGTCGCTGTTGCGGCTGTTCATGCGCCAGATCGGAGTAAAGATCGTGAACTCCCGGAGCCCGTGCTGGCGGACGACCTCATGAAGGTAGCCATGAACGTTGTAGCGGTGCTTCACGTAAAACCCGGTCGCTCCCGACACCACGGGGTACTTTAGCAGGTCCACCCGCCCCAGGGAATCGTACGTCTGCTCAACGGCGTACGAGCTGCCGTCGATGGTCCACGTCGTTCGCGTGGGCCGCCCGTGCCCGTCGTATGCAAAGGCTTTCTGAACCCCGTCCGGGCTGGTAGAGCTGGCCAGCCGGCCGACGCCGTGCGCCGCCGTATCCCAGACGAACTCGGTCTCGCCATCTGCGTCCACGATCGTCTCGACACGTCCCAGCGCGTCGCGCTCGAACGTGCGCGTGGACAGTGAATCGGCGAGCGTGACCACCTCACCGAACGCGTTGTATGTGACGGTCGTCGCCGCCGACACAGGCTCCTTGTACCACCTCCGCCGGCCGCGCTGATCATAACGTTGCTCCAGGAGCACCAGATTCCCGCTGGACTCGTTGATCACCTTGCCGAGCAGGCCGAACGGCTCGTAGAAATAGCGCAGCGTCTGGGTCCCCTCCGTCGCGACCCGGGTGCTGGACACCAGGCGCCCGTCCCAATCGATCTTGGTGCGGTGCTCGCGCCCCTCGGCGTCGAAGGAGGTGGTCTCGAGGAGCGAATGCTCGTAGTGCTCGCGGCTCCCATCCGGGCGCCGCTCCTCGAGGAGCCTGTCGAGCGAGTCGTAGCTATAACGAGTGACCTGCACCGTCTCTCCGGACGTGGCCGGCCGCGTCGTCCGAACGACGCGCCCCAGCACGTCATAGCTCTGGCGGCTGCTGGCGAGCGCTCCGTCGAAGCGCTCGTGGGCCATTCTCCAAAGTTCACGCGTCAGGCGGTCCCGAAGAAGGGAACAACATGATCGGGCCCGCGAGGAGGTCAAGCAGGCTGTGTTCTGCAGGCGAACCGTCCTTGCCAGTCGGCCCCATGGGCATGACGGAAGGCAATTTCGGATCGACGAAAGTATGCCCCGGGAATCGATCGCGCGGCCCCCCGTGCTGTGCATGGGCATGCGGCGACTGCTTGGGACCATGCGGGCTCTCGCAGACCGCCTTCCCGTTGCCACCCAGCTCTCTGCTAATGTCGTTTTCTAATTTTCGCGCCGCGCGACTTGATTTCATGACAACGTCATTGCCTATCTTTCGGAGAAACAATGCCTCCCTGCGCGCTATCCGCCGACTGTATTGCAGGATCGACTGGCCGATGCGCCGGGCAACGCGCCACTTGGCTATTCTGGTCGAGTCGATGTAGTTGATCCGATCGCTGCTGGCGTACCGCAATCCGGCTCGACCGGCAAGCGCTCATCGTCCTCGCGAGTTTGTCACCAGACGGCCCAATCAGGTGTGGTGCTGGGACATCACCTATCTGAAGAGCGCGGTGCGCGGAGTGGAGTCTGAAGAGATATCGAGATGGGTGGCGGGCGGGCGAGAGAGCTGGCCTGGCAGCGCGCCTAGTGCCGCCCCGCAGTTTTGACGATCCGTTTCGCTCGGCTCGTGCGTCTGGGTGGGCGTGAGGGAAGAACGAAAGCAGCCGAGGTCCCGGTTCAGGGGGCTCCAGCTCAGCCAGGAGGACCAGCAGGCGCTGCGCCGACGCGAGCGGGAGGGCCCGCTGGGCATGCTCGTCGCACGGCGGATCCAGGCGCTGCGTCTGCTCGACAAGGGCTGGACGATCACGCAGGCAGCGGAGGCGACGGGAACCTACCGCCGCGAAGTGCGGCGTGTCGCCAACCGCTTCCTGGAGGGCGGCGTCGAGCACGCGCTGAGCGAGGAGTCCCGGCGACGCCGCTCCAAGCTCCTCGACAGTGTGCAGACGGCTGCGCTCATCGCGATGGTCTGCGGTCCGCCGCCCGAAGGGCGGGCGCGATGGACCATTGCCCTGGTCACCGACGAAGCCGAGCGCAGAAAGATCGTTCGCTCGGTCAGCCGAGAGACCATACGCAGGACCCTCGCCGACCAGGACATCAAGCCCTGGCGGGAAAAAAATGTGGTGCGTTCCCAAGATCGACGAACCGTTCGTCGAGCGGATGAAGGACGTGCTGGAGCTGTACGCCCGGCCCCACGACCCGAGCGAACCGGTCGTAGCGCTCGATGAGCGCCCCGTCGTCCTGCACGACAACGCAAGGCCCGACAGGCCGATGCGCCCAGGAAAGCCGCGGCGCATCGACTACGAGTACGTGCGCCGGGGAACGGCCAACATCTTCTGCATCGTGGAGCCGAAGACAGGGCGCCATCTCACCCACGCGACGGAGGACCGGACGCGTCCATCCTTCGCGCTCGCCGCCGAGCGTATTGCCCGCGCCTACCCGCGGGCGTGTCGGATTCATCTGGTCCTGGACAACCTCAACACTCACACCCCTGCATCGCTCATCAAGGCCTTCGGGGCCGAGCGGGGCCACGCGCTTGCCTCGCGTTTCGAGTTCCACCACACGCCGAAGCACGCGAGCTGGCTGAACGCCGCGGAGATCGAAGCCAGCCTCGTGTCCAGGGAGTGCCTCGGCCGCAACCGCATCCCAAGGCTCGCGGCGCTCCGGGCTCGGGTACGACAGTGGAACGCAGCTGCGGACCGAGCTCGACGCAAGATCAACTGGAAGTTCACCGTCCGCGACGCCGAGCGAATTTTCGGGTCCGACTGGTTCAACAGAATCGTGTCAGAGCACTAGCGCAGCTCGCCGCACAGAGGGGTCAGCGAGGCGGGCGGTGCGAGCTGGGCGGCGGGCTGTCCGAGATCCCCGCAGCCCCTACGACAACGTTCGCGGCGCCGCGAGATCGCCTGGTCCGGCGTTTGGCGGAGAGCGGCCCATGGATAGGAGCCCTCAAGCCGTCTCGCGCCAGATCCAGCTCTCCAGGTCGACGTCGTCGCGCTCGGCAAATACTGGCAGTATTCGAGAGATGTACCACGAAACGTCGGTCGTGCGCGGCCCCAACTTGACCCGGTCCATCGTCGGGCTGAATACCACCTCGCAGCTGGGGAACACCAGAAACTCACCGCCGACGTCGTCGCCCTCCCAGAAGAGACGGATGCCGAACACCTCGCCGGAGCGCATCTTCGCCTTAACCAGCGCATCGAGCTCTGTCCGCTCAGCCCCTTGCACCAGACGCCACTCAGAGGCGTCTTCGCCTGCCGGGACGCACCACCAGCCATGGTCGCGCGCGCGCCACTTGGAAGCCAGCAGCGCATCGATGATCGATCGCAGTCCCTTTTGTGCAACCAAATTCAGCGTCAAACCGGCATCAACCGACATCGCCTCGCTCCTCTCAGTGTTCGAAGAATTGCACACCCTTGCTCGTCAGCCAATCCTGCACATGCTGTGGAATCGGTGTATTCGAGTGGACCTCCAGGGTCGCATTTTTCTTGGTAGCGATACTCAGCCTCTCGCCAATGTCGGACTTGAATTTCTCGAAGCCAGGCCCTGGCTGGGTCTGGTCGAGCCAGTACCGGCCAGATTTGGCTTCGATCCACCGTGTGCCAACCGCTCCGTCGAATTCCCGTTTACCCACCTTGAAGTTCTTCTTGGTGACGTTCAGCGCGGTGTGAAGCCACTCCTCGAACTTCGTTCCCACAAGCCCGTTCGCCCCGCTCCCCGCAGCCGCGCCTTGAGCCATCCTGCCAGCCTTGCCAAGCTGTCCCGCACGCTTCACGCTGGAATAAAGCTTGCTGGCATCGCCGGCTCCAGGCACGGCGGCCCAGAGGCTCATCGTCGCGTTCACCGCGTCCCCTTCCCCGGCGTAGAGGCAGGCATTGGCGACGTCGCACGCCGGGCCGACCGGCGGCGGCGCGAAGCCACAACCATCGAGGCAGACGTGCGTGAGCTCGCGCATGTCCGCCGCCGTCATCGGACCGACGCTGAACCCGAATTCTGTTCCTCTGTCCCCGTCCGACGAGGGGCCGCCCTTCGCGCCGTCTCCGCCAGGACCCGCTCCACCGCCGCCGCCGGAGCTCTCGATGGCGCCATCGTCTTCGGGAAGGGGCTCCTCACCGTCCTCGAAGACATTCACCTCCTTCGTGCCAGTGCCGTCGCCATCGATGGTGACGCCCGGCGGCGGCGCGATCGTCGCGGGCGTGTTCGGCGTGCAGTTCGTCCCGTCGCACGGCTGGAAGCCCGTCGGATCCCTCAGGTTGAGGGGATCATTCAAGACGTAAGCGTAGGGATTGTACCCTTGCACCATCAGCGGCGACGGGATGACGGGATCGGACGTGAGGAACCGACGAAGGCTCGGATCGTAGACACGCCCCTGCATATCGACCCAGCCGAGCGCGTCATCATGCTCGTGCCCCGTGAAACCGGTCCGCACGTCGCTGATCCCGAGGGGCAGACCGGCGAGCGGCCCCCCGTTCTCGTCGATGCGCCCACCGAACGGCTCGTAGAAGCTCCTCGAGAGCACGCTGCCATCCGGGCGCAGCACCACGCCCACGCTTCCGAGCGCGTCCTTTTGCACGTAGCGGCGCTCTGAAACTCCGTCCGGGTGAACGAATTGCTGCGCCACCTCCTCGCCGTCCGCGAATACATGAAAGACGTGGGTTGTCTGCGCTCCCGCCGTCCGCCGCTCGTACAGCCGACCGAGCGTCAATACCGTCTCCGAAGGGCCCACCTTCATCACACGCTTGCCGTCGGCGTCGTACCGGAACGAGGTCGTTCCGCCCTCGCGTACGACCAGCCTGGGCAAGTCAAACTCCGTGAACGTCACGCCCATCGGGGCGCGTGGCCCACCTCGGCTGAACAGGCGACCGCGAACGTCGTAGGAGAGCGTGTCCGCCACCGCGCCGCCGATCCGAACCTCGCTCGGTCTGTAAGGCGGCCCGAAGACGTATTCCTCCCGAAGCGCGCCGTCGACGGACACCTCCTTGACGTTTCCCAGGGCGTCGTACGAGTAATCCGTCCTCGTCGACGTCGTGTTGGTCTGCAGCTCCCACCACCTGAGCTGCTCGCGCGCGTCATACCCGAACGACTCGTCCCGATTCGACTGTCTGTCGTAGCGTCGCTTGACGCGGCCATCCAGATAATAATCGTAGTCGAGATCGTACGCCCCAGGAGTCTGGACCCGATCCAGCCGCCCTGTAAGCGGCTCGTAGCCGTACGTCGTCTCGACCGTCGAGCCGAGCTGAACGGAGAGCGGCAGATCGTCGCTGTTGCGGCTGTTCATGCGCCAGATCGGAGTAAAGATCGTGAACTCCCGGAGCCCGTGCTGGCGGACGACCTCATGAAGGTAGCCATGAACGTTGTAGCGGTGCTTCACGTAAAACCCGGTCGCTCCCGACACCACGGGGTACTTTAGCAGGTCCACCCGCCCCAGGGAATCGTACGTCTGCTCAACGGCGTACGAGCTGCCGTCGATGGTCCACGTCGTTCGCGTGGGCCGCCCGTGCCCGTCGTATGCAAAGGCTTTCTGAACCCCGTCCGGGCTGGTAGAGCTGGCCAGCCGGCCGACGCCGTGCGCCGCCGTATCCCAGACGAACTCGGTCTCGCCATCTGCGTCCACGATCGTCTCGACACGTCCCAGCGCGTCGCGCTCGAACGTGCGCGTGGACAGTGAATCGGCGAGCGTGACCACCTCACCGAACGCGTTGTATGTGACGGTCGTCGCCGCCGACACGGGCTCCTTGTACCACCTCCGCCGGCCGCGCTGATCATAACGTTGCTCCAGGAGCACCAGATTCCCGCTGGACTCGTTGATCACCTTGCCGAGCAGGCCGAACGGCTCGTAGAAATAGCGCAGCGTCTGGGTCCCCTCCGTCGCGACCCGGGTGCTGGACACCAGGCGCCCGTCCCAATCGATCTTGGTGCGGTGCTCGCGCCCCTCGGCGTCGAAGGAGGTGGTCTCGAGGAGCGAATGCTCGTAGTGCTCGCGGCTCCCATCCGGGCGCCGCTCCTCGAGGAGCCTGTCGAGCGAGTCGTAGCTATAACGAGTGACCTGCACCGTCTCTCCGGACGTGGCCGGCCGCGTCGTCCGAACGACGCGCCCCAGCACGTCATAGCTCTGGCGGCTGCTGGCGAGCGCTCCGTCGAAGCGCTCGTGAGCCATCTCAATCGGGCGCGAGAGCTCATCCAGGGACAGGATGTCCCGACCCGCCGCCACGGCGCCGCCGCGCACGACCGTCGCCCTCGTCCCCGTCACCAGCGAGCCCTCGCGAAGCGCCTCATAGGTCACGTCGGTGGGAGTGCCGCCCTCCGGAGTCTCCGTTCGCAAGCGGTGGAACTCGTCGTATTTCCGCGTCACGGTGACGCCATTGCTGTCCATCTCAGCGACCAGATCTCCCGTCGCCGGATGGTAAACGGTCCACCGCGAATGATCGATACCATTCACGTCCGTCCAGCTCTGCTTGGGGAAGACGCGCTCGTCGCCCCAGTCGATGTACTGCCGCCGGTCCTCACCGCCGACCGACGAGCGCACGATCATCCACGGGAGGCCGTCCGGGTTACGGCTGTACGTGATCGAGATCGGAATCGACGCATCTGCGTTCCCTTTTTCGATATCCACCACGCGCACCAGGCCGCGATCGTCGTACGTCCACTCCACCTTGCGGGGCGCGGGGGGCGTGCTCCCGGTCTTGTACTCCCTCTCGAGCCGCTGCCGCGGGAGTCCGATGAGCCAGTCCGCCGTCAGGTTGTCGTACGTCGTCGAAACGATATGACGCTGCCCACCCGTCGTGATGGTGGCCACCTCGGTGACGTTCGCGAACTCATCAAGGGCCTGCGACCCTACCTGCTGGCGCCGCGTGCTCGGCATGCTCGATCCTGCGTAGCTCACGTGGGTCCACGCGAAGTCGTCGCGGTCGATGGTCGCCGCCTGCTCCCACTCGTTCTCGGTCCATGCGTACGGGTAGGCGAAATACGTGAGGCCGGAATGCAGCAGCCTGACCGCATATTGCTTCACAGTCTCGACGATGCGCGTGGTGGGCGCGCTCGTCTCCGGAGGTACACCTACCACCGATGGCCCGAGGACGGGGGTGATCACCACCGTCTTGGACGGCAGCCCGGCGAGAGCATAGCGGGAGTCGACCCGGGTCGTGTGGTCGTAGGTGATCCGCGTCTCTCGAGGGCGCTCGGGCTCCCACATGCGAATCTCACCGAACCCCAGCGACTTCCGAGACGACCAGTCGTACCGCAGATCACGGTAGCCGTAGATCGTCCGGTGGAACGCGGCGACTTGACTGCCCTGGTTTTCCCAGAGCTGCTGCACGACCGGCACCCCGCGCTTCTGGCATACTTGCGGGTAGGTGCATGTGTCGGGGGAGTCGGGCCGCACACGCGCGTAGAAGAAGCGGACCTCCGGCTGCTCCGCGGACTCGTCTCTCACGGCGACCACGCGATCGGTGTCAACACCGCGGTTCAGCAGCACCTCCCAGTCAGACGTCGTGGAATTGACGTGGACCAGGTCCGTCTGCCCATCCCCGTTGAAGTCGCCGGTGCGCGACGCGCCCCAGGGCATATCTCCGTTGTTGAAGAGCATCCCCGAGTCGAACGGCAACTTGATGATCGGTCGGTAGCCGCCCCTGCTCGTCGACAGCGACACCTCGATCTCTCTGGTCGGGTAGTTGCGGAACACGACGAAATCAGTGCGACCGTCACCGTTAAAGTCGGCCGTCCGCAAGCCCTCGTCGGTGTTCTGTAACGTATCGGGAACCGGTCCATTCGGAACCGTTTCGATGGGCCCAAACCCTCTACCGGTATTCCAGCGCACACCGGTCGCGTCGTCTTCGAATATCGGATAAACCAGATCGTCCAACCCATCCGCGTTCATGTCGACGACCAGGTCGTCCCCGTCGCCGTAGAGGTCGCCGGCGTCCTCGACGACGATGGCGCCAGCGTCGGCGGACGTCAGGAGCTGCTTTGATCCGCAGCCGAACAGAACGTCCCCACGCCCGTCGCCGGTCTTGTCCAGAACCCGCGCCGAGGTGGGGCATGCCTCAACGGGTCCTTGGATGATCTGAGGTGGTAATAAGAATGATGGCGGTCGGTTCCAGTGGACATTAAACTCCCCTGACTCATCCATGGGGTGATAAACGATATCTGCGCGACCATCGCCGTCGATGTCTGCCGCGACTGCGGGCAACGGTTTGTAACCGCTTTCGCTATTCATGAGTCCTGGGAACGTCAGCCCCGCGGAGTCCAGTCGCTTGGTAGACGGGTTGAATCGGAGAAGCGGATAGCTCTTATGGTCTCCCCACCTCTTCGCTGTGAATGCCATCTTCCCGCTAGCATTCACATCGACTTTGATGGAGGCTTCCACGGACAACGTGAGCGTCTCGTCAAACCCAACGCCGGCTAGCAGTCGAATGGGCGCGCCGAGGCCATCGGCGGTACCCAGGCGCAGCCAGAGCGAGTCTTCCGTGGGATCGTCGTAGCTGGGGGTGCCGAAGTCTCTGCTGTAGCCGACGATACGGTAGATGAGGTCATCGCGCCCGTCCCCATCCGCGTCGATCACGAGCGGCTTCGGCTCGGCGTCCAGCCAGTGCGGCTTCGGCGCGTCGTGCGCGGCGACGGGCTTCGCCTCGAACGCGAGGGGCGTATCGTCGTACTCCATCACCTTGGCGCGCAGGCACGACCCCTTGGCTCCGCACCGCTCAACCCGGTGGAGCCGCGAGCGCCCCGTCGTCGGGCTCTCCTCGTACGATAGCCGGTACTCCCACGCCAGGGTTGTGTCAGGCGATCGCCAGCCGAGCGCGTACATCTCCAGCCGCTGCAGCCGCCAGGGCTGGCTCAGGCGCACGCCGCTGACGTATCGAAACTGATCGTCCGGGTTCGACTCGTACACGAAGCGGACCTTCCTGCGCGGAGACTCTCCCTGTCGGGACGTGTACTCGATATTTCGTGGCGCATAGGCAAAATCGAACGGCGCGGAGCTGTTCTGCCGCGTGTCGTACGAGATCGTGATCGCGTTGCCGGCGCGGTCCTCCACCCGCGCCAGGACCCACGCGACGCCGATCTCGTTCTCCTCCACGTAACCGGACGTCACCGTGGTCGGACGGATACGCTTGGCTGCGAGGCGCTCGTAGGTAGAAATTCGCCCATCCTTGCCCCACACCTTGAAGCGCGTTGGATCTCTCCAACCGCCATACAGGAGGACACGCGCCATGGAATCTCGCTCTGTCCGCATCTCGATCGCGTCTGGCAGGGCGGGGTTCGGAACAGAAAGCAACCTCTGTCCGTCCAGACAATACGCGTCCTTGTCATCAAAATTGACGCCGCGCGGCCTTCCGTCGGTCGCTATTGTCCTCGCGCACCGCTTGATGGAGGACAACCCCGTCACGCTCCACCCCACGCCTTCCGGCCCGTTCCCATCGCCGCTTTCGTAGGAGAGCGCGAGGTCTGGCTGCATCCCTGCACGACCTTTCGGAACTTCAATGGGGATCCGATAGGTTGCGCGTCCTTGCTCTACGGCCCAGGCCGCCGGAATCGCACCGACCCGGTCGCTCGTCGGCACGATCGGGTCGTCGGGCATTAGGAGCTTTCCCGGCGGCGCCGGCGGATCCGGGGGCGGAGGGTTGAGGGGATCGAGCGGGTCATCGGCAGGATCGATCTCACTCTCCGGCGGTGTGAGGTCGTCAAGATCTGCCTCAAGCGCCTCTTGCACGTTGGACAAGGGCTCCGGGGCGTCCCCGCGCGCCGCCCCGTCCTGGTGGGTTCCGCACCCGGCGAACAGCCAGGCGACCCCCCACGCTAAATATCGAACCTTGTACATGAATCGCTCCTTGAGATGTCGCGACGAAGGCGCACAGCGGCGTCGAACTCGCAGCCTCGGGCTTTCGAGATCTGCGATCTTTGCCCTCGGCGAGCCCCGCGCGGCGCCCGTCGAGCGGCGGCCCAGCGCGCCCTCGTCGGCCGCCGTAAGGCAGCTTCGGTGCCGTGGGGCGAGGCGGCGCTGACCCCGGTCATTTCAGTTCGTCATTGCCCCGGGTGCGGTCCGCTCAACCGTCCGTGGAGCGTCCACGAACCGTCCGTGAACGCTGGCGGACGGTTTCTGGACGCTTGAGTCGCTCGACCGCCCATGAGCCGGAGGGTCCGCGGAACGTCCAGCTCCGCGCGGTCAGTCCGGCGGCGCTTCGCGCAGGCGCCCGGAGCGACCGAGCTCCCGCAGGCGCAGCGTCAGCCCCCGCTTCGACACCTCGAGACGCGCCGACATGGCGTCGAGATCTCCGCCGCACGCGTGGTGGCAGCGCATCAGCTCGTCCGCCGGGATGTCCGCCGCCTTGCGGACGTGAGGGCTTCGCTCGATGAGACGGTAGAGGGCGGTGCGCGAGACGCCGAGCGCCGCCGCCGCGGGTCCGATCGACCAGTGGCTCTGCCGAAGCGCCCTGAGCAAGGCGTCCTCGTCGACCTCCCGGTCCACGGGGTGGTCCGCTGGATTGGCCGTGGAGGCGTCCGCATCTCGCGTCTCGGCGAGGCGCGGAGCATCCGACGGGGGCCGCGGTGTCTGACGCGCCTGCTCCAGCATCCGCTCCAGGCTCTCATCGATGACGATGGCGTCGGCGCCACGGCTGGAGATCACCAGCTGCCGCGCGACGTTCCGGAGCTCACGCACATTGCCGGGCCAGCTGTGCTGGATCAGCCGCATCATGAGGGATCGAGGAAACCACGGCAGGGCGCCGTCCGCGGGCGACTCCAGCCGGCCCAGATCTCCGAGGCGCGCGAGCTCCTCGCGCAGAAAATGGAGCAGCAGGCGGGGAATGTCCTCGCGGCTCTGGCGGAGCGGAGGAATGGTGATGGTATAGCCCTGTAGCCGATGGAGCAGCGGCGCGCGAAACCTGCCTTGCGCGACGGCGTGCTCCAGGTCGACGTCGGTCGCCGCGATGACCCTGACATCCGCCGCGCGCTGCTCGGTGTCGCCGAGCGGCAGGATCGTGCCGGTCTCGAGCGCCCGAAGCAGCATCGCCTGGACATCCATCGGCATGTCGCCGATCTCGTCGAGGAAGAGCGTCCCACCGTGCGCGCGCTCGAAGAGGCCGGCATGGCGCTGGTGAGCGCCCGTGAAGGCCCCTTTCGCGTGCCCGAACAGCTCCGCGACCGCGGTTGTCGGGGCCAGCGCGGCCATGTTCACCGCAAGCAAGGGGCGACCAGCCCGCGGGCTCGCCTGGTGGATGGCCTGCGCGACGCGCTCCTTGCCAGCGCCGGTCTCCCCGCGAAGAAGGACGGGGACTTGCAGATCGGCGACGCGCGCGATCGACCTGAGGACCACCTCGAGGGCGTCGCTGTCGCCGACGAGCCCGTATCTCGGCGCTGGGGGCGCGGAGGTCACCCTGTGGACGAGGATCACGATCCTCCTGGAGAGCTGCAACAGCAGCCCCGCGCGCAGGGCCTCCGGAGGAAACTGGTGGGTCTCGTCGATGGGCTGTCCATCGACGGACAGGTGTCCCCGCCCCGCGGGCGTGATGGTCAGCGACTCGTCTGCGCCCCACGTCACAAAGTGAGGTTTCCGGCTCACATGCGGGTCGCAGAGCGGCGCGCACTCGTGGCTGCGCGGCTGCGCGAACTCGGGCTCGAGGCGGGAAAGGGGCACCGCGTACCCAGGGACGGCCACCGTGGTTGCCTGCGCGCCGATCCGGCGCAGGTCCGGGTGGTAGAGCAACGTGAAGCGCAGGCCATGGGCCACCCCGGATGCGCGACGCTCCGGCCCCGTGTCGACGCCATTCAGCGTCTCCACGTGGTGCCATGAGTCCCGCAAGGAGCATTCTGCCGAGCTCGGCGGCTCGCCTCGCGCTCCCTCGGTCGTCCTTGTCGGAAGAGCGGACGCCTGAGCGACAGCCTCGAAGCTGTCACCGCCCCTGATCTCGGTGCTGCACTGACGCTGAGACACGATCTCTTACTCTATCGCTGCTCTCCTGGTGTTCGTCCAGCGGTTAGTTAGCTGCCACACAATTGGCACACTCCTGCGCCGTGCCTCCCAGAGGCCGACCAGCCCCAGTCGATCTCGCGCTCCTCTCGTACCAACCGATCGCGGTCCCGTGGGGTAGCTCAGGCACCCCTTCAAGGACGTTCACGGTGCCCGCTGGCGATCGTCGAGCCGCGCACGTATCGACAACGATCGTTGCCCCGCCTCCGCGTACCCGAGCCAGGGCCTCTCAACCGCTCCATCCATTGACGACTCCAGGTCACACCCTCGCCCCCGCTCTCCCCCCTTTCCCCCCACGGTTCGGCCTTCTCTCTGCGCCAGCAGAGAACTGGGCCCCGGCGATCGACCTCTGGTACCGGCATCCGAGCCGATGGCCAACCTGGTGCTCGCCGTGCTCACCGCCCGCCGTATCGCGCGCAACGCGGCGCCGCTCGCCTGCGCGCTGGCCCTCGGGGGGCTCGTGGTCCTCGACGCGGCCTCGCCGCTCCCGCCGCTCGCGGCCGCGGCCGCGCTGCTCGTGCTCGTCGTGGCCCTCGTCCAGCAGGCGCGGCGGCGCGCCGCCGCCATCGAGGCGAGCGCCCTGCTCGACCTCGAGGTCGGCGCCCTGCTCCTCGTCGCCACGTTCGCCGCGGTCCTCCGCCTCGACGGCTCGCTCGACGGCGACGCCCACGCCGCCCTCTACGTCGTCATCGCCCTCGTGAGCGCGTTCGCCCGCCCAGGGGCGTCGCTCCTCGTCGCGATCGCCGCCGCCGCCCTCGAGGTCGCCGTCCGCTCGGCCGCGGCCCGTCGCGGCGCGCCGAGCCTCCTCGATGTCACGCGCGCTGCCGCGCCGCACATCGGCTTCATGGCCGTCTTCTCGCTGCTGAACGCCACCATCCTCCGCGCAGAGCTCGGCCGCGTCAGGAAGGCCTCCCACACCCGGCTCCAGGCCGAGATCGAGCGGCTCCGCGACGACGCGCGCAGCTACCGCCTGCTCTCGGCCCCGGCCCAGGCGCGCGGCGCGGGCGCGTGCCAGAAAGGCGACGACGAGCGGCTCGCCCGCTCCGGCGTCGAGGAGATCCACCAGTCGGTGCTCTTCGCCCTGCGCCTCCTGCGCGAGTCGCTCGACCTCTACACCGCCGTGCTCCTCTGGCAGAACGACGCGGGCACCCACCTGCGCATCAGCGAGCTCGCGAGCGACGCCCCGAACCTCTCCGAGGGCCCGTTCCTCTCCGGCGACGGCGTCTTCGGCGCGGCGATCACCCAGCGCGCGCCGGTCGTCCTCGGGGGCCTCAAGCCGGGCTACAAGCTCCCCTATTACGTCGGCCCCTCCCCGGTGCGCGCCGTGTGCGCGCTGCCGGTGTTCGAGCACGGCCAGCTCCGCGGCGTGCTTGTCGTCGATCGCGTCGAGGACCAGCCGTTCTCGCCGCGCGAGCTCGAGCTCATCGACGAGGCGTGCCGCTACGCCGTGCGGGCCATCCAGAACGAGCGCGTCTTCGTCCAGCTCGAGCGCGCCAAGGTCGAGCAGGGCAAGCTCTACCGCGCCGCCGAGGGGCTCGGCGCCGCCACGACCGAGGCCGGCGTCATCGAGGCCGGCGTCACGAGCGCCCGCGAGATCACGTCCGTCGATTTCGCGGCCGTCACGCTGTACGACGAGGCGCAGAAGGTCCACGAGATCCGCGCCGTCAGCGGCGACGGGGTCGCCGAGCTCACCGGGCAGCGCTTCCGCCACAACGCGGGGCTCGTGTCGATGGTGCTGCAGAACCGGCACCCGCTGCCGTACCGCGGCGAGTACGACGAGAAGCGGCAGATCGTCTTCACCCGCCGCGTCACGCCGCCGTCGATGCCGTCGATCATCGTGCTCCCGCTCGTCGTGCACGACCGGCCGCTCGGCACGCTGGTCCTCGGCTCGCGGCGGCGCGCGGCGTTCACCGACTCGGTGCGCAGCACGCTGGAGGTCCTCGCCAGCCACATGGCCGTGTCGCTCTCGAACGCGCGCATGGTGCGGCGCCTCGAGGAGCTCGCGACGATGGACGGGCTCACCGGGCTGCTCAACAAGCGCGCGATGCTCGAGGTGGCGGACCAGAAGATCACCGCGGCGCGGCGGTTCTCGCGGCGGCTCTCGGTGCTCGTCACGGACATCGACCACTTCAAGAAGGTGAACGACACGTACGGCCACGACGTGGGCGACGTGATCATCAAGGGGCTCGGCGACGTCCTCCGGCACGCGAAGCGGACGACCGACGCGGTCGCGCGCTTCGGCGGGGAGGAGTTCGTCGTGATCTGCGAGGAGACTGACGCGCGCGGCGCGATGCTGCTCGCGGAGCGCGTGCGCGAGGAGCTCGGCCGGACGACGTTCCACGCGGCCGGGAGCAACGGGCCGGTGCAGTGCCAGGTGACCTGCTCGATCGGGATCGCCACCTACCCCGAGGCGGGCAGCACGTGGGAGGAGCTCTTCAAGGCCGCGGACGAGTCGCTCTACGTGTCGAAGCGCTCGGGCCGGAACCGCTCCACAGCGTGGTCGCCGGCGGTGCGCTCGAACAGCGCGCATCCGCCCGCGGCGGAGGCGGGCGCTCCGGCGAAGCACGCGGCGGAGGCGGCCGGCGCGGCGAAGCAGGCGGCAGAGGCGGCCGCCACGGCCACGGCGAGGCACGCGGCAGAGGCGGCCGCCACGGCGAGGCACGCGGCGGCGCCCGCGACGGCGCGGCCCGCGGCGACGGCCGCGGCGGCCAGGGCTGCGGCGGCGAAGCCCGCGGCAGGGGCGCCCGCGCCACAGCGCAGGACGGCGGTGACGGGCGGCGCAGGCGGCGCCGCGGCGGCCCCGGGGCAGGACGGCGCGCCGTCCGCCGGGAAGCGCGCCGCGGCCGCCGCGCAGGCGCCGGCGAAGGCGCCCGGCGAGGCCGAGCCTCGGAGCAAGCCGAGGCGCCCGCCGGACGTCGATCCCACGAGCAAGCCGAAGACGGCCGCCTGAGGCCTGCGCGCCGCTTGCGGCGCAGGCGCTGCGGGAACATAAGCCTCTCCGGCGAAGCCAAAAAGCCAAGGAGGCACGATGAGCTCTGACCCCGATCGAGACGACCCCAAAGAGGATCTCAAGCAGGGGCTGAGCCTGCTCTGGCGCGCGGCGCGCAAGACGGCCGTGGACCTGCGCAAGGACCTCGACAGCACGAACGTCGGCAAGGCGATCGACGACGCCGGGCGCGAGCTCGTCCGGGCCGCCACGAACGTGGTCGGTCGGATCGGCGCCGAGCTGAGCAAGGGGCCGGCGCAGGCGCCCCCACACGACGAGCGCTCCGAGGGCCGCGGGGAGGCGGAGGGGCCCGAGACGCGGCCCGCCGGGCCCACCCCGGAGGACCCGGGGTTCCGCATCGCGGTCGACCCGGAGGACAAGGACACGAAGCCCCGCTAGTCGCCTGTGTCAGAGATCCCAGCGCAGCGGCGCGACGGCCTCTGGCCGCGCGTCTATCGGCCGAGCCGCCGCCAGCGCCTCGTCAGCAATGCGGCCGGCGTGGTGCTGCTCGCGATGGGGCTCGCGCTCGTCGCCGGGGTAACGCTCGCCTGGAGGCCAGACCGGGCACAGGACGATGTCCTGCGCGCGATCCTCGGGCTCAGCGGCGTTGGCTTCGCGCTGGGCGGTGCCTATTGCTTCGCCTGGATCCGGCGCAAGCGCGTTGTCCTGTTCGAGGACGCGATCGAGCTCGTCGACCTGGGGTATGGCCGGCGCCGTTTGCGCCGGGACGAGATCCTGGGACTGCGGATCATCCCCAGACAGCACGGCTTTCAGCTGTTTGTCTTCGAGCTCCGTGAGCCCGGGCGGAAGCCGGTGAAGACCGATTTCTACTGCGAGCGCGACGCCATCCTCGGCGACTGGCTCGCGGCCATCCCCGACCTCGATGTGCTGGACCGGGAGCGCGCCGAGGCCGAGCTGCTCGGGCGGCCGGAGCTCGGGCAGACCGAGGAGGAGCGCCGCCGGGCGCTCGCCAGGGCGCACTCGATCGCGCGCGCCGCGAACGTCCTTACCGCGGGGGCCGCGGCCTGGGCATGGATCTACCCCCGGCCGTACGCGGCCGCGATCGCGGCGCTCGCCGCGATCCCGCTCGCCGCGACGGCGCTGCTCCTCGCGGGGCGCGGCCTCTACTCCATCTCGGACGCTCGGAACGAGATACGGCCCTCGCTCCTGATGCCGCTGTTCGGCCCCGGGATGATCCTTGTGGTACGCACGCTCTTCGATCTCAAGGCGGTCAATTGGCAGCCGCCGCTCCTTTGGACCGCGCCCATCGCCGTCGCGTTCACGGCGCTGGTCCTCGTCGGGGAGCCGACGCTGCGCCGGCGCTGGTTCGCGCCGCTCGGCGTGCTGCTGGTCCTCGCCGGTTACGCCTGGGGCGCGCTCCAGATGGCCAACGCGCTGCTCGATCGCAGCGAGCCCGAGGAGTTTCGCGTCGCGGTGCTCGGCAAGAGCTTCTACTCGGGCAAGGGCCTGAAATATCGGCTGGAGCTCTCGCCCTGGGGACCCGACCCGGGCGGCGCGGTCACGGTCGACCGCGATCTGTACAACGCGGTGGAGGTGGGCGGCTCGGTCTGCGTCAAGCTGCAGCCCGGGGCGCTCGGCGTGCGCTGGTTCCGCGTCGGACCTTGCCAGAACTGACAGGAGGATCGATGGCGTGGCGCGCCGGCTCCAGAGATGGCGCCCATCGGGATCGTAGCGAACGAGGAACGCGTCGCCTCCGCCTGAGTCTTCGATCAAGCCGCCACCGAAGTCAAAAGCGCCCCGTAGTTTCCCGCCGACGATCACGTCATCGAGCCGCCCCCCGATCGCTTGCCCCAACGAAGGCTTGTTCTGCTCGTCGCGGGAAGCCACGGTGTTGGTCGAGCCTCCACGAGACATCCAATCCGCCAGCTCGGCGCCGATCAGAGGTCGCGCCGAGGCGCAGCATCGCAGCACCTTGCGCCTTGGCCTCGCGCACCCATCTGGCCATCGGCGATCGCGCCTCTGGCGCAAGGATGCATGCTACGATCGCCCTCGATGAGCGCCTCCAGTTCGTTCACGGCCCTCGATTGGATCGCCGTCGTCGTCGTTGGCCTGCTGTCGCTCGCGCTGCTCGCGTTCCCGTTCACGATCGCGCCGTCGTTCGCCGGGATGTTCGCCGAGTTCGGCAGCGCGCTCCCCGCGATGACGCGCGTGGCGCTGAGCCCGTGGGCCTCTCCGGCGTCGGGTCTTGTCGTGGCCTCGCTCGCCGTGGTCGCGCTGTCACTCCCTGCTGCCAGCACGCTCGCTCTCCGCCGCGCCATGGTGGTGCTCGCGTTTTTCCTTGGGGTGATCGCGCTCGCCGCGGCGATGTACGCGATGTACGCGCCGATCTTCGAGCTCGCCGGGAATATCAAGCCAGAATAGGCTCGCGGGTCGCGCCGGTGCTCGGTCCTCGCGAGCGCTGACGTCAGTCGCACGCCCCGTCGGCGAAGACGAGCACATCGCGCGCCATCCTGGAGCCGTCCTTGTCGGTGACCTCGACAGAGAACTTCGCGTGCCCGCAGTCATCCGGCGTGAACGTCGCGGTCTTCCCCGAGATCGTCACGGCTCCGTTCTCCGCGCTGGGCGACGTGTAGGTCGGGCCGTTCGTGAAGCCGGCGAAGAGCTTGCCGAGATCGACCGATACACGCTGTCCCGGAGCCGTCAGGAAATGAGGCGAGCCCATGAACGCGAGGTACTCCTCGAGCTCGGTGTGGCCATCTCCCTCGAGATCCGTGTTGGCATCCGTGAAGTCGCCGCTCGGTGAGCTGGGGTCCAGCCCCTCGGAGGCCTCCCACCAGTCGGGGAGCCCGTCGCCGTCGCTGTCCCAGTCCGCCTCACGCTGGGCGTTCGGATAGGATTCGAGGCCGCCGACGTCGCCCTCACGGTCCGGGAGCCCCGCATAACCCGTCTTGCTCCCCTTGTAGGTCGTCGTCCCGTTCAGTGTCTCCTTCACGATGCGCGTGTCATGGTCGTCGAACACCGGCAGGTTCGCGCCGACGTCCGAGAGCACGCTCTTGAAGGCGTCCTTCGCCGAGTGGATGGTGGCGTACGACGGGAAGAGCGGGCCGTCCGTCGGGAAAACAGTCCAGGTCGGCTCGGGGTTGCCGTTGCTCAGCGTGTAGCGGCGCCCGCACGTGTTGTTCGTTCCATCGCAGCGGAACGAGCCGTTCGCGTTCTGGAGGATGTTGCCCGCGTAGTACGCTTGAAGCGTCCCGATGCCGTAGTTCTCGAGGTCCATCGAGAACGTGAAGTCGATCGTGGTGGACGGCCCCTTCTTGTAATAGTTGTTCACGAAGTTCGCCTTGTGAACCTGACCGTCGTTCGCCCGTCCGCGAAAGTTATAAACGACGTTGTTGAAGAGATCGAGGCGGCTAGCGAACACGTTGGCGCCATCGATCGCGCTTCCCATGCTGAAATTCCGACCTGCAGTGTGCGCGAGCAGGTTGTGGTGGAACGAGCCGACGTTCCCGCTGATCGTCCCCGCGTAGCCGTGCTGCGTCCCCGACGGGTAATTCTGGTGATCGGCGTCGTTGAGCGCTTCGGAGATCATGGTGCGCTGGAGCGTGATGTTCTTGGCGTTTCTGCTGCTGAACGCTTCGTCGATCGACCAGCTCACGGAGTTGTGGTCGAAGATGCAGTGGTCGCTGCCCTGCAGGCCGATGCCGTCGTAGGTGACGCCGTACCCGACGCGCACGCGGATGAAGCGCATGATGCCGTCGCTGACTCCGCTGAAGCCAAAGGGCGCCGAGCGAATGACGATGCCTTTGCCGGGGGCCGTCTCGCCTGCGATGGTGACGTACCTGGACGCGAGGGTGAGGCGCCCCTTGAGCTTGATGACACCGCCCACATCGAAGACGATGGTTCGAGGCCCGACGTCCTTCTCGACCGCCTCGCGAAGGCTTCCCGGACCCGAGTCGTTCAGGTTCGTGACGTGCACGACGGCTCCGCCTCGACCGCCGATGGCGAAGCGCCCGTAGCCCTCCGCGCCCGGGAACGCGAGGTGGCGAGGCCTGAAATACCAGACGTTTCCACGCGTCACGCCCCCTCGGGCGTCGACCTCGTCGACGCGCCAGTAGGTGCGATCGATGCTGCTCAGGTCGTTCACGTCGAAGGTGGTGCCGCTCTGGTTGCCCTGGAACTCAGGCGAATCGTGCGTCGCGGTCTGAACGGCGTTCGGATCGGCGCCGACGTACACGTCGTGCGACACGGCCTGCTTCGAGGCTTTCCAGGTGAGCTCGAGGCTGCCCGAGTCGGCGTCGGCGTGCTCGTCGCCGTCGAACGGCGTGGGGCTCGTGGCCTGTTCGGCCATGTTGGGGGTGTCGAGCTCGAACCCGTTGATCACGAGGCTCGCGGTCGAGCTGTACAGGATGACGACGTCCTTGCCGGCCTGCACGGTGAACGTCACGTAAGAGCTCGCAGCGGCGGCGGTCGAGAGGGCACCGGTGCTTTGCTGTAGATTGGACAGCTTCGTGGTTCCGTCGACCTGCACGCTGACCTTGCCGGCGGTCGCGCTGCTGCCGAGCACGTTGTGCCAGGCGAGGAGGCTGTGCTGGCCCGCAGAGAGGCCCTTGATGGTCAGCTTGATCTGGGAGCCGGAGTTGCCGTCGGTGACCGTGATCCCGTCACCCACGAGGCGCGCGTAGTTGGGCGCCTGCACAGCAACCTTGGTCCAGGTCGAGCTCAGCTCGGTGCCGTTCGAGCCCGCCTTCGCGAAGGTGAACGTGACGCCGTCGATCGTCTTCGAGGCGGACGCGCCGGAGGTGATCGGCCACGCGACGTATCCGGGCTCGCTCACTTCGTTCGTCGAACGTCCGGAAATGTCGAGATCCACCTTCAGCGCGGGACCCGCGAGCCCCGGCGCCGGGATGAGCTCGAGCGGCGTCGCTACCGTCGCCACGCGCGGCCCACGCGGCGCCCCGCCGCCGGTTCCGCTGCCGCCCATCCCCGTGCCGGCGCCGCTGCCACCGGTTCCGGCGCCGTTGCCGCCAGTAGCAGCGCCGTTGCCGCCAGTAGCAGCGCCGTTGCCGCCAGTACCGGCGCCGCTCGTGGCTGCAAGGCCACCGGTCCCCGGAGTGTCTCCCTGATCGAGGTTACTCGAGTCCGACGCTCCGTCGGAGCACGCCCAGAGGAAGGCTGCTCCGAGGAGCGACCAGCGGGTGATAGAAGCGCGAGACCCTGGTAAGAAAGTTTGCCGCAACGACATGCGACCAGGTTGCAGAACCTTCCTCGGACCCTTCAGCTTTTTGCGCTTTTTGCCGCTCAGAGCTTTCCCACTCCAGCCGACGCGGGCACCACCGTCTTCACGTCGTTCGTGTCGCTCGTCAACACAGAGGAGTACGAGTAAGGGATGTCCGCCGTGCAATTGGCGGGATAGGCGCGCGACGTGCGGTTCACTTCGACGTTCGAGATGCGCTCCGCCTTACCAGGTGAATCGGACGGCGTGTAGATCGAGTAGTGGAGGGCTTCGTAGTAGTTCCGCTCGACACGAACGCACGTGTTGGCGCGGATCTCCGTCGCGTCCTTCGCGCCGACGATGTAGTTGTTGAAGAAGTGCCCCACGGCCCCGCGGTACATCGGAACGCGGAGCAACACGTTCTTGTAGTGGTTGTGGTGCATCGTCACCTTGCGATCGTCGTGGAGATCGTCGTCCGCGGCGCCGACCAGGCCGCCCTTGTGGTGATCGTGCAGGTACGTCCACGAGATAGTGATGAAGCCCGTCTGACCCTTGATGTCGATCAGGCCGTCGTACTTGTCCTTGTTGGTCTGAACGCTCGGGTCCTCGGAGTACACCTCGCAGTGGTCGATCCAGATGTTCTTGCTGGTCCCCGAGATCGAGATGACGTCGCCCCCGTTCACGTTCGCGGGCGTGCTCGTCCCCACCAGGGTCGCGCGCAGGTTCTGCAGGATGACGTTGTTCTGGCTCGAGACGTCGATGCCCACGCCGTCGAGGAAGGCATCCTTGCCGATGCCGACGATCGACTTGTTCGACTTGACGCGGATCTGACCGCCGCCCGATCCGTTCGTGATGTGGCCCTGGACGAGGATGACGTAGGGTTGGCTGGCCTCCGCGTAGCTCTTCAGCTCGGCGTAGCTGTCGACCGTGACCGTCTCGCCGGCCTGGCCGCCGGTGGTTCCGCCGTTCAGCGTGGCGAAGCCGATCGGCTCCCCCACGACACCGCCGACGCTGCCCGGAGAGCCACCCGTGCCGGAGCCGCCGGTCGCTCCACCGCTGCCGGTCGCTCCGCCGCTGCCGTCAGCACCACCGGTCGCTTCGCCGCCGCCGCTCGACGTGCTGCCCGTGGAGGGCTCGCCACCGCTGGCCGTTCCCCCGGTCGAATCACCGCCGCTCCCAGCGCCTCCGGCGGCGGAGCCGCCCGTCGTGGCGCTCCCCGAGCTGCTCGCGCCGCTGGAGCTGGTCGCACCGCCAGCCCACTCACCGCCCGTCGCGGCGCTGCCGCCTGAGCCCACGTCGTGGCTGCCGTCCCCGCCCTCGCCGCCGGAACAAGCGACCAGAATGCCCAAACCGAGGAAAATCGTGGTCGTTCGAGAGATCCGAGGTGCGCAGCGAGCAAGGCGGGAAGGAGGGGTCATGGACTTTCGGTTGCCCGAGCGCCTGGAAACCCGTCATCAAAATTCATCCCGTCAGCGATCGGTTCTTCTGCATCGCACTGACGCCCTCGCCGCCGCGCTGCCCCGCGGCGCGGACGACCCTTCCGAGGACGCCCGGCAGGCGTGCATCGACGCGCTCGCCGGGCTCTATCCGCTGGACGAGGACGCCTGGCCGTCCGAGTCACTGAATGCGAAGGACCATCGCCTGACTCGCGAGCTCCCCGTTTGACACCGTCACCTGATAGTCGCCGGGCGGATACTCCTGGTTGATCAGGATCCTGCGGATGTTGCAGGCGTCGATGGGCGCGAGCTCGTCGATGCCGTTTCCGGTGATGCGCACGGTGGTCCAGCCTTCGACGAAGTTGTCCCCGATGATGTAGATGGGATACCAGACGGGGCTGTCGAACTGGTCCGACGCAAAGCGCCGGATGGTCGGTGGAAGGTCCGGATCGGGCGTGGGCTCCGGTTCGGCGCAGGTGTCCCACAGCGGACACTCGCCGAGGACCCGGTATGGATCGCGCCCGAGGATCTCCTGAACTCGCCATTCGGTCAGGAGCCGCGTGTACATCCTGCCATCGCGGTTCAGGTCGGGCGGCGGCGGCTCCACGGGCACAGCGTCGAAGCACCCCTCCCCCAGGGCGCGGTCGCGGCACAACGCGACGTCGATGTCGTCGGCGACGCTGAACCGAGAGAGCCACTCCGCGATCGGGAGGGGCCGCGACGGATCGATGGCGACGTCCAGGATCATGAGCTGCCCACCGACCCGGACCACGGGCGCGACGTGGCCGGACCACGTCACGCTTCCGGACGGCTCATTGGCTGTCTGGAAGACCAGCCGCTTGCGCGGCTTTGCCCTGACTCTCGCAAAGTAGGGCGTCGGATAGTCCCATTGGTGGAAGAAGTAGACCGCTGCCTCGGCCCGCTCCTCGCAGCCGTTGTCGGCCGCGAGCCAGGGAATCCGCCGCAGAAATTCGGGTTGCTCCGGCACGGTGAGCAGCCGGCTGTCGCGGATCGCGGCGAACCCGGAGCTCAGCTGCGCCTCGGTCCACGTGGGAACGCAATCGGCTGCCAGGCTCCCGGGCGGGCCCTTGAGCTCATCGAACGAGCGCGGACCGTCGGGCAGCTGGCAGGTCCCGCTCGCGCTGCCTCCGGGGGATTCTTCGTCACCCGGCGAGCCCGCGCCGGACGGCGGGGAGTCGACGGCGTCCTCTAGCAGCGATCCCGTCTCGGAGTGCTCGATGTCAGGAGCCGGATCGGAATAAGCGCCCTCTTCGCCTCCACAGGCCGAGGCGGCCAGGGCCGCGCCCGCGACACACAACACTCTTGCAAGAGTAAAATAGGACTGTCGCATGAATCTGATCTCCCTGCGTAAGATATGAAGCGCCCCGAGAGGAGCCGTCACGCTTGGAGCATGTCGGGGATCGGGGTGCGGCACACCATAGCACCGCTCGCGGTCACCGCACGGCGCACATCGGCGATTTTCGAGGCTCGGCCGAGCCTATGGCTCTCGGGCGTGCGTCGCACCTGGCGACTCCTCGCATAGAAGAATGTTCTGTCAACCCAGGGCAGGTCTCGCAGTTGGGGCTTGGTGTCTCCGAAACGTTTGCGCTTCCTTCTCCTGCACTCGGAGCGCGAGCACCGCAGTTTGTCGACGTTGGGGGAAAGTCGCGGTGAGCTCACCAGTGCACTCTACCGCTCGCGCGTTCGGCGCGCGAGCGCGCGCTCAGACGTGTGACAGCGCCTGCAGCAGGTCTTCGCGCAGGTCCGCTGCGTCTTCGCAGCCGACCGAGAGCCGCACCATGGCGGCGCCGCTCCGCTTCGCGTCGCCTCCGGCGAGCGCGGGCGTGAGCACCGCCGGATACTGCACGAGGCTTTCCATCCCGCCCAGGCTGGTCGCCATCGAGAACAGCTGCACGTTGCGTGTGAAGGTGCGGGCCGCAGCTTCGCCGCCGCGCAGCTCGACGCTGAGCATGCCGCCGAAGCCCCGCATCTGGCGCGCCGCGAGCGCGTGATCCTCGTGCGATTGAAGGCCGGGGTAATTGACGCGCGCGACGGCGGGGTGTTCGGCGAGCAGCTGCGCCACCGCGAGGCCGTTATCGTTGTGGCGCGCGACGCGCAGCGCCAGTGTGCGCAGACCGCGCGTCACCAGCCAGGCGTCGAACGGGTTGAGGACGGGCCCCATCACCCGCAGATGCGTCCAGGCGCGGTCGATGCCCTCCTCGTCCCCAGCAAGCACGCCCGCGATCACGTCCGAGTGGCCCGCGAGGTACTTCGTGGCGCTGTGGAAGACGGAGTGCGCCCCGAGCTCGAGCGGGCGTGTGTTGAGCGGCGTCGCGAACGTGCTGTCGACCGCGAGGCGCGCGCCGCTGGCGCGCGCGATCTCGGCGACGGCGGCGATGTCCACGAGCTCCAGCGTGGGGTTGGCGGGAGTCTCGATCACCACCACCTTCGTCTTGTCGGTGATCGCCTCGCGATAGTCGTCCGTTCGGTTCGAGGGCACGCGCGTGCAGGTGACGCCCAGCCGCGGCAAGAGGGCCGTCAGCTGGTTCGCGGTTTCCCCGTACAGCGTGCGCGCGGCGACGACGTGGTCCCCGGCGGACACGAACGGCAGCACGCTGAGCAGCGCCGCGGCTGCGCCCGATCCGACCGCGAGCGCGCGCGGCGCGCCCTCGAGCCCCGCGACGATCGCTTCCATCTGCTTCTGATTCGGGTGGCCCCAGCGTGCGTAAAACTCCGTGGGCTGCACCTGATCCAGCATCGACCCGCCGAAGGTCTCGTCCTCCCAGCGGTACGTCGACGACTGATAGATGGGCGGTGACACCGCGCGCGTCGGGTTCTCGGCGCGATCGCCGTGGATGACCAGCGTTGACGGACCTCGTTGTTTCACTTCTCGCTCGTCCTGTCTCGAGCGCGGCATGCGCCGCGGTGGTGAGCGATCGCTAGCACGCCGCGCTCTCTCGGCAAACGCCGCACGGCAGCGCGAGCGAATTGCCCCGCGATCGGGGCACGAGCACGTCGTTCGGCCCAACGTCGACCTCCGCGCCTCCCCGGCCCTCGTCCCGCGCCTCCGCCGTGTCGTGCTGCGCCTTCGTCACGCAAGGCATGGTGCAGCCGGAGCGAGAGGCACCGCAATAGACAGGGCGCGCGGAGGAGATACAGCGCAGGAGCTCCTCGGCGCAGGCCAGCGCTGGCCCGGCTCGGCTCGAAGCTGGAGCTCGTCGGGCTCGAAGAGGTGGCGCAACCACAACGATCTATCTACGCATTGCCATCCTCTGCGTCCGGAGCTCTTCGAAGCTTCGACTCCGTGAGCGCGCCGATGTTCTCCGGGCTTGGCACCAAGGGGACCCATTGTTCATGTGAAAACATCACGATCTCAGCGACCCGCTTGGCGAGCAGGCGATCGCGGTCGGCCGCTCTTTCGAAGCCTGCGAACCCGAACGAATGTGCCGCCTGGAGATCTTCGATACGCCGCTGACACGTGCGGTACAGCGCCCAAAGCTGCTGAGGTTTTCTCAGCTGGAGCCATGTCGTCATTCCTGCTGCCAGCAGCGAGAGCAGCGACGGCGTCAGCTTGCTCAGCCAGAATCCCTCGCCGAGCATGACAAAGATCGGCGCCACCAACGTACATGCAACAACGGCGGTGAAGCAGATCAACGCCTCGGCCTTGTTATGATCCGCCTTTCTTTCGAAGTGTAGGCGCCATTTCCCTGCATAGCGTACCGCGTCAGTCTCGTCCGACATGGTGATTCGAATTTGTTGCTGTCTATTAGGTAGCCGGACCGTCGTTCCTGGATCGGCTCGTCGTCAGCTCGGCGCTCCGACGCGAAACGAGAGCCACCCGGTGCCCGGATCGACGCCGAGCACGTCGAGGCGGGCGCGCAGTCGCCAGTCGTGCTTCGCGTACTTACCCTGGTAACTCGGTTGAACGCCGAGCGGCAGCCGGAATGTGCCCTTGAACTTGCGCTCCTCCCCGGGCGTCAAGATCATCCCTGGGGCCACGGTGACCTTCGCTTCGAACGTCGTCTCCCCATGTCGAGCCACCTCCGAGGTCGCTTGAGCTCGCGGCTGGGACCGGGACTTCGCCGCGGCGTCTGCGAGCACGTTGACCCAGCTCGCGTTTCGCGGCAGCTCGATCTCCTCGACCGATTTGACCTCGAGCAGCACCGCACGCACGTCGAGCGCCGCAAGGCCGTTCTTGAGGGTGATGTGGACCGAGATAGTTTGACCGGGGACGACGAACTGCGGATCCATCTCCAACGAGACGTTCGCTGCCGAGCCGGTCACCCGATCCACCGTCGTTCGCACAGAGTCCCAGAAGCCCATGTCCACCTCGTTCAGCCAAGTTTACACCGCGGCGTGACCGGTGAAAAGACTGCGCTCGCGCACGCCGCGCGGCGGCGCCTCGGTGCCCGCCTGCAGCTGCGCTCGTCACGCCTGGCGACCACGGCGTGTGTTCGCCCGACGCCCTGGCATTCAGCGTCGCTCTGGTCGTTGGATCGTGGCCTCTCCGACCACATCTCACCGATCGAGTTGCAGTCGCCGCCGGTGATCCAGACAATCGCCGGGTGCTTCGCGCCATCGTGCGGGTCCGGTGTGACATACGCAGCAAGTTCTCCGACCGGCGACTTGTAGTGAATCAGCTTGAAGACCCCAGGCGGTGGTGCGGGGACGGGCGGTTCCAGATCACCCGTCTGGGTGATCCGGGTCGCGAACCCTCGGCGCGCGTTTACAAGGGTGGGCGCAGCGATCACCCCGACAGCGCGCCCCGACGCCACCTGCGTCGCGCCCGACTCCGATTGCGTCGCCCCCGACTTGCAGCTGCACAGCGCGCAGAAGATCATGAGGCTCGTGAAATAGTTCCTGGTTGTCATCGAGATCCTTTTTTCACGTGCTCCGGACCCAGCAGGTCACCGGGGTAGACTGCGGGGCCCACTGCCTCAGGCGCTCCTTCGACGTGGTGCGCTCGGACCGAGAGCGTGCGATGACAGCGCTTGGCTTCATTCACCTGCTCTTGAACGCCTCGCGCCGGCCATCGCGGCCTCCACAGGCCTCGCGCCGGCCGCCGCAGCCTCCACCGGCCTCGCGCCGAGCGACGCGGCGGTAAACCCGTCGGCCTGCACCACACACGCCTGGATCGGCCGGCCGAGCGACGCGCGCCCCGCCACGGCCCCGCTCTGCGCATCGAGGAACGTGATCCCGCCGCGCGCGTCGCACAGCGCGAAGCCGCCCGCGTAGGCGGCGCCGCCGAGGAAGTCGGCCTCGCCGGCGTGCGCCCAGGCGAGCGCGCCGGAGCGCGCGTCGAGGCCGACCGCGGCCCGGTAGTACGTCGCCACGTAGCGCTCCGCCTCGATGCCCGGCGGGCCGGCCGGCCGGGGGCGGGCGTAGAGCCGCGCCCTGTCCTCGGCCGAGGCGGTCGGCCCGAGCACCTCGGTCCCGGCGGTCATCCAGACCGGCGCCCCGGGCAGCTCGCGCGCCGGCAGCCGCGCGGTCGACGCGCGCCCGGCCGCGCCGAGCCCGATCGAGGCGTCGAACCGCGTCGCCGCCTCGCCGCCGAAGAAGACCGCCCCGCCGAGCAGGAAGGCGCGGCTCACCTCGGTGCGGAGCAGCGCCCGCGCCACCTCGCCGCCGGTCTGCAGGTCGAACACGGTGACGTAGCGCCCCTGCCAGGGCAGGAACGCGTAGCGCCCCACGACCGCGGGCACGCCGATGGCGGCGGAGTCCTCGATCTGGCGCAGCACGAGCCCCTCCCGGCTCACCGCGAGCACGACGCTCCTGGTGCCGGTGGTCGACACCAGGGACACCACCGTGGTCTCTCCGTCGTCGCCCGCGCCGCGGAGCCTGCCGCCGGCGCGCCGCTTCCAGAGCAGCTCCCCGGTGCGCGCGTCGAGGGCGAACAGCTCGCCCCGGCCGAGCCCGACGACGACGCTCCCCGCGACGGCCGGTCGCGCGTCGAGCCGGTGCACGAAGGTCCACGCCGGGCCGCCGTCGAGCGGAACCCCGACGAGCTGGCGCGCCCGCGCGCCCGCGACGACGCCGACCGCCACGTCGGCGCCGAGGGGGATGCGCCTGCCCGCGAACCGCTTCTGGAAGGCCGCGATGTCCGCGCCGCCGTCGTCCTTCCAGCGCGGGTCGAAGGCCTCGCCCTGGGTCTGGCCGCCGCCACAGCCGACGGACAGGGCCGCGAGGGCAGCGCACAGGACGAGCAGCGCGCGGGCGCGAGCGGCGGCGCCAAGCGAACGCGGGGTTCGTCCGCGGGCCGTGGCCGGAACAGCCCTGTTCGAATCAATGATTTCGGGCACTTGCGTCCACGTTCCGGCGCTCCCCCGCATGCGATGTGTCCCTGCGCCGGTCGTAGCGTGGTTTCGGCTCGCCGAGCAAGCGATGGGCCTCCTGCACACGGGTCTCGGCACGGTGCTCGTCGACGACGATGTCGCGGCGCCGCTGCGAATCCTCGGTGATTCGCTGGAGGTCCAGGGCAACGAGAGCTTGCCCAGCTGCAAAGTCAAAGCGTTCGTGGAGCGCCTCGCCTGGCCGCCCTACAACGTATTCCAGGAGAACAACGGCGCCGGCACCTGCTCGCCCAGCGTCCGGACGCGCCAGCTCACCCGTGATAGCCATGCCGGCGTGACCATCCGTTCCGCCGAGCGCTTCTCCGTCCGGGGCTGCGAGGGGCACGCGCCCTTCCCTCTTGGAGCGTGGGTGTTTCCTGCTGAGCTCGCGGTCGTCCAGGAGCTCCACGCCGTGCTGCAGGCGACATTTCGTGAGTGGCGCGTGGTCACGCCGGCCGAGATCGAAGGCCAGGTACCCCGCGCGTTCGCCTTCGACGGCCTGCTCGGGTTCCTCGCGCGGCGGCCGGCGTTCGACCGCGCGCTCGCCGGCATGCGCTCCCCCATCGAGGCGTCACGGATTGCGACGCTCGCAGCCGTCCTCCGGCTCTCGCGCGACGAGGTGACGGCGGCGCTGTGCGCCCGCGCGACAGGCGCCGGCCTCGTCGAGGGGTCGACCGTCGTTTACAACTCGCTCTCGCGCGCAGCGCAGCGCGTGGAGGGGCTGCAGGAGCTCGCCGCCTCCGACGCCATCATCGATTTCGAGCTCGCGCTGGCGCGCCTCGTCGCGCAGCCCTCGTGGACGCCACAGATCGACTGGAGCGAGCTCGTGCCCGACGCGGTCGAGGCGGCCTCCTGCGTGGATCCTGCGTCCGGGGCCGCCGAGGTCGACGTCGACATCGCGCGCCTGGTGCTGCTCGCGGCCCAGTGCTGCGTCGGCCCGACAGCCCATGCGCTGAGCGACGACCTCGACGGGCTCGAGTGGATGTCGCTCGCCACGTTCGACGGCGATGCACCGGCCCCGGAGCCCGCGCCGGGCTCGATCCTGGTGCGACCCTCGGTGGTCGCCGAGCAGGTCGAGCGCCTCGCGTTCGCCGCTGTCCCTGCGGCGCTGCGGGCGATCACTCCCGGGGGCGCCCTGCTCGCCGTCACGCTGGTGGAGGACGAGGCGTAGCGTCCGGGGCCGGGGCAGCTCAGCGGATGAGGGTAAACTCCCGGCGATGGCAGCGTTGGCAGCTCACGCCAAGAAAGCGCCGTCGATCGTCAGGCTCACGCCGTTGATGTAGGTCGACTCGGGCCGGGCCAGGTAAGTCACGAACCGCGCGATCTCGTCGGGGTCGGCGATGCGCTTCTCGGGGCTCATGTTGCGCACCCAGTCGACGTGCGGGCCGTCGGCCGGCATCATGTCGGTCGTCGTCGGGCCAGGTTGGATGTTGATGACCGAGATGCCGCGCGGGGCGAAATCCAGCGCCAACCCGCGCACCAGCCGCGCGACCGCAGCCTTCGTCATCCCGTACACGGTCAAGCCGGGGAGCATCGCGCGCTCGGCCGTGTTGCTGCCGATGACGAAGATCTTCCCCCCGCGCGAGAGGTGATTTGCTGCGGCCTTGGCGGCGACGAACACGCCGCGCACGTTGACGGCCAGCATCCTGTCGAAATCCTCGAGACGGTATTCGTCCACATTGCCGAAGATCAGGATGCCAGCGTTGTTCACCAGGACGTCGAGCCCGCCGAGCACCCTCGCGCCCTCGGCGATCGCGCCCTCGAGCGCGCTCGCATCGGCGCTGTCGGCCTGAAGGGCGATGGCGCGCCCGCCCTCGGATTCGACGGCCGCGACGAGCTCTCGCGCTCGGTCCGGGCTGCTCACGTAGGTGAAGGCGACCGCCGCGCCTTCACGCGCGAGGCGCTTCACGAGGGCCGCGCCGATGCCCCGCGATCCGCCGATGACCATCGCCTTCTTCCCTGCGAGCGGCCCGATGTTGTTGTTCATGTTGAGCTCCTTTGCTTCGTTGGCTGTTGTGCGTTGGTTAACTTGAACGATCAGTCAAAAATAGCGCGCGGCGAGAGGGTGCGGCCCGGAGCGGCCGCCGCGCGATCAGCGTGGGCGCAGGCTCTGGACCGCGAAGGCCGCGACGTCGCGGAGGGCATCGGTCGATGCGCCAGCCTTGGCCTGCACCTTCATCCCGCTGAGCGTCGTCGCGAGGAAGCGAGCGGCCGCGCGGCTGTCGATCGCGCGGCCGATGTCGCCCTTCGCCTTGCCGTCGTCGATGATGTCCTTCAGCACGGTCTCCAGGAGCGCGGCGCTGGTCGCGGTGAGCGCGCGCACCTCGTCGTCCTCGCGGGCGAGCTCGCAGACGGCGTTCACGCCCATACAGCCGAGGGAGCGCGCCGTGCCGTGCTCCTCGGCGAGGTCGACGAGGACACGCTCGAGCGCCGCGAGCGCGCTCGGTCCGGCCCGGAGCTCCTTGATCACCGAGGCGATCCTGTCGGCGTTGTAGGCGCGGAGCGCCTCGAGGAACAGGCGTCGCTTGTCGCCGAACGTGTCGTAGAGGCTCTGTCGGCCGATCCCCATGGCACGGACGAGATCCTCGGTCGAGGTGCCAGCGAAGCCCTTCTCCCAGAAGACCGGGATGGCGCGCCGGAGCACCTCGTCGCGATCGAACTCCTTGGGACGGGCCACGGAGAGAGCATGAACGTTCTGGACTGTTGAGTCCAGAAAAAAAGAGCAGGGCGCCGGGCCTGCTTTCCCTCGCCGGGCCCGCGCCGCTCAGCCCGCTTCCGCGAGAAAGGCTGCGAGCTTCTCCGGGTTGCGGTGGGCATAGATCCCTCGAATCACGCCCTCGTCGACGCTCACGCTCACGGCGGCGATCAGGCGATCTTCGTCGTGGACCAGGAGCCCAGGGGAACCGTTGAACCACCGCAACACGAAGCGGTAGCGGCCATCGGGATGCGCCGTGGCGCTCCAGACGCGGACGAAGAAGGTGCTCACCGCGTCCGCGCCGCGGAGCACATGGGTCACCGTCTCGGCCTTGCCGCCCCCGTCCGCGTGGAGCTCCACGCCCTCCGCGAGCAGGCCGCGGAGCTCGTCGATCTGGCCAGCGCGGGCGGCATTCAGGAACGCGGTCAGGAGGCGCTGGTGCTCGGTGGACGACGCCGCGAACTTCGGCCGCGCGTCGCGCACCCGCGCGCGGGCACGGGAGGCGAGCTTCCGGCACGCTGCGCTCTCTTTGCCGAGCAGGGTGGAGATCTCGTCGAAGCTGTAGCCGAACACGTCGTGCAGCAGGAACGCGGCGCGCTCGTTCGGCGTCAACCTCTCGAGGGCGTGCATCAACGCCACCGAGACGGTCTCGTCGATCTCCGGCTCCTCGTCAGGGCTCCGCGTATCCTCCATCAACGGCTCCGGCAGCCATGTGCCCACGTACATCTCTCTCCGGGAACGCGCCGATTGCAGCGTGTTCAACGCGATGCGGCTGCACACCGTGACGAGCCACGCGCGCGCGTCGCGGATCTGGTCGATGTCTGTCTGGCTCCACTTCAAGAACGTCTCCTGCACGATGTCGAGAGCGTCGGCGCGCGTGCCGAGCATCCGGTAAGCGAGCCCCTCGAGGAGGGGGCGATGGCTCTCGAAAAGATGCGTTCGGTGATCCATGACGGTTACTCGATGGCGTTGGACATCAGCACGGCGAAGCGCCAGCCCTGCGCCGTCCGCCGGAAAACATGTGTGTACTTCTGCCGTGCGGCGAAGACGCTCGCGGCCCCACCGCGCCGCATGGCCACCTCCTGCCGGCCCACCTCGACGGCCAGGTCGCCGCTCCGCTCGATCCGCTCCGGCGTCTTCCTGAACGACGCAAAGCTCGCGCTCCGGAAGAGCTCCGCTTCGCACGCGAGGAACTGCTCGTGGCCGGAGACGACATCGTGCCCCGGGATCAGGAGCTGAATGTCGCCGGTGCAAAGCGCCGCGTAGGCCTCCGCGTCGCCCCGCTGGATGGCAGCAGCCTGCGCAGCCCGCAGCCCGCCGATCTCCCGGCGATCTTCCTCGGTGAACGGCCCGAGCCACACCGGCTCTCCAGGAGAGGGGAAGAGATGGTCGATCTCGGCCCGCGCGCACGCGATGCGACGCGACCGAGAGGCCTCGTCTCCGCTCATCCCCTCCAGCGAGATCACGTCGACCTTCGTGACGCCGATGAAGGCCAGTATCGCCCGCAGCGTGCGGGTCTGAAGCTCGTCCTCGGCGGCGGGCGAGGCGACGCCGCCGCGCGTCGTCACGACGGACGCCGACTTGCTGGTGAGAAGGCCCACATAGCGCCCTTCTACCTGTGCAAACGTACGGTCACTGCGGATGACGTGATCGAAGTAGGCCTTGAGGGTCGATGGCAGCGTGAGGTTGTACAGCGGGCTGCTGATCAGCAAGTGATCGGCCGAGCTCAGCTCATCGATCAAGGCGTCGGACAGCACGAGGCCCTCGGGCGGCGGCCCCCCGGAAGGCGGCGGGGGCGCGAGAAACGCGGCGATGGTCGCGGCGTCGAGGTGCGGCACCGGATACCGGGCGAGGTCGCGAACGATGACGCGGCCGCCCGGATTCGATTCTGTCCAGCGTATCTGGAAATAGTCCGCCACGCTCCGCGAGATCGACCCTTGCGTACGGGCGCTTGCATCGATTCTGAGCAGTCTCTTCATGTCCTCTCCGGGTGGGGTCCGCTCCCAGGACAAGGCAGCCCCCCGGAATGTGACCGCCGGCGCAGCACGGACGCAGGCGCTCACGCCCGGCACGTCAGGTCCGCCCGCGCCGCCAGGCACCCCTTGCGCCAGCGCAGCGGCGCTGCGTGCCGAGCGCACCGCGATCCCCGCCCACGCTCGGGTTCGCGCCTGGCCGGATGGGCCTGCATCGACGGACCGATTCACCTGCTGAAACCCCATGCCCCTCTCGGCTTGACGCTGGCGGATAAGAAACCGTAGAACCTTCGCCCGTATCAGGCCCCGCGGGGACAGCGCCGGGCGCGCCCTCGTTCGCCCATCCGAACACCAGCTTGCCCCGTCGCACCGCCTTTGGGTCCGTGTTCGTCGAAAGCACGCGCATCTTCCATTCGCATCGCGGGCATCGCAAAGCATCGAACACGAAGGTGCGTTTCATGAGCACGGTCCACTCGACGTAGCGCGACGTTGCGAACAACTCCCCGTCGAACAGCCGCCCCCAGGGCAAGACCGAGATCAGGGTCGGCTCAACTCGCACCGCCGAGGAGTCTTCAGCAAGTACGCTATGCGCCCATCGGGCAGGAGCTCGATTCGATCGAGTGCGAAGGTCGGGCGGGTGCAGTACCACACGCGCCTTTCGCGCCCCCGATCGTCATCCGCGGCGTGCGCTCTGCGCAATGCACGTCGAGCCCGTCGCACGCCGCGGCGAAGCGTCGCTCCCGGCGCTCGAGAGCCGCGTCGGGGTTGTCCTTGTGGCGATGAGCCGACCTTCGCGCCCGCGACGGAGGCCCGGTCACTGGCGCGATGGCGGCCGGACAGCCCGAGCGACAGAGCATCAACCAGCTTGACTCTCAATACGAGGTGACAACGGCATCCATGCGGGGAGGTCGCCGCGCCTTGCCGTATGCAAGCTCACCCATTCCTCAGTGACGTGCCGGCAGGCGACGGATGCGGTGTGCGCGGAGCCCAGCAGGCCTTGTTTGGACCGCGGAAGGTGGCCTATCCTCACGCCGTGAGGATCTCCAAGCGATGACCAGAGCCGAGGTTGACACCGAGGTCGCCGAGCTGCAACGCCGGGTGGCGGAGCTCGAGCACCAGCTCGCGCAAGTCCGGCAGGAGCGGGACGAGTACGAGCAGATCGTGCAGCGCGCGCCAGCGCTCATCTCGCGGCTCACACCCGACGGGCGGGTTGTGTACACGAACACGACCTGCGAGCGGATCATCGGCTACAAGCTCGAAGAGGTCATCGGCCAGGAGCTGCTCCCGATACTCTATCCGGGCGAGCTGATGGAGCCCGTGAAGGAGTACCTGCGCATCGCTGCGGAAGGAGGGGACGTCCAGGATTACGAGCTGGCGCTGCGCACCCGTGACGGCGAGCTGCGGACGCTGACGTGGAACTCCTTCCACCGATTCGGGCCGGACGGCGAGCTGCTCGAGGTCGTATCCCTTGGGGTCGACGTCACGGCCCGCAAGGCGTCCGAGGCCGCGCACCAGCGCCTGCAGGAGCAGATCATCGCCATGCAGGCCGCGGCGCTCGTGGCGCTGTCCACCCCGCTGATCCCGATCAGCAAGGGTGTCGTGGTGATGCCGATCATCGGGTCGATCGACGAGGAGCGTGCGCGCCAGATCATGGAGACCTTGCTGTCGGGCATCTCGCGGTCCCAGGCGAGCACGGCGATCCTCGACATCACCGGCGTAGCGACAGTGGACCAGGGTGTCGCGCATGCGCTACTGCAAGCAGCCCGAGCGGCGCGCATGCTCGGGGCACAGGTCGTCCTCACGGGCATCCGCCCCGACGTGGCGCAGACCCTGGTGAGCCTCGGAACCCACCTGGAGGGCATCGTCACCCGTGGGACCCTGGAAAGCGGCATCGCCTTCGCACTCGCGCGCGAACGGGCCGGCACCAAGGAGTGAGACTCCGCCCGGGGGCTTCCATGCCGGCGTCCGCGCCGGTGTCCTCCACCTATCCCCACGACAAATGACGGCGACCGCCTGGGAGCGGCCTCCGGCCTCGCAAGGCCCGCTCCCTGGCAATCACACCCCCTCACCGACCTCTCACTCGATCAACGTCGCGTCGAGGGTGATCTCGGCCTTGAACAGCTTGGACACCGGACACCCGGCCTTGGCCATGCCGGTGAGCTTCTCGAACGTCGCCTGATCCGCGCCCGGGATCTTGGCCTTCAACGTCAGATGAACGGCGGTGATGGCGAAGCCCCCTTCCACCTGCTCCAGCGTGACCTGCGCCGAGGTGTTCATCTGTTCGGCGGTGAGCTTGGCTTCGCCCAGGATCAGGGACAGAGCCATCGTGAAGCAGCTGGCGTGGGCGGCGCCGATCAGCTCTTCGGGGTTGCTGCCACGCTGCCCTTCGAAGCGGCTGGCGAACCCGTAGGGATAGTCCTTGAGCGCGCCGCTCTCGGTGGAGATGGAGCCCTTGCCATCCTTGATTCCACCTTGCCAGGCCGCCGAACCGTTCCTCTTGATCTTCATCTCTAGCTCTCCTCGGTCGAAGCGCGAGCTTTGCGGTACGCGCGCGGGTGAAACAGCCAGCACCGAGTAGCGCGGCCGGGGCACCTACGCAAGTGACATGGGTGCAGACGCCACGTTGCTACAGCGTTTCGCATGGCTTCATGACCGGCAACGCATGATTCGGGCCGCCGTCTTCGTTTGCTCCTTCGCGTCGTGCGTGATCGCTGGCACCGGCTTCGGCACGATGTCTCGACGCAATCACGACTCTTCGAGCCGCGAGCGGACGACCTCGCCGTCGAGCGTCCTTCCGTCAGCCTCGATATAGAGGTGATCGCCCACGATCGTGACCGCCCATTGACGCCGCAAACCCGTGTTCTCTGCGAGCGCGGCGACGAGGCGGTGGTCGACGGTAGAGAGCGAGATCGCGCCGGTGACCTTGCTCGCGCGCGAGGCGGCCTCGCGCGCGCCAGACACGAGCTCGTCGCGCCGGCGTGCGTCCGAAAAGAGCGCGTGAACGGCCACGCCCGCGTTGTGCTGCACGATCCTCTTGAGCTTCTCGAACGGCGCCGCGCCGCACTCGATCCAGGTGAGGACGCGGCCCGCAGGATCGCGCGTCCAGAGGTCTGCCCCCTCCGCGTCGGCGAGCCCTGGGCCGAAGGCGAGGCCCTCTTCGTGAAAGAGGCAATACGCGAGCACCCGCAGCATGACGTGCTCGGCGCTCTCCGAGGGGTGGCGGGCGACGATCACCCGCTCGCTCGCCTCGCGGCCGCGATCGACGTGCGAGAGGTCGATGCGGAAGTCCATTCGCGTCGAGGGGAGTGCCATGGATGCTCCCGTTAGCCTCGATGCGCCGCGCCGCTGTCGCCGGACGCGGCCTCGGGCAACCCCGCGGCCTCTTCTTGTTGCTCTCGCCGCAGACGGGCGTCGAGCACGAACGGGCCAAAGGGAATCAGCGACGCGACGAGCGCACGGAGCCCCTGCCCGATTGACCAGCGCCCGGCGGCGATCGCCTCGATCACGCCGAACACGTACAGCACGAACAAGATGCCGTGCACCATACCGACGACGCGGACGGCTGCCGGAAAGTCTGCGAAGTACTTGAGCGGCATCGCGACTCCGAGGAGGAGGAGAAACGACGCTCCCTCGCCCAGGGCGACGAGACGGAACCTTCCAACCGCTGTGTTCAACATCGATGATCTCCGGAGCGCGCCGCGGTTCGCATCGCGCACAACTCGTGCTCCAGCCGAGTCCCACGCGAGCGTGGGACGCTGGCTTCTACCTGATTCATTTCCGCGGATAGGAAACCGTAGCACTTTCGCCCGCGTGAATCCCCGGGGACGGCGCCTGGCGAGCCGTTTTTGGCCCCTCAGACCCCGCTTGCCCCGTCGCAGGGCTGGGGCGGCGTGCTCCGGGGGCGCCCCCGCGCACGGTTGACAGGAGCGAGCTCGACGGTAGAATTGGTCAGACCAACAGACAGTAGGACCAATGGCCAACCCTGTCCGATTCCAGGCCGTACCCAGGTCGGCGATCTACGAGCGTGTCGCGGACCAGATCCGCGAGGCGATCCTCGATCGCTCGCTGTCGTCGGGCGAGCGCCTGCCGCCGGAGCGCGAGCTGGCGCAGCAGTTCGGGGTCAGCCGGGCGACGATCCGCGAGGCGCTCCGCCACCTCCAGGCGCAGGGGCTGCTCGCGCCGCGCGGCCGGACCTCGCCGATGCAGGCCGCGAGCCCCGACGCGGCGGTGAGCCGCTTCTCCGAGGCGCTGACCCACGTGGTGCAGCTGCAGAGCGTGTCGCTGCCGGACCTGATCGAGCTGCGCGTCGCGATCGAGACCGCCGCGATGGTCCGGTCGGCGGCCGCGCCGGTCGCGGCTCACCTCGACGAGGCGCGCGCCGCGCTCGCGGAGATGGAGCGGCCGCAGGTCTCACAGGCCGAGTTCCACCGCGCCGACGTCGCGTTCCACGTGGCGCTGGTGGCGGCGTCGGGCAACCAGGCGCTCGCCCTCGTGATGGTCGCGGTCAAGGACAGCATCGCGCTCCACCTCGACGAGGCGCTGCGGGCGCGGTCGTTCGCGGCGATCCGCCCGCGGGTCATCGAGGAGCACCGGGCGCTCCTGCGCGCGATCGAGCGCGGCAACGCGAAAACGGCCGCGACGCTCCTCAGGGCACATCTCTCGGAGTTCTACGGCACATGAACGCGATGACCGAGCTCGCCGTCGCGCTGGGCGACGGCCTGATCACCGATCGGGACGTGATGGAGGGGTATCGCCATGATCAGGCGATCTGGGCGGCCGGCGGGGGCGGCGGAGACGGCGGCTCCGGCGGGGGTGGCGGCATCGGCGGCTGGCCGCTCGCGGTGGCGCGGCCCTCGTCGACCGCACAGGTGCAGGCGCTAGCGCGATGGGCGACCCGCCACCGCATCGCGCTGGTGCCGCGCGGCGCCGGGACCGGGGTGGCGGGCGGGGCGACCGCCACCGAGGGATGTGTGGTGGTGAGCTTCGAGCGGATGAACCGGATCCTCGCGATCGACGAGGCGGCCATGCTCGCCGTCGTCCAGCCGGGGGTGCTCAACGGCGAGCTCAAGGCCGCCGCGCGCGAGCGGGCGCTCTGGTATCCGCCCGACCCGTCGAGCTACGCCATCTCGACCCTCGGCGGCAATGTGGCCACCAACGCCGGCGGCCTGTGCTGCGTGAAATACGGTGTCACGTCCGACTATGTGCTCGGCCTCGAGGCGGTCCTCGCCGATGGGGAGCTGCTCCGCACCGGCGGCCGCAGCCGCAAGGACGTCGCCGGCTACGATCTGACGCGGCTCCTGGTCGGCTCCGAGGGCACCCTCGCGATGGTCACCGAGATCACGCTGCGCCTGCGGCGGCTGCCCCCGCCGGCGACCACGCTGGTCGCGACGTTCGGGTCGCTGGAGGCCTCGGGGCGCGCGGTCGCGGCGATCGTGCGGGCGGTCGACGCGTCGATGCTCGAGATCATGGACCGCACGGCCATCCGCGCGGTGGAGCGCTACCGCCCGCTCGACCTCGACACCGAGGCCGCCGCGATGCTGATCGCGCAGAGCGACGCTCCCGGGTCCGCCGAGCTCTCCCTCATGCAGGCGGCCTGCGAGGCCGCCGGCGGGACGGTGGTCGCCACCACCGACGACGAGGGCGAGGGGCAGATGCTGCTCACCGCGCGCCGCCTCGCGCTCACGGCGCTCGAGCAGCTCGGGACGGTGCTCGTCGACGACGTCGCGGTGCCGCTGCCGCTGCTCCCGGAGATGCTCCGGCGCATCGAGGCGGTCGCCGCCGAGGCGCAGACCACCATCGCGACGGTGGCGCACGCGGGCGACGGCAACCTTCACCCCCTCGTGGTCTTCGATCGCCACGACGCCGCGGCCGAGGCGCGCGCGGTCGCGGCCTTCAACGAGGTGATGGCGCAGGCGCTCGATCTGGGCGGCACGATCACCGGCGAGCACGGCGTCGGCACGCTCAAGCGCGGTTTTCTCACCCGGCAGCTCGGCGAGGCGTCGCTGGCGCTGCACCGCCGCATCAAGGCCGCCTTCGATCCGGACGGCATCCTCAACCCCGGGAAGGTGATAGCCCCGCTCGAATGAGCGGAACCTCGCGGCGCTCCCGTCATGGCTCACCGCCATGGTATCTCACAAGCGGGATCTGCGCCCCATCCGCAGCGGGCGCGCCACCGTGCTCGTCCAGGGAGATTGCCCACGCGACGCGGGCCACATTCATCCAGCGTGTTGATTCACGGGCTGGGCAAGCTGGCCGCCACGCAGGCCGCCATTCGGTTCTTGCACGCGTCGGCCGTCGGCTCGCTCACCGTCTCGGTCAGCGTGAAGTCCTCGATGAAGTCACCGACCACCTCGCAGGTGCAGTCGCTTTGGCCATCCGCCGCAGGGACACACGTGAGGTGGTACCAGGTGCTGTTCAAGCACTTCCAATCCTCGACGCAGCTGTCCGAGGTGCCGGAGGAAATTTGCCCGCACAGCATCGGTGAAAGCTGGGCGCCGCTGGTTCCCGCTACGCACTCTTGAAACGCGGTGACCTGGTTGAAGCACTGCTCCTGAGCTGCACGAAAGAACGACAGCGTACAATCTGACTCCCAACCGCGTGCGCCCTGAAGGCACGTCGACATGGTCAAGCCGAGCTCGACGCACTCGCCGTTTCGGGCAGTGAGGGTGCCTGCGCAGTCCGCCTCGCAGCTTGGCCCCAAGCCACCCGTCGTACCACAGCCCTCGAGCGCGTCGCAGAGCGTGGCGCACGCAGCAACCACCGCTGCACGTGGGTTGCCGTCGGCGCCGCCTTCCCCGCTGACACCCGAGGAGCCGCCTGCTGCGGATGCGCCACCCTGGCCGCCCCCCGCTCCCGCTCCCGCATCCGGCAGATTCGACGCGGCACCATTGCCATCGAAATTCGATGCGTCGCCACCGCCGCTGCCATCGTCAGGACCGGGCTCGCTCGCGCGGCCGCCACAGCTTGAAAATAGCGCTAATGCCAAAAGCCCAAACGTGCGCGTCGCCCCTGAATGCACCATACGCCGGCACGCTAGCGCACGACACCCGGGAGCGCCTCCACAATGCACCGCGCTCGGCGGTGAGCTCGGCGCCAGCGTGGCGTAGACAAGGTTACACAGCCGAGTGAACTCGTTGGATCTGTTGGTTTTTATGGGCGGCGGCGGTTCACCGGCGCTTTCGCGATCGTCGACCGGTGATGATATAAGGCCTCATCCATGATCTCCCGCCGCGCCGTGATCGCCGCAGCCGGCCTGTTCTCCGCCAGCGCGCTCGCCCCGGGCCTGGCCCGCGCGGCGGGGCGCGTGCTTGCGCCCCTCCCGGCGTTTCCCCTCTCGATCGCGGTGACGGAGGAGGAGGCGGGGAAGCCGGTGCGCGACGACGCCTGGATCGACGCGCAGATCGCCGAGGCGGTCCGGCTGTTCGAGCCCGCCGGTGTGGCGCTGCGCAAGGTCGGCTCGCGCGCGCTCGCCCCGCGGTTTTTGCGGATCGAGACGCGCGAGGACCGGGACGCGCTCGCCTCGGCGATCGAGGCGCGCCGGATCAACGTGATGGTGGTCGCGTCGCTGCGGGACGTCGACGATCCGCGGCGCTTCCGGATGGGCGTGCACTGGCGGCACCGGGCGGCGCCGGAGCGGCGCTTCGTCATCATCGCGGCGAACGCGCGGCCCACCGTGCTCGCGCACGAGCTCGGGCACTTCTTCGGGCTCGGGCACAGCGGCGTCGACGACAACGTGATGAGCTACGCGCGCACCGGAGCGCCCGTCTCCTTCGACGCGGCGCAGATCGCGAAGATCCGGTCCGCCGCGCGCGGGTACGCGTCGAGCAAGGCGTTCGAGCCCGCCTAGGACGGGACGTCCGCTCGAGCGCGCCGGGGCGCGGCCCTGCTGCTGCCACGCTTGTTCGCCTGCTACGCTGCCGGGGGAAAAAAGAAGGGGAGTTCACAATGAAACCCATGATGACCCACGTCGCGCTCCACGTAGGCAACCTCGATGCGACGATCGCCTTTTATCGCGAGTTCTGCGGGCTCAAGGTGGTTCACGAGCGCAGCGACGCCGGGACGCGGGTCGCCTGGCTCGCCGAGGACGGGAAGGAGCGGACGTTCGTCCTGGTGATGATCGAGGGCGGCCAGCGCGCGCCGCAGGCGCCCGAGGACATGAGTCATTTCGGGTTTGCGCTCGAGAGCCGCGCCGCGGTCGACGAGATCGCGCGCCGCGGCGAAGCGCACCTCGTCTGGCCGCCCAAGGAGCTGCCCTATCCAGTGGCCTATTTCTGCGCGCTCAAGGACCCGGACGGCAACTACGTCGAGTTCTCCTATGGCCAGCCGCTCGGGCCCGGCGCCGAGGCGCACGACGCGGCGTTGCTGGAGGCTTCGGGCTGAACCAACCAGGGTCGACCCCACGTCGCCCCCTCCGGGACTACTCATCGCGAACCATCCGACACGCGCAGAAAAGGCCTGGATTTCGGCTCGATTCGAAGAGGACGCGAGACCCATCACGCGCTCGTTCGAATTCACGAGCGACCCGAGTAAGCTGTGCGGGAATGTTCGACGTGTCGAAGCTCGCAGCGCTGGGGATCGCGGGGGTGTTCGTGTTGGCCTCGCTCGGGGGCTGCTCGAGCGAGCCGAGCGATGGCGCGAAAGCGCCTGCCCCGAAGTCGTTGGCCGTCGTGTTCACGCCGAAGGGAGGCACCTTCCAGGCGTCCGAGCCCGTGGAGCTCACGGTCGAGGACGAGCGCGCGGTTGTGCACTTCACGACCGACGGCTCGCTGCCCACCGCGAGCTCGCCGGTCTACGTCGAGCCGCTCGTGCTCACCGCGTCCACGCGGGTGCGCGCCCTCGCCGTCGTCCCGGACGCCGCGCCTTCCGGGCAGGGGGGCAACGGGGGAGAGGGCAGCGACGGGGCCGACCTCCTCGGGCCGATCGCGACCGAGGCGTATTTCAAGGTCGCCGCCGATAGCGCGGAGTTCAGCTCGGAGCTGCCGATCGTCGTGATCCACACCTTCGAGTCGAAGGAGCTCGACCCGCTCGGTACCGAGTTCGTCCCGGCGACGTTCATGCTGCTCGAGCCCAACGCTGGGCAAACCAAGCTCCTGGGCCGCGCGAGCTTCGATGGCCGCATCGGCATCCACGTCCGCGGCGCGACGTCTCGCGAGTTTCCGAAGAAGCAATACGCCGTCGAATTTCGTGACGACGCTCTGGACACGGATTTCGACCGCGCGCTCCTGGGGATGCCGGCGGACTCCGACTGGGTGCTCAGCGATCCGGTGAGCTTCGACCGCTCGCTGATCCGCAACGCGCTCGCCTTCGAGATGAGCAACCGCATCGGCCGGTATGCGCCGCGTACGAGCTTCGTCGAGGTGTTCCTTGTCGACTCGGGGGCTGACGTGGCGAAGAAGAGCTTCCTCGGGTTCTACACGGCGATCGAGAAGATCAAGCGCGGTCAGGATCGTGTCCCGGTGGCCAAGCTCTCGGCCGGCGATCTCACGGAGCCGGACGTGACCGGTGGCTTCATCTTGCGCATCGACAAGGGCGAGGATCAATTCAAGGCCGCCGGCCAGGACCTCCAGTTCGTGTACCCCGACCCGGAGGACATGCTGGAGCCCGCGCGAGAGCCGCAGCTCGACTACATTCGCCGTTACATCGACGACTTCGGTGAGGCCGTCAACGCGGATGACTTCCAGCAGCCCAGCAGCGGCAAACACTATTCGAGCTTCATCGATCAAGACGCCTTCATCGACCACAACATCATCAACGCCCTGACGAAGAACGTCGATGCCCTGCGGATCAGCACGTACTTCTTCAAGGATCGACAGGGCCTCCTCTCGGCCGGTCCCGTGTGGGACTTCGACCGAAGCCTCGGAACGCCCCACGATGAACGCGCGTTCGAGCCGGAAGAGTGGAAGCTCGAGGGCTCCGACGGGACCGACTACTTCACGGAGGGCTGGTGGGGGCTGCTGTTTCGCGATCCAGCGTTCAAGGCGCGGTACAAGGCACGATTTTTGGCGCTGCTCCAGGGCGAGCTCGCGCCCGACAAGCTCGACGCCATGGTGGACGGCCTGGTGCGCAAGGCGGGAGCTCCGGCCGTGGAGCGAAACTTCGCGCGCTGGCCGGATTCCCCGCCTCGCGATGGGTCCTACGACGCCGAGATCAGCCTGCTCAAGGACTTTCTCCGCAGGCGGGCCAGCTGGATTCGCGACCAGCTCATGACGTGGTGACGTTGCGTTTCATGAGCACGGCCCGCTCGACGTAGCGCGACGTTGCCGTGTGGGCGCCTGCGCTCACGGGCGTTTCTCCGAGGTTCGCCGAGGTTTCATCGCGTACACGGCCGGCATGAGGTAGGGTCATGCTTGCGTTCGATGAGCAACGACCTCGAGAAATGGATGCGCCTCGCGATCGAGGAGGCCGAGCGGGCGCGCGGTGGAACGGGCGACAACCCCTGGGTCGGCTGCGCGATCGTGAGCGCCGCCGGGGAGCTCCTCGGCAGCGGGCACACCCTGGGGCCGGGTGAAGATCACGCGGAGATCGCCGCGGCGCGCGCGGCGCACGCGCGCGGGTTCAGCGTGGTCGGGGCGACGCTGCTTTCGACCCTCGAGCCGTGCTCGTTCCACGGCCGCACGCCGGCGTGCTCGCGTTCGATCATCGAGCGCGGCGTGGCCCGCGTCGTGATCGGGATGAACGACCCGAACCCGCGCGTCGACGGCGAAGGCGTTCGCATCCTGCGCGCAGGCGGCGTCGAGGTCGTGGAGGGCGTATGCGAAGCGGAAATCCGCCGGCAGCTCGGGGGTTGGGTGCTCGATCACCATCCTCACGAGCCGCTGCGGCGCGCGCTGACCTTTCCGGCATCGGACCGCGTCCCGCGGCTCGCGGAGATCTACGGCGTCGATCCGTCCCGGATCGAGGCGCTGCTCGCGAAGTGACGGCGCCTGGCGAGGTGTTTTTGGGGCCCATCAGACCCCCGGTGCCCCCTCGGGCGGCGCGCTCGCGGATCGAGTAGAGCAGGGCCGTGACGCTCCGCGCTTCCTCGAAGGCGCTTCTGTCGATGGCGGGGCTCGCGCTCCTCGGCGCCGCCGCGCTCGCGTCGCGGCGCCCCGCGCCGAGCGCGCCCGCTCTCCCGGGGGCGAGCGTGCTCGCTCCAGCTGCGCCGAGCGCGCCCGCTCCTCCGGAGCCCCCGCCGCCCGCTCCCGCGGCGCTTTCCCCCCCGGAGGGCCCGGCGGCCGGCGCCCACGTCCAGCCCGAGGTGATGACCGTCGAGGGAGAGGACTACCGGGTCCATGTCTTCGCGTTCCGCCTCGCGAACGCCCATTTCGAGGTCGTCGATGTCGAGATGTCGCGCGACGTCGCGGGGGTGCTCGAACGCACCCGCGCGTCGTTCGTCATCAACGGTGGCTTCTTCGATCGACAGAGGAGACCCGAGGGGCTCGTCGTGGTCGATGGCCGGGAGCTCGCGCCGCTCGCGCCCTCGCTCGGGGGCGGCGTGCTGGTGGTCTCCGGCGGCCGCGCCGCCCTGCACGACGCCGCCGGGTTCGTCCTTTCGCCCGGCGCTCACCTCGCGGTGCAGGGGCTGCCGCGGCTGGTGCTCTCCGGCAGCCGGAACGTGCGCAGCGACGGCGGCCCGCGGGCGGAGCGGACGGCGCTGTGCGTCCTCGACAGGGGGCGGCGCATGGAGGCCATCGTCGCGCGCGGGGACGGGGCGCAGAGCGGTCCCACGCTGGGGCTGCTCGCCGACATGCTGGTGGCGCGCGGATGCGAGCAGGCCCTCAACCTGGACGGCGGCCCCTCGACCGGCGTGGCGTGGCGCGAGGACGGCGGCGCGCGCGAGATGGCGCCGCGGGGGCCGATCCGGCACGCGATCGCGGTGCGGCTGGATCCCTGACAGGAGAATCACCGAACCCGATCACCTGGCTCTACAGCGGTTTCTGCCCACCTCTGGTACACGCAGAGCAGAGCGGCGGTCTCCCGCACAGGAGACGGGCCCAGATCGGCGTTTTCGGCGCGCAAGCGCACTCCGGTGCGCTGAGCACCGAAAACGTCGAGGTGGGCCCGTATCCGAAGCGGGTGACCGTCGCTCTAGGTGTCCGCCAGCAGCAAGCGCTCGGCGGCGTCAGCGTGCATCGCGCGGATGGCGTCCAGCCGAGCGCGCCATGCGGGGCTGTCTCGGAGTTGCTTCTCGACCTGCAGCGACAGCTCGGCAGCCGACAGCGCGGCCGCCAGTCCGCCATGCTGGATGAGCCAGTCGATGAGGGAGGCGGCGAGCCCGGAGTCCTTCAGCTTGCCGGTGGAGGGGCTCCGACGCGCAGGCTGTTCGTCCACCAGGGCCAGATACTCCGACCAGAGCTCCTTGGCGAACCTGACCTCGACAAGATCGACGTCGAGGATCTCCTTCAGTGAGGCGGCGGCCGTGAGGCGCAGGCCTGCAGCCTTCTGAGCCAGGCCGAGCGCAACCCGGAACGCCCGTGGCCTGGGCGCGAGCCGTGCCAGTCGGGCCGAGGCCCAGGTCCGACTGCCGCTCGCTGCTTCGACGAGCCGGGCCAGCGCCGCCTGCCAGTGGGGTAATCCGGCATCATCAGGAAGGCGGCTCAATGCTTCGACCGTCTGGACCAGGACGCGGCCGGAGCTGCGCGCCTCGGCGAGGAGCCTGGTCGCCAGACCAAGCCCTTCCGAGCACAAATCATGCTGGGCAATGCAGACACCTGCTGCGGTCGAAGCGATACGCTCGTCGCCGCATTCGACAAGCGCCTCGGCCAGGGCCACGAAGCCGCGAGCCACAGCGGGTCGCGTCTGCGACTCGTTTGGGAACAGGAGCCTCGACCCGGGGTTGAGCAGCGGCCACGTGTCCGGCACCGTCGTGATGCCGTCGATGAGCACCTGTCGGACGTCGGCCTGGTCAACGAAGCGCAGCAACCCCGCCAGGATGTCCGGCCGGATGCTGGGGTGCAGGTCCTCGGACCGCCACGCCTCCATCAGGAGGTTGCGCGCCTCCACGGTCGCAGCGGCTGAAACCCTGACGGCGGCGTTCTTGCGGTTGACCACCGCGCAGTCCTTCGACAGCAGCAGCTCACGGTACGGCGCCAGATCGAACGGACCGGGCATGCGCTCGGACAACACGTTGAGGGCGCTCATCGCCGCGCGCCCCACCACGCCGGATCTTCGCGCGCGCTCCAGGAACAGCCGCCGGAGCTCGGCGGTCGGCGGAGCGATCCGGGCGCACCGCGCCAGGATTGCGGCGGCGACCGGCCCGGCCGCTCCCGGCAGCAGCTCGAGCAGCAGCTGCGCGTCGTCGACGCGGGCGATGGCCTTGACGCGCCTCGAGAGATCGAGGCTGGCGTCCCGCGCCACCCGCAGGAGATGCTGTGTGAAGCGACTGCGCTGGGAGGGCGTCCACCGCCCGGGGGCCGATCGTGAGATCGCCGCCACCAGATCGGCCTTGTGGGGATCGGTGGTGTCGTCCCGATCCAGCAGCTCGTCGACCAGGGCAGTCTCCTTCAAGCTGATCTCCGGGACGTACCCCATCACCTCGTCCAGCGGCCCACCGCATGTGACGGGCTTGCGCGGAGGCCGCGGCGCCTTCGGTGTTCTTCCGAGGAGCAGGTCCAGGATGAGCCGCTCCGCCTCGGGCTCGTAGCGACCGACCGCCACCGGTCCCAGCATGGGTGTGGTGCCGTCGAGGCGCACGCCCTCGTAGGCCGCATGGAGCTGGGCGGCGAGACCTTCGGCGGTGCGCAGCGGGCTGGGCAGATACTCCATGGGCGGCTTCTGGCCGGGCGCCGGCGCCTTGTCGGCGCGCCAGCGCACCCGGGGATCCAGGCGAATCTGAACCAGGAGCCCGAGCAACTGCGCCGCGCGCGTGATGCTGTCCCGGAGGATCGCGGAGCCGATGGCCTTGTGCACGGCCCGCTCGGCCTGGGCCAGGGTGGTTGCGTTCGACTCGCGCGACTGCACGGTGGTGAGCAGGGCGTCCCTATAGGTCTGCACGGGGATCTCCGAGACCTGATGATCGGACAGCTGGGCCAGCTCGGTCATGACCAGATGGCGGCTGGAGCCATGCCATGCCGGCTCCACCTCGGCGAGAACAGACGCGCAGGTCGCCGGGTCGGCGCCGCGGCGGAGCGAACGCACCAGTGCAACCATCCGCGCCGAGCGTTCGCTCCGGTCCCTGGCCGCGCCCAGCGCCTCGTGCTCGGATCGCAGCTGGGCAAGGTCGAGGTGCTTCTCGATGGCCTGAAGCCGCTTGCGCCGGGTGTCCGGATCGACGGGACGAATCAGGGCCGCTGCGGTGAGCCGCGTGACGCTCGCCGGTGGCATCGTGGCCAGCCGCGCGTCCATGCCAGGACGGGGCGACCATGCCGCCGTCTCGACCTGTTCCAGCTCGGCGGCAAGGAGGCGTTCGCGCTCGGTCAGGGGCAGGAAGCGGAAGAGCGGATCGGCGGAGGCGTCGAGGGGCTTGCACCGGTTCCGGAGCTCCAGCACATCCTCGGCCGGCAGCGTTGAGATCGGCAGCAATCCGGATGGAAGTGGATTGTTGGCGAGAGAGACAGTCCAGTCGTTCCGGCGCAAGGCCTCGAGCAGCTCGGCCGGGCAAGCCATCGCCAGGGCGTGGATCGCCCTCCCATGCAAGGCATCCTGCCGCACAAGCAGCGCCAGAGCCTCCCTGGGATATCGGGTGCAGAACAGCGTGGCCTCGTCCGCCGTGATCTTGCGCCTCGTGGCCAGTGCCACGCGAAGGGCCCGCTCCGGCGCACGCGTCACCAGCTCGCGCCACGCGGCCTCGTGCTCGGCCGCGTGGTGTTCCAGCGTGTCGAGATCGCATGTCGCGAAGAGGCGTGTCGCAAGCCCAACACCATGCCTGGCGATGACCAGCGGAATGACCGCGGTCGCCTGGGCGACGAGATGGTGCCTTTGCATGATCAGAACCACCCCGCGGACCTCCCGGCGATTCCCCTCGCGCAGCACCTGGAGCAACGCTTCGTCGGACACCGGCACTCGGCGCGCCGAGGAGAGCGCAGCCCGACGCATCATGGGGTCGCGCAGCGCCTCCTCGATGCGCGCCACGTCCCGGCGATAGGTCGCCAGGTCGAGCGCCAGCCGCCGCTCGTCGCCGTCGCCCCCATCCAGCGCAGCCAGGACCCGATCGGCCGTGGCCTGATCCCAGCCGCGGGCGAGCAGGGCAAGCGCCCGCCCCCGCTTCGCGAAGCTCAGGCTTCCGAGTCGACGGACCTCCGACAGCGGTTCCACCATGCTCCGAGTCTAGACGAACGCGACGCCGACGACGACCACGTGTGGGGCGTCGCGGCTCCCGCTGATGCCAGTGCAGGCGACGCGGGCAACGCAGGCGCAGGCGCGGGCGACGCGGGTGCGCCGGGCCGAGGCACGTGGCCCGGGCACGGTTCAGGCTTCGCGGCGCGGGCCGGGGGTTTGGGCGTCACGGGAGAGCGCAACGACGAGCGAGGCGCGAACACTCCCTGGTACCTCACAAGGGGGATCTTCGGCAGAGGAATCAAAGCCGCGAGCCGGGCCATGAACTCCATTGCACACATGACGCGGTGAGTGCGTCCCCGCCGAGGTGTCTTCAGCAAGTACACTATGCGTCCATCGGGCAGGAGCTCGATTCGAGCGAGTGCGAAGGCCGGGCGGGTGCAGTACCGCGCGAGCCTCTCGCGACCCTGATCGTTATCCGCTGCGATGCGCTCTTCGTAATGCGATCGCACGGGGGTGGTCTGTCCCGGGGTCGATCTGGCGGCGTCCTGGGGTCCTCTGGTAACGTGGCCGCACTTACGGCGGCGCGCCATCGACGGCGCCGCAGATCATGAGGAGCGGCGATGGCGACGCGGGCGCGACGTTGGCAGCGTAGGATGGTGGCGGTTTGCTGCGCGAGCACGCTCGGGCTCGGGATTGGGGTCACGTCCGGCGGGTGCGGGAACCCGACCACGTACCTGTGTCCGTGGGATGAGAATCAGGGGCCCAAGGGAACGCCGTGTGAGGTGCTCGAAGACCCCGACGCCGGCGGAGCTGGCGGGTGCGGCGGCGATGGCGGCGATGACTGCGCGGCCGAGGACGACACGGACGTCGCCATCGCGCACGATTTCGGCGACCTGATCCCGGCGGCAGAGGTCTGCGCAGGGCAGTGCGTACCGAAGGAGCCGCTCGGGTGGTCCGAGCCCACGCTGCTCTGGATCGGCGCCCCAGACAGTGTCCCGAGCTGCCCTGCGAACGCGCCGATCGTCGGCTACGAGGGCTACGCCGATTTCGCGGCGCCGGCCCCACACACGTGCCCCGCCTGCGCGTGCGACCCGCCGGAGGCCACCTGCGAGGTGCCGGCGGAATGGAACGCCTACGCCAGCTTCCCTTGCGGCGGCCCCGAGGCTCCCGCGACCTCGTTCGCTGCCCCGAATGGGTGGGACGGGATCTGCACCTCGGCGAATGCCGTCGAGGCCAGACGGACCTGCGATGGCGCCCCGTGCGTGCAGTCGCTCGCGATCCAGGCGCCTCGCGTCGTGTCCGCAGGTTGCGCACCGAGGGTCGCGGAGGCGCCGGAGAACCCCGACGAGCCCGCGACGGCGGGGAGCTTCGTGCTCGTCGCCCGGGCGTGCACCGGCAACGCGTCCCCCCCGTGCCCTGATCCGGGCATGACCTGCACGCCGGCACCGCCGAGCGGCGACGCCGCGCCGCCGGAGGGGTTTCTCACGTGTATCCACCATGAAGGAGAGCAGGACTGCCCGGCCACGTACCCGGAGCGGCACGTCTTCTACGCCGGTGTGGAGGACACGCGCGGCTGCGCGCCTTGCGGCTGCACCGAGCCGGCCGGAGCGACCTGCAGCGTCCTGGCCTCCGCGTTCAGCGACCCAGGGTGCTCGCAGCTCGTCGCGGGCCAGGTGATCACCTCCGACGCCCCCTACTGCGGGACTGTCGCTTCCGGGACAGCGCTCGGGAGCAAGTCGGTGAGCGTCGTCAGCCTCGATCCCGGACAGTGCGAAGCGTTCGGCGGCGAGCCGGTCGGTAGCATCGCACCGACCGCGGCGGCGACGTTCTGCTGTTATCGCACCAGCGCTGTACCGGCCTGAGTCGACGGCTCGTTCCGCATGGGACGCGGCAGCGGCCTCTCCAGGAGGTGGCAGGCCGCGAAGGACGCGCCTGCGACCCCAGCGCGCCGCATGCGCTCGTAGCCGCCTCACGGGAATCGCTCCCGCGGGCGCGTCCGACGCTTCGTGAAACCGTATGGAGGTTCAGAAGAAAGCGACCAAACGGAGAGCCACCGTCTCCGAGATGGGGGCCGCGGACCACGCTTCTCCATGGAGCGGTCGAACATGCGGCCGAAGTGTGTTGAGCAAGAGCTCGCCGGTGAGCTGCCCGGCGAGGCGGCCCGACAGCGGCACCTCCAGCCCCGCACGAAGCCCGAGCGCTGCGTAGGGTAGCGCATCCTCGATGCCGGTGCTGTCCCTGACGTGCCACACCCCGCCTGCCGTGGCGACGGCGCAGCCGAAGAACCAATCCGCGTGAGCGCAGGGAACGAGCGAGCCGCTAAGCCCCGACACACTGATGGTCCAGCCGCGGTAGGGCTCTGCGTCGATCGGAAGATCCCCGCGGGCCTCCAGCGAGAGCGAGAACCTCTCCCAGCGGGCGCCGGCGAACCCCGAGAAGCCGACCGCCACCGACGGCGCCACGCCGGCGCCGAGCAGCACCCCGGCGCCCAGCTGGAGGCGCGGGCGATCCGGCGGCGGCTTCGGACGCGGAACGGATCGAGCTGGCACCGCGACCGGGTTGGGCGGCTTCGAGCCCGGCGCCTCCGGCGACGCGCCCGGCGGGACGGGTGAAGCGGCGCCCCTCGGCGCCGGCGGGAGCGGCGGCCCTGGCGGCGAGGTGGGAGCGCTCCCCGGTGCGGGCCGTGGTGGTAGCAACGGGCGCATGACGGCGCTGAGGGAGAGGCTGATGTCCTCCACGAGCGCGCCACAGATCGCGCTTGAGTGCTCCTGGCGGCCGAGATCCCGGCCATCGCGGTCGTGAAGCGCGATCTCTCCCTGGAACGCCGTCCCCTTGCGCCGGATGACCACCTCGATGTGCCACGCGCCGTCGCGCATGAACGGGTCGACCCCGCCGAGTTGGCTCGCGACGATCTCCCGGAGGCTCGGCTCCTCGGGGCATCCCTCGGTGCCAGGGCCGCGCGCGTAGGACAGGCGCGCGCCGTGCGGCGCGACCTGCGCGAGCGCCACGGGCGCCGCCAGGAAGAGCGATGCAGCGAGCGGCGGCGCGGCGCGGTTCATCCTCCGGATTTGGCTGCGAGCGAGGAGCGGGCCGGACATGAGCGGAGCGCCGTCATCTGTGACCCGTCGTCATCCCTACTATTTCCGGGAAGGTCCCCCGGGTTGTTGCGAAATCGTGCGCCGGAGTCGAAAAAGGGTGCACGAGGTGTACCGGCAACATCTCCCCCCAACCTGAGAGAGATGTCACCTGGGATCGGGACCGGAGCCTAGACCAGGAGCGTGCCGTAGGCCTCGTGCCATGCCTCGACCGCCTTGACGGCCGGATCCGCGGCCTTCGCCTCGGTGACGCCGAGCTTCTTGCCATACAGCCCCGTCCAGCGCTGCAAACGCCCTGCGTCGGCCGAGAGGCCGAGACGCTCGATTCCCGCCTTCACGTCCTTGCCGTCGAGCGCCTTGATCATCGCGCTCATGCGCACCCACTGCTGGGAGTAGACGAGGCGGATGAAGTCGGTGCCCGACGACAGCACCTCCGAGCGCACCAGCAGCGCGTCCCCCACGCCCCGCCGCACGCCGGCGGAGTAGAACCTCGCCGGCGCCCTCGGCGGCCCGGTCGAGACGGCGTGCGACTACGTGGTCGCGCAGGCGCGCACGCTCGGCGACTTCCCGGGCGACGGCGAGTGCCCGAGCCGCGAGGTGCTCGCCGTGATCGCGTGACGGCGGCGTGCCGCGCCGATCGCGATCGCCTACGCAGCCGCCGTGGCCTTCATGGTGGCGACCTACCCGCGCGGCGCAGACCTCCAGCGTCTCTATCTGGCCGTCGAGCTCGCGGCGATGTGCGCGTCGCTCGGATGTCTCCTGGTCTCGTTTCGGTCGCGTGAGCCGCTGTCGCTCAAGGCGGTTGCAACCGGCATCATCGTCTCTGTCGAGCTCGCGATGGTCACGGGTGGGCCCTACCGCGGCAACATCTTCCTGACCTGGCAGAGAGCCCAGCAGATCCTCATCGTGATGTTCATGGCCCTTGTCGCGGTCCACGTGGCGAGCAGTTGGCGGCCTCGAGATTCGACGTAGCGTTGTGCCATCTCGTCCTCTTCGCGCTCGCAGCCATCTACCGCGCGGGGCGGGACTTCGCGGCAAGGCGCCTTGCGTCTGCCGAACTCGCCGCGCAGGTGGGCCTCGTCCGCGCCCTCGTCGCGCGTTACCTTCGAGGTACCAGGGCGACACGCGAGGACGTCAAAGACCTCGCGCAAGACGTCCTCCTCGCATCGTGGGAGGCTTCGGAGCGTGAGGCGATACACCACGGTGAAGCGGCCCGGGCGCGCCCGAGCTTCGAGCATGACCCGGAACGCCTCGGCCCTCGTGCTATTCTCGAGCGCGTGGGGCAGCCTACCCGCGTCGCACCCGCTCTGATCCTGGTCGGGGTCTCCGCGTTTCTCGTCCTCACCGCGCTCGCCGCGGCCGCGTATCCGGGCGGCACCTTCTGCGACGCGAACGCGCCCGGCTACGAGTTCTGGGGCAACTTCTTCTGCGACCTCACGCAGCCCGTGACCCAGCGCGGGGTGGACAACACGCGCGCGCGCTCGCTCGCGCAGGCCTCGTTCGTCTGCTTTTCCCTCGCGCTCGTCCCGTTCTGGTGGGTTCACGGCGCCCTGCTCGGCGGCCGGCTCGGCGGCACGGTTCGCGTGTTCGGACTGCTCTCCGCCGCCGGCACGATCCTGATCGCGTGGCTGCCGTCCGTGGTCTCGCCGCTGCTCCACGAAGTGTCGGTGTTCGTCGCGACGATCCCCGGGCTGCTGGCGACGCTCCTGGGCGTGACCGGCGCGTTTGCACGGGGCAATGCGGGCGAAAGCCGCTCGTCACCGTTGCGCTTTTCGGCGTGGCTCGGCGCGCTTTCGCTCGCGCTCGGCAGCGCGGACGCCGCCCACTACGCGTATGCGATTGCGGTGCCAGGCTGCTACGTATTTTTGCCAGCGCTTCAGAAGCTCGCGGCGCTTTCGGTGATCGGGTGGATGGGCACGATTGCGTGCGTCGGTGCCGCGCGTGGGGCGCGCTAGCGCGCCCCCTGGAAAGGCAGCGACTGCCGCCGGTGTTAGACGGGTCTACCCTAGGGCGCGGGACAGCATTTGAGCCTTGCGGATCAGAGCCGATCCGTGAGACTTTGCGTGGGGCGAAGGTTACAAAAGGCGACGATCTAGACGGACCTGATCCGGCGGTTTCGGTTGACCAATCGACGGATGGTTGGGCGGCACCATGGAAACCACGTCACTGCCCATGACACCTCGAATAGCATCCTGCAGCTGCGGCCAACTCCAAGCGAGAACTGCTCGCGAGCCTGTTCGCGTTTCGGTGTGCCACTGTCTAGCGTGCCAGCGCCGTACCGGCAGCGTCTTCGGTGCTCAGGCTCGCTTCTCAAGCGAAGCGGTCACCATCGTCGGCGAGAGCGTCGAGTACGTCCGCGTCGGCGACGAAGGCACAAGAAGCACGTTCAGATTCTGTCCTCGCTGCGGTGCCACCGTCTACTACACCCTCGAAGGTCATCCAGAGTTCGTGGCAATACCGGTTGGCGCATTCGCCGATCCTGAGTTTCCAGCCCCGACGTTCTCGGTCTACGAGGAGCGCATGCACTCTTGGGTCAACATGCCCGCCGACATCGAGCACATGACATGATCCATGGAGCAGCTGGCTTCTGAAAGAACGAAGTTCTCCTGATCGCGGAGCAGCTGGCCGCTCCAGAGCGACCTCGGCGGCGCTCGTCGGGGTGTTGTGGTCGCTGGCGTTGCTCGCGCATGCTGCCGCCGCGATCGCAGCTTGGGTGCTGCTTCCCGGCGGTTTTCCCCTCCTTCACGCGCGTTTCTTCGCGAACCGCGTTCTGCCGGCGGTCGCGGTCGGGAGCGTGATCGCCGTCGGTGTTCTGGCCGCGCGACGGTCGACGGGTGCGCGTGTGCTGCTGTTGCTCTTTCCGGCGGCGTGGCTCGGGGTTGCTCTCGCTGCGGGGACCCTGTTTTCGGAGAGCGGCAGGACAGTCGCGTTCGGTGCGGGTTGTCTGGCCGTGGTCTTGTCGCTGGGCCTCGCGATGGCGTGGTGGCGGTTCGGGGTCCCGCCGCGGCTGACCTGGCTCGCTGCGCTGCCCGGTGTCGTCTTTGGTGCGGGGTTCGTGGCCGCGCAGCGGGCGCCGGAGCCTTCGACAGCTCCGTTTGCTGCGCCCGAGGTCGAGCTCGGCGGCGATCGTTGGACGCGATCACTCGATGGGCCCACGTCGTTCGACGTGGCTCCGTGGCTTCGCGTGGTCCCGAGCTCGGGTGAGGTTTCGGTGCAGGCGGGTGCGCTGGGCATCGTCATCGAGCCGCGGCTCGAGTTCATTTCGCGCTCGCCGGATCGTTTCTGGACGGTGTTCGCGCCCCTGCAATGGCGCGGCAACTCGCCCGTTCGTCGTCTCGAGCGCGCCGATCGCGAACTCGCGGTGGAAACCTCGGACGAGGCGAGCCTGCGCGTGAGGGCCACTTCGGATCAATCTGCCGCCATCGACGCGCGAACCGCGGTTCAGGAGCCCGTGTTCTCGCACCTGAACTCCTTCACGCGCGTCTCGATCACGGGCCATCGCCGGCTCGGCTTGCGGTTCTCGCCTTGCCCCGAGGTCGTGGTCGAGGTGATCCACTTCGACTATCCGTTCGGCGCGCCCGCGCGCTTCGCGTACCTCGACGCCGGCGGCACGTTTCTCGTCGTTCAGGCGAGCGATGCCGAGAAGGGGCCGTTCACGACGCTCGGCGAAGGCCGGCTCGCCCGCGGCGAACCCCTGAGTGTCGTGCTCGTCGAGAAGGGAGAATCACCACCCCGCGAGCTCGCGACGATCGTCTTCCGCGACTGGTCACGACAGCTCTCGACGGAGCTCTCGCCCACCGCCGGCTGGGGCCTGCCGCAGAATGCGTTCGAGTTCGGGCTCGCCTCGAACGCCCCTTCGTCCGCGGCCTACCTCGCGCTCACGCTGGCCGGGACGAGCGTGGGGCGCGGCTGGGACAGCGTGGGTCACGCCGCAGGCAGCTACACGAATCGGATCGAGATCCGGCTGCCGCCATCCAGGTGAAAGAAGCCGCGGGCTGGGTCCTCTGGGATGTGCTCAGCCACCCGCAATGAGAGCTGCACGCGACGGGGTTGCGCGGTCGGCGCTTCGGGTCGAACATGGCGGCCATGAAGGTCATCGTTACCGGAACGACCGGCATGGTCGGCGAAGGCGTGATGCTGGCTTGTCTCGCGGATCCCACGGTCGAGCGGGTCCTGTCGGTGGCACGCCGGCCGTCGGGGCACGCGCACCCGAAGCTCGAGGAGTGCTTGATCCCCGACTTTCGCGAGCTCGGCGCCTTCGAAGCGCGGCTCTCGGGTTACGACGCGTGCTTCTACTGCGCCGGCGTGAGCTCGGTTGGCATGAGCGAAGCGGACTACACGGCGATCACGTACGATACGGTGGTCGCCTTCGCGACGGCGCTCGCGCGCCTCAATCCCGGCATGGTGCTCACGCACATCTCGGGTGCGCACACCGACTCGAGCGAGCAGGGCCGGGTGATGTGGGCGCGCGTGAAGGGCAAGGCCGAGAACGCGCTGATGCGCCTGCCCTTTCGCGGCGTTTACAACTTCCGGCCGGGCTTGATGACGCCGGTGCCGGGACAAAAGAACCTGAAGCGCGCCTACCGCTTCCTGCTTCCGCTCGTCCCGATCATGAAGCTCGTGTTCCCGGCCCTGAAGCTCGAAGAAGTGGAGCGCGCGATGGTGCGTTCTGTGACGAGCGGGGCGCCGAAGCTGGTGCTCGAGGTCGCCGACATCAAGGCGCTCGCTTCGGCGTAGCTCGCGCGCCCCACACCGGGTTCAGCCGAGCATCCGTTCCCCGTCGCGCCGCGCCGCCGCCCACGTCTCGTCCCAGGCGGCGTCAGCCTCGGCGCGCGGGAGCTGGCCAAAGGCCTGCAGCTCCTTCCGCTCGCCGTCGACCTCGGCGTCGTCTTCCGATGGCGCCGGCGCCGGCCCGGTCATCGCGTCGCCGACCGCCTCGCGCACCTCACGCCCCCCCTCGGCCAGGCAGTAGGCGAGCACGCGCCACCCGAGCTCGGCGTGCAGCGCCTCGTCGCGCGCGATCTCGCCGAGCGCCGCGCGCACGCCCTCGTCCTTCGCCCCCGCGAGCGACCGGCGCGCCCGGGTCGCCGCCGCGCCCTCACCGAGACAGCCGTCGTGCCACGCCTCGAGCGCCATCCGCACGAGCGCTGCCTGCCGGTCGGCGTCGCGCGCCGCCGGAGGCGGGAGCAGCGCCGGCCTGAGGCGCCACCCCGCGAGCGCGCTCGCGATCTCGCTGCATCGCTCCGTGTGGCGGACCTCATCGCCGAGCGCGGCGAGCGCCCGCGCCACGAGCGACGCGGGCGCGCCGACCGCCGCGAGGTCCCGCGCGAGGGCGAGGAACGCCGGGATCGAGCCGCACTCGGCCCGCGCGCTGTCCAGCCACGCCCCCGCGAGCGCTGCCCGGGTCGCGCCATCGAGCCGCGCCGGGGCCGACACCGCGGGGCCCAGCCCGAGCGCCGGCGGGAGCACGACCCCATCGGCCGTGCGCAGCGGCCGGCCGACCATGGGCGTGAACCGCACTCCAAAGGGCGGCGGGAAGCGGAGGCCGGTGCCGAACGTCCCCTCGGGGACGAACGGCTCGCCCGACAGCGGGATGGCCGCGCGCGCCGAGAACTCGAGGCCCAACGGGTTGAACAGGGTGGTCATCGCGCCGACGTGGAGGCCGTGTTGCTCAGGGAACTCGTCGCTATAGCGGGTGCGGTACGTCCATCCGAGCTCGCCGTCGATGGTGAGAGCGGGATCGTCGAAGTCATCCGAGATATCGCTGCCGCCGTGCAGACCGGCCGCGAAGCGGCCCGCGGAGAAGTTGAGCCATGTCGCCTGCGCGAACGGACCGAATCCCATGCTCCCCGAGCTGCTCTCTCCGGTCAGACTGCTCTCCAGGAGGCGCGCCGCGCGGAAGTCGGCACCCAGGCCGAAGGCGAGCTTCTGGCCGAACGAGAACGACAGGGAGATCCCGCCCGAGAAGGCGTAATTCTCGTTGGCGCGCGCCTGACCGGGCAGCGAGACGAGGGCGGCGACCCCGAGGGCGGCGAGCGCGGGCGGGAGCGAGCGGGAACGAGAGGACATGGAACCTCCGAAGGCAAAAGGCGGGCAAAGGATCGATCTCGGCTCCCAAGTTACCAGAGGGCGCGAACTAACACGACCGCGGTGGATGACGGAAAACGGCTCTGGACGGCGGGCTGAGGAATCCCTCGAATTTTCGGGGAAATTCACAAGGAGGCGAGGAGACGAGGAGACGAGGAGACGAGGAGACGAGGACTGAAATCCCACCCATCTCCCCGTCTCCCTGTCCAATTTCCCGCTAAAAATGCCAACGAATGGCGGAGATGCATCGCTCCCGGCGCTCGAGAGCCGCGACGTGAACGTTCAAGCTCGAGCCGAGTCTCTGAGGGAACCCGACCGAGCCCGTACGTGCGCCGGCGATGCCCGCGAGCCGCATGGTCACGCGGGCGATCTCCTCCGCGAAGACGTCGGACCTTTTGGCCGCAAGCGCACGTCAGACGGCGCGCTGCAAGTCCGGCCTCCGGGCGCGGTAGCGGGCGAGCGCGGCGTGCGGGGCGGCAGCGCGAACGCGTGGAAGCATGATACGGTCCACGTTGCGCAGCCGCGGTCGCGGCTCGCATGCGTGACGAGGCGGTCGATGAGGAACGGCGGGGCGGCAGCAACTGGTGTGACGCAGCACGGTAGGCACCCTCAGCGTGGCCGGAGGATGTCCGCATGACACCATCCGAGGAGAGCGATCGCGCCCTGCGCGCCGAGATCGAGCGATTGCGCGGCAGGGTCGCCGAACTGACCAAAGCGGAGGCAGAGCTCGCGTTGCTGCGCGAGGAGCAGGCCGCCCTCCGCGCTTCCGAGGCGGAGCTCGTGGCGATGTTCCATGCCATGAACGATGTGGTCCTCGTGATGAGCGACGCCGGGAAGTACCTCAAGATCGCCCCGACCGCGCCGTCCCTGCTGTTCAGGCCGAGCGAGGAGCTCCTTGGGAAGACCGTTCACGACATCATGCCCGCGGAGTTTGCCGACTTCATCGTCTCCAAGATCCGTGAAGCCCTCGCCTCGGGACACGTGGTCTCGTGCGAGTACAGCTTGCCCATCCGGGACGCGGAGCTGCTCTTCAGCGCCAGGATCTCGCCGATGCCCGACGGGCGCGTGGTCTTCATCGCGCGCGACGAGACCGAGCGCAAGACGGCGCAGAAGAGGCTCGAAGAGACCCAGCACAAGATCATCCAGGCCCAGGAGGCCGCGCTCGCGGAGCTCTCGATGCCGCTCATCCCGATCAGCGACCAGATTGTGGTCATGCCGCTGATTGGCAAGCTGGACGCGCGGCGGATGGATCTCGCGCTGCAATGCCTGCTCACCGGCATTCAATCGGGCCACGTGCAGGTCGCGATCGTCGACGTGACAGGCGTCTCCGTGATTGACAGGCAGGTCGCGGACGCTCTCGTCAGGCTCGCGCGCGCCGCCCAGCTGCTCGGAGCGCAGGTCGTGCTCACCGGCATTCAGCCCGGCGTGGCGAGGACGCTCTGCGAGATCGGCGCGGAGCTGACGGGCATCATCACCCTCGGCACGCTCCAGAGCGGGATCGCTTACGCCTGGGGCTGACCGGCGAAATCGGTTCCCACGCTGGCCATGGCAGGCTGGAGCCGATGGTGACCTGCGGCGACGCGCCGGCAGAGCGATTGTACGAGAAGCCCGGATTTGTGGAGCTTTCGGCGCGGAGCTGGCGGCGAACGGTCGAGCTGGCGCTTTGGGCCACGCGCTCCGGCGCCCGGTGATAGAACGACCGCCGTGAATCCGCACACCGACGCTGGCCCGGCGAGCAGCGACTACCTGGATCGCCTGATGCGTCGAGGGTCTTTCGAAGCCCTGTGGCCGCTCTTCGCCAAGGCCACGCGCCCCGCCAAAGAGATGACCGAGAGCTATTCGGCGCTCGAGCACCTGCGGCCCTACATGTCCGGCGCGCCGTGCCGGGTCATCCACGTCGGCGACGGCGCCCACGCCCGCACCGGGGCGTTGTTCGCGCTGAAAACAGAGGCTGAAAACGTCAGCGTCGATCCGGTGCTCAACGAGCCGCTGGTCGAGGCCTGGCGCACCAGATTCGGTATCCGCCGCTTCGCCTGGCAACGCGCCGACGTCTTCGCGGCCATCGAACGGCTCAACGCGTTGCCCGACATGCCCGTGCTCGTCACGTTCGTGCACGCCCACGTCCCCATCGACGATGTCCTCGCCCGGCTGCGCTGGAACGTCGCGTACACGCTCGCCTGCTGCCAGCCAGGTCATCAGCTGAGCCAGCAGCACGACGTGCTCGCCGCCGGCGAAGACCCGTACGTGTTGTCCAGCGGACGGCGCTTTCAGGTGCTCGCCCCGCGCGCGTGAGCGCTGGACGCCGCGGCGACGCGCGCGCTGGCCGTCAGCTCACCGGCGCCGGGGCGACGCCGCTCGACAGCGCTTCCCCGCCCGATAGAAATGCGATGAGGCCGTGCGGGGCGGTTTCGCCGAAGCAGAGATCGAAGGTCGCCGCGGCTTCGGGAGCGGCCTTCGCGCCACGAACGAACATCTCTTCTTCGTATCCGGCGAGCGCGGCTTCGAGGTCATCCGGGTGCGCGGCGATGGCCTTGCCGAGCTCCGCGCCGTCGACCATCGCGAGGTTTGCGCCTTCCCCGTCGGGCGGGCTCAGGTGCGCGGCGTCGCCGAGGAGCGTCACGCCGGGCACGCGATCCCAGCGATGCCCGGCGGGGAGCGTGTGGATCATGCGCGGGACCGGATCGGTCTCGCCGTCGGTGATGAGCGCTGTCAGGGCCGGGGCCCAGCCTTCGAACTCCGCGGCGACGCGCGCCCGCGCCGCCTTCGGGTCGGTGAAGTCGATGCTCTCGATCCACGCCTTTGGCTTCGTGAGCGCGACATAGGTGTGGAGGACACCGTTCGTCTCGCGGTGCGTGATGATGCCTTTGCCGGGCGTGAGCGCGTAGAACGCGCCCCCGCCGACGAGCTCGGCGCTGGCGGAATGCCGCGCGTCGGCGTCGAGCAGGTACGTCTCGATGTACGCGGTGCCGACGTAGTCGGGCTTCACGTCGGAGAGGAGCGGCCGGATCTTCGACCACGCGCCGTCGGCGCCGACGACGAGGCCGGTGGTCACGGTCGACCCGTCCGCGAAGGTGAGCTCGTGCTTTCCGTCGCCGAGCGCGCGCACGCCCGTGAGCTTGCGGCCCCATTGCACGGTGCCAGACGGGAGTGAGTCGAGGAGGATGCGCCGGAGGTCGCCGCGGAGCACCTCGGGGCGAACGCCGGTGCCGTCGTCCGGCTGGTCGAGGAGGACCGTGCCCTGCGGATCGACCATGCGCATCGCCTCACCGCCTTCGTGGACGATGCAGCGGAACTCGTCGAAGAGGCCGGCGGCCTTGAGCGCGAGCTGGCCGTTGTAGTCGTGGATGTCGAGCATCCCACCCTGGGTGCGCGCCTCGGCGGAGGCGTCCGCCTCGTACACGGTCGCCCGGATTCCGTGGACGTGGAGGACGCGCGCGAGGGTGAGCCCGCCCGGTCCGGCGCCGATGATGGAGATAGAAGTCATCGTGATCCCTCTCGGTGTTCAGCCTGGAACATCGTTCCACTCATCTACTTGGAACGCCGCTCCAGAACTGTCAAGATGGAGCCTTGGCGAAGAAGGCGACGCGAGGGTCGGGACGCGAGAAGCACCGGGAGGATGCGCTCTCGCGCGAGCGGATCGTCGAAGCGGCGATCGCGCTGCTGGACGCGGACGGTGAGGATGGGCTGACGTTCCGCGCGCTCGCGACGCGCCTGGCGACGGGCCCGGGCGCGATCTACTGGCACGTCACGAACAAGAGCGAGCTCCTCGTAGCCGCGACCGACGCCGTGGTCGCGCGCACGATGGGCGAAGTGCGCGGCTCGACCAGGCCGCGCGAAGCGATCCATCGCATCGCGCTCGGCGTGTTCGACGCGATCGAGGCGCATCCGTGGGTGGGCGCGCAGCTCTCACGCGCTCCGTGGGAGACGGCGATGCTGCGGATCTACGAGCGCCTCGGCCGCCAGGTCGAGGCGCTGGGCGTCCGGGGGAGCGCCCAGTTCACCGCGGCGTCGACGCTGCTCAGCTACGTCATCGGCGTGAGCATCCAGAACGCCACGGCGAGCCAGTTCGCGCGCCGCGAGCTCCCGCCGTCGACGAACCGCGTCGACTTCCTCGAGGCGGCGGCGGCGCGCTGGCGCGAGCTCGACGCCCGTGAGTACCCGTTCACGCGAAGTGTCGCCGCCCACCTCCCCGGCCACGACGATCGCAACGAGTTCCTCGCCGGGATCGACCTGATCCTCGCCGGAATCGCGGGATCGCAGTGAGCCGCGGACGTCGCGATGCGAGCGCCGATCCCTTGACGGACGAGCGCACCCGCGCATTCTGGCAGCCATGTCGCCACGCCGCGCGCCCGTCGCTCCGCTCGCCCTGCTCACCTCCCTCCTCCTCGCCGCCCCCGCCGCGGCGGCCGTCGTGCCGGTCGGCACCACCGGCGAGCTCGTCGCCGCGATCGGCGCGGCCAAGGCCGGCGACGAGATCGTCCTCGCCTCGGGCACCTACGCCTTCGACGGCGTGTCCTGCGCGGCCGCAGGCACCGAGGCCGCGCCGATCGTCGTGCGCGCCGCCGAGCCGCTCGGCGCGATCGTCGAGCTGTCGGGCGTCGAAGGCTTCAAGGTCAGCGGCCCGAACTGGCACTTCGAAGACCTGGATATCCGCGGCGTCTGCGCCGACGACTCGGACTGCGAGCATGCCTTTCACGTGTTCGGCGCTGCGAGCCGCTTCGCCCTCCGCCGCTCGAAGGTGCGAGACTTCAACGCCCAGCTCAAGATCAACGCCGCGCAGGTGGACGGCATCTGGACGGCCCCCGACGACGGGCTGATCGAGCGATCGGAGCTGTTCGACACCCACCCGCGCAGGACCGGCGATCCCGTCACCAAGATCAACATCGACGGCGGCAAGCGCTGGACCGTGCGCGACAGCTACCTGCACGACTTCCAGAAAGACGGCGGCGACACCGTCAGCTACGGCGCGTTCATGAAGAGCGGCGGCTCGGACGGGCTCTTCGAGCGCAACCTCGTCGTCTGCACCACCGCCGGCTCGCCGGACGGGGCGCGCATCGGGCTGTCGTTCGGCGGCGGCGGCACGGGGGCGCAGTACTGCGCTCCGGCCTACGACCCCGACGTGCCCTGCGAGGTCGAGCACACCGGCGGAACGATGCGGAACAACATCATCGCGAGCTGCTCGGACGTCGGGGTCTATCTGAACCGCGCGACGGACACGCGGCTTCATTTCAATACGCTGATCGCGACGAGCGGGATCGACTTCCGCTTCGCGACGACCAGCGGCGTCGCGCGCGGCAACCTGCTCACGGGCAAGATCCGCGACCGCGACGGGGCCACGCATCAGGAGAGTGACAACCTGGCCGAGGTGGGACTCGCGACGTTCCAGACGTGGTACGAAGATCCGAGTCTCGGCGACCTGCACCTCAAAGGGGATGTGGCGTCGCTCGTCGGCGAAGCGCCCGCCGACGCCGCGGTGACCGACGACTACTGCGCGCGCGGGCGGCCGGGCAGCGGGAGCTTCACGCTCGGCGCGCTCGAACATTCGCTCGGCGACTGCGCGACGGTGCCGCCTCCGGGGCCCTCCGGCGAAGGGGGCGCGGGCGGCGGCACCGCCGGCTCGGGCGGGATGGGCGGCGGCACCGGATCTGCGGGTGGGATGGGCAGCGGCACCACCGGGTCGGGCGGGGGTGAGGCAGGCGGCACAGGCGGCGCGGGCGCAGGCGCAGGCAGCGGCACCGGCGCTGCCGGCGGGGGTGGTGACGCGTCCAGTGACGGCGAGGGCTGCAGTTGCCGCGCCGCGGGCGTCGGCGGGAATCACACCCTTGGCCTCCTGACGGCGGTCCTCGCCGCGCTCGCCCTCCGGCGACGACAGGCCTCCTCACCGGTGAGCGACGCCAGCTAGAGCGACAAATGGGTTGAAACCCCAGAAAAGAGCAGGAATTTGAACCGCCAAGCGCGCCAAGGACGCCAAGATTGTGTTTTGTTCTTGGCGTCCTTGGCGCCTTGGCGGCTCATTTCTCGCTCGATCAACGTGATCGGTGTCCTAGGTGGAGAGGGGCGACTACGTCAACCCGGGCCCGCGGTGGACCGCCGCCGCCCGCGCCCGGCGTGGGAATTCGCCTTGCGGCGCGGGTCGGCCATACTGCGCAGCATGACGAAGGGAAGCTGCCCATGAGGACCACGCGCTCCATCCGCGGCAGCGACCATGCGCTGGTGCAGCGGATCTCGCACGTCGCCTATGGCGACGACCCGCAGGACCAGTCCCTGCCCGACGGCTGCTGGGACCTCGTGTTCATGAAGCGCCGCGGCCGGCTGCAGGTGCTGCATACCGGTCTGATCACGCACCCGGTGTCGCTGGGCTACGAGACCGGCGACGAGTACCTGAGCATCGCCTTCCGGCCAGGCGTGTTCATGCCGGGGGTGCCGGCGACAGACATGCTGGACCAGGGCGTACTGCGCCCGCTGGCGAACACGCGCTCGTTCCTGCTGGGGCCGCAAGCCTTCGAGGTGCCCGACTTCGAGAACGCCGACGATCTGGTGACACGCCTCATCGGGGCCGGCCTGCTGGTGGCGGATCCGGTGGTGTTCCGCGTGCTGCAAGGCGATTCCGCCGGCACCAGCCTGCGCTCGGTGCAGCGCCGGTTCCTGAGCGCCACCGGTCTCACGGCGAAGCAGCTGTCACAGATCCACCGTGCGCAGGCGGCGCTGCAGCAGCTGATGCATGGCGATGCGCCGGCCGACGTGGCTGCCGCCTGCGGCTACGCCGACCAGGCGCACCTGGGCAATTCGCTGAAGCGGATCATGGGCAGGACGCCCGGCGAAGTGGCGCGGGCTGCGGCCCGGCCCAGGCCTGGGCGCTGAGGGCCCAGACGGTCTGGCGAGGCCTGAGCCTGTCGTTTTCTTCCAAGACGGGGCCCACCCCCGGTGAATACGTTGGGACCGCCGGCTCGCACTGGCGATATCGACCAACCCGAGGGCTCCCATGCACCGCGACTCCGAGATCCACCCCTTCCGCATCGACATTCCGCAAGCCGACATCGATGACCTGCGCGAACGCCTGGCGCGCACGCGCTGGCCGGCGCAGCTGCCGGGCGGCGACTGGGTGAGGGGCGTGCCGGTGGCCTACCTGCAGCGGCTGGCCGCGCACTGGCAGCACCAATACGACTGGCGACGCTGCGAGGCCCACCTGAACAGCCGCCCGCAATTCATCACCCGGATCGATGGCCAGACGATCCACTTCGTGCACCTGCGCTCGCCCGAGCCGGACGCGCAGCCGCTGCTATTGCTGCACGGCTGGCCCGGCAGCTTTGCCGAGTTCGACCGCGTGGTGGACGCGCTGTCCGACCCGCGCCGCCACGGCGGCGACCCCTCGCAGGCTTTCCACCTGGTGATCCCGTCGATCCCGGGTCATGGGTTCTCGATGCCGCTGGCCGACGCCGGCTGGAACCACGGCCGCTGTGCCCGTGCGCTGGCGGCGCTGATGCAGCGCCTGGGCTACACACGTTACGGCGTGCAAGGCGGCGACGTGGGCGCGTTCATCGCGGCGGAGCTGGGCCGCATCGACAGCGAGCATGTCAGAGGCGTGCACTGCAATGCGCTGGTGACGTTTCCCTCCGGCGACCCCGCCGAGCTGGAAGGCCTGACGGCCTCGGAGCAGCAGCGTCTGGAGCGGCTGCAGAACTTCCGCGACCGGATGATGGGCTTCGCGCACATCCAGGGCACGCGGCCGCAGACGCTCAGCTACGGGCTGCATGATTCGCCGGTGGGCCAGCTGGCCTGGATCGTCGAGAAGTTCAAGGAATGGACCGATCCCGCGGCCGCGCTGCCGGAGGATGCGGTGGGCCTGGACGCGCTGCTGGACAACGTGAGTCTGTACTGGTTCACCGGCACCAGCGGCCCCTCGGCCAACCTGTACTATGAAGCCTTCAACGACCCGTCCGGCTGGGCGCCCAAGCCGCGCGGCACGGTGCCCATGGCCGTGGCCGTGTCGCTGACGCAGGACGTGGCGGTACGCCGGCTGGCCGAACGCGACCACCATATCGTGCGCTGGACCGAGCTGGCGCGCGGTGGGCATTTCCTGGCGACGGAGACGCCCATGGCGCTGGCCGTCGATCTGCGGGAGTTCTTTGGTTCGCTGTCCTAGGGCACCAATCACGTTGGAGTCCCGAGGGAATCAACAGAAGGGAAGAGAAACCGCAAGGGCGCGAGGGGCGCAAGGGGGCAGGCAAGAGAAGTTCTCGTCTCTGGTCCCTTGCGCCCCTTGCGCCCTTGCGGTTTCTCTCTTCCCCGCATTCCTTGCCCTTGGAGCTTGCTTCTCGGCAGATCGGTCGGGCTCGCGATCCATTGAGTTCAGGCAACTTTCAACCTCTATCCGGACTGCGCCGGGAGCGTGTCAGGAACGCGGGTGGCGCCGATGGGGTTCCGGACATCACCCAGCTCCGCGGCTCACGCCCTGCGCGCTCAGCCGTGAATGGCGTGCTCGCGCTCGGCTCACACGGCGGCGACGCGCAGCACGTCGGACCGGAGGTGAAGAAACGACGCGTGCACATAGCGGATGAACGGCGCCTTCAGGCCGAAGAAGGACGCCAGATCGACCTCGGCCGCTGCGCGGAACATCCCCTGATCCAGCACGGGAGCCTCGGTGCGGAGCGCGCCGCTCGCGAGGCTCCGGCAGGCGGGGGACCCCGATGCAGGGTGGATGGCGACCACGAGCGTGGCGGCCCACGGGGCGGCGGCGAAGCGCTCGCCAATGGATCTCGGATACCGGTAGCGGAGCGCGAGCACGGCGCCTCGCAGCGCGGCCTCGAGAACAGGCGCCGCGCCCGCCACGGCCGGTACCGGAGGAGCGGCATTCGCCCCCGCAGGCGCGCCCTTCACCCCCGCGATCGCGCCCGCCGCCCCGGGCGCGCCGCCGCACCCGCCGAGCGCCACGAGGCCAGCCCCCGCGGTGACCTGCGCGATGAACGCGCGCCGCCCCTCAATCGCCATGCGACGGCCCCTGGAGCCTGCGCCTGCGCGCCTGCCCCACCAGCATCCGCGCCGGCGTGATGCGGCCCAGCGCCGCGGCGCTCTCCTCCGCCGTCGGCCGCACGGGGTGACCCGGCGGGAGCTCGGCGACCATGCTCTGCCACAGCGCGAGCGCCCGGTGCTGGTAGATCTGCGCCAGGCTCGATCGCGGCGAGAGGAAACGCTGGCCGAGCACCATGGCCCTCTCCAGAAAGGCGATCGCCTCGTCGTCGCGGCCGTCGTTCAGGAGGTGGAGCCCCTCGTTGTACCAGGGCATCGGATCCGCCGGATCCTCCTCGCGCATGCGCTGGTTCGCCTCGAGGTAGCGCGACAGCTTCTCTTCCATGACGCCGTCGTCCTTCAGGAAGCCGTAGTGCTGGATCTCCACGCCAGCCGGGCGGACGACGAGCTCCGGGTGCCGGTCGAGGCTCGGCTGCACCGTCTCGTGCACGGCGCGCCCGTACCGGATCCGCGCGTCGTTGCGGAACAGCCGCACGGCGATCGTCATGACGGGCGGGCCGTCCTTCTGATGATTGGCGATCTCGAAGGAATAGGCGTGGACGTCGAGGTCGTCCATGAGCCGAACGACGCGCGGCAGATCCCAGTGTGCGAGCTCCTCGTCCGGGTCGAGGCTCAAGATCCAGGGCCGCGTGGCCATCTCCAGGCCCACGTTGCGCACCTCGGCCAGGTCCAGCCGGTCCGTCCGGTGGACGCGCACCCGGTCGGTGAACCTCCGCGCGATCTCGACCGTCGCGTCGTCGCTGCCGTTGTCGACAATGCAGATCTCGTCGACGAACGGCTCGAGGAACGCGAGGAACCGCTCCAGCCGCTCCGCCTCGTTCCTCGCGATGATGCACAGGGACACCCCGGACGCGGGCGCATACCTGCGCAGCGTCACCGTGTTGCTCGCGAGCTCGGCCAGCTCGGGGGGCGCGCCCGCCCGCGCCGCGCCCGGCCGCCCGTGGAGCGCGAGCCGCGCCTGCCGCGACGCCTCGCTGTCGTAGCCGAGCCGCCGCACGCGGACGTCGGTGAAGCGCCCGCACCCGTCCGGCATCTCGGGGATGCCGCCGCCGGGCAGGCCGCCCTCGGCCCCCCGGGCGGCGCGCAGGCCCGGCTCGTTCCGGTACATGCGGTACCCCGACATGGCCCCGAGCGCGCCGTCCGCCCGGAAGTACGTGCGCGTCGGCTCCCAGAACGTGTACCAGTGGAAGCCGAGCGCCTTGATGTGCGGATCGGCGAGCTGCATGAGGCGCTCGGCGCGCGCGCGGTCCATCTCGAACACCTCGTCGGCGTCGACCGCGATGATCCAGTCCGGGGAGAGCTCCGCCGCCATCTGCAGGGCGCGGTCGCGATCGCGCCGATCGTCCACGGCCGACGGCAGCTCCGTTCGCTCGTACCTGGCCACGGCGGGGTGCGACCGCGCGATCGCCCCTGTCCCGTCCGTCGATCCGTCGTCGAGCACGACGATCGCGTCGGCGAACCGCGCCGTCGCGTCGAGGCTCTCGCGCAGCGTCGCCTCAGCGTCCCTGACGCGGTACGCAGCGACGAGCCGCGTCTTCCCGGCGCGGCGGCCGCGCCACTTCTCGAAGAAGAGCTCCGCGCCCCCGAGGCCGCCCTGCGCGCCGGGGAACGCCTTGCTCAGCGTGGCGCTCCCCTCGTGGTGCACGTACACGTCGCTCGCGATCATGCACTCGAAGCCGCGCTCCTGCGCCCGCAAGGCGAGGTCGGCGCCCTCGTGGCTTACCGGGAAGAAGCGCTCGTCGAGCCCGCCGATCTCGGCGTACACCTCGCGGCGCATCATCAGGCAGAAGGTCGAGAGGGCGAACGACGGCGCCCACCGCCGGCGGAACGCCTCGCGGTGCTCGGCCGCGAGCTCGTTCAGCGCCTCGGGCTGGAACGGCGGCGGGTTCTGCACCTTCTGCGGGCCGCGCGCGCTGTTCGTCACGGGCCCGACGAGCCCGACGCGCCGCACGCCAGCCACGGCCCGCGGCGCCTCCTCCATGCACTCTCGCAGCCCTTCCAGCCACCTCGGGGTCACCACGACATCGTTGTCGAGGAACACAAGGTAATCCCCGGCCGCGACCTCGAGTCCCCGGTTCGCGCCGCCGGCCAGGCCGAGGTTCTCGTCCAGGAAGACCGTCTTGGCGGCGTCACCGAGCCGGCGCGCGACGTCGGTGAGGTACGCGGGGGTGCCGTCCTCCGAGCCGTTGTCGACGAAGATCACCTCCGCGTCCGAGGGGAGCGTGCGGAGGAGGGCGTCCACACATCGCGCCGTGTAGTGGAGGTTGTTCCACGTGACGACGATAACGGAATAAACAGGCGTCATCGGGCACCGGGCGGGGCCATGAGGCGAACCACGTTGGAGACGTACTGGCGATACGCCGCGTGCAGATAGAACGCCCCGACCCGGGGTGCCAGGACGATCTCGCACCGGAAGCTGCCCACGAGGTCCGCGCCCACGTCGTCGATGTCGTCGGGGAAGACCAGCCTCGGCCCGAGCAAAGGCACGGTGACGCCGCCCTGCGCGGGGGCATAGATCAGCGTGAGAAAGACGCCGCGGAGCACCTCGGCGCGCTCGACCTCGATATCGACGGCGGGCACACGCGAGCTGCCGTGGACGACGTGGACGAGGGCGCCGCCCTCGACGGTGGGCGGGCCAGGATGGGCGAGGACGACGCCCGCGCCGGAGGTCGCGGGCGTCTCCGCGGTCAGGCCGAAAGAGACGGATCGGACGAGCATGGGTTCACCGCCGGTCAGAATTCGATGGCCTTCTTGTCGACGAGATCGATGCCTATCACGTTCGACACGTAGTTCTCGAGGACGAGGTACACATAGACGCTCGGCCGGTAGCGGGGCACCGCCACGGCGCAGGGGAAAGCGACGGTGACGTTGAGCCAGGCGCCCTGATACCCCTCGGACGCCAGGCTGCCGCGGCCCGGCATCGGCAGCGCGGGCTCGGCGAGCTGGTTCGGGCCGTCGCGCTCGCCCGCCGGGAACTCGATGAACGTGTTGCGCGCGAGCAGGGCGCCGCCGTCCGCCTGCTCGATGTCGTGGACGACGAGGACCATCGACTCCTCGACGTCACGGTAGCGGCTCGCGACGGCGTCCGGGAACAGGAACGAGGCCGAGACGTCGAGCTCCACCGTGCCCGCCTCGAAGGACACCCGCGAGATCGCGAGTCGGATGGCCTCCTTGCCGGCCGCTATCTCGGGCGAGCCCCCGTGGGGGGCGAAGCCAAAGGGTGTCCGGGGTTCGATCTCCATGGGGTCCTCTCGACGTGGGTGCGGCGCGGGGCGCGGGGTCGAGAGAGCAGCGCGCCCCCGCCCCGCCCGCGAGGTTCAGCCAAAGTGGTTCCAGCTGCGGGAGGTCTGCGCCGGCGTATCGAGACGCACGCGGCGGATGCGCGGGGCGCACACGGGGCAGAAGACGCCGTCGTCGCGGTTGTTGTGGCCGGCGTGGTAGATGGTGCAGAGCCGCCCACCGAGCGCGGGCCACCAGTCGTACCGCTGGCCCGACGTGGTGGACGGGTCCGGCGTGAGGCCTGCGTTCGTGTTGCAATGCGGGCCCTGCCCGCCGAACTGGTCGGTGTACCAGGTGGGGTTGGCGAGCTGCGTAGCGAGCGCCACGCCGGTCGCGCTGTACTGCGGCTCCTGCCGGACGGTCTGCCCGATGCCGTGCCCCATCTCGTGGACGAAGGTGCCGAGGACCGCCGTCTCGCTCCGGCCAGGGCCCGTGCACCCGACGACGCAGAAATTGCCCCAGCTATAGCCGTTGATCGAGCTCTTCCAGATGAACGAGAAGGTGAGGTTGTACGTGTTGCCCGGCGTGGCGAGGTGGGCCGTGAGGCCCGGCAGCGCGGTGAGGTTCCAGTTGACGCGGTTCGGTGACCCGGGCGTGACGGTGAAGTACGACCGCACGTCGGTGGCGCCGGCCGCCGGCCACGACGCCTGCGCCGTCCACATGAAGCTGTTGCCGTTCAAGGGGTCGCGCCACACGTTGCGGAACGTGGTCACGCTCCCGACCGCGTTGTTCGCCGTGGGGAACGCGTGCCGCTGGAGCTGCGTGTAATAGCAGTTCGGCACCAGCAGGAAGGCCATGTGCAGCGGCTTGTCGGACAGCGTGCCTCCCGCGGGGGGCGCGCCGCCGACGCGCAGGTTGAGCAGCGCGTTCGGGCCGCCGTTCATGAACGGCCAGTCGAAGGTCGGCGAGCTGACCGCCTGCTGCGACAGGCTCTGGAACTCGACGCGGGCCGAGTCCACGACCGCGAGCGCCGGCTGGACCGCCTTGCGCTCCAGCTCGATGAAATGGCGCGCGAACTCGCCCACGAACCGCGGATCGATGTTGTTGTACGTGGCGAGCGTCTGCGCGCCGGAGTACCAGACCGTATAATAGAGCTTTCGCCACGTCTGGAACTCGTCGGTGGCGAGGAACTGCGCCCGCTGCCCGTCGCGCGACGCCTTGATCTTGTACTTGTCGCCGCCGATGTGCGTGAACGTGATCGTGTTGTCGAAGTGGTGCCCCGCGCCGACCGTCACCCCGGGGGCCGCGCCGTGCGCGAGCCGCGTGCGCTCGGTCAGCGACTGGAATGCGAGGTTCTCGTTGCCCGGGTCGGGCTCGATCCACCAGTCCACGCGATCGCCGGGCGCGACGTTGGGCACCTGATTGGGCGTGACCTGCAGCTGCCGCGTGGGGCCGTTCACGCCGGTCACGGCGACGGGGAGGTTCACGTATTGCTTGATCGTCGGCATGCGAGAGCTCCAGGACGAATCAGCGGGGAGTCCGGTCCATCAGCGCGGCGCGGGTCGAGGCTCGCTCCGCGGCCTCTCCCTCAGAGCACCTCGATCTTGTCGACGCCCCAGTCCTTGGGGTTCTCGGGCGCGGGCGGCGGCTCCTCCATGACGATCACGATGAGCGGCGGCTGGATGACCGGCGTGGGCGGGGTGTTCTTGCTGTTGTGGAGCATGAGATCGAGCGCGCGGGCGCAGCCCTTTCCCTCGACCTTGACGTCGAACGAGTAGCTGATGAACTCGGCCTTGTTCATGTTCACGCCGGAGGCGACGCCCCCGTTCGTGCCCGCCTCGTCGCCGCTGCTGCGCGAGAAGTTGCTGTCCTGATGGCAGAGCGGGTTGCCGTCGGCCTTGACGTTCTTCGCGGTGCCCGCGGCGTCGGACGACATGGCGATGTTGGGATAGGGGACGGGGACCGGCGGGGCGGGCGGCGCGGGGGTGAGGCACACGTCCGGGAAGGCGATGGTCATTCCATTGCTCGCGGCGTGGACGACCGTGCGCGAGTTGACTCCTACGGTGACAGGCATATCGCTCCTCCTTCACGCCCTCTTCGCTGCAGCCGAGACGAGGCACACGGCGGCGCGCGTCCCGTCGCCGGAACCCGCGAAGAGCGCCGCGCGCGCCTCGGGGGACGCGCGCGCCGCGCCGCGCTCGAACGATCGCACGCACACGGCCGCGAGGCACCCGCCGGTCGCGGCGCCGACGTCGCCGTAGCCGTCGGCGGGGTGCCACAGCGCCCGGACGCCCCCGAGGAGCGCGGGCGCGCGGACGCGCGCGAGCCCCCACTCCTTGGCCCGGTAGCTCTCGCCGTTGAGATCGCAGAGGACCCACGGGGGCGGGCCGCCCGCGGCGCACGCGGCGGCGAGCGCCGCGGCGAGGGCCTCGCCCGAGGGGGGATCGCCGCTCTCGATGGGATGGGGCTCCTCGCCGGCGCCCGTGCCCTCGATCTCGGCCAGGATGGGGGCGCCGCGCGCCTCGGCGCGGCGGCGGTGCTCGACGAGCAGCGCGGCCGCGGCCTCGCCCGGGATGAACCCGTCGAGGTTGCGGCGGCTCTTGAGCCGGCGCGCGTGGTCGAGCGCCTCGAGCAGCGCCACGTCGACCTGGGAGTCGGCGCCGGCCACGATCCAGGGCGTGCCGGGGTCGGCCTCGACGGCGCGCGCCGCGTGGGCCAGGCCGAGGAGCATGGCCGCGTGCCCGTCGGGGGCGAGGAGGCCGCGGGTCACGGCGTCGACCCCGGCGGCGTCCGCGAGCCTCTCCCGGAAGGCGTCGCGCAGCTCGTGGTGGTGCGCGGCGGGGCCGGGCGAGGGGCGCGCGAGGAAGAACGAGGCGTCCTCCAGGTCGGCGCGCGCGAGGTCGGCGGAGGTCACGAGGTCCTGGAGCGCCAGCGCGAGCAAGCGGACCGGGAGGTCGAGCGCGCGGGGGAGATCGGTGTACGCCGCGACCACGGAGAAGGGCTCCTCCGGGCGGGGCGGGTCGGCGGGGAGGCAGGGGTAGCTCGGCCACTCGCGGAAGCGCGTGAGGCGGGCGCGGACCGCGGCGGTGGTGGACGCGGCGGTGTCGCCGAGGGCGGTGACCATGCCGGCGGCGGTGATGACGGCTCCGGTGCTCATGCGGGCGCGGGCTCCACCTCGATGCGGCGCACGCGGAAGAGATCGCGACCGACGGGCATGGCGCCCCGGTACACGAGCACGGCGCGGAGGTCGTCGGGCTCGAGGACCACGGTGTCGAGGACCAGCGGGAGCGGGCGGCGCTCGGAGTCGATCAGGACGACGGCGCGCGGCGCCGCGCGGGGCAGCGAGAAGCGCTGCGGGCCGAGGGGGCTCAGATGCACGAGCTCGACCGGCTCGCCGCCGCGGAGGTGCGGCGTGGCCACGAGGCGCGGGTGCGCGCCCTGGTGGTAGCGAGGGTCGAAGGCGGCAGGCAGGAACGGCGACGGCGCAGGGGGCGGCGACCCGGCGGGGGGCGGCGGCGCCGCGGGGTCGGGCGCCGTGGCGGCGTAGCGCAGGCGCGGCTGCCAGCTGCGCCCGATGAAGCCGAGGCCGACGGGCTCGGGGCGATCGTCCGGGGAGCGGAGCGGCTTCCTGGGATCTTCGAGGTTCGGCATGGCGAGCTGCGCGAGGTCGACGAGCGAGCGGCGGGCCCGGAACCCGCGGCCCACGGGGTTGCGGTGCTCGACCTCGTGGTCGGCGGCGGACTCGGCGGACTCGTCCCGCCCGCCGAACGCGCGCTCGTACACGAGCGGCATCCGCTCGAAGGGCGCGGGAGAGGTGGGGCGCGCCCAGGTGCGGTCGCCGAAGACGGCGAGGGTCGTGCGGATCGGGCCGACGCGCACGGAGACCTGGACCTCGGCGTCGCGGCGGCCGGGCGGGTACGCGTGGCCGAGGACGACGACGTCCGTGCCGACCTTGTGCGGCGCGAGATCGCTCTCGTAGCGGACGCTCGAGAGGCCCGACTCGCCGTGGAAGGCGTCGGCGTGCTGGAGCGGCACCTGCTCGGCTGCGGGCGCGAGGCGGCCGCCGGCGTGGATGGCGAGCGTCGCCTTGACGAGGACGACGAGCACCTCGGCGCCGGCGGCATCGACATGGACGATGCGCTCGGCGACGAAGGGGGTTCGGTTGCGGAGGTCCATGTTCAGGTGGGCGTGGGCGCGGCGTCGGGCACCGAGCGGAGGAACGAGGCGCCGAGGCCGTCGGCCGCGACCTTCGCGGGGCGGCGCTTGCGCGGGGGGATGAGCGGCTCCGACGAGGGGCGCGCGTCCGGGGCGAGGCGCTGCCGGTGCGGGCGCGCGGGACGCCGGGCGGGGGCGGCGGCGGCCGCCGTGGCGGGCCAGGGCGGGGCGGCGGGCGACGATCCCAGGGCGTACGACGGCGCGATGCGCGGCTGGGAGAGGGCGTACGACGGCGCGACGGGCGGCGGCGAGGCGACGGGCGCCGAGGCCGCGGCTGTGCCCGACACCCACGGCGAGTGCGGCTCCGAGGCGGCGTGGGGGGCCGCGCCCGACACCCAGGGCGAGGAGCGCTCCGGCGCGGACGGCGCGGCAGGCGCGGACGGCGCGGCAGGCGCGGACGGCGCCTGGGGAGCAGCGGGAACGGGCGCGGACGGCGCCGGCGCGAACGGCAGCACGCCGGACGCCGCCGCCGGCGCTCGGACCGGCGCCGCAGGCGTTGCCGCGGCCGGGGCGGCGAACGGGAGCGCCCACGCCGCTGCGCCATCGCGGGCGCCCGGGGAAGACGGGGCAGCGGGCGCGAACGGCAGCGCCCTTGAAGCTGCGCCCGCCGCCGCCGGCGCCACGAAGGGCAGGCCGCCGCGCCGCGGCTCCGCAGGCGGTGTCCCCGCTGCGGCGGGCAGCTCCGCCGTGCGAGACCTCTCGAGGCGCGGTCCTTCCGCGGAGGCCGCAGGCGATCGGAACGGCAAGGCGGGGTTCGGCTGCCCTTCCTCCGGATCGACCTGCGCCGTCCCGGCCAGCGGAGGGCGCGGTCTTCCCACGGAGGCCGCGGGCGATCGGAACGGCAAGGCGGGGTTCGGCTGCCCTTCGTCCGGATCGATCGGCGCCGTCCTGGCCAGCGGAGGGCGCGGTCTTCCCACGGAGGCCACGGGCGACCGGAACGGCAAGGCGGGGTTCGGCTGCCCTTCGTCCGGATCGACCTGCGCCGTCCCGGCCAGCGGATGGTCCGCCGCCCCGCGCGCCGCCCGCTGCGGGCTCGCCGCAGCCGACGCTTCCTCCGGATCGAGCGCCACCGTCCCCGCCAGCGGATGCCCCGCCGCGCGCCTTCCCCGCTGCGGGCTCGCCGCAGCCGACGCCTCCTCCGGATCGAGCGCCACCGTCCCCGCCAGCGGATGCTCCGCCGCCCCGCGCGCCGCCCGCTGCGGGCTCGCCGCAGCCGGCGCCTGCGCCGCTCGCGCCTGCTGCAGCGCCGCCTGCGCACTCTCCGCGCGGACCGGCGGCGCTGCCGCGGGGTCCCACGGCACGTCCTCGCCCGGGAGCGCGACCCTGGCCGCGACCCGGACGCTGGCGAGGGCCTCCTCGCCCGGCAGCACCGCGCTGGCGCGCCACACGAGCGAGCAAAGCCAGCGATCGGCGTCGATCACGAGCATGTCGGCGACCAGCGGCAACATCTGCGGCTGCGCCGCACCCCCGAACGCGACCCGCGCCTCGGCGACAGGGCCCGGCAACCAGGCCTCGATGCGGTCGAGATCCGGGTGCATCCCCTCGATCAGGATCCACTCGTTCCCCCGGAGGTACGGTGTCTGCTGATCGGCCGGCGCCGCCTGGAAATACGCCCAGTCGAAGCCGTCCGGGACCACGGGCCACGGGGCCTGCACGCCGCGCGGATCGGCGTTGCCCAGCCGGCGCTGCCGCGCGGGCCAGTGCGCCGCGATCGGCCCGAAGCCGGCGGCGCGCGCCGGCTGCCGGGGATCGATGATGTTGGGCGCGCGGCCGGCGCGCGGATCGACGCCGGCCGGGTTGTCGGGGTCGGCCGCCCCGCCGGGGGCGCGCTCGTAGCCGAGCGGCATGGCGAGGAACGGCTGCGGGGCGCCGCGGCCGTTGCCGCCGCGGTCGCCGTAGACGTGCAGGGCCTTGTCGAGCAGGACGGCCGCGTCGAGGCCGACGCGCAGGCGGACGGGGACGAGCGGCGCCGGGTTCCGTCCGCGGGCCCAGGCGTGCCCGCCGAGGAGGATGTCCGCGCGCGGAAGGAACGGGGCCATCTCTCCGGCCGCCGAGATGGCGGCGCGCGGGTCGGCCGCGGCGCGGGCCGCGCGCACGTCCGCCGCGACGATCGGCGCGGGCGGGAGCGGCGACATGGCGCGCTTGTGCTCGAGCTGGAAGGTCGCCTTGACGACCACCGCGAGCATCACCCGCCCCCGGGAGCGGAAGGGGCGCACCGCGGCCGCGGCGTGCCCGAGGGCGCGCGGCGCGGGCGGCGCCCTCACGGCGAGGCCCCGAGCGCGGCCCTCTGCCGCTCGACCCGCGCGGCCACGTCGAACAGCGGGCGGCCGGGCGCGCGCGCCGCCCGCTCGAACGCAGCGCCCGCGCGGCGCCGCTGGCTGCCGAGCCGGAGCACGCGATCGAGCGCCCCCTCGTCCAGCGGGCGGCCGTCCACGTGGCGCACCCCCGACGCGAAGCGCCCGCGGTGCGCCGCCCAGAGCGCCCGCACGTTCGCCCCGTGCGGCCACGGGAGCTGCGTGTCCGGATCCATCTTCACGCTGGCGTCGCGCGGATCGTCGCTCGGACCAGCATCGAAGCCGGGCGCCGCGGCCCCGCGCAGCGCCCCCTCGATCGGCGCGCCGGTGATACGCGAGAACACCTCGCCGGCGAGCCGCGCGAGCGGCGCGACGTCCAGCCGATCGAGCACCCACGGCAGCAGCGCCGGATCACCCAGCGCCCCCGCCGCGACAAGGCAGACCCGCCCGAGCCCGGGCGACCGCATCAGCGCCTCGATCCGGCGGCGGGCCTCGCCCGGCGGGCTCACGCGGGCGGCGCAGTCGGCCGCCTCCTCCGCGAACGCACCGCTCCGCCCGGCGACGCTCCACAGCGCCTCGTCCGCGCCGCGCGCCCCGAGCAGCGCGCCGGCCCACGCCGACCAGAAGCGCTCGGCCTCGTCGTCCGAGCCCCACGCGCCGCGGAGCTCGCCCGCAAGATCGGCGCGGCCCAGCGCGCCGGCCGCGCGGAAGGCCAGCGCGCGGATCGCCGCGTCGCCGTCGCAGAGCGCATAACCAAGGAACTGCCCGGGATCGCGGCGGTGCGCGACGCACGCGGCCAGCGCGAGGCGGCGCAGCGCCGGCGGCTGCGCCCCCGACAGCATCGGCGCCACGATCGCGAACGCGTCGGCCGGCGACGCCCACGCGAGGGCGCCCGCGATGCCGGCGGCGGGCTCGTCCGCCTCCTCCGTCGCGTCCAGCACGGCCGCGAAGCCCGGGAAGTCGCGCGCCTCGACCGCGGCGATGGCCGCCGCGAAGAACGCGCCTGGATCCTTCGTCGAGAGGGCGGCCAGCGTGAGCTCCCAGCCGGGCTCCCCCGCGATCCGGAGCCCATCGAGGTGGGCCTCCACGCGCTCCTCGAGCTCCGCGAGATCGGCCAGCGTGTAGTGGTGCGACCTCACGGCCATCTCGCGGAGCTCCCAGAGGAACGACGCCATCTCCGCGTGATCAGCCACCACCTCGTGAACCATCCGCCTCGGCTCCGATCCTGCGCGACGCCGCTCAGTTGATGTCGACCCCGCTCCCCGAGAGCTTGATGTTCGAGCCCGCCTTGACGCTCACGTCACCGTCGCTCTTCACCTCGACCTTGGCGCCCTCCACCTTGACGGTGCCCGAGCCCTTCACGGTGATGTCCGACCCCTCGACCGTGATCTTGCCGGAGCTGTCGACGATGATCTTGCCGCTCCCGCACTCCAGCGTGAACTTCTCGCCGACCTTGACGGTCTTCTTCGCGCCGACGGACTCGGTCGCGTCCACATCGATGTTCCGGGTCTCGGTGCCGCCGACCGACAGCGTGTCGTCGCTGCCGACGGTGGTGTTGCGCTTCGAGCCGACCTCGAGCGTCGCGCGATCACTCACCTTGACGGTCTCCTCGCCGCCCACCGTGAGCTCGCGCTTGCCGCCCACCGACTCGATGTCGTCCTTCCCGACATCGGTCTTCCGGCTCTTCCCGATCTTCAGGCTCGCGTCCTCGCCGATGTCCACGCTCTCGCTCTCGACAACGCCGAGCGTGCGGTTCGCGCCGATCTTCTCGTTGTGATCCTCGCCAACCTCGGTGGTCTTGAAGGCGCCGATCGACTCCCACTGGCTGTTGTCGATGCGCTTCTTCCGGTCGTGGCCGACGGTCAGGCGCTCGTCGTGGCCGACGGACTGGGTCTTGTCGTTCTCGACCTCGATGTTCCAGTCCTTCTGCGCGTGCAGGTAGACCTCCTCCGCGCCTCTCCTGTCCTCGAACCTGAGCTCGTTCGAGCCGCCGCCGCCCGGCGAGGTGTCCGACTTGATGGTGCTCTTCGTCTTCTCGGCCGGCAGCGCGTAGGGCGGCACGTTCGCGCCGTGGTAGACGCGCCCGACGATCAGCGGGCGATCCGGGTCGCCCTCGAGGAAGTCGATGACGACCTCGTGGCCGATGCGCGGGATGTACATCGAGCCCCACGCCGCGCCCGCCCAGATCTGGCTCACGCGCATCCAGCACGAGCTGTGCTCGTTGCGGCGCCCCAGCCGGTCCCAGTGGAACTGCACCTTCACCCGGCCATAGATGTCCGTGTGGATCTCCTCGCCCGCCGGGCCCACGACGATCGCCGTCTGGACGCCGCGGGGCGTCGGCTTGGGCGTCTGCACCGGCGTGCGGTAGGGCACGTCGTCCGGGATGCACTGGAATCGATTGGAGTACCCCACGACGTTCTCCTGCGACTCCCCCCCGACGGCCCGCGAGCCGAAATGGTCGACGCGGGTGATCAGGTATGCGCGGTTGAAGCTCTCGCGGCCGTGGTCCTCGAGCGTGAAGGTCGCCCCGGGCATGAACCGGAGCACGCTCCCCTGCCCCTCCGCGGTGCGGCGCACGAGCTGGAGCTGCTCGAGCCGGAGCTTCGCGAGCTGGGTGCCCTCCTCGGGCAGATCGTGCTCGGTGGCATACACGTACACCTCGAGGTCGGTGTCGCGGTCGGCCTCCGCCTCCCCCTCGAGGCTCAGGCTGGGCTTCTGGAAGTTGTAGTCGCGGACGGTGACCTTGCCGGGCCGGACCTCCTCGGCCATGGAGAAGCGAGAGAGGGCCTCCTTCGCCGTGAGCGCCCCGCCGGCGGCCCGATACGGCACGACGCTCGGCCCGTCGATGGGCTCGTGGACGAACGGCCCGTCGCCGAAGACGAGCACGTGGTTGTCGGCCTTGTGCTCGAAGAAGCAGAACATGCCTGTCTCTTCCATCAGGCGGCTGATGAACGCCCAGTCGGTCTCGGCGTACTGCACGCTGTACTCTCGCCGATCGTGGGTCATCGCCGTCGAGATGCGGAAATCCTCGGAGGACAGGCCCGCCGCGCGGAGCACCTTGTCGATGATCTCCGGCGCCGTCGCCTCCTGGAAGATGCGGTAGTCGTGCCGGTGCTGCAGGCGCCACGCCCGCGGGACGACCGTCGCCAGGTACGTGGTGACCGAGCGCCCCTCCTCGTGCTGCTCGAAGCGCGCGACGATGCCGTGGATGTACCGAGTCGACGCGTCGTTCCGGATCGTGAGCAGGCACGTTTGCCCGACCAGCCCGTCGAACGCGAGCGCGGCGTCCGTCGACGCGAGGGTCACGCGGAAGTGGAACAGCCGCGATATGCCCTCATGACCTTCGATCCGCGCGACGCGCCACGGATCGGTCGCGCCTTCCACAGCGAAATCAAACTCGATCGCACCGTCCGTCATCGGCCGCCTCGCCTCGCCCGTCCCGGAGCCCGAGCCTTCGAGCCTACCATCGCTCGCCGACCGGGTGGGCACATTCACGCGGGTCTACGCTGTCGACATGCCGGCGCGCTGCCTGACGAACGGTTGACGCACGGCGAGGGCGGGCATAGTCAGATCGGGCGCCGGGGGAACAGCGCACAGCGGATCGCGCGGATTCATGGGCAACGTCTGGCAGGTCGTCGATGCGTACGGAGACGTCGGCTTCGTCCGCGCAGCCGGCGCGGTCCTGCCCGAGGGCGCGGAGCCGATCGAGCCTCACCTGGCCGCCCTCGAGGTGCCCGCGTGGTTCCCTTCGGAGGAGCCGGACCGCGACCGCGTCGATCTCCTGAGCGAGCTGTGCGCCGCGGGCGCCGGCATCGTGTCGCTCGACGCGGCGCGCGAGCTCGACCTGCTCCGCGAGCGCGTCGCCGAGCTGCTCCGGACGGGGTGCATCCTCGCCTTCCGCGGCCCGCCGCCGCGCGCCCCGGAGGCGCGCAGGCCGCTCGAGGTGCCGCCGCCGGTGCAGCCGTCGCCGAAGGCGCCCGACATCGTCCACGCGCTGGTCGGCGTGATCCAGGTCGACTTCACGGCGAACCACATGGTGGAGCGCGATTCCCTCGGGAACTTCGCCTCCCCTGAGTGGCTGAGCACGCGGCAGGCGGCAGATCAGTCCCCCGTCTGCTACGTCCGCGGCGCGCGCGTCCCGCTCGCCGTGGTGCTGCGCGTGCTCCGGCCGCCCACCGGGACCGAGTCCGTGCAGCTGCGCGGCCGCGCCATGGCCGGCGGCGCGACGCTCGAATGGACGTGCACGGTCAGCGTGTCGCCCGGGTCGGTCGACGTCTCCACGCCCTCGATGACGAGCAGCGCGCCGCTGCCGAACGTCGTCGCCTGCTACGATCGGCTGACGATCGCGTGGGAGGCGAACGCCGCCGGCACCGGCTGGGTCGGCGCGGGCACGACGACGCACCTCGTGTACGCGGTGCTCGGCGCGCCGGCCGGCACGGTCCACTGGACGCTCGTGGACATCTCGTGCCGCGCGGCCCAGGGCGAGACGATCGAGGGGCGCGTCGTGTCCCAGAGCTTCGCGCCCTTCGCGACGCGGGCGCTCACGCGCAAGCGCGACGGCGTGGGCCTCACGTACTGGAACCCGAACACGACCACCTGCACGAACACCCGCCTGCTCCTCGCGAGCGCCGACGGCAGCGGGCAGTGCGGCTCGTGGGCCGAGTTCTTCATCGACATGCTCAAGGTCCACGGCATCACCAGCGCCGACAAGGTGGTGGTCGTCGTCACCGTGACGGCGTGGACCTCGGGATCCCAGGGGTTCCTCGTGAAGAACTGGCAGTGGAACGCGGCCACGCGGCCCGCCCCGTGGACCCACCGCATGGGGACCGACGTGGTCAACCTGCCGGGGATCCCCGGCCAGCGGAACCCCGAGCCCCCGCCCGCGTTCTTCAACCATTTCATCGTCGTGCACGGCGGCCAGCTGTACGACCCCTCGTATGGCGGCGGGCCGTTCGCCGACGCGGCCACGTGGGAGACCGGCGCGATCGACGGGCTGTTCGCGGCCGCGCTCGCCGGCTATCCGAAATCGTCGAACCCGCAGGCCCTCGTGCAGCTGTGGAACATGCGCACGAACGCCCGCATCTAGAGCACCGACCAGCTTGGAAACCAGGGGAATGGACCGCCAAGGCGCCAAGGACGCCAAGAAGACAATAAAATCTTGGCGTCCTTGGCGCCTTGGCGGCTCAATTTCTTGCTGTTTGCATGCGATTTCAACCCGATTGTCGCGCTAGCGCGGCGCGGAGGTCGACCGGCATGCCCTCGCCCCGCTCGACCAGCACCCCCAGGAGGCCGCGCCGCGGGCCTCCCGCGCTCCTCGTCTGTCTCGCCGCCGCCGCGTGTCGCCCCGCCCCCGGATCTGCGCCCATGAACGAAACGCCCCCTCCGCCTCTCGCGCTCTCTCCCGCCGCGCTGCCCGACGCCCCGCTCGCGGACGCCTTGCGCCTCGTCGCGCTCGACGGGGCGCCGGTGCTGCTCGCGTCGTCGACGCACAGCGCGGCGCCGCCGCACCGCACCGACATCTGGGCCTTGCCGCTCGCGGGCCGCGGTCCGTCGGGCGCCGTCGCCACGATCCCGCAGCTCTTGCCCGCGCTGCCCCGCTGGGACGCCGCGGCGGCGGACGGCGGCGCGCTCTCGTTCGTGGTGGAGGTCGCCGGCGGCGCGATGAACGCGCTGGTCCGGCTCGACGGCGCCTCCGGTGTCCGCACCTCGCTCACGGCGCACCGGCCGTTCGCGAGCTTCAGCGGGCCTCGGTTCGTGCGCGGCGCGGGCGCCGGCTCGCTCCCCGCGCCCTCCCCGGGCGCCGTGTCCGCCGTTGTCGACAACGCGACAGGGGTCGTGCTGGAGGCCGCGCCGGCCGGCGGTGCCTCGGTGGAGCGCCCGCTCGGCGAGTGCATCGATGTCGTGGTCCTCGCCGGGTCGCCGGGCCCCACCGCGGTCTGCAAGCGCGTCGCCCCCGGCGCCTCGCGCGGCGGCGCGCTGCCCGGCACCGTGCGCGTCTCGGCCCGCGACGCGGCGTACGGCCCTGCCGGCGCCGAGGACGCGCCGTTCGGCGACCGCCGCGTCTTCGAGCTCGACGCCGACCGCGCGGCCGGCGGGCTCGTGATCGTCGCGACCTCCGCCGCCCATCTCCTCGTCGCGCACCGGCCGGCTCCTGGCGCCGCGTTCCGCGTGCTCCCCGTCGACGCTGGCGGCGCCGATCCAGCGACGTTCTCGGCGCCGTGCGTGCTGGTCACGGATCGCACCGTCACGATCGCGGTGCTCTCGAAGGCGCGCACGCCCGACGCGCGCGCGCTCGTGGCCACGTGGCCGCTGGACCCGCCGCCCTGACGGGCGCTGCCGTCGTGGCCCCCTCACCCATGCGCCGTCGCATCCTGTACATCGGCAATTTCGGCCCGTCGTTCTCGACCGAGAACCACGTCGGCGAGAGCCTGCGAGCGCTCGGCGTCGAGGTCGTCCAGGCCCAGGAGAACGCGTTCACCCTGCAGGAGCTCGACGGGATGGCGCGCGACGTCGATCTGCTGCTCTACACCCGCACCTGGGGCCTGCGCGGCGACGCGCTGCGCTGGATCACGCAGCTGCCCATCGCGACGGCCTCGTACCACCTCGACCTGTACGCCGGCCTCTCGCGCGGCCGCGATCTCCGGTTCGACCCGTTCTGGCGCACGCAGCACGTGTTCACGCCCGACGGCGGGAGCGAGGCGTTCTTCCGGGCGCAGGGGATACGCCACCATTACCTGAAGCCCGGCGTGTACGGCGCCGAGTGTTATCTCGCGGAGGTCGACCCCGGCGCCGCGGCCGACGTCTGCTTCGTGGGCTCGTACGATTATCATCCGGAGTGGCCTTATCGGAGGCGGCTCGTCGATTTCCTGTCGGAGACGTACGGCCGCCGCTTCGTGAAGCACGGCTCGCCGGAGAGCACCGTGCGCGGCGACGCCCTCAACCGCCTGTACGCCTCCTCGAAGGTCGTCGTGGGCGACAGCCTGTGTGTCGGCTTTGATCACCCGCATTACTGGTCCGATCGCATCTACGAGACGCTCGGCCGGGGAGGCTTCATGATCCACCCCTACATCTTCGGCCTGGAGGAGGAGTTCCGGGATCGCGAGCACGTGGTCTTCTATCCGTTCGGCGACTTCGCGGCCTTGCGGCGCCTCATCGACTATTATGTGAAGCACGACGACGAGCGCGAGGCGATCCGGCGGGCCGGGCACGCGCGCGTCAAGGCGAGCTTCACGTATGTGCACCGCATGCGCCAGATGCTCGGCATCCTCGGCGAGCACCACGCGGGGCTGAGGGGCTGGGTGTGACCCTGGCGTGGTGGAGGCCGCTCGCGGGGCCGGCCTGGCCGGACGATATCGGGCTGAGATGCGGATCATGACCAATCCCCTCATCATGACAGAGAATTAAACAGGGAGGCGGGGAGACGGGGAGATTGATGGGATTTCATTCCCCATCTGTCCTTCTCCCCGCCTCCCCGCCTCCCCGCCTCCCTGTGAATCTTCCCGAAAAATTCGACGGGATGCTTCCGATGCAGATCCACATCGTCACCAACATCGACAACGGCAAGGGGCTCGAGCGCGACTACCGCCTTCTCGGCAGCCTCCTGGAGAGCTGGGGTCACCGGGTCACCGGCGTTCACTTCCAGCGCTCCGAAGGCGTGGGTGGCGCCGATCTCGTCATCTTCCTCGAGGTCTACGAGCCGCGCCTCGCCGAGGGCACGCCGCGCCGGTGGCTGATCCCGAACGCCGAGTGGTGGCGGCCGGAAGCCCGGTCCGCGCTCGACGATTTCGAGCTCGTCCTGTGCAAGACCCGGGACGCGCTGTCGCACTTCGCCCCGCTCACGCCGCGGGCCCGCCAGCTCGGCTTCTTCTCGGAGGACCGCTGGGACCCGGCCGTGCCCCGGGCGCGGCGCTTCCTGCACGTCCCTGGCGGCTCCGACGCGAAGGGCACAGACTCCGTGCTTCTGGCCTGGGAGCGCCACCGCATCCCGTATCCGCTGACTGTCGTGTCCTCGCTTAGCTGGCCGCTCAGGCCGCGGAACGTCGAGTTCGCGGGGCGCGTCGACGAGCGGCGGCTGCGCTTTTACCAGAACGCGTCTCGATTTCACCTCTGTCCGTCCCGTTACGAGGGCTGGGGCCATGCGCTCCATGAGGGCCTCTCGGCCGGCGCCGCGGTCCTCGTGCCCGACACCGAGGCGATGAGCGAGATCGACGGCTGTGCGCTGCGCATGCCGGCCGCGCCGCACGGCGCGCAGGGCCTGGTGCGCACGCACGCGGTGGCTCCCGAGGACGTCCGCGATGCCGTCGAGCGCTGCATGGCGTTCACGGAGGCGGATCTCCGGCGCATCCAGGAAGCGGCGCGGGACGCGTACCTGAGCGAGCGCGAGCGGTGCCTCGCCAGCTTGTGGGAGGTGCTCGGCGAGCGGCCGGCGCTGAGGGGCGGCTCCGCTGCGGGTGCGGGCGTCAGAGGTGCGTCCGCGGGCGATGCGGCCGTCGGAGGCAGCGCCGCGCGCGACGCGCCCGGCGCGCCCGGCTCGGCTGTGGAGGCCCGCGCGACAAGCGCCGCTCCCCCGCGCATCGCCCTCGTGATCCCGTGCCAACCCTCGACCGCGCCCCTCCTGCGGCGCGCCGTGCTCGCGCTGCGCGCGCAGACCGCCGCCCCGTCGTCCTTCGAGGTCGTGGTCGTGTGCGACGGCGGCGACCCAGGCGGCGCGATCCGCGCCGCTGCGGAGCCGGGCTCTCACCCCTTCCGGGTCGAGATCATCGACAGCCCGCGCCCGCGCGGGCAGTTCCCGCACTGCAGCCATGCCAGGAACGCGGGCTTTCGCGCCGCCCGCGCGCCCTTGATCTGGTTCCTGGACGCCGATGTCCTGCTCCCGCGCGAGGCGGTCGAGCACGCGCTCTCGGAGCACGACGCGGCGCTCGCGCGCGGCGTGCCGGCCGTGCTCACGCCGGTGCTGGCCCGCGTCGCCTTGCCGCCGGCCCTGTGGATCGAGCGCTCGGCCGCGTGGGCGGCCTCGGGCGCCGTCGAGGGGCTCGCTCCGCTCCTCTCGGCCACGCCGCTCGACGGCGGCGTACCCGGCGCCCAGGGGGATCAGCTCCGCCCTGGCGCCCCGGGCTCCGAGTCGCTCTCCGACGTGCGCGACGGGCTACCCATCGTCTGGCGAGGCCTCGTCGATGCGCTCGGTGGCTTCGACGAGTGGTTCATCGGCGGTGGCGCCGAGAAGGGAGCCTTCGTCGATCTGCTGGAGGGCGTGCGGCGCGCGGACCTCATCGACATGCGCCTGCTCACGAGCGTTCGCGCCCTGCGCCAGCCGCAGAAGGCCGCCACGGAGGCGTTTCAGGTCCACGTCCATCGAGGGCGGGAAGAGCGCGAGCGCCGCGCCCGGGAGATCGGGTATGGCGCGCGGTGGTGGCGGGCGCGGCTCGCCGCGATCCGGGCGGCGCTGTCGTCGGCGGTCATGGCGGCTGCCCCGGACGCGCCGGCGGCGGAGCGCCTGCCGGACTGCTCGCCCGACGCGATCGAGGCGCGCGCGCGGCTCGTGCGCGGCGTCAGGGCGGTCGCCGCCCCCGCCTTGCGCGGGCTGTACGGCGGCGTCGTCGTGGTAGGCGAGGCGGCCGAGCTGCTCGCGCGCGACGTGGCGCAGGGTTGCGGCCTCGCGGCCCGCGTGGTGACGGCTGCCGGCCTCGCCGCGCTGCCGGCGAACCGCGCCTGCGGGGTCATCCTCAGCGGCGTCCTCGACGGCGCGACGGCGGAAGAGAGGGCGCGCGTGCTGGCTCAGGCCCGCCGCATCGTCAAGGCGACGGGGCCGCTCCTCATCGCGGAGATCGCGGGCGGCTCCGGGCCGCTCGGCGCCGCGCCGGAAGGTCAGGATGCAGCACCAGCGGCGGTCGAGGTCCGGGTGCGCGTCGAGCGCGTCGGCCTGTGAGCCACATGGCGCGGCTCTTCCTCCTCTATCGCTCGGGCCTCGCTCAGACACCGCAAACAGCGAGAAGTTGAGCCGCCAAGACGCCAAAAGACGCCAAGATTTTTATTATTTTCTTGGCGTCTTTTGGCGTCTTTTGGCGTCTTGGCGGCTCATTCCTCTGGTTTCCAAGCGGATCGGTGCTCTAGCTCTCGGCGCGGGAGACTTCAGGAAGTCCAAAGGAGATCATCCCAGCGCTCTCGGCGATCGCCCGGCGATAACGCAGCGCCGTCCACGACCAGTCCAGGTTGGCGCGCATCCAGTAGCGGAGGCAATCGACGTAACGGCCGAGCTCCGCGTCCACGTCGGGGTCAAAGCCCTCCAGCGCTGTCGCCTGCTCCACGAACGCTCGAACGGTCCCGTTGTGCACGCGCACGGCTTCGCGCACCGCCTCTTCGTCGCTCAGCCGATGCTCGTTCTTCAGGACGATCACCAGGTTGTGCACGTCCCCTTGCCTCGACTCCTTGTTCACCGAGAGGATGTCGTTGCACCAGCAGATGACACAATTGGCGAGCAGCGCCAGCCGCTGCACGCCCATGTGCTGGCGCACCCCGGCGGGGAGCCTGATACCGTCCGTGATCTGGGTCAGCTCGAAACAGGCGAACACGGCGCCGGTGTGCGCTCGCATCGCCTGGTAGTCCGACACGCTCGGGATGACGCCGCGGAGGCGGTTCTCGGCCTCCCAGCGGTTCGCCGTGAAGTACTCCTCGACCGCATGCGCGAAGCGGGATAACCACGACGAGGAGTCGCACTCGGCCATTCGCGTCCTCAGATCATGCAGTGAGCGCACGAGCTGATGATCGCTCGTGGACGGCGGCGCGCCTCGAAGGACGGCGAGCAGCCGCTCGTGCACGCGCATGAGCAGCGCGGGATCGGCGCCGACGCCCGTCTCGTCACACTCATCATCCATCAGAAACAGCCAGCTGACCCAGTCAGCCGCGATCTGGAGGCGCCCCCTCTCGGCTCTCGGGTAGGCGCGAGCGGCCAGCAGTCCGTACTCGAAGGACCGCGCGGAGCCCGAGGGTCGGCTCCGCTTGATCAGGTTGAACTTACGGGCCCACTCCCATGACCCGCGATCGACGTCAGCGGCGTGGGGGCTGATCTCGGCGCCGAACGGGCACCAGAGCTCGTGGTCGCTAGAGTGAACCATATGCGGACTGCGCTCCTGAGCATTTCAACGCAGGAAGTGGTGAGCATGTTCATGAGCCACACCCCAGGGACCGCCAGGAGACCCTGGCGACCCCGGTGGCCATGAACGCTTCGCGGACACCGGCCCGGCGTTGGTGGCGGGCAGCGGTCCGGAGGACGGCGCGACGCGCCCACAACGCCTGTCCGGACGGCGCACCTGTATCCCCACGTCCGGCGCATGCACCTCCGTGGGTCTCACTCTTCAAAGTAGCATGGCCCCCGCTCCACGGAAGTCGAAATCCGTCCACGAATGGAGTTTCACTGTGCCGTAACGACGCGGCCATCGTCCAGGATCGTTTGCGTTGATGAGCCTCGACGCCCTCCTTCATGAGAGCGCGCACACCGCCCTTTTCAAAAGGCGCCTCTCCGCCCCGCCACCGCATCGAGCGACATCGACATCAGAGCGCTCCGAAAGCGGCCCAGGACACGGCCATGGCCGAAACGTTACGACGTGACGACATCCGCCCCGGCTGTCAATCATTGGTTGTTCCGTCCGCCGGGCCGGTGCTACGATGAAGATGTCTCGGACGGTCCGAGCCAGGAGCGTCATCGCCGCACTCTCATGCCCAGGGTTCCTGGCGTATTCCAGGACTTTCCCTGCCGGAACTTCAGCCTCGTGCTCGCCGACCTACCGTGACGGCGCAGCCGGAGCACGCGTTCACGAGCGCGTCACGCCATCTGGCGTCGGAAGGTTTCGATCAGACAACAATGGCTTCGATCACCCAGACCGTCGCGATTTGCGCGCGATCTTACGCGGAGAGTGAGCTCGATGTTTCAAGGCGTAAGTGATGTCGAGGCCTTCTCGGCGGCCGGCGGCACGGGCGCCGCGCGGCTGTCCGCCTTGACTTGTCTCGGGAAGACGGCCGCCCTACGTCAAGATTGTGAGCGTGTCAGCGCGCAGACCAAGATGGTCCTCCTCGGTCTAGGCCTGCTGCACGAGGAACACCTACGGACGTACGACGCGGCGAACATCGTCTCGCTCTGCGCTCATGTGTACCCAGCTGCGTCTCTCGAGCAGCTGCAGGCATGCCACGACTGGAACATGTGGCTGTTCTGTTTCGACGACATGGTGGACAACATCCGCGGCCGCTATGCGGGCAGGCTCGACGAAATGAAGCGGGTGGCGATTGATTCGCTCATCTCGCTCCGCTATGGCGTCGAGCAGAAGGAGCCGCTGGCGAGGTACGCGCTCTACATCAGGCGCTCGCTCCTCGACCTGGTGAGCGAGCGGTGGCTGCTCCGCTTCAGCGACGCGGTCGAGGATTACCTCTTCAACGGCACGTTCAAGGCGGCTCAGAACAACCTGTACAGGCACGTCCCCGGCGTGCCGGAGTACGTCGCCATGCGCGTCAAGGACAGCGGTCTCGGGACCGTGATCCGCATGGCTGAGATGGCCTGCGGCGCCGAAATCCCTGACTGGCTGTGGCACGACCCCTACGTGCTCAGGATGAGAGCGCTGTGCGAGGAAGCGAGCAGCCTGCACAACGACCTCTTCTCCTATGAGAAAGAGGTGCTCTGGAACCGCAACCCCAACAACCTCGTGCACGTGGTGATGGTCAACCGCAGGGTCGGGTTCCAGGATGCCGTCCGGCTGTGCATCGACATGATCAACATGCGTCACGACGAGTTCTTGCGCATGGCCGCGAGCGTGCCTTCCTTCGGTCGCGAGATGGACGGAGCGCTGCAGCGGTTCATCGCGGGGATGACGAGCTGGATCGAGGGGAGCGCCGATTGGCAGGTGATGTCGGGCCGCTATTCATCGCCGACCTCGCCCTTCCTCGAGCTTCTGCGTCCGTGATCTCCTCTTTCATTTCTCTTGAATTGCGGCCGACAGGAGTCCTTGCATGTCATACCGCTTCAATCTCCTCGCGCCTGAGGTGCGGAACGATCCATACCCCATGTACGCGGAGATGCGCCGGAGCGCGCCGGTATGTCAGGTAGAGCCTGGCGGAATGTGGGCCGTCAGCCGCTACGCCGATGTCGCTGCTGTCCTGAGCAACAGCGAGGTGTTCTCGTCTGCAGGTCTGCGCGAGGCGACGAGGCCGTCATGGCTCGGGCACAACCCCGTGGCGGACTCGCTCGCGCTCCTGGACCCGCCGGTGCACACCAAGCTCCGCGCCCTGGTGAACAGGGCGTTCTCGATCCGCGTCGTCCCCCGCGTCGAGCCGCTGGTCCGCGCCGCCGCCCGGCGCTTCGCCGAGGGCATCGTCACCGGCCAGCCCATCGAGGTGCAAGAGCATTTCAGCAGTGAGCTCCCTGGGGTCGCCATCGCCGAGCTGCTCGGCCTGGACCCGGCGCTGCGCCGGCTCTTCTTCTCGTGGTCGGAGGCCCTCTTCAGCATTCATCCCGCCACCCCGCCGGAGCACCACGCGCGCATCCGCGCCGTCATCGCTGACATCGAGTCCTACCTGAGGGAGGTGCTGGCCGACCGGCGGCGCAGCCCGCGTGACGATCTGGTGAGCGATCTGCTCGACGCCGAGGTCGACGGCGAGCGGCTCAGCGAGGCGGAGCTCATCAGCTTCCTCGCCATCGTCCTCCAGGGCGGGCACGACACGGCCGCGAGCATGCTCGCCTCCTCGCTCCGCTGCCTCGCCGCACGCCCTGATCTGCTCGCCCGGCTGCGCGCCGAGCCGGCGGCGATCCCCTCCTTCGTCGAGGAGATCCTGCGCTTCGACCCGCCGCTGCAAGCGTCGACACGCCTGACCGTCTCCGACGCCGAGCTCTCCGGCGTGCCGCTGCCGCGGGGCTCCATCGTCCTCGCCTTGATCGGCTCCGCCAACCGCGACGATGGTCGCGTCGACGACCCCGACCGCGTCGACCTGAGTCGCAAGCGCAACGCTGGCCTGACCTTTGGCCTCGGCGCCCACTTCTGCATCGGCGCAGCGCTGTCGCTGGCGGAGGGGCGCCTCGGCCTCGAGGAGCTGCTCCCGCGCATCCAGGGGCTCCGCATGCACGAGCGGGGCTCCGCGTGGAGCACGTCGCTGTTCTCGCGCAACCAAGCCTACCTGTGGATGGAGTTCGACCGCGCGTAGGCGCTCAGCCGGGGAGGTGAGCGCGGACGGCGAGCCCGAGTCCGCGGTCGCGATGCGCGAACATCGAAATCGCGATCCCTCGATATCGCCGCCGGACGGCGGCTGCTCCCCGCGGTGAAGCCGGGGGCCGGCTCAGCGCCCCACGTGCAGCAGCGGCTCGCGCGCGAGCTCACGAAGCAGGAACTTCTCCACCACGCGCACGCGGTCCGGCGGTCGCTTCTGAGCCGGCCGCACGAAGAAGAGAGGAATGGGCTCGGGCTCGTGTCGCCGCAAGACGGCCCTCACGGCGCCGGTCGCGAGATCCTGCGCGACGAGCCACCCCGGCACCTGGGCGAGGCCGACGTCGGCGAGCACCGCCGCGCGGATGTCGTCCGCGTTGCTCGAGAGGAAGGTCACACGTGAAGGGTGGTGGCTCGTCGCCGCCGGCCGCCCGAATCGCCACGCGCGCCGCACGCCTCGAGTGAAGAACACGACGCACTCGTGCTCCTCGAGCTCGGGCAGCTCACACGGCTCGCCGTGGCGCGCCAGGTACGCCGCCGAGCCCACGGTGAGCAGCGGCGTCTCCCCCACGCGCCTCGCGACGTGCCCCGAGTCACCGAGCGCCCCAGCTCGAACGGCGAGGTCGATGTTGTCGGCCACGAGGTCCGCGAGCCGATCGGAGACCGCGAGCTCGACGGAGACGCCCGGGTGCTCGGCGCGGAGCGCCCGCAGGAGCGGCACGACACAGGCGCGGCCGAAGCCTGGGGCGACCGCGATACGCACGGTGCCGCTCGGCGCGCGATCGCCGCGCGCGAGCCGCGCGATGCGCTCATCGAGCGCTCGGACGAGCGGACCTACCTCGTCGACGAGGCGCTGCCCGGCCGGGGTCGCGCTCACGTGTCGCGTCGTGCGCCCGACCAGCCGGAGCCCGAGCTCTTCCTCCAGGCGCGCGATCGTCTTGCTCACGGCGGGCTGACCCACGCCGAGCTCGCGCGCCGGCACCGAGAAGCTCCTCGTCTCGACGACCCGAAGGAGGGTCTTGATCGCGTCCAGCCTGTCCATGCGCCGCTCCGGTTATTCCGACGAGGAATGGATCCTACCCTCCGCGACGCCGTTCTCAAGCCACGTGGGAGGTCCTATTCGTTCACGGCGTCACCCTTCTGCCGAGGTCCCCGATGCCGCAAATCCATCACCCGCTCTCTCCCGCCGACCGCGCCGCGATGACCGCGCTGCGCTCCCAGCTCGCGACGAGCCGCGCCGCTCCGACGCGAGCGTCGTTCGACCAGCTCATCGAGCTCACGCCGCCCGGCGCGGGCGTCGAGCACCGCGAGGCTCGCGTCGGTGGGGTGCCGGGCACCTGGTGTATTCCGCCGTCGCCGCGGCCCGGTCGAGCGATCCTCTACTTGCACGGCGGTGCGTTCATCCTCGGCAGCGCCCGCGCGTTCCGCCACTTCGCGGGCCAGCTCGCGGTCCGCGCAGGCATCTCCGCGTTCGTTGCCGACTATCGTCTGGCGCCGGAGCACCCTTTCCCTGCCGCGTGGGAGGATACGAGGGATGCGCACCTCGGCCTCGCCACCGAGCTCGGCGTGGAGCGGGTCGCCATCGCCGGAGACTCGGCGGGCGGCGGGCTCGCGCTCGCCCTGCTGGCCGCGCAGAGCAAGGCGCCCTGCGGCGTGCTCCTCTCGCCGTGGACCGATCTGGCCCTGAGCGGCGCGAGCATCGAAGCCAAGGCCCTTGAAGATCCGCTGCTCTCCCGTGCGGCGCTCGAGGCCGGCGCGCGTCACTACCTGTGCGGGCAAGACCCTCGCGATCCGCGCGCCTCCGCGCTGTACGGCGCGATGGAGCGCCTGCCGCCTGTGCAGGTTCACGTGGGCACGGCCGAGATCCTGCTCGACGACTCCGTTCGCCTCGATGCGCTCGCCGGCGCTGACGTCCACGTCTGGGAGGGCATGCCCCACGTGTTCCCGAGGAGCGTCGCGGCGTTCGAGGCCGCGCGCGACGCGCTCGACCTCGCGGGCGCGTTCTTGCGCCAGAGCGTCGACCGGTAAGAGCGGAGGACGGAGGCGAGAACGAGGTTCATCCTTTCACCATCTCGCAGCTGCGTTGGATACCCCCTCGCAAGCCTTCCGGAAGAGGTCGGCCGCGCGCACGTCGTCCTTGGGCGCGGCGCACGAGCTGGGTGTGCTCCCAGCCCGACGGGCGCAGCAGGATGGGCACCACCTGCGCGTCACCACGACGCCAGCGTTCGAGGGCCCGCCCCATCTCGCGATCGTGGCAGTCGTCGGACGCGAAGAAGGAGGCGCTGACGAGCAGAAGGATGAGCTGCGTCGAGCGGACCTGACCGTCTTGTCGCCGCAGTATGGAGAGGTGCTCCTCGAGCTCTCGCCGGAGCTCTGCGTCCTGAGGAGCATACGAGATGAACACGTCGATCGGTCCAGGCACGGTTTCAGCTCCCCGGCGACAGAGGCACAGCACCCCGCGCTCATGGTACGCCGCTGTTTTTCAGGCTGTCCAGCCCGAGCTGCGGGCACCTGAGCTCAGCCTTCAAGTCGACAGCGAGCGTCGTGCCCGTCCACCCTGCAAGGCCGTCGCGGTGGCCTCCCTACAGCGAGCTAGATCACCGAGCCGAACCGCCGGGTCGTTCACGCGGCGATGCGTCGGCGGAGGCGTTCCTGCTCGACGCGGCCCGGACGCGCGTCTATCCATGCCGCCATGGAACGCTCGCCGCGCGTGCTCCGGTGCGGACTCGCCCTGACCACCTCGCTCGCCCTCGCCTGCATTTCGGGCTGCGGAAAGGACGTCGAGCGCCCCTCGCCGGAGCACACGCCCGGCGCTGCTCAGGAAGGAAAGGCCATGTCGCTCTACGACTTCACCGTGAAGACCATCGACGGACAGGACCGCTCCCTCGGCGACTACCGAGGCAAGGTGCTGCTCGTGGTGAACACCGCTTCGGAGTGCGGCTATACGCCGCAGTACGCGGGGCTCGAGGAGCTCCATGATCGGCTCAAGGATCGCGGCTTCGCCGTCCTCGGATTCCCGTCGAACGATTTCGGCGCGCAGGAGCCGGGAACCGACGCCGAGATCGCCGCCTTCTGCTCCACGAAGTACGGCGTCAGCTTCCCGATGTTCTCGAAGATCCCGGTCAAGGGGGGCAGCAAGCACCCCCTCTATGCCTTCCTCACGCAAGCCGCACCTGCCGGTGAGGTGAAGTGGAACTTCACCAAGTTCCTGATCGGCAAGGACGGCTCGGTGATCGAGCGGTTCGAGTCGTCCGTGGCGCCGGGCGACCCGAAGCTCACGCAGGCGATCGACAGGGCGCTCGGCGGGTGAGCAAGGCGGCGCGCGAGCCACCGGCCAGACGAGACAGCCATCAATTGCAGTCGAGGCACCTCCACTCGACCTGTCCAGACGCCGAGACCCCGAACCGCTGAGCGGTGTACTTCTCGATATCGATCAGGTACCCCGACGGTTGCGCGTTCCGCGTGCAGCACCCGCTGCAATCGGAGTCGGCGCACATGTCATACACCTTGACGTCGATCTCCTTGCCGTTCTTTCGAAGGCGCAGGGTCTTGAGCTTGTACTTCTGAAAATCCTTGGAGTGCACCGCGGCGATGTTGTTCTCTCTGACCCAGCTCTCCGGCTGCTTTCCGTCGAGGGCCGCGAACTGACCGGCCCACGTGCACCCGTTGTACTCGATGCACTCCTCGCTGCCGGGGTCGGGGTAAGACTCGAACTCCGTCAGGCTGGCCGTCTGCCACACCACGCCAGAGCCGCCGCTACCGCCGCCGCCCGTTGTGCTGCCGCCGCCCGTGCCCGTGGTGCTGCCGCCGCCCGTGCCCGTGGTGCTGCCGCCGCCCGTGCCCGTGGTGCTGCCGCCGCCCGTGCCCGTGGTGCTGCCGCCGCCCGTCGTGCTGCCACCGCCCGTGCCTGTCGTGCTGCCGCCGCTCGTCGTGCTGCCGCTGCTGGAGCAGCTGGTGTCGCGGAGCTCGATGCGAGACGGGGTGAACGAGGACACGGAGTCGGTGGAAAAGTTGAGTGTGAATGACGCGTTGCGGGCGATCGACACGTTCGATGTCCTCGAATAGGTGCATCGGGAGCCGGCTTGTGTGTGGGTCCAGCCCGGCTCGTGATGATCGCACGTGACACCGCTCGGCACGTCGAAAGCCACGATCGGCTTCTTCAGCGCGCTCGCGCCCGTGTTCTTGACCTTGATGGTTCCCCAGTACTCCGGGGCTCCTTCGTACGAGTTCGTCGTGACCGCATACGAACAGGCTGCAAGATTCTGGTCCAGCTCGCCCATGTCTTCGGCCGTGGGGCCCGTGTCGGCCGAGCACGCTGCGAAGCAGAAGGCTGCTCCCGCAGACGCAGACGCGAACGCAAGCTGAGCTGCCCGCAGACCTCGGATTCGATTGATGCGCATACGGCGATCCTTTCCTGCGTGCATCGGCGACAGGTCATGATGTAATGACATGTCCTCCCCAACCCAGCGCCGGACACGTAAGATGGGTAGCACTGCCGCATTGAGCTGTCGAGACGAGGAGGTTGGTATTTGCAGCCAGGCGCCGCGTGAGCCCCTGAATACACGCGAATGTGACCTTCGCTCGTCATCCTCGCCGCGTCGTCGCGTGGAGGGGATCAACCCACGTTCTCTGCCATGCAGCCTGCGCCGCCAGCATCGGATCGCTCAATCGATCTGCCAGGGTTTATTTTATGTAGTCTCGCTGCACTCACATCGTTCGCCATCGCCGGTTCGCCCCCAACCCCCGGGGACGCGCTCCGGATTCAGGGCTGAAGGCGCAGCCTGGCGGTGACGGGGAAGTGATCCGACGGATAGAAGCCGTCGCGGTGTTCGCGGATGATCTGGGCCATCAGCACCTCCGTGACCGGCGCCGGCTGAGCGAAGATGAAATCGATCTTCTCTCCGTCCTCGTCTCCGCTGAACGAGTGGAATGTGCCGACCGGCGCCTCGTCCGGGTAGAGGACGCGAAACGTGTCCACGAATCCCGGAGGGGCCGGCACCGGCGCGGTCCCTTCGCTCGCGCGCGTCGCCTCTCCCTTGACATAGAGGACGGCTGGATTGCGCTCGCCCGCATTGAAATCGCCCGTGAGAAACACCGGGTCGGCGTGGGCACGCTTCGCGATCCTGTCGGCGATGAGCTCGACGCTCCGCGCGCGCGATGGCTGGGACTCGTGGTCCAGGTGTGTGTTGAAGAGATAGAAGGCGCGGCGGGAGCTCTTCTCGACGAACCTCGCCCATGTGCAGATCCGCACGACCACGTTCCCGAAGCTCGCCGACCCAGGCACCTCCGGGGTGTCGGATAGCCAGAATGTGCCGCTCTCATCCACATCGAATCGATCTGCGTTGTAGAGGATCGCCGAGTATTCACCCGCCTCGACGCCGTCATCCCTGCCTACCCCGATCTCCGAGTACGGGAGCGCGCCGCGGAGATCATCGAGCTGGGACCTGAGCGCCTCCTGAAGCCCGAGCACATCGGGGTGTGCGTCACGGATGACCTGATAGAGCATGTCGCGGCGATTCGGCCAGTAGTTGTCGCCGTCCGCGCGGTTTGCATAACGGATGTTGAACGTCATCAGGTCGAGCGTCATCGGCTGGGCCGCGACGGCGCCGCCCGCGCCGCCCATGCCGCCCGCTCCGCCTGCGCCGCCCGCGCCGCCCATGCCGCCCGCTCCGCCTGCGCCGCCCGTGCTGCCCGCTTCGCCTGCGCCGCCCGCTCCGCCCTGTCCACCCATGTCGTTCCTGCTGCCTGTGCTGCCCGTGGCGCTGGGCTGCTCCCCACCGCCAGGCTCGCTGCTACATCCGGATAGAAAGAGGAGTGCCCCCGTTGCGAGGAGTAGAGCTCCCTTCGATGTCGTCATTGCGCCCTCGTTGTAGAATATGTCCACCCGCCCGCGATCTGCGCCGAGGCGCGAACTAAAGCGCAAGCGCCGGCGCTCCTGTCAAGCTTTGTCGTGCGACAGGCATGTGTCAGCAAGGCGCCGGGGTTTTCGTCGGCGGAGTGGCACCGACCCGACGCTCACCTTTGAAGCCCATCATCTTCTGCACGACGCGCTCGATCTCTTCAGCGATATCGGCTTGCTCGCGCGCCCGGCCCGCACCGTCTTCACGTAATTTTTTCGCTCTTGCCGTCGACCTTCACCGTCACTAGCTTCTCGGCTTCGTCAGCAGACTCTTGCACTCGGCCATGCCGAGCGATGAACGAACTCAGGGGGCCCGCCAATGATCGAATCACCACGCCTGCAGATGATCGACGGTCGGCACATTCCGCAGCTCGGGCTCGGGGTGTATCAATCGGCGCCCGGCGAAGAGACCGAGGGCGCCGTCCTCGAAGCGCTGCGCCTCGGCTATCGCCACGTCGACACCGCCCAGTACTATGGCAACGAGGCGGACGTTGGCAGCGCGTTGCGCAAGAGCGGCCTCGGGCGCGACGCGGTGTTCATCACGACGAAGATCGCGAATTTTAACCAGGGGCGTGACACGACGCTGCGTTCGCTCGAGCGTTCACTCAAGGAAGCCGCGCTCGACGCCTACGATCTCGTGTTGATTCACTTCCCCGTCACCGGCAAGCGCAGCGACACCTGGCGCGCGCTCGTCGACGCGCAGAAGCAAGGCCTCGCCAGATCGATCGGCGTCAGCAACTACACCGTGCGACACCTCGAGGAGCTCCTCGGCGAGAGCGCGGTGGTGCCGGCGATCAACCAGGTCGAGCTCAGCCCGTTCCTCGGGCAGGCTGAGCTGCGCGCGTTCTGCGCGAAGCACCGGATCCTCGTGCAGGCGTACAGCCCGCTCACGCAGGGCGTGAAGCTTCGGCACAAAGACATCGTCTCCACGGCGACAAAGGCCGGGCGCACACCAGCGCAGGTGATGCTGCGCTGGGCCGTGCAGCATGGCTTGATCGTTCTGCCGAAGTCGGTCACGCCCGCGCGTATCGCCGAGAACGGCGCGATCTTCGACTTCGCGCTCGACGCCGACTCGATGCGCACGCTCGACGGGCTCGATGTCGGCTTCCGCGCGAGCTGGGACCCGACGGACGTCCCCTGATCCACACGGTCAGCGAAAGGCAGCAAGCGACGCTAGCCGCTCATGGACACGTCTTCGGGCGGACCACCGCATAGACGAAATCGTGGAATCCGGCGGCCATGAACCCACCGCCGGGGAGCGACGTGACCGCATTGAACCGGCCCGGCGTGCCAACATCACCTTCGAACTCCCAGCGCAACTCCCCGTCGGTGTCGACGGAGAGCAGCCAGGTCCGCGCCGTTCCTCCGTCCGTTCCCCGCGTCCTCCCGCCGAGGTGCAAGAGCCCTGTGCTCGGATCGTACGAGATGGCGTGAAGCTCGGTGTCGAGCTCAGGGTGATAGGTCCTGGCCCAGATCACCGTTCCGTCGGCGTCCAGCAGGATGACATGACTCTGACCGAGGCTGATCGCGGCGATCGCGATACGCCCATCGGGCAGGGCCGCGATATCCTGTGGCCACGCTTCGCCGACCTCCTCCAGCACACGGTCGAACACGGGGGCCGTCTGCTCGGTGCTGCGGACGACGCGCAGGTACCCTGCGTGCGCGGTCAGCTGAATCACGTCACCTCCGGGCAGCAGCGCGGCCCCACCCCGACTCCAGGACTGCGTGATCGCGGACTCGGGATCGATCGGCATGAACCGTTCGTGGACGATCTCGCCCGCGTCGTCCAGCCGCACCAGGCGCAGCCGAAACGCCACGTCCTGAGCCTCGCTGTCGTGGGTGGAGAGGACGTATCCCCCGGTCGGGTGCCGGAGCAGCTCGATGTCGACGTGCGCGCTGTAGGCCGATGGTCCGAGCAGACGGCTCTCGAGCAGCTGACCGGCTCCGTCGAGCCGACCGAGCCACACTCCCGTGCGGGTGGGAGACGTCGAATCATACACCTGGCCCGCGACCATGAGGCCCCCGTCCTCGGTCTTCGCGCCGGTCTTCAGAAATCCGTCGGGGAGGGGGACCGAGCTCCACGACACGTTGCCCGCCTCGTCGAGCTCCGCGACCCCCCCGTTCGCCGGTGCTCCAACCGCGATGAACCGTTCCCCACCGACCGGAAGAAGCCAGTCGGCGTCCATTCCCGAGGGCGCAAAGAACGAAACCTCCGTGCCTTCAACGCAGCTCTCGGGCTCGCTATCTACAGGGCCCGGTGGCTCGCTATCCACAGAGCCCGAGGACTCGGCATCTTCAGGGCCCGGTGGATCGACATCCTCGGAGTCCGGTGGATCGACATCCTCGGAGCTCGGTGGATCGACATCCTCGGAGCCCGGTGGATCGACATCCACAGAGGCCGGTAGTTCGACCGTGACTTTGCCACAGCCCGCAAGCATCGCGAGCGCGACGAAGGAACCCGCAGAGAAACCAATGCGTGCCGAGGTGGTCTTCATGAAGCGGCTCCTGCAACCAGCGTGCTCTACATTCAAGGATGGCGTGAGCTGTGAAGAGCTGGACTAGTGGATCAACGCAACCCCAGGTGAGCCGATCCAGTCCAGCGGGAAAGGGCGCCGCGGGGGGCGATCCGTGCTCCGCGCCGACCTGGGTGGAGCGTATCATGCGTTGCTGCGAGGAATGAGCCCCCGCGCCGCGGCGGATTGCTGCTGATCGGGGCCACCCCGCGAGCGGGTGAGGGAGCGGGCGAAGGGGCCGCGAGCGCGGGTGGACAGCGGCGGCTCTCGGCTGGGCTAGGCATCATCGGGACGTGGCGTCCGCAACGTTGCTCGTGCTGGCTCCCGCGCATGCCGACGGGGCGCCGCGCGTCCGCCGGATAGCTCGCGTGCTCGCCGGAAAGCTGCGCAATCTGCCGTGATGCGGGCCGCCATGCGATGTTCTCACGATGAAGCTGGACCTTACATCGCTCGCAGCGTCCATCGTGATGCTGATGAGCACGTTCATCTTGGGCTGCGGAGCTGACTGTAAGAGCAACTGCGAGAGAGCACAGGAATCAGGCTGCGGACATCTCTGGGTGAAGCGAGAGGCGCTCGACCCCGCTTCGCCGCCGCGGGCGACGGCCGTGGACTGCGGGAGCCTGTGCGAAGACCTCGAGGCAACGAGCGAGGCAGCCGAATGCACGAGCCGCTTCGACGAGTACTTCGGCTGTCTCGACGACCAGCGTAACGTCTGCGAGACCGGCTCGTGCGGCTCCGAACAGGGTCGTCTCGCCCTGTGCTTGTTCCCTTATTGCATGGAGCACTCGGGGGGAGCATGCCCGCGTTGAGCGAGGCTTGTCTGTAGCTTCGGCCGACGTGTCGGCGCCCTTCTCAGCAAGGCGCGCCTGGTTGCCGACGCAAGATCTGTTGAATTGGCGGCCAGCTATGTCCGGCATCTCCCGTCATGTCAACACCCGCTCCGATCCTCTCACGCTCGCGCCCGATCCTCCCGCGCCCGCGCTCGATCCTCCCACTCCTGCGTCCGATCCTCCCGCCCCGCGCCTGGTCCTCGGAGCGGGCGTGTTACAAGGCCGCGTGCACTTCACCATCTCGCACGAGCTCGACGCGCCCCTCGACGCCGTGGAGCTCGCCGTGCTCTCGCCGGACCTCGGGCCTCGGCTCGCCACGCGGGTCGCCTCCCTCGAGAGCGTCGTGACCGTCGAGCACGCGCTCCGCGACGGCGAGCTCCTCCGCATCCTGCGCTTCCAGGCGAGCGCGCCGCTGCCGATCTTCCGGGGCTACCCCGTGGCGAAGGACGCCATGTCCTGGGAGGAGCGCTCGACGTACCGCCTCTCGGACCACGCCTCCACGTGGCAGGTCAGCCCGAAGGAGCAGTGGCGCAGCTACTTCCGCTCGGCGGGTACGTACCGGCTCGAGCGCCTGCCGCAGGGCCGCACCCGCCGCCGGGTCGATGGCGACATCCAGATCCGACTGCACCTGCTCGGCCCGCTCGTCGAGCGCCTCGCCCTCGCCGAGGTCCAGCGGACGTACGACGCAGAAGCAGATACGCTCCGGGAGCTCATCCGCGCATGAACAACCTACCCCGCCCCCAAAGCCACGCCCGCTCCCCGCGTCCTGCCCGGCTGGGGCGGCTCGCCAGCATCACTCACCCCGCCGGCCCCGCTCGCCCAGCCAGCGCCGCTCGCCCCGCGAGCGTCACCGCCGCGCTGCTCGGCCTGTGCGCGGGCCTCTGCGCGACCGCCGCGCACGCCGCGCCGGCCGACGGCCCCTCGCAGCCGCTCCCCGATCCTGGCAAGCCCGTCGCCAGCAGCGACGACACCTCGGCCATCGCGGTGAACCCCGCGAACCTCTCCTTCCTCCCAGGCACCGAGCTCCGGTGGACCTGGGTCTCCATGGGCTCCGCCTCGCCGCTGCCCGCCCGTGGCCACTCGATCGCGCTCGCCGTGCCGCTCTGGTACGTGTCGACCGGCCTGCGCTTCGACTTCCTCGACCCGCCCGACGCCGCGCCGGCGCCGTTCGACAGCCCGTCGCGCTGGGTCCGCTGGGGGCTCGCGCTCGACACCGGCCCCACCTTCGCCTTCGGCACGACGCTCGGCTGGGGCAGCTCCGACGCGCCGGCGCTCGACGGGTACTTCTCGCTCACGAGCGGCGTGACGCTCCGGCCCGCCACCTGGCTCTCGCTGTCGGCCGTCGCGCGCGACTGGAACCGCCCCGAGAACCGCCTCCGCGAGGCCATCGAGCGCAGCTACGACTTCGGCGTCGCCGTGCGGCCCGCGGGCGGCAGGCGCGCGCTCGAGATCGGGCTCGAGACGTCCTACCTCGAGAACAGCGACCCCGACGAGAGCGGCACCTGGACGCCCCGGGCGACCCTCGGCCTGCGCGTGCCCTACGTGGGCACGCTCCGGGGCGACGTGACGCTGCGCGATCTCACGGCCGACGGCGGCCCGAAGATCGCCGCCATGGCCGGCCTCGACGTCAACGTCGACGAGCTGCAGGTCTCGGCCGGCGGCGTCTTCGGCAACGCCATCACGAAGAGCGGCACCGGCTTCTACGCCGGCGCCGCGCTCCGCAGCTTCTCCGAGCGGGGCGTCCAGCTGCCGGCCCGCGTCGTCCGCGTCCGCCTCGACTCGACGCCGGGCGTCCGCAGGCACACGCGGTTCCTCCAGCAGCTCTGGCGCCTCGCCGAGGACCCGGAGGTCTCCGGCGTCGCGCTCGTGCTCCGCGCGGAGCCCGCCAGCTCGCTCGCCCACGCCGAGGAGGTCTCCGACGCGATCCGCAACCTGAGGAACCACGGCAAGAAGGTCCTCTGCCACCTCGAGGACGCCGGCGGGCGCTCGCTCCACGTGTGCTCGAGCGCCGACGCCATCGCGATGAACCCCGCGGGCGGGCTGCGCTTCGCCGGCATGTCGTCGAGCTACTTCTACTTCGGCGGCCTCCTGAAGAAGCTCGGCGTGCAGGCCGATATCGTCCGCATCGGCGCGCACAAGCTCGCCGCCGAGCAGTTCGCGCGCGAGACCAGCACCCGGGTCGGCAAGGACGATCACCAGGCGCTGCTCGATCAGCTCAACGACGCCTTCCTCGCCGAGGTGAGCGCCGGGCGCCGCATCCCCGTCCCGGAGCTCGAGCGGCGGCTCGCGCGCGGGCCGTTCCTCGCCCAGGAGGCGCGGCAGAGCGGCCTCGTCGACCAGCTCGCCTACGACGACGAGCTCGGCCGCGTCGTCGACGAGGTCATGGGGCGCGCCTCCCGCGTCGTCGATGACGACCCGGGCGACGAGGCGCCCGAGCGCTGGGGCCGCTCGCCCAAGGTCGCGCTCGTCTACCTCGACGGCGACATGATCGACGGCGAGAGCCGATCGATCCCGTTCGTCGGCGTCAAGCTCGCCGGCTCGTACACGGTCGCGGGCGCGCTGCGCCGCGCGCGCGAGGACCGCAGCGTCCGCGCCGTCGTGCTCCGGGTCGAGACCGGCGGGGGCTCGACGCTCGCGGCGGACGTCATCCTGCGCGAGGCGATCCTCACGGCGCGCGTGAAGCCGCTCATCGTCTCGATGGGCTCGTCGGCCGCGAGCGGCGGCTATTATGCATCCGTCGCCGGCGCCCCGATCTTCGCGAGCCGCTCCTCGATCACCGGATCCATCGGCGTCTTCTACGGGAAGGTCGACGTCACGGGGCTCCTGCAGAAGCTCGGCGTCAGCATCGAGACGTTCCGCTCGTCGCCCCGCGCCGACGCCGAGTCGCTCTACAGGCCGTACACCGACGACGAGCGCGAGCAGCTCGGCGTCAAGGTGAAGCAGTTCTACGATCGGTTCGTCGCCCGCATCGTCGAGAACCGGCACATGAAGGCCGAGGAGGTCGACGCGCTCGGGCGCGGGCAGGTGTGGACCGGCGCCCAGGCCCTCGACCGCCGGCTCATCGATCGCCTCGGCGGGCTCCGGCAAGCGATCGACGAGGCGCGCCGGCTGGGCCAGCTGCCCGACGACGCGCCCGTCCTGTCGCTCCCCGAGGAGGACACGTCGCTCCTCGGCTACGCCCTCAGCCTGGTCGGCTTCTCCGCGCAGGCCCAGGGCGAGCTGGCGAGGGCGAGCATCCCGCCCGTGATGCTCGACGCCGCGCGCGCCCTCTCGCCGTTCTTCGTGTTCGGCGCGGACAGGCCGCTCGCGCGCAGCGAGTTCGCCGGCGAGATCTCGTTCGGCGCCCCCGCCACGGCCCGCGAGGACGAGCCCGGAGGATCCGCGCCGCCCGCGTCGCCTGCGTCGAAGGAACGCTGAGCGCATGGAGCAGCTCGAGCCCGCGTCGCCCAGGACCACCGAGCCCGTGGAGCAGGCCGGGCCCGCGGCGCCGCCGCTGCTCCACGCCCGCGCCGCGCGCATCGCGGTGGACGACGTTGTCGCCATCGACGCGCTCACCGCGGCGACGCGCGGCGAACGCGTGCTCTGCGCCGGCGACGCCGGCGCGCTCTTCGCGGCGCTCACGGGCGTCCCGTTCTCGTCCCTCCGGAGGCCGGCGCAGGCCGGCGCGGTGGACGACGCGCGCGGCGGGGCGCCCGGGGAGGCGCGCGTCGTGGCCGGGCGCCTCGAGGTCGCGGGGCGCGACGTGGCGCGCTCCGCGCACCGCGCGGCGAGCGGGGCGGCGCCGCTCGATCCGCCGCTGCCGCTCGCGTGGACCACGGACGCCTACGTCGCCTGGGGCGCGCGCCTCGCGGGGGCCTCGCCGCGCGCGGCCGCCGACATGGTGGCCCCCGCCCTGGCCCGGGTCGGCCTCGCGGCCTCGCGGAAGCGCACGCTGAGCGCGCTCGCGCTGCCCGAGCGCCGCGCGCTCGTCCTCGCCCAGGCGATCGTGACCGCGCCCGCCGTGCTGATCGCCGAGGATCCGCTCGTCGGCCTCGACGGCGCCGCGGCCGCCTTCGTCCTGGCCGCGCTCGCGGGCGCCACCGAGGGCCGCGGCGCGCTGCTCACGGCGGCGCGGCTCGACGTCGAGGGCCCGCGGGGCGCCCTGGTCCGCGGCGCCACCGACGTCCTGGTGCTCGCGGGCGGCGAGCTCGCCTTCTCGGGCACGTTCGCGGAGATCGCCGCCGGGAGCCGCCTCTACGCCGTCACCGTCCGCACCAACGCGGAGCTCCTCCGCGAGGAGCTCGCCGCCCGGGGGATCGCGCTGCGGGGCGGGCCGGTGCGCTTCGCCGCCGCGCTGCCCGAGGGCGCGACCACCCGCGACGTCGTCCTCGCCGCGACGCGCTGCCGCGCCGCGATCGTCGAGCTCACCCCCCTCTTCTGACCTGCCGTCCGCCGTAGTACCGTGCGCGCGATGTCATCCGAACCCGCCGCGAACAAGCCGACCGCCGCTCAGGTCACCCCGGGAGGCCCGCCTCCCGGAGGTCGACTCGCCGTGCTCACCGCCTTCGCGGTGGGCGCCTCGTGGATCCCGGTCCCGGTGCTCCCCGCGCGCATGCTGCTGCGCATCCGCGGGGCCATCGTGCAGGACACGGTCGCCCGCCACGGCCTCAGCCTCACCACCGACGCGCGCGCGCTCCTCGTCGAGCCCGGGTCGGAGCAGACCCCGCTCCGCAAGGCCGCGCAGCTCGTCACGAAGGAGGTCCTCCGGCGGCTCAACCCGGCCCTGGCCCTCGCTGCGGCCGCGCGCGGCCTGGAGGTCTACGCCCTCGGCCACCTCCTCGACCGCTACATCACGCGCTTCCGCCGGAGCACCGCCGTGCGCGTCCACGCCGAGGAGGCGCGCTGGGTCCGCGACGCCGTCGATCGCGCCGTGCGCCGCGCGCTGTCCCCCTCCCTCCAGGCGAGCTTCACCGTCCTGCCGAACGGCACCGAGGACCTGCGCGACGAGTTCACGCGCTGGATCGACGCCTTCCTGCTCGCGGGCGCCTCCGTCCCGGAGTACATCGAGCGCCGCCTCGACGCGGCGTTCGACGAGATCGCCGCCGCCGGCATCCCCCATGACTGACACCGAGGACCGCACCGCCACGAAGGGCGGCGCCGCGGGCCGCCCCGCGGCCGACGCCGCGCCGGAGCTCGATCCTCAGGCAGCGCGCGCCGCGCTCCGGCGCTGCCGCCGCATCATCGTCAAGATCGGCTCGAAGAGCCTCTCCGGCGACGCCTGGGACCGGCTCGCCGCCGAGGTGGCCGCGCTCCGCGGCCGCTCCGGCCGGAGCCTCGTCATCGTGTCGAGCGGCGCCATCGCCCTCGGGGTGGCGAAGCTCGGGCTGAAGTCGCGCCCGAAGGACATGGCCTGGCTCCAGGCCGCCGCCGCCGCGGGCCAGAGCGTGCTGATGCAGCGCTACGAGGAGGCCTTCGGCAAGGTCGGCCTGCTCGTCGCGCAGGTGCTCCTCACGCACGCGGATCTCGCGGACCGCACCCGCACGAACAACGCAAGGAACGCCCTGGCCGCGCTGCTCGAGGCGGGCGCCATCCCGATCATCAACGAGAACGACGCCGTCGCGGTCGAGGAGATCAAGTTCGGCGACAACGACCAGCTCGCGGCGATGGTGACCCCGCTCTGCGAGGCCGATCTCCTCATCCTCCTCTCGGACGTCGAGGGCCTGCTCGACGGCGACGGGCGCCGGGTGCCGTTCGTGCGCAGCGTCGCCCGCGAGGCGCGGCACCTCGCGGGCGCGTCGACGTCCGGCGTCGGCACCGGCGGCATGGCCAGCAAGGTGGAGGCCGCCCGGCGCGCGACGCTCGCGGGCTCGCACGTGGTCATCGGCGCCGCGCGCGAGGCGGGCATCATCACGCGCATCGTCTCGGGCGAGGACGTCGGCACCCTCTTCGCCGCCGTCCCGCAGCGGCTCAGCGCGCGCAAGCACTGGATCGCGTACACGCTGCGCCCGCGCGGCGCCATCCTCGTCGACCGGGGCGCCGCCGAGGCGATCGGCTCGAAGAACCGGAGCATCCTCGCCGTCGGCGTCCTCGGCGTGCGCGGCACCTTCCTCCCCGGCGACGCCGTGGCCGTCGTCGACCCGGACGGCACCGAGATCGCGCGCGGGCTCGCGCGGATGTCCGCGAGCGACGCCGCGCGCACCGCGCGGAAGAAGCGCGAGGAGGCCGGCGATGACGACGTCGTCGTCCACCGCGACGACCTGGTGGTGCTCCCGAGCGAGTAGCCCCGCGGCCCCGGCCGGCGCCTGTGGGTGCGCCGACCACCCGGCCAGTCCCCCGGCCAGCCATCGGGCCAACCCCTGATTGCGCACCGCTCGCGCTTCGCGGGAACCTTCGCGCCGCCCCGCTGTCGCTTGGGTTTACCGCATGTTGACCGCACGCGACTGCCCGTCACCGCCGGCTGCCGCCGACGGCCGGGGGTCCCTGCCGGTTCCTGGAGGTCGGGCGATGCGCTTCGGGTTGTTCGTCGCGAACGGCTTGGTTCTCGCGGGGGTCGTCTGGACGATCGGGCTCGGGCCGAGCGTCAGGGCGTCGCAGCTCCTGCCGCCGCGCGCCGCGGCGGGGGCCGACGAGCTCGCGGCGCTCGAGGCCCGCTACGCCGAGGGCAGGACGCCGGCCAGCGTCACCGCGCTCGCCGCGGCCTACCTGGAGCGCGATCAGCCCGGACTCGCCTCCTCGGCCCTCGACGCGGCGCCCGGCGAGGTGCGCGCGCTCCCGGAGGCGGCGCACCTCTCGGCGCGGGCGCTCCTCCACCGAGGCCGCGTCCGGGACGCCCTCGCCGCGGCCGAGCAGGCGTCGGCGGCCTGCGCGGCCCGCGCCTGCCCCGCGTGGCTCGCGGCGAAGTCCGAGCACCAGCGCGCCTTCCTCGAGCAGCTCGTCGCCGCGGGCGTCGAGGATCCGCAGGTCGACGCGGCCGCCGCCCGCGCCGCGCTCGACGCCTACTCGCGCAGCGCGAGCCAGGTGCGCCTCGTCGCGGTGCGCTAGCGCGACGCGAGGAACATCAACGCACGCGCGAACGTAAGCGCAGGCGTAAATGTACAAGGCGACTACAAGGCGGCGACACGCGCGATGTGATCTGCGATCGTCGAGGCCGTATCCAAGCTTGGAAACCCTGTCGTTGTCGAATGACGGTCACCGTCTTATGTCGTAGTCTTTGGCATTGCTCGGCGCGTTCGTACCGGGGGCGCTGTCCGAGAGAACAACCGGTTGCGCTTGGGAGGGTCTCCCTCAGGTGGAACAGCCGCAAGCTCGCACGCTGGGCGCCCTGGCGACCGCATGGACAGGGTTGTACCGACGCGGCGCCGCCGTAGCGGCCGCGCTCGCCCTCACCGTCGCCGCGGGCTGTGCGCGGCCGATCACCAACGCGGGGCTGCCGATCCCCGCGGCGAAGCCGGGCCTGGAGCAGCGTCCGTTCGAGCTGCGGCCGCCGTTCGAGCTGGCGACGAACGAGGACGCGATCGTCCGGATCGTCACCGACGTGACGTGCACGGGGACGCTCATCACCGAGGACCTGGTGCTCACCGCGCACCACTGCGTCGCGGCGCGGGACGACAACGGCAGGACGCTGCGCCGCGATCAGGATCCCGAGGCGATCTCGATCGAGCTCGGGGGCGACCACCTGCCGTGGGGCGACGTGAAGGTCCGCGCGGTGGTGTCGCCGGACTGCGGGTACACGTCGGGCGAGGGCGACATCGCCATCCTGGTGCTGTCGCGGCGCCTCGTCGGGATCCCGACGCTCCCGCCGCGGATCGAGGGTGGGCCGGTGTCCAAGGAGCAGGTGACGCCCTACGGCTTCGGCCGCTGCGCGCTCTCGCGCGACCCGATCCACCTCGCGCCGCGGCTGGGTGGCACGATCGACGCCGTGAGCCCGGGGAACTTCGTCGCGATCGCCTCGATCTGCCCCGGCGACTCGGGGGGGCCGGCGCGCAGCGATCGGGGGGGCGACGTCGTCGGCGTCATCTCGTCGAGCGTGATGGATGGTGACGAGCACACCACCGGGACCTCGTATTTCAGCCGCCTCGACGTGTGGCCCGAGCTCTTCTCCGCCGCCCGCGAGATCGCGGCGGGCGCGAGCCCGAGCGAGCTGCCGCCGTACCGGGGGTGCCTGCGTTGACGGCGCCGCGGCGTCAGCGAGCTTCGCTTGCCCGCCGCCTGCGACCGGAGCTGCGCTAGGCTGCGCTGCTGCATGCGGAAGCTGTTCAACGGGCTGCTCTGGATCGTGGGGACCCTGCTGTTGCTCGGCGTCGTGCTCCGCGCGCTCGTCCTCGACGTCTGGGTGGTGCCCAACGACCCGATGCTCGGCGCCGCGCTCGCGCCGAGCCTCGCCCCGGGCGACGCGGTCGTCGTGCTGACGCGGGGCACGCCCGGCTTCGGCGAGCTGGTGCGGTGCCCGGATCCCGAGGCCCCCGGCAGCTACATCGTCGGCCGGATCGCGGGCTTGCCGGGCGACACGGTCGACGTCGACCACAACGTCCTCCTCGTGAACGGGCAGCGCTACGACGCCGAGACGGCGTGCGCCGAGCCCAAGGTGACCATCACCGACCCGGCCACGGGCAACCCGGTGCAGGTCTCGTGCGAGATGGTGATGATGGGCCCCGGCCTCCACCCCCGGGCGACGGGGCGCAGGCCCCCGCTCGAGCGCCGCCACCACGTCGAGGTGCGGCCTGACACGGTCTTCCTGCTGAGCGACAACCGGAGCTACCACGACGACTCGCGCGACTTCGGCCTGCAGCCGCGCGCCGCGTGCAACCAGCGGATTGTCTTCCGGCTCTGGGGCGGCGCCGGCTGGAGCGACGACCGGCGCCGCTTCACCTTCGTGCGCTGAGCAGGGCCGGTCGTCGACCTGGCCGGAGCACCTCGAGCTTGACCCCTCCGCTCATCGACGTCTAGAACCGTGTCTCTCTCCACCCGGGTCGGGGATCGAGCGCCAGCAGCGGCCCGGGTTCCCCGTCCTGGCTCGCTTCATCGGTCGGAGGTCCGCCACGGCGGCCTTCCACTGGCGGGTCGGAGAACCGCGAGCCGCGGTCCTCCAATGCACCGAGGAGACGTTTGCACACCGAGCAGAACGAGATTGGCATCGTCTGTGGCCAGTGCGACCTGTGGAGCCCGATGGGCACCGCGCGTTGCCCTGAGTGCGCGAACGACTTGGCCCTGTTCACGCCGCGCCGGGCGAGCTCGACGACGACGCCGGCCCGGCGCTCCCCGACGCCCGCGGCCGGCAGCGCGGGCGCCCGGCTCGACCCGACGAGCGCGCGCGGTCAGGGCCGGGGCCCCAAGACCACCTCGTCCAAGAGCGAATTCGCCGAACTCTCCCAGGAGGAGCTGATGGAGCAAGCCCGTAACTACGTCTGCCGTTCCTGCTCGAGCGGTGTCCCCTCGGGCCACAAGTTCTGTGGGAGGTGCGGAACGGCGGTCCCGCCCGAGATCCTCAACGCGCAGACGCTGTTCTTCGGGGACATGCAGAACCCGGCGAAGGCGAAGCTGATCCTCATCCGCGGCGAGGGCATGGACGGCCTCTCGTTCCATCTCAAGGCGGAGCAGCACATCGTCGGCCGCAACGGGCAGCTCGTCTTCCCGGACGACCCGTTCGTCTCGCCGAAGCACGCGAACTTCTTCTACCGCGACGGCAAGCTGGTGGTGCGCGACGAGGGCTCGCTGAACGGCGTGTACATCCGCGTGCGCGGCACGATCGACATCACGCCGGGCGACACGTTCCTCGCGGGCGAGCAGCTCTTCCGGCTCGATCCGACGCCGCGCGCCTCCGACGGCCAGGATCCGGACGGGACCTTCTTCTACTCCTCGCCGAAGCACCCGAGCCCGTTCCGCCTCACGCAGGTGCTCCAGGGCGGCGCGGTCGGCATGACCGTCTGCGCGCGCGGCACCTCGCTGCAGATCGGGCGCGAGGGCGGCGATCTGAACTTCCCTGTCGACCTGTACATGTCGGGCTCGCACTGCCGCCTCGAGGAACACAACGGCAAGTTCACGCTGACCGATCTCAACAGCCGCAACGGGACCTACGTGCGCATCAAGAGCGAGCGCGAGCTCGCCCACGGCGACTACCTCTTCATCGGCCGCAAGCTCCTGCGCGTCGAGCTCAACACGAACTAGCGCTGGTCTGCAGGCGCGGCGGCGCCCCTCGCCCATGACCACCGCGCGTCTTGCCCTCGACGTCCTCCGCGCCGGCCCGGTCGCAGCGGGCGCGACGCTGTGGCGCAGCCGCGGCCAGCTCCATGTGACCCTCGTCGCCAAGGCGACGTTCGCGCTGGTCCCCGGCGGCGAGGTGCGGCGGATCGAGCCGCTGGAGCTGGTCCGGAGCGAGGTCTACACGCGGGGCAACCCGATGAAGCCGCTGCTCGCGGCGAGCGATCTCGCGCCCTGGCTAGCGCGCGCCGAGGTGGTGCTCACCGGGCACGCGTGGGCACAGGGCGGGGCGCCGGTCCGGGGAATGGCGGTGCGGCTCGCGATCCTGCGCGCGGGGGCGGCGCTCGTGGACAAGCGCATCGAGGTCGTGGGCGATCGGGCGGGCGGCGCAGCGGCGGGGGCGCTGCCTGAGCCGTTCGTGAGGATGCCGATCGAGTACCAGCGCGCGTATGGCGGCCCCGGGGAGCCGGAGAACCCGCTCGGCGTCGGCGCCGGTGAGGGCGGCGCGCTGCCCAACCTGCTGCCGCCCGGCGGGGGGCGCGCGCCGGTCGGCCTCGGGCCGATCCCGCCGATCGTGCCGAGCCGGACGCGGCTGCTGCGCGGGCTCGCGCGCGCCGAGCTGGAGGGGATCGCGTCGATCCCGGACGATTTCGACTGGTCGTACTTCCAGTCCGCGCCTGTAGATCAGCGGTTCGATCGGGTGCTCGGCGGTGAGGAGATCGTGCTGGAGGGCCTGAGCCAGCACCACCCGGCGCTGGCGACGCGCCTGCCGGCGCTGCGGGCGCTCGCGATGATCCTCCTGCCGAACGGCGCGGCGCGCTGGCTGCCGCTCCTGGGCGACACGCTGATCGTGCAGCCCGACGCCGAGCGCTGCGCGGTGGTCTTCCGCGGGAGCTTCCAGGTGGCCTCGGAGGAGGTGCTCTCGGCGCTGCGCGCCGCGGTGGGCGTGGAGGTCGGGGACGAGCCCGTGCCGTGGCCGGACCTCAGCGAGGCGCCCGCGGGCGCGGCGGGCGCGGCGGCGGATGCGGCCGCGGGGGAGGGCGTGAAGCGGACGGACTGGAGCTCCACGGTGCGGCTCGGCGAGGACGATGTTGTGGATGCGCCGGTGAGCGTCGCGGGCATCGCGGCCAGGCGAGCGCCGGTGCGTGAGGGGGCGCACCCGCTCGAAGGCACGTTCCCGCTCGATGACACGTTGCCCCCGTCGGGGAGCCAGCGGAGGCCGCGCGAGACGCAGGCAGCCCCGCTTCCCAGCGTGAGGGTCCGGGGCCCTGGCCAGGAGGACGCGGTGCAGGCGCCGTTTCCGATCGCGCCTGCGGGGGCGCGCGGCGAGCGGGAGGGCGGCGAGCGCCCGAGCGCGCCGTGGGCGGCGGGCGGCGCGGCGGCGGTCCCGGCAATCGCGTCGCCGCTGGAGGGCACGGTCGATCTGAGCAAGCCGGAGGGCGCGCCGGCGCCCGCGCAGACGGCATCATCATCCGCGCAGACGGCACCATCATCCGCGCAGGCGGCACCATCACCCGCGCACGCGGCACCATCACCCGCGCAGGCGGCACCATCATCCGGGCAGACAGCGCCATCACCTGCGCAAGACATCGCGCCTGGGCCCGTGGAGATCGCCACGCCTGCACCTGCGCCAACGCAAGACATCACGCCTGCACCTGCGCCAACGCAAGCCGCCGCGCCTGCGCCGGTCGCCACGCCCACGCCCTCGCGCGCGTCCGAGCCGCTGCCCGCGCCGGAGCGCGATCCGCAGGTCGAGCGTTCGCCCGAACCGCGCGCGCCGCTCCCCGCGCCGTCCGCGCCGAAGCGAGAGCGGCCCAATCTCCTCGGCAGCCTGTACAAGCGCTTTCGCAAGGACTGAGCCGGAGCGAGGATGGAGGGACCACCATGTCGGAGGGAGCCGTGGTTCGGGAGCGCACCACGTCCGTGCGCGCCGAGGAGTACCTGGGGCCGGCGCACGTGCTGGAAGCCCGCGGGCAGGCGGTGGTGGTCGAGCTGCCAGACGGGGAGAGCGCCGAGGCGACGATGGCGCTGGCCCTGCCCTATGCACCGGCGGTGGGCGACGTGCTCCTCGTGATCGGCCGGGGCGCGCGCCTCTATGTCATCGGCGTCCTGCACGGGACCGGCAAGGTGACGCTGGAGTTCCAGGGCGACGTCGACGTCCGGGCCGCGGGCGGGGCGCTCAGGCTGTCCGGGGATAGGGGCGTGGAGCTCCGGGGGCCGGAGGTGGACCTGCACGGCGACAAGGTGCGGGTGTTCGCGGGGGCGCTCGTGCAGAAGGCGGCGTCGCTCGTCCAGCGCGTGACCGACCTGTTCAGCCTGCACGCGCGCGAGAGCCACACGGTGGTGGACGGCTCGGCGACGACGAAGGCGAAGAGCGCGACGGTGCTGACCGAGGAGACGATGACGATCAACGGGAAGGAGATCCACCTCGGGTAACAGGGAGGGCGCGCGTGAAAAGGGTCAGGCGCCTGAGCGACAGCGGTCGCAAGCTGGGGTCCGACGCCGCGATCGAGAAGGAGGGCGGCGCGGTGACGCAACGCAATTCACAATCGATCCAGACGCACGCCGAGGCCCGGGCCGACGCCCTCGATGCGAACCAGATCGGCGGGACGAAGGACGAAGAGAGCGAGCCTGAGCCGCCGGACCGCGACAAGCCTAGCTCCGTGCTGTATCTGGCCCGGGACAAGACGGTCGAGGCGTACCACGCCTCGTCGAACAGCAGCGATACCGGGCTCGAGCTCCGGGCCGACCGGAGCGGCGCTCTCCGTGTTCGAGAAGGTCTCGGTCACGAAGGCGCCGCGCCCCGAACCGACCCCCGCCGGCGAGGCGAACGACGAGCACGACACGGAGGCAGACGACGATCACGGCAAGAAATGCGCCGTCTGCAGTGTCATACGAGAGCGCGGCGAAGCTGGCCGAAGAGATGATGACGGTCGATGGGGAGGAGCCCCACATCGGATAGCGTCCCGGGCGCCGATCGCCCTGGCCACGTGCAGCCTCAGGGGCCTCGGTAGTTCGGGTGGTGCTGGATGATGTGATCGGTGTGGCCAGAGTGCCTCTGGTCATCGTAGTAGTTCTGGAAGTCCGTCCAGGGGCGGTCCGGCCTCTCGAAGCCCGGCGCGAACCGGTTCAAGAGCGCGTAGCCGCGGTCCAGCTGCTCCATCTCCTTCATGATCTGGTAATGGCGCTGCGCCGCCTCCCACTCCGAGCGCTCGACCGCCCTCCCGTAGGCTTCGGGATCGACGAAACGGCTCATGTCGGGCTTCAGGCCCGTCGCGTCGGCCCATGCGTTGCACATCTCGAAGAGGATATCGGAGTCGGTGCGATGGTCGCCTCCGGGAAGATTGAGGCCGATGGAGATGATGCGTCGATTCCCGGCTCGATCGTAGAAAGACACATTGTCGTTGGTGATGATGTATTCGACGTCTCCGTCCTGGAGGACCCGGTCGACCATCGCCCGGAAGCTGGCTGAGCCACGGTAGACCGCGTCGAAGACGCCCTGAGGTCTGCCCGGCGGGATCGTGACGCGTCCGGGCCGCGGATTCGGCGGTGGCGGCAGCGACGGATTCGACGGTGGCGGCGGATTCGGAGACGGCGGCGGATTCGGAGACGGCGGCGGATTCGGAGGCGGCGGTGGCGGCGGCGACGGATTCGGCGGTGGCGGCGAATTCGGAGGCGGCGGTGACGGCTGAACGATCGGAGGATTGCTCGCGGTGCCATTGTGGTACTGGGCGACGAGCGCCGAGTCCACGCGTTGCCGATTGCGCTTCCGGTATCCAGGCTCCGGATCGGAGAAGCCGAACGTCTGTGCGAGCGGGGAACTGCGCCATGTGCCGTCCTCCGCCTTCGTCAACCGCTGGCGGCGTGCTGCGGGCCCGCCAGGCTGCGAGGCAGGCTGGGTGCTGGCGCGCTTCTTCGAGCTTCTGGTGACGGATAGCGTCTTGGTGCCAGACTTTCCCCGACCGCCGGTCGCGTTGTTCCGCGGTCTCGACGTACCCCCGGGGCTCTGCTGCTTCTTCTTCCTGTTCGTCACAGCTACCACCCGCGCCGACCGGCGCCGCGCCGACCTGTCGGATCCTACAGACCGCCTGGACGGGGGGGCACATAGCCTGTCCCCCCATGATCCCACCGGTACGTGTTGTCGGGCAGCTTGTCGCCCAGATCCACCACGTACGGCGTGACCGTTCCGTCCGGCTGCTGGACGTAGATGAACCCTATGCCGCGCGATCCGGTCGAGAGGTGCTGGTGCGACATCCTTCCCTCGGCGGCGCGATGGTGCCGATCGTTGAGCTGGCCGCGCTCGAGGTCTCGCAGGATCCGATCGCCCTCGGGTGACGCCCGGACATCGCCCTCGGTGATGCCGTTCAGGTACTGCACCGGGTTCATATCCCAGGTGTCGGAGTTATTCGGATCGAACCGCGCATGCCGGAGAGCGACGGCGTGAGCGCGCGCGTCCGCCGCGTTTTGCTGGTGCACGAGGTCGTTTCGCAGCTGCTCTAGCTCTCGCCTGGCAGTCGCCTGCTGCCCGGTACCCCAGAAGTAGGCGTTGGGAGCCTTGCTGAGGATGGCGAGCCTGCCCTTGGCCCATGCGCTCAGCGCGGGATCAGCGGATCGCGACGCCGACTCGAGCTCACGTTTCAAGTAGTTGGCCAATCCAACCAGCGCGTGATGCTCGACCTCTTCCGGCGACGGCGGCAGTGGCGCTGTTGTCGGCGGCGGCGGTGGCAGCGGGGCCGGCGCCGTCGTCGTCGACGGCGATGCCAGCGGAGGCGGCAGCGGGGCCGGTGCCGTCGTCGTCGGCGGAGGCGGCAGCGGGGCCGTCGGCGGAGGCGGCAGCGGGGCCGGCGCTGTCGTCGGCGGCCGTGGCAGCGGGGCCGTCGGCGGAGGCGGCAGCGGGGCCGGTGCCGTCGTCGTCGGCGGCTGAGAAGCCGCGCCTCCCCAATACCATCGGACCAATGCCCCGCCGACCCCGCCGGCCAGGATGCCCAGACCCGCGCCAACCGGGCCTGCAACCATCGCCCCCACGGTCGCCAGGACCGTCGCGGGGGCTCCCAGGGTTACCGCCGTCTGCGTGGTAGGGAGGTAAGCGGTGACTGAAAGCGTTCTGGTGGCAGCATTTCCCCCACCGGCTGTCGCGTCGTTGAGCGGTATCGATGTGCCGCCGGGCCTGTTCTGCTTCTTTTTCTTGTTCTTCACCCCGGCCACCCCCTGGCGGCCGTCTCGCCAGGATCCGGGTCCACACCCATCCCCTGCACCTCCGCACCACCCGGCAGCGTCACCCGCACCGCCGCCGCCATCCGCGCGCCCCCATCGCCCGCGCAGAGCGTCTGCCCCACGCCTTTGCCGTAAGTCCTCTCCCCCGCGATCCCCGCCCGCCCGTGCGCCTTCAGGCACCCCGCGAACAGCTCCGCCGCCGACGCGGTCCCGCGGTTCACCAGGATCGTCACCGGCGCCGTATACGGCTCCTCCTGCCGCGAGCGATAGACCACCTCGTCCCCATCGCCGTCCGTCACCGTCGCCACGACGCTCCCCGCCGGCAGGAAATCCCCCGCGAGCTCCACGAACGCCCGCAGCTCTCCTCCGGGGTTGTCCCGTAAATCGATGACCAGCTCCCGCATCCCCTCCGCCTCGAGCGCCCGTATCGCCCGGTACACCAAGGCCGGCACGTCCAGCGAGAACACCCGTATCCGGATCACCCCGATCCCATCGCGTAGCAGCGCATGCGCCACGTTCCCGGCGCCCGGGAGCACCTCCTCAGGCGCCGCCGCGCACGTGTAGAACACGTTCACCGCGCTCGGCACCAGCACCGCGCCCACCGCGTTGTTCCCGGCGTTCCCGGTCGTGGGACAGGTGAGGTTGATCGCCGGCAGCCCCTCGATGATCACCTTGGAATTGCCCGCCACATACGCGCCGAAATCCATGTAGAGCGGGTGCGCCACCCCGGGCTCCATCCCGAAGGTCATCGGGATGGTCGTGCCGAGGTTCAGCGCGTTCATCATCGATACCTTCACCTTCACCGAGAAATTCACCGCCATCGCGTTGAGCGCGAAGTTCGGGTACGGAATCGGCACCACCACCGGCCCCACAGGCGTCAGGCACACGTCCGGGAACCCGATGCTCATCCCGGCGCCGTTGTTGCTCGCAGGCAGCATTCCGTCCGCTCCTTCCGCTGTTATCGCGGCGGCCGCGGGGGCGTGTACGCCTCCGCCTCCAGCCGATCGACGTCCGTCTGGCGCGCGCCGAGCAGCCTCGCGCCGGAGAAGCGCGCGCCCTTGTCGTGGAGGGCGTGCAGGTTGGCGCCGCCGAGATCGGCCTCGCTGAAGTCGGCGTCCTCGACCCGCGCGTGCGACAGGTTGGCGCGCTCGAGGCGCGCCGAGAGGAAGAGCGCGCCGCGGGCCTCGGCCTGATCGAGCATGGCGTCCCGAAGATCGGCGGCGGCGAGGTTCGCGCCGTCGAGGTCCGCTCGGGTGAACGTGGCGTACCGGAGCATCGCCCGCGAGAGCTTCGCCCCGCGCAGCGAAGCGCCGCCGAAATAGGCGGCCTTCGCCGCGACGTTCGGCAGGCTCGCGCCGTCCAGCGCGGCCTCGCGGAGCCTGGCTTGCGTCAGGATGGATCCCTCGAAATCGGCGCCGCGCAGGTTCGCCTTCGAGAAATCGCTGCCCATGAAATCGCAGTCGCGGAGGCTCATCCGCTCGAGGTTTGCCTCCATGAAGGCGCAGCGGTGCACCGTGAGGCCGGCGAACGAGACAGCGCGCAGATCCACGCCGGTGAAATCGACGCGATCGAAGATCGTCTTGCCGAGCACGGCGCCCTCCAGCGCGGCCCCGCGGAGGAGCGCCTGCTGGAGCACCGCGCGCGTCAGGTTCGCGCGGGAGAGCCGCGCCCGGTCGAGGATGCAGCGGACGAGGCGCGCGGCCGTGAGATCGGCCCCCTCGAGATCGGCCTCGATGAGGATCACCGACTCCAGATCGCGGCCGGAGAGGTCCACGCCGCGGAGGATCGAGCGCGAGAGGTCGCAGCCGAGGAGGCTCGCGCCCCGGAGGTCCGCGCCCGTGAGATCGCAGTCCGAGAGGATCGAGCGCTCGAGGCGGGCGCCGCGGAGGCTCGCGCCGCGCAGGTCGGCGCCGCGCAGCGAACAGAGGGAGAGATCCGCGCCCGTGAGGTCGAGGGTGGAGAGATCCGCGCCCGTGAGATCGGTCCCAGCGAGGTCCTTGCCCGCGAGCTCGGGCCGGCCGAGCTTTGCCTCGTCGAGGACCACGCCGTGCATGCGCTTCGGGAAGCGGGCGCCGCGAAGGTCCGCCTTGACGAAGACCGCGCGATCGAGCTCCGCGCCGTCGAGGTCCGCGCCGCCGAGATCGGCCCCGACGAAGGCGCCGGCCTCGACGCGGGCGCGGGTGAGGCGCGCGCGGCGGAGGTTCGCGCGGGTGAACGAGGCGCGCGCGATGCGGGCCTCCGTGAGATCTGCGCCCTCGAGGTTCGCGAGGTCGAGGCGCGAGCCCTCGATCGTCGCGCCGGCGAGCCGGGCGCCGGACCAGTCCGAGCCCACCGCCTCGACCTCGGTGAGCGTCGCGCCGAAGAGATCGGCGCGGGCGAGGCGCTGGTAGGAGAGCTTGGCGCGGGTGAGCGTCGCGCCGGCAAGGCGCGCGCCCTCGAGGTTCGAGCCGAGCACGAGCGCGCCGTCCAGCGCGCAGCCCCCGAGGTCCGCGTCGCGCAGGTCGCACTCGACGAAGTGCGCGCCCGAGAGCGCGCTTCCCGCGAGCCGCGCGCCGCGCAGGCTGGTGCGGAGGAACTTGATGCGGGCGAGATCGAGGTTCGTGAGATCCCTGCCCGAGAGGTCGAGGCCGTCGAGGCGGGCGCCGTGGAGCGGCGCGCCGGCGCGGATGCGGTCGAGGAGCTCCTCGACGCTCTTCACGCGCCCTCCAGGCTGGAGCGACGCAGGTTCGCCCCCTTGAAATCGCAGCCGGCGGCGCTCGCGCCCTCGAGGCGGGCGCCGTACAGGCTCGCGCCGGCGAAGGAGGCGCCGTCGAGGCGCGCCTTGCAGAGGTCGGCGCCGAAGAGGTCGGCCTGCGCGAGGTCGGCGCGCTCCAGGGAGGCGCGGTAGAAGCGGCTCCCACGCAGGACCGCGCACGCGAAGCGCGCGCCCCGGGCCGAGGCCCAGGAGAGGTGCGCCCGCGGGAGGGACGCATACCGGAGGTCGGCGCCGTCGAGCTTCGCCCGGAGCAGCGCCGCGCCCTCGCCGCGCACTTCCACGAGCGTCGCGCGCTCGAGATCGGCGTCGGCGAAGCTCGTGCGCGGCAGGGACGCGCCCGTGAGATCCGCGTCCGTCGCGGAGGAGCCGGCGCACATGCACCCGACGAGCGCCGCGCCCCGCAAGGAGGCGCGATCGAGCTTCGCCCCCTGGAGGACGGCGCCGTCGAGGTGGAGCTCCTCCCCGTCGATCTCGCGGAGATCGGCCTCGTCGAGCAGCGCGCCGCGCCCCCGCGCCCTCGCCAGGCGGGCGCGGGCGAGATCGGCGCGGGTGAAGACGGCCTGGTCGAGCGTCGCGCCGCGCAGATCGGCGCCCGCAGCGCGCGCGCCGGTGAGGTTCGCCTGGGAGAGATCGGCGCCCGAGAGCGCGGCGCCCTCGAGGTTCGCCTCGAACAGCACGGCCCGCGAGAGATCCGCGTTCGAGAGGTTCGCCCCCGAGAGGTTCGCCCGCGAGAGGAGCGCGCCCGAGAGCTTCGCCCCGGAGAGGTCCCGGCCCGAGAGGTCCTGCCCGGAGAGATCGCGCCCCGAGAGATCGACGCCCGGGCCGGGCTCGGGCGGCGGCGCCGCGGCCTCGCCGGGGAGCCGGTAGCCGGGGACGATCTCGCGGAGGCGGGCATCGCGGAGCAGCGCGTCGAGGCGCTCGACGCCCTCGAGCTCCGTCCCGCGCGCGGCCGCGTCCCGCCGGAGCTTCTCGACGCGCGCGACGAGCGCGTCGAGCGCGCCGCCCATGGGGACGCGCGGCGTGCCCGCGGGCGCGGCCGGGAGGTACGCGGCCTGCCGCTGCGCCGGGAGCCGCGCGAGCGCCTGCGCGATCGTGCGCTCGAGGTCCACGCCCTCGGGGGTGCGCAGGGCCCGGAGCTTCGCAACGAGCTGCCGCACACGGTCCTGCTCCGGCGCGTGGAGGCCGCCGAGCCGCTCGGCGAGGAGCTTCGATACCGGATCTGCGTCGTCTGCGACGGCGCGCGGCGGCCGCGGCGCGCCGTCGCGGACGAGGTCGTAGGCGTCGCGCACCTCCGGCGGGAGATCCTCGAGGCCGCGCGGATCGCGGGCGAGCTGCGCGAGCTTCTCCCGGTAATCGTCGAGCGGCAGCGGCGCATCCGAGAGCGGCTCGGCGGCGATGACGACGGCGCGCACATCGGCGAGATCGTCCTCGGCCACCTCGGCGTGGCCGCGCCAGGTCAGGGTCACGAGGCCCGCGTCCGGCTCGACGAAGAGGGTGTCGAGGCTCATGCGCGCGTCCTGCACGCGGCCCTGGGCGTCCTCGACGACCGCGCGGATCCGGAGGCCGGGCAGGCGGAAGGAGGCGGTCTGCGCGGCGGGGTGGAGGTTCAAGAGCGTGACCTCCTCGTCGCCCCGCAGGTGGCCGGCGAGGCGCTGATCCGGCGGGGCGGCCTGGAAATAGGCCCAGTCGAAGTCCTCGGCGTACCACGGGGCGCGGGTCTTCCGGTACGAGGCGCCGTACTCCTTGCCGAGCATCCGGCGGTGCTCGGGTGAATCCGGGTGGATCGGTCCGAAGGGCGCGGGCACCTGGTGGCCCTCGCGCGGAGCCGGCACGAGCAGCGATTTCGACCAGCTCCCGACCGCAAACCCCACGGGGTGCTCGCGCTGCGGCTCGCCGGGGGGCGGGTGGCACGCGCCGCGGAGCAGGAGATCCGCGGCCGGCTTCCAGTCGGCGAAATCGCCTGGGTAGGTACGCTCGCCGTCGCGCTCGCCGTCGCCTCCCTCGAAGGTCTCGGCGGTCAGCGCTCCCTGCGCGAGCTGCCCTTCCAGCGGCGCGAGCGGCTCGCCGAGGCGGAGCGAGAACCGGCCGCGGACGACGAGGACCACCTCGGGCTGCGGCGGCCTCCGCGAGCAGACCTTGGCGCCGAAGGGGAAGGGCGTGAGGTTCCGGGTCTGCATCAGAACAGGTTGATGACGCCGGACATCACGTTGTACGCCCCGGTGCTCACCGACTCGGCCGACGAGACGCTCGAGCAGATGTTCTTCACGTTGGTGCGGAACTGGGAGAGCTCCTGCCGGTTGGTCAGGTTGAGCTCGGCCTTGGGGCCCATGTTGATCGAGACCCCGACCGTGAGCGAGACCTCGAGCATCGCCGCGATCGTCAGCTCGACCAGGCCGCCGATCGTGACCTCCTCGGTGGCGCCGACGGTGATCGACGCCGCATTGCCGATGGTGACGTCGCTTGTATTGCCGATGGTCACCGACTGGACCTCGCCGATGGTCGTATCCGACACGAGCGAGGCGGTCGTCGTGCTGGACACGGTGCTCGCGGCGGTCTCGTCGCTGATCGACGTGGCGCTCGTGGTGCTGGAGATGGTCTGCGCGGTGGTCTCGTCGCTGATCGCGGTCGCCGTCGTCTTGCTGGCGATCTGGTCGGCCCAGGTCTCGTCGAGGATCTGCGGCACAGGGCAGGCCGCCGAGCCGGTGTACGACTCGATCCGCTGCGCCCAGGTGGAGCTCAGGCAGGTGGGGTTCGGTCGCTCGGCCGTGGGGGCCTCGGAGCCGGTGATGCTGGTTTGCTTGTTGCCATAAAAGCGATCGAACGTGTCGCCGTGATAGGTGGTGTCGACGTCGCCCTTCTCGGTCTTCTCGGTGACCTTCCAGGTGCCGTTGTAGTTCTGGACCCATTCGATGGTGGTGGCGGCGGTCCAGAGATCGGTGGCGTCCTGGATATGGCCGCCGGACACGTCCCAGCCGGCGGTGTCTTCCTGCCGGCCGAGGACGAGCATGCGGTAATTGCCCTTGATGACCTCGACCTTGTCGCCGCGCGTGGTCGTGATGCGGTTGCCGTCGGAGTGGTCGCGCCAGCCGCCCTTGGTATGGAGCTTTGCGGTCTCGGCCTGCCGCTCGGCCTCGGGGAGGAAATCGGGGCAGCCGTCGCGCTTCCGGGTGTCGTCGATGAACGAGGTGACCCGGGCAGCGAGGTCCTCGCCGGTCGCCCTCGGCGCGCTCGGGCTGGCGGCGAGGCTCGGGTCCTTGACCGCGCCGAGGCGGAGATACGAGCCCATCGCCTCGGCGTCGGACGCCGCGTCGTTGAAATTCGGGACCTCGATGAGGAGGTATTTCCCGTTGATACCCTCACCCTCGCGCGTACCCATGCGTGCCTCCGCGTCGGGTACAGTACCAGGCGAGCCGCGGAGGAGGCGCGACGATGAACCGAGAGCCGACGGAACCCCTGAGGTGCAGCGAGCCGTCCCCACCCGCCGCCGCCCCGCCGTGCGGTGAGCCCACGGCCGCGACGGCGCACCGCGCGCCCAGCGCCGTGACGATGGCGACGGCGTCCGCCGCCGCGCGCATCCGCGAGGCCCCCGACGCAGGGCCCCCGTGCAGCGAGCCGATCGCGCGCGCGGCGTGCGCTGAAAGCCCGGAGGAGGCGGCCGGGCCGGAGGAGGAGGCGGCCGGGCCGGAGGAGGATGCCCCGCCAGCGCCGTCTCCTGACGACCGAGAGCTCCTCGAGGCGCCGGCGAGAGCGAGCGCCGGAGGGCCTCGCGATGTGCCGCTATCGCCACCGCGAGCGATCCTCGGAGGACCGCGGGAAGCGCCGCCGTTGCGCCAGGGGGCGAGCGCTGGAGGGCCGCGGGAGCTCCCGCCGTCCCAGGGCGGCCCAGGGGCGCCCGATCACCTGCCGTTCCGCCAGCCCGGCGCAGCGGAATCGATGCTCCGTGCCGCGCGCGAGGCGCCGATGGAAGCGCTTCAAGAGGCGAAGGCTGCGCTCCGGGACCGGGCACGGCAGGCGCCGATCCTGCGGCTCGACTCCAACGATTTCTCCTGCGACCTCGTCCGGGTGCGCGGGGTGCACGGCAAAGAGGCCATCGGCCAGCTCTTCTCGTACGACATCGATGTCGTGTGCAGCGACGGCGCCGAGCTCTCGATCGAACAGGTGCTGGGGGCGACGGCGTCGCTCGTGTTCGAGGTCCAGGGCGCGGACGAGCGGACCGTACACGGCATGATCGCCGAGGTGGAGGACCGGCACGAGACGGAGACCGCTCTCCGCTCCTACCGGCTCCGGCTCACGCCGCGGGCGTTCCGCGCGACGCTGGTGGAGCTCCAGCAGGTCTTCCTCGACATCAGCGTGCCAAAGCTCATCCAGGACAAGCTCGCGATGGTGGGGCTCGGGCCCGAAGACGTGGTGATGCGCCTCTACCGAGATCACCCCGAGCGGGAGATGATCGTCCAGTACAAGGAGACGGATCTGGCCTTCATCTCGCGGCTCGCCGAGCACCTCGGGATCTCGTTCTTCTTCGAGCACGAGTCGGGCCGCGACGTGATGGTGTTCACCGACGAGCCGACGGGCTTCCAGCCGCTGCCGGGGGGCGACGCGGTGGTGTTCCGGCCGCGGGGCGAGCGGCGCGACATGTTCGAGCTCAGGGAGCAGGCCAGGGCCTTCCCTGCGACGTACGTCATGCAGGAGTACAATTACCGGACGCCAAGGCTCGACATGACGGCAGCGCACGAGTCGCCGGCGGGCCTCGGGGGCGGCGTTGTCGAGTACGGCGCGCATCACAAGACGCCGGAGGAGGGCCAGCAGCTGGCGCAGATCCGCGCGGAGGAGCGGGCCTCGTCGAGCCGCTATTTCGAGTGCCAGAGCGACGAGCTCCGGCTGATCCCTGGGGCGGTCTTCGCGCTCGAGGGCCACCCGCGGCTCGACGGCGAGCGGTTCCTGGCCGTCGAGGTCGAGCACCGCGCGGTGCAGCCGGTGGCCATCGAGGGCGGGGCCGGCGGCGAGCAGGAGTACGTCAACCGCGCGCGCCTGGTGCGCGCCGCGCAGGCCTACCGCCCGCCGCGGACGGCGCCGCGGCCGAAGATCCACGGGGTGGTGACGGCGCTGGTGGAGCCGCTCCCGGACGGCGAGATCGGGGAGGTCTCGCCGATCGACGAGCAGGGGCGCTACCGGGTGCGCTTCCACTTCGACGCGGGGGATCCCGCGTCGCGCGCGTTCCCCTCGCGGCTCGTGCGGATGATCCAGCCGCACGCCGGGCCGAACTACGGCATCCATTTCCCGCTCAAGCCCGGCATCGAGGTGCTGATGGTCTTCCTCGACGGCGACCCCGACCGGCCGATGATCGTGGGCGCCGCGCCCAACCCGATCACGCCGTCCCCGGTGGCCCGGGAGGTGAACCTGATGCACCGGATCGAGACGTCGACCGGCATCCTCATCGAGATGCGGGACTGCCCGCCGCGCGGGTGACGCGGGCCGCCGCTACTTCTTGCGCCCCGCTCGGCCGCTCAGGCGGCTGATCGCGTCGCCCGCTGCCCATGCGACGCGGGCCGCCGCGTTCAGGGAGCGGACCATCGCCTCGGGCACCTGCGCGATCAGCCGCTCGAGATCGACCGGGCCGTCGATCGACGGCAGGAGCTGCTCCATCAGGTCGGCGAACAGGTCGTACTTGCGCGACAGGTCGTCGAGCCGCGAGCGCATCGCGTCGGCCTCCGCGCCCTGCGCGTCGCCGAGCAGCGAGAGCGCGCGCCGCGCGAGCGCGCGCTTGTCCTGCACCACGCGGCGCAGGCGGCCGAGGTACGCGCCGACGATCACGTCCGGGTACTTGCCGCGCAGCGCGAACGAGTCGTGCCGCGCGCCCGACTCCCGCCGGCGCTCGATGATCCCGGCCGCCTCGAGGCCGCGCAGGTTCGCGAAGATGTTGCTCTTGGAGCGGCCGAGCTCCTGGCTGAGCTCATCCATCGAGCGCGGCACGTCCGCCAGGTAGAGCGCCGCCACGACCTGCCCACCCAGCCGGGTGATGCCGGGGAACGACGCGGCGATCTCGGCGCCGACCCCCTCGAGCAGCGCTTGCCGCGCCGCCGCGACCCGCTCGTCCGAGGCGCTCCCGTCGCCCCCCTCACCCGTTGCGGGCGGCTGCGGCGGGTGCGCTGTCGGCGACGTCGGCCTCCGGGCGGTCATGATGGGTGACTCACATAACGATCTTTCACGAATGCGCCAAGCGGCGAGCGCGCCCCACACCCCCGTGCGCCCCGTACGCCTGGCCTGATTGCCCCCCGCGCGGGAGCCCGCTCAGGAATCGTCGGCGCAGACGTCGACGGATCCGGCGCGCGGCTTGCTCTTGTAGATATCGACCGGGCAGCTGCCCCAGCGCGAGACCATCTCGCCCACCTCGATGGCCAGGCTGCTCGACCAGTCCCGCGCGCCGTCGAAGCGGGCCCGGATGATCCCGTTCGGGTCGATGATCCACGTCTCCGGGTAGAGCTGCGTGCCGTACTGGTCCATCACGACCTTGGACTCGGGGTCGAACAGGACCGGGAACGGCGGGTCTCCGTTCAGGGCCACCTTGAGCGCGTCGCGCACGTCGTCCGGCCCCTCGTCGGTCGAGACCGTGAGGACGACGATGTCGTTCCGCGACTGCGCGATCCGGCCGAGCTCCGCGAGCGCCGGCATCTCCTGCAGGCACGGGGCGCAGGTCTTGGTCCAGAAGTTCAGGAAGACCGTCTTGCCCCGGAAGGACGACAGCCGGACGGGCTTGCCGTTCATGTCCGGCAGCTCGAAGTCCGGCGCGAGCCGGTTCCGGCCGGCATACGCGGGGCGCAGGGCGCAGATGGCCTCGCAGCCGGTGGTGCGTTGATCATTCTGCGCCGCGTGCACGAAGCCGTAGACCGTGACGGCAGCGACGAGGATGAAGGCGAGCTGCGCGATGGTCGTCCACTTCACGGGGATTCGCATAGCGTAGCGCGGCGCAGGGCGAAAGCGGGCCGAAACGCCCGCCGCCGCGCGTCGACGCGGTACTTCACTCCGGGCCGGAGAGCAGCCGCTCGAGCCGCCGCTCATCGACGCGGTACTTCATGATCTTCCGCCCATCGAGCTCGACCACCGGGACCTCCCAGTCGTACAGCGCTCGCTTCTCCGGGCCGGCCTCCCGGTCGAGGTCGACGACGGCGAGCTCGAACGGCAGCCGGGCGCGCACGCGCTCGAGCGCGGCGTGGGCCTCCTCGCAGAGGTGGCAGCGCTCGCGCGTGAAGAGGGTCAGCGTCTTCATCGCCACGTGGCGTCCTCCGGGCCGGGCTGCCGCCCCGCTCACCCCGCCGCGAGCAGCGGCAGGCTCTGCCGGCGCGGCGGCTCCGGCCGCTTGATCTTCTCGAACGCGCGCTCGTAGTCCCGGAACGAGCCGCCGGCGTGCACCGCCTGCAGGACGGCGCGCCCCTCGGCCTCGCCGCCGGCGGCGAGCACCGCCTCGACCCACGCCCAGCGCGCGCTCGTGGCCCGCACGTCCGCGCGGCCCCGCAGCCCGCGGCGGAGCCGGTCGAGCCGCTTGTTCACGACGTCGATCCCGGCGAAGCGCGCGCCGTGGAGCGGCGTGTTGCGCTTCGGGCAGAACGGCGCGATCCCGAGCGCGACCGGCACGATCCGGGACAGCTCCGAGACGAAGGCGACGCACTCGTCGACGTCGGCGTCGGTCTCGCCGGGGACGCCGACCATCAGGTACAGCTTGAGCCGATTCATCCCGTGCTGCCGCGCGAGCTCTGCGGCCCGCTGGAGGTGCCTGGGCCGGGCGCGCCGCTCGAGCGTCTCGCGGACCCGCTCGCTCGTGCCGTCCATCGCCGTCGTGAGCGTCTTGTAGCCCGCGAGCCGCAGCGCGCCGACGAACTCGTCGGTCAGCCGGTCCGGCCGGAGGCTGCTCAGGCCGACCTCGCAGCCCCGCTCGGCGAGCGTCCGGACCACCTCGACGATCTTCGGGTGATCGCTGACCGCGGCGCCGACGAGGCCGACGCGCCTCGCGTCCTCGGGGATGAGCTCGAGGAGGCGCTCCTTCGGGACGATGCGCATGCCGCCGTTGGTCGAGCGGCGCATCACGCAGTAGGTGCACCCGCGCGAGCAGCCCCGCTCCGCCTCGATGAGGAACATGTTCGAGAGCTCGGTCTCCTCGGCGCGGATCGGCGACCAGGCGGGGAGGAGCGCGTTATCGCACTGCGCGACCGGGGGCATCTCCGCGCCGTGGCGCGCGGGGACGAAGACGTGGGGGAGGGCCGCCAGCGCGTCGAGCGCCGCCTCGCGCGACGAGGCGTCCCGCAGCACGCGGAGCACCTCCACGGCCAGGCTGTCGGCCTCGCCCATGATGATCGCGTCGGCGAACACCGCGAGCGGCAGCGGGTTCGAGAACGTGAGCGGACCGCCCGCGAGGACGAACGGATCGCGAAAGGAGCGCTCCTCCCGGAGCGCCGGTATCCCCGCCAGCTCGAGGAGGCGGACGACCCCGGCGAGCTCGAGCTCGTAGGCCACCGAGAGCGCGATGACCGGGAAATCGGAGATGGGGCGGAGCCCCTCGTACGTGATCGGGGGGCCGTCCGTGCCCTGGCCCTCGTCGTCCGGGAGGAAGGCCCGCTCGCACGCCATCCCGGGCTCGGCCTGGATGGTCTTGTAGATCTGGAGGAAGCCGAGCGAGCTCATTCCGGCCCGGTACGGCGAGGGGTAAGACAGCGCGACGCGGAAGGGCGCCTGCTTGTCGATACGACCGATCTCGCCCGCCAGGCGGCGGCGGATCGTGGTCGTCATCGCGCTACGAGACATCGACCCAGCGTCCCTCAGGGGACGTCCAGGCGCAAGGATGGGGAGGCCAACTGACAGCCGTCCGGAGCGGCGATTTTTTCCAGCTTACGGCGCACCGTTCTCCGGGGCGTGTCCGGCGGCCTCCCCGCCGCGGGGACCGGGGGCCGGGCGCGGCGGCTCGCCCGGGCGGGACCAGAGGACGCGCTCGCCGTCGGTCTCCCAGGTCAGGGCGCCGCCGCGGTCCGTGCGCGCGATCGCGACGCCGCGGGCCGAGAGGCGGGAGAGCACCTCCGGGCTCGGGTGCCCGAAGCGGTTGCGGACGCCGCAGGACACGGCGGCGATCGAGGGGTCGACGGCCGCGAGGAGCGCCGCGCCGGTCGACGTCCGGCTGCCGTGGTGCCCCACCTTGAGCAGATCGGCGTGGAGCGCGGCGCCGTAGCGCGCCACGAGCGCGTCCTCGGCCTCGTGCTCGGCGTCGCCCACGAGCAGCGCGGAACGCGCCCCGTAACGGATGCGCAGGACGAAGGAGTTGTCGTTGGCGCCCCGGTCGGGGTGGAGCTCCGGGCACGGCGCGAGCACCTCGATCGTCGCCCCCGAGAGGACCCGCGGCCTGCCGCAGAGCGCGTCGGGCCGCACGATGGGCACGCCGCGCCGGCGCAGGTCGGACAGGAGCTTCCGGTAGACCGGGCCCGCGCCCTCGGCCTCGCCCTGGCCGGTGTCCCAGAGCTCGCCGACCTCGACGCCCTCCACGGTGGCGGGCAGGCCGCCGAAGTGATCGGGGTGCGGGTGCGAGAGGACGACGGCGTCGAGGCGCGCGCGGCGGCGCGATCGCAGGAGCGGCCGGAGCACGCGCGCGCCCGTATCGACGGGGCTGCCCACGAAGCCGCCCGCGTCGACGAGCATCGCGCCGCCCTCGGGGAGGTCGATCAGGATGGCGTCGCCCTGCCCCACGTCGAGCACGTTGACGCGCAGCACGCCGCGCGGCGCGCCCGCGCGCGTGGCGACGCCCTCGAGCAGCAGCCACGCGGCGGCGCCGGCGGCGAGCGCGGCGAGCCGGCGGCCGCGGCGCTCCGCGGCCCACGCGATCGCGATCGCGGCGGCGAGCGCGGCCAGCTGGGCAGGCGACGGCTCGGGCAGGCGCAGCACCATGCCGGTGTCCGCCGAGGCGCGGGCCACGGCGCGGACCGCGAGCAGCGCGCCCGACCCGACGAGCGCGCACCCGCGCTCGACCGGCGGCGCCCACGAGAGCACGGCGTGCGCGAGGCAGAACGGGAGCGCCGCCAGCTCGCCGATGGGCGCGGCGACCACGTTCGCCGCCACGCCGAGCAGCGGGAACGTCTCCCCGTTCATGAGCAGCAGCGGCGCGCACCCGAACATGGCGGCGAGCGTCGTCGCGAGGGGCGCGAGGACCTTGCGCGCGAGCTCCCGCGGCGACGACGCGCCCGGCCCGCCCTCGGCGCCGCCGTCGCCGCGCTCCCGCTCGCCGGGCACGAGCAGCGCGGCGAGCGGCCGCTGCAGCCAGAGCAGCCCGGCGGTCGCGGCCGCGGACAGGCCGAACGAGAGATCCCACGCGACGAGCGGATCCACGGCGGCGGCGCCCGCGAGCGACAGGGCGAAGCAGCGGACGCCCACCGGACGGAGGCCGAGGAGGCGGGCGCCCATCGCGCAGCTGAGCATCGCCGCGGCGCGCATCGCCGAGCCGCCGCCGCCGGCGAAGTCGGCGTAGAGCCACGCGGCCGGCACGCACAGCGCGGCGGTGATCCGGCCCGCGTCCCACCGGGCGGCGATCGGCCCGACGCGGACGAGGATCGCGCGGAGCGCCGCGGCGAAGCCCGCCACCGCGAGGACGAGGTGCGTCCCCGAGACCGCGAGCAGGTGCGCGAGGCCGCTCTCGCGGAAGGCCTCCTGGTCCTCGGGCGCGAGGTCGGTCTCGCCGAGCACGAGCGCGCGCCCGAGCGCCACCGCGTCGGGGTGGAACGTCGCCTCGATGCGCCCGCGCACGAAGGCCCGCGCGCGATCGACGGCCGCGCGCACGTCGATCGCGCGCCCCTCCGACGTCCGCTGCGCCTCGACGATCGTCCCGCTCGCGACGATCCCGCTCCGCGCGATCGCGGCGGTCGCGTCCCGGAGCCCCTCGTTCCGGAACAGGTGGATCGGCGAGAGGTCCACGGTGACCTCGAGCCGGTCGCCCCGCGCGAGATCCAGCGGCGCGCCGTAGAGGCGCGCCCGGAGCGGCCCCGGCAGCGCTCGCCCGCCGCACGTCCCGCCGGAGAGCTCCACGTCGATGCGCGAGGCCGGCGGCTCGTCCTCGCCGCTCGCCGCTGCGGAGCGCCGCTGCGCCGCCCCGACAACGACCGGCGAGCTGACGACGGCGCACGCCACCTCGCAGCGCGCCGGCGGCTGCAGCAGCGCGAGGGCGCCCTCGTAGGCGGCGCCCGCGCCGTCGAGCAGCGCGCGGGCGCGGAGGCCGCTCACGACGAGCGCCACCCCGGCGGCGGCGAGCGCGGCGCGGCTGGCCCGGCGGCGGAGCGCCGCCGCGGCGAGCGCGGCGCCGAGCGCCGTGGCCAGCGGAGAGAGGGCGAGCGGCGCGCCCGCGGCGAGCGCGAGGCCGAAGAGCAGGACGGGATCGATCACGGCCAGGCCGCCCCGCAACACCTGGGCCGCGCTCGTTCCCGCGGTATTTCACGGGGGAACGGCCGCCGCGCCCCTGGCGCCGCCATGGCGGCGCGCGGCGTCGACCGCGTCGACGCGCCGGACGATCCTGCAAGAGCTCTCTGTTGTGTGGGGGGAGCAACGAGCCGAGTCGGTCATCGCGCCCGGCGCGCGTGCGCGATCGCAACTTCGCCTCTAGAATCTTTTGCTCCTTGCGGCACCCACGGCGCGCGCAGACATTGCAGTATCTGGAGGCTTTCGATGTCGTTTTGCTTGCCCAGAGTCACCTGGATTCTCGCCCTGGGACTCGCTGCGACAGCGTGCAGCTCGGCCCTGGAGGCGCCCCCTGACGAGATCGGTGAGGCGCGGGATGCCATTCAGGACGGATATCTCGACGACGGCGACAGGGCTGTCGTGGGCATCTACAACGACGAGATCGGCGCGATCTGCACCGGCAGCTTGATCGCCCCGAACGTCGTGCTGACGGCCCGTCATTGTGTGTCGGACATGGCCAATGAGCTCGACGGCCAGATCACCTGTCGATCCACGAAGTTCACGGACACGCACCTCGCGCGCCGGATCTTCGTGACGACCGACGCGGAGATCGGCAGGTACGCGCGTTTCTACGGCGGCAGCGAGGTCGTGCTGCTCCCCGGCGAGGGGACGGACGCGTTCTGCGGCAACGATCAGGCGATCCTGATCCTGGACGAGCCGATCCCGGAGAGCGAGGCCGTGCCGCTCGTGCCGCGCGTCGACGTGCCCCTCGTCGAGGGCGAGGAGTACTACGCGGTCGGCTTCGGGGCGACGAACGACGAGAGCACGGGCGCGGGCCTCCGGCGGCGCCGCGACAGGCTGTTCATCGACTGCGTGGCTGACGGCTGCCCGTCGTCCCTGGTGAAGGCGACGGAGTGGGTCGGGGACACCGGCATCTGCGAGGGAGACTCGGGCGGACCCAGCCTCGATCTGATGCACCGCGTGATCGGCGTGACCTCGCGCGGGGCCGCGGGCTGCGAGTATCCGATCTACGGCTACGTGTACCGCTGGGCGGAATGGATTAAAGAGACGACCGTGCGCGCCGCCCGTGCCGGAGGATACAAAGAGCCCCCCTGGGCGACCGGCTACCCCACCGATCCCGCCTATTCGGCGGAGGTCGGCGCCACGTGCGAACAGCCGGAGCAGTGCCCTGCGAACGCGTGCCTCGACGGCTACTGCACGCGGCCCTGCAACGAGGCCGCTGCATGCCCTGACGGCTACAGCTGCAACGGCGAGCCCGGCTTCTGCGCGAAGGTCCCTGAAGCGTCCGCAGACGACGAATCGAGCGGGTCCTGCAGCGCCAAACCGCGGCCTGATCCGACGCAGCCGGTCCCCTGGGTGCTCGTGGCGGCGAGCCTGGGCGCTCTCGCGAGCCTGCGGCGGCGGCGCAGCCGGGAGCGGCTTGGCTGACGAGGGGCGCACCTCCACGCGGAACGCCGCCGCGCGGACCGCGCTCCTGCCGGGCGCGCCGGGCCCCGCGCTCTCGCGGCGGGCCGCGCTCGCCGGGCTCGCGGCGCTCGGGCTCGCGGCGTGCGAGCGCACCGCCCCGCCGCGCGCGGCGGGAGCGCGCGTCGTCTCGCTATCGCCCAGCACCACGGAGGCGGTCTGCGCCATCGGCGCCGGCGCGACGCTCGTAGGCCGGTCCCGCTACTGCGACCACCCGCCCGAGGTGCTCCGCCTGCCCAGCGTCGGCGGCTACGCCGATCCGAGCATCGAGGCGATCATCGCGCTCTCGCCGACCCTCGTCGTCGGCGCCCGCGGCCCCGCGGGGCCCGCGCTCGACGAGTCGCTGCGCGCGCACGGGATCGCGACGTGTTTCCCCGACACCGAGTCGCTCGCGCAGATCGAGGACATGCTCACGGAGCTCGGGCGGCGGCTCGACGCGGCGCCCGGCGCGGAGCAGGCGATCGGCCGGATCCGCGCCCGGCGCCGCGCGGTCGAGCAGGCCGTCGCCGCGAAAGGCGCCTCGCGCGTCCGGGCCGCCCTGCTGTTCGACACCTCGCCCCTCTTCGTCGCGGGCCCCGGCAGCTTCCCCGATGAGCTCATCCGTCTGGCCGGCGGCGAGAACGTGATCGCCCGCGGCGGCGCCTACCCGTCGATCAGCGTCGAGCAGCTGCTCGCGCTGGATCCCGATGTCCTGCTCGACGGCACGTCCAGCGACGCCGATGCGCAGGGCGCCTCCAGGCTGGCGGCGCTCAGGGACGCGCCAGGCTGGAGATCCCTGCGCGCCGTGCGCGAGGGGCGCCTGCGCCCGCTGAACACCGATATCGCGCTGCGCCCGGGCCCGCGCATCGGCGACGGCCTCGCCGCCGTCGCGCGGGCGCTCCACGGCGACACGCTGGCGCTCTCCGACGACGCGGCCATCCCTCCCTCCCCCGGCGGCGCAGGCCTCGCGGCGCCCCTGCCCAGGACGGAGGCGCCATGACCCGCGTGCGCGCCGACGCCCTGCTCGTCGCCCGGAAGCTCGTCGGCTCGCGGACCGAGGCGCAGGCGCTGATCATGGCCGGCAAGGTCACCTCGGGGCCGCGCCGCATCGACAAGCCGGGCACGCTGCTCCCGGAGGACGCCGAGGTCCACGTCGCCTCCGGCCCCCGGTTCGTCTCGCGCGGCGGCGACAAGCTCGAGCACGCGCTCGCGGCCTTCGCGGCGCACGGCCTCGATGTCGCCGGGAAGACGTGCGTCGACGTCGGCGCCTCGACCGGCGGCTTCACCGACTGCCTGCTCCAGCGCGGCGCGGCGCGGGTCTTCGCCGTCGACGTCGGCTACGGCCAGCTCGCCGCCAAGCTCCGCGCCGATGCGCGTGTCGAGGTGCGCGATCGGGTCAACGCCCGCGAGCTCCAGCGAGAGGACTTCGACGCCCCCATCGATCTCGTCGTGGTCGACGCGTCGTTCATCAGCATCTCGCGCCTCATCGACGCGATCGCCCGCCTGCTGCGCCCGTCGGGGGATCTCGTGGCGCTGATCAAGCCGCAGTTCGAGGCAGGCCGCGAGGCCGCCGCCCGCGGCCGCGGCGTCATCCGCGACGAGCCGACCCGCCTCGCGGCGATCGCCGAGGGGCGCCAGGCCATCGAGGCAGCGGGCTTCTCGGTCATCGGCCAGGTCGACAGCGCCGTGCGCGGACCGAAGGGAAACGTCGAGCACTTCGTCCATGCGCGCCGCATCGGATAGCCGCGGCGTCGATCGGCCGCCGCGTCGGCTAGCCGCCATGTGCACCCCGTTGACCAGCCGCCGCATCGGCTAGCCGCCATGCGCACCGCGTTGGCTGGCCGCGGCGCGCGACGCCGCGCGCCACGACGCCGGGCTCGGTCGGCGGAATCCGTGGAAAGTCGAACACTTAAGATGCTCCACGCCGACCGCACAGCGGCCCGACGGTGCTGACGTGTCGCGTAGACAATGGTAGACGCGGTGAGTACACGCGCTCTGAGCCGCTCCGTGGGCGGCCATGGCCACCGCGGGCGACCCCACGCGAGGCAGCCCGGCGACAGGGAGGACGACGACATGCTCGGACGACGGGGTTTGGTGAAGATGATCGCCGGGGCGCTCGCGCTCAGCGCGATGACGCTCGGTTGCGACAAGAAGGGCGAGGGGCCGGCCGGCAACGCGGCTGAGCACGCCAAGGACGACGCCGAGTGGAAGGTCGGCGCTTACTTCAGCCTCTCGGGCGAGGAGACGGCGTTCGGCGTCGACTCGAAGGAGGGTATCGATCTCGCGATCGATGAGATCAACAAGGCCGGTGGGGTCAAGGGCAAGCCGATCCACGTCCTCTACGAGGACAACAAGTCGAAGCCCGAGGAGGCGACCAACAAGGTCCTGCAGCTCATCGATCGGGATCACGTGCTGGCCCTCCTCGGCGAGGTCGCCTCGTCGCGGTCGCGCGCCGGCGGCATCGTCGCCAACAAGAAGAAGGTGCCGATGATCTCGCCGTCCTCGACGAACCCGGACGTGACGAAGGTCGGCCCGTTCGTGTTCCGCGCCTGCTTCACGGACGACGTGCAGGGCCAGATGGGCGCGCAGTTCATCGTGAACACGCTCGGCAAGAAGAAGGTCGGGCTCTTCTTCGCCTCCGACGACCTCTACTCGTCGGGCCTCGCCAAGGAGTTCCGCGACGAGGTGAAGCGCCTGGGCGGCGAGATCGTCATGGAGAAGAGCTTCCTCAAGAAGGAGACCAACTTCACGACGTACATCAACGAGCTCAAATCGGCGAACCCCGAGATGATCTACGCGCCGATCTATTACACGAGCATGGCCCCGGTCGCGCGGCAGGCCAAGGCCGCGGGCGTACCAGGGAGCATGTTCGTCGGCAGCGACGGGTGGGACGCGAACGAGCTCCTGCGCGACGCCGCCGAGGAGCTCGATGGAGCGTACTTCACGAACCACTACGCGCCGGACGTCCCCTGGCCCAACTCGCAGGCCTTCGTGCAGAAGTACAAGGACCGGTACAACCGCACGCCGTCGAGCATCGCGGCGCAGGGCTACGACGCGGCCAGGCTGCTCGCCGACGCGATGGGCCGCGCGAAGGCGATGACGCCGGACGACATCCGGGCGGCCATCCAGGACACCAAGGGGTTCCAGGGCGCGACGGGCGTCATCACCATCGATGCCGAGCGCAACGCGGACAAGCCGGTCGTCATCGTCCGGATCAAGGACAAGCAGTTTACCTACTACTCAACGGTCAACGAGAAGGCTGCGAAGTAATAGCGGTCGTTCCCGCGCGCTGGCTCGGACGTGAGCAGCGCGCGGGACGTGCGGAACGTGCGGAACGTGCGGTGAAGAGGTCTCCATGGAGAAGATCGTGAATGCCCTGATCACAGGGCTCGCCCAGGGGTCGATGATCGCGCTGGTCGCCCTCGGCTACACGATGGTTTACGGCATCCTCAAGCTCATCAACTTCGCTCATAGCGAGATCTTCATGATGGGCGCCTTCGCCGGGCTCTTCGGGATCGCGGCGTTCGGCGGCGACAGCGCGCCGCTGTTCGCGGGCGTGGCCGGCACCCTCTGCGCGATGGCCTTCGCGGGCGTCCTCGGGGTCATCGTCGAGAAGGTGGCTTACGCGCCGCTCCGCTCCCGGGGGCGGGGCCTCGCGAACACCCGGATCACGCCGCTGGTCACGGCGCTCGGGATGAGCGTCCTCCTCCAGAACCTGGCGCAGCTCCTCTTCACCGCCCGTTACCGCGGCTATCCGCAGCTCCTGCCGATCGAGCACACGCGGCAGGTGATCTTCGTCACCTCGATCCTCGTGATGATCGGCCTGGAGCTGCTCGTGCGGCGCACCTGGACGGGCAAGGCGATGCGCGCACTCAGCGTGAACGTCGAGGCCGCCCGGCTGATGGGCGTCCGCACGAGCCGCATCATCGCGCTCACCTTCCTCACGGGCTCGATGCTCGCGGCGGTGGGCGCGGTGCTGTACTGCCTCGATCAGTCGCAGGTGTACCCCACGATGGGCGTCGTGATCGGCAACCGCGCGTTCGTGGCGGCGGTCATCGGCGGCATCGGCAACATCACGGGCGCCATGCTCGGGGGCATGCTGATCGGGATCATCGGAGAGATGACGAAGCTCACGCCCTACTCCGGCTTGCAGGACGTCCTTGTGTTCGCGGTGCTGATCGGGGTGCTCCTTGTGAAGCCGACGGGGCTGCTCGGCACGACCGGGACCGAGAAGGTGTAGGGCCGCCCTGGCCCGCCGGCCCACGCGCCGCGCTTCCATCCTCCACAACAAGCAGGGCCGCCCTGGCCCCGCCGGCCCACGCGCCGCGCCTCCTTGCGGTATGCTCGGCGCATGCGACGCCTCGCTCTCGTCGTACCGCTCTCGCTGCTCGCGGCGTGCGCCCCGGTGCCCCCCGCCAACTGGGTGCGCGGCGGCGCGCTGCTCGACATCCCCCGCGCGCGCTGGGCGGTCGCCGACCTCACGGTCGACATCATGCCGGACGGCAAGATCCTCGTGAACGGCGAGCACCAGCTCAGCGTCGATCGCGGCGGGCGCGTGTTCGGCCTGGAGGCCGAGCCGGTGGCGCTGCTCGAGCCGGACGGCCGGGTCACGGGTCCGAACGACGATCCGCTGGGCCAGGTCGGCGTGCTGCACGCCTCGCTGCCGCGCCAGGCGAACGCCTGGATCACGGTCGCCGAGAGCGGCGCGGTGATCCGCTACGCCGAGGACGGCGAGCGGGAGCCGCTCGGCGCCTGGATGGGGTGCGAGGCGACGGCGCGGGCGCACCAGGCCTGCACGCTGATCACGCACGTCCTCGGGATGCGCATGGGCAAGCTGGCGCGGCCGCGCACGCCGGACGCGTTGCAGATGGGGCTCGGGAACGGGCTCGGGCTCGGGACGGGGTCGCTGTTTCCGTAGGTCGGGCGAGACTATTTCAGCAGCCAGCCGAACAGCATGCGCTTCGTCGTGTCGCGGGAGACGGACGCGAGCGAGTCGACGAGCGGGATCTCCTTCGGGCACACCTCGACGCAGTTCTGCGACTTGCCGCAATCGGTGATCCCACCCTCGCTCATCACCGACTCGAGGCGCTCGCCCTCGTGCATCGCCCCCGAAGGGTGCATGTTGTAGAGCCGCACCAGGTTGATGGCGAAGGCGCCGACGAACTTCGTCCCGTCGCTGTACTGCGGGCACGCCTCGACGCAGCAGCCGCACGTCATGCAGCGGGAGAGCGGATATCGCTCCTGCTGCCGCTCCGGCGACTCGCGCGGGCCCGGGCCGAGCTCGTGCGTGCCGTCGATGTCAATCCACGCCCGCACGCGCTTCATGTCCTCGAACATCCGGCTCCGGTCGACGAGCAGGTCGCGCACGAGCGGGAACTTGGACATCGGCTCCAGCGTGATCACCTCGCCCTTCGGCGCGATCTGGTCGATCAGCGCCGAGCAGGCCTGTCGGACTCGACCGTTGATCACCATCGTGCACGAGCCGCACACCTCCTCCAGACACACCGCCTCCCAGACGACAGGCGCCACCTCCTTGCCGTCCACGGTCCGCGGATCCTTCTGGATCTGCTGCAGCGCGCTGATCACGTTCATCTGCGGCAGGTAGGGGACCTTGAACTCCTCCCAGCGCCGCGACTCCGTCCGATCCACGGTGTCCTGCCGCCGCACGCGCAGGTGCACAAGCCGGCCCTCGCCCTTCGGCTGCGCCGGCGCCGCCGCCCCGTTCGCCTCGTCTCCGCTCGCCTTGGCCATCCTACACGCTCTTCTGCGACAGCTTCCCTGTCGCTTGCGCGCTCGCCGCGCTCGCCGCGCTCGCCGCGCCCGCCTGCTCGTACTTGCGCTCCCGCGGCGTCACGAGCGACGTGTCCACCGCGTCCGTCACATGGATCGACTGGCCGGCGCACGCGTAGTCGAACTCGCGGACGAACTTCACCGCGCCCTTCTCCTCGTGGCGCGCCAGCGTCGTGCGCATCCACGAGGCGTCGTTCCGCGCCGGGAACTCCGGCTTGTAGTGCGCCCCGCGCGACTCGTCGCGGTTCCTCGCGCCCTGCGCGATGACCCGAGCGAGCACCAGCATGTTCTCGAGGTGGCGCACGAACTGCGCCCCCTGGTTCACCCGCGGGGCCGTGTCCGTGCACTTGATCCGCTCCGCCCGCTCCTCGAGCTCGCCGAGCTTCTCGAGCACGCGGTCGAGCGTGGCGTTGTCGCGCTCGATCGTGCAGTCGCGCAGCATCGTCTCGCCGAGCTCCTGGTGCAGCCGGTACGCGTTCTCCGGCTGCTTCGCGTCCTGGTTCTGCGTCAGGATGCGCTGGTAGCTCGACTCCGCGCGCTTCTCGGCCTTGTCGAAGATCGAGCGCGGCAGGTCGAGCGCGCTCCGCTTGATGCTCCGCTGATAGGTCGCCACCGCCGGCCCGCACACCATGCCGCCGTAGATGCACGAGAGCAGCGAGTTGGCGCCGAGCCGGTTGGCCCCGTGGTACTGGTAGTCCACCTCGCCCACCGCGTAGAGGCCCGGGATGCTCGTCGCGTGGTTGCGCGGCGACCCGGCCTTGAGCGAGCCCCGCGCGTCCGCCTCGTAGTCGACCCACAGGCCGCCCATTGAATAATGGACCGCCGGGAAGACCTTCATCGGGTTCTTGTACGGGTCGGTGCCCGCGAACTTCTCGTAGATCTCGAGGATGCCCGCGAGCTTCGACCGGAGGAACTTCTCGTCCTTGTGGGTCAGGTCGAGGTAGACCTCGTTCTCGTTCCGGCCCGTCGCGGGGCTCCAGATGCCGCGCCCCTCGTGGAAGCACGTCTTGAAGATCGCGCGCGCGGCGATGTCGCGGGGGACGAGGTTGCCGTAGCCGGGGTACATCCGCTCGAGGAGGTAGTCGCGCTCCTTCTCGGGGATGTCCCGCGGGCTCCGCGCGTCGGTCTTGTCCTTCGGCACCCAGACGCGGCCGCCCTCGCCGCGCGCGCTCTCCGAGATGAGCCGCAGCTTGTCGGCGCCAGGGATCGCCGTCGGGTGCACCTGGATGAACTCGCCGTTCGCGTACACCGCGCCCTGCTGGTAGACCGCCGACGCCGCCGTCCCCGTGCAGATGACGCTCAGCGTGGAGCGGCCGAAGACGATGCCGCAGCCGCCCGTCGCGAGCACGACGGCGTCGCCCGTGAAGGCGCGGATCTGCATCGATTTCAGATCCTGCGCGACGCAGCCCACGCACGTGCCGGAGTCGTCGAGGATCGCCTCGAGGAAGTCCCAGAACTCGAACTTCCGGACCATCTTCTCGCCCGGGATCGCCACGCCGTGCTCGTCGGTCACGTCGGCGAGCTCGAACCGCCGCACCTGCTCGTCGAGCGCGTAGAGCAGCTGCTGCCCCGTCGTGGCGCCGGCGAACGCCGTGCGGTGGTACAGCGTGCCGCCGAAGCGGCGGAAGTCGAGCAGGCCCTCCGGCGTCCGGTTGAACGGCACGCCCATGCGATCGAGCATGTTCACGATGCCCGGCGCGGCCTCGGCCATGCCCTTGACGGGCGGCTGGTTCGCGAGGAAATCGCCGCCGTACGCCGTCTCCTCGAGGTGCACCTGGGGGCTGTCGCCCTCGCCCTTCGTGTTCACCGAGGCGTTGATGCCGCCCTGCGCGCACACCGAGTGCGAGCGCTTCACTGGCACGAGGGAGATCAGGTCGACAGGGACCTTCGCCTCGCACAGCTTGATCACCGTCATCAGGCCGGCGAGCCCGCCCCCGACGACGATCACGCGCCGAACCTTCCCCCCCTCGCTCCTCGTCGTGCTCTTCGCGGCCATGTTCGATCCCGATGCTCCCGCGCCGCTCCCCGGAAGGGCGCGGCCGATACGATGGTCAGTGCGAGGCCGGCGCGCCCACGCCGGCGCCGGCGCCGGCGCCGACAGCCGCGCGCGCGGGGGCGCCGGTGGAACCGGTCGACGACGACGCGATGTCCGCGCAGGTGCGGCCCCCCTCCGCGGACGGGCCCGGCGTCCCGGGGAACGGCGCGCCGGTGGCGAAATAGATCACCGTGTTGGCGCCGAACAGGAAGACCACGAGGCCCACCGCGCCGAAGACCACCGCGGCCATCCGCTGCGCCCGGCGCGAGACGGTGATCCCCCACGAGAAGCAGAAGCCCCAGAGGCCGTTGGCGAAGTGGAACACGCTCGCCGCGATGCCGAAGAGGTAGACGAGCGCGATCACCGGGACGCCGCCCACCGTCGACGCCATGTCGGCGCACAGCCGCGGGTAGAACTCCTCGGGCGCCATCCGGCCCAGCCACTTCTGCGCCCAGTACGACCAGAGGTGGAAGCCGATGAACGCGAAGGCGAGCACCCCCGTGACCCGCTGCAGCGTGTACATCCAGTTGCGCGAGAACGTGTAGCTGCCGACGTTCGGCTTGCCCTCGAGCACCAGCTTGACCCCGTAGAGGGCGTGGAACGCGAGCGGCAGCACGACGAGCCCGATCTCGAGCACGGGCAGGTACGGCATGTGCGAGATCTCGCCGACGGCTGCGTCGAACCGCTCCTGCCCCTGGAGCGCCTTCGCGTTCGTCCAGAAGTGGAACAGCAGGAAACCGCCCACGGGGAGGGCGCCGGTGAGAGAATGCAGCTTGCGCAGGAGAAAGGACCGGCGGCTCTCGTGAAAGAGCGATCTCGCGGGGGTTGCCTCGGACACGCTGACCTCGATGGAAGGCGGGCGCGGCGGGTGTATGGGATGCCCCGGGTGACGTCAAGGTGAACGCAGTCAACAGTTCCGGCCGGTTTTCCGCTGCCTTTGGCGCGTCGATCGGCGGCGCAGCGGCCCGCCCGCGCCGCCGCGCCGCCCGGCAACGTCGGCCACTTCACGCCCGCGTGGCCGCGATCGCGGCCGCGGCCCTGCTCGCGCTCGCCGCCGCGACCGCCGGCGCCGGCTGCGGCGCGCAGGGCGGAGAGCCGGTGAGCCCGGCGCTGGCCGGGTCGCCCGCGGCCCAGGCCGAGCTGCGCCCCCTCCTGACGCGCTTCGCGAACGGCGCGCGCGCGGAGCGCATCGCGCTCGAGCCGGAGCTCCTCGCCTTCCGGGGGCGCCACGCCTCCGACGACCTCGCGCGCGTCGCGAGCGTCCACCTCGCGTGGATCGCGCTGGAGCGGGGGGACCTCCGCCGCGCCGAGGCGCTCGCGGCCGAGGTCGAGGCGGCGGGGCGGAGCGCGATCGGAGATTTCGCGCGCGTGATCCGCGGCGCCGCGCTCCGGCGAGCCGGCAAGCCGAGGCCCGCCTTCGGGGTGCTGCGCCCGCTGGTGAGCAAGATGATCGACGGGTACGTGCGCGCGCTCCTCAACGAGGAGGTCACCGCAGCCGCGATGGAGGCGGGCGCGTGGACGCAGGCGATCGAGCTGATGAGCGTCTGGCTGCGCGAGGCCGACGACGACCGGCGCGCCGCCGTCCGGGCGCAGATCGGGGCGCAGCTGCGCGAGGTGCCGATCGATCACCTCGTCCGGGCGCTCCGCGCCGGGCGGGCGACCGGCGAGGTCGTGAGCCCGGAGGTCGATCTGCGCTCGCTGGTCGCCGAGCGCCTCGCGATCGTCGCCCGCGAGCGCCGCGACGTGGCGCTCGCGAAGGAGCTGCTCGATCGGGCCGACGCGGCGCTCGGCACCCAGCGCGACGCGATCTTCGAGCTCGTGGCCGGCGCGGGCGCTGCGCGCGTCGAGCCGCCCACGGTCGGCCTGCTGCTGTCGACGCGCACAGCCGCGTCGCGCCGCCGGGGCGTCGAGATCGCGGCCGGCGTGGCGCACGGGCTCGGGCTGCTCCGGCCGGGCTCGGACGCGCGGCTCGTGAGCCGCGACGACGGCGGCGAGGGCAGCGTGGACGAGGCGCTGAACAGCCTCACCGCCGAGGGCGCCGCGGTGCTCATCGCCGGCTCCGATCGGGAGCAGGCGACCGAGGCGGCGAAGTTCGCGCGGACGCACGCGATCCCGGTGCTGCTCGTCCACCCGCCGGAGCCGGCGGCGCTGGACGGCGCGTTCGTCTTCGTCGTGGGCGAGGAGCCCGCGCGGAGCATCGAGGTGCTCGCCGCCGCGCTCGCGGAGCGGGGCGCGAAGCCGGTGGCGCTCGTGGGCGGCGATGCCGAGGTCCGGAAGGACGCGGCCCCCGCGCCGGCGGGCGCCGCGGGGACCGCGACGGCGGGCGCTGCGGGGACCGCACCGCCGGGCGCCGCGGGGGCCGCGCCGCTGGCCGAGCACGGCATCGCGCTGGCGCTTCCCTGCGACGGGACCTTCGACGCGCGCGCTCTCCGGCCGCCGGCCATCCGCGGGATGGTCCTCGCCGGCGATGCGCGCTGCGCGGAGCAGGCGCTCCGTGCAGCTCCCCGCTCGGTGACGATCGCGCTCGCCTTTGAAACGGCCATCGCGCCGCCGCCGGGATCGCTCGTCGCGACGGCGGGGCTCTTCCCGCTCCTCGCGGCGCCCTCCGGCGCGCAGCCTCCGCCGGGCGCGGGCGATCCCAAGGCACCTCCCTCGGGCGCGGCGGCCGCGCTCGCGGCCTGGCTCGCCACCCATCCGGCACCGCCGAGCTTCTGGGCGGCGCTCGGGCGCGACGCCGGCGTGCTCGCATGGGCTGGCGTCCAGCGGCTGCCGAAGACGGGCACCGAGGACCCGGCGGAGGTGAAGGCGCGGCGCCTCGCTGCGGCGAGCGCCATGAGCACCGCGACGGCGGAGCTCTGGACGACGGCGGCGGGCGGCTTCGGCGGACGGCGCGTGCTGCCGCGGGTGATCGGCTACCGCGAGAGCGGGAAAGCGCGATGAGCGGGGTGAAAGCGCAGTGAACGAGGCGACTCACCTGGCCGTCGCTCGATCAGCGCAAGGGACAACGCGCGAGGGTGCGCGTGGAGACCGTGCCGGCGCGTCGCCCCGGGGCTGCTCCGGCCTGCCGGCGGGCGTAGCATGGCGCCGCATGATCCGCCGAGCCCTCTCCTGTGCTGCCGCCGCCGCGCTCCTGGCGATCGCCCCTGCCGCGTTCGCCGATCGGGTGGCGCTCCTGCCCGCGCGGGGGGGCACCGACGAGGCCGCCCGGAGCGCCGCCCAGGCCGACGTCGCGCGCGGGCTCGCCGCCCTCGGCCACACCACGGCGCCGGAGGACGCGGTCGCGGCCGCGCTCAAGGACGTCGCCGATGGCGTCGCCGACAGCGCGGACGAGTACCGCGCGGTGGGCGCGCGGACGGGCGCGGACTGGGTCCTGACCGGCACCGTCGATCCTGCGGTCACGACCACCCGGATCGAGCTCACCGCGTACCTCGCCTCGACGGGCCGAGTCGAGTCGGTCGCCAGGGAGGTCGACCGGGATCAAACGGTCCGGCAGACGCAGGAGATGCTGGCCGTCCTGCTCCGCCCGGAGGGCGTCGGCGTCGGCGAGCTCCCCTGGGAGCGCGCCGCGCGCTCCGCTCCGGCGAGCGCGCCCCCGCCTCCGTCCGCGGGAGGGGCGATCGTGCTGCCCCCGGTGCCCGCGCCGCCGCCCGCGCCGCCCGCGAAGGAGGTGCTGATGGCGTATCCCCTCGGGCCGGAGCGCGTGTGGCCCGCGTACACGGGCGGGCGCCGGGTCGCCCTGTCCGCGTCGCTCGGGCTGGCCGTCGCGGCGGCGCGCCTCCCGGGCGCGAGCGGCAGCGCGGCCTCGCTGGTCGGGGAGGCGCGCGTGGCCTATGCGCCCGGCGACCGCGGGCTCGAGCTGTTCGCCGGCGGCGGCGGCAACCTGGCCGGCCCGTTCGCCGGCTGGATCGAGGGCGGCGCGCGCCTGATGCTGACGCCCAGCCTGACGCCGCACGACGGGGCGTGGCGCGCGTTCCCGCTCCACCTCGGCCCGTCGCTCCGCGCGGGCGCGTTCTTCAGGTCCGGCGCCGGCGCCGTGGGCCCCGACCTCACGACGTACAGCGGCGATCTCCAGGTCCACCCGGTGCTCGGGGCGTCGCTCGACGTCGCGCTCGCCCTGAGCCCCTCGGTGCAGCTCGAGGCCCAGCTCGGCAACCTCCGGTGGGTTCCCACGGGGGGCGGCTCCCTGTTGCTGGTCGGCGCGACGCTCGGCGCCGGGGCCCGGTTCTGACGCATGCGCATCGAGCTGCCGAGCCGCCGCAGCACCATCCGCCTGGCGCGAGCGCTCGCCGGGCGCCTCGCGGGCGGCGATCTGGTCGTCCTCGCCGGCGATCTCGGCGCCGGGAAGACGTTCTTCGCCCGCGCCCTCTGCCGGGCGCTCGGCGTCCCGCCGGAGCTCCCGATCACCAGCCCGACGTTCACGCTGGTCCACGAGCACGAGGGCCGGGTCCCCATCGCGCACGCCGACGCCTACCGCCTCGGGGGCGCGTCCTCCGCGGAGGGCGCGCGCGACGACGCCGCCGCGGAGCTCGCCCAGCTCGGGCTGCGCGAGCGCCGCGCGGAGGGCGCGCTCGTCGTGGTGGAGTGGGGCGAGCCGTTCGTGGAGGCGCTCGGGGGCGACGCGCTCCTGATCCACCTCGCCGCCCCCGAGGACGCGGCCGCGTCCGGCCGCGCCGCCGAGATCCGGGCGACCGGCGCGCGGAGCGGCGAGGTGCTCGCCGCGCTGGAGGACGAGCTGCAGCGCGGCTCCGTCGGATCGCGGGGAGCCGGGCCGGGCGCTGCGTGAAGCGCGTCGAGCGGCCCAAGCCTGGCGAGGGCGAGCGGGGGACCGCTGCGCCTTCGGGCGGGCTCGACCAGCGGCTCGATCCACGCACCGGCGCGAAGCGCGGGCGAGCGGGCGCGCGGGGTCGTCGCGAGCCCGGCCCCGTGCGCGGCGGCGTTGCATGGTACAAGAGCGCACCGTGAAGGAAGGCGCTGAGACCAGCCGCGGCGAGCTGCTCAACAGGGCGCTGGAGCCGGTCCTCGCGTTCCTCGACAACATCGGCAACATCGTCACGCTCACCTTCCAGACGATCGTCTGGCTCGTGCGCCCGCCGTTCCGTCCCGCCCAGTTCCTCGCCGCGATGGACTTCATGGGCGCGCAGTCGGTCTTCATCGTCGGCCTGACCGGCGTCTTCAGCGGCATGGTCGTGACGCTGCAGACGTCCTACGCGCTGCGCGCGTTCAGCGCCGAGGGCCGCGTCGGCGGCCTCGTCGCGGTCTCGCTGGCCCGCGAGCTCGCGCCGGTCTTCTCCGCGATCATGGTCACCGCCCGCGCCGGCAGCGCGATGGCCGCGGAGCTCGGCAACATGCGCGTCACCGAGCAGATCGACGCGATCGCGACGATGGGCGTGAGCCCCGTGCAGTACCTGCTCTCGCCCCGCCTCTTCGCCGCGACGGTGATGCTGCCGCTGCTCTGCATCCTCTACACGAGCGTCGGCATGTGCGGCTCGTACCTCGTCGCCGTGCTCTGGCTCGGCGGCGACGCGGGCGCGTTCTTCCAGAGCATCCGCGACTTCGCCCTCCCCAAGGACATCTCCATGGGGCTCATCAAGGCGTGCGTCTTCGGCTTCATCGTCTCGTCGGTCTCGTGCCGCCACGGCTTCTACGCCTCGGGCGGCGCGCGCGGCGTCGGCGTCGCGACCACGCGCGCGGTCGTCGAGAGCTGCGTCACCGTGCTCGTCACGAACTACATCCTGACGCAGCTCCTGCTCGACATGTGAGCCGCAGCGGCGTCCTCCCGGCGCTGCCTGGGTCGCAAACGCTTGCCGCGACGCTGCGGCGCGGCGGCGAGGATGTTACGGTAGGCGGCGTGTCGCTCGAGCGCGCCTCCGAAGTCGAAAAGTTCGATCACTACGCCCCCACCTACCGCGAGGCGCACCAGCAGAGCGTGCGCCTGAGCGGGGAAGGGCCCGAGTACTTCGCCGAGCACAAGCTCGGGTGCCTGGCGCGGGCCGGCGTGTCCAGCGCGCACAGCGTGCTCGACTACGGCTGCGGCACCGGCAGCCTCACGCGCTTGCTCTGCGGTCGCTTCGCCTTCGTCGGCGCCTTCGATCCGTCGGCGGAGAGCGCCAAGCTTGCGCGCGAGCAGGCTCCGAGCGCGACCGTGTACGGCGAGGAGGCCGCCATCCCGAGCGAGCGGTTCGACGCGGCCGTGCTGTCGGGCGTGTTGCACCACGTTCCGCCGCCCGAGCGCTCCAGGCTGGTGCAGACGGTGGCGGCCAAGCTCAAGCCGGGTGGGCGCCTGTTCGTCTTCGAGCACAACCCGTACAACCCGCTCACGCGGCGAGCGGTGCGGCTGTGTCCGTTCGACGACGACGCCATCCTGCTTCCGCCGCGCGAGGTGCGCGCGCTGCTCGCTGGCGCGCTCGCCTCGGTGCGGCAGGACTACGTGCTGTTCTTCCCGCGACCGCTCGCCCCCTTGCGTCCGCTCGAGCCCTGGCTCGCGTGGTTCCCGCTCGGCGCGCAGACCATGACGGTCGGCGTGCGCGCCGGCGCTTGAGGCGCCCTCGCCGAGGCCCTGCCGCCCGTCCTCGCCGCTGCTCGGGGGACACGACGCGCCCGGTATCCGCTCTGGATCACGTCGACTGAACGCTGGTCTGCGAGCTCAACCCGCCACCAGCACCCACACGTCCTCGGCCGGCACCTCGATCAGGCGCGTCGGCCACGGCTCTTCACTCGGCGCGTCGAGCGGGTGAATCGTCCACACCTGCATCTCGAACGCGCGCATTCGCACGCGCCGCGCCGGCCCGTGCAGGGGGAGCGTCACCTCCTCTGCTCCGGCCGCCATCGCCGCGGCCGCGTCGAGCCCGGCGCGCGCGATCTCGTCCTCCACCATCTCCCCGCAATCCCACCCCGCCGCGCATCGCCGCCCGAAGAGCAGCCCTGGCTCGCTCACCGCCCCTCCGGTCAGCGCGCGGAGCGCCCGATCGGCCCAGCGCGTCTGGCAGAGGTCGAAGAAGCGGACGCGACCCATCCAGCCGGGCGGCTCCCCCGCGGCCTCCACGGCGCGACACTCCGTATCATGGCGGGATACCCATGCCTGGAATGGCGCGGCCCCACCGATCCGGTGCGCCCAGAGCGTGTCCGAGTGCCGCGTATACCCCGCGACCCAGAACGGCGCCCCGCGGGCCTCGAGCATGCGGCGCTGGGCCGCGTCGAGCGCTTGCAGCCGCGCGCGTCTCAACAGGGTGAGGGCGTCGAGCTCTCGGGGGTCGCTCAGCGGCGGGACGTCGAGCTCCGCCATCTCGCGATCGAGCGCCTCGATCTCCGCGAGGCGCTCCTCCGGCAGCAGGATCCCGGCCTCCGCCCGCAGCTGGGGCGCGAGGGCGCGCGCGTCGACGAGCGATATGTCGGACTTCCAGTCGTCGAGCTGCTGGAACTCCGGAAAGCCCGCGTCGGGCCCGAGCGCCACGTGGAGCGCGCCTCCGAACGAGAGGTTCGCCCGAGCGCGGACGCCGATGACCCCGGGGACGGCGAGGCGATCCACGACGAGCCGGATGGGGCGATCGTGCACGCGGGGATCCATCGGAGACGTCTCGACACGCTACGCGGGCCCAGCGCGGGCTCCAAGCGCCCGCCTTTCAGGAGCAGGACGCGCCGGGCACGTATCCGAGCTCGCCTTCCGCCGGGTCGGGTTGCACCTTCCGGTGAAGCCTCCGGGCGTCTAGCTTCGTGTGATGAGCACCTCGTCCCTCTCCAACCGCCACTACATCCTGAAGGCCCGCCCCGAGGGCCCGCCGGACCGCAGCCATTTCGAGCTCCGCGAGGCGCCGGTCCGTGAGCCTGGCGATGGCGAAGTCCTCGTCCGCACGCGCTACCTGTCCGTCGATCCGACGAACCGGATCTGGATGAGCGACATGAAGCAATACATGCCGCCCGTGAACCAGGGCGAGGTGATGCGCGCGCTCGGCGTCGGCGTCGTCGAGCGCTCCCGTCACCCCGACTATGGCGCGGGAGACCTCGTCTCCGGCCTCCTGGCAGGACTACAACGTCGCGGCGCCCGGCGACCTCGCCCTCACGCGCTTGCCCGCGCTGGACGTCCCGCTCGGCGCCTTCCTCAGCCCACTTCACGTGACCGGCGGCTTCACCGCCTACGTCGGCCTCTTCGATATCGCGCAGCCGAAGCCGGGCGAGACCATCGTCGTGTCCGCCGCCGCCGGCTCCGTGGGCTCCCTGGTCGGCCAGATGGGCAAGATCGCGGGCTGTCGCGTGGTGGGCATCGCGGGCAGCGACGCCGGGTGCCGCCATGTGACCGAGGAGCTCGGCTTCGACGCCTGCATCAATTACCGCACCGAGGACGTCGCGGCGGCGCTCGACCGCGCCTGTCCGAAGGGTGTCGATATCAATTTCGAGAACGCAGGCGGCGACATCCTCGACACCGTGCTCGACAAGATGAACCTCTTTGGCAGGGTCACGATCTGCGGGCTCATCTCGACGTACAACGACAAGGAGCCCCGCCCGGGCCCCGTGCGCTTCCCGCTCATCCTGATGCAACGGCTCCGGGTGCAGGGCTTCGTCGTCACCGATCATCAAGCGCGCTTCCCCGAGGCCTTCGAGAAGATCTACGCCTGGATCAAGGAGGGCAGGATCACCTGGCGCGAGCGCGTGGTGGAAGGCCTCGAGAACGCCCCGGATGCGCTCGGGATGCTCTTCCAGCCGAACAAGATCGGAAAGCTGCTGATCAAGGTCTCCGAGTAGTCTCAGCCAGGCCGGCGGACGCCCATGTCGACGAGGCGGGGCAGGACCTCATCCCTGAAGTACGGGAGCTCGGCAGCGTAGTCGATGAAGCAGAGGGCCAGGCCGCGGACCCCGATGTCGCGGATGCGCCGGAGCTCCTCGGCGACGTCGATCGGTGTGCCGACGATCGGGTAATGCCCGTGGCTCGCGGCGAACCGGCTCCGGAACATGGCGAGGAACTCCGGAGAGAACGAGCGGCAGTCGAGCCCCAGCAGCCGTAGTATGTTGTCGATGGCGGGCTCGTCGGCCATGTCACGCGAGATACGCTCGTAGTACTCCTCAGCTTCCTTCCGGCTCGGACGGCAGACGATGCACGCCGCTGTGTACACGTCCACGCGGCGACCCGCGCGCTGGGCGGCCTCCATGACCTTCCCTATCTCGTCGCGGCACGCCTCGAGGGAGACAAGGATCGTGAACAGCTGATCGCAGTGGTTGACCGCGAACGTCCGGCCGGCGGCCGACGCGCCCGCGCTCATCAGGGTGATCTTACCGCTTTGCGGTTTCGGGGCCCCAGTCGCCCCGCGCAGGTTGAAGAACCTGCCCTCGTGATGAAATGGCTTGTCCCTGGTCCACAGCTTGAGCATCACGTCGAGCCATTCCCTCGTGTACTCGTAGCGCTGATCGTGCTCGCGTTGCTCGATCCCGAACATCTCGGCCTCGTCGCTGCTCCATCCGCTGACGATGTTGATGCCGACGCGCCCCGGGCCGATGTGATCCAGCGACGCCATGTGCTTGGCCGCGACGATGGGGTGCGTGAAGGGCACATGGATGGTGGTGAAGAGCGTGATCCTCTTCGTCACCGCGAGGAGCCCGGCCGCCCAGGCGATGGGATCGAGGGTGACGCCCAGGGGGTCCGACTCGCCGCCGTACCCTTTCCAGCGCGCGAACGGGATGTGGAAATCGAGGCCTGCCGCCTCGGCCGCGAGCACGAGGTCGCGGTTGTTCTCCCACGTCGGGCGCCAGCGCTCTGGCGCCTTGGACAGCGCGGTGCTCGTCCCGTTGGCGCCGAACATCCCGAGCTCGAGGTGATGGGCCCTACCCGCAACACCGGTGATCTGCGTCATGTCTACCCCCGTCGTCTTTGCATCGATTCATAGACACCCGCGCGGAATCGCGCTCGCGCGGCGGCTCCTGGCGCAGGAGCCGTGGACGAGCATTTCACCCCGAGCGGGCGGTGAAGCACCAGCGCCAAGTTCCTGATGGGGATAGGCGCCGTAGCTGCGATTTGCGCGTTGATGGCCGGGACACCAATTCACACCTCCGGCGACGAGCTCCGTCCCTGCGGGCCGTTCAGCTCACCGAGATCTCAAGCTCACCGGGAAACTACCGCAGCAGCCCCGGCGGCTCCGGCTCCCGCAGCGCGATCAGCGCCGGCGAGAACTGCACCGGGTACCTCGCCGGCGCGCGCAGGTGCGCCACCGCGTCCGGCAGCAGCTGGCGCGCCGCCAGGGAGCGCTCGCGCCCGGCGCTCGCCGGCTCGGGCGACTCGAGCGCGCGCCCGCCACGCATCGCCGCGCGCGCGAGCGGGGCGAGCCTCGCGACCCCGAGCGCGCGCGGCGCCAGCATCCGCTCGTGCGCGAGGTGGATCACGTCGAAGGCCACGCGCCCCGCCTCGTCGTAGTAGCGCGCCACGATCTTCCGCCCCGCGATCACGTCGCCGCGATCGCTCGTGCCCTGCCGGAGCGCCCACGCGCCCGCCTCCTCGAGCGCCACGAGCTCGCAGCGCGCCGCCGGCAGCCCCTCGGCGGCCTCCACCAGCCCCGACGCGACCCAGCCGCCCGCGCTCGCGCCCACGCGCCTCGCCTCGAGGAGCAGCGCCTCCTCGTCGTCGCCCCCGAGATCGACCATCCGATCGGCGTACCAGGGCCAGCTGCCCTCGAGCGGGGACGGCGGCGGCGCGAGCTCGCCGAGGTCGATCCCCGCCTCGCAGCGGAACGGGATGCCGAGCGCCGTGGCCGCGAGCGCGCTCGTCGTCGCCACAGCGCCGCCCACGTGCGCGGCGCGGGCGAGCGCGAGCGCCTCGTCGGCGAACGGCACGCTCGCCGACGACCCGTCCACGATGTCGCCGCCGCCCGCCGCGATGTGGAGCCGCGCGGCCCGCGTCGCAGCGGCCGTGCCGCGGCGGAGCGCCGGAGCGAGCAGCGCGCCCACGAGCAGCGCCTCGATGAACGGCCCCTCCACCGAGGCGACCGGCGTCCCCGGGAAGGCGATCGTCCCGTCCGGCATCGCGTCGATGTCGACCGAGAGCGGCGCGCCGGCGAGCCGCTCCTCGAGCGCGTCGCTCAGGCCGCACGCCGCGCGCGCCGCGGAGACCGCCGCCGCGTCGAAGCGCGCTCCGTCCACCGCGAGCGCCTCGAGCGCCGCCTCGACCCCCGCGACCACGAGAAAACCCGTGTTGGGCGGCATCGCCGTGAAGGCGATCTCGAAGCTCGCGCGCCGATCGGCGACCCCCGCGTGGACGAGGCGATCGGCGTCGAGCAGCGCGCGTCCGTCGCGGAGCAGGGGGCTCGCTCGCAGCAGGGCCGCCGGCATCCGCCCTGCTCAGAGCCGCTCGGCCAGCATCCGCGTGCCGGCGACCGTCGAGGCCTCGTCGAAGAGGAACGGCAGCATCACGGTGGGCAGGTCGAGATCGCGGCGCAGGCGGGCCAGGCTCTCGCGCTGCACCGACTCGCGGATCGCCCGCCGCGCGCCGGCCACGAAGGCGCTCTCGACGGTGTCCGCGGCGCGCGCCGGCGCCTGGATGTCGAGCCGCCCCGGGTCGACCAGGAGCGCCCGCTGCTCCTCGGGCGAGAACAGCGTCGGCAGCACGCCGTTGATGATCACCCGGTGGACGGGCAGGCCAAGGTCGCCCCGGACCTCCGCCACGAGCTCGACGGTCTCGGTCGCCGGCATCTCCTCCGGGAGCGTCACGACGACGACCCCGCTCCGCGCGGGATCCCTGAACATCACCCACGCCGCCTCGGCGTCCCGGCGCAGGATGCCCGGCGGCGCCACATCGAGGATCACCTTCGGCACCCGCAGCATGTCCACCCCGTGCCCCGTCGCGGGCGCGTCGAGCAGGACCACGTCGAAGCGGTTCGAGCCGTCCGGGAGCAGCTCCGTCGTGTGGAACCACGCCTTGCCGAGCATCGCCCACTCGAACAGCCCGGGCACCGCGCGGAAGAAGGTGCGCGTGTACTTGTTGTCGAAGACGAGATCGGCCGCGGCGCGCATCTTCAGGACCATCTCGCCGTACTCCCGGAGGGCCCTGTCCGGCGCGATGTTCACCGCCGACACGCGCTCGGCGACCTGGATGACCTCCGGGCCGATCGGCTTTGAGCCGAGGATGGCGGAGAGCCGCTCCTTCGTGTGGCACATCGCGACGAGGACGCGCTTGCCGCGGGCGGCGAAGGCGAGGGCGAGGGCGCCGGAGATGGTCGTCTTCCCGACCCCTCCCTTGCCGGTCACGAACAGGAAGCGCCGGCGCTCGAGCTCCGGCAGGTCCTGGTCGAGCCCGCCCGCTTGTGAGGCTTGATGGGCGCTGGTCATTCCGCGATAGCGGAGTTAGGCGCAAGCTCAGGCGAAGGCAACCCGGATCAAGGAAACGGGCTCTGCTATGCCTCGCGTATGCGCATCACCGAGCGACACCTTGAACCGCTGAACCGACGCTTCCAGGGCGCGTCACCCGTCGAGCTCCTCCGCTTCGTCCGCGAGTCCTTCGGCCCGCGCGTGGCCATCATGAGCAGCATGCAGCGCGCCGGGACCGCGCTGTGCCACATGGCCGACCGCGCCGGTCTCTCGTTCGATGTGATCTTCGTCGACACCGGCGTGCTCCACGCCGAGACGCTGGCCACGCGCGACGAGCTCGCGCGGACCCACCCGAACCTGCGCGTCGTCACGCTCTCGCCCGAGCGCAGCTTCACGCAGCAGACGCGCGAGGAAGGGCTGCTCTACCTCTCGAAGGAGGGCCAGGAGCGCTGCTGCGACCTCCGCAAATCGGCCCCGCTGAGCGCCATCCGGGGCCGCTACGACGCGCTCGTCGCGGCGCTGCGGCGGGGCGAGGGCGGCGCCCGCGCCAAGGTCGCGCCGTTCGGCCTCGACCCCGCGAACAACACGCTCCGCGTTCACCCCTTCGCGTCGCTGACCGGCGAGGAGCTCGACGCGTACTTCGCCGCGCACAAGGACGCGCTCGAGAACCCGCTGCACGGGATGGGCTTCCGCACCATCGGCTGCTTCCCCTGCACGACGCCGGTGCTGCCCGACGAGCCCGAGCGCGCCGGGCGCTGGCGCCACCTGGCGAGCGTCGAGTACTGCGGGATCAACCCGGTGGACCGGGGAGACACCGACGGCGGCGTCGACCTCGACGACGGGTACGAGCGCCTGTTCGCGGCGTGACGGCTCGACGACCTGCACGAGCACGCCGACGCGGCGTGGCACCTCGACGCGGCGCGACGATCGCCTGCGAATACCGGTTCGCGGCAGCTCGATCTTGACTCAAACGGCATGCAGGGAGATTTGCCCCGCATGCCGGCGAGCTACTTCGACGTAGACGGCACCCTGGTCACGACCAACCTCGTGCACCCGACGGTGTTCTACATGCTGAACCAGCCGACGCCGATGCACAGCCTGGCGAAGCTCGGCCGCGCCATCGTGAAGGCGCCGTGGATGGCGATGGCGGAGCTCCAGGATCGGCGCCTCTTCAACGAGCTGCTCTTCAGCTCGTTCGAGGGCGTCTCCGAGGATCGCCTCGTGGCGCTCGCCGAGGAGGCGTTCGCGAAGGTGCTCAAGCCGGCGATCTACGCGAAGGCGCGGGACCTCGTGAAGTGCAGCCTCGACAAGGGGCACGACGTCGTCCTCGTCTCCGGCGCGCTGGATTTCCTGATGCAGCTGCTCGCCGATCACCTCGGCGCGACGGGCATCATCGCGAACCGCCTCGAGGTGAAGGATCGGTTCGCCACGGGCAAGCTCCTGCGCCCGGTGGTGGCGGGGCCCGAGAAGGCGCGGCTCATCCGCGAGCACGCCCACGCGCACGGGCACGACCTCGACGAGTGCTTCGCCTACTCGGACAGCTACTCGGACGTCCCGATGCTCTCGGTCGTCGGCTACCCGGCGGCGGTGAACCCGGACCGCAAGCTCAAGATGCTCGCGCAGGCGTACCACTGGCCGATCCTCCACCTCGCCGCATGACCTCGGCCTCCCCCGGACGGCGGCGGGAGGCCACCACCCAGCCCAACACGTCGCACCCCCTGCTCTGAAGGTCCCATGAGCCATCCTTGCGTCGTCACGCTAGACAGCCGCAGCGCCCCCCGGGTGCTCTTCTCAGGCGACCAGCTGGTCGAGGTCGACCTGCCCACCGGCACCCGGGTGCTCTACGCGAAGCCGCCCATCGAGCCGCTGAAGGACGTCGACGCCGCGATCCGCTACGCGATCAACCACCCGTACAACTCGGAGCCGCTCTACGCGAAGCTCCGCCCGGGGATGAAGGTCACGATCGCGGTGGACGACATCTCGCTGCCGCTGCCCCAGATGAAGCGCCCCGACATCCGCGAGCGGGTGCTCACGATCGTGCTCGACCTGCTCGCCGACTACGGCGTCGACGACGTGGAGATCATCATCGCCACGAGCGTCCACCGGCGGATGAAGGACTGGGAGGTCCGCCACATCGTCGGCGACCGGATCTTCAACGCCTACTGGCCGAAGCGGCTCTACAACCACGACGCCGAGAACGCCGCCAACATGAAGTACGTCGGCACGACCGACGTCGGCGAGGAGGTCGAGCTCAACAAGCGCGCGGTCGACAGCGACCTCGTGATCTACGTGAACCTCAACCTCGTGCCGATGGACGGCGGGCACAAGTCGGTCGCCGTCGGCCTGTGCGGGTACCGGAGCCTGCGCGCGCACCACAACCCGCGGGTGATGCGCGACTGCTACTCGTACATGGATCCGAAGAGCTCCGCGCTGCACACGAGCGTCGAGCGCATGGGCCGGCTGGCCAACAAGAAGCTCAACGTCTTCACGATCGAGACGACGATCAACAACCGCATGTTCGATCGCCCGCTCGAGTTCCTCGCGAAGAACGAGGACGACCTGAGCGCCGGCGAGAAGAGCGCGCTGCGCGCCCTCCGCTTCACGCTCTCCAAGGTGCCGCAGCCCGCGCGCCAGGCGATCTTCCAGCGCGTCCCCTCGCCGTTCGGGGTGACCGGGGTGTTCGCCGGCGAGACGGAGGCCGTCCACGAGCACACGCTGAAGCGCAGCTTCGACCAGTACCTCGTCCCGGTCACGGGCCAGGCCGACATCCTGATCACGGGCATCCCGTACATCAGCCCGTACAACGTGAACTCGTTCCTGAACCCGCTGCTCGTGCAGGTGATGGCGAACGGCTACCTGTTCAACCTCTACCGCGGCGCGCCGATGCTCAAGAAGGGGGGGACGATGATCATCCTCCACCCCTGCACCGACCTGTTCGACAACGAGCACCACGCCCCGTACATCGAGTTCGTGCACCGGCTCCTGCCGGAGACGCGGGACGCGATGGAGCTGCACAAGCGGTACGAGAAGAAGTTCTCCGAGAACCCCGCGTACATCGAGATGTACCGCTTCGGGCACGCGTACCACCCGACCCACCCGTTCTTCATGTGGTACTGGGGCGAGGCGGGGCGGCAGCACATCGGCCGGATGATCGTGGTCGGCGCCGACAACGAGTACATCCCGCAGCTGCTCGGCTGGGAGACGGCGCGCACGATGGACGAGGCGCTCCGGATGGCGAAGCAGTCGGCCCCGCCCGCGCCGGAGATCCTGGCCCTGCACACCCCGCCGATCTTCATGGCCGACGTGACGGCCTAGCGCGCCAGCGGGAAGAGCCCCCGTGCGGCGAAGGAGAAGGTCATCGACGAGCGGCCGGCGCGCTGGGCCCCCTAGAGCGCGGCCTTTATAAGGGCTGCTTCCTCAGCGACCGCTTGAGCTCTGCGAGCACGCGCTCGCGGACGAGCGGCAGCGGCGGCGAGCCGTGCGAGAGGAGCACGTCGTGGAAGCGGCGCAGCGAGAACGCCGGGCCCAGGGCCGCCTTCGCCTCCTCGCGGAGCTTCAGGATCTGGAGCTTGCCGAGCGTGTAGGCGAAGTAGCCGGGGTCGAACGTCGCGCGCACCGCCTGCTCCCGCGCCGTCGCGCGGTCCTGGAAGCAGTCGTCGACGAAGCGGCGCTCGGCCTCGTCGAGGCCCATGCCCTCGGCGTGCACCCCGAGCGACACGACCACCCGGCAGTTGCGCAGCAGCGCGTCCGCGAGCTGGCCGAGGCGATTCTGCGGGTCCTCCTTGCCGAACCCTTGCTCGATCATCATCTGCTCGACGTAGTGGGCCCAGCCCTCCACGAACGAGTAGCTCCCGAACATCTTCTGCGCGTCCGTCGGCGCCTGGTTCCCCCACAGGCCCTGGACGAAGTGCCCCGGGTAGACCTCGTGCACGGTCGTCGAGAGCAGCGTGCCCCGCAGCATCACGTACTCCTCCTGCTCCTTCCGGGACCAGGAGGGGTCCGGCTTCGTGATGTAATAGAACGCCTCGAGCCCCTTCCGATCGAACGGCCCCGGCGCGTCGAGGAAGGCGGCGTTCCAGCGCATGTAGGGCGGCGTCTCCTTCACGATCGCCCGCTCGTCGGACGGGAGGCTCACGATCTCCTTGTCGACGAGGAACTTGCGCGCCGACTCCATCATCCGCGTCGCCTCGGCGAGGAGCTGCTCCGCCTTCGGCCGGGAGGTCTTCACCTTCCTGGCGAGCTCCTGGTACGCCGCCTTGTTCGCCGCGAGGTCGTCCTCGCCCATCTTCTTGAACTCGGCGAGCGGCATCGAGAGCCCCTCCTGCGCGAGGAGGAGCTTCCGGTACCGCGCCTCCCCGAGCACGTGGCTCGCGTCGCCCTTCGGCAGCTCGACCTTCGCGAGGTGCTCGGCGAGCTTCTCCGCCGCGGCGGCGAGCGCGGCGTTCGTCTTCTCGAAATCGGCCTGGAACGCGGGGTCGCCCACGCCCTTGAGCAGCTTGACGACGTCGCCGCGCAGGTACTCGGCGTAGCCGCGGAAGATCTTCACGGCGACCTCGATCACCGGCTTCGGCATCGGGCTCGCGAGGTTCTCCAGGATGCGCGGCGCCTGGGCCAGCGCCGCCTTCTCGTGCTCGAGGAGGCGCCGCGCGCGCTCGGGCAGCGGCGCGTACGCGCGATCGAGGTAGTGGTTCACGCCGAACAGGTCCCCGTAGAACTGCGGCCGCCGGCGCCACTCCTCGAGGTCCCTCCCGCTCCAGATCTTGAGGTCGATCTGCTGGAGGAGCAGCGCGCGGTCGAGCGCCTCGTCCGAGGAGAGCGCCGCGGCGTCGACGGCGGCGAGCGCCGCGCGGTCGCGCTCGAGGCGCGCGAGCCGCCGCTCTATCGCCGCGGCGGCGTAGTCGGCGACCTTGCCGTCTTGCTCGTGCAGCCCGCGCGAGCGCGCGAAGGCCGGCTCGTCCGCGACCCACTCGCGCAGGATCCGATCGCGCAGCGCGGTGAACGGCTCGCGCGGCGCCTCCGCCGGCCGCGCGGGCTCGGCGCTCGCCACAGCCTGAGGGGGCGCCGCGGCTGGAGGGGGCGCCGCGCCGAGAGACGGAGGCGGCGGCGAGGCGCTCCCGCTGCAGGCGGCGAGCGCCGCGAGCGGGGCGAGCACCGCGAGCCGGCGCCAGCGCGAGCGGACAGGTGTGGGTGCAGCCATGACGGGCCGAGCCTGTCAAACCGGCCCGCGCAGGTCAACGCCGCAGGTCAGTCGCGGAGCGCGCGATCGATGATCGTGTCCACGTGCGAGAGCGCGTGGTCGAGGTCGAAGCAGCGCGCGATTTCGTCCGGGGCGAGCAGCGCCGCGACGTCGGCGTCGGCGGCGAGGTTGTCGCGGAAGCGACCCTCGCCCGCGATCGCGCGCATCGCGCAGCGCTGCACCAGCTCGTAGGCCGCCTGCCGCGGCCTGCCCTTCTGGACGAGCGCCAGGAGCACCGCCTCGCTGAAGAAGAGCTCGCCCGTGCTGTCGAGGTTCGCGCGCAGCTTCTCGGGGTAGACGACGAGCCCCTCCACGAGCCCGGCGGCGCGGTCGAGCATGAACCCGAGCGTCGAGGTCGCGTCGGGCGCGATCATCCGCTCGACCGACGAGTGCGAGATGTCGCGCTCGTGCCACAGCGGCACGTTCTCGAGCGCCGGGATCACGGCCGCGCGCACGATGCGCGCGAGGCCGCACAGGTTCTCGCTGAGGATGGGGTTGCGCTTGTGGGGCATCGCGCTCGATCCCTTCTGGCCCACGGTGAAGCGCTCCTCCGCCTCGCGGACCTCGGTGCGCTGCCAGTGCCGCACGTTGGTCGCGAGCCGCTCGATGCCCGCCGCGATGAGCGAGAGCGCCGTGAAGAGCTCGGCGTGGCGGTCGCGCGCGACGACCTGCGTCGAGACCGTCTCGGGGCGCAGGCCCAGGGCGGCGAGCGCGCGCTCCTCGATGCGCGGCGACAGGTGCGCGTACGTCCCGACGGCGCCGGCGATCTTCCCCACCGCGATCGCCTGGCGCGCCGCGAGCAGGCGCGCCCTGCCGCGCTTCATCTCCGCGAGGTGGCCGGCGAGCGCCAGGCCGAACGTGATCGGCTCGGCGGCGATGCCGTGGCTCCTGCCGATCATCGGGGTGCGCCGGTGCTCGTCCGCGCGCCGCGCGAGCGCGCCGCAGAGCTTGTCGAGCCGCGCCGAGAGCAGGTCGGCCGCGCGGACGAGCAGCACAGCGAGGCTCGTATCGAGCACGTCGCTCGAGGTCATCCCCCGGTGCAGCCACCGCGCGCCCTCGCCCGCGAGCTCCTCGACGTGCGTCAGGAAGGCGATGACGTCGTGCTTGACCGTGCGCTCGATCGCCTCGATCCGCGCGGGATCGAGCGAGAGCTGCTTCGCCCGGATCCCCTTCGCGATGCCGGCGGGCACGAGCCCTTCGGCCTCCATCGCCTCGCAGGCGGCGAGCTCCACCTCGAGCCAGGTCGAGAATCGGGTGGCGGGCGACCAGAGCTCTTCGAATTCAGCGGGAGTGTAGCGGGGGATCATGGGCGGGACGCTGCGAAGGTCTGGAGGGTGCGTCAAGGATGGAGTGGCCCAGGGAGGCCCGGGCGCGCGGGAGCCGGCTCGCGCTGCTCGCCTGCGCGCGTCATGCCACGCCGCGCCGCGCGCGACCCGCGCCGTCGGGCGGGGCGCTTGCGGACGTGCGGCGCGCGGCAAACGTTGGCGCGATGCCAACCGAAGCACCGGCGCCTGCGCGCGCCGATCAGGGCAGGTCGTTCGCCCGCACGCCGCACGCGGCGGGCGACGCGCCGCCAGAGACGCTGCCCGCAGGGGCGAGCGAGCCGAACGCCATCAGCCAGGCGCCGCTCCCCCCGCGGGCCGAGCCTGGACGCCGCGAGCCGGCGGGGCGCGCTGGCGGCGCGGCCGCCGCTGCGGGCGCGCCGGCTGTCGTGAACGAGCCGGCGCCCGTGAGCGAGCCGGCCCGCGCGAGCGTGCGCGGGGGTCGCCGGGTGAAGTCGTACATCGTGGTGGTCGCGATGGACCTGTCCGAGCCGGGCGGGCGGGCGTGGCGCTTCGCCTTCGATCTGGCGGCGCTCCGCGGCGAGACGGAGATCCACGCCGTGGTCATCGGCCCGCGGCAGGTCGCCCCTGCAGTGCGCGACGTGACGACGCCGGGCGCGTCGTCGCCGCCGTCGCTCCGCGTGCTCCAGCACCGGTTCGCGGACGGCCAGGCCCGGCTGATGGCGATGCACTTCCGCACGGGCCGGCCGGACCGGGCCATCGTCTCGCTCGCCCGGGAGCTCAGCGCCGATCTCATCGTCGTGGCCACGCACCCGCAGTCGCCTCTGCAGCGGCTCTTCGGCGGCTCGACGGCCGATCGGATCGCGCGGAACGCGCCGTGCCCGGTCGTCGTCGTGCGCCCCAAGGAGGACGACGACGCCGACGCGGCCAACTACGACCCCAGGCTGCGCTGACGCGGAGGCGCGCGGCGGACCACCGAGCGCTCGATCTGCGCGCTCGGTGTCGCTCGCGCGCGGGCTACCGCGCGCTCGACGATGACTGCGCGTCGGCCTGCGCCGCCGGGTCGAGCTTGTCGGGCGCGCTGACGCCCTCGGCCTTGCCCCCTTCCCGCGTGTCTGCGTAGCCCCACGCGACGCCGGCCGCATCGACGAGGAGGTTGTTCGCGTCGCCGATCGGCATCGGGTCCATCACGAGGACGTGCCCTCGCCGCGCGAGGTCGTCGAGGGCGGCCTGCGGCGGAGGCGTCAGCCGCTCGACGCGCACGCGATCCGGCATCCACTGGTGGTGGACGCGCGCGTGGCGGACCGCCTCGTCGATGGTCATCCCGTGATCGACCAGGTTGCGGAGGACCTGCGCGACGGTGTTCGGGATCGTGTCGCCGCCGGGAGATCCGAGGACGAGCGCGACCTTGTCGTCGCGGCTCACGAGGGTGGGCGTCATCGAGCTCGCCATGCGTTTGCCCGGCGCCACCGCGTTGATCCCCGTCTCGGAGAACGCGCCCATCGCGTTGGCGAGCAGGATGCCCGTGCCGGGGATCACGATCCTCGCGCCGAAGCTCGCCGACAGGGTGGTCGTGCACGACACCGCATTTCCCTGCGCGTCGATCACCGAGAAGTGCGTCGTCTGCGGGGACTCCTGCGCGACGGCGCCCAGCGGCGTCGCGATGTCGCCCGCCGGCGTGGCCCGCTCCGGGTCGACGGGCGGGCTGCGGCGCATCAGGTAGGCCCCGTCGAGGAGCTGCGTGAGCAGCTGCGCCGTCTCGGGCGCGACGAAATCGGGGTCGGCGCTCACCTTGCGCCGATCGGCGTACGCCCGCTTCGCCGCCTCGACGAACAGGTGCAGCGACAGCCCCGAGTCGACGGGCGCCTCGTGCGCCTTGAGCCGCTCGAGCGTGAGCATCATCTCCGCGAGCGCGACGCCGCCCATCGAGGGGGGCGGCATCGTGTCGACGGTGAAGCCGCGGTACGAGAACCGGAGGGGCGCGCGCCACTTCGCCTGGTAGGCGCGCAGGTCGCTCTCGCTGATGTGGCCGCCGTGCTCGCGCATCGCGCCGGCGATCTTCCGGGCGATGGCGCCCTCGTAGAACGCGCGCGGCCCCTCCGTGGCGAGCGTCTCCAGGGTGCGGGCGAGATCGAGCTGCCGCACCAGCTCGCCCTGGGCGACCGGCGCCTTGCCCCGCCCCCAGATGGCGCTCGCGGCCCGATCGGCCTTCAGCCGCGGCCACGCCCAGCGCAGCGTCAGCGCCTGCCGCGCGCCGAGGCGGTGCCCCTTGCGCGCGAGGGAGATCGCCGGGGCCAGGAGCTCGGCGAATGGGCGGGTGCCGAACCGCTCGTGGGCCAGGGCGAGGCCGGCGACCGAGCCCGGGACGCCGGCGGACGCATAGCCGTGCGCGCCTGCGCGCACCATCGCCATGTTCGACTCGGTGGTCACCGACGCGGGCGCGGCCTCGCGAAAGTCGATCGCCTGCGTCTCACCGTTCGCGAGGCGGACCAGCATGAAGCCGCCGCCGCCGATGTTGCCCGCGCTCGGGTGGGTCACCGCCAGCGCGAACGCCACGGCGACCGCGGCGTCGACCGCGTTGCCGCCGCGCCGCAGCACGTCCGCGCCCGCGCGCGTCGCGTGCTCCTCGACCGAGGTCACGAGCCCGGCGTCGCCGCGCACCGCCCGCGGGCCGCCCGAGGCGAGCGCGATCGGCGGCATCGGCGGCGTTGGCTCCGGCGCCGCGGCGTCGGCCGTGGGCGCCGCCGCAGCGCTCATGGCCGGCGGCGCGGCGCTCGCGCTGGCGACGGCCGGCGCGCCCGAGGTCGCGGGCGCCGCCGGGTGCGGCGCGGGCGGCGTGCGGGCCTCGCAGCCTGCGAGCAGCGCGAGGGCGAGCGCCCAGCGCGGCTTCGAACGACGGAGCAGGGTCATCAGGGTGCGCGCGAATCTACTACGGTGCCGGAGAGAGCCGGGCCGGGCCGCGCGGGGCGACCCGGCCTTGGGGATTCGTTCAGGACGCGAGGGTGCGCAGCCGGCGCGCGCCGGCTCCAACTCCGGCGCGCGCCGTCAGGAAGGCCGGGCCTCGCTCAGGACCGCTTGCGGCGGCGCGCGGCGGCCACACCCACGCCGGCGACGAGCGCCGCGAGACCCGTGCCCGCGAACGGCGCGGAGGAGGACCCCGGCGCGGCGGCGCAGGAGACGCTGGCCTCGGCCTCGGCGTGGGCGTTCACCTCGATCTCGAGCGTGCTCAGGTAATCCAGGCAATCCTGGAGGCTCCCGACGACGTCGACATACTGACCGTTGCAGAACAGGGCGCCTTCCGGCTCCGAGCACTTCGCCTCACACCCGCCCTGGAGATCGACCGTGCATTCCGCATTGCAGTCGATGTCGCAGTCGAAATTCGCCTCGGCCTTGCACTCGCCCTCGCAGCTCGCGTCGCATTTTGCCTGGCAATCCGCGCTCGGCGGCGTCACCTCGCAGCTCGCGCTGCACTCGCCGTCGCAGCTCGCCTTGCAGGCCCCCTCGCACTCCGCCTGCGAGCCGCTGGAGTTGGCGCTCGCCGAACACTTGCCGCTGCAGTCCGCCTTGCAGCTCGCCGAGCAGCTCGCCCTGCAGTCGAAGCTCCCGGGATCGACATCGCACTTGGCAGAGCAATCCGCGGAGCAGTCGACGTTGCAGTCGGCGCTCGCGCTGGCGTTGCACTCGCCCTCGCACCTCCCGGCGCATGCCGCCGTGAGGTTGACCGGCGTGCAGCTCACCTCGCAGCCGCCCGAGGTGCGAAATTCGCAGTTTGCGCTCGCTGCGAGCTGGATATTTCCACAAGCCTCCGGGCCGGGCGCCGCCGACGCCGACGAGGCGATGGCCAGAGGGATCGCAAAAGTAAACGCACTCACAAAAAGCTGAGCAATGGTCCGTCGCATGCCAATTCTCCTGGGTTCAGAGCGCGGGATCCGCGTGTGGTCTCCGCAGGTGTTGCAATCGGACGACCAGCGCCACCCTTTGAAGCATTTCCCAAGAAAAAAGTCTCGCTGGTCGTGACCGCTCGCCGACAGCGTATCTCCGCGTTCACGGTCCCATGATCCACCTTGCCACACGAAGGGCATGTCCGGGCAGGTGAGGACACCTGCGACGTGGTGATCAGCGGCTCACAGTGTCGGCGATTTGCCCTGTTCCATAACGCGCCACCACGCCCTTGCGGGCTCTGCCGGGAGTCGGCTGGCTAAGGAAGTCCCCGCCGACCGCCCAGAAGGCCCCTTCCCCGTCGGCCCAGACGGCGTGGAGATCGGCGTAGGGCTCCTCGGTGAACTCATCGATCCAGGTCCCGTCGACGAGGCGCTGCTTGAGTCCTCCATAACCGACGATCGCGACCTCCCCCGGGCGGCCGCAGGCGACGCCGTTCACGTCGTTGGTGAGCTCTATGTCGAGCCGGCGCCACGACGCGCCGTCCGAGCGGAGCACGTCTCTCCCGCCGACCGCGTATACCTCTTCACGGCTGCAGCCGGCGGCCGTGAACAGGGTCCCCTGCGCGATCGGCGGATCGGATTGCAATTCCCAGGTCGAGCCCGAGCGGTGCCAGATCACGCCGAACTCGCCGACGGCATAGAGATCGTCGGAAGATTCTCCCCATACCTTGTAGAGCGCCCGGCCGGTCGCCACCGGCAGCGGCTCTCGCGACCATGCGCTGCCGTCCCAGCGGAGGACGATGTCTTTCTCCGCATCCGCGCCGCTGCCAGGCATGCCGCCGACGGCCCAGGCATCGTCGGGAGAGAACGCGATCACCCCCCACAGCGTCGCCTCCGTCCCCGTCTCGTGCTCGGTGAACGTCGCGCCGTCCCACCGCGTGGCGCGGCCGCGCTCGCCGACCATCCAGACGTCCTGCGGACCGGAGCCGGCCACCCACCAGAAGGTCGCATCCCCGCCCGCCGGGAGCTCGCGCCACCTCGCCCCGTCGTAGTGCAGCGCGAGCGCACTGAGCCCCGTGTTGCCGAGCGGTCCCCCGACGGCGAACACGTCGTCGGGCGCCGTCCCCCAGATCGAAAGGACCGCGCGGTCGAGATCGTCTTCGTCGAGCAGCACGCGCCACGCCGGCGGCTCCTGCTCAGGCGGCCTCGCAGGATCGCCGGGGCAGCCGGCGAGGGCGACCGCGCCGAGCGCCGTCATAGCCATGGAGTGAAAGCAGGTGCGCATGGGAGTGAAGACCAGCCTGGAGAGGTCCTGCCGGCGCGCCGCCGATGTCGGCCCACGCGCCTCTACCTGGCGCGCCGCGATGGAGGGCTCAGTTGCAGAACACGTCAGTCTGCTTCGGATAGTAATAGACGAAGATGTTGCAGTGCTCGTTCTTCTCGACGATCGGCCCGAACGTGTAGCAGCAATCGAGCGACTCTTGGGCGGTCCCGTTCTTGGTCACGTCGTAGTCGTCGAGGCCCTTGCACCCCACGGACGGGTCCGGCTGCTGCCACTCGTAGGTGCATCCGTACCAGACGCCGCCGTTCGTCGGGAGCTCCCTGTCGAGCTCCGGCGAGATGAGCATCGGCGGGTCGTCCCACGCGTTCGATGTGTAGAAGCGATCCGAGTCCGGAGGTGTGCCGATGGTCTTGCCGTCCCATGCATACATGTCGAACCGCGTGCCTCGGCTGTGGAAATGGCCGTTGGCGCCGATGATCTTCACGGGAGAGGGGCTGTTGATCTGGCACGAGCCCTCGAACGTGGGCGTCGGGTTCGACTGGCAGACACGGATGGACTGCTTGGTAGCGAAGACGGTGCCCATCTCGGCCTTGACCTCGGCGGCGGGCAGCGCCCAGAAGTTCACCCGGACGCGGCCGACGGCCTCGGGGGTCTTCTGCGACGTCGCATTCACGTAATGCGTCTGCAGCATCAGCCACTCGTCGGGCGCAAGGACGTTCGCGACGCCCTCGGGGAACTCCCAGTCGACCTGGCCGTTCTGCTGGGAGTTCGCGATGAGCGGCCAGTCGGCCCAGTTGGGGCTCTTGAAGCACTCCCCCACCCCGTTCTGGTTCTTCTGGACGTGCCCGCCCTCCGGCCCCAGCCCCTTCACGGTCTTCACGCGGAAGATGTTCATGTGGTGCGAGCCGTCGCGCTGCGCGATCTGCACGCGGTGGAGGTTCACGGGCGCGGTCGGGTCCAGCCCGTTCGACGCGGCGAGCTCGCTGACCTTGAAGAAGTAGCAGTCCTGCTGCTCGACCCCCGCCGGCACCTCGGTCTCCTCGGTCTGCATCTGAAAGCCCTGGCCGACCGGCGGCACATCGAGCAGCGACTCGTCGACCGGCACGGGCTTCACGCCCTCGCCCCCGTCAACGCAGGCCACGGCCCCCAGCACGACGGGAAGCAAACCAAGCGTCAGGCATCGAACAGCCATGAGTCCCTCCAGGCCATCGCGTAGCGATGAAGAGAGATATACACGGCTGCACAATTTCAGGGCGTTCGTGCCACGGGGCGGGCATGGTTCCGTCGGGCACCGGGGTGTCGTGGCCGAGCGCTGGCCGGTGCTGCTAGGATGTGGGAGAGGTTCAACCATGGCGGCGCCCAAGAAATGCGGTCCACACACCGAGCTCGCCTCGAACGAGGCGACGCGCATTACCCGGTGCGGGTGTGGCACCGTTCACGTGACACTCATCGGCCCTGGCGTGACGTTTCGCATGCCAGCGGACGCGTTCCGGGGCGTCGCCTCCGGGCTCAAGGCAGCGGCCGAGCGGCTTGACGACGACCCCCGTTTCGGCACGACCTCCATCAATTAGCTTGCGCGCCCGCAGCGGAGCGGCCTACCAGTGGCTTCGCCGCTGAGATCTCTCTCCTCGGATGGCCGCTGGTCGAAAGAGGGCGCCTCTCGTGTACGACGACGACGCGGAGCACTGGGTCGGCAAGACGTTCGCCGGGACGTGGTGGATCGAGCGCGTGCTCGGCACCGGCGGCATGGGGAGCGTGCTGCTCGGGCGGGCGGCGGACGGCTCTCAGGTCGCGCTCAAGGTGCTGCACCCGGAGCTCAACGCGATCACGGAGGTGCGGAAGCGCTTCCTGCGCGAGGGGTTCATCGGCAACACGCTCGGCGGGGCGGACGCGGTGCCCGGCGTTGTGCGCGTGCTCGGCTCCGGCGAGACGCAGGAGGGCCTCGCCTACCTGACGATGGAGGTGCTCCAGGGCGAGACGCTCTTCGATCGGATGGCGCGCACCGGGACGATGCCGGCCGGCGAGGTGCTCGCGCTCGCGGACCAGGTGCTCGAGACGCTGGGGATCGCGCACGCGCGCGGCGTCGTGCACCGCGATCTCAAGCCCGAGAACATCCACCTCGGCAACGACGGGCGCGTGCGCATGCTCGACTTCGGCATCGCGCGCGTCGTCGACGGGCTCACCGGCCTGCCCGAGAAGACAGCGACCAAGACGGGCATGATCATGGGCACGGCGACGTACATGGCGCCGGAGCAAGCGACGGGGCTCATCCACGACATCGACGGGCGCACTGACCTCTTCGGGCTCGGAGCGACGATGTTCCGGCTGCTCTCGGGCCGACAGGTGCACGGCGAGGTGACGGAGGCCATGGAGGTCATCGCCGCCGCGACCGAGGCCGCGCCGCCGCTCGCCTCGATCGCGCCCGGGATCTCGCCCGCCGTCGCGGCCGTGGTTGATCGCTCGCTGGCGTTCATCAAGTTCCATCGCTACCCGAACGCCGAGACCATGCGTGCGGACGTCCGCGCTGTACGCGCGGGCGCTCTGCCCCCTTACGCGCAGGCCGTCATCGAGGGGCGGATCCGCGCCGGCCAGCCGATATCTCAGCCGGCGCCTCCGCTGCATGCCGGCGGCTCACCGAGCGCGCGCCCGCAGCCGACCGTGGTGGAGCCGGCCGCAGCCCCTGGCCATTCGCACTCGATGAGCCGACCGGAGCGAACGCTCGACGACAACCCGTCAGCACCCTCCCGCGCTGGCGCGTCGCTCTCGCAGCTGTCGACGGGCAAGCTGCTCCTGCTCGTCGGCGGCGCCTCGCTCGTCACGGGCGTCATCGTGGCGATGATCGTCGTCCTGCTGGTGTTCAGCCGCTGACGGGCCGCGAGCGCGCCGCGCTGGAGGGCGGTGCGCTCGTCGACGTGGAGCGAATCCGTCGACGACTCTGGTCGTCGTGCTGTTGCTGAGCCGCTGAGGGGCCGCGAGCGCGCCGCCAAGGGCGCGCTCGTCGAGGATGCGGGGATCGTCGGTGGGAGGTGCCGGCGGGGCCGCAGGGCCCCGCCGCGGTCACTCGCGCTCGTCGAGCGACGTGTAGTCGACGACGTTCTCGCCGGTGTAGATCTGCCGCGGACGGCCGATCTTGCCGGTCGGGTCGTCGTTCATCTCCTTCCAGTGGGCGATCCAGCCGGGGAGGCGCCCGAGCGCGAACATGACGGTGAACATGTTCGTGGGGAAGCCGAGCGCGCGGTAGATGATGCCGCTGTAGAAGTCGACGTTCGGGTAGAGCTTCCGCTCGACGAAGTACGGATCCTTCAGCGCTGTCTCCTCGAGGCGCTGCGCGATGTCGAGCAGCGGATCCTTGATGCCGAGCTTCGCCAGGATCTTGTCGGCGGCCGCCTTGATGAGGACCGCGCGCGGATCGTAGTTCTTGTACACGCGGTGGCCGAAGCCCATCAGGCGGAAGCCCGAGGTCTTGTCCTTCGCGAGCTTGACGAACTTCGAGACGTCGCCGCCGTCGGAGCGGATCGCCTCGAGCATCGTCACGACCTCCTGGTTCGCGCCGCCGTGGAGCGGGCCCCAGAGCGCGCAGATGCCAGCGGCGACCGAGGCGAAGAGGTTCGCCTTCGAGCTCCCGACGAGGCGCACCGTCGACGTCGAGCAGTTCTGCTCGTGATCGGCGTGCAGGATCAGGAGCAGGTTCAGCACCTTCACGATGTCCTCGTCGATCTCGTACGGCTCCGCCGGGACCGAGAACATCATGTTCAGGAAGTTCGCACAGTACGAGAGCGAGTTGTGCGGGTAGACGAACGGCTGGCCGATCGACTTCTTGTACGAGAACGCCGCGATCGTGCGCACCTTGGAGAGCAACCTCGCGATGGTGATGTCGAGGTGCTCGGTGTTCTTCACGTCGATCGCTTCCGGGTAGTAGCTCGACAGGGAGAGCACCATCGCGGAGAGGATCGCCATCGGGTGCGCGGTCGACGGGTAGCCGTCGAAGAAGCGCTTCATGTCCTCGTGGATCAGCGAGTGCCGGGTGAGCAGCGTGGAGAACCGGGACAGCTCGCTCTTGCTCGGCAGCTTGCCGTAGATCAGGAGGTACGAGGTCTCCACGAAGGTCGACTTCTCGCCGAGCTGCTCGATCGGGATGCCGCGATAGCGGAGGACGCCCTTCTCCCCATCGAGGAACGTGATGGAGCTCGTGGTCGAGGCCGTATTGACGAAGGCCGGGTCGATGCAAACGTACCCGGTCTTCGAGCGAAGGGACGCGACGTCGATCGCCTTCTCCCCCTCGGTGCCCGTGATCACAGGCAACTCGATCGTCTGCTCCCCACCGTTCTTCTTCAGCGTTAACTTCGCGGTCTCCTGCACGCCTCCTCCTTCCGCCGCAGCGCGGCGTAAGCTATCACGGGCCGAGGGAAGAATGCTTCCCCGAGAAAATGAGGTGATGCACTTGAGCGAGCCGGTCGTGCGGGGGGAGCTGGCCCACCACCCGGAGGCGCCTCGGTTTGCGGCCGAGGTGCGGCGAGTCCACGGGCGTTACGCCGACGAGGTTGTCGCTCGCTACCGGCTCTGCCCGTTCATGCGCGACGCCGCAACCGGATTCGGACGCTTTTACGTCCTGCTCGATCGCGAGCCCGTCCTGGAGACGGCGCTGGCGGCGATGGAGGAGGCCGACTCCGCGGTGGTGCACCTGGTTTTCCCGTGCATCCATACTCCGTCGCCCCAGTTCGAGCGCTTCGCGTCGCGCCTGGGTGAACAGCTGCGGCGGCGCTTCAGCCCCGCGCCGGTGCTGGCCGCGTTCCACCCCGAGATGGCGGGGGACGAGACGAACTCGCACCGGCTCGTCGGTCTCCTCCGACACGCGCCAGATCCGTTTGTACAAACGATTCCAGAGGGGCTGAACCATACTGGGACCGTCCTCGCAGGGGCAGGCGTCGAGCCTGCGGTCGACCCCGCCGAGGACAATTACCGACGCCTTGAAGGGTCAGGGATCGCCGCAGTCAAGATCAGGCTCGCGGAGATCATGGCAGATCGGGACTCGAGTTATGCACCCTTCCTCGCACAGCTCGGGCTGAGCCGCCCCGGCCCGCGCTTCAGCCCGCTCCCAACACGCTAGCGCACGGGCGAAGAGCGCAAACGAAACACCTGCGAAACGCGCGCGAAACGCGTGTTGCGCGTGTGGATGGGCCTCGGCTCAACCCGCAGGCGAGCGGCCCGGCGCCGGGTCCGATCCGTCGGACCCGGCCTTGGCCTCACGCTGCGCCATCAACGGCATCAGGTACGGGAAGCCGGCCGCCATCGTATCGAGGTGGGGATCGATCTGGGCGGCCAGCCAGAAGAGGAGCACGCAGGCTCGCTCGACATAGAACCAGTCCTCCGGGTACTCGAACGACCGCATCAGCTCCTGGAGCTCACCGCGCTCCAGCTCGGGATCCGCGAGCCGCTCCAGCTGCTCGGGGCGGGCGCGCATCAGCGCCGCCGGCGTGCGATCCCGGATCTTGAGCAGCTTCGCGAAGTAGGTCTTCACCGTCCTCTCGAGGAGCGCGTCGTTGCCCCCGGGCGCGACGAAGCCCATCCTCCGGAAGCCGCGCACGACCGCCGCGTCGTCCTGCGCGAAGATGCCCTTCAGGATGTCGAGCAGCCCGTCGATGAGCTCGTCCCGGGCCTCGCAGCTCGCGCCGAAGTCGAGGACGACGAGGCGAAAGCCGCCGCCCTCCTCCGCGCTCCGCGCGGCGACAAGGAAGTTCCCCGGGTGCGGATCGGCGTGGAAGAAGCGATCCGCGAAGAGCATCTTGTAGAAGGCCTGCACGAGCCTGAGCGCCACGTCCGAGGGCTCGACGCCCGCGCTCCGGAGCGCGTCGAGGCGGGTGATCTTGATGCCTTCCATGAAGGTCATCGTGAGCACGTCGCGCGTCGTGAGCTCGTGGATGACCTCCGGGAACGCGATGCCCGCGTCCCCCTCGAAGTTCTGCGCCATCCGCTCCATGCACGCGGCCTCGTGCAGGTAGTCGGTCTCCCGGCGGAGCAGATCGACCAGCGACTCGTGCACCCGCTCGATGTGCCCCACCGGGACGAACCGCTTGTAGACGAGGATCGCGAGGCGCAGGACGCGCAGGTCGACGGCGATGATCCCGCGGATGCCGGGGTAGAGGAACTTGACCGCGACCTTGCGGCCGTCGCGGAGGCGCGCGACGTGGACCTGCCCCAGCGACGCGGCCGCGAGCGGCGCGCGCTCGATCGACGCGAACAGCTCGCCCGCAGAGCGGCCGAAGCTCGCGCGCAGCGCGGCCTCGAGATCGCTGAACGGGTGCGGCGGCACCTGATCCTGGAGCTGCTCGAGCTCCTTGCCGTAAGCACGAGGCAAGAAGCCGCCCATGATGGACAGCACCTGGCCGAGCTTGATGAAGACGCCCCGCAGCTGGAGCATGACGCGCAGCAGGCGCCGGGCGTTGTTCTGATCGACGCGGGCGCGGCGCGCGACGAGCCAGCGAGGCGGCTCACCCGCAGGCGAGCCGCGCCCGAGGCGCCTCGCGAACACCCGTACGAGCCCCAGCTGAATGAGGTAGCTCGTCAGGATGACCGAGAACGCGAGCAGCGCGCGGAAGAGTCGGACGGCGAGCGTCATGTGCGGCAAAGCAGCCGCACCATGCTACCGCAGGGGCCGCGCGGGGCCAGCCGTGCTCGCCCTCGCCCTCCAGCGATGGGCGAATCCCGGCGAGGGGGCCGCCGCGGGCCTCCGCCACGCAGCGAAGCCCTCCCGCGAGCCGATGCTCAGGAGAGCGAGTCCTTGATCGCCTTGATGGGGCGGGCGCGGACCGACTTGCTGGCCGGCTTGGCCGCGAACGTCATCGGCTGCTTCGTGAAGGGGTTGATCCCCTCGCGCGCCTTGGTCGCGGGCTTCTTGACGACGCGGAACTTCGCGAAGCCGGGCATCGTGAAGATGCCGTTCTTCTTGAGCTCCTTGTACGCGATGTCGGTCAGCGACTCGAGGATCGCCTTGACCTGCTTGCGCGAGATCTCGTTCTCGTTCGCCTCGACCACCGCGTTGATCAGCGCGCTCTTGCTGAGCGACGTGCTCTTCTTCCCATCCGCCTTCTTGGCCGCCATGTTCATTCCTCCTGAGGTTTGTGCCCTCTTGCGGGCCAAAGGAACCACAACGGCCGCCGCAGATCCAGTGTCGAATCGTCGATCGGAGCTACAAAAGAAGGGGTTTCATGCCCCGGGGGGCGCGCCGCTCCGCCGGAAGGAGGGCCGGGGGGCCCTGGCGCGGGCGGTTAAAACCGCGGGAAAACAGCCCAAATAGCCCCTTCTTCAGGCCTCACGCGCCCGCCGCGAGGGAGGTCGGATGCCAGGCGCTCGACGTAGGAGATCACCCGAACCCCTTCCGTTGAAGGCGATCCTGGTCGCCCCGGCGCCCTCTCCGGGTCGAGCCTCCTCGGCCGACAGCCCTGCTCGGCTCACCCAGGCGCGTGATCGCGTGCGATCGCGCGCGTTCGCGCGTGATTGCGCGCGTTCGCAGCGCAGAGGCCCCGCTCGATCGAGGCCCACAACCCCGCGGCGCGCCTCGCGCCGGCGCGCGCACGCGGGACGGCCGCGCGATCCCCGAGCCCTAGCGGCGGCTCGCCGCCGAGCCCGCGCCCCACTTCCTCTTGGCGGAGAGGCCCAGGATCGTCAGCGACTGGGGCGCCTGCGTGAACTCCATGACGTCGCCGAAGCCGACGCTCACCGAGTGGATCGGCCCGTCGAAGAAGAGCTTCGCGTCGTGCGTCTTGCTGCGCACGACGAGCGAGGCGCCCGGCTGGATCAGGGCGTGACGGAGGCGGTACTCCTCGCCGTGGGGGGTGTAGGGCTCGCGGACGACGAGCTGGAGCCGCTTCGACGTGAGCGGCAGGACGCGCCCGCCCGCGGAGCGCTGCGCGGCCGTGGACCCGGCCGCAGGACCGATCCAGAAGCCGCTCGACTTCTGCTCCTCCTCGGCCCGGCCGAGCCGGAGCACGTAACGCGACGTGGCCGCGGGGGAGACGTGGCAGAAGAGCGCGTCGTTCAGGACGCGCCCCGTGGCGAGCTTGTCGTTCACCGTGACCTGCATGCGGGTGAGCACGGTGCTGCGGAGCGATCCGCTCAGCGCCCCCGCGATCGCGTCCGCTGCGTCGCGGCTCGTCGCGCCGCAGAAGAAGCCGACGGAGTGGCCCGGCGCGCTGTTGATGCCGAGGATCGGCACGTCACCGACGTTGTGGGACGCGCTGAGGAGCGTCCCGTCGCCGCCGACCGTGATCACGAGGTCGAGCTCGCCCGCGTCGAAGGACTGCGCCGCGCTGGCGACGACATCGATCTGGGCGCCGATGTCGTCGAGCGCCGCCTTGACCTCGCGCACGGTCTGCTCGTGCGCGTCGTGCGACGCCTTGAGGCGCGCGACCGCGGAGTCGCCGGCCTCGATGAGCCGCGTGATGCGCGGGTCCTTCCGCTCCTCGCGGTAAATCTTCCAGGCGGAGCGCTTCACGACGAGCGCGACGCGGGGCGGACGCCGCGGCGCGGGCGCGGGGGATCGTTCCGCCATCAGAGCTCCGCGAGGCGCCGGAGCGCCACCTCTGTCTTCGCGTCCTCGATCACGCCGCGCCGGGTGAGCTCGATCGCCGCGTCGAGCGGGACCGCCGCGATGGCCGCGAACCGCTCGAGGGGGGAGCCGTCTTCGAGCGGCGTCCCCTGGCGAGCCGGGTCGACCTCGACGTGAAAGTAGAAGTGCCGCTCGCCCACCATGCCCGGCGCCGGGAACGACGACGGGCCGAGCGGGTGGAGCGCCGACGGCGGCACGTCGAAGCCGACCTCCTCGAGCAGCTCGCGCGCGGCGGAGCGCTGCAGGCCCTCCGGGCTCCGCTCGTCGAGCTCGACGAGCCCGGCGGGCAGCTCCCAGATCGCGCCGAGCGTCGCCGCCTCCGGGATGGGCCACACCTCGGGCGGGCGGGTCGCGGCCGGAGGCCGGAACGCCGAGCGGAGGAAGACGTGACGGCGCCCGTCCGCGCCTCGGTAGTGTGGGGCGATCACCACCGCGTCGAGGCGCGCGCGATCGACGCTGTCGTAGGTGAACGGGTCGCTCAGCGAGCCGTCCGGGAACTCGACGCGGAACACCTGGCGTCGCACGTTGAGGAAACCAGGACCGTCCAGCGAAGGGATCGTCCGGACCAGCTTGAGCGCGAGCTTCGGGAAGGGAGGTAGCCGCATGCGTCGAGGCGCGAAGCATAGCTCCAAACGACCGCCGATCGCGATGCGCCTTGTTCCTGCGCCCGGCGCGCGCTCGCCCCGGCGCTCGGGGCGGCCTCGGGCTCAGCGGAGCACGAGGACCCAGACGTCGTAGAGCGCGTGGGTCCAGACGGCCGGCGCGAAGCCGCGGAAGACGTAGATCGCCGTGAGAACGAGCCCGCACACCATGCGGAACACGAAGGAGGGGAGGTTCCAGGGATCGCCCAGCGACCCGACATAGTGCCAGCCGGAGAAGACGGCGGCGGCCACGACCGCCCAGGCGACCATCAGCGCCACCCCCTGGACCCCCCTGCCAAAGAAGAACTTGATCCCGAGCGCGCCCAGCCCGTAGAGGCCGACGCGGAAGGCGATCTCCTCGTAGAAACCCGCGCCGAGCGACATCACGACCCCGGTGAAGATGTCGTTCGACGCGGCGGGCGGGCCGAGCCGGAGGGAGCCGACCACATAGGAGCCGGCGAAGCGCATCAGGATGGCGTAGAGCGCGCCCTCGGCGGCGAGCAGCGCGAAGCGCCTCGTCTGGAGGGCGTGGCCGCGGCCGAGGATGGAAAGGACGAGGACGAACGCGGCGCCGACCGCGACGGTGAGGCCCGCGTAGAGCGGGAGGCTGTGCTTGGCCAGCGCGCGGAGCTCGGCGGTGACCGGATCCGCCGCGTTGCGGATGGGGAGGAAGGCGACGCCGAGGTGATACAGGACGAAGATCGGCATCGTCAGCGCGAGATCGGTCAGCGCATCGCTCTTCGCGGTGGGCTTGTCGCCGGCAGGGGCCGCCCCCGGCCGGGCGAGCTCCGGTCCGGCGCCGAGCATCAGGACGGCCTCAGGCGGTACACGATCACCAGCACCTCGGCCGACCACATGACGACGTTCAGCACGAAGGGCGTGTCCCGGAGGATCTCCTGGGTGGGGCTCTCCGACTTCGCGCTGCCGGCCACGAGCTGGAGGAACCGGATCCCACCGAAAAGCGGGTGGATCGCCGTGAGCCAGAGGTACGGGTTCTGGAAGAACCGCTGCGTGTCGTGGTCGAGCGTGTACGCGAGGTAGGTGGCGAAGGTGGCGAGGCCCGTCACGGCGAGCGCCGCCGTCAGGGCGGAAGGCGAGTAGCCGTCGAGCGCCGCGCGCTGCTTCGAGGCGTTGACCGAGGCGAGCTCGTGGCGGCGCTTGCCAAAGCCGAGGAAGAGCGCGAGCAGCGCGGTGCAGGCGATCATGAAGCCGGAGAGCGGCGTCCTCGTCGCGAAGCCGCCGGCGAGCACCCGCAGCACGAAGAAGATCGCGATACAGCCGACGTCGAGGTACGCGATCTTCTTGAGCCGGAACGAGTAGGCGACGTTGAGGACGTAGTAGCTGGCCGCGACGACCGCGAAGAGCGGCGGGCCGAGCAGGCTCGCGCCGAGCGCGATGACCGCGAGGCCGACCGCCATCGCCTTGGCGACCGGGATGGGGACGCGGCCCGAGGCGATCGGCCGGAAGCGCTTGACCGGGTGGACCCGATCGGCCTCGACGTCGACGATGTCGTTCAGGATGTAGACGGCGCCGGCGAGCAGGCAGAAGATCGCGAACGCCCCGATCGCGCTCGTGATGATCGAGGGGTGGGTCAGGTGCTTGGCGAACACCACGGGGGCGAGGACGAAGAGGTTCTTCACCCACTGGTGGGGCCGCATCGCGCGGATCATCCCGCGCACACGCCAGAGCAGCGTCCCCTTCGGGGAGTCGGGCAACAGGGGCGGCTGCGCTATCAAGCCGCCCGAGGGGGGCCCGCTCTCCGGGGGACCGGAGCTCGGCACGCCAGCGCTCCGCGGAGGCGACGACGGAGGCTTGCCGGCGGGGACGGAGCTCACCGACGCGGGCGAGCCGCCCTGCTCGGCAGGCGCCTGCACGTCCGGCGCGCCCGCATCCGAGCGAGCATCGGCGCCGGGCGCCTCCTCAGCAGGGAAGCCTGCGGCACTGTTGCGAAAAAGGGGCCCCGAGGCGGTCACGGCGCGCGGAGCATACTCGGGCGCCCAGGTCCCGGCCATTCCGCGGCAAGTTAAAAGCACAGGGGGCGCTGGCGCCCCAATCTGAGCGCTGAGCGCCAGCAGCTCCGAAGCCCCTCCAGGCCACGAACCAGGAAGAACGTGGCGCAGCGCACCCGGGCCGGCGGCCACGCAGCGAGGTCGCGAATCTGGGTTCGCACCCGCCAGCCCGGCTCGTGGAACGCAAAATGCGCATCCCCGCAGGCGCGCCGTGACCTCGTGCTACCATCGCCCCCGATGACATCAGCGCTCTCGGTCGCGCGTGAAGCTTCGCCTCTTCTCCTGAAGCTTCGCTCTGCCGTGGAGCAGGCCCTCGAAGGGAAGCCAGAGGCGGTCGAGCTGGCGCTCATCGCGCTGCTCGCCCGGGGCCATGTCCTCATCGAGGACGTACCCGGCGTCGGCAAGACGACGCTGGCCCGAGCGCTGGCCAAGGCCGTGGGGGGCGAGCTCCGTCGCGTTCAGTTCACCAGCGATCTCCTGCCGAGCGATGTCCTCGGGGTCAGCGTCTTCGACCAGCGGCTAGGGCAGTTCGTCTTCCGGCAGGGGCCGATCTTCGCGAACGTGCTGCTCGCCGACGAGATCAACCGGGCGAGCCCTCGGACCCAGTCGGCGCTGCTCGAGGCGATGAACGAGGGGCAGGTGTCCATCGAGGGGACAGCGACGCCGCTGCCGTACCCCTTCTTCGTGCTCGCGACCCAGAACCCGCAGGATTTCGCGGGCACGTTCCCGCTGCCGGAGTCGCAGCTCGACCGGTTCATGGTGCGGATCCGGATCGGGTACCCGCCGCCCCAGGTGGAGATGCGGCTGCTGCTCCAGGGCGGCGAGCCCGACCGGGCGCGGAACGTGCCGCAGATCATCGATCCGGCCCAGCTCGTCGCGCTGCAGCGCGAGGTCGATCGCGTCGAGCTCGACTCGTCGCTCGCGACCTACCTGCAGGCGGTGCTCACGGCCACGCGATCGAGCCCGACCCTCTCGCTGGGCGCATCGCCGCGCGCCGGCATGAACCTGGCGCGCGCGGCCCGAGGGCGCGCGGTCCTCTACGGACGCTCGTACTGTATCGCGGACGACATCCACAACCTCGCGGTCGCCGTGCTGGCACACCGGGTCCGGCTCTCGGCCCACGCGGAGGGCTACATGCCGACCCGCGACGAGTGCGAGGCGGCGGTGCGCGACCTCGTGGCGCGGGTGCCGGTCCCCCTCTGAGGGGTGGGCGATGGGCGCAGAGGACAGGGAGCGGGGATCACTCAGCGGCAGCTCCCGCGGCGCTGACCGCGCAGGCGCAGCGGCGCGGAGCGCCATCCGGCCGAGCAAGCCGAGGCGCGACAGGCCGCTGGTCGAGCAGCGCCCGCTGCTGCCCCCGCGCGGGGACAAGGCGTCGTTGTGGACGAGGGCCCTGCTCTTCCTCAGGCCGCCTCGGAAGCTGAAGTTCACCCGGGAAGGAAAGTACTACCTCGGGATCACGCTGGGCGTCGGCTTCGCGGCGATCAACACGGGCAACAACCTCCTCTACCTGCTGCTCGGGATGCTGCTGTCGCTGATCGTCGTCTCCGGCGTGATGAGCGACCTGTCGCTGCAGCACCTCACGGTGACCCGGCGGCTCCCGGCCCGCGCCCAGGTGGGCCGGGCTCACCTCGTCGAGATCGAGGTCTACAACCACAAGAAGCGCGTGCCGTCGTACGCGATCGAGGTCGAGGATCTGCGCGCCGGCCAGCCGGCCGACAAGCGCTGCTTCTTCCTGAAGATCAGCCCCTCCAGCGCGCAGGTGGCCGCGTACCGGCGGACGCCAGCGAGGCGCGGCCGCGACCGGCACACCGGATTCCGCATCGCGACCCGCTTTCCCTTCGGGCTGTTCGAGAAATCGCGGGAGGTCGAGGCCGAGGGCGACCTCATCATCTACCCCGCGGTCGATCCGGTCCGGCTCCCGGTCGAGGACGCGGGCCGGCGCGAGGGCGGCGCGAGCCTCAGCGGGCGCGGGGGCGGCGACGAGACCTTCGGCCTCCGGCCGATGCGCGAAGGGGACGATCCGCGCGACATCTACTGGAAGAAGAGCACGATGCGCGACCAGCTGGTGCTGCGCGAGCGCACCCGCGAGACGCGGCCGGACGTGCAGATCGTCGTCGACACGGTGCGCCCCGCCGGGGAGGGCGACGCGTTCGCGCCGACCTTCGAGCGCAGGATCCGCGAGGCCGCGTCGCGCGCCGTTGCCCACATCAAGCGCGGCGACGCCGTGGTCGTCGCGACGACGCTGGGCGAGCGGGTGCGCGGCGATCGCAACATCGGCTCCGACGCGATCCTCCGCTTCCTGGCGCTGCTCGATGCGGTCGACGACGGCCGTGCGCCCGAGCGCGGCGCCCGCGCGTCGCTGCGCCAGGGATCGAGCCCGAGCCCGAGCAGCGGTGAGCGCCGCGCCGGCGCGCCGAGGGGCGCGTCATGAGATTCGGGATGGTGCACCGGGTCATGACCGACGCGCTCGCGGCGCTCGGCGTCATCGCCCTCGTCGCGAGCGGGCAGTTCAACCGCTACGTGAGCTGGGCGATCCTCATCAGCCTCGGGCTCGCGCTCGTCGTGCGCGAGTCGTGGCAGCGGCACCCGGCGCTCCGCCACCTCGACACGGGCATCCTGCTGGCCGTCATCGCCGTCCAGGTGGTCCGCATCGTCGCCACCGACGCGAGCGTGCTCGACGTGCTCGTGGAGTTCGCCGCCGCGCTGCAGATCATCCGGCTCGCGACGCGCAAAGGGGCGGCGCACGACCAGCAGGTCATCGTGCTCGCGCTGCTGCACCTCATCGCCGGGACCGTCCTCGGCGGCGGCATCGGCTACGGGCTGTGCTTCCTGGGGGTGCTCGTCGTCGCCCCAGGCGCGCTCGTGCTCAGCCACCTGCGGCGCGAGGTCGAGGGCAACTACCGGCAGGGGGCGCGCGACCGGACGGGGCTGCCCGTGGACGTGCCGCGCATCCTGCGCTCGAGGCGGGTCGTCGGGCGCTCGTTCCTGGCCGTCACCTGCCTGCTCTCGATCCCGATCTTCGTCTTCACGGCGCTCCTGTTCGTCATCTTCCCGCGCGTCGGCCTCTCGCTGCTCCTGCTCAACCGCGGCCACACAGGGCGGATGATCGGCTTCTCGGGCAAGGTCGACCTCGGCGCGGTCGGCGTGCTGCGCAGCGACCCCAAGCTGGCGATGCGGGTCGAGATCCCCGAGCTCCCGGAGCCACCGCCCCCGCGCCTCACCATGCACCTGCGCGGCACGGCGCTCGACGCGTACGACGGCCGCACCTGGACCCAGAGCGAGACCTTCAAGCGCCCCACGGAGAGCGACGCCGGGCTCGTGCCGATCGAGCGGTACCCGGACCCGGCGGTCGAGCCGGTGATGCGCATCGATCTCGAGCCGATCGATCCGCCCGTGATCTTCCTCCCGCCGAACGCGACGGGGCTCCGGCTCAAGCACCGCGGGCAGCTCGGGGTCGACGCGAACACGATGGCCTACCGCGGGCCGGAGGGGGAGCTCCGGTACCAGCCCACGGACGATCGCGGGCTTGTCTACGACGTCTTCCTGTCGCGGAAGCGGGCGCCGACCTTCCAGCGCCTCCCGGGCTCCGAGCGGAGGCGCTACCTGGACCTCCCGAAGGATCTGCCGTCGCGCGTCGTCGATCTCGCGCAACAGTGGACGCAAGGCGTGGATCGTCCGGCCGATCGGGCGCGGGCGATCCAGGAGCACCTGCGCACGGAGTACCGGTACGACCTTGCGTCGCCGTCGGGCGCGGACCCGCAGCCGCTCGATCATTTCCTGTTCGAGTCGAAGCGCGGGCACTGCGAGTTCTACTCGACCGCGATGGCCATCCTGCTGCGCGCGGTGGACGTCCCGACGCGCAACGTGACCGGCTTCGTCGGCGGCACCTACAACCGCTTCGGCCGGTTCTATGCGGTGCGCCAGGGCGACGCCCACTCGTGGGTCGAGGTGTACCTCGACGGCGAGGGGTGGATGACGTTCGACCCGACGCCGCCGGCCGACGCGGCGCCGAAGAGCGAGCTGGTCGGGGCCTGGGCGTACCTCCGCGATTTCATCGAGGCGACGAGCCAGCGCTGGGACAGGCACGTCGTCGGCTACGACCTGAACCAGCAGGTGGGCCTGCTCCAGACGCTGACGTCGCGCTACCGGAGGTCCGGATCGAGCAGCGACCTCTCGCTGTCGCGCCCGCGGATCCTCGCCGTCGCCGCCGTCGCGCTCGCGGTGGGCGGCGGCCTGCTCTACTGGCGCTTCCGCCGCACGCGCCGCGGGCGCGAGGAGCGCCGCGCGGACGCCGGGCGCACCCCGAGCGCGATCCTGGCGACCGCGCTCTACGAGAGCCTGGAGGCCGCCATGCTCGTCCAGGGCGTGCCGCGCCCGCCCAGCCTGCCGCCGCTGCGCCACGCCGAGGCGCTGGAGCTCGCGGAGCACCCGCTGGCGCGCGAGATCCTGACGCTCACGCAGCTCTACCTGCGCGCCCGCTTCGGCGGGGCGACGCTCACGGAGGACGACAGCCGCGACTTCGAGCGGCGGGTCAAGGCGCTGCGCGGGGCGGAGCGGCGAGCGCGCGCTGCGAGCGACAGCGGGCTCGCCGCGTCGACCTGATCGCGGCCGGGGATCGGGAAGACGAGCGGCGCGCCCGGAGCCGCGGCGCGCGGGCCACGCGGTCCACGCGGGTTGCGCCGCGCGCGCTGCTCCAGCCGCGCGGACCGCATCAACGGCGGCGCAAAGGCCGCTTCGCGATGAACGCCTGCCGGATGCCGGTGACGGCGCGGCGGCTCGGGCCGCCGGAGATGAACGGATCCGCGGGCGCGAGCTCGCCCAGCCGGTCGAGGAACGACTGCGCCACGACGCGCTCGCCCAGCAGGCTGACGACGTCCGACTGGCTTCGCATCGTGGACGCGAGGACGGCCGCCGTCGACGTGTCCGGCACCGCGGCGATCGAGAGCGACTCCAGCACGCGCCTGAGCGGCGCGATCGACTGCGCCGTCGCCAGCTTGCGATCCGAGGCGCCGAGCGGCTGCGGGGCGTACTCGAGCCAGATGCCGGCGACGTTCAGGTGGCCGAGCAGCTTCTTCGACCAGCGCGGATCGAGCTCCACGTGGAGCGGCCGGACGTCAGCCAGCGTGGAGAGGGCGAACTCGCCGGGCTCGCCCGCGAGCGCGAAGTCGCGCAGGAGCGGCGCGAGCTTGCGCTCGTCGGCGAGCAGGCGAGCGGCGACGTGGCCGCGATCGAGCAGCGGGATCGGGACCACGAGGACATCCGGCCGCTCGCCGCGCGTGATCCGCGCCGCCCACACCCGCCACGTGATCGCCGGGGATCGCACGAGCATCGCGGACCCGGGATCGAGGCTCCCGTACGCCTCGTCCGTCCAGACCTCGGCGGCCGTCTGCTCGCTCCGATCGGCGGCGAAGCCTGCCTCCTCGCTCGTCAGCGCGACAAGCGTCAGCTGGAAGACGACGAGCAGCGCCGCGCCGCTCCGCGAGAACGGCACGCGCGTGTGGAGCAGCGCCCGCACCGCGGCGTGCGCACCGAGCGCCGAGCCGACGGCGATCGCCGCGACCGCGAGCGAGCGCAGGGGGGTGAGCGGATCCGCGGAGAGCACGCCGGCAGCCCGCGCGGGCAGGAGGGTGTCGAGCGCGAGCAGGACGAGGAAGGGCGCGACGAGCCACCGCGCGCGCGGGCGCAGGAGCGAGAGCGCGAGCCCTGCCGCGGCGATGAGCAGCGAGACGACGCCGATCTCGAGGCTCCACGCGGCGAGCGCTGTGGTGCGGGCGCTCGCGACGTCGAGGGCGGCGAGGCTGCCGGCCGTGAGCGCGCGGCCGATGTCGGCCCAGGCGCGCGGCGCGAGCGGCCTGAGCACGAGCGGCGCGAGCAGGAGCGCGGCCGTGAGCGCCCCCGCGCCAACGGCGGCGCCCAGCATGCGCCGGGGCGGGCCGCCGGCCGAGGCCTCGGCGGGGCGCTCGCCCGCGTGCTGCGCGCCGCCGCGCGCGAGGAACATCGCGTACGACGCCGCGAGCGCGGCGAGGCCGGCGGGGGGGCTCTCGGCGAACGTGGCCCCGAGGAGCGCGCCGAGCGCGATCCACGTACGCCCGGCGTGCCGCGCCTGCTCCGCGCAGGTCGACGCGAGCGCGAGCGTCACGAGCGCGCAGCAGGTGGCGATCATGGCGCCGCCGCCGACCGTCGCCTCGCGCTGCCAGGTCGGCGACAGGGCCGCCGTGAGGACGGCGATCGCGGAGAGCACGGAGGCGAGCCGCGGGCTCACGGCGCCGCCGAGCACGTCCGGCGCGGCGGGCGCGGCGGGCGTGGATCGCGTGGATGGCGCGCCGGCGGCGGTCGCCTCCGCTGCGCCGCCGCGGAGCTTGCGCCAGAGCGCGAGCCCCGGGAGGGGCGCCGGCCGCGCGGACTCCAGGAGGAGGCGGCGGACCATCCCGTAGAGCAGGCGCGACGCGAGCGCGAGCGCGAGCGCCGATCCGAGGGCGGTGCGGAAGGTGCGAGAGCCCAGCGGGAGCAGGCTCAGCGCCTGCGAGAGCGCCGTCGACAGGCCGCCGCCCACGCCGACCGCGACGAGGCCGAGATCCCGGACGGCCGTGAGATCTTCCCGCCATTGCCCGGAAGAGGCGGCGCGGGCCAGCGACAGCCCGAAGGGCAGCGCGGCCGACAGCAAGGCGAGCGACCGATCGAGCCAGCAGCGTTTCTCTCCGGAGCCCACCGAGCGGCCATGCCAGATCGGCCGCGGCCGGGCCAAGTTCCGGCGCACCCCGGCGCAGCGCCTCGGTCGCGGCGCGCGGCGCGTGGCCCACGCCCTGCGCGCGCGGGGCCGATCCGCGCGCGCAGGGCGCGGAGGATACGGAGGGCGGTGAGCGGCGACCTGGGCTAGAGTCGCCCCTTCCACGGAAAATCGGAGGTCGGCTCGTGTCCCGTTTCATCGATGAGCTCAAGAGGACGCACCGCTGCGGCGATCTGCGCCAGGCAGACATTGGCAAGGAGGTCGTGCTGTTCGGCTGGATCGCGCGGCGCCGCGATCACGGCGGTTGCATCTTCATCGACCTCCGCGACCGCACCGGCGTGACGCAGATCGTCTTCGATCGCAGCTACCTCGAGGCGATCAGGAAGCACGGCCTGAAGACGGAGGAGAAGGATCTCCTCGACGCGCACGCCGCCGCCGAGCGGGCCCGGTCCGAGTGGGTCATCGGCATCCGGGGCGTCGTGGTCAGCCGAGAAGGCAACGTGAACGACAAGATCGACACGGGGGCCATCGAGGTCTGGGTCGCCGAGGCGACGATCTTCAACAGGGCGGAGACGCCGCCGTTCGAGATCGCGGACGAGATCGAGACGCGCGAGGAGATCCGCCTCCAGCACCGGTACCTCGACCTGCGCCGGGCCCCGCTCCAGCGGGCGCTGCGGATGCGCCACGAGATCAACCGCGCGACGCGGAACTACCTGTCGGACAAGGGCTGCCTCGAGCTCGAGACGCCCTTCCTCGTGAAGTACACGCCGGGCGGGGCGCGCAACTTCCTCGTCCCGTCGAGGATCTCGGCCGGCAAGTTCTACGCGCTCGCCGAGAGCCCGCAGCTCTACAAGCAGCTCTTCATGGTGGCGGGCTTCGACCGCTACTTCCAGATCGTGAAGTGCTTCCGGGACGAGGACCTGCGCATCGACCGGCAGCCGGAGTTCACCCAGATCGACGTCGAGCTGTCGTTCGTGAACCAGGACGACGTGTTCGGGCTGATGGAGGGGCTCGTCTTCGCGGTGTTCAAGGCCGCCCTCGGCAAGGACCTCACCGAGCTCTACCCGACGGGCCGCTTCCCGCGCATGCCGTACGCCGAGTCGATGCGCCGCTTCGGCAACGACAAGCCCGACCTCCGCTTCGGGATCGAGCACACCGACCTCACGGACCTCATCATCGAGCACAACGGCGGCGGGGTGCCGTTCTGGGTCGAGCTCGCCGAGAAGTTCAAGTCGGGCAAGCTGCGGCGCGACCTGCCGGCCGAGATCGTGAAGGGGCTCGTGATCCCGGCGAGCGCCAACCTGTCGCGCCAGCAGACCGAGGATCTCGAGCGCGGGCTCCGCGACGTGAAGGGCTTCCGCGGCCTCGCGCGCGCCAAGCTCGCCGAGGACGGCTCCTGGACGCAGTCGCCGCTCACGAAGTCGATCACGCCGGAGCTCCGGCAGAAGCTGAACGAGGTGCTCGGCGCCAAGCCGGGCGACGTCCTCTGCTTCCAGTTCGGCAAGGAAGCCGTTGTGCACACCGTGATGGCGAAGCTCCGCATCGACGTCGCGAAGAAGATGGGGCTCATCCCGGAGTACGGGCATGGTGACCAGTGGAGGTTCCTCTGGGTGACGAACCCACCTCTGTTCGAGTTCGACGAGGACACGGGGCGCTGGGCCGCCGCGCACCACGCGTTCACGCGGCCGATCGACGAGCACGTCCCGCTCCTCGAGAGCGATCCGGCGCGCGTCGAGTGTTACCGTTACGATCTCGTGCTGAACGGGTTCGAGATCGGCGGCGGCTCGATCCGGCTGCACGATCCCGAGGTGCAGGCGCGCGTCTTCAAGACGCTGGGCATCGACGAGAACGACGCGCGCGACAAGTTCGGGTTCCTCCTGGACGCGCTCCGCAGCGGCGCGCCCCCGCACGGCGGCATCGCGCTCGGCATGGACCGGCTCGCGATGCTGCTCAGCGGCGCGCCGACGCTCAGGGACGTCATCCCGTTCCCGAAGACCAACCAGGGCACTGATCAGATGACGGGCGCTCCCGTGGTCGTCGACGCCGCGCAGCTCGCCGAGCTTCACGTGAAGACGGCGGTCGCGGCCGCGGACACCCGGCAGGGCGCGACGGGCACCGGCAGCGCCGGCGCCTGATGCCAGCCCGGGGGCGCGCGCGGGATGGGATGATGCACCTCTGGCGGCGGCGGTAGTGCGGCGGCGCGGCGAGCCTCTCGCTTGTCGCGCGCTCCGCGCGGGAGGGTGGCGCGCTCGCTGTGCTCTGCCTCGCCGCGCGTGGCCGATCGCGTTGGCCTTTATGTTTGCAGGCCGCGCACTTCTGGTAGGGTAGGGCCTGTATTCTTCGCCATGGCCTCCCCGGCGCGAGTCCTCGTTGTCGATGACAGCCCGACCATCCTGAAGGTCGTCAGCGCCATCCTCGCTCGCAATGGGTTCGACCCGACCGTGGCGCGCGACGGGCTCGCGGGGATCGAGCTGGTCAAGAAGGGGCCGAAGTACGATCTCGTTCTCCTCGATTTCGTGATGCCGAGGATGAACGGCTACGCCTTCTGCCGGGAGCTCCGCTCGAACCCGTCGCACCGCAACGTGCCCGTCGTTCTGATGAGCGCCAAGGGCGACAAGCTCAGGGGGCAGTTCGTCCAGCAGACCGGCGCCGTCGACGCGATCACCAAGCCGTTCGACGCGCGCGCGCTGGTCGCGGTGATCGAGGGCGCGCTCTCGAAGGCGGCGGAGGGGCGCGCGCGGCCCGTGCCCGAGGGCGCGAAGATGCCCGACGAGGACACGATCGCCGAGAGCGTGCGGCCGAGCCTCCTCGCCAGGAGCATGCGCCAGCGCGCCGGCGCGGAGTTCGCGCAGCAGCTGTCGACGGTGATGACGCCGGCGATCATGAGCCTCTCGCCCGAGGCGCGGACCAACGAGGCCGCGGTGATGCAGGCGGTCGCCCGCGTGATGACGAGCGAGGTGGTCTCCAAGCTGACCCTGACGCTCCGCGACCTCGACGATACGCCCGCCGACGCGAAGGAGGTGATGAGCGGCGACGTCTCCGCGATCCCGCTCGCCGAGATCCTCCAGCTGCTCCAGATGCAGCGGCAGACGGGCGTGCTTCGGGTGACCACGAACCGCGCGTCGGTCACGATCTCGCTCCGCCAGGGGCTCATCGATCTGGTGCAGGCGCGCAACTCGTCGGACGAGTTCAAGCTGGGGCGCTACTTCATCGAGCGCGGGCTCCTGACGCGGGAGCGGCTCGAGGCGCTGCTGCGCGCGAAGCGGCCGCACGCCCTGCTCGGCCAGGTGCTCTTGGAGGCCGGCGTCGCGACGAACGACGATCTCATCGCCGTGCTGGAACGGCAGTCGAGCGAGCTCATCTACGAGGTGCTGCGCTGGCCCTACGGGCGCTTCTCGTTCACGCGCGAGCCGTTCCGCCCCGAGGTCGAGCAGGCGCACCTCGGCCTCCCGGTGTCTGCGCTGGTGCTCGAGGGGTTCCGGCGCGTCGACGAGTGGCGGCTCATGGAGGGGACGATCAACTTCGACCAGGTGGTGGTCGTGGATCAGGTCGCGCTCGACGGCGTGGGCTCCGGCAAGCTGACGCGCATCGAGCAGCTCGTGCTCGGCGCGGTCAACGGCTCGCGCACGGTGAACGAGGTGATCAAGGAGAGCGCGGTCGGCTCGTTCGACGCGATCAAGACGATCTACCAGTTCCTTCAGTCGCGGGTGCTGAGGACCAGGGCGGCCTGAGCGCCGCGGCCGCGAGGACCACGCGGTCCCGCGTGAGGCCGCGACCGCGCGATGATCACCCACGCGCTGCTCGTCGCAGCGGCGCGCTCAAGCGCGGCCCGCATCACCCGCGGGTCGTCTGTTTGTGTTCGCGTGTTCGCGTGTTCGCGGTGCTCAGGCCGCCGCACGATGGGCGTAGCGCTGAGCGTTCTCGCAGCGGAGAGGGCGGGATTCGAACCCGCGGATCAGTTTCCCGATCGCACGCTTAGCAAGCGTGTGCCTTCAGCCACTCGGCCACCTCTCCTGGTACCCAGGATGGTCCGCCCGCTCCGTGCTCAGCGCAGGAGCAGCGCGGACCTCGATGCATGAAGATAGAAAGAACGCTGGCTCGTCGGACGCTCGGCGCGGCGGCGAGGGAGCGGCAACATACCAAAGAGGTTGTCGCCGTGCACAAAAGATCGTGCAGGGGGATGCCGGTGGCGACGGATCCCGTGGGGGCGGGACGGACAGCCCTGGAAGCGGGCTACCGGGCTCGGGCATGGGCGCTCGGATCGGCCGATCACCGTCGAACGAACGAGGAGCGCTGAGGGCGCCGGGACAGCTCCGGTCGTCAGGATCGCGCGTCCGTCATTGCGGCACCACGTAGGCCAGGGCGAGCAACAAGGCGCCGAGCGCCGCGCAGGCCCCCCACGCGCGGGCCGCGCTGCGGGTCAGGAAGGCAAAGCACATCGCCGCGAGCCAGAGCGGAACCACGAGCGAAAAGCCGAGCGCGGACCGCGTGTCCTCGGCGAGCGGCGCGAATCGCGCGAGACACACGCTCGCCAGGACCGCAAGCGGGAGGGTCCCGACCAGCGCTGCGAGCACGCGCAGCGCGGAGTCGAGCCGGGCGAGACGGCGGCTAGCCATCGCGGGCTCCGAGGAGCGAGAGCGCGGCGATGGCCGGCGGACACAGGAGGGCGAGGCCCCAGACGGCGCGCGGCCAGACAGGCGCGAGCAGGACGAACGCGCTCGCGGCGCAGAGGAGCGCCGCGATGGGGACGAGGAACGCCGCCGGGCCGGCCTCGGCTCGGCTCCACAGCCACACCGACAGCGAGAAGAAGGCGATGGCCAGGACTCGGGCCGAGGCGCGCCACCCGCGCCTCGCGCGCAACCGCGCCGCGACGCCGAACGGCAGGCGCTCTGGCCGCGCCCCGTGGAGCAGCGCGAAGGCGAGATACGCCGAGAGGACCGACGCGGTCTCAACCATGGGTCGCCGTCTGCCTCCTGGCCACGAGCCCTGCCCGGCCGTGGGCCAACGAAGGCTGCGGCGCGTGGCGCGTCACAAGGAGCCGGGCCTCGGGTCGCGAGGTCGCCCGGCGAAGCGCCCATGCAGATGCGCAGAGCGCCGCGGCCGTGAGCAGGAGCGCAACGTCGACGGCGACGACGGCTCCGAGCTTCGGCCCTGGGCCGAAGAGCCCCGCCCCCGACCAGCGCGCCGCGAGCACGGGGACCGGCAGCAGCAAGAGCCCCGCGAGCCCGAGCTGGCGCGACCAGAGGCGCCCGCCGTCACGCGCGGCGAGCGCCCAGGCGATGCAGAACCCGAGCACCCCCAAGAACGTCATCTCCTCGGCCGCCGCGCGGCCGCTCCAGTCGAGCGGGAACGCACGGCTCGCCAGGAACAGCGCCGCGATCGCGACGACCGTCCCCGCGCCGAAGCCCACGGTGAGCCGCGCGAGGAGGCGGTTGCCGAGGCGCTCCTGCCGCGCCTCCCGTCGAGCGAGCCAGATCCAGTTGCCGGTGAGGATCGTCGCGCACGTCGCCAAGGCGAGCACGAAGAACAGGATGCGAAGCGTGGTGCCGCCGAAATCGGCGTAATGGAGGCCATAGATCCAGCGAAATACGTCGCTGCGCGCGCCCTCGGCGCCCGGCGCGTCGAGCGAGAGGACCGCTCCGTCGATCGCCCGCAGCCGCATACGCACGCTGCCACGCGTGAAGGGGACGCCCTCGAGCGATCCGCGAATATCGACGGTACCGCTGTCGAGGCCGAGGTGCCGGATACGTAATCTCTCGGGCACGAGCCGCGGCTCCGCGGCGCGCGCGCGGGCCATGAGCTCGTCCAGCGTCAGGCCGCGAGCGGGCGCCCCCTGCGCCGGCTCGTCCGCGAAGGACGCCCCCCAGGCCGCAAGGTCTGCCCGCGCGGCGTCGCCGCCGAACACGGGACCCGTGAACACCCCGACGAGCACCCCCAGGAACACGAGGAACGCGCCGGAGTAGGCGTACAGGAGCTGAAACGGCAGGCCTATCACGCCGAGCACCTTGTGCATGTCCGACCACAGGACACGGCGCGTCTTGTCCGGCCGGAACTGATGAAACTGCCGGACGATGTCCTTCAGGTGGATGAGCACTCCGGTCGCCAGCGCGAGCAGGAGCGCAATACACAGGAGACCGGCCACATAGAACAGCCACACTCCGGTCGCTCGGTGCCAGAGGTAGTGCAGGTCGTAGAGGAAGTCCGACAGCCGCTCTCGCTCGGGCACGAGCCCCTCGTGGACCCACGACGTGACCGCCTCGCCCTGCGAGAAGTAGAGGAGCCGCGCGGCGCCCAGCCCACCTTCCGGCACGTCGAACCAGAGCTGCTCCGGGGTCGTCCCCGCGGCGGCGAGCCCCTCATCGAGCGTGGCCTGGAGGCCCACCTGCTCGACGGAGGAGCGCTGCTGGGTCAGGGGCTCCTCCCACACCGCGAGCTGCCTGCGGAAGAGCGTGATCCCCCCCGACAGGAACATCACGTAGAGCAAGAGCCCACCGATCACGCCGGCCCATGCGTGCACGTTCCAGAAGGTCGTGAAGGCATGGCGGGAGAGCTTCTTGGCCATCGCGAGTCACCCTGTCCCCTCGCGCGGAGCGCCGCGCGCCGCGCGAGCTTATCTCACCTTCGCCAACCCGTGCAGGTACCCCGGCGTCTTCAGGCCGAGCTTCGGGCCGCCCTCGGCCGTGAGCTCGATCAGCGTGCTCTCCGTGGAGTCGCTCCCCTCATCGATCGTGAAGACCCGGCCGTCGACCTCGAAGAAGGAGACGTTCGCGGGCGAGGGATCCAGCTCCTCGATCGCCGCGGCCTCGTTCGTCGCGGTATCCCACCGCCACCAGTGCCACGCCGGCTGGCTCGTGACGCCAGACATCTTGGTCGCCTCGTCGATCGTGGCGAGCTCCTCGTCGAACACCCGGAGGAAGATGCTGTCCCCGCCCGCGGGGATGGGATCGCCCGCGATCGCGCCGTCCGTCAGCTCACTCAGGAGCAGGGCGAAGTCCGGATCGAAGGCGTCCGCGTCCTTCAGGACGCGCAGCGCGCAGGGCTCGGTCTCCAGGCGCTGGAGGTGATAGGCCGCCACCGCGAGCCCCGAGCTCACGAAGTAGGCGTCGCCAGAGGCCGTCTCGATGGGCTGCGTGATCCCGCCGCACCGGTCGTCGACGTCGAACCGCACGACGGTGTCCGTCTCGGTGTCGATCGCGATGAGCCCGGTCTCGGGGAGGATGGTGTCCGTCGTGGTCCAGTCGACCCACCCCACCGAGATGAGCAGTGTCTTGCCGCGCAGGATAGACCCGTATCCGTACAGCGCCAGGTAGCCCTCGCGGTGCGTGTCCGGCAGCGGGATCGTCCCTTCTACCTCCATCGTCGTGGGGTTCCACACGACGATCTGCTCGCCCGCGCGATCCGGATGATAGACCTTCGTCGGAGAGAGGAGGTAATTCGTGGGCCAGAGAGACTGCACGCCGAAGGGCTGGAAGCTGAGCGAGTCTCCCTTGACGAGCTTGTTGGAACCATCGAGCGTGTAACGCGAGATCGTCGGCGCCTGGCCCTCACCGAGGCCGAACCAGCCCAGCCCCTCGAACGCGAACAGCCGTGCCGATCCGGGGATCTCGAGCGCCTGGGACGGGTCGACCTCCGTGCCTGGCTCGATCGACGGCAGCACGTGAAAGTAAGAGTTGGTCGCGGTGTCGTCCCAGACGCGCGTGGCGACGATGAACGCGTCGCCGCCGTTCTGCCCGCCGCCACCGCCGCCCTGGCCGCCACCGCCCTGCCCGCCGCTGCCGCTCTGACCGGCGGGGTTCGACGTCTCGTCGTCGCCGCAGCCGCTGCCGAACACGCCGGTCAGGAGCACGAGCGCGAAGGCTGTCGCGCTGGTTCGGTTCGATGACCGCTGCTTCCGCTGAATCCCACTCATCTGTGTCTCCTTCTGTCGTGCGAGCGAAACGGCTCACCTCGACATCGTCGTCATCACATCTCCAGCGTCGCCTTGGAGAACAACGTCCGCCCGGGTCGCTGGACACCGTAGAAATCGAAGGCCAGCTCGTTGGTGAGGTTGTGAGCCTCGATGGTGAAGCTCACCGTGCGCGGCTCGTCGCGCGCGACGTAGGTGAGCGCGAGCGAGTGAAGGAGCTGCGAGGGCACCTTGGGCTTGGACTCGACCAACCCCCAGTTCGCGAAGCCAAGGTAGAACTCGCGCACGTAGCGCGTATCCCAGGTGAGCGAGATCGCGTCGCGCGGCGCGACGACCTCCTGGAGCTGCACGCGCGCCGAGCCGTTGGCGAAGAGCCACGGCCGGTTCGGCAGCCGTTCGCCCTCGGAGCCAGCGAAGTTCCCTTCGTCGGACGCCTTGCGAAAATCGTCATAGGTGATGTTGCCGTCGAGGGCGAGGTACTCCCCCGGCGACGTCCAGCCGGCGGCGGCCTCGATGCCCAGCGACCGTGCCCCCGAGACGTGGATGTACTGGATCGAGTCCGTGCGGTTGTTCAGCACGATGAGCCGCTCGATCGCGCGGACAAAGCCGTTCGCGTCGAGCCGCCACGCGCCCGACGCGGTGTCGCGCGCGTCGATCGTGAAGCCGACGTTTCCGTTGTGGCTCGTCTCGGGCTTGAGCGCGAGGTTGGGGACGATCATCGCCCCGTCGCCGAACACCTCGACGGGCCGCGGGAGCCGCGTCGTCCACTCGTACGACGCCTTGGCGTAGAGCCACTCCGAGAAGCGATAGCGGAGGCCATCGCCGAAGCCGAGGCGGTGGGTGTCGCGCTCCCGCTGGTCGAAGAACCCGTGGAGCCCCGGGAGGCGCCCCGTCATGCGGAGCAGCTGCACGTAGTCCTTCACGAAGAAGCTGTTCTCCAGGCGATCGTCGAACAGGTTGAGCTGATGCTCGACGCCGAGCACCAAGGTGAACAGGCTGTGCGCGCCCTTGAGCTGCTCGCGGGCGTCATTGTCCTGCCTGCGCTCTTCTGCCGTGCGCGTGATGAACGTCGGAGACACGGAGAGCTGCAGCGCGTGCTCCGGGTGGGGCCGATAGCGGAGGTTCAAGCGGCCGAGGACGCTGTGCTCCCGGAACACCCGATCCCGGGGGGACGTCTCGTCCTCGCCTGGATTGGGGCGCTTGCTGCGGCAGCGACCGAACCAGTCGTAGTTGCACTCGCTGACGTCGAGGAACGTGGCGCGCCCATACGTGTACCCGGCGAGCGCTTCGAGCGCGACGCCTCGGGCGAGCCCTTGCTCGTACTGGAGCGTCGCGCCCGGCGCGGTCTCGCCGTTCGTGACCTCGCCATAGGGCGTCTCCATGACGCCGAACTTGTGCTGATGCTCCTTGTCGTAATCGGTGACGAAGGCGCGCAGGAGCAGCCGCCGCGCCCAGGGCCGATTCACGAAGCCGACCTCGGCGCTCCCGCCCGCCGCCCGGTAGGCGTCGTGGAAGCGGCGGACGCGGGTGAACTCGGAGTCCTTGCGCCCGGTCTTGAAGTCCACCACCTGGACATCGACCGGATAGTCGTTCTTCGCGTAGTCGAAGAAGCCGCTCACGCGGGTGAAGAAGCCGCTCGGCTCGTCCAGGTGCCGCGCCGAGAGCGTGAGCCGGTGGGTGTCGTAGGAGCCGACTTCGTACGACGCCGCGCCATGGGTGCCGCGGACGTCCCGATCCGTGACCAGGTTGATGGCCCCGCCCAGCGCGTCGGCGCCGAAGCGCACCGGGACCACGCCGCGGTAGATCTCGACGCGCTCGACCAGGTTCACAGGCACGTTCGAGACGCCGAACGGGTACCCCGCGAGATCGAGCGGCACGCCGTCGATGAAGAAGCGTATCTGCTCGTCCGTGAGGCCGTTCAGCGAGAAGCGCGCCCAGGAGCCGAGCCCCGCGCTCTTCCTCACGCCGACGCCCTGGGTCCGGGCGAGCACCTCGCCCAGGTCGGCGGTCCTGCGCTGCGCCTCCTCGGTCTCGATGACCGTGATCGCCTGCGCGGATTGCCGGAGGCGCTCGGCCATCGCGGCGCCGCGCACGGTCACCTCGGCTGGCGCTGCGTTGTTCGCCGGGTCGGGCCCCTTCGCCGGCGGGAGAGCTGCGTTGTTCGCCGGATCGGGCCCCTTCGCCGGCGGGGGAATGGTCGTTGCCGCGCCCGTGACCGTGACCCCGCTTCCCGTCGCCGAGGGGGAGGGCTCGGCTTTCGGCTCCTCGGGGAGCCGGAACTCGTAGCTGTAGAGGATCCGTGCAGCGACCGGCGTGCCGTCCCGACGCGCCGGCGTGAAGCGGGACCGGAGCAGCGCGGCGCGGGCGGCCTCGTCGAACCCGTCACCGATTGGACCCGTGACCTCGGCCTCGGTCACGCGCCCCGCCGCGTCGATCAGGAGCTTCAACACGACCTTGCCCTCCCGTCGTGCCGCTCGGGCCGCCTGCGGGTACTCGGCCTCGGCGAGGTCGATCAGCTGCGGCGGCTCGATCCGGGGGCCTTCAGCGCTGGGCGGTGAGCGCTCCACGTCAGGCGAGCCGGTGGCAGGCGCGTCCACGCGCGGCTCACGGTCCTCCCCCGCGCGCTCGGGCGGGCCTCCGTCCTGAGCGTGCGCTGGTGCCTGCAGGCCGAGCAGCAGGAAGGTCAACACGCCTGCAAGCGGGCCTCGACGCGCGAGAGCACCTCGCGCCACCGCGTCCACCTTGAACCTGGCCCGCGGCTCGGAACGCGGCGGCTGAGGAACCGAACTGACAAACATGTCCAAAACTTCCGGTACCCAAGATGAAAACAGAATTCAATTTCATTTTTCGACAGGCTGCATCGTCCAGAACTCAAAATTCCATCTACAATGGATTCTCCGTGCGCCTATGGGCGGTCGCCTGGTCCCTCCGAGGTGGACCGGGAGCACCCCGCTGACCGGACCGGACCGCTCCGCCGTCCGTCCACGACCCGCCAGACCCCCTCAGCGCCCCCGGCCCCGTCCCGCCGCTCCGTTCGCCCTCGTCGCGCATCCTCGCGGACCGGTGTCGGTTTTTGCCTTGACAGCACTCGGATCTGTATTCCATAGAACCGCCGACCAGAAGTTGATCATCATTTTCAATTTCAACATTGCGTCAACAGGCGTGTGACGCGGTCGCTGAGGGAGCTGTCCAGCGTTTCGCGTTTACGACGCTTTGCGTCATCAGGCTCGGAGCCCAGAGCTTGGTAAGCGGGACTTCTTTTGTCGGGCTTTCTTCGTCGGGAGCTGAAGTGGCGATGGAGTCGAACCGATCCTCTGGGCCTGCAATCAGCGATCGCGGCGCGGCCGAGCCTGCGACGCTGGTCGCGCTGCTCCGGCGTCGCGCGGAGCAGCGCCCGTCAGGGCACGCAACCACCTTCCTGGTCGACGGGGAGGCGGACGCCCGCGCGATGACGTACGGCGAGCTCGATCGGCGGGCGCGCGCGCTCGCCGCGGAGCTCCAGGCCGGCGCGCAGGCGGGTGACCGCGCGCTCCTGCTGGTGCCGCCGGGGCTCGATTTCATCGCTGCCTTCTTCGGCTGCCTCTACGCGGGGCTCGTCGCGGTGCCGGTCCCGCTGCCGCAGCGCAAGAGCGGGTTGATGCGCGTGCTGGCCATCGTGCGCGACTGCCGGCCGAGCGTCGTGCTCACCACCGAGGCGTTCCTGGGCGCGGTGACGATGCTCCGCGACGACCCGAGCTTCGCCGAGCTGAGCCACCTGCGCTGCATGGCCGTCGACACGATCCGGGACGGCCAGGAAGACGCGTGGCGAGCGCCACGCGTGACGGCCGAGACCGTGGCGTTCCTCCAGTACACCTCGGGCTCCACCGGGACGCCCAAGGGCGTGGTGCTCACGCACGGCAACCTGCTGCGCAACGAGCTGATGATCCAGCGCGCGTTCGCGCACACCGAGGAGAGCGTGATCGTCGGGTGGCTGCCGCCGCACCACGACATGGGGCTCATCGGCAACATCCTCCAGCCGCTCTACGTGGGCGTGCCGTGCATCCAGCTCGCGCCCGAGCACTTCCTGATGAGGCCGCGGCGATGGCTGGAGGCCATCTCGCGTTACCGGGCCACGACGAGCGGCGGGCCGAACTTCGCCTACGAGCTGTGCATCCGGAAGATCCCGCCGGAGCAGCGGGAAGGGCTCGATCTCAGCTCATGGAAGGTGGCCTTCAACGGGGCCGAGCCGATCCGGGCGGCGACGCTCGACCGCTTCGCCGAGGCGTTCGCGCCTGCAGGGTTCCGGCGTGACGCGTTCTATCCCTGCTACGGGCTGGCCGAGGCGACGCTGCTCGTGACCGGCGGAGCGGCCGACGCGCCGCCCGTCGTGCGCGCCGTCGACCGCGCCGGTCTGGCCCAGGGACACGCGGTGTTCGAGCCGCGCAGGCCAGAGGACGGTGTCTCCCTCGTGGGCTGCGGGGGATCACCCGCAGGCGACGAGGTGCGGATCGTCGATCCAGAGACGCTCAGGCCCTGCAAGGACGAGCGCGTCGGGGAGATCTGGGTCGCCGGAGCGAGCGTGGCCCAGGGCTACTGGGAGCGGCCGGAGGAGACGGCGCTGACGTTCGAGGCCCGGCTCTCCACGGGAGGAGGGCCGTTCCTGCGGACCGGCGATCTCGGGTTCTTCTCGCGCGGCGAGCTGTATGTGACGGGCCGGCTCAAGGACCTGATCATCGTCCGCGGGCGCAACCTCTACCCGCAGGACATCGAGCTCACCGCGGAGGAGAGCCATCCGGGCCTCCGCGCCGGCGGCGGCGCGGCGTTCTCGGTGGACGTCGACGGCGAGGAGCGCGTCGTCATCGTCCAGGAGCTCGGGCGGCGCGCGCCCACGGCGGGGCCGGCTGAGCCGGCGGAGCTCGGGGCGGCGATCGAGCGCGCCGTGGCCGATCGGCACGAGGTCTCGGTCCACGCGGTGGTGCTCATCAAGCCGGGGAGCCTGCCGCGGACCACGAGCGGCAAGGTGCAGCGGAGGGCGTGCCGCGGGCGGTTCCTGGAGGGATCGCTGGACGCTGTGTGGCAGTCGGCGCCCGGGGCGCGCGCGGGCGTCGAGGCCGAGAGCGCGGAGCCGCCGCAAACGGCGCTGGAGACCACGCTGGCAGGCATCTGGGCCGAGGTGCTGGGGCGCGCGCGGGTCGGCCGGAGCGAGGAGTTCCTGAGCCTGGGCGGCGACTCGCTGCGAGCCATGCAGGTGAGCGGCCGGGTGAGCGAGGCCCTCGGCATCGACGTGGGGCCGGCGCAGCTCTTCGAGTCGACGACGGTCGCGGCGCTCGCGGCCTGGATCGAGGCGAAGCAGGCCGGCGCGCCCGCAGGCGGACCCGCGACGGGCGGGGGCGCGACGCTCGCGCCGGTGGAGCGGCCGGAGCGGCTGCCGCTGTCCCTCGTGCAGGAGCGCCTCTGGTTCCTGGAGCAGCTGGTCGCGGGGGCGCCGGTCTATCACATCGCGGCGGCCGTGCGGCTCACCGGGGCCCTCGACGCGGGGGCGCTCGAGAGGGCGGTGACGGAGCTCGTGGCCCGCCACGAGGCCCTCCGCACCAGCTTTCCCTCTGTCGAAGGAAGGCCCATTCAGAGGATCGCGCCGCCTGCACCGGTCGCGCTGCCGCTGGAGGACATGAGCGCTCTTTCAGAGGAAGCGCGGGAGTCCGCCGTGCAAGCGCGCCTGCGCGAGGAGGCGCGGCGCGCGTTCGACCTGGCCGAGGCGCCGCCCGTGCGCTGGACGCTCCTCCGCACGGGCGAGCGAGAGCACGTGCTCTCGATCACCTGCCATCACCTCATCGCGGACGGCTGGTCGATGAACGTGCTCCTGCGGGAGCTCTCGTTGCTCTACGGCGCGTTCGCCGCGGGGCGGTCCCCGGCGCTCGCGCCGCTCGCGCTGCAGCAGGCGGATCACGCGCTGTGGCAGCGCCAGAACGAACAGGCCGCGGCGCGCGAACGGGAGCTCTCGTACTGGCGCGATCGGCTGAAGGGGCCTGTGCCTCCCCTCGAGCTCCCCACCGATCGGCCGCGGCCCGCGGTCCAGACCTACGCGGGCGCGCGCGAGGATCTCGCGCTGCCGCCGGAGCTCGTGGCGCGGCTGAGCGCCCTCGGGCGGCGGACGGGCGCCACGCTGTTCACGATCGTGGCGGCGGGGCTCTTCTCGCTGCTGCACCGGTACACGGGCCAGGGCGATGTCTGCATCGGGACGCCGGTCACCGCGCGGCCGCGGGCGGCCCTGGAGGGCGTCGTCGGGTGCCTGCTCAACACCCTGGCGCTGCGCGTCGACGTCTCGGGGAACCCCAGCGTCACCGAGCTCCTCGCCCGCGTCCGCGCGGCGATCCTCGAGGGGCAGGCGCACCAGGAGGTGCCGTTCGAGCGCGTCCTCGAGGCGCTGTCCCTCGAGCGGAACCTCAGCCACACGCCGCTGTTCAACGTGATGATCACCATGGATCCCGCGCCCGAGCAGGCGCCGGAGATCCCCGGCCTCGCGATCGGCGTGCAGCGGGTGGACACGGGGACGGCCCAGTTCGATCTGGCGCTCAACCTGGTCCCTGACGGCCAGGGAGCGCGCGGCGCCTGGGAATACAACACCGATCTCTTCGACGGCGCGACGGTCGCGCGGATGACACGGCACCTCCTCGCCATCCTCGAGGGCTTCGTCGCCAATCCAGAGATCCGGCTGGCCGATCTGCCGATGATGGATGCGGCCGAGCGGAGGCAGGTCCTCGTCGGCTGGAACGCGACCGAGCGCGCAACTCCGGACGAGCGGCGCGTCCACGAGCTCTTCGAGGCGCAGGCGGAGCGGGCGCCGGACGCCGTGGCGGTGATCTTCGATGAGAAGCGGCTGAGCTATCGAGAGCTCAACGAGCGCGCCAATCAGGTGGCGCACGCGCTCAGGAAGCGCGGCGTGGGGCCCGACGTGCTCGTGGCCATCGCCGCAGAGCGCTCCGTCGAGCTCGTCGTCGGGCTGCTCGGCATCCTCAAGGCCGGCGGCGCCTACGTGCCGATCGATCCCGATTACCCGATCGACCGCATCGCGTTCATGCTCGAGGACGCGGCCGCGCCGGTCCTGCTGAGCCAGTGGCCCGTGGCGTCGCGCCTGCCGGCGCACGGCGCCCAGGTGCTGTGCCTGGACGCAGATCGCGCCGAGATCGACAGGGAGCCGACGGGCAACCTCGCGACCCCGCTGTCGCCGGACAACCTCGCTTACACCATCTACACCTCCGGCTCGACCGGGCGTCCCAAGGGCGCCGGCAACAGCCACCGTGGCCTGCTCAACCGCCTGCAATGGATGCAGGAGCGCTACGGCCTCACCCCGGATGACCGGGTGTTGCAGAAGACCCCCTTCAGCTTCGATGTCTCGGTCTGGGAGTTCTTCTGGCCCTTGATCACCGGCGCTGGCCTCGTCGTCGCCAGGCCCGGCGACCACCGCGACGGCGAGCGGCTCGTCGAGCTGATCACGCGCCACGGCGTCACCACATTGCACTTCGTCCCGCCCATGCTCCAGGCCTTCCTGGAGACGCCGGGCGTGGACTCGTGCCGGTCGCTGCGCCGGATCATCTGCAGCGGCGAGGCGCTGCCAGCGGAGCTCGCGCGGCGGTGCTTCGAGCGGCTCGATCACGCCGAGCTCCACAACCTCTATGGCCCCACCGAGGCCTCCATCGATGTGACGTACTGGGCCTGCGAGCGAGGGGACTCCTCCGCCTCGGTGCCCATCGGCTACCCCATCGCCAACACCCAGATCTACCTGCTCGACCGCCACGGCCAGCCCGTGCCCGCGGGCGTCGCCGGCGAGCTCCACATCGGCGGCGTCGGCCTCGCCCGCGGCTATCACCGTCGCCCCGCCCTCACCGCGGAGCGCTTCGTGCCCGATCCGTTCGGCTCCGCCCCGGGAGGGAGGCTGTACCGGACTGGCGATCTGGCGCGCCATCGCCCCGACGGAGCCATCGAGTTCCTCGGCCGCCTCGACTTCCAGGTCAAGATCCGCGGCCTGCGCGTCGAGCTCGGCGAGATCGAGGCCCGCCTGCTCCAGCACCACGGCGTCGGCGAGGCCATCGTCCTCGCCCGCGACGAGGCCCACGGCGGAAAGCGCCTCGTCGCCTACGTCGCCGGCCGCGACGGCGCTGCCCTCGATCCGAAGACGCTCCGCGCGTGGCTCGGCGAGGTCCTCCCGGCGTACATGGTGCCCTCGCCCATCGTCGTGCTCGACCGCATGCCGCTGTCGCCCAACGGCAAGGTCGACCGGCGCGCCCTGCCCGCGCCCGAGCAGCTCGACGCGCCCGCCAGGGCCGTGACGCCGCCGCGAACCGACCTCGAGCGCACCATCGCGGCGCTCTGGCGAGAGGTGCTGTCGGTCCCGCAGGTCGGCATTCACGACAACTTCTTCGATCTGGGTGGACACTCGCTCTTGCTGGCCAAGGTCCACAGCCGGCTGCGCGACACGGTGGACCGTGATCTGCGGCTGCTGGTCCTGTTCCAGCACCCCACCATCGCCTCGCTCGCGGCGGCGTTGAGCCGGGATCCCAGCGCCGAGACGGCGCCGCAGGGCGGAGCGCCGGAGGGCGAGCGGGCGAGAGCCGCGCAGCAGCGGCGCGGGGAGATCTTCGCGCGTCGGCGCGGCGGACTGGAGACCAAGAAATGACGACACCGACCAGCGGCGAGCCCCGCCCGGGCCTGGACATCGCGATCATCGGTATGGCCGGGCGCTTCCCGGGCGCGCCGGACGTGGCGACGTTCTGGCGCAACCTCTGCGCGGGCGTCGAGTCCGTCTCCCTTCTCACCGAGGAGGAGCTCCTCGGCGCGGGCGTTGACCCCGCGCTGATCGCGCGGCCCGAGTACGTGCGGGCGCGCGCGGTGCTCGACGACATCGAGATGTTCGACGCGGAGCTCTTCGGGTTCACGCCGCGCGAGGCCGCGGCGCTGGATCCGCAGCACCGGCTGTTCCTGGAGTGCGCGTGGGAGGCGTTCGAGAACGCCGGGATCGACCCCGAGCGCGCGGGCGGCCCGGTCGGCGTGTACGCCGGATCGAGCCTGAGCGGGTACCTGGCCCACCTCTTCCCGGACGGGCCGCGCCTGCAATCGGCGGCGGACGTCGCGGCGCTGCTCGCGCTCGACAAGGACTTCCTCACGACCCGCGTGTCGTACAAGCTGAACCTGGAAGGGCCGAGCATCGCCGTGCAGACGGCGTGCTCCACGTCGCTCGTCGCCGTGCACCTGGCCTGCCAGGGGCTCCTCGGCGGCGAGTGCGATCTGGCGCTGGCGGGCGGCGCCTCCGTCGGCGTCCCGCAGAAGAGCGGTTACCTCTACCAGGAAGGCGCGATCGCGTCGCCCGACGGCCACTGCCGCGCGTTCGACGCCGGCGCCCGCGGTACCGTCGGCGGCAGCGGCGTCGGCGTGGTCCTCCTGAAGCGGCTCGACGACGCCATCGCGGATCGGGACGCGATCCTCGCGGTCATCAAGGGATCGGCCATCAACAACGACGGCCGGGCCAAGGTCGGGTACACCGCGCCGCGCATCGACGGCCAGGCGCGCGCGATCCGCGCGGCCCACGCGGCCGCAGGCGTGGACGCGGACTCCATCACGTACGTGGAGGCGCACGGCACCGGGACGCCGCTCGGCGATCCGATCGAGATCGCCGCGCTGACCCAGGTCTTCCGCGCGACGACCGACCGGAAGGGCTTCTGCGCGATCGGCTCGGTGAAGACCAACGTCGGGCACCTGGACGCAGCCGCAGGGGTCACTGGGCTGATCAAGGCGGCGCTCGCCGTGGCCCACGGGAACATCCCGCCGAGCCTGCACTTCCGCGCGCCGAACCCGGCGCTCGACCTCGAGAACAGCCCCTTCCGCGTGGCCGCCGAGCTCGCGGCCTGGTCGACCCCAGGCGCCCCGCGCCGCGCTGGCGTGAGCTCCTTCGGCATCGGCGGCACGAACGCGCACGTCGTCCTCGAGGAGGCGCCGCCCCCGCCAGAGGCGGACCCGCCCCGGCCGTGCGAGCTGCTCGTGCTGTCGGCCCGGTCGAGCGCGTCGCTCGAGCGCCTGACCGACGCGCTCGCGGAGCACCTGGAGACCCGCGCCGATCTCGAGCTCGGCGACGTGGCGTTCACGCAGCAGCTCGGGCGCCGGGCGTTCGGCCACCGCCGCGCGGTGGTGTGCCGCTCGCGGGAGGAGGCCGCGCGCGCGCTGCGCGATCGGAGCGACGCGCTGCGGACCGGCGGGCCCGCGGCCGGACCGCGGCCGGTCGCGTTCCTGTTCCCCGGGCAGGGCACCCAGCGCCCCAACATGGGCCGCGATCTCTACGAGACCGAGCCCGTGTTCCGGGCCGAGGTCGACGCCTGCGCTTCGCTGCTGCAGCGGCACCTGGGTACGGACCTGCGGGCGCTGCTGTTCCCGGCGCCCGCGGACGTCGAGGACGCCGCGAGGCGGCTCGATCGGACATCGATGACGCAGCCGGCGCTGTTCGTCGTGGAGTACGCGCTCGCGCGGCTGTGGATGGCCTGGGGCGTGACGCCCGACGCGATGCTCGGGCACAGCGTGGGCGAGTACGTGGCCGCCTGCCTCGCGGGGTGCCTGTCGCTCGAGGACGCCGTGGCGCTGGTGGCGGCGCGGGGGCGGCTGATGGAGGCGACGCCGGACGGGGCGATGCTCGCGGTGTCCGCGGCCGAGGCGGAGGTCGCGGGCTGGCTCGGCGACGAGGTCGCGCTGGCCGCCGTCAACGGGCCGCGGCAGTGCGTGCTGTCCGGAAGGGCGGCGGCGATCCAGCGGGTCGAGCAGGAGCTCGCGGGTCGGGGGATCGAGGCGCGCCGGCTGCGCACGGCGCGCGCCTTCCACTCGCACCTGATGGACGGCTCCCTCGCGGCGTTCCGCGACGCGGTGGCGAGGACCACGCTGCGGACGCCGCGCATCCCGTGGATCTCGAACGTCAGCGGGACATGGATCACGGCGGCCGAAGCGCAGGATCCCGAGTACTGGGTCCGGCACCTGCGCAGCACGGTCCGCTTCGCCGATGGCGTGCGAACCCTGCGGGAGCATTCGGAGCGGATCTTTCTGGAGGTCGGGCCGGGGCAGACGCTCACGGCGCTGAGCCGGCAGCTCGCGGGGGAGTCGCTGGCGCTCGCGTCGATGCCCATGGGGCGCGAGCCTGCACACCAGGGCGCGGCAGGGGCGGCGCTGCTCGACGCGGTCGGGCAGGTCTGGGCTGCCGGCGCTGCGGTGGACTGGGCAGGCCTGCAGGCGGGGCGGCACCGGCGGCGCGTCGCGCTGCCGGCGACCCCGTTCGAGCGAAAGCGGTACTGGCTGGAGCGCCCTGGCGCGAGGACGACCTCAACCTCGGTCGGCTCGACCTCAACCTCGGTCGGTTCGACCTCAACCTCGGTCGAGACCTCAACCTCGGTCGGGACCTCAACCTCGGTCGGGACCTCAACCTCGGTCGGCTCGACCTCAGCCTCGGTGCGGGCACCGTCCGATCTGGATGGAATTTTCTACGTCCCATCGTGGAAGCGCTCCCCCCTGGAACCACTCGCGCTCGCGGCTGACGCCGACGAGACGCACTGGCTCGTCTTCACGGACGAGGATGCGATTGGCCCCCGGCTCGTGGAGCGGCTCGAGCGCGCCAGCCGGCGGGTCACCCGTGTCCGGAGCGGCGAGCGCTTCGAGCGCCTCTCGGAGCGCTCCTTCACGCTCCGCCTGGACCAGCCCGAGGACTACGCCGCGCTCCTCCGCGACCTCGGCGCAAGCGCGGGGCCGCCCACGCGCGTCGTGCACGCCTTCAGCCTCGGCGACCCGCGCGACCGCCGCGACGCCGCGCGAGAGACGCAGCTCGACCCGGGCGCGTTCCGCGAAGCGCAGCGCCGCGGCTCCGCCAGCCTGCTCTGGCTGGCACGGGCGCTGGGCCAGCAGCCCGGCGGCGCCCACCTCGTCACGCTCGCCAGCGGCCTGCACGACCTGACCGGCCGGGAATCCCTGCGCCCCGAGCACGCCCCGCTCCTCGGCGTCTGCAGGAGCGTCCCGCTGGAGTACCCGCACGTGCGCTGCCGCGTGCTCGATCTCGAGGCCCCCGTCCCGGACGCCGCCGAGGCCGATCGCCTCGTCGAGCGGATCCTCGCAGAGGCGCGCTCCGGCGCCGCCGACACCGTCATCGCCTACCGCGGCCACCACCGCTGGACGCCCGCCGTCGAGCCGGTCGCGCTGAGGCCAGCACAGGCGGCGCCCCCCTTGCTGCGAGAGCGCGGCGTCTACCTCATCACCGGCGGGCTGGGCGGCATCGGCCTCTGGCTCGCGGACTACCTCGCCCGCACGGCGCGCGCGCGGCTCATCCTCACGGGTCGCTCCGCTCCGACCGACGAGCAACGCGCGCGGCTCCTCTCGCTCGAGCAGGCCGGCGCCGAGGTGCTCGCGCTGCGCGCCGACGTCGCCGACGCCTCACAGATGCGCGCCGCCGCGCGCGAGGCGATCGACCGGTTCGGCGCCCTGCACGGCGTGATCCACGCGGCCGGGGTCGCCGCCGGCGGGCTCATCGACCGGCTGACCGCGGACGCGCTGGACGCGGAGCTCAGCCCCAAGGCGCTCGGCGCGCTGGCGATCGACGAGATCGCCCGCGTCCACCAGCCGGATTTCGTCCTGCTCTGCTCCTCGATCACCGCGCTGAGCGGCGGCCTCGCCCACGCAGGCTACGCGGCCGCCAACGCGTTCCTCGACGCGTACGCGCAGGCCTGCGCGCGCAGGGCCGGGCCGTACACGATCTCCGTCAACCTCGATCGGTGGCGCAACGTCGGCATGGCGGCCCGCGCCGAGGCGCGCCTCCTCGCCCTCGGGATCGACGACGTGATCCGCGACGGGATGAGCCCAGAAGAAGGCCAGCAGGTCTTCCACCGCGTCCTGAGCCAGGCGGCGCTGCCGCAGGTGATCGTCTCGGTCCGCCCGCTCCACGGCCTGCCCAGGGACGACGAGGGCGCCGCCCTGGCGCGGCGGCTCGGCGCCGGCGACGCCGCCGCGCCGGGCCGCAGCCACGAGCCGCCCCGGCGCGCCGAGGCAGCGGCCGCCAGCGCAGCCGAGGGCCTGTCGCCCGAGGCGATCACAGCGCAGGTGACCGCGATCTGGGCGCGGGCGTTCGGCATCGATCCCATCGATCCCAGGAAGGACTTCTTCGCCCTCGGCGGCGAGTCGCTCCTCGCCCTGCAGATCCTCAACCGCGTCCGCGAGGCGTTCCAGGTGGAGGTGCCGCTCCGCGAGTTCTTCGAGCGGCCGACCGTGGCCGCGCTCGCGGAGCGCATCCACGAGGCGCGCGGCCAGGCCCCCGCGGGCCCTAGCCCCGAGCCGGCGCTGGTCGCGCTGCCGCGGACCGCGCGGCGGGTCCCCGGCGGCGCGAACGCGCAGGCCCCCGCCCGCCAGGACGGCGAGCCGGTCCCCGCGAAGGAACCGAAGGAGGACGGGCGATGAGCGTGCTCGGCTTCCTCGTGCGCCGCGACCTCCGGCGCCTCCTGCTCGCCATCGCCGCCGGCGCGATCAGCGGGCTCGCGGGCGCCGGCATCATCGCGCTCGTCCAGGAGGCGCTCTCCGCGGACGGCCGCCCCGCCGCGCGCCTCGCCTGGGCGTTCGCGGCGCTCGCCGTCCTCGGCGTGCTGAGCAAGGCCGTCTCCCAGGTGCTCCTGACCCGGCTGGGACAGGCCATGATCGCGGAGCTGCGCATGCAGCTCGGCAAGCGCATCCTCGAAGCGCCGCTGCGCCGCATCGAGCAGATCGGCCCCCACCGGCTCCTGGCGGCGCTCAACGACGATCCGGCCGTCATCACGCAGGCGTACGTCTTCCTGCCCCTCCTCTGCGTCAACGTGGCCACCGTCCTCGGCTGCCTGGCCTACATCGGGCGGATCTCGTGGTCGGCGCTGGCGATCGTGATCGGCGCCATGGGGCTCGGCGCCGTGCTCTTCCGGGCGCACAACGGGCGCGCGATCCGCTTCTTCACGCGCGCCCGCGAGACGAGCGACGCCCTGTTCCAGCACTTCCGCGCGCTCACGGGCGGCGTCAAGGAGCTCAAGATGCACGGCGGGCGCGGGCGGGCGTTCATGTCGGACGCCCTCGGCACGAGCCTCGCGACGTACCAGCGGGACTTCGTGGCGGGCACGACCGAGTTCTCCGTCGCGATCGGCTGGGGCACGCTGCTCTTCTACGCGATCCTCGGGCTGACGCTCTTCGCCCTCCCGGCCTGGGCAGGGCTCACGCAGCCGGCGATGTCGGGCGTGGTGCTGGCGATGCTGTTCCTGCTGACGCCGTTCGCGCAGACGGTCGAGTTCCTGCCGGCGGTCGGGCGAGCCAGCGTCGCGCTCTCGAAGGCGAACGAGCTCGGCCTCTCCCTGACGCCGGAGCTGGAGAGCGCCGCGCCGCAGCCGCGCGGCGGCGGCATGGAGGGCACGCCCGCGGCGTGGAAGCGCCTCGATCTGGTCGGCGTCACGCACCGCTATTACCGGGAGAAGGAAGACGGGAGCTTCCAGCTCGGGCCCATCGATCTGACGTTCCGGCCCGGCGAGATCGTGTACCTCGTCGGCGGCAACGGCAGCGGCAAGACGACGCTGTCCCTCCTGCTCCTCGGGCTCTACACGCCGGAGTCCGGCGAGATACGGCTCGACGGCGTGCCCATCGACGACGCGGGTCGGGAGCGGTACCGGCAGCTCTTCTCGGTCGTCTTCGCGGAATACCACCTCTTCGAGAGGCTGCTCGGACTCGGCGGCCCCGACCTCGACGAGCGCGCCCGCCGCTACCTCGAGCGGCTGCAGCTGGATCACCGGGTGCGCGTCGAGGAGGGCGCCCTCCGCGTGACCGGGCTGTCGCAGGGGCAGCGCAAGCGCCTCGCCCTGCTCACCGCCTACCTCGAGGACCGGCCGTTCTACGTCTTCGACGAGTGGGCCTCCGATCAGGACCCGCAGTTCCGGAAGATCTTCTACACGGAGCTTTTGCCCGAGCTCCGGGCGAGGGGGAAGACCGCCCTCGTCATCACGCACGACGACCAGTACTTCGCGCTCGCGGATCGCTGCCTGCGGCTCGACTTCGGCCGCCTCACGCAGCTGCCCGCGACCGCCGCGGGGGACGGCGCGGAGCGGCGATCGGCGCGGGAGGCGCACGCGATATGAGGCGTAACGTTCGCTCACTCCTCCTCTCGGCGCTCGCGTCGCTGGCGATCGCCGGCTGCGCGGAGAAGACCCAGGGCACCGCCCGCGCCCCGGCGCCGCACGCCGACAACGCAACGACGTTGGCCGGCCTGGAGCACGCGGTGACGGTCACGTCCGATCGCCTGGGGATCCCCGCGATCCGCGCCGCCTCGCGGGAGGACGCCCTCCGGGCCCTCGGCGTCGTCACGGCGCGCGACCGGCTGTTCCAGATGGACCTGCTCCGGCGGAGCAGCGGAGGGCGGCTCGCAGAGGTCCTCGGCCGCGATCTGCTGGAGGCCGATACCCGGCAGCGGCTCTACGGCGTCCCGCGGGCCGCGGCGGCGATCCTCTCGCGCCTGCCGGAGCGCCAGCGCGCCGCGCTCGACGCGTACGCCGACGGCGTCAACGCGGTCCTCCGGAGCCCGGAGGCGCTGCCGATCGAGTTCCAGAAGCTGGGCTATCGGCCCGAGCCGTGGCGCCCCGAGGACAGCGTCCTCGTGGTGCTGGGGATGTTCAACGCCCTCAGCGCCACCGAGGACATCGAGCGGACGCAAACGGTCCTGACACAGCGCCTCCCCAAGGGCGTGATGTCCTTCCTGCTCGAGAGCATCGACCCGTACACAAAGGCGCTGCTCGGCGCGCAGGACACCGCGTCTCCGCCGCTGCCGGCCGAGGAGCTGCGAGCGCTGGTGGCGCAGAGCCGGAAGGAGCGCCCGCAGCGCGAGCGCGTGCTCAGCGAGGACGCCGGCGAGGCGCCGGTCGGCTCGAACGGCTGGGCGGTGGCCGGCAAGAGGACGCGGGACGGCCGCGCCATCCTCGCCAACGACATGCACCTCGAGCTCGGCGTCCCCAACATCTGGTATCGCGCGGAGCTCCGCTATGGCGAGCGCGAGGTCGCGGGCGTTGTGCTGCCCGGCCTGCCCTTGGTCATCGTGGGGACGAACCGCCATGTCGCCTGGGGGATGACCAACCTCCACGGCGACGTGATGGATCTCGTCCGGCTCGAGACCCGCCCCGAGCGCCCGGACGAGTACCTGACGCCCTCGGGGTGGAAGCGGTTCGACGTCGCGCAGGAGACGATCAAGGTCCGCGGCGAGCCCGACGCGACCATCACGGTGCGCAGCACGATCTGGGGGCCCGTCGCGCCGAGGCCGCTCCTCGGAGCGCCGGTCGCGGTCCGCTGGACAGCGCTCGATCCGGAGGGGGTCGACCTCGGGCTCCTCGAGATGGATCGGGTCCGGAGCGTCGACGAGGCGGTCGCCGTGCTCAGCGCCGCCGGCGGGCCCGGGTGCAACGTCCTCCTGGCCGATCGAGGCGGCCGCGTGGCGTGGACGGTGACAGGGCGCATGCCCCGGCGCCGCGGGTTCGACGGCTCGGTCAGCGTCTCCTGGGCGGACGGGCGCGCCGGCTGGGACGGCTACCTGGCCCCGGCCGCGTTGCCGCGCATCGTCGATCCGCCGTCGGGGTTCATCGTCAACGCCAACCACCGCATGCCGATGGGCGAGGGCGCGCCGGTGCTCGGCCACGATTATGCGAACGGCTACCGCGCCTACCGCATCACCGAGCGCCTGCGCGAGGCGCGCCCGGTCACCGAGGCGGACCTGTTCCAGCTGCAGCTCGATACGCGCGCCGAGTTCTTCGGCTTCTACCGCGACCTCGCGCTGCGCGTGCTCACCGAAGAGGCGGTGTCGAGGCGGCCAGCGCTCGCCGAGGCGCGGCGCGCGGCGGCCGCGTGGGACGGCCGAGCGGATGTGTCCGGCGTCGGGCTGCCGCTCCTGATGCGGTTCCGGCGCGTCCTGACCGACGACGTGTTCGCCGCGTGGCTCGGCGCGAGCCGCGCCGCGGAGCCGGGCCTCACGCTGGCGCTGCCCGACATCGACACGCCCCTCCAGCGCGCCCTCGACGCGCGATCGGCCGATCTGGTGCCGGCGCCGGCGGGCGGCTGGGACGCGTTCGTCCTGGCGGCGCTGGAGAAGGCCATGATCGCGGTGAAGCAGGAGCACGGCGGACAGCCCCTCGACCAGCTCGAGTGGGGCGCGGTGAGCCGGGTGCGGATCGCGCACCCGCTCGGCGCGAGCCCGGAGCTCGCCGCGCGCCTCAACATGCCTGACGAGCCGCTCCCGGGGTGCGGCTTCTGCGTGCGCCTCGCGACCCGCTCGGTCGGCGCGAGCGAGCGGCTCGTCGTCTCGCCCGGCCACGAGCAGGACGGCATCCTGCACATGCCGGCCGGCCAGTCAGGCGACCCGCTGTCGCCCCACTACCGCGATCAGCAGCGCGCCTGGGTCGACGGGCGCCCGCTGCCGCTCCTGGCAGGGCCGGCCGACCACACGCTCACGCTCGTTCCCGAGCGCCGCTGACGTCATCACCACATCTCGAACGGAGGAGTCCATGGCCAACGAAGAGCGCGAAGACAACACCACTTACAAAGTCGTCGTGAACCACGAGGAGCAGTACTCGATATGGCCCGAGTACCGGGAAAACCCCCTTGGCTGGCGCGACGCAGGCAAGACAGGCACGAAGGCCGAGTGCCTTGATCACATCAAGGAGGTCTGGACCGACATGCGGCCGCTCAGCCTCCGAAAGCGGATGGAGGAGGGCCGGCCGTCGTGACCGCCCCGAGCGCTCTGTCACAGCGCGCGACGCCCGAGGACGCGGCGCGGAGCGAGGCGGCGAGCCTCTCGCGGTCCTGCTTCCCCGGCGGCGCGCTGCCGCTCGTCGTGAGCCCGCCCGGCCGCGACGACGTGAGCGTCCCCGCGCTCGCCGCGGCCATCCGGGCGTGCGCGGAAGAGGAGCTGACCCGGCACGGAGCGGTGCTGTTCCGCGGCTTCCCGGTCGGATCGCTCGCCGACTTCCACGCCTTCGTCAAGCTCGTGACGCCGGATCTGCTGGACTACACGTTCGGGTCGACGCCGCGCTCCCACGTGCAGGACCGGATCTACACGTCGACGGAGTACCCCGCTCACCAGCACATCCCTCTTCACAACGAGCAGTCGTACACGCTCGATTGGCCGCTCAAGATCTGGTTCCACTGCGCCGTGGCCGCGCCCGAGGGCGGCAGCACCCCGATCGCGGACAGCCGCGAGGTCTTCCGGCGCATCCCGGCCCGGCTACGGGAGCGCTTCGCGGCGAAGAAGGTGATGTACGTGCGCAATTACGGCAATGGGCTGGACCTGCCGTGGCAGAAGGTCTTCGGCACGGACGACAGGGCCGAGGTCGAGCGCTTCTGCCGGGCGGCAGGCATCGAGTGCGTGTGGAAGGCCGACGGCGAGCTGCGCACACGCCAGGTGTGCCAGGCCGTGGCCACCCACCCGCGCACCGGAGATCAGGTGTGGTTCAACCAGGCCCACCTGTTCCACGTCTCCAACCTGGAGCCGGCCGCGCGAGAGGCGCTCCTCTCGATCTTCGCCGAGGAAGACCTGCCCCGTAACGCGCTGTATGGGGACGGATCGCCCATCGAGGGCGCCGCGCTCGACGAGATCCGCGAGGTGTACAGGCAGCTCGCCGTGGAGTTCGCCTGGCAAGCGGGGGACGTGCTCCTCGCGGACAACATGCTGGTCGCCCACGGGCGCGCGCCGTACCGCGGCCCGCGCAAGGTCCTTGTCGCCATGGCCGAGCCGTACCGGGCCAAAGCCTCCTGAGGTTCTTTCATGCTTGAGGATGTCTTCGTTTTTCCGATGAGCTTCGCGCAAGAGCGGCTGTGGTTTCTCGCCCAGCTCGAGCCGGAGAGCGCCTCCTACAACCTGGCCACGGCCGTGCGGCTCACCGGGTCGCTCGACGTCGCCGTGGTGGAGCGGTGCCTCTCCGAGATCGTGCGCCGGCACGAGATCCTGCGCACGACGTTCGCCGTCGTCGACGGGCAGCCCTCCCAGGTCGTCCAGCCCGACGGGGCGGCGCGGATCGAGCGGCTCGACCTCGGCGTCCTGCCGCCGGCGCAGCGGGAGGCGGAGGTCCGGCGCGTGATCGAGCGCGAGGCGCGGCGGCCGTTCGACCTCACGAACGGCCCGCTCCTCCGGCTCACGCTCCTGCGGCTCGGATCGGAAGAACACATCCTCCTCTGGGTGGTCCACCACATCGTCTTCGACGGGTGGTCCACGAGCCTGGTCCTCGGCGAGTTCGCCGCGCTCTACACGGCGTTCGTGGCGGGCCGGCCCGCCCCGCTCGCCGACCCGGCGCTCCAGTACGCGGACTTCGCGCACTGGCAGCGCCAGCGCGTCGAGGGCGGATTGCTCGAGGCCCAGCTCGCGTACTGGAAGAAGCAGCTCTCGGATCAGCCGGGGGTGCTGGAGCTGCCCACGGATCGCCCCCGGCCGGCGACGCAGCGTTACCAGGGAGCGCGGCGCTTCTTCCGCGTGCCCGGCGCGCTCGCCGAGGCGCTCGGCGCGCTGGCGCGGCGCGAGGAGACGACGCTGTTCGCGGTGCTGACGGCGGCGTTCCAGGCCCTCCTCGCGCGCCACGCGGGGACGTTCGACGTCAGCGTGGGCACGCCGGTGACGAACCGGAGCCGGGCCGAGCTGGAAGGGCTCGTCGGCTGCTTCGCCAACACCGTCGTGCTCCGCGCCGATCTCTCCGGGGATCCGTCGTTCGCGCGGCTGCTCGGCCGGGTCACGCAGACCGTGCGCGAGGCGCAGACGCACCAGGAGGTGCCGTTCGATCAGGTGGTGGAGGCCGTGAGCCCGGTCCGCGACCTGAGCCACGCGCCGCTCTGCCAGGTGATGTTCGCGCTCCAGCCGGTGCTCCGGCAGCCGATGGAGATCCCGGGCCTCGGCGTGCGCCTGCTCGATCTGGACGTGGGGGGCGCCCAGTTCGATCTGTCGCTCGACGTCGCGCCCGACGAGGACGGGCTGGCAGCCGCCCTCGAATACGACACCGATCTGTTCGACGAGGCGACGATCGCGCGGATGGCCGATCACCTCCTGCGCCTGCTCGCGGGCGCGGCGGCGAGCCCCGGGGCGCGCCTGTCGGAGCTGCCGATGCTCGCGGCCGAGGAGCAGAAGCAGGTGCTCGGGTGGAGGACGGCAGGGGCGCTCCGCAAGACCCCGAGCGCCGTCCACCGGATGTTCGAGGAGCACGCCGCGCGCGCGCCCGGGGCGACGGCCGTCGTCCACGAGGAGCGGCAGATCACGTACGGCGAGCTCGATCGGCGGGCCAACCAGCTGGCGCAGCTGCTCCGGCGGCGAGGGGTGGGGCCGGAGGTCCGCGTGGGCCTCTGCCTGCCGCGCTCGATCGAGATGATCGCCGCCGTGCTGGGCGTGCTGAAGGCAGGCGGCGCCTACGTCCCGATCGATCCCAACCTCCCCCGGGAGCGCGTCGCCGCGATGATCGACGGCGCCGGGATCCGCGTGGTGATCGCGCAGGAGGGCGCTGCGGCGGAGCAGCGCCCCGGCGTGGCGGTGATCCAGCTCGACGCCAGCTGGGCGTGCGTGCGCCGCGAGGTCTCCTCCGCGCCGCCGCCGCCGGCCGGCGAGCCGGCGCCCGAGCAGGCGGCCTACATCCTCTACACCTCCGGCTCGACGGGGACGCCCAAGGGCGTCGTGGTCCCGCACCGGGCGATCGCGAGCTTCGTCGACGTCGCGGCGGGGGTCTACGAGATCTCGCCGCGCGACCGGGTGCTGCAGTTCGCGTCGCTGAGCTTCGACGCGAGCGCGGAGGAGATCTTCCCGTGCCTCGCGCGCGGCGCGACGCTGGTGCTGCGCACCGAGGCGATGCTCGAGTCCGTCGCCGGGTTCCTCGCGGCGTGCGGCGCGTGGGGCGTGACCGCGGCGGTGCTGCCGACCATGTACTGGCACCGCGTCGTCGCGGCGCTCGGCGAGGGCGCGGCCCTGCCGCCGTGCCTCCGGCAGCTCGTCATCACCGGCGAGGCGGCCTTGCCCGAGCGGGTGAGCGCCTGGCGGGCGTCGCCCGGCGCCGCGCGCGTCCGCCTGCTGAACGCCTACGGCCCGACCGAGACCACCGTGACCGCGACGGTCAGCAACCTGTCGGCCGCCGCCGACCCGCGTGACGCGTGGGTGGTCCCCATCGGCCGGCCGCTCGCGAACACCCGCGCGTACGTGCTCGATCCCGCCGGGCAGCCGGTGCCGGCCGGCGTGGTGGGAGAGCTGTACCTCGGCGGCCAGGGGCTCGCGCGCGGGTACTGGGCGCGCCCGGATCTGACCGCGGAGCGCTTCGTCCCGGATCCCTTCGCGGACCGGCCAGGAGAGCGGCTCTACCGGACGGGAGACCGGGCGCGGTGGCGCGCGGACGGGCAGCTCGAGTTCGCCGGCCGCGTGGATCACCAGGTGAAGCTGCGCGGCTTCCGGATCGAGCCCGGGGAGATCGAGGCGCGGCTCGGCGAGCAGCCCGGCGTGCGCGAGGCGGTCGTGATCGTGCGGCAGGACCGGCCAGAGGAGCGGCGCCTCGTGGCGTACGTCGCGGCGGGCGCGGACGTGGAGCCGGAGGCGCTCCGGCGCGCGCTCAAGGAGCAGGTGCCGGACTACATGGTGCCGTCGGCGTTCGTGGTGCTGGAGGAGCTGCCCCACACGCCATACGGCAAGATCGACCGGCGCGCGCTGCCGGCACCGGCCGCGCCGAGCGGCGAGGCGGCGACGCCGCGCACCGAGGCCGAGGCGGCGCTCGCAGGGATCTGGGCGGAGCTCCTGGGGCGGCCGGCGGTCGGGGTGCAGGAGAACTTCTTCGAGCTCGGCGGCGACTCGATCCTCGCGCTCCAGGTCGTCTCTCGCGCGCGGGCCGCGGGCCTCTCGCTCACGCCGCGGCAGATCTTCCAGCACCAGACGATCGCCGATCTGGCCGCGGTGGCGGCGCCGGCCCCGACGCCGGCCGCGGCGGCGCCGCTCGCGCCGTTTGTCGAAGACGCGCCGCTCACGCCGATCCAGCGCTGGTTCTTCGAGCTGGGCGGGCCGAGCCCGCACCACTGGAACCAGACCGTGCTGCTCGAGCTGCGGCAGCGGATCTCCGTGGAGGCGCTCACGGCCGCGGTCCGGGCCACGGCCGACCACCACGGCGCGCTGCGGCTGCGGTTCACGCGCGAGGCGGACGGCTTTCGCCAGCGCTACGCGGGCTCGGGCGCCGCGGAGGTCGCGCGGGTCGACCTGTCGAACCTCCCCGCCGAGGCGCAGGCCGCGGCGCTGGCCAGGGCGGCCGGGGAGCACCAGGCGCGGCTCCACCTGAGCGAGGGGCCGCTCCTCCGCGCGGTGCTGTTCGACCTGGGCCCGGAGCGCCCGGGCCGCCTCCTGCTGATCGCGCACCACCTCGTGGTCGATGCGGTCTCGTGGCGGATCCTGCTCGAGGATCTCCAGACCGCTCACCGGCAGCACGGCGCCGGCGAGGCGATCCGGCTCCCGGACGAGACCCTCTCCTTCGGCGAGTTCGCCCGGCGCCTGTGCGCGCACGCCCGATCCGAGGAGGTGGCGCGGCAGGCCGAGGCGTGGATCGCCGCGAGCCGCCCCACGGCGGCGCTGCCCGCGGACGATCCGGCCGGCGGGTCGCTCGAGGCGGAGACCGTCTACCTGACCCAGTTCCTCGGCGCCGAGGACACGCGCGCGCTGCTCCATGCGACGCCCGCGTACCGGATGCGCGTGGACGAGATCCTGCTCGCGGCCTTCGCCGGCGCGCTCGCGCGGTGGACGGGCGATCCGGCCGTGCGCATCGACCTGGAGGGGCACGGGCGCGACGCGCTCGACGACGTGGATCTCTCCCGGACGGTCGGGTGGTTCACGAGCATCTACCCCGTCCGGCTGGAGGTCCCGGCCGGCGCGGCGCCGGACGGCGTGCTCAAGGCGACGAAGGAGCAGCTCCGCGCCGTCCCCCGGGGCGGCGCCACGTACGGCGTGCTCCGGTACCTGAGCGAGGACGAGCGCGCGGCGCGGCTCCGGGCGCACGCCGCGCCGCAGGTGAGCTTCAACTACCTCGGGCAGTGGGACGACCTGTTCGCGTCGAGCCCGCTGTTCGCGCACGCCGAGGGCGACGTCGGGCGCGACCACGATCCGCGCACGCCGCGGGGCTACGAGCTGGAGGTCGACGCGGCGATCGTCGGCGGGCGCCTCCGCGTGATGTGGAACTACAGCGGCGCCCGCTACCGGCCCGAGACGATCGCGCGGCTCAGCGAGGACTTCGCGGCGCGGCTGCGCGCCCTCGTCGCGCACTGCCTTTCGCCGGACAGCGGAGGGTACACGCCCTCGGACTTCCCCCTCGCGCGGCTCGACCAGGCCAGGCTGGATCGCCTGCTGGGCGCCGGCCGCGACGTCGAGGACGTCCATCCTTTGAGCCCGCTCCAGCAGGGGCTGCTCTTCCACAGCCTGTGGGAGCCCGGCTCCGGCGTCTACGTCGAGCAGGTGACGTGCCGGCTGGAGGGCGCGCTCGACGTGGACGCGTTCCGCCGGGCCTGGGAGGCCGTGGTGGAGCACCACGGCGTCCTGCGCACGACCTTCGCGTCGGAAGGGGCCGACGAGCCGCTCCAGGTCGTGCGGCGCGGGGCGGCGCTGGAGATCGAGCTCGAGGACTGGCGCGACGCCGGGGCCGAGGAGCAGCGGGCGCGGATGGCCGCCCGCGTCGACTCGGATCGCGCGCGGGGCTTCGATCTGGCGCGGGGCCCGCTGATGCGCGTCGCGCTGCTGCGCGTGGGCGACGAGGCCCACCACGTGCTCTGGAGCCACCATCACCTGGTCCTCGACGGGTGGGCGGCGTCCCTCGTGCTGCAGGACGCCTTCGCTGCCTACGACGCCCTGCGCGCCGGCCGCGAGGTCGCGCTGTCGCCGCGCCGGCGCTACCGCGAGTACATCGCCTGGCTGCGCGAGCGGGACGCCGGCGCCGAGGAGCCTTTCTGGCGAGGCGCGCTCTCGGGCTTCAGCGCGGCGACGCCGCTGCCCCTGGAGCGCGTCACGGCGGCCGAGGGGATGAGCGGTCACGGGGCGACGATCGTCTCGCTGTCGGAAGCGGCGACGGCGCGCCTGCAGCGCTTCGCGCAGCAGCACCGCGTGACGGCGAGCACCCTGGTCCAGGCGGCCTGGGCGCTCCTGCTGAGCCGGGCGGCCCGGAGCGACGACGTGGTCTTCGGCATCACGGTGGCCGGGCGGTCGGCGCCGCTCGCCGGGATCGACGCCATGGTGGGGCTCTTCATCAACACGCTGCCCCTGCGCGTGGCCGTGCCGCAGGCCGCCACCGTCGCGGACTGGCTGCGCGATCTCCTGCGGGCCACGACGGAGCTTGGCCCGCACGAGCACACGCCGCTGGCCCAGGCGCGGGCGTTCAGCGCGATACCGGCGGGACAGCCGCTGTTCGAGAGCTTGCTCGTCTTCGAGAACTATCCCACCGATCCTCGGACCCAGGCGGGGTTGCCCGGGCTCGGCGTCCGCGACGTCGCGTTCGCGGACCAGACCAACTACCCGCTGACGCTGGCCGTCCTGCCGGGGAGCCAGCTCCAGCTGCGCCTGTCCTATGACCGGCAGCGGTTCGACGAGGACGCCGCTTCCCGCCTGCTCGGCCTCGTGGAGGTGGCGCTCAGGCAGCTCGTTAGCCGCCCCGAGGCGCGGGTCGGCGAGCTGTCGCTCCTGGGCGAGCTGGAGTCCCGGCGTGTCGTGACGGACTGGAACGCGACGGAGCGCGCGTATCCGGACGAGCGGCGCGTCCACGAGCTCTTCGAGGCGCAGGCGAGGCGGGCGCCGGACGCCGTGGCGGTGATCTTCGATGAGAAGCGGCTGAGCTATCGAGAGCTCAACGAGCGCGCCAATCAGGTGGCGCACGCGCTCAGGAAGCGCGGCGTGGGGCCCGACGTGCTCGTGGCCATCGCCGCAGAGCGCTCCGTCGAGCTCGTCGTCGGGCTGCTCGGCATCCTCAAGGCCGGCGGCGCCTACGTGCCGATCGATCCCGATTACCCGATCGACCGCATCGCGTTCATGCTCGAGGACGCGGCCGCGCCGGTCCTGCTGAGCCAGTGGCCCGTGGCGTCGCGCCTGCCGGCGCACGGCGCCCAGGTGTTGTGTCTGGACGTGGATCGCGCCGAGATCGACAGGGAGCCGACGGACAACCTCGCGACCCCGCTGTCGCCGGACAACCTCGCTTACACCATCTACACCTCCGGCTCGACCGGGCGTCCCAAGGGCGCCGGCAACAGCCACCGTGGCCTGCTCAACCGCCTGCAATGGATGCAGGAGCGCTACGGCCTCACCCCGGATGACCGGGTGTTGCAGAAGACCCCCTTCAGCTTCGATGTCTCGGTCTGGGAGTTCTTCTGGCCCTTGATCACCGGCGCTGGCCTCGTCGTCGCCAGGCCCGGCGACCACCGCGACGGCGAGCGGCTCGTCGAGCTGATCACGCGCCACGGCGTCACCACATTGCACTTCGTCCCGCCCATGCTCCAGGCCTTCCTGGAGACCCCGGGCGTGGCCTCATGCCAGTCGCTGCGCCGGATCATCTGCAGCGGCGAGGCGCTGCCAGCGGAGCTCGCGCGGCGGTGCTTCGAGCGGCTCGATCACGCCGAGCTCCACAACCTCTATGGCCCCACCGAGGCCTCCATCGATGTGACGTACTGGGCCTGCGAGCGAGGGGACTCCTCCGCCTCGGTGCCCATCGGCTACCCCATCGCCAACACCCAGATCTACCTGCTCGACCGCCACGGCCAGCCCGTGCCCGCGGGCGTCGCCGGCGAGCTCCACATCGGCGGCGTCGGCCTCGCCCGCGGCTATCACCGTCGCCCCGCCCTCACCGCGGAGCGCTTCGTGCCCGATCCGTTTGGCTCCGCCCCGGGAGGGAGGCTGTACCGGACTGGCGATCTGGCGCGCCATCGCCCCGACGGAGCCATCGAGTTCCTCGGCCGCCTCGACTTCCAGGTCAAGATCCGCGGCCTGCGCGTCGAGCTCGGCGAGATCGAGGCCCGCCTGCTCCAGCACCACGGCGTCGGCGAGGCCATCGTCCTCGCCCGCGACGAGGCCCACGGCGGAAAGCGCCTCGTCGCCTACGTCGCCGGCCGCGCCGACGGCGCGGCGCTCGATCCGAAGGCGCTCCGCGCGTGGCTCGGCGAGGTCCTCCCGGCGTACATGGTGCCCTCGCCCATCGTCGTGCTCGACCGCATGCCGCTGTCGCCCAACGGCAAGGTCGACCGACGCGCCCTGCCCGCGCCCGAGCAGCTCGACGCGCCGGCCCAACGCCCCTTCACAGCGCCGCGCACCGAGCCGGAGCGGATCCTCGCCGAGGTCTGGGCCGAGGCGCTGCGCCGCGAGCAGGTCGGCGTCGAGGACGACTTCTTCGAGCTGGGCGGCGACTCCATCGTCTCGCTGCAGGTGATCGCGCGCGCCGCCCAGCGAGGGCTGCGCCTGACGCCCAAGCAGATCTTCGCGGGCCGCACGATCGCAGCGCTCGCGCGCGATCTCTCCGCGGCGCAGGCCGGGCCGCGGCCGCCCGCCTCGCCCCCGCCCGCCGCGATCGAGCCGTTCGGCCTGGCCCGGCTGGCGCGGGCGCAGCTCGACGCGCTGCTGCAGGCCGGCGGCGACATCGAGGACGTGGTCCCCGCGTCCCCGGTGCAGCAGGGCATGCTCTTCCACTCGCTGCTGACGCCGGAGGACAGCCCGTACTTCAACCAGGTCGTCTGCCGGTTCGCGCAGGGGCTGGACGTCGAGGCCTTCGCGCGGGCCTTCGAGGTCCTCGGCGCGCGCCACGCGATCCTCCGGACCGGCTTCGTCACCGGCGTCGAGGAGCCTCACCAGGTCGTGCGCCGCGCCGTGCGCCTGCCCCTCGAGGTCCTCGACTGGCGGGAGCTCCCGGAGGCCGAACACGCGGCGGCGCTCGAGCGCTTTCTCCGGGAGGATCGCCGGCGCGGCCTCCGCTTCGAGGAGCCGCCGCTGATGCGGGTCACGGTGATGCGCCTCCCGGAGCGCGCCGACCAGATCGTCTGGAGCGTCCACCACGCGCTGCTCGACGGCTGGTGTCAGGGGCTGATCCTCAAGGAGTGGCTGACCTACTACGAGGAGGCGCGCCGCGGCGCGCTGAGAGAGCGCGAGCCGGCGCCGCCCTACCGGAGCTACATCGCGTGGCTCGAGCGGCAGGACATGGCGGCCGCCGAGGCCTTCTTCCGGGCGCACCTCAGGGGGCTGACGGCGCCGACCCCGCTGCCGGAGCGCGCCGGGGCCGACGCGGCGCCCGGCTTCCGCGAGCACCGCGCGCGGCTCTCTCCGGGCGCGACGGGGGCGCTCCAGGGCTTCGCCCAAGCGCAGGGGGTGACGCTCAACACCGCGGTGCAGGCCGCGTGGGCGCTGCTCCTGGCCCGCAGCAGCGGCGAGCCGGACGTGCTCTTCGGCGTCACCGTGGCCGGCCGCCCGGCCGACCTGCCCGAGGCCGGCTCCATCATGGGCGCGTTCATCAACTCGCTCCCCCTGCGCCTGCGCGTCGACCCGGAGATGCGGCTCGCGGCGTGGCTCCACGAGATTCAGGAGCTCAACCTCGAGCTGCGCCAGTACGAGTACAGCCCGCTGGTCCAGGTGCAGCAATGGAGCGAGGTGGAGCGAGGCGCGCCGCTCTTCGAGTCGCTGCTCGTGTTCCAGAACTTCCCCCTCGACGAGGCCGTCGACGAGCACCGGCGGGCCCTCGGGATCGAGGTGAGCACGGAGGAGGCCTGGACGAACTATCCGCTCACCATCGCCGTCGTCCCCGGCAGCGAGCTCGCGCTGTCGCTGTCGTTCGACACGCGGCGCCTCGACGGGGGGACCGTCGCCCGCATGGCGGCGGACCTGTGCGCGCTGCTCGAGCGCATGGCCGGCCAGCCGGAGGCGCGGCTCGCGAAGCTCGCGGCCCTCGGGGGACCGGGGTCGGAGCTGGCAGCGGAGGAGGCGCGGCTCGCCGCGGCGTGGCGCGCGGCGCGGCGGGACGACAGGCCCGCGGCGGACGGCGCGCGGGGCCGGAAGGCCGGGCCGGCGCCCGGGCTCGCCGCTCGCGCCGCGGGCGATCGCCCCCGCACGGCGACGGAGGAGGCCGTCGCGGGGATCTGGGCCGAGGTGCTCGACCTGAAGGCCGTCGGCGTGGACGAGACGTTCTTCGAGATCGGAGGGCACTCGCTCCTCGCGACGCGCGTGATCTCCCGCGTCCGCGCCGCCTTCCAGGTGGAGCTGCCGCTCAGGACCCTCTTCGATCACCCGACCGTGGCGCGGCTCGCCCGCGCGGTCGACGAGGCCGTCCGGCAGCAGCAGGGCGTGACGCTGCCGCCGATCACGGGGCAGCTCACAGGACCAACGAGCGACGGCGCGCCGCCGCTCTCGTTCGCCCAGCAGCGCCTGTGGTTCCTGGCCCAGCTCGAGCCCACGGCGGCCTCGTACAACATCCCGGCGGCCGTGCGCCTCGTCGGCCCGCTCGACGTCGACCGGCTGAAGCGCGGGCTCGAGGCGGTGGTCCGCCGCCACGCGTCCATGCGCACGACCTTCGCGGAGATCGACGGCCGGCCGGCGATGATCGTCCGGCCGGAGCAGCCGGTCGCGCTCTCGATCGCGGACCTCCGCGCCGCGCCCGCCGAGGAGCGCGAGGCAGCGGCGCAGCGCGCGCTCGAGGCGGAAGCCAGCCGCGCCTTCGACCTCACCGAGGGGCCGCTGTTCCGGATCACGCTGCTCCGCCTCGGGGAGCGCGAGCACGCGTTGCTCGTCGTCCTCCACCACATCGTGTCGGACGGGTGGTCCCTGAGCCTCCTCGTCAGCGAGGTGATGGAGCTCTACGCCGCCGGCGCCGAGGGCCGCGCCGCGGCGCTCCCGTCGCTCCCGGTCCAGTACGCCGACTACGCGCGGTGGCAGCGCGCGTGGCTCACCGGGCCGGTGCTCGACCAGCAGCTCGCGTACTGGCGGCAGCGGCTCGGCGCGGAGCCGCCGGTGCTGCGGCTGCCCACCGACCGGCCGCGGCCCCCGGCGCGGTCGTACCGGGGCGCCCGCCATGCCTTCGCGCTGCCGGGCGAGCTCTCGGCGGCGCTCGGCGCGCTCGCGCGCGGCCAGGGGGTCACCTCGTTCATGCTGCTCCTCGGCGCGTTCGAGGTGCTGCTCGCGCGCTACAGCGGCCAGACCGACCTGTGCATCGGGACGCCGATCGCGGGCCGCACCCGCGTGGAGGTCGAGGGGCTCATCGGGTTCTTCGTCAACACGCTCGTGCTGCGGGCGGATCTCGGCGGAGATCCGCGCTTCACCGAGCTGCTGGCGCGCGTCCGTGAAGAGGTGCTCGCGGCGCAGGCGCACCAGGATCTGCCGTTCGAGCAGCTCGTCCAGGCGCTCCGACCCGCGCGGGATCTCGGCAACACCCCGCTGTTCCAGGTGATGTTCTCGCTCCAGGAGGCCCCGCAGCGCGCGCCGCGCCGCGCGATCGACGGCCTCGAGATCCTGACGCTCGACGTGGATCCGGGCAGCGCCCAGTTCGACCTCTCGCTCCACATGGCGGTGACGCCGGAGGGCCTGAGCGGCTCGCTCGAGTACAGCACGGATCTCTTCGAGGAGCGCTCGATCCGCCGCATGGCGGACGATCTCCTCAAGCTGCTGGAGGGGATCGCCGCCCGGCCGACCTCCCGGCTCGGCGAGCTGCCGCTGCCGGAGCCGCGCGAGGCGGCGCCGCCGGAGCCGCCGTCTCCGGCGCTGCTGGGACCGCGCCAGGACACCGCCGACGGCGCGGGCGGCGCGGACGCAGCGCGCCCGGCCGCGGAAGCGGACGCAGCGCCCGCCACGGCCGTCGAGGCGCAGCTCGCGGAGATCTGGGCCGCGGTGCTGGGCCGCGAGCGCGTCGGCCGGCACGACAACTTCTTCGAGCTGGGAGGCGACTCGATCCTGAGCCTGCAGGTCGTGTCCCGCGCGAAGCAGGCCGGCCTGCGCGTGACGGCGCGCCAGATGTTCCAGCACCAGACCGTCGCGGCGCTGGCCGCCGCCGCGGGCCTTGCCCCGGCCGCCGCCGCGCCAGCCGAGGAGGATCCGGCGGGCGGCGACGTCCCGCTGACGCCGATCCAGCGGCGGTTCTTCGCGCGCGGCCTGCCCAACCCGCACCACTGGAACCAGTCGCTCCTGCTCTCGGTCTCCGAGCCGCTCGAGTGGCCGGCGCTGGAGGCGGCGGTGCGGGCGCTCCTGCGCCACCACGGCGCGCTCCGGCTGCGCTACGTGCCCGAGGAGCGCGGCTTCCGTCAGACGCTCGCGCGCTCCGACGAGCCCGCCACGGTCGTGCACCGGGCGGACCTCGCCGGCGTGCCCGAGGCCGAGCAGCCACGGGCGCTCGAGGCGCACGCCGCCCGGTGGCAGGCCAGCCTCGACCTGACGGCGGGGCCGCTCTTGCGGGTTGTCGGGTTCGACCTTGGCGCCGGCAGGCCGGGGCGGCTGCTGCTGGTCGCGCACCACCTGGTCATCGACGGCGTATCGTGGCGGATCCTCCTCGAGGATCTGGAGGCCGCCTACGACCAGGCCCGCCGCGGAGCGCCGGCGCAGCTGCCCGACAGGACCACCTCGTTCCCGCGGTGGGCGGCGCGCCTCGAGGCCGCGGCGCAGGACGCCGCCCTCCAGGAAGAGGCGGCCTTCTGGCTCGGGCTGCCCTGGGATCGCCTCGCGCCGCTGCCGGTCGACGAGCCGGCGGGGGATCGCGCGGAGACGGCCATGGCCACGCTCAAGGTGGGCCTGAGCGGGGCGGAGACGCGGTCGCTCCTCGAGGCGGTGTCGGAGGCGTACCGGACGCGGATCGACGAGTTCTTGCTGGCCGGGCTGGCCCTGGCGCTCGCGCGGTGGACGGGCCAACCGCTCTCGGCGATCGAGGTCGAGGGCCACGGGCGCGAGGCGCTCGACGGCGACGACCTGGACCTGTCGCGCACGATCGGCTGGTTCACGAGCGCCTACCCGGTGCTGCTCGAGGTCGCGCCGGACGCGACGCCGGGCGCCGTGCTCAAGACCGCGAAGGAGCAGCTCCGCCGCGTCCCGCGGCGCGGCCTCCCTTACGGCGCGGTGCGGGAGCTGGGGAAAGGGGCTATCGCGGACCAGCTGCGCCGCCTGCCGACGCCGGGCGTCGCGCTCAACTACCTGGGCCAGTGGGATCAGGTGGTCGGCGCCGGCGCGCGGTTCTCCCTGGCCGCGGAGTCGTCCGGCGCCGAGCACGACCTGCGCAGCCCGCTCGCGTACGAGATCGAGATCGACGCGGCCGTGTACGACGGCCGGCTCGAGGCGACCTTCCGTTACAGCGCCGCGCGGTACCGGCAGGAGACGGTCGCGGAGGTCAGCGCGCTGTGGCGCGACGCGCTGAGAGAGCTGATCGCGCACTGCCTGTCACCCGACGCCGGTGGCTACACGCCGTCCGACTTCACCGACGTCGCGCTCGGGTCGGACGAGCTGGACTCCATCCTGGAAGCCTTGGACTGAGACCATGACGAACAAGAAGAAAGACGTTGAGTCGATTCACTACCTCTCCCCGCTCCAGCAGGGATTGCTCTTTCACGCGGTCTCGGACCGGTCCGCCGATCCGTACTTCGTCCAGACGGCCTTCCTCCTGGAGGGGCGGCTCGACCTCGATGTCTTCGAGCGCGCCTGGCAAGCGCTCGCGGAGCGGCACCCGATCCTGCGCACCGGCTTCGTCTGGGAGGGCGTGGCGAAGCCCGTGCAGGTGGTCCGACCGCGGGCGACGATCCCGCTCGCGCGCCACGACCTCCGCGGGCTCGGCGCGCGCGAGCGCGAGGCGGCCCTCGTCGAGCTCATGGCCGCCGACCGGCGCGCCGGCTTCGACCTGCTGAAGGCGCCGCTCATGCGGCTCACGGTGGCTCAGGCCGAGGACGAGGCCTTTTATTTCATCAACAGCCATCATCACCTCCTGCTCGACGGGTGGAGCTTCGCGCTCCTGCTGAGAGAGGCGCTGTTCGTGTATCAAGCGCTCGTGCGGGGCACCGCGCCCGAGCTGCCGCGGCCGCGCCCGTACCGGGAATACCTTGCGTGGGTGCAGGCCCAGGACGAAGGCGCCGCCGAGCGGTTCTTCCGCGGCGCGCTGGCCGGGTTCCGGGCGCCGACGCCGCTCCCCATGGAGGCCGGCCCGGCCGCGGCGGCCGCGGCGAGCGACGCGGCGTTCCCCTGCGCCGAGCAGGCGCTGCGCTTCTCGCGGGCCGAGACGGAGGCGCTCGCGGCCTGCGCGCGCCGGCTGCGCGTCACGCTGAACACCCTCGTGCAGGGCGCGTGGGCCCTCCTGCTCTCCCGGCACAGCGGAGAGCGCGACGTGGTCTTCGGCGCCACGGTGTCGGGCCGCCCCCCGGAGCTCCCGGGCTCCGAGGCCATCGTCGGCGTGCTGATCAACACCTTGCCGGTGCGGGTCCACGTGGACGAGCACGAGCCGCTCGCCGCCTGGCTCTCGCGGCTGCAGGACCGCAACAGCGCGCTGCGCCAGCACGAGTGGACCCCCCTGTCCAACGTCCAGCGCTGGAGCGACGTGCCGGGCGGGCGGTCCCTCTTCGACACCATCGTTGTGTTCGACAGCTACCCCGAGGAGGACGTGAGCGGCGCCCAGACCGACGTGCGCGTCCGTCCCTTGCCCCGGCCTGGCGGCGGGCGCGTCGGCGACGCCCTGCTCACCGCCGGGCGCAACAACTACCCCGTTTCGCTCATCGTCGAGCCGTCGAGCGAGCTCGGGCTCCTCCTGTCGTACGAGCGCCGCCGCCTCACGCACGAGGCCGCGGCCAGCCTGCTCGGCCAGTGCCGCGCGCTGATCGAGGCGATGGTGGCGCGGCCGCACGCCCGCCTGGCCGAGCTGCCCCTCGTGGGCGCCGCCGAGCGGCGCCGCCTGCTCACCGACCTGAACGCGACGGCCACGGCCTCCCCGCCGGCGGCCTGCGTCCACGAGCTCTTCGAGGCGCACGCCGCCGCGCGGCCCGGCGCGCTCGCGGTCGCCTGCGAAGAGACGGCGCTGACCTACGGGGAGCTCGACCGGAAGACGAACCAGCTGGCGTGGAGGCTGCGGGCGCTCGGCGTGGGGCCCGAGGACCGGGTCGTCCTGTGCATCGAGCGCTCGGCCGAGATGATCCTCGCGCTGCTCGGCGCGCTCAAGGCCGGCGCCGCGTACGTGCCTGTCGACCCGAAGTTCCCGCGCGAGCGGCTCCGCGCCGTGGTGGAGGACAGCGGCGCGCGCGTCGTGGTCACGCAGGAGCGGTGGGCCGGCGCGTTCGACGAGCCGGGTCCCGCGCTGCTCTTCCTGGACCGCGACGCGGGCGCCCTCGCGGCCGAGCCCGACGCGCCGCTCGGCCAGACGGCCCGCCCCGACAACCTCGCCTACCTCATCTACACCTCGGGCTCGACGGGGCGCCCGAAGGGCGTGGCCGTCGAGCACCGCCACCTCGTGAACTACGTGCGCGGCGTGCTCGCGCGGCTCCCCCTCGCCGAGGGCGGCGGCATGGCGCTCGTCTCGACCGTGGCCGCGGACCTCGGGCACACGTCGCTCTTCGGGGCGCTCTGCTCGGGCCGCGCGCTGCACGTCCTGTCCGAGGCGCGGATCTTCGATCCCGACGCGACCGCCGAGTACATGAGCCGCCACGGGGTCGAGGCGCTCAAGATCGTCCCCAGCCACCTCGGCGCGCTCCTCGAAGCCGCGCGCCCCGAGCGCGTGCTGCCGGCGCGCTGCCTCGTGGTCGGCGGAGAGGCCTCGAGCTGGGAGCTCATCGAGCGGATCCGGACGCTCGCGCCGGGCTGCACCGTCGTGAACCACTACGGCCCCACCGAGACGACCGTTGGCTCGCTCACATGGCAGATCGACCCCGCAGACGGCCGCTCCGGGGCGACCGTGCCGATCGGCCGGCCGCTCCCGAATACCCAGGCATATGTCCTTGGTGTAAACTTTGAGCCCGTACCGGTGGGCGTGCCCGGGGAGCTCTACCTGGGCGGGGCTGGCGTGACGCGCGGCTACCACGCTCGCCCCGAGCTGACGGCGGAGCGCTTCGTCCCGGATCCGTTCGGGGGCGTGGCCGGGGGTCGGCTGTACCGCACCGGAGATCGCGTGCGCCTCCTCGCGAACGGCGCGATCGAGTTCCTCGGGCGCACCGACCACCAGATCAAGCTGCGCGGCCATCGCGTCGAGCTGGGCGAGATCGAGGCGCGGCTGCGGGAGCAGCCCGAGGTGCGCGAGGCGGTCGTGGCGGCGCGGGACGACAGCGGGGCCGTGCGCCTCGTGGCCTACGTGGTGAGCAGGGAGGCGGCGGCGCTCGACGCGGCGGCGCTCCGCGGCCGGCTCACGCAGCAGCTGCCCGACTACATGGTGCCCGCCGTGATCGTGGCGCTGCCGGCGCTGCCGCTCACCGCGAACGGCAAGATCGACCGCGCGGCGCTGCCCGAGCCCGAGCGGGCGGGCGCGCAGGAGGCGAGCGGCTTCGTCGCGCCGCGGAACGAGGTCGAGGCCACCCTCGCGCAGATCTGGGCCGACATCCTGCGCGTGGAGCGGGTCGGCATCCACGACAACTTCTTCGCCCTCGGCGGCGACTCCATCCGGAGCTTGCAGGTCATCGCGCGCGCCAACCAGCGCGGCATCAAGCTGAGCCCGAAGGCCCTGTTCGACCACCCCACGGTGGCCGCCGCCGCGGCGGTCGCGGTCTCCGCCGCGGCCCCGGAACGGGCTGCCGCTGCCCCGGAAAAGGCGCCCACACGCCCGGGAAATGCGGGAGGGCCGCAGGGAGAGCAGCGCGAGGCGACGCCATCCATCTCGCCGTCGCAGTCAACGTCGCAGTTCCCGCTGAGCGGCCTCACCGAGGACGAGATCGCGCGCTGCCTGCCGGACGCGTCGGGGCTCGATGACGTCTACCCGCTCTCGCCGATGCAGGAGGGCATGCTCTTTCACACCCTCCTGAACCCGGGCTCCGGCATCTACCTGATGCAGCAGCACTACGTGTGGCACGGCCCGCTCGACGCCGGCCTCATCGTCGAGGCCTGGCAGCGGGTGGTGGCGCGACACCCCATCCTGAGGACGTCGTTCGCCTGGAAGGATCTCGAGCGGCCGGTCCAGGTCGTCCACCGGCAGGTCGACCTCTCCGAGGTCATCCACGTCCTCGACTGGCGCGATCAGACCGAGGCCGAGCAGGAGAGGCGCCTCGCCGAGACGCTCGAGGCCGAGCTCGCCGCCGGGCTCGACATGACCCGCGCGCCGTTGATGCGGATCCGGCTGATCCGCATGAAGGACGACGCGTATCGCATCGTCCGGAGCTTCCACCACATCCTCACGGACGACTGGTGCTTCTCCGTGATGATGATGGAGTGCCTGTCGTACTACGAGGCCTTGGGCGAGGGCCGCTCGCTGGAGCTGCCAGAGCCGCGCCCGTACCGCGACTACATCGCCTGGCTCTCGCAACAGGACCTCTCGGCGGCCGAGCGGTTCTGGCGCGAGGAGCTCCGCGGCTTCGCGGAGCCGACGCCCCTCGGCGTGGAGCGAGCCGCCGCCGACGGCGCGGCGCCGCTCGCGGGGGCCGGCGTGAGCGACGCGCTCGTCGAGCTGCCCCCGGCCATGACCGAGTCGCTCCTGCGCCTCTCGCACCAGCACGGGCTGACGCCCAACACCCTCGTGCAAGGGGCCTGGGCGCTCCTCCTGAGCCGCTACAGCGGCCAGCGCGACGTCGTGTTCGGCGTGACCGTGGCGGGCCGACCGACCGATCTGCCCGGCGTGGAGACGATCGTGGGCCTGTTCATCAACAGCCTGCCGCTCCGGGTGCGCGTGCCGCCCGAGCAGCCGCTCCTCCCGTGGCTCAAGGGCCTCCTCTCCCACAACTACCGTATCCGCGAGTTCGAGTATCCGCCGCTTGTGCACATCCAGCGGTGGAGCGAGCTCCCCAAGGGACAGGCGCTGTTCAACAGCCTCCTCGTCTTCGAGAACGCGCCGAAGGATCCCCGCCTCGGGCAGCAGGTCGGCGCCGTTCGCCTCTCGTACGAGCAGGACCGGGTCCACACGAACTATCCGATGACGGTCGTGGCGTACCCGGGCGAGTCGCTCGGGATCCGGCTCTCGTACGACCGGCGCTTGTTCGAGCCCGATGCCGTCCGGCGGATGCTCGACCACCTGGTCCAGCTCCTCTCCGAGATGGCCCGCCGCCCGGACGCCCGGCTGGGCGACCTCTCGCTCCTCGACGAGCGCGAGCGCCAGAGGCTCCTGCGCGAGTGGAACAGCACGAAGGGCGCGGAGCCTGCCGCGCCGAGCTACGTGGCGCTCTTTGAGGCCCAGGCGCGGAGGACGCCGGACGCGGACGCCGTCACGTGCCGCGGGCGCCGGCTCACCTACGCGGCCCTGAACCGCGCCGCGAACCACGTGGCCCACGCGCTGCGGGCCCAGGGGGTCGGCCCGGACACGATCGTGGCCGTGCTGGAGTCGCGCGACATCGAGCTGGTCGTCGCGGTGCTCGGCGTGCTCAAGGCCGGCGGCGCGTACCTCCCGCTCGATCCCCACCAGCCGGAGCAGCGCATCGCCGGCGTTATCGAGTCGAGCCGCGCGCCCGTGGTCGTGACCTCGGACGCATGGGTCCCGCGACTCGCGAAGGCGCTCGCGCACCTGCCGGAGCCGGCGCGGCCGCGGTTCGTGACGCGCGAGCGCCTCGCCGCGCAACGCGGGCCCGCGCCCGTCGACGACCTGCCGCGGCTCGCCGGCCCCGGCCACCTCGCCTACGTGATCTATACGAGCGGATCGACCGGCGTGCCGAAGGGCGCGATGGTCGAGCACGCGGGGATGCTCAACAACGTGTGGGGGAAGATCCCCGCGCTGGAGCTCGGCCCCTCGGACGTGATCGGCCAGACCGCGTCCCAGTGCTTCGACATCTCGGTGTGGCAGCTGCTCTCGGCGCTGCTCTGCGGCGGCCGCGTCCACATCGTCCCCGACGAGATCGTGGGCGATCCGCGGCGCCTGCTGGAGGAGGCCGAGGCGCAGGGCACCACGGTCCTGGAGCTGGTCCCGTCGCTGCTCGCGGAGCTCGTCTCGGCGGACGCCGACGCGCCGCGCCTCCCGCGCCTCCGGTGGATGCTGCCCACCGGCGAGGCGCTGACGCCCGACCTCGCCCGCCGGTGGTTCGCGCGGTACCCCCGCGTCCCCCTGATGAACGCCTACGGGCCGGCCGAGTGCGCCGACGACGTCGCGCTGCACACGATCATGGCGGCCCCGGGGCCCGAGGTCGTCCACATGCCGATCGGCCGGCCCGTGCCCAACGTGAGGCTCCACGTCGTGACGGGCGACGACCTCGCGCCCGTCGGCGTGACCGGCGAGATCTGCGTCGCGGGCATCGGCGTGGGGCGCGGCTACCTGAACGACCCCGCCCGCACCGCCGAGGCCTTCGTGCCCGATCCCTTCGGCGGCGCGCCCGGCGCGCGCATGTACCGCACAGGCGACCTCGGCCGGCGCCTCGCGGACGGCACCCTCGAGTTCGCGGGGCGGCGGGATCACCAGGTGAAGATCCGCGGCTTCCGCATCGAGCTCGGCGAGATCGAGGCGCGCCTCGCGCGGCACCCGGAGGTCCACGAGGCCGTCGTCGTGGTCCGGGAGGAGCGCACCTCGGGCAAACGGCTGGTGGCCTACGTCGTCGGCGAGGGCGGCGCGCCCCCTGCGCCCGATCGCCTGCGCGAGTTCCTGAAGGAGACGCTGCCCGACTACATGGTGCCGCCCGTCTTCGTCGCCCTGCCCGCGCTGCCGCTCACCCCGAACGGCAAGGTGGACCGCAAGGCGCTGCCGGCGCCGGAGGCGCCCGCGATCGACGCGGGCGGCGCGGCGGCCGGCGCCCCGACGACGCCGACCGAGGAGGCCCTCGCGGGCATCTGGGCGGAGGTGCTGGGGCTCGAGCGGGTCCCCGTCCACGCGGGCTTCTTCGAGCTCGGCGGGCACTCGCTGCTGGCCACGCAGGTGGTGTCGCGCGTGCGCAAGGCGCTCGGCGTCGAGCTGCCGCTCCGCAGCCTGTTCGACCACCCCACGGTGGCGGAGCTCGCCCGCGACGTCGATCGGCGCCGCGCTCCGGGCGGCGGCGCCGCGGCCGCGGGCGCGCCGCCGCCGCTCGTCCCGGCGCCGCGCACGGGGCCGCTGCCGCTCTCGTTCGCGCAGCAGCGCCTGTGGTTCCTGGCGCAGCTCGAGCCGGACAGCGCCGGGTACAACATGACCGCGGCCGTGCGCGTCGAGGGGGCGCTCGACGTCGCGCTGCTCAGGGAGAGCCTTGCCGCGCTCGTCCGGCGCCACGAGTCGCTGCGGACCACGTTCGGCGTGGCCTCGAGCGAGCCGGTGCAGGTGATCGCCCCCGAGGGCGCGCCGGAGTTCGAGGTGGTGGACCTGTCGGCGACGCCCGCCGAGGAGCGCGGCGCGGCGGTCCAGCGCCTGGCCGCGGACCGCGCGGAGCGGCCGTTCGACCTCGGTCGAGGGCCGCTCCTGCGGGTGACGGCGATCCGGCTGCGCGGCGACGAGCTCGTGCTGGTCCTCGTCGTCCACCACATCGTGGCGGACGGCTGGACCATGAACGTGCTGGTCGCGGACCTGGCCGAGCTGTACGCGGCGGCGAGGGCCGGGCGGCCGCCGGCGCTGAGGCCGCTGCCGGTCCAGTACGCGGACTTCGCGGTCTGGCAGCGCAGCTGGATGCAGGGCGCGACCCGCGAGGCGCTGCTCGGCGCCTGGCGCGAGCGGCTCGCCGGCCCCCCGCCGGCGCTCGATCTGCGCCCGGATCACCCCCGGTCCGCCGCGTCGACCTACCGCGGCGGGCGCCACACGATCGTGGTGGACCGCGCGCTCTCCGAGGCGCTGCGCGCGCTCGGCCGGCGCGAGGGCGCCACGCTCTTCATGACGCTGCTCGCGGCGTTCAAGGTCGTGCTCCTCGGCCGCACAGGCCAGAGCGACGTCCTCGTCGGCACCGACGTCGCGGGCCGCAACCGCGCCGAGACCGAGGGGCTCATCGGGTTCTTCGTGAACCTGCTCGTCCTGCGCACGGATCTCGGCGGCCTGCCCACGTTCCGGGAGCTCCTTCAGCGGGTCCGGGAGGTCACGCTCGACGCGTACGCGCACCAGGACCTGCCGTTCGAGCAGGTCGTCGACGCCGTGCGGCCGGCCCGCGAGCCCGGCCGCCACCCCCTCGTGCAGACGCTCTTCGTGCTGCAGAACGTGCCGGCGTCCGAGATCTCGCTGCCCGGGGTGCGCTTCAGCGCCGTGGAGCTCGAGCGGGAGGTGTCGCGCTTCGACCTCGGCGTCTTCGTCGAGGAGACGGACGAGGGGCTCACGTGCGCGTGGAAGTACCGCGCCGATCTGTTCGAGCCGCCGACCATCGCAGCGATGGCGGCCCACTTCATGGCCGTGCTGCGGGCCATCGTGGACGACCCCGACCGCCGCGTGACGGCGCTCGCGGCAGCGGAGAGGAAGGAACGCACCGTGGAAGGACGCACGCGCGACGAGGGCCGGCTCCGGAGCCTCAAGCGCATCACCCCCCGCAAGGTGGACGTGGGCCCGAGCGCGCTGGTCGCGACCAGCACGCTGGGCGACGGGCCGCTGCCGCTCGTCGTGAAGCCGGCGGTGGACGACGTGGACCTCGCCGCATGGGCCCGCGAGGAGCGGGCGTTCGTCGAGGCGCAGCTGCTCCGGCACGGGGCCGTGCTGTTCCGCGGCTTCCCGATCCGATCGGCCCCGGAGTTCGAGCAGGTCGCGCAGGCCATCTGCGGCGAGCTGTTCGGCGAGTACGGCGATCTTCCGCGGGAGAAGACCGGGCAGCACATCTACAGCTCGACGCCCTACCCGGCCGACAAGGCCATCCTGTTCCACAACGAGAGCTCGCACCTGCCGCGCTGGCCGCTCAAGCAGTGGTTCTTCTGCGTGCAGGCCGCGCCGGAGGGCGGCGCGACGCCGATCGTGGACTGCCGGCGGCTCTACGAGGCGCTCGCGCCCGACGTCCGCGAGCGCTTCCGGCGGTCGGGGCTGCTCTACGTGCGGAACTTCACGCCGGGCTTCGACGTGGATTGGCAAGACTTCTTCCACACCACCGATCCCGCGGTCGTGGAGGAGCGCTGCCGCGCCGGCGGCATGCGGTGCGAGTGGCTCGCGGGCGGCCGGCTGCGGATCAGCCAGCGCGGGCCGGCCGTGCTCTCGCACCCGAAGACGGGAGAGCAGGTGTTCTTCAACCAGATCCAGCTGCACCACCCCGCGTACCTGGAGGCGCCGGTGCGCGAGTCGCTGATGGCGATGGTCGGCGAGGAGTGGCTGCCCCGCAACGTGACCTACGGCGACGGCGCGCCGATCGAGGTCGAGACGACGCGCGCGCTCGGCGAGGCCTACGAGCGCTGCGCCGTGCGGTTCCCGTGGCAGGAGGGCGACATCATCCTGCTCGACAACATGCTCGTGGCCCACGGCCGCGATCCGTTCTCGGGCCCGCGGAAGATCGTGGTGGCCATGGGCGAGATGATGACGGCCGAGCGGGCGATGCAGGCGTCGCGGACGTCGGATGGCGCGGTGGCGTCATGACGGCGCAGGTCAGCGAGCTCGGGCCGAGCGTGCAGGGCGTGCGCCTGTCGCCGCAGCAGCGGCGCCTGTGGGCGCTCCACCGGAGCGGAGCCACGGTGTTCACGCGCGCGTGGATCCGGCTGGAGGGAGACCTCGACGCCGCGCGGCTGGCCAGCGCCCTCGGCCAGGTCGTCGCGCGCCACGAGATCCTGAGGACGACGTTCCGCCGGGATCCGCGCCTCAAGTTCCCGCTGCAGGCCGTCGGCGGGGCGGCGCCCGCGTGGCACCGGGTGGATCTGGGCGGCCGCGCGGCCGGCGAGCAGCAGGCGCACGTCGAGGCGCTCTGGCGCGAGGCCGCGCGGCTCAAGGTCGACCTGGAGCGCGGGCCGCTGCTCCACGTGTGGCTGGTGCGCCGCGCCGAGGGGCTGCACGACCTGCTCGTGGCCGCGCCCGGGCTCTCTGCCGACGCGTGGACGCTCGACCTCCTGTTCCGCGAGCTGGCCGAGGCCTACGCCGCCGCCGGCGAGCGGCAGGAGGCCGGGGTGGAGCCCGTGCAGTACGCCCAGTTCGCCGAGTGGCAGAACGAGCTCGTCGGCTCGGCGGAGAGCGCCCCCGTTCCTTCGGGGATGCCGGTCGTCCTCCCGTTCGAGGGCGCCGCCGAGGAGGGCGGCGCCTCCGGCGAGGTCGTCGACATCGAGGTCGACCCGGCGCTTCTCGGCCGGCTGGAGTCGCTGGCCCGCGGCGAGGGCGCCTCGCTCTCGTCGGTCCTGCTCGCCGCCTTCCAGCTCCACCTCGCGCGCCTCACCGGGTCGCGGGAGCTCCTCGTCGCCGTGGCCTCGGCCGGGCGGCGGATCGAGGACGTCCAGGAGGTCATGGGCCCGGTCGCCAAGTGGCTCCCGGTGCCGTGCCGCGTGGACGAGGCGCAGCGGTTCGCCGAGCTGGTGCGCCGGGCGCAGGCCGGCGTCGAGGAGGTGACCGAGGAGGAGGAGCACTGGAACCCCGACCTGCAGGCGGACGGCGGGGGGCCCGGGAGCACCGTCGGCTTCGAGTTCTCCTCGCTCCCCGAGCCCAGGGTGGCGGGCGGCGTCGCGTGGCACGTCGAGCGCCAGTGCACGGGCGCGGGCGGGCTCAAGCTCGCGCTCTCGGCGCAGCGCGGGCGGGGCCGCGTGCGCCTCTCGCTCTGGCACGACGCGCGCCGCTGCGGGGCGGAGGGCGTCCTGGCGATGGCCGAGCAGTACCGGGCGCTGCTCGGCAGCGCGGCCGAGGCCTGGTCGGAGCCCGCCGCGCGCCTCGGCCTGCTGGGCCCCGCGGAGCGGGCGCGGCGGCTCTCCGAGGGCCGGGGGGCGGCGCACGATGCCGCGCCCCCGCGGTGCCTGCACGAGGCGTTCGAGGAGCACGCTGCGCGGCAGCCCGACGCGCTGGCGGTGGTCGCGGGCGACCGGCGGCTGACCTACCGCGAGCTCAACCAGCAGGCCAACCGGCTCGCCCACCACCTCCGCCGGCGCGGCGTTGGGGGCGGCAGCCCGGTCGGCCTCTGCGGCGAGCGATCCGTGGACATGATCACGGGCCTCCTCGCCATCCTGAAGGCCGGAGGCGCCTACGTGCCGCTCGACCCGCAGGCCCCGGTGCAGCGGCTCGCCCAGCAGATCCGGCGCGCGGGCTTCTCCGTCCTGCTCACGAACGCGCCCGTCCGCGCCCGGCTGCCGGACCTGTCGAACACCGACTGCGCCGTCCTCTCCCTGGACGACGCGGCGCTGCTCGACGGCGAGCCTGCCGACAACCTGGGCGTGCCGGTGCTGCCCGATGATCTCGCGTCCGTCGTCTTCACGTCGGGCTCGACCGGTGAGCCCAAGGGCGTCGGCGTCACGCACCGCGGGATCGCCAGCTACACCCGCTCGGTGTGCGAGGCGCTCGGGATCATCGAGGCCGGGCTGCACTTCGCGACCGTCTCGACGCTGAGCGCCGACCTCGGCAACACGAGCATCTTCGGCGCGCTCGCCGCGGGCGGGTGCCTGCACGTGATCGGCTACGAGACGGCGACCGACGGCCGGCTCTTCTCGGAGTACTACCGGCGCTGGCCGATCGACGTGCTGAAGATCGTGCCCTCGCACCTGAGCGCGCTGCTCGACACGGGCGAGGGGTCGGCGGTGCTGCCGCGGCGGCTCCTGGTGCTCGGCGGAGAGGCGCTGCCGCTCGCGCTCGTCGAGCGCATCGCGGCGGTCTCGAGCGGCTGCGCCGTGGCGAACCACTACGGGCCGACCGAGACGACGGTGGGCGCGCTGGTCTTGCCGCTGCGCGCGCTGCGCGACCGGCGCGGGTGCGCGTCGGTGCCGATCGGCCGCCCGCTCGCCAACGCGGAGGCGTACGTCCTCGACGAGCGCCTGGAGCCGGCGCCGGTGGGCACGGTGGGCGAGCTGTACCTGGGCGGCGCCGGCCTCTCGCGCGGGTACCTGGGCCAGCCGGATCTGACCGCGGAGCGGTTCGTGCCGCACCCGTTCGGCGTGGGCGCGCGGCTCTACCGGACGGGCGATCGGGCGCGGTACCGGCCCGACGGCGCCATCGAGTTCATGGGCCGGCGCGATCACCAGGTGAAGATCCGCGGCTTCCGCGTGGAGCTCGGGGAGATCGAGGCGCGGGTCCGGGAGCACCCCGCGGTCGGGCAGGCGGTCGTCCTCGCCGCGCGCCAGGACGGCGCGGTCGGGCCGACGATCGTCGCGTACGTCGTCCCCCGGGAGGGAGCGCTCGACGAGGCCGCGCTGCGCGCGTTCCTCAAGGACCGGCTCCCCGAGTACATGCACCCGAGCGACTTCGTGCTTCTGCACGCGTTGCCGCTGACCGCGAACGGGAAGGTGGATCGCAAGGCGCTGCCCAGCCCTGCCGCGCGCCGGCGGCGCGAGTACGTCGCGCCGCGGACGCCGGTCGAGGAGACGCTCGCGGCGATCTGGGCCGACGTCCTGGGGCGCCCGCAGGTCGGCGTCGAGGACAACTTCTTCGACCTCGGCGGGCACTCGCTGATGGCGATCCCGCTGATGCACCGGATCCAGCAGGCGCTCGGCGGCGGGCTGTCGTTGATGGCGATCTTCGAGGCGCCGACCGTGGCGGGGCTAGCCCGGCTCCTCGACGCCGGCGGTCCGGCGTCGAGCGTCGTCGAGCTCCGCGCGGGCGGGTCGCGCCCGCCGCTCTTCTGCGTGGATCCCACGGGCCGGCACGTCACCGCCTACCGGGGCCTCGCCGACGCCATCGGCGAGGACCGGCCTGTGCTCGGCCTCGATCTCGGCCCGGCGCTCGCGCGCGAGGTCGAGGCCGCGTCGATCGGGCGGATCGCCGAGCGCCTGTCGCGCGAGGTCCGGGAGCGGCAAGCGCGCGGGCCGTATCATCTCCTCGGGTGGTCCCTGGGCGGCGTGCTGGCGCTCGCCGTCGCCCGGGCGCTGGAGGAGCAGGGCGAGCAGGTCGCTTTCCTCGGCATCCTGGACACGCAGCCGCGCACGCGCGTCTACGCGGCGGCGGGGGGCGAGCCGGACGCCGTGGACGAGCTCGCGGAGTATGTCGCGCCGGACCGCAGGGCGGCGCTGCTCGCGCTCCCGCCGGCGGAGCTCGACGCCTTGCGCGAGCGGCTGCGGGGGCTCAGCGAGGTCGACCGGGTGGACGAGGCCGTGCGGTGGGCGCAGGCCCACGGCCTCGTGCCGGGCGACGTGCCGCCCGCGGCCTTCCATCACCGGTACGCGCTGCTCCGGGACGCGGCCCTGTTCCTGAACGACCTGCCGCCGCGCTGCCTCGGCGCGCCCATCCACGTGTGGTGGAGCGCCGAGACGATCGAGCACCACGGCGGCCCGCCCGTGGACTGGCAGCAGCACACGGCCGGAGCGGTGCGCACAGCGATTCTTCCCGGCGATCATATCGCCGCCGTGCAGGGGGCCGACGCGCATGCGCGCGTACGCGAGACCCTGGACGTCCTGGACCCCGCGGAGCGCGCCCTGGAGCGCCCGGTGCGGAACAACCCTTCTCACTAGGGAGTACCCCATGAGTCTGTCTGCAGCTTCCAGTTTGCCTGTGTCGGACCAGGTGCCGGCGGCCTCCAGATCGCCCCTTCACGCGGGCCTCGCCGCGGAGCTCGGCGAGCGCCACCGGCGGCGCGCGCTGTACGAGCTGGGAGATCACCCCTTGCTCGAGCGGCAGCGGCAGCGCGAGTCGAACGCCCGCTCGTACCCGCGGCGGCTGCCGCTGGCGCTCTCGCGCGCGCAAGGCGTGTATGTGGAAGACGTCGAGGGGCGCGTGTTCCTCGATTGTCTGGCCGGGGCTGGCACCCTGGCGCTCGGGCACAACCACCCGGCGGTCACTGACGTCCTGGTGCGGACGCTGCACTCCGGTCTACCGCTCCACACGCTCGACCTCACCACGCCGGTCAAGGATCGCTTCACGCAGGACGTGCTCGGCGTGCTGCCGGCGGCCTTTGCCCGCCACGCGCGCATCCAGTTCTGCGGCCCCACGGGGGCGGACGCCGTGGAAGCTGCGCTGAAGCTGGTCAAGCTCGCGACGGGGCGCGGCACGGTGCTGGCCTTTCAGGGCGCGTACCACGGCATGACGCAGGGCGCGCTCGCCCTGATGGGCAACCTCGGGCCCAAGGCGGCGCTCGGCTCCAGCCTGAACGGTGTGCAGTTCCTGCCGTATCCGTACGAGTACCGCTGCCCGTTCGGTCTCGGCGGCAGCGCCGGCATCGCGGCCTCGCTCGCGTACATCGACAACCTGCTGTCCGATCCGGAGGGCGGCGTGCCCAAGCCTGCTGCCATCATCGTCGAGGCGGTGCAGGGCGAGGGGGGCATGATCCCGGCACCGGTCGCCTGGCTAAAGGGGCTGCGGGAGCTGGCGACGCGCCATGATATCCCGCTGATCCTCGACGAGGTGCAGACAGGCTTTGGCCGCACCGGGCGCATGTTCGCGTTCGAGCACGCCGGCATCGAGCCGGACGTGCTGGTCCTGTCGAAGGCGCTTGGCGGCGGACTCCCGCTCTCGGTGGTGGCGTATCACGAGCGCTTCGACACCTGGCGTCCGGGCGCCCACGCCGGCACGTTCCGCGGCAACCAGCTCGCGATGGCCGCGGGCTCGGTCACGATGTCGGTGCTGCGCGCGGAGCGCCTCGACGCGGCGGCCGCGGAGCTCGGCGCGCGGCTCATGGCGCAGCTCACCGCGCTCGCCAAGGAGCACGCGTGCATCGGCGACGTGCGCGGGCGCGGCCTGATGGCCGGCGTGGAGCTCGTGGACACGGCGGCCGCGCCCGACGCGCTCGGGGCGCGCCCTGCCCACCGCGACCTCGCCGGGCGCGTGCAGCGCGAGTGCCTGCGGCGGGGGATGATCGTGGAGCTCGGCGGCCGCCACGGCAGCGTGGTGCGCTTCCTGCCGCCGCTCGTCATCACGGCGGCTCAGATCGACGAGGCGGCGAGGATCTTCGGTCAGGCGCTGGCGGCCGCTTCTCCGTAATTGTCGTTCGGGGGGAGGGATCTCGGGGACACGGAGGTGCCGTGTTCAGGAGCCGGTCGTGGCGAGCAGCTCCCTGGCGTCGCTGACGACGGCGGCGCGGCGGATCCAGCGGTCCAGCTCCTCAAGATCGGTACTCGCGAGGACGCGCTCTCGCACCTCGGCGGGGACCTCGAGCCCGCGGGCCTCGAGGAAGGCGAGCACGGCCTGCGCCTTGGCTTCGAGGATTCCCTCCTGCCGACCTTTCGCTACGTAGCCGCGCGCGAATTCGCTCTGAAACTGGTAACCGCTCTTCATCATCGCCTCCAACTTCCGCCTCGCCGCTGCGTTCAGCGAGGATAGCACCAGGTCCCCGTAGACGGCCCGGCGCTCCTCATCGAGCTCGTCCGTCGCCCCCGAAAAGAGGGCATGGAGTCGTCTCACAAGTGGTTGCAATCATGCTGGATTTGCGTGGCGCGCCAGGCTCATGCGGTGGATCCCGCAGGAGCCGAGCAGCCACCTCCCACTCATGAATTCCGGGCAGCTCCTCGGATTCGTCACGCCGAGCGCCCTGCGTGTGCTCCGACGGTCAGGGCACGTGGGCTCCACGGGGGCTCGCGCGTACACGAGCGGAATCGGGCCCTCGACGGCTTCGAGATGCTACCGACGATGGGTGGTGTTCACGCAGCGGTTACCGCGTTGAATCGCCGCAGCTGGGCAGGAGCGCGCCCCGCACCGCGCGCAGCCCCTCAGTCAAGCTCCCATAGCGTCGGATCGCGTACCGCTCGCACACGACATCCACGTTGCCCTTGCGCCAGAACCCCTCCGGACAGACGACATGCATCTTCCCGGAGCGCCCGAACAGGCCGAGCTCCAGCAAGCTGATCGGCGCCTTCGAGTCAGGCGCGAAGTACATCAAGATGACGTCCGCCTCCTCGAGCCCGCGGAGCTCCCATTGCACCTGTTCCACGAAGCTCCGGTTCTCGAGGCTCTGCGCCCAGCCCGGCTCCCACCGCTCCCGCCGCGGATTGAGGATCACCACCTCGAGATCCGCGAGCTCCTGCGCGACGCTCGCCTGCCACAGCTCGGCCTGGCCGTTGTCGATGGATCCGGCGAGGAACAGCTTCGGACCCGCCAATCCGTCGAACGGCCGCGGCGCCAGCACCTCGATCATGGGGAACACCTCGCGGATGAGAACACGTGGACGACGATCGCCATGCGGGCCGCTCCCCTCCCCCGCCCCGTAAACGGTCAGCCCGCTCCGCCGTGCCCGTGCCCGCAGCCTCGCTTCGGCTCGGGCTCGCCCTTCGCCTGCGGCGGGGGCACCGGGGCGCACGTGCAGTCGAGGCACCCGTGCTCCGCGCAGCTCCCGCACGACGCGACCACCTGCTTGCGGAGGGCCTCACGGGCGCGGAAGAGGCGCACCGCCGCGTTGTTCGCGGTGATCGACGCCTCCTCGGCGAAGGCCTGCACCGAGAGGCCGTCGACCTCCACGCGCTGGATCGCGGCGGCGTACTCGGGCTTCAGCGTGCCGGCCAGCGCCCGGACGCACTGGCAAACCGCGCGGTGCTCCACCTCGGGCTGGGCCGCCTCGTCGAGCTCGGCGGCCAGCGCGGCCATCGCCCGCTCCGACGCGCCCTTTCGCCGGAAATGGTCAACCACAGCGTTCCGGAGGGTTCGATAGAACCACGCCGTGGCCGACTCCTCGTCGCGCAAGCTGTCGATGCGCCCTATGCCCCGCACGAAGGCGTCCTGCAGGATGTCCTCGGCGATGGCGCGATTGCCGACCTTCCGTTCCAGGAAGCGCAGAAACTCCCGGTGGCTCTCGACGAGGGTCGCGACCGCCGCCGCCGGCCGCGCGTCCTCGGCGCCTTCCCTCGGCGGCTCGGCGCGCTCCGGGCTTCGCTCTGGCTCGCTCTCGCTCATGACGCACCAGGCTATCCACGAGGGCCGCCCTGCGCCACCGCGCCACGGCACAAAGCGATGGCCAGCGTGACCGGTCGGGTCAGAATGTCCTCCTCTTCACCGGGAGGCTTGAATGACGCTTCAGAGGGTGCTCTTCCTGTCCAGCGTGGGGCTCCTGCCGGCCTGCTCAGGGGCAGATGTCGATGCCCCGCTGTCGTCCGCGCCGAGCTGCAGCGCATCGCCGGAGTGCGCCGCCACGCCCGAGACGCCGCTGTGCGACCAGGCGCGCGGCGAGTGCGTCGAGCTGCCGCCGGGATCTGCGATCGGCGTGAAGGATGGCAGTCCGTCCTCGGTCGCGCTCGTGTCCGTCTTCGAGCCGAACCGGCAGCGCGAGCCGACCGACCTCGCCTTCAACCCGGAGCGGCCCGAGGAGCTCTGGGTCGTCAACCGCAAGGACGACAGCGTGATCATCATCACGAAGCCCGGCGCGCCCGACGGCTCGTGGGTCCGCCTCCGCGACCCCGCCGCGGCGCACTTCATGGACCAGCCGCCGGCGATCGCCTTCGGCCACCCAGGCACGTTCGGGGTCTGCGGCGACAACGACAACGGCGGCAACTACTTCATGGGCCCGTCGCTCTTCTCGTCGGATCTCTCGATCTTCGCCACGGAGACGCCGGACGGCCTCGGGTCGCACCTCGACATGCTCCACTCGAGCTCCTTCTGCAAGGGCATCGCGCACGAGCAGGCCAACGTCTACTGGGTCTTCAACGGCAACGACAAGGCGCTCGACCGGTACGACTTCGCCCACGATCACGGCCCTGGCCACGACGACCACTCCGACGGCGAGATCTACCGCTATGCCGCCGGCGAGGTGCTCGGGGTCGACGCCACGTCGAGCCATATCTTCTACAGCGCCAAGGAAGAGCGCCTCTACGTCGCCGACACCGGCCACAAGCGGCTGCTCAAGCTGGATCCGACGAGCGGCGTGCCCGGCGCGAGCTTCGACGGGCAAGAGCCGGTCAAGGTGCGCAGGCACATGGACGGCGCCACCCTCATCGAGTTCGTCCCCCCGGGGACGCTCGAGGCCCCGAGCGGCCTCGAGGTTCACGAGGGCCTCGTCTACGTCACGGATCACGCGACCAGCAGGATCTACGCCTTCGACACGGCGGGGCAGGTGGTCCGGACCCTGGATACGGGCCTGCCCGCAGGCTCGCTCGCGGGGATCACCTTCGGGCCGGACGGCAAGCTCTACCTCGTCGACACGCTGACGAGCCGGGTCTACCGCATCGATCCCATCCTCTGACGCGGCCGCGCGGCGCCCCTAAGACACCGATCACGTTGATCGAGCGAGAAATGAACCGCCAAGACCCCAAGGACGCCAAGAGCATTCTCCGTTCTTGGCGTCCTTGGCGACTTGGCGGTTCGAAATTCTGCGCTTTTCAGGCAGTTTCAACCCGTTTGTCGCTCTAGCCCATTACTCGCCGCCCGCCGGCGCGCTCGCTTCCGGCCCGCCGAGCAGCGCGTCCAGCTCGGCCTCGCCCTTGTCCTCGGCCGCCTTGCGCCGGCGGCGGCGGATCCACTCGGCCGCGTCGTCGAAGAGCGAGTAGGCCACCGGGACCGCGAGCAGCGTGAGGACCAGGGAGAGCGACTGGCCGCCGAGCACGATGGCCCCCGTCGTCCGGTTCTGGCCCGAGCCGACCCCGTGCGAGAGCACGAGCGGGATCATGCCGGCCACGAAGGCGATCGTCGTCATGAGGATCGGGCGGAGCCGGTCCTTGTTCGCCTGCAGGATCGCCTGGAGCCGCGGCATCCCCTCCGCGCGCAGGTGGTTCGTGTGATCGATCTGGAGGATCGCGTTCTTCTTCACCACGCCGAAGAGGACGAGCAGCCCGAGCCCCGAGAAGAGGTTCAGCGACTGGCCGAAGAGCTTGAGCGAGAGCAGCGCGAAGGGCACCGTGAGCGGCAGCGAGAGCAGGATCGTGATCGGGTGAAGCCACGACTCGAACTGCGCCGCGAGGATGAGGTACATGAACACGAACGCGAGCCCGATGACGACGGCGAAGCCCTCCGCCGTGCTCGCCGTGTTCTTCGAGGAGCCCACCCGCGTCGTCGAGTAGCCGGCCGGCATCTTCTGCTCGGCGACGATACGATCGAGCGCCGCCTGGATCGTGCTGTCACCGACGCCGGGCGCCGCGTTCGCGCTGATGGTGATCTGCCGGCGCCGACCCAGGCGGCCGATCGATGAGGGGCCGCTATCGGGCTTCATCGTGACCACGCTGGGGAGCGGGACCGAGCCGTACTTCGACGAGGGCACCGTGAGCAGCGAGAGATCCTGCTCGTCGGCGCGGTACTTCGCGTCGGCGCGCATGCGGACGTCGAACTGCTCGCCGCCCTCGGAGTAGGTCGAGACCTTGAGCCCGCCGACGAAGAGCTGGAGCGTGGTGGCGACGTCGGCCACCTGCACGCCCAGATCCGCGGCCTTGTCTCGATCGACGTAAGCGCGGAGCTCGGGCTTCCCGACGATGAGGCTGTTGTCGACGTCGACGGCGCCGGGCACCTTGCGCAGCTCCTCGGTGATGCGCGTCGCGTACTCGCCGAGCTTGTCGAGGTCGGGGCCCTGGAGCGCGATCTGGGTGCGAGCCGACGACTGGCCGCCGGACGACACCGCCTGCACTTCGCCGGCCGTGATCCTGAGCTCGGAAGGCTGCCTGGCGAGGATCTCCTTGCGCACCCTCTGCATGATCTCGAGCTGCGTGAGCTGCCGCTGCTCGGGATCGACCAGCATCACGAAGATCTTGGCGACGTTCGCGGCCTGCTGATCGCCCTCGCCGACGGTCAGGAGCGTGTGCGTGACGCCGGGCAGCGCGCGCACGTCGTCGGCGATCCGCTCGGCGATGAGCCGGGTCGAGGTCAGGCTGGTGCCCTCGGGCGCGCGCATGTTGATCTCGAACTGCGCCTGATCGTCGTCGGGCAGGAAGCCGCTGGGCAGCGTCTTGGCGATGGGGCCGCAGGAGCCGAGCGTGACCGCCGAGGCGACGACGATCACCCAGCGGCGCTTCATCACCCAGGAGAGCACGGCCATGTAGACGCGCTCGATCGGGCGGTAGAAGACGTCGACGACGCGCTCCAGGATCGGAGGCTTCGCCTCCTTCCCGTGGACCTTGTGGCCGGAGAGCCAGCGCGCCGCGAGCGAGGGGGTGAGCGAGAAGCTGACGATCAGCGACACGCCGATGGAGAACGCCATCGTCAGGCCGAAGCTCTTGAGGAAGCGGCCCACGATGCCGGGCATGAACGCGACCGGGATGAAGACCGCCATCAGCGACAGCGTGGTCGCGAGGACGGCGAGGCCGATCTCCTTCGTCGCGAGGACGGCGGCCGGGAAGGGCTTCATCCCCTTCTCGTCGATGTAGCGGACGATGTTCTCGAGCACGACGATCGCGTCGTCGATGACGATGCCGACCGCGAGCGCGAGCGCGAGGAGCGTGAGGAAGTTGAGCGTGAAGCCCGCGATCCACATCACGGCGAAGGTGCCGATGACGGAGATCGGGATCGCGAGCGCCGCGATGAGCGTGCTCCGCGCGTTGCCGAGGAAGAAGAGCACGACCACGGCGGCGAGGAGCGCGCCGAGCACGAGGTGCTCCTTCACGGCGGCGATGCCCGTGCGGATCACGCGCGAGCCGTCGCGCACGACCTCGATCTTCGTCCCCTCGGGCAGCGTCCGCTGCACCTCGGCGAGGCGCGCCTGCACGGTGTCGACGACGGCGACCGTGTTCTCGCCCGACTGCTTGACCACGGAGAGGAGGACGGTGCGCTCGCGGTCGAGCTGGGCCCAGGTCTTCTCCTCCGCGCGGTCGTCCTCGACGCGGGCGACGTCGGCGAGGCGCACGGCGTGCCCGTCCTTCTCGCGGAGCACGATGCGGCCGAGCGCCTCGGGCGACTCGACGCGGCCCATCACCCGGAGCGTGAGATCCGTGGGGCCGGTCTCGACGCTTCCGCCCGGGGTCATCAGGTTCTGCGCGCCGATCGTGCGCTGCACCTCGGCCGCCGTGATCTCCTGCGCGCGCAGCGCGACCGGATCCAACCAGACGTTGAGCTGCCGGTTCTGGGCGCCGATGACGTTGACCTGGCCGACGCCGGCGATGCCCTCGATCTGCCGGCGCACCTGCTTGTCGGCGATCTCGCTGAGCTCGCGGATCGGCTTGTTCGACTTCACGGAGACGATCAGGACCGGGGCCGCGCCGAAGTCGATCCGGCTCACGACCGGCTGGTCGATGCCCTTCGGCAGGCTGGGCAGGATGGCGTTGATCTTGTCACGCACCTCCTGCGCGGCGACGTCGCTGTCCTTCTCGAGCTTGAAGCCGACGATGACGATGCTCACCCCCTGGGTCGAGGTCGAGCGGAGCTCGTCGATGCCGCTGATGGTGTTCACCGCGCCCTCGATCCGGTCGGAGATCTCGGCCTCGACCTCCTCGGGCGCCGCGCCGTCGAGGCGCGTCGTGACGACGACGTACGGGACGTCGATGTTGGGGAACTGGTCGAGGCCGAGCCGGGTGTAGCCGGCGACGCCGAGGACCACGATGACGAGCATGAGGACCGACGCGAAGACGGGCCTCTTGACGCAGACGCGAGCGAGCCACTGCATGACGACCTCACTCCACGGCTTGGCCGTTCTGGAGGGCCTCGGACGGGTTGATGACGATCGCTTCCCCTGCGCGGACGCCGCGGAGAACCGCCACGGCGTCGCCCTTCTCCACGCCGGTCTGCACCACGCGCTCCTCGAGCCGGTGGTCGACGACGGCGAACAGGTGCGCGCGCCCCTCCCGCGGGACGATGGCGGACCTCGGCACCACCGGGCTCGGCGTCTCGGCCGTGGCGAGCGCGACGGACGCGAACATGCCCGGCCGCAGCGCGCCGTCGGGGTCCTGCACCTCGGCCTCGGCGACGAGATCGCGCGTGGTCTCGCGGACCGCGGCGCCGATCCAGCGCACCGTACCCGCGAACGACCGCCCCGGGTACGCCGGCACGGTGAACGTCAGCGCGCCGCCGGTCTTGACGGCCGCGAGGCTCGCCTCGGGCACGGTGAACCGGAGGCGCGGCGCGCCCTTCGAGACGAGCGCGACGACCCGGGAGTCCTGGCGGACATACTCGCCGACGTCGACGAAGCGCTCGGCGACCACCCCGTCGAACGGCGCGCGGATCTGGCCGTCGCCGACGCTCTGCGCGGCGGCGCGGGCGCGGGCGGAGGCGGCCGCGACCGAGAGCGGGGCGCTCCGGCACTGGTCGGCGATCCGGTCGTGCTCGACGCCGGAGATCGCGCCGCTCTCGAGCAGCGCCCTGTAGCGGTCGCACTCGCGCTTCGCCGTCTCTTCCTGGGCGCGGGTCAGCGCGGCGTTCGCCTGCGCCTCCGCGGCGGAGAGCGCGGCGGCGCGGACGTCGAGGCGCGCGAGCAGGTCGCCCTTCTTCACCTCGGCGCCGCGCTCGACGAACGTCTCCACCACGCGGCCGACCGCGTTGGCGGCGAGATCGGTCTCGCGATCCCCGCGCAGCGTGCCGGTGAGCGCGATGCTGCGCGGTATGGGCTGCTCGCGCACCTCCGCGGTCTCGACGCGGGCCTTCGGCCCGCTCGCCTCGGGGGCGGTGGTGGCGCTGGCCTTGCGCTCGCAGCCCGCCGCTGCGGCGGCGAGCGCGAGGAGCAGGAGGAGGCTTTGGGCGCGGCCTTTCGTCGTGGTGTGGGTCAAGGGTCCCTCGGGGCAGCGTCGGTCGCGGAGCGGCCTGATCCGGGCAGAGCACGGCCCTCGGCGGAGCACGGCGCCACGCGCGTCGGCGCGCTGCGCCGTCCGCTCGTTCCCCGTCGCCCAGCCTCTGGCCCCACCCGCTCGGGCGCGCCGGCGCCCAGGCGATCGCAACCGACAGTTGCGATGGGTATAACACGGCCGAAGGCGACCGCAACCATCGGTTGCGATGATCGCAACGAAAAGGTGCGATAGCTGGCCACGCCGCGAAATTGGGCTGGCGTGTGCCGCGCGGCGGAACTTCAATGGCGGCCGATGCAGGCGACGACGGCGAAGCGCACGGCGAAGCGAGGCTCCGCGAAGACGCACGCGCTCGTGCGCGGCGAGCCTGTCGTGCGGGGCATCCTCGCCGCCACGCTGGAGGAGCTCGCCAGCGCCGGGTATCGCGCGCTCCGGATCGAGGACGTGGCGACGCGCGCGGGGGTCAACAAGACCACCGTCTACCGGCGCTGGCCGACGAAGGAGGACCTCGTGCGGGCCGCGCTCCTGTCGGTCACGGACGAGAAGATCATCCCGCCGAACACGGGCTCGCTCCGTGGAGATCTCGTCGCGCTCGGGCGCGCGATCGTCGAGATCCAGATGTCACCGGTGGGGCAGAGCCTCTTTCACGTGTTCCTGTCCGAGGGGCCCGACTCGGAGCTCATCACCATCGCCCGCTCGCTGCGCGCGGTCCAGGAGGCAGGGCTGCGGGCCATCATCGAGGCCGCGGTCGCGCGCGGCGAGCTCGCGCCGAGCGCGGATCCGCTGCTGCCGTGCGAGCTGCTCGCGGCCTATCTCCGGCACCGGATGCTCGCGGATCGCACGGGCGTGGACGAGGCCCAGCTCGCGCACGTCGTCGACGTGATCCTCCTCGGGGTGCTGCGCCCCGACAGCCGGAAGCAGGCCTGAGCCGCGGGGGCGCCGGGCGGCGCGGCGCCCCGCGCTAGGCGCGGCGATCGCCGAGGCCTCGGCGCACGGGTCCGTGGCGCGCGGGCGCGCGCGAGGTGTCTGGTGCACGTCCTGGCGACAAAAGATATTTTATTGCAAATGCAATTTGGTTGCATTACTTCGAGCCCACGCCAGACCGTAGCCCTGCCGATCGCGCCGCGGCCACGGATGCACCTCGTTCACCCCACGCCGCGCGCGCGGCAGCCGCACCCGCCCGCGCTGGAGCGCGCCGGCGCTGGCGAGAGAGGACCTCGACGTGACGCAAAAGCTTCCTGTGACCGTGCTGTCCGGCTTCCTGGGCGCCGGCAAGACCACGCTGCTCAACCACGTCCTCGCGAACCGCGACGCGCTGCGCGTCGCCGTGATCGTCAACGACATGAGCGAGGTCAACGTCGACGCCGCGCTCGTCCGGGGCGGGGGCGCGGCGCTGCGCCGCGTGGAGGAGCGGCTCGTCGAGATGTCGAACGGCTGCATCTGCTGCACGCTCCGGGAGGATCTCCTGGTCGAGGTGGCTCGCCTGGCGGCCGAGGGGCGCTTCGACTACCTGCTGATCGAGTCGACGGGCATCTCGGAGCCGCTCCCGGTCGCCGAGACGTTCACCTTCGACGACCCGGCGACGGGCAAGAGCCTCTCGGAGGTCGCCCGGCTCGACACGCTGGTCACCGTCGTCGATGCGCAGCGGTTCCTAGCCGACTGGACGAGCGCCGACGACCTGCTTGCGCGCGAGGCTGCGCTGGACGGCGACGACGAGCGCACGGTCGCGGATCTGCTCGTCGAGCAGATCGAGTTCGCGAACGTGCTCGTGCTCAACAAGACGGATCTGGTGAGCGATGACGAGGTCGAGCGGCTCACGGCGATGCTGCTGCACCTGAACCCCGGCGCCCGGATCATCAGGGCCTGCCGTGGCCGGATCGATCCTCGGGAGATCCTCGGCACCGGGCGCTTCGATTTCGAGGAAGCGGCGCGCTCGCCCGGCTGGATGCGGGAGCTGCGCGGGGAGCACGTCCCCGAGACCGAGGCGTACGGGATCGAGAGCTTCGTCTACCGCGCGGAGCGCCCCATGCACCCGGAGCGGCTCTGGGCCTTCCTCCACGGGGCGGCGGCCTGGGATGGAGTGCTCCGCTCCAAGGGGTTCTTCTGGCTGGCGACGCGCATGGACATCACAGGCGCCTGGTCGCAGGCGGGCGGCGCCGCCTCGTTCGAGGCGGCGGGGCGCTGGTACGCCGCCTTGCCGGAGGAGGAGCGGCCGGAGGAAGACGGGCCGTGCGCCGCGTGGCATCCTGTCTGGGGCGACCGGCGGCAGGAGATCGTCTTCATCGGCGTCGACATGGTCCGAGAGGAGCTCACGCGCGGGCTCGACGCCTGCTTGCTCACGCCGGACGAGATGGCCGCGGGGCCCTCCGCCTGGAGGCGGTTCGAGGATCCCTTCCCGGCGTGGGAGGACGCGAGTGAACCGAGTGAACAGGAGAGAGAGGCCGGGCCGGCGCAGCTCCTGTCCTGAGGCGCTCCATGCAGGCTGACTGACGCGGCCTCGGCGGCGGGGTCATGCAGCGCAGCGCATCCACGCTGGCTGCACGACCGCGAGCGCTGGAGTCGCGACTACTTGCCAGCTCCCTTCGAGATCTTCCCTTCCGTGAAGACCACGTGTTTGCGGGCGATCGGATCGAACTTGTTCACCTGCATCTTCTCCGTCATCGTCCTTTTGTTCTTCGTCGTGTAATAGCAGTAACCCGTCCCTGCAGACGAGACGAGTTTAATGACATCGCGCACGAGGTGCCCTCCTTGTCGCCGTTCGGCGTCAGGTCGCGCTCCGCGGCAGCGGCGGTGGAGCGACTGACCTGCTGGACGCAACACCATTACTTCGGTTCCGTCGATGATGCAAACAGATTGCATCAACGGCGCGGCTCATGGCATCTTGTCCCATGAGTCTTCGTCGCGACAGCGCAGTGTGTGCACCGGGCTCCCCGAGCGAGGCGACCCTGCGAACAGGGTCATCCGCCCTCACGTCGAGTCAGCATTCCCTCCAGAGCTCGCCGCTGCGCGGCGTTCAGCCGGATCCCCGGCCGTCGGAGCCGGAGCTGGGCCTCCGCCTCGCTCACATTCGCGGCGAGCCCCCGGCTCAACAGCAGGGCTGCCGCGATCGTCGCCGAGCGACCATGGCCGGACGCGCAATGCAGGTAGATCGCTTCCTTGCCGTGCAGTCGATGGATGAGCCCGCGCAGCGCGCCCACTTCGGGAGCTGTGCCGTCGAGCACCGGCATGCACAGGTAACCTGGATGGCGGCGCATCGCGGCGGCAGCGGGAAACTCCGCCGTCATGTCCACGATCACCCGCACGCCCTCCGGTAGCTCCTGGCCGCAGGGGCGCCGACCGACCCAGAGCCCCGGCACGACCTCGTTCGCGCAGTCCTCGCGCCCGAGCAGGCGCTCGCCGTGCCATATCGACCACGTGAGCAGGAAGTACGGCGCGAACAGCAGGCAGGCCCACCACGCCAGCGTGCCGTCGACCCGCTTTCCTAACAGGGCGGGCTGACGCGCGAGGTAGGCAGCGCCGACGAGGGCGAAGCTCAGCGCCGGCCAGAGGAGGGCGAGCCCGGCGTCGCCAACCATGACGGCAAGCCACAGGAGCGACGCGCTCAGCGCGATGAACAAGGAGCCGTAGCGCATCGAGCGGTCCGATCGTAGAGCCCGGAACGAGAGAAGTGTTGACTCGATTCCAGAATTGCATCGAGAGTGCGTGGGTGGACGCGCAGGGCGCGGTCCTGGCCTTGCGATCGACAGGGCGGCTCTGTAGGAAGGTGCAGACATGAAGCTGTTTCGGTTTGCAGGCAGTGGCGGTCCGCACCTCGGGATCGAGGACGAGCGGGGAGCGCGCCACGACCTCACGGCGGCATCCCCGGAGGCGTTCGCGTCCGTCGCCTCGTGGCTCGCCTTGCCGGATCCCCTTGGCGCGGTGCGCGACGCACGCGCGCGCGCCGCAGCCCACCCCCTCCCGCCCGACGTCTCGCTGCTCGCCCCGATCGACGGGCAGGAAGTCTGGGCGGCGGGCGTGACCTACGAGCGCTCGCGCGCCGCGCGCAAAGAGGAGAGCGCCGGCGGCGGCGACTTCTACGACCGCGTGTACGACGCCGAGCGCCCCGAGCTGTTCTTCAAGGCGATGCCCCGCCTCGTCGCCGGCCCGGGCGCGCCAGTGCGCATCCGGCGCGACTCGAGCTGGAACGTGCCCGAGCCGGAGCTCTCGCTTGTCGTGTCCGCGACGGGCCGCATCGTCGGCTACACGGCCGGCAACGACGTTTCGTCGCGGTCCATCGAGGGCGACAATCCCCTCTACCTGCCGCAGGCGAAGATCTACGACGGCTGCTGCGCGCTCGGCCCCGCCATCGCGCTCGCGGACGAGCCCGGGCTCGACCTGCGCGCGCTCTCCATCGAGCTCGCGATCCGGCGCAAGGGCGAAGCGGTGTTCTCGGGGAAGACCTCGACCGCGAGCATGCGGCGCGCGCCCGAGGAGCTCGTCGGCTACCTCACGCGCGAGCTGAGCTTCCCCGCGGGCGTCGTCCTCATGACCGGGACCGGCATCGTGCCGCCAGACTCGTTCACCCTGGAGCCTGGCGACCTCGTGGAGATTGCGATCCACGGCGTCGGCACGCTGGCAAACCCTGTATCTCGAGGTTGACGAGGCGCCCCATGGAATTCCTCGCCCACAACGCCGCCACCGGGGAACAACTCGGCGCCTACCGTGACGCCACCGCCGACGAGATCGACGCCGCCGCCGGCGCCACCGTCGCTGCGGCGCCGGCCTTCGCCGGCCTCGCGCCGGAGATGCGCGCCCGGTTCCTGGAGACCGCCGCCGACGAGATCATGGCGCTCGGCGAAGCCCTGATCCAGACCGCACACCGGGAAACCGGGCTGCCTATCGCCCGCCTCGAAGGCGAACGCGCCCGCACCACCGGCCAGCTGCGCCTCTTCGCCGCCGTCGTGCGCGAGGGCTCCTGGGTCGATGCCCGGATCGATCCCGCGCTGCCGGACCGCAAGCCGCTCCCGCGCCCCGACGTGCGCCGGATGCTGCGGCCGCTCGGTCCGGTCGCCGTCTTCGGCGCGAGCAATTTCCCCCTCGCGTTCTCTGTCGCCGGCGGCGACACCGCCTCCGCCCTCGCTGCCGGCAACCCGGTCGTGGTCAAGGCCCACCCGGCGCACCCGGGTACCTCCGACCTCGCGGCAGCGGCCCTCCGCTCCGCCGTTCAGAAGGCGGGCCTGCCCGCGGGCGTGTTCGGCATGGTGCACGGCGCCTCGCCCGAGGTCTCGCTCGCGCTGGTACGCCACGAGGCCATCCAGGCGGTGGGCTTCACCGGGTCCACCCGCGCCGGCCGCGCCCTCTGGGACGCCGCCGCCGCCCGCCCGCGGCCGATCCCCGTCTTTGCCGAGATGAGCAGCATCAACCCGCTGGTCGTGCTGCCCGGCGCGCTGCGCGAGCGCCGCGACGCGATCGCCGAAGGGCTGATCAACTCGTGCACGCTCGGCGTCGGCCAGTTCTGCACCAAGCCCGGCCTTGTCCTGGGGTTGGCTTCCCCTGAGTGGGATGCATTTGCGCGGTCGGTCGCCAACCGAGCCCGCGCCATCACGCCTGGTGTGATGCTGCACGCCGGTATCCAGGCGTCGTTCGACCGCTCCGTGCGGGAGCTGAGAGGCGTGGAGTGGCTGACCGACACCGGCGCGCGCGTCGCTCGCGTCTCCGCCGCCGACTTCGCGCGGGAGCCGCACCTCGCGCACGAGATCTTCGGACCGTACACGCTGCTCGTCACCGCTTCGAGCCGCGGAGAGTTGCTTCAGCTCCTCGGCGCGCTCGACGGCCAGCTCACCGCCACGCTTCACGGGACCACCGACGATCTCGCCGCCGCCCAGGACCTTGTCGATGTCCTCAGCCGGGTCGCGGGCCGCCTTGTCTTCGATGGCTACCCGACGGGCGTGGAGGTGTCGCACGCCATGCACCACGGCGGGCCGTATCCAGCGAGCAGCGACGTGCGCTTCACGTCGGTTGGAACCGCGGCCATCCTCCGCTTCGCACGCCCCGTTTGCTACCAGTCGTGTCCGCCCGCGCTGCTCCCGCTGGAGCTGCGCGACGACAATCCGCTCGGGATATCGCGTCTCGTCGACGGCCGGGCCACCCGCGATCCCATCGCACCCCGCGCATGAGCCACGACCCGGTGTTCGAGTCCGGCAGCGAGGCGATCTACACCCTGCGCACGACCGCGCCCGGACCGTCGGGGCGCCTCCCGCTCGGGGCCGAGCAGCTGCGCGCCATGTCCAGCGGGGAGCTGTTCGGCTGGACGCAGAATGCCGGGATGGGGTGGGATCCTGCGCGCCTGAACGGGAAGCAGTTTCTCGTGCTCAGCACGCAGGGGGGGATCCGCGCGCCCGACGGCACGCCGATCGCGCTCGGGTACCACACCGGGCATTGGGAGGTGGGCCTGCTCATGGAGGAGGCCGCCCGCACGTTCACGGCCGGCGGGGCCATCCCGTTCGCCGGCTATGTCAGCGATCCGTGTGACGGGCGGACCAATGGCACCGTCGGCATGCTCGACAGCCTCGCTTACCGCAATGACGCCGCCATCGTCTTTCGACGGCTGATACGCTCGCTGCCCACCCGCAGAGGCGTGCTCGGCGTCGCCACCTGCGACAAGGGCCTGCCGGCCATGTTGATGGCGCTCGCCGGCACCCTCGACCTCCCCACGGTGCTCGTGCCGGGAGGCGTCACGCTCCTCGCGGAGGAGGCCGAGGATACCGCCAAGGTCCAGACCCTCGCCGCGCGTTATGCGCGCGGGGAGGTGAGCCTCGACTACGCGGCCGAGATGGGCTGCCGAGCCTGCGGTTCCCCCGGCGGCGGCTGCCAGTTCATGGGCACGGCCGCGACGAGCCAGGTGGTGGCGGAGGCGCTCGGCCTCGCCCTCCCCCACGGCGCGCTCAGCCCGTCGGGCGCCGAGATCTGGCGCGACCTCGCCCGCCGTTCCGCGCACGCGCTCATGGCCCTCGAGCGGCGTGGAGCGACAACGCGGGACATCGTCACCGACGACTCGGTCCACAACGCCATGGTGCTGCATGCCGCCGTCGGCGGGTCGACCAACCTGGTGCTCCATGTGCCGGCGATCGCCCATGCGGCCGGGCTTCGGCGCCCCACGGTGGATGACTGGGCGCGCATCAACGCCCTCGTCCCGCGCCTCGTGGACGTGTTGCCCAACGGGCCGAAACATTATGCCACGGTTCAGGTCTTCCTCGCCGGAGGCGTCCCGGAGGTCATGCTCCATCTGCGCGAGCTTGGCCTGCTGCGGCTCGATGCGCGCACCGTCAGCGGTCGGACCGTGGGCGAGAACCTCGAGTGGTGGGAGCGCAGCGAACGGCGCCGGCGCCTGCGCGACAAACTGCGGCAGCTGGACGGCATCGACCCGGACGATGTGATCATGTCCGCCGGGAAGGCGCGCGAGCGCGGCCTCACCAGCACGGTGACCTTCTTGCGCGGCAACCTAGCGCCCGAGGGAGCGCTCGTGAAGAGCACCGCGATTGCTCCCCAGGTGATCGGACCGGACGGCGTTTATCTGCACGAAGGACCTGCGCGCGTGTTTGGCAGCGAGGACGCGGCGATCGAGGCGATCAAGACGGGCGCCGTGCAACCGGGTGACGTGATGGTGCTGATCGGCATCGGCCCCGGTATCGGGATGCCGGAGACGTACCAGATCACCTCTGCCCTCAAGCACGTGAAGGATGGATACCGTATCGCCCTGATCACGGACGGTCGTTTCTCCGGCGTCTCCACCGGGGCGTGCATCGGCCACGTCAGCCCGGAGGCGTGGGCGGGTGGACCCATCGGCCGCGTGCGCGACGGCGACCGCATCAGGCTGCGGATCGACACGCGCAGCCTGGAGGGGACGGTGGACGTCGTGGATGTGGACGCCGGCGGTCTTGCCGCCCGTTCGCCCAATCCAGCCCTTCAGCCCGACGGCCGAGTGAACGCGGATACGCGGTTGTGGGCTGCTCTTCAGGATGCCAGCGGCGGCACCTGGGGTGGGTGCGTCTATGATGCGGAGCGCATCATCGGGCTCCTCGGTCGCGCCATCGCGGCCGAGCGGAGCGCCTGACTCCAGGTCTCGCTCCACAGCGGTTCCCCCCCACCTCTGCACCATGCCGAGCAGAGCGGCGGTCACCCGCACAGGAGACGGGCCCAGATCGGCGTTTTCGGCGCGCAAGCGCACTCCGGTGCGCTGAGCACCGGAAACGTCGAGGTGGGCCCGTATCCGAAGCGGGTGACCGCCGCTCTAGGCGCCGCGGGTGTTCAGGTAGACGGCGTACAGCGAGGTCGTGCCGCAGATGAACAGGCGGTTGCGCTTGGCGCCGCCGAAGCAGACGTTGGACACCGTCTCGGGGATCAGCACCTTGCCGAGGAGCGCACCGTCGCTCGCGTGGCAGCGCACGCCGTCGCCGGCCGACAGCCACAGGTTGCCGTGCACGTCGACGCGGAAGCCGTCGTACACGCCGACCGGGCAGGTCGCGAACACCTCGCCGCCGGTCAGCGTGCCGTTCGCGTCGACGCGGAACTTGCGCACGTGGTGCGGGCCGCCCTTCACGTGCGTCGCGCCGGTGTCGGCGATGTACAGCAGCGACTCGTCCGGCGAGAAGGCGAGGCCGTTGGGCTGCACGAAGTCGTCCGCGACGACCGTCAGCGCACCGGAGATCGGGTCGATGCGGTAGACGCGCTGCGCGCCCTGCTCGTTGGGCGACGCGTCGCCTTCGTAGTCGCTGTCGATGCCGTAGCTCGGGTCGCTGAACCAGATGCTGCCGTCGGACTTCACGACCACATCGTTCGGCGAGTTCAGCGGCTTTCCCTCGAAGTGCGACGCGAGCACCGTGCGCGAGCCGTCGTGCTCGGTGCGCGAGATGCAGCGGCCGCGGTGCTCGCAGGACACGAGCCGGCCCTGCAGGTCGACCGTGTGGCCGTTGGTGTTCATGGCGGGCTGGCGGAACACCGAGACCGAGCCGTCGGTCTCGTCCCAGCGCATCATGCGGTCGTTCGGGATGTCCGACCAGACGAGGTAGCGCCCCGCTGGGAACCACGCCGGCCCCTCCGCCCAGCGGCAGCCCGTGTACAGCTTCTCGACGTGCACGTGCGGGAGCGCGAGCTTGCGGAAGCGCGTATCGATCACCTCGAAGCTCGGGGTCAGCTCGATGACCATCGGGATCTCCTTCCAATCAGCCGGTACGGACCTGCCGCATCACCGTCGCGAGGACGAGCTGCGTCACGCGGCGCATGAAGCCGTAGTCGAGCGTCTCGGGGGTGTCCGTCGGCCGGTGGTAGTTCGGGTTGCGGAACTCCGCCGTATCGGTCCAGAGCATCGCAGGGATCTTCGCCTTCCAGAACGGCGAGTGATCGCTCCGGTGGAGCACGGGGAGCCATTCCTCGAGGCCGAGGTAGACCTTGAGACCGACCACCGGCAGCTCGGGCACCATCGCCTCTGCCTGCTTCGCGGCGAGCTCCACGAGGTGGTTCGAGCGGTGGTTCGTGAGCAGCCCGATGAAGTCGCCGACGTCCGGCGCCCCGGGGACCGGGACCGGCATCCGCTGGGAGCCAGGCTCGTGGCTCGCGTAGCCGACCATCTCCAGCACGTGCACGGCGGCGATCGGCGCTCCGCCCTGCGATCGATGGCGCGCCACGAACTCGACGCTGCCGAGCAGCCCGTCCTCCTCGCCGTTCCAGGCCACGAAGCCCACCGGCGGGGCCGGCTCGAAGCGCGAGAGCGCCCTTGCGCAGGCGAGCATCGCGGCGATCCCGCTCGCGTTGTCGTCGGCGCCGGGCGTCTCGGGCACGCTGTCGTAGTGCGCCCCGACGAGGATCATCGGGCGATCGGCCGGGGCCCGAGGCGTCGCGACCACGTTCCCGAGCTCGCCCTCGATCTCGACCGCGTAGCCCCGCTCCTCCAGCGCAGCTGCGACGTACTGCGCCGCGCGGCGGTTCTCCGCGCGCTGGCGGAACATGTGCCGCGGCCTCGCGAGCGCGACGATCGCGTCGAGCAGCTCCGCCTCGCTGACCGACGCGAGCGCATCGATCAGGCTGCCGTGACCGTCCATGGCCTTTGTGCGTCTCAACTCCATCGCGGGGACTCCTCCTGCTACCAGCGGAGTGTAGCTGAGTCCCACCCCTCCCCTCACCCCTCCCCGAGGTTCGGCCGCGGCAAAACGACCGCATGGGTCACCCGAGCGGGTGCACTTCGTACCTCGGAACGCTGATGATCCCCTCGTCGCTCACGAGGCCGCACAGCGCCGGGTCGAGAAGGACGTCGGCCACACAGCGCTGGTCCGACCCGACGGCCATCAGGCCGCCGATCAGCCGCACCCCATGGCTGTAGTCGGCGTAGGTGTCCTCGTGCGGCAGCCGCCGCCGGAGCGACGTGTCCAGCGGCTGCCACGGCTTGCCGTCCGCCTTGTAGAAGCCGAAGATCGCCAGCCGGCGCGCGTAGTGGTGCAGCCGGTTGGTCACCACGACGTCCTTCTTGTGTCCCGCGAGCAGCTCGCCGAGCTCGCCGACCCGGTGCTGCTCGATGGCCAGGTGGTGGTCACGAAAGCGCTCCACCTTGGTGCCGTCCTGGGGATCGAACGGGATGGCCGTCTGCTTCCGCGAGGCGGCATAGATGTCCTTCACGAGCTTCTTCGTCGGCAGCACGCAGCCGCACGCATCCGCGACGCGCTGGGCGGTGACGCCGGTGAGCGGCATGCGCAGGAAATCGTTGTCCGGCCCGATCGCCAGGTAGTCGGCGCACACGTACGCGACACCGCGCTTTCCGCCGGGCGCCTCGACCGTGACGCGATGGAAGCGGCGCAGGAAGCTGGGCACGTTCCCCCGCAGCACCTCCTGGAGAAAGAGCTCCTCCCGCGCCGCGAGCGACAGGCCCCGGACCTGCTCGTAGAACCTCGTACCGGTCAGCGCGCCCGGATCGCGCGGCGGCAGCCAGTCGAGGCCCGTCCCGTCGAACACCGATGCCAGCTGCGCGGACGCGGGCTGCGCCTGGCTCGATGCGAAGAACGCCACGGCGCCCCCGGCGTCGTTCGCCCGAGCCGCCACGACCGGCTCGGGGGTGGCCGTCACCGTGAACCGGAAGCCGCTCCCCGCGAACGTGTAGCTGCGGGTGCCGGCCACGTCGTAGCCCGGAGTCGCCGTCGGCCCGCTCGCCGCTCCCTGGAGCTCTGCCTGCGGCCCCGCCGCGCGTAGCGCGCCTCCCGCGGCCGCCCCCTGGCCGACGATGCCCATGAGCGCTCGGCCCAGCGCGCGCGGCAGCTCGAGCGCGCAGGGCGGGCGCGGCAGCGCGCGCTGCATGGCGTCGCGCGTCTCGGGCCCGACCGCGCCGGTCACGGGCAACCCCATCTCCTGCTGGAAGATCCGCGTGGCCGCCTCGGTCTCCTCGCCGAAGTCACCGTCCGCGCCGAACCGCGGCAGGAGCCCGGCGCGCCACATCAACAGGTGCTGTTGCCAGGCCTTCACCTCGGGCCCCGTGGCGCCGCGCGCGAGGCCAACGCCGGGCGGCGCGGCGCCGTAGTCGATACCGGGTATCCGGCCCGCGTGTGTCCAGCCGCGGTCCAGCGCCGGGAACACCCCGACGCCATGCGCGGTGTCGCGCGCCTCGATGGTGCGGCCGTCGCCCAGGCTCATGGCCACGTGGGCGTGCTCGGGGCGCCCGCCCGTGAACGGGTCCGCCGAGAAGCGGAACAGGAGGGCGCCGCGGGTCGCGATCGCCGTGTCCACCGGCATGAGCAGCCGCGCCGCCTTCACGTGGCGCGCCTGCATCCAGGAGCCGTCAGGCATCGTGGGCTCGACGGCGAGCTGGGCGCAGCCCCACTCGATGAGCTCGGAGCAATCGAACGCGGAGGGATTGGGATCGGTCAGGCGCACCTCGTGGCCGAAGATGTATCTGTCATCCGCCTGCGAGAGCAGCTTCTGGCAGAGCGCGTCGGCCGTGGGTAGCGGGTCAGACGTCACGGACCCGGCCTCGAGCCTGGCGAGGCGCCGCAGCTCGCTCACCGTTCCATTGAACAGGTTGGCGTCCACCGTGTTGGTCCGGATGCCCGGCATCACGGCCTTGGCGGTGATCTGCCAGAACGACCACGCAGACCAGGGGTCCCAGGTCCTGAGCGGCTTCTTGTGCGCCCAGTCCGCCCATGCCTTCGGGTCGGCCGGGGGCCTCGCCCGCACCGAGTCGAGTCCATAGGTATAGTTCGCGATCCAGAGCGGGCAGTCGACGAACTCGGAGCTGCCGCCGAGGTGATCGTGCCAGAAGTTGTGGCGGGTATAGAGGATCACCGAGCGGCCCGGGTAGCGCGACTTCACCTCCTGGACGAAGCGACGGGTCCACACCTGAAGAGCCAGGGTGTCCTGCGACGTCCAGACATGGCCATTGTCGCCCGCGTGCTGCGTCTCCTCGAGGTCGAGCACGATGTCGAGCTCCCCGGGCTCCAGGTCGCCGACCACGCTGCAGAGCTTCTGTGCCTGCTCGGCGGGGTCGAGGCGCGGCAACGCATAGTGGTAGTACCCCCGGAGCAGCCCGCAGCGCGCCGCCTCGGCCCGGTTGGTTGCGAACTTCCTGTCGACCCCCTCCGTCCCGTACGTCGCCCGGATGAAGACGAAATCGAGACGTGAGGCGAAGGCGTCCCACTGGATATTTCCCTGGTGGACCGAAACATCAGCACCGCTCAACATAGGCTCTCACCTCCCCCGCACGCGCGGAGCGCGGCCTCGTGTCTAAAAGCCGTGCCCTGCGTGCGCGCCCTCACGCTCATGTCGCGCCGCCCGGGCGACGTGATCCCCGGGGTAGTTCAATTGCTATAGCAGGGCGGCGCGTCCGTCGAGGAGGTCGCCGTCGCGGCGCATCCGTCCCTGCGGTCATGACGGCTATGGCGACGGCGGAGGGCGGCGATCAGCGCGTGTGTTGGAAGCCGAACGAGCTCGAGAACGAGGCATTCGAGAGCGTGCTTCGGCTGGAGGAGTCGGGTACAGCGACACACTCGCCAAGTGCAAGGAGAGGGGGTTGACGCTCTCGCGACTTCGATTGTCCGGCGCGCCCGGCGGGATGCCCAACCTGTGAACCAACCCTCGCATCGAGCACCAACGCAAGCTCGGAACACGCGCATGGATAAACAGCGCGCGGAGATGCAGGCAAAGCTAAGCAAGGAGCTCTCGGTCTGGGAGCAACAGAGAGCGCTGGCGCTCGACACCACGACGAAGGAGATCGTCATTGCTCTCAAGAAGCAGCTTGACGGTTCGCACATCCACTATGTCCTCCGGGTGCATAAGGACAAGCAGCTCGTGCAGCTCATGGACACCGGCAACGGAGCCAACTTCTGGGCGAAGATCAAGCGGGAACGCCCGGGGCGCGGAGCGCTCGTCGAGTACATGCAAGCCGGCATCGTCGACGGCAGCGCACAGAACAAGGTCGGCCCCGGGCAGATGCTCGGCTTCTGCGGCATGGGCGTCACGCCACCTCCTCCCGAGGACCTCGGTGAGATGGCCGGGTTCATCAAGAAGGCGCGCCCGATCGGCCTGTTTCGCCTTGTGGTGACGCGGCGGGCCAGCAAGGCGGCGCTGACACTGGACGACGTGCTCTATGTGAGCCGGCTCGCGCGCATGTACGGCAGCTCGCCGGAGGAGAACTACACGATCGCACAGATGCTCTGGGCGATCCGGAACACCCCCGGCTTCACGAACCTGCAGCCGTGGGTGATCTTCTTCATTCCGCGAGGGGTCCTCGCCCGGTCGATGTGGGCGCATGGCGGGCGCGAGATGACGCTGAGCATGTTCATGTCTGAAGTCGCCCCCAGCCAGGAAGACTTCGGTAAAGCTCGAAGCCTGGTATTCTACAAGCACTATTTGCCCGCCGTGGCGATCACGAACAGCGGGCAGCAGCACCCGGACAACGCGGGCAAGGCGCAGTTCCAGTGCCGATGGAAGTACATGACCGGCGGCTCAGGCAAGGCAGAACCGAGCGCCGCGTGGCCCTCGCCGATAGAGAACAAACTCAAGGCGACCGCCTGGAATAAGATCCTTGTGCACCCGAGCTTCGAAAAATGGTCCGAGGAGCGGATCGACGCGCTCACGCCCTCGATGTTCCTGGACGGCGCCGCCTCAGCCGAGGGAGATGACGATGCTCAAGCGATTTCGTGACGGCTCGACCCTGATCACGGCAGCCATCTCGGTCCTCCTCGCCGGCTGCGGCGCAGCGAGCGCGCCCTCGAAGAAGGGTGAGGGGCGGCAGCTCGGCGTGCGTACGCCGGCGACGGCGAGCGCCGCGCCGACCGGACCAGATGAGGATCCGGGTGCGGGTCTGTTCTCGTTGCCACGAACGGAAGACCCCGCTCCCGCCTTGGGCCGCTGCGAGCGGGGAGACATGGAGTCTTGCCGCGCCGCCGGCTGGCTGTTCCTCCACGGATTCGGTCTGGTAGAGGACGCGGCGCGCGCGGAGACTCTCTTCAAAAAGGCGTGTCTCGGCAAGGACACGAAGGCGTGCATGGATCTGGCCGTGGAGTACCACCACTGGCATGAATGGCCCAGTAAACCGAGCGCGGCTGTCGCGGAGGCCAGCCAGCACGAGCTGGTCTGCGCACGCGGTGAGCAGCGAGGTTGCGTAGCGCTCGCGCTGGATGTGCTCCGCCATCCGGACGAGCTGAGCGTTTTTCAGGGCACCGTGGGCAAGACAGCACTGAAGACCGCCGAGGACGCGTGCGCGGCGTCCAACGTCGAGGCCTGCTCGACGCTTCTGGAGATCGCCTGGCAGGATGACGATAAGCCCCGTGCGGAGGTCATGAGCGCGAAGCTCCTCGAGATGTGCCTTGCGGGCGAGGCGCGCGCGTGCGAGCCAATCGTCAACCACCACTGGCCGAATAAAGCAGCAGACGAGCAGCGCAGCCTCAGGAAAGAGATCTACCTCAAGGCGTGCGAGTTCTCCCAGGATGAGTGCCGCGCTGGCCGAGCGGAGGAATGCTCGTTCGCCGTCGCCTGTGCCGGCCAGTACGGCGACGAGCCACGCCGGCGGGACGCTACCCGCGCGGAGCTCACTTACCACGCGTGTGTCAGTGGTCGAGATTTCAAGGAGTGCGTCGCACTCGCATACCTGTTCGAGTCCGCCAAGGGCGTACCCAGAGACCCCGAAAAGGCGCGCTTCTTCAACCTGGCGGCTTGTCAGCACGGCATCTATGACGGGTGCTCGCGCGTCATCTCCCGCCTTCAGAAGGAGGGCCAAGGACCCGAGATCGACAAGAAGATCTTCGAGCTCGTAAAGATGAGCTGCCGCATGGTCAAGCGCGACTCCGGTGGGTTGACGGGCTGCATGGATCTCGCGGACCTGTACGAGAATGGGCGAGGAACGCAACAGGACGTCGAGAAGGCCGTGGAGATATGGACGGCGGGGTGCCGGCTCATGGTGGCAGCATGCAACGAGCTCCGTCTCCGGAACAGGCCTGTCCCGCCGGACTCGGCCGACGCAGACGAGCCATGACAAGTAGGCCGATCGTGAGCGGAAAGGACGAGAGCGTCATGCGGCTTGAGCGGTATGCCGAGGTCTTGGCCCACGTGGTTCATTTCCGCGGCGCGGACCTCTACGAGGTGCTCGCGCGTCTCGGCGTTGCGCCGGCGGACTGGGAGCGGGCCGACGCCGAGCACACGGCGGAGCTCGCGCTCTCGGCGAAGCGCAACCAGGGGATCCAGGCGCTCCGCTTCAGCTCGGCCTTCGCGAGGACCCGGCGCAGCCTCGAGGCGAAGCGGCCCTCCCTGGTGTCGCTCGGGCCGGCGCAGCGCCCGGCGGCGGAGGACGCCACGCCGGTGCAGGCCCCGCCGCCGCCTGCGGCGCCGCCGGCGCTCGCGCCCCCTCAGGGGCCGGCATTCGTCACGCCGCGCTCGCCGACCGAACGCAACGAGGTCTCGCCCTGGGCCGCAAACGCGCACGCCCGGCCCGCCAGCGACGGCAGCCGGCCCCCGGCGCCGCCCCGCTCCGAGGTGGTCGCCACACCGCCAGGCCCGCCAGCGCCCCTCCGGCGCGGCGGCCCGCCGAGCCCACCGGAACGGGCGGGCATCCCCCAGGGCACGGCCGACATCAAGGAGTTCGTTCCGCGACCCGACATGCCGTTCCAGTCCTGCCAGGCGCAGGCCGCGGGGCAGAGCGCACCGGAGGGAAAGCGGCTCCAGCGGTTCGACTTGCAGACGGGCAAGCCCCTCGATCCACCCCTCGGGGTCGACGCACCGAAGCCGGGTGACGAGGGGAGCGGCTGACGCCGGTACATGCGTTCGCGATCCCCCAGCCCAGGAAAGCCAGCGGCGAAGCAAGGCGACAAGATCGTCGGCATCGACACGCATGTGCTGATGGTCCCGTCGCCGGGCGGGCCTGTGCCCACGCCGACGCCGATGCCGTTTAGCGGGAACCTGTCCGGCGATCTGAGCGCAGACGTTCTCGTGGAGGGCAAGCCAGCCGCGACCCAGGGCAGCACCGCGACGAACGCGCCCGCGCATGTGCCCGCGGGGGGCACGTTCCAGCGCCCGCCGTCGAACCAGGCCCGTGTTCAGATGGGCAGCAAGACGGTGCTCATCAACAACAAGCCCGCCGCGCACCTCGGAGATCCGGCGATGACCTGCAACGACCCGGGCGACGCGCCGAACGGGAGCGTGATCGCCTCCGGGACCGTGCTGGTCGGCGACTAGGGGCCGGGGATGGCGGCAGCCACGAAGCCCGCAGCGGGGACGCAGGAAGCGAGCGAAGGGATCTCGCTGGCGCAGTACGCGGCTGTCAGGGCGGCGGTGACGGAGGGGTTCGCGCTCGCAAACGTGCTGGCGGTCGAGGGGCTGGCGCCGCGTACGTTCGCGCGGGCCGATCTTGCCTGGAAGCAGCGGCTTGCCGCCGAGCCGGAGCTGCTCGCGGCCTATGCGCAAGAGCTGGCACAGGCGGAGGACTGGCTGGATCGAAAGGTCGAGCCGCTCGCAGAGGACCCGACGGCCTGGGCGGGCTTTCTTGCTGCTTTCGGCGCGCACCCGGCCCCGTTCGAGCTGCTGCAGGAGAACGACCTGGGCATGAACGACGTTGCGCGGCTCCGCCGCCGATGGGCGCGGCGCGCTGAAGAGGAGGCGAAGGTCGGCGAGCTTCTCAAGGATCTGCACACGCAGCCTGGGAAGCTGGGGTCGCTCCGGGTTGGTCCCCGGGTGCTGCGTCCATCGAGGGTGGCCGAGGCGCGGGGATCGGCGGAGAGACCCGCAGATGAGCATGCCGCGGCGGTACCGCTGGGCGAGCCCAGGCTGGGCCTGGCCGAGTACGCTGCGCTCTGCGCGGAGCTCGATGCGCTGCCGGGGCAACGCGAGCGAGTGCTACGGCGCCACGGGCTAGCCGATGAGGAGATGCGGGCCGCGCTGGATCGGCGCTGGCAGGCAACGCTCGAGGGTGACGCGGCGTTGGCGAAGGACTTCGAGCGGCTCCAGGCGCATCACGCGCGTCGACTGGAGATACTCCTCGCCCGAGCGCGGGAGGTTGACGGTGTCGAGCGCTCGCCAGCATTCGTCGCCGCACCGTTTGCGCCTGCCGCCCCATCCTCCGGGGCGATCGCCGGCCCTGGGGCGTCGTTCGTGACCGCGGTGGCCCTGCAGGGCACAGGGCCCTTGCTGGATGTCCCCCGAGGCGGAGTGGTCCCCTTCGTTCCCGCACGCGCCGAGCTCGCGACCGTAAAGGCCAAGCCGAAGCCTCCTTGCGCTGCAGAGTCGCTCACCGGCACCGCCCCCTTGCCCGACATTCCGCGAGGGCCAGAGCTGCCGTTCCTTCAATCCGGTGCAGCGAAGGTGGTGAAGCACCCGCCTCCTGCGATCGCAGAGACCGCGCCGCTCTCGGACATTCCCCGTGGCCCCGCTCTCCCGTTCACAGCCGGAGCATCGGGGACTCCCGTGCCGTCCACACCGGCAGCCGTGCCGCAGCAACCGCGAGCCCCCTGGACCGTCGCACAGACGTCACCGTTGCAGGCTCCCCCTCGTGGCCCGGTGATCCCCTTCGCGGCGGCGGATCCCACGAAGCCTGCCGGCGCTCTCGCAGCATCGAGACCCCCTCCGCAGATCGCGACAGAGCTCCGAGAGACATCGCTGAACCTCGCAATTCCTCGTGAGCTGCTGACACAAACCGCGCCCTCGCCGACCCCAGTGACCGGAGTAGCCTCCCAGTCCGCCACGGTATCGCCGCGCTCCGAACCGTCGAGCACGGCCGGCGATGACGGTGCAGCGCCCCCCTCCGAGCCACTGGAGACGATCCTGCCGCTCGCGCGGTATGCCGCGCTCTGCGCGGAACTGGCCCTGTCCCCCGCCATGGCCGAGTCGATCTTCCAGCGCTACGGCCTGGGTTCAGGCGAGATGCGGTCAGCAGTCGATGCGGCCTGGAAGGAGAGGCTGCGCGAGCACCCGGCGGAGTACGCGAGGTGGCGGGACATGGTCCAGCGCTACTACGCGCACTTCGCCAGGCGAGGTGAGCCCCCGCGGTGAACCGTCTCGATCTCCCGACGCCCCACTGCCCTCCATGCGATCACTCCTCGCCCGCCGTCGCAAGCGCAAGCGCCCATCCCGTGTCGATCCACCGCGTCGCCGCCCGTGGCGTCCCCTCGAGATAGCGCAGCCGGTTAACCCGCTGCTCGTCCAGCAGTCCGCCGTTCTTCCTGACGTCGTCGCTCGCGACGATCACCCACGCGAGATCGGTCAGCGACACCGTTCGCTCTCCAAAGCCGTCCGGGCCACCGTCGATGCGCAGCCCACCGCCGTCGGCCAGGCCGACGATCCTGCAGCGCCTGCCGTCCCGCTCCACGAAGGCGCCCGCGCCGGGCCGCCGGAGCAACTCCTCCACGAGCGCCCGCGCGCGCTCGCGGGTCCCCGCCGGGAGCGACCGGGACGCTCCGCGGCCTGATCCCAGGGTGCGGTATGCGGCATGATCGATCCCCGGACAGGCCCAGAGCCCCTCCTCATCGAGGTAACGAGCCACGCCAAGGTATTGCCAGCCGGGCTCGCCGGGCGGCCGCGCGAGCACGAAGGCCGTCTCCCCAGGGCGGCGCTCCTGCGCCGGCACCGGCGATCGAATGCGATCGGGCGCGACCAGCGCTCCGGGCGTCTCCAGACAGAAGAAGAGGTGACCGCCGACACGGCCGGTCCGCGGCGGCTCCTCCAGCCCGAACGCGCGGACTGCGCCCTCGTCGTCCTCGAAGCGCTCGCCGGCGCTCGGGCCGATGTCCTCGGGGCGGACCACCTCGACCAGGATCGCGATAGGCACCGTCTCGGCCGTGGCCTCATACGACGGCCCGTCCGGATTGTCCGAGCGGAGCCACCATCGCGACCGATCGCGCACGATCCGCTTGATCTGGTAGGCAAACCCCAGATCGCGATCGGGTACCTGAAGCAGCGCCACCTTGCCGTCCAGCGCATCGTACGAGGCGCCGCGCGCAAACCTCATGATCAGCCAGTCCCCGTCACGGATCGGGCGCTTCCCGCCATCCATCGAGTCGCCCGCAGCGCGCACCGCAAAGAGCCCATCGCCGCGCGCAGCCACGATCGGGAGCCGCACCGTCTCGGCCTCGGGAGGGAGCTCCGTCGGCGCGCCCGCGGCGCCGGCCGCCGCGCGCAGATCGGGGAAAGCGATGAGCGCGCCGCGCGGCGCCGTGGAGGCCCCTTCGGGGCTCTCCGGCTCGACCCATAGCCCATCGGGCGAGCGGACGAAGCGGACGTGGAACGCCGTTCCAGGCCGGCCAGCAGCGAGGCCGAACCAGCGGCGCAACAGATCCGGGAGCTCGTTGCGCTGCGAGCCCACGCGGTGCGCGACGTTGCAGAACTCCTTCATGAAGCGAAAGCGCCACACCTGGCCGTCCGGAAGCCGGACGTCGACGTCCCCTGAAGGGCGGTCAGGGTGGGCTGCGCGCGAGGGCAGCTTGAGGATGGGGTCGCGCTTGTTCCACAGCACCTTGGCCGAGAACGACGCGCCGGAGCCCTCATCGCGGCGGCGCGCACGGTACATGGCGAGCCGGTAATCGACGAGCTCCCGCGTCATCGCGGCAAAGGCCTCCTCGTCGCCAGGAGGACAGGAGAGCTTCGAGACGAAGCGGTCCACGTCGAGCGCGAACCAGCGGCGGCCTCGCGCGCCCGTCCAGGCGGCGATGGGGTTCTCCTTCCAGTAGCTGACGAAGCGCGGCTCGTCGAACGTCCGGCCGCCGCCCAGCTCGGCCACACCGTCGAGATCGCGGGAGAGCTCCGGAGAGCGGGCGAGAATGGACTGGCTCCTGCGCGCGAGCTCGACGATCGAGATCCCGTCAAAGAGCGCACCCGTCTCGAGAAGCGCTTCGAGCGTGACCATCTTGGTACACTTGCTCATCGCGGTGATCTCGAGCTCCCGGAGCCACGCGCCGGCGGCGCGAAGGACCCCGAGCTCCGGCGGGCTCAGATCACCTTCGGAAGCCACGAAATCGAACCAGCCCTGGTGGGCTGGCCGCAGCGTGGCAGGCCGATAGCCCATCCGGAACAGCTCGCCGGCCGTCGGGCGCTCGCCGCGCGCGTCGCGGAGATCGCGGTACGCGCGCTCCACTTCGCTCTTCCCGCGGGCAGGAAGCAGGCTGAGCAAGAGATCCTTGGCCTCGAGATCGAGGTCCACGGTGCAGCCCGGCGGCAGGCGCGCGGCGCGGATGCCGCCGAGGAAATCGCGTAGATCGGACGGCTCGGAGCCGAGCGAGACCAGCGCCCGCACGCGGTCGAGGAACACGCGGTGATTGCCCACGAAGTCGAGCACGGTGAGGCGCGCCTTCCCGTCCGCTACGCGCAGGCCGCGGCCGAGCTGCTGCAAGAAGACGACAGGGGACTCCGTGGGACGGAGCATCACCACGCGATCGACGCTCGGCAGATCGATGCCCTCGTTGAAGAGATCGACAGCGCACAGCGCGTCGAGCTTGCCAGTGACGAGATCCGCCAGCGCCTCCTCGCGCGGCGCCGACTCCGGACCAGAATGGACGGCGGCGACACGAACCCCTCGGGCGACAAGGAAGCCGCTGGCATGGTGCGCGTGCCGGATCGAGCAGCAGAACACGAGCGTGCGCTCCCCCGGGTGCTCCTGCCACGCGCGCCACATCTGCTCGAGGCGCCGATCCGTGTCGATGGCCTTCTCCAGCTCTCCTGGTTCGAACCTCCGGTTCTGGAAGGTGACAGCGCGGTAGTCGGTCTCGTCCCTGAGGCCGAAATACGCAAAGGGGACGAGCAAGCTCCGCTCGATGCCAGCGCCGATGTCTGCCCGGTAGGCGACGTGATCGTCGAACAGCCCGACGACATCCGCGCCATCGGCCCGCTCGGGCGTGGCGGTCAGGCCGAGCAGGAAGCCCGGATCGAGCCGGTCCAGGATGGCGCGGTAGCTCGGCGCGGTGCCGTGGTGGACCTCGTCGACGATGGCGTAGTCGAAGCTCCCCGGGGCGAGGCGCGCGAGGTGCTCGGGACGGGACAGCTTCTGCACCGAGGCGAAGACCACATCGCCGGCCAGCTCACCGGCGCTCCCGGCGCACCAGCCGAAGCGCGCGGCGCCGCCCCGCAGGAGGCGGCGGAAGGTCCGGGCGGCCTGGACGAGGAGCTCCTCGCGGTGGGCGAGCACGAGGACACGCGGACGGCGGCCGTGGTGCTCGGCCCAGGCCTCGACGTCGAGCGCGGCGAGGTACGTCTTGCCCAGGCCGGTGGCGAGCACCACGAGCGCGCGGCGCCGCCCCTCGTCCGTGCGACTCCGCTGCAGCGCGGCGAGCGCCTCGCGCTGGATGGGGTGTGGCGGAGGCGGGGGCTCGATGGGCTCCGCGTCCTCCTCGCCCGCCGGCAGGCCCACGGTGACCTGCCGCGCGCGCCGGGCGTAGCTCTCGACCCAGTCGGCCGTGAGCGGCCGGGCGCGGGACCACCAGCGCTCGAAGGCGCCGGCGGTGGCCCGGTAGGCGTCCGGATCGCGGTGGCGGTCGACGCGGAGGTTCCACTCGATGCCGTGACCGAGCGCGGCGCGGGAGATGTTGCTCGATCCGACGAACGCGGCGCCAAAGCCCGGGCCCTCGAAGCGCCACGACTTGGGGTGGAACGAGCGGATCTTGCCGGGAAGCGCGTCGACCTCGACCACGCGCGCCTCGAAGCTGCCCCGGGTGCATCCAGCGCCCGCCAGCGCGGCGTTGCCACCGGCCCAGTCGAGCAGCTCGGCGAGCGCCGTCGCCTGGGTGATGTGGAGGTAATCGCCGGTGACGAGCCGGACGCGAGCGCCGCGCGCGAGGGCTGCGAACACGTGACTCTCCAGGACATCGAGGCCGCTCTCCTGGACGAAGGCCGAGAGGATGGCCACATCGGTCGCGCGCGCGAAGGCCGGCGCGAGGTGGCGCAAGAAGGGGTCCTCGGCGCCGCCGGTCGCGAGCGGCGGGGCTCGCCCGGCGAGGTAGTTCCCCCGGCCCGGGATGACGTGGCGCACGCCGCCGCGCGGGTCGTCCACGTCGCCGCGGAAGCGCGGGATCACGTGGACGTGCAGGTGCATCACGGTCTGCCCTGCGGCCTCGCCAGCGTTGATCCCGATGTTGTAGCCGTCCGGGCGGAGCTCGGCGTCGAGGTCCCGCTTGACCGTGTCGACCAGCTCGAAGATCGCGGCGCGCTCCTCGGTGGTGGCGTCGAACCAGGTCGCGATGAGCCGGCGCGGGACGACGAGCGTGTGGCCGGGGCTGACCGGGAAGCGGTCGCGCAGCGCGAACGCGAGCGCGTTGCTCGCCACCCAGGCGGATTCGGGGGCCTCGAGGAACGGGGAAGTCACCGGCCGGGGGATGATACTTCGGAGCGGGCGCGAGGTGTCCTCCGGTCGCCGCCCTCTGCTACTTCCCGAGGAGCTCGTTCATGGCTACCCCGGCAACCGTTCCCATCACCTGCATGGTCAGCGCGAGGTACATGAAGTCCAGGGTCTCTTCTTCGGGCGCGAGCGGAAAGTCCTCGAGAGCGGCCCGTGGTGCCGATCGCGCCGACACAACATGAACGCGGTAGACGAGGTTCTGCGATGCAGGAGGGGGCCCCTTCTCTGCTCTTATCCCCCGCTGAGAGCTACTTGTCGTGCGGGCTCCGTCCTACAGCTCGTCGCTACCAGCCGACGGCTTCGAGCCGGGTGCAGGCGCGGCGCTGTCGAAGAGCGCGAGGTACGGTGCGAAGGAGAAGCGGCGGTTGCGCTTGTAGCCGGTCATCTCGTGCAGGATCCCGAGCTCCTCCAGCCGTGCGACATGGTTGTTCGCGGTGACGTACGAGACGCCGAGTTTCGCTTCCAGCGTGGCCGGCGTCAGCACGGGTTGCGCGAACAGGACGTCGAGCACACGCAGCAAAGTCGCTGCGGCTTTCCCTTCGCGCTGCAGGAGATCCTGGTAGCGCGTGCGCAGGTCGAGGATCTTCCGGGCCGTTTCCTGGGCCTGAGCTGCCACGTCGCGCACGCCTCGCAGGAAGAAGGCGAGCCATGCCTCCCACGCGCCCTTCGCGCGAACATCCTGCAGGCGGTCGTAATACTCGGTGCGGTTCTGCTTTAGGAAGTGGCTAAGGTAGAGCAGTGGCCGCGAGAGGATGCCGCGCTGACAAAGCAAGAAGGTGATCAACAGGCGCCCGACCCTGCCGTTGCCGTCGAGGAAGGGGTGGATCGTCTCGAACTGCGCGTGCGCAAGCCCCGCGTGGATCAAGGGCGGCAGCGTCTCGTCGTAGAGGAACCGCTCGAGGTCACCCATCAGCGGGAGCAGGAGGTGGGGCGGCGGGGGAACGAAGGCCGCCGTGCTCAGGGTGCAGCCCGCGGGGCCGATCCAATTCTGGCTCCGGCGAAACTCTCCAGGCTCGAGGCGCTCGCCCCGGACCCCCTGCATCAGGCGGGCGTGGATTTCCCGGATCAGGCGGAGGGAGAGCGGCAGGGCCGTCTGCTCGAGTCCGTAGTTCATCGCGGCGACGTAGTTCACGACCTCCTGGACGTCCCGCAGCTTGCTGTCCTCCCCCTCGCCGGCCTCGAACTGGAGGACGTCCGTGAGCGACGCCTGCGTCCCCTCGATCTGAGAGCTGAGGACAGCCTCTTGGCGGACGTACATCGCGACGAAGAGGTCCGGGTTCGGCAAGATCTGGGTGATCCCATCGAGACGGCCGAGCGCGAGGTCCGCTGCCGAGAGCAACCGAGCGAGCTCGGTGCCAAGCTGGACTGGCGGCGCGGGCGGCAGGGGGGCCGGTTCGAAGGCGCTGTAGCCGGTGGGTTGCTGGACGAAGCGGCCTGCGCGCATGATTCACCTTCCTTGACCATGGGACGGTCCGTCCTCCCATGATAAAGCGTGTGGCGGTCTTCCTTTAACATGGACCCCTCCGGCCTGGCCATGGTCAAGCAAAACGAACCGTGGCTCCCGTCTCCTCCGGGAACAGCATCCTGGGCGCTCATCCCTAGGGAGTCCTGGCGAACCCGTCCATCACGGCCCGCCGTGGTGCGCACACCCGGGCTCGGCCGGCGGAGGCGGCTCGGCCGCGGTTCAAGGCGAGACAGACCGCCCCGTCCCCGGGTAGAAGCACATCCCGATGCCCCTCCCCGCCGACTTCGAGAAGCGCCTCTGGGCCGCCGCCGACCAGCTCTGGACCAACTCTGCGCTCCAGCCGTCCGAGTACGCGACGCCGGTCCTCGCGCTGATCTTCCTGAAGTACGCAGACCACCGCTTCGCCGAGGTCGAGAAGAGGCTCGCCTCGTCCCGCCGCCGCCGCGCCGTCGGCAAGGACGACTACCACGCCGAGGGCGTCCTGTTCGTCCCGGAGGCGGCCCGCTTCGGTCGCCTTCTCCAGCTCCCCGAGGGAGCCGACATCGGCAAGGCGATCAACGAGGCGATGAAGGCGATCGAGGCCGAGAACGAGGACCTCAAGGAGGTCCTGCCGAAGACCTACGGCCGCTTCGACGCGCAGATGCTGAAGGAGCTGCTCAAGATCTTCGGCACCATCCCGGAGAACGTCGAGGGCGACGTCTTCGGGCGCATCTACGAGTACTTCCTCGGCAACTTCGCGCCGCGCACCCTGCAGAAAGGCGGCGAGTACTTCACGCCCTACTCGGTCGTGCGCCTCATCGTCGAGATCGTCGAGCCGTATCACGGCCGCGTGTACGACCCGTGCTGCGGCTCCGGCGGCATGTTCGTGCAGAGCGCGAACTTTATCGCGGAGCACCAGAAGAAGGCCGCGGAGGAGATCTCGGTGTACGGCGTCGAGAAGCTCGCCCAGACGCTGCGGCTCGCGAAGATGAACCTGGCCGTGCACGGCCTTTCCGGCGACATCCGCGAGGCGAACACCTACTATGAAGACATCCATGAGCAGGTCGGCCGGTTCGACTTCGTGATGGCGAATCCGCCGTTCAACCAGAACGCGGTCGACAAGGAGCGGACCAAGGACGACAAGAAGCGCTTTCCGTTCGGGATGCCCTCGATCGACAGCGCGAACTACCTCTGGATCCAGCTCTTCTACAGCGCGCTCAACGCCACGGGCCGCGCGGGCTTCGTCATGGCGAACAGCGCGAGCGACGCGCGCGGCAGCGAGCTCGAGCTCCGGAAGAAGCTGATTGGGACGGGCGCCGTCGACGTGCTGATCACGCTGAGCCCGAATTTCTTCTACACCGTCACGCTGCCGGTGACGCTCTGGTTCCTCGACAAGGGCAAGGCGAAAGGGCCCCGCAAGGACAAGGTGCTCTTCATCGACGCGCGGCATATCTATCGGCAGGTGGATCGCGCCCACCGCGACTTCATGCCCGAGCAGATCGAGTTCCTCGCGAACATCGTGCGGCTCTACCGCGGCGAGAAGCCGGAGAATACGCACGGAAGCGCGAATCTCCACAAGGAGAGCTTTCCGAAGGGGAAGTATGTCGACGTGCCCGGCCTCTGCAAGGTAGCGATGCTCGGCGAGATCGAGGCGCAGGGCTTCAGTTTGAACCCGGGGCGCTACGTCGGTGTGGCCGATCGCGTGATGGAGGACTTCGACTTCAAGGAGCGGCTTGAGAAGCTGAACGAGGACCTCGAGCGGCTAAATGGCGAGGCGCGGGAATTCGAGGCGAAGATTGCCGAGAACGTCGCGGCGCTCCTGGAGGCGTGATGCTCGGCGGGTACAGACTCGGCAATGGGTGTTCTATCGCCCACGGCTATGCCTTCAGCGGCATGACGGAGTTGCATGATCAGTCCCTCCCGATCGTCGTGAACATCGGCAATTTCAAGTACAACGGCGGGTTCCGGTTCGAGAGTACTAAGATCCAGCAGTATGCGGACGACTACCCCGATCGCTTCCGGCTTGCTCCGGGCGATGTCCTCCTGGTGATGACGTGCCAGACTGCGGGTGGTGAAATTCTCGGGATATCTGGGCGCATTCCCGATGATGGCCGGACATATCTGCACAATCAGCGACTCGGAAAAGTCGTAATTCACCGGCCCGATGACCTCAACCTCGGCTATCTCTACTACCTTTTCCTATCTCCAGCGTTTAATGCTCATCTCGTTGCGACGGCGAGTGGCGCAAAGATCCTCCACACTGCCCCATCTCGAATCGAGAGCTTCACCTGGAACCGGCCGCCGCTGCCCGTTCAGCGCCGTATCGCAGATATCCTCTCCGCATACGACGACCTTATCGAGAACAACACGAAGCGCATCAAGATCCTCGAGGAGATGGCCCGCTCGCTGTACCGCGAGTGGTTCGTGAACTTCCGGTTCCCCGGGCACGAGAAGGTGCAGCTGGTCGAATCGCCAATCGGGAAGGTGCCGAAGGGATGGACGATCCGTCGGATTGACGAGTACGGACCCGTTATCACAGGCAAGACGCCCTCGAAAGCAGACCCTTCAAACTTCGGCTCCGACATTGCCTTCATCAAGCTCCCCGACATGCATGGCAACGTCTTCTGCATCAAGACCTCGGAAATGCTGTCCGCGAAGGGTGCCATGACCCAGTCGAACAAGATGCTTCCATCCAATGCTATATGTGTAAGTTGCATCGGAACGGCTGGTATCGTATGTATCACGAGCGAGCCTTCTCACACCAATCAGCAGATCAATTCAATCGTTCCAGCAGAGCCGTCCGCGCGTGAATACATCTTCTTCATCGTGCAGGGACTCGGCGATGGTCTGCGTGCTCTGGGTGCGAACGGCGCGACCATGGTAAACGTGAACAAGGAGAAGTTCGCGTCAATCAAGACCTTGTGGCCGGAACCGTCTGTCGTGCACCAGTTTCACCAGAAGGCGGGGCCATGCTTTGAGCAGATATTGAAGCTGCAACAAGTGAACGCTCGCCTGGTGCAGACGCGCGACATCCTGCTCCCCCGCCTCATCTCCGGCGACATCGACGTGAGCCGTCTCCCGGCGCCACGAGCCTGATCACCAACACGGCACTGCCCCCCGACCGAGCCATACGCGCGAGGTAGCCCCTGCGGCTATCGGTAGACGCCTGCGTCCGTGCTGCTCGTGCTGAAGGACCAAGGCGTCGAGACCAAGGAGGTCGAGGGACGCGATCCGGTGATGGCAGACGCAGTCCTGCTCATGCGCCGCTTCACACCTACCTCCACCCGACGGCACCGGCAGTGCCCGACAGTGCCGGGCGGACTTCCCCAAGGGCTCCCTACGCGTATTACGTCCAACCAGTCCGGATCGTGGCACAATCGACAGGGTGAGCGCGAACACCCGGGAGAGCCACATCGAGCAGGCAGCTGCCGGCCTCTTCCGGGCGATGGGGTGGTCCACCGCGTACGCCATGGAGGAAGTGCTCGGCGAGCGCGGCACCCTCGGGCGGGAGCACCAAGGGGAGGTGGTGCTCCGCCCCCGCCTTCGGGCCGCGCTCGAGAAGCTCAACCCCGAGGCGCCGCCGGAGGCCCTCGCGCAGGCGATCGACGAGCTCACCCGAGACCGGTCCGCGATGAGCCTGGTGCAGGCCAACCGCGAGATCTACGAGCTGCTCAAGAAGGGCATCGTGGTGCGCGCCGGCGCCGCCGACGAGGAGGGGGAGGGCGACCTGCGGGTGCGTGTGATCGACTGGGAGGAGCCCGGGAAGAACGACTTCCTGGCGGTCCAGCAATTCTGGGTGCAAGGGGAGATGCACCGGCGCCGCGCCGATCTGGTCGGGTTCGTCAACGGGATGCCGCTGGTCTTCCTGGAGCTGAAGAGCCTCGAGCACCATGTGGAGGAGGCTTTCCAGAAGAACTTCCGCGATTACCTCGATACAGTCCCCCACCTGTTCTGGTTCAACGCGGTGGTGCTGCTCTCGACGGGGATCGTCAACCGGGTGGGGACCATCACCGGGAGCTGGGACCATTTCAAGGAGTGGAAGCGGATCGAGCGCGAGGACGAGCCCCGGCGGGTGAGCCTGGAGGTGCTGCTCCGCGGAATCTGCGGCAAGCGGCGGCTGCTCGACCTCGTGGAGAACTTCACCCTGTTCTCCGAACAGCGGTCAGGCGTCGCAAAGATCTTCGCGCAGAACCACCAGTACCTCGGCGTGACAGGCGCGATCGAGGCGGTGCGACGCCGCGACCGGGACAGCCGTCTTGGAGTCGTATGGCATACCCAGGGGTCGGGCAAATCGTTCTCGATGGTCTTCTTCTCGCAGAAGATCCTGCGGAAGTTACCCGGGAACTGGACCTTCGTGGTCGTCACCGACAGGGAGGACCTCGACGCGCAGATCTACAAGGCGTTCGCAGGATGCGAGGCGGTCTCGCCGCCGGGACGCTCGAAGAAGGGGGAGGGGGCGCAGGGCGCGCAGGCCAAGAGCGCGGAGCACCTGAAGCAGCTCCTCCAGGAAGACCACCGCTACGTCTTCACGCTGATCCATAAGTTCCGCACCGACGTCAAGGGGGCGAAGTACCCGAAGCTCTCGAACCGGAGCGACATCATCGTGATCGCCGACGAGGCGCACCGGACACAATATGACACGTTCGCGATGAACCTGCGCAGCGCCCTTCCCAATGCGGCCTTCATCGGCTTCACCGGGACGCCGCTCATGGCAGGAGAGGAGAAGACGCGCGAGGTCTTCGGCGACTATGTCAGCGTCTACAACTTCCGGCAGGCGATCGAGGACAACGCCACCGTCCCTCTCTACTACGAGGCCCGGGTCTCGGAGCTCGCACTGAGCAACGAGGATCTGGCCGATGATCTGGCCGATCTACTCGACGAGGCGGACCTCAACGAAGAGCAGCAGAAGAAGGTCGAGCGCGAATTCAAGAAGCAGTACCAGTGGCTCACCGGCGAGGAGCGGCTCACAACCCTTGGCAGCGACGTGGTGACCCACCTGCTCGCGATGCCGCGCGGGACGAAGGCGATGGTGGTCAGCATTGACAAGCTGACTGCCGTGCGGATGTACGACAAGGTGAAGGCCACCTGGGCGGCGCGGCTCGCAGAGGCCAAGGCGCGGCTCGCGAACACGCCCTACGACGACGTCGCTGCGAGGGCAGCGCTTGAGGAGAAGATCGCGTACCTCGGCGAGACGGACATGGCCGTGGTGGTGTCGCAGTCGCAAAACGAGGTAGACACCTTCCGGAAGAAGGGGCTCGACATCGCACCGCACCGGCGGCGGATGCTGAAGGAGGATCTGGACACGCGCTTCAAGGATGGCGAGGACAAGCTCCGGATCGTGTTCGTCTGCGCGATGTGGATGACGGGCTTCGATGTGCCGAGCTGCGGTGTGATCTACCTCGACAAGCCGATGAAGGACCACACGCTGATGCAGACGATCGCCCGAGCCAACCGCGTGTACAAGGGGAAGCAAAGCGGGATCATCGTCGACTACGTGGGTGTGTTCCGCAACCTGAAGAAGGCGCTCAAGATTTACGGCGCAGACTCGGGCGGTGGGGTGCATGCGGGGGATATGCCGGTGCAGCCCAAGGAGGTGCTGGTCAAGGAGCTCGGTACCGCCATCGAGGAGGCGAGGCGGCTCTGCACGGCGCGCGGCGTAGACCTGGAGGAGGTGAAGGGTCTCAAGGGGACGCTCCGACGGCTAGGCTGGTTGCAGGACGGCGTGGACCGGCTGGTGCATCCGGCGGAGGAGAAGCGGGCTTTTTTGGAGCTTGCGAGCCGCGTGGACCGCCTCTACCGCGCGATCGGCCTGAGCAGGCGAAAGGAGGCGTTTGCCGCCGAATGGGCCGCGCTCACCGACCTCGCCAGGGGGCTGCACGGGATGGAGGAGCCGGTGGATGTCTCGCACGTGATGCAGCGCGTGGAGCGGCTGCTCGACGCGTCGATCACCACACGCGGACCCACGATGCTTGACGTTCGCGAGAAGACGCTTCCCATCGGCGAGCGGTTTCACCTCGGCGCGATCGACTTCGACGCGCTCGCCCAATACTTCGCGAGGGCAAAGCGCAAGGCCACCGTGGCGGCAGCAGCGAGTGTGGCCGCGCGCGTGCAGACGGAGACACTGGTGCGCCTGAACCCGACGCGGAAGTACTTGGGGGAGCAGCTCGAGCGGCTGATCGCGGACTACAACGCTGGGGCGCGAAACGTCGAGCAATTCTTCGAGGACCTGCTCACTTTCATGAAGAAGTTGGAAGCCGAGGATGCACGCGCCGAGCACGAGGGGCTGAGCCGGGAGGAGTTCGCCCTCTTCGATCTACTGGCCGCCGGAGCGGTGAAGCTCAACGTGAACGAGAGAGATGTGGTGAAAACGATCGCGCGTGAGCTTCCGAAGAAGCTCGCGCCGAAGCTCGTGATCGACTGGCGGAAGAGGCAGCGCGCACGGGCGGCCGTGAAGGTGACGATCGAGCGTGAGCTGGAGGCGCTGCCCGAGGAGACGTACAGCACGGATATGTACGAGATGCTTGTCGGCGCCGTCTACGAGCACGTCTACGAGTCGTACTGGGGGGAGGGGAAAAGCAAGTATAGCGACGCGGCGACATGACGGATCCGCCGTTGCCTAGAGTTCGGCTCGACCCACGCCCCGGCCCGATCGCGAGGGTGAGGCAGACTCGCGGCGTCTTTTATATACAATCCATCATCATGGATATTACAAGGGTTACTTTCCAACGGCGTCCTGCTGCATCATGAAGGCATGATGGACTTCTGTGGGTATTACACCTCGCATGCGTTCGAACCCTGGAAAGAGCCGCTGCACATCTGGTTCTCGCTTCTCGATAAATACGCCAGCATCTACAAGAACGAGGATGCCGCGTACTGGTACAACGAGCGTGCCACGCTGAGCAGTTTTGTCGGCGCGCTGTGGCGTTCCGACGCTGTTGCGCTGGAAGAGTACCGTTGCAGCCGTCGCTTCGGCGGGCAGCCTGTACCGGGGCGCACCGACCTCTGGTTCCAGCTCGGCCCGAGCGAGTACGTCGTCGAAGCAAAGCAGTGCTGGCCGTGCCGAGCGAGCAGACTGCCGGAGTACGCCAAAGGGCCGTTCGACAGCGCGACGTCGCAGCTCCATGCCGAGGTGGACGGGGGCGCCAGCCGCGTCGCGCTCCTCTTCGTCGTGCCCAGCCTCGCCGGTCAGCCTGATGCCTCGTTCGCGGACGAATGGATCCAGGTCGCCAGCAAGATCAGCGCGGATGTCCGTGCGTGGTACTTCCCCACAACCATGCGAACGTTGAAGAGCCGCCGCACTCTGCGATTCTACCCCGGGATACTGCTCCTTGCTCGCAGCACGTAGCGCGTCCGTCGCGTCATCGGCCCCAGGTCCGTCCGTCGAGTACCCGCCCCTTCCGCGACTTCCTCGACCCCGCCCAGCTTGGGCTCCGATCGAGAGCGACATGCTCGTGGTCGCGATCCCGTGCCGAGGACCATGCCGAGATCGGTGTCCCGATCAGGGCCCACGAGGGCCCTCTTGTCCTGGGCCCACACCGGACAAAACCTCGGAATTACTCGATAATCAGCGGAGGAGAAGGGATTCGAACCCCTGGTTGAGTTGCCCCAACGGCGGTTTTCAAAACCGCTGCCTTCGACCGCTCGGCCACTCCTCCAAACATCCAGAACGACTCGCTTTTCTGCCTCTTCTACCGCCCCCTGTCAACGCCGCCCTGAGACCCGCCCCCCACCCCGCCGTGCTCTGGGCAGCGCCTGACCTCTCCAGCCCCGGTCCCGGCGCTTCCGCCCCCACCGGCGTCTCCCACTGCCCCCACCGCCCTTCGCCCCCTACTTCTCCCTCCCCGCCGCTGCCGCCGCCCCCACCGCCACCGCCCCGGCGCCCTGCCCCCCCGCCCCGCCCTTCATCACCTCTGCCAGCCACTTCCCCGCGCCCGCGCACGTCCCCGCCGCGCTGACCTCCCCTCCCCCGCGCCTCGCGTACGGCCCTGCCACGATCGCCACGTCGCTCCCTCGCGCCGTCCACGCGATCGGCCCGAGCGACGGCCGCCGCCGGCACACCTTCCCGAAGCGCCGCTCGATCACCTTCCCCGCCTCTGCCGCGTCGGCCGCGCTGTCGAACCGCAGCCGCCACGCGAGCGCGAACTCTTTCCGCGACGGGTCCTCCGGGTCGTCCCGCCGCACCACGGCGAACCGATCCCCGCCCCACCCCGCCGCCGCGCCGATGGCCGCATCGCGGTGGGCATACGCCGCGAACGCGATGCGCAGCGCCTGCTCGCCCATCACGTCATCGAAGACGACGCGGAACCCCGGGCCGAGCGCCGCAGCCGTCGGGACCGCCACCGCGACGGCGGGCTCCCGCGCGGCGAGCTTCTCGGGATGGAGCAGCTGCTCGGTGGTCTCCGGCAGCGCGCGCCAGACCGCATCCACCGAAGCCCAGCCGCCCTCGCGGCGCAGCGCCTGCACGAACGCGAAGCCGTCCGTGTACGGGGCGCCCAGCGACTCCTGCAGCACGATCGGCGTGTCGCCCACCGACGACAGCGCCGTCGACATCGCCACGAGCCTGCGGAGCATCGCCTCGTCGACCTGAAACGCCGAGCCGACAAGCACATCGAACATCGCGCTCATCGCCTCTCCCTCGACGAGCGCGTGCGTGGCCGCCAGGCGATCGCTGTCGCCGAGCTTGAAGTCGAGCAGCCTCCCCAGCGAGAAGCTCTGGTCCTGGAGCGCGTGGACGAGCTCGTGCGCCAGCGTCTCCTCGGCCTCGGCCTCGCTGAGATCGTCGACGAGGTACATCGTCGCGTCCTCCGGCTCGTAGAAGCCCGCGATGCGGCCCTCGAGCAGGCGGTACATCCCGGCGGTGAAGTCGTAGTCGGCAGGGATGAGCTCGAGCGCCGCGAGCACCTCGCGCTGGTGATCGAGCACGCCCTCGGGGATCTCTCGCTCCACGTGCGCGCGGACCCGCTCCAGGATCTGCCCGCGGGCGAGCACGCGGCTCCGCACATCGCGGCGCACCGGCAGGCCCCGCGCCTTCGCCACGCGAGCGAGCACGCGCGCGATCTCGCCGTCGGTCAGGCGAGCCGCGTCCTCGTCAACCTCGCCCGCATCCACCGGGCCTGCGCCCCCAGCCGGCCGAGGCGCGGCTGACGCCACGGGGAGCGCCACTGCCGATGCCTGCGCTCGCGGCGGCGCTGCCGGCGCTGCCGCAGGCGCGCACCCCGCAAGCACAGCCGCCCCGACCAACCCGACCAGCCCAACCCCCCCAACCGGCGCCGCCGCAAGCCCCGCCACCGCCGCGAGCGCCGCGCTGCGCCAGCGGCCGCTCTTCGACGTAGCGCACGTCGCGCCCCTTCCACCCATCGCGCAGCGCGCCTGGCCCACCGCGGCAGCGTCCTCGACGCGCCGGGTCACGACGGCTCCCTGGCGGGCGTGCGGAGCGCGCGGATCGCCTCGGCATAACGCGCGACGCGCACGTCGAACGGCAGATCCTCGCCCGGCGCCACCGCGCCGAACACCGCAGAGCCCGCGACGAGCGCCCGCGCCCCGGCGGCGATGACCTGCCCGGCGGTCGACGGGGCAACCCCGCCATCGACCTCGAGCGCGATATCCAGGCCTGCCTGGTCGATCGTCTGGCGCAGGCTCCGCAGCTTGGTGAGCGCCCCCGGGATGAACCGCTGGCCGCCGAACCCGGGGTTGACGCTCATCACCAGCACCAGATCAAGATCCGCCATCACGTGCCGGATCGACTCCTCCGGCGTATGGGGGTTCAGCACGACGCCCGGCTTCGCGCCTGCATCCCTGATCTGCTGGAGCGTCCGGTGCAGGTGAGGCGACGCCTCGACGTGGACCGAGATGCGATCGGCGCCGGCGGCCGCGAACTCCGCGACGTAGCGCTCGGGCTCGACGATCATCAGGTGGACATCGAGGGGAAGACGCGTCGCGGCGCGAACCGCGCGAACGACGAGCGGCCCGATCGTGATGTTTGGCACAAACCGGCCATCCATCACGTCAACGTGGATCCAGTCGGCGCCGGCGGCCTCAGCGGCCCGTACTTCCTCCGCGAGACGACCGAAGTCAGCCGACAGGATCGACGGAGCGACGATGATTTTCTCGTGACGCACAGGGTAGCGCTAGCAGGCGTGACGCGCGGCGGCTAGCCGAGCATCCACGAGCGCGCTTACGGGGAGGCCGGCGCGGCTGCTAGGCTGCGCAGGGTCTTCGCGATGCGTTCGTGTCGTGCGCGCGGATGCTGCAGATCGAAGGCAGGGGATCCGAACCGTTCGAGTGAGGTGATGCATGGAGACACGGCCGCTGACGAAGCCCGACTACGACCGGATCGTGGGCGAGATCGATCGGTGGTGGGCAGGCCCAACCAGCGCGCTCGCGCACCCGATCTTCTTCTACGAGCTCGGCAGGCTCGCGCGCGTCGTCGAGGATCGCGGGCTGCTCGTCGGTTTCCTGCTCGGGTTCAGGTGCCCCGACGCGGCGGTCGGGTACGTGCACCTCGTCGGCATTCACCCGGACTATCGTCGCCGCGGCGTCGGCAGGATGCTCTACGCGGCGTTCGAGGAGGACTGCCGCCGCGAGGGCTGCCGGCAGCTCAAGGCGATCACGACGCTGGGCAACGAGGGCTCGGTGCGCTTCCACGCCGCGGTCGGCTGGTCGGCGGCCGAGGTCGAGGACTACGCTGGGCCTGGGCGTCCGCGGATCGTGTTCACCAAGGACCTCTAGGTGCAGATCGCGCGGAGCACGCTCGTGTTGCGGCGTACGCTCTCGACGGGGTACATCTGCTCGGGACCGCGAGGTGGAGCGATGCGAGAAGGCGAGCATGTTCGCGACGTGGTGGTAGGCGTTGTCGGGTCAGCCGACAGGACGGTCGCCGCGGGCGCCCTCGGTGCATCCAGGTGAGCCATAACCCTGCGCTGATCACGCAGCTGCGCGAGATCGGGCTGTTCGGAGGCCTGGGCGATCACGTCCTCCAGGGCCTCGCCGACACCCTGGAGCTGCTCGATCTGGAGCCGGGGTCTGTCGCCTTTCGCGAGGGCGACAGCGGCCGCGAGATGTTCGTGCTGCTCTCGGGGGAGATGGAAGTGCTCAAGCGGTCGAAGCGCGACGTCGAGGCGCGGGTCGCGGTCCTCGGGCCGAACGACTGGTTCGGCGAGATGTCGATCCTCGACGTGATGCCTCGCTCGGCGACCGTCCGGGCGATCGCCCCGTCGCGCTTGCTGCGCGTCACCGCGCACGATCTCGACACCCTCTACCGGCGCGATCTCAAGTCGTACACGCTGCTGGTGCTGAACATCGCGCGCGAGATGTCGCGCCGCCTTCGCGTGGCGGACAGCCTGCTCGCCGAGCTGGTAGCGAACATGCTCGACGAGTACGCGCGGCCACGGCGACCCGGGATCTGAGCCGGCGCCGCCGCGTCAGGCGGCGCCGAGCGCTCTGCCCGCGGGCGCCGGGCCCATCGGTCGCCTCATCCGCCGTCTGGACCGATCGCTCCACCGCCGCCGGCGTCGCCGCCCGCGCCGCCGGCTTCGCCACCCGCGCCGCCAGCACCACCGCTGCCGGCTTCGCCACCGGCGCCGCCTTCGCCGCCCACACCACCGTCGTCGGCTTTGCCACCCGCGCCGCCCGCACCACCGCTGCCAGCTGGGCTGCTCTGCTCGCCCCCCGTGCTGGTTGAGCCGGTGCTGCTACTGGCCCCAGTGCTGTTACCGGCCCCAGTCGAACCGGAGCCGCTCGAACCGGCCGCGTCTGGCGCCAGGTCACCGCCGCCCGCGCCGTCCGCTTCTCCGGGATCGCCGGCGGCGACGCCCCCTCCTGCGCCGGTCGCGCCGAGGTCTTCGCAATCACCGCACCCGATGCCCCCCTCAGCGGGAGGCTCCGGTTGTGGATTGAAGACGCAGCCCGCGAAGACGACCCCGAACACAAGGACGACAAGCTGGCGCATAAGCTCCCTCCTCATAGCACCCTGCGCATCTTCCTGCCCGCTTGTGCGGCGCTCTCGTCCGCGGGAATGCTGCGTCGAGCGCGATCCGTCGGCTGCTTCTCGGTCGCTCTTACCGCCGGGTCGACGCCGCCGTCAGGCCCGGGCGGCGCGCTCCTTCAGCCGCATTCCACCGCTCCAGCGCCTCCAGCGCCCCCCACACCGCAGGGCTCGCCGCCCGCGCCCCCTGCACCGCCCGCGCCGCCCTGACCGCCCGAACCGCCCTCGCCGTCCGCGCCGCCCTGACCGCCCGCGCCGCCCTCGCCCCCTCCTGCACCGCCGTCAGCGCTGCCGCCCTGGCCGCTCGCCGCGCCCCCACCGCCAGCGCCGCCGCCCGCGCCCGCAGGATCGCCGCCGCTGCTGGCGCTCGCTGCCGTTGCGTTGCCGGCGCCTGTGCCACTGCCACCCGAACCTGAGCTGCCGACCGCGGCACCGTTCGACGACGACGCCGTGGAAGAGGACTCCTGGAACGGCGGTTCAGGCTGCGGGTTGAACGAGCATCCAACCGCGAGGAGCAGGGCGAGGAACAGCAGGCTTCGCATGGCGGGTACGCCGAGTATGGCAATCAACATGCCACGTGAAAATAGGCGAAAAGAGCCGCGATCGGTCCGTCGTCGACGCGGTACTCAGGCACACTCTGGCACGCCGCTCGGGCGGTTGGATCCGACACTTCCCTCCGTGCCACGACCTGCGCAGACGGGTCCGCTGCAGGATGTCCCCACGGGTGTCCACGGCGGCGGCTCGCGGTATCGTGCGGCGTGATGTCGGAAGACCCAGGGAACGTCGCGTCGCGGCTCGACGAGGTGCGGCGCCGGATCGCCAGCGCCGCCGCGCGGGCAGGACGCGGGCCAGAGGAGGTACGGCTCATCGCCGTGTCCAAGGGGAAGCCCGCGGAGGCCATCCGCGCCGCCTACGCCGCCGGGCAGCGCGATTTCGGCGAGAACTACGCGCAGGAGCTCGTCGAAAAGGCCGAGGCGCTCGCCGATCTCGAAGGGCTCGTGTGGCACGCCATCGGCCAGCTCCAGAGGAACAAGGCGAAGCTCGTCGCGCGCGTCGCGCACGTCGTGCAGTCGGTCGACCGGGAGGAGCTCGCCGTGGAGCTCGATCGGCGCGCGGCCGCGCTCAATCGCACCCTCGACGTCCTGATCGAGGTGAACGTCGGCGACGAAGCATCGAAGGGCGGCTGTGCCCCCGGCGATTTCGCGCCGCTCCTCGGCGCGATCGCCCGATGCGCACACCTCCGGCCGATCGGCCTCATGACCATCGCGCCGTTCCTCGAGGACCCGAACGACGTCGTGCCGTTCTTCGCGCAGCTGCGCGCCCTGCGCGACGCGCACGGCGGCCGGGCCGTGCTGCCCGAGCTCTCGATGGGCATGTCGCACGATTTCGAGGCAGCCATCGCGGAAGGCGCGACATGGGTCCGCGTCGGCACCGCCATCTTCGGAGCCCGCGGATGACGGCGACGTCCGCCGCGTCGCGCCTCGGCTCGGCCATCCCTGGCGGTGGCGTCGCGCGCGCCGCGCGCGGCGCCACGTTGGCCACGTGCGCGTTGCTCGTGCTCGGGTGCGGGCCGGGCGCGATGCCCGCGTCGGTGCGCCACCCGCTCGTCGGCAGCGCCGCGCCGGAGTTCCACGCAGAGTCCACAGCGGCGGTCACCGTCGGCGTGCCCGGCACGCGGAGGACGCGGGTCACCGTGATCGACTTCTGGGCGTCCTGGTGCGCGTCGTGCAGCCGGACCATGCCGGCGCTCGACCGGCTCTGGCGCGACCGCAAGGCGGACGGGGTGGCCGTGATCGGCGTGAACGTCGACGACTCGGAGGCCGCCGCGGAGGCCGCCGCCTACGAGCTCGGCGCGACGTTCCCCATCGTCGCGGATCTCGATCAGCGCCTCACCGGGACCTACGGCGTCGCGCAGGTCCCCCTCACGTTCGTGGTCGACGGCGCGGGCACCGTGCGCTGGGTCGGGCACGATCCGGCGAGCGCGCGCCGCGCCGTCGAGGTCCTCCTCTCGGAGCGCCCCGCGGGCGCGCGGTCGGTCTTCGAATGAGCGCGCCCCGGGGCGGCGGCGGCGCGCGACGGCGGCCCGCGGGCGACGAGCCGACCCTCTTCGACGCCGCCCGGCAGCGGGAGCCGGAGCTCAGGGGCACGGTGCCCCTCGCCGAGCGCATGCGCCCGCGCTCGCTCGAGGACATGATCGGCCAGGGCCACCTCCTCGGCGAGGGCAAGCTGCTCGCTCGCGCGATCGCGGCCGACCGGATCCCCTCCATGATCCTGTGGGGCCCGCCGGGCGCCGGAAAGACCACGCTGGCGCGCGTCGTCGCGCACACGACGAACGCCCGCTTCGTCCCCTTCAACGCCGTGCTGGGCGGCGTGCCGGAGCTCCGCGAGATCCTCGCCCAGGCGCGCACCGCGCGCTCCTACGAGGGCAAGCGGACGATCCTGTTCGTCGACGAGATCCACCGCTTCAACAAGGCCCAGCAGGACGCCTTCCTCCCGCACGTCGAGGACGGGACGATCACGCTCATCGGGGCGACCACCGAGAACCCCTCGTTCGCGGTCAACGCGCCGCTCCTCTCCCGGTGCAAGGTCTTCCGGCTCCAGGGCCTCGACGCCTCGGAGCTCGTCGAGCTCCTGCGCCGCGCCCTCGAGTCGCCCACCGGGCTCGCCGGAGCGATCGCCGCCGACGACGACGCGCTCGCGGCGATCGCGGCGCTCGCGCAGGGCGACGCGCGCAGGGCGCTCACCACGCTGGAGATCGCCGCGGACGAGGCGGGCCGCGCGGGCGCCTCCACGATCACGCGCGAGCTCATCGCCGGCGCGAGCGAGCACAAGACGCTGCTCTACGACAAGGCAGGCGAGGAGCACTACAACGTCATCAGCGCCTTCATCAAGTCGATGCGCGGCTCCGATCCCGACGCCGCGATCTACTGGCTGATGCGCATGATCGAGGCCGGCGACGACCCCCTCTTCCTGCTGCGCCGGATGATGATCTTCGCCTCCGAGGACATCGGCAACGCCGACCCGCGCGCGCTGGAGATCGCCGTCGCTGCAGACGCCGCGTTCCGGCGCATGGGGATGCCGGAGGGGCTCTACCCGCTCACGCAGGCGGCGCTCTACCTCGCCACGGCCCCGAAATCGAACGCCTGCAAGACCGCCTGGCACGCGGCGCAGGCCGCCGTGCGCGAGCACGGCGCGCTCCCGGTCCCGCTCACGCTGCGCAACGCGGTCACGCGGCTGATGCGCGACGAGGGCTACGGCGAAGGCTACCGCTACGCGCACGACGAGCCGGGCGGCGTCGCGCAGGGCGAGGCCTACCTCCCCGAGCCGCTCGTGGGCAGCCGGTTCTACGAGCCGACCGACCGCGGCTACGAGCGGACCATCGGCGAGCGCCTCCGCCGGATCCGCGGCGAGGGTGAGGGCGAGGGCGGCTGAGACGCGCCGCCGTCACGGCGTCACGCGTCGTCGTCGTCGCCGCCCGCACCGGCGAGCGCTTGCTGGAGCTCGCTCAGCGCGTGCTGATCTCCCTTGCTGCGCGCGGCCCCGATGCCGTCGGCCAGCCAGGCGCGCCCCTCGTCGAGGCGGCCTGCCTTCACCAGCATCGTCCCGCACATGAGGTACATCGGCACGTACGTCGGATCCATCGCCCGGAGCGCGCTGAACGTGGCGAGCGCGTCGTCGTGGCGGCCCTGCCCCGTGTACTCCAGCGCGAGCGCGTACCAGTGAAACGGATCCTTCGACCCATCCCGGGTCATCTTCTCGAGCATCAGCAGCCGCTTGCTCACGTCGCCTCCACAACCCCGATGAACGGCAGGTTCCGATAGCGCTCGGCCCAGTCGAGCCCGTAGCCGACCACGAATTTGTCCTCGATCGTGAAGCCCAGGTAGTCGATCGGCACCTCGACCCGCGCGCGCGCCGGCTTGTGCAGGAGCGCGCAGACCTTGACGCTGTTCGGCATCCTCGTGCGGAAGAGCTGGAGCAGGTGCGAGATCGTGAGGCCCGTATCCACGATGTCCTCGATGAGGAGGATGTCCTCGCCCTCGATCGGGCGGGTGAGGTCCTGCGTGATCTGGACGACGCCGGTCGAGGCCGTGCCCTCGCCGTAGCTGCGCACGCCGAGGAACTCGACGCGCACCGGGAGGTCGATGTGGCGCGCGATGTCGGCGGTGAACACGAAGCTCCCCTTGAGCACGGAGACGAGCACGAGCCGGCGCTCCGCGTAGTCCCGGGTGATCTGCGCGCCGAGGTCGCGCACGCGAGCGCCGATCTGTTCGGCGGACAGGAGCGTCCGGACATTCGCCATGGTGCCCGCTAACATCGCGGCGCCCGCGCCACCAGCGCCGAGGCGGGCTCTCCGTCGCCGCTCGCTCGCCGCGCGCTGCGATCCAGATCGCGCAGCCCGGATCGCGCGGTCGCTCTGCTGCTGCCCGGGTCGAAACTGGGTTAGTCTCTGCGCCTTCCGCGATGCCGCTCCCTTCTCTGCCTGACGCGCCCCCGCACCTCACCTCGCGCACGCCCCTGGCCGTCCGCTTCTGCGAGACGGATCTCATGGGCATCGTCCACCACGCGAACTACGTCATCTACCTGGAGGCTGGCCGCATCGACTGGCTGAAGCGCCGCGGCCTCTCCTACGAGGAGATGGTGCGGCGCGACCTCCACCTCGCCGTCGCGGAGCTGCGGATCAAGTACCGCCAGGCCGCGCGGTTCGGCGACGAGCTCGTGGTCGAGACGACCTGCCGCGAGGTCCAGCGGGTCACCGCGCGCTTCAGCTACCGGATCCTCCGGGGCGAGGACGTGATCTGCGACGGCGACATCCTCCTCGCGTGCCTGGGCTCGAACCTGACGCTGACGCGGATCCCGGACGACATCGTCCAGCTCCTGGCGAGCCCCGAGACGACCGCCGATCGCTAGGGCAGGGGGCGCCGTCCTCGCTTCCGCCGCCGTCCGCCGCCCCGCTTCAGCCGCCGTCCGCCGCCTCGGCCCCGCTGCGCACGATGCGCGCCGGCATCTCGACGGTCTGCGGCGGCTCGATGCGCTCGCCGAGGAACGTGCGCCACTGGACGACGTAGCGCCCGCGCAGCGGCCCGATCACGTAGCGCTCGCTCGCCTGCGGCACGGCGACCGCGGGGATGCCATCGACGAGCAGGTAGAGCAGCGCGTCGGTCTGGTTGACCGCGACGAACCCCTCGCCAGGCGCGCCCGGGTCGACGCTCGCGGGCAGCTGGAGCGGCTCTGCTCGGATGGCCGCGAGCTCGTCGCGCGTCAGGAAGACGCCGCCCTGCGCCGACGGGAGCCCGGCGGCGGCGTACGCGGCGCTCGGCGGCGGCATGAGCATGTCGGTCGAGATCAGGTCCGTTCGCCGGGCGATCGACGTGACCTCGAACGCGACGCCGCCGCCGCCTTGCCAGGCGTAACTCGCGTAGAGCGGCACCTCGCCGGCCACGCACTCGGGCGACTTCGGATCCACGCCGAGGATCTCCAGCAGCGCCCGGCAGAGCAGCGGCCCCCCGTCGCCGGCCTCGGAGACCCTGCCGAGCTCGATGTACAGCGCGCCGAGGCTCCCGTGCACCTCGACCTTGCGGACGTCGATCTCGAGCCGCTTGCCATCGCCGACCGGACGCGTCGAGCCCGTCGACAGCGGCGTCACGTCGACGCGCCGCTCGCCGAGGAGCGTGCGGAGCGCCCCCGGCGGCACGACCCGGTACTGGGTCAGAGACGGCCAGAGCAGCACCTCGCCGTACACGTCGTGGCGCGCGCGGAGCTCGGAGCCCGCGGGCAACGGGAGCGCTCGCGACGTGAACTGGACCCGCATCCGGCCCGTCTCCGCGAGCTCGACCTTCCACGTCAGCTCGGTGAGCTTCTGCGCCGCGTGGATCCCGGAGGCCGCCACCTCGGGCGCCTTGGGGGGCTGTGGCACGTCACGGAAGCGAAAGGCCGCCTCGAGCATGACGCCGGGGAGCTCGCGGGGCGAAAGCGCGTCGTCCGGCAGGGGGGTGGCGGGCGAGAGCGGCTGCGGTGACTGCGGGCTGGCCTCGGACATGATGAGCCGGCCGTAGTCGTCGGCGATGATCTTCGCGGTCGCCTCGGCGGCCGAGGCGTCGAGCAGGTCCGGCGTCTCGTTCGCGAGCGGCGCGGGGAGGATCCTCGCGTTCGGGCTCGCGCCGGCCTCCACGGGATCGACGGGCGCGTGGCGCGACGGCTCGCACCCGGCGGCGGCGAGCAGCAGGAAGGCCGCGACGGCGCGCGCGGCGATCACGGCTCCAGCTCGAACGTGTGGATGACGCGCACGCGCGCATCGAGCGGCGGCGGGTCGGGCGCGCACTGCGTGTCCAGGAAGACCGCGGTGCAGCGGGGATGGCAGCCCAGGAGCAGGTTGCAGTTGGCCGCCTCGTTGTCGAACACCGCGATGACCCGCCCGAGCCGCGAGAGCTGCGGCGCGACGCTACGCTTGAACTCGGTGTCGGGCATCTCGAACCTCGGCTTCACGACGAGCTCTGTGCCGATGACCCCGATGGGGAAGCCCAGGTCGCGCAGGCTCGCGAACGAGCCGAGCGCCATCTTCGGCAGGTCGCGGCCGGTGAGGTACACGAGGGTCGCCCCCGCCGCGTGGCAGTCGCGCGCGTACTGGCTCGCGCCCGGCACCTCGACGTCGTGCCGGATGTGCGGATCGTTGAAGAAGCGGGCCCGCCAGAAATCGAACGCGTGCAGGTGGAGCGCCTCGTCGTCGACGCCGAGCCGCCGCAGGTTGTCCTGGAACCCGTACACGATGCCGTCGGGCGTCGCGCGCTCGAGGAGGGCGGCGGCGTGCGGGTGCTTGCGGCGCCACTCCTCCGCCAGCTCGTGGAGGATCGCGACCACCCGCGGCCGGTTGTCCATGAGGGTGCCGTCCAGATCGAAGACGATCACGGGAGGCCCCTCCGACCGATCGGCCGCGCGCTCGACGATGGATCTCAGGAGCCGCGTCCGCTCGAGGGGGACGAGGCGCTTCTCGTGAAACAGCGTGCTCAAGGTGGTCGCGCCGCGGAAATTCGTATCTTCCGCGCGGCTCCTCGGGGCGAAACCCTAGCGCGAACTCGCCCTCCTCAGAAGCGGCGGCGCCCACCCTCCTCGCTGGGCCCTGCGACCCTGCGTAAGTGTGCAGAAATATCCTACATTGTTGGCCTGTTCATTCCGTTCTTCGTAGGATTTTCCAAATCGGGACCCCTCGAGGCTCCGAAGGAAGGCCCATGCAGAACCGCATCAAGACCGCTCTGGCCCTGGGGATGGCGATGACCGCCGTGGTGGGCTGCTCGAAGACCCCTCGCGATCGTCTGCAGGGGCGCTGGTATGGCGATGCCATCGAGAATGCCCCTGTGGACCAGCTCACCAAGGCGACCGGATGGGTGAAGGGAACGGCGCTCGAGTTCAACGGCAGCAAGGTGACGGTGACCGTGCCCGCGGAGACGCCGCGCAGCGGCACCTTCAAGGTGACGAAGGCGGACGGCGACCAGGTGACCGTCGCGTTCCTCCGCCCCGAGGGCGGGCTCGATGAAGCGGCGTTCCGCTTCGCCGCGGATCAGACGCTGCGCTGGGAGATCGGCGATGGCCGCGCCATCGTGCTGACGAAGGCGAAGAACTGACCTCGGCGGCTATCGCCGCACCCGCTCCCTCCGCACCCGCGTGAGCCACCGCGCCTCGCCGCGATCGCCGTCCCGCGCGAGCAGCACCACGACATCCTCCGAGAGCGGCCCGGTGAGGCGCCGCCGCGCTTCCTCGATGGAGCGCACCTCGACGCCGTTCACGGACAGGAGCCGATCGCCCGGCTCGATGCCGGCCTCCTCGGCCTCGCTCGCCGGGGGCACCGACACCACGGTCACGGTCTTTCGCTCCTCGCCGAGCGTCACCGCCAGGCTCCCTGCGCCCTTCGGGTCTTGCCGCGCGGCATCTCCCGGCAGCGCGATCCTCACGCGCTCGATCGTCCTGCCGGCCCGGACCTGCACCGGCTGCGACTCGGCGCGCCCGAGATCCGCGCTGTACGCCTCGATGACCGCCGTGCCCTCGGGCAGTCCGCCGAGCTGGAACCGCCCGTCGCGGTCGGTGGTCACGACGCCCGGCGGCAGCGGGCCGAGCGGCAGGTACGTCGGCACGCGGTCGCGCGCGACGCGGGCCCCCGCGACCGCGTCCCCGCGCTGATCGACGACCTGGCCGGCGACCTCTCCCGCCTCGGACAGGTCGATGCGCCCGAGGTCCGCCGGACGATCGGGATCGCCGGCGATCGTCACCCGCAGCGTCGCCGGCGCGTACCCGTCGCGGCTCACCGTCACGCGGAACTGGCCCGGCGCGAGGTCGGCGAGCGTGAAGGCGCCCTCCGCGTCGCTCGTGGCGCGGCGCGGCCCGGTCGGCGAAAACAGCGTGATCCGCGCGCCCTCGAGCCGCTCCCGCCCGCCGCGCCCGGTCACGGTGCCGGTCGCCTTGAGGGCGGCGCCCATCTCGAGCCGCAGCTCCTTCGGCGCGGCGTCGACCTGCTCGACGCGCGGGGACTTGCCGGAGCGCACAAGGCTGATCCGGAGCGGCAAGCCGGCGGCGTCGGGCAGCAGCGCGTCGCCGTCGTCGTCCGTGAACAGCGTCTTGCGGAGCGGGACGGCCACGTCGAGCGAGAGCACGCGCACCTCCGCGCGATCGAGCGGGTAGCCGCGATCGTCGGTGACGTGGATGGCCACCGCCTCGCGCACCTTCGGGAGGACGACCTCGATCTCCTTGCGATCGCGCTCCGGGACCTCGACGACGAGCCGCGCCACGACGTCGCCGGGCGACTCGGCCCGGGAGACCGAGACGAGCACCTCGTCGGGGACCGCGGCGAAGGCGAAGGTGCCGTCGTCCGCGGAGTACGTCACCCGCTCGAGCGAGCCGGCGGTCGCGGCCAGCTCGACGCGCGCGCCGGCGACCGGCTTGCGGTCCTCCTCGAGGACGCGGCCCTCGAGCAGGCCGCCCTGGCGCATCACCACGCGCACGTGGGCCTCGCCGCCCGGCTGCAGGGTCACGACCTCGCTGGGCGTCTCGACGTACTCCGGGTGCCGGACGATGGCGTGGACGCGCCCGGGGGTGACGGGCTCGGCCCGGAACGTGCCGTCGGCGCGCGTGACCCACGGCTCGCCCGAGCGCACCGAGGCGGCCGGCAGGACCGCGTCGCCATGCGGCAGGTCCGGGATGGGGCCCGGCATGACCCCGAGCTCGCCCGCGGGGATCAGCGGCGCCGGGCCGGGCAGGGCGCGCTCGAACTGCTCGTCCCTGAACTCGGACATCGCGGTGGTCTCGTCGATGGGCATCCCCTCGGCGTCGGCGCCCACGACCTCGATCGTCGCGCCCGGGACCGGGTAACCGCGGTCATCGACGACCTCGCCCACGAGCGCGCCGCCGCGGAGCAGGGGGATGCGCACCTCGGTGGCGCCCGCGTCGACCTGCACGGCGTTCCTCGGCACGAAGCCGGCCGCCAGGGCCGAGGCGCTCGCGTATCCGGGCGCGATGGGCCCGAGCGTCACGGACCCGTCGTCGCCCGTGCGGCCGTGCAGCGGGAACGCCGACAGGCCCTGCTCGACGAGCACGACGCTGGCGCCCTTCACGGGTGGCGCGTCCTCGCCGTCGCCGTCGGTCACGAGGAGCCGCACGTGGCGGCCGGGCCCGAGGACGAGCTTCACCTCCTTGCCCTCGCCGCGCCTCACGGGCACGGCCAGCACGGTCGCGCTCACGGCGGCGCCGCGCCTGGCCTTGAGGTCGTACACCCCGTCGCGGAGCCCGGCGATCCTCGCGGCGCCCGTCGCGTCGGTGGTCGTGCTGCGCGCTGGCCAGAGGCCGGTGCCGGCGGCGAGCACGGTCGCGCCGTCGGCCGGCTGCCCCTCAGCGTCCACCACGCGGACCGTGAGGGCGCCGAGCCGATCCATGCGGATCCTGAGCGGCGCCGGCCCGGGCACGATGCCCGTCCGCACGGTGTCCTCGAAGCCCAGCGCCGACGCGCGGACGACGTAGGGCGCCGCCCCGAGCCGATCGAACCGCGCGCGGCCGCCTTCGGCGGTGGTCGCCACGAAGGGGAGGGGATCGACGGTCGCGACCGTCACCTCGGCGCCGTCGATCGGGCGCTCGGCCTCGTCGACGACCAGCACATCCAGCACCTTCGCGGGCCGCAACACGAGGTCGACGGCGCGGGGGCCTGGCTCGAGCGCGACGCGGGTGGAGGCGCGGGCCCGCTCCGCGCCGTACGCCATGATCCAGGCTTCCCCGGAAGGCAGCCCGGTGAAGCGAGCCTCGCCCGAGGGATCGGTCTTCAGCTCGCCCGCGAAGTAGGCGCGGTCCTCGCGCATGGCGAAGACGCGCACGGTGGCGTCCTTCAGCGGGCGCCCCTGCTCGTCGCGCACGGTGGCGGTGAGCTCTGCCGCGCGCCCTTCCACCCACGCGGGCACCGGCGGCGCCGGGATCGGCGCCCGCGGCAGGAACCGCGGCCCCAGATCGCGCAGCGTGGTCGCGGCGAAGAAGCAGACCAGCGCGGCGATCGCGGCCAGGACGGTATCGAGTCGCGACCGGCGATCGGCCCGGTCGGCTTCCGCTGCGGGTTGCTTGTCCTGCTCGGCCACGGCCTGGATTTCTACTCCGGATCCGTGAAAACGCCGAACGTCCCGCCGCCGTTCCCGCCGCCGTGCCCTGATCCCGCGGCGCCGCGCCGGCGTCCCGAGATCAGGCCTGGCGGCCGCGGTGCAGCTCGATCACGGCCTGGATCTCCTCCTCGGACAGGATGTGATCCGTGGCCTTGGCCTTCGCCAGGATGGCGTCGACGAGCTCCTTCGAGGGCTCGATCTTCCGCTGCCGGAGCCAGTAGTTCACGTTGGAGGCCCCGGACATGTAGCCCACGCAGATCTCCTGCTTTCGCCCGAACATGCCGGCGGGGACGCCGGAGTAGATCCGGTCGGCCATCCAGGAGTCGCCCTTCGACTCGGCCTTGATGATGGCCGCCGCGTGCACGCCGGTCGCCGTACGGAACGCGTCCCGTCCGACCAGGGGATAATTGATGGGCACCTGCCAGCCGACCGCCTGCGCCGCCGTCGTGCAGTACTCGAGGAGGTGGGTGAGGTCCTGGTTCTCGAGGAGGCCGAGGAGCTTCATGTTGAGCAGGATGAGCTCCATCGCGGCGTTGCCGACCCGCTCGCCGATCCCGAGGGCGGTGCCGTGCACCCGGTCCGCGCCGAACTGGAGCGCCCAGATCGCGTTCTCGAGCGCGAGGCCGCGATCGTTGTGGCCGTGCCAGTCGATGCCGACCGACGCCCCGGCCCCCGCGACGATGGCCCGCGTGAAGTTGATGAGGTTGCGAACCCCGTCCGGCGTCGCGTGCCCGACGGTATCGCACAGGCACAGCCGGGACGCGCCGTGATCGATGGCGACCTTGAAGAGCGTCGCCAGCACCTCGGGGCGCGAGCGCGTCGTGTCCTCCGTGACATAGGCGACGGGGAGCCCGGCCTTCACGCCCGCGTCGATCGCCGCGGCGCTCCGCTGCGCGATGAGGTCGACGTCCCACGCCTCCGCGAGCTGGCGGATCGGGCTCGATCCAATGAAGGCGTAGATCTCCACAGGGATCCCTGCGCGCTGGGAGATCTCGATCATGGGCGTGATGTCCGAGACGACCGTGCGGCCTGCGCAGGCGACGCGGAGCGGCAGGTTGTTGTCGGCCACCTCCCTGCACATCCGGAGCACGTCCTCGAACGCCCGTTGCGAGCTGCCGGGCAGGCCGACGTCGGCGATCTGGATGCCGATCTTGGCCATCAGGTGGAGCAGCTTGAGCTTGCTCTCGATGTTCGGGTCGGCGACCGAAGGGTTCTGCAGGCCGTCGCGCAGGGTCTCGTCGAAGAAGCCGATGTTCTCCGGAATGACCCGCCCCACACGACCCACCTCGTTCCAGTCGTAGATCAGCTCGGTCGGGCGGCTACCGGAGGCTGCGATCGGCATGCATTATTATAGTGCGCCGCGCTCGACGCCGAGCCTGAAACGAAAGCTTTTCCGGCGCTCGCGACATGACGCACGGCGCAGGTGAAGACGGGCGATCGGTCGCACGCTGCGGTGCGCTGGCCCTGCGCGCCTGGCAAGCCTAAGCTTGCGGCCACGACGATGTGGCAATCCCTACCTGAGTTCGGGACCGGCGTCCTTTACGCCATTCTGGTCACCGCGGCGTATACCTTCGCCGTCGCGCTCGCGTCGGCGCGCGGGCGGCCGCGGCTGCTCCAGGCGGCGCGGCTCGGCGCGTACGGCACGATCGCGCTGGTCGGCCTCGCGGTGCTCGTGCTCGCGTACGCCTTCGTCAGCCACGATTTCCGCATCGCCTACGTCGCGCAGTACAGCGACCGGTCCATGAGCACGCCGTACCTCATCGCGGCGCTCTGGGGCGGGCAGGACGGCTCGCTGCTCTGGTGGATGTTCCTGACCGCGCTCTTCTCGGGGACCTGCGTCATCTGGCTACAGCGCCGGTACCTGGAGCTCCAGCCCTACGTCATCGCGACGCTGATGAGCGTCCTGCTCTTCTTCGCGGCGCTGATGATCTTCGCGGTGAACCCGTTCCGGACGAGCGTGGCGGGCGCCCCGCTCGACGGCAACGGGCTGAACTACCAGCTGCGCAACTTCTACATGATCATCCACCCGCCGAGCCTCTACATCGGCTTCACGAGCGCGGCGGTCCCGTTCGCGTTCGCGATCGCCGCGCTCGCCACGGGCCGGCTCGACAGCGAGTGGATCGTGGCGACGCGCAAGTGGATGCTCTTCTCCTGGCTGTTCCTCTCCATCGGCAACGTGCTCGGGATGCTGTGGGCTTACGAGGAGCTCGGCTGGGGCGGCCCGTGGGCCTGGGATCCGGTCGAGAACGCCGCGTTCCTCCCGTGGCTCACCGCGAGCGCCTACGTCCACTCAACGATGATCCAGGAGCGCCGCGGCATGCTGAAGGTGTGGAACATCTCGCTCATCTGCGGGACGTTCTTCCTCACCATCTTCGGCACCTGGCTCACGCGGTCCGGCCTCATCGCGAGCGTCCACTCGTTCGCCCAGTCCGGCATCGGCATCTGGTTCGTCGGCTTCATGGCCGTGATCCTGGCGACGTGCACCGCGCTGATCGTCTACCGCCTGCCGCGGCTGCGCAGCGACGGGCAGTTCGAGTCGATGCTGTCGCGCGAGGCTGCGTTCCTCTTCAACAACTGGGGCTTCTTCAGCATCATGATCTTCATCGCGGTCGCGACGGTGTGGCCGCGCATCAGCGAGTGGCTGCTCGACCAGAAGTCGACGCTCGGGCCGACGTTCTACAACATGTGGCTGCCCCCGGTCGCGCTCGTGGTCTTCCTGCTCATGGGCGTCGCGCCGCTGCTCGGGTGGCGGAAGACGTCGCCGGAGCTCTTCCGGAAGAGCTTCCGCTGGCCGGTGCTGGCCACGGTCGTCACGGTGGCGCTCCACCTGACGCTCGGGAAGAGGGTGGGCTTCGCCCCGTTCGTCGCCGTGGACCCGATCTACCCCGGCCAGCTCGGCGACGCGCTCGCGAAGCTCGCGTCGACCTACCCGTTCTTCACGGTGGCCATCGCCGCGTTCAACATCGCCGTGGTCGTGCAGGAGTTCGCCCGCGGCATCGCGGCGCGGCAGAAGCGCGGGAAAGAGCCGCTCTTCACCTCCTTCTACAACCTGATCGCCAGGTCACGGCGCCGCTACGGCGGCTACATCGTGCACGTCGGCATCGCGGTGATGTTCCTCGGGTTCGCCGGCCGCGCGTGGGGCGTCGACAAGGAGATCAGCCTCCACCCGGGCGAGTCCGTGCAGATCGAGGAGTACCACCTCACCTACGCTGGCCCGCGCATGGAGGTCGACAGCGAGAAGCGGATGGTCTTCGCCGACCTCGACGTCGAGCGCCACGGCGCGCCGATCGGCCGGATCAGCCCGGCGAAGTTCATCTACAAGGCGTCCCCGGAGGCGCCTTCGACCGAGGTCGCGCGGCACATCACCGTCAAGAACGACCTCTACGTGATCATCGGGATGGCGAACCCCCAGACGAAGGTCGCTTCGTTCCAGATCCACGTGAACAACCTGATCTCGTTCATGTGGTTCGGCGCGGGCATCCTCATCCTGGGGGCGCTCGTCGCGATGTGGCCTGACATCGCGCTCGAGGAGGCCGGCGCGTTCGGGTATGTGCGGGCGGCGGGGTCCGTCACCGCGTCCGTCGTGTTCGCCTTCCTGCTCGCCGGCGGCCCGTCGCAGGCCTACGGGCACCCCGTCCAGGAGGGGCTCGGGCGGCCCGTCTTGCTCGCGCCGGGCGCGGCGAACGGCGACGTCCCCGCCCCGGGCTCCGGCGCGTCGGTTGATCCCGGGCGGGCGCCCGCGATCGGTGCCATGCTCCCGACCGCTGCCGAATCGAGGTAGCCAGCGTTCGAATGAGCCGCACGCGAAGACTCATCCAAGGCATCACCCTCCTCGTCGCGGGCGCCCTCGCCCTCGTCGTCCTGGTTCGCTCGCCGGAGTTCGCCCACGGGCAGCAGCTCGGCGAGGGGATGCAGCGCTCGGGCGTCGTCGGCATCGCGAACGACATCGAGCGCAAGCTCTTCTGGAGCCTGATCTGCACGTGCGGCTGCCCGCGCGAGACCCTCGGGACGTGCACGTGCGGCACCGCGCACGAGCGCCGCGACCAGCTCCGCGCGGCGCTCGCGTCGGGGCTGTCGATCGAGGCCATCCAGGCCGCCTACGCCGAGCGCTACGGGGCGGAGGCGCTGGCCGTGCCGCCGAACAAGGGGAGCCAGCGGCTGCTCTACCTCCTCCCGCTCGGCGCCATCGTGGTCGGCGCGGGCATCGTCGTCGCGACGCTGCGCCGATGGAAGCGGCGCAGCGACGAGGCGGGCGCCGCCGGCCAGCAGCGATCCCCGAAGGGCGTTGTCCCCGGCGCCCGTGACGATTACGACGACAAGCTCGACGAGGAGCTCAAGAGCCTGGACCGCGAAGACCGCGAATGAGCGCCGAACAGCCCGCCAAAAGCGCCACCTCGGCCACGGCCGACGAGACCGTGACCCGGGGTACTGACTCGCCGCTGGAGCGGCAAATCGTGCACTACGCCCGCTTCGGGGCGCCGCTCGCGGCGCTCATCGGCGCCGGCATCGCGGGGCTCGTCGGTGGGCCGCCCGCGGCGATCCTCGTGCTCGCGGGCGGCGCGCTCGTCGCCGTCATCGCCATCTTCTGGGCGAGCCTCCGCGTGCTGATCGGGGAGACGCCGCTGAGCGGGGCCGACGCGTACGCGATCGGCGCGCCGCGCGCGGAAGAGGAGCAGAAGCAGGCCGTCCTGCGCGCGCTCAAGGACCTCGAGTTCGAGCGGAGCGTCGGGAAGATCAGCGATGAGGATTACGCCGAGCTCGTCGCGAAGTACCGCGCCGAGGCGAAGCGGCTCCTCCGCCTGCTGGACGCCGACGCGCAGCCGCGGCGCGAGCAGGTCGCGGCGCTCGTGGCGAAGCACCTCCGGCGCGCCGGGCTCCAGGACGACGGCGCGCCCAAGGAGCCGGACGAGGACGCCGGCGCGAGCGAGCCGGAAGGCGCTGCCGCGGAGGCCAGGCCGGCGAAGCGGAGGCGCGTCAAGGCCAGGCCGCCGGAGAAGCCGGAGGGCGATCGGGAGCCGGCGGCGGACGGCGAGGGCGAAGAGGCCGCGGCGACGGCGGAGCACGCGGCGACACAGGGCGTGGCGTGCGGGGCATGCGGCACGCTGAACGACGAAGACGCTGTGTTTTGCAAGAAATGCGGGACGAAGTGCGTGCCCGAAGCACCTCAGGACGACCAAGCTGCGACGGACGACGCCGCGGCCAGCGTCGATGAGAACGACCGCAGGAGGGCTTCGTGATGCGCTGGACCAGGTGTACCGCGCTCGCCGCGATCGCCTCGCTGAGCATGACCGCTGCGCAGGCAGTGCAGGCGCAGCCGGCTGCGTCGGCGCAGCCCACGGCGGACAAGGCCGCTCCAGCGCAGCCCGCCACTGGGAAGGCCGCTCCAGCGCAGCCCGCAGCTGGGAAGGCTGCTCCAGCGCAGCCTGCGGCCGGGAAGACCGCGCCGGCGCAGCCCGCAGCGGCGAAGCAGGGTGAGAAGCCGGCGGCGCCGTCGGGCGGAGCCGCGCCTGCCGGCACCGGCGGTCCTGCTGCGACCTCGACGGCCGCGGCGGCGGACGCGGGCGCGCCCGACGCTGCGAGCGCCCTCCCGCCGGGGCATCCCGAGGTGGGGCAGGAGCTGCCGTCCGGCCATCCGCCGGTGGGGAAACCTCGCGCAGCAGATGCGGCCTCCCGGCGCGCTTCCGAGCAGCTGACGGGCCTGTTCGATGCGCCCGATGACACCGTCCAGGAAGACACAGGGCTTCCGCCCGGCGTCCTCGTGCTCACCGTACAGGACGCGGATGGGAACCCCGTCCCGCGCATCTCCGTCAACGTCGACATCTTGCAGAGCTCGGTCGCGAAGGGCGACTCGCGCGAACGCATCAGCCGAGAGACGGACGACGCGGGCACCGTGCGGCTCGAGAACCTCGCGATCGCCGGCGGCACGAGCTACGGCATCTCGGTCACGCGCGACGGCGGAACGTTCTCGATCCCGCATTTCGGGCTGAGCGCCGAGGCCGGGAAGCGGGCTGTGCTCCACATCTACGATGCCACGCCGAACATGGGCGGCCTGATGGTCGGGACGCAGGGCATCGTCTACCTCCAGCTCCGGCAAGACTCGATCTCGGTGGAGCAGCTGTTCCAGGTCTTCAACCTCGGCCGCGTCGCCTGGCTGCCCAACGAGACGTTCGCGCTCCCGCGCGACTACAAGGCCTTCAACAAGACCGACGGCATGGGCGAGGAGATGCGCTTCGACGAGGTCAAGGGCACCGGCGTGGCGCTGCGCGGCACCGTGAGCCCAGGCCGGCACGAAGGGCAGTTCCGCTGGCAGGTCCCGCTCCAGGATCAAGAGCGCCAGACGATCCGCATCGAGCTGCCGCCGCGCATCGCCCAGATGCGGGTGATGGCCGAGGCGTCGAAGTCGATGACGCTGAACGTCGCCGGCTTCCCCGCGGCCCAGCGCACCCAGAACCGGGACGGGAAGAAGATCCTGATCACCGAGATGCAGGGCACCCGCACAGAGGGCGGGATGAAGGTCATCGAGATCACGCTCGGCGGTCTGCCGACGCCGGGCGTGGGCCGGTGGATCGCGCTGGTGCTGGCCGGCGCGACCGTGATCGGCGGGACCGCGCTGAACCTGGTTCGGCGGCGCGACCAGGACCGCGGGCCCGACGACGAGGAGCGGCGGGAGCTGCTCGAGGCGCGGAACGCGCTGCTCGATGAGTTCGTCGAGCTGGAGCGCGCGCGGAAGCGGGGCGATGTCGGCCCGAAGACGTACGATCGCGTCCGTGCGGCGCTCCTCGACGCGCTCGCGCGCATCGTGGCCATGATCGAGGCCAGGCCGGCGCGCGGGAAGGCCGCTGGCGCGCGCGAGGCGGCCGGCGCGCTCAAGGCCGACGCCGCCGGATCGCCGCGCTCCTGAGGGGTGGGGGCAGCACCGGACGACGGGCGGATGCCGGGGTGGAAGACCGGTCTCGCCGCGGGTACGGCCCTCCTGATCGGCGCCATCGTCGCGCTCGCGCTCCGTCGCGCGGAGCCGCCAGCGCGCTGCGCGCCGGGGATGGTCGCGCTCGGCCCGCGGTGTTGCGGCGAGGGCCAGCGCCTCGATGATGCCGGCCGCTGCGCAGGCGCGCCGAGGCGCTGCGGCGCCGGTCTCACGGTGACCGCCGCTGGCTGCGTCGCGCCGGGCGCGGCCGTCCGCATCGCCGCCGGGACGCTGCGCCTCGGGCCAAGCGACTGGGAGGCGCAGGGCATCGTCGACCCGCGCGCGGTGTTCATCCCGGCGTTCTCGCTCGACGCGTTCGAGGTCACCGAGCAGCGCTACGCCGCTTGCGTCGAGGCCGGCGCCTGCGCCCCGCTCCCGCTGCGCGGCGAACCCGGGGTCCCCGTCACGGGCATCACCCTGGCTGAGTCGGCTCGGTATTGCGCCTTTGCGGGCGGGGCGCTCCCCTCGCGTGATCAGCTCGCCTTCGCTGCAGCGGGCCCCTCGGGCCGGCGGTACCCGTGGGGAGACACCGGCGCGGTCTGCCGGCGCGCCGCCTTTGGCTTGCGAGCGGGCCCGTGCGGCTGGGGCGCGACGGGCCCCGAGCTTGCCGGCTCGCGCCCCGACGGCGCCGCCGTACACGCGGACGGGCGGGTGTTCGATCTGGCCGGCAATGTTGCCGAGTGGGCGGCCCCCGATCCGCTCGAGGGCGAGTTCTCGGGAACTCACGGCGGATCATGGACGGATGGGGCCGCGGCGGCGCTTCGCACCTGGAATCGTCGCCTTGTCCCGGTATCCATCCGAGCGCCGGATCTTGGCTTCCGGTGCGTCTATCCACCGTAGCGCTCGCAAGCGCGCCCTGCTCGGCGGCGGGCGGGTGGGGGAGGGATGGGGTAGGGGGACAAAACCACCTCGATTTCCGACCGCAAAACAATCCGGAAACGCGCTCCGGCGGCGCCGGATGGAGTTAGAGTCCCGAGTCCCAATGGCTGTCGCGCTTCTCTCGATCGGGACCGAGCTCACCCGGGGCGAGATCATCAACACCAACGAGGCCTGGCTCGCTGCCGAGCTCACCGCAGCGGGCTTCACGGTCAGCGAATCCAGCACCGTCGACGATGACGTCGATCGCATCGTCGCCGCCGTCCGCCAGCTCGCGGGCGCGCACCGGCTGGTGATCGCCACCGGCGGCCTCGGCCCCACGACCGACGACCTCACCGCGAAGGCCGCGGCGCGTGCGATGGGCACCGACCTCGTGCGCGACGAGAGCACGCTGCTCGCCATTCGCCGGCGCGTCGAGAGCCGGGGCAAGACGATGAACGCGGGCCACGAGAAGCAGGCCGAGGTCCCCGCCGGGTCGGAGATCCTGCCGAACTCATCCGGCAGCGCGCCCGGCTTCGGCATTCACCTTGGCGAGTCCACCGTGTTCTTCCTCCCGGGTGTGCCGCGGGAGATGAAGAGCATGTTCGCCGAGCAGGTGCTGCCGCGCGTGCGGCCGGCTGCGCCGAACAACACCTTTCAGGTCCGCCTCCGCACCTACGGTCTTCCCGAGTCCACGCTGGGCGAGCTCCTGAAGGGCGTGGAGGAGGCCCACCCCGGCATCACGCTCGGCTACCGCGTGCACTACCCGGAGGTCGACGTGAAGGTCCACGCCCGCGCCGCCACGCAGTCGATGGCGCACGAGCTGGCCTTGAAGGCGACGGCCGATGTCCGTGAGCGGCTCGGCACCGCCGTGTACGGGGAGGGGGGCGACGCCTTCCCGGAGATGGTCGGACGTTCCGTGCGCGCCCGCGGCTGGAGGCTCGCCGTGTCGGAGTCGTGCACGGGCGGCCTGATCTCTCACCTGCTCACCAGTTACCCGGCGAGCGACTACCTGGTTGGCGCCGCGGTCACCTACGCGAACAGCGCCAAGACGCGGCTGCTCGGCGTCGCGGAGGACACCCTGCGCGGCCACGGCGCGGTGTCGGCCGAGGTCGCCGCCGAGATGGCGCAGGGCGTCCGCCGCCTCTGCGAGGTCGACGTCGCCATCTCCGTGACCGGCATCGCCGGCCCGACGGGCGGCACGGCGACCAAGCCGGTGGGCCTCTGCTACTGGGCTGTGTCGCACCCCGGCGGCCTCGTCGTGCGCGACCGCGTGTTCTCGGGGGATCGCGAGGAGGTCCAGCTTGGCGCCGCCTACGCCGTCCTGGACCTCCTCCGCCGCATCGCTGGCAATCTCCCTGAGCGCTGACGCAGGCCGAGCGCTGACGCAGGCCGAGCACTAACGCAGGCCGAGCGCTGACGCAGGCCGAGCGCTGGCGCGGGCGCGGGCTGGCGAGCGTCAGTTCGGCGCTGCGCGCGTGAACGTGAGCCCTCCGGCCCCGCGGTCGATCCGCACCGTGTCTCCCTGCTTGAACTCGCCGGCGAGGATCCGCTTCGCGAGCTCGTCCTCGATGCTCCGCTGGATGGCGCGCTTCAACGGCCTCGCGCCGTACTGCGGATCCCACCCCTGCTCGATGAGGTAGCCCTTCGCCTCGGACGAGATGGTGAACAGCAGCCCGCGTCGATCCAGGCGCTTTCGCAGCAGATCGAGCTGGATATCGACGATCTGCTCCATCTGCTCGCGCGCCAGCCGCCGGAACACGATGAGATCGTCGAGGCGATTCAAGAACTCCGGGCGGAAGTGCTTCCGCACCTCCTCGATGACGGCCCTCCTCACGAGCTCGGCCTTCTCGTCCGCCGGCAGGTTCGCTCGCTCCTCGATCGCCGCGGCCGCTGGCGTCCCGAGGTTCGATGTCAGGATGATGATCGTGTTCTTGAAATCGACCGTGTGCCCCTGGCCGTCGGTCAGGCGTCCATCGTCGAGCACCTGGAGGAGCGTGTTCCAGATGTCCGGGTGGGCCTTCTCGATCTCATCGAAGAGCACCACGCTGTACGGCCGCCGGCGCACCGGCTCCGTGAGCTGGCCGCCCTCCTCGTAGCCGACGTACCCGGGCGGCGCGCCGATCAGGCGGGCCACCGCGTGGCGCTCCCCGTACTCGCTCATATCGAGCCGCACCATGGCCCGCTCGTCGTCGAAGAGGATCTCGGCGAGCGCGCGCGCGAGCTCGGTCTTGCCGACGCCGGTCGGCCCGAGGAACAGGAACGATCCGATCGGCCGGCGCTCGTCGCCGAGCCCGGCCCGCGAGCGCCGGATGGCGTTCGACACCGCGCGGAGCGCGTCCTCCTGCCCGACGACGCGCTGGCGCAGCTCCTCCTCGAGGCGCAGCAGCTTCTGCATCTCGCTCTCGAGCATCTTGGAGACGGGGATCCCGGTCCATTTCGAGACGACCGCGGCGATGTCCTCGTCGGTGACCTCCTCCTTCAGGTAGCTCTGCTTCGACTGCACCTGGGAAAGGGTGCCGCGGATCGACTCGAGCTTCTTCTCGATCTCGGGGATCTTGCCGTAATGGATCTCCGCGGCGCGCCCGAGGTCCCCGGCGCGCTTCAGCCGCTCCTCCTCGAGCCGGAGCTCCTCGATCTGCGGCTTGAGCCGGCGCAGCTCGGAGATGAGCTCCTTCTCGCGCATCCACTGCGCCCGCATCGCGTCGCGCTGCCCCTGGAGGTCGGCGATCTCGCGCCGCACCTCGTCGAGGCGGACCTTGCTCGCCTTGTCGCTCTCGCGCTTGAGCGCCTGCTCTTCCATCTGCAGCTTGAGCAGATCGCGCTCGACCTGATCGATCGGCGTGGGCAGGCTATCGATCTCCATACGGATCTTCGACGCCGCCTCGTCGACCAGATCGATCGCCTTGTCGGGCAAGAATCGCTCGGTGATGTACCGGTTCGACAGGACGGCGGCCGAGACGAGCGCCGCGTCCTGGATGCGGATCCCGTGGTGGACCTCGTACTTCTCCTTGAGGCCTCGCAGGATGGCGATCGTGTCCTCGACGCTGGGCTGCGTGACGAGCACCTGCTGGAACCGCCGCTCCAGCGCCGCGTCCTTCTCGATCCGCTTGCGGTACTCGTCGAGGGTGGTCGCGCCGATGCACCGGAGCTCGCCGCGCGCGAGCGCGGGCTTCAGCATGTTGGCCGCGTCCATGGCGCCCTCGGCCGCGCCGGCGCCCACCAGCGTGTGGAGCTCGTCGATGAACAGGATGATGCGGCCGTTCGAGCCCTCGATCTCCTTGAGCACGGCCTTCAGCCGGTCCTCGAACTCCCCTCGGAACTTCGAGCCTGCGACCATGGCGGCGAGATCGAGCGCCGCGATGGTCTTGTCCTTGAGCGACTCCGGCACATCGCCCGCGACGATGCGTTGCGCGATGCCCTCGACGATCGCTGTCTTACCGACGCCGGGCTCGCCGATGAGCACCGGATTGTTCTTGGTGCGCCGCGAGAGCACCTGGATGACGCGCCGGATCTCCTCGTCTCGGCCGATCACCGGATCGATCTTGCCCTGTCGAGCGAGCTTCGTGAGATCCCGAGTGTACTTCTCGAGCGCCTGGAACTTCCCTTCGGGGTCCCGGTCCGTCACGCGCTGATTGCCGCGCACGGCCGCGAGCGACGAGAGGAGCTTGTCGTACGAGAGCCCCGCTCGCTCGAAGATCGATTGGATCTCCTTGTCGGCCTTGATGCCGGCGAGCAGGACGTGCTCTGTCGAGATGTACTCATCCTTGAGCGCCTTCGCCTCGTCTTCGGCCTTTTGCAGGACCGTGAGCGCGCGCCTCGACAGGTTCGGCTCGGCGCCGCCGCTGACGCGAGGGTAGGTGTCGATCTTCGCGTCGAGGAGGCGCAGCACGCTTGCCGGATCGGCGCCTGCCTTCTGCACCAGAGGCGCGCCGACGCCGCCGTCCTGGCTGACGATCGCCCGCACAAGGTGCTCGGGATAGAGCTCGGGGTTTCCCCGACGGCTGCCGAAATCGACAGCCTCTCGTATGGCCTCTTGGGCCTTCGTCGTCATTCGCTCGATTTTCATGGCCCCTCGAAGCTAAGGCGGGTGCCCCGCCTAGCAAGGGGACGGCCAGGCAAGCGGCTTGCCAAAAACGTCGAAGGGACGCTGAAGAGGCGCTGAAGAGGCGCTGAAGCGACGCCGAAGAGGCGCTGAAGAGATGCCGAGCGAACAGGGCAGGTGAGCGATGCAGCGGCAGCGCCGTGTCAACCCCCGACCGTGCGCCTCGAGCGCGGGGCTTGACGCACCGCACGCCCGGGCGCGGAGCCAAGGCGCCGCGCCTCCAGGCGCAGGTGCCGCGCCGGGCGCGCAGGAGCCGCGCGCCGGCGACGCGGGAGGCGTGGGCTCAGATATCGAGGTTCTTCACGTTGAGCGCGTTCTGCTCGATGAAGTTGCGCCGCGGCTCGACCTGATCCCCCATCAGGATCGTGAAGAGCTCGTCCGTCTTCACCGCATCGTCGATGCGGACCTGGAGGAGAGTCCGAGCGTCCGGGTTCATCGTCGTTTCCCAGAGCTCGTCGGCGTTCATCTCGCCGAGGCCCTTGTAACGGCTGATCGAGATGCCCTTCTTGCCGCGCTCCTCGATGTACTCGACGAGCGACTCTCCGTTCTCGATGGTCTCCTCGCCGCTCGAGGTGCGCGCCCGGTACGGGGCCGCGCCGATGGACCGGAGGTCCTGCTCGATCGACCAGGCCTCCTGGTACTCCGGCGAGTTCACCAGATCCCAGTCAATGACGCTCTTTCGCGCGCTCGCGCCCGGGCGCGGCACGACCTCGATCCGGCTCGTCCCGTGCTCCGTGTCCCGGGGCGTCGACAGCGTGAGCGGGAACAGGTCCGGATAGCGCTGCTTCAGGTAGGCGCGGAGCTCGTCGGCGGCCGCGGCGACCTTCTTGGTCTCGCGCAGATCGTCGCGCCCGAGCCCGCTGGACCGCAGCAGCGCCGCCACGATCCGCGCGTCACAGCGCTTGTCGATGTTGGAGAGCACGGCGCGGAACCGCTTCAGCCGCTGCGCCAGCCGGTAGAGCGGCTGGCCCGCGATGCCCGACTGGGCGCCGCTGGCGACGATCTCGAGCCCGTCCACGGCGTTGCCCACGAGGAACTCATCCAGGGCGCCCTGGTCCTTCAGGTACAGGTCCCGCTTGCCCTTGCGCACGCGGTAGAGCGGCGGCTGCGCGATGAACAGGTACCCCTTCTCCATGATCTCCGGCATCTGCCGGAAGAAGAAGGTCAGCAGCAGCGTGCGGATGTGGGAGCCGTCGACGTCGGCGTCCGTCATCAGGATGATCTTCTGGTAGCGGAGCTTGTCGATCTCGAAGCCGCCGGCGTCGTTGATCCCACAGCCGAGCGCGGTGATCAGCGTGCCCACCTCGGCGGAGCTCAGCATCCGGTCGAGCCGCGCGCGCTCGACGTTCAGGATCTTCCCCTTCAGCGGCAGGATCGCCTGGAAGTGCCGGTCGCGCCCCATCTTGGCGCTGCCGCCGGCGCTCTCGCCCTCGACGATGTAGATCTCGCTCTTCTCCGGGTCCTTGGACTGGCAGTCGGCGAGCTTGCCCGAGAGCGAGGTCACGTCGAGCGAGCCCTTGCGGATCACCTCGCGCGCCTTGCGGGCCGCCTCGCGCGCCTTCGCCGCGACGACCGCCTTCTCGATGATCTTCTTCGCGCTCTGGGGGTTCTCTTCGAAGTACTGCCCGAGCTTGTCGCTGACGGCGGCCTCGACGATGCCCTTGACCTCGCTCGACACGAGCTTCGACTTCGTCTGCGAGTCGAACGACGGGTCCGGGTGCTTGATGCTGAGCACGCACGTCAGGCCCTCGCGCGCGTCCTCACCCTGCAGGCCCTGCTTCAGCTCCTTGAAGAGGTTGTGCGCGCTCCCGTAGTTGTTGATCGTCTTCGTGAGCGCGGCGCGGAGCCCGGTGAGGTGGGTGCCGCCGTCCTTGTTGTGAACGTTGTTCGTGTAACAGAAGATGGCTTCCGTATAGGAGCCATTCCACTGCAGCGCGACCTCCACGCCGACCGGCGGAGTCGCGGCGCTGCCGCGGCCGTTCGCGCCGTCGCCTGGGGCGCCGACCTCATGCTGCGACACGAAGCTGATCACGTCGTCGTGAATCGGCTCCTTGGTCTTGTTGAGGAGCGACACGAACTCGGAGATGCCCCCCTTGTACTCGTAGATCTCCGCTCTCCCGTCGGGGCGCTGGTCGTGGAGGTGAATGATGAGCCCGGCGTTCAGGAACGCGAGCTCGCGCAGGCGGCTCGCGAGGATGTCGAAGCTGAACTCGACCGTGCTGAAGACGATGGGATCGGGCTTGAAGGTGAGCTTCGTCCCCGTCTTGTCCGTCACGCCGATCCCCTTGAGCGGGGCCTTCGGCACGCCCCGGGCGTACTCCTGAAACCAGAGCTTTCCTTCGCGCTTGATCTCGAGCTTCAGCCACTCGGAGACGGCGTTCACGGCGCTCACGCCGACGCCGTGCAAGCCCGCAGAGACCTTGTAGCTGGAGTTGTCGAACTTGCCGCCGGCGTGGAGGACGGTCATGACGACCTCTGCCGCGCTGACGCCCTTGGCGTGCATCCCGACCGGGATCCCGCGGCCGTTGTCCTCGATCGACACCGAGCCGTCGAAGTGGACGGTGACCCTGATCTCCGTGCAGGCGCCGGCGAGGTGCTCGTCGACCGCGTTGTCGACGGCCTCCCAGACCAGGTGGTGGAGCCCCGATCCGTCGTGCACATCGCCGATGTACATGCCGGGTCGCTTTCGCACCGCTTCAAGGCCTTCGAGCGCCGTGATGCTGTGGGCGTCATACGACGCCTTGGTGAGGTCGGTCGGCTGGCTCAGGGTGGGTTCCGTCATCTCGGTCCTGGTGGCGCGCCCGCCGCCTCTCACCGGGGGCGCAGAGCGGCGGAGACCGCTCGGATTGCCGGAGTTCTTGCAGTGGAGGGGCCGGCTCGATGGCAGCTCGTCTGGTGAGACCCGGGCGCCGCGGCCGCGGCGCCGGATCGATTCCGGGGCCACGAGCGTTCATGTGCGGACCGCTCGTCGATGCCCCGTAAAGACTGCGGAAATGTAGCCGAAATCAGGGGCTCGGGCAAGCGTTTCGCCGGGTCCGGAAGCCTCGTAACACCGTATTTTCGGTGCCCATCGCGGGCGCGTCCGGAGCATCCCAACTCGCGCGCTCCGAGGCCAGGATCAACGCGTTTGACGGCGGTCGCGGCGCGGTCGGCTGACGTTCGTCGCGGGCGCGCCGGCTGGCGCACGCGCGGGCGACGAACGTCAGCCGACCGCGCCGCCTTCGACGTGGAAATCGCGCCGCTCCGAGGAAGGTACGCCCGGTGTGACGATGAGATCGCGCCGCGTGGTCGTCAGGAATACCTGTCCGCGCGCCATTCCGAGGAACATGAACAGCGCCGCGGTCCGGTCGGGATCGAGCTCGCTCGACACGTCGTCAAGCAAGAGGATTGGTTCTACGCCCCGGACGGAAGCAATGGCAGCGGTCTCTGCTGCTTTGAGCGCGAGCGTGAGGGCCCTGTGCTGGCCCTGGGAGGCGACCACGCGGGCGGGGTGACCGTCGAGCTCGAGCAGCAGGTCGTCTCGGTGGGGGCCGAAGCCCGCGCTCGGCCGGTGCGCGTCGCGGCGGCGCTGCTCGCGCAGCGCCTCGCGCGCCTGCTCGGCATCGCCGCTGCCGCCCGGCGCGTACCGCGCGGCCAGCGTCAGGTTGGGCGCGGCGATGCGGGCGAAGGCGTGCGTGAGCTCCGGCGCCAGCGCCTGGACGGCCGCCTCGCGGGCGCGGGTCAGCGCCGCGCCATGGAGGGCGCAGAGCGCCTCGAACGCGTCGAGCTCGGCGCTCGCCTGGGCCTGCGCGCCCCCGCCGCGGTGGAGCAGCTCGTGGCGCGCGCGGAGCGCCTGCGCGTAGCGGGCCCGGTGGTCGGCGCTCTGCGGGTCCATGAAGAGCGCCAGGCGATCGAGCAACGTGCGCCGCGCGCTCGCGGGCCCGGTGGACAGCGCGAGCTCCTCCGCGTGGAAGGCGACGACCGGCGATCGCGTCGCGAAGCTCGCCAGGCTCGGAGGCCGGTTGCCGTCGATCCGCACGACGCACCGCTTGTTCTCCACGGCGGCTGTTTGCTCGCGCGCGAGCGGCTGCAGCGCATCCCGGCGCTCGACGAAGCGCGCGCGCGCGCTGGCGATGGGGGCGCCGTGGCGGACCAGCTCGGCCAGCCGATGGGTGCGGAAGCTCCTCGAGGTCGCGGCGAAGTAGATCGCCTCGAGAAGGCTCGTCTTTCCCTGCCCGTTGTTGCCGGCGATGACGTTGATGCGCGGCGCGGGCTCGACATCGACGCGACCGAGGTTCCGGAACTCGCGGATGTGGAGCCGCTCGAGGAGGAGGCTCGGGGAGCGCTTCTCCAGCTCGTCCAGCTCGTCGGAGGGCGCGCTCAAATCCGCATCGGCATGATGACGGCGACGTAGCTCTGCTGGTTCGACTCGCTGCCGGGCCGGAGCACGGCGGGGTCGAGCTCGCCGGAGATGCCGAGGATGACCTCCTCGTCGTCGATCGAGGCGAGCACGTCGAGGAAGTACTTCGCGTTGAAGCCGATGGTGACCTCGGGTCCGCTGTAGTCGACGGCCAGCTCGTCGAAGCCGGCGCCGGTGTCGGGGCTCTCGCTGGTGATCCGGAGCGTCCCCGGCGCGATCGACAGCTTGACGCCGCCGGTGCGGTCGTTGGCGGCGAGCGCGATGGCGCGGAGGGCCTCGGCGAACGCGACGCGGGGGGCGCGGACCGAGCGCTCGGTGACGGACGGGATGACCTGCTGGTAGGGCGGGAACTGCGCGTCGACGAGCTTCACCGAGAACTGCATCCCGGCGATGTTGAAGAAGGCGTTCGGCCCGCTCTGGGTGATGGCGACCATCGGGGTCTCCTTCTCGGCGCGCGCTTCCTCGGCGAGGCGGCGGAGCTCCGTGATCGCCTTGAGCGGGATGAGCATGGTGGCCGTCGCGGAGCTGCCCGACACGGTCGCCTCCATCTTGGAGAGGCGATGGCCGTCGGTGGTCACCATCCTGACGCGATCGCCGGCCCACTCGAACAGGGCGCTGTTCACGTGGGCGCGGGTCTCGTCGGTGGAGATCGAGAAGTGGGTCCGGGTGATCAGGAGCGCGAGCTGCTCGACGGGGAGCTCCAGCGAGGGCGCGTCCGCCGCCGGGGCGGGCAGCTGCGGGAACTCCGAGCCGGGGAGGCCGGGGAGCGTGTAGCGCCGGGGCGATCCGACGGCCTTGAGCGACGTGTGCGCGCCCTCGGTGGTGGTGATCTGGATCGGGCCATCGGGCATGGCCTTCACGCGCTCCAGCAGGTCCCTGGCGGGGACCGCGACGGTGCCGCCGGTCTTGATGTCCGCGTGGGTCTGGCCGGTGACGCCGAGGTACAGGTCGGTCGCGGCGACGCGGACGGCGTTGCCCTCGGCGGCGAGCAGGACGTTGGCGAGCGCGGGCATGGCGCTCTTCTTGTCCGCCACGCCTTGGCAGCGCGCGACGAGGCGAAGCAGATCTTTCTTGGGGATCACAAGGTCCATAGCCGACTCCGGAGCCGCTCCCTTTAGCAGGGTTATCGCCCGGGGGTGCGGCGGAAATGAGCGCTCGCGTGACCTTGCGCAACGCCTCTTCTTTCCATGAAATAGATAGATAAAGACATCGTCTTCGTCGTAGGCGCTGTGGAGGGCGGGGATAACTCAGAATGCGCAACGAATCCAATGAGTTAGAAGCGGGTGCCCTGGGGTAAATGGACCGTCCTCAGGGGTAGGTGGACAGGGGAGAGCTGGCGGATGACCGATCTCCCCCGTTTTGCCCCCAGGGTTGCCGGCGGGGTTATCCCCAAGGATCCCCCAGGGGGCGTGCGGGGTGATGTGGAACCGAGCGCAGCCAGCGTGCTCTGCCCGATGCGCTGTGCAGTTTCGAGCGGCACCTGGATGGAGTATTTCAAAATGTACGGACTTGAGTTCGGTGCGGTGCATCCACTGCGGTAGCCACCACGATCTCGCGGCGGTCGTGTGTCCGGTGACCGGGCTTGTCGTTGCTCCGAGCGATCCGCCGCCTTTGCGCGTGGGACCTCGCGCCGGCGTGGCTCCGTTGCAGCCGAGCCCTCGGCCAGCAGCGCATCCTCCGTCGAGGGGGGCGCCGCCGTTGCTGAGGTGGCCGGCGGGCGTGGAACCGAGCTCATCGGTACGCGGCGCGCTGGCGCCGGGTGCGGAACAGCGGGCCTTCGTGTCGCGCGCTCCGTCGTCTGCCGCGGCGGCCTCGCGGACGCCGGCGTGGCCGAGGGACCGCGGCGTGAGCCCGACCTCTTCCGGGCGCTCGCTGCTCGGCCACGTGATCAGCGACAAGTACGCGGTCACCGCCATCATCGGGGAGGGCGGCATGGGCGCCGTGTACGAGGCGGAGCACCTCCAGATCGGGCGGCTGGTTGCTGTCAAGGTGATGCATCCGCGGGAGACGCAGAAGCGCGAGGCCATCTCGAGGCTGGAGCACGAGGCGCGTGTCGCCGGGCGGATCGGTCATCCCAACATCTGTGAAGTATACGACATGGGGTGGCTCCCTGACGGCAGCCCCTACCTCGTGATGGAGCGTCTCCATGGGGAGACGCTGGCGCAGCGGATCGAGCGCTGTGGTGTCGTTCCACCGAACGAGCTCGTCGACATCATGCTTCAGGTGCTCTCGGCGCTGGTGACGGCGCATGATCGGGGGGTCGTCCACCGTGACCTGAAGCCAGAGAACATCTTCCTCTCGGAGCGCACCGGCATGTTGCCGGTGGCCAAGCTGCTCGATTTCGGCATCTCCCAGGCCTCGGGTATGGATGGGGCGATGACGGATCTGACCCGCACCGGCATGGTGATGGGCACGCCGTATTACATGGCGCCCGAGCAGGCACGGGGGGACGTGGAGCTTGACCGCCGGCTCGATCTGTGGGCTGCGGGCGTGATCGTGTACGAGGCGCTGACAGGCCAGCGCCCGTTCGTGGCCCGCAACTACAATGCGCTGCTCGTCCAGATCCTCACGCTGTGGCACCGGCCGATGACGGAGCTCGATCCGACGATTTCGCCCGGCCTCTCGCGACTCGTGGACCGCGCCCTGGCGAAGGCGCGGGATGAGCGATTCCAGAGCGCGCGGGAGTTCCTGGAAGGGCTGCGGCGGTTCAAGAACCAGGTACCGGTGTCACAGAAGCGCCGGCGAGAGCGCGTTGCCGTTCAGAATCTCGTCGACGAACAGTCCGACGACGGCACGATGATGTTCGCTCGGCTCGCAGAGGGCGAGCAGGGGAGTGACCCTGGCAGGGTCGTCGTGGCGGGCGCTCTCGGCACGGAGGCCGCCACGAGCAAGGAACCGCAGACGGCGGACTGCACCAAAGGGCCGCAGGTCCCTCAAGGCGCGCGGCCGCGGTCGTCCGACGATGGCGCTTTGCGCAGGCCAAGCGAGCCGGTCACGGAGACGGATGACGGGCAATCTCGAGACGATGAGTCGGAGGATCGACCGACGATTCCGTCGTTGAGCCCGCTCGAAGAGGAAGCGGTGCTCTCCGACGATTCCGAGGCGACTGTCGTTGATCCGCCAGCGTTCCCGGAGGACATCACCACGGTCGTTCAGGGCGAAGGTCGCGCTCGAGGCGGCGACAAGAGCTGACGGGAACGCGAGCGCAGGAGCAAGGTGAGCGCTGTGAGGACGATCGAGCGCGTGGTGGCCCGTGGCGTCGTGAAGACGTACGGAGCGACGGCGGCGTTGCGTGGGGTGAACGCGACGATCGAGGCAGGGCGATTGACGCTCATCGAGGGGGCGAACGGGTCGGGTAAGTCGACGCTGCTCGGGATCCTCGGGACCGTGATCCGTCCCACGTCGGGCGCTGTGAACTACGAGCCGCTCGGCGACGATGCCGGGATGGCGCGCGGCACCATCGGCTGGCTGTCCCACGAGTCGCTGGCGTACCCGGACCTCTCCGGCCGGCAGAACGTCGAGCTGGCGGCCGGCTTCCACGGGCTCGACGCGCAGGAGGCGTGGCGCCAAGCGGAGGAGCGCTTCGAGCTCGGGAGCTTTGCGCTAAGGCCGCTTCGCACGTGCTCGCGTGGCCAGCGACAAAGAATCGCGCTCGCGAGAGCGTTGGTGCACCAGCCTTCGCTGGTGCTGCTGGATGAGCCGACCACGGGCCTGGACCGCGCAGGGGTGGCGCGGCTCCTTGCGGTCGTGGAGGCGGAGGTGGTGCGGGGCGCCGCGGTGGTCGTTGTGTCCCACGAGCCGGAGGTCTTCCGAGAGCGGGCAGCGGCCCGTCTGGTGCTGGAGCGGGGTCGCGTCGTCACCGACGCTTCCTGACGAGGCGCGCCGGTCCTTCGGAAGTCCCGCGAACCCGCCGAGGGGTCTCCTTCGGCCGAAGCTCAGGACCACGTACTCAGGTCCGGTAGCTCGGCTTGATTTCTCACGAACTCGAGGCTGCTCGCCCCTCGAAGGTGACGCTGTCTCGCTACGACAGTGCGAGTTGCGCCAGGGCGACCTGCGCCGCGGCGAGCGATGCTGGTGCGGTTGGAGCGGCCCGCGGCATCACAACAGCGCCGGAAGCAATGCCGAGCGCCGCGAGCTCCCCTGCGTTCGTGCCGGTTGATGCATCGGGCACGGTCGGCGGGTTCAGCATGACGACGGCCGGCGGAAGACCAGGAGCGAGCGCGCGGAGGGCGAGCGTGCAGCAGGCGATCTCGTGAAGGATGCCCAGCCGGTCGAGGCCGACCAGGACGACGGCATCGGGAGAGAGTGCGCGCACGAGGTCTGCGTTCGTCAGTCCAGGTCCGAGCGGGGAGAGGAGCGCGCCGGCGCTCTCCACGATGGCGAGGGGAGCGGACTGCCTGTCGACCCACGCGGTGGCGACGTCCAGCGAGATGGTGTGTCCGCAACGGCGCGCTGCCAGGTGAGGGGAAAGCGGCTCAGCGAAGCGGTACGGTGCTGGCTCGGGTGGGACCGAGCTGACAAGCGCCAGGTGCTCGGCGTCGGTCGTCGAGGTGCCGTCGACGCCCGATTCGATGGGCTTCAAGCCGCAGACCTTGTCGCCGCGAGCTGCCAGCGCGGCGACCAGCGCGACCGACACGTGCGTCTTGCCCACCCCGGTCCCGGTTCCGACCACGGCGACCCGGATCTGTCCTGTTTCACGTGAAACAGGATGGCCCCTCATCGCATCGCCTCCCGGAACCCCGCAAGGGCGCGCTCGACGTCCGACTCCGAGAGAGACGCGTTCGCCACGATACGGAGCCGCGACGTGCCAGCCGGCACCGTCGGCGGTCGGATCGCCTGGACGAGGACACCCTCGCTCGCGAGGCGCCGAGACATCTCCACCGCGGCCCCCGGCGACTTCAGGATCCAGGGGAGGATCGGGCCCGAGGAGCCCGGAAGCAGCTCGGCTCCCAGCGTCAGCAGACCGGAGCGAAGCCGCCGGGTGATCATCGCCAGGCGCGCCCGAGCCGGGTCGTCCGCGGCGGCGCGCCGCACGCGATCCACCGCAGCGAGCGCCACCACGGGGCTGATGCCGGTCGAGTAAACGAAGCTCCTGGCGCGGTTCCACAGGTAGGTTCGCAACGTCGAGGAGCCCGCGACGAAGGCGCCGTGGAGCCCGAGCGACTTGCCGAGCGTGCCGATGAGCACGTCGGGGCGAACCCCGGCCTCGGCGCAGAGGCCAGCGCCGCGCGGTCCGAAGACACCAAGGGCGTGCGCCTCGTCCACGATCAACGCGGCATCGTGGAGATCGCAGAGCTCACGGAGGCGGCGGAGGTCCGGGGTGTCGCCATCCATGCTGAAGAGCGATTCGGTCACCACCCACCGGCGGCGAGCGCCCCTGGCCCGCACGAGGGCGCTTTCGACCGCCTCCACATCGACATGGCCCACCACCTCGACCGTCGCCCCCGAGAGACGACATCCGTCGATGAGCGACGCGTGGTTCAGCGCGTCCGACACGACGACGTCTCCCGGCCTGGCGAGCGCGGCGACGGCGCCGACGTTGGCCGCGTACCCCGAGGAGAACAGCAGCGTCGCCTCCAGGCTCAGCCATGCGGCGATCTCCCGCTCGGCCATCAGGTGGGCCTCGTGGGTCCCGCTCACCAGGCGGGACGCCCCCGCGCCGCTCGCGGTCCCGACCTCGGAAGCCAAGGCGAGCCCGGCGTAGCCGAGGTAGTCGTTGGAGCACAGGACCAGCATCCGAGAGGACGCCGGGGCCACAGGAGGCGTGCGCAGCAAGCCGGCGCGATCCATCTCGGCGAGCTCGTCCTCGAGATGGCGAAGGGCGTTCACGCCTCCAGGCGTGGGGTCGAGGGCCTGGAAAGCTTCATCCATGGGTGCAGGCATGCCATCTCCAGTCAGCGGCAGGGCCGATCAACAGGACCATCCCCGCCAGATACGGGCACTCCAGCTCAGCGGGTGCTGTCGTTCGCTCCGCTGGACGAGGGCGACTCCGGAGCGGCGCCGAGGACCGCGTCGACCCGCTGCAGGATACGGCCAAAGGCGTCCCGAGCGCGCCCCGCGATCGCCGACGCCCGGGTCCGCTCCTGCTCGAGATCGTGCGCGAGCGCGATGGCGGCGAGCAACATGGCCTGGGGGGTCACGGCGCGGCCGGCGGGCACAACGGTAGCGAGCTTCTGATCGACGACCGCGGCGAGCCGCTGGAGCTCTTCGTCGCTCGCGGACGTCACCACGCGGTAGGTCTGACCTCCTACCCGTAGCTGCACTGTGCGTCGCGCCATGGCCCCCGGACGCTACCATGAACGCTAGCGGGCGCGCAGGGCGGGCTGCGCGGTGCGAACGGAGGGACTCACCCGCGACGGACGCGACGCATCGAAGACGAACTCAGGACACGCTCAGGCGGGGCGCAGGCTCCGTGCAGCAGAATTCAGGCGCGCTCCTCGCGAGCGCCCTGTAGCATCGATCCATCATGGCCACCGCGGGCCGCCCAGCTGCCTTGGTTGCCGCGCTCCTCGGAGCCGTTCTCCTCCACGGCACAGCCCGCGCCGAGCCCCAGGCGAGCGCCGGCGTCACCGTTGGCGTTGCCGGCGTCGGCCTCGATCGGCAGCTGTGGGACTCGACGGTCTTCCACGTCGGGCTGCGCGGAGACGTCCTGTTCGGCCGCGCTGCCAACGACGACTTCGGCGTCGGTCCCTACGCCGAGGTGCTCACCCACGCGTTCGATGAGATCCAGACCGGCGCGGGCATCTCCGTGCTCGCGCCCATCCACGACGCGTTCCCGCTGGTCCTCTCCACCGGCGCCTACGGCCGGTGGAGCGAGGACGCCCGCGGCGTGGAGCCAGGGATCGCCGCCGCCATCTTCTGGGGTGGACGCAGCTACAACTTCCACTCGCGCTACGGGATGAGCACAGGGCTGCTCGCCCAGGTGCGGTTCGGGCTCGGCGGCTCGAAGGAGACCGCGGTCGTCCTCGCGGCGCAGCTCGATCTCGCGCTGCTCGCCCTTCCGTTCGTCTACCTCTTCGAGGCCGCGAAAGGGCCGTCACCCGAAGCAGCCCCGGTGCGCCGCGCCAAACCGGCGCCGTGACGGCGGCTCGATCCGGCGCCTCGATGGCACCGTGACGGCGGATCGAGCCAGCGCCTCGATGGCGCCGTGACGGCGGCTCGAGCCGGCGCCTGCTGGGGAGCGCTCTACAGGCCGAAGCTTGCGATGTGATCGGCGCAGGGCTGACCGAGGTCGCGGCAGTCCTGAGGGCCCCGGGCGCCAGGGCAGGCACCCTCGAGCTCCTTGGCGTCCTCGCACTCCTCGTTCGCGGAGCTGTAGCAGCAGTCCGGCGGCGACGTGTCGACGCACCGGCTGCAGGCGAAGCAGACCCTGACGGGGTAGGTCCACTCCGTGGTCTCGACCTCCTGGCCGCCCAGCGTCCTGCCGCGCAGCACCACCGTCGCCCACACCTGGATATCGCGCCGGAGCTGCGCGGCCTGCGCGCGCAGGGTGTCCATCGTGGCGCCGTCGATCAGGAGGACCTCGCTGCAGTTGTAGCCGGGGTCGCCGGACGAGCCCGGGTCGACCGTGCCGGTGATCGGAACGACGTAGCCCGGCGTCACGTCGTTGCCCTCGATGTCGGCGACACGGACCTCGGCCTCGTAGAGCTGGACGCGGGATGTCTCCGTCCGGAGGACGTCGGGGTCGCCGCGCTCCACGATCTGGTTGCCCACCAGCAGCATCGCGCTGTGGCTGCCCGCATAGGCCGAGTCCACCGCGTCCTCGGTCCAGAACGGTTCGCTGGGACCGCAGCTCACGGTGCAGTCCCCCGTCTCTGCCATCCGCATGCGGATGAACAGGCTGCTCTCGTTGTCGGCGCATGCAGACCCGAGCAAGCCACCCGACGTCGCGAGCAGCGCGAGCGCGCACAACCTCCTCGCGAGGCTGGGCGTTGCGTTCACGGACCCTTCTCCTTCATCAGTCATGTCCAACGCCTCCACCGCGGAAATGAACATCAGCAGCGAACAACGAGAGCCGCTGATGCAAGTCGACCTGCCGGATCGTACTGCGCGAGCCGACCCACGGCCGGGGCGAAAAGAGTAGCGGGTCAGGCCGCCGACCGGCAAATTCGCGATGGCCGTCGCCGTCCGAAGAGCGACATCACCGCGGCTCGCGGGAACCACGCGTGAGCTCCAGATACGCTACGATGCCGCCGGCCAGATGAGCAAACCCGAGGAGAGCGGCGCCGTCGGCGAGTGGAGTCGCCTCGCGATCACCGAGCGCGCCGAAGGCGTCCGCATCTCGGTCCAGGTGCGCCCGAAGTCGTCGCGCTCGGCCATCGTCGGGGTGCGCGAGGCGGCGCTCGACGTGTCGTTGACCGCGCCGCCCGTGGAGGGCGCCGCCAACGCGGAGCTCATCAAGCTGCTCTCGCGCGCGCTCGACGTGCGCCAGAGCGATGTCCAGATAGCCCTCGGCGCGAGCGGCAGGAGCAAGGTCGTCGCCGTCCGAGGGCTCAAGGAAGTCGAGGCGCGAAAGCGGCTCGCCGGGGCGAAGCGATGAAGGAAAACGTCGTCCGGTTCGAGAAGTGGGAAGGTCTTGGCAACGACTTCATCCTGGTCGAGGCCGTCCCGATGACCGCCGAGGCGGCGCGGCGCCTGTGCGACAGGCGGTTCGGCATCGGCGCCGACGGCGTGCTCGTGATCGAGCGCGAGCAGCCGCGCATGCAGGTCTGGAACGCCGACGGGAGCCGCCCCGAGATGTGCGGCAACGGGATCCGCTGCGTCGCGGCCTACCTCGTCTCCCGCGGGACCCCCCAGAAGGCGCTCACCATCGCGACCGACGCCGGCGACAAGCGGTGCGAGGTCACACGGGCGGGCGATCGGTTCGACGTGCTCGTCGGCATGGGTCGGGCCCGCATGGGCGAGACGCTCGTCGTCACAGCGCTCGGCGCGGAGCACCGGTTCGCCAGCGTCGACGTCGGCAACCCGCACGCGGTGACGTTCGATCCCTACACGGAGGACGCGATCGATGAGCTCGGGCCGATCGTCGCGACCACGCCCGCCGAGGGCGTCAACGTCGAGTTCTGCCGCGTTCGACCGGCCGAGCACGGCGAGGCCGCGCGCATCGACGTGACCGTCTGGGAGCGCGGGGTGGGCCGCACGCTGGCGTGCGGAACGGGCGCCTGCGCCGCAGCGGCCGCGGCGTGCGCGCAGGGCCGCGCGCCGTACGGAGCCCCTCTCCGCCTGGCGCTGCCGGGGGGCTCGCTCCGCATCACCGTGGCCCCCGGATCCCTGGAGCTGCTCATGCAAGGCCCGGCGCGCCGGGCGTTCTCGGGCGAGGTGGTGATCGCGTGACCGCCTCGCTCGAGGGGGTCTGGAGTCCTGGCCGGGCGCCGGCCCACGAGTTCTCGCTCAAGGTGCTCGCCGTCATCGCCGACGAGGCGACCCGCACCCTGTTCTCGCGGGTCATCACGTCCGATGAGCTGATGCTCGCCGGCGATCTCGCCGAGGGGATCGTCCTCGCCGAGACCGCCGCGCCCGACATCGCCTTCATCGATGTCGGGCTCGGGGACGGGGCCGGCCTCGCCATGGTCCACCACCTGAAGGCCCTCGCGTCCGAGGCCACCGTCTTCGCGCTGGCGACGAGGGCGGAGCTCGAGGCGGGCGCCCATGCGGTCGCGCTCGGCGGCGCCGGGCTCTTCCTGCTGCCGCTCGGCGGGGACGAGGTGCTGAACGCGGTCGGCTCGGTGCGCGTGCGCTTCGCCGAGCGGGCTCTTCGGGTGCAGCTCGAGCAGGAAGCCGCGCGCAGCGCGCGCGCTGCCGGGTGGATCGCCCGCGTGGCCGAGCTCGCCGATGCGCGCGACCGCAACGCAGCGGCCCAGCAGCTCGCCGAGGTGTTCGTCGAGGCGACGGGCGCGGCGGCAGCCGCCGTCTACCTGGCCGCCGGAGAACGCTCCAGCGAGCTGGTCCGCGCCGCGGCGATGGGTCCGCTCGACCGCGCGCCCGCCTACGGGACCGAGACCGACATCCTCGATTTCGCCCGGCGCGAGCAGCTCATCGTCGTCCCGCTGGCGCTCCGCAAGCTCGCCGCAGGGCATCTCCTTCTCCAGAAGGAGCCCGGCCGCAGCTCCGCGTTCCCTTCGGTCAGGCGCCCGGACAGCGCGGCCTCGACCCCGCGGCGCGCCCCGCTCCTCGACGGCCTCGTCAAGCTGCTCGCCACGCAGGCGACGACGGCGCTTGCCCTCCTCGGCGAACGAGAGCGCTCGACGGGCGGCGCCGCGATGAAGGATCCGGCGTCGAGCGCCTACTCGTTCGCCTACTACGTCGACGTCGCCGGCCGGGAGATCGACAAGGCCAGGCGGTACGGCCGCCGGTTCACGATCGCGACCATCGTGATCGAGCCGGATGGGGCGGCCGCACCGGAGCGCCCAGGCGACTTCTGGAGGGTTACGCCAGCGCCCCCTGCGAACACGCACAACCCGGGTCAGGTCGTCGAGCACTTGCTCCGCGCCGTGCGCGACACCGACATCCTGGCCCGCGTCGACGAGAACGAGTTCCACCTGCTCATGCCCGAGACGGCCGCCCTGGAGGCCCACGCCTGCCATCGACGGATGCTCTCGCACGTCGCCGAGAGCGAGAAGCGGGCCGGGTACCTGCCGAAGGGGCTGCTCGTCGGGGTCGCCACCTTCCCCCATGACGGCCAGAGCCTCGCTCAGCTGCTCCGCATCGCCCGGCGGCGCGCCGACGCCACCAAATCCTCGATCGTCCACCGCGTCCCTCAGGATCGGCGGAACATCGGCGAGATCGTCAGCCTCCTCGTCCGGGAGCCCCCCGCGCCCGGCGGGGCTTCCGCGATCTCGGCGCCCCGCGCGCTCGATCTGTCGGTGTCCGATACGATCCTGCTCGCGACGTCGGTCGTCAGGAACGCGCTCCGCGGGGGCGCGGTGTTCCTGCTGGTCGCTCACCACGACGGGCTGAGCCTGGGAGCGCAGGTCAAGGCGCTGCTGGCCTCGGCGCGCGACGACGTGGTGGTGCACACCGTCGACCTCCGCTCCTCGCCAGGGTGCGACGACATCGAGGCGCTCTGTGTCCTCGCGGAGCACGGCGCGTATGCCCTGGTCGGGCGTAATCAGGGGGGGTTCGTGAAGGGTATCCACGCCGCCGATCCGCTGCTCGCGGACTTCCTCGCCGAGCGGCTCGGCCGCGCGGCCGGGCTGCGGGTCTTCGGCTGACTCGGAGGGCGCCGATCCAGTGTCTCGCAGGGTGCTGTTGGTTGATTCGGACGTGGACGCGCTCGGCGCGCTCGCGTCGGCGCTCAGGGCGCGTGGTCTCACCGTGACCAACGCGAACGGCGCGTTCGAAGCCGTGGAGCAGGCGTTCAAGCGCCGGCCCGACGTCGTGCTCGCCGCCAGGGCGCTCGACGAGGACAACGCGCTCGCGGACGCGTTCGCCGCCGTCCCCGACCTCGCCGATACCCCGATCCTCTTTCTCGTCGACGGCGACGAGGGTGATCTGGGCTTCGACGAGGTCCTGCGGGGCGACGTCGATCACATCGTCTCGCGGATCACCGAGGCATCGCCGCGCGGCTCCAAGCCGACGGTGCCGCAGGAGATCCGCGGCGACCTCCAGCAGGTCCCGCTCGTCGACCTGCTCCAGCTGCTCGCGATGAACCGCCGGAGCGGCATCCTCGGCATCACCACGCCGACCGGGGCAGGGGAGCTCCGGCTCTCGGCAGGGGAGGTGATCGATGCCGTCTACCGCCGCCTCGAAGGGGAGAAGGCGCTTTACCGGCTGCTCGGCGAGCGGGACGGACACTTCGCGTTCTCACCCGGCGAACCGGCGAGCGTGCGCCGCATCATGGCCCCGACCTCGCGCCTCCTGATGGAAGCGCTCCGCCAGGTCGACGAGGTCCAGCGCCGGCGAGCCGAGCTCGCGCCGGCCGGTGAGGCCTTCCTGGTGACCGAGCCCGCGAGCGACGATCTCGACCTGTCCCCGCTCCCGGACCACGAGACGTTCAGCGTCGACCCGACCTTCGGCGACAGCGCCGCGGCGGACCGGGCGAGCGCCGCACCCCTGGCGAGCGCCATGACCTCGGTGCCCGACTTCACCGCCGCGCCGATGCCGGCCAGCGACGTGAAGGGCAACCGCGTCGGGTCGATGCCGCCGCCGCCCACGCTCCGCGCGGCGGAGCCGGCCGCGTTCCGGATCGAGGCGCTGCGCAGCCCGACGACGTCGCCGCCGGCGCCCCTCGGGGAGCCGGCGGAGCGCGCGGCCGTGGCCGAGAAGCTGACGGCGCTGCTCCAGATGCCGCACAACCTCGACGAGCTGCTCGACGAGATCAGCGGGCCGGATCTCCTGATCCTCGAGGTCCTGATGGAGCTGACGGCCTCCGGGAAGATCCGCCGCATCTCGCTCGCCGACCTCACGACGCCGTTCGCGCCGTCGGAGCACCTTCCGGTCCTCCGGTCCCTGGTGACCCGCCTGGCCCGGCCGGGCTTCGCGCCGCCGCCCCACCTCGTCATCGCCGCGAGCACGCGCCGTATGGCGACGCTCTCTCATGCGGTCCGCCGCATCGGAGACGCCATCGTCCCCGCCGAGCCTCCGCCGCAGGCGGCGATCCCGAGGCCGCTCGGCGTGATCCGGCTCGGCGATGGCGTCGAGCTCGCCCTGGTCGGCCTCCCCATCGAGGAGAGCTTCGCGCCAGCCTGGCCGCTCGCCCTGCACGGCGCGGCCGCGGTCGTCCGGCTCGGCGATGGCGGGGAGGACGCGCTGGCGGCGCACTGCGAGGCCCTGGAGCTCCTGCTGCTCGACGCAGAGGCCATGATGGGATCGCTCGATCTCGCCTCGCCGGGACAGATCACGCTGCTCGTCCGCGCCGCGCTTGAAGCCGCCGCGGGCGTGTGACCGGCCGACGAACACGTAGCTTCAGAACGGATCTTCCGGGTTTCTCGCCTCAGAAACCGGCGTTTGACTCCGCAGCTCACGGCGTTGCGAGGGCAGGTTTCTGCTATCGTCGCACACGCCTCGCTTCAGCAGTCCGGCGAGGAGAGGAGCGCGATCGTGCTTATCGGAGTCCCCAAAGAGATCAAGACACGTGAGTACCGCGTCGGCATGACCCCCGCGGGAGTCCGGGCCCTGGTCGGGCACGGGCACAAGGTCCTCGTGGAGTCTGGCGCCGGCGAAGGCAGCGGGATCTCCGACGAAGCCTACGGTCGCGCGGGCGCACTCATCGCCAGGTCGGCAGCGGAAGCGTGGAGCGCCGACATGGTCGTGAAGGTGAAGGAGCCGCTCCCCGCCGAGTACGGCCACTTTCGCCAGGGTCTCCTCCTCTACACCTACTTGCACCTGGCCGCCGAGCCGGATCTCACCCGGGAGCTCGCCAAGCGAGGCGTGACCGGCATCGCGTACGAGACCATCCAGTACGAGGACGGCTCGCTGCCGCTGCTGCGGCCGATGAGCGAGGTGGCCGGCAGGATGGCGGTTCAGGTCGGCGCCTCGTGCCTGGAGAAGGAGCGGGGCGGCAAGGGCGTGCTCCTCGGCGGCGTGCCGGGGACGCGGCGCGGCCGGGTGGTGATCCTCGGCGGCGGCGTGGTCGGCCGGAACGCAGCGACCATCGCGGTCGGGATGGGGGCGCAGGTCACCGTGCTCGATGTCCGCGCCGAGACGATGAGCTACCTCGAAGACGTGTTCGGGGGCGCGATCGAGACGCTCTACTCCAACGCGGAGAACATCGAGACGATGTGCGAGCGCGCCGATCTCGTGGTCGGCGCGGTGCTCGTGCCCGGCGCCAAGGCGCCCCAGCTCGTGACCGAAGAGCTCATCCGACGCATGGAGAAAGGGACGGTCGTCGTCGACGTCGCCGTGGATCAGGGGGGGTGCATCGCGACGTGCCGCCCGACGACGCACGACAACCCGACCTACGAGGTGCACGGGGTCGTTCACTACTGCGTCGCCAACATGCCAGGCGCGGTGTCGCACACGAGCACCTGGGCGCTCACGAACACGACGATCGGCTACGCGGTGGCGATCGCCAACCAGGGCATCGTCGCCGCGGCCAAGGTCGACAGGGCCGTCGCCCTCGGGATCAATACCCATGGCGGCCACGTGACCTACGGCCCCGTCGCGGCGGCCCACCGGCTGGAGTACGTGCCGGTCGAACGCGCGCTCGGCTGACCGGGAGCGCGACCTCGTGACAGCCAAAAAGAAGAAGAAAATCGCGATCATCGGCGGTGACGGCATCGGCCCGTCCGTCATCGCCGAGGCGAAGCTCCTGCTCGAGCTCTACCAGGCGCGAGCAGGGCTGCCGATCGACCTCTGGGAGCTCGATCTCGGCGCCGACCGGTACCTGCGCGACGGGACGACCTTCCCGAACCAGATCCAGATCGCCATCCAGCGCGAATGCTCGGCGGTGCTCCTCGGCGCCCTGGGTGATCCCCGTGTGCCCAACCTGGAGCACGCGCGCGACATCCTCTTCGGCATGCGCTTCGGCTACGACCTCTACGCCAACGTGAGGCCCGTCCGCGTACTGTCGGACCGGCTGGTGCCGCTCAAAGGGCGCACGGCGAAGGACATCGACTTCGTCGTGTTCCGCGAGAACACCGAGGGGATCTACGTCGGGATGGGAGGGCAGTTCAAACGCGGCACCCCCGACGAGGTCGCGATCAATGAGGACGTAAATACGAGGAAGGGCGTCGAGCGGATCATCCGCGCGGCCTTCGACTACGCGCGCGCCAACGGCCGGACGCGGGTCACGATGGCGGACAAGTCGAACGCGATGCGGCACGCGCACGAGCTCTGGCTGCGCGTCTTCCACGAGGTGCGCGCCCAGTATCCGGAGATCCAGTCGAACCACGTCTACGTGGACGCCCTCTGCCTGTACGTCATCCAGGATCCCGGGCAATTCCAGGTGATCGTGACGAACAACCTGTTCGGCGACATCGTGACCGATCTCGGCGCGGCGCTGCAGGGGGGGCTCGGCATGGCGGCGAGCGCGAACGTGCACGCGTCCGATCCGGCGCGGGTCGCGCTGTTCGAGCCGGTGCACGGGTCGGCGCCGCCGCTCGCCGGCAAGGACATCGCGAACCCGTTCGCGGCGATGCTCACCGCGGGGCTGCTGCTCGCTCACCTCGGGTGGCCCGAGGAAGAGCGCCGCATCGAGCGCTGGGTCTCCCAGGCGCTCGACCAGGGGATGTGCACGGTCGATGTGGGCGGGACGCTCGGCACGCGCGCCGCTGGCGCGTGGGTCCGGGAGCAGATCGCCGCCGAGCTGGGGCCGCCGTGAGGTGACCCGGGGGCGCCGGCGCGCGGTCGGAAGACACGAGCGCGGGGGCTCGATCGCCGAGAAGTTCGGGTGTCCGATCCTCCTGTGATACGGGACCGCCAATGGGCGTAGGATCGAGGGCAGTGGAGCACGCGGGGCCGCGCAGCAATGCAGCGAGCGAGGCTCGGCACGAGCGGCTGGGCGGAGCGCGCGCCGAGTTCGTGGCGAACCTGGGTCGCCGCGTGGCGGAGCTCCGCGAGATGGTCCGGCGGATCGAGGCAGACGGCGATGCGCCGCGGCTCGTCGAGGAGCTGAAGCGGCGCCTGCACTCGCTCGGCGCGGGGGCGCGCCTCCTGCGCTTCGTGCGCGTCGCCGAGCGGCTCGCCGAAGGGGAGTCGCAGCTCGCCGCAGCGAACGGCGCGCGGCTCAGCGGCGAGGCCGCGGCGGCCCTGCGGAAGCTGCTCGAGGAGCTGCCCGCCCTGGCCTGGGGGCAGTCGGCCATGGGCGAGCAGGCGCCGGCGCCGCCCCCCGCGCGCGCCGCCGCGCCGCTCGAGCAGGCGTCGGCGCCGCCCCGCGCGCGCGCTGCCGCGGATCAGCCGAACGCACGCAGCGCCAGCGCGCGGCCGGAAGCCACGGGCGCGGCTGCGGCCAAGGGCCAGGCCACGACGTGGATCGCGACCGTGAGCAACGGCCGCGCGCTCGCCCCCGAGCCGCTCTCGCTCGACGATGAAGAGGAAGCGCGCGCGTCCTCGACGCGCGGCGTGGAGCAGGCGCCCCCCGCCGAGGCGCCGGAGGCCGCGTTGGCCGCGTCGATCGACGCGCCGATCACCGTCCTCGTCGTGGGCGCCGCGCCGCTCGCCGAGGCGCTCGACTCGGCGAGCGCCGACGTCGGGCCGTCGTTCGAGGTGGAGCGGACCGACGACGTGGAGACGGCGATCGATCTCGCGCGGGCCTTCGCTCCGGATCTGGTCCTGCTCGACGCGGACATGCCGGGCGCGCGCGGGCTGGCGGAGGCGCTGGCCGCCGATCCGCTGACCGACCTGGTCCCCGTCGTCGCCGTCGGCCGCTTCGTGCGGCCGGAGGACGCGGCCCCCTACGTGGCGCTCGGCGCCGCGCGTGCGCTGCCGAAGCCCGTGTCGCCGGACGCGCTCCGGCGCGCCGCCGCGGAGGCAGCGGTGGCCGGCGTGCGCGCTGAAACCGCGCGCGCTGTGCGCGGGCCGTTCGGGGCCGTCAACCTCGACGAGCTCGGGGCGCGCCTTGCGGAGGAGCTTCGCCGCGGCCTCTGCGACGCCGCCGAGCCGAGGAGCCGCGGGGCGAACGTGGATCTCGGCGACGGCGCCGAGGTCCTCGCGGCGCTCTGGGGCGCGGTGGCGCGCATCCGCGATCTCGTGACGATCCGCTCGCAGGGCGGCGTGCGGTTCTCGCCGAACGGGCCGGAGGGCGCGCTGCCGCTCGCCCCGTGGATGGTCGCGCCGAGCACGCCCGAGGGCGAGCGCTCGCGGCTGCACAGCGAGATCCGCGCGAAGTCGCCGGCGCGCACGATCAGCGCGTCGATCGCATCGAGCGCGGCGCCAGGCGACGCGGCGCTCGACGCCCTCGACATCGTGGTGGCGGACGACGATCCGGCGGTGACGTGGTTCCTCGCCGGCGTGCTCCGGGCCGCGGGCGCGAACGTGCACGAGGCGCACGACGGCGCGCGGGCGCTCGACCTCGCGTACCAGACGACGCCGGACCTGGTCGTGAGCGACGTGCTGATGCCGCGGCTCGACGGCTTCGCCCTCTGCCGTGCGCTCAAGCGCGACGTCGCGCTGCGCGACGTGCCGGTCATCCTGCTCTCCTGGAAGGAGGACCTGCTCCAGCGGCTCCGCGAGCTCGGCGCCCAGGCCGACGGCTACCTTCGCAAGGAGGAGAGCGCCGCGGCGTTCGTCCAGCGGGTGCACGAGGTCCTGCGGGGCAGGCGGCGCGTGGCGGAGCGCATCGCGACGGGCGGCGAGGTCCGCGGGCGGCTCGACGGCATGACGACGCGGACGCTGCTGTCGCTCTCGTGCGCGCACCGGCCCGACGCGCTCGTGTCGGTCCGGGACGCCGCGTTCCTCTACGAGGTGCTGCTCAAGGACGGCCGCCCCGCCGGCGCGACGCGGACGGCGCAGGACGGGACGTTCCACCGTGGCCCCTCCGTGCTCGCGGCGCTCCTCGGCGTCGGCTCCGGCCGCTTCGTCGTGACGCCTGCGCCGGAGAGCGAGCTCGCGGCGCCGCCGCGCCCCGGGTTCGAGGGGACGCTCGCGGAGCAGATCCTGCCCGCGATCGCAGCGGCCCGGGCCGCCCAGCGGCTGTTCCACGGGCCGCCGTTGATGCAGGTCGAGCGCGTCGTCCTCGACCTGGAGGGAATGGGCGCGACCGCCGACGCGACGCCCGAGCCGGCGCGCTCGCTCCTGAGAGCGCTCGCCCGGGGGACGTCGCCGCGATCGGTGATCACCTCGGGGGAGTTCGCCGCGAGCCTCGTCGAGGACGTGCTGAACGACGTCGCGGCGCGCGGCGGCGTGCGCAGGGTGATCGGCCGCGAGGGAGAGGACCTGCTCGCCCCCGCCGTGGCCTACGAGGAGGAGACGCTCCGCGGCGTGCGGCGCCTCCCGGAGCGGGCCGCCCCGGTCGCGGCGCTGCCGCCGGAGCTCGCCGGCGACGTCGCCGCCGCGTCGTCGCGCGCGTCGGTCGAGCTCACCGACGACCAGCTCACGGTGGTGCCCGGCTCGGTGGCGCCGCGATCGACCCTGCCGGCGCGCGGCTCGGCGGCGCCGAGCTCGGTGGTGTCGGGGCCGGGCTCGGCCATGTCGATCCCCGTGCTGTCCGTGGACGGCGAGGACGAGGACACGGCGTTCGCGAGCGCGGGCGAGGAGGAGGCGAGGGCGCTCTCCAGCGCGCTGGTCAGCGCACGAGTTCCGAGCGATCTCGCCGAGTTTCAAGGCGATGTGGTCAGCGTGCGCGCGGCGCGCAGCCCCCAGATGGACGCCGCTGCGCTGGCGGGCGTGACGCCGGCCGTGCCCGGCGTGGCGCCCGCGCCCCGCAGGCCGGAGGCCACGCTGCCCGCGCTGGAGTACCCGAAGCCCGAGCGGCTGCTGACGCTGGGCTCGCTCCCGCCGCCCCCCGTCGTCGAGGCGCCGGCGCCCGTGGCGCTCAAGGTCCCCTCGGCGCCGCCCGCCGCGCGGCTCGCGGCCCCCGCCCCGGCGCCCGCCGTCGACGAGTCGCCCACGCCGCGCCGCGTGCGCCGGCCGTCGGCCTACGTGCCGACGCCGCAGCCGCCCGCCCGCGACAACCGCATGACGATGTGGGTCCTCTTCGCGGTGGCGGCGTTCGTCTTCGCGGTCGCCGCGCGGTTGTCGCGCGATCACGAGCTGCAGGGCGCCTCGCCGCCCTCCGACCAGCCGAGCCCGCCGGCCGCGGAGCCCGCGACCGCTGCCCCGCTCGGCGCTGCCGTGCCTGCGGTCGCTGGCTCGTCGGGCGTGGTCGCGGCGTCGGTCGCCGCCACGCCGGCCGCCGGGCCGATCGGCGAGACGACGGCCAACCCCGTGCTCCCCGAGGATCTGCCGCTGGCCGCCGAGCACAAGGTGCCCGAGGGGCAGGGCATGCTGGAGGTGATCGCTGGCGCGGGCGACACGCTCTTCGTGGACGGGCGGAAGGTCGGCTCCGGCAGCGTCAAGCTGCCGCTCGCGCCCAAGGACGGCGCCTACGAGATCCGGGCGAAGCTCCGGGACGAGGAGCGCGTGCGCTTCGCGGTCGTCAAGGCCGGCCGCCTCACCCGGCTCCGCGTCGCGCCGCCGTGGCGCCGCTGAGCGCGCCGCGAGCGCTCCCCCAGGCAATCGAGGAGCCCGCGCTCGCCCCGGGGTGCCCAGCCACAGGCAGGGCACCCCGCTCGTGGTAGAGGACGCCCCGTGCGCGCCCGCGTGATCCGAACCCGCCATCCCTCTTCCGCGCTCACGCTCGCCTCCGCCGCGGCCGCGCTCCTCTCCGGGTGCACCGGGTGCGAGACGTCGACCCGCGACCTGCCTTCCGGCGCCCCGGCCGCAGCGTCCGCGAGCCCGCAGGCGACGCCTCTGCCGCCGGCGCGCGACGTCGTGCACCTCATCGACGAGCTGCCCAGCTGCGATCTGGAGCACCGAGGGCTCCTGTTCGACACCGGCGCGGGCTCGCTCCTCGGCCGCTTCGCGTGGCAAGGGACCGTGCCCACCGGCATCCAGGCGGTCGAGCACGATGGATCCACCTGGGCGCGGATCTCGGAGCGGCAGATCAAGCTCACCTTCGTCCTGCCGTCCGCGAGCCCCATCTTCGTGTCCACCCGGGCCGTCGGGCTCGCCTCCAAGTACGTCACCGTCTCCCTGGACGACCAGCTCCTCGGCACGCTCCGCTTCCAGCGCGACCAGATCCGCATCACCTCGAGTCCGACCACCACGCTCCCCGCCGACCCCGGCCTGCACACCCTCACGCTCCAGTTCTCCGGCCGGCTCCGCGAGGGGGAGTCGTTTGCCGACATCGACTGGGTGCGCGTGGGCATCCCGGACGAGGACCCGGCCACGTACGGCCCCCCGACCCTGCGCGATGTCGTCGCGCCCGCCGCCGCGCTGTCGGGCGTCCCCCACCGGTCCATCGCGCTGCGCGCGCCGGGCGCGGTCCGCTGCGCGTTTCGCCCTTCCAGGGTGACCCGCCTCCGCACCGCCGTCGGCGCGCTGGGCTCGGGAGAAGGCGACGCCGAGATCCGCGTCCTCCGCGACGGCCAGGAGCCCCTCGTGATCCATCGGGTCCACGTCGAGGGCGGCGACAAGGCGACCTGGACCGACGTGGAGCTGCCGCTTGCACCCTTTGCCGGGTCCCTCATCTCCCTCGAGCTCCGCGCCGCCGCCGCGGCCCGCGGCGGACGCATCCTCTTCGGCGACCCCGTCCTCGCCGGATCGCCGGAGCCTCCTCCGTCCGTGCCCGCCGCGCGCGCCGTCGTGATCGTCGCCCTGAACGGGGTCGAGCGGCCCGATCTGCCCCCCTGGAGCGGTCGTCCGGAGCCGCACCTCGCCACGCTTTCGGAGCTCGCGACGTCAGCGACGACGTTCGATCACCACCGGGGGCCGAGCACGGTCGTGTCCGCCGTGGCCGCGTCGCTGCTCACCGGTCTTCCGCCGCCGGCCCATACCGTCGCCGACACCGGCGCCCGCCTCCCCGCCCACGTCACCACCATCGGCGCCATCGCGAGCGACAGCAGCATCCGCACCGGGTTCTTCACCGGCGTCCCCACCACCTTCCGGGCGTTTGGCTTCGGACCCGGCTGGTCCCGGGTCCTCGAGCACCCCCCGACGAGCGGCGAGCCAGCCACCACCCCGATCGACGCCGCCGCCACCTGGATCAGCGAGACCGTCCGCCAGGGCGCTTCCAACCGCCTCCTCGCGTTCGTCCACGCGCGCGGCGGCCATCCGCCCTGGGAGGTCAGCCCGAAGGAGCTGAACGCCCTCAAGCCCGCCGATTACGCCGGCCCCGTCGAGCCGCGCCGCGCCGCCCAGGTGCTGGCCAGGCTGAGGAGCCGGCGGCGCGATGTGCTCAGCCCCGAGGATCGCGACCGGATCCGCGACCTCTTCTCCATCGCCCTCGCCGGCCAGGACCGCGCCCTCGGCAACCTCATCGGGACCCTCAAGGCCGCCGGCTTGTGGGACGAGACCCTCTTCATCGTGACCGGCGATCTGGCCAGCGGGCGCTCCGACGCCGTGCTCTACGGCGAGGGCATGGACCTCCAGGAGCCCGTCCTGACGCTCCCGCTTTATGTCCACTTTCCCGGTGATCTGTACGCCGGCCAGCGCGTCACCGCCGCGACCGAGATCATCGACGTCGCGCGCACGGCGATCGCCGCCCTCGGCCTCTCGTTCGCCCGCAAGCCGCTCGGGAAGGATCTGGCGGCGGTCGCCTCCGGCCTCGAGGGCGTCGAACGCGGCCCCCAGATCGCCGCCCTCGGCGATCGTTACTCCACCCGCTGGGGCAACCTCGTGCTTTCGGGTCGACTCGGCGTTCCCCCCTTTCTCTGCGACCTCGACGTGGACCCGACCTGCGCCTTCAACCGTCGCGAGGTGATGCCCCTCGCCACCGTGTCGCTCTTCCGCCGCACCGTGGCGTTCGACCTGTCCGTGCGCGCGCCCGCGGCGCAACGGGAGCCGGCCACGATCGACGCGGAAACGGCGGCCGTGCTCAACGTATGGGGCGCGCAGTGACGCCCGCGCGATCGACGTACGCCGGCGCCTGCGAGCCCAGGAAAGCCCGCTGACGGCGCCCGGCGGCGCGCCGTCGCCCTGCGCGGGCGAAGGCGTCCGCGACATCGCGCAGGCCGCGCGCGATCACGCTCCAGCGACGCCATGACGCCTCGCTGCGGGGCAGCACGCCCCGCAGCGCGCGCCGCGACGCCCCCGCGCGGGTTGGCCGATCGACGCACGCCCGCGCCCGCGCGTGCGCGTCGTGCGCTCGCTTCGCGCGCGCCGGGCGCCTGGCATGCTTCGCGCAAACCCCGCAGACCGCACAGGCCAAGCGCCTCGACGGCGCTTCATCTTTCCGTGAGGAGGAGTCCCCGCATGAAGGCGACCGACCTATTGAAGGAGCATCACCAGGAAGTCGAAGAGCTCTTCGAGCGCATGTCGCAGGCCGACAGCGACGAGATCAGCGCGCTCCGCGACGAGCTCGTGGCGACCCTCGTGAGCCACGCGGCCATCGAGGAGGAGCTCTTCTATCCCGAGAGCCGGGAGGCGCTCGGCGCCTCCCCCCTGATCCCGACCTCGTACGAGGAGCACGCGCTCGTCGACGTCATGTTGCAGAAATTGCTCAGCACCGAGCCGGGTGACGAAACCTTTCACGCCAGGCTCGGCGTGCTGAAGGAGCTCGTGCAGCACCACGTCGAGGAGGAGGAGAAGGAGCTCTTCCCCCAGGTCGAGAGCGCCGTGGGCGCCGAGCGCCTCGAGGAGCTCGGCAGCCGCCTGGCGATTCGCTTCGGCCAGGTGCGCGAGGGCGACGTCGAGGCGCTCCTCGCTCGGAACGTCGCGAAGAGCATGCCCGCCGCCACCGCCGGCCGCCGCGCGCGCGCAGCGAAGCCGGCGGCGCGCAAGGCGGCGGCCAAGCGTCCACCCGCGAAGCGCGCACCGAAGCGCGCGTCGACGCAGCGCGCCGAGCCGGCGCGGGGCGCGCAGAAGGGGCGCCGCACCGCCGCGACCGGACGGAAGAAGACAGCGGCCACGGCGCCCGCGAAGACCGGGCGAGCCGCGCCCGCGCGCAAGGCGAGCCGACCGGCGAAGACCAGCCGCACAGGCCGCAAGGGCGGTCGCGCGAGCAGCGCCTCCGCGCGCTGACCGTCGCAAGCGCACATCAACGTACGTTGCCGCTGATCAGCGGCGCGAGGTCCGGCCGGAGGGGACGGCGGGCCTCGCGCCGCCATCGAGATCGAACAGCGGAAGCGTGCCGCCGGCCTTCGGAGCAGCGGCCTTCGGAGCAGCGGCCTTCGAAGCAGCGGCCTTCGGAGCAGCGGTCTCCGCCGCGAGCTCCTGAAGCAGGGCAGGGTCATCGTGGGCGACCGAGTTGACCCGCGGCGAGACGGCGCGCGCCGCGAGGGCGCCGCGAGGCGCCGGCCGGAGCAGCGCCTCGGCCCGATCCGCGTCCGCGCCGTCGCCGAGGCCGAGCCAGAGGTCCACGTCCCCGGGGCCCAGCAGGACCGGCATGCGGTCGTGGATCGGCGCGACGTCGGCGTTCGCCTCGGTGGTCAGGAGCGTGAAGCGGACGTCGGGCTCCCCCGTGTCGGGGTCTTTCGCCGGCTGGTACAGCCCCGCCAGGCGGAGCAGCCCGCCCTCCGCAGGGTGGAACCAGGTGGGCCGCCGCGCGCCCTTGGGCCCGGTCCACTCGTAGAAGCCGTCCGCCGGCACCACACAGCGGCGCGCCGCGAACGCCTCGCGGAACGTCGGCTTCGCCCGCGCGCTCTCGGCGCGCGCATTGGCCAGGAGCGACGGCCCGGCGCCGCCCCTGGCGAAACGACCCAGGAAACCCCAGGTCGCCGCCACCACCGCGCGCCGGCCATCCCGCGCGCGCAGCACCGGGTGGACGGTCGCAGGTGCGATGTTGAAACGAGGCCGAAACCTTGCCGCTATCTCCGGATCAGCGGCAATCGACCGAGCCGGACCGCTCCCTGCTCGGCCCGCGCCAAAGGACGACTCGAGCAGTGCGATGAGGGTCGCAAAGTCCGGAACGGCGAGGGTGAAACGCGCGCACATAACACTAGATTAGCGGCTTCGGGGCGCCTACAAGGGCGCTCCGGACGTTGGAGGAGGCCGCATGGTCGACAGCTTTGGCACCAAGAGCACGCTGACGGTTCAAGCCGAAACATACACCTATTTCAAGCTCACCTCGCTGGCGCAAGGCGGCGCGTCGATCGACAAGCTCCCCTTCTCGCTCCGCATCCTCCTGGAGAACCTCCTCCGTCACGAGGACGGGCGCGTCGTGCGCAAGGACCACGTGGAGGCCGTCCTCAACTGGGACCCGAAGGCCCGCCCCTCGCAGGAGATCGCCTTCCACCCCGCGCGCGTGCTGCTCCAGGACTTCACCGGCGTGCCCGCCGTGGTCGATCTCGCCGCCATGCGCGAGGCGCTCGCGAAGCTCGGCGGCGACTCGCTCAAGATCAACCCGCTCCAGCCCGTTGACCTGGTGATCGACCACTCGGTCCAGGTCGACAAGTTTGCGTCCTCGACGGCCGTGAAGGTGAACGCGGCGCTCGAGTTCGAGCGCAACGAGGAGCGCTATGCGTTCCTCCGCTGGGGAGCGCAGGCGTTCACGAACTTCCGCGTGGTGCCGCCCGACCAGGGCATCTGCCACCAGATCAACCTGGAGTACCTCGCGGGCGCCGTCATGCGGCAGGGCTCGCTGGTCTACCCGGATACGCTCGTCGGCACCGACTCGCACACCACGATGATCAACGGGCTCGGGGTCGTCGGCTGGGGCGTCGGCGGCATCGAGGCCGAGGCGGCGATGCTCGGCCAGCCGCTCTCGATGCTCATCCCCGAGGTCGTGGGCTTCAGGCTCCACGGCAGCCTGCCCGAGGGCGCGACCGCGACCGATCTCGTCCTCACGGTGACGCAGATGCTGCGGCAGAAGAAGGTGGTCGGGAAATTCGTGGAGTTCTACGGCCCCGGTCTGGGCGCGCTCTCGCTCCCGGACCGCGCGACGATCGCCAACATGGCGCCCGAGTACGGCGCCACGATCGGCTTCTTCCCCGTGGACGACGAGACGATCGCGTACCTGCGCTTCACCGGCCGGCCCGCGCAGCTCGTCGCGCTCGTCGAGGCCTACTACAAGGAGCAGGGGCTGTTCCGCACGGAGAGCACCCCGGACCCCGTCTTCAGCGACACCCTCTCGCTCGACCTCGGCGACGTGGTGCCGTCGATCGCCGGCCCGAAGCGGCCGCAGGACCGCGTCCCGCTGCGCGACGCGAAGCGCACCTTCCGCGCCTCGCTCCAGGGCATGCTCGAGAAGGAGTTCGCCGCCGCCGACGCGCCCGCGGTCAAGGCGTTCCTCGAGGAGGGCGCCGGCCACGCCGCCGCGCGCGTCCCCGCGCTCGAGAAGGTCATGCGCCCCGCGGAGATCACCGAGGGCGACTCGCGCTACACGCTGCGCCACGGCTCGGTCGTGATCGCCGCGATCACGTCCTGCACCAACACGTCGAACCCGGCGGTCATGCTGGGCGCCGGCCTCCTCGCGAAGAAGGCCGTCGAGCGCGGGCTCACGGTGAAGCCGTGGGTGAAGACGTCGCTCGCCCCCGGGTCGAAGGTCGTCACCGACTACCTGCGCCAGGCGGGGCTCCTGCCGTACCTCGAGGCGCTCGGCTTCCACATGGTCGGCTACGGTTGCACGACCTGCATCGGCAACTCCGGGCCGCTGCCGGACGTGATCGGCGACACGGTCCGCAACAACGACCTTGTCGTGGCGAGCGTCCTCTCGGGCAACCGCAACTTCGAGGGCCGCATCAACCAGCACGTGCGGATGAACTTCCTCGCCTCTCCGCCGCTCGTCGTCGCGTACGCGCTGCGCGGCGACGTCGACGCCGACCTCTTCAAGGAGCCGGTCGGCACGGATCGCAACGGCGAGCCGGTGTACCTCAAGGACATCTGGCCGAGCTCGGCCGAGGTCAGCGAGGCGATCCGGACGGCCGTGCGGCCCGAGCAGTTCCAGGTGCAGTACGAGAACGTCTTCGCCGGCGACGAGGAGTGGCAGAAGCTCGCGGTCCCGGGCGGCCAGACGTTCGTGTGGGACGAGGGCTCGACCTACGTGCGCAGGCCGCCGTTCTTCGAGGGGCTGTCGAAGGAGCCGGCGCCGCTCAGCGACATCCGGGGCGCGCGCGTGCTCGCGCTGCTCGGCGACTCGGTGACGACCGACCACATCTCTCCGGCCGGCAACATCGCCAAGAACAGCCCCGCCGCGAAGTACCTGGTCGAGCACGGCGTCGCGCCCGCCGACTTCAACTCGTACGGCGCCCGCCGCGGCAACCACGAGGTGATGATGCGCGGCACGTTCGCGAACATCCGCCTCAAGAACGCCCTTCGCCCCGGCGAAGAAGGCGGGATCACGGTCCACCTGCCCGACGGCGAGAAGACCACGATCTACGACGCGTCCATGCAGTACCAGGCCGAGGGCGTGCCGCTGCTCGTGATCGCCGGCGCCGAGTACGGCACCGGGTCGTCGCGCGACTGGGCGGCCAAGGGGACCAAGCTGCTCGGCGTGCGCGCGGTCATCGCCAAGAGCTTCGAGCGCATCCACCGGTCGAACCTGGTCGGCATGGGCGTGCTCCCGCTCGAGTTCGCGCCGGGCGAGGACGCGTCCACCCTCGGGCTCACCGGGCGCGAGGTGTTCGAGATCGACGGCATCTCGGACAACCTCACGCCGGGCAAGAAGCTCAGCGTCGTCGCGACCGGGGAGGGCGGGGCGAAGAAGACCTTCACCGTCACCGCGCGCATCGATACGCCGAACGAGGTCGACTACTACCAGCACGGCGGCATCCTCCAGTTCGTGCTGCGCAGCCTGGGCGCCAGCGCCTGATCCCTCCTGCCACGCCGCTCCTCCCCGCGCTTCTGGCGGGGAGCGCGGGGAGCGGGCCCATCTTTGAATGCGGAGCGGCGCGTCGCGGCTGCTGACGCGCGTGCAGGCTTCGGCTAAACCCAAGGGTATGCTCGATCCTCGCTACGTCGCGGAGCACCTCGATGAGGTGCGCGCGGCGCTCGCTCTTCGCTCGCCCGGAGCCGCCGCCAGCCTCGGGGACGATTTCGCCTCCACGGTCAGCGCGAGGCGGTCCAACATCCAGGAGCTCGAGCGGTGGCAGGCGGAGCGCAACGCGGCGAACGACGCGATGGCGCGCCTCGACAAGAAATCGCCGGAGTTCGCGCAGAAGCGCGACGAGCTGAAGGCCCTGTCGGCGCGCATCAAGGAGGCCGAGCAGGTCGTCTCCGAGCTCGAGAAGCGGATGACCGAGCAGCTCTCCATCGTGCCCAACCTGCCTGACCCGTCGGTGCCCGTGGGCGCGGGGGAGGAGGGCAACGTGGTCGTCCGGGCGTGGGGCGAGAAGCCGAGCTTCTCGTTCACGCCGAAGTCGCACTGGGACATCGGCACGGCCCTCGGCCTCCTCGATTTCGAGCGCGCGGCGAAGCTCTCGGGGGCGCGCTTCACGGTCCTGATGGGCGCCGCCGCCCGCCTCGAGCGGGCGCTCATCTCGTTCATGCTCGACCTGCACACGCGCGAGCACGGCTACCTCGAGGTGCTGCCGCCCTTCCTCGTCAAGGACTCGGCGCTGTTCGGCACCGGCAACCTGCCCAAGTTCGCTGAGGACCTGTTCAAGACGCAGAAGAGCGACCCGGAGAGGGCGTACGACCTGTACCTCATCCCGACGGCCGAGGTCCCGGTCACGAACCTTCACGCCGACGAGATCCTGGACGGCGCGTCGCTCCCGATCGCCTACACGGCCTACACGCCGTGCTTCCGCAGCGAGGCGGGCAGCCACGGGCGCGATGTCCGCGGGCTCATCCGGCAGCACCAGTTCGACAAGGTCGAGCTCGTGCGGTTCTCGGCGCCGGAGGACTCCGCCCGCCAGCACGAGCTGCTCACCGCGCACGCGGAGGAGGTCCTGAAGCGGCTCGGTCTGCACTACCGGGTCTCGGCGCTCTGCACCGGCGATCTCGGCTTCGGCTCGCAGAAGACGTACGATCTCGAGGTGTGGCTGCCCGGCCAGGGGGTGTACCGCGAGATCTCGAGCTGCTCGAACTTCGGCGACTTCCAGGCGCGCCGCGCCCAGATCCGCTACCGGCCCGAGCCGAAGGCGAAGCCGCGGCTTGTCCACACGATGAACGGGTCGGCGCTCGCGGTGGGGCGGACGGTCATCGCGATCCTCGAGCAGTACCAGCAGGCGGACGGCACGGTGGTCGTGCCAGAGCCGCTCCGGGCGTTCATGGGCTGCGAGGTCCTCCGCGGCAGGTAACAGCGATGGCAGCGGACGAGGAAGCCAAGCGTGAGCTTCCGGAAGCGCGGAGCGCGCGCAACGGAGGGGACGGCGAGCGGCGCTCGCAGATCCCGGACTCGCGGGGTGCGCGCGGCGGAGGGGACGGCGAGCGGCGCTCGCAGATCCCGGACTCGCGGGGCGCGCGCGGCGGAGGGGACGGCGAGCGGCGCTCGCAGGTCCACGGGCCGCCGACCAACGCGGAGACGTCGATGGCGCTCGCGCGCCGGCGGCTGCTCGACCTCTGCAAGCGGCACAAGGACGAGCTGATCGACGACTGGATCGAGAACGTGCTGGCGCTGCCGCCGGAGCGGGGCCGGTACACGGATCGGCCCGTGGGTGAGGTCACGGAGAACGTGCGCTCCTGGCTCGCCGCGTTCACCAGGATCCTCGAGGACGGCAGCGAGGCGCTGCTCGACGAGTTCATCACGCACCTCGTCGAACAGCGCTACGCGACCGGGTACTCCATCAGCGGTCCCCTGATCGCCGCGTCCGAGTTCCGCACGGCGGTCGCGGGCGTCCTCGACACGACGCACGACGACGCCGAGGCGGACGGCTCGTCCTCGATCGACGTGCTCCGCGCCGTCGACGCGCTGCTGCTCCAGTTCGAGCACCGCTTCGCCGAGGCGTACGCCCAGCGCTCGCTGTTCGCCTCCGAGGAGCGCTACCGCGAGATCGTCGAGCTCTCGTCCGACGTCCTCGCGACGATCGACCAGGAGGGCATGCTGACGCGGCTGAACGTGCGCTTCGAGGCGCTCTTCGGGCACTCGCGGCAGGCGTGGATCGGCCGGCCGATCACCGCGCTCGCGGTCGCCGCGGACGTGCCGGCCCTGCGCACGCTCGTGCTGTCGGCCTCGCGGGCCGAGGCGCCGCGGGAGGCCACCATCCGCTGCGGGACGCGCGCCGGCCTGACCAAGGTGATGACGGTCCGGATCACGCGGCTCTACGGCGAGGACGCCTCGCTCGCGCTCATGCGCGACGTCACCGAGGAGGTCGCGCGCCGCGCGCAGATCCTCCACAGCGAGAAGCTCTCCTCGATCGGCCAGGTCGCGGCGAGCGTCGCGCACGAGCTCAACAACCCCATGGCGTGGGTGATGGCGAACCTGGAGCAGATCCGGAACGGCGCGCACAAGCTCGTCTCGGCGGCGCGCCCGGTCGCCTCGGGCTCGTACGAGGACCTGCTGCGCGCCATCGATCTCATCGATCGCTCGTGCCACGAGGCGCTCGCCGGCGTCGAGCGGATGCGGGACATCGTGACGGACCTCAACCTCTTCTCGAGCAGCAGCGAGCGCAAGCCCGAGCGGGTCGATCTCGTCGACGTGATCGAGCTCGCGCTGCGCATGACGGGCCCGCAGCTCAGCCAGCTCTGCCGCATCGAGCGCAGCTACGGCGAGATGCCGCCGTTCGTCGGCTATCCGGGCAAGCTCTCGCAGGTGTTCGTGAACCTGTTCATCAACGCGGCGCAGGCGATGCCGAACCGCCCCCGCGACGAGAACATGGTGCGCGTGACGACGCGCTTCGACGCTGGCGTCCACCACGTCGAGGTGGAGGACAACGCGCGCGGGATGACCCCGGAGGTCGTCGAGCGGATCTTCGACCCCTTCTTCACGACGAAGGAAGAGAGCGCGCGCCCGGGCATCGGGCTCTGGGTGTCGCGCAACATCGTCGAGGAGCAGCACGGCACGATGACGGTGTTGAGCACGCCCGGCGTCGGCACCATCTTCACGATCCGCCTGACCGGCCTCAACCCCACGGATCTGCCCGCGCCGCGGCCGCCGCCGGAGCCGCCGCGCGCGTCGTCGCGCGGGACGATCCTGTTCGTCGACGACGAGCCGATGCTGCTCAACGCCTTCGCGCGCGCGTTCGAGGAGCGGCACGAGGTGCTCGTGGCGAAGAGCGGCCACGAGGCGCTCGATCTCCTGCGGGACCGCGGCGGCCGGATCGACGCGATCGTCTGCGATCTCCTGATGCCGCAGATGAGCGGGATGGCCCTGTACGACGAGATCGGCGAGCGGTTCCCGCAGCTCTTGCCGAAGATGGCCTTCATGTCGGGCGGCGCCTTCACGCCGAGCGCGCGCGAGTTCGTGGAGCGGGTGGACAACCCGAAGATCGCGAAGCCGATCTCGCTCGACGATCTGGAGCGGGTGATCGGCGATCTTCTCAGCGGCGGGTCGAAGCGGGGGCACTAGGCTGGAGGAGCGGGGGGCGCGATGGCGGGCGCGAAGGCGAGGACGATCCGGGAGCGGGCGAACCACGCGCGTTACCGGCCGGGGCAGCGGGGCGGCTTCTACGAGAGCTTCTTCCAGCGCGCGAACCACCCGACGCGGCCGCTCGCCTTCTGGATCCGGTACACGCTGTTCAGCCCGGCTGGTCGGCCCGAGGCCGCGGAGGGTGAGCTCTGGGCGGTCTACTTCGACGGCGAGTCGGGGCGCCACGTGGTCGCCAAGCGCGAGGTCCCGTTCGCCGGGCGTTGCTCCTTCGCGCGCGACAGCCTGTCGGTCGCCATCGACGGCGCCCGGCTGAGCCTCGGCAGGCTCACCGGCGCGGCGGGTGAGGGGGAGGACGCCATCACCTGGGACCTCGCCTACGAGGGCGGCGGGGAGCCCCTTCTGCTGCTCCCCGCGGCCCTCTACGGCGCCCCGCTGCCGAAGGCGAAGGCGCTGGTCGGCGCGCCGATGGCCGTCTACAGCGGCCTCCTCCGCGTCGCTGGGCGCGGGGTGGACGTCTCGGGCTGGGTGGGCAGCCAGAACCACAACTGGGGAACGAAGCACACGGACCTGTACGCCTGGGGGCAGGTCGCCGGGTTCGACAGCCACCCGGACAGCTTCCTCGAGGTCGCCACGGCCCGGCTGAAGGTCGGACCGTTCTGGACGCCGAACATGACGCCGCTGGTCCTGCGGCACCGCGGCGAGGAGATCGCGCTCAGCTCGCTCGTCCAGTCGGTCCGCGCCGACGCCTCGTTCGACTACTTCACCTGGCGCTTCCGGACGGAGACCGATCGGCTGAGCGTCGAGGGGCAGATCTCTGCGCCCGCCGGCGATTTTGTCGGCCTGGCCTACAGGAACCCTCCCGGCGGCGTGAAGCATTGCCTGAACACCAAGATCGGGGCCTGCACCGTCACCCTGCGGCGGAAGAGCCTGGGCCGCGAGGTCGGGATCGAGACCCTGACGACGGCGCGGCGCGCGGCGTTCGAGATCCTCACGGACGACCGAGGCCATGGCGTGACGATCCGCGCCTGATCCACGCTGGACGCACCGTCCCCGGTGCTCGGCGCAGGCGGCCGGGCCGGCGCGAAGGCGCGGGGCGCCGCCGCCGACCGATGCGCTGCGCGTCCGGCCCGAGGTCGGCTAAAGAAGGTGCGGTACGTCACCGCACGAAAGGCGGACGCGATGAGTCTCATGCACCCCCGGACCATCCTCGTTGCACTGGACAGCTCCCCCAAGGCGTCGCTCGTCCTCGCGGAGGGCGTCGATCTCGCGCAGAAGCTCGGCGGCAAGCTCGTGCTCGTGCGCGGGATCGGGCTGCACCACAGCCTGCCCGCGGAAGCGTTGAACGAGTCGCCGACCCGCGTCCCCGAGATCCTGGAGCGGAGCGACCGCGAGGAGCTGTTGCAGCTCGCGCGCGACGTGCCGCCCGAGCTCCTCGCGAAGGTCGTGATCCACGTCGGCGTCGCCTGGGAGGTCATCTGCCGGACGGCCGACGAGGAGAACGCGGATCTCATCGTCATCGGGTCGCACGGCTACTCGGGCATCGACAAGGTGCTCGGCACGACGGCGGCGAAGGTCGTGAACCACACGAACCGATCGGTGCTCGTGGTGCGCGACAAGCCGTCGGACTGACAGGGGCTCTCCTGCCTCAGCGGAGCTTGGCGATGAGGTCGTCGCTCAACGTGGGCTGATCGATCTTGCCCAGCCAGATGCGCCAGGTGGCCTTCATGAAATCAACGCCTGCCACGGTCGCCGTCCCGCCGCCGGCGACGGTGACGGTGGTCGCCTTCGCGCGCGGGTCGTACTCGATGGTGACCTCCGCTCCCGCCTTGAGGTCTTCCTTGAACGCCGCCACGAAGCTCTCGATCTTCGGCGTGTCCGTGTATCGGTTCAGCGCATAGGCGTCCCGCAGCGCCTTGACGATGCTCGCGCGGTCGACGTCGCGAAGCATCGTCCAGACGAACTTCTTCCCCGTGTCCATGTCAATGACCGCGTCCTTGGACCGGGTGGCAGGGAGCTGCTCCATGTAATGGCTGATCCGATAGACATCGATGTTGAGCACGCCGATGGTCCTCACGCGGACGCCCGTGCCGGTGAGCGTGTAGCCCGGCAAAGCAAGGAGGCTCCCGACAGCGAGGAAGACCGCCGCGAACGCGGCGAGAAGAGCTGGAGATTTGCTTCGCGTGAGTTGCATCGGATCGACCTCCTCCGGCATCGCCGCTCCGTGCGGCGCATCGTGTGTGGGCGCCGCGCTCCGGCGATCGCCCGTCGACGGTCGTGAATGAGCAAGAGCTGAACCACCGACAGAGGGACGTTGGGAGTCGCGGATCTCGCGAGATCTCGAGATGTGCCCTGGAGTCAGGCAGGGACGACCCACGGATGTGTGCTCGGAGGGGGCTCCGGGCGCGGAGCGGCGGCCTTTCGCCGGTGCGAGGGCCGGCGGTGGTGGCGCCGACGCGGGCTCTCCCGGAGATCTTTTTTCGGCCCGGTCCGTAGAAGCCGCGCGCTGCGGGGCTCGGGAGATCGCGGCGGAGGGACGCGGGTCCCCTCCGTGGGCCGCGCCATGGCTTGCGGCGGAAGGAGCTTCTCGATGCGGACGATGCTCGCTGGATTGCTGATGGGATGGGCGGCTCTGGGCTGCACGGCCAGCGCGGCGGCGCCTCCGGGCACGAGCGCCGCGGCGGTGGCGGCCGCGCCGGGCGCGGCGGGGCGGGAGGAGGCGGCGAAGCGGGTCACCGTGGCCGTGGCCCCGACGGAGCCGGCCGAGCCCTCTGCGGCGGCGGCCGAGGCGCCGTCGTCGCGGCCGGAGCCGGCGCCGCCGGGGAACCAGGGCGTCTGGATCGGCGCCGCGGGCGCGAGCGCCTTCGCGCTGCCGGGGACGCGCGAGACGCAGCTCGGCGTGTGGATCGATGTCCCGGCGGCGCGCGCGGCCCGCGGACAGCCGCGCGCGCCCGCGGCCGTCGTGCTGCTCGTGGACGCCTCCGGCTCGATGCAAGGCCCCAAGATGGAGAACGCCCGCGCGGCGGCGCAGGCGTTCGTCGACAGGCTCCCCGACGGCGACCTCGTCTCGGTCGCGTCGTTCGCCGACACCGCGCAGGCGCGCGTCTCGCCGACCGTGCTCGGCCGGTCGACGCGCCCCGCGGTGGCGCGCGCCATCGCCGCCCTCGGCCCTGACGGCAGCACCAACCTCTTCGCTGGGCTCCAGCTCGCGGAGCAGCACGCGCTCACGGCGCCGTCGACGCACGCCGTCCGGCGCGTGGTGCTCATCTCGGACGGCCAGGCGAACATCGGGCCTTCCTCTCCCGACATCCTCGGAGCGCTCGCCCAGCGTGGCGCCGCGCACGGGGTGCAGATCACGTCGATCGGGGTGGGGGCCGACTACGACGAGCGCACGCTCAACGCGCTCGCCATCGGCTCCAGCGGCCGGCTGTACCACCTCACCGAGGCGCGGGAGATGTCCTCCGTCCTCGAGCGCGAGCTCGCCCTGCTCCAGACGACGGCGGCGACGGGCGCGTTCGTCGAGATCGTCCCGGCGCCCGGCGTGGAGCTGCTCGACGTCCCCAACGAGCGCACCGAGCGCTCCGGGGACGCGCTCCGGGTGCTGCTCGGCACGATGTTCGGCGGGCAGCACCGCGAGATGCTCGTGCGGGCGCGGGTCACCGCGCCGGCGGCCGGCTCCCACCCGCTGGCGAGCGTGCGGCTCCACTTCCGCGACGCCGAGAGCGGCAACCTCCCGCGCGTGCAGGAGGTGGTCGCCCGCTACGATGTGACGAGCGATCCAGCCCTCGTCGCCGCGCACCAGAACGAGAAGACCCAGACGATCGCCGCGGTGATGGAGGCGGGCATGATGCAGCTCGACGCGGCCCAGGAGGTGAGCGCGGGCAACTTCGGCGCGGCCGAGGCGAAGCTCGCCGCAGCGGAGGACCGGCTCCGGCAGCAGGCGGCGCGCGCCCAGTCGGACAAGGAGAAGGAGCGCGCCGTCCAGGCGGCCTCGGCGGTGGCGAGCGCGCGAAAGACCGCGCGAGCGGCCGCGGCGGCTCCCCCCTCACCCGCGGCGCGGCGCATGGATGCGCTCGAGATGAACAGCGCCTCCCCGGTCTGGTCGGGCCGCTGATCCGGCGCCGCCGCCGAGGCGCGCCGCCGGCGCCTGCCTGTCGCTCCTGTCGCCGCTGACGTCTGCCCGGCGCCGCTGACGCCTGCCCGTCCATGACGGGCCGTCATGAGGGGCCGGCGCGGCGTCCATCATGGGATGGCAGGTGTGGTGTCCATCATGGGACCGAAGATGGGATGTCCATCATGGGATGGCAGGTGCGGTGTCCATCATGCGCGCGCAGATGCGATGTCCGTCATGGGACGGCCGGAAGCGATGTCCATCATGGACGGGTTGACCGGCTCTGCATGACCGCCGGCATCCTGTCATGGTTGATCCATGATTCAACATTGACGAGGCAATCCATCATGGACTGAGAGCTGCTCCTCGCGTGGCTCTCGACAGAGGTCGGGGGCCGCGCGACATTGTTCCGGGCCCTCCGGCACGTCGCCTCCTCGGGGCCCGCTCCTCGCCATGAACCCGAACGCCTTCCCGGAGTCGCGCGCCGCCGCCGTGCGCGAGCTCTGGTCGCTCGATCCGGCCGTCACCTTCTTGAACCACGGCTCGTACGGCGCCTGCCCGCGCGCGGTGCTCGAGGCGCAGCAGCGCTACCGCGATCAGCTCGAGCGCGAGCCTGTCCGGTTCTTCCTTCGCGAGCTGGAGCCGCTGCTCGACGCGGCCCGAGGCGCGCTCGCCTCCTTCGTCGGCGCTGACCTCGACGATCTCGTGTTCGTCCCCAACGCGACCGTCGGGGTCAACACCGTGTTGCGGTCGCTCTCGCTGCGACCCGACGACGAGCTCTGCATCACCGATCACGGGTACAACGCCTGCAACAACGCGGCCGAGGCGGTCGCGGCCCGCGCTGGTGCGCGCGTCGTGGTCGCGCCCGTGCCGTTCCCCATCGAGGCGCCCGAGCAGGTGGTCGAGGCGGTGCTCGCGCGCGTGGGGCCGCGGACGCGGCTCGTCCTCGTCGACCACGTGACGAGCCCGACGGGGCTCGTGTTCCCGGTCGCCTCGCTGATCGCCGCGCTCGCGGAGCGCGGCGTCGACGTGCTGGTCGACGGTGCGCACGCGCCCGGCATGGTGCCGCTCGATCTCCGCGCCCTCGGGGCGGCCTACTACACCGGCAACTGCCACAAATGGCTCTGTTCGCCGAAGGGCGCGGCGTTCCTCCACGTGCGGCGGGACAAGCAGGGCTCGGTCCGCCCTCTCTCCATCAGCCACGGCGCCAACTCGCCGCGCACCGACAGGTCGCGCTTCCTGCTCGAGTTCGACTGGACCGGCACGGCCGACCCCAGCGCGGCGCTCTGCGTCGCGGACGCGCTCCGCGCCATGGGCGCGCTCGTGACCGGCGGCTGGTCCGCGCTCCAGGCGCACAACCGGGCGACGGCGCTCGCCGCGCGCGACCTCCTGTGCGAGGCGCTCGGCTGCATGCCGCCGAGCCCCGACGCGATGATCGGCGCGCTCGCGACGGTGCCGCTCCCCGACGCGCCATCGTCCCGGCTGCGCCTCGATCCGCTCCAGGACGCGCTGCTCGAGCGGTGGGGGATCGAGGTGCCGGTGTTCGCCTGGCCCGCGTCGCCCCGGCGGCACCTCCGGATCTCGGCTCAGATCTACAACGACAGGCCGCACTACGAGCGGCTCGCGGCCGCCCTCGCCGCCCTGCTGTAGCGGCGCGCGGGAGGGCCCGGCCTTGCGCCGCTGCTCCGCGGCGGGGCGCCGCGCGGCGCCCGCCTCTGCCTCCGGGTCGCCTCGTGTCCGTGTCGCTAGCGGGATGGCGCTGGCGCTGCGGAACGGCGCTGGCGCCGCCGGAGGCGCGTCCAGCGCTCGCCGGAGCAGACCGCGCGCGCCCGCCGAGACGATAGGATGCGCGCTCCAAGGAGACACGATGCCACGTCGAATCCTGGTCTTGTCCTCGCTTTCCTGGCTGGCGGCGACCCTCGTGGTCGCGTCGTCCGTCGCGCAGCCCGCGACGCCTCGCCCGGCAGCTAGCCCCGCGCCCTCCGCCTCGGCGGGAACGCCTCCGGCACCTGGTGCACCGCAGCCGCCTGCGACGCCGCAGCCGCCTGCGACGTCGGCACCGGGCACACCGCCGTCGCCCGCGACGTCGGCACCCGGCACCCCGCAGCCGCCGGTCTCAGGCGCACCGCAGCCACCCGCGACGCCGTTGCCCGGCGGGCCACCGCCGCCCTCGGCGCCCGGCGCGCCCGCAGCGGGCGCACCTGAGCCAGACGCCTCGCCGCTCGCGCCGGCAGAGGCGCAATCCGCGCCGGGAGCTGCCGGGCCGCCCTCAGGCTCGGCGCCGCCGGACCGGAAGCCGGGCGGGCCGGCGGCGGGCCGCAAGGGCAACACGCCGGCGCCCTGGGCCCTGTCCCTCTCGGACAGCGAGCTGGGGCCGCCGCCCGCGCTCGCGTCGGGCGGCGGCAGAACGAGAACGATCGACGAGGGGACCGTCCCGCTGAGCCAGCGCGGCGCGATCGGCCTGGAGACCGCCTCGTTCACCGGCGGCGACGGCGAGGTCTCCGGGCTTGCGGTCGCCCTCTTCGCCCGCATGCCGTTCGTCCCGCACACGTTCCTCGATGTCCGACTCCCGTTCGGGCTCGCGATGGCTGAGCGCACCGACGCCGTGCTCGGCAACGTGACGCTCGGCGCCCATCACGTCGCCCGCGTCGGCCGGGCGTTCTGGCTCACCGTAGGCGGCGACGTCGGGCTGGCAACGCTCTCGGGCAAGACCCACCACCACGCCAGCTACGAGCCCGTCAGCGCCAGCCGGGCGTACTGGGATCTCCACGAGTACTTCCCGAGCATCCTCCCCATTCACGCGCGCCTCGGCGCCGAGGCCCACGTCGGCTCACTGATGATCGGGCGCTTCCAGCTCGAGCCGGTGCTCTACATCCCGCTCGGCCGCAACAAGGAGTACGAGGTCGCGATCCAGCACGCCGCCGAGCTCCAGATCGGCCACGGGATCGGCGGCGGCGTGCGCGTGCAAGGGATGGCGCTGCCCACGTTCGATAACGTGAGCATCCGGCACGCTGTCGCCCGCAATCTCTACGTCCTGGCCATCGAGCCTTTCCTCGCGATCGAGCGCAACCTCGCGTTCCTCCGAACGGGCCTGCTGCTGCCCTTCGACGAGGAGCTCGGCCCGCCGCTCGACCACACATGGGGCTTCCACTTCACCGCGGGCGTCCGCGTCGACTGAGGCCCGCGGCCGGGGCGCCCGGCGGCGGGCCACGCCTGCCCGGGGCCGAGCCCGCAGCGCACCAACCTGCCCCCCCGCTCTACAGCGGTCTCCGCCCACCTCTGCACCATGCCGAACAGAGCGACGGTCTCCCGCACAGGAGACGGGCCCAGATCGGCGTTTTCGGCGCGCAAGCGCACTCCGGTGCGCTGAGCACCGAAAACGTCGAGGTGGGCCCGTATCCGAAGCGGGCGACCGTCGCTCTAGCCGCGCGCACGGCTCGCTTCGCCGATCGCGTGGGTGATGTGCCCCTCCAGCTCGCCCGCGGGCAGCTGCTCGGACTCCACGACGACGAGGCGTGCTCCCGCGTCCTCCGCGAGCAACTCGAAGGTCTTCGGCGCACGATCGTGCAAGTGGCTCGGCAAGACGATCGCCAGCGGGCGGAGGCGGACGGCCACCCCCCACGCCGAGGCCGCATCGCAGGAGCGGACGAGGAAACGAGCCCGCGCTGCAACCCTCCGGCAACGAGCCAGAAAATGGGGGCTGCAGTCGAGCGCCAGCACCATGGGTATCCGGATCAACTGACTGCTACTAGGGGGCTCCGACATAGGACGATGCTACTCCAGCGAAGCGCGATTGCGCGTCCTCTTATCCCGCATAACCGATACAGAGCCTTCCCGAAATAGAAAACAACAAGCTCGCCAGCTCATGTAAGCAGTCACGCGTGATTTTGGTGTATTGGGTAACGTTCTGTGAGCGCAGGATATTTGAAATGAACGCTGCGAGATGGGGAGGCGCCAGCGCACGAGAGCCCCCGCAGGACCGCGCGCAAGATCGCCGAGAATTCGGCCCTCCTTGCGCTGCAACAGGAGCGCGTGATGCCCTGAGCGATCGCGCGTTGATGAAATGATGCGCCATGGACGGAGAAGGTCCCGGCGCACACAAGTGAAAGCAACATGTCGATCGGGTGTCAGGAACGCCCGGACGGGTGAAGTCAGCGCACACGTGGCAGACGCCGCTCGGGACGTAGGTTGTGAAGGCAGCGTCCACGAGACCGTCGCACAAGATGGCTCGTGTTCACCCCTGACGCTGCCCGGATCGTCGCAGCGGCTCGACGCCGCCAGCCCGTCAAGGTCGGCACGCCGCAAAGGAGTTGGCGAGCACACGTAATGAAGATCGTGTGTCATCGCCACGCGGCAGGCGAGCCGCGCCAACGCCGCCATTGGCCAGAGCCGCCGCCCGGTCGCCGCGGCTCTTCCTCGCCGCGCGCCAGGCATCGCGACAGGACGCGCCGCGCGCGCCCCGCGAGGGCTCGGTGAGCTCGACACGCCCTGTGTTGCCAACCACCCAGCGCTCGCCCATCGCCGCGACGGCGCTGAACCGGTTACGATCCTCACAGAAGCTCGGGGGCGCGACCCACCCAGCCCCCTCCGAAATGTTTCCGCCAGGTTACGGGCAGCGCCGGCGATGGAGGCGACCGCCGGCGGCGTGATGGCCCCGTCGGCAGAGAACCGGACCCTCTCCGAGGCCGGCGGCTGCAGGGCAGGAGCACCGGGGAGAGGTCGAGAGAGGTGGCGGTGTCGCGTTGGCACCTGCAATAAGGTTCCAACTATATCATCTCGTCGCCCGGATAGAAGAGAACAGCGTCGGGTACGTGATCGCAAAGGCGTCGGCCGTGGCGGGGGGCGACGACCTCGCGTCCAAGGTCGGAGTCCGCGCTGTAGCGACGCTGTATTTTTACAGCAACACCCTGCGAAGGGGGGTTATCTTTCTCGGCGGTCGCATAGCCGACCTGATCGGGCGATAGCGTGGATCACCGGTCACGGAGGCGGCGCGCGCCAGCAAGCGGGTGGTGCTCTATCTCGAGAGAGCTCACACGAGGTCGGGAGGTTAGGAAGAACACTTGCCTACCATCCGGAACATGAGGGTTTCAGGCGGACACGACCCGCCAGCTCCGGTGATGTTGAGGAGTGGACACCTCGACGCGGCGCCGCAGCGCGACGGTATGGGGCCATCGACGCGTGGCCCCGGGGCTCGTCCCCGGAGCGCCGACTCGGAGCGCCGGGCGGCCCGGGCGGGCGACGTGGCCGGGCCGACGCGCGCTCGCGCCCGGGCGGCGGCGCGAACCGACCGCTCGCTGGCAGGACGCTGGGTCGCACATGGTATATGCCCGCCCCATGGCGCAGGTGCACGGCGGCAGGCTCGTCTCAAAGGCCCTCGCGAGACACGGGGTGACGCACCTCTTCACCCTGTGCGGCGGGCACATCCAGGCGATCTACGACGGGTGCCTGGATGACGGCATCCGGGTGGTCGACGTGCGCCACGAGCAGACCGCCGGACACGCCGCCGACGGGTACGCGCGGGTGACCGGGAGGCCGGGGGTGTGCGCCGTCACCGCGGGGCCGGGCGTCACGGACGTGGTGACGGCCGTCGCCAACGCCCAGCGCGCAGGCGTCCCGATGGTCGTCCTCGGGGGCGCCGGCCCGCGGGCGCTCGCCGACATGGGCTCGCTGCAGGACATGAACCACGTCGAGCTGATGCGCCCCATCTCGAAGTGGAGCGTCTCCGTCCCCTCGACCGATCGCATCCAGGAGTACGTGGACTCGGCCTTCCGGATCGCCCAGGCGAACGTGCCAGGCCCGGTCTTCCTCGAGATCCCGCTCGACCTGCTGATGAACTACGCCGGCGACGATGCGCCAGCCACCGCGCCCACGGCCCCGCCTCGCCCCGGCGGAGACCCGGCCGCCGTCGCGCGGGCCGCGGCCATGCTGAGGGACGCCGAGCGGCCGATGTTCATCGTCGGGAGCCAGCTCCGGTGGTCGCCGCGGCGCGACGCGCTCCGCCGCTTCGCCGACGCGGTGAAGGCGCCCTTCTACCTGAACGGCATGGCCCGGGGCGCGCTGCCCCACGCGCACCCAGGGCTCATGAGCCGCTCGCGCCGCTTCGCGCTCTCGCAGACCGACCTCTGCGTGATCCTCGGGACCCCCTTCGACTTCCGCCTCGAGTACGGCCGCGCCATCAGCCCGGCGGCCAAGGTCGTCCAGATCGATCTCGACGGGAGCGAGCTCGGCAGGAACCGCCGCGTCGACGTCGGGATCGACGGGGACAGCGGCGTCGTCCTGGAGCAGCTGCTCGCGGAGGTGCCCGACAAGACGGCCGCGGCGTGGCTCTCGGCCGTGCGCGAGGCCGAGGAGCGATCGCGCGCGAAGATGCTGGCGGAGATCGCGAGCGACGGCGACCCGCCGAACCCGCTGCGCGTCTGCGCGGAGATCGGCAAGCGCCTCGGCAAGGACGACATCGTCATCGGCGACGGAGGGGACTTCGTGGCCACGGCCGCGAACGTGCTGAAGCTCGAGTGGCCGCAGCTCTGGATGGACCCTGGCCCGCTCGGGACGCTCGGGGTCGGGCCGGGCTACGCGATGGCGGCCAAGCTGGCGCGGCCAGAGGCGAACGTGGTCCTCGTGTACGGCGATGGATCGTTCGGCTTTCACGCGCTCGAGTTCGAGGCGATGGTGCGCCAGGGCATCCCCGTGGTGAGCGTGATCGGAAACGACGCGGCCTGGACGCAGATCCGCCGGGGGCAGGTGGAGCTCTATGGCGCGGGCCGCGCGCCGGCGACGTCGCTCGACTTCACCCGGTACGACCGCGTGGTCGAGGCGCTCGGCGGCTTCGGGGCCTGCGTGGAGCGCGTCGAGGAGCTCGGGCCCGCGCTGGACGAGGCGTTCCGGTGCGGCAGGCCCGCTTGCGTCAACGTGAAGATCGCGAAGAGCGACTTCCGCAAGGGCGCCATCAGCGTCTGATCCACGTGGAGCTACGGTTCATCTCCCCCGACCTGCAGAGCCTCGACGAGCTCGACTCGGAGGTGCTCGCGTGCGCCCCGTTCAGCGACGCGCGGCCAGCCCACGGCGTGGCCGGCCTCTGCGACTGGCGGCTCGGCGGCCGGATCTCCGAGCTGCGACGGCAGGGCCTGATCACCGGCGAGCTCGGCGAGGTCGTCATGATCCCGTGCAAGCCGCGCATGGCGTTCGACAAGCTCGTCCTGTTCGGCGCTGGCCGGCGCGACGCGTTCGACGAGGCGATCTTCCGCGAGATCGTGCGCCGGATGCTCGCCACGATGGGTGGGCTCTGCACGCGCGCCGCCGTGGTGGAGCTCCCGGGGCGACACGACGGGCTCATCCCCGCCGAGCAGGCGGCCGACGCGCTCCTCGACTGCGCGGGCAGGGAGCGAGGCGACAACGTGTGGACGCTGGTGGAGCGTGCCGAGGGCAGGCAGCAGATCACCCAGCACATGATCGAGCAGCGCCGCCGGGTGCGGCGGGCGCTGTAGCCGCGCGGCGCGCGGCGCGCGGCGTGGAGGACGTCAGGCAGGCTCCTTCGGCAGGTCGACGGTGAAGGTCGCCCCCTCGCCCGGCCGGCTGTCGACCTGGATCGTCGCCCCGAGCGCGTCGGCGATCTGCCGCACGATCCACAGCCCCATGCCGAAGCCGCTGTAGTTCTCGCTGGAGACGGCGCGCTCGAAGCGCTCGAAGATGCGGGCCTGCTGCTCCGGGGCGATGCCGATGCCGCGATCCCGCACCGTCAGGCGGGCGCGGTCCGCGAGGTCTTCCAGCGCGACGTCGATGGGCTTGCCGGCGCCATATTTGACGGCGTTCGAGAGGAGGTTCGTGACGATCTGATCGAGCCGGAGGCGATCCCACCGGCCGACGATCGAGGCGGGGGCCGACAGGTTGACGGGGCAGCCGGCGGCGCAGAGCTCCTCGCGGAACCGCTCCAGCGCCTCGTTCACCGTGGCCGCGAGATCGACGTCCTCGAGCTCGATCTGCAGGCGGCCCGCGGAGATGCGCGAGATGTCGAGCAGGTTCGTGATGAGCCGGGCGAGCCGCTCGACCTGGCGCTTGATCATCTCGAGCCGCGGCGTCGCGCGCTCGGCGGTGAGGCCGCCGCGCTTGCCGGCGCGGAGGAGGCCGTCGACCTGCAGCTGCATGGGCGTGAGCGGCGTGCGGAGCTCGTGCGAGGCGATCGTGAGGAAATCGTCGCGCGCGCGCACCGCGAGCTGCGCCTCCCGGTAGAGCCGGGCGTTGTCGACGGCCAGCGCGGCGCGCCGCGCGAGATCCTGCGCGAGGTCGAGATCGACGGCGTCGTAGCGCCGGTGCGTCGAGGCGAACGAGAGCGTGCCCAGCGTGCGGCCGCGCGCCGTCAGCGGGACCGTGAGGTGCGAGGCGAGCGAGAGTGAGCGCAGCGCCTCGTAGTGCGCCTGATCGAACGAGATCGCGCGGACGAACGAGTCGGTCACCTTGGGGATGAGCTCCGGCTGCGCCGTGCGCAGGACCCTGCCGATGCCCCGCCCGGCAGAGTCGGCCGTGATCCTGCCGAGGAGCTCGGTCGCCATCGCCATCGAGGGATCCGCGTGGGCGGTCACCTGCCGATCGATCGCGCCGGACTCGTCCTGCAGCAGGAGCACGCAGATGGACGCGAAGTCGGGGAGCGCGACGCGGACCACGCGCCGCAGCGTCTCCTCGAAATCGAGCGACTCGCCGAGGATCTGCCCGGCGGAGACGAGGATGCGCTGCGCCTCGTGGACGCGGCGGCGCTCCGTCACGTCGCGGGTGACCTTCGCGAAGCCGCGCAGCTGCCCGGCTTCGTCGAAGAGCACGCTGATCACCTCGTTCGCCCAGTAGCGGGTGCCGTCCTTGCGGACGCGGTAGCCCTCCTGGATCGAGCGGCCGGTCTCCACGGTGGACTCGAGCTCCGCGGCCGGCCTGCCGAGCTCGACGTCCTCCGGCGGGAAAAGGACCGAGCAGTGGCAGCCGATGATCTCGTCGGCCCGGTATCCGTTGATGCGCTCGGCGCCCGGGTTCCAGCTGGCGATGCGGCCCGCGGGGTCGAGCATGAAGATGGCGTAGTCCTGGACGCCCTCCACGATGAGGCGGAACCGCTCCTCGCTCTGCTTGAGGCGCCGGTCGGCGCGCGCCTCTGCCGCCTCCATCTCCCGGCGCAGGAGGAGCTCGCGCATCCTGCGGTTCTCGTCCTCGTAATGCTTCCTGCGCAGCTGGGCGCGCAGGCGCGCCTTCAGCACCGTGAGCTCGCCCGTCTTCGTGACGAAATCGTCGGCGCCCGCCGAGAGGGCGTCGAGGATCGCCTTGTGGTCGTCGCGGCCGGTGAGCATCAGCAGCGGGATCGGCCGCCACGAGGCGTTCGCCTTGATGCGGAGGCACGTGGCCGGGCCCGACAGACCCGGCATCACCATGTCGAGCAGAATGCCGTCGACGCGCGCCACGGTGAGCCGCGCGAGCGCCTCCTCCCCCGAGTGGGCGAGCACCGGCAAGTAGCCTTCGTCGCGCATCGCCGCAGCGACCTGGTTCAGGTACGCGGGGCTGTCGTCGACGATGAGGATGCGATGGGACGGCGTATCCGACGGGCGGTTCACGGGAGCCTCCGGGGCGGGCTCCTGTGAGCGAGGCGAGTCGCCATGAGGGGGCGCGTAGGGCTGGTTAAACCGGTGCAACACCCGCCGATCACCCCCCGTGGCGCCTCCACCCTCATTGGCCACCCATACAGGTTGGCATGCGTTCTCCCCCGGTCGACGCGAAAAGGCTACCTGGCCCGATGCACTTTGCGTACAGCATCCTTTTTCTACCAGCCGCCAGGCGCTCGCAACGTTGCTTCGCCCACCGCGAACCGGAATCCCTGGGGAAGCGCACACACTGCGCGCTGTGGGCTTCGAGCGCCCGGAGCCGGCAGAGGGGCGCTTCCCGCGCTACAAACCAGGGAAATGACGCTTGACAAGCGGCGTGACGATCGGAGTTGCGCCTGACTCGAGCGAGTCGAGATCCGCGCTTGGAGAGTCGCGGCCTCGCGGCGGCGCGCCGGCGTCGAGAAGGCGTGAGCGCGCGGCGAGGAGCGGAGCTCATCACCACTCTGGCTCCTCGGCGGAGCCAGGCCCGGGCGGCGCGGAGGATCGGAAACGCGCGAATCCGTCAGCCCTCGTCGATGAGCTCGATCATCGTGGCTCGGGCGGGCCCGCCCGCGGGAATCCAGCGGCAGAGCTCGTCGACGCCGACGTCATCGACCACCCGGCGGAGCTCCGCGCGCGCGGCGGCGGGCTCGCCGAGCGCGGTGAGCGCGTGCGCGCGGGTGATGCGGTAGCGCTGGCGCACCTCGGTGGGCTCTTCGCGCTCGCCATCGCGGAGGCCGACCAGGGAGAGCGCGCTCTCGACATCGCCCGTGCGCACGAGCACCGCTGCGCGCGCTCCCCGCACGAGCGGCCGCACCGACGCTGGCGCGCGCTCCTCGTCCAGGTCCGGGAGGAGCCGCTGGGCGGACTCGATGTCGCCAGCGCAGAGCTGCCATTGGGCGAGGTTGCTCATGACGAGCATCCGAACCTGCGAGGGTATCCAGTCGCGAGGCACGTCGCGCAGCGAGGCGGCCGCCGCCTTGTAGCTCCCCTCCCAGGCGAGCGACTGACCGACGGCCTGGGCTGCGAAGGCGTAGATGCTCCGCGGGTCGTCGAGCTCGGTCGGCGGCATCAGGGCGCGATCCGCGGGGCGCGCGGCCGGCTGCCCCGCCCGCGGGCGCCGAGGCGCGGCGGGCGCCAGGCGCCCGGATCGACCGGGCCTCGCGGCGAAGCGCTGCCGGACGATGCCGCCGAGGAGGACCAGCAGCGCGATCGCGGCGGCGGCCGCGCAGGCGGCGCCGAGCGAGAGCGACCCGTCACGCCACCGGGCGAGCGCGCCCCACGCCAGCAGAGGCGCCGCGGCGCCGGCCGTCGCGAGCAGGATCGACCGGCGCGTCATCGGCGGGCTCCGGCGCGGATCGGCGCGGGTTCGGCCGTGCGCTTCGCTGCCATCGGCCCTCTTCAGCGCTCCCTGAGCGTGCTTCGAGGATCCACGCTCGCCCCGCCCTTCAGCGTGTCGGCGATCACCTGGTGGAAGCGCTCGAGCCGCTGGTCCGCCGCGTGGAACACGGTCCCCTCCGGGTACCTTCCGTCCGCGTCGGCGACGCCCGCAGGGACGCCGGTGATGATCTCGATGCCCTCCTCGACGGAGCTCACCTCGAACACGTGGAAGCGGCCGGCCTCGATCGCCGTCACGACGTCGCCCCGCAGCATGAGCGCGTCGCGGTTCGCGCTCGGGATCAGCACACCCTGCTCGCCCGTCAGGCCCTTGGCGGCGCACAGATCGAAGAAGGCCTCGATCTTCTCGTTGATGCCGCCCACGGGCTGGATGCTCCCCTGCTGATCGATGCTGCCCGTCACGGCGAGCTCCTGCCGGATCGGGACGCCGGAGAGCGCGGACAGGAGCGCGTACAGCTCGCTCGACGAGGCGCTGTCGCCCTCGATGGGCTCGTAGGTCTGCTCGAAGACGAGCGAGGCGCCGAACGAGAGCGGGCGGTGCTGGGCGAACCGGGCCGCGAGGAAGCCCGTGAGGACCAGGACGCCCTTGCTGTGGAGCGGGCCGGACATCTCGACCTCGCGCGCGATGTTCACCGGTCCCTCGCGGCCCGGGTAGACGACCGCCGTCACCCGGCAGGGGCGGCCGAACGTCTGCGGGCCGTCGGACAGGACCGAGATCGCGTTGACCTGCCCGACGCGCCGGCCGGTCACGTCGATGCGGATCGTCCCGTCCGAGAGCAGCTCGTGCACATGGTCGCGGAAATGGCTCCCGCGGCGCCGCGCCGCCTCGAGCGCCTCGTTGACCTCGGGGCCGTCGACCACCTTGCGGCCGCGGCGCTGGGCCCGGTAGCCGGCCTCGGTCGCGACCTCGGCGATGAGCCCGATCTGGGCGCTCACCTTGGTCTGGCTCTCCGCGAGGCGGCCGCCGTGGAAGAGGAGCGCGGTCACGCCGTCGGCCGTGATCGGCGGGAGGCCGCGATCGTGCGCGAAGCCGGCGAGGAACGCGGGGTACGTGAGGAGCGCCTGATCGAGCGAGATCGTCGTCTCGAAGCGCGCCTGCACCTTGAAGAGCTGCGAGAACTCCGGATCGGCGTCGTGCAGGTCCTGGTAGAGCTGCGGGTTCGTGACGAGGACGACCTTCACGTCGATGGGGATCGGCGGGAAGAGCAGCTCCTCCGCGGTGCCGCGGAAGTACGACGGGTTGTGCTCGGGCACGATGAACTTGCCCGCGAGGAGGCAGGCCTTGAGCTGCTCGTAGAGCGCCTCGTTCTTGAGGAGCGCGCCCGCGGGCAGGATGAGGAAGCCGCCGGCCGCCTCGTGCAGGGCGCCCGCGACAGCGAAGCCGGGCTCCGGCGGGAAACCGGAGTCGGGCGGCGCGTGGGTGCGGCCGAACAGGGCGGTCAGCGTGGGGTAGGGGACGTCGACGACCGGGGCGCCGGAGTCGGGCGTGTGCTCCGTGAGGAGCGTCGGGACGACCACGCCGCGCGGGAGGGTGGCGCCGCCCTCCTCGCCGCGCGCCTCATCGACGAGCAGGCGGAACTCCTTCGACACGACCGTCTCGACGTCCGCGAGGAAGGCGCTGATGTCGTTGCGCCCCTCGAAGCGCGCGAGCACGGGCTGGAAGCACCCCTTCACCCCGTCGCTGAGCAGCTGCTTCACGACGCCGCGCAGCTCGACGTCGGCCTCGTCCTGCACGGTGGCGAGCCGCATCTCGAACTCCTCGATGGATCCGGCGATGGCGAGCAGGGCCTCGCCGTCCGGCTCGTTGGCGGCGTCCTCGATCGAGGTGATCTGCACCTCGTCCTCGCCGCGCACGAGGTCGAGGCCGAGCCCGCGCGCCGCGGACTTGAGCTGCTCCTCGAGCCGCCGCTCCTCCGCGTTCACCCGGCGCTGGATCTTGCCGCGCGCCTGCTTGAAGCGCTCGCCCTCGGTCGCGCCGCGCAGGGCGTCGACGAGCTTCTCGTGGAGCTCCTCCATCGCCTCGACGAAGGGGCGCCCCTCGCCCGGCGGCAGCGACAGGACCGTCGGCTCGCTCGGGCGGTGCGGGTTCGGCAGGAGGAGGATGTCGTCGGGCGTGGGGCGGCTCGCCGCGATGCGCTTCGCGACGGCGCGCGCGCAGAACGTGCGGCCCGTGCCGGGCGCGCCGACGACGACGACGTGGAAGCGGGGCTGGCGGATGTCGAGGCCGAAGGCGAGCGCGGCGAGGGCGCGCTCCTGCGAGCCGATGCCCGCCGACAGCGGCGCGACCTCCTCCGTCGTGGAGAAGCGGAAGCTCTGCGGCTCTACGATCTTGCGGCACTCACTGGGGGGCAGCTTCCGGGAGACCATGGCGGCGCACCATAGCGCCTTTCGCCGCTCGTTGGCGTGGAGCCCGCCCGGCGAGGCGCACGCGCGCCGATCGAAGGCCGCGAGCGAGCGCCTCGCCGCTGCTGGGGCGCGTCACGCGTCACGTGGGGCCGCGCTAGCGCCTCAGGACCAGCACGGGGCACGGCGCCCGAGCGAGCACGTCGCGGATGACGCCGCCATGGTGATCGGCGAGCTGCCCGTGCCAGACCAGCACTACGAGGTCGCTCGCCAGCTGCCAGGAGAGGCGCGCGATCTCCGCCGCCGGCTCGCCCTTGCCGAGGAAGAACCGCGTGGAGACGCCCTGCGGGCAGTGCCCGATCGCGCTCAGGAACCGGGCGAGGAATTCCTCGGTGAACGCGGGCCACTCGTGCTGGGGCTGGTCGACGTAGAGGGGCGCCACCATCGCGCCCGGCTCGGAGGGCACGGGCGTCGACACGGGCGGCCCGTCGTCCTCGGCCTCCCGCGGCGAGGCGCAGCCGACCATCACGATGTCGAGCTCGGCGCCGAGCTTGCGGGCGACCTCTCCGACGGGCGTGATCGCGCTGGCCGTGCTGGGGTTCCCGTCGAGCGGCAGCAGGATGCGCTGTAGCCGCGGCGGGGAGGGCTCCTCACGGATGATGAGGACGCCGAGCGCGGTGGACTCCAGCGCACGCGCCGCGAGCTGGCCGACGCCGAAGCGCTCGTCCGTGGGATCGTCCGCGTGCGAGGCCACGATCACGAGCGCGGTCCCGTAGCTCGTCATGGCCGACGCGAGCGCGCCGGCCGGATCGTCGCTCGCCTCGACGTCCAGCACCATGCCTTGCAGCGCCTCCGGGGCGATCCCGAAGTGGGCCGGCACCTCGCTCACGTCGATCGGCTCCGTGGAAAGGCACAGCCCGCGCAGCGGGGCCTCGAGCCCATGGGCGATGAGCCGCCCGAGCGCGACGGCGCCGAGGTGGGCGCGGCGGCCGTGGAGCGCGACGACCACGCTCCTGCGTTGCAAGCCGCTCTGCGGCGGGCGCTCGTCGGCCTCCTCGAACGGTTCAGGGGGCGGCTCGGCCGCGGGCGCCGGCCCGGGCGGCGCCCCGAGCCCGACCGGAGACCCGTCGCGTAAGGCGCTCAGCATGGTGTGACCTCCTCCCATGGCGTGACGCGGCCGCCCAGCCGCCGCGTCGCATAGCGGCGGCCGGGCTCCGCCAGCACGGCGCAGGCGGGCGCGCCCGCGTCGAGCAGGCAGATCGGCAGCGGCGCGCTCCCCTCGAGCGCGACCTCGACCGCCCCGTCCTCCACGTGGATCTCGAGGGCGCGGCCTCGCCAGATGATCGGGATCTTGAGGTGCCGCCAGCCCGGCAGGAGGTGCGGCTCGATCCCGATCGCCTCGTCCTCGTCGGGGCACGGCGGCGCGTGGGGGAGCGCCTCCGAGAGCGCGCTCCGCGGCACGCGCGTGACGCCGGCCACGCCGAAGGCGATGGCTTGCCAGAGGCCGCCCATGGCGGCGATGTGCACGCCCCCCGCGGCGTTGCCCATCGTGTTGCCGAGGTCGATGTCGGCGGTCTGCTCGAAGTAGCGCTCGGCGTGGCCGTGCAGATCGAGCCGGGCGGCGACGAGCGCGTGGGCGCTGGGGCTCAGCGAGCTGCCGTGGGCGGTGCGGGGCTCGTAGTAGAGGAAGTTGTCGCGCCGGGCGCTCGCGGGCACCGCGCTCCAGAGCAGCGCGATGAGCTGCACGACGTCCGCTTGCTTCACCACCTGGCAGGCCTGCGTCCGCTCGCGCCCGAGCAAGACGTCGACCGGCGCGCTGCGCACGGCGTAGTCGGCGATGGAGAACGGCGCGAGGCCGAAGTAGCCCGCGAACTGCTCGATCAGCCCGGTCTGCGGGTCGATCCCGAGGAGCAGGCGGTCGGCGACGTCGCACCAGTGGGCGGGCTCGTCGGGCCGGAGGTCGAGCCGCGCGAGCACGTCCGCGCGCGCGACGTTGCGCCGGACGAGCGCGGCGGCGACGCGGAGGTTGTGCCGCGCCATCCAGTTCGTGAACGCGTTGTCGTCCACGGTCTCGTGGTACTCGTCCGGCCCGATCACCCGCCGGATGTGGGCGTGGCCATCCGGCCCGAGCTCGGCGCGGCTCGCCCAGAAGCGCGCCGTCTCGATCAGGATCTCGGCCCCCTCGCCTCGCTGGAACTCGAGATCGCCGGTCGCGCGGACGTACGCGTGCACCGCGTACGCGATGTCGGCGCTGATGTGGTGCTCTTGCTCGCCGGAGAGCACCCGGACCACCTCGCCGAACGGCGTGACGACGAGCGACGGCGTCGTCTCGTCGCCCGTGTCCGCCGACTCCCACGCGTAGAGCGCGCCCTCGTAGCCGAGCGCCTTCGCCTTGCGGCGCGCGCCGGCGAGGGTGCGGTGCCTGTAGAGGAGCAGCGCGCGGGCGGCCTCGGGGTAGCAGTGCGTGTAGAACGGGACGAGGAAGGTCTCGGTATCCCAGAAGACGTGGCCGCGGTACGCCTCCCCGCTGAGCCCGCGCGCGCCGATCGAGCAGCGCGGATCGTCCGGGTTGGCCGCGCCGATGAGGTGGTACAGGGCGAACCGGAGCGCCCGCTCGATCGTGGGAGCGCCGTCGATCTCGACGTCGGCGTGGCGCCAGCGCTCCGCCCACGCCCGCGTGTGATCGCCGAGCACGTCGGCCATGGCGCGGCTCGACAGCTCGTCCTGGAGCACCTCGCCCGCCTCGCGCGGCGTGGGCGTGTCGCGCGACGTGTGCAGCGTCGTCGTCCGGAAGAGGCGGCGCCGCTCGGCGACGCGGACGCCGACGTCGCAGCGCTCGGCGACGGATCGCGCGCCTGTGCTGCGCTCGCAGCGCGCGCCCTCGAGGGCCTCGAGCGGGGGCGAGCTCTCCGCGGCCTGCTCCGGGAGCTCCCGCAGGTGCGAGGTCATCGCGGTCACGAGCCCGCCGTGCGTGTGCCCGACGAGCAGCAGGCTCTTCGCGCGCGCGTCCGCCGCGAAGCCTGCCCAGTGCGCCGCGCCGCTCGCGCTCTTCACGTCGCCGCTCAGGATCGCGTCGACGCGGATCGTCCCGGTGAAGTTGAGGGGGGCGATGCTGAGCGCTTCCATGAGGACGTGGCGGTCCGCGAGCGACGCCGCGTGGAGCGTGTGCAGGTGCGTGAGGTGGCCTCCCTCGCCGCGCCGCAGGCACTCGCGCAGCAGCACGCCCCGCCGCATGTCGAGGGCGCGGCGGTGGTGCAGCACGCCGCTCGTCTCCGCGGAGAACGACTCGCCCTCGATGGCGACGCTCAGCCGGCCCCAGTCGGGGGAGATGACGAGCTCCGGCACGCGGCTCACGTCGGCCGACGGCTCGAACGCGCCCGCGATGAACGTCGCCGGCCGCGACACGCTCGACCCCTCCGGCAGCGACGCGCGCGAGCCGAGGTAGCCGTTGGCGATCGCGAGCAGCGACTCGATCTCGTGCTCGCGCGCGACGTCGAACCCCGGCTCCTCGATGATCCACGCGGCGTCTCGCGTCGCCGCGAGCGAGCCGAGCTCGCCCTCGAGATCCCGCTGGAGCGCGAGGATTTCGTGGAGCCGCTGCGCGCCGGCCGTCGCATGGACGGCGCCCGCGAGCTCCGGCGCGCCGCGGAGGCCGCGCGCCGCGGAGGCCGCCGCGCCGTCGCGTGGTTCGCGTGGTTCCCGTGATTCCGGCGAGATCGCGAGCCGATCGTGCGGCTCGATGCGGAGCGGCGCGATCACCTGAGCGAGCAGCGCGGCGATGGCGGAGCGCCCGTCCGGCTCCGCGCGGGCGACGAGCGCGACCGCGGCGCCGCGGCGATCGAAGCCGTGGAGCTCCGCGCCCTCGAGCGCGCCGAGGAAGAGCCGCCTGCGGTGCTCGGCGCGCACGCCGCGAGCGAGCCGCCGCGCGACGTGGGGCATGGCCTCGTCGGTGAAGAGCGCCACGCGCACCCCCATCGCGAGCAGCGCGTCGAGCAGCGCCGCGGCGCCGTCGACCGCCTCCCCGAGGAGGCCCGCGTCGATCGCGATGAAGCGGAAGCGGTGGTGCAGCTCGGCCGGCAGCTTGATCGCGGCTGCCGGCGCGTTCGCGATGGCGGGGCTGCCCGATCCGCCTCGCGCGAGGACGGCTGGCCCGGTGGCGCTGTCTACGAGCGACGACATCCTCGGCTTCTCCTGAAGGCCAGGGAACGCGAGGAGCGTGCCGCCGCGCCTGTGCGAGCCGGGAGCGGGGGGCCGTGGCGTCGGTGCGCTAGCGTTGCACGGCGCCGGTCAGGCGCTCGAGCACGACGAGGAGCCTGTCGACGTCGAAGGGCTTCGCCAGCACACCGGCGACGACGCCGCGGATGTTGGGCTCGTTCACGCCGGAGAGCAGGAGGACGGGCACCTCGACGCCCGCGGCGGCGAGCGCGGCGAGGAACTCCTCGCCGGTCATCTCGGGCATCACGTAGTCGAGCAGGACCGCCCGCGGCCGCGCGCCGCGGGCGAGGCGATCGAGCGCCTCCAGCGGTCGCGTGAAGCCCTGAACGCGGTAGCCCTCGTCGGAGAGCAGGTCGAGCAGCGACTCGACAAGCGCGGGGTCGTCATCGACGACGAAGATCTCCGCGGGCGCGCGCGGCGAGGTGGCGGCCGGGCCGGGAACGGGGACCGGCGAGCTCATCGTATTTCCCTGGATCGCTGGCCATTCCGGCGCATGAGGCGCGCGAAGAATACCAGAGGGTCGCCGCGACCGCATGCGCAGGCCGCTCTGGACGCATCGTTGCACCTTCCGTCACGTCCTCCGTTGCGCATTCCACGTCGCGCGGATCTCCGTCGAGCTCCGAAACTCGCTCAGGACGGAGTTTTCCTCACCAATTGGGCTTGCCGCCGCGCCGCTGCTTGCAGATCGTTGAGCACCTGATACCCCTGTAAGGTTCCTCCCAGGACGACCCGAGCAGCTTGACTTGAACTGCTCACGGGTATCGAATTGTGGTCTGAAGGACACTCCAATCCCCCTGTGGTCATCATGGCGGAAACCCCTGCTAGCAAGCTGCACATCTATCTGATCGACGATCACCCCGTCGTTCGCGAAGGCTTCGCTCGAGCGCTCTCGGACGAGCCCGACATGGTCGTCGTGGGCCAGGCCGGGACGGCGGCCGATGCCCTGCGCGAGACGGCGAGCTGCAAGCCGGACGTCGTGCTCGTCGATCTCAACATCCCCGACCGGGACGGCATCGAGCTCCTCGGGGCGCTGAGAGCGCAGCTGCCGCAGGCGAAGCTCCTCGTGTTGAGCGGCTATGACGACGAGTTCCGCGTCGCCGAGGCGCTCCGCGCGGGCGCTCAGGGGTATCTCGTGAAGACCTCGAAGCTCGAGGAGGTCATCGAGGGCATCCGCCGGATCGCGACCGGGGGAGCGCCGCTCTCCTCGAGCATCGCGGGGGCTGTCGTGCGCGCGATGCGCAAGCCGGCGAGCGAGGGCTCCGGTGGTCTCGACGCGCTGACGCCGCGCGAGCGCCAGGTCCTGCGGCTGCTCGCGGCCGGCGTGTCGACGCGCGAGACGGCCGCGCGGCTGACGATCAGCCCGAAGACGGTGGAGACCCACCGCGTGCGCATCTACGCGAAGCTCGGGTGCAAGAGCGCGGTCGAGCTGACCCGCATCGCGGTCCGCACCGGGCTCATCGAGGCGTAACCGCCCGCGGTCGCGCGGGGCGCTGCCCGCTCGCTCCGCGGGTGGGGCGCTACGGCTTCCGCCCTTTGCTCGGCTTCTTCGGCGGCGCTTCCTTCTCGGTGGCCTTCGGGGCCTGGCTCGCGCGTGATCGATCCTTCGCCTCCTCGAGCAGGCGATCGATCCGCACGCCGTCGATCGTGAGCCCGTCGATCGCGCAGCCGACGATCTCGACCTCGCGGAGGTCCGACCCCTCGAAGCGAGCACGGCGCAGGCTCGCGTCGGACCATCGGGTGGCGGCGGCGTCGGCGTCGTCGATGCGCGCGCCGGCGAGCGAGATGTCGTCGAGTGAGGCGCCGGCGAGGGTCGCGTTGTGGAGGCGCGCGTTGCGAAGGTCGACGTCGTCGAGCTCGGCCTCCGCGAGCGAGACGTTGTGGAGGCGCGCGTTGCGAAGGTCGACGTCGTCGAGCTCGGCCTCCGCGAGCGAGACGTTGTGGAGGCGCGCGTTGCGAAGGTCGACGTCGTCGAAGCTGGCCCCGGCGAGCGCCGAGCCGTGAAACTGCTCGGGCTTCGCCGGCTGGATGCCCTCGTCTTCTTCCGTGGCGTCCGCGCTTGGCGGCGCGATGGGGGGCTTCTTGGCCATGGGTCCATGCTAGCGCTAGGCGCAGGCCGCGCGCTCGCGCGGTCCGGAGAGCCATGAACGCACACGACGGCTTCGTGCCCCACCACGCCCTCGTCTCCGCCCCCTCCGCGGCGCCTGCCCGCTGGATGCTCGTGCTGCACGGCATCTTCGGCTCGGGCGCCAACTGGCGCACCTTCATCCGGCGCCTCGCCGAGGCGCAATCCGCCGGGGGCGCGCCTTCTGCAGCCGCCCGGCCGTGGGGCTTCATCCTGGTCGACCTGCGGGCCCACGGCATGTCGCAGAGCCCGCCTGCGCCCCACACCATCGCGGCGGCCGCGGAGGATCTGCTCCGGCTGGGCGACCGCCTCGGCCTCGATATCCGCGGCGTGATGGGCCACTCGTTCGGCGGCAAGGTGGCGCTCGCCTACCTCGATCGCCGGCCGACGGGGATCGAGCGCAGCTTCATCCTCGACGCCGATCCGAGCGCGAGGCCCGCCGGCGAGAGCGGCTCGGAGAGCCCCGGCGTGCTCGCGATGCTCCGCGCGATCCCGCAGCCGATCCCGTCGCGCGAGGCGTTCCTCGAGGCGGTGCACGCCGCCGGGTTCAGCCGCGGCATCGCGGACTGGCTGGCGATGAACGTCCGCCGCGAGGGCGACGGCTTTCGCATCCGGCTCGACCTCGACATCCTGGACGAGCTGCTCACCGACTATTTCGCCCGCGATCTGTGGCACGTCCTGGAGGACCCGCCGGCGCCGGTCGGCCCGGGCGTGGAGCATCGGCGCATCCATGTCGTCCTCGGCGGCAGGTCCGCGTCGATCTCGCCGGCCTCGCGCGACCGCTTCGAGGCGCTCGCGGCGCGCGCGCCCTGGCTCTCGGTCCACGTCCTCCCGCGCGCCGGCCACTGGCTCCACGTCGACGATCCGGAGGGCCTCTTCGACGTGATCCGGGAGGCGCTGTGACCGGGAGCCGTGAACCCCGCGCGTGCCCCTGGACCAGGCTTTCCGCCCGGCCCTTCATCCGCTATCGCCCGGAGGACCTATGCGCATCGCGTCCTGGAACGTGAACTCCATCCGCACGCGGCTCGAACAGCTCACGAGCTGGCTGGTCCGCGCCGCGCCCGACGTCGTTTGCATGCAGGAGACGAAGGTCGAGGACGGCAGCTTCCCCGAGGCCGCGCTCTCGGAGGTCGGTTATCGCACGGTCATCTTCGGCCAGAAGTCCTACAACGGGGTCGCGATCGCCACGCGCTTCGGCCTCTCGGTCGACGACGTGAAGAAGGGCCTCGACGGCGATGAGCAGGACGTCGCCCGGCGGATGCTGGCGGCGACGATCGAGGGGATCCGGGTCATCAACGTCTACGTGCCCAACGGCCAGGCGGTGGGCACGCCGGCCTTCGCCTACAAGCTCGCGTGGCTGCAGCGGCTGCGGAGCGAGCTCGACGCCCGCTACCGCCCGGATCAGCAGATCGTGATCTGCGGCGATTTCAACGTCGCGCCCGAGAATATCGACGTCGCCGAGCCGAAGAAGTGGGAGGGGCAGGTGCTCTGCCATCCGGACGAGCGGGCCGCGCTGGGTCGCCTGATGGAGTGGGGGCTCGTGGACGCGTTCCGCGCCTGCCACCCCGCCAAGGAGGCGTACAGCTGGTGGGATTACCGGATGGGCGCGTTCAGGCGCAACAAGGGCCTCCGCATCGATCTCGCGCTGGTGACGCGCCCGCTCGCCGCGCGGTGCACCGATGTGTCGATCGACACGCGCCCGCGGGAGCTCCAGCGCCCGTCCGATCACGCGCCGGTCGTGGTGGAGATCGCGGACGGCGCCGCGCCGCCTGGCGCTGTGCCGGGGGCCTGAGCGCGAGCGGACGTCAGCGGGGCGCGGCGGTCGGGCGAGTGCCTGAGGCCGCGCCGGGCGGCGCGCTCGCGGCTGCCGGTGCGGCTGTCGGGCGCGCTCCGTCGACCACCGCCGGCGCCGCCGTGGAAGGCACGCCGTAGATGTCCGCATCCGTCGCCGCGGGCGCCGCGGAGTCGAGAGCCTTCTTCGCTTCATCGGCGGCGCACGCGGGGCGGGCCAGCGACTCCTCGATGCAGGCGCCGCGCATCGACGGGGGGCACATCACGCGGATGTGGAAGTGGTCGTTGTGCAGGTCGGCGTCCCTGGGGCTCATCATCGCGGCCGCGGCGCGGGCCCGGAGCTCTGCCGGGACGCGCTTCTTCGCGGCGTGCGCGAGCAGCCGCGCCCGCAGCGCGTCGGTCACGAAGAGGTATTTGACGCCCGCCTGCCGGTCCTCGAGCAGCGCCTGGACGAGCGCCCAGTTGCGCGCGTCGTCGAACCGCGCGCCGGGGAGGCCGATGGCGTTGCCGTCATCGTCGAACGCCACGAACCGGTCCAGGCGGAGGGTCTTGCCCTTCGAGTTGACGACGTAGAACCCGACGTCGGCGTCGCGCCCCGTCTGGTGGGAGTTGTGCCCGTCGAGCGCGCCCCCCGTCCTGGCCGAGAGATCGCCGACGAGCAGCGCGGAGTCGCCGTGCTTCTTGGCCACCTGGAAGGCGGCGCGCCGCAGGGTCTTCACGAGCACGGGCAGCCCCCATGTCCTGGCGCCCTCGCGCGCCTTGAGGTGCCTCGACGATCGGAGCCGCACGGCGCCGTTCAGCCGTCCGCGGTTGGGAGCGCCCTTCGACAGCGGCTTCCGCTCGTCAGCGTCGGCGTCGGTGCCGCCGCGCTCCGCGCGGGACGCGTCGTCCCGCCTCGCCGCGCGCTTCTTGTCGGCGCGCTCCTGGGCCTTCTCCTTGGATCGGCTGCTGCGCGCCGCCCGCGCGTCACCTTCGCCGTCGGCCGAGCTCCGCCGCGCGGCGCGGCGCTTGTTCTGCGGGCTCTTGACCGGCTGCTGTTCGGTCGCGGCCGCGGCCGGCTGCGCGCTCGTGGTGGGAGCGCCCTGGGCCGGCGCAGCGAGCGAGAGGGCGAGCAGGAGCGCGGCGATGGGGCCTCGGGACGCAAGGCAGCGCCGGGAGAGCGGGCGGAGCAGCGGCATGGCGGAGCGGACCCTACCTTGCGGCGCCGCGGACAGAGAACTTCTTTCGCAGCCGCCGCGGGCCAGGCGCGCCGCGCCGGGTCAAACGCCGCTGTGTCGGACCAGGCGCGCCCACGGAGGGCGGTCCGCTGGCCGCGGCCGGTGCCGGTGGGCGGTGCGCTGCCGACGGAAGGCGCCTCGGGGTGCACCCGTCGAGCGCACCCGTCCTGGCTCGGCGGAAGGGGCGGCCTAAAAATTGCGCATCATGTTGCTACAACGTCTTGACATATCGCCGCCGGTGCGGTTAGAAGCGTTCCGCGAGCCCCGCCGAGGGGCGCGCAGGAGCGCCCGTAGCTCAGCTGGATAGAGCGTCGGACTTCGAATCCGAAAGTCGCCTGTTCGAATCAGGCCGGGCGTGCCGGGCTCAACGGGCGACTCAAGCGTTCCGGCGAGATCCCGGGAGCCGTTCCAGGTTCAGTCGGTTTGACAATTCACTCGGGCCATTAGCTCAATTGGTAGAGCAGTGGACTCTTAATCCATTGGCTGAAGGTTCAAGTCCTTCATGGCCCACCAATGAAACATTGAGGATTTCGTGATCCTCATCAAGACCGAGTTGCTTCGCTGGACGATTCGTGGACGAATCGCCGAGCGGACGGACCAGCTCAGTCGGTAATCCAGGAAACGCCTCGCCGAAGCCGTCGCGTACCTGCTCGGCCTCGCGGAGATAGCCGTCCGTCGTCGTGAACGACGTGTGGCCGGCCCGGCTCTTGAGCTTGAGCGGGTCGTCCCCGCGCACGGCCATCCAGGGGATGCCCGTCGCGCGCAGGTCGCAGAGCGTGATCGGCTTCCGCGTCCTGTCGTTCGCGAGCAGGTCGTGCCGCGTAACGCCGGCACGCTCGAGGTGCTCGCGGAGGCGCCGGGAGAGGTTCGTCACCTCCGGCATGTCCTCGACGACGCGCCCCTTCCCGCCAGCTTCGGCGTACATCACCCAGAGGAGCGGGAGCAGCTTTGGCTCGATCGAGAACCGGCGCGCCTGGCCCGTCTTCGTCGACTTCTCCCGGAAGCGGTCGAGGTACGCCTCGGAAGTCTGGCTCTTCGTGGGAAACCCGGGCCGAATGGCTCGGCGGCCCTCTGACGAAGAACATAACAAGAACACGACTGATTCAAACGCAGCTTCTCATGCTCGCGAAGATGCTTCTCGGCACTGGAAACAGTGCCTCTTGTGAACGATTGTACTGCCCCGTTGAATTGACCGATGGAGCGTGAGATACGAGGCGTCTCACGATGACCATTGTCCCAGCAGCCAGGCCGGCTTGTACCAGCAGTCGGGCCGCCGTTGCCGCGGCGCTGCCCTGCGCATGCGCAGGGTCAGCCCCGCTCAGTTCGCAAACAGGGGCACGGCGAGTGGCTATCGGGTGGCGACCGTGGCGAGCCTACGAGGCGCGTGCGGGGATATCGAGCCGGCGTGCTGCGTGTGCGCCGCGCGCCTCAGCTCCTCTTGACGGCGAAGCCGGCGAACGCCTGCATCACGGGCATCAGCTCCAGCCGGTTCACGTTGACGTGCTCCGGGAGCATCGCGCACCAGACGACGGACTCGGCGATGTCCTCGGCCGAGAGCGGCTTCACGCCGCGGTACACGGCGGCGGCCTTCTCCTCGTCTCCCTTGAAGCGCACCACCGAGAACTCCGTCTCCGCCATGCCGGGCTCGATGTCGGTGACGCGGACCCGACTGCCGAGGATGTCGGAGCGCAGGTTCAGCGAGAACTGGGCGACGAACGCCTTGCACGCGCCGTATACGTTGCTCCCGGGGTATGGCGTCTCCGCGGCGACCGAGCCGATGTTGATGATGTGCCCGCGGTCGCGCGCCACCATGCCGGGCAGCAGCGCCCGGGTGCAGTAAAGTAAGCCTTTGACGTTGGTGTCGATCATCTCCTCCCAGTCGTCCAGATCTGCCTGGTGCGCCGGCGACAGCCCGAGCGCGCCGCCTGCGTTGTTGACCAGCACGGTCACCTCGGAGAACTCGGGAGGGAGCTCGGCGATGGCCTTGTTGACCGTGTCGCGGTCGCGGACGTCCAGCCGGATCAGGTGGATCGCCGGCGCGCGCGCGCCAGCCGGGCCGGCGATGCGGCTGTCCGAGAGCTCCGCCGCGAGCGCCTCCAGGCGCTCGTAGCGGCGGGCGGCGAGGACCAGGCGCGCGCCGAGGCCGGCAAAGCGTCGGGCGATGGCGGCGCCGAAGCCGGAGGAGGCACCGGTGATGAAGACGATGGGAGGCTGAGCAGTCGTGGTGGCACTCATTGCGATGTCCTGGGCGGAGCTATATCAGCTGTGCACGCGCCGAGCGACCTGCGGCGCCCTCAGGCCGCGCGTCCGGGCCGCCGGACATGGGGAGCGCTCCCCACGCCGGTGAGCCGGCGTTCACGAGCTCCGCCGCGACGCGGGCGGCCGGGCCTCCAGCCGCCGCGTGAGGTTGGGCAGCCAGGCGCGCAGCAGCGACGGTCCCGCGTCGCCCTGCGCCCGTGAGGGCCCCCCAGCGCGTCCTGGAACAGCGCGGTCGCGCGGTCGTGGATGTCCTCGTTTCTCCGCCACCCGCCGATGCACATCCCACCACGGCACGATGCTTGCTCAAATTGCCACGATGCGGCCGAGAGGCTGTGGCACCGGCCAGCCCGGACGCGACGCCCGAGGGGGACAGCGGGTCCGCCGTGAAGCAGAGAGGCGATCGAGGTGGCGATATGAAGCACGCTGACATGGGACGACGAACCGGCGGCCGGCTAGGGCTCACGCTCGGTCTTCTCGCGAGCCTGGCGCTCGCGGGCTGTGGCGGCCCGAGCGAGCAGACCATTCAGGGCACGCGGCTCGCGCCCGGCGCCGATGCGCACATCACGGCCGACATCGACGCTGACGCCGCGACCACACGGCTGCTGGTGAACGTCGTTCACCTCTCGCCGCCCGAGCGGCTCGAGGCCGGCAGCACGCACTTCGTCGTCTGGCAGCGCCCGAGCTCCGAGTCCCCGTGGCGACGGGTCGGAGTGCTCGACTACAATGCTGACAGCCGAAGAGGCAAGCTGGCCGGGATGACCGTGCCGCACGCCAATTTCGAACTGCTCATCACCGTCGAGAAGCAGAGCAGCCCTCGATCCCCATCGTCTGCTGCCGTCATCGGGCCGACATCGGTGGGCTAGCCAGCAGCCCCGGCGTCCTGCCTCGACGGCCTTCCCCATCAAGCCTGCGCGCTCCTCCAGCGACGGTCGCGTCGGTGAGACCGCCGTGCCGGCAGGGCTCTACCTTCACGACAGGAGGGCGCCTGGCGCGGCTACACATCGCTGGAAGGATCGGCGGTGCATGAGGGAAGAGTCGAGGATCGCCATCTATGGCGCCATCGGGGCCAACGTGGTGATCGCAGCGGTCAAGTTCATCGCCGCCGCCGTGACCGGCAGCTCGGCGATGCTCTCCGAGGGGGTGCACTCTCTCGTCGACACCGCAGACGGGCTCCTCCTCCTGCTCGGCAAGCGCCGGAGCGCCCGCCCGGCCGACGCCGATCATCCGTTCGGCCACGGCAAGGAGCTTTACTTCTGGACGCTGATCGTCGCCCTCATGATCTTCGCCGCGGGCGGCGGCGTCTCGATCTATGAAGGGATCTTGCACCTCGTGCGCCCGCGCCCGATCGAGGAGCCGACGTGGAACTACGTTGTCCTCGGCGCAGCGGCGATCTTCGAGGGGACGTCGCTCGCCATCTCGGTCCACGAGTTCAAGAAGAAAGCCGGACAGGGCTACCTCGCGGCGATGCGGTCCAGCAAGGACCCGACGACGTTCACCATCGTCCTGGAGGACTCCGCGGCGCTCGCCGGGCTCGCCATCGCCTTCCTCGGCGTCTGGCTCGGGCACCGCCTGGGAAACCCCTACTTCGACGGTGCGGCGTCGATCGGTATCGGCCTCGTGCTCGCGGCGGTCGCGATCTTCCTCGCACAGCAAAGCCATGGGCTCCTCGTGGGGGAGAGCGCGGACAGGGATCTCCTTGTCGCGATCCGCGCGCTCGCCAAGGCGGATCCTGGCGTGTCGGAGGTGGGGCGACCGATGACGATGCACTTCGGTCCGCATGACGTCCTGGTCGTGCTGCGCATCGAGTTCGACCCCGCGCTCACGGCCTCTGGGGTGGCGGAGGCGATCGAGCGCATCGAGGCGCGGATACGGAGCCAGCGGCCCGATGTGAAGCACATCTATCTCGAGGCCAGGTCGATCCGGAAGCGCGCGGGGCCCTGACACGCCCGTGGAGAGGCCGCTCGCAGCCCCTTCTACGAGGCCGGGCTCAGCGTCGAAGCGCCGCGGCCGCGCGCCCCGAGACGGCCGATCCGCTCGTGACGATCGCCGACCCCAGCGCGAGCAGGGCGACGAGCGTGAGCAGCATGGGATGGATGCCGACCAGCGCGAGGATGCCGAGCACGACCGTTCCGGCGCCGACGAGCGACTGCAAGCCGGCGGCGGCCATCGCCGCCTGACGAGCGACGTGGGCGAGGTGCTGGTGCGCGCCGCGCACGTCGAGCGCGCCGAGGTCCGCGGTCGTACCGCCGCTGAGCAGCAGCGCGCCGCCAAAGACGATCACCGCGACCGACGTCAGCGCCCCGGGGGCGAGCCCGAGGAGCGCGAGGATGCCGAGCACGATGCCCGCCGCGCCGCCGACGAGCTCCGCGCCCATGCCGCCGCCGAGCTCGGCGCGCGTGTCCCACTCGACGGGCGCCGTGGTGCGTGCCAGGGCGCCGAAGCGCGAGGCGATCGCGCCGCCGTGCGCGATCAGCGCGGCGCCGAAGACGATCGTGGCGATCGAGGTGAGCTCTCCCGGCATGAACCCCGTCAGCCCGAGGATGGCGAGGACGATCGTCCCCGCGCCGCACACCACCTCGGCGAGCGAGCCGCCGAGCACGATCCGCGGCGCCTCCCGCTCCTCCTCTGGCCTGCGCCGCGCGCCCGATATCGGCGCGATCGGGCTCTCCTGCTGTGTAAACCGTTCACGTTCCTCGGGTCCTAGCGTCGGCATGATTCCCCCGTCCTGCGGTGTGCCCTCGCCGCGGCTACGCGCCTCTGGCTTGCATGTTCTGCGCCCCGCTGCAGGTCATCGAGGCGATTCGGGTCCACGGGCTCATCGGCCTGCTGCCGCGTGTCGAACGGGCCGAAGCGCTGCTCGATCGCCGCGGCCGATGACAGCGAGGCGTCGCGTCACCATGTTCCCCCTCGGTCCTCGGGCAGCGCAAACCTCGTGCACTGTCGAAAGGAGCAGCGGCGAACGTCAGTCGAGCGAGCAGAAGAGAGGCGCCGGCCGGCGGCCCGAACAGCCGCGCGGGAGCGCCCGTGAACGAGCGCTCGTCTGAGGTACATGCCCAGCGTCAGGAGGAGATATGAGCATGCTTCATCTCGAGCTCAGCGACCGCGAAGCGGATGACACAAGGACGGCCCTTTCGACCCGGCTCGTGGGGATGCGAGACGAGCTGGTCCACACCGACGATCGAGCCTACCGGGCCGACCTGAAGGCGACGATCGAGCGGCTCGAGGTGGTGCTCGGCCGCCTCGAAGCGATCGTGGCGGCGCCGACAGCGGCGCCGTAGCTGGTCATGCCCGCGCTCGTCGGCGCACCGAGGCGGCCGGCGGCACGGTTCGTGGTTCCCCGGGGGCATGGCAGAGCCCGCAGCGCAGCAGGGGGATGGACGCGGCGAGGAGCCCCTCTCGACGGTACGGATCGCCCTGATCGCGTCCGTCGCCGCGCTGGGTGGCTTCCTGTTCGGGTTCGACACCGCCGTGATCAACGGCGCTGTCGGCGCGCTGGAGCGGGTATTCACAGCGCACCCGGGAACCGTGGGCCTGTCCGTGTCCTCGGCGCTGCTCGGCGCGGCTGCCGGCGCGGTGCTCGCGGGCAGGCTGGCCGACCGTTACGGCCGGACGCGGACGATGATCGCGACCTCCCTGCTGTTCGTCGTCAGCGCGGCGGGCTCGGGGGCGGCGATCTCGCCCTGGGACTTCAGCGCGTGGAGGGTGCTCGGCGGCATGGCCATCGGCGCGGCCAGCGTCGTCGCCCCCGCCTACATCGCGGAGATCGCGCCGGCCCACCTGCGCGGCCGCCTCGGATCGCTCCAGCAGCTCGCGATCGTGCTCGGCATCTTCGTCGCCCTGCTCAGCGATTATGCCATCGCGACGTCCGCGGGCTCGGCGACGAGCCCGTTCTGGCTCGGGGCACAGGCCTGGCGATGGATGTTCTGGAGCGCCATCCCACCGGCGCTCCTCTACGGGCTCGGCGCGCTGCTGATCCCCGAGTCCCCGCGCCACCTCGTGGCGAGGGGGCATGTGGACGAGGCGCTCGTCGTGCTCCGTGGCCTCCTCGGCGCGTCCGCCCAGGCGAAGCTCGTCGAGATCCAGAGGACGCTCTCGTCCGAGCGCCGGCCCAGGCTCGCGGATCTGCGCGGGCGCGCCGGGCTGCTCCGCATTGTCTGGATCGGCATTGGCCTCTCGGCGTTTCAGCAGCTCGTGGGCATCAATGTCATCTTCTATTACTCGAGCGTCCTCTGGCAGGCGGTCGGGTTCTCCGAGAGAAGCTCGCTTGCCATCACGGTCATCACCGGCGTCACGAACATCGTGACCACCCTCGTCGCCATCGCGACCGTCGATCGCGTCGGGCGCAGGCCGCTGCTCATCGCGGGCTCCATCGGCATGACGCTGACGCTCGGCGCCATGGCGGCCGTGTTCGGCGCCGCGGGCGAGGACGCCGCGGGCAACCCCGTCCTGACGGGCGCCGCCGGCCCCGCCGCGCTGCTCGCAGCCAACCTGTATGTCTTCTGCTTCGGGGCGTCCTGGGGCCCGGTGACCTGGGTGCTGCTCGGCGAGATGTTCGAGAACCGCATCCGCGCTCTCGCCCTCTCGATCGCGGCCGCCGCGCAGTGGCTGGCGAACTTCCTCGTGAGCGCGACCTTCCCCGCGCTCAAGGCGGCCGGCCTGGGCATCGCCTACGGGCTCTACACCGCCGCCGCGGCGGCCTCGCTGGTGTTCGTCGTCGCCTTCATCCCCGAGACGAAGGGCAAGGAGCTCGAGGAGATGTGATGTGCCCCCACCTGGCGAGAGGCGATTAGAGCGACGGTCACCCGCTTCGGAGACGGGCCCACCTCGACGTTTTCGGTGCTCAGCGCACCGGAGTGCGCTTGCGCGCCGAAAACGCCGATCTGGGCCCGTCTCCTGTGCGGGTGACCGCCGCTCTGCTCTGCATGGTGCAGAGGTGAGCGGAAACCGCTGTAGAGGACATCAGCGGGCGGCGAACTCCCGCTCGTGGATGGATCGCACCTTCTCCAGCACCCTCGGGCCATGCTCTCGGAACGGGAGATCCATCGCGCGGTCCTTCTTCAAATAGACGCCTGAGAGTTGCCGGTTCGCGCCGAACGCCGCCTCGTAGAGCCGAGACGCCCCGTGGCTCGGGGGCGGGAACAGGAACCTCATCAGCGGCTCCACGTAGAACGGCAGCCCCGATCGCTTTCCCTTCCTCAACGTGTTGTTGGGCCCAGGATCCACGCTCCGGATCTTGATCCCATCCCCCTCGAGCAGCGGCGCCACCTCACGCGTCCAGAGGGACAGCGCGAGCTTGGAGGTCGCGTACGGGCCGAAGAGCTGCTTGAACGACGCCGGGCGCTCGAGGGCGTCGGGGTCGAAGCGCCTCGTCATCTCGAACGCATTGGAGGACGTGTTGACGACCGTCTTCAAGTCCCCCTTCTGCAGCAGCCCTCTGAGCTCCATCGCGATGACGTACGGCACCACCGTCTGGAGCTCGAAGTGCAGCTCACGGCCTTGCCTGGAGAACGTCAGCTCCGGGACGCTGCCGCCAGCGTTGTTGAACAGCACGTCGATCTTCTCTTCGCTCGTCTCGATCGCGCCGAGCACCCGCCTGAGGCCCTCGAAATCGGACAGATCTGCCGTGTGGACACGGAGCCTCCGGCGCTCGAGGCTCTCCCGTATCAGGGGATCGTCCTCGGGGAACCCCGAGCGGTTCAGCGCGATGACCTGAAAGCCCTCCGACAGCAGACGACGCGTGAGCTCGAGCCCAATACCGTGGTTTGCGCCCGTGATGAGCGCGACCTTGTCGTGTTCCATGGTGTTCCTCGTGGATCCTGTGAGGGCCGCCTCCCCCGCATCCTCCGGCGGACAACGGCCATGGGCGCGCCGATCGCTCGATCGCCCGAGATCGCTCCAATCGGCGGGGAGCCGCGATGGGGAAAGAATGTGCGCCTTAGTGGCATTTGTCAAGAAGGGGCACCTGGATCCTGCGCGTGGTAGCCTGCGGGCATGGCGGAGGGCCAGGCACCGGGGCTCCGGGAGCGCAAGAAGGAGCGGACGCGCGCGCAGCTCATCGAGGTGGCGTGCGAGGCGGTCCGCGCGCGCTCTCCGAGCGAGCCGCCGCTCGTCGCGATCCTCTCCGCGCTTCGCCGCTAGGACAGCGGCAGCGTGAACCGGAAGGTCGTCTTCCCGGGCGCGCTCTCCGCCCAGATCCGCCCCCCGTGGGCCTCGACGAGCCCCCGCACGATGTAGAGCCCGAGGCCCAGCCCGGCGGCGCCTCCTGCCTTCGCCTCGCGCGTCCGGTAATAGCGGGTGAAGAGCCTCGGCACCTCGTCCGGCGCGATGCCCTTCCCCTCGTTCTCGACCGCCACGCACACCTCGCCGCTCCGCCGTTCCACGGCGATCCTGATCGGCGTCTCGGGCGCGCCGTACTTGGCCGCGTTGGACAGCAGGTTGGTGAGCACCTGCTCCAGGCGCCCGGGATCGGCCAGGAGCGGCGGGACCCCGTCCAGCACCTCGACGTCGACCCGATGTCCTCTCGTCGCGTCGGCCGTCCGCTCCACCGTGGCCCGGATGAGCGCCGGGAGATCGACCTCGGCGTGCCTGAGATCCAGCCGGTGCGACTCGAGGCGGGAGACGTCGAGCAGATCGTCGATCATCCGGTTGAGCTGCCTCGCGCTGGCCAGGATGTGCTTTGCCTGGTCGCTGGACTGCGATTGCTTCGAGAGCATGGCGGCCTTGAGGACGATCGTGGTGATCGGCTGGCGCAGGTCATGAGCGATGACGCTGGTCCACTCCTCGCGCATCCGCGCGAGCTCCTTCAACGGGCTGATGTCCTCGGCGGCGACGATGGCGCCGGTGATCATCCCCGCGCTGTCGCGGAGCGGCGCGGCGGCGACGAGGAAGGTCCGGCATGAGCCGTCCGCCTTGGCGACGAGGAGCTCCTCGCCGGTGAGTGTGTCGCCGCGCATCGCCCGGCTCGACGGCAGCTCGTCCAGCAGGAGGGGGGTGCCGTCCGGGCGCCTCACGCGACCGACGCACTGCGCCCGGTCCTCCGCGCCCCCGGTGAGATCTCGCCCGTGCGGGTTGGCGATCAGGCGCTCTGCGCCGCTTCGATCGACGAGCAGGAGCGGGACGGGCGTGCTGTCGAAGACGGTCCGCAGCGTCCTCCGCTCGGCGTCCAGCTGCGCGAGCAGGCGCTCCCGCTCCTCCTCTGCCTGCTTGCGCGCCGTCACGTCCTCCACCTGGGCGATGTAGTGGATGGGCTCGCCCGTCTCATCACGCACCACGGACGTATGCAGGACGACGTGGATGGTCGTGCCGTTCTTGTGGATGTACCGCTTGGCGAGCTGATAGCGCGGGATCTCACTGCGGCGCAGCCGCTCGACCAGGCCCACGTCGGTGTCCACGTCGTCGGGGTGGGTGATGTCCTGGAAGCGGAGCTTCGAGAGCTCTTCCGCCGAGTAGCCCACGATCTCGCAGTAGACGTGGTTGACGCGGATGAATCCCCCGCCGAGCCCGACGATGGCCATGCCGATGGGCGCGTTCTCGAAGGTGAGCCGGAAGCCCTCCTCGCTCTCGCGGAGCGCCTGCTCCATCTGCCTGCGCTCGGTGATGTCGCGCCCCTCGGGGATGAGCATCACGACCCTGCCACGGTCGTCGGTAACGGGCTTGATGGAGAAATCGATGAAGCGCCGCCCGCTCGCTCCGATCACGTACATCTCATCTCGCACGAGCCGGCCCGCCGCGGCCTCGGCGACGGCGGCGCGGACGCGCTCCCTGTGCTCGGGGCTCCACCCCGTCAGCTCCCAGAACGGCTGGCCGATCGTCTCTGCCTCCGTGGCCCTGCAGAACTCGAGAGCGGTGCGGTTGTTCTCCAGGACGATGCCCTCCGGCGAGAGCAGGCCGATGAACTGGAGGGCCCCGTCGAAGATCGCCCGAAAGCGCTGCTCTCTCTCTCGGAGCGCCCTCTCCAGGTGACTTGCGCGCCGGAGCTCCTGGGCCATGCGGTCTGAGGTCCGTGCCCTGCCCTCGCGCGCGAGGGCGCTGTCCAGGCCGATCGCGAAGAGCGCGGCGAGCGCGTCGAGATCGACGCCGGCGCGGGGGTAGGGGCGGGGCAGGCAAAAGGAGAGGACGCCAAGGCAGCGATCGCGGACGCAGAGGGGCATCGAGACCGCGCTCTGCGTGTCGGTCCGCGCGCAGAGCTCTCGCGTCATGGACGGACCCGGATCGAGCGAGCGCACATCGCTCATCACCTGAACCCGACCCGAGCTCGCCGCCCACTCATCGAGCAGCGGCGCGCCCCGCGCCACCCGCGCGAGGCAGAGACAGATGTCGGCGGGCACGTGGCGGTGGGAATGGAGCTCGAGCTCGCCGGTGTCCTCGGAGGTCAGGAGCAGGTAGGCAGCGCGAGCGCCGAGCTCCATCGCCTGGTCGAGCAGGAGCCCAGCGAGCTCGTCGAGATCGGCCACGCGCGCGATGCGGGGCGCCGCGCGCGCCATGAGCTCGCCCGGCGCCGGGTAATGCTCGCGGCGAGCGCATGGGCTGAGAGAGGCCGCGCAGGCGACCTCCTCGTCGCGGCTGATCGACGCCTCGATCTCTTCTGCCGAAAACGTGGCCCCCACCGGAATCGACCGATTGTTGCACGAGAGCCGCGCCGCCTGAAGGGTCGACGCGGTCATGTCCCTCGGCATGACCTCCTCGGATGCCGATCTGTTCCTGCTCGCCAGGGCCAGGAGCGCCGGCGCCCTGAGCGGCGCCGCCTCACGGCATCCCGAGCAGCCCGCTCCCCTGGTAGACGACGAGCGCCGCGACGTACGCCGCCGCATAGGTGTAGCCGAGGACGAACGCCGGCCAGCGCCACGACTTCGTCTCGCGCCGGATCGCCGCCACGGTGCTCATGCACTGGCAGGCCAGGACGAAGAACGCGAGCAGCGCGAGCCCGGTGCGCGACGAGTACGCGACCGTCCCGTCTGGGCGCTTCGCCTCGCGGATCTGCTCGGCGAGCGGCGCGGGCTCGTCGTCCGCGTCCTCGACGCCGAAGATGACCCCCATCGTCCCGACCATGACCTCGCGCGCGCCGAACGAGCCGATGAGGCCGACGTTGATGCGCCAGTCGAACCCGAGCGGCGCGGTCACCGGCTCGAGCGCGCGCCCCACGCTGCCGGCGATGCTCGACTCGAGCGACGTCGCCCCGCCCTCGGCCGCGGCGGCAGGAGGCTCGTGCGGCGCGGCGCCCGGCATGGGGACCTTCAAGAGCACCCACAGCACGGCCGAGACGGCCAGGATCACGGTCCCGACGTCGCGCGTGAACCGCCACGCCGCCTGGCCCGCCTTGCGGACCACGAGCCGCGGCTCGGGGCTGCGGTACGCCGGCATCTCGAGCACCATCGGGAGCGAGCGCCCGCGGGTCGCCGTGCGCCGGAGCAAGAGCGAGGCGACGAGCCCGGAGAAGATGCCGGCGACGTAGAGCGCGACGAAGAGCAGCGCCTGCACCCAGGCGCCGTGGGCTGCGAAGAAGGTCGTCAGGAGGAGCGCGTAGGTCGGGATCCGCGCCGAGCAGGCCATGAGCGGCAGGACGAGGATCGCCGTGAGCCGCTCGCGCGGGTCGCGGAGGATGCGCGTGGCGTGCACGGCGGGCACCGCGCACGCGTGCCCCATCAGCAGCGGGAGGAACGCCCGGCCGCTCAGCCCCATCAGCTGGAGCAGGCGGTCGACGAGGAAGGCGCCGCGCGCGAGGTACCCGCTCGCCTCGAGCAGCTCCATGGCGATCGTGAGGATCACGATCTGCGGCATGAAGGCGAGCACCGTCCCCGCGCCGCCGAGCAGCCCGTCGACGACGAACGAGGCGGCGAGCCCCCCGCCGAGGGCGCGGGACACGAGGTTGCCGAGCTGACCGATCGCCGCGTCGAGCACCTCGGTGACCGGGGTGGCCACGAGGAACACGGCGGCGAAGAGGAGCGCCATGAGCCCGAGGAACAGCACCGGGCCGATCGCCGGGTGGAGCAGCACGGCGTCCGCGCGCGCGGTGAACGTCCTCCGTCGCTCCGCGGCGGCGTCCCGGCGCGGCGGCTCGACGTACGCGGCGCGCGCGACCTCATCCGGATCCCACGCCGCGGCGCCGGGGGGCTTCACGTCGCCCGACGCGATCGCGTCGAGCCGCGCGGCCGCCGCGTCGAGCACCACGCCGCGCGCGGCCGGGTCCCGCGCGCTCACGAGCAGCACGGGCAGGCCGATGGCGCGCTCGAGGGCGCCGAGGTCGAGCCCGCGCCCCTCGCCCTCGAGCACGTCGCGCTGCGTGGCGACGACGAGCGGGGCGAGCCCGCGCCGCACGAGCTCACGCGTGAGCCGCAAGCCGAGCGCGAGCTGCGTGGCGTCCACCACCTGGACCACGAGGCGCGGCCGCCCGCCCTCGCCGGAGCGGTCGAGGAAGCGGCGCGCGACGCCCTCGTCCGTCGCTGGATCGACGACGGCCTCGATCGAGTAAAGCCCGGGGAGATCCGCGATCGTCGCGACGGCCCCGCCCGCGAGGCGGACGTCGGCCGTGAGGATGTCGACCGTGATCCCCGGGAAGTTGCCGACGTGCGCGCTGCCCCCGGTCAGCCGGTTGAACAGCGACGATTTGCCCGAGTTCGGCCGCCCGAGCAGCGCGATGAGCGGCCGCTCTGCCGATACCGGGAGGCGCTCCGGGCCTGCGCCTGTGCTCGTGAAGTCGAGCGAGGCGGTCATCCGACCCGCCGCTGCGAGGTCAGGGGCGCCACCAGGATCGAGCGCGCGAGCGACGCGTTGATCGCGAGCTCCCCGCCCGACCCGGTGCGCACGTGGAGCGGGCCGCCGAACGCCGCGCGCCGGATCGACGTGAGCGTCTGGCCGGGGCCGAGCCCCATCGCACCGAGCCACCCGGCGAGCTCGGCGTCGAGGCCGACCTCGACCACGATCACGCGCTCACCGGCGCGCACCTCCGAGAGCGGACCTGCAGGAGCAGCGGCGCTGGCGTCGCGCGCCGGGGCATCCGCGCTGGTCACGCTGCCGGTCGAGTCCACCTCGGGGAAGCTCACGTCAAGTTGGGGAGGAACGCTGGAAACCATGGGCCCCGTCAGATTTTGAAAATCAATTTCAAATCTAATGGCATTGTGAACGGGTTCGACCGGGATGTCGAGCGTCTCTCGACCAGCGGCCGCGGCGACGGAGCGCTCTGGCGTGGCGGTGGCGCCTGTTCTTCCTGTTCCTGCCCAGGCGGCCAACGATTTCCGGTCCTGGAGATAGCCGCGTTGCTCCTCGCTTTGGGGCCCAGCGCACCCTCGATCTGCTCTCCGGCGAGCGGTCGCCGTGCGTCGGCTGAGGGCGCGGAGCGGAGCGCGCGAAGCAGCGTTCGGGTCGGGCGAGCCATCCGATTCACGGGCAGCGGCGGAGCCTCGGCCAAAGCGATGGCGGTCCGCGGATTGTCCTCCAGGGGCCTCTTCTACCATGGGGACGCGACTCGAGCGCCTCACGGTGCTCCAGCGCAGGCCCGCCGCTCCTTGGTAACGCGCGACGCGCGACCCGCCCGCAGCGCCACGGCAGGCGGGCGTGGCGTGGATCGCTGGCGGACGACCTCTGACGCACAGCGCGCTCCCCCGCGCGCGGCTGGTTTCTGTCCGCGTGTCACGCCTTCCGCGCGACGTGATGGTGCCCTGGAGCATGCCCATCCTGCACCCGAACTTGAGCTCACCCGCCTTCAGCTCGGGCAGATCGATGGTGATCGCCTACCCGGTCGACAGCTCCTTGGATGTTCGTGGTCCTGGGACTGCTCCGGCTCCCCTGACGGACGCTGCGGCTCCTGCGCGGTGTAATGAACCCCGATGGCTGCGTCTCCGGGGGTGAGCGGCCCGTGGGCCGCCGAAAGGAAGACGCCATGAAAGAGACCATGCTCCAGGTGGACGGGATGAGCTGCCCGTCCTGCGTCCGCCACATCGACAGCGCGCTTCGCGAGCTCGGCGGCGTGGCCAAGGTCGACGTGCGCCTGCGCGAGGGCATCGTCGTGGTGCAGCACGATCCGGCGAGCGCGCCCGTCGACGCCCTCGTCGAGGCCGTGCGTGGGGCCGGCTACGGCGTGCGCCCGCGCGCCGCCTGAATGCACGCAGCGCCCGCGGCGCGTGACCTCATCGTCTCGGCGCATCGCGCCACGAGATCTCCCACGCCGCGCTCGACGCCGCAGTGAAAACTTTACCGGTTAATCAAAGTAGGGGCCAGCTCACGAGATTGGTCGTCTCTGCGAGCTCCGAAGCGCGTCCATCCCAGCACAGACATCGAGACCCCGCGTCGCCCTTCAAGGCGCTGGACAATGAACCGATTAAGTGGTTTCCTGTCCGCGCTTCCCGCGTACCTCGGGCCATGTCGTAGGAGTCGTTGGTGAGCCCCGGTCCGCGGTTTCTTGGTTCCTTAATTCTCGTGGGCCCGCGGACGGAATAGGTCCTCTCGCCGTGGGGTCCTCCCAGGCCTGGCCATGCAGGGCGTCATTTGCGCGCCGCCCGCGGTGCTGCGCGGCGTGCAGGATCTGGCCGACCTGCAAAAGGAGAAGGATTCACCGTGCGGTCACGCAGGGTCGAAGCCGGACGTCGCCAGGTGCAATCAGGAGAGAGGCAGAAGGAGATCACGATGCGCGTTCTTCATGGGTCGGTGGCTGGTTGGACCGGAGCAGCCCTCATGGCGCTGGGCCTCTCCGCGGGGTGCGGAGACGGCTCGGACGACCAGCAGGGCTCAGGGCAGGAGACGACCGGAGCGGGGGGCGGCGCGTCGGGCGCGGGCGGGGCCACCGGCGCCACGTCCGGCGCCGACGGCACCACGTCGAGCAGCGGCGTCACGTCGGGCGCTGGCGGCGCCACCTCGGGCAGCGGCGCTACGTCGGGCGCCACCTCGGGCAGCGGCGCCACCTCGGGCAACGGCGCCACGTCTGGCGCTGGCGGCGCCACATCGGGCGCGGGCGCCGGGGGCGGGGGTGACCAGGAGTCGCCGGGGTTCTCGGTGCGCGGCCGCTTCCTCTACGACCGCTGCGGCGAGAAGGTGCTGCTCCGGGGCATCAACGAGATGGTCGTGTGGCTGTCGTCGGGGCCCGACGGCCTGCCGGAGTTCGCGGAGATCGCGAAGACCGGCGCCAACGCGGTGCGGATCGTCTGGCTCGCCACGGAGTCCTCGGCGGGCCTCGATCAGGCCATCACGAACGCGCTCGCCCAGAAGCTCATTCCGATCGTCGAGCTCCACGACGCCACGGGGAAATGGGATCTCCTGCCGAGCCTTGTCGACTACTGGACGAGAGCGGATGTCGTCGCCGTGATCAAGAAACATGAGCAGAGCTTGCTCGTCAACATTGGCAACGAGGTCGGGGACCAGGTGGACAACGCCGCGTGGGAGGCGGGCTACAAGCAGGCCATCACCCGGATGCGCACCGCCGGCATCACGGTCCCGCTGGTCATCGACGCCTCCAAGTGGGGGCAGAACATCGACCAGCTGCAGGCCGTCGGCCCCGCGCTCGTCAAGCACGACCCGAACATCCTGCTCAGCGTCCACATGTGGTGGACGGACGGCAGCGCGGCCACGATCACGAAAGAGCTGCAGGAGTCCGTGGCGCTGAACCTGCCTTTGATGGTCGGCGAGTTCGCGCAGCACGCCGTGTACGAGTGCGGCAAGCACCCGTTCGAGTACAAGACGCTCCTGGCCAAGAGCGTCGAGCTCGAGGTGGGGTGGCTCGCCTGGTCGTGGGGCGCCGTCAAGAACAGCGACTGTCAGAACGACGGGCCGTTCGACATGACGACCAACGGGACCTTCGCGGGGCTCACCGGCTGGGGTCGCGAGGTCGCGGTGACCGACCCGAACAGCATCCAGAACACCTCGGTGCGCCCGCGCTCGATCGAGGCCGGATCGTGCAGGTAGTGGCGTGACGACGCCCCCGCCTCCTACTCCTCCGCTACCGGCGGGAAGTAGACCTGCTTGGGGCCGATGGCGTGCCCGGCGGGGATGGGGGTGCCGAGCTCCTCAAGGCGGAAGACGTCCGGTGGGAGTCGGAGCGACTCCCGCAGCCGATCCATCGTGGTCGGGACGAACGGGTAGAGCATGATCATCAGGTTCTTGAGCACGTAGAACGAGGAGAAGAGGGCGTCGCGCCGGCCCTCCTCCGGGTGCCGATCGTCGTGCGGCTTGAACTGCGCGAAGAGGCTGTTGATGACGCGCGCGTAGTTCTCGATCTCGAAGAGCAGCGTCGGGTAGTCGGCGCGATCCATCGCGCGCACGTAGCGCTGGACGATGCGGAGGGTGTCCGCGACGACCTTGTCGAGCAGCGCGCCGTGGGGCACGCGCCCATCGAATTTCGAGTGCGCCGCCGAGATCGGCCGCTCGAACGCCGCGTTGAGCGGCCCGGCGAGGAACCGGTTGCGCTCGTCGAGCTTGGCGAAATCGAAGTTCGACGGCTTCTCCGCGAGGCCGAGCAGCGCCAGGTAATAACGGATCTGGTCCGCAGAATACCGCTTCTCGTCGAGGAGCTGATCGGCGGTGAAGAAGTTTCCGCGCGACTTGCTCATCTTGTCGCCCCCGACGAGCAGGTGGAAGCACCCGAGGACGTCGGTGAGCTGCAGCTCGCCGGGCGCCGGCAGCCGGCCCGGATCGGGCTGCGTACCGAGCCACATCGCGCCCTGCATGAGCACGTAGAAGAAGACGTTATCCTGGCCGAGGAACTGGTAGATCCTGGCCTCCGGATCGCACCAGAAGTCCACGTACCGGGCCGGATCGACGCCCCTCCGGGCGAGCGCGACCTGCGAGAACGCGATGGGGGCGATCAGCGAGTCGGGCCAGACATAGAGGGTCTTGCCCGCCAGCTCCGGATCGAGATCCACCGGCAGGGAGAGCCCCCAGGCGACGTCGCGGGTGATGGCGCGGTGAGCCCAGTCCTCGACGGGCTCGCTGGGGACGCCGTGGCCCGCCAGGGCGGCGCGCGCCTCCTCCATCTCCGGCTTGCTGCCGAGCTGCAGCAGGACCTTGCGATCCTGCGTGAACTTCGCCTTGTGCTTCGGCAGCGACGCCTTGATCTCCTTGTACGCCGGGGCGAGGTCGGCCTCGAAGCGGAGCGAAGGCATCACGGTGTTCAGCACGTCCGCGAGCACCGCCGGGCGCCACGCGCCCTGCTTGCCCTGGATCCAGCCCCGGAGCGTCTCGGACACGGCCCACATGTCGAGCCACCAGTGCGCGGTGTCGCGCATCACCGGCGTGGCGTTGCTGAGCGCGCTGCGCGGACTGCCGAGCTGTGAGGGCGAGTGCTGGTGACCGCAGCGATCGCACTCGTCGCTGTAAGCGTCGCCGTTGTCGCACTTCGGATTGGGGCAGCGCCCGCGCACGAAGCGGTCGGGGAGGAAGCACTGGAGCTCCGTATCGAACCACTGGCTGCTCGTGCGCTTCTCCAGCAGGCCGTTCTCGTGCAGGCGCCGGAGGAAGCGGTGCGCGAGCTCCTGCTGAATCGGGAAGCACTCCGGCCGAGAGGTCCCCGAATAGACGTCGAGATCGATGTCATACCGCCGGAGGCTCGCGCGCTGCTTCTCGTGGATGCCGTCGATGAACTCGCGTATCGGCACCCCGGCCTGCCGCGCTGCGATCTGGCTGGCGGAGCCGTGATCATCGGTGCCGCAGACGAAGAGGACGTTCTCGCGGCCGATGACCAGGCCCAGCCACCGCGCGTGGATGTCCGCAGGGACGTGCGCCCCCGCGAGGTGCCCAAGGTGCAACATCCCGTTGGCGTAGGGCATGCCTGCGGTGACGACCGCCCGCCTGGGCCTGCGAACCTGGCGGAGGACCGAGGCGACATCGGTCGGGGCGCCGTGAGAAGATGCCATCGAAGCTCGCTATACCCCAGCGGGCCCATCAGCACAACGCTCGCGCCTCAAGCTTCCTTCGTCACGTTCGTCACGTTCGTCACGTTCGTCGCGTTATGCGCGCGCTGAAGCCGCGCCCGCAGCGGGCTCGGGCCCGGCCTGAGCGCCGAGGTGTCCTGCTCCTGAAGCATTCCCTCGAATAGTCCGGGAGAAGTCACGGGGAGGCGGGGAGGCGGGGAGAAGGGGAATAAAATCCCATGAATCTCCCTGTCTCCCCGCCTCCCTGTTCAATATTTCTCTAAAAATGCCGACGAAATGAAGGGTCTATCAGGCCCTGATCGATACCCGTCCTCCGTGTCGCGATTCCCCTCTTTGCCGGCTCGAACGGACGTTGTGGGGTTACGTGTCTACCGGTGTCCGCGATCCAGGGTGCCCCCAGGAGGACAGGAGGGAGGCCATTGAAGACTTCCACTTTCACGGCGATCAGACCCGCTCGGATCACGGGCAGATCGCGGCGCATGCCGTGTGGGCACGGGGGCTCCGGCGGTCGCTCGCTGGTTTGGACCACCCGCCCCTCGGCGCAGCCAGCGAAGGCGACAGGTCCCCACGGGTGGGCATCGACGCGACGAGGCCCGGCCAGGAGGGCCTCCACGCCATGCCCGCGTGACGCCAGAACGCGCCGCCGACGCCGCCAGGCCGCCGCGCGGCCGCCGGCGGGCTTCTCCGGCGTCGCCCTGCGTCAGCCCCCGGCGGGGCCGATCCGTCGCGCTCGGAACCCGCTTCTCGATTAGACTCGCCGTCGATGGCCGACCTAGCCAGGCAAGCCGCCCCGGACCAGGCACGGCAGCAGGTACCCCCGGAGAGGCCCACCCGACGCTGTCCCGTGTGCGGCGTCCGGTACCCGCTCGACTTCCTCGTCTGCCCCATCGACGCGACGGCCCTGGAGCTCCAGGGCGTGACCGCGACCGATCCGATGGTCGGCGAGCTGCTCGCGGGGAGCTTCTGCATCACCGGCGTGATCGGCGCGGGCGGCATGGGCCGCGTCTACGTTGCCGAGCACATCCGCCTGCCGAAGCGCTTCGCCGTCAAGGTGCCGCACGAGCACTTCGCCAGCCACCGGGAGGCGATGGCGCGCTTCGAGCGCGAGGCGCAGACGATCGCGCGCGTCGGCAACGAGCACGTGATCGACGTCGTCGATATCGTCCGCCTCAAGGACGGGCGCCCGTGCATGGTGACCGAGCTGCTCAAGGGCGAGGACCTCGGTGGCCTCCTCGACCAGGTTGGCAAGCTGCCGCTCCCCACCGCCATCACGATCTCGCGCCAGGTCTGCCGCGGCCTGGCCGCGGCCCACGCGACCGGCGTCGTCCACCGCGACCTCAAGCCGTCGAACCTGTTCCTCGTCCGGCGCGAAGGGGGCAGCGTCCACGTGAAGATCCTCGATTTCGGGGTCGCCAAGGTGCTCGACGGCGCCGACCTCACGCGCACCGGCTCGGTGGTCGGCACGCCCCAGTACATGGCGCCGGAGCAGGCGCGCGGCTCGGCCGAGGTCGACTCGCGCGCCGACATCTACGCGGTCGGCGCCGTGCTGTACCGCATGCTGACCGGCGAGCGGCCCTTCCCCGAGGAGGAGCCGACGCGGACCATGCTCCGCCTGCTCACCGAGGATCCTCGGCGCCCGCGCGACATCGACAAGACCATCCCAGAGGGGCTGGAGGCGCTGATCCAGCGCGCCATGGCCCGGGCGCGCGAGGACCGGCCGCCGTCCGCCCAGGAGCTCGATCGCCTGCTCGCGGACTTCGATCTGCAGGATCCGCTCGCGCCTTCCCGCGCGCTCGGCGTGGGCGTCGCGGTGACCGAAGGCGCCCCGAACGACGAGCGGGCCACGGTCGTCATCCCGAACGCGCAGGGCCAGAGCGCGGACGACGTGACACGCAAGGCGCGGCGCGCTCGCCCCGTTGCGTCGCTGCTGTCCATCGCCGTGAGCCTCGCCGCGGGCGCGGCCGTCTTCACCAGCGCCGCGATGGTCCTCCGCAGGGTCTACGGCATCACCGAGCGGCGGGCGCTCAGCCAGAGCGAGGTCCTCCTTGCCGCGGGCGCCGCGGGAGCGCTGGCCTTCATCGCCTTCGTCGCCACCCTCCGGGTCCTCGTCGGCCGCTGGCGGAGCGCGCCGGCCATGGAGCGCCTGGGGAGCGGCCTCCTGGGCGCGCTCGTGTGGCTGTTCGTCTCGTGCGGTGTCCTCGCGCTCGGCGCCGCCGCCTACAACGCGTTCGCGCTGCCGATCCCCGCCGTGGGCCTCGACCCGGCCGACTGGCTCGGCTGGCTCGACGTCGGCGTGATCGCCCTGCCGACCCTGTTCGCGCTCATCGTGCTCGCCGTGGCGCTGCGGCGCGTGACCCGCGTGTCGTAGAGCGGCGGTCACCCGCTTCGGATACGGGCCCATCTCGTCGTTTTCGGTGCTCAGCGCACAGGAGTGCGCTTCCGCGCCGAAAACGCCGATCTGGACCCGTCTCCTGTGCGGGAGACCGCCGCTCTGCGTCGCGTGTATCAGAGGGGGTGGGAACCGCTCTAGAGCGGGCGGGGCGGCAGATTTTGCTCATCCCGCGAGCCCGCCAGCATTTTCTCATGCATTCGATAGCTTGTAAATAGGCGGCGGGATCGGCGAGATCCGCGTGCTCGCGAAGCACCCCACGAGGAGGCGAGATCATGTCCGCACGATTCAGGCCCGAGGTGTATGCCGTCGATTTCGGTACCTCCAACTCGCTGCTCGCGGCGGCCAGCGCGGAGGCGACCTGCCCGCCCATCCCGCTCGACGCCGCGGCGGCCGATCCGACCGTCCTCCGGAGCCTCTTGTTCTTCGGGCAGGCGCGGTTCTCCTGCGGCGCGGCGGCGATCAGCGACTTCGTCGCGAACGGCATGCAGGGCCGCTTCATCCGCTCGATCAAGAAATACCTCCCCGATCGCAGCTTCTCCGGCACGCAGATCGGCCACCGGGTCGTGACCATCGAGGACCTGATCGGCCGCTTCCTCCGGGAGATGCGCGAGCAGGCGAACCGCCACTTCGACGCCGACGTCGCGCGGGTCGTGCTGGGCAGGCCGGCGAAGTTCTCGACCGAGCCGGCGGACGATCGCCTCGCCGAGGAGCGCCTCGAGCGGGCGGCGCGCATCGCCGGCTTCCGCGAGGTGTCGTTCTGCCCCGAGCCGGTCGCCGCGGCGCACGACTTCCACCTGGAGCTGGATCGCGGGGCCGTCGTGCTCGTCGCCGATTTCGGCGGCGGGACGTCCGATTACACGATCGTCCGGATGCGGCCGGAGGGGTTCTCGCCGTCCGACGTGCTGTCGCTCGGCGGCGTCTCTGTCGCGGGGGACGCGCTCGACGGCAGCCTCATGCGCCACAAGATCGCCCGCCACTTCGGCGCGGAGGTCACCTACCGCGTCCCGCTCGGCTCCAACCAGCTGACCATGCCGCGATCCATCGCCGAGAAGCTCTGCTCACCGGCCGACATGACGGTGCTCCAGCACCGCGATGTCCTCACCTTCCTCCGCGACGTGAAGGCGTGGTCCCTCGGGCCCGAGGATCGGCAGCGCATGGACCACCTGCTCTGCCTCGTGGAGGACTCGCTGGCCTTCCGGCTCTTCGAGGAGATCGAGCGCAGCAAGTGCGCGCTGTCCGGGGAGGCGGCCACGGAGTTCCACTTCGAGTACCCGTCGATGCACATCCGCGAGCGCATCGCTCGGGAGGAGTTCGAGGCCGGAAGCGAGCGGCAGATCGACGCCATCCTCGGCGCGCTCGACCGGACGGTGGCGGACGCGGGCCTGTCGTTCGACGACATCGACGTCGTGTGCTGCACGGGCGGGACCGCCAGGGTGCCGGCGCTCCGGCGCGGCATCGAGCGGCGCTTCGGCGAGGGCAAGGTGAGGCAGCTGCGGAGCTTCCACTCCGTCGTCCAGGGGCTGGCCGAGCGCGCGCGCAGCATCGCCGCCGCCTCCTGCTGAGCGGGCATCGGCCTCGCCGGCCGGCGCGGCCTCGCCCGTCGGCCCGGCCCCGTCCTTGGGCGGCGCGGCCTCGCCCGTCGTCGCGGCCCCGTCCGTGGGCGGCGCGTCTCCGCCGTCGAGCCAGCGGGGATCGCCCTCGACGACCCACGGGTACGCCTCGTGGAGCGCGCGTTCCATCAGGCCGCCGTAGCTGTGGCCGGCTCCCACGGCGTGGACGACGCGCGCCGTGACGCCGCCGCGCTCGAGCACCTCCCGCGTCCTGCGCGCCTGCGCCGCGCAGTCGGCCCGCCCGCACGCGAGCAGCACCCGCGCCCCGCCGCCGCCGTGAAAGCGCCGGGCGGCGCCGGGCGTCCACTCGTCGAAGCTGCCGTATCCACCCTCGATCAACGCCGCCCGCGCGAAGCGGGCGGGATGCCCGGGCAAGAGCAGCGCGCCCATGATCGCCCCCTGCGAGTACCCCGCGTAGATCGGGTCGCGGAGATCCACCCGATCCCCGAAGCGCGCCGACAGCGCCGAGACCGCCGCGGCGACCTCGCGGCTCAGCGCGTGATGGTCCGGATAGTAGAAGATCCGCCCGGCGTCCGGCGTACGGACGTCGATCGGCTTGCCGCGCGGGCAGAGCACGAACCCGGCCCCTCTCACGATCCCGCGCCAGATGTCGCAGTGCCATTCGGGTCGATCGCCGGCGCCGTGCGCGACCACGAGCAGGGGCCGCGGCCCCACGCCCCGCGGCGTCACGACCACCGCGGGGCCGAAGTCCGGGACCTCGAGCTCGATGAGCTCGGGCTCGTCCGCGTGCGGCGGAGGCTCCGGCGCAGGCGGAGGCGCGCTCTTCGGCCCGCGCCCGCGCTCCTGCCGGGCGGCGGGCGGATCGCTGCGGCCGACACGGCCGAGAGGAGCGGTGAGCGGCGCTCGCGCGCACCCGTCGGCGCCGATCGCGAGCGCGATCCCGAGGAGGAGCGCCCGCCGAGGGCCCGAGGCGGTCAGCGCGTGTCGACGTGCCGCATGTGTCGCGCGCATCGCGCGTGGTGCACGTGCCTCACGGTTCGCGCGTGTCCTACCGGTGGCACGTGTTGCGCTCATCGCACATCGGAGGGTGAACACCCTCAGCACGGGAATCAAGAACCGGAGAACATGCCTGTCCCGAAGACCCTCGAGTGCCCGGGAGCTCGCGGCGGTTCTCTGCAGATCAACACCGAGCTCGGCCGTCCGTTCGCCCGGCGCCAGGCGAGCTCGACGGGGACAGTGTCGGGCGTGACGTCAGGCGGCGACGAGGACGATGCGGCTCACCTCGGGGGGCGCTCCGACGCGGGCGGGCGGTCCAGCGGTGCCAAAGCCGCGGTTGATGTAGAGATGCGAACTGCCACGCTGGTAGAGCCCGGCGACGTAGCCGTGGGGGAGCACCAGATCGGCGGGCCGCACGAGGAGGTTGACCTGGCCCCCGTGGGTGTGGCCGCTGAGCTGGAGGGCCACCTCGCCGGCCGCTTCCGGGAAGAACACGGGGTTGTGGCAGAGCAGCACGCGCGGCAGATCGCGGGGCACGTCCGCGAGCGCCCGGCCGAGGTCCGGACCGCCGCCGGGGACTCGCCCTCGCGCCCACACATCGTCGACGCCGAGCAGCGCGAAGGCGCCGCCGGACCCACCGACGACGCACCCGCGGTTGCTGAGCACCCGGGCGCCGCCGCGCTCCAGCGCGCCCAGCGCCGCGTCGATGCCGGCGAAGTGGTCGTGGTTGCCCGGGATCGCCGCGACGCCATGACGGGCGAGCGGGCCGAGCCTCCGCGTGAGCCGCCCGAGGTGCTCGGCGTACCTCGGATCGAAATCGACGAGATCACCCGTCATCACGACGAGATCGCCGTGGGCCTTGCGCACGAGATCCTCGGCGGCGCGCATCTCCGGCTCGCCGACGAACAGCCCGAGGTGGATGTCGGACAGCTGCACGATGGTGAACCCGTCCAGGCTCCGCGGCAGGCCCGGTATCGGGATGGCGACCTCTTCAATGGTGTAGTCGTGTCGCCCGAGCAGCGCGCCATACACCGCGCTACCGCCGCCGATGAGGAAGGCAGAGCCAGCGGCCCCGGTCGCGAGGAAGTCGCGGCGAGCGAGCGTCGGGAGCTCGACGGGCGGCGGGAGCGGCAGGGCCGCGGCGTCGCCGTCCTCTTGCGCCCCTCGCTCCGCGGGGCGGGGCGCCGCGTCGGCAGGGCGGCTGGTCCCGCCTTCCGCGCGTGCGGCCGCCGTCGCGCGCCGGAGCGCGGCGCCCCCGAGCCGGGCGATCAGCCGACCGAGGTCCACGACGGCGAGCAGGACCGCGGAGATCAGGACGCCGAGCGAGAGCGTGCTGCCGGCGAGCCCCATCCCGCGGAGCACCCCGTCGGGCAGCGCGCCGCGCCCGAGCCGCGCGGCCGTCATGCCGACAATCCCGGCGGCCAGCAGGCACGCGAGCGCGCGCCGGGCGCGCACACCCAGGCCGAGCAGCCGGGAGGCGCGCCGGTGCACGTACAGGGCCAGGGCGCTGAGGACGAGGACGATGATCAGCCAGAAGGCGGTGAAACGCATGGGAAGCTCTGCGCGAAAGGGGGACGGAAGCCTAACCGATCGGCGGCGGTCGGCCAGAAAGCGCCCCGTGACGGCCCGATGACGGCAACGCGCTGCGACGGATGCCGCGACACGCGGACGTGGCGTGCGATCTCCCTCGCTGTCACGTCGTGAGCGCCCGGCTGGGAAGGCTGGGAAGGCTTAGGAGAAGCCTTACACGCACGCGCGGGCGAGCGGCGCACTCCGCCCCTCGACATCCGGCGCTTCATGGCGCCGTGCGTCGCCTCCTCGCATGACGCCAGGCGCAGAGCTCCGAGCAGCCCTGGTGTGGGTTATCGCTCGGAGAGGCGGAGTTTGACGCCGCTGATAACGTTGGAAATAGAACTGAAACCCTTCTATGGGTCTGCCGAGTCACATCCAGGCCCAGCCATGCTCGCAACTGTGGAGTCGCGGTGATTGCGCGTTGCGTTGAAGGGACGGCGTTCGCCCTCGTTGCCGGCGCGTTCTCCCCTTGCAGAACCGCCACAGCTTCTCGTGGCTGGACGCGCGTAGGACGCACGCGTGACGCGTGTCGAAAGGTGTCGGTGGTTCCAGCATACGCGGAAAAATACCTACATAGCGTACTACGACGGATGCCCATTGGCGTGGCATAGCCGTCGTTTGTCCTTGCCCGAGAGAGGCCTTTGGTCTAAATTCGGCCCGCTATTTGACGCGTTGAATTCGCCTGGTTTCTTCGTTGAAGTAATGAAAGGCTTAATATGCTGAGAAGGACTACGCATCAGCTGGGGTTGGCAACGTCGGTTGCGGTCATCCTCGCGCTCACGGCGTGCGGGGACGGCGGGGGCGGTGACGCGAACGGGAACGCGGGCGGGGGCGGCAACACCAGCAGCGGCGGCACGGGCGCGGGCACCCCGACGAGCGGCGGCACGGGCGCGGGCACCCCGACGAGCGGCGGCACGGGCGCGGGCACCCCGACGAGCAGCGGCACGGGCGATCCAGGGACCACCACCACCGGCGGCGATCCGGCGACCACCGGGACCACCGGCACCGTCGACCCGACGGCCACCTCGTCCGTCTCGGGCGGCAACTGCTCCCCTGCGGTCGACATCGCGGCGCCGAACGGCAACCCGTTCGCGGGCGCGACCCTGTTCGTGGACCCCGGTTACATCGCCAAGGTCGACTCGTCGATCGCGAAGGTGACGGATACGGCCCTGAAGGCGAAGATGGAGAAGGTCAAGCAGATCTCCACCGCGTTCTGGCTCGACAGGATCGCGGCGGTCGACGGCCTCGCGGCCCACCTCGACGCGGCGCTCAAGCTCCAGAACGAGACCTGCAAGCCGGTCACGTCGGTCATCGTCGTGTACGATCTGCCGAACCGCGACTGCTTCGCCGAGGCGTCGAACGGCGAGCTCCGGGTCGAGAACGGCGGCGTCCAGCGGTACAGGAACGAGTTCATCGCCCCGATCAAGCAGATCTTCGCCGCTCACCCGGACCAGCGCATCGTCGCGATCATCGAGCCCGATTCGCTCCCCAACCTCGCGACGAACCTGGGCAAGAAGGACTGCACCCCGGAGACCGAGAAGGCCTACCGGGAGGAGGTCGCGCACGCGCTCAAGGAGCTCGATATGCCGCACGTGTACCAGTACATCGACGCGGCGCACTCGGGCTGGCTCGGCTGGAAGGACAACCAGACGAAGGGCGCCCAGATCTTCGCTGACGTCATCCAGGCCGCCGGCAATCCGAAGAGCATCCGCGGCTTCGCGACCAACGTCGCGAACTACACGCAGCTCAGCTACAGCTCGGAGAGCTACGATCAGCAGAGCAACCCCTGCTTCGGCGAGTTCGACTACGTCGATGCCATGGCCTCGGCGCTCTCGGCCGCGGGCCTCAGCGACAAGCACTTCATCATTGACACCAGCCGCAACGGCGTCGGCAACATCCGGGAGGACTGGGGCTACTGGTGCAACAACATCGGTGCAGGCATGGGCCAGCGGCCCCAGGCCAACCCGAGCGGCGCGACGAACCTCGACGCGTTCTACTGGGTCAAGCCGCCGGGTGACTCCGACGGCACCGCCGACAAGAGCGCGGAGCGCTTCGACGCCTTCTGCGGTTACGAGAACGCAGATCAGCGCGCTCCGGAGGCGGGGCAGTGGTTCCACGAGTACTTCGTGGAGTGCGTGAAGAACGCCAATCCGGCGCTTTGACGGGCGGGTCGGCCTGCTTCAGACTGTGACGAGCGCGCTCGGCTGAGCGCGCGGCCGGCGGCCGGGGCAGGCGAGGAGCGTGAGAAAAAGGGGTCTACCTTCCCGCGGACGACGCGGGCCCGCTGGAGGGTAGACCCCTTGGAAAGACGCTCCTCGCCTGTCCTGGCCGCCGCGCCGCTTTCAGGGACATCACCAGCGCAGAGGGCCCGCGACCTCCGGCGGGCGCACGCACGCACGCACGCATCCTACAACCGCACCGCGCCGCGCCGCGGCGGGCCGTGGCATGGTGATGCGCGGTGCACGACTCCATCACGCTCGAACAGCTGCGCACGTTCATCGCGGTCGCCGACGAGGGCAGCTTCTCGGCCGCGGCCAGGAAGCTCCGGCGCGTCCAGTCGGCCGTGAGCCACGCGATGGCCAACCTGGAGAGCCAGCTCGGGATCGCCCTCTGGGACCGGTCGACGAGGATCCCGGCGCTCACGGAGCACGGCCGCGTCCTGCTCGGCGCCGCGCGGCGGGTGTGCGCCGACGCGGACGCGCTCAGCAGCACGGCGCAGCGGCTCGCCGGCGGCCTCGACCCGCTCGTCTCGCTGTGCGTCGACGCCATCTTTCCGCTGTCCGCGCTCGTCGATCTCTGCGTCGAGTTCGCGCGCGTCTACCCGACCGTGGAGCTCGTCGTCCACACCGAGACCATGGCCGCCGTCGCCGATCGCGTCCTCGACGGGACATGCCAGCTCGGGGTCGTGGGGCCGGCGGCGATGGCCCAGGGGCTCGAGCGCCAACACCTCACCTCCGTGCGCATGGTGCCTGTCGTCGGCAAGACACACCCGCTCGCCTCCGCAGCAGCGCCGCGCGGCGCGCGCGTCGCGACCGAGCAGCTGCGCGAGCACGTGCAGATCGTGCTGAGCGAGCGCGGCGGGGCGCGCTCGCCGGAGCAGGCCGTCCTGTCTCCCCGCACCTGGCGTGTCGTGGATCTGGAGACCAAGCGAGAGCTCCTGTGCGCGGGGCTCGGCTGGGGGAACCTGCCAGAGCACATGATCCGCGACGACCTCAACGCCGGGCGCCTGGTCCGGATCTGGCCGGCGGCGTGGGGGGACGACGAGCACGTCTTGCCGCTCGCCGTGGTCCACAGGCCGGGCCTCGTGCAGGGGCCCGCGGGGCAGTGGGTGCTGAAGCGCCTCGTCGAGCTCTGCCGCAAGCACGTGGGGGACCCGGAAGCGCCGCGGTGACCTGAAGTCGAGCGGGGGGTCGAGCAGGGAGGAGCGGCGAGCGCGCGCCCATCCACGCTCGCGCTCGCACCGGGCTTCCGGAGCCGGCGGGTGTCAGAGCGAGAGCCGCGACAAGAGCTCGTTCACGCGGAGCGCGGCCGCGACGCTCCCGATGTCGTGCGCGTAGTCCATGGCCGCGAACAGGTGGGTCTGCTCGAGGTCGAGCCGCTCCGGAGAGCGCTCGAGGAGCGCCATGTAGTGCTCGAAGAAGCGGCGCTGATCCATCTGCGTGCGCTTCAACACGGCGTGCCGCACCGTCGCGTGCAGGGCGAAGCGGCCCGCGAACGGCTCCTGCACCAGCCGGAAGCGGCGCAGCGAGGCCAGCGCGTCGCCGGCGCGCCGCCCGGCCCGCGCGAGCTCGGCGAGGGAGCCCTCGTCGATGTGGTCGCCGTTCGAGTGCGCCAGCACCGCGAGCATCCGCCGCGCCGGCGGCGAGAGCCCGCGGAAAGCCCACGCGACGAGCAGGCCGACCTCGGGGAGGTCGTCCTCGTGATCGATGACCTGCACGCGGTCGACGCCGCCTGCCACGAGCCACCGGTGGAGCTCGGCGACGTCGGCCGCGCCGCTCTCGACGATCGCGTCGGCGAGCTCCAGGGAGACGGGGTTCCAGCGGAGCAGGCGGGTCAGCGAGGCGACCGCAGGGAAGGGGCTCCGCCCCGAGGTCACGAGCGGCGCGATGACCGGAAAGATGGAGACGCCGGCGACGAGGCAGCGCCGCGCCGTGATGACCCAGGTCACCGCCTCGTCGCGGAGGTCGTCGAGCAGCTCGGCGACGGCGCGGTCGTGCTCGTGGTTGTCGAGCACGATCAGCATCTCCCCGCGCGCCCGCAGGCGGCTCCGCAGCGCAGGCAGCGACGGCGACGGCCCTGCTCCGAAGCGGAGCGACAGCATGCCGCGCAGCGTGCGCGCGTCCCATGCGCCAACCCGGAACCAGTGGATCCCGCCGGGGAGCTCGCGCGCGAGCTTGTGCCCGAGCGCGCACGCGAGCGTCGACTTGCCGCTGCCGCCGGTGCCGACGAGCGCGATGCGGGTCGGGCGCGACGCGCGTACCGTCGCCAGGAGCGTCGCGAGCTCGCGGCGACGGCCGCGCAGCGAGGGGGGGCGGGGAGGGAACACGAGCGGCGATGCGGTCATCCCCGCGCGAGCGTACCAAAAAGCGCGCGAGGCGCCGGCGCTCATCACGGCGGTCGCGGCGGTTCACCCGCGCGATCGCGGCGGTCGCGGCGGTTCACCCGGGCGGCTGCGGCTCGAGCATGAACTCCTCTATCGCGCGGGAGATCGGCTCCGGCGACATCGAGGTGAGTCGGAGCCGGAGAGGCTCCTGCCCCTCCCGGATCAGGAACAGCGCCGGCACGCCCCGGACCTGGAGAGTCACCGCCTCGGCCCGCGCGGCCTCGAGCTGCTGCACGACCTCCGGGCTGTCGCGCTGCGCCATCGCTTGCTCGGCGTCCACGCCCGGCACCTCGGAGGCGACGCGCAACAGGAGCTCGTCCGTGATCGCCGGGCGCTCGCGCGCCTGGAGCCGGAAGAAGCGGTCGACGAAATCAAAGAGCCGATCCTGCATCCCGACCGCGGCCGCCATGCGCGCGGCCTGCACGGAACTCGGACCGAGGAACGCGAGATTCCGGAATACAAGCTTCACCTGCTTCGTCCTCACATGGCGTTCGAGGATCACCGGCAAGATCTCGAGCCCATAATCCCTGCAATGCGAGCACCGCAGATCCGAGAACTCCACCAGCGTGATCGGCGCGCTCGGCTCGCCGAGGACGATGCCGTCCTGGGGAATGCCGGAATAGAGGTCAATCCCGCCGGTGACCGCGCCGGTGGGCTCCTGCACCGGCGTCTCTCCGGCGTCGTGGCACGCCGAGATCCCGAGCAGGAGCGCGGCGAGCAGGGCGCCGCGCCGCGCCACGGAGCCAGAGCGTGAATTGCGTGAATGAGCGAGTGCGTATCGTTCGAACAGCTCAGGATTCATTCGTGAGCATGCGGCACGAACCGTACCTCGATGGGGCCGCGTGCGAGAGATGCTTTCACGAGGATCTCGGTAAACCGTGCTGGGCGAGGACCTCCGGGCGAGGAAGGACTCCTCTCCAGGGCGCCGCGCGACGCGAGGAGCGACACCGGCAAGCGCCGAGATCGCCGGAAGGGGTCAGGACATGGAGGTCTCCTCTCGGCGTTCCTCCTGCCGCGGCGGGTCGCGCGGCGGCTCGCCCGGCCGCAGGCCGGCGCGGGCCGGGCGCGACGCCGCGCCAGGGCGCTTGCCTGCACCCGGTCCCATCCGCAATGCTGTTGCGGAACCTGCGTGTCCTCGGAATGTCCTCAGCTCAGCGCCGCCCTGGGCCGCGACCGTGAACGGGGCGGCGCCTTCGCCCCGCCCGGCGCCGCAACGGGAACGGGCGCGTTCCTGGGCGGATCCGGGCCGCCCGCCGATGGCGTGGCGCGGCAGCTTCGGGATCAGGCGCAGGGCGCGCTCGCCGAGGTCCTCCGCGGCTTTCAGGCGGCGCATCCGCAGGACGGCGACGCCGCGTGCGCCGGCTCCGCTGAAGGGCGGCGGCGCCTCCGCGCCGGCCTCGTGTCCGCGTTGATGCGGCTCATCTTCCTCCTCTACGCCGAGGCGCGCGGCCTGCTCGCCGGCGTGGACGGTGGCGGCGCCCCGCTCGCCCGGCTCTTCGAGGATCTCCAGGAAGAATGGCGACAGCAGGGAGACGACCTCGAGCGCCGCCATGGCGCGTGGGCGAGGATCGCGGCGCTCTTCTGCGCGCTACGCGATCGCGGTCCCGGGGGCGCGCACGGCGGCCTCTGCGATCCGGACGCCCATCCCCTCCTGGAGGGGAGACCCTGGCTCAGCGACGGCGCGCTCCACCGGGTGCTCTCGGCGCTCCTCGTGCACGACAGCGCGCCGTTGCGCTACGGCGAGCTCGAGGTCGAGCACCTCGGCACGCTCTACGAGGGCCTGATCGCCTTTGATCTCGAGATCGCCGAGGGCGAGTCGATGGCGCTCTTGCCGTCGCACATTGTCGTCGATCTGGAGGCGCTCCTCGCCCTCCCCGGCCGTGATCGGCTCGCGCGGCTCGAGGAGGTGGCGGACCTGAAGCTCGGCGCGCGGCCGGCCGCGCGCGTCGCCGCGGCCGGCAGCGTGGCCGAGCTGTCGCAGGCGCTCGCGCGCCGCGCGTCCCCACGGCAGCCGGACCGGATCGCGCGGGGCGCGCTCTACCTCCAGCCGGGGCAGCTCCGGCGGCGCGCGGGCTCGTACTACACGCCGCGGGAGATCACGTCGCATGTCGTCGAGCGCACGCTGTCGCCGCTGCTCGACAGGGACGGCCGGCCGGCGGCGCCCGCGGATGTCCTCGCGCTCGCCGTGTGCGATCCCGCGATGGGGTCCGGCGCGTTCCTGGTGGAGGCATGCCGCCAGCTCGCCGCGCGCCTCGTCGACGCGTGGCAGAGCGCCGGCGCGGCGCCGCCCCTCGCCCCCGGCGAGCCGCCGCCCGCTCGCGCGATGGCGCTCGTGGCGGAGCGCTGTCTGCACGGCGTCGACCTCGACCCGCTCGCGGTCGACCTCGCCAGGCTATCGCTGTGGCTCGTCGTGCAGGACGCGCGCCTCCCGCTGAGCTTCCTCGACGGCAAGCTCCGCTGCGGCGACAGCCTCATCGGCGCCGAGCGCGCGGAGGTCGGCGGCTTCCCCACCGCCGCGAAGCTGCCCGGCGGCACCGGAGAGCGGCAAACGCGGCGGGCCCTGCTGCGGCAGGCTCCTGCGCCCCCGCGGCCGGAGGGCGCACCGCCGGAGGGCGCGCCGCCGGAGGGCGCTGAGCGAGCGCCCCGCGATGGGCCCGAGGTCGACGAGGCAGCGGATCAGGCGGCGCTCGACGCCTGGATGGCCCTGTGGTTCTGGCCGCCGGCGGGCGAGCTCGCGGCCCTGGCGCCGGCGCCAGCGACGTTCGCGCGCTACATGGCCGCCGCGCGCGAGCCGGCCGATCCGCGGGCGGCGCTGTCGCGGCGCATCGCCGAGGAGCGCCGGTTCCTGCACTGGGAGCTCGCGTTCCCCGGCGTCTTCGATCGCCCCGAGCCCGGCTTCAACGCCGTGATCGGCAATCCGCCCTGGGTCGCGTACGTCGGCCGCGCGGCGCAGCCGATCGCGCCCGAGGTCTTCCACCTCTACCTCCGGAGGAACCCGGCGTTCCACGGTTACCGCTCGCTGCACGGCCTGTTCGTGCAACGGGCCGCATCGCTGCTGCGGCCGGGCGGGCGGCTCGGCCTCGTCATCCCGACGTCGGTGTCGGATCTCGATGGATACGGCCCGACGCGGCGCGCGCACGACGCGCTCTGCGCCGTGGACTCCGACCTTCCGAGCTTCGGCAGCGACGCCTTCGACGGCGTGTTCCAGCCGTGCATGGGCCTCCTCTCGACCCGCCTCGCCCCCGCCGCGCCGCGGGCGGCGGGGGCCGCCTCGTGGCCGCTCGCGCGTTCGGATCTCGACGTCGTGTCTCGCCGGCTCCTCGAGCGGCTCGGCGCGCTGCCCCCGCTGCCGGCGGCCCTGTTCGGCGAGCGCGGGTTCCAGACGACGGCCGAGGACGCCGAGCGCATCCGGCGCGCGGACGCCCCGGAGCCGCCGTACACCTGCCCCATCCGGGAGGGCACCGACGTGGGCGAGCTCATCGCGCGCGCGCCGCGCCACCACGTCGATCGCGCCGGCGTGAAGGGCCGCTTCCGGAAGGACGAGGACTGGAAGGCGGTGCGGTTGCTCATCCGCCAGACCGCCCGCTACCCGATCGCCGCGCTGAGCGACGGCCTCCCGTTCCGCAACTCGATCCTGGCCGGCTTCTCCGACGCCACCTGGAGCGAGTTCGCGCTGCTCTGTTACCTCAACTCCTCTCCCGTCCGCTGGTGGCATTACACGCGTCACCGGGACGCGCGCGAGGGCATGCCGCAGGTGAAGATTGCGCACCTGCGTGCGATCCCTGCGCCCCCGCCGGCGGGAGCCGCCCTGATCGCGGCGCTCGACGCGCTCGGACGGGAGCTCGGCCCGGCGAACGCGGGCCTGTCGGCCGACGCCCGGCGCCACCTGGACGGCATGGTGGCGAGCATGCTGGAGATGACCGACGAGGAGTGGGGCTGTGTCGCGCGCTGGGCGGCGGCGACCCCCCTCCCGCGGCCGGATGGCTGAGCGGCGCGCGGAGGCGCGCCGAGGCGCGCCCCCTCGTCAGTAACCGCCGTCGAAGCCGGGCGCGTCCTTCAGGTTGAACAGGACGCTGCGGAGATCGTCCAGATCGAACGGCTTCTCGAAGACGGCCGAGGCGCCCAGGCTGCGCGCGGTCGCGTGGAGGTGCGGGTGGCCGAACGCCGTGATCAGGATGACCGGCGGCCGCCGCCTCACCTCGGCGAGGCCCTCCAGGATCTCCATCCCTGAGAAGCAGGGCATCTGGATATCGCTGACGATCGCGTCGATCGGCTTCGGGGGCTCATTCCCACCGAGGCAGGGCGCCACTTTGTCGAGCAGCTCGAGGCCGTTTCGCGCCTCGGACACCTCGAACCCATCGCTGCGGAGCGCCATGGCGATCGTGGACCGGAAATCCTCGTCGTCTTCAGCCAGGACGATATGCTGACCTTTGCCGAACAAGCCGCAAGGCGGGACCAAGGGCTTATCGCCAATCCAGCTTTCCGTCAGGTTCATGGCAACTTCTCCTTCTTCTGGCCCGCCAACGCTGCGTCGTCGGACCGTCGACCGCGGTCCTCGGAGCTCAGCCCCGCACGATTTGCAGCGCCCGTGCCACGCTGTCCTTCTTTGCGGTGGAGCGGTCTCGACGAGTTCGACCCCGCTCATTCGCGGGGCGCTGTCCGCAGCATAGGCGGCGCCAGCAGGGGTTCCCTTCGGGGCGGCAGGGGCAATTTGCCGCGCGAGGGGCAGATCACGCCCACGCGGGGGGTGTGAGGTGTCCACGCGCGTCGAGGGACGTTCCGTCCTGAGTACGAGGTAGCCCCCCTGCTAGGTGGTGAGGGGAGCGACGGCAGAGGGGAGGGGGAAGGGAGGCGGGGGAGGGGCTGGGCCAGCGTCGGCGGCTCTCCAGGCTGGTCGCTTGGAGCGGGCGCTGGCCCGGGGGAGGTCGCGTCTACGTCTCAGCGGCCGCAGCCGCGGTCATGGTCGCGATCGTTGCGGTTGTCCTCGCAGTCAAGGTCGTCGCGGTGGGGGGCGCAGAGGTAGCCGTTGTTGTACTTGTCGAGCTTCTCGGAGAGCGGCTCGCCGGTCGTCCACGGCGCGTTCCTGCTGCAGTTGTCCTTCACGTTGCTGCCGAGCGGGTACTTCTTGAGCCAGGCGTCGGCCTTGGCGATGGTGTCCTCGATGCAGCTCGACTGGTTGCCGATACCGACGTTGAGCTTGGCGACGATGAGGTGCTTCGCGATGATGTAGGTGACGTCGCCCCGCGTCGGACGGCTGATGATGTCGAGGAGCTGGGACTTCGTATATGTCTTGCCGCCGATGGTCAGCTTCGTGATCTTCCAGGCGCTCGGGTGGTTCTTCCAGTAGCCGGGGGAGCCGGTGCCGGGGGACGAGCACTTGCAGACGCCGCAGTCGGCCGCGCAGCTCGAGCAGTTCTCGACGCCCGCCTTGCAGACCCCATCGCCGCAGACCGGCGGGCAGGCGCCGCAGTCGGCCGCGCAGTTCGAGCAGGTCTCACCGACCGCGCAGACCCTATCGCCGCAGACCGGCGGGCAGATGCCTACGTCGCTCGGGCATTCGAGGCAGTTCTCGCCGGCCTCGATGACGCCGTTGCCGCAGACCGCGGGGCAAGCGCCGCAGTCGCCGGTGCAGTTCGAGCAGTCCTCACCGTTCTCGCAGACGCTGTTGCCGCAGACCGCGGGGCAGGCGCCGCAGTCGTCCGAGCAGGTGCCGCAGTCCTCGCCGGCCTCGCAGGTGCCGTTGCCGCAGACCGGCGGGCAGGTGCCGCAGTCGGCCGCGCAGGTGCTGCAGCTCTCGCTCGCGTCGCAGGTGCCGTCGCCGCAGACCGGCGGGCAGACGTCGCAGTCGGCGCTGCAGCTGCCGCAGTCCTCGCCGATCTCGCAGGTGCCGTTGCCGCACTGGGGCGGGCAGACGCCGCAGTCGACGGCGCAGCTGGAACAGCTCTCGTCGCCGCCGCAGACGCCGTTGCCGCAGGAGAGCCGGTAACCGAAGTCGGCGTCGAGGAGGTCTTGTGCCCAGCCGAGCGAGACCACGCCCACGTTGTCGAGCCCGCCATCCGGGTCGGCCGTCGGCTCCTGTCCGGCGAGCGGACCGCTCGCCATGAAGTTGTCGGGCGTGATGACCACCGAGTAGGTGCCCGCCGGGAGCGTATCGAAGAGGTAGAAGCCGGGCTGGCCGGTGTAGGGGCTCGTGCCGGTGATGGTGAAGTCGATCAGCTGGGCCCCCTGGAACAGCTCGACGCGGACGCCGTTGACGCCGAGCTCGCCGGTCTCCGGCTCGTAGAGCCCGTCGGCGTCGCTGTCGAGCCAGACGGTATCGCCGATCGACGAGTAGGTCACATAGCCGAAGTCGGCGTTGGCCACGTTCTCACCCGCGTCGAGGGACACGCCGAGCGGCTCGTCATCGCTGGTCAGGATGTGACCGAGCGGGAGCGTCGCGTCGTCGACGTCGACGACGTAACAGCCCGCCTCGAGCTCGGTGAAGCGGTAGACGCCGTTCGCGCCGGTCACGGCCGTCTGGAGCAAGGCGCCGTCGGCGACGCCGTCACAGTTGGCGTCGCCGAAGAGGTCGACGACGACGCCGGAGATGCCGAGCTCGGAGGCGTCCTCGATGCCGTCCGCGTTCGCGTCGAACCACACCTTGTCGCCGATCGAGCCCTTCGGCGCCGTGTAACAGACCTCGAGGAGAGGGCGGTAACCCGTATCGGTGTGGGCGCTGCCCTTGTACGATGTCTTCCCGCTGGCGCCCTCCTCAAGGAGGATCCCGTAGCTCGGCGCCGTCCCGTTCACCCAGTCCTGCACGATCCCGGTGAGGTCGACCGAGCTCCACCCGGTGACGTTGGGCACGAACGAGGTGAACGCGGCGGGGTCCATGCCCCCGAAGTTGTTCCACGTGACGAGCTCCTCGCTCCAGGGGGCGAGCACCTGGTGGACGTACACGGTCTGCGCGGTGCTCGTGTACGTGAGGGCGTAGAACTTGGCCGACGTGACGAGAGAGCCGGCGGGGATGGGGCTCAGATCGAAGCGGAATAGTGCGCGCTTCTCTCCGACCGAGCTGGAGTACCCGGTGTTGACCTCAAACGGGGTCGGGACGTGGTAGCTCGGGGCGAGGCTCCAGATCTCAGCGTTGTAGATGTCGCCCAGGACACCCCGCTTGATCACGGTGCACGTAGGAGACGGAGCGGTCGTGTTGGCGAGGCTGGTGGCGGTGATGAACAGCGTGGCGAGCGCGGCAGAAGATGCGATTACGAACTGCTTCATTGGTAGCTCCTTGAGGTCCTCACGGGTGAACCATTGCTGGAGCGTCATCCGAATAGCAGGCACCATGACTCACGGGTCAGGCGAGGTCGGTTTCGCGGGCTCCGGTCGGAATGAGCCCCGCGGGATGATCAGGATCAGATCAAGTACGCGGGTGCTTTTGCTTCGATCGGAGAGCGGATGCGCAAGGTGACAGTGTGTAAGTTAGCAACTCAGAGATGAAAGTGTCCAGATCTTTTTTGGTGGCAGACGCGAGAAAGTTATCGAGTCGCGTTGAGCTGTACGGTGACAATTTTGGGTCGTGCGGTGACGCTTTTGGGCTGCTCGCGGGCTGCTCATGGTCTGCTCGCGGTCTGCTCATGGTTCGTCGAGACGAGCGCAGTTTGGCGCATCGAATTCGATGGCCAGATCAGTCGCCAGATCGACGGCCAATGCGCGGCGCGCGGTTCGCGGGGGGCGCGCTGGGCGTTCGGCGGCGTGCGGCGACGCTCAGCAGCCCTCTCCGACCCTTCGCAGGGGTCGAGGGACGAACAGGATCGGATCAGGTACGCGGGCGTGCCTGACGAAATTTGATGCAGAATGCGCACGGGACCATTTTTCAAGATAACGAATCTTTACTTTGCCTGTCTAGATCCTTTTTGCGGCATGAGCATTTTGTGCGGCTCTTGGTCCTCGCTCTCGCGTGCGGGTGGGTCCGGGCGTTGCGTGTCACGCGGCGCACGTCGCACGTCGCACGTTGCCCTGCCCGCCGGGGACCTGCGCCTCGGGCCTGCGCCGGCCTCGCCGCCCTGGACGCGGTGGTGGGGCGCGACGCGGTGGCGGAGCGAGCGGGCTGCATCGCCGCTCGCCGCGGTCACCTGGCATCTCGCGCACCTCGCGCACCTCGCGCACCTCGCGCACCTCGCGCCGCACGGCACCGCGCGGGCGGCGCTCCGAGCCTGCCGGCTGCCGCCCGCGCGCGGGCGCTGCTACGGTTCGGCTGTGCGACGCCCGCTGCTCGCCTCGTCGGCCCTGGTCCACGCGCTTCGCCTTGCGTCGCTCGCGTCCATCACCGTCGCCGTCGCCGTCGCCAGCCCGGGCGAGGGCGCCGCGCAGGACCTGCCGACGCTGAGCGGGTCCTGGACCGCGAGCGCCCTCACCGAACAGTGGTCGGTCGCCGCCTGGGGGCAGGCGTGCGGGCCCAGGCCTCGCCCGCAGGGCACCCCGGGCGGCGCCGTGCAGATCCAGCAGCACGGCTCGGAGCTCTCGATCTCGGGCGCCGGACGGTCGTGGAGCACCGCCGAGTGCTGGGAGCAGATGCCCGGGCTCGCGCGGAGCAAGCACTCGGCGTCTGGCAACGCGCGCTCCTGGCAGACGCGCTGCACGACGCCGGCCAGCGATCCCCGCCGGGCGGTGGTCACCACCACCACGCAGGCGACCGACGCCAGCATCAACATGGTGGAGACGGGGCAGTACCAGTTCATCATCCAGGACACGACGTGCAGCGCGTCCGTGACGAGGACGCGGACCTATACGCTCGTCCGGCGCGAAGGCGAGGCGCCCCCCGCGGCGAGCGCCCCGCCGCCGGTGGCGAGCGCTCCGCCCGCGGCGTCCGCGGCGCCGGCCGCAGCCGAGAAGAAGCCCGCGGCCTCGCGCACCTGCGACGCCCCCGGCGAGCCAGCGCGCCTCGAGGTCACGCCGTCGCGCAAGCTCATGCGGCCGGGCGAACGGTTTCAGTTCCGCGCGCTGGTCATGGATGCGGAGGGGTGCGGGCTCCCGACGAGGCCGACGTGGTCGATCGCGCCGGGGCCGCTCGCGTCCGCCGCGACGGTCGACGCGACAGGCGCCCTCTCGCTCGGCGCCGGCGCGGGCGAAGGGGCGCTCGGCCTCGTCGCGTCCGTCGCCGGTAAGGGGGTGACCGTCGCGATCGAGGTGACGAGCCCCGATCGTTACGACGCGCTCCTCGCGACGAGCGGGCTCAACGAGGCTGGCGAGAGCGAGCAGGCCGCCGTCGTGGTGATCGCGGCCGGCACCATCGGCGGGCGCACAACCTCGGGCGAGGACCTGGGACGCCAGCGCAAGAACCTGTTCGTGGCCATCGTGGGCGGGGTCGCGGCCTGCCTCGGATTTGCCGGGTTGATCCTGCTCCGCCGAGGCCGCCGGCGGACAGGCGGCGACGTGGAAGGCCCGGCCTCCACGGCCGGCGCCGCCGGCGAGCGCGACAGCGCAGGCGCTGAGAGCGCCCCGGCGCCCTCGGGGGCCTCGCTCGCGGGCGTCGCAGGGCCAGCCGCGGCGCCGGTCCGGCCGACGCTGCGGGCTCGTGGAAAGATCTGCCCAACGTGCGGCGACCGCTATCCGAGCGAGGCGATGTTCTGCGGGAAAGACGGCACGCAGCTGCTCCTGCTCAATTGATCGCGCCACACTGCGCGCGGCTGCGCGGGGACGTGGACGCGCGCTGCGTCATCGCGCGGCGCTGCGCCGGCGGCGATCATAAAAGAAGTCGCCGCCTTGATCGGCCTCGCGCCGTCCCGCTATTCTGCGTCGACCGACCGGGCCGCGTGAACGTGCGCGTGTGTGGTCGTTGAACCCATGCCCGCATGCCGGAACGGGAAGGGCGACAGTCGCATGAAGATTACGTGTGAGTCGTGCCAGGCCAAGTACACGATTGCCGACGAGAAAGTCGCCGGCAAGACGGTCAAGATCAAATGCAAGAAGTGCAACCACTCCATGGTGGTCCACGGCGCGAATGAGGCTGCCCCGGCCGCGCCGCAGGACGCGACCGCGGAGCAGCAGGGCGACCTGTCGGATGACGCCGAGGCCAAGCTCGTGGCCGACGCGGGCGGCGCGCCCTCGGCGGCGGCGCCCGACACGTGGACCGTCAACGTCGCCGAGGGCGACGAGCGGACCATGACGACCGCCGAGCTCGTAGCCGAGTACGCGCGCGGCGGCCTGAGCAACGACACGTACGTGTGGAAGGACGGGATGGGCGACTGGCTGCCGATCGCCAGCGTCCCGGAGCTCAAGGAGCGATTCTCCCCGCAGGGAGACGCGGCGCCCGCGCCCGCAGCAGCCGTCGCGGCGGCGGCGCCCGCTGGCGCGGCGCCCGCGATCGCGACGCTCGTGTCTGCTGCAGCTGCGCCCGCCGCGGCCGTCCCTGCTGCAGTTGCGCCGGCGGCCGCAGCGGCGCCTCCACCTGCAGCGGTCTCTGCGCCTGCTGCCGCTCCGGCGCCTGCGGCTGCAGCTGCGCCGATCCCCACGGCTCCGGCGCCTGCTGGGCTCAGGTTCGGGCCCGAGGGGACCGTGGTCATGAAGGACTCGCGGCGCGCCCTGAACCAAGCGGGGGCCGCGACCCCGGCGCCTGCAGCCGTCGCACCGGCGAAGGCCCCGGAAGCTGCGGCGCCGGCGAATCCAGCGGCCGCGGCGCCAGCGAATCCAGCGGCTGCGGTGCCGGCCCCAGGCGGCGCACCGGCGCCAGCGGCTGCGCGTCGCGCGGGCCGCGGGGCCGCGGTCGACGTCTTCAGCGCCGCCGAGCGCACTGAGGACCCCGCCGGGTCCGCCCCGCCGCCGGGCCTCGATCGCCAGGTGGGCGAGCGCAACGAGAACTCGGTCCTCTTCTCGCTCTCGGCGCTCACCGCGACCGAGAACGCTGCGGCCAAGCAGAAGGAAGAAGACGAGCTCCCGTCGGGCCGGCGTCCGTCGAACCGCCCGTCGAAGAACAACGGTCGAGCTGGCTACGACGATCTCCTGAACCTCGGCGGCGGCCCCATCGCCTCCGCGCCGATGCTCGCGCCGCCGCCGTTGCTCGCGCCGGTGACGGACTCGCGGCCGCCTTCCTCGATGCCGCTTCCGTCCAAGGCGTCGGTGCCGCCCGCGTCGCTGTCGTCGCTCTCTCCGCTCACGGCGCCAGAGGCCTCGACCAAGAAGGGCCGCACGGGTCTGATCGCGGCCGCGGTCGCCGCGGTCGTGCTGATTGGCGGCGTCGCCTTCTTCTTCATGCAGTCGCCGAAGCCGGAGACGTCGACGGCCACGCCGGAGCAGGCGAACACCGCCCCCGCCGAGGTGCCGAGCCCTGCGTCGACGCCGGCGCCGACGCCTGCCGAGACCGCTGCGGCCGCAACGCCGTCCACGGCGGAGACGGCGGCGCCGTCCGCGGAGCCCACCGCCAGCGCCGAGGCCCCGAGCGCCGCGACGCCTGCTGCCGCGACGCCCGCCGCGGCGACGCCCGCTGCGGCGGAGAAGCCGGCGTCCGCGCCCGCTGCCGCGGCGGAGAAGCCGGCGGCACCGAAGCCGGAGCCGGCGGCCTCTGGAGGCGCCGAGTTCAACCGTGGCGCCGCGAGCTCGGCGCTTGGCGCTGCCGCTGGCTCTGCCAAGAGCTGCAAGAAGGCCGGTGGACCGACCGGGACCGGGAGGGTCAAGGTCACCTTCGCGCCGAACGGCAGCGTCACGTCGGCTGAAGTCCAGGGCGCGCCGTTCGCCGGGACCAGCGTCGGCGGCTGCGTCGCCAGGCTGTTCCGCGGCGCGCGGGTCCCTGCCTTCGGCGGGGGCTCGGTCTCCGTCAGCAAGTCCTTCACCATCAACTGATCGCGGCCCCAGCGCGGGCGCTCCCGCGAGAGGCCCTCGCGGCGTGCGAGAGGGCCTTTTCGGGGGCGCGTGGACCGCGGCGGCGGATCCGTGAGGCTCCTCTGCGGGCGTCGACGGCGCGGCGTGGGCCGCGGGCGCCGGGGCCGTGATGCGCTTCGATCGGAGCGGCGCCGCGATCGAGGCGTCGGAGGGCGGCAGCCGCCCGGTGGCGATAGGACCCGACGAGGCCGGCGCCTTCCGGAATGGACCGGCCGGGCCTCGCGGGAAAGGGGTAGTCGCACCCCGCCAGGCGAAAGCGGCGCGCGATGTCGCGCTCGCGCGGGTCGAGCCACTCGCCGTCTGAGGCGAACCGCTCCGAGGCGGCCAGATCCAGGCTGGGTTGGCAGCACTCGCGCGTGCGAAAGACGATTGCGAGATGAGATAGCTTGTCTTGTCGTAATTGGGCGACACTGCTCGATGTCATCTCATGAATCGTATCCAGAAATAGATTTCTTTTTCATGGCCAATCTGTCTGTGACTTGCTAGCGAATTGGCCTCGAAGGCGGCGCGCCACCGAGCCCGTGTTCGGCGGCGCCGGACCGACGTTCGTCCTTCCGCGCCGCGGAGGCACTCTCCCCATCACGACGGCCGGCTGCACACGCCGGCCAGGAGGATCGACCCATGGGCGTGCATGCGATTCTCGACATCGAGAACGCCGAGCTCCGGGCCTACGCAATCGCAGTCGGCCGTGACGAGGCGGCGATGCGTACGCTCGGCGACCTCGCGGCCAAGGTGCGCGCCGGCGGCGGCGGTGATCGATGACGCCCACCCCTCATGACGCCCTGTTCAAGTCCACGTTCAGCCAGCCGGAGCACGCGGCCGGGACGTTGCGCCAGGCGCTGCCTGCCGCCCTGGCGACCCGCATCGACTTCGCGTCGCTGGCGTTGCAACCTGGCAGCTTCATCGACGAGGCGCTCGCCGCGAGCCATAGCGATCTGCTCTTCACTGCCAGGCTGGAGAGATCGTTGCTGTTCATCTACGTGCTCTTCGAGCACCAGAGCACGACGCACCCGCTGATGGCGTTTCGGCTGCTCACGTACATGGTGCGGATCTGGCAGGGTTACCTGGAGCGCCACCCGAGGGCTGCTGCCGAGGCTGCTCGTGGCGGCGGGACCGGATGCCGAGGAGGAGATCGTGACCATCGCAGATTACCTTCGCGAGGAGGGGCGCCGGGAGGGCCGGCTGGCGGGCGAGCGAGAAGGCCGGCTGGCGGGCGAGCGAGAGGGCCGGCTGGCGGGCGAGCGAGAGGGCCGGATCGAGGGGCAGCGGAGCACGTTGCTGAAGCTGCTCCGGCTGCGCTTCGGCGAGCTGCCGGAGCCGATCGAGGTGCGCATCCGCGCCGCCGACGCCGCGCAGATCGAAGGCTGGACCGAGCGCGTGCTCACCGCGCCCACGCTCGACGACGCGCTGACCGAGCGCTGACGCGGCGCCCTCGCGCTTGTCGTCTCCAGCGTCGCGTGTCGCCGGGGCACCGCGGGGACGGTGACGCTCGCATCGATGCGCGCGCCAGGAACTTCTTTACCCTCGCCCTGCTCGCGAGTGTGCGCGGCCCAGCCATGCGGTACGGACGCGCCCGCTCACGTGGGGGTGATCGTCTACCCCCTGCGCCGCCGGCGGAGCAGACCCGCCAGCGCGAGCCCCGCGAGCCAGCCGGCGCTCCCATCCCGGCCTCGCGGGCTCGCCGCGCAGGGGCCGAGCATGCCGCTCCCGGCCGCGTAGAAAGACTCCGGCACCACGGCGACCTCGGTCGGCGGCGCGCCCGGGGCGTCGCCGTTGCCGTCCGTCGGATCGTCGCTGACCGGCGCGCCGAACGCGCCCGCCGCGGCGATCTTCGCCTGGTTCTTGATGAGGTCCGGCGCGTCCGCGTCGACCGTCACCTCGAAGCGCACCGTGACGCTGCCGTCGACAGGGATGCTCCCGCCCTGCGCGCCGTCCGCCCCCTCTCCGAGCCAGAACGTGATGGTCCGCGTCGCGGGATCGTACTCTCCGAGGTCGTCGCCGGGCGCGTCCGTCTGGGGACCGGCGTTCGGCCCGTCGATGATCGACAGCGAGCCAGGGACGAACGTCACCCCAGCAGGCAGCGCGTCCGTCAGCACCGCGCCCACGGCCTCGTCATTGCCCGTGTTCGTCGCCGTGATGCGGTATTCGACGGCGTCTCCGCGGTAGGTCGGCAGCCCGCCGAGATCCGTGGCCACCTTGCTCGATTTGCTGAAATCAGGCCCGTAGTTGGAGATCGACGTCACCCACCCCGCGAGGAAATAGAGCTCGTCCCTGCTCGTGGCGACGAGCGTGGCCCGATCGTCCCCCGGCTTGAGCTTCGCGCTGACATCCACGATGTCGATGTCGACCCCCGACATGCTCTGAGGTGTGCCCGGGATCCTCGGGAGATCACCCTCCACCGACACCGCCTTTCCGAGCGCCGAACGGGTGCTGTTGAAGAAGTTGTCCGCGGGGTTCAGCTCGTCGCTCAGCGCCTCGGCAAGATCGGGCTTCCCCGGGTTCTTGGGGTTGAAGAACACGCTGTCCCCGGTGTTCGAGTTGTCGCCCTCGAACGCGACGATGCCCAGCTTCGCCACGAAGCCGGCGTCGGGCACCTTGAAGCCCGAGAGCTCGACCTGCTGCCATCCCACGTCGGAGACCCGGTCGAGCCCGTCGAACAGCGCGAGGTTGCGCATCGGCGATTTCGGCGCCTCGTAAAACACCACCATCCACCACGCCACGAAGACCACGTCGTCGTCGCTGTCCCGCACGTCGACGACGTCCACGCCGCCTACCCGGTAGGCCCCGGCGCCGCTCTCCTTCACGATCGCGGTGATGTCGGCGACGGACTGGTAGTTGTGCGACTCGTTGGGTTTCCCCTGGTTGATCACCGTCTCGACCGAGTCGATGGCGGTCACCGCGCCGTCGTAGCCGCCCTCGTGGTGGAGCTCCACCTCCTGATCGGCGCCGGCGGTGTTGCGCGCGGCCCAGTACAGGTACGCGTGCGTCACCGTCGCCCCCTCGGGCAGCGTCAGCACCGCGGTCGTGCGCGCCATCTCCGGGGTGATATCGAGGCTCGCCTCCGCCCGGCCGTCAGCAGGCGAGTCAGACCGCCAGAAGAGATCGGGCCCCGACTCGACGGTCGACTGGCCACAGGCGCCCACCGTGCCCTCCGTGGGCCTCGGCGTCGCGGAGCGGCACTCCTGCCCGATCGAGCTCCCGATGAGGGCGAAGTCGCCCTGCTGATCGACCTGTACGCGCAGCTTGGGCTCGGCCGTCGCGCTGGCGGTCGTGAGCCCGATCAGCGTGAGGGACGCGAGCCCCGTGATGCTCAACTGCTTTCTCATCGATCCTCTCCGGTCTCGGCCTGCGGCGTGTACGCGGCCTTCTTGATGATGTTGAACTGGACTCGTCGGTTTCGCTGCCTCCCCGCTTCCGTTGCGTTGTCGTCGATGGGCTGCTCCCGGCCGTAGCCCTGGGCCGTCAGCCGCGTCGAATCGATGCCGCGGCGGACCAGCGCCGCCATGACGGAGTTGGCGCGGTTCTGCGACAGGATCCTGTTGTGCTCCACGGTGCCGCGGTTGTCGGTGTGACCCTGGATCTCGATGAGCACGATCTCCGGGTGCTCCTTCAGCACCTCGGCGACCTCGTCGAGCAGCGGATCGCTCACCGGCTTGATGGTGGCCTTGTCCGTGTCGAACTGCACCTGCTGGAGGATCACCACGTGCTTCTCGGTCACGCGGACCGCCTTCGGGCAGCCGTGCTTCTCCGGGTCCGGATCCGCGAAGCCCTTCTCCCTCGGGCAGGCGTCCGTGTCGTCGCGGAACGTGTCGCCGTCGGTGTCGCGCGGGCAGCCGTTCTTCGCCGGATCCTTCGAGCGGAACCCCTTGACGTCGGGGCAGGCGTCCTCGGCGTCGACGATGCCGTCGTCGTCCCGGTCGGGCGGGCAGCCGTTCCTCTTCGGATCGTCGCTGCGCACACCGGCGACGTCGGGGCAGGCGTCCTCGGCGTCGACGATGCCGTCGGCGTCGCGGTCCGGCGGCGGCGGGCAGCCGTTCTTCTTCGGGTCGTCGCTGCGCACGCCGGCGACGGCGGGGCAGGCGTCCTCGGCGTCGACGATGCCATCGGCGTCGCGGTCCGGCGGCGGCGGGCAGCCGTGCTTCTTCGGGTCGCCGCTGCGCACGCCCGGCACGCTCGGGCACGCGTCTTCGGGGTCGCCGATGCCGTCCCTGTCCTGGTCCGTCGGCTGCTCCGGCGTGAAGGCGGCCATCGCGACGGCGCGCACGTCCGGCGTCCCGATCCCCGAGGTGATCCCTGGCCCGACGCCGATACCCGCCTCCATGAAGGGCAGGAATCGATACCTCGCGTCGAGGAGGAGCTCCGCGTTGGTCGAGCGACTGCTGATGTCCTCGAGCACCATCGCCGCGCTGACCTCCGGCCCCACCTGGAGCCGGCCGTCGAACGCGAGGAACCCGACGCCGCCGCCCAGCGTGAGCATCGTCCCCTGCGCCACGCCGCCGAACGACTGGGCGCGCCGGACCTCGGTGCCCAGCGCGGTCGACCAGACGAGCCGCTCCATGCGGCCGCCGGCCGCGACGTACGGCATCGCCCGGACGCTCCCGTCGCTCACGAACGAGTCGTCTGCGCCGGTCGGCAACCAGAGGTACGCGCCGACGGCGAGCTGGAATGGATCATGGTACGTACCATGGAGCTGTACGCGCGCGCCGAGCCGCACGTCGCCGAGCGCCGCGCCGCTCGGCGACGGGAACTGCTGGCCGCCGCCGCTCGGGCTCTCCCCCGACTGCAGCGCGGTGAGCGGCGCATCGAGGTCGAAGCTCAGCTTGTTCCAGAGCGGGAGCGACGCGCCCAGGTGGAACGTGAGCTGATCGCTGACAACGGCGCCGATCTCCGCGCCGTCGCGCTCGCGCCGCAGGACCAGCGGGTTGCTCGCGTAATCGGCGAGCAGCATCACATGCGGTGTGAGGTGCCCTGCCACGAACGGCGACGGCACGCTGAACATGCGGTCCCCGGCCGGCGCCGGCACGAAGCGGCTCAGGGCCATCCCACCGGGGTTGACCGGCGCGTCCTGCCCGTACGCAGGCGCGGGAAGGAGAGGGGCGACGACGAGAGCGGCCAGCGCGGCGGCAAGCGAACGGAGAGGCCAAAGTCTCATGAGGTGGCACCCTGCATCGGCGGGTTTCGCATGACGATATAAGACGCTGTCGCGGACGAGTATACAGGTCGGCAAGTGCGGAGTCTTGAGCAACGAGCGACGTCGTCGGCATGTTCGTAGGACTTGCGCGCACCTCCCCGGACCATCCCGACCATTCCGCGCCACCCCCAGCGCATTCCCCCATCCGCTGAACGAACGAGAGGCTATCGCGCGCTGCGGCGCGCGCTTCATCGCAGCGACGCCGCCGCGCGCGGGCCGTGCCGCTGCGGCGCGGCCGCGATCGCCGCGGGCCTTTGTCCGCGCGGCGGGGCGCGAGCTCAGCGGACCGCGCAGCGCCGCGCGGGCGAAGGCCCGCTCGGGCGAGCGCAAGGCGGCGCCTTCGCTCGCGGGCACACGCACACGCCGATGCTACGTCGCGCGGTCATCGTCGGAAGCGCCGCACGACGCCCGTCGCTGCGCGCTCGGCTCCCCGGCGGCACGGCCGGCGCGACCTCCGCAGCGCAAGCATGGCTTCTCCATTGACGAACGCCATTGTCCGCGTGGCACAGCAAGACATGAAATCAGGCCAGTCGACCTCGTCTGAAGAGCGGATATCCCGCGCTGGGCGCCGGACGACTGGAAGAGAGGGACCGTCGAGTCGCAGAGAGGGCCGGGAGAGCCCTTCATCGTCGCGGCGGCGCCGGCGCGATGCGGTCCGACTCCAGGGTCGGTCGCTCCAGCCGCCCTCGCGAACGGCCAGCGCGACGGCGTGACCGCTCCGGCGCTCCGTCGCGCTGGCGCGAGGCGGGCGCCCGGGCCGGCGGCGCGGGATCGCCCGCGATGCGGCGGCGCGCCGCACACCTCGCCCGGCGCGCCCCTCGTGGCGCCTGTCCGCCGCACACCGAGCGCGCTCGGCGTACACCGCTCGCCGAGCTCGTGGCGTGCCGGGCGCTCGAACCACCGCGGCCTTCAAGGGCGAGCTTCGAACGGCGCAGGGTCCGATCCGGACGGAGAACCTGCCGGACGTCACCGGGGGCGCTCGGGCGCCTGCGCTCTGCACGCCGAGCGGCTATGGTTGGCGGGACATCGCGATGGGCACCCTCCTCAAGCGTGCGCTCGACCAGGCGGCGGTCTGGCACCGAGCACAGAAGCGCAAGTATCCGAACGCCGACGTCCCCTACATCAGCCACCTCGCCGGCGTGGCGGTCCTGCTCGCGCGCCACGGCTTCGACGATGAGGTCGTCGCGGCCGGCGCGCTGCACGACGCCATGGAGGACCAGGGCGTCACGTTCGACGAGCTGAGCCAGCGCTTCGGCGATCGCGTCGCCACGCTCGTCCGCCACGTGACCGAGCAGGACAGGGCGCTGCCCTGGGAAGACCGCAAGCGGCTCTATCTCGACGCGTTCCCGAAGAAGCCCTGGGAAGCGCAGGCGATCACGCTGGCCGACAAGATAGACAACTTCCAGTCGATCATCGTCTGCGCGCGCGAGCACGGCGATCCGTGGTCGATGTTCAAGCGCGGCAGGGACATGCAGATCGCGAGGTTCGAAGAGCTGCGCGCGATGTGTCGCGGCCTGCCGCCGCACCCGTTGCTCGACGAGTACGGGGCCGTGCTCGACGAGCTCCTGTCGACGGGCTGAGCGCCGGATCCGCGGGGGGCTCGACGGCGCGCTCCGGAGCCTCGAGTCGACGGCGAGCGGAGCTCCGCCCGCGGGAGATCCTGAAGACCGAGGCCTCGGAGACACGGTGTGTCTCGAACGTGAACGAGGCGACGGCGACGCGCGCTGGATTCCGGAGAGGCCCTCTCGGGGATGCGCGATCGGCGAGAGCAAGCGTGAAGGGCCCAGTGCTCCCGTGAGCCACCCTGCCCCGCTCCGTGCCGGATCGGGTTCACTCGCGCCCTCCGCTCCCTTCATGTGAGCACGACGAGCACCCCTCCTGCCCGTCCCGGGCGAGCGACAACCACCCTGCTTCCGGCCGGCGCTGCGTTCCGGAGCGGCCGGGGCGCGCACATCGACAGCCGCTCACCGGCACATGCGATGCACCGGGTGAGGGGAGCTCCTCCAAGGAGGCACCGATGAAGCTTTTATCTCCCCGCCACCATGGATACGTCGATTACGCGGTCGTCGTCCTCCTCGCGCTCGCGCCGCTCGCGCTCCGCCTCGAGCCGGTGCCCACGGCGGTCAGCTACGTCGCCGCCGTGGCGCACCTCGTCGTGACGCTGCTGTCCGATCAGCCGCTCGGCGCCGCCAGGAAGATCCCGTTTTCGGTGCATGGCGCGCTGGAGACCTCCCTCGCGGCCGCTCTCCTCGCGTCGCCCTGGCTGTTCGGGTTCTCCGCCGAGCTCCCGGCGCGGACCTTCTTCGTGGTCACCGGGCTCGCGCTCGTGCTCGTCGCCCTCGGCACGAGGTACTCGACCAGCGCCGCCTCCCGGCAGGAGCCGTACGACCGCTACGATCGCTGAGCCGCGCGGGCGGCGCTCAGCAGGCGGAGACGGCCGCCTGCGCCTCGCGCATCACCTCGGGCCAGGCCGGATCCGCGCGCGACACCTCCATGGCGATCGCCAGCGGATCCTCGCCGGCCGCGATGGCGAGGCGCGCGGCGGCGGAGCCGGTGAGCAGATCGAAGGCCGGGATCGTGTCGACGTACTCGTACCGCTCGGTGCGGAAGCGGAACTGCTCGGGCCGCTGCCTGCAGGCGAACGCGATGAGCGCGACGTACGTCGCGACCGGGCGGAAGGCGTGTGGATCGGTGACGTGGATCTGGACGCCACCGCAGATCTTGCCGGCGTGCTTCTGGAAGGTGGGCCGGAAGGTGAGCGGCCGCGCGACGAAGCCGGGCAGCGCCGTGGACGCGAGGCGCGCGGCGAGATCGCGGCCGTCGAGCCAGGGGGCGCCCACGATCTCGAACGGGCGCGTCGTGCCGCGGCCCTCCGACAGGTTCGTCCCCTCCAGCAGGCAGCCGCCCGGGTAGACGAGCGCGGTGTCCGCCGTCGGCATGTTGGGCGACGGGAAGACGAACGGGCGATCCCACCCGGACGCGAGCGCCTCCCGGCGATGCCCCTCGACCGCGACGACCTGCAGCCCGCAGGCGACGTCGCCGAGCGGGATGCCCTCGCGCCGCGCGAACAGCGCGACCAGCTCGCCCACCGTGAGCGAGTGGCGGATGGGCACCGGCTCCAGGCCCACGAACGACAGGAACCCCGGCGCCTGCGTCGCGCCCTCGACGCTCTCCGCCGCGCCCCCGAGGGGGTTCGGCCGGTCGAGCAGCACGACGTGCACGCCCGCCGCGTGGGCCGCCCGCAGCGCGAGGAGCGCCGTCCAGACGAACGTGTAGTACCGCGCGCCGACGTCGGCGAGATCGATGAGGAGCACGTCGATCTGCGCGAGATCCGCCGCGGAAGGCGAGAGATCCTCGAAGCTTTCGCCGTACAGGCTGACGATGCCCGCGCCGGAGCGCGCGTCGACGCTGCTCATCACCGTCGCCATGTCCTGCGCCTCGCCGCCATAGCCGTGCTCCGGGCCGAAGAAGAGGCGCGGGCGCAGGCGGAGGCGCTCGAGGACGAAGGCGATGTGGGTGAGCTCGCGATCGACGCTCGCCGGGTGGGCAAGGACCCCCAGGCGAGTCGAACGGAGGCGCTGGAGCTGCGGAAGATCCGGGAGGCGGTCCAGTCCGACGTGCACGTCGCTGTGCTACCAAGGCGAGCGCGGGCCGTCCATGCGTCCGCGTTGGATTCTGTGTGACACGGCGACGGGCGGCGTCACTCCTCGGGGGCGCTCTCCGCCGGCGCGCCGAGGTCCATCGGCGCGGCGTCGTCCGCCGAAGATCCGTCGGAAGGCCCCGCCGGCCAGGCATCCTGCCCGTCGTCGCGCAGGTGGATGCGCTCCAGGTAGAGCCCGTCCGGCGGCGCCGTGATCCCTGCGTCGCGCCGGTCGAGCGACGAGAGCGCGCGCGCGATCGCGCCGGGCGCGAGGTGGCCGCGCGCCACGTCCATCAAGGTGCCGACCAGGATGCGCACCATGTTGTGCAGGAACGCGTTCCCCTCGACGTCGATCCGCACGACGCGCGGGTCCGCGGGATCGAGCGACAGCTCGACGCCGTACAGCGTCCGCACCGTGGTCGTCCGCTCGTCCGCGCTCGTCCGGAACGCGGCGAAGTCGTGGGTGCCCTTCGCGGCGAGCGCCTCGGCGCGCGCCCGCTCGATCGCCTCGTCCGTGATGCCCTCGACCCGCCAGGCGCGGCGGCTGAGGAACGGGTCGCGGACCAGATCCCGGAGGACCAGGTAGCGGTAGCGCTTGCGGAGGCTCTCGAAGCGCGGCGAGAACCCGAGGCGCACCACGGCCGCGCGACGGATCACGATCTCTTCCGGGAGGTGGCGCGCGGTCGCGAGGACCCAGCCGCGCGGCGGCAGCGGCGCCGTCGTATCGAAGGCGACGCGCTGGTCGCGCGCGTGGACGCCCGCGTCGGTGCGGCTCGCGCCGCGGATCTCGCGGATGCCGGGGTCGATGACGCGCAGCGCGCCGAGCAGCTCTCCCGAGACCGTGCGCTGGTCGCGCTGGCGAGCGAAGCCTGCGAACGGGCGCCCATCGTAGGCGACCGAGAGCAGGATCCCCCGGCTCGAAGCGGCGCTCCTCGGCACGGCGCGATCGACGCGCGCGGCCTAGCCGCCGCTCCCCCCGGCGCCGCCCGAGCCGCCCGCGCCGCCCGAGCCACCCGCGCCGCCGACATCTCCCGAGCCGCCGGCACCACCCGAGCCGTCGCTTCCCCCGGCGCCGCCCGTGCCGCCGTCGCCGCCCGTGCTGGCCGATGAGGTCCGCGACGCATACCCCTGGACGCACTCCAGGTTGACGAGGCCCTCCGCGTTCTTGCAGCACTCCTCAGGGGCGGCCAGCTGGCCATTCACCACGCAGGACGGGAGCTGATAGCAACCGTCCGGATCGTTCTCGATTCCCTGGTCGCCGTTGAGGTTGTTGTCGCAGAGCGCCGTGGTCCCTTCATCGACGTGGCACGCGGCGCTCTGAAGGACGAGCGGCGCGAGCGCGAGGAGGAGCAAGCTGGCCATCCGGGGGGGGAGCGTTCGCATCGGCTGCTTCCTATTGCTTGATGGTGAAGTTGATCGGAACGTTCACCACGACGCATCCGCTCTGCGGCGGAGGCAGTGATTTGCCGCGGAAACGTCCCAAGACGCAAGACGCAATCTCGCCCGAGCCCACCGTGTCGTTGAGGATCGAGGCGCTGCACACCGCGCCGTTGGAGGCGACCTGCACGCTCACCGTCAGCTTGCCGGAGACCTCCGAGGTGCGCAGCGCGCGGTTATAACAACCCTGCGCCGAGCGAGCGAGCCCCAGCACGGCGGAGTCGAGCGCGGGCGAGGTCGCGCCGTCGCCGCACTTGCCGGAGCAAGGCGACTTGCCGGTGGTGGCCGGGCCCTGCCCCGACGCGACCTTGCCGGCGTCCACGCCGGCGTCCTCGACCTCCTCGACGGGCGGCGGCGGCGGCGGCGCGAACAGCGGCGGAGGCTCCGCGGGCTTCGTCTCGGCGGGCGCAGCGACGGTCGGCGCGACAGGCGGCGCGGCCGGCTCCGAGCGCAGCTTCCAGTAGAGCAGGCCCGCCATGAGCGCAGCAAGGACGACCATTCCTGCGATGTAAGGCCCAGGGCCGCCGGATTTTCCCGGGATCTGCTGGGATGACGGAGGCATCGATGCGGACACGTTGAGAAGTCCTCCCGGAGAGACGCGCAAGGTCCGGCCGCTTCGGCGGGACCGTCGTGCGCCGGAGCCGAGACGCGGGCGCGTCCGGCGGGGGCGAGTCTACAAGGGCGGGCAGGGAAGCGCGCCAGGAAACTGGATGCGCCCCGGATGAACACGACAGCGCCGCGCGGAGGGCTGCTCGGCGAAGCGCGGCCGCGGCTGTGCGTCGCGTGGACGCGGGCGGCTGTCTGGCGCTTGCAGGCGGCTCAGCGCGCGTGGCTGGCGCTTGCAGGCGGCTCAGCGCGTGTAGAACGACACCGTAGTGTCACCGTAGGCGCGGCTCGCAGCGCAGGTGAGCCCGGCGATCTCCGGGGAGGGATCGCGGCGCGCGTGCTCGAGGACGAGGCGCCCCTCCGGGGCGAGCAAGCCGAGCGGGCCGGCGAGGCGCGCGGCCGCGGCGGCGGCCTTGGCCAGGACGGCGTAGGGCGGATCGAGCAGGGCGAGGTCGAAGGGGCCCTCGTCGCGGAGCAGATCGAGCGCGCGCTCGACGGGGAGCGGGACGACCCTCGCCGCCGCCTCGTCGAGGCCGAGCGCGGCGAGGTTCTCGCGGAGCACCGCGAGCGCGGGGCGGCCGCTCTCGACGAAGACCGCGCGCCGCGCGCCGCGCGAGAGCGCCTCGATGCCGAGCGCGCCGGTGCCGGCGTAGAGGTCGCAGACGAGCGCGCCGGTGACGTCGCCGAGCGAGGAGAAGAGCGCCTCGCGCACGCGGTCCGCCGTCGGCCGCGTGCCCTCGCCGCGCGGCGCGGCGAGCCTCCGCCCGCCGAGCCGGCCAGCGATCACCCGCACGGTCGTCCCCCAGTCCTTGCGCGCAGAGCGGCAGAGCTCACCAGCGGTACGTCACGTCGACGCCGCCGCCGCCGAGGCCGACGTTCGGCTGCACGCTCCAGCCGGTGCGCTCCGCGGTCTGGCCGTCGCTCGTCACGAGCAGGTACGCGCCGACACCCGCGGAGACGACCGCCAGCGGGTAGAAGACGTACTGGAGCGCCATGAACGTGTCGGCCTTCTCGCAGAGCTGGATGCCCTTGCGGGCCGTCTTCGCGTCGGCGTTGAAGTCCTCCTGGATGGCCTTGCGGTTCTCGAGCGCGCAGACGTCCTCGACGTTCTCCGTGAACAGCCCTCGATAGGCCATGTACCGCGCGTCGCTCTGGATGCTCGCGACCTGGACCGAGCTGATGACGGCGACGGACCCGAACACCGCCCCCGCGCCGAGGCCGATGAACCCGCCCATGCGCTTCCAGTTGGTCTGCGTCGATTCGGCCGGCATCTGGCTGAGCGCGACGTCCGTCGTGGCGACGGGCCGGACCACGACCGACGCCTGGGAGTCGAGGAAGCCGGCCGACTTGACGCGCACGTTGTGCGGCCCGGCCGTGACCGTGAAGGTCGCCTCGCCGTTGTGCACGTTGCCGGCGGGCTTTCCGTCGATGAAGACGCTCGCCTGCGCGGCGCCCGTCCTCACGCGGAGCGCCCCGCTCGGCGGCCCGCCGGTCAGCGTCGCGATCGTCTCCGCGGCGATCTTGCGGAGCGGCTCGTCGTTGGCCTCGGTGAGGTTCGCGCTGTACTTCACCGGCACGCTCGATTCCGGCTTCCCGCGGGTCCAGAGGTGGAGCTCGCCCTCGACCTCGGTGCCGCTCTTGCGGAGCATGCCCCAGATGTAGCGGTCGCTCTTGATCTGGTCGGCGATGCGGGCCTGGCAGCCCGCGTCGGGCCGATCCTCGCACTGGAGGGAGAGCGTCAGGACCTCGAGCGAGAAGTCCTCCTCGCTGACCGACCACCCCGGGGCCTCCTTGATCGCGGAGCGGAGCGCCTGGGTCAGCGCGCCGGCCTGGTCGTAGGCGTCGTCTGTCCGGAGGACAACGACGGTGATCGGCAGGGCGGTGGGCGACGGCTCCGCCGCCCGGGCGGCGTTGCTGCAGGCGAGGAGGGCCACCACGGCAGCGAGACCGGTCCTCTGTGCGCGCGTCATCATGTGGTCGTGGGCTCCACGCGCCCAAGTTACCCGTCCGGCGGCCAGGAACGCAATCCGTGAGCCGGCAAGGCGGCGCCGCGGTGTGATCGCGATGCCGGCGCGGCGAGGCGGCGCGATCGCGATGACGACGCCGGCGAGCCCACGCTGCGCGCGGCGTTTTTCGTTCCGTCCACGATTGCGCCGTGTCAGAGCGTCCCAGGCCAGGCGCCGGCCCGCCCTGCGGCGCGGGCGCCGCGCGCTACTCTCCTGGTCCATGAAGGTCCCCCGACACATCTTCCGCGAGTACGACATCCGCGGCGCCGCCGAGCGCGACCTCACGAGCGAGCTCGCTCGCGAGCTCGGCGCCGCGTTCGCCCTGCTCCTCGGCCGCGAGCTCGCCGCGGGGGCGCCTCCCCGCCGGGCTCGGCCGAAGGTGGCGGTCTGCCGGGACGGCCGCCTCTCGAGCGACCGGCTGTTCTCCGCCCTCACGGACGGCCTGCTCGCGGGCGGCGCCGACGTGATCGCGGCGGGGGTCGGGCCGACGCCGCTGCTCTACTTCGCGGCGCACCACCTTCACGCCGACGGCGCCATCATGATCACGGCGAGCCACAACCCCGCCCCGGACAACGGGTTCAAGCTCATGCGCGGCAAGGCCTCGTTCTTCGGCAAGGATATCCAGGCGCTCGCCGACCTCATCGAGGAGGGAGGCGCCGATGGCCGCAGCGCCGCGGCGGCGCGGGGGGAGCTCACCGAGGTCGATCTCGCGGAAGACTACATCGCCGCGGTGCGCGCCGCGGCCCGCCTGTCCGGCACCGACGTCCGCTTCGTGGTCGACGCCGGCAACGGCGCAGCAGGCCCGCTCGGCGTCCGCACACTCGCGGCGCTCGGCTTCGCGCCGGACGAGCTCTTCTGCGACATCGACGGCCTCTTCCCGAACCACCACCCGGACCCGACCGTCCCCGAGAACCTCGAGGCGCTCCGCGCCCGCGTGCTCGCGACCGGCGCCGCGCTCGGCGTCGCGTGGGACGGCGACGGCGATCGGATCGGCGTGGTCGACGAGCGCGGCCAGGTGCTCTGGGGGGACAAGCTGCTGCTCCTGTTCGCGCGGTCGCTCCTCGCGGAGCGCCCCGGCTCGGCCGTGCTCGGGGAGGTGAAGTGCTCCGAGACGCTCTACGCCGACATCGCCGCGCGCGGCGGGCGCCCCATCCTCTGGAAGACGGGCCACTCGCTCATCAAGACCAAGATGAAAGAGGAAGGCGCCCTGCTCGCCGGCGAGATGAGCGGTCACATGTTCTTCGCCGATCGGTGGTTCGGGTTCGACGACGCGATCTACGCGACGGTCCGCCTGCTCGAGATCGTCGCCCGGGCGCGGCGGCCCCTCGGCGAGCTGCTCGCCGACGTGCCGGAGACCTTCGCCACCCCCGAGATCCGCGTCGACTGCCCGGACGCCGTGAAGTTCGAGGTCGTCCGCCGCGTGACCGAGCACTTCCGCCGCGTCCGTCCGGTCGTGGACATCGACGGCGCGCGCGTCGACTTCGGCGGCGGTGCCTGGGGCCTCTGCCGCGCCTCCAACACGGGTCCGATCCTGGTGCTGCGGTTCGAGGGGCGGTCCGTCGCGGACCGCGACGCGGCCCGCGCCGAGGTCGAGTCCGTCGTCACCGCCGCGGTCCGCAACGCCCTCGCCGCCGCCCCGCTCCCGTGACCATGTCCGAAGGTGAGCAGCAGAGCGAGGCCTGGACGATCCGGCGCGTGATCACCTGGGCCACGGGCGACCTGAAGAAGCGCGGCGCGTCCTCGGCGCGCCTCGACGCCGAGCTCCTGCTCGGCAAGGTGCTGGGCATCGATCGCGTCGGGCTGCTCATCGACGCCGAGCGGCCGCTCGACCGGGCCGAGCTCGCCGCCTACCGCGAGCTGCACCAGCGCCGCCGCGCCGGCGAGCCGGTCGCCTATCTCCTCGGTGTGCGGGAGTTCTACGGCCGCCCGTTCCGCGTCGATCCGCGCGTGCTCATCCCCCGCCCCGACACCGAGATCCTTGTCGAGGTCGGCCTCGCCCGGACGAGGCAGCTCGCCCTCTCCGCGCGCGTGCTCGACCTGTGCACCGGGTCCGGCTGCGTCGCCGTCAGCCTCGCGTGCGAGCGGCCGACCAGCCGCGTCCTCGGCGTCGACATCTCGGACGGCGCGCTCGCCGTCGCACGCGAGAACGCGCTCCGCCTCGGCGCGGTCAACGCGGGGTTCCTGCGCTCGGATCTCTTCGCCGGCGTGCCGTCCGGCCTTCGCTTCGACCTGATCACCGCGAACCCACCGTACATTCCGGACGAGGACGTCGCCGCGCTGCAGATCGACATCCGCGGCTACGAGCCCCACCTCGCGCTCGCGGGGGGCCCGGACGGCCTCGTCTTCACGCGCCGGATCGTCGCGGGCGCGCCGGCCTTGCTCGCCTCTGGCGGCGTGCTGGCCGTGGAGGTCGAGGCCGGCAAGGCGGGCGCGGTGGCAGAGCTCTTCGCCGCGGCGGGGTTCGGCGGCGTCTCGAGGCACCTCGACTACGGCGGGCACGAGCGCGTGGTCTCCGGCGTCCTGCCCTGATCGCCTGCCGCCCGGCGAGGGCGGGGCGGCGCGGCGGCCGCGCAGCGCGCGCCTCCGCGAGGGCCGCGCAGCGCGCACGCCTCGCGAGGATGGGGCTGGCGCGCCCTATGCACAGCGACGCCCGGCGAGGGTGGCGTGGCGCAGTCGGTGGCGGAGCTCGGGGGCGACCCGTGCGCCGCTCGCTGCCTGCGTCGCCCCCGAGCGCGTTCACGCCGCGAGGCGAAGAGGTGTCCCATGAGGCAGGTGGATCCCAGGCCGGAGAGCTCGACGGCAGATCTCGTGAAGGAGGCGATCGCCGAGGCCAGGGAGCTGATGCAGGTCGAGGTCGCGCTGGCGCGCGACGAGATGAACGAGGAGATCTCGCGGGCGAAGGCGTCGTGCGTCGCGCTCGGCGCGGCGGCGGCCGCGGCGCTGCTCGGCGTCGCGCTGGTGCTCGTCGCGATCGCGCTGGCGATCGCGCCGGAGCCGCTGCCGGCGCTGCTGATCGGGCTCGCGTTCATCGCGCTGGCGATCGTGGTGGGCGTGGTCGGCTACAAGCGCGCGCCGAGGAGGCCGCTCGAGAGGACCCGGGGCCGCCTCGGGGCGGACGTCCGGCTGGTCCGGGAGCTCGTATGAAGGGGCTGAACGGTCAACGCGCGGACTTCGAGCGGAGGGCGGACGAGCTGCGCGACCGGCTGATGCACACGATCGAGGCGCTCGATCGGCGGCGCCACGCGCTCGTCGACGTGCGGTCGCGGGTGCGCCGGCACGGCCCCGAGGTGCTCGCCGGCGGGCTCCTTCTCGCGATCGCGGGGGGCGCGGCGGCGATCGCGCTGATCAAGGAAGTGCGCGCGCGCAACGAGCGGCCGGGCGGCCAGCGCCTCCGCGCGCTCGTGCGCTTCTGGCGGCACCCGGAGTGGGTGGCGCCGCGCAGCAAGCCGAGCGTGTCCCGCGAGATCGGCCGGAGGATCCTGGTGGGCATGGCGTCGTACGTGGCGATGCAGCTCATCCGGCGCGGCGTCCGGCTCACGCTGGCGCTGCCCGATCGGGACGCGCAGGCGCGGCGGAGCCCGCTCGAGCTCAGCGCCGCGGCGCCCCGGACCAGGAGGCCGTCCGGTCAGGGCCCGGTGTAGAGGGCGGTGCGCCACCCCAGGTAGAACCCTGGCTGGCGGACGGACGTGCTCCAGGTGTAGTCGGCGTAGAGCCACGGGCCCATGGCCACCTTCCAGAGCCGGATCCCCTCGTAGAACACGCCGCCGCCGATGCGGGCCGGCAGGGCGCCGTCGATGACCTCGGCGCCGTCGGCGTCGGCGGTCGTGTACGCGACGCCCGTGCCGGCGTCGAAGGTGAAGCCGACGTCCCTCCACCGATCCGCGAGCGAGAAGAGCGGGAAGACCTCGGTGTGGAGCATGAACCCGCCGGCGAGGGAGGCGTGGTCCGCGGCGCTCAGGCCGTGTCCGCCGAAGGCAGCGCCGAACGTGAGCCAGTCCGCGAGCGCGCCGCCGAGCCAGACATAGCCGCCGGCGCCGATCCCGACGCCGGTCTCGGTGTAATGGCGCTGGAATCCGATCTTCTGGACGTCGTTCGGGAAGCCGGCGGCGCTCCCGAGCGCCAGGCCTCCGGCGATGCCCGCGGCGAGCCCGCTGCGCCGCACGGCTGATCTGGGCGCGAACAGCGGGTCGGCGGCGGGCGTCTCTCCGGCCGCCGTCGGCTGCGCCGCGGCGGCCGCGGGGAGCAGGCTGAGGCCAAGGAGCGCCGGCAGCGCGGACGCGCGCGCGCGTCGGAGGTGGGGACACGTCGCCATGGGCTCCCTTTCCTATACGATGACGCGGGGCTCGGCATCGCAATCCGCCGCTCCGCGCGGACCGGCGCGGGCCTGAGGGCGCGCTGTCGCACGGGAGGATCCTCTGTGATCGTGCCGTGTCCTCGCCGCGGTGAGCTCGGTCCCCTCGGCGTTCGCGCTATGATCCCGCCGTGACGCACGAAGCTTCCCTGGAGCGGGCGCCGGCGGGCGGGATCGTCCTCCGGTGGCTCGTCGGACTGCGCTGGGCGGTGTTCGCGCTGCTCGCGGCGACCCTGGCCGTCGACGAGGCGCTGTTCGGCTATCATGTCCGGTACGGCATCGCCGTGCCCATCCTGGTGCTGGCCGCCGGGCTCAACCTCGCCCTCGACCGGCGGGTGCGGTCGGAGCGGGGCGCAGAGACCGCGGTCGTCGCCGGCGTCGTGGCGCTCGATCTCGTCGCGATCGCCGGGGTCCTCGCCGCGTCGGGCGGCGCGGGCAACCCGTTCAGCGCCCTCTTCTTCGTGCACGTCGCCCTCGCCGCGGCGCTCCTGCCGCCGCGGACGACCTTCGCGCTCGCGGCGCTCGCGGCCTGCCTCTTCGCGGCGCTCTTCGCGCTCCCTGCCGGAGCGTGTTGCCCGAGCCACCCGGAGCACGGCGCGTTCTCCACCCACCTCTACGGGATGCTCCTCGCCTTCGTGCTGAGCGCGGCGCTCGTCGCCCATGTCCTCCTGAAGATCCGCCGCGCGCTCGACGAGAGCGCGGCCGAGAACGCGGCGCTGCGCCGGCGCGCGGAGGAGGCGTCCCGCTTCCAGGCGCTCGGCGCGCTCGCGGCCGGCACCGCCCACGAGCTCGGCACCCCGCTCGGCACGATCGCGGTGCTCGCCGGGGAGAGCCTCCGCGACACCAGATCGAGCGACGCCGCGCAGCGCCGCGCCCGGACGATCGCGGAGCAGGTCGAGCGCTGCCGCGTGGTGATCGCGCGCATGCGGGCGGACGTCCGGGCGAACGACCTGCGCGCCGGGGTCGAGGTCGGCGAGGCGGCCCGGCGCGGCGTGCAGGCCTGGCAGGCGGCGCACCCCGGCGTCGCGGTCGAGGTGCGCGGCGATCTCGCGCCGCGCCGCACGGTGCCGCTCGACGCGGCCGACGTCGAAGCGGCCCTGTTCGCGCTGCTCGACAACGCGCTCCAGGCGCTCGGGCCGAGCCCCGCGGCCGCGGAGCCGATCGTGGTCACCGTCGGGGACGAGGGCGGCGCGCCGGTGATCAGCGTCGAGGACGCCGGCGCGGGCGTCGCGCCGGGCCTGGAAGGGCGGCTCGGCGAGCCGTTCGTGACCACCAAGGCGCCCGGCGAGGGCATGGGCCTCGGGCTCTACCTTGTGCGGACGCTCATCGAGCAGGTTGGCGGCTGCCTCACCGTGTCGCCGAGGCAGGGGTCCGACAAGCGCGGCGCGCGCGGCACGCGCGTCGCCCTGCGCCTCGCGCCGGTGGACTCATGAGCTCCGAGGCCGCCGGCGAGCCGACGCTGCTCATCGTCGACGACGACGCGACCTTCCGGACCGCGCTCGGGCAGGCGCTCGGCAAGAGCGGGTTCGCGGTGTCCCTCGCCGCCAGCGCCGAGGAGGCCGCGGCGATCGCGCGAGGGCACGTGTTCGAGTACGCGCTCGTGGACGTCCGGATGCCCGGGCAGAGCGGGATCGACCTCGTGGGGACGCTGCGGAGCATGGATGACGGCATCCGTATCGTGGTGTTCACCGGATACGGCACGATCGCGAACGCGGTGGCGGCGATCCGGGCCGGGGCGGTCGATTACCTGACCAAGCCGGTGGACGCGGCCCGGTGCGCGCGGTCGCTGCTCGGCGTCGACCCGCTCGCGCGCGGCGAGGACGAGGACCTGCCGTCGCTCGAGCGGGTGGAGTGGGAGTACCTCCAGCGCGTGCTCGCGGACTGCGAGGGGAACATCTCGGAGGCGGCGCGCAAGCTCAGGATGCACCGCCGCTCGCTCCAGCGGAAGCTCTCGCGCCTGCCGCCGAGATCGTGAGGGCGGTAGAGGCGAGGGTCCACGAGGGGCGGGTTCCGCTCGGTCGAGCGGGCCCTATGGAGACGCCATGCCCTACAAGCCCATCGAGTCCTACGGCGTCATCGGCGACATGCACTCCGTCGCGCTGGTCGGGATGGATGGATCCATCGACTGGTGCTGCCTCCCCCATTTCGACTCGCCGAGCGTGTTCGCGGCGATCCTGGACGACGAGCGCGGCGGTCGCTTCGCGCTCTCGGCGGAGAACGGCACGTCGCGCAACAAGCAGATGTACATGCCCGACACCAACGTCCTGCTCACGCGGTTCCTCGACGTGGACGGCGTCGGCGAGGTCTGCGATTTCATGCCGATCCACCGGGACCCGTACGGCGCCTACCGCCGCGGGATGCACCAGATCGTCCGCGTCGCGCGGGCAGTCCGCGGCGCGGTGCGCTTCCGGCTCGCCTGCCGCCCCGCGATCGACTTCGCCCGCCGCCCCCACCGCCTGATCCTCGACGACCCGCGCGGCGCCGTCTTCGACTCCGATGGAGTCGACCTGGCGCTCATCAGCCCGGTCCCCCTGTCGAGCGACGGCGCCGGCGGCGTCACCGCCGACTTCGTGCTCCAGCCCGGCGAGTCGGCCACGTTCTCGCTGCGCCAGGTCGAGGACTGGACGGCCAGCGCCGATCTGCTCGCCACGCCGATCGACGGCGAGGACGCCCTCCGGCGCACGGTCGCCTTCTGGCGGTCGTGGCTCGCCCGCTCGCGGTACAAGGGGCGCTGGCGCGAGATGGTCGACCGCTCGGCGCTCGTCCTCAAGCTGCTCACGTTCGAGCCGACAGGCGCGATCGTCGCCGCGGCGACGACCAGCCTGCCCGAGGAGATCGGCGGGGGCCGCAACTGGGACTATCGCTACGTCTGGGTGCGCGACGCCGCGTTCACGCTCTACGGCTTCCTCCGGCTCGGCTACACGGAGGAGGCCGCGCGCTTCATGGAATGGCTGAGCGCCCGCGTCTCCGAGGAGGACGGCCCCACCGGGCCGCTGCAGCTCATGTACGGCATCGACGGACGCCACGAGCTGCCCGAGGTCGCGCTCACCCACCTTGACGGCTACCGCGGATCGCGGCCGGTCCGCGTCGGCAACGGGGCGACAACGCAGCTCCAGCTCGACATCTATGGCGAGCTCATCGACTCGGTGTACCTCTTCGACAAATACGGATCTCCCATCTCTTATGATTTCTGGCGCGAGCTCCGGCGCATGGCCTACTGGGTATGTCAGAGCTGGGAGCAGGCGGACGAGAGCATCTGGGAGGTGCGCGGCGGCAAGCAGCAGTTCGTCTACTCGAAGCTCCAGTGCTGGGTCGCGCTCGACCGGACGCTGCGGCTCAGCGACAAGCGCTCTCTGCCGCTCGACTGGCAGCGCGTCGCGTGCGCGCGCGACGACATCTACGAGGCGATCATGGCGCGCGGCTGGGACGCGCAGCGGAGGACGTTCGTGCAGGCCTTCGGCGGGGCCGCGCTCGACGCGAGCAACCTGCTCATGCCGCTCATGCGCTTCATCTCTCCCACCGATCCGCGCATCCTCGGCACGCTCGACCGCACGCTCGAGGAGCTCGCGAGCGACACGCTCGTCCACCGCTACGAGCTCGGCAAGGGCGCAGGCGACGGGTTGACCGGCAAGGAGGGCACGTTCAGCATCTGCACCTTCTGGCTCGTCGAGGCCCTCGCGCGCGCTGGCCGCCTCGACGACGCGCGCTTCATCTTCGAGAAGATGCTGACGTACGCCAACCACCTCGGGCTCTACTCCGAGCAGATCGGGCCGAGCGGAGAGCTGCTCGGCAACTTCCCCCAGGCGTTCACCCACCTCGGCCTGGTCAGCGCGGCGTTCTACCTGGATCGCGCCCTCGGTCACGGCGGCTGAAGGTCGGATCTGGGTCCTCGCGCGCTCCCCGCCGGCGAGCGGCGGGGCGTGGCTTGTGCGCGAGCGGTGGAAGGGAGAGAGCAGCTACCGGCAGCCCGGGATATCCAACCCCAGGCTGCCAGCGCTCACGAGCCCTGTAGGTGTGTCGTGCAGGTGAGTAGGAAGGAGGGGCTGGCGCGGCGCCGAGGGATCCTGCGACGCGGAGTCCCCGGCGCCGGCCAGCACGATGGGATCAGATCACCACCCAAAGCCGCCCCAGCCGCCGAAGCCGCCGAAGCCGCCGCACGGGCTGAAGCAGGGGTTGACGACCGGGACGAAGCTGGTGATCGACGTCGTGATTGCCGTCAGACCGCAGCCGCCGCCGAAGCCGAGGCCGCCCCAGCCGAAGCCGCCCCAGCCGAAGCCGCCCCAGCCGCCGCCGAAGCCACCGATGCAGCGCTCGCCCTCACGCTGCCCGGTCTCCTGCCCGACAACGCCCGTCTGCCCGAGGCCGGCCTGGCCGAGCTGCGCCGTGCCCGCCTGCCCGATCTGCGCCGGTCCCGCCTGCCCGATCTGCGCCGGTCCCGCCTGCCCGATCTGAGCCTGCGAGAGCTCGGACGCCTGGCCGAGCTGCGCCGGGCCTTGCTGAGCGTATCCGCCCTTGGTCGGGTAGCCGCCCTTGCTCGGGAGGCCCTTGGTCGGAAACTCACCCTTGCTGGGAAGGAGCCCGCCCTTGCTGGGCAGCTCGCCCTTGCTGGGGAGCATCGGAACACCCTTCGAAGGCAGACCCTTGCTGGGGGGCAGACCGAGCTTGCTGGGCCCCATCTGGCCGACCTGCGCCTGAGCCTGCGACTGGGTCGCGTAGCCGCCGCGCTCGTCCGCCTCCAGCGCGCTGTTCGCGGAGTCGACGCTCTCGTCATCCATATCGAAGTCGTCGTCCGCGCCGACCGCGCACCCGGCACCGAGCGCCAGCATCATCGCGAAACCCATCGTCTTGTGCATCGAGATCATTGGTCCTCCCCGGTGTTCCTGATGAGCCTTGCGGCCCCCGAACACCTTGGTGCACCCCAGAGCAGGCTGTGTGCCTCGCTCTTCTGTGCAGAGGCTGCCGCTTCGAGCAGCATGGATTCGCGGGATGGCGCCCGTGAATCAGGCGCTCCTCGCATCTGCGCTCCCTTGGGATTTCTCCGCGATTCAATCGCGGTGGATCCGGGCGAGCGCGGCGCGCGCTGGAGCGGCGTCGCGATTACGATGGATAGGATAGAAGGCGCCCCGCTGCGCGCCGCGGGGCCGCGCGGGAAGAAGGAAGAAGCGAGCGCGGCGCGGATCGCGCGCTCTCGCGCGGTGATCGCGGCGAGCGGAGGTGTCCTCAAACAGGTAAAACCTCCCTCCGGATCCAGAAAAGAGCGGCCTCACGAGGCGCCGACATCACGGGACGCAAACGGACGTGATCGGACGTGATCGGACGCAAACGGATGTGATCGGACGTGATCGGACGCAGGCGGGATGTGATCGGACACAAACAGACGTGATCAGGCAAATTCGATGGCGCCGTCCAGGCGAGACACGCGCGCTGCGCCCTGCCTGCTCAGCCCCTCGCGTTCCGACACGTTTGTGCATCCATTTGCTCGTGATAGCGGAATTGTCGCTTCCGGTCGGAATTGGCCGCCCGGCGCCCAACGCGATGCGGCGAGCGGGCGACGAGACCGCCCGCGTCGCAATAGGGCCCTCCTGCTGCGCCGCTTTCCTGCTCGGGCGGCGGACGGAGGCGAATCGACTGTTATTCCCACTTGCGCAGGACGTTCTGTAAATGGTCCAGTGGAGGATGTCGGTGACGGGGAGGGAGCATCCGATTGTGTAGTTTGCCCCACGGCTCTCGACGACTCGGTAGCGGGTTGTCTCATGTCGTCCGGGACGCTGGCTCTCCAGCGTGCTCGGCGCTGGCCGAACGGCGGTGGTGGAGCGCCGGATCGAGCTGCCCTGGCCAAGGTTCGCAGGAGCGGCGCGCGTCGGTCGCGGCGCCGTAACAGAGCAGAAACATGTTCCAGCGTCGCATCGCGGCTGTCGCCGCCTATCTGCCGGAGCGCGTCGTCACGAACCAAGAGCTCATCACCAGCTACGGTCTCCCTCACGCTGCGGACTGGCTGCACGAGACGACGGGGGTCGCGGAGCGGCGCTTCGCCGACGCGACGGAGACCACGCTTTCCATGGCCGCGGCGGTGCTGCGGGAGCTCATCGAGGTGGGGCGGCTCCGCGATCCCTTCGTCGATGTCCTCATCATGACGAGCGACGACGGCGGGGGAGGGGACGCCGGCGGGGCGGCCTTCGCCGCGTGCATGGCCGGCCTCGTGCCCGCGCTGACGATCGATCTCACGCCCGCTCAGGGCGGTTTTGCCGCGGCCGTCGAGCTGGCGAATCGGCACCTCGACAGGGGTTGTCGGCGCGTGCTCATCGTGGCGAGCGACGTGCGGTCGCGGCGCCTGCGCGAGGGGCAGCCGTGGGGCAACCACCAGATCACGGAGATCCTGGGAGACGGCGCCACGGGCGTGCTGCTCGAGCGGGTCGACGGCCTCGGGGCCGAGGTCCCCCCGCGCGGCGCCGAGCCGCCCTCGTCTCGCGGCTCCCAGCCGTTCCTCGCCGCGGCTCACGCGAACCGCGGATAGACCTCCTCCTCGAACAGCACCTTCACCTGGTCGCCGGGGGCCTCTGCCACGAACTCCTCGTAATCCTCCCGCACCGGCACCCTGTATCCACCCCGCCACGGCGCGACCGAGTTGAGCCACGCCGTGTGGAGGGTCAGCCCTGGCCGGAACGCCGGGTGCCCCAGCTTGCAGAGCGGCCCTCGCGCCAGGTTCGTCGCGTCGAAGATCCAGATCTCCGCGCGGCACGGCGTCGCGACGATCGCGACGACGTACCCGTCCGTGTCGGCCCCGCTGCCGCCGCGCCGCGGGACGAACTGCAGCGAGCTGAGCCAGGACCCCACGGCGCGCCGCGGGAACTCGTAGCGATCCTCGATCCGCATCGCGCGGTGGTTGAACCGGAACAGGCTGTCGGGGTGGCCGCCCTCCGCGCGCATCCGGCGGAGCGCCGGGAGGGGGAGCGACCTGTGCGGGTGCGCCGCGTAGAGACGATCGATGAACTCGGTCGACAGCTCATCCCATATCCCGCCGCCGCGCCAGTAGACGTTCTCGACGCGATCGGGCGGCATCCACGACGCGCCCGTCTCCCGGTACGCATAGAGGCCGACGCCGAGCGCCCGCTCGGCATCGGCGAACACCGTCTGGTCCACGACGCGCTCGGCCGCTGCGTCGAGGGTATACCGGCCGATGCGGTTCACGTCCGCCTGCCCGAGCGGGAACAGGCCGCGCAGGCGTGGCGGCGCCGGAGTCTTGTCGGCGGCGTGCCGATCGCAGGGCCGGAGCCACTCCCCGTGATCCGTCGCGCAGTTGTGCGCCGCGTGCACGGTGATGCGGTCCCCCGCGTCCTCGTAGTCGACGAGGAAATGGAGAGTCTCCAGCGGGACGACGACCCGCTTCACCACGACCGGCCCGCCGCCCGGCCGCAGCGCGTCCCGCCGGACCAGGTAGAACGTCGTGCTCGGCTCGTGGGGCATCGTGAGCAGCGACCGGACGAGGCGCTCGACCCCGGGGCTCTCCTTGGAGCTCCGGAACGCCACGCTCTCCAGGCCGATCCTGAAGGCCGTGTCCGCGAGCACGACCCAGCGCCGCGTCAGCCCGATCTGGTGCACGCTCTGCTCGATGCGCACCGGCGCGCCGCTCGGCAGGACCAGCGCGTGCCGCTCGGGCTCGTTGTGGCCGTCCCATCGCACGAGGTGCACGAAGTCGCCCGCCGGCTCGTCGAGCGCGACGCCGCCGAAGCGCGCCGCCTGCCGCGCGAGGAGATCGCCCGGCCCCGGCGGCGCGCTCGGGCGGAGGCGCGCGGGCAGGAGCTCGAGCGCCCGCTTGGCGAACGCCTCGATCCGATCGGCCCTCGGGCGGACGAGCTGCTGCTCGATCATCGATGCGGCCGCCGCGGCGAGACGATCCCAGGAGCGCGGGAGCGCCCCGAGCTCGTCGAGCCGCGGCAGCGACGCGATGAACAGGTGGAGGAGCGAGCGGCCGTAGTTGACGGTGAGGAGCTCGCCCCGCTCCGCGTCGAAGCATGGATGCGCGCTCGAGAGCGTCATCGGAAAGGGGTGATCGACGGGCGCGGCCGGGTACCACGTGCTGTTGCGCCCGACCGGCGTGACGAGCTCCAGCGTGGCCGGGTCGATCTCGTAGGGCCTGCCCGTGTCGCTCGTTACGAGCAGGCGCGCGGGCGCGCGCGGCGCGTGCATGGGCACGAACGCGGTGTTGAGGTGGTTCCGCAGGCCGAGGTGCGGCGAGAAGCGGAGCAGCCCTGCGTCACGGAAGCCCAGCGCCTCGAAGCGCGTGCCGGGGCGCGAGGCGGCGTCCGCGTGATAACAGGGGGTGCGCGCGATCTTCGAGGTCAGCCGGACCGCCCCGCCGCGGCCGAAGTCGAGCCGGTAGATCATCCCATTGCCATTGAGGATCGGCGCGCCGTCCGCTCTGGGCAGGTCGCCGTCCACCGAGCCGACGGGCCCGATCGCGAACACGTGGCCCGTGAGGTCCCTGGGCACGCCGCCCGAGTGCGATGAATCCAGGACCGCGAGCTCGACCTTCGTCAGCTCTTCCGTGCTCGCTGCCATCAATGCATCGGGGACGCGCTGGCGCATGACGACCTCGGTCACACCAAGCTACGCCAATCCGCGCGCGGCGTGGGCGCCGCGCTGCGCCGTGCGTACTCAAACGCGCTCCCCTGACCGTGATTCCCGCCTGGGACGGACGCGCGCTGGCGCCGTCGCAGCGGCGCGCGCCTCTCTGCATTGCGTGGCGGCGCTGCGCGGCTGCCCTGGTCTTCCGCGCATTGGCGCCGTCTCGGCGGCTTGCGAAGGTGCTTGTCGGCCCCATCTGTACCTGTGGATCAGGAGGCACATGTTCGACCAGGGGCTGACAGTCCTGCGGATCCGTGGAATCCCGATACGCCTGCACATCACATTGCTGATTTTCCTGCCGTACGTGGCGTGGGCGGCGTCGTCGCAGTTCTCGGTGATCGCGTCGTCGCTCGGGATTCCGCGCGAGGAGATGCGCTTGCCGCCGCTCGCCTGGGGGGCGATCCTGGCTGTCGGGCTGTTCGTGGCGGTGCTCGTGCACGAGCTGGCCCACTCGTTCGTCGCGCTCAAGAACGGGATCCGGGTGCGCGCGATCACGCTGATGATGCTGGGCGGCGTCTCGCAGATGGAGCGCGACGACCCCGAGCACGAGGCGTGGATGGCGTTCGCCGGGCCGCTCGTGAGCTTCGGTATCGCGCTCGCCAGCTACGTCGCGTATCGGCTGCTCCCGGCGCCGGCGGAGATCGGCGCCGCGCTCGTGGCCTTCGCGATCACGAACGCGCTCCTCGGCGCGTTCAACCTGCTGCCGGCCTTCCCGATGGATGGCGGCCGGGTGCTGCGCGGGCTGCTCCTGCGCCGTCTCGGGCGGACCCGCGCGACGCGCATCGCGACCGCGACCGGCAAGGCGATGGCGGTGGCCTTCGGGCTCTTCGGCCTGCTCTCGTGGAACCTGATCCTGGTGCTCATCGCGATGTTCGTTTACATGGGGGCGTCGGCCGAGCAGGCGCGCTCCAGCACGAACGAGCTCCTCCGCGGCATCCCGGTCGCGCGGCTCATGACCGATCGGCTCGGCGAGGCGTATGCGGACGAGAGCCCTCGCGCGGTGGCCGAGCGGCTCCTGCGCCACAACCTGGTCGGCGCGCGGGTGATCGACGATCCCCGGGACGGCGAGGGGCGCCGCGAGATCGGCGTCGTCACGGTCTGGGATCTCGCGCGCCAGCTGCAGGGCGGCGCCGCGCCGGCGACGGTCGGCGCGGTGATGCCCGTGGATGTGCCGAGAGCGCACGCGGACGACGACGCGTCCCGCTCGTTCGACGCGCTGGCGAGCGGCGAGGCGAGCGTGATCGCGGTGCTCGACGAGGGGGAGCGCGTGATCGGCCTGGTGACGTCGGCGGAGATCCAGCGCGCGCTCGCGCTCGCCGGCGCGCTCCGCGCGGCCCGCTGAGCGCCGCGGCGGAGATCTCGAGTCGCGCCGCGCTGGCACTCGCGTTGCTGAGTCACGCTCCGAGGAGCAATGACGTGAAGCAGAGCAACAACGTGACTCCGCCCGTGCGAGGGCGGTCCAGATCTCTCGGTGTGACGAGGGCCTCGCTCGCCGCGGCTGCGCTCGCGGTCGGCGCCTCGCTGCTCATGGGGTGTATGGGCACGGTCGGGACCGAGGGTGCGTTCGTCGTGTCCGGCGTTCCGGCGGTGCGCGCCGAGGTCGTCCCGGTGGAGATCGCCGCCTATCCGCGCGTCTACTTCCGCGGGACATATGCCTACCTGGTCGACGGTCGCTGGTTTTACCCGACGAACCGGGGCTGGGTCATCTTCGAGGAGGAGCCCACGGAGCTCCAGCACTACAGGCAGACGTACCGGACGTCGCCGCGGTACGTGCCGGAGCGCGAGCTGAGCTATCCGCGCGAGCGGGGGCGCCGTTACTACACACCGCGCTGACGGCGAGGCAGCAGTGAAAGGACGGGTACGAGGATGAATCAGGAGAAGAGCGTCTTTCCCCTCTGCGGCCTCGCGTTATCGAGCTTCCTGGCCCTGGGGTGCATCGTCGACGTGGAGCCCAGCCCCCAGCGCCGGCCGCGGCCTGTGCAGGCCGTCGGGAGCCTGACGATGGATTGGACCGTGGCCAACCGGATCGATTCGCGGGCCTGCTCCCAGCACAGCCGCCGAGGAGCGGATTTCGAGCTGATCGTTTACCGGGGCAGCCGCGAGGTGGCGAGAGACTACGCGCGCTGCGAGGATTTCAGTGTAACCGTGGATCTCCCGCCCGATGAGTACACGGCCACGGCAACGCTCGTGGAGCGTGGCAACGACCGCCCCGTCACCACCACGCTGACGGTGGACAACATCAACATCGTGCGCGGCGCGACGCTCAACCTCGACGTCGATTTCCCGACGAACTCGTTCCTGCGATAGCAGGCGAGATTTCAACGCAAAGGCGCAAAGACGCAAAGGCGCAAAAAAGAACAGACATCATGCCTTTTTGCGACTTTGCGCTCTTGGCGTCTTTGCGTTGAATCTCTCTCCGCTCGCGAGGCAGAGCCGTGGCAGGATTTCTGCCACGAGGCGCTACCCCGATCGCGGGATCGTGAGCCGCACCCGCGTCTCTCCGCGCGGCCCGTCCTCGATGGCGATACCGTAGTTCGTGTGGGCGGCGATCGCGTGCGCCGCGATGAGCGGCAGCGCCGGCGGGCGGCCCTGGGCGACCGCCTCGAAGTCGCGGCTCAGCACGACGCTCCGCGCCGCGGCCGGGAGCGGCGGCCCGGCGTCGTCGAACGTGATCTCGACCCCGCTCGGGCCCTCGGAGAGGGAGACGAGCACCTCGCTGCCCGGCGGCGACGCGCTGATGGCGTGATCGAGCAGCGCGTGCAGCAGCACCGTCAGCGCGCCCTGCGGCACCACCTCCTGCGTCGTCTCCGGCGCCTCGACCACCACGCGCACGTCGTGGCGGGCCGCGCGCGCGAGATCGTCCTTCACGACGTCGCGCAGCACGTCGGCGACGTCGCAGTGGCGCGGGAACTCGTGGAGCGGACACGCGCCCAACCTGGCGAGATCACTGACGATTTCTGACGCCGCGGTCACGTGGCGCCCCACCGACGAGGCCGTCTCGCCCGCGTCGCCGCCGTGGGTCCGGAGCGGCGCGATGTCGCGGCCGATCGCCGACAGGATGCCGCGCAGCTGCGTGCCGAGCACGCGCACCGCGGCGACGAGCACCGCGAGGCTGTCGCCGCTCGGCGGCAGGTGCGACACCGGCTCGCTGCCGCCGAGCCGCGAGATGACGCCGGACAGCGACCCGCGCTCGCGCTCGCCCTCGGCCCGGGAGAAGACGGCGGCGAGCTCGCGCGCGTACGCCTCGCCCTGGGCCTGCGCCGCGGCGAGCTCCTTCCGGAGGCTCTCGACCTCGAGGCGCTGGAGATCGACCTCCGCGGGCAGCGTCAGCGTCTGCATCTGGCCGTCGAGCTCGAGCCGGCCGCCGTAGCGCAGCGCCATGCGCGACAGCCACACCCGCTCGGTCTCGAAGTTCACGGGCGTCTCCGGGCCGAGGTTGACCCGGACGCTGACCTCGTCGCCGACGCGGTGGATGCTCACGTCGGGCGCTCCGGCCACGCTCGAGGGGTCGCCGCCCTGCGCGATGAGCACCTGGAGCATCCGCCGGAGCTCGGTCTCGTCGCCGAACACGGTGGTCCCTTCGCCCATCTCGATCTGCACGCGCGCCTCGGGCGCGACCTCCCAGAGGAGCGCGGTCAGGTCGACGCGGCCGCGCCGCCCGCGCGGCATGGGGCGGCCGTGGAGCGAGGCGAGCATGCTCACCGCCTCGTCGAGCCGGTTGAGCGTGCTCTCGACGCCGCCCGAGCTGTCATCCGGCGAGGGCGTCGGCGGCGGCGCGCTCTCGGTCGCGATCATCCCCACGCCCTGGCGGAGCTTCTGGGCGGCGCTCCGCGCCTCCTGCGCCAGCAGCCACGTCAGCTCGGGTCGGGTCAATCTGTCGCTGGTCACCCTGTTTTTCCCTCTATCCGCGACGCTCGGCGGAATCGCGCGCCATGATGCCAGACGTGGCGGTGCCCTGCTACGCTCATTGCCGCTCACCTCGTTCGATGCGGACTCGCACTTCCTCCTTCTTGACGCCTTCCTCCTTGACGCGTCTCGCTCTCCTCTGTGGAGCGTTCGCCGCGGCGGCGCTTTCCGGCGTCGCCTGTGCCTCGAGCGCCCCGAGCCCCTTCCCGTCGGCCGGTGGAGCGGGCGGCGCCGGCGGCGAGGGCGGCGCTGGCGGTGCCGGCGGCGACCAGGCTCCAGCGGACCCGACGCTCGGCGGCCCGTGCGTCGACGACGAGCAGTGCGAGGACGGATTTCCCTGCACCTTCGATGCGTGCGACACCGCCCTCGGGCGGTGCCGTTTCACGCCGGACGACAGCGCGTGCCAGAACGACGTCTACTGCGATGGCGTCGAGCGCTGCAACCCGCGGCTCGGCTGCGTGCCCGGCGCGCCGATCGCGTGCGACGATCAGAGCACATGCACGATCGACGCCTGCGACGAGGCGACCAAGTCGTGCTCGAGCGCGCCGCGCGACGCCGATCTCGACGGCGATCCCGACGAGCACTGCGGCGGGGGTGACTGCGACGACGCCGATCCCACGGTGTCGTCGGCGCAGCCCGAGGTCTGCGGCAATGATCGGGACGACGACTGCGACGGGCGCGCCGACGAGGGCGGCTGCGTGTCTCCGGAGCACGACACGTGCCTGGACGCGCTGGAGATCTCGGCGCCGGGCTCGTACGCGATGACGACGGCGGGCGCGGGCTTCCACTACGCGAGCTCGTGCGGCCTGCCCCGCCCTGCGAGCACGCACGACGTCGTGGCCGCGGTGATCTTGCCGCCGGGGCCACCGGTCGACGTCGAGGTGACCGTGCGGACGGAGGCCCCCGATGAGGAGACGGAGGCCACCGACGTCGCCGTGACGCTCGCCGGCCAGTGCGGCGACGCCGCGACCGAGATCGCGTGCGGGGGCCCTCACGAGACGGCGGACGGCGGCAAGCTCGCGAAGCTCCGGGCCCGCGGCCTCGGCGATCCGGAGCGGGCGACGGTGTTGCCGCTCTACGTGACGACGAAGGTGGGCGCGCCGGTCATCGTCGACGTGGCGTTCCTGCCGCCGGCGCCGGCGCCGGAGAACGAGACGTGCGGCACGGCGGCGACCCTCTCGCCGGGGGCGCCGGCGCTGGCGACGATCCTCGACGCCGCCCTGGATCTCGGGACCGCGTGCGAGACCGGGCTCGGGGAGCTCGTCTACACGTTCGAGCTCGCCGAGCCCCAGGACGTCGACCTCTACGCGATCTCGACCGACGGCGACGGCGATCCCTCGCTCTCGCTGCGGAGCGCCGCGTGCGCGCTGCCGGAGGACGAGCTCGCCTGCCAGACGGCGGCGGCGCCGCACCTCTTCCGGCGGGCGCTGCCTGCGGGGGTGTACGCCGTTGCGGTCTCCGCCACGGCGCCGACCTCGGTGCTCGTCACGCTGGAGCTCTCGGCGCCGACCGAGCCGCCGCCGGACGAGGGGTGCGAAGGGGCGGCCGAGCTCGCGCCGAACCGGACGGTCTCCGTGTCGCTGCTCGGCCACCAGGACGACGTGGATCTCGGCTGCGGCCCGGCGGCCGTCGACGCCGTGTACGCGCTCGAGCTGCCGGTGGCGTCCGACGTGCTGCTCGTCGAGAAGCTGTCGGCCGGCGACACCGGCGCGATCGCCCTGTCCGCGCCGGCGTGCAGCGGCGAAGGCGATCTCCTCGCGTGTGGCGAGGGCGAGGTCACGCCGCTCCGGAGCGCGCGGCGCAACGTCGCGCCGGGGTCGTACCGGGTCGTGGCCGAGGCGCAGCTCGGCCAGCCCGTGAGCGTGACGGCGTTCGTCCGGCCGGCGGTGCCGCCCACGCTGGTGCCCTTCTCCGACGCGTGCGAGGAGGCGCTGGAGATCCCGGAGAGCGGAGGCTTCTTCCAGGGCAACACGGCCAACGCCGCCGCGGACTTCGACGCCGGCTGCGACCGCGCCGGCACGGAGGAGGGCGGCGCCCGGGACCAGCTCCTCCGGCTCACGCTCACCGCGCGCAGGCGGGTCGTGCTCGACATGGCCGGATCGAGCTACGACACGCTGCTCTCGGTCCGCCGCGGCCCGGGCTGTCCCGGCGTTGAAATGCCGCTTTCCTGCACGATCGGTACGGATCCCCAGCGGAGCTTCCTCGATCTCGTGCTCGATCCTGGCGTGTATTACCTCCAGATCGACGGCCACGCGCTCGCGCACGGCCTGTGGTTCCTGGACGTTCGGGTCGTCGACCCCGGGGACGACGCCGCCCCCTGACCCGCGGCACTTTACAAGCTCCCCCCGTCCCTTGCTAACGTCGCCTCGATGTTCGGCCGCATCTCTGCGATCGCCCTCAACACCTACCGGGAATCGCTTCGGGCGCGGATCCTCATCGGCCTCGCGGGCGTCGCCTTCGCGGTCGCGTTCTACTCGATCATCGTCGGCGCCTACACGCTCCGCAACGGGGCGAGGGTCGTCAGCGACCTCGGCGTCGCGTCGATCTCGCTCTTCAGCATCGCGGTCGCGGTCATCATCGGCGCGACGTCGCTGTACCGCGAGCTCGAGCAGAAGACGATCTTCCCGATCCTGGCCCGCCCGGTGCGCCGCGGCGAGTACCTCGTCGGCAAATACCTCGGCACGCTGCTCACGCTCGGGGTGTTCATCCTCGCCGACGCCGGGCTCGTGCTGCAGATCAGCGCCGTGCTGGCCGGCCGCTCGCTGGCCCTCGTGGCGGGCGCCGGGGCCGCCTCGCTGGCGGCGCTCGGGCTCGTGGCGTGGCGCTCGCCGCTGGCGCGCACGTACGGGTTCATCCCCTGGGCGGCGGTCTTCCTCGTGCTCGGCGCGCTCTTCTCGGACGGCGCGCCGACGGAGCGGCGCGTCGTGCTCGCGGGCAGCGCGCTCGCGTTCCTCGAGGTCGGCATCGTCGCCGCGATGGCGACGCTGTTCTCGTCGTTCTCGACGCCGTTCCTGTCCTCGCTGCTCACGCTGGGCGTCTTCCTCATCGGGCGCAACGCCGACTCGCTCGCCCGGATGCCGGTGAAGTACTTCGGCCCCCAGATCAGCGCCGCGGCGCACGCCTTCTCCAAGGTGGTCCCGAACCTTCAGATCTACGTGCCGCCGCGCCCGTTGCTCGCGGGCGAGGTCGCTGACGCGAACCTCCTCGTGTACCTGGGCTGGGCGGCGATCACGTGCGCCGGGTGGGCGCTCATTCTCCTTCTGGTGGCGGCGTTCGTCTTCAAGAGACGCGACTTTCTGTGAGGCTCTCGGTCGTGCTCGGCGTGCTGCGCGGCCTCGCGGTCGCCGGCTTCCTCGTCGGCGCGGTGTCGCTGCGGGTGGTGGCCGCGGGCGAGGGGGAGATCGCAGAGAGCACGGACGCCCTGCGCGCCGGCGACGCGCACGCGGCGGCGCTCCACGCGCGGCGGGCGGCGGGCTGGTACGCCCCCGGGGCGCCGCATGTCCGCGTGGCGTACGAGCGGCTGATCGCGCTCGCGACGGCCGCGGAGGGCCTCGGTCAGGCCGACACGGCGCTCTTCGCGTGGCGCGCGGTGCGCACGGCGGCCCTGGAGACGCGGTGGCTGACGACGCCGCACGCGGAGGACCTCGAGCTGGCCAACGCGGCCATCGCCCGCCTCTCGGCGGCCGCGCCGCGCCCGCCGGGCACCCGGACGGAGCCTGCCGTGGCGGTCGAGCGGCAGCACCTCGCGGCGCTTGCGCGCGACGAGGCGCCGCGGGTCGGCTGGGTCGTGGCGCTCGTCGGGGCGTTCGCGGCGTGGGTCGCGGGCGCCGTCTGGGTGGTGCGGCGCGGGGTCACGGTGACGGGGCAGTGGGTGTGGCCGCGGGCGGTGCCGGGGCTCGCGGTGTGCGCGGCGGGGGTCGCGGTGTGGCTTCTGGCGATCTGGCAGGCGTGACGCGCGCTGCTGGCGCATTCCAGGTCGAGCTCGAGCATCGCGGGAAGCGGGGGTCTTGCCGGGTCGCCCGGCCCTCGGAGCCCCTGGCCGTCGCGCGGCGCAGGGAGGGCTGAACTCGCCTGAGACGTCACTGCTCCGGCAGAACCGGAGCAGTGACGTCAAATGGGCTCAGACAACAGCCCTCCCTGCGCCGCGCGACGGCCAGGGGCTCCGAGGGCCTACGGCATTTGCCGAAGAAGGATGAGCTCGACGACGCGGTATCCGAGGTGGAATGGGCCGCGAGGCGAAATGGGGCGGTGGGGCGAAATGGGGCGGGCCAGCAGGGGTGGCGGTCAGGAGAGCCACAGGCGGGAATCCGCCGGACACGACGCCTGCTGATCGGGTGCGCGGGGTATTGCAATGCGACGACGCGCGACACATCGATCTCCAGGGAGCGGCTTTTGCAGCGCTCTGCTTCGAGGAGGATACGAAGTTCATGAAGAATCAGATCAAGACGATCCTGTTGCTCGGCGTCATGTCGGCAATCCTGGTGTCCATCGGCGGGGCGCTGGGGCCCGGGTACCTCGTCTTGTTCGGCGTGCTCGCGCTCGCGATGAACCTGGGTGCGTATTTCATGTCCGACCGCATCGTGCTCGCGGTGCACCGGGCCGCCGAGGTATCGCCCTTCGATGCCCCGGGACTGCACCGGATGGTGGAGGAGCTCTCGAGCCGGGCGGGGATCCCGAAGCCCCGCGTCTATGTCATCCCGGACGCGCAGCCGAACGCCTTCGCCACGGGGCGCAACCCGGAGCACGGCGTCGTGGCGGTGACCGAGGGCATCATGCAGCTCCTGAGCGAGCGTGAGCTGCGCGGCGTGCTGGCGCACGAGATCGCGCACATCAAGAACCGCGATATCCTGGTATCGACGATCGCGGCGGCGTTCGCCTCGGGCATCACGTGGGTGGCCCATGCCGTGAGCTTCGCCGGGATATTCGGCGGATCGTCGGATGACGAGGAGGACGGCGCGAGCCCGCTCGGCGGGCTGGCCCTCGCGATCGTGGCGCCGATCGCGGCGACCCTCGTGCAACTCGGCATCTCGCGGTCGCGTGAGTACATGGCGGACGAGCTCGGCGCGAAGCTGTCCGGGGATCCGGAGGCGCTCGCCAGCGCGCTGTCCAAGCTGGAGCACGGCGTGGCGCTCGTGCCCCCCGAAGCGGCGCGCCCGGCGACGGCCAGCCTCTTCATCGTCAATCCGCTCGCCGGGGCTGGCTCGGTGCTGAAGTGGTTCTCGACGCACCCGACGACCGAGGAGCGTGTGAGCCGGTTGCTCTCGATGGCATCGAGCGGGCGGACGGCGCGGGGGTTTTCGAACGCGATGGCCTGATGGCGGGCATTGGCCGCCTTCACTCCACGGACTGCGGATCCTCGTCGTCGTCGCTGTCGGCGTCCTGGTCGTCGCTGTCGTCGTCCTCGTCTTCCTCGGGGGGCCTCGGCGCGAGCGCCACACGCGGGTAGTGTTCGCCAGAGGCGTCACGGCGCCCGGCCTCCCAGGCGTCCTCGAGGTTGACGAGCTCATACCAGCCAAGGCGATTCACGGCCTCGAAGAAGAACTTGCCGTCAGCGCTCGGCTCGAAGCTGAGGGGCTCCGGCTCGAGCTCGGCGAGCGTGCGGACGCCGTCGTCGTAGACGCCCCAGACCCGGATAGGCTTGCCTTCGGAGGCCTCCAGCACGGCCACGCGGCCCCCCGCGGCGCTCTCCACGACGCGCAGGTCCAGGTCGCCGCGCGCCTCCAGCCTGGACGCGCCGCCGCTGACCGAGAAGATCCAGGTCTCCGACGAGGTGCCGACGATCACCCGCCCGGAGGCGAGCGCCTCGAGCGTGTAGACCTCGTCCTCGCTCTCCTCCTTGCTGAAGTCGTGCACGAGGACCGGCTTGCCGTGCGGGAGGTCTACCCACCACAGCTTGGCGTCGCCGTCGGTCGCCACGAGGGCGGCGCTCCGATCCGCGTTGACCAGGCCCGTCGACGAGGGGGAGCTCGCCTTCACCGCGGTCTCGATGAGCTCCCCGTCCTTCAGCACGGCGAAGACGAAGGAGCGCCGGGCTTCCTTCTTCCACCCGATGTACACGTCGGCGGGGCGGTAGCGCTCGACCTCCCGCGCGCCCGCTCCGAAACGCGCGCGCACGTCCTTCGGGATGTCGTCCTCGTCCTCGTCCTCCGGCAGCGGGCGCTGCTTGCCCAGGTAGCGCACGCCGACGCGGCCCGGGGCGGGCTCGATGGCGTACTCCTCGGGCGCCTTCTTCGGGCCTGACTCCGGCGCCTCGTCGTCGTCATCGCCCTCCTCGGACGGCGTGTACACGGCGACCTCCGGGCTCGTGGCGAGCCGCTCGACCAGCGCGTCGAGGCCGAGCAGCTCGTAGGTGTCGCCGATGTGATCCATGAAGGCCCGGCCCTCGGCGATCCGGACGTCGCCCACAGAGGCCTTCACGCGGGCCACGCGGCGCAGCTTGCTCCCGTCGAAGCCGACGATGGTCAGCCCGTCCTCGGAGTCCTCGCCCTCGTAGCTCTTGACGAGGAGCAGCCGGCCGCCGAGGGCGGGGGTCAGGCCGTAACCGCTCACGTCCCAGCGCTGCTCGAGGACGGCGCCCTCTCCCTCGCGGCGGTAGACGTCGAGGGACTCGCCCGTGGCCAGGATGACGCGGCCCTCCGGGCCGTAGGCGATTTCGGAGATCGACGCCTCGTGCTCGAAGAGGCGGCGCAGCTTGCCGTCTGCGAAGGAGAGCTCGGCGACGAGCTTGTAGTCGAACCCGTACAGCACCGCGCCGCCGTCCTCCCGCGCCGCGATGTAGCCGTGGGGGCTGGGCAGCGCCTCGCCCTCGGCGCGCTTGAGCTCCCCGCCCTCGATCCAGGCGGCCGTCGCCGGCTTGCGCCGGAGCTTCGCGATGCCGTAGACGCGATCGCCGGGCGCCACCGCGACGCAGGAGCTCGACCCGAACAGCTCGCGCTCCGCGCGCTCGATCTCGGGCTCCGGGGGCACATCGCGCGACTTCCGCTGCTCCACCCGGATCGCGCCCTCCAGCACCTCTGGCCGTGCGCCCTCTTCCTCGTCGCCCTCGCCGGACGCGCTCTCGCCCTCGTCGTCGCCCTCGCCGGACGCGCTCTCGTCTTCGTCCTCGTTGCCGGGTTCGTGCTTCTTCAGCTCGGGGAAGGACTCCGGCTGCGCGGCGAAGCGCGCGGCGAGCTCCTCCAGGCCGAGCAGCACGTAGCCATCTTCGCCGTCGATCACGACGACGCGGGCGCCGTCGATCACGATCTCGCCGACCGAGATGCGCACGCGCGCCAGCCGGCGCACCGTGGATCCGTCGTAGCCGAGGAGGGTGACGCCGTCCGCGCTCTCGTCCTCGTCGTCGAAGCACTTCATGAGGAGCAGGCGTCCGCCGAAGATCGAGCGCATCCCGTAGCTGTCGAGGTCCCAGCGCCCCTCGAGCGCGACGCCCGAGCCCTCCCGGCGGTAGACCTCGATCGTGTCGCTCGCGACCAGCACACGGTCCTCCGGGCCGTAGGCGACGTCGGCGAAGGGCTCGTCGTGCTCCAGGAGGCGTCGCACGGAGCCCGCCGCAAATAGGACCTCCCATACGGCCTCCGAATCCTCCCCGATCAGCGCCGCGCCGCCGTCGTCGCGCGCGGCGAGGTACACGCCGTGTGTGGTGGCGAGCGGATCGCCCTGAGCGGTGCGGAGCTCGCCGTTCTCGATCCACGCGGCGACGGGCGGCTTTCGCTTCGGCTTGGCGACACCGAAGACGAGGCCGTTCGTCGCGATCAGCCACTCGCTGCTCTGCCCGAAGAGCTTCAGTTGCTCGTCGGAGGGCTCGGGCGCCTTGTAGTCCGGCACGCGCTCCAGCCGGAGCCCGCCGGAGATGACCCTGGGCTTGTCGTCGTCGTCGCTGCTCTCCGCGTCGTCCGCGTCGTGGTCGTCGCCCGCCGCGCTCGCCGACGAGCGCTCCTCCTCGAGACGCGCGGCGCGCGCCGCGGCGCGCGCGGCTTCGACCTCCGGATCCACCGAGCACGCGGCCTCGAAGCGCTCGCCTCCGCCGAAGCGGGGCAGCTCGACGGGCCACCTCGGGCCCGTCGGGGGCTCGGGTCGTTGCTCGGCGGACCAGGCGTCCCAGTCGCTGTCGCTCTCCATCGCCTCGGCCAGGGAAGCGACCTCGATCGGGTGCGCGCCGTGCACCGCGGTGAGGGCCTGCTGGACCGCGCGCGCCATGTCGGCGATGCAGGCCTTGCTCCACCCCGCCGGCCGCACCCGCACGAGCGCCCAGCGATCGGCCCACTGGAAGGGCTCGCAGTGCTCCACCGCGCGCGCGTCGAGCGCCCGCTCCCACGCCTCACCGACAGCGCGCCGCGCGGCCGCGTCCGGGGGCGCCACGAAGCAGAGCTCATAGGAGAACAGGTCCCCTTCGAGGTCGAACCAGTCGCTCGGCGCTGCCCCGAAGAACGCGAACGGATAGGGCTGAGATCCCGGCATGGGGGCGAACGGTACCGCAGCTTCTGGCGAGCGTGCAGGTCCAGACGCCCGACGGCCCGGCGAGGCGCCGGAGGCGCTGCTCATCGTCCACAGTGGGCTTATCGGTTCAGCGAAGCGACGTGCATGGACGTGGTTCGGAGTCGCCGTTTCGTGATCCATCGAGGTGGCCCGGCTGGAATTCTGTTCAACTCGACAGCAGCGCTGACCAGGTGAAGATGGACGCCAGACGCGCCAGCCTGCTCACGTCGAAGCCTGGGGCACCCCCGGCTCGAACCGCGCGCCGAGCTGCAGGAGCCGGCCGAGATCGTCGGCATTACGCCATGTCTCGACGATCTTGCCCTCGACGATGTGGTGAATGAACATCGCTGTGAACGTCTGTTGCCGTCCGTGGCTCGGGACGCCGAGGAAGCTCGCTTGTGTGCACGTGTTCTTCGCGCGCACGACCACCTTGTCTCCTTCGGCGATCACATCCTCGACCGACCATGTTTGCTCGACGGCGCCGAATGTCCCGAAGAGCGTGCGAATTCCTTCCGGCCCCGCGGGGAGCGCGGGCGGCCCGCCGTGCATCCTCCACGACGGAGAGATCATCTCGCAGAGCTCCTCGATCTTGTGTTCGCTCACGAGATCGAGAAACCGCCGCGCGATCGTTTTGTTCGCCTCGATTGAAGACATTGCTACACACCCTCCTCTTGTCATGCTGAGAGCGCATCGCCGCTCGGCTGAGCTGTGATCGCCTCCCGGCGCCTGGTCGATTGCGCCGCCGGGGTTGTTGCGGGCGGCGTGGCGCTGGTGCGGTGCTGGTGCAGGTGCGGTGCCAGGCGCCGCCGCCGGGCGCTCCAGCCGAGGAGCTGGCCGCTCCACGTGGCGTCGCGCTCGACGCGCCCCTATCAAACGACGGTCAGTGATGGCGCCAGCCACCAGCCTGAGGGGCGGGCGCCTCCATGACGAGGCAGAGCCTCATGGGCTGCAGTGGCAAGAGCCCGGACGGCCTGCGGCGCCCGCGCCCGCAAAGCCAGCTCCACGAGAACCGGCGGCCGAGGCGCCCGCCGGAAAGCCACTCTGAGCTGAAACGTGGTGTCGGGCGCGCCGCCGAGCCGTCGCGCCCGCCCCGCTACGACGCCGCGCGCGGCGCCTCGCCGAGGAGCTCCAGCCTGGCCAGGCTCCCGCAGGTCTCCGCCAGGGCGCGCATCAGCCGCAGGCGGTTGTCCCGCACGGCCGCGTCGTCGGTCATCACGAACACGTCGATGAAGTACTGGTGCAAGAGCGGGGCGAAGTCCGCCACCGCCCTGAACGCGGTGTCGTACGAGCCGCTCCGGACGTCCGACGCGATCTGCTCGCGCAGCTTGAGGTACCCCGCGAAGAGCGCCGTCTCGCTCGGGTGCACGTCCTGCCCGAACGGCGCCACCGGCTCGCCGGCAGGCGCCTTGTCGGCGATGTTCGTGGCCCGCTTGAAGACCTCGCCCACCCGCGCGCGCACCTCCGGGCTCAGCGCGTCGATCGCGCGCACGCGGGCCCTGAGATCGAGCGGGCGATCCGCGGCGACGCGCAGGCACGCGAGGACCGCGTCCTGCGGGAGCCGGTCGGAGAGCAGGCCCCGGAGCCGCTCGGAGAAGAACTCGCCGAGGCGCGTCGTGAGCTCCTCGCGCGAGACGTTGAGCTCCACCCCGGCGTAGCCGTCGTAGGCGGCGCCGAACGCGGCGCCGAGGCGCAGATCGAGATCGCGATCGAGGAGCGTGCGCAGCACGCCGAGGCACGCGCGGCGCAGCCCGTACGGGTCGGCGGTGCTCGTGGGGACGAGCCCGATCGCGAAGCAGCCGACCAGCGTGTCGAGCCGATCGGCCATCGCGACCAGCGCGCCGGCGTTCGTCGGCGCCGTCGCGTCCGCGGCGCCCTTGGGCAGGTAGTGATCGCGCACGACGTCGGCCACCTCCGGGCTGACCCCCTGGGCGAGCGCGTACGCCCGTCCCATCTCGCCCTGGAGCTCGGGGAACTCGCCCACCATCAGCGCGACGAGATCGCACTTCGCGAGGTGCGCCCCCGAGGCCGCCGCGACCAGCGTCTGCTCGGGCAGCATCAGGAGCAGGCCGAGCTCGCGGGCGAGCCGCTCGACGCGCTCGGCCTTCGCCAGCACGCTGCCGAGCCGCTTCTGGAACACGATCCCGCCGAGCTTCTCGCGGCGGTTCGCGAGCGGGATCTTGACGTCTTCCCGGTAGAAGAACTGCGCGTCCGACAGGCGCGAGCGCATCGTGTTGTCGTTGCCGCGCTTGATCTTCTCGGGCGCCTCCGCGGTGTTCACGACCGCCAGGTACCTCGGGAGCAGCGCCCCCGTCCTCGCGTCGCGGACGCCGAAGTAGCGCTGGTGGCCGCGCGCGACCTCGAGGATCACCCGCTCCGGCAGCTCGAGGAACCGCTCCTCGAAGCTGCCGACGATGACGTGCGGCTCCTCCACGAGGGAGAGGTTCTCGCCGATCAGGAAGTCGTCCTCGATCAGCGCCCCGCCAGCGTCCCGCGCCGCGGCGAGCAGGCGCTCGCGCATGAGCTGCGCGCGCGCCTCGGGGTCGACGAGCACGTGCGCCGCGCGCATCGCCTCGACGTAGTCCTTCGCGGCGCCGATCGCGATCTCGCCCGACCCGAGGAAGCGATGGCCGCGGCTCGTGCGCCCGCTGCGGATGCCGGCGATCTCGACGGGGATGACCTCGCCGCTGGAGAGCGCGACCAACCACTGGATGGGGCGGCCGAACGCGAAATCTCCCTGCCCCCAGCGCATCGACTTGCGGAAGGGGATGGCCGCGACGAGCGACGCCAGGACCTCCGGGAGCAGCTCGGCCGCGGGCTTGCCGGCCTCGCGGCGGGTGCCCGCGAGGTACTCGCCCTTCGGCCCCTCGACGCGGCGCAGATCCGCGACGGTACAGCCGAGCTTCTGCGCGAACGCCTCGGCCGCCTTCGTGGGCGCGCCGTCCTTGAAGGCCGCCTTGACCGGCGGGCCGGTGACCTCCTCCTCGAGGTCCGGCTGGCGCGCCGCGACCCCGGAGACGAGCAGCGCGAGCCGACGCGGGGTGCCGAGCGCGCGCACCGCACCGTGGCGGAGCCTGAGCTCTGCGAGGCGCTTCGTTGCGAGATCCGGGAGCGCGCGGAGCGCAGCTTCGACAAACGACGAGGGGAGCTCCTCGACGCCGATTTCGAGCAGGAGATCGCTCGCTTCGTTGGACATGGGACCGCGGACGCTACCCCAGAACCGCTCGTTCGGCGAGGTGGTCGAGCGATCGAGCCGCGCAGTTCACGCCTGTTCACGCCCGTTCACGCCATTTGCGCCGGCCGCGCCGTCCGCGTCGCTCGTCACGTCACGCCGTGGCACGGCGCGCACCATGGGCACGCGCCACGCGCGGCGCGCGGCGTGACGTTCGCGCGGCTCAGCGCGCCTGTGCAGCGTTCCGGAGCGCGCGCGAGAGCACCTTCCTGAAGGCGCTGGCCTCGCCTCCATTCGGCTTGTTCTTGCGCCCGTAACGGGTCGCCGCGCCGACCCGGGCGACGCACTGGGCTGCGCGCATGTACCGCCGGGCCGCCTTCGTGACCGCCCGATCGCCCGGAGCAGACGCCGACGCGACGGCCGAGCCGAGCTCGTTCAGGGCCTCGTCGAGGGGCGCGCAGCCCTCGGGCGTGGAGGGCAGATCGAGGGGGCGCGGGGCGTTGCAGCAGCGGGCGCGCAGGGTGGCCAGGGTCGCCATGTCGTGCCAGCCGAGCACGGCCCATTCCTTCGTGGCGTCCGAGACGCCCTTGGGCCCAGCTGCCTGGGCGAGGTGGCTCTTGAGCGCCGCGACGCCCTTCATCGGGTCGGTCTCGGCGCAGACGAACAACAGCTCGCCCGCGATGGCGGCGTCGACGCTCTTGCCGGGAAAGAGAGGCATCGCGCACGCGGAGAACTCCGCCGTGGCCGCAGGGTTCGGCGCTGCGTTCATGGCGCCTGCGTCCACCGGCGCCGCCGTGCCTGCCTGTTCCGCGCCGGCGTCGCCGAGCGCCGGGGCGCTCGGCTCTGCGGGGGCGGCGCATGCGGCGGGCGCAGCGTCCGACCCAGACGGCGGCGCCGGGAGGGAGGGCGGCGCGGCGTCGCGGTGGCGCAGCCAGAACAAGGCCGCCCCCGCGGCGCCCGCGATGGCCACGACCCCTAGAGCCAGTGTGACCCACCGGCGCGCCGCGGACGGCGTCTCGCGGCTCGCTCCGAGCGCTGGCGCCGGCGCGCGGAGCGGCGGCGCGCCGAGCCTGGACGCGCCGCCGCGCGCGGCGACGCCGCCGGGCGCCATCGGGAAGGGGTGCGACGGCCGATTCGGGTCGTCTTCGCCCAGCCAGGGGAGATCGACGGCCGGGATGTGGGGCGTCGGCGCGCCGAGCCCGGGCGTGCCGAGGCGCGCGGCGACGCTGCCGGGCGCCATCGGGAAGGGGTGCGACGGCTCGTGCGTGTCGCCTTCGCCCAGCCAGGGGAGGTCGACGGCCGGGACGTGGGGCGTCGGTGCTCCGAGCTCGGGCGAGCCGAGGCGCGCGGCGACGCTGCCGGGCGCCATCGGGAAGGGGTGCGACGGCCGATTCGGGTCGTCTTCGCCCAGCCAGGGGAGGTCGTCGACCGTTCGCGGGCTCGGCGGGGCATCCGCGTCGAAGAGGGGTACCGCGGTGGGTGAGAAGGGTGGTTGCGCCGTCGCTGCGGGCGCGGCGCGCGGTTGCGCTGTTGCAGGCGCAAAGGGCAGCTGCGCTGTCGCTGCGGGCACGACGGGCGGTTGCGCCGTCGCTGCGGGCGCGACGGGCAGGTGCGCCGTCGCTGCGGGCGCGAGCGGCGGTTGCGCCGTCGCTGCGGGCACGACGGGCGGTTGCGCCGTCGCTGCGGGCACGACGGGCGGTTGCGCTGTCGCTGTGGGCGCGACGGGCGGTTGCGCCGTTGCTGCGGGCGCGACGGGCAGTCGCGCCGTCGCTGCGGGCACGACGGGCGGTCGCGGCGGTGGCTGCACGCGCGCGGTCGGGGCAGCCACTGCGCCCGCGCGCGAGCCGTCCTCCGTCGTTGCGCCGGCGAGCCGCGGCGATGCGGCAGGCAACGCGGTCTGCGCCTTCGACGGACGGTCTGGCGCCTCCGGAGGCGGGGTGGTCGGCACGCCGGCCGTCGACCGGAGCCCCAGGCTCGCGAGCCCGTGGAGGGGCAACGGCGTCCGGCGGGCCGAGGCGCTCGCGATGGGCGGCGGTTGCGAGCTCGAGTGGCCATGGGGCGGCGCGCTCTTGCGAGGCGGCTGCGAGCCTGTGCCCTCGCGCGGCGGCGCGCTCTTGCGAGGCGGCTGCGAGCCTGTGCCCTCGCGCGGCGGCGCGCTCTTGCGAGGCGGCTGCGAGCCTGTGCCCTCGCGCGGCGGCGCGCTCTTGCGAGGCGGCTGCGAGCTCGACGTCCCCCGCACCCCGCTGCTCGACGGGCGCGGCGCTGGAATGGTCCTCGCCGGCGCCGCGAGCGCGTGCTCATCGAGCGGCGGCAGCTCCTCCAGGCCGTCGCCCGGCCGCGCCGCCTCCAGCGCGCGACGGAGCGCCGCGACCTCCGTGATCCGCTCCTCAGCGCGGCGCGCGAGCGCCTGGTCCAGCACGCGCCACAGCGCGTCGCCCGCCGCGCCGGACGGCGTGATCCGCGGCGCGGCGCCGGCGCCTTGCTTGCGGCGGAGCTCCTGGTCGCTCTCGGCAGGGAACGGGAGCGCTCCCGAGAGCGCCGTGTACAGGGTGACCGCGAGCGCCCACGTGTCGTCCCGGCGCGACGGCCCCTCGCCCGCGGCCCGCTCCGGCGAGCGGTAACCCACGAAGGCGGGCGTGGCGAGCGGATCCGAGAGCCACCCCGTCGACGTGCACGGCTCGCCCTCCATGACCACGCACGCGGCCGACAGACGGCCGTGCACCGTCCCGCGCGCGTGCAGGCTCTCGACGCGCTTCGCCAGGCGGACAACCCAGCCGACCGCGTCCCTGTCCGGCAGCGGACCGGCGCGTGCGATCCTCGCAGCGAGCGTCTCCATACGAGCGCCGCAGCGTAGTGCGGCGAACCGCCGCTGACCACATTGTGGCTCTCTCGCGACAGGCCGGATCGCGGATCGCCCGCGTCCGGCCCTGGAGCGCCGCGGTCAGCCGCCGATCACGTCGGCCATCGTGTATCGGCCGGGCGGCTTCCCGTGCAGGTGCCACGCCGCGCGCAGCGCCCCGCGCGCGAAGAGATCGCGGCTGGTCGCGCGGTGCGTGAGCTCGATGCGCTCGCCGGGGCCGAGCAGGTGGACCGTGTGGTCGCCGATGACGTCGCCGCCGCGCACGGCGAAGATCCCGAGCTCGTTCGCCTTGCGCGGGCCGACGTTGCCTTCGCGGCCGTGGACGTCGGCGAGCGTGGCGGTCGGCTCGCGGGCCGCGCGTATGGCGTCAGCGAGCCGCACGGCCGTGCCGCTCGGCGCGTCCACCTTGGCGCGGTGGTGCACCTCCACGATCTCCACGTCGTAGCCAGGCCCGAGCCGCTGCGCCGCGCTCGCCGCGATCTCCGCGAGCACGTGGATGCCGATGCTCGTGTTCGGCGACCAGAGGACCGGGACGTGCTGCGCCGTCTCGTCGAGCAGCCGCTCGCACGTGCCGTCGAGGCGCGTCGTGCCGCTGACCACGGCGACCTTGGCCCGCATCGCGAGGTGCAGGAGGCGGGGGAGCGCCTCGGGCCGCGAGAAGTCGATCACCACATCCGCGCCGAGCAGCCCGGCGCTGGTGTCGTCGCTCATCGCGACGCCGATGTTGCCTGTCCCCGCGAGCTCGCCGACGTCACGGCCGATGCGGGAGGAGCCGCGCGACACGATCGCGCCCACGACCTGGGCTCGCTCGTTCGCCGCGAGCCGGACGATGGCCTGCCCCATCTTGCCGCTCGCGCCGTGGATCGCGACCTTCAGCAGCCGGGCGTCGTCTCCCTGGGCGGCCCCGACGAGCGCGCTCATCGGCACACCTCGATGATCTCCGTTCGATTTCACGATGCCTCGCGCCTCGCTTCGAGCCGCCTCATCGCCTCGGCGATCTGCTGCCGGGTCGCCTCTCCGGCCGGCACGAGGGGCAGCCGGACAGTAGCGCTCATGCAGCCCAGGGCGGCGAGCGCGGCCTTCGCGGGGGCGGGGTTCGGCTCGACGAACAGGAGCCCGTGCAGCTCGAGGAGCGCGAGGTGGGCTGCGCGCGCGCCCGCGAGGTCGCCGGCCAGGAACCGCCGGGTCACCGCGCTGGTCTCGCGTGGTAGCACGTTCGACGTGACGCTGATGACGCCCTGCGCGCCGAGCGCCATCATCGCGAGCGTCAGCGTGTCGTCGCCGCTCAGGATCGTGAGCCGGTCGCCGAGGCGCCGCACGAGCTCCTGGCAGCGGAACACGTTGCCCGAGGCGTCCTTGATGGCGACGACGTTCGGCGCGGCGGCGCAGATGCGCTCGGTCGTCTCGGCGGAGAGGTCGACCAGCGTCCGCCCCGGGATGTTGTAGAGCACGATCGGCGCCGGGATCGCCTTGGCCACGGCCAGCGTGTGCTCGCGCAGCCCGTCCTGCGAGGGCTTGCTGTAGTACGGCATCACGATCATCACGCCCGCCGCGCCAGCGGCGAGCGCGGCGCGCGAGGCCTCGATCGTCTTCTTCGTCGAGAACGAGCCCGTCCCCGCGAGCACCGGCACGCGGCCGCGCGCCGCCTCGACGACGCGCCGGATGACCGCGGTCGTCTCGGCTTCGCTGAGGGTCGGCGACTCGCCCGTGGTCCCGCACGGCACGAGCCCGCTGACGCCGCCCGCGATCTGCGCCTCGACGAGCGCATCGAGCGCATCGAAGTCGACGGCTTCGCCATCGGGCGTGAATGGCGTGACGAGGGCGGTGAACGTTCCCGACAAGGGGAGCTGCGACATCAGACGACCATGATCGCCACCCCGGGTGCGCGTCAACAGGAGAGGACAGGTTCGCCGCGGACTCCCCGCTCTCCGCTGGTTCCTGCGCGGGGCGACGCCGAACGGACGCGGCCTTGTGGACGGGCTGGCGGGAGCCTGCGGGGCTTGTACGGCGCGGGCTGGCGGGAGCCCGCGGGGCTTGCGGAGAGCGGGTCGGACGCTCCGGGGCTGGTCCGCGTCTGCTATCATCCGCGGTGTAGCGCCTCGCTCCTTCGGGGGATTTGCCCGAGCGCGTCAGGTCCCTGAGAGGCACCGGCCATGGATCTCGCCCAGTACATCAAGAGCATCTCCAGCGCGGCCAATACCATCCTGGAGGGGATGGCGGTCACGTTCTCCCATCTGTTCCGGGAGCCCATCACCGTCCAGTATCCCGACAAGACGGACCGCCCCGTCAGCGAGATGCTCCCCCCGCGGTACCGCGGCTTCCTCGAGGTGCAGATGGACATCTGCACCGGCTGCAAGCGCTGCGAGCGCGCGTGCCCCATCGAGTGCATCGCCATCGATCTGGAGAAGGACCCGGCGACGAAGAAGCAGGCGATGAGCCGCTTCGACATCGACATGGGCAAATGCATGTACTGCGGCCTCTGCGTCGAGGCGTGCAAGACGGAGTCGACCGGCGCGATCCGCCACACCCGCGAGTTCGAGGGGGCGGCGCCGACGCTCGACCACCTCACGTTCCGCTTCATTCCGGAGGGCCTCGTGCCGCTGTACAAGGCGCCGAAGGACCTCGGCGAGGTGCCCGTCGGCGAGTACGGGCCGCACGCCCGGGAGGCCCGCGAGCGCGCCATGCGCGACAACCCGGCCGCGCTGGAGGAGCTGCGCGCCATCTGGCGCAAGGAGCGCGGCAAGCAGCAAGGCGCCGAGGGCGCGGAGCCCGCGGGCGGGGCGGGAGCGGGCGCCTGAGCGAGGGCGAGCGGCGAGCGGAAGGGCGCAGAACGGCGCAGCAGCGTGCCGCGAGCGACGCGCCAGGGGTCGCCCTTGATGGGCGGTGGGCAGCGGTCTAACGTCGCGGCCCTCACCCCATGCCCTCCCTGAGCGCACTCGTCTTCCTCGGGCTTGCCGCGCTGACGCTCGGCTCGGCCGGGCTCGTGGCGTTCTCCAGGAACATCATCCACTCCGCGCTGGCCCTGCTCGGCACGTTCCTCGGCATCGCCGGGCTGTACGTCTCGCTCTCGGCCGATTTCATCGCGGCGACGCAGGTGCTCGTCTATGTCGGCGGCACGCTCGTGCTCATCCTCTTCGCCGTGATGCTCACGAGCCGCATCGCGGAGATGAAGATCTCGAACCCGCGCGGCGGGCCGGCCGTGGCGTTCGGTCTGGTCACGGCGGTGCTGCTCCTGCTCGGCAGGGTGGCGACCCAGACCCCTTGGCCTGCCGAGGCCAAGCCGGCGATGCCGTCCACCGCCAAGCTCGGGCACGCGTTCCTCGGAGAGTACCTGCTCCCGTTCGAGCTCGGCTCGGTCGTGCTGCTCGCCGCGATGATCGGCGCGGTCGTGCTCGCGCGTCGAGCCGTCAGGCGCGCCTGGGAGAGGGAGTAGGCGATGGAGGTCGGTCTCATCCATTACCTCAGCGTCGCCGCGGTGCTCTTCGGGCTCGGGCTGTTCACCGTCATGACGCGGAAGAACGCGGTGGGCATCCTCCTCGGCGTCGAGCTCATCCTTAACGCCGCCGCGCTCAACTTCATCGCGTTCGACCACTTCGTCGCCGGCGGCGTGGCTGGCCAGGTGTTCACGGTCTTCATCATCGTCCTCGCGGCGAGCGAGGCGGCGATCGCGCTGGCCATCGTGCTTCAGGTCTACCGCAATCACCGAAGCATCATGGCCGACCAGCTGACATCCCTGAAGAACTGACGCGAGAGCGGTCATCCGTGCGGAAGCGCGCGGTCGGCGTGACGCGCGTGACGCGCGCGACGTTCGGACCGGCGGCCGCCGCGTCGCGCGCCCCACGCCCCACACCGCGCACCGATGCCGACCGCCGACCGTCGACCAGACGATGCGCTCGACGCTCCCGCGCTCTGCTGCTTCACGTGGAGCTCAATCCCAGCGACAAGCAGGAAAAACCTGACCTTGCTAAGCCCCAGCCGGCGACCCACGTTCGAAGGCATGCAGAACCTATCCAAGTCGGAGCTGGTGGGGTTCGTGGAGCTCGAGGTCGGTTCGCTTGCTGTGCAGGTGCCCATCCGCGCTGCAGCAGCGGCGACAGAGCTACCGCTCGCATCCTTCGAGGCTGAAGGGGACAATTGCGCCATCCTCGTGCGAGGCGACACGTCCTCGAAGGCGGTCGAGGTCGCGCTGCGAAACGCGGCGCAGGAGGCGGTCAAGCACCTCTCGAAGAAGTTGCTCAACTAGCGCGGAGCGATGGTCCCGCTGGCCCGGCGCAGGGCTGCAGGCCATCGTCCCCGCGATGTTCCGTGATGTTCCGCGATGTACGGTGCCCCTGGGCACCGGCGGAGCGGCGTGGACAGGTTTCTGCTGGCCGCCCGGCGCTCAGCGCGAGCGGGGCGGCGCTCCGGCCCGCGATGGAGCCTCGCGTCGCGGGGGAGCCCGCTGCGCTCCGAGGTGAATTTCTCGACGCACGTCGTGCTACGCTGCGCCGCGAAATCGCCCGTGAAGCTCATCATCCAAATCCCTTGCTTGAACGAGCGCGACACGCTCGCGCAGACATTCGCGGACCTGCCGCGGTCGATCGACGGCGTGGACGAGATCGAGGTCCTCATCATTGACGACGGCAGCACGGATGGGACGAGCTCGCTCGCCGAGCAGCTCGGGATCCACCACATCGTCCGCTTTGCCAGGAATCGAGGCCTCGCCGCCGGCTTCATGGCCGGCATCGACGCGTGCCTGCGGCTCGGCGCCGATATCATCGTGAACACCGACGCGGACAACCAGTATCGCGGCGCGGAGATCCCGAAGCTCGTCGCTCCCATCCTCGACGGCCGGGCCGACCTGGTGATCGGCGATCGGCAGACAGATAGGATCGAGCACTTCTCGCCGCTCAAGAAGGTCTTGCAGCGGTGGGGCTCGCGGCTCATCCGGCGCCTGTCCGCCACGGAGGTGGCCGACTCACCGAGCGGCTTCCGCGCGGTGAGCCGGAAGGCCGCGCTGCAGCTCTTCGTGCACAACCGCTTTACCTACACGCTGGAGACCGTGATCCAGGCAGGCCGCCGCGGCCTCGCCCTGGAGAACGTGAAGATCACCACCAACCCAAAGACGCGCGAGTCGCGGCTCTTTCGTTCGATCCCCGACTACCTGCGCCGCGCCGGTCCCGTCATGTTCCGGGCTTATGCGATGTACCGCCCCGTGCAGCTCGTGGGCTGGGTCGCGACGGTCCTGCTCGTGTTCGGCGTCGCGCTCGGCGTCCGGTTTCTCTACTTCTACCTGCGGAATCCGGACTACAGCGGTTATATTCAGTCGCTCATCGTCGGCACAGGCGCTGTCGTGATGGCGTGCATCCTGGTGGCCGTGGCGTTGCTCGCGGAGCTCATTGCGACGAACCGCCGCCTCGTCGAGGAGGTGCTGATGCGCGTGCGCCGGATCGAGACCGAACTCGCGGAACGGGAGCCGGCCCTCAGGCTGGAGGGGATCCAGTCCACGGGCGCGAAGCCGTGGCACAACCAGCAGGTGCAACCGGCGCGCGTGAGCGCGAGGTGAAGAGCCCGGTCCCCTGGACCGGGCTGCTGCTCGAACAGCGCTGGTAGCCCCGGGCCGGGAGCTCAGCCGTCCGGGTCCTCCAGATCGACGTCCTCCGGGGGAGCCACAGGGTCGATCGGCTCCGGCTCGGGCGGCGCGCCTGTGGCCGGGGGCTCGGGCGGCGTGCCTGTGGCCGGGGGCTCGGGCGACGGCTCCGCCCGGGAGGTGTCGCGCTGCTGCCGCAGGTAGACCGTGTAGTTCTTGAAGCGCTCCGCTGAGAAGAACACGCCGTCCAGCTTCACGTTCCGGCCGCTCCGCGCGTTCTTGCCGAGCACCACCGCCTCTGCGGCGTCGAGGAGCGCGGCCTGCGCGTTCGTATCCTTGGGCCACGCCCGTGCAGGCTTGGGCTCCTGGCCCTTGGGTGGCTGGAGCTTGGGGAGGATGTGGAGCGCCTCGACCGGGTAGAGCCCATCCGTGTAGCCCGGCGCGCCGAGCGCGAGCACCTGATAAGGCAGCTCGTCGGCCGGCGGCGGCTCCTTCGGCATGGTCACGAGCTGAAGGCTGCCAAAGCGGCGCTTCTCGGTCGCGTAGCGGTGCACGAGCTCGTTGAACAGCACGGCGGCCTGGAGCGTGTCCGGCGGGCGCTGGTTCGGCGGGTACAGGATGTGGGTGATGCCGACGCTCCGGTAATGCTGGTAGAGCTCGGCCGGCCCTCGCACGGGCTCGTAGAAAATGAGCGATTGCCAGGCCTGGATATCGAAGATGATCTCGCGCTCGATACCGAGCGTCGTGCGGTAGTTGCGCGCGAGGATGCGCGCGTCGGGCGGGGTAGCCCGGTTGATCGCGCGGTGATCTTCGCGAAACTTGAACCGCTGCGCGTCCGTCCATCGCTTCTCGTAGGTGGAGCGGATCAGCGACAGCGCGCTCTCCAGCCGGCGCGGGCCGGAGTAGAAGGGCACATCGCCGCTCCACACGATCTGGAACACCACGAGGGGCACGAGGCCGAGCCGCGCGACGGTCCCGAGCTGCCATGTGCGGACGAGCAGCGCCGCGGCGGCGGCGATCGGCACCGCGAGCATGCCCTGCAGGTACCGGTCCGCGGTGTACGTGTTGCTCCACATCCAGATGCCGGCGAACGTCGCCCAGGCCGCGAGCGCCGGCCTGCGACGGCCGCGGATGACCAGCAGCATCGGCAGGAGCAGCGTGAAGAGCGAGCCCATCGAGGGGACGTAGCGAGTGAACGAGTAGTGCGGGGAGAACGAGAACGTGAAGAAGTTGCCGGCCGCGATGAGCTGCCGCTCGAGCCCCTTCCCCTTGGGCAGGTAAGGCGCGTTGGGATACGCCTTCTCCATGAACTCCGCGGAGCGCGCGTGCTGCGGGTACGACCGCGTGAACACGCGCTGGGCCAACGGATAAACGGGGTTGTTATGGTAGATGGTGTTCTTGATGAAGTGCGGCGCGGCCGTGCCGAGCGCCACGCCCGACGCGATGAGCCCTGCCACGAGGACGCGGCGCGCCGAGAGCAGCGGCCGCCTGCGCTTCTTCAGGGCGCGGGAGGCCGCGCGCGCGAGCAGGTACGCGGCGCGCGGCACGACGACCGCCGCCGCCATGGCCAGGTGATAGACCGCCTGGTACTTCACCAGCATCGCGCCCCCGAGCGACGCGCCGAGCAGGACGGCATACCGCCTGTCGAAGCGCTCCGCGAAGCGCATGGACGCGAGCAGGACCGGCGCCGCGAAGAAGCCCAGGAAATGGTCCGCCGAACCGCCGGGGTTCTGGTCCTGGACGAACAGCGACGGGAACAGGAAGAAAGCCGCCCAGAGACCAGGGACGCGTTCGCCCTGGAGCAGGTATCGCGCCAGCGCCGCGACGCCGACCACCTTCCCCAGGACGAACACGAACTCCAGGTGGAGCGCCATCATCCACCGTTGCTCCACGAGCATCCCGGGGACGCTGAAACCCCACGCGTAGAGCATGCTCGCGAAGTGGGGGAACGAGCGGTTCACGTCGCCGTAGAACGGCACGATGCGGCCGGCGTGCGCATAGTCCTGCCCGATCGGCAGGTGATACCAGGTCGCGTCGAAGCTGATGGAATCCGGGGTCAGCGACAACAGGTAGAGGAGCACGAGGCACACGCCGCCGACGCCCGTGGCCGTGAGCCACAGCCAGCGCATCGTCCCTTTCGGCGTCGTCGAGGCGTCGAGATCGTGCTTCAGGCGCGATAGCCACCGTGGCAGCTCCAGGAGGCCGCCCGCGAAGAGGGCCGCCGGCATCACGAGCCCGTACCAGGGGCGGATCCAGCCGACCACGCCCGCGAGGTACATGCCGAACACGAAGGCGATGCTGCCCACCATTATGCCGAACAGGCCCTCTTCGACCGGCGGCAAGTGCGTGAGGCGCAGCCCCCGGCGCAACAGCACGAGGCCGATGCCGAGGCTGGAGAGCAGGAACAGCAGCGAATAGCCCCAGAGCGGCGCGAGCCGCCACAGGAGCCAGTGCTGGATTGGAATGTGCGCGTGGACCACGAGCGCGTAGCCGACGAGGCCCGTGAGGCATACGACGGCCGCGAAGACGTTGCGCAGCAGCCTTTCCCGGGGCGATCCGGAGGTCAGGGCGGCACAAAAACGGGCCAGGGGGGAGTCAGGGTTCAGGGCAACACGCAGGCGGGCCAGCATGAGAGGGGGCGCATCCTAGCGACGCGCGGCGCGTCGGCAAAGCAGCCGCGCGATGAGCAAGCCGCCCACGTCCACAGCGAGCGAGGTGGCTCGCGAGATGAGCGCGGCGCCCAGCGCTGCGGCGGGTCCGACGGCGGGGGCGAGGCCCACGGAGAGCAGCGCCTCGCGCACGCCGATGCCGCCCGGCGTGGCCATCGCGAGGAAACCGGCGATGGGCGCCAGCACGAACAGGCCGGAGCCGCCGAGCGCCGCGGCCGGCGTCGCGCCGACGGCGAGCGCGGCGCACGCGCCGTGCGCGGCCCAGGTCAGCGAATACACCGCGTGCACGAGCGGCAATCGCACCGGCATGAGCGGCCCGCGCCCCTCGGGCGCGAGGAGCTTGCGCACGCGCTCGGGCGCGCGGGTACGATCCACCGTCATGAACGCGACGAGGACCGCGCCCAGGGCGAGGAGCACAGGCAGCCTCCATCGACCGATGAGCGCGCTCGCGCCCGCGAACTGCTTGCCGCCCGCCGCCAGCAGGCCGAACCCCACCATGGCGCCGACCGCGATGAAGCTGGTGAACTCGATCGCGAAGGACGACCCCACCACCGCGCTGGTCGTCCCGATGCGCGGGGCGCCCAGCATGCGGAACAGCGGCACGCCGACCTTGCCGGGGATGTACCGCGCCGCCTGCGACTCGATGTGCAGCGCGATCGCCGGCCAGCGAGGGATGGGCCGGCCGGTCAGCTCTTCCAGGATGAAGGCCCAGGCGAGCCCCAGCACGACGAGGCCGAGCGCGAGGGGCAGCACCGAGAGCGCGACGAACGCGGGACGGATGTCGATCGGCGCGCCGCTCTCCCACCTGCGAGCGAGGTCCCGCGCGGCGAGCCCGATGAACAAGGCAGCGGCGACGACCATGACCGGGCGCAGCACCGTGCGCGCCCTGGCGAGCGGGCCTCCGATCCCCTGCGGCGGGCCGGGCGCGGGCTCGGGCGGATCCGCCGAGATCATCGGGGGTGCGGGCGGGGCGCCGGTGGGCGGGGTGCTGGGGAGATCGGCGAGCGACGCGGATCTGTCCTTCATGCGGCCCAGCGCTTCGCCACGCAGAAGACCGACAGGCCGAAGCTCGGCCGGTAGCCGCGCGCGATGAGGTCGACCTCGGCACCGAGGACGGCTTCGAGCGCGGAGGAAGCGAGGCCCGACTTCGGTGAGGGCTGCTTCATGCTGGTCTTGCGAGGGCGCAGCTTGCGCGCGGCGCTCCAGACGGCGCGCGAGCCGACCGCGGCGGGGAAGAGGAGCTGGTTGAAGTAGGCACAAGCTTCCACGTGAAGCTCGGCCGGCAGCGCGGCGCGGAAGCTGCCAGCCGTGTACCGGCGGAAATGCTGCAATGCGCGGTCGTGATCGCTGAACAGCCACGGATACGCGGGCACCGTGGCGACGAAGATTCCGCCAGGGCTCAGGTGGTCATGGATCCACCGGAGCGCAGCGCGGTCGTCCTCGATGTGCTCGATGACATCGAGCGCGCAGATCACGTCGTAACGTCGGTCGAGCTGGAACGGGAGGGATGTGCCGTAGAGCGTCCTTGCCACGCCGGCCTTCGCGATGGCCTCCTGCCCGAGAGGGCTCACCTCGTTGGCGTCGACGGCCCCGAACTCCGCGAGGACACTCAGGTTTTGGCCGACCCCGGCGCCGACCTCCAGCAGCTCGAGCGGCCGCCGTTCCGGGCCGAACTCGCGCACCAGATGGGCCAGCAGCCGGGCCCTCCCCTTTCTCAACCAGTCGCCGGATTCTTCAGAGTATTGCTGATATGCAGTCGTTTCCACGCTTCACTCTGCATGCGGGGCCGGATCGTCCCGGGGAGGCGATCCGGTCGGGGGCGGCGACTCTGCTGGTGAGGTCGGTTCCGCCTCGGCCGGCTCCGGAGGGGTTGGGATCTCGATCGTCAGGTCGTCCACCTTGCCCGGCTCTTTCCGCGACTTCTTCGGCGGCGGTGGCGGGCGCCGCTTCCGCGGCGGCGTCGTCGCGGCGGCCCTGGCCGACGGCTGCGCGGACGTGACCGTTTCCACGGCCGGCGTCGTGACGGTCGGCTGGAGCGCGGGCTCTTGCGGCGGTGCGGGCTCTGCCGTGACGGCGGGCGGCGGCGGGGCCTCGCTCTCGGCCGCCGGCGTGCTCTGCGGCAGGCGCTGCGAGCGGACGAGCACCTGCCACGCGGCGACGCCGGCCAAGGCCACCAGCGCGAGGGCTGCCAAGCGGGCGCGTCGGCGCCGGCGTGAGCCGGGGTCGAACTCCGGAAGCACGCTCTCGCGCGCCTCGTGCGCCACCCCGCTCACGCTGGACCCCTTCATCCATTGGTCCGGCGACTGGCCGGAGGGCAACGCGCGAGCCCGAGGGGCGAGCGGGGGATCGAGCGGGGGCGGCTCGCGCAGCGAGGCGGGGGGCGCGGCAGCCGCGACCGCCGCTCCGGCGACCGCTCGCCTGACGTTGTTGCGGAGCTTCTCCGACGACGGGTCCTGGCTCGGCGGCGCCTCGCGCTCGGGGGCGATCGCGTGCGGCTCGGCCTGGTGTGGCGAGAGCACGTGTGGCGTCTGCGACGAGAGCGGTGGCTCGGCCGTGGCGTCTGGCGCGATGGGTACGCCGCTCTGGGGCGCAGCCATCGCGGGCTCGGCCGGCGCTTGAGTTGCGGCCGCGGGCTCGGCCGGCGCTTGAGTTGCGGCCGCGGGCTCGGCCGGCGCTTGAGTTGCGGCCACGGACTCGGCCGGCGCTTGGGCCACGGGCTCGGCCGGCGCTTGGGCCACGGGCTCGGCCGGCGCTTGGGCCACGGGCTCGGCCGGCGCTTGAGCTGCGGCCGCGGGCTCGGCCGGCGTCGCTTCTGCGCGCGGAGCGAGCGCTGCGGATGCGGCCGGCGCCGTCCAGGGCTCGTCCACGTCGGTGTCGATCACGTCCTCTTCGAACTCGCCGATGTCGACGTCGACGAGCGAGGACGCGCTGTCGGCGGCCTTCCGGAACGTGTCGCTGGGCGCCAGCGCCGGTGCAGGCGCGCCTGGCGGGGCGTCGACGTCGTCTGTCGGCGCGGACGATACGCTGCTCGGCTGCGCGGAGACCGGCGTCCCGGTGACGACCGGCGTCCCGGCAGTGACCGGTGTTTCGGCAGCGACCGGCGTCCCGGCAGTGACCGGTGTTTCGGCAGCGACCGGCGTCCCGGCAGCGACCGGCGTTTCGGCAGCCACCAGCGTCCCAGCAGCGACCAGCGTTCCGGCAGCGACCGGCGTCCCGGTGGCGACCGGCGGCTTCTGCGACGCGCTGTCGCTGTGCTGCGGCGGCGCCGGAGGTCGATCGCCGGGTCGAGCCGAGAGCGGCGGCCGCTGGCTCAGCGGCGGCCGTTCGCCGAGCTCGGGCGAGCCCGGTGATTGCTCGCTGATCTGAGCCAGCGACGGCGTCTGAGGCCGCGCCGTGGGCCGAGGCGGCGCCGGAGGTCGCTCGGTGGCCCGCGGCGGCGCCAGAGGCCGCTCGCCGAACCGAGACGACAGCGGCGGGCGCTCGCTGAGCGGAGGCCGCTCGGTGAGCCGCGGCGGCGTCTGCGGCCGCTCGCTTGGCACCGCGGGGATCCTCGCGCTCGGCCTGGCCGACGACGGAGCAGCCGCCATGTCCGCCGGCGGCTCGCCCGACCCTCGCTCGGGCGATCGCGTCGACGCGGCGGCGCCCGTGGGGTCGGCCACCCGGGGGAGCGGCGGCGCCTTGGGGATCACCGAGCCCGTCGCCGGCCGCGGCGGGGCCGCCGGCGGGCGCGTGGGCGCGGCCCGGGGCGGCATCGGCGGCGGCTGCGGCGACTGCGGCGATCTCATGCTGCTCGGGGCCTCGATCGACAGGTCGGCGGTGCGGGCGAGCGACTCCGCGAGATCGCGCGCGCTGCTGAAGCGCCGCGACGGGTCGCGGTCGCAGGCGCGCGCGAACCACCCGTCGAAGCTCGGCGGCAGCTCCGGGTTCACCCTCGACGGGACCGGGATCTCGCCGAGCGAGATCTTGATCAGCAGGTCGCCGACCCCCTCGCTGTCGAACGGGAGCTCGCCCGTCACGCACTGGTAAGCGATCACGCCGAGCGCCCAGAGATCCGCGCGGTAGTCGACCTCCCGGAGCCCCTTCACCTGCTCCGGGCTCATGTAGTGCGGCGTGCCCATGAGCGTGCCGACGCTGGTGCGCTGGGCGACCCGCTTCCCCTGCCCCTTCACCTTGGCGATGCCGAAGTCGAGGATCTTGACGATCTCGTCGTCCTCGTTCGCGCAGAGGAAAAAATTCTCCGGCTTGAGGTCGCGGTGCACGATGCCGGCCCCGTGCGCGCGGGTGAGCGCGCGCGCGACCTGCGTCACGATCTTCGACGTCTCCTGGAGCGAGAGGCGGCGCCGGTGCGCGAGCCGATCGAAGAGGTCCTCGCCCTCGAGCAGCTCCATCACGATGAACGGCTGCTCCCCGTCGATGCCGTGATCGATGATCTGCACGACGTGGGCGCTGCGCAGCTGCGCGGCGGCCGTCGCCTCGCGGCGGAACCGCTCGCGCGCGTCCTCCTGCTTCGCGAGCTCCGGATCGATGAGCTTGACGGCGACATGGGTGCCGAGCGCCAGGTGCTCGGCGACCCACACCGCGGCTTGCGCGCCCTGCCCCACGGGTCGGATGAGGCGGTAGCGCTCGCTCAGCACCTGACCAGCTGCAATAGACACGGCGGCAAAAGCCTACGTCGAGGACAACATCCGTGTCGAGTTCATGCGTACCACCTCAGATGCCCTGCGGAACGGTTTCCTTCATCAGCTCGCGCCATTCGTCGTGGGTGAGCTCTGGATAAATGTAGTCGCCCTCGAAATTTGTATGGTGCAGGAGCAACCGGGCGACATCGACGATGGCCTGCGCGACGTCGCCGCCCTGCGCAACGCCCGCCAGGGCGTCGGTCGCTTCACGCACGGCGGCGTGCTGCTTCAGCGCCACCTGGACCTCCTCGGCGAGCCCGCGCGCCTGGAAATGCGGGAATATGGCGGTCTCTTCGTAGCGCATGTGTCGCTCCATCGGCCCACGCAGGAACGCGAGCAGGCTCGCGCGCTCGGCGCTCGCCTCATCCGTGGAGCGCTGCGCCAGCTCGATCAGCTTCTTCGCCGTGTCGCGAGCGAGCTCTTCCTCCTGGAAGAGCTCGCTCACCATCCGGTCCAGTTCCATGAGGTGCGGGCCGTCGTAGTCCAGATCCCGTGGAGGGTCGAGCGGGGCGCGGCGCGATCCCGCGGCGGAGCAGGTCGGCTCCGCCATGCGCGTCAGTCCTGCGCGCGGGCGCGGACGATCGCGGCGAGCCGGCCGACGACGCCGCTCGCGACCATGGCGAGCACCTGCTTCTCGAGCGCCTGTCGCTCGCTCGGCCTCCCGCCGAACGAGATGTGCGAGCGGGCGGTGGGGCCGCCGACGACGCGGCCGACGACGGTGCAGCTCACGCGGTGGACGTCGCCCCGCGTGGTCGAGGTGAACTCGACGACACGCGCGCTCAGCACGACCGATTTCGCCTTGCCGAAGTCCGCCTTCTTCGCGGCGCTGGAGAGCATGCCGCGCAGCGCCCGCGCCCGCTGGGCCTGGCCCTCGCCCGCGGGGACGTCGACGCTCTTCCACTCGACCTTGGTGTCGCGGGCGAAGGTCGATGCTGGCGAGGCCGTGAGCGTGGTCAGGGCCATCACCGCCGAGAGCAGCCATCGTGACGCGCGGCGCATGCGCGCAGGGTAGGGGGCCGCGGGCTGGCCGGCCAAGTTCGCGCACGGCGCGCGGGTTCGGCGCGCGCGGCGCGGCCACACCCGCGCGATCGACGCGCTCGCGCCGCGATCGGGCCCGCGCTATGCCGTGACCGGGAAGCGAGGTTCGATGGAGCGCAGCTCGCCGGGGGGAGATCGACGGGATCGACGAGGACGAGATCGACGCGCGCGCGCCCGCGCGCTCCGCGGGGGCGGGTGGGTGGCTGCGCTGCTCGCGATCGCCGCCGCGCCCGCGGCGGGCAACGCACAGTCGCCGCCACCGGGAGGCGCGAAGGCGGCTACGAGCGCGCCCGCGGCGGGCAGCGCGCCGGCGCTGCGACCGGGGGGCGCGAAGGCGGGGGCGAGCGCGCCCGCGGCGGGCAGCGCGCCGGGGTCCGAGAAGCGCGCGCCCATCGTGCTGACGCTGCGGTGGACCGCCGCGACGCCCGACGAGATGCTCGGCGCGGCGCTGGCCCGGGCGCGACGGGGCGGCGACGACGCGTTCGCCGGGCTCGTGATCGCGGCGGCGCTCGCGGACCGCGCCGCGCAGGGCCGCGCGCGGGAAGGCCTCGCGCAGATCGGGGCGTCCTCCTCGCCGCTCGCCGATGAGGCGCGCTGGCTCGCCGCCTCGCTCGCCCCGGAGCCGCCGGCGGCGACGTGGCCCGGCGCGCGCGCCGTCTCGTACGACGCGCCCCCGGACCCGTCCGGGCTCGTCAAGGCGTTCGCGATCCTCGGCCCGTTCCAGGACAACTCGGGCGGCGGGCTCGCGCTCCGCGAGGGGCCCGAGGCGGAAGGCCAGCGCTTCTCGGACATGAGTGCCCGCTACGCCTGGGGGGTGTACGACGTCGCGTGGCGCAGGGTGCTGCCCGCCGCGTCGACCGCGCGCGGCGTGCCGCTCGATCTTTACATCCATCCGCGCACCGAGACCTGCACGTACCTCGCCTCGCGCGTGACCGTCCCGGCCGCGCTCGATCGCAAGCCGATCCTCGCCCACGTCGCCGCGACCGGCGCCGTGCGGCTCGCGTGGGATGGCGCCGACGTCGCCGCGAGCGACGCGGCGCACGAGCGCCTCGTGCTCGACCGCATCGCCGCGCGCATCGAGGCGCCCGCCGGCGATCACCTGCTCGCCCTCAAGGTGTGCACCGGGGCCATCGCCGACGAGGGGCGCGTCCGGGTGCGCTTCACCGACGAGGACCGCCGGCCGGTGGCGCTCGCGACCTCGTCGGACCTCACGCCGCTCAAGCTGCCGCCGGCCCCGCCCCCGGGCACGCGCGCCGCGACCGCCGTCGCGACGGCGCTCGACAGGGCGCTCGACGCGGGCGCGTCGCAGTCGCTCGAGCAGACCCTCACGGCCGTCGTGGCGCGCACGCTCGGGGGCGCCGACGACCAGCGGTCGCCCCGCGCGCCCGGGCTGCTCGACCGCGTGACGCGGTCGCCCGGGATCTCGGCCGACGCGCTCGCCCTGGCGGGGTGGGTGTCTCCGTTCGGCGCGAACCGCAGCGGCTGGCTCGAGGCCGCGCGCGCCCGGGGCCTCGCCGAGAAGGACCGGGCCACCGCGGCGTTCGCGCAGCGCCGGCTGGTCGCCGCTCACCTCGCCTCGGAGCGGGTCGACTGGGCAGCGGCCGCGCTGCGCGAGGACCCGCTGCGCTCGGCGCGCGATCCCGAGGCGCGCGTCCTCAGGGCGCTCGTCAAGAAGAAGCTCGCGACGGCGGGGCTCACGCGGGCGGGGCTCGAGGAGCTGCTCGCGGTCGAGCGCGAGCAGAAGGACCGGACGCCGGTCGTCGTCTGGCAGGAGATCGCGGCCGCGGCCCGGCTGGACCCGGCGCTCGAGCTGCGGGCCGCGCGCCGGCTCGCCGAGATCGCGCCCGAGTCGCGGGGCGCGTCCTACGTGCTCGCGTTCGAGCCCGACGGCGGCGCCGCGCTGGAGGTGGCGGCCGCCGGGGCGCTCGCGCAGCAGACGTCGGCCGACGACGTCATCCGGATCGGCCGCGCGCTCCACGACGCGGGCCGCGTCGCGTGGGCGCGCGAGGTGCTGTCGTACGCGACGCAGGTCGCGCCGAACCAGCCCGCCGCGTTCCAGGCGCTCGCCGCGGTCCGGGAGGGCGGCGCGAGCGCGCGGCCGACGCCCGCCGCGTCGCGCGTGGCCACGGCCGCGCTTGCGCGGGCGCGCGACCTCACGCCCGGCGATACGTACCTCAAGGCCGAGCTCGCGCTCCGCCTCGGCGAGGGCTCGGCCGGCGCGCCGGGCCGGCAGCGCATGCGCGACGAGCAGCACATCGTCGCGCCCGGCGTCTTCCTTGCGCGCGGGCGGCAGACCCCGGCGAAGAAGGGGGAGGTAGCCGACCGGCAGCTCCACTGGGTGCGCGTCGTGACGTACCACCCGGACAAGCGCGTCTCGCAGCTCATGCACTACGCGCGCGAGATCGTCATCGAGCCGCGCACCGATCAGGATCTCTACGAGCGCGACATCCCCGCGGAGGGGGAGGACACGGAGCTCCTGTTCGCGCGGGTCCACCGCAAGGACGGCACGGTGGCGCAGCCGGACGAGCAGGGCGCGGGCGGGCAGAAGCCGTTCGTGCGCTGGCCCGAGCTCAAGGCGGGGGACGTGGTGGAGGTCGCGGTGCGCTCGTGGACCCGGGGCCCCGTCGGTCGCCGGGGCGACGCGCCGTTCTACTTCATCGACTACGTCGGCTCGACCGACACGCGGCCGATCCTCTACAACGAGGTCGTCGTCGACTCGCCGGCGAGCGATCCCCTGGCGATCGACGTATTGAACGGCAAGGCCGAGCGGGTGCTCAGGTCCGAGAAGGATGACCGCCAGGTGACGCGGTACATCTGGGACGACCCGCCCGAGGTGCCCGAGGAGCCGCTCGCCCCGCACCTCGCGGAGGTGCTGCCGGTCGTCGTGGGCTCGACGTTCCACGGCTGGCACGACTTCCGGGAGTGGTACCGGGGCGCGGTCGCCGGCTTCATGGAGCCCGACGATCAGGTCCGCCGGCTCGCCGCGGAGCTCACAAAGGGCAAGGCCACGCGCGAGGAGAAGCTGCGGGCGCTCTTTGACTTCGTGGCGGACGACATCCGGTACGTGAACTTCGTGTCGGGCGAGTGGTGGCTGCCGAACCGCCCGCAGGAGCTCCTGGCGCGGCGCCAGGGCGACTGCGACGACAAGGCGATGCTGCTCATCACCCTGCTCAAGTCGATCGGCATCGAGGCGACGGAGGTGCTGGTGCAGACGCGCTACACGGGCCAGCCCTCGCTGCTCCGGAGCGAGGTGGCGGCGATCCCGGTGTTCGATCACGGCATCGCGTACCTCCCGGGCGCGGGCGGCGCGCCGGGCCTGTGGCTCGACGCGACGAGCCCGCAGAGCCGCCTGGGGCCGCTGCCGGCGATGGACGCGCGCACGCTGGCGCTGTTCGTCGACGAGGGGCCGCCGAAGATCGTGGAGACGCCGGCGAGCTCGCCGGCCGATCACGGCGTCGACGCCGAGTGGACGATCGCGCTGCTCCCCTCCGGCGCGGGCGAGCTCGCGGCGAAGGAGCGGCACATCGGCGACGCGGCGTTCGAGCTCCGGTCGAACCTGGCGGAGGCCGACGCGCGCGCGCAGTGGGTCGAGCAGTACCTCGCGTACGGCTGGTTCCCGACGGTCGACGTGAAGCCCAAGGTGGCGTTCCAGGCCGATCTCCCGCACGGGGCGGCGACGCTCGAGTACGAGGCGCGCTCCGAGGGGCTCGCCCGCCGCGAGGGCGCGGAGCTCTCCGTGCCGCTCTCGGGCGCGTCCACGATGACGTCGCAGCTCGCGCCGCTCGTGAAGCGCACGCTGCCGGTGGTCCTGCCGCCGAGCTTCGCGCCGCGGCACCACAACCGGACGATCACGATCACCGCCCCGCCCGGGTACGCGTTCGCCGAGCTCCCGCCGGGCGGCGACGAGAACGGCGGCGCGTTCGGGCGGGCGACGATCTCCTTCGCGAAGGTGCCCGGCAAGAACGCCGTGGTGGTGAAGGAGCGCGTGATCCTCGATCAGTCGACCATCCCGGTGGCGCAGTACGCCGCCTGGCGCGGCTGGCTGCAGCGGGTCGACGGGCTCCTGCACCGGATGGTGCGGCTCGCGCCTGTCGCGCCCGCGACCAAGCAGGCGCGCAGCGCGCTGGACACCAAGGCGGGCGGCGGCGCCGTCGCGGCGCCGCAGGCGCGCGGCGCGATCCGCTGACGAGCGGCTTCGGCCCTCGCGCTGGCGGCGCGCCAGGCGCTTGCTCGCCCGCTCGCGGCGGCGATCCCGGGCGCCGCGTCCACCCGCCGGCCACGCGCGCCATCGCGGTTGGTACCGTTCTGGCTAGCCGCGCTCTGGCGTACGCACGCACAACCCCGAACGCGCTGCCCAGGGGAGGGACTCGCCATGTCGCTCGAAGAGTACCGACGCCCGCGAATGATCGTTCTTAGCCCGCGCTCGACCGCTTATGACGCCGTGAGGGCGATGATGGACAACCACGTCGGCGCCGTGCTGGTCCACGACGGCCAGCGCCTCGCCGGCATCGTGACCGATCGCGATATCGCGCTGGAGGTCGTGGCAGGCGACCTCGACGCGCGCAGCACGATGCTGCGCGACATCATGTCCGACGAGATCGCGACGCTCGAGCTCGACGCGTCGATCGACGACGCCGTGCGCACCATGCGCGATCATGCGTGTCGGCGCGTGCCGGTGACCGAGCAAGGGCGGCCCGTCGGTCTGGTGACGCTCGACGATCTGCTCGCCGATGGAATCATCGACGCGGAGGCCGCCGGCTCCGTCGTGAAGGCGCAGCTCGAGGTGGCCACCCGGTTCAAGCCGGAAGGCGCGCTGCACCCCGAGGGGACCGCGCGCCCGGAGCGCTCGCACGGCCGCGTGCGCGCCCTCACCCGGCGCAAGGCGCGGGCTGACAGCGCGTATGGCCGGCTGATCCACGCCGTCGAGCGCCACAGCGGCCTCCAGCAGCGCGATCGCGCGGAGCTCGCGCTGCAGATCGTCCTCGGCTGCCTCTGCCGCAGGGTGACGCCCCAGGAGGCGCGGCACCTCGTCGCGCAGCTGCCCTCGAAGCTCCACCCGTCGCTCGAGCCGTTCCTCGACGGGCCCGACAAGCGCATCACGACCGCGACCATCGAGGCCGACGTCGCGCGCGAGCTGCGCATGGACCGCGAGGCAGCCGGCTTCGTGCTGCAGGCGATCTGCGAGGCCGTCGCGGACAGCGTGTCGGCGGGAGAGATCGAGGGGTTCCGCGGTCAGCTCCCGCTCGACATGAAGGACCTGTTCCCGCCGACCCCGCTGCGCCGGGCCGTCTGAGCCGGGAGCGGCCCGGCGCGACGAGACCCCGCGGGCCAGGCGGGCGCGCAGGCCGCGGCGCGCGCTCTGCGCCCGCGCGCCGCGCTCCACCTACGCCTGCGGCCAGACCACGCCGCGGGCGCGCAGATCGGCGACGGTGTCCGCGAGGGTCTCGAGCGGGTCGCGCGGCGTCCAGCCGAGCTCGCGCCGGGCCTTCGTCGCGTCGAGGTACCAGAAGTGCTGGCCCATCTCGGCCGACACCGGATCGACCGGCAGATCGAACGGCAGCCGCTTCCGCGCCTGCTCGATGAGGTGCGCGCCCGCCTTCGCGAGCGCGATGCTCCGCGGCAGCCGCAGGGCGGGGGCCGGGACGCCCGAGATGCGCGCGAGGCGGCGGAAGAAGACCTCCAGGCTCATGTTGGCGGCGCCGAGCAGGTAGCGCTCGCCCGGGCGGCCCTTGTCCATCGCCAGCGCCATGCCTTGGGCCGCGTCGCGGGCGTCGACGAAGGAGAGGCCGCCCGCGGGGGTGAAGGGGAGCCGGCGCTCGAGGAAGCTCACGATGTCCCCGGTCGAGGCGCCGTGGACGTCGCCTGGGCCGAGCAGGATGCTCGGGTTGACGGCGAGGACCTCGAAGCCGGGCCCGCTGCGATCGAACGCCGCGCGTTCGGCGTACAGCTTCGAGCGGTAGTAGGGCCAGCCGGCGATGAGGTCGATCGGCGTCGCCGCCGTCTCGTCGCGGACGTCGTTCGGGTCCTTGCTGACCGCGACGACGCCGCTCGTGCTCGCGATCACCGCGCGCTTCACCCCCGCGTCGCGGCAGGCGTCGAGGGTGATCTTGGTCCCCTCGACGTGCGTCCGGTAGAGCGCCTCCGCGTCCTCGCGGCGCCGCGAGACGCGCCCGGCGCAGTGGAAGACCCCGTCGCAGCCCTCGGCGGCGCCGCGCACCGACCCCGCGTCGAGGATGTCTCCGCGGCGAAGCTCCACGCCTTGCTCGGCGAGCGCGGGCGCCTCTGCCCGGCAGAGCGCCACCACGTCATGGCCACCCCCACGGAGCGCCGTGACGAGGTGCGATCCCAGGAAACCGGTCGCGCCGGTGACGAGATAGCGGCTCATGCGAGGTCGAAAACCTTCTGGAAGGTCTGCAGGAGGGAGATGTCGTTCGATTTCACGAGGCCCGTCATGAACTCCATCGGGCTCGGTGTGTAGGCCTCGCGGACGATCTTGGTGAATATCTCGGGCGTTGTCTTGAGGACACAGTCCGCTTGCTGGCTTGGCTTACCGATCCGCGCCTCGCAGCTGGCCGGGTCGATCCGCAGCGTCCACTTCGCCTCGTCCTCTGTGCCGAGCGTCACGTAGTAGGTGATCGGCTGGGTGACCCGCCCCGCCACGTATTTCGACTCGAGCTCGCGGAACAGGAGCGTGAGCGGGTGCTCCTTGGTGGTGGTCGCGGCCTGATCGATGCTCTCGACCCGGCTCAGATCGAGGGCGCCGCCGTCCTTGAGCTTGATGACGGCGAGCTGCGTGAGCTCCGCGACCTTGCGGCAGGCCACCGCGTACTTCATCCCGGCGGTGAGCCGCCGGAGGTCGCCGATCGCGAGCGGCGGCCCGATGCGCGCGACGAGGTCGCGGCGGATCGGGACGGTGCGCCCCTTGGGGAGCGCCTCGAAGGTGCCGCCCAGGTAGAGGGGCAGGATGTCGACGTTGTGGGTGAGCGCGAGGTGCCCGATCGCCGGCTTGAACTCGAGGATGCCGCCGTCGGGGCTGCGCGTGCCCTCCGGGAAGAGCAGCACGGTCCGCCCGCGGTCCAGGATCTCGCCGGTCTGGCGCAGCGCCGTGCGGAGGCCGCCCTTGCGGTCGAACGGCGCCAGGTTCGTGAGGTTCTCGAAGTAGGCGCGCCGCCAGCGGTTGCCCTCGAAGAAGTAGTCCTGGGCGGCCAGCGAGACGAGGCCATCCCCGTAGCTGCCCAGCGCGAACTTCACGAGGCCCATGTCGAGGTGGCTCGCGTGGTTCGAGACGACGATCGTGTTGCGGTTGTGCGGGATGAACGCGCGCCCGTAGACCTTCGGGCGCATGACGTTCCCGTAGAAGCCGGACTGGACCTTGTTCATCCAGTGCTTGGCGAAGTCGGCCACCGGGCGGGGGATGTGGATCGGCTCGTCGCCCTGGCCGTGCGCCGTCGGCTCCGCGCTCGCCGCGGCGTCGTGCGCGACGGCCGCCGCGCCCGCGCTGGGCGCGGCGGCCTCGGCGGCGAGGCGCGTGACGATCGCCTTCACCTCGGAGCGCTTCACCTGACCGGACGCGGTGCGGGGCAGGTCGGCGTCGTGGAGGTGGACGGCCATGGGGTGGCACGGCTTGGGCAGCGCCTGGATCGCCGTCCGGAGCGCCTCGAGCGCGCGCTCGTTCTGGTTGGCCCGCGCGAGCGCCTCGTCGCCCTCGCCGTCCTTCGCGCCGGGCGCCGTCGGGACGGCGAGGCACGCGACCTGCTCGCCGCCGCGGCCGTTGTCGATCCCGACGATGGCGAGCTCCTTGACGTGCTCGATCTTGCCGAGCGTTCGCTCGATGTCGGCCGGGTACAGGTTCTCGCCCTTCGCCGCGCTGATGACCTCGCTCTGCCGGCCGACGAGGACGAGCCGCCCTTGCTTGTCGAGCTTGCCGAGATCGCCCGTGCGGAGCCACCCGTCCGCGTCGAGCGCCGCCTGGGTCGCGTCCGGGTCGTCGGCGTAGCCCTTCATGACGTTGGGGCCGCGCGCGAGCACCTCGCCGACGCCGTTCGCGTCCGGGTTCGCGATCTTGATCTGCACCCCGGGGATCGGCTTGCCGACGTTCCCTGGGTTCGCCGCCGGCGAGGGCCTGGTGACGGTCAGGAGCGGCGCCGCCTCGGTCAGGCCGTAGCCCTCGGCGAGCGGCAGGCCGAGCCCCTTGAACACGGCGGCCGTGTCCCTGGGGAGCGCCGCGCCGCCCGAGATGAGGAAGCGGACGTTGCCGCCGAGCGCGTCGTGGACGCTGCCGAAGAAGAGGCGCCCCGCGTTCACGCCCAGGCGCTTGCCGAGCATGCGGTTCAGCTCCATCGCCCAGCTGAACGCGGTGGCCGCGGCGGGCCCTTGCTCCTTCACCCTGGCGACGATCTGGCGCTCCAGCATCTGCCAGAGCGCCGGCACGCCGACCATCGCCGTGACGCGCGCCTTCTTCAGCCCGTCGCTCACCCGATCGGCCGAGACCTCGTCGAGGTAGATGATCCGCGCGCCCTGCGACAGCGGCAGGAGCAGGCCGCAGGTCACCTCGAAGGTCTGGTGGAGCGGCAGCACGCTGAGCACGCGGTCGCTCGCCTTGAGCGGGAACAGCGGCGCCAGCGAGGCCAGCAGCGCCGTGAAGTTGCCGTGCGTGAGCAGCACGCCCTTCGGCTCCCCGGTCGTGCCGCTCGTGTAGACGACGCTCGCGACGTCCTGGCTGCCCACGCGAACGTCCGGGGGCGCGAGCCCGTCGCCGGACGCCGGGCCCAGGTCGGGCACCTCGCCCTCGGCGAACCCGCCCATGTCGAAGGCGACCAGGTTCGGCAGCGCCGCGCGCACGTCGGCGCCGAGCTTCTCCGCCACGCCGCTGTCCCAGAGGACGACCTTCGCCGTCGACGAGCGGAGGACGTCCGCGAACGCCTTCGCGTCGAGCCCGGGATCGATCGGGACGGCGACGGCGCCTGCGCGGAGGATGCCGAAGTAGGCGACGGGCCACGCCGGCTGGTTCGCGCCGGAGAGCGCCACCCTATCGCCGCGGCGGACGCCGAGCGCGGCGAGGCGCGCGGCGGTCATGCAGGCCGCGTCGCGGAGCTCGCGGTAGCTCGTGCGCGAGAGCCCGTCCTGCTCGAACCGCTGCACCGAGAGCGCGTGATCGAAGCGCTCGGCGACCTCGTCGAGCAGGTCGACCAGGCTGTCGTAGGGCCGGAGCGGCTTGATCTCCCGGCGGAGCATCTCCTCCATGAGCGGGAAGGCCCACTTCTCCAGGCCGGGGAGGTGGACGTTCCAGATGTAGTCGCGCCAGTCGATCTTCTCGGGCGCCCAGACGAAGCGCGCCCGCTCCTCGGGGGGCATGCGGGCCATCGCCGCGCGCGTGTTGGCGCAGGAGTAGACCCAGTCGCCCTCCGCGACGAACGGCATGAAGACCTCGAGGAGCGTGGCCGTCTTCTGCTCGGTCCTGGCGGCGTTCTCGAGCGCGGCCGCCGCCGGCTTGAGGAGGGCCGCGGCGGGGCCGACGCTCGCCGTCTTGAGCAGGCCGCCCAGGCCGCGGAGGGCGCCCTCGATGGCGCGCGCGCCGTGCGCGCCGTACTGCTGCCGGGTCAGCCCGCGCGGCTCGAAGCGGGACGACACGATGTCGAAGAGCGAGGTCTTCTTCCCCTCGAACACCTGCCGCCGCTTGTAGAGCCCGGCGAGCTCCAGGTAGCGCGTCACGCGGCAGCCGTTCGTGTCGGTCGATCCGTACTGGTACACCGCGGGCGCGCGGCCCTCGATGAGCTCGCAGAGCGAGGCGATCATGCCGCTCGCGGTCATGTCGACCGGGATCAGGTCGAGCCGCACGTCGTGGTCGCCCGGGAACTGCACCTGCCCCTTCGAGGCGAGGTAGAGGTACGGCGCCGAGGTGTTGATCCCCTCGTTCCAGCCGCAGAACGGGAACTCGACCGCGGTCTCGACGACGGCGGGGCGGACGATGGTGAAGGGCAGCCCGGAGCTCGCGAGGACCTGCTCGCCGATGCTCTTCGTGTAGGTGTAGATGTTGGTCCACCCCCAGAAGAGCGCGCGCTCCTTGCCGGCCTCGATGAGCCGGTCCTTGATGAACTTGCGCTTCACCCTGGCGAGCTCGTTCTCGAGTGCGCTGCCCCGGCACGGCTCGCTGCGCGCGGCCAGGTTGGCCTTGGCCTCGTCGAGGAAGGCGCTCTGCCGGAAGGCGTCCTCGCACCGCTGGCGCGCCTGCTGCACGAGGTCGAGGCACTCGCTGATCTCGCGCTGCGGGTCCCAGTGCGACCGATCGAGGGTCCGCTTCGGGCAGGCGGCGCCGAACCACGTCTCGCCCGCGGCGCGGGGGAAGGGGATCTCGGCCGGGTGGTTCTCCTCGATGAGCCCGGAGCGGTAGCCTGCGACGAAGCAGGTGCTCGTGTGCATCACCTTGGCCCCGAGGGTCCGCGCGAGCTCGACGAGGTTGCTGATGCCGAACGCGTTGACCTCGAGCGCCTCGTCGAGCGGGGGGTTGAAGTCGACGACGCCTGCCACGTTCACGACCGCGGCGATGTTGCCCGTGAGCTCTCCCACGCGGTCGCCCAGCCCGAGCAGCGGCAGGCCGACGTTGCCGTTCATGGGCGTGATCTTCTGCCGCAGGTACTCCTCGAAGGCGGGCCCCGGGTACTGCTCGCGGATCGGGTCGAAGACCGGCGAGGTCACGATCTGCGACCAGAAGCGCTCCTCCGGCGACTGGTTCTCCTTGGCCCGGACGAGCAGGTAGATGTGGGCGATCTCCGGGAACCTTGCGAGCAGCATGGCCAGCCAGACCTTGCCGAGGAAGCCGGTCCCTCCGACCACCACGAGCCGCTTGCCCGAGAGCACGTGCGACGGCACCAGCGGCGGGGCCGCCGCGGTTTCCTCGCCCTTGGCCCCACCCGGCGACCCCGGCACTGCCTCTCCGGCGCCGGCCCCGTTCGTAACACCCATATGGCTCATCGAGACTCCAGGAAGGCCGCTCAATTCGCGCCTGGGCAGGAACGCGTCAAGGGTGAGGTGCCGCGAACCGGGGTTCGCGCCCTCCCGGCATACGGTTTGCTCGATTTGCTCGCGGAATCGGGGTCATCGCAGGGGACGGACGAGGTGGCCCGGGCGTTGCCCTCACGCGTGGAAGCGCGTGGAAGCGAGTGGAAGCGCGTGGGGGCGCGTGGGGGCGCGCGAGTGCGCGCGGATGGCGGGGGCCGTGGCAGATCCGGTGGGCTCGGGGCAATGCCTTGCCGGCGGCGGGGAAGCGCCCCAAGCAGTGCGGCCCATGATCTTCGGCGCGCACGAGTCCATGGCTGGCGGCCTTCACCGCGCGATCGCGCTGGCGGGGGAGGACCGCTGCGAGGCGGTGCAGATCTTCACCAAGGTCTCGGGCCAGTGGCGGGAGCCGGCGCTGAGCGCGGAGCAGATCGCCGCGTTTCGCGCCGCGCGCGCGGCCTGGGGAGGCGCGGGCCGGACGCTCGCCCACGCGAGCTACCTCATCAACCTGTGCGCTGACGACGCCTCGATCCTCGAGCGCTCGCGGGAAGCGCTGTTCCAGGAGCTCGCGCGGTGCGACGCGCTCGGGATCGATTTCGTGGTGTTCCATCCGGGCGCGCACCGCAGCCTCGGCGAGGAGGCCGGCCTCGACCGCATCGGCGAGAGCCTGTCGATCGTGCTCTCCCGCGGGAAGGGGCTCCGCGCGCAGCTGTGCATCGAGAACACGGCCGGGCAGGGGTCGACCCTCGGCGACCGCGTCGATCAGATCGCCGCGATGATCGAGCGCGCCGGGCCGGAGGGGTCGCGGCTCGGGGTCTGCATCGACACGCAGCACGCCTTCGCGGCCGGGCACGACCTCCGGAGCGAGGCCGGGTACGAGCGGTTCTGGAGCGACTTCGGCCGGCTGCTCGGGCTGGATCGGCTGCGGTGCATGCACATGAACGACTCGAAGGCGGGGCTCGGCCAGCGGCTCGATCGGCACGAGCGCATCGGCGACGGGGAGATGGGGCTCGCGCCGTTCTGGCGCCTCGCGAACGACGCGCGGCTCGCGCGCGTGCCGGCGGTGATCGAGCTGCCGCCGCTCTCGAAGGAGCGGCGCGGCTACACGGAGGAGATCGCGCGGCTGCGCGCCCTCGAGGGCGCGGCGGAGCCGGTCACCCCGCCCGGTGCGGCACCCGGACGCCCTTCTCCTCCGCCACGCGGATCGCCGTCTCGTAGCCCGCGTCGGCGTGCCGGATGATCCCCATCCCCGGATCGATGGTGAGCACCCGCTCGAGCCTCTGCCGAGCGGCCTCGGTGCCGTCGGCGACGATCACCATCCCGGCGTGCAGCGAGTTGCCGATCCCGACGCCGCCGCCGTGGTGGAAGCTCACCCACGACGCGCCGCCCGCCGTGTTCGCGAGCGCGTTGAGGATCGCCCAGTCGGCGATCGCGTCCGAGCCGTCCTTCATCGCCTCCGTCTCCCGGAACGGCGACGCGACCGACCCGCAGTCAAGGTGGTCGCGCCCGATCACGATCGGCGCCTTCACCCGGCCGGCGCGGACGAGCTCGTTGAAGGCGAGCCCGACCTTCGCGCGATCGCCGTAGCCGAGCCAGCAGATCCGCGACGGGAGCCCCTGGAACGCGATCCTCTGCTCCGCGAGCTCGATCCAGCGGCGGAGATCCGGATCGCCCGGGACCGCCTCGAGCACCGCGCGGTCGGTGGCGAGGATGTCCTCGGGATCGCCCGAGAGCGCGACCCACCGGAACGGGCCCTTGCCCTGGCAGAACAGCTCGCGCACGTACGCCGGCACGAAGCCGGGGATCGCGAACGCGTCCTTGGCGCCCGCCTCCATCGCGCAGGTGCGGATGTTGTTGCCGTAGTCGAAGACCTCGGCCCCGCGCCGCTGCATCGCGAGCATCGCCTCGACCTCCCCCCGCATCCCCGCCTTCGCGCGCGCGACGTACTCCCCGGGATCGCGCGCGCGGAGCTCCGCCGCCTGCTCGAGCGTGAGCCCCGGCGGGATGTAGCCGACGAGCGGATCGTGCGCCGCGGTCTGCTCGGTGACGAGGTCGGGCGTGACGCCGCGGCGCACGAGCTCCGGGTAGACGTCGGCGGCGTTGCCGCAGAGGGCGATCGAGCGCGGCGCCCCGCGCTGGACGCTCTCGAGGACGGCGTCGAGGGCGCGGTCGAGATCGTCGATGCGCTCGTCGATGTAGCGGGTGCGGAGCCGCTTCTCGATGCGCGCCGGGTCGATCTCGACGCCGAGGCAGGCCATGCCCGCCATGGTCGCGGCGAGCGGCTGCGCACCGCCCATGCCGCCGAGCCCCGCGGTGAGCACCCAGCGCCCGCCGCCCGGGGCGCGCGCCGCGTGCGCCTTCCGCGCGGCGACGAACGTCTCGTAGGTGCCCTGCACGATCCCTTGCGAGCCGATGTAGATCCAGGAGCCGGCGGTCATCTGCCCGTACATGGTCAGGCCGAGCGCCTCGAGCCGGCGGAACTCGTCCCACGTCGCCCACCGGCCCACGAGGTTCGAGTTCGCGAGGAGCACGCGGGGCGCGTCCGGGTGCGTGCGGAAGCGGCCCACCGCCTTGCCCGACTGCACGAGGAGCGTCTCGTCGTCCGCGAGCTCCCGGAGCTCGCGCACGATCACGTCGAACGCCTCCCACGATCGCGCCGCCTTCCCGGTGCCGCCGTAGACCACGAGATCGTCGGGGCGCTCTGCGACCTCCGGATCGAGGTTGTTGTGGAGCATCCGGAGCGCGGCCTCCTGGATCCACCCCTTGCAGCTCCGCTCGCTTCCCCGCGGCGCGCGCACCACCCGGGCCCCCTGCTCTCCGGTCGTCATGCTGTCGTGTACTCCACCCGGTCCGGATCGACCAGAAGGCGCGGCGTGCGCCGCGAAGCGCGGCGAGGGGCACGCCGCCGCGCGACGCGAGCCTGCTCGGTCCTCTCCGGGGCAGCCGGCTTCGTCCGAACCGGAGTATGCTTGCTCGGGGCGCGCGCAGCGCCCGTGTGTCCGGGAGAATCCATGATCTCGACGATCCGTTCGGCCCTCGCGCGTTGTCCGGTCCGGGCCCTCCAGCTCGCAGCCCTGGCGCTCACCCTCGCGACCACGGGGTGCGACAAGGTCGGGTGCTTCGAGTGGACCGAGATCGAAGGGGAATGCCCCTCCCAGGACGAGGCGCTCGCCTATTTCGGCAGCGACACGTGCAGCGGCGAGGTCGAGTCGGTCGACAGCGAGCCCGAGTACGACGGCGATTACTGCTGTTACGACATCACCAAGCGCGACGATTACCAGGGCACCTGCACCTCGCCCGCCGGGCGCATCTCGCCGCCGCAGCCGGCGCCGCCGCCCGCCCCGTCTCCGCCGAACTGAGCCGGCGCGCCGGACACCCCCCGCGCCCGCGCATCGCGGGCCTCGCTTCTGGCGCCGCCTCCGCCCTGGTTCATCGAGCTAGAGCTCGTCCAGCGCGTTCCTGTCGAGCTCCTGGAGCGCCGCGAGATCCCGCGCTGCGAGCTCCTCCACGTCGCCTGGAGCCTCGCGCGGGTAGGCCAGCGTGAGCTCGCCATCGTGGACGTAAAGGTGCTGGCTGTCGATGTACCCGTGCGCGCCTCCGGCCGCGTGGAGCGCCGCGATGGCCTCGCCGAGGCGCGCACGCTGAGCCTTGGTCAGCGCGCGCGCCTCGTCGGCGAGCGCGCGGCCCTGGGGCAGCGCCACCCAGACCTCGCCGCTCGCGAGATCGACCCGGAGGACGGACGTCAAGGCCGCGTGACCGGCGCGCGCGAAGGCCCGGGCCCGGGTGAGGGTCGCGTCGTCGAGCTGCAGCACGAGGACGTCGCGATCGAGCCAGGCGTCGTGCCAGCGCCCCTCGGTGTCCCGGCCGTCGCCGACCTCCAGGGTCGCCGTGAGCCGCGTCGCCGTGGCGGGCGGCGCGTCGCTCGATCGGGGCCGGCCGCTCCCGCGCGACCGCCGCGGCCGAGGGCGCTCTGGCCAGGCGAGCGCGGTGATCGCGCGCCGCGCCTCGAACGCGTCGGCCGGGCGCGCGGCGGGGTCCTCCGCGAGCAGCGCCGCCACGGCCGCGTCGTGGGCCGCCGTGAGGTCCGGATGGACCTCGCTCGGCGCGGGATCGAGCTGCCCGCGCACGGCGGGGGCGGGCGGCTCTCCGGTGAGCAGCTCGGCGAGCACCGCGCCGACGCCGTACAGATCGCTCGCGAGCGTCGCCGGTCGGCCCATGCGCTGCTCCGGCGACATGTACGCGAACGTCCCGATCGCGCCCGCCGTGGCGGTGGACGAGAGATCCCCGAGGTGCGCCGCGCCGAAATCCGCGAGGTGAGACGTCCCGATCTCGTCGAAGAGCACGTTGCTCGGCTTCACGTCGCGGTGGAGGATGCCGAGGCGGTGCGCTTCGCCGAGCGCGGACAGCAGCGCGCCCGCGATCTCGACGGCGCGCGCGGGGGTGACCGGCTCCCCCCGCAGCCGCTCGATCAGCGACCCGCCCGTCATCCAGGCGAGCACCATCGCCGGCCCTTCGGGGTGGTACGCGCGGAGGGCGACGACGTTCGGGTGCCGGAGCTGGGCGAGGGCGCGCGCCTCGCGCTCGAACCGGAGGAGCGCGTCGCGGCCCGCTCCGAACGCCGCGCCCGCGAAGATCTTCACGGCGACGCGCTCCGCCGTGATCCGATCGCGCGCCTCCACCACGCGCGCGTGGGGCGTGGCCGTCACCTCGCGCAGGGTCTCGTAGCGCCCGAAGAGGAGCGGCCCGACGGGCGCGGGGCCCGCAGGGGGAGGGCCCGCGGCGGGGCTTCCGGGAGCGGCGCTTCGCGACGAGAGCGCCTCCTGACCGGGCGGATCGAGCCGGGCGAGCTCCTCGCGGACGGTCCGCGCGGCGTCCTCGAGCCCGAGCTCGCTCAGGCAGCGGCCGAGCAGCGGCAGCGCGCGGGCCCGCTCGGCGGCGGCGGGCGGCAGCTGCTGCAGCGCGCGCACGGCGGCCTCGGTGCGGCCGTGGCGCGCGAGCAGCTCGCCGAGCGCGAGCCACGCCGCCGCGTCGCCCGGGCGGCGGCGGAGCGCGGCCTCGAGCACCCGCGCGCCGTCGGCGGGGCGGCCGGCGAGCTCGAAGCTCTCGGCGGCGCGGCACGCGTCGTGGGCCGCGGTGAACGCCTCCGCGGCCGCCGCGTGAGCGCCGAGCGCCGCGAACAGCGCGCCCGCGTGGCGCGAGAACCCGCGCGCCGCGAGGTCGGCGGCGGCGCGCAGCGCGGCGTCCCGGGGCGACGTGGCGGCGATCCGATCGAGCGCCTCGCGCGCGAGCGCCTCGTCGCCGCCGAGCGCGGCCATCAGCGCGGCGCGGGCCGGGTCCCCGGCTGCCAGCGCCTCCCGGGCCGCGCCGGCGAAATCGCAGACGCGCTCGAGCAGCTCGGAGGCGCCCGCGTGATCTCCGGCCGCCGCGAGGAGCGCGGTGCCGCGGTCGCGCTGCCCGATCGCGGCGAGCTCGGCCGCGCGACGTCGAAGATCCTCGTACGCCACGCCGATGTCGGTCGGAGCGCCGTCAGCGCGCGGCGATGCGCGCTCGGCCGTTCACGGAGAGGTCGAAGCGCACCTCGCCGAGGTCGATCCCCGAGGTGTTGAACGGCACCTGCCGCGTCCGGTGCACGGCGAGCGTCGCGCTCGCCGGCAGAGGCCCGAGCGTCGAGGGATCCAGCAAGGAGCCCGGGATCACGCCCCTCCCGGTGTCCTTGAACGCGCACCGCACGGTCGCGCCGTGCGCCGAGGTCACGTCGACGTAGATGATGTCCCGCGCCCGGCCGGCCTCGGCGCCCTCGTCCGCGCGCCACTGCACGACCGCGCCGACCCCTGCGTCGAGATCGACGCCGTCGGCCAGCTCGGCGTCACCGACGCGCACCTCCTCGGGACCCGCGGGGGCATCGGCGTCGAACGCGAACCGGTCGAGCTGCCCCGAGCCGGAGCTCTCGAACACGTACCGCGCCGGCGCAGGCAGATCGCTGGTGGCGTCGCGCGACGTGTAGAACACGCCGAAGACCAGGGCGCCCACGTCCGGGAACGCGCGGGCTGCGAGCGGCATCTCGGTGCTCTCGGTCTTCATCGTCACGTCGCCCGCGTCGAGGAGCTCGATGGGGCTGAGCGAGCTGAAGCTGCTCGCCTCGTCGTCGGCGGCGGGCGAGAGGACCATGCAGCTGCCGGCGGAGGGGAGGACGAACGGCTTCCCGACGGCTCCCTCGGCGAGCTCGGGATCCATCGCGGACGAGAGCCGCATGAACTTCGCCAGCACGTTCGTAACCGCCCCCGCACCGTCGACGCCCGCGCTCGGAAGCGCGGCGTCGTCGAGCTCACCGGGGGTGGCGGTCGAGGCGGCGTCCCGGCTCAGGTTGATGGCGCGCTCGACGCGCACGACTCCCTGGGTGACCACCCCGTTGACCTCCGTCGCGTCGCCCGCGACAGGCGCCGAACAGCCGACGAGAGCCGCACCGGCGAGCAGGCATGAGGTGGCGAGGGCGCCGTGGGGACGCATAGATCCGAGTCTAAGACGGGTCCTCCGGCCGGGCAAGCGCCTGTGCTTGCCCCCGAAAATGGCAGGGAATCCGGTTGATTACGTTTTGCTACGTTTTGTTGCGCTTGCCCGCGCTTTGTTACGTTTGGTTACGTCTGGGAACGCTCGACGTCGTGCCACGTCGCGCTGCGGACGTTGCAACGTCGTTGCGTTTGTTGCGGCTGCGTCAGAAGGTGACCGTGAGGCCGCCGCCCGGGGTGATGGTGCCCTGATCGATCGCGACCGGATCGTCGGCGATTTCGCCCTCGGCGTGGTGGTACGTCGCGGTGGCCTCGAGCGCGACGTGCACATGGCGGAACCCCGCGCGGATGCCCAGCACGAACCCGAGCTGGAGATGCTGGCCCGACGCGTCGACGAGCGGTCCTCGGAGCGCCGCTCCGGCGGCGGGCAGCCGCACCTCGCCGCCGAGGAGCTCGAAGCCGAGCCGGGGACCGAACCAGAGCGCGTAGAGATCCGCGTCCGACCGGAAGCCGAGCAGGAGCGGGACGTCGAGCCCTGCGCCGTAGACGTCGATCCCTTCTGCGCTGGGGCCCGGCCCGCCCGCGAGGAGCGCCGAGGCGCCGAGGCCGATCGACAGGGCCGCCTCGCCGAGCGGGAACGCGTGGCGCCCGTCGAGCCGGATGGCTCGCCCTGTGTACGTCAGCCCCGCTTCGTTCTCGCCCTCGATCCCGACGCGAGCGCTGGCCCAGGGCGCGACGCCCGGCGATACGGTGATCTCGGAGAGCTTTCGCCGCGCGGCGCCCTCCGCTGTCGCCGGGTCAGCGGCGCTCGCGCCTGCGTCCGCCGCTCCGGCGACGACCATCTCACCCGACAGGCCGCCGCCGAGGCGCACGGCGCCGGGACGGAGGACGTGGGCCGGGTGCAGCAGCGGACCGCTGCCATGGCAGCCCGCGCAAGCGCCCGCGAGGAGCACTGCGGCCCAGCGCCGGATCACGGTGTGACCCGGGCGCCGCATTGAACCGACGGTGCCGACGGAGGCATGGGAAGCGCGGCCGGAGAGGCGACGCGATGGTGCGCGAAGAGGCGCGCTACTTGCGGAAGCGCGAGGGGTAATCGTTGGCGGCGGCCCGCTTCTTCAGCTCCGCATCGTCGGGGTGCAGCCTGACGGCGCGCGCGATGAGCACTTCCTCGGTCTCCACGATCTGCGGGTTGGGCAGGCAGCACTCGACCGGGCATACGGCCTGGCACGCTTCGTGGTCATAGAAGCCGACGCATTCGGTGCAGAGCTCCGGATCGATCACATAGATCTCGTCGCCCTCGCTGATGGCTTCGTTCGGGCATTCCGGCTCGCAGGCGCCGCAGTTGATGCAGTCTTCGGTGATGTAAGTCGCCATGGCCTTCGCTTCGTTCTCCGGGGTCACCCCGGTCCGCTCGTTTGTAGAGGCCTCACCGCAAGGTGTCAATTCGGGCGGAAGCCAGCGCCGGTTCCGGGACGGTGTCGTGGGCGTAGCGGGCCTGCGCTTGCGCGCGGGCGCCCCTGCCGGTACTAAGCGGCCTCCTCGATGCTCCGCCTCACCGAGCCCGCCCTCCTGCTCGTCGCCCTCGGCGCCTCCTCGCTGCTCGCCGGATGCGGCCCCCAGATCGGCGATCCGTGCACCTCGTCGCTCGATTGCGTGCAGGCAGAGCAGCAGCTCCTCTGCGATGGGACGCAGCCTGGCGGCTACTGCACGGTCTTCAACTGCGAGCCGGACAGCTGCTCCGGGAGCAGCGTCTGTGTCGCGTTCAACCCGGTGATCGATCCGGCGTGCAGCGAGCTCGAGAACGTCCGCTGGGCGCGCTTCGAGCGGACCTTCTGCATGGCCACCTGCGATGAGGACGACGACTGCCGCAGCGGCTACTCGTGCGTCGCGCTGGGCAACATCCAGGGGGCCGCAGCGATAGCGCCGGGCGAACGCAACGCTGCGATCGTCGACGCCAGGCCGGAAGGCTCGAAGGCCTGCCTGCCGAACCCGTCGTCTACGTCGAGCGCTGCCAGCGAGCCGCCGGGCGACGTCGAGAGCGGGCCTGGGGTGTGCAGGGCCGCTCCTGCACAGTCGGGAGTTCCGGATGGATGGCATACGTACACGCCGGATGCCTCGGGCGCGGGAGGCGGCGGCGGCTCGGGTGGTGAAGGCGGCGGTGGTTCGGGCGGCGAAGGCGGCTCGGGCGGTGAAGGCGGCGCTGGTGGCTCGGGCGGCGCTGGCGGCTCGGGCGGCGAAGGCGGTACGGGCGGCGGCTGAGCGCCGCTGGGTGCAGTCCGGCTTTGCGCGTCGACCGTGCTAGCGTTGGCCGCGTGTTCGGACCGGCCCCCGCAAAAAGGACGCTCGAGGCTGCGCTGCGCGACGTCGCTTCGCAGAAGCCCGCCGTGCGCGCGGAGGCCGTGAGCGACCTCGTCCCGTATGCCGCAACGGCACGGGAGCAGGTCGTGCGCGCGATCGAGGGCGCGCTCCGCGTCGATGAGCACGCCGCGGTCCGCGCGGCGGCGGCCATCGCCCTCGCCGACACGAAGGCCGTCGAGGCGCTCCCCGCCCTGCTGCTCGCCGTCGAGGACGTGGATCCCTACGTCCGGCAGATGGCGATCACGGCGCTCGGTGAGATCGGCGATATGCGGGCCACGGGCCGGCTCCGGCGCGCCCTCTCGGACGAGCGGCCCGAGGTGCGATTCCAGGCGGTGATCGCGTTCCCGCGCGTCTGCGCCCAGCAGGCCGACGCGATCGAGGCCGTCATGCAGGCCACCCACGACGACGACCCGCTCGTCTGCCACATCGCGCTGCGGATGTTCGAGGAGCTGGGGGAGTCCAGCGGCGAGCTGCCTCCGTTGGGCATGACGCGGGCACGCGCGCTGCTCGGCCACGCGTCCCCGCTCGTCCGGGCAGCCGCGGCGGTCGTCACCGCGCGCTTCGGCGATCCGGAGGGCCACCCCGTGCTCGCCGAGATCGTGGGAGGAAAGCTCCATGGGGTCGATCACGAGGACGAGGCCGCGGCCATCGAGCTCTGCGGCGAGCTCGGCCTCGCCGCTTCCCGGAGCGCCCTGGAGCGGCGCGCGTTCGGGCTCAGGCTCGGCTTCGGCCGCGATCCGCTGCGCTGGCACGCGCGCGTCGCGCTCGCGCGGATGGGCCACGAGCGGGCCATCCGCGAGATCCTCAGCGAGCTCGGCGCGTGGGACCGCCACCGGCGCACGCTCGCCGTCGCGGCCGCCGGTCGCGCCCGCCTCTCGGCTGCCCGCGCCGCGATCGCGGCGATGCGGGGAGACGAGCGGAAGGCCGATCAGGGGGCCGTCGAGGAGGCGCTCGCCGCCATCGCTTCCGAGGTGGATGCATGAACGATGAAGCCCAGTTCAGCGAGGCGGACCTCGCCCCGAGCCCCGAAGAGCGCGCCGCGTCGCGCCGCTCCCTCATCGATCGCGTGGCCGCGAGCGTGGCCGCGCTCGCGGCGGGGGCCTGGGTCGGCGGCATCGTGGCGCTGGGCGCCTGCGCTGCCCCGTTCGTCTTCCGGCTCGCCCCGGCCCCCTTCTCCGGTGACGCGATGAGCGCGGCGTTCGCCCGCTTCGATCAATTCGCGCTCGGCGCCGCGGTGATCCTCCTCGGCGCGGAGGTGGCGCGCACCTGGGCCGCCTACCGCCACGGCGCGGGACGCGCGGCGCGCGTGCGCCGGGTCGTCGCCATGGTGTTGGCCGGGTGCGCCGCGTACGTCGGTCTGGCGCTCACCCCCCGCATCGCGGCGCTCCACCGCGAGGGTGTCCGGCGCGGCGAGGGGGAGCTCGGCATGGAGCTCGAGCGCGTCCATCGCCGCGCCGAGCTCGTGAGCAAGTCCGAGGTGTTCCTCGGCGCGAGCCTCGTCCTGCTGCACGTCTTCACGCTCGGCGCGCGCCGCCCCGAGCAGGACGACGACGAGGAAGCGGCCGCCCCGCTGCCGCCCGGCCCGCGGTGAGGACGCCGGGGGCGCCCCACCTGCGCCGTCGCCTCGGGCGCGGGCGCACGCGCGACGATCGAGGCCTCGCGATGCGCGGCACGCGCGGCGCCGCCGCGCATCGCGCCCACGACACGGAGGGACCCGATGCCGCGCGACAACAAGCTCTATAGCGGCTTCGTCAACCACGATTACATCCTCACCTTCTCGATCGCCGACGAGGCGAACCGGGCGCGTCTCGTCGCGCTCTGCGCCGGACCGTGGCAGGGCGACGAGGTCACGCCCGACACGTGGGAAGTGTCCAACACGCTGAGCCCCGATCAGATGGAGCGCGCCATCCTCGATCTGATGGGCGACGCGGATCGCGCTGCTTACTACTACCTCTCGGACAGCAAGCGGATGTTCCGCGTCCTGCTCGGCTGAGCTCGGGCGTGAGCCATGTGAGCCGCTTCGCTCCGGCGCGCCGCAGGGAGAGGGAGGGGCGTCCCCGCGGGCCGAAGGGGCCACGAGCGCCATCATTTCGCGGTATGGTCCGGTCATGAGCGAGCTGGAAGCCACGCCGCCCGGCGCCTCCGCGAGGTCTGCCGCCGACGCCCCTCCACCTCACGCGCCCACGTCGCGACCAGGGGAGGGGGACGACGAGGGCTTGCTCAGCGTGCTCCGGGACGACGGAACCCTGGATCCCGCGACCGACCCCGGCCTGAGCGACGCGCTGCTGCTGCGCGCGTACCGCGAGATCAAGCGCCTCAGGCTGCTCGACGCGCGCATGCTCCTGCTCCAGCGGCAGGGGCGGGTCGGCTTCTACGGCGCGTGCACCGGCCAGGAGGCGACGCCCATCGCCACGGCGCTCGCGGTCGAGCCCACGGACTGGATCTTCCCCGCGCTGCGCGAGAGCGTGATGATGCTGGTGCGCGGCTTCCCGCTCCGCACCTATGTGGCCCAGGTGTTCGGCAACTCGGGCGACCTCCTCCAGGGGCGCCAGATGCCGTCGCACATGAGCGGGCGGCAGGTGAACCAGGTGTCCTGGTCGAGCTGCATCGGCCCGCAGCTCCCGCAGGCGGTCGGCGCGGCGTGGGCCGCGAAGCTGCGGCGCGACAGCACCGTGGTGGTGGGGTTCATGGGCGACGGCGCGACGAGCGAGCCTGATTTCCACAGCGCGATGAACTTCGCGGCGGTCTTCAAGGCGCCGTGCGTCATGATCTGCCAGAACAACCACTGGGCCATCAGCGTGCCGACGGACCGGCAGACGGCCTCGAGGACGATCGCCATCAAGGGGCGCGCCTACGGCGTCCCGTCGGTGCGGGTCGACGGCAACGACGTCATCGCCGTCTACCGCGCCGTCTCCGAGGCGGTCGCGCGGGCTCGTGGCGGCGGCGGCCCCAGCTTCATCGAGGCGCTCACCTACCGCGTCGGCGCGCACTCCTCGAGCGACGACCCGAGCCGCTACCGGTCGCAGGAGGAGGTCGATCGCTGGACGGAGCGCGACCCGCTGCTGCGCCTCGGGCGCCACCTCGCCGGCCGCGGGCTCCTCGACGACGCCGCGGAGTCCTCCCTCGAGGCGGAGCTCAACGCCGAGATCGCCGCCGCCGTCGCCGAGGTCGAGGCGATGGGCCCGCCTGGCCGAGAGACGCTGTTCGACGACGTCTACGCGGAGCTGCCCTGGCACCTGCGCGACCAGCGCGCAGAGCTCCTGCGCTCCCCGAAAGCGCCGCCGCACGGCGGGCGCTGACCTCGGGGAGGGATTTCCCCTCGCTGCGAGGTCGTGTAAGCCCCGGGCACCCAGGGACGGCTCGCGGTTGCGGGCGCGGCCTCAGGGCTGTCGGCGAGGGGCTTGCCTGACGAACCCCGGCGCCCCTAGTTCCAGTCTTCGAAGCGCACAAAAGGACAAGGATGAAGACCTACGACGCAATCGTGATCGGAGCCGGCCCCGGCGGTTACCCCTGCGCCATCCGGCTCTCTCAGCTCAAGCAGAAGGTGCTCTGCATCGAGAAGGAGAACGTCGGCGGCGTCTGCCTCAACTGGGGGTGTATCCCCTCCAAGGCGTTGATCTCCGCCGCCCACCTCTACGAGAAGTCGCAGGCTGGCGCCGCGATGGGCATCAAGGTCAGCGGCGTCGAGCTCGACGCCAACAAGATGCAGGACTGGAAGGAAGGCATCGTCAAGAAGCTCACCGGCGGCGTCGGGTCGCTGCTCAAGGGCAACGGCGCCGACGTGGTGAACGGCACCGCCACGGTCGTTGGGCCGAAGCGCGTGGACGTGACGCGGGCGGACGGCTCGGTGGAGCAGTTCGAGGCGACCAAGGCGATCGTGATCGCGACCGGCTCGACGACCATCGAGATCCCGACGTTCAAGTTCGACGGCGACACGATCATCGGCGCGAAGGAGGCGGTCAGCCTGCGCCGCGTCCCGAAGCGGCTGATGGTGATCGGCGGCGGCGTCATCGGCCTCGAGCTCGGCATGGTCTACCAGGCGTTCGGCGCCGAGCTCATCGTCGTCGAGGCGCTGCCGGAGCTGCTCACGGGCGTCGACCCCGACTGCACCAAGATCGTCGAGCGCAAGATCCTGAAGCGCGGCGGCACGATCCACAAGAACGCCAAGGCGCTCGGGTACGAGAAGCAGAAGGACGGCTCGGTCGGGGTGAAGATCCAGTCCGACGGCAAGGAGCAGACGATCGTCGTCGACACCGTGCTCGTCGCTGTCGGCATGCGGCCGAGCAGCAAGGGGCTCGGCCTCGAGAAGGTCGGCGTGACGGTCGATCAGCGCGGGTTTGTCCCCACGGACAAGTTCTGCCGCACCAACGTGCCGTCGATCTACGCCATCGGCGACGTCAGCGGTCCGCCCCTGCTCGCGCACAAGGCGACGAAGGAGGGCGAGATCGCCGCCGAGGTCATCGCGGGGCACAAGGCCGAGAAGGACTGGGTCGCGATCCCGGGCGCGATCTTCACCGATCCGGAGATCGCCACGGTGGGGCTCACCGAGGCGGAGGCGAAGGCGAAGGGCCTCGAGGTCAGCATCGGCAAGTTCCCGTTCTCGGTGCTCGGCAAGGCCATGGCCATGAACGAGACCGAGGGCTTCGTGAAGATCGTCGCCGACAAGAAGACGAAGCAGGTGCTCGGCGTCCACATCGTCGGGCCGGAGGCCAGCACCATGATCAGCGAGGCGTCGCTCTCGCTCGAGATGGCGGCTTTCCTCGAGGATCTCTCGCTCACCATCCACCCCCACCCGACCCTCGGCGAGTCGCTGATGGAAGCCGCCGCCCACGCCATGGGTGCCGCCATCCACATCGCCAACCGTTGAGCTCGTCGCTCCAGAGCAGCGCTGGCCTGTGCCCCCACGGGGGCGCGGCCGAAGGCTGCGCGCGCTGGCCTTCCGTGTGAGCAGCTAGCGGTGTGAGCCGCTGGTGCGCGTAAGAAAAAACGCAAAGGCGCAAAGGCGCAAAGGCGCAAAAAGACGAAGGAGAGAGGGATCGCTCGTCCTTCCCTCTCTCCTTGCGCCTTTGCGCCTTTGCGCCTTTGCGTTTTCAACCCACTTCCGGGCGACCCGTCGCAGCCGTCGGAGGAGCGCTTGGATCGACGCTAGGCTACCGTCGCGTCAGTCGCGCATGAAATGGCACGTATAGCCGGCTGGGTACTTCTCCAGGTACTTCTGGTGGTACTCCTCGGCGCGCGTGAACGGCCCGGCCTCCACGATCTCGGTGACGAGCGGCGTGCGCCACTTGCCGCTCTTGTCGACGCGCGCCTTCACCTCCTCGGCGATGCGGCGCTGGTCGGGCGTCGTGACGAAGATCGCTGAGCGGTACTGCGTCCCGACGTCGTTGCCCTGGCGGTTCTGCGTCGTCGGATCGTGCATGCGGAAGAACCACTTCTCGAGCAGCTCCGCATAGGACAGCTTCGCGGGATCGAAGACGATGCGCACCGACTCGGCGTGGCCCGTCGAGCCGGTCTTCACGTCTTCATAGGTCGGCGCCTTCGTCCGGCCGCCGGCATAACCGACCTCCGTCTCGAGGACACCGGGGATCTGCCGGAGGATCTCTTCCATTCCCCAGAAGCAGCCGCCCGCCAGGACGGCCGTCTCCAGCGTCGTCTGGCACCCAGGCGCCGCCCCCGGCGCCGGCACGGCGCAGGCGTTCGCGCTCGCTTGCTCCCGAGGCGCGCCGCCGCGGCCCTCGAACAGCGCCCGATAGGCGCCATAACCCTCCGCCTCGAGGCGAGCCAGCGGGATGAACCGGAGAGACGCGGAGTTGATGCAGTAGCGCAGCCCGTCGGGCCCAGGCCCGTCCTCGAAGACGTGCCCGAGGTGCGAGTTGCCAGCCTTGGAGCGCACCTCCGTTCGGACCATCCCGTGGCTCCTGTCCGAGCGCTCCACGACGCGCTCCGGCTCGACGGGGCCCGTGAAGCTCGGCCAGCCGGTGCCCGAGTCGAACTTGTCGAGCGACGAGAAGAGCGGCTCGCCGCTCGCGACATCCACATAGAGGCCCGCCTCGTGGTTGTCCCAGAAGGCGTTGCGGAACGGCGGCTCGGTCGCGTCGCGCTGGGTCACCTCGTATGCGAGCGGCGTGAGCTGCTTTCGCAGCTCCTCATCCGACGGTTTGCGATAGCTTCTGTCCGACATCGTCACAGCCTCCTTGGACCCCGGAATCACCTTGCTCGCCCTCCCTGCATCGCCAGCGCGAAAGCACGCGAACACGGCGGCGCACGCAATGAGGACGAGCGCGAAGAGAAGACCAGCAGCGCGGAGCCGATTCATCATCCACCTGGCCTGTCGAGGGTAGCGCACCTAACCCTCCTACGCCCCGCGGCGCCGCTGGTTTCGCTCGGCGAGCGCGGCCCGCGCGGCGCCGGCCCCGACGCTACGGGCCGCCGCCCTCGAGCGAGGCGTCGCTCTCGCCGGCGCCCCGCTCGAAGCACTCGGCAGGGATCTCGCGCGCGCGGCGGACGAGGCGGGTCGCCCCGATGAACGCCGACGTGACCGGATCGTAGTAGCCGCTCGCCCCGTGCAGGCCCGGGACCGCGCGCTGGTAGTGGCGCGCGACCCGCTCCATGAGCGCCTCGCGGACGTACTTGCCCACCATCGACGCCATCGCGACGCACAGATCCGAGGCGTCGCTATCGCGGACAAACGCGATCTCGCCGAGGCCGGGGAAGCGGTAGGCGCTGCGGGCGCGGCCCTCCTCGAGCACGGCGTGCATCCTCCCTGCGAGCGGGCCGAACACGGAGCCGTACTTGCCGAAGCCACCGACCTTGCCGCACACCGCGAAGACCTCCGCGCCGGCGAGGCCGCGGAGCTCCAGGACGAGGCGCTCCATCGCGTGGAGATCGAGCACGAACCTGTTCTTCCCGGCGCGCGCCCCGTCGTTCATCCGCTTCGCGCAGAGCAGCACCGAGCGCACGGCGACGACCTCGACCCCCTTCTCCGAGAGCTTGTCGAGGTCCTTGCCGATCGCGCTGAGCAGCGCGTCGGGCGCGGTGAACGCCTCGCCCTCCGCCGACCAGCACTGCTCCTCGACGTGGCCCGGGCAGAGCGCGCGGAGCGCGGGGCGATCGTCGAGCGCGACGGCGTGGAGCAGCTCGTCCACCGACGACGCGCCGCTGGCCGTCCCCATGCGGCCGCAGCCGCGCGCGACCAGCGCGCGCGCCCAGGCCTCGCCGAGCGAGACATCCCCGTGCGCCACGAGCTGCTTCGAGTCGCCGAGCCGCTGGGCGAGGGCGCCGCGAGGGGCGCGGCCGGCGACCTGCCAGCCCGCCTCCGTGACGCGCGTGAGGACCGCCGTCACCACCATCGGGCCGAGCCGCGGGCCCAGCCCGTTCTCATCGACGCCGATGCGGTAGCGGACGGAGGGCTCGGCGGACGTCATGCCGGCCCCTCTGCCACACCATGGCGCCCGCGTCACCGCGCGGATCTCCGCCAGGCCGCCCGCCGTCCCGCTCGGGACCATTTGCCGGTTCGGCCGCAAAATTCTCAAACTTTCTCGAGCTCAAGCGCGATCCGCGGCAGCGCGCGCACCTTTTCCCCGGCTCCTGCCGGGGGCACCGCTATAGTCGACGCCTCATGCGCATCCTCCCCGTGCCCTGCCTCAGCGACAACTACGCGTACCTCGTGGCCGCGGACGGGCGGCGCGAGGCGATCGTCATCGATCCCTCGGAGGCCCAGCCGATCATCGCGGCGCTCGAGCGCGAGAAGCTCAGTCTGGTCGCCATCGTCAACACGCACCACCACCACGATCACGTCGGCGGCAACGAGGCGCTCCGCGAGCGTTACGGCGACCTCCCCGTCTATGCGCACTCGAGCGACGTCGGGCGCGTTCCCGCGCAGACGGAGCGGGTCGAGGAGGGCACGCCGGTCCAGGTCGCTGGCCTCACGCTCCAGCCGTTGCATGTCCCCGGCCACACGCTCGGCGCCGTCTCGTATTGTGTCGAGGACGTTGTGTTTACCGGAGACACGCTCTTCATCGCCGGATGTGGCCGCATGTTCGAGGGGACGCCGGAGGTGATGCACGCCTCGCTCTCCAAGCTCGCGGCGCTCCCGGCGCGCACGCGTGTCTTCTGCGGTCATGAGTACACCGTGAACAACCTCCGTTTCGCCGAGACGGTCGAGCCCGAGAACGAGGCTGTCCGCAAGAAGCTCGCGGCTGCCCGCGCGGCTCGGGAGCGCGGCGAGCCCACGGTCGGGAGCACGATGGCCGACGAGCTCGCGACGAACCCGTTCCTGCGCTGTGGCGAGCCGCGTTTGCAGGCGCGCTTCCCGGGGGCCACGCCGTCCGACGTGTTCGCCGCTGTGCGTCGCGCGAAGGACGATTACCGCTGACTTTCGACGTCGCGCGCGGCCGTATTCCGCTCGCGCCCGCCGTCCGATTTCTATACGACTAGGCCCATGGACTCCCGCGCTCCCATCTTCGGGTTCAACGACGCGCGCGACGAGATCGTGCGCACTGTGGTCGACCGGGTCGTCGGCTCCACGAGGGATCCGCTGCTCGCCATGAACGAGGCGGCGTATCAGGAGGCGAAGCGGCTCGAAGGGTCCCGGAAGCCGCACGACGTCCGCGAGCTCGCCGAATGGCAGCGGCTCGCCCGCTCGCTCGGCCGCATGCACGACGCCGAGCGCCGCCGCCGTCTGCGGGAGCTCTCGGAGGAGTACGCGTGGGACATCGCGGGGAACTTTGACCGGCGCGTCTACCAGCTGTCATCGCGGCTCCTGCCGCCGGTCGTGAGCGCGCTGCTCGCGCCGCGGAAGCTCATGACCGTGGTCCGCGACCCGCTCAAGCTCGTCAGCCTCGAGCTCCTGGCCGACCGGGTGCTCGTGGAGGGCCCGCTCGCGAAGCTCCGCTCGCTCGTGCAGCGCGGCACGGCCGTCTACGTCCCGACCCACCTGTCGAACATGGACTCGATCGTGTTCGGCTACGCCCTCGAGCGCGCCGGCCTGCCGCCGGCCACGTACGGCGCCGGCAAGAACCTCTTCACGAACCCGGTCCTCTCGTTCTTCATGCACAACCTCGGCGCCTACCGCGTCGACCGGCGCATCCGGCACAACCTCTACAAGGACGTGCTGAAGACGTACTCGGGCGTGCTCCTGGAGCGCGGCTACCACTCGCTGTTCTTCCCGGGAGGCACGCGTTCCCGCTCGGGCGGCGTGGAGCGGAGGCTCAAGCTGGGCCTGGTCGGCAGCGCGTTCGAGGCCTACACGCGGACGCTGCAGAGCGGCCGCGAGCGCCGCGTCTTCTTCGTCCCGGCCACGATCAACTACCTCATCACGCTCGAGGCCGAGACGCTGATCGCCGATTTCCTCTCCGAGGCCGGCAAGGGCCGCTTCATCATCGAGGACGACGAGTCGAGCCGCATCGGCCGGATCGCCTCGTTCCTGCGCAAGCTCCTCGCGATGAACGCCGCGGTGGTCATCCGCTTCTCCGAGCCGCTCGATCCGTTCGGCAACCGGGTCGACGAGCAGGGCCGCTCGTTCGACGCCCGCGGTCGTGAGGTCGATCCGGCGAGCTACGTGAAGGATCAGGGCGGCAAGGCGGTCATCGACGCGGCGCGCGACGCCCAGTACGCGCGCGAGCTCGGCGAGGAGATCTGCCGGGCGTACGCGCGCGACACGGTCGTGATGGCGACGCACGTCGTCGCGGCGGCGAGCTTCGCCCGGCTCCGCAGCCAGTCGCCCGCCGCGGATCTCTTCACGGTGCTCCGGCAGCGCGACGTGCTCACGGTGCCGCGCGACGACCTCGCGGCCGACGTGGTGGCCCTCTGCGATCGGCTGCGCGCGCTCGAGCAGCGGGGGTGCATCGTGCTGGGGGAGGACGTCCGGCTCGGCTCGGGCGGGGACATCGTCGAGCGCGCGATGCGCGCCTTCGCGGGCTACCACTCGTCGCCGGTGCTCGACTCGCGGCCCGACGGCATCGCGCTCTGCGACACCAACCTGCTCTTCTACTACCAGAACCGCCTCGCCGCCCACGGGGTGGCGTGGGACGTCATCGCGCCGCCCGGCGTCCCTTCCGGCCTGCAGGTCCAGCCGCCGCTCCCGCCGCTCGAGCCCGCCTCGCCGCCGCCGCCCTTGGAGGAGCCGCAGGGCTCGATCTCGTCGACCTCGTCGTCCTCATCATCCCGCGCGGGCGAGGCGGACGCGCACGTGGGCTCGATGAACGGCGCCGGGGGTGGCCAGTGAGCGCCCCGGGGAGCGCGCGTCCGACGCCCTCGGTGGGGGTCATCGGCGGTGGTTTCTGGGGCGTGGCGCTGGCGCTCGCCGCGAGCCGCACCGGGGCGGAGGTCCTCCTGTACTCCCGCCGCGAGCAGCCGCAGATCAAAGGCGGCCCGCGGATCGTGCGGGACCACGCGGAGGTCGCCCGGGCGCGGCTGCTCGTGATCGCGGTGCCGTCGAACGCGGCCCGGACGGCGCTGCGCGCGCTCGGCGATCACATGGACGGCTCGCACCTCGTGATCCACGGCGTGCGCGGCCTCGAGGGCGAGGCGCTGAAGACCGTCTCGGACCTGGTGCGTGAGGAGACCCCGGCGCGCCGGGTGGGCGCGCTGGGCGGCCCGGTGCAGGAAGACGAGCTCCGGGAGGGCCGCCCCTCGGCGATGGTGTGCGGCTCGCGCTTCCCGGAGGTCCACGCCGCGGTGACCGCGGCGTTCCAGTCGGAGGCGCTCCGCGTCTACACGACGCCGGATCTTCAGGGCCTGGAGTGGGCGTCGGCGCTTGTCGGCTGCCTCGCCATCGGCGTCGGCTTCGCCGAGCAGGCGGGCGCCGGGCCGGGGTTGCTCGCCGCGCTCATCTCGAGGGCGGTCGACAGCGCGGCCCGCGTCGCCGCCGCGGCGGGCGCGGAGGAGCGGACGATGCTGGGGCTCGGCGGCTACGGCGACCTGCTCGCCTCGATCCGGCTGGAGAGCCGCCCCGAGGTGGTGCTCGGCAAGGCGCTCGCGCGCGGGCGGACGCTCGACGAGGCGGTCGCGGAGGCCAGGCTGCGGGTGGAGGCGATCCCGCTGATCCCGCGCGTCGTGGCGTTCGCGAAGGCGCGGAAGGTGGATGCGGGGGTGTTCGAGGCGCTCGAGACAATCCTGAAGGGCGGCGCGCCGAGGGCGGTGCTCGATCGGATGTTCGCGGCGTGAGGCCAGGCGACGGCAGCGCGCTCACTCGTTCGCGAGCGCGAGGACGGCCTGGGCCACGCCGGTGACGACCTTTGCAGCGCGTGCGTAGTCGAGCGTATCCGGCGTGTCCTTGTCGGTGTGGTAACGCCGGTTGCGCAGAAACGCCGTGTCCGTGATCATGACCGCTGGATAGCCCGCATCCCAGTAGCTCCGGTGGTCGGACCAGTCCACGCCCTGAACGAGGGCCGGAGCGCTCAGGGAATAGGCAGGCAGATCGGTCGCTCCGCGCATCGCCCCCTTGATGGTGCGAACGAGCGAGAGCCCCTCCAGGTTGCCGACCACGGCCACGAAGTTCCCCTTCGTGGGATAGAGCATGGCGAGCGGCGCCAGCGGGAAGGCCTGACTGTCCTCCTCGTCGGTGAAATACCCGATCATCTCCAGGCTGATCATCGCCCGGACCTTCTCGCCTGCTGCTTGCATGGCATTCGCATGATGGGCGCTGCCCATGTGCGCAGACCGGAAATAGGGCGGCTCCTCCAGCGTGAACGCCACGAGCTCGACGTCGCCCCGGAGGGGCGCCCGGCCGAGCATCCGCCCCAGCTCGAGCAGCCCTGCCACGCCGCTCGCGTTGTCGTCGGCGCCGGGCAAGTCGTCCGCCGCGTCGTAGTGGGCGCCGACCACGACGCGCGTCGCCGAGTCCGGGCCGAACCGCGCGAGCACGTTGCGATACGTCCGTCCCTCGACATCGTAGAGCTGCTCGGTCACGCGTCCTCCGGCGGCGCTGAGCTCGTCGCGCAGGTACGCCGCGGCGCGGTCCAGCTGCGCGATCTGCCGGTGGCCCCGCGGGTGGAACTCCTCCACGAGCATCCGGACGTCACGTTCCACGCGAGCGGGGTCCGCGGAGAGCGCCGGAGCTGGCGGCGGGAGCGCCGCCACGAGGGGTTGGCTGACGCAGGCTCCGATGGCCGCGAGGCCGGACAGGAGCAGCGCCGCGGCGGCCGCGGCCCATCGACCGTAGCGGGGGCGAAGCCTTGTGATCGCGCGAGCGTCTTCCAGGGTCGTCGCTGCGCTCGTGGTCATCGAGAGGGCAGGACATCTGGCGGAGGTGCTCTGTTCCTGGCGCGGGCAGGAATCGACGGGCGACCCTCCGAGACGGCTGTCCGCGATGAGCACGCCGCAGCCGTCCCTGGGCGCGGCGTCGCTGGGATCGCGCCGCGGGCGAGCTCGCCGGGGCCTGCGGGCGCCCGAGCCTGCAGGCCCCGGGGACCTCGGCGCCGAGCCGCGCGTCGCGGCCGGCCGCGCTGTCAGCCGCCGCCGTCTCGCTGGCTCGCGTTGATCGCCTCCGGAGCGGCGGGCAGGTCGGCGCTGTCGCAGCAGCGGAATCCCGTGGAGTAGTCGTGATAGGTCGGCTCGTGGGCGATGGTGGTGAAGTAGCAGCCGGGGCCGAGCTCGCTGGTCGTGCTGAAGAAGCCGCCCATGAACACACCGTTTCCCTCGTGCCACGGCTGATCGCGGCGCTCGACGCCTTCGGTGCTCATCCGCATCACGAGCTCGTCATCGACCATGTCGCCGACCCACTCGTGCAGGTTCCCGATCATGTCGTGGACGCCGAGCTCGCTGGCGCAGCCGGCGTGCTCGCCGCTCCTCGCCAGGAAGCCTGGTTTCTGGTCGAGGTCGGGGCTGTTGAAGTGTCGCTCGTAGCTCCACCCGCCCGGCGGGTGCTCGCCGAAGACCTCCCGCAGGAGGTGGAGTTTGCCTGTGTTGCACCGCCCGCGCTCGCCGCGTGGGCCGTAGGGGTAACGGTGCGTGCCGTTGCCGCGGCAGGCGCGCTGCCATTCCCGCCGCGTGCAGAGGCGCTTGCCGGCGGCGACGCAGGCCGCCTTGGCCTCGACGCGGCTGATGTACGCCTGCGGAAAGACCCCGGCCGCGCTGCGAGCGACGTACCGGACGCCCGGCTCGGGGCGCTTGAAGTGCGGGTGGACGGCGAGCTCCCCGCCGGCGTCGATGACCAGGTGCGCCTCGTAGCGATCGATGCAGAAGCCGCTGACGAGGGCCATGTCAGCGGGGCAGGGGCCGGGGGCAGGCGGAAGCCCGGGCGGCTGTGGGGGGAGGGCGGGAGGACCGGCGCTGGCCGAGCCGAGCGGATGTGGCTTGGCGAGGGCGGCGCCCGCGCTGTCCGCAATGGGGACAGGAGCGGCGGCGGACAGGGGCGCGGCGCTGGCGATGTCCGGGAGGGCAGCGCCAGCGCCCGCGCTTCCGCCGGGCGCACGCGTGGCGTGCGCGGAAGCCGCGGCGGGAGCCCCTACCTGGGCCGTGTCCGTTGCGCGGACTGCGCCGGCCTCGCCGGTAGCGTCCGACTTGCTCGCTCGGCTGCCGCTGCCATCACCGCCGTTTGGCGCAGCGCACGCCGTGAGCCATATCACAGCACCGAGCCAGCCTGGCGCCGTGTGGCCCGACACACGGCGTCGGGAGGGTGTGGGGGTGTTCGATAGGGGAGCCCGGAGGGGATCGCGGGGCGGCGCGGTCGGCACGAGGGGGAGTGTACACGCGGCCGGCGTGCTGGCTGGAGGCTATCCGCCGTCTGCCCTTCGACCTGACGCGAGATCCAGGAGGTGAAGGAAAGCGCTCACACGGGGGGAGCCGTCGTCTAGCCTCGATGCGGACTGCTCAGTTGCACGGTGCCGCGACCGTGTCGCAGCTCTCATCGCAGCTCGTGCACGCGCAGCTATATACGGCGTCAAACTGACGCTCGGCGCCGGGGAACTGCGTGTCGCACGCGTCGAAGCAGGTGGGTTGCGGGTCGTTCTGGAAGCACCCCTGAGCGCACTGAAGCCAGCTCTGGCATGTCTCGCTGAGCGCGCAGAGGGTCAGACAGCTGTTCTCGATGGCGCAGGACCGGCACGCTGCAGCGTCAGCGTTTCCGCCCCCAGCGCCGGCGTCGCAGTCGCTGAAGCAGACCAGCAGGTCGGTGTTCGTGATGTTCAGATCTTCGCATGCTGTGTCGAGGATGCACTGTGAAGCGCACTCGTAGCCCGGCTCAGCGCAGTTAATGGAGAGGGATTCGCAGCTGAGATCGCTGCATTCCTCGACCTTCGCGCACGCCTCCTCGCACTCGGTCAGTCCCGCGCCTCCGCCCGAACCGCTCGATGCCGCCGTCGTCGACGCGGCTGTGGTCGAGCTCGTGGTCGGGCCGGTGGTCGTCGTCGTTGTGCTCGACGTCGTTGTGCTCGTCGTCCCCCCGCCGCTCCCGCCGCCCCCGCCGGGGTTCTCCGTCGTTTCCCCGGAGCACGCCGCGAACGCCGCGATACTGAACACAATAACCAAAGAAGAAGTCTTGCTGCGCATCGCCATTCTCCTTGGGCACGCCGCGGCCATTCTCCACGTCATTGCCCCAACGCGGCGCGATCGTTCGCCTGTTTCTCACCCCCGGCAACATTTTTCGCTCGCGAGCGCCCGCGCTCGCCTGCGCCGCCGCCTCCCCTCAGCCCGGCCCCGGCGACAGGGCCCCGAGCTCCGCGCCGCTGCGCTCCACGCCGAGCAGATCCCGCGCGGGCACCTCGCGCGCGTCGCCCTGCCCGATCAGCATCTTCGACGACCGCTTTGGCCTGAAATCCGGGCGGTTCGGGTTGAGCTTCCACCAGCCCCGGTCGAGGATCACCCACGGCTCCTCGCTCGCGCGCACCACCTCCGTCGCGAACCGCGCGCGCGTGATGCCCGTGATCGCCCTCGTCTCCGGGAGCGCGGCCGCGAGGCGCTTCAGCTCCTCCGGCATGCCGCCGTAGCTCACCTGGGTCACCACGTTGTGGCCGGCGTCGAACCGGTAGATGCTCGTGCTCAGCACCTCGATCGACGGCGAGGCGTCGCTCACGAGGATGTTGTTCCGCACGCGGCAACCCCAGCTCCCATTGCCGCACTGGAGCGCGGGTCGGCCCCTCGCGCTCAGCACCACGGTGTTGTTGCGGATCAGGTTGTTGCGGCAGCCCCAGAGCGGCAGCGCGTCAGGTCCGGTCACCTGCTCCGGAGCGCGCGGGCCGGGCTCCACATAGGCCCGATCGAACGGGTTCGCGTTGTCCCACTGCGCGATCCCGCTGGCGAGGTTGCCATAGATGAGGTTGTTCTGGATGACGGAGTCCGACACACCTGCGAGGTTGATCGCCCCGCCGCCGCTGCGCCCGTTGCCGTTGATGACGTTCTGCTCGATGATGAAGTTCACGCCGCGGCCGTCCGGAAACCCGTGCTCGCCGAACCGCTCCGTCGCGCGCTTCATCAGCTCCGCGGCCCAGGCGCGGGTCGGCTCCCGCCGCGGATGATCCCGGAACGACGGGTGCTCCAGCACCGCGTCGAGCGAGGCCTCGGGATCGAGGTTCGCCTGGAACCCGCTCGCGTTGTTGCCGAAGAACACGTTGCGACGAACCACGTAATTGTCCGATCCGTCGGAGAGGTAGGCGCCGTGCTCGCCCGCCGAGAAGGCGAACAGGTTGTCCTGCAGGAGGACCGTGTGGCTGTCGGTGGAGTGAACCCCCCACATCCGATGGTGATGGGCGAAGTTGCTGACGATGGCGATGTGGTGCGCGAGCCGGCTGGTCTCGCCGAAGGCGCCGTCGATCATGATCCCCGCCTTCGGCTCAGCCGCGCTCTGCCTGCCAGGCGCGCTGCTGCCAGCGAGACGGAAGCCCTCGATCACGACGTGGTGCGCTGCCTTCAGGTAAATCATCCAGTTCGGGTCGGCGGCGCACCCCCGGCTGATCACGACCTCGCCCGGGCTCCCCATCGCCTTGAAATGGATGTACCGCTCCTGGCCGGCGCTCGGCTTGTCGCCAATCGAGAAGCCCGCATACGTCCCGGGCAACACGGCGATCAGATCGCCGCCGCGCGCCGCGTCCGCCGCATCCTGGAGCGTCGCGAACGCGCGCGTGACAGGGAGGTCGCGCGGTTCGGCCGCAGCGCCCCGCGCGTTCAGATCGAGCGCGGCCACGCGGATCGTGGCGGGGGCTGCCGCGCCGACGACGAGGACGCGCTCGTACCGCGCCTGCACGTTCAGCGTCTGGCGCACCCACTCGTCGGAGTCCCGCGTGGTCACGAACGGCTCGACCGCCGCGGGCGCCTGCGGCTCTGGTGCCTCGGGGGTCTTCGCTGGCGCGGGCGGCTTCTTCGCCTGCGCCGGCGGGGGCGCCACCTCCTCGGTCGGCGGTCCCGCGACCTGGATCGTGCCGCTGCACGCGAGCGCGGCGACCGCGACGAGCCCGCCGCCGATGCGCGCGCAGCCACGGGCCAGCTGGATGACGCTTGTCGATCCTCTCATCTCGACGCTCCGGGGAAGGCCGCCCCTCCTAGGCGCGCCGCGCGTGCGGCGCTCGGCTCTGGCTACCCCGGCTTACCCCAAAGCGCGCGCTTCAGCCAGACGAGCGCGCGCCTCGGCCAGGGCCCGCGCGCGCCCCGCCCGCGCCGCGCGCGGCGCGCCGAGCGAGGTGCGACATCGCCTTCCAGCGGCGGCCGTCATGCAGCCGACACGTGCCCGTTTGCTTCCGTCGCTGCCCTTCCTTTGGTACGAAGAGCTCATGAAAGCGCTGCCCTCGCTCGTGAGCGTCGCTCTAGCCGGCGCCACCCTCCTCACGCTCGCGCCCGAAGCGCAGGCGAACATCAAGAATCCGAACGATCACCCCCGCTACTTCGCCGAGCTCGAGCCGCACGGAGACCTCGTCTTCTTGCATCGCGACTACGGCCTGCGGCGGTACGGGGCCAGGTACTACGACGGACTCGGCGACCCCGAGTTCGGCCTCGGCTTCAGGGCGAGCATCGAGCTCGCCGATCCCGCGTTCATCCCCAAGCTCAACAACACTGTCGCCATCTCGTTCGGGCTGGATTTCACCAACTGCAGGTACTGCCGCGACGACTTCACCATCTGGAGTCCGGTCACCATGCAGTGGAACTTCTTCTTCAACGATCAGTGGAGCGCGTTCGCCGATCTCGGCGCTGTCCTCCGGACCGACGGATTTTACCGCGACGTGTGGTTCGACTTCGCCACCATGGTCGGCGGCCGCTACCACTTCAATGACAACATGTCGCTGACGATGCGGATCGGGTATCCCTTCTTCAGCGTCGGCGTCTCGTTCTTCGTCGGCTGAGCCGCTCCCCGCTGGCTCTGGCCCTCTGGCGGGCTGAGCCGCTCCAGGCGCTGCCCTGCTGTCGCGCTCTCCTGGTGCATCCAGGGCCGGCGGGAGCGCACGGCCTCCGCCGCGGGCGGCATCTCGCCGGGGCGGGCGTACGGCGCGGACATCGGGCGCGTGCGGACAGGGCCCGCCCTGGTTAGACTAGCCGGAGATGGTCGGCTGGTATTTCGTAGGCATCCTCGGTCTCGCCCTGCTGATGGTGGTCCACGAGGGAGGGCACTTCCTGGCCGCGCGCGCTTACGGCATGCGCGTCTTGAAGTTCTCGATCGGCTTCGGCCCCACCTTCTTCAAGGTTGTCCCGAAGGACGGGTACTACTGGTTCACGACCGCCGCGGACAAGGTCCGCGTGCGGCTCTTTCGCCACGACCCGGTGAAGCACGGCCCCACCGTGTTCCAGGTCGCCATGATCCCCTTCCTGGCGTACGTGCAGATCGCGGGAATGAACCCCCTCGAGGAGGTCGATCCCGAGGACAAGGGCAGCTACGCGAACGCCAGCCTGATGGGCCGGATCGCCGCGATCTTCGCCGGTCCGCTCGCCAACTACCTGTTCGCGTCGGTGCTCTTCTTCGCGAGCCTGATGACGGGCGGAAAGCCCTACCGCTTGACCGACATCGGCGTGGTCGCCGGGATGCCGGCCGCGGCGGCCAACCTCAAGGACGGCGACCGCATCGTCGAGATCGATGGAACCCCGGTCCAGGACTGGGAAAAGATGGCCGAGATCATCTCCCGAAGCCCAGGCCGGCCGCTCGACATCGTCGTGGAGCGCGCCGGCGAGCGCGTCCAGGCCAAGGTCACGCCGGCGAACGAGAACGGCGCGGGCAAGATCGGCGTGATGGCCATCGGGCCGGTCCAGTCGGCGCCGGTGACCGCGAAGGAGGCGGTGGTCCTCGCCGTGACGAAGCCGCCGAAGGTCGTGCAGAGCCTGGTCGTCGGTCTGGGCCAGTACATCACGGGCAAGGTCGACGGCGAGCTCGGCGGTCCGAAGCGGATGATCGAGGAGACCGCGCACGCGGCCAAGCGCGGGTGGGCCGAGGGGCTCGAGTTCCTCGGTCTGCTCTCGGCCTACCTCGGCGCGTTCAACCTGATCCCGTTCCCGGCCCTGGACGGCGGCCGGCTGATGTTCCTGTTCTACGAGGCGGCCACGCGGCGCCGGCCGAACGCCCGCATCGAGGCGCATATCCATCTGGTCGGCGTGTTCATGCTGATCGGGCTGATGCTCTACGTCACGGCGAACGACTTCGGCCTCGGGTCGAAGTAGCGTCGAGCCAGCGCTCCACGTGACATCGAGGCCGCCCGCGCGGGTCCCGGCGTCGCTCAGGCGCCTCGCCCGCGCGGCGGCGTGGCTCTGCCTGCTCTCGGCAGCGGGCGCGGCGGAGGCCGCGTCGCCCGGTCCAGGCGCGTGGTCCGACGAGGAAGACGAGGCCGTCTTCGACGTCCCCGCGCCTCCGACGCTCCCCGGGCTCACGCTGCGCGATCCGACCTTCACCTTCGAGTACACGGCGGCCGTGATCGAGCCTGACGCGGCGAGCCGGGCGGGCGGCAAGCTCGCCTTCGCCTGGTACTCGCACGGCGAGATGGAGGTGCCGCTCGTCCCGCGCAAGTGGTTCGTCGGCGCGGTGCATGACAGCGCCGCGGCAAGCGTGCCGGGGGTCGAGCGGTCGATCCTGCTCGGGAGCCCCGAGCTGTACGGGCGCGGCGTCTGGTCGAGCGTGCGCGGGCTCGCCTCCGGCGGAGGCTTCGGCCTCGTGCTCCCGGTCCCGCGCGACGTCTCGCGCGACCAGGCCGAGGTGCTCCGGACGGCGCGCGTGGTGCGGCCGTGGGACGAGACGCGCTTCCGGGAGCTCACGCTCACGTTCCGCCCCTGGTTCGACATGCGGCACATCACCGGGCCGTTCATCTTCCAGCTCAGGCAGGGCCTCGACTGGTCGCTGGTCGTGCGCGGCCTGCGGTCCGGGGAGCGCCGCACCGACATCACGGCGCACACGGCGTTCTACTTCGGCTACCGGCTCGCGAGGCCGGTCGGGGTGGGGCTGGAGCTGTGGGAGGTCTACCAGCTGACCCAGGACCTCCCGGACGACCGGCGCGCGACGTTCGCGGTCTCGCCGAGCGTCCGCTTCATCCTGTCGAACGTGCAGCCGGCGCTGAGCGTGCTCTTGCCGGTCACGACCCCGCTGCGCGGCGACGTCGCCTCGTACTACGCCGCGCGGTTCAGCGTCGGGTTCACCTTCCCGACAGGCGCTCCACGGGCGCCCCCGTGAGCGCGGCGGGCGCGCTCGCCGGGCGCGCTTCTGGCCGAAGGCGCGGAAGGCGCGGGATCGGCTTCGAGTATGCGTGCATCCAGCGCGGGCGCTCGGTACCCTGGCCGCGTGGTCAACGCAGGATGGCTCCGGCGCGGTCTGGTTCTCGCGGCGCTACTCGGCCCAGCCGGCTGCTCGACCCAGCTCGTGAGCCTGAACGAGGGGCCCCGCGAGTACGTCGCGACGGACTACGAGAACGTGCTGCGCAGCTGGACGCGCACGGAGCACCTGTTCGCGCTCTCCGAGCTCGACAACTTCCTCACCGCCACCGCGACCTTCGAGTCGTGGGACTTCCGCTGGGCGTACGTGGTCCGCTACGCGCAGGACTACCGGCTCACGATCGAGCAGCGGCAGAAGCTGCTCGAGAAGACGCTCGAGGAGACGCGCCAGCGCCATCAGTTCTTCGTCGCGATCTTCGGGGGCGAGCGCAAGTACAACGACCTCTCGACGCCGAACAGCGCGTGGATCGTGCGGCTCATCGACGACACCGGGAACGAGACGGCGCCCGAGGAGATCGTGGCGATCGCCAAGCCGAACGCGCTCGAGCGGACCTACTTCCCGTACAACACGGTGTGGCGCCAGGCGTTCCGCATCCGTTTCCCGCGCGCGACCGCGGAGGGGAAGCCGACGATCTCGCCGAGCGCGAGGTGGTTCGGGCTCCGCTTCGCCGGGGCGCAGGGCAACAGCGAGCTCGTCTGGCAGGTCAACGAGGAAGCGGAGCCCATCGATCCCGCCGAGCTGGAGCAGGGGGCCGCGCCGCCGCTGCGGCCGAAGCGCGGCCAGCTCTAGCTCCGCGCGCCGGGATCCCGCCAGGGCTCGCTGACGCGCGGAGCCAGCCGAGCCCCGCGCGGCTTCAGCTCCGCGCGCCGCCTCAGCCGCGCTGAGCGTTCATCGAGACCGACTGCGCCAGGATGGAGAGCAGCTCGGGCGTGCTCTCGAACAGCTCGCGCAGCGTGGGGTGGTCGGCGATGAGCACGAGCGCGCCGCCCCCGGCGGCGCGAGCGATCGACGGCGCCGGCTGGCCTCCGAGCAGCTCCGAGGCGAACAGGAGCTCACCGGGCCTCGCGGTGCCTGCGATCGCCTGCGATCGCTCGGCGACGAGCTCCAGCGCGCCGGCGCCGATGATCACGAGCCCGGGGATGGGGTTGCCGGCGTGGATGAGGTGCTCGCCGGGCGCCAGGCCGCGCAGCCGGAGCCGGCCGAGGACGCGGCGCAGCAGCGTATCTTCGAGCTCGCCCAGCGGCCCCATCGTGGCGCCTGCGAGCGACTGGATCCGGTCTGCGACGGTGCGCAGCTCGTCGAGCACCCACGGGCAGCTGCGGAGCGCGTGATCGATGGTCGCCTGATCCCAGATCGCCACCCGCGCGCCGTCCGCGCCGGCGACGACGCGCAGCGGGATGCCTTCCTCGAGCGTCCCTCGGGACGGCACGAGCGTCCGCGTCGCGGCGCGCTCGGCGGGGATATCGACGATGTTCGCGCACACGGCGGCGTCCCCGCGCAGGACCAGCGCCGCCCCGCCGACGGCGAGCTCCTCGTCGGACGAGAGGTCTTCCACGCGCGCTGCGAGCGCGAGCTCGTCGTGCATCTCCTCGGGCAGGTCCGCGAACGCCTCGATCTGCTCCAGGTCGTGGCCGGTGAGGGCCGCGGCTTTGGCGGCGGCTGGCGCGGCGCTGGCCGCGCCGGGCCGCGGCAGATCTCGCGCGATCTCCGGGGCGAGGTCGAGGGCCGCGATCGCCTCCGTCTCCGGTGGCGTGTTGGGCAGCGCGTCGAGCGCCATCGCGGCGAGGTCGGCGCTCTCGCCTGCAGCCGGCCGTCGCCGCTCGACCGCGGGCACATCGACGCGCGGCGCGGCGGCGAGATCGGGGAGGGCGTCGATCGAGGCCGGCGCGCGGGCGTCGGCGCCGGACGTAGGCCGCGGCGCAGCGGCGGGCGCCTGGGCCGGGGGCTCCTCGTCGAGCGCGAGGTCCGCGTCGTCGAGCACCTCTTCCACGGGTTCCGGCGCGGGCTCGCCCGAGGCTTCATCGAGCGCGCGCGGGCGCGGCGCCTGGACCTCGGCGCCGTGGGACGCGGGCTCGCTGCGGGACGGGGTGGCCTTCGTCTGCAGGTCGTCATCCTGCTCCGCTGCCTGTGGCGCAGGCGGAAGGCTGGCGAGCCGGGATGACATCGGCGCTTCGAGGTCGCTGTCGGAGAGCTCGATGACGACCGTCCCCTCGATCGTCGACTCCGAGGGCGACGCGTCTGCGCTCGCAGGGCGCTCGATCTTCGCGCTGTCGCTCGCGGAATCTGCGGTGCCCTTCGCGGGAATCCTGTCGGCCGAGGCCCCGAGGTGTCCTGGGGGCTCGTTTCCTGTGGGCGTCGCCGGGCGGATGCGCGCCGCCGCAGGCGTCGGGGGCGCGGGAGGACGCGCGGAGATCGGCTTCCGCTTGAGCGTCAGATCGAGCGGCGCTGCCGAGGTGATGACCTCGTCTTCCTCTTCGTCGCCCGGCTGTGGCGTCGAGGGATGCCTGCGGGCCACGAGGTACGTGTCGCCGCTCGACGTGATGATCTCCTGGGGAGGCCGCGGCGGCGCGGCTGGCTCCGCGTCCTCGGACCAGGGGTCGAGGATCGGTTCGCGCGGCCTGCGTTTGGAGCTGTTCGCCCCCTGTGCGGGCGCGGCCGTGCGGGCCGGGGTGGGCGTCGGGGCTTGAGCCTCGACCAGGATCTCGCCGATGTCGTCGTTGGGCGCGTGCTCGTCGGCGGGGGCTGGAGGGCTCGGGGCCTGGTGCGACGCCGATGTCGGGAGCGAAGCCGCTGCGGCCAGAGGTGCGGCGGATACCGGTGACGATGCCGCGGCGGGCTGCGCGGGCGGCGGGACGGACGCCGGCGACGGCGCGGCGGGCGGCGGGCCGGCGGGTAATGGCGTGGCGGACGCCGAGACGGACAGCGGCGGCGCGGCGAGCGGCGGCGCGGCAGGTGCTGGCGGCGGCGCGGCGGCCCCCGAGGGCGCATCCGGAGGCGCAGCAGGCGGCGCGACCGGCATCGACGAGGCCAGCGGCGGCGCCGCGGGCGGCGGAGGCGCGAGGGGCGCCGGATGCGGCGTGGTGGTGGCCGAGAGTGACGGTGGACGCGTGGCTGGTGCCGGAGGTGCGGCCGGCGGCGGAAGCGCGCTGGGCGGCGGAAGCGCGCCGGGCGGCGGAAGCGCGCTGGGCGGCGGTGTCGCGGAGGCCAGCGTGGGCGGCGGCGGCGTCGGGGGAGGCAGAGCCTGCGGGTGTGACGGCGTGCTGGTCGGCGGCTGCAACGGCGCGAAAGACGGCGGCGACACCGGCGGGGGGAGCACCTGCGGGTGTGCAAGCACGCCAGCTGACGGCGCAGCGGGTGTCGGCACGGCAGACGGAGGCTGCGGGCGCGGAGGTTGAAAAGGCGGCGGATGCGGTACTGGCGCAGGCTGCGGGCGCGGGGGCGCAAAAGGCGGCGGGTGCGACGCGGGTGGAGACCCGAACGTGGGCGGAGGCGGCGCTGGTGGAGGCCCGAACGACGGCGGATGCGGCGCTGGCGGAGGTCCGAACGACGGCGGGTGCGACGCGGGTGGAGGCCCGAACGACGGCGGGGGCGGCGCTGGCGGAAGCCCGAACGACGGCGGAGGCGGCGCTGGCGGAGGTCTGAACGACGGCGGGCGCGACGCGGGCGCGGCGCCTCCTGGCGCCGGGGGTTGCGGCTCCGCGATGAGGCTCGGCAGCGGTGGAGCAGGTAGAGGTACCGCCGGAAGCGCCGACGAAGGTCGCGGTGCCGCGGGCGGCGGCTCGCTCATGGAGCGTGTCCCGGCGGGGCGCGGGGGCTGCAGGGGGCTCATCGCGGGGTCGGACCGGCCGCGCTCCGGCGATGGAGGCAGGGCAGACTGCAGCTCCTGCGGCGTGGGCACGGAGGCGGGGCGAGGGGGGATCGATGACGGCCGCCGTGATGCTCCCCGCGGTACGGCCGGCGGTGGTATCGGGGCGGGCGGTCGCGCGCTCGGTGTCTTCGCCTGCGCTGTCACCTGAAGCGGGTCCGTGGTGAGCTGCTGCCGGAACGACGGAACCCCCGGCGCGGGAGGCAGCGGCGGAATGGCGTTCGCCATGGGGGCAGGCAGCGGAGCCGCTGGCGGCGGCTGACTCCGGTACATCGCGCCGGCCTGGACGTTGGGCGCAGCCGTCGGCGGTGCGGAGGGCGCGGCCGACGGCGTCGGCGGTTGCGCGTGCGGTGGGTCGAGCCGCTGCGGGGTTGCGGCGGGGGGCGGCTGCGAGCGCGACACGCCAGGCGGAGCCGCCGGCGCGAAGGGCGGCGGCTGCGAGCGCGACACCGGCGGAGGCGTCGGCGCGAAGGGCGGCGGCTGCGAGCGCGACACCGGCGGAGGCGTCGGCGCGACGGGCGGCGGGGGCGGCTGAACGGGCGGAGGCGCCGGCGCGAAGGGTGGCGGCGGCTGAACGGGCGGCGCAGCCTGCGGGAAGGCACCGCCGGGAGGCTGCTGCGTCGGCCGTTGCGCCATCGGCGTGGGGGGCGATGTGCTGCCTTGCGCATGGCCGGGCGGCGCGGGGGAGAACGGCGCGATCGGTCGTGCTCCGGCGCCCTGCCCGCCCTCTGCACCCGGGCGGAGCGGCGGCGACGGCCGGGACGAGCCCGTCAGTCGCTCTGCCTCGGCCGCCAGCTCCGGCTGCGACAGCGGTTCGAACATGTCGATCTCGATCGAGGGCATCGAGGCGCGCAGCTCCTGGGTGAGCGACATGCGGCGGCGCCAGGTCTGCTCGTCCGACGGCGGCGCTTCGTCAGAGGAAGGGGGCGGCTCGTCGCTTTCGCTGTCGATGGTCTCCAGGAGATCGGGATCGCTCGGCTGCCCGACCTCCGAGGCCATGACCTCCTCGAGCGCCGTCACGCACAGCCCGAGCTCCGAGGCGCGGAACGGCTGCCCGGCCGCCCCGGCGGCGTCGGCCGCGCGTCGCAGCCACACGATAGCGTCGCGCCGCTCGCCGCGCGCCCACAGCGCGCTTGCCGTGGAGATCCCCCACACGACATCTTCATCGTCATTCGGGTGCGGTTCGGGGAGGGCGACCACGCGGTTCGCCATGAGCAACACCACCTATCACAGGCCCCACTGCGGCCGTTTACCCCATGGTACCGAGCGAGCCGACGTCCCGGATCGGGCGTCGCGCGAGCCCCGCGGCGCGGAAAGCCGCGCCACCCAGGAGCTTAGCCGCGCTCGCTACGGCACGTACAAATTACGGTACGGATGTCGCTTTTAGCGCTCGCCTCGCCATCGTTGCCCGTCAGGTGCCCGTCAGAACCCGGTGCTGGCACACATTCGCGACGCGAACGCGGGTCCGGCGCGACGCTCCGGCGTGAATCCGACGCAATCCGACGTATAAGGAGCGAACGCCGCGTGCGCTGCGTGCGTTCACAGAGCGCTCGGCCACGGGGCTCGGCCGATCCTGGTTGAGAACGGGGCACGCGCGGGGGCGTCGTCGGCCCGTGCAATGACGCCGGGTCAGGTGGAGCGCCGTCCACCGATGCGCCGCGGCCGGCAGCCCAGGACCGCCGCGCGACGGCACATCTCCTCGACGCCATCCTGCGATGCGGCCTCTCCGGGCATGCGTCTCGCGAGCCAGCCGATGAGCGTCAGCCCCGCTGCGCGGGCGTCTGCGGGCATCGTCCCGTCGTTCAGGAGGCTCGCGATCTGGGCGATCAGACGCGTGCGCGTTTCCTCGGGCGCCATCCTGGGTGCTCCATGAAGCATTCGAACGGGAAAGTCAAAAGAACCGCCATGCTGGCGCGCAGCCCCGTCGGCGGCCACCTCGACGCTGTGTGCTCCTCGACATCCCGTCTGTCCCGCTTGCCCGGGTCGGCGGCGTGCCAACACCCGCCGTGCAGTGGCGTCAAGATAAATTACATGGGGTCAAATCGGCGCGATCAGCACCTCGCGATCCTTGGCGCCGTTTGCGGGCCCGACGAGCCCGCGCTTCTCCATTGCCTCGACCAGCTTGGCCGCGCGGTTGTAGCCGACGCCGAGCTTGCGCTGCAGCCATGAGGTCGAGCAGCGCCGGGTGTCGGCCACGATGCGGACCGCGGCGTCGTACATCGGATCGGTCTCCGCGTCGGACGTGTCGGGCTCCTCGCCCTCGTCGTCTCGGGGCCGGAGGATCGCCTCGTCGTAGACGGGCTCGCCCTGGAGCCGGAGGAAGTCGGTGATCTTCTGGACCTCTTCCTCCGAGCAGAACGGGCACTGGACGCGGCGCGTATCGTTCGAGCCGTTCATCTTGATCAGCATGTCGCCGCGGCCGAGCAGGTGCTCCGCGCCCTGCTCGTCGAGGATCGTCCGGCTATCCACCTTCTGCGCGACACGGAAGGCGATGCGCGTGGGGAAGTTCGCCTTGATCATGCCGGTGATCACGTCGACGCTCGGCCGCTGCGTCGCGAGGATCACGTGCATGCCGGCGGCGCGCGCCTTCTGCGCGAGCCGGGCCACGCTCGCCTCCACGTCCTTGCCTTGCTGCATCATGAGGTCGGCGAACTCGTCGACCACGATCACGATGAACGGGATCTTCTCCGGCAGCGCCGCGTCCGATCCATCCTTCGCCGCGTCGATCTCCACCTCGAGCCCGTCGGCGCCGATGGCGCTCACCTTGGCCGGGGGCTTCGGCGGGCGCGCCTCGCCGCGCTGCACGCGCTCGACCCAGGCGTTGTAGGTCGTGATGTTCTTCGTCCCCGCGTTCGCGAAGAGCTGGTACCGGCGCTCCATCTCGTCGACGGCCCACTTGAGCGCGTTCGCCGCCTGCTTCATGTCCGTCACGACCGGCAGGAGCAGGTGCGGGATGCGGTCGAAGGGCGCGAGCTCGACGACCTTGGGATCGATCATCAGGAGCCTGAGCTCCTCCGGCGTCTTGCGGAAGAGCAGGCTCACCAGCATCACGTTGAGGCCCACGCTCTTGCCTGCGCCGGTCGCGCCCGCGACGATGACGTGCGGCATCGACGCGAGGTCGGCGAAGTACGGCGTCCCGATGATGTCGCGGCCGAGCACGCACGGCAGCGGCGCCTTCATCTCGACGAAGCGGCGATCCTCGACAAGCTCGCGCAGGTTGACGGGCAGGCGGTGCTCGTTCGGGATCTCGAAGCCGATCCGGTTCTTGCCGGGGATGGGGGCGACGATACGGACCTTCCGCGAGAGGCCGAGCGCGAGGTCGTCCGCGAGGCCTGCGACCTTCGACACCTTGGTGCCGGCGGCGGGAGAGACCTCGAACGTCGTGACGGTCGGCCCCGGGTGGATCTCCTCGACCTTCCCGCTGACGCCGTAGTCGGCGAGCGTCTTCTCGAGGAGCTGCGCGGTCGCCTTCAGCTGATCCGCGTCGAGCTGGAGGCGCCCGCCCGCGGCTGCTTCGAGCATGTCCGTCATCGGCAGGCGGAAGCCCGCCCCGGTCGCCGGGACGACCTTCACCACGGCCGGCTTCTCGCTGACGAGCGCGCGGCTCGTATCGACGATCGTCGGGTCGCGCGGCGCGACCCCGCGGGCCTGCTCCGGGCCGATGGCGGGCGGGGGCTCGCGGTGGGCCACCGCAGCGTCCGGCGCGCGCGCTGGCAGCTCGCGATGAGCCGCCGCGGTGTTCGGCTCGCGCGCTGGCAGCTCGCGATGAGCCACCGCGGCGTTCGGCTCGCGCGCGGGCAGCTCGCGATGAGCCACCGCGGCGTTCGGCTCGCGCGCGGGCAGCTCGCGATGAGCCACCGCGGCGTTCGGCTCGCGCGCGGGCAGCTCGCGGTGAGCCACCGCGGCGTGCGGCTCGCGCGCGTGCGGCTCGCGTCGTTGGCGCACGGGCAGGATGGGCGACGGTGTCGGCACGTCGACCTCGTCCGGTTCTTCGAGAGCGGTCACCATCTCGTCGTCGTCCGGATCGAGCGCCGCGAGCTCCTCCGGCTCGTCCTCGTCGAGGTTGCCCCGCTCCTCGTCGAGGTCGCCCTGCTCCTCGTCGAGGTCGCCCTGCTCCTCGTCGCTGTGCGCCTCGCCGTCGAACGGCGGCTCTTCGCTGTCCTCCTGGGCGGCGGCGCCACGCGGCGCCGCGGGAGATGCGGCGCGACGCCGTGTTGCTCGGCGCTGCGTTCCCTCGCGCGGCTCGGCAATGCGCTGCACCCGGCCGCGCGGCTCGGCGATGTGCGACACCGCCTCGCGCGGCTCGTCGTCCCGCTGCGCTGCCTCGCGCGGCTCGGCGCCGTGGGTCACCACCTCGTGCGTCTCACCGCCGTGGATCACCAGCTCGTGCGGCTCGGCGCTGTGGATCACCACCTCGTGCGCCTCCCCCCCGTGGATCTCCACCTCGCGTGGCTCGGCGTCGTGCGGCTCTGCCCCGCGCGGCTCTGCGCCCTGCTGCGCCGCTTCACGCGGCTCCTTGGCCTGCGCCTTCCGCCCGCGCCGCGGCTTCGCCGGGGCGGCCGGCTCCTGGGGGGACGCGTCGAACGGCGCGCTCTTCCAGAGATCGAGCGCCGGCGCCTCGACGGGCGCCGGTTCGACGGGCGTTGCCCTGGCGGCGGGATCGGAGGGCCGCTCGTCGGTGTCGTCGGCCAGCGCGGCGATGATCGCGTCGGGGCTCGAGTTGCGCGCGATGATCGGGGGCGCGCTCTGCGTCTTGGCCTCGGTCTGCCGCTCCAGGTCGCGCGCCGCGGCCCACGCCCCGAAGAGCGCGCGCGCCCAGCCGGCGACGCGCATGGTGATGGCGATCGCGAGCTGCTCGGCCCGGTGCGCGAGCTCGATGAACGAGAACGTCGCGCGGCCCATCAGGATGAGCGCGACGATGGTGAGCCCGATGATGTAGGACCCGATGTTCGAGAAGAGCGCGCGCAGCACCTCCCCGAACAGCTCGCCCACGGCCCCGCCGAGCGGCATCGCGCCGAACGCGACAGCGCGCGGGAACGCGACGTGCGCGAGCGCCGCGAGCACGATGACCACCACGATGTCGCCGCTCAGCCGGAACAGGCTGGCGATCGAGCGCTTCGCCCCCAGGAGCGGCATCGCGAGCAGCGCGAGCTCGAGCGGGACGAACCACGCGATGACGCCGATCGCCTCGATCGACGTCCCCGCGAGCGCAGCGCCCACGGGCCCCACCCAGTCGTCGCCGGTGACCTCCGGCCGCATCGGATCCCCGCGAAAGGAGGCGAGCGCCAGCGCGCTGTACAGGGCGGAGACCAGCAGAACCAGCGCCGCCGCATCCCGGGCGTAGCCATGGCCCGGGGGCGCAGCAGGACCCGCGATCCCTGCTGGGCTGGTCCGCGCGGCGCCGCGCGCCCCGGACCGCAAGGGCTCGCCAAGGCCGGCGGTGGGCTGGGCACGGCGAGGAGCGAACAAGGGGACGTGCATACCTACCTGTACCTACTTTGCTCACATATGCGCACTTCGCTCCGGGGGCAAGAAGTATGGGAGGGCTGCAAGAAGTGGAAGAGATCGGAAGAGGAAGGACGGACAAGGAAGAGGCGGGGCGGTGTGAACGCTGCCACGCGCCGTGCGCGCCTGAGCTCGCTGGGAGGGCGAAACGCACCCACTTCTGGGCAGCGCAGGCGAGGGGAGGGAGCCGGGAGGGGGGAGGGATCGCAGGCCGCCGGCGCTCTGGAGTTCTGGCCAGATTTCGCGCAGACTTTGGAAAGGCTCCTCCCTATTCCGGCCTTGAAATTCTTTCAAACAGAGCGCTGCGGGCGGTACCATCCCGACCCTCCTGGGACGTGCATGGAAACTGTCGAACGAGCAGGGCGGCGCGTCGGCGCTGCGGGCCTTCTTTTGCTGTGCCTCGCGACCGCGGGCGCAGGGCTCGCGACGAGCGGGTGCCGCGTCAACGAGAACGACATCCACCGGTGGGAGACCACGGCGCACGGCCCGGACAAGCTCAGGGCGGTGCTGTTTCACGATAAGTACGACAGCTCGCTCCGCATCGAGGCGGCCACCTCGCTGATCCGCATGAAGCCCCGGCAGGGCCGGCGCGTGGGCATCGGCATCGTGGTCGAGACCCTCGCGACCATGGCGCCGGAGGCCCGGCAATCGATCGTTGCGGCGCTCGTGCCGTCGATCATCGCCGAGCTGAGGAAGCCGCCGCCCGTCGCGCAGCCAGGGCAGCCGCTCCCGCAGGACACGTCGTTCCCCTACAAGGACACCGCGTACGCGATGCTCACGTCGGATCGGACCGTGATCATAGCGGACGAGGGGCTGAAGGAGGGGCTCAAGGCCGCCCTCATCGACTGGGCGATGGCGGACTTCGAGCACCGGCTCGAGGACCGCTCGCAGGCCTACGGGATGGAGCAGCTCCTGCGCTTCATCGGCCCCGCCGCGGTGGCCGGCCTGCCGAAGCTGATGACCCGCGAGGCGAAGCGGCTCGACCAGCTGGCGTCGCTCGTGGCCGAGTACGGCGACGCGCCGACGAAGGAGGCCGCCTCGGCGAACCTGGTCGCCATCGCCAGGTTCGTCACCTCCGGCGAGTGGACCACCGTCAAGAAGCCCGAGCTCCAGGCGGCGAACGCCGCGTCGAAGCTCGCGCCGACCGAGAAGCAGTTCGAGGCGCAGCTCGCGCAGTACCAGGAGGAGGAGCTGTTCCGGGTCTTCGGGTCGATGAAGAAGCTCGGCGGCCGGCCGTCGGTGGACTTCCTCCTCGGGTTCGCGGCGAACAAGGAGCAGCCGGAGAAGCGCCGCCAGGCCGCCCTCGCCGCGCTCGAAGGCCGGCTCGATCGCAACAACCCGAGCGACATCCAGCGCATCCTCGAGATCGCGACCGCGGACGCGCCCGACGCGGTGCTCGACCAGGCCTTCCGCCGCGTCGGCGAGATGCCGCGTGAGCTCGTCGTCGAGAAGCTCTACGGCCTCTTCAAGACCGACAAGTGGAAGATCCGCCGCGCCGCCGCCGCGACCATCCTGAAGATGTCGACGGTGAAGCACATCGACGAGTTCATGGGCAGGCTCCCCGACACCAAGGACAGCAAGGGGTTCGCCATGCCGGAGGCGCTCACGTACGGCGCGGCGCTCGGCGACCTGAAGGAGGGCTTGCCCGTCGAGGCGCTGAAGAAGCACTTCGCCGCGGGCTCGGCGGCGGTGCGGACGAGCGCGATCGCCTACTACTTCACGTTCGGCACGGCGGCCGATCTCCCGGCGGTCAAGCCGCTCGAGGGCGACACCACGCGCGTGCCGGTCTGCGAGGCCGACCCGGACTGCAAGTGGGCGTGCGAGGTGCAGAAAGAGGGATCGACCGAGCGCGAGCTCAGGGACGTGAAGACCGTCGGCGAGTTCGTTCAGTACTGCATCGAGCCGGCCATGCAGGACAGGAAGCCGGAGCTCGAGAAGGGCGAGAAGAAGTGACGCGCTTCTTCGTCCGCCGCGCGCGTCACGCGCGGCCCAGAGCCGTCAGTTGCTTGCAGGGAAGAGGCCGGGAGGAGGCTTCCCAGCGCAATTCATCCTCCATTATCGTTGGGTAGAGATGAGCGCGGATCCGAACAAGAAAAGCGCACGGACGTTCCAGTGTCGCGATGTCCTTTGGGAGACGTTCGAGCAGATGGCGCGCGAGCTCGAGTGCTCCATCGACTACCTCATCAATGAGTCGATGAAGCAGTACGCTCGGCAGCGAAGCTACAGCCCGCGCACGCCGTTCCCGCCGCCCGCCAGGGGCGACGCGGTGCCCCCCTCCGGGCACATGGCGGTCCCGCACGCTCATCAGGCCAGCGCGCCACCTCCCCTCGCGACGCCCCATCCGCCTGGGCTGGCGACGTCCGGCTCGGCGCCGCCCCTGGGAGGCTTGCAGCAGCAGCCGGCAGCCGGGATGCCCTACGGCGCCTCGGCGCCTGCGTATGGCGCGCCGTCGCCGCCGTACGGCGTGACGCCCGTCGGGCCGGGGCCGACGCCGGTCCCGGCGATCACGCCGCCTCCTCCGCCTCCGGGGCAGGTCCGTCCGGGCGCGCCGCCGCCGCCGCCGCCGCCCCCCGGCAGCAGCAACGCGGGCGGCAAGCGGCCTAGCCTGCCTGTGCCTCCGCCCGTTCCGGGTCGCGTCGGCGGCCCGCCGCCTCCGCCGACCAGCGTGACGCGCCTCGGCGCGCCGCCGCCGCTCCCGTCGCAGGCCACGAACCCCGGCGGGCGCCAGAGCCTCCCGGGCGCCTCGGCGAGCCGCTCGGGGCCTCCGCCTCCGCCGATGAGCAACGCCGCCGGTTACGCCTCGCCGATGGGACCGCCGGTGGCGCCGCCCCTCGCGCCCCCGCTGTCGCCGCCGCCGTATGTCGCTCCGCCGCAGGCATCCAGCAGCGTGCCGGGGCCGCCGCCGATGGCCATGGGGATGCCGAATCAGGTCCCCGTTGGCCCGACGCTCGCCGCGTTCTACGCGGGGCAGCGGTTCGTTGTGAACAAGGATCGGTTCATCATCGGGCGCGGCAAACAATCGAGCGATCTGACGATCAAGGATCCGAACGTGTCGCGCCAGCACGCCATGGTCGAGTTCCTGAACGGCCAGTACTACATGGTCGACATGGGCTCGACGAACGGCGTCGAGTACAACGGCCAGCGCATCGCCCGGAAGGCCATCGTCGAGGGCGATCTCTTCCGGATCTGCGATCACGAAGTGCGCTTCTCCTACCGCTGAACCCGCCGACCGCAGGCGCGCAGGCGGGAGTTTGGCTGGAGCGCAGGCGAAGGCTTAGGATCCCGCCGCAGGATGACGAAGCGTGGAGGCGCCGAGGCCGGCTCGCAGGAACGGCGCCGCGTCGCGCTGCGACGAGCGCGTCGCGGCGGCGCCGTGGTGGTCGGCCTCGGCGTGGCGATCTGGGGCGGGGCGGTCCTCGCTTCGCAGCTGCCGCCGTGGGTCTCCGCGGACGACACCCCGCTGCCGGCGTGGGTCAGGAGCGCGCGCGTGCTCAAGCGCGACCAGCCGCTGTTCGACGCCCCCGGCGACGGCGCGCGCCGGCGCGGCTCTGTCGATCGCAACGTGCAGCTGCCCATCTTTGCGGCCAGGCGCGCCGGCGGATGCCTCGGGCGCTGGCTCGAGGTGGGCGCCGCGGCCTGGGTCTGCGACGACGCCGTCGAGCTCTCCGCCGCGGGTCCGATCAGCCCGCTGGTGCGGACGTGGCGAGAGATGCCGGATGGGCTCCCTTACCGCTACTACTTCGTCGGCCCCGACGGGACCTTCGGCTATCGGCGGGCCGAGGCGGCCGACATCGACGCGCCGGACGCGCAGCTCGAGCCCGGCTTCGCGGTGGCGATCGTCGAGGAGCGGACCGAGGGAGGCGCCCGGTACGGCCGCACGAACAGCGGCTTCTGGTTGCCGATGCGAGATCTCGGTCCAGTGCGCGCGTTCGCGTTCCACGGGGTGGACGTCGCGCCGGGCGCTGCGCAGATCGCGACCGCGTGGGTCGTGTCGGAGCGGGCTCCGCTCTACACGCGGACGGGGGCGGGCTTCACGCGGACCGAGGAGAGCAAGGTGCGGTTCGAGGTGGTCCCCTACCTGGAGGAGGCGCAGGGCGCCTCGGGGAAGCTCGCGCGCATCGCGGAGGGCGACGTCGCGGCGTGGATCTCGATCCGCGATCTCCGGCGCCCGTCGGTGGCGCCGCCGCCCGAGGTCGACGTCGAGGCGGGTGAGCGCTGGATCGACGTCGAGCGCGCGACGCAGACGCTCGTGGCCTACGAAGGGCCCCGCCCCGTGTTCGCGACGCTCGTCTCGACCGGCAAGGGCGCGCCTGGGTCGCAGCGCGCCACGCCCGCCGGCACCTTCCGGATCTGGGCGAAGTTGCTCACCTCGGACATGGACAACCTCGAGGACGAGGCCGCCGAGCGGTACTACCGGATGGAGGACGTCCCCTACGTGCAGTACTTCTCGAAGGGGGTCGGGCTGCACGGCGCGTTCTGGCATCGCTCGTTCGGCCAGGTGCGGAGCCACGGCTGCGTGAACCTGGCTCCGCTCGATGCGCAGCGGCTCTTCTGGTGGACGTCGCCCCGGCTCCCCGCCGGCTGGACGGCCGTCCTCCCGACGGCGCACGAGCCGGGCACCGTCGTGCGTGTGAGGTAGCGGCAGGTCGAGATCTGCGGCCGGCGTGAACCAGTGGCGTGTCGGATCCGGCGCTGCTGCGAGGCGAGGCGGCAGGCGGATCGGTTCGGCGCTCGAGGTCGTGCAGGCGTGGAAGCGAGGGGATGGAGCGATGCTCGGGCGCGAGAGCGCGCGCGGGCGAGGCTCCATCGAGGAGCGCTCGACCGGGGTAGCAGGGAGAGGGAGGCGGGAAGGAGCAGCGGAGCCGGGCCCGGCGGGCGCGGCGAGCGCTGGCTCAGGGGGCGATCTTGCCCTGGAGGAAGAACGCGATGACCCAGGAGAGGAGCACGAGCGACTCGATGAGCGCCAGGCCGAGGATCATCGGGGTCTGGATCCGGGCAGCGGCGCCCGGGTTCCGGGAGATGCCCTCCAGGGCGGCGGCTGCCGCGCGCCCCTGGCCCATGGTGCCGCCGAGGGCAGCGATGCCGATCGCGAATCCGGCAGCGACGGCGAGCCACGAGTTCGCGTCGTACTTGTTCGACGCCGCGCCATCCTGCGCCAGCGCCATAGCGGGAACCAGTACCAGCGCAGTGCCGACAACGGCGGACAGCGACAGCTTGCTCTTCAGCGACATCCGAATCTGCTCCTTTCAAGCCACACAGCCCGCGGGGCTGCATGCGAAACATCTGCGTGGGTCAGGGGCCGCGGGGCGGTCCCCCATCGAGATCCGGGGATCGCTCCAGGGACCTCTGCTACTGCTCGGTAGGGGCCGCGCTTCCGCGATCCACCACCGTTGTGGGGCAACCCATCGACAGCGGGGCCCCTCTAATCCGATTTTCGAGGGCTGGCTAGCCTTCTCTTCACCTCCAGCGCCATTCTCCGCGGCGCCGGTGGGCAGCTGACCAGGCGGTCAGGCGAAGCGGTCAGTGATGGTCTGCCTTCTCGGTCGCGAGCCCGATGTAGATGCAGCTCAGCAGGCAAAACACCAGCGTCTGCACGACGATGACGATGATCGCCAGGAACATCAGCGGCACCGGGACGAACAGCGCGACGAGCCCCAGGAAGATGCTCGCCACGAGGTGATCGACGCCGATGTTGAGCATGAGCCGGATCGAGAGCGTGACCGGGCGGACGCAGGTGGAGATGACCTCGATGGGGAAGATGAGCGGCGCCAGGTACCACTTCGGCCCGGCGAGGTGAGCGATGTAGCCCAAGCCGTTCTCTTTCAGCCCGTAGTAATTGAACAGGACGAACACCACGACCGCGCACCCGATCGTGATGTTCAGGTTCGAGGTCGGCGGGTTCACTCCCGGGATGAGCGCCGACGCGTTCGAGAAGAAGATGAACGCGGCCGAGCCCCCGATGAGCGGGAAGTACCGCTTCGCGTTCGCGGGCCCCATGACGTCCCGGGCCATCCCGTAGAAGTAGCCGAAGAACGCCTCGAAGAACGTGCGCAGCGTGAGCTTGTCCTCCGGGATCACGGACTCGTTCAGGCGCCGGTACTGGCCGCGAACCTCGCTGGCGAGGAGCACGAACAGCACCATGATCAGAAGGCTCATGAAGATCGGCTCGGTCCCGCGGTAGTCCACGGTGTGGTGACCGATGAACGTCTTGCCGATGTTGCGAGCGTTCTCCCGGAGTCCGGGGAGCTGCGCCAGGAGGTACGTGAGGAACCCTGTGTGCTCAGGCATGGCTTTCGTCGTCGATGCGCTGCGCCGGCAGCCGCGCGGCTGTGCCGGCACGGCCGCGAGCGCTGGCGAGCCTTGTGGGAGTTCACCCTCGGTCGAGGGGCCTCGCCTCTACCACAACTCGTTTACGGGGGGCACCCTGCAGCGCGCCAAGCCTCCTCACGCCGCGCGGGTCGCTCCCGGAGGCGCCGGTTCCGGCGGGAGCTCAGCCGCGAGCGCCCGGCGGGCTTCCGTCCGCCGGGGGCTTCGGTCCGAACAGCGTCCCCAGGGTGATGCCGACGACGAGCGAGGCGTAGCCGACCATCAGGGCGACGCCCGAGACCATCTCGCTCTTCAGGAGGAGCCACACGCCGCCCATCAGGCCGGTGAGCTTGATCATCGCGATCAGCGTCCACGACACCGTGTGGCCCCGGCGCGAGAGGAACGCGTCGACGATGCGCGCGAAGACGTACAGGTTCACCGTCGCGATGGCGCCTCCGATGCACACGCCGAGCGCCGCGCGCGCGCCGTACGCGAGCAGCGCGGCCACGGACAGGACCGCGGCCGTGCCGGCGACCCAGCGGAGCACAGACCGCATCGTGGCGTCCCCGACGCCGGGCCGCTCCTCCGCGTCGGGCTCCTCGTGCGGCGGGTCGCTATCGGGCGCCCCTGGCCTTCGCTCAGCGCTCATCGTTCCCCTTCGCGTCCTGCAGCCCGTCGGGATCGCGGACGTCGTCGCTCGAGTCTGTCCGGCGGACGTCGTCCGGCGCGCGCTCGTCTTGCTGCGCCTTCCGGTCGTCGAACCTCGGCGCAGGGTTCCCCTGCTCGCGCTCCTCGCGCTCGGCCACAGCCTGCATTTCCTTCCACGCCCGGAAGACCGCCTTGCCGGCAGCGCCGAGCCCGAAGAAGAACCAGAGCACCGAGAGGTACGGATCGGTCCCGAGCTTCCCGTCGAGCCAGCGGCCGATGAACAGGCCGACCAGGATGCACAGCACCACCTCGAGACCGACAGTCCCGTAGCTTCCGACGGCCTTCCAGTCCTGCTTCATCAGGGGATCCGATCACCGGGCAGTACTTGGGTGCCTTCGGTCGCGATTACAAGCGGTCCCGGACGGGGTCAACCGCCGTCCGGCGTCGCCGCTTGATCGGCACCCACCGCGCTCCGCCTATCGTCCTACCGTCGCGCGAGCAGCGCCTCGAGCGAGGAACGCATCTCCCGTGCGGCCTTGCCGCGGTGGCTCACGAGGTTCTTCTCGGCCTCGTCGAGCTCGGCCATCGTCCGTCCGTAGTCCTCCACGACGAACAGCGGATCATATCCGAAGCCGCCAGCGCCCCTGGGCTGCCTGCCTATCCACCCCTCGCAGCGCCCTTCGGTCACGATGGGCTGCGCCTCGGACCGCGGATCGAGCAGCACCATCACGCAGCGGAAGCGCGCTTGGCGCCGGTCGTCTGCGACGTCAGCGAGCGCCGCGAGCAGCGCCTCATTGTTCTCCGCGTCGGTCGCGCCCTCCCTCGCGAAGCGGGCGGACCGGACGCCCGGCCGTCCGCCGAGCGCGTCCACCTCGAGCCCCGAGTCCTCGGCGAGCGTCACCATCGCCGATCGGAGCGCCCCGGCGCGCACCTTGAGGAGCGCGTTGTCCAGGAACGTCGCGCCGTCCTCGACCACCGGCGGCGCGCCCGGAAGCACGTCCGCCAGCGAGAGCACCTCGATCGGGAGGTCGGCGAGCAGCGAGCGCAGCTCCACGAGCTTTCCTCGGTTCGAGGTCGCGGCGAGCAGGCGCAGCGGCTCTCGGCTCACGCGACCCTCCAGCGATCCGTCTGGAAGAGCGCGGAGAGGTCGACGCCCGCGCTCGACAGCGCCCGGTGCTGCGCGCTCGCGAGCGACGCCACGCCCGCGAGCGCAAGGTCGGTCATGCGATCGAGCTCCGCCCGGGGGATCGCCTCGTCCTCGGCCGTCGCCTGGACCTCGACGATCGAGCCGACCGCCGTCGCCACGACGTTCATGTCGACGCGCGCCGAGCTGTCCTCGGTGTAGACGAGGTCGAGCGCGAGCCCGCCCGGCAGATGGCCCACGCTGATCGCCGCCACCTGATCGCGGAGCACCGGCGCCTCGAGCGATCCGGCCGCGCGCATCCGGTCGAGCGCCAGCGCGAGCGCCACAAAGCCGGCGGTGATCGACGCGGTCCGCGTGCCCCCGTCCGCCTCGAGGACATCGCAGTCGATCGCGATCGTCTGCTCGCCGAGCTGCTTGAGATCGATCGCCGCCCGGAGCGCGCGGCCGATGAGCCGCTGGATCTCCTGCGTGCGCCCGCTCGGGGCCTTGCCGCGCCCGTCGCGCGGCTCCCTGCGGGCTGGGCTCGATCGCGGGTGCATCTGGTACTCGGCCGTGAGCCAGCCCGCGCCTTTCCCCATCATCCAGGCGGGCACCGTGGGCTCGACCGAGGCCGTGCAGAGCACGACCGTTCTCCCGGCGCGGTAGAGGACGGAGCCCTCTGCGTTGCGGTGGAACCCGAGGATCATCTCCACGGGGCGGTGGACATCGAGGGCGCGGCCGTCAGGGCGATTCACGGGGCCGCCTTAGCACACTTCGCGCGTCGCGCGGGCTCGCCTCGCGGCGGCGCGTGGCGGGCTCGAGTCGCTACATCCCGAACCAGGGACCCGGGTCGATCACCTCGGCGCCGCGCCTCAGCTCGAAGTAGAGCTTCGCGCCGTTCGGTCCGCTCGCGACCGTGCCCACCCGCGCCCCGCCCGCGAGCTGATCGCCGGCGCGCACATCCGCGGCGCCGAGGTTCGCGTACACCGAGTAGAGCCGCTCGCCGTGATCGACGATCACGGTGAGCCCGTAATCCGCGTAGGTGTCGGCGAAGGCCACCCGCCCCGCGGCCACGCTGCGGACCGGCGCGCCGTCCAGCGCGGTGAGCTCGACGCCGGGGCCGCCGGCGCCGCGGCGCGACACCTTGCGCACCTCCGCGCGGCCGGCGATCGGGAAGGGGAGCCGCCCCATGAGCGAGCGGAAGCCGGCGCGGCGATCGAGCTCGGCGGGTCCGGTGTCCGCGCCGTAGATCGCGAGGTAGTCGGGGCGCACGCTCGTCTCGAACGCGCGCGAGAACGCGGCGCGGCGCTCTTCCTCCTGGGCCAGCGCGACCCGGGCGCGGTTCATCGCCTCGCGGTGCACCTCGAGGGGCGCGCGCTCCGCTCCGAGGTGCGTGAGCCGGTCCGCGAGCTCGGCGCTGCGTCGGGTCAGCTCCGCCTCGCGGGCGAGGTCGCGCTCGAGGGCGAGCCGGGTGCGCTCCACGCGGGCGGCGTGGTCCACCAGCGCGTCGAACCCGCCGCCCACCGGGAGGAAGCCGGCGCGGACGTGGCGGTAGTACGCGCGCCCGCGCGCGATCATCCGGCGGCGGGTGAGCTCCAGCGCGGGGCCGATCGCGTCGAGCTCCGCGCGCAGCGCCTTCTCCTCGGCGTCGAGCTTCGCGAGCAGGCGATCGAGGTCGTTCTCGGCCAGCGCGGAGCCCTGGCGCGCCGCTGGAGCCGCGGCCCTGGCCGCCGGGGCGTCGACCGCCGGCACCTCGGCGCCGCTCGTCGCGGCCCCGGTGAGGAGCGCCAGCGCCAGCGGCGCGAGCCGGATGCGGCGCCTCACACGGCCACCATCTTGCGCAGCGTGAGCAGCGCGGTCGTGGCGCCGAGCGCGGCCCCGAGGGTGACCATCCCGAACGCGACCTCCCAGGGCAGGAACGACGGCGAGACGCCGAGCAGGTTGGCGAGTTCGTGATCGAAGCGGCCGCGCACCATCATGAACAGGGCGCCCAGCACGAGCAGCGCGCCGGCCGCGCCGGCGGCGCCCTGCGTGGCGCCCTCGACGATGAACGGCCGGCGCACGAAGCCGTCGGTCGCGCCGACCAGCTTCAGCACCTCGACCTCGATCTTCCGGCGATGCAAGAGCAGGCGCATCGTCGAGCCGATGACGCTCACGACGGCGCAGAGGACGATCGCGGCGAGGCACGCGCTCGCGGCGACGCCGCCGCTGAGGAGGGACGACAGGCGCTCCGTCCAGCGCTGGTACGTCTCCACCGTGTCCACGGCCGGCAGGGCGCGCAGCTTCACCGTCATCGAGGCGAGCGCCTCGTCGGAGACCTCCTCGGTGAAGCCGACCTCGAGGGACGCGGGGAACGCGCTCGGCGGAAGCGCGGCGAGGGCCTTGTCGCCGTCGTCGTGCACCACCTCGCGGCGCGCCTCGGCGCTCGTCACGAGCCGCACCTTCTTCACGCCGTCGGTGCCCTCGAGCGCGCGGGTGAGCTCTGCGGTCTGCGCCTCGGTCGCGCTGTCGCGCAGGTAGACCGTGGCGCGGCCGGCGCGCGACCAGCGATCGCGCACCGCCATGAGGTTCGTGACCACGAGGAGGGCCGACGCGAGGCAGACGAACGCAACCGCGAGCGAGAAGATCGACAGCGCCTGCAGCCGCCAATCGCTCCTCCCTGCCCGCCAGGTGCGAAGCCATCTCCGCCGATCGTCACGCTCGCTGGTCTGCATCCGGTTCCCTCTATCCGTCTCGTGAGGCGGAGCCCTCGGCGCTACGCTGCGCCGCGCACGCCGCTGTCCATCTCGTCCTCGTCGTCGCCGTCCGCGAACTCGCCGCCAGACCCGAGGCCCTGCGGTACGTCGGTCGCCTTCCCGTCGTCGAGCACGACCACGCGCCGGGGGCGCACGTCGAGCAGCGTCCGATCGTGCGTCGCGAACAGGACGGTCGTGCCGGTCTCGTGGATGTCCTCGAATAGCCCGAGCAGATCGATCGCGAGCTGCGGGTCGAGGTTGCCCGTCGGCTCGTCCGCGAGGATCAGCGTCGGCTCTCCGACGATCGCCCGCGCGATCGAGACGCGCTGCTGCTCGCCGCCGCTCAGCACCTGCGCTCGGTCGCCGCCGCGCCCCGCCAGACCGACGCGCTCGAGCGCCTCGCCGACCCGGGTCCGGAGCAGGCGCGACGGGAGGCCGAGCACCTCCAGCGTGATGGCCACGTTGTCGAACACGGTCCAGCTCGGGACCAGCTTGAAATCCTGGAAAACAAAGCCGATGTTGCGCCGGAGCGCGGGGATCGACGTGTCGGTCAGGCGCGCGATGTCCCGGCCGAGGAACAGGATCCGGCCATCGTCGACGCGCTCGGTGCGGTGCACGAGGCGGAGGAGCGTGCTCTTGCCCGAGCCGCTCGGGCCCGTGATGAACACGAACTCGCCGCGCTCGATCGAGAGCGACATCCCGCGCAGCACCGGCTGATCGGCGCGGTACGACTTGTAGACGTCCTCGAAGACGAGGATCGGCCGGCGCGCGGCGGACGCGTCGTAGCGGTGGCCGGGCCGGAGCGCCGGACGAAATGAGCCTTGCAGAGGGGGCGCCGCCATCGGAGCCTTCACCTATCAGCCTGCTCGCACACGGAAAACTTTTCGGCCGACGCTCGGGTGAGCGCCCTCTGCGGGTCGCCTTTTTTGGCCTCCCGCTGGCGGCGTTGCTGCTTCACGGCGACGGTCACGAGATCGCCCTCGCCGCGATCAGCCGCGCCGACGCCGTGGGGCTCCGCCGGGCCCGCCGGGTCTTCGGCTCGCGCCTCCTGCTGCGTCCCGACGTCGAGCGCCCGGAGCTCGCGTCGCGCGTCGAGGCGCTCGCGCCCGATCTCCTGGTGAGCTGGTTCTGGACCACGCGCCTGCCGATGTCGCTCGTGAGGGCGGCGCGGCTCGGGGGGATCGGCGTGCACCCCTCGCTGCTCCCCCGTCATCGGGGGCCGGACCCCACCTACTGGGCGATCGCCTCGGGGGACGCCGAGAGCGGCGTCACGGCGCATCGGATCGAGGCGGAGTACGACACCGGCGACATCCTTGAACGGGAGAAGCTCCCCATCGATCCGGGGTGGACCGCGTGGCAGCTCGCCCGGGCGCTCGACCGGCCGAGCCTTCGGGTCCTGCGGCGCACGGTCGCCCGGTTCGCGCGCGGCGAGGAGGTGGCGGGCGTCGCCCAGGATCCGGCGCTCGCGACGCAGGCGCCTGCGCCTGACGACGAGGCGTGCGCCATCTGCTGGTCCTGGCCGACGGAGCGCGTCCTCCGACACGTCCGCGCCCTCGCGCCGGCTCCGGGCGCGTGGACCGAGATCGAGGGCGCGTGCGTCATCGTCCTGCGGGCCGCGCCGGCGGCGAGCTTTCCCGAAGCGCTTGCGCCCGGCGAGGCGGTGGTCGAGGGCGGGGTGGTCCTGGTGCGGACCGGCGACACGGCCGTCGCGCTGCTGGACGGGGAGATCGACGGAGAGCCGGCGTCGGTGGGTGAGCTCGCGGCCCTCGTGGAGTCGGGGGCGTCGCGCGGGTGACCGCCGGCAGGGGGCGATTGGCGGCCGGCTGCGTCGCCGGCGGGGTCGCCTGGCCGGCTCGCGGCCATCGAATCCTGAACCTATGCGCGCGCGACCGCGTAGGATGCGCCCTTCGGAGGATTCATGTCGGAACCCGCGCAGCTTGCGAAAAGCGCCCGCGAACTGCTCGCCGCGGCGCTCAATGCGCTCCAGTCGAACGGGGGGGTGTCGCCTGAGATCGAGGCGCTCGCCGAGCCGATAGCGCTGGCGATGGGCATCATGCATCGCATCGAGCGCTCCGGGGGCCAGGCCCTCGACGGCAGCGATATCGCTCTCGGCCACGTGCGCGACGTCCTGAACCGCCTGCAGAGGATCACCGTGGCCGATCCGGTGGTGGACGTGCTGATGGAGCACGTCGCCTCCTCGCTGAGCAAGGTCAACGCGCTGAGCAGGGCGCAGGCCGCCGGCGCCTCCGCGCAGGCGCGTGCGCCCGTAGCGGCGGCCGCACCTGCGCCGGTTGCGCCTGCACCGGTAGCGGTGGCCGCGCCAGCACCCGTCGTGGCGGTGGCCGCGCCAGCGCCCGTTGCGCCAGCGCCCGTCGTGGCGGTGGCCGCGCCAGCGCCCGTTGCGCCAGCGCCTGTAGCGGTGGCCGCGCCAGCGCCGGTTGCGCCTGTGCCCGTGCCAGCGCCGTTCGTGCCTGCACCTGCAGCGGTGGCCGCGCCAGCGCCGTTCGTGCCTGCACCTGCAGCGGTGGCCGCGCCAGCGCCGTTCGCGCCTGCACATGCAGCGGTGGCCTCGCCCGCCCCGGCCGCGCCCGCGCCCGTCCAGCACACGCTACCCTCGCCGCAGCAGGCGCGGCGTGCGCCGGCGCCCGCTTACCCCGCCGCATCGCACCCGGCCGCAGACCCGCGCGGCGCTGCGCAACCCCAGGCCATGCTCCAGCCCGTCGACCACCGCACGCCCGCCGCGGTCGTCGATGTCGAGCTCGGCGCTCTGACGCCGTCGAATTTTTACAAGGGACTGGCAGGCAACGACGTCATCGAGCACGGGGGCATCTTCGTCGCGACCTACAAGATCCCGCCGACGGGCTCCGTCGTGACCTTGCGTGTCCGCCTGCCGGGCAACTACGAGTTCACAGCGCAGGCCGCGGTCCGGTGGACGCGCGAGGCAGGCGGCTCGAGGGACTCGGCCGAACCAGGCTTCGGCGCCCGGATCACGCAGATCTCGGCGGAGGGCCGGCAGCTCGTGTCCCGGTTCACGCGCAACAGGGAACCGCTCTTCTACGACGACCTCTGAGGTCGCCACGCCGCCTCGATCTTGGTGAACTCTCCTCCCGCGCGCGCCGGCTCGCGAGCGAGCCGGCCGCTCCACCGCGCAGCGTTCGTCCTCTCTGCCGTCGCCCTCGCGGCGCTGCTGCTCCTCGCGCCGCGGCCGGCCTGGGCGACGGGCGACCCCGATCTCGCCTTCTGGACGTTCGAGACCGCCCACTTCCGCGTGCACCATTCGCAGGGCCTCGCGCCCATCGCGGCGCGCATCGCCTCGCTCGCCGAGACGATCTACGGGCGCGTCGAGGATGCGCTCGGCTACGCCCCGCAGGGCCGCACGGAGATCCTGATCACCGACGACTCCGAGATAGCAAACGGGTCGGCCGGCACGCTCCCCTACAACTCGATCCACCTCCTCGCATCCGGTCCGGACGACCTGTCGACGCTCGGCGACTACGACGACTGGTACCTCGATCTCCTCACGCACGAGTTCACGCACATCGCGCACATCGATAACACCTCGGGGATCCCGGCTATCCTGAACGCGATCGTGGGCAAGACGTTCTCGCCGAACCAGGTGCAGCCGCGGTGGATCATCGAGGGGCTCGCCGTGGTGAGCGAGAGCCACCACTCGAGTGGTGGCCGGATGCGCTCGAGCATGTTCGACATGTACCTGCGCGCCGACGTGCTCGAGGACAACATCGCGGGGCTCGATCAGATCTCGAGCGCCGCGTTCCGCTGGCCGCAGGGCAACCTCTGGTATCTCTACGGATCGAGGTTCCTGGGCTGGATCATCGACGTCTACGGGCCCAACACGATGCGCGCCGTCTCCGCCGACTACGGGGCGTCGCTCATCCCGTGGGGGATCAACCGCGCCATCCGCCGCGTGACCGGCAGGACCTACGTCGAGCTGTACGAGGGCTGGAAGGACCACCTCCGCCGGCTTTACCGAGAGCAGATGGCGGCCGTCGAGGCGCGCGGGCTCCGCGAGGGCGCGCGGCTCACCTACCACGGGCGCAACGTGCTCTACCCGCGGTTCGTTCCGCCCGCCGCGCGCCGGACCGCTGCAGACGAGATCGTCTACTTCCGCGACGACGGCAGGGAGCGTCCCGGTATCTACCGCGTCTCCCTCGCCGCGCCCGCGCCCGGGAGCGAGCGCCACGAAGCGCTGGTCGCGCGCACCAACGCGCCCTCGCGACCGGCGTTCACGCCGGCAGGTGACCTGGTCTTCACGGCGCTCCTGCCGTGGCGCAACCACTACTACCGAAACGATCTCGTCCTGCTCCCGCGCGGCGAGGCGGCGCCCGACGGCGACGAGCCCTCGCGGCGCCGGTTGACGCAGGGCCTCCGATCCTCGGCCCCGGACGTGAGCCCCACCGGAGAACTCGTCGCCTTCTCCCTCAACAGCAAGGGCACCCGCTACCTGGAGATCGCGCGCCTCTCCACCGATGGCGCCCTGTCCGAGCGGCGCGATCTCGTCCCGAGCGCCCGCTTCGAGCAGGCCTACTCCCCGTCGTTCTCGCCCGACGGCAAGCGCCTCGCATACAGCGTCTGGACCGCCGGCGGCTATCGCGACATCCGCGTGGTGGACGTGGCCACCGGCAGCTTCCGTCAGGTGACCCGCGATCGCGCGACCGACATGAACCCCGTCTGGTCGCCCGACGGCGAGACGCTCTATTTCACCTCCGATCGCACCGGCATCCACAACGTCTACGCCTACGAGGTCTCGTCCGGCGCGTTGCGCCAGGTCACGAACGTGAGACTCGGGGCCTTGCACCCGGCGATCAGCCCCGATGGCAAGACGCTTGTCTATGTTGGATATACCTCTCGGGGCCACGACCTCTTCGCCATGCCGCTCGATCCGGCGCGCTTCCTCCCGGCGCCGCCGCCCCCGGGCGATCGCCCCGATCCCGCCACCGAGCCTTCGGCGGCGCGGCTCGAGCGCGTTCCTTACAACCCGCTTCCCACGCTCGCGCCGCGCGCGATCACGCTCGACTACGCGCCCGGCAGTTATGGTTCGAACGCGCTCACGGTGAGCGTGACCGGCACCGACATCGTCGGTCGCCACACGATCTTCGGCGAGCTCACCGTGCAGCCGGACGCGCCGGCCCCGAACGTCCTGCTCGGGTACAACTACGGCCGGCTGCCTATCGACCTCGGCGTCCGCGCGTACCACAACATCTCGCCGCGCGGCGGCTACCGCCTCAACGGCCGAAACGTCGTCTACGACGAGCGAACGATCGGGATCTCCGCGGGCATCAGCTATCCGATCCGCGGCGAGTTCTCGCGGCATACCCTGAGCGCGTCGTTCGGCAGCGCCGCGTTCAAGGGGCAGCTCCCCATCGGCGACAAGCTCGACCCGTATGCGCCCCGCACCATCCTCCCGCCGCGGGGCACGCTGAACCTCGCGCACCTCGGCTACGGATTCTCGAACGCCGAGGGCTCGCTCGACGCCGCCGGCGCGCCGCGCGGGGTGTCACTGAACGCTGGCCTCGATTACGCCGGCCCGGAGACGGGCAGCAGCTATACGACCTACGCGTTCTCGACGGGCCTCACCGCCTACGTCGCCATGCCCTGGTCAGGCGATCACACCCTCGCGTTTCGCGTCGCCGGGGCGGTGTCTGGCGGCAACTTCCCCCGGGGCGCCAGCTATGGCGTGGGCGGGTACGATCTCGAGAACCTCACCCTCGTCGACACATTGCTCACCGGGGTCACGAATAGCTCGTTCACGCTCCGTGGCTACGCGCCGGGCGCGATGTTCGGCCGCTCCTATTTCTCGCAGACGTTCGAGTACCGCGTGCCCGTCCTGCAACCTGACCGCGGCCTCGTGACGCTGCCGATCTACCTGCGCCGCATCGACGCGAGCCTCTTCCTCGACCACGGCGGCGCATTCAACCGCTTCGAGATGGACGACCTCGCCCTCTTCACGCGGAAGAGCCTGCTCTACTCGCCCCAGCTGAACGCCTCGGTCGGCGGTGAGCTGTGGCTGAGCTTGAGCATCGGGTACGTCCTCTCCTCGCAGCTGCGCTTCGGGTACGCTTATGGCCTGAGCGATCTCGCGATCCCTGGCGGTCAGTTCTACTTCGTCGCGACGAACTCGTTCTGAGCGCCGCGCACCTGCTGGAAATTTTGCCCGCGCCGACCCCTTCGCCCAGGGTGCTCGGCATGCGCCGCGTCCTCCTCGCCCTGAGCCTCTTGCCCCTCGCCAGCTGCGGCATCGCCCCGAGCACGTCCCAGCGCCTCACCGAAGCGGCGCTCGAGATGAACACGGCTGCCCGCTTCGGCCGCATGGATGTCGCGCTCGAGCGCGTCGGCTCGGACGCTCGCCAGGATTTCATGAATCGTCACGCCGCGTGGGGCACCCGCCTCCGGGTCGTCGACGTGGAGTTCGGCGGCTTCGAGATGACCCAGCGCGAGGAAGCCGAGGTCTACCTCGACGTCCTCTGGCTGCGGAACGACGAGGCCACGGTCCGCAGCACCCGGGTGGCGCAGCGCTGGCGCGACGAACGGGGCCATTGGGAGCTTATCGGCGAGGAGCGAAGAGAGGGCGACACTGGGCTCCTCGGCGAGCCTCCGCCCAAGGAGCCCCAGCCCACGCAGAACGGGGCTGGCGATTCGGCGAGCGCGACCGAGTTGGGTCGGCAGCCCGGCCTGAGCCTCCACACGCGTGTGATTCGCGACGAGTGAGCGCCGCCGCTGACGAGGTGTGCGGCCGCGCGCCGGGGGGCGCAGCGGGCCGAGCACAACGCCGGCATGCGCGGCCTCGGTGAGCGCCGGGATCGCAGCAGCGTGGCGATGCGACGGTGGCGCGTGGCGCGCGGTCGATCGACCGCGCCTCGCACCGTCAAGCAGCCGGCGAAGGGCTCGCAGGAGCGGCGCTCTTGGGAGCGCGGGGCTTCTTGGCCTTGCCAGCGACCTCCGCCGGGGCCTTCGCCAGCTTGCTGCGCTTGGCGCGCTCCTTCTTGGCAGCCTGCGCCTTGCGGCGCCTCATCTTCATCGACTGGCGGCGATCGCGCTTGCCCATCTGCTTCAATCTCCTCACGGTCGGGGGCGCGGCATCATGACGACAGCTCGCCAGGCGAGCCCCATCCTGCACCGGTGGATGGCCTACCGCGGGGCCCCTCAAAGGGAGCGGGACTGTGCCCAAGAGCGAATGGAAGCGCAAGGGGCAATGCGCGCGGAGATGCAGTTCTCGTGCTAGACGAGTGTGCAGTGCATCGCGCTGCCGTCAGGCGTTGACCGCCGCCTTCTCGCCTCCGGCCGCGTGGTCGCATCAGGCGCGCGCTCGTTCCGAACGAGCCGCAGGCTCCGCGCCGCTTGAGCCGCACCCGGCAGGGCTCAGCCGCCGACGGCGCCGTCCAGCGCGACCTCGCGGCCGCGCACCTCGAGGCGGTACCGGGAGTTCACGGTCTCTATGTAGAAGACTTCGCGCCCAGCGAGGCGCAACACGCGCTTGACCGGCGTCGTGACATATTCATGCATTCCGTCGGAGAACTCGATGACGATGACCGAGCCTTTCCGTGGTGCACGGACGAGCCGGCCAACGACTGCGCGTGATCCCCGGCCGAGCTTGCGGAGCACAACCTGCACAACAGAGATGCTAGCACGCAGATCTCGGCCGAGCACAAGCTGCACAAGCAGCAGCTCTCGCAACTAGGTCCCACCCTGGCCCAGGGTGTCCGGCTGCATCGGAGCGGCCCGGACCTTCGCGCCGCGGACGGCGAGCCGGCGGGAGGGGCCGTCCCCGGGCGGAAAGTTTCCATGAATCGACCGCCGCCGCGGCGTGTACGAGGATCCTGCACATCTGTCGGCCACCAGGCAGGCACATCGGTTCGTTGCGCACCGCCATCGCCGGATCCTTGTGAGGGCGGAAATCACGATGAACGATTTCCGTCTTACGCAGGCCTTGTGCAGGCTGCGCGGTGGGCTGCCTGACGGGTCGACAATGCGCGTGGTCTCGTCGGCCGAGTGGACCTCGCCCGAGGGGCACGGCGCCGCGTTCAGGTGCATCTGCGCAGCGCGGCGCACTGCGATCGGCCTGGCGCGCTGCGGCTCGGCGGCTCGTCAGCTCCGCGTCAGCGGCGGAGGGCTGTCGCGCCGGTCCGGTTGTTCGGATCGCTCACGCCGGGCGCGCCCTTGTCGGCGAAGTAGGTGCGGAGCATGTCGCATGCGACGTTCGTCGCCTTCACCCGCCATTTCGCGCCGTTAGCGACCATCACGGAGATGGCGACCTCGGGCTTTCGGCTCGGCGCGAACCCGACGAACCAGGTGTAGAAGGGCCCCTCGGGCGTCGGCTTCGTGAGCGTCCCCGTCTTGCCCGCGACGCGGATATCGGGGAGGTAGGGGCGGCCGTTGCGATCATGGAACGAACGGTAGCTCGTGCCGTTATCCACCGTCGTCTCCATCATCGCGGTCACCGCGTTGGCCGTGCTCTCGTCCATCACCCGCTTGAGCACCTGGCGCTCGCTCGGGCCCTGGTAGATGTCGCCGATCTCGTCCTTGACGCTCGACACGACGTGGAGCCGGATCATCTCGCCGCCATTGGCGATAGTGGTGGCCAAGTTCGCCCCCTGGAACGGCGACAGCGTCGTGTTCCAGAAGCCCGCCGCGGTCCGCGCGAAGCCGAGGTCGTCTTCCGGGAGCGAGATCGTGCTCGTCGCGACCTTCACGTCGAACGGCGTGTCCTGACCCCAGCCGAGCTTCTCGGCCACGGCGCCGAGCTTCTCGCGGTCGAGGTTCTTCGCGGCGAGCCGCGCGAACACCGTGTTGATGCTCCGGCCCATCGCCTGCGCGAGCGTCGCGCAGTACTTGTCGCGGCGCTTGTTGTCGACCATGTCCGCCGGCCGGATCGAGTGCTCGCCGCCCGAATAACACTGCTTGGTGTTCGGGCTCAGGCCTGCCTCGACGAGGGCGGTGCCGGTCACGACCTTGAAGACGCTCGCCGACGGCGCGGTGGCCTCTGCAGCGACGTCGTGCATCGCCCCCTCGTTCACGTAGCTCGCCCAGACCAGCACCTTCCCGGTACGGATATCGGTCATGACGACCGCGCCCTCCGGGACCTGGCCTGCCCGCAGGAAGCCGAGCGCCGCCCGCTGGTACATCGGGTCGAGGGTCAGCTCCGCGACGCGGTCGCCGTGCGCTGGCGCCGTGGGCGGGGTCTTCCGGTCGTCGATGCGCGTCAGATCGAGGTCCGTGAGCGGCGGCGGCGTCACGGTCCGCGTGATCGTCGGGCCCCCGGCGGTCGTCTTCTTGGCGAGCAGCCCCCCGAGCTGGACGTCGTGCTCGCGCAGCATGGGGAGGGTCACGGCCACGAGCCCCACGGCTGCACCGACGGCGATCCACTGACGCATGTCGCGCATGGCCCGACGGGTACCCCGCCGCGCTGTCCTGGGCCAAAATTGAGGCGCGCGACCTTGCCGGCGGGGCTCCCGCGCTGCCGGCGCGCCGCGCGGAGCGCCCGCGGCGCGGATGGTTGGAGGGCAAAAGGATGAGGGGCGCGGCCGGGACGCCGGCCGCGCTGGGGCGAGGGGCGCGTCAGAACGACATGCTGATCCTGGCGCCGAGCTCGTGCAGCGCGTGCGCGTCCGGATTGGCGGGCGTCACCGTATTGCCGGGCACCCGGAGGAGGTTCTCGCTGGAGCCGCTGCCGGGCGTCAGGTAGGCGCTGTAATTCACGCCGAGCCGCACGTTTTTCGTGTACCAGTAGTTCGCGGCGAGGCCGATCTGCATGACGTTGAGGTCGGTGCCCGGCCCCCCCTCGGCGCCCGGCGTCTTCTCGTCGTACGCACCCCCGCGGGACGCGCCGTCGTACGTCGCGTTGATCCCCGCGAGGAGCGCCGCCACCTCGAGCCCCGACTTCGGCTTCTCGATCTCCTTCGACAGGTCGACCTTCGTGGGGCGCGGGCTGAACCCTGGATCGCCGCTGACGAAGGCGTCGCCGACCGGCCACGCCGAGAGCTGTACGTACCAGCCGAGCCCCTTCACCTGCCCGAGCCGTTCGGTGTTGGTGAGCTGAAAGCCCTCCACGGCCTCGCGCGTCTCGTTCGCGACGTAGTACGCCTCGGCCCGGAGCTCGACCATCTTGATGGGCAGCCGGAGCTCGCCGCCGATCGCGGCCTGCGTGGCCGACGGGATGACGTGGATCGGGCGCTTCAGCGAGTCCGTGTAGCCGGCGCCCCAGAGCGTGTAGCCCTGCGCCGTCCTGATGGGCGCATAGTCGTAGCCCACGTACTCCTGGTCGCGGTCGCCGTAGCGCGCGCTGACGCCGATCTGCGCCTTCGCGAGCAACCCCTTCTTGTCGCTGGCGAACGGGCGCGCGACCACGCGGCCGATGAAATCGAACTGGCTGTCGACGCCCGGCCGGTTCTGCCCGTCGCCGCCGACCATGCTGACGCCGTAGACGACCATCCTGTCAGCGACGTCGCCCCAGATCGTCAGGCCGATGTCCTTGCCCTCGGGGTAGGCGAAGCTCCGGGTCGCGATGTTGCGCTCCATGAACGTCGTGCTGTTGTCGCTCGTCTGGTTATCCATCGAGAAGAACGCCTGGTGCTGCCCGAACAGGAAGTTGAGCGCGGGCATGACCGAGTAGTTGATCCAGGCGTCGGCGAGCACGGCGTTCGCGGTGGTGCTCTCGACGGGCGCGAAGCGCGCGGTCTCGGCGGTCGGCGCCTGCCCGGCCGGGCCGGCGGCGTTCTCGGTCCGGCCGTTGGCGTTCCCGAGCCCCTGGCCGCCGAAGTCGACGTCGACATCAAAGGAAAACCTCTTCAGGAACTCGCCGGCCACCTCGAGCCGCGCGCGGCGGATGAAGAAGCGCGGCTTGAGCGCGCTCCCACCGCCCGTTGCCGACACGTCCGACACGCCGGCGCCGAAGCTGCTGGCGAAGTCGAAGTTCAGCCTTCCCTTCGGGTAGAGCCGGAAGTTGTCGTTCGCGTCCCGGAGGAAGAAGCCGCCGTGCCAGCCGGCGAGCGGCTGCTGCGCTTCTTTCACGACGGCGGCCTCGGCGGTCGGCGCGAACACCTGCGCAGGCGGAGGCGGCGGCGGCGCGGCGGCCGGTTCCGCTCCAGGGGGCGGCGGCAGCGGCTCTGCGGGCGCCGCGTCGGGCGGCGGTGCGGGCGTCGGGGCGGCAGCGGCAGCGGGCGGAACCGCGCCGGCAGGAGCCGCCGGGGCAGCGGCCGGAGGCGGCGCCGGGGCAGGTTGCGCTGGGCCCTGGGGTCCAGGCTGTGCTAGCGCCGAAAGGCCCGACAGCGTAACAGTCATGCCCAACAGCGCCGATGTAGCTAACCTCATGCAGTTCTCCCTGTGTGCGGCTCGCCCGCTTGCCGGATCTCGCATGCACTACAACGCGAAATTATGACCAGGACGTTACGATTCTGTGTAGGCCATACGGCGAGCGACCGCGACATTCCAGCGAGATGTGCGCCGCGTCAAGGTCCTGTTCGTCAAGGTCCTGTTCATGGAGTGGCAGCACGTGCCGGCGACGGAGCGCCGGGGCAGAGGCGGGGAAGGATCACGGGATGACGACCAGCGTGCGGATCACGGCGGATGTCGAGGTGCTCGACAACAGCACCTTGGTGGCCCTCGCCGGGCCGGGGAACGAGCATCTCAAGCTCATCGCGCGCACTCTTGGCATCGAGTCGGGCGTCCGAGGCAACACGATCCGGCTCGCGGGGGACGCCGACAAGGTCGCGCTCGCCGAGCGGTGCCTGGCAGAGGCCGCGCAGATGTTGAGGAGCGGCGCGGTCCTCGATCCCCAGGACTACGTGCGCGGAGTGCAGGCGCTCCGGGACGACCCGGGGATGACCTTGCGGGACCTGTTCGAGGACGTCGTCCTCATCTCGGCGCGCCGCCGGCCTATCTCGGCGAAGGGGCTGGCGCAGAAGCGCTACATCCAGGCGATCCGATCGCACGACATGACGTTCGGCATCGGGCCGGCGGGGACGGGCAAGACCTACCTCGCGATGGCCATGGCGGTGCACGCGCTGCTCGAGCGCCGCGTGAAGCGGATCATCCTGACCCGTCCTGCCGTCGAGGCAGGAGAGCGGCTCGGCTTCCTCCCCGGCGATCTCGCCGAGAAGGTGAATCCTTACCTGCGACCGCTCTACGACGCGCTCCATGACATGATGGATGCGGACAAGGCGCAAGGCCTCGTGACGCGCGGTCAGATCGAGGTCGCCCCGCTGGCCTTCATGCGCGGCCGCACGCTCAACGATTGCTTCGTCATCCTCGATGAGGCGCAGAACGCGACGAGCGACCAGATGCGCATGTTCCTCACCCGCCTCGGCTACGCCTCCCGCGCCGTGGTGACGGGCGACGTCACGCAGGTCGATCTCCCGCACGGCGCGCGCAGCGGCCTCGCGGAGGCGCGCGAGCTGCTCGCGGGGATCGAGGGGATTGCGATCTGCTCGTTCACCGAGGTCGATGTCGTGCGCCACCCGCTCGTGCAGCGGATCATCGTGGCGTACGAGCAACGGGACGCCGAGGTGGCCCGCCAGCGCGAGGAGCGGCGGGCGGAGGCGGGTCGCGGCGGCGCGCGCGGCGGCGCAGCGGGAGAGGCCGGGGCTGCACCGCAGGAGCCGCAGGGTCGCGCGCCAGCAGGCGAACCGGGAGGAGCCGGCGCAGCGAGCTGACGCGCGACGCAGGCGAGCGAGACGCCGGAGTCGACGTCTCGCTCGCCTGCGCTGATCATTTCTTCTTCAGCTCGATGGGGGACTCGCGCACCAGGAGGGCATCGGGCCCGGTCACCCGGATCCTGCCGTGGATGACGTTCTCCTTCAGCTCGCCGACCAGGACGCCGGTCATCGCGTTCGGCGCGCGCGGATCGTCGGGGAAGACCGATGCGCGGACCATGCCGTCCTCGACCTTTCCCACGAGCGTCGCGTCGCCGAGCGCTCCCTTCGCGGTGCCCTTCAGCTCACCGCCCGGCTCGACGGTCAGCGTCACCGTCCCAGGGCCGGTGACCTGCTTCCCGTCGTCCTTCTGGCGCGCGGCGTCCTTGACCTTCGGTGGCATCACGACGCTGCCTTTCTTGGCGTCGTAGCGCCCTTCCCATGTCCCTTGCCATGCGGGCGTGCCCTTCGGCTCGCCCGCGTCTCCCGGCGCGCCTGCGCTCGGGGGCTCTGCGGCGGCCGAGCTGGCCGCGGGCGGCGCGAGCACCGCGCTCGGCTGAGGCGGCGGGGGCGCGGGCCGCTCCGGCTCGCTCGGGCGAGGCGGGCCCTCCTCGCATGCCGCGAGGACGACGGCGAAGGACAGGAAGAGCGCGGTGGCAACGCCGCGCGCCCGGCGAGCTCGTGTTCCGGTGGCGTTCACGTGGACGCTTTTATTACGACCCGGGCTGGCCGTCGCGTCGATTTGACGTGCCCGCGCCGCGCCCCCGATCAGCGCGCGGCGCTTCGGATCAGGAGGCCCTGCGGAAGGCGAGGGTCCAGTGCCGGTCGCTCGTCACCTGCGCGCATTCGGGGGGAATCCGGAGCGAGCGCAGCATCTCACGCACCTCGTCGAGCGAGAGCGCCGCGCGCAGCGACGCATCGAAGAGAGCTCGCTGGTACGCGGTGTCGTTCGCTGTGTACGTGTCGACGAGGGCGGCGATCGACGCCTCGTCTTCGGGACGGACCAGGTCCCGCACGAACAGGAGCCCGCCAGGCTGGAGGACGCGGAGCATCTCGCGCAGCACCTGCAGCGGCTCCGGGATGTGGTGGACGATGCTGTTCGAGAGCACGGCTGAAAACGTCTCCTCCGGTTCGGGCAGCGCCTTGGCGTCCACGAGCGCGAGCGCGATGGCCTCGGTGAGCCCGGCCTGCTCGACGCGGCGGCGCCCGAGTTCGAGCATCGCCGCGGAGAGATCGATCGCCTTGATCCGCGCCGCGGGCACGCGCCTGCAAAGCTCGATGGGCAACAGGCAGGTCCCTGTGCCGACGTCGAGGGCGTATGCGAGACCGGGGTTGTGGGAGAGGAGCGCGTCGCAGAACGCCGTGTTCACGGCGGCGTGGTCCATGCTGTCGTAGGCCCGCGCGTCCTCGTCGGTATCCATGACCTCTGGCTCGAGCACGCGCACCAGCGACATGCGCGCATCCTTCTCCGCGGCCGACGCGTGCGTCAACCGATTGTCGGCGGCTGGTCAATCTCGGCCGCCGGTCGGACGCAGGTCGAGCGGGGGCGGGGTGGATCCTGAGCGTCGTAGATATGGACAGGAAGGCGTATGAAGAAGTCGAGGCGGAGCGGGCCGGCTCACCGCCGTCGTCCTCCTCTCATTGGAGCAGGCGCCAATGTCGTAGAAGACGTGCCCTCGGGGCGGACGCGCGGACTCGCGCTCGAGAGCGCGGGGGCGAAGGCTGAGCTCTCTCGGAAGGGCTCGATCGGAGAGGCCGAAGGCGACGATGAGCGCGCCTCCGCGCTCTGCCATGTAACGAGGTGTCTTGCTGCGGGATGAGCCTGTGCCGCGCGTACACACCGGTCCGCCGGACACGACGGCCTTCAGGCGCCTACCCAGCGGGAGCCGCGGGCGGCGGCCGCGCCCGTGATGTTGAGAGCGGCACTGCGCGGCCCGAGCGCGCCTCCGGCGGCGGGACCGGCGCAGAGTCGTCATTTCGAAGAGCTCGGCGGGTTGGCGCTCGATCCGGCGGCCAGAGTGAGGCCGCGCAATCCCCGGCGTGATGAGCGGATGTCGTGTAGAGAGCTCGACCCGGACTCCCGCCCCGCGGGCGCTCATAACGAAGCGTCCGTGCTGCGCCCCACCCGCCGAGCGGGGCATCCTATCACGCCTCCGCATAGGTCAGTCGTGCGCCCGGGGCGTGCAATGTAGCCACGCACCGGCCGCCTGTGTGTGGTCGCCAGGCGGTCGCACCCTGCGTGAGGCGCTTCAATGATTGGGGGCGGGGAGGCTCGCGCCGGGCCGCTGCACCTCGCGGATGTGCGCGCGCCCGCATTGCCGCCCGTGACGGCGCGGCCCCGAGGCGCGGGGTTGCTCGGTTCTCGGACGGTGCTTACCTGACCAGACCCGAGCACCCGAGACACGCAATGCCGCGGTGCATCGTCAAGGGGTCGAGAGCGGATTGGCGCGGCCACGGGGCCGTCCTGCGCGGGGGAGGGGTCTCGGCCATCAATCGACGCTGGCGGGGGTTTCATCGCTCGGCGCCTGTCGAGCAAAGCAGCCCAGCCGTTCGGGGCCGTCCCGTCCAATGAGCTCTCCGATTGAGCCCGCCCGCAGCGCCTATTGAAAGAAAAGACGGCCCTCTATCCTCAATTCGCTTGACCAGGCAAGTGGCAACGGCATAGTCGTATCCAACCGCCGAGCTGGATTCGGCGACGAGGGAGAGCACATGGCAACGGACGCCTTTTCACAGCAGATTGTAAACCTCGTGCGGAAAATGCCGGACGAGGCGATCCTCGCGCTCGTCAAGAATCAGCTGGGCGCCGTGACAGGGGAAGCGCCGTTGGTTCCTCCTGCGGCGCCGCGCCGCAGCCGCTCGCGCGCCCGCGCTGGAGCGGTCCAGTCCAAAACGTCTTCCGTCGCGGCCAAGCGCGGCGCCGCGCCGAAGCGTCGGCCTGGTCGCCCGCGCAAGTCGCCGGCCGCCTCGGCGGAGCGTCAGGAGACGCTGGATGCTGTCGAGCGCGTCGTCAAAGCGAGCTCTGGCGTCAGCGCGAGCGAGGTGTCGAAGCAGGCGGGTATCCCGCAGACCCGCGCCGCCGCCGCGCTGAAGGAGCTGAAGCTGGAGAAGCGGATTTTCCAAGGTGGCGACCGTCGCTTCGCCCGCTATGCAGGTGACGCGAAGACCGCCGAGCAGGCGAGCGCGAACGCGCGCAAGACCGCGGCTGGTCCTGCGCCTGTGAAGAAGCCGAGCGTCAAGGGGCGCAAGCGCGTCGCTCCGGCAGCCGCTCCTCCGAAGTAGGTCTGGGGACCACCGCGCACGTCAGCATCAGATGGGATGCAAGCTGTGCTGACGCGCCGCGTTTGGAATGACTATCCCGTTCGAGACGGAGCTCAGGGCGGGCTCCAGGTGAGCCCGCCATCATCGGAGGCCGCGACGTACCAGCCGCGGCGCGATGTTCCGGTGACGTCCGCTTGGAGGAGCATCAAGAGTCGATTGCCGAACGAGAGGAGGGTTCCGAGCTCGATACGGCCGCGCTCGCCCGAGCCTTCGCCGATTACCCTGGGGACGTCGTAGATCTTCCCCCCTTCCGGCGATTGCGCGATATAGAGCCCCCATCGCGCTGCCGCGCGGGAGGTCAGCACTGCGGTGACCCCTTCGCGTGTGGGCGCCAGGGCGACAGACCGTTCATGCGGCTCCAGCCAGGGGCGAAAGGGCGGTTTCTCGGCGATGACGCAGGTGCCTTGGAGGGTACACGTCGCGAGCGTGAGCTCTCCGGTTGTGGGCGTCATGACTTCGACCATGATCCGGTCGGCTGCGCAGCCGACCGCCGCTCCAGGCGCGGCTTTCGCCGGGAGCTTCAGCACGGCTGTCTGGGTAGCGGAGACGGCGACCACGGCAGTCTTGTCGGGCGGCTGAGGCACGAGCTGGATCGACCAGCCGGCGAAGTCGCACGCTGGTGTTGTGGAGAGCGCGGCGATGGCCGCTGGGTTCATCGCGAGTCCCTCGACGCTCTTCGGTGCGTCGAGCGGCTTCCCCGGCGGGGGGACGGGCCGCACGAGGAGGTTGCGTCCGCGCACCGACAGGAGCACCGGTGGGCGGCCATAAGGCACGGGCAGCGCTTGTTCCTGAGTGGGGAGCGGGACGGGAGGCACCGGCTCGGCGCCCGCCGGCCCCGCATAGACGAGGGTCGCGTGCCGAGGTTTGGGCTCCACGAGCAGCGCGGCGCTCTCGGCGGAGAGCACCGCGGGCACAGCGTTCACCAGCGGCCGCGCTCCGCGACTCAGCACGGGAAGCGTGACGGGTGAAGGCGCCGAGAGGTCGGTCGCGTCGAACGGAGCGAAGAAGAGACTCGGCGGGTCCAGCGCGGACGGCGTACCTCGATTCCCGCGTGTCTCCGTCGGGAGTGCCGGGCCGCGCGGACCGGCGGTGAGCACCGTGGCGCCGTCTCCGCCGACCGACCAGGTCGACCACCCCTCGCGGACGCGCCGCAGAGATCGCCAGGTCCGGCCTGCGTTCTCGGTCACGAGCGCGATCGCCTCGTTCTCGACCTCTCCTGTCACCACGGCTCGCCTCTCATCGAGCACGAACGCCCGTCGCCATCGGGTCGACGACGGCGCGAGCGCCGAATCGATGCCACGCGCCTGGCCAATGGCGGTGGTGAGCTCATCCGAGGACGCCGCTCCTGGGGGAGGCGGGACGGTGATGGGCGCTGCTTTTTCCTTCTTCCCGCAACCCAGCGCCAGGAGGGCCGTCAGGGCGGCAAGGGCGGTTGCAGCGGCACGGCGCCGCGTGGGCGCGCTCACTATGGAGTCGAGCATCGGCAATCTCTTCGCTGGTGTCGCCCTGGCTTGCTGCGCGGCGGTCCTGGCTTCTCCACGACTCGCACGCTCGCTCGCGCTGCGCCCGAGCCGTCTTGTCGGAGCGCCCGTCGCGTCACGGAAAGATGCGCGCGCGGCGATCGCCCTGTCTCCCCGCTGAATCGCCCCGAGCTTCGCGTTCGATTCGCGTCTGCCCTACCGCCGGCCGCACGCCGCGCGGCCAGCACTAGTCGGCCTGCTCCGGATCCATGCAGCACCGGAAGCCCGTCGAGTAGTCGTGGTAGCCGAAGGAGTGGGCGGTCGTGGCATATTTGCAGCCTTCGCCGTTGCGCGTCGTGTCCATGAAATAGCCGCCACGGAAGGTGCCGCTCGGATCATCGACCCACTCGTGGAGGTTGCCTACCATGTCGAACACGCCGTAGGCATTGGTGCATCCCGCGCGCTCGCCCGTCGGGAGCAGCGCCTGGGACAGCTGGTTGATGAGCGGGTTGTTCATCGCCGTCGTCCAGCGCTCCTCGGGCTTGATGTCGAGCAGCGCCGCGATCTCGGCGACGGGGTGAACCCGTCGCTCGTCATCGTTGCACACGCCCTGCTGGCGAAGCGCGCCGTAGGGGAAGGTCGTGTCGTCCGGCCCTCGGCAGGTGGTCACCCACTCCTCCGAGGTGCACAGGCGCTTGCCCGATGCCGCGCACGCCAGCTTGGCCTGCCGCCCGCTGATGTAGCCTTGGGGGATGACCCCCTGCCACGACACGGCGCGGACGCGGCGTTCGTTCCCGTCAATCGGATCGTAGGGCGACCAGGGGCGCTCACCGCTGGGCGTCACCTCGACCAGAGCGCCCTCCCAGCGGTCGACACACACGCGATCGTCGACGAGGGCCATCTCCGCGGGGCAGCGCGTGCTGCCCGCCGAGGAGAACATCGGGGTGGCGCCGATCTCGGACTCCATCCCCGATGCGAGCGTTGCGCTGTCCTTGACGGCAGCGAGCGCGCTCTCCTTGGCCTTGATGCGCCGTTCCGCCGGGACGGCGGCGGTCCCCTCGAGCGAGGCGCGCACCATCAGGCGCGGCGTGATCTGCTCCGCTGTCGTCGACCCCGGCGCACAGCCGGCCGACGCGACGAGCACGCCGAGCAGCGCTCCACCGCGGAATGGACGCGCCCCCGGCGATCGCGGAACGGAGCCTGCCAGGCGCGGGCGGGAGGAGTCCTTGGCCACGGAGGAGCCGAGGATCCCTTCCCGCGATCTTTTTTGCAACCGAATACCGCGCTCGGGGGCTCCCCGAACGGGCCTACAGGAGAGGGTGCGCGCGCCGGGGCGCTAAGGTGGGTGTGAGCTGGTGAGAGGCCCAGAGGTCATCTGGTGTGCGTCGAATGCCAGGGGAAAAGAACCGCGAGAGCAGAGCGCGCACGATGGGCGCGCAGGCCGTGCACCCGTGGCGGCGGCCCGGTCACTCGAAGGCCATGATCTCCTCGTAGCACGTGTCGTAAGCCTCCTGGCAGGAGACATCGGGGTTGTCGTTCATGCACGCGACGAGATCGTCCGCTGCATCTCGGTTGAGAGGGTTCATCTGAGCCGCGCACTTGGCGGGGTCGAACGTGCCGGCGTCGCAGAAGCCGGAGATGGTGTCGCAGATCTCGTCGGCCTGGTGCGGGCACGCGTTGGCGTACGTGCGGTTCATGCACGCTTGAACGGGATCCACATCACACGCCCGCTCCACACCGATGTCGCTCAGGCAGTCCACGAGGTCCGCGGCGTGACCCGGGGAGAAGACGGCGAAGCCGTGCTTGCAGAGCCCGTAGCCGATCGGGTCCTCGTCGCGGTTCGCGCCGCACTGGCTCGTCGCCCCCTGCGCAGGCGAGATGTTGAGCTCGTCACAGGCCGCGACCGTGAGGTTGCCGTCCGACGCCTCGATGCAGGCATCGCTGCCGCCGGTGCCGCCCTGGCCGCCGTCGCCGCCGGTGCCGCCCTGGCCGCCGTCGCCGCCGGTGCCGCCGTCGCCACCCTGGCCGCCGTCGCCGCCGTCGCCGCCGCTGCTCGTGGACCCGTGGGTGACGCCGGGGCCGACCGTCTGGTCCACCTCGTTGTCGGTGTCCTCCGTGGTCACGACGCAGCCGGTGTAGATGGCGGGCAAGATGAAGGTAAGCGCGAGGAAAGAATGGCGATGGCGAGCAAGCATGGTCACGTTGCCTCCTACAATGTCAGGGAAGAGTTCCACGGCCTGGTGCGTTCGACTGAACCTGGGGCTCCCCTATTCCCCTCGCAATCCTGCTCTTCGGCCTGGTCCGGCCGTCCGACGCCGACGCTCCGGGGGCGCACCTCTGCCGTCGACGGCTCAGGCCGCGGTCGACAGCTTGTTTCAGCTGTATTTCGTCAGTGTCAAGAACGGATTTCAGCCTCGTGATCGTCCGTCTGCCTGCCCGGGCACCAGGCCCGGCGCGCCCGGCGCCTCCCGACGTCCGTTCAGGAGGATCTGAAAAGCTGCTCAGGTTGCGGGGACGTGCGAAACAAACTGAAAGGGCGCGGAAGGATCGCGCTTGCGTACCGCGCCTCCCGCTGGTAATCACCGCGCTCCGTTTTCCCGGGCGATCGGGTGTCCTCCCGGTCTCCCAGTAGAAGAGCCGTAACGGCGCTTCGATCCCAGCTCCGCCCCTTCGGCCGCCGCGGGAACCCCCCCGGTGACGCGAAGGGGGCCCACGTCGATGGACGTCGGGCTGGGACCGGAAGTGTACGACGGTGCAACCGGTTCGCAGCGAACCGAAACCCGGTACGGAGTCACTCCGCCCGCCGGTGTCGCGAGGTGTCTCGAATGGTAAGCAAAGCCAGTGCGATGTTTTCGCGGATCGCCCCGCGCAAGGCTCGCATGATCGCCGATCTCGTTCGAGGTCGCGACGCGGACGAGGCGATCCAGTTGCTCTCGTTCACGCAGAAGAGCGGCGCCCCCGTCCTGCGGAAGATCATCGAGAGCGCGGTCGCGAACGCCCAGCAGGCGGGCGCTGACATCGACGCGCTCTTCATCAGCAAGGCCACCGTCGACAAGGGGCCGAACAAGTTCAACCGCCGCTGGCGGCCGCGCGCGATGGGCCGTGCGACCCGGATCACCAAGGGCGTGTCGCACATCGTCATCGAAGTCGACGAGAGAAAGTAAGTAGAGGACCTGCCGATATGGGACAAAAGACCCATCCGTATGGCTTCCGCGTCGGTGTCATCAAGACGTGGAGCAGCAAGTGGTACGAGGACGGCGCTGCGTATCAGAAGTGGCTCCACCAGGACATCCGCATCAAGCGCGCGATCAAGCAGTACCTCTACAACGCCAACATCGCCGGCGTAGAGATCGAGCGCGCCGCCAACCGCGCGAAGGTGATCGTCTTCACCGCTCGCCCCGGCATGGTGATCGGCAAGGGCGGCAAGGGCATCGAGACGCTGAAGAGCGGGAACGTCGGCACCGCGTCGAAGGGTGAGACGCTCTTCCCCGGCGTGTCGTCGTTCACCGACAACGAGGTGTTCATCGACGTGCAGGAGGTCCGGAAGGCCGAGACCAACGCGCAGCTCGTCGCCGAGAACATCGCGACGCAGCTCGAGCGCCGGATCGCGTTCCGCCGGGCGATGAAGAAGGCGGTGTCCACCGCGATGAAGTTCGGCGCGAAGGGCATCCGCGTGCGCTGCGCCGGCAGGCTCGGTGGCAGCGAGATGAGCCGCGTCGAGACCTACCGCGAGGGCCGGGTGCCGCTGCACACGCTCCGCGCCGACATCGAGTTCGGCCTGGCCGAGGCGAAGACGAAGGTCGGCATCATCGGCGTGAAGGTCTGGATGTTCAAGGGCGAGGTCCTGCAGCGTAAGGCGCGCCGGATCCAGTAGAGGGATTGCAGAATGCTGTCTCCGAAGCGAACCAAGTTCCGCAAGATGCAGAAGGGGAACAACCGCGGCCTCGCCATGACGGGCAGCGACGTCTCCTTCGGCGACTTTGCGCTCCAGTGCGTCGAGCCTGCCCGCGTCACCTCGCGGCAGATCGAGGCGGCTCGTATGGCGATCCAGCGGCACGTGAAGCGCGCGGGCAAGCTCTGGATCCGCATCTTCCCGGACCGCCCGGTGACGAAGAAGCCGCTCGAGGTCCGCATGGGTGGGGGCAAGGGCGCGCCCGAGGAGTGGTGCGCGCTCGTGCAGCCGGGCCGCGTGATGTACGAGATCAGCGGCGTGAGCGAGGAGACTGCGAAGGAGGCGTTCCGCCTCGCGTCGCACAAGCTCCCGATGCAGTGCAAGTTCCTCGCCCGCGGGCTGACGTGAGGTAGGCGATGAAGGCGAAGGATTTGCGTGAACGCACCACCGAGCACCTGCGCGAGCTCGAGAAATCTCTGGCGGCGGGTCTGTTCGAGTCGCGGTTCAAAAATTTCACGAATCGGCTGAACGACACCGCGACGATCCGCAAGGCGAAGCGGGATCTCGCGCGGGTGAAGACGATCCTCACGCAGCGCGCGCGTGCCGAGGAGAAGGCGTAGCCATGGCGAAGAAGAAGGCAGAGACCCAGCAGCCGGCCGCTGCGGCGCCCGAGCTGGCAGCCGCGGCGCCTGCGCAGGCCGAGACCGAGGCGAAGGCGCACGGCTTCCGGCGCAAGCTGGTCGGCAAGGTGACCAGCGACAAGATGAACAAGACGGTCACCGTCGAGGTCATCCGGAACGCGCTCGACCCCGTGTACAAGAAGTACGTTCGTCAGCGGGAGCGCTACAAGGCGCACGACGAGACGAACCAGTACAAGGTGGGCGATCGCGTCGAGATCACGGAGCACAGGCCGATCTCCCGTGACAAGCGGTGGCTCGTGACCAAGCTCGTTGCCCGGCCGGTGGAGGAGTAGCGCCATGATCCAGGTGTCGACGCATCTCGAGGTCGCTGACAACTCCGGCGCCCGAATCGTGAAGTGCATCAAGGTGCTCGGCGGCTCGCGCCGCAAGTACGCCGCCCTCGGCGACGTCATCGTCGTCTCGATCAAGGAGGCGTTGCCGGGCACCAAGGTGAAGAAGGGCGAGACGGCGCGCGCCGTCGTCGTCCGCACCGCCCGGGAGTACCAGCGCTCGGACGGCAGCTACATCAAGTTCGACGGGAACAGCGCGGTCCTGATCAACAAGGAGAAGGAGCCGATCGGAACCCGTATCTTCGGGCCGGTCGCTCGCGAGCTCCGCGCGAAGAAGTTCATGAAGATCATCTCCCTCGCTCCGGAGGTCCTCTGATGAAGCGCCTCAGGGTCGGTGACCTCGTGCAGGTCATCAGCGGCAAGGAAGAGGGGAAGCAGGGCCGCATCACCAAGATCCTCGCTGACGAGGATCGCGTGGTCGTGGAAGGCCTGAACACGGTGACCCGCCACCAGCGGCCCACGCCGCGCAATCAGGAGGGCGGGAAGATCACCAAAGAGGCGCCGATTCACGCCTCGAAGGTCATGCCGGTCGATCCGGCGACGGGCAAGCCGACGCGCGTGAAGGTCCGCGTCGGTGAGGACGGCAAGAAGACGCGCGTCGGCAAGAGCGGCAGCGCGATCGGTGTGGGCTAGCCATGGCGGACAAGAAGGAAAAGGACAAGGCGGCCAAGGACGCCGGCAAGGGCAAGGACAAGGACAAGCCCAAGCCGCAGCAGGCCAAGCCGCAGGCGCCCGCCAAGAGCAAGGAAGCCAAGGGCGCGAAGGCCAAGGGTGCCGAGGCCGAGGCTTCCGGGCCGGCCGAGGATCGCCCGCGCGACCCGAACTACGCCCCCCGGCTGCGCACGCACTACCGGAAGAGCGTGACGGCCGCGCTCGCGAAGAAGTTCGGCTACAAGAACCCGATGATGGTGCCCCGCCTGCAGAAGGTGGTCATCAACATGGGGCTCGGCGCCGCGGTGCAGAACCCGAAGATCATCGACTCCGCCGTCGAGGACATGCGGGCGATCTCCGGCCAGAAGCCGGTGGTCACCCGGGCCCGGAAGTCGATCGCGACCTTCAAGCTGCGCGAGAACCTGCCCATCGGGGTGATGGTGACCCTGCGTGCCGAGCGGATGTGGGAGTTCGTGGATCGCCTGATCGCGTTCTCTCTTCCGCGTGTCCGTGACTTCAAGGGCGTGAGCCCGAAGGGGTTCGACGGCAAGGGCAACTTCACGATGGGCCTGCGCGAGCAGATCATCTTCCCCGAGATCGACTACGACAAGATCGATGTCGTGAAGGGGCTCAACATCTCGTTCGTGACGACGGCGAAGACGGACGAAGAAGGACGCGCGCTCCTGACCGAGCTTGGCATCCCGTTCCGGCATTGAGGGATTTTCGATGGCCCGTGCAAAAGAGTTTGCGAAGCTGAACCGTCCGCCGAAGTTTTCTACGCGGCACAAGAACCGTTGCAAGGTGTGCGGGCGCGCGCGCGCTTACTACCGCGACTTCGAGCTCTGCCGCGTCTGCCTTCGGTTGTTCGCGCTCCGTGGTGAGCTCCCTGGTGTGATCAAGGCCAGCTGGTGATTCTATGATGACCGATCCCATCGCCGACATGCTGACCCGCATTCGCAACGCGGCGCTCGCGCGGCACGACAGGACCGAGGTCCCCGCGAGCCGCATCAAGGCCGCGGTCGCGGAGATCCTCAAGTCCGAAGGCTTCATCGCCGACGTGCGCGAGACCGAGGGCGAAGGTCCCAAGAAGCTCACCATCGTGCTCAAGTACGGGCGCGATCGGCAGAGCGCGATCGACGGCGTGCGCCGCGTCTCCCGCCCGGGGCGCCGCGTGTACGTGCGTCACGACAGGATCCCGCGCGTGTTCAGCGGGCTCGGGATCTCGATCCTGAGCACGTCCCGCGGGCTCATGAGCGACAGGGATGCGCGCCGCCTCAAGATGGGTGGCGAGCTGATCTGCGAGGTGTGGTGATGGAAGCTCAGGCGAACGCAGCCCAGCCCGCGAACGGTGACAGCCGGCTCGCTCCGAAGACGTCGCGCGTTGGCAAGCGCCCGATCGACCTGCCGAAGGGGGTCACCGCGACCGTCAACGGCCGGAAGGTCGACGTCAAGGGTCCGAAGGGCCAGCTCTCCCGCGCGATCACCGACAAGGTCGACATCAAGCTCGAGGGCGGCAAGCTGCTCGTGAGCTCGGTGGCGCCGGGGCGCGACGGGTCGCGCCTCCAGGGCCTCACGCGGGCGCTCGTGGCCGCGATGGTGAAGGGCGTCGCCGAGGGCTACGAGCGGACGCTCGAGCTCAAGGGGACCGGCTATCGCGTCGAGCTCAAGGGCACGACGCTGAACTTCGCTCTCGGCTTCTCCCACCCGGTGACGTTCCCGGTGCCCACGGGGCTCACGGCGACGATCCCGGCGGACTCGAAGGGCACCGTCCTCGTCCTCACGGGCGCGGACAAGGAGCTCATCGGGCAGACGGCCGCGACGATCCGTGGCTTCAGGCCGCCGGAGCCGTACGGCGGCAAGGGCGTCCGTTACCGCGGCGAGCGCGTGCGGGAGAAGGCTGGCAAGGCCGGCAAGGGCGGCAAGAAGTAAAGGCGAGCGGCGGCGTATACGCCGCTGCACCGAGGGACGAGACGGTCATGGGCATGAAAATCGTCGGTCGGGAGCGCCGGAAGCTCCGTATCCGCAAGAAGGTCGAGGGGACGCCGGAGCGCCCGCGCCTCAGCGTCTTCCGCAGCTCGAAGCACATTTACGCGCAGGTCATCGACGACGTGAGCGGCAAGACCCTCGCCCACGCTTCGACGCTGTCGAAGGACCTCAAGGGCTCCCTCGACGAGGACAACAAGGTCGAGGCGGCGAAGAAGGTCGGGGCGCTGATCGCGAGGATCTGCAAGGAGAGGCAGATCGACAAGGTCGTCTTCGACCGCAACGGCTATCTGTATCACGGGCGCGTCAGCGCCCTCGCCCAGGCGGCGCGCGAGGCAGGTCTCGATTTCTGACTCCCACAGCCGCTGCCCTGATGGTGAGGGCGGCGGGCGCGGTCAACTGCCGCGGCGGAGAACGTGATAGAGGACGGTTATGGCGTTCGATCATGTCGACGAAGAGAAGCTGAAAGAGCGAGTCATCCACATCAACCGCGTCGCCAAGGTCGTCAAGGGCGGCCGGCGCTTCAGCTTTTCTGCGCTGGTCGTGGTGGGCGACGAAGCGGGCCACGTGGGCATCGGCCTGGGCAAGGCCAACGAGGTGCCGGAGGCCATCCGCAAGGGGAACGATCAGGCTCGCAAGAACCTGTTCCGCATCCCGCTGGACGGCGTGACCATCCCGCACGACTCGTTCGGCCACGTCGGCGCGGGCAAGGTCCTGCTGAAGCCGGCCAGCCCTGGGACGGGCGTCATCGCCGGCGGTGCGGTGCGCGCCGTCGTCGAGTCGGCGGGGATTCACGACGTGCTGTCGAAGTCGCTCGGCACGAGCAACCCGCACAACGTCGTGCACGCGACCGTCGCGGCGCTCCGTGGTCTCAAGAGCCCGGAGAGCGTCGCCGGGAAGCGGTCGATGCAGCTCGACTCGCTCGACTACCAGCGCCGCGGTAGCACGAACACGGCGGGTCGCCGGCGCGCGAGCGTGGCACCGCCCCCCGGGAAGCCGGGCGGCGGCGGTGGTGCACCGAGCGGCGGCGGTGAAGGAGGCTCGCAGTGAAGCTCCGGGTACGTCAGAAGGCCAGCAACATCGGCCAGGTCGAGCACACCCGCAAGATCATCAAGGGGCTCGGCCTGCGTGGGCCGGGGTCCGAGGTGGTCGTCGCGAACACGCCCTCGTTCCGTGGCATGGTGAAGAAGGTCCTCCACCTCGTCGAGGTCGAGGAGGTCGCCGACGGTGCGACCTCCTCGAAGGCCTGAGAAGCGAGATCGTCATTCCAGCGGAGTCGCCGCGTACGGAAGTGTGAAACATGGACATTCTTTCTAAGCTCCAAGCCCCTGAAGGCGCCGTAACCAAGAGGCTCCGCGTTGGCCGTGGCGTGGGCTCGGGCGTCGGCAAGACGTCTGGCCGCGGACAAAAAGGGCAGAAGGCGCGGGCCGGCGGCAACATCAACAAGAAGCACTTCCAGGGCGGGCAGACGCCGATCCAGCGTCGCCTCCCGAAGCGTGGCTTCCGCAACCCGCTCGCGGACATCGTCGTCAACGTCAACGTCGGCGACCTCGAGGCGTTCGACAACGGCGCCCAGGTCGATCTGATCTCGCTCCACGAGCGCCGCCTCGTGCAGGGGCGGTTCGACGTGCTGAAGATCCTCGGCGACGGTGAGCTCACGAAGAAGCTCACCGTGACGGCGCACCGCTTCTCCAAGGGAGCGGTCGAGAAGATCGAGAAGGCGGGGGGCAAGGCGGTCGTGCTCGCGGCGCCTGCACCCCAGGGCAACTCGACGGACTCCTCGTCCTCGTAGTCAGCGCGCACGCGCACCCACCAAGCCGGAGTCCAGGATCGCCTATGGCCAGCCTCGCGGGAATCACCAACTTCCACAAGATCCCCGAGCTCCGGCGACGCGTGATCTTCACCCTGGTGATGCTCGCGGTCTACCGGGTTGGCGTCTTCGTGACGACGCCCGGCGTCGACCGGAACGCGATGCGGCAGTACGTCGCGAAGCAGTCCGGCGGGCTCCTGAGCTTCTTCAACATGTTCTCGGGCGGCGCGCTGGAGAACCTGTCGATCTTCGCGCTCGGGATCATGCCGTACATCTCGGCCTCGATCATCATGCAGCTCATGGGCATGGTCTACAAGCCCATCGACGAGCTGCGGAAAGAGGGCGAGCAGGGCCGGCGGCGGATCGATCAGTACACGCGGTACGGCACGGTCGCGCTCTCGCTGTTCCAGGCCTTCTCGATCGCGAAGATGCTCGAGGGCCTGTCGAGCAGCGAGACCGGGGCTGGCATCGTGAACCACCCCGGCATCGGCTTTCAGCTGATGACGGTCATCACGCTGACGACCGGGACCGCGTTCCTGATGTGGATCGGCGAGCAGATCACGGAGCGCGGCGTCTCGAACGGCGTCTCGCTCCTGATCTTCGCGAGCATCGTCACGCGCATCCCGGCGGAGATCGGCAACTACTTCGCCCAGAACGCCGGCGATCTCCAGCCCCTGACGATGGCCGCGGTCGCCGCGTTCATCGTGTTCGTCATCGCCATCATCGCCTTCTTCGAGAACGGCAGGCGTCAGATCCCGATCGTGTACTCGCGGCGCCAGGTCGGTCGTCGCGTGTACGGCGGGCAGACGGCGCACCTGCCGCTGAAGGTGAACACGTCCGGGACCATCCCCCCCATCTTCGCGTCGTCGCTGCTGATGTTCCCGCAGACGCTGGCGAACATGAACGTCCCCGGGGCCGACCACCTCCAGGCGATCATCAACCGGGGGGACTGGGTCTTCAACACCGGCTATGCGCTGCTCATCGTCTTCTTCTGCTTCTTCTACACGAACGTCACGTTCCAGCCGGTGGACGTCGCGGAGAACCTGAAGAAGCAACAGGCAAATATCCCCGGGATCAGGCCAGGCAAGCAGACGGCGGACTACATCCACCGCGTGATCCAGCGGATCACCGTGGGCGGCGCGCTCTATGTCGCCGCGGTGTGCGTGGTGCCCTCGATCGTCGGCAACCTGCTGCGCGTCCCCTTCGGCTTCGGAGGCACGTCGCTCATGATCGTCGTCGGCGTCGCGCTCGACACCGTGAACCAGCTGGAGGCGCACCTGATCACGCGGAGCTACGAGGGGCTGACGGGCCCCGGTGCCACCCGCATCCGGGGCCGCAGGCTCCCGGAAGCGTGATGGAGGGCAAATGATCTTGGTTCTGGTGGGGCCTCCTGGAGCTGGGAAGGGTACGCAGGCGAAGCTGCTGTGCGCACGCTTCGGCATCCCGCAAATCTCGACGGGCGACATGCTGCGCGAGGCGAAGCGGTCGGGGACGCTGGAGAAGCGCTATCTGGACATCATGGACTCTGGCGGACTCCTGCCGGATGAGGCCGTCATCGGCCTCATCGCTCGCAGGACCGTTGAGCCCGACTGCAGCAATGGCTTCCTCCTGGACGGATTTCCCAGGACGGTGCCCCAGGCGGACGCCCTCGACGAGCTGCTCGCCAGCCAGGGCGGTACCCGGATTGATGCGGTGATCCAGCTGGACGTGGCGCGTCCCCTGCTCGAGGAACGGTTGATCCATCGCCGGACTGACAAACGCAGTGGACAGATATATCATCTCGTCTATAATCCGCCGCCCCCCGGTGCGGAGCTAGAGCATCGGGCCGATGATCGGCCCGAGGCTGTTGCAAAGCGTCTCGACGCCTACGAGGCGATGACGGCGGCCCTTCTGCCGTTCTACGAGCAGAAGCAGCTGCTGCATCGCGTCGATGGGGTCGGGAAGCCTGAAGATGTGACGCACAGGGTACTGTCGGCCATTGGCCGGCCGGGCTCGGGTGGAGAATGAGGCGTAAGAATCAGACCAGACCGCCGAAAGAACCGAAGGGCGACAAGCTCGAGTTCGACGGCGTGGTTCAAGAGGCCCTGCCGAACGCCATGTTTCGCGTGAAGGCGGACAACGGCCTCGGCGTCCTCGCGACCATCAGCGGCCGGATGCGGCAGTACTACATCAAGATCCTGCCGGGCGACCGCGTGACCGTCGAGGTCTCGCCGTATGACCCGAGCCGAGGCCGGATCACGTACCGGCACAAGTAACGTATTTTTTGAGGAATCTGGAGGCTCCCCGTGAAGGTGCGCCCGAGCGTCAAGAAGATCTGCGACAAGTGCAAGGTGGTCCGGCGGCGTGGTGTCGTTCGGATCATCTGCGAGAACCCCCGCCACAAGCAGCGCCAGGGGAACTAGCTCTTTCGGCGGAAGCCCGCCCTCGTTTCGGTTTGGAGTAACCATGGCTCGTATCGCTGGTGTCGATCTCCCGCGTCGGAAGCATGTCGCCTACGCCCTGCCGTACCTGTTCGGCATCGGGCGGACTCTCGCCTTGCAAATCTGCGAGAAGACCAACATTCCGCAGAACAAGCGGATCGAGGAGCTCAGCGATGCTGAGGTGAAGGCGATCCGCGACCTCCTGGACGCCGAGTACAAGGTCGAGGGCGACCTGCGGCGCGAGGTGCAGCTCAACATCAAGCGGCTCATGGACCTCGGCTGCTACCGGGGGCTCCGCCACCGTCGTGGGCTCCCGGCGAACGGGCAGAGGACGCATACGAACGCGCGCACCCGCAAGGGACCGCGCAAGGGCATGTTGCAGCGGCGTCCTGCCGCGACCAAGTGACGAGCGGGGATTAGGACGCCATGGCGCAAGCGAAGACGGCTGCCACCACTACGAAGGCCAAGCAGAAGAAGAAGGTCAAGAAGAATGTCTCCGCGGGCATCGCGCACATTCAATCGACCTTCAACAACACGGTCGTGACGATCACGGACATCAACGGCAACGCGATCGCGTGGTCGTCCGCTGGCGCTCGCGGCTTCAAGGGATCGCGCAAGTCGACGCCGTTCGCCGCGCAGCTGGCGGCGGAAGAGGCGGCGCGCCGGGCGCAGGAGCACGGGATGCGTTCGGTCGCCGTGTTCGTGAAGGGGCCGGGGGCCGGGCGCGAGAGCGCGCTCCGTGCGCTCCAGACCGCTGGCTTCAAGGTGACGCTGATCCGCGACGTCACGCCGATCCCCCACAACGGTTGCCGGCCGCCCAAGCGGCGCAGGGTTTGAGGTAATTCACGATGGCTCGCTACATTGGTCCGGTCTGCAAGCTCTGCCGCCGCGAGGGGATGAAGCTCTACCTCAAGGGCGAGCGGTGCTACTCCGAGAAGTGCGCGTACACGCGGCGCCCGTATCCGCCGGGCCAGCACGGCCAGGGGCGCATCAAGCTGAGCGAGTACGCGGTGCGCCTGCGCGAGAAGCAAAAGGTGCGTCGCATCTACGGCGTGCTCGAGCGGCAGTTCAGCGGGTATTTCCAGGAGGCCAACCGGCGCAAGGGCCGGACGGGCGAGGAGATGCTCGGGCTGCTGGAGCGGCGGCTCGACAACGTGGTGCACCGGATGGGCTTCGGCTCGTCCCGCGCCGAGGCGCGTCAGCTCGTCCGGCACGGGCACGTGCACGTGAACGGCAAGCGGCTGGACATCCCGAGCTACGTCGTGCGGGCGGGTGATCGGGTCGAGCTCACCGAGGGGGCGCGCAAGTTCAAGAGCGTCCTCGCCTCCGTCGGCGGCGCGGACAAGCGGCCGGTCGCGAGCTGGATCGACGTGGATCGCGGCGCGTTCACCGGCTCGATCAAGGGCGCGCCGATCCGCGAGGATCTCAACGAGCCGGAGATCCGCGAGCAGCTCGTCGTCGAGTACTACTCGCGCTGATCGCGCGAGGGCGGCGCGGAGGGGGGCAGCGTCGCGAGCGCACCTTGCAGGGTGCGCTCGCTCGCTGCGGGCTCCCCTCAGCGTCGCCGTCCCGCGTTAGCGCGCGGGAGCATGGAGCCTAGGATGCGGGCAGGAGGCGGCGCCGATCGGTCGAGTGCGGCCGCGGCGTGAGACCTCCGCGCAAACCTCATGAAGGAAGGAGATCGCCATGACGATGAACAACCCGAACCTCACGATGATCGCCCGTAACTGGCGCGATCTGATCCGGCCCAAGGGCATCTCGATCGACGCAGAGAGCGGGACTCAGTTCTACGCCAAGTTCACGTGTGAGCCCCTGGAGCGCGGCTTCGGGATCACGATCGGCAACTCGCTGCGACGCGTGCTGCTCTCCTCCCTCCAGGGGGCGGCCGCGACGGCCATCCGCATCGAGGGCGCGCTGCACGAGTTCACCACCGTGCCGGACGTCGTCGAGGACGTCAGCGACATCATCCTCAACGTGAAGGAGGTCGTCTTCAAGGCGGCCACCCCGAAGACGTACTCGGTGCGGATCGATCGCGAGGGGCCCGGGCCCGTATACGCGCGCGATATCCAGCTGGTCGAGGGCCTGTCGGTGCTCAACCCCGACCACCTCATCGCCGTGCTCGACAAGAAGGGCCCGCTCTCGATGGAGCTCACGGTCAACGTGGGCCGCGGCTACGTGCCCGCCGAGCGCAACAAGACGCCGACCATGCCGATCGGGACGATCCCGATCGACGCGCTGTTCTCGCCGATCCGCAAGGTGAACTACACCGTGCAGAACGCCCGCGTCGGGCAGGTGACCGATTACGACAAGCTCACGCTCGAGGTCTGGACCAATGGGTCCGTCTCGCCCGCGGATGCGGTCGCCTTCGCCGCGAAGATCCTCAAGGAGCAGCTCTCCATCTGGGTCAACTTCGAGGAGAGCGAAGAGACGAGCTACCAGGCGGTGATGAGCGACGACGAGCCGCTCAACGAGAACCTGTTCCGCTCCGTCGAGGAGCTCGAGCTGAGCGTCCGCTCCGCGAACTGCTTGCAGAACGCGAACATCACGCTCATCGGTGAGCTCGTGCAGCGGACCGAGCAGGACATGCTCAAGACCAAGAACTTCGGTCGCAAGTCGCTGAAGGAAATCAAAGAGATCCTCGCGAACATGGGGCTCTCGCTCGGGATGAAGATCGACAACTGGCCGCAGCTCCTCGAGCGCTGGAAGGCGCAGCAGGCGCAGGCGTGAGTCGGTACTGAGGGAACGTCATGCGTCACAAGAAAGCGGGCAGGCAGTTTGGTCGGGATACCTCCAGCCGCAGGGCGATGCTTCGCAACCTGACGGCGAACCTGATCACCCACGAGCGGATCGAGACGACCGACGCCAAGGCGAAGGAGCTGCGGCGCGTGGCCGAGCGGCTCATCACCAAGGCGACGCGGCTCGGCAAGGTCGCGTACACCGCGCACGGGGAGCTCAGCCCCGGCGACAGGGCGCGCCGGCTCCACGCCGAGCGGCTCGTGGGCAGCTACATCCCTCGCTGGGGGGTCGCGACCGATGGCAAGAAGGTCGACATCATCGCGAAGGTGATGATCGATCTCTCGAAGCGCTTCGAGGGGCGACCGGGCGGCTACACGCGGATCATCAAGCTCGGTCCGCGCCGCGGTGACAGCGCGCAGATGAGCCTGATCGAGTTCATCGACGCGCCGCCGGTCGCGGACGCGCCTGCGCAGGCCGCCGAGCCGGTCGCCGCGGCGGAGCCGGCCACCCCGGCGACGACCGCCGGCTGAGCCGGAACCAGGCCGGCGCCGCGTGGCGCCGGCGCAGTGGTAGACAGGACGCCGGGAGAGCGCTCAGCTCGCCCGGCGTTTCTGCGTTGTGAGCCTGGCCAACGATCTGGGGCCGACCGCTGCGTGGGGCTGGTGCGCGCGACGGCTCAGCGGTCGCGCGCGCCGGCTTCAGAGGCGTCATCGCTGCGCGGTTCCGTCTCCTCGATAGGCTGTGCCGGCAGGTCAGGGTCCGCCTTCGAGGAGGCGGTCGGGGACGGCTCGGGAGACGTCTGGGGCTGCGGAGGAGCGGCGCTGTCCTGCATCCGGGGCGGTGCCGAGGCAGGCGATACGGTCGGCTCCGGAGAGGGCGGCGCCGAGGCAGGCGATACGGTCGGCTCCGGAGAGGGCGGCGCCGAGGCAGGCGATGCGGTCGGCTCCGGAGAGGGCGGCGCCGAGGCAGGCGATGCGGTCGGCTCCGGAGAGGGCGGCGCCGAGGCAGGCGATGCGGTGGGCTCCGGAGAGGGCGGCGCCGAGGCAGGCGATGCGGTGGGCTCCGGAGACGGCGGCGCCGAGGCAGGAGACGCCGGCGGGGGCAGAGGAGCCGTGCCGGCTTGCTCTCGAGCGGGCGATGGAGCGCTCCGACGCCGGGCGATGAAGAACATCGAGAGCACCGCGGCGAGACCTACCGCTCCCGCGGCGATGTGGCGGTTCGTCTGGCTCTTCCGCTCGGCGACCTTGTCCCCGAGGGAGGTGAGCGCCGCCCTCGCGCTGGCGTTGGAGGGGTCGAGCTCGAGCGCACGCTCCAGCACGAATTTGTCCGGCGTGCCGCGCTCGATGAGGAGCGCGCCCTCGAGGTAGGCGATCTCCGCTTCGATCTTCTTCGCGCGCTCGCCTGGCGCGTCGAGGCGCAGCGCCTTGCGCAGCATGGCGAGGGCGTCGTCGCGCCGGTCGGCGGGCAGCGATCGCGCCCGCTCCACGTAGGCGTCCACCATCTCCTTGCGGCGCTCGAAGAGCGGCGCGCGGGCGAGGACCTTGTCGAACGCGTCGGTCGCCTCGGCGGGCTTGCCCGCGCTCGCCGCGGCGACGCCCTCGTCCATCAGCTTGTACACCTCCGCGAGGCGCGCGCGATCGTACGTCCCGAAGAGCTCGCGCGCGACACGGTCCCACGACCACTCGCGCGGCGGCTTCGCGCCGGTGAGATCCAGGTAAGCGTCGCGGAGCTGCCAGATGCCGGGCTCGCCGATCGCGGAGATCGCCTCCCGTGCGGCGTCGCGCAGCCGCGCGCGGTCGCTGTTGCAGAAGCTCAGGACCACGCGCATGGCGTCCACGTCCCGGACGCGACCGTAGGCGCGGAGGACGTCGGCCAGGATCTGCGTGTCATTCGACGCGATCGCCTCGCCGGGGATCGCCCGGCCGAGCAGGTCGAGCTGCTTGTTGGCCCACCGCTGGACGATCTTGGCGTCGTGCTGGCGTGCCTCGATCAGCGCGGGGACCGCCTTGTCGCGCAGCTTGGCCACCTGCCGCTGGAGATCGATGCGGAGCAGCTCGCCGAAATAGGCGTGCAGCGCGATGAGCTCGCGGACCGCAGGCGTTGTGCCCGCAGCGACGAGCATCCGCTCCATCGCGAGCAGCTTGACGACATCGCGCCACGCGCTGTCTCGCGGCCGCGCCGCGGCCAGCATGAAATCCAGCCAGTCACCCTCGTCCTTCTCGTCGTCAGCGCCCTTCTTGGTGCTCTGGTCGGCCTTGGTGTCCTTCTTTGTGTCCTTCGCGTCGCCGGCGTCCTTCTTTGCGCCCTGGTCGGCCTTCGCGTCCTTCTTCGCGTCGCCAGCGCCCTTCTTCGCGTCGCCAGCGCCCTTCTTCGCGTCACTGGCGCCCTTCTTCGCGTCACCAGCGCCCTTCTTCGCGCCTTTGTCGGCCTTCGCGTCTGCAGCCTTCTTCTTGTTGCCGTCGCGCGCGTCCTCCCCCTTCTCGCCCTTCATCGCCTTGCGGCCTTCTCTGCGCGCGTCCGCGAGCACGCGAGGCGCCGCGTCCCGATCGAGCGAGCCGCGGATGTCCTGAACGCGCAGCCGCACCGCATCGACGATGCCGGGGATCGGCTCATCGACGGCCGCGCGGGCGTTCTCCCGCGAGCGCGCGTCCTCCGACGTGATCTGGTCGAGTATCCGGTCGAGCTCGCGGACCGCGGTGATGTCGGGCTCCGGGCGGGCGATCGGGGCGAGGCGCGGGAGCTCAGGGAGCGCGGAGGAGGCCGGCGCGGAAGCGCCCGCGTCGCGCTCGCCGGCGGCGCGCGCCGGAGGCGTCGCGAGCGGCGCCGCTGCGAGCAGGCCAAGCAGGACGAGCCGCGCGCACGCCGGCGTGCGTCGCCGCGTCGATCGCGCGCCTGCACCCCTCGGATCCGACGAGCTGCGTGCCAAGCGCCTCAATCCGTGATGCGAAAGTCGAAGAAATCGCCGGAGAAGCCCCGCCACCGGACGTCGACGCGCTCGACGCGCGCGGCGCTCGGGCCGCGGTTCGCCCAGGCGATGAGCTCCTTCAGCTCGTCCTCCTCCCCCTCGGCGAGGACCTCGACGCTGCCGTCGGAGCGGTTTTTCACCCAGCCGGTGAGGCCGAGCCGCTTGGCCTCGCGCTGCGTGGAGGCACGAAAGAAGACGCCCTGGACGCGACCGCGGACGAACAGCTGAACCTGTTTGAGCCCCATGGAACCAGCTTGACTTAGCCGCGCGTTCCGGGGGAGGCAACTTCAGGCAGCACCTGGGGGCCACGCGCAGTTCGCCCGCGCCGTCCTGCGCAAGGATGGCGCGGACGACCTGTGTCCGTGCCGCGCCCCACGACGCGCGCGCATCGTCCGTGCCTCCCGCCGCGCATTGACAGAGCAGACGCGCTTGATAGAGTCGCCGCCCGATCGGCAAGCACAGCCCGCCGATCGAGCGACATGAACGTGAGGGGCGCCGGTTGCGAGGCGAGCCCTCTTCCCTCTGGCGACCCGCCGACATCGACGACATGCTCGGCCCCGCCTCGGGTCCGACCCGCTAGACCCCCCCAACCAAAAAACCAACGACCGACGGCCTCCACGCCCTTGACAGGGCATGCGCCGTCGCATCCTGGAGCTTTCCGACTCATGCACCTCAGGGAACTGAAGCAGAAACCGATGGCCGAGCTCGTCCAGATGGCGAAGGGGCTCAACATCGAGGGCGCTGCCGGGCTGCGCAAGCAGGAGGTCATCTTCGCTCTCCTGCAGGCCCACGCGGCTCAGGACCAGCCGGTCTACGGCGAGGGCGTGCTCGAATGCCTGCCCGACGGCTTCGGCTTCCTCCGGGCGCCGGACTACAACTACCTGCCGGGTCCGGACGACATCTACGTCTCGCCGTCCCAGATCCGGCGCTTCAACCTCCGCACCGGCGACAGCGTGAGCGGCTCCATCCGGCCGCCCAAGGAGCGCGAGGCGTACTTCGCGCTGCTCAAGGTCGACAAGATCAACGGCGAGCCCCCCGAGGTCGCCCGCGACAAGATCCTGTTCGACAACCTCACGCCCCTCTACCCGCAGCAGAAGTTCAACATCGAGAACGGGACGAAGAGCTTCTCGACCCGCATCATCGACATGCTCTGCCCCATCGGGAAGGGGCAGCGCTGCCTCATCGTCTCGCCGCCCCGCGCGGGCAAGACGGTGCTGCTCCAGCAGATCGCCAACGCGATCTCCGCGAACCACCCGGACACGACGCTGATCGTGCTGCTCATCGACGAGCGCCCGGAGGAGGTGACCGACATGCAGCGCACCGTGAAGGGCGAGGTGATCAGCTCGACCTTCGACGAGCCCCCGACGCGGCACGTGCAGGTGGCCGAGATGGTGATCGAGAAGGCGAAGCGCCTCGTCGAGCACAAGCACGACGTCGTGATCTTGCTCGACTCGATCACCCGCCTGGCGCGCGCGTACAACACGGTCGTCCCGCCGAGCGGCAAGATCCTCTCCGGCGGCGTCGACTCGAACGCGCTGCACAAGCCGAAGCGGTTCTTCGGCGCCGCGCGCAACGTCGAGGAGGGCGGCTCGCTGACGATCGTCGCCACCGCGCTCGTCGACACGGGCTCGCGCATGGACGAGGTCATCTTCGAGGAGTTCAAGGGCACGGGTAACAGCGAGATCCACCTGGATCGCAAGCTGATGGAGAAGCGGATCTTCCCCTGCCTCGACATCAACAAGAGCGCGACCCGCAAGGAAGAGCTGCTGCTGCCGGAGTGGATCCTCCAGCGCGTGTGGCTGCTCCGCCAGCTTCTGCACCCCCTCAACGTCATCGACTCGATGGAATTCCTCCTGGACAAGGTGAGCCGCACCGAGACCAATCAGGAATTCCTCGAGAGCATGAACCAGTAGCGGCACGTCCTAAGGGCGCTCCTGGCGGTCGTCGGGAGCGCTCTCTGTCGCGCGAACGGTTCGCGCAGGGGACCGCGCGCGCGCTCCTCCGGGCGAAGTCGTGTTAGCGTCTTCTGGTGACCGCGAAGGCGGAACAACGCACGAAGGCGCTGCAGGCTCGCATACAGGAGCTCGAGGCGCGCCTTGCCCACGCCGACAAGACGGTGCGGGCGCTCCGGGATGTGGGGCTGGCCCTTGGCAGCACCCTGGATCTCGACCAGCTCCTCGCGCTGATCCTGAACAAGATCACCGAGCTGCTCGACGCAGACCGAGCCACCCTCTACCTGCTCGACGAGCAGCGGCAGCGGCTTTTGTCGCGCATCGTCATCGGCGAGGAGGCGCGCGCGATCGAGCTGCCCGTCGGCGCGGGGATCGCGGGCCATGTCGCCAAGATGGGGCGCACCGTCCGCGTGAAGGACGCCTACCGGGATCGCCGGTTCCAGCGCGACTGGGACGAGGTCACGGGGTACCGCACCCGCTCGATCCTCGCGGCGCCGATGAAGAACCACGTCGGCCGGACCATCGGGGTCATCCAGGTCCTGAACAAGCACGGGGAAGGGGAGTTCTCGGTCCACGACGAGGAGCTCCTGAGCGCGCTGGCGACGCAGGCGGCCGTCTCGATCGACAACTCGCGGCTGTTCCTCTCGGTGATCCAGAAGAACACGCAGCTCGTGGAGACGAAGGAGCAGCTCGAGCACCGCGTGAGCGACCTCAAGCTGCTCTTCGACCTCGAGAGCGCGATGGGCCGCGCGACCACGATGGAGGACCTCGCGCGCGCGGTCATCACGGAGGCCGGCAGGGCGTGCGAGGCGCGGGCGGGGGGGATGCTCGTCGACGAGATCGAGGGCGGGCTGTTCCTCTACTTCTTCGATCTCGCGGCGTCCGACGGGGGCAGCGCGCCGCCCCGCGCGCCCGCCCTCGGAGAGGAGCCGGACGGCGTCGTGGGCGGGGCGCCCCCGATGCCGGCGGTGAAGCGCATCGCGATGCGCCGCGGCGAAGGGGTGGTCGGGCGCGCCATGGTGAACAACGAGGCCGTCTGCTTCTCGCGCGAGGGCGGGGGCGAGGAGCCGGACGACACGCTCGTGTCGCCGCGGCTCGCCCAGCTCGTCGGCGCGGAGCTCAGGACGGCGATCGCCGTGCCGCTCGAGGGCGAGGACGCGGTGCCGATCGGCTCCATGGCCCTCTACAACTCCAGGAACCCCCACGGCTTCTCGAAGGACGATCGCGCGTTGCTGCGGCTCGTGTCGGCGAACGCGTCGACCGCGCTGCGGCTGTTCCGGTCGCGCCTCGAGCGGGAGCAGAGCGAGCGGCTCACCACGATCGGGCGCCTGCTCTCGGGCGTGATGCACGACATGCGCACGCCGCTCACGGTGATCAGCGGCTACGTCCAGCTCATGGCCGGCGCTCCCGACGCGGCGACGAGGGAGGACCACGCGCGGCTGATCCTCAAGCAGTTCGACGTGATCAGCGCGATGCAGCGCGAGGTGCTGGAGTTCGCGCGCGGCGAGCGGAGCATCCTCGTGCGCAAGGTCTACTTGACCAAGTTCTTCGGCGACATCGAGAAGCAGCTGGAGCACGAGCTCGCCGGGACCGGCGTCTCGCTCTCCCTGGAGCTCGAGGACCGAGGGACCGCGCGCTTCGACGAGGCGAAGATGACGCGGCTCCTGCACAACCTGGTCCGCAACGCGGTCGAGGCGATGCGGCCAGGCGGTGGCACGGTGACGATCCGCGCCTACCGCGACGAGGGCGACCTCGCGGTCTGCGTCGCGGACACCGGGAAGGGGATCCCCAAGGAGATCCAGGGCCGCCTCTTCCAGTCGTTCGTCACCTCCGGCAAGCGCGGCGGCACCGGCCTCGGGCTCGCGATCGTGAAGAAGATCGTCGACGAGCATGCCGGGACCATCACGGTCGCGTCGTCCGACAAGGGCGCGAAGTTCACCATCCGCCTGCCCCAGGAGAGCGCGCCGTCGCGGTCTCCTGGGACCGGGCAGCCCCAGCTGGCGTCGACGGACGGCGGCTCGGCGACCAAGGCGGGCACGAGCGTCGCGCCGGTCGTCCACGAGGGCATCCCCCGCCGCAGGCCGGCGGGCTCAGCTTCCTCCGTCACTCCCGTGAACGAGCGGGGCCGACGCTCGTCCAGCAACGGCTCGGACGCCTGACGCGCCCCCGCCGCTTGCGCGAGGCGCACCCGATGGAGAGACTCGAACGGTGTCCCAGCTCCGCCTGAAGCTCCTCGAGCCGCACCGGACGTCGCTCGAGAAGTGCGTCTACTGCCCCAAGCTCTCCCGCGCCGCCTGCCCCGTGTCGAACGTCGAGGCGAACGAGACGGTGACGCCGTGGGGGAAGATGTCGATGGCGTACTTCGCCGCGCGCGGCGACGTGCCGCTCGACGCAGGCCACGCGGATCCGGCCTGGGCGTGCTCCGCGTGCTTCGGGTGCCGCGAGCGCTGCGATCACAAGAACGAGGTGGCCACCGTGCTGACGGACGCGCGCGCGGAGCTCTTCGCGCGCGACCTCGCGCCGGAGGGGGCCAGGCGCGTGGCGGAGCGCTTCTCGGCCCGCGAGGAGGGCCGCGCCGGTGAGCTCGACGCGCGCTCTCGGTCGGCCGCGGCCGCGCCTGACGCGGTCCACGTGCTGCTCGGGTGCGGCTACGAGCGCCACGCGCCGGACGTCGCCCGCGACGCGCTCGACGCGACCGAAGCGCTGACGGGCGCCCCGACCCGCCCGGTGCGCGCCTGCTGCGGGTTGCCGCTCCTGTACGCCGGCGATCGCCCGGGCTTCGAGGCCGCCGCGCGGCGGCTCGCCGCAGAGGTCGCGCCCGGGGGGCGCTTCGTCGCCGTCGATCCCGGGTGCGCGCGCGCCGTGCGCGTCGAGTACCCGCGGTTGGGGGTGAGCGTGAAGGCGCCGGAGCTGTTCGTCGATCTCGCGCGCTCGTCGCTCGACCGGCTGCAGCGATCGACCTCGGAGCGGCGGGTGCGCTACCACGATCCCTGCCAGCTCGGGCGCGGCCTCGATCGTTACGACGCGCCCCGGGAGATCCTCGCCCGCATCACGGGGCGCCCGCCGGAGGAGTTCATCCACCGCCGCGAGCACGCCGACTGCAGCGGCGGCGGCGGCCTCCTGCCCGCCACGCGTCCCGCGTCGTCCGCCGCCATCGCCGACGCCAGGATCGCGGAGCACCGCGCGCTCGGCGGCGGGCTGCTCGTGACGCACTGCGCGCAGAGCCTCCGGCGGTTCAGGACGCAGGGCGAGCCGGCGGAGGACCTCGCGAGCCTCGTCGCGCGGGCCGTCGCGCCGCGATGACCGCGCCGCCGCCAGCCGCGGACGAGGCGCGCGGCGGCGCCGCGGGGCCGGACGAGCGGGCGCCCCACAAGCGGCGCACGGTCGCGGGGAGGCTCCTCGCGAGCTACCTCGTGGTGCTCGCCGCCTTCGCGCTGACCGTCGGTTGGAGCGTGCAGGCGCTGCGGGCAGCTTCGCGCGACGCCCAGCTGCTGCGCGCCGGGTACGTCCCGCTGCTGCTCCGCATCGGCGAGGTCCTGGCCGAGCAGAACGTCTTCAACGCCCAGCTCAACCACATCACCGCCGCGAAGAACCCGGGGGACGTGCGCGAGTGGATCGAGACCGCGAGGAGGACCCGCCCGCTCGCCTTCTCGATCGTCAAGGACGCCGCCCGGGCGCTCGCCGGCGCCGATGAGAAGGCGACCGGCGGGGACGCCCGCGTCGAGCAGGCAGCCGCGTCGTCCGGCGTCCGCCGGTTCAGCGACGAGGTCGCGGCCGAGGTGGCGGCGATCGAGCGGCTCGTCGGCGCCAGCCCGGAGCGGTTCGCTCAGCTCTTTCAGGCGCTCGCCGTCGGCGACCGCGACCTCGCCGAGCGCACGCGCGACGAGCTGGTCAAGCGAGAGGTCGAGGGCGCGCAGCGGCTGCGGGCGATCAGGAGCCGCGTCGAGGACCAGATGGAGAGCCTCACCCTCGAGGCGCGGCGGCGCGAGGAGCGCTCGATGCACCTGCTCCTCGGGCTGGGCGTGCTGACGCTCCTCGTCGGCGTGATGATGTCGCTGTACGCGCGGCGCGTGCTCGCCCCGCTGACCGCGGTCACCGAGCGGGCCAACGCCGTCGCGCGCGGCGACCTCACCCCGAAGCAGGCGCTCGCGACGAACGACGAGATCGGCGAACTCGCGACGACGTTCGAGGACATGGTCGCCGCGATCCGCCGCGCGCGCGCCGAGCTCGTGAACGCCGAGCGGCTGGCGGCGATCGGGAAGATGGCCGCGCACGTCACGCACGAGATCAGGAACCCGCTGTCGTCGATCGGGCTGAACCTCGAGCTGCTCGAGGAGGAGGTGGCGCGCGCCTCCGCCGCGGACACGCCTGACGCGGAGCTCAGGCCGGTGATGAAGGAGTCGGCGCAGCTCGTCACGGCCATCCGGGCCGAGGTGGACCGCCTGTCTCGCATCGCGGAGCAGTACCTCAGCGTCGCCCGCCGCCCCCGCCCGCGCCTGGAGCCAGAGCGGGTGGACGACCTGGTGCAGGAGCTGGTGGCGTTCGTGAGGCCCGAGCTCGACCGCGCCGGCGTCGCGGTCCGCGTCGAGGTGGAGGAGGCGGGGCCCGAGATCCTCCTCGACGAGTCGCAGATCCGTCAGGCGCTCCTGAATTTGCTCCGCAACGCGCGCGAGGCGATGCCGAAGGGCGGCGAGATCGTCGTGAGCGTCAGCTTCTCGAGCGGCGCCACGACCATCGCGGTCGACGACACGGGCCCCGGCGTACCGGAGGAGCTGCGCGCGTCCATCTTCGACCCCTTCTTCACGACGAAGCAGCGCGGTACGGGGCTCGGGCTCGCGGTCACGCGGGACATCATCGAGGCGCACGGCGGCACGATCTCGTGCGAGCCGCGCGAGGTGGGGGGAACGCGGTTCCGGATCGCGCTGCCCGCCGGGCGCTCACCGGCCCAGGGCCGCACCGCGGACGCGGTGCTGTGAGCCGCTCCGGCCGCGGCGCGCTCGCGCGGCGGAGAGCGGCACATCCAACGCGGAGCCGCGGCGCGCGGCCTATTTCGGCATGTCCAGGTACTCGAGGGCATACCCCATGAGGAGGAAGCCCACGACGGCGAACAGGATCGCCGCGAGCACATAGACGATGGTTCGAAACGTCCGCGCTGGCGGCGGCGCCGGAGGCCGCTGCTCGATCGGCTGTGGCTCACCGGCGGTGGTAGGCGCCGGGCTCGCCGAGCCCATGCTTGGACGCACGGGTTTGTAGACGAGCGTCGGACCCTGGCCGGTCGTCGACCCGCCCGAGCTGTCCTCGGAGAAATCCGGGAGCGTCCGCGGCGTCACGGGGTGGGACACGAGCGGGGGCACGAGCTCTCGGGCCGCGTTGTTGAGCACCATGGTGCCGTTCGGGCCGGTCCATTGGACGGGCGCCATCGCCGTCTGTCCGCCCGGCGCGCGCCCGCCAGGCATGTAAGGCGGGAGCTGACCCTCGTTCTGCGTGAGCGGCGGCTCCCCGAGGGGGTGGGCTGCCCGCTCAGGCTCGCCATGCGGGCGCACCCCCGTCTCGACCCGCGGTTGCGCCCCCGGGTCGGTCGCCGTGCGGATCAGGATGGGGTCGATCGGCGGCACCGGGAGCTTGACCGCGCCGGAGGACGGGGGCTTGTAGCTCTGGTGCGCTGGCGGGATGGGCGAGCTGCGCGCATTGCCGGAGGCGTTGCTCGCCGGCAGCGTGGAGATGGGTGAGCCGCTGACCGGATGGCTGGAGCTCCTCGCCGGCCGCAGCTCCCGCCAGGCGGTGAGCCCCTCGAGCGCGCTCTGGAAGCGGTCCGCGGGCTCCCGCGCCAGCCCCTTCGCGAGGAACGCCTCGAGCCGCGGGTCGACGGGCCCGTCCATCGCCTCGGCCAGCGTCCGCGCGTCGGTCTTCTGCTTCATCTCGACCATGATGAGCAGGTTGCGCGCCTGGTACGGCAGCTGGCCGCTCATCGACTGGTAGATCATCGTGGCGCAGGCGTAGATGTCCGCGCGGTGGTCGACCGTCTTCGCCTTGCCGATCTGCTCGGGGGGCATGAACGAGAACGTGCCGAGGCTCTGGCCCATCTCGGTCAGGGTCTCCGCTCCCATCTCCTTCGGCAGCTTGGAGATGCCGAAGTCGAGGATCTTGACCCGCTTCGACCCGTCGGGGCGCGCCTCGATGTACACGTTCGACGGCTTCAGATCGCGGTGGATGATCCCGGCGCGGTGCGCGTCGGCGAGCCCCATCCAGACCTGCTCGATGATCGGGTGCAGCTCCTCGAAATCGATCGGTCCCGTCCGCTTCAGCCGATCGATCAGCGATTCGCCCTCGAGCAGCTCGAACACGAGGACGATGCCGTGCTCGGGGTCCTCCTCGACGTCGAGGATCTCGGTGACGTGATCGCTGTTGATGGAGCCCGCGGCGCGCGCCTCGCGCCGGAACCGCTCGGCCGCGGACGACTTGGCCTTCGACTCGGCGCGCAGGAGCTTGACCGCCACCTGGCGGCCGGTGCGGATGTTCTCCGCGGCGAACACCTCGCCCATGCCGCCGCGGCCGAGCTGGCGGATGACGCGATACCGGTTCGCAACGACGGTTCCAGCTTCGAGCTCCAAGCGCGCCCTCGCCACAGAGTATCCTCCGCGCCGATGCAGAGGATCAAATTCTCCGGCGCGAACGAGGTGATCCGACCGTAAGTGGCGGGATGCCGGTCGCAGGCCGCCGTCGCTCTTCCCGGGGCCGAGCGCGGCGGAAGAGCCGTAGGATCGAGCTCTTCCGTGGGCTCTCCCTCCCCCTCGCCGAGGAGCAGGCGCTGCCCCGTCGCGCGCGGTGTCCTCGCGTCGGTCGCAGGGGCACGGCCGCGCCCCTGCGCCGCTGCGGGGCTCACTCCTCTTCTTGCTGGCGGAGCTTCGCCATGACGCTCAGGTCCTCGAGCGTCGAGGTATCGCCGGTCAGCTCTCGACCAGCGGCGACGTCCTTCAGGAGCCGGCGCATGATCTTGCCGCTGCGGGTCTTCGGCAGGGCGTCCGCGAAGCGGATGGCGTCGGGGCGCGCGAACTTGCCGATCTCCTTGGCCACGTGCTCGCCGAGCTTTGCCTGGAGCTCCGGTCCGGCCTTCACCCCCGGCCGGAGCGAGACGAACACCACGAGCGCCTGTCCCTTGAGGTCGTCCGGACGACCGACCGCGGCCGCCTCCGCGACGGAGGGGTGAGACACGAGCGCGCTCTCGATCTCGGCCGTCCCGATGCGGTGACCGGCCACGTTCAGCACGTCGTCGATGCGGCCGACGACCCAGAAGTAGCCGTCCTCGTCGCGGCGCGCGCCGTCGCCGGTGAAGTAGCAGCCCTCGACGTCGCTGAAGTATTGCTTCCGGAAGCGCTCGTCGTCGCCCCACACCGTGCGCAGCATCGACGGCCACGCCTGCTTCAGGACGAGCAGCCCGCCCTCTCCCGCCGCGACGGGCTTGCCGTCCTTCGTCACGACCTCGGGCACGACGCCGAACATCGGCAGCCCGGTCGATCCCGGCTTCGAGAACGACGCGCCGGGCAGCGTGGTCATCATGATCGAGCCCGTCTCCGTCTGCCACCAGGTGTCCACGATCGGGCAGCGGCCGCCGCCGATGGTCCGGTGGTACCAGACCCACGCCTCGGGGTTGATCGGCTCGCCGACCGAGCCGAGGAGCCTGAGGCTCGACAGATCGCTCTTCGCGGGCCACTCGTCGCCTTGCCGCATGAAGGCGCGGATGGCCGTGGGGGCGGTGTAGAGGACGGTGACCCCGTGCTTCTCGATCAGCCGCCAGAAGCGGCCCCAGTCGGGGAAGTTCGGGGCGCCTTCGTACATGAGGCACGTCGCGCCGTTCGAGAGCGGGCCGTACACGATGTAGCTGTGGCCCGTCACCCAGCCGACGTCGGCGGTACACCAGTAGACGTCGTCGTCGCGCAGATCGAAGACGTACTTCGTCGTGATGTGCGCGCCGACCAGGTAACCAGCGGTCGTGTGGAGCACCCCCTTGGGTTTCCCGGTCGAGCCGCTCGTGTAGAGGATGAAGAGCGGGTGCTCGGCGTCGACGATCGTCGGCTCGCAGGCGGGGGCGGCCCCGGCGAGCAGGTCGTGCCAGAAGACGTCGCGGCCCTCCGTCATCTGCACCTCGCAGCGCTCCTGGCCGAGGTGCTGGTACACGACGACGCGCGTCGCGCTCTTCGCCTCCGGCTGCGCGAGCGCCTTGTCGACGGTCGCCTTCAGCGGCACGACCTGCCCGCGCCGGTACGCGCCGTCCTGCGTGATGACGAGCTTGGCCTGGCTGTCGTGGATGCGGTCGCGGAGCGCGTCCGCGGCGAAGCCGCCGAACACGACGGTGTGCACCGCGCCGAGGCGCGCGCAGGCGAGCATCGCCACGGCGACCTCGGGGACCATGCCCATGTAGATCGCGACCCGGTCCCCCTTCTCGATGCCCAGCCGCTTGAGCGCGTTGGCGAGCAGCAGCGTCTCGCGGTGGAGCTGAGCGTAGGTCAACGTGCGCGTGGCGCCGTGCTCACCTTCCCAGATGATGGCGGCCTTGTTCTTGGTGGCCGTCGTCAGGTGTCGATCGAGGCAGCTCTCCGTGACGTTGAGGGTGGCGCCGAGGAACCACTTGGCGTGCGGCAGGGACCAGTCGCTGGTCGTGGTCCACGGCGTGCGGAACACGAGGTCGCCCGCCTCCCGGCGCCAGAACGCGTCCGGCTGCTCGATGCTCTCGCGGTAGAGCGCCTCGTACGTCGCCTGCGCGCCGACGCGCGCACGACGCGAGAACTCGGCCGGCGGCTCGAACCGGCGCGTCTCCTTGAGCAACGACGTGATGGCATCCTGCGACATGGCACCCCTTGAGGGGACGGCGGCAGCCGATCCCCGGCTGACGTTGAAGGGGATGGCGCAAGCCGATCCCCGGCTGACGTGATTGAAGAGGACGGCGGCAGCCGATCCCCGGCCCATGCTCCCCGCTGGAGAGCGCGGCGAACCCTCTACGGCTCACCGCGAGGGCGTGCGAGGATACATCCGTCAAGCGGCAGAACAAGGATGGAACGAGCGCCCGGGATCGGCAGAGGCTGATCACCAGAACGCATACCCGGCGTGCAAGCTGCCCCCCAGCTGCAGCAGCACGGCCGAGTAGAGCGTGACGTCGTCCTGATCGGTGTTCTTGTAGCTGATGCCGCGCGACGACTGGAAGTAGCTGTCGAGCGAGAACCCGAGGAGCACGCCCCCGAGGTCCAGCTCGACGCCCACCTCGGAGAACACGAACGCGTTCACCCCGGCGGCCTTCTGGCACAGGCCATTGCAGATGTCTCCCATCGACGTCTTGATGCTGTCGAACTTCACGGAATCGTAGGTGAGACCGCCCCCGATCGAGCCCACGAACCGCCAGGTCTGCCCAGGGGTCATCAGGCGGACGTTCAGCCCGAGGCGCGTCGAGCCGAGCGTGTAACTGGCGTTCGGGTAAGCGGGGTCATCCGAGCCGGTCGCGATGTTCGCGTACTGGAGCATCACGTCGAACGCCGCGGGGGTGTTCACGCGGTATCCCACCCGGATCGAGCCAGCCCCGCCGCTGTTCGCCTCCGGCGCCGGGAAGGCTCGCGGGTGGCTGAGCGGCCAGAGCAACGACGCGGCGCCGATCACATAGTAGCCCTGCGGCGGGAGCGAGAGGGGCATCGGCTTCGGCGGAGGCGGGGGCAGGGGCGGCGTGAACGGCTGCGCCGTCGGGGTCGCGGGGGCTCTGTCCGGGACCAGCGTGAGCTTCACCTTCTTGTCGCGCTCGCCGCTCACCACGGTGACGCTCTCGTCAGCGCTCGCGTGCCCCTCGGCTCGCGCGCCGATGCGGTGCACCCCCGGCCCGAGCTCCACGACCCGCGTCCCCGAGGACGAGGGGGGCTGTTCCTCGCCGTCGATGATCAGCGTGGCGGTCTGTGGGCTGAGCTCGATCGTGAGATGGGCGAGGAGCGCGCGCATCTCCTCGATGGCGCTGCGCGCCGTCTTCTCGTCGCCCTCATCCATCGTGTCGCGGTGCTGCGCGAGCGCGCGCTCGAGCGCCGCGATGGCCCTCGGGTAGTTGAAGAGGGCCTTCTCGGCGAGCGCGATGTTGAACAGCGGGCTGGCCTTCGGCTTCTCCTTGTAGGCCGCCTCGAACTCGACGACCGCGGCCCGGTAATTCCTGTCCTGGAACAGCTTGATGCCGTTCTCCATGTGCTGCCGGTACGGCTCGACCTGCGCGAGCGCCGGCGAGAGCTGCACGGTCAGGCCGAGCGTCGCCGCGCAGAGCGCCAGCGTGAGTCGTCCGTGTGATCTGCCCAAACCCGCCTCAGTCGACCTTGAGCTGCAAACCAGCCGCGACCCCCGCCGGCTTCGGCGTCGCAACCGCCGGGGTGGCCTGCGCCGGACCGGCGGCCTTCGCCCCGGCGCCCGCGCCCCTGGGGCGCGCCGCGAAGGGGAGCGCCGTCGCCTTCTTCGGGATCGGCTCGGCCTTGGGCGCCGGGGTCGGCGCGACGGGCGCCGCAGCCGTGGCCTCGGCCGGAGGCGGCGCCGGTGTCACAGCCGCCGGCAGCGGGTGGAGCAGGACATCGATCGGGGAGTTGCCGTCCTGGAGCGTCACCTCTTTGTCCACGGGCGTGTAGCCGGAGGCCTCGATCCGCACGCGCTTCGTCTCGCCCGTGCGGCCGCGCAGCGTGCGGTCGGCCAGCGCCACGCCGTCGACGGTGAAGAGGGCGCCTTCGGCGTTCGTCCGGAGCTCGACGGAGACCTGGGTGGGCAGCGCAGGCGCGGTGGCTACGGTGCCCGCCTCCGGCGAGCGGCGCGCGTGAAGGACCGCGCCGGCGAGCCCGCCAATCAGCGCGACCAGCGCCACCGCGGCGAACGCGAGCCGCCGCGGGCCGCGAGCCCCCGTCTGCCCGCTGCTCGACCAGCCCACCTTCGAGCCGCTCCCGGGCACCTCGAGCGTCGGATCCAGCCCGATGCTCGGATCCCCCGGGGTCTGCTTCGCCGGCGTCTGCCCGAGGGCGCCAGGAGCGCTCGTCGTGTGCGCTCCGAGCTCGTCGCTCGAGCTGCGCCGCGACGCGAGGAGCCCGCCGGCGCCGGCGACCAGGGCGTCCAGGAAATCTCGCGCGGAGGAGAACCTCGCGTCCCTGTCCCGCGTGAGCGCCTTCGCGATCACGCGCGCGATCGGCTCGGGGACGGCCGGGTTGCTCATCCGCACGTCCAGCGCGTCCTTCATGCAGATGTTGACGATCACCTGCTCGTACGAGCTGCCGCTGTGCGGCGGGTGCCCCGTCAGACACTCGTAGAGGATCGCGCCGACGGCCCAGAGATCGGTCCTGCCGTCCACGTCGGGCAGCGCCTGCGCTTGCTCCGGCGACATGTAGAACGGCGTTCCGAGCACGGTGCCCTGCCGGGTCAACGTGTGGGCCGGAGCGCCGTCGGCGCGGCGCATCTTCGAGATGCCGAAGTCCAGGATCTTGGCGAAGTTCGGGTCGTCGTCGCGGTCGACCAGGAAGACGTTGTCCGGCTTGAGGTCGCGGTGGACGATGCCCGCCTCGTGGGCGCGGTGGAGGCCGCGGAGGAGCTGCGCGGTCACATGGAGCGCCTCGCCGAGATCGAGCCTGCCGCAGCGCCGGATGCGGTGGCCCAGGTCCTCGCCGCGGAGCAGCTCCATGACGAGGAAGGGGATATCGTCGGCGAAGCCGGCGTCGAAGATCTCGACGATGTGCGCGCTCTCGACGGCGCTGGCCGCCTGCGCCTCGCGGTGGAACCGGGCGACCGCGTCCTTGTTCTGCGCGAGATCGGCGTCGACGAACTTCATCGCGACGCGCTTCCCGATGGCGGTATTCACCGCCTCGTAGACCACGCCCATCCCGCCACGCCCTATCGTCCGTACGATTTCGTACTTCTGAACCCGCTTTCCGACGAGCGCCCCTTCGACCGGCTGGGTCGCTGCGGCGGTGGTGTCGGTGCTGCTAGGCATGGCGGTTCGACGTGGGGGAAGCAGACGAAGCCCGTGAAGCCCTTTGGACGAACCGCATCAAAGAAAGCTGCGCCCCGTCCCCGCGCGGCAGCTTATCACCTCCTCATGCCGGGGTGCATCTTCGCCGGCGGGGCCCCAGGGATGCGTCCGACGAGGATTCTCCGTCGTACCTCAGCCACCCTCATCCGCCTCAGCGCGGCATGGGAGGTGCGTCGGCGCTCGGCGCCTCGGCGAGGCGCGGATCGAGCCCCCCCTCCTTGTCCAGGGCCGAGAGGTCGCTGAATCCGCCGACGCTGGCTCCATTGATGAAGATCTGAGGAACCGTCCGCTGGCCGGAGGCCTTGACCAGCCAGGCGCGGAGGTCGTCGCGGTTCTCCACGTTGATCTCCGTGAAGCGCGCCTGCTTCTGCGTCAGCAGGCGCTTCGCCATGGCGCAGTATGCGCAGTAGTCGGTGACGTAGATGGTGACTTCGGCTGCTTGCATGGGCATCTCGCTCTCTTTCCTTTCCCGGGCAGGCCAAAGATGCAAGCGCGCAGGGCTCTACGTTGCGGTAGGCTGCGCGCATGGCCGAGAAAGAGGGCACGATTCACCTCGATCGCTATACCGGCGACGCGAAGCAGGTCGTTGCCGGCGCACAGCAGATCGCGGACGAGCGCCAGCACGCCGAGGTCACGCCGCTGCACCTGCTCATGAGGTTGCTGGAGCGCGACCGGGGCGTGTCCGAGGTCTTTCGGCGGGCCGGTGCCGACCCGAACGAGGTGCTCCAGCTCGCCGAGAACGCCCTGAAGAAGCTGTCCAGGGCGGGCAGCAGCGGCGTTGCGTACGTGAGCCCTCGCCTGCTCGATCTGCTCGGGCGCGCTGAGCGGGAGGCGACCCGGGACAAGTCGCAGAACGTGGGCATCGAGCACCTGTTGCACGCGCTCGCCCAGGAGATCCGCGGGCCTGCCGGGGAGATCCTCTCTTCGTTCGGCATCGGTCCGGGCGCGTTCCGGCCGCACCTCGGGGCGCTGGAAGCGGCCTCGCGAGAGCCCTCGCCCGCGCCGGCCAACGCGGCCGAGCCGGGTCAACCCGCGCCCTACACGCGGGACCTCGTCGCCGACGCGCGTGAAGGGCGGTTTGACCCGGTCATCGGCCGTGACGTCGAGGCGCGCCGCTTGCTGCAGATCCTCGAGCGGCGGTTCAAGAACCACCCCCTCATCGTCGGCGAGCCCGGTGTAGGCAAGACCGCGCTCATCCGGGGCCTGGCCGACCGGATCGCGCACGGCGACGTGCCCACGAACCTCGCGGGCGCCCACCTCTACGAGCTCGACACCGGCGCGCTGGTCGCCGGGGCGAAGCTCCGCGGGGAAATCGAGCAGCGCCTCAAGGTCCTGGTCGATCGGCTGCGCGGCGAGCAGGACGCGGAGAGCATCCTCGTCGTCGAAGATCTCGACGCGCTGTTCGGCCAAGGGGTGCAGGGCGCCGGTGTGGGCGAGCTCCTGAAGCCGCTCCTGTCGCGCGGGGAGATCCGGATCATCGCCACGACGACGACCGAGGGCGTGCGCAAGATCAACGAGCGCGATCCCGGGATCATCCGGCGGTTCTCGACGATCACGCTGGAGGCGCCGAGCATCGATCAGGCGACGGAGATCCTGCGCGGGATCGCGACAAAGTACGAGGCCCACCACCGCGTCCGCGTGGGGGAGAGCGCCATCACCTCGGCGGTCGCGCTGGCCAAGCGGTACATCTCGGACCGCGCGCTCCCCGACACGGCGGTGGACCTGCTCGACGAGACGTCCGCCCGCAAGCGGGTGGAGGTCGACGGCGTGCCGGCCGAGCTCGACACGCTGACCCGGCGTGTCGACGCGCTCCGCGCCCAGATCGCCGCGCTCGCGGACGACGACGACAAGCTCAGCGTCCAGACCCGCACGCGGCTGGAAGCGGAGCTCGCGGAGATCGAGCCGAAGGCGTCGTCGATGCGCAGCCGCAACGCGTCGCGCCGCGGCGTCATCGCGGCGTGCCAGGCCATCCGCCGGGAGCTCGTCGCCGCGACGGAGGCGTTGAAGGCTGCCCAGCGCGAGAAGGCGTTCGCCAAGATCGGCGAGCTCGAGCACGTCACGCTCCCGGAGATCAGGCGGCGGCTCCAGGCCGCGGAGGAGGCCGCGCAGCGGGAGGGGGTCGCGCCGACCTCGAACGTCGTCGGCGAGTCGGACGTGGCGGCGACGCTCAACGACTGGACCGGCATCCCGGTGGCCAAGATGCTCGAGGGCGAGGCCGAGAAGCTCCTCAAGATGGAGGCGCGGCTCGCGCAGCGGGTGGTGGGTCAGGACGAGGCGGTGCGCGCGATCGCGAAGGCGGTGCGCCGCGGGCGCGTTGGCCTGCGTGATCCGGGCAAGCCGATCGGCTCGTTCCTGTTCCTCGGGCCGAGCGGCGTTGGGAAGACGGAGCTCGCGAAGGCGCTCGCCGAGTTCCTGTTCGACGACGAGCAGGCGCTGACGCGCATGGACATGAGCGAGTTCATGGAGCGCCACATGGCCCAGCGCCTGATCGGGGCGCCACCGGGCTACGCGGACAGCGAGCAGGGCGGCTTCCTCACCGAGGCCGCCCGGCGCCGGCCGTACAGCGTGCTCCTGTTCGACGAGGTCGAGAAGGCCCACGCGGACGTGTTCAACCTCCTGCTCCAGATCCTCGACGACGGCCGGCTCACCGACGGCCGCGGGCGGCTCGCCGACTTCTCGAACACGGTCGTCATCATGACCTCGAACATCGGGTCGAAGCGCGTGCTCGAGACCGACGCCAAGCTCTGGGCCACGGAGGACGGGCGCGAGGCGATCCGCGACGTCCTGCTCGAGGAGCTGCGCGGGTTCTTCCGCCCCGAGTTCCTGAACCGGGTCGACGACATCGTCGTCTTCAAGGCGCTGAGCAAGGAGGACCTCCGGGGCATCGTCGACATCCAGCTCCGTCGGCTGGAGCAACTGCTCACGGACAAGGACATCCGCCTCGCCCTCACGGACGCCGCGAAGGCCCGGCTGGTCGAGCTCGGTTACGAGCCGAGCCTCGGCGCTCGCCCGCTGAAGCGGGCGATACTGCGCGAGCTCCAGAACCCGCTCGCCGAGACCATCCTCGCCGGCGGCTACCAGCCCGGCCAGACGATGCAGGTCGACGTGGCCGACGAGAAGTTCGTCTTCACCAAGGCGTGAGGGCGAAACAGGCGCTGGGCGAGCGGCGAGCGGACCGCGCCGCTGCCGGGCGCGCGGTCCGGGCTGCGCTCTGCCCGGGGCTTTCCAGGGCCCTGCCCGCGTGCGGAGGCCGCGGGCGCGGCCCCAGGTGAAGAACCTGGGCCACGCCGCTGCGAAGCACTTGCCAAGCTGGAGAAGGTCCGTATACTGCCGCTCCCTCGTTCACCGGGCCCTCCAACCGAGGGCCATTTGCGTGGCGTATGGCGAGGGATCGCGGTCCCCAGGTTGAGGAAGACGCACCATGTACGCGGTCATCAAGACGGGCGGCAAGCAGTATCGGGTCGCCGAAGGTCAGAAGCTCCGGGTTGAGAAGCTTGTCGGCAATGCCGGTGACAAGGTCACCTTCAGCGAGGTGCTCCTCGTCGGCGGTGACTCTCCCAAGATTGGCAAGCCCCTCGTGAGCGGCGCATCTGTCGCCGCCGAGATCACCGGGCAGGACCGCGGCAAGAAGATCGTGGTCTTCAAGTTCAGGCGCCGGAAGAACTACCGCCGCAAGAACGGCCACCGCCAGCCGTACACCGAGCTCAAGATCACCGGCATCACCGCCTAGCAGGAGAAGCAGAGATGGCTCACAAAAAAGGCGGCGGCTCCTCCAGGAACGGCCGTGACTCGAATGCGCAGCGCCGTGGGGTGAAGGTGTACGCCGGGGCGCCCGTGCGCGCTGGCAACATCCTGGTCCGGCAGGTCGGCTCCTCGATCCACGCCGGCCACAACGTCGGCACCGGCCGCGACTTCACGCTCTTCGCCCTCGTCGACGGCGTCGTCACGTACGAGTGGAAGTCCAACACCAAGAAGCAGGTGTCGGTCTACCCGGCTTCCTGAGCCTCCCTCACCGGGAGGGCGCCCTGATCCGTCCCATCCAGTCCCGCCTGCTGCGCTCCACGCGCTCCCGAGTTACTCAAGCGCGGTGACGACCTACAAGCTTCTCGCCCTCGACGTCGACGGGACCCTCGTCCGTCGTGACGGGTCCATCCACGACGAGGACCTCCGCGCCATCCAGCGGCTCCAGGATGCCGGCGTCCCGGTCTCGATCGCGACCGGACGTCTGTACTCGGGGACGCGCGAGGTCGCGCGGCGGATCGGCGTGGTCGGCCCCATCGCGTGCGTCGATGGCAGCCACATCGTGCACACCGAGGGCGACGCGCACCTGTACTCGCGCACGATCTCCGGCGCCGAGGCGTCCCTCCTGCGCTCGATCACCGAGCGGCACGCGACGGCGTCGTTCCTCTTCGCGCAGGACAGCATCGTCCACGACGCGACCGGCGCGCCGCACGTCCACTATGTCCGGGGCTGGTCGCCCGCCATCGCCGAGGTCGAGCGCGTCTCGTCGCACCCCTACTGGGAGCACGAGCATGGCCTGCTCGCGCTGGTGGCGCTCGGGAGCGAGCTCCAGGTCGCGGCGGCCGTCGAGGAGGTCCGATCCGAGCTCGGTGAAGCGGCCTTCGTCGTCTCGTTCCCCCTCATGCGCGACGACCAGACGAGCCTCTTCGCGATGATGGTCCGGGCCGCTGGGCCGACGAAGGGGACGGCGATCGCGTGGCTCGCGGAGCACCACGGCTGCGAGCTGTCGGACGTGGTCGTCGTCGGCGACTGGCTCAACGATGTGCCGATGTTCGAGGTTGCGGGGCGATCGTTCGCCATGGCGCAGGCGCCCGAGCACGTGAAGCAGGCGGCGACGGACCGCCTGAAGGCCGACGGCCTGGTGGGCGGCGGCATCGCCGAAGCCATCCGCCGCGCCTTCGGTCGCTGAGCGCCGGCGGACGGGGAGCGCCGGGGGCTACGGAGGAGCGCCGCTCAGCGCTCCCCCACGCCTACGTGCGCGTCAGGTCTTGCGCTGCGCCGGCTGGGCCGCCGCGGCGAGCTGCTGCTGCTGCTGCTGCAGGTACTGAGCAACGGCGCGCGACCGCTCGATGGCGAACTGCTTGACCTCCTTGTTCGGAGAGCCTGCGAGGGCATTCAGCAGCTTGGTCACCTTCTCGAGCTGGCGCGACTGGAACAGCGCCTCGAAGTAGTTGTTCGCCAGGCGCACGTCGCGGCTCATCTTCGCCTCGTGCGGCTGGAGCAGGCGGACCACCGCCTCGAGGTCGTTCTTCTGCCCGTAGAGCGCCGACAGGCAGAGCAGCGCCAGCGGGCTGTCCGGGTTCAGCGCGACCGCCTTCTTGGCGTACTCGACCGCCTTGTCCCGCGTCTCCTCGTTGGCCGCGTAGAAGCCCTGGATCGCGATGTACGGCGCGGCCGTCTTCTTGTCGGCCGAGAACTTCTCGATCGCGGCGACCGCGCTCGCCTCGTCGCCGCGCTGCTTCTCGTACTGGAAGAGGTAGGCCCACGCGTCGATACAGTCCACGTCGATCGCGAGCGCCTTCTCGATGAACTCGCGCTCCTTCGCGTCGTCCTTGCGCGCCTGGTAGAGCTTCGCGAGGTGCAGGGAGGGGTAGGGGTTGTCCTTGAGCAGGTTCTGAGCGCCCTTGAGCGTCCCCTCGGCCTTGTCGTGCTTGTCCTGCGAGAGCTGCGCGATGCCGAGCGCGAGCCAGTCGTCGCCCGTGCCGCCCTTCGCGACCACCTTCGAGAGCACCTGCTCGGCGCGCGCCAGCCGGTTGTGCTTGAGGAGCTCCTGCGCGTAGATGCGCCCGCGGTTCAGGTCGTCGGGCTGCTCGGTCCAGTGCTTCTCGAGCCCCGCGAGCAGGTCCTCCAGGCCGATCGCGATCGGGCGCCCCTGATCGTCCTGCACCTGCACCGCCGGCCCGTTGAAGCCGAGGAGCTGCCACATCTGCTCGAGGGTCACCGCCGCGGGACCCTGCTCGAGCAGGCCCTTCAGCTCGTCGGTCGGCTTGTTCATCGGGATGACGATGAGCGCGTTCCCCGGCACGCCGTTCGGAAACGCGCTCACGGGCGCGACGATCGCCGCCCCTCCGGTGATGTTGAGCCCACCCGCCTGCTGCTGTCCGTTGGTCGTCATCGTCGATGCTCCGAGATCTCTCCCCCACGCGCGCCGAGGCGCAGGCATCGCCCAGCCTCGCCCCGGTACCCTACGCGCCGAAATGATGGGGGCAGTAGTTCGTGTAGAAGGGGCGCGAACGCTAGCAGGGAGGGCCGAGCCGGGCAACGGGGGAGCTCGCAGCGCGCGGGGCCTCACCGCGGCCATCGCGTTCGGGTCAAAGGCGCTTCCGCCCGTGATTCCACCCGCGCTTCCACGCGTCGCCACGGTGAACCTCGCCGCGGTTCCCGCGCTTGAAGTCGGCTGCGCCGCTGCGGTTCGCGTCGCCGTCGCCGCCTCGCGGTCGCTCGTGTGATCCCTGTCGTGCTCGCTGTCGCTATCGCCGTCTCGGACGCCCATCTCGCTCGCCCTCTTCAGCGCTGTCCTAGTCGAGTCGTGGGCCGGCGGCGAGAGGTGCATCGAGCGTGCGCGCCGATCCGGAGCGCGCCGGCGCGCCGCCGCGCAGCCGCTCCGCGAGGTGCGTGCGGCGCTCCTCACGGCGGGTCTCCGCCAGCGCCAGCGACACGGCCCGCGGATCCGCCACGAGCACCACGAGCCGCTTGCCGCGGGTCACCGCCGTGTAGATGAGGTTGCGCGACAGCATCACGAAATGCTGGGTGAGGATCGGCACGATCACCGCCGGATACTCGCTCCCCTGGCTCTTGTGGATGCTCGTCGCGTAGGCGAGCGTCAGCTCGTCGAGCTCCGCTTCCTCGTAGCTGACCTCGCGATCGTCGAAGCGGACCTGGAGCTTCCGCTCCTCGGTGTTCACGTCGGTGATGAAGCCGACGTCGCCGTTGTACACCTCACGGTCGTAGTCGTTGCGGAGCTGCATCACCTTGTCGCCGAGCCGTAACGTCCGCGCGCCGCGCGTGACGCTCGGGCCCTCGGGGTTCAGCGCCGCCTGCAGCCGCGCGTTCAGGTTGATCGCCCCCGCCTCGCCCTTGTGCATCGGCGTCAGGACCTGGACGTCGCGCCGTGCATCCAGCCCGAACCCCTTGCCGATGCGCTCCGTCACGAGGTGGAGGATCAGATCCGCCGCCGCCTCGGCCTCGATCCGCTCGATCACGTAGAACTCGCCGCCGGGCCCGCGCGCGCCCTCCGGCGGCTCGCCGTCGTGGATCCGGTGCGCGTTCCGGACGATGAGGCTGCCCTCGGCCTGGCGGAAGATCTGCGTGAGCCGCACCGTGGGCACCTCGCCGGAGGCGATCACGTCCCGCAGCACCGCGCCCGGCCCCACCGACGGGAGCTGATCGACGTCGCCCACCAGCACGAGGCGCGCCGCGTCGGACGTCGCCTGCAGGAGCGCGTCGGCGAGCGCCAGGTCGAGCATCGACGCTTCGTCGACCACGATGGCCCCCGCCTCGATCGGCCGGCCCCGCTGGCGGCCGAACTTGCGCTGCTTGGGATCGAACTCCAGCAGGCGGTGGAGCGTGACGGCCTCGCGCCCCGTCGCCTCGCTCATCCGCTTCGCGGCGCGGCCCGTGGGCGCGGCGAGCCGCACCGGGAGCCGGGCGCGGTCGAAGAGCGCCAGGATGGCCCGGACGATGGTCGTCTTGCCCACGCCCGGGCCGCCCGTGATGACCAGCACCTTGTTCCGCGCCGCCTGCGCCACGGCGTCCCGCTGGGCAGGCGCCAGCGAGACCTGCGTCTTCGCCTCGAACGCCGCGATCGCCGCGTCGACGCCCTCCACGAGGCGCGCCTCGGGCGCCGCGTCGTCCTCGTCGTCGCCCAGCAAGGAGCGCATCCGGCGCGCGAGCCGCACCTCGGCCTCGTAGAGGTCCTTCGGGTAGACGGCCACCTCGCCGGTCTCGAGCGCCTCGACCCGCACATGGCCGCTCGCCACGAGCGCGTCGATCGCGCTGTCGACCTCGGCGGCGTCGCGCTCGAGCATCGCCGCGGCGAGCTCCGCGAGCTCCGGCCGCGTCGCCAGCGTGTGGCCGCGCGTCGACAGATCCACCAGCGTCTGCAGCACGCCCGCCTGCGCCCGCTCCGGCGAGTCGGCCCGGACGCCGATCGAGCGCGCGATCCGGTCGGCGGTCTTGAAGCCGATGCCCCACACGTCGAGCGCGAGCCGGTACGGGGAGCGGGAGACGATGTCGATCGCGTGGGGGCCGAACCGCTTGTAGATGCGGCTCGCCAGCGCCGGGGAGGCGCCGTGCGCCTGGAGGAAGATCATGATGGCCCCGATCGCCCGCTGCGCAGCCCACGCCTTCGCGACGGCCTGCGCCCGCCGCTGGCCGAGCCCGGGGACCTCGGCGAGCCGCTCCGGCGAGCGGTCGAGGATCTCCAGCGTCTCCGTGCCGAACGCCTCCACGATCCGCTTCGCGTACGCCGGGCCGATGCCCTGCACCATGCCGGACCCGAGGTAGCGCTCGAGCCCATCGAGCGTGGCGGGGGCAATCGGCAGCAGGGTCTCGACCTTGAGCTGCTCGCCGTGCTTCGGATCGCGCTCGTAGCGCCCTGTCGCGCGCACGCGGGTGCCCGGCCCGACCTGCGGGAACACGCCGACCCAGACCTCCGGCGGGGCGCCGGGGGTGACCTCCACCCGCAGCACCCGGAAGCCGCTCGACTCGCTCTCGTACGTGACGCGGACGACCTCTCCCTCGACCGTCGCGGCCCCGTTGCCCGCCACCTCCCGGGCCGAGAAGAGCTTCTGCTGGCCTCCGCCGCCCGGCTGCCGCTCGCCGGTCCCGCCCGTGCGCTCGCCGCGCTCGTCGTGGCGCGGCGCGTTGTCCGGCCCCGGCGTCGGCGCCGGCGCGGCTGCCCCCCGGGCCGCCCGATCGGGGCGGCCGCTCCGCTGGGACGGTTGCACGAGGGCAGCATGTAGCCGCCGACGCGGCGGCGGCAACGTCCTCGTGCGCGGACGAGAGCGCCGCTGCAAAACATCGCGCAACGCCGCACAACGCCCCGCAATCCAGGCCTGCGCTGAACGCGCGTCGCGTGGAGCGCGCCGCATGCGAGCGCGGGGCCGCGGTTGGCGTCGCTCCCTCGTGTCAGTATAGTGGCCCGCGATGGGGCGCAGCACCTTGGTTTCCGTCCTCTGCGCCCTCCTCCTCGCGGGCTGCGCCGGGAGGGCGCCGGAGGCGGCGCGGTCCAAGGACAGCCTGCTGCGCGTGGCCTCCGGGGTGTCCTCGGAGCAGCGCGGCGCCGCGCCTTCGCCCGCGCTCGGAACGGCGGAGGAGGAGGCCGCGCTCGCGGACGCCCACGACGTCGAGGTCGACGACGACGGCGGTGAGGTCGACGACGGCCTGGAGCTGCCGGCGGATCCGGGCACCGGGGCGCGGGCGCACTCGCCGCTCTCGGCGATGACCGAGGCCCAGATCGAGGAGCTGCTCTCGAAGGACCCCGCGGCGCTCGGGCCGATGTCGCTGGGCGCCACCAACGCGGGCGCGCTGTTCAACGGCGTCCGGATGCCCGAGGGCGATCGGTGGGAGCTCGTCGATCCGGCCCACGCCTGGGGGACGCGCGAGACGATCGACGCGATCGACCGGGCGATCGCCGACGTGCACCGGCAGTTCCCGGGGAGCCCGAAGCTCTACATCGGGCACATCAGCGCCCGGGAGGGCGGCCGCCTCTCGCCGCACAAGAGCCACCAGGCCGGGCGCGACGTCGACATCAGCTATTTCCTCGACGCCCGGCACCGCTGGTACCAGCGGGCCACGGCGGCGAACCTCGATCGGGAGCGGACGTGGGCCTTCGTCCGGGCGCTCGTCACCGAGACCGACGTGGAGCTCATCCTCATCGACAGCAGCGTGCAGCGCCTGCTCAAGGAGTACGCGCTGAAGATCGGGGAGGACAAGGACTGGCTCGACGAGGTCTTCCAGCTTGGGTCGAGGAAGCCGCGCCCGCTCGTCCGCCACGCCCGGGGGCACGCGAACCACATCCACGTCCGGTTCTACAGCCCGATCGCGCAGGAGTCGGCCGCGCGCGCGTATCCGCTGCTCGTGAAGCGCGGGGCGATCAAGCCCACGTCGCAGTACGTGCGCCACACAGCGAAGAAGGGGCAGACCCTGGGCTCGCTCGCCCGGCAGTACGGCACCACCGTGGAGGCGATCAAGCGCGCCAACGGCCTTCGATCCACGGCGATCCAGGCGAAGCGCGTCTACAACATCCCGCGGGCGTCCAGCGGCCCCGCCGCGCCGCCGAAGCAGGTCGTCGTGCCGCCGCGGAGGCTGCCCCCGCCGAAGGCGGCCGACGCGCCTCCGCCGCCGGCGCGACACGGCGAGCCCGGGCCCGCGCTGGACGGCTGAGCGGCGGGAGGCGCTCGCGCGTCATCCGGCATGCCCGCGGCGCGGCGAGCCGCCGCAGTGCCGTGGACGCGGCCTCAGCGCCCTCAGTGCTTCACGTCGACGACGAGCCGCGCCGGCTTGGTCAGCTCGAGGACGCGGTACCGGTTCGGCGACGAGACCCCGAGCACCCAGGTCACCTCGGCCTCGAAGTCGCACGTCCGCTCGATCTCGCGCGCCACGCCGAGCGCGAGCTTCCGCTCGCGGAACGGGACCGTGGCGTTCCCCGCGTCGTTGTGCGCCGCCGCGGGGGTCATCCGCACCGCGAGCCATGCGTCGCCCGCGATCTCCGTCGCCTCGCCCGAGCCGCACTGGCGCACCGGCTTGTCGATGTAATCGATGTGGTAGCCCGGCACCGCGTCCCCCTCGAACTCGAACACGACGCGGTCGTAGTGGTCGTGCCGGGCTGCTCGCACGTCGCGCAGGACCGCGACCTTCGCGCCGGCGCGCGGTTTGTCGGTGGCGCCCGCGGTGCCCTCGAACGTGTCGGTGCTCGTGGGATCGGCCTCCTTCGGGGGCCGCGGCGTGGGCGGCTCGTCGTCCACTGCCGGCTCGGCGGAGGCGCGCGTGTCGATCGGCGTGACGTTCGGCATGGGCTGGGCAGGCTCGCTGCCGGCGCCGTTGCGGCAGCCCGCGGCGAGCGACACGGCGGCGGCTGCGAGCAGCAGGGCGGCGGTCCTCATGAGGTCCCTTCCATGGTGCCGCGGCCTCCGCGCGTCCACCGAGACGCCGACGCGCACCGCGACGCGGCGGCGCTCGCGCGGGCGGGGCGGCCGGCGCGCCGCGAGGATCACCGCGCCGAGGCCCGCGCTCGGCTCAGGATGGCCGCGAGCCGGGGCACGATCTCGTCCACCGCGCGCTCGCCCTTCACCGATCCCTCGATGCGGAGGGGCGTTCCCCGGCCGTCCTCGCCGGGCACGACGAAGAGCGGGATCATCTTCGACGCGTAGCCGGCCTCGGCGAGCCGATCCCGATCGCGGTCGAGGTCGAACTCCAGCAGGCGCAGCGCAGGCAGGACCGCGTCGAGCTGGCCGGCCTTCACGGCGTCGTGAAACCTCGTGCACGGCTCGCACCAGGTCGCGCCCACGTAGACGACGAGCTCGCGGCCCTCCCGCCGCGCGCGCTCCCGCGCCTGCTGCACCAGCGCCGCGATCTCGCCGCCCTCCGGCGCCGGCTCGACCTCGGCCCGCAGCGCCGGCGGCCGCGTGGCCCCGCTCCCAGCGGCCGGCTGGGAGGTCTCTTCCCGCGAGCAGCCGAGCAGCGCCGCGAGACAGAGGACCAGCCCAGCGCAAACCGAACCCTTCCTGCCATGAGCGTTCACGTGGTCGTTTGCCTCTCGGCCAGGGTCTTTGCTCAGGGCCGGCCGCGCCGCCAGCGCCTCAGGGCAGCACGAGCTTGATCGAGAACACGTAGTCGACGTTGACGGGCCTGCCCTGGTAGGTGGCCGGCTGGTAGCGGCTCGCCGCGAGCGCGGCGAGGACCGCGTCGTTCATGTGGGGCACGCCCCTGACGATCCGGCAGCCGGTGAGGCTGCCAGCCGTGGTCACCACGCACTTCGCGAGAATCGTCCCCTCGACGTGCGCCTGCCGCGCCTCCCGCGTGTAGACCACCGCGGGCGCCGCGAGCGGCACGGGGCGGGTCATCCCTTCCTGGAAACGCAGGATCTCGGGGGCGGCGGGCGCAGGCGCGGCGGCGGGTCCGGGCGCTGGAGGCGCCGGTAGAGCGACCGCGCTCGGCTCGGCGCCGGGCTCGGCCGTGCCGTCTGCGGTGGCATCGGGCTCGGCTGCCGCCGCGGGGGCGCCACCGGGCTCGGCTGCGCTGATCGCGGCAGCGCCGGGCTCGGCTGCCACCGCGGGGGCGACGCCCGCCTCCACGGGCGCCGACTCTGCCGGCGGCGCTGGCTCCGGCAGCGCGCCTGCCGCCAGCTGCGACCCCGGCGCCGGGGCCGCCGGGAGGGCCGCGGCGAACGCGACGAGCTCCGCCGAGGCGGTCTCGTCCTCCGGGCGCACGAGCAGCACGGCCGGCCTGTAGCCGGGCTTGGTCAGCTGGAGCCGGTACTCGGCCCTGCTCCCGGCGCCCTGCAGCACGAGCCGGCACGGCGTCGCCAGGCAGACCTCCGTCCCTCGGTCGGAGACGCGGGCGCCGGGTGGGGCGCTCTCGATCCTCACGATCCTGAACTCCGCCGCCGCGCCCGGCTCCGCGCCCGCCGATGCCTCGACGGGCACGGCGATCGGCACGGGGGCGGCCTGGACGGCGGCAGGGGTGCTCGTGGCGTCCTGCCCGCGCCAGCCGAGCGCCAGCACCAGGCCCCCGCCGACGATCGCCGCCACGAGCGCGACCAGATAGAGGGACACGGTCGAGTGACGGGGCGGCGCGACGGAGCCGCTGAAGGTCGCGGGAGCCTGCGGTGGAGAGAGCGAGTCGAGCTGCGCCGAGCGAAGCGACACGAGCGGCTCGCCGGGAGAGGGCGAGAAGGCCGAGATGCGGAGCTCCGAGATCGACGGCGCGGAGGGCAGCGCGCCCCCGGGTTGCGCCAGGGACAGGCGGTCCGGGACCGAGGCCCGCGAGCCGTCGGTCGGCTCGCCCGCCGCGCTCTTCAGCGCGGTGAGACACTCCCTCATCGACTGGAAGCGCCTGTCAGGGCTCTTCTCGAGACACCGCATCACGATGGCCGTCATCGCCGGCGACGCGAGCGCGCCCTGGGCGCCATCCGCGAGCGGCGGCGGCGGCTCGCTGACGTGCGCCATGAGCGTCGCTGAGGCCACCTTCCTGTCGAACGGCGCCCTGCCGCAGAGCATCTCGTAGAGCAGGACGCCGAGCGCATAGATGTCCGCGCGCGGCGAGAGCTCGTCGCCCATCGCCTGCTCCGGAGCGGTGTACTTGGGAGAGCCGATGAACAGGCCCCTCTGGGTCAGCTCGTCCAGCTGCCGCCCCGAGACGTCCTTGACCAGGCCGAAGTCGAGCACCTTGACGAAGTCCTTCTCGTCCTCCTGGTCGACGAGGAGCACATTGCCCGGCTTGAGATCCCGATGCACGAGGCCGAGGCCATGCGCCTCGGCGAGCGCGCGGCAGATCTGCCGCGCGATCCGGCCCGCGCGCGCCTCCGGGAGCGCGCCCTCGTCGTGGAGCACGCGGTGGAGCGTGCGCCCGGCGATATACTCCATGGCGATAAAGTAGATCCCGCGCGGATCGTCCCGGCCGTAATCGAAGACCGTGACGGAGTTCGGGTGGGTGAGCCTCGCCGCGGTCGCGGCCTCGCGCGAAAAGCGCCGAAAAAACTCCGGATCTTGCTCGCGGCGCTCATCGGGGAGGAGCAGCTTGAGGGCGCAGATCCGGCCCAGCGCGAACTGCTCTGCCCTGTAGACCCTGCCCATCCCCCCTCGCGCGATGAGCGAGATGATCCGATATCGATCGGCGATCGTCGCGCCGATGAGGGGGTCTTGACCGCTGCTCCTGGCCGCACCCATGGTCTTTACTATATGCGCGATGACGGGCGCACCGCCACCCGAACTCGTGTGTTCTGGCCGACTGCGCGGCTCTGGATCAACGATGCGGCTTGGATCGTACGGCGGTGGAGCGCGATCGATGCGGCGAGTTGCCCACGCGTTTTCCTGACGGCCTCGCCACACGGGTCCGCCGCGGTTAACCAGCGAGCGCCGAATCATTGCGATCCGGTTTCGCGCGGCCCGCGCCCGCGCGCTGTCCAGCGCGGGGCGCCTCTCCTCCGGCGCGCCCGTCACAGCGCGGCGACGTCGATGTCGACCTCGCGCGGCTCCTCGGTGACGCCGCTGCGTGTGGCCTCGGCGCCCAGGATCGCGCCCACGGTCAGGGTCAGGGTCACCTCTCCGCTCGTGAGGGGCGTGGCCACGTACTTCCAGCGCAGCCGCACGCTGCCGCCTCTCTCCCCCTCTGCCGAGAGCGCCTCCACGGCGCGCCGCTCGATCTCCGGCGCCGTGAGCGCGGTGCGGAGCCGATGGCCCGTCGAGGCGATGGCGGGCCAGCGGATGAGGGCGCGGTTGAAGGTCCCATCGAGCGTGTGGGTCACGACCGCGCGGTGCCCCTGGACCCGGACGCCGTTCACGGCCCGGAACACGAACGTCTTGTAACGATGGACCTCCGGGGCGGAAGCCGCCGTTCCGTCCTGGTCCTCACGCAGCGTCCTCCGCTGCACCACGGCCCCGATCTCGTCGTTCGGTATGCCCCAGCTGTTCAGCCGCGCCAGCGCGTTCCGCCGGAGGAGCGCCTCGTCCGGCGAGATCCGCGGCCCGCTCGGCGTCTTCCGCAGGACGAGCACCTGGCCGCTCGACGGGTCCTTCTCATAGGTCCAGTCCGCCGATTCGTGCTCCGTCCGGCGCCCCAGCTCGCTGAGCGGCGTGAACTGCTGATCGGCCCCGATGAGCGAGCGCTGGATGAGCGCGTCATCGAATGAGCGCAGCGTCAGCCGGGCCTCCGGGAGCCTCGCGGCGGGCGCCGTGGCGAGCTCCCGTGAGTCGAACGTGAACCCCTCGAGCGCCTGCGCGGCCGCGGCGATCTCGCCGTCGTCGCCGGTCCCTTCGGTCGTCCCCTCCGGCGCCCCGCAGGCGATGAGGGTCATCGAGAGCGCGGCCCAGAAACCAATCGTTCGCGTCGTCATCGTCATGTCTCCTGTCGTTCGAATCCCTCGGGCAACACGCAGCGTTCGTCGTTCATCCGCCGGGCAGCACGCGCCCGTTCGAGGGGTCGCAGCCGGCGATGTAGTAGATGGTCGAGCCGGTCTTGAGGCCGGTGTTCTTCCGGTCGCGCCACCCGCCGTACTCGTACATGAGCTCCCGCGACGCGAACGACGAGCCGAACACGATGGAGACGGGACAGTCATCGTCGTTGCTGAACTGGCTGTCGTCGTAGGCCTCGTCGATCCAGTTCTCTCCCACCCCGTTGGAGATGGAGCTGATCGAGTAGTCGCCCACATAGTCCTTCACGTGATTGCCGCACGACGAGTCGCCGTGGAACGCGTTCCACATCGTCATCGTGCTGTCCGAGGTCGTGATCTGCTGCCGGTATCCGCCGTTCTTCCACACGTCGTAGTCGCCCGACTGGCACGCTTTGACGACCGCGATCTCCAGATCGCCGCCCGTGCCCGGGTTGCCGAAGAGCATGTTCTCGTTCGTCAGGACGCGGCAGTCGTAGCTGCCGTTGCCCATGACCAGGCCGCTGAAGGCGGGCGTCGACGAGCTCCCGGCGTCGTGCCAGCCGTGCGTGTGGATGAAGACGACATCGGCCTCGTCCGCGCCCGAGCCCGACGCCATGTCGTTCGCCGAGCAGGCGCAGGACGCCGCCTGGCTCGAGTCGGTCCAGTAGCTCCCCCGGGCGCTCGTGTTGTTGCGCGTCGAGACCTCATCCCAGAGCGAGACCATGCTGAGGAGGTTGAACGTGCTCGCGAAGGCGGCGGCGGTGCTCGTGTGCACCGAGTGCGACAGGCTGGTGTCGTCCTCGCACTCCCCCGTGTGTCCGAAGTTCGCGATCCCGTAGACGTGCGCCTCGTGCTGCGCGCGCGCCGACGACGGCATCGCAAGGAGGCACCCGAGCACTGGAACCCCTGCGAGGACATGGAACAATCGCCTGTTGCTCATACGCTCGACTCCTTCGTTGTCTCGATCGGTGGATGTTCGCCGCGACCCGCCGCCCAGCGCGCGCTCCACGGGCACGCCGCCGGTGGACCACGGGCGTGGACCGGCGCCGGGCAGCGTCGACGGGCGCGGGCGTCAGCGCGCCGCGCTCCGTTCAGCGCGGTTGCGCGTCGTTGATGTCGACAACGGCGTCGACCTCGACGACGTCGCCAACGCACCGACGTTATTCGCAGCTTCCGTGCCATCGCCTGGCGTCCGCCAGCGGGGGGCGTCGTGTTGCCCCGGGCTCCAGCGATCTCCCCGGGATGCGCGGCGATCGTGCCTGCGCGGGCGCCGTTGGCCGCCGTCGCCTGCCGTCGGCAGCCCTACGGTTCCGCTAGAGGTGGCGGCGCGATCCCGCGGGGTGATGGCGCGGGCCACCACCACCTCGAGGCGCCGGGCGGCGGTCCAGATGATTCAACCCCCCGGCGCGCGGATGCGCCGCTGAAAATCGCGGCGCGGCTCCGGAACCTGGGGCGGGTAGCGCTGTCGATCCCTGGCGTGGACGCGGTGAGCCGCGGCGCACGCAGAGAGCGGTGAAGCTCGCCGCGCGTGCGCTGGGGCGCGCCGAGAGAGGCGGGCCCTCGAGGGCTCGCTCCATTCAGACCGCTCGCCGCGCGGACATGCGCGCGAGCGCGAGCAGGGAAAGGGCTGTTCTCCGATGGACACGTTCAAGATGGCTCCGGGCATCGCACCCTCGAATCCGTTCCTCAGCAACCTGCCCTTCAGCCCGTATCCGGCCGTCGAGGCCGACGTGCCCGCGGACGCGCCGGAGGGCTCCTATACGTACGCGCTCGTCAAGAGCGCGCCGGACGTCCCCGCCGACGAGTGCGAGACGGACGCGCTGTCGATCGAGGTGATCATCCGGTGGGGGAACACCCCGCTTCACGTGGCGCACCTGACGCCGCCGCGCGCCTTTCATGTCGGCGAGGCGGAGGGCGCCGGGGGCGTGTGCGACTTCTTCCTACCGGCGGAGCGGCTGGGCGCGGCGCGGGCGCCGCTCGTGCTCGTCGGCGAGGGCGGTGAGGTGAGCGCCGTCATCCCGCCGGGCGCGTCGGGATCCATCGATGTCGGCAGCTGCAGGATGACGATCGCGCAGGCGATCGCCACCGGCCGCGCGGTGCCGTGCGCGGAGCTCGACGGGGCGCGGCGGATCGCGCTGCCGCCCGGCGCTCGCGCGAGGCTCGAGCTCGGTGATTTCGGGTTCGAGGTGGCGGTGGGCAAGGCGGGCCGCCGCGTCGCGGGCAAGGTCGGCATGGACCGCCGCAGCCTGCCGTTCACCGCGCTCTCGACGCTGCTCCACGTCGGCCTGCTCGGGGCCATGGCCGCGTTCATGCCCCCGCTCGCCATGGCCGACGACGGCGGCGTGAGCGCGGAGCAGGCCTACCTCATGGCGCAGGCGATCGGGGCGATCGCCGAGAAGGAGCTGCCCGAGGCGAAGGACGTCACCGACGCGAGCGGTCAGACCGAGCGCGAGGGCGGCTCCGGCGCGGCCGCGATGGGCGAGTCGGGCAAGGCCGGGAGCGAGACGAGCCGGAAGACGGGCGGGCGCTTCGAGATCCAGGGGCCGAAGGACAACCGCGACGTGCGGATCTCGCGGGCCCAGGCGCTCGACGACGCGGCGCGCTTCGGCATGATCGGCGTGCTCCAGGCGGGGTCCGGCGGCGATCCCAACGCGCTCTCGGCGCCCTGGGGCGGCGCCGACACGCTCGGGAACGGCGAAAGGAGCGTGATCGGCAACATGTGGGGCGAGACGATCGACGAGTCGGGCGGCGTGGGCGGGCTCGGGTTGACGGGCGTCGGCGAGGGCGGCGGCGGGCATCTCATGGGCATCGGGATCGGGTCCATCGGCACCATCAACCACGGGAGCGGCGTCGGCGACGGGCCGGGCTTCGGCCCTGGCGGCGGCGCGTCGCGCTTCGCCAACGGCCCTGGCCACAAGACGAGCGCGCCGCGCATGCGGGTCGGCTCGCCCTCGGTGTCGGGCCGGATCCCGCCGGAGGTCATCCAGCGCATCGTGCGCCAGAACTTCGGCCGCTTCCGGCTCTGCTATGAGAACGCGCTGCGCAACAACCCGAACCTCACAGGGCGCGTGTCGGTCGGCTTCGTGATTGGCCGCGACGGGGCTGTATCGAGCGTCCATAACGGCGGCTCCGATCTGCCGGACGCCGGCGCGGTCTCTTGCGTGGTGCGCTCGTTCTACGGGCTGTCGTTCCCGCCGCCGGACGCAGGCATCGTGACCGTGACCTATCCGCTCCTCTTCAGCCCCTCTGGCGGCTGATTCCTCGCCTCAACCCCTCCAGAGGCTGATTCGTCTTCTCAGCCTCTCTGTCGGCTGCGGCGTCTCTCGCTTCCGCCGGATCCCTACGGCCCGCCGCCCGTGGCGATCTGGCCGACGGCCCGCTCCGCCTCCGCGATCTCTCGCTCTCGCTGCTGGATCATCACCCCCTGGGGCGGGCCCTGGAAGCGGCGGCGCTCCAGCGCGAACCAGACGATGGCCGTCACGGCGAACACGATGAGCATGATGCCCAGGGCCTTGTCGTTCGGCGGCTGGACGCTCACCACGATCAGCATCAGGCACGCGAGGACGCTGATGATCGCGAGCGGCCGGTACAGCGGGCCGAGGTCCCACGGGCCCATCTTCACCCAGGTGCGGCCGTAGGCGCGCACGCCCATCATCGTGGGCATCACGTACGAGATGTAGAGGAAGATCACGCAGACGGCCGTGATCGTCGAGTAGACGGGCGTGTACACCGTGAAGCCGATCGTCAGCAAGCTGACGACCCAGATCGCCGTCGCCGGCGTCCGGAACTTCGGGCTCACCTTGCGCAGCTGCTCCGAGGCCGGCAGCCCCCCGTCGCGGGCGAACGCGAAGGTCATGCGGGAGGCGGACGTCACCGTCGCCAGCCCGCAGAGGTACTGGGCCACCGAGATGCCGGCATAGAGCGCGATCCGGAGGTTCTCCGGGATGACGCGCTCCATGACCCAGAAGAAGACGCCGCCGCCCTTCGACGCCGCCTCATCCATGTCCGGGATCGCGAGCACGATCGCGCTCAGCATCAGCGCGCCGAAGACGCCGGAGACGAGCACCGCCCGGACGATGCCCCGCGGGACCGTCTGCGCCGCGCCGATCGTCTCCTCGGACGTGTGCGCCGACGCGTCGTACCCCGTGATCGTGTACGCGGGCAGGAGGAAGCTCAGGAGGAACAGCGTGGTCATGCTGCCCGTCTCCGGCCACACGTCGCCTCCCTTCGGCCCGCTGTAGTTCGTGAACGTGACGAGCCGGCTGACGTCGATCGCAGGCGCGTAGAAGAGCATCGCGGCGGTGAGGATCACCGAGACGACGAGGATGAGATACCCGCTGAAGTCGGTGAGCAGCGTGGTGACGCGGATCCCGAGGTGATTGAAGAGCGCCTGCGTCCCCGTGATGAGCGTGACCCCGACGGCCTGCGCCACCAGCGCGCGATCGGGGGGCATCGCGGCGAGATCCACGCCGAACAGCGGGCCGAGCGAGCTCATGATGAACAGGTAGGCGCCGACGTTGATGGCCGCGAGGACGGTGATCAGCCCGATCAGGTTGAACCACGCGGTGGCCCAGCCGAAGCCCCGGCCGCCGAGGATCGAGGCCCAGTGGTACAGGCCGCCCGCGGTCGGGAACGCCGACGCGACCTGGCCCATCGTGAGCGCGATACAGAGCGCGAGCGCGCTGCACACAGGCCACCCGATCCCGATGCCGGCGCCGCCGACGCTGCAAAAGCCCATCTGGAACGACGTGATGCCGCCCGCGATGATGCAGATGATCGAGAACGAGATCGCGAAGTTGGAGAAGCCCCCCATCCTGCGCAGGAGCTCCTGCGCATAGCCCATGCTGTGGAGCGTCTTCACGTCGTCGGCGATCACGCCCTCCACGCTGCCCGGCGCGCCACCTGCGCGCGGCCCGACGTCCCCCTTCGTCTCAACGCTCATGAGCGGTCCCCTTTCGTCACGTGTCTCTCGCCCGGGGCCGACGGAGCCCTTCGGGCCTCGTCAGGATCGGCGCGTCTCGCCGATGAGCGCTCCCCCTCGGGGCCCTCGCCCGGACCTGCACAGCCTACATGGGGGCCCGTGGGCCTGCCCAGGGCTGCGCCCGCGCCCCGCTGCTACCCTCGCCGCCGATGGCCGCCACGACGATCCCCCCGCTCTCGCGCCGGCGCGCGCTGCTCGGCCTCGCCGCGCTCGCCGCGCCCTCGTGCCGGCGAGGCACCTCACCGCCGGCGCCGGAGGAGGCGGCCCCCTCGGCCTGGAAGGATCTCCCGTTCGCGCCCGCCTCCGAGGGCGAAGACCCGCAGCGCGCGCTGCTCCTCGCGCCCGAGGCCGCGCCGGCGCCGCCGCTGCTCGTCGCGCTGCACGGGCGCGGCGAGGCGGTGCGGGGCCTCGAGGTCGGCGCGCGCGGGTGGCGCGACGACTACGGCCTCGACGCGGCGCTGAAGCGGCTCCGCTCGCCGCCGCTCACGCCGGACGATCTCGGGCAGATGGTGACGCCCGAGCGGCTCGCGCAGCTCAACGCCTCGCTGAAGGAGCACCCCTACCGCGGGCTGTGCATCGCCACGCCGTTCACGCCCGACCTCCGCGACCGCTCCGTCGAGGGGGCCGCGGGCTTCGGCCGTTTCCTCGTCGATCGCCTCCTGCCGCGCGCGCGCGCCGAGGGCGGCTGCCAGGCTGCGCGCGAGGCCACCGGTATCGACGGCGTGAGCCTCGGCGGCCGCCTCGCGCTGCTCGTCGGCCTCTCGTTCCCCGACGTCTTCGGCGCGGTCGGCGCCCTGCAGCCCGCGGTGCGGGCGGGCGAGGCGGAGATGTTCTCCGCGCTCGCGCGCCGGGCCATGGAGCGCCGCGCGGTCGCGCTCCGGCTCGTGTCGAGCGAGGCCGACCCCTTCTTGCCCGCCATCCAGGCGCTCAGCGATCGGCTGCGGCAGGACGGCGTGACCCACACCCTGCTCATCGTGCCCGGCCCGCACGACTACGCCTGGAATCGGGGGCCGGGCGGCGTTGAAATGGTGCTCTGGCACGAGCGGATCCAGCGCGGTTTGCCGCCGCCGTGATCGTGGCGGCCCGGCCGTCACAAGCCCCTGACCCAGGCCGCCGAACCGTGTTACTCCCTCGGCAACAACGTGGCTGACCCCACACGCACAGCCCGCGCCGACGGCGCGACCGACCCGCCCACCGTGCGCGAGTGGCTCAAGCCGCTCGAGAGCGCCGGCCTGCGCCGCCACACGAGCGCGAAGCGCGTCGGCGGCAAGGCGGCCTCGCTCGGGCGCCTGCTCCGCGACGGCTTCCCGGTGCCGCGCGGGTGGGTGCTCGACGCGCGGTGCTTCACGGAGCTCGTCGACCGGCAGCTTCCGCCGGGGCACGACCTCGCCACGCTGATCCGGCTCTCGGGCACGAGGGCTGGCGTCGACCGGGCGGCGCGCGCGCGCGACCGCATCCTGAGCGAGCCGCTGCCCGAGGCGCTCTCGACCGCGCTGCAGGCGCTCTGGCAGGCCGTCGAGCAGGAGGCGCCGTGGGGCCTCGCGGTGCGGTCCAGCGCCACGTGCGAGGACAGCGAGGAGACGTCGATGGCGGGGCTCGCGACGTCCGTGCTCGGCGTGCGCGGCGAGGCCGGGCTCGACGCCGCGATCCGGCAGGTCTGGGCGAGCGCCTTCCTGCCGCGCGCGCTCGCGTACCTCGCGCACGCCGGCGTCCGCGACGTCGCGATGGGCGTCGTGCTGCAGGTGATGGTGCGCGCCGAGGCCGCGGGCGTGCTGTTCACCGCGCCCCCGCCGGGGCTCGAGGGCGAGCACTGGCACGCCGGCGAGCGGCTCGTGAACGCCACGCTCGGGCTCGGCGCGCCGGTCGTCGACGGCGCCGCGGCGGCCGACACGATCCGGCTCGCGCGCGACGGCGGCAGGGTCGTCGCGTCGGCGGTGGCGCAGAAGCGGCGCGCGCTCGTCGTGGGCGCGGCGGGTCTCGAAGAGGTCCCGGTGCCCGAGCCGAGCGCCGAGCAGCCGGCGCTCGGCGAGGCCGCGCTGCGGCAGCTCGCCGAGCTCGCCGAGAGGCTCGAGCAAGGCGGCAAGGGTCCGTTCGACGTGGAGTTCGCGGTCGAGGCCGTCGAGGAGGGCCCGCCCGGCGCGGCGCTCGCGGTCGACGGGGAAGCGCCTTCTGGCCAGCCGGAGGCCGCCGCCGCGGCGGGCGCGCACTCCCCGGTAGCATCGGAGGCCGGCGACGGCGCGCCCTCCTCGGTGGCGCGGCGTGTGTGGCTGCTCCAGGTGCGCCCGGTGAGCGGCGGCGGCTTCCCCGAGGGGGGCGACGCCGACACGATCTGGTCGCGCGCCAACGTGGGCGAGGCGCTCCCCGGGGCGGCGACGCCGCTCACCTGGTCGGTGGCGCGGGCGTTCTCCGACCGGGGCTTCCGCGAGGCGTTCGCCGCGCTCGGCTGCCGCGTGCCGCGGGGCGCGCGCCTCGTGGCCAACGTGCACGGGCGCTTCTACCTCAACCTCACCGCCTTCATGCGGATCGCGGCGCAGGTCCCGGGGCTCTCGCCGCGCGCGCTGCTCGGCATGAGCGGCGGGGCGAGCGAGGCGCTCATCGCGCGGCTCGCCGAGCAGAGCGAGGGCGTCTCGCGGCGCGGCTTCTATGCGCGGCTGCCGCTCACGGGGCCGCGGCTCCTCCTCCGGCAGGCGCGGCTCGAGCGCGAGGTCGCGGCCTACGAGGGCGAGGCGCTCTGGGCGCAGCGCGCCCTCTCCGAGCTCGACATGACGCTCCTGCCGGACGACGCCATCGGCACCACGCTCCGGAGCGTCTTCCTGCTGCTCGAGCGGACCGGCACGCGGATGCTGCACTGCGCGTCGGCGTCGCTCGCGAGCCACCTCGCGCTGTGCAAGGCGCTCGAGCGCATCGCGGGCCGCCGCGCCTCCGCGCGCTCCGCCTCCGGGGAGGCGCACCTCGACGCGCCGGCCGGGCGCGCGGAGACGAACGTCGAGCACCTGGCGCAGGTGCTCGCGGGCGGCGTGCGCGAGCTCGACAGCGCGGGGCCGGGCATCGAGCTCGCGCGGGTCGCCGAGCTCGTCATGCAGGATCGGACGGCGCGCGAGCGGCTCCTCGCCGGCGAGGTCCTGTGGCCGCGCGACCTGCCCGAGGGGCCGGCGCGCGACGCGTACGCGCGGTTCCTCGACGCCTACGGCGATCGCGCGGTGCGCGAGGCGGAGCTCGCGACGCCGCGCTGGCGGGAGGATCCGTCGCCGGTCATCGCGATGCTCACGGCGTCGCTGCGCGGGGCGCCGGGAGATCCGGAGCGCGCGCTGGCGCGCGCTCGGGCGCTCGCCGATCGGGAGATGGCGATGCTCGAGACGCGCGTGCCGCGGCTGGAGCTCGCGCTCCTGCGCACGCTCGTCGGCCGGGCGCAGCGCTACGTGCGCCTGCGGGAGCGCATGCGCACGTGGGTGACGCGCGTGCTCGGCATGCTGCGCAGGGTCGCGCTCGACATCGACCGGCGCCTCCGGCGCATCGATCCCTCGCTGGAGCCCGGGAGCGTCTTCTTCTGCACCTACGAGGAGCTCGTGACGGCGCTCTCCAGCGGCCGCGCCGACGTGGGCCACCTCGTCCGGCTGCGGCGCGCCGAGCACCTGCGCGACGCCGCGCGCCCCGATCCGCCGGCCACCTTCATCGGCCGGCCGCCGCCGGTCGTGCTGCCGCCCGCGTCCGGGGAGCGCCTGCTCGGGCTGCCGGCGAGCCCTGGGGTCGTCGAGGGGCGGGCCCGCGTGCTCGATCCGGGCGCCTCGGCGCTCGACGCGGTGGCCCCGGGGGAGGTGCTGGTCGCGCGCACGACCGACGTCGGCCTCTCGCCGCTGTTCCTGGTGGCCGCCGCGGTCGTGACCGAGCTCGGCGGCCCCATGTCGCACGCCTCGATCGTCGCGCGGGAGTACGGCATCCCTGCAGTGGTGAACGTCCCCGGCGTGACGCTGGCGATCAAGACGGGCGATCGGCTCCGGATCGACGGCGATCGCGGCGTGGTCGAGCGCCTGGACGAGCGCGCCTCGCCGTCGTCGCCAGGCGTCGTCGCCGGGGGAGCTCCTGGCGGCGGCGCTGCCCCGCTCGCGACGCCGCCCGGATGACGGCCGCGCGCTTCCGCGTCGGGCCCTCGGACGGCCCCACGGTGGCCGACGTCCTCGAGCGCGCGGGCGGCGCGTCGCGCGGCCTTGCGGGCGCGGCGGCGGAGGGGCGCGCGTTCCTGAACGGCCGGCGCGCGCGGCCCGGCGACGCGGTGGCCCTCGGCGACGAGCTCGCCGTGTGGCCGGCGCGGCGCGACGCGCCGGGGGCGCCGCCTGTGGAGGTGCTGGCGCGCTGGGGGGAGCTCCTTGTCGCGTCGAAGCCCGCGGCGCTGCCGACGGAGCCGGAGCGCCGGGGCACGCGGTCGCTGGTCACGGAGGTCGCGGAGCTGCTCGGGCTGCGCGACCTGCCGCACGCGGCCTCGCGGCTCGACGTCGGCGTGAGCGGCGCGGTGCTGTGCGCGACGGGCGCGCGGGGCCGGCGGCACCTCGCGGCGATGCGCGAGGCGGGGCGCATCGCGCGGGTCTACGTGGGCATCGCCGGGGGTCGCGTCGACGGGGCGGGCACGTGGGATGCGCCCATCGGCGCGGCGCGGGCGCGGGGCGGTCGCAGCCTGCCCGTGGTGGGCGGCGCGGACGCGAAAGACGCGGCGACGCGTTACCGCGCGGTCGCCTCGGCGGGCGGCGGTGCGGCGCCGGCCACGCTGCTGCGCCTGGACCCGGTGACGGGCCGCACGCACCAGCTCCGGGTGCACGCGGCGCACGCGGGGGCGCCGCTCCTGGGCGATCGCGACCATGGAGGGGCCCGGTTGGTGACCACGGCGAGCGGCCGGGTGATCCCGCTCTCGCGCGTCGCGCTGCACGCCTTGCGCGTCACGGTGCCGGACGAGCGCGGCGAGCTCTGCGCGGCGATCTCGCCGGTGCCGGACGAGCTCCGCGAGCTCTGGGGGGCGCTCGACGGCGACGGCTCGGCGTGGGAAGAGGTGCTCTCCGCGACGCTCGAGGCGGCCCTGCCGCTCGGGCCTCCTCCCGGTACCAGATGACCTCGCCTCGCCCTCTCACCCGCGCCGCCCTGGGGATCCTCGCTGGCCTCGCGCTCGCCGCCGCTGGCGTGGTCGCCGTGGCCGAGCCCGAGGCTCCGCCGTCGCGCGCGGGGTATGCGCCGGACCCTGCCGCGCGGCCCAGCGCGAAGCAGTGGGTCTTCGACGTGCAGTACGCGAAGGGGAGGGGCTCGGTCGTACGGGTGCGACCGGTGGCGCTCGATCGCCCTCTCGCGACGGCGCGTGTGATGGGCCGGTTCGCGATCGAGCTGTACGTTGGCCAGGAGCTGCTCGATCGGGTCCGTTTCGACGTGCCGCTGACGGGGGACGCGCCGGAGCGTCCGCCGGGCGCCCTGCTCCGCCGTCCGACGTTCGACAGCGGCGTGACGACGCGGCTGCGCGTGCAGATGGCGGACAACCCGCGCGCGAGCTGGGCCAAGCTGGTGGACCGGAAGACGGGCGCGGAGGAGCGCTTCCTCTGGCCGCCGGAGCAGGACGGCCGGCTCGTGTCGCTGAGCGCGCAGGGCGGGGTGGCCGTCGACGGGGGCGCGCCGGGGGACGCGGGCAAGCTGCCTGCGGACGCCGGGGGATCAGCGGACGCGGGCTGGCCGGACGCTGGCCCCGATGGGGGCTTTCCGCCGGTAGACGCGGGGTGGCAGGACGCGGGGAGGCTCCCGGTGGACGCGGGATGGCCGGACGCGGGCTGGCCGCCGGTGGACGCGGGGCAGCCGCCGGATGCCGGGTTGCCTCCGGATCCGTTCAAGCCGCGGCGGAAGTAGCGCGCCCTGCCTGAGCTGCGGTACCTTGGCGGGCATGCAGGACCGCTCGCTCGCTGTCGTCGCATCGCTCGCCCTCGCCGTCGTCTTCTCCGCGGCGCCGGTCGCCGCCCAGCCGCCTGCGGGCAAGGAGAAGCCGCAGGCGGCCGCGCCTGAGCCGGCGGCGGCCGCGCCCGACGCTGCTTCTTTGCAGCGCAAAGATCCCAACGGGCACACCGGCATCAGCCCCTACACAGAGCAGGTCCTGAAGGGCCAGGCGTCGTTCGTGGCGCGCGACATCCCCGGCGCGATCGCGGCGTTCCAGGAGGCGATCAAGCTGGATTCCTCGAAGATGCTCGGCTTCTACCTGCTCGGCGAGGCGATGCTCGAGTCCGGCAACATGGCGGAGGCCGAGACGGCCTGGACCACGGCGATCGGCAAGAAGGGCACGGAAGAGCTCCACGCCAAGGTGCTCTTCTGCATCGCCGATCTGCGCGAGCGTCAGAAGAACTGGCAGGCGGTGAAGGAGGCGTGGGGGGCCTACAGCGCGTACCTGACGAGCAACCCCAAGGCGACCGGCTACCCGGCGACCGCGGCGGAGCGGCAGAAGCAGGTCGACCGGCGGGTGAAGGACGAGAAGGACTACGCCGCGGTCAAGGAGCGCATCGTTCAGCGCGAGGCCGAGCGCCTGAAGGAAGCCGAAGAGAACGCCAAGAAGGACAAGATGAACCGGTAGCGCGCCCTCGGTTGCGCGCGCTCCCTACCCGCGACGCCAGCCGTCGCTGGGCTGGGCCCCCGCCTCCGTCCACCGGTAGAACCCTTCCCCCGTCTTCTTCCCGAGCTTCCCCGCCCGCACCATCTGTCGCAGGATCACCGGCGGCCGGAACTGCTCCCCCACCTCGCGGTGGAGGTGCTCCAGGATCGCGAGCCGCACGTCGAGCCCGACGAGATCCGTCAGCTTGAGCGGCCCCATCGGGTGCCGGTACCCGAGCTCCATCGCCCGATCGATGTCGACGGCCGACGCCACCCCGGCCTCCAGCATCCGCATCGCCTCTGCACCGAGCGCCACGCCGAGCCGGCTCGTCGCGAAGCCGGGCGTGTCGTTCACCACGATCGGCGTCTTGCCCAGGCGCCTCGCCACCGAGAGCGCCGCCGTCACCGTCGCCTCGTCGGTCTCGAGCCCCCGCACCACCTCGAGCAGCTCCATCACCGGCGGCGGGTTGAAGAAGTGCAGGCCGATCGTGCGCCCGCCCGCGCCGAGCCGGCGCCCGATCTCCGTGATGCTCAGGCTCGACGTGTTCGTGCCGAACAGCGCCCGCTCCGGCGCCGCCGCCTTCACGCGGCCGAGCGCCTCGACCTTGAGATCCATCCGCTCGGGCACCGCCTCGATCACGAGATCGGCGTCCGCCGCAGCGCGCTCGAGATCCGGGGACGCCACGAGCATCCCGATCATCTCGCTGCGCGCCTCGTTGAGCATCTTGCCCTTCTGGACGAGGCGATCGGTCGTGCGCTTGATGTCCTCGATCGCCGCGCCGATCCGCGCGGCGTCGACGTCGTAGAGGCGCGTCACGTAGCCGGCGACCGCCGTGACCTGCGCGATCCCCTGGCCCATCGTGCCCGCGCCGAGCACCAGCACCGTGCGCATGCGCGCTGCGGCGGGGTCCACCACGATCTCGCTCACTTCGGCGGAGCCGCGGTGCCGTCCTTCTGCCGCGCATCCATGCGCTTGCGCACCAGCTCCACCTCCTGGGGCGTCAGCTTGCGCAGGTTCGCCGGGCCCGGCGCGGCGGCGCCCGCCGCGCGCTCGGCCGCGGCGGCGCTCAGGGCCTCCGCGGCGGCCCCCGCCGCGGGCCCGGTCGGCGCCGCCGGACGCGCGCCGGGCTGAGCCGCCGGGCGAGCCTCGGCGATCGCCGGGCGCGCGCCAGCCTGGGCCGGGCGAGCGGCGGCCCCCGGGCGAACCTCGGCTGCGGCCGGGCGCGCGCCTGCCGGCGCGGCCTGCCCCGCGGCGCCGTCGTCACCGCTGCTCATCGCAAGAAAGGTGACGCCAGCCACCACGAAGACCGCGAGCCCCAGCGCAGGGACCCAGTTCGGGGTGGGCGGCTCGTCCGCCGGCAGCGCGCGGGCGGGCTCCCCGTCGAAGCCATGGTGATCGCTCACGTCGTGCGCCGGGGCCGCGTGAGCCTCGTGATGGGCCGTGCTCATGCGCGGACAGTTGCCGCACTTCGAAAGCGGCGTCGAGGGGGTTCCACGCGCTTCCACGTACCGCCCCCACGTCCCGCCCGCGCCCCGCCAGCCAGAACGGCCGGGCGCGCTCAGCCCGCGAGCCGCCGGTGGCTGTCGAGCGCCGCGCGCTGATCCTCGAGATCGTCGCCGTAGACGGCCTCGATCGCCTCCGCCGCCAGGCGGTGCTGCCGCTCCGCCGTCTCCTTCGGCTGCATCCCGTACGCGGCGTCGCGGATCAGCACAGTGCAGAACTCGAAGCGGTGCTCCCCCATCCGCGACCAGATCCGCTGCGCCTCGCCGAAGCGCAGGTGATCCACGAGCGCCGAGGCGTCCGGGATCATCCGGGCGAGCACGCGCGTGTCGAACTCGCGCCCCAGCACCGCCGCGGAGATCACCGTCTGCCGCGTCCGCGGCTCGAGCCGCTCGAGCCGCGCGACGAGCAGGCTGTTCACGGTCCGCGGCGGCATGAACCGGCTCGAGCGCGCGGCGTCGTGGGCCGACCCGTACCGCCCGTCCTCCAGCCAGTACGCGAGGATCTCCTGCGCGAAGAACGGGTTCCCCCCCGCGGTCTGGCCGAGCAGCGACCCGAGCATCGTGGGGAGCGGGCCGCCGAAGAACGGCTCCGCGAGCGCGAGCAGCCGCTCCGCCGGGAGCGGCGCGAGCTCGATCGCCTGCGATGGGATGCCGGCGTCGAGCGGGATGCGGACGTCCACCCCCTCCCCCGAGGACGCCGCCGGCCGCGCCGAGCAGATCACCGCCAGCGGCAGGTCCCTGCAGGCGGCCGTGATCGCGCGCACCGCGTCGAGCGACGTCCGATCGGCCCACTGCGCGTCGTCGAGGTGCACCACCACCGGCTGCAGCGAGCTCTCCGCGACGAGCAGCGCGGCCAGCGCCCCGAGGACCTCGTCGCGCCCCCCGGCGTCGGCCCCGGCCTCCTGGCCGCGCAGCCTGAGCAGCCGCGCGAACGCCCCGCGCGACCTGTCGATCCCGGCCCGCACCTCGGTCCAGCTCTCGGGCAGCCGCTCCAGGAGCAGCTCCAGCGCGAGATCGAGCCCCGCCTCCTTGGCCCGCTGGCCGAGCTCCGACGAGATCCCGAGGTACTCCTTGAGCGCGAACTCGAACGCGTAGAGCGGGGTCCTCAGCGTCTGATCGCAGCGGGCCTCGATCCACAGGAGCGGGCGCATGTCCATGAGCTGCGCGCGCTGGTGGCGGTAGCTGTGCACGAGGTAGCTCTTGCCGATGCCCGCCTCGCCGAGGATGTACACGACGCCGGCGGAGCGCCCGGCGAACAGGGGCTCGAGCGCCTGCGTGAGCCGCCCGAGCTCGACCTCGCGGCCGATGGGGCCGAGATCGTAGAACTCCTCCTGCACCGCGATGCGCCGCCGCTCGAGCGAGTAGACGAGGATCGGCAGGTCGAACCCGTCGAACCGGAAGATGTTCTCCGTCGACCACTGGTGGCTCGCCTCGCCCGCGCGGAACGCCCGCTCGTCCGCCCAGATCGACGACGGCGCGGCCTTCCGCGCGATCTGCGCGGCGAGGTGGATGGCGCGGCCGACGCACGCGAACTCGCGGCGGCCCACGGCGCCGAAGAAGCCGACCAGGCAGCGCGCCCGGGTGACGCCCACCGCGAGCCGGGGCACGCCGAGGCCGTTGCTCTTCAGCTCGAGCGCGAAGTCGAGGGCGCGATCGTGGTCGCTCTCGTGCGCGACGGGCGCGCCGAAGTAGAACTGCGCGCCGAAGCCGCGCTCCGTCACGGTCATGCCGGCGAACGTCGCGCCGTACATCGCCGAGATCTCGTGCAGCTGCTGGAGGAGCTCCGTCGGGCTCTCCACCCGATCGAGCGAGACCGACACCGTCGTCACCTCGCGGATCTCGCCCTCCGGCGCGAGATCGCCCGCGCCCGGCGGCAGGAACGCCTCGACGTCCGCGTCCGTCGGGGCCGACGTGATCGTCAGCGAGGGGGGCCCGCTCAGGAGATCGGCCTCGTCGAGCTCCGCCACGCTCTCCCGCGCGCTGGCCGCGGGGAGCCGCTCGCGGAAGCTGCGATCGAGGTGGAGCTCGCTGTCGTCGACCCCGCGGTCGGTCGCCTGGCAGGCCTCGATCGCGGGGCCGTAGATCAGGAAGTACGCGCGATCCGGGGCGATGCGCACGATCGTCCAGTGGACCGTGCCCCAGGCGAGCCCGATCCTGAACGGCGTCTGCGCGCCCCCGGCGCCCAGGGTGCGCCGCGCCGCGAGCTCCAGGAGGCTGCGCCGCATCGCGAGCGCCGCGCTGCGGGCGTGCCGGGTGACGTTGCGCCCCGGCCGATCGGGGAAGAGCGCGGTGAAACCGCCGCCGGGCGACAGCGTCGCGACGAACCCGCCCGACTGGTGCACGGCCTCGAACAGCGGATCGAAGAACGAGCGCAGCGCGTCCGGATCGAGCGCCTGGCGCGCGATCATCTGCTCGGCGAGCTCCACGATCGCCGGCAGCGAGACGTGCAGGACAGCCGCGTCGACCGCTCCCGCGTATTGCCCTTCGGCGTCCTGTTCGAGGATGAAGTCCGGGACGAGCGGATTCATGTCGAAACTGTATCGGGTATCTCCGCCCGACACGAGCGCGGCGGGAGGGCCGCTCGAGCCCCGGGCGAGCGTCCCCGGGGGGACGCCGAAGAGGCTGTCACGGAAGCGCGCTGCGAGGGTCGTTCAGGACATGTGAAGGGAGGGGTGCGCAGAGAGAGCCTCCGCGCGTGGGCGGAGGTCGGTCCCGTCGGTCCCGTCGGTCCCGTCGGTTTCGTCCGTTTCGTCCGTTTCGTCAGAACGGCCGGGCTGGCAGGCCGTCGACCGGCACCAGGCGGGAGGTGAAGAAGACGCGCACCGTGCCGAGCTCGAGGCGCGCGCCCTCGAGCGTGAAGGGCACCTTGCGGGTCTCTCCCGCGAGGCGCAGGGTCAGCTCGCCGCGCACCGGGCCCGACGCGCTGGCCCCGGGGTTGGAGGCGCCCTCCTCGGCCGACGCGCGCGCGATCTCGACGATGTAGCTCCCCTTGGGGAGGCTCCGCAGCGCGACGGACTCCGTTCTCGTGCTCGTCGCGTCGCGCGAGCGCACACCCACCGACGGGAGGGTCGCGCCCATCCACGAGACGCGCCGCCCCTGCGCGTCGATGACGGAGAGGTCGAGGTCGGCGCCGCCGGTCCACTCGGCGCTGAGCCGCACGTCGCCGGGCAGGTCGGCGGCCGGCGCCGCGTCCGGCTGCGCGAGCCGCCGGTCGATCTCCGCGCGGATGGCGGAGGTCGCGTCGAGGCGGAGCTGGCTCGCGAGCTCGCTCATGCCGCCCTCGCCGGCGCACCGGATCGCGGCGGCGACGAGCTTCGCGTCGCCGGGCGCGAGGTCGGCGAGCGCCACCCGGTGCTGGCACGCGAACGCGGGGCGCCCCGCGGCGTCCCAGAGCTCGGCGAGCCGCGTCTGGGTGGCCCGGTCGCCGGGGCGCACGTCGGCGAGGCCGCCGAGGATGCGCGCGGCGCGGTCGCGCTGGCCCTGCCGCGCCGCGAGGTCGGCGCGGGCGATGAGCGCGTCGGGATCGAGCGCGTCGCGCCCGCTCCAGCGCGCGGTCAGCTCCTGGGCCTCGCCGAGGCGGCCGGTCGTGGCGTAGAGCGCGTAGAGGCCCACCGTCCTGTCGCGGCTGTCCGGGGCCGCCGCGAGCGCCGCCTCGGCGGCCGCGGTCTTCGCGGCGCTCTCGGGCGCGAGCGTGTTCGTCGCGTCGAAGCTCACCTTGCGATCGAACACCCGGCGCATCGGGATCATCCGCCGCGGCGGCGGGCCCGACCAGTCCTGGACGGCGGCGACGCCGTCATCGCGCGACCTCCGGGCGCGAGCGTCCTGCGGGAGCACCGGCTTCGGCTCCGCGGGCGCGGCGGCCGTCGGCGCCGGCGGGGGCGCCGGCATGTCGGTGTCGACGGTGTCGAGCGGGCCCGAGAGCGGATCGAACGACTCCTCGAAGTGGCGCTTCGGCTTGGCGGGCGACGTCGGGCGGGCGCCGGTCGACATGCGAGACTCCGCCTTCGCGGCCGGCGCGGCGTCCGGCCAGCCGGAGCCGCCGCCGCCCCTGCCGCTCCCCGACAGGCCAAGGCCCGCCCCGAGCGCGTCGCCCTTCTCCTCGGCGCCCTCGTCCGCCGCGTTGCCGGGCTCCTCTCCCTCGGCGCTCGCGCTCACGCGCTCGGCCTGCTCCTCGCCCGTGAAGGCGGAGGTGATGCCGTCTCGATCGAGGCCGAACGCCTTGAACATCGCCTCGCTCTCCAGGACGAGCAGCGAGGTGAACCGGCTCGCCACGGAGAAGCGCCGCGACAGCTCGATGATGGCGGGCTTCTGCGCGTCGCCGCCGGTCTCCTCGAGCTCTGCGATCTTCGCCGCGGCGTAGAGGCGCGGGACGAAGGCGTTGCCCGCGCCGGTCGTGGCGACGATGGTGACGGGGTAGGTCTGCTCGAAGCGCTCGCCCGAGACGCGGCCGCGGAGGCGGATCGCGCCGTTGACGTCGGCCCCGGAGCTCATCCGGGCCACGACGAGCGCCTCGCCGCCGGCGCGGATCGGGTCGAGCCGCGCAGGCGTGACCTGGGTGAGGCCGGGCGGGAGCTCGATCTCGGGATCGCGCAGCGCGAGGCCGTACGCCGCGCCGAGGACCGACTGCGCCGCGCTCGCGACCTTCTGGCCGGGCACGTAGGGGACCATCACCCCGCCGCCGCCCCGCGCGAGCGCCCTGAGCGACGTCGTGTCCGCGTCGCTCCCGAGCGCGACAGCGACCACGGCGGCGGCGCCGTCCGCGGGGACCGCGCCGCGCACCGCGGCCTCGATGTGGGCGGGGCGCGTCGGGCCGACCGAGGGCGTGCCGTCGCCGAGGTAGATGATCCGGAGCTCCTTGCCGTCGAGCGGGCCGGCGGCCGCGCGCGCCGCGATCATCGCCGCGGCGAGATCGCTGCCGCCGTCGGGCTCGATGCCGCCGAGGAAGCGCTCGACCTCGCCCGCGGACGCGGCGCCGGGGGCCATGGGGCGCGCGGCGCCGCCCTGGCCGGCGTCGCCGAGCGAGCGGCAGAGGGTGTCGCACGCGAGCACGACGACCTCGTCGCGCCGGTCCATCTCGCGGACGAGCGACGAGGCGAGCCGCGTCGCGCGGGCGAACCGCTCGCCGACCATGGAGCGGCTCGAGTCGACGACGATCGCGTGGCGCCGCGAGGTCGACTCCTGCCACCGGGGGAGCCGGGGCCGGATCGCGATCGCGACGTACGGCGACGTGTCGCTCGCGATGGCCTGCGCCGCGGCGAGGGAGGCCTCGTGCTCCGCGCCGTCGCGCTTCGACGTGCCGCTCGTGCCGGCCGCGCCGCGCCGCGCGCTGTCCACCCGCGGCGCCGCGGGCGGCGTGGGGGCGGGCGCCGGGGCGGGGGGCATCCGGTAGGCCCAGGCGGTGACGGGCCGGTCGCGATCGGGGAGCGCGTACTCGACCGTGAGGTCGCCGGCCGGCGTGAACCCGCGGGCCTCCAGCGTGCGGCGATCGGCCGCGCCGTCCGCGGGCGCGGCGGCGAGCTCGTAGCCGCGCGTCGCGACGCCGAACTCCCGGTCGTGGCCGAGCACCTGAACGTCGAGCGAGAAGTCGCCGATGTTCGCCGTGCCGCTCTGGTCGTGCGCGAGCGGGTAGGTGAAGCGCCGGACGCCGCCGGCCTGCTCGACGGGCTGCGTGTACGTGAGCACGACGCGCCGCGAGCCGCGCTTCGGGATGGGGAAGATGCGCAGCTCGAACCGGCCGCCCCGCTGCCACTCGAGCAGCGCGGGGTCGCGCCACGGGCCGGGGACCCAGATGATCTCCTCGCGCGGCTTGGGCGCCTTGGGGGCGGCGTTCTGGATGACGCCACGCCAGATCGCGGCCCCGCGATCGCGATCGACGAACGCGCCCTCGACGAGCTTGCCGTCCACCTCGAGCGCGAGCCGCTCGATCTGCGCGCCCGGCGGAAGCGGGAACCGGAAGATGCCCTCGAGCTCGTCGTCGGTGTCGTTGGCGAAGGTCTCGTCGATCTCCGTCCTGGCGACGACGTCGACGATCCGCACCTTGACGGCGTGCCTGGCGAGCCGGACGGCCCGCTCTTTCTCCTGCGTCGCGCCTGGCTTGCGCGCCCTGAGCTCGCCGAGGCCGCGGAGCGCCGGGGCGTCGGCCTCCTCGGCGGAGCGGTCGCTCCACTCGAGCGTGTCGGCGAGCGACGTCGCGCTCGCGACCTCCGGCGCGGCGCTCTTCGCGAGCGTCGCCTCCTCACCGGCGCGCACCTCGACGGGCTCGCCGCGCTCGCCGGTGACGCGCACGGCGCCGCGGGCCACCTCGACCGAGGCGCGCCCGGCGCCCGCGGTGATCGCGAGCTTGGTCCCGAGCACCTCGATCTGGCCGTGCGGGACCTCGATGCGCGCGGGCGGTGCGCCGGGGGTCGGGGTGACGTCGAGGACGACGGCGCCCTCGTCGACGCGTGCGCGGCGGCCGTCGCCGGCGATCCACACGCGGGAGCCGCGGTCGATGGCGAGCGCGGAGCCGTCCGCGAGCGACAGGTGGGCGCGCGTCCGCGCGTCGGTGCGCAGGGTCGCGCCCTCCGGGAGCGCGGCGCCCGCGGCGAGCGGCGCGCAGGCGCCCGCGGAGTCGCACGCCTCGAGGCCGCCCGACTTGTCGGCCGAAGCGCGCGACACCGAGGCGACCTTGCCGGACCACGGCGCCCCGGCGGCGGCGACGGACGGCCCCGTTGTTTCGCCGCCGCGCCGCAGGGCGATCCCGGCCGTTACCGCCGCCGCTGCGGCCAGGGCGGCGGCGGCGAAGGCCGAGCGCCGCCCGAAGGCCATGCGGCGCGCTGCCGGCGCGGTTCGCTCCGGGATCGTGGAGCGCGGTCCGCCCGTGCGCGCCTCGGCCGCGCCGGGTCGCGCTCCGGAAGTGTCGGAACGCGGCCGGGGCGTATGGGAACGCCATTCGGGCGTGTCGGATCGGGCGTCAGCGGTATCGGATCGCCCTTCGGTGGTGTCGGATCGTCCTTCGGCGATGTCGGATCGGGCGTCAGCGGTGTCGGATCGCCCTTCGGTGGTGTCGGATCGGGCGTCAGCGGTGTCGGATCGCCCTTCGGCGATGTCCGGTCGCGCTTCAGCGGTGTCCGGTCGCGCTTCGGCGATGTCGGATCGCCCCTCGGTCGCGCTGGATCGCGCACCTGCGGCGCCGTGTTGCTCCTCGGCCGCCACCTTCAGGACGGCGCCGCTCGTTGCGCCCTCCGAGGGGCGCGCCGCCTCGAGCCGCCGGAGCAGCGCGTCTGCGAAGCCGTCCGCCGGCCGGAAGTCCGCGCCGGCCGCCGCGGCGATCTCCGCGGCGCGCGCTGCGTCGTGGCGGAGGTCTCTGCACGCGTCGCAGCCGGCGATGTGCTCGTACAGCGCCGGCCGCGCCGTCCCGTCGAGCACCTCCGCGAGCTGCTCCTCGACCTCGCCGCAAAGCCCAACCGAACCCGTCTCTGTCGCGCCCATCGCCCTTACTCCTCACCCAGCTCGGCCCTGAGCCGCGAAAGCGCGCGGCTCACCCGCTTCCGCGCCGCCGCCTCGTCGATCCCGCATGCGATGGCCACCTCCTTGAAGGAGAGGCCCGCCTCGAAGCGCAGCACCACCGCCTCGCGCTCGCTCGGCTTGAGCCGCGACAGCGCGGCGCGGGCGCGCTCGGCCCGCTCGCGCTCCGCCGCGAGCTCGCTCGCGTCGGGCCGCGGCCGGGTGTCGTGGACGAGGCGCAGCCGCGCCTCACGCCGCGCCCTGAGCTCCGTGTGCCGCCCGCAGAGGCGCCGCGCGATCCCGAAGAGCCAGGCCCGCACGCTCCCCTCGGCGCGGTACTGCGGGAACGCATCGAACGCCGCGAGCAGCGTCTCCTGCACCAGCTCCTCGCTCTCGGCCTGCGACCCCGTGAACGCCATGCACAGCCGGCCCAGCGGCATGGCGTAGGCCTTCGCACACCGCGACAGCGCTTCCCGGAAGTCGCCTGCCCCGATCAGCCCCTCGATCGCTCGCGCCTCGTCGGCCCGCGCGTCGCCCTCCGACCCAACGAGCGCTAACCCAGCTGCCATCGCTGCCTCATCGCCGGCCATGTGCCCCCGTCCCCCGAGTTCGTGACCGGATTTTTTTCGCCCCCCGCCCCCGGCGGACTCCGGTGCCCGATCCCACCGTACAGCGCGGTCCGGCCTTTGCCTTTTGCAATGCGATCCCCGCCGCAGCAGAATCGGCTGTCGCCTCAGGAGCCGCGTTTATGAACGAGACAAGCCCGCCTGGTGTCACCAAGGCCGCCGCGCCCCGAGGTGCGGCGCCGAGCGATCCCGTTGACAGGTCGTGTGTGAAGCGATGGAGACGGTCGCTGGCGCTCGCCGCCGCCGTGTCCGCCGCCGCAGCGCTCGCCGCCCCCGCGGCGCTCGCGCAGGGCGCGCCGGGCGAGGCGCAGGCACAGGGGGAAGGTGAAGCCCCGCCGGCCGGCAAGCGGGTGGTGCTCCCGACCCGGGTCAGCGCGGGCGGGAAGGAGAAGAGGGCGGCCGCCGCCGAGCCGAAGGGGGGCCCGGCCGAGAAGGACAAGGCGGAGCCGTCGGTGGAGGAGCGCGCCGCGCGCGGCGTGGTCGTCATCGAGCGCGGCGGGCAGGTCCTCGGCCTCGGCGCGGCGCTCGCCGGCGACGGGCGCATCCTGACGGCGCTCTCGCCGCTCGGCGCGGGCAACGACCTCACGGCGCGCCTCGCCGATGGGACCACCGTGCGGGTGAAGCTCGGCCACCACGACCGCGTGTGGGACCTCGCGCTGCTCGTGCCGCAGACCGGCAAGTGGGCCGAGGGGCTCACCGCCTCTTCGCGCGATCCGGTCCGGCCGGACGCGCAGATCCGCTCGTTCTCGGCGGCGCGCGGCAAGGTCGCGGCCACCGCGCTCGTGCTGCGATCGCACCGGACGCTGATCGGCGGCGACGACCGGCCGCTCGAGCGCGCGATCGAGCTCGGGTCGCGCGTCTCGCCGCTCGATCTGGGCGCGCCCATCATCGATGAGGACGGCCGCGTGGTCGCGATCCTGGGCCGCGGCTGCGCCCCGAACGAGGGCAAGCCCTGCACGCCCGTCGCGTTCGGCGTACCGATCAGCGCGGTCAGAGCGTTCCTTCGCGCGGTGCCGCCGACGGCCGTGCCGCCCGCGGCGTGGCTCGGGATCCAGGGCGTCAGCGAGGCGGCGCCGGTCGCGAAGGGGGTCCGGGTCACCGTGGTGCACCCCGAGAGCCCTGCGGACGAGGCCCGCTTGACGGGCGGTGATCGCGCGGAGAGCGACATGATCCTCGCCGTCGACGGCGTGCCCGTCACCAGCCCCGAGGCGCTCTCGGACGCGATCCGGACGCACGCGGTCGGCGAGAAGGTCCCGCTCACCTTGCTGAGCCGCGGGAGGTACCGGCAGGTCACGGTCGTGCTCCGCGCTGCGCCGGATCCGTCGGCCGCCGCGGCGAAGCGGCCGGAGGCCGAGCTCCCGCCGCCGAGCTCGAGCGGCAAGGCGACCGAGGAGTACCGCAAGTAGGCAAAAAATGATGCGGGGCCGCGCGCGGATTCTATAAGCTCGGCGCTCGGGCGCGATCCGGTTGACACTGCGTCAACCGAGCCTCCAGGATCGGGCTCGAGCGGCTCGGACGGGCGCGCTTGCGGTTCTCATTCAACCCCGCGCCTCGCGCGGGGCCTTCGATCGGGTGATCCGTGTCCCAAACGTTTCGAATCGAAGTGGCCGGCGAGACGAACGTCGGGCGCAAGCGCAACCACAACGAGGACAACTTCGGCATCATGGTCGAGTACGGCCTCTTCATGGTCGCCGATGGGATGGGGGGGCATGCGTCGGGCGAGGTGGCGTCGAAGATGGCTGTCGACGCGATGCAGGACTTCTTCGCGCAGACGCAGGACGATCCGGAGCGGACCTGGCCCTACAAGATGGACCGGTCGAAGGGCTACGAAGAGAACCGGCTGATCACGGGGATCAAGCTCGCCAACCTGCGGATCTACGAGACCGCGCAGCGCGAGGCGAAGAAGCGGGGCATGGGGACGACGTTCGTCGGCATCTTCACGGCGAACGATGGCGTCTACGTCGCCCACGTCGGCGACAGCCGGGTCTACCGCTTCCGCGAGGGGCGGCTCGAGATGCTCACCGAGGACCACTCGCTCCTCAACGACTACATCAAGATGAAGCGGCTCACGCCCGAGGAGATCGCGAACTTCCCGCACAAGAACGTGATCGTGCGCGCGCTCGGGATGAAGGACACGGTCAAGGTCGACACCCGCTTCGAGGTGCCGCAGCTGAACGACACGTACGTCCTCTGCTCCGACGGGCTCTCCGGGCCGGTGAGCGATCTGGAGATGACGCAGATCCTGACGGAGCATCAGGACATCCAGGTCGCGACCGCCAAGATGATCGAGCGCGCCAACGAGAACGGCGGCCCCGACAACGTGACGTGCGTCCTCGTCCGCTGGACCCAGTGAGCAGCGGTCACCCGCTTCGGATACGGGCCCACCTCGACGTTTTCGGTGCTCAGCGTGCTGGAGCACGCTTCCGCGCCGAAAACGCCGATCTGGGCCCGTCTCCTGTGCGGGTGACCGCCGCTCGGCGGCGGTGATCAGGGCAGGGCGCCGCCGCTCCAGGGGATCAGGACCAGGAAGATGAAGGCGATGAGGGCGAGCATGAAGAGGCTCGTCATCAGGTAGGTCGAGCGCGGCGAACGCGTGGTGCTCCAGCCGTCGCCGTAGAACTTCCCTCGCGAGCGCATCCGGATCCGGCGCTGCACGCCGCGGAGAAGGTTCGGCGGCGCCGCGGGCGGCGGACGCATCGCGCCTCGGACCAGCTCGCGCAGATCGAGCTCGTCGACGAGCGGCAACGAGCCTTCCTCGGGGAGATCGCCTTCCTCGGGGAGATCGCCGTCTTCGGGCAGGTCGCTCAGGGGGGCGGCGGCGGGCGGGCGCTCCACGGGGGGCGCTGAGGGACGGCTGCCGCTCTCCGCGCCCGAAGCGGCCGGCTCATCGGCTTGCCCCGTGCGCTTCGGGTCGTCCGCTCCGCTCATTTCCCGCCTCTCACCTTCTCGCCCATCATCTTCTCGACAAGCGCGCGGAGCTGCCCGCGCGCGCGATGGATCCGGCTCTTCACCGTCCCGTCCGGTAAACCCGTGACCGAGGCGATCTCTTCGTAAGACATGTCCTCCACGTCGCGAAGGATGAGCGCCTCCCGGAACTCGGGATCGAGCTGACCGATGGCGCGCTTCACGACCGCCTCGAGCTGCATCCCCTCCACCAGCTCGTCAGGGCGGCTCACGTCGCCGACGCTCACGCCCTTGGCCGCGGACAGCGGCACCCGCTCGGCCATGGCGTCGACGTCGTCCTGGGCGCCAGCGTGCCGCCGCGAGAGGTACTTCGTCCGGTTCTTGCAGAGATTCACGGCGATCCGATAAATCCACGTCGAGAGCTTCGATTCGCCGCGGAACTGATCGATCGCCTTGAAGACCTGCACGAAGACTTCCTGGGACACGTCCTCGGCCTCGTCACGCCGGCCGAGCATGCGGTAGACGAGCGCGAACACGCGGCGCTCGTACAGGATCACGAGCTCGTTGAACGCGCTCTCGTCACGCGCGACGAGCCGCGCGATGAACTGCGCCTCGCCCGCCTCGAGCGGCGCCGCCGACGCGCGGTCGAGCTCCGCGCCCGCATGAGGCGGAGCGCCGCCCCCGCGGGACCCATCGGCATGGGCCGGGAGGCCGCGTCCGCGGGCCGCATCACCATGGGTCGGGGCTCCGCGTCCGCGGTTCCCTTCATCGCTCGCCACGCCGTCCGGTCCTCCAGGAGCCAGGGGCTCGCGCCCGCCGCGCGGCAGGCGCAGGGCCCTCGGTGAGACCACGGTAAACAACCCCGGCTCGACCGCGCCAGACAATAGCGAGCAGGGCGCGGCCCGAGAGGCGCCTGCGACGGGGTGTGACCGCGCCGGAGGCGCTCGCCCCCGCAAGAGGAACATCGGCCGCCACGATCCCCCTCAGAGCGCGCGGGCGCTCGATTGGTTCCGGCGCGCGGAGCCGAACCACGCCGCGCCGCCGGACGACGGCTCGCAGGGGGTCGACTCGGCGGGAGAGAGGCGGCGGGGCAGGGGATGACGACAGGCGCGCGTCACCCCCGATCGCCGTCGACCTCGGTAGGCGGTTGGAGCGCCTGATACGCCTCGAAGAACACCCGCGATTGCTCCGCGTCAGAGGAGAGCACCCGCGCCCAGCGCCGCGATAGCCGGTGGTAGTCCGCGATCGATAGCCCGCGGGCGGCCAGGGGCGCTGCTGGGCCGCCCGCGAGCTGGATGTCGACGGTGAGCTTCGCCCACGAGGCCGCGTCCGACGGCGGCACGGGCTTCAGCGCGTCCTGCGCCCTGGCGAACGCGTCCGAGTAGACGATCGGGATACGGGCGTTCTCCCCCTTCTCGCGCACGTCCTCGCCGATGCGGGTCATCCAGTGGATCGTCGATTCGTTCCATTGCGCCTCGGTGAGCTGGCGCGCCGCGAGGATCGACGCCTGGGGCCGGTCTCCTTCGGCGATTTCGGCCGAGATCTGCGCGTGATCGAACAGCGTGATCCCGTGGGGCGCACCCTTTTGCGTCGTGCCCTGGTGGGGGCCGTCGGATCCGCCCGGCATGCGCGCATCGTGGTAGCGCCTTGCCGCCGCCGTCCAGAGGGTTGTTGCGGTGCCGAGGCGTGTGTAGACGAGCCCTCGAGATGACGGAGAAGGCGCCTCTCGCGCAGATCCCCGGCGGTCCGAGCCCGGCCGAACCGGTGCCGCGCACGCCGGTCCAGGGGTTCGACCTCGCGACGTACGCTGCCCTGGCGGTGAGGCTCGCCGAGGGCGGCGAGCCGCGCGCGGTGGCGCTGGCGCGCGCTGGCCTCGACGAGGCGCGCTGGCTCTCGATCGAGAAGGCGTGGCTGCTCCGGATCGCGACCTCGCTCTTGCAGCAGGATCTCACGCTCAGCCAGGAGCTCGAGGACGCGAGCGCGGCCGCGCGCGCGGCGCTCCCGCCACCTCCGCCGCTCGCAATGGAAGAGTACGCTGCTCTCGTGGCCGGGATCGAGGCCGGGCGCGATGCGGGCGTGCTCCTCGCCGGAGCGAAGCTGACACCCGCCGCGTTCGCTCGGCACAAGCTCACATGGGAGGCGCGGCTGGCCTCCGACGTGGCGCTCCGTGCGTCGTTCCAGGCCATGGTGGAGCAGAAGAAGCGGACGATGTGACCGCCGCGAGCGTCTGGTCACGGCTGGCCCCGTCCGCTATTCTCGCACGCTGTCGGAAGGGGTGAGCGATGGCCATCGCGGACGCGAAGATTGCCGGCTCCATCGGGCTCGAACCGGACACCTCGGCGGACGAGGGGGCGCCGACGAGCGACGCGCGGGCCGTGCGGCGGGCAGCGCCGGCGCTGCCGGCGATCGCGGCGGTGCGCATCGAGGGCTTCGACGAAGCCACGGGAAAGGCCGTCCTGCGCGCCGACGGCGAGGTGGTGGGGGCGGCGATCGATCCGGCGGTGAGCGTCTCGGTGCTGCGCACCGCGATCGCCCGTGAGGAGCGTGTGATCGTCGAGGCCCACGACACCGGGTGGGTGGTGATCGGCGCGCTGCGGACCGCGGCGACGCCCGGCGTGGACGAGGGCGACGAGTTCCGGATCAAGGCGGGGCGCGTCACCATCGACGCGAATCACGAGCTCAGCTTCGTGACAGGCGCCGCGAGCCTCGTGCTCCGGGCCTACGGCCATGTGGAGACGCTTGCGGAGAACATCACCACCCGCGCCTCGAGCATGCACAAGATCATCGGGCGCATGATCCGGCTCAACTAGGGAGGCTCACATGCCGCTCGCGAACCAGCACAAGCTCGTCGCCTGCATCGCCTCGGGGCACGTCGCCGTGAGCCAGGGCCCGAACGACGTCTGCAAGACACCTGCGCCGCCGGCCCCGTCGCCCGTCCCGCTGCCGTACCCGAACGTCGCCGTGTCCGCGACCATGGGGCCCGGGTACACGACGAAGACGCTGGTGATGGGCACGCCGATGTGGACGAAGAAGGGCAAGACAGCCATCTCCAACGGCGATCAGCCCGGCGTCGCGCTCGGGATCGTCAGCAACAAGATCATGGGGATGTGCGAGATCACGATGGCGTCGAACGACGTCTACGCCGAGAACGGCGCGGTCACGCGCACGCTCGACTCGTCGCTATCGAACGGCTGACGCGCCATGTCGGCCCAATCGAGCGGCACGGTGACGAACGGTCCGGGGACCGGCGCCCCGGGCGGCGACAAGGATCCGTTCTGCGAGACCTTCGTCACGACGCTGCACGAGTGGTGCGGGACGGAGCCCAAGGTCACGCCGTGGTCGAACGGGAAGAAGATCCGGCCGAGCTTCAACAACATGTACTTCAAGAATCTGGCGAAGAACTACCCAGATATCTTCAAGAACATGATGAGGGAGGTCCCGCTCATCGTGAAAGACATCGGCACGAAGACGGCGCCCAACGTCGTCGCCATCTTCCGCGCATCGTCGGTCCCGGCCGGCCATGCCCTCTCCGGTCTGGCTGGGGCCTTGCTCGGCGCCTACAACCCGGCGAACGGACCCAACTGGACCTCCATGCGCGATGGCATGTTCAAGGCATTTTACAGGCAACCCCAGGTGGGGCCATACAAGCCCGCTTTTCCAGACGGGCTCTCCAAGGACGGCAAGACCTGGCTCGAGATCAAGCGTCCGCTGGACAGCACAGACGAATTTCAGGAGGCACAACACAAGAAGTTCAAAGAGACAGGCGGCACGGTCCACGAGGCCGGCTGCAACTGCCCAGGGGCCAACTGCAAGAACGGGAAAGACTGCCCGGAAGGGTATCCGCCGGCCGATCCCCCTCACTGGTGAAGGATTCCACGTCATGCCGATCCTCGATGGTCTCGAGTTTACCCAGGCCAGCCTCCGGGTTCGCTACCGGGCGAGCCTCGATCCGCAGATCGTCACCCTCTCGGTCACGACCCAGGGGGTCGCGAGCTTTCCTTACGCGCAGCTCATCCTGCGCAAGCTGCTCACCTCGATCAACGCGGGGAGCGCCGGCGGCTCGCGCTTTCCCCCCACCGCCGGCGCCGCCATCGTCGTCGACGAGTCGCCCGAGCTGCACGGCCCGAACTATCTCTGGAGGGTCCGACTCGCCGCCGTGGATCCGCTCTTTCTGCGCACGATGGTGGAAGAGCTCCGGTACGCCGGGGCGGGACATGCGGTGACGTCGATGGAGATCTCCGGCTCGCTCCCGCTGGACGACACCGCGCTCTCGGTGCGCGAGGACGACGTGAAGCGCTGGCTCGACAACCCCGGCGCCTACCTGGAAGAGTGGCCGAACCCGGGTTTCCCCATCGTCGAACGGGGGCGCTGGGCGATGTTCCGCTTGCAGCTCGATGCGCAGATCACCGGCGAGCTGCGGCGAAAGCTCGATCTCGTCGCGCTCGGCTGGCTCGATGCCGTCTCTTCCTACCTCTGGGCCACCGGCGAGTACGAGGCGGGCAACATCGATCGCTGCATGCCGCGCTGCGGTTCGAGCAAGGACGAGTTCTCCGCCGCCTATCGCGATTTCTACTTCTCGCCCGTGCCGGCCCGTGCCCGGCTCGTCAACGCGCTCTCGCGCTTCCACCACACCGTGGCGCCCATCGCGCTCGCGACGATCTCCCCATGAGGAAACCTGCCATGGTCGATCCGCCTCCGCCGATCGTCGAGAAAGACGGCATCCCCAAGGTCTACAGCGCGCTCGGGGCCTTCTTTCACCTCGAGCACATCGAGCCGGACGACGAGGCGCGCCTCGATCGGGTGAACGACCTCGTCCACGACTGGTTCGGCGAGCGGCTCACCTTCACGGATGCCCCCTTCGTCGGGGGGATTCCACCGTTCCGGAGGGCCGATCTCGATTACATCTCCGGCTATTGCCGGACGCTGGAGCTGCCGGCCGATCCAGAGGAGAGAGCGGCAGCGCTCAGCTTCGACTTCGGCCGCGACGGCTATTCGCTGCGGTGCTGCGGCGGGGCCGAGCGGAGCCACGCTTCTCCGTACGGCTACGGTTTCTGGGCCACCTTCGGCGGCAGCGAGGCCGAGGTTCGGATCCCGGCGTGCTCGATCCTCCGCTTGACGGTGCCGGACACCTGGCCTCACGAGGATTTCGCCGCGCGCGTGACCGCAATCGCGCGCGAGCTGCGCCTGCGCTGGGCCGCCGCGGGGCTCACCTACGCGACCTGGAAGGTGTATGGATATCAGGTCGAGGACGAGGCCATCTACGCCCACGCCCGGCGCTACCTGGGCTATGACGTCCCTCATTATCTCAACTCGACGGTGCAGCTCTTCGACGCGATCCGGTCGGTCAACTGGCTCACGTTCGTGGGGCCGGCCCTCGCGGGCCGCCTGCGCGAGGCAGGGCAGAAGCTCGAGAGCGCCGGGCCGCTCCAGGTGAGCTCGGTGGGCAGCTCGGTGTTGATCCGCGCCGGCGATCGGCCCGAGCGCGGCGACGTCAACCGCCTCCAGATCCCGCAGGCCTATCAGGCGGCCGACGCGCTCGTGCGGCCCGTGCGCGCGAGCGGGACGCCCGCGCAGAGCCTTGTGCTCTTCGGATCGCCGTGGAGCGTGGCGGAGACCTCGGAGTGGCTCCAGCGCTTCGGCAAGGGCGGTGTCCTGCCGCCGCCGCCTCCGCCAGCGTCGCCCGACGACGATATCCCGTTCTGACGGGCTCGCCATGAAGGTGCAGAACATCACCCGAGGGCGCCACTACGCCGTTCCCATCAAGGACAAGACCGGACGCGCGCACCTCGTCACCCTGCTCAAGGTCACCTTCGCCGCCGGCCCGACAGGCCGGGTCGAGCTCGTCGACGAGGGCGCCGCCGAGGTGGATCTCGTCGACACCTACAACGGCGAAGACGCCGCGAAATCCAGCATCCGGCGGCCGTCGCAGATCTTCGACGCAAAGCCCGGCACCGACGTGATCCTGCTCGGCCACGCGCATCCTCCGCTGCGCGGCAAGGCCACACACGTCGATGTCACGCTGCGCTTCGGGGCCATTGCGAAGACGGTGCGAGCACATGGCCTTCGCGTGTGGAAGGCGGGGACGTTCGGCGGCGTGTCCCCCGGTCCGGCACGCCCCGTCAGCGAGCCCATTCCGCTTTGCTACGAGCTCGCCTGGGGAGGGATGGATCTCTCCGATCCCGAGCACCCGGTGGGGGAGCCGCGCAACTACGTGGGGCGCGGCGTCGCCCGCGATCCCGATGCGCTCGTGGGGCGGCCCGCGGCGCAGCTCGAGCACCCCGAGCACCCGATCGGCAGCCGCGATTGCGTGCCCTGGAGCTTCGGGCCGATCCACCGCCACTGGCAGCCGCGGGCGTCGTATGCGGGCACGTACGACGCGGCGTGGATGGAGACCAAGATGCCGCTCTTGCCCGACGACTTCGATCCCCGCTTCAACGTCTGCGTGCCGCCGGAGCAGTGGTCTCGGGTGCCGCTGCGCGGCGACGAGCCGTGCGAGATCCTGGGGGCCACGCCGGAGGGCGCCTGGCGCTTCCAGCTCCCGCGCTTCGCCCCGGGGTTCTCGAGCTCGATCCGGGGGCGCGTGCAGGATCACCGCACAACCCTCGATACGATCTTGATCGACGCCGACGCCATGCGCGTCGAGCTCACCTGGCGCGCCGCGATCCCGCTGCCGCCGAAGCTCGAGATGATCGAGCACGTGCGGGTGATAGAGAAGAAGATCCTCGCCTGAGGTGCGTCAGGCGTCCTCGACCATCGGCGCCAGCTCGGCCTGCGGCCCGGTGGCGGTGAGCTTGATCTGGCTCGCCTTGATCACCACCTGACCGGCCGAGAGGGTGACGCTCGATCCGCCCACCTTCATCGCGATGCTCGCCGCGTTCATCGCCACGGCGCCGCCCACGTTGATCGACAGGCTCGACTTGCTCGACAGCACGATCTCGCTGGCGGCGTTTGCGGCCCAGGCGCCGCCCACCGTGGTCGCCTTGACGCCGCCGACCTTCACCGCCACGTCCGCGGGGCTCGCCGAGATGAACGCTCCGCCCACCGTCGAGGCGCGGGCGCCGACCGTGACGTCGGTCTTGCCGGTCGCGACAGCCTCGATCTTCGAGCCGCCCACCGTGATCGACGCGACCCCGGCGGCGGCCATGGAGACGCCGAGCCCCGCCGCCTCGACGCAGCTGCCGCCGACGGTCTCGGAGAGCGCGGCCGGCGTGCTGTGGGCGACCACCATCGGCGTCATCGTGGTGTGGCTGCCTCCGATGGACAGCGAGCGCGCGCTGGTGACGGTCACCGACTCACCGCCGCCGATGGTCTTGGACCGCGAGCCGCCGACCGACCACGTCTGGGACGTCCCGACGGTGAGCCCGTGATCGGCGTCGACCTTCAGCGTTTCGTTGGCGCCCACCGTGAGCGCGTGATCCACGCCGACGCTGTGAATGGCCTTCGTGGCCACCTTCTCGGTCTTGTTGTTGGCGACGGCGAGGTTGAGATCCTTCTGCGCGTGCATGTGGAAATGCTCGCCGCCGCCGCTGTCGTCCATGCGGATCTCGTTATGGCCGCCGCCCCCCGGCGATGATCGCGATTTGAGCGATGATGTTGTCTTCTCCTTGGGCAGCGTGTAGGGCGGCTGCAAGGTGCGGTTGTACACGCGCCCCACAACGATCGGGCGGTCGGGATCGCCGTCCTCGAACTCGACGAGCACCTCCCAGCCGACGCGGGGGATGGCCACGGATCCGCTGGTGTGCATCTGGCCCACGCGGACCCAGGCCGAGCTCTTGTCGTCGCGCGAGCTGCGCCGATCCCAGAAGAAGTGCACCTTGATGCGGCCGAACTCGTCGCAGTGGATCTCCTCGCCGCTCGGGCCCATGACCCGGGCGAGCTGCACGCCGCGCACCACGGCCCGCGGCGTCCGCGGGAGCGGGCGATAGGCGGTGGCGCTCGGGAGCGCCTCGAATCGGTTGGAGAAGCTCACGGCTGTGCCCTGCGTCAGCCAGCGGTGCGTGACCTCGACCACCACCCACTCGCGCTCGAGGCCCGCGTCGGGCGCCTCCGTCAGCGCGAACGTGTGCCCCGGGGTCAGGGAGAAGACGTTGCTCTCGCCGGTGACGCGCGACGCGTCGGTATCCATGGCCTCGACGCGGAGCCGCGCGCGCCGCTGCCCCTCCGCGGGATCGACGTAGCGGCCGGGGTAGTCGTAATGCTCGCGATCGAGCGGCGCGCTGCCCTGCGCGGTGGCCTCGAGATCGAGCGCGGGGCGCTTGAAGTCGTGATCGCGGAGCGTCACCTTGACGGGCCGCAGGCGCTCGCGCTCCGTCAGGCGCAGGATCGCCTGGCGCGACGCGAGACCGCTCTGCGGGCGGAAGGGGATCTCGTGGTCCGGCGACGTGGCCGCATATGCCGACGCGCTGTCGCCGAAGACGAGCTTCGTCCCCTCCTCGGTGTGCTCGAAGAAGTAGAAGATGCCGTCCTCTTCCAGGATGCGCGACGCGAACGCGAGGTTCGTCTCGCCGAACTGCGTGCACACCTCGCGTGTCGGGTACGAGCCGGAGAGGCGGAACGAGAGGGTCGCCGCGTCGAGGCCCGCCTCGTCGAGGAGCGCCTGGACGATCTCGCGTGTCGTCTTCTCCTGGAAGATGCGGTGATCGGTGCTGAAGCCGAGGACCGCGAGCGTCGGCTCGATTGTCAGCGAGAACCTCGTGCCTTCGTCGGGGTGGCCGGCGCGGAGGCGGACGCGCGTGACCACGCCGAGGTACCGGCGCACCACTGCGCCGCTCGCTGTGTCGCCGACGAGGACCGCGGCGCTCTTCCACACCAGCGGGCGCGGGTCGAAATCGGCGATCGGCGCCTCGAGATCGACGTCGATGGAATAGAGTCGCGATATCCCCTCGGAGCACGTGACGGCTGTCACCAGGACGGCGCCTGGCTCGATGCCGTCCGCGGCGAAGACGAGCTGGTACACGGCGGTGCTCTCGGTCGTCATGGGATCCTCAGTTGTGGTGAATCTGCGACGCCTGCTTGGTGATCATCGCGCCGGGGCTCGCGAGCGAGGGCGCCTTCACCTCCACGCTGCTGCCGGTGATCGTGATCGACGCGGCGCCGCATCGGATGGAGATCTCCGAGTCGGCCTCGATCTCGATCGACGGCGCATTGGCGAGGAAGGCGCCGCCCACCGTGATCGCCAGCGCGCCGGTCGCCTGCTCGCTCGCGTTGCCGCCCGTCGCGATCACGTACGCTCCGCCCACCGTCTCGGCGAGCGCGCCCTTCACGCTGGTCTCGCAGCCCGAGGCGCCGACATGGATCTTGGCGCCGCCCACCGTCTCGGCCGCCGCGCCGCCCGTCATGTTCCCGAGGCCCGTGGCCGCGGCGGTGATCCAGCTCCCGCCGACGGTCACGCTCATCGAGCCCAGCGCCGCGCGGGAGACCCCGAGCCCCGACGCAGAGAGCATCGAGCCGCCGACCGTGAGCGTGCGCCCGCCCTTGGCCTCGAGCTTGGCGCCGGAGCTCACCGTGACCGAACGGGAGCCGCCGATCGACGCCGACTCCGAGCCGCCCACGGTGACCACGCGATCGGCCGATACGTTGAGCGTCTCGGAGGCGCCGATGGTGACGCTCTGGCTGGATGAGACAGAGGCCTTGAGCTTGCCGCCGACCTTGGTCTCGAGGTTCGAGCCCACGTCGTGCGTGTGGTTGACCCCGACCTTCTCCTGCTTGTTGTCGCCGATGACGACGTTCATGTCCTTCGAGGCATTGATGAAGATCTCCTCGGAGCCCTTCTTGTCCTCGAAGCGGATCTCGTTGGTCGAGCCCCCGCCGGGCGTGGTGGCCGTCTGCCACGCGGTGCGCGTCTTGTTCGCGGGCAGCGCATAGGGCACGGGGTGCTGGCCGTCGTAGAGGTGGGTGAGCACGAAGGGATCGTCGATATCGCCCTCGTGGTGGTGCACGAGCACGTCCCAGCCGATGCGCGGGAGGACCATCGATCCGCCGGTGGCGAACTGCCCGACGCGCATCCAGGTCGACGCCTTGTCATCGCGCTCTCCGCGGCGATCCCAGTGGAGCTGGACGCGCACGCGGCCGGCCGCGTCCGGGTGGATCTCCTCGCCGGGGGCGCCGACCACGACGCCGGTCTGCGGGCCGCCGGGCGTCTGGATCGCGTGCCGCACGCGCGGCGTGCGGAACGGGGTGGCCTTGGGGATCGCCGACCACGCGATGAGCGGGTTCTGCGTCTCCCCCGCGGTGAGGGTGATCGAGTCGAGGAGGTAGTCGCCGTTGAGCGCCGCGATCGGGTGCTCGGCGAGCTCGAAGACGAGGCCCGGACGGAAGCGGGTCGTCTCGGTGTAGCCGCGGAGCTGCGATCGGCGCGCGCGCTGGGCCTCGAGCTCAGCCTGCGCGCGCCGCTGGCCGTCCCGAGGCGCCCGGAAGCGGCCGGGGAAATCGTAGATCTCCAGAGCGCCGTCGCCGGCGCGCTCGTCGAGGAGGAGCCGCGGCTTGTCGAAGTTGTGGTCGCGCAGGCGCACGGCGCTCGACGTGAGGACCGACGCCCTGTGGACCCTCGTGACCGAGTCGGCCGTGGTGTTCAGGCCATGCCCTGCTCGGTACGGCACGCGGGCCTCTCCCTCGATCGGCGCGGAGGTCGTCGAGGTGTCGGAGAAGACAAGCACCGTCGCGTCGCTGGAAAACTCGAACCCATAATAGATGCCCTCTTCGGCCAGGAGCCGCTCGATGAAGGCCCAGTCGGACTCGCGGTATTGAACCCAGAACGGCCGAACGGTGTAGCCCTGCTGCGTCGACCACCGCACGGCGCTCGCGGGGACGCCCGCCTCGTCGAGCACCTGTTTCAGCACGTCGACGACGGTCATCTCCTGGAAGAGGCGGCAGTCTCGACCCACGGTGAGCGGGGCGACCTCCGGCGAGAGGGTGAGCTCGTAGATCGCGCCGCGCGTGGCCGGCGTGCGCGCGACCGCCGTGACGAGGCCATGGATCGAGAGCGCCTGATCGAACCCGTCGCGGAGCGTGAGCGTGAAGGGGCTGCCGAGCAGATCGCGCGCGGCCGGCCCTTCGATCTTCGAGGCGCGCGCGGTGAACGAGAACAGCTCGCTCAGCGCGGCCCGGCCCTGCACGTGGTGCAGCTCGAACGCCTCTCCCGCAGCCGTCAGCTCGATGATGCTCATCGCTCACCCCACGAGGTTCGGATTGCCCGAGATGGTGACCTTGCCCGACGCGTCGAGCGTCACCAGACCCACGAACGAGGCCGACGCCGGCGTCAGGTTGAGAATGCCGCCGCCTCCGAGGAAGTTGGCGACGCCCAGGACCCGAATGGCCACCTTGGGCGCAGCGATCGACACCTTGCTCCCCGCGTTGGCGCAGAGCACGCCGCCCACCGTCACGGCGGCGGCCCCCTTGGTGGCCCCCTCGCGGTTGCCGCCGGCCGCTTGCACCAGCACGCCGCCGACCGTCGCCGCCAGCGCGCCCACCACCGACTCGCTCACCGTCGCGCCGGAGACGGCGAGCTTGACCCCACCGATCGTCTCCGACTTGGCGCCGGCGATCGCCACGCCGACGCCTGCGCCTGCGGCGGAGACCATCGATCCGCCGACGGTCAGGCTGTGTGAGCTCGACGAGCTCCGGCTGACGCCGAGCGCGGCGAGCGTCGTGTGGCTCCCGCCGGTGGTCTCGGAGTCCGAGCCGCCGATGTTCATCTCGAGCCCGCTTCCGATGCTCACCGTCTCCGAGCCGCCCACGCTCTTGGTGCGATCGGTCGTGATCGCCACGCTCGCCGCCGCGCCCACGGTCGTCGACTCGTTTGCGCCGATCGAGACCGTCTCTTTCCCGCCGATGGCGACCTCGCTGTCAGAGCCCACCTGGAGCTTCTCGTCGACGCCGATGGTCTCGGCCTTGTTGTTGTTGGTCTGTCCGTCGTAGTCCTTCGAGGCGTTGATGAAGAGCTCCATCCCGCCCCCGCCGTCCTCCATGCGAAATTCGTTGGATTTGCCGCTCGCGGGGCTCGACGGTGTCTGGATCGCCATCCGCGTCTTCGCCGCGGGGTAACCGTACGGAGAGACCCTCTCCGCGTTGTACAGACGCGCGACCGCCACGGGGCGATCAGGGTCGCCGCCGACGTAGGCGATGGCCATCTCCCACCCCATGCGCGCGAGCGCCATCGATCCGCCGATGGGGAGCTGGCCGACGCGCATCCAGCACGAGCTCGTGTCGTCGTCCTTGCCTGCGCGATCCCAGAAGAACTTGCCCTTCATCCGGCCGAGCTCCTCCGTGTGGATCTCGGCGCCCGAGGGGCCCGTCACCACCGCGGAGTGGACGCCGGAGATGCGCGGCGGCGGCGCCGTGCGGGCCGGCCGGAACGGCCGATCCCAGGGGATCACGGTGATCTCGTTGGTGTAGGAGGACCCTCCGCCGTGCACCTCGATCCGGTGCTCCACGGCGGTGATGAGGTATCTCGTCGAGAGCGCAGGCAGCGCCGTCTCCTCGAGCTCGAACCACGCGCCCGCGCGGAACGCGAGGTGATTCGACGCGCCGGTGCCCACCGTCTCGCCGGCCTGGATCTCCTCGCTGCGGATCTTCGCGAGGATCTGGCCCTCCGCGGGCGTGCGGTGCCCGGTGAAGTACTCGAAGTGATCGCCGTGCCCGCCCGCGCCGTCGCTCACGGTGAGATCGACCATCGGCGTGTCGAAGTTGTAATCGCAGACCGTCGCCTTGGCCGGCACCGCGCGCGTCTCGAGCTCGAAATCGAAGACCCCGAGCCCCCGCGCGTCGGAGGAGACGAAGCGCACGCTCGATTCGCCCGTGATCGGCTCGAACGCGCTCTGCGCGTCCGCGAACGTGACGTGCGTCGATCCGTCGTTGTCCTGGATGACATAGAAGACGCCCTCGTGCTCGGCGAGGCGGGACACGAACGCGAGATCCGTCTCTCGATACTGAACGCAATAGGTCCGCTGGAACGGCTTGCGCTGGAGCGAGAAGCTCACGTGATCGGCCGGTATGCCGGCGCCGTCGAGCACCGCGGCGATGATCTCCTGCGCGTTCTTCTCCTGGAACATCCGCACGTCGGCGCGCAGGGCCAGGAGCGCCAGCTCGTGCGCGAGCTCGACGGCGACGCGGCATCGATCCTCGCCCTCCATGTCCTCGACGCGCGCGCCCGTGACGACCAGGTGGAAGTGTCGGGCGGCGGCGCCGTCGATGGAGACCGCGAGCGAGACGGGCGCGGCCATCTGCGCGTCCCAGTCGATGTCGGCCGGCGCCACGAGGTCGACGCTCGCGCGCGTGGGCTGGGAGAGCGCCTCGACGACGCGCGCCGAGAGGACGACCGCGCCGTCGAGCCCGGGGCCTTGGAGCGTCAGCGAGAGGGCTTGGGGCATCGTCGAGTTCCTCCGCCGATTACACGGTGATGATGTGCGTCCGGTACGCGGGCTCGCCCGAGAAGGTCGGCGGCAGTCCCCACCAGAGCGCGTGCCAGATGAACGTGCTCCCCTGGCCCTGCCAGGCGCCGGCCGGCAGGTGCGCTCCGACCCAGCGCTCCGCGACCGTCCAGCTATCGGCCATCATGGCGATGGCCACGTGCTGACGGTGCGGGCTCACCGCGAACGTGCCGCCGAGCGCGGGGTCGGTGTACTCGTGGCGGTGGGGGTGCGCCCTTCGCCAGCTCGCCCACGCGCCCGCGCTGGTCGTCGGCGAGCCGACGTTGCCCGCGCCGTGCGAGTCGGGCTGATCCGGCGCGCTCAACCGCTGCGCGCCGAAGAAGCGCTTGATCGCGTCCATGTTGGTGGAGTTCCGCCCGATGTTGCACGCGCGCAGCGCCACGTGCGCGAGCCGGAGGCCCTGGACCCGCCGCATCAGCGCGCGCAGCGACGCGACCTGCGCCGCGCTGAGGTTCAGCAGGGGGGCCGCCTCCGCGTCCGGCAGGGGCGCCAGCGCGCTGGTGCCCGGCGCGTCGGCGAGGACGCCCATCGATCGCGCGTCGGCGAGCACAAACTGCGCGCGCTGGCGATCGCGCGCTGGCACGAGCGGCTGCGCCCCGGGGACGAGCGGCATGCTGAGCCCCTCCGGCGTGCCGTGCTGCACGACGAGCGCGCCGCCGCCGCCTGCGAGCGTCGCCATGCTCGTGAGGAGCGACTCCAGCGTCATGCCGGGGAGGAGCACGCTGCTGTCGACGTGCATCGTCTCGGTGGCGCCTATCGCCTCGTTCGGGCAGCGGCGATAGAAAGCGTCCGCGAGCGGGTGCACCTGCGTGTCGATCAACGCAACGGAAGGCACCGTATCCCTCCCCCGGACGCGCTTATGGTCCGGCTCCTGCGCTTCGTCCCCTGGGACGTGCCACGAAGGATACACGACGGCTGGGCCGTTGACACCGTGCGGCGCCGTCGCAAACAATCGCTCGCCCCGTGACCACGCGCCAGCCCTCCCACGCCGATGCGATCCTCGTCGGCGCCGGCGCGCGCACCGCGGGGGGCCTGACGGCGCTGCAGGTCACGATGAGCGCACGTGCGCAAAAGCTCGCGCCGCGCGAATCGTACATGATTGATAAAACCGGAAATCGGATCGCGACGGCGCGGCTGCGCTCCATCGGCGATAACGTCTTCGGCATCGATCGCTTCATCACCCTCGGCGGTCCCGCGCTCACGCAGGCCGCATTCCCCTGGCTCTCCGCGCAGCGCCGCGCCGGGCACCCCGAGCCGCGCCTCCCGGTCATCGTCGCGCTCCCGAGCGATCGCCGGCCGGGCTTCGATCCGCGCCTTCGCCAGCACCTCCTCCCCGCGCTCGCCGCGCGCGCGCAGGTGCCGATCGATCTCGATCGCTCGGAGCTCGTCTGCCGGTGTCGGGGAGGCGGCGTGATCGCGTTCGAGAGGGCGCTCGCGCTGCTTCGACGCGGCGATGCGGCGGCCGTCGCCGTGGGCGGGATCGACAGCTACTTCGATCCCGACGCGCTCGAGCACCTGGACAAAGAGCTGCGCCTGCACGGCCCGGAGACCGAGAACGGCTTCATCCCGGGCGAGGGCTCGGGGTTCGTCGTCCTCGTGCCGCACACAAAGGCGCACGGGCTCCGGCGCGCGGGGAGGGTGCTGTCCGTCGGGGTCGCCGACGAGCCGCGCCCCTACGGATCGCCGGAGCCGAGCCTCGCGCTCGGGATGACGACGGCGCTGAAGCGCGCCGTCGAGTCCGCGAGGCTGTCCGGCGCGCGGAGCATCCCGTGGGCGCTCACCGACGTCGCCAACGAGCGGCACCGCGTCGACGAGTGGTCGAGCGCCTTCCTCCGCGCGCACCTCGCGTTCACCCCGGAAGCGGTCCACGACCAGCCGCTGCTCGCCACCGGTGATCTCGGCGCAGCGAGCGCGGCCGTGCTGCTCGTGATGGCCTCGACGCGCTGGGAGACGGGCTGCGCGCTCGGCGACAGCGCGCTGATCGCGGCGGCTTCCGACGGGCCGGAGCGCGGCGCCATGATCGTCGCCAGGGAGGCCGCGTGACCCTCCCGGAGGCGCGATCGGCGCCCGGTCCGCGCGCAGCCCAGCTCGCGCGCGGCGCGATCGAGGAGGTCCTCTTCGCGATCCAGGACATCCCCGTCGACCTCGATCGGCACGACCTCCGCGATCGGCTCCTGCGCGCCGTGCAATGCACGTTCGCCGTGCGGGACTCACCGGTGATCTCCGCGGCGCACCTCGACGGCCTGCGCGAGGCCGCTGCGATGGCGACCGAGGGCCGCGCTCTGCTGACCCGCGCGGGGGATCCAGCGGCGGTCGAGCCGCTCCGGCGCGCCGTCGAGCGCCTCGACGCCGCGGCCGCCGCGCTGCGCGAGGGGGCGGACGCGGTCGCGCAGATCCAGCTCGCCCGCCGTCACGAGCTCATGGGCGATCCCGACGCCGGAGGGCCGCCTCCGGCGCGCGCGTTCCGAGCCAGCGTCGGCTTGCCCGAGCTGCACGCTCCGCCGCGCCGGCCGCTGCTCCCGCACGTGATCGTGGAGCCCCGCGCGCCCTTGCCGGCCCCGCCGCGCCCGCCGGCCCGCACCCCGCGCCCGTCGACGTTCGAGGAGCTCGAGGCCTTCGCGAACGCGAGCGCCGCGCCCATCGGCGACGATCCCGTCGTCGCCGAAGCGCCGCCCGGCGAGCCCGCCGTCCAGTACTTCGAGCCCGCGATCGCGGAGGTCGACGCCCTGCGCCACCTCGGCCGCGACTGCCTGGAGGACATCGCGGGGCTCCGCAACCTCCGCAAGCCGAACGCGCTGGAGAGCTGGATCGATCAGGGACCCTTCGAGCAACGGCTGCTCGACAACCTCGACGCCTTCGCTGCCCTGGGCGGCGCCGTGCTCCCGCTCGTCTCGCTCTTCCACGCCGAGGCCAGATCCCCCGATCCGGAGCGCGCCTTCGCCGTCGCCCTGACCCTGGGCTGCATCGAGGGCAGCGACACCGTCGGCGCGGCGGTGATGACCCTGAAACAGAGCCCGCCAGAAGAGCTCCCAGGATGGCTCGAAGGCTTCTGGCTCGCCCCGAGCCCTGCCATCGACGTCGCGATGGCCGATCTCTGCGCGAGCTCGCGCCCTTCGCTGGTGGCGCTCGCGCTCGACGTCCTCGGCGCCCGCGGCAGCACGCCCGACGACGTTGTCATGGCGCTGCTCGAACGCCCGGAGCCGGAGATCGCCGCGCGCGTCGCGCGAGCGCTCGCGACCGCGCTGCCGCGAGGCGAGGCGATCGATCACCTCGAGCGCGTCTGTGGCATGACCGGCGACGACGAGGTCTTCGTGACCGCCGTCGAGTCGCTCCTCCGTCGTGGGCACAGCCCGGCGGTCGACCTCCTGCGCAGCGCGATCGACGCGCGCACCTCTCCTGCGCGTGGTCGTCGCGCGCTCCCGCTGCTCTGCCTCGTCGGGCGCGCGGGCGACCTCGACCGCCTCCTCGCTGCAGCGAACGCCGCCCCCACGGCGCTCCTCTTGCGCGGGCTCGGCCGCTTCGGGCACGTCGAGTCGCTCGGGACCTTGCTCAACTTTCTGGAGCACGAGGACAAGGACATCGTCGCGGCCGCTGCGGAAGCGCTGGAGCGGATCACCGGCGCCGGCCTCCGTGAGACCATCGAGGAGCCCTGGGAGCTCGAACTCCCACCTGAAGCCTCGGGGGCCGGCGGCATTCCGGTCCCGGCGCGCCGTGTGGAGCGCATCATCACCGATCTGGCGCCGTGGTCCGCGTGGGTTCGAGACAAGGCACGGCGCCTCGACGCCAAGCAGAAGACCCGGGGCGGCGGGCCGTTCACGCCGCTGCGGATCGTGGCCGAGCTCGAGGCCAGGACCACGCCGCCCGAGCGCAGGGAAGAGGCCTTCCTCGAGCTCTGGCTCGTGACGGGGCTCTCCTCGCCGTTCTCTCCGCACGACTGGGTCGCGCGACAGCAGAGACACCTCGCCGAGCTGCGCGCGCAGGTGTCGGCCGCCGCGGGCGCGCCGGGCGCCTGGTCGATCGCCGCGCGGCACAACGTCATGGCCCCGCTGGCGAAGCCGCGGTCTCCGTTGCCTCGCGCTCCGAGCGCCGACCTTTCGCCGCACCTGGCGGAGCCGTCGCCTCGCGCTTCGAGCGCCGACGTTTCGCCGAGCCTCGCGGAGCCCATATCCTTCGAGGAAAGGGCGTCGAGCCCTCCCGCTGCTCCGACACCTGCGCCCAGCTTCGGAAGCACGACGACGGCCATCCTGTCCCCCGCGTTGATCGCGCAGCTCACGGCAGGGGTGCTGCCGTTTCAGCAGGGCAGCCCGGCGGCCGATGCCGACCCCACGCCTGCGCCCAGCTTCGGAAGCACGACGACGGCCATCCTGTCCCCCGCGTTGATCGCGCAGCTCACTTCAGGGGTGCTGCCGTTTCAGCAGGGCAGCCCGGCGGCAGATGCCGACGAAGGCCGAGCCTCCCAGCCGCCGCCGTCACGCTCGTCTTCGCTCCCGGCTTTGCCGTTCCGGCCGCCCCCGGGCCCCACAAACGCGGAGTCAGCCGCCGCGCCGGCCCAGAGGCCCGCCTCCGAGAGCTCGACGGCGCCCACGCCACCCGGCGCGGCCTCCAGCGCGGGTCCCGCGGAGATGAGCCTCGCACAGTACGCCGCGCTCTGCGCCGAGCTGGCCGTCTTCCCCGAACAGGCCGAGGCGATCTTCGGACGGTACGGGCTCTCTGTTCCGCGCGACCGGCTCGCGGTCGATCTCGCCTGGAAGGAGCGGCTGCGCCGCGACCCCGCGGAGCACCAGCAATGGCAGGCCCGCTACCGCCACTACGTCGCGTACTGGACCGAGCAGCGGACACGAGGACAGAGGTAGGCTCGGGGTCACCCCGGGCTCGGTGCCGCGGCTCCAGCAGCGCCGCCTGAGCAAAGGCGGCACCCGGGGGTGCTGGTCACCGAGCTGCTGGTTCCGGCGCGTGGATTCGAACCACGATTAGGGGATTCAAAGTCCCCCGTCCTGCCCTTGAACGACGCCGGAGTGCTGCGGGACGGAGCCGACCGCCGCGCGGCGCGCACCTTAGCGCGAGTCGCGCAGGATGGCACCCGTCCCGATCCATGAGTCGGCTCTGCGGCCCGGATAGCTGATGCCGCGCGTGGCGTCCGCCTCGGATCGACCTCGCCTCAGGCGGAACTGCCCGCGCTCGCGGCGACCCGCCGGCGCCGGCTTCGCGCCCGACGCCGAGGCCTTCTCCGCCCGGTGGAGCGGCAGCGCGGGCGCGCCGGTGTCCTCGACCGAGGCCGCGGCCGCTTCCTCGCGCGCCGGGGCCGCCTCGGCCGTAGCGCCGTCGCGCGCCAGGGCCGCCTCGGCTGCCGCGCCGTCGTGCGCCGGGGCCGCCTCGGCCGCAGCGCCATCGCGCGCCGGGGTCGCCACGGGCGTCGCTGCGGCAAGTGTCGCAGCGCCGGCCGTCGCGGCGAGCCCCGGGGCAGGCAGGGCGACCTGCGCGGCGGCGGCCGCGACGCCCTGGGCCACGCCGAGGTGCGCAGCCGGCGCGGCCGCAGGCCTCGCCGGCGAGGCCGCGGGGGCGACCACGCTCAGCACCGAGAGGCCCAGCACGAGCACGAGCGCCGCGCTGCCCGCGGCCGCTCCGGCGGCGCTGCGAGAGACGCGGGCGCGCCGCGCGAGCCGCGACCAGACGCCCGACACGCGCCCGCGCGGCGTCTGATCCGCGTCGCGCGCGCCACGCGCCGGCCCGAGCCCGGGCTTCGCGGCGGCGGGCCTCGGCGCCACGGCGCTCGGGAGCGTGTCGGGCGGGGACGAGGGGGCCGCCGGGAAACAGGACGGAATATCAAGAGAAATCGGCTGCGAGGGGCTGTCCTGCCGCAGCACGGCCTCGGTCAGCGGGAACCGGCCCAGGGTGAGCGCCTCGGCGCGCTCGCCGCGCGCCTTCGCGGGGGCGCCCTGGTGGAAGCGGGGCGCGACGGAGCTGAGGTCGTCTGGCGTCAACGCGAAGCTGAGCGGGCCTGTGGACTCAGGCGCCTCGCCCGCGGCGGAGAGGGCGGGCGCCTCGTCGCGCGGGGGCGGCTGGGAAATGGTCCAGCCGAGCGCCTTCACCTCGCCGGCAGGCGTCCAGCACTCGAGGCCTTCGCGCCAGACGCGCGTGCTGTGGGGGAGCTCCCCCAGCTCGAGCGCGCGCCAGAGCGTGACCGTGCTCATCGCCTCCAGAAAGTCGCCGCGGTCGATGCACCAGGGCTTCGACTCCGCCGGTGCCTCCTCCGCGCCGCCGGCGTGCGACGTGAACGGCATCGTGGGGGCGCTGCAGAGGCTGCTCAGCTGCCCCTGCCCGCACCCCTCCGCGCCGCCCGACGCCGGCACGCCGTCGCCAAGCCCCTCCACCTTGTACGCTGCGCTCGGGCCCATCGCTGTCTCCCTAGCGAGCCGTGGCGGCCCACCCGATGCTGCTTCCGGGTGCACCTCCGCTGCTCTCGTGCGTCGGTAGCGGATGGTGGCGCGGTGGGCCAAGAAAGGTGCCGGGCGGGGCAGGCGCCCAGGCCGGGAGCGCTGCGCAGGGCGGCAGGACCCGCGGGGGCGGAGGCGCGGCGGCTGTGTGCGGGGAGAGGGCGCGGCGACGCTGCGCCGGGAAAAGGGCGCGGCGGCTGCGTGCGGTGCAGCGGTGTGGGGCGCGTGTCGCGGCCCGACGTCAGAGATCGGTGTAGTTGTCGGCGAACATCGCGCGCTGGCCGAGGAAGGCGATCTCGAGCGTGCCGCTGACGTCTGTCCCCCCGGTCGAGCTACGGACCACGTTGAGCGCCGGCATCAGCCGGATAAGCCCGCGGTACTCCGTCCCCACCGGCGCGCGCGCCAGCGTTACGTGGACCGGGGCGCGCAGGCTGAGGCGGACATCGGCGGGCGCCTCGTCGTTGAGCGCGACCGCTACCTTCGCGCCGAGCGCTGCGCGGAACGTGGCGTTCGCCACCTTGTCGACGAGCCCGGCGTGCGCCGCGATCGTGAGCTCCCTGCTCTGCACCGGCGCGCCGAGCACCTCCTTCCTGCAGCGCGTGGCAGGGACGAAGGTGGTGGACTGGGTGACCGGATCCACGCCCTGGACGACGTCGCCTGCGGGCTCGCACCACTCGAGCGTGTCCGTCGACGCGGTCCAGCGCGAGTCGAACTTGATCTGCCCTTCGAGCGTGGGCGCGAGCTTCTTTCCGCCCTCGCCGACGTAGATCGCCGCCGCGCCGACGCTCCAGGGCACGGCGGTGAGCTCGCGCGGCGCGTAGGTCGGCGGCAGGCTCTGGTCGCGCCGCTCGGGGCCCGGACCCAGGTAGCTGAACCGGGTGCGGCCGACCGCGCCGCCGACGTAGAGGATCAGCGGGGGATAGGCCGAGCTGCCCTCACCCTCGAAGTCGAGGCGCGCGAACGAGGCGGACAGGCGCAGGGTGCCGGTGGGCGTCTGGGCCGCATCGTCGGTGCCGGAGAACCCGATCAGCGTGGCCAGCCCGTGCTCGGCCGCCACCTCGGCCTCGATCACGGCGCTCACATCCCATGCCGTCGGATCCGTCACCTCGCCGAACCCGGCCAGCACGCCGAAGCCGACCCGCGCGAGCGCCGCGCCCTCGGAGCTGCCCGTGACCTCGACCGGAACGAGGTAAACGAGCTCGCGCCCCGTGGTGGCCGGCGAGATGGCCGCGCCCCCGGCCGGCGCGAGCGGCGCGATGGGGGCGATGGGAGCGCTCGACGCGGCCGGGGCGACAGGCGCAATGGCGCGGCCCGGCTGCGCGGGCGCCACGGTCGCGCCAGCGCCCGGCGTCGGCGCGGCAGGCGCGGCGGGGGTACTCGGCGCGGCGGGCGGGACCGGCGCCGTGGGGGCGCTGGCCGCCGTGGGGGCGCCGGGCGCGCTGGCGGCCGGCCGGACGGGCGCCGGGGGCGTTGCGCCCGGCGGCACGGGAGCCGACGGCTGCCCCGCGCCCTGGGCGAGCGCGGGCGCGGCCAGCGTGAGCGAGAGCAGCGCTGCGGCGCGCCGGAGAAGCGGGGCGCCCCTCACGGCGCCACCGTGAACCGGAACGTGAGGCCGTCGGCGCCGCTCGACGTATCGAATTCGGCGCGGGTGCTCTGGTTCGTCTTGGGATCGAAGGCGAAGATCTGGAACTTGCCGCTTCCATTCCGGACCCTGAAGCGGAACACGTAGTTGCCGGGATCCAGATCGAACTCGGGGAACACCGTGTTGCGGATCGAGAAAGGCTTCACCCCCGCCGGATCCGCGGTGGGCGCCGGGTCCTCGAACAGATAGCCGACGGCGCTGAGGTGGTACTCGTCGCTGTGGAGCTTGAGCTTGATCCTCTTCATGGTCGCGCGCGATCCTCTCACACGCGCGCGGCACGGTACAGCGGCAGATCACCGCCGCACGGCAGACCTCCCCGACACCGCTTCATCGCGTTGGAGCAGGGCGCTGGCGCTGCCCATGTTGCTCAGGCGGATGCACGTCTCCAGGCCATGCCGGAGGTTGCGAAGCGTGAGCAGCGGGCCGAGGTCCACTCGCAGCGACGCCAGGGTCTGGGCCACCGCAGGGCGGACCCCGGTCAGCAGGCAGCGCGCGCCGAGCAGCTCCACCGCGTTCACGAGCCTGAGGAGCCGGTCGGCCGTCGAGGAGTCGACCATTTCCACGCCTGTGACGTCGATGATGACGAACCGGCACGGCTTGCCGGCGACCTCTGCGAGCAGCTGCTCGGTTATCTCTCCGCTCCGCCGCGAGTCGAGGATGCCGATGATCGGCAGCACGAGCACCTCGTTCCATATCTCCAGGATCGGGGTCGACAGCTCCTGGATCGTACGGTGCATCCTGTCGAGCGTCTCGTTTCTCTCGTGCGCGACGGCGAGCTGCTGCTCGAGCTCCTTCTCCCAGTTCTTGCGATCGCTGATGTCGCGAAACACCACGACCGCGCCCCGTGAAGAGCCGTCGTCCGCGTAAACCGGCCGCGCGCTCGCGACGATCGGCACCCCGTCGGGCCGCTTGGGATGGCGGATGAAGAGCTCCACGCCGAGGACGCTCTCGCCTCCCAGCGCCCGGGCGAGCGGCAAGCGCTGAGATGGGAATAGCGTTTTCGTGTCGGGATAGTAAATACCGTACGTCTCACTCCACTGGTCCGGAGCGAGCTCCGGCGCACGGGCCCCGATGAGGTCCTCTGCGACAGGGTTGAAGTACGTGAGCCTACCCTCATTGTCGGCGAACACGACCGCATCGGCGATGCTGTCCAGGATGGCTTGCTGCGAGCGCGCCCGCGCCTCCCAGTCGACGTTCGTGTCGTCGCGCGCAGCGGTGGAAGAGCGCTGGTGGTCTCCGTTCTTGCGCAGGTCCACGCTGCGCTGGACCGCTGGGGCGGTCCGCTTTCGCGGGGCACGCGTCGGCTTGTGCCTGGTGGACTTCGACGAAGCGAGCGCGACCCCGTTGTTCGACCTGGACGGTGGCATAGTTTAGCCCCCTAACGAACCATGTCGTGCGTGATCCTTGCCTGATCTTTCGCTTATACGAGATCGCTTTGGTTGTAAATCGGTGATTTCTCGATAGTCGGTGGTCGTTGCGTGGTGCCAGGCACCGATCCTGTGTTCTGGACGCACGATCGAGATTGGGCGCCTCCGTCCTTCATTGCAATGCAGGCCGCGGTCGCCTCGGGCGGGGGACACGCGAGCACGCCGTGCGCCCGGGGGCTTCCACTTCACCGAGCGGTTCGATGAGAAACTGACACGCGGAAAAGGACGGCCTGTCGCACCAGGAGATGTGGGCACGTCTGCTCCGAGCCCAGCGGCAGCACCAGCAGGAGAGCGTGCTGGCGTATCGGATCAAGCTTCCTCCGCGCCCAAGGGGCACCGTCGGATGCCTACGTCCGCGCGCTATCCCTCGCGTGCTCCGAGTCTGCGCTCGCCGTCCACGCAACGATTGCTGAGCCGCGCCCGGACCATTTTGACGAGCGCAGGTGGGTCATTTCTGGTGAACGCCGAAGGATGCCGGAGCGGTAATGTTTCAGCTGGGCGTGTATGTAGGGAGCGGCGGGGGCGCTCGGGTATCCGTGATAACTTCGGCCTCATGGTGGTATCGATCATCGGGCGGAGCAGTGGCGACGGGCGTGGGCTTCGGCACTGGCGGGCGCCGCACGCAAGTTGGTTCCTCGCGGCGGCGCTGATGACGGTCGCGTGCAATGGGAGGGTTGTGCGAGCGACCGGCGAAGAGGAGAGCGACTCGGCATCGAGCGCCGGCGCGGACGCGGGCGGCGCGCAAGGAAGCGCTGGCGTCGGTCACGCCGCGGGAACAGGCAGTTCCAGCGAGGCGGTGGGCTCGAGCGGCGCGGCCGGCGCCAGTCCCTCGGGGGGCGCTGGTGCGGGAGGTGACGGCCCCGGCCCCGGTTTTCCTTCGGAGGACGGCCCCGGTTACAGCGTCGCGTTCCCCGGAGACGGCGTCAACGACAGCCTCTATGCGGCGGCGCTCGACGCACGGGGGCGGCTCGTGGTCGGCGGCGGTGCGGATGGCACCCTCTCGTTGAATGGTGAGGACCACGCAGGCGCCGTGCTGCTGTGGCTCTCGCCGAGCGGCGAGCTCGTGCAGGCCAGGAGCTTCGGCAGCGCCGCTTACGAGACGCAGGTGAACGGGATTGCTCCGCTCGCCGACGGGTCGATCATCGCGGTCGGCACGTTCCGCACCAGGGTCGTCATCCGCGACGAGATCTGGCTGCCCACGAACGAGAATTTTGGCCCCGACATGTTCGTGATGAAGGTCGCGGCGAACGGCGAGGTGATCTGGGGGCGACACTTCGGCGGTATGGGGTACGACGTGGCGGAGAGCGCGGCCGTGGCGCCGAACGGCAACGTGTACATCTCGGGTTACGTCAGCGGTGCGATCGACTTCGGAGGCGGCGTCCACGAGGCCGGTGGGGACACGCCCTTCTTGCTGACGCTCGACGCCGATGGCGGTTATGTCGCCAGCCAGGTGTTCAACCCGAGAGCTGACCTCGACACGTGGCCCATGACGAACGCAACCGGAATGGCGCTCGGCAGGGACGGGACCGTCTGGCTCACGGGATACGCTGGTCTGTCGGAGATCTACGGCTCGTACTTGACGCAGGTGTCACCGACCGGACAGCTCTTGAGCCGCACGCCTTTCGGTGACGATGGCTTCACGCTGGCAAACGACCTCAACGGCGTGAGAGGCGGCGGCGCCCTGATCGTCGGTTACATGAACGGGACGGCCGATTTCGGCGGAGGCCCGCGGAACACGGTCGACTCCACGAAGCTCTTCGCGGCTCGCTTCGGCCCCGGCGGCGAGCCGCTGTGGAGCTCCCTCGTCGGCGGCGCGGCCGACTACTTCGCACGAGCCTCCGCCGTCGCGGCTGACGGCAGCGTGTTCATCACGGGCGAAGCTTACCGCGTTGCGGAGAACCCGATGCTCGTCCGCTTCGCCGCCGACGGCACGCCGGGCGAACCGGAGGTCTTCAACGCTTTCGGACGCTTCTTCGCCGTCTGCACGGGAGGAGAGCACTCCGTCTACCTCGCCGGCCAGCTCGACGCTCGCAGCGACTTCGGCTTCGGACCCGTCGGCGGGCAGCGCGAATTCGTCGTGGTGCGGTTGGTCAGGTAGCTGGCGCCGACGACAGCGCGGCCGTCGGCTCGGCTTCGCCTGTCTCCGGCTGACGCGCCTCGAGGTGCTCAGCCGCCGCCGGCGCGCCGCACGGCGACGCCGACGCCGGCGGTGCTCCAGCAGCCGCTCATGTTCCACGAGATGGTGGTGTTGGTGTTGGCCACGACGTAGCCGGCCAGCGCTTGCATGATCGCCGGAGAGGTCAGGCGCAGGTTCATGGTGGAGGTCGCCCCGGTGGGGCTGATGGTGCCGCTGACGTTGCCGTTGCGCCCCCCCAGCACCGTGTACACGAACGAGCTGGTCCCGCTGAAGTTGGTGGTCACCCCTCGGGACACCGTGCCGTTGCAGTCCGTCGTGCTGATGTGGGTGCCGGTCGACGTGGTGCTCGCGAACGGGTTCGACTGATGCACGCCCTTCAGCTCCACCACGTTGGCGTAGTACATGCCCCAGGTGGCCGTGTTCGCCATCTGCACCACCACGGGCTTGTTGCCGGTGGTGGTCGGCAGCTGGCTGTCCAGGATGTAGTAGATGCTGGCCCCGGCATTTTTATCGGCCGGCGGCACCTGCTGCGTGTTGTAGAGCGTCATCGCCGTGCCGTCGTAGGTGACGCTCACCGGCGCGAGGGAGTTCTCGGAGGCGACGACCCCTACCAGGACCATGCGATCGTTGCCCGGCAGCGTCGCCAGCGCGTGGGTCACGTTGACGATGGGGATCGTCGTCCCGGTGGAGGCCACGCTGCCGGTCGTGCCCGAGTTGACGACGGCGATGTCCGGCGTGACGACGCAGTTGCCGTTCGAGCAGATGGGCCTCGCTGCCGAGCACACGTCGCCGCAGTCGCCGCAGTTGCTGGCGGTGCCGAGCTGGGTGGTGCAGCCGTCACGGGGGTCGCCGCACGCCTTCCAGCCCGCGTTGCAGGTGGGCACGCAGGTGCCGGAGGTGCAGGCGACGGCGCTCGCGTTGGTGTTCCTGCACACGTCGCCGCAGTCAGCGCAGTTGCTGGCGGTGCCGAGCTGGGTGGTGCAGCCGGCCTCCGGGTTCGCGCACGCTTTCCAGCCCGTGTTGCACGTGGGCACGCAGGCGCCGGCCGTGCAGGCGGTGGCGCTCGCGTGCGCTGAAAGGCACCGGGTGTCGCAAGCGCCGCAGGCATTGATGTCGCTGGAGGCGTCCTTCTCGCAGCCGTTCATGCCGTTGCCGTCGCAGTTGCGCCACAAGCCGCTGCACATCGGCCGGCAGTCGCCGCCGCTGCAGCCGTTGCTGGTCACGTGCGCACCGGCGGCGGTGCTGCACACCTGGTTGCAGTCGCCGCAGTGGTTCGCGTTCGTGGCGGTGTCCGTCTCGCACCCGTTGTTCACGTTGCCGTCGCAGCTCTCGTAGGCTCCGGAGCACACGGGGTTGCAGCCCGACGAGCTGCAGGTGTTGCTGGTGACGTGGGCGCTGGTCCCGCTCTGGCACACGAGGTTGCAGCCGAGGCAGTTGCTCTCGTCGTTCCACAGGTCGATGTTGCAGCCGTTCTTCGGTACCCCGCAGTCGTCGTACTGCGCGGTCGTGCACATCGGGTTGCAGGCGCCGTCGAGGCACTGGTTGCTGGTGGTGTGGATGGTGTTGCACTGGGTGGTGCAGGTGCCGCAGTTCCCCTCGTCGGTCTTGAGGTTGGCCTCGCAGCCGTCGGTCAGCGAGTTGTTGCAGTTGGCGTAGTCCGCCTTGCAGCCGACGAAGGAGCAGGTGCCGCCCTGGCAGGTCGCGCTGGCGTTCGCGTAGATGGTGTTGCAGTTGACGCCGCCGGCGGCCGCGCAGGCGCCGCAATGGGTCTGGTTGACGTTGACGTTCGTCTCGCAGCCGTTGTCCGGATTGCCGTCGCAGTCGCCCATCCCGCTGTTGCAGGTCTTCACCTGGCAGTCGCCGCCCTCGCACTTGGGGGTGCCGCCGGCGATGGTGCAGACCTCGCCGCAGCCGCCGCAGTGGCTGAGGCTCGTCGCCGTGCTGGTCTCGCAGCCGTCGCTGTAGCCGCCGCCGCAGTCGGCAAAGCCCTGCTCGCAGCTGTCGATGGCGCAGCCGGTGGCCGTGCATTTGCCGGTCCCGTTGGCGACCGTGCACAGGCCGCCGCACGTGACGCAGTTCTCCGGATCGGCGGCGAGATCCACCTCGCAGCCGTCTTCGGGGTCGCCGTTGCAGTCGCCCCTGCCGGCCGGGCAAATCGTCTCGCCGCACTCGCCGTCGCGGCACCAGGGCCTGCCGCCCGCCGTGGGCACGCACTCGATGCCGCACCCGCCGCAGTTCAATACGTCGCGGTTGATCGCCCTCTCGCAGCCGTCGCCGATCAGGCCGTTGCAGTTGGTGAAGCCCTCGTCGCACGCGACCTTGCACTCCGACGCCTCGCAATAGGCGTCGCCGTTCACGGCCGGGCACAGCTCTTCGCAGCCGCCGCAGTGGCTCGAGTCGGTCGCGGTGTTCACCTCGCAGCCGTTCTCGGGATCGCCGTCGCAGTCGGCGTAAGGCGCTGCGCACTCCTTGACCTTGCAGGCGCCGCCCTGGCACTCGGCCGTCGCGTGCGGCAGCGCGCACTTCTGGCCGCAATCGCCGCAGTTGTCCGCGTCGGTGCGAACGTTGACCTCGCACTCACCCTTGGCCTTGCGATCGCAGTTGGCGTAGCCATCCGGGCAGGTGGGGCCGCACACCCCGTCGATGCAATCGTTGCTAAGGCAGTCCCCGCTCGAGCGGCAGATCTTGCCGTCCTGGCAGCCCCCGCAGTCGGCGCCGCAGTCCACGTCGCTCTCGGTGCCGTTGGGCACCCCGTCGGTGCAGGTCGGCGCGACGCAGAGGCCCTCCTGGCACACGCCGCTCTCGCAGTCGCTGGCCCGGTTGCACTTCTGGTTGGTCGTGCACTTCTTGTCGCAGCTGCCGCCGCAATCGATGTCCGACTCCGAGCCGTCGCGGGCGTCATTCATGCAGCCCGTTTCCTGGCAGACGCCGTCGATGCACTCGCCCTCGGCGCAGTCGCGGCTCGCGGCGCAGCCGGAGCCGAGCGGGCAGGGATCGCACTCGCCGCCGCAGTTCAGGCCCGTCTCGCCGTCGGACTGCGTGTCGTCTGTACAGTGCGCCGGCGGGCCAGATACCGACGCGAACTCGAAGTCCGGCACGCTGCACGAAACGGCGGCGGCGAAGATCCCCGCCGTCAGCGCGGCGGCCGAGAACGCGCGGAGCAGCGCGAAGCGACGCAGAAAGCTAGGGGTCGACATCGAACGCCAAAAGTATCATTCGCTGGCGGATTTCGCGGCCACAAATTGAGAAGACCGCGTCAGGATCCGCGCGCGAAAGCTCCGCCAGCGCGCGCGCACCTCCAACCACGACGCGGTGCGGCGTCGCGCCGCGAAGGCCGCGCCGCCACGTTGACAGGAGCGGAGGCGTCAAGTCACCATGGCAAGCGCCGCATGAGGAATTTCCCGCGAATTTTCCGCGTCGCAGCGGTGCTGCTGCTGCTGCTCGAGGCGCCCGCGCTCGCCCAGGAGACCGACGAGCTCAAGCAAGCCCGCGCGCAGTTTCAGCAGGCGACCGAGCTCGAACAAGCTGGCAACTGGGCCGCGGCCCTGCAGCGGTTCCGCGAAGTCGGCCAGGTGCGGATGACGCCGCAGGTGCGCTTCCACATCGCCGTGTGCGAGGAGAATCTGGGGCGGCTCGTGGCCGCGCTCGGTGGTTACGAGCTGGCGCTCGCGGAGGCCGACGCCGTCGGGCCCGATTTTCGGGCCGAGGTCGATCAGTCGATCGGCCGGCTGCGCGCCCGGATCCCGAAGCTCGTCATCGTACGCGGCAAAGGGGCGGCCTCCGCGGCCATTGCGCTCGACGGCATCGCCCTCGGCGGGACGTCCATCGGCGTCGAGGTGCCGCTCGATCCCGGGCCTCACGCGCTCACCGCCAAGGCTCCCAATTACAGGCCGTTTCAACAAACGGTGGAGCTGAAGGAGGAGGGGGTGACGCGCGTCGAGGTGACGCTCGAAGCGTTGCCGCAAGAGCTGCTGATCCAGGTGGGCGCCTTGCGGGAAAAGCCGCCGTCCAAGGTGGTGCCGTACGTCATCGGGGGCGTCGGCGCCGCGAGCCTGATCGGCTCCGGGGTGTTGTTCGGGCTCCGCCAGGGAGCGCTCAAGGATCTGGAAGACGCCTGTGGCAAGGACGGCAAGTCGTGCCCGCCCTCCATGCAGTCGCGCTACGACGACCTCAAATTCTATCACTATGGCGCGCAGGTGGCGCTCGGCGTCGGCGTCGTCGCGGTCGGCACGGCGACCGCGATCTTGCTTCTTCAGAACAGGAAGCCAAAGCAGCCCGAGAAGACCTCGCTCGAGCTCGTGCCCGTCGCGGGCGGATCCGAGATCGGCGCGAGTCTCTCAGGAACCTTCTGATCCGGTCGAATTAGCTAGAACCCAGGATCATGCTTCCATGACTTGGGCGGCGTGGCGGTCGGCGTCGGGGTCGGCGACTTGGTCTGCTCGGCGGGCTTGTTCTGACGACGGGACGACGCGCGCGCGGGTGACACCGGGTGCGGCGTCGGCGTTGGCGCCGGCTCCGGCGCTGCGCTGGCCGAGACCGAGGCAGAAGGCTGGCTCGGGGGCGTGTCGAGCTCGGTCGCAGGGGGCGCCTCTGCCTTGGGAGGCGCGGGCGCCAGGGCGGCGGACGCCTGGGCGGCGGGCGCGGCGACGGAAGGAAGAGGGGTTGGTGCGTCGCCGCTCCGGAGCAGTACGGCGAGCACGCCGGCGGCGAGGAGACCGAGGAGCACGACGGCGGGCAGCGCGCGGCTCCTGGAGCGCGCGAACGGCGGGATCTCGTCGTCGAGCGTGATCTGTCCGGCCACGCCAGCGGCCGCGCCGCGGAGGTTGACGGTCCTGAAGGCGCTCACCGACGAGGGGCTCGCGCCCGTCACGTCGGACATGCCGACGTTGTTGCTCAGCTGATTGCGGTCGGCGCGCTCCAGCGCTTCGGCGAGGGCCGCGCGCGTCTGCTGCTGCTCCTCCTCGAACAGCTCGCGGACGAAATTGGCGACGTCCTCGTCGGTGGCTCGCTGGTGCGGCGGCAGCGCCTTGTCGAGCGCTCGCATCAGCTCGTTGGCCGTGGCGAAGCGCTGGTCGCGCTCCTTTTCGAGCGCGCGCATCAGCACGGCCTCGAGCGACGCCGGGTAATCGGGCTGGAACTCGTGCGGCGCCTCCACCGGGTCCGTCGACGAGATGGAGAACAGCGTCGCGCCCTCGTTCTCCTTGCGGAACGGGTGTTTGCCGGTGGTGAGCGCGTAGAGCACGATGCCCATCGCGAACACGTCGACGCGCCGATCGATCGCGTCGCCGCGCACCTGCTCCGGGGCCATGTAGCTCACCTTGCCCTTGAGCTGGCCGGCCTGCGTCGTGCTGTCGTTGAGCGCGGTGGCCTTGGCCACGCCGAAGTCCACGACCTTCGCCAGGCCGTTGTAGGTGACCAGGATGTTCTGCGGGGAGATGTCGCGGTGCACGAGGCCGACGAGCTGACCGCTCTTGTCTTTGAGCTCGTGCGCGGCGTGCAGGCCGGCGCAGGCCTGCGCCACGATGCGCACCGCGATCGGGATCGGCATGCCGGTCTGCCGCTTCGCGACCTTCATCACCTGGTTGAGCGGAATGCCGTCGATCCACTCCATCGCCAGGAACAGCACGCCGTCCTGCTCGCCGAGATCAAGGATCTCGACGGCGTTCGGGTGGCGGATCTGCGACGCGAGCGACGCCTCCGAGAGGAACATGCGCTCGAACTGATCGTCCTCGGACAGCGTCGGCAGCATCGTCTTGACGGCGACGATCTTCTGGAAGCCGCGCGTTCCCTTCAGCCGCGCCGCCCACACCATGGCCATGCCGCCTGCTGCGATCGGCAGCAGCAGCTCATAACGCCCCAACACGGACCCGGGCCCGAGCTCGGCCGGGGTGTTGGGCAGGACGTTCGGCGCAGGATTCACGCTACTCGGAAGGCTTGCTAAGGTCCCTGACTGTACGAGTGTGCGGCGACACGGAGCGAGTGCCTAGCGATAAGAAACACGGCGGAGACAAATCGTGGCTATCGCACCCGTGACCCCCATCTCCTTACATCCACCGACAGCTGGCAGTGCTTCGCGGGTGGGCAGCTGCCGCTAAAACGTCGTTAGGAAGTCCAAACGCCGTCCGGAAGTCAAGCTGCTCTTATCCGCCTATCATCGTACAAGGACGGCGGACGGGCGCGCCGTCGCACATCGTCACCGCCGCACGACGAACATCGCAGCGAAATACCCGTCTGTGCCGTGCACGTGCGGCAGCAGCCGGAACGCGTCGCCGCCGCCCGCGAGCTCCCGCGCGAGCTCTGCGTCGAACGGCGCCGGCTCCAGCCGGACGCCGAGGCCGTCGTCCGCCGGGGCCGCGAGCCGCGCCGTCACGGCCTCGCACTCCTCGCGCAGCACGCTGCACACCGCGAACACGAGCCGGCCGCCGTCCCGGGCGCGGGTCGCGGCGCGCCGCGCGATCGCGACCTGGAGGTCGGCCAGGCGCGGAAGGTCGTCCGCCTCGCGCTGGAGCGCGATCTCCGGGCGCCGCCGCAGCGTGCCCACCCCGGAGCAAGGGGCGTCGACGAGCACCCGGTCGTAGCCCTCGGGGACGTCGCCCGCGCCCACCGTCCAGTCGACGGCGTAGGTCTCGCGCACGGTCGCCGCAGCCCGCCCGAGCCCGTCGCGCGCGCCGGCCTGCGCATCGCCGGCCTCTGCGCCTGCGTCTTCTGCGCCCGTGCCCTCCGCGGTCGAAGGAGGCGCGCCCAGCGCCGCGCGGAGCTGCGAGAGCTTCGCAGGGTACAGATCCGCCGCGTCCACAGCGCCGCCGGGCAGCACCGCGCGCGACAGGATCCACGACTTGTTGCCCCGGCCGGAGCAGGCGTCGAGCACGGCCTCGCCAGGCCGCGCGCCGAGCGCGAAGGCGAGCGCCTGCGCCCCCTCCTCCTGGCCGATCCACGCGGCGCCGAAGCCTGGGAGCCGCCGGAGATCGCCCGCCCCCCGCGCGACGATCGCGGTCTTCGAGACGCGCCCCGCCTCGAAGGTCGCTGTGGGCGCGGCGGCCCGCAGCGCCTCGAGCCACGCGTCGCGGTCCTCGCCAGGGGCGAGGCAGAGGCCTGTCGGCGGCGGCACCGGGCCGGCCGACAGGAACGCCTCGGCCGCGGCCCGGCCAAGCGAGCGGCGCAGGGCGCCCCGCAGCCACCCCGGCGCGGAGGCGACCACCGCGCTCGCGAGCGGCGAGCGACCGCCGGACTCCACGGCCGCCGCGAGCCGGCGCAGCACGGCGTTCGTGAACGCGCCGACCCGCGGCCCGCCGGCCGCCTGGGCGCCGTCCACCGCCTCCGAGACCGCGGCGAACGAGGGGATGCGATCGAGGAAGCAGAGCGAGTACGCCCCCATCAGCACGTGGGCGCGCACCAGCGGGTCGGTCGTCCAGCGGCTCTTCGCGGCGAACTCGGCGATGCGCGCCTCGAGCGCCGCCTGCACGCGCAGGACGCCGTAGACGAGCTCCGTCGCGAGGCCCACGTCCCGCGGGTCCAGCGCCGGCGCGCGGCGCAGCTCGGCGTCGAGGGCCGCCGAGGCGAAGGCCTCCGAGCCCCACACCCGCGCGAGCACGCGCGCCGCGACCGCGCGCGGCGCGCTCTCGGTCGGATGCGGCGGGCGCGCGCCGCGGCCCCCGTCGCGCCCGCCACCCTGGTCCCGGTCAGCCAACGAGCTCCTTGAATTGCCCCTGGATCACGTCCCAGCGGCGCTCGACGTCGTTCTTGAAGGCGATGCCCATCAGGCCGATGAGCACCACGAGCCCGACCAGGCTCGCGATCTCGCGGACGCGCAGCGGCAGCGGGCGCCGCAGCACGGCCTCGAACGTGAAGAACAGGAGGTGGCCGCCGTCGAGCACCGGGATGGGCAGCAGGTTGATGAGCCCGAGGTTGATCGAGATGACCGCCATCGCCCAGACGAAGTAGCTGACGCCCTTCGCGCCCTCCTCGCCGATCACGTCGTACACCGTGATGGGGCCGCCCAGCGTGGAGATGCTGACCTTGCCCTCCATGATGCGGACGATCCCGACCATGATGAACCGGATGACGTCGTACGTCTCGTCGACCGCGCTCTCCAGGGCGAACTGGAAGGCCGAGGGGCTGTCGACGAACGGCTCGGCCACCATCGGCGACCAGTTCGACGCGCGCAGGTAGAAGCGCGGGCGGTGCTGGCCGTACTCGTCGATCCAGTCCTCGCGGCGGAGCTCGATGGTGCCGCTCTTGCGCTGGCCCGAGCGCTGCCACGTGATCACGTGCGGTCTATCCGGAGCCGCGAAGAGCCGCTCGACGAAGGTCGACCAGGCGGTGACCTCGACCCCGTCGACCTCCGTGATGCGATCGCCCGGCCGGAGCTCGGCGTCCCACTCGGCCGAGCCCTCGGGGACCTCGGCGACGTAGAGGTCGGCCGGCTCGATGCCGGTCCGCGCGAGCAGGTCGCCGTGGCCGCTCTCCGGCGTCAGCGCGGCGACGCCCGACTCGTAGACGGCGAGCTCGGCCAGCCCGCCGAGCGCGCGCGGCACCGTGACCGGCCGCAGGTAGGTGACAGGCACCGTGGCGCCGCGGCTCTCCTCGAGCGCGAGCTCCAGGTCGGCGAACGTCTTCACGGGCGTGCCGCGCACCTCCGTCACGACGTCGAACGTGCGCAGCCCGGCCCGGAACGCGGGCGAGTCGGGCCGAGAGACGCCCACCACGGCGGCGGGGCGGCTCGGCCGGATGCCGATCTCGCCCACCCGGTCCACGATCTCGAGCGGCTTCTGGACGACCTTCTCCTCCGGGACGACCGTGACCTCGACGTGCTCCTTGTTGCGGAACACCTTGAGCCGGAGCTCCTGGTTGGGGCTCTTCGTCACGATCCGGTGCAGCTCGGCGAAGGTGCTGACGCGCTCGCCGTCCACCTCGAGGATGCGATCGCCCGGGACCAGCCGGCCCTCGGCCGGGTGCCCCGGCAGGACCACGCCGACCGTCGGCGGGACGAAGCGGGTCTCCCCGATGAAGACGGCGAAGTAGAGCAGCACCGGGAAGAGCACGTTCATCGCCGGGCCGGCCATGACGATGATCACGCGCTTCCAGAGCGCCTGGGACTCGAAGGTGCGCTTGCGATCCTCGGGGAGCACGGCCTCCTGCCGGTTCTCCTCGAGCATCTTCACGAAGCCGCCGAGGGGCAGGAGCGCGACGCAGTACTCCGTCTCCCGGCCTCGCAGGCGCAGCACCCGGGGGCCGAAGCCGATCGAGAAGGTGAGGACCTTCACGCCGAAGATCTTCGCGCACACGAAGTGGCCGAGCTCGTGCACGAAGATGAGCACGGAGCAGAGCAGCGCGAAATACAGGAGGTCCACGGCGGCGGTTGTCTTTACGCGAGGCCGGGCTCGGTGACCACTGGCCACTGAGGGGGCGCAGGGCCGCGACGCCCCCGCACGAAGGGCGGCCTCCGGCGCAGGGACGGCGTCCGGTCCGTGGAAAGGCGCCCTCCGGCGTGAGATGCCTTCATGGCGATGGCCCCGGCCGGTCGCCCACAAACAGCCGCAGTTCCTCCGCGTGGCGAAATGTCACAGAGCGCGGGCGCGCGATGCGCGATGCTGACGAGCGCCAGAGGGCCGCGGGCCCCGTGCATCCGTGATATCTCACCGATGGAACTCGGCCGGGCGCTGCGCCCGCGAGCGGCGTCTCACGGCGGACGGTCCCCTGGCCGATTCTCGCGATGTGCCCTGATACGAACTGCGAGGTCCCATCATGAAGCACACGATTGAGCACGACCTGAACGACAGCGAGGCAAAGCTGGCGACCGAACGAGCGATCGCGCAGTACCGAGAGCGGTACGCCGAGTACGAGCCTTTCCTCGTATGGCACGACGCGCGGCGCGCCGAGCTCGGCTTCTCGGTGAAGGGCGTCAAGCTGAAAGGCAGCATGGAGCTCCGCCCCGGCGCCGTGGATGTGGATCTCGACGTGCCTCTCCTGATGCGCCCCTTCAAGGGGGTAGCGATCGCCGCCATCGACAAGGAGGTTCGTCACTTCATCGAACAGGCGCACCGCGAACGGGCTCAGGGAGGCGGCAAAGCCCCCTGAGCGAGCGGGCTGTTCCGCTATGGACATGAGCGCCAGCCGGCGCTATGTTGCTCCAACAGTAACTACTTCGCCGGCCGAAGTACGCCCCGCGACACGACTCACTCCAGTGCTCGGCCGGCAGGGGGCTGTCTCCTCGCCGCTCACCCTGCCGGCCTCGTCGTCGCGCTCACGGAGCGAGCGCCTTCACGGCCGTCAGCTTGTGCGAGGCCAGCACGGAGTGGATCGCCGTGATGAGGCTGCTCGCGTCGATCTCGCAGCGCATGACGAACCGCGGCGCCAGCTTCTCCACGGTGGTCCTGCGCTCGATGACGACCGCCGGGAGGCCGTTGATGAGGCGCAGCTCGTGGCGGAGCGCTCCGGGGTCGTCGATCCTCAGCAGGCCGACGTAGAACCGCGCGACCCGGTTCGGGCCGACGACGATCCGGCGCGCCGCCTTGAACTCGCCGTTGGCGTCGTTGATGACCCGGACGCCCTCGCTCAGCAGCGCCTCGATGGCGGCGACGTCCTGCGTCGCCAGGGTCTGCAGGAAGCGCACGAGCGCCGCGCCCGACCGCTCGACGAGATCGGGTGAGGGGCGGCAGCGGTCGCGCTCGTACGGCTCGAGGGCGCGGCGGGCGCGGTGGTGGGTCGTCTTCACGCTGGCCTCCGACAGGTCGAGCGCGGCGGCGGTCTCCTGCACCGAGTAGTCGAAGACGTCGCGGAGCAGGAGCACCGCGCGCTGCTGCGGGGTCAGCGCCTCGAGCGCGATGAGGAAGGCGAAGGACGCGCTCTCGAGGAGGTCGTAGCGGCCCTCGGTGCCGTCCTTGCCCGGGATCTCGAACGACGGGGGCTCGGGCTCCGCCTCGATCGGGGAGGGGAGCCACGGTCCGTCGTAGGCGAGGCGCTTGCGGCGCCGGAGGGCGTCGCGGCCGAGGTTCAGCGCGACGCGCGCGAGCCAGGGGCGGACGGGCTCTTCGGTGCGCGCGGGCGGGCGCTCCAGCGCGCGGACGAACGTCTCCTGCACGATGTCGTCCGCGTCCGCGGCGCTGCCGGTGAGCCGGTAGGAGAGGGCCCAGAGGAAGCGCTCGTGCTCGCGGTAGCTCGCGGCGACGAAGCCGGGGGTGGCGAGCCCGGCGCTCGGGGCAGGAGAGGCCGTGGAGCTGCTCATGGAGCGTCGGGTAACCCCGTCACGCCGCGCGGTCGAGGGCGCGGCGCGAGAGGATGGCCCTCGCGGCGTCCCGCGCGCTGGCGAGGCTCGCGTCGGCGAGCATGCCCGTCGGCCCGACCCAGTCGCCCGCGAGGAAGAGCCCGTCGAGATCCGGGACGCGGACGCCGGGGCGCCCTGCGTGGCCGCCGCCCTCCGCCGTGACCACGGCGTTGGAGACGACGAGCGAGGGCAGGAAGCGGCGCTCGACGATCGCGTCGCGGTAGCCGGGCTGCGCGCGGTCGAGCAGATCTTCGAGCTCGCGCTCGGGGTCGCGGCCGGCGAGCTCGGGGCTGTACTGGGCGGTGTGGATCACGGCGCCGCCCGCGGGGGCGAGGCGCGCGGCGTCGGAGTGGACCGACAGGTAGAGCGGGCGGTCGATGCCGAGCACGAAGCCCGGGCGCGCGCGAGGGAGCCTCGACAGGGCGACGTCGAGGCACGCGGCGCGGACCGGGAGGGCGCGCTCGGCGTGCGCGGCGAGCGCCGTGCTCGAGGGAACGAGCGCGGCCACGGCGCGCGGGCTCGCGGCGATGAGGATGGCGCTGGCGCCGAGGCGGTCGCCGTTCGCGAGCTCCACGGCGGAGACGGCGCCACCCTCGGCCGCGATCTGCGTCGCCCGCACGCCGGTGAGGATCTCCACGCCGGCCGCCACGGCGGCGTCGCGCAGGCCGCCGACGAGGGTCCTCCAGCCGCCGTCGAGGTAGAGCACCCCGTGGCTCAGGGCGAGCTGCAGCTGGGCGAGCGCCGCGCCGGCGCTCTGGTGATCGTCGTCGGCGCAGTAGGTCGACAGCCGGATGAGCGCGCCGGCGAAGCGGCGCACCTCGGGCGTCCGGAAGGCGTCGCGGAGCCAGGCCGAGACCGGGACCGACGCGAGCGGCGCGGGGTTCACCGCGGCGAGGCTGGTGAGGACGCGCCCCATCTCGACCTTCGCGGCGAGGGGGAAGAGGCCCGTCGTGAGGAGCGAGAGGGCGCCGGACGGCAGGGTGTGAAGGGCGCCGCGGTCGAGCGCGAGCGCGCCCGACTGGGAGGGCACCGCGCCGGTGAACCGGACGCCGAGCTCGCGGAGCACCTCGTGCGCCGCGCCCCCGCGGTAGAGCGCGTGGGCGCCGAGGTTGAGCGAGAAGCCGTGGCTCTCCTGCGTGGAGGCGCGGCCGCCCGGCGCGTGCGCCTTCTCGACGAGGGCGACCGACCGACCCGCCCGGCCCAGGTACGCCGCCGCGGCCAGCCCCGCGAGCCCGCCGCCGATCACCACCACGTCTTTTGTAGTACGCATCACATAGCCCCTTTCCTGGCGGTACCACGATCGGGGGGCCGGAAAGGTTACGCGCGCCCTGTCGAATTTTCGGGGCGCGCCCGGAGGGCCGGACGGGGAGGGGGCTGGACGGGGAGGGGAAAGCGGCGTGCCGGCGCTCAGGTGGCGCGGACGAGCGGCGTGTCGACGAGGTGCTCGGACAGGAACCACACCTGCATCTCGTTCGTGCGGAGGACGTCGCTCATGAGCAGATCGGCGGTGCCATCGTCGCGGTTGTCGGTGGCGAGCTTCACCGCCTCGCGCGTCTCCGCGAGGATGACCTCATGCGCGTCGAGCAGGCGCGAGAGCTGAGCTGGCACCTGCTCGCGGCCGCGGGGCGCCCGCTCGATCCTCGTCATCTCCGCGACGTCGTGCGCCATGGCGATCGCGACGCCGCCCAGCGTCTGGACGCGCTCGGCGAGCATGTCGATCAGCGCGGCTTGCTCCTTGAAGTGCTTGTCGAAGAGCAGGTGGAGCTGGAAGAAGGTCGCCCCGGACACCTGCCAGTGGTGCTTCTTGTACATGTCGCGCAGGACGAGCGTGTCCGACAGGATCTGATTCAGCGCCCGGATGCTCTCCGCGCGCGACTTCGCGGCGAGCGCCAGCGGATAGTCCACGACCGTCCCGAAAGGCTGGATCTCCTTGCCTCGCTGGCGGAGGAGGGGCTGGGCCTCCAGCGCCCGCGCTCCGCCTTCCTTGCCACGCCGCTGCTTCCTCTGTACTGCCATGGTCCCCTCCACGTCGATCGGTTCACTACGTATCTAGAGCCCGACCCCGCTCCGTCCATGGCCGCACGTCCGCTGTCGTGTCCACGCGGGCCCGCGCGGCGCTCCGCTGGAGGGCGCGCCCGCGCGCCATCGGCGGCTCGCATCCGGCCGCGATTTCGTGCAAAGTCCAGCCCAGCATGAAACGGCTCCTGCTCACCAGCGCGCTGCCCTACGCCAACGGGCACATCCACATCGGCCACCTCGTCGAGTACACCCAGACCGACATCTTTGCCCGTTATTGGCGGATGACCGGGCGGAGGTGCATTTACCTGTGCGCCGACGACACCCACGGCACGGCCATCATGATCCGCGCTCGGCAAGAGGGGCGGAGCGAGGCCGACGTCATCGCGGACATGAGCGCGGCGCACCAGCGCGATTTCGCGGCGTTCCAGATCCGGTTCGACCACTACGGCAGCACGAACTCCCCGGCGAACCGCGCGCTGTGCGAGGAGATCTGGGCGTCGCTGCGCGAGCGCGGCATGGTGACCACGAAGGAGGTCACGCAGCTCTTCGATCCGCAGGAGGGCATGTTCCTGGCGGATCGCTTCGTCAAGGGCACCTGTCCGAAGTGCGCGGCGCCGGACCAGTACGGCGATAGCTGCGACCGGTGCGGCTCGACCTACGCCGCGACCGATCTGGTCGAGCCGAGGAGCGCGCTCACGGGCGCGCGGCCCGAGGTGCGGAGCGCGCAGCACCTCATGGTGGCCATCGAGCCGGAGCGGCCGTTCCTGTCGACCTGGACGCAGGGCGAGGGGCGGATGCCAAAGGAGATCGCGAACTACCTCGCAGGGCATTTCCTGTCGGAGCCGCTCCGCGACTGGGACGTATCGCGCCCCGCGCCGTACTTCGGGTTCGAGATCCCCGACGCGCCAGGGAACTACTGGTATGTCTGGTTCGACGCGCCGATAGGGTACATGGCCGCGAGCAAGGAGTGGTGCGCCCGGGAAAGCGAGGCGTTCGACGACTGGTGGCGTTCCGAGGAGACGGAGATAGTCCACGTCATCGGGAAGGATATCGTGTATTTCCACACGCTCTTCTGGCCGGCGATGCTGAAGAGCGCGAGGTTCTCGCTGCCGTCGCGCGTGCAGGTGCACGGGTTCCTCACCGTGAACGGAGAGAAGATGTCGAAGAGCAAGGGCACCTTCGTGCTGGCCTCGACGTACCTGAATCACCTCGACCCGGCGTACCTCCGTTATTACTACGCGAGCAAGCTGAGCTCGAAGGTCGACGACATCGATCTGAACCTGGAAGAGCTCGTCAACAAGGTGAACGCCGAGCTCGTGAACAAGGTCGTGAACCTGGCGAGCCGGTCGTCGCGCTTCGTGGCGCAGACGGGGCTGTCGGCGGCCTACCCGGAGGATGGGGGGCTGTTCGCGGCGGCGGCGGCGGAGGGCGACGCGATCGGGGCGGCGTACGCGGCGTTCGACTATGCGCGGGCGACGAGGAGCATCGTGGCGCTGGCGGACCGGGCGAACGAGTATGTCGACCGGATGCAGCCGTGGGCGCTGGCGAAGCAGCCGGAGAAGAAGGCGGAGGTGCAGGCCGTTTGCACCGTGGCGCTCAACCTGTTCCGGCAGATCGTTCTCTACTTGGCGCCGGTGCTCCCGAAGCTGGCCGACGACGTCGGGCGGCTGCTCGGGTGCCCCATGGACCGGTGGGAGCTCGCGAAGACGCCGCTTGTGGGGACGCCTGTGGCCGCGTATGAGCACCTCATGAAGCGGGTCGAGCCGGGTGCAGTGGAGAAGATGATCGCGGAGAGCCGCCCTGCCGAGGAGGCGGCGGCGCCTGCTGGTGCGGCGGGGGCGAACGCAGAGGCGGGCCAGGCGGCGGGCGGGGGCGCGGCCGCGGAGGACGATGGCGCGGCGCTCGCCAAGGAGCCGCTCGCGCCGGAGTGTACGATCGACGACTTCACCAAGGTCGACCTGCGCGTCGCGCGCATCGTCGCGGCGGAGCACGTGCCCGAGGCGAAGAAGCTGCTCAAGCTGACCGTCTCGCTCGGCGGCGAGGCGCGGAGGACGGTGTTCGCCGGGATCAAGGCGTATTACAAGCCGGAAGATCTCATCGGGCGGCTCGTCATCGTGTGCGCCAACCTGGCGCCGCGGAAGATGAAGTTCGGCCTCAGTGAGGGGATGGTGCTCGCGGCGGGGGACGAGACGGTGCATATCCTGGCGCCGGACTCGGGGGCGAAGCCGGGGATGCGGGTGCACTGAGACGGCTGCAGGCTGCGCGGGCTCGGTGGGCCCGCGCAGCCGCCGCGCCACGTCCTCGACTGTCGGCGTAGCGGACTACTGGCTGAGGATCGGGGGGAGGGTTGGCCGCGGGAACGGGAGCACGATCAGGCCCTGTTTCTTGATCTCCACGTTGGTGAGCTCGCCGAACGCGCCCCGCGCGGTGACGGTGATGTTGGTCCTCGTGCCGTCAGCCCAGAAGAGCTCGCGGGCCTGGCCGTCAAAGGTCAGCTGGCCGAGCTTGCGCACCTGCTGGTGGACGATGCCGCAGGTCTCGGCGCCGGCGGGCGGGTACTGGGCGGCCAGCGTCGGGTCCTCGACGATGTGCCAGACCACAACGCTCGAACCGAGCGGCGAGTCGTAGACGTCGCCCGCGCCCCAGCGGTTCTCGAGCAGGAAGTACTCCTTGTCGCCGCGCGCGGCGTCCCAGAGCAGCGTGACCTCCTTGCGGGTCTCGATCGAGGCCAGCGGGACGGTCTGGGTGGTCCACGAGCCGATCTCGACGAGGTCCGGGGTCACGAGGGCGCTCTTCAGCTTCTCGAACGGACCCATGTGGGTGGCCTGCCAGTGCCAGTACATGGCGTCGAAGTACTTTGACGCCGTGCTCGACGAGTCGCAGCCGTACATGTCCTGCGCGTCCAGGATGCGGTGGGTGAGCTCGTGGGCGAGCAGGCCCACGCCGTTGCGGCGATCGGAGTCGAACGACGATAGGTAGACGTCGAGGAGGTCGAAGTTCAGCGGCGTCGAATTGCCGTCGACCGCCACGTCGACGCTGCGGTTGGTGCCGTAGGCCGAGTTCTGCGGGCGAACCACGATGAGGACGAGCTCGTCGCGGGTGATCTTGCCGTCACCGTTGGTATCGTAGTTGTGGAAGTTGATGCTCGCGTCGGCGGCGCGGATGGCGTCGCGCCAGGCCTCGGCGTGCCCGCCGGGCGTGTCCCAGTACCAGTTGCCCTGGTGCGCGGCCGGCGCCTGGGCGAACGGGCCGCAGTTCACGTACTGGAAGCTGTCGAAGGCGAGCTTGCCGTCGGTGTTGTCGGCTAGCCAGCCCTTCATGCTCATGCCGCCGTCGCCGCCCTCATGGTAGTTGAGGATCTGGGAGAGCGAGGGCGCGGCGTGATCCGGGCGGACCGGGTCGATGCACAGCACCAGGGCCTTGTGGGTGCGCACGCGCGGCGAGTGGCCATAGCCCAGGCCGATGCCCATGAACGCCTGGGCGAAATCGGAGCCCGAGCGCCTCTTGGCGGCCACGCGGAGGGAGCGGTCGCGGATGTTGGCGGTGGTGCCGGTGTCGCTGCGCGCCTGCAGCGTCACGGTGTGGTTGCCCGGGCGCAGGTTCTTGAGCACGAAGGTGTGCGAGTTCACGCGCATGAGCGGCTCGCCCTGGATGAGGGTGACGTCGCTGGGCTGCGCCGGCACGCCGTCGACAAGGGCGCGCAGGAACAGGCGGCCGCTCGAGGAGTAGACCTCGCCGGAGAAGGTGATGGCCGCGCTCTCGGCGGCGGCCTGGGTGTTGAGGTTGACCGAGAGGTCGGGGATGTTGGTCCAGGTCAGGCCGGAGAACGGCACCGGCGGGCCCTGCATGGTGGCCGCCGCGGTCGAGCCGCCCGGGGCCGAGGCCGGCGCGGCCGAGACGGTCACGGTGCGGTCGCCGAGGCGGATGTCGCCGCCGGCGGTATCGCCGGACCACTGGATCTGCACGGCGTGGTTGCCGGCGGGCACGTTGGGCGCGACGAAGGTCATGCTGCGCGTCCCGCCGCGGTTCGCCATGTTGGCGTGGAGCAGCGTCACGTTGCCCACGTCCACGCCGTCGACGAGCGCGCGCACGAACAGGCGGCCGCTGTTCGAGGAGGCCTCGGCCGCGAAGGTGACGATCAGGTCCTGCTGGGCGCTGGTGGTCAGCTGGGTTGTGAGGCCTGGGACGTTTTCCCAGGCGGTGGTGGTCTTGATGAGGTCCGGGCCGCTGGGCGCGGCGGCCACGGCGAGCCGGCCGTCGCCGCTGAAGGGCGCGGCCGAGTTGACCACCAGCGAGCGATCGCGCATCTGGGCGTCGCCGCCGTTCACCACGTACCACTGGATCTCGACGATGTGCTGACCGGCCGAGACGCCCGACTTCACGAAGGTGAAGGAGCGCGTGCCGTCGAAGTTCTCGCTGCCCATCTTGATCTTCACGTCGCTCGGCGAGACCGGCGCGCCGTCGACGAGCGCGCGCAGCCACACCGTGTTGGTGGCGTAGATCTCGGCGCTGAAGCTGATCTCCAGGTTGTCGCCCGCGTGCGAGTAGACCGCGCTGGACAGTCCGGGGGCCGACGTCCATGCGCTCTTGGTCGCGATCGCGTAGGGCGCGCCCTCGGCGGGCGAGAGCACCGACAGGTTGCCGACGGGGTTCTGCTGGTAGAGCGAGAGCGCGGCTGCCTCGCTCGCGACGTCTTCCTCGTCGGACTCCACCTGCGAGACGTCCTCGTCGCCGGCGCAGCCGAGCTGGACGGTCGAGGCCGTGAGAGCCATGAGGGCAAAGTGCTTGAGACGCCTCCGCGGGGCCAGGAAATCCCAGCCGGCGTCGCGCTTGTCCTGACGCTTGAGATGCTGAAAGAACGCCATGATGACACCTCCGGAAAGAGCCAATAAGCCCTTGTCCTCGAATCGGATCCGGCATGACGGCCCATGTCCCATCGCAGAACACCTGGCGATCGGGCTGTCCGTCAGCGCGTGTCATCCCCGTCACTGCACATGAGGTGCCAAGCAGCGGTGCTGTGTGATTGGGCTCACCGCCGGGCCGGCGTGTGTACGGCGCCGCCCGGGCCAGGCACGCTGGCTTTCGCAGAGCGCGTGCTTTGGAGCGGGAACCTCGCCGCCCCGCGGGCGTCCTCCACGCCCACGCCGACGTTGCGCGACCGAGCCAAGGTCGGCTGGAGCATGGGACGGCGCGCGGTGAGCATGGGACGGCGCGCGGGCGCGCACGTGGGCCGCCCGGAAGCACTCAGGACAGCCCGGACCATGCGGTGTGAGGCGACGACGAACAGAGGCAATGTTCCGAAGACAGGTCGATACCAGGGCCTTCGAGTAGCCCCTTGACAGCCGCCCAGAACTCGAATCACGTAAGCAGCATGACCCCGCATCATGGCGATCGAGCATCTGGCGATCGGGTCAGTGTCGGCGGCGAGCGCCAGCACCATCCTCAGCTTTTCGCCCGCGACGAGGTGCTCCACGAGATCGACGCGCTCTTCCGGAGGGGCGCGACCACGGTCCTCGTCACGGGAACCCCTGGCGTCGGCAAGAGCGCGATCCTGGCCAGCTATCTTCAGCGGGTCACCGCGGCCTGTCAGGTCGAGCGCGTGCGCGGCAGGATCGCTGAGTCGAGCCGGCGCCTCGCGCGCTGGGCTGAGCAGGTTGAACGCAACGTACGAGCGCACCCGTCGAGCGCGCGCTGGGCGGTCGCCTCCCATTTCCTGAGGACCAGCGCGTTCGATCGGCCCGATATCGTCGCGAGCTCGCTCGCAACGCAGCTTGAGAACCGCTTCATCGACATGCGCGACGGGCACGCGCACCCCGAGCGCCGCCTCATCGACCTCATCGAGCGCATCTCGAGGCGTGTCCTGGAGCCGGATTCCATGAGCCTCCTCCTCGTCATTGATGACCTCGACGAGGCGGAAGACGAGAGGGGTTACTCCGATCTCACCCGCCTGCTCCCCGCCCCGCTCCCGCCGCGCGTCGTCCTGCTCGCTTCCTCGCGCCCTACCACGGATCTCGGCTGGTTCATGCGTTACGCCCCGGCGCTCGTCGACCTCGACGCCCCGCGATGGATCCCCTCGAATTACGCGGCGTGCCGGGCCTTCTGGGACGGCGTCGTCCGGGAGCTCGGCCTGCCGGCCTACGTCGCCGACGAGGCCGTGCAGCGCGCCCAGGGCAACATGCTCTACTCCGTCGAGCTCGCCGAGTGGCTGCGGCGGTTGCCCCCCGAGGGCCGCCTCGGCGCTCCGCTCCCCCGCACGCTGCGTGACGTCTTCATCAAGCTATGGGGCCGCGTGAACCACCTACCCGCCGAGTCGGAGCTGCTGGTCAAGCGCAGCCTGGCCCTCCTCTGCGCCGCTCCCTCACCGCTCCCCCTTTCGTATATCGCCGCGCATACCGGCTGGAGCAGCCACCTCCACGCGACCACCTTTCTGCGCGTCACGCGCCCCTTTCTCCAGCGCTTCACGACCCCGGGCGCCGAAGACACGTTCCGCCCGTTCCATGATGAGCTCCGGACGCTGATCACAGAGCAGCTGACCGCCGAAGCTGCGGCAGCCAGGGCCGCTCCGTACTATGCCAGTGTGCCGCCGCCTGCCTCCTTGCCGCCGCCTGCCTCCTTGCCGCCGCCTGCGGCGTCGACCCCGCCGCCGCCGGCGCGGACCACGGGCAACCGAGGCACCCTGGTGATGCGCGCGGTAGAGCCGAGCCAGCGGCCGGCGCTCGACCAGGGCTCGGCGGCGCGCGTGCAGCGGGCTCACGCCCGCGGCGATGAGGCAGAGCGCATCGCTGATGCCGAGGCGGAACGCGCCATGGCCGCTGCGGAGGAGCAGGTGCTCGGTCCCGTGGCCGCTCGCTACGCCTTCCTCGTCGGGGTAGGCCGCTACGATGACCGCAGCATTGGCGATCTGCGTTTTTGTGTCAACGACGTCGTCGCGCTCGGGAACGCACTCAAGAACGAGCTGGGCTACACCGTCGTGAAGGCGATGCACGATGGCGTCGAAGAAGAGCGTATGTTGCCCCTGCGCAACCGCGTCTTGCAGGAGCTGAGCCTCTTCGCCAGTGGGATGAGCCCCAATGACCTGCTCCTGGTGCATTTCTCCTGTCATGGTACCCTGCACAAGGGCAAACCGGTTCTCCTCTTTCGCGACACCGGCAAGCAGGTGCTCTCCGAGACGTCTCTCTCGGTCAACAGGATCAAGAAGATCCTCCTCAAATCGCCCGCCCGTCGCAAGATCCTCATCCTCGACGCCTGCCACGCCGGGGTCGATCTCGGCCGGGCGCCCGGCGCTCCCTCGCTTCTCCCTGGGTTCGTCCACGATGCCTTCGAGCTGGCCGAGGGCATCGCTGTCCTCTCGGGCAGCACTTCCCAGCAGATCGCGATGGAGCGCCCGGAAGCCAAGCTCGGTGTGTTCACATCGTTCGTGCTCGAGGGTCTTCGCGGCGCCGCCGATCGCACGGGTCGCAAGGGGTTCGTCACCGTGGATGATCTGAATCACTACGTCACGTACAGCGTCCAGCAATGGAGCCGCGAGCAGTCGCTCTCCCTGCAGACCCCCACGGCGAGGATCGAGGGGACGGGGAGCATGATCCTCGCCGACTTTCGCCATCGGAGCGCCTGAGGGCTCGACGCCGACGGCGCCTCGGCTCCTCGTGGGGCGACCGGCGCGTCCGCCGCAGAGGTCACGCGCGGTGACGCGCCGCCCGTGCGCGCGGCACGCTGTGCGATAACGTCGATCGCCGCTCTAGCACTGCTGCGGGAAGTTGCCCCGGATCGGCAGAAAAACCGCCATGGCGCCAAGGTCGCCAAGGGGAGAAGAGGAAGTGCCGTCTCGGCATTTCCCCCTCCCATTTCCCTGGTTTCTTGGCGCCCTTGGCGTCATGGCGGTTCGCTTCCCCCTCCGACTTCCCGCAGTAGTGCTAGCGTCCGGCCTGCGCGGTGACGGTTTTCGGCTTTGTGATCAGAGGATCTGCTGGACCCGTGGGGTTGATCTGGGAAGCCTTTGTGCCACCGGCGTCAGTGAACGTGCCGAACTCGGCGGGCCTGGCGTCCTTATGACCTGCCTGTCCAGGCGCCGGATCGCGACCGGCGAGCGCGGCGACGATCTCTTTGCGGCGGAGGGGTGTCGGTGAGCTGAACGCAAGGACCTTCCCCTGGGTGGGCGTGACGAGCCAGCCCGTGGCTGGAATGCGCGTGGCCTCGCCGGCCTTGGCGTGGATGGCTTCGCCATCCAGCGGGTACGTCGTGACGGCCCGACTGCTCTCGGCGACCTGCACCAGGTACACGTAGGCGTCTTGCTCGACCGTTCCCTTGAAGGCTATCTTCGTGTTCGCGGGAGCCACGAACTTCTCGGTCGCGGCGGCGGAGAGCTTCTTCGTCGTGTCGCCGACGAGCACCGAGAGAGCCCACCGCAGGCGGTGGAGCTCGTCGCTCGACGCGGAGGGGGCGCTCTTCTTGGCTTTCCTGCTGGCTGACTTCGCCGCAGCTGCCGTGGACTGTGTTGCCCGCTTGGGTCTCGCAGCGGTGTTCCGGATCGGCATGACCATGTTCTCCTGGAGACGTGTTGTCTGGATGATGGAAGCACACGAGGACCGATAAGCTGCGCGAGCGAGGGCGCCCGGCGGTGAAGCGCCGTCTCTGTCCGTTCCTGGTCGTCGCGGCCGCTGCCGCCTTCTGCTCGCCGCTTCTGCCGGCGAGGTGCGTCACCGCGAGGCGCACCGGAACCCGAGCCCAGAGCGACCCTCGATGCGCTTCGAGCGGCCGCGCGTCACGCCTCGAGACATCACATCGAGCGCCGGCCAGGAACCGCCACGGCGTATGCGCTGGTCCTCCTCGCGCGACACGCCAGGGCCTTCCGTCACGGGATCGACGCAATTGCCGCATGGGCCATAGTGAGAAAGCAAGAACTGATCCTGCACCCATTCCGCTGCATTGCCGCCGAGGTCCCAGACCCCCTCCGGTGTCCTGTCCTGCGGGGACGTGCCCACGTCGTGCTCGCCCTTCGGCGACCTCTCGCAGAGGCCCTTCTCGTACACGCCAAAGGCGACGCCAGCGCAGCGAGGTGGATCTGAGCCCCACGGAAACCGGCGCGCTGTTGCTCCACGCGCGGCGAACTCCCACTCGGCCTCGGTGGGGAGGCGTTTCCCGCGGGCTTTGCAGTAGAGCGAGGCGGCGTCCCAGGTGACCTGGATGACCGGCTTGCTCTCGTAGTCCGGCCGGGGCACGAAGCGCCTCTCCGGGAGCAAGAGGATCCCTGAATACTCGGGGAAGAGATCGACCAGCAGATAGCCGCGCGCGCGCTCGTGCACGTAGCGCTGGATGCGGTGCTCAGGATCCTCCTTGATGTCGAGCGCTGGCGAGGTGACATCGAGCCACGCGGCGAAATCCGCGTTGGTGGTCTCGTAAGCATCGATATAGAACGGGGAGACGGTCACCTCTCGCACGGGCTGCTCTCGCTCGAGCAGGTCCCGGCGGCACTCGGGCCCGAGGCGCCGGCACTCGGCGTCGATCTCGGCGAGCGTGCTCCCCATCCGGAATTGGCCTCCCTGGAGCCGCACCATGTTGGACAGCGTCACCGGCGCTCTCTCCGGGGGCGCTGGCTTCACCGGCACATTGGCCACGAGCGCCGCCTTCAGGGGGGGCCTCCAGGTCAGCGCCGCTTGCACGGGCTCGCCGCCGGCGCCGTTGCTGTACACGCGGGCGAGGCCATAGGATGCGGCGACGAGCAGCGCAGGGATCGCGAGCAAGCCAACCAGGCGCCGCGCCTGTGGCCGCGCGGATGACGCGGTGACCTCTTGCGTCTCGGTGCGCTCGACGCGCACCTCCATCTGCTCCGGTGTGTCGGCCGCGGGGACGGGCGACGGCGTGGCCTCGGACGGAGCCACCTCCGCCGTCTCGGCGACCTTCGTTCCGCCTGGCTGTGAGCCCCTCTCGGTAAGGGTCGTCTCCCGGACGGCCGGCTTCTTCACGGTCGTCCTGCCGGCGTACCCCGCCTCGGAGGTCGCTGCTGACGTCGACTCCGCTGCGGCTCCCACGACCGCTACCGGCGTGACCGCGGTCGTCGCTGCGGTGTCGCGGCGCATGGCCTCGGCGATCTGGGCGATGTCCGGGCGCCGCGACGGTTCCTTCGCCAGCATGCGCCGGATCAAAGTCGAGATCTCCTGGGGCACCTCCGGGGCGACCTCGCTCAGAGGACGCGGATCCTGGAAGAGGTGCATGCGGAGGATCTCGACGGGCTCACCCGTGAACGGCGGCTCCCCGGCGAGCAGCTCGTGGAGGACGACGCCCAAGGAGTAGACATCCGATCGGCTGTCCACCGCCGATTGACCGACACACTGCTCGGGCGACATGTACATCGCCGTTCCGAGCACCGAGCCCGGCGCGGTGACATCGGCCTTGTCCTCGGTGAACCGGGCGATGCCGAAATCCAGCAGCTTCAGGCGCTCCCCGCCGGACGCCTCGTCGTCGGCGACGAGCATCATGTTCGAGGGCTTCAGGTCGCGGTGGACAATCCCGTTCTTGTGGACTGCCGCCAGCGCCGACGCCGCTTGACGTCCGATACGAAGCACCTCCGGAAGGGCGAGCCTCTTGCATCGCATCAGGCGACTCCGGAGCAGCTCACCTCGGAGATACTCCATGAGGATGTACGGCTCGCCCTGGGGTGTCTCACCGAAATCGAAGATCTTCACCAGCCCCGGATGGTCAACCAGGCTCAGCGCGCGCGCCTCATTGGTGAACCGACGAAGCTGGCTCGTGTCCCGGGCGAGCTGGCTGGAGAGCACCTTGACCGCCGCGAGCTGTCCAACGCTCTGATGGACCGCGCGGTAGACAACCCCCATCCCCCCACGGCCGATCTCCTCGGTGATGAGGTACTGGCCGATGGTCGATCGGATGAGTGAATCCACGCTGCGCCTCGGTTCAGACTCGGTGGCCTCGAACGGCTCGGGGGAATTCTATAACGGTGAACGATGGGGGAAAACGACCTATCGATGCCCCAGCCTGCGCGACGCAGCGGGGGCCAATGCGATATGCCGCCCACGCTGTAATTTTGCTTCGCGCTCGGGGAGCGCGCGCAGTGAGCGCCACGTCAGCGGCGGAAGCGCTGCACATCGAGGTCGTGATGGGCAATCCATCGATAGATCTGCTTGCGCGACCGGCGCGTCGCCCGCGCGATGTCCGCCACCACGCCGCGGTGCGTGCGGAGCAGCTCCTCCAGCTGGGCTCGATCGGGGGGAGGCTCCCTCTCGTCGGCCGCGTTGGACGCGTCTTCCTCGCTGGCGAGCGCGGGGTCCGACGAAGCGTGTGCGTCGGAGGTGGTCGTCGGTGGAGCTGCGGGTGCTGCGCTGGACGGAGGCCCGAGCCGGTCGGCCACGAGCTCGAGATCCAGCACGCCGGCATCGCCGCCGCGAATGCGGAGCTGCGCGGCGAGGGCGAACACCTCGCGAACATTGAAGGGCCACGGATGCAGGAGCAGTGCCTCCGCGAGCGCGGAGCTGATGCGCGCGCGGGGCCGGCCCAGGGCGTGATCGAGCAGGGGCAGCACGTCCTCGCGCCGCTCGCGGAGCGGCGCGATCCCGAGCGGGAACTCCGAGAGCCTCGCGAAGAGATCGCCGCGAAAGCGGTGCGCCGCGATATCCGCCGTGAGGTCGCGGTTCGTCGCGGCGACGATGCGGACGTCGCAGGCGACCGGGGTTGTCGCCCCGACGGGGAGCACCATGCGATCCTGCAGCACGCGAAGGAGCTTGGGCTGCACGCCCTGCGGGAGGTCGCCGACCTCATCCAGGAAGAGGGTGCCCCCGTCGGCGGCGCGGAACAGCCCGGGGCGGGCCACTGCCCCGCTGAACGCGTTGGCCAGGTGACCGAACAGCTGGCTCTCGGCGAGGCTCTCGGGGATGGCGCTGCAGTTCACGGCCACGAACGGCCCTCGCCGCTTGCTGGCGTCGTGCACGGCGCGCGCCACCACCTCCTTGCCGCAGCCGCTCTCGGCGAGGAGCAGCACCGTGACCTCGGTGGGGCCGACGCGGTGGATAGCGGCACGCAGCGTGCACATCGATGGAGCGTCGCCGAGGAGCGATGGCACCGGCGCGTCGGCCTGAGGCTCCGGTTCGGCGCGGACCACCAGGTACGAATCGCCTATCGAGAGCACGTCGCCGTCGTCCAGCAACGCTTCCTCGATGCGCCGTCCGTTCACGTACGTGCCGTTGCGGCTCTTCTCATCGACGACCCGCAGCCGGCCGAGCGCGTCTGTGTGAAGCGTCGCGTGGAGCCGCGATGCGCGAGCGTCGCGGGGCAGGGCGATGCCGCTCCGCACCTCCCGCCCCATGGGCGTCGCACCTCGCGACGGCGTGAAGAGGACCGGCGGGTTCAGGAGGTCGTCGCCGGAGTAAACCAGGCGCAGGCGGAACACCCGCAGCAGGCTGCGCAGGATCGCAGGCGCCTTTTCCTCGGTCGTCGCCGCGAGCGGGACCTCGCCTGGCCTGCTGGTGGGTACATCCTGGGGCATTCACTAGACAAATAGCGCATCGCGGCGCTCTCCTGGGGACCGCGAGCGGCTCTCCCGGAGGCCATGCGCCCCGTGGCGGCGCTTCCTGAAATTGCAGTGAGAGTGAACTGGCGCTGCGGTTATCGTTCCGCTGGGTGTGCACGGGTCACGGGACCGCCCGCGGGCCGTCCCGGCGGAGGGCGGTAGGGGCTCGATGGGCGTCGCCGGGTCGCGGCGGGCGTCCACATCGGGCGCGCGGCGACCTATCATCCTGCTCCGCGAAAAACTTCCATGGAGCTCGATGAGCACACGTACGTGGGCGGATGGGTTTGAAGACTCGACTGGCGATCAGGAGCTCGCCGTGAGACGAGATGCGCTCCACTCCTTGCGTGGCCCGGAGGGAGGCTATGCCCGATCGCACCGCGGCCTTGCTTCGTTCTGGGGGACCATCGCGGAAGAGATTCGCGCTCGGCCGCCTTCGCCCGACCTTCTTCCGTTGCTCACGCAGCTTGACGACTGGCTCGTCGGCGGGCCGCGGTGGTGAGCACCAATCCCGCGCTGGTGACGTTCGCCTCCCTCCTCACCGGCTCGGAGCAGCAGCTGGTGCAGCGGTGGGCGACAGACACGTGCGCAGGCCTCGACGAGCTCCTTCCCCGACCGATCCCTCACGTGACGACGGACCGGAGCGCGGCGGACCCGGAGCGAACCCGTCGGATCCGCGCGGGCGCGACATACGACGAAGTCGATGGATACCTGTCGAGGGACATGGTGATTCGCCCCACGGACCTCTCGCCCGACGAAGCTTGGCGCCTCGCGGAGAGCCGAGAGGGGGAATCGCGGATGGTCTCCTTCGCAGGCATCTTGCCCGATCTCCCCGAGGAGATGCGCGAGAGCGCTGTTCGAGAGGTCATGTCCTCCTACTGGGTCCATGGCGACCGGCTGGCGCTACGCGTCCTTTCGGCCTGCGCGCCCTGGATGGCCCTCGCCGACGCGGCCAGGGTCCTCTGCAGCGAGCTCGGCAACGACTGGACAGGCGACCTCCCCGGGATGCTGGTAGGCTTCGGCAGCCTCACCGAGCTCTCTCCGCTCTTGCTGCGGTTGGGCGGGACGGCGGCGATCGTGGGGGTCGCCCGTGCCATCGCCGAGGTGGGTCAATGGCTCTCCTAGCGCACCGATCACATTGGAGTCCCGAGGAATCAACAGAAGGGAAGAGAAACCGCAAGGGGCGCAAGGGGCGCAAGGGGAAGGAAAGAGAATATCTCGTCTCTGGTCCCTTGCGCCCCTTGCGCCCCTTGCGGTTTCTCTCTTTCCCGCATTCCTTGCCCTTGGAGCTTGCTTCCTGGCAGCTCGGCTGGGCCTCGCAACTCATTGAATCCAGGCAACTTTCAACCTGTTCGGTGCTCTAGCTCCGCGTGCCACAGGTCGCGCCAGAAACACCGGTCGATGACGAGCGGCGGCCGGGAGCCCCTGTGGCTGTCAGCGATAGGGCATCTTTCACTTCGCCCAGCGATAGGGCTTCTTTCATTCACGCGCTTGAGCGCTGGTACTACGCCTTCAAGCACGGAGGGCTCGACGCCCTCCGTCCGAAGCCGCGCTCGGATCGCTTGACTTGAAGCGCCGCCGCCATGCGCCGGGGGCCATGCCGGCCCACTGCCGGAACGCGTGACTGAACGAGGCCTCGGACGAGTAGCCGGTGAGGTGCGAGACCTTCGCGAGCGGCGCGCCCTCGCGGAGGAGAACCGCAGCCTTCTGCATGCGGAGCCGCGTGAGGTAGCCGAGCGGCGGCTCGCCGACGAGCTCGGTGAAGCGCGCCGCGAAGACCGAGCGCGAGAGGCCCACTTCCTTCGCGAGCGAGGCCACCGTCCACGGCTCCTCGGCGCGCCGGTGCATCGCGCCGAGCGCCGCGGCGGTGCTCGGATCGCGGAGCGCGCCGAGGAAGCCGCCGCCGTCCTCAGGCAAGCGCGCGAGGTACGCGCGGAGGATCTGGATGAACATGACGTCCGCCATCCGAAGGAGGACGATCTCGGACCCGGGCCGGTTCGTCTCGACCTCACGAGTGATGAACTGGATGTTCTCGAAGAACGACGGCACCGCCTGCTCCGTGTCGGGAGTCATCCGGATGAGCGGTGGCAGCGTCGCGAGGATCGGTGTCGCGAGCGGATCGTCGAGCACGAAGGCGCCGGTGATGAAGGTCGTCTCGGGGCCTTTCGTGCCGAGATCGATGTGGATGACGCCATGGGTCGAGTGGGTGGCGCATCGCGCGACCTCGGCGAAGCTCCGGGGGGTGCTCCGCGGATGGTCGCGCAGCGCGTGGGCGTGGCCGAGCGGAAGTACCGCGAGATCGCCACCGGAGAGCGCGACGCGCGGCTCGTCCGTCTTGTCGACGCTGAGCCAGGCGCTGCCGCGGACCACGTAGTGGAACCGGATGCAGCCCTTGCTCACCGGCAGGGCAACGCCCCACGGCGCGCGCCCGACGGTGGAGACCCAGCGCGTCCGCTGCAGACGAACCAGGGCAAGCACCGCGCTCAAAGCATCCATCGATCGATAGCGTAATGAGCGCGGGCCGCGGTGTCCAAGCCGTGCGGACGATTTCGAAACTTTCCCGGACAGCTTCGCATGGTTCGTACGGATCGCGAACCGTATGAAGGATGCGTCGTTCTCGACGAAAGGAATCTCATGTCCAGCAAGCTCGATCTTTCGAAGGAGTTCATCGGTCGCCGTGTCCTCGTCACCGGAGGCTCGCGCGGCATCGGCGCGGCGATCGCTCAGCGCCTCCTCGATGCCGGCGCCAAGGTCGTGGTCGCCGCGCGCTCGCGCAGCGACGTCACCCCCGCGGCGGCGACGTTCATCTCCGGCGACGTCCGCACGAGCGAAGGGGTGAAGGCGATCGCCGCAGAGGCGCTCGTGGCCCTCGGCGGCCTCGACATCCTCGTGAACAACGCGGGCGGGTCGCGCGCGTTCCTGGAAGGCTCCGCGACGATCCCCGACGAGGAGTGGCAAGACGCCCTCGCGCTCAACCTCTTGTCCGCGGTCCGCCTCACGAACGCGGTCCTGCCGGCGCTCCGCGCCTCGAAGACCGCCGCGGTCGTGAACATCTCGTCGACGGCAGCGACGATGCCGATCGGCTCGTTCGCACATTACTGCGCCGCGAAGGCGGCGCTCGACACCTACTCGCGCGCGCTCGCCGTGGAGCTCGCGCCGAGCGGCGTCCGCGTGAACGTCGTGACGCCGGGGCCGGTGGCGACACCCAGCTCTGACGAGCTGCGGAAGACGTACACCGATGGGATGGGCATGCCGGTCGATGCGTTTGTCCAGCAGGTGCCGCTCGGACGCCTCGGCACCACCGACGATGTCGCGGAGGTCGTCGCGCTCCTCGCGTCGGATCGCGGGAGGTGGCTGACCGGCGGGAACTACCGCGTCGACGGCGGAATGACGGCGCGCTGACGGTCAGGCCATCATCGGGCTGCCGGAGCCAGCAACTGGCGCCCGTATCGAGATGCAGGTCGGCTTGCCTGCGCGGGTAGGCCAGGGCCGCCGGGGTGAAGAGGCTCGTGACGCTCTCGGTCTGGGGCGCCGCGGGCGAGGCGTCCTGCCCGCGGCCGCGCTCCGCTGAGGTAGCGCGCGTCGATCGGCCCCTGATCTGGCATTCTCGCATGTTGCGCGCGGCGCTCGCCCAGCCGGGCTTGTCCTTGGCCATCGCGCGCGCGGCGGCGGGGCGCGCGGCGCACTTTACATCGTGGCGCTCCGCTACGTGGGCGATCCGAACCAGGTGGTGAGGGCGTCGCGAAGGCCGTGGTCCGTCCCTTCTCCGACCCACGCGACGTGTCCGTCGGGTCGAATCAAGACAGCCGCCGGCGCAGGTACCGCGCCGAGCACCGGGAGCTCCCACACACCAGCGGGGCGAGCTTCGAGCAGCCGAACACGAGCGGCCCAGGGAGTGATGTCGAAGGCCCCCGGCTCACCGAGGTTGAGCAAGACCGGCCTTGCCTCGTGCAGCAGCGTGAAGACTCGCAGCGGTCCGCTTTCGGTGACCAGCTCGAGATCGGGCACGCGACGTCCGAGCAGCGGGTGTCCTTCACCGAGGTCGTAGCGAATGTCGAGACCCGACATCATCGCGGCGTAGCGCTTGCGAGGCTCGTCCATCTTGAGCAGCTCGGTCACGGTCTCGCGCAGGGCCTCCGTTCGATCGTCGCCGCGACCGAGCGCGGTTTGTGCCATGGTCAGGCGCAGCACGCGGGCAGCGATGGGGTGCCGCTCGGCGTGATAGGTGTTGAGCAGGCTGTCGGGCGATGTGCCGTTCACCACCTGGGCGAGCTTCCATCCCAGGTTCACGGCGTCCTGGACGCCGATGTTGAGTCCCTGTCCACCTGCCGGCGCGTGCACGTGCGCCGCGTCGCCCGCGAGGAGGATACGCCGGTCTCGGTAGGACGCCGCTTGCCGAGCCATGTCGCTGAATCGGGATAGCCAGGTCGGGTTATGAACACCGAAGTCGGTGCCGTAGACCGCGACGAGCGCATCGCGCAGATCCTGTAGCGTCGGCTTGTCAGTTTTGCCGACGTGCGGCTCCACGAGCACGACGCCAACACGCTTTCCGTCCTCCAGCTTCCCCAGGGCGTTGACGCCCTTTTCTCCGCGGCGGACGCCCCACGCGGGCTCGTCCGCCATGTCCACCTCCGCGATCAGGTAGCTCGTCGACGCGTCCCATCCGGTGAAGTCGATGCCCGCCTTCTTGCGGACCAGGCTGCGACCGCCGTCGCACCCGACGAGATACTTCGCTCGTAGCGTCGCGCCGTCAGACAGCTCGACGTCGACGCCCGTGTCGTCCTGCGCAAACCCCGTCACGTCACGCCCGCGATAGAACGTCACCGGCAGCTCGGAGACCCAGTCGGCCAGGATGCGCTCGATCCGGTTCTGGCGGAGCGCGAGCCCGTGGTTGTGGCGAACAGGGAAGTCGCTGATGTCGAGAGGGATGAACGAGAAGCCAGCGACCTGCATCACCTGCCCTTGTGAGAGAAAGCGCTCCGCGACGCCACGCTGATCGAAGACCTCGATCGTGCGTGCGTGCAGGCCGCCCGCGCGCGAGCCGGCGAGGTCCTGGTTCTCCCGCCGCTCGACGACGGCGACGTCGATTCGCGCCAGCGCAAGCTCGGCCGCCAACATGAGTCCCGTCGGACCTCCACCAGCGATCATCACGGCGTGCTTCGGCATCTTCATGGTGCAGCACGATGCGGCACACCCAGGGGCTTCCGGCAAGCCCCCATGTCTGGTATACGCTAGAGCTGGAGATGGCCGGGAGGCGCGCTCGTCTCCTCGCTGCACGCGCGCCTCGCGGCACGCGGTGGCGCGCCGAATTTTGCGATCGTCCGGCGTTCGTAGGTGATCATCGACGCCGAACGCGGCGTGCTGCATCGCCTTCGCGCGCTCCAAAGCTCTGGACGAGGGGCAGGAAGAGCTCGTCCACGATGGACTGGATGCGTGCGGGCTTCAGCGGCTTGAGATCCATGAGCAGGTCGTGCCGCACGAGGTCGTACGGCAGGGCGAGCACGGCGGAGGGAATGCGCTCGAGGTTGATCTCACCGCGGTCGTGGGCGCGTTGGTAGGGGATGCGGGCACGCGGCTTCGGGGTGTCCATGACCTTGTCGCGCACCTGCGAGGGGGTCAGGCCGGTGCCGGCCAGCAACCCCGAGAAGGCGGCGGCTGCGGCGATGGCGAAGAAGCCGGCAAGGGCGTCGCTCAGGGCCGTCAGGTGGGCGAGCAGGTCGCTGCGCAGGGCGCCGGTGTCGGGGACCGCGACCGGGTTGGCGTCCCGGCGGTGCTGGATGGCGGCGAACACCAGCTCGTCCTTGTTCGCCCAGCGACGGTACAGGACCGCGATCCCCGTGCGAGCGCGCGCGGCGACCGATTCCATGGTCAGGTTCGCGAAGCCGACCTCGACCAGCTCGTCCCAGGTCGCGTCGAGCAGATCGGCCTCGAGCTGCGCGCCGCGCCGCCTGCTGCGCACTCGCGTTCGTGTTCCTGTCGCCATGGATCTGACCGTTTAGAGAGATTTTCATTTCTTATCAACATCGCGGGTGATAAGAGATGGATCACTCTCTTGAACCGGAGGCCGACGATGGCGGATCCCGAGGCGTGCGCAGTGCTGATCGTCGGCGCCGGCCCGACCGGGCTGACGCTGGCTTGCGAGCTCGCCCGCAGCGGCGTGCCCTTCCGCCTGATCGAGGCCGCCCCAGGCCCGCGGCCCGGCTCTCGCGGCAAGGGCATCCAGCCGCGCACGCTCGAGGTCTTCGACGATCTCGGCATCGTCGATCGCGTGATCGCCCACGGCCGGATGGCGATGCCGATCCTCTCCACGGCTCCCGACGGCCGGGTGACGCTGGGCGGCGCCATCCCTGAGGCGTTGAAGGGTCGCTCCGACATCCCCTATCCGGCGAGCCTGATCACGCCCCAATGGCGCACCGAGGAAGCGCTGCGGCTGCGGCTTGTGGAGCTCGGCGGCGCGGTCGAATTCGGTGCTGTGCTCGCGAGCTTCGAGCAGTCCGACGGAGGCGTGTCGGCGGTGGTTGTCAAAGGCGGTGAGACGGAGACGCTCGCCGCGCGCTGGCTGGTCGGCTGCGACGGCGGCCACAGCATCGTCCGCAAGCAGGCCGGCATCGCGTTCGAGGGGGAGACCCGCGAGGAAGTGCGGATGATCGTCGCCGACGCCCACGTCGACGGCCTCGACCGCGACGCCTGGCGCATCTGGTGGCATGAGGAGGGCGTCTTCGGCCTCTGCCCGCTGCCCTCGACCGACGTCTTCCAGGTTCACGCCGTCGTCGCGCCGGGACAGGACCCCGAGCTCAGCCTCGCGAACATGCGGGCGATCCTCGAGCGGCGGAGCGGCCGCACCGACCTCCGGCTCCACGAGCCGACGTGGTCGTCGCTGTGGCGCGCGAACGTCCGCCTGGTCGACAGATATCGCGAGGGTCACGTGTTCCTCGCCGGCGACGCGGCGCACATCCACTCGCCCGCCGGCGGCCAGGGAATGAACACAGGCATCCAGGATGCGCACAACCTCGGCTGGAAGCTGGCGGCGGTCGCGAACGGCGCCTCGCCGGCATTGCTCGACAGCTACGAGGCCGAGCGGCGACCGATCGCAGGCGGCGTGCTCGCGCTCTCGAACACGCGCCTCCAGCAGGTGCTCGAGCGGAAGGACGTCGCCCTCCGCCGCGATGCGAGCGTCACCCAGCTCGACATCCACTACCGCGGCTCTTCCCTGGCGCGCGACGACCGCGAGGAGGCTGCCCTGCTCCGCGCCGGCGACCGCGCCCCCGATGCGACGAAGCTGGCCACGGTGGAAGGTGAACGCCGGCTGTTCGAGCTGACGCGCGGCGGGCGCTTCACGTTGCTGAGCTTCGGGCCCGCGCCTGCGATCGGCGCCTCAGCCTCCGACCTGAGGACGCTCCGTGTCGTCGGACAGCCGGCGGGCCCCGGCGACGTCGCCGACACCGCGGGCCATCTCGCCCGCGCCTATGGCGCGACGGAGCGCACCCTCGTTCTCATCCGCCCCGACGGCTACGTCGCGCTGATCTCCGACGCCGGCGACGCCTCGGCCGTCTCGGACCATCTCGCCGCGTTCCGCTGAGCGTCGCGACGGCGGGTCTGCGACGGGCGCGACAGAGAAGCGCAAACCCGATGTGAGCGAAGTGCGTTCTGGCAGCGGCGAGGGCCATGAGGGCGTTTGGTGCCAGCCGACCGTTGCTTCGACGATGCGAAGCGTGGTCACGGGACGACCAGTACTGGAGCGCCCTTGCGGACCACGTAAGATATGACGAACTTGAGCGGCTTCGTGGCGCTCGTGTTCTTGAACATCACGTGGGGCACGTTCGGCAAGTCCCGAAAGCTCTGCCCTTCGCGGACCTCGATGGTCTTGCCGCCCTCGAAGGTGGATTCGAAGCTGCCGTTCACCACGTACCCGACGCCAGCCGCCGGGTGGTGGTGCGGCGGCGCCGCGACGCCGGGCGCATACTCGATGAGGTACATCCGCGTCTCCCACCCGGGAAGCTCCTGCAAGTCCGACTGATCGAGCAGCGTGCGCGAGATTCCCTGGGCAGTTTTCGGTTCCTGGGCGCGCTCCGCGCTTCCTGCGGAGCCTGGCGCGGTCGTCGCCGGAGCTCGTGCATTCGGGGGCGTTTCCACCGCAGGCGAGGCAAGTTGGTTGGCGTTGGCCGCCGGCACTGGAGCCGCGCCGCCCTCGGTTTCCTGCGTTCGAACGCTCGGCGTCGCCTCCGGCCCGTTCAGCGGGAGCTTCGAGTCAGCGGACACAGGCGCGGGGGACGGCTGCGTCGCACAAGCGCTCACCAGAAGAAGCAACAACGTCGCACCGCCGAACAACGTCGAGGAAAACTTGCAATCGAGCACGCTCTTTTCCATGGCACTCCTCTTCCAAGTCGAACCGTCCGGGGCGAGCTCAGACCTGCGTGGCGATTGCGGCAACGGCCGCCGCCGAGCGCCTCTTCATCGCACACTTCCTGACGGGGCCCTCACGCGTCTCCGCATCAGGAGAGGTTCTTGGAACGCCTCCTACAGAACTACATTTGTAGTTCATGGCTTGCCGCTTGTCAACGGTCCAAAGCAGGGGGACATGGGTTGAAATCTCTCGCCGGATCCCTGGCCGGACCTCAGGCGGGCGAAACTAGCTCTCTTCACCGGTAAGGCCCTGCCGCCGGCGCTCCCGGCAGCCGGCAGGAGCCGCTCGCGCAGGACGGGTGGCCGAACCAGCCCGCGAGCCACTTCCTGTTGCCCGACAGCGCGTGGAAGAAGCGCTCCGCCATCTTCGAGAGCGTGTCGCCGCTCAGCCGGTACGACCACTCGCGATACCCCTCGAGCGCCCAGAGCGCCACGATGAAGGCCGCGGGGCCAGCCCAGACCTCGCCGCGATCGCTGATCACGACGAGCTCCTCGCCGAGCCAGGGAACGGCCCCGTACCGCTCCGCCGCCTCGGGGGAGCGGGCGGGCAGGAACTCCATCTCGACAAGCGCCGTCTGGTGCTCCATCCAGTGGCGGCACCGCGCGCACAGCGCGCATTCGGCGTCATAGAGCACGGTGATTCGCTCGATCATGGCCCGCTCTCCTCGCAGCGCGGAGGCCAGGGCGCCTGGCCGCGCCGCCAGCGCGAGGCGCCACGGCGCCTCACGCCCGCGTCTGCGCTCGTCACGCCGAGACCTCCGCGACGGCCCGCCGGCGCTGTCGCTGCGCGGACATCTCCTCTTCCGCGCGCTCCGTGCGCGGATCGATGCGCATCTGCGGCGCGACCGGGGGAGGCAGGACCGCGAGCTTCGCGCGGCGGCGGATGCGGTGGAACACGAGGAGGTTCGTGAAGTGCATCAGCGCGAGCGAGAGCAGGAGCAGGCCCAGCTTCGACGACAGCACCTCGACCGCCTCCGTCATCGTCGCCGAGCCTTCCGCCTTCAGGATCAGCGACGCATACCCCAGGTTCACCAGGTAGAACCCCACGACGAGCAGGCGGTTCACCGCCTCGGCCATCCTCGGGTTGTCGGCGAACACCTCCTCCAGGAACACCGATCCATTCTTGAACAGCGTGCGGGCGATCCAGATCGTCAGTCCGACGCTGATGACCGCATAGGCCCCGTACACCGCGATGAGATAGCTTTCGACCGCTTCTGCCATGGTTCGTCTCCTCGACAGCCCTCTCAGCAGCGCCCGTGCCAGCCGCGGGATCCGCGCTGATCGACCGGATCGAGGCGCGGCGGCGGGCCGCGGTGCCCAGGCCATGGGCAGGCCGCTGTCCACGCCGTGGACACCTCGCGCCCCCGGGGCCTCTGGCGCTATCGTCGGGGCTTCCTACCCCGCCGAGGCCGTGTGAGACCCCTGGTCGCTCTCGCGTACTACCCGCTCTGGGCCGCTGCCGTGACCGTCGCGGTCACCGCGCTGCGGCTCGGGCGCAACGTGGGCCGCGGCCTCGTCGCGCTCTGCTTCTTCCTCGCCTTCTGGGTGACAGGGCTCATCCTGCTCGAGACCGACGGCACGCTCGTTCTCGCCGAGCACGTCATTCCGAGCGGGATCATCGTCGCCGCGGGCCTCGCCCACGCCTACGCCGACGTCGCCGGCGCCTCGCGCCGCCCCGTCGTCCTGGCCTACGCCGTGAGCGCCGCGGTCGCGCTGCTCGGGGCCGTCGACCCGCGCCTCCTCTACGGTCCTGGCGCCCGCTCGCCTGGACCGCTGTTCTTCCCGCTCTCGGTCGTCATGGGCGTCGCCTGGGTCGTGGTCGGCGTTCGCCTCGGGCGCGCGGCGCTCGCGGCCCGGGGGCTCCAGCGGCAGCGCATCGCCGCGCTCTTCTTCGGCAGCGTGCTCGCCACGCTCGGGGGCGGCTTCGTCGTGGTGCTGCGTGTGCTCCGGCTCGGCGACGTGCTCCTCGGCGCGCCGCTCCTGCTCCTCGCCATCCTGCTCGTGGCCTACGCCGTGCTCATCGGCGAGCTGGGCCGCTCCCGCCGCGTCTTCGCGCAGGGGCTCGCCTACGCCGGCCTGACAGCGCTCCTCTCGACGCTCGGGCTCGTTGTCTTCTTCAAGGTCCTGCCCGTGATCGCGCCAGGCGGCGGCGCGTCGCTCGGCTGGCTCGCCTTCGTCGTCTTCCTCGCCGCGCTCCCGTCCGATCCGCTGCGCATGCTCGTCGTGGAGCACCTCGGGCGCCGGCTGTTCTCGAGGCCCATCGGCGTCCGCGACCTCGCCGACGAGATCGAGCGCGTCGAGGTGCGCGCCGACCAGGCCGAGCGGCTCGCCGAGCTCGGCCGCCTCGCGAGCGCGGTCGCGCACGAGATCCGCAATCCGCTCGGGGTCATCGCCGCGCAGGCGAAGCTGCTCGAGCGGCAGGGCGCCAGGCCCGAGACCGTGGCGTCGCTGCGCGCCCAGGTCGACCGGGCGAGGCGCTTCCTCGACGATCTGCTCCGCTACAGCCGCCCGAGGCCGCTCGAGGTGAGCGAGGTCGACGTGCTCTCCACGCTGCGGCTCGCGGCGAGCCAGGTCCGGCAGATCGTCGGCGAGGGCGCGCCGCCCATCGAGGTGGCGCCCGAGTCAGGCGGCTCGATCTTCGTCGAGGCCGACCGCGGGGCGTTCCTCGACGTCGCCACGGCGCTGCTGCAGAACGCGGCCATCGCGCTCGACGGGAGCCCCGAGGGGCGGATCCGGGCGGTGGTCACGCGCGGCGAGGGCGGCTTCGTGGTCGTGCGCGTGGAGGACAACGGCCCGGGGGTGCCGGCCGAGATCGAGGCGATGCTGTTCCAGCCGTTCGTGACGGGTCGGGGGCGAGACGCAAAGCACCCGGGCACGGGCCTCGGCCTGGCCGTCGCGGCGCGCTGGCTGGAGCGGCACGGGGGAGCGCTGCGCTACGAGCGCGGCCCGGGGGGCGGCGCGCGCTTCGAGGCGCGGTGGCCCGAGAGGGCGGCGGAGGCGGCGGGGTGAGGTGACGCCGGCGCTAGGGCGATCCGATACCGAGGAACGGGTTGAACGAATAGCTCCTGGAGAAGCCCGCAGGCACGCCGAAGTAGTGCGCGACGAGCTTGGCAGGATCGGTCGCGATCTCCCCGCGGGCGATGGGCCCGTCATCGCCGTCGTCCCAGCCCCACGGCGCGTTGGCGGCGTTCGTCGGGCAGTAAAAGGACAGGCCTGAGCCGCAGCCGCCGCCGCGGTCGCCGAGGAAAGCGCCGCTCGAGGTGAACAGCGTCGCGAGGTTGCGGCGGGGCCAGATGCCGTCGGGCCCGTACGTGTCGATCAGCCGGTAACGCACGTCCGGGTCCGAGGCCGACGAGGGCTCCTCGGCCTGGGTGAGCGACGGATAGTACTTCACCCCGTCGCCTACGATATCGTAGCTCGGCCAGGCCTTGAGCCCATGCCCCTTCGCCTCCTGCGCCGTGATCGGGTGGCTCTGCCCCCCGAACGAGGCGAGCGACAGCTTGCCGTCGATGGACTCGTTGCCCCCGACGAGGGGGCTCCCGTCGGGCACGAACGAGTAGAAGTCGGTGTGGGCGACGGTCACGGCGCCTAGGAGGCGGCCGTGCTCGGTGCCGTCGCGCTCGACGATGACGAGCACCCCTTCGGAGTCGTTCTCGTGCTCGGTGTCAAAGGGCGAGTCCATCCAGTCGCGCGGGTGGAAGAAGGTGTACACGATGAACCAGTGTGTGCCGGTCTCGACGACGGCGTGGTAAGCGTGCGCCGGGAGGGCTCGCCCGCCGGCGTTCTCCCAGTTGTTGGTGGCCGACCAGTCCCCGTCGAAGTCGACGCGGGAGATGTAATCGGCGCGGCCGCCGAGCGCGTGCGAGCCGGTCACGTCCACGTCCTGGTAATGGATCGGCGCCCAGCGCAGCGCGAGCGCGGCGCGCCCATCGGCCGAGGTGACAGTGAGCGCGTCGCTGGCCTCCGCGACAGCCTCCTCGGCGACGTCGAGTGAGCAAGCAGAGAGCGCGAGACACGAAGCAGCCACGGCGGCGCCGCGGCGATTCAAGGACATCATGGGAAGACCGCCTTTCCTCCCCACGACTAGATGAACGGCGGAAGAGCTCGCGTGAATTCGTGGCGACGTTGTCGAGGAGCATCAGTTACGAGACGAGATAGTCCAACGCCTCTGCCAAGGAGATGAGATGCCGTCTCCGGCGGCGGCGTCACATCACGCCGAGGCGTGCTCCGCCGCGAGCGGCGCCAGCGTGCGACCGTACGCTTCGGAAACGTCAACCCCCAAACGCAGGACCTGCCCCGACTGACAGAACATTCTTCTCTGCAATCTCGCACTCTTCCTCACCCTGAAAGCTCCCCTGGAAAAGCGGTGCTATATCAACAATTTGTCGATGCATCGAAGGAGTCGCTTTCACGCCACAGCTTGCGGGGCGCACAGCGACGTACCTCAGGCGTCCCGCTCCAGAGGTCGGCACCCACAGAGTCGAGATGGCAGCTATGATGTTGCCCCGCCACGGAGCCTGGGCGCTGTGGGGCAGCTGAACGGAAGGGAAACGACGTGAGAAGCAGGGATGTCATCAGCTGGTCCGTCGCGCAGGGCGCGGTGGCGTTGATCCTCGCCGGCTGTGGCACGAGCGAAGGCGACGGTCTTGGCAGGGCACACCTGGCCGTCGGACAAGAGCTCGCCTCGGAGGCGGAGCCCAACGGGACGGCGTTGCAGGCGAACGCCATCTCCAGCGACACGGTCGTGCGCGCCAACCTCGTTCCAGACGGCGACATGGATCTCTTCTCGTTCCAGGCGCCTGCCGGGAGCCGTGTCTACGCGGCCGTGATGACCGCGTCTTCTACCGCATCGCAGGACGCCGACCTCGACATCCTCGATCAGGATGGCACGACAGTGCTGGAGACCGACGTCTTCAACGGGTCGTTCGGGGGCCTGTCGCCGAGCATCGCGGGCACGCACCTCGCGACCGCGGGAACGTACTACGCGCGCGTGCGCGTGCCCTCCGCGACCGTCCAGGTGCGCCCCTACGACCTCCACCTCAAGGTGCAGAGCGGCGCGCCCACGGCGGAGATCGAGCCGAACGACACGACACCGCAGGCGCTCCCCGCGACCGGCTGGATCGCTGGCACGCACACCAACGCGAGCGATGTCGACAGCTACTCGCTCTCCCTCAACGCCGGCGACACCCTCTTCGCGAGCCTCGATCAGGACCCGACGCGCGACCTCACGCAGTTCGCCGCCGCGCTCGCGATCGGTCCCTTCGGGTCCGGGTTCGACATCCAGGTGGACAACCAATCCGGGCCTGTCGAAACACCGTACTCGGACGCCATCTTCGCGACGGTGAAAGCCGCGGGCACCTACAGGGTGACCGTGACGGGCTCGGTGACGGCGGGTGATTACGGGCTCAGCGTGAGCGTCCATCCGGCGGCGCCGAGCGTGGGGTGCACCACGTACGACAGCGCGAACGTGCCCAGGGACATCGTCTTCGGCGCGCCCACGACGTCGTTCATCGACGTTCCGGGCGCGCCCCGTATCGGTGACCTGAACGTGAGCGTCCGGCTCAGCCATCCCATGCCCCCCGACGTGGACGTGTACCTCGTCTCGCCGGCCGGCAACACCAACGGTCTCTTCACCGATATCGGCAGCAGGACCTACCCGAACCTCGATATCACGATCGACGACGAGGCTGCGTTCCCGGCCGGACACTTCACCCTGCTGAACGGCATGATGGTGCAGCCGGAGCTCGACTACCGCTTGCACTGGTTCGATGGGGAGAACGGTGGAGGCCGGTGGACGCTCACGCTCCGGGACGACACGGACAACTCGAACAACCTCGGCGCGTTGTCCGCGTGGAGCCTCACGATCTGCGACGCGCCGATCCCCGCGCTCTCGTGCTCGAGCGGCGACGACCCGTCCACCCGGCTGTCGGCGGACTTCGAGGGCGGCGCGCAGGGCTTCACGCACGCCGGCACAGCCGACGCGTGGGCGCTCGGCGCACCGAGCGCCGCGCCGATCGCGACGTGCAACGGCGGGACGCAATGCTGGAAGACGAACCTGTCGGGCGTGTACAACGCGAGCTCAAATCAGGATCTCGTCTCCCCTCCGATCGACCTGTCCGGGGTGGAGGGGCCCATCCAGCTCCGCTGGGCGATGAAGTACCAGCTCGACAACGCGTCCTCGGATCACGGGTGGGTGGAGATCCGCGAGGTCGGGGGGGCGAACGCCAGGCGCCTCTGGGAGTTCCTCGATGCATCGATGACCACGACCGTCGGTAGCTCCAACCTGGTGCTCCAGGAGAGCGCGGGATGGGGCACGCATTACGCCGACATCAGCGGATACGCCGGAAAGCGAGTCGAGGTGGTGTTCCACCTCGACAGCGACGCGAGCGTCCAGCTTGCCGGTCTCGCGATCGACGACGTGTCGGTCCTGGGCTGCCCGCGCAGCAGCACGGGCGAAGGCGGCGATACCGGCGGCGGAAGCACCACGGGCGAAGGCGGCGCGACGGGCAGCGGCGCTGGCGGCGCGGGGACCGGCGGCGCCACGGCGACCAGCGGCGCCGTCACGAGCGGCGGAAGCACCACGGGTGAAGGCGGCGCGACCGGCAGCGGCGCCGGCGGCGCAGGGACCGGCGGCGCTACCGCGACCAGCGGCGCCGTCACGAGCGGCGGAAGCACCACGGGTGAAGGCGGCGCGACGGGCAGCGGCGCCGGCGGCGCGGGGACCGGCGGCGCCACGGCGGCCAGCGGCGCCGGCACGAGCGGGGGCAGCACCACGGGCGAAGGCGGCGCGACAGGCAGCGGTGCTGGCGGCGCGGGAACCGGCACCGCCACGGCGGGCAGCGGCGCGGGCGCCAGCCCGAACGGCGACCCGTCCGCCAGCAGCGACGAGACGGGCGGCTGCGGGTGCCGCTTTGTGGGCGGTGACGAGCCCACGTGGCCATGGCCTGCGGCGCTCGCGCTCATCGCGCTGGGCACGATGCGTCGCAAGCGGTTACGCTCGCGAAGCTCCTGAGGAGATCCCGTCCAGATGACCCCTGAAACCGTCGATATCCTCGATCCAGACCTCTACCTCGCGGGTGCGCCGCACGATCGCTTCGAGATCCTCCGCCGGGAGGCGCCCGTCCACTGGCACCCCGAGCCGGCGGGCAGGGGGTTCTGGGCGATCACGCGGCACGCCGACGTCGCCCGCATCTCGCGCGATCCGGCCGCGTTCTGCTCGGGGCGCGGCCTCTTCATCGAGGATCTCCCGCCGGGGGACATGCGCGACAACCCCGATGTCATGATCATGATGGATCCGCCCCGGCACGCCCGCTTCCGGGCGCTGGTCAGCAAGGGGTTCACGCCCCGTGTCATCCAGCGCCTCGAAAGCCACGTGCGGGAGCTCGTGACGAGGCTCATCGACGACGCCTGCGAGCGCGGCGGGTGCGACTTCGCCAGCGACATCGCGGGCAAGCTGCCTCTCTCCGTGATCCTCGAGGTGCTCGGCGTCCCCCGCGAGGATCAGGAGCAGATGCTCGACTGGACGACGCGGTTCTTCGGGGCCAGCGATCCTGCCTATGGCGTCACGCCCGAGGAGCTGAACGCCGTGCTCCACAACATGAACGCCTATGCGCACCAGCTCGCCGAGCAGCGGCGGAAGGAGCCCAAGGACGACATGCTGAGCTTGCTCATGGCCGCCGAGGTGGACGGCGAGAAGCTCTCCTACACGGAGTTCGGCGGCTTCTTCAACCTGCTGCTCACGGCCGGCCACGACACCACGAAGAACCTCATCTCCAACGGGATGCTCGCGCTCCTCGACCACCCCGACCAGCGCCGGCGTCTGCTCGAGGATCCCTCGCTCCTCCCGACCGCCATCGAGGAGATGCTGCGCTTCACGCCGCCGGTCTATTACTTTCGGCGCTCTGCGGTGCGGGACACCGAGCTCCACGGGCAGCGGATCGTCGCCGGGGACAAGGTGGTGCTGTGGTACGTCTCGGCCAACCGCGATGAGGCGGTCTTCAGCGATCCGCATAAGTTCGATGTCGGCCGGACGCCCAACGAGCACCTCTCCTTCGGCATTGGCCCCCACGTGTGCCTGGGCCTCGTGCTCGCGCGCCTGGAGGCGCGGGTCGCCTTCGAGGAGCTCCTGCGCAGGCTCCCCGATCTCGAGCTCGCCGGGCCGGCCGTGCGGCTCCGCTCGAACTGGGTGAGCGGTGTGAAATCGATGCCGGTCCGGTGCGCGCGCCCTGCCGGATAGCTCGTCCCAGGGCGTGCCCCGTCTCCAGCGGCTTCTTCGGATTGCCCGTGGAGGCGATCGCCCAACCGACGTTGGCTTGGAGCCGCGCCCGCACGAGCGAGGTCATGTGCGCCGATTGACCGGCGCAGTCACTTGTAGATGAACCCGAGCTTGTCGATGCGCGCGCCGGAGCGGCCGTGGATACCGGTGATCTCGTCCGATTGCGCGACCGTGCACTGCGCTCCGGAGGGCATGCTGCCGCCTTCGATCACCTGGCCTTGATTGGTCTCGAGCCGGATGTAATGCACTTCGTCCTGGGAGCTCCCCGTGCAAGCCTTCGCGTAGGTGAGCCGCTCGCCCGCGCGCATGTTCATCTCTTTGAGGCTGCCGCCGTCGCCGCCGTACGTCACCTCCTCGCCGGTCTTGTAGCGGAGCGAGATCATGTCGACGCGGGCACCGGTCCGCACCGCGACGTGCGCGATCCTCTTCGGGTTCGCGAAATTCTCGAGGTCGAACGCGCCGCCGCCGTTGCCACCGACGGCGGACGTATAGAGGACGTTCTTGCTCTGCCAGCTCCCTTCCACGGCGCTGTCGTTGTAGGCGACCCAGACGGTGCTCTGCCCGGCTGCGGCCTTGGCGCTCTTCAGCGCCTCGTTCTCGGCCCACGTGCGCGGGACGCCGTAGACGTACTGGCCGCCGCTCTCGTTCCAGCAGATGTCGTCGCCGCCGTACCAGTGGCCCTTCGCCGACGTGATGTACCACGCGCCGGCGTTGTTGCGGCAGGCGAAGGCGTAGGTGCTGGTCAGGCACTTGTCGTCATTGAGCTTGCCCGAGCCCCACGACGTGGCGCAGTCTTCGTCGCCGCTGTCATTGGGCTCGTTCGTGTCCCACAGATACACATCCGGGGTCCACTTCCCCTCCGCGGCGATGTCGTTCGAGGAGATCCACACCGAGGCGGAGCCTCCTTTGAGCGCCTGGAGCTTCTGGTTCTCCGTCGCGTTGACCGGCGTCGCGAACGTGAAGGTGCCGCCGAACTCGCTGTAGCAGGCGGCGGCCCCCTGAGCCCAGGGCCCGTAGCTCGCGGTGATCTTCCAGTTCCTGCCGTCGTCGCGGCAGGCGTACCGGTACGAAGAGGAGCAGGTCGCGTCGTTCCAGCGGCCGTTTGCCTTCATGACGGCGCAATCCTCGTTCCCGCCGGCGTCGTTGGGCTCGCTCGCGTCCCAGCTCCAGACGCCGGCCGCCAGACGATCCGTGTCGTACTCCACCATGTAGTCCAGGTTGACGACGTTGACGCCCGCGAGAAGGTAATCCCTGATGTCGTCCGGGTAGAGGTACGAGCCCTCGCCGGAGATCCCGGAACCGGCCGTCAGATCCTCGAATTTGCGGCCGATCCCGCCCATGCCCGTGAAGACGTACGCGTTGTAGCCGCCGAGCCCCGTGCTGCAGTCACGCGACCTGTTGTCCCAGACGACGACCTTCTTGCCGCCGGCCAGGACCTGGGCCTTGGTCAGCGTCGCGGGGATCTCGCCGCATTGCTGCGGCTTGTAGATCCAGTTGCCGATGTACTCGTCGAGCTCGTCGTACACGACGTCGGCGCGGCCGTCGTAGTAGGCCTCGAGATAGAGGAGGATGACCTGATCCCTGGAGTCGTCGCTCTTGAGCCAATCCCTGATCTCTTGCAGGCCGGTCCTCAGGTAGTTGTCGTAGAAGCTGCAGCCCGCGTGGTCGGACTCGCCGTGGCAGAGGAGCATGCGGTAGGGGTATTGAAACACCCCCTCGTACTTGGGGTACCAGTGCACGTCGAGCTCGATGAAGCGCGCGCCGAGCCGGAGCTGGTCCTTGATGGACAGGGCCTGATTCGGGTCGGCATACCCGTAGTCGGCCGAGTTGAAGCTGTTGTGCGTGCCCATCATGGTGTTGTCGGCGAGGGGCGTCGCATGATCGATCTGGCGCTGGTACTTCCAGGCGCGCCCGATCCATCCGCCATTGTAATCGTCGATCCCGTCGGCGCGGGCGGTGGTCGCGGCGGACGTCACGCCGAGGGTCATCAGGACAGCGGCGATCATGGAGCTCGTTCTCATGGTGAAACCTCGCAGTGGATGGCGTGCGCTCCGCGCGCCGTGATCGGCGCGAAGCGCGAAGGGCTGCATTCATTCGAGATGAGGGCCGAGCCTCGCGCCTCTCGGCGCGCTCGCCTCATCGACTCGTCAATGAATAAGCCCTCTCCCGACCGCTGGCCATGAGCAGGGGTTGCTACCCGTCGAGCGGATTTTGGTCACCCCCGACCGCCGCGCTAGGCCTGCCGGAGCGCCTCCAGGAGCTTGACGACCTCCTCGAACGCCGATCGGATCTTCGGCGACTCGAAGCTCGAGGGGCGGGCCAGCGCCCAGGCGTAGATCTTGCTCTGCACCTGGTCCTCCAGCACAGGCACCAGCCCGCCTTCGAGCGACGCCACGGGGACGGCCACCTCGGGCAGGAACGCGATGCCGCACCCGCGCGCGGCGCACTGCTGCAGCAGGAAGGGATCGGTCATCCTCAGCGAGGGCGCGATCGGGAGCCTCGTCCCGTCGGCGAGGGGGAGCGTGTCTCCGGGGTCTCCGGGGCGCTCCCACAGGAGCAGGCGGTGCGCGGCGAGATCGTCGACCTGCGACGGCGTGCCGTGCTGCTCGAGGTACGCCGGGCTGGCGACGAGCCGCTCCCGCAGCGTGAGCAGCTTGCGGGCCACCCAGGGCCCGTCGGGCGGCTTCGCTCCGAAGCAGATGGCCGCGTGCACCTCACCCGAGAACGCGAGCGCCGGATCGTCCACGGAATGGATGCGCCACGTCACCTTCGGGGTGTGATTGAGCGCGAGGTGAAAGAACGCGCTCGCGATCTCGGGCAGCATCCCCTGCGGGATGGCGATCCGCAGCTCGCCGCTCGGCTCCGCCCCCGCCTGGCGGACCGACTCCGCCAGCGACTGCACGTCGTGGAGCAGCCCGCGCGCCTTGTCCACCAGCACGGCCCCCGCGCCGGTCGGGACGGCGCCCTGGTGGCTGCGATCGAGCAGCTTCACGCCCATCCGCGCCTCGAGCTCGTCGAAGCGCCGCCGGAGGGTGGCGAGCGGGAAGCGCAGCGCCTTGGCCGCTGCCGCGAAGGAGCCTCGGTCGACAATGGCCACGAACACACGCAGCTCATCCAGATCCACGGGTCATGCCTCTCGTCCTGGCGCTGGGGCCTTCGGCGCCGTCTGGGCCCGCGTTCGCCACGCGGGACAGCTCTGGAATGCTTCCAACATGCAGCGCGGGAGACCCGTATCGGACCGCTTCTCAGCGTACACGAGGAGCACACCGACGTGCTCCTGGATGAACCTGTCTGGATCCGCGCCCTGGCGGCGCGGTACGGTCACCCGTGACCGAGACCGTCCTGCTCATCGACGACGATCCGGGGTTTCGCGACGCCTACCGCGAGCTGCTCGCGCTGGAGGGCTACGCCGTCGCCGAGGCCGGCGCCGCCCCGAAGGCGCTCTCTGAGCTCCGCCGCACGAGCGCGCGCCTCGTCGTGCTCGACCTGATGCTCCCGCCGTCGGGCCGCCCTGAGGAGGGCGCAGCGCTCGCGGACAAGCTCCTCGCCGAGCGGCCCGCGGCCAAGGTGATCGTCGTCTCGGGCGCGGGCGAGACCCCGCTCGCGCTGCGCCTCGTCGAGCGCGGCGCGTACGACTTCCTGGCCAAGCCCGTCGACCCCGACGTGCTGCTCTCCGTGGTCGCTCGCGCGGCCGCGCGCCTCGCGCTGGAAGACCGGGTCGCAGAGCTCGAGCGCTCGCTCGCCGCCCGCGAGGGCGACGCCTCGGCGATGCTCGGCCAGTCGCCGGCCTTCCTCGAGGCGAGGACGCTGTGCGAGCGCGCGGCGCCGACCGACGTGCCGGTGCTCATCACCGGCGAATCGGGCACGGGCAAGGAGGTGTTCGCCCGCTACCTGCACGCAAGGAGCCGCCGGAAGGACAAGGCCTTCATCGCGGTCAACTGCGGCGCGCTCGCGCCGACCCTCCTGGAATCGACGCTGTTCGGCCACCGGAAAGGCGCCTTCACGAGCGCGATCAAGGACGCTCCCGGCCTGTTCGTCGAGGCGGACGGAGGGACCTTGTTCCTCGACGAGCTCGGCGACATGGAGCCGGCGCTGCAAGTGAAGCTCTTGCGCGTGCTCGAGACGGGCGAGATCCTGCCGGTGGGCGCCGCGCGGCCGCTGACCGTGGACGTCCGTGTCGTTTCGGCCACCCACAGAGCGCTCGAGTCGATGGTGGCGGACAGGACCTTTCGCGACGACCTCTACTGGCGCGTTCGCGGGATCGAGATCGCCTTGCCGCGGCTCGCGGACCGCGTGGGCGATCTGCCGCTCCTCGCGCAGCACTTCCTGAACCTGTCGCGGGCCCTCGTGCCGCGCTCGCCGGTGACCGCGATCTCGCCCGGGGCGATGCGCCGGCTCGAGGCCTGCGAGTGGCCCGGCAATCTGCGAGAGCTCCGGCACGAGATGCAGCGCGCGCTCGTGATGGCCGGGGGCAGGGGAGAGATCCTCGAGGAGGACCTCTCTCCGGCGCGGCGAGGCAGCGCGCCCGCGGCACCAGCAGGCGACGAGCCGGCCGAGGGGGCGACGCTGGAAGAGAAGATTGCCGCGCTGGAGCGGCGCGAGATCGCCGCCGCGCTCCGGGCGACCCAGGGCAACAGGAGCCAGGCAGCGGCGCGGCTCGGGCTGTCGCGCCAGGGGCTGCTCAACAAGATGGATCGTCATGGACTGAAGTGATCTCGGTCGCTCGTGCGCTGGTGAAGGAAGAGTTTGACCAAACGAGAATGACGCGGGATCTCATGGGCTGAAGTGATCTCGGTCACTCATGTGTTGGTGAAGGAAAAATTCAATCGATCCAGAACGACACGGGATCAGAAAGCACCCACAAAAACATGAGCCGCGCCGAGCGCAGGCCGGCACTGAAGAAGCCGAGAGCGCGGCTCCTCATGAGCTGCAGCTGGGGCGGGTGGATCGAGACCATGGTCCCGCCGGAACGGGGTCGCCTGTGCGCCCTGATCCGGCGCGATGCCCGCCGCCTGACACGCGCGATGTCGCCCGCTCCTCGCGAGGAGCGCCCATCGCACGACGCGCAACTTCAGGAGGAATCATGACGCTAGGCAGGTTGGTGTTCGTGGGGTGTCTGTCGCTGGTTGGCTCCGCCCTCGTCGCCTGTGGGAACAGCGACGCGGATCGCCTGGGCGAGGGGAGAGGCAACGTGGTCGGCACTCCGCCCGCGTCCGAGTGGGACGGCTGTACGCTTACCCAGGGCTACTGGAAGAACCACGTGGCGAGCTGGCCGCTATGGGAGCTCAACATCGGAGGAGTCGAGTACTCCCACGCGGAGCTGCTGGAGCTCTTTCAGACGCCGCCTCGGGGCGACACCAGCCTGATCCTGGCCCACCAGCTGATCGCCGCGCTGCTGAACGTGGGCAGCGGCGCGAACGACGCCGCCCTGGGCGGGGCGCTCGCGGACGCCCAGGCGTGGATGACGGACAACAAGGACGCCGATGGCCGGCTCCCGTACGGCGTCAAGCAAGGCAGCGCGGCCGGGGATGCCGTCGCGCTGGCGGATGTGCTCGCTGACTTCAACGAGGGCGGCATCGGCCCTGGCCATTGCGACGGCGGCCCGAGCAGCGGCTCCGGCGACCCCGGAGACAGCAGCAGTTCCGGCGATCCGGGCTGCAGCGACGACGGCTGGAACGATTGCCCCGACGACGGGAGCACGGGCGAGAGCGATGGCGGCGGCGGCTCCGACCCCGGCAGCTCCGACCCCGGCGGCGGCGGCTCCGACCCCGGCGGCGGCGAAGGCGGGTCGGCTCCGACGTGCGCGGATCCTTGCAGCGACGGGTGCGCCGATGGCTACATCTGCCTCGCCGGGTGTTGCGCGTTCATCGCCAACTGACCCGACGAACGAGCCCCTGTGCGTCGAACGCCCAATGTGAGCGTTCACGTCACAGGTTCGGGGCAAACGCCACGCGGACCGTGACCGCGGCGGTGATACGGAGTTTGCCGGGCTCGACGGGGAAGCCGTCCGCGCCTCCGAACCCACCCTTCATCTGCTGCGCATAGATATCGCGCTCCGGTTGAACGACCGAGATCGACTGCAGCTCGACGATCCTGATGTTCGCCGCCTTGGCCACCGCCTTGGCGTTCGCCTGCGCGTCCTGCACGGCGGCCGCGAGGGCCGCGCGGCGCGCCTCGGTGGGGTTGCTCAGGAAGAACTCGAGCCCGCCGACGTCATTGGCGCCCGAGGTCAGCGCGGCCTGGAGGATCTTCGAGCCTGCGGCCTGTAGCTCGGCCGGCGACACGCCCCGCAGCGCGACGGCGAGCTGGCTGGAAGCCGAATAACCGATGATCCTGGGTTCGGTGATCTCCTCGCGCGCCAGGCTCGACTCCTGGATCGGCGAGAGCGAGATATTGACCGTGCGGATCTCCAGCCCTGGGATAGCGAGGCCGCGCAGGGCGGCGAGCACTGCCTGCGACCTGCTCGCGGCCTTGTCGCGCGCGGCCCCGAGCGTCTTTTCGCGGGCCTCGACGCCGATGCTCGTGCGCATCGAATCCGCAGGCCTCGTGACCTCGCCGGCGCCGCCGATCGTGATCGTCCGGTTCTCGGCGTTCTCCGCCGTGGCCTCGGGTTCCTCGGCTGCGAGGCCATCCGTTGCGAGGCGCCCGGCAACAGGGCTCCCGGCCAGCGCGGTCGACGAAATGCACGTCATGACCCCGAGCGCGAGCCCTGCGATGAGGCTTCGCGTGAGGGTCGGCATCATGGGACGCATCGCGATTCTCCTCCTTCGAGCGGATCGGCTGCCCCCGGCAGCCGAAATCGCTGTCAGCGCACCGAATCTAGGGCCGAGGAGGCTCGACCGCGAGGGGCGGGCTCGAGGGTCCTTCGCTTCTGTAAAGTACGGCCTCTGCCCGCGAGGCGCCCGCATGCCCAGCTGCGGGCCTGCCCCGGGTTGACAGGACATCCTTCTCTGCCCGGCTCGCGCCTCACGCGCCCAGCTCGAAGAGCTGCATCGCCACCAGCGCGACGCAGTCGGGCTCGCGCGAATCCGACACGATCTGCCGGAGCTCGTGAAAATAACGCACGTGCAAGGCCCGCAGCCGCGCGAGATCACCGCGCGCGACGCTGACGAGGTTGTAGGAGTACAGCCCCGGATCGCCGCGGCGCTGCCGGCCCGCTGCGACGTCGAGCCAGTGCGCTTTCAATCGTTGTCGCGGCTCGGCGGCCCCGCGGGTCATGTCGACCGTCTCGGCCGTGACGGCGTACCGCCCTCCGCGCCATCGGATCAGGCCTGCCCGCGACAGGGCCTCGAGGCACGCGCGCACCTCGTCGTGCGGGAGCGCGAGGCGAGCGGCGACCCAGGCGTCGTCATGGCAGGGGAGGGCCGCGTAGCTCGCGAGCTCGAGGACGCGCAGGACCGCGTGAGACCAGGGGAGCTCCGTCGCTACCCGCCGGCGCTCCTCGAGCACACCGAAGTCGCGCGCCACCGAGGGCAGCTGCCCCGGATGGACGAAGAGGGCGAGGAAGTCGAGGAGCCGGTCGGTGGTCGCGTCGACGAGGGCCAGCACGTCGGGCAGCCGCGGCTGGGAGGTGCCCGCGATGAAGCGCGACACCTGGGACGCGCTGCGCCCGATCCGGGAGCCGATCTCGGCGTTGCTCAGCCCTCCCTTGACGACCTGAAGGAGCGTGGCCGTGAGGGCCGGGTCGGAGACGGCGACGCCCGCGCCGAAGGCGGACTCCTGGCGCACGAAGTCCGAGAGCACACGATGGACCTCAACGCCGTTGTAGGCCGCGACGCGCAGCACCGTGGGGAGCGTGGGAAAGCGCCGCCCGGACTCCCAGCCGAAGGCGACGTTCGTCCCGTAGCCAAGGCGGACGCTCAGCTGCCGCTGCGAGCGCCGGCCGCGGAGCGCCCGGCAGAAATCTCTCGCGATTTCATCATATTGCGACGTGTTGTATCGCATTTATGCATCGATACTAGCACATCGGAGCGATAGATAATGCGTAACTGCGCTACGCGACGCTTGCGAGGGCTCCTGCGCTGCGGCAAGTGGATGCTGATGGAGGCTTCGATGAACGTACGGCTTGCTTGCTGGCTCCTGGCGGGGCTGCTCATGGGGTGCGCGGGCGGGGGACAGACGGGGGAGGTCGCCGCCGACCCCTGCGACTTCCTCCCGCAGACAACGGGTCAGGCCGTGGAGCACGCCCTCTCCGACCCGACGCCGCTCGGTGTGAGCGGCCAGCAGGCCATCGACGCGACCGGGGGGACCGGAAGCTTCGACGTGACATGGGCCAACGGGACGGCGAGCGCCGTGAGCTGGTCTCTCGCCGCCGACACCGAGAGCTCACCGGTCGTGGCGTACATCGACCGCAGCAGCGCGTGTGCCGACGCCTATCTGCAGATCCTCGTGCTCGGGCATCTATCGAGCAGCGACGGCATGCTCCACCACGAGCAGCGCGGGGCGCTCTATCGGGGCGACGACGGGGCGGCGCAGCTTCGCCTGTCCTTCTCCTTCGACGAGAACCCGTTCCCGGACGTGTACGCCGGCCGCGGATCGGGGGACAGCTGCGCCGGGTGCGGCGGCGCATTCGAGCTCTCCGTCGAATCGCGCTGGGCGGCGGGCGAGTCGACCCCTCGGGGCCATGTGGACCTGATCGAGAACGGGACGCTGCTCGGCGAGGTCGGCGCCTTTTGAGGGCGCGCCGGTCAGGGCAAAGCGGTGGTGATCACCTCCTTGATGGTCGCGGTGCTCTGGCCCGGGCGGTCGACGCAGGACGGGTAGTACTGGCCGGCCCCGTTGAGGCTCTGGCAGACCCCGCTGCATGGTCCGACCATGCGGATCACCCCGCACCCCACGATCTGGCCGTCGGACATCAGGTGGCCCGCGGCGCAGTCGCGCTGGTAGGCGCGCGAGTTGGCGACCGTTGCGCTGTTGTAGCAGGCGTTGATGTAGGGTTGCGCCGCGAACAGGTTGCCCCAGAAGGCCCCCTCGATGTCCGGATAATCGATGAGCTCCTGGCTGGAGGAGAGCGTCTTCAACGGATCCCGCAGCGAGCGGGCGGAGATGAGGACCGGTACTCGATAGTAGTTCACGCGCGCCGCCACGCAGCTGGAGACCATGCGCTGCCCGAGCTCGTCGAGCGGCCCGCTCGCCCAGGTGGGCGCGACGCCGAGCAGCCCGGGGTAGCGCTCGTTGTGGACGACGCCGCTGGAGTCCGTCCACGAGAAGGCGAAGGACGCCGTGCTGGTCAGGGCGCAGCTCGTCGCATAACGCATGAACTCGCGCGCCAGCGCGCCGCTCGTCCCTGGATCCCGGATCGCGGTGAGGTTTTGCGCGCTGAGACCGTTGAGGTTCAGGGCGTTGAGGTTCAAGGCGTTGAGGTTCAAGGCGTTGAGGTTCAAGGCATTGAGGTTCAGGGCGTTCGCGCTGAGCGCGTTGCCGCTCAGAAGGGCCCCCTGGGATTCCCCCACAGGCTCATCCCACGCACCGATGTCCACCACCTCGGCGGCGCAGCCCGACAGCACACCAGCCCAGCCAAGCACGATGAATGTCTGCTTGAGAGACATGGGTTCCCCCCCATTTCTGGCGTATAACCCGACGGCTCCCTGCGCGCGGGCGCGGGCTAACCAACCATCGCCCATAGGTTCACTATGGGTTCAATATTTTACCTTTTCCTGCATTGTCACGCCCGTGAAAGATGAGTCAGCGGCGATGAGGATGGGTGTCCGGGGCGTCCGATTCGGTCAGCGTCGTCAGCTCCGCGTGCCAGCGACGGAGGCGACTGACCATGACGGTCGGCGTGGTGGAGGCGGCCGCGAGGGCGCGCTCGATCTGCGCCCGGGCATCGACGTGCCGGCCGCGACGGAAGGCGGCGAGGGCCCGCGCTTCGAGCACCTCGATCCGCTCCTGCCCTACCGAGCAGCGCGCGGAGCGCTCCTCGAGCGCCGCCCACGCGGCGCGGTCGTCGTCGCGGGTCGCGAGCTCGATCATCGAGCAGAGCACGTCCTCCGAGGGCTTCAGCGCGTCACCGCCGGCTTCCTCTTGCGCCGCTCGGAGCCCCAGGGCGATCCCGCGAGCGCCCGCCTCGTCGCCCTGGTAGAGGCGCAGGCGCGCGGTCAGGAGCGCCACGGCGATCGGCGCGTGGTGCTCGCCGCAGCGCGGCCCTATCGCCTGGACGGCGCGCGCGTGGGGCGCCGCGGCCTCGAGATCGTCCATCAGGTACAGGTACTCGGCGAGGTTGAAGCGGCCGATGAGCTCGAACGCTGGCTGGCCGAGCTCGTGTCCAAGCGCGATGGTGCGCTCGCAATCGGCGATCATCCCGGCGCGGTCGCCCCGGAGGGCCCGCACGAGCCCGCGGTTGTTCAGCGCTGCGCCGAGGTGCATGAGATCGCTGCGCTCCTCGCAGCTGAGGATCACCGCGTCGAGGTCCCGCGCCGCTTCGTCGACCCGGCCGAGGCTGGCCAGGATGAAGCCGAGCATCAGCCGGGCGATGATGTGCGTCTCGTGGCCCTCGTCCCCGAGCCGCGCCGCTTGCGCCGCGGCGCGCGAGAGCACCATGGCGGCCTCGTCCTCGCGGTCGACGCGGTGGAGCGAGCGGCCCAGGCCGAGGAGCAGGCGGGCGCCGAGCAGGGGTGAGGCCACCCAGTCGGCCAGGCGCTCGGCGGCCGCGACCCGACAGCTCGCCGCCCGGTACTCGCCCGTCCAGTCGAGGATCATGGCCTCATCGAGGAGGAGCTCGATCTCCGCCGCTGGCTCCGACACCTCGGCCGCCTCGTCGCGCGCCGCGGCGAGATCGGCGAGGGCCTCGGCGTGACGCCCGAGCCGGAAGCGAGCGAGGCCCCGCGCGTGGCGCGCCGCGGGGAGCAGCGCGCCGAGCAGCGCCTCGGCGCGCCCATAACAGCCCTCGGCGTCGAGGTAGGCCCGGCGCGCGGCGGCGAGCTCGGCGCCTCGAATGAGCAGCGACGCCGCCTTGGCGGTCAGGCCGCCGCGCTCGCAGTGCGCCGCGAGCACCAGCGGATCGGCCTCGCCCGCGGCCTCGAGCCACTGGGCGGCGAGGCGGTGGCCGAGCGCTCGATCGTCCTCGGTGAGCTGCGCGTAAGCGCCCTCGCGCAGGAGCGCCTGGCGGAAGGAGTACTCCTCCTCGCCCGGGAAGCGGCCCTCGCGGCGGCGGACGCAGAGCTCCCCGGTGACGAGCGCGGCGAGGTGATCCGCGAGCAGAGCGGGGTCGCCGCCGAGCAGGTGCGCGACGGCGCCTCGCCAGAACACCTCGCCGAGCACGCTGGCGGCGCGCAGGATCCGGCGCGCAGGGGGCGGGAGCGCCTCCAGCCGGACCTGCACCATCGCGACCACCGTCTCGGGCAGCGCGTCGCCTCGGCCTTCCGCCGTCGCGCGGATCAGCTCCTCGAGGAAGAAGGGCTGGCCCTCGGACTGGGTGACCAGACGATCGACGAGCGCCCCGTCGGCCGCGTCGCCCAGCGCCTCGCGCGTGAGCTGCGCGCACGCCCTCGGCGAGAGCTGCCTGAGCCAGAGCTCCTGCCGTCCGCGATCGGCCCAGAGATCGGGGTAGGTCTGCTTGATCTCGGGGCGCGCCGTGGCGAGCACGACGAGCGGCTGGTCCGCGAGTTCGCGCAGGGCCGTGTCGATGGCCGCGACCGAGGCGCGATCGGCCCAGTGCACGTCCTCCAGCGCGAGCACCACCGGCTGGACCGCGCACTCGGCGCGCAGAAAATCGCGCAGCGCGCGCTGCATCTGCTCGCCGAGCAGCTCGGGATCCTGCCGGGCGGCGCGGAGCGGGAGGCTGTCCTCGTCGGGAAAGGGGACCCCGGCGAGCTCGCCGAGGAACACCTCGATCCGGCGCCGCTCCTCCTCGGGCACGCGGCGGGCGACGCGGGCCCGGAGGAGCGCGCGCCGGTCCTCGATGGGCTCGCCGCCCGTGATCCCCGCCGCGCTCCGGATCACCTCCGCGAGCAGGCCGCCGATGGAGCCCGCGCGCAGCGGAGCTCCGAGCCCTGCCCAGATCTCCACGGGCGTACCGGCGCGCCGGAGGGCCGCGAGGTGCTCCTGGAGCAGGCGGGACTTGCCCATGCCCGCGGCGCCGAGGACGAGCACCGCCCGGGCGGCGGGCTCGCCGGCGCAGGCGGCGAAGGTCTGCTCCAGCAGGCGGAGCTCGTGATCGCGGCCGACGCAGGGCGTGGGCCTGCCGAGGAGCGGGCGCCACGGCTCGGCGGCGCTGCGCTCGCCGCGCAGCTCGACGGCGCCGGACGCGGTGATCGCGGCCTCGAAGCGGGCCTCGAGCAGCCCGGCGGTGGTCCTGTCGAGGAGGATCTGCGGCGCGTCTGTGCCGCCCGCGCTCCGGAGCAGCCCCGCCGCGCGCTGGATGGCGTCGCCGACCGGCAGGCCGCGCCCGAGCTCGCCCCAGCCGACCGTGATCGCGATCGGGCGATCGGGGACGCGCTCCCGCAGCGCCAGCGCGCAGCGCGCGAGCTGCGCGGCGACGTCGGTGGGCACGTGCGGGCGGCCGACGATGAGCACCGCCGTCCCGTCGGCGAGCAGCTCCAGGCGCCCCTCGAAGCGGGCGGCGACCTCCCGGAGCGCGCCGGTGTCCGCGTCCGCCTCGCAGACCGAGAGGGTGGCGTCCAGCGCGGACGCTGGCGCGCGGCCGATCACCGCGACGCCGTGGAAGCGGCGCTCGCTGTTGGTGAGGGCGGAGCTCGTCGGTGCCGGGATCGATCCGCCGTGGACCTCCTGCGCCGCGAGCGCGGCGTGGGCCGCGGCCCCGTCGCGCGGGCGCCGCGCCGGATTCTTCTCGAGCATCTGCGAGAGCAGCGCGTCGAGCCACAGGGGTGCGCCGACGCAGCGCTCGGACAGGTGCGGCGGATCGTCGAAGATGATCCTGGCGAGGAGGGCGACCAGGTGATCTGCCTGGAATGGCGGCGCGCCGGTGACGCACTGGAAGAGCACGCAGCCGAGCGAGAAGATGTCGGCGGGCGCGCCGACCTCATCGCCGCTGCGCGCCTGCTCCGGGGCCATGTAGTCGGGCGTGCCGACCAGCACCCCGGCGCCGGTGATCGGCGCCATGTCCAGGAGACGGGCGACCCCGAAATCGAGGAGCTTGGGCTCCTCGATCCGGCCGCGGACGAGGAAGATGTTGGCCGGCTTGAGATCGCGGTGGACGATCCCCCGCGCGTGGGCGGCGCCCAGGGCCGCGGCGACGCGCGCCCCGAGCTCGACTGTCTCGGCGACCGTGAGCCGCCGGCGCGAGAGGAGCCGGGAGAGGTCCTCTCCCTCCAGCCATTCCATGACCAGGAAGGGCGTGCTCTCGCGCGCGGCGCTGTAGGCGACGTACCGGACGATTCCGGGGTGTGCGAGACGGGCGAGGAGCTCCGCCTCCCGCGCGAAGCGCGCGAGGTGCTGCGGCGACGGATCGTGCAGCACCTTGGCGGCGACCCGCCTTCCGGTGGTGACGTCCCAGGCGCGGTAGACCGCGCCCATGCCTCCGCTCTCCGCGAGCGCTTCGACGCGGAAGCGCCCCCCCAAGAGCTCCCCCGAGCGCACCGCTCAAGGATAGACGGAGAATGCCGTTCGTCCAGCGATCCTCTGGATTCTGGCCGCGGATCGTGCGCGCGTGGCGCCCCGGACGCATCGATGGTTGACCCCGATTCCGACCCTGGCCGATGTCGCCACGGGCCCGCTGGGGAACCTCCGATGGGGAGATCGCCTCTTCTGAGCGGGAGTCCCTCCCGAGAGCTCGAGGAGGTGAGCGAGGTTACTTCTCGAGCGTCAACAGACCCAGCTTGTACGGCAACTTGCCGTAATCCCCCCCGACGTTCGGATCTCTGCCCTGGTAGAGGAACTGCATGTTGCACGCGTTGATGGTCATTCGCTCGTCCTCCCCGGAGCGGATCAGTTCGCCATGGCTGATGTCGTCGCTCCAGTCCCCGCCTTCGTACGTCACGTTGGAAGGGCCGGCGAAGGGCTTCTGCTTGGTGTCCGCCAGCGGAGCCCAGGGGCCGTCGAGGCTCTCGGACGTCCATGACCTGAAGAAGCGAGGGCTGTTGTCGAACGCCTCCACCAGGAGCAGGTACTTGTTCGTGCCATCCACCTTGTAGACGTTGCTGGCCTCGAACAGGAGCCCCGAGCTGGGAGCCGTCATGACGACCTCGTACCCATCGAAAGCCGGGAATTTATCGATGCTGACCTTGGAGCGGTAGAGCTTCCCGTCGTCCCGCGAGAAGAACAGATGACAGTTCTTGTCGTCGCAGATGTTCCAGAAGTCCAGCGCGCCAAGGACGCTCCCCATGGCGCCGGGCTCGCCTTTGAGCAGCGGTTGGGGCCGGCTCCAGCCGTTGGGGTTGTTGATGTCGTCGTTGGTCGAGTACCGGCCGTTCCACTGGTAGATGAGGTACCACTTGTTGTGCGGCCGGAAAAAGAAGACCTGGGGCGCGACCGTGCTGCCGGTGGGCCAGCTCGCCATGTGCTGTTGCGGAGCGGAGCTCGCCTGAGCGAAGTCGGTGAAGTTCAAGTACACGGAGCTCCACGAGCCGCTGCCCGACGTGGTGTCGAACACGGTGGCAAATACGTGGTACTTGCCGTCGTGGAACACGATCGTCGGGTCCTTGACGGAGGCGAAGGTGCGGCCAGAAGGCGGCTTGGGGCCGATCACCGGAGGCCCCGACTTCCACTTGAACGAGGTGGGCAGGTCGCAGGTCACGGGCGAGCCGCCCGCGCCTGCGCCACCACCGCCGTCCCCCGGAGCGCCGCCGCTCCCCCCGGCCCCGGCCGTCGGGTCGCCGCCCGTACCCGGTTCGCTTCCGCTGCTCGTGCTCGTGCTCGTGCCGGGGATCGATCCACCTGTGCCCCCTGCGCTTGTGCTCGCGCCTGTCGTGCTGCTGGCGCTCGTCGTCGGGTTCTCCGAGCCACCCGCGCCATCAGGGGGTGGCTGCTCGTCCGCCGTGTCGCTGCCGCAACCGGCGAGCGCGGCGAGCACACAACCGAGGACAGAGAAACGAAGGATGGAACGGGACGGAGTCAGGGGGCGGCGAGGCAAGTCGAAGGGAGTGATCATGCTGGTCTCCAGAGGGATGCCCGATCGGGCCGCGAGCTCCTCAGAGCCCGACCGTCAAGGTGAACGCGTACGAGGACGAAGGGCCGGTGCCACATGGCGGCCCACCCAGGGCAAAGCGGAAGGATACCCGGAGTCCGAATTGTGAGCGTTCACATGGCGGGAGTCAAACAAAAACCGGCGCACGGTCATCCTCGGGCTCAATGGGTGCGCAGCGGCGGCCGGCGGCGGCGTTCGTGTGAGCTGTCATACAAGAAAGAAGCATCAAGGGAACGTGGCTTTCGCAATGTCGACCCTGCTGGTCCCCGCCCAAGGAATCCCCTTATTGGGCAGCCCTTTTCAGCGGGGAAATTGAACCGGGGAGGCGGGGAGACAGGGAGTATTTGAAGATTTTCCTCCCTGTCTCCCCGCCTCCCTGTGAATTTTTTGAAAAATTTGAGGGGATGCCTCCAGGGGCCTCGCAGCTGCCGACCGTGGTCCCATGAGCCTGACGATTGGCACCTTTGGCATCGAAAGCTGGCAGGGCGGGGGAGGCGGCTCGATGCCTCCGAGGGCTGACGGGCTCGCTCCGGCCTCGGGAGTTGACCCTCGCGACTTTTCATGGTCGTCTGAATGCCTGGATGAGCCCTCGCACATCGATCCGTTCAACCCTTCTGGTGCTCGCAGCGGCGGCCCTCTCCGCCTGCCAGACCAACGCGGCCTCGCCCGTCCTCAGCACCTCCGCGGCCCTCTCACGCGGTTGCCCGGATGCGGAGCCGCCTCCGGATTGCCAGCTCATCACCGACGGCGGCGTCGCAGCGCCCATCTCTCCGGGAGGCCCGCAGGGGACTCCCCCCGACGCCGTCATCAAGGACTGCCGCGTCGTGCCCCGAGGGACATTCACGTACGGAAACATCAACGTCATCAAGGGCGGCGCGCTCTTCTTCCGCGACGAGCCCGGCGAGACCAGGCTCTATGCCCGATCCATTCTGGTGCAAAAGGGCGGCTCGCTCCGCGCGGGCGCCTGGTGCAAGCCGTTCGGCAGCGGCGGAGGCAAGCTCACGATCGGCCTCTGGGGCGGCGCGCCGGGGGTTGACAAGACACCTGGGGCCACATGCAAGGACGAGAGCGGCAAGGAGGCGGCCTGTTATCCGCCCGATCGGGTGGGTAAGCTCTGCACCGGCCCCGATCTCAACGACCCTTGCCAGGCGTCCGACACGCGCGAGACAGCGGGCAACAGCGCTCGGTTCGAGGGCTACGAGAATCTCCACGGCGACGGCACCTATTTCGGCTCCAAGGTCTTTGCCGTCAGCTACGGCGGCAGCGTCGCGCTTTTTGGCAAGAAGGGAGTCGCTGACAGCGTGCGCGCCAATCCCGAGGCGCCCGCAGCCCGCGAGCGGATGTGCGCGATCCCTCCGGCCGATCAGCAGCTCGACGACGCGGCGTGGGCCGCCGGAAGCGGGATCAGCTGGGCTCGCTTGAACCAGGGCGCGGCGCCGAGCTCCACGGCGCTCGTCGTGGACCGGCCGGTCGACTGGGCGCAAGGGGACAAGATCGTCCTCGCCACGACGGACTGGCAGCCGAGCCACAGTGAGCTGTTGACGCTCGCCGGCGCGAGCGGCCAGGAGCTCACGCTCCCTCCGGGCGGAGCGACCCGCGAGTTTCACGAAGGCAAGCTGTTTCAGATCGATCCAAAGCGCTTGAGCCACGATCCGGCGCGTACCAGGAAAACGGTCGACGTGAGGGCCGCAGTCGGCCTGCTCACGAGGAGCATCACCATCCGCTCCATGGGGGCGACCTTCGATCCGACGAGCGGCATGCCGAAGGACTTCCCGAGAGCCGAGGATTGCCGGCTCGATCCGTCCAAACCCCCTCCGCCCGAGGACTGTTATTTCGGGGGCCATGTCATCGCCCGCCAGGGGTTCGGGCGGTTTCAGCTCCAGGGCGTCGAGCTCTACCAGCTCGGTCAGGGAGGGAGGATGGGCCATTATCCCGTCCATTTCCACCTGGCCAAGGACACCTCGTACACCAACGCGTTCGTCGCCGACAGCTCCATCTGGGAGTCGAATACGCGCTTCGTCACCATCCATGGGACACACGGGGTCAACGTGGCGCGCAACGTCGGCTTCCTCTCGGTTGGCCACGCGTTCTATCTCGAGGACGGCTCCGAGATCGATAACTCGTTCTGCTACAACCTCGGCGTCTCGGCGCGCGCGACGTTCAAGGAGTACTTCACGGCCCAGGACCGCGACAGCCCGACGCAACGGTTCGTCCCTCCGATCCTCGACAAGGTCCTCAACGCGGACACGCAACAGCCGGACACGGTCGGCAGCGATTCAATGACCCCCGCGATGTTCTGGATCATGAACGCCGACAACGATTTCGTCGGTAACAAAGCCGTCGGCGTCGAAGGGGTGGGGACGTGCTACTGGCCTCTCCACTCCTTCATCAGCGGGCCGAGCCGAACCATGTCGTGGTCGCCGGGCTACGCCAGCTGGAACGGGCCCGGCCAGGTGGCGCCGCTGCGCCGCTTCCGCGGAAACTCGTGCTCAACGGCGGCCTACGCGATCATGATGGAGCGGGCGAGCGGCTTTCCCCTGCCCGAGAACCTGTCGAGCAACGCGGGCCTCACCCCGGTCCCCGCCCCTCACGACGTCGGCAGCGACATGCTGCCTCGGTTGAGCGCCAACTTCAACGCGACGAGGGCGACGAGCTCGGGAGAGCCGATGGGCACCTGCAGCCCGGGGATGAAGGGGAACCTGGCCGGTGTGCCGGGCGGGGGCGCCGAGGCGTGCGCCACGACCGTCATCGACCATTTCACCACCTCGTTCAACTGGGCGGAGGACAACGTCGGCTCGGTCTGGCTCCGGCCCTATCATTATCTGTTCTCCAACAGCGCGGTGACGGATCAGCTCTACGGCGGCCTCGGCATGGTGAGCGGCGGCAGCCCGGAGCAGGCGCTGCCCGGCCAGCTCGCGATCGCGGCGGACAGCGTCTTCGTCAGCAGCACCGCCGATCCGCTCGCGCCCGCTGCTTCTTCGCTCGGGCCGATCCTGTGGACCGACGCGAGCAAGACGTGCACGGGCGCCTTCGACAACGAGCGCGCCAGGTGCACGGGCGCCTTCTGCACGCTCAAGAAGGACGGCGTGTCCTACTTCGTCGGTGGCTTCCAGCCGAAGCGGCTCATCACCATCTACGATGGTCCGTTCTTCTCCGACGGCAACGTATTCATCGCCGACGAGCGAGCAGGCAGCCCGCCTTGCTGGAGCGTCTACTCGCGCACCAACCAGCCCCTCGTCGACAAGAGCCGGGTGCGCGTCGTCGACGCCGGCGTCGGCTGGAAACAGCCGAACGGCTTCTATTACCCGCCCGTATTCGCCTTCCGCGACAGCGGTTTCGGCCTTGCCTCGACGCGGCACAACGTCGTCGATCAGTACCAGGATTACTATTATGGCAATGGCGACCCCGTCCCGCCGAAGCCTGAAGTCCACAGGATCCTCGGCGATCAGAGCTTCACGCCGATCGACACGACGACCATCCTCAACGACCTCGACGGCACGCTCAACGGCATCAAGCCCAAGGAGGGGGTTGCGCGAAGCTCGGGCCTCAGCAACAACCATTTCTACGACGCGCCGATGACCGTCCCCGAGTGCAACTCGTTCGGGACGGTGACCATGCCCCACGAGTTCGCGAGCACCTTCATCGCCCGCCTCACCGCCATGCCGAGCTCGCCGGTGATCACCAACGACTCGCCGACCACCGACGACTCCTGGTCTGGCCGCAAGCCGGCGGTCGCCGTGTATCGCCAGTATCGCCTCGATTCAAAGGATCCGGCCGAGCGATGCGAGGGCGCCGCCACGATCTGCTCCGACGCTGCGACGCAGGCCTGCCTCCGCGGCACGTTCTTCATGGGCGCGGCGCTCGGCCAGGGGATGGGGCTCACCATGCGCAACGGGAAGTTCTTCATCGACACGGCCAGCGCCGCGCAGAACGGCGCCTGCCTGGGCGCCAGCAACGTCGGCTATCAACGGGCGAGCTTCGACAAGAACAACACCTATGCGGTCTACAACCTGTTCGCGAACAGCGAGACCAGGGTGACGTATCAGATCTACGTCGGCCCGAGCTTCGATCCGAAGAAACACTTCAACTGGGTGCGGGTGCTGCCGCACGGCAACGCGTCCACGCGGTACCTCACCAAGAAGGAGGCGAGCCTCCCTCCGCCGGACGCCGCCGCGTTCGACCGCAAGACGGGCGTGCTCACGATCACGATCGATCACAGCCGGATCGCGGGCTCCTTCGACTTCGACCCGAAGGACGATCTCCGCTGCCAGCCCCGCGATCTCTGCTCGCCGAGCCCGGACAACAAGGGGTGTGTCGCCGCCGGCTCACTCCCCAGAGGCTACGAGGGGCTGGAGAAGCTGGTCGCCCGCGTCTGCGAGACCTGGGCGGCGCGCGCGTACTCCGAGGTCAAGGACGTCGGGAGCCCGGACAAGGGGCTCTTCCTCGCCGAGTGCCCCGCCGGCGGCTGCCTCGGCTTCGCGTTCACGCTGCCGGCCGATTTCCAGCCCAAGCCGTACAACGCGGTGGACCCGAAGCTGAAGCTCACCGAGGTGTACCCGAAGAATGAGATCTGGAACCGGCCGATGGTCGCCGCCGACGCACAGAGCTGCCCGCTGCCGGCCGGATCGGGGGGCGGCGGCGCTCCATAGCCTCTCTCCCGAGGTTGCTTCAGAACCAGACGTGACGCTGGTTCGGCTGCTTGTTCATGCATCGAAAGGCGCGGCGTTCGCTCCTCAGCCTGCGGGAGCGACGGTCCGGCGGGTGTCCCCGTCCGGTGGGAGGGGATCAGGACCTGAGGGCGTCCGCGAGCTTCTTCTGCTCATGATTGGAGGGAATGCCTTGGTCGTCACGCCGCCTTGCCCGGCAGCAGGGACGGCCAGCTCCGCGGCGGCTTGAACCGGTGGGTCGGCGTGGGCCCGTCGACGATGTGCTCGACGCCCTCGAGGTGACTGCCAGGGAGCAACACCCCGCCCAGCGACTCCCGCACGAGCGGTATCCGCGCCGGATCGAAGCCCATCCCCTGCGAGGCGATCGCGTCGACGAGGCCCGGATCGAACCCGCCGATCAGGAGCCCTGCGCGCACGGGCGTCGCCCCGAGCGGCCCTTCGCCCTCGCCAGCGACGATGCCGTCTACGATCGTCAGGTACCGCCGCTGCGGCTCCACGCGCAGCGCGCCGCCGCGGTCCGCGAAGAACAGGATGCGGTTGAGATCCAGGATGGTCCGCCAGAGCGTGTTGTTCCCCTCCCAGCTGCCATCGATGACCTTCGGCGGCGCCCCGAGCCGCGGCGCGCGCGCGACGAGCGAGTGATCGCCGGGGAGCGGGAACCGGCTGAGCTTGTTCTCCACCGCGTCTCCGAGAGCTTGAGGCCGATCGAACTCGTCGCCGCCCATGGACGGATCGCCCTCGGTGAAGTGCGGGAGCCAGTACTTCTCGTTCGTCAACCCGATCACGCTCTTCAACGAGAGCGTGATACCCGTCTTCTTGTGCGTCTTCAGCTTGGGGAGGTTGATGACGACATCCGCGTCGAGGAGCGTCTGGGGAATGCTGTACTCGTGCCGCTGCCCTGCGTGGTGCGGCACCGGCGTCGCGTAATGGCTGCGGTGGAAGCGGAGCGCCGCGCTGCGCGGGGCGCCCGCGCCGGCGAAGAAGCTGTTCGAGCCCAGATCGACCACCCGGTAGCCCCGCGGATCGCCGGGCAGGCGGCGGCGGAGGAGCAGGCCGAGGTTCCAGGAGCGGCCGAAGCGGCGCACGTCGTCGAGCGCGAACACCGGCGCGACGCGGAAATACCGCAGGTCGATGAAGTCGATGTCATGCCCCTGGGCCTTCAGGTGATCGATGACGTCGAAGATGCCGAGCGGGCCGGCGACTTTCTCGATCTCGCAGCCCTCGACCGGGGAGTCGATGACGCGCACGCTCCCGCGCGGGCCGGCGGCGCGAAGCGCGTAGTCGAGCACGGGCCGGAGCAGCGAGCCGTGCGTGCTGGAGGCGGCGAGCCGCTCGCCCGTGATCTTCTGGTGAAGGTTCTTCGAGGAGACGAGGTTCGGCTTGACGACGACGCGGTCCCCCGGCGCGATCAGGTCGCCGAGCGGGTTCCACGCGGGCGTGCCGGCGCGGGCCGCGTCGAGGCCGAGCCGGCGGAAGAGCGCCTCGACGGCCTCGTAGACAGGGCTCGGCGGGCCGTAGGGCGCGCTGCCCCCGTAGCTCACGCCCGGCCTCGATACCGTCACCACGCGGCTGCTCGTCGCGGTCATCGGGAGCCCCCGGTCAAGCGCCCGCGCCGCTCAGGCCGGACGAGAGGATCTCCGCCGGCGCGGCGCGCTGGAAATCGACGTTGAGGCGCGAGACGCTCGCGAGGTGCTTGCCTGTGCGGACGAGCGCGATGTCGTCGGCGAACTCGACGTCGATGCGCATCCGCTCGCCGAGGTGATGGCGGAACGTCGCGAGGACCTCGTCCAGGACCTGCTGCGAGAACCGCCCGCCCTTGACCACGCGGAAGGTGATGGCGTCGCGCTCCTCCTGCACCACCTGGAAGCGCTTGATCGCGTAATCAAACTCCTTGAGGTAGTGCGCGAAGAACGTGCCGGGCAGATAGCGCCCGTCCGTCCCCCGGATGATGGACTGGACGCGCCCCTCGATGCGGCCGACGCGCGGCGCCCCCCGGCCGCAGGGGCACGGCGCGGACGGGGACATCGCCTCGGCGAGATCGCCGATGCGGTAGCGGACGAACGGCATGCAGAAGTTGTTGAGATCGGTGATCACGACCTCTCCGATCTCCCCCGGCTCGGCGGGGCGCCCGTCGCGCAGGACCTCGACGATGTACCCCTCGGCCACGACGTGGTGGCCCTCGTGCGCGTCACACTCGTACGCGATGCCCGAGAACTCGCGGCTGCCGTACTTGTCGAAGACCTTGCAGCCGAACGCCTCCTCGATGAGCCGGCGGCTCGGCAGCGGCAGCGTCTGCGCGCTCGACATGATCGCGCGCGGCCGAGCCGCGACCTTTCCTGTGCTCTTGACGTAATGGGCCAGGAAATCGAGCGCCTCGGCGTAACCATCCATGAGCACCGGCCGCGCGCCGGCGATCCTCGCGATCATCTCTCCCAGGTTGTCGTCGGAGAGCTCGAAGATCGGGATGAACGTCCGGTTCGAGAGGATGGCGTCCGCGCGCTCGCGGGCCGCCTGCCACTTCGTCATGCCGATCGTCTGGTGCCAGAGCCGCACCGTGGGGTCGCCGAAGCGGTAGCCCGTCCACTCCTGCGCCCGGAGCGTCGCCGCCCAGCGGAACTCGAGCTGAGCCCGGTCCGCGTAGCAGACGAAGGGCTCGCCGGTGGAGCCGCTCGTCGTGATCTTGAGGACCTGCGACTTGTCGTGGTTCTCCGACATGATGTCGAAGTAGAGGTGGCGCCGGATATCCGCCTTGGTGAGGAACGGCAGCTTGTGGAGGTCCTCCTGGCCGCGGATGTCCTCGGGCCGGAGCTTGAGCTCCTGCATGCGAGCGCGGTAATAAGGCACGTTGCGGTAGCAGTGGCGGAGCAGCCGCCTGAGCTTCTCGTCCTGGAGCTCGCGGGTCTGCGACGGCGTGAGCCACTGCGTCCTGCGCAGCGTCTCGTAGTAGTGCTCCACATCGCGCGTGATCATCCAGTGCGTGTGGTTGAACGCGGCCAGGTACGCGCGCCACCTCGCCGTGGAGAGCGGATCGCGCTCCGGCGAGCGGTCGATCACCGGGTTGAGGCGGAGGTACTGAGTGGCCACGTCCGGCGGGATCCGGTCCACGCGGTACTCCCACGCGGCCTTGCCGAGGTCGTAAAACGACTTGACCACGGCGCGCGCCGCGGCCTGGTCGAGGAAAGAGACGCCCTGCCGCCGCTGCTCGAAGAGCGTCTCGACCTCTTTGTAGGAGTAGCCCTTGGCGTGGGCGGCGACCAGGATGAAGGACTGCCAGTAAAAATAGCTGCCCTTGTACGTCAAGAGATCCTGGAACACCTCCCGGGCGCACATCACGAAGCCGCTCTTGTTGTCGTGGAGCGACATACCGAAGGTGGTGTTCAAGAGGCGGTTGAGGCCGCGGCTCAGGTGGTACCGGCGGTCCCTGCGGCGCCCGACGGCGCTCCTCCAGCCCTGGACGACATCGACGCTGTGCTCGTAGAGCTCGCGCCGGAGGCGCAGGAGGTCCTCGGGCTGGTACTGGAGATCGGCGTCGATGGTGGCGACGAGCTTGCCTCGCGCGGCGGCGGCGCCAGTGCGCCACGCCGCCGTGATGCCGCGGTTCTGCGGGTGGAAGCACCCCACGACGAGCCCGGGGTGCGCGGCCATGAGCGCGCTGATCGTCGCCTTGGTGCCGTCGGTCGAGCCGTCGTCGACGAGGATGAGCTCGCCCGTGAGCGCCCCTTCGCGGAAGACGCCGAGGATGCGGTCGGTGAGCTCGGGGATGTTCAGCTCCTCGTTGAGACAGGGCACGAGGACGGAGAGCTCGATCGGCGTCTCCGGAGCAAGCTCACGATGGGCATCGGTCATGGCGTGTTTCCCTAGTTTACCTGGAAGCGGAGCGCGCGACGGTTTGCGGGCGCGCGGCGCGCGGCGCGGCCCGGAGGCGGGGCCGGAGTCACAGGGGCACGCAGCGGAAGCACGCGCGGATCGGCAGCGCGTCGTGCGGCGCGGCGCGGCGCTCGGTCACGCGCAGGTGGCGCGCCAGCAGGCGGCCGAACTCCTCGGGTGTCCACTGGTGCAGGTGGTAGACGTCGCCGCCCCACTGGATCCGGTCGCGCAGGAGATAGCCCACCGGCGTGCGCCGCACGATGCCCTTCAGCCGCGCGATGAGCGGGTCGTTGGGCACCGTGATCGCGGCCACGCCGCCGGGGCGCAGGAGGCGGGCAATGGCCGCGAGGACGGCGGCGGGATCCACGGTGTGCTCCAGGACCTCGGTGCAGACGATGCGATCGAAGCTCGCGGCGGGGAGCTCGAGCTTGTCGACCTCGCCCTTGAGGAAGCGGGCGTCGTAGCCAGCGAGGTTCTTGCGCGCGGTGTCGAGGAAGACGTCGGAGACGTCGATCGCCGTGATGCGGGCCCGCGGGAACATCCGGAGCACGTGCCCGCCGCCCGAGCCGATCTCGGCGAGGTCGAGGCCGGCGCAGTCGCCGAGCATGCTGCGGAGGATGGCGAGCCGCTCGCGCTCGATGAGCCGGATCGGCAGCGGGGCGCGGTCGTAGTAGTCGTCGATCGGGTGCTCTCGGGCGAGGCGGTCGTTCAGCGCCTCCACGTCGATGTCGCCGGCGGCGTTCGCCATGGCCGGGCCCATAGCACGGGGGCGGCGGAGCCTCACCCCGGCGACCGCTCCGCGCCCGGCGATGTGACCGCGCGGCCATCCTCCGACGTGAACGTCGAGGTGGCGATCCGCCTGGTCGCCGCTGTCACCGGCCCCAGGCTGACCGACGTCGTGCTCCAGGAGATCGAGGCCGAGCTCGACGACGTGCCCATGTGCTGGTGTCGCAGCATCCGATGGCGCGCATGGCAACCGAGGACGAGATCGCCGGCTCGGCGCCATGGCTGTGCTCGGATGGATCGGCCTGCGTGACCGGTGCTCCGCTTCCAGTTCCGGTCGACGGCGGCTCCCTGGTCGTGTGAGAGGCCGCTGACGGTGTAGGGCGGCGCGCATCCAGCACGTCCGCCGGGAGACGCTGTTGAGCGCCCCCGGACGCATCGTCTGAGCGCGCGATCACGCGATCACGCGATCGCGTGATCACGCGCTGGTTGCCGCTGCGGGCGGAAAGAAAAAAAGATTGCTAAGACACTCCTTGCTGATGGTGCCCCAAGGGAGTAGCCTGGGCCCCTCACGACGTCACTGGCTCTCGACACGATGCGTTCTCTCTCCCTCCACGCGAGGGAGATCGTTGCTCGCGCGGATGACTGGACGACGCACCGTGTGCCTGCGCGGGTTCGCCGCGCGGCACGTCCCCGTTCGATCCGCGACGGCTTCATCGAATGGCAGGCGAAGAGCGCTCACGAGCGCAGCTGCAAGCCGTGAAAGTAACGTGTCATGGGTAATCGTCTCTATGTCGGCAATCTCTCGTACAGCACCACCCGCGAGTCCCTCGAGGCCGCGTTCGCTGGCAGCGGCGAGGTCCGCGAGGTCTCGATGCCGACCGATCGGGAGACCGGCCAGCCGCGCGGGTTTGCGTTCGTCACGATGGGCTCGGCCCAGGCCGCGAACAACGCCATCTCGCAGCTCAACGGCATGATGCTCGATGGGCGCTCGCTCAAGGTAAACGAGGCGCAGGAGCGTCCGGCAGGCGGCGGCGGCGGCGGCGGTCGCGGTCGTTACTGATCGCTCCTTCGTCGAGTCGGAACATCGCGGCGGGCCACGAAGGCCCGCCGCATTTATTTTGTCTTCAAGGCGCCCGAGCCGCACGCCGGTGCGCGCGAGCGCCGCGCCAGGCGAGAGGGCCGCTGGACCATGGGGCCGCTGCACGACGCCATCGTGAGCTGGCGCGGCCACCGCTACGGCGACTGCAACTTCAACAACGACGACGGCTCGCGCGACACGCTGGCCCTCGATATCGCCGACGCTCGGCGAGCTCTCCCTGAACAACCGCCACAAGTCCTCAATGAGCCCGAGCTTCGCGGTGCGCTGGTTCGAGGTCGACCTGGCCTATCAGATCGCCCGCCTGGAGCCCGCGGCCGCGCGTGCCGAGGAGGTCCACAGTCGTCTCTGGCCGCTGATGCCTGAAGCGCAGGATCGTGAAAAAAGCCCCGCATCGACGAGATCGACCTCTATGTTATCAACTTTCGTGGTGCCGCGGCTCGTTCTCTGGTACAGGATGACGCTCGCGCAGCGAAGTTGGACGCTCGCGCAGCGAAGTTGATAGCGATGCCGCCTGGACCCGTTGGGCTCGAGCGACAGGCAAGGCCGTAAAGAGCCGCTCGAGACAGCTCTGCATGCACATCCGGAAGCGCGCGCCCGGCGTGCCTTCCGCGCTCGTGCGGCTGAGCTCAAGGAAAGTGGTCGCCATGAAAGCGTGTTTATCGCGGGTCGTGGATGGCGTGGAACAGAGGCTCTGCTGGCGCTTCCAGGTGCACGGGAGGAGCGAGGCCCTGTACGAGCCGGCGGACGGCTCGCACGGTCCGTTCGATCGCGACCGCCAGCGGAACCTCAGGCTGGGCGAGACGTTCCAGCGGCTGGACCGCTCGGGATCTCCCCGGAAGTACGATGGGCTCTTCTGGCAGCCAAAGAGCTCGATCGACGGGTTCGGTCCGTAAGTGAGAGGCTGGACCGTGGCGGCCGGAAGCGAGGACAGCATCCATCTCCGGCATGACACGGAATCGTGAACTTGTCGCCGAGCTAGCAACCGAGTCGTGCAACACAGCCATGTCTACCTCCCAGAAGCCCGTCACCTCCGCCACCTTGCTCGCCACCGCTGCCCACCTCAACTTCCGCGCGACGTCCCGCGACCGGAGCGGCTCGACGCTCGGCGTGCTCGTCGACGCGTCCGGCGCTCAGCAGTACCTCGTGATCGCCTCTGGCGGCGCGGAGGGCACCTGGACGCTCGCGAGCGAGCTGCCCGTCGGCCTCGCGCCCTTTCTTCTGTACGAGAGCGCCGCCAACGTGCTGCGCGGCGGAAGCTTGAGCGAGGACGGGAGCATCTCCTTCCATGGAGCGCTGTATACGATCGAGTCATCGGTCGACGGCAGCACCCGCGCAGCGAAGGTGAGCGGTAGTGTTTGAGCGCTGTCGCGCTCGGATGCCAACCCGAGGATCTGGTTCAGCACAGTTGCAGCGCTGAGGCCCGAGCTCGCCTCCCGTCAGGGCTCGACGCGGCACCTCGCGCTGCACCCATCGCCCGCCGCCGTGTTGCCGTCATCGCACGTCTCGAGCCCGGCGACGTCGCCGTCGCCGCAGACGATCGCGGGATCGACCAGCGTGCGGCGCAGCGTGAGGTCGCTGCGCAGGGCGCCCACGTGCGCCTTGAACGCGCTCAGGTCGCCTCGAGTCGCGTCGCCGGCGCTGGCCTTGCCGAGCACCTGCTCCGCCCGATCGATGGCCGCGAGCACGGCGCCCTCGTCCCACGCCGCGCTCACGATACGGGCGAGCTCGGCGCGATACCGCTCGTCGAGCGCCGGGATCTCCCGGATCCGGCGCGGGAGCACGGCGACGGGCTCCGTCTCGGTGTCGAACTGCGGGTCGTCCAGGATGCGGTCCATCCCGTGGGCAATGAACACGAAGCGCCCGTCGGCCGGGTTCTCGTAGAGATAGTAGTTGTTCGCCCGGTAGGCGTAGCCGTCCCAGTGGCCGAGCAGCGTCTCGAGGGCGTAGCTCGTGAGGAACCGATCGAGGTCGAGGCGCTCGCTCACCTCCGCGGCGAGCTGCTCGTCCGACGCTTCCTGGATCGCGGCGGCGAGAGACCGGAGCTCTGCCCCGCCGCCGTCATCGCCGCCGTCGAGCTCCACGGCGTCGATGTCCTCGGCGAAGTCCCCGCAGCACGGGCCCTCGTAGAGCACGCCCTCGTCGTTCACCTCGCCGAAGTGCCGCCGCAGGAACCGCTTGTCGATGGCCTCCGTGACGACGTAGATCCCCTGGTCCGCGCCGTTGAGGCTCACCACCGCGTGCGCGGTGCGCGCCGCGGGCACGCCGGCGCGGTCGTGCAGATCCTCCCCGACCTGCTCGCGAAGGAACGTCGGGTCCTGCTTGGCGTTGTTCAGCAGGAGCTTCTTGAGCCCGTGCAGGCTCACCGCTTCATCGAACTCGTCGAACTTGAGGCTGAAGCTCGGCTTTTCGGACAGATCCACGGCCGAGTTGCCCTTCTGCCGGATGCCAGCGCCGCTGACGACCTCGCCGTCGTAGACGAGGGTGCATGGGACGCGCTGGTCGAGATCCGTGCGGAGCTGCCCCAGGTGGGCCTCATCGACGGTGATCGCGATCTCGTGCAGCGCCGTCCGATCGAAGACCACGTCGCTGCCCGGGTCGAGGGGCACACAGCCACCCTGGCTCGCCGCGACGAGCGCGAGGACCGCGGGCGCATGAAGGGATCTCATCGTTCCCGGCCTACCGCTCCGCATCGCTCCTGGACTCCGTAGTCTGGCCAGGGTGGCTCACCTCGGCGGGGAGCCGGCCGCCGACGGCGTGGCGGAGCTCGCCGACAGCGGTCCAGTAGCGGCGCACGAAGCGCAGCAGCCGGAGCTCAAGGCGCACGCGGCGCTCGTCGACCTCGAGCGCCCGCCCCACGTCGACGTTGCGCCCCTCGATCGCCCGCTGCGCCTCGGCGCCCGCGCGCTCGGCGGCAGGGGTCATCCGGCGCCGGAGCTCGGTCACGAGGGCCCGGGTGGCCTGCGCCTCGGCCAGGCTCGTCCGCACCTCGCGGGTCACGAGCTCGACCGCGGCGCCGAGCGAGCGCTGCTCCGCCTTGCGCGCCGCGTCCGCCGCGACAACGGCCGCGCGGTGCGTGTCGAACACCGGCAGCTCGATGCCGAGCCCGAGCGTCCACCCGAGGCCGAGCACGCTCTCGGGCCGGAAGTCGTAGCCGACCTCGACGAAGGAGAGCCAGGGCCACCGCGCGGCGCGCTCGGCGTGGAGCGTCGCTTCCGCCGCGTCGCCCTGCGCTGCCGCGAGCTCGATCTCGGGCCGGCGCTTGAGCGCGAGCTCGACGGCCTCCGCCTCCGTGGGGAGCTCCGGGGGAGGCCACGCGCTCTTCGGCGCGCCGATGAGGCGCACGGGCGCGCCAGGATCGAGCCCCATGCGCGAGAGGAGCGCCGCGAGCGCCGCGCTCCGCTGCGCGCGCAGATCCGTGCCGTCCTGCTCCGCGTCGACGGCGGTGAGCTCCGTCATCGCCTCGTCGACCGCCGTCGTCCGCGCGGCGGCGAGCTGCCCCTTCATCCAGGTGGCGAGCGACCGGCGCGTCTTGGCCACCGCGTCGGCGGCCTCGATCTCGGCGTCGAAGAGGAGCACCTCGTCGAACAGCGAGCGGACGTCGGCCTCGAGGGCGATCTCGATCTCGCGCGCGTCGGCGCGCGCCTTGGCCTCGTCCACGCGCGCCTCCGCGACGTTCGCGTCGACCTCGCCCGGGCGGGTCACCGGGAAGCGGAGCGCGGCGCTCAGCCTCGGCTCGCGCTCGATGATGCGCTCGAGCTCGATGTTCGAGAGGCGGAGCTCCGGGTTATCGAGGTGGTCCTCCGCGTCGACCTGCGCGGCGGCCGCCTCGGCGCGGGCGCTCTGCGCGGAGAGCTCGGCGCTGTGGTCCCTCGCCCAGGCGACGGCGTCCTCCACGGTCATCGCGATCGGCCCCGCGCTGGACGCGCGCGGGCCCGCGCCCGGGCCCGCGCGGCGGAGCGCCGGCGCGCCGGCGGACGCGCGGCCCTCGCGGTAGAGGGCGATCGCCCGGTCGGACGCCGCCGGCCTCGGCGGGGAAGAGCAGCCCGAGAGGGCCGCGCAGAGCAACATGACGGGGATCGCCGCGCGGCGGCGGCGCTGGCTCACTGGCCCCACGAGAGCTCCTGGAACGAGGGCGCGGCGGCGTCGAACACGATCGTCAGCGCGCCCGGCGTGAGCGACGGCGTGATCCCCTCGGGCTTGAGCCCCGGGAACCGCTGGACGAGGCGCGGCGAGAGGACGCCCCCCTCGGGGCGATCCACCCGCCACAGCGCGCCGGCGTCGCCGTCCGCCGTCGAGGGCGTCGACGTCAGGGCGAGCGCGCCGTCCGGCATGAAGACGAGCTCCGAGATGCCGCCCGGCGTGGGCTTCCCGTCGACCTCCACGTCGACGCGCGCGCGCGCCCACAGCGAGACGCGGGCCGCGTCGAAGCGCGCCGCCTCGGCCGCGGTCCGCTGCTTCTTCTTCGCGCTCGCGGCCTCGACCGCCCCGGCGCCCTCGCCGCCGAACAGCGCGCCGGGGGAGCCGACCCGCCAGATCATCGCGTTGCCCTGCGCGTCGAGCGGCGCCTTCAGCCCGAGGTACAGGGCGCCCTGCCGGAAGGCGAGGCCCTCGATGTCGAGCGCCCGCGTCCCCTCGGGGAGGCCGAGCGCCGCGGCGCGCGATGGGTCCGCGTCGAGGACCTCGGCCAGGTGGATCTCGCCATCGACGCGGAAGCCCTGGCCGTCCTGGCGGAGGCGGAGGAGCGCGGTCCGCTCCGACTTGCGCTTCCCCTTCTTGCTGTAGCTCTGCGACGACAGGAGGTAGATCTCGCCCGCGTCCCCGGCCGCGATCCCCTCGACGTCGTTCAGCTCGTCGACGCCGCTCACCGGCACCGGATCCGCGGCGACGGCGCCGCCCGCGGACATCGCGAAGAGCCAGGGCGCGCCCTCGTTGTTCTGCTCGTGGCCCGTGTCGTCGCTGACGATGAGGTACCGGGACTCGCCGGGGCGCGCGAGGACGCCGGACGGCTCGAAGCGCGTTCGGCTCGCCAGGGTCGGGGGCATCTTCATGGGGGACTGGGACGCGACCGCGCCGGCCTTCGGCGCAGCGCCGGACTTCGGCGCGGTGGTGGTGGGCTTCGGCGGCGGCGGCTGGGCGGGGGCCGCGCCGCGGCGCGCGTCGAACGTGATGTCGAAGGCCTGGCCGGGGACGAGCGCCATCGGCGCGTCCAGCGCGATGGTGACGACGCGGCCCCACGCCGGCATCTCCGGCGTCGGCCAGCAGCGCGGGGGGAGCTGGGAGACGAGCGGCCCCACAGCGACGACCGTGCCCGGGATCGCGTCGCCGAGCTGGCCCCGGATGTAGAGCTCGGCGGAGTCCCCGTCGTTGACGCCGAGGGCGAAGCGCTCGGGGACGCAGGCGACCGCGCGCGCGCCCGTGCGCGCGCTCAGGAGCTGCACCACGGGCATCCCGGCCGGGACCACGTCGCCGGGCTGCCTGTCGATGGACGTGACGCGCCCCGCGTTCGCGGCGCGCAGGACGTAGCTCGCGCGCCGCTGCTCGAGCATCGCGATGTTCTCGGTCGCGACGCGCACGTCCGCGTCGAGCTTCGCCGCCAGCCCCGACGTCCGATCCCGGAGGCCGTTCCGCCGCCGCTCCGTCGCCTTGAGCTGCTCCGTGAGCATGTTGAGCGTCCGCGGCTTCTCGCTGGCGATCGCCGTGACCGTCGCTTGCTGCAGGTCGAGCTTCGTCAGGTCGTCCAGCACGGCCTGCCGGTTCTCGACGAGCGCCTTCACCCTCGATATCTCGCTGTCCAGCACCTTCGCCTCGGCGACCGCCCGGCGCTGCTCCTCGCGGTGGACGGCGAGGTGGCGCTCGACCGTCTCGCGGTTCGTGTCGAGCTCCTGCTCGAGGACGGCGAGCTCCATCTGCAGATCGGCCTCGACCTGGGCCTTCTCCGCCCTGGCGACGGCGATCTCGGCGTCGATCACCGAGCTGTCGAGCGTCGCGATGATCTGCCCGGCCTCGACCTCCTCGCCGACGCTCACCTCGATGGAGGCCACCCGGGCGGTCTCTACCGGCGAGAGCGCCTCGGGCAGCGCCTCCGCGAAGCCGAAGACCCGCCCGCGCGGGCCGTTGCCCAGGTGGAGCCACAGGGCGGCTCCGAGCGTGAGCACGAAGGTGATCGCGGGGGCGGCGTCCTGGAGCGCCGCGCGGAGTCGCTGGAAGCTGTACATCGATGATCCTTGCACGGTGATGACGACGGCGGCTGTGTCAACGAAGCGAGAGGGCCCGCGAGGGCGTGACCGACAGGCATCCTCCGCGATGGACCTCGGCCGCTAGAGATCCAGCGTCGGCTCCTGAAGCATGAGAGAGACGTCCTGCACGCCCGGGATGGCCTGGAGCTTCGCGACGAGCGCCGAGCGCAGCTCGGGCGCGAGGACGGTGATCTGGTAAGCATGCTCCATAACGGTCCCCTGCGCAGCCTCCCGGAGGGTCACCAGCGAGAAGGTCCGGCAGTGGGTGCGGAGCACCTTCGCGAGCGCGTCCTCCACCTCGGGCACGGCGGGCGCGGTGAAGCGGAGCAGGCCATCCGGCTGTCGTCGCGAGCCCCAGCCGGAGAAATGGAGGAGCAAGGTTCCGGCGGCGAAGATCGCGGTCCCGCCGAGGGCCGCGCCGATCGCCTGGAGGCCGCAGGCGATGCCGACGCCGAGCGCCGCGAAGACGAACATGACGTCGCGGGGATCGCGCATGGTCGTGCGGAACCGGACCGCGCTCAGGCCCACAGCGACGCCGATGCCGGCGGCGATGCTGCTGCCGACGGCGAGCATCAGCATGCAGGTGATGACGCTTCCCATCGCCATGCTGTGCACGGATGAGCGGGAGTAGGAGAGCCCGCGAAATGTGGCCATGTAGACGAGCGCGACCGCCTGGCCGAGCCCGAACGCGAGCAGGAGCGCCACGACCGCCCTGCGGAGGTCCATGGCGCTCCCCTGGGTGACCCATCCGAGCCAGTCTATCATGGCGAGCCGCTCTTCCCTGCGGTGATCGCCGGGCGCTGTGCATGCGGATGCACGCGTTTCCGCGTCACGGCGCCTCGGCGGCGGCCCCGCGGCCAGGGTAGGGGCGCGCTTGTTTGATGTAGAGCGTCGGCGGCTCGTCGGGGTTCGCGTCGTTGTCGTACTTGAACTCCACGTCCATCGCATACCAGCCGTCGTTGCCGCTCGCCGGCCCATAAGCGGGGGAGAACCGCTCGTGGATGGCGTCGAGCGCCACGCCGAGCTGATGGACCTGCGCCGTCGAGAGGACCGTCTGGCCCTCCGGCATGAGGCTCGAGTGCGTCAGGTAGGTGACCGGCTGGTTCGGCTGGTTGAAGAAGTAGAGGAACGCGTCGTTCGTCACGCCCGCGGGGGGGGCGACCACCTCCACGTCACCGCCGCTCTGCACGTTGACGTAGAACGCGGGCTGGACCCCGGCCGTGTCGAACGGGTTGTTGGTGACGGCCACGCCGTTCGCCTCCTCGGCCGGGAAGTTGTGGTGCACGAGCAAGGCCATCCCGATGGTCCGGTGGTCGATGCCGTAATAGGTGCGCTCGTCGAAGGTGCGGAGCTTCCAGGCGCTCGCGTAGGTCTTGCGGATGGCGTCGAGGACATCCTCCCAGTCCGTCGGATCGCCGGTGTTCGAGTCGTAGCAGCCGGCGCACGGGAACCCGTCGAGATCCTCGCTGTTCGTGCTGGTGCGGAAGCGCATCGGGTGCCCGGGGTACTCCGCCTCGATCTTCGCCTTGAGGAGCTCCTGGAACTCGGCGTCGATGGGCGCGGCCTTCATGGCGTCGCGGAGCGCCTTCAGCTGCTCGTCGCGGGACGCGGCGTCGGTGTTGAACTTCGGGTCGGCGAGCAGCGCGTCGATCTGGTCGTAGAACCCGTTCTGCTTCATGAACAGGTCATAGTAGTACACCGGGATCGCAAAGGCCTTCTGGATGGGGACCTCGGGGAGCCTGGCCAGGATGGAGTAGTGAGCTGCCTTGCCGCCGAAGGCGAGCACGGCCTGCTTGATCGCGTCCCGGAGCGGCTCACCTTCCGGCGGATCGGGGGTGACCGCCTCGATGTCGCGCAGATCGGTGACCGTCAGATCCAGCTCGGGGAGCGTGACGGGCGTGGGTTTGTGCGCCTCCCAGAACGCCTCGGCCTCCGCCTCGGTGACCTCGCGGACGCTCCAGGACGACGCCCCCGCGGTGAGCTCGACGAGCTTGTCCTTCAGCGCGAGCAGGTCGGGGTGGCTCATGGCGTTGCGCAGCCCCATGTTGGGGGTGCGCCGGTTCTGGGAGAGCACGTTGACGTGCGAGAGGGGCGTCTGGAACTCCTCGGTGATGATCCCCTGGACGACCGAGATGTCGTTGGGCGCCTCGTCGAGGACGACGATGTCCTGGTGGGACAGGTACTCCGAGTCGAGATCCGCCGCCTTCGCGAAGTGGAGCCGGCCCACCGCCGTGCCCAGCGAGAGCGGCTGGTAGTCGATCCCGGCGTAGAGATCGCCGGTGCTGACCACGGGGATGTCGGAGGGGAGCTTCTTCGCCTCGGCCGCGACGGCCTCCGACGTGGGGTGGAAGGCGAGCTTCGACCCGAAGAAGGAGGCCGCCTTCACCGCCCTGAACAGGGTGGTGATCATGTCCGCGGACGCGGTGTCGTAGGGGGAGAGCTCGACGGCCCACACGTCGGGACCCTCGTAGTGCGTCACCGCGCCGAGGACGAAGCGGCGATCGGGCGTGAAGTACTCGGTCGCGTTGAACTCGGCGAGGGGCGGGACGAGGGGCAGCGCGTCGCCGGAGAGGTGCGATGACACGAAGTCGTAGTGGATCAGGTAGAGAACGCTGTTCTGGAAATACAGCGCGTTCTGATCGGCTTGATCCAGGACGACCTTGACCGACCGCGCGCCGGGCAAGCTGGCGTCGATGGGCACCGACGCGAGCGCCTCGAAGTCCGCGGCGCACCCCACGCGCTTCAGGAACTCCGTGGATTCATCGGCGTCCTTGCGTTCGCAGACCTCTCCGGTCACGCCGATGTCGTCCGAGCCGCCGCCGCACGCCCCCGGAAGCGCCGAAGCGAGCAAGGCGAGCGCGACGATCGACGTGATGCGAGTGCCTTTGTACATGATTCCTCCTGAGACAAGTAAGCTGACCGAGCAGCGGCGCGCGCCGGTAATCCCGCGTCAAGGCGTCAGGGCGTCAGCGCAAAGCAGTAGAACCCGCCGTAACCGCCGCCGGACCCGACGGTGACCGTGTTGGGCAGCGGCCCCCCCTGCTCCAGGAGGTTGATGCCCGGCGCGCACCCCGCCTCGTCGAGGGATGACATCCAGTTGGCCATGTTGATGTCGCCGCCGGGCCCGCCGCCGCCGCCGGGCCTGGGGCCGCCGCCGCTACCGGAGCTGCCGCCGCCACCTCCGAAGTTCCTGGGCCACGAGTGACCGACGCGCGGCCGCCCCTCGCTCGTGTCGCCCGACTTGGCCGTCCAGTCCTTGCAGGTCGCGGTCGCGCTGTAGAGCTGTCCCTTGTCGTTCGTCCCCGTCAGCATGTCGTGGTTGTCCACCTCGGGCTGGCTCGGATCGGGCTGGTGGTTGGGGACGCCGTCCTCGTTCGGAAAATCGTCGATGATCGCCTCGTCCGCCGCGACGGGGCGGTCGTTGAGCAGCTCCTCTTTGTTGTTGGCGAACAGCCGGCCGAGCCGGTCGTACCAGGGACCCTCGCCGATCCGATCGATCGCGTTGACCTGCTTGCCGTCCTCGCCTGCGACGGCGCTCAGGAAGGCGCGCCACTGCTTGCTCCCCGCGCCGGGGAGGCTCTTCTCGGCGATGGTCGCGCAGATCTTGTCCGCGCCGCGGAGCCCGGCGCCGGCGCCCGTCTCTCCGAAGCGGAGATCGCCGCCGAAGCCGTCCTGGGAGCCCGACAGCTCCTGCAGGGCCACGAGGCTGGTCACGAAGAAGCTGAATTTCTCGGTCGTCCCGCCGCCGGAGGTGGACGAGGTGGTGTCACCACCGGAGGTGGACGAGGTGGTGTCGCCGCCGGAGGTGGACGAGGTGGTGTCGCCGCCGGAGCTGGACGAAGTGGTGCTGCCGCCGGAGCTGGATGAGGTGGTGTTGCCACCGGACGACGAGGAGGTGGTGTTGCCGCCGGACGACGAGGAGGTGCTGGTCGAGCCGTCGCTCCCGAAGTCCACCTCCGAGTCCGAACCGGAGCAGCCGACCACGTGCGAGAGCAGCGCGAGGGTGAGGGGCATCAGCAAGGGGCGATAAGTGCGTGTCATGGTCTCTGTATCCCTTTCCTTGTTAAGCTAGATGGTCGGCCGCGCCGCGGATCGGCGAGGCTCACTGGCAGGTGAGATCGCTCTGGCAGGTCTGGCCGTCGGGGCACTGCGAGTCGTCGTTGCACGAGGTGAGCCCCGCGATCACCACCGCCTGCTCGATCTGGGATGAGACGACCAGATCGACCCGGCCGGGCGGGATCGTCGCGGAGCCCACGGACTTGCGCGTGACGATGATCGTCGGGAAGCCCGCGACGCCGAGGTCGAGGAGCTGCTTGACGAGCGACGCCGGGACATCGAGCGAGCCGGTGTCCTCGACGTTGCACTCGATCATCCCCTTCGTGCCCCCGTGATGGCTGATGTCGAGCTTCACATGGAGGTTGGAGATGCCGTCCTGCCCTGGCGGGGTCCACGCGAGCTGCAGGGGCTGACCGGGATCGAGCTCTATCGTCTCGTTCAGGAGATCGAGGGGGCTCACGCCCTTGGCCTCCACCGTGAAGGCGCTGAAGAAATCGCCGCTCGCCTCGAAGCGGACCACCTGGCCCTCGTCGGCGGGCGGGTAGCCGAGCTTCACGCCGGCGGGAGGCTGGTAGTTGTTCGCCGTGGGGCTCATGACGAGGGACGCCGCGCCCGACTCGAGGTTCAAGCCGGTCACCGTCACGTCTCCGGCGCTGTGCGCGGCCGGGTAGGGCTGGCACGTGTCGTCCTCCACGCAGACGGCGCTGCCCCCGCAGGGCTCGTTGCAGAACGGGACGCGCGGCGTGAGGAGCTGACAGCTCCCCTCCTCCGCCTGCACCTCCCAGACGATCTGCGAGGGCGTGGGGCCGTCGTAGATCTTCCCGATCACCGACGTGCTGCCCGACGCACCCGGCTCGGCAGAAGGCAGCGAGCGCACCTGGAAGGCGCCGACGAGCTTCGTGGGATCGCCGGTCGGTTCGCCCGTCCCTGTGGAGCCGCCGGAGCTGCCGGAGCCGCCCGAGCCGCCGGAGCTCGCCGAGCTCGCCGAGCTCGCCGAGCTCGACGTGTCGTTGGTGCCGTTCACGGAGCTCGAGCAGGCGAGCGAGGCGAGGGCCACGACCCCGCCAAGGACGCCGGTGCGCCAGCCGCCCAGTGAGGGGAATTTTTCAATTCGGCAAAGGTTTTGCGACATCTCGATGGCCAGGTGGCGACGCGGCGGGATCAGGGGTCAATCTTTTTTGAAGAAGCCCCGCCGCGCGGACGCCGGCGATCCGGCGTCAGGCCCTTGCGCTCAGCCGCCGTCGAGCTCGGACAGGCGCGCGCGCAGCCGCGGCGCGTGGACGCTCTCGCCGTGACGCGCGAGGAAATCGGCGATGGCCGCGCGCTCGTCGGCCGCCCGCCCGAGCCGGCGCAGGCTCTGCACCCGGCCGACCCGGGCCTCCGCGGCGAGGGGGCCGCCGGCGGCGAGGTAGCGATCGAAATAGGCGAGCGCCTCCGCCGCCTTGCCCTGGTGAAGCGCGATCTGCCCGAGCGACACCAGGGCCGCCCGCGCCTCGGGGCTCGCCGGGTACTGCGCGAGCAGGGCGCGGTAGGAGGCGTTCGCCTCGGCGCTCTTCCCCTGCCCGAGCTGGGCCTGCGCGCGCAGGAGCAGCGCTTGTGGACCCGCCGCAGGATCCTCCGCGCGCGGCCTGGGCGGCTGCTGCGCGCGATCCCGGGCCCCGACGGCGCCGGCGGCCGCGGGCTCGCCGGTGGGCGCGCCGGCGCCGGGCGAGGGCTCGGCGGCGGGCGCGCTCGCGCCGGGCGGCGGCTCGCCGGTGGGCGCGCCGCCGCCTGGTGAGGGCTCACCGGCGCCTGGTGAGGGCTCGCCGGTGGGCGCGCGGGTGCCTGGCGGAGGCGACTCCGGAATCGAAAGCGTGGGGAGGCTCAGGACCGTGCGCCGTGCGCCGCTCGGATCGAGCGCCTCGCTCCCGCTCGGCGCGGGCGCGGGCGCCTGCGCAGGCCCGTCGAACAGCTCCGCCGCGAGCGCGGCCAGGAGCGTCGCCGCGACGGCGACGCCCGCGAGCGACCCGGCGATCCCGCGCCGCAGCATCGGCCGAGGCGCTGCGCGCAGCCTCGCCGTGCTCTCGGGCGCGGCCTCGACGCGGCCGCCCCTGGCGTCGAGGCGAGCGGGTCGAGGCTCGAGGCGGGCGCCCCCGGGCTCGAGGCGGGCGCGCGCGAGCACCTGCTGCAGCATGGCGGCGTCGCTGAGCTCGCGGCCGTCGCCGCGCGCGTCGCCGAGCTTGCCGATGGCGGCCCAGAGCGGCGCCTCGCTGCGGAGCTCGGGGTCGTCCTGCTCGGCGCGGCGGAGGAGCTCCGCGTCCTCGGGGCGGATCGGCTCGCCGCGCGCCTCCGCGGCGAGGATCGCGGGCACGAGGTCCAGATCGATCTCGGACTTCTGCGTCCCTGTCATGATGCTCTCTTCCGGCCGACGGCGAGGTCCTGTCGCACCTGCTTGCGGAGCGCGCCGATCCCGAGGCGCAGCCGGCTCTTCACCGTATCGGGGCTGACCTCGGTCATTCCGGCGATCTCCTCGATGGAGTAATCGAGCGCGTGGTGCAGGAGGATCGCGTTGCGCTGCGCCTCCGGCAGCTCGTCGAGGTACGCGCGCGTCTCGCGCGGGAGGGCCTCGAACGGGGGTTGGTGCGGCGCCTGGGCGAGCTCGTCGTCGATCGCGCTCTCCGGGGCCACGGGCGCGCCTTCTCGGCGCTGCTGCCTGGCGTACCGAAGGATCGTCCGGACGGCGACGCGCCTGGCCCAGGCCTCGACGGCGGACTCGCCGCGGTAGCTCGACGCGCTCTCGAGGATCGCGAGCAGGGCGAGCTGCGCTGCGTCGTCGGCGTCGGCCGCGCTGCGGAGGAACGTCCGCGCGATCCGGCGGACCCGCGAGATCACGTGCGTCATGAGCCAGGCCTGGGCCTCCGGGTCACCCGCGCCGGCGCGGCGCATCCGTTCGAGGTCAGGCGGCACGGGCACGGCGGGTGACGGGGCAGGCGGCGGGGCGGGGGCGGGGCGCGTCATGGCGCTGGCCAGGAGCGGCTCGGGCAGGGGGCCGAGGCTCTTGGAGAGAGCTCGCGCGCGCTCAGCGTCCATCGCTTCGACCTGGTGCGATGCACGGCCCGACGCGGGTCAATTTTCCTTTCGTGCCGGGTCATGCGGCGCGAGTGGTCATCTCCTGACCATGCCCGCGGGGGCCGGCGAGGCCGGCAGGGCGAGGCCGACCTCCAGCCCGACGCCGGCGAGGAACCGCACCGGATCGGCCGACAGCGCGAGGGCCGGGTGTACGGCGGCGTCAGGCTCCGTCAGGAGCACGTCCACACCCAGCGTCGTCTTGAGGCGGAGCCACCCGGTGAGCGGGACTCCGAGCTCCACGACCGGCGCGACGCTCACGAGCAGATCGGTCCGGGCGTCCGGCGGCGGCAGCTGCTGCGGAAACATTCGTGGCCACCGCCATGGGGGCGGCGGTGGCGGCCCAGGGCCATGATCGGGAGGCGGCTGCTGCTGCTGCGGCTGCGTGAGCGCTTGCTGCGTCGCGGCTTCCTGCGGGACGCGCTCGACGACATCGACGGTGGCGCGCGCGCCGAGCTGCAGGTCGAGGCCGAGCGGGAGCCTGAGCCGAACCTGGCCGGTCGTGCTCACCGGGTGGCGCGAGAGCTCGAACGTGGACCGCTCGTCGCCGAGGGAGGTTGAGGGGATCAGCTCGTATCCCAGGCCGAGGACGGCGTAGTCCACCGGCGCCCAGGAGGCGCGGAACGCGGCGGCGCTCTGCCAGGGCGTGTCGCTGCTGAAGTTCGCGCCGGTGTAGCCGGCGAGGACGGCGAACGTGGGCAGCGGGCTCGCTTCGCGGCGGGCGCCCATGGATGGCGATGGCGGGCCCGCGGGCGGCTGCAGGTCCAGCGCGGCGTCCTCGGCCGCTGCGGCCGCGGGCGCTGCAGGGGGCGCGGCGGGCTCGGGGGCAGCGGCGGGCTCGGGTGGAGCCGCCGGAGCCGGTGCGGCCGCGGCGACCTTCACCTCGGCCAAGCCGGCGACGTGGCCCTCACGGAGCTCCTCGGCGACCGCGCCGGCGATGTTGGCGAGCGACTCGAGGGCGGTCGCGGTCTGCCCGGGCAAGACCGGGATGCGGCGGCCGTAGATCTGCTCGCCGTCGCGCTCGACGACGTACAAGGCGAGCTCGTCGCTCGCCCCGGCGTCGATCCAGAGCACTCCCCGCGCGTCCCACGTGTCGGCGAGCGCGTTGGCGTCGGGGAGGAGCGTTTGCAGCACGGGCCTCGGCGTGCCGGGACGGACGATCTGAAGGCGGACGCCGACGGGGCGGATATGGGCGACGACGAGGTCGATGGCGCGCTTGTCGATGCCGCCGGCGCCCGGGAAGGCAGCGAGGACGAGCACCGGCTCGCCTGCGGCGCGCGGCTCGCCCGCTGCGGCGGGCAGGGAGACGGCGGCCAGCAGAGTGCCGGCGACCGCGCTCGCGGCCGTTCGGGCAGCGCGGAGGGCGAGCGCGAGCGACGCGGCCGGCACGGGCACCGAAAATTATCATCCTTCCCTGCGGGGCACCATCCCCCGCAGGGCGTAGGCGTTCCCACCCATCGGTCACCCAACGTGGACGTGGACGTGGACGTGGACGTGGACGTGGACGTGGACGTGGACGTTTACGTAGTCGTGGTCGTGGTCGTGGTCGTGGTCGTCAACGGCAGGCCGTGAACGACCACGACCACGACCACGTTCACGTCCACGTCCACGTAAACGTTCGGATGTAGGAGAACGCGGCGGAAAGCTTGTTAGCGCCTATGCCCCGCCGGGGACCGGCCGGACAGAGGCTGCGCCCGCGCCCCTGTAAGCCCGCTTGCCCGCCTCAGCGCGCTCCGGTCGACCGCGGGTAGCTCCCGAGCACCTTCACCATCTCGCAGCGCGCGCGGAGCCGCTCGATCGCATCGGCGACGCGTGGATCGCTCCGGTGCCCCTCGAGATCGACCAGAAAGACGTAGTCCCAGTGCTTCTGCCGGCTGGGCCTCGACTCGATCCGGGTCAGGTTGATGCCCGCGTCGTCGAAGATGGCGAGGACCCTGCGGAGCGCGCCGGGCTCCTCCTGCACGGAGAAGACGATCGAGGTCTTGTCCGCGCCCGTGGCCGGCGCGTCGCCCGGGGCGATCACGATGAAGCGGGTCGCGTTCTCGGCGCGGTCGTGGATGCGCTCCCGCAGGAGTGGCAGCCCGTAGAGCTCGCCCGCCCCGCGGCTGCCGATCGCCGCCGCGGCGGGGTCGCCGAGGGCCTCGTGCGCCGCCGCGGCCGCGGAGACGGTCTGGACGATCTGCGCGCCGGGGAGGTGCTTCGCGAGCCAGAGGCGGCACTGCGAGAGCGCGTGCGGGTGCCCGTGGACCCGCGCGACGCCGCTCAGCCCCTCCGCCTTGCTGAACAGGCAATAGGCGACGTCGAGCACGAGCTCCTGCCGGATCTGGAGGTCGCTCTCGATCAGGGCGTCTGCCGTCAGGGTCACCGAGCCGTCGGTCGAGCTCTCGACGGGGACGACGCCGCAGGCCGCCTCGCCCGCGCGCACCGCGTCGAAGACGCCCTCGATGGTGCCCGTCTCCCTGTAGAGCGCGGCCAGCCCGAACAGGTGCCGCGCCGCGACCTCCGCGAAGGCGCCCTCCGTCCCCGGAAAGGCCACCTTCATGGGCTCCTCCAGCGACAGGCAGGCGCTCATCACCTCACGGAAGAGGACCCGGATGGCGTCGCGCGGAAAGCGGCCCGCGCCCTTCGCCTGCAGGCGGGTGAGCACGCGCCGCTCCCGCTCCGGGTCGTGAAACTGCGTGGCGTTCGCGGCGCGCTTCGCGTGCGCGACCTCGACGGCCACCTCGGCCCGCTCGGCAAGGAGCTCGAGGATCCGGTCGTCGATGCTGTCGATTCGTTCGCGAAGCTCGCCCAGGGTCGCCATGAATTCTTCCACCTCGGATGGGGACGGGCGGCCATCAAAGCGCAGGGGGCGCCGCAGCGCAAGGCTCGCCTCGGCGCAGGGAATGAGGCGAAGAACGCGCGCGAGGGAGACGAACGTCAGGGGCGAAGCGGCACCCGTGCGGGCTCGACGCGTGGAGCGGATGGGCGAGAGAGAGAGGATGAGGGCGCGGAGGATGAGGAAGAGAGAGCTCTTGGCGCGGGAGCGGGAGGATCGGCCGCGGGAGTGAGAGGATCGGGCTCGGGAGCGAGAGGATCGGTCGCGGGAGTGAGAGGATCGGTCGCGGGAGTGAGAGGATCGGGCTCGGGAGCGAGAGGATCGGCTGCCGGAGTGAGAGGATGGCGCCCGTGGGAGAACTTATGCTTCCGGGCTCAGCTCGGGAGCGGCGACGGTTCGTTGGCCTGGGCCTTCCTGCGGGAGCGCCGTCTCACGGTCGTCCGGTAGCGCGATACGAACCTGGCCGCGATCTTGGGTTGGTCGCGAAAGGCATAACGGCCGCCCTCGCGGATCTCCTTGGCGAGCTCGTCCGCGGCCCAGAAGCAACGGTTGCGCAGATCCAGCGCGTGCGCGGCGCTCGCGTCCGACGCCTCGTTGGCGGCGGCGTCTTCGAGCGCGTCAGCGAGCGCCTTGGCCCGCGCGAGATCCTTCGTCGTGATATCGGTCACGCCGAGCGCGCCCTCGTGATCGGACCAGAAGTCGATGAGATCGCGCAGGTCCTGGATGGTGTCCGAAAGGCCCGAGCCGTCGGCGATGCGCGAGAGCTCCTCCTGGGCGGCGTCGTCGTCGCGGCAGCCCCAGCGGCCGCCGGCCACGAGCTTCGCGTCGAGCGCCTCGGCCTCGTCGCGGAGCTTGCGCTGCGCGGACGTGAGCGTCACGGCGCCACGCGCCCTCTGCCACGCCTTCTCGAGCGCGCCGAGGCGCCGCGCGAGGCGCGCGAGGAGATCCACCTTGTCGGAGGTGACACCGATCCTGGACATGCGTGATTGCTGCGCTTGCGCGAGGCGCGTCAGGGAGGTGAGCTCGCGGTTCGCGACGCTCAGGGGCATGTCGGGGGCAGACGCGTAGGCCGAGTCCAGCGCGAGGAGCGCCTCCTCGCTGGTCGGATCGTGGGGCTTTACGGCCGGGCGCTTCGACTTCGTGGTCGGTGCCCTGCTGGACGACCTGGCCTTGGGAGACGTGGATCCGGGCATGTTTTTCACGGTGCTTGTCGGGGGCATGAGTTCCCTCCTGGTTGAGAGGTACCGGAGGATGGTCGCGTATCGAGAGTGGCTGTCAAGGTCGTTTGGCGCGCTGGCGCGTCTGAATGCTGCTGCGCCGAGCCATTCGCGCGACACCGAGGGATAGGCGGCCGGCGAGGCGAGGAGAGGGCGGCGCGCTGTAATCGGTTGTAATCGAGGTGGTGTTGACACGGCGGGTCATGCGGGACATAGGTGGCTGCGAATTCAACAGACCTTGCGTCGGGAGTGTCTCGAATGCGACACGCGGGCTAGTGCGGAGCGGCCTGGCGTCGGCGCGGCTTTGGCGGCGCCGACGTGGACGAGCTCGGCGTACCAGAACCGCCTGCTGTGCGAGATGGCGAGGTCGTAGCGCTGAGCATCGAGGACGAGCGCGCTGCGCTCGTCGAGCGTCGCTCTCGCGCCCGGTCCACGGCTCTTGCTCTTTGGGTCGACAGACCACGATGCAGCGGCGAACGCGGACGGGCGTCCTCTGGGTTGAGCCAGGGATGCGGGACGGGCGGGGGGCCGTTGCGTGGTTCCTCCGCGAGATCGCTCACGGAGAGGCGCTCTCCTTGGTTCAACGATGCCCAGGGCGGGTCGGAGCGCCGGCAAGAGCCGGCTGCCACCTGCTTCGGCCGTCCCCTGCGCTTCGGAAGTTTCCGGCCGACCGGTAGGGTCACGTTCTGCACGCGGACGGGCCGAACGGGTGGCTCGGCTGGTGCGCGATAACGCCTTCTTATCAGGCACCAGGCCCACGACCTCCTGGGCTTCCAGTGCGAACGCGCTCAGGGGTGCCGCGGCCGGGAGGCTCGCCTCGCGAGCGGCGGGATCATCTTCTCCAGGTTGAAGCGCCGCGCGCCCCGAGCCCACGGCGGCGCTCCTCAGCCCGTAGCGAGGCGGAGCCGCCGCGACACCACGGCCGCGCCACGGCGCAGGGGACAGAGCGGCCGAGGACGCCGCGCAGCGCGAGCTTGTCGAGCACGCCCGCGTTGATGCCTGCCGGTCCATGGCGCCCGGTCACGGTGGGACATCCCGCTCACGGCGTCGGGCGCTCCGTCCGCCGATCCAGCCGACCAGAGCGACGCCGTCTCTGGTTCGTTCCCCTACGGGTCGACGGACCACGTTGCAGCGACGAAGGCGGACGGTGGGATCTCGTCTCCGAGAGGGAAATAATCGTACGCTGAATTGGCCGTCACCGCTGTGCATGCGCCGGCGCTGTTGGGGATGTAGATGGTTGTGCCGCTGAGCCGTTCTCCGACCGAGAACATGCGGATGCGATTTGTGAGGGCATCGCACGCTGCGTCGGATTGGGCGGTATTATATGCGTATTTCGGAGTACATCCTTTCTTGTACATAACAACTTCCTTCGTGCAGCTTGACTCCGCGAAGTATCCACTTATTGGAGTGGCGATCGACGCGTCTACAAGGCCAGGAAGACAGCGTTCCTGGCCGTCTGCAGCGAGATAGAAGGCGCAGATTTCTCGTCTTGTAGAGTCAAACCAACGTGTTGTATCGTATACCTTTGCCCCGTCCTCGGTGGTGCGATACCGCGCTTTTAGCCGAGACCCGCTCATCGGATCTGCTGAGGCGTCCGGTACGGGGTCCATAAATCCGCCAAATCCGCCGTTGCCCCCGTTGCCGTGGGCGCCGGAGCTCGCGGCGGTCTGCTGCGCGTGCGCGCCGCCCGCTGCGCCCTGGCCGGAACCTCCCCCGGTCTGCTGCGCGGTGGTGCTGCCTTCGGCGCCTTGGCCGGAACCTCCCCCGGTCTGCTGCGCCGGGTGACCGGACGAACCCTTCTCGGAGGCCGCGCAGGCCACCATCGCCAGATAGATTGCGCCACCGCCGAGCAGCGCCGAGACCACATCACGCATCCGCATCGAAAGACCTCCCGCCCCGGCGCTCGTCCGAGAGCGCTGCCCAGGCTACACGACCGACGAGCTCGCCGCGCGCCACGGCATCGAGGGCCGCGGCGCGGCCAAGGGCCAGCCGCCCGCGGGCAGCGCGAGCGCAGCGAGCTCGCGGAGCTCCCACGTTCTGGCGAGCTGGGCCGGGCCACTGGACGCGCGAGGAGCACGGCGACCGCGAAGCAGGCGCGGGGTCGTGGCGGCCCCTCGGGCAGGACGGTCAGAATACGAAAACCGTCCTGTTCGGCGCAGCCTGACCGGAAGGTGAGCGCTTCGTGCAGCCATCGCGCATCGAGCGGGACGCGGACCAGGCGCCGCCCGTCGAGCTCGCCGGCGTTCACCTCGACCCTATGGCCGCTGCGCATCGACCCCGGCAAGAGCCGCAAGGGGGTGGCGCCCATGGCGATGACCGGGCGCTTCCCGCCGGCCACCGAAGACGTGACCTGCGCATCACGGATAGACGTACCCGAGAACGCCCTCGTATGCCCAACATTGCCCGTAGCAGAAACCGCTCGGATGATAGGCCTTCGTGTAGTAGTGATCGCCGGCAGTTTCGGACCAATATCGATGGAGCGGCACCGTGCCGGCATATTGCTGGGGAAGAATGTGTCCAGTGACACCTTCATAGGTATAGTTCAATGCACCGCCGCCCAATTCGGACCAATTCGTCGTGTAAAAATGATCACCAAGACCCTCGTTCCAATACTGGTAAATCGGAACGGTCCCTATTTCAGCGTTGCGCAGAATCGACCCTTCTGACACCTCGAAGCTGTATCCGTAGGAGGCCAAGCCAGCGTCGTTTCTGTCGATCGTATAGTAGTGATCGAGATTCGAATCGTTCCAGTATCTCCAGAGCGGCGTGAGGCTAATGTCGGGCAGCTGCTCGTCGTCGAATACAGACGCGCTCGCAACGGCGCCTGTTATAGGAGCCCATCCGCTGCATCCTTCTCGCTCGGTGCACACCTGCAAGCGCTTTATATTCTGGATTCTCGGATAGCCGACGTACCAGCACCCGTTGCTCGGTGCATAATCCGTTTTCACCACTCCAGGCTTATTCGTCAGCTCGTACCAGACACGGACCCTATTGCCATCGGCTTGGTTGTCACACCACCAGAAGTTAGTGCGATTGACGCAAGCCTTGCCATTTTCACCGTGCTTGACGCATCGGCGCCCGACCCCAGGCGCGCACGCCATCTTGCAAGCTGCGAATCCTCCCAGGCCGCATGCGACGGGGCCCCAGACTCCGAAGGCCAAGCATCTTGCCGCCACCATGGGCGCAGCTTGGACCCCAATGCCCACAACGTCACAGACGTCGTCGCAGGTCAGCTTCAATGCCTGCTGCGCTTCGCCTACAGGTTCCTCGCTGACCAATCCGACACTGTCCGCTGGAATACCATCGTCGCCGACGTCTGTGCCGACCACGGAAGTACCGTCGTCGCCCGCACTTGTGCCATCGTCGATAGCGCCGCACGCCGTGACGAACACAGCTACCATCAGGACCATCTTCTTCATGCGAATCTCCTCGCGCGCGTGGTGGAAGAGACTGGGTATCGATACCCAAGCGGACCAGCGTCCACCGCTGTAAACGCTAGCATGGACCACTTGCTTGCTTAAATTCCATTCTGGAATGTTGCACGCAAACACAGCAACCGAGCTCCGCGGACAATAGGCGCGACTCTGCGTGCACCTCCGCGCGCTCGAACAGCAGCACGCAACAAGAGGGCTCCGGAAGACGGCACCCTGGCCACAGAACAGGCGTCGATTTCGCCGAGCTCCACTGCGGCGCCGCGCGTGAGCCTCCGAGCGCAGCGGTCCTCGCGGCGTCTCCCGGACCGGTGTGCACCCGCGCGTCCCGGCGGGAACTCTGGGCTTAGACGGCCTCGTCGGCGGGCACCAGGCGCGCGGCAAAGAAGCGCCCGTTAAACCACCATGCCACGTCGTGACGGCGACCCTCGTGCACGAGGGCGCCGCCGGCGTCGAGCGTGCCGGCGCGGAGCGCCGCCCAGACCTCGCGCGAAAACATCACCGGGCCCAGGCCGGGAGGCCCCTGGCGGCCCCTCAGCGCCTCGTAGGTGGCCGGGCGCGGGGTGCTTGGCAGCTCCAGCGCCGTCCACCGCGCCTGACCCGGCCCGGGGCCCTCGACGACGGACAGGGCGGTGCTCAGGTCTCCGTCGGGCGCGAACGTCCCCCACGCGGAGCCGCCGATCGGCCGGTAGTCAAGCCGCGCGGCCACGGCGAGCAGATCCCGATCGAGCAGCGGTCGGGGCGGCGCGAGCTCGGGCCGCGTGGTGGGTTCGGCCGGCGAGCTGCCCCCCGGAGCAGGGGAGGGGCGCGGGGCGTCCTGGGGCAACACCGAGACGACGCGAAAGCCGCCGCGGCCCGCAAAGCCCTCACCCTGCACGCCCCGCCGCGGATGGAGCCAGTCGCCGTCGAGCGCGACCTGGGCGAGGCCGAGCGCACCGGGCGCATCCTGCGCGCCGGAGGCCTGCGCGCGGAGCGGGGCGGGGATCTCGCTCGGCGAGAGCCGGCCGAGCGGCGTGCGCGGCATCGGACGGGTGATCGCCTCGGGGCTGCGCGCGGTCGCAGGGCCGGTGTTTGGGCACCGCTCGGAGGCAGCGCTGCCCGGCGTGGATGTCGCCACGGCCGGGCCGACGTCCATAAGCGCCGCGTGGCAGCACTCGCCGATGTACCAGAGGGCGAGCTCGTAGCGGTAGCCGTCGAAGCAGAGCGCGCCGGACGTGTCGAGCGTGGCGGAGCGCAGGACGTCCTAGGTCGAGCGCCGGAACATGAGTGGCCCCACGCCGGGCGGCATGGGCTCCACCTCAGGGAAGGGCCCGCCAGCGTGCGCGCGCGCTCGCTCAATGATGGCCCAGCGCATCCGGCCCGGTGTCGCGCCTTGGACGATGGCGAGGAACCACGTCCTGTCGTCCGCCGCGGCGAAGCTGCCCAACCCGTCGAACGGGCCCCCGAACGGCTGGAAGTCGAGCCGGGCGACAAGGTCGAGGACCGACCGCGCGAGGCGAGGCCTCGCCGGCGTCAGCACGTGGCCCTCTTGCGGAGCTCGGCCGCGGCGGCGCCGCCGTGCGCGGCGAGGCGCGCGGCACTCGAGCGCGGGATGCTGACGGCCTGCCCCGTCGCGTGGGGTCGCGTCGCGTCCGGTGCCACGGGTCGGAGCTCCGGGAACCCGTCGGCGATGGCGATGCGATGGAGCGCCCACGCGATGACGGCGCCGTCGTCGGCCGCGAGCTCGTCCCGCTCGCTCTCGAGGATCTCGGGCGAGTAGACGGCGAGGCAGGCGCGGTAGCGTTCGCGCACGTCGTTGAGGATCTTCGCGTGTTGTTCCACCCAGAGAATCGAGGAACAGGATGTCATCATACCAAAAATCCTTGGATCCGGCGCTTCGGGCCGGGCTCGTGGTCATGCCGTGATTGAACGTTGGGTGTTGCCGGACCGGCCAGCGCTAGACCGGACAGGGCCGCGGCCCTTTCGTTCGAACGTCCCTCCGCTGCCCGGTGCTCGGCTCCGCCCAGGGCGAGCTCTCCACGCCGGAGCGCTCAGCCCAGAGCGCCTAGCGCGCGCGGCCTACGACTACGGGGCTCAGCAGGGGGCGGTCAGCCGCGCAGCTCGCGACGCGCCTTCTCCAGCTCCTCCAGGTGCTTGGTTTCCGGCTGCGGAAACCCGGGGGGCATGCGCGGGCTGCGCTCGCCGACGATGACCATGGGGCCTGTCTTGTGGAGCGCCGCCGTCGCCATCCCGTCGAGCCGCCGCAACTCGGGTTCTTTGCCCCGCGCGGTGAAGCGCAGGGCAAAACCCGGGACCATGCTGACCTCCGACCCCTTGACCATCGGCAACCAGACGAGGTCCACGACGCGCGCCGCTTCCGGGTCGACGGTGCTCACGGCCGCCGGAGGGTCGGCGTACTGGACGGAGCCGACCAGGCGCAGCGCCCACTCGAGGACGGAGCCGTCATCGGCGACGTGAGTTTCGACGGCCTGGAGGGGCCGATCGGGCGCAAAGAGCCTCATCGCCGCGCGGTAGCGAGCGCGCGCGGCCTCGAACAGTGTTTTGTGCTGTTGGGACCAGGAGCACGAGAATTGATTGGATGCTGGATTGGATGAGGGCATGAATGGACTCCTCTGTCAGGTCGGCGGTTGTTGATAATGACGAGCCCCCCCGGCGGGCCGACCGTTCCGCCGGGTGGAGCAGCTGGACGAAGGGGGCGAGGAGGGAGCGGGGCGTCCACGCCTACATCGACGCTACGCGTCCACGCGTTGACTACATCCTGCGCATGACGCCCGAGAACTTTCCCTACCAGGCGTGTCTCCCACATCCCAAGACGCGCCAAATCCGCCGCTCTATCGGACGCAGCGCGCCCACGTGGGCAGCTTCAAGGTCGATGTCTGCTACTTCGTGTGCGTCGGCGGCTCGGTGTTCTACTCGGAAGGCGCCGGCTCATCGCACCTCGCGTTCGAGGACATCGACGGCGATGGGCTTCAGGATCACGTGCTCAAGCGGGACGGCGACGCGACGGTGTACGCGCGGGTCAACGCGCTCGGCAAGACGAATCTCTTGCGGCGGGTGGGCCGGCCGCTCGGCGGGAGCATCGAGCTGGACTACCAGCGCGAGGGCAACCTGGTCGTGCCGAGCGAAGGGGCGCTCGGCGAGATGGATAGGGCGCCTCAGGTCGATATGCCGTCGAGCCAGTGGGTGCTGAGCGAGGTGACGGTGCACGACGGCGTGGAGGGAGCGCCGGGGGTGTACGGGGTGCATGCGTACCGGACGAGCATCGCGACGCACGCGGATGGGGTCTACGACCGGGAGGAGCGCGTCGAGCTCGGGTACGGGCTCGTGACGACGACGGCGCTCGGCGAGGATGGCGTCACGGCGATGTCGAGCGAGGACGTCGAGCACCTGAACCACGACGTCTACCGCCGCGGCTTTGTCGCGCACTCGACGCTGCGCGACGGCGACGGGCTGCTCTACACGGTGAACGAGGTCGACTACGCGCCGCCGCCCCAGGGGCTGGAGCCCAGGGTGGGCTGGTTCTTCCCCAAGGAGACGGAGAGGAGGAGCGCGTTCTACGAGGGGACGACCGCCGACCCGAGCGCGCCGCACAAGAGCACGCGCGAGACGCGGGTCTTCGATGAGCTCGGCAACCTGACCGAGCTGCACGCCGACGGCGAGGCCAATACGCCGGACGACAATCTGCATCAGAGGGTGGACTACACGGAGCCTGGCACGGCTTACATCGTGAAGCCGGAGCTCGTCGAGACGACGGACGAGCAGGGTCGCGTGCTGCGCCGGCGCACGGCGACGTACTGGCCGGGGACGGGCGCGCTGCGGACGGTCACGAACGTCATCTCCGGCGGCAAGCGGGCGGATGGGACGACCTACGCGAACGTGGAGGCCACGTGGAGCTATGGGTTCGATGACTTCGGCAACCTCGAGACGTCGACCGACCCGAACAGCTACAAGCTGACGTACAGCTACGATGAGGTGACGCACAGCTACCGCACGTGCGCGAGCGACAGCTTCGGGTACCATTCGAACAGCGTGCCGAATCTGCTGTATGGCACGGTGGCTCAGGAGACCGATGTCAACGGGCACACGATGGTGCACCGGGTGGACGACTTCGGGCGGCTCACCGAGGTCTGGGGGCCGGGCGATCTGGCGGAGGACGGCGAGGACGCCGTGCCGGTCGGGTGCACGCCGAGCAAGGTCTGGAGCGCGGAGGAGCCGGCGGGAGAAGGGGAGCCGGCGATCGGGTTCGAGTATGCGCTCCAGCCGGGTCAGACAGCGGCGCTGCCGGCGTGGGCGAAGACGAGCCACAAGGACGTGGAGCACCCGGGCGACCCGATCGTGACGGTGACGTTCGCGGATGGGCTGGGGCGCGTGCTGCAGACCAAGAAGGACCACGAGCGCGACACGGGTACGGGCACGGAAGTCGGGATGACGGTCAGCGGGGCGGTGTCGTTCGACGCGCTCGGCCGCGTGGTGGAGCAGGGGCAGCCGGGCTTCAGCGCGGAGGCGGACACGGCCTTCGTGAGCCTGGCGCTGCTGCGGCCGACGCTCACGCGTTATGACGCGCTCTCGCGTGTGCGGGAGGTCGCCATGCCGGACACGAGCGCGCCGGGCGGCTACGCGCGGACGGCGATCGAGCACGACCTGGTGGCACTGGAAGGACAGTTGCTGTTCCAGGAGATGGTGATCGACGCCAACGCGAAGATGCGGAACACGTACCGGGACGTGGGTGGGCGGATCGCGGCGGTGGAGGAGTTCAACCGGATCAAGGGGGTGGAGACGCGGATCGTGACGCGTTACCAGCATAACCCCCTCGGCGAGCTCGTGCGGGTGACGGATGCGCGGAACAACGCGACGACGGCGACGTACGATTCGGTCGGCCGGATGGTGACGCTGGTGAGCCCCGACGCGGGCCGCACGGAGTGGCGGTACGATCTGACCGGGAACCTGCGAGCGAAGCAGACGGCGGAGCTCGCGGGGCGGGGGCAGCTGATCCGGTACGAGTACAACTTCAACCGGCTGCGGAAGATCGACTATCCGGTGACGCAGGACGTGGTCTACACGTACGGCGAGCCGGACGACGCCGGGGACGAGGAAGGCAACCGAGCGGCGCGGCTGGTCGGAGAGACGAGCGCGGCGGGTAAGCGCAGCTTCCGTTACGATCGCTTCGGCAACACCGCGGAGCTGAACTCGGAGTTCCCGAGGCTGCGGGAGCCGCACCGCGGGCCGTACCAGGCGACGATGAAGTACATGTTCGACGCGCTGGGGCGGATGCAGGAGCTCCACTTCCCGGGTTCGGGCGAGGAGATCGTGCGCTATGGGTACGACCGCGGCGGCGCGGTGGTGTCGGTGGTCGGGGAGAATCAGCGGGTCAATCCGCAGCACCCGAGCGAGCCGAGGACGACGGAGTACCTGAGGCACATCGGGTACGACGAGTTCGGGCAGCGGGTGCGTGTGGTGGCGGGCAACGGGATCGAGACGAAGTACCGGTACGACGAGTCGACGAGGCGGATGACGGAGGTCAACGCGGACCACCAGAGCGCGCAGATGCGATCGATGGGGCGGCCGCCGAGGCCGTTCCAGCGGCTGCGGTACCGGTATGATCTCGTCGGCAACATCCGTGAGTTGAACAACGAGGTGCCGTTCGACGAGTCACTGAGCGGGGCAGTCATGGTGGCGCGGACGCAGCAGCGGTTCGCGTACGACGACCTGAACCAGCTGACCGAGGCTTCGGGGATCTACCAGGAGCGGAACCAGGAGCAGGAGCGGTACACGCTGGGTATCGACTACGACGTCCTCGGGAACGCGACGACGAAGCGGCAAGAGGTGGCCCGGTACGGGCGGGTCGGGCCGGACAATTGGCAGCTGCAGTACCCGATCCGGGAGAGGACGTACCGGAACGACTACCGCTACACCGGGCCGAGGCCGCACGCGGCGAACCAGGTGGACGAGTACGTGCCAGCGGAGTCGCAGCCGCGGCTGAGGGAGCTGTCGTACGACGCGAACGGCAACCACAAGCCGTGGAAGTACCGGGGCAGCCCGCAGCGCACGCTGAGCTGGGACGAGGACAACCGGCTGGTGTCGGTGAGCGAGAACGGGCAGGAGATGTCGCGTGCGCTGTACGACGGCGCGGGGGAGCGGCGGGTCCACCTGCACCGGGTCGCCGGGGAGGAGGAGACGGCGTACGTCGACCAGCACCTCGTGGTGCGCAATGGGGTGATCGCGACGAAGCACCTGTTCGCGGGGGAGACACGGATCGCGAGCAAGATCGACGCGGACTACTACCAGAGGCCGCCGGTGCTGTACTACCACCCGGACCACCTCGGGAGCACGCAGTACGTCACCGACCAGGACCAGGCGCTGAGCCAGCACGTGGAGTACCTGCCGAGCGGGGAGCTGTGGGCGGACCAGACGGACTCGCGGTACCAGAACAGGCAGCCGTACCTGTTCAATGGGAAAGAGCTCGACCTGTCGACGGGGCTCTACCACTACGGGGCGCGGAGCTATGAGCCGAGGCTCGGGGTGTGGCTGAGCCCGGATCCGGTGCTGACAGAGTACATGGTCGGCAGGATCAATGGCGGGGTGTATCGACCCATCAACCTAGGGATGTACACGTATGCGTGGAACAACCCGGTTGTGCTCATGGATCCCACGGGAAAATGGCCAACGGTCGAGGAAATCGAGGCAGGCCTCGCGCGTGCAGAGGATACCGTTCTCGGATTCTCGTACGGATTTGTGCTCGGCGCGACACCTGTTGTTGGCAACGTGTTGGGCTTCTTGCCGCCGCCAAAGGATACCGAGTCGTTCCAAGTCGGCATGGGAGCCGGGCAGATGACCGGCGGCGCGGTGCAGATGGCTGTAGGCGGCGTGATTGCAGGTGGTTCAGCTGCAGGCGGCGTGGCGGCCACCGCCGGTTCGGGCGGCGCAGCGGCTCCCGCAGCAGTTCCGGTTGCTGTCGCGGGCGTCGAGGTGGGGGTGGTGCTCGCCGTGAGCGGTCGTGCCGCTGTGATGCAGGGCGCCATGACCATGCAGATGGCAGCGACCGGTGGGGATAGCAGCGGCGGAACGACAGCACCGGGGGTCCCGACCGCGGTACCAGCTTCCCAGATCAGCGAGCATCTCGCCGCGAAAGCGCCCAAACAGGTAACGCCCGGGACGCGGATGCTGGAGGGGCAATATGTGAGCGACCAGGGCCGAGTGGAGCCCTGGAAAGCTTACTATGACGAATATGGGCGACTGGTCGGAAGAACCGATTATAACGCAGGTAATAAGGCGCAAGGGATCCCGGATACGCATCATCATGTATACGACTGGTCGAAGCCTGGTGCTGCCGGTCAAGAAGTCAAAAGCCACGTTCCCGGAGAGTATAAGCCACAATGACAAGCGAATCGTTGGCGCGCACGATCGCGCGAATGGGACATGTGGTTCAGCTGAGTCTCGATCGAGGCCTCGTAGAAGGAGAAGGTTCAGGTTTGGTCTTGACGGTTCGGTTGCGTGATCCAGATAACGCTGAAGATACGGTTGTTGTGTTTAGTGGTGTCGTGCAGCTCAAGTTTAGAGGTGATTCGGTTTCGTTGACTGAATTGGTGTTGTTTGTTGTTGAGGATATAAGTGACCGTGGCTGGGAGGACCTGTTTTATAGGGTGACCGACGCGGAGGAGGATTTTGTGTGCTTTCTGTGTCGTAGTATCGAGGTCAAGAGTCAGGTTTCCTGAGCGAGGAGGACGTGCGTCTTTACGTAAGGCGACGCGGACCGAACCGGCGACGCGCAGGGCTTTCGGGGCTCGGGAGCACGCAGCACGTCACCGACCAGGACCAGGCGCTGAGCCAGCACGTGGAGTACCGTGGACCGTACCAGGCGACGCTGAAGGATGTATTCGACGCGCTGGGACGGATGCGGGAGATCCACTTCCCGGGTTCGGGCGAGGAGATCGTGCGCTACGGGTACGACCGAGGCGGTGCGGTGGTGTCGGTGGTCGGGGAGAACCAGCGCGTCAATCCGCAGCACCCGAGCGAGCCGAGGACGACGGAGTACCTGAGGCACATCGGGTACAACGAGTTCGGGCAGCGGGTGCGTGTGGTGGCGGGCAACGGGATCGAGACGAAGTACCGGTACGACGAGTCAACGAGGCGGATGACGGAGGTCAACGCGGACCACCAGAGCGCGCAGATGCGGTCGATGGGGCGGCCGCCGAGGCCGTTCCAGCGGCTGCGCTACCGGTACGACCTCGTCGGCAACATCCGGGAGCTGAACAACGAGGTGCCGTTCGACGAGTCGCTGGGCGGGGCCGTGATGGTGGCGCGCACGCAGCAGCGGTTCGCGTACGACGACCTGAACCAGCTCACGGAGGCGTCGGGGATCTACCAGGAGCGGGGAAACGAGCAGCAGCGGTACACGCTGGGCATCGACTACGACGTCCTCGGGAACGCGACGGCGAAGCGCCAGGAGGTCGCTCGGTACGTGCCGAATGGCCCGGGGCAGTGGCGGCTCGACTACCCGATCCGTGAGAGGACGTACCGGAACGACTACCGCTACACCGGGCCGAGGCCGCACGCGGCGAACCAGGTGGACGAGTACGTGCCGGCGGAGTCGCAGCCGCGGCTGAGGAAGCTGTTCTACGACGCGAACGGCAACCACAAGCCGTGGAAGTACCGGGGCAGCCCGCAGCACACGCTGAGCTGGGACGAGGACAACCGGCTGGTGTCGGTGAGCGAGAACGGGCAGGAGATGTCGCGTGCGCTGTACGACGGCGCGGGGGAGCGGCGGGTCCACCTGCACCGGGTCGCCGGGGAGGAGGAGACGGCGTAGGTCGACCAGCACCTCGTGGTGCGCAACGGGGTGATCGCGACGAAGCACCTGTTCGCGGGGGAGACACGGATCGCGAGCAAGATCGACGCGGACTACTACCAGAGGCCGCCGGTGCTGTACTACCACCCGGACCACCTCGGGAGCACGCAGTACGTCACCGACCAGGACCAGGCGCTGAGCCAGCACGTGGAGTACCTGCCGAGCGGGGAGCTGTGGGCGGACCAGACGGACTCGCGGTACCAGAACAGGCAGCCGTACCTGTTCAACGGGAAGGAGCTCGATCTGTCGACGGGGCTCTATCACTACGGGGCGCGGAGCTATGAGCCGCGGCTGGGGGTGTGGCTGAGCCCGGATCCGATCCTGGACCAGTACATGCGGGGGGCGCCGAGCGGTGGGGTGTACCGGCCCATCAACCTGGGGCTGTACACGTATACGTCCAACAACCCTGTGGTCCTCGTCGATCCGACCGGGAAGTTCGATGACGCGACGCGGAAGTTCATTGCCACGGCGCTCGCGGCGGCGGCGCTCGAGCCGACGCCTGTCGGAGAGATTGTCGTTGCTGGTGCGTTGGTTGTAGGGTCTATCGGCTACGCAGGCTATCTGATCTTTGATGCTGCCGCGAATGGAGACCCTCCCAAGCCACCCGAATCGTTCCCCATACCCGAGGACACGCCCGACCACGTCGCGGCGCCGCCGCTACCGCCGGCGGCGGGAGGGGGTGGTGACAAGCAACCGCCGAAACCCCCCGCGCCTCCTGAGGCGCAGCCGCCGGGAGAGCGGAGGACACCTGGAGGCGGAGGCGACAGAGCGCGCGATGATGCAAATGGTGGAGTGAGGCTGACGGGTGCTGGCCGGAAAGTGCTTCAGGACCCCGCGCTTCGCCAAATGAAGGACAAGACGCTCCGCGAAGAGATCCTGGCGCGAGGAGGCGGAGGAGGGGTGGTGAGAAAAGCTGGAGATCTGGCAGACAGAACAATTGGCGAACTCGCGAACGCGGCAGCCCAAGGAGACGGGGCAGCGGTCAAAGCAATCAAATTGCTGAAAGATGCCGCTCGACTTGGCGGCAAGAATCACGGCCAGTAAACTGAGATCGAGAGCATGAACGTACTTGATGTGATGCGTCCATTCGTCGACGAAGGTAGCTCGTTGACCATGGTTGAATTATACGTAGATGAGGACCTTAGCGGGCAATGTGTCGGCGTGCGCCTCGCGTTCTCTGAGAAGGAGTTTTTTGTCCATGCAGAAGGAATAGATGATTCTATATGCGTCTCCGAGGCTTTCCCCGCTGCTCTTTCGGATGGGGCGATTCGTACGGTGTTGGCGCCTGCTGAGTGGATCTCGGCGATCGGATACCCCATTCTCTGGGCGTGGGTAATGACCAATACCCAAGGCAGGATCGATGGGTTACAGATCGAGTTTGGTACTGTTGATCATCCTTCAATTACGTTGCAGATCGTGGTTCGCGCCTCAACGCTTGTACTGCGCACGCTTTAACACCACTGTGTCGCGACCGGGCGGGGTGAGCTGAAGCTGCCTCAGGAATCTCCCGGAAAGCTGGAGCCTTTAGGCGGACCGGAGCTTGCCGCCCGATGGGCGCGACGCAGCCTCCTATGCCGTGGAGTACACGATGGACGCTGCCGCCCAGCGGCGGCTGGACGCCTACTTCTCGGACATCGGGGACATCCTTGCCCATCCGCTGCGGCGCGAGTCGTTCGCGATCTATGCGATGGGGCTGCTCGGCGAGGCGGAACGCAAGAGCATCGAGCCGCTCGCTGCCCGAGCCTGCCCCGACCCGGCGCGCGTGCAGGCGGCGCACCAGAGCCTGCAGCATTTCATCTCGAACGCGCACTAGGACGACCGCGCCGTGCGCCGGTACGCAGCCCGCTACGCCATCGCGGCGATGGCTGAGCACGCTCTGGTCTCGGCGTGGATCATCGACGACACGGGCTTTTTTTGAAGAAGGACGAGCACTCGGTGGGGGTTCAACGGCAGTACACCGGCTCCGCCGGCAAGATCACCAACTGCCAGATCGGCATCAGCCTGAGCGTGGCAACGCGCTACCACCACGTACCCGTCGATTTCGAGCTGTACCTGCCTCTGAGCTGGTCCAAGGATCCGACGCGACGGCGCGAAGCCCGCATTCCTGCGTCCGTGCAGTACAAGAGCAAGGTCGACTTGGCGCTCGGCATGATCGACTGCGCCGTGCGCGAAGAGATCCCCGGCGACATCGTGCTCGCCGATGCCCTCTACGGCAACGCCCATGAGTTCCGGGAGACGGTGCGCCTGTTGGGGTTCGACTACGCCGTGGCGATCGAAGCGCCCATCAAAGCCCTGCGTCTCAACGGAAGCGACTCCGAGCGATGCACCCCGGTGAGCGTGGGCGAGCTGGAGCGACGTCTCGGCCGTCGGGCCTTTCGGCGGATTGCCTGGCGCGAAGGGACCGGGCGCACGTTGTCGTCGCGCTGCGGCGCGTGCGCGTAGCGAGCCGCGATGGCCTTCCGATCGCGCAGCACGAGCCGGTCTGGCTCCTGATCGAGTGGCTCGACGGGGAACGTCAGCCGACGAAGTTCGCCCTCACGACGCTGCCGGCCCGAATGTCCCGGAGGGAGATCGTTAGCATTTACAAGGAGCGCTACCGTACCGAGAAGGTCTACGAGGAATTGAAGGGCGAGCTCGGCCTGGATCACTTCGAAGGCCGGCGCTTTCCCGGCTGGCACCACCATGTGACCGTCGCCCTCAGCTGCTACGCGTTCGTTGTCGCCGAACGCGCGCGGCATTTTCCCCCCTCGGCCGGACGGACGCGTTGCTCCTCGCCGTTCCCGCTCGCGGCCTGAGCGCCATTTTAGCGACTCCTTCGCCACCTGTCGTCTCGCCATCGCCCGCGTGCTGACCCGCTGGCTGTCCCGGTGCCCCAGCTGCCACCGTCGACACGCCGAGGGCCCCAGGCTCCAGTCCCTCCGGCTGTGACACAGTGGTGCTAGGCCGAGGCGATTGATGGCGGTCCCCCTCAGGATCCCATGATGACGTTGCCTGGGAAGCGGTATACTGTGCGGCGACAGCGCAGCACCATCGAAAGGATCAGGCGGGAAAAGACGATCTCGTCAGCTTTGCCGGCTTCGCGCCCCCGAGAGGATGACCCACCATGGAAACATCGTTTGCTCCCTCCAAGATCCAAACGAAACAGATCAAACACCCCCGGGCCTGGGATGGAAAGAACCTGACCAAGGACGAAGTTGCCTTCGATCTCGGGCCCAGACACCTGGATGCATTTGACCGCGTGATCCAGGAAGCCCGGAAACGCAGCGTCACGCTCGAGAACGCTTCCAACGAGGATTTTCAGCTCGAGGACATCCAGGACGATGTGCAGCTCATCGCCGACAGAATCCTGAATGGCCGCGGCGTGGTCATCGTTCGCGGATGGCCGATGGACCGCTTTACGGAAGCGGAGATTGCTCTCCTTTACTGGGTATTGGGCAAGCAATGGGGCCAACCCATCGTTCAAAGCTGGAAAGGGGATCGCCTCGGCTATGTGACCGATGTTCCCCAGCTGGTACCGGGGACGCGGGGCAAAGGTTTCACCTCCGAAAACGCGATGACGCTCCATACCGATTACGGTGGCATCATGGGGCTGATGGCCATCCGGCGGGCCAAATCGGGGGGATCGAGCGGCCTGGTCAGCGGAATAGCGATTCATAACCGCATTGCCGCCACGCATCCGGAGTATCTGGCGCCTCTGTACGAGGGCTATTATATTTACTGGACGGGCAACGAGAAGAAAGGTGAGCGTCCAATCAACCCCGACTACCGCGTGCCCCTCTTCAGCGAGCTCGACGGGCAGGTCAGCGTTTCTTTCATGAACAAAAGGGTCGTCGAGCAGGCGGTCGCGGAGCGGAAAGAACCGCTCACGGAACTGCAGCGCAAGGCGCTCGAATACTTTCATGTCGTCGGGGATGAACTGAAATTCACCTTCATGCTGGAAGCGGGCGAGGCGTTGTTCGTCAACAACTACGCCATTCTGCACGACCGCGCTCCCTTCGAGGACTGGCCGGAACAGGAGCGCCGCCGCTTTCTCCTGCGGCTGTGGCTGAGGACTTCCCAGGAAACGCAGCCGGTCCATTCGAGCATTCGTCGGTTTTACGACACAATTACTGGAAATTTCTCCCCGTCGCCGGCGAAAGTGATGTAGTGAGAATTGCCCCCTTGCCCTGCAATCCTTCACGCGGGAAATCGACATGTCGAACAGCCTTGCAAGGTACACTGGCCATCCCGGGGCCTGGAAAGCCTCGGACCTGACGAAAGAAATAATCTCCTTCGATCTCGGGCCCCGGCACCTGAAAGCGTTCGAAAAGATCATGGATGAGGTGCGGAAACGTAACCTCACGCTCCGGACCGCTTCCGAGAGCGATCTTCCCCTCGTCGAGATTCACGACGATATCCGCCGGATCGCCGACGAAGTTCTCCACAAGCGCGGCGTCATCATCATCCGCGGCTGGCCGGTCGAGACCTATACGCCGGAGGAAATGGGATTGTTGTTTTGGGCCGTGGGCAAGCAGCTCGGAGTGCCGGTCGAGCAGAGCCATCACGGCGACCGGCTGAACCAGGTCATCGATCTCGGGGGCGGGCGGGCCTACAACTCCAATATTCCCCTGGACATGCACAGCGACTTCAGCGCGCTGGTCGGTCTTCTGACGATCCGCAAGGCCAAGTTGGGCGGCCACAGCGGAATAGCGAGCGCCCTCGCCATTCATGACAAGATCGTCGAGGCCCATCCCGAATATCTCGCCCCGCTCTATGCCGGTTACTACGTCCATTGGCAGGGGGAGGAGGCGAAGGGCGAGCGGTCGCTGATAACCGATTACCGCGTTCCGGTCTTCAGCGAAGTCGAGGGCCAGCTCAGCGTCTTCATGGTCAAGCCGTTCCTCGAGCAGGCCGCGAGGAACAAGGAAATGACCCAGCTTCAGCGGGACGCGCTCGACTATTTTCAGCAGGTCGCCGACAGCGACGAGTTCGCCTACAAGTTCATGCTGGAACCAGGAGAAGCTTCGTTGATGAGCAACTACACGGTCCTTCATTCGCGCTCCACCTTCGAGGATTGGCCCGAAGTCGAGCGGCGCCGGCTCCTCCTGCGGCTCTGGCTCAAGTTGCATCCCGGGGACCGCCGTCCCCTCCATCCCAATTTGCAACGCTTGCACACCCATGACGGGTTCTACGTGTCGGCCAAAAACGGCGAAGCGCCGCAGGTATCGGCCACGTGACGGGACCTCTACCTGAAAGACGTCGATGATCGACCTGGCAATCGTCGGACTTGGGCGGTGGGGCACCTTCCTCGTGGATGCCGTGCAGGGCGTCAGCCCCAAAGTCCGTTTTGCCGCCGCGGTCAGCCGTACTCCCGGACGCATCGAACAGGCAGCCGCCTCGCGGGGGATCAAGGTCCTCGCCTCGCTGGAAGAAGCGCTGGCCCAACCGACGATCGCGGGCATCGTGCTCGCCACACCCCATTCCCTCCACGCGGCGCAGATCGAAGCCTGCGTCCGCGCGGGGCGCCCCGTTTTTGTCGAAAAGCCGTTCACGCTCACCTCCTCCAGCGCGGCGCAGGCCTCCGCTGCCGCTTCGGCGGCGGGAGTTGTGGTGGCCACGGGGTTTAACCGTCGGTTTCTTCCCGCGATGCGCAAACTAAAGAGCGTCGTCGGGGAGGGCGGCCTCGGCACCCTTCGTCACATCGAAAGCAACTTCTCCGCGAACCTCATCGGGCGATTTTCCCCCGGGCAATGGCGTTTGACAGCGGAGGAAAATCCGGCGGGCGGCTTCGCCGGAGGTGGCATTCATATGATCGACGCGATCATCCATCTCGGCGGTCCCGTCACCGGCGTGTTCGCGGTGGGCTCCTCGCGCATCCCGGCCCTGGAGCCTCTTGAGGACACCGTCTCCGCCCTTCTCACCCTGGCCTCCGGAGCCACGGCCTCGGTGACGACGATGATGGCCACGGCGCCGACATTTCGCCTTCAGGTATTCGGGACCCAGGGCTCCGCGGAGATTCGTGGCCCGGACACGCTCGAAATTGTCGACCTCGCAGGCAAAGGCGGTCCCTTTTCCTTTGAGGCTGTTTCCACGGAGCGCGCCGAAATCGAGGCTTTTGCCGATGCCATCTCCGGAGAGGCCCCGTATCCCATTCCCATGGACGACGTGCTCAACGGCGTGGCGGTTTTCGAAGCCATTGGCCGATCCCTCTCCACGGGCGGCCCTGTTTCCATTGCTGATGGGGGGCCATAGAATTGGAATGAATCGCCGACACGACCACTACCTGCTCACGCCGGGGCCCCTTACTGTCCCGCCGGAAATCCGTGAGACGATGCTGCTCGACCGGAACCCCTACACGGGCGACTTCGTCAACATGACCGCCGCGATCCGCCGCTATCTGCTCGAGATCGCCAACGGCACGGAGACGCATGCCTGCGTTCCCCTGCAAGGCAGCGCCAGCTACGCCATCGAAGCGGCCATGCAGACCCTGGTGCCGCGTACCGGCACGATCCTGATCGTGCAGAATGGCTTCTACGGAATCCGGCTCAGGGAAATCGCCGAGGGCATTCGCCTCAAGGTCACGACGCTCGAGCTTCCGATGCTGCCGTTACCGACGCGCGACGATCTCGAAAAAGCCCTCGACGCCGACCCCTCCATCACGCACATCGCCATGTGCCACGCGGAGACCGGCACCGGCGTGCTCAATCCGGTCGAGATGGTAGCGGAAGTGGCCCGGCGCAGGGGTAAGCGCCTCATCATCGATGCCGTCGCTTCCTTCGGCGGCTTTCCCATCGACGTGGCCACGCTCGATCTCGAGGCGCTCATCATCTCTCCCAATAAATGCCTGGAGAGCGTCCCGGGGATCGGCCTCGTCCTCGTCAACAAAGACGCCCTGGCCGCCTCGGCGGGCAGGTCCATGTCGCTTTCGCTCGATCTCTATGCCCAATGGAGCACGATGGAAAAGAGCGGCATCTGGCGCTGGACGCCGCCAACCCACGTTGTCGCGGCCCTGGCCAGGGCCTGCGAACGACACCGGCGGGAAGGCGGCGTGGCCGCCCGCGGGGCACGTTACCGGCGCAATTGGCGCATCCTGATCGACGGCTTCCGCCAATGGGGATTCCGGACCTTGATCCCCGACGAGGTGGCCATCCCCATCATCGCGACCTTCCATAATCCCGAGCCGTTCGCGCATGACTTCCGGCCCTTTTACGAAGCACTGGAGCGGCGCGGGATCACCATCTTCCCGGGACGGCTGACCGCCGCCGGAACGTTCCGCATCGGTGTCATGGGCGATCTGATCGAATCGGACATCCGCATGATCATGAACGTCATCCGCGAAGTCCTCGGCGAAATCGATTCGCGCTACAAGGACCTGCCGCGGATCAGCTAGGGCGTATTGCCGCCACGATGGCGTCCGCCAACGCATTGGCCGACGCGGGGACCATGTCGAGATAAAGCGCGGGATCGATGACCTCAATCTCCATCAGGACAAACTGGCCACCGCGCAGGACGCCGTCGACCCGCGCGTAAACGGGACGACCAGGTACATGCCGCAAGACCTCCTCCGCGGCCGCCACATGCTCCTTCTCGGGAGCAACGGACACCGGAGCAAGCGGGCGGTAACGCCCGTTCACCCGAAAATCGTCGGGATTGGGACGCTTCCTCACGCCATGGGCGAAATGTCCGCCGATAAACACGAGCGACAATTCGCCTTCGCGGATTTCCGGCATGAATTCCTGGAGCAAGAGATCGTTCCGGCCCGTTTCGGCGCGCAGGGCCTCGGCCTGCGCGGCCACCTGGTGGCGCTCAACGAGGGTCACGCCCACGCCGCTTTCCCCGATGCAGGGCTTCAAGACGAGCCGATCTCCAGGAATTTCGGACGCCGTGGTCTCTATATCTGGATTTTGATCGACGATGCGCGTGACCGGGCAGGGTACTCCGTGGGCGATGAGGTCAAGCAGATACCGCTTGTTCGAATTCCATAGTAGCAGGTCGACTTTATTGATCACGGGAATCGCCTCGCCCCGCAATGCATGGATCCATCGGAAAAATTTCTCACTCTGCTCCGTGTAATCCCATACGGAACGGACCACCACGCCCGCCGCGTGGCCTTTTGCCTCCTCCTGCGGTTTGATCTGGTCCCAGGGACGCAAGACGGCTTCCACGCCTCGATGTTCCAGGGCCTTCTTGAGCGCCAGATCGCAGCCGATTGCCTCGGGAGGGATCTTCGCGCAGGTCGCCAGTAGCAGCTTCACGGCACACCTTGCTTCTGGTCGACGGCGGCAACCACGCCCGTCTCGCTTCCATTGTGTCGCTCAAGAAGCACGGCGTCATAGACCGCCCCGGTATGGATTAGCGGGGTGACGCGCCAGGACCCGGAGAGCTCCTTCTCGAACGGATAATTGCAGAGCGATTTGATTCCGTTGCCGTAGCGAAGGATGATCTTTGCCTGCCCGTGCATCTGGCCGCCTAGTTGCCGAAGAATGGCGGCCTTCTCCTTGACCAATGCGGCGATGATGAAATGGCTCGCCTCTCTGACACAAGGGATCGTTTCGAGCGGACGGCAGCTACACCGGATCCGCTCCGCCAGACCCTGATGCATGACAAGATTTCTTGCGAGACGGGTCGCTTCAGGATCGATGTCGTGACACAGCAACGCCGCCTCACTTTCCCGGGCGAAGAGCAGCGCCGTGACGGGCAGCGCCCCGGCCCCTATGAAAACAATCCTCGATTTCGGGCCTATCCCAGAAGCCGCCAATTCCGCCCGGAACGACTTCCGAAACTCCGTGTAAGTCGCATCCAGATAGGCTTCCAAAGGCAAGGTTCCCTCTGCCAGTCGCTGGCAAAGGTGGCGGGAATGGTCCTTTTCCAGGTCGCAGAGAGCGCGATCCAGAACATCGCGAAGCATCGTGGCCTCGTGAAGAAGCTCGAAATCGCCTTCCCAACGCCGCCAGTACGAGGCGTTCTCCGTATCCATGACGAACTGGCGAACGGAGCCCAGCTTTTTTTCCAAGGGATCGAAATTGCCGCAACGGCCGGCTTCCTGGTGAAGCTCTTCAAGCTCGGAGCTCAGGGCGCGCAATTCAGCCAAGAAGAAATGTTTGTTTGATTGCATGAACCTTCGCGCCTGAAACCGGGTTGGGGAGATGTGTCGGAAGTTGGGCATCAACGATGTGGTCTACAACTGGGGCCGCCTCGGAGCCCATGGGCGTTAACCATGGGTGTCCGGATAAGCTTTGGGGCGACTCTTCTGAAACGAGGGCATTTTGCTCATTTCACTCGGCGCAGCTTGGGTCGAGGCGGCGGCAGCGGTGAGGGGACATCGCCCTCTGCAAAACGTGCACGGTGCGTTCGGTCATGCTCCTGCTGCAGGTGGAACGCCCAGTAGGCTTCGAAGTCGCCGCTCGAGCGCAGCGAGCGGAGGCGCGGCACCGCCTCTGCGCCTTGGAGCGACCAGCGAGCCCCGGTGCGGTCCATGCGATCCTCGACGAGATTGCGGCATGCGCCCTCGAGCACCTCCGTTGCGATGGGCAGCCCCGCTGCGAGCGCGCGATCGTAGTGCAAGATCGTCCGATGCTTCAAGAAGCGCCCGTTGAACCACCACCCCAGATCATGCAGGCGACCCTCGTGCAGAAGAGCGCCACCGGCGTCGAGCGTGCCAGCACGGAGCGCCGCCCAGACCTCGCGCGAGAACATGACCGGCCCGAGGCCAGGAGGCCCCTGGCGACGCCTGAGCGCGTCGTAGGTGGCCGGGCGGGCGGGGCGCGGGGTGCTCGCGAACTCCGGCGCCCCCGTGGGGACGCGTCCGTCCTGGAAGAGCAGGGATCCGTCGCTCTGGAGCTCGGGATCCCGGCGTGATGCCTCACCCGCCCTGTCTCTGCGGAGGAGACACCTGGTCCTCACGGGGCGACAGCTCGATCGAGGCGACGGGCTCACGAGGGGGCCGGAAGAAACGCCCCTCCCGCTGATGCGCGTCGATGAACCGCGGGGGCGAGCGCCGCCCCGACCCGGCACATGCGTTGCTGAAGGGCTGAAGAGCTGAAGAGCTGAAGAGCGAAGCGTCGCTGAAGAGGCCCGCTGAACGCCCTCCGACGACCGAGGGCGCGAGCGCGCGCCAGAGCAAACGATGCGTGTCCCCTTCGCGCGTCACTGCGGCGGGCGAAGCGAAAAGGAGGGTAGTGGAATGAGGGTTGAACCGATGGCTCAAAAGCATGTTCGTTCACGGCGCTGGCTGTGTCCCTTGCTGGCGCTGCCGCTGGCCGCCTGCGCGGCCGACGCCGGCGGGGTGGGCGACTTCGAGGAGACGGCCCAGGTCGCATCGCCGATCGTCGACCCGACGCCGGCGGGGCCCAGCGAGCTGCTCGCGATGGTGAAGGTGTCGACCTCGCAGGGGAGCTGCTCGGGCATGGTCATCGCCGCGGACACGGTCCTCACGGCTGCGCATTGCTTCTGCGAGGAGGGCTACGTCGGCGACAACGGCTGCTCCACGGACGCGACGGTGACCTTTCGCCCCGACCCGGCGACGCCGGGCGCGCGCCCACGCGTGCTGAGCGGCGTGGCCGAGATCCAGCCGGACTACAACCCGTCCTGGACCGAGAGGCAGATCGAGCATGACGTCGCGGTCATCAAGCTGAATGGCGTCGCGCCGGCGCACGTGAAGCCCTTCGTCGTGGCCAACGATTATCCCGCAGAGGGCTCGAGGGTCACGATCGCCGGATTCGGGCGCACGGGCGCGGACTGCAGCACCCCCTTTGGCACGCTGAACTTCGACGCCGCCGTGGTCGGCGGGTACGAGGACGGTTACGACATCCTGCGCTTCAACGACCAGGTCTTTTGCAGCGGCGACTCGGGCGGGGCTGTCTTGAACGTCGAGGCGAGCCGGCTCTACGCCGTCCACTCGATGCACACGTGGACGGTGACCCACGGCTGGGTCAGCAAGGGGGTCACGACGGGCTCCGAGTTCGACTGGATCAAGTCGCACATGTGCCCGTCGTCACCCTCGAACCAGTGCAGCGGCCACGGCGACACGTGCGACTGCTCGGCCAGCACCAACTTGCTGTGGCGGCACACCAATGGCCAGGTCGCCATCTGGTTCATGGATGGCGGCGACATCGTCGGCGAGGCCTACCCCGGCGGCCAGGACCCGAGCCTCTCCTGGCAGATCCAGGGCTCCGGAGACTTCGACGGCGACGGCCAGAGCGACGTGCTCTGGCGACACACGAGCGGTCAGGTCGCCATATGGTTCATGGATGGCGGAGCCGTCGTTGGCCAGGCCTACCCCGGCGGCCAGGACCCGAGCCTCTTCTGGAAGGTGGCTGGCGTCGGCGATTTCGACGGCGACGGGCGCTCGGACGTCCTGTGGCGCGACGCCAACGGCCAGCTCGCCATCTGGTTCAAGGGCGACGCCGCTCAGGCCGCGTATCCCGGCTACAACAACCAGCCCGCGCCGGTCGACAGCTCGTGGAAGGTGCAGGGCGTCGGCGACTTCGACGGCGATGCGCGCTCGGACATCCTGTGGCGAAACACGAACGGCCAGGTCGCGATCTGGTTCATGTCGGGCGGGGTGCGGGTGGGCGAGGCCTACCCCGGCGGCCAGGACCCGAGCCTCTTCTGGAAGGTGCAGGCCATCGGCGACTTCGACGGCAACCTGCGCTCGGACATCCTGTGGCGGGACGCCAATGGCCAGCTCGCCATCTGGTTCGGCGGCGAGCAGGGCTTCGACTCGCCCTCATACAACAACGCGCACGGGCCCGGCGACCTCGCATGGCAGGTGCAGGGCGTCGGCGACTTCGATCACGATCGCCGCGACGACATCGTCTGGCGGCACACGAACGGCCAGGTCGCCATCTGGCTGATGAACGGCGCGCACTTCGTCGGTGACCTGTACCCGCGCCAGGTCGACAGCGGCTGGGCGATCAAGGGCATGCTCCACGACGCCGGGCGGTGAGCTGTCGAGGAAGGGTCCTCGGTCGCCCGGGGCCCCTCTTACAGGTGGGCGCCGCTGACGAGATCGTCGATCTCGCCGGGCGCAAATCCCACCAGATCCGGCTCGGCCGAGAGCGCCACGCCGAACCGATCGAGCACCCCTCGTCGCACGCGCCGCGCGAGGCCGAGTAGCTCCTCCGCCGTGGCGCCGCCGCGGTTCACCAGCGCGAGCGTGTGGCGCGTCGAGATGCCCGCGGCGCCATGGCGCGTCCCCTTCGCGAAGCCGGCGCGCTCGATCAGCCACGCTGCGGACAGCTTCACCCGGCCGCCGTCCGCGGGATACCGCGGGATCGCCTCGCCGGGCGCGAGCACGCCCGCCGCCTCGATGCGCGCGATGACACCCGCGGCGGCGCCGGGCGCGAGCGTCGGGTTCATGAAGAACGACCCCGCGCTCCGGCCGTTCTCGTCGGCCGGATCGAGCACCATCGACTTGCCGCGGCGGAGCGCGATCACCGTGCTGCGCACCTCGCCGAGCGGCGGCGCGGCGCCCCCAGAGGATGCGAGCGCCCGCTGGAGCTCGGGGTAGCGCACCGTCGCGGCGCCCCCCGGGCGCAGCGCGAACGTGACGGCCGTGATGACGTACCGCCCGCGCCACGCGCGCTTGAACCGGCTGTCGCGGTAGCCGAAGCCGCAGTCCGCACCGGAAAGGACCACCGCCACCCCCGTCGCGCGGTCGATCGCCCGGACCTCGACGATCGTCTCCGCGACCTCCTGGCCGTACGCGCCCACGTTCTGGATCGGCGTCGCGCCGACGTCGCCCGGAATGCCCGACAGGCACTCGACGCCCGCCCAGCCCTCGGCGACCGAGCGCGCCACGAGGTCGTCCCACGCCTCGCCCGCCCCCGCGCGCACGAGGGCGCGCCCGGCCTCCCCGCCGCCGCCGGTGTCTCCGCCGCCGCCGTCCTTTCCGCGCCCGCGCAGCAGCTCGATCCCGCGGATCCGCACGCGCAGCACAAGCGCGTCGACGCCCCGGTCCGCGACCAGCAGGTTCGAGCCGCCGCCCAGCACGAAGAGCGGCACGCCGCGGGCCTCGGCGAAGCGGAACGCCTCGATCACCGCGGCCTCATCGGCGGCCTCGGCGAAATAGCGCGCCGGCCCGCCCACGCCGAGCGTCGTGAGCGCGGCCAGCGGGACCGACTCGCGGACGTCGAGGCTCACGGCTTCTTCTCCGGCGCCTTCGGCCGCACCCCGCCGCGGACAGCGCCCGGCCCCTGCGCGCCGCTGGCTTGCCGCGCAGGCGCCGCCGGCCGCGCCACCCGGATGCCCGCCATGAAGCCGCTGTCGACCGCCTGCACCCGCTCGACGAACGCCTTGTACTCGTCGATCGACACGGTCCCCGTCGGCAAGCTCAGCGCGAAGTCCTCCTCGATCGCCGCGCCGTAGCTGCCCTTGCGCGACGCCGCGAGGCCCGCGTGCTCGACGCGCACCCCCTCGGGCGCGCGCGCGACCGCGTAGCCCTCGGGCAGCGCGATCCTGCGGCGCACGTGGTACTGGAGCGCGGTCTCGATCGCGAGCGCGCTCTTGCGGGCCCCTCGCGAGGCGTACGAGGCGCCGAGCGTGCTCGTGTACGCGCGCGGGAACACGAGGTGCACCGGCTCCAGCCCCGGCAGCGTCCATGCCGCGGCGTCCTTGCCCACGGGCTGGGCGAAGCCGTGGATCGTCACGGTGGCGCGGAGCGCGACCTCCCACGAGCCCTCCGTCGACGAGACGACCACGTCCTCGACGTCGGCCCACGGGAGCCAGCCGAGCACGACGCCCCGGAGCATCTCGCGCCGCGCCGTGCCCACCACGGTCTCGAACGCCTCCGAGAGCGCCTGCGCCGCCCGCCCGTGCAGAAGAATCGTGAACGTTCCCGCGGCGTTACCCTGCGCGTCGACCGTCAGGCGCAGGTCGATCTCGTCGCCGGTCTCGCCGCTCGTCCCGGCCACGGTGACGAGCTCGCCGCCCGGCAGCATGGCGGCGCGGCCGCGCAGCTCGGGGCTGATGCGGCCGGGGGGCAGCGGCGGGCCCTCGACGTCGGCGTCGATCCACACGTCGCCGCCGGGCAGGCGGGCGATCACGAGCGGGTGGCGGAAGCGCCCCGCGTGCGGCGGGAAGTCCGCCGACGAGCTGAACGGCTCGGTCTCGGCGATCGCGAGATCGGCGCGCACGCCGAGCTCGCGCAGCGCGCGGTAGACGACCCACGACCGGCTGCCCTGGCCGAGCTCGAGCATCGCGCGCGCCGTCGTGCGCTGCGGGCCGCCGCCGAGCAGCGCCGCCATGTCCGAGAGCTCGGCGCCGCCGGCGACCTTCACCGCCTTGCCCGCGGCCGCGACGACGCGCTCGAGCAGCGCGGGCGACGGCGTCCGGTCGGCGCCCGCGGCCTCCCGCGCCCAGCGGGTCATGTACGGATCGCGGTCCTCGAGCGAGCGGATGTTCTCGTCGAGCGCCGCGGCCACGTGGTCCCAGGTCTGCGTGCCCAGGCTGACGCCGACGCCCATCTCCACGCGGGGCACGCCGTCCTCCATGCGCCGCGGCGGCTGATCCTTGATGCGCCAGACGCTGACCGTGGAGGCGCCCTCGGCGCGCTGCTCCGCGGCGCCGAGCAGCGGGTGCGACCAGAGCGCGAGCGGGAGCGACGTCGGGCGGCTGACCTCGATCGTCGCCTCTCGGACGCTCGTGCGCTCGGGGAGCAGGTCCCACGTGTCGATGACGAGCTGGCCGCCGTCGCCCGGAAGCGCGTAGCCCTCGGTGACCTGCTCGATGTAGTCACCCTGCTCGAGCTGAGAGAGGTCGCTCTGGTCCTGCGCGGCGTTCGACGCCGCGTCGGGCGCGAGGATGCGGCCGTCGCGCTTGTGGATGCGGCGGCGCAGCAGGCGCGGCATGGCGCGGCCCTCGATGAGCGGGCCGTAGGTGGCCGCGCCCTGGGCCACGTCCGTGGTGCCGGAGACGCGGCGGAGGTCGTACGTGACGTAGTGGACGAGCCCGTCGGGCGAGATCGTGAACCGCTCGACGTGGCGGAGCACCGCGGTCGCGGCGCCGGGGAGGAACGCCTTCTGCTGGTCCTCCAGCACGAGCTTGCGGCCCTCGGCCTCGAGCGCCGGCGCCGGATCCGGCGCGAGGCCGAGGGCGCGGGTGATGGGGCCGATCCCGGCGGGGGTGTCGCGCGCCGTCGTGCGATCGCGGGCGAGGCGGCCCCGCACGGCGCGGGTGTCGCCGCGGCCGGCGGCGAGGCCGAGCGCCTCGAGCATCGCCCGCTGCCCCGGCGGCATCGCGTCGTACACGGCGAGCGCGCCGCGCAGGTCGCCGCGGGCGACGCGCTCGCGGAGCTCGACCTCGCGCAGGGCGTCCGGCGCGCGGCGGAGCCGGCGCAGCCGCTTGATCTCGGCGAGGACGGCGTCGCGGTCGCTCGCGTCGAGGAGCGCGCCGAGGCACGCGGCGCTCGATCGATCGAGCCCGCCCTCGCAGGCGGCCTTCACCGCGTCGACGCCGGCGCGGCCGTGGATGCGGTCGTCGACGACGGCGACCAGCGCCGAGCCGGGCGCCGCCGCGGCGAGCTTCGCGTACGCGGCCTCGGCGACGTCGGTGACGTTCGCGCGGCGGGCGACCACCGCGAGCTCCGCGAGGACCATGCGATCGCCGTCGGCGACGGTGGGCGCGCTCAGGCCGGTCGGCCCGGGGGGCGCGACCCGGACGCCGAGCTCGCGGAGGGCGTCCATGGTGCCTTCGCCTCGGCCGCCGCGGCGCTCGGCGAGCTCCGCCTTGTAGAGGCGCGCCTCCCACGACGCGGGCCACGCGGCGAGCACGCGATCGACGGCGGCGCGGATGCGCTCGACGACCTCGGCCTCGGGCAGATCGCCCACGCGGCGGATGGCCCTCGCGTAGAGCAGGTCGAGGCGCGGCGAGCGCGGCGCGGCGGCGGCCGGGGGCGGCGCAGCTGCCGGCGCGCGTGGCGCGGCGGCGGCCGGGGGCGGCGCAGCTGCCGGCGCGCGTGGCGCGGAGGCGGCAGGGGGTGGCGCGGAGGCTGGCGGGCGTGGCGCGGAGGCTGGCGAGCGCGCGTCGCTCTGGCGGAGGCGGCCGTCGCCGTCCGGGTCGAGGAGGTGCTCGGCCGCGCGCGCGTCGCCGAGGGCGAGCAAGGCCGCGGCAGCGACCTCGACGTTTGCTGCGCCAGGGCGCTGGCCGGCGGCGCCGCTCGACGCCGCGGCCGGCGCCAGGCTCACGGCGGCGGGCCGGGACGCCGACGCGGTCGCGGCGGCGCCGGGGCGCGGCGCGCGGGCGCGGAGCGGGAGGCCGTTCTCGCCCCACGCGGTGAGCTCGATGGCGTCGCCGTCGCCCTTCTGCGCAACGCGCACGACGACGCGCAGCGTCCCCGGCTGGGCCTCGACCGTCGCGAAGCGCGTGACCTGCGCGCCGCCCGCTGCGTAGTCGCGGTGGAGGGCGGGAACGCCGCCCACCTCGAGCACGGCGGCGGACGATGAGGCGAGCGCGAGGCTCACCCGCTGGGCGATCGGGTTGTGGAGGTCGACGACCACGGCGCGCGTCCCCTGGAGGGCGCTCACCGCGTCGATGTCGATGGCGCACGCGTCGGCGCGGACGACGATGGGCGAGGCGCTCTGCGCGAACGGCGCGAGCCCCGGGTAGGCCCTGGCGAGCGGCGCGCCCGGCGCGGAGCTCACGGGGGACGGCCGGGCGAGGCCGTGGAGCGGCGCGGCGTCGAGCGGGCCGACGAGGGCGGCCTCGCCCGCGCAGCCGCGGCGCGCGCTCCAGGTCGCCGCCGCGGCCTCATCGCCGACGAAGAGGGCGATGCGGTGGAGGGCCCTCGCGAGCGCGCCGCGCACGAACGGCATCTCCGGCGCGCCGCGGCCGTCGACGTCCGCGAACGCCCAGGCGCGCTGGAGCCGGCGGGCGACCTCGGGGAGCGCCTCACGCGAGCGGAAGGCGATGGCCGCCGCGTCGGGGTCGGGGCCGCCCGCGGTGCCGGCGCCGAAGACGAGCGCGTCGAGGGACGCGATCACGGTGGCGAGGGCGCCGTCGTCGCTCGGCGCGCCGACGGCGCGGTCGAGGGCGTCGAGGTACGGCGCGGCCGCGGCGGAGCTCGTGATCTCGCCCTCCAGCGCGGCCGAGAACGCGGCAGGGAGCGGCGCGTCGGCGGGGAGCGGCGATGCGGCGCCCCGAGGGGCGCACGCGGCGGGCGCGGCGGCGGCGAGCGCGAAGGTGAGCGCCAGGGCGGCGCGGCGAGCGACGAGAAACGGGCGGCGGGCGACGTGGGGGCGCTCGGCGAGGCGAGGGCTCCCGGGGCGCTGGCCGGCGCTCGTGGGGCTGCGGGGGTGGGTGGTCACGATCGGCGTCTCCACGGCGCCGCGCGCGCGGTGCCTGTCCGCCGTTCCTTACGGGCCTGGGATTGCCGACGCAAACGTGAAGTTCGGCGGGGGAGAGCGGGCTGACTGACGGCCGGGGGGCGGTTCCGGTGAGCGTGGAGTGGGGCGCAGGGCCTGGGCGCGCTTCGGTGGCGCCTACGCCGCGGGTCGCTGCCCTGACCGGGCTCGAGTCGCCCCACGCTCTGAGCCGAGGTGGCTGGGGCGTGAAGAGCGCTCTCGATTGGGATGCGGTACGCCGCAACCAGGAAGCGCCTTACCTCCCTGCTTACATACGGTCGGGGGGCGGTGGTCAGTGGACCGTGGGCGCCAGCGAGACGGACCTGCATCGACCGCGCGCCGCAGGCGTGAAGAGCGACCCGCGCAGGCGAAGAGCCGTATACGATGGGCTTCATGCAGCGAGTCGAGGGCGCGTGGTGACCGCGGACGGGCGGAACATCGAGCCGACCAGCGGCGGCGACACCTGGCAGAGTTCGGGTGAATGGATTCGGCGGGGCTCTGCCTGGGGCGTCAGGCGGGGGCCGGTCGACTGGGTTCGATCGACCACGGCCGAAGGGGCGCGACCGGGCGGTCTGGGGGGCGCGAGCCAGACCGCGGCGGAAATGAGGGTGGGGGCATCATGACGGGATTCTGTGATCTGGAGCCTCTCGGATACTTTGGTCCCGATCTGGCAAAGGTTCTGGTGGCCGTCGGTTGGCTGGACCGTGAGATGCCGTTCGAACGAGGGCCGAGCGAAGTGCTCGTCTACCGTCGTCTTGAGGAGTTGTTGAAGGACCCATTTCAGCCAATCGCTCTGGCCGGTGGACATCCCTGCAATCTCTGTCAATTCGATGCTGAAGCGTGCTGTGGCACAAACCTGTTCATTCCGGGCGACGGTTACTTGTTCGTCTGCCCCGGCCTGATCACCCACTACATCAACGCGCACCAGTACGCGCCGCCACCGGCGTTTGGTCGAGCGGTGCTTGCTTGTCCGGACACCAGGTCGATGGAATACAAACGCCTTTATTTGAGGAACGGTGGACGCCTGCTTGCTCGGCATGCCTGACATGGCGTTGTCCGGAGCGAGCCCAGTCTGGCGCGCACAGTCTCGAACGGTACCATTCGACAGCACGAGGAGGCGCTGCATCTACGATGAACGCGATCGACTACCGCACCGGCGATGCGACAGATCCCGTTGGAGAGGGAGCAAGGATCATCTGCCACGTCTGCAACGACATCGGCGGCTGGGGGCGCGGGTTCGTGGTCGCGCTCTCGAAGAAATGGCCCGAACCTGAGGCGCAGTACCGCGCCTGGCATGCCCGGGGTGAAGCAGCTGGATTCAAGCTTGGAGGAGTGCAAATTGTGAACGTGAAAGGCGATCTTTCAGTCGCCAACATGATCGCCCAGCACGGCGTGCATCCGCACCAGGGCGTTCCCCCGATCCGCTATGATGCGCTTGAACAATGTCTCGCCACGCTTGCGGAGCATGCGCAGAGTGTCAGCGCGTCAATTCATATGCCAAGGATCGGCTGCGGCCTGGCGGGCGGGAAGTGGCCAGAGGTTGAGTCCATCGTCCAGAGGACGCTCTGTGCTGCCGGACTGCCCGTGCACGTTTACGACCTCTAGCGCGGCGATCACGAGCCGCCTTACGCCCCTGCGTCATACGGCCGGGGGTGAGAGCCTGGTGTTCAGGAGCTCGTGGTCGCGCCGGACGGGGTTGCTGGGTCCGCCGCTGGTTCGGCGGACCAACACCTGGAGACGTGACGCACTGGGAGAGCACATGGGAGTCAACCTCACGCTTCTTCTGGGCCATTCACTGGGAGTCACCGAGCTGCTCGCATTCACCGAGCGAGCGTCGGCCTCCCTCGAGATGCAGCGCGCGGCCCGGCAGCTGTGGCAGGTGCTGCGCCCGCGGTGGCCGAACCTGGGCGGGGTAGAAGAGTTCGCGACGGTTGTGGCCTGCGAGCGTCTCACGGAGGACGAGGTGCAGGCGGTCTGGGCGCGGGGGGAAACTCCGTCGTTCGAGTGGGCCGGCTTCAATCTCTACTTCGGTAGACGAGCCGTCGAGGCGACCCACTTATCGAGGTCGTCGCCCCTGTGACGAAACAAGAGATCCAAGCCTTGTGCGCTGTCGCGCTTGAGTCCTTCAAGGACGTGCTCCCCCCAGAGCGCTTCCGCGATGCACACGACTGGGTCCACAAGTACGGGGAGTGGGGGCTCGCCATGGAGCACGTCATCGACTGGGTCGGCGACCTCGGTCTCCCGGTCGACCAAGCGCAGTTTGACGCCATCGAGCGCGCCATGGCCGCGATGGGATGGGCTGAGAGCTCAAGGATGAAGTGGCTCCGTGGATATTTCGCGTCGCTCACAGCGCAGAATTCCCATGAAGGTTAGTCTGCATGAATCTTCACAAGCGCCATGCTCGTGCATGGCGCCCTGCAGGAGGAAAGCCAATTGCCTGAGCTCCATTTCCGCGGTGCCCGCCCCGAGGACGCGGCCCGCCTTCAGGACATCCGGCGCGCGGCCTTTGCGCCCGTGTTCGCGTCGTTCCGCTCGATCCTCGGCGACGAGCTCTACGAGCTGGCGCAGCGGCGAGACGACGAAGCGCAGGAGGGGCTGCTGACGTCGCTGATGGCGGCCGACTCGGGCTGGGAGCTGTACGTGGCGCAATCCGGCGACGAGGTCGTCGGCTTCGTGGCGCTTCGGCTCGCTCCGGAGACGCTTGTCGGCGAGATCGGCCTCAATGCCGTCGACCCCGCGCAGGCCGGCAAGGGGATCGGCACCGCGATGTACGAGTTCGCGGCGGCGCGCCTGAAGCAGGCCGGAATGAAGGTCGCCACCGTCGGAACCGGCGGCGATCCGAGCCACGCTCCGGCGCGACGCGCGTACCGGAAGGCGGGGTTCGACATCGAGATCCCCAGCGTGTGGATGTACCGCAAGCTCTGATCTAGCCAGCCGACGTTGCCGCCTGCGATGTGCATGGCACAATGCGTTTTGGCGCCGAGCAGGCCGCTGCCGACCCGCCATGCGGGCGGTCAGGGTCCAGCCCGCTCGTAGTGCATCCGTGCCTCGGGTGATCGCATGAAGACCTACAACAAGGCAGATTTTCCGGTCGCGAACGTCCGGCGCTTCCTGGAGCCGGGTCCTGTGGTGCTGGTGAGCTCTGCGCACAAGGGCCAGCGGAACATCATGACGATGGGCTGGCACATGGTCATGATGCAGGAGCCATCCCTCGTGGGGTGCTTCATCTGGGACCAGAACGACAGCTATGAGATGGTGCGGCGCAGCAAAGAATGCGTGATCAACGTGCCCACGGTCGATCTCGTGCGCGCTGTTATCGGGATAGGGAACAGCCACGGATCCGAGGTCGACAAGTTCGAGCAGTTCGGGCTCACCGCGGTCGAGGCGACGAAGGTCGGCGCGCCCCTCATCGCCGAGTGTTATGCGAGCTTCGAGTGCAAGCTGGTCGACACGAGCGCCGTCAAGCGCCTCAGCCTGTTCGTCTTCGAGGTGGTGAAGGCGCACGTCGCGACATCGCCGCGCTATCCGACGACCGTCCACTACCGCGGCGACGGGGTGTTCATGGTGTCTGGTCGCAACGTCAGCTACCGGAGGCTCTTCAAACCGGAGAACCTGTAGCCGGGGCGCTCGATCCGCCGTCGTCGTGGACGATCGCCCAGCCGAACTCGGGTGCGAGCGCGCCGGTGGCGGCTTCCTGCGTGACGCCGAAGAGCCCTGCGACGAAGCGCAACGGGTGAACCGAGTCGTCGCGCACATCGACGAAGTTGACAGGCGCGCTGGCGATAGAGCCCGGGATCGCCAGAAGGCTCGGTCCCTCGGCCTTGAATCTCCAGTCCGTGCGCTTCTCTGCGGCGCGCAGCGCCTGCTCCCACCGGCCGAGATACGGGTTCGGCTCGAGGCGCTCGCCGTTTTGATCGAACGTCTTGAGGTACGGAAAGAGGACGAGGAGCCAGCCGGTCAGCTCGCTCGGCCCAGAGCCGCTCTGGTAGCGGAAGAACGAGCGCCAGAACGCGGGGTCGACGTGCCCCTCGGCGGTGCGGACGACCTCGTCGAGCACCGGGAGCAGCGCGTCCGTCCAGGCCTCGAGGCCGAATTCAGACAGCATCGCGGCGCGCCGGCGAACGCTCTTCCAATCGTCGACGTTGCCCAGCAGCGTGATCGAAGGGATGCCGCAACCAGCCATCATCTCGTACTCGAAGTAAGGCTGGAACGCGTCCATGAGGACGACCTCTGAGGCGGCGCGCTCCACGGCGCCGGTCGTCGAGAAGTCGGCCACGATCAGGTCGCGCAGGCGGCCGATATGCGCGGCGATCTGGTCCGAGAATGCCGTGAACGCCTCGGGCCATGGATTGGGCTGACCCAGGAAGAAGTCGGGCCGCTCGATGACGAGCTTCTTCTTCCCCTGGTGACGGACGAACCGCCCGCGCAGCGCTTCGGCGTTCAGCGCGACGTGGTGGGCGAACCCTTGCGCGAGGCAGAGCCACACGGCGTCCGGCGACAGAACCAGCGGATGGTGAAGGTAAAACGCATCGTGCGCCGCCTGCGCGAGCGCGTGGGCGTCGGTCGCGGAGACCAGCGGCGCGTCGCTCGACGAGAACGCCTCGATGCGCGCCAAGGGAGGTCGCGGCTTCCCGCGGAGCATTCGCCGCTGCTCCGGCGCGGTGCGCTCACCCCCGCCGAGCAGGCTCGGGATGGCCTTGGCGCGATCGAGCACCTGCATGAGTTGCGTCGGCCGATCGACATCGGACACGGCGAAAGTGATTGACATCGATGCATTCTACCCTGCGCATCGACGACACCTCAACGCCGCTTCCCGAGGCTCCCGCTGCTGCGATCCGCAGCTCCCGCGCCCCGAGGCCGACCGTCCAAAGTGTTGTCGCCGCCGCCTTCGATTCAATCGCCTGCGCGATCCGGCAATGGCTCCGGCCCGCTCGCTCGCCAGCGCCGCGCGCTCCCGCGCCGACGAAGCGCGGCGGGCGCACCGGAGGCGCCGCTCGCGCTTCGTCGGCGCGGGAGCGCGCGCCTCTTCCGTGAGCGTCCTCATCATGACGGCTATGCGACGCGCGGGAGGAGACGCTCCCGCCGGATAGAGAGCTGAACAACCTCCTGCGATGTGCCGGGCAACCCGCCGACAGCACCGAGAAATCAACGTCGCCGTCGGGAATTCCCCTCAGGACGGCTCGGTAGAAGCCCTGTCCGCGCTTGCAAGAAAGTAGACCGCCCGGCGACGGTTCTGCTAGGGGGGTCTATCATGATCATCGCGCTCACCGGACAGAAAGGTGGGATCGGCAAGAGCACCACGGCCGTGAGCCTCGCCGTGGCCGCGCTGGCGAACGGCCGGCGTGTGCTGCTCGTCGACGCCGATCCCCAGGGGACCGTCCGCACGTGGGGCGACGTGGCCGCCGAGGCGGGGCACGATACGCCGACCGTCATGGCCATGGGCGCCTCGATGCACAAGCCGGGACAGCTGCCGGAAGTCGCCGCCGCGTACGACCTCACCGTCATCGATTGCCCCCCGCGCCACGGCGAGATCGCGCGATCGGCGCTGATGGTCGCCGACATCGCCATCTACCCCTGCGGCCCCACGGCCGCGGACGCCTGGGCCCTCACCGCCGCGATCGAGGTGTTCCGCGAGGCCGCCGCGCTGCGGAGCGCGCTCAAGGGCTGCATCCTCATCACGCGCAAGCAAGGCCGCACAGCGCTCGGTAAATCGGCGCGCGCGGTGCTCGAGACGTCGGGCTTGCCGGTGCTCTCCACGGAGCTCGGCTATCGCATCGCCTACCAGGAGTCCCTCGCCTGCGGGCAAGGGGTGACGGGCTACGCACCGCGGGACGCCGCGGCCAGAGAGATCACCCACCTTCTCGAAGAACTGGAGAAGCTTCACCATGGCCAAAAAGCAAGTCGCGGTCTCGCTACGAAAGCCGCCGTCGCCTGAAAAGGCCGACGCGTTCGTCGCGGGCGGCGAGGGCGGCAAAGCGGCAGACGACGTCGTGAGGTCGAGGCCCGCCGCCGATCAGCGCGCGCACGACGGCGAGAAGCCCGTCGAGGCGCGCCACGAGCGAGCGCCGGAGGCGCCGCAGGAGCGAGCGCAGGAGGCGCGGCCAGGCGCCGAGCCGCCCGCGGCGACGGCGCCGCAGGCACCGAGCGCCGCCGCCGGGCCCCAGGCGCTCGCCACCACCTCGGAGCCGCACGCCGGCCCGCCGGTGCTCCTCGGGAACGACGGCCGCGCTCGGCGCGCGGTCACCGTCTACCTGCCCGATCCGCTCGCGGATCGGCTGCTGCTCCATTGCATCGAGAACGATCGCGACATGAGCAACCTGGTCGGCGAGGCGGTCGAGGTCCACCTCGACAAGCGCCTCGGACCGGCGTCCGTCTCCGCGGCCCCGGCTGAGGCCGCCGCCGCCCCCCGCGAGGCGCCGCCGCCGAACGCGAGCTACCGCACCGAACCGTTCCGTCCGGCGGACACCGGCCCGAAAGGGCGGGTCGGTCGCGTGGTCCAGGTCGGCCGGGTGCTGATGACGCTCTGGCGACAGCGGCCCCGCGCGAGCTGACCGACCAGCGCGCATCGACTCCGCCCCTATCGCACCTGACTGGCGCGGCCGCCTCGCCAGGAGTTGACGTTCACGTCCGGCTCGCCAATGAGAAGCTAGGAGACAATGGACGTCGAAGAAAAACTCTTGAACATCCTCCTCGTCGAAGACGACGACGTCGACGTGATGAACGTCCGCCGGGCGTTCAAGCGGAACAACATCTCGAATCCCCTCTGGGTCGCCGGGAACGGCGTCGAGGCCCTCGAGATGCTGCGCAGCGGTGTCGTCCCGGTGGAGCGGCGCCTCATCCTGCTCGACCTGAACATGCCCAAGATGAACGGGATCGAGTTCCTGCGCGAGCTGCGGGCCGATCCAGAGCTCGTGGCCACGTCGGTTGTCGTGTTGACCACATCGAACGACGATCGCGACAAGGTGGGCGCCTTCAACCTCAACGTGGCTGGCTATCTCCTCAAGCCGGTCACGTTCCTCAGCTTCGTCGAGCTCATGGCGGCGCTCAACAAGTACTGGAGACTTGTGGAGCTACCGTAGCGAAACACATCGTCTTTCTGGTCCTTGTCGAGACGAGGCGCGCCCCGCGCGGCGCGCGCACACGCTATCAGAGCGGCAACGCGCGTTGCGCCTTCAGGCGCGGTGTCGTGCGGAGGCCGATTGCGTCCTCACCGGGTTTGCGCCCCTCCCGGAGCTGCTCGATACGTCGGAAGATGCGGTTACCCAGGCTCCGGCTCGGCGTCGCGATCACCGCGCTGCTCGGCCTCTCCTCGATGGAAGGTGTCCGCCGAGATCCCCGTGTGCATCGCGATCTGAGCGGCGGCGGCCGGGCGGCGTCCGGCTACTTGCTGCGCTTCACGACGCCGAGCGCCTTCTGCGCCGCCTTGACGGCCGCCTGCGCCTCCTTGCCGGGAGCGCCCGAGAGCGCCGACATGAGGGCCGTCGCGACCTCGCGCCGGCTGTGCGCGTGCACGTCCGCGAGCCTCAGGTAGAGCTGCGCCTTGTCGGCGAGATCGGCGTCGCCGCGCCGCGCCTCGATCCGCTCGACAAGGCAGGCCGCCACCGCGGTGTCGTCCATCTTCTTCAGCACGTCGAGCGCCGCCGCGCGCTTCGCGAGCTCCGGCCGCGCCTCGATGAGGTCCACGAGCGGGGTGAGCGCCACGGGGCCGAACGCGCGGATCGCGTCCGCCACGATGCCGGGCTTGTATCCGTCGGCGTAGGCCAAAAGAAGCTCGCTCAGCCCGCGGACGTCGCCGAGGAAGCCGAGCGCGTACGCGGCGATCTTCGCCTCCCGCTCGTCCACGCCGCGGCTCGCCAGCATCCGCACGAAGGTCTCGACCATCTCGACGTCGCCGAGCTGCGCGAGCGCGTAGGCGGCCTCCTCGCGCACGTCGCGGGAGGCGTCCGCGTAGAACGCGCGGCGGAACGCCGGCAGCGCGGCGAGGTCGCCCAGCTCGGAGAGCGCCTTCAGCGCCTCGATCCGCTCCTCCTTGGTCGGCGCCGCGCCCAGCGTCTTCGCGAGGTCGTGCACCCGTTCCAGCCGCGCGGCGCGCCGGCTGCGCACCCAGTCGCTCCCGAGCCCGGCCGGCTGCGTGACGTGCGTGACGTCAATCACGTCGAGCGCGTCGCGGGCGAGCGCCCGCAGGCCGGCGTCCTTCGCGTGCTCCTCGACCTTGCGGAGCATCGCCGTGGCCTCGGCGCGGGCCGGGCCGCCGTGCAGCACGACCGCCTGCAGCACCCGCACCGCCGTCAGCTTCGCCACGCGGCCCGCCTTCACCGTGAGCGCCTTCTCCGCGGCGGCGATCGCCTCCGCCCCGAGCGGCGCGAACGTCCTCGCGATGGTCGGCGTCGCGGTGCCGTCCGCCCAGATCGGGAAGATGCTCGCCACGAGCTCGCTCGCCGGCAGCGACGCGTAGTAGCGCGCGTGGTGGACCGCGGCGACGTAGCGGTTCATCGCGCCCGCCGCGCGCCGCCGCGCCACCTCGTCCGGGGAGAGCGTCTCGTCGGGCCGCGCCACGGCGACGCTCTCGTAGGTCGGCACGCGCTCGGTCGAGCCGCGGTCGATCTGCGTCGCGCCGGCCAGGCGGACGAGCGCCATCTCGAGCACCTGGTAGAGCTTGATGAAGTCGTCGAGCCGATCGGCCGGCTCCGGCCGCTGCGGCAGCGCCTGGAGCAGCGCGGCCTGCTTCTCGAGGCGGAGATCGCGCAGCCGCGCCGCCAGCGGATCGGTCGCGCGCGCGCTGAGCCCGGTCAGGCCCGTGACGAGCGCCTCGGCGAGCTCCTCGCGGACCTCGCCGAGCGCGATGGCCGCCGGCGAGGCGCCCGCCTCGCGGGCGGCGGCGTTCCACGCGGAGCCCTCGAGCGGCCCGCCCCGCGCGGCGAGGCCCTGATCCAAGACAGGGCGCAGCTCCAGGCCGAGCGGCCCCTCGACGACAGCGGCGAGCGGCCACAGCGTGGGCAGCGCGGCGTCGATGCCGACGTCCCCGAGCAGCGCGCGGAGCCGCGCGTCGCGGAGCGAGCCGGCGAGCCGCTCCTCGAGCGCCGGGTCGTCGGGCAGGTGGAGCGCCTCCCCCTTGTCGTCGACCGCCGAGAGCCGCGCGCCGCGCGCGAAGAGCGTGTCGGTGAGCACCGCCACGGGCACGAGGTCGGGCGCGAAGACGTCCTTGCGGTGCTCCTGGAGCGCCGCGAGCGCCGCGCCGACGTCGGGCAGCGCCCGCGCGAGCACGGACTCGAGGGCGCCGGCGTCGAGCGGGCGCTTGTCGCCGAGATCGCTGAAGTCGACGCGGAGCGGCGGGTAGCCCGGGTAGGTCGTCGCCCGCGCCCCGGCGAGCACCTCGCCAGCGAAGCTCCGCTTCGGGTCGGTCCGCTTCGCCAGGAACACCGGGAGGATCTGCTTCTCGCTGAAGTGGCGGCCCGACTCGAGGTCGATGAAGCGGCTCTCCCGGATGACGAAATCGTCGCTCGTCGTCCGCGTCGAGAAGGCGTACTCGATGAGCGTGAGGCCCTCCGCGGGCTTCCTGTCGGACGCCTTCCACGTCTTGCCGACGAGCTCCTCGACGTGGCGGTCGTCGAGCGGCTCGCCCGCCAGGTGCTTCTCCAGCTTGCGGGCGGTGAGCAGGAGATCGGCCATCACGTTCGCGTAGGCGACCGCCGGCAGCGCGCCGCGGGGAGCGCCCCGGGCCTGCCGGCCCCCCGCGGCCTGCCTGCGGAGCAGCGCGGCGAGGTCGAGCGTCCGCGCCGAGAGGCGCCGGAGGCGGTTCTCCCGGAGCGCCTCGGCGAGCTTCTCCATCTGCTCGATGCGGTCGCCCCCGATCGTCGCGACGCCGGACACGCCGAGCTCGCGCACGAGCGTGCCGACCTGCTCGACGCCGGACTTCATCATGGCCTGCGCGTTCGCGCTGCCCTTCTTCACGCTCTTGCGCGCGGTGTCCCCGCCCGGCGCGCCGGGCGGCGCCGCCTCGCTCACGGCGAACGACTCGGGCGCGCGCGCCCACGCGACGAGCAGCGCCGCCGCGTGCTTGCAGAACGCGGTGTTGAAGGTCCGCGCCGGGCAGGAGCAGCGCCCCTTGAACGCGGGCGCCGGCGCGTCGCTGTAGACGAGCGACACCTTGTAAGGCGAGGCCCCCGAGCCCTTGGCGTCGCAGAACAGCTTGTTCTCGTAGCGCGCGAGGTTCAGGAGCTGCCCGCCGTCGTAGAGCAGCGTGCCCTTCTTGAGCTCTCCCGCGTCCTGGATGAACGCGCGGAGCTCGCCGGCCCCGATGCGCTTCACGTCGCCCGGGGCCGCGCTCACGGCGCCTCCGCGGGGGAGCGCGCCGGGCGCGGCGCCGTGGGGATCTCGTCGTTCGGGAGCAGCGGATGGGCGGCCGGCATCGGCCTGGAAGCCTATCACGGGCGGCGGCGCGCGAGCTCTTTGCGGCCTCCGCCGGCCTCCGCCCGATCAGGCCATCGGGCCGTCAGGCCATCTGTGCGCCGGCGCTGGCGCGCTCCGCCGCGGCTTCGCCGAGGCGCGGGTAGTCGACGTAGCCGCGCGGGCCCTCGGAGTAGAACGTCGCGACGTCCGGCGTGTTGAGCGGCGCGCGGCGCGACAGGCGCTCCGGGAGATCGGGGTTGGCCAGGAACGGCGCGCCGAAGGAGACGAGATCCGCCGCGCCGGTCCGCAGCGCTTCCTCCGCGGTCTCCAGCGTGTAGCCGCCGTTCACGACGAGGGCGCCGCGGAACCGCTCGCGGAGGAGGGGCGTCACCCGCTCCGCGGCGTCGAGCGCCTGCCCCGAGAGCGGCTCCACGACGTGCAGATAGACGACCTTGCGCGCCGAGAGCTCGTCGGCGACGTGGCCGAAGATCGCCCTCGGATCGGAGTCGCTCATGTCGTTGAAGTCGGCCAGCGGCGAGAGCCGCACGCCGACCCGGTCGGCGCCGAACACCCCGGTCACGGCCTCGGTGATCTCGAGCAGGAACCGCGCCCGGTTCTCGACCGAGCCGCCGTACCGATCCGTCCTCTGGTTCACGCCGTTCCGGAGGAACTGGTCGATGAGGTAACCGTTCGCCGCGTGGATCTCGACTCCATCGAAGCCGGCGGCCTTGGCCCGGCGCGCGCCGTCCTCGAACTGCGCGACCACGCCGGCGATCTCGCCCGTCTCCAGGGCGCGCGGGGTGGTGTACGGCTGCGGGCCCTCGGGCGTGTACGCGTGGCCCTTGCGGATGGCGACGGCCGAGGACGAGACGGGCGCCTGCCGGTTCGGCTGGAACGAGGGGTGCGACGCCCGCCCGACGTGCCAGAGCTGAAGGAAACCGCGCCCTCCCGCCCGGTGGATCGCGTCCGTCACGAGCCGCCACCCGGCGACCTGCGCGTCCGTGTGGATGCCGGGTGTACGGAGATATCCCACGCCCTCCGGGGTGACCTGCGTCGCCTCGGTGATGATGAAGCCCGCAGAGGAGCGCTGCTCGTAGTACCGCGCGTTCAGCTCGGTCGGCACGTTGCCCTCGCCGGCGCGGCAGCGCGTCAGCGGCGCCATCACGAGGCGGTTCGGCAGCGAGGCGGGGCCGAGCCCGAAGGGGCTGAAGAGCAGGTCTTTGGCGGTGGTCACGATCGAGGCTCCTTGCAAAGAAGATGTAGCTTCCGAAAGGGAAGTGGCATCCGTTCGGCGAGCATCATGAATCTGCACTGCACGAAGTCAAGTGACTTCCCTTTTGGAAGTGGACAGGTCATGCTGGTGTCTGGGACGACACATGAAGCACGCGTGCCAGCACCTCTGCGAGAAGTTTCAGGTCGCGATGGACGTGCTCGCGAAGCCCTGGAACGGGCTCATCATTGCGACGCTCGAGGAGGGGGCGCTGCGCTTCGGCGAGATCGGCGAGCGGCTCGACGCGATCAGCGATCGGATGCTCTCCAGCCGGCTGAAGGAGCTCGAGGCGCTCGGCCTCGTGGTGCGGCGCGTCCTGCCGGGGCCCCCCGTGCGCGTGGAGTACGAGCTGACCGACGCCGGGCGGGGATTCGGCGAGGTGGCGCAGGCGATCTCGCGGTGGGGAGAGCGGCTCGCGGTGAGCGCGGCGCGCGGCGGGGGGGCGAAGCGCACGGCGCGCGCGGCACGGGCAGCACAGCAAGAACCAGCGGCGAAGCGCGCGCGGGCGTCATCCACGTAGCCTCCACGCAGGTCGCGTGACGGATGTCACGAAGGAGTCCGCCCGGTCCTGAGCAGCGCTCAGGCAATGCCTGACGCCGAGCGCTCGTGTGGCGAGGTAGCGAGATGAGCGCCTCTGTTGAACTCGAGGTTGCGCTTGCCGCTCAGGTAGAATGGTGATGTAATTTGAGGGCTTCGCATCTCGGTGGCTGTCGAAGCGGGGTGCAGATTCGTGGGATACGAGCTCAGCCGTTAGGCAGGCGAGTGAGGCGTACGAAAGTACGCGGCAATGAGCCGAACGACACGGATGAGCCCGCCAAATACGCGCCAAGTATGCGCCAACTATGCGCCAACTATGCGCCAAGTATGAAAAAGCACCCCGTTGTAACGCGAGGCGTTAACGCGTAGGCGTCCCCTGGGGGTCGCGGTGGATCGCCGTATGGTACTGCAGCACCAGCGCCGACCGGGGGGGATGCGGCTCGCGCACCAGTTCTGGTTGTCTCTTGTCCTCCCCATCGCGATGGCCATCCTGCTGTATGGCATCTTCGCGTCGGCGCACCGCAAGCAGGTCCTGCGGGAGGAGGCCACGGCGGAGCTCCGCAACTACGCCACCCTGCTTCAGGCGTTCGTCGAGAGCGCGCTGCAGCGCAGGGACGTCGCGCTCGTCCGGCGGCGGGCAGAGGACTTCGCGAGCGCCGAGCGCATCCTTGGCATCGCCGCGTTCACCAGGGAAGGTGAGGCGATCTTCATCACGAAGGGAGTCGAGCGTGACGCGGAGCGCCTCGAACAGCTCGCGCGCCGGGCGTTCCGTGAAGGCGGCGACATCGAGGAGTCCGCCAGCCTGGCCGAGCAATCCGTGCTGCTCCGCACGGTGTCCATCCGGCCGAGCAGCGCCAATCAGCCCCTGGTCGCTGTCCTGGTGCGCGATCGTCACTACGTCGAGGTGCTGGAGCGGACGTTGAATCACGGCCTCGCGGTGACTGGCGTCGTGCTGCTGCTGGTCAGCGCGGTCGTCGCCGGGCTCGTCGGGCGCTTCACGGTCGCGCTCCCGGCGCGGGCCATCCTCGCCGGGGCCGAGCGCGTCGCGAGCGGGGATCTGGACGCGGCCGTGCCCGAGCGGGGCGCGGAGGAGCTCTCTCGTCTGGCGAGCACCTTCAACACGATGACCAGCTCTCTCCGCGAGGCGCGGGAGCGCGCCATGCGGGAGGAGGCGGCGCGGGTGAACGGGGAGCGCAAGCTCCAGCAGGCGCAGGCGCTCGCCGCCGCGGGGCAGGTGGCGACCTCGCTCGGCCATGAGATCGGATCGCCGCTGAACGTGATCCATGGCCGCGCGCGCCGCGCGGCCGACCTGCCCGGCTGCCCAGAGCACCTGCGCGCCGAGCTGGAGACCATCGCGCGACAATCCGAGCGGATCACGCGCGTCGTCTCTCGCCTCGTCTCCCTCGCTCGGCCGCCGAGGCCGCAGCAGGCGGACAGCGATCTCAGGCGCGTCATCGACGATGTGGTCGCTTTCCTGGGCCCGGAGTGCAGGAGGCGCGGCATCGAGCCGAGCGTCGTATGCCCGCTCGAGGGCGCCTCGAGGGCGCGCGTCGCCCTCGACTCCGATCGTCTGTTTCAGATCGTGTTCAATCTGTGCTTGAACGCCGTCGAGGCCCAATGCCGCGGCGGCGAGCTCGTGGTGCGCGTCCTGCCCGAATGCGATGGTCCAGCGGGCTCTTCCGTCGTGTGCTTCGAGGTCGCCGACGCGGGGCCGGGGATCCCTGCCGAGGATCTGCACCGGATCTTCGACCCGTTCTTCACGACAAAGGCGGCCGGCGGCGGGAGCGGGCTCGGGCTCGCGATCGTCCGTGGGATCGTCGAGGAAGCCGGCGGCTCGGTGGAGGCCGCAGCCTCGTCGACAGGCGGGGCGCGCTTCCGTGTCACCCTTCCCGGGATCGTGTCCGATTCACCGGCGAGCGTGGAAGCGAGCTCAGAGGCGAGCTCAGCATCAAGTAGAGGGGGTAGAGAGGAAGGACAGAAAGCATGAGTCTGAGCTCACCAAGCGTGTTGGTTGTCGAAGACGACGATGATCTCGGCCGGTTCGTCGTTGACATCGCCAAGGACCACGGCTACCAAGCGACGCACGTGGCCGATGCGATGTCGGGCCTCGGTCTGCTCCCGTCGGGTGAATTCGACCTCCTGATCACCGACATCCGCATGCCGGGGATGGATGGCATCGAGCTGATCGCGCGGGCCAAGGAGCACGACCCGTCGCTGGCGGTCATCGCGATCACCGCGTTCGGCTCCGTCGAGACCGGGATGCGCGCCCTCCGCGTCGGCGCCTCGGACTACCTCTCCAAACCTTTCCGCTCCGATGAGCTAAGCTCTCGCATGCAGCGCGCGCTCGAGCGTCGCGCTCGCGATATCGAGCATGCTCGTCTCCAGCGGCAAGTCGCAGAGGTCTTGCGCCGCGGCAAGCCGTGAAACGGCGGTACTCCAGGGTCTCATGACGCCGAGCTCCCCCGGCATCGACGAGGCCTGAACACCTGAAACGGGAACAAAGCACTCCAGGCGCGCTATCGTCGTCAGGAAGGTGGTCATGCAATCGAACAACATCGCGGCGACCTTGAAGGACAAGCACGGGAGCGGAGCGAGCAAGAAGAAGTCGCCGCCCCGCAAGCGCGGCGCCAACGGCAGCCACCTGGATGTGCGGGAGATGCAGCTCCAGGCGGTGCTGGAGGTGCTCAAGGCGGTGAAGGCCGGCAACTTCTCCGCGCGCGTCGGCATCGGCGAGGTGCCTGGGACGATCGGCCAGATCGCCGATGAGGTGAACGACGTCGTCCAGCAGCTGCAGACCGTCGGCTCGGAGATCACGCGCGTGGCGCGCGAGGTAGGCACCGAGGGCAAGCTGGGCGCGCAGGCGGAGGTGCAGGGCGTCAGCGGGACGTGGAAGGACCTCACGGACAACGTGAATGTCCTCGCGGGCAACCTGACGAACCAGGTGCGCAACATCGCGGTCGTGACGACGGCGGTGGCGAACGGCGACCTGTCGAAGCAGATCACGGTCGAGGCGAAGGGGGAGATCCTCGAGCTGAAGAACACCATCAACAAGATGGTGGAGCAGCTGCGCGCGTTCGCGTCGGAGGTGACGCGCGTCGCGCGCGAGGTAGGTACGGAGGGCAAGCTGGGCGCGCAGGCGGAGGTGCGCGGCGTCAGCGGGACGTGGAAGGACCTCACGGACAACGTGAATGTCCTCGCGGGCAACCTGACGAACCAGGTGCGCAACATCGCGGTCGTGACGACGGCGGTGGCGAACGGCGACCTGTCGAAGCAGATCACGGTCGAGGCGAAGGGGGAGATCCTCGAGCTGAAGAACACCATCAACAAGATGGTGGAGCAGCTGCGCGCGTTCGCGTCGGAGGTGACGCGCGTCGCGCGCGAGGTAGGCACGGAGGGCAAGCTGGGCGCGCAGGCGGAGGTGCGCGGCGTCAGCGGGACGTGGAAGGACCTCACGGACAACGTGAATGTCCTCGCGGGCAACCTGACGAACCAGGTGCGCAACATCGCGGTCGTGACGACGGCGGTGGCGAACGGCGACCTGTCGAAGCAGATCACGGTCGAGGCGAAGGGGGAGATCCTCGAGCTGAAGAACACCATCAACAAGATGGTGGAGCAGCTCCGGACGTTCGCCGCGGAGGTGACGCGCGTCGCGCGTGAGGTAGGCACGGACGGCAAGCTCGGCGGCCAGGCGCAGGTGCCGGGCGTCGCCGGCACGTGGAAAGACCTCACCGACAACGTGAACCAGCTCGCCGGCAACCTGACGAACCAGGTGCGCAACATCGCCCTCGTCACGACGGCCGTCGCCAAGGGCGATCTCTCTCAGAAGATCACCGCCGAGGCGAAGGGGGAGATCCTCGAGCTGAAGGACACCATCAACAAGATGGTGGAGCAGCTGCGCGCGTTCGCGTCGGAGGTGACGCGCGTGGCGCGCGAGGTAGGCACGGAGGGCAAGCTGGGCGCGCAGGCGGAGGTGCGCGGCGTCAGCGGGACGTGGAAGGACCTCACGGACAACGTGAATGTCCTCGCGGGCAACCTGACGAACCAGGTGCGCAACATCGCCCTCGTCACGAAGGCGGTCGCGAGCGGCGACCTGTCCCAGAAGATCGCGGTCGAGGCGAAGGGGGAGATCCTCGAGCTGAAGGACACCATCAACAAGATGGTCGATCAGCTGCGCGCGTTCGCCGCGGAGGTGACGCGCGTGGCGCGCGAGGTAGGCACGGACGGCAAGCTCGGAGGCCAGGCGCAGGTGCCGGGCGTCGCCGGCACGTGGAAGGACCTCACCGACAACGTGAACCAGCTCGCGGGCAACCTGACGAACCAGGTGCGCAACATCGCCCTCGTCACGAAGGCGGTCGCGAGCGGCGACCTGTCCCAGAAGATCACGGTCGAGGCGAAGGGGGAGATCCTCGAGCTGAAGGACACCATCAACAAGATGGTCGATCAGCTGCGCGCGTTCGCCGCGGAGGTGACGCGCGTCGCGCGCGAGGTAGGCACCGAGGGCAAGCTCGGCGGCCAGGCGCAGGTGCCCGGGGTCTCCGGCACGTGGAAGGACCTGACGGAGAACGTCAACGTCATGGCCTCGAACCTCACCTCTCAGGTGCGCGGCATCGCCAAGGTCGTGACCGCGGTCGCGAACGGCGATCTCCGCCAGAAGCTCGCCCTGGAGGCCAAGGGTGAGATCGCGTCGCTGGCGGACACCATCAACGACATGACCTACACGCTCCGCGTGTTCGCCGAGCAGGTGACCACGGTCGCGCGCGAGGTCGGTATCGAGGGCAAGCTCGGCGGCCAGGCCAAGGTGCCTGGCGCGGCCGGCACGTGGAGGGACCTCACCGACAACGTGAACCAGCTCGCGGGCAACCTCACCACGCAGGTGCGCGCCATCGCCGAGGTCGCGACCGCCGTGACGAAGGGCGACCTCACGCGGGCCATCTCGGTCGAGGCGCAGGGCGAGGTCCTTCAGCTGAAGGACAACATCAACCAGATGATCTCGAACCTGCGGGACACGACGCGCGCCAACCAGGAGCAGGACTGGCTGAAGACGAACCTGGCGCGCTTCTCCGGGATGATGGCCGGGCAGCGGACGATCGAGGCGCTCTCTCGCCTCATCATGTCCGAGGTGACGCCGCTCGTCTCGGCGCAGCACGGGGCCTTCTATGTGCTCGAGTCGGAGGAGAAGCACCCGACGCTGAAGCTCACGTCGAGCTACGCGTTCCAGAAGCGCAAGGGCATCTCCAACCGGTTCTCGCTGGGCGAGGGGCTCGTCGGGCAGTGCGGCCTGGAGAAGAAGAGCATCGTCGTCACGGATCTTCCGGACGACTACATCCGGGTGAGCTCGGGCCTCGGCGACGCGCCGCCGCGCAACATCTGCGTCCTGCCGGTGCTCTTCGAGGGCGGCCTCAAGGCGGTCATCGAGCTGGCGAGCTTCCAGAACTTCACGCCCATCCACCTCACGTTCCTCGAGCAGCTCACGCAGTCGATCGGCGTCGTGTTCAACATGATCGGCGCCAGCATGAGGACGGAGGAGCTGCTTCAGGAGCTCCAGAGGTCCAACACCGAGCTCGGCTCGCGATCGCAGGAGCTGGAGGAGAAGGCGTCGGAGCTCGAGATCAAGAACCGCGAGATCGCGCGCGCCAGCGCCTCCTTGGAAGAGAAAGCGAGGGAGCTGTCGCGCACCTCGAAGTACAAGTCCGAGTTCCTCGCGAACATGTCGCACGAGCTGCGCACCCCGCTGAACAGCCTGCTGATCCTCGCCAGGATCCTCGCGGACAACGAGGAGCACACGCTCAACCCGAAGCAGGTCGAGTACGCGAAGACCATCGCCGCGGCGGGGCAGGACCTCCTGCAGCTCATCAACGAGATCCTCGACCTCTCGAAGATCGAGGCCGGCAAGATCGACGTGAAGACCCAGCGGGTGTTGCTCTCCGAGCTGGCCGAGTACGTCGAGCGGAGCTTCCGGCAGATCGCCGAGCAGAAGGAGCTCGAGTTCTGGGTGCGGGTCGCGACCGGCGTCCCCGCGGGGATCATGACGGATCTGCAGCGGCTGCAGCAGATCCTGAAGAACCTGCTGTCCAACGCGTTCAAATTCACGTCGTCCGGGCGGATCTCGCTCGAGATCGAGGTGGCCAGCAAGGCGCTCACGTTCAAGCGGGAGACGCTCATCAAGGCGAAGACCGTCCTGGCGTTCGCCGTCACCGACACGGGGATCGGCATCCCGGCGGAGAAGCAGACGCTCATCTTCGACGCGTTCCAGCAGGCCGACGCGTCGACCAGCCGCACCTACGGCGGCACGGGGCTCGGCTTGACGATCAGCCGGGAGCTGGCCAGCCTGCTCGGCGGGGAGATCTCGCTGAACAGCACGCCAGGGCTCGGCAGCAAGTTCACCCTGTACCTGCCGGCGGAGCGGACGGAGCCGAAGGCGACCAGGCCGGTGCGCGCCGAGCTGCCCGAGCCGGTCGCGCCGCTCCTCACGAACGGCACCTCCTCGGTCGCGCTCGCCGGGCGGAGCGTGCTTGTCATCGACGATGACGCGCGCAACGTCTTCGCCATCACGAGCCTGCTCGAGCGGCGCGGGGCGCACGTGGTCCTGGCCGAGAACGCAAGGCACGGTATCGAGATCTTGCGCGAGGCCGATTCGCCCATCGATGTTGTCCTCATGGACATCATGATGCCCGAGCTCGACGGCTACGAGGCGACGCGGGAGATCCGGAGCGATCCTCGCTTCAACGAGCTGCCGATCATCGCGGTGACGGCCAAGGCGATGCCGGAAGATCGACAGAAGTGCCTGGACGCCGGCCTGAACGATTTCGTGGCCAAGCCGGTGGACGAGGGTCGACTGATGTCGACCATCCTGCACTGGGTGCGGCCGGATTGAGCCACGGAGCCGTACGGTGTCCACCCCGCCCGCGACGACCAGCATTCTCCTTGTAGACGATCAGCCGGAGAACCTGACGGCGCTCAGGGCGATTTTGTCTGACGAGAGCTATCGCCTCGTGACCGCCGCGAGCGGGAAGGACGCGCTCCTCAGGATCCTGTCCGAGGATTTCGCGGTCATCCTGCTCGACGTGCGGCTGCCCGACATCGACGGCTTCGAGGTCGCCTCGCTCGTGAAGCAGCGGGAGCGATCGCGCCACACGCCGATCATCTTCCTGACGGCGGCGACGGACGATCTCGCGGCCATTTACAGGGCGTACGCCGTGGGCGGCGTCGATTACCTCCTGAAGCCGCTCGAGCCGGAGGTCGTCCAGGCGAAGGTCGCCGTGTTCGTCGAGCTCCACCGGCGCGGCGAGCAGATCAAGGAGCAGGCGGAGCTCCTGCGCCAGGCCGAGCAACGGCGGCGCGACGCCGAGGTCGAGGACCTCCGGCGCGCCGCGCAGGCGAGGTACCAGCACCTGGCCGACGCCATCCCGCAGTGCGTCTTCACGGCGAAGCTCGACGGCGGCATCGATTACGTGAGCTCGCGCTGGCTGGAGTACACGGGGCTCGCGTTCGAGGCGCTCCGCGGCTGGGGCTGGCAGGCCGCGGTGCACCCGAACGATCTGAACCAGTTCGTCAGCAAGTGGCGGCGCTGCCTGGAGTCGGGCGAGCCCTTTCAGGGGGAGTGTCGCCTCCGATCGATCCACGGCGCTTACCGGTGGCACCTGTGCCGGGCTGTCCCGGAGCGGGACGTCTGGAAGCGGGTGGTCGCCTGGCTCGGCAGCTTCACGGACATCGACGACAGCAAGCGCCACGAGCAGGAGCGCCTGCACCTCCTGACGCGCGAGCGGGCGGCCCGCGCAGAGGCCGAGGCCGCGGTGCGTCGCTCGGAGATCCTCGCGGAGGCGTCGAGCTCGTTCTCGGCGTCGCTCGACGAGGACAGCGTCGCGGCGGCCCTCGTGCGCATCTCTGCGGAGCGCGTCTGCACCTGGTGTGTGCTCGACCTGCGGGAGGAGGGCGGCGCGCGCCGGCTCGCTGCCGCGCACAGGGCCCGCGACGCAGCGCGGTTCATGGAGCGGTTCGGCCCGCGGGAGCTCACCTTGACCGCGGACGGCGTCGGCGCGGTGCTCACGACCGGCCGCCCCGATCTGCGCGTCGAGTGCGCTCCGCGCGACGTCGCCGTGGCGCTCGACATCGGCGATCCCGCTGTGATCCAGGAGATCGGCGCCAGCAGCTACCTGTGTGTGCCGCTCGTCACGCGCGGCGAGGTGCTCGGGGCGCTCAGCATGGTGTGGGTCGAGCCGGGCGAGCGCTTCGAGCCGCCCGATTTCGCGGTCGCCCTCGACGTCGCGCAGCGCGCGGCGCTCTGCCTCGAGAACGCCCGGCTGCTGCGGATGACGCGAGAAGCCGTGCAGATCCGCGAGGATTTCGTCGCGGTCGCCTCGCACGAGCTGAGGACGCCGCTCAGCGCGCTGGTGCTCCAGGTCCAGGGCCTCACCCGCGCCCTCCACCGCGCGGACGGCGGGCTGCCGGCGGAGCAGGTGCTGGCGAAGCTCTCCCAGGCCGGCGGGCAGATCGACCGGCTCACGCGGCTCATCGACACGCTGCTCGACGTGGCGCGCATCAACAGCGGCCACCTCGAGCTCAGCCTCGATGACGTGGATCTGTGCGACGTGGCGCGCGACGTGGCGGGCCGCCTCGAAGCCGAGCTGGAGCGGGCCGGCTGTACGCTCGACCTGGACATGCCGGTGACCGCGGTCGGCCGGTGGGACCGCCTGCGCATCGATCAGGTGATCACCAACCTGCTCGTGAACGCCATCAAATACGGGCGGGGCAAGCCGATCCAGGTGCGCATCTCGGTGGATGGGAGGTCCGCGGTGCTCCAGGTGGCAGATCAGGGCATCGGGATCGCTCAGGAGTACATCGCCCGCATCTTCGGGCGCTTCGAGCGCGCGGCGCCGACCAGCTCGTATGGCGGGCTGGGTGTCGGCCTGTACATCGTGGACCAGATCCTGAGGGCCCACGGCGGCAGCATCCAGGTGGAGAGCGCCCCGGGCATGGGGGCGAGGTTCCAGGTGGCGTTGCCGCTCCCGCCCCGAGCGGCTGGTCCGTCCGGGCCCCTGGGCGAGCGCCCTGGATCATCGTTGACCGGTCCCGCTGGCTGAGAGGCGCTCTCCTGAGCTCACCTGGCGCCCGTGGGGCAGGGATGCGGTCGCGCTGCGCCACCGTTGCAACCGGTGGTTTCAACCGTGAAAGGCGGCTCACGGTCTCCCCGTGAAAAGCGGCGACGCCGGCATCCGGCCATCGTTGGCCTGCATCGTGCAACAAGCTCGTGACAGAGCGCCCGGTGCGACACCCGGGGGCAGTCCCTCGCCGATCACCACGGAGACACGGAGGCACGGAGCGAACCCAGACCCGTGCCTTCGTGCCTCCGTGGTGCCTGCGTGCATCCGCCGTGAGAGGCGGAAGGCGAGTGGATCTCCCGGGTGGACAAGTTCACGTCCGGACGGGCGCTCAGGGCTCGTGATCTCCGCACTGCGACGCTGCGTAAAAGATCAAAACGGTTTATAGGTGATGAGCCCTCGCTGAGCGACGTGATCAGTCCGCCACACATATCGGTAGTTCAAGTGAAACTTTCTATCAGCCTAGTTGGCCCCTCGATCAGCGCCATGGACAGCGCGGGTCCCCTCCTGGTCAAGACACCCTCTCTCGAAGAGGTGGTTCGGGCGGCCGGGGCCCGTCGGCGGGTCTCTGCGAGCGCTGCCCGGGGCGCCACGTCCCGGAAGCGCGCCGCCGCCCGGCGGACGGACGAGCGCTCGGCGAAGGCGACCCGCCGCGCGCGGTGACTGGGCCGGCGCGGGGCGTCGCGGACGCCCTCGCTGACGCCGGGCGGTGTCGAGAGAGCACGCCGCCCCCGCTTTGGCGGCGCGAGGGGTCACGGAGGCACAGACGACGCAGAGGAAGGAAAAGAACCTCTGTGTCCTCTGTGCCTCCGTGGTTTTTGTGCCGCCGCCGGGCGCTCAGCGCGCCTCGGCGTCGAGCAGCGGGCCGAGGTCCTGACCTCGCATGAGCCGCTCTACCACCTTGACGAGGAGCTTCGGGGTGCAGCCGAAGCAGGGGGTCCCGAGGGCGGCGAGCTTCTGCGCCATGTCGTGGTCGTACGAGGGTTTGCCGCTGTCGGACAGCGCGAGCAGGCAGATCGACTTCACCTTGCTGTCGGCGAGCTGGCGCATGCGGGCGACGAGCTCCTCGGCGTTGCCGCCCTCGAACAGGTCGGTGATCAGGATGAACAGCGTCTTCTCGGGGCGCTCGATGAAGTTCGCCTGGGCGTAGGCCACCGCGCGGTTGATGTCGGTGCCGCCGCCGAGCTGCGCCGTGAACAGCACGTCGACCGGATCGACGAGCATCGGAGTCACGTCGACGACCTCGGTATCGAAGAAGAGGAGCCGAGTGCGGAGGACGTCGAGGGACGCGAAGATCGCGGCCATGATGGAGCTGTAGACGACGCTCTCGCCCATGGAGCCCGACTGGTCGACGAGGATCGCGACGTCCCACTCGTGTCTCCGGGTCTGGTTCGCCCAGAAATAGAGCTTGTCCGGGACGAGGCGGCGCCGTTCGGCGTCCCACCCTCTGAGGTTCTTGCGGATGGTGCGCTTCCAGTCGAGGTTCCTGAGGACGCGGAGCGGGCTCGTCGTGTTCCGCCGCAGGGCGCCGAGGACGGCGGTGCGGATCTCGGACTCGAGCGCGCGCCGCACCTCCTCGACGACCTCGCGCACGATCTGGCGGGCGGTCTCCCGGGCGGCGTCGGGGATGAGGCCCTTCGCGCTCATGAGGGTGGCGACGAGCTCGACGTTCTTCTCGAGGAAGGGCAGCGTCTCGGGCTCGAAGAGGAGCTGCGTCAGCCCTCGCTTCTCGATGGCGTCCTTCTGGACGAGCGCGACGATGTCGTGGCTGAAGAACTCGCGCACCGCGGAGAGCCACTCGGGGACGTACGGCCGCGAGCCGCCGAGGTTGCCGGCGCGCTCGTCGTAGATGAACGAGAGGGCCTTGTCGAGGTCGCCGAGCCGCCGCGGGTCAACGTGAAGAGCGGACGCCCCGCCGCCGAGCCCGCCGAGGGAGAGCCGAGGATCGACGCGCTCGGCCTCCGGCCCGAGCGCGAGCCGCCAGCGCAGGAGGGCGTCGCGGTCGCCGTCGGTGAGGTCGTCCGTCGCGCCGGCGGGGGAGGGGGGCGGAGGGGCTTTCTTGGGGGTGCGGGCGCTCATCGCTGTGGGGTGTCGGAGGGGTCGCGAGCTCTCCAGAGAGCCTGTTTGACGGAAGCCCGATGAGCCGTTGAGCGGCGCGAGCAGCGAGCGGCCGCCAGCGCTGTGCGCGCGTACCGCACAGCGGCAGGATAGGGGGCGTGGTCGCGAGGCACAAGGAGGACGGCGCAGCGGAGCGCGGCGTGGCTGCCGCGCTCCGCCGGCGCGCCGGCGCTACGCCTTCGGAGCCCCGACGGTGAACTCCCAGACGAACTTCCCCTTCCCTTGCTTCTCATCGGGCGGGGTGAGGACGAGCCCGTCGATCGACTTCACGACGCAGCTCGACACCTCGTCCGACGTGGTGGTGCCGGCGGGGTCGACGGCGACGTTCGTGATGCGGCCGCTGTCCTCGAGCACGGTGAAAGCGACGGTGACCCTGCCCTGCGCGCGGGGGTTCCGCGCGAGCTCTGCGTCATAACAAGCGCTGATCTCGTCGCGCCTCGTCTCGAGCAGCGCCGCCGTATCGTCGCGGTACATCTCGGCGTTCCGCACGGCGAAGGAGCAACCCGCGGACGCGCTCGCCAGAACCATCATGGTGAAACCCGAAAACAACTGCTTCATGCTCGCCTCCTTGCGGGGAGCGCCGCTCACGGGCGGCTTCAGACCAGCTCTCATTTCCCGGCGTCCGCGGTCTTCTGCGCGGTGTCCTGCTCGACGATGTTGAACTCGACGCGACGGTTCTTCTCGCGCCCCTCCGGCGAGTCGTTGTCCGCGATGGGCTTCGATTTGCCGAAGCCCTTGGCGGTGAGCATGCCGGCGGCGATCCCGTGATCGACGAGGTACTTCATCACGGCTTTCGCGCGGCGGTCCGAGAGCTTCAGGTTGTGGTCGGCCGACCCCTCGGCGCTCGCGTGACCCTCGATGGCGATCTTCTTGATGTGCGTGTGCTTCTTGATCGTGCTGACGACCTCGTCCAGCAAGCTGTGGGACTCCGTCCGGATCGTCGCCTGGTCGTATTCGAACTGGATCTTCTCGTTGATGATGATCTTGTCGTCCGTCACGACCACGCGCTCCGGCGGGGGCGGCGGAGGCGGCGGGGGCGGCGCGGGCGGCCGGCCCACGACGGCGAGCGCCTTCCCTCCTTCGAACGTCGTGACGCCGCCGCAGGCGATTGCGCCCAGGCCCATCGCCGTGAGCACGGCGCCGGCGACCCAGGGCCCGAGGCCCGTGGCCCGCCTTGCGACGAGCCCGCGGCGGGGGCTCGGGCGGCTCGTCACATCTCGTTTATCGTCGATATCGTTCATGATCGCGTCTCCATGGCCCGCTGTCACGGGCCCAGGCCATCGGGGCGCTCTGCGTCGCCCCTCGATGAAACCGCGGGAATCGGCAGGCCGGAGCGCGTCGCGCGCAGGAACTCCGCGAGCGACGTGAGCGCGTGGAGATCGCCGGGCGCGAGGGCGCTCGCCGCCGCGTGGAGCCGCTGGCGAGCCGAGTCGGCGGCGTGAGATCTCCTCGGCTCAGCGCTTTCGCTGGGCCACGCATGCTCGAACGAAGCCGGTATCAGACCGCGGGTGTGAAACCACGCGAGGATGGTGGCACGGATTTGTGCGAGCCGGAAGACGCGCCAGCGCCGGAGCTGCTCTGGCCTGCCAGAGAGCACCGCCTTGAACCGCCGAAACGATCCCCGCCCCTGGAGGCAATGCAGGAGCAGCACCTGGAGCTCGAGGTCGTCGACCGTCGGGATGAACGCGTGGAGCCATCCGTATTGCTCCCGCGCGCCGATGGCCTCGACGCGCACGCAGCGCGGATCCGCCTCGATGCGCGCGCGCGTGTCCGGGTCGGCGAGCCCATCGACCAGCCGGATCACGGCGCCTGTCTCGAGGTGAAGGAAATAGCGGATGTGCTGAGCGGTGTTGTCGAAGGCGTTCGCGAGAGCGTTCCAGTCGACAGGGATTCTCCGGTTCGCAGCAGCGGACTCCGGCGTGGTCGTGCACATGGGCGCGCCCGGCCTGAGGCAGCTCCCATGCCAGCCGTGCAGGAGTCGCGCGCCTGCGCGGCGCGCCTGGGAGCATGTTTTCCGCCAGCGGCTGCGGGTGTCGCGTTGTGCAACAGGTCGATGAGGAGCGGAGTCGCGCCCCCTGGGAGGCTGTAGCGCGCGCTCGACCCGGGCGCGGCAGCGCGCGGTGCGGCTGGGCCGCCGGGCGGATCACGGCTTCGGATCGCTCGAGCGCCCTCCGCGCATGCCGTACCGCTCGAGCTTCCGATAGAGGGTCGCCCGGTCGAAGCCCAGGATCTGCGCCGCCTGGCTCTTGTTCCCGCCGACCACCTCCAGGACACGCAGGATGTAGCGCCGCTCGACCTCCTCCATGGGGACGAGCTCGGTCGGGTCGTCGCTCGAGACGAGGACGTGGGAGCGCCGGTAGGTCCGGATCTTCTCGGGCAGGTCGTCGACGGTGATGTGATCGTACCGCGCGAGCGCGACCGCCCGCTCGATGCAGTTCTGGAGCTCGCGCACGTTGCCGGGCCACGCATAGGCCATGAGCTTCTCCGCCGCGGGCGCCGAGAGGCCCTGGATGGGCCTCGCCTTGACGGTCGCGAAGTGCTCCAGGAAATGCTGCGCGAGCAGCAGCACGTCGGCGCCGCGGGAGCGGAGCGGCGGCAGGTCGACGTGAACCACGTTGATCCGGTAGTAGAGATCTTCGCGGAAACGGCGCTCTTCGATCGCGGTCTCGAGGTCGCGGTTCGTCGCGGCGATGAGCCGGACATCCACCGGGAGCTCCTTGTCAGCGCCGACGGGCCGGACGACGCGCTCCTGGAGGGCACGCAGGAGCTTCGGCTGGAGCCCGATCGGCAGCTCGCCGATCTCGTCGAGGAACAGGGTTCCGCCGTGGGCCCGCGCGAACAGGCCGCTCCTGGCCCCTTTGGCGTCGGTGAACGCGCCTCGCGCGTGGCCGAAGAGCTCGCTCTCGAGGAGGGCGTCCGGGACCGCAGCGCAATTGACCGCCACGAACGCGCCCTCGCTCCGCCGGCTGCGCTGGTGCACGGCGCGGGCGACGAGCTCCTTGCCGGTCCCGCTCTCTCCCGTGATGAGGATCGACGTGTCCGAGTCGGCGATGCGATCGAGCAGATCGAACACGCTCCTCATCACCGGGCTGCCGCTGAGGATCTGCTCGTACCCGTGGGCGTCGGCCACGGCGCGTCGCAGGCGGCGCACCTCCTCGCGGAGGGCGCGGTGGCGCAGGGCGCGCTCCACGGTGAGCCGGAGCGCGTCGAGCTCGAACGGCTTGGTCACGAAGTCGTACGCGCCGGCGCGGATGGCGGATGTGGCGGTGTCGAGGCTCCCGAACGCGGTGATGACGATGACCGGGAGATCGGGCCTGTTCTGGACGATCCGCTCGCAGAGATCGAGGCCGCTCATGCCGCGCATGGTCATGTCGGTGATCACGACGTCGAAATCCTCCACGCCGAGGAGCTCGAACGCCTCGGCGGCCGACGTCCGCCATGCCGTCCGGAACCCGCGCTTCTTGAGCCCGGCGTCGAGGAGCTCGCAGACGCCGCGCTCGTCATCGACGATCAGGACGCGCCCTGTCATGAGTTCCCCCGCGGCAGCATCATCGTGAAGCGACTCCCGGAGCCCGCCCGGCTGTCGACGTGGATCCAGCCGCTGTGCTCCTTGATGATGCCGTAGGCGACCGACAGGCCGAGCCCGGTCCCTTCACCCACGGGCTTGGTCGTGAAGAACGGCTCGAAGATGTACTCCAGGACGTCGGCCGGTATGCCCTGCCCCTCGTCACGAACGGACAGCGCGACATACTCCCCCTCGGCTCCTCCCTGGTCGTCTGGGGGACTCGCGCGCTCTGCCCGGAGGCCGACGGTCAACGTGCCGCCGGACGGCATGGCCTGGATCGCGTTGACCACCACGTTGGTGAGCGCCTGCTGGAGCTGCTCGGCGTCTGCGTGGACGACCAGCTCCGGCGTGTCTCCTTCCTGGACCATCGTGACGCCCTGCTTCTCGGCCAGCGGCCTCAGCATGACGAACGTGCTGTGAATGACGCTCCTCAGCGGGGTCTCCTGCTTCTCTGCGCTGCGACGCCGGGCGAAATCGAGCAGCTGGCGGATGATCTGGGTCATCCGCTGCGACTGCTCGAGGATGATCTGCCCGTTGGCCGGCACCTCATCTCCCGTGACGTCCCCGTCCACCAGCATGCGCGCGCGCCCCGCGATGACCTGGAGGGGCGCTCCCAGCTCGTGGGCGATCCCGGACGCGAGCTTGCCGACCGTGGCGAGGCGCTCGGCGTGGCGGAGCTGCTGGAGCGCGGCGAGCCGCGCGGCCGCCTCGGACTCGAGCTTCCGGTATGCAGCGGCGAGGCGATCACACATCGCGTCCATCTCCCGTCCGAGCTCGCCGATCTCGTCCTCCTGGCGCAGCGACAGGCGCCGGGAGAGATCGCCGGCGCCGATCCGCCGCGCCTGATCGATCAGCGTGCGCATGGGACGTCCCACCAGCCCGACGCCGAGGGACGTCGCGAGCAACCCGCATACCAGCGTCAGAGAGGCCGTCGTGACCGCTGTGTTCAGGATCATGCTGTGGATGGTCCGGCGGGCTCCCGCCAGCGACTCGGAGAGCTCCAGCGCGCCGACGCGGTCGCCGGTCACCGGCACCGGCACGCACGTGACGAGCACGTCTGCGTCTTCGCGAGGGAGCCTGTGCACGACCGCCTGCCCTCGCGAGACGGGGACGAGCAGCTCCGGCGCGAGCCGGGGCCGATGGGCATCATCCGCCTGCGCGTCGAGCCAGACCCACCGGAGGTCCACCTGTCGCTCGCGCTCGTTGGCGTCCTCGACCAGGCGCAGCGCCCGCGCGGGCCCTTCCGTGCGCCACACCCCTGTGATGGCGGCGGCCAGCGCGCGGCCCATCGCGTGATGGTCCCGCTGGACATCGTTCTCGAAGGTCCTGGCCTCTCTGCGGATCTGCACGTAGGCGCTCAGCGCGAGCACAAGGAAAACCCCGAACACCAGGGCGAGCGTCAGCTTGCGCGCCAGCTTCATGCCTGACGTCGTAGCGCAGGTGGAGCGCGGCGAGCCATCGCCGCTCGACGCCGCCGCAAAGTACGACATGCTGCATTTTGCGGCACCGGCGATGGCCCGCGCGCGGGCCGCGCGGGCCGCTGGAGCGCGCTCCCCTGCGGAGCTCGGTGGGCCGCTTCGGTATTACCTGTTATCGCGGGCTGGCGGGTGCCTTCTCTGGGCAGCAGAACAGGTGATCTGGCACCAGCATGGCGCAGCCGTCTTTCCAGGGGTCGTCAGGCGCGTAATCCGTCCGGTTCTCCGCTGGATAGAAGTACGCTCTGGGCTTCGCTGGATCCGCGCAGGCGCTGTCGCGCTCCGGCGCTGCCTCGCGGCCCTTCGGCGCGCTGGTGACCCTGGAGCAGGCGGCGAGCGCGGCGCACGCCAGGAGGAGCATGAGGAGCGCCGCGAGGGGCCGGCGCGCCCGGACCAATGCGATCTTCCGCGTCACCGAGGGAGCATCGCACGATGGCCTGCGTGAAACCAGCCGAGCCCGCGTCGTACGCGTGATCGTTCAGCCGCCAGGGCGGCCCCCTGCGCCGGCGACGTCGGTCAAGGCGTAGTGCCTCATCTCCTGGATGTTTTCGAAGAAGGGCTTCACCTTGGCGAAGAATGACGGGAACGACGCCTCCTTGCGAAACCCCTGGAGGTGGCCTTCCAGCGAGTCCCAGCGGATGCGGACGACGAAGCTTGTCGGCTCCTCGGTGCATCGGGAGATCTCGTAGTCGAGGCAATGCGCGGAGCCGCGCAGCTCTGTGGCTGCGGCGCGATAAGCGGACAGGAACGCCTGCTCTTGCTCTGCGGGAATCGTGTAGCGAATGTACTCGATGATCATGGCAGCTTCCTGGGTTGGGGGGCCTGGGGGCGCTGTGCGGCGGCACGTGCCACCCGGAGACCAGAGATACGCGCCGGCGGAGCGATCGTCGAATCGATGGTAGGCGCGCCAACGCATAGGTGATGTCTATGGGTCGGCGTGGTATCCATCGACCATGCGCCTGCAGTCGGTGGACACCCACCTTGTCGTGGCCTTGCACGCTCTGCTTCAGGAGAGGAGCGTCACGCGCGCTGCGCGCCGGGTCGGCGTGACGCAGCCCTCGATGAGCCACGCGCTTTCACGGCTGCGCGCCCATTTCGGGGATCCGTTGCTCGTCCAGGTGGGCAGGCAGATGACGTTGAGCGAGCGTGGGCGGGACCTTTTGCCGAGAACAGCCGAGGCTGTCGAGCGGCTCGAGCAGGTCTTCGGTCAGGCCGAGCGGTTCGACCCGAGGCGCTCGACCCGCACGTTTCGGCTCGTCGCGACCGACAACCTGGAGCTGCTCGTGCTCCCGCCGTTGACCAAGATCCTCGCCGCCGAGGCGCCGCACGTCAACCTGCGGTGCCGCAACATCCCGCCGGATTTCGCCGAGCTCCTGCGCCGCGGCGAGCTCGACGCCAAGCTCGGGCGCGGCGGGCCAGTGCCCGACGGATGCCGGTCCACGCTGCTTGCAGCCGAGCAGCTCGTCTGCGTGATGCGGCGGGGCCACCCGGCCTCTCGGAAGGCGCTCACGGCGGCGCGCTACGCTGCCTGCGAGCACCTCATGATCTCGCCGCACGGAGAGGACCACAACATCATCGATCATGAGCTGGCAGCGCGGGGGCTGCGCCGGCGGGTGACCCTGACCGTATCGCATTTCCTCGTCGCTCCGTTCATCCTCTCTGGCTCTGACCTGCTGCTCACCGTGTCCGCGCGGGTCGCCGAGGCGCTGGCCCGACAGCTCGATCTCGTGGTGCGGCCGTGTCCGCTCGAGGCCAGGGGCTATACGTTGACGCTCGTCTGGCCGGAACGCTCCGAGGGCGACGAGGGCCACAGCTGGCTTCGCGCCGCCATCGAGCGCGCCGTCGCGTGCGAGCCGGTCGCGGAGCTCTGCGAGGCTGGTGGGCCCCCTGCGCGAGGGCGGTGAGCAGCTTATCGCTTTCGGTCGCGGCCGCTTGTCGGCCCAGGTGTAGCTCAGGACGAGCGCCCAGCCGGATCGGCGGCTATCGCATCATGCACCTCGTCGCGCGTCCCGGTTCCGGCGAGCAGGTGCCACTTCCGGAGCGTCGGCAGGTCGCGCATGGCTTCCACGGCGGACCGAAGCGCTGGCGGCATGGGGCCGAACCGCGCTTCGTACAGCTCGATCGTCCCCTGCGCCATCCCCTGCTTGCGCCCCTGCTCGATGAACTGCTCGACGAGCTCCTGGGTGGTCATGACAAACTCCTCTTCCTCGGGCGTCGCCGGTCCGGGCTCGACGAGCGCCGCTCGGAAGCGTAGCAGAGGGCCGAGCGCGATGGCGCGCTCCGGCGCGTCTTCCGGTAGCTGGCGGAGCACCGCAAAGAGCGCGCTAATGCTTACGTGCTCTCGCGGTCCGACGTGCTTGTTTCTGCACACGCACGATCGCTCTCGCTCTGGGGCGCAGATTGTCCTCGCCCGGCGAGCCATTGACCGGGGCGAGAGCGCCTTCGTGGCGACGTGCCCGACCCATCCTGCCCTCTGAAGGGCCATGATGGTTCCTGGCTGCCACGCGGTGTGGGCCTGCGGAGACACCCGCCCCCTGCGCGGCGCGGCCTTTCCTGACAGCGCTCTGCGGCACGCGCCGTGCTGTTTCGGGCCGGCATGCCGCGCCCCCGACTCGCCACATCGATCGCTTTGCTTGCGCTGATCTCCGGCTGCGCCGCCCGCCCGCAGTCGGCCCTTCCCGTTGCCCTCGAGGTTCCGCCCCCGCCTGCCCCGCGTTCGTCCGAGTCCAAGGGCGCTGAGGACGCCGCGCTCGGCGGGGCGCTCTTGGTCTGGGGACGCACGGGCGATGGGCCGCCGAGGACATGGCACCTCAGCGAGGGTGGCGCGGTGATCCGCGAGGAGCCCGGGATCGTCGTGGCGACCGGCCGAGGGGAGTGGCGCTGGGAGGTGCGTGAGGTGAAGGTGGAGACCTCGGCCTGCGACTTCGGGCCCGGGGAGACGCGCGAGCCGGGCGAGGGGACCGCGAGCCGCGCGGAGCTCGTGCTGCGCGGGACGGGGGTGCGCCAGCTGGTGATCGCGCCGCCGGACGCGGACGGGAGCAACGTGATGCAGCACGAGGCGGAGGCGATCGGGAGCGTCGGGCCGTACCTGTTCATCGAGGAGCGGACGTACAACGACGCGTGCGGCGCGCACGGCTTCATGGGCGCGGCGTTCACGGTGTGGGACGCCGACAAGGGCGCGATGGTCGACCTGCTCGCCGAGGTGTCCGGCGTGCCGGCGCTGCAGGGCGAGGCCGAGGCGCTCCTCGACGAGGACGAGGCCGAGCCGGAGGCTGCCCGGCAAGAGGAGAATGCGCCGGAACTCGTGCAGATCGCGCCGACCTTCGACGCGCGGGGGGCGCTACGGGTGACCGCGAAGCTAGCGCGCGCTGCGTGCTATGCCTGCGGCGACGGCACGTGGAGCTCCTACACGCGCTCGGCGGTGGTGCCCACCAAGAAGGCGCCGGAGCGCCTCGCGGCGTGGGCGTCCCCGCCGCCCGGCATGCAGAGTTTCCTGGCGCAGCACCCGGACCTCAACGTCGGCGGCTGGTCGCGGGCCGGCCGGGAGGAGTGAGCCGAGCGAGCCCCGCTGGCCCGGCCAGACGGCCCCGGCGCGCGCCCGTAGCGATGTACTTGTACACAGGTGGCCATGGAAGCAGGAGAGCTCAACGACGCCGCGGCAGCTGGAGCAGGAAGTGGTCGACCTCGGGGCCTTCGATCGATCTAGCGCGATAGTAGCCACGGAGCGGCCCTTTGCACTCGATCCACTCGCTGTCTCTCACCTGGCATTCTTTCGTGAGACATCGCTCCTTGTACTGTTCTCGCCAGTCGCCATTTCGCGCTTTGCTGATCATCACCGCCGCTAGCGCGGTCGTGGAGTCGTCTTTGTAGTCCAATACTTGTTGGTGAATCCTGAAATCACGAGCCCAGCGCTTGACTTCGATGATGGCATGCTCGGATGGGAAATCGTCGTGCGTCGCTCTGACGTCGGCGAATCCCGTACTGCGCCTGTCCTCGCGTACGGCCTTCCACCCCCGGGAAATCAGGTTCGATGTGATGAGCGCAGAGAACAGCTTCTCCTGCACGAGCTCGCCGCCTTGCCTGAACATGTCGAGCCCCATGGAGCGCACCACGACGAGGATGTCGAGCAGGTCGGTGATGAGCTGCTTCCGGAGCGTCGGCTTGCTCTTGCGGGCGCGCCGGGGCTCAAAGTTGAGGATGCTGGGGATCGTTGTGACGAGGATGGGATCGGCATCGGCGGCCGACAGGACCTGGATTAGGCCTGCGGACTGGAGCAGATGGAGGATGTCCAGGATCTCGAACTGAAGCGGGTTCTCCTCCGTTGCAAATATTTCGTCCACCTTTCGTCGGCGGAGCTTCCCGCCGCCTCGTAAGATGACGTCCCAGAACCTCATGGGCAGGCGCGACAGCCTCACGTCCGCGATCGCTCGCCGGAAGCGGCGTACGAAATCCGGCCGCCTCTCTCTGAAGGAGCCATAGATCTCGACGACGTCCTCGACGCGAACGGAGTTTCGCTCCCATAGCTCGTGGAGACCGTACTGTGCGAGGTAGGCGTTCCCTCCCGAGTGCAGCAGGAGATGATCGATGATCTCGTCGTCGACCATGACACCCATTCTCTCCCAGAGAGGTGAAGATAGCGCCCGTAACTCGTCCCGCGTGAACGCCGGCATGATGAACCGGCGCGCGCGTGAGAGGAAGGGAGAGGCCAGCGATTCCCCTATGTCGAAGACCCCTAGGCCTCCCGTGGCGAAGACCTTGAGGCGGGCGGAACGAGCCTTTCTGGCGCTCTCGATCCGCTTGAACCACTCTCGCCCGAAGCCTGACGGATCAACGTAGTCATTCAGCTCATCGTAAAGCAGGACGAGCACATGCGGATCGGACTTCACGTCATTCTGGTATCTCTCGATAACCTTGAGAGGCTCGGCGAGCCGATAGAGATCTTGGCGCAGAGGCTCGAGCCTGCCTTGTTCGACGGGGACATCCACAAGAAGCTCATCCACCAGCTTCCGGCAGAGCGCATCGATGGTCCTGAACATCGGTGGCTCGCGGAAAAAGAGCGACTGGACGCCCGGGATACCTTGGAGCTGTTTGTGCAGCTGGGCGAGGAAGACGCTCTTACCCACGCCCCAGCTGCCGAGCAGGTATCCAAGCCCTCCTCCCGACATCAGCTCCTGCCGTACCTCGCGCAGCAGGTCGGTGCGCGGCACGACGACTTCAATGTCTTCACCCAGGCGATAGGGGTTGTGCTCATGCGCCATGGCGCGCCCTCCGCCGCTGCACCGCACGCGTGCGCACTGGCGGCGCGTGCGCGCCACGCGGTCGGAGCGCTTCCGGGATCCGAGGCATCTCTGCGCTGCCGGTCAGCAGGCCATAGCGCTGGAGATGCTTCGCCGCGCTTCCCTCCCAGCCGTCGTGTGCCGCGACGACCTTGCCCGGATCCTTGGTGCTTGGTGCGGTGAGCTCCTGAAAGAGCACCAGCGCCGGCGGCGAAGATCTCGCCAGCAAGGTGCGAATCTCGCGTCCGGCCTCGAGCACCAGAGCGCGCTGTCGAACCAACATCGCGGCTTCGGCGCAGAGAACATCCGTGTGTACGACGTGCTGGCTATCAGGCTGATCGCGCTTCACCGCTTCGAGCAGGGCCGAGCCGTACTGCCGCAGTAGCACCGGGAACCCGCCGGTTGACGCCCAAGCGGCTTCCTTCGTCATCGACCCGACGGTGAGACCTACCCGGAGGCAGAGGCGCGTGAGGAGATCGTCGCTCTCGTCGCGTCGGAGCGGGCCCAGCCAGGAGATCTCGCAGTAGGAGCGCAAGGGGTTGTCTGCCGTTCCGCGGTCGGAGCGCAGGAGCGGTCCTGGGTCTCGCCCGACCAAGGCAAGTGAGACGCGCTGAGTGTGCTGCGCGATTCGACGTAGCCGCTCGAAGAGCTTCTCGATGCGCCATATGCCGTGCTCGCCGAGGTGGTCCTCGAAGAGCAGATCGCATTCATCAAGAATGAAGCAGATAGGCAGAGGCTGGATGGCGAGCGCGAGCTGGAGCAGGCGCTCGAAGTCGTCCAGCAGCTCGGTCTGACGCTCGGGCAAGACAGCGTGGGGGGCTGCCCGGAGGAGCCGATCGCGCAACTGCTCGACCATGACGAAGAGCAGCTTGTCGAGCCCTTGTCCTGCGGGATGCTGCACATCGGCGATGTTCTGCACGTCCAGCGCGACCACCAGCGCCTGAACCAGCGCACCGTCCTCGAGCGCGGGCGTGAAGTGAATGAGCGCCTGCGGGGCACCGACGGGATCGAAGCGCTCCGCCACGGCCTGAAGGAGCGAGGATTTTCCGACCTTGCTCAGCCCGAAGAGGCCCACTGCGTCACCGCGGAGGAGGCGCGACGAGAGGCGCGAGATCTCATCCTCACGGCCCATCAAGGCGCGCCCGTGGACGGGATCGACGCGGCTAAAAAGGTCGAAGTCGCGCGCATGGAGGCGGATCGACTCGATGAGTGGTGGAAGCACATTCTCCACGGGAACCCAGGGGATCCGCTGCCCCCAAGGACCGGGAAGAAACAGGAGGCGCTCGGTGAGGTCCCTGCGCTCGGTTGCGATGAGCAGCAGATCGGGATCAATCTCGCTGGAACCCGCAGGATACTCCGCCGCCCGGAGGATGTCTCGACCGTCGAAGCCCCCGGTGGCTGCCAGGATCCGTAGCTCGGGCGCTAGCGCGAACGTTTCGCGGAGCTGTGCCGACGCGCGTGCCTGGATGAGCCATGTGGTGCTGAGCTCGTTCAAAGGCTCAATCCTGACCGGTGTGCAGCCGTCTCTCTGCAGGCGGTTGAGCATCTCCTTGCCCCAAGGGACTCGCTGGACGAACAGTGCTTCGTGGCGCGCGTGCCGTTGCTCGGCGGTCTCGGGCACCTCGTCGGGCAGTGTCAGATCGATAGCGCCCGCGAGCGTCTTGAATGCCGGGAGGAAATCGTCCTTCACCCCGGTAAGGGAGGCCCACGTGAAGACCTCCTGGAGGCCGCACACCAAATCGGCTCCCGCAGCAGCGAGGAATTCGGCGACCCGGCGTGGTTCAACGCCGTTCTGCGTGAGGTGGTGCGCTGCCAAGCAGACGAGCCACGGCTCGGTGGCGATCGGGGGAGCGGCGCGCTTCAACGCATCTTTCAAGGCGTCCCCGAAGACGGTGGGCATGAATGCGAAGCACGTCGCCACGAGCTCTTTTCTTGAGTCGGAAGGATCGACGGCCGCAGTCAACCACAGGCGTCGAACTGCATCGTAGACAGTCCAGAAGAACGCGTTGACGTCTTCTCCGGGCTGCGCGGCGGCCTCGACGGCCCTGAGGAACGCGCAGGCATACAGGCCGATGCGCACCAGGACGAGACTTGGCTCGTCGCTGTCATGGTCCTCGTAACGGACGAGGAACTGGCTCCGACGTCGTTGCGGTTCGAGGCGCGCGTAGGCCGTGCGCCACGCCGTGGCCGGGGCGGGGAGGCGCGCGAGGAGCCGAGCGAGCGGCTGCACGGCCTGAGGCCGATGCGACCAGATCGCTGCGGTCGAGAGGCCGGGGGCGCGACCGTCGAGGATCTCGACGAGCCACGCCCAGTATCGTTCCAGCTCTTCGTGGGGAGCACCAGCAGCGTCCAGCACGCGGGCAGACCCGTAGAGCAGGGGAAAGGCCTCGTAGCCGAGCTGCCGACAGCCCTCGCCGATGTGCGCAGGCTTCTTGAAGGAGCGGGCACGCACCGAACGTCGGGCCGAGCCATCACGGACTTCGCGCTGCGTCATCGCCTCGCGTTCTTTCCAGAAGCGATGAAGGAAAGCTACCCGGACGCCGCTGTGTACTAAACTTTCCACCAGCGTCTCCAACGCGACATTGGAGGTGGACTCATCGCCTTGGGGTTGTCTCGTGACGTCGCTCAGATGCTGCGCCGACAAATCGGCGAGCATCCCGCACGCGATCGTCGCGCCATCTGGGCGGGTGAGGAGCAGGCCATACGCCTCGCGCAACCATTGGGTTTGCGTGCCCTGATCGCCGAGGAAATCGGCGTGCATTCGGAGAAGCTCCGCCACGAGCAGCAGGGCCACGCTGCGGGTCCATCGACCCTCCTCGTCAAACACGGGCGGAGCGGCTCGGATGAGCTCTATGAGGAGCTCCCTATTTGAGGCGATGTGCGACTGGCAGACGGTGTTCCTCATCAAGCTGGGCCATGGCAGCGCGTCGAGCGCCTCGAGCCAGGCCTTTCGATCGAGCCGCAAGAGGACATCGAGCTCGAACCCCGCAGCATCTTTGAGGGGGCCGTCGTACCTTCGAGCTTCCCACACGAAGAATGGATCACGCGCATGCTGCCAGTGCCGAGCCTCAGCTTCGAGCTCCTCTTGATCGCGTGAATCCAGGCGCTCGTCTGGGAGCGCGTGCGCGGTGGTGGTGCACGTCGTGATGGCAGACTGCAGGGCTTCAATCCATGCGCGGTGCCGCGCCGGGTGGGCCAGTACACCTTCGACGAACGCGTCTTGGAATGCCATGAGCGCGTCAAGGGGTAATCCTTCGCTGTCATGGTACACGTGTAGCAACGCCGCGACGTCCACGGGGCCTGACGAGAGATCCATGGCGGCGCGCATGACCATGGCGACACGTTCGCCCCTTTTTGCGCGACCTCGTTGCTGTGCTGTCGCCTTGTCGAGCCGCGGGGCGCTCATGAGCATCCCTCCTGTGGCCATGAGCAACCTTGGGGTTTCACCGTTCGAGATGCGTGTCTCTCCCGCAGCCACGGTGCGAGTTCCTCCGCGTTGCTCCAGGCTTGATGGAGCTTGTCTCGCAAGAGCTCCGGGTGCGAGAGGGAGACGAACATGGTGCCGCGCGATGCGAACTCATTGAAGGAGGAACCCAGGAGCCAAATGCGGTCGTCCACCAAGAGAAAGCGATCGTGGATGGCGGGGCGTTTACCGGGCATAACGCGGATGTTGAAAGTGTTGATCTCCTTCTGAGCTGCAAGGTTCTGGAGCTCGGCGTGGAGTGCGTCCCCCTGCTCCGTGTCGCTCGAGGAGGTGTCTATCGCCTGGAGTCCCTTGGCGGATGTGAGGATGGATACGGGTACATCGATCTGTCCTACGGCCAACGCAAATCGGACCAGCTCTGGACGGGCGAAGTAGGGGTCGACGATGAGGACCTCCCGCCTCGCCTCATTGAGGAGGCTCCGGAGGATCTCCGTCGCCTCCTGGACGTCATCGTCGAACCACCTCTCGCGCAGGTCTCGGGCTGCATCCTGAGCCTTATGTGCGCGCTGCGCTGCCCAAATGCGCGATTCGGCGATTGGGACATGCGGCTCCCGTGTCGAGCCGACCTTGATGATGCGGCCTTCGGTCCTGCGCGTCGCAACTTCATAGTCGTCGGCGGCCCGCCGGGGTGTCGCGGGCACCGGGACAACACGCTTGCGGTTTTCGCCGATAGAGAGTCTTCCCGTTAGGCCAGCCAGGACGACGGTGTGTCGCGTATGAAGTAGGCCGCGAAGCGGATCGCGAATTCCCTCTCGAAATCGTCCGATTTTATGTCTGAACTTTACGCGGATGAGAGGACCCTCGAGGGTGACCCTCGTCGTGGAGCACTCCCCCGAGGCCCGCTGCTCGTCGATGGCGAGCTCCAGGCCAGTAAGGTCCTTTCCCGCCCGTGGGTGCAAGCGGTAGAGCATCTGGCCGATGTGCTCCGTGCTCGTGGGCAGCCGTCTTCCCTCCATCTTTCTGAAGAGTGGGTTGGGTGCTAGGAGGTGCACCGAGCCCCAGAATTCCGGGTAGTCGTCCAAATCGAAGTGAAGCCGCTCCGACAGGAACTCGACCGCGTTGCGGCACTCGTTTTCACGTGGCCAGAGCGTCTTCAAGTCCAAGTCGATCAAGGGAATCATGTGGTGCATACGTGGCTGCCCGTGCCACGTGGGGACGAAAGGCGCTTCCTGTTGTTGCTCCACTGCAAGCGCAAGGCTCGGCCATGGGGGCTCTTCCCCGAGATCGAGCAGCCGCAGTCGTCGTGCTTGCTCGTCGCCTGGGGCCGGAAGCGTTCCATCGTCCGTCGGTAGCACCGCGTCCCCGCGTCGGCAGCGAAGATACCACTCCAGTGCTCGTCCGGCCGGCATCACGGTGTGGCGCACGTACACTCGGCGTTCGCTCTTTCTGAGCTCACGGACCTGCTCGCCGTCGTCGGCGGGCGGCGGCACTTCCGCAGGGAGGAGCTCGACCAGCCCGAATAGCAGCACCCGTTCCTTCGTTCGTTTATGCAGGTCCCACGCGAGGTGAACGACCGCGTGGCTGTAGTCGCTCTCGAGCGTCGCGAGCGGATGGGACGGCTGGGCGGTCACTTCCTGGATTGCCATATCCGCTTGCATCATGAGCCGGTGGCGGTCGGCCGCGCAACAAGGGCGGCGCGGGGGCGCGCCGCGGTCACGGCCCAGCGTCAGAGCAGGTCGTCCAGGTCGTCCATGGCCTGCGACAGGTCCTCGCTCATCTCCTTCAGCTTCTCGCGGTCCTTCTCCAGGAGCACCGCCTGCGCCGCGCGCGCCTTGTCCCCGAGCTTCCGCGACGCGAGCACGTTCTCGAGCAGGTACCGCCGCTCGGTCGCGCCGAGCGCCGCGAACGCGCGCCGCAGGACCGGGAGCGTGTCCTTGAAGCGCTCGGGGGGGATGCCCCCGAGGAACGTGTCGAGCGCCTCGACCACGGGGCGGCTCTTCACGAGCACCAGCGCGTTCACCTCGAGGAAGCCGGCCAGGAACGACGCTGCCGCCTCGGGCGGGGCCGCGCTCCCGAGCCGCAGGCCGACGATCCGCGCCACCTCGGCGTCGTCGATGACCTGCGCCAGGTAGAGCAGCCCGCACGCGAGGCCCGACGCCGTGGGGTTCACCGCGTCGCTGTCCACGAGCGCCCGCGCCGCCTCGAACCACGCGGCGCGATCGACGATCGGCTGCGACAGCGCCACGTCGTGCAGCGTGCGCAGCGCCTCCTTGGCCGGGGCGACCGCCTCGTCGCTGCCCGTGCAGCCGCCGTGGACGCGCAGGACCGCGCGTGCGTACGTCTTCTCCAGCATCGTCGCGATCACCCCGTCGCCGAGCGACGACAGCGAGCGCGACGACCCGAACGACGCGAGCCCCGCGAAGGCGCGGCACGCCCGGGCGAGCGACGGCAGATCGCTGTCGCCCGCGGCGAACCTGTCGCACGCGTCGAGCGCCGAGGCCGCCGCGCGGGCGCTCGACGCGAGCACGGCGTTCAGCAGCACGTCGGCGGCCTCGCCGGTCGTGTGGCACGCCGCGAGGTCCTCCTCGAGCAGCCGCGTCGCCACCTGCTCCAGCGTGTCGCCGAGGACGATCTTCTCGACAAGCGCCACGTCGGTCGCCGGCGTCCACTGCGCCTCCCACGTCTCGCTCAGCTGCCGGAGCAGCTCGTCCGGCGGCACCTCGCTCGCCGCCTGGCCGCGCCGCTGCCCGCGAGCGCCCGCGCCGCCCCGCCCGGCCGCCCGGGTGCCGGCGTACGCCGCGTAGGGGATCTTCGCGATGCGGAGCCGGTGCAGGAGCACGCTCGTCCCGACCTCGACCTCGTTCGTGAGCGACAGCCGGAACGACTCGGGCGCGTCGGTGGCGGGGAGCCTGCGCTCGCGCACCTCGCGCCAGAACTCCTCCTGGAGCGAGTTCTTCCCGATGCCGCCCCCGACGCGGCCCACGTTGCGCCCGATGACGGCCGGCCAGAGGAAGCCGTCGACGTGCGTGGCGTCGCCCCGGCACATCGTGGCGATCGTCGCCTCGCGCACCTCGTCGAGGCCGGGCTCCGCCTTGCCGCGGAGCTCGGCGAGCGAGACCGCGAGTCGGAAGGCCTCGATGGTGTCGGCGAGCGAGGCCATGAAGCCGCGGAGGCGGAGGTGCTCGGTGAAGTCGATCAGCACCTCGAGGGTGGCGCGCCGGAAGTCGCCGCCCGCGTCGTGCGCGCGCTGGTAATACTGCGGCGCCCGGTTGCCCGCGCCGTACCCGAGCTGCTCGGAGAGCCGCGGAAAGCTGAACGGGATGAGCGTCACGGCGCACGGGATCGGCGCCGGCAGCCGCGCCTCCAGCGCCGGATCGACGTCGCGCGCCGCGAACGCCGCCGCGTGCGCCGCGCCGAGCACGGCCGCGACCTCGTGCGGGGCGAGGTCCGGCCCCATGCGCTCGAGGATGCTCCGCGCCATGTAGGCGTCGCGCGCCCGGTGGATCAGCCGGTCCCCGTCGCTGCGCACGAGGTCCGCGTACGCGAGCAGGGCCTCGCGGAACGGCCCGGGATCGTAGCGGGGCGCCTCGAACGAGGCCTCCCAGAACTCCTCGAACGAGCGGAAGCCCCGGGCGCGCGCGCACGCCGCATAGATGCTCTCCTGCTCCCCCTCCGCGCTGGCTGGCTCGCCGTCGCCGCCGTCCCCTGCGCCGCCGTCGTCCGCGTGCTCGCCGTGTCCTCCGTGTTCACCTTGCTCGCCGCGGTCCTCGTCGATCTCACGCTCGTGGCCGCCCGGATCGTCGGCGTCGTCGTGGCCGACCAGGGCGCCGTCGAACGGCGCGAGCGTCGTGCCGACGGGGATGTCGATGAGCTCGACGCGCACGCCGTGCTCGAAGGCCCATTTCACCGCGACGTACTCGGGCGAGTAGGCGGCGAACGGCCACAGCGACGACGCGGGCTCCCCGTCGGTGCGGTAGCCGAGGATCGCCACGGGCGGGACGGTCTTCGGGTCGACGAGCGCCTCGAGGAGCGAGGTGGCGTCGCTCGGGCCCTCGACGAAGATCGCCTTCGGGCGCACCTCGTCGAGGTAGGCGCGCAGCGTCGCGCTGGAGCGCGGCGAGTGGTGGCGCACCGGAAAGAGGTGGACGGCGGCGAGCCGGTCGAGGTCCATCGGGTCCCTTCAGATCGCGAGGCGCTTCTTGGCGGAGGCGTAGAACTCCTTCCAGAGCCCTGCGCGCCCCTTGGCCACCGTCTCGCAGTACTCGCGGACGGCCTTGAGGTCGTCGCCGCCCTCCTTGCTCACGGCGCCGAGCAGCGAGCGGGAGAGGTCGTCGGCGGTCACCTTCCCGGTGCCGAAGTGCTGCGCGAGGATGCCGCTGTTGAAGAGCACGCTGATGGCCTCCGCGGTCGACAGGACGGAGCCCGGGGTCTTCACCTTGGTCTTGCCGTCCTTGGTGACGCCGGCGCGGAGCTCCTGGAAGAGCGTGACGAGCAGCTTGGCGAGCTCGGCGGGCGGCTCGACGCCGACCTGGTAGTCGCCGCGGAGCTCGGCCTCGCGCTTCTGCACGATGCTGATCTCCTGCTCGAGGTCGTCGACGACGGGGACGGTGATGAAGTTGAAGCGGCGCTTGAGCGCGGCGCTCATCTCGTTGACGCCGCGGTCGCGGGTGTTGGCGGTGGCGATGAGGTTGAAGCCGCGCTGCGCGGGGACGACCTGGTCGAGCTCGGGGACGGCGATCTGCTTCTCGGACAGGATGGAGATGAGCGCGTCCTGGATCTCCGACGAGGTGCGGGTGATCTCCTCGAAGCGCGCGAAGCGCCCGTCGCGCATGGCGCGGAGGATGGGCGAGGGCACGAGCGCCTTCTGCGAGGGGCCTTCGGCGAGGAGCAGGGCGTAGTTCCAGCCGTATTTGACGTGCTCCTCGCTGGTGCCCGCGGTGCCCTGGACGACGAGGGCGCTCGTGCCGCTGATGGCGGCGGAGAGGTGCTCGGAGAGCCAGCTCTTGGCGGTGCCCGGCTCGCCGACGAGCATGAGGGCGCGGTCGGAGGCGAGGGTCGCGAGGGCGACCTGCACGAGGGCGCGATCGCCGATGTACTTGGGGGTGATCGCGACGCCGCCGACGGGTTTGTCGCTGCCGAGGATGTAGGTCTCGACGGCCCTCGGCGAGAGGCGCCACCCGGGCGGCCTCGGCGCCGTGTCGTGGGCGGCGAGGGCCGCGAGCTCGTGTTCGTACTTGGTCTCGGCGGGCTGGCGGAGGTCGCTCATGGGTGGCGCAGGAGGTTACCGCAGAACGGGGCGGAGAGAGGGAAAGAGAGGGGCGCGAGCGGATGCGATCTCCGGGAGTACGGGTGGAGCGCGCCGGGAGACGAGAAGCTGCTTGTTCATGAGCGTGGCTTGACGCTGTGTCGCCTCGCGCCGGATCCTGCCCTCGAAGCGGCGCCGCTTGCACGGAAGACGCACGGAAGACGCGCAACCGAGGCGCATGGGCAGGGGATCGGCACGAGAGGAGAGGCGGCGGATGATGACGAGCAAGAGCCGTGGACGAGGCGCGTGGTTCGGGGTCATCGCAGCGGCTGTTGTCGCCGGTGGTTGCGTGGCTGCCTGTGCGAACCAGGACCCTCCCGGCAAGGGGGGAGGCGGCGGTGCGGGCGGCGGTGGGCCTGGCGGGGACGAACCGGGCGGCGGCGGTGCGACCGGTGGCAATGGCGCGGTGGGCGGCGGCGGTGCGACTGGCGGCGATGGCGCGGCGGGCGGCGGCGGTGCGACTGGCGGCGATGGCGCGGCGGGCGGCGGTGGTGCTGGTGGGGACGAACCGGGCGACACCGCGGTGGGCGGCGGTGGTGCTGGCGACGGTGCAGCCGGCGGCGGCGGGAGCGGAGCGGGCGCCGGGGCGCCGGCTGGGCCGCGGAGCTGCGGCTCGGGGGGGCTGGCGAAGGAGCCGCTGTGCGGACCCGAGGGCATCAGCTGCTGTGACAGCAGGCTCGTTCCGGGTGGCACGTTCAATCGGCACTTCGATGGTGTGAATTATATCGATGACTCCTATCCGGCGACGGTGAGCAGCTTTCTCCTGGACACGTATGAGGTGACGGTGGGGCGGTTTCGTGCGTTCGTCGAGGCCGGCCAGGGGACGCGGGCGAGCGCACCCGAGGAAGGCGCGGGGCAGCACCCGGAGGTCCCGGGGAGCGGCTGGTCTGCCGACTGGAACCACTGGTTCGAGGAGGACACCGCGGCGCTCAAGGAGGCCGTGCTGCGCTGCTACGCGGACCCGGAGGTGTCGACGTGGACCGATGAGGTCGGGCCGAACGAGGACCTGCCGATGAACTGCATCACATGGGCAGAGGCCTTCGCGTTCTGCGTGTGGGATGGAGGGCGCCTCCCGACAATCACGGAGCTGAACTACGCGGCATCCGGCGGCGACGAGCATCGGGTATACCCCTGGGGCCAGGGGATCGACCCGAGCCGTGCGAGCTATGGTTGCATCGCGGACGGGAGCCCCGCGCAGGAGTGCGCGCTGAGCGACATCCTCCCTGTCGGATCTAGGCCGGCGGGAGCAGGGCGATGGGGACAGCAGGACCTGAGCGGAGGCATGGAGGAGTTTACACGGGACTGGTCGGGCACGCTCTCGGTCACGCTCCCGGTACCGTGCGTCGACTGTATCATCCTCGAGCGGCCCTCGGAGGGCTTCTACTTGCAGACCCACGGCGGGAACTATCGGGAGGGCGAGCTCGTTCTGCAGGCGGCCAGTCAGGGTATCTACCGAAGCCCGGGTCGCTACTCCTGGAGCGGGGTCCGCTGCGCGAGGACGCCGCCACCTGCCGAGTGAAATCTGCCCTCACGCCATCACAGCACGTCGTCGACAAGGTGATCGAGCTCATCCTGTGAAAGGCCGGGATCAGGCGCCCGCCGCCCGAGCTGCTCGATCTGCTCGACGGTCGGAACCCTGAGGTTCCTCAAGTCGGTCGCGTTGACCTGTGTGTGACCGTTGAACTGTCGAACGTGCGTATCCACGAGGGTCGAGTTCAAGAAGGCAGCCAGGCCCCGCGCCATCACGGCCGGCAGCCCCTTGCCGTTTCGATGGAGCACGTTGAGATGGTTCTCGAACCCGATCCTGTCTCCCGGCGCGCTCGCGGGTGTGAAGAGGGCGGCGACGACCCGCCGCCGCTCCTCCTTCGACGAGAAGCGCTTGACGAGCACGTAGTTCCCGCTGGGCATCCATAGATTGGCGGTCCCCGGGGCGTCCACGAGGGCGTTCGGCTTCTTCCCGCGTTTGGGCCAGCGAACGACGCCCGACGCGAGGTGCGTCGGGTAGATCAGCGGACCGGTGTCTCTGTCGGGCTCCTGCCGCAAGAACTCGCGCGCTCGGAAGTCGACGACCTTTCCCGTCGAGACGCCCACATTCAAGTCCGCCAAGCGGGATGGCATGCGCGCGAATGCGGCAGCGACCTTCTCCCCGGCGTCGTCCGGCACCACGTGGACGAACAGCTCGGGATCTCCAGGCCGGACGACGTGTTCGAATGGCACAGACCGGACGGACAGCAGCTCGCCCTCGGGACCGCGCGACGACGAGATGGTGACGGACCCGCACCGGCCGCCCCTGACGGCATGAAGAATGACGTTCTCTTGAAGGACCTCGTCCTCCGCGAACGCCGCCTTGCGCGATTCGAAGACGTGCACCCTTCGCAGCGACATCTCTCGGAAGAACAGCTCCCGGAACGGTCGAAAGTAAGGGCCATTGCAGAAGCTCCGAGGGGTGATCGCGACGAGCTCCCCGCCCGGCTCCAGAAGGAGGATCGCGAGACCAAGAAAGGCCGTGTACAGGTTGCTGGTCTCGAGGCCCACGCGCCGCAGCGCCGCCCTGGCCTCGGTGTCCGAGTTGAGCTTCTTGTAGGGGGGATTCAGGATCGCGTGCGTGAACGAGCGCGGCATGCCCGGGCGAGGCTGGCCGCCGTCGAGCCGCTCGACGGCTGACCGGATGAAGTCGGCCTCGATGATGCGGGCAGCGAAGTCGATCCCGGCGCCGGCGCACTCGTCGCGACACGCGCGCGCCGTCCGGCGCAGGTACGCTGCGAGCCGCGGGTCGATCTCGAAGCCAGTCGCGCGGATCGCGCTCGGGCGCATCCGGCGGGCGCATGCGCTGGCCGTGAACGCGGCGAGGAGGCTGCCCACACCGGCGCCGGCGTCCAGCACGCGGATCTCCTCGCAGGACCGCTCGAACAGCGACGCCATGAACGACGCCACCGGCGGCGGCGTGAGGAACTGACCCAGCTCGGACCGCGTGCGGGGATCGAGCGCCCGCGCGGCCTCGATGCGGTGGAGGTCGACGCGGTCGAGGAGCGGCGGCAGGGCGACTGCCTCGCGTCTCGCTGCCCGGCTCATCGATGACGTGGTTACCGCAGCGCCGCCCTCGCGGCGAGCGGCGGTATCCCGAAGCGCTCGCGCACCTCGGCGAGCGGCAGGTGAACGACGTCCCAGAAGTTCCAGCGATCGCTCAGATCGACGTTGCAGGCCGCGCCGCGCGCCACCGCGCGCAGCACCTTGCGCGCCTCGAAGAGCCCGATCTGCGGCGCGGCGACGGGCGTGATCTGGATCCCGAGGTGGAACTGCAGGATCACGAAGAGCAGGAAGGCGAACCCGTCGCGCCGGATGAACCCCGCCTGGAAGGAGCCGGCCTGGATCTCGCCCGCAGGATCGGTGTCGTACTCCGCGAGCACATGGCCGAGATCGTGGAACACCATGCGCTCCGGGATCGCGTCCCGGCTCTCGCCGGGGAACAGGAAGCCGCGCGCGGTGCAGTGCTCCCAGAACACCCGGCCGAACGTGCCCTCGGGCAGGAGCCCGAGCTGCTTGTAGCGGAGCGCCCGCGAGCGATCCTCGACGCCCGCGCGGAAGAAGGGCCCGAGGAGCCGGCGCACGCCGGCCAGGCCCTCTTTCCTCAGGACCTCGCCGGCGAACGCGCCGAAGATCCGGCGCCGCACGGCGGCCTTGGCGAGCCCCCTGTGACCGCGCGCCACGAGGCGGAGCACGCCCACCCCCCCCTCGCGCACGCCGAGCGCCCGGGCGAGCGCTTCGACCGCATCCACCTCGGCCGCCGTCACCTCGCCGTCCGCCATCGCGGTCACGAGCGCGAGCTGCACCAGCCGCTTGCGCCGGTGCGGATCCGGGATCGCGCTGGCCACCGCCTCGGGCGCGACGCGCGGCAGCGCTTCGACGTCGGCGCGGGCCCCGTGCAGGGCCGCGAGCTCCTCCAGGACGGCGCGCTGCTCCGGGTGGAAGCGCGCGAGCGCGCCATCGGCCAGGGCCACTTCCCGGAGCGCGCCGAGCGCGGCCGGGATCTCATGCGACAGAAACACGACGATATCCATGCTGACCTCCTCTTCCGACAAGGGGTTTCACGCGAGATGTCCCGCGAATGGGCTCACTCTCGCTGGAACGCGCGGATCGCTGACAGGATCGCCGCCGAGATCTCCGGCGGCAGCGACCTGGCCGTTTCCATGATCACCCGGACCCGCTCCGCGCTCGCCTGGTCGACGAAGCGGCGGCCGAGCGGCGTGAGCGCGAGCGTCTTCGCGCGGCGGTCCTCGGGATCCTCCTGCCGCGCCAGGAGCCCCCGCTGCACCAGGCCATCGACGAGCCGGCTCCCGGCCGAGGCCGAGAGCCCGAGCGACGTGGCGAGGGCGGTGACGCGCACCGGGCCCTCCTGATCGATGAGGTGCAGCGCGGCCACCTGCGCCACGCTGAAGTCCTCCTCGTGCAGCGCGCGCGCGAGCCCCGCGATGATGCGCGAGAACATCATCCGCGTGAACCGCTCGAGCGGCGAGCCCAGGACCTTTTGCTTGCTCACAATATTATCTATTACGCATTAGTTGCTTATGCGCAAGTAGTTGCCGGCACGATCGCGCGATCACCAGCGCGGGTCCGTCCGTCGCGGAGGGCGGGCAGGCGCGCCGCGCGGCCGGCCACCGACCGGCGCGGGCGGTCAGCCGCACAGGCGGTCAGCGGCGCAGGCCGGTCGCTTCACGCGGCGGTCGCCGCCCGGGCAGCCGTTACGTGCGGGCGGCGGTCACGTGCGGGCGCCGGTCACTTGCGGGCGCCGGTCACGTGGACCTCGCGGAGGCGCGCCCGCGCCGCCGCGTAGTACGGCTCGATCTCCTTCGCCGCCGGCGTGCCCCAGAGGTTCTTCCGCTCCTCCGGGTCGCTCGCCAGGTCGTAGAGCTCGAACCGGGCGCCGCCCGAGATCGTCAGCTTCATGTCGCCGCGGAGGAACGACCGCCGCGCGTCGTTGTACGGCCCTGCCGGCATGTCGATCAGCACGTCGCGCGCCTGGGCCTGCTCGCCCGGGGCGAGGAACACGTCGGGCAAGAGCGACGCGCCCGACAGGAAGTCGCTCGCGGCCGCGCCCTCGGCAGGCCCGGGCACCCGCATCAGATCGAGCAGCGTCGGCGCGAGATCGATCAGGCTGCGCCGCGCCGAGACCCGGGACGGCGCCGCGCCCGGCACGTGGACGACCAGCGGCACCCGCACGAGCTCCTCCCAGAGCTCGAAGCCGTGGCGGAACATCTTGTGCTCGCCGAACGCCTCGCCGTGATCGCTCGTCACGACGATCGCCGTGCGCCCGCCGAAGGGCGCCGCCGCGATCGCGTCGAGCAGCCGGCCGATGTGCCGATCCGTGAAGGCCACCTCGCCGTCGTAGAGATCCCGCTGCGAGGCCGCGCCGAAGCCCGCCGCGTCGTCGTGCCGGAGGTAGTCGGCGTGAGGGTCGAGGTAGTGGATCCACAGGAAGAAGCGCCCGCCCGTGTTCTCGGTCGACCCGATCAGCCGCAGCGCGGCGTCGGTCAGCGCGGCGCTCGTCGCCTTGTTGTCGACGTCCCAGGGCGCGCCCTCCGGCGGCGCCGCGGACATGTCCACCACGTCGAAGCCGCGATCGAGCCCGCCGAAGCTGCCGAAGTAGCGGTGCCCGTGCACGCTCATCGTGCGCACCCCGGCGCGCTTCAGGCGCTCGGCGACGAACGTATCCTCCTCGCTGAACTTGTTGAAATGCCCCCAGTTCCTGTGGGTCTCGCTCCCGTACTTGCCGATGAGCATCGGGCCGACGCTCTTGCCCGTGTAGGACGCGAGCGAGTACGCGCGCTCGAACACCGTGGAGCGGGCCGCGAGGCCGTCGAGGTTCGGCGACACGGGCCGCTGGTTGCCCGCGTAGCCGAGGTCCCAGCGGAGCGTGTCGATGGTGACGAGGACGACGTTCAGGTCCGCCGGCAGGCGCGCGGCGGGTGAGTCGGCGCGCGGGGGCGCCTTGGGGGCTGGGGCGAGCGCGGCGAGCGCCGCGGACGTCAGATCGCCGCCGGAGCAGTCGTCGTCGATGCCGTTGTCGAGGATCTCCTCGGCCAGCGGGTGGACGCGCGCGTCGCGGTCGTCGCAGTCCCCGCCGCCGAAGAGGGCGGCCGCGCGGTCGCCGTCGCGATCGGCGAGGCGGCGCAGGACCGCGAGGCTCTTGCCCCCGACGGGCGCGCCGCGCTCGATCGCCTGCGCCACCGCGGGCTCCTCGTTGAGCGCGGAGGCGGCGCGCGTGGTGAGCGCGAGCGGCAGGAGCGCGGCGAGGAGCGCGACCGGCGCGCGCACCGTCCGGACCGCGACCGGCGCGAGGAAGGCGGCGAGCGCGACGACCAGCAGGAGCGCCGGGGCGCGCAGGTCGAGCTCGGGGCGCTTGAAGATGCCGTAGATGCCGAGGAAGCCGCCCTCGCCCGAGACGCCGCCCGTGGCGACCCCGAACGCGAACAGGGCCGCGGCGATCGCGAGCGCGACGCCGCCGGTGACCGCCGGATCGACGCAGGCGGGGCGGCCGTCGCTGGCGTTGGCGAGCGCGCGCCTGAGCGGCGGCGTGAGGGCGAGGACGGCGAGGCCCGCGATGAGGCCGAGGCCGAGCGCGCCCGCGGCGACGGCGGTGCCGACCAGGAGGGGCGCGGCCTCGAGGCCGAGCAGGGCGCGGGCGAGGTGGGCGCACAGGGTCATCCAGAGGAAGGCCGCGAGCACCGCGAGCGGCACGAACGCCGCGATGTCGGCGGGCCGGCCGATCGCCCGCACCCGCAGCGCGCCCACGAGCGTGGCCGGCGACGGCGGGCTCGACGGGTCGACCACGATCGCGGAGGCGCCCGCGAGCAGGCCGACGACGAGCGCGACGGGCGCGAACACCCCGATGTCGGCGAGGTAGGTGGCGAGCTGGAAGGTGGCGTCGTCGCCGGCGCCCGCCGTGGCCCACCCGGCGTCGAGCGACGCGGCCACGACGCCGAAGACGCTGGCGCCGAGCGCGCTCCTGGCGAGCCGCCCCGCCCACGCGCGGGCCAGCGTCGGGACCGCGGGGCCCGGCGAGCTCGAGGCTCGCTTCACGCCGGGCTCCGCTTCCGCGCCATGGGGTGAGCGGCGTCGTAGACCTTGAGCAGGTGGTCGATCGAGACGTGCGTGTACCGCTGCGTGGTGGCGAGCGAGGCGTGCCCGAGCAGCTTCTGGATGGCCCGGAGGTCGGCGCCGCCGTCCAGCAGGTGGGTCGCGCAGGTGTGCCGGAGCGCGTGCGGGTGCAGGTCGGCCCGGCCGGCGCCGAGCGCGCCGTAGCGCTGGACGAGCGCCTGGACGCGGCGCACGCCGATGCGCGCGCCGCGGCGGGACAGGAAGAGGGCGCGGGGGTCGCGGGCGCCGGTGGTCGGGTCGGCGAGCTCGTCGCGCCGCTCGAGGTAGCGCTCGATCGCCGCGAGGGCGTGGGAGCCGAGCGGGACGATCCGCTCCTTGTTGCCCTTGCCGACGACGCGCACCGCGGCCCTGTCGGCCGGGTGGCGGTCGACGTGGGTGAGGTCGAGCCCGCAGAGCTCGGAGACGCGCAGGCCTGCGCCGTAGAGGGTCTCCAGCATGGCGCGGTCGCGGAGCCCCTCGGCCGTCTCGGCCCCGGGGATCTCCATGACCTCGGCGGCGGCGTCGACGTCCAGGAAGGTGGGCAGCGGGCGCCGGACCTTGGGCAGGGCGAGCTGGGCCGCCGCGTTCTTGTCGACCTCGCCGCGCCGCTCCAGGTAGCGGAGCAGGGCGCGGGCGGCGCCCACCTTGCGCGCGATCGAGGCGGGCGCGTGGGTGCGCGCGAGCGAGCCCAGCCAGCTGCGCAGGAGGAGCACGTCGAGGCCATCCACGGCCGGAGCCTCGTCCGGAGAGGGGGCCTCGCCGGTGGCCGGGAGCTCGCCGGTGGCCGGGGCCTTGCCGGTGGCCAGGGCCTTGCCGGTGGCCGGGGCCTTGCTGCGCGCTCGCGCAGGGCGGTGATCGGCGTTCGCGGCCGCCTTCTCGCGGGCGAAGCGCGCGAGCTGCTCGAGGTCGCGCCGGTACGCATCGACGGTGTGGCGCGAGGCCCGCCGCTCGGCCGTAAGGTAGGTCAGGAAACGCGCGATCGCCTGCTCCAGTGTGGTCCCGCCGGATCGATCGCCGCTCCGCCGCGCGTGCATCACGGGGTTTGCCCTACCACCAGGACGGCACCGCAGGCAAAGACTCGCCGGCGGCCGAGGTGGGGCGCCGGTCGACCGGCGCCGCTGCGCGGCGCGGCAGGGGAGGCGGGGGCTGGCCGGAGGGGACCGCGGTCGCCAGGTCCCGCGGCAGGTGGAGGTCGCAGGGCGCGTCGCGCCATGCCCAGATAAAAAGACGCCCCTCACGGATCACGAGCGAACCACCCACCCGGTGGGCGACATGGCGCGAGCGCCGCGCGCTCCCGGTTCTGCTGTCCAGGATGATCGATGATCTGCGCTGTCGAAGCGTGAATCGGAGTGCCGAGCAAGGCGGTGAAGACCGGCTGTCTCGACGCGCGTGAGACCGACGCCTGCTCGCTCGCAGCGGAGGAGCCGCTCAATCGTAGTTGCCCGTGACGGACCGCGGCGGGACGTGCTTGTGATCTCGATGTGTATGCCGCTCTCGGTGTGGTACGAGGGCTTGCCCGGGGCCCGGGCGCACGAGGAGCATGAAATGACCACCGCAGCCGTGAGCGAGCCGGCCGTCGAGGCGCCGCCGAAGCTTTCCTTTGCTCAGACCCTGAAAGGCCTGCCGCGCTCCTTCTGGATGGGCTGCACCATGGAAATGTGGGAACGGCTGGCTTACTACGGCGTGCGCGTCGTCATGCCGATCTACATCGCCCAGGCCGACGAACCTGGAGGGCTCCACTTCAGCCAGCAGGACAAGGGCACCATTTACATGGTCTGGGCCCTCATCCAGTCGCTGCTCCCGATGGTCTCCGGCGGTTACGCCGACCGGTACGGCTACAAGCGCACGATCTTCATCACGGTGTGGCTGAAGATCATCGGTTATCTGCTGATGGCGACGCAGCGGAGCTTCACCGGCTTTCTGCTCGGCGTGGTCATCCTCGCGACGGGCACGGCCCTCTTCAAGCCCGGGATCCAGGGCACCCTGGCCCAGTCGATGGACAAGTCGAACTCGTCGGTTGGCTGGGGCCTTTTCTACTGGCTCGTGAACGTGGGCGCTGCGATCGGCCCGCCGCTCGCCGGCTACCTCCACGGCAAGAGCTGGTCGTGGGTCTTCTATGGATGCGCCGCCATCATCTCCCTGAACTTCCTGATGCTGCTCACGTACAAGGAGGTCGACTCCGGCGCTGACAAGACCTCCGATGCGTGGAAGGTCTTCAAGGACACGATCAAGAACATCTGGGACGCGCGGCTCATCACCGTGATCCTGCTGCTCTCGGGGTTCTGGCTGATGATGTACCAGCTCTGGGACCTGATGCCGAACTTCTACACGGACTGGATCAGCAGCACCTCGTTCGTGCAGAACAACTCCTGGCTCCCGACGTCGTGGCTCGATATCAAGGATCCGCGCGGGGTCCAGCTCAAGCAGGAGAACGTGCTCAACGTGAATCAGGTGTGCATCGTCCTGCTCCTCGTGCCCTTCTCGTACCTGGTGGCGAGGATGAAGGTGCTCTCGGCGATGACGCTGGGCATCCTCGTCGCCATTTTCGGCATCCTCGTCTCAGGGACCACGACGTCGCTCTACGTCCTCTTCCTGGGCATCCTGCTCTTCTCCATCGGTGAAATGCTGACCGGCCCGAAGAAGAGCGAATATTTCTCGCTCATCGCGCCGAAGGGAAAGAAGGCGCTCTTCCTCGGCTACGTCAACATCCCGGCGGCGATCGGCCCTGCGATCGGCGCGCAGCTGGCCGGGATCCTTTATGGGACCCGGGGCGAGAAGGCCACGCTGGCCCTGCGCTACCTCGCCGAGAAGACCGACTTCGCCAAGGGGAAGGCCTGGGACGGCGATGTGGCGTCGCTCTCGGAGCTCCTCGGGGTGTCGCGCCAGCAGGCCTTCAGGACGCTGCAGGAGACGCTGCACATCGACGCCGCCGAGGCGACGCGCCTGCTCTGGGACACCTACAGGCCTTACGAGATCTGGTATTCGTTCGCGGCGATAGGGGTCGTTTCGCTCGTGGGGATGCTGATCTTCTCCCAGCGCTCGAGGCGGTGGAAGGACCTCGACGTGTAGGGCGCGGCGGCGCGCTCGGGTGAGCGAAGCGGAACCTGGCGCTGGCCGGCTCAGCCGGTCGCCCCACGCGCGGCGCCTCCAGGCAGGGCGGCTCGCAGTTACGTCAACGCTTCGGCCGCCGTCATCGCGGTGACGGCGCGCTCGAGCCACCGTTCCAGGACCTCGAGCTCGGCGCAGCCCTCGATGCGTGCGTCCTCCTCAGGATGCAGCGCGAGCTGCCGCTGCGCGAGCACCCTGCGCAGCGCGGTTCGGGCCTCGGAGAGGCGGCCCCGCTCGATGCCCTTCTCGACCAGCTTCTGCTGCACGTCCGGGTTTGCACCGAGCAGAGCCTGAAGGATCTCCCGCTCCCGCGCCTTGACCTCGGGGTCGTCACCCTTGCCAACCCACCACAACAGCTCTTCGCGCACGGTCGCCGACATCGCGGTGAATCTTACCATGCCGAGCACCCACGCGAGCGGCATTCGCGAGGCGACCCACCGGGCAAACTCGTCGAGCGCCCGTCCGGAGCGGGCGACCAGGAAGGGCACGAGCTCGTCGAGCAGCGGAAGGTCGTTGGCTGCGATCCACAGGAAAGGGAAGCTCGACGGCTCCACACGGTAACAAGCTGGCCCGACGGCGACGAGCGCGCGTTGCGCCCGCAGCCAGTCGGGTACATGCGGCGCAACGAGCCAGAGCGGCTCCTGGCCCGACCACGCACGCGTGCCCTCTTCCGCCCGTTGCACCTGCCTCGCCTGCCGCCGGAGCAGAGCGCGCTCCACGGCCGGGAAATCGAGATGATCTCCTGGCATTTTCAGCTCGACCAGGACCTCCTCGTGGCTCCCGGCCTCTGGCCACGGGGCGGGCAGCGCTGCGATACGGTCGGGGTGGCGTACGAGCAAGAGCACATCACTTTGCACCTTCACCAGGCCGATCTCGGGCGGATCCTGCCATGTGACAGCACCGCCGGTGATCCGCTCCGTCTCAGCGGCAAAGGTGCGTTTGGCGAACTGGTCCGGCTGCCCCACGCGCGGCTCAGTAGCAGAGCGTGTCCACAGGAACCAGCGCGTTATGCCGTGTTCTTGGCCGCTTCGTCTCTTACGCGCGGCGGTGCATGCGCATCACGAGATCGGATTGCCAACGAGTTTTTATTTTTCGGATCAGCCACTCCGCTGCTGAATTCGCAGCGCTTCGGCCTACTCGCACGCCTCGCCGAGGACGTACCCGTGCTTGCAGATGCAGCGGCACTCGACCTCGAACTCGGGCTCGTTGCACGCCGGCCGGACCTGCCGCATCTGGTTGGCTGTCCGCCCCTCCTTGTCCTTCACCTGCACCACGATCTCGTAGTCGTGATCGAAGATGTCGCTGCCCGACCAGTTGTTCGGGCAGACTCCCACGTTCGCGAAGGTCGAGATGTCGGCGTCGACGCTCGCGCCCCAGCCGTCGCCGGTCGGCTTGAGGTTGACCGTCCTCGATTCGGACATCACACGCCCGGACACAGGATCGCGGAGCGAGCCGGACAGCTGGACACCGCAGGCGCTCAGGTTCGTCGCGCGGACACCCAGGAAGAGCACCCGCCCGCCCTGCGGCGGCATGATGATGTCGATCCCGTCGCCGTCGCTCACCGGGTGCGCCGCGTCGCTCGAGTCGAGCGCGATGACCTCCATGCGGATGTCGGCGCCCTCCTCGCCCAGGTACCCGAGCTTGCAGGCGTGCTCGACCGGCGGGGGATCCCCGCCGTCGTCGGCGCACGCCGGCGCGGCGAGCAGCAGCGCAGCGAGCCCACGGCTCGCCGCAGCGGGCCAGGCCATCAGCGGTCCCGTCCCTCCGGCGCCGGAGGATCATCCCCGTCGTCCTCCGGCTCCTCCCGCGGGATGGGCGCGCGCGGGCGCCTCGTGGCGCCGAAGGAGCTGGAGCTGGTCGGCGCCATGGTGATCGGCGCCACCGCCCGCGAGTCGGGCGTCGGGCGCTGGGACAGCGCGTCGCTGCGCCACCGGCCGTCGACCTCCGCCTCGGCCCGCGCCGGCGCCTCGCTGGGCGCCGAGCTCCATTCATGAAGACCAGCCTGCGGGAAGGGCGTGCGCTCGGCCAGGTACGCCGCGAGCAGCCGGTCGCGTTCGAGCTCTTCCGTGCTCGGTGGCGGGGGAGGATCGAGCGTCGGCAGCTCGTCGGTCCACGTCAGGTCCGCGTCCTCCAGGCTCGGGCCGGACCCGGCGCTGGAGAACGCGCGCGGCGCGTTTCGCTCCGTCGGGACAGGCTCCGGGGCGTAGCTCGGGGCACCGCCCGGCGCATGGCTGGAGGCACGGGCCGGCGCCGGGCTGGGGGTACGGGGCGGCGCGTGGCTGGAGGCACGGGCCGGCGTCGGGCTGGGGATGCGGGGCGGCGCATAACCAGGGGCACGGTCCGACCCGTGGCTGGAGGCACGGGTCGGCGTCGGGCTGGGGATGCGGGGCGGCGCGTAGGCCGGGGCGCGGTCCGACCCGTGGCTCGAAGGACGGGGCGGCGCGTAGGCCGGGGCGCGGTCCGACCCGTGGCTCGAAGGACGGGGCGGCGCGTAGCCAGGGGCGCGGTCCGACGCGTGGCTCGAAGGACGCGGCGACGCATAGGCCGGGGCGCGGTCCGACGCGTGGCTCGAAGGACGGGGCGGGGTGTACGTGGGCGCGTGATCGAGCGCGCTGGCGGGCGGAGGCTCGGACGCGAAGGAAGGGCTCCGCGAGGTCGGCGGCGGCCCCGGCGGCGGCGGATCGATGGTCGGGAGCTCGTCGTCCCAGTCCCAATCCTCCGGATCAACGCGGGAATCCGACCGGCGCGACGACGCGCCGAGCCGGAGATCCCCCGACCTCCGCGACGCCGGGAACGCTGCCGGAGGGCCGATCGTCGGCAGCTGGCCCACGCCCTGGTCCCGCGCCGGCGCCTCGTCCCGGCGCTCGAACTGCCGCGACGGGCGCGTCGGCTCGGGCGCGGGCACGGAGTACCTCGTCGACGCGACCTGCCCGAAGGGCCGCGAATCCCGCGGCAACCGCGGCGGAGGAGGGACGGCCATCGCCGCGCGCGCCGCCGCTGTCGAGGGGGGCGGCTGTGTCGAGATGAGGTTCTCGTCGCGACCCCGCTCGGCCGGCGCCGGGCGATCTGCCTGCGCGGGCTGCCGGGGTTGCACGCTGGTCGGCGACGACCCTACCGGCGCGGAGCCCGCGAGCGGCCTGCCAAGCCACGCGGCCTCCTTGCGCGACTGCGCGGCGCGCGCGCCTTCCTCCGAGCGGACCGCGCGCGGCGCGAGCGTGTCGCCCGGCTCCGTCGGCGGGACCTCGTCGCCGAAGAGCACCGGCGCGGCGGCCGTCACGCGCGACTCCACCCCCGCGGCGCCCCTCCCGGAACGGAAGCCGAACGCGGCGCGGATCGCCCGCTCGTGGTGAGGCTCGACCTCGACGGGCCGGACGATGAAGCACGGCTCCGCGCCCGGCGCCCGCACCGAGAGGTCGACGTCGAACGGCGCGCCGAGGAGGTGACCCTGCTCGTCGAACAGGACGCGCACCGGCGGCTGCGCGAAGTGCGCGGGCGACAGCGGCGTCGAGAGGACGACCCCGAGCTCGCCGGTGCTCAGCTGCACGAACGTCCCGGTCGGGATGATGCCGAGCGCGCCGACGAGCAGCTTGCCGATCGCCCGGTCGGTCGCGCTCTCGGCGCCCGTGATCATGCGCTGGAGCACGGCGTCGAGCGACGAGGCGCCGCCCGACGCGGTCTCGATCGTCGGGAACGGCGCCGTCCGGAGCTCGGTGAACTGGCGGGCGGCCGCGAGGATCCGCGCGAGCACCGTGGGGCTGCGCCGGCCGCTGTAGAGCGGGCCCTGCCGGCCGCCTTGCCGGAGCGCGAGCGCCTCGTAGGCGATCACGGTGCGCGTGATCGAGGGCGCGTGCAGCTTGCCGAGCGCCGTCAACATGACGGCCGCGCTCGCGGGCAGCCGCTCCTTCTCGTCGTCGCTCAGGCCACGCTCGAGGAGAGGGCGCGCGACAGGCTCCCCGCCGTCGGCCGAGCCGGCGAGCACCCCCGTGAGCCGCAGCCGGCTCACGTCGTAGAGCAGCGCCGCCGTGACGAGGCTCCCGAGCATCCTCCTGTCGGTCGTGAGCTGCCGGGCGATGCCCAGCGCGATGATCGCCGTGGACACGCTGAGACCCGCCTCGTCCGGGTCGGCGATCTTGCCCGCGGCGACCGAGAGCAGGAGGCGCGCGTCCTCCTCGGCCGCGGCGACGAGCTTCTGCGCGACGCGCTTCACCCGCTGCGGCAGGATCGCCGGGGACGAGCGCAGCGCCGCGTAGAACGACCGCATCACGAGGATCGCCGCCGCGTAGGTGCGGCTGATCCGGCCGATGCGGGTGCCGTCGCCGTCGATCGCCCCGCCAGGGAACGGGTTCGTGAGCTTGCGGACGCGGACGCCCCGCAGGCTCGACTGGAGGAGCCGCGCGGCGATGCTGCGGTCGCGCTGGGCGTCGGCGAGGAGGCGGGCGAAGGCGGCGAGCTCGGCGCGGCGGACCGCCTTGTCGAGCACGAGCTCGGAGACGTCGCAGGCCTCGAAGAAGCTGCCGAGCTCCAGGGCGACCTCGTACGTCTCGCGCGAGGCGCGGAGCATCTGGCCGTTGATGAAGAGGGTGTTGCCCGCGAACACGATCGTCGCGGCCTCGCTCCCCGACAGCTCGCAGAACTGGACGATGCTGTCGATCGCGGACGGAACGAGCGACAGCACCGCCTGGTTCGAGTCGCTGTGCAGGAGGCACGCCTTCGCGAGCCGGTAGATCATCTGCACCAGGCCGAGCGCCGCGCGGCGCCGCACGTCGGCCTTCACGCCCGAGATCGCCGTGTCGCCGGTGCTCTCGTGGAGGTTGGCTTTCTCCTCGCTCACGGCTTCCTCCCGCCCCGGGGCGACGGAGCCGGGCCCGGCTTCGTTGAGGGCACCGCGCTGCTCGGCGCAGGCTCGATGGCCGTGCGGGACGGCGCGCCGAGCGGCAACGAGGCGGGGCCCTGCCGCACGCTGTACGGCGCGGCGCTGGTGCTCGAGGGCGGAGCGGGGGACCTCGGCGGCGTGGCCGGGCGCGGCATCGACGGCGGCATGGGCGGCGGCGCGGCCGTCGGGGTGGACGACGAAGCGGAGGACGGCGGCGGCGGCCCACGCCGGCTGAAGGGCACGGAGGTGGGAGGCGCCGAGGCGGCGCTCGTCGAGGCGGGCACCGGCGAGACGAGCGGCGGCCTGTAGCCGGGTCGGCCGGCCTCGCCGCCGTTCGGGGCCATGGTGCCGGGGCGCGGGGTGCTCCACGGCTCGAGCTGGTCCGGCAGGCTGAGCGGCCCGCCCGGGCTCACGCGCCGGACCGAGACGGGCGAGTACGAGCGCGTCGCGCGGGAGGGCGGCGCGCTCGCGTCCGGGTGCGCCGGCGCCGGCGGGCGCTCGCTCGGGCGGGTCGGCGCGACGAGGCGCGCGGCGATCGCGACCGCGGCGCGCGCGGCGGCGTCCCGCACCGGCGGGGTGTTCCACCAGCGCGGCTTGGTCGCCTCCTTGACCGCGCGGAGCGCCTCGTAGCTCCGCGCCTGGCAGAGGAAGTGCGCGGCCAGCTCGCGGGTCTGCTCGATCGCCTCGGACGGGATGAGCTGGCGCTTCTCGAGCAGCTCGATCGCGAGCTTCTCGGCCCGCGCGGGGTTCAGCTGCGCGACGGTCTCGAGCCACTGCCGCCGCTCTGCCCCCGAGAGGTCGTGGAACGACGGCGCGACGATCCGCCGCACGAGCGTCGGGCCCGCGGCGAGGACGCCGAGCTTGCCGATGAGGCGAAGGGCCTCGCAGCGCACCGGCGGCGCGGGGTCGTCGAGGAGCTTCTGGAGCTCCTCCCGGACGCGCTCGGCCGCGGAGCCCGCGGAACCGCCCTCGCTCGCGGCGGCGTCAGGGAGCTCGGCGAGCGCGCTGATGCGCACCTCGACGTGCGGGCTCGCGAAGCCGGCCTCCAGCGCGGCGAGGGCGCCGGGGGTCTTGAGCTGCGCGAGCAGCTGGAGGAGCGTCAGGGCGAGGGGGGCCGGGGCGCGAGAGAGCAGGTCCCCGAGCTCGGCCTCCCGGCCCGGCGCCCACCGGCGCATGTAGGCGAACAGGACCTCGCGCAGGCGCTCGGACTGCACAGCGCCGTGGCACTGGCATGCGGCGCTGAAGAGCGAGCCGTCCTCGAGCACGTCGAGCGCGTGGGCCAGCCCCTCGACGATCGCCGGGTCGAGCGGTGCCACGCTCCGGCTCGCGCCGGCCTGTGCCGCGTTCCGGATTGCGCCGGCCTGCAACGTGTTCCGGCTTGCGCCGACCTGCGCCGCGCTGCGCCCTGGGTCGGCCTGCACCGCGCTTCGGCCTGCGCCGGCCGGCAGCGTGTTTCGGCTTGCGCCGGCCTGCGCCGCGCTTCTGCCCGCGCCAGCCTGCGCCGCCACGCCGATTTGCGCCGCCACACCTGCGGCCGCCGCGCTGTGGCCCGCTGCGCCGGGGGCTGACGCTCCCGTGGCCGCCGCGGCGGGGGCCGCCGGCTCCTCCGGGTGAGCCGTCGCGAGATCGCTGAGGATGGCCTTGAGCGCCTCGACCGGGAACATCGCCTGCGCGAGCGCCCGGTCGACGGTGCGCGGCGAGAGCTGCGGCAGCGCGGCGCTCGATCGACCCGCGGCACTCGCCGCGCCGCGCTGCATGCCGTCGAGCCGCGCGAAGAACGCGCGCCGGAGCATCGTCTGCACCTCGAACGCGAGCTCGTAGCTGTGCAGGACGATCTGGTCGGCGGTCCACGCGGTGAGCGCCCCCGTCATGCGGCCCTCGTCCCCGTGCCGGACGGCGTCCACGTAGCCGTCGACGAACGCGTCCATGTACCGCTCGTTCCACTGCTCCGACGGCAGCGAGATCTGGGCGCCGAGGGTGCTCCGGGTCAGCGGATCGATGGCGAGCGCCGAGGCGGCCGCGCCGGTCTCCGCGAGCGCGGCCTCGACGTTCCTCTGCAGCGCCCTGCCCGCGAGCGAGCTCTCGTCCCAGAGGCTCTCGATCTGCGCGAGGGCGCGCGCCCCTACCGCGACCTCCCGGCACTGCTCCTCGAACTCCTCCAGGTCCACATCGCCCTCGGCGAACTGGTCGATCGCCATGTACGCGATGTGCTCGAAGCGCCGGTCCCAGAGCGCCGTCACGGCGTCGTCGTCCTCGCCCATGCCGAAGCTCTGGTCGCGGAGCAGGATGGCGGCGAAATCGCGGAGCTCGGCCTCGGTGATGCCGGCCTTGATCTGGATCTTCCGGATGCCGTCGGCGAAGAGCTGGTAGGGGATGCGATCGAACGGCGGCCTGTCGGGCTGCCAGATCGGCTGGCCGCCCGAGGTGAACGCGCTCGGGGTGACCTCCCAGCGGACGCCGAGCGGGTTCTGCGAGAGCGTGCGCGTGATCTCGTCGAACGCGAAGTGGATGCCCTTGTTCACGTGGGGGTGGTTCCACCCGTACTGGCGGATGTTGCTGAGCACGAGCGCGAGCTGCTTCCAGACGCCGACGAGCCGCTGGCACGTCTGCTCGACGAGCGCGATCGACGGCGGATCCTGGTCCTCGTCGATGGTGTCGTTGCCGCGGACGAGCACGCGCGGCGCCTTCTTCTCGCGCGAGGGCGTCAGCTGGCCGGCGGCGTGCGCGGCCGTCAGCCGGCGGAGCTCGCCGCGCATCGCGGCGGCGCTCTGGAAGCGGCCCCCGCGCTCGAAGGCGAGCGCCTTGTCGACGAACGCCACGATCTCGACCGGCAGGTCGGGGACCTCGGTCGCGATCGACGGCGCGGTCTGCGTCGCGGCGAGGAAATACGACTCGGACTCGCTCCGGCCGCGGTTGAGCCGCTTGCCCGACAGGAGGGTGAACAGGCTCGCGCCGACCGACCAGAGGTCGGACCGGCCGTCGATGCCGGACACGCCCATCGCCTGCTCGGGCGACATGAAGGCCGGCGTGCCGAACGTGAGCCCCGCGCGCGTGGCCTGCCGCTCGGGGTCGCGCATCCGGGCGATGCCGAAGTCGAGGACCTTCACGTGGCCGGCGCTCGTGACGAAGATGTTGGCCGGCTTGATGTCGCGGTGGACGATGCCGATCGAGTGGCACTTCTCGAGCAGATCGAGCACGACGTCGAAGACAGGCAGCACCTGGGCGAGGGGGAGGGTGCCGCCGGCGCTGCTCGCGAGCCGCTGGAGCGTGGTGCCGGAGAGCAGCTCCATGACGAGGAACGGCTCCCCGCGGTCGCTGAGGTCGTCCTCGACCACGGCGACGCGCGCCGGGTGATCGACCCGGTTCGCGATCTTTCCCTCGCGCAAGAAGCGGTCCCGCAGCTCGGCGTTGCGCGCGAACTCGATGTGGAGGACCTTGACCGCCGCCCGCGTCCCCCTGCGGTGGGTCGCCGCGAACACCGCGCCCATGCCGCCGACGCCGAGCAGATCGTCGAGCCGCCACTTGGCGTTCAGGGCTGTCCCGATCCGCGCAGCGGCGGTGTCCACGAGGTTCGGCTCCTCGGCGTGCGGGTCGAGCGGGGCCATAGACCGGGCAGCGATCAGGGGCCGCGCAGTGCGCGGCAGAGGGCGAGCAAGCCTGGCCGAGCATACATGGTTCCCGCTGAAGCGCGAACCATGACAAGGTCGTCCGCCCCCACGGAATAAAGGTGGGAGAAGCATTCTGTGGGGCTGCTGCCAGGCACCTCGCAGCGCGCAGCGCGCGTTTCACGTGGGTTCACGTGGGTTCATGTTGGTTCACGTTGGTTCACGTTTCCGCGTGTAGCCGATAGAGACGATCACGGCCCAGCGCAGAGCGCGCCGACACTCCCGGACAATCACCGACGATTCCCCGCTTCAGCGCACGTCCAGCCGCGGCGCTGCGCCGGCGTCCTGCTCGGGGGCGCCTGGCCACTCGGGGCACGTGGCGCGGTAGTCGATGCCGGGCATGAGCTGCGCCCATTCCTCGCGCGTGAAGTTGCGCCCGGCGTAGGCGCACGCGCGCGCCATCAGGGACTCGGCCGCGATCGAGAAGACGCGCGCCGCGCCGTCGTTCGCGGCGGTCACGACGCGGGTGGCGTCGGGGCTGAACACGGCGTCCGTCAGCGTGACGCCCTCGGCGCGGAGGGTGATCGCCTCGCCCTGCCCGTCGACGGGGAGCACCCGCGCGATGCCGTCGCTCGACACCGCGACGAGGCGCGCGCTGTCGCTGCTGAACGCGACGGTCCGGACCGCCGCGCCGAGGCCGCTCAGGAGGAGCGGCTGGCCCTGGCCGTCGAGGCGGAGCAGCCGCACGCAGCCGTCGAGCGCGGCGATCGCGACATGGCTCCCGTCCGGGCTCACCGCGATCGCGGCGATCGCCCGTTCCTCGTACCCCGACGGGAGGACGCGAGGGGCGCCGCGGCCGTCCGCGGGCCACACCTTCACGTTGGGCCCCGACGTCGCCACGATGTGCTGGCCATCCGGGCTGAACGCCGCCCTGAGCAGCCCCGCGCGCTCGTCGCGGAGGACGACGGGCTCGCCCGGGACGCCGTCCTCGAACACGCGCAGGATGCCGTTCCACGAGGTCGTGACGATCCGGGTGCCCTCCGGGCTGAAGGCGACGCCCACCACCCGGTCGTCGTGGACCCCGAGCACGATCGGCTGGCCCCGCCCATCGGCGCGCCAGATCCGCGCCGTCTTGTCCGCCGAGCCGGTGACGAGGCGGCTTCCATCGGGGCTGAAGTCGACGCTGAGCAGGTGCTCCTCGTGCCCGCGGAGGACGACGGGCTCGCCGGAGCCGTCGGCGCTGAAGACGCGCGCGGTCTTGTCGGTCCCGGCGGTGGCGATCCTGCTGCCGTCGTGGCTGACGGCGATGCCTGTCAGCGGCCCCTCATGGCCGCGCAGGAGCAGCGGCTCGCCCGGCCCGCCGAACCGCCATACCCGCGCGGTCCCGTCCTCCGACGCGGTGACGACGCTCGCGCCGTCGCGGCTGAAGGCGGCGCTGTTCACGACCCCCTCGTGGCCCTCGAGGACCATCGGCGCGCCCTTGCCGCCTTTGCTCCAGACGCGCGCGGTCCCGTCCGCGGAGGCCGTGACGACCGCGACGCCATCGGCGCTGAACGCGGCGCTGCGCACCGCGCCCTCGTGCCCGCGGAGGACGACGGGCTCACGCCGATCCGGGCCGAGGATGCGCGCCGTTCCGTCGCCCGTCGCGAGGACGATGCGGTCGTCCACCGGGCTCGTGTCCGCGCTCTCGACGCCCGGCCCGAGCCCCTTCAGCGCCGCGGGGGCGCCGTGCCCGTCGGCGCGGACGACGTAGACCGTCCCGCTGATGGCCGTGGCGAGGATCCGTGCGCCGTCGTGGCTGAACACCGCGCGCCGGATGAGCCGCTCGCCCAGGGGCACGACGAGCGGCGGCTCGCCCTCCATGCCGGGGCGCCACACGTAGATCGCGCCGCCCGTCGTCCCCGCGACGACGCGGCTGCCATCCGGGCTGAACGCCACGCTGGTCGGCGCGGCGTCCCTCGTGCTGAGCGCGCGAACCTCGTGGCCGTCGGGGCGCCACAGGCGCACCGCGCCGTCGGTCGACGCGGTCGCCAGGAGGCTCCCGTCGTGGTTGAAGGTGACGGCGACGACGCCGCCGGGGGTGCGGGCGCGCAGCACGAGCGGCTCGTCGTGCCCGCCGAGGCGGAAGATCCTCGCGGCCCCGTCGGCCGAGGTGGTGGCGACGAGGCGACCGTCGGGGCTGAAGGCCGCGTGGTAGACAGCGCCGCCGTTCCCGACGAGCACCTCCTGGTCGACGGCGGGGCCCCAGACCGCGTCGCCGAGCGCCTGCACCACGGCGGGGCCCGCGGGGCGGCCGCTCGCCCTGGCGGCGAGGGCCGCCTCCACGGCGAGCAGGCGCGCGCGGGGCAGCAGGCCCTCGGCGCGCTCCTTCGCCGACTGGGCCGCGAGCCGCCGGGCGTCGTTCTCGCGCGACTCCTGCTGCGCGCGGAGGAGCGCCCGCTCCTCCTTCCCCATCTGCCAGAGGAGCACGAGGATCAGGCTGCCGAGCAGCGTGACGGCGACGGCGAGCACGGTGATGAGCCGCCGCGTCGACCGCTTCTGGCCCTCCGCCCGCGCGCAGGCGGAGAGGAACGCCGTCTCCTCCGCAGAGAGGTCCCCCCGCCCGTCGCACCACGACGTGAGCTCCACGAGCGCCACGCCGCCCACGAGGTAGTCGTCTCTCCGCCCGTGCGACAGCCAGCGCGCGAGCGGCTCCCTGGTGGCTCGGTCCGCCTCGCGCGACAGGACCCACGCCCGGTCGAAGACCCGGCGGACGACGCGATTGCGCACGTCGAGGTACAGCGCGCCCGAGGACGCCGTCCGCTCCACGGAGAGCCCCGAGAGCAGCAGCGTCCGCTGGACCGGGTCCCCGGCGTCGGCGCCCACCCGGTGGCCATCGAGCAGCTGCTTGTAGAGCTGGAGGAGCGCCGGCGCCCGCCCGAAGCGGGGCCCCTGCGCCTCCAGGCACCGCTCCGCGTGGCGCAGGTTCGGGTCCTCGGTCCGGCCCTGGTCCAGGAACCGCCGCGCCACGGCCTCGTCGACGTCGAGATCGCGCCGCTCTCCGACGAGATCGGCGCAGAGCCGCTGCGTCATGTAGGGGTGCCCCGAGGTCCACGCGAAGACCGCGTCGAGCAGCGCGTCGGGGTCGGGCACGAGCCCCTCCAGGCCCGCGCGGAAGCCGCGCGCCTCGGCGCGGGTGAAGTCGTCGAGCCGGATCGGGCGGCCGATGTTGAACGGCGCGCGCGCCGGATCCGCGACGAGCTCCGAGGGCGCCGCCGCCCCGAGCAGGCAGAAGGTCAGCCGGGCGTTGGCGGGGCGCTCCGCGCGCCGGTTCACGAAAGCCCGGAGGATGGCGAAGAAATCGTCCCGCGAGAACGGCAGGGCCAGCGTGGCGTCGACCTCGTCGATGAACAGGACGATCGCGGAGGAGATCTCCACGAGCACGACGTCCTCGAGCCAGCGTAACCAGCAGTGCACCGGCCCGAGGTGCCAGTGGGCATCCCAGAACTCGTCCGGCGGCTCCAGCCCGAGCTGCTCGGCGATCTCCGAGGCGATCCCGAGGTACCAGCTCACCGGCGAGGTGGTGTCGGTGCCGAGGGCCCCGAGATCCACGCTCGCACACTCCACCTGCTCGGCGCGGAGCCGCATCGAGACCTGGAGTCGCAGGCTGGACTTCCCGATGTGCCGGGTCGAGAGCACATAGCAAAGCTCTCCGCGCAGGAGCGCCTCGAAGAGCTCTCCGTCCGCGGGACGCTCGACATAGATCACGCCCTCGCCCACGGTCCCGCCCGCCTGGAACCGGCGCCTGTGATCTCCGGCACTGGCCTGCGCCTGATCGAGGACGGGAGGCGCCGAGAAGGTCACGAATCTGACGGTGCCATGCGACGCCAGGACCGTCAACGGAACGACAGCCCGTCTCGCTGGCGTCCGTGGTGAAACAACAGGGCTCGCGACGGCGCGGTGAATGTCACGCGAATGTCGCCTCGGCCGGATGGGCTGGCGCTCACGCGATCGGGATTCGTCGGCGAAGGCGCTGGCGACGCGCGGCCCGTCCCGGCCGCGGCTGTGCGCCTGCGTTGCGCGCCTGCGTTGCGCGCCTGCGTTGCGCGCGGCGCGATTGCGTGTGCGTCGATCGTGTCGCGCCGCGAAAACCCGCTTTTTACGTCCAGAAATCGTGGACCGGGCCACTGCTGCCGGTGTAGCGTTCGCGCCGTGCGAGGGGCGTTGAGGGCGGGGCAGAATCGCATCGTGGCCGCGCTGGCCGCCGCGCCGCTGCTCGCCTGCGCATTGCGCTCTGCGGCTCGGAAGGCTCCTGTGGATACTACGGCTTTGCCTGACACTCCAGAAGCTCCTGCCGGAGCGCGCGGGCGGCCTGGCCCGGACGCGCTCGCGCCGGCCGCGGCGCTGCCCATCGGGCTCATCAGGCGAGATGGGCTCTCGTTCGGCGCGTGTGTCGGTCCGCGTGGATGCGTGATGGCTCAACACGCCGAGCTAAGGTGATCACGATGGACCGGCGGCGATCGAGACTCTCCCTCTGGCGGACGGCGCGCGTGGCCGCCCTCGCGCGGGCGGCCGGGGCCGCCTCGCTCGCGCTCCTCGCGGCGGCGTGCGCCGAGCTCGACCAGGAGCCCGCGCGGTCGGTCTCGCTCGGGGTGCACGCGAGCGGCTGGCGGGAGGAGATCATCTATCAGGTGTTGATAGACCGCTTCGCCGACGGCGACGCGGGGAACAACACCCGGGTGTCCTCGGCGCCGGGCAGGTGGCATGGCGGCGACTGGAAGGGGCTCGAGGAGAGCCTGCCCTACCTCGAGGAGCTCGGCGTCACCGCGCTCTGGATCTCGCCGATCGTCAAGAACGTCGACACCGACGCCGGCGTCGACGGATACCACGGTTACTGGACGCAGGATTTCACAGAGGTGAACCCCCATTTCGGCGATCTTGCGTCGCTGCGCCGGCTCGTCGCGTCGGCCCACGGCCGCGGAATGAAGGTCATCCTCGATATCGTGACGAACCACGTCGGCCAGCTGTTCTATTATGACATCAACGAGAATGGGCAGCCCGACGAGGACGCCCACGGCAGCGGCGAGGACGGGCGCGTCCAGGTCGATGGAGTGAACGAGTACGATCCGGAGTTCGACCCCCGCGGCGTCCAGGCGCGGACGTCGCTCGGCAAGTCGGGGCCGGCGCCGATCGTCTTCCGTCACGACCCCGCGACCAACCACCTCCCGCCGCAGCCCGAGCTCTTCCAGGAGCCCGAGGTCTACAACCGCAAGGGGCGCATCCTCGATTTCGAGGATGTCGACCAGCTCGTGCACGGCGATCTCCCGGGCGGCCTCAAGGACATCGACACCTCCCGCTGCGACGTGAAGCGGGCGATGGTCGACGTGTTCGTGCGCTGGGTCGAGCTCACCGACGTCGACGGGTTCCGCATCGACACGCTGAAGCACGTCGAGCACGAGTTCTGGCGCTATTTCACGCAGAACGTCCGGCTGCAGCTGGCGGCGACGGGCAAGACCGATTTCTTCATGTTCGGCGAGGCCTTCGACGGCAAGGACGACCTCGTCGGCAGCTTCACGAAGCACGAGGTCCCGGCTCACCCGCACGACGAAGCGCTCGGCGGGAACCTCGAGCGCGAGAACGGCGACGAGGCGGAGGGGGGCTGTCCGGGCGCCGCGCCGATCACGGGGGACTCGGTCGACTCCGTCCTGTATTTCCCCCAGCTTTATCGGGTCTTCCGCGATGTTTTCCGGGACGCCCAGGCCACGCGGCGGATCGAGCAGCTCTGGGACGCGCGGGCGCTCAACTACGGCGCTGAGCCGAACGAGAATGGCATTGGCGTTCCGCCGCTGAAGGCGCTGGTCAATTTCATCGACAACCACGACGTCCCGCGCTTCCTCCATGTCGGCCCGGGCGCCTCGCCCTTCAAGGCCGATCCCGAGGCGGCGCTCAAGAATGCGCTCCTGTTCCTCTTCACGGAGGAAGGCATCCCTTGCCTGTACTACGGCACGGAGCAGGGCTTCAGCGGCGGTGACGATCCGGCGAACCGCGAAGATCTCTGGGAGAGCGGCTATGACACGCAGCGCCCGCTCTTCCGGTGGGTCCAGCGGCTCACGGCGCTGCGCAGGGGCTATGAGGCGCTCACCGTCGGCGAGCAGCGGGTGCGCTGGTCGACGGAGCGGACGGGCGAAGGGGACGAGGACGCGGGCATCTTCGCGTTCGAGCGGGGGGCGCCGGACGGCGACTATGCGCTCGTTGTGCTCAACACGCACCCCCGGAAGGAGAGCTCCACGAGCTTCAACGGGGCGGCGATGGCGACGGGGCTGACGCGGGGGACCGTGCTCGTCGACGTGCTCTCGCCCGAAAAAAAGACATATAGGGCGGGCGCGAACGGCGCTGTCACCGTCAAGCTCCCTCCGGTGAGCGGGGCGCTGCTCATCCCGGAAGACCAGGTCATCCATGGTCTCTGATCCTCCCCGGCACTCCTCCCTTCCAAGAGAGTCTCCAATATGGCGTCTGTCAAAGTGCGCGGACTCAACAAGCGATTCGGCCAGACCCACGTGCTGCGCGGCGTCTCGGTCGACGTGCCCGACGGCTCGTTCGCCGTCCTCGTGGGCCCGAGCGGCTGTGGCAAGTCGACGCTGCTCAGGCTGCTCGCCGGGCTCGAGGAGGCAGACGACGGCACGATCGCGCTCGGCGACCGCGACGTCACGCGCCTGGAGCCGCGCGATCGCGACATCGCGATGGTGTTCCAGTCGTACGCCCTCTACCCGCACCTCACGGTGCGCGAGAACCTCGCCTTCGGCCTGAAGCTCCGGAAGACGCCGCCCGCCGAGATCGAGGCGCGCGTGAAGGAGGCGTCAGAGATGCTCGGGCTCGGCCCGCTCCTCGACCGGCACCCCCGGGCGCTCTCCGGCGGCCAGCGGCAGCGCGTGGCCATGGGCAGGGCCATCGTGCGGCGGGCGCAGCTCTTCCTGTTCGACGAGCCGCTCTCGAACCTCGACGCCGCCCTGCGCGCGCAGGTGCGGGTCGACATCCGCAAGCTGCACGATCGGCTCGGCGCGACCAGCGTCTACGTCACCCACGATCAGGTCGAGGCCATGACGCTCGCCGACGAGATCTTCGTGCTCAACAAGGGCGTCGTCGAGCAGTCGGGGCCGCCTCTCGATGTCTTCGCCCGGCCTCGCACCCAGTTCGTGGCGAGCTTCCTCGGCAGCCCGGCCATGAACTTCGTCGACGCGCGCCTGGAGAGCCGGGGCGGCCGGTGGGTCGCGACCCAGGGCGACCTCGCCATCGACATCGACGCGGCCGACTTCCCGGGCGCGCTCTCGTCGGGGCGGCAGGTGACGGTCGGCGTGCGCCCGCACGAGGTGGACCTCGCCTCGAGCGACGGTGGCACCCCGTTCGAGGTGGGGATCGTCGAGGCCCTCGGGGCCGAGTCGTACGCGCACGGCACCGTCGCGGGGGCGCCGTTCGTGGCGCGCCTCGACCCGGCGGCGCGCGTCGCGAAGGGGGACACCGTGCGCGTCGCGCTCCGCCAGGTGCACCTGTTCGACGCGGACTCCGGGCTGAGCCTGCGAGAAACGTGAGGCGACCGTGCCGAGCCGTCGCTGTCGTTTCGCGCTCGCTGCGCCCGCGCTGATCCTCCTCTTGCCCGCGCTCGCGGCCGCAGCGCCGCTCCGGCTGTGGCACGCCTACCGCGACGACGAGGCCAGGGCGCTCGACGCCATCGTCGCGACCTTCAAGGGCGAGGAGGTCGAGGTCCTCGCCGTCCCGTTCGACGCCTACGCCTCGAAGCTCCAGGCCGCGATCCCGATGGGGGAGGGGCCCGACCTGTTCATCGACGCCCACGAGCGGCTCGGCGACTACCGCGCGCGCGACCTCGTCGCGCCCGTGGGCGACGCGCTCGAGCCGGGCGGCGAGGCCGTGTTCCAGGGGCCGGCGCTCGCCGCGGTCCGGCAGGGGGGCGAGATCCTCGGCCTGCCGATCAGCCAGAAGTGCGTGGCGCTCTACATGAACACCGCGCTCGTGAAGGAGCCCCCGGCGACCCTCGAGGACATCGCGGCGCTGGCCGGCTCGCTCCCGCAGGGCGTGGTTCCGCTCGCGTACGAGGCGTCGAACGCGTACGCGCACATGCCGATCCTCGCGGCGTTCGGCGGCGCGATGCTGGGCGAGGACGACCAGTTCGGCTTCGTCGGCCCGGGGCCGGAGCGCTCGCTCGAGCTCGTCCGTTCGCTGATCGAGCGGCGGGTCGTCCCGGAGGACGCGAACGGCGCGCTGGTGACCGACCTGTTCAACGCGGGCCGCGCCGCGTTCGTGATCAGCGGGCCGTGGTTCGCGGGTGGCCTCGGGGAAGAGGCGAGGCGGCTCGCCCGCGTCGTCCCGCTCCCGAAGGTGCGGGAGACCGGCCTCCCGATGCGGCCGTTCATGACCGTCGAGGCGGTGATGCTCTCGCCCCAGGGCGCGCGGCGCGCCGAGGCGCGGGCGCTCGCGCGCCACCTCGCCGGCGCCGCGGCCGCGGCCACGCGGATCGAGGTCGCGCGCACGCCGCCGGTGCGGAGCGACGTGGCGGTCCCGGCCGGCGACGCCTTCATCGCGGCGTTCACCGAGCAGGCCAAGGTGGCCATCCCGATGCCGACCTCGCCGGCGATGCGCTCGACCTGGGAGCCGTCCACGCGCGCGATCCGCAAGGTGCTCCGGGGCGATGCGCCCCCCGACGTCGCGCTCGCCGAGGCCAAGCGCCGCTTTGACGACGTCCGCCGGCCGCTCCCGCCCGCCGCCTCGCCGGCGCCGCTCCTCGTCGCGCTCGGCGCGCTAGCGCTGCTGCTCGCTCTCCGGTGGGTCCGCGCCGCGAGGGGCGCGGCGCCCGGCGCCGCGCGCTGGCGCTTGTTCCGGCGATCGCTCAGACGCTCGCTTCCTGCCTACAAGTACGTCGCGCACGCGGTCGTCGCGATCGGCGTGCTCGTGGTGGTCCCGCTCGTCATCGGCGCGGCGACGTCGCTCTTCGCCGGCAGGGGCGAGGGCCTCCGGTACGTCGGCCTCGCCAACTTCATCAGCATCCTCACGGCCCGCGGCGGGCCGCTCTTCGCGAGCGGCTCGTTCTACCTCGTGCTCGCGGTGACCGTGCTCTGGACCGCGGTGAACCTCTGCCTCCACGTCCTCCTCGGCGTCTCGCTGGCGCTGCTCCTCCACCGCCCGACGCTGCGCCTCCGGGCGCTCTACCGGGTGCTCCTCATCGTGCCCTGGGCCGTGCCGAGCTATGTGACCGCGCTGTCCTGGAAGGGCATGTTCCACCGGCAGTTCGGGGCCGTCACCGGCCTCATCGAGGCGGTGAACTCCGCGCTCGGGACGAGCATCGAGCCCATCTCCTGGTTCTCGAGCTTCACGACGGCGTTCACGGCCAACGTGACGACCAACGTCTGGCTCGGGTTTCCGTTCATGATGGTGGTCACGCTGGGCGCGCTCACCGCCGTGCCGGAGGATGTGCTCGAGGCCGCCGAGGTCGACGGCGCTACCCGGTGGCAGCGTCTACGGAAAATTACGTTACCTCTGATCCGGCCGGTGCTCGCGCCCGCGGTGACGCTGGGCGCGATCTGGACGTTCAACATGTTCAACGTCGTGTTCCTTGTGTCCGGCGGCGACCCGGACGGCACCACGGACATCCTCGTCTCCGAGGCGTACCGGTGGGCGTTCACCCGCGAGGCCCAGTACGGCTACGCGGCGGCCTACTCGGTGCTCATCTTCCTGCTCCTGACGCTCGCGACGCGGGAGTGGCGCTTCCGGCGGCGGACGCCCGTGTCGGCCATTCCGCAGGGCGGGGCCGAGGCTGGCTCGGCGCCTGTGCCGGCGGCGGCGACGGAGGCCGTGTGACGCGGAGGCCCTCTCCGATCGAGTCGATCGCGGTGCACGCCGCGCTGGTCGCGGCGGTCGCGTTCGCGCTGTACCCGGTGCTCTGGGTCGCCTCGATCGCCTTCTCCGGGGCGCGCCCGCCGGTGCCGGAGGTGCTGCCCATCCCGAACCAGCCGACGTTCGAGCACATCGTGGCGGTGGTCACGACGTCGAAGAAGGTCGGCGGCGAGCCGATCTGGCTCTTCCCCCGCCAGCTCGCCAACTCGATCGTCGTCGCGCTCGCGACGGCGGCGGCCGGCGTCTCCGTCGCGGTCCCGGCGGCGTACGCGCTCGCGCGCTTCCAGTTTCTCGGCAAGGACCGCGGCCTGCGCGCGCTGCTCGCGACGCAGATGTTCCCCACGGTGGCGAGCGCGATCCCGCTGTACCTCCTGCTCGACGCGCTCGGCCTGCTCAACTCGCGGACCGGGCTCGTGCTCTGCTACGCGTCGACGGCGGTGCCGTTCTCGATCTTCCAGCTCCGGGCGGCGTTCGAGGCGATCCCGGTCGACCTGGAGGAGGCGGCGATGGTCGACGGGGCGACGCGTTTCCAGGCTTTCCTGCGGGTCGTGCTCCCGGCGGCGCGGCCGGCGATCGCCGTGACGGCGCTGTTCGCGATCATGACGGCGTACAACGAGTTCATCCTCGCGGCGACGCTGCTCGGCAAGGAGGAGATGTTCACGCTGCCGGTGGTGCTGCAGCGGTACATCGGCGAGTACGACGCGCAGTGGGAGCGGTTTGCGGCAGGGGCGCTCCTCGTGTCGCTGCCGGTCATGGCGGCGTTCTATGTGGTGCAGCGTCACCTGATCGCGGGGCTGACGACAGGCGGCGTGAAGGGGTGAGCGCGCCGCGGTGAGCGTGGCAGCGGGCGCCCCGGCCGCCGCGCGCCGGCGGCGCAGGCCGTCAGCGCCGGGTCCGCCGGCGACGCGACCCGCGCTGCCCGGCCTCGTGGCGCTCGGGGTCGAGCGGCGTCCCTCCTACTTGCCCGCTGTGCCCCGGCGCCGCCCGTCCATGGGCCCCGACCCTCGCGGCCGTGGACGCCCGATCGCGACCCCGCTATCTCCATGAAGCCATGCCGAAGGCCGAGGATCCCCCGCCAGTCGCCGCGCCGGGGACCGCTCACGCGGACCCCCGCCCGTCGCTGGGCGGCGAGCCCCGCCCGTCGGCGGGCGGTGAGCCTCGCCCGTCGCTGGGCGGTGAGCCCCGCCCGTCGGTGGGCGGCGACGCCGAGGGCCGCGGCACGTTCCTGCCGCTCCCCTCCGCGCTGCAGCGGCGCCTCAGCCGGCCCTCCTGGGAGAAGTTCGTGCTCCCGCTGCTCGGCCCCGTGCTCGCGCTGCTCGTCATCGGCGCGGTCGCCACGCTCGAGGCCGCGCTCGACTGGACCATCCCGAACCCGCCCGCGATCCTCTCGATGATCATCGTCTTCGCGGCGTTCAGCGGCGGCCTCTGGGGCGGCATCGTCACCGCGCTCATCTCGTGCGTCTTCTTCGCGCTCTACTTCTCCGAGGACGGGGTGCCGTTCTCGTACAAGGACGACAACCTCCTCCGGGTCATCGTCTTCGCCGTCACCACCCCCGCCATGGCGGTGATGGCGAGCATCGCGAAGCGCCGCGCGGACGCCATGGGCGAGGCCTCGCTCGAGAACGAGCGCGAGCACTCCGCGAGCCTGCGCGCCCTGCTCATGCAGCGCCAGGCGGTCGAGGACGAGCTCCAGCAGGCCAAGGAGGCCGCCGAGGCGGCGAGCCGCGCGAAGAGCGAGTTCCTCGCCAGCGTGAGCCACGAGATCCGCACCCCGATGAACGGCATCATCGGCATGACGTCGCTCGCGCTCCAGACCGAGCTCACCCAGGAGCAGCGCGAGTACCTCGAGATGGTCAAGATCTCGGCCGACGCGCTGCTCTCCATCATCAACGACGTCCTCGATTTCTCGAAGATCGAGGCCGGCAAGCTCGAGATCGAGCCCGTCGTCTTCGACCCGAGCGAGATCATCGGCGACGCCGTGAAGACGCTCGCGCTCCGCGCCCACGAGAAGCGGCTCGAGCTCGCCTACGACGTCGGCCCCGACGTGCCCGAGGCGCTCGTCGGCGATCCGCTGCGCCTGCGCCAGGTCCTCGTCAACCTCGTGAGCAACGCGGTGAAGTTCACCGACGCCGGCGAGGTCGTCGTCCGCGCCGAGGTCGACTCGCGCGCGCCCCTCACGGCCGACGAGGAGGCCAGCGCGGACAGCCAGGGCGCGCCGAGCCTCTACGCGGGCGAGGCGCTCGGCGACGCCGTGGTGCTCCGCGTGAGCGTGATCGACACGGGCATCGGGATCGCCCCGGAGAAGCAGCGGCTCGTCTTCGACGCGTTCGCTCAGGCGGACGGCTCGACCACCCGCAAGTACGGCGGTACGGGGCTCGGCCTCACGATCTGCGCCCGCCTGGTCGAGATGATGGGCGGCAAGATCTGGATCGAGAGCGAGCTCGGCAAGGGCAGCACGTTCCACTTCACCCTCCAGCTCCGGGCGCTCGAGGGCGCCGCCCGGTCGCGCCGCCTGGAGATCCCGAAGGACCTCCTCGGCACGAAGGTCCTCATCGCGGACGACAACGCGACCGCGCGGCGCATCCTCGCGGACACCATCGAGGGCTGGGGGATGAAGGCGGTCCCCGTCGACTCGGGGGCGGCGGCGATCGCGGCGCTCTCGGAGGACTCGGGCGTGTGGGCGCTGCCCTGGGGCAAGCCGGGGGGCAACGCGGTCGGGCCGAGCAGCTCGTTCGGCCTCGCCATCGTCGACGCCCGCATGCCGAAGGTCGACGGCTTCGCCGTGGTCGAGCACTGCCGGAAGCGCGAGATCCTGAAGGGGCGCGTCCTCATGCTGCTCAGCTCGACGTCCGCGCAGGCGGACGCCGCGCGCTGCCGCGATCTCGGCGTCTTCGCCATGGTCACGAAGCCCGTGAAGACGTCCCACCTCCAGGAGGCCGTGTTCCACGCCTTCGGCGTCCCGACGCGGACCTCGCTCCGGTCGGCCGACCTGCGCCGCGCCGCGCCGGGGACGCGCGCGCGCGGCCTGCGCGTGCTCGTCGCCGAGGACAACGCGATCAACCAGAAGCTGATGCGCCGCTGGCTGGAGCGGCAGGGCCACCACGTGCACATCGTCGAGAACGGCCGCCTCGCCGTCGAGAAGATCGCGGGCGGGCAGTACGACGTGGCCCTGCTCGACGTGGAGATGCCCGAGATGGACGGCCTCCAGGTCGCGCGGGTCGTCCGCGCCCGCGAGCGGCGCGAGGGCGGGCACATGCCGCTCATCGTCGTGACCGCGTACGCGATGAAGGGCGACCGCGAGCGCTGCCTCCGGGCCGGCTTCGACGGCTACCTGTCGAAGCCGGTGCAGGTCGAGGAGCTCTACGACATGATCGACCGGCTCGCCGCCGGGCCCTCTGCCCTGGAGATCGAGGACCCGACGCGCATGTCGCTCGGCGCGCCGAGCTCGTACGCCTCGGTGCCCTCGTCGACGTTCGACAGCGGGCCGCCGAGCACCCGCTCGGAGGAGCGGCTGCAGCCCTCGCCCTCCTCGATCACGGCCCGGCCGATGTTCGATCGCACCAAGGCGCTGGAGCGGACGGGCGGCGACGCCGACCTCCTGCGCGAGCTCGCCGAGGTCTTCCTGGAGGAGTGCCCGCGCTGGATGGGCGACATCGACGACGCGGTGGCCGCCGGCGACGCCCGCAAGCTCCAGCGGGCCGCGCACAGCCTGAAGGGCGGGGTCGACAGCTTCGGCGCGCGGAGCGCGTTCGAGGCCTCCTTCGCGCTGGAGAAGATGGCGCGCGCGAACGAGCTCGGCAGCCTGGCCGAGGCGCAGTTCGCGCTGCGGGCGCAGATCGAGCGCCTGCTCCCCGAGCTCGCCGCGTTCGTGCGTGAGGGCGTGCCGGCGGACCCGGAGCCGCCGGTGCAGGGCGAGCGGCGCTCTGATAGCGAGGTGACGCGATGGTGAGGGTGCTCGTGGTGGACGACTCCCCGATGGATCGGCGCCTCTCCGGGAGCTTGCTCAAGAAGCGCGCCGGGATGGAGCCCGTGTACGCCGAGAACGGCGTCGAGGCGCTCGAGACGATCGCCAGGTCGATGCCCGAGATCGTGCTGACCGATCTCCAGATGCCCGAGATGGACGGCCTGGAGCTGGTCGAGGCGATCCGCCGCGATCACCCGTACCTTCCGGTGATCCTGATGACGGCGCACGGCAGCGAGGAGATCGCGGTGCAGGCGCTGCGGCGCGGCGCCGCGAGCTACGTCGCGAAGCGGAGCCTCGCGGCGGAGCTCGTGAACACGGTCGAGAACGTCCTGGCGGTGGCGCGGCTCGATCGGCGAGAGCAGCTCCTCCTCTCGTGCCTGACGGTGACCGAGTCCCATTTCGAGCTCGACAACGACGTGGCGAAGGTCCCCGCGCTGGTGGGCCACGTCGAGCAGAGCCTGGGCCGGATGCGGCTGTGCGACGAGACGGGCCGGATCCAGGTCGCGGTGGCGCTGCGCGAGGCGCTCGTGAACGCCATCGTGCACGGCAACCTCGAGGTCAGCTCGTCGCTGCTCGACGAGCAGCCGAGCGCCTTCTCCGCGCTCGTCGAGAGCCGCCGGACGGAGAGCCCCTACCGGGATCGGCGCGTGCTCGTCATGGCGCGGGAGACGCGCACCGAGGCGACGTACGTGGTGCGCGACGAGGGGCCCGGCTTCGACCCGCGCAACCTGCCGGATCCGACCGACCTCGCCAACCTGGACAAGCCGAGCGGCCGCGGCCTGATGCTGATCCGCACGTTCATGGACGAGGTGCGGCACAACGACAAGGGCAACGAGATCCGCATGGTGATGAAGTGTCGCTCGCCGGGGACCGGCGGCGATCCGGGCGAGGACGGCGGCTGACGCGGTCGCGACGCGACCTGTTACCCTCGGCGCTTGGCCGAGAAGACGAGAGACCTCGTCGTCGCCGTCTCCGGCGCTCTGCGTTGACGATCGGTTCGAGCAGTTCTCGAATCGGCCGCCGCGCGGCTTGCCGCCCAACGGAGTTGGCCTGTTCGGCGTGAGCGGCGGCGTCCGCCTCCGGGTCGGGGCTGGCCAGTCCTCCACTGCGACAGGTTGCCTGCGGCGCTGGCGTGCGCCTCGATCGGTCCGGGGGCTTCGCCCGCGTGCTTCAAGAACCTGGCGATATTCGGGATCAGGGACTCCTTGTATTCAGGTTTGCCAGACGCGCACGATTGCTGGTTGGCGATGTTTGACACGTCCCGCCCCGCGGCGACCTTGATGACCGCACGCGCATCGACATCCGCTGCGAAGCGACATCGAGGCGTCGCAGAAGGACACGTCTGGAACATGGTATGGCTGGACAAGCGCGCGCAGCCGTGGGACGGGGGAGTAGGGAGAGCGAGGTGATGGTTCAGGGTAGCCGGGGCAGTGAAGTCGAGCTGCCGGAGCAGCGGGGCGGCGGATCTGACGGCTCGGTCCAGGGAGATGGCGCGGCCGGACAGCAAGCCACGGGAGGCGACGCCGGCCGCTCGACGCGCGATGTGAGTCGCCTCGCGGGGCCGCCCCTCGGCGGAGCAGGCGCCCATGAGACGCCACGTGTGATGACCGTGGGCGTCATCACGCCCTATCTGGATGGCTCGTTCTGGAACCCGGTCCTGACGGGAATCCACGATGCGGCGCGGCAGCACGGTTGTCGGACGCTGGTGATGCGCGGCACGGCCGCCTCGCTCCAGGCCCCCTCGCTCTCCAGAGAACAGGTGGATGGGTGGATCGTCGTGATCGGGGTGGACGGCATCGAGCAGCTCGCTGCCGAGCGGGTCCCGCGTGTCGTCGTCGGCACCCATGTGCACAAGGGCAACTGCCCGTCCGTGATCCCGGACAACCACAGCGGGATGCGGAGCGCGGTGCGCCATCTGATCGGACACGGGCACCGGCGCATCGCGTTCGTCGGCTGCCTCCATGAGTCCGATGTCCGCGAGCGCTTCGACGCCTACCGAGAGACGCTCGCCGAGGCGGGGATACCGTTCGATCCAGATCTGGTCATCCGGACCGACGACAACTGGTATACCGGCGGCGAGAACGGCGCCCCGCAGCTCCTCGCGCGGCGGAATGCGTGTACAGCGGCGGTCTTCGGGACGGACAAGAACGCCATCGGGATGATGCCGTTGCTGAAGGAGGCGGGCGTCCGCATCCCCGAGGAGCTGGCGATCGTCGGCTTCGACGATGTACCGGAGGCGCAAGCAGCCGACCCCCCGCTGACCACCGTGCGCCAGCGGTTCGAGACGCTGGGGAGCGCCGCGTGCGATCTCCTCGTCTCGATGCTCGCCGGCGAGACCTCCCCGCCCGAGCTCGTGCTCACGCCGAACACCTTGATCCCGCGGATCTCGTGCGGATGCGACGTGCTCCAGAGCTTCCTCGACGAGGACACGGCGCCGGGGGAGCACGGCGGCGGAGATCTGGATCGACGGATGGTCGAGCTGCTCCTCGCGCCTCGGCCCCTGGCGCCCGATACGTCGCCTGCCGCGGTATGGCCGGGGGTCGCCCTGGTGCTCGAAGCGTATGGGGCGGCGGTCGAGGGGACTGCGCTCCCTCCGGCGAAGGCGCTGGAGCGCGCCTACCAGCAGGCCGTCGAGATCTCGTCCGATATGGGCACCTTGATGGCGATCGTGCGCCTGCTCCGCCGCTCCCACGAGCGGCGGGGTGGGGACGCGGCGTCCGCTCGGCGGGTCGAAGCGTTCCTGGACAGCGCGCACCTCTCGATCGCTCGGGCTCGGCTCAGCGTCGAGGCCGGGTTCGTGGCGCAGCTCGGGATGCTCGTGCGGTCCAATCACGACGTGGGCCTCGCGCTGGTCAGCGGCTCTCAGCAGGAGTCCCTGTCGCTCTCATGGCTCGCAAAGACCAGCGCGATCTGGGCCTGCCTTGCGCTCCGGGAGGACGCGAAGACGCTCGTCGTCGCCGGCGCCTACAGCCGTGACGGCAGCGCGACGCCCCCTATCGGCAGCCGCCATCGGCTGGAGGCGTTTCCGCCGGAGCACCTGCTGCCGCCCGCGGCCGCGAGCGGCGCGCTCATGATGATGCTGCTGCCGATCCGCACCGAGCGACGCGACTGGGGGTTCGTGGCGCTCATGGGGCCGACCCTCCGCGAGCTGACCGGCGACGAGGGCACCATCGGGGTCTGGGCGTCGCTGCTCGCCGCCGCCCTCGAGCGCGGCGAGCTCGTCCAGTCGCTCTCGACGAAGAACGCGGAGCTGCAGATGGCCTATGCGAGCGAGCGAACGCTCTCGGAAACGGTGCGCGAGCTCGGCTGCCCGCTCATCCCGCTCCTGCGCGGCGTTCTGCTCGTGCCGCTGATCGGCGCGATCGACCGGGACCGCGCCCTCCAGGTGCTCACGGCCGTGGTCGAGGGGGTGGGTCGGCATGGGGCGCGCTTCGTGCTGCTCGATATCACCGGTGTGCCGACGGTGGACGCGCAGGTCGCCCAGGCGCTGGGCCAGACCAGCCGCGCGGTCGCCCTGCTCGGCGCGCGCGTCGTCCTGGTCGGCGTGCGCCCCGAGATCGCGAGGAGCCTCATCGACGTGGATCTAGGCAATCTGGCCACGTACGCGTCGCTGGCGGGAGCCCTTCACGAGCTGACGAAAGGGGGCCTCCGCCCTTCTGGCGCGAGGCGAGGCGCAGCGCGCTTCGCCTGATGGCCGTGGCCTCGCGCGGCGCGGTGCTCATCGCGGCGTCGGCGCTCTCGATGGCGCCGACGTTCGAGGCTCGACCGAGCTCACAGGTAGAGGTGCGCCATCTTGGCCCACGCGTGTTTGTTATGGGCGCGGTTCTGCCATACGTGGAGCTGGTGCGGGATCCCGCGGTTTGCCATGGCAGCGGCGAGCCTCTGGTTGCTGGCTAGAAACGGATCGTGCTCCCCGATGACCAGCTCGACCCGGAGGCGGCGCAGGTGAGAGAGCACGGCCTCCTCTCTGATGTTCGGCAGGAACATCGTCGGCATGTGGAAATACACGAGGTCCTCGAAATGGCCCTCCAGCAGGCTCTTGAAATCGTCGACGGCCTCCGTGAGATCGAAGCGCCCGCTGAACGCGACCGCCTTGCCGAAGAGATGAGGGTGGCGCAAGGCGATATTCACAGCGTGGTATGCGCCCAGACTGCAGCCGTGGGAGATAAGGAAGCTCCCTGCGTTCAGCTGCTCGCTGAGCGGGAGGACCTCGTGGAGCAGGTAGTCCTCGTACGCCTGGTGACGCCTGATCCTGTCGTACGGGCGCGCGGCCAGGCAATAGAAGCTCTGGCCGTCGACGCTGTCCACGCAGTAGAGCTGGAGCCAGCCGTTCTCGACCCGCTCGCGCACGGCCTCGAGCATGCCGAAGTCCGCGTAGTCGAAGAAGCGCCCGCACCGGGTGGGGAACACAAGGACGCGCGCGCCTTTGTGGCCGAAGACGAGCAGCTCCATGTCCTGGCCCAGCCGCGGGCTATACCATTTATGGTGGCTGCGCTGCATGGTCCGCCTCTGCGAAGATCTCGGGACGCCTCGCTTGAAGCAGGTCCCGCCATAACAGGTAGCCGGCGCGGCTGAGGTGCAGGCCATCTGGCTCGTAGAGCTCGGGCCGCGGCCGCCCGTGCTCGAGCATCGGCTCGACGACGTCGATCACGTACGACCGAGGGCGCGCCGCGAGCAGCTCCGCCGCGAGCCGGTTCGTCTCGAGGATACGATCGAGGAGGTGAAAGCGCGCCACGGACGGCTTGATCGTGATGAACGTGAGCGGTATGGCGCCCGCGCTCTCGTCCAGCTGCGTCACCAGAAAGCCGAGCTGCTTTACGATCTCGGTCGGGGACTCTCCGTCGCCGATGTCGTTGTCGCCTGCGTAGAGCACCAGCGCGCGCGGCGCGAGCGGGTGGACGAGGCGCCAGAAGAACCACGAGCAGGCCGCCATGGTCGAGCCGCCGAAGCCGCGATTGACGACAGGTACGCCGGGGAAATCATCGCGCAGCGTGGACCACAGGCGGATGGAGGAGCTGCCGTAGAATACGACAGAGCCAGGCGGCGCCGGCGAGCGGCGCTGCTCCTCTTCGAGGGCACGGACGTCCGGCTCGTACCAGTGCACGGGGCCAGGTTACCTGGAGGGTCTTCTGTTGGTGCGACACGTTCGCGACGATCGTCTGTCGGCGGGGCTCGGGGCCGCGGCGATCGCCTCGGCTCGGGCGCTCCGTGCCGAGGGTGCCGGCGGGATCGCGGTGGGACCGACCGTGTCGGGCCCGAGATCGGCGACGCCGCAATCGGCAGGTGCGCCGCCGGAGCCTCCCGTGCCGCCGGAGGCAGGGTCTCCACCGCCGGAGCCAGCGGTCTCTAGCGTCGCTTCTGGGACTTGCGGCGCAGCGCCAACCCGTGAGACCTTCTGTGCGGGAGATCGCTGCGCGGCGCCCGGATCGACAGACGCGCCCCGGCGGCTCCGGTCGACCAGTCGACGGCTCGTCAGGTGGACGGATGACCGATGCTGCAAACGAGGCTTGTCGAATACCTGCTCGCGTCTGTCATCGTCATGACAGCGACTGCCTGTGATCGTGAAAAGAGCAGCGCCGAGCGGGTCGAGGAATACCAGCGGTTCGTGGACGAGCGGAGCTCCTGCACGTCGACCTCGGAGTGCGTCCTGGCCGGCGGTGGGTGCCCACTCGGCTGTGGTTCGGGGGTTCGCTCCGAGCATGCCGAGGCGGTGAATGCCAAGGCAAAGCAGTTGATCTCTGCCTATGAAGAGGGCGGGCAGGCCTGCAAGTACAGGTGTCCGTCGCAGCACGTCGAGTGCCGAGCAGGGCGTTGCACGGCGGTCCCGGATCCATGACGATGCGCGCGTCGGAACAATCCTTGATGAGATCGGTGCAGGCGCTCGCGCAGCCGGCGGACGTGCAGCGCGCGCTGTTCCCCGATTTCGTGTGTGTGGGTGACGAGCTCGCGAACGACTTCGACAGCGCGCGACGCGCGTTCCTCGCCGAGACGCTACCGCTGGCGAGGCCCCAGCGTGAGGCGCTCGATTCGCTCGACCGCTATCTCGACGCGCTCTCCGGTGAACACAACGCGGAGTTCTGGCTGGATGCCGATCAGCTATCCCTCGATCCCCGGTGGGAGGTGATCCGCGCCAAGGCGCGCCTGACGCTCGTGGCGTTCGGCTGGCAGGACGAACCGCCGCCGCAGGATGGAGCGATCTACGTGAATGGGCGCCAGCTCGTGCATAACAAAAAGCGCTCATAGACACGAGTACACGGCCCCGATCAGCGCCCGCCACCGCGGGTCGCCGCCCTCGCCGCTCGCGATGGTCTGGTTCGGCGTGTAGCCGAACCCGAGCCCCGCGTCGGGGTCGGCGAAGCCGAGCGGGCCGCCGGCGCCAGGGTGGCCGAAGGTCCGCGGGCCGCGCCCGAAGGGGCGCAGGGCGCTCGGGAGCATGAACCCGAGCGAGAACCGGCTCTCCGCGAGGAGGACGGCGTCGAGCCCGGCCGATCGTTCCACCAGCGCGGCCTCGACCGCCTCCGGCGACAGCACGCGCGCGGCGCCGGCGAGGGCCCCGCCGTTCGCGAGCGCGCCGTACATCCGCGCGAGCGCGCGCGCGTTCGCGTGGCCGTTGAGCGCGGGGATCTCCGCGCGCCGGGCGCGCGCGGTGTTGACGAGGCCCGGCGTCACAAGGTCGCGCGGCCTGGTGAACGCCATCGAGGTGAGCGACGCCGGGTCGCGGAAGCTCGCGGCGAACGCGCCGCCCAGGCCGTTCGGGCTCGCGATGGTCGGCGGCACCTCGGCGATCCGCCCGTCGTGCTCGGCGCCGGTCCCGATGTGGAAGTCCAGGCCGAGCGGGCCCGCGACGGCCTCCCGGAGGAACGCGCCCACCCGCTGCCCGCTCGCGCGCCGGATCACCTCGCCCACGAGGAAGCCGAACGTGACCGCGTGGTAGCCGTGCCGGGCGCCCGGCTCCCAGAACGGCTCCTCCGCGGCGAGGGCGGCGGTCATGGCCTGCCAGTCGTAGAGCGCGCCCTCCTCCGGCTCGGCGCGGAGCGCCGGCAGGCCGGCGCTGTGGTCGAGCAGCTGGGCCACGAGGACGCGCCCCTTGCCGGCCGCGCCGAACTCCGGCCAGGCGGCGGCGACCGGCGCGTCCAGGTCGAGCGCGCGCCGCTCCGCGAGCGCGTGGGCGCACAGCGCCACAGCACCCTTCGTCGCCGAGAAGACGTTCACGATCGTGTCGCCGCGCCACGGCGCGGTCCTCGCCGCGTCCCGGAAACCAGCCCAGAGGTCGACGACCACGCGGCCGCGCACGGCGGCGCACACGGCGGCCCCGAGCTCGGGAAACCGCTCGAAATTCGAGGCGAACGCCGCGCGCACGGGCGCGAACGCCGGATCGCAGGAGCCATGGATCGCGAGGTGCATCGCTCGTCCTTTCGTCCCTTCCTCGGGGCAGTGCGTGCCGGAAGCGCGCGGGCGAGCCACCCGGCCTTTCGAGCCCGACCCCGATGATTCACAACCTAAGTTGCGCAACCTTGGTTGATGAATAGGGCCGCCGCCCGTAGCCGTCAACGTCATTTGCGCAACCTCGGTTGCGGGTTACACGCTCCGGCCGTGAAGCCTGCGCGCCCGGACGAGGACCTCGTGCTGCTCTTCGCCGCCATCGCGGCCGCGAACAGCGACGAGGTGATGCGCCGCGTGGAGCGGGCCGGCCACGGGGATCTCCGGCCGAGCCATGGCTACGTGTTCCAGCACCTCATCCCGGGGCCGGTGAAGGTGAGGGAGCTCGCGGAGCGGCTCGGCATCACGGCGCAGGGCGCCTCGAAGGCGGTGGTGGAGCTGGAGGAGCTCGGCTACGTGCGCCGGCGCGTCGCCGAGGACGACCAGCGCAACCGGCTCGTGGAGCTCACCGACCGCGGGTGGGCGGCGGTCGAGGCGGGGCGCGCCGCGCGCGCCGCGGTGAACAGGCGGCTCCGCGCGCTGCTCGGCGAGGAGCAGGCCGGCGCGCTGCTCGCGTCGCTCCAGCGCATCGCAGAGCGCACGGGAGGGCTCGAGCTCCTGTCCTCGCGCCGGCTCCGCCAGCCGTAGCGCGCCCGGGTCCGACCCGGCGGCTGCGCGGCCGGGTCGAGGACCGATGCGTCGATGTGCAGCGCGCGTCTCAGTCGCCTGGCGCGGCGGGCCCGAGGAGCGAGGTGTCGATGCGCAGCACGCGCGCCGTGTAGGGCCCCTCGAACGACGCCTGCGTGCGCATGGCCACGGTGAGCTCCGTGCCGAACGCGGAGACATCGACGAGCGGGTGCTGCTCGTTCAGATCGTTGAAGTAGCTCCCTCCTGCGATCGCGGGGAGCGGCAGCGTCACCGCGACCTCGGGCGCGCCTCCTGCGGCAGGCACGCGCACGAGGCGTAGCTCGCCGCGGCTTTCGTCCGCCACCGTGTGGCCGACGCACACCCGGTCCAGACCGGTGTCCTGCAACTCGTACGCGAGCGTCTGGTCGATGTGGCTGATCAGGAGCGCGATCCACGCGTCGCCATCGCTCGTGCGCGCGGCCGCGAAAGCCGACCATGCGAGCCCGGAGGCCACCACGTGGCATTCGGCCGGGCAGCTGCTCGGAGAGCCCGGAGGCGGGATGTCGACGCCGTCCTGGCAGCGGTGCGTGGGCGTCTCGGTGCCGGGAATTGCGACCTCGTCGAAGCCGCCGTCCTCGTTGGCGCTCGCCAGCCGCAGCCCGTCGGTGTGCTGCACGACCGCCGCGAAGCGCGGAAACGTCGCTTGTCCTGCGGGCTGCGGCGGCCGGATGGGCTCGTAATCGAGCAGGAAGCTCGCGGAGTCCGGGGCGCCAAGGCTCCGCTCCGTGGTGCCGTCGAGCACCGTGAGCTGCAGGACCCCTGGGAGCGCTTCGACGAGCCCGAACGCCAGCGGCGCGTCGTCGGGCGCGAGGGCGAAGCGGGCGTAATCGCTGCCGCTCGGCCGGCTCGCCGGCGCGACGTCCCAGGCGCCGCTGGACGTGCGCGTCGTGTGCGCGACGCTGTCGGGCGCGTCCGTGTTGATCCAGATGTGGGGCTCGCCCCGGGAGTCCACCGCGACATCGAGGACCGGCACGTAGTTGTCGTCCCGATCGAACACCAGCTGCTTCTCCGTCGCGCTGCCGGCCAGCGGCAAGAACACGACACCGCCAGGATAACCGTCACCGCTGCTTTTCGTCTCATCCACCGCGGCATACGCCCTTCCGTCCGGCGAGAGCGCCACGCTCACGGTAGTGGACTGCACGTCGAAGTCTCGTTGTGCCGCCCCATCGTCGTCGAGCTCGAACAGCCGCGTCGGGTCGTTGCTGCTCGTCACGAGGTATGTCGCGCCCGCCGCCGGCACGGCACGCACCCCGCCCGCTGCAAACGTGGAATCGGTGCACGTCACCTCCACGTCGAGCGTGATCGCGCAAGGCGCGTCCGCGGGACAGGCGTCGTTGTGATCGCCTCGCCGCGATTCACACGTCGCCGGGGCGTCGCCAGCGCCGCCCTGACCGCCCGCGCCGCCTTGATCCCCGGCGCCACCTTGATCCCCGGCGCCGCCGGCCTCTTCTGTGTCAGCTGGCACGGTGGTATCGCCCTGGCACCCGAGCGTCACCGACAGGCCGGCGAGCATGCCGGTCCCAAGCATTCGAAGGATGTGTATTTGCAATTTCTGGCGCATGAGCAATCGCCTCCCTGCGATGCGCTGGCGCTTAACATCAAACGTGCCAGTCGATCTCCTGCGCAAAAGCCGATGTCACACGCGATGCGTTGTGTCGGTCTGTGTCAGAATGCTCATTCAGCCCGAGCCGCAGCCGTGGTTACCGTGAAGCGTCTCAGTCGCCTGGCGCGGCAGGCGCGAGGCGCGAGGTGTCGACGCGCAGCACGCGGGCCGTGAAGGGCCCCGTGCGTGACGCCTGCGTGCGCATCGCCACGGTGAGCTCCGTGCCGAAGGCGGAGACATCGACGAGCGGGTGGCGCTGGTACACATCGCTGAAATGGCTCTCGCCTGCGATCGCGGGGAGCGGCAGCGTCACAGCGACCTCGGGCGCCCCTCCGGCGGCAGGCACGCGCACGAGGCGCAGCTCGCCGCGGCTTTCGTCCGCCGCGATGTTGCCGACGCACGTCGGCAGATCGGCGTTCTGCACCTCGTAGGCGATCGTCCAGTCGAGGTGGCTGATCAGGAACGCGATCCACACGTCGCCGTCGCTCGTGCGCGCGGCCGAGAAGGCCGACCATTCGAGCCCGGAGGTCACCTCGTGGCAGTCGGCCGGGCAGCCCGGCGACGGGGAGTCGCCGAACCCGCGCTGGCAGCTGTACGGCGGCATCGCTGTGCCGGGGATCGCTACCTCGTCGACGCCGTCGCCCTCGCCGGCGCTCTCCAGCCGCAGCCCGTCGGGGTGCTGCACGACCGCCGCGAAGCGCGGAATCGTCGCTTCACCGGCGGGCTTCGGCGGCGGGACGGGCTCGTAACGGATCGGCGAGCTCGAGGGGACCGGAGCGCCAAGGCTCCGCTCCGTGGCGCCGTCGAGCACCTCGAGCTGCCAGCTGTCGGAGCCCGCTTGGACCATACCAAACGCCAGCGGCGCGTCGTCGGGCGCGAGGGCGAAGCGGGGCCAACCGCTGTCGGCCAGCCGGCTCGCTGGCGCGACGTCCCAGGCGCCGCCGGACGTGCGCGTCGCGTGCTCGATGATCTCCGGCGCGTCCGTGAGGATCCAGATGTGCGGCTCGCCCTGCGAGTCCACCGCGACATCGAGGACCGGCACGTATTTGTCGTCGCGATCGAACACCATCTGCTTGTCGGCCGCGCTGCCGGCGAGCGGCAGGAACACGACACCGCCGGGATAGCCGTCACCGGTGCCTTGCGTCTCATCCACCGCGGCGTACGCCCTTCCGTCCGGCGAGAGCGCCACGCTCACGCTCATGCTCTGCACGTCGAAGTCGCGTTGCGTCGCCCCGTCGTCGTCGAGCTCGAACAGCCGCGTCGGGGCGTTGCTGCTCGTCACGAGGTACGTCGCGTCCGCCGCCGGAACGGCCCGCACCCCGCCCGCTGCGAAGTCGTGCCCGGTGCACGTCACCTCCACGTCGAGCGTGATCGCGCAAGGCGCGCCCGCAGGACAGGCCTCGCCGTGGTCGCCCTGCTGCGACTCGCACGTCTCCGGGCCGCCGCCTGCGCCACCCTGACCGCCTGCGCCGCCTTGACCGCCCGCGCCGCCTTCACCCCCGGCGCCGCCGGCCCCTCCTGTGCCAGCTGGCACGCTGGTATCGCCCTGGCACCCGAGCGTCAGCGACAGGCCGGCGAGCATGCCGGTCCCGAGGATTCGAACGATGAGCAACTGCAATTCTCTGCGCATGAGCGCTCGCCTCCTTGCGATGCGCTGCCATCCAGCACCAAACGTGCCAGTCGAGCTCCTCCGCAAAAGCCGCCGTCACGCTCGATGGCTTGTGCCGTTCTGTGTCGAAATGCTCGTGGTGTTCGCTGCTCCTGTTGCAGGCGCGGGCCCGACGACCACGCGCCTGCCGTGGACTCGGAGCGCCTCAGAGGTTCATGCCGCCTGACGCCTCGATGCGCTGGCCGTTGATCCACTGGCCCTCGGGCGAGAGCAGCACGGCGACCGCGCCGCCGATGTCATCCGGGAGGCCGACCCGGCCGAGGGCGGTCTGGGCGGCGATCATCTTGTTCAGCTCGGTGTTGTCGCGCACGGCGCCGCCCCCGAAGTCGGTCTCGATCGCGCCGGGCGCCAGCGTGTTCACCGCGATCTTCCGCGGCCCGAGCTCCTTCGCCAGGTAGCGGGTGAGCACCTCCACGCCGCCCTTCATCGCGGCGTAGGCGGCGTAGCCGGGGAAGCTGAACCGCGTGAGCCCCGACGAGACGTTGAGGATCCGCCCTCCGTCCGCGATGAGCGGAAGGAGCTTCTGCGTGAGGAAGAACGTCCCCTTGAGGTGGACGTTCATGAGCGCGTCGAACTGCTCTTCGGTCGTCTCGGCGAAGCTCGCGTAGGCGCCCATGCCGGCGTTGTTCACCAGGTAATCGAAGCGATCGCGCCGGAAGCGACCGGCGAGCTCCGCCTTCACCGCGGCGGCGAACGCGTCAAATCCGCGGGTGCTCCCCAGATCGAGCGTGACGGCCGCCGCCGTCCTCCCCTTGGCCTCGATCTGCTTCACCACATCTGCCGCCTCGGCCGCGCCGCCGCGGTAGGTGATGATGACGTCCACGCCGCGATCCGCGAGGTGGAGCGCCATGCTCTTTCCCAGCCCGCGGCTTCCGCCGGTGACGAGGGCGACGGGGCTACGCTTGGATGTGCTCATGGTCGGGTCCTTTCGATGGCGACGCGGCTGCTCGCCGCTGTCGGCGGCGGTTGCTCGCCGCTGTCTGCGACTGTGAATAGCGATCCGATGCCGGTTGCGGAAGGCCCTGGGTTCCGACACACTGTTTCGCCAGTCGAAACAATGACCGTCGACGTCGGATCGCTGAAGATCTTCGTGAAGGTGGCGGAGCTCGGCAGCTTCACGCGCGCTGGCGAGCACCTTGGCATGCCCAAGGCGCGCGTGTCGCTGCGGTTGAAGGCCCTGGAGGCCGAGCTCGGCACCCGGCTCCTCCAGCGCTCGACGCGCGTCGTGCGCCTCACGCCGGACGGGGAGGAGCTCCTCCCGCGGGCGCGGCGCCTCGCGCTCGAGGCCGACGAGCTCGGCGCGATGTTCCAGGCCGCGCGGGGCCTGCGCGGGCGGGTGCGGATCGATCTGCCGGTGAACTTCGCGCGCGACGTCATCATCCCGCGCCTGCCCGAGCTGCTCGCGCGCCACCCCGAGCTCGAGGTGCTCCTCAGCACGACCGATCGGCGCGTCGAGCCGCTCCGCGAGGGCTTCGACTGCGTCCTGCGCATCGGCGCCCCGGGAGGCGACGGGCTCGTCGGCCGCAGGCTCGGCGTGCTGCGCATGATGAACTGCGCGAGCCCTTCCTATCTGCGCCAGTACGGTACGCCTCGCCGGCTCGAGGATCTCGAGCGGCACCTCCTCGTGCATTACTCGACGACGCTCGGCGCCGAAGCGCCGTCGTTCGAGTACCCCCACGAGGGCGGCTACCGCGAGTGGCCGATGCGCAGCGTGGTGACGGTCAACAGCGCTGACGCCTATTTCGCCGCGTGCGTGGCCGGCCTCGGCATCATCCAGGCGCCGCGGGCGGGGAAGCTCGCCAGCATCACCGCGGGCGAGCTCGTCGAGGTTTTACCCTCCCTCACCTGCGCGCCAATGCCCGTCTCGCTCCTCCACACGCACGGTCGAAGCGTGCCGCGCCGCGTGCGCGCGGTGATGAGCTGGCTCACCGAGGTGCTCTCTCCGCACCTCGAAGCGCTCGACCGCTGATCCACGCGCTCCCGGCCGGCGAGTCCTCCCGCTCGACCACTCGAGGGCTCACGCCGCGCGCCCCGGCGCGATCCGCAGCAGATCGAACTCCGCCACGAAGCCCTCGCCCAGCGGGCTGCAAGCATATAGGCCACACTCCACCTCGCGTGCCCCGTCGTCCTCGTGCAGGTGGGCCATGCGGATCTGCGTCCACGCCGCGCCGTCGTCCGAGCTGTCGACGAGGTAATCGGGCCCTTCCCGCCGGACGCGCAGCCAGATCTCGCGGCGATCCGAGGGAAACGGCTGGGTCGACCAGTCGCTGTAGCCCGCGTTCGTCACCACCGCGCCGAGCCGGCTCGGGCCGTCCGGCTCGAACTCGACCGACGTCTTCAGCCAGCACGACTCCGCGATTCGCACCATGAGCCCCGCCTGGTCGTACTGGTGCGCCGGCCGGAACCGCACATGGCAGGTCATCACGAAGTCGCCGCCGGCGCGGGTGAAGAGGAAAGGCCCGTTGTCGTTGCGAAAGCCGTAGTGCGTCCGCTGCCAGTAGTCCGTCTTCGCGGCGGGCTCGACGACGAGCACGCTCCGCTCCGGCGCGACCGCCCAGCGCGCCGGCGGGTTGCGCCACGTGAGCCGCGGATCGATTCCAGGGTTCGTAAAGCCCTCTTCCAGAAGCTGTCCTGTCATGATGCAGACCTCCGAGAGCCGCCCAGCGCGCGGTCCGCCCGCGCGCGGGCGAGGGTCGGGAGGCTACCACGGAGCGCGCCGCCCCTGGACGCGCCGCTCTGCGATCCGCCGCGCCGCTCAGGCCGAGGGCTCGCGTGGGCCGAGCACCGCGTCGTGGAGCTGGTCGAGATCGAACGGTTTGGCGAGGAACCGCGTGAGCCCGAGCTCCGCTGCCAGCTCCGAGACGTCCACCGCCGCGCTCACGAGCACCACGCGCACCGCCGGATCGACCCGCGAGAGGATCGCCTTCGCGCAAACGCTGGGAGAGAGCCCTGGCATGAAGTAGTCGCACAGCACCGCCCGCAGCCCGTCGCGCTCGCGCTCGAGCAGCGGGAGCGCCTCGGCGCAGTCGGCGACCTGGAGGCACTGGAGCCCCCACCCATCCAGGCTGAGGGCGACGAGCTCCCGGAAATCGGGGTCATCGTCGATGACCAGCACGCGGTTTCGCAGCATGTTCCCTCTGCTCGCTAGCGCCTTAGTTCCAGAGAAAAGACCATGAGGTCACCGGGCCTCCGCTCGATCCAGAACCTCGCGCCGTGGAGCCGGGCGATCCCCTGGACGAGGTGGAGGCCGATGCCCGTGCTGCGCGGCTCGTCACGCCGCCTCTCGAACGCGACGACGGCGAAGGGCTCCAGCAGCTTCTCGAGGTCCTCCGGGAGATCCTTCCCGCCCCGGACCTCGATCGTGATGAGCACGCGCGCGGCGGATCCGGCGTCGATCGTGAGGAGCACCGGATCGTGCTCCAGCGCGACGGACACGGCCTGGACGAGCAGGCTCCAGAGCGCCTGCTCAATGAGCTCTGGATCGCCCAGGAGGTGCGCGTCTCCCCGGGGTACCAGGCGGATGCTGTGAGCCCTGGCCACGAGCTCGAACTCTCCGATCACGCGGCGGGCGAGCTCCTCGACGTCGATCGCTTCGGGCTTGAAGGGGAGCTCGCCCCCGGAGATGCGCGCCGACCACAGGAGATCCTGGACCAGGCGGCCGAGGCGCGTCGCCTGGCGATCGATGATCGTGAGGGCGCGCTCGCGGATGGCCGTGTCGTTCCGGTGGTTGAGCGCGATCTGCGAGAACCCCTTCATGGTGGTGAGCGGCGTCTTCAGCTCGTGCGCGGCGACGGCGAGGAACCGGTCGCGATCCTTGTCGCGCTCGGCGATGGCCTTGAAGCTCGTGTTCAGCGTGTGGGCGAGCACGGCGAGCTCGTCGTCCCCCCAGTCCCCGAGCGGCTCGTAGACGCCGAGCTCGCGGAAGCGTTGGACGGCGGTCACCATCCGGTGGATGCGCGGCGCGATCGCGCGGCGCACCGCGAGGCCGAAGAGCGACGCCGCCGTGACGCCCCCGAGGCCGACGGCCATGAAGACGAGGAGGATGCGCCGTCGGATGCGTTCGAAAGCGTCGTAAGCGACCTCCATGTAGCGCAGGTTGATCTTGTGCAGCTTGATGAGGGCGTCGCTGAGGTGCTCCACGTCGGCGCGCCGCAAGTGCGGCGCGGCAGGCGTCGGACCCCCGAGCCCGGTCGTGCGCTCGAGGTGCATCACGACAGCGGCGATGGTGTCCGCCGCCTCGCGCTCTTCGTCCAGGAGCACGAGCTCCCCGGCCCGAGCGAGCGCAGCGCGGAGGTGGATGGCGTCAGGTAGGGTCGAGGTCGCCGTCAACCAATCGCGCTGGTACCGATCGATGAAGGAGCGGAGCCGCATCATCGGCTCCCGGACCTCCACAGAGACGTCCGACGGCGGGCGAGCGAGCAGGGCATAGAGAGCGTTCGATGACTCGATGCCGCTGCTGATGACGACGAACGGCTGGAAGACGTAGTGACGCAGATAGGCTGTCTCGGTAGCCAGCCGCCTGAGCGCGACAACGGACAGCGTGATGCCCAGGGCGGCCAGGATCAGCTGACTCAACACGAGCAAGGAAAGACGCCTTCCTATGGACATCCTCCCCGGAGGCCCGTTGCCCCCGCCGCTCGGAGGCGAGCCCGCGTGCTGAGCGCGTTGAGACCACCGAGGCATCGGCCACCTCCTCGGTGTCACCGTGGAAGCAAGGGGGGCACCACGACAACGCCGGAGCGACCCTGGCGATCGCCCCCTCCCGCTCGTTCGCTTTCGCTATTGCGGCCGCCCCTGCGCGATCCAGCTCTCGACGAGCTGGATCTCCTCCGGCCCGACCGCGGGCAGCCCGAGCGGCATCCCGCGCACCGCCGGAGCCGCGTGGCCCGCCTCCTCCGCCTGCCGCGCCAGCAGCGCGGCGACGAGGCGAGGGGCGCCGTCCGGCCCGCGCGAGAATACGCTCCGCCGCTCGCCCTGATCATCGACGTAGCCCGCGGCGATCCCCTCGTACGTGGCGAGGTTCAGCCCGCGCGGCTTGAACCCGAACCCGCCCGTGTTCCCGGGCCCGCCGTCGCCGAGGGCGTAATCCGGCTCGGAGTGGCAGTGCCTGCACGTGACGCGGAACACCCGGCGATCCACCTCGGCGTAGGTCACCCGCCGCGACAGCAGCGGCAGCCGCTCGGGCGCGCTCGCCGACGCCCGCGGCGAGAGCTCCGCGGTTGTGACGAAGGCCGCGATGTCCCGCGCCTCGGCGGGCGACATCGGCACCTGGGGCATCGGCGTGCCCGGCTTGATCGCCGCGGGGTCGAGCACCCACGCGACGAGATCGGCGGGCTCCATCCGGTCGCGCGCGTGCCTCAGATCCGGCGCCAGGGCGATCGCGGCCCGCGTCTCCTTCTCCATCGCTTTCACGGGCGCGACCGCCGTCACCCCGGCCGTCCCGGAGAAGGCGTGGCACGTCCCGCACCCCTTGGCCTCGTAGAGCTCGCGCCCCCGGGCCGCGCTCGCGCCCTCCAGCGACGCTGTCGGACGTTCGCGCCGTTCGCCCCGCTCGCGGCGATCGCGCGTGAGGTAGGCCGCGATATCGCTCGCCTGCTCGGGCCCGATCGCGAGCCGCGGCATCGTCGCGTGCAGGCGCGGGCGCACGTCGTGCGGCGACAGCAAGAACCCGCGGATCCAGTCGCGGCGCAGCCTGTCGCCAGCGGCGGCGAGCGACGGCACGTCGCGCAGCTGCACGAGGTTCTCGTTCCACCGCTTCATCGCCGCGGCCGGCGCCTGGAACCGCCCCGCCGCGATGTCCTGGTGGCACTGGACGCAGTGGGCGTCGCGCGCCGCGGCCGCGTGCCCGGTCCCATCGTGGCAGCGGTTGCACTGGAACTCCGCGACGAGCCGCTCTCCGCGCGCCGGATCGCCGGCCGGCGCCGCGGCCACGGCGGCCGGAGCGGCCGCCCCGGCGCCGCTGCCGCTTGGCGGCGGAGCGGCCAGCGCCGGGCCCCGCGCGTCCTCGGAGGTACACCCCGCGGCGCCCGAGGCGAGCGCCGCGAGCAGGGCGAGCAGCGGGCGGGCGCGCATCGGCGTCAGCTCTGTTGGCCGACCGCGCCCACCGCGCCGGTCGCCCGGCAGAGCGCCTTGTTCTGCGCCATCGTCTCGCACCGGGTGGCCGCGGCGTCGTGCCCCGCGTTGTCCCCCGAGAGCGCGCGCAGCCGCGCCAGCGTCGCGTACGCCTCGGGGCTCGTCAGGAGGTCCTTCTCGGCCAGATCGCCGAGCAGCTTGAGCGCCTCGCCGCGGTGCTCGGGCGCCCTGGCGAGCGCCTCGCCCAGGTCGGTCTGGAGCGCCGGATCGTTCTTCCGCTGCTCGTTCAGCCGGCGCAGCGCGCGGATCGACCAGTCGATGTTCCCCTTGCGCTCCTCGGCCGACGCCCCGCCCCACGTCTCGAGCAGCTCGCGCGGCAGCTCCGGTCCGACCTGGAGCGCCCCGTCCGCGCGCGCGGTGGCCACCGCGAGGACGCGGAAGGCCCGGTTGATCAGCGGGTCCTTGTCATACGAGATCCGCCGGATCTCGGGGAACATCCGGATCACGCTCCCCGCCGCCGCGGTGAACCGGCCGTTGTGAAGCGCTTGCTCGGCCTGGGCGATCCCCATCACGCGGTGGTCGATCGCGGGCATGATCTCGACTCCACCGCAGGCCGACGCGTCCGCCGCAGGGACGGCGGCGGACGCGATGAGTGCACAAAAAAGCGTGAATCGAACGGCGGGACCATTCATGGAAGGACCTCCTCGGGAAGGCTGCGCCGGCGCGCCCCGTCGCTCATCGGGCGCTGCCGATCGACTGTGACAACGCTCGAAGAAAAAATGTTGCTTCCCCGATCGCGATCTCGAGCGAAGGCGCGCCGCGCTCCCGCGCAGCTGACCGCCCTCCCGCGCAGCAGATGAGACCGCCCGTGTGAGTAAAAGTGCGCTGCTGCGATGCGATGGTTGCCTTGGTGCGCGGCCCGGTGTCCAATGCAGGCCTTCCAAGGAGATCCGGCATGTTGAAGAAGCGGCGCGTCGCGATCGCGGTCCTGCTGGCCCTCGCCAGCGCGCTCCCGGGGTGTAACAGCAGCAGCAAGAAGGCCGACTGCGCGAGCCCCGAGGTGTTCTGCGTGGGCCTCGTCACCGACATGGGCAAGATCGACGACAAGTCGTTCAACCAGTCGGCGTGGGAGGCGATCCAGCGGGCGCAGAAGGAGCTCGGCGCCACGACGCAGTACATCGAGACGACGGATCCGAAGGACTACCCCAAGAACATCTCGACGTTCGCCGAGGAGCGGTACGACGTGGTCGTCACGTCGGGCTTCGGGCTCACGGAGGCGACGCGCGCCGCGGCGGATCAGTTCCAGGGCGTCAAGTTCATCGGCATCGACCAGTTCCAGATCGCGACCAAGCCGAACGTCGTGGGCCTGGTCTTCCCCGAGGACCACGGCGGCTTCCTCGTCGGCGCGCTGGCCGCGATGATGACCAAGACGGGGAAGATCGGCGCCGTGCTCGCCACCGACGCCGTCCCGCCCGTCTTCCGCTTCGGTGAGGGCTTCCGCGCCGGGGCGCGCCACGTCAAGCCCGACATCGAGCTCAGCGTCGTCTATCACAACGACGTCGGCTTCGATAAGACGTTTACCGATCCCGAGTGGGGGAAGACGACCGCCGTCTCGATGATCGACAAGGGCGTCGATATCGTCTTCGGCGGCGGCGGCAAGACGGGCAACGGCGCGCTGCTCGGCGCGGCGACGAAGGGCGTTTACGCCATCGGCGTCGACACCGACCAGTACTTCACGGTGCCCGAGGCCCAGAAGGTCCTCCTCTCCAGCGCCGTCAAGCTCATCTCCGACGGCACCTTCGACCTCATCAAGTCGGCCAAGGAGGGGAAGCTGCCCTCGGGGAATTTCCAGGGCAAGTCGGGGTATGCGCCGTATCACGATCTCGACGCCAAGGTCCCCGCCGAGGTGAAGGCGAAGATGGAGGAGCTCCGGAAAGGGCTCGTCGACGGGACGCTCAAGACGGCGGTGCCGCCGGCCAAGGGGCCGTGAGCGCCCTGGGCTCCCGAGGATGCGAGAGAAGCTGATCCGGCGCCTCCGGCCGCTGCTCCTGCCGGCCCTCTCGGTGTTCACCGCGATGGTCCTGGGCGGCGTCCTCATCGCCGTGGCCGGGGGCAACCCGCTCGAGGCCTACGCCGGCATGCTCGAGGGCGCGCTCGGGTCGCCGCGGGCGGTGAGCGAGACGCTCGTGTGGGCGACGCCGTACATCCTGGCTGGCCTGTCGGTCTCGCTGGCGCTCAAGGGCGGCCTCTTCAACATCGGCGCGGAGGGGCAGCTCGCGCTCGGGGCGCTCTCCGCGGCCTGGGCGGGCCACTGGCTGCCGCAGCTCGTGGGCGGCGGCCTGCCCGCGGTGCTGCACGTCCCCCTGACGCTGCTCCTCGGCGCGCTCGCGGGCGGGCTGTGGGCCGCGGTGCCCGGGTGGATCAAGGCGCGTGCGGGGGGACACGAGGTGATCAGCACGATCATGCTCAACTACGTCGCCCTCAACGCGGTCAGCTTCCTCTTGAACGGCCCGATGAAGGACCCCGAGGCGTCCAACGTGCTCTCCCGCACGCCGCTCATCGACGAGAGCGCGCGCATCCCCGCGCTCGTGGAGGGCTTCCGGCTGCACTGGGGCTTCCCGCTCGCCCTGCTCGCGGCGGCGCTCGTCGGGTGGGCGCTCCAGCGGACGACGTTCGGCTTCGAGATCCGCACGGCCGGGCAGAGCCCGGACGCCGCGCGCTACGCCGGCGTGCGGGTGAGCCGCACCGTGATCGCGACCATGGCGCTCTCGGGCGCCTTCGCCGGGCTGGCCGGCGCCATCGAGGTGAGCGCGCTGCACCACCGGCACGAGCTCGGGTTCTCGCAGGGGTACGGCTTCGACGCGATCGCCATCGCCCTGCTCGGCAAGGCGCACCCTGGCGGGACGGTGCTCGCGGCCCTGCTGTTCAGCGTGATGCGCAGCGGCGCGACCCGGATGCAGTACCTGACGCAGGTGCCGATCGACGTGATCTCCATCATCCAGGCGCTGATCCTGCTCTTCGTCGCGGCGGACGCCCTGGTCCGGCGCATCTACCGCGTCCGGGGCGAGCGCGAGCGGCTCGTGCTCACGCGCGGGTGGGGCGGTTAGCGCGCCGGCTCGAGCGAGCAGCCGGGGACCGGAGCGGGGAACGGGAGCAGGGAAGGACGAAGATGGGCTATCGACGCTACGCATTCATCGCGGTGGTCGTGGGCGTGCTGGTCCTCGTCGTGACGCTGGTCGGCGCGTCGCAGGTGCCGCCGCTGACGATCGTGGCCAGCATGGCGGCCACGACGCTCGCCGTCGCCACCCCGCTCACCCTGGGGGCGCTCTCGGGCGTCTTCTGCGAGCGCTCCGGGGTCGTCAACCTCGGCATCGAGGGCATGATGCTCGCGGCGGCGTTCTCGGGCTGGTTCGGGTCGATCTACGCGAGCTCGATCCTGGGCTTCCCGCCGCTGCCGAGCCTGCTGCTCGGCGTCGTGATCGCGGTCGCCACCGGCGCCGCGCTGGGGCTCTTGCTCGCCGCGCTTGCGGTGACCTTCTCGGTGGACCAGATCCTCGCGGGGACGGTGATCAACTTGCTCGCTGTGGGGCTCACCGGCTTTTTCAACCGCCAGCTCTTCTTCGGGTCGGGCAGCGTGTTCGGCGGGCAGGTGCCTCACGCGCCGGGCGTCCTTCCGCGCCTCAGCGTCCCGCTCCTCGCGGACATCCCGGTCGTGGGCCCCGTGTTCGAGCAGCAGCCGATCGCCGTCGCCGCCGTCGCGCTGGTCGGCCTGACGCACCTCGTGCTCTTCCGCACGCGGTGGGGCCTGCGCGCGCGGGCCGTCGGCGAGCACCCCCGCGCGGCCGCGACGGTCGGGATCGACGTGGCCCGCGTGCGCTACGTGAACGTCGTGATCGGCGGCGCGATCGCCGGGCTCGGCGGAGCGTATTTCACGCTGGAGTCGGTGCCGTCCTTCGAGCCGCTGATGACGAACGGGCGCGGCTTCATCTCCCTCGCGGCGATGATCTTCGGCGACTGGACGCCGTTCGGCTCGTGGGCCGCGGCGCTCGTCTTCGGCGCGGCGCAGGCGTTCCAGATCAACCTGCAGCTCTTCCGCGATCAGATCCCGCCGTCGTGGTCGTTCCTGCAGCAATCGTCGGTCGTCGGGCTCGTGCCGTATCTGCTGACGCTGCTGCTCCTGACCGGCGTCATCGGCAAGACCACGCCGCCGGCCGCCGACGGCCTGCCGTACGAGCGGGAGGGGCGGCGGTGACGGCGGTCCTCGAGGCCCGGGGGATCACCAGGCGGTTCTCCGGCGTCCTGGCGAACGACAAGGTCGATCTCGACCTCCGCCAGGGCGAGATCCTCGCCCTGCTCGGGGAGAACGGGGCCGGCAAGTCGACCCTGATGAACATCCTTTACGGGCTGCTGCGCCCGGACGAGGGGTCGCTCCTCCGGAGCGGGCGCCCGGTCGCGCTGCGCTCGCCGAGCGACGCGATCGCGCTCGGGATCGGCATGGTGCACCAGCACTTCATGCTGATCCCGGTGTTCACGGTCGCCGAGAACGTCGTGCTCGGCGCGGAGCCCGTGCGCGGCGCCCTGCTCGACCGCCGGCGCGCGAGCGCGGAGGTCCGCGAGCTCTCGGCGCGCCACGGGCTGGACGTCGATCCCGACGCCCGGGTGGAGGACCTCCCGGTCGGCGTGCAGCAGCGGGTGGAGATCCTCAAGGCTCTTTACCGGAAGGCGGAGATCCTGATCCTCGACGAGCCCACGGCCGTGCTCACGCCCCAGGAGGCGGACGAGCTGTTCCGCGTGCTGCGGGGGCTGACGGCGCGGGGGGTCTCGGTCCTGTTCATCACGCACAAGCTCAGGGAGGTGCTCGCGGTCGCCGACCGGGTGACGGTCATGCGCGCTGGGCGCGTGGTGGGCGCCGCGATCCCGGCGGAGACGGACGAGCGCGGCCTGGCGGCGATGATGGTGGGCCGCGAGGTGGAGCTCCAGGTGAGCAAGGCCCCGGCGAGCCCCAAGGACGTCGTGCTCGAGGTGCAGCGCCTCGGCGTCGCGAGCCGCCGCGGATCGGGCGCCGACGTTGTGCGCGAGGTGAGCTTCTCGGTGCGCGCGGGCGAGATCCTGGGGATCGCCGGCGTGCAGGGCAACGGCCAGACCGAGCTCTGCGAGGCCATCACCGGCCTCTCGCCGCCCCGCGCCGGGCGCGTTCTCCTCCGGGGCCGCGACGTCACCGGCGCGCTGCCCCGCGCCCTGATCGAGCGCGGCGTCTCGCACGTGCCCGAGGACCGCCAGCGCCACGGGCTCGTGCTCTCGTACGCGATCGCGGACAACCTCGTGCTGTGCACCTATGACAAGGCTCCATTCGCCGTGCGCGGCGTGCTCCGCGACGAGGCCCGCGAGGAGAACGCGAAACGGTTGATAAAGACCTTTGACATCCGCGCGCCCGGCCCGGCGACGCCCGTCTCTGCGCTGTCGGGCGGCAACCAGCAGAAGGTGATCCTCGCCCGAGAGATGAGCCGCCCCGTGGAGCTGCTCGTGGCCAGCCAGCCGACCCGGGGCGTGGACGTCGGGTCGATCGAGCACATCCACCGCGAGATCGTGGCGGCGCGCGACGCGGGGGCGGCGGTGCTGCTCGTGTCGGCGGAGCTCGACGAGATCCTGGCGCTGTCGGACAGGATCGCGGTCATGTACCGGGGCGAGATCGTGGCGACGCGGGACGCGGGCGCGGTATCGCGGACGGAGCTCGGGATGCTGATGGCCGGGGTGCTCCCTGGCGAGGAGACCCCGCCGCCCGCCGCGGAGGAGGTCGACGCATGAGGGGGCGCGCGCTGCGCGCGCTGGCCGTGGCGGCGCCGCTCGCGGCGGCGGCCGCGGCCTCGTTCGCGCCGCCGTCCGCCGCCGCCCCGACGCTGGAGCAGTACCGGTATTTCCGGGCGCTCTCCCTCGACCTGAAGGGGCGGCTCCCGACGCGCGAGGAGCTCGCCGAGCTCGAGTCGTCGGGCTTCGATCTGGACGCCTGGATAGAGCGCCACCTCGACGGCCCGGGGTATGCCGAGCGGCTCACGCGCATCTACATGGATGTCCTGCGGCTCGAGCTCGGCCCGGCGGGGCTGTTCACGCCGCCTGCGACGACGCTCCGCCGGGTGGAGGTGCTCGGCCCGGAAGGCAAGCCGCTCTACGTCTATTACCGCGTCAACCAGCGCCGCCTGAACCCGGTGATCGACGGCGAGTTCTGCTTCTCTGACGTCGAGAGCGGGCTCCGGGTGGCGGCCTATGCGCCCGTCAAGGGGACGCCCGCCCGCATCTCCCAGCGGCTGCTCGACGAGCGGACAACGCTCGTGCGCCCCTACTGGCTCTATCGCGATTACCTCTCCGTCGTCCCGACGCAGCGTTATGGCGACGGGTGGAAGGACCCGGACAGCGCCTATGTCCCGCTGCCGCAGCTCCTGGTCGAGCCGGACGGCAAGACGCCGACCGTCGAGGTCCGGGTCTGCAAGGAAGAGGCGCAGACCGCCGACGTCGGCCACATCTACGCGAGCGACATCCCCCCGCCGCCGAAGGGGGCACCGCTGCCGCCGGGCCGCACGCGCCCGCCGGTGCGCGAGGATCGTTATGCGAAGGCGCACCGGGGCGAGCCGATCTCGTGCCGGAGCGCGCTGGCGCCGGCGATGAGCGTCGACTGCGGCTGCGGCATCGGCCTCGAGCACTGCCTTCCCGCCGACAGCTCGGGCAGGGATCCGCGCGGCTTCGCGCTGCCGGCGAATACCCCGCTCGGCATCGAGGATCCCATCGGCTCCGCGCCGCACACGATCACCGGCTGGAACAAGTTCTGGTGGTCGCAGGAGGCGATTCATTACATAAAACACGTCTTCGCGGCGGATCGCGATTTCCGGGAGATCCTCACCGGGCGCTACACGTTCATCAATGGCCCGCTCGCGCAGTTTTATCGGTCGAGCGCGCCCGCGGCGTGCTGCTCGCTGCACCAGTCGTATGGGATGCGCGAGGACGAGGCGCCCCTGTTCTTGCCGGGCGCGGTGCCGCCCGTCGTCGCGCCGCAGGACGTCTCGGCCTGGACGTTCATCCCTGATCGCGGGCCGCGCGCGGCGGGGATCCTCACGACGCCGGTGTTCCTCACGAAGTATTCCTCGCGGCGCGCGCGGGCGGCGGCGCTCTACAGCGCGTTCCTGTGCAAGAGCTTCACGGCCGAGCACGCGGAGCTCCCGCCGTCGGAGGAGCCCGACCTCATGGTCCGGCCGGGCTGCGCGAGCTGTCATGCGACGCTGGAGCCGCTCGCGGCGTATTTCACGCGGGTCGAGGAGACGACGTGGACCTATCTGCCCGCCGAGCGGTTCCCGATCGAGAACCCGAAGTGCAAGCTGAACGCGGAGGGGAAGACGGGGCAATCGTGCGAGCGCTTCTACGACCCTGTGTTCTCGAGCCGGGAGCGCGGCGTGCTGCGGGGCGCCTATGCCTCGGCGGATCACGCCGAGCGCGGCCCGGCCGGCGCGGCGGCCGATCTCACGCGCATGCCGGAGTTCGCGTCGTGCGCGGTCGAGCGCGTCACCGAGTCGTTCCTGGGGCGGCCGCTGCGCGAGGAGGACGAGGCGCTGCTCGGCGCGCTGCGCGAGCGGTTCGTGTCGCGCGGCTACCGGATGCGGCCGCTGGTCGAGGCGATCGTCCGCTCGCCGGCGTATGCGCGCGCGAGCAACGTGCGGCCTGCGCTGGAGCGGGGCGGTGCGGCGAAGGGCGAGGCGGCGGAGCGGGGCGGCGCGACGCGCGGCGAGGGAGCGCGGTGATGCGGGGCCGGGGGAGGGCGCCCGGCGGGACGGGGGCCTTCGCCGTCGTTGCCGTGGCCGCGGTGGCCGCGCTGGCCGGCGCGTGCGCCCCGCCGGAGGCGATCGCGCCGCGGCCTGCCGCGCCGCTCCGGGAGACGGGGCGCGTCGCGCAGAGCCGGGCGCCGAGGGAGGATCTGCGGCTCATCCCGGCCGAGGCGTACCTGAGGACCTATCTCCGGCTCTTCGGCGGCCTCGCGCCCGCCGAGGTCGAGCGCCGCGCGCGGGGGGACGACAAGGCGGCACTGTTCGACACCTGGGGCGACTACCTCGCGGCGCTCGGGCTTCCGGATTACGGCCTGGATCTCCCGCGCGCCACGCAGACCAACGCGCTCATGCTGGCGGCGTTCGAGCGGCTCGGGATCGCGCTCTGCGACCGCGCCCTGGAGCACGATCTCAAGGCGAAGGAGCGCGTCCCGATCGAGCGGCGGCTGATCTTCGCGTTCGATCTGCCCGCGCAGGACCCGGACGAGGCGGCGTTCGCCCCGCGCTTCGACGTGCTGCACCGGACGTTCCTGAGCTACCCGGCGCGCCTCGCGCCGCCGGATCGGCAGGGGAAGTTCTTCGCGCTGTACGAGGGGACGGTCGCGCGGCACCGCGCGAAGGGCGCGGCGAAGTCGCGGTTCTCGCCGGAGGAGGCGGGGTGGGCGGCCGTCTGTTACGGGCTCGTGCGGCACCCGGAGTTCCATCTGTATTAGGGGTACTCTCAGCGGGCCCACGGCGCGGCCAGCGTCGCGCGTGGCTCCGGCCGCGCCGGCCGTGATCTACTCGTCGCACTCCTTGACGTGAAACAGAGCAGAGACGAGCAGCGCGGGATGGCCGTCGAGGGCTCGCTGCAGCTCGCAATCACCCGTCGAGAAGTCCACCTCGCGCGGATCGCTGCCGACCGTCGCCACGACGTGGCAAAAGCCATCGTAGAAACCCTCTCCTGTGTGCATCGCGACATTCGGTAGAGGCGCGCCGTCGTCATCCTCGCGCTTGACGAGCAATGCAATTGAGCTGATCGGCGGGTTGTCGTCGCGTGCGCGGTCCAGGTACATCTCCGGCAAGGAGTCTTTCAGGTAGCAGCCCGTCGACCACCTCTCCCCTGTTTTCACGAACCTCTGCCCATCATCGCCAGTATCGTAATTCAGGGTTTCACCGTCGAGCGCAACGACCGCCTTCCCCGCGATGTCCGGATGGTTGACGCACGCCATCGCTGGCAGCGAGAGCACGGCCAGGAGCGTGAGCCGCGCGCTCGACATGGACATCGTCATCCGCCTCACGGGGTGTCCCACCAGATCTCGGAATAGGAGCATACGATGTGCGGCTCGCGTCGCTCCAGGGTGCCAAGCACGGCAGCGACGCTCGGGGAGCAGGCGCCTGGCTCTTCCTCCACGAGCGTGGCGCGCATCGCGCTGAGCGGGAGGGGCGAGGTGATGTCCGCGCAGGCCGTCTCCCCGAGGCCGACAGGGAGCCCCGCGTCCATGCGGTCGCTGCATGCGCTGTCCCCATACAAGCCGACGTCGGCGACGCACCTGCCCCCCGCTGGGGGACCACACTCGCACGGAGCGCAGGCGCGGTTGTCGATCAGCTGTTCGAAGAACTCGTGTCGCGTCAGGCCATTCCTGCAAGTTCCCTCGCTGCTGGCCTGCATGCAGGGGATGAACCCCGGCGGTTCCTGCGCCGTGTTGCCGGCGCACACCCGGACGAACCTTGCAGGAACGGGCGGTGGCTCGGGCGTCGCCGAGGGGGTGCACGGCGAGAGTGTCGGCGGCTCGTAGACGATGGACGCGACGTCGTCCGGCTGGACGGGCGACGGGAGCGCAGCGCACGTCCCATCCCATCCCGCTCCGGCGTCGAGCACGATCGATGTGCTTCCGCCTGGGCAGGTCATCGCGTTCGCCATGACCGTGGAGGGCAGCTCGCACGCCGCTGGACCGCATTCGCACGCATCGCACGTGTCCGGCAGCCCTTCAGGCGCGTCAACCATCCAGCCTTCCCACTTCGGCGGCTGGCCGTCGATACAGGGAGGCGCATCGTCCTCCGCACCTACCCACATCCACAGCACTGGAGCCGAATCGGCCGGCGGCGGAAGCAGCGGCACAAACCACTCGTCTTCGCACGCGAGCAGCGTCGTCGCGGAGACGAACAGCAACATCGGACGCCGAATCAGAAAGGCCTCCGTGCCAGCGTCGGCATGCTCACGCGCTGACGGTCCAAAGCGACATCGCCGACGCTCACCATCGAACCCGAACCTCCGCGCCGTGCGCCGTCACTCGAATCTGCGCGTCGTTCGGCAACCAGACGTACACGAGGGTGGCCGCGCCTGCTGCCGCCCCAGCGATCAACGCGCTGGTACCCAGGAGACGCATCAGCTTCCCGCTTGCGGCAGTATCGACCATCTCGTCGTAGTCGGGTTGAAATGCGGGGTCGACCGTGCTCATCAGCTGGGCGTGCTGTCGAGCCGCCTTCGCCTCCTGCGCGTACCCCTGCGCGCTCTGCAGGGACACGGCGCCTGCCGCCAAGAACCCGACCGAGGCCACCGCGCCCGTCGTGACGATCCGGAGGTCCGGCCCGGGCCGGCCTGCGCCCTGCGGCGGCCCTTTTGGCGCCGCAGGCCCGGGCGCACCAGGCCCGGAAGCCCCTTTCGGCGGCTGCGCGTGGTCCTCCGGCGCTTGCGCCGGCTTGTCGAACGTGAGCGGCACCTTCTTCGACTCGCCCGCCTCCACCCTCACACCCGCGCGCGCGACCTGCCCCTCCTGCCCGACGGCCATCACCTCGTGCTGGCCAGGCCTCACGTAGACGCGGCTGCCGTCCTTCACCCCCCGGCCGTTCACGAACATGCCCACGACGCCGGGCGGCGGCATGAGGACCACCTCACCTACGCGCCGCCGGGCCCGGGCGAGGTCGGCGTGCCGGTGGTCATACAGGCGCCGCTCCACCTCCGTGCGTGGGGCCGGCATGTGCTCGACGCACTGCGAGAGCTCCACGACGGCCTCCTCCCAGCGGCCCATCCGCAGGTCGAGCTGCCCCATGCTGCACATCGCGACGTTCGACCGCTCGATATCGTACACCTCGCCCCACAGCTCCCGGGCTCGCGCGACGTCGAGTCGATCCAGCGCCGCCCCCGCCTCGCGAATGAGCTCCTTGACGGCTCGCGAGCGCTTCAGAGGCGCCTCCGCACGCGCGGAAGCAGTCGCGAGTAGCACGAGGAGCAACACTGCCCACGACGGAAGCCAGGATGCTGATCGAGGACCTCGCACGCTCCACCTCGGGCGCGCCAACGCACGTGACCGCGCGCCAGCGTCACGCTCGCTCTCTACCATCCACCGTGTGTGCCTGGCCAGCGTTCCCGGCGCGCGAGCGATGCCGAGAGGCATCTGGCGTTGCATTGCATTCCGGCGACGAAATTTCTCATCCCACCCGCATCGATGGCCGGATCATCCTTCCGGAATCGCACCCGCGAGGAGGATGGCCCTTGGACGGGACGTGCGAAGGCGGTCGCAGCGCGCTACCGCCGGGTTGAAGAACACCTCCACCGGCGGGCGCTGCGCTGTCCGCGGATGTGCTGGTGTGCGTGCGCGTCGATGCTCGTCATCACGACCGCGCCAGGCGCCCTGCCCGGACAGCCGCTCCTCCATCCAGTCGCGGAAGGTGCTGATATAGACCTCGCGTACCTCGTCGTTCGGGATCGACAATCGATACGCCGGCACGTGGGTCGTCCCCGCCTCGACCGCCTCGGCGCGCAAGTACCCCGAGAACACGAGCAGGGCAAAGAGCGCTCGCGGGCTGCACGGCACCCGGAGTTTGATCTGTAGTGATAACGCACTGCCGAAATTCGTTCCTGGTTCTGCGGGAGGCCCCCAGCGAGGGTGTCCTTCGCGCGGTGAGTTGAGCTACCGCCTGATGCGTGTTACGCGCCGCATTGGCCAGCATGGAAGCCCTCCGACTCGTCGCGCTCGATCTCGACGGCACGCTGCTTCGGACGGATGGCTCGATCTCCGCGCGGACGCGCGGCGCCCTCGCGATGGCCGAGGCGGCAGGTCTGACGCTCATGTCGGTGACCGCGCGGCCGCCCCGGCGCGTGCGGCAGGTCGCGGCTCAGACCGGCCTGCGCGGTACGGCCATCTGCAGCAACGGTGGGCTCGTCTATGACGTGACCAACGACGCCGTGCTGCGGCAGAACCTGCTGTCGGCTGCCTCCGCGTCGGCGCTCATCGAGAGCCTGCGCGCCGCTGTACCCGGCGTCGCCTTCGCCGTCGAGGCGGGGATCCAGTACGGGTGCGAGCGCGGCTATGTGATCCCCGGCGAACATCCGAACGATCGCGACGACCCGCGGATGCGGCGGGACGATGCGGTCGCGCTGTGCAGGGAAGGCGTCACCAAGCTGATCGTCCAGCACGCCGGCTGGCCGCTCGAGGACCTGCTGGAAGTCACGCGCGCCCACGCGGGCGCGCTCGCGAGCGTCACGCACTCGGGCTCGAACTTCGTCGAGGTCGCTGCGGCTGGCGTCACCAAGGCGCTTGCGCTCGAGGCGTACTGCGCCGAGCACGGCATTGCGGCGGCGCAGGTGATCGCGTTCGGCGATATGCCCAACGACCTGCCGATGCTCGGCTGGGCAGGGCGCGGCGTCGCCGTGGCCAACGCTCATCCCGACGTGCTCGCCGCCGCCGCCGAGGTCACGAGCTCCAACGAGCACGACGGCGTCGCGCTCGTGCTCGAGCGGCTCGCGCACCTCGGCTTCGTTCCGAGCTGGTATTGAGCGCACCTCGGCCTCGTCACCTCAAGGCGGCATCAGAGCGCACCTCGGCCTCGCCACTTCAAGGCGGCATCACGACCAGATCCCCGATGAGCTCGTTCGTGTAGCGCCGGTGCACGCGGTGGCGGTCGCGTTCGACGGCAAGGTCGTGCGGGCGCAGGCGGCCCCGGAGGGTATCCTGAGGAGCACGCCCGATGCCTCGCCACGCTTCCCACCCCCGCCGCCTCGCCGTCCCGCGCCGCGCGCTGCTCGAGGCCGCTGCTGGCGCGGCGCTCGCCGGCGTCCTCGGCCTGCCCGCGCGCGTGCTCGCCGCGCAGGGCAAGGCCGCGGAGGACGAGTTCTTCCTCTTCATCCACGCTTCCGGCGGCTGGGACGTGACGCTCTGGGCCGATCCTCGCAACGAGGCCAGGGGCCTCGTGAGCCCCTCGACGACCGACAACACCGACACCGCGGGGCTCCGCCTCTGGGTCGACGCGCCTGCGGCCGGCGGCGCGAAGAGCTTCGCGCCGGTGACGCCCAAGGGCTCGAGCCTCGCGTTCGGCCCCGGCATCGGTGGCCTCGCGGACATGCACGACCGGCTGTGCATCATCAACGGCCTGGCGATGAACACCGTGAGCCACCCCGACGGCACGGCGTTCTCGACCACGGGACGGCACCTCAGCGGCGGCCGTACCGTGGCCTCCACCGTCGACGCGATCTGCGGGAGCGAGCTCGGCGCGAGCCAGACCTTCCCCGTCGTCTCGGTCCAGTTCCCCTCGGCGTTCGTCGGCGATCGCCTCGATCGGCGCGCCGTCCCGCTCATGGTCGGGGAGATCGGCACCCTCAGCCGCTCGCTCTCCCGCGCGCGCCACTACGACACCGACGAGGACCGCGCCGCGGTGACCGCGCTCCTCTCCGAGGAAGCCAGCTCCCTCGCCGCGCGATCCAGCCACGCCGACGCCCTGCGCGGCTTCGCCATCCAGGCGGAAGGGCTGGGCAAGATGCTGAGCGCAGGCCTCCAGGAGGTGTTCTCCAGGGGCAAGCTCATCCAGGCGCACCCGGAGTTCAACCATGCGGCCCGCTACGCCAGGCAAGCGGCCGTCAACGCCGCGTTTGCGATCGAGGCCATGCGGCGGAACGTGGTCCGCTGCGTGAGCTTCTCGAGCAGCGGGTTCGACACGCACACGAGCACCTACCGCCAGCACGCGGCCACCCAGCAGGAGCTCTTCGACCTGATCGCCGCCCTCCTCGGCTCGCTCGACAAGACCCCGCACCCGACCCGGGCCGGCAAGAAGCTCTCGGATCACACCCACATCCTCGTGACGAGCGACTTCTGCCGCACGCCTCAGCTCAACACGGCGATGGGCCGCGACCACTACCCCAACAACTCCGCCATGGTGATCTCACCGCGCTTCCGCGGGAGCTTCGCGTTCGGCAAGACCGACCCGGAGCAGCTCCTGCCGCTCCCGGCGAAGACGTTCCAGGGCGGGCCGCGGCCGATCGCCCCGCCGGACCTGCTCGCCACCTTCCTGTTCGCCTTCGGCATCTCCCCGCGCGAGCACCTGCGCGACGGCGAGGTGGTGCCGGAGCTGCTCCGGTCGCCGTGACGCTCCTCCGCCGAGCGGCGTCCGCCGCCGCGCTGGCGCTCTCGTCCTCCGCGCTGGCGCTCTCGTCCTCCGCGCTGGCGCTCTCGTCCTCCGCGCTGGCGCTCTCGTCCTCCGCGCTGGCGCTCTCGCTCGCCGGCTGCGCGTCGCACGCTGCGGCGCCCCTCCCGCCGCTCGTCGTGCGCGAGGTCGCGTGGCCGTCCCCGGGGGAGCTCGGCCCGGTGCGCGCGGTCGCCGACGACGGGCGCCGCGTCGTGGTGTTCCACGACGGCGCTGCGGCCGTCTTCGTGAACGGCGCCCTCGCGAGGGTGGAGCGCGCGCCCCACCGCTGGGTGAGCGCCGCGGCCCTGCCCGCGCCCGACGGCTACGGCACGTGGATCGTCGGCGTCGACGCCGAGGGCCGGCTGCTCCGGCTCCCGGGCCAGGGGGCCTTCGAGGCCGTCTCCGACCGCTACGGCCTCGAGCGCGCCGCGGTGCGGTCCGCGATCGGCCTCGGCGAGGGCGGCGCCACCTTCGCGCTGGACCGCGAGATCGCGGTGGCGGACGGCGAGACCGTCACGCGCTACGCGACGGGCCCGCTCGCGACGTTCGCGGCGGGGGCCGGGCGCGTGGCCTTCGCGGCCGGGGGCGATGGGCTCGGCGCCCTCGACGTCGCCACGAGGGCGCTGCGATCGTACCCGCTCCCGGCGGACGGCGCCGCGCCGCTCCTCGCCCTGACCGGCGCGGGCGCGCTGCTCGCGGCGACGCCCGAGGCGCTCTACGCGGAGGATGGCGCCGGCGTCCTGCGCCTCCGGTTCCGGGCGCGCGCCGCGCTCCACGGGCTCGCCGTCTCCGGCGACCGCGCGTGGTTCGCCGACGGCGACGAGCTCGGCGTGCTCGATCAGGCCGGCGCGCGCGAGACCCGCGGCGCGCGCCTCCCGCAAGGGGGCAGGCTCGTCGGCTCGCCGAGCGGCGACGTGTGGCTGCTCGCGTCGGGCGCCCTCCGGCGCTTCGCTGCAGAGCACGACGACGGGCCCGCCTGGGGCGAGATCGCGCCCGTGTTCGCCCGCGCGTGTGCGCGCTGCCACCTCCCGCGCGGCGAGGGCGGCGTCGACCTCTCCACGCCCGCGGCGTGGGCTTCGCTCCGCGAGGCCATCGCGCGCCGGGTCGTGAACGAGCGGAATATGCCGCCCCCGGGATACGCTCTGTCGGAGGCTGACCGCGCGCGGATCCGCGCCTTCGTCAGGCGCGCAGGGCCGCCCGCGCGGCCGTGATGTGGGCTCGCCGCCGTGGCCGCGCGGCGCGATCGCCCGCGCGACCGCGAGGCGCGCTCGCCGCCGCCGCGCGCCCGTCTTGCGCTACCCTGGGGCACCATCGCGAAGAGGAGAGCTGCCTGATGATGTCGTTCAGCCCGGATCCACGCCTCGCAGAGCAGCAGATGCACGCCATCATCTACTACCTCACGGGGTTCGGGTACATCGACGGCGAGCTCGATCCGACCGAGAAGTCCTTCATCCGCGGCTACATCCACGACCTCGTCCGGCAGCGCGCGCGCGACGCCCTCGGCGGCGAGTCCCAGGAGAACCAGGACGTCGTCGGCCGGTGGACCAGCCATTTCCACGAGGTCTTCTCCGAGATCGACCACCAGATCCAGAGCCATTTCACCGAGAGCGTCGCCGAGGGAGAGGACCCGAAGGACTTCGTCCTCTCGAAGATCAAGCTCCGCTGCTTCGAGCTCCTCGACGGCTTCGACGACGACAACCGGAAGGCGCTGCTCGCGACCGTCGACGAGCTCATGCTCGCCGACGGCGTCGTCCACCCGAACGAGCAGCGGTTCCGCGACGAGCTCTCGTCGCTCCTGTCGGCGTCCCCGATCGAGATCGAGGACGTGGACATCGAGACGATCGAGCAGGGCGCCGTCGTGATCGATCCGGCCACGCGCAAGCAGGCGCGCGAGGTCGATCACCCGTTCTTCAAGGCGTTCGAGTGGGACTACGCGAGCGATCCGGCCACGTTCGCGGAGCAGGCCAAGGTCGATATGGACCTGATGCGCAGGTTCGAGGCGAAGCTCGAGGAGCAGCGCGCGCGCGGCGCGGGCCGGCTCGACGGCGCCGCGGATTTCGCGGGCTTCGCCGGGCAGGCGCCCTTCCTCGACGGCCACGTCTACGTCGCCTCGCCCGATCCCGCCGAGGACGTCGAGCTCCTGGTCATCGGCGATCTGCACGGCTGCTACTCGTGCCTCAAGGGGGCGCTGATGCAGGCCGACTTCTTCGCCAAGGTGCAGGCCCACCGAGACGACCCCGCGAACAACCCGCGGATGATGCTGGTGTTCCTGGGCGACTACATCGATCGCGGCAGGTTCAGCTACAACGGCATCCTGCGCACGGTGATGCAGCTCTTCCTCGCCGCGCCCGACAACGTCTTCGTGCTGCGCGGCAATCACGAGTACTACGTCGAGCTGAACGGCCGCGTCCTCGCGCCGGTGCGGCCCTCCGAGGCGATGAGCTCGCTCGCGGCCATCGCCCCGAACGAGGTGTTCGCCGCCTACATGCGCCTCTTCGAGGCGCTCCCCAACATGCTGGTCTTCGACCGGATCCTCTTCGTCCACGCGGGGATCCCGCGCGACGAGACCATCGCCGCCCGGTGGACGTCGGTGTCCTCGCTCAACGACCCGGAGATCCGGTTCCAGATGCTCTGGAGCGACCCCAGCGGGGCCGACGCGATCCCCGCGGAGCTCCAGAAGTCCACGGCGCGCTTCCCCTTCGGCAAGCGGCAGTTCAAGAGCTTCATGCAGAAGCTCGGCTGTACCACGCTGATCCGCGGCCACGAGCGCATCCCGGAGGGCTTCCGCGTCGTGCACGACGACCCCGACGGGGTGCTGCTGACGCTGTTCTCCGCGGGCGGGAAGACCAACGACGACCTGCCAGAGACCAGCAACTACCGCGAGGTCACGCCGATGGCCCTCACCATCCGGTACAAGGGCGGAGTCAGCCAGCTGACCCCGTTCGCGATCGAGTACGAGCGGTACAACGATCCGAAGTACAACGCGTTCTTCCGGGAGCAACTGCCGCCGCTCGATATCACCGCCGATCTGGACGACCCCCGGCCCTGATCGGCTGCGAGGCGGGATAACGTCTCCCACGCTTCGCGCGCGAGGCGGTGGGCGTCGCCCTCAACGACGTCGTGCCCTCGACGACGCCGTCATGATGTGCCGCGCCGCTTGGCATGATGTGCCGCGCCGCTTGGCACACCGCGCCCTGCAGCCCCCTCGATTTCGCGGGCATTTCGCGGATCCATCGACCGGACGTCGTGGGCACACCGGTTGCCACATGCTGCGGCATGCTCCGCCGCTTACCCCTGGGTCTTGGTTTGCTTACCTCCCTTCTGCTTGTTGCGGGCTGCTCCGGGACGGTGAACCACACAGGTACGGGCGGCGGGGATCCGGGCGGCGCCGGCTCGGTCGCGGGGACCGGCGGCTCCGGCTCGGTCGCGGGCACGGGCGGCTCCGGCTCGGGCACGGGGACCGGCTCGGGCACGGGGACCGGAGGCGCGGGGACCGGAGGCGCGGGGATTGCCGGAGCGGGAGGCGCCGGCGGGGGATTGCCCGCCCGATGCACGCTGCCGCAGGATATCGGGCCCTGCGATGGCGCGATCCCGCGCTACTGGCACGATCCGCGAACAGGCGTGTGCGTCCCATTCACTTATGGCGGCTGCGAGGGCAACGAGAATCGCTTCGAGTCGCTCGAGCAGTGCCAGGAGGCCTGTCAGGGCGGCGCTCCTGACATGGATGCGTGCGAGGCGCTGGGCGATTGCATCCTCGCATCGCCGGGCTGCTGCGGCGCCTGCGATCCCGTCGATGCCCGCGCGTTCGTCGCGCTCAACCGGGCGAGCGTGCACGACTACCAGATGGCCACCGGGTGCGAGGGGGTGGCGTGCGGGCCGTGCGCGGATGTCGATGAATCCGAGCGCACCTCTCAGTACTTCACCGCCACGTGCGAGGCCGGGCGCTGCGTCGTCGTCGATGTGCGCGAGTCGAAGCTGACAGAATGCGCGATCGCGTCGGACTGCGTCCTGCGCGACGGCCTCGACTGCTGCGAGGGGTGCGACGGGAGAGGCATCGTCGCCCTCAACAAGAGCGCGGATCTCCAAGGCACGGTCTGTCCCGGCAACTTCGGCGCCGCGTGCAATCCGTGCGCGCCCGTGTACCCGCCCGGGATGACGGCGGTCTGCTCGTCGGGCAGGTGTCAGCCGCAGATGCCCGCCTCACCTTGAGCGAGAAGCGCGCCCGGCGTGCGCCGCCGTCGGCCCCAACCTGGGTCAGTTCGTGCAGGATGGGGGCGAAGGAGCCCGGCGCCACCGTCGCTCTCGATCCGCGAGACGTGATGGGCCCGCTCGACCCCCGCCGGCGGGACTTCCTCGCTGCCACCAAGGCCATCCTCCTCCTCGCCGCGCCCGCAGCGCTCGCGTTCGTCGCGGCGGCGGGGGATGCCCGTGCCGACATCGCGGTGAGCGCGGGCGGCGTCGAGCTCGACTGGAGCGCGCCCGGAGAATGCGCGGATCGAGGGCGCGTGCTGGCCGAGATCGAGCAGCGCCTCGGGCGGTCGTCCGCTGCGAACGGCGAGCCGCCGCTGAAGGCGCGCGCGGTGGTGTCCCGGAACGAGCGCGGGTCGTGGGACCTCCGCCTCACGACGACGCTCGGCGAGGCGACACGGTCGCGCGAGCTCCACGGCGAGACCTGCGCCGAGCTCGCCGACGCGGCGGCGCTGATCATCGCGCTCGCCATCGATCCCGACGCATCCAGCCGCGGCACCCCGAGGGCGGATCCGGACACTGGCGCGGGGCCAGGCGAACTCGCCGGCGCGGATCCAGGCGCTGGCGCGGATCCGGGCGCTGGCGCGGATCCGGGCGCCGGCGCCCATCCGGAGGTGGACGCTGCTCCGGATGCGCCCACCGCCGCCGAGGCGCCGCCCGCGGCCTCGCCCCCGCCGGGGGCCAGCGCGGCCCCGGCGCAGCGCCCGTCGCGCCCCCTCGAGCTGCGCGGCACGCTCAGGGCCTCCGGCGTCCTCGACACCGCCTCGCTCCCGGCGGTCGCCCCGGGCGCCGGCATCGCCGCAGGCGTGCTGATAGGAGCCGTCCGCGTCGAGCTGTCCGGCACGTACTTCGGTGCGCAGCAAGCGTTCGTCGAGCGGACGACGATGGGCGGCGACGTCCAGCTGACCACCGGCGGGCTGCGCCTTTGTTATGCCATGCGTTATCGCGCGTTCGAGCTCGGGCCCTGCGCTGGCATCGAGGTCGGCGTCATGAGCGCGGCCAGCTTCGGCGCGGCGTCGCCCGGCTCGAACCGGGCGCTCTGGGTCGCGCCGTACCCCGGAGCGCTCGCGAGCTTCGCCCTTTCGGACCAGATCCGCGTCCCGCTCACGATCGACGTCCCGTTCCCGGTGACGCGCGATCGGTTCGTGCTCGTCGGCATCGGCGCGGTCCACCGGAGCGCCGCCGCCACGCTCCGCGCCTCGCTGGGGGTCGAGGTGCGATTTCCGTGACGGATCCAGGCGGCGCCGGCCATGTACTTCGCGTGACGAGGACGTCCCCCGCGTCGGCGCTTCCCTTCGCGGGGTCCGTGTTCGATCCGCACCTCGGCGTCCACGACGCGCCCGCCTCCCTCGATTTCGACGCGGTCTACGACGAGCACGCCGACTTCGTCTGGCGAAACCTGCGCCGGCTCGGCGTCAGCGAGGCGAGCCTGGACGACGCCTTCCAGGACGTCTTCGTCGTGGTCCACCGGCGGCTCGGCGAGTTCGAGCCGCGGTCGAGCGTGAAGGCGTGGCTGTTCGCGATCCTCTGCCGGGTGGCGCGCGATCACCGGCGCCTCGTCCGGCGCAAGGGAGGGCTCGAGGAGCTGCCGGGCGGCGTGGCGGACCGCGCGCCGGGGCCGGCGGAGCGGCTCGAGCAGGTCGAGGCGCTGAAGCTCGTCGACGCGCTCCTCTCGGAGCTCGACGATGACAAGCGCGCGGTGCTCGTGATGGCGGAGATCGAGGAGATGAGCGCGCCGGAGATCGCCGCGGCGCTCGACGTGAAGCTGAACACGGTCTACTCGCGGCTGCGCGCCGCGCGCCGCGAGTTCGAGCTGGCGCTGGCGAGGAGCGGGGGCGGATGGCCATGAGCGATCCGGGCGAGAGGGCGCGCGCGCTCCTGAGGGTGGCCCGAGCGGACGGGCTCGCGTCGTCCGACAAGGCGCGGCTCCGCGCGGCGCTCGCGGGGAAGCTCTCGGCCGCCGCGCCGCAAGCGCCCTCCGGCGAGGCGCCCACGTCGCCGTCGCCGTCGCCGTCGCCCCCGCCGCCGCTCGCGGGCAGCGGGCCAGGCGGCGGCGTGCTCTCGGGCAAGGCGGCCGGCGGCGTGCTCTCGGGCAAGGTGATCGCGGCGGGCGCGCTGATCGGCGCCGTTGCCTTCGCCGGCGGCTTCTTCACCGGCAGGGCGACCGTCGACACCCCTCCGCCGGCCAGCGCGGCGCCGCCGGCGAGCGCGCCCGCGGTGGCTCCGCCCGCGGCGACGCCGCCCGCTGCGGCTCCGGAGGCCGCGCCGGCGCCGAAGGCAGCGCCCCCGCGCCCGCGCGCCCCTCGCGCGGTCGCGCCGGCACCGCCGCGGCCGCTGGACCCGGGCGCGGAGGACGCCGCACGAGCGCCCTCGACAGGCGGCGGCGAACGCGAGCCGGCGCGCTCGCGCGGCGGACAGCCGGCGAGGCCGAGCACGCTCGCCGCGGAGATGGCCTTGCTGCGCGAGGCGCAGGACGCCGTGCGGGACGGCGATCCGTCGGCTGCGCTCGATCGCCTCGACGACCTCGGCGCCCGGTTTCCAGAGGGCCAGCTCCGCGAGGAGCGCATGGCCGCGCGCGTGCTCGCCCTCTGCGCCGCGGGGCGGGCGCGGGAGGCGCGCGCGGAGGCCGAGCGGCTCCTCGGCGAAGCGCCGGGCTCGGTGCACGCGGGCCGCGTCCGCGCCTCATGCGCGTTCCGAGAAAATATCGACTGACAGAGACGGATGTTCCTCGCGCCGGCCATGTACCGATGGACCGCAAGAGACAGGAGGAACCACATGAATCGTTCGACTCGCGTCGCGCTCGCGTTGCTCTTCACCGCTGCCTCGCTCGGGAACACCGGCTGTCAGTCGCAGGACCGGCCCATCGGCGGCGGTGAACCCAGCCCCGACAGCCCCGACAGCAACGACTCCAGCGCGGCCGCGCTGCTCATCGCGCGCTGGGAGGGATATATCGAGAACTACCAATTCCCCTCGGGAACGGACGTGATCCAGCTCGACATCGACACCGTGGAGGGCACGTCGATCCAGGGGAAGGTGCGCTTCGGCGCGGGGGCCTCGGTCCCCCCGCCCGTGGATCCGGACGTGGGCTATCCCCCGAGCGCCGACCCGGACCACCGATACGATACCCACGTGCCTTCCGAAGGGTTCGATTTCACCATGTTCGGTGCGCAGCTCACCGACCGCCGGCTGCTGTTCTTCATCGACCCCCGGGAGCTCTGGAAGGGATGGTGCGAGCTTCAAACGTCGTACCCCGTGTCTCCTGGCTCAGAGACCTACCTCTGCATGCCCAACGAGGGGTGGAGTGGGGGGCCCGACGTCTGCTACCAGGGCGGGCAGCCCGCCGACTGCGGATACCTGGAGCTGTGTGGAAGCTTCATTTGCGATTGTCGTGAGTCCGGGTGTACCGTCGATGCGCAGAGTGCGGTCGGCTTCGATGTTGCCATCGACGAGCAGGAGGCGAACGGCAGCATAACGTTCGGGAGCAAGCTCTACAACGTCCGGCTGACGCGCGACCCCTGACGGCGAGCAGCTCAGGGACCGGTCGCCTCGACGACGCCGTCATGGTGTGCCGCACGGACTGGCACACCGACGCCCTGGGCCCGCGCGATCCGGGCCGAGATCGGCGGGCGCATCGACCGGACGCCCAGGGCATGCCCGTTGCAACTCGCCCGGCATGCCTCGGCGCTTATCCCTGGGTCTTGGCTTGCTTAGCTCCCTTCTGCTCGCCGCAGGCTGCTCCGGGAAGGTGGACCGAGAAGGCTCGGGCGGCGGGGACCCGGGCGGAGGCGGTTCGTCTGTGGAGACCGGCGGCGGAGGCGGCGACGGGCAATTGCCCGTCCGGTGCCTGCTGCCGGCGGATCCTGGCCGGTGTGAGGCGGCATTCCCGAAATACTGGTACGACCCGGCCGCCGGCGCGTGCAGGGAGTTCACCTACGGCGGCTGCGAGGGCAATGAGAACCGCTTCGATTCCCTCGACGCGTGCGAGGAGGCCTGTCGGGGCGAGCTCCCCGACATAGGCGTCTGCAATGCGCCGAGCGATTGCATCCTGGTGTCGCGGGGCTGCTGCGGCGCCTGTGACACGGCCAATGCCGAGAACTTCAGAGCCATCAACCGCGCCGGGACGAAGCTCAACGAGATCATCCAGGGGTGCGGGGGCGTCGCGTGCGGGGCATGCCCGGAGGTCACCGAGGCGGAGCGCACGTCCCAGTACTTCACCGCCACGTGCGAGGCGGGGCGCTGCGTCGTCCTCGACGTGCGCGAGTCGCCGCTGACAGAGTGCGCGGTCGACTCGGACTGCGTCCTGCGCGACGGCCTCGGCTGCTGCGAGGGGTGCGACGGGACAGGCATCGTCGCCCTCAACCAGAGCGCGGAGCTCGATGCCCTGGTCTGTCCCGCCGGCACGGGCGCATGCCCTCCGTGCGTGCCCGTGTTCCCGGAGGGGACGACGGCGGTCTGCTCGTTGGGCAGGTGTCAGCCTCGGATGCCCCCGACGCCTTGAATGAGCAGGAACGACCAGCGCTCCCGGCGTGCGCGGTCAGGCGCTGTCTCCTGAATCGTAGATAAGGCACTTCCTTGCACCCACCCGGGCGCCTTTCGAGGCTCGACGCGTCAATGGCCGCGCTGCGCCGATTCCGGTGAACAGCTCTGGCGCATTGGACGGGAAGGACGGAAACTGACCGTTCTACCGTCGCCTCGCATTGACGCTGAGCGCCTGGCCCCGATAGCCTGTTCCATGGAGCGCTCGTAGATTCTTCTTTCTTCGACCTCATTCACGAAGGAGCTGCCCGTGAATCGAAGCACCCCGAGGATGCTGCTCGCGGCCATCGCGCTCTCCAGCGCGGTCGCGTGCTCGGGAACGTCTGGCGATGGCGGATCGGATCCGGGCGACGGCCCCGGTCCCGGTCCCGGCCCCGGCCCCGGCCCCGGTCCCGACCCCAGCGCCCAGTGCGAGCCCGGCGTCACCGCGCCCGGCCCGACCCCGCGCCTGACGCGGCTGACGCACACGCAGTACGACAACACCATCCGGGACCTCTTCGGCAAGGACATGAAGGCCTCGGCGGCGTTCCTCGCGGACCCGGCGTTCGAGGGGTTCAACAACAACGCCAAGGGGCTCGTCGTCTCCGACCGCCTCGCCCGCGATTACCGCCGCGCCGCGGAGACCATCGCGGCCGATGCCGTCGTCGACCAGGCCGTGCTCGGCAAGATCGTGCCGTGCGCGCCGGAGGGCGACGGCGCGGTCTGCGCCCGGCAGCTCATCCGGGAGCTCGGCGAGCGCGTCTACAGGAGGCCGCTCTCGGCGGAGCAGGAGGAGGCGTACGCCGCCGCGTACGCCCGCGGCAATGGCCTCTTCGACGCGGGCACGCCGTTCGAGCAGGGCGTGCGCCACGTCATCGAGGCGATGCTCCAGTCGCCGCACTTCCTCTACCGCATCGAGCTCAGCGAGGAGCTCGACGGCGCGGGGATCATCCCGCTCGACGCCTACGAGGTCGCGACGAGGCTCTCGTACCTGCTCTGGAACAGCCTGCCCGACGACGCGCTCCTCGAAGCGGCGGAGGGCGGCGCGCTGGGCACGCCCGAGGGCATCGAGGCCGAGGCGCGGCGCATGCTCGCCGACCCCAAGGCCACGAGCGCCCTGGACGACTTCCACGCCCAGTGGCTTCACATGAGCCGTTACGCGGATCTCTCGAAGGATCCAGCGCTCTACGAGGACTTCGACGCCAGCGTGTCCTCGGCCATGGTGGCCGAGACGAGGCAGTTCATCCGGCACGTCGTCCTCGAGATGGAGGGCGACTTCCGGACGCTGATGACGGAGCCCGTCGGCTTCGTGAACGACAAGCTCGCCCCGATCTACGGCGTGGAGGGGTCGTTCACGAGCGCGCTCGTGGAGACGCCGCTCGACCCGGCGGAGCGGGCGGGGCTCCTCACGCAGGCCGGCTTCCTGAGCTCGCACGCGTTCTTCAACAAGAGCTCTCCGATCCACCGCGGCGTGTTCATCCAGCGCCAGATCCTCTGCACCGACCTCCCGGACCCGCCGGCGGACATCAACACGACGCTGCCGCCCCTCCAGGGCGAGATCAAGACGACGCGCGACCAGGTGGAGGTGCACACGTCGCCGGACGCGTGCAACAAGTGCCATGGCGTGATCAACCCGCCGGGCTTCGCGCTCGAGCACTTCGACGCGGTCGGGCGCTACCGGGCCGACGAGGACGGCGAGACGATCGACGCGACAGGCACGATCGCCGTCGGGGACGGTGAGATCAGCTTCGACGGCGCCGTGGACCTCGCGACGCAGCTCGCGGAGAGCCCCGTCGCGCAGCGGTGTTATCTGACGAACTGGTACCGTTACGGCAATGCGCGCCAGCTCTCGCGGGAGGACGCGTGCACGATCGCCGAGCTCGACGAGAAGCTCGGCGCGTCCGGGTACAACATCAAGGAGCTGCTCGTCGCCCTCACGCAGACGAAGACGTTCAGGTATCGCGCCGTGGAAGAGGTGGACCAATGAATCGCAGAACGTTCTTGCGGGGCGCGTGCGGGGTGATGCTCGGCCTCCCGCTCCTCGAGTCGCTGCTCCCGCGCGACGCCAAGGCCGACGCGAGCGCGCCGCGCCGGTTCATCGCCTTCTTCATGTGCAATGGCGTGAACATGGCCAAGTTCTTCCCGAGCACGCAGTACGGCGCGCTGACGGCCGCCTCGTTCGGGGCGACGCGGGCTATAGCGCCGCTCGCCGCGTACCGGGACAAGCTCTTGATCCCGCGGGGCATCCACATGGCGCCGCGCGGCTATGGATTCGACCCGAGCGCGGGCGACGATCACGCGAAGGGGATGGGCTGCAAGCTCACGGCGCAGCCGCTCGTCGAGGGCAGCCAGTACGCGGCGGGGATCTCGCTCGACCAGTTCATCGCGAACAAGCTCAACCCGCAGGGCACGCCCGCGCTCACGCTGATGGTCGGGGCGAAGACGCCGAACGTGCGCGGGCACATCTCGTACACCGCCAGCGAGATGCCCGTCTCCGGCGAGAACAACCCGTGGCTCGCGTACCGGGACCTGGTCGGCGGGACGGACCTCGAAGAGGAGGCGCTCGTGCGGCTCACGAAGCGCCGCGAGAGCGTGCTCGACCTGGTCTCGGTCGAGTACGAGGCCCTGCTCAAGAAGAAGCTCAGCAAGGCCGATCGCGACAAGCTCGAGATGCACTTCCAGACGGTGCGCGACCTCGAGGTGGGCATGGGCGGTACGGGCATCATCCCGCGTGAGCTCTCGCCGGAGCGAGCGGCGGAGATCGAGGCGATCGACCCGGACACGGTCGCGTTCGACGCGGAGTTCAAGAAGGTCGGGCGGATGCAGATGGACATCCTCGCGCTGGCCATCGCGACCGGCGCGACGCGGTCGGCGACGTTGCAATGGGGCTCGGGCGCGGCAGGGCCGATCTTCAAGTGGGATGGGATGGCCCACGAGTACAACCACCACAAGCTCTCCCACGGAAACACGAGGGACGACGACACCGGCAGCGTCGTCGACGGCTACGAGGAGATGCTCTTCAACATCGACCGCTGGTACGTGGGCGAATATGTCTATCTGCTCGACCGGCTCGCGAGCTACGAGGAGGGCGGGGCCACGGTGCTCGACAACAGCGCCGTCGTGTTCATGAACGAGCTCTCCGACGGCAAGCGCCATGATTTCCGCGACCTGCCGTACATCATCGCGGGCGGCTGCGGCGGCTACTTCAAGACGGGGCAGTACGTCAAGGTGACGCGGCAGTCGAGCACGGTGCAGGACAAGGACGCGCCCCAGAACAAGCTGCTCACGACGCTCGCGAACGCGGTCGGCTGCACCGAGCAGGGCGGGGGGCCGATCACGAACTTCGGCTCCTTCGGCGAGCCCGGCGAGTTCGACGAGCTCAAGGCCTGATCCGGCGAGAGATTTCAACGCAAAGGCGCAAAAAAGAACAGATTCTGTGTATTTTTGCGTCTTTGCGCCTTTGCGTCAAAATTTCTCCTCGTTCGCGATACAGATCCCTGGCGGGATTTTTACTGATTTGAAGCGTCGTAGTTGAGGTTCGGGCCGAGCCAGCGCTCGACCTCCGCGACGGTCATGCCCTTTCGCGCGTGGTAGTCGACCACCTGGTCGCGATCGATCTTTCCCAGGCTGAAGTACCGGGCCTCCGGGTGCGCGAAGTACAGGCCGCTCACGCTCGATCCGGGCCACATCGCGAACGACTCGGTGATCAGGATGCCGGTGCTCTTCTCGACGTCGAGAAGCCGCCAGAGCGTGCCTTTCTCCGTGTGATCCGGGCACGCGGGGTACCCCGCCGCGGGCCTGATGCCGCGGTACTTCTCCTCGATGAGCTCGGCCTTGGTCAGGTCCTCCTGCCGGCCATAACCCCACTCGTCGCGCACCCGCTTGTGCAGGCACTCGGCGAACGCCTCCGCCAGGCGATCCGCGATCGCCTCGGCCATGATGGCGTTGTAGTCGTCGTTCCCCGCCCTGAACCGCTCGCACAGCTCCTTCAGGCCGATCCCGGCGGTCACCGCGAAGCCGGCGATGTGGTCCCGGAGGCCGGTCTCCCTGGGCGCGATGAAATCGACGAGCGACCGGTTTGGCTCGCCGTTCTCCTTCGCCGTCTGCTGGCGAAGGAAGTGAAACCGCTCGAGCACCTTCGTGCGCGTCCCGTCCGCGTATACCTCCACGTCGTCGCCCACGGCGCTGGCGGCGAAGAAGCCATACACGCCGCGCGCCGTCAGCAGCTTCTTCTCGATGATCATGTCGAGCAGCGCGTTCGCCTCGGAGAAGAGCTGGCGCGCCTGCTCGCCGTACTTCTCGTGCTCCAGGATCCGCGGATAGACGCCCTTCAGCTCCCACGTGTGGAAGAACGGCGTCCAGTCGATGTACTCGCGCAAGGTGGCGAGCGGGAAGTCCTCGAGCACGCGCGCGCCGGTGAACTCCGGCACCGGCACGTCCTCGGCGCGCCATTCGATCCGCGTCCGGTTCGCGCGCGCGGCCTCGAGGGAGACGAGCTTGTGCTTCGGCGCCGCGTGGAGCCGCCGGAGCTTCTCGTACTCGGCGCGGTGCTGGGCGACGAACGCCGCCTTGCCCTCCTCGCTCAGGAGGCTCGTCGTGACGGGCACGGCGCGGCTCGCGTCGACCACATGCACGACCGGCTCGCTGTAATGCGGGGCCACCTTCACGGCCGTGTGCGCCTTGCTGGTCGTCGCTCCGCCGATCAAGAGCGGCAGCTTGAAGTTCTGCCGCTCCATCTCGCGGGCGACGTGGATCATCTCGTCGAGCGACGGCGTGATCAGCCCGCTCAGGCCGATCAGATCCGCCTTCTCCTGCCTGGCGCGCTCGAGGATCTTCTCGCACGGGACCATGACGCCCATGTCGATCACCTCGTAATTGTTGCACGCGAGCACGACGCCCACGATGTTCTTGCCGATGTCGTGGACATCGCCCTTCACCGTGGCGAGGACGATCTTCCCCTGCGTCTTCACCTCCTGCCCAGCGGCGGCCATCGCCGCCTTCTCCTCCTCCATGAACGGCGTGAGGTACGCGACGGCCTTCTTCATCACGCGCGCCGATTTCACCACCTGCGGCAGGAACATCTTGCCCGCGCCGAAGAGATCTCCGACGACGCTCATTCCATCCATCAGCGGGCCCTCGATCACGGAGAGCGGGCGGCCGAGCTTGGCGCGCGCGTCCTCGGTGTCGATATCGATGTACGTGTCGATGCCCTTGACCAGCGCGTGCGACAGCCGCTCCTCGACGGTGCCTTTGCGCCACTCCTCTTCTCTCTTCTCGGTCGCGGCGGCGCCGGCGCTCTTGGCCTTCAGCGCTTCGCCGAAATCGACCAGCCGCTCCGTGGCGTCCGGGCGCCGGTTCAGCAGGACGTCCTCGACGAGCTCGCGGAGCTCCGGCTCGATCTCCTCGTACACCTCGAGCATGCCCGCGTTGACGATGCCCATGTCCATGCCGGCCCGGATGGCATGGTAGAGGAACGCCGAGTGCATGGCCTCGCGCACCCGGTTGTTGCCGCGAAAGCTGAACGAGATGTTCGACACGCCGCCGCTGACCTTGGCGTGCGGCAGGTTCGCCTTGATCCAGCGGGTCGCCTCGATGAAGTCGACGGCGTAATTGTTGTGCTCCTCCATGCCGGTCGCGACCGTGAGGATGTTCGGATCGAAGATGATGTCCTCGGGAGGAAACCCCACCTCGTCGACGAGGATGCCGTACGCGCGCTTGCAGATCCGGATCTTGTCCTCGTAGGTGGCGGCCTGCCCTTGCTCGTCAAAGGCCATGACCACGACGGCGGCGCCGTACTTGAGGACGGTCTTCGCGCTCTCGCGGAACTTCGCCTCACCCTCCTTGAGCGAGATGGAGTTCACGATGCCCTTGCCCTGCATGCACCGGAGGCCCGCCTCGATGACCTCCCATTTCGACGAGTCCACCATGAACGGGACCTTCGCCACCTCGGGCTCGCTGGCCAGGAGCAGCAAGAAGCGCGTCATCGCAGAGGCGCCGTCGATCATGCCCTCGTCCATGCAGATATCGATGACGTTGGCGCCGTTCTCGACCTGCTGGCGCGCCACGCCCACCGCTTCCTCGAATTTCCCTTCCTTGATGAGCTTCGCGAATTTCGGCGACCCGGCGACGTTGGTGCGCTCGCCCAGGATCATGTAAACGCCGGGCTGCTGCGTGAACGGCTGAGAGCCGGACAGGCGCAGGGGGATCGGCGGGCCGGACGAGGGCGCGCTGCTGGGCGGGGCCTCGGCGGGGGTCCTGGGGTCGAGGGCACGCGGGGGCTTGCCGGCGAGCGCCTTGGCGATGGCCGCGATGTGCTCGGGCGTGTTGCCGCAGCAGCCGCCGGCGATGTTGAGGAGGCCTGCGTCGGCGAAGCCGCCGATGTGGCGCGCCATGTCCGGCGGCTCCAGATCGAAGCCCGTGGGGGAGAGCGGGTTGGGCAGGCCGGCGTTCGGGTAGCAGGAGATCGCGGCGCTGGACTTCTCCGAGAGGTCGGACAGGAACGGATACATCAGGTCCGGGCCGAGCGAGCAGTTCAGCCCGATGGCGAGCGGGTTCACGTGCTTCACCGCGTTCCAGAACGCCTCGACCGTCTGCGCGGAGATCATCGTCTCTCCGCCGCGCCCGACCGCCGCCGAGATCATCACCGGCAGGGTCTTGCCGTCCTTGTCGAACACCTCTCGAATGGCGACGAGCGCGGCCTTCGCGTTGAGCGAGTCGAAGATGGTCTCGACCAGCAGCACGTCGGAGCCGCCGGCGATCAGGGCGCGGATCTGGTGGACGTACGCTGCTTTCACCTGATCGAACGTCACGACGCGGAAGCCGGGGTCGTCGGCGTCCGGGGAGTTGGACAGGGAGACGGTGAGCGGGCCGATGGCGCCCGCGACGAACCGCTGCCGCCCGTCGGCGTTCGCCACGCGATCGGCCCATTCGCGGCACTGCCGCGCGGACTGTTCGTTGATCTCCCAGGCGAGGTCGTTGAGGAACGGGTCGTCGATGATCCGTTGATAGAAGGCCGGGTCCTTCCGCCCGCCGTGCTCCCGCGGGTCGTCCACGAAGAACTCGCTCTGGGTGATGCTGGTCGCGCCGAAGGTGTTGGTCTCGATGATGTCCGCGCCGGCCTCGAGGAACCGCCGGTGGATGTCGCAGATCATCTTCGGCTGCGTGAGCGAGAACAGATCGCCGTTGTTCAGCAGGTCTTTCTTCGAATCCGCGAATCGCTCGCCCCGGATGTCCGCTTCCTTCATCCCGTAGGTGCGGATGGTCGTCCCCATCGCCCCGTCGATGATGACGATGCGGCTCTGGAGGAGCTTCTGGAGTGGATGAAGGGGAGGCGTGGTGTTGTTGGACGGCATGATCAGCCTCGCTTGGCGCTCTTGGAGGGACCGGGGGTCGGCTTGTCGGCGATGGCGAGCACGACCTGAAAATGGGGTTTCTTTGTCTCGCGGCAGGCGACTTCGGACGCGACGACATCGAGCTTCACGCGGGTGAGCATGGCGCGGATGTCGGAGGGCGAGAAGCCGGGGTGGCGCTCGCCGTAGGGCACGGTGATCTCCCGCTGCTGGTGCGCGTCGAGCGACAGGATGACCACCCGACCGCCTGGGCGGAGCACGCGGGCGCACTCTTCCAGCGCCCGCGGCGGGTCCTCGGCGTAGGTCAGCGTGTGAAACACGAGGACCGAGTCGAAGGAGGCGTCTCCGAACGGCAGAGCGTGGACATCGGCGATCTCTACGCGGACGTGGGGCTGGGTCGAGAACCGCTCTCTCGCGGCCTCGATCATCCGGCTGCTCGAGTCGACGCAGGTGAGCGAGCGGCAGTAAGGCGCGAGCGAGCTGGCCGCCGCGCCGTCGCCCGAGCCGACGTCGAGGACGTCGCCGAGGCGGAGCAACGCGGCGATGCCGACCGCGAGCGACTGCCACGTGCGGCCCGGGGAGTAGTGCCTCTCCATCTCGCCGGCGAAGGACTCAGGGAGGCCGCCGCGCCGCTCGGCGTCGAGCTCCAGGAGGCGCCGCTGGTCGCCCTCCAGGGTCGGGTCGGGCGATTTCGTGGCCTCATCGAGGAGGGCCTTCGCGGTCCCGGGCAGGGTATCGACCGCGAGCGCATAGAACGACTGCGGCCCCTGGCGCCGATCCCGGACGAACCCTGCCTCGCGGAGCCGCCCGAGGTGCGTCGAGACGCGCGACTGCGCGATGCCCGTCACGCGAACCAGATCCGTCACCCGCAGCTCGCGGTCCCGGAGGAGTACGCAGAGCCGTATCCGGCTCTCGTCCCCGAGGAGGTTCAGCGTCTCGATGTATTCGGAAAGACTCATGTATTCATGTATCGCGATGTGCGAATGTCATAGAGGCCCCGGCTGCCGGAGTCAAGCGCGCCGGCGCCGGAGGAGCACCGAACGCTGGCCGCGGCGACGAACGCGCCGCGGAGGTCGTCCTCGGACTGCTGGAAGTGCGCCCAACCAGGGCGATGGATCGGAAGGATGGTCTTCGCGTCGAGCGTGCGGCACGCGGCGATCGAGCCCGACGGCGCGTCCGCCGAGCCTGCGGCCACCGCGCAGCTCAGAATCGTGCGAGCGCGGGGCTAGCCCCGGTCGAGGCCGAGCGCACGGGCCACGCCGGCCCCGTAGACGGGGTCGGCCTTGATGCAGTTGGCGACGTGCCGGCGCTGGACGTCGACCGACGCGCCGCCGAGGGAGCGCGCGGTGTTTGCGAACAGCGCCTGCTGCTGCGCCGGCGACATCAGGCGGAACAAGCGACCTGGCTGCTCCCAGTGGTCCTCGTCGGCGCGATGATCCCAGTGTGCGGCGTCGCCGGCGATGGGCAGCGGCGGCTCACCGGCGCCGGCGTTGTCGTCCCATTCGCCGTGTCGGTTCGGGAAGTAGCTGGTCGTGGCGCCGAGGTTGCCGTCGACGCGCATCGCGCCGTCGCGGTGGAAGCTGTGAAACGGGCACTTCGGCGCGTTGACGGGGATCTGGTTGAAGTTGACGCCGAGCCGGTAGCGCTGCGCGTCGCCGTACGAGAAGAGCCGCGCCTGCAGCATCTTGTCGGGCGAGAAGCCGACGCCGGGGACGATGTTGGCCGGCGAGAACGCGGCCTGCTCGACCTCGGCGAACACGTTGTCGGGGTTGCGGTCGAGCTCGAGGACGCCGACCTCGATGAGCGGATAGTCGGCCTTCGGCCAGACCTTGGTGAGGTCGAACGGGTTATGCCGGTGCGTCCGCGCCTGCGCCTCGGTCATGACCTGAATGCAGAGCTTCCAGCGCGGAAACCGCCCCGCCTCCAGGCTCTCGAACAGGTCGCGCTGGTGGCTCTCGCGGTCTCGCCCCACCACCGCCTCGGCCTCGGCGTCGGTGAGGTTGTCGATCCCCTGCTGGCTGATGAAGTGGAACTTGACCCACACGCGCTCGTTCGCGGCGTTGATCATGCTGAAGGTGTGGCTGCCGAAGCCGTGCATCGTGCGATAGCTGCGCGGGATCCCGCGGTCGCTCATCACGATCGTCACCTGGTGGAGCGCCTCGGGCAGCGACGTCCAGAAGTCCCAGTTGTTGTCCGCGCTGCGCATCCCGGTGCGAGGGTCGCGCTTGACCGCGTGGTTGAGGTCGGGGAAGCGCAGCGGGTCGCGGAAGAAGAACACCGGCGTGTTGTTGCCGACGATGTCCCAGTTCCCCTCTTCGGTATAAAACTTCACCGCGAAGCCGCGGATATCACGCTCGGCATCGGCGGCGCCGCGCTCGCCGGCGACCGTCGAGAATCGCACGAACACCGGCGTCCGCTTGCCGACCTCGGCGAGGAGCTTGGCCCGGGTGTACCGCGTCACGTCGTGCGTCACGGTGAACGTCCCGTAGGCGCCTGAGCCCTTGGCGTGCATACGCCGCTCGGGGATCACCTCGCGGTCGAAATGCGCGAGCTTCTCGATCAGCCAGATGTCCTGCAGCAGCGCGGGGCCGCGCGGCCCGGCGGTCTGGATGTTTACATTGTCGACCACGGGCGCACCCGTGGCGTGCGTCAATTTGGGTTTGGACATTGAAGTCGACGACGTAATGCGACAGGCCGGCGCGGCAAACCCGACCTTGGTCGGGTGTCGGCGTCTGGCCACATCAACGAGCACCGTCAAGGATGGGGCGCAGATCTACTCCAAGGGCTGGGGCGCCGGCCGGCCCGTGGTGTTCAGTCACCCCATCTCCTCACCCCCCTAAGGTCGGGTTTACCCTCCACCCGTCGTCTGCCACCTTCCGCGCGGACCCTGCCGATGACAACCAGCGCTGACCCCGAGCTCATCCTCTTCAACGGGCGAATCACCACCATGGATCCGCGGGCGCCCGCGGCCTCGGCGGCGGCGATCCGCGGCGGGCGATTCGTCGCCGTCGGCGACGACGCCGGCGTCCTGCGCCGCGCCGGCGCCGGCACCCGCAAGATCGATCTCCGCGGCCGGCGGGCGATCCCCGGCCTCATCGATTCACACCTCCACCTCATCCGCGGCGGCCTCACCTACAACAGCGAGCTGCGGTGGGACGGCGTCGCCTCGCTGGCCGAGGCGCTGAGGCGGCTGCGCGCGCAGGCCCAGATCACCCCGCCGCCGCAGTGGGTCCGCGTCGTCGGTGGCTGGTCGGAGTTCCAGTTCGCCGAGCGGCGCATGCCGACCCTCGACGAGCTCAACGCGGCCGCGCCGGACACCCCGGTGTTCGTGCTCCACCTCTACTCGCAGGCGCTGCTCAACCGCGCCGCGCTGCGGGCCGTCGGCTATACCCGCGACACGCCCGACCCGCCGGGCGGGGTGATCCAGCGCGACCGTCACGGCGAGCCGACCGGCCTCCTGATCGCCAAGCCGAACGCGTGGATCCTCTACGCCACGCTGGCCAAGGGCCCCAGGCTCGGCCCTGACGAGCAGCGCAACAGCACCCGTCATTTCATGCGCGAGCTCAACCGCCTCGGCATCACCGGGGCGATCGACGCCGGCGGCGGCTTCCAGCAGTACCCCGAGCACTACCAGATCATCGAGGAGCTCGCGGCCGCCAAGCAGCTGACCGTGCGGCTGGCCTACAACCTGTTCACCCAGCGCCCCGGGCAGGAGCTCGAGGACTTCAGCCAGTGGGCCAAGGCCGTCAGCCCTGGCCGCGGCGACGATTACTACCGGCTCAACGGCGCCGGCGAGATGCTCGTCTATTCGGCCGCCGACTTCGAGGACTTCCTCGAGCCGCGGCCCGACCTGCCGCCGCACATGGAGGCGCAGCTCGGCCCCGTGGTCGAGCACCTGGTCGCGCGTCGCTGGCCGTTCCGCCTGCACGCCACCTACGACGAGTCGATCACGCGCATGCTCGACGTGTTCGAGGCCGTGAACCGCAAGGTCCCGTTCGCCGGCCTGCGGTGGTTCTTCGACCACGCCGAGACGGTGTCGGCCCGCAACATCGACCGGATCGCCGCGCTCGGCGGCGGCATCGCCATCCAGCATCGCATGGCCTACCAGGGCGAGCACTTCCTCCACCGCTATGGCCCGGAGATGACGAGCGACGCACCGCCGGTGCGGCGCATGCTCGCCGCGGGGATCCCCGTGGGCGGGGGCACCGACGCCACGCGCGTCGCCAGCTACAACCCGTGGGTCGGCCTCGGCTGGCTGGTCTCCGGTCGCAGCGTCGGCGGAACCGAGCTGCTCGGCCCCGGCGCCCGCCTGTCGCGCGAGCAAGCGCTGCGCCTCTACACCGCCGGCAACGGGTGGTTCTCCGGCGAGGACGGCCAGCGGGGCCTCGTCGCCGAGGGCCGCCTCGGCGACCTTGCGGTGCTGTCCGACGACTACTTCGTCGTGCCAGAGGCGGAGATCCGCAACATCACCTCGGTGCTCACGGTGGTCGGCGGCGACGTCGTCCACGCGAGCGGCGACTTCGGCGGCCTCGCTCCCCCGCCGCTGCCGTTCAGCCCCGACTGGGCCCCGCCCGCGCAGTACGGCGGCTACGACCCCGGCGTGGTCGCCCGCGCGCTGAGCCGGCGCGCCCGCCACCCTCATCACCACCGCGGCCTCGCCTGCCCCTGCGCCGTGTTCTAGCCGCTTCTTCCGCGGCCCCTTCGTCGCCCACGCCGGCCGCACCCGAGACGTCGACTTCGTCGCCTCCTGGCTGGCCCTCAAGCTCTGACAGTCACCGTTCGTTCATTCGTTTCATCTTCGCCAAAAAAGGACTCACAGACCATGCCCACCGCCACCGCCGCTCCCGCCAAGTCGCTGCTCACGCCCGGCGATCACACGCTGATCCTCATCGACCACCAGCCGCAGATGGCGTTCGCCACCCGCTCGATCGACGGCGTCCTGCTGCGCAACAACGCCGCCCTGACGGCCCGCGCGGCCCGCGTCTTCGGCGTCGCCACGATCCTCACCACCGTGGCCGAGAAGACCTTCTCGGGCCCGATCTTCGCCGAGATCCGCGCCGCCCAGCCGGAGGTCGACCTCATCGATCGCACCACCATGAACTGCTGGGAGGACGCCAACATCATCGCCCGCGTCAACAAGCTCGGCAAGTCGCGCATCGTCATCGCCGGCCTGTGGACCTCCGTGTGCATCGTCGGCCCCGTGCTGTCGGCGATCGAGCAGGGCTTCGAGGTCTACGTGATCACCGACGCCTGCGGCGACGTGTCGGACGAGGCCCACGAGCGCGCCGTCACGCGCATGGTCCAGGCCGGCGCGCGCCCGCTGACCGCCCTGCAGTACTTGCTCGAGCTCCAGCGCGACTGGGCCCGCGGCGAGACGTACGGCGCGACCACCGGGATCGCCGCCGAGCTCGGGGGCGCCTACGGCCTCGGCATCATCTACGCCAAGTCCATGTTCAGCGCCTCCGAGGGCGGCCACTAGGAGCGCATGAAGCTCTACCTGCTCTCGCTGGGCGTCGGCGTGCTGGTCGGCATCCTCTACAGCGTGCTGAACGTGCGCGCACCGGCGCCGCCGATCATCGCGCTGATCGGGCTGTGCGGCATGCTCCTCGGCGAGCAGGTCGGCCCGGCCGCGCGGCGGCTCCTCGCCGGGGAGCCGCTCAGCGCGGCATGGTTCTCCCGCGAGTGCGTGCCCAAGATCACCGGCGTGCCCGCGCCCGAGTCCGACCATGGCGACCATGCCCCCCGCTGATCCGCCCATGCACGCTTGAGTTTTTCAAACGCCATCTCTAACGAGGATCTCCCATGAAAGAAGAAACATTCACCGGCCGCGGCGGCACGCGCCTCCACATGCGTTCCTGGCGGCCGGCGGGAACACCGCGCGCCGCCGTTGTGCTCTGCCACGGCGTTCTTGCGCACAGCGGGCAATACAAGTGGTCGGGGGAGCAGCTGTCGGCGGCGGGTTTTGCCGTGTATGCCTACGACCATCGCGGGCGTGGCAAATCGGAGGGGCCGCGCCTGTTCGTCAATGACGTCGCCGAGTACACGGACGATCTGGGAACGTTCATCGCCCTGGTGAAGACCCGCGAGCCCGGCCTCGACGTGTTTCTGCTGGGTCACAGCATGGGCGGCGTGATCTCCTGCACCTGGGCGCTGGATCATCAGAGGGAGATCGCCGGTTTCATCTGCGAGAGCTTTGCGTTCGAGGTGTGGGCGCCGAAGCCCGTGCTGTCGCTCGTGCGTTTCCTCGGGCGCGTGGCGCCAAAATTGCCGGTGCTGAAGCTGCATGAGAAGGACTTCACGCGCGACCCGCAAGCCCTGCAGAAGCTGAATTCGGATCCGCTGACCCATGGTGAAGTCCAACCGGCGGGCACGGTGGCGGCGCTGCTCAAGGCCACGGACCGCATGCGCGCGGAGTTCGGGAGCATCACGCTGCCCTTGCTCGTCATGCACGGCACCGAAGACAAGGCCACCGTGCCTGCGGGCAGCCAGCTTTTCCATGACAAGGCCGGTTCGAGCGACAAGACGCTGAAGCTCTACGAAGGGCACTTCCACGATCTGCTCAACGACCTCGGCAAAGAGCAGGTGATGGCCGACGTGGTGGGCTGGATCAACGCGCGCGTAGCCTGAGGCTTCCGTCATGAAGAAAGGCTTTCGCGTTCTATTGCTCGCGCTCGCCGTGGTGGCGTGCTCAGGGCGGCCTGAGAACAAGCCAGCCAGCGCACCCACGCACAGCGCACAGATCGGAAGGGATATGGCAGCCACCGCACCCACGCACTACGTACAGGTTGGAAGCGATAAGATTGCCTACCGCAGCATCGGCACGGGCAACCCCATGGTGCTCATCACGCGCATGCGCGGCACGCTCGATACCTGGGATCCACTGTTCCTCGATGAGCTGGCGAAGAACAACCGCATCATCACGGTGGACTATCCGGGCGTGGGTCATTCGGACGGCAAGCTGCCGCAGGGTATCGGCCAGGCCGCGGACTTTGTGATTGCGTTCGCGGACGCCATGAAGCTCGAAAAATTCATTCTCCTGGGCTGGTCATGGGGCGGTACGGTGGCGCAGACCGTGGTGGTCGAACATCCCGGCCGCGTCACGCACGCGATCCTCGTGGGAACGGCGCCGCCCGGCAAACGCGCGGTGGAAATTCAACAGGCGTTCATCGACCGCGCGTTCAAGCCGGTGAATGACCTGGACGATGAGATCGTGTTGTTCTTCGAGCCGCGCTCGGAGTTCAGCCGAAAGATGGCGAAGGAGTCGCGGGACCGCATCCGCGCGCGCCCCGGCGTCGATGAAAAAATTCCGTCGACTCCCGAGGCGATCAAGGCCTACCTCGCCGCGGCCGAGGAATATCACGTCGATGAGGCCGGGCGGCTGCAGAAATTGATGGTCACGCGCACGCCGCTGCTTATCATCAGCGGCGACAACGACATCAGCACCGCCGCGGACAACTGGTTCGCGCTGAATCGCAAGATCCCCAACGCACATCTGGCCGTGTATCCCGAGTCGGGTCATGCCCCGCAGCATCAGTACCCGCAGCTCGCCGCCGAACAGGTGGCCTCGTTCCTGCGTCACGCCATTCAATAGATAGAAGGAGTGCCACATGCCGATCTTCAAGACCAAAGAAGGCGTCGAGATTTTCTACAAGGACTGGGGCAGCGGCCAGCCTCTGGTGTTCCATCATGGCTGGCCGCTGTCGGCAGACGACTGGGACGCGCAGTTCATGTTCTTCCTTGCGAAGGGCTTTCGCGTCATCGCGCACGATCGCCGCGGTCACGGGCGTTCGTCGCAGACCGTCGACGGCAACGAGATGGACACGTACGCCAACGACGTGTCGCAGCTCACCGCTCACCTCGGCCTCAAGGGCGCGGTGCACATCGGCCACTCCACGGGCGGTGGTGAGGTGGCGCGCTATGTCGCGAAGTACGGGCAGGACGGCCGCGTGGCCAAGGCCGTGCTCATCGGCGCCGTGCCGCCGATCATGGTCAAGAGCGACAAGAACCCCGGTGGCCTTCCCCTCGAGGTGTTCGATGGATTCCGCGCCGCGCTCGTCGCGAACCGCGCGGAGTTCTACCGCGCTGTGCCCGAAGGGCCGTTCTATGGATTCAATCGTCCAGGGGTCAGGACGCTGCCGGGTGTCGTCGACAACTGGTGGCGGCAGGGCATGATGGGCGGTATCAAGCCGCACTACGACTGCATCAAGGCGTTCTCGGAGACCGATTTCACCGACGACCTCGAGAAGATCAATGTGCCCACGCTCGTGATGCACGGCGACGACGACCAGATCGTGCCGATCGCGGATTCCGCGCTGCTGTCGATCAAGCTGCTCAAGAAGGGCACGCTCAAGGTCTACAAGGGCCTGGGGCATGGCCTGTGCACCATCAACCCGGACGTCGTCAATCCGGATCTGCTAGAGTTCATCCAGTCGTGAGAGCGAGGGCCGCGGACACGAGAGTCCGCGGCCTTTCATCGCTGCCTGCGAACCTGGGCCGGTATGGACGGGATCTTCGGCCGGGAAAACCCGACCAAGGTCGGATTGCCCCCTTGCTCCCTCGAGCGGAGCCTCGGAGACGCTTCGACGCCGGACTGTGAATTGCGTCACGCGATCGTCGGCTTCGGCCTGCGGGACCGAAGCTTGACTGTGGCGGTAGACGGCGATTATCTGCTCACTTGCTTCGGTCGCGGTACGCGAGGCGGAGCGATGCGCCGAGGTAGGATGTGTCCGTACGGAACGCCCCCCGCTCAGCTCCGTTGCCGCTAGCACCGGCCCACCCACGGTGCGCCCCATGACGACCTCGCACGACCCCGCAGCCGTCTGCTTGCGCGACGACGGCGAGCTCGCGCTCTACCGCAGCAGTGAGGGACAACCGTCGTTGATCTTGCGGCCGGTTCATGCGCCTGCGGCGGACCTGTTGCAGAAGCTGGAGAATGAGTTCGCGCTCCGCGAGGAGCTGGATTCGGCGTGGGCGGTGTGCCCACGTGAGCTCGACTCCAGACCGGGCCGCACGAGGCTCTGGCTGGAGGATCCCGGCGGTGAGCTGCTCGCCCATCGGGTCGGACGCGCCTGGCCGATAGGCGACTTCCTGCGCGTGGCGCTCGGCTGGACGCGCGCGCTCGACCAGCTGCACGCGCGCGGCATCGTGCACAAGGACATCAAGCCCGCGAATGCCCTGGTCGACGTGGACAGCGGCGCGGTGTGGTTGACCGGCTTCGGCGCCGCCGCGCGCGCGGCGGACGAGCAGCGCGCGCGGCCGCCGACCCTGGTCGGCAGTCTGCCGTACATGGCGCCGGAGCAGACAGGGCGCATGAGCCGAGCGGTCGATACGCGCAGCGACATGTACGCGCTGGGCGTCTCGTTCTACGAGTTGTTGACGGGCGGCCTGCCGTTCGCCGCGTCGGAGCCGATGGAGTGGATCCACTGCCACGTGGCCAAGCAGCCAGCCGACCCGCGCGATCGCGTGGCCGAGCTGCCGGCGCCGCTCGCCGCCATCGTCTTGAAGCTGCTGTCCAAGCCGGCGGAGGAGCGCTACCAGACCGCAGCCGGCCTGGCGCGCGATCTGGAGCGCTGCCTGCTCGATTGGAGTGCGCACGGCAGCATCGAGCCTTTTTCGCTCGCGAGCGGGGACGCACGCCACCGCAGCATGCCCGAGCGCTTGTACGGTCGCGACCGCGAGCGCAACGCGCTGCTCTCCGCCTTCGAACGGGTGCGCACGAGCGGCGCTCCCGAGCTCGTGCTCGTGTCGGGCTACTCGGGGATCGGCAAGTCGGCCCTCGTCGACGAGCTGAGGCGGGCCATCGGCCGGCGCGCGGCGTTCGCGTCGGGGAAGTTCGACCAGTTCAAGCGCGACATCCCGTATGCCACCTTCGCCCAGGCGCTCGAGAGCCTGGTGCGGCAGGTGCTGGGCCGGCCCGCAGAAGAGCTCTCGGCGTGGCGAGAGGCGCTGCGGCGCGCGCTCGGCACGCACGGTGGCCTGGTGACGAACCTCGTGCCCGACGTCGAGTTCATCCTGGGACCGCAGCCGCCGGCGCCCGAGCTGCCCCCGAACGACGCCAAACAGCGCTTCCAGCTGATCTTTCGGCGCCTGATCGCGGTGTTCGCCAAGCCCGAGCAGCCGCTGGTGCTGTTCCTGGACGACCTGCAGTGGCTCGACGCAGCCACCCTCGACTTGATCGAACATCTGGCCTTGCACCCCGAGCTGGCGAACCTGCTGATCGTGGGGGCGTTTCGTAGCAACGAGGTCGACGCCGAACACGCGCTGCACCGCCTGGTCGCGCGGCTGCGCGCGGCGGCCGGACGCGTGGAGGAGATCTCGCTCGCAGCGCTGGCCCCGCCTGACGTGGCCGACCTGCTCGCGGACGTCCTGCAGGCGGACACCGCCGAGCTCGCGCCGCTCTCGGAGCTGGTGCACGAGAAGACCCACGGTAACCCGTTCTTCGCGATTCAGTTCATCAACGCGCTCAACGAAGCGGAGCTGCTCCATTTCGATCCGGCGAGATCACGCTGGCGCTGGGACCTCGAGCGCATCCGAGCGCGCGGCTTCACCGACAACGTGGCCGAGCTGATGATCGAGAAGCTGACGCGCCTGCCGGAGCCCACGCGTCGCGCGCTGATGCACCTCGCCTGTCTCGGTATTTGCGCGCCGATCGATGCCCTGGCGCTCGCGCTCGGTACCGGCGAGCGTGAGCTGACCGCCGCGCTGGACGACGCGCTGCGGAGCGGGCTCGTGGTGCGCGTGGAGCGCGAGTATCGCTTCTTGCACGACCGCGTGCAGGAGGCTTCATACGCGCTGATCGACCCGCGCGAGAGGCCCGCCCTGCACCTCGCCATCGGCATGAGGCTCTCCGCAGAGTCGGCCGAGCGCGCGCGCGAAGAGGGCAGCTTCGACATCGTGAACCAGCTCAACCGCGGCCTCGACCTCCTGCGCACGCGTCGAGAGCGCATGCGCGTGGCGGAGCTGAACCACGCGGCGGGGCGCCGCGCCAAGGCAGCATCGGCGTACACCTCGGCGCTCGTGTACCTGGCGGTGGCCGATGTGCTGCTCGGCGAAGACCGCTGGGAGAGCGACTACGCGCTTGCCTTCGCGCTCAGCTCCGACCGCGCGGAGTGCGAGCTGCTCGCCGGCGAGCTCACGGCCGCCGAGGCGTGCTTGACGCAGCTCGCGCCGAAGGCTGCCAACCTGGTCGACCGCGCCGCGGTCGCGCGGCTCCGCATCCTGCTCTACACGACGGCGGGTCAAAACGGCATGGCCGTGCAGGTCTGCCTGGACTTCCTGGGTACGATGGGCATCGACTGGACGCCGCGGCCCACGCGCGACGAAGTGGAGAGAGAGTTCCAGAGTCTGTGGGACGAGCTGGGTGATCGCAGCATCGAGTCGCTGATCGAGCTGCCGGTCAGCAACGACAGCTGGCGCGCCGCGCTCGACGTGCTCACGGCGGCGCAGCCGCCCGCGCTCTTCACCGACAGCGACCTGCACGATCGTCTGGTCGCGCGGATGGCGCGCCTCAGCCTCGCTCACGGCAACAGCGATGGCTCCTGCTACGCCTACGCGGTGCTGGGCGTGGTGCTCGGCTCCACCTTCCGCGACTATCCTGCCGGCAATCGCTTCGGCAAGCTGGGGTTCGATCTCGTCGCGGCGCGCGGCTTCGAGCGCTTCAAGGCGCGCGCGTACATGTCCTACGGCGCCCACGTGAACACGTGGGCCCAGCACATCGACACCAGCCTGGTGCTGGTGAGACGGGCGCACGCGGCCGCGCTCGAGGCGCTCGATCTGACCTTCGCCGGCTTCAGCAGCGAGACGCTGGTGACGCTGCTGCTCGGGAGCGGCGCGCCGCTGTCGGAGGTGGCGCGCGAGGCGGAGCGCGGGCTCTCGCTCGCTCGTCGTACCGGCTTCGGGCTGGTCGCGGACATCATCACGTCGCAGCTGCAGCTGATCCGGCTGCTCCGCGGCCACACGCCCAGCTTCGGCTCGTTCGACGGCGACGACTTCGACGAAGCCAGCTTCGAGCGGCACTTCGCCGAGGACCAGCAGCTCGCCTTCGCCACCTGCTGGTACTGGATTCGCAAGCTGCAGGGGCGATTCTTCGCGCGCGACTACGCGGCAGCGCTCGCCGCGGCCCGGCAGGCCGAGGCGCTCTTGTGGACCTCGCCCGGTCATTTCGAGGTGGCAGAGTTCCACTTCTACACGGCCCTGGTGCGCGCCGCGCTCTACGATGCGAGCTCGCGCGAGGAGCGCACGCGCCACGCCGAAGCGCTGTACGAGCACGAGCGTATCCTCGCCTTGTGGGCGCGTCACTGCCCGGACAATTTCGAGAACCGAGCCAAGCTGGTGGCGGCGGAGGTGGCGCGCATCGAGCGGCGCGAGCTCGCCGCGGAGCGGCTCTACGAAGAGGCCATCGACTCCGCGCGAAAGCACGGCTTCACCCAGAACGAAGCCGTGGCAAGCGAGATGGCCGCCCGCTTCTACGCGATGCGCGGGTTGAGCGGCGTGGCCCTGGCCTATCTCAGGTCGGCGCGCGATGGCTACGCCCACTGGCAGGCGACGGGGAAGGCCACGCAGCTCGAGCTGCTCGAGCCGCGCCTGCGCGAGGAGCCTTCGCTCACGCGCTCCAGCATCGGGGCGGCGCGCGTGGAGCAGCTCGACCTGGTGCCCTTCCTCAAGGCTTCTCAAGCGCTATCGGGAGAGATCCAGCTCGAGCGCCTGATCCGCACCTTGATGACCATCGCGCTCGAGGGAGCCGGCGCGGAGCGGGCGCTCTTGATCTCACCACGGGGAGAGGAGCTGTGGGTCGAGGCGGAGGCGGTGACCGCGGCCGACCACATCGAGGTGCGGCTCGTTCGTGAGCCCGCGCCAGCGAGCGATGCGCCCGCGTCGATCCTGCGCTACGCGGTACGCACACAGCAGCCGCTCCTCCTCGGAGATGCCGCGCTGGACGCGCGTTTTGCCGCCGATGAGCACGTACGGCGCACGCGCCCGCGCTCGATCTTTTGCGTACCGCTCGCCAAGCAGGCGCGGCTGTCCGGCGTACTCTATCTGGAGAACAACCTCGCGTCGCACGCCTTCACGCCCTCGCACCTCACGCTGCTCGAGCTGCTGGCCTCGCAGATGGCCATTTCGCTGGAGAATGCGCGGCTCTTCGACGACCTGCAGCGCGAAAACACCGAGCGCCGCAAGGTGGAGGAGCTGCTGCGTCGCACCAAGGCCTACCTGGCCGAGGCCGAGAGCTTGACGGACACGGGCAGCTTCGGCTGGAAGTTTGCGACCGGAGACCTGTTCTGGTCGGAAGAGACGTATCGCATCTACGAGGTCGAGCCGAGCACCAGGCCTTCGCTCCCGCCGCTGCTGGAGCGCGTACCCAAGGAGGAACGCGCGAGCGTGCAGCAGGCGTTCGAGCGCGCCAAGAGCGAGGGGCAGATGATGCTGGAGCACCGGCTGCTGTGCGCTGGCGGGCGCGTCAAGTACCTGCGCATCCGCGGACGCGCCCGCACCAGCTCGGACGGCAGCGCCGAGATCGTGGGCGCGGTGATGGACATGACCGCATCGCGACGCGCGGCGGAGGACCTCGAGGAGGCGCGCGCGCAGCTGGCCCACGTCGCGCGTACCACCACGCTGGGCGAGCTCGCCGCGTCGATCGCGCACGAGGTCAATCAGCCCCTCGCGGCCATCGCCGCGGACGCGAGCGCGGGCGTCAACTGGCTCGATCGCGCGGAGCCCGATCTGGTCGCCGTGCGTGAGTCGCTGGTCGCGATCGTGAACGACGGCCATCGTGCCGGCGACGTGCTGGCGCGAATTCGCCGCCTCTTGACGCGCTCGGCCGCGCACCGCGAGCGTTGCCACCTCGACGCCGTGATCAGCGCGGCGCTGCCGGTGGCAGAAGCCGAGCTGGCGCGACGTCGCATCGCCCTCGAGCTGGGGCTCCGATCGGGCGGGGCGCAGGTCTTCGCCGATCCGGTCGAGCTGCAGCAGGTCATCCTCAACCTTTTGCTCAATGCGGCCGAGGCTTCGCGGGATCTGCCGGAAGCGCGCCGACGCGTGCGCCTGGAGACGACGCTCTCGGAGGGCGCCGGCCGCGTCTGGGTCGTGGGCGCCGTCTCCGACGCGGGTGTCGGCCTTTCGCACGTGGACGGCGCGCGATTGTTCGAGGCGTTCTACACCACGAAGCCCGGAGGGCTGGGCATGGGATTGTCGATTTCACGCTCGATCCTCGAGCGCCACGGCGGCCGACTTTGGGCCGAGCCAAATCCTGTATTGGGCGCGACGTTTCGCTTCGAGCTGCCGGCCGTCGAAGGAGCCTGACGCTCGGCAGGGTTAAGGGCCCGTCCGACCGGCTGCGCGCGAGCGGCTCAGTCGCCGCGTGTGATCCGATGGATCGCGTCGAGCAGGTCCTTGGGCTGGAACGGCTTGGTCAGGAAGGCCACCGCGCCGGCGCGGAAGCACTGCTCGCGCATATCTTCGTCGCCGTGGGCGGTGAGGACGATGACCGGCAGCCGCGACGCGCGGCGGGTCAGCTCGACGAGCAAGTCGACGCCGCTCATCCCCGGCATGCGGACGTCGAGGACCAGGACGTCCATCGCCTCGATCTTGCCGGCGGCGAGGAACGCCTCCGCGGAGGCGAACGTCTCGACGTTGAAGCCCGTCGACTTGAGCAGGTTGCCGAGCGAGCGGCGCAGCGACGCGTCATCGTCGACGATCGCGATCAGCCGTTCTTCGTTCATCGCCCTCGTCCTCCGTCGGCTCCATCGAGGTGGCCGAGGCGCAGGGCGAATCGCACCAGCTCGGCGACGGAGCCGGCCCGCATCTTCTCCATCACCTTGGCCCGCTGCTCCTTCACCGTCGCCTCGCGCGTGCCGAACTCCGCCGCGATCTGCTTGTTGAGCTGGCCGGCGACCACCCCGCGCATCACCTCGCGCTCGCGGGCGCTCAAGGACTCGTAGCGGCTGGTCAGCTCGGCCAGGTCGCAGCGCTCGATCCGGGCCACGCGGTCGCGCTCGATCGCCTCGCGGACGGCTGCGATCAGGTCCGCCGGCCGGAACGGCTTCGTCATGAACTCGACCGCCCCCGCCTTCATCGCCCGAACCGACATCGGGATGTCGCCCTGCCCGGTGAGGAAGATGATCGGCAGGTTGACCCGGGCGTCCGAAAGCCGACGCTGCAGCTCGAGGCCGTCGAGCTGCGGCAGCTTGACGTCGAGCACCGCGCAGCCGCGCGCGTCGGAGTGATCGGCGGACAGGAAGCTCTCGGCGCACGGGAAGGTCTCGACCGCGAGGTCGACGGACGCGAGGAGCCGACTCAAGCTGGCGCGCACCGACGCGTCGTCGTCGACGACGAAGACCTTCGGGGCCGGGGAGGAGAGGGTCGAGGTCGCGTTCATCCGGAGCTCCGCTGCAAGTCGCGCGAGATCGCCGTGAGCGAGGAGCCGAAGGTAGCACCGATGCCGGGCGCGTTGGGCTGGGCCCAGAGCCGGCCGCCGTGGCGCTCGAGGATCGAGCGGCTGATCGCCAGCCCCATCCCCAGGCCGCCCTCCCAGAGCGGCTCCAGACGAACCACGTCGACGGGCATCGGCTCGCCGGAGCCCTCTCCACCGGAATTCTCGTGCGTCGGTACTGCCTTGGTCATCGATCGTGGAAGGTCGATCGTCCTGCGGGATGACCCGAGTCTACCCGACCACCACGGGTGCCCGGCGCCGACCGACACCCGACCTTGGTCGGGTAGCGGGCGCCCGCGCGACGCTGTTTCCGGCGATGGCCCGTTATCGACCGGCTTTTCTGGCAGGACCACGAACCGCCGCTCCGCGGCGAGAGAATTGTCTTGTATAACGTCATGATGTCCGTTATAGCGGAAGTATGTTTCCTTGCCTCGTAGCCATGCGGACGTTCGGTGCTCGCTCGGGGGCGTGCTGTCGAACGAGCGCTTGTCCTTCTTGCTGTAGTTAGCCGCATGCGCCGCGGCGCGGGCTGCGGCGAGGAGAACAGCGAAGCAGCGCCCCCGCGTCCCCGGTGACGTGCGGCGCCGTGGCTCGTCGTGACGGCCGAGTCACGCGGGTCATCACCGTCAGAGCCCGCCCTTCTCGTGGCGCGCCCGGCTGAGCTTTTGCCGGTGCGCGAACCGAGGCGTCCCTTCTGGAGGACGGCGGAGCCTCGCTCACGACGACGTTCGACTCCGGCATGCGGCGCTTCCAGCACTCCCAAGGAGACAGGTATGAAGCGGTTCTTCGAACGTCATCGATGGATTGGTTCGGCGCTCGCGAGCGGACCCTGGTTGTTCGCGACGTTGCTCGGCCCGATCGGTTGCGGGAGCGACGACGACGCGGGCAGCGGTGGCAGCGCCGCTCAGACCGGCAGCTCGAGCAGCGGGTCGGGCGGTTCCACGGGCGGCACCGGCAGCGCCACGAGCGGTGCCGGCGGCGGTGGCAACTCGGGTGAAGCTGGCGCGACGGGCGAAGGCGGCGGCGGTGCGGCGGGCTCGGGCGGCGGCGGCGGCGCCGGCGGTACGGGTGGCGGCGGCGGTGCCGGCGGCACGGGCGGCGGACATGGCGGTGCCGGCGGCACGGGCGGCGGAGATGGCGGCGCCGGCGGCACGGGCGGCGGCGGTACGATCGTCGAGTTGCCGAACATCGTCACGATCGTGGCCGACGATCTGGGCTTCTCGGACCTCGGCGCGTTCGGCGGCGAGATCAGCACACCGAACCTCGATACGCTCGCCGCCGAAGGCCGCATCCTCACCGGGCACCGCTCCGGATCGCTGTGCGCGCCGACCCGCGCGATGCTGGTCTCGGGCACCGACAGCCACTCTGTCGGGCTGGGCCGCATGGGCGGTGGTACTGGACCGCAAGCAGGGCAGCCCGGCTACGAGGGCTACCTGACCGACAACGCGCTGTCCGTCGCCGAGATCCTGAGAGACGCCGGCTACCATACGTACATCGCCGGCAAGTGGCACCTCGGCGACACGGAGGATCAGAGCCCTCCGGCGCGCGGCTTCGAGAAATCGTACGTCCTGCTCCCCGGCGTGGCGACGTTCTTCAACGAGTTCGCCGACACACCGACGACCGCGCAGGCGCAGCTTTATCGCGAGGACGGTGTGTACACGCAGCCGCCGCGCGACTTCTACGCGACCGAGTTCTACACGGACAAGCTCATCCAGTACATCGAGAGCAACCGCACCGACGACAAGCCGTTCTTCGCGTTCGCGACGTACACCACGCCGCACTGGCCGCTTCAGGCGCCGCCAGAGTACATCGACAGGTACCGCGGCCGCTACGACGCGGGCTACGACGTCATCCGCGAGCGGCGCCTCGAGCGGCTCAAGAGCCGCGGCGTCATCCCCCGATCGTTCACGCCGAATCCCCGCTTGCCGAGCGGCGACAGCAACCCGAAGACCTGGGAAGAGCTGACGCCGGAGGAGAGGACCTACGAAGCGCGGCGCATGGAGATCTACGCCGCGATGGTCGAGAACCTCGACGCCAACATCGGCAGGCTGATCCAGTACCTCAAGCGGGTCGGCGAGTACGAGAACACCTTCATCTTCTTCCAGTCCGACAACGGCGCGGAAGGTGGCAATCGCGAGGGCTTCGCCGCCACCGACCCGAGCCGCTCCGGGGCGGTGGTGAACACGCTCGAGAACCTGGGCCGACCGGGGTCGTACATCGGCGTCGGCCCCCGCTGGGCCGAGGTGAGCGCCACGCCGTTCCGGCTGTGGAAGAGCTACACGACCGAAGGCGGCATCGCCGTTCCGGCCATCGCACGGCTGCCGGGACAGCACCAGGCCAGGCCGCAGTTCGACGGAACCACGCACGTGATCGATTTTCTGCCGACCGTGCTCGATCTGGCCGGTTTGCCCGATCCGGGCCGTGCCTACAAGGGCAGGGAAGTCGAGCCGATCAGCGGGCACTCGCTCTTGCCGGTGCTGGAAGATCGGGCGACCGGCCTGCGCGCGCCCGGCGAGACGTTGATCTGGGAGCACGGCAACCACCGCTACGTGATCCGCGACAACTGGAAGCTCTTGTGGCTCAGCGCGCCCTATGGCCCGACGCCGCGCGCCTGGAGCCTGTTTGATCTGGCCACCGACCGCGGCGAGATCAACGATGTTTCCGCGGCTCATCCGGACGTGGCGGCCGAGCTCGCCGCCGCGTGGGCGCAATACGCCACCGCCCGCGGAGTCATCCTCAACGAGTAAACGCGCACCCTGCCGCGCGCGAGCCGCGGGCGTCTCTGCACGACCCGCGCCTCGCGGCGGCGCTCGCCCCCGCTCCGCACATGGCTGATCCCCGACTCGTTCGCTCGTGGCCCATCGCTGCCCTGACCCTGGCGCTTATCGGGCTCGTGGTCTGGCGCGCGTCCACGAGCGCGTCCTCGCCCGCGCCAGCCGACGCCTCCACGGCGAGCGCTTCGGGGGCGAAACCCGGGGCGGCGCACGGCGACGCCGCGGAGGCCTCGTCGGCTGTCGCAACGCTGGTCAGCCCGGCGGAGCGCTCGCCAGAGCGCGCAGCTGCCGGCTTCGTCGGCAGCGATCGCTGCGCGCCGTGCCACGCCGAGGAGCACGCCGCTTGGCAGGGCTCGCAGCACGCGCGGGCCATGCAGCACGCGAGCGCCGCCACCGTGCTCGGGAACTTCGAGGGGGCGCGCCTGCGTTACGCCGGGCAGGTCCACCGCTTCGATCGCCAGGACGGAAAATACTGGGTCACCACGGACGGCGCGGATGGACAGCTGCACCGCTACGAGGTGCTGTACACCTTCGGCGTCGAGCCGCTCCAGCAGTACCTCGTTGCCGGCCCGGGTGGACGCTTGCAGGCGCTGCCGTTTGCGTGGGACGCGCGGCCCCAGGCACGCGGTGGGCAGCGCTGGTATCACCTGCACGAGCGCGACAACGTGCGCGCCGGCGACGTGCTGCACTGGACCGCCGCCAGCCAGAACTGGAATCACATGTGCGCCGAGTGCCACTCGACGCACGTCACGAAAGGGTACGACGCGGCCGCGGATCACTTCACCACCACCTGGTCCGAGATCAGCGTCGGGTGCGAAGGCTGCCACGGCGGCGGCGCGCGCCACCTCGACTGGACCAGGGCGAGGACGCCGGACCCCTCGAAGGGCCTCGACGTGCGCTTCGACGAGCGCCAGGACGCCACGTGGACACGGCTGCCGAGCGGCACCGCGCAGCGTGGCAAGAGGCCCTCGAGCGGCACCGAGAGCGCCACGTGCGCGTTCTGCCACAGCCGCCGCGAGACGCTCTCGCAGCCGTTCCGGCACGGCGCCCCGCTGCTCGACAGCGTGGCGCTCGAGCTGCTGACCGCGCCCTTCTACACGCCCGACGGCGTCATGAGCGACGAGGTCTTCACCTACGGCTCGTTCCAGCAGAGCAAGATGGCGCACGCCGGTGTGACGTGCAGCGACTGCCACGAGCCGCACTCCGGCCGTCTGCGCGCCGAGGGCAACGGCATGTGCGCGTCCTGCCACGAACCGGCGCGCTTCGATGTCCCCGCGCATCACCACCACGCCGCGAACGCCGCCGCCGCGAACGCCGCGAACGCCGCGGCCACGCCCAGCGCGCCCGCCGCTCCGCGCTGCGTCGACTGCCACATGCCGGCGCGCACGTACATGGGCGTCGACGTCCGTCACGATCACGGCTTCCGGGTGCCTCGGCCGGATCTCTCGGTCCGCCTTGGGATCCCGAACACGTGCACCGACTGCCACGCGCAAAAGCCCGCGAGCTGGGCCGCCGACGCCGTGCGAGCCTGGCTCGGCCGCCCCGCGCAGGGCTACCAGACAACCACCGAGGTCTTCGCTCTCGCGCGCACCGCGCCCGGCGACCCTGCCGTCGCCGCTGAGCTCCAGCGGCTCGCGGCCGACCGCGCCCTCCCCGCCATCGTGCGCGCCACCGCGCTCGCCTCGCTGCGCGCCGCCCCGACGGCCGCGTCGCTCGCCGTCCTCGGTGCGGCGCTCGCCGATCCCGACCCGTTGGTACGGCGCGCTGCGCTCAGCGCGCTGGAGGGCTACGACCCTCGTCGCGCCGCGGCCGTCGCCGCGCCGCTCCTCGCCGATCCCGTACGCGGTGTGCGCATCGAAGCCGCGCGCGTGCTTGCAGGCGTCGACCTTCGCGCCTTGCCCGAGCGCGCCGCGCGGGAGCTGGACGGGGCGTTGCGCGAGTACATCGCCACGCAAACCCACCACGCCGATCGCGTCGAGGCCCAGAACAACCTGGGCCTCATCTTCACCCGCACGGGCGAGCCGCGCGGCGCCGAGCACGCCTACCTCGCCGCGCTTCGCATCGAGCCCGGCTACGTCCCCACGTACGTGAACCTCGCCGACCTCTATCGCGAGCTCGGCCGCGACGCGGACGGCGTCGCGCTGCTTCGGCGCGGCATCACCCAACTTCCCGAGCAGGCCGAGCTGCTCCACTCGCTGGGCCTCGCCCTGGTCCGGCAAGGCCACAAAGACCAAGCGATCGAGCCGCTGAAACGCGCCGCCGAGCTCGCGCCCGAGCAGGCTCGCTTCCAGACCGTCTACCAGGCCGCGCTGACCGCCTTGCGATCATCCACCCCGGCTGCTCACGCCCAGCCTCGTCTCGGGCGGCCGTGAGCTCCTCTACACCCAGGGGGGCACCACGTTCACGACCGCGTCGGTGACTGCTGGGGGGCGGTCGCTGGCGCAGCGCGCCACGCTCGTGCCTTTCGCATGGCACGTCCCCTGCAGTCGGGCTTCGCCCTGAAAAGGAGCGTTGCCCTGTCATGACGAAGCGACCTTCTCGGCGGACCTTCCTCCACGCCGCGGGTGCCAGCCTCGCGCTCGGCGCGTGTGCGGGGAGCGCGCAGCTGCGGCAAAACGCTACATCCGCGGGCTCTTCGGAGCCTCCCGAGGGGCCTTCCTCCGGGGCGCCAGAGGAAGAGGACGTCGCGCTGCCGGCGGGCGGCGTGATGCCGACGAGGACTCTCGGGCGGACCGGCGTGAAGGTCAGCCTCCTCGGCCTCGGCGGCTACCACATCGCGGTCCCCAAGGACGAGCAGGAGAGCATCCGGCTCGTTCGCTTCGCGATCGATCACGGGGTCAGCTTCCTCGACAACTGCTGGGATTACCACGACGGCAAGAGCGAGGAGCGCATGGGCAAGGCGCTTCAGGACGGATACCGCAGCAAGGTCTTCCTGATGACCAAGCTCGACGGCCGCACCCGGGCGACCGCCGAGGCGCAGCTCGAGCAGTCGCTCCGGCGGCTGCGCACCGACGTCATCGATCTCGTGCAGATGCACGAGATCATCCGGATGGGCGATCCCGAGCAGATCTACGGACCCGGCGGCGCGATGGAGGCGCTCGTGGCCGCGAAGAAGGCTGGCAAGATCCGGTTCATCGGCTTCACGGGGCACAAGGACCCGGACATCCACCTCGCCATGCTGAAGATGGCCGAGCGGCAGGGCGTCCCGCTCGACACCGTGCAGATGCCTCTCAACGTCCTGGATCCCCATTACCGGAGCTTTGAAAAGGCGGTGCTCCCGGTGCTGACGCAGCAGGGCATCGGGGTGCTGGGGATGAAGCCGTTCGCCGGCGGGGAGATCGCGAAGACAGGCGTGGTCTCGCCGGTAACCTGCCTGCACTATCCCATGAGCTTGCCGACGTCGGTGGTCATCACCGGCTGCGACAGCCTGGGTGTCCTCAAGCAGGCGCTCAAGGCGGCTTACACGTTCCAGCCGCTCGGCAACGAGCGCGTCTCGGCGATCCTCGCGCGCACCGCCGAGCTCGGGGCCAGAGGGGAACACGAGCAGTTCAAGACCACGGAGCGCTTCGACGGCACCACGAAGAACCCCCACTGGCTGACGACCGCGGACCTCTGAGCGGAGGCTGAGGCTGGTTCAGAAGCCGAAGGTCGGATCCTTCTCGGAAGCGCCCTTGCTGGAGGGCGCACCCTGAGAGGGCCGCCTGGCCGGGGGAGGCGCCTGCGGGCGCGTCGGTCTGAGCGTGGCCTTTGCGGCGCCAGGTGGGGGGGCGGCCGGGGCGTCGGCCGCGCTGCTCGGGGCTGACGAAGCCGACGCGGCAGGGACGGCGCTCGCGTCCGGGGGAGGCGGGGAAGGCACCTCCTCCACCCGTGTCGGCGGTGCGGATGATTCCGGAGCGTGGGGCGAAGGCGCCGCCGCAGGGGCAGCGGTGACCTCGGGAGCAGGCGAGCGAAGCAGGACGACGGCGGCGATCCCCAGGCCGACCACGAGCACGCTGGCAGCCACGGCGAGCACCGCCCGCGACGGGGCGCGACGATCCACGGGCGGGGACAGCGCGCCTCCCACGGCCTCCAGCGTGCCGCTGGCGGTCAGCGTGCCGCCCGCGGCCAGCGTGTCGCCCGGGCCTCCCATGCCTCGCGGGACCTGCGTGGGGTCCGCCACGACCGTGCCGCCCGCCGCCAGCGAGCCGCCGGCGGTCACCGCGTCGTCCAGGGCCACGGTGCCACCTCCGGCCGGCGCGATGCCTTGAACCGGCGGATAGCCGTGAGCCGGCGCGACGCCGAGAGCCTGGGCGATGCCGTGAGCCGGCGCGACGCCGTGAGCCGGCGCGACGCCGTGAGCTGGCGCGACACCCTGAGCCGGCGCGCCGCCGTGAGCCAGCGCCTCGGTCGAGTCCAGCGAGTCGCGCGAGTCCGGCACCGCGGCGCTGCGCTGCACCGCCGCGGCGAACGCGCGGGCGAGCTCGCTCGCGCTCTGGAACCGCTCCGCGGGCTCGCGCTTGAGCGCGCGCTCCAGGAAACGATCGAGCTCGGGCCAGATATTCGGCGCGAGCTGCGAGGCGACCGGGATGTCGCCCGTGCAGATCTCCACGAGCACGTCGCCGAGCTCCTCCCCGGGGAACGGCAGCTGGCCCGTGAGGCACTGGAAGATGATCACGCCGAGCGACCAGAGATCGCTGCGGAAGTCGATCGTCTTGCTCCGGCGCACCTGCTCGGGGCTCATGTAGTGCGGCGAGCCGATGAGCGTGCCGGTCTTCGTCGCGTCGGCGGCCAGCCCGGTGCCGGTCGCCTTGGCGACCCCGAAGTCGAGGATCTTGACGATCTCCTCGCCCTGCCGCGCGAGGAAGATGTTCGCCGGCTTGAGGTCGCGGTGGATGAGCCCCACCTCGTGCGCGCGGCGGAGCGCCTTGGACACCTGGCTCACGATGCCGAGCAGCTCCTCCGGCTCGAGGCGCCCGTGGCGCGCGAGGTACGCCGCCAGATCCTCGCCCTCGAGCAGCTCCATGGCGAGGTAAGGCGTGTCGCCCTCGAGGCCGTAGTCGTAGACGTGGACCACGTTGGGCGTCCGGAGCTGGGCCGAGGCCTTCGCCTCCCGCTCGAACCGCGCGCGCGCGACGGGGGAGTCGGCGTGCTGCGGCATCATGAACTTGAGCGCGACCTCGACGTCGAGCTGGAGGTGCCGCGCCACCCAGAGGAAGCCCATGGCGCCGCCCGACAGCGGCCGCTCCAGGCGATACTTCCCACCGACGACGCTCCCCGCTTCAAGCGACAGCATGCGATCGAGCCTTCCGCGTCCCAGCGTCCTTCCGTTCGGGCCTCCGCGGTCTAGCAGAGGCGGGGCCCCATGTCGTGCTTCTTACAGCGGCCGGCATCTCGCCCCATCATGCCACGGGCGCGGCGACGCGACGAAGGTCGAGCGTGAGCAGCCAGCTGTCGCATCTTCTCCTCCCCCGCATCGGCAAGCTGCTCCCCCGACCCCGTCGGTGCTCAGCCGCATCGAGGCGAGGGGTCGATGTCGCTGAAGGATGTCGCTGAAGAGGGAGGAGCTGCTCCCGCCCAGTGGGCCCAGGGCTCCGCTCCCGCGCACGCAATGCTGGTGAAATTTTCCGGCTATCCAGGCGCTCGGGGCCCCGCCGATCGCTGACGTCGATGCAGCCCAGAGATAGGGGCGAGCTGCCGTGCTCGTCCGTGACACGGGCCAGCGCGCTGCGTGCGCAGGAGCTCGATCTTCAGCGTCGAGGCCCACGCCTTCGACCGCCGCGTCCTTCGCGCTTCTCCCGCGGTACGCGCACGCACACCCCGAACATCCGCCCGACGAACTACCACTCTCCTATCCATCGATTCGCTCCCCCAACGCCATGACGGTACAGCGCTGAAGATGCGATTTCTGAACGACGTCGATGCGGCGTATGTACGCATGTAATAGACAGATTCTTCTCCTCTCCATACGCGGCGCCGCTCTCCGTCGCTTCGTAAAAACAGCACGCCTCGCGCGAAAATTGGCTTGCTGGCGCATCCGATGAATCCCATCTTCGTCACCGCATCAATGCGCAGCAGATTCGACGCCTTCGGCAAGAGCGTCCTGAGCGAGACCCTCGGTCTCGTCGGCGGCGCCGACACTCAGGTCGAGGTCATCGCAACTTCCCAGACCATGGACATTGGGTACGTGCCCGATCCCGCCCGCGCCGCGTTGCGCGCAGAGCTCGGCCTGCTCGGCGAACTCGCGGCAGAGCCCTGCCAGTTCGAGCCCTTCCACGACACCCCCGGTCCGGCCGAGCTGCGCGGCTGCGTCCGCAAGCAGCTCCAGAGCCCTCGGCGCGCACCGCGGAAGACGCGGAAGAGGAGGAGATCGTGACGGAAGTTCAGCAGTGGTTCGAGCAGCTCAAGCAATCCCTCCGCGACGAGGCGCGGAGGGAGGGTCTCCAAGAGGGGCGCAAGGAGGGTCTCCAAGAGGGGCGCAAGGAGGGTCTCCAAGAGGGGCGCAAGGAGGGCCTCCAGGAGGGGCGCAAGGAGGGCCTCCAGGAGGGGCAGCTCCGGGTGCTGGTGAGGCAGTTCGAGAAGAAGCTGGGCCGACCGCTGACCGACATGGAGCACTCCGTGTTGGCTGAACGGTTCGAGCGCCTGGGCGCCGATCGCCTTGACGATGCCAAGCTGGCACTCCCGCCTGATGCGCTCGCCGCCTGGCTCGCGGACCCGACGGCGCGCTGAGACAGATCCGTCGTTCGCCGAGATGGCCCCACGGGTGCCTCCCCGGCGCGCGTCGGGCTCCGCTGCTCGGGCTCCGCAGGGCCCGTAGGGCCATCGGCGAGGCCCAGGAAGAGCCCGCCCAGCGGCAAGGATCCGAAGCGCACGCCCTCGGCGCATCGCGCGGGGCCGTCTTCGCGGCGTCCGGTACTAAGCTGCGTGCGCCATGGTCGACGCTTCCCCCATCACGGCCGTCCTGGGCCCGACCAACACCGGCAAGACCCACCGCGCCATCGAGCGCATGCTCTCCCACGACTCGGGCATGATCGGCCTGCCGCTGCGGCTGCTCGCGCGCGAGGTCTACGACCGGGTGACCACCCGGGTCGGCGAGGCCCGCGTCGCGCTCGTGACCGGCGAGGAGAAGCGCGTCCCGAGGCGGCCGGACTACTGGGTGTGCACCGTCGAGGCGATGCCGGTCGATCTGGAGGTCGACTTCCTGGCCATCGACGAGATCCAGCTCGCCGCGCACGACCAGCGCGGCCACGTGTTCACCGAGCGCCTGCTCCTCTCGCGCGGCCGGCGCGAGACCTGGTTCCTCGGCGCCGACACGATGCGGCCGCTCATGGCCGAGCTCGTGCCGACCGCCAGCATCGTCCAGCACCCGCGCCTCTCGCGGCTCGCGAGCGCCGGGGCCGGCAAGCTCTCACGCCTGCCGCCGCGCAGCGCCGTCGTCGCGTTCTCGACCCCGCAGGTCTACGAGATCGCCGAGCGGCTGCGCGCGCAGCGGGGCGGCGCGGCCGTGGTGCTCGGCGCGCTCTCGCCCCGCACCCGCAACGCGCAGGTCGCCCTCTTCCAGTCGGGCGAGGTCGACTACCTCGTCGCCACCGACGCGATCGGCATGGGGCTCAACCTCGACGTGCGCCACGTCGCGTTCGCGGCGCTCCGCAAGTTCGACGGGCGCGCCGTGCGCGACCTCGACCCCGCCGAGCTCGCGCAGATCGCCGGCCGCGCGGGCAGGCACCTCGCGGATGGGACCTTCGGCACCGTCGCGCCGCTCTCGCTCCCCGACGGCGTGGCCGCCGCGATCGAGGCGCACCGCTTCCCCCCGGTGCGGAGGCTGCTCTGGCGGAGCAGCGAGCTCGACATGAGCTCGATCGACGCGCTCCTCGCGTCGCTCCGGGCGCGCCCGCGCGCCCGCTCGCTGAGGCTCGTCGACGACGCGGAGGACACGGCCGCGCTGGCGAGGCTCGCCGAGGACCCGGAGGTGCGAGCGCGCGCGCGGGGTGAAGAGGCGGTTGGGTTGCTCTGGGAGGTCTGCCGCATCCCCGACTTCCGCAAGCTCCTGTTCGAGTCGCACGTCGCGCTCCTCGCCGAGATCTACGGGCAGCTCTCCGGCCCGAGCGCGGCGCTCGACGCCGGCTGGATGGCCGCCCGGGTGACCGAGATCGACGAGGTGGGCGGCGACATCGACACGCTGATCACGCGGATCGCGTCGATCAGGACGTGGACGTACATCTCGAACCACGCGCGCTGGGTCCGCGACGCGGCGGCGTGGCAGGAGCGCACGCGGGCGATCGAGGATCGCCTGAGCGACGCGCTCCACGAGCGGCTGGTGCAGCGCTTCGTCGAGCGGGGCGGCGGCGCGGCGCGCCGTGCGCGGGCGGCGTCGAGCGCGCGGGCGGCGCCGGGCGCGCGGGCGGCGCCGGGCGCGCGGTCGTCCTCGGGCGCACGCCGGGTCGAGGCCGAGCCGCCGGCGTTGCCGGAGGGGCACCCGTTCGCGCCGATCGCGGCGCTCCGGGCCAGGCTCGCGCCGGGGCCCGCGGCGCCGGCGCCCGAGGACGACCGGGCGCGCTGGGTCGAGGCGCTCGTGGGGGCGCCGCACGAGCGGTTCTCGGTCGACGTGGGCGGGCGGATCTTCGACGGCGAGCAGCTGCTCGGGCAGCTCGCGCGCGGCCCGACGCTGCTCCTGCCCGACGTGAGGCTCGCCGCGCTCGAGGACCTCGGCGCGGGGGCGCGGTCGCGCGTGCTCCGGCGGCTCGTGGCGTTCGCGCGCGATCTCGTCGAGCAGCTGCTCGCGCCGCTGCGCTCGCCCGAGGTGCGCGCGCTCCCGGGCGCGGCGCGCGGGATCGTCTACCAGCTGGAGCAGGGGCTCGGGACGGCGGCGGCGCGGGACGCGGAGGAGCAGGTCGCGGAGCTCGCGCCGGAGGGCCGGGCGCTGCTCGCGGCGCACGGCATCGAGGTGGGCGAGCGCGTGCTCTACGTGCAGCCGCTGCTCCGGCGCGGCGCGCTGGAGCGCCGCCTCGCGCTGTGCGCCGCCTGGTTCGATCGCGACCGGGTGCCCGCGTGCCCAGCGCCCGGCGCGGTGTCGATGGCGGTCGCGCGGGGCGTGGATCCAAGGGCGTACGCGGCGATCGGCTACCCGGTGTTCGGGACGCGGGCGCTCCGCGCGGACGTGGCGGAGCGGGTGCTCCGGGCGCTCGCGAGCGGCGAGCCGGCGGAGCGGCTCTCGGGCTGGATGGGGTGCTCCGCGCGGGAGGCGCCGAGGGTGGCGGCGTCGCTGCTGGGGTAGGAGAGAGGGCCGGCGACCGTCCGACGTCGAGGTCAAGCGCAGAGCGGAGCGGCTTCTCGGCGAGGTGCGGCCCGCGATTCGCTTGAACTCTGAGCGGTTTTTCTGGATTCTGGGCGGGTTGTCCAGTTGTCTGAGGTAATTCTCGATTCTGCTCTGAATTGTCCAGATTCGAGTGATTGAATTCTGGATTCGGCTCGATTTGCGCAGATCTTCAGGCGTATTTCTATATCTCGTCGACTTGTGTCTTGTTTGTAGACCAGGATGTCTCGCTGCCCTGGGCACCCGGGCTCACAACTGCGGCGGTCCCCGCGCCCTCCTTAAAAAACGAGGCGATTCTCATGTCCGAATTGTCGTCCAAGAGCGCGAGCCAAGATCTGACGAACGCCGTCAAGCCGGCGGCCATTATCGTCATCTCGCTCTATATCGCGGCGCAGCTCATCAGTCAGATCGCAAGCCTCAAGATCGGCGTCGTCTTCTCGTTGGCCGTCGATATGGGGACCTTCATCTATCCCCTTACCTTCACCTTGCGGGACATGGTCCACAAGACCATCGGCAAGCGCGGCGCCCAGACGCTGATCCTTTGCGCCGGCGGGGTCAATCTCCTGATGGCCCTCTATCTCCTCTGGGCCGCACAGGTGCCGTCTGACCCGTCCTGGGGTCTCGGCGAACAGTTCTCGGCGATCCTGAGTCCGGTGTGGCGAATCGTGTTCGCAAGCATCGTCGCGGAGGTCGTGAGCGAGCTGCTGGACACCGAAATTTTCCACCGGGTTCGCGAGGCCTACCTGAGAAAGGCGGGCCCCAGGCGCCAGTGGCTCGCGGTCCTTGCGAGCAACGCGGTCAGCGTTCCGGTCGACAACCTGCTGTTTTGCTTCGGTGCCTTTGCATTTGTCCTGCCGTTCGATGTGATCCGGGAGATCTTCGCCATCAATCTGGCGACCAAATTCGCCATGACCCTGATAAGCCTGCCTGGCATCTATCTCGTGCCCGACAAGACAGGCAAGGACGCCCCGGGGCTACAGGCATAGCCCGCTGCTCAAGGCTTGCAGAAATCTTTGGCCGTCTGGACGGCGGCGACGGTGACCTTCACCGCCTTCGCGCCGCCGGAGATGACGTACTCGGACGCCCCGTAGATGTCCGCGCCCGGCGCCCAGTTGTACGAATAGCCCAGCCTGGTCCAGGGGAAGCCTGTGGGCGTCTGACCCTTCTCCGGCACCTGCCACGACGACATCGCATGGTTCGTGAACCACCTGTAGTAATCGGCCGGCGCCGGTGCAGACTGCTTTTCAGGCAGCTTCGTCCCGTTGCAGGAATCGGTGTCGACGCGGGCGTCCGTGCACGGGCGGAAGATGCTTGCGGCCGGCACCCCCGAGAACGTGACGAACTGCCGCTCCATCGTGTCCGCGGGGAGCGGCGGCTGCGGGGCTGACATGCCGAGGACCTGGTGGATCTGGAGCACCACATCGCCTGTCCACGTCTTGCACTTGTTCTGGAGCTCGCCGTTGCTCGTGACCCACACGTCCCACTTCACGTTCACGGGCTGCTGCGCCACGTAGGCGCCGCACTTGTTCGGTCCGCCGTCGCCCCGGCAGCCGGCCCAGGTGGTCACCGTGTAGGTGCCGTTCGCGTCGGGCTTGAGCGGCACGAGCTTGCGCGTGGCAGCGGGCGTGACGACGGCGGACTTGAAGATCGCCTCGCTGTAGAGCGCATCCAGATCCACCACCGCGGGGGCCGCCGGGCCGGGCGGGGCTGTCGCCGGCGCGGTGGCGGCTGTCGCGGGTGCGCTCGTGGCTGGAGCGGGGCTCGTCGCAGGGGCCGCGGGCTCTGGGCTGGGTGATGGGGCCGTGGCCGCGGCGGGAGGCCGAGCCCCCGACTCCGCGACGCACGCTCCGAGCGGGAGCAGGAACAGGCTTGTCATGGCCGCCGACGCGGCGCGTGAGGGTCGGATCATCTTCGCGGCTTCTCCTTGGTTGCCGAACAACACTATCCGACCTGCGGCGCCGGCTACAGCGTCACGGGCCCCCTGTGCCGAGGAGCTGCCCGGTCGGCCACGTCGACTCCGGCGCGACGTGAACGAAGGTCATCTCGAGGTGATCGACGAGCCGTCGGTCGCCGCGAGCTCTTCAGGACTGATGGCCGAGGAGGCAGGGGCGGATGCTCTCGACGCGTGCAAAGCCGGCATGGCCGTGCCACGGTAGGCGCCTGCCACGCAGAGCTCGATGCTGAGGCCCCCGCGCACCACAGGCCACGTCCTCACCCTGGTGCTCCTCCTCGTGGTCGCGCCCGCCCAGGTCAAGGCGGGTGATGCCGCGCCAATCCCCCCGGCCATGGCCGCGCCAGGCGAGGCGAAAGCGACCGCGGCGCCGCCGACGAAGGATGTCTCCACCGGGCGCCGCGCCGTCGCGGCGGCTGGCGCGGTGTTCCCCGGGGGTATCGCACACGGCACCGGGCACCTGATCCTGGGTGAGCCGCGCACGGGCTGGACCCTCCTGGCGCTCGAGGGCGCGGGGGCCGGCCTTGCCGTGGGCGGGCTCGCGGGCGCGGCGGCCTCCGGGGCCTCGCGGCGCGTCATCGCGCCGATCGTGCTCACCACCGTGACGGGCGTGGGCCTGTTCGGGATCTCCCTTCTGGCGGACCTCTATGGCGTGCTCGCCCCGGAGGGCGGCACCGGCAGCCCTCCTTCGTCGCTGCCCTGGGTCGAGACGCAGCTCGGATTCGCCTACGTCCACGACCCCACGTTCGCCTACCGCACGTTCCTCGTGCCAGGCATGGATCTGCGCCTGAGCTCGCTCCGCCTCTCGGGCTCCGGCTGGTTTGCCCTGAACGACGACAATGCGCGCCTCCGCGCCGAGGCCGCGCATCGCTTCATCGGCCCCGGCACGCCGGACGGCCCGCGCGCGGCGGACGGCTCCTTCCTCGAGATCGAGGCCGCGCTCACCCATCACCGCTATACCTCCGACGACTTCTCGATCACCACCGGCGAGGTCGCCCTCAAGGGCCGGCTCGATCTCGCCCACCTCGGGCGCACGCTGCGGGGCTCGTTCGCGGAGATGGGCTGGGGGATCGCGGTCGAGGGCTACCGCCACGGCCGCCGCCCGCTCGAGGGGAACGAGCTCTTGATTCCCTACTTCGCCTTCGGCGCGTACCTCGGGCACGCGGGGTATCCGCGCGGCGAGGCCAAGGTGGTTTACGATCACCGGCACGACGGGGTTGTCGGCGGCGCGAAGCTCCCCGGCCTCGGCAGCGGCGTCCCGGGCCATTTCGGCCTGGAGGGCCGGCTCTATGCCTCGCCCCGCTGGGGCGTGCTCGCCGACGCGAAGGCGGGCTCCGCGTACGTCGGGCGCCTCGCGCTGCTCTTCCGCCCCGGAGACTCGCCATGATCCTGAGAGACGCTCTCCTCGCGCTGATCGCCCTCACTGCGCCGCTCGCCCTGTCCTGCCTGGACGTGGCCGAGGGCCGCGCGCGCCGCGACCTGGAGGTGGGAAAGGCCTCACGGGGAAAGGCGCGTGTCGCCGTGGACGAGGGGCTCGCGGCGATCCGCCGCCTCGACGCGGGCGAGCTCGCGCTCTGGGCGAGCGCGCCCGCGCTCTCGATCCGCCTCACCGACGAGGCGGGCGGGCCGTGGAAGATCACGATCGAGAACATGCTCGCCGACGCCGAGCTCTCGGCGCGCGTCGGGGACGAGCGTGTGCCCGTGGAGCTTGTCGAGGCGCCGTTTCCGACCCAGCGCACCTTCCGCCTCTCCCTGCCGCCCGGCGCCGAGGCGACCCTCTCGCTGGGCCCGCCGGACGCGGCGCGGCGCGAGCCGTGGCGGTTCGCGGTGTTCGCCGACGTCCAGGAGGACATCGACCGCGTTCAGGACATCTACGCGAGGATGAACGAGGCGGAGGGCATCCGCTTCGCGCTCATCAGCGGCGATCTCACGTCGCGGGGCTCGCCCGAGCAGCTCGAGCGATTCCAGCGCGAGATGAAGACGCTCCGTTTTCCCTGCTATGCGACGCTCGGCAACCACGAGCTCGGCACGCGGGACGACCTCTACCACGAGTGGTTTGGCCGGGGGAATTACCGCTTCGTGTTCCGGGGTGTGCAGTTCACGATGCTCGACTCGGCGAGCGCGACGATCGATCCGCTCGCCTATGGGTGGCTCGACGGCTGGCTCACCGAGGGGCAGGATCTCCTGCACGTGGTCACGATGCACCTCGCGCCCCTCGACCCGGTGGGCTCCCGCAACGGCGCATTCGCGAGCCGCGCCGAGGCGAACAAGCTCCTCACGATGCTCGCGGACGGGCGCGTGGATCTCACGTTCTACGGCCACATCCACTCGTTCTATGCGTTCGAGAACGCGGGGATCCCTGCGTACATCTCGGGCGGCGGCGGCGCGATCCCCGAGCGGCTCGACGGCATCGGGCGCCATTTCGTCACCGTCGACGTCGAGCCCCCCGGCAAGATAGCGCAGGTCGCCGTGGTTCGCGTGGATTGAACCGGATCGCTTCGCTGTCCGGGCCGATCGTCATCGCAGGCGCCCTTCGAGCTGGCTGTCCGCGTTGTTCGCCCTCGTCGCGCGGCCGTCGTAGCCCTCGTCCGTCAGCCCCTTGCGGTAACCGCGGTCGATGAGCCAGCGCAGGAGCCTCGGGAATGCGCCGGCGCCGCTGCCGAGGAGGCGAATCATCTTCGCCTTCGCGCCGCCGCTCTCGTTCAGCGCGAGGTGCCTTGTCGCCGAGCCCGCAGCGTCCCACGACGAGACGACGGCAAAGGGGCTCGATGCGAGGAAGCGAGCAACGCTCGGATCGCCGAGGGGTCCGCCTTCCCTTTCGTGGCGTGTGCCATCACGCGGCAACGGCGGCTCGACGGCGGCGACCTTGACCGCATTCCGAAATGAGGACATTTTGTTTCGCAATCCGGCCATGGGTTCGAAGCGAAGGAAGCGCCCCGCGTCGTCCGTGTCATCCACGGCATCGCCGGTATCGGCATCGCCCTCCGCCGGCGCCACGAAAGGGTCGTCGGCCCCGCCCGCGTCGTCGTCGATCGCTTCCCCCGGGTGGACCTTTCATGGCGACGTCCAGATCGCAAACGAGCCACGCGCATCGGCGGCCGAGGCGATGGAGTCGCTCTCGCGTCGCTTCGCGCGCGAGGATCGTGGCCAGTGGCGAAGCACGTTCGGCCGGCCCGCCAACGCCATTGGCCTGAGCATGGTCACCGGCGGGTTGGAGAGCGAGTTCCACAGCCATCGCGAGTCACAGCTGTTCTTCCTCGAGCGCGGCGAGGTCACGTGCGAGGCGTCGAACGCGCTGTGGATCGTCCCACCGCGTTCGGCGCTGTGGATCCCCGGCGGAGTGCTCCACAAGATACGAGGGCGCGCGCCGCTCGAGGGCTACGGCGTCTTCATGGAGCCGGACGCGGCTCCGAACCTGCCGGCCGAGTGCTGCGCCGTCTCGGTCACGTCGCTCTTTCGCGAGCTGCTCTTCCGTCTCGCGGCGCGCCCCGCGCTGTACGACCTCGACGGGCCGGATGCGCGGCTCGTGGCCGTCCTGTTCGACGAGCTGGCGGCGGCGACGATCGAGAAACATCGCCTGCCGATGCCGGCCGACCCGCGCCTCCGAAAGCTGGTCGATGCGATGGCGACCAACCCCGCCGACGGCGCGACGATGGGGGCGTGGGCCCGCCGGATCGGCGTCGGCGAACGGACCCTCAACCGGCTGCTCGTCCGGGAGACCGGTCTCAGCTTCGGTCGCTGGCGCCAGCAGCTCCACATCGTTCTGGCCCTCCAGCGGCTCTCGCGCGGGGCGAGCGTGCAGAGCGTCGCGAGCGACCTCGGCTACGAGAGCGCGAGCAGTTTCGTCACCATGTTCCGCAAGGCGCTCGGCACGTCGCCGGCGCGGTACATGGCTCGTCGTCTCGGTCGCCTAACGCTGGACCAAGGCGCTCAGCCATGACTCGATGTCCCGCGTCGGCGGGTAGCTGTCTTGCTCTCGCTCGCGATCGTCGCCAATCGAAAACCTGAACATCGGGCACTCTTCATCCGGCGGAAAGACATTCTTCTGTACGACGGCCCCGGTCCGCCTATCGAGCACGGTGGTCTCCGTCTCCTTGAACCGGATCGTCAGGTCAGGGAGCGGCTTGCCCGCTCGGTCCTTGTACCCGGTGCACGTCTTTCGGCCCTTGATCTCCGGGAGCCGGCGCGTGAACGCCACCTGATCGACGTCTTGCAGCAGGACCGCCTGGCCGAAGAGCTTCATGGAAGCCGTCTCCAGGAGGAGCACGCTGCTCTGATCGCTCTCCTGCTTCGGCTCGCCTTCGAAGAGGACCGGACCATTCTTGACCCGATCGAGCACCGACAGGACGGACATGGCGGCGTCGACCTGGCGCAGCTCGATGGAAGCTGCCTGTCCGGAGGGGAGCTCGAGCTCGAGCTTCGCCTTGGGCCCTAGCAGGTGATCGCGGTACCTGGCGACTGGAACTCTCCCGAGCTGGCCCTCGACATTGTCGAGCTTGATGATGTCATAGATAGCGCTCTCGATGCGCCCGCTCTTCTCCGCGACCTTCCACCTGGTGCCTTCCGGGAAGCCGTGGAAGGTGATCTGGTAAGTGCCCTCGAAGATGGCGATGTCGCCGTGGAGCGCTTCGTCGGACTTGACGACGAATTTGCGCTCGTTCGCCCACTCAAGATCGAGCGGGCCGCGGAACGCTCCGGGGACCCGTGCGCCCCGCGGGGCGATCATGGCGATGCTCACGAGCATGGCGACGGCGACGGCGACCCCGATGAGGATCGCTGCGAGCGTGCGTCTCGGCGTCGGAGCGGGGCGAGGCGCCGCAGCGGGGCGAGGCGCGGCCCCGGACGGGCCTGGGCGCTGCAGCTCGTTGTGTGTTCCGCAGTAACGGCACACGATCGTGCGGCTGCCCGGCGGGACCTCCAGCGGCGCGATGCATCGCTGGCAGTGGTAAACGTTGACGGGGCTCATCGGCTGCAAGCTCCCCAGGAGCGCGAGGGCACGTGGAGACTCCACGCGCGGGTTCCACGCTGAAGCTGAAACGTGAAAAGGGCGGGGACGAGCTCGTCGACGATCCCTACATCATCGCCTCTTCCTCGCCCAGGCTTCGCGTTTATCTACCTTGACAAATGCACAGTATCGCGCAAAAGTTCGACCTGGCGTGTGTCCACCTTGACAGGTGAGCAGTACTGCGCAAAAGTTCGACCGGGTACGCCTGCGCCCGCACGAAAAAGAGGAGATGACGATGCCCATGATCGGACGACAGTGCACGCGCGACGGCAGGACGGTCTGCCTTCGGATGAGTCAGACCGGTCTACCGGTGAATCAAGAGGAGCGCGGGCTCTCGCTCGTGTACGGGTGGGCGAGCGAAGAGCGCCGCGCGCAAGGGATTCCAGCGTCGATCCAGGGAGTCGAATTCCGCACCGACTCGGGCAAGGTCCTCGCGTTCGACTTCTGCCCGTTTTGCGGCGAGAAGCTCGCGGGGAGCACGAGCAGCGTCCGAGCGCCCGTCGCTCGGCGTACCGCCTCGGAAAGCGCCCGCACCGAGCCGCAGCGCACCCGCACCGAGTCGCAGCCGGCAGCGGTCGAGCGCGCACAGCGGGCTGGGCGCGCGGTCGAGGCCGTGCCGCCCACCCCTCCGAGCGCACCGGCGCGCGCGCAAGCGGCGGCGAGCTCGACGACGCTGAAGGTGCTTCGCGAGAAGCTCGGGCTCTCGCAGGCCGAGCTCGGCGAAAAGCTCGGCCTCGCGCGCAGCTCGGTCGCCAACTACGAAAACGGACGGTCACCTCTGTCGCAGCGGCTCCGCAAGTGGGTCGCAAAGCACGAAGCGAAGCTCAACGAAGGGGGCAGCGGCGCAGCCGGCCGCGGGAACGCAGCCGCCTAGAGCGACGGTCACCCGCTTCGGATACGGGCCCACCTCGGCGTTTTCGGTGCTCAGCGCACCGGAGTGCGCTTGCGCGCCGAAAACGCCGATCTGGGCCCGTCTCCTGTGCGGGTGACCGCCGCTCTGCACGTGGCAGAGGTGGGTGGAAATCGCTGTGGATCGACGAGGGGGAGCGCCCGGGGGCTGTCGCCCGCGCCTGGATCGCGCGGGAGCTCTCGTCGCGACAGGCGCCTTGTTCGGCGGTAGAGTGGCCGCCCTTCCCCCCACGGAGGCGACGATCGATGAAGACAGGCCTGCTCCGTTCTGCGCTCGCGCTGGGTACCCTGCTCCTGGCCGCCGCGGGGTGCGAGGAGAAGACGACGGCGACGGCGACGGACGCGAGCGCGGAAGGCCGGGTCGCGAAGCTCTCGGTCGCGTCCTATGATCCCACCCGCGAGCTCTACCAGGAGCTCAATCCGGCGTTCGAGCGGTGGTACAAGCAGAAGACCGGCAGGGACGTCGACGTGGAGACCGATCACGGTCCGTCGGGCAAGCAGGCGCGCGACATCGCGGCCGGCAAGGAGACGGACGTCGCGGCTCTGTCGGTCGACTTCGACATCGACACCATCTCCAAGGCGGGGCTGCTCCCCGCGACCTGGCGGGAGCGCCTGCCGAACGGCTCGGTGCCGTATACGTCTGCAGTCATCTTCCTGGTCCGCAAGGGCAACCCCAAGCAGGTGAAGGGCTGGGAGGACCTCGCGCGACCCGAGGTCGTGGCGCTGTGCCCGGATCCGAAGACCGGCGGCGGGGCGCGGTGGATCTACCTGTCGACCTGGGCGCACGCCGAGCGCAAGGCGAAGGCCGAGGGCCGGACGGACGCGGAGGCCGCGGCGCGCGAGTTCACGGCGAAGGTCTATGACGACGCCATCCTCGACCCGGCCATGCGCGGCTCGTCGACCCGCTTCATCGTACAGAGCACGGGCGACGTCCTCTTCGGCTGGGAGAACGAGATCCTCCAGATCGCGGCCGATCCGGCCACGGCCGACAAGTTCGAGGTCGTCGTCCCCTCGGACTCGATCACGATCGAGGTCCCCCTCGCGGTCGTCGACAAGGTCGCCGAGCGGCACGGCGTCAAGGACGTCGCCGAGGCGTACGTCCAGTTCCACTTCTCCGACGAGGGCCAGGAGCTCATCGCGAAGCGCTACAACCGCCCGTACAGCGAGGCGATCGCGAAGAAGCACGCGGAGCGGCTCAGGCCGCTCTCGCTGTTCCGGTTCAAGGACCATTTCAGCGACTGGCCGACCGTGATGAACGTCCACTTCAGCCAGGGTGGCGAGCTCGACAAGATGCGGAAGAAGTGATGTCGCGCGGCGCGCGCGTGCTCCCTGGGCTCTCGCTCTCGCTGGGCGTCACGGTGCTCTACCTGAGCCTCGTGGTCCTCTTGCCGCTCTCCGCGCTGTTCCTGAAGACGGCGGAGCTCGGGTGGGAACGGTTCTTCGGGGTGATCACGAGCGGCTGGGTCGCCGCGGCCGTGCGGTTCACGCTGGGCGCCTCGCTCGTCGCCGCGCTCCTCAACGTCGTCGTCGGCCTGCTCATCGCGTGGGTGCTCGGCCGGTACACGTTCCCGTTCGCGCGCGTGATCGACGCGGTGATCGACCTGCCCTTCGCGCTGCCCACGGCCGTGGCTGGCATCGCGCTCTCCACGCTGTACGCCGAGAGCGGTTTGCTCGGCGGGTGGCTCTCCGGCCTGGGTTTCCGGTATCCATGGCCCGCGTGGCGGGGGTTCGCGCACGGCGGCGGATGGCCCGGATGGCGCGAGTGGCCGATCGAGTGGACGGTGTACGACAGGATCTCCCTGGCGCCGCTCGGGGTGGTGATCGCGATGGCCTTCGTCGGGCTGCCGTTCGTCGTGCGCACGGTGCAGCCGGTGATCGAGGACCTGAGCCGGGACGTCGAGGAGGCGGCGGCGACGCTCGGCGCCGGCCGGTTCCAGATCTTCCGCGCCGTCGTCCTGCCCGAGCTCGCGCCGGCGCTCCTCACGGGGTTCGCGCTGGCGCTCGCGCGCGGCCTCGGCGAGTACGGGTCGGTGATCTTCATCTCGGGCAATCGGCCCGACACCGAGATCGCGTCCCAGGTGATCATCAAGATGATCGAGGTGAACGAGACTGGCACCTACGCCGACGCGACGGCGGTCGCGGTCATGCTCCTCGCGGCGTCCTTCGCGCTCCTCCTCGCGATCAACCTGCTCCAGCGCGCCGCCGCGCGCGGCCACGCAGGCAGGGCGGCGGGCTGACCGCCCGCGGCCGGCGGACCCGAGGCACGAGATGCTCGCCGCGCGCTCCCGGGCAGGCAAGGCGGTCTCCGTCGAGGGAGCCGGCGCGCGCCGGCTGCTGATCGGCCTGTGCGTGGCGCTCGTCGGCGTGTTCCTCGTCCTCCCGCTGGGGGTGGTGTTCTGGCACGCCTTCAGCGAGGGGCTGAGCGCCTACGGACAGGCGGTCTTCGACCGCGCGACGTTCCACGCGGTGAAGCTCACGCTCTTCACCACGGCCATCGCGGTGCCGCTCAACACGCTCTTCGGCGTCGCGGCGGCGTGGGCCATCGCCAAGTTCGAGTTCCGGGGCAGGAGCCTGCTCGTCACGCTGATCGATCTGCCGTTCTCGACCTCACCGGTGGTCGCCGGCCTGTGCTTCGTCCTGCTCTTCGGGGCGAACGGGTTCTTCGGCGCGTTCGTGAACAGGACCTATGCGGTGAGCCTCGGGTTCACGAGCCTCGAGGTCTCGACCCGGGTCATCTTCGCCCTTCCTGGCATCGTGCTCGCCACGGTGTTCATCACGTTCCCGTTCGTCGCGCGAGAGCTCATCCCGCTGATGCAGGCCCAGGGGACCGAGGAGGAGCAGGTCGCCCGCGTCCTCGGCGCGAATGGATGGCAGATCTTCTGGCGTGTCACGCTGCCCAACATCCGCTGGGGCCTCCTGTATGGCGTCATCCTGTGCACCGCCAGGGCGATGGGCGAGTTCGGCGCCGTGTACGTGGTCTCGGCGGGCTCGTCCGATCAGGTGACGCTGCCGCTCCACGTGGAGCGCGTCTACTACGCCAACATGGTCCGCGTCGTGCCCGCGTTTGCCGTCGCCAGCCTCCTCGCCGGCGTGTCGGTGATCACGCTGGGCGTGAAGGCGGCGGTGGAGTGGCGGTTCAAGGGCGAGCTGAAGAAGACGGACCGCGGCTAGCGGTCCCGACGCCGGCGAGGCCCGTCCACCAACCGTTCGAGAGGGCGAGCGCGATCCAGCCCTGCAGATTGGCCTGCAGCTGCGCTGCTTCCGCCGCCGTGCAGCCCTGCTCGACGGCGGCAAGGGCCTGCCCGAACGGCAACTCCCGGCAGCGCTCGAGGAGACGGGCGAACAGCGGATCCACCGAGGTCGTGGTCGTGCCGGCGGCGCTCCGGGCGAAGACCCACGCGCGGGTGGACGCGTGGCGGCGTCTTGCGTCCAGGGGGCCCTCGTCCAGGTTGCCCCCCGCGAGCCGCGAGAAGCGCGCGAGGTCCCAGTCCTCGTGGGTCAACGAGAACGACACCGCGAAGCGCAGCCGCGCCTCGGCGAGCCTGGCGAGCTCCTCGGGCGTTGGCCGCCAGAGGCCCTCGAACGGCGCCTCGCAGGCGCGCCGCTCCGCCTCGTCCATGCGCAGCGCCTGGCGGACCATCTCGAGCGGCGCCCTGGAGAGCTCGATCCGCCGGCGCCACGCGTCGTCGTGCCCGCGCGCCGGGCGCCCCGGCTGGCGACCGGGGCGCGCGCCGTCAGGGCCGCGCAGCGCGCTGCGGAGCCGCTCGGCGAACCCGCGCGTGCTCTCGTCGAGGTCGAAGTGACGGGGCGGGCACGCCTCGAGGTGGAGCGCCGCCAGGTGATTGAAGTGCCAGCAGCCGATCGCCCGCGACACGCGCGGGAGGCTCGTCTGCAGGGCGGTGAACAGGCGCATCCAGTACTGGCGGTGGTAGACAGCGAGCCGCTCCGCCGGCGCGAGGCCCCCGGGGCCGCCCTTCACCTGCGCCACGAGCCCCGCGGGATACCGCTCCTGCCGCTCCCGGAAGCGGCCCGCGCTCGAGTCGAGCGGCGCGCGGAGGACAGCGGTGAAGTCGCGCTGGAGCTCCCGCAGCCAGCCCGGAGGATCTCCACCTTTCGGGCTCATGACGATCGCACCTGCCGCGCCTTGCCGAGCTCCGCGAGCGCCACGTGCAAGGGCGGGATCTCCGCATCCCATTCGAGGAGCGTCGGGAAAGGACCGCCCCGGCGCCACGCCTCTTCGTAAAGAGACCATACCTCGTCGCACACAGGGCGATCGTGCGTGTCGTGCCGCAAGCCAGAGGGCAATGTCTGGTGACCAGCCAGGTGGACCTGCAGGACCCGATGCCAGGGCACGCTGTCGAGGTACTCGCGCGGATCGAACCCGTGATTCTCGCTGGAGACGAACACGTTGTTGAGATCCAGCATGGCCCAGCAGCCGGACTCCTCCACCACGCGGCGGTAGAACTCCCACTCAGGCACCACGTCGCGCTCCCAGGCGACATAGGAAGACAGGTTCTCGATCCCGAACGGGACGCCGAGCGCCTCCTGGATCTCGAACGCCCGGCCCGCGGCGTAGGGGATGAGCTCCGGATCGTAGGGCGCCGGCAGGAGGTCGTGGTGCGTCACGCCCTCGAACGCCGTCCAGCAGAGGTGATCCGTGAAATAGGGAATGCGGAGCTCCTGGATCAGATCCCTGAGCCGGGACAGGTAATCGCGATCGAGGGGGGCCTCGCCCAGCAGGTTGACGGAGACGCCGTGGGCGGCGATCGGCGTGCGCTCGGCGATGCGCCGGAGCCGCTCCCGGGGCAGGGGAGACGCGCCGAGGTAGTTCTCTGCGATGATCTCGAAGAAGCCGAGCTCGGGCGGGGTCCGCTCGATCGCCTCGTAGTGCTGCGGGCGCAGCCCGAGGCCGAGCGCGTCTCGCGGGATGGACCGCGCGCCGGGCGCCCGATCATCGCTTGTGTCTCGCGGCGCGCTCATCGGTCAGAGGGTCAGTTGCCCGGGTCGATCGGGTCTGGCGTCGGCACCTGCTCGAAGTTGTCGCCCTCCGGCGTCAGGGTGCGGAGGTAGGCGATGAGCCGGTCCATCTCGGACCGCGAGAGCACATGATAGGAGCCGGGCATGTTCGCGTAGGCGGTGCCCTCGGGCGTGGCGCCGTCGATCCCGAACGCGATGATCGATTGCAGGTACGGATCCGAGCGGCGCTCCCAGAAGTCGGCGAGGAAGGCGCTCACGTCCTCGCCTGGCGGCACCTTCACCGAAAACTTACCCGCCGCGGCGCTGTGGCAGTAGTCGCACGTCGCGGCCTTGAACGCCGCGGGGCCGTCTCGATCCTGGTCCTCGGCGGTCTCCACGCAGCTCCAGCCCTCGCAGCCGTTCACGGCGCGACACGTGTGCTCGTAGAGCTCATTCCAGCTTTGATAGACCATGCCGCGGCAGCTGTTGTTGCCGGAGCAGGCCGCGTGGACCTGGACCACGCCGGGGCGCGCGGTGCCGGCCAGCATGGCGGACTCGGCGCACGCCGCGGAGAACTCCTCGAAGGAGATCTGGCCGTCGCCGTCGGCGTCCATGAGGGCCAGCGCGTCCACCAGATTGGGCTGAGCGGGATCCTCGTTAGCGCTCCACACCAGGGTCTTGCCCGGCGCGTCGGCCCCATCGCAGTCCGAGTCGATGTTATCGAAATTCCGCTCCTCGGCGCCGGGATGGACGGTGTTGTTGAAGTCGTCGCAGTCGCCTGCGCGCGGGGTGAGGCCATCCCTGTCGTGGTCGCTGTCCTCGTCACCCACGGGCTCACCGCCGGCGCCCGCCGTTCCGGAGCCGCCGGTCCCGGCCGGGGACTCGCCGCCGGAGCCGCCGGTTCCGGCGGAGGGCTCGCCGCCAGAGCCGCCGGTCCCGATCGGCGTCACGCCGTCATCGTCGCCGCAGCCCGGAGCAAAGGCGGCGAAGCTGGCGAGCGCCAGCGCAAGCAAGGTGGATCTCGGCGATTGGGTCATGGTGCTCGTCGTGCCTCCGAAGAAACGCGCTGGGTGCGCCTGCAGGCTACCCGGCGCACGACATGTGGCACGGCTGGTGCGCGCGGAATATGCGGCAAGTTGTCGCGGGCCCATCGTCGACCGGACGGAGCGTGGCTGTACAGGCGGCGTCCCGCGCGCTCCCGCCTCTGCGCCTAGGGCCGGTCCGCGGGGCTCACCGCCCGCGCCGGTGTCGCGCCGACGGTGAGATAACCCATGAGCGCGTCGGTGATCGCCCGCCGGAGCGCGCCGTCCTCGACGCCCGCGGGCGGATCGAGGGCCGCTGCGTGGACGAGCTCTTCGAACATGCGCAGGACAACGTAGGTGGCGAGATCGAGATCCGGCTGGACGATCTCCGAGCTGTGGCGCGCCAGCAGCCGTCGGGTGCAATCGAAGACCGCCCGGCTGGCCGCGCTCAGCGCGCGCTGTTGCTCCAGCGTCGGGAGATCGGCGTGGAGGAGCCGTTGCAGCCGCGGCTCCGACCGGTGGAGCTCAAGGCTCCTCTCGACGAGCGCCTCCGTCGCCCCTCGCAGCGAGACGCCGTCGGCCGCCGCGTCCACCTGCTCGACGAGCCGCAGCATGTGGCGCACGTGGCGCTCGTGCAGCGCGGTGACGAGGGCGTCCTTGTTCGGGAAGTACTGGTACACCGACCCGACGCTCACCCCCGCGATCTTGGCGACCTGGTTCGTGTTCGCCCCGTCGTAGCCGTGCGCGTCGAAAACGCGAGCCGCGGCCTCGACGATGGTCTCCACGAGGAAGCGCGAGCGCGCCTGGCGAGGCTCTTTGCGCGGCTTTTCTGGGCGCTTCATCGTCTCTCCCGAACGCGAGTCTCCGCGTTTTGCCCTGTCGCTAGACTGGTGGGGCATGATCACCTCGAACGCACGCTCGCGCAATCTGCTCCCGCCGGTCCTTCTCCTCCTCGTGGTGGCGGTCATGTGGCTGACGCACGCCGTCCTGCCGTTCTCGCCGGTGCTCCCGGCGTCGTATCGCTGGCTCGGCGCCTTGCCGCTGGCGATCGGCGTCGCGATGGCGGTCGCGGCTCGCGCGCAGTTCGCGCGGGCCGCGACGGAGATCAACACCTTTGCCGAGCCCACGCGGCTCGTGACCGGCGGGCTGTTCCGGTGGTCCAGGAATCCGATGTACCTCGGGATGGGCCTCGCCGCCGCGGGCATGGCGGCGTTGAGCGGCGCGGCGACGTCGTTCCTGCTCGCGGCCGTCTTCGTCGCGGTCGTCGACCGCTGGTACATCGCGTTCGAGGAGCGGCGGATGCGCGCCCGGTTCGGCGCTGCCTACGAGAGCTACGCCCGATCGACGCGGCGCTGGGTCTGACGGCGTGCGCTGGCGGAGCCGCCATCCATCGCCGCTCGCAGGAATACGGGGCCGGATTTGCGCGCAGCGGCCGAGCGAAAGGAAGTAAAAGAGGTCCTGAGCGCAGAAAGAAGGAAGAGAGGATCGCAGGATGACAGGCATGCTTCGCGGCGGGCTGTGGATCGGTTGTGCAGCAGCCGTGGTGGTCACGGCGGCGCCGGCGAGCGCCATGCAGCCCGCGTCCGGGGATCCTCCTGCGCCTGCTGCGCTGCCGAGCGTTCCGGCCGCCGCGCCGGCTGCGGGCGACGCGGCGGCAGCGCCCCTTCTGTCGCCGCCGGCTGCGGGCGACGCGGCGAGCCGGCCTCCTCAGCCGCCGGCTCCGGGCGGCGGGGGCGCGCCGCCAGCCGGGGTTGCGCCGCCCGGAGCTCCCCAGGCGCCTCCGGGATGGACGACGAGCCCGGGTCCCTGGCGGTTCGGGAGCGCTCCCGTGCACGCGCGGCCCGAGCCGAAGCGCGTGTGGTACGGCTTGCCGCACCTCCTCGCGCTCGGCGGGGCCGTCACGCTCGGGCCAATCGCCATCGCCACGGAGAACGAGGTGCTCGGGGTGCTCGGCTGGACGGCCGCCGGCGCGTTCGTGTTCGGCGGCCCGATCACCCACTGGGCCAACGGCCACCTCGGCATGGGCTTCGCCAGCCTCGGCCTCACCGCCGGATGTACGATCGGCGGCGGAATGGCCGGTCTGCTCATCGGCACCGCCTCGAACTCCGGCGGACGGGACGACATCGCTGGCCTGCTCGCCGGCGGCATCCTCGGACTGGTCACGGCCAACGTCATCGACATCGCGCTCCTCGAGCACGAGGAGCCCCCGGCGGCCGAGAGCTACGAGTACATCCGCCTCCGCCCGCTCTGGCTCCGGTTCGCGCCGCACGTCGCCCTCGCGCCCGGCCGCACCACCTTCGGTCTCAGCGGCGCCTTCTGAGAGGCCGCGGCGCCGTCCCTGCGCCTCGGGCGGCGCTTCGGCCTGGCCCGGCTGCGGCGGGGGTGTAGCATCCGCGCGTGTTCACTCCGAGATCAGGTGCACGACGCTTCGTCGTCGCCGCGCTCGCCGCGCTCCTCGCGCTCGCCGCGCTCCCGGGTTGCGGCGGCGCAGAGCGGCAGGACCCCCAGTTCGCCGATTCCCCCGCGGTCCCGCTCCCCGGGCCCCCGGGCGCCGCGCCGCTCGACGCGCCCGGCGGCGCGCCGGAGGAGCTGCCCGGCGTGGACACGGCCGAGCTCGTCCGCCGCGAGCGCGATACCTGGTGGCAGCTCGTCTCGCAGCTCTACGCGCCGTGCCCCGATCAGGCGGTGTCGCTCGCGCAGTGCGTCCGCGAGTCGCGCTCCTGCGCGGCCTGCGCGCCCGCCGCGCAGCTGCTCGCCGACAAGATCCGCGGCGGCGCGAGCGGCGCGGAGGCCCAGGCCGCGTACGGCGTGAGGTTCGGTCCGAACGTGAAGCAGATCGACCTCGCCGACTCGCCCTCTCGCGGGCCGGAGCGCGCGTCGGTCCAGATCGTCGTGTGGTCGGACTTCGAGTGCCCTTCCTGCGGGCGCGCGGTCCCGCACATCGACGAGGTGGTCGAGCGCCACGCGCCGTACGTCAGGCTGATCCACAAGGTGTATCCGCTGCGATCGCACCCGCACGCCGACGCCGCGGCGCGCGCGGCCATCGCGGCGCACCGCCAGGGCCGCTACTGGCCGATGGAGCGCGTCCTGTTCGAGAACCAGCAGCGGCTCGAGGAGAAGGACCTGCTCGGCTATGCGCAGAAGATCGGCCTCGATATGGCCCGGTTCCGCGCCGACATGGCGGGCGAGCCCGCCGCCCGGGTGGTCGCGCGCGACAAGGCCGAGGCCGACCGCGCCGGACTCTCGGGGACGCCGTTCATCGTCATCAACGGGCGGGAGTTCGATCTGGCGCTGTTCAGCCTCCAGGGCGAACTCGACCGGTGGATCGAGACCGAGCTCGCGATCCTCGGAGGGCGCGAGGCGGCGGCGGCGCCCGGGGGCAGCACGCCGCGCGACGCGCCTTGAGGGAGATCGGCTAGCTGGGCCGGTTCTTCTCGGACATCTGGCCGCCGCCAGCGCTCGTCCCCTGCGAGGGCCCGCCGCTCTTGATCTCGACCGAGCGGCCGCGCTGCTGCTGCTGCGGCAGCTTCAGACAGACCTCGAGGACGCCGTTCTCGAACCTCGCGTCCACGTCCTCGACCCGCACGCCCTCGGGCAGCGGGATGGAGCGCGTGAACGACCCGTAGCTGCGCTCGGTGTAGCTCATCCCTTCGCGCTGCTCCTGCTGCTCCTGCCGGCGCTCGCCCTCGATGATCAGGGTGTCCTCCCGGAGCTCCACCCGGATGTCGTCCTTCGTCACGCCGGGGAGGTCGGCCTTGACGACGAGCTGACCGTTGCGCTCGCCCAGCTCGATGCGCGGCGACCAGAGGCCGCCCCCGAGGGACGCGAGACCCCGCCCCCCGCCCTGCTCGCCCATCGTGCGGCCCTGCCTGAACGGCGAGAGCAGCCCTCCGAAGCCGAAGTCGTCGAACATGCGATCCATGTCCTCCATCATCCGGCTCATCATCGCGAACGGGTTGAAGACGCCGCCTGCCGCGCTGTACCGCCCGAGCTGGCCGCCTCCCGGCTGACGCTGCATCCCGGTGGACTGACCGCCGGCCCCCTGGGAAGGGGTCTGACCTGTCGCCTGGCTGCCGGGCTTGCCTTGCTGCGACTTGGCCACGGGCACGTCCTGGCCAGTCGGCTGACGCTGCTGTTCCGCCATAAGAGCCTCCTTGCGAACGTCGCGAGCGTTCGCGAACGCTCGTGAACGTTCGTGAACGTCAGACTTGCAAGTGTGGTGCCGTGTCGCGAGCGTGAACCAACGTAGATGACGTGGCCTGTCGACGCGCCGCTGACCGTGTCCGCCACGCCGCGCCGCGCAGGGCGCCGCGGAAAGCCAGACGGGCGCGCCATCCTCGGCAGAGCGCGCCGGGGCCGAGCTCGCGCAGGCGCCGCTGCGCCCGGGAGCCCGGTGAAATCGCTCACCGCCACCGCGCGAGGATCTCCTCGAAGCGCTCCAGACTGCACGGCTTCTGCAGCACCGGATGGCTGAGATCGGACTCGCGCAATCCTGCTTTCCCGTACCCGGTCAGGAAGACGAACGGGATGCCTCGCTCGCTCAGGATGTCGGCCACAGGATAGACCTTCTCGCCGGCGATGTTGACGTCCAGGCTCGCCCCGTCGATCTCGGCCGCGCGGGCCAGGCGCATCGCGTCCTTCATGTTCAGCGCGGGGCCGATCACCACACAGCCGAGGTCGGTCAGGACGTCTTCGAGGGACGAGGCGATCATGGGCTCGTCCTCGACGATGAGGACACGCAGCCCCTCCAGCCCGCGCTCGTCTCCTAGGGCCGGGTTCATCCTACGCCCACGCGCTCGAGGGGCAGGTCCATCACGCAACGTACGCCCCCAGGCAGGTAGTCGAGGCGCACCTCCGTGGCGAGCTGGCGCCCGAGGTCGCGCTCGATCAGGCGTGAGCCGAAGCCCTTGCGGTGCGGAGGCCGGACAGGCGGCCCGTTCGTCTCCTGCCATACCAGGTGGAGCAGCCGCTCGTGCGCTTGTGTGATCATGTCCCATGTGACCGCGACGTGGCCGGACGGCCGCGATAACGCTCCGTACTTGACCGCGTTGCTCGCCAGCTCGTGAAAGACCATGCCGAGCGTCACCGCCGCCTCCGGGCGGAGGCGGACGTCCTGTCCGGCCAGGCGGACGCGATCGGCGTCGCCGTTGGCGTGCGGCGCGAGCTCGGCGCGGACGACGTCGTGGAGGTCGGCGCCCTGCCACGCGGTCTGGTTCAGGAGGTTGTGGGTCTGGGACAGGGCGAGCAACCTGGCGAGGAAGGCGTTCGTGAAGGCCTTGGGCGAGTCCGCCATGCGGAGCGTCTGCACGGCGATCGCCTGCACGATCGCCAGCGTGTTCTTCACCCGATGGTTCAGCTCGTTCATCAGGAGCTTCTGGCGTTCCTCCGCCTGCTTGCGCTCGGTCACGTCGAGGAAGAACGCCACCCCCTGGCTCTCCGATCCCTCGAACCGCGCGCCGCCGATCACCACCGGGACGCGGCTGCCGTCCTTTCGGAAAAACTCCTTCTCATGCGGCCTGAATTCACCCGTCAATCGGACCTGCTCGAGCGTCCGCTGGGTCGTCTCCTTGAACTCCGGCGGCGTGAGATCTGCCCAGCGGATGGTCCCCGAGGTCAGCTCTTCACGGCTGTAGCCGAGCATGCAGAGGAGCGCGTCGTTCGCGTCGATGACCCTGCCGTCGAGGTCCCAGACGGCGATCCCGATGATGTTGGAGTCCACCAGGCGCCGGATGCGCGCCTCTCTCTCCCGCAGCGCCAGCTCCGCCCGCCTGCGCTCGCCGTTCTCTTGCTGAAGCTGGGTGTAGAGGCGCGCGTTCTCCAGCGAGATGGCGGACTGGGAGGCCAGGAGCTCCAGCACCTCGATCCGATCCGCGGTGAAGGCGCGCGGGGTCAGGTTGTTCTCCAGATAGAGCACGCCGACCAGCGCGCCCTGCTTCACCAGGGGGAGGCAGAGCACGGAGCGGGGGCGCCGCCCGCGCACGTAGGCGTCTTCCGAGTACAGGTTGGGCACGGCGGCGTCGTCCAGGATCACGCTCTCTCGCGTGCGGATGACGTACTGGAGGATGGCGGTGGGGAGATCGCTCGAGGTGACGGGCGTCTGGCGAAGGGTGACCTCGACCCGGCCGCGCCGGGTGACGACCTCGGCCTCGATGTCGTGCGCGGCGTGCGCGGCGTGCGCGACGTTGGATGCGCGGATCAGCAGCCCCCGCTCGGCGCCCGCGTGCTCGACCGCGATCGTCAGCAGGGCCTCGATCACCCGGTCGAGGTTCAGCTCGCCAGAGACCGCCTGCGAGGCCCTGAGCATGGTCATGAAGTCGAGCCCCGGGCGCGCGCCGTGACCCACGTCGGCGCCGCGGACGTCGGCGCACCCGTCCCGCGCGAGGTCGGTCCGCCTGCGCAGCGCCTCCGGCCCGAGCGCGTGCGGAAAGTCCCTCTCGAGGCGCAGCATCGGCCGCATGGCGCCCCAGCGCGCATAGAGCCTGTGCGCCTCGGTCATGTAGGCGCGCGCGACGAACGTCCTGCCCAGGTCGAGGTAGTGTCGAGCGCAGAGCTCGTTGGCCAGCGCCTCGTCGTGCAGGAAATGGCCCTCCCGCGCGGCCGCGATCCCCTGATCGTAGAGGGCGCCCGCGCCCTCTCGCCGCTCGCTCCGGGCGACCTCGGCCTTCAGGATCAAGCTGCGGTGGCGGTGGCTCTCCGGGCCGAGCGCTGCCCACGACGCCACCTTGCGCGCGCACTCCCCGAGCCTCGCGAGGTACGCCTCCCTGAGCGCGGGGGCGGCTGCGTCCGCGGCCCGTGAGAAGGCCAGCCCGCCGTAGAAGTGATAACAAGGGCTCGCGTGCCACGCGGCGAGCATGCCGAGGCTGCCCGGGTCGGTGGAGCCCCAGATCTCGGCCACCTCCTCGTACGCGCCCTGGAACACGCCGGCGAGGACCTTGAAGACGTTCACGAAGTAGAGCGACGCCCGGTTGTCGATGCTGCGGGCGTCCTCGGTGACCGCGTCGATGTCGACCCATGCCCCGCGCCGCCAGTCGCCCTCGTCCTGCGTGCTCAGGTAGTCGCAGAGCTGCCCGGCGGCCCCGACGATCCACGTGATCGCGTTGAACTTGTCGAGCTTGCAGAGCGGCTGATACAGCCTCGCCTCCTCGATGATGTCGTGGAGGTGCTCCCCCCGGAGGAGGCCGTTCATGCTCGCGTTGCACGCATTGTAGAAGGCCCAGATGTACTGCCCCGTCTCCATGCCGGCGTGGACGCCCTTGCGCAGGGACGCCTTCGAGCTCTCGTAGGTATCCATCCAGTGCTGGACCCATGCTCCCCACATGTTGCACAGCATGGACTCGGACTTCGCGTCCGGGTGGCGCTCGTTCAGGCGGACCGCCGCCCGCCCGAACTCGTACCCCTTCTCGATGTCGAGCCTGGCGCACAGCAGCGTCCCGAAGTTCACGTAGGCGTATATCGAGTTCCTCGAGATGCCATGGGTCAGCGAGTTCTGGAGCGCCTTCATCACCGTGATGCCGAAGTTGTTCGTGCCCAGCTGGTAGGTCGGCGAGAACATCTCCTGGAGCACGTCCTGCAGGGCGGCGATCTCGGGATCGTCGAGCGCGGGCAGATCGACCAGCGACGCGATCGGGCGGTCGCCGATCATCGCGATCGTCCGCTCCATCTCGGCCATGAGCGCGTCGTCGCCCGGATAAGGCGGCAGGTCGATGTCGTACGCCCGGAGCGCGGCGAGCCCCTCTTCCATGGCGGCCGGCAGATCGTTCTTGAGGATCTCCACGTTCATCTTCAGGCGGCGCACCTCCGTTTTGTGGAGGCGCCCCACCGCTCTATCGAAGCTCCTTGTGAGGGTGGAGAGCGCGTCGTCGTGGCGCCCGCAGAGCGACTCCAGGAGCCCCTTCTTCGTGTGGTAGGTGAAGGTCAGCTCGTAGCTGGAGGTCCACGCGTCTCCGGGCAGCATGGATATGCCATGTTCCAGGTACCTGAGGGCCGCGGTGAAGGCCGACGACTCCTGGGCGCGCCCGGCGGCCTGGAGGTTGAGCCTCGCCGATTCCATGCGCTCTTCCGGCGCGCGGATCAGATCGCCGGCGCTGTTCAGGTGATTGACGACGTCGAACAGATCGCGCCCCTCGTCGGAGCGCGGCTTGCCGAGCAAGAGCTTCCCGATCCGGTAGTGAAACGCCGGCCTGTCTGCCTCCGGGATCAGCGAGTACGCCGCCTCCTGGATCTTGTCGTGCGCGAATCGATACTGCTCGTCCGCGCTCACGATCAGGCCCTCGGTGAGGGCGTGGTCGAGGCTCGCGTACGTCTCGTCGGAGGGCCGCTCGCTGACGGTGTTCAGGACATCCATCTCGAACGTGTTGCCGATCGCCGAGGCCAGCCGGAGCACCCGCTGCGTCGCCTGCGGCAGGCGCCGGATGGTCTCCGCCATGAGGCTCAGGACGTTATCGGTGCACTCCAGCCGCTCGATCCGGCGCAGGTCCCAGCGCCAGCCCTCCGCAGGGTCGAAGACCAGCACCTTCGTGTCGTAGAGGTGCCGCATGAACTGCTTCACGAAGAACGGGTTGCCCCCGGTCTTCTTCAGGATGGCGCCCGCGAGCGCCTCTCCGCCGCCGATCTGCAGGCTGTCGTCGATGAGCTCGGTCAGGTGCGTGAGGCCGAGGGGCGCGAGGACGATGTCGCGCGCCTCGAGGCCGCCCTCGGTGAGCTGCTCCAGGGCGACGAGGAAGGGGTGGGTCGGGCCCACCTCGTTGTCGCGGTAAGCGCCGCAGAAGAAGAGCGACTCCACGTCCTCTCTCGCGAGGACGCTCGTGAGCAGGCTCAGGCTGGCCGAGTCCACCCACTGTAGATCATCGAGGAAGATGGCCAGCGGGTGGGCGTGCCGGGCGAAGACGGACACGAAGTTGTGGAAGTAGAGGATGAAGCGGTTCTGGGCCTCGACCGGGCCGAGCGCGGGGACGGGCGGCTGCTCGCCGATGATGTGCTTGAGCGACGGGAGGACGTCGCAGATCACCTGTCCGTTGGTCCCGAGGGCGCACAGGATGGCGTCCCGCCACCGCGTGATCCGCTCCTCGCTCTCGGAGAGGAGCTGCTTCACGAGCGTGTCGAACGCGTGGACGATGGCGCTGTAGGGCGTGTCGCGGTTGTACTGATCGTACTTCCCGCTGATGTAGTAGCCCTTCTCGCGCACCAGCGGCTTCAAGATCTCCTGGACCAGGGACGACTTGCCGATGCCCGAATAGCCCGAGACGAGGACGATCGTCCGCTTGCCCCGCAGCACGTCGTCGAACGCGTCGACGAGCTTCCGGATGTCTCCTTCGCGGCCGTAGAGCTTCTGAGGAAGCCGGAAGAGGTCTCTCCTGTCGTGGCGGCCAGGGCTGAACGCTCCTATCTGGCCGCTGCGCTGCCATTGTGCTCGGATCTCCTCCAGATCGGCCTTCAGCCCCTCGGCGCACTGGTAGCGGTCTTCGGCGTTCTTGCTGAGGAGCTTCATCGTGACGGCGGAGAGCGCGTCGGGCACCTCCGGGTTCAGCTCCGAGGGGGCGACGGGCGTCACGGCGATGTGGGCGTGCATCAGCTCGAGGGGGTCGAGCGCCTCGAACGGCCTTTGCCCGGCGAGCACCTCGTAGAGGACGACGCCGAACGAGTACATGTCGGTGCGGTAGTCGACGCTGCGGTTCATGCGGCCGGTCTGCTCGGGCGACGTATAGGGGAGCACCTTCGAGAGGACGCGGTGGCAATAGATCTCCTCCTTCTCGCGCGTCACGATGGAATCCACGCCAAAGCCCGTGAGCTTCACCTGACCGTCCTCTCCGAGCAGGATGTTCGGTGGCCTCACGTCGCCATGGATGAGGCCATGGCGATGGATGTCGGCCAGGGCCTCGGCCACGGGGATCAAGATGTCCAGCGACGCGCGGACGCCCAGCTTGCAGGCCGTCTTCGCGGACAGCGGGGCGCCCGGGAAATACTCGGTGACGAGCGCCAGGCCGTCCTCGTGCTCCTCGACGGCGTACACCTGGACGACCCTCGCCGAGCCGACCTGCCGTATCGCGCGGTAGGCGTGCCGGAAGCGCATGATATCGCCGGCTCGAGCGTCATCGGTGTGCAGCATCTTGATCGCCACGTCGATGCCGTCGGCGTCCCGGTGCGCTCGATACGTGGTGGAGCCCGGGCCCTGGCCGGTCTTCGCGGTGACGTGATACCCCTTGAGCCGGGCTGTGCCTGGTCGCACCGAGAGCGCGCGCCCAGGCTCGACGGAGCGAGCCTCCTGGACAGCAGGTCGATTCCATGCCTCCGACGTGTCCCGCATAGCGAGGGCGTTTGAGCCCACGAGTTGCCATGTCAACTGGACAGCCGGAGCCGGCGGGGCCGCCCTCAGCGCCCGCTCAGATCGCGTAGCGCAGGATGATCTCGGTGAGCCCCGCCGCGAGCAGCAGCAAGAGCCCGCCCACGAAGCAGAACAGCGTGAACCGGTCGTCCCGCCACCGCTGCCGGAGCGGCACGATGTCCCGCTCCGGCAGCACGACGGCCCTCAGGGTCGCGTGGATCGGCAGCCCCCCCGGCCGCAGCGCGGCCGCCACGTGCGGCGGCTGCGCCAGCCCCATGTTGATGAACCGCGTCACCCCCGCGCGGAGCCGGTCCCCCATGCCGGGCATCGCGCTGCCGATCGCCACCGCGCGGAGCCACGGCGCCCGCTCGAACGCGTTCGCCATCGCGATCACCCCGAACAGCTGCCGCAGCCGCGGCATCAGCGCCCGCACCTCGGCCAGGTGCTGGAACGCCCGCGTCCGCGCCTCGGGCGCGTCCTCCGAGCTCACCCGCGCAAGGCAGGTCGATTCCAGCCGCGCGTTCAGCCCCTCGAGCTCCTGGAGGATCCGCGGCCCAGCGTGGTCCGGGCTCGTCTCGAGAGGGAGCGTGAAGCCCCAGGGCTCCTCGCGCCCGCGCTCGGCGGTCCACTGGAACACCTCGGCGAAGCCCCAGAGCGTGTCGTAGCGCGACAGCACCACGTACGTCGGCACGTCGGCGCGCAGCGCCCGGCCGACCTCGACGAGGTACGCGCGAATGCGGTTCGCGTACGCGTCGAGCCCCTGCTCGTCGAGCTCGACGAACTCCGCGATGCTCAGGACGAGCAGGATGCCGTCGATCGGCTCGCGCTCCCGCGAGCGGCGCAGCTCGTCGCAGAGGTGCGAGAGCTCGGCCGGCTCCCGCCGCGGGCCGAGCACCGACGCCTCCGGCTCGATGAAGAGCGCCTCCTTCGCCAGCCAGTAAGAGCACCGCGCCCCGGGCACGCCGATCGGGAGCTGCCCGCCGCTCACAGGCCACGTCAGGTTCATCGAGCGGATCACCGTGGAGCGGCCCGAGCCGGGCTCGCCGAGCACCAGGTAGCAGGGGACCGCGTAGATCCCCTGGCTGCTGTCCAGGTTCGCCTGCTCGACCAGCGTGTGGACGCTCGCCAGCTCGTAAACGAAGGAGCCGCTCATCGGACCCTTTGGGCGATCGTCCACGCGAGCGCGAGCGCGCCGGCGATCGCGACGAGAGATGCCAGGACCCGCCCGACCAGGACGGACCGCCAGAACGACTGGGTGGGGAGGTGCTGGACCGCCACGCCTTCGACCTGCACCGGCTTGAGCACCCCGCCTTTCCAGTCCCGATCCGGATCCACGCCGAGCTTGAGCGACAGCTCGCGGCGGATCCGCAGCAGATCGTCGGAGTTCTGTCCCGGCAGCCCGTAGCGCCCGCGGAAGCCGAGCCCGAGCACGCACGCGTACGTCGCCATCACCGGGAGCGGGCCGTTCCGGACGCGCTCCAGCCGCTCGAAGAACTCGACGCCCGCGTTGTTGGTCGTCCACCGCGACGCCTGGAGCGGGCGCTGCGCCCAGACCGGCCGCAGGTCCGGGAGCGACATCGCGAACTCGTCCGCGCACGCGGCGATCGCGAACATCCCGTCGTCGACCGAGACGACCGGCATCCCCTGCGCCAGCCTGGACCCCTTCAGCTCCTCGAGCAGCAGGTTCGCCTGCCGCAGCACGTGATCGGCCGGCGGCCGCCGTGGGGACTGGCGGAGCATGCAGAGCCAGAGGAGCATCTCCTCACCGAAGACGCCGATGGACGTTTCCACGCGGGCGCGAGCTTACGCCAGGCGCGCACCGACCGTCGACCCGGGCGCGCGTTCACCGTCAACAGCGGCGCCAGGCCGCGCCTTGCGCCGTGGGTGCACCGGAGCGTCGACATCCGGGAGGGGCCGTGCCTATGCTCCGGCCGCTTCTCGAGCCCCCTTCGAGAGCAGCCGGGGTCGCGCAAAGGCGACCCCCTTGAGGAGAGGTCATGTCGGAGATCCAGAGCGTCATCGCGCGCGAAGTCATCGATTCGCGCGGCAACCCCACCGTCGAAGCCGAGGTCACCACGCTGAGCGGCACGGGCCGCGCGGCCGTGCCGAGCGGCGCGTCGACCGGCGAGCACGAGGCCGTCGAACTCAGGGACGGCGACAAGAAGCGCTTCCTCGGCAAGGGCGTGCTCACCGCGGTGAAGAACATCGAGACCGTCCTCGGTCCGGCCGTCCTCGGGATGGATGCGCTCGACCAGGCCGAGCTCGACAAGGTGCTCATCCAGGCCGACGGCTCCGCCAACAAGTCGAAGCTCGGCGCCAACGCCATCCTCGCCGTCTCGATGGCCGCCGCCCGCGCCGCCGCGGACACGGTCGACCTGCCGCTCTGGCGCTACCTCGGCGGCGCCGCGGCGCGCGTCCTTCCGACGCCGCTCATGAACATCCTGAACGGCGGCGTGCACGCCGACAACGGCCTCGAGATCCAGGAGTTCATGGTCGTCCCCTACGGCGCCGAGTCGTTCGCCGAGGCGCTGCGCACGGGCGCCGAGATCTTCCACACGCTGAAGGGCCTGCTCAAGAAGGACGGCATGGTCACGGCCGTCGGCGACGAGGGCGGCTTCGCCCCGCGCCTCCCGTCGAACCGGGCGGCGCTCGAGTACGTCGTGCGCGCCATCGAGGCCGCCGGCCACCGCCCGGGCGAGGACGTCGGCGTCGCGCTCGACTCGGCGCTCAGCGAGTTCTACGACGCGAAGACCGAGCGGTACACCTTCGACAAGCAGTCGAAGACCCGCGAGGAGATCGTCGCCATCTACGACGAGCTCGCCAAGGCGTTCCCGATCGTGTCCATCGAGGATGGCGTCGCCGAGAACGACGAGAAGGGCTGGCGCCTGCTCACGGAGCGGCTCGGCAAGAAGGTCCAGCTCGTCGGCGACGACCTCTTCGTGACGAACCCGGCGCGCCTCGCGAAGGGCATCGAGGACGGCCTCGCCAACGCCATCCTCATCAAGCTGAACCAGATCGGCACCGTCACCGAGACCCTCGAGTGCATCCGCCAGGCGGCCGATGGCGGCTACCGGTCGATCATCTCCCACCGCTCGGGCGAGACCGAGGACACGTTCATCGCCGACCTCGCGGTCGCGACGAACGCGGGCCAGATCAAGACCGGCTCCGCGTCCCGCTCGGATCGCGTCGCGAAGTACAACCAGCTGCTCCGGATCTCCTACGCGCTCGGCGACGGCCAGGTCTTCGCCGGCCGCGCGCCGTTCCGCCGCCCCGGGGCGAAGCGCGTCAGCTAGTCCCACCCGCCAGGAGTCCGGCCCGGAATGGCCGGACTTCTGCGCCGCTTCGCGTTCGCGTCCCACCCGCCAGGAGTCCGGCCCGGAATGGCCGGGCTCCTGCTCGGGTCGCCGCGCCTTCGCGCTGGCGTTTCTTGCTTTATTTTCCGGGGATTTCCCCTGCGCACCGCGCCCCGGGGTCCGTGCCGAGGGCCGTGGTCGAGACGGCGGGAGGCCCCGCGCGGCGCTGACCGCGCCGTCGGGGTCCGCCTTGCAGCGCTACCAGCGGTCGCGCCCGCCACCGCCGCCGCGGCCACCGCCGCGTCCGCCGCCGCCGCCTCCACGGCCGCCGCCGCCGCCACCCCCGCGGAAGCCGCCACCGCCGCCGCCGCCGCCGCCGGGGCCGCCGGTGCGCTCGCGCGCCTCGTTGACCGTCAGGGTACGGCCGTCGAGGTCCTTGCCGTGCAGCGCATTGATGGCCGCCTGCGCCTGGGCATCGCTCACCTCGACGAACCCGAACCCGCGCGACTGCCCGGTCATCCTGTCCGTCATCAACTGAATCGAGAGTACCTCGACGCCGGCCCCTTCGAACGCGGTGCGCAGGCTGTCTTCCGTCGAATGGAACGCCAGGTTCCCCACATAAAGCCGCTTGCTCATGTCTGCCGCCAATCCCGTTGCACGATCCCCGCTTCCCTCGCGGACGGCCCGGATCGTGCCGCGGGCCGCACGCGAAAACGCTCCCCGACGACCGGCCGTCACCCCACGTTCGGACGAGGCAACCACGTTGCAGCAGGCGGCCGGATCAGAGGTCGAGGACGAACGAGCCTTGAGGCGCTCCGGAAGCTACCGGCCGGCGACGGGGTACGCAAGGTATTCCCCCAGGTTGGCCGCGTCTGCCTGTTGATGAACGCGACCGCGGGCGGCGCGTCGGGCGGCGGGAGACCGCGCGCACCCGCGTTGGATGCGGCGCGCGCCTCGCGCCGCGACGCTCCGTGCGATGTGGACGAACGGGGATCCGGGTCCTCTTCGCGCCGTTCGTGCTCGAAATCCCGAGGCGCTGGCCGTCAGACCGGGCATGGTACCTTGCCTGTTCGGAGCTCGACCTGGAGGTCAGATGATGAGGTCACGCGTGTTCTCGGCGGGGGCAGGCTCGCGCACGGTGCATCGAGGGACGCTCCTCCTCGCCTTCGCGACGGCGATCGCGGCCTCCGCGGCGGCGTGCTCCTCGGGCGACGGCGCCGGCGCGTCGGCGGGCATGTCGGCGGGCATGTCGGCGGGCGGGGCGCAGGGCGGCGGCGGCTCCTCGGGCAGCGGCGCGGTGGAGGGGCTCGTCTCGCTGCGCGTCGAGCCGGGCGCCGCCTCGGTCGCGCTCGCCTACGGCGAGTCCGCCGTCGTGCAGCTCGCGGCGATCGGCCGCTTCCAGGACGGCTCCGAGCGCGACGTCACGGCGCAGGTCCGCTGGGGGACCAGCGACCTCTTCGCCCGCGTGGACGCCGGCGAGCTCACGACCGCCTCGCCCGGCCGCGTCCGGGTGGTCGCCTCCGACGGGCCCCTCACGGCGAGCGCCGACGTCACCGTGAAGCTCGCCGGCACGGTCGCGTTGCCCGGCGCTCCCCCTGGCGCGAGCGCCGCGTTCGACGGCGCGCCCGAGGCGGCGAGCGCCCCGGCGATCGCCTATCCCCTCGACGGCGCGCTCTTCCCGTCGAACATCGGCGAGGTCGAGCTCCACGTGCGCAAGGGCAGCGCCGGGCAGCGGGTCGGCCAGATCGAAATCGCGGGTGATTTCATCGAACTGAGGTTGGTTTTCGCCTGCGAGCCGCTGCCGGACGAGGGCGGGTGCGCGATGGCGCTCCCCGCGGAGGTGGTCCCGATGCTCGTGCGCACGAGCGAGGGCGAGGTGATGGAGACGCGCGTCCGCCTCGCCGCCGAGGACGGGGCCGAGCTCGGGGAGAGCGCGGCCATCGACGTCCGGTGGGCGAGCGCGGCGCTCTCCGGCGGCCTGTACTACTGGCGCACCGACGGCACCACGCTCCAGTCGGCCGCCATCTACCGTTATGATCTCGACGACGCGGCGAGCCCGCCCGAGCTGTTCTGGGAGAACGAGCAGTCGCCGCCGCTGGCGAACGGGCAGGAGATGCCCTGCATGGGCTGCCATGCCCTCGCGCAGGCCGGCGACAAGATGGCGCTCACCTTCGGCGGCAGCGGCCCCTCCTCGTTCGCGCTGGTGGACGTCGCGACCGCGGACATCATCGCGCTCCGCAACACCGACACCGCCGGATTCGCCACGATGACCACGTTCTCGCCGGACGGCGAGCTCATGCTCAACGCCTTTCGCGGCGCGCTGACGCTCCGCCGCGCCGACGAGACGCTCGAGGCGCTCGGCGATCTGTTCACCGACGAGGGCGAGCGGCTGACGCAGCCGTTCTGGTCGCCGGACGGCAAGCACCTCGCCTTCGTCGCGTGGCAGCCGGGGGAGAACGGCGCGGGCGACGAGCTTTACGGCGACACGGTCCGGGGCGCGCAGATCCTGATCGCGGGCTCGGACGGGGCGGGCGCGTTCGAGGCGCCGCGGCCCCTCGTGCCGCGCGAGCAGGGAAGGACCCATTACTATCCTGCCATCTCGGACGACGGCGCCCTCGTCGTGTTCAACACGTCGCGCTGCGACGGACCCTCCGGCAACGGGCCCTATGGCAACGACCCGTGCGACGCCTACGACGACAACTCCGCGCGACTCCAGATCATCCCGGTCGAGGGGGGCGCGCCCGTCGATCTCGCGCGGGCGAACGGCGATGACGCCTGGGCGAACTCGTGGCCGCGCTTCGGGCCGAGCCACGACACCTACCGTGGCAAGAACCTTTACTGGGTCGCGTTCTCGTCGCGGCGCCCCTACGGCCTGCGCCTCGCCGGGTCGAGCGACGGCACGACCAAGCCGCAGCTCTGGTTCGCGGCCGTGACGCTCGCGCCGGGCGGGGCGCAGGGCGGCGACCCGAGCTTCGCGCCGGTGTGGATGCCCCGGCAGAACGACGACATGGCCAACCCGACGGGCAACCATATCCCGCAATGGGCCGAGAAGGCGCTCCCCGTGCCGCAGTGAGCGAGGCAGGCGAGGGGCCCGCGCTCGCCGGGCTTCCCGCTCAGGCGGCGCGCGCGGCGGCCACCGCGGCGCGGGGCTGCACGACGCCGAAGCCCTGCCGCTCCGCCGCGATGCCGGGCAGCCCGCGCGCGGTCTTCATCAGGATGCGCCGGCATTGCTGCGGGGAGAGGCGCGGGTTCGCCTCGAGCATCTGCGCCACGACGCTGCTCACGATCGGCGCGGCGAAGCTCGTCCCGTCCACGTGTTTGTAATGGCCGGAGATCACCTTCTGATCGCGCAGCTTGGCCGCCGCGAGCTGGCGCACGAGGTACGGCTCGCGGCCGGCGATGGCGTCGAGGTCCGGATCGACGCACGCGTGCTCGACGAGCAGCCCGGGCAGCTCCTCGTCCCGGGCGCGGTCGAGCAGCGAGAGGAGCTGCGCCTGCGCCGCGGTCGGCGTCCCGGGCAGGATGGGCGCCGCCAGCCAGATCGCCGGCGCGATGATCTCCGGCTTCTGCAGCCCGTCGAGGGTGAGGCCGTACGAAGAGTGGTAGTTCCACGTCTGCTCTCCTGCGCCGCCGTCGTCGAGCCCCCCGACGGCGATGACGCTCGGCGCGCTGGCCGGCGGCAGGACGCGGTGCCCCGGGTCGTGCCCTGCGTTGCCCGCGGCGGCCACGACCACGATGCCGTGTCGGGTCGCGTCGTCGGCGGCGCGCGACAGGCTCCCGGTCAGGTACGACTCCTCGTAATCGCCTCCGCAGGAGATATTGAGCACACGGATTCCGTACTGCTCGCGGTGCGCGATCACCCAGTCGATGCCCCGCCGGATGTCGTCGTGGACGATGCGGTGGGCAAAGCCGACCTTGACCAGCACCAGGTTCGCCTCCGAGGCGAGGCCGCGGAAGCGCCCGTCGGAGAGCGCGCCGTTCCCGGCGGCGACCACCGACGTCATCATGCCGTGCCACGACGAGGTGTCGCCTTGCTCGAGCGCCGACGGGCCCGCCTCGGGCGCGAAGAGGTCGTGGTAGGCGAGGACGCGGTTCCGGGGCGTCGTGAGGTCCGGGTGGGCGTAAAAGCCGGAGTCGAGGAAGGCGATGGTGACGCCGCGGCCGGCGTAGCCTGGGTCCGCGTGGAGCCGGTCCGCGATCGGCAGGATACGCCGGGGGTCGAGGTCGCTTGCAGGCATGGGCGGGACACTATTTCACCGATTCGCCTCCCGGGCTCTCAGGAAATCCGCGCGAGCCTGCTCGCTCGTCCGACTGGCACGCTGGAGCCTTCGGTCCGGAGGGGATAGACAAAGCTCCTTGCGCGATATGCCTTCGTCCCGGAGAAGTGACGCTCCGTGAACAGGGTGCGAGCACATGTCGGCTGAGCGCCGGGCTCCACGCGTGAGCCAACGAGCCTCACACGAGCTCCACGATCGAGCCGTCGGCGCGTGCCTCGAACACGCCGAGCGCGTCCGCGCCGGTGTCGATGTGGCCCATCGCGGCGAAGGCGCTCGGGCCGATCCGCGAGCGGTGCCGCCAGTGCATGTGGCCCGCGACCACGAGCTTGGGCCGCAGCGAATCGACGACCAGCCGCGCGAGCTCACTGCCGACCTGCTCGGGACGGTTCGCGCGGCGCATGCCCGCGAGCTCCGCCTCCTGCTCGGGCTCGATCGCTCCGCGGGGCCACTCGTGCAACACGAGGATGTCGCAGCTGCCGTAGCTCGCGGCCTTCATCACCTCGTCTTCGGTGTAGTACGCGAAGAGCTTCTTCTTCTGACTTTTGATCTCGCGCAGCGGCGGCCGCCAGGCGAGCGCGTCTTCCGAGTAGATGCCGCTCAGGCCCACCACCCTGAGGCCCGCGACCTCGACGCGACCGACGCGGCCGAGGTAGTAGCAGTTCGGCGCGATCTCGCCGCCTCTGGGGAACTGATCGAGGAACCCGTAGGGCTCGTGGTTGCCGCCGATGAAGTAGATCGGCCACTCGAAGCTCGCCATGCCCTGGTCGAAGGCCCAGAAATCACCGAGATCCCGGTACTTCTGCGGGAGCGAGGCCGTGGCCAGATCGTCCTCGTGGCGGTGCGGCTCGAAGTCCCCGACCTGCAGGACGAAATCGATGTGACGGCGATGGCGGTGCTCCCAGGCGTCGAGCAGCTCGACCATGGAGTGCATGGCGCCATGCACGTCGCCGACGACGGCAACGATGGTGGAAGATGTCATGCCCGTTCGCGCATTGTACAGGAACGCGGGTTCAACGGCTGGGGCCAATGTTCTGGATCATGGGGCTGCTGGAGCAGCGGCGGGGTCACGGAGGCGCAGGACGAAGCCGCCCCGAAGCGGCGCAGGAGCCTGGCTGCCATGGCCGGACTTCTGGCGCGCGGCGCTGGACGGGCCTGCGCTGTTCCGGCAGGCTCGGGCGCATGCGGTCGTTCATCGCGACGATGGTCTACGAGCTCCACCCGGACACGCCCCCGGAAGCAAGGAAGCTCCTCCGGGCGCACCTCGTCGGCAGGCGCTGGCAGGACAGGCACGAGGGCGCGGCGATGCCGTCGACCGCGGTCTGGATCCGCCGCTCCGCGGAGGACCACGAGACGACCGACGACCTGCACGCCGCGTGCGCGCGCGATCTCGGCGACGCGGTGGCCGCCGTGGCGCGGGCGGGGCGGCCGATCCAGGTGCTGCGCGCGTGGATCCAGGTCAGCGGCGCAGGGACGTACGGGCTCGTCACGGTGCCGAGACCGGCGGACGGCTGAGCGCGCGCGGCGGAAAGCCGCGCTCTGCCGCGGCGCTTCGGATAGGCTTGATGGCTCGAAGGGAGGCTTGGATGGCTCGAAGGCTGGGAATTGGCGCGGTGCTGTTCTCGCTGGTCGCGCTCGCGGCCGGCTGCGGGGGGCTCTCGACGGAGGAGGCGCAGCAGCGCTGTGCTCAGCTGCGCGACGCGGTGCCGTCCTGCTCCACCGACGAGAGCCACGATGAGTGCGTGAGCTGCTACGAGGAGTGCGGCGACGCCTGCGAGCCGTCGGGGGCGTGCCCGCAGACGTTCACCTGCGCGGAATGAGAGGGAGCTGCATGAGCAAGAGCAGGAAGGATTCGCTGTTCGTCGTCGCCCTGGTTGCGGTCGCGGGCGCCGTGTCTGGCTGTGGCGGCTACGACACGGAGAAGGCGAGGGAGGTGTGCGCCGAGCACGTCGGCGAGGTCACCTCGCCCGCGCTGGAAGCCTCGTACGCCGACTGCATGGACTGTTACCAGGAGTGCGGTTCGGACTGCGCCGTGATGGAGAGCTTTCCGCCGCAGTTCGCCTGCTCTGACTGATCGCCGCGCGCGCGATCGACGCAGGGAAGGGGCACCCCGACGAGGCGCTACGGGAGGGCCAGGCGCGCGGCCTCGCTCGTCGCCAGCGTCAGTTGACCTGGATGCCGCAGTTGATGAACTCGATCGAGGTGTCGATCCGGAAGTGGGAGTCGGTCACGTGGCGCTCGGCGAAGAAGAAGTCGAGCTGATACGTCTTCCCGATCTCGAGCCCGAGCTCGTCGAGGTCGACGACCTCGAGCTCCTCGGCGTGGATGCCCCCGAGGTCGACCACCTTCTTCCCGTCGATGTACGTGAAGACGTCGTCGTCGCCGGCGAACGTGAACTGCTCGCCGCCCTTGTACTCGAAGCCCATGTGCATCTCGAAGGTGAAATGGTAGTTGTGCGGCCGCCCCTCGTTGCCGAACAGCGCCTCGTCGATCGGGAAGAACTCCCGGTTGTTGTACGTCCACACGCCGTCGCGCTCGGGGTCCTCGAACTGCAGCGTGACGTTCATCGGCATGTTCACGCCCTCGGTGTCACGGAACCACACGTCGAAGTTCTCCTTGCCGGTCGTGGTCGTGGTGCCGTCGGGCCCGCCGGCATAGACGGGTTTCAGGTCCTCTCCGAGGGCGTCCGTGACGATCATGTGATCGTCGCAGTTGGTGCACTTGCCCTCGTCCTGCGGCTCCATGTCGGGGTGCGCCTCCTTGAAGTCGCGCACCCGGCCGGTGAACTTGCCGTCGCACGACTTGCCGGTTTCCTGCCCGTTCCCCCCGGCGCCCCCGCCGACACCGCTGCTGCTGACGGTGGGATCGACCGAGCCGAAGCTGTCATCGTACCCGCCCGTCCCGCTGGGCCCACCGGTCCCACCGGGCCCACCTGCGCCCTGTCCCTGCGATGACGCGTCGCCTCCGCTGCTATTTCCCTGGTTCTCCACTGCACTGCACGCACCCAGCACACCCATAAGCGCAAGCGCCGCCACGCACCCAGCCGTCTTTTTCATCGCCAACCTCGTGTTAAGATGCCGTCCCAAGACCCCGGCGGTTAAATAGCATAATGGTGTCCTCCCGGCGTGCTGACGTGGTGCGTTATCGGGTGGAATTGCCCCCGGCAAATGTGCCTATTCTTTTGATGGTGCTGGCATTTTCCGCTGTCGGTGTTCATCGGCCGATCCTCGCCACAAGCGCGTCGGGAGCAGGGAGCACGTCAATTCGACGACACCGACGCTCCGGCCACCCAGCGTCCGCCGGCCGACTCCCTAGCTGACGTCCAACGGCCGACTTCCGAGCTGACGGCCACAACCATGTTCCCCTCTGCCGCCCCGGCGATCGTCGCCCTGCCGCGCGAGGCATCCTTCGTGGCGGCGCGATCTCCGGCCACGTCGTTTCGTCCACAGCGCGGGCCGTTCGTGGCTTGGGCCACGTCGGCGGAGCCGCTGCGCCGGCACGAGGGGCTCGACTTCCGGGCACGCTCGGGTTACGCGAGGACCGCTCGTCACGGACACGGAAGAGACGCAGGTGCGCAGTGGACCACGAGACGCGGAGCGATATCGAGCCCGACTCCAGCGCCGCTGAGGCGCGGGAGGCTCGCCTCGCCGCCGAGGCGAGCCCGGTGCCTGTCCCGTGGACGGAGCCGCCGCCCCGGCGATCGACCGGCGCCGGCGCCGGCGAGGCGACCTGCCCTGTCTGCCTCGAGCGCATCGCCGCCGGGGTCGCCCTCTGCCCCGAGTGCGGTGAGCCGCCCGACGCGCCCAGGCGGCCAGCGACGGCGCCTTCGATCCCCGATGCCCCCAAGGACGCGAGCTGGCTCGCCCTCCACTGGCGCCCGCTCGTCACGATCGGCGCGATCCTGGGGCTCATCAGCACCGGCGGCGCGCTCCGCTACCTGGCGCCCCACCGGTTCGCGCCGTCCCGGGCCGCGTCGCCGGTCGCGCCCCCGGCCCCCGTGTGCGGGGCGCCGTGCTGGAGCGGCGAGTCGTGCCAGCTCGGCCGCTGCGTCTGGCAGCGCCCGAACGACGTCGGCCACCTGGCCGACACACACACGCCCTCGATCGCCGGGCCCTTCTCGCTCCCCAAGGACGCGCTCGACGCGCTCCCGCTCGACCGCGACCGCTTCGTGGTCGCGCTGTCCGCCGGCCTCGAGGTGCGCAGCTCCCGGACCGGCGAGGCGCTGAGCCTCGTCTCCGAGGCGCCCCACGTCCGGCGCCTGCACCGCGTGGGCGATGTCGTCTACGCGACCGCGCCCTCGCGCATCTACGTGATCGACGCCGCCACGACGCGGCTGCTCAAGACGATCGAGCTCGGCGAGGCCGTGGGCGACATCCAGGTCGGCGCCTCGGGCCGGCGCGCGCTCGCCTCGCTGCCGGCGGCGCACGCGGTGGCGATCCTCGCGACCGAGTACCACGCCGAGATCGAGCGCATCCAGTTCGGCGACGACGCCGTGGGCCCCGTGGCCGTGGACGACAGCGGCAGCCGGGCGATCACGACGACGGGCCAGCTCCCGCTGTCCGGCCAGCGCGAGCCGTCGGGCGGCGTCGCCTATCCGTTCGACCCGAGCCGGCTCGGCTCCGAGCAGGATCGCGTGCGCACCTCGATGGTGGGAAACCCGGCGAGCGCGCTCATGATCCCCGACGGCTCGGCGGGCTTCGTGGCCCTCCGGGCCGAGAACACCCTGGTGCCGCTCACCTGGCTCCCGTCGGGCGCGGTCCGGCAGGAGGCGCGCATCACGACGTGCCGGGAGCCGGAGCAGATCGCGCTCGTCCGGAGCGACCGGCGCGCGATCGTGCGGTGCAACGAGGGGCGGGCGATCCAGGTCTTCGATCTGTCGAAGCGCGAGCTGCTCCGCGCCGTCACGTTCCCTGGCCGCGCGCTCGACATGGCCGTCGCTCCGGACGGGGCGCAGGCGGTCGTCGCGCTGAGCGGCGACGGGGCGGGCTCGGTGGCCCTGGTCGATCTGAAGAGCTACGCGGCGAAGGTCCACCCGCTCGGCGGCGAGCCGACGCGGATCCGCCTCGCCCCCGACGGCGGCTCGGCGCTCGCGCTCGGCGATCGCGCCAAGGTCGCATGGGTGCTGCAATGAGCGAGCGTCGCGTCCCGTGCCCGAGCTGCGGCGCGCGGATCGTCGAGGGGGCGCGCAAGTGCCGCGCCTGCAAGGGGTGGCTCGGCGAGCGCCACCGCGGCTCCGCGGGGTCGCTCTCCGGCCGCGAGCCGCGCCTGGCGCGGGCCGCGGTGACCGTGGCGAGCGGCGTCGCGGCCGTGATCATCGCCACCCTGACCAGCCTGAAGTCGCCCGTCGGCGAGGCGCCGCCGCTGACCGCGCTCGCGCCGGAGGGCGCCGCCTCGCGCGCCGCGCGCGACACGCCTGACGACGCGCCGGACCCCGCGGCGTTCGGCCCCGACGCCGCGGAGCCCGCGCCGCCCCCGGCGGAGTCGAAGGGCCGCTGGCGCGCCCGCGAGTTCCGGATCGGGGACGTGCACCCGCTCGACGTGGTCTTCAACCCGAGCGGCGCGTCGATCTACGTCAGCGCCGACGACGCCTCGCTGCGCGAGTACAAGCTCCAGAGCGGCGAGCTCATCCACAAGGCGTCGATGCCCGCGCAGGGCGACCACATCCGGCTCCTGTTCGACCGCTACGTCGCGGTGCTGCGGCACGAGGACGCCGCGCGGATCCCGGTGATGGACACGACCGCGTGGGATCGCGATCCGGTCCTGCTCGACGTCGGCCGGACGCCGGGCGACATCGTGGCGCTGCCGGACGGCAGGACGGTGGTCGCGGCGACGACGGACACGAAGCGCGTGACGAAGTTCGAGCTGCCGACGGGGGTGCGGCTCGCGAACATCACGCTCCCGCACGCCACGGGGCAGCTGTTCCTTGTGCAGGCCGAGGGGCGCCCCTACATCGCGGCGCTCGGCGCGCTGACGCACGCGGGCCGGCCGGCGGGCGCGTGGATCGACCTGTTCGATCCGAGCGAGTCGCCGTTCGGCGCGACCCGGCGGAGCATCGCGGTCGGGCGCGAGCCGCGCGAGGGCGACATCACGAGGGACGGCGGCGCCGTGTTCTTCCCGGATCGGCTGTCCAACACGGCGATCCTGCTGAGCGTCGCCGGGGTGACCGAGACGCGGAAGACGCCCGTCGGCGTCGGGCCGACCGCGGGCTTCTTGCTCGATGAGGACCGGTACGGCATCACGCTCAACGCCGAGGGGCGGACCGCGAGCGTCATCGACCTCTCGACGATGGAGGTGAAGAGCACGCTCCCGCTCCGCGGGGTGCCGCTGACGGGCGTGACGTCGCCCGACCGGAAGACGCTCTTCGTGGCGCTCGGCGGGACCCAGTGGCCGCCGGTCGGCAGCGGCGTCGCGGTCATCGCGGGCGACCCGCCGAGGGTCGTCGCGTCGCTGCCCACGGGCAAGGGCGCGTGCGCCGTGGCGGTCTCGAAGGACGGCGCGCGGGCGGTGGTCGCGTCGTACTGGGACCGGTCGATCACGGTGCTCGAGCAGTAGTAGCCCGGCCGGGGCGCCGGGGCGGCGCTCCGCGCATTGCTCGCCCGCGGCTCGTCTCGATGGCTGGCAGGTTTCTCCGAGGTTCCGCGGCGCGCAGGTAACGACATCTCCGGCGAACAGAGGTGTCGAACACCCGCCATAATTTCGTCCCTGTCATCTTTGCGAAACCTCTCTGCGCAGAGAGTGGGAGCAGGCTCAGCAGAGCCGACGGCAGTTCCGAAGGTCGTCTCGTTGCGTTGGCGACGAGGCCACAGCGGTTGTCCTCCAGCCCACCCCCTGCTCTGCCCATGACCAACAAGCATCCATGTCGTCCGTTGTTCCGTGTGCTCTTCGGCGCGAGCCTTCTTTGTCTGCCTGCGTTTCAGGCGTCGGCTCAGCCCGCGACGGAGCCTGCCGCCGCGGATCCGGCGGCGCCTCCGCCGGCGGACAAGCCCAAGCCGCCTCCTTATTCGTTGCCGTTTCAGCTCCGTCCGGTGGTCGCGGCGTCCGTGGTGCGCTCCGACACCGCGATCGCCTTCTACAGCGCTCCTGGCGCGAGCTCCTCCGGCTCGACCGTCGCGTCCACGCTGCTCTTCAGCTACAAGGTGACCGACGATCTGGCCCCGCTCGTGCGGCTCGGCGTCGTCTCGAACTCCCCGCCTGCGGGCGACTCGGGCTTCGGGTTCCTGAACCCTGTCGTCGGCGCAACGTATGCGCTCAAGCTCACGCCCGAGCTGCGCCTCGCCCTGTTCCTTGGCCTCACGGTGCCCGTGGGCTCCGGCGGCGGCAACACGCCGAGCCCCGAGATGGGCCCCGCGAGGACGGCCGGGATCTACGCCCGCTCGGCGATGGATAACGCGATGTTCGCCGTCAACGACTTCACGGTCTTTCCGGGCGTCGGGTTCGCCTATATCGCGCACGGCTTCACCGCGCAGGTGGAGGCCACGGTGCTCCAGCTCATGCGGGTCCGCGGGGAGGACGTGCAGCCGGACTCCTCGAAGACGAACTTCACCGCCGGCGTGCACCTCGGCTACTTTGTCGTCCCGATGCTGTCGATCGGCGCCGAGCTCCGGCACCAGCGCTGGCTCTCGACGCCGGTCTCCGTGCAGAAGGACGCCTCCCGCGCGACGCGCGAGACGACGACGGTGGCCGTGGGGCCGCGCGGCCACTTCAAGCTGGGAGAGAAGATGTGGTTGCGCCCCGGCGTCGCGTTCGCGATGGGGCTCGATGATCCGATGAAGGCGTCAGAGCACAAGATCCTGCAGATCGACGTGCCGTTCGCCTTCTAGATTCCCGATCCTGCTCCAACCATCGGTCCAGGCTGGCTTGCCCGTCCGGTGCACGGCCAGAGCAGCCGACCGATCGCTTCGTCAATCCCCTTCCGCCGGGCGCCGGCCGCCCAGGGACGAGCGCAGCGGGGTTGTCGTGGTATCGATATGGTATCGATACGGGAGGGACCTGACGATGTCACGATCGTGGGAGGATGAGGCGGGGGGCGCGGTGTCCGGCGGGAGCCGTGCGCGCGCGCCGGTTCCATGGCTGAGCCGCCTTGGAGCGGCGCGCGGGCTCGGCAGCTCCGGGTTCACCGACGGTCCCGAGGTCTCACCCGGCCGACCGGCGCCAGCGCTTCGAGGCGTGTCGTCCTCGTGAGCCGCGCTCCCTCCCCGTACACGATCACCGGGAACCTCCACGAGGGCGGCAGAACCCGCCTGCTTCGCGCGGTCCGGAACGCCGATGGCCGCCCGGTGATCTTGAAGGTCATCGACCCGAGGAGCGGCTGCTCGCAGGACATCGAGCGTCTCCGGCGCGAGTACACGATGGGCGAGGCTCTCCGCCACGAGGCCTTCGTCGAACCGCTCGCCCTCGAGACGTTCGAGGGACTGCCGGCGCTCGTCATGGAGGATTTCGGCGGCGAGTCGCTCGATCACCTCATCGACGGCCCCATGAGCGCCGGGCAGTTCCTCGAGCTCGCCCTCCGTCTCGTCACCTGCGTGGCGGAGCTCCACCAGCGGGACATCCTCCACAAGGATCTCAAGCCCCAGAACATCCTCGTCAACGCGACGACAGGCGAGGTGAAGCTCGCCGACTTCGGTCTTGCCTCCCGCCTCCTGCGCGAGCAGCCCCCGGTGGAGACTCCCCGGCTCATCGAAGGCTCCTTGCCGTACCTGTCTCCGGAGCAGACGGGGCGAATGAATCGGGCGATCGACAGCCGCGCAGATCTCTATGCGGTCGGCGTCACCTTCTACCAGATGCTCACGGGGCGCCTGCCCTTCGAGGCGCGGGATCCGCTCGAGTGGGTGCACTGCCATGTCGCCCTCGCCCCGCCGCCGCCCTCCGCGGTCGTCCCCGGGATGCCCGAGGTCCTCTCGGCGATCGTCCTGAAGCTCCTCGCCAAGATGGCGGAGGATCGCTACCAGACCGCCCGCGGCCTCAGGCACGACCTCGAGCGGTGCCTCTCGCAGCACCGAGCGCGCGGCAGGATCGAGCCGTTCTCCCTGGGCGAGCGCGATATCCCCGGCCGCGTCCAGCTCCCGCAGAAGCTCTACGGCCGCGAGCGCGAGGTGAGCGCCCTGCGGCGTACGTTCGAGCGCGTCGTGGACACGGGGGTCCCCGAGCTCGTCCTGGTCTCTGGCTATTCCGGCAGCGGAAAGTCGGCGCTCGTTCACGAGCTCTACAAGCCGATCGTACGGGAACGAGCCCTGTTTCTTTCGGGGAAGTTCGAGCGATACAAACGCGGCATCCCTCACTTCACGCTCGTCCAGGCCTTCCGGGATGTCGTGTGCGAGATCCTCGCCGAGCCCGAGGACCGGATTGCGGCCTTCCGGCAGCGGCTGCTCGACGCGCTCGGGCCCAACGGACAGCTCATCGTGGACGTCATCCCGCAACTCGAGCTCGTCATCGGCCCGCAACCGCAGGTCCCTGAGCTCCCGCTGGCCGAGGCGCAGCACCGGTTCCGCGTCGTGTTCCGGAGCTTCATCGGGGCATTTGCCCGGAAGGAGCACCCGCTCGTGCTCTTCCTCGACGATCTCCAGTGGACCAACCCCGCGAGCCTCGGGCTCCTCCATGATCTGGTGACCCACCCCGAGACGCGCCACCTCCTCTTCGTCGGCGCGTACCGCGACAACGAGGTGACGGCCTCGCACCCGCTCATGATGGCGCTCGACAAGGTGCGAAAGGACGGCGCGCGCGTCTCGGACATCGTGCTCGGCCCGCTCTCCCGGGAGCACGTGGGCGCGCTCGTCGGCGACGCGTTCCGCTGCCGCAGCGAGGAAGCCGCGCAGCTGTCGGCCCTCGTCCACGAGAAGACGGCCGGCAACCCCTTCTTCGCGATCCAGTTCCTCACCGCGCTGCACGAGGAGCGGCTCATCGAGTTCGACGAGCGCGCCGAGATCTTTCGATGGGACGTCGCGAAGATCCGCGAAAAGGGCTTCACAGACAACGTGATCGACCTGATGGTCGGCAAGCTCGTGCGGCTCCCTCCGCGCACCCAGGGGGCGCTGAAGCACCTTGCCTGTCTCGGAAGCACCGCCGGCGTCGACCTCCTCGCGATGGTCCGCGGCAGCTCGGTGGAGGAGACGCACGCGGACCTCTGGGAGGCCGTCCGCGCGGGGCTCGTCCTGCGCAGGGACGTATCGTACAGGTTCCTCCATGACCGGGTCCAGGAGGCCGCCTATTCGCTCATCCCCGAAGACGAGCGGCCGGCGACGCACCTCGGGATCGGCCGGCTGTTCGCGTCGCGCGCGGCGCCGGAAGAGCTCGAGGAGAAGATCTTCGAGATCGTCAATCAGCTCGGCCGCGGCGCTCCGCTGATCACGTCACGGGAGGAGCGCGAGCGGGTGGCTGAGCTCAACCTCATCGCGGGCAAGCGCGCCAAGGGGTCGGCGGCCTGCGCTCTGGCGCTGAGGTATCTCGCTGCCGGCAGGGCGCTTCTCCCGGAGGACTGCTGGGAGCGACGGTATGAGCTCACCTTCACGCTCGAGCTCCATCGGGCCGAGTGCGAGTACCTCACCGGCGATTTCTCGGCGGCCGAGGCGCGGCTCTCGGCGCTCTCACGCCGCGCCGGGGGCGTGGTCGATCTGGCCGCTGTCACGTGCGTGCGCCTCGGCCTCTACACGACCATGGACCGCAGCGATCGCGGCGTCGACGTGGCCCTCGACTACCTCCGGCGCGTCGGCATCACGTGGTCGCCGCACCCCACGGACGAGGAGGTACGGAAGGAATATGAGCGAGCCTTGGAGCTGCTCGGGGGCCGTTCGGTCGCGGATCTCATCGACTCACCCCAGGTGGCCGATCCGGAGTGCCGCGCGACCCTGGAGGTCCTGACCCATGCCCAGTCGCCGGCCCTGTTCACCGACGCGAACCTGAATTGCCTCGTCGTGACGCGCATGACGAACCTCAGCCTCGAGCGCGGCAATTGCGACGCATCGTGCCTCGCCTACACCTGGTTCGGCATGCTCCTCGGGCCGCGCTTCGGCGATTACCGCATGGCCTACCGGTTCGCCAGGCTCGGCCTCGATCTCCTGGAGCGCCGCGGGGCGCTGCGCTTCAAATCCCGCGTCTACCTGGGCTTCGGGCACCGGGTCAACCCGTGGGTGAGGCACATGCGCACCGGCGTCGAGCTCCTGCGACGGGGCTTCGAGGCGGGGCAGGAGACCGGGGACCTCACGTATGCGTCGTACAACAAGAACTGCCTGATCACGATCCTCCTCGCCGCAGGAGAGCCCCTCGGCGAGGTGCAGCGAGAGGCTGAGTGCGCGCTCGACTTCGTGAAGCGGGCGCGGTTCGGCCTCGAGGTCGACATCATCACCGCGCAGCTCAGGCTCATCCGGGCGCTCCGGGGCCTCTTGCCCGATCTCTCCTCGTTCAACGACGCCGACTTCGACGAGCGCCGGTTCGAGCAGCGCCTGGAGGGCGATCCGCGCCTCGCGATCGCCACCTGCTGGTACTGGATACGCAAGCTGCAAGCGCGCTTCCACGCGGGCGACCTCGACGGCTCGCTCGAGGCCGCGGAGAAGGCGCGGCCGCTCCTCTGGACGTCGGGCTCGTTCTTCGAGGTGGCCGAGTACCATTTCTATGGAGCGCTCGTGCGGGCGGCGCGCTGCCGCGCGACGGACGCCGCCGAGCGGCGCCGGCACCTCGAGGCGCTCGCCGCTCACCAGAGGCAGATCGACACCTGGGCGGAGAGCTGCCCCGAGAACTTCGGCGACCGGGCGGCGCTGATCGGCGCCGAGATCGCGCGTCTCCGCGGCGACTGGGACGACGCGGCCCAGCTCTACGAGCAGGCGATCCGCTCGGCGCGCGCGAACGGCTTCGTCCACAACGAGGCGCTGGCCTACGAGATCGCGTCGGGGTTCTACCGGGAGCGAGGGTTCGAGCTGATCGCGGACACCTACCTCCGCGAGGCCCGCGCCTTCTATGTGCGCTGGGGGGCGGACGGCAAGGTCCGGCACATCGATCAGCAGAATCCGCGTCTCTGGGACGCGAGGCCGCTCGCCCCGACCGCCTCCTTCGCGGCGCGGTTCGAGCAGCTCGACCAGCTTTCCGTGGTCAAGGCGTCGCAGACCATCTCGAGCGAGATCGTCCTCGACAAGCTCCTGCGGACGCTGCTCACGGTGGTCCTCGAGCAGGGCGGCGCGCAGCGAGCTTGTCTCGTCCTGCACCAGGACGAGCGCCTCTCCATCGGCGCCGAGGCCATTCTGGAGGAGAGCGGGGAGGTGAAGACCCTCCTCCCGCGCTCTGCGGAAGGCGCTTCACAGCGCGTCCCCATGGCGCTCGTCCGCTACGTGCAACGAACGAAGGAGCGCGTCATCCTGAGCCCTACCGAGGCTTTCGCCGGCAAGTTCTCCGGCGACGAGTACTTCGCGCGGCGCAAACCCAGGTCGGTCCTCTGCATGCCCATCCTGAGGCAGGCGGAGGTGGCAGGCCTGCTTTATCTCGAGAACAACCTCCTCGCCGGCGCGTTCCCGCCCGAGCGGCTCACCGCCCTGTCGCTGCTCGCCGCGCAGGCCGCGATCTCCCTGGAGAACGCGCGGCTCCTCTCCAAGGAGCAGGCCGCGAGGACCGGGGCCGAGGCGGCGGAGCGGCGCGCGGCCTTCCTGGCCGAGGCCGGGGAGATCCTCTCCGGGTCGCTCGATTACGAGGAGACGCTGGCGCGCGTCGCGCGGCTCGCTGTGCAATCGCTCTGCGACTGGTGCATCACCGATGTCGTCGAAGGCGAGCAGATCCGGCGAAGCATCTGGGCGCACACGGATCCCGCGAAGGAATTGCTGCTCGAGCAGCTGCGGCAGCGGTATTCTCCTGCCCTGGACTCGCCCCATCCGGCGGCCAGGGCGCTGCGGCGTGGTGAGCCGTTGCTGGTCTCCGGGTGCTCCGAGGAAGAGCTCCGGCACTACTGCGAGGACGACGAGCATGTGAGGCTCATCCGCGAGCTCGGGGCGCAGAGCCTCATCGCGGTGCCGCTCATGGCGCGGGGACGGCCGATCGGGGCGCTGAGCGTCGTCTCGTCCGCGCCGGGGCGCCTCTACGGGGAGGCCGACCTGGAGATCGTCCAGCACGTGGCGCACAGGGCCGCGCTCGCGATCGACAATGCGCGGCTGTACCGCGCTGCCCAGGAGGCCATCCGCATGCGGGACGAGTTCCTCACCGTGGCGACGCACGAGCTGAACACGCCGATGACGTCGCTCACGCTCTCGCTCGAGGCCATGGATCGTAGCCTTCGCTCGGGTCGGCCCTGCGACCAGCCGGCGATGGGCAGGCAGGTCGACCGCGCGTTGCGGCAGGCGATGCGCCTGGCCCGCCTGAACCGCGAGCTCCTCGAGGTCTCGAGGATCGACACGGATCGGGTCTCGCTCGACCTCGCGGAGGTCGACCTCGGTGGGGTCGTGCGCGACGTGATCGCGCGGTTCGAGCTGGATCTGGCGCGCGCCGGGTGTTCGATCTCGCTGACGACCAGCGGCCGGAACGTGGGCTCTTGGGATCGCTCCCGGGTCGACCAGATCGTCACGAACCTCGTCGCCAACGCCATCAAGTTCGGCGCGGGCCAGCCCATCGAGATCGTCCTCGGCGAGGAGGCCGGGACAACGCGGTTGTCGGTGAAGGATCACGGGATCGGCGTCGACCCGGCGCGCCAGGAGCGGATCTTCGATCGCTTCGAGCGCGCCGTGTCCGACCGGCACTACGGCGGGCTGGGGCTCGGCCTTTACATCAGCCGTCAGATCGCGCAGGCGCACGGCGGCTCGATCCGTGTCCAGAGCGCGCCCGGCGCCGGCGCCACGTTCACCGTCGAGCTCCCCGGCGCCGGACCGCCGGTGTCGCAGCGGGCGCCGGTCTTCTCGAACGATTCGATAGGAACGATTCGATAGGAGGGCGCTCCTTCACATCGTGATCGCGAGCGACCATGGCGCCCTGTACGCCGTGTCAGCGCTCCCTGAGGTTCGCTGGCTATCGCAGCTTCACGGTGTGTGCGGCGATCGAGGATGATTTTCGCACAATTGGCTCCTCATGTCCGTAAGTGTTTGTTGTTCGGTGAAACGTTACGTTTATCACTCGCTGTTTGTTGTGATTTTTGGAGCTTTCAATTCGTCTCTCCGTGTCGATTCCTGGTGGTTCATGCTGTCTGCATGGATTAGAGTCGTGCGCCGATGCATAACCGCTCCGACCAGTTCTCCAAGAACTTGCTGCGAGACGGGCTGAGCCTCGTCTCGGCGGCGGAGACCGAGGTGGAGGTCCTGGCAGCGACACAGAAAATCGATGTCTACAGCGTGCCTGATCCAGCGCGGCACGCCGAGCGCGCCGGCATGGGCCTGCTCGGCGAGCTCTCGGCGGAGCCGAGCCTGTTCGAGCCGTTTCACCGCACGCCGAGCCTTCGTCTGATCCGGCAGTGCTTGCGCAAGCAGCTCACGTGGCACCACGAACTCGAGCGCCGCGCCCGCTCTGCGGCCGGATCCATCGCGCCGGACGAGGACGTCGACGCGCCATCGCAGCCGGGGGTGGACTTCCCTGCGCTGGTCGTCATCGGCCCGGGGCGCCCTGAGACGGTGCTCGACGCGTACCGCTGCGAGCCGGCGCAGCCAGGCGTCTACCACGCCGTGCCAGGCCTGGCGATGCGCGTCGTGGTGCTCGCCGAACTGCCCCGGACGCGTGCGACGCTGCTCCTGCGGCTGCTCGGCTCGGGCCGTCTCCTGCGCGAGGCGCTGGGGGATCTGGCGGCGCTGCCGGACGATGCCTGGGAGAAGAGCATCGCCAAGCCGTTGCTGGTACACTTCCGGCTCGGAAGACAGGAGCCGGCGATCGACGAGGAGGACGATGTGAGCGCAGAGATCCGGGCGTGGTTCGAGGATTATGAGAGGAATCTCCGGGCCGAGGAGCGGAAGGAGGGCCGGGCCGAGGAGGCGGCGCGTGCTGTGCTGATCGCGCTCCGGGCTCGAGGCATCGCCGTGCCGGATGTGGCGCGGGAGCGCATCCTGGCCGAGAAGAATCCGGAAACTCTGGAACGGTGGCTTGAGCGGGCCGTCGTCGCCGCGTCGCTCGCCGAGGTGCTCGACGACCCCAGCTGAGCGGTGCCGGTCAAGCAAGGGTCTCTCCGGAGATGCTGCCCGCAGCGGGGTGTACCGGCGGTGCGAGTAGTGGCACATCTTCAGGCATAGCGCACCTCTCGTTCGCGCGACCGACTCGCCAGAGGTGGCGAGAAAACAGCCTTCACCCTTCGCGTAGACTTCCCCTTCGTTCGATGGGCCGCGGGCATGATCAGGTGTCGAGGCGCCGAAGGATGCCATGAGGCGGAGATCTCTCCGTTTCTCTCGCGTCCTTGGCGCCCTGATGGTTCAATCTTCTTCGCCAGGTGCCCTGACGGTTCAGGCAGGTTGCACCGGATAGGCACAGAGACTGCCGAGCGGAAAGCGGTGCTGTGTTCTCTGGGCCTCCCTCGTCGAGCCCTGGCTCTCGACTCGGTGCGAAGCGCTCGACGTCACGGCATCCGGCGATGCTTCCCGGGTTGACGCTACACGGCGTTCGCCCGATAGCTTTCGCATGCGTTCGGGGAACATGCTGGCCCTGCTCGGCGTCGGGCTGCGGTGGTGAGCTATCCCCCCCTGCGCGCGTGCGTGGTCGTGTTGGCGGCGCTGGCCGCCTGCCGTGACGGCTCGGGTACGCCGGGCGCCGGGCCGGCGCCCGACGGGGGTGTTGTGGCGCAGGCGCCCTCCGTGGCGCCCACCGCGAGCGCGGCCAGCGCCCCGAGCGCGCCGTCGCTCGACGCGGGGGGGGCGGACGCAGCGGCACCGGACGCAGCAGTGGCAGATGCGGCAGCGCCAGACGCGGCAGCTCTGGACGCCGCCGCGCCGGACGCCGCCGCGCTGGGCGCAGGCTGCAAGCTGCGCCGAGGGCCGCTCTCGCTCTCGCTCCGCGGGCCGGCGCTGCTCTGGTCTCCCGACGAGGCGGAGCGCGCGGACTTCCGGGTGATCTTCAACCGCGACGGCGTGGCGCAGCACGTCGCGCCGTCGTTCGGCGCGCTCACGGCGCCCAGCTCTCCGCCCGCGGAGCCCGCGCCTGACGCCGGGGATGGCAGCGGCGATCCAGAGCGCGCCTCGTGGCCGGCGTGCGCGGTGGCCTCTCGGTTCGTGTACTGCATGGATCACGGCGGCACGATCCGGAGGACCCCGCTCGGCGGCGGCGAGGGGCCGCCCATCGGCGCCGGGCGCCGCGGCACGGGGATCTCCGCCGTCGCGCTGCCCGGAGGGCACACGCTGCTCGCCTTTCTCTCGGATCGGAAGACGAGCGAGGGCGCCGTGACGCAGGCCTTCGCGGTGCTCGACGACGGGGCCGCTGTGCCGCTCTCCGAGGAGGGCAGCGGCGCCACTTTCGTCGCGCTGTCGCCCTGGAAGGGAGGCGCGCTGGCGATGTACGTCGACGCGCGCTCGGCGCTGACGCCTGTGCACGCCCGCACGCTGGGGCTCACGGCGGAAGGCAAGCTCGAGCTCGGCCCTGACGCGGTCGTCTTCGTCGGCGACGCGGGGGAATCGCGGATGGGCGGCGCGCTCGCCATCGGCGCCGCCGGGCCTGCGTACGTGCTCCTTCCGGCGGCGAAGGACATGTCGGCGTTCGGCATGGCGGCGATCCGCGTCGACGAGGCGCCGCGCGACGACATGCCCGCGGTCTGGTCGCTCTACCCGAACGGGCTCAGCCCCGCGCCGATCGCGGCCACGCAGGGCGTCTCGCCGATCCACGTGGCCCGGGTCCGGCCGGTCTCGCGCGAGCCCGGGGCGCGCCACGCGCTCGAGCTCGGGCAGCTCGACGGTGAAGGGCGGTTTCAAGCGCGCTGCGTCGCGGTGGAGGGCAAGTCGTTCAAGCACGTGGCGATCGAGGCGGATCGCGGCGGCTCGCTGTGGATCGCGTACACGACGGCGGCCGGCACCTTCATCGAGCAGCGCGCCGCTGGGCCGTGATAAGCCAATCGCGTGGATTCGCGAATCCATTCCTATCGTAAATCTTAAGGAGTCGAGATGAAGCTAGGTTATATGCCCAGGGGCATTTCATGGCCGCTCGTGTCGCTGATCGCGCTCGGCGTCGCTGGCTGCAGCGATGGCGGCGGCGGTGATGCTGGCAGCGCGGAGAGCGCCTCGTCCGCCGCCGGCGGGCCGGGGGGCGCGGGCGCGGTCGGCGCCAGCGCCAGCGCCGGCACCGGCGCAGGGGCAGGGGGCGGGGACGGCGTCACGACGGGCGCGGGCGCTGGTCCGGGCAGCTCCACGACGACCGGCTCCACCTCCTCGACGAGCGGCGGTGGCGAGGCCAGCGCCACGAGCACCGGCGCGACCACCTCGACGGGAACGGGCAGCGAGCCGGTGAGCTGCGACTATCCCGCGGAGTACGCGAACGGATCCATCACCTTCTACACGCTCGACATGGGCTCGACCGAGGTGAACTGCAGCTACCCGATCGTCGGGCGCAACCCGGATGTCGTCGGACACGTCCCGTTCGGCGGAGGCCAGTACTTCGCCGCCATGAACACCGCCGACTACAACGCGGCGGGGATGTGCGGCGCGTGCGTCGAGGTCTCCCGGGACAACGGGCGCAAGGTGCAGGCCATGGTCGTGGACCAGTGCCCGATCGCCACGAACCCGAAGTGCACGGCGGGCCACATCGATCTCAGCAAGAACGCCTTTCTCCAGATCGGCGAAGAGCGAGAGGGGTATCTGGGGACCACCCACGGCGGCGCGGCGGGGAAGATCTCCTGGCGGTACATCCCCTGTCCGACGACGAGCGCCGTCTCCTTCCGCCTCAAGGACGCGAGCAACAAGTACTGGAACGAGATCCTCGTCGAGGGGCACGCGCACCCCATCGAGAAGCTGGAGGTGCAGATCAACGGCACGTGGCAGACGGCCACGCGGCAGTCGTACAACTATTTCGTCGTCGGCGATGGAAATATGGGGAATGCGCCGTACCACGTCCGCGCCACCGACATCAACGGCTCCACCGTGGAAGCGATGCTGGAGCTCAAGGCCGGAAACCAGCCCGCGAGCGGGCAGTTCGCCGCCTGCGACTGAGACCGAGGCCTACGCCCTCTGCTCGAGATCGGCCGCATGTCGGCCCAGCGGTGGCCGCGCCCTTCGCGCGGCGCCGGCCGAGCTCCCCCGGGCGCCGCGACCGCGCCCGGGCTGCGAGGCGCGCGCTCGCCAGCCCGGCTCGTCACGGGGCCAGCTGGTAGGATGGCCGCCCCTGCGGGCGGACGCGCCGCCGGGATCTCCAGGAGAACACCGTGCAAGACCCTCGCCCCGCCCCGTCGCTGCTCACCATCGACGACTTCGAGCGCGCAGCGCGCGCCCGGCTGTCGAAGATGGCCTATGACTACTACCGATCAGGCGCCGATGAGGGCCGCACGCTCCGCGAGAACCGGCGCGCCTTCCGCCGCCTCGAGATCCATTACCGCGTCCTCGTCGACGTGGCCGAGCGGGATATGAGCACGACGGTGCTCGGCACGAGGGTGCCGTTCCCCATCCTCGTGGCGCCGACCGCTTATCAGCGCCTCGCGCACCCCGACGGCGAGATCGCCTCCTCGCGGGCGGCCTCCGAGCTCGGCACCATCTTCACGCTCTCCACCCTCTCGACGACGAGCCTCGAGGCGGTCGCGGACGCGTCTCCAGGGCCGAAGTGGTTCCAGCTCTACGTCCACAAGGATCGCGGCCTCACGCGCGCCCTCATCGAGCGGGCCGAGGCCTCCGGCTACCGGGCGCTGATGCTGACCGTCGACACACCGGTCCTCGGCCGCCGGATAGCGGACGTGCGCAACGGCTTCGCGCTGCCCGAGGGGCTCGTGATGGCGAACCTCGTCGACGCCGCGGCGGGCGCGCCGGCCGAGGAGCGGGGCTCTCTTCTCGCGTCCTACGTGGCCTCGCGACATGACGCCTCGCTGACGTGGCGCGACGTCGGGTGGCTCTCCTCGCTCACGAAGCTCCCACTCCTGCTCAAGGGCATCGTCAGGCCGGACGACGCGGTCCGCGCGCTCGACGCGGGCGCGGCCGGCGTCGTCGTCTCCAACCACGGCGCGCGGCAGCTCGACGGCGCCCCCGCGACGATCGAGGTCCTCCCGGCGATCGCCGATGCGGTCGCCGGGAGGTGCCAGGTGCTGATGGACGGCGGTATCCGGTGGGGTACCGACGTGCTGAAGGCGATCGCGCTCGGCGCCCGCGCGGTGCTGGTCGGACGCCCAGTCCTGTGGGGACTCGCCGCGCTCGGCGGCGAGGGCGTCGCGCGCGTGCTCGCGGGGTTGCGCGATGAGCTCTCGATCGCCATGGCGCTCGCCGGCTGTCCTACCCTGGCATCCATCGATCGCGACCTGATCCGACGAGCTCAGGCGCGATGATGGATGCCTGAGTCGCACGAGCGCGGAGTTTTCCAAGATCGGCGCTGTCCCGCGTATGGCCTGGCGGATGGCGACGCTCACGACGCTCACGTGCGTACGTCGACCAATTGCTGCGCTCCGCTAAATCGAGGTGTCAAGGCGTCTTCGACGAAAGAAAAGGTGGCGGCCACTCAGCCTCACCCGTACACTCGGCCATCGTGAGCAGCGCAGTACCTGCGAGGGAGCGGTGGCGGAGGCTCTTCACGCGAGGCGCTGGCGCCTCCGGGGGGGTGCCAGCGTCTGAGGGAGCGGACCCGACCATGGGGATTCGGCTCCGGCGGTTTGCGGGGCCGGCGGCCTACCTCGATCAGGTGTCGTCGCTCCGGATTGCCCACCTGACGGATCAGCACGTCGGTCGCGTGACGTCCGTCCGGGTGCAGCACGCGGCCGTCGCGCTGACGAACCTGCAGCGGCCCGATCTTGTCGTGCTCACGGGCGATTTCGTGTGTCACAGCCAGCTCTACCTCGATCAGCTGGAAGAGGTGGTGCGCGGCTTCGAGGCGCCGGTGATCGCGGTGCTCGGGAATCACGATCACTGGTCGGGCGCCGACGCGGTGAAGCGCGCGCTCGAGCGGGGCGGCGCTGCGGTGCTCTGCAACGCAAGCACGGTGATCACGCTGGGCCATGAGCGGCTCCAGGTGGTGGGGCTCGACGACGCGTATACGGGCCACGCGTCGCTCGAGAAGGCGGTGAAGGGGATCCGGCGCGACCTGCCGACGCTGGGCCTCTCGCACATCGCCGAGGAGGCGGACGGGCTCTGGCGCCATGGAATCCCGCTGGTGCTGTCGGGCCACACGCACGCGGGCCAGGTGACGGTCGCGCGCCTGAACGAGCTCTCGATCGGCAAGATCGCGGGGCACCGGTACATTCACGGGCTCTATGGCACGCGCAAGCGGGCGGAGCCTGGCCAGGGGGCGGTCTACGTCGGGGCGGGGATCGGCGCGGCGGTGATGCCGTTGCGCCTCGGCGAGCGGGGCCAGCGGGAGGTCGCGATCTTCGAGCTCGGCAGCGAGCCGGGGTCGTTCGACGAGCACCACGCGGAGCAGGAGCCGCACCTGGGGCGCAAGCCGTCGCCGGAGCTCATGGCGAGCCGCGCGGCGAAGGTGGTGCGGAACCGGGAGCGGCGGGCGCGGGTGCACCGGCACAGCGAGGGGAGCATCGGCGGCGGAGAGCCGTAGCGCCGCGGCGCCCGAGGTCGACCCTGGTCGCGCGGGTCAGCGCTTCGAGCGCGGCTTCACCACGGTCCGCACGAGACCTTCGCGGCCCTCGAGCACCAGGGTGTTCACCGTCTCTTGCCTTTGCCTTGCCGAGGGAACGGCAAGACGAGCCCGCCACGGTCGTCGCCGGCGCTCCGGAGTCCCCTCGCGTCCCGGTCCAGGTCGTCCTTCGCCGGGCTCTTGCTCAGGAGCCGCGCGTGGGCACGCTGCACCTGCAGCTGCCAGGGGCGCGACTCAGCGCGCTCGCTCTCGACAAGCGCGTGGTCGTAGTGCTCGCGGGCGCGGGGGTGGTCGCCACCCACCTCGGCGAGGCGGCCAAGGTGAAAGGCGACCGGCCCCCAGTAGAGTGAAGAAACGCTGACATGGCCGTCGCCATGAGGATGCAGCCGGTCGTACACGGCGCGCGCGCAGTCCACGTTTCCGAGCGCCACGGCGAGCTCGGTCAGGAAAACGAAGCAGAGCAAGAGGTGCGCGTCTTCGGGGAAATGCCGCAGATCGCGCGTGACCCCCTCGAGGTCCCTCCGCACCTGCTCTCGTTGACCGAGCTCGAAGCGAGCGCACATCCACGCGAGCTTCCCGACGACGAACGTGGGAACCTCGGTCAAGATGCGCTCGAAGATGGCTTGCACCTCCTGCATCCTGCTTCGCCGTTCATCGACGCTCATGTGCCATGCCAGGGTGATCAGGTGCCCACCGAACCGCCACTCGGCCGCCGTCTGCCCGACCGCCGTGACACCGAGATCGAACCGCGCGCGCAGCAAGGCCTCGGCCTCGGACAGCCGCCCTTCTTGAAACAGGCTCGTACAACGCAGCAGCCCGACGTGCCACAGGTGGACCGGATGCCGGAGCCGCGCCGCGAGCTGGGCGTGCTCTGCCGCTTCACGAGCGAAGCGACCCCCCTCGCCGAGCTGGAGGGAATGAGCCGCAAGCCAGAGCTTGCCATCGAGGCGGGCCAGCGGATCGCCGAGCCTCTGGGCGAGGGCCACCATCTCCTCCGCACGTTCAATCGCCTTGCGACAGTGCTCCGGCTGGAAGTCGGATAAATGCGAGAATCGTAAGACGTCCTGGAGCGTCCGCTCGTCCTCACAACGGCGAGCCATCGCGATGGCTCGCTCGGCCATCGAGAGCCTCGTCTCCACCGACTCCGTGAAGTAGCTGATGAAGGCCTGGACCGCGAGCAGGCGCGCGCGCAGGGGACCGTCACCCGGCACGCACTCGAGAGCTTCACGCACCTGAGCGTGGAATTCTGGTTGGACGATGGCGACGTCTCGCACAAGCTCGAAGGCGCCGAGGACGGCGGCGGCAAAGCCCTCGTGGTCCAGGGCCGCCAGACAGGCTCTCATGAGCTGATTGAAGGTGCCGAGGGCCTGTGTCGGCTGTGCCGAGAGCGCCTGGACCTCTGCCAGGCCGCGCAGGGCCGCGTGGCGTGCTGGCGCATCGCTCGCGGTCAGATCGAGTAGACCGAGCACCCGGCGGTAGTGCTCGACAGCGAGCTCATAGGCGAAGAGCTGTCGCGCCTGCCGGGCGGCCTCGACACCGTAGCGAATCGCCTTCTCACCTCCGATGTGCGGCACGGCTGCCGAGAAATGATGGGCGAGCTGCGTGACGACGAGGTTTTCGTGGCTGCCCTGCCGCTCGAGGCAAGCGGCCACTCTCGCATGAAGGTCAGCCCGGACGGTGGGAGGAAGATCCTGATAGACGACATCCCGGAGAACGGCGTGCGTGAACTTGTAGTGCCCAGGCGAAGCCCGCACGTCCTCGACGATGCGGCCGACGAGGGCGGGTTCGAGGGCGGCGATGCCGTCGCGCTCCGCGAGACCGTTGACCTGGGCGACGAGAGGCCAACCAAAATCGCGGCCGATCACGGCAGCCGTGGCCAGCACCTCCCGGGTGCTCGGGGGCAGCCGACCGAATCGCTCGCGAACGGTGCTGCCGAGCCGCGCGGGGACGCGCAGGGGATGAAGCGCGGGGAGCTCGCCTTCGGCCTCGAAGGCCCGGGCCGAGCCGGCTCGAACCAGCTCGTGAATCAGGAGAGGGTGACCCTCGGTCGCGCGGTGGATGGCCTCGGCGCCCATCGAGGAGACATCGTCCGGCGCGAGCACCTGGAGGAGCGCGTGAACGTCGGGCAACGAGAGCCCCGAGAGCTCTATGCGCTCGAGGCGAGCCGACGAACCGCTCAAAAGCGACTGGACGGAGGCGCGGTCATCGATCTCGATATCTCGGCACGTGGCGACGACGAGCAGGCGTGAAGCGCCGATCGCGCGGCGCAGGAACTCGAGCATCAGGATCGAGGAGTCGTCCGCGAGGTGCACGTCCTCGATGACGGCGACGAGCGGCCAGGCGCCCGCGGCGTGCATCAGGAATCGAGCGATCGAATCGAAGATTCGAAAGCGTGTCCGGGCGGTCTCCGCGGTGGGCTCCAGGTCAGCCGGCGTCGCCCCCAATCGCGCCGAAAGATCGGGCAAGAGCGCCGCCAGATCGTGGGCAGCGTCTCGAACGACCTCGTCGACTGGCCTCGATCGTGAGAGCGAGAGGAACGATCGCACGACCTCGATCCACGGCCAGAACGCCGGTGCCCCGCCTCCTTCCCACGCGCGACCCCAGGCCAGCTGTGCGCCAGAGGCTTCCGCCTGACGTGCGAACGCCTCGACCAGATGGCTCTTGCCGATGCCGGGGCCCCCGGTCACCACCACGACCGCGCCTTCGCCCGCTCGCGCCGCCGCCAGCGCTCGCATCAAGCACGCGAGCTCTTGCTCACGGCCGACGAGGGCTCGCGCGGGAAGACCCGCTGTCGCTTCGGGAAGGCCAGGCGCCTCTTCCGGCTCCGGTACGGCATGCACGGTCTCCGCGAACCGGAAACCTTTGCCGCGCACCGTGACGATGAAATTCTCGTCCGTGCCCTCGGCCAGCACACGGCGAGCGAGCATGATGCCGCGATCCAGCGCCGCGTCGCTGACCACGGTGCCTCGCCAGGGACCGGCGATCAGCTCGTCGCGCGTCACGAGTCGGTCGCCGCTTCGCGCCAGAAACAAGATGATCTCGAGCACCTGCCGCTGGACCGGCACCACCGCGCCACGCCGACGTAGCTCGAATTTTCTTTCGTCGGCTTCGTACGGACCGAACCGAAGCGTGCCAGGGGGGAGCCGCGAGGAGCTCATGCGAAGTGGGGTTATAGGGCGATTATAGCACGGGCGGCTGGAACTCGTAAAGGCCGTCCTCACGCGATACCTGCAGCGTTGCTTCACGAACGAGAGAGGTCATGGACTGGTCAGGGTCCGCTCAGGGAAGGCCGTCCCAACAATGTGTAGATCACAGCACGTGAATGCGGCTGACACGACGCACGTGCAGCGCCGCATTGACGATCGACCGGTCCGTCGCCCGAGTGGGCGCCGGGAAACGACAAGGAATCATCCAATGCGATCGACCAATCTCTTCAGCTTTCTTTCGACGTCTCTCGTGCTGCGGACTGCTGCGCTCCTGGCGGCCACTGGGACCCTCATGCTGACTTCGGCCTGCGTGGGCGAGGTGGCCAGCGAGGACGACGCCAGCGAGGACGAAGCTACCGCGAGCGACGCCCAGGCCCTCGGCGAAGCCGCCTGTGCCACCGTCGAGGCGGATGCCGCGGTCTCCGGGAGGATCGGCGACCTCATCACGCCCGCGACCTACAGCGCACCGGGGTGCTACAAGGCGTACATCACGGATCTCAACAGGACCAGCTTCGACGGCGACCTGACGACGGTCACGTGGGCCGGCCCGAACACCCCTGCCGCCTGCAATGACAGTGTCATGTACCTGCAGGTCTACAAGAAGTCGGGGACCAAGTGGGTCGCTGAAGGCGCCAAGCAGACCAAGCGCGGTTCGTGGGTCGAAGCCGGCGGGCTGGCCATCTGCGACGCTCCTGGGTTCATCGTCTCGCAGGGCGCAGGCGGCAGCAGCTACCGCTTCGCTGCGAGCGCCCGTGTCGTCTCGACCGGGGCCACGGTTCCGATCGAGCTCTTCACGCAGCGCAGGTTCTAAGTCGGCGAGCCAGGTTCTCGCTCGCCCATGGAGCGGGTCGCGAAGCCGCTCTCCGGATCCCTGGCCGGACTCCCGGTGGGTGGAATCAGTAGCGAAAGCCCAGGGATCCCGAGGGCCCCCAGAGGATCGCCGAGGCGAGATCGACGTTCATTCGACCCGCGAGGTAGAGCGCGTGCCGATCGACGGTGAGGAGGTCGTAGCTCAGGTGCGCGCTGAGCCCGAAGGCCGTGGAGGTCATGGATGACGTCGACGTCGCGCGGGCCACCGCGAGCAGGAGCAGGCCAGCGCCTCCACCGAGCCGGAAATCGCCGAGGTGGGTCTCCACCTCGAAGCTCGGGCGGATCATGCGCGCGGGGAGGCCGAACTCGGTGACGCCGACGAAGCCCTCGAGCCCTCCCCAGAGCGCGACGTGATCGAGCGTGCCCCCGGCGGCGGCACCGAAGCTCGCTCCATAGATGGCGAGGGAATAGAAGCTTTGCCACGAGCCGCCGGCGTGGAGCTTGGCGCCGAAGCCGCGCCTCCACCCCTCCGGGAGCTCGGGTCGGGAGGACTCGGGTGCGGGCTCCTCGGGCAGCGGTCCCTGCGGAGCCCAAGCGTAGGCGCCGGGTGGCGGCGAGGGGAGGGGCGCCGGAGCGGGCGGCCCCGGAGGAGGCGGCGGCTCCTGCGCGCTGGCGAGGGCGGGGGCGAGGAGCCCGGAGAGCGCGGCCGCGACGCCCCATCGTCGCCTCGACGAGCGGATACGCCGCCTCATCGGCACACCACCGGGCGCGCGGCGCCTGTGCTCCCCCCCGAGGCGAGCTTCATGCGTGTGGCGGCCTGCTCGCAGACGTCGCTCGCGACGAGGTCGCCGCACTCCCTCTCCTGGATGCACCGGCTCTCGTCGGCCGTGAGCCACAGCTCCTCGTTCCCGTTACAGCTGACGTTCTGCTCACAGAGCGCGGGAGTCGCAGAGAACGACGGACAGCACTCCTCGAGGTGCGCAGCCGCGTTTTCGCACAGGAACTGCTGCTCGCTGATACCCATCCCGAGGGCGAGCGGCGCGAGCAGGAGGACGCACAGGATGTGACGGGCAGAGATCCAGGATCTCACGTTCGACCTCGCTGCAAGGCATAAAGGCGGTGCCGCGGAGCGCGGCGCCCGCGGGCGCCATGGCATCCTACCGCGAGCGCTGGACCGTGTCTTCTGTCTCGCCCCCGCACGATCGAGGAACCCCTCGGGTCGGTCGATTGGAATTGACGCTCGGCATGTGACCGCTCACATTGGCGACCGCACATCCTCCTTTGGCTTCGTCCGGTAGTGCACCGGGCCGCTCACGAACCTGACATGGCCACGCGAACGAGCCGCGATACCAAGGCAACGGCGTTTCGCGTCCCCGGCCTCAACTGCCGGCACCCTCGCCGGACTGGTGTAAAATGAGAATCTCTCTGTTCGTGGTTCCTGCGATGATGGTCCTTCTTGCCTGCGGCTCCGACTCCGACCCGCCTGCGGATGACCAGGCCAGCGCCAGCACGACCGGCGCTGGGGGGTCGGGCGGGGGAGCCTCGACGGCCGCCAGCACGAGCGCCTCCAGCAGCGCGAGCTCCAGCAGTGCGGGCGGCGGCGGCGGGGCCGGCGGCAGCGGCGGCGGGGCCGGCGGCAGCGGCGGCCAAGAAGAAAACCTGCTCGCCGCGGCCGACAGCATCGACGGCTTCCGCTGGGAGATGCCGTGCGACCAGGACCCGGGCAACAGCGACGAGTGTGCGTGTTCGGCGCTGGTCGACGAGACCAAGACGTTCGGCGGCTCGCCCGACACGGTCTATCTGGTGACCGTCCGGCTCCGCGGCGTCGTCGAGCCGGAGACCTACAAGGGCGGCACGCCCGACGGCATGCACTTCCGCGTGGGCGGTACACCCGACAACGCGACGTACAACCGCTACAGCATCTCTGTCTCCGACCCGGCCGAGGTCTACTGGCTCAACGATAGCCCCACCGTGGGGCACGACACGTTCAAGATCGACCACACGAAGACCATTCCGATCCGGGGCGGATCCAAGGTGTCCTTCAAGGGCGAGGATCCGAATCACACCAGCATCGCCAACTTCAAGCATCTGGTCGTGGACGGCATCCCCCCGGCGCCCGAGCCGTACGTCGGTCAGTTCATCCAGCTCGACGTGCAATCCGTCGAGAAGCAGCAGCCGTGAACGCGCGCCGCGCCGCTCGCGCTCCTCGCGCTCGAGCAGCCGCGGAGCGGCGCGGCGATCTCGCTCACTCGATCGGCGCGTCCGCGCACGCGCCCCGCGCGTCGACGGAGGTGCCGCTCGCGGCCGCCGTGCAAGCGTTGGCGTACGTCTGGCCGTCACAGCCGCACACGGGCGCGAGCTCCTTCGTGCAAACATCGGGCATCTCCGCGCAGCTGCCGGACGCGTCGGCGCGCCCGCAGATCGCGGAAGGCGCGTACTTGCAGTAGAGCCCCTCGCCGCACACACGCGGCCCGCCCAGGGTGAAGCCGCCGCAGCTCTCGCCGATCCCCACGATCGTGGGGCCGCACTCCCCCGCGCTCCTCACCGAGACGCCGGCCGTGGCCGCGACGCAGGCGTTGCTGTACGTGCGGCCATCGCAGCCGCACACCGGATCGTAGTCCTGCGGGCACGCGTCGGGCATGAGCTCGCACGTGCCGCTCCGGTCGTACGCGCCGCAGTTCGCCGCGGGGGCGAAGTCGCAATATAGGCCCGCCGCGCAGCGGAAGCCGGCGATGCCCCCGCACATGGCGCCGGGCCGCGCGAGGGTGAAGCGGTTCTCGTGATCGACATACGCCGGTACTGCCGCCACGTCGCTCGCCGCGAGCGCGCCCTCGGCGGCCCCGGTCTCTTCCGCATCCGCGATCTCGGCATCCTCGGATGCCGCCGTGCAGGCGGCGAGCGTCACAGCGAACACTGCACCCAGAACATGTGTCATCTTCATGATCGTGAAAACTCCTCGTGAGGAGGCGGCCCGGCGCTCCGGGCGTCTCCTCGGCCATGCGCATCGCGCGCGAGCTGGGCAACGCGTCGCTGTGCGATGTCGCCGTGTCCTCCAACCCGTCGAGCCCTGGCTCGACCTGGGGCGACAGTGCGTCGGCATGTCAGGACTCCAGCGCCTTGACGATCGCTCTCCTTCACGCCCCACGGCGTCTGCGCTCATCGACTCGGTGTTTGCTCGCTTCCCGCGTTTGCCGTTTGTCGTTCATTGAGCGTCGATTGCCGATGAGCGCCTGCCGTCTGTCGTCCACCGCTTGTCGTTCGTTGCCGTCTGCAATCGGTGTTCCCTGGGAGACGAGATGAGCCCGCCCGCCGCGGAACTTTGCGGCGTCGCGGGAGCGGGGAGCGCGGCGATCGCCAGGTCAGGGCGGGTCGGACGCCGAGAGGACCGCGCGCGCTCCCTGTTTCTACCTCACATGCGGCGATGCGGCGTTCCGCCACACGGGGGTGCGGGCTGTAGGAGCCCATCCCCCGAAGCGGGGCAGTTTGCTACGTGGAAGGCGGGAGGGGCGCTGGGCGGGGGCCGCCTTCGGGCAGCGACGATTGTGATGCTGACATAAGCCGCTCTGACGCGCCGCGGGGTGGAGGGGGCGTCGAGGCAGCGATGCGCGCGGTGAGCGAGAGGAAGCGGGAAGACGTGCGGGGAGAGGCGGGGAACGCGGGGAACGCGGGGAACGCGGGGAAGCGCGGGTGAGGAGCGGGGGAGCGCGGGAGACCACGAGCGCTCGCCGCGCGCTTTCGTGACAGCTCGGTTGCGACGCCCCTTGCTTTTGCTGCGCGAGGACGGCTAAGTCTGGTTTTGCTCGAATGGTCCGTGCCAGCGACAAGACTGCGAACAACCGCACCCCTCGGGAGCTCAACCGCTCCCTCGTCCTTGACCTCGTGCAAGAGCACGGCCCGATTTCCCGCACGAACCTCGCGCGGTTAAGCGGGCTGACCAAGCCGACGGTCTCGGCCATCATCGAGGAGCTCCTCGACAGCGGCAGCGTCCGCGATGTCGGGACCGAATCGCGCGGCGGACGCCCAGCGCGGCTCCTCGAGTTCAACGACGACAGCGCGGCCTTCCTCGGCATCGAGATCGGTGTCGAGCAGACGGCCGTGGCCGTGGCCGACGCCCGCGGGCGGCTGCGGGCGCGCCTGGAGCAGCCCACCGTCCTGCGCGATCCGCACCGGACGGTCCGCGATGTGGTCGAGCTCTTGCCAAAGGTGCTGCAGCTGAGTGGGGTGCCGCGGAAGCGGCTGCGCGGCGCCTGCGCGGTCTTGCCTGGGCTCATCGAGCGGCCGAGCGGCGTCTGCGTGCTTGCGCCCAACCTGGGCTGGGAGCGGTTCCCTGTGCGCGCGGAGCTCAGCCGCGCGCTCCGCATGCAGGTTCCTGTGTACAACCTGCCTCAGGCAGCCGCGGTGGCGGAAGGGGAGCTCGGCGCGGCGCGGGGGCACGCGTCGTATGTGTGGATTTACGTCGGGCTCGGCGTCGGCGCGGGCCTCGTCGCCGATGGACGCCTGTTCTTCGGGATGCAGGGGTACAGCGGTGAGATTGGCCACTGCCGCGTTGCGGACGACGGCCCGCCTTGCGGCTGCGGGCGCCGCGGATGTCTGGAGACGTTCGCCTCGGTCATGGCGCTCCGGCGCGCCGCCGAGGCGGCCTCGGCGCGCTCACCCCAGCTCGCCGCGCTCGCTCGCCCGCACGCCGTCAGCGCCGTCGCGAGCGCGGCGCTCGCCGGCGACGAGAGCGCCCGCGCGATCTTCCACGAGGCGGGCACGCAGCTCGCGCGCGGCATCGCGGTCCTGCTGAACCTGCTCAACCCCCAGCTCATCGTGCTGGGCGGCGAGCTGCTGGCCGCGCCCGACATCCTCCTTGCCGGCGTACGCGAGGAGCTGCCGCGCCACGCCGTCCGCGGCGCGGACGTGCCGGTCGTTGCCTCTCCGCTGGGCGGCGAGGCGGGGGTGCTCGGCGCCCTCCTGCTCGCGCGCGAGGGTGCGGTTCGCTCGCTCCGCCTCGTGCCCGACGGCGTTCTCCAGGACAGCGCGCCGTAGCGCACCGGCGCCGCCGCGCGGGCCCGCCAGCGGCTTCGTCAAGAGATTTTTCGAAGCCTGGGCCAGGGGCAAGCAGAGGAAAAGAGAAGGAGAGACAGCATCGTTCTCTTCCGGCGCGCTCCTTCGTACCTCCCGGGGCACGGGAATGCGGAAAAGAGAAAAACCGCAAGGACGCAAGGGGCGCAACAGAGGAGAGATGAGATAGTTTCCTGTCTTCCCCTTGCGTCCTCGCGCCCTTGCGGTTTTCTTTTCTTCCGTTGATTTCCTCGAAATTCTAATTGGAACGGGTTTTAGGCGGGCGAGGCGCGCTCTCCGCGCGCCGCGCCGCCCATCGGGGCGGATGACCCGGAGCGCCCCTCGGCGAGGAGCGGCGCGAACGCGTGGCGATCATGCCAGGTGAGGGCGCCGAGCAGGCCGAGCAGGACGACGGCGTTGATGGCGGCGCGGGGGTCGAGGAGCAGGTGGAACAGGGCGATGTTCACAACGACCGGCCATAACAGCGCGAGCGCGAGGGGGCGGCGGCGGTCGAGGAGGAGCAGGATCGCGGCGGCGATCTCGACGACCTTGACCGCATAGATGTAGCCGCTGTCGACCAGAAGCTGGACGAACGGGTGGAGCGGCTCGGGGACCGGCACGATGCGCACGAATCCGTTGATGCCGCCGAGCAAGACGATGAGGCCGAGGGCGACGCGGGCTGCGCCGACAGCGCGGGGGGGCATGGATCCTCCTTGGGTTCAGGGGATCACCATGGCCCCGGCCGTGGCCTCGGCTTGTACGAAGTGGCTGCGAGCGACCGAGCCCGGCGTGCGGCCCAGCGTGGCGACGATCGCGCGCGCCAGGTGGGCCTGGTCGTGGAAGCCGCCGGCGAGCGCCGCTTGCGCCAGCGGGGTGCCGTCCATGAGCGCCTGGATGGCCGTCCGCACGCGCAGGAAGGTCACGTAGTCGCGCAGCGGGTGGCCGAAGGCGCCGTGAAACAGGTGGGAGAGCCGCGAGCGAGAGAGGCCCTCCGCGGCGGCCAGCGGGCCCAGCGCCGGGCGGCCCGGCGCCTGCTCCGCCAGGCGGCGCATGGCGCGGAGCACGCGGCGATCGACCGGCGGGCCGCCCGGCGAGAAGGCGCCGGCGCACGCCCTCATGACCTCGTGCGTCGCCGCGAGATCGAGCCGGCCACGGAGCACGTCGCGCGCCGCCGCGCGCGCCCGCTCGGCCTGCGCACCTTCGAGGACGAGCACCCGCCCGCGGGCGGCCGCCTGGGCGCCGGCGCCGAGCCCGTCGGGCGTCAGGAAGACCGTTACCGTCGCGCCGGGCGAGCCAATGGAATGCGCGACGCCGGCGCCGGTGAGCACGGGCGCGCGCACCTCGAACGGCCGCCCGACCTCGACCTCGATCTCGAGAGGACCCTCGACCGGCACCACCAGCTTGACCAGGTGGAGCGCATGGCGGCGCGTCCCCCCGGCGCTCTCGATGATGTGCACGCCGCCGTGGCCGACAAGCGCCGTGTGCTCGAGAGCCGTCACGCTCGAGAGCACATCACCCGGGCGCGGGTGGCGCAACCGGCAAACGCGCGGCAGCGGAGCGCGCCGGAGAGGCCATTTCCTGGGCGGTTCCGGAGGACGCCTGCGTTGACGAAGCGACGGCGCGACGGCGTTCTGCGCAGGCGCGCCCGGCGTGCCCTCGTTGACGCTGCTACCTCGAGCGGGCATAGGAGGGAGATGCGCAGAATCGCTATCGAAGGGATGACCTGCGGCCACTGCGTCCAGGCGGTCTCGAAGGCGCTCACGAAGGTCGCTGGCGTGACGCGGGTGAGCGAGGTGAGCCTCGAGCGCGGAGAGGCGGTCGTCGAGGGGAGCGCGACGGCGGAGGCCCTCCTCGCGGCCGTGCGCGAGGCCGGCTACGAGGCGCGCGACGCTGGTTGACGCCGCGGTGCGCCGCAGCGCCGAAACGCGGCCGCCTTTGGTATGGTGGCGGCCACCATGACGCGACAGCAGAGCGAAAAGGGCTTTCCGGAAGGGTTCCTGTGGGGCGCCGCCGCGGCGTCGTACCAGATCGAGGGCGCCGCGCACGAGGACGGCAAGGGGTCGTCCGTGTGGGACATGTTCTGCAAGAAGCCGGACGCTGTGTGGAACGGTCAGACGGGCGACGTCGCGTGCGACCACTACCACCGGTACCCGGAGGACGTCGCCCTCATGCGCGACATCGGCCTCCGCGCCTACCGACTCAGCATCTCGTGGCCGCGCGTCCTCCCGGAGGGCACGGGCGCCGTCAACGAGCGCGGGCTCGCGTTTTACGATCGCCTCGTGGACGCGCTGCTCGAGGCGGGCGTCGAGCCCCACGCCACGCTGTTTCACTGGGACTTTCCTCTCGCGCTCTACCACAAGGGCGGGTGGTTGAACCGCGACAGCGCCGACTGGTTCGCCGAGTACACGAGCGTCGTGGTCAGGAAGCTCGGCGATCGGGTGAAGGACTGGATGACGCTCAACGAACCGCAGGTGTTCGCCGGCGCCGGCCACTACGAAGGTCGCCACGCGCCCGGCGACCGGCTGCGCTTCGCCGAGGTGCTCCGGCTCTGCCACCACGTCTTGCTCGCGCACGGCAAGTCGGTGCAGGCCATCCGCGCGTCGAGCCCCGGGAGGTGCAACGTCTATTATGCGCCCGTCGCGCAGGTCAAATACCCCGCGACCTCGTCACCGGAGGATCTGGAGGCGGCGCGCGCGGCCACGTGGTCGGTGAACGCCCGGACCACGTGGACCAACACGTGGTGGATGGATCCCGTGTTCTTCGGCAGGTACCCCGAGGACGGGCTCCGGCTGTTCGCGAAGGAGCTGCCTGAGGTCCGGAACGGCGACATGGAGATCATCGCGCAGCCGGTCGATTTCTGCGGCGTGAACGTCTACTGGGGAGTCCCGGTGCGCGCCGGGGCGAACGGCGCAGCCGAGGTGGTGCCCCACCCGGTGGGGCACCCGATCACCGCGTTCGAGTGGCCGGTCACCCCCGAGTGCCTCTACTGGGGGCCCAGGTTCTTCTACGAGCGGTACAAGCGGCCCATCGTGATCACAGAGAACGGCCTGTCCACCCGGGACTGGATCTCGCTCGACGGGAAGGTGCACGACCCCCAGCGCATCGATTTCATCGCGCGCCACCTGATCGAGCTCCGCCGGGCGACCGCCGAGGGCGCGGTCGTGAACGGCTATTTCCACTGGTCGATCATGGACAACTTCGAGTGGGCCCACGGCTACAAACACCGCTTCGGCCTCGTCTTCGTCGACTACCCGACGGGCAGGCGAGTCCTCAAGGACTCGGCGCACTGGTATCGTGAGGTCATCGCCTCGAACGGCGCGACCCTCGGAGGGTGATCGGGGCCGCGTCGCGCCTCGATGGGCTGCGGCGTTCACCAGGCTCGTTCGGTCACGCTCGGGGCACGAAGCCCGCTCCCCACCACCGGTCACCAACGTGGACGTGGACGTGGACGTGGACGTGGTCGTGGTCGTTCACGGCCTATCGTTGACGACCACGACCACGACCACGTTTACGTAAACGTTCACGTCCACGTCCACGTTCACGTTCACGTCCACGTCCACGTTCACGTTCACGTCCACGTCCACGTTCACGTAAACGTCCACGTCCACGTTCGGATATAGGAGAACGCGGCGCGAAGCTTGGTTAGGGCCGAGGGGATGGGCGTGAGCGCCGCCGACGGCAGCGTGAAGGCAGTGTGAGGAACGGCCACTCGCCCCGGATCACCGGGCGAGTGGCCGTGTCGCCAGCCCGCTCCTCGATAAAGCGCCTCGGGCGGCTCAGGAGGCGATCGGCTCTTCGCCGTCTTCGTCCTCGTCGTCTTCGTCGTCGTCTTCGAGCGACTCGTCGCCTCCGCCCGCCAGGTCGTACCCGTGCGGATCGAACTCATCGAACATGGCCTGCAGGCGCTCGCTCAGCGAATCCCACGTGTCCGGCGGCTCGTTCGCCTGGCGGTCGCGCTCAGCGAGGGCGAGCGCGGCGGCGACCACCGCCGTCAGCGGGCGCGCGTCCTGGAGCACAGCGACCTTCGAGGCGTCGCCGCTGCACGCGTAAGCCAGCAGATACGCCCTGTAGATCTCCTCATTCGTCTTGTCGCTCATTCCTGTTCCTTCGTTCTTGTCGTCCGCGCGTCGCCCGCCGCCCCGTCGCCGTGCTCTGGCCTTCTGGGCGCCGTGGAACCCGGGGGCGCGAGCCTAGCCCATCTCGGCGGCCCTCGGGGCCGCGTCGCGCCGGAAGCCCGCGCCACGCGGGCGCGGTCGGCTCAGTAGCGCAGCCGGTCCCGCAGGGCGCGCACCGCGCGCTCGAGCCCCTCATGGTGGTGGAAGCAGCACTGCCCGATGCGCGGCTGGCACTGCGACGAGCGGAGCATCTCCAGGAACACCAGCGCGCGCGCGTCCCCCTCGAGCGCCGCGCGCTCGAAGAGCGTCTCCTTGCGCTTGCAGGGGGCCTCGCGCAGCGCCACGGCGATGCGCAGCGGGACGCTCGCGCGCTTCAGCACCTCGGGGCGGCGGAGCAGCGCCGCCGCGCGCTTTCCGCCCTGCGTGCCCCCGTAGCCGCTCGCGATCTCGTAGGCGATGTCGAGGCCCTCCGGGCCCAGGCGGCTCTCCAGCGCGTCGAAGATCACGTCCGCGCGGCCGTCGGTCCGGTACGAGCTCTTCACGGCGACGGCGGCAGCGGCCGTCATCACGTCGCGTTGCTCGAAGGCGGCGCGATCCTTCTCGAGCAGCGTGAGCAGCGCGCTCTCCGCGTCGCCCCACCGCTTCGCCCGGACCGCCGCCACGAGGCGCTCGCGCTCGGCCGGGAGGCCCGCGCCCTCGAGCGGCTCCGGGCCAGCGAGCGCCGCGCCCGCGTCTGCCGCGCCCGCGCCTGCCGCGTCTGGCGCCGCCGCGCCCGCGTCCGGCGCCGCCGCGACGTCGGCCGACCCGGGGGCCGAGGCGCTCGCGACGGGCGCCTCGGAGGGGGCCTGCGGAGGGGGGCCGAGGGCATCCTGCGCCTGGGCGGCCGGCGCCCCGGTGGGGGCCGTCTGCGCCGCTGCGGGCGCCGCCTGGAGCTCCGGGCCGGCGGCCGCCGGGGCGCCCGCGCGCAGCCAGCTTGCGCCCGCGGGCAGCCGGCCGACGAGCAGCGCGCCCGCCGCGCCCATCGCGGCCACGGCGGCCACCCCGAGGAGCCAGCCCCACGCGCGCCTTCGCGCCCGTGGCCGGCCTCCAGGTGCCCCGCGCGCTGCCTTCCCTGGCGCCCCGGCGTCAGCTCCGGTGGCCCCGAGCTGCAGGTCGAACCCATCGGCCTCGGCGCTTCCGGTCGCCGCGCCGCCAGCCGTGGCTCCCCTGGCCGCAGCGCCGCCGGCCGCGCCCGCGCGGTCTTGCCCTGCCGGCAGCTCGGGCGGCATGGCGTGCGGGATCGCGCGCAGCGGGTCGCTGAGCCGCCACGCCCCGCTCGAGAGCGGCTCCTTCCAGGGGAGGAGGCCGAGCGCCTCGGACCTCGGCACGGCCGCGTCGAGCGCCGCGAGCAGCGCGCGGGCGTTCGCGGGGCGCTCCGCCGGGTCCTTGCGCAGGATGCGCATCACGAGCGCCTCGAGCTCGCGCGGCGCCGCCGTGCCCGGAGCGCGCAGCCGGAGCGGCGGCGGCGCCGTGTGGAGCTGCTCGCGGAAGATCTCGACGGGCAGGATCGCGTCGAACGGGTGCTTTCCCGCGAGCATCTCGTAGAGGATGAGCCCGAGCGCGTAGAGATCGGAGCGCTCGTCGACGTAATCCATGCCCTGCGCCGCCTCGGGCGCCATGTACGCGAGCGTGCCGAAGACCATGCCGCTCAGCGTGATCCGGCCGCCGTCGGGCCGCGCCTCGCTGCTGTGCGCGTCCGTCGTGGAGAGGCGCTCGATCGGCACCTTCGCCAGGCCGAAATCGATGAGCTTCACGGCGTCGGTGCCGTCCTCGACCATGACGTTGCGCGGCTTCAGATCGCGGTGGATCACGCCGCGCTCGTGGGCCGCGGCGAGCGCCGCCGCGATCTGCCGCGCGATCTCCGCGGCGCGCGAGGCGGGCAAGGGGCCCTTCTTGATGATGCGATCGAGCGTCGTCCCGCGGACGTGCTCCAGCACGAGGAAGCGGGAGCCGTCGGGGAGGGTGCCGAAGTCGGTCGCCGAGGCGATGTTCGGGTGCTGGATGTGCGCGCCCGCGATCGCCTCGCGCTCGAAGCGCGCCGTGAGCTCCGGGGAGCCCTTCGCCGAGGGCAGGAGGAGCTTCACGGCCAGCCACTTGCGCAGGAGCAGGTGCTCGGCCTTGTAGACCGCGCCCATCCCGCCCGTCGCGACGAGCTCCACGATCCGGTACCGATCCGAGAGGACCGTCCCGACCAGCTGGGCCGCCGCGCTCTCCGCGAGCGCGTTGCTCGCGGCGGGCGGCGGATCGCCGGGGGCAGGGGGCGGGGAAGCGCTCACGTGAGGCGTGAACTGTCCGGCCTACCCCGATTTTTGTCAAAGGTGCGCTGATGTGGCGGGGCCGCTCCGGCTTGCCTATTGAATTGGCCGGGCGCCCGGGCCAAAGGATGCGCCATGGCCGATCCCGTCCACGCCCTCGCCCGCGCACTCCAGGCGGCGATCACCGCCGCGTTCGGCGCCGACCACGCCGCGGTTGATCCTTCCCTGCGCCGCTCCACCCACGCAGACTACCAGGCGAACGCCGCCATGGCGCTCGGCAAGCGCCTCGGCAGGCCGCCGCGCGAGGTCGCGGCGGCGATCGTGGCGGCGCTAGAGCTCGACGGGATCTGCCGGAAGGTCGAGATCGCGGGCCCCGGGTTCGTGAACCTGACGCTCGAGGACGCGTACCTCACGCGCGAGCTCGCCGAGACGGCGGGCGGCGGGCGGCTCGGGATCGCGCCCGCGGCGCAGCCCGAGACGGTGATCGTCGACTACTCGGGCCCCAACGCCGCGAAGGAGATGCACGTCGGCCACCTCCGCAGCACGATCATCGGCGACGCCCTCGCGCGCGTGCTCGAGGCGCTCGGCCACCGCGTGATCCGCCAGAACCACCTCGGCGACTGGGGCACGCCGTTCGGCATGCTGATCGAGCACATGCTCGATCTCGGCGAGGCCGCGGCCTCGCAGGAGCTCTCGGTCGGCGATCTCGACGCGTTCTACCGGCAGGCGCGCGCGAAGTTCGACGGCGACCCGGCGTTCGCCGAGCGCTCGCGCCGTCGGGTCGTGCGGCTCCAGGGCGGCGACGAGCAGACCCTCGCGCTCTGGCGGCAGCTCGTGCGCGAGTCGACGCGCTACTTCGAGTCGGTCTACCGCCGCCTCGGCGTGACCTTGACCGACGCGGATTTCGCGGGCGAGAGCTTCTACAACCCGATGCTGACCGACGTCATCGAGGAGCTCGGCCGGAAGGGGCTGGCGCGCGAGAGCGAGGGGGCCCTCTGCGTCTTCCCGGCCGGCTTCACGGGCAAGGGCGGCGAGCCGCTGCCGCTCATCGTGCGCAAGCAGGACGGCGGCTACGGCTACGCCACGACGGATCTCGCGGCGATCCGCCACCGCCTCACGACGGTCGGCGCGCGCCGGCTCATCTATGTCGTCGGCACGCCGCAGAGCCAGCACTTCGCGATGGTCTTCGCGACCGCGCGCGAGGCGGGCTGGCTCGCGCCGCCGGCCCGGGCCGAGCACGTGGCGTTCGGCTCGGTGCTCGGGGCCGACAAGAAGATGTTCAAGACGAGGAGCGGCGACACCGTGAAGCTCTCGGACCTGCTCGACGAGGCCACGGAGCGCGCGTCGAAGGTGGTGCGGGAGAAGAACCCGGAGCTCGACGCCGATGTCGCCGACGCCGTGGCGCGGGCGGTCGGCGTGGGCGCGGTGAAGTACGCCGATCTCTCGAGCGACCGGATCAAGGACTACGTGTTCGACTGGGATCGCATGCTGGCGTTCGAGGGGAACACGGCGCCCTACCTGATGTACGCGCACGCCCGCATCCGCTCGATCTTCCGGAAGGCCGGCGTGGAGTCGCCGCGCGAGGCGGGGATCGTGCTGAGCGAGCCGGCCGAGCGGGCGCTCGTGCTGGAGCTGCTCCGGTTCGGCGCCGTGCTGGAGGACGTGGCCGCCACGCTCGAGCCGCACCGCCTGTGCGGTTACCTGTTCGAGCTCGCCGGGACGTTCACGACCTTCTACGAGCGCTGCCCGGTGCTCCGGGCCGAGAGCGACGAGGTGCGCCGCTCGCGCCTCGCGCTGTGCGACCTGACGGCGGAGGTGCTGGCGAAGGGCCTCGGCCTGCTCGGGATCGAGGCGCCGGAGCGGATGTAGCGCGTCCGGCAGCGGCGCCCGGCCTGCCTGCGTTCGGCGGGCGCGCATCCGTCGGAGGATGCGCGTGTCTGCCTGAGCTGCGCGTGTCTGCCTGAGCTGCGCGTGTCTGCCTGAGCTGCGCGTGTCTGCCTGAGCTGCGCGTGTCTGCCTGAGCTGCGCGTGTCTGCCTGAGCTGCGCGTGTCTGCCTGAGCTGCGCGTGTCTGCCTGAGCTGCGCGCATTCGGACCGAGGTTGCGCTCGCCTGCTCGAGGTTGCGCGCGACGTCGGTCCGTTCCCTCTGGCAAAGTGCAGCATGATCGAACAACGGTTGGCTCTCCCCTGCGTCGGCATGGCCGTGATAGCGGTGCTCGCCGTCGCATTCGGGTGCTCCGCGGTGGGCGGCGCATCCGCGCAGGGGGGCGGGGAAGACGGGCGCGAGGAGCCCTCGGGGACCATCGGCAAGGACGGCCCCGACGGGCTCGATGAGCCGGGCGAGCCAGGGCTCGGCTCCGGTGGCGCAATCCCCGTCACCGATCCCAACGTGGACGGCGACGGGGATGGGTTCACGCCCGCGGAGGGCGATTGCAACGATGTTGATGGAAATGTGAATCCAGGCGCGATCGAGGTTGAGGTCACCGTGCCTGACGCGAGCGGCCAGATCCCCGCGCCGGCGGACGAGGATTGCGACGGTGTGATCGACAATGTGCCGCCGCCGTGTGACGAGGGCCTCTCGCTGGAGGATTTCGACCCGGTGAGCGGGGCCAAGGCGATCGACCTTTGCGCTGTGGCGTCCCGCGAGGACAGGCGGTGGGGCGTGCTCTCCGCGAGGTATGTCCGCGGGGACGGCTCGCCTGCAGAGCGGTCGCCCGCGGTTGGCCTCTTCGAGGGGTTCGGCCCCAACGTGCACGTGCAGGGCGGCGCGCGCCTGCTCGCGCTCTCGACGGGGAGCGCACGCCTGCCTGGCCACCCCGACGCCTGCTGGTCCGGGAGCTGCGCGAGCTACGGTCCCGGCTCCGCGCCGCCCGGGTTCCCTCAGGACAACCCTTCCTGTCCTCCGTCCAGCTTCATCAACGATGACATCGGCCTGGAGGTCGTCCTCCGCGCGCCGACGAACGCGACCGGCTACGAGTTCCTCTTCAAGTTCTATACGTTCGAATATCCCGAGTGGGTCTGCGAGGACTTCAACGATCAATTCGTCGCGCTGGCGACGCCCGCGCCTTCCGGGTCGTACAACGGCAATCTCTCCTTTGACGGGGAGGGAAGGCCGGTCAGCGTCAATATCGCGTTCTTCGATGTCTGCGACGGATGTCCGCTCGGCTCAGACGAGCTCGTGGGGACGGGGTTCAGCCCGCGCCACGACGGCGGCACCCGGTGGCTCAAGACCCGCGCGCCGGTGCGTGGCGGCGAGGAGATCTCGCTCCGGTTCATCCTGTTCGACACCGGCGACGATCGCTTCGACTCGACCGCGCTCATCGATGGCTTCCGCTGGATCGCGACCGGCGGCACGGTCAGCCTGGAGACGGTGCCCGCGGTCCAATTCCTCTGAGGCGAGGGGCGCTCCTCCCCCGCGCCGGCGCCTCGTCGGGGTGGGGTCGCGAGGCCTGGTCGCCTCGCTGGGCGCTTCGGGCTACCGGCACGTGCGGCAGTCCCCGCCGCAATCCACGGCGAGCTCGCTTCCATTCAGGACCCCGTCGTCGCACGAGGGCGCCTGGCAGACACGCTCCCTGCACACGCCGGACCCGCAGTTCTCGCCGGTGAGGCACGCCTCGCCCGCGGGGCAGAGCGGGCACGAGCGCGTGCCGCAGTCGATGCCGGTCTCGAAGCCGTTCGCCACGCCGTCGACGCAGGTCGGAGCCTGGCAAACCCCCTGGCGACACACGCCCTCCTTGCAGTCGATGCCCGTCTCGCAGGAGGCGCCGAAGCCGCAAGGCTTGCACGAGCCGCCGCAGTCGCGGTCGGTCTCTCCTTCGTCCTCATCCGTGACGTCATTGCTGCAGTGCGGGGGGATGCAGGCGTCCGCCGTGCAGGTCCAGCCCTTGAGGCACTCCTCGCAATTCCAGATCTGGATGACACCACCACTCCCCTCGCAGGAAAGGAAAAAAGGCGCCGTCAGCCCCAATGCAATGACGCGTCGAAGCATGGTGCTCGCTCTTCTCGTAGTTGATGGTCTGGTGACGATGACAGTACATCATGCACGGGCATCGAGGGCACCGATCTGGCTTTTTGCGCGCGGATTTATAGCATTCCGGACTGCCTCCCCGGATTGTCAAATAATCGACATGAAAAGGTCCTCGGTGTTCGGGCGCCCGGATCCAACGCGCGGAGATCGGACACGCAGAGATGGGACGTGCAGAGTAAGGCGGGTGAGGAGAGGGGAGGGGGCTCATCCACCACGCGCCACGCGAGAGCGGCCACAGCGGCCGTTCTCTACGGATCGGCAGGAGCGCGCCGTTCGATGGCTCTCGCGCCCGACAGGACCGCACCGAGCGCGCCAGCTGGACGGCGATGGGAAGAGGGGGCTGTGAGGGCTCCCGGGCGGGGCGGCGCGCTCCTCACGCGAGGCGGTGCGCGCCGCGCTCAGGTGCGGGCGGCGGCGCGTCGCGCCGTGATGAAGGATCGCACGCAGAGGGCGACGTAGCCCGCCGAGAGGACGGCCATCACGGACTGGGCGATGACGGCCGGCGGGCGCGCCACGTCGCCGCCGGAGAGCAGCGTCGGCAGCTGGGCCAGGCCGCGTGCGGAGCCGAGGAAGCCGAGGACGCCGACCATGGCCGACGCGTGCATGGCGTGCATGCGGTACCTCTCCTGTCGCGCGAGCAGGCCGAGCCCGATCGCGACGACCCCGAAGCCGGCCGGAATGAGCGCCGTCGGCGCGCTCGTCGCCGCGAATCCGCCGACGCCGAGCGCTGTGAGCAGCGCTCCGTAGCCCATGGTCAACGTGGACATGCTCGACATGAAGAGCCTCCTTTTGTTTCGGAGGCCCGGGATACCGCGCCGGGCGCGCGTCCGCCACCGCATCCGCCCGCCCGCCCGCGACCGCGGCCGCCCGAGGTCGTCGCGCTCGCGTCCCTCAGCCCTCGCGCCGTCGCGGGTCTTCGCGGGCGGGGCGCCGCGGCGTGGTTAGAATCCGCCGTCGATGCTCGGCCTCTCCCGCCTGCGGGACAGCTTTGCCTACACCCCACGGACGCTCCAGCTCGTCTGGCGCTCGTCGAAGGCGGCGAGCGTCGCCCTTGGCGCGCTCACGCTCGCCGCGGCGGCGCTGCCGCTCGGGGTGGCCTACGTGGGAAAGGCGATCACGGACGCGGTGGTCGCCCGCGACGAGCGCGCGGCGCTCGTGTGGGTCTCGGTCGAGCTCGGCCTCGTGGCCGCGCTGGCGCTCGTGCAGCGCGGGCTCTCGCTGACGCGGCAGCTGCTCGGCGCGCAGCTCTCGATCGACATCCACGGGATGATCCTCGAGAAGGCGCTCTCGCTCTCGCTGGTCCATTTCGAAGACCCCGAGTTCTACGACCAGCTCACCCGCGCGCGCCGCGAGGCGTCGTCTCGCCCCGCCTCCGTCGTGACCGAGAGCTTCTCCCTCGTGCAGAACCTGATCACGCTCGCGGGGTACGCCGCGCTGCTCGTCGGGTTCAGCGCCCTCGCGGTGCTCGCGCTCGTGCTCGCGGCCGTCCCCGCCACGGTCGCCGAGGCGCGCTTCTCAGGCGCGGCGTTTCGCCTCCGGAACTGGCGCTCTCCCGAGGCCCGCCGGCTCAATTATCTGGAGTACGTGCTCGCCAACGACGGCCACGCCAAGGAGGTGAAGCTCTTCGGGCTCGGGCCGACGTTCCTCGAGCGGTACAAGGCGCTCGCGGCGTCGTTCTACCGGGAGGACAGCGCCCTCGCGGTCCGCCGCGCCGGGTGGTCCTATGGCCTGTCGCTCCTCGGCACCGCCGCGTTCTACGGCTGCTATGGCGCCATGGCGGCCGGCGCCGCGGCGGGGCGCCTCTCGCTCGGCGAGATGGTCCTTTACGTCGCCGCCTTCCGGCAAGGCCAGCAGGCGTTCCAGGCCGTCCTCGCAGGCGTCGGCGGCATGTACGAGCACAACCTCTACATGTCGAATCTCTTTCAGTATTTGGCCATCCCGACCGGCGAGCCGACCGCGCCGCCGGCCGGCAGCGGAGGCGCGCTTGTGCCCCTGTCGGCCGAGGGCGCGCACGACCGGGGCGTGCGGTTCGAGGGCGTCGGCTACCGGTATCCTGGCCAGTCGCGCTGGGCGCTCCGGGGGATCGATCTCCACATCCCGAGCGGCCAGAGCCTGGCGCTCGTCGGGCACAACGGCGCCGGAAAGACCACGTTCATCAAGCTGCTCGCGCGGCTGTACGAGCCCACCGAGGGGCGAATCCTGCTCGACGGCAAGGATCTCCGCGCCTGGGAGCCCGACGCGCTCCGCCGGAGGATCGGTGTCGTCTTTCAGGACTTCAACCAATACCAGCTCACGCTGCGCGAGAACGTCGGGGTGGGCAGCGTCGAGCACCTCGCGGACGAGCCGCGCGTCGCGCGCGCGGTCGCCGAGGGCGGCGCCGACGAGGTCGTGACGGTCGTGCCTGGGGGCCTCGACGCGCAGCTCGGGCGCTGGTTCAAGGGCGGCGTCGAGCTGAGCGGCGGGCAGTGGCAGAAGGTGGCGCTCGCGCGCGCCTTCATGCGCGAACAGGCCGACATCCTCGTGCTCGACGAGCCGACCGCGGCGCTCGACGCCGAGGCGGAGCACGCGGTCTTCCAGCGGTTCCGGTCGCTGTCCAAGGGGCGGACGACCATCGTCATCTCTCACCGCTTCCCGACCGTGCGCATGGCCGACCGCATCGTCGTGCTCGACGGCGGGCGCATCGTCGAGGAAGGCACCCACGACGAGCTCGTCGCCCGTGGCCAGCGCTATGCCCGCATGTTCGCGCTGCAGGCCGAAGGGTACCTGTAGCGCCGCCGGCGCGGCGCGTTCGGTGCGCCGGCGAGCGGCCGCGCTCCTCACGCGAGGCGGCCTGCCTTCTCGGAGGCTCAGGCGAGCTCTGCCTGCTAGGCTCGCGCTCATGCGCGACACGCTCCCCAAGGAGGTCGGCCAGGCGGTCCACATCCTCCGGTTGCTCCGTGGGCTCAGCATGCAGGAGTTCGCGGAGCGGGCGCAGCTCTCGGCCACGTACCTGCGGCAGGTCGAGCGCGGCGAGCGGGATCTCGGGCTCGGCGCGCTCGGCCTGATCGCGCAGGGGCTCCAGTGCGAGCCGCGCCTCCTGCTCCCCGGCGACGGGCGCAGCCCCGTTGCATCCATCGTGGGAGAGCGCTTTGACCAGGCCGAGGAGACGCTCCAGAGCGCGATCCTCTTTCTGCTCATGGAGCCTGACGATTCACCGAGAAAGCAAGCAATGCTCGCCCTCGCCAGCGAAGATCCGGAGCGCGCACGCCCGGCAGCTCCGCCCAAGTCGCCCCGGCCGGAGCGCGCTTTTTCAGGGCGTATTACTCCGCCTTCGAGCCGTCGTTCCGGAAAGTGATAGACCCGCCTCGCGCGCTCCGTGGCGCCGGTTCGCGCTGGCGACGGCTTCCGCGCGCCTGAGACCTCTGTTACTGTCTCCGCCAACGGATGTTCCCCGCGCCGTGTCCGGGGGTGTCATCAACTCGAACCTCGTGCCGGAGGTCCGACGCAGTGAGCAGAATCTTTTGGGCTGATCCAACACCGCAGCCAGCATTGAAGAACGCGCGCCGCGCTGTCCCCTCCTTCCCGCGCGGGAGGCCTGAATCCTCCGTGCCCGCCGCGCGGATCGAGGCGGAGGGGCCATGGTGATCCTGGGGCAGGAGCTCGCGGGGTACACCATCGTCGCGAGCCTCGACTCTCCCGCTCCGGCGGAGGCGTATCGCGCGCTCGACGCGGACGGCCGCGAGGTGACGCTCTATGTCCAGGAGGGCATGGGCATCGACGCCGATGCGTTCCGCGGCGCGCTGGAGAGGCTCCTCTCGCTGTCTGCGCGGGTGCACGGCATCGTGCCTGTGATCGCGGGCGGTATGGAGGGAGATGCGGGGTGGATCGCTGCCCGGCAGAGCGACGATCCCTCGGTGGAAGATCTGCTGCCCCGGCTTCGCTCCGTCGCGTACGAGCTCGTCGTCGACGTCGCGCGGACGCTCGGCGCGGCGCACGCGCTGGGGCTCTCGCACGGGGATCTCGGCCCGCACACGGTGGTGATCACCGGTCAAGGCGCCGCTGTCCTGAGGGCGTTCGGGCTGCACCTGCTGTTCGGGGCGCCCGAGGACGCCATGGCGGATGCGGCGCGGTACCGGGCGCCGGAGCTCTTCAACGACGCGCACGACCCGCATGCGCGCGCGATCGATCAACGAACCGACGTCTACGGGCTCGGGATGCTGCTGTATTGCCTCCTCGGGGGTGAGCGCCCGTTCGACGGCCGCGACGATCTGGATGTGTGCGCGCTCGACGAGGTGCCGCCGCCCCTCGAGGGGGTGTCGGCCCAGGTGAACGAGGCGTTGACCCGGGCGCTCTCGAAGGACCCTGACGCGCGATTCCAGACTGTTCACGAGCTCATGGCCGCCGTGCGGCCGCTGCTTGTGGGCGCGGCGCCGCTCGCGGGGGGAGCTCCGCCGCCGAGGGGGCCGCGCCCGCAAGCAGCGGCCGCCCCGTCGCTGCAGGAGTCGGCGCCGGATACGGAGCGGAGCGTGCCCGCTCCGGCGTCCCGCAACACGCTGCCCACCGGGACACTCCCTCCGGAGGCCATGCGGCACCCCGTCGTCGAGATCGCCGCACCGCGCTCGCGCAGCAACGTCCTGTTGGCCGGCGGAGCGCTGCTGCTCGTCGCGCTGACGAGCGCCGCCGTCGCTGTGCCGTTGAGCTCGTACATCGCCCAACGTGGGATACCGCCCCCACCAGCCGAGCCGCCGGCGCACGCAAGTGATTCACATCACAATGAATCAACGGCCTCACCGGTGCAGTGCGACCCCGGCGCCTCCGAGGCGGTGGGTCCTGCCGTCGAGGCGCCGGCGACGAAGGCCGGGGCGACGCGCCGTGCTGAGCCCGCCCCGCTGGTCGCGACTCCCGCCGTGGAAGCCAAGGGTAGCCCCGGGCAACCGTGGTACGGCGACCAGCTTTTCTAAGGCAATCCCGCAAGTCCGGTAGCAAACGACACCCCGGCGGATTGGGGCCGCCGGGGTGTCTACGCCGCAGACCTCGTGCCGGAGGCCTGGACGCATGGCTACCCTACTAAATGCATTGCCTCGATCGATCGAATTTTCTCACGTCGCAGACAAATTTTGTTCGATTGCCAGAAGAGCCGGTTTTTCGGCTAGATTTGGGGGGCGGACGGCGGGCTGGCGAGAGGCTGAGCGGGGGGCGAACCGACCGAGGTTGAGGCCGGGACGCCGACCGAGGTTGGGGTGAACCGACCGAGGTTGAGGGCCGGGACGCCGACCGAGGTTGAGGGCCGGGGCGCCGACCGAGGTTGAGGGCCGGGGCGCGGGGTGAACCGACCGAGGTTGAGGGCCGGGGCGCCGACCGAGGTTGAGGGCCGGGGCGCGGGGTGAACCGACCGAGGTTGAGGGCGGGGCGCCGACCGAGGTTGAGGATGCCGGCGGACCGAGGTTGGGATGCCGGCGGACCGGGATGCTCAACCGCAAGCCCGAGGACGCGGTCGGCCTCAGGCTCCCCTCGGCTCACCGCGATCGCTCAGCGGAGCTCGGTCCCCGGGAGCGGCTGGAACACGTTGGCCCGGTACCACCTGAGCTCCTCGATCGACTCGCGGATGTCGTCGAGCGCACGGTGGATCTCGCGCTTCTTGGGCGCCGCGCGCAGCGGATACCAGCGGCGCACGAGCTCCTTGAGCGTCGAGACATCCACGATGCGGTAGTGCAGGAAGGAGAGGAGCTCCGGCATGTAGCGCTGCAGGAAGGCGCGGTCCTTCCACACGGAGTTGCCGCACAGCACGGCCGTTCCCTTGTCGCAGTGCGCCTCGAGGAACGCCCGCGTCTCGGACTCCGCGTCGCCGACCGAGAGCGTGGACGCGCGGATGCGCTCGAGGAGCCCCGAGCGCTCGTGGAGATCGCGGACGAAGTCGCTCATTCCCGCGAGGACGCTCTCCGGCTGGTGGATGACGAGGCACGGCCCCTCGGCGACCACGGTCAGGTCGGGCTCCGTGACGATGGTCGCGATTTCCACGATCGCGCACGAGCTCTCGTCGAGCCCGGTCATCTCGAGATCGACCCACACCATGCGCTGCGACCGGTCCGTCATCGGCGGCGAGCATAGCCGATCCCCGCCGGCTCAGGTCCACCGAGACCCGGCGCGACCAGGCTGCCCCGGGAACGGGCGGTGTGCTAAGCACGGGCCGGACATCGGGCTCGGAGGCCTGTCATGCGAGACGTCTTCATCGTGGATGCCGTTCGCACGCCGCGCGGGCGCGGCAAGGCGGGCAAGGGAGCGCTCTCGGGCGTGCACCCTCAAGAGCTCCTCGCGCAAACGCTCAATCGCCTCGCCGAGAAGACCGGGATCCGCAAGCAGGACGTCGAGGATGTGGTCGTCGGGTGCGTGACCCAGGCGGGCGAGCAGGGCGCGTGCATCGCGCGCACCGCCATCCTCGCGGCCGGCTGGCCGGACGCCGTGACCGGCGTGACCGTCAACCGCTTCTGCGGCTCGGGCGCGCAGGCGGTGAACTTCGCGGCGATGGGGGTCATGTCCGGCCAGCAGGAGGTCGCCGTCGGCGGCGGCGTCGAGAGCATGTCGCGCGTGCCGATGGGCTCGGACGGCGCGCCCCTCGACGGGAACAACCTCGCCCTCCGCAAGAAGCTCGCGATGGTCCCGCAGGGCATCTCGGCGGACCTCATCGCCACGATCGAGGGCTTCTCGCGCGAGGACGTCGACCGCTTCGCGCTGGAGAGCCAGCGCAAGGCCGAGCGGGCGGCGGGCGAGGGGCGCTTCGCGAAGAGCCTCTTCACGGTCGTCGATCTCGACGGCAAGCCGCTGCTCGACAGGGACGAGCACCCGCGGGCCGGGGCGACGATGGAGGCCCTCGCGAAGCTCGAGCCGGCGTTCGCCAGCCTCGGGTCGACGCCGATGGGCCCCGCCGGCGAGACCGTGGATGCGCTGGCGCTGGCGCGCTATCCGCAGGTGGCGTCGATCCAGCACGTCCACACGGCGGGCAACTCGAGCGGCATCGTGGACGGGGCGGCGGTCGTGCTGCTTGCGTCCGGCGACTACGTGAAGGCGCACGGGCTCAACCCGCGGGCGAGGATCCGCGCCACGGCGACGGCCGGCGCCGAGCCGGTGATCATGCTGACGGCCCCTGCGCCCGCGTCGGAGCGCGCCCTCAAGAAGGCGGGCATGCAGGCGCGCGACGTCGATCTCTGGGAGATCAACGAGGCGTTCGCGGCGGTGCCGCTGCAGACGGCGCGCAAGCTCGACATCGACCTCGACCGCGTCAACGTGAACGGCGGCGCGATCGCGCTCGGGCACCCGCTTGGCGCGACCGGGGCCTGCCTGATCGGGACGGCGCTCGACGAGCTCGAGCGCGCCGGCAAGGCGACCGCGCTGATCACGCTGTGCATCGGCGGAGGGATGGGCGTGGCGACCATCCTCGAGCGGGTGTGAGCCGCTCCGGCGCGGCGATGGGGGTGCGCGATGAGCACGGGGGCGCCTCGGACGAGCACCAGCACGGGCGCGGCGCTCGGCGCGGCGAGGCGCACGATCACGGGCATCACCATGCCCCAGGTCACGACCACGACCACGACCACGGCGACCCGCAGCACCACGACCACAGCCACGATCTCCGGCATGCGCCGCTCCGCCGGCTGATCGCGGCGTTCGCGCTCACGACGTCGTTTCTGGTCGTCGAGGCGGCGATCGGGTGGTGGTCGAAGAGCCTCGCCCTGCTGGCCGACGCGGGCCACATGCTCGCGGACGCCGCGGCGCTCGGCATCGCCATCATCGCTCAGCGCATCGCGGCGCAGGCGCGGACGCGCGAGCGGACGTACGGCTTTCGGCGCGCGGAGGTGCTCGCGGCCTTCGCCAACGGCATCGCGCTGGCGCTGACGGCGATCTGGATCTTCATCGAGGCGGCCCACCGCTGGCGCGCGCCCCAGGCGGTGCACGCCGAGGCGCTGGCGATCACCGCGGCGCTGGGGCTGCTCGTGAACGTGGTCGCGGCGCTGCTGCTCTCGACCGGCGAGCACGGGCACAACATCAACACGCGGGCCGCGCTGGCGCACGTGCTGTCGGACGCGCTCGGCTCGGTAGGCGCCATCGCGGCGGGCGTGCTCATCCTCTCCTTCGGCTGGACTCGGGCCGATCCGGTGATCAGCGCGGCCATCGGCGCCCTCGTGCTCTGGGGCGGCTGGCGGCTCGTGCGCGACACGTCCCGCGTGCTCATGGAGGGCAGCCCGATCGAGATCGATCTCGCCCACGTCGAGGACACCATCCGGAGCGTGCCCGGCGTCGTCGACTTCCACGATCTGCACGTCTGGTCGATCTCCGACGGCTTCAACGTGCTCACCGTGCACGTGGTCCTCGCCAAGGGGCACCACGGCACGAACGTGGCCGCCGCGGTGGCCCGGCGGCTGCGCGAGAAGCACGCGCTCACCCACTGCACGATCCAGCCGGAGCCGCTCCAGGAAGAGCTCCTGGTGACGCTCAGGCGCCCGGGCGCCGGGGCGCCGGGCGGGGACGGGCCCGCTTAGAGCGGCGGTCACCGGCGTCGGATACGGGCCCATCTCGACGTTTTCGGTGCTCAGCGCACTGGAGTGCGCTTCCGCGCCGAAAACGCCGATCTGGGCCCGTCTCCTGTGCGGGTGACCGCCGCTCGGCGACGGCGACGCGTGTAGCGGGGGCGGCTGAGCGCGGCTCTAGATCGGGCTCTCCGTCCCGCGTCACACGCCGCACTCGACGTTGCCGCGCTGGAGCCCCGCGAGGCGCGAGTCGCCGAGCGCCTCGGCCTCGGCGAGGAGCCACCGGAACATCGCGTTCGCGATCACCCGCTCCTTGCGCGTGTTGAACAGCCAGACGGCCGCGTGGCACACGTCGGCGTGCAGCTTGGGGAACGCGAGGCGGCGGAACTCCACGCCGACGAGCACCGCCGCGGCCTCGTACTGCGCGCGCAGCGACGTCCACTCGCGCCACTCCGAGAGCGGCGGGAGCTCGCGCCGCTCGTCGACGCGGCGGCGCAGGGCGTCGCACGCGATCTCCACCTCGGACAGGAGCTCGTCCCGGAGGCGCCGGCGCGTGCGGCCGATGGTCGCGCCGAGGTCGTCCCACGCCGCGCGCGGCACGCGCGCCGCGCGCAGCGTCGCCGCGAGGTCCTCCTCGACCGCGCGCGCCAGCGGACCGAGCGCCGCCTGCGCCCCCGAGGCGCCGAGCGACGCCGCCCGCTCGCGGAGCTCGGCCTGCGCGCGCTCGTCGTCGAGCGCCGCGTCCCACGCGCCGCCGAGCCGCCTGAGGTCGTCGCCCGAGACCTGGTCCCGAGGCCGGAGCAGCAACGTGGCGTGGAGCAGCACCGCCCGGCTCCACAGATCGCCCTCGGCGACCTTCGCGGCGCAAGGCTCGGGCGCCTCCGGCTCCGGGCGCGGCGCGCCCGCGCCCGCGGCCAGGGCCCGACGCACGAGCGGGAGCGTGGCGCGGCGATGGGGCGCGATGAGCCAGCGCAGCCAGAGCCCGAGCGCCCCCGGCGCGGGCTCTTCGCCGAGCAGCCGCGCGGCGACGGCGCCGAGCAACGAGATCGCCCGGCCGCCCCCCACGCACGCGTATCCGGACACGGCCGTCCAGTCGCCGCGGGACGCCGCTTCTGCGGCGAGCCAGCCCGCGGCGATGCGGCGAGCCTCGCTGGGGCAGGCGCGCTCGTCCAGGCTGCCGACGCTGTCGAAGAGCGCCCGCGCGCCCTCCGCGTCGCCGCGGTGCGCCGCGAGCATCGCGCCGGCGGCGATCCCCGCGCCGCGGAGCGGATCCGCGCTCACCGAGGAGGGCGCGGGCGCCGCGCCGGTACGCTCGCCGGCGCGCTCGATCCGCTCGCTGACCCAGGCCCCCACCGCGGCGTCCGGCTTCCTCGCGCGGCAGAGCGCCCACGCGGCCGCGAGCGCCGCGCCGCCGCGCCGGTCGGCGCGAAACGTCCCGTCCGACAGCGACGCGATGAAGTACGCGGCGCGCGGCAGCCCGAGCGGGATGATCACGTGGCGAACGAAGGGCCAGGGGGCCATGAGCAGCGCGAGCGGCGCGAGCGGCACCGCGCACCAGAGCTGACCCCCGGCGAGCGCGAGCGCGAGGAGGATCGCGATCGGCACAAAGACGAACAGCACGACGACGTTCCAGAGGCCCACGCCGAGCATCGCGGGGCGCGGCGCCGCCCCGGGCGAGGCCTTCCGCGCGGCCGCCTCGCTGATCACCCGCACGACGACGGCGAGGGCCAGGAGGACGCCCCAGGTCATCTCGCCCTCCAGCCGAGCGCGGACAGCGCCTCGGGCCACGGCGCGCGCGGATCCTCCCCCGGCGGCTCCGGCGGCGGCAGCTCGCCGAGGTCGTCGTCGAGGTCGTCCTTCGGCGGGGGACTCGGGTCGAGCCGCGCCCAGACCTCGTGCGCCAGGCGGCGCTCCGGGTCCCGCAGCGCCGCCATGGCCTGCCGCACCTTGTCGGCCGTCCGCGCGCCGGGGCCGACCGGCGTCGGGTACGCCGCGGCGCTCGCGAGCTTCAGCTCGAGCATCCCGAGCAGCTTCTGCCCCTCGCGCTCGATCTCCGCGCGGCTCGCGCTCGGGCGCAGTCCGAGCACGTAGAACGGGTTGTCGCGGATGCGGCCGATCGCGTCGTCCATCACCGCACCCCTGACTCGTGGCCGAGCCTGCGCTTCTGCGCGTCGACCGGCAAGAGGCGCCAGAGCTCCTCGGTGATCGTCCTGAGCGCCGCCGTGTCGCCGCGCTCCGCCGCGCCGCGCCCGTCGCGCACGAGCCGCTGCGCGCGGACCAGATCCGAGGCCTGGTGCGCCTCGGAGGCGGCGTCCTCGAACATCCACACCCACGCCTTCGGGTGGCGCTGGAACGCCGCGCTGCTCAGGTTGCGGACCAGCCGGAGCTGCCGCTGCAGCTCGATCTGGTTCTTCTCGGCGCGCGCCCGCGCGACGCCCTGCGCGGCCTCCTCGAGGAGCGCCTTCTCGGTGCTCGAGCCGAGCTGGGAGATCCACGTCGACGCGCTCGCGACCGCGGCCTGGGCCTCGGCCTCGAGCTCCGGCCAGCGCTTGTCGGCCTCGGCCTGCTCGAGCAGGACGTCGAGCTCGAGCAGCGCGCGCCGCGCCTTCTGCCCCGCGTCGGCGTCGCCGCCGCGCGCCGCGGCGGCGTCGCGCTCCACCTCGGCGAGCGCGCACTCCACGTAGGTGACCTTGCCGAGCGCGTGCGGCGCGTCCCTGCGCAGGGCGGCCTCGCGCACCGTGGCGAGCCGCTCGCGCATGGCCGCGATCGAGGCGTCGAGCACCTCCGGCGCCGCCTCGGGGACGAGGAGGTGCGCGACGCGCTCGAACACGAGCCCCTGCGACGGGATCAGCGCGCGCGCCGAGAGGTGCCCGCCCCGATCGAGCTCGAGCGTCAGCTCGATCGCCGAGCCCGCGGGCAGGGTCGCGGTGAGCCCGCTCCCGTCGATCTCGAGCGTCCCGACCACGCGGCAGAGGTGGGCGACGTCGAGCTCGCCCTGCACGACGGGGATCTTCAGCACGCACGCGCTGGAGCCCTTCGGGACGCTCTCCACGCTGTGGTGCACGAACGTCCGCCGGGCCGGCAGCGGCGCGCCTCGCTCGAAGTAAACCCGCACGGAGTTGTCCGCGAGCGCGACCCCTATCGTGCGCGACAGCGGCGGATCGCCGATCGTGAGCCCCTGGACGATCGTGATCGTCTGCGGGTGCACCGGCACCCTCGCGCCGCCGGCCGCGCTCGCCTCGATGTTGAACACGTTCGGCCGGCGCGGGAGCAGGTCGACGGTCACCACGAACGCCCCCTCGGCGTCGAGCGGCGCCTCGGCGCTCGTCCACCCGTCGCCCTCGCGCGCGAGCCGGATCCGCTCGGGCGCGGCCCCTGGCCCCTCCATGACGCGGCCGACCACGTGGGGCGTGAGGTCGCTCGACATGGCCGGGTACTGGAGCCAGAGCCGGCGACCTTCCTCCTTGGGCCGCGCGCCCGAGGAGGAAGCCCGCGCGTCGAGCCCCGCCGTCGCCGCGTAGATCGCGGCCCCCTGCGCGACGAGGGTCATCGGGTCGAGCCCCTCGCCGAAGGGCGCGCCGAGCGCGTCCCGGACGCGCTCGCGCAGCGCCGGCATCACCGTCGGCCCGCCCACGAGCACGACGCGCGCGAGCTGCGACGCGTCGTGCCCGTGCGCCGCGAGCAGCCGCCGGCAGACCTCGATCGAGCGGTCGATGATCGGCGCGCAGAGCGCGTCGAGCGTGGACCTCTTCAGGACCAGGTCGACGTCGACGGGCGCGCCGTCCACCTCGAACGCCGCGGGCACCGCGAGCGCCGCTTCGTCGGCGCGGGTGAGCTCGATCTTGATCTCCTCGACCGCGAGCTTGAGCTTGCGGAGCGCGGCGGCGTGCCGCGGGTCGGCGCGGCTCACGGTGACGCCCTGGGTGCGCCCGATCTCGGCGAGCGCCCAGTCGACGATCGCCCAGTCGAAATCGCGCCCGCCGAGGAAGTTGTCGCCGTCGTGCCCGACGACGCGCAGCAGCCCGTCGCGCGTCTCGAGCAGGGAGACGTCGAACGTCCCGCCGCCGAGGTCGTAGACGAGCCAGCTGCCCGTCGACTCCTCGACCGTCCAGCCGGCGGCCAGCGCCGAGGCCACCGGCTCCTGGATCAGCTCGACGCGCTCGAACCCCGCGCGCCGCGCCGCCTCCGACGTCGCCGCGCTCTGGGGCAGCTCGAAGAGCGCGGGCACGGAGATCACCGCCGAGGCCGGCAGGACCCCGAGGTGCTCCGCGACGTCGGCGCGCAGGGAGCGCAGCACCTCGGCGGCGAGCTCCTCGGGCTTCTTCGCGACCTTCGCCGCCGCGAACCCGATCGGCTGGGCCGTCCCCATCAGCCGCTTGAACTCCGCGCGGGTGTTCTGCGGATCGCTCTCGAGGAACCGGCGCGCGCGCGCGCCGACCGTGATCGTCCCACGCGCGTCGATCCGCACCACGCTCGGGGTGAGCGTCGCGCCCTGGGAGTTCCTGACGAGGGTGACCTTCTCGCCGTCGAAGGCGGCCGCGGTCGAGTTCGTGGTGCCGAGGTCGATGCCGACGTAAAGCGGGCGTGCTGCCATCGCTCGCAAGGATACACGCGCGGAACGGCGGCCGCCCGGTGAGGCATGGAACACACCCGGCGAAGCGCCCGCGTGGCGCCTCGCCGCGAGCGCCCGCCCGCCGCAAGGCGCGTCCGCCCTCGGGGTACGGGAACAGCGTACGTCAGCGCAGCGCCGCGACGTCCGCGGTCACCCTGCGAACAGCTGCGTCACCCAGACCCGGCCGGTCGGGTCGCGCACGACCGCCACACCGCTCCTCCGGTAGCGCCGGTCGAGCAGGTTGCCCCGGTGCGACGGGCTCGCCCAGATCGCGCGGTGCGCTCCCTCGGTCGTGCCCGAGCTGGCCACGTTCTCCCCCGCGATCGTGGCCTCGTACCCGGCCGCCCTGAGGCGCGCCGCCGGATCGCCCGAGCCCACGTCGTGGCCCACCATCTTCGCCTTGATCATCTCCTCGGAGTGCGCCCGCGCCAGCGCGGCGAGCGCCGCGTCGCGCGCGAGCGCTGGCAGGCGCTCCGACGCCCGCGCGGCGTTCATCATCCGCAGCATCGCGTCCTCGTCGCCCTGCGCCCCCTTCGCGGCCTCCTCGCCCGGCGCTGCCGCGCGGACGAACCGGCCCGGCGGAGCGCTCCCCGCGAAGATCATCGCCTCCAGCACGGGCCTCGGCCCGGTCGACACCGTGGCCAGCACCTGCACAAGCCAGCTCCCCGGCTGGTCGACCGCGAAGCTCGAGCGGAGCCGCGCGCCCGACAGGGAGCTCAGCACCGTCTTGGGCGCGCCCCGTGGCCCCAGCAGCACCACCTTCGCAGCGGTCGCCGGGACCCGCATCGTCCCTTCGAGGGTCACCCATTGCCCTACCCGCGCGGTGGTCGGCAGCGGCGACAGGTCCGCGAGCGCGTCCACCCCGATCGCGGACACGATCACCGTCCCGTCCGGCTTCTTCGCCTGGGCCACCCCACATCGCCGCACCCCGAGGGTGGTCCAACCCGAGAGCCACCCGTCGATCCGCGCCCCGATCTCCGCCGGCCCGAGCCCTCGGCCGGAGATGGACCATCCCCTCGGCCAGGCGTGCGGCGCGCCGGCGGCGCGCAGCGTGAACGCGAGCTCGTCGGGCGGCATGATCTCCCCGCCCTGGAGCTGTCGCTCGACGTTGCGCTGGGCGACGGCGGCGAGCGCCGTGTCCGCGCTGCCGCAGTGCGCCGCGAGCGCGGCGATCTCCGGCGAGACCGCCTTGGGGGGTTGTGGCGAGCGCGTTGTCGCCTCCCACGTCAGCGCCGGCGGCTCCGCTGCCGCCACGCCCGCGGAGGTGAGCGCCGCGCCGAACACCCCGCTGGCCCACCATGACCGCATTCGTCTCGGCTAGCAGGTTTCCCGCCCCGGCGCTTGTTCACCTGCAGCGCCGCGAAAGCCGCGCGGTCCCGCGGGCGGCTCGTGCTACCGTGGCCGTCGCGCAGCATGGCTGAGGTCTCCAAGGCCGCGAAGGTCGGCGTGATGACGATCGTGCTCGCGGGCGCGGCCTACGGTGGGTACCGCTTCGTCTCGCGCGACGTCGGCGGCGGGAACGGCTACCGGGTCTGGGCCACGCTGCCCGACGCGATCGGCGTATCGCCGCAATCGCGGGTGATGATCTCGGGCATCCAGGTCGGCGTCGTCGACAAGATCTCGCTCTACAACGGCCAGGCGCGCATCGACATCAAGATGAGCCCCGACGTCCCGCTCTACGAGGACGCGGCCATCGGCAAGCGCGCGACGAGCCTTATCGGCGAGTCGTTCGTCGTGCTCTCGCCCGGCACCGAGGGCAAGCCGCGCATCCCCGACGAGGGGAGGGTCCTCTATTACATCGATGAGCCGACGATCCAGTCGATGCAGGGGCAGGTCTCCGAGATCCTGAAGGACGTCAAGACCGTCACCGAGACGCTGAAGAACACCGTCGGCTCCGAGGGCGGGCAGGAGCGGCTCGCGCAGATCCTCGACAACCTCGCCGAGGTCACCGAGCAGATGAACGCGACCGTGCGCGAGAACCGCGCGGGCGTCACGGAGACGATCAACAACATCAACCAGATCACGGGCGACTCGGGCCCGCGCCTGCGGGAGATCCTGCGCAACGTCGAGCAGGTGAGCCGCGACATCCGCATGATGACGGCCGCGGCCGAGGTGCCCGGCAAGAACGGGCAGCCCGGGGAGCTCCGCAGCGCCGCAGAGCGCGTGGGCCGCGCGACCGAGAGCCTCGAGTCGGCGCTGAAGCACGTGGACAGCGTCGCCGCGCGCGTCGACCGCGGGGAGGGGACGCTCGGCCGTATCACCCGGGACGAGACGCTGATCAACGAGGTCGAGACGGTCGTCGAGAACGTCGGTGAGCTCGTCGGTGGGCTCAACCGGTTTCAGACCGTGGTCGGGCTGCGGACCGACTACAACTTCCTGGCGAACACCGTCAAGAGCTACGTCGAGCTCAGGCTCCAGCCGGCGGAGGACAAGTATTACGTCTTCGAGCTGGTGAACGACCCGCGCGGCAAGACGGACTTCCAGCAGATCGACGTCGACACGACCAACCCGAACGAGCCCGCGCACTACCGCGAGGTCCGCACGATCACGACGAACGCCTTCCGGTTCTCGTTCCAGTTCGCGAAGCGGCTCGGCCCCTTCACTGGCCGGTTCGGCATCAAGGAGTCGACGGGCGGCCTCGGCCTCGATCTCCACCTGCTCGACGACCGGTTCGAGCTCCGCCAGGACCTCTTCGGCTTCGGCGAGGAGCTGTCGCCGCGCTGGCGCGTCGCGCTCGCGTACGAGTTCATCCGGAAGCTGTGGCTGCTCGGCGGGATGGACGACATCCTGAACGCCGATCGCCGGGATTACTTCATCGGCCTGCAGCTCCGGTTCAACGACGCGGACCTGAAGACGGTCCTGCCCTTCGCTCCGTCGAGCTTCTGATCGCGCTCCCGTCTTCTCGGCGCGGCCCCGGCGGTGCGGCGCGGCCCGGGCGGTGCGCCCGAGCCCCTGTGCTATAGCGCGAGCATGAAGCGCTCGCTTCTTCACGGAGTGCGTCGCGGATACGCGCTCTTGATCCCCTTCGTCGCGATCTCCGCGGCGGCCTTCGCTTCGGCCTGTCAGGGGTGCAAGCTCCCTGCGACGGCCGCCGTGAGCGCGGACGCGGACGTGGACGCGAACCCGAACAGGCCGACGGTGCGGCTCTACGTGCTCAGCACCGTGGCTGGCGCTCTGGAGCCGTGCGGTTGCACGAAGGATCAGCTGGGAGGCATCGACCACCTGGCCGCCCTGATCGAGGCCCAGCGCGGCGAGGCCCCGGAGCGGCTCGTGGTCGGCGCGGGGCCGCTGCTCTTCACGGACCCCGAGGTGAAGCCGGAGCGCACTTCGCAGGACGCGTGGAAGGCCGAGGCGATGGCGCTGGCGGCGAAGGACATCGGGCTGACGGCGTGGGCGCCTGGCGAGAACGACTGGGCGCTCGGCGCGGAGGCGCTCGGCAAGTACCAGGAGCAGTCCGGGGCGTTGCTGCTCGGCAAGAACCTCGAGGGCGCGAAGGGCGTCCAGGGCGTCGTCGTGCGCGACGTCTCCGGCGTGAAGGTGGGCCTCATCGGCGTGAGCGACCCGAAGGGCCGCTCCGGCGCCTATCCCGAGGGCGTCAAGCCCGGCCCGGCGATCGACGCGATGAAGGCGGGCGTCGAGGAGGCGAAGAAGCAGGGCGCGAGCGTCTTCGTGGGGCTCGCCGCGCTGCCCAGGGGCGAGGCGCTGCGGCTCGCGGACAACGTGCCGGAGCTGCACGTGCTGGTGCTCGGCAAGCCGAGCGAGCGCGGCGACGGCAACGACGGCCCGAAGCCGCCGGAGATCATCGGGTCGACGCTGGTCGTGGAGACGCCGAACCACCTCCAATCAGTGGCGGTCGTGGATCTCTTCGTTCGAGGCGGCGGCAGCGGCCCGCTCGTGTTCGCCGACGCGGGCGGCGTCGCGAAGGCCGGGGAGCTCATCAGCCTGTCGGAGCGGATCCGGGAGCTCGAGATCCGCCTCAACGGCTGGGAGGGCGACAAGCGGGTCGCGGCGAAGGACATCGAGGCTCGGAAGGCGGATCTCGAGAAGCTCCGGGCCGAGAAGGCGCAGATCGAGGCGGCGGAGACGAAGGTGACCGGCAGCTTCTTCCGCTACAGCTCGGTCGAGGTGCGCGAGAAGCTCGGGGCCGACAAGGACGTCGCCGGGCAGCTCCTCGCCTATTACAAGCGGGTCAACGACCACAACAAGCAGGCCTTCGCGGATCGCGTCCCCGAGAAGCCGGCGAAGGGCGAGGCCAGCTACATCGGCATCGACGCCTGCACGAACTGCCACGACGAGGAGCGCAAGGTCTTCGACGGCACCGCGCACGCGCGCGCCTACGCCACGCTGCAGCAGGATTTCAAGGAGTTCAACCTGGACTGCGTGAGCTGTCACGTGACCGGGTACGGCAAGCCGGGCGGCTCCACGGTGACGCACAACGCCTCGCTGCAGAACGTGCAGTGCGAGGAGTGCCACGGTCCCGGCTCGCTGCACGCGAAGGATCCCGAGAAGAAGGGGCTCATCGTGCTCTCGCCCCCGCCCCAGAGCTGCGTCACGCAGTGTCACCACTCGCCGCACGTGGAGGGCTTCGAGCCCATGTCCAAGATGCAGCTCATCCTCGGCCCCGGGCACAGCAGGTACTGAAAGAGGGGGCGCGACGGCAGCCCTCTCCTTCTGGTTCCTCTGGTTCTGGGCTGCTCCTGGGCTGCGGCATTCCCGCGCCGTTTCGATCGCGCTACGGAATGCGCCTGTGACGAACGTCCACGCCGTCGTCTCCCGCCTGGGCCCGGTCGAGAGCGCGATCCTTGCGGAGCTCACCGCGGGCGCGCCGCCGTTCGCGGTGCACCGCCGCGCCGCGCTGAGCTCGACGCTCCGCTACCTGGAGGGCGGCAGCGGCTCGCCGGTGGTCCTCCTGCACGGCCGCGGGAACGCCGCGACGACGTGGTTCCCGCTGCTCCCCGAGCTCGCGCGGCGCCACCACGTCGTCGCGGTGGATCTTCCCGGATTCGGTCACGCGTCGTCTCCGCCCTTCGGGGGCGGGGGCTTCGAGGAAGGCCTCCGCTTCTTCGCCGATCCCGTGGAGGAGCTCCTCCTCGAGCTGGATCTCGGCGACGCCGCCCTCGTCGGCCACTCGCTCGGCGCGCTGGTCGCGGCGGAGATCGCGCTCCGCAAGCGCGCGCGCCCGCGGAAGCTCGTGCTCATCGGCGCGATGGGGGTCGGTCCCGTCATGACCGCGTGGAGCCGCGCCTATTTCCGCGCCCCGCCGGAGCGCCTGGTGCGGGTGCTCGGCCCTGCGCTCTTCCGCCGCATCCATCCGCCGCGGCCCACCCCGCTGGGCGAGCGTCTGGCCGCTTTGCACAGCGAGTTTTACGCCGTGCCCGACGGCCGGGTCGCGCCCGTCGCCGCGTTCAACGCGCTGTTCCCTGCCGTCGGCGCCGTTCCCCACCGCCTCCCGCGGCTCGGCGAGATCGACGCGGAGACGCTGGTGCTCTGGGGCGAGCGCGACGACGTGTTCCCAGCGCCGATCGGCATCGCTGCGGCCGCCGCGATCCCTCGGGCCACGCTGCGCATGGTGCCGCTCGGGCACGCGCCCCATCTGGAGGACTCGGCGCTCGTCCTGCCGGAGCTCACCGCGTTTCTCTCGGCCGGAGCAGCCTCATCCCCGTAGCCCGCATGCGGTGGCGTGACGCCGCCGTGCCGTCCAGGAGGGGAGGATTGCGTTCTGGGATGGGAGGATCGCGGTCGGGGATGAGAGGATCGCGGTTCGGGGGCCGCTCAGTGCATGCCGCCGACGAGCCACGCCTGCGCCGGGACGAGCACCTCTTCGGGCGAGCCTCCGCCCTGCGACGCCGGGCCGGTCGCGCTGCCGTCTCCCATCGGTGTCATCCGGAACCCGTGGTCGCCGAACACGAGCAGCAGCGTGCGCGGCGGCAGGCTGGCCATGAACCGCGCGATCACATCGGAGACCTCCTCCGCGATGGCCTCGATCCGCTCGGCGAACGGCGGCCCCGCGGCGCGCAGGCGCGCCTCCACGAGGTCGAGCTTCATCAGCTCGCGCGACCCGACCCGCTCGCGCCGCAGCGTCGCCACCGCGCGTCCGCGGGCGATGGCGGGCTCCGCCTCGCTCGGGGGCATCGTCTCGCGGAGCCCATCCGGCCCGCGGGCGAGCAGCGAGATCTGCGCGGTCGTCGTCGGCGGCAGCGCCGCCCAGAGGAGCGATCGCTCCACCAGGATGGCCCGATCCACCAGGATCTCCTTCAGATGCGCGGCGACCCGTTCGCCGAGGTCGAAGCGCATCGCGTCCACGAGCAGGAGCTTCACCCCGCGCGCCCCGTTGAGCCGGGCGATGCGGGCGGCGATGTCCGGCGCATCGAACACCATGGGCGGCCGCTTGCCGGTCACCCGCAGCGCCGAGAACGCCTCCCGGTAGCTGTGCTCGAAGCTGGTCCTCCAGCTGTCGACAACGCCGCGCACCGCACCGTCCGTCTCGCCGGCGAGCGTCGCGCCGAGCAGCGGCGTGTAGTGCGTCGCGAACAGCTGCTCGATGACCCGGACCGGCTTCGGGCCGCGGGCGTTGTCGAGCTCGACGGCGAGCGCACGCCACTCCGCCGCGCTGAGGACCCGGTCGCGCGGCGCCTTCCGCTCCCGCCGCGCCTGCGGGGGCGCGTCGGCGTCCGCCTGGGCCGCGTCAGCGTTCGGCGCGCTCGGCGCGGCCTCGTGCGCCCCTCGCGGTGGCCTGAGCGTCGTCCCTGCGCCGTGCTCCTCGTGCGGCGCACCCGGCGCGGCGGCCGGCGCGCTCGGCTCGGCGCTGGCGGGCGCCTCGTCCGTGCCGGGCGGCGTGCTCGCGCCCGGCGCCCGCGCCGCGACGGCGCTCCTCCCGGCGACGGCCGCCGGCGCGTCCGCGCGGCGGATCCTCGAAGAGCGGGGGGGCAGCACGCCGCGCAGCCGTCCCTCCGTCCGCCCTTCGGCGGAGGCGGGCGATGCAGAGGCTCCATGCGTCTCGGGGGCCGTCGGCTTGGCCTGGAACGCCTCGTCCGGGGCTGTCGGCCCGGCCTGGAGCGCGTCGTCCAGCGCTGTCGGTCCGGCCGGGAGCGCTTCGACCGGAGCTCTCGCTCCGGCGCTCGGCTGCGCCAGCCCGACGGGGCGCTCCTCCCCGCGCGCCGCGAGGCTTCGCACCTGCCCGCGCGGGGACATGGTGGAGATGGCGCCGTACCCGTCGCACGTGCTCCTCTCGACGAGGTCCGCGAGGGGCACCGGCGCGAGCACCTGCGCGGACCTGTCGTCCGCGTCGAAGACGAGGGCGACGGGCGCCTCGCGCGCCGCGCCGAGCCAGGCGAGGAGCGTCGCGCTGTCGTCCGGGTGGAGCGCGCGCGGCGAGGCTGCGCGCCCGCCCGCGAGGCGCGGCAGGGCGACGGCGAGGCCCGCGGCGCCGAGCGCCCTGGCGCGGAAGATCTGGTCGGCGATCACCACCTCGACCGGCGCGCCTTCCTGGACCCGCGGCGGCAGCGCGCCGCGCAAGGCCAGCGCGAGCTCGACGGCCTCCTCGATCGTCTCGCGGAGCTGCCCGTCCGGCGCCGCCGGGGCGCTCGCCCAGAGGAAGCGCTGCGACCTGAGCTCGCGCTCGGAGTCGGCGCCCTGCCCGCTCGGGGCGAAGCGGGCTGTGCCGCACGGGGGCGCAGGGGGGGACGTCGGTCGGCCCTCCTCGGAGGCGGAGTCGAGGCGGGAGACAGGATCGAGGCGCATCGCGCGGGACCCTCGCAGAGCTCGCGGAAATGGGCCAAGTTTCGGCGAGCGAGCGCGCGCGTGACTGCCGACCGCGCCGGTCGCGGCATCAGCGGGCCGCGCGCGAGGCCGCGGCGGGTCTCGGGTGGGGGCCTAGCGGGACTCGCGCGCGGTCTCGGCCATGAGGGCGAGCAGGGAGCAGGCGATGGCGAACCGGGCGTCGATTCGGCCCTGGTTCATCGACAGGTCGAGCGTGAACTCCTTCACGAAGAACCGGAACACCTGCTTCACCTTCGCGACTTCCTGCTGCTGGAGCTCGATGTGCCACTTCCCGACGAGGAGCGGGAACATGCGGCGGAGCAGCGCGGCGCCGTCCTCCTGCATCAGCCCGACCGGCTGATCTGCGGGGTCGAGGATGTCCCAGGTGTCGCGGACGATCGATTTGAGCCCGCGCGACCGGATGGTGCCGACGCGCTCGCTGGTGCGCGCGTCGAGGACGTCGAGGCACCTGTTGAGGGCGATGACCTGCCGCGAGCGGATCGTGAGCAGCGGCTGCGACTCCGACTCGTCTGCAAAGAGGGTGAACTCCTCACGCAGCTTGAGCAGCGGGTGCTTGACGAAGCAGACAAGGGAGCCGTCGGGCGCATAGACGTGGAACTTGCGGCCGAGCAGCGACCAGAAAGGCCGCTTGATCGTGTACGTGGGGTGCGAGAACGGTTGAACTGCGAGGCCGCCGTACGCGGCTTGGGCTTGGACCATGGGGCTGGCAGTCTGCATTGGCGTCGAGTAGGCCGGAGCCGAGCGCGTCGGTCAAGCGGCGACTACGGCGTGTCTACCGCGTGAGCCGGGCCGCGCTCGTCGGCGGCAATGCCCGCTGCGATGGTCTTCACGAGCTCTGGTTTGACGACCTTGCCCATCGCGTTGCGCGGCAGGGCCCGCACGACGATCGACTCGCGTGGGACCTTGTAGGGCGCGAGGCGCTCCTTCGCCCAGGCGCGGAGCGGTCCGGTGGCGCACTCCGCCTCTCGCCCGGGCGCGGCGACGACGACCGCGACGACGCGCTCTCCCCACGCCTCGTCAGGGAGGCCGATCACCGCGACCTCGGCGATCGCGCCGTGCTCCCGCAGCGCCTCTTCGATCTCGAGCGCGGACAGCTTGTACCCGCCGCTCTTGAGGATATCGACCGAGGTCCGCCCGAGGAGCCGGAAGCACCCGTCGCTGGAGCGCTCCGCGACGTCGCCGGTGCGGAACCAGCCGTCCTGGAAGGCCGCGGCGGTGGCGTCCTCGCGCCCGAGGTATCCCTTGAAGACGCTGGGCCCGCGGATCCAGAGCTCGCCTCGCGCGACCGCGGCGCCGCCGCGCGGCGCTGGCGGGTCGCCCGGCGGTTGTTCACCCGGCGGTTGTTCACCCGGGGCCCACGCGTTGCCCGCGTCGTCCGTGATGCGGGCCTCGACGGTCGGCAGCGGGAAGCCGACCCAGCCTGCCCGCCGCGCGCCTGGATCGAGCGGGTTGCTCATGCCGACGCCGATCTCGGTCATCCCGAAGCGCTCGAGCGGGATCGTGCCGGTGAGGTCGCGCCAGCGCTCGGCGAGCGTCACCGGCAGCGCCGCGGAGCCGCTCGTCGCGAGCCGCAGGGCCTGCGCCCCCGCGGCGAAGCCGGGCGCGCCGCCCCGGTCGATGTGCTCGAACAGCCGCTGGTACATGGTCGGCACCGCCATGAACGACGTCACCGAGCGGCGCGCGATCTCGGCGGCGACGCGCTGGGCGTCGAAGCGCGGCAGCATCCTGGTCGCGCTGCCCGCGAGCAGCGACGTCATGAGCGCGATGACGACGCCGTGGAGGTGGTGCAGCGGCAGCGCGTGCAGCAGCATGTCGTGATCCGAGAAGCCCCAGGCCGCGCGCAGGAGCTCCGCCTGCACGGCCAGGTTGCGGTGCGTGAGCAGCGCCCCCTTCGGCTTGCCGGTCGTGCCGCTCGTGTAGAGCAGGAGCGCCGGATCATCCGCGGCGATGTCGGAGATCGCCGCGTCTCGCCCCGGGGCGGCGCGCTCGAGGTCCTCCACGCGGAGCACGGCGCGGCCCGGCGCGATCGGGGCGGCCACGGCGGTGAGGTCGCCGTCGGTGATGATCCGCCGCACGCCGGCGTCGCTCGCGAGCCACTCGAGCTCTGCCGGCGGATAGAGCGCCGACAGCGGCAGCACGATCCCGCCGCCGAGGAGGGTGCCGAGGAAGGCCGAGACCCACGCCGCGCCGGGCGACACGAGGAGCAGGATCCGCTCCCCCTCCAGGGAGCTCGGGCTCTCGGCCTCACCCGCGCCGCGCCGCGTGCCGCCGGCGAGCAGCGCGCCGCGGATGCGGAGGGCTCGCTCCAGGAGCGTCGCGAAGGTGGTCTGCCCCCGCTCGTCCTCGACGGCGGTTCGGGCGGACGAGCCGAGCTGCGCCAGCCGGTCGATGAGCGGGGAAGCCATCGCGCGAACTCTCGCACAGCGGAGGTGCGCGGAGCCAGGCCGGTTGGTTACACTGCCGCGCCATGAGAGCTTCCTGCCTCCTTTTCAGCGCCTCGCCGCGCCTCGCGGTCGCCGCCGGCCTGATCTTGGCCGCGGCGGCGTGCGAGAGCGCGCCGAAGCCCTCCGAGCCTGGCGCGGCCGCCACGGCGGCCCCGAGCGTCGAGGCGCCTGTCGCGCCGCCGAAGCCGAAGGGCATGCCCGAGCTGCTCGTCGACTCCATGGGCCCCTACATCGGCGGCCAGCGCGTGGATCTGGCGCAGAAGGAGGGGCCCGAGAAGCTGACGAAGGCGATCCGCGAGCTGCCGATCGAGGGCAAGCCCGTGACGCTGCTGGCCGACAAGAGGGCGAAGCCGGCCGCTGTCGCCGCCGTCGTGACGGAGCTCGGCGCGGCGGGCGCGCCGAAGGTCGTCATCAAGACCGACGGGCGAGACGACCTCCCGAAGGAGATCACGGTGGTCCCTGAGGGGCGCGTGTCGAAGCCCCCTTCCTGTGCCGTCAGCACGATGGTGCTGAAGGACCTCGCCACGGCGATCTGGCCGTTCGGCGGCGGCATGGGCAAGAAGCAGCGCAAGGGGCTCGCCGGCCCGGATCTGTCGAACACCGGCGAGCAGCTCACGAAGGACATCGCCGCGTGCAGCGCGACGGTGGCCTTCTTCTCGGCGGACGACGAGGTGCCCTGGGAGATGGCGCACAACCTGGCGGGCACGGTCATGGCTTCCGACGCGAAGAAGAAGCTCGACACGCTCGTCCTGCTCCGCGCTGCCCCGGTCGCGGGGCGGCCGGTGCAGCTCGGTGGAGGCTGACGTGCGTGGCGCCGGGGGGCTCCATCGCCTGGATCGCCGTGCCTTCAGGGCGCACCGGCTGCAGCGGGCAGCGCGTGCGCTCGGTGCGCATTTTTGCGGAGGGGCTGTCGAACGCGGTGGGGCGAGATCGCGTGTGTGCTCGTTCGAGCGCGGGTAGGGTTGGCTGGGGTGACCGCGGCACGATCCGGCACACGCGGTGGTGCTGCGAAGGCACGGAAATGCGCGGGCGAGCGCTCGCCGTTGGGGTCGGCCTGGATCATGAATAGGGCGAGTCGCCGGTCCCCTGCGCCATCGGGGGCGTGACAATCACGGGAGGATGGTTCGGACATGTCGAAGCGACTTCTTGGATCGGCCCGCGCGAACAGGGGCCGAAGTCTCCGTCCCCGGGCTTCCCAGCCGCGGGTGTCGGCGGCGCCTGAGGGGCCGGCCGTCGCGACCAGGGACTCCGCGAGCCCGGTCGCGAGCGGCTCGGACGTCGTCGCCGAGGAAGCTGAGTGTTCCGTGGCTCCTGCGCTGGCCGCCGGCGCCGCGGACGATGCTCCCGCTGTGTCGCCGGCTCTCGAGGCGCCCGCTGCACCGATCGTCGCGGAGGTGGCCGCGGCTGCGCCGGTCGCCGAGGCTGCGCCGGTCACCGAGGCTGCGTCGGTCGCTGAGGCAGCGCCGGTCGTTGCGGCTGCGTCGGTCGCTGAGGCTGCGCCGGTCGCTGAGGCAGCGCCGGTCGCTGAGGCAGCGCCGGTCGTTGCGGCTGCACCGGTCGTTGCGGCTGCACCGGTCGTTGTGGCTGCACCGGTCGTTGTGGCTGCACCGGTCGTTGTGGCTGCACCGGTCGTTGTGGCTGCATCGGTCGCCGCGGCTGTACCGGTTGCTGAGGCTGCGCCGGTCGCCGCGCTTGCGCCAGCGTCCGAGGCGCTCGCCGCGCAGCGCGCCGTTCCACGCGACACGGACGATGCGGACCCTGACAAGGCGCTGGAGCACGACCCGTTGAGCATGGCTCCACAAGCCGGCGCCCTGAATCAGCCGGGTGCCCTTGCGTCCCCGCCCGACGAGCTTGCGTCCGACGCGGATGCCCTCGATCTGATCGACCCTTCCTCGCCCACAGCGGCGTTCTTTCGGCGTGATGAAGAGGAGTCGTTCCCGCCGCTCGCCGAGGTGGCCAGCGGCCCCGACGATCACGCTGACGAGCGCCTCGTTGTGGTTCATCAGCTGTCGCCCGAGACCCTCGCCCGGCGGGCGCGCCTTCGTCGGATCGTCGCGGCGGTCGCGGGGCTCGCCGGCGTGATCTCCGTGGCGGTCGTCGCCAAGGCGGTGTTCTCGAGCAAGCCGTCCTCGCCTGCGCCGGTCGCGATGGCCGCGCCGGCTCCGAAGCCAGCGCCCGTCGAGACGAAGCTCCTGGCCGCGGCGGGCGCTCCCTCTCCGGCACGGGCGAAGACGCCTGCGCAGACCGAGTCGGCGCTGACGGAGCTTTCTGCAAAGGGGGCCGGCGCCGTTCCCGAGCCGGTGAAGGAGGCGGCCGACGCGGAGAAGGCCGCGGCGGAGAAGGCCGAGGCAGAGAAGGCCGAGGCAGAGAAGGCCGAGGCAGAGAAGGCTGCGGCGGAGAAGGCTGCGGCGGAGAAGGCCGAGGCGGAGAAGGCCGAGGCAGAGAAGGCCGAGGTAGAGAAGGCTGCGGCGGAGAAGGCCGAGGCAGAGAAGGCCGAGGCAGAGAAGGCTGCGGCGGAGAAGGCCGAGGCAGAGAAGGCCGCGGCGCCGGCGGCCGGCGCCGCGGACGCGGGCAAGCTGAAGAAGGAAGCGCTGAGCTTCCTCAACCGCGGCCGGTACAAGGACGCGATCGAGGCGTCCCGCGCGGCCATCGCGGTCGATCCGAGCGACGCGCTGCCCTATCTCTACCTGGGCTCGGCGCTCCAGGACACGGGCAAGTGGAAGGACGGCCTCGCCGCGTACAGCGATTGCGTTCGCAACGCCACGAAGGGTCCCGTCCACGAGTGCAGGGCCATGGGCGGCCGCAAGTAGCGCTTAGCGCGGGCGGCGAGCGAGCTGCGCGAGGAACGCCGCGGCGGCGGCATAACCGAAGGCCACGCCCGTGGCGAGGCGGCTCGCATGCCAGACGGGGCGCAGCCCGAGGTCCTGGGTCGCCACGTCGACCGTCATCAGCGCGGCGAGGGCGATGAGGATCGGGCGCCACGCCGTCATCGCCAGGCGAGGGCGCGCGATCGCGGCGCCCGCCGCGAACCCGGCGAAGATGCCAGCGCAGCGACTGCAGAGCGGCATGACGACGCCGTCGAGCGCGAGGGAGCGCTCGGGCATCCGGTGGCACATCGGCGCGAAGACACGATCGAGCGCTGCGCCGAGCTCCCCGAGCGGCGCGCGGCTCCGCGCGAGGGGGAGGCACCAGGGCAGGGCGCCGAGGAGCACCAGCGCGCAGCGCACGATCGATCGCAGCGAGGGCTGCTCGGCCGGGCTCGATTCGTCAGGCGCCTGCGGCTCGGCGCCTGCGCCGACGGCGGCGGGGACCTGCGCCACCGGCTGCCCGCGCCCAGAAGCGCGCGCGGCCACCTCAGCCTCTGTCGGGCGCGCTCTTGCCGAGGTGGCGCATCACCTCTTTCAGGTCGCTCCAGACCTCTCGCTTCGCGCTCGGCTGGCGCAGCAGGTAGGCCGGGTGGAACGTGGGCATGATCGGGATCGAGCCCTTGTAGAGCTTCCACGTGCCGCGGAGCTTCGTGATCCCCTCGCTCGTCCCGATCAGCCCCTGCACCGCGGTGGCGCCGAGCGCCACGATCACCTTCGGCTTGATCAGCGCGAGCTGAGCCGTGAGGTACGGGCTGCAGGCCGCCATCTCGGCCGGCTCAGGCTTCCGGTTCTTCGGCGGCCGGCATTTCACGATGTTGCAGATGTAGACCTCGTCGCGGTGGTACCCCATCGCCGCGATCATCTTGTCGAGCAGCTGCCCCGCCGCGCCGACGAACGGCTGCCCCTGCAGGTCCTCTTCCGCCCCTGGCCCCTCGCCGACGAACACGACCTCGGAGCTCGGGTCGCCGCGCGAGAACACCGTGTGGGTGCGGCCCTCGTGGAGCGGACACTTCTGGCAGGTGCGGACCTCCTCCGCGATGAGCGAGAGCCGCGCCGCGCGCTCCTCCTTCGTGTCCGGCAGCGTTGCGCTCGCGCGTGCAACCGTATCCGCGCGAGGTGCCGGTGCGGCGCTCACGGCAGGCCGGGGTGACGGCTCGGGACCCCGCTGCGCCTGCGTCGGCGACCACGCCCCCTGCGACTCGGGGCCGCCGCGCTGCTCGGGACGCGGGGAGGCGCCCGCAGCGCTGCCACGCTGCTCCGGATGCGGCAGAGGGGCGCTCGCGGCGGCTCCGCGCGGCTCCGGATGCAGAGGGGCGCCCGCAGCGCCACCGCGCGGCTCCGGCGGCGAGAACGCCGCGCCGCTCCCCCCTCGCGCCACCGGCGGCGAGGGCGCATCCTGCCCGGAGAAGCCGCGCTCCGGCCGCCGAGGCGCCGGCGGAGCGCCGTCCGAAGACGCCGCGCCCAGCGCCTCGTGGAGCGCTGCAGGGTGGCCCGGCATTCCGTCCGCGCCGGTCGCTGCGTGCCATTCCAGGAACGCCCGGACCGAGGCGGTCAGATCGGCGAGCTCTTCGCGCAGCGCTTCGACCATGGTCGTCCCCTCAGTGGCCGCCCTGCTGCGCGAGCCAGCGCTCCGCGTCGAGGGCGGCCATGCAGCCCGTGCCAGCGGCCGTGACGGCCTGGCGGTAGTTCCAGTCCTGCACGTCGCCCGCGGCGAAGACGCCCGGGATGTTGGTGCGCGTCGAGCCCGGCACCGTCTTCAGGTAGCCGTTCGGGTGCGTGTCGAGCTGCCCGACGAAGAGATCGGTCATCGGCGTGTGGCCGATCGCGACGAACAGCGCCGCCGCCGGCACGAGGTGGCTGTCGCCCGTCTTCGTGCTCTTCACGCGGACGCCCGTCACCATATCGGCCTTCACGTCGAGCACCTCCTCCACCACGTGGCTGTAGAGGATCTTGATCTTCGGGTTATCGACCACGCGCTGGACCATCGCCTTCGACGCCCGGAACTCGTCGCGGCGGTGCACCAGCGTGACGCTGCTGCAGAGGCCGGACAGGTAGGTGGCCTCCTCCATCGCCGTGTCGCCGCCGCCGACGACCACGACGTCCTGGCCGCGGAAGAGCGCGCCATCGCAGACCGCGCAGGCGCTGACGCCCTTGTTCTTGAGCTTGTCCTCGCTCTCGAGGCCGATGTAGTTGGCGCGCGCGCCCGTCGCGATCACGACCGCCTTCGTCAGGTAGAGCGTGTCCTCCACCCACACCTTGAAGGGGTGGCCCGTCAGCTCGACCTTGGTCACGTCCGCCGTCACGATCTCCGTGCCCTGGTGGGCGGCCTGATCGCGAAAGCGCTGCATCAGCTCCTGGCCGGTGATCTTCTCGGGGAAGCCGGGGTAGTTCTCGACGTCGGTCGTGAACATGAGCTGGCCCCCCGGGATCAGGCCGCCGGCGCTGAAGCCCTCGATGAGGAGCGGCTTCAGGTTGGCGCGCGCCGCGTAGATGGCGGCGGTGAGCCCGGCGGGGCCGGAGCCGATGATGACCAGGTTGCGGACGTTCGATTCACTCATGGTGGAGGCATCTTATAGGCGCGACCGCCTTCCGCGTCGACCGCCCCGGCGGTCCGGCGCGCCTCCGCTGCGCCGCGGCTCCGCGCCTCCTGTCCTGCGCTCCACCATGTCGGAGGCACGTCGGAGCCACGCCCGAGCAGCCGCCCGCTCAGAAGCGCATCGTTCCGCTCAGACCGAACTCGTCCAGGTTGCTCTCGAAGCGGCCGCCGTTGACGCTCTGGATGCTGCGGTAGCCGCTCAGCGCAGCGCCGGATACGGCCTTGAGGCGCCCGTTCCCGCCGTTGTCCAGCGCACCGAAGGACGTGTGCTGAAACGCGGCTGAAATGTCGACCGGGCCGACGCGCGCGGTCACGCCGGCCCCGACGCCGATCCGGTAGCCGAGGTGGAAGTCGAGGTTCAGATCGGCGTCGTCCTGCCCCTTGTTCTCGAAGAAGCCGCCGGCGCGCAGCGCGAGGAGGCTCGGGAGCACGACGAAATCGCCGCCGAGCCGGACTCCCAGGACGTCCCGCCAGCGGTGCGGGACGTCGGCGTTGGGCGGCACCGTGCCCACGCTCGTGCCGCGCACCGGGATGCCCTCGCGGAACCGGACCTCGATCGCGTCGACCGCGCTGTTGTTGGCCCAGGTGAAGTCGAGCTCCACATCGAAGAGGTCATCCGCCATCGGGTCGCGGACGTGGGGCTCGGCGGCGGAGGCGCGGCGTGCGCTGCGTGCGTTCACTACGCGCCGCGCGCCGGCGCGAGGCATGTGGTACCGGAGGCCGAGCTTCGCCTCCATGGGGATCCGCATCGTGAGATCGCCGGCGCCCTGCTCCTCGGTGACGTTGCACGCCGGCGCCTCGCCCTTGCAGGGGTCCTCGTCCTTGGCCCCTGCCGGCGTCCAGTAGCGAGACTCGATGGTGAGATCGGTCTTCGCGCGCACGGCGTCCTGCCACTTGAACCATGCGCCCAGATCGAGGTGAGCCGTCGCCGCCCAGCGCGCGCCGAGGACGAAGCCAGGGATGAAGAAGTCGGTCGCCTTCGCGCGCGTGCGCAGATCGCCGTGCGCCTTGAAGTCGTCGCCCCCTTCGCCCGAGAGCGCCTCGCTGAAATTGATGAAATCGATCGCCGCCGTGCCCCAGATGAAGCCGGCGCCGAGCGAGACACCCTCCGCGGGGGTGAAGCCGACCGAGAGCGTCGGCATCAACATCAGGGCGTCGAGCGACGTGAGCAGGTACCGCTGGGGCGACGGCTGCGTCATGTCGCCGAAGCTCGGGTGCGTGTACCGGAGCGACTCGGGCCATGCCCGCTCGCCGACGCCGTGCGGGCCGAGCACCGCGACGCCGACGGCGAGCGCGTCGCTCACGCGCAGGGTCGCCGCGAGCTGCGGGTTCGGGAACAGGCCACCCTCGGCGCACACCTCGGGATCGGGGCTGCCGTCGCTGCCGGGCGCCGGGATCGCCGTCGTGGCGCTCGGCGGGACGGGGCGGCCGCCGGGGCCGAGCCTCGTGAAGCACTGGGCCAGCTGGATGAAGTGGACGCCGCCGTGGGCGCCGCTCCGCTGCGCGGCGAGCCCCGCCGGGTTGAAGTAGGCGGCGAGCGGATCGTCCGCCCGCGCGACCCACGCCCCGCCGCGGCCGAGCTGGAGCACCCCGATGTCAGGCGAGTCGAGCCCTGACGACGCGCGCGCGGCGCCGGCGGCCACCATCGCAGCGAACGCGGCGCCCGCGGCGCCGGCAGATCCTCGTCTCATGACCCCCCGTCCCCGCCGCGCGGCGCTCCCCGCCGCTCGGCCTCACTTCACCGGAGACGCCTTGAGCGCCGCCTTGCCGTCCTTCACGTAGACCGTGAAGCGAACACGCGAGCAGTTGTGGCGAGCCACGAGCGCGTCCTTGTTGCGCTGCAGGGTCCCCTTGAACTTCTCGAAGGTGAGCGCGTTCGTGGGCTCCCCGCACTGCTGCTTGACCGACAGGAACTCCTCGTAGACGGCGTTCCATTCGGTGAGCTCGTCCGGATCTCCCGCGCCGTCCTGCCGCGCGGCCGGCGCTTCCGGCGCGCTCACCGGCTCCGGGAGCGGGTTCGGCACGGCGGGCACCCCCGGCGCCTTGGGCGGCGGCGGCGGCGGCGGGCGCCGCGGCGGCGGGCGCCCGGGAGCGCCCGCGGGCTCGAGGGCGGAGATCGCCATCCCCGCGTCCGAGACCTCCTCGATCGCCTCGACCGGCTCTACAGAGTCGCGGGCCGGCGGCGGACCGCTGAGCGGGTGCGAGCCTGGCCGCCGCGTGGGGCCGCGCGGGCTCACCATGGGCTTCGGGTACGAGGGGCGCGAGTCAGGGCGCGGCTCGCCGGGGCCGAGCGGCACCGAGAACGCGCTCATCGCCGGCTGCGTCGGGATCGGGCCGAGCACCTGCTCGAGGTCGGCGGCCTTCCGGGGCGCGCCGCCCTTCGCGGCCACCTTCTCGACGCCGTCGTTGATGTCGGCCGCGATCTTCCGGTAGGCGCCGCGGAAGCGGCTCGGCGCCAGCACGTCGACCTCGCCCTTGGCGAAGCGCGCCGCCTCGCCGCGGAAGACATGGAGCGGCCGGGTGTGCTCCAGGAACGAGAGCACCAGCCCGATCGCGGCCATGGCGAGGACGCCGACCAGGATCAGCACCGTCGGCACCTCGCTCTTGTCGTCGTTGTTCGCCTTGTCGAGGAAGTTGAGCGGCGAGTCGACCGACGCCGCGAGGCGGCCGACCGCGTAGCCGGCGCCGAGCTCCCACGCCTCGCCGGGCAGCCGCGCGTAGACCACGCCGAGGTGCTGGCCGATGACGCGGACCTCCGAGCGCCCCTTCTCGACGTAGTCCTTGTTGTCGTCGAGCAGCTTCAGATCCTGCGTGATCTGATCGAGGTTCGCCTTGTCGAACCCCTCGGGCGCGCCGGAGGCGACGCGCGCCCCCTCGGCGTAGAAGCCAACGGCGGCGCCGGTGCGCTTCGTGACGGCGCGGGCGAAGGTGTCGTCGATGATCTTGGCGCCGATCACGGCGCCGACCGGCTCGCCGTTGACGTCCTGCTCGACGGGGCGCGCCACGACGCGGAGGATGCGGCCCTTCCAGACCCACGCGTCATCGCGGATCCAGCCGTGGAGGGCGTCGGCGACCAGCGGGTAACCGCCGAGCTCCCAGTCCTCGCGGTGCTCGAAGTCCACCGACGCGATCACCCGCCCCGCCGCGTCGACGGCCCACACGTGGTCGAACTTGAGCTCCGGGGGCACCTCCGCGGTCGCGGTGCGCAGCGCAGTGCGGGCCTTCTCGCGCAGCTCGGCGCCGGGCTTGGCCTCGGTCGACGACTTGGCGAGCGCGGTCCGCAAGGCTGGGTTCAGCGCGACCCGGATGAGCGCGCTCGAGCGCTTCCGGGCGTCATCGTTGAGGAACCACTCGACCGCGCTGGAGTCGGCGCTGAGCGCCTCGCTCATCGCGCGGTGGCTCGAGCGGTTGTAGAGCTGCGCGGCGACGAAGAGGACGAAGACCGCGGCGCCGAGCGCGAGCGCGAGCACCCCATACCAGAAACGCGACAGCAGCATGGCCTACTTTCCAGCCTCCGCGCTCGGTCCGCCGGCCTCACCCACGACGACCGGATCCTTGATGAACTGCTCGTCCGGCCCGGGCTTCACGATCGCCTCGATGGCCTTCCCGACAGGCTCGCCGTTGAAGTAGCCCTGCAGCGTGTACGTGCCGGCCTCGATCTCCATGGCGAAGTTGCCCTGACGATCCGGGTAGGCGACGGCCACCGCCCTCGGCTCGACGACGATCCACGACCGGACGCTCGGGGCGAGCTGGTCGCGGAGCTCGTACTTGCCGGGGCCTGGCGGTGTCCAGGCGCGGGTCTTGGCCGCGGCGATGTCGACCGGCTGGAGCCCTTTGTTGCCGACGTCGTAGATCTTGTGCGGGAACGGGTCCTGGTTCTCGAACTGGATCTGCTGGCCCTCGGCGACGACGATCGTCACCGGGGAGGTGCGGCCGCCCGCGATGACGATCGAGCGCGGTGTCTTGAGCGGCGCGCCCTTCTCGCCGAGCGCGGCGATGCACAGCTCCTTCGGCGCGTAGCCGAAGAGCGCGCGGACATCAGCGCGGACGGTCGGGGACGGCTCGCGGAAGGTGTACCGGTTCGCCTTCGGGTCCTTGGCCTCGTTCCAGACCGGGTTCAGGAGCTTGGGCATGCCCGTGGTCCGGCCCTTGATCGTCACCGCTGCCAGGGCAGCCCCGGGCACGGTGAGGATCGCGAGCGTCAAGGCCAGGCGTCGGACGAAGCGCGAGCTGCCGGGAAGGCGGGGCGCGAGGTGGCTTGACGACCCAAACCGCGCTGCGCCGATGAGCGGGCGCTGCTCGCTGTGCTGAGAACCTGCAGATCGAGGGGATCTCGTATCCATCGCAGGCCCGAAGCTACCGGAAGGGGGATGAGAACGGAAACAAAAGCCGGGCCGTGCTCAGCGTGCCCCGCCCGCGCCGCCCCCGGCTCCCCGTTCTTTGTGCGGTGTGCTCGGCCTTGTCCCGTGCCACGAGCGTCGCGGCGCCGCGCCCAGGCGCGGTACCACCGCCGTCAGGTGACGCCGCGGTGCGCCGGCCGCCGGGCACATGTCGAGGACATCAAAAAACTGCGGGCCGCTTGGACGGCCCGCAGGAGAGAGATGTTCCGTACCGCCGAGGACGTGGGCCGAAGGACTTGAACCCCTAGCATAGCTGCTAGGTGGGAGCCTAAGTACCGCTTCAGGCTTCCCGGTGAATGGTTCCGGGCCTAGCTCACCACGGTATCGTTGTTGGCTCCCTGGTTCTTGCTTACTCGGGATTCAATCGTCCAACGCCTCACGAAGCCGGCAGAGGGAACAACCATAGGATAGTTCACTGGGCGGCTCCGTCAACAGCTCTTCCGCACGTTCTCATGTTTTGCTCATGTTTTGATGGTCGCGTTCGGCGGTCAGCGTTCACATCGCTCACATCGTTCTCCGTTGACGTCGCTCGCCTCGCACGGGCCATGCATGAATCGCGCAAGGATCTCGCCCGATTCGCCCGCGAGTCATGCAGGAGTCATGCACGAGCGCCTGATGGCGTACGGCCTGATGGCGTACGGGTAGCCCCGAGCAGGCCGGCGCCTAGCAGGTCGGCGAGCCCGGGTGAGAGAACAGCGCGACGATGGCGGCATGGACGAGGCCGTTCGACGCCACGATGTTGCCTGTGTGGTAGTTCGGCGGACCGCCGTCGAGCGCGGTGATGACGCCGCCCGCGCCGCGCACGATCGCGCTTCCCGCGGCGACGTCCCATGCATGCAGCCGGCGCTCCCAGTACGCATCGTAGGTTCCGTCCGCGACCATGCAGAGATCGATGGCCGCGCTGCCGCAACGACGCACGGCCTGCGCGTTGCGCTTGACGGTCATGAAGGCGTCGAAGTTGTTGTCCGGCGCCCGGTCGCGGATCGGCGGGAAGCCGGTCGCCACCATCGCGCGCTGCAGCGACGCCGTGGCGCTGACCGTGCATCGCTCGCCGTTGCGGCGCGCCTCTCCGTCGATCGCCGCCGTGCTCACCGGCGCGCGTGCGGCGCCGCGCGGCCGGAAGCCCGTCCAGCGGAGCCCGAGCGCGGGCGCGACGACGGCGCCGGCGACGGGCACATCGTCATCCATCAGGCCGACGGACACGCACCAGAACGGATGACCGTGGACGAAGTTCGTCGTGCCGTCGAGCGGATCGACGTACCAGACGAGCCCGCCGCGGGGCTCCGCGCGGCGTGTGGCGCTCTGCTCCTCGCCGACCACGGCGACGCCGGGCGTGAGCGCGTCGAGCCGCGCGACGAGCAGGTCCTCGCTCGCCCGGTCGAACTCGGTCACGAGATCGTGCGGCCCCTTCTCCTCCACGCGCAAGCCGCGCGGCCCTGCCCGGAACCCGGCCTGGACGAGCGTCGCCGCCTCCTCGGCGACGCGCAGCGCGATCTCGGAGAGCTCGAGCAGCTCGGCTGATCCGCGCCCGCTCATCGCGCCTCCGCCGACAGCGCGCCGCGGAGCTTCTCGTAGATGCCGCCGAACGCCCCGTTGGACAGGAGCGCGATCGTGTCGCCCTCCCGCGCGTCGCGCGCGATGGCGGCGACGATCGCGTCCACCGAGGCCGCCGCCTCCGCGCGCTTGCCCCCGTGCTCGATGTCGCGCACCAGCCTGTCGAGATCGAGCCGCTCGCCGGCGGCGATGTCCGGGCGCCCGAGCGGCGCCAGCACGACGCGATCGGCCGCGTCGAACGCGCGCGCGTAGGGCTCCTGGTGGAGGGCGCGGCACGCGGTCGCGCTGCGCGGCTCGAACACCGCCCACAGCGCGCCTCCCGGGTGCCTGGACCGGAGCGCGCGCAGCGTCTCGTCCACCGCGGTCGGGTGGTGCGCGAAGTCGTCGTAGACGCGGACCCCGCGCGCCTCGAACAGGAGGTCCTGCCGACGGCTGACGCCCGCGAAGGCGGCGAGCGCCGTGGTCGCGGTCGAGAGCGGCACGCCGAAGCCCTGCGCCGCGGCCGCGATCGCGGCGATGGCGTTGCGCACGTTGTGGTGCCCCGGCATCTGCAGGGCGAAGCGCCCGGCCAGGACGCCGCCGGCGTACAGATCGAACGACTGGCCGCTCTCGCCGGCCTCCGCGGGCGCGGCGAGCCAGTGCGGCGGCTGCCCGTGCGTGTCGTCGCCTTCGAGCGCGAACCACGCGACCTCTGCGCGCGCCGATCGCGACACCAGCTCGACGACCCGCGGATCGTGCGCGGCCGCCACGAGGAGCCCGGTCTCCGGGATCCGCTCGACGAACCCGCGGAACGCCGCCTCGTAGGACGCGGCGTCGGGGTAGATGTCGATGTGATCGTGCTCCATCGACGTGACGACGCCCACCTCGGGCTGGTAGTGCCAGAACTTCGGCGTCTTCTCGAAGAAGGCGGTGTCGTACTCGTCGCCTTCGACGACGAACGGCGTCCTGCGGCGCCCCGCGCCCGCCTCGCCGAGGAGCGGCAGGCCGCGGCGGTCGCTCGCCGAGGAGGCGCTCCGGGGCAGGCGGAAGCTCGCCTCGAAGTTCTTCGGCAGGCCGCCGATGAGGAAGCCAGGGTCCCTGCCTGCCTCGTGGAGGATCCACGCGCACATCGAGCTCGTCGTCGTCTTGCCGTGCGTGCCGGCCACGACGAGCGGGGAGCGGCCGGCGAGCATGTGATCCGCGAGCGCGTGCGCCATCGTGGTCACCCGCATGCCTCCGTCGATCGCAGCGCGGGCCTCGGGGTTCGTCGGGCGGCACACGTTGCCGATCACGACGAGATCGGGCCGGGGGTCGAGGTGCGCGGGATCGAACCCGGTCAGGAGGCGGATGCCCCACCGCTCGAGCGCCGGCCCCATGGGCGGGTAGAACGAGACGTCGGAGCCCGAGACGTCGTGCCCCGCGGCCTTGAAGAGCCCTGCCAGCGCACCCATGCCGGTGCCCGCGACGGCGACGAAGTGGACGTGCATCGCGGCGCAGTGTGCCCGAGCGCCCCGGGGGAGCAAGGGGGCATCCGCGCGAGAGCTCGCCGGGCTGCGGCTCACGTCGTCGCCTGCGTCGCCAGGACATCCGGTGCGGTGCGCCGCTCCTGCGTCCGCGTCGCGATGGGAGCAGGTCGCCGGGGCAACGGGGTTTGGCACGAAAGCTCCAACAAACGTCAAACAGCCGTCAATTGACAGCCGGCGCGGGCCGAGGAGCCTCGATGCGCATGCCGCCCCGCGCTTCGCTTCGTCTCGTCGATGCACTCCTGCTCTACGTGGGAGGGCCGCTGCTCCTCACGTTCGGGTTCCACCGGCCGCCCGTCCTCGCGGCCCTGTGGCTCGCACTCGCGCTCTCGCTCGTCCTGCTCCTGCGCGATCCGAGCTTCGATCGCAGCGCGCTGCTCGGGCCCATGCCGCGGCGCGACCTCGCGCGGGTGCTCCTGCGCTTCGCGGCGGTCGCGACGGTCGCGACCGCCGCCGGCGCGCTGATCGCGCCAGAGCGGCTGTTCGGCTTCGTGCGGGAGAGGCCGGGGATATGGGCGCTGGTGATGGTGGCCTATCCGGTCTTCTCGGTGATACCGCAAGGCCTGTTCTACCGAGCCCTCCTGTTCCACCGCTACAGCGCGCTCCTCGCGGCGCACCCGGCCCTCGTGGGCGGGCTGCTCTTCGGCTTCGGCCACATCGCCTTTCGAAACTGGGTGGCGCTCGCGCTGACGAGCGTCTTCGGCGTGCTCTTCGCCCGCACGTACCTCCGGACCGGCTCGCTGCCGCTGTCATGCCTCGAGCACGCGCTCTACGGCTGCTTCGCCTTCTCCATCGGCCTCGGCGAGTTCCTGTACAGCGGCGCGATCCGCTGAGGGCCAGAGCTCGCCGCGTCGCGCGCTCACGTGTCCTGGCAGGCCCCTGCGCTGCACAACCTGCATGAGGTGCGGTGCCACCGAGGGATCACTCCGCACCTTGCAGTGCGATCTTCCAATCAAGGTGGATCGACGAGCACGAGCGGCCTCAGCCGCTTCAGCGACCGCCGGCCCAGCCCCTTGACCCGGAGCAGGTCATCCACCTTCCGGAAGCGCTTGAGCTTGGCGCGGAGCGCCAGGATCGCGGCCGCCTTCGCGGGGCCGACGCCGGGAAGGCGCCGGAGGTCCGCCTCGGTCGCGAGGTTCAGCACGACCTTTCCGTCTGCGGTCACGCCGCCGCCCGCGGGAGCGCCCGCCCCGCCATCGCTGGGCGGCGGCGGCTCCACCGCTGCAGCCCCCGCGTCGGCTGCCGGCTCGGAGGTGGCCTGGGGCGGGGGGCTTCCGGCGGAGCCGAGCGGCGCTGGATCGCCGGCGACCATCGCCAGCCCTGCGGTCGGGTCTGTCGGGCGGGCCGAGTTGGCCGGGCGGGCCGGGAGCAGGCTCAGCGCATGCCCGGAGCCCACGAGCGCCAGCGCGAAGAACCCCGCGACGTACGCTGCGACCTTGCCGCCCAGCGCGGTCCAGGCTGAGTCCTTCAGCGCTGCCAGCGCTCGCTCTCGCCACGGGCGAATCCCCTCGTTGTCCTGCACTGAATCCGCCGGCTCGGCGGGCGAGCCTGTCCCCTTCGATGTCGCTTGCATCGTGCCGCGTCTCCTTCCGGTCTTCCCGTCTCGTGCCAAGGACGTCGCCCTCTGCGCACCAGCGAGCGGCGTTCATCTCCTCGGCGTCGCCGTCACCGCCAAGCGAGCGGCGTGCCGGCGCGGGCTTGCCTGGAAACCCGAGCAAATCTCGGGTGCCAGGCGCACCAGGGCCTGGCGCCGCCATGGCGGAGGCGCGCGGCGCGGTCGGCGCGGCCCGGTCGACCTCGCCGCCGGGCGGCCGAGCGCCGTGTCTCGAGCGAGAAGCTCGGCTACCATCAGCGCCCCGGGCGCCCCGCGACCGGCGGCATCCACCACCGCCGCAAGGCGCTCACCACGAGGTCTTATGCCCCACGATCCCCGTCGCTTCGTTGATCCCGGCCCCGCGGGGCGCTCGCGCCGAGGCTTCCTCGGCGGGCTCGTCGCCGGCGCCGCGGGCGCCGCGCTCCTCGGCCCGCGCGCGGCGTTCGCGGAGGCGCCCCTGAGCCTCGCAGCCGCGCCGCCCCCCGGCTTCACGCCGCTCTCCATTCCGGGGAAGATCGTGAAGGTCACGAAGTCGAACTCGATGCAGCCGAACGGCCTCTGGCCCGACGCGTCCGCGGCGAAGGTGATGCTCGAGCGGGCGATGGCCGAGCTCACCGGCAAGGCCGACCTCGGGGCCGCCTTCGCGCGGTTCGTCCACAAGGACGACCGCGTGGCGATCAAGACCAACGGGATCGCCGGCCAGAAGGGGGCGACCATGGCCACCAACAAGGAGCTCGTGCTCGAGATCGTGCGCGGGGTGATCGCGGCGGGCGTCCCCGCGGAGAACGTGGAGATCTTCGAGCAGTACCCGTCCTTCCTCGCCGGCACCCGCTGCGCCGACCGCAGCGCCAAGCCGGCGGCCGAGTTCCCGGCCGGGATCCGCGCCGCGGTTCACGAGAACAAGGACGCGGTGATGCCGAGCATCTCGGTCTGCGGCATCCCCACCAAGTTCGTGCGCCCATTCACCGAGGCGACCGCGGTGATCAACGTCTCGCTGATCAAGGACCACTCGATCTGCGGCTATACCGGCTGCCTCAAGAACATCACCCACGGCGCGACCATCAACCCGCACTCCTTCCACGAGCACACCGCGAGCCCGCAGATCGCAGAGCTCTACGGGCAGGACATCGTGAAGAGCCGTGTCCGCCTCCACATCACGGACGGCTTCAAGCTCATCTACGACCAGGGCCCGCTCGACAAGAACCCGAAGCGGCGCGTCCTTCACGAGTCGGTCTACGCCACGACCGATCCGGTCGCGATGGACGTGATCGGCTGGGGCGTGGTCGAGACGTGGCGAAAGGAGAACGGGCTGCCCACGCTGAAAGAAGCGAGCCGTGAACCTTCGTACATTCGCATCGCGGGCGAGCTCGGTCTGGGCGTCTTCGACAAGAATAAAATCGCGATGCGCGAGGTCGGATTGTAGCGGCGCCGCGGGATCCGCCCGCGTGACCGCCGTCGATGAGGCCGCTCGCCGAGGCTCGTGTTGCTCATGTCCTGCTCCAGGTCGACTGCGCGCTCGTCCACACGCCGGAGGGCCGCGCCGGTGGTCCCGCTTGTCGCGTCCCTCGCGGTCGGCGCCTGCAGCAGCACCCCCCCGACGAGGCCGCCGGGGTTGCCTCCGACGCCGGCGTCGGTCACCCGCGAGAACCCGGGGGGCGACGCGGCCGACCCCGAGCGGGCCGCGCTCGAGCGGCTGCTGGCCGAGCCGTGGGGGAGGCGGCAGGACCGATTCAACACGCTCGACGTACCCCTGGTCGACTGGAAGAGCTGGCGCAGGGTGCGGATCTTGACCTACCCGACGCGCGCGACCTTCCGTTACGGCGACGAGCACTACGCCGCCCTGTCGGTCGTCTACACGACCACCTCGGGGCCGAGCGATCCCGACAGCTGCCTCGACGAGTTCTGGGCGAAGAACGCGCCGCTCGCCGACGGTTATGGCGTGCGGCTCGGGGAGGCGCAGATCATCCGCACGACGCAGGAGATCGACGGTGAGGTGCGGCCGCTCGTGTTCAAGGTCCTCCAGGGCAGCGTCGACTCGGTGCTCGCGAGCGACGAGTACGTCGGAGCGATCGCCGTCTACGAGTCGTGGCCGGGGACATGCCTCGTGGCCGCGATGGCCGTGAAGTCGACCCAGCACCCCGAGCTCGCGCGCCGGGTGCGCGACCGCTGGATCGACGAGGGCGCCCCGAAGCTCAAGTGGACGTCCGGCATCAGCGAGGCGCCCACGACCAGCGCGCGGTAACGGCGCCCCCGCGCTGGCGATGACCGGTGATGCGAGTGCCAGGGCGGCATCGCGACGCCCCGCGAGATCACGGTCCCCCGGGTGCCGGGCTCTCCGCGGCCTCGAGCGACCAGGGCGCGCCCTGAGCCACGCTGTGGCAAACGATGCCAGCGGCCGCGATGAGCAGGCCGACAGCGACCATCCAGGGGACCCGCAGCGGCGGAAGCACGCGGCTGTCCAGCACGACCTCGCTGTGCCGGTCGGACGAGGCGGAGGCGGGTTCGACGGCCGCGTCCGTCGCCGCGGGGCTGCCGAGATCGTTCGCCGGTGTCGCCAGCATGGCGGCCATCGTCGTCTGATCATCCATCGTGCAGCGAAGCGGGGCCGCGACCGCGCCGATCGCGCTCCGCTTCACGATGGCGCTCCGCTCGGACGGCGGCGGGACGGGGATCGCCCGCGGCGACTCCGGAGACGGCAGGGAAGCCTGCACGAGCGCGGAGAACGCTTCCATCATCTCCTTGCCTGACTGGAACCGCGCCTCGGGATCGAACTCGAACGTCCGGGCGAAGAACGCGTCGACCCCGGGCGGGAGCTCCGGCGCGAGCTCGGACGCCTTCGGGAACGACGTCTGGCAGATGTGCCTGACCAGCTCATTGATGTTGGCGCCCGCGAAAGGACACTGGCCGGTGATCGCGCGATAGAGGATCACCGCCATCGACCAGAGATCGCTCCTGTAATCGACCTGCCTGGGCGCCATGGTCTGCTCGGGGCTCATGTACCTGGGCGTCCCGAGGACCATGCCTGTCTTCGTGATCCGATCGCGCGAGCACGACGACTTCGCGACGCCGAAATCGACGACCTTGACCAGATCGTCGCCGGCCGAACACGTGATGAAGATGTTCCCCGGCTTCAGATCCCGGTGGATCACCCCCGCGGCGTGGATCGCGTCGAGGGCCTTGCCGAGCTGCGTGAACAAGGTCGTCGCCTGCGCCAGCGGGATCCGCTCCTCGCGCTCGAGGCGGCGATTCAGGTCCTCCCCCTCGAGGTACTCCATCACGATGAACGCGCAGCCGCGATCGACGCCGTAATCGTAGGTCTCGATGACGTAGGGGCTGCGGACGCGCGCGGAGGCGCGAGCCTCGCGCTCGAAGCGGGCGACGAGCTCCGGCTCCGTCGCCGCGAAGCTCCGGATGAACTTGATGACGACCCGCCGCCTGAGCTTGATATCGAAGCCCAGCCACAGATCACCCATCCCACCGCCTCCGAGCCTGCGCTCGAGACGGTACTTGTCCATGACGGCACGACCTTCAGCAGTCTCCTTCATGGTTCCGCACCTGCCACCCAATGCTCTAGCCTGGGACAAGTGATCACCCGATTCCTGTCGAAGGGCCCACCCCCAATACTACGCCTGATCAAACTATATAGCAATCCGTCCGGACGGTGAGCTGAAAACGTCCCGAAACAGAGCGCAGCTCACAATGAATGAGCGTAGTGGGCCGAAACGCGCGTGGCGCTCGTGTGACTTGATGTGACTTGAGGTGAATCGATGTCCGTCGAGGTGCGGCAGCCTGCGATTACAGGATGTCGAAGGGGTAGGCGCGATCCGCATAAGCTCGCACCGCGATCGCCTTGCGCAGCTCGTCGTCGTTCTTCTGGAAGTCAGCGACGTGCTGCCTCAGCCGCTTCTGCGCCATGCCGGTGAACACGGTCGTGAGATCGATCTCCCGCCGCGCCCCGTCCTCCCCGCGCCGCTCGATGGCCCGGGTCGTGCGCGAGATGCACGCGGCCACGCAGTAGAGATCCATGGCCATCTCCGCGATGCGGCGCTGCGCATACTGCATCTCCGCGATCTCCCGCCCGTGCTTCCGGAGCATGTCCTCGCTGTGGGTGGCGAGCTCGGCGGTGCACTCCTCGAAGATCACCGCCTCCCGGCTGAGCAGCGGGTGCGCCTTCGACATCCGCTCGCGCCCGAGCACCGATCGCGCCTTGCGGAGCGCGAAATCGCTGAGCAGCCCGAAGCCCTTGATGGGCTCTCGCATCGCCTTCGCGACATCCGCGAGCGCCTTGCCCGGGCCGCTCATCCCGGAGAGCGCCATGAAACAGCGCAGGATCTCGTTCGTCCCCTCGAAGATCATGTTGATCCGCGCGTCGCGCAGGTGCCGCTCGTAGGGGTACTCCTCCATGTAGCCGATGCCGGCCGCGATCTGGAGCGTCTCGTTGACCACGAACCACAGGGTCTCGCTCCCCATGACCTTGCAGATCGCGCTCTCGATCGAGAAGTCGGGGACCTTGGCGTCGGCGAGGCTCGCCGTCAGGTACGTGATGGACTCGAGCGCGTACGTCTGCGCCAGCATCGTCGCGATCTTGTCCTTGATGAGCCCGAAGTCGCCGATGCTCCGGCCGAACGCGCGCCGCTCCTGGACCCGGTCGAGCGCCAACCGGATCAGCGTGTTGCACGCGCCCACGCACCCCGCCGAGAGCCCGAGGCGCCCGTTGTTGAGCACCTCGACGGCGACCTTGAAGCCCTTGCCGACCTCGCCCAGCACGTTCTCGCGCGGGACCTTCACGTCGTCGAAGAAGAGCTCCGTCGTCGACGAGCCGCGGATGCCGAGCTTCTGCTCGTTCGGCCCGTTCTTCACGCCCATGCTCCGCTCCACGATGAAGGCGGTGAGCTTCGGCTTCTTGCCCTCCTCGAGCGCCGAGGTCCGGGCGAACACCGTGAAGACGTCGGCGAAGCCGCCGTTCGTGATCCAGATCTTCGACCCGTTCAGGGTGTAGTACGACCCGTCGGCCGACATCTCGGCGCGCGTCCTGATCGCCGCGGCGTCGGAGCCGGCGCCCGGCTCCGTCAGGGCGAAGGCCGCCATCCACTCGCCGGTCGCGAGCTTCGGGAGATAGCGCTGCTTCTGCTCCTCCGTCCCGAAGAGCTGGATCGCCTTGAAGCCGATCGACTGGTGCGCGCCGAGCGTGACGGCGATCGACGCGTCGAGCCCGCCGATCTCCTGCATCACGCGCGCATACGCCATGTTGCTGAGGTTGACGCCGCCGTGCTCGGCAGGGATCTGCAGGCCCATCAGGCCGAGCCGCTTCATCTCGGCCAAAAGGCCCGGATCGATGGTGTGCTCCCGGTCGATCCGGCTGCTGTCGACGCTCGACGCGAAGAACCTCCGCACGCTGTCGAGCATCATCGACGTCGTCTCCCGGTCCTCGGTGGGCATCTCGGGATACGGGAAGATGATGTCCTCGGCGATGATGCCGTGGAAGAGGGCCTTCATGAAGCTCTGCTCGATCGTGGGAGGCATCGGACCGTCCTTTCCTGGAGCAGGCCGCTCGGCCTCCGCGGGAGCGCGCGGCGCGCCCGGTCTGCTCAGTGCGTCTTCCTCGGCGTCCGCACGGACTCCGCCGGGCTCTCGTCCTTCACGGACCCTCCGGCTTCGTCCACGACGACGGGCGCGACCGCGCCCCGCGCGCTGGAGGGCGGGGGGACAGCGCCGCGCGCGCTCGAGGCAGGCGGGGGGACAGCGCCCCGCACGCTCGAGGGGGGCGGGGGGACAGCGCCCCGCGCGCTCGAGGAGGGCGGCGGGGCGGCGCTCCCGTCCCGACCCGGCGCGCTCGACGCGGGGACGGGCGTGGGCGTGCCGGAGCGCGTGGGGTGCGGCGTGACCGTCGGCGGCGCAGGCGTGTGCCCGGCGCGATCGCTCTCGCGCTGCCACGGGTACTTGATGCGCCCGTGGTACATGTTGACCAGCGTCGACGCCATCCGGCTCGTCATGATGCGCAGGTCCTCGATCGTCAGCCCGGATTGATCGAGCTGGCCCGACGCGAGCTTCGAGAACATCACCCGCTGGATCATCTCCTCGAACTTCTTGTGCTCGGGCGGCCAGATGGTCCGCGACGCCGCCTCGATGGAGTCGACGAGCATCAGGATGGCCGTCTCCTTCGTCTGCGGCTTCATGCCGGGATAGCGGAAGTGCTCCTGCGTCAGATCCTTCGGGTTCCCGTGCTCGACGCACTTGTGCCAGAAATACTCGACGACCTGCGTGCCGTGGTGGGTGTACGCGAACTCGACCACCGGCTCGGGGATGTTGCCCTCACGCAGGATCTTCGTGCCCATCACGACGTGCGCCATGATCGCGTCGGCGCTCACCTCCGGATCGAGCTCCTCGTGCGGCGATCGCTCGCCGGGCGGGAGGTTCTCGATGAAGTACTTGGGCTGCACCGTCTTGCCGAGGTCGTGGTAGTAGGCGCCCACGCGCGTCAGCAGCGCGTCGGCGCCGATCGCCGCGGCCGAGGCCTCGGCGAGGTTCGCCATCGCGCGCGCGTGCTCCCAGCTGCCCGGCGCCTCCGCCGCCATCTTCTTGAGCAGCGGCTGCTCCAGGTCGGTGAGGTCGAGCAGCTTGTCGCGGGGCACGTGCCCCATCGCCCGCTCGGCCGGCTCCCTCAGGCTCCGACCGAGCACGCCGACGAGCAGCCCTCCGCCGATGCAGGCCAGCACGTTGGAGCCGAGCCAGTGCTTCAGATCGGCGCCGAGATCGAAGCTCCCCTCGAACAGCACGGTCAGCGCGATGAACCCGATCGCGCCGGCGATGCCTGCCAGGCTGCCCGCGACGAGCAGCTGCCGCGAGCCCTTGCGCTTGAAGAAGAACATCGTCGCGGCGATGCCGCGCACGAGCAGCACCGACAGGAGCACCACGTCGAACCGGAGCAGCGACGACGCGATGAACGCCACCCCGACCTCGACGAGGAACGCGGTCCTCCGGTCGAACGCGATCGCCACCCAGAGCGGGAGCGCCGCGACCGGCATCCAGAACTCGGGCAGCGCCGTGAAGAGCAGGAGGAGCTTCGCGACGATGAGCGAGCCCGTCATCAGGACGAACATGCCCACCTGCGTGCGGAGCAGCCGCACCCGGTTCTGCCCGAAGCGACGCAGGTAGACCGTCAGCATCAGGCAGACGATGAGGTAGATGGCGTACATGCTCGCGAGGCGCGCGCCGAGCCCGGGCCGCCGCATCCGCCGCACCGTCTCGTACGCCATCGCGGCGTTGTGATCCTCGTTGTGATCCGAGAGGACCGTGCCGCGCGGCACGATCACGCGCCTGTGCTCGTACGAAAGCGTGAAGCTCCCGTCGTGCGTGTCGCGCACGATCCGCGGACCGTACGGGACGCGCAGCGTCACGGGCGCAGGCTTGCCCATCTCGGGGCTGAGCGCAGGGATGAAGAGCTCGCCCACGCCGAGCACGGCGAAGCACGCCGCGAAGAGGGCGCTCAAGACGAAGCCGGCGAGGGGACCCGCCCGGATACGCGTGCGCAGCATGGAACCGCTCGGTCTCGTCCGCTGGTGCAGCCTGAGAAACGGTTGACGGGGCACGCTCGCGCGTCTCCCCGCCTCCACCGGACGACCGCGAGGGCCGCCGATGTCAATGTGTAGGCGGGACCCTAGCAAAGAAGCAAGGCCGAGTCAGCGGCGCGCAGGGCGCGGGGGGGCCCCGGCGCTGCGTCCCCCTTGCTTGATGACCTCGGTTCTCTGCGTTCTCGCCGTTCCCTCCGTACCGTTTCTTCCCCATGGTTCGCGCTGAATGCCCGCCCGAGCGTGGGGTGGCCGCCGGGAAGCCGGCGCCCGAAGCGAATGTGGACGCCGGTGCGCCGTCCAACGCCGGCGCGCGCCCGGCGGCCCAGCCGGCATTGGCGGAGCGCGACGCGCCGGACCACCCTCGCGATGTTCCAATTGCTCCTGGAAAACATCGATTCGAGCAGACAATTGCCGTTCGGCGCAAAAGTTGCTACCCACAGGAAATGTCCCCGCTGCGCATGCTGCTCGAACGCCGCAGGAGCGTGGTGATCATGGGGGTCCTGAACCGCACGCCGGACTCGTTCTCCGATGGCGGTCGCTTTGCGGATGAAGATACGGCTCTCGCGCAGATCGATGCGATGCTCTCCGAGGGGGCAGACATGATCGACATCGGCGCGGAGTCGACGCGGCCGGGCGCGCGGCCCGTGCCGGATGACGAGCAGATCGCGCGCATCGGTGGGAGCGTGCGCGACGCGGTGAGGAGGGGAGCGGTGGTCTCCATCGACACGACCTCGCCCGTCGTCGCGGCGCGCGCGCTCGACGATGGCGCTGCCGTGGTCAACTCGATCTCGCTCGACAGCGCGGCGGAGCTCGGCGCGCTCTGCGCTCGGCGCGGCGCGTCGCTCGTGCTCATGCACAGCCGCGGCCCGATGGCGGCGATGGCCGGCTTCTCCGCGTACCCCGACGACGCCTACGGCGACGTCGTGGCCGACGTGGCCCGCGAGTGGTCGAGCGCCGCCACGCGGGCGCTCGAGGCAGGCTTGCCGGAGGGCGCGCTCGTCCTCGATCCGGGCCTCGGCTTCGCCAAGAACGCGCGGCAGTCGCTCGAGCTGTGCGCCAGGCTGCGCGAGCTCTGCGCCCTCGGCTTTCCGGTGCTCGTCGGGCCGAGCCGCAAGTCGTTTTTGGCGCGCGCCGCCGCTTCGGAGGCCGCGGCGCGAGGCGACCGCGGGGAACCGCCGCTCGCTCCGCCCCCGGACCGCCTCGGCGGTACCGTCGCCGCCGCGCTCGCGTGCGCCGCGCGCGGCGCCGCGGCCGTCCGTGTTCACGACGTCCGCCCCGTGCGCCAGGCGCTCGACGTGATGCGCGCGATCGAGCGCGCGGGCGCCGGCGACCGGCGGCGCCCGGATGGCTCCGTCGCCCAGGGGGCGCGCGGCGATGGTTGAAGGGTTCCTCCGCCTCTTCTCGGTGAGGCCGGCGACGCAGGTCATCCGGGACTTCTTCGACATCTTCATCGTCGCCTACGTCGTCTATCGCGCGCTCCTCGTGCTGCGCGGCACCCGCGCGATGCAGATGGGCCTCGGGCTCGGCATCGTCTTCCTCATCTATCTCGGGGCGAAGATCTTCGGCCTGACGACGCTCCTCAACCTCCTCTCCTGGCTCCTCTCCTCGATCATCCTCATCGTGGTCGTCGTCTTCCAGAACGACATCCGCCGCGCCCTCATCCGCGTCGGCGGCAGCAACTGGTTCACGAGCGGCCGCGAGCAGCAGTCGCGCGTCATCGACGAGGTGGTCGCCGCCGCGACCGAGCTCGCCCGCCACCGCATGGGCGCGATCATCGCCTTCGAGCAGGACGCCAACGTGCTGGAGTTCGTGAAGAGCGAGGGGATCCACATCGACTCGGTCGTCACCCGAGAGCTGCTCGTCTCGCTGTTCGTCCCCGAGTCGGTGAACAAGCTGCACGACGGCGCGGTGCTGATCCGCGACCTCAAGATCGCGCGCGCCGGCGTCTTCTTCCCGATGCCGGAGACCAAGATCCTCGACGCCAGCCTCGGCTCCCGCCACCGCGCCGCGCTCGGGATCACCGAGGAGACCGACGCGGTCGTCGTCGTCGTCAGCGAGGAGCGCGGCACGATCAGCTTCTGCTTCAGCGGCAACATCGTCTCGAACCTCGACGGCCAGTCGCTTCGGCACGCGCTTCTCGGCCTCTTCGGCCGCTCGTCGCGCAGGCGGCGCTTCGCCAAGAAGGTCGCCCAGGTCGGCCGCGCGAGCCTCCCCACGCCGGCGGCGGCGCGCGGCCCCGCCGTGGGCGCGACGCAAGGCGCCGGGCAGGCGCACGAGCCTGGCAAGCCCGCCGCCGCGAAGCCTGCGCCGATCGAGGCCAAGCCTGCAGCAGCGCCGGTCTCGAAGACGTCCTCGATGATCAGGGCGGCCGTGGACCCCGACGCGCGGCCGATGGCGCGGATGTCGACGTCCACGCCGATGCGCTCGGGCGCCGAGGCGCGCGCCGCGATGGGATCCAGCGCCGACCTGCGCGCCGCGGCCGAGGCGCGGGGCTCGGGGGGGCCGGCCACGCCGCAGGACGCGGATCACCCGTCCGAGCGCGGCCGGCCAGCCATGGTCGATGTCCCCGCGGCGGCCGCGACCGACTCTCCCGTCCCGTCACAGCGCACCTTCGTCCCGACCGGGCAGGTCGCGGCGACCGCCGCATCCAAGGGGAGCGCGGAGGGGATGCCCCCGCGAGATGAGCCATGACGCTTGCCGGCATCCGCGAGGCGCTCCGCTCGGCGCTGCTCGACAACCTCGGCCTCAAGCTGCTCTCGATCACCTTCGCGCTGTGCCTCTACGCCTTCATCCACGGCGCGGAGAACGCGCAGCGCACGCTGATGCTCAGCGTCGTCTCGATCCTCCCGCCCGAGTCGAGCAACCGGCAGCTCATGACCCAGATCCCGAACGAGGTGGCGGTCACGGTGCGAGGCTCCCGGACGCAGCTCGACGACCTGCGCGCCGAGAGCCTCGGGACGCTGCGGCTCGATCTCCGCAACGGCACGGTGACGCACATCGATCTCGACGCCTCGATGTTTCACGTGCCGGCCGGGCTGATGGTTGAGCAGATGTACCCGTCGACGATCGAGCTCGGCTGGGACGACGTCGTCACCCGGGCCATCCCGGTGCACGTGCCCCGCACCGGGGACGCCGCGCAAGGGTTCCTCGTGAAGGGGATGATCTCGGTGGAGCCGCCGATGGTCAGCGCCCGCGGCCCGCGCTCGGTCGTCGACGTGATGCAGCTCGCGCGCACCGCGCCGTTCGACATCAGCGGGCTCACGGAGGGCACCTACCAGCGGCAGCTGGCGCTCGATCGGCCGCCGAAGCTCGTGACGTACAGCTTCGAGAGCGTGATGGCGACGCTAGAGATCGGGCGCGAGCTCGCCACGCGGACGTTCGAGCGCAAGGTCGAGGTGATCGGCATACCGCGCGCGACGGTCGCGCCGGCCGTGGTGCAGGTGAGGATCACGGGGACGCCGGAGGACGTAGGCGCCGTCAACGCCGACGCGATCGTTGTGCGCGTGGAGCCCAAGGCGGCGAACCTCGATCTGAACCAGCCGGGCAGCGACTTCCTCGACGTGCTCGTCGACGTTCCGCGCGTCACCGCGGAGGTCAACCCGTCGAAGGTCATGGTGAAGTGGTGAGCGCAGCGCGCTGACGGCTCCGCCGGGAGCGCGCGCGGCGACAGCGGCGCGCCGCGCGGCTGCTCAGCCGGACGGCCGCTCGCCGCCGGCGTCCCGGGACAGCCCGAGCTCGCCGAGCAACGCGCGCAGCTTCTCGGGCCCGCGCTTCGGATCGGCAAGCTTGACGATGGCGTAGCGCTCCTCCTCGGTCAGCTCCGCCAGGCGGCCGAGCGCGCCCTCGTCGAGCGCGCCGTCCGGGCCGAGCCGGTCGCGCAGCCGCGCGCTGACGCTCTCCCGGTCCCAGGCCGCGCGGCGCACCGGCGCGCCAGCGAGGGGGGCGAGGGCGACCCCGGCGCGCTCCGCGAAGCCGCGGAGCACCTCGGCGTAGACGGCGACGTCCTCGTCCGTGTCGGCCGGCAGGTGACACAGGGCGAGCCGCTCCGCGCGCGACAGCGCCTGCCACCCTGCGAGCGAGATCTTGATCTCGGCGAGGTCCAGCTTCCGCCGCACCGAGAGCGGCACACAGTCGAGCGAGGCGTGGACCTCGCCCTCGAGCGCGAACTGCCTGTACATGGCGCCAGTCTATACCCGCTGCCCGCGCCGCGGACGCCCTGCGAGCCGCGCGGGATGGGATGCGCGGCGCCGTTGCGCTAGCCTGCCGATGTGCGCCGCTCCGGGCTCCTCACGACGCTGCTCGCGTTGCTCGCGCTCGCGTCGCTGACCCCGAGCGCCCACGGCCAGGTCGCGCCGTCGGCGGCGGCGCCGGTGCCGCTCGACCGCGTCGTCGTGCGCTGGCACGCGCCGGAGACGGGCGGCGTGCGCCGGCCTCAGTTCATCTTCGAGCGGGAGCTCGCCTTCGAGGCGCGCCTCGAGGCGCTCGCCGATCCCGACGCGGAGCCTGGGCTGTACCGGGACAGGCACGTCCGCGCCGCGCTCGACAGGCACATCGCGGAGACGCTGCTCGCCAGCCTGCCGATCTCGCCGGCGCCGACCTCGGCCGAGGTGGCGCAGCGGGCCGAGGCCGCCCGGATCGCGCTGGAGCAGCGCGCTCGCGGCCGCGCGCGCCTCCTCGCCGCGGCGGCCGCCGAGGGGATGAGCTCCGACGAACTCGACGCGCTGCTGCGCCGCCAGGCGCGCGCGAGCTTGTACCTGGATCGCATGGTCGCGCCGATGCTCGAGCCCACCGATTTCGAGCTCAAGATCGTCCTGCGCTCCGGCGCCACGCCGTTCAAGGATCAACGTTACGAGGAGGTCGCGCCGGCGCTGAAGCGCTGGTATGTCGGGCAGCGGCTCGCCCAGGCGCTCGACGCGTACTACCAGAACGCGCGAGCGCGGGTCTCCTTGAGCATCATGCCCGCTCGCTGAGCCGCGCCGCGCGACGCGGCGAGCGGCCGGTCAGCTGCGCGCCGGGTGCTGGCACGACCGGGCGGCAGGAGAGCAGAAGTCCATCTCGCGGGTCGATTCCTCCTCTCGATATCGCAGCACCAGACATCGTGAAGAGTGCTCACAAGCCGTTGTTCACGCGGAGGATGGAGGCCTCTCTTTCAACCACTCAGGCGTTCCGTGCGGCGAGTCGGGGGCATCATGGCGCTCGCCGCAACTGCGCCCGGGGGCCTGCCAGGCACCACCCGGCCTCGCCGAAGCAGAATGGGATGTCTCGGGGCGACAGCGCAGCGCCCTTCCTGGACAAGAACATGTCCACCCGCGCTGCACGGCAATCAAGACTGACCCGCTCTGGATCTGCGCCGGTCGGTACGCCGTTGCAACGCGATGCGTTATCCGGTCGACCAAGGGCGATCTGCCTGTGCAGCCTGCGCTTTGCGGCATGGTCCTGCGCGTGTGCGCAGGATCCGTTCGCTGGCGCGGCGCGTTCGGTGCGCCGGCGAGCGTCAATGACGCTCACCGGGGCGAGGGCTCGCCCTGGGTTCAACCCAGGAGACAGAGACGAGCACCGCGGCGACGCCTCGGCCGGGTGTCGACTTGAAAAGCCAGCTTCAAGGTCCCGAAACATGCGGCGCACCGTCGCCACCACGTTGCAAAAACGCAGCTGGCCGGGGCTCGCCAATGCAGCCTTCCTGTCCGTGTCACGCGCGCGGCGCGCACCCGGTAACGCACCAGGGGGCACCCGTGAATTCTTCTGGCAACACTTCAGCCAGCACGAGCCTGTTTTTGGTGCGACGCGTCATTCTGGGCCCCCGTTCCTGGCTCGAGGAAGAGAGCGGGTCCTGCTTAATCCAGTGATTTCGATTACTTAATAATAACGCGCCGCAGAAGATGACAAACTGCTGAAGGCGGTTCGGAGACCTTTGACATGAACAGAACGTTCCTGTTAACTGTGCCCCCCGCGGGCCCCGCATGTGTGGCAGCGGGTGGCTCTTTCCTACAGAGTCAACTTAGATTCTCTTGACAGGCCACTACCTCTGCCGCGCTTGGCCATCTGGCCGAATCACCTCCCATCACCCCAAAGCACACTCCCAGAGAATGGATAGGAGCGTCGTTCGATGACATCACTTATGAGAGACAGGTCGTCGGTCCCCAGCAAGCGAATCGCGGGTCGGCGCGCCGCTGTCCGAGCCCTCGGGCTGCTTTCCGTCTCCGCCCTGTGCCTCACGGCGGCGCCGCGGTCGGCTCACGCGGTGGGGAGCGAGAATTTTGAGTGGCACTGGTACTCACGCCTCGGCATGGCGTGGTCCCCGGTCTACGGGCAGAACGTCCAGGGCGCGTCCCTGAACCTGCTCGGGTTCGGCATCGGCGGCCGCTACGAAGAGGGCGATTACTCCGAGCCGTCGTTCGTCGCGCACGTGGTGAAGGGCGCGACGCCGGATGACTTCTACGTCAAGTCCGAGATGACGTTCGCCATCTGGAACCAGTACGGCGGGCCGTTCATGCAGCCGTCCTCGAACGGTGGCCAGTCGATCACGGTTCAGTTCAACCAGGCGTACATCGAGGCCGGCAACTTCCTCGTCCCGGGCCTCAGCGTCTGGGGCGGCGCGAAGTTCTTCCGCGAGCAGTACGCGCCCATCGGCGACTACTTCTACCTCGACGACCTCAGCGGCCAGGGCGGCGGTATCAAGTACGGCGGCCTGCAGCTCGCGATCCTCGGGTATCGCGGCTTTGGCGCCACCACCCCGCCCTACAACGTCGACGTGAACGGGGACGCGCCGGGCGGGGGCCTCGAGCGCTTCCGCACCATCTTCGCCGGTAACTACAAGGCGGAGTTCGGCGGCGAGGCCAAGCACCACGTCAAGGTCCACGGCGAGTTCCATGTCCTGCCGGCCGCGAAGCTGGGCGAGGGGTACGCGGTGCCCGATAACGCGCCGGCGGACTTCGGCGGCGTCATCGGCGCGAAGCTGCACCTCGGCCTCGGCCAGGGCAACTTCAGCGACACGGCGGTGCGCTTCGGCACCGGCATCGCCAACGGCGCCGCCGGCGGCGCGAAGACGTACCAGACCTGGGGCGCCCCGAACTCGGACAACACCTTCGCGGGCTCCTTCGCCATCGAGGCGGTCGAGCACCTCGGCTTCCGGCTCGGCGATGCCGCCGCCCTGGAAGGCCTCGCCACCTTCCACTACACGAAGGCGGCGTACGAGGCCGAGGGCGGCGCGCCCGCGACGGCCCTCGAGAAGCAGATGGACTTCTCGGTCCAGGCGAACGCCACGATCTTCGCGCACAAGAACTTCCACCCCGTCGTCGAGGCCTCGTTCCAGGGCCGCAAGGACGGCGAGGGCGAGCTGGGCACCGCGGTCAAGGTGTCGGTCGTCCCGACCCTCGTGCCGACCGGCGAGCTGAGCGCGGGCGCGCGGCCGCACTTCAAGCTCATCTACTCGCTCGCCATCTACAACGAGGCGGCGAGGGATCAGGCGATGTCCGGCTACCTGCAGAGGACGGGCGCCGGTCCGGGTGTCGGCTCGACGCTCGGCCAGTACATCGGTGCCCGCACCGACTGGTACTTCTAGACCGCTCGACGCTCGAAGCCGTCGCTCCCCTCCGTTCCCCCACCCACCCTCAGGCCAGCGCCCCGGCGCCGCGATCGCGGCGCCGGCGGCGCGCCCTCACGCCGTATCGCTGCGCGACTCGCTCGCGATCTCCTGCGAGGCAGGCCCGGCGTCATCGTCCACCGGCCCCTGGGCCTCGTGGTAGTGGTGCGCGAACGAGCGCGCCGCGCGGCGCGCCTTCAGGAACTCCGCGAACGCTGTCAGCGTGTCGAGATCCCGCGGGCCGAGCGCCTCGGCGATGTCGCGGAGGTTCTTGCGCAGGCTCTCCACGCTCTTGCCGCGGCGGGGCTCTCGCGTCTCCTCACGCTCGCGCTCGCGCGCCGGCGGCTCCACCGCAGGGACCGCCGGGACGACCGGCTCCGGACGAGACGGCACCTCCGGCACCCAGAGCGGGCGAGGGACCGGGTTCAGCGCGTGGGCGCTCAACCACGCCTCCATGAAGATCCGCAGCCGCTCGCTCCGGAACGCGAACCAGCGCTCCCGCTCCGGACCGTAGGACATCAACACATCCTTGAAGCGACGGAACGCACCCTTGCCATCGATCGCCTGGCTGAGCTTCGCCTGGAGATCCATGTCTTCCACCATCGGGATGTAGCGCTCCATCCACCGGTACTGCTCGCGCGAGCTCACGGGATCGATCCGGAGGTAGTTCGCGTCTGCCGCGATGCGCGCGTGCATCTGCGGATCCGCCACGCCGTCGACCACCCGCAGCACGTCGCCCGTGCCGAGGTGCAGGTACGAGTGCACCTCTGGGGCGTTGTTCTCGAAGGCGTCCTCCAGCGCCTCCCAGTCGATCGGGATGTCGCGAACGGCCGTCCCGCCGGCTGAAGCATTCTCGGTAGTCGGCATGTCCTCCTCGTCTCCATCGAAAGCAGCGAGGCGGCGGTGGGCTGGCCGCGCGCCTCGGTTCAAGTGCACCAAGTTTGAACGGAAATGCGCCGTCGTCATAGCACTCTACGCTGGTTGGGGGCTTCTGGGCCTAACTCTCGCAACCTAGGGTTGATTCCTTGATCCGGAAGCCCGTTCGGCCGCCGAGCCGCGGCGCGATGACGGCTCGGGAGAGAGCTTCGGAAGACCTGGTTCAAGCGGAAAACAGCGTGGAAATTCAGGGGAATCGGCGAGTGCTCAGCTGCGCTTCGAGCGCGTGCGGGCGACAGCGTCGGCCCAGCGGTGGAGGTGGGCGGATCGATCCGCTTCGCTCATCTCGACCTGGAAGCTCTGCCCCACACGGGAGATGCGGGCCGCGTCCTCCTTCGTGAGGAAGAGGCCGGCGCCGACGCCGGCGAGCATTGCCGCGCCTCGCGCCGTCGTCTCCAGGTCGGTGGGGCGCTCGATAGCGACGTTCGCCACGTCCGCCTGGAACTGCATGAGCAGGTCGTTCGCGGCGGCGCCGCCGTCCACGCGCATCCGGCGCAGCGGGTGGCCCAGGTCGTCGGCCATGGCCCGCACGAGATCCGTCACGGAGAGCGCGATTCCCTCGAGCGTCGCGCGGGCGAGGTGCGCCGCGGTCGTGCCGCGCGTCACGCCGGAGATGATCCCGCGAGCGTCCGGATCCCAGTAGGGCGCGCCGAGGCCCGAGAGCGCCGGGACGAACGTGACGCCCTCGCTCGAGGGCACGCTGCGGGCGAGCGCCTCGATCTCCGCCGCGCTCTTGATGACGCCCAGGCCGTCGCGGAGCCACTGCACCGCCGCACCGGCGATAAAGGCGCTTCCCTCGAGCGCAAAAACCACCTCGGAGCCGATCTGCCACCCGACGGAGGTGAGCAGGCCGAAGCGGCTCCTGAGCGGGCGATCGCCGATGTTGGCCAGCACGAACGCGCCGGTGCCATAGGTGCACTTTGCGTCGCCTGTCGCGAAGCAGGCCTGGCCGAAGAGGGCCGCCTGCTGATCGCCCGCGATGCCAGCGATCGGGATGCCGTCGGGCAGGTGCGGGAAGCCGCGAGTCGCCGCGATGCGTCCCGCCGACCCGACGATCTGCGGCAAGAGCGAGCGCGGGATCTGGAGCATGGCGAGCATCGCGTCGTCCCAGCTCAGCGACGCGAGGCTCATGAGCAGGGTGCGCGACGCGTTGGTGACGTCGGTCGCGTGCACGGGGGAGCCGCCGGCCGCGTCGCCCGAGAGCCGCCAGACGAGGAAGCTGTCGATGGTGCCGAAGCAGAGCTCGCCTCGCTCGGCGCGCGCGCGCGCGCCGGGCACGTTGTCCAGGAGCCACGCGAGCTTCGTGCCGCTGAAGTACGGATCGAGCACGAGGCCGGTGGTCTCCTCCACCGCCTGCTCGTGGCCCGCGGCGCGGAGCTCGGCGCAGCGCGCCGCCGTGCGGCGGTCCTGCCACACGATCGCGCGGTGGATCGGGCGCCCGGTCGCGCGCTCCCAGACGAGCGTCGTCTCGCGCTGGTTCGTGATGCCGATGGCCTTGATCGCGCTGCCGGCCACGCCCGCCGCCCTGAGCGTCTCGCCCACGGCATCCTGAACGCTCTGCCAGATCTCCTCCGGGTCGTGCTCGACGAGACCTGGCTCCGGGAAGTGCTGGCGAAATTCGCGCGTGGCGCGGCCGAGCGTCGCGCCCGACGTGTCCATGAGGAGAGACGTCGTTCCGGTGGTGCCCTGATCGATCGCGAGGAGGTACGCGGAATCCATGCGGCCGACTAACGCGGCGGCATGTGGGCGCATAGCCGTTCCAGGCGGCGCCTCCATGAGATGCAGGGCCCGGTAAGCTAATCATCCGGTCAGTAATCCAGGCGACAGCCGACGACAGCCGCCCCGGGCGGTCGGCCCCAGCGCAGGTGTTTCCAGCGGGGCCGAGGCGCATTTCGCGCGGCCCGGTACGGTCGCTCCCCTCGGCCGGCGCTGGACTTCGGCCGGAAAGATTGTCGGTCCGTGCCCGGCTGGGTAATCTGCCAGAACCGATGGCCCGCCTCATCCTGCAGACCGCCGAGGGCCAGCAGGCGATCGATCTGCGGCCCGTGAACTCGCTGGGGCGCCACCCGAACAACTCCATCCAGTTGCTCGACAAGATCGTCTCCAAGGAGCACTGCATCATCGAGCAGCGGGGCGATCACTTCGTCCTGCGCGATCTGGGGAGCCTGAACGGCACGTTCATCAACAGCGAGCGTGTCCGGGGCGAAGCGCCGCTGAAGCACGGGGACGAGATCGCCCTGGGATCCACGCGTGGCCGCTTCGACGATCCGGCCGCCCCGGTCGCGCCGCCCCTCGTCCCGGGCTGGCCGCCCGTGGTCAACCACCAGGGCGCGGCGCCGCAGCAGCCGCCGGCCCACGGGTATCCGCCGCAGCAGCCGCAGTACCAGCGCCAGCCGCCGCAGCCGCCGCTCCCGGGCACGCCGGTGGCGCCGCCGGTGACGCGGCAGCCGTACGTGCCGCCGCCGCCGCTCGGCGCCGGGCCGGGCGGGACCGCGCCGCTGCCGGGGCGCTCGGGGGCGCACGGAGGCTCGTTCGTCGCGCAGGGCACCCGCATCGACGTGAACGATCAGGCCCGGCAGATCGGGACCCAGATCGCCGCGGTCGACAAGGGGTTCCTGGCGTTCGATCGGATCGCCAACGACATGAACCAGCTGCGCGCCGACTACGAGCGGCTGCGCCTGTCGCACGAGCTGTCCCGTGAGATCGCCGCCGAGCGCGACACGACGAAGCTGCTCGAGAAGATCCTCACGAGCGTGTTCAAGTTCATCCGCGCCGACCGCGGGGTGATCTTCCTGCGCAACGAGAACGGCGAGCTCACCCCGCAGGCCATGCAGCGGCGCGACGGGACGACGGCCCCGATCAGCGTGTCGTCGACGATCCTGAACCACGTCGTCCACGAGCGGGCCGCGGTGCTGACCCACGACGCGGCGATGGACTTCGCTGCGTCGAAGGGCAAGAGCATGATCCTGAACCGGATCAGCTCGGCGATCGTCGCCCCGCTGCAGCACAACAGCGAGGTGCTCGGCGTGCTGTGGCTCGACTCGGAGACGCTCGCGCAGTTCCAGCCCAAGGATCTCGAGCTGGTGACGGCCATCGCCTACCAGGCGGCGATGTTCATCGAGATCAACATCCTCGGGAAGAAGATCGAGAACGAGATCGTCACGCGCGAGCAGCTGCGACGGCTGCTCTCGCCGAACATCGCCGAGCGCGTCCTGAGCGGCCAGCTCGCCGTCAAGCCGGGCGGCCAGCACGTGGAGGAGTGCACCGTCTTCAACAGCGACATCCGCGGCTTCACGCGCATGGCCGAGAGCAAGCGGCCCGAGGAGCTCGTCGAGATGCTGAACAAGTACTTCGAGCGGATGGTCGACACGATCTTCCAGTTCGAAGGCACGCTCGACAAGTTCATGGGCGACGGGATCATGGCGCTCTGGGGCGCGCCGGTCGCCCACCGGGACGATGCGGTCCGCAGCGTGGAGTGCGCCCTGAAGATGGGCGAGGTGCTCGGCGAGTTCAACCGCGAGCGGCTCGAGATGGGCGAGCTGCCGCTCGCGGTCGGCATCGGGATCCACAGCGGCCCGCTCGTCGCCGGGTACATCGGGAGCTCGAAGGCGCTCAGCTACACGGTGATCGGCGACGTGGCGAACACGTCGGCGCGGCTCTGCTCCATCGCGCTGGCCGGACAGATCGTCATCAGCGAGAGCACGTACGCGCAGCTCGGGGGAAGGTTCGAGACCGAGGAGCTCCAGCCCGCCAAGGTGAAGGGCAAGGACAAGCCGGTCACGATCTACAACGTCATCCGGAGCCGGCCGATGTCGCAGGTCCCGGCGAACGCCTTCATTCACGCCGAGCCGACGAACGCCCTCCCTGAATGACCGCGGTGACGCGGCGCCTCGGCCGATCGGCTGGGGCGTGCGCGCGCGTCATCCCGCGGACGATGCAGCGCGGCAGCACAGCGCCGTAGCCGTCCGCCCGCTGCAGCGTTAGGGTCCGGGCCGTGGCTGCTTCGATCCTACCCTTTGAGAAACCTGTCGCAGAGCTCATCGAGAAGGTGCGGGAGCTGCGCTCGCTCGCCGCGGCGGACCCGCGGTTCGAGCCGGAGCTCGCCCAGCTCGAGGACAACACGGGCCGGCTGGCGCGCGAGATCTTCGCGGGCCTCACGCCGATGCAGAAGGTGCTGCTCTCGCGCCACGCGAACCGGCCGTACACGCTTGATTACATCAAGCGGCTCTTCACCGACTGGGTCGAGCTGAAGGGCGATCGGCGCTTCGCCGACGACTGCTCCATCGTCGGCGGGCTCGCGACGTACCACGGGCGGAGCGTGGTGGTGGTGGGCCACCAGAAGGGGCGCGGCGCCAAGGAGAACGTGAAGCGCAACTTCGGGATGCCGCACCCGGAGGGCTACCGGAAGGCCATCCGGCTCTACGAGATGGCCGACAGGTTCGGGCTCCCGATCCTGACGTTCATCGACACGATGGGCGCCTACCCGGGCATCGGCGCCGAGGAGCGCGGCCAGAGCGAGGCGATCGGCGCCGCGCTCGCCGCGATGGCGCGGGTCGGGGTGCCGATCGTGGCGACCGTCATCGGCGAGGGGGGCTCGGGCGGCGCGCTGGCGCTCGGCGTCGCCAACCGGGTGCTGGTGCTCGAGTTCAGCTGCTACTCGGTCATCTCGCCGGAAGGCTGCGCGGCCATCCTCTGGAAGGACGGCTCCCGCGCCGACGAGGCCGCGGCCCGGCTCAAGATCACCGCGCCGGATCTGCTGCAACTCGGCGTCGTGGACACGGTCGTCGAGGAGCCGACCGGCGGCGCGCACCAGGACCACGACGACGCCGCGGTGCGGCTCGACAAGGCGCTCTGGGCGACGCTCACGTCGATGGACGGGCTCGGGCCGGAGGAGCTCGTCGACGACCGGTACCGCAGGTTCCGCGGGCTCGGGTCGTTCGTGGGTTAGGCGGCGCGCCGCCCCGGCTGGCTCTCCTCGAGCGCCGGGGCTATACGGCTCGCGGATGGACTACGGCAAGGCGGTGCGGATGCTGCTGCTCGTGGGCACCAGCGCCGCCGCCGGCGGCGCGGTCCTCTGGACGCAGTCGAGGTTCAACGCCTCGGACCGCAGGGCGGCGCTCGGCGTCGTGCAGCAGTACCGCCCCGAGGGCGGCCGGAGCGTGCCGGAGGCGATCGGCGCGCGGCACCCGGGAAAGGCGCCTGCCTGGAGCACCACCACCGAGTCGGCCTGCTTCCAGCACGTCCGCGTGCGCGCGACGATCGAGGGCGAGGCGCGCGCGCCGTACGACTTCCTCGTCGACATCAACGGGCCCTCGATCCACCCGGGCAACGCCGAGGGCGCGGCGATCCTCGGCGAGCTCACGCTCCGGCCGGCCGAGTCCGCCGCGGCGCCGGGGGCGCCGTGAGCGTCCGGGTCGCGCTGGTGGGCTGCGGGCGGTGGGGGGAGAAGCTCCTCCGCGCGCTGTCGGAGAACGCGCGGGCGCGCGTGATCGCCGTGGCGGACGTCGACCGAGGCCGCCTCTCGCGGGCGCGCGCGCTCGCCCCGCGGGCGCGGCTCGTGCGCACGATCGACGAGGCGCTGGCCGCGCGCGTGGACGCGGTGATCATCGCGACCCCCGCGGCGAGCCACGCCGAGCTCGCGCTGCGGGCGCTCGAGGCCGGCGCGGACATCTTCGTGGAGAAGCCGCTGGCCCTCTCCGCCGCGCAGGCCGATCGCTGCGCTTCCCGCGCTGCGGCGCTCGGCCGGATCGGCATGGTCGGCCACCTGCTCCGCTACCACCCCTCCGTGGTGCACCTCGTCGCGATCGCGCGCGAGCGGCGCCTCGGCGATCTCGTGAGCTTCAGCGCGGCGCGCCTGTCGATGAGCGTCGGCGCCGCCGGCGCGGTCGGCGGGGCCCGGTCGGCGCTCTGGACGCTCGGGCCGCACGATCTCTCGTTGCTCTCGGCGCTCGACTCGAGCCCGCTCGCCGAGGCGCGGGCCCACCTCTCGCCGTGCGGCGAGCTCGTCACGCTCGAGGCGCGCCTCGAGAGCGGCCTCGCGGCGCGGATCGAGCTCTGCTCGTCGAGCCCGACCAAGGAGCGGCGGTTGCGGCTCGTCGGCAGCGCGGGCGTCGCGGTCTTCGACGACGTGCGCGCGCCCGACCGCATCGTGTTCCTGGACGCGCGCGGCGCTGGGGCGGGCGCGCCGGCCGGCGAGCGCGCCGGGCACCTCGAGCTCGCGCCGGCCGGTCGCGAGCTCGAGGTGCCGTGGCGCGAGCCGCTCTCCGTGGAGATCGAGCACTTCCTTCGCTGCGTCGAGGACCGCACGCCGCCGCTGACGCCGCTCGACGAGGGCGCCGCGGTCGTGCGGATCCTCGAGGACGTCGAGGCGACGCTCGCCCCCGTCGATGCGCGGGTGGTCGCCGCAGGGTAATGTGCGTAACGCGCGTAACGCGCGTAACTGCGTAGACGCGGTCCGCTCCAGCTTCGGCTAGCCGAGGCGCCCGGGAGGGCGCGGAGAGCGCCGGCGCGGTCGAGCCAGGTGAGAGTCATGGAAACCTCGGAGACCCCGCAGGATCCGAGAAAAACGGAGCGACGCCCGGTCGACGCGCCGCGGCGCTTTGCAGCGCCGGATCGGCGTGGTACTGCCGTCGGCTGGAAGGGCACGATGCCGCAGGATCCGAAGCTCACTCCCACTCAGGTCAAGGCGCCGCACGGAGCGCGGGTGATGGAGATCCACTGGGCCGACGGCCACCGCAGCGTCCTTCCGCACGAGATCCTGCGCGGGTACTGCCCGTGCGCGAACTGCCAGGGGCACGGCGGCACGATCAACTTCGTGCCCGGCGGCGACCTGAACGTCCGCGAGATCGAGCAGGTCGGCAACTACGCGCTCCAGTTCACGTGGGGCGATCGGCACGACTCGGGCATCTACACCTTCCGGTACCTGCGCTCGCTCTGCCAGTGCGACGAGTGCAAGCCGCAGTTCCAGCCGCCCCGATCGAAGTGACCACCTCCCGCCGCGCCCCCAAGCCTCAAGCTGCTCCGACGGCGCGCGCCGAGCGGCAGCTCGATCCGTTCCAGATCGTCGACTCGTCCTTCGTCGCCGGCGCGGGCTCGCTCGCGTCGCTCCCTCCGCCCGTCAGCGCGGAGGTGGCGTTTGCCGGGCGATCGAACGTCGGCAAGTCGAGCCTCATCAACACGCTCGTCGAGCGCAAAGGGCTCGTCCGGACGAGCTCGAACCCAGGCTCGACGCGGCAGATCAACCTCTATGAGGCGCGGGCCCGCGACAGCGCGGTGTTCCAGCTCGTGGATCTGCCGGGGTACGGCTTCACCCGGCGCTCGAAGTCCGAGCAAGCGGCGTGGGCGTCGCTCATCGAGGGGTACCTGCGCGGGCGCGTCACGCTCGCCGCGGTGCTGCTCCTGGTCGATGCGCGGCGAGGCCTCGAGGAGGACGATCTCGAGCTCATCCGCTTCATCGAGGCGTCCCGCGACGTCGCGCGACGGCCTGTGGAGCTGCTGCTCGTCGCGACGAAGGTCGACAAGGTGCCGCGCTCGTCGGTCCGGCGCGCGCTGGACCAGCTGTCCGCGGCGGCCCCGCGCGCTCCGGCAGCGCGCGGCGCCCTCCGCCGCGCGATCGGCTTCTCGTCGATCACCGGCGAGGGCAGGCGGGATCTGTGGCTCGCGATCCGGCGCGTGACGCAGCTCGGCGGCGTGGCGCCGCCATCGAGCGGCGGCGCGGCGCGCGAGGACGATGCCCAGCCGACGACCGACGGGTGACCTCACAGAGGTGCGAGATGCGCGCAGGAACGGCGTGTCTCGCCGTGGAACAGGGCCAATGGAAGTATTGACCCGCCCTGTGGCCCTCCATTAACGTGCGGCTCCTCCGGTTCCGCGGGGGAGTCACCAGAGCCGACTGTCACGTCGCGGGGTGGTTGCAGAGCAAGACGCGCGTGCCGGTCCATGTTTTCACCGGCTGCCCCAACGATGCCCGACTACTCCGGCCAGGTCACGCACGTCCACACGGCGCTGACGCCACTCTGGTGGATTCCGCTCCTGCCGATGCTCGGCGCGGTGATCAACGCGCTGTTTGGCCGCGCGCTGCAGCGGAGCTCGTTCGGTCGCGATGTGTCGAAGCGGCTCCACATCGGGAGCTTCGGCGTCACGCTCGTCGCCGTGGGCGCCATGCTGGGCGCCTTCGCCCTCGGGCTCGCGAGCTTCGTCCAGCTCGTCGGGCTCGCGCCGGGGGAACGCGCGCTCTACAGCTTCGCCTGGCAGATGATCCGCATCGGATCGCTCGACGCGAACTTCGCGTTCGTGATGGATCCGCTGAGCTGCCTGATGACGCTGATCATCACCGGCGTCGGCACGCTCATCCATGTTTACGCCGCCTCGTACATGGAGGCCGAGCCGGCGTACTGGCGATTCTTTACCTACCTGAACCTCTTCGTCTTCTCGATGTTGCTCCTCGTCCTCGGGGACAACTTCATCGTGATGTTCTTCGGCTGGGAGGGCGTCGGCCTCTGCAGCTATCTGCTCATCGGGTTCTGGTACAGCGACTACAAGAAGGCCTCTGCCGGCATGAAGGCCTTCGTCGTGAACCGGATCGGCGACTGGGGCTTCGTGTGCGGCCTCGCGCTCCTCTTCTGGGGTCTCGGCGCCAGGTGGCTCGACGACGGCCGGTTCCTCTCCGATTACCGCGCGCGCTTCATCGCGGTGGCCGCGGAGGCGGGCGGCGATCACGGCGCCTCCGCCGGGGCGCATGACGGGGCCGGGGGCAAGGCGGGCGAGCGCAGGGCGCAGCCGCTCGCCGGGTCGAAGGGATATCTCACCTTCACCGGTCACCCCGGCGCGCGTGTGTACCTCGGTATCGCCGACGCCGCTCAGCTCGCCTCGAGCCCGCGGCCGTTCGGCGTGTCCCCCTTCATCCGCAAGGAGATCGACGCCGGGGCGCACTCCGTGGTGATCGTGCCGGGCGACGGCGCCGTGATCGGGGGCGATGGCGTCGAGATCGCCGCGATCGAGCGGATGCGCGTCGAGCCGGGCAAGGAGATCGTGGTGGCGACCGTGGGCTCGACGGTCACGTTCCGCGAGATCCACGATCAGCTCGTGATCAAGGACGCGAGCGGCAAGGCGTTCCTCAAGGATGCCCTCGAGTCGAAGACGGTGTGGGGCGGCGTCGCGCTGATCACGCTGGCTTGCTTCTTCCTCTTCGTCGGCGCCGCCGGCAAGAGCGCCCAGATCCCGCTCTACGTCTGGCTGCCCGACGCGATGGCCGGCCCGACCCCCGTCTCCGCGCTGATCCACGCCGCCACCATGGTCACGGCCGGCGTTTACATGGTCGCGCGCCTCAGCTTCCTGTTCTCGCTGAGCCCGGTCGCAGGCGGCGTCATCGCGCTGATCGGGGCCTCGACGGCGCTCCTCGCGGCGTCGATAGGCTTCTTCCAGTACGACATCAAGAAGGTGCTCGCCTACAGCACGGTGAGCCAGCTTGGCTTCATGTTCATCGGGGTCGGCGTCGGGGCGTACTGGGCGGCCGTGTTCCACCTGATGACGCACGCGTTCTTCAAGGCGTGCCTGTTCCTCGGCTCTGGCTCGGTGATCCACGGGATGCACGCGGTGGAGCATGACGAGGCCGCGGCCCAGGACATGCGCAACATGGGCGGCCTCCGCCGCGTCATGCCGCTCACGGCGCGGACGTACCAGGCGGCGTGCCTCGCCATCACCGCCGCGCCCATCCCGTTCTTCGCGGGCTTCTGGTCCAAGGACGAGATCCTCTGGAAGGCGTTTGGCACCGAGAACACCGGCCCGATCCCGGGGCTGCTCATCTATGCGATGGGCCTCGCGGCGGCGCTCGGCACCTCGTTCTACATGTGGCGGAGCTACTTCCTGACGTTCGAGGGGCCCCACGCCCGCAAGGAGATCGAGACCAAGGTCCACGAGTCGCCGCCGGCGATCACCTCGGTGCTCGCGGTGCTGGCGGTCCTGTCGGCGTGCGCGGGCGCGGTGTTCGGCTTCTCCAGCCACTTCGTCGGCGGCCACGGCGAGCCCCTGCTGGAGGCGTGGCTCCATCCGGTCTTCGCTCACGCGGAGGTCTCGTTCCGGCGCCACGGGCTGGGGCTCGAGCTCGCGCTCATGGCGCTCTCCGTCGGCGGCGCGGTCGTCGCCTTCTCGCTCGCGCGCGCCCGCTACGGCGCGCGTCGCTCCCCGCGCTGGGCTGAAGAGGAGCGGCGGCTCCCGGGCTTCCAGCTCCTCTCGAACAAGTACTACGTCGATGAGATCTACGACGCGACGGTGGTGCGCGCCGCCCTCTCGCTGCGCCTCTTCTTCGCCGAGATGGACCGCTGGATCGTCGACGGCATCGTCAACGGGGTCGCGGTCCTGGCCCGGGCCGCCGCCTGGGTCACCGGCGCCATCGACCGGTACCTCGTCGATGGCGTCGTGAACCTCGTCGCCGAGGGCACGCTGAGCGCCGGGGCGAAGCTCCGCACCCTGCAGACCGGGCGCATCCAGAGCTACGTCTATTTCCTCCTGGGCGGCGTCGCCTTGTTCAGCATCGTTCATTACTTCCTGCGGTGAACGGCCGATGTCGAACCTCTCCATCGTCAGCATGCGCCGTGGATTCGCCCTCGCGAGATCGGCCAGGTCCACCTCGATGAAGCTCCTGATCCCCCTCCTGGTCGTGCTCTCCGTCGTGCTCGGGGCGGCGCCGCCGGCGCTGGCGCAGACGCTCGACGCGCCGAGGGCGCCCGGGCCGCGCGGCCAGATCGCGCTGCGCGCGGAGCCGCCTGGCGCGCCGGTCGAGCTCGCCGCGAGCGGGCCGGACCACGTCGGCTCGTTCACGATCGAGAACCAGGGCGACGGCCCCTTGAAGGTGACGCGGGTGATCGTGCGGACGTCCCCCGAGGACCCGCGCGTCCCGCCGGGCGTCAGCGTGGAGCTCGACGGAGGCGGCACCTCGGCGACCCTCCCGCCGGGCGCGAGCCGGAAGGCCGTGGTCCGGTGGAAGACCGCGGGCGTGCGCGCGCGCGAGCTCTACGGGCACGTCGTCGTCGAGTCCGACGCGGTGGCGGCCGGCGCGGCCGGCGTGCTGGAGGTAGCGCGGACCGTCGCGATGGGCATCCACGCGGAGCGCGGGAGCAGCCTCGGCTTCGTCGGCGACCACATCCTCTCGATCCTGACGTTCCTGCCGCTGCTCGGCGTGGTCGCGGTCTTCCTCGCGCACCTCTTGCGTTTCCAGGACGACAGGAAGCTCCGGCTGATGACCGTCGTGCTGATGGGCGTGAACCTCGTCCTCGCGGCGTGGCTCTACGCGCAGTTCGACAGGGGCTTCACCCGGGTCGACGGGAACGACGGCTACCAGTTCATCGAGCACGGCGTGTGGATCCGCTCGCTGAACGTCGAGTACTTCGTCGGCGTCGACGGCGTGTCGATCTCGATGGTCCTGCTCACGGCGCTGATCTCGTTCGTGGGCGCCCTCGCGAGCTACAGCGTCCACGACCAGCTCAAGGGCTACTTCGCGATGTACAACCTCCTCGTCACGGGGATGTTCGGCGTCTTCATCGCGCTCGACCTGTTCCTCTTCTTCGTCTTCTGGGAGGTGATGCTCCTGCCGATGTACTTCCTCATCGGCATCTGGGGCGGACCGCGGCGCGAGTACGCGGCGATCAAGTTCTTCCTCTACACGCTGGCCGGCAGCGTCTTCATGCTGCTCGCGTTCATCTGGTTCTACCTGAACGCTGGCCACACCTACCTGGTCGACGGCCAGGCCACCGAGCGCATCTTCTCGATCCCGGAGCTCTCGCGGGTCGCCTGGGCGGCGCAGGGGCTCACGATCCTCGGCGTCGCCGCGGTGAAGGTGGTCTGGATCTGGCTGTTCGTCGGGTTCGCGATCAAGATCCCGATGTTCCCGTTCCACACCTGGCTGCCGGACGCCCACGTGGAGGCGCCCACCGCGATCAGCGTGATCCTCGCGGGGGTGCTCCTCAAGATGGGCACCTACGGCATCCTCCGCATCAACTTCACCCTGCTGCCCGAGGCGACGCAGTGGGCCGCGCCGGCCATGGCGGTGTTCGGGGTGGTCAACATCCTCTACGGCGCCTTCTGCGCCATGGCGCAGAGCGACCTGAAGAAGCTCGTGGCGTACTCCTCCGTCAGCCACATGGGCTTCACGCTGCTGGCGCTCGGCGCGATGACGCCGCAGGGCATCCAGGCCTGCCTCGTCCAGATGTTCAACCACGGCCTGATCACCGGGATGCTCTTCACCCTGGTCGGCGTGGTCTACGACCGCGTGCACACGCGCGACATCGACAGGTTCGGCGGCCTCGCCTCGGAGATGCCGCTCTACACGGCGCTCGTCGGCTTCGCGTTCATGGCGTCGCTCGGCCTGCCCGGCCTGTCCGGCTTCTGGGGGGAGGCGATGACGTTCATCGGCGCCTTCCCGCGCTACCGCGCCCTCACGATCCTCGCCGCCGTCGGCGTCATCATCACCGCGGCCTACCACCTCTGGGCCCTCCAGCGGATGTTCCTCGGCACGTTCCGCGCGTCGTGGCGGCAGAGCAAGTACCTCGAGCCGTTCGGCGGCAAGTTCCCGGAGATCAGCGGGCGAGAGCTCGCGTCGATCGCGCCGCTCGCGGCGCTGGTCCTCGTCCTCGGCTTCTGGCCGCGCCCGCTGCTCAGCCTCATCGATCGCGGGGCCCTCGACGTGCACCGCCTCGTCGACAGGCCGGGGCAGTCGCAGATCGCCGGCGCGCCAAGCGTAGACAGCGCGGGCGGCGCCGCGTACGCCCGCGCGGGCGCCCCGGAGGAGGGCGCCTCGCCGGGCCAGGGCGCCCTCGCCAGCGCCAGGTAAGCCGTGGAACCCCGCACCCTCGACAACGTGGCGAGCCTCGCCTACTTCGCGCCGGAGCTCGGCCTCATCGCCGCGGCCCTGCTGCTCGTCGTGTGGGACCTCGCGTCCCCGGCGCGCCTCAAGCTCGCCGGCCTCGTGATCCTCAGCCTCGCAGCGCTCGCCTGGTCAGGCGGGCTGGGCGCGTACTTCCTGGCGACGGACGCCGGCCCTCGCGCGCTCTTCCACGGCCTGCTCGCGTTCGATCGCTTCTCGAACCTCTTCCGCGTGATCTTCGCGCTCGTCACCGGGGCGATCGTCCTCTTCTCGGTGCCCCCGCCGGCCCCCGGGATCGAGCCCGAGCTCCGCCGCGACTCGGGCGAGCTCTTCACGCTGATCCTCGTGCTCTCGCTGGGCATGAACCTGATGGCGGCGAGCCGCCACCTGCTGCTCATCTACCTGTCGCTCGAGCTCGTCAGCGTCATCAGCTTCGTGCTGGCGGGCTTCAAGATCAACGACGCGAAGTCGAGCGAGGCGGCGCTCAAGTACGTCATCTTCGGCGGCGTCGCGTCGGGGATCATGCTCTACGGGATGAGCTGGATCTTCGGCATCACCGCGTCGATGCGGCTCGACGAGTGCGCTGCGCGGATCGCGGCGCTCACCGCGCAGCAGGGCAAGGTGCCGGAGGTCGTGTTCGTCGGCACGGCCTTCATGCTCGCGGGCTTCGGCTACAAGATCAGCGCCGCCCCGTTCCACATGTGGACGCCCGACGTGTACGAGGGCGCGCCGACCCCGGTGACCGCGTTCCTCTCGGTGGGGCCGAAGGCGGCCGGCTTCGCGGTGCTGATCCGCTTCTTCTCGGACGCGCTCGGCGCCGGGAGCGCGCCGCCCGGCGTCGCCACGCCGTGGCCGGTGCTCTTCGGGTGCCTCGCGATGGCGACCATGACCGTCGGCAACCTGTCGGCGCTCGAGCAGGAGAACGTGAAGCGCATGCTCGCCTACTCGAGCATCGCGCACGCGGGGTACATGCTGCTCGGCTTCTCGGTGTTCAGCGTCGCCGGCGTCGCCGCGATCGCCTTCTACATCGTCACCTACTGCTTCATGAACCTCGGCGCGTTCCTGGTGGTGATGGCCGTGGCCGAGAAGAGCGGCGGAGACGAGACGTTCGCCGCCTTCCGCGGGCTCGGGCGCCGCGCCCCGCTCGTCGCCGCGGCGATGGCCGTGTTCCTCATCTCGCTCACCGGCCTGCCCCCGATGGCCGGCTTCATCGGCAAATTCTACCTCTTCTCGGCGCTGCTCGCCGCCGGGGGCGCGTGGAGCTGGGTTATCGCGGTCGTCGGCGTGCTGAACAGCGTGATCTCGCTCTTCTATTACGCGCGCCTTCTCCGCACGATGTATCTCGACAAGAGCGATCGCACCGAGCCCACACCGGTGCGGCCGCTGCTTGGCGCGACGACGTGCGCGCTCGCCATTCCGACCGTGCTGCTCGGGGTCTACTGGGGGCCTGTTTACGACTTCGTGGCGCGCTCGGTGACGATCCTGCGCTGAGCGCTGTGCGCGCTGTGCGCGCTGTGCGCGCTGTGCGCGCTGTGCGCGCTGTGCCGTGGAGCCGACGTCGCCCCGTCCGGCGCGCGCCGGGCCGAACGCGGCGGTATCGATCTCCCTGCGATCCTTGCTAGTGTGCGCGCGCGTGGCCACGACTCAGGACGCGAGCTCTCCAGAGGAACGTTTCGCGCGGGGGGTACGCCTTGCCCCGGGCGGCCTGGACATCGGCGGCAAGCTGGTCCCGCTGTACGCCGGCAGCGTGCACTACTGGCGGCTTGACCCGCAGCACTGGCGCGCCTGCCTCGAGGCCACGCGCTCGCTCGGCGTTCACCTGATCGACATCTATGTGCCGTGGGCCGTTCACGAGACCGGCCCGGGGCAGTTCGATTTCGGCCGGCTCGATCCGCGCCGCGACGTCGGCGCCTTTCTCCGCCTCGCGCAAGAGCTCGGCTTTTACGTCATCGCGCGTCCGGGCCCGCACATCAACGCGGAGCTCACCTGCTTCGGCATCCCCGAGCGCGTCATCTGGGACCCGAGCTGCCAGGCCCGCTCGGCGCGGAACAACCCGGTCGTGCTCCCGATGTTGCCGTACGGGTTCCCGGTCCCGAGCTACGCGAGCAACGCATTCCACGACGAGGTCGCCCGCTATTTCAACGCGCTCGCCCCGGTCCTGAAGCCGCACCTCTACCCGGACGGGCCCATCGTGCTCCTGCAGATCGACAACGAGGGCGCGCTCTACTTCCGCGACGGGGCGTACGACCAGGATTACCACCCGGACGCGATCTCCCTGTACCGCGACTTCTTGCGCGAGAAGTACCGGACGATCGAGGCGCTCCAGCGCGCTTACGCGACGAAGAGGGGGGAGCCCGCGCCGGAGGGCGACGCGACCGAGGACGTCGGCGCGGCGCTCGTGCGCGCGGTCGCCCGCGAACGCGCGCAGGTCGAGGAGGGCGACCTGCGGTTCGCCACGATCACGCCGCCGGTCGCGTTCGACGCCGAGACGCCGGCCGATCTCGCGCGCCACCTCGACTGGAGCGAGTTCCACGAGCACCTCCTCGAGACCGCGATGGGGCGCTTCGCGAGGGCGCTCTCCGCGGCGGGCGTCGATGGCCTGCCCACGATGCACAATTTCCCGATGGGACAGGACGCGACGCCGCTCAACCCTGCTCGCATCTCGCGCGTCGTCGATCTCGTCGGCCTCGACTACTACAGCATCGCGAGCCCGAGCAGCCGGCAGATCATCGCCCGCCGGACGAGCGAGCTCGCCGTGCGCTGCGAGGCGCTCTCGCTGCCGCCCTTCGCGTGCGAGATGGGCGCAGGCTTCCCGCCGTTCTTCCCGCCGCTCGAGGAGCGCGACAGCGTGTTCGTGATGATGGCCGCGCTCGCCTACGGGCTGCGCGGGTACAACATCTACATGGCGGTCGAGCGCGATCGCTGGATCGGCGCGCCGATCGATCCGCGCGGCCGTCCTCGCCCCTTCGCCGCCTTCTGGCGGAAGCTCTCCGCGGCCCTCGAGGCGACGAGGTTCCACGAGCTCCGCCGCCCGGCGCCGGTGCGCATCGTCACGCCGCGCACGGAGCGCCGGCTCTCCCGCGTGATGCACGCCTTCGGCCCGCTCACCGGGGCGTTCTTCTCGATCATGAACTTCGGCGCCCGCGATCGCTGCCTCGAGGACGACCTCGGGCTCGGTTACCCGCTCGCGGTGGAGTCCGACACGTTCGTGCGTGCGTTCGAGGAGGCGCTCGACGCGCGCGGCGTCCCCTACGCCCACGTCGGCGGCGAGGATCGCGACATCTCGCTCGTCGGGGCGCGCTGGGTCATCTGCGCCACGTCGGGCGGCCTGAGCCCGGAGCTGTTCGCGTGGCTCGAGGCGACGTCCAGGCAGGGGACGCTGATCACGCTCGGCCCCCGCGAGCCCGCCTTCGACGGCGCCTTCCGCCAGCTGCCGCGGCCCTACGATCTGAAGCGGCTCCTCGCCCCCGGCCAGAACCTGCCGGCGCTCCTCCAGGACGACCCCGCAGCGGCCGACTCCGCGGTGTCCCGCGCCATCGACGCGCTCGGCCTGCCGGCGTTTGCGTGTGATCCCGACAGCGTGTTCGCCACGCTGCACGAGGACGCGTCGGGCACGCCGCGGGTGCTCTTCTTGCTGAACCCCGGAGACGCGGACGTGGTGGCGCGCGTCACCGTGAGCGCGCAGCGCGCGCGCGATGTGCTGGACGACGCCCACTTCGAGGCGCGCCGCGGGGCGCTCGAGGTGCGGCTCGTGCCTCGCTCCGTGCGGATGCTCGCGCTCGAGTAGCGCGGCCGCCGCGCCGCCGCGCGCTGCGTCGCGACGGCCGGCGAGGCTCGGTAGCGCTGGCCCGCTCGCTCCCCCTGTGACCCGGTGTGCCCCTCGATCAGCGGTCGAACCGCAGCGAGTTGCCCTCTGCGTCGCGGAAGCGGCCCATGCCGATCATCAGCGTGTCGATCAGCGACCAGATGCCGAGCCCGCCGCACGTCAAGAGCTTCGCTATGCCGAGCCCGGTCTGCCCCAGATAAAAGCGATCTGCGCCAAAGTAGCCAAGGAAATACGAGAGCATGAACAGCGTGGACTGGCTCTTGGTCGGGTGACCGACGGGCGCGTCGCGCCTGAGCACGAGCCCCTGGGCGTCTCGCATGGATCCGGTGCCGATCAGGATCGTGTCGATGAGGCTCCAGAAGCCGAGGCCACCACACGTGAACAGCTTCAGGAGCCCGAGCCCCGTCTGGCCCAGGTAGAAGCGATCGACGCCGAAGATCCCGAGAAACACCGAGAGCATGAAGGCTGTCGCCTGGTCCTTGTCGGAACAGGGGTGCGCCGGGGCGCCGTGAGGCGGTCCGCCGCCGTGAGCCGGCGGCGGGCCCCAGCCGCCTCCAGGAGGCGCGCCATAGCCGCCGGGGGGCGCGCCCCATCCTGCGCCAGGCGGCGGGTATCCCCCACCCGGCGGCGGGTATCCGCCCGACGAGGATGCGCCGCCTCCGCCGCCCGGCGCCACGCCCTGGCCGCCGGGCGGGCTCGACCCCCAGCCGCCATTCCCCCAGCCGCCGCCTGCGTTGCCCCAGCCTCCGCCTCCGGGTGGAACCCCGCCTCCGCTCGTGCTCATCCTCGTTCCCTCCAGCTGATGCGGCTGTGGAAGCGGCCGTGTGCCCCCGCGGTCGCCAGCCGAGCCTGACTGTATCCTGGAACCGCGGCGCCGCGCTTGCGCAACGCGGAAATCGCTGGTGGTTGCCGGATGCGCACCCTACCTTGGCCTACGATGCGCCGCTGAGCGCGGCGCAGGAGCGAGCGCAACCGGCGATGCAGCAAGATTTTCAGTCCGATCGATGGCTGTCGTTCGCCCTCCGGGCGGGGCTCATCGCGCTGTTCTTCTGGATGGTGAAGGGGCTGCTCGTCCCCGTCCTGCTCGGCGGCCTGGTCGCGCTCCTCGTCTCCCCGCTCCAGGGCCGCCTCGCGCCTCGACTCGGCCGCTTCCGCCAGTTCGCGCCCGCGATCTCGACGGTGGGCGTGATCATCCTCGTGTGCATCCCGCTCGCGGTGATCGTCATCGAGGCCTCCGCCTCGATAAGCCGCTTCTTTTCGCGGGATTGGTCGAACACGATCGAGCGGGTCGAAGGCCTCCTGAACGACGGGAGGATAACGGGGCTCCTCAACAGGGCCGGCCTGTCCGGGGACGACGTCCGCACGTATGTGAGCAACCTGTTCGAGCGGGTGGGCAGCTCGATCGCCGGTTTCGCGGGCGGCATGGTCGCCGCGGTGCCGCAGACGATCGTCGATGCGTTTCTGTTCATCGTCGGGCTCTACTACCTGCTCCGCGACGGCGGTCTGCTGCTGCGCTGGCTGCTCACGCAGTCGCCGTTCAGGAACGAGGAGACGGACGTCCTCTTCGCGTCGATCCAGGACACGGTGCACGGCGCCGTCCTCGGCCTGCTCGCGACGGCGGCCGTCCAGGGGACGCTGACGACGATCGCGCTGTTTGCCTGCAAGGTGCCGGGCGCGTTCCTGTTCGGCCTCCTGGCCACGCTGCTCTCGCTCGTCCCCATGATCGGCACCACGCCGGTCACGCTGGGCGCGGCCATCTACCTGTTCGTCGTCGGGCGCATCGGGGCGGGCATCGGCATGTGCGCTGCGGCGGTCGTCGTCGGGCTCTCGGACAACGTGATCCGGCCGTGGGTCCAGAGCTCGCACGGCGGGATGCACCCGCTCATCGCGCTGCTCGCCATCTTCGGCGGGCTCGAGCTGTTCGGCGCGGCGGGGATCTTCATCGGCCCGGTCGTCGCCGCGATCGTCCTCTGGGCGGTCGACACGCGCGCGGGCATCCCCGGTCCGGGCCTGCCGCTGGGCCCGCACACGTCGCAGCCGCCACCCTCGCTGACGTCGCCGACATCGCGACCGCCGCCGACGTCGCGACCCCCGCCGGCGTCGCGGCCGCCGGCGTGACGCGACGGGGCATCGGAGCGCCGTGAAAGGCGCGGTCCGCGCCCTCGAGCGAGGCGCTCACGGCGACAGGCCGTAGCCGCGGGCGAGGGTGAGGGAGAGGAGGTTGCACGCCGCGTGGAACACGAGCGGCGCCCCGATGCCGCCGGTGCGCGCCCGCAGCCACCCGAAGAGGAGCGCGGGGAAGAAGACGGCGAGCCGGGCAGGGTGCTGGATCGTGAGAACGTGGCCGATCGCGAAGATCGCCGACGAGATGAGCCACGCCGGGCCGAGCGTCGCGCCGGCGACGCGGAGGCGCGGCGGGAAGACGCGGTCGAGCGCGCTCTGGAGGTAGCCCCGGAAGAACGCCTCCTCGGGCAGCGCGACCACGAGCAGCTGCGCGGCGATCTCGTCGGCGAGCGAGGGCGGCGGGCGCAGCATGAACGGCGAGCTCGCGCCCCAGTACAGCCGGTAGCCCAGCCAGAAGAGCGGGAAGACGATCGCGGCGACCAGCGTCGCCCAGGCGACGGCGTGGAGCGCGGCGCGGGCGAGGCGCCTCGCCGACAGCGGCACGGGCTCCAGGAGCCCCCCGAGCGACAGGCCGTGGGCGCGGATCGTCGACTCGTCGTACCTCAGCACGAGCCAGGACGTCGCCGCGAAGAACGTGAGGCCGACGAGCGTGCCGGCGTAGCTCTTCGGCGCGGCGTAGGACACCGCCGTCACGGCGGCGGTCGTGATGCCAGCGGCGAGGAGCGCGCGCGCAGCGGTCGGCTCGGGCGGCCGCGGGCGCTCGCCCGAGCCGAGGCTCGCATGCACGGCGTTCGCGTCCGCCGGCGCGCCAGGCGTGTCGACGGCACGTGGGCGGGCGTCGCGGCTCGGTTCGATGGGTGTGGGCGGCTGCAAGGCGTGTTCGTCGCGAAGGGGAGTGCGAGGTGCGGGGGCTTACGCGGGGATCGCGTAACCGCGTATCGCGGCCGCGCGCGCTCAGCCTAGCCGCGACGATGACCCTCCGCGACGGTCAGCGCTGCGGGCGGCGCGATTCGGGTGCTGCACACGGGTCCAGCCACCGCTCATTTTCTAGCCTTTCAGCCCGGTCACGTTAGAGTGCGGCCGCTGTGGCGTTTTCCCGACTTCGCTGTCTGATGAAGCCGTTGGCCTGCGCGCTGCTTGCGTCCGTCGCGACGCTCGGTCCGGCGCCCGCGTCGGCCGCGTCGCCGTTCCTCATGACGCCGGAGGCGAGCGTCGTTGAGGCGTCTCCGGCGTACCGCTACGCCAACATGACGAACGAAGAGGCGCTGGCGGAGCTGGATCGCCGGAAGATCCTGTACCTCAAGGTCGACTACGCGCCCGGGGTGCGCGCTCCGATCCGGCTCACGGGTCGGCTGAACGGCGTGAACTTTCATTCGGTGCTCCCGCCCGAGCAGCGCGTGACGAGCATGTTCGAGATCCTGGACGCGCGCCTCGCGCTCGCCCTCGACGATTTCGCGGCCGTGCTCTCGAGGCACGATATCGACGAGGTCGTCCATTACACGATGTATCGACCCAACGTGCCGATGCGCGGCCGCGAGGGCGTGGACGGCGACGGAGAGCACGGGCATCCGATCGCTCATGCCAAGGCCGCCGACAGCACGGTGCAACAGGCAGAGGCCGCGGACGGCGCTGCCCGCGAGGAATCGACGAGGCAGGCCTCGCCGGTCGAGCCTGCGCCGCCGGTGGAGCTCGGCAAGAAGGGCGCGCTCGATGGGACGTCCAAGGCACCTGAGGAGCTGCCGCGACGCCTGAAGGAGAAGGGGTCTGCGCACGCCGGACCGAAGGCGAGGGCCGCAGTGGAGGCCGCGCCGAAGCAGAAGGGGGCGGCGGAGGCCGCGCCGAAGCAGAAGGGTGCGACAGAGGCCGGGCCGAAGGAGAAGGCCGCAGCGGGGGCCGGGCCGAAGGAGAAGGCCGCAACGCAGGCCGCGCCGAAGGAGAAGGGCGTCTTGGAAGCCGATCCAAGCGACGCTTCCAAGGCTCCTGGCCAACGGACGCGGACGATCGCGGCGCGCAGCGGGTCGGCCAAGAAGGCCGCCGGCAAGGTCGGAGCGCGCCGCGCTGCTCGGCGCAAAGCCGTGGGGCCGACCCGGGCCACAACGTCTCCGGTCAAGCACCGTGGCGACGTCGCGCTGCGCAGCGATACCGCGCAGAAGCCGCGCGGCACGTGGGCTCCGCCGGGCACGCGGCACCCCGCCGGCCTGGCCATCGACGTCGGTGCGCTCAAGAAACGCGACGGCACCTGGATCAGCGTCGCGCGCCACTTCCACGGCCGCATCGGGGACAAGACCTGCGGTGACGGGGCGCCCCAGCCTGAGCTCCCCGAGGCGCGCGAGCTCCGGTCCATCGTGTGCGAAGCGGCGGATCTTGGGATTTTTACATACGTGCTGACGCCCAATTTCAATGCGGCGCACGTCGACCATTACCATATGGAGATCAAGCCGGGCGTCCGGTGGTTCCTCTATCACTGAGCGAAGGCCGCGCGCCCCTTGTACAGCCCTGAACGGCTCGCAGCGCGTCCCACTGCACATCCGTTGATTGCGCGTTTTTTGATGATCTGAGCGGTTTGTTCGCGCAACTTCTGCAACGAGAGCGACGATTCCCTTCCCGAACGAAGGCGCCGGCGCTCCGCCGCGCGCCCCCGCGAGGGAGGTCGACGGACATGGTGCAAAAGAAAGACGGACAGCCGCTGCCGGGGACTTCCTACCGTGTGCTCCGTCGGATCGGAGCAGGCTCGTGCTCGGAGGTCTTCGAGGTGACCGGGCGCCGCGGCCAGCTGCGGGCGCTCAAGCTGCTCCGCGCCATGCACGAGGGGTCGAGCGAGATCGGAGCGCGCCTGGTCCAGGAGGGCCGCGCTCTCTCGGCGCTGAGCCATCCCCACATCGTGAAGGTCGAGGAGGTCGGCGTGACGAGCGACGGCCGGCCCTTCCTCGTCATGCCGCGCCTCTTCGGCGAGACGATGCGCGAGCGGCTCGACGCGCGCGGACCGCTCGCGACGCCCACCGCCGTGCGCATCGCCATCCAGGTGCTCGGCGGGCTCGCGGCGACGCACCGCGCCGGCATCGTCCACCGAGACATCAAGCCGGCGAACGTCTTCCTCGCGCAAGCGAGCTGCGCCGAGCAGGGCGTGGCCGATCTGGAGAGCGCGCCCGGTGTGCCCGAGGCCGAGCACGCCGTGCTCATCGACTTCGGCATCGCGAAGGTGAGCCGCGAGGGGCTGGAGCCGTCGACAGGCTCGAACGTCCTCGGCACGCCGCGCTACCTGTCGCCCGAGCAGATCCGCGGCGAGGAGGTCGACGCTCGCACCGACGTGTACGCGGTGGGCCTCCTGCTCTTCGAGGCGATCACCGGGCGCGGTCCGTTTCCGGTGGTCGACTCGATGGCGGTGATGCGGGCGCACCTCAACACACCGGCGCCGCGGCTTCGCTCGCTCCTCTGGGTGCCTCCGGCGCTCGATCACGCCATCGCGCGCGCGCTCGAGAAGGATCCGGGGCTCCGCTGGCAGACGGCGGACGCGATGGCCGCCGCGCTCGCGGAGGCGCAGGGCGAAGACGGGGGCAGGGAGACGCCGGTTCACGGCGGAGCGGGGCGCGCCGCGCCACCGGACGGCGAGCGCAGCGCGCGGACGCACCTCGCGGTCGGAGAGGCGCGATGAGCGGCGCGTCCGCCGCGTGCTCCGGGGCGCGCACGCTGCTCTACGCGCGCGGGGTGTCGCTCGCGCCCAGGGCGCCCGGCGCGCGCTCGCTCCGCGCGCCAGGCGAGGGCGAGCCGTCCGAAGGCGCGTGGCCGCTCCGCGCGCTCGGTGAGGGTGAGCCGCTCCCCGGCACGCCGTACGTCGTACTGCGCCTGCTCGGTCAGGGCGGCATGGGCGAGGTGTACGAGGTCGAGCACCGGGCGCTCGGCCGCCGGTTCGCGCTGAAGGTGCTGCACCGCAGCCACGCCGGCCGCAGCGATCTCTCGGCGCGCCTGCGCGCCGAGGCGCGGTCGATCGCCCGCCTGCGCCACCCGGGCCTCCCCGACGTGTTCGACCTCGGCGCGACCGACGGCGGCCGCCCCTACTTCGCCATGGAGCTCCTCGAGGGGCGCGATCTCCGGACCGAGCTCGCGCGCCTCGGCGTGGTCGCGGTCCCGACCGCCCTCGACCTGGTCCAGCAGGCCCTGTCCGCGCTGTCGCTCGCGCACGCGGCGGGCATCGTCCACCGCGATCTCAAGCTCGAGAACCTGTTCCTGTGCGATGACGGCACGCTCAAGGTCCTCGACTTCGGCGTCGCGAAGCTCCTCCACGCCAGCGCCTCGCTGACCGCCCCGGACGCCGTCATCGGCACACCCAGGACGATGGCGCCCGAGCAGTGCGCCGCCCAGCCGATCGATCCGCGCGCGGATATCTATGCGATGGGCCTCGTCCTCTACGAGCTCATCGCCGGGCGAGGCCCCTTCGACGAGCTGCGCGGCCGGGGCGATGCGCTCCGCATCGCGCACTGCGAGCGGGAGCCTCCTCCTCCCTCGCGCTTCGCGCCGCAGCCGATCCCGGCGGCGCTCGAGCAGCTGATCCTGCGCGCGATCGCGAAGGCGCCCGAGCATCGCTTCCAGACGGCCGCCGACATGGAAGCCGCTGTGCGCCGGGTGCACGTCCGGTTGCACGACGGATCGCCGTCGAGCGCCGCGCCGGTGGTCAGCGCGATCGCGCTCACCCCGACCGCGGCCGACGCCGCCGCGGCCCGCGCGCCTGCGCGGGGCGAGGCGCCCGCCGACGCGCAGCGCCGACCGCTGCTCGCCGCGTCGGTCGGCGCCGCGCGCCTCTCGCGCCGCCCGAGGGCGCGCGCGACGCGGCGCGCACCTCCGGCGCGGCCCGTCGCCCGTGCTGCGTCGCGCGCCTCGGCGCTCGCCGTCTGCGCGCTCGCCGTCGCGTCGGCCGCGTTCGGGCTCGCGCTCGCGCAGCGCTGGATCGCGGCGAGCGAGTCCCCCGCACCAGCGCCGCCATCCGCGCCCTCCGTGGCGCAGGCGCGCTCGGCTGTAAGGTAGCCTCGTCGAGCCCGTTCTCTGGTCGACACCGCAAATGCGGAGTGGAGGGACCATGAACCGGATGCGACGAATCGGGCTGGCTTGTTTGGCGATATCGCTCCTCGCGGGCGCCACCGGCTGCGGCGGCAGCACCGCGGCCCGGCCGGCGGATTCCACGGCAAAGGGGGGACGCGCGATCACGGGCGCTCCCGAGCCCTCCAGCGCACAGGGGTTCCAGGACGGCGCCGCGTTCGACGAGCCGGGCGCGCCCGCCGCGCCGCCGTCGATCGACGCCTCGCCCGCGGCGCCTTCGGCGGAGTTCGAGCGGCCCTCCGCCACAGGCGGCGCCTCGCGCGCCGAGGGGGCGGCGCGCAAGGCGCCGAGCAGCCAGGTCGCGCCGGAGCCCATCGATCGTCCGGGCCTCGGCACCGAGTGGGGTGAGACGCGCGTGTCGCGCATCTCGACCGCGCCGTTCGTCCGGGCCGACGTCAACCGCCCCTTCGTGGTCGCGAGCCTGTTCTACAACGACGCCGAGGGCGCCCGCGCCATGGCGAGCGCGTCCGGCTTCCGCCGCACGTCGCCGCAGGCGTTCACGCTGGCCGGCGGCGCCGTCGCTGTCGGGCTCCGCGGCGAGGGTGGCGGTTTCCTGAGCGGCTTCGTCGCCGGCGAGAAGAGCCACGTCATCGGCGAGGCCGGCCAGCGCTACAGCATCGTGCTGCGCAACCTCACGCCGACCCGGCTCGAGTGCGTCGTCTCCGTCGACGGCCTCGACGTCATGGACGGCCAGGCCGCGACGTTCAGCAAGCGCGGTTACCTGATCGAGCCCCATGGCGAGCTCGAGATCGACGGCTTCCGTCAGTCCGTGGACACGGTCGCCGCGTTCCGCTTCGGCTCGGTCCGCGGCTCCTACGCGAACCAGAAGCACGGCGACACGAGGAACGTCGGCGTGATCGGCGTGGCCCTCTTCAACGAGCGCGGGACGACGCCCTGGACGTTCGACGAGGTCCAGCGCCGCCGGGAGGCGAACCCGTTCCCGGGGCAGTTCGCCACGCCGCCCGGCATCTGAGCCTTTCCAGCGGGCATCTCGCGCCTCCTCCGCGCTCCGACAAAATCAAGCTCCCGCTCCGCCGCGCGCCGGGCTAGGCCACGGCACGGTGTCGGACTTATTGAACCCGTCTCAACGTGCGGCCGTCGAGCACGAGCTCGGGCCAATGCTGGTGCTCGCCGGCGCAGGCTCCGGCAAGACGCGTGTGGTGACCACGCGGATCGCCCGCCTCCTCGATCGCGGCATCCCGGCGCGCTCCATGTTGGCGATGACCTTCACCAACAAGGCCGCCGCCGAGATGCACGAGCGCGTTGGCAAGCTCGTCGGCTCCAAGGTCGCGCGCGAGCTCAAGGTCTGCACCTTCCACCGCTTCGGGCTCGACGTCCTCGGCGCGGAGACCCGCGCCCTCGGCCTGCGGGGCGGCTCCTTCGCCATCTTCGACCAGTCCGACGCCCTGGGGGTCATCCGCGAGATCCTCCGCGAGCTCCGCGCCGGCAAGAGCTACGACGTCAGCGCGATCCTCTCGCGCATCTCGAACGCCAAGAACGCCTTCCTCGACGCCGAGACCTGGGCCGAGGCGCAGCGGCAGGGCAAGGGCATCGACGACTACGACGAGATCTCGATGCTCGTGTACCCGCGCTACATGGCGGCGCTGCGCTCGTTCCAGGCGTTCGATTTCGACGATCTCATCTGCGAGGTGGTTCGCCTGTGGCAGGCGCGCGCCGACGTCCTCGAGCGCTGGCGGATGCGCTACCGCTTCGTGATCGTCGACGAGTACCAGGACACGAACCGCGCCCAGCTGGAGCTCCTGCGCCTGCTCTGCGGCGAGCACCGCAACGTGGTGGTCGTCGGCGACGACGACCAGTCGATCTACGCCTGGCGCGGCGCCGACGTGCGCAACATCCTCGATTTCGAGGAGCACTTCTCGGGCGCGAAGGTCGTCAAGCTCGAGCACAACTACCGGTCCCGCAAGCCGATCCTCGACGTCGCGAACGCGGTGCTCGCCAAGTCCGGCGCCCGGCGGCACAAGAAGTCGCTCATCGCCACCCGGGTGGAGGGCGACAAGGTGCGGTCCATCATCTGCGTGGACCCCGACGTCGAGGCGAGCTTCGTGGCCACGGAGGCGCAGCGCCTCCTGGAGCGGGAGGCCGCGCGGCCGAAGGACATCGCCGTGCTGTACCGCTCGAACCTCCAGGCGGCCGCGATCGAGTCGGCCCTCAAGGAGCGGCAGATCCCGATCCGGATGATCGGCGGCCAGCAGTTCTTCGAGCGCAAGGAGGTCAAGGACCTCATCGCCTACCTCCGCGTCGCGCTCAACCCGGGCGACGAGATGTGTCTGCGGCGCATCCTGAACTACCCGGCGCGGGGCATCGGCGACGTCGCGGTGGCCAAGCTCGGCGCGTACGCGACGGCGCACGACGCGACGCTCTGGACGGCGGTGTCGCGGCCGCACGCCGTGCACGAGCTGACCGCCGCCGCGATCGAGGGCTGCCGCCAGCTGCTCCGGATCATCGAGGCCACGCGCGCCCGGTTCGAGCGCGGCGAGCCCTCCGCGGAGGTCTCCCGCGCGCTCCTCGCCGACGCCGGCTTCAAGGAAGACATCATGGCCGGCTCGTCCACGGCCAACGCCGCGGCGCGCCGCTGGGGCAACATCGAGGGCCTGCTCAACGTCTTCGCGCGCCGCGACGAGAAGGGGAAGGGGGACCGCGCGAGCTTCGCCGAGTTCCTGCGGCTGCTCGCCCTGCGGCAGGACTCCGAGGAAGAGGAGGCCACCGACCGGGTGACGCTCACCACGATGCACGGCGCGAAGGGGCTCGAGTTCCCGTACGTGTTCGTGATCGGCCTGGAGGAAGGGCTGATGCCTCACCAGCGCAGCCTCGACGAGCGCGCCACGGACGCCGCGCCGAGCGGCGCGGAGGGCGGCGACACGGGCGGCCACAGCATCGAGGAGGAGCGGCGGCTCTTCTACGTCGCGGTCACGCGGGCCCGCGATCGGCTCTACCTCACGCGGGCGAAGCACCGCGGCTCGCGCGGCAAGATGGTGCCGAGGACGCCGAGCAGGTTCATGCTCGAGATCCCCCCCGAGCTCCTGGAGGAGCGCGAGGAGCTCGCGCCGGTCGCTCCGGGGATGGAGAAGGTGAAGGCAGGGGCGGCCGGCGTGCTGGCCGCGCTGTCGATGAACCCGTTCGCCGGGGATCCCCCCCTCATCCCGCGCCGTCGCTCCTGAGCGCGGCGCGGGACGGCGGGGGCTCGGTCAGACGGCGCCCTCGGCGGCCGCGAAGCCGGCGCGGGTGATCTCCTGCACGCCCTTGCGCGTGACGAAGTCGCGGAAGCTCTCGCCCTCGGCGCGGCCGGCCATGTAGAAGCGCGCGATCGCGGCGATGACCTTGGGCGTCTCCTCCTCGGGGATGCGGCCGTCGAGGCGCTCGCCGATGCGCGCGCTCGGGCCGCAGCAGCCGCCCACGCGGAGCGAGTAGTGCGGGCGCTCGACGCCGTCCTTGCCCTTCACCATCAGGCCCGTCATCCCGATATCCGCGACGTGGTGCTGACCGCACGAGTTCGGGCACCCCGAGATCTTGATGTCGAACTCGCCGAGCGAGCTGACGAAGTCGTCGGTCTCCTGGCGGCTGCCGTTCGGCACCAGGTGATCCCGGATGCGCGTGCCGACCTCCATGCTCTTCGTGATCGCGAGCGTGCAGTAGTCGCCGCCGGGGCAGGTCACCACGTCCGTGATGTGCCCGGCGTCCGCCTCGGCGAGGCCGATCTGCGAGAGCTCGCGGTGCAGGCCGAGGAGCTTCGCCTCTGGCACCCAGCGCAGCACGAAGTTCTGCGTGTTCGTCGCCCGCACCTCGCCGTTGCCGAAGCGCCGGGAGATGTCGGCCAGGCGCTTCAGCTGCTCGCCCGTGATGTCGCCGAGCGGCAGCTTGACGGTCGCCACCCGGTAGCCGGGCTGCTTCTGCTGGATCGTGTTGGTCCGCTTCCAGCGCGCGAAGGCGCCGTCGCCCAGCGTGTCCCGCGACGGCTCGAGCGGGGGCGGGTCGCTCTCCCGGAACTCGGACGCATACCGCACAACGTCGGCCGCGAGCGCGTCGCCCCGCGCCGCCTTGATGCGATCGAACTCCTCGTCCAGCCTGCGCAGGAACTCGGCCTCGCCGATCTTGCGGATCAGGAACTTGAGCCGCGCCTTCTTCCGGTTCTTTCGCTCGCCGTCCCGGAAGAACACGCTGACCACCGCCTCGCACGCCGGCAGCAGATCGGCGATCGGGATGAACTCCCGCCAGAGGTGGGCGACCTCGGGCGTCGAGCCGAGCCCGCCCGCCACGTAGATGGCGAAGCCCTGGCCGAGATCGCCGACCTTGGCCAGGAGGCCGACGTCGTTGATCATGATCTGCGCGTGATCGCGCGCGCTGCCCGACAGGCCCACCTTGAACTTCCGCGGCAGCCGCCGGTTGTGCTCGTGGAAGAGGAAATGCTCGGTGACCGCGTGCGCGTACGGCGTCACGTCGAACACCTCGTCCTCGACCACGCCCGCGAGGTGCGACGCGGTCACGTTGCGGAGGGTGTCGGCGCACGCGCCGACCGCTGTCACGCCCGCGCGCACCAGCGTGCGCTGCAGATCGATCGTCTCCTCGATCTCCAGGTAGTGCAGCTGGATGTCCTGGCGTGTTGTGACGTGCGCTAGCCCGCGACCCCACCGCTCGGTCACTTCCGCGAGCGCTTCCAGCTGCTCTGCCGTCAGCTGTCCTCCAGGGATCTTGATGCGCTGCATGTGCTTCACGTGCGCGAGCTGCGCGTAGACACCCATGGCCAGCCGTAGAGGGCGGAACTGGTCGGGGGTCAGCTCACCACGTTTGAATTTGGCGACGTTCTCGGCGTGTACGTCGATAGCCGCCGCAAGGCGCTCGACTCGTTGCGACATAACCGATGGTATTCCCTATATTTCCGACGCGTCAAGTGCGACAATTATCACGGTCGGTTCCACGTGGTATCCGGCCTCCAGCACCATGAAGACCGCTCTGCCGAACTCGACCGAAGCCGTGCACGCGGGCGTACTCCGCCAGCGCCCCTCCCACACCCTCGCGCCTGCGATCGCGCAGACGGCGACCTACACCTTCGCGGACACGGCGGACCTCGAGCGCTATTTCGCCGGAGGCGACGCGGATCCCGAGCGGCAGGAATACGGCCGCTACGGCAATCCCACGGTGCGCGAGGTCGAGCAGCGCATCGCGGCGCTCGACCGCGCGGAGGATGCCCTGCTCTTCGCGAGCGGGATGGCGGCGGTGACGACCACGGCGTTCGCGCTCCTCAAGGCGGGGGACCACGTCATCCTCTTCCGCGACGTGTACCGCCGCACGCGGCAGTTCGTGATCAACGTGCTCTCGCGGCTCGGCGTCGAGCACACGCTGATCGACCCGGGCGCGTTCGATCAGCTCGAGGCGGCCATCCGGCCGCGCACCCGCTTCGCGCTCAGCGAGTCGCCGACGAACCCCTACCTCCACTGTATCGACCTGTCCCGCTTCGCCGAGATCTGCAAGAAGGCGCGGGTGAAGACGGTCGTCGACGCGACGTTCGCGACCCCCTGCAACTCCGATCCGATCGGCCGTGGCATCGACCTCGTGGTCCACAGCGCCAGCAAGTACCTGTCCGGCCACAACGACGTCCTCGGCGGCGCGGTCTCCGGATCGAGCGCGCTGATCTCGCTGATCCGCGACATGCGGAGCGTCCTTGGGGGCATCATGGATCCTCACGCCGCGGCGCTGATCGGGCGCGGGATGAAGACGCTCGCGCTCCGCGTCGAGCGGCAGAACGCGACCGGGCTCGCCGTGGCGCGCGCGCTCGAGGCGCACCCCGCGGTGGAGCGGGTGTTCTACCCGGGGCTCCCGTCGCACCCGGATCACAAGGTCGCGGCCGAGCAGATGCGCGGCTTCGGCGGCGTCGTGAGCTTCACCGTGCGCGGCGGGCGAGAGGCGGCGTCGCGCGTCGTCGACGGCGCGCGCATCGCCGCGATCGCCCCGAGCTTCGGCGGCGTGGAGACGCTCATCGAGCAGCCCTGCATCATGAGCTTCCACGAGCTCAACGACGAGCAGCTCGCGGCGATCGGCATCTCCCCCGCGCTGATCCGCCTGTCGGTCGGCATCGAGGAGACCGAGGACATCGTGAGGGACGTCATCGGCGCGCTCGACGCGCTCGGCAAGCGCTAGCTGGGCGCGCCGGGGCGCCCGTCCGAGGGCGCCGGCGCGCGGCTAGCCCCCGAGCTTCTTCAGCTTCCGCTGCAGCGTCCGCCGGTCGATCCCGAGCAGCTTCGCCGCGGTGGCCACCACGCCGCCCGACTCCCTCAGCGCGGCGCGGATCGCCTCGCGCTCGAGATCGTCGAGCTTCAGGCTCCCCGGCGGCGGCGTCGGCGCCGCCGAGGGCGGGGGCCGCTGGCGCTCCCGGAGGCTCGCGGCCTCGCGCAGCAGCTTGTCCGCGTCGACGGGCTTGCTGAGCAGCGTGTCGGCGCCCTCGCGCATCGCCGCCACCGCGAGCGGGATGTCCCCGAACCCGGTCAGCATCACGATCGCCGCGTCGGGCTGCAGCTTGCGGTACTGGGCGAGCGCGCTGAGGCCGTCGCCGCGCGGCATGCGGTAGTCGATGACCACGAGGTCCACCGGCTCGTACTCGAGCGCCACGAGCCCCTCGTCGATCGTCGCCGCGGTCCTCGCCACGACCCCGCGGCGGCGCAGCGCGCCCTGCAGGGTGGTGCGGAACGCGTCGTCGTCGTCCACGAGGAGCGCCGTCTCGATCCGTCGCGTCATCTTCACCTCAGGCGGCCCCGGAGCGCTTCAGCGCGCCGGGGAGATCCGCGTCCATGGGGCCCGTGCTCCCGTCGAGGCGGAGGCGCAAGGTCGCCTTCGCGCCGCCGGTCTCGACGCTCTCCATGCGCAGCACCGCGTTCATGCGAGAGGCCATCATCGAGCTGATGTAGAGCCCGAGCCCCATGCCTCCCTGCTCCATCTTCGTCGTCTGGAACGGCTCGCCGAGCCGCCCGGCGATGTCGGGGTTGAGCCCCGGCCCGTTGTCGGAGACCGCGATCTCGCAGACGTCGCCGCGCTCGACGACGCTCACCTCGATCCGCTGCTCGGCCGAGTCGGCCGTCGCCTCGGCGGCGTTGGCGAGCAGGTTGACGAGCACCTGGCAGAGCGCCGGCCTCAGCACGTCCGCCTGCACCGGCCACGGCGTGTCGAACGCGAGCTCGCCGCGGTAGCCGAGCCGCGCGAGCTCGACCTTCGCCAGGTCGCGCACGAAGCGGGTGAGCTCCAGCGGCTCCAGCCGCTGATCGAGCCGGATCTGGCCGCGCATCAGCCCGATGATGTCGCTCGCGCGCCGCGCCTCGCCGGCCACGGTCTCGGCCATGCGCGCGGCGTCCTCGGAGCCCGTCTCGCGCGCCACGTCGACGAGGTCCTTGCTCGCGAGGAGGATCGTCGCGAGCGGCGTGCTGAGCTCGTGCGACATCCCGCCGACCATGCGCCCGAGCATCGCCAGCCGCTCGTTCCGCTGGCTCTGCTGCCGGAGCTCCTCGAGCCTGTGCGCGTAGACGACGACGAAGAAGCCGAGGAACAGCGTCAGCGACGTGAGCGATACGAGGTCGCCGAGCCGCCGGATGCGCTCGCCCCCGAGCGGCGCCGCGTCGAGCGGCAGCGGCGTCGCATACGTGAGCACGGCGATCGCGGTCAGCGTCAGCAGGCCCACGAGCACGGTCGTGCGCCGCGGGCAGAGGAGGCCGGAGAGGGCGATGTGGAAGGCGAGGAAGACCGCGAATGGATTGGCCAGCCCGCCCGAGAACCAGAGCATCCAGGCGTTTGCGATCACGTCGCCCACGAGCTGGGCGCGCGCGTGATCCTGCGTGGGCTCGCGCGCCGAGAGCTCGCCCCCGTCCGGCCGGCGCGCGCGCCGGACCCGGAAGGTCCAGGCGACGTTGGCCGCCGCGATCGCGGCGATGCCGACGATCAGCGGAGCGAGCCCGAGGTCGGGGACGAGCTTCCTGCCCGCGACCGTGGTCGCGATCATCCCCGCGATCGCCCCCCACCGCAGCTGGATCAGCCACCTGTCGGCGGTGTCCCAGGAGGGGGGCTTCGGCCCGGAGAGCAGGACCGCGAGCCGCCGGCGCGTCGCCGGGGGCGCGCTGCTCTTGGCGGGGTCGTGCCCTGCGTCAAGCGACCATGGCTGGAAGGAGGATTGCATCCGCGCGCGGACAGGGGGGCTTTCCAGGGCGCGGTCGAGGCGTCCGGCGTCCATCCCGGAGCAACCTTCCGACGTTGCCTTGCATCCGCTCCCTTGTACCGCGCACGAAAGCCGCGAGCACGCGCGAGGTGCGCCCCGGCCCACATCCGGGGGCTGTCAGGAAAAACCCCAGCGAAACCCGGGGCTTGGAATTGTTGGCTGGATTACGTTCGGCGTCGTGCCGGCGGGGCGCTCGGCCCCGGGCCGGTCACTTGGCGTGTTCGGCTCCGTCACCGTGCGCGCCGTGCGCGGGCGGCGGGGCCGCCTTCTTCAAGCGCTTCATCCGCCAGTCGTCGCCGGCGCGCTTCCCGTCGAACGGCGCCTTGATGTCCGCCGGCCGCTCGGCCTCGATCTCCTCGGCTCGGCCGCGGTTGGCCGTGTCGAACATGGTGAAGCCGATGAAGATCCCCAGGAAGATGAGCGACGACGCGAAGATCAGGGTGTGGAACTTTTGGTCCCACTTGAGGTGCATGAAGATGAACGCCACGACGCCTGCCTTCGCCGTCGCGATGACGATCGCGATCGCGAGGTTGGCCGCGCCGAGGTCGACGTAGCTCGCGCCCACGGTCACGACCGTGAGCACGAGCAGCGCGAGCCACGTGGCGATGTAGACCTTGAGCGGCAGGACGTGAGGCACGTGGTCTGCGCCGTGGCCATGGCTGTGCCCGTGCCCGTGCGCGCCGGCTGCTTCTGCGTGTGTCGACATGCTGTCCTCTAGGCCTCAGCCCACCAGGTAGAGCAGGGGAAAGAGATAAATCCAGATGAGGTCGACGAGGTGCCAGTACAGCCCCACCCCTTCGACCGGCGAGTAGTAACGGCTCGAGAACTCACCGCGCTGGTTGCGGATGAGGATCCACGTGATGAGCCCCATCCCGATGACGACGTGCAGGCCGTGGATGCCCGTCATCATGAAGTAGATGGCGAAGAAGGTCCCCGCGTGGGCCGTGGTGAAGCCCTGGGCGGTGAAGTACTGCCCGGGCAGGAGGCCGTCGTGGAACTTGTGCTGGTACTCGAAGTACTTGATCACAAGGAACATGGCCGCGCAGAGCAGGGTCACCGCGAGCAGCGCCGTGGTCTTCTTCCGGTCGCTCTTCTGCGCTGACCGGACGGCGAGCGCCATCGTCAGGCTGGAACAGATGAGCACGATCGTGTTGATACCGCCCATCACCTTGTCGAGGTGGTGGTGGGCTTCCACGAAGGAGTCGAAGAACCAGGTCCGGAAGACGGCGAACGCGCAGAACAGCCCGCCGAAGAGGAGGATCTCCGTGACCAGGAAGAGCCAGATGCCCATCCTGCCGGCGTCGAACTGCGTATCCGCGGAATCGAAATGATGGGCGACGTGGAAGTCGGGGGACAGGACCGGGCCTGCCTTGTTCGGCCGGTCGACGGCCTCGGCGTGCGCGCTCATGTGTTCTCCGTCGTGTTGAAGTCGTATGCGCCCTTGGTCACGATCGGGGTGCGGACGAAATTCTCGGTGATGGGCGGGGAGGCAGTGGTCCACTCGAGGCTGAGCCCGCCCCAGGGGTTCGCCGGCGCCGGCGCGCCGGAGCGCAGCGACTTGGCGAAGCAGATGATCATCACGAGGAAGCCGAGGCCCAGGATCCACGAGCCCACGGTCGAGAAGGCGTGGAGCGGCTGGAACTGGTCCAGGTAGTTGTAGTAGCGGCGCGGCATCCCGCGGCTGCCCAGGATGAACTGCGAGAAGAACGTGACGTTGAAGCCGATGAAGACGAGCGCGCACGCGATGGAGGCGAGCCTCTCGGAGTACATCTTCCCCGTGATCTTGGGCCACCAGTGGTGGAGCCCGCCGACGTAGGCGATGACGGTGCCGCCGACCATCACGTAGTGGAAGTGCGCGACCACGAAGTACGTGTCGTGCAGGTGCAGGTCGACGCTGAGCATCCCGAGGAAGACGCCGGTGAGCCCGCCGATCGAGAAGAGGATGAGGAACGACAGCGCGTACAGCATCGGCGCGCTGTAGCTGATGGAGCCGCGCCACAGCGTCGCGATCCAGTTGAAGACCTTGACCCCGCTGGGGATGGCGACGAGGAAGGTCAGGAACGAGAACATGATCGCCGCGTACTCGCTCTGGCCGGAGGTGAACATGTGGTGGCCCCACACGAGGAAGCCGACCAGGGCGATGGCGACGCTGGAGAACGCGATCGCCTTGTAGCCGAAGATCCTGCGCCGCGCGTGGACCGAGATGAGCTCGTTGATGATGCCCATGCCCGGCAGGATCATGATGTAGACGGCCGGGTGGCTGTAGAACCAGAAGAAGTGCTGATAGAGCACCGGGTCGCCGCCGAGCGCCGGGTCGAAGATGCCGATGCGGAACGCGCGCTCCGCGATGAGCAGGAGGAGCGTGATGGCGAGGACCGGCGTCGCGAGGATCTGGACGATGCTCGTCGCGTAGATCGCCCAGAGCATGAGCGGCATCTTGTACCAGCCCATCCCGGGCGCCCGGAGCTTGTGCATCGTGACGATGAAGTTCAGCCCCGTGAGCACGCTGGAGAAGCCCAGGATGAACACGCCGAACGTGACGCTCAGGACCGACGTCGTGGTCACCGTGCTCGAGTAGGGCACGTAGAACGTCCAGCCGGTGTCGATGCCGCCCGTGACGAGCGACGACAGCGTGAAGAGGGCTCCGGTCCAGTAGAGGTACAGGCTAAGGAGGTTCAGCTTGGGGAAGGCGACGTCCTTCGCGCCGATCATGATCGGCAGGAGGAAGTTGCCGAGCGCGCCGGGGATGCTCGGGATGATGAACAGGAAGGTCATCACCGCGCCGTGGAGCGTGAACATCTGGTTGTAGGTGTTCGCGCTCATGAGCGTCGTCTTCGGCGTCAGGAGCTCGAGCCGGAGTATCAGCGCGAACACCCCGCCCATCGCGAACGCGATGAACGTGCTGATGAGGTACATCAGGCCGATCCGCTTGTGATCGACCGTGGTGAGCCACGACATGATCCCGCTCTGGGCCCGGATGTAGTCCGTTCCGTGGCCGCCGTCGGGTGCCGTATTGACGTCGAGGGTTGTTACGGTCTGCGACATGACTGCTTCTCCTCGGCGCTCACTTCACCGACTTCAGATAAGCGATGAGCGCGTCCACTTCTTTGTCCTTCAGGAGCCCCTTGAACGACGGCATCACCGGCGGGTAGCCGCGCACGACCTGGCCGCCGGGGTTGAAGACGCTCTCGCGGAAGTAATTCTCGTCCACGACGACCTTGGCCCCGTCCGCGAGCTCCTCCTCGCGGCCGAAGAGCGCCTTGAGCGACGGGCCCTGGATGCGCGTCCCGTCGAGCGAGTGGCAGGTCGCGCAGCTCCGCTTGGCGAAGAGCAGCTTGCCGAGCTCCTCGGGCGGCAGGTCGCTGTTGTTGTTGCCCTCGAGCCACTTCTCGAAGTCCGACTGCTCCAGCACCTTCACCGTCGCCATCATGTCCGAGTGACCGGAGCCGCAGTACTCGGTGCACAGGAGCACGGTCTCGCGCGTCTCCGTCGCCTCGAACCACAGCGACGTGTACGAGCCCGGGACCACGTCCTGCTTCACGCGGAACTCCGGGATGTAGAAGCTGTGGAGGATGTCCTTCGAGCTCATGATGAGCCGCACCGGGCGCCCCCGCGGCACGGCGAGCTCGTTCACGGTCGTCGTCCCGTCGGGGTAGGTGAACGTCCACAGGTACATCTCGCCCGTGACGTTGATCTCGTAGGACTCGGCCGGCGCGACGGAGGCGTGCACGTAGCCGCGCATGCCCACGAAGAAGAGCGCGATCACGATGGCGAGCGGGATCAGCGTCCACACGACCTCGACCGTCGTGCTGTGGTCGATGGGGCTCGTCTTGTCGCGCTCGCTGCGCCGTTTGTACTTGATGGCGAAGAGGACCGTCGCCCCCGCCACCAGGATGAAGAAGAGGACGGAGACCCAGTAAGCCGCAGCCCAGGCGGAGTCGATTCGCTCAGCGAGCGTCGAGCCCTGGCGGGGCAGCCAGAAGGAGCCGAGTTCGATCGGGTTTTTCATCACCATAGTTGTGGCTCCGCCACCTTGTACCTAGGAAGCCTCGTTTACGCGCACCCTCGTGCGGGAGCGTTCAGTCCGCCAGAAGCGAATCAACCAGAGCCCGAGGAGCACGACGGTGACCGCGCCTGACGCCATCATCAGCCGTTTCGTCGCCAGGACGTACCCTCGGGCGTTGGGATCGTAGTGAAAACAGAACAAGAGCACCCGATCCCAGGCGCTCCCGACCTGCCCGCTGCCCGCTTCGCGCAGCGCGAGGCCGAAGTTCTTCTGTGGAAAGGAGATGCCGTAGAGCGTGCGCGACAGGCGCCCGTCCGGCGTGAAGACGAACGCGCCCGCCGCGTGCGCGTACTGCTTGGTCGTCTCGTCCCACCGGTAGTGGAAGCCCACCGCGTCGGCGAGCGCGCGCACCGACGCCTCGTCCCCGACGAGGAAGTCGAAGCCGTCGCCGGTGACCGGCCTGCCGTACGCCTCGATGTAGTTCGCCCGCTTCTTGCGCCCGGCTTCGGGCGTATCGCGGGGGTCGAAGCTCACGACGAGGGTGCGGTACTCCTGGCCCGCGGTCCAGGCGCTCTCCTTCATGGCCTGGAGCACGCCGTTCAGGACCAGCGAGCAGAGCATCGGGCACTCGAAATAGCCGAGCACGAGGACGAGGGGCTTGTCCCCCGCCGCGTACCTGGAGAGCTCGATCTCCTGCCCCGACTGGTCGCGGAGCCGGAGCTGGCGCGGGAGCTGGGCGCCCGGCCGCTCCTCGATGTCGATGCCGGCGAGCTCCGTGGGGATGGTCGTGTCCGCAGCTCGCGCGCTCCGCGCCGGGGTGACCGTGGCCACCACGAGCGCGAGAACGGCGAGCAGGGCAGACAGCGGGCGGGACATCACTGCTCCGGAGCGGGGGTCGCCGGGGCTGCGGGCTTGGGCGCCGCGCCCGCCGGGGCTGCGGGCTTGGCGTCCGCGGGCTTGGCGGGCTTCACGGCGTCGGCGGGCTTGGCCGTCTCGGCAGGCTTCGCGGGCGTGGCCGTCTCGGCAGGCTTGGCGCCGTCCGAGGGCTTCGCCGCGTCCTTGTCGCCCGGCTTCGCGGTGTCCTGGCCCTTCGACGGCTCGCCGGCGGCGGCGCCCTCGTCGGGCTTCGCCGCGCCGTCCGCGGGCTTCGCGGTCTCGGTCGTCGCAGCGGGAGCGGCCGCGCTCCTCACGCGCCTCTCCTGGTAGTCCTTCAGGGTGAGCGCGACGGCCTGATCGATCGGGATGCGGACGACGCCCTTCTTCTCGTCAGCCCACTGGTAGTGGCTGAGCCGCTCCTTCTCCCAGGCCCGCAGGCTGCGGACTCCGCTGCTCGGCGGCTCCAGCACCTTGGTCGAGATCTCGTGCTCCATCGTCGCCTTGAAGACCTCGTTGACGAAGAGCACGGTCACCACGATCGAGAACAGCGTGGCGATCACGATCACGAAGATGAGCGAGTTGTTCGGTCGATCCGCCTCGGCCTGGGCCTCGGCGTGATCGGTCGCTGTGTTGTCTGTCGCTTCGCTCATGGCCGGCTCCTTACGGGTTGTCGATCCGAGCCGCTTCGGCAAGGTGAGGGTCGTTCAGGGGATACAGCGGGCTCTTGGCCGCCTGGAGCGCGAGCATCCAGGCTCCCACGCCCAGCGGGCCGAGCAAGCCGGCGAGGTCGATCCAGCTCAGGTGCGCGCCGTGGTGATCCACGTTCGGCATGACGAGCCAGTAGAGGTCGACGTAGTGCATCACGAGGAGGAGCACCGACGCCGCGCCGAGCACGAGCGGGCTCCGCTTCGCGTGCCGCGACAGGAGGACGAGGAACGGAACGACGAAGTGCCCGAACAGCAAGGCCAGGCTCACGACCTTCCACGAGCCCTCCCAGCGGTGCTGGTAGAAGATCGTCTCCTCCGGGATGTTCGCGTACCAGATCAGGATGAACTGCGAGAACGCGATGTAGGCCCAGAAGATCGTGAACCCGAAGAGCAGCTTGCCGATGTCGTGCTGGCGCTCGACGTTGCTCACCTTGCGCAGGAGCCCCGCCTTGTGGAGCGCGATCGTGATCAGCGCGAGCGCCGAGAGGGAGCTCGTGGCCGAGCCGGCGAACACGTAGACGCCGAAGATCGTCGAGTACCAGTGCGGATCGATGCTCATCAGCCAGTCGAACGCCGCGAACGAGATGGTCAGGGCGAAGACGATGACGGCCGGGGCCGCCCCGGCGCGCATCCTCGCGGTGGGCCGGAAATCGGCGCTCTTGTCCTGCGCGCGGGAGGTCTTGATGAACCACAGCGCGAGGCCCGCCCACGCCGCGAGGAACACCACCGCGCGGATGTAGAAGAACGTCGGGTTCAGGTAGGGCGCCTTCTGGTGGAGCACATGGTCGTTCGCCGCGTCGGGCCCCATCCAGTGATGGTAGATGTCGTGGGCGAGCACCGCGACCGGGAGGAACAGCACGATGCAGGCGGGCAGGATGCCGCTCATCCACTCCATGTGACGGCGCGCGGCCGCCGACCAGCGCGCGCGGGTCAGGTGCTGGATGATCACGAAGAACAGCGCGCCGAGGGCGACCGTCACGAGCCACGTGAAGCCGGTGAGGTACGAGAACGCAAAGCGCTTCGCGTCGGAGACCGCCGCCGCCGCCGAGAGCACCACGCCGACGATCGCCAGCACCATGCTCCCCGAGACGAGCCGCTTCGCGACCGCCGGATCGAGGACCTTCGTGTCCTCGGCCAGAGCACTTCCGTGGGACTTCATGGAGTTCCGCTCTCCTTCGCGATGTTGGCCCGCTGGGCCTCGGGCACGTCATCGACGCGCGCGTGCTGGCTGTGCTGGAGCACGCGCACCCACGTGACGATCGCCCACCGGTCCTTGACCGGGACCTGCTTCCGATAAGACGGCATGTTGCGCACGCCGTTCGTGATGACATTGAAGATCTCGCCGTCGGGCAGGCCGAGAGCCCGGTCGGACGCGAGGTCGATGGGGGGCGGGTACCCGTGCTTCACCACCATGCCCTGGCCGCTCCCGCTCTGGTCGTGGCACGGCGCACAGTAGATGTTGAAGCGATCCTGGCCGCGCCGGATCACCGCCTCATCGACGGTGATGGGCGCGAACGCCAGGAACGTCTCGCCGTCCTTCTCCTTGCCCGTGCGGTAGGCCTCGCTCTCGTCGAGGGCTCCCTGGGCCACCGTGCCTTCGACGATCGGCCGCATCGCCCGCCCGTCGGGGAACAGGCGGGTGCCCTCCTCCGGCTGGAACTTGGGCTGCCAGTCCATGTCTCCGAAGACGTGGATCGGCGGGTCGCTGCTCGCCTGTCCACGGCAGCCTGCCAGGACGACGAGGAGGGGAATGCACCAGCGCTTCACGAGGCGACCTCCCGGATGCTCTGGGCGCCGAGGCGCTGGAGGAGGTTGCGCGTCTCCGTGGAATCGAACTTCGGGTCGCTCGCCTCGACGCTGATGAAGAAGGCGTCGTCGGTCGCCCGCGGGAACGAGGGGTGCGTCATGGTGGGGTGGAACAAGGTGGGCAGGCGCCCGAGCGCGAAGAGCCCGAAGAAGCACGTGAGCGCCGCGAAGAGGACCGTGAGCTCGAAGAAGATGGGGATGAAGGCCTGGTACGAGAACGACGGCTTGCCGCTGATGATGAGCGGATAGTCGTAGTACTGCGTGTACCAGGCGAGCGCGATGGCGCTGGCGAGCCCCGTCGCCCCGCCGCCGAGCACGAGCCACGGCAGCGGAGACGGCTTGAGCCCCATCGCCTTCTCCAGCCCGTGCACCGGGAACGGCGTGTGCGCGTCGAAGCGGCTGTACCCGGCGTCCCGGAGCGCCTCGCACGCGTGATAGATGTCCTTCGGGCTCGTGAAGTAGCCCATGATCCCGAACAGGGCCGACTCGCCGTCCGCCTCCTGCTCGGCCTTGCGCTCCAGCTTGCGCTCGATCGAGAGCGCGGCCTGACCGTGCGGCCCGCTCTCGCGGGGCTCGGCGTACTCCGCGTCGTCCTCGGGCACGTGGCCCTGCGGCTTGACGTCGGGCTGGCTGTCGCGCGCGGCGTCCTTGTGCGCTCGTGCCTCCTCGGCCGAGGCGGGCTTCCCGGAGCGCTTCTGGCGTCGAGCATCGCTGTTACGCTGCATGATGAGCCTCGTCGTTGCTGTGCGAGCCGTGAGGATCGGCCGCCGCCGTGACCCCCTTCACCTCGCTGATCGCGACCATCGGCAGGTAGCGGACGAACAGCAGGAAGAGCGTGAAGAAGAGGCCGAACGAACCGAAGAACGTCGAGATGTCCCAGATGGTCGGGCGGAAGTAGGTCCAGCTCGAGGGGAGGAAGTCGCGGTGGAGGCTCGTCACGATGATGACGAAGCGCTCGAACCACATCCCGATGTTGACCAGGATCGAGATGATGAACATCGCGGGGATGCTGGTGCGCACCTTCTTGAACCAGAAGAGCTGCGGGAAGATCACGTTGCAGCTCACCATGGTCCAGTAGGCCCAGGCGTACGGGCCGAGGATGCGGTTCCGGAAGGCGAACTGCTCGTAGCCGTTGCCGCTGTACCAGGCGATGAAGAGCTCCATCCCGTACGCGTAACCGACCATGGTGCCGGTCGCGACGATGACCTTGTTCATGTTCTCGAGGTGCCGCATCGTGATGAGCCCCTCGAGACCGAACGCCTTGCGCGCGAACACCATCAGCGTGACGACCATCGCGAACCCGCTGAAGATGGCGCCCGCGACGAAGTACGGCGGGAAGATCGTCGTGTGCCAGCCGGGGACGATCGAGACGGCGAAGTCGAACGACACGATCGTGTGCACGCTGAGCACGAGCGGCGTCGAGAGCCCGGCGAAGATCAGGTAGGCCTTCTCGTAGTGGAGCCAGTGGCGGTGCGAGCCGCGCCAGCCAAGACAGAGGATCCCGAAGACGATCTGCTTCGTCCGGGTCGTGGCCCGGTCGCGGATCGTGGCGAGATCAGGGATGAGCCCGACGAACCAGAAGAGGGTTGAGACCGTCGCGTAGGTCGAGACAGCGAACACGTCCCAGAGCAGCGGGCTCTTGAAGTTCGGCCAGATGCTCATCTGGTTCGGGATCGGGAACAGCCAGTGGGCGAACCAGATCCGGCCCAGGTGGGCCACCGGGTAGATGGCGGCGCACGCGACCGCGAAGATCGTCATCGCCTCCGCGGCGCGGTTGATGCTCGTCCTCCACTTCTGGCGGAAGAGGAAGAGGATGGCGCTGATCAGCGTGCCGGCGTGGCCGATACCGACCCAGAACACGAAGCCGGTGATGTCCCACGCCCAGTTGACCGTGGTGTTCAGCCCCCAGATACCGATACCGGTCCCGACGAGGTGAACGAGCGAGCCGGCGAGGATGAAGAGGATGCTGATGGCAAGGCACAGCAGGACGAGCCACCCGGGGGGGCGCTTGCTGAGGACGATGCCCGAGATCTTGTCGGTGAGAGAGCGGAAGTCGTCCTTCCCCTGCACGAGCGGCGCCTCGTCCAAGAGGGCGGCGCGGTCCGAGAGCCGGGGGTGATCGACCTGGAGGGGTGCTGTGGCGCTCATGCGTCGGCGAGCTCCGGGTTCTTGTTGCGAATCTTGGCGAGGTAGGTGACCCGCGGCTTGGTGTTGATCTCGTCCAGCAGCCTGTAGCCGCGCGGGCTAGCGGACGTGGCGGCCACCTGGCTCGTGGGGTCGTCGAGGTCGCCGAAGACGATGGCCTGCGTCGGGCAAGCGCCCTGGCACGCGGTCACGATCTCGCCGTCCTTGATGTGCTCCCGCCCCTCTCGCTTGGCGTCGATCTTGGCGTGGTTGATCCGCTGCACGCAGAAGGTGCACTTCTCCATGACGCCCCGCGATCGAACGGTGACGTTGGGGTTGAACTGCATCTTCCGCTCCTCCGAGTCCGGCTGGCCGTACTCGAGGAAGTTGAAGCGACGGACCTTGTAAGGGCAGTTGTTGGCGCAGTACTTCGTGCCGACGCACCGGTTGTACGCCATGTCGTTCAGCCCCTCGGGGCTGTGCGTGGTGGCGGCGACCGGGCAGACCTGCTCGCACGGCGCGTTCTCGCAGTGCTGGCAGGGGAGCGGCTGCGAGATGCTCTCCGGCTCGTTCGGGTCCGTGCCCTGGTAGTAGCGGTCGATCCGGAGCCAGTGCATCTCGCGGGTCTGGCGCACGCCGTCGGCGCCGACGACCGGGATGTTGTTCTCGGCCTGGCAGGCGATGACGCACGCGTTGCAGCCGAGGCAGGCGTTGAGATCGATGCTCATGCCCCAGGCGTGCCCCTGCCGCCGGTTCGGCTCCTTGAACAGGCTGAGGAGCGGCGGCACGTGGACCTGCTTCTGGGCGAACTCCGCGTCCTTCTGGAACTCGGCGAGCGTCCCCTCGCGCGCGAGGGGGCGGCCCTCCATCACGAAGTGCTCCTGGGTGCGCGCGAGCTCGACGACCTCGCCGGTCTTCTCCAGCGAGAAGCCGCCGGCGAGCTCGAAGGCGTCGCTCTTCCGCAGCGGGGTCGTGTCGACGCCGACGCCATGGCCGACCCGGAGCTGCGCGCGCCGGCCCTGGCCGATGGTGATACCCACCGAGTCGTCCGCCTGCCCCGGCGCGATGAGGACGGGGATCCGCACCGACGCGCCGCTGCCCGTCAGCGTCACGACGTCGCCGTCCTTCAGGCCGAGCCGCGCCGCCGTCGAGGGCGAGAGGTTCGCGGCGCTGCCCCAGGTGAGCTTCGTCATCGGGTGGGGCAGCTCCTGGAGCCACCCGTTGTTCGCGAACCGGCCGTCCCACGCGTGCACGTCGGGCCGGAAGGTGACCTCCAGGCCCTCGCCCACGGCGGGCGCGAACGCGCGCAGCGCCTCGATCGCGCCCTGCGCCGCGGCGGTCACCTGCTCGTCCGCGAGCTGGGTCCCCGCGACGACGCCGTCGTGCAGCGCGCGGCGGAAGTCGTCCTCGGTGCGCTTCGCGCCCTCGGCGGTCAGCCAGGTCGCCCGCACCAGGTCGTACGCTGTCCGCGAGCCCCCGAGCAGGAGCTCGATGACCTCGGCGTCGGTCCTGCCGCCGAAGAGCGGCGCGATGAGCGGCTGCGCGATGCTGGCCGTCCCGTCCTCCGCCCGCACGTCGCTCCACGACTCCAGCGGGTGGGCGCGGTTCAGGTGCCAGCGGGTGCGCTCGCTCGTCTCGTCGACGTGCGTCGAGACGTGCACGCTCACGGGCACCTTGGCGAGCGCGTCGGCGAAGCGCGCGTCTGCGGGCGCGTCGAAGGCCGGGTTGCCGCCCAGGAGGATCAGCGTCTCGACCTCGCCCTTCTCGATGGAGCGCGCGAGCTCGACGAGCGCCTCGGGGCCCTCGCGCGAGTCGTCGAAGGGCGCGACGAGCCGGATCGCCTTGCCCGTGTTGTCGAGGGCGAGGTTGATGAGGTGCACGAGGCCGTGGACCTCCTTCGGCAGCGAGCGCCCGGCCACGACCGCGCCCTGGCCGCGGTTGGCGACGAGGTCGGCGGCGATGGCGGCGACGTGCCGCGTCGCCTTGGCGTCGAGCCCCTCCGATTTGCCATTGAGCGCCTGGAGCAGCTGCGGATCGAGCGCGACCCCGCGCTTGCCGAGCTCGGTCGCGAGGGCGAAGGCGAAGGCGGGGATCTTGCGGCTCTGGATGCGGAGCCGGTGATCCGCGGCCGCGCCGGTGATCGTGAAGGTGCTCTCGACGGAGTAGAGGCGGTTCATCGCCTTCGGGTCCTTGTCGACCGCGCGGCCCGCCGTGAACGCGCGCCCCTGCTTGAGCGGGCTGCCGTCGGAGGCGAACAGGTCGGCGTCGATCGCGACGATCACGCGCGCCTTCGTCAGGTCGAGCGTGGTCTCGAGCGGCTTGCCGAACGCGAGCCGCGCGCCCTCACGCGCGGCGTCGCGCGAGAAGGGCTCGTACCGGACGACGCGCGCCTCCGGCAGCGTCTTGCGGAGATCGGCGAGGCGCGCGGCCAGCGTCGGCGAGCGGTGCGCCTCGGTCAGGATCGTGAGCCCCTTGCCGCTGCGGCCGCGGAGCTTGTCGCCCTCGGTGCGCAAGAACGCCGCGGCGTCGTCCCACGACTTTTCTGTCGCGCCCTCGCGCGGCGACTTGCTGCGATCGGGATCGTAGAGGTCGAGGATCGAGGCCTGGATGTAGAGGGTGGTCCCGCCGAGGCTCTCGGGGTGCTTCGGGTTGCCCTCGATCTTGGTGGGCCGCCCCTCGTGGCTCTCGACGATGACGCCGAAGGCCGTGCCCATCATCGGGAGCGCCGTCGCGAAGAACAGCGGCTTGCCCGGGATGACCTCCTCGGGGGTCCGCGAGTACGGCAGGATCTGCTCGACAGGCCGGCGGCAGCCCACGAGGCCACCGAGCGCGAGCGACGCGCCCATGAGGCTCAGGAACGTGCGCCGCCCGACGCCCTCCGGCGGCTCGAACGCGGCCGGCGGGAACTCGCGCCCGAGCGCGTCGACGAAGTCGGGCGAGCCGGAGAGCTCGTTCAAGCTGCGCCAGTAGGTCTTTCCAGAGATGTCCTGGGCGAGGGGGAGAGGAGTTCGTTTACTCATCGGTGGCACCCCGAGCAGTGAAGCGGCGCTTGCACCTGCCGCCCGGAGGAAGTGACCGCTGGCACGCGATCGTTATAAGCCTCGTGGCTCGCGGGGATGCCGGCGCCTGCAATGGCGGCCGTCGCGGGCGCCATATCCATCTTGGTGACGTCGGCGGGATTGCGGAGGTTGGGACCCGGATTGCGGTGGCAGTCCAGACACCATCCCATCGAGAGCGGCTGGACCTGCCGGACCTTGTGCATCTGGTCCACGCGGCCGTGACAGCTCACGCAGCCGACCCCTGCGGCCAGGTGGGCCGAGTGGTCGAAATAGGCGTAGTCCGGCAGGTTGTGGACGCGCACCCAGGGGATGGGTTGATCCGTCGCCCAGCTCTCCTGCACGAGGAGGAGCTTTTCGCTGTCCCGCCGCACCTTGGCATGACAGTTCATGCACGTCTCGGTGGGGGGAACCGCGGCGAAGCTGGATACCTCTACTGTGCTGTGACAGTAGCGGCAGTCGATTCCGAGGTCGCCGGCGTGCAGCTTGTGGGAGTAGTCAACCGGTTGATCCGGCTGATACCCGACCTCGAGATGTTTGTTGGTACCGTAGTACCAGAATCCGCCGATCACAGCGGCGCCGAGGGGCAGTACTCCGAAGAGCAGCCCCAGCGGAACCACTTTGTTGGCCCATCGTGGGAACAGGAACCGAGCCATAGGGTTGTGTTGGGCGTCGGAGGGACGCGCGGGCGCAGTTATGGCTTGCTGGCGGGGTGCGACAAGACGGCAAAGTGCCGCGTGACTGCGGCAGATTGCCGCTGTGGATAATTGAAGGTCCACGCCGCGGCAGGCCGCCGCGGGGGCGCGGCACTTTGCCGCGGGTGCAGGCGTTCGTCCTTACGACACGGGTGCGAACTGGACGCGACACCGGATCGAAAAATTCTCGAAACGTCGACGCCGGCGGGGGAACGTCCCGGGAAAGCCGGGGGAAGCCGGGGGAAGGGGAGGGCTAGCGAGCGAGGGGCCGTCGATCGCGCTGAGGCCGCCTGCCCGGGGGAGCTCAGAACACCGACGTGAACGTGCGTGGGGCCTTCTTCTTTCGGAGGCAGCGGGTCGCCCTGCTCATGTAGCAGACCGTGAAGGCTCGCCTCGGCTGGCCGCTCCGGTTCACGGCGGAGCAGTGCCAGAGGTAGTTGTGGATCAGCAGGGCCTCGCCCGCGCGCGCCGGAAGCGCGATCTTGCGGGCGTCCGCGTCGGCCGCGCGCACGCGGTCGCGCGGAATGACGCCGCCGAGCGGCGTCGCGAGCCCGTCGATGTGGCTGCCTTCCAGCACCTCCACGCAACCGCCGTCGGCGGGCGCGTCGTCGAGCGCGGTCCAGATCTGCAGCTCGGGGTCGCGATCCAGCCCCCAGTAGCTGCCGCCGTCCTGGTGCCAGGGCAGCGGCGTTCCTCCGGTCGCGGCCTTGTTGAAGAGCACGGCCCGGTAGATGGAGACCTCTCCCTCGATGAGCGCGCGCGCGATCCTCTCGAAGAGCGGGTTCTCGATCCAGGCGAGGAACAGCGGGTCCTTCTCGAGCTTCTCGAGCTTCCGGTACGACGTGCTCGGCCCCTGGTAGCCCTTGCCGTACGGCAGATCCTCGTAGCGGCCCGACGCGGAGTCGTGCTGGAAGAAGAGCCCGGGGTACGTGACGCGCCCGAGCATCAGGTCATCCGAGCGCGCGCGCAGCGCCGCGAGCCCTGCGTCGGTCATCACGCGCCCGAGGCGGGCGTGGCCGCGGACGGCGTATTCGGCCAGGGGGCCCGCGAGATCGAGGTCCCTGGCCTCGGGCAGCAGGAGATCGATCATCGCGCGTAGCTCGCGTCGGTGCCCAGGTGATCGCGGTAGAGCGCGTCCATGCGCCGCGCCGCCTCCTCCGAGAGCGGGCGCCCGACGGCGTCGGCCGCCGCGTCGAGGTGCTCTGCCCGGACCGGGCCGACCAGGATGGAATCGACGACGTCCCGCCCCGCGAGCCAGGCGTACGACAGCGAGAGCAGGCTCATTCCTTCGTCCGCCGCCACCGCGGCGTAGCTGGCCGCGAGCTCGAACATGCGCCTGCTCCAGTACCGGCGCTGGTAGAGGCGGTTGCCCTCGAAGCGCGAGCCCGCCTGCGTCGCCTCTGGCCCGGCGTGCCGCCCCGTCAAGAGCCCGCCGGCGAGCGGGTTGTACACCGCGGTGGCCAGCGCGTACCGCCGCGCGAAGGCGGCGTACTCGACGTCGAGCTGGCGGATGAGCGCGTTGTAGAGCACCTGAGAGACGGCGGGGCGCGGCTTCCCGACGGCGTCGCGGCGCGCGATGATCTCGAGGATCTGCCACGACGCGAAGTTGCTGACCCCGAAGTGCAGGATCTTCCCCTGCTCGAGCAGGGCGTCGATCGCCGACAGCGTCTCCTCGATGGGCGTCTCCGGGTCCGGCGCGTGGAGATAGCAGACGTCGACGCGGTCAGTGTCGAGGCGCGCGAGGCTCTCTTCGACGGCGCGGATCACGCGCTCGCGCCCGAGCCCCTCGGGCTTGCCCCGGAGGCGGCGCAGGCCGACCTTGGTGGCGATCTGCGCCTCGGCCCGGCGGCCCCGGAGCGCCCGGCCGAGGATCCGCTCCGACGCGCCGTCCTGGTAGAGGTTGGCCGTGTCGAACGCGGTGATCCCTCGCTCGAGCGCGTGCAGGGCGATGCGCTCGGCCTCCTCGGGCGGCGTGCGGCCGCCGAAGTTCATCGTGCCGACGAGGATCGCGGGCGGCGCGTCAGGGCGCCGCTTCGCCGTCATTCCCGCCCTCACGTCGTCAGCCTTCACGTCAGGCGCCACGCCCTGCTCCTCACGCCCGCGCGACGAGGAGCGCGAGCACGTACACGATCAGCCATACAAGCCACAGGGTGCTCGTCCGTCGCCACCCCAGCCGGAAGCCGTACATCGGCGCGAGCGGCGGCACCACCAGCGCGACGAGCCCGCGCCAGCGCGGCTGGCTCCGGAGCGCGAGCCGCGCGGCCAGCGCGACGTGGGTGGTCACCCAGGCGGCGAATGAAAGGACGAGCGTCGCGGTCGCCGCGATATCCTTCACGGGGCGAAGCCTAGCGTCGCCGGCGCGCCCCGCCTCTGGAAAACGGCGATCCCGGGCAGCGCGGCGACCTCCCGGCGCGCCCGGAGCCCCCGCTCTGTCGCGCTACCAAATCCGGGCTAAGCTTGGCCCGTGCCTCTGCGCAACATGCCGTGTTTTCGTCCGGATTCCTTCCTCACCGCGCGCGCCGCCCCGCTCGCGACCCGCTGCGCGAGGGCGATCGCGGGCGCCGCCCGCGCCCTCGTCGACCGCGAGGGCGGCCTCATCCCCCTGAGCCTGCTCGCCGGCGCGGCGTGCAGCGTCGCTGTCGGTGTCGGAGCGGCTCAGGCGATCTCCGCTCCGCCCGATACGTTGCCGCTCTCCGAGGTGAAGCCGGGCATGAAGGGATACGGCCTGACCGTCTTCTCCGGCACCACGCCCGAGAAGTTCGACGTCGAGGTCATCTCGACGCTCCGCAATTTCCGGCCGAACCAGGACCTCGTCCTCGTCAAGACGCAGCACCCGCGCCTCGAGGTGGCCCGCACCGTGGCGGGGATGAGCGGCAGCCCGATCTACCTGAACGGCAAGATGATCGGCGCCTACGCGTACGGGTGGCTCTTTGGCGCGGAGGCGATCGCCGGCGTCACCCCGATCAAGTCGATGCTCGACGAGCTCGCGCGGCCGCTCCCGCGCGGGATCGCCCCGAAGATCGGCGGCCCGCTGCCCGTCCCGGTGAGCCGCGCTGGCGGCGCGCCGCCGCCGCGCGCCGCCGCGCCGGCCCGCCTGCACGGGAGCCGCGGCTTCCTGGGGGCCGTCGACGCCTACGACCTCGCGGGCCACGCCAGCCAGATCGCCGCGCGCGTCGCGCCGTCGCTCGCCCCGCCCGAGTCGACGAGCCTCGCGCGCGCCTCGACGCCGGTGATGCTCGGCGGGCTCGGCGGGACGTCGCTGCGCATCGCGAGCGATCTGCTCGGCCCCATGGGGCTCGATCCGATGCAGGCCGGCGGCGGCTCGTCCGCGAGCCCGGAGCCGGGCGCGCCGACCAAGTACGTCGACGGGGGGGCGATCGGCGTCGAGCTCGTGCGCGGCGACATCTCCGCGATGGGCATCGGCACGGTCACGCGCGTGTCGGGCGACAAGCTGGTCGCGTTCGGCCATCCGATGATGAACGGCGGCGTCACGAACCTCCCCGCCGCGATCGCGAGGGTCCACTGGATCCTCGCGAGCCAGAACCGGAGCTTCAAGATCGGCGAGGCGGTGCGGCCTCTGGGCACGCTGGTGAACGATCGGCAGGCCGCGATCGTCGTCGACAGCTCGGCGAAGGCGCCGGTCTTCCCGATGCGCGTCCAGATCGACGGCGTGGAGGGCGCGCCGCACCCGACGTGGAACGTCGAGGTCGCGCACGATCAGTTCCTCGCGCCCGCCTTCGTCTCGATGGCCGTCGGCAACGCCGTCGAGGCGACGACGGCCGAGCGGCGGGACATGACCTGGCGGGCGGTGAGCCAGGTGAAGATCGGGCGCTACGGCACCATCTCGCTTGTCGACTTCGGCGCTGGCAACGGCACCCCGCTCAGCAGCGACGATTTCGTCCGCAGCCGGCTCGTCCGGGCGATGGGGGCCCTGCTCAACAACCCCTGGGAGGACGTCTCGATCGAGCGCGTCGACACCCGCGTGAAGGTCACCTTCGACCGCGAGGTCGTGCTGCTGCGCGGCGCGAAGGTGCTCGAGCCGGAGATCGAGGCGGGCGCGCCCGCGCGGATCCGCCTGGATCTCCAGCCCCATCAGGGCCCCATCGAGTCGCGCGTCATCGAGGTGCCGGTGCCGCGCGAGCTCGCCGGCAGCCAGGTGGACATCGATCTCGCGCCCGGCTACGAGGTGGAGCGCCCGATGGCGACCCCGAACAACGTCGCCGAGCTCGTGGCGATGCTGCCGAACCAGACCCACGACGCGGAGAGCGTCGTCGCGACGTTCCGGCTCCGGGAGAACGGCGCGGCGTACCGCGGCAAGGTCGCGTCGCGGCTCCCCCCGGGCGCGATGGACACGCTGCGCCCGACCTCCGCTTCCGACGCGCCCGAGACCTTCGGCGCGCAGGTGCAGGTGCCGGTCTCCCTCAAGCGCTTCCTGGTCGGGAAAGACTCCGTGAGCGTCACGGTCCGGCCTATCCTCCGCTGAGCCCGCCGGTTTCCCGCCTCCCTCTCTTCCCTGACCCCCCTCCATCTTCCGACCCATGAGCACAGAGCGCTCTTCTGCCCATTCCCGATCGCCTCACCTTCGCGCCGTCCCCTCTCCGCGCAGGCTCCTCGCCGCTGCCGTCGCCGCCATGGGGCTCGTGGCGCTGCCGGCCCACGCGGTGGGCACGCGCAGCTTCGAGCTCCGATCGCTCGAGGACCTGAAGGGCGGGGATCTCACCGGCGTCAGCGTGGACTCGAACGGCGCCGTGCGCGCCGGGCTGACGCTCGGCGCGACGCCGCTGCCGGACGCGACGTCCATCTGGAGCTCCGTGGTGCTGCCGGACGGGACGGTGCTGCTCGGCACGGGCAACGAGGGGAAGATCTACAGCGTCTCGGGCGGGCGGGTCGCGCTCGTGGCCACGACCGGGCAGATGGCGGTCAGCGCGCTCGCGCTCGCGTTCGATGGCGACGTCATCGCGGGGACCTTCCCCGAGGGCAAGCTCTTCCGCCTGCCGCGCGGCGCGGGCAACGGCGGCCCGGCGAAGGTCTTCTCCGAGCTCCCCGACACCGAGGACGTGTGGGGCCTCGCGTTCGATCCCAGGGCGAAGGCGCTCTACGCGGCGACCGGCTCCGACGGGAAGCTGTTCCGCGTCGACGCCGCGGGCAAGGCCCAGGTGTATTTCGACAGCGATGAGCCGCACCTCATGTGCGTCGCCGTCGGGGACGACGGCGCCGTCTACGCCGGCTCGAACGGCAAGGCGCTCCTCTACAAGCTCACGGCGCCCGGGCGCGCGACCGTGCTCTACGACTTCGACGCCGACGACGTGAAGGCCATCGCCATCGCGCCGGGCGCGAAGGGCGGCGCGATCTACGCGATCGCCAACAAGTACGCCGAGGCGTTCGCCCCCCCGAAGCGCAACCGGAGCGGGCCGCCGTCGCCGCAGCCGGCGCGTTCGCAGAAGCCCGGCAAGGGCGTGCTCATGCGCTTCGATCGGAGCGGCGTCGCCGAGAAGATGATGAGCGACGACGACACCCACTACGTCTCGCTCGGCCTCGGCGACGACCTGACACCCTACGTCGGGACCGGCGCGGAAGGGCAGCTCTACACCGTGAGCGACAACCACGTCGCGCGGCTCGTCGCCGACACCGACGAGCGCCAGGTCGGCGCCTTCATGATGGCCGGGCGGCGCAGGTTCGTCGCGACCACCGACCCCGCGGTCTTCCACGAGGTGAAGGGCATCGGCGGCGCCGACGCGGTGTGGACGAGCAAGGTGCTCGACGCCGGGCTGCGGGCCACGTTCGGGCGCCTTTCGTGGCGCTCCGACGGCGCGCTGGAGCTCGAGACCCGGAGCGGAAACACCGACGCGCCGGACGGCACCTGGAGCCCGTGGTCCACAGCGCTCGCCGCGCCGGGCGACGTGAAGAGCCCGCCGGCGCGCTTCGCGCAGATCCGCGCGCGCTGGCGCCGCGATCCGGGCGCGGTGCTCCGCGAGGTGAAGCTCTCGTTCGTCACCGACAACGCGCGCGCCGTGGTCACGTCGATCGAGGCCGCGCCGAAGGGGCAGACGAAGCCCTCGCGCTCGAGCCTCCCGCCGTCGGGCGGGGAGGCGCCGAAGCCCGTGAGCGCGCTCCAGCTGACATGGAAGGTCGACAATCCAGACCAGGACGACCTCCGCTACCGCCTCTCCTACCGGATGGAGGGGCAGTCGACCTGGCGCAGCCTGCTGAAGCCGGGCGAGAAGGTGACGCGCGCCGAGCACGTATGGGACACGACCGCGCTCCCCGAAGGCGAGTACCGCATCCTCGTCGAGGCGAGCGACGAGCTGGCGAACCCGCCCGAGCGCACGCTGCGCCACAGCCTCGAGTCGGGCACCGTCCTTATCGACAACACGCCGCCGCTGTTCCGGGCGCTCGCGCTGCAGGGGCGCCGGCTCACGGGCGAGGTCACGGATGGCCTGGGTCCGGTCGCGCGCATCGAGGTCTCGATCGCGGGCCTGGAGGAGTGGCGGCCCATCTTCCCGAGCGACGGCGTCTTCGACGAGGCCGTCGAGCCGTTTGAGGCGGATCTCGGCGCGATCGTGCCGCCTGGCGCGCACCTGCTCGCGGTGCGCGCCTATGACAGCGCAGGCAACGTGGTCACCCGCGACATCGAGGCGCGGTAGGCGCCGTCACACACCGTCGCACGAGGCCCGGCGCTCGGCGCGACATGGGCGTCATGCTTGCGCCAGGGGCGCCCCCAGGCGAGGCGCATCCGTGTCCGCGGCGCGCAGGGCGGCGCCCCCACCCAGGTTGCGCTCGGCGCCCTGGCGACGACACACCGAATGGGCACATTCTGTGAATGCAGGAGGCGACATGATACGCTCATTCCGCTTGTGCTTTTTTGATGGTCCTGGAATGAGCTCACACCGCGCCCGTCTGCTTTCTGGCCTCGTGGCGACCTGGGTCTTTGCGCTCTCCGCGTGCTCGATGGACGACTTCTCGTCGGTGGGTGCGAGCGAAGACGGCGGCGGGCTGTTCGGGAGCGGGGGGGGGGGCGCGAGCGAGTCGACCCAATCGGGTGGTAGCCCTCCGCCCGCGAGCGGCAGCGCCAGCGGCAGCAGTAGCGGCAGTGGCGGTGGCGTCGTGAACGAGGACGTCAACATCCCGGCGGCTCCGGAGGCGCAGGATCCCTACACCCGCTTCGCTTACCTCTGCGGTGACGGCTGCACCCCAGGCGGCGAGCCGACCGAGTGCTCGTCGGACGGCGACGCGGGCACAGGGACGGGGCTCCCTGCCGCGCAGACGTTGCACTGCCAGCTCGTGCTCGACGACGGCGATGCGATCCCGAGCTGCCGGCCGGCGGGCCGCTTCGAGGCAGGCGGCCCTTGTCACAGCGCCGCCGATTGCGCGGCTGGCCTGGGGTGCGTGGCAGCGGACGGGGAGGGCGGCGTGTGCCGGCAGTACTGCTGTGGTCACGTCGAGAGCTGCGCGGCGGGGACGTACTGCGACGAGCGACCGATGGCCGAGTCGGTCGTCGAGGTGAACTCGCGGGCTCCGGTCCCGATACCGGTCTGTGTTCCGGCGATGAACTGCGAGCTCTTGAACGACAGCGTGTGCCCGACGGGCCTCACCTGCACGATCGTCCGCGAGGATGGGACGACGAGCTGCGTGGTGCCCGGCGAGGGGCGGACCGACGAGCGTTGCCCGTGCGCGCCCGGCTTCGTGTGCTCGATGCTGACGAACCAGTGCAAGCAGCTCTGCCGGATCGACAGCAGGGCGCCGGAATGCGGCGCAGGCGCCAAGTGCCAGGGCGGCAGCGCGATCTACCCCGCCGGGTTCGGCGTGTGCGTGAGCACGTCGTAGGCGCCGTCCGCCGCGTCGCTCCGTTAAGAAATGTTGTCGAGCCTGGCTCCGGCGCGGATCGGAGCGGCGGGCGCGCGCCGCCGTGGTCATGCTGGACGCGTGCAGCGGCCTCTCCTCTCCTTCGTCGTCTTCATCGCTGTCTTCAGCGCCATCGTCGCAGGCGTCCACTACTACCTCTGGCAGCGCCTGATCCGCGCGCCCGAGCTCGGCCCGCTCTGGCACCGCGTCGGCAGCGTGGCCCTGGTGGTGCTCGCGGCGCTTGTGCCCCTCGGCCTCTTGTTCACCCGCGCGCTGCCCCGGCACATCGCCGGCGTCGTGGCAGGCGTCGTCTACACGTGGGTCGGGCTCGCCGTCCTGCTCTTCTTCCTCCTGCTCACCTCCGAGTTCGTCCGCCTCGGCGCCCACGGCGTCACCGCGCTCCTCAACCAGCCGCTCGACGGCGAGCGCCGCACCTTCCTCTCGCGCGCCCTCGCGGGCGCGGCCGGAGCGCTCGCCATGGGCTTCGGCGTCGCCGGCGCCGCGAGCGCCCTCGGCGAGGTCGCCGTCCGCCCGGTGCGCGTCCGCCTCCGCCGCCTCCCCGCGGCCATGTCGGGCTTTCGCGTGGTTCAGCTGACCGACCTCCACATCGGCCCGACGATCGGCCGGGCGTGGCTCGAGCGCGTCGTCGCGCGCGTGAACGCGCTCGAGCCGGATCTCATCGCGATCACGGGCGATCTCGTCGACGGCTCCGTGGAAGAGCTCCGCGAGCACACCGCGCCGCTCGCCGATCTGCGCGCCAGGCACGGGGTCTTCTTCGTGACGGGCAACCATGAGTACTACTCCGGCGCCGAGGCGTGGATCGCGGAGCTCCGCCGGCTCGGCGTGACGGTGCTGCGCAACGAGCGCGTCTCCATCGGCGACGGCGAGCACAGCTTCGACCTGGCCGGCGTGGACGACTGGAGCACCCGCGGCATGGGCCGCGGCCATGGCCCCGATCTCGCGCGCGCGCTCGCGGGGCGGGACCCTTCCCGGGAGCTCGTGCTGCTCGCGCACCAGCCCAAGCAGATCCTGGAGGCCGCGGAGCGGGGCGTGGGCCTGCAGCTCAGCGGCCACACCCACGGTGGTCAGATCTTCCCGTGGAACTTCTTCGTGCGGCTCGACCAGCCCTACGTGGCCGGGCTGTCCTCGCACGGCGACAGCCAGATCTACGTGAGCCGCGGCACGGGCTACTGGGGGCCGCCGATGCGCGTCGGCGCGCCGTCCGAGATCTCGCTGATCGAGCTCGAAGGCGCCGCCGCGACGGAGGCCATGGCGTGATCCAACGGGGCGCTCACGGGAGCGGGCGCGCCGGGTCCCTGTCGCAGTTGATGACCGGCGCCGGGTAGCTGCTCGGATCGGCGATTCGCTCCATGGCGAAGGTAGAGCCCTTGAGATTCAGGGTGAGCGGCCTCGCCGTGGTGCCGGTGATAACGCCACAGACGAAGTCGGCGGGCGCGCAGAGGGAGCCCGTCAGCGTGATGGTGGCCTCGAGCTCGCTGCCGGAGATGGGGTTGGCGTCGCCCGGCACGACGAGCGTGGGCAGCTGCGCGGTGAACTTCCCATCGGCGGCCAGCTCGAAGGGACCCACGTCGAACGGCTCGCCCGTGGGCGTCCTGCGATCGTCGGCCATGAGCGGCTGGAAGGTGAGCGAGAAGCTCAGGCCGCCGTCGCTGGCCTCGGTGGTCAGGCTGGCCACGAAGAGGATAGGGGCCTGTGGGTTGAGATAAGCCGAGAGGCTGAAGAGGAAATCGCCGTCGACGGCGCCCGCTTCCGGCAGGCAGTTGTCCCCGCCGCCAGCGCCGCCGCTTCCGTCGCTGCCACCACCCCCCTCGCCGCCGCTGCTCTGGTCTTCGCGGATCATGGTATCGCGAGCTTCGAAGTCATCGTATCTGCCTGCTGGGTCGGCGCAGCCGATGAGGAGCGCGGTGGTGGTGAGGGCAGCTGAGGCGAGCGTTGTCCAGATGGTGCGGGAGAAAAGCATTTGACACCGTGCGAAAGGTGACATTTGACTTGAGCGGGTCGAACATTCCCCGACGTGGCAGGTGTTGCAACCCTACCATGCAGGGTCCGTCGCAGGCGCCGCATTCCTCCGCCCTCAGAATCGAGAACACCGGATATGTCCATCAACCGCCCCTGTTTCGCGATCTCCGTCGGCCTCCTCGGCGGTCTCGCCTGGACCGGATCCGCGCACGCCGGTGGGTTCGCGACCGCGCGGTTTGGCGGCGAGCACGGCAACCCGATCACGAGCAATCCGACCGCGGTCTACTACAACCCCGCAGGCCTCGCCGAGAGCGAGGGGATTCATCTGTTCCTGGACGGAAATATCGCGCTGCGCGCCGCGTCCTACACGCACTCGGCGGCGGCGACCGATGATGTGACGGTGCCGCAGGCGAACACGGGGGAGGCGACCCTGTTCAACGTGGCTGCCGCGCCGATGCTCGGCGCGTCGGCCAGGCTCGGCGACCTGGCGCTGGGCGCCGGCGTCTATGTGCCCTTCGGCGGCGCCGCGTCCTGGGACACGAACGCGGCGTTCGAGGGCAATCGCGAGCTCGCCGGGCCGGTGGACGGCGTGCAGCGCTGGCACTCCATCGAGTCTTCGCTCCAGGCGATGTTCTTCACGCTCGCCGCCGCGTACAAGATCCCGGCGCTCCGCCTCAGCCTCGGCCTCTCGGGCAACCTGATTCGGACCCAGGTGAACACGGTGCGCGCCCGCAACGCCTCCGGCGACAACCTCCTTGCGACCGAGGGACGCTCGCTGCTCGAGGTGAGCGGCTTCCACGCGAGCTTCGGCGTCGGCGCGCTGGTCGAGGCGGTTCCGAAGCAGCTCTGGATCGGCGCGTCGTACCAGTCGCGGCCGAACGTCACAGGGGGAGAGACGCTCGAGGGCACGCTCACCAACCGCTTCAGCGGCGTGTCGAGCTCCCCGAACGACGTGGAGCTGCACGAGGGCCTGCCAGATATCGTGCGGCTCGGCGCCCGCTTCGTCCCGGCGGAGCGCTTCGAGGTCCGGCTCTTCGGCGACTGGTCGCGGTGGAGCTCGATGGAGAACCAGTGCCTCACCCAGGTCGGCGCGGCGTGTGAGATCGACCGCGACGGCTTCGCCGGAGAGGGCGCCCGCGTGGTGCAGAACATCCCCCGCCGCTGGAACGACACGTTCGGCGTGCGCGCGGGCTGGAGCCACTGGCCGCGGCCTGCGATCGAGGTCTTCGGCGGCGTCGGGTACGACTCCAACGCAGTTCCGGACGAGACCCTGGATCCATCGGGCGTCGATTTTCACGATGTCTCGTTCGCCCTCGGCGGGCGCTTCCATGTCGCGGAGCAGCTCCACCTCGCCGCGTCGTATACCCACCTGTTCTACGTCAGCCGCGACACCACGGGGGACAGCATCACCGCGGGCCTGCACCCCAATTCGAGGGCTCCCGACTCCGGCGGGCACTACGCGCAGAGCATCGGCGTGATCAACCTCAACGTCGATGTCGCCTTCTGAGCGCAGAACCTGAGCGCGGAATCTCAGCGCGTTGACCGAGCGCGAGCCCGCGTCGCGGCGGAGCCGCCGCGCCGCGGCGACGCTCCTCAGGACGTGGAGCGCCGCGTCCGGCGGAGCAGGCTGAAGATGCGAGCCCCGAGCTCGGGGGCGCGGAAGGGCTTCACCATGTAGTCGTCGGCGCCGCTGGCGAAGGCCTCGACCATGTCCTGCGAGGAGGCGTGCGCCGTCAGGAAGAGGACCGGAAGATCGCGGAGCCCGGGCTCCTGCCGCAGCGTCCGGCACAGGTCGATGCCGGTCATCTTCGGGAGGTTCCAGTCGAGGACCACGAGGTGAAACGGTGAGCCGCGGACCCGCGCCAGCGCCTCTTCCGCGCTGGCGACGGCGACGACGGCGAGCTCGACCGCCTCGAGCATCGCCGACAGGAGCTCGCGGATGTGGGGGTCGTCGTCGACCACGAGGACCCGCGAGCCTTTGCCCTTCAGCCGAGGCGGCGCAGGGGGCGGCGGCGCCCGGCCCGCCGGGCCGGCGCCCTGGACGCCGGATGACCCGGCGGGCCCGGCCCCGTCGGCGGCGCGGAGGAGCGCAGCGGCGTCGGTGTCGGGCACGGATCCGGGGCGGGGCGCCTCCGTCCGCGCGAAGTGGGCCAGGCGATGCCAGTCGCGCGGCTCGAACGTGAGCCGCGCCCCCTCTGGTGAGACCGACGCGCACGCCGCGGCCGACGTCGCGCGGCGGTTTTCGCCCAGCTCGAAGATGGCGAGCACCCACTCGCCATCGGCCACGACCTCCCCCGCGGGCAATCCGAGCTCGAGGTCACCCTCCTCCGGATCGCACACGATTTGCTCGAACTGCTGCAGATCCGGGAAGCGGTAGAGGACGCTCCGCACCTCTTGACGCTACACCCGCGCTAGCATCTCGCAAGGGGTCCGACTAAGCTCGCGCCGCGATGTCATTCCTGCGCTGGATGCCGCCGCTCGTCGCGTTGCCGTTGCTCGCGATCGGCGCCACGGGCTGTCCTGGGAACCCGAGCTCGAACGAGCCCAAGCCGGCCCCGAGCCCGGAGGTGTCGGTCTCGCTGCCGGGCGTTGATACCTCCTCGCTGACGCCCCGCGAGCGCCGGGAGTGGGGGGCACAGGTCTCCGAGCTCCTCTCCCCTTGTCCGGACACGCCCGTGAGCATCGCGCAGTGCGTGAAGGAGCAGCGCCCGTGCAAGGCGTGCCTCCCCGCCGCGCAGCTCCTGCTCGATCTGGTCAAGGACGGCCGAGCGAAGAAGGAGCGCGAGGACGCGTTCCACATGCGCTTCGACGCGAACAAGGTGAAGACGCTCGCCACCGACGGCTCGCCGGAGATGGGGCCGCCCGACGCGCCGATCACGATCGTCGAGTGGGCCGACTTCGAGTGCCCGTTCTGCAGGCTCATGTCGCCGCTGCTCGAGGAGCTCGTGAAGCGCTTCGACGGGCAGGTGCGCCTCGTCTTCAAGTTCTACCCGCTCTCGGCGCACGTCCACGGCGAGCCCGCCGCGCGCGCGGCGACCGCCGCGCTCAACCAGGGCAAGTTCTGGGAGATGCACCACCTCCTCTTCGAGAACCAGGACAAGCTGGAGCAGGCCGACCTCGAGCGTTACGCGCAGCGGCTCAAGCTCGACATGGTGAAGTTCCGCGCCGATCTCGTCTCGACCGACACCAAGGCACGGATCGACAAGGACAAGCTGCAGGCCGACGGGGTCGGGCTCGAGGGGACGCCTCTCATCTTCATCAACGGCCGCGAGGTCAACCTCCAGCTCCTCACGAACCCCGGCGAGGATCTCGAGGCGTGGATCAAGCTCGATCTGGAGCTCCTCGGCAAGACGCCGCGGCCTGCGCCCCCGAAGCCAGGCGACGCGTCGCCCTCCGGCAGCGCGATCCCCGCTGCCAGCGCGATCCCCGCTGCCAGCGCGACCCCCGCTGCCAGCGCGACCCCCGCCGCCGGGACCAGCGCGCCAGCGGGCGGCGCGGCGCGCCCCGCGACCTCGGCTGCACCCGTCCAGCCCGCTCAGCCCGCCAAGCCGAGGACGCCGTGAAGGTCGCCGACCCGTGCGGCTGCTTCCCGACGGGCCGGCACTACCCTGGGATCGCGCACCTCCTCAAGGTGCGCGCCGTCGGTGTCGCCTCGGAGATTGACGCGGGCAGCGCCTGGATCGACCAGCCCATCGCCTTCGTCGACGTCGAGACCACGGGGCGCGATCCGGCTGGTGATCGGATCATCGAGCTCGGCATCGTCATCGGCCGCGCCGGGGAGATCCTGACGCGTTACAACTGGCTCATCCACCCGGGGCGGCCCATCCCCGCGGAGAGCACCGCCATCCACGGGATCAAGGACGCGGACGTCGAGGGCAAGCCGTCGTTCGCCGAGGTCGCGGAGGAGATCCTCGCCTGCTTCAAGGGGGCGATCCCCGCGGCGTACAACGCCACCTTCGACCGCTCGTTCCTTCTCGCCGAGCTCGAGCGCGTGGGCATGCGCCCGCGCGAGCCGCCGCCCGCCATGCGGCGCGAGGTCGACTGGGTCGATCCGCTCACGTTCGCCCGCGAGCTCTACAAGAACGAGGAGAGCCGCGCGCTCGGCGACATGGCCGCTCGGCTCGGGATCTCGCTCGAGAAGGCGCACCGCGCGACGGACGACGCCGAGGCGGCGCTCCAGGTCCTGTACGCGTTCGCGAAGGATCCGCGTGTGCCTCGCGCCTACGGCGGCCTGATCCAGGAGCAGCGGCGGCTGGTCCGTCTGCAGGACGAAGCGCGGAAGCTCTGGCGGAAGGCTCCTGCTGCGGCGCCCCCGACCTCGAAGCCCAGCTGACGTCATGGGGGACGCGCCGAAGCGACGCCTCCCGGTCGTCGGCAGCGGCGCGGCAGGCGCGGCGCCTCCTCGAGGCGGCGCGGCAGCGCCGGAGAAGCGCAAGCTCCCCGTGCTGCAGGGCAGCGGCGACGACGAGGGTGAGGACCGGCCGCCGTGGCACTGGATCGCGCTCGGGACGGTGGCGATCTTCATCGCGTGGCTGCCGCTCGCGGGCCTCGTCAACACGCTGCTGCGCCGGATGATCGAGCGGGCGGGGGACGCCGGGGCAGAGGGCTCGGTGCGGCTCGCGATGGTCGGGCTCAACGTGGTCGCGTTCGCGCTCGCCGGGGTCGCCGGCGGCTACCTCGTGGGGCGGTTCGGCGGTCGCGCCGGGCGGCGCGAGGCCGCCGCGAGCGGCGCCGTCGTCGCGACGCTCGCCTGGGCGCTCGCCCTCGCCGAGGGCGCGCCGGCGGGCGCGCTGGGGTGGGCGTTGCTGCTGGTCGTGGTGGTCACGATCGGCAGCGCGGCGTCGTACGCCGGCGGCAGCGCCGGCCTCCGATCCCGCGCCGCTTCCGGCCCGCCGCGCTCGCGCTGAGCGCCGCGCCCGCGCGCCGCAGCGGCGCCGATCAGCTCGGATCGAGCTTGCGAATGGGCGCGCTCGCCTCGGGGAGCGCTGCGTACGCGACGGCCGTGCGAGGGTCGCGCGCGTCGGGGGCGACGTCGAGCAGCGGCCTGAGCGCGAACACACGGTCGCAGAGCCGCGGGTGAGGCACCTCGAGATCCGGCTCCGCGACGACCTCGCCCTCGATCCAGAGCAGGTCCAGATCGATCGTGCGCGGCCCCCATCGCACCGGATCGGGGCGCGTCCGCCCGAGCGAGCGCTCCACGGCGAGGGTGCGCTCGAGGATCTGGCGCGCGGGCAGCGACGTGGCGATGAGCACTGCGGCGTTCACGTAGTCGCCCTGCGGAGGGCCGCCTGCGGGCGGCGACTCGTAGCGCGACGACTCGCGGATGACGTCGAGATCGGGATCAGCGCCGAGCGCCGCGATGGCGGCGCGGAGGGTCGCCAGGCGATCGCCCAGGCTCGACCCGAGCCCGATGACGACACGTCGGCGGGATCTCATGGCGAGAACCTACCACGCGGCGCGCGTCCTTCAGCGGCCCGCGCGGCCCGCGGCGCTCCGCGCGGAGAGCGGGCGTCGCTCCGGAGAGCGGCGCGAGGAGGGCGTCGGCGCGCGCGAGGAGGGCGCTGGCGCGGCCGTCGCGATCACTCGCCCGGATCGCTGGCGCGGCGTCCTCCACCGATCCGCCGGCCCTCCGGCCGCGGGGGGAAGACGCGCCGATCCTCGGGGTTGCGGCGCGCGATGGGCGAGCGGCGCTCGATGGACGGATCGCGCTGCGCCGGCTGCGCGCCGCGCTGGAGCCCCACGAACAGCGCGCGCATCTCCTCGAACGTCTCTGGCATGGCGACGGCCACGGTCGCCGCGTGCGTCCGGCACAGGCTCAGCGAGCGCCCCTGGATGACCACGCGCGCCATCCGCGTCCTCGCGCGAGGATCCCCGGGCGCTCCGCCCTCCCGATCGCCCTGCTCGCCGTCGTTGCACACGGCACACCGCTCGAATGACTCGCCCATGGGGGAGCCTTCGCAGAGGCGGGCGCTCCGGGCCAACTTTCCGGAGCGAGGTGGCTCACGCGCGCGCGGACCGGCCGCGCGCCTGCTCTTCGGCCCAGGCGATCACCCTCGCCGCCGGATCCGTGCCGGTGAAGCGCCCGAGCTCCTGGATGCCCGTCGGGCTCGTGACGTTCACCTCGGTCAGGCGCTCGCCGATGACGTCAAGGCCCACGAAGTAGAGGCCATCGGCGCGAAGGCGAGGCGCGATCGCGCGGACGAGATCGAGCTCGCGCGGCGAGAGCTCCGTCGAGACCACGCGCCCGCCGACGTGGATGTTCGAGCGGTGATCGTCGTCGCGGGGCACCCGGAGGATGGCGCCGAGCAGCTCGCCGTCGAGCAAGAGGACGCGCTTGTCGCCGTGGACGACGGCGGGCAGGTACTCCTGGACCATGGCGAGGCGGTGCCCCTCGTTCGTCATCATGTCCGCGATGGCGCGCGCGTTCTTGTCGCGCTCGTTGATCTGCAGCACGCCGAGGCCGCCCGCGCCGTCGAGCGGCTTGATCACCGCCGTGCCGCCGAGGGCGCGCACGAACGCGTGGATCTGATCGCGGTCGGCGGTGACCAGCGTCCTCGGCGTCCACTCGGGGAAGTTCAGCGCGTAGAGCTTCTCGTTGGCGTCGCGCAGCCCGCGGGGGTCGTTCACGATGAGCGGGCAGCGCCGCGCGCGCTCCAGGATCAGCGTCGCGTACAGGTAGCTGCGATCGAACGGCGGGTCCTTGCGGATGAAGATGGCATCCACGTCCGCGAGCCGGAGCCGCTCGGGGCCCCCCGCGAACGAGATGAACGGGGGCGCGTCGCCGATGAGCAGCGGTGAGGCCGAGGCGTGCGCCTCGCCGCCCTCGATCGAGAGGTCGCGCGGCAAGCAGTGGTAGCTCTCGTGGCCGCGCGCCTGCGCCGCTCGGATGAAGGCGAACGACGTGTCCTTGTCGTGCGTCACGCGGCTCAGCGGATCCATGACGAAGACGAAGCGCATGCGGTCTCTCGCGGTAGGGGGTGATCGAGGGAGGGGAGGAGGGCGCCCGCTATGGAACGAGCGCCGGTGCGCTCACTGCATCGCAGCGAGGACGAGCTGCGTGCTGACGTCGTCGCCGAGATCCGAGGCGAGCGCGTAGCCGACGCCGCTGCGCTCGGCGGCGGCGACCGAGTAGCCGTTGATGTTGCCCACGTAGACGGGGCGCTCGCGCACGACGCGAGGCTGCAGGATCGGCTGCGCCTTCTGCACCGGGACCGCGCGCGAGTTGAACATGTAGACCGTCACGCGGTGGTTGCCCCGCACCACGAACTGGAGCAGCGCGGCGCGCCGATCGCGCATCGTGTGCACGCGGGCGCCCATGAAGTTCGCCGGTATCGACTGGAACTGCGGCCTGCGGACCGGGACGCCGACGAACGGATCGAAGCGCGGGAGGTCCTCCGGGTTGGTCGTCTCCGGCGGCAGCGGCTGCGCGTGCTGGGTGACGAGATCGTCGAGCAGGACCTCGACGCTCTCGGCGCCCGCAAGATCGATCGCCGCCCTCGAGGCGGCCGCCTTCGCGGCGTCCGCCGGTGCGTCCGGCCGCCGCGCCACGCCCACGACGAAGACAACGCCCGCCGCCGCGGCGAGCGCGATCGCGTACCCCATGTGCACGAGGCGCGGCCTCGCCTCGACCGACTGCGCCGCGTCGCGCGCCGTCCCGCGCGCCTGCTCGTGCGCCACCGCCGCGGCGACGCGCGCCCGCAGCGCGTCCGGGCACCCCGACGGCCGCGCCCGCTTCAGGCTCGTCCGCAGCGAGCGCAAGAGCCTCACCTGCTCGAAGCACGGAGGGCACTGGACGAGGTGAGACTCGAGATCGACGGCGTGGTCCGGATCCAGCTCGCCGTCGACGTAGGCGGACAGCGCGTAGTCGAACCGCGAACAGCTCTCGATCGATTTCGCAGCGCTCATGCGGCACCCCGCTTCCGCTTGCGGTACGCGTCCAGGTCGGCGGGCGCGTCCTTCGCCGCGTCCTCGCTGACGATGCCCATCAGGACCGCGTGCTCGCGCAGCGTCTTCTGGAGGAGCTTGCGGCCCCTGTGCAGGCGCGACATCACGGTGCCGATCGGGCAGCCCATCGCCTCCGCGATCTCCTTGTAGGAGAGCTCCTCGATGTCCGACAGCACAACCGCCAGCCGGAACTCCTCGGGCAGGGCGTCGAGGGCGCGCTGCACCTCCGCCTCCACGAGCGGCGTGAGCGCCTGGGTCTCCGGATCGCGCATCGCGCGCATCGTCGTTGCGCCGACCCACGCATCGGTGAGCGGCTCGGCGTCGGGGCCGTCGAAGATGCCTCGCTCGAGGCCCCCTCGACGGTACCGGTTGATGAACGTGTTCGTCAGGATCCGAAGCAGCCAGGCCTTGAGGTTGGTGCCCGGCTCGAACTGACCCCGGGCACGCATCGCCTTGACGATGGTGTCCTGGACCAGATCCTCCGCCTCCGTCGAGCTCTTCGTCATCCGGCAGCTCACGCCATACAGCGTGTCCAGATGACCCAGCAGCTCGATCTCGAAGGCGTCAGCGCGGGCACCGTCGGTGCTGGCCAACGACAGGTCCTGCGCTACGGACGCAGGTTTCTTGCTGAAGAAGAACGGCATGGGCTCGCCCGGGGGAACAGAGGAGCGCCCAGGGCTATTCCAGCCTGCTCTCGCTCCCTTGACCCTCGCCCGCGGATTCGTCCGCGCCGGAGCCCGCCTGGAGCGGAGCCGCGCCCTCGATGGGTTCACCCGCACGTCCCTGGAGCTTCGCCTCCAGCTCGTCAATGCGCTGCGACAGGCGCTTGACATCGGCCTGGAGATCGCGGACCAGCCCGAGGCCCGGGAGGATGGCGCGGATGCGCTCGTCGACGGCCTGCTGCCACTGATCGAGCGTCTGCTTCGAGCTCTCGACGATCCCGCTCAGGCGCCCCTTCGCGTGGCTCGACCTGTCCGCGTCGAGCGGCGGGGGCGGGTGGGACGATGGCGACACGGGCGTCGCCTGCTCCGTCCCCGGGACGGGCGCCGTTCCAGGCGCCGCCACGCCGCCCTCGCCAGGGACCGCGCCGGGGATGAGCCGGCCGATCGGGCCCTCGCGCAGCTGCGAGAGCAGCCGCTCGCCACGCTCCTGGATCAGATCTCTCAGCGTGCCGAGCGGGACCGAGCGCGGCTGCGATTTGAGATCCTCCGAGATGATCAGCGCCAGCGTGACCTCGGTCTTGTCCTCCTTGGTCGCGTTGTCGATGATCTGGACCTCTTCGCCAGCCCGGACCATCTCCCCTATTTGCTGCAGGGTGACGTAACGACTGTCCTTCGTGTCGTAGAGCTTCCGATTGGAGTAGCGCTTAATAACGCGACGCGGTACCTCGCCGCCTCCCAGAGTCTCCTTCGCCGTTTCCATCTCCTCTACGCCTCGAGTCGATTGGACCACCGCAAGAAACCTCGCGCAAGGGAAGATCACTCGATATCACTCAAATCATTCGACAAAAGAGACCGCGTGCAGGGGCCGGCGATCGATCTGCGTGATGTGGCCGCGAGCTATCCCACCGGGAGGCTGGCGCTGGAGGGGATCAGCCTGGAGGTGCGCGCGGGCGAGCTCTGCGCCGTCCTGGGGCCGAACGGCGCGGGAAAATCGACGCTGGTCCGGGTCCTCTCGGGGGCCCTGCGGCCGGCGCGGGGCGAGGCGACCCTGCTGGGGAGGCCGCTCGCCGGCATGGACCGGCGGGCGATCGCGCGGTGCGTGGCGGTCGTACCGCAGGGGATCGCCTCGGCGCCCGGCTTCACGGTGCGCGAGGTCGTCATGATGGGCCGCGCGCCGCACCAGGGCGCGTGGATGCTCGCCGCCGGCCGAGACGAGGAGGCGGTCGCTCGCGCCCTCGACGCCTGCGATCTCGTGGGGCTCGCGGGGAGGCCGGTGGCCGAGCTCTCCGGCGGCGAGCAGAAGCGGGTGGCCATCGCCCGCGCGCTCGCGCAGGAGGCGCAGGTGCTGATCCTCGACGAGCCCGGGGCGCACCTCGACATCCGCCACTCGATCGAGGTCCACGAGGTCGTGCGCAGAGAGGTTGCCGAGCGGCGCCTCGCCTGCGTCGCGGTGCTGCACGACCTCAACGCGGCCGCTCAGTACGCCGACCGCGTGGCGCTCCTCAAGGCCGGGCGGCTGGTCGCCCACGGCACCGTCGAGGAGGTGATGACCTACCGCCGGCTCAAGGACGTGTTCGAGGCAGAGCTCTACGTGGGCGTGAACGAGCTCGACGGCAGCCGTTACTTCCTCCCCGTCAGAGGCCGGTAGGTAGACAGAGGGAGCGCTTTTCTCCGCATTCTCGACCGCGCGAGCGGCGCGGTTTATAAGCGGTGCCATGCGCGGATCTCCACCCTGGAGAGCTCTCTCTCGAGGCTTCTTGCCGTGCCTCCTGGCCCTCCTCGCGCTGCTCGGCGCGGCCGGCTGCGCCGAGAGCAGGACGGCGCCCGAGCTCCTGAGCGTCGTCGACGTCGTGCCGCGCGAGGTCGACCTCGGCGACCGCATCGAGATCCTCGGGACCAACCTGCCCACCGCCGAGGCGAAGGAGGCGGTCGTCACGTTCCGCGGCACCCTCCGTCGCCCGGGTCAGGCGCCGCTCACCGGCCAGAGCATCGAGATCGAGGGCGCGCAGGTCAGCAGCACGAAGATCTCGCTCGTCTTCTCCGAGGGCCTGCAGGCCCGCTTCGCCGGCCGCGGCGACGACGCGGTGCACACGACCTTCCACGGCGACGTCGTCGTCGAGATCCCCGCGACCGCGCAGGGAGCGCTCCCCGTGAACGGCACGGTGAGGGGCGTCACCATGGACTTCCTCCCGCCGACCCCGCGCCGCGCGGTCATCGAGGCGCGCGTGAAGGAGGGGGGGCGCGCGCTCGCGTTCTTCGGCATCGAGGTCGCGGCCGAGGCGCCGCCCGCCGGCGGGCTCGTCGTGGCGGGCGTGCGCGACGGGAGCCCGGCGAGCCAGGCAGGGCTCCAGCCCGGCGACGTCATCACGCGCTTCGAGGGCGTGAAGGTCCTCTCGAAGGGCGACGTGATCCCGAGCGGCCACGAGCGGCGGTCCGCGGTCGGGATCCGGCGGGGCGGCGCGACCCCGTCCGAGATCGAGCTCTCGACCGAGGGGTTCCACGCGAGCGCCCCCACCGATCTGCTCGGCGCCGGGATCCTCCTTGGCGTGGCCGCCGCGATCATCCTGCTCTTCATGGCGCCGACCGCGGGGATCATCACCTGGGTCGAGCGCCGCGTGTCGGCGCGCATGCAGTCCCGCATCGGGCCGAACCGCGCCGGGCCGCAGGGCTTCCTCGTGTGGGTCGCCGACGGGATCAAGTCGATCATGAAGGAGGACGTCATCCCGGCCGAGAGCGACAAGACGCTCTTCCGGCTCGCGCCCTACCTCGTGTTCGTCGGCGTGTCGGCCACGTTCGTCGTCATGCCGTTCGGCCAGTACCTCATCGCGGCCGACCTCGACATCGGGATCCTCTTCGTGATCGCCGTGACGTCGCTGGTCACCATCGGCCTCATGACCGGCGGCTGGGCGTCGAACAACAAGTGGTCGCTCCTCGGCGGGATCCGCTCGGCGGCGCAGATCATCAGCTACGAGATCCCCGGCGCGGTCGCGATCGTGTGCATCGTGATGATGACGGGCTCGCTGCGGCTCCAGGACATCATCGGCGCGCAGGGCGGCGCCGGGCCCTCGCTCCTCGACGTGGGCGGCTGGCCCTGGCACTGGTTCGTCTTCCGCAACCCGATCACGTTCGCGCTGTTCTTCCTGTATTTCACGACGGCGCTCGCGGAGGGCAACCGCGCGCCGTTCGACCTGCCCGAGGCGGAGAGCGAGCTCGTGGCCGGCTACTCGACCGAGTACTCCGGCATGCGGTACCTCTTCTTCTTCTTCGCCGAGTGGGCGAACGTGTTCGTGATGTGCGGCATCGCGAGCGCGCTCTTCCTCGGGGGCTGGCAGATCCCCGGCGTCTCGCCGGCCCAGCAGGAGGCGAGCTTCGGGCTCCAGCTCGTCGGCGTCTTCCTCTTCCTGCTGAAGAGCTGGGCTCTCGTCTTCGTGGTCATCTGGATCCGCTGGACGCTGCCGCGCGTGCGCATCGACCAGATGATGAACCTCTGCTGGAAGTGGTTCGTCCCGCTGTCGTTCGTGGCCTTCCTTCTGACGGCGCTCTGGATGGTGATCGGCGTCAGCAAGACGGTCCAGCTCGTCATCAGCGTCGTCACATTCGCCGCCTGGGCGTACCTGTTCATCCACTTCATCCGCAGGGTCCAGCACAACCTGCGGGAGGCCAAGGTTGCGCTCCACCTGAATCCGTTCCTCTGAGCGCAAACCGCGGTGCCACCTCGGCCTTGCGCTGAGGTATGCTGTCGGCGTGGCGGTCCCCTCGAGCCCGGCCTCCGACTTCTGCTCCGCGTGCGGGTTCCCGCTGCGTGGGCCGCGGTGCGAGGCGTGCGGGGTGGACCGGTCGCCTTCGCTCTCCGTCTCGCGCAAGCCGCCGCCCGCGGACGCGGACTGGGACGGGAGCTCGATCGACGCCTGGCGCACGCGCGACCCGGTGCGCTTCGTCGCGCACTGCGCCTCCGCGGAGGCCGGGGCGAGCCTCCAGGCGACGACGCTGCAGGAGGGCGTGGGGTGGATCGTTCCGCTCGGGGCGATGACGCTCTTCGTCTCGCTCGACGCGGCGAACGAGCGGGTGTCGATCGACGTCCCGGTCGTGCGCGTCGCGGAGCGGCACCGGGTACCGCTGCTGAGGACGGCGCTGGAGCTGTCGGGCGGCCCCGAGCCGTTCCGGCTGTGCATGCGGGAGGATCTGCTGCTGCTCCGCCGCGTCGGCCGCGTCGCCGCCTTCACGCCGGAGGCGCTGCGCCAGGCGTTGCGCGAGAGCGGCGAGGCGGCGCAGCGGCTCGGGGAGACGATGGGCGCGTGGTTCGACGCGCGGCCGCCGTTCTCCGAGGAGCAGCGGGCGAGCCTCACGTGGGCCTCCGCCGGCCGCGCCCGGCCGCTCAAGAGCTTCACGGTCCCGCCCGCGCCTGCCCGCGCGCAGAGCGCTCCCTCGGTGCGGGCCGGCGCGCCGGCGACGCCGGTCTCGGGGGCGCGGACGCCGCTCGAGGAGCTGGCGGCGTGGGCGGCGCCCCCCTTGCCGCGCCTGCCCGAGTCGGTCGCGCGCCCCATCCGCGACGCGGACGCGATCCCCGACATCCTGTCCCCGTCGCTGGCGTCGCCGCCGATGCCGGCACCGAGCGCCGCGTCGTCGAAGAACGGCGGCGCGCCCGCGCCCAAGGCCGGCATCCTCCCGCCGGCGCACGACGCCGGCGCGGCGTCGAAGGCGATCGGCGGCGTCGCGAGCCCGGGGTCCGAGGGCGGCGCAGCGAAGCCGGCTCCGGGGAGCGCGGCGGCTGCAGCGCCGCTGTCGGGCGAGCAGGCGGCGGCCGCGGACACGTCGGCGCAGGTCAGCGATCGCCGCAGCGCGCGCACGGTGCCCTTTCGTCGCCCGTCCTCCATGGCAGCGACGCCGCTGTCGGTGCGCCCGCCCGCGCTGCCCGAGGTGGAGATCGAGCCTCCGTCGCGCCGGAGCATCCCGTCCCGCCCGGAGTCGGCGAACGCGGCGGCCGATCGGTTCTGCCAGCTGCTCCGGGACGCGCAGGTGCTCGGCGCGGCGCTCAGCTTCCAGGAGCGGCCGGGCGTCATGGTGCTCCTGATCCGGTGCACGGTCTTCCGGGCGATCTACGAGCACGGCGAGGCGATGCCCGACGCGGTGGCGCACCTCTACCGCTGCACGGCGGCCGCGACCCGCGAGCTCATCCAGGCCGAGGGCGGCGCGCGCCGCGGGAACACCGCCGGCGTCGCGGAGCCGGCGCTCCTCGCGATGGAACGGCTCGTGGCGATGCGCGGCCAGGTGCCCGAGGAGAAGCCGCTCCACATCGATCCGCTCACCACGGCCGCGCTCGCGCGCGAGCACCTCGGCCGCTACCTGCGCGAGATCGAGCGCGCGCCGGCCGACCCGATGCTCCGCCACTTCCTCGCGATCGGGGCCCTGTCCGAGCTCCTGGTGCGCACGAAGCTGCCCGCCAAGACCGAGCAGCGGCTGCGCGACATCGTCGCCTACGCGCAGCGAGACGGCGCCAAACCCGGCACGATCGAGCTCCTGATGACGGCGCTCTCGAGGATCGTCGCGCAATGACGTCGCAGCTGGCGGCGCACGGCGACGGCGATCTCGCGCTGCTCCACGAGCGCGTCGCCCGCGCCCGCCGCTCGGTGGTGGCGATCCGCGCCGGCGCGCTCGTGACGACCGGCTGGGTAGCGCTCGGCAATGGCGTCGTGGTGGCGAGCCGGCGCGGGCTCGGCTATCCGACGGAGGTCGCGCTGACGTTCGAGGACGGGCGGGGCATGGCGGGGCGGGTGATCGCCGCGGACGTGGGCCGCGACGTGGCGCTCGTCGCGCCGGCCGAGCCGCCCGGGGTCGCGGCGCTCGCCGCCCGCGCGGCGGCCGAGCCGCGGCTCGGCGAGCGCGCCGCGGTGCTGAGCTGCCTCCCGGGGCAGAGCCTGCGCCTCGCGGTCGCGCGGGTGTGCCACGTGGCGCGCAAGGTCGACGGGCAGCTCCCGGCGTTCGAGCTCGACGTGGCGGCGCCCCTCGGCGCGCCGGTGCTCGATCCCGAGGGGCGGGTGATCGGCGTGGTCGCGGCGCCGTCCGGCGCGGCCGGGGAGCTCGCGGGTCACTGCGTGGTGGTCCCGGCGGGCGCGTTTCAGCCGCTGCTCGCCTTGGGGGACCGGCCGCTCTCGGAGCTCAGGGAGCGGGCGCCTGTGTACCGCTGCCCGGCGTGTGAGGAGCCGTTCGACGTCGAGTGCGACCGGTGCCTGGGCTGCGGCCGCCTGCTGCCGCACGCGTACCCGCCGTGCCCGGCGCGCGCGGGCGTCGAGCGGGTGATCCGGCAGGGCCTGTCGGCGCTCGGGCTCATCGCCAACCGGGTGCGCGTCGGTCCGAGGGCGTGGCGCATCGCGCAGCGGCCGTACCCCACGGCGGAGACGGCGACGCAGGTGGACATCGAGATCGACGAGGCGGGCGGCCTGCTGACGCTGCGCGCGCCGGTCGTGGGGCTGCCTTCGGCGAACCACGAGCCGTTCTACCGGTTCCTGCTCACGATGAACGACCAGACGACCGGGGAGTTCCGCGTGTCGCTCACGGGCGACGAGGTGTCGGCGTCGTGCGTGGCGTCGCTGGAGGGCTGCGCGGACCACGACGTGGCGCTGCTCATCGATGGGCTCGTGCAGATGGCCGACGAGTACCGGAGGACGCTGGCGGAGACGTTCGAGGCGGCGCCCAGGTTCGAGTCGGCAGCGGGGCGCTGAGGGGGCGCGGGGAAGCACCGGGCGCGCATCGGGCGGGAGCCATCGCGCTCGCGAAGGTGCTCGTCGCCGGCACGGAGGTTACTCGCGCGCTTCGGGAGCTTCCCGCGCGGTGGGGCAGACCAAATTCTCGGGAAATTTGTCGCCCGTCGCCTCCTGTACGGCGGCGGACGCGGCCAAGGTGGTCACTCCCCGGACGGCGGTCGTGCCGGTGGAGGCCGAGAGGTCCTTGAACACATAGGCGTTCACATTGGGGAATCGCCGACGGAGCGCGGCGCCATATCGAGCGAAGTTGGGCTCGTCCCACTGCTCGAGCTCCCCCGTCGCGGCGCGCTGCGCTCTGGCATCGTCGGTATCGGCTGACGCGCCGGCCTGTCGGGGCGCGGCGAGGATATCGAGGAGGAGCCCGCGGCCCTCCAGGATATCGTCATCGGTCATTCCCGCCCCGGCCATCAACGTGCGAATCGCGGCGACGGCGCCTATCCCCATCAGGAACTTGGCGGCGCGCTCTGGCGTGGCCTCCAGGACCGTATCCGAATACTCCATGCTGTCTTCCTCCCTGCCGACCGGGAGCTCCGGACGGCGGCAATGAGAGCAGAAACTACAATGGCTGTTTCAACGGTTGGAAGAGGATTGTTGCGCGTGAAGGCGTGAGCGACCGTCGTTTTTTTGCTTTATCGGATCGGTCAGGCACGTCCGATTCATCCAGCGCCATTCACCCTACTACGTCCGGCGCCTTCCCAACGGTGGCCTCGTACTGGCAACTCACCCCTTCCGCACCCGCTGGCCAATCTGGGCGGATGCGCTCCCTGTACTCGGTATTATGTCGTGGGTGAAAGCTGCGGGCATTGCCTGGGATCTGTGTGCGCGCCCTCCGCTCTCCTGGGTTCACCTTCTTCTTGCTGGGGATCACATCATTGATGTAACGGTCTACGTATCTCGCCCGCGGGCCCATCGGTCCTGGCAGGCATGTCGCCCATCGTTGGGAGCAGGAGGCTCGCTCCATGAGCAAAGATCCTCACGCCAAGCGATTCGAGATCCAGCGGCTCGTCGAGCGTTCGCTCGATCTGGCCAGGCGTGCGCTCCTGCAAGATGGCTCGTTTCTCCCCGGCTTCATTGCTGTCCAGCCCAACGGGAAGTACGACATCGGGGTCGCGGCGCAGGGGGGCACCGATGGCTCGAACCTGCTCATCACCCGGCTGAGGCAGAAGGCCGTGGCAGAGCACCTACGAGCAGCCGCGGTATATCGGGACGTGCGGGTCCGGCCCCGCGGGGCGTTGGAGGACATCGACGCGGTTCAAGTCGTGGTCGAGCTCGTATCGGGGGAGTCGTACAACGTGTTTCAGCTGTACCGCCTGGACGACGAGCAGCTGGTCTTCGAGGAGGGCCCGGAGGTCGAGCGCGTCCCCTCGGTGATCTTCGCAGAGGCGGCCCGTATGGCGGAGGCCGCCAGGCGATGGTGGGAGTTCTGGAAGTGATCGCCGCGATTCAGGCCTCCATGTTTTTGACATGAAGCCTCACGACTCCGCGTCGCACTCCCCTCCGCAGTCGGTGCCTCGCTCATCGCGCGTTCTTCGCGCCGTCGATGCACCCGGCGCCTCGCATACGCCGGCTTGGCACCCACGCCGCTTCCGAAGTCCGCGCCGCTCTCGCAGCGCCGTCCGCACCGCAGCGCGGGCCCCGGGACGCCGTCGCCTGACCTGCTACGCACACCACCTGAAGGAAGTCAACCCACACGCCCCCACGCTGCCGCCGTCCGCGGGCGACGTCGCGCAGGTCCGTCCCGCACCGCCGCGCCGCCGCCCTCCGGAACCCTCGCCGAGCGGCGCGTGGTAGCTTCACCCGCGCCCGCACGAGGCCGTGCGGCCACCCGTCATCGAGGAGACCATGAAGCGAGAGAAGCGACTGACCAAGCGCGAGCGGAAGGCGCTCGCGCCCGCGCGCCCGGCGCAGCCCCACGAGCACAAGCACATCCACTGCGTCGCCTGCGGCAAGCACCTCGATCCGGAGGCGTTCCTGGCGCAAGGGTCGGCGACCTGGATCCAGTGCCTGCACAAGTCGCGCTTCGCCACCTGCATCGAGTGCGTCGAGATCTCGAAGCGCCTCCTCGCCGAGCACGACCGCACCGGACAGCCAGTTCAGTCCGCTCAGGCCTGGCACTGAGCGACCGACTCCAGCCGACGAGCCCGCACGGCCTCACCCGAGCCCGCCCGCACGGCTTCATCTGAGGCCGCCCGCACCGCAGGCGGGCGCCCTGGACAGGCCATCCAGAAACCCACTCCCCATTTCCCCCGCTCGCCCGGAAACCGAAGCGCACCGAGGACTGCCAATCGCTGGAACGAACGGGCCGTCGGTAGTCCAGGGGACGCCACCACGTCCGCTCCGGATGCGCCGCCCCCTCATTCCGGTGCGCCCCCTCTCATCGCAGCTGCCGCTCGCTCCACACACCCGCGCTGGCTCGTGCGGTATCCCACGTGCGCCGCCTCTCATTGCAGCTGTCGCTCGGTATCACACACCTGCGCTTGTCCGCCCGGCGTCCCGCGGCGCCCCGCCGCGCCTCGCCGATCAGCGCGCGCCCTCGACAGCGACGCGTAACCTTGCTCGCTCTCCCGCGCGGCCGTCCACCCCGGATACGCTTGCGCTCGGGGCCCTTTCCGTCAATGGTTTGCGCCCCATTCATCTCTCGGAGGATCTGCATGACGAAACCAATCCGCCGCGCGGGCGTCATCGGCGCGGGCGTCATGGGCAGCGGCATCGCCGCCCACTTCGCGAACGCCGGCATCGAGGTCCTGCTCCTCGATATCGTGCCCCCGAACCTCACCGACGCCGAAAAGAAGGACCCGGCCGCCCGCAGCAGGTTCGCCGCAGGCGGGCTCGAGAAGGCCCTCAAGGCCAAGCCCGCCGCGTTCTTCCACCCGTCGAACGCCCGCCTCGTGCGCACCGGCAACACCGAAGACCACTTCGCCGAGCTCGCCCAATGCGACCTCGTTATCGAGGCCATCATCGAGAAGATGGAGCCGAAGCGCGCCCTCTTCGCGCGGCTCGAAGAGGTCCTGCGGCCTGACGCGGTCGTGGCGTCGAATACGTCCGGGCTGCGCATCGAGGAGATGATGCAAGGGCGCTCCGCGGACTTCCGTAAGCGATTCCTCGTCATGCACTTCTTCAACCCGGTCCGGTACATGAAGCTCCTCGAGCTCGTGGTCGGGCCCGACACCGATGCCGCCGTCGTCGCCCGCGTGCGGAAGCTCGGCGAGGACGTGCTCGGAAAGGGCCTCGTCTTCGGCAAGGACACCCCGAACTTCGTGGGCAATCGCATCGGCACCCACGCGATGCTGACCGCCATCCACCTCATGATCGAGGACGGCCTCGCGCCGGAAGACGTGGACGCCATCACCGGCGTCGCCATGGCCCACCCGAAGAGCGCGAGCTTCAGGACAGGCGATATCGTCGGGCTCGACACCCTCGTCCACGTCGCCGAGAACTGTTACTCGGCGCTCGAGCGCGACGAGGACCGCGACGTCTTCAAGGTGCCCGCCTACATGCGGAAGATGATCGAGGCGAAGCTCCTCGGCGACAAGACCAAGGGCGGCTTCTACCGCAAGGCCAAGGAAGGCCTGGAGACGCTCGACCCGGCCAAGCTCGAGTACCGCCCCCACGGCGGCGACGAGGCGATCAAGAAGGCCACGAGGTCGTGCGAGAAGATCGAGGACCCCGCCGCGCGCGTGAAGAAGCTCGCGAACGACCCGGGCAAGGCCGGGCAGTTCGCCTGGAAGGTGCTCTCCCGCTCGCTGGCGTACACGGCGCGGCGCGTCGGCGAGATCGCCGACAGCATCGTGGCGATCGATGACGCCATGCGCTGGGGGTACAACTGGGAGCTCGGGCCGTTCCAGACCTGGGACGCGCTCGGGTTCGCCGAGACCGTCGAGCGGATGCAGAAGGACGGCATCAAGCTGCCCGAGTCGATCCTCCGCATGAAGCAGAGCGGCGCGACGTCGTTCTACCGCGCCGATGGGGCGGTGTTCGATCTCCTCAAGGGGGAGTACGTCGCCCGGTCCGTCGATCCGCGCAACGTGACGCTGGCCGGCGCGCGTGCGACCGTGAGCGGCGCAAAGGCCGTGCTCGCCAACGACGGCGCAGAGGCCTGGGACCTCGGCGACGGCGTGCTCGGCGTCACCTTCAAGACCAAGGCGAACAGCCTCGATGCGGACTCGATCGGGATGCTCTCGCTCGCCGCCGAGAAGGCCGAGCAGGACTTCCGCGCGCTCGTGGTCTTCAACCAGGGCGAGCACTTCTGCGTCGGCGCCAACCTGTTCCTCGTGGCCATGGCCGCGGGCAACAAGGACTGGGACGCGATCCGCAAGATGGTGAAGGGGTACCAGGACGCGACCCAGCGGCTGAAGTACGCGAGCGTGCCGGTCGTGGCCGCGCCCTACGGGATGACCCTCGGCGGCGGCCTCGAGCTCTGCTTCGCCTGCGACGCGGTGCAGGCCGCGGCCGAGACGTACGCGGGGCTCGTCGAGGTCGGCGTCGGCCTGATCCCGGGCGGCGCGGGGACGCTCAACATGCTCTGGCGCGCGCTGGAGGGGATCCCCGAGGGCGTGACGGTGCCGACGTACGACATCGTGACGCAGGTCTTCAAGAACATCGCCCTCGCCAAGGTCGCGACCAGCGCGGACGAGGCGAAGGCGCTCGGCTTCTTCCGCAAGACGGACGGCGTCTCGTTCGACCGCGCGCGCCAGCTGTACGAGGCGAAGGCGCGCGCGATCGGGCTGGCCGAGGCCGGGTACCACGCGCCCGTGCCGCGCGCCTACAAGCTGCCGGGCGAGAGCGGGATCGCGACGCTGCAGATGATGATCGACACGCTCGTCGCCGGCGGCCACGCCAGCGAGCACGACGCGAAGATCGCGCGCAAGCTCGCCGAGGTGCTCTGCGGCGGCGCTGGCGGCGGGGCGCGCGAGGTGACCGAGGACGAGATCCTCGAGCTCGAGCGCGAGGCGTTCGTCAGCCTGTGCGGCGAGCCCAAGAGCGCCGAGCGAATGCAGTACATGCTGATGAACAACAAGCCCCTCCGGAACTAGGTGAACGCCATGGTCGACGTCGTAATTGCAGAGGCCGTCCGCTCGGCCGTTGGCCGGGCCCACAAAGGGTCGCTCGCGCTGAAGCGCCCCGACGAGCTCGCCGGTGAGGTCGTCGCCGCGCTGCTCCAGCGTGTCCCCCAGGTGAAGCCGGAGGACGTCGAGGACCTCGTCCTCGGCTGCGCCATGCCGGAAGGCGAGCAGGGGCTCAACATCGCGCGCGTCGTCTCGCTCCTCGGCGGGATGGCGCAGGAGGGCTCCGCGATCACCATCAACCGCTTCTGCTCGAGCGGGCTCCAGGCGATCGCGAGCGCGGCGGGCAGCATCGCGATGGGATCGCTCGACATCGCCGTCGCCGGCGGCGTCGAGTCGATGACGATGGTGCCGATGACCGGCAACAAGCTGAGCGCGTCGCCGGAGGCGATGGAGCGGTGTCCGACGGTGTACACGCCGATGGGCATCACCGCGGAGAACGTGGCGAACCGCTTCCAGGTGAGCCGCGCCGACCAGGACGCGTTCGCGCTGAAGAGCCACCAGAAGGCGGCGGCGGCGCGCGCGGCCGGGCGCTTCGAGGACGAGATCGTCACCGTGAAGGGGGTGCGCTTCGAGAACGGCAAGCGCGCGACCTTCGACTTCCGCACCGATGAGCTGATCCGCAAGGAGACGACGGCGGAGGCGCTCGCGGGGCTGAAGCCGGCGTTCTCGGCGAAGGGGAGCGTCACGCCGGGCAACAGCTCGCCGCTGTCGGACGGCGCCGCCGCGGCGCTCGTGATGAGCAAGGCGAAGGCGGACGCGCTCGGCGTGAAGCCGCTCGGGTACTTCCGGGCGTTCGTGACCGTCGGCGTCGACCCCGCCATCATGGGCATCGGCCCGGTGCCCGCGGTGCGCAAGCTGCTCGCGAGGACGGGGCTGAAGATGGCGGACATCGACCTCTTCGAGGTCAACGAGGCGTTCGCCTCGCAGGCCGTCTACGTGCAGCGGACGCTCGAGATCCCCGAGGAGAAGCTCAACGTGAACGGCGGCGCGATCGCGCTCGGCCACCCGCTCGGGTGCACCGGCGCGAAGCTCACCGCGACCGCCCTCTACGAGCTGCGCCGGCGCGGCGGCCGGTACGCCATCGTGACGATGTGCATCGGCGGCGGCATGGGCGCGGCCGGCCTGATCGAGCTGGCCGGCGCGACCGCGCGCGCCTGATCCCACCTCTCCCATCCCGTCGCGTCGACCGCGCGCCCCGCCGCGGCCCGAGCCCCGCGCTCCGGCTTTCCCGCGGCGGGGCGATGGCCTATAGATCGCCCATGCCGAGCCACCTGACGACCTTTCAGGGGTCGATCCCCGAGGCCCTGAAGCAGGCCATCGAAGCGAAGATCGAGGGCTCCACCGCCGAGGTGACCGGCGGTGGGGGCCACTTCAACCTGGTCGTGACCTCGCCGGTGTTCGCCGGCAAGAGCATGCTGGAGAGCCAGCGGTTGGTCTACGGGGCGATCGCCCACCTGATGGCCGGCGATCAGGCGCCCGTCCACGCGATCGACAGCCTCAAGACGCGTACGCCCTGAGAGGGGCGCCGCTCGGCGGCGCGGATCAGTCGCTCTCGTCGTGGCAGGTGCTGCTGCAGCCGTCGCCGTCGGCGGTGTTGCCGTCGTCGCACTCCGCGGAGCCCGCCTCGATGCTGTCACCGCAGACGCTGCGCCGTCGCCGTCGCTCGCGCCTTCCCGTTCGCACGCGAGCAGCGCCGTGGCCGCGATCACCGCGGCCGCCCCAGTCCATCTCGTTAACAGCATCTATCCCTCCAGGAGCGAGGTCCGCGAGCGACGGGGGCCTCCCCTCGACCCTCGAGCACGCGCCGAGCACCTGTTGCCCCAACCTTCCACGGAATACTCCGCTCCGATCGTCCGGACAACTTCGCCCCATCCGGACGTCCCGGCGTTCGGCCGCGCGGCACGTCGGCGCGCATCAACGCGCATCAACTCATGATTCCCGGCGGATCGCGGGCCCTCGCGAGGGAGCAGCGGGCGCGCGCCGCTCCCATGCCGAGCGCCCGGTGACGGGCGCGTGGCAGGTCCAACCGGGCGCGGCGCTCGCTCGCGCCGCGAGCTCGCCGCGCCGTCTGTTTGACACCGGAATTCGCGCGGTGGTACGTGGCGCCGGGCGCCCCACGCGCTTGCTTGATAGCGACCTCACGACCCCGAGGACCCTCCCCATGACGCCTCGTTCCCCGTTGCTCCCCGCCGAACCGCTCCCAGGCGCTCCTGGGGCGAACGACGCCCGGCTCCCGGCGCTCCCGGCCCAGGCGCGCCCCGGCCGAGCCTCCCGCCTGGGCGCCGGGCTGCTCTCCTTCGTCCTCGGCGCCGCGATGACCGCCGCCACCGCGGGCGACGCCGCGGCCCAGACGCGCACGGGAGACGGCGCGAACGGCGACGGCATGGACCTGCACCTGTTCCGGCCGGCGGTCGACTCCAAGGGGCTCTTCTCCGTCAACGGGGCAGACATCCTCGGCGCGAACGACATCAGCCTGGGGCTCGTGCTCGATTACGGGCACAACATCCTGCCGCTCACCGAGAACGACCGGGGAACGGACATGATGCTCAATCACGCGTTCCAGGGGACGTTCCAGTTCGATTACGGCATCGCCAACTTCCTGGTCGTCGGGCTCTCGGTCCCGGTGGTGCTCAACGGGGGCAAGCCGGTCGACGACATCGGCCCGGGCGGCAGCGCCAACTACAACGACGACTCGCTCGACGCGCAGGCGCTCGGCAACCTGGCCGTCCACGCGAAGGCGCGCATCCTCCGCCCCGATCAGGACGTGATCGGGCTCGCGGTGATCGCCCAGGCCGGGATCGGCGTCGGCGGGACCCAGGACTTCGCGTCGGATCCGGGGTTCTTCTTCTGGCCGCAGCTCGTGCTGGAGAAGCGGCTCGGCACGACCAACCCGTTCCGGATCGCGGCGAACGTCGGCTACCGCGGCCACGCCGGGAAGAACCCCGTGTTCGGCCGGCGCCAGGACGGCACGACCTTCCAGCTCGAGCACGGGGACCTCGAGTACTCCGACCTGATCACCGCCGGGGCCGGCATGAGCTACCGCGTCCTCACGCCGCTCGACCTCGTGGTCGAGACCTACCTGACCCAGCAGGTCGGCGGCGGCGACAGCGCCGAGCAGAAGCTGTCGGCCGAGGCGATGGGGGGCATCAAGCTCTTCATCGAGCGGAACAGCTTCCTCATGCTCGGCTTCGGGGTCGGGTACACGCCCGGGTTCCAGTCCGCGGCGCAGCGCGGGACCATCGGGTTCGTCTTCGAGCCGTCGATCGGCGATCGGGACGGCGACGGGATCAAGGACGACCAGGACGACTGCCCCGACGAGCCCGAGGACTACGACGGCTTCCAGGACACGAAGGCGGACTCGCCCCCCGGGAAGTACGGCTGCCCGGATCCGGACAACGACGAGGACGGCATCCTCGACGTCGACGACCGCTGCCCGAACAACCCGGAGGACCGCGACGGCGACGAGGACGACGACGGCTGCCCGGAGGGGAGCGACGGCGATCGCGACGGCGACGGCATCCTCGACTCGCGCGACAAGTGCCCGGACGACCCGGAGGACCGCGACGGCTTCCAGGACAAGGACGGCTGCCCGGATCCGGACAACGACAAGGACGGCATCCCCGACAAGTCCGACCAGTGCCCGAACGACCCCGAGGACAAGGACGACTTCGAGGACGAGGACGGGTGCCCGGAGCCCGACAACGACAGGGACGGCATCCCGGACGTGGCCGACAAGTGCCCGAACGATCCGGAGACGTTCAACGGCCTCGAGGACGAGGACGGGTGCCCGGACAAGGGCAGCGTCGTGATCGAGGAGAACAACATCGTCATCCTCGAGAAGATCCAGTTCGCGACCGGCAGCGCCGAGATCCTCCCGGAGTCGTTCGGCATCGTGCAGGCGGTGGCGGAGACGCTGAAGCACCACCCGGAGTTCACGATGATCGAGGTGCAGGGGCACGCCGACGAGCGCTCGGCGGACGCGTACAACCTCAAGCTGACCCAGGCCCGCGCCGACGCGGTCGCCGCGGCGCTCGCGCAGCGCGGCGTCAACAAGAACAGCGTTCGTTCGATGGGCTACGGCGAGTACTGCCCGCTCGATCCGGCCCACAACGCGCCGGCCTGGGAGAAGAACCGGCGCGTCGAGTTCAAGGTCGTGCGGACCGACAAGGGGCCGACCAACGTGGAGCTCGGCTGCGCCCTGGCCCGATCCAAGGGCGTCAACCCGCCGCCGCCCTGAGCGGAGGTGCGGCGCCGCCCTGAGCAGAAGGGCGGCGCCGCCGATCTGGACAGGACCGGTCGGGCCGGGAGAGAGTGAGCCCATGAAGGCCCGCGCCAGGCGCTCCGCCGCCACCACGCTCGCCGCCGCCGCGCTCGCCATGATGTCGAACGCCGCACCAGCGGCGCTCGCCATGATGTCGAACGCCGCACCAGCGGCGCTCGCCATGATGGCGAGCGGCTGCATCAACACCGACGCGGCCGTCTTCGTCGAGCCGTCCATCGCGGCGCCCGAGGCGACCGTCTCCTCGAGCGCGCTCGGGACCGGCCTGACCGCGAGCTTCGCGCTGGAGCTCCACCTGAGCGCGCGGGCCAGCGGGTCCAGCCGCGTCGCGGTGCGCTCCTTCGCGATCACGAGCGCCGATCAGAAGACCTCGATCGTCGAGCCGCTCCCCGTCGAGACCACGGCGGCGCTGCCGGTCGAGGTCGCTCCGGACAGCGACGTCACCGTGGCGTTCACCGTCGATACCGGCGCTCAGGGCGGGACGCTCCCGGCCGACGCCGCGGCGGCGCTCTGCGCCGCGGAGGGGATCCGCGTCACGGGCGCGATCGAGGACTCGCTGGAGGACGGGGCGACGCCGGTCGCCTCTGCGGTATTCCACGCGGACTGCCCGTGATGCGGCGCACGTCCGCGCCGGCGTCCTCTGCGTTGGCCGGCGCCATCGCGCGCCCGCCGCGCTAAAATGCCGGCCATGGCGCCTCGAGAGCTCACCCCCCCTCCGGAGACCGCGGCGGACCGCGCGGTCGGGTCCCCGGCAAACGCCGGCGAGAGCGGCGGCGACGCGCTCCGTTCCACGAACGGCGGGGGCGGAGAGGGGCTCGCGCTCGACGAGGCAGGGCTCGCGGCGCTCCGGCGCGCGGTGGCCGCGTGGCGCGCGGGCCCGGTCGCCGAGGCGTCGGCGCGCTTCCCGCCGCGGAGCGAGCGCTTCACCACGTGGAGCGGCATCGACGTCCCTGACCTCTCGACCCCGGCGGACGCGCCGGTCGACCACGCGGCGGATCTCGGGCTGCCCGGGGAGTACCCGTTCACGCGGGGCGTCCAGCCGACGATGTACCGCGGCAGGCTCTGGACGATGCGGATGTTCGCGGGCTTCGGCACGCCGGAGCAGACGAACGCACGGTTCAAATACCTGCTCGCAGAGGGCCAGACGGGCCTGTCGACCGCCTTCGATTTCCCGACCCTCATGGGCTACGACTCCGACTCTCCGCGGTCGCTCGGCGAGGTGGGGATGTGCGGTGTCGCGGTCGACACGCTCCGCGACATGGAGGTGCTCTTCGACGGCATCCCGCTCGACCAGGTGACGACGTCGATGACCATCAACGGCCCCGCCGCCGTGCTGCTCGCGTTCTATATCGCGCTCGCCGACAAACGCGGGATCCCGCGGAGCCGCATCGGCGGCACCGTGCAGAACGACTGCCTCAAGGAGTTCATCGCCCAGCACGCCTGGCTCGTCCCGCCGCGCCCGGCGATGCGCATCGTGACCGACATGATCGAGTTCTGCGCGCGCGAGGTGCCGCGGTGGAACTCGGTGTCGATCAGCGGCTACCACATCCGCGAGGCGGGCTCGACCGCCGCGCAGGAGCTCGCGTTCACGCTCGCGGACGGGCTCGCCTACGTCGAGAGCTGCGTCGCGCGCGGCCTCGACGTCGACGCCTTCGCGCCGCGCCTGTCGTTCTTCTTCGACGTCCACAGCGACTTCTTCGAGGAGATCGCGAAGTTCCGCGCCGCGCGCCGCATGTGGGCGCGGTTCCTCAAGGTGCGGTACGGGGCGAAGAAGGCCGAGAGCATGAGGCTGCGGACGCACGCGCAGACGGCCGGCGTGTCGCTGACGGCGCAGCAGCCGTACAACAACGTGGTCCGCGTCTCGCTCCAGGCGCTCGCCGCCGTGCTCGGCGGCACCCAGTCGCTCCACACGAACTCGCTCGACGAGACGTACGCGCTCCCGACCGAGGAGAGCGTGACCATCGCCCTCCGGACCCAGCAGATCATCGCCCACGAGAGCGGGGTCGCGAACACCATCGATCCGCTCGGCGGGAGCTACTATGTGGAGTGGCTCACGGACCGCCTGGAAAAGGAGGCCCTCGCGTACATCCAGCGGATCGACGAGATGGGCGGGATGGTGGCCGCCATCGAGAAGGGGTATCCGCAGCGCGAGATCGCCGCCTCGGCCTACAGGTTTCAACGAGAGCTGGAATCGAACGAGCGGATCATGGTGGGCGTCAACCGCTACGCCGCGGTGGGCGAGAAGACGATCCCCCTCCTCCGGATCGACGAGGAGGTGCAGCGCGTGCAGTGCGAGAACCTGGCCCGGGTCAAGGCCCAGCGCGACCAGGACCAGGTGCGGCGCGCCCTGGCCGACGTGAGGAGCGCCGCGCGCGGCCGCGACAACCTGATGCCGCCCCTCATCGCGGCCGCCAGCGCCTACGCGACCGAGCAGGAGATCTGCGACGTGCTGCGCGACGTCCTCGGGACCTACAGCGATCCGGCCGAGTTCTGAGCGCGCGGGATCACGCGGGATCGCGCGGGTAATCGCGCGGGTAGGAGAGAGCGCGCGCGGCTTGCTGCGGTGCGCCGCGGCCCCGGCGTGCGCATCCGATCAGGTCGCGGGCGGCGCGGCGGCCGGGGAATCCCTCGATTCGTCAGGTTGACACTTCTCTACGTCGGCCGGTAGAGTGCGCCGGCGTCAGGTTGCCGCAGTCGCGGCTCATCCGTGGCGCCGCCGTACGGTCTGCTGTTGTCGCTGCGCTGCGGCGCTGCGAGCTGTCGGTTGAATGAGAGGATCGTCGTGGGCGACCGAGGTCGCCGCGTAGGGAGCAAGCTTATGAAGAGTCGATCCATGTCGCGCCGCATTTTTGCCCTTTCGGCGCTCGTCCTATCTGTCGGCGCCACGGCGGCCTGCGACAACAAGGGGTCCGAGTCCGGTGGCACGGCGCCCGCGGGCTCGGCCGGGCCCGCTGCCGGGGCTGCGGGCGCGAAGGGCGATGCGAAGGGCGGCGCGAAGTTCGTCACCATCTCCAGGGAGCAGCAGGCGTCCTGGGTTCGCAACTTCAACCCCCTGCTCGGCGAGGGGGCCACGCGCTTCCCCACCGTCGCGGGCATCTACGAGCCCATGATCGTGTACAACACGATGAAGGGTGAGTACACCCCGTGGCTCGCCACGAAGTTCGAGTGGAGCGACGCGAACAAGAAGCTCACCTTCACGACCCGCCCCGAAGTCAAGTGGTCTGACGGACAACCCTTCTCGGCGAAGGACGTCGCCTTCACGTTCGGGCTCCTCAAGAAGTTCCCGGCGCTCGATCAGACGGGCGTGTGGAAGCTCATCGAGTCGGTGGAGGCCAAGAGCGACACCTCCGTCGAGTTCGTCTTCAAGGAAGCCTTCGTCCCCGGCCTCACCTACATCGGCCATCAGCCGATCGTGCCGGAGCACAAGTGGAAGGACGTCGCCGACCCGGTCACGTTCACGAACGAGAACCCGGTCGCGACGGGGCCCTTCACCGAGGTGAAGACCTTCCAGAACCAGATCTACGAGCTCGGCAAGAACCCGAACTACTGGCAGAAGGGCAAGCCGGCGGTCGAGGGGCTGCGCTTCCCGGCGTACCCGGGCAACGACCAGGCGAACCTGGCGCTCATCAACGGCGAGGTCGACTGGGCCGGCAACTTCGTGCCCGACATCGACAAGACCTACGTCGCCAAGGACCCGGAGAACAACCACTACTGGTTCCCGCTCGTCGGCGGCACCGTGACGCTCTACCCGAACGCCACGAAGAAGCCGTTCGACGACATCAAGCTGCGCAAGGCCATCAGCATGGCCATCGACCGCGCCCAGATCGCGAAGGTCGCGGTCAACGGCTACACGGTCGGCGCGGACGGGACCGGGCTCGACGACGCCTACGGGCGCTGGCGCAGCGACAAGGCTGCCGCGGCCGGCGACTGGACGACCTTCGACGTGGCCAAGGCGAACGCCCTCCTCGACGAGGCCGGCTACGCCAAGGGCGCCGACGGGATCCGCGCGAAGGACGGCAAGCCGCTGAAGTTCGACATCAACGTCGTGACCGGCTGGTCCGACTGGGTGCGCGCGGTCCAGATCACCGCGCAGAGCCTGAAGGCCGTTGGCATCGAAGCCACGCTGAAGACCTACGACTTCAGCGCGTTCTTCGAGGCGCTCCAGAAGGGCACGTTCGACATGTCGATGGGCTGGACCAACACCGAGCCCACGCCGTTCAACTACTACCGCGATCTCATGGCCCCGGAGTTCGTGAAGCCCGTCAACGAGGTCACGAACCGCAACTGGCACCGCTTCTCCGCCAAGGAGGCCGAGCCGCTGTTCAAGAAGTTCGCGGCCGCGACGGATCCGGCGGAGCAGAAGAGCATCGTCGACGAGCTGCAGATGATCTACGCCCAGCAGGTGCCGGTCATCCCGCTGTTCAAGAACCCGTCCTGGGGCGAGTACAGCACGAAGCGCTTCGTCGGGTGGCCCAGCAAGGAGAACCCGTACGCGAAGCTCTCGCCGAACAACTCGCCGGACTACCTGCTCGTCCTGACCGAGATCAAGCCGAAGTGAAGGCTCCTGCGCTGCGCGCCGGGCTTCCGGCGCGCAGCGTGTGTGTCCCCGCCTAGCAGCGCTTCTCTCTCTCTCTTTTACCTCCGACTCAGCACAAACCTTGGCCGCTGGCGGCGCCGGTGCGAAGATCGCACTGCATGCTTCCCTCGTGCGTCCAGATTGCGCGCTTCGCTGCGCTCCTCTCCGGAGTCTTCCTCGCCGCTTGCGGCGGCAACCAGCACGCGGGCGCCGCGGCGTTCTGGGAAGGCGACACCGTCGATCCCGCCGCGCCGGCGGATCAGGCGGGCGCGAAGAAGAAGGCGCCGCGCAGGGCATTCGGCGCGCCCGACGACTTCGGCGGCGCCCCGTCCACGCCCGAGGAGCGGGCGTCCTCGTCATGGGTGGGCGTGCGGCACGATCTCTCGCTCGCGCGCGCCGATTCGCGCAAGGAGCGCTGCAGCTGCCTGGCCGTGGAGGTGGGGGAAGCGCGCGATCCCAGGTTCCAGTGGGCGGCCGGCGCGCCGGAGACCTCGGCCAATACGCTGGCCATCGCGCTGAGCGCGCGCGGGGTGTCCTGCCCGGGCGGCGCTCCCGACGAGGAGAGCCGGCGGCCGTCGATCTCGGCGGTCGATCAGGAGGGGAACGATATCGTCATCGAGGTCGAGGAGCTGCCCACCGGACGGCCGCTCGCGAGCGGCGCCGTGATCCCGAGGCCCGCTCCGGGCGGGGCGATCTACGTGAAGGGGCGCAGCGCGAAGATCCCGTATGCGCGCGCCGTGGGCGGCGCGCGCTGCAAGGTCTACTGAGAGCCCGCCCCGCCGGGAGAGGCGGTGAGTCGGGCCGAGGGGCTCACTGGGGAGCGCCGGCGCAGATCCAGTCGTTGATCTTCTTGATACTGGCCTCGGGCAGGGCCGCGCCCGACGCCGGGGGGGGCATGCGCGTGTCGTCGCCGCAGAGGCCGGTGCCGCGCACCTTGTTGATGATGTAGCTCTCGCTCGGCTTGCCCGGCACGACGAGCGTCTTGCCGGCGCATTCCGTGCTGTCCCCGTCGACGAGCTCGCGATGGGCCGCGTTCGCACGGAGATCGAGGCCGGCGGCCGCGGGGCCGGCGTTGCCGTGGCACCCCGCGCAGGTCGCGGTCAGGATCGTCCGCACATCAGCGAAGGTCGCGGTGTCCGCGCCGCAGAGGGGGTCGCCGGCGGGGGCGGAGCCGCCTTCGCCGCCGGTGCCAGCGCCGCCGGTGCCGCCACCCTGGCCGCCCGTGCCGACATCGGAGCCGCCGGTGCCGCCGCCCTGGCCGCCGGTACCGACATCCTCACCGCCGGTGCCGCCGCCCTGGCCGTCGGTCCCGCCGGTGCCGCCGCCCTGGCCCGCGCTGCTGCTGCTGGTGGTGCTGCCGCTGGTCGAGCCGCTGCTGCTGCTGCTGGTGCTGGTGCTGGTGTCGGTCTCGCCGCTGTCGTCAGAGCAGGCAGCCGCCGCGAGCCCGACGGTCAACGAGAGGACCAGTTGAAGTGCAGTTTTATGGGAAAGCATGTGAGGACCTCTTTGACGCTGTGTTCGCGCAGCGAGCGCCGCGCTGTCAACTCGCGGAGGACCCTAGATGGCATTGTGAGCATCCACAACGCATTTCAAGAAAATGAAAATGCTTATCGTTATCGCGAGCCCGCGACACTGCAATGCAATGATAATGCTGTACAGGGATTGGTTCGCCGCGTCTACGCGGAGAGCGCCTTCGAGGAGAGCAGCTCTCCGGGATCGCGCTCGGCCATGTCCTCGAAGCGCGGGAGGTCGGCGAGGCGGCGCGTCGTCGTGGCGGAGGTCTCGGGGTCGCGCTGGAACGCGATCGCGCGGCTGAGGCCTTGCTTCGACACCCCCCGGAGCAGCGCGGGCGAGTGCGTCGTCGCCACGATCTGGCAGACGGAGGGCCGCGCCGCCCCCTCGAGGAGCTGCGCGAGCACGGCGGCGCGCTCGGGGTGCATGCCGGCGTCCGGGTCCTCCACGAGGAGGAGCGACCCCTCCGGCGCGGTGAGCACGCCGGCGATCTTGCCGAGCGCGCGCAGCGCGCCGTCCGGGAGGCTCGGCGCCGGGACGCGGGCGCCGCCCTTCTCGACGAGCACCATCATGACGTCGCCGAGGCCCGTCTCCGCGAAATCGATGTCTTCGATCTCGGGCGCGAAGATCGAGCGCACCCAGCCGAGCACATCGGCCTTGTGCTCGGCCTCCTGGCAGAGCCAGCGGAGCACGGCGGAGAGGTTCTGCCCGCCGGCGCCGAGGTTCTCTATCTCGTGCGGCACATAACCCCTCATCCGCGAAGGATCGATGTCGAGCGACAGCGTGCTTCGCATCGCGACCTGGAGCGCGTTGCAGAGCGCGATGACGTCCGAGAGGCTCACGTCGTCGCCGCGCCCGCGGTGGTGCTCTATCTGGCCGAGCAGGCTGCGCCGCGCGGGGTTGCGATCCATGGACGCGAGCCGCATCGAGCGGCCCTTCTTCGACGCCGCCTTCATCACTCCGCCCGAGGTCAACCCCTCCAGCCCCTTCAGCGCCGACGCCGGCGTGTCGAAGAGCGGGCCCCCGGCCGACTTCGCCTCGAGCGACTCGTGCTCCACGATCACGTCAGGCTCGACCTGACACGTGATCTTGTGTGTGAGCTCATCCTTCCCGATCGCCCATCGGCTCTCGATGGTGAACGATTTGGCGCCCCTGTGCGTGGCCCCTTGCGTGCCGCCGCGCAGGCCCGGCCACACCTCGCGCTTGCCGTCGACGCGGCCGCGGAAGATGTCGCACAGGGGTAGATCGAGCCCGACGCCCTGCAGGAAGCGCAGGGCGTCGAGGAAATTGCTCTTCCCGGCGCCGTTGGCCCCGAGCAGCAGCGTGAAGGGGGACAGCTCCACCGTTTGATCGGCGAAGCTCTTGAAGTTCCTGAGTCGGATGGATGTCAGCATGCCTGGCCGCTCGCAGCCATCATGTGACCAGGCAGTCGGCCGGATGTAAAGCGCCGGCCGACGGTTCAGCGAAAGTCGATGAGCTCGACGTCGAATACGAGCATGCCGGCGGGCGCGCCGGGCCGTGTGGGCTTGTCGCCGTAAGCGAGGTCGGCCGGTATCCAGAATCGCGCCTTCTCGCCTTTCACCATCAGCTGTAAGCCCTCGGTCCACCCCTTGATCACGCCACCCACCGGGAAGGTGGCCGGTTCGTCGCGGACGATGGAGCTGTCGAACATCTTCCCGTCCGTGGTCCACCCCGTGTAGTGCACGGTGACGCGGCTCGTCGGCTTCGGGTGCTCGGTGCCCGTTCCCTTCTGCAGGACCTGGTAGGCGAGGCCGGAGGCGGTCTTCGTCGCGGCCTTCGGCGCCGCCTTCACGTCCTTCGGCACGGGCGGAGGCTTCGGCGCGGGGGCGAAGTCGAGCAGCTCGACGTCGAACACCAGCATTCCGGCCGGGGCGCCCGGGCGGGTCGGCTTGTCGCCATAGGCGAGGTCCCCAGGGATCCAGAGGCGGCGCTTCTCGCCCTTGCTCATGAGCTGGAGCGCTTCCGTCCATCCCTTGATCACGCCGCCCACCGGGAAGGTGGCCGGCTCGTTGCGGACGATGGAGCTGTCGAACATCTTCCCGTCCGTGGTCCACCCCGTGTAGTGGACCGTCACCTTGTCGTCCGGGCCGGGATGCGCCTTTTCCTTGCTCGGCGCCAGCACCTTGAACGCGAGGCCCGATGCCGTCTTCTGCGCGTCGGCGGGCGGCGCCGCGACGTCCGGCGGCGCGGGCAGGCCGGCGGGCTCTTCGGGCTGCTGCGGCGTGGCGGCGGGCTCAGGGGTGGGCGGCGGCGGCGGGGTCGGGTTGACCGAGGCGCTCACCGGCGCGTCGGCGATCGCCTGTGAGGCGGGCTTCTGGTCGCACGCGATGAGGGGGACGGCGAACATCGCAACGAGGACGAGGGACAAGCGCTTCATGCGCGGCTTCATAGCTCGTCCGCCGGCGAGAGCCGGTATTTTTGTGAGGTGCACGCCGCGGTTCCGACGGCTCTGGATCTGACAGGGGCCGTCGGCGGTCGGCCGTCCGTCGGACCTCCATTCCGCCGTTCGAGGGATCTCGACCTGACTGCGAGGACGGTCTAGCGTGCGCCCGCCATGGGGAGATCGATATATTTCTTCGGCGCAGGGCAGGCGGACGGGGACGCACAGCAGAAGGATCTGCTTGGCGGAAAGGGCGCGGGGCTCGCGGAGATGACCCGCCTCGGCATCCCGGTGCCGCCGGGCTTCACGGTCACCACCGAGGTCTGCAACGCCTATTACGCTTCAGGCAAGGCGCTCCCCGCTGGCGTCGAGGACGAGATCAAGGCGGCGATCGGCCGGCTGGAGTCGCTGCGCGGCGCGGAGTTCGGCAGCCCCGAGGCGCCGCTGCTCGTGTCGGTCCGCTCGGGAGCGCGCGCGTCCATGCCGGGAATGATGGATACCATCCTGAACCTCGGCCTGAACGACGAGATCGCGCAGGGGCTCGCGCGGCGCACGGGCAGCGAGCGATTCGCGCTCGACGCCTATCGGCGGTTCATCCTGGCGTATGCCGATATCGTGCTCGGCGTGCCCCGCGACCGCTTCGAGGAGGCGCTCGGCCGCGCGCGCAGGCAGGCCGCCGCGAAGCTCGGCGTCGACGCGACGCGCCTGAACTCCGCTGAGCTCGAGCGCAAGGTGCCCGACTCCCAGCTCGATCCGGAGTCGCTCGCGGCCTTGATCCAGCGGCAGAAGGATATCGTCCTCGGGGCGACGGGTCGCCCGTTCCCCGACGAGCCGTACGCGCAGCTCTGGGGGGCGATCGGCGCCGTATTCGATAGCTGGAAGAACCACCGGGCCCAGGTGTACCGGAAGATGCACGATATCCCGGAGGCCTGGGGGACAGCCTGCACTGTCCAGGTGATGGTGTTCGGTAACCTGGGAGACGACTCCGGTACGGGGGTCGCGTTCACGCGCGATCCGTCGACCGGAGAGCGGCGCTTCTATGGCGAGTGGCTCCCCAACGCGCAGGGCGAGGACGTCGTCGCGGGGGTGCGCACGCCGCATCCGCTGTCGATGACCGGCGCCAGCGAGGGCGGCGTGGACGACGAGAGCTCGCTCGAGGCGCGGATGCCCGCGGCGTACGCGGCGCTCGTCGAGGTGCAGGGCAAGCTCGAGCAGCACTTCCGCGACGTGCAGGACCTGGAGTTCACGATCCAGCAGGACCAGCTCTTCCTGCTCCAGTGCCGCACCGCCAAGCGCACGGGCCGCGCGGCCGTGCGCATCGCCGTCGAGATGGCCAAGGAGGGCCTGATCAGCCAGCGGGAGGCCATCCTGCGGGTGGATCCGGGCTCGATCGATCAGCTGCTGCACCCGAGCATCGACCCGAGCGCGACGAAGGAGCTGCTCGCGCGCGGCCTGCCGGCGAGCCCCGGGGCGGCGACGGGGCAGGTGGTGTTCAGCGCGGACGAGGCGGAGCGGCGCGCGGGCCAGGGCAGGGCGGTGATCCTCGTTCGGTCCGAGACGTCGCCGGAGGACATCCACGGCATGAAGGCGGCGCGCGGCATCCTGACCGCCCGCGGCGGCATGACGAGCCACGCGGCCGTGGTGGCGCGGGGGATGGGCAAGAGCTGCGTCGCCGGCTGCTCGGCCATCAGCGTGAGCCAGGGCCGGATGGCGGTGACGATCTACGACGATCACGGGCGCGCGACCGGCACGATCACGGTGAAGGACGGCGACCTGATCACGCTCGACGGCGGCACCGGCACCGTCTACCTCGGGGCGGTCCCGACCATCCCGGCGGCGCTGAGCGGCGAGTTCGAGGAGCTCATGGCCTGGGCGGACGCGGTCCGGCGCCTCAGGGTGCGGTCGAACGCCGACACGCCGCACGACGCGAGGACGGCGCGCAACTTCGGCGCCGAGGGCATCGGGCTCTGCCGCACCGAGCACATGTTCTTCGACGAGGAGCGCATCCAGGCGGTGCGCGAGATGATCCTCGCGGACGGCGAGCTCGGGCGGCGGCGCGCGCTCGCGAAGCTGCTCCCGTTCCAGCGCAGCGATTTCGTGGGCGTCTTCCGGGAGATGGCCGGCCTGCCGGTGACGATCCGGCTGCTCGATCCGCCGCTGCACGAGTTCTTGCCGCAGGACGAGGCGCAGCTCCAGCAGCTCTCGAGGGCGACGGGCGTCTCCGCGGCGGATCTCCAGCGCAAGAGCGAGGAGCTCGCCGAGTACAACCCCATGCTCGGCCACCGCGGCTGCCGGCTGGCGATCACGTCGCCGGAGATCTACGAGATGCAGGCGCGCGCCATCCTCGAGGCGGCGTGCGAGGTCGCGGCGGCGGGCATCGAGGTGGAGCCGGAGATCATGATCCCGCTCAGCATGACCCGGCGCGAGCTCGCCCTCACGCGCGAGCTCGTCGAGGGGGTCGCGGAGAAGGTCTTCGCCGAGAAGGGGCGGCGGATCGACGTCCGGTTCGGGACGATGATCGAGCTCCCGCGCGCCGCGCTCAGGGCCGGCGAGCTGGCCGAGGAGGCCGAGTTCTTCAGCTTCGGCACGAACGACCTCACGCAGACGACGCTGGGCATCTCGCGCGACGACGCGGGCCGGTTCCTCGGCGCGTACGTCGAGGCCGGCATCTTCGCGAAGGATCCGTTCCAGTCGCTGGACGTGCCCGGCGTCGGAGAGCTCGTGGAGATCGGGCGGGATCGAGGGCGCGCGGCGCGGCCCGGGCTGAAGCTCGGTGTCTGCGGCGAGCACGGCGGCGATCCGAGCTCGATTGCGTTCTTCGAGCGGGCAGGGCTCGATTACGTGTCCTGCTCCCCGTTCCGCGTCCCCATCGCCCGCCTCGCCGCGGCGCAGGCGGCGCTCGCGGCCGAGGCCGCGAGGGGTCCGCGCGCGACGGACTGACACCCACCTTCCGGCGACATATGCCCGGAGAGGGCGTCGGGACATCCGTTCGCACGAGCGTGCTTTGATTACGCTCGTGCGAGCTTTGGTATCGCGCCAAGTCTGCTAAACCAGGAACCTCGCTGTTGATCGCCGGTGTCTCGCCGGGCGCGCCTGCCTGCCCGAGCCGCTCCACCGCGCGCTGGCGAGACATGGAGGTTTCATGCGTCATCTCGGCGTCTCCTCTGCGCTTCTCGCATTTCTCGGGGCCGCGACATCGGGTGCGTTCGTCGCGGTCGGCTGCCATGCCACGGATCCGCGCGTCGACTTAGGCGCGAGCGGGGGCGCGCCCGGGGACGGCGGAGGCGGCGCGGGCGGCGGCGGCGCGTCCGAGGGCGGCAGCGGCAGCGGCGATTTCGTTCCGGATAACGGCCTTGGCGGGGCTGCCCCTGGCGACGACGACGCCGGCGATGCTGCCGTGAACCCGTGCGGGACCCAGTGCGGTCCCGAGGAGCTCTGCGACCTCAACCATCTCGGCCTCGACGACGACTGCGACGGTCGGGTCGACGAGACGTGCTCCTGCGTCGCGGGGCAGGCGCACGCGTGCTTCATGGGCGATCCGTCGTACCGCGGGGCGGCGGGGTGTTTTCCGGGCACCGAGCTTTGCAACGAGGTGGGCGTCTGGGGGCCCTGCGTCGGCGGCAGCCACGCGACCGAGGCCTGTTTCAGCGAGAACCCCGCGGGGTGCCACGCGCTGAGGGTGCCTCCGTTCGCGAACGTGGATCTGAAGGAGGGGACAGGCACGTTCAGCGTGGACGCCGAGCCTGGCTCGGAGACCTGGAGCGTCGTTTGCCCCGCGGGCATCGATCCGTGTCCGGCGGTGTCCGGAGCGAGCCCGGCGGATGATTACAAGCCGCTCCAGTCGGGGGAGTACACGGTCATCTACACGAAGCGCCTCGCCGACGGCGCGACCGACTCGTGCGAGTATGCCCTTTACGTCGGCGCGCCCGGCCTGCGGGTCGAGCTCGAGTGGGAGCACGATCTCGGCGGCGAAGGGGTGGATCTGGATCTGCACCTGCACAAGCCGGGCGATACGCAGCCGTGGCAGGTCGCCGGCTCGCCGAGCGACTGCGGATACAACAACTGCACCGTGGACACGCTGGGGTCGGATCCGGAGCTCCGGTGGTTCAGCGACGGCGCGTCGCCGCCGGAGCCGGTGAGCTGGTATTCGGACCCGGAGGAGGCCAAGAACACGTGTTATTACGCCCCTCGCGGCGCCGGGCAGGCGTGGCGCGATCTCGGTCAGGGGTGCTACAACCCGCGGCTCGATATCGACAACATCACGTGCGACCCCGACGTCACGAACCCGGACAGCGATGATTTTTGCGCGCCCGAGAACATCAACGTCGATTTTCCGCCGTTCGGGCAGTGGACGCGGATCGGCGTCCATTACTACTCGGCTCATGGCCGGAATTACTCGGTGCACCCGCGGATCAAGATCTTCTGCAATGGCTCCCTCGGGGCGGATCTCGGCCCGACCGGGTTCCACGACCCGGAGGCGCCTGTCACGTTCGCGCCGGCCGACGGGAGCACCCGGTACTGGCTGGTCGCCGACGTCGCGTTCGTCGAGGGGGGTGAGTGCGGGGAGGACACCTGCGTGGTGAGGCCGCTGTACGAGGACGAGACGCTGAAGACGCCGCTGCTGACGACGCGGTCGTCCGTGGAGTCGAGCTTCGGTCCGGCGTACCCGCCGGCGCCCTGATCGCCGGTCTCCCCGGGGCCGCGGGGGCGCCCGCGGCCCCGTGCGCGGGCGCTTTACAGGGGCGGCGGGGCGGTGCACGCTAGCGGCATGGGCATCTTCGACCGGATGGGAAAGGTCATCTCGAGCAACGTCAACGCGCTCCTCGACAAGGCGGAAGATCCGAAAAAGTCGCTGGATCTCATCGTCGAGGAGATGAAGGACCAGGTCCGCGCGGCGCGGAAGGAGCTGGTCGACGCGGTGGCGGCCGAGAAGGTGCTGCGCAAGAAGGTCGACGAGCTCGATGCCGAGGCGGAGAAGTGGGAGAAGCGCGCCGAGCTCGCGCTGAAGGCGAACGACGAGAAGCTCGCGCGCGAGGCGCTCGTGCAGAAGAAGCGGGTGGTGGGCGAGCGCGACCGCGCCGAGGCGATGCGCGCGGAGCAGCGCTCCGCGGTGCTCTCGATGAAGACCGAGCTCGAGCGCATGGAGGCCAAGCAGGAGGAGTTCCAGGCGCGGAAGGGCACGCTCGCGGCGCAGATCCAGCAGCAGCGCGCCGGCGGTGGCGCCGAGGGGCTCGGGGCGAGGGGCGGCCAGAGCGCCTTCTCCGAGTTCCGGCGGATGGAGGAGCAGGTCGAAGGGCAGGTGGCGCAGGTCGCGGCGTCGCGCGAGATCGAGGAGGCGATCTCCGGCGGCGGGCTATCGGCGGCCGAGCTGGAGGCGAAGTTCGCCCAGCTCGAGCACGGCCGCGGCAGCGCCGGCGCCGGCAGCGCCGACAAGCCGGGCGGGTCGGCCGTCGACGACGAGCTCGCCGCGCTGAAGAAGCGGATCCGGATCGGGTCCTGAGGGGCTGAGAAGAGCGGCAGGAGGGCGGGGAGCGGCAGCCGTCCTCGCCGGACGCGCCGCGGCGCCGGCGTCTCGTCGAGCGCCACGCCGCCGCATCGAGCGCATTCCTTCGACAGGTGAAGAAGGCTCCATCACGGAGCGGCGCGGGCGACATCGCTCACGCCGGCACGCGTGGGCCGCGGGGGAGCGCGCGCTGCGAGATCGCGGGGGAAGCCGTCCGGGCCGATATTTTTGCGTATCTGTAGCTCATGTTACGCTGCCGCGCGTCACAGAGAGCCGAGGTGCAAATGAAGTGGATATCGATCGTCTTTCTTGGGTGCTTGCTGGTTGCCTGCGGGGATGATGAGGTCAGCTTTGGCAGCGGCGGCGCGGGTGGCAATGCGGAGGGCGGCGGCGGCGCGGGTGCGGGCGGCAATGCGGAGGGCGGCGGCGGCGCAGGCTCGGGCGGCAATGCGGAAGGCGGCGGCGGCGCGGGCTCGGGAGGCCGTGCGGAGGGCGGCGGCGGCGCGGGCTCGGGCGGCAATGCGGAGGGCGGCGGCGGCGCGGGCTCGGGCGGCAGTGCGGAGGGCGGCGGCGGCGCGGGCTCGGGCGGCAATGCGGAAGGCGGCGGCGGCGCGGGCTCGGGCGGCAATGCGGAAGGCGGCGGCGGCGCGGGCGGCAGCAGCCTCGACAGGACGGAGCTCGCGATCGCTTCCGATGAATTCGCCACGGCGGGGTGCGCGACGTTCGTGAACGGGGCCTGGGGCGTCGGGGAGACCGACTTCATCGATGGTGAGCCCACGAACGACGCGTGTGCCCTGGTGCCCGTGCTCGTTGAGGGGAATTCCTACTGGATCGCGTCGCGCGAGTTCGAGGGGGACATCCATATCGACAGCCTGGAGCACTCGTTTTCGGACGCGACGGCGGCGATCGGCGAGGGGAGCTATTCGTTCGTCCTCCGCAACTTCACGTTCGATGCGATCTTCACCGGAACGCTCGACGTGGAGAACGTGACGGACGATGCCGTCACGTTCTCGATCGAATAGAGAACGTCGCCCCTCGCGCCTCGCCCGGATCGACGCGCCGGCGCGGCTGACGCTCACGGTCGAGGCACCGGGCGGCCTGCTAAGGATGCTGAGGATGGCGTCGTAGGGAGCTCTCGGGAACGACGCGCTCGCGTCCCGGGTCGTCTACGCCGCATTGCCGGCGGCGTCGGCCAGGCGCGCGGGCCGCCGGCCGGCCCCCCCGCCCTCCGGCGGAGGCCGCCCGGAAGGCGGCAGCGGACAGGCTGCGGCTCGCGCGGGTAGGGCGGCGACTGCCGCCGGTGCTAGACGGATCTACGCTATGGCGCTGGACAGCATTTGGCCTTGCGGCGCAGAGCCGATCCGTAAGATTTTTGGTGGGGGAGGTCATAAAAGGCGACGATTTAGACAAACCTGGTCCGGCGGCTTCGGTTGACCAATCGATTGATAGTTTGGGGGACCGGCCGATCGGCGCCTCATCTACGGTACCAACACCGTTGCCTAGGCACTGCGGACCTTTCATCGCAGTTGCGGTCGCGACAAGTGTTGAGTAGCGTGCCTCCATGCCGACCAAGCAGCAGTTTACGGAAGGAGCAGGAAGCGCTAGCGCCGAGATTGCGAATCCTGCTCCGATGTTGGCGACGGAGGATGAATACCACAGGATGGTATTCCCTGGGCCGCGAGGTAAGGGGCCTTTCGGCGATCTGCTGGTGCTGAGAAAAACCTCAGGCCCCCGCCTTCCTCTAACAGCCGCCGGGCAAGTTGCCCTCGCCCTCCGCGGCGCTATCATGAAAAAGATTGAACGTCAGCCGGTTCCTGACGTTCTTACCGGTCGGCACGCTATTGGGAGCTCGAACGCTAGGCCACATCCTGCCTATGTTGCGCTACCTGGTATCTCACGAGGCGACGGGGGCTTGTTGGGAGCCGCTGTGGTACTGCCGCGGAGCTTAAAGTCCGAAGAGCGCCGCATGGTAGAGCGGGCCGCACAATCGGTGACGCATCTCGTAATGGGCGCAGCGGGTGCATGGGAAGTGATGCCTGCGGGCACCGAGGAGATGCCTAAAGAACTTCGACCAGAGACATGGATGCAGGACAGCCACTACTGGACCACGGTAACGCCTGTTCTCCTCGACAAGTTCCCAGATGCTCCATTTGGCATGCAGGCGGAAGCTATTGTCAAGGAATCTTGCGAGCGGTGTGGTCTATTGGTCCCTGACAGCGTGACTCTTGCAGTCGCGTCTGAATTCGATGGGGTACCGCCCAGCGCTCTCTTTCACGTTCCTGAAAGGAGCAACCTGCCACCGAGGGTTCGTGTACATGTCACCATGAGCTTCCCGGTGCCGGTTCGTGGGCCCATACTACTTGGAGCGGGGAGACATGTAGGGCTTGGGTTGTTCCACCCATTTCAGCCTAGGTCCTTTAGGGAGGACCTGGTCGGCGCAGCCTTGCAAACCATGGCTGAAACGGGGAGCATCCTTCCCGTGCTGGGCGTGATCTATGAGCAGATTCTAAAGCTATCACGTCGAGACTTGATCCACACAGATGAGAAGAGTTTCAAGTTACTCTTGATGGCCTATCTGGGGTTGAGTCCGATTTTTTCGATCTTCAGTGAATTTGAAGGATCTGGGGGATACGCAGATCTTGCTCTTTTCTTGAACCGAAGCTACCAGCGGAAGGGGTACAATTTTCTAATCGAACTCAAGTACGTCAAGGCATCAGCGTCTCGCTCTAAGGCGTCACGGCGAAATATGGCGGCTCGTATTGAGGACGCAATGGTTCAAGGCGAAGGGCAGCTGCAGCGGTACATGTCGGACGGTCGACTGGTGGAGGTGTCAGGGAGCAACCGCTGGAAGACCGTGACCGTGGTATTCGTTGGGATTGAGGACATTTGTTTTCGTAGCCCGGGGCAGCCTACGCAGTCAGTAAAGAAGCTCTGGGAAGTTGATTGAGGAAGATGAAGCAGCTGCGCGAAGCGGGCCCCTCCCCGTCTCCCCGTCTCCCCGTGTGCTCTCTTGCTTTATCTCCCGCCCAACAAGCCGCTGGTGCCGACCACGCTCCGCGTGGCGACACACCGGCAAGACGTCAGGCGACGCGGAACGAGCGCTGCTGTCGGAAGTCGAGGCGCGAAGCGACGCGCTATGACGCCAAGAACCACGGGAGCAGGAGGGGCCGGGATGGTCCTCGCCCTCTCTTCTTGGCGGTCTAGGCGCTATGGCCATTCTTCTGCGGATCCGGGGCGACCCCAGCGGTAATGCTAGAGGGGCCGCGTTGCACGACCGGCATCGCAGCCGCGCGCCCGCCCCCTACTTCGGGCTCGCCCTGCCGATCGCGATGACGTTCTGCTGCGCGGCGGGCTTTCCGCCCTCGTTCGCCGACACGAACGCGCGGGGGTGCGCCCTGAGGAGCGTCACGGTGAGCGTGATGCCCCAGCCGTCGTTGGTCTTGAGCTCGGCGTGACCGTGGCTGTCCTCGACCGCCACGATCAGCCGTCCGAGCGGCTCTAGGCCGGCGGGCGCGGAGCCAGGGGCGGTGAGCACGCGCTGGAGCGCGGACTCCGGCAGCCCCAGGCCGAAGCCGACGTCCAGGATCGACAGCTGCACGCCCTGGGGCGCCTCGCGCACCGACACGACCGGGCCGTGGCCAGGGAGCCCGCGGCCCGCGACGTCGGTGAGGAACGCCTCGAGCACCTGGCCGAGCTCGCCGCGGTGCCCGAGGGCGTGGGTGGCGCCGCGGATGGGCTCGAGCCGCACGGCCCGGCCCGTCGCGCGGGCGGCGCTCGCGACGGCATCGGCCACGACGTCGCCGAGCTGGAAGGCGCAGAGCGGATCGGCGGCGTCGCGCACGGCGAGCGGCCGCACGTTGTCGGACACCGGGGCGGCCTGCTGGACGGGGATGAGCGCGGCGACGTAGCCCGCGATCCACGAGGAGCCGTCGGACTCGCGCCGCAGCGGACGCACCGAGAGCACGGCCGGCTCGGGCGCGCTGACGCTCAGCTCGATGCCGTCGTCGCTCGCCATCACGCTGGAGAGCGACACGGCAGCGTCGCTCGCGGACGTGGCGCCGAGGACGTCGCCCAGCGTGAGCGAGCCCGGCGGGAGCGCAGCGCTCGCGCTCTCCGCGGGCACCGTGACGTCGCGCGCCCGCAGCCACTTCGCGAACTCCGGCGCGACGAAGCGGACGTCGCCGAAGGCGTCGGCGTACAGCAGCCCGACCGGCGCGCTGCGCAGCATCGAGCCGAAGAGCTGGAGGTCGTCGAGCGCGACGCGCGCGCCCTCGACAAGGTCGTCCTCCGGCGAGCCGCCGCCGCGCGCCTCGCCCGCGCCGCCCTGCGCCGTGCGGGCGAGGCGCTTCCTGCGCAGGAGCAGCGCGAGCTCGCGGCCGACGTGATCGGCCCGCTCCGGCTCGCGCGAGAACGTCGACTCGGCGAGCGGGCCGCAGAAGAACACATACCCCTCGATCTCCCCGAACGCGATGAGCGGGACCACGACCGCCGGCATGTCCTGCTTGGCCAGGAACCGGCGCGAGAGGCGGATCGCCGGCACGCCCTGCTCGCTGCTGTACGGCGGGCGGCGGACGTCGCGGCGGAGCTCGGCGACGAGGCTCTCGCTGCCGCCCTGCCGATCGTTCCAGAACCGGAGGTGCCAGCTCCCCACGGGCAGCTCCGCGACGAGCACGAGATCGGCCGGGTGCGCCTGCTCCGCGAGGCGCGCCACGCGCGGCCAGAACTCCTCGTCCGGGAGCGTGTGGACCCCCTGCATACGGAACAGCGCGGCGCGCTGGATGAGCTCCGCGGCGCGATCGACGCAGCGCTGGACGACGAGCCCGCGTACGATCATGACCCCCGCGAACGCGACAGAGAGGCCGAACAGCGCGCTCGGCAGCGCGATGAGGCTCGCCTCGACCCGCGCGGCGAGCACGCCCTGCCCCGCCGCGAGCGCGAACACGCCGAGGAAGAGCGCGGCCGTGGCGACCAGGCTCCCGTAGCGGCGGCGCGCGATCCACACGAGCCCGCCCGCGAGCAGCACGAACAGCGCGGGGACCCACGCCGGCGCCGCGGCGCGCCGGCCGCCGTCGAGCAGCCCGCCGAGCACCGCGGCGACGCCCCTCGCCGGCGGCAGCGCCGACGTCGCGACCGCCTGGGGCGCAATGCCGCCGGCGCCCACCGCGACCACGGCGACGCGGCCCTCGAGCGCGCTCGAGGGGACCTGGCCGTCCGCGAGATCGCGCAGGCTGACCGCCGGGACGCTCTGCGGCGCCTTCTTGAGCACCCAGGGCGCCGCAGAGACGCCGAGCGCGCCGAGCTCCGGCGCGCGCTCCGCCGCCGCCAGCGGGAAGAAGCCGACGACCTCCCCGGCGCTCAGGCGGAGCAGCTCGGGCGGCATCCGGACGACCGGCGCGGTGCCCGCGGCGCCCGTGGCGCTGGTGGCGCCCGTGGCGCTGGTGGCGCCCGCGCGGCTCGCGGCATCGCCGCCGCAGAACGCGTCCGCCGGGGGGATCAGCAGCGCGCCGCGCGCGCGCCCGCGCTCGAGCAGCCCGGGGAGCGAGCGCTCGCAGAGCCCTTCGCGCAGCGCCTCGGGCGAGGCCGTGACGAGCAGCACCTGCGCGGATGGCGCGGCGTCGGCGAGCGCGGACGCGGTGAGGCCGCGCGCCACGTAGTCGAGCCGATCGAGCGGCGCCACGGCGGCGATCAGCGCCCCCGCGACGATCGAGAGCACGTCAGGCGTGAGCCACCCGAAGCGCGTCGCCTCCCCCTGCGTGGCCATCGGGCGCGGGATGCGAAAGGGCTTGGGGATCCGCGGACGGTAAGTCTTCGCCATAATCGCTGAAGGCCGCGGCCCTCGAGGGGGGCGCGGGACGCCCCGGGCAGCCTGAGCGTCGCATCGTGGTCGAATCAATACAATTGTCCACCCGGGTCCGCCGCGCCAAAAACATCGGCTGTGCGACAAGAAGGTCGCTCCCTACGGCCGCAGGCGCAGCCGTTGCGCCCGCCTCTATCGCCCTCCGGTGCGCCGCGATCTCCGACCGGGCCGTGGCGCCGCGGTGAATCCCGGGCCGCGGAGAAGCCGTTCGCGACAGGGTGCGACGTGGTGCTCCCAACGCTCCGCCGACGCGCGTTGTGTTGCGGGCGGCGCACGTGTGATGCGACGTCCGCGCCCTGTGACGATTCGGCTGGATCGGCCTCTCGGAAGGGGTTTGAATCCTTGATGCGTATGCGCCGTGCTTCACCTGTGCTTCGTACCGCGCCCGTCCTTGGTCTGCTCAGCTTGGTCTGCAGCGTGGCCTTCTCGGCCTCTGGCTGTGGCTGCGAGTCGGATGTGCAGATCGCCGATTCTTCGGGCAGCGGGGGCGGCGGCGCAGGCGGCGGGGGCGCCGGAGGCGCGACCGGGAGCGGCGGCGAGGGCGCGGCTGAGGCCGGCGGCGGGGGCGCGGCTGAGGCCGGCGGCGGCGGGGCTGGCGGCGCCGGTGGGGAGGAGCTGCCGGACGAGCTGCCCGACTTCACCGAGGAGGAGCGTGAGCCCACCGAGGCCACGGACGGCATCCCGAGCCCGCTGCCGGACGTGTACACCGACAAGGGCGTGGCCGGGGGCGACGAGGTGGTCCGCGCGCTGATGGGCTTCCCCATCCGCAACTCGGGGCTGCTCGAGCAGAGGATCGCGGAGATCTACGACCCGACGGGCCCGCGGTTCCGCCAGTACCTCACCCGGGACGAGTGGATCGCGGCGTACGCGCCGCGCGAGCTCGACGTGCACCTCGTGAAGCTCTGGCTCGAGGAGCAGGGGATGCAGGTGAACTTCACGGCCACGAACCGGCTGCTGATCCAGTTCACCGGCACGGTGAGCCAGTTCAACGAGACCTTCGGCACGGAGCTCCGGGTCTTCGAGCGGGAGAACCCTCAGGCGGGGAATCCGCCCTTCGACGTCTACGGCACCCTCGGCCAGCTCACCGTGCCGACGTGGGTGTCCGATCGCACGACCGGCATCATCACCGCGGATCTCGCGGCGAGCACGAGGCCGCTCCCGGGCGAGGCCGGGGAGATCGAGCCGGATCCGCCGGCCGACGTCGAGAGGGGGCTGACCCCCGCGAAGATCGCGGGCGCGTACGACGTCGACGACCTCTACGAGCTCGGGTTCACCGGCGAGGGCGTGAAGCTCGGGGTCACGATCGGCGCGACCTTCAAGTACAAGGACCTGCAGTCGTTCTGGCGGGCGCTCGGCGTGGAGCGGGCGAACCCGGAGGTCATCGAGACCATGGAGCCCGTCTCGACGCGCTATGTGGAGTCGACGCTCGACGTGGCGTGGTCGGGGGGCCTCGCGCCAGGCGCAGACCTCGTGGTGTACCAGGGCCCCGACGCGCGCAACACGTCGATGGTCTACACGTTCAACGAGGCCATCGGCCGCGGCGAGGTGTCGGTCATCACGGACTCGTTCGCCCACCGCGAGGACTCCGAGCCGCCGGCCGTGCGGCTCCAGTACCACCGCTCGGCGCAGATGGCCGCGGCGCTCGGGATCACCGTGGTCGCGGCGACCGGCGACTCGGCGCAGACCGACACGCCCTCGGCGAGCCCGTACGTGACAGGGGTCGGCGGGACGTCGCTCTCGCTCGACGAGGACGGCGAGGTCGAGGACGAGCGCGCCTGGTCTGGCTCCGGCTCCGGCCCGACGCTCTCGTTCGCGATCCCTTCCTGGCAGGTCGGGGTCGTCGAGGGGTCCGACGGCAAGCGGGCGGTCGCGGACGTCGCCATGCACGCCGCGAGCTCGCCGACCCCGTACTGGGTCTACTACCTCGGCGAGTGGCGGCAGTACGGCGGGACGTCGTTCTCGGCGCCCTGTTTTGCGGGGCTCATCGCCGTGGTGAACAGCTACCGCGCCGCGGAGGGCCTGCCGCGCGCCGGGTTCCTCAACTCGATCCTCTACACGACCCCCGCGGTGCAGGCGACGTTCCGCGACGTCGTGCGCGGCGAGACGGAGTTCTTTGCCGCGGAGCCCGGCTGGGACTACCCGACGGGCTGGGGCGCGCCGAGCGCGATCGGCCTGGCCACCACGCTGCCGTAGCGCGCCCGCGCTGGCAACCGCGCCGGGCGGCGGCGCGCGCCGACCCGCCCCGCCGCCGCCGTCCCGCCGCATGCTCGAGAACCTGCCGCTCTTTCCACCGAACGGGCTCGATCGGAGCCTCCACACCGCGGTCCTGATCGGCCTCGTCTTCGGGACGTTCTTCACCGAGACGCTCGGCTGGACGTACGCGGGGCTCGTCGTGCCCGGCTACCTCGCGACGGTGTTCTTCGCGGCCCCGGTCACCGCGGTGTTCATCGTGGCGGAGTCGATCGTGACGTACCTGTTCGTCGCGCTGATCGGCCGCTGGATCACCCGGACCGGCGCGTGGTCCACGGCGTTCGGGCGCGAGCGGTTCTACCTGTTCATCGTCGGCGCGGTGATCGTGCGGCTCTTCGTCGAGGGCTTCGTCGTGCCCGAGGTCTCGGCGCGCTACGACTTCGTGCACTCGCGGGAGCTCTACAGCATCGGGCTCGTGCTGGTGCCGCTCATCGCGAACGCCTTCTGGAACAGCGGCTTCTTGCGCGCGGCGCCGCGGCTCGGGGTCGTCACGGCGCTGACGGCGCTCGTGCTCGGCGTGCTGCTCCGGACGACGAACCTCTCGGTCTCGCGCTTCCAGGTGCTCAACGAGAGCCTGTCGCTCGAGTTCCTCGAGCTGCCGAAGGCCCACATCATCCTGGTCATCGGCGCGCTGATGGGCGCGCGCAACAACGTCCGTTACGGGTGGGACTACAACGGCATCCTCGTGCCCGGCTTGCTCGCCGTGGCGTGGTACGAGCCGACGAAGCTGCTCACGACGACCATCGAGGCGCTGGTCGTCTTCTACCTCTCGCGCTGGATCACCTCGGTCCGCCCGTTCTCCCGGATGCTGCTCGTGGGGCCGCGGCGGATGATCTTCGTGTACGTGCTCGGCTTCTTCGTGAAGATGGCGATCGGCTTCGCCATGGTGCGGTACGCGCCGGGGCTGCAGATGGTCGACTACTTCGGCTTCGGTTACCTGCTCCCGAGCCTGCTCGCCGTGAAGATGTGGAACAAGGAGCACGTCGGCATCGTGATCATGCCGACGATCCAGGTGTCGTTCACGGCGTTCCTTGTCGGCAACGGCGTCGGCTACGCGCTCGTGGCGCTCGGCTGGGGCGGCGCGCCGCCGCCGCCCGCGGCCGCGGCGAGGCCGGTGCCGCGCATCGAGAGCGCCGCGCTGTCGCTCGTGCTGGCGGACACGGCGCCCCGGCCCGGCCCGCGCCCGAGGGCGGCGGCGATCGCCGCCGACATCGAGTCGCGGCGGATCGCCCACCGGCTCGCGCGCAGCGTGCTGCGCGACGGGCGGCCGGCGGATGAGCTCCTCGGCGCGGCGGAGCGCGCGCGGGTGTCGGTGGCGCGGGAGGGCGACGGCGAGCGCCCGTGGTACGTGCTGAGCCCGCGGTTCGACGATCCGGACGACACGCCGAGCGCGCCGCGGGCGGCGCTCCGCAAGCGCGTCGGTCGGAGCCCCACGTCCGCGCCCGAATGGCTGGTGCTGGCGGCGCCCACCGAGCTCGGCTCGGCGCTGCCGGCGGTGGCGCTCCGGGTCGCGGAGCTGCTCGACGCCGCGGGGGTCGTGCTCCTGTCGCGCCACGGGGCGATCCGGCGCCACGACGAGGCGTTCGCGGCGGCGATGATCGACGCCCTGGAGAACCCCCAGGTGCTCATCGTCGAGCCGGGCGGCGGCGACGGGCCGGAGCTCAGCGTGGTCGGCTCGCCGGCGGGGCTGCCCGTGGTGTCGATCGGCCTGGGGCTCGGCGCCGACACGGCGATGACGTTCCGCCCGGCGGCGGAGCCGTCCACGCCCCTCGGCGACGCGCCGCGCTTGCACGTGCCGCGCGAGGTCGCAGAGGCGGTCGGCGCGCGCTCGCTCGGCGCGCCGGAGGCCGTGCGCTGGACCGGGACGCTGGAGGAGGAGCTCGCGAAGCGGATGGTGTCCTTGACGGAGGTCCAGCCGGGCCGCTTCCGTCCGCCGTCGCTCGAGGAGCTCAGGCTGTTCGACGCCGTGGTGGCGCCGCGGCTGATCGCGGCGGCGACGCGCCCCGGCGGCGCGTCCGGCGCGGCGCCGCCGACCGCGTGGGAGCGGGCGATCCTCGGGCGCCTCGGCTTCCGCGAGGTGCGCATCGGCGGCTCCGCCGCGGCGCCGGCGGCGTGGGGCATCGCGGAGCCCGGGCCGGCCGAGGGCGGCCCGGAGCGGCGCGGGAACCCTGCGTGGCTCGTGCTGGCGCATCAGTCCGCGTCGCGCACGCTGCCGCCAGCGGCGTCGACGGGCGCCATCTTGCCCGCGCCGCCCTCGACGGAGGCGGTCCGGTCGCCGCTGACGGGCGCGATGCTTGTCGAGGTGCCCGCGCCGCGGTGGCAGATCGGGGCGTTCGGCGCGGGGCTCGCGCTCGCCGACGCGCTCTCGGCACAGTCGCTGCTGCTCGCCGGGGCGGTGCCCACGGCGGAGCCGAGCGGGGCCGCCGACGTGCGGCGCACCCCGGGGCTGCGCAGCTACTTCCAGCGGGCGCACGAGGTCTGGGTCGGGGACGGCGGCAACGCGCTGTCGGTGCAGGCGATCGAGGCGGATCGGACCTACGAGCGGGACGCGGTGATCTCGTTCGGGTACGAGGTCGTGCGGCCGGGGCACGTGCCGACGTTCGCGGGGCCGCTGCTGGAGACGCTGCGCGATCTCGAGCTGCGCGTGGGGATCTTCGACGGCACGCGCGAGCAGGTGCCGTTCAGCGGCGCGACGGACATGGCGATGGCCTACGCGAAGCGGTTCGCCGAGGGGCGGTTCGCGATCGTGTACCTGGGCAGCGCGATCCGCCGCTTCTTCGAGCTCCGGCGCTTCGTGGAGCCGGGGCAGGGGGAGACGCGCCTCGAGGCGCGGCTCACGCGGCTCGGCGTGACGCCCGAGCCGATCGACGTGGCCGCGCGCGCTCAGGCGCTCGCGTCGTGCGCGGGGAGCGCCGGCGCAGGTGCGAGCGGGGACGAGCTCTGCCCGACCCGAGGTGTGACGGCGGAGTGCGATCTTTCCGCTGCGATAGAGCCCTTCCGGCGCTACACGACCGAGCGGAACCCGTATTACCTGAAGGCGCACTTCTCGCCGCAGGCCGCGGGGCCGGGGGGCGCTCCGGCGAAGGCGGACGCGTCGAGGGCGGGCGTGGCGGACGCGCCTCGGGCCGGGTCGGACGCGTCGCGGGCAGCGGTGGCGGTGGCGCCTCGGGCAGGGGTGGCGGCTGCGGCGCGCGCCGCAGCGGCGGCCGCGCTGCGTGGGAGCGCGCCGGCCGCGCCGCGGCGCGAGGCGCAATGCCATGTGGAGATCGGGCGCGACGTGATCACGGGGCGCCCATGGGTCATCGCGGCGCGGCCGGGGGAGGCGCAGGTGCTGCCGATCGACGGCGCGCTCGTCGCGGTGCCGGGCGCGGCGGTGCCCGGCGGTTCGCGGCTGCGGCGCGCGGTCACCGTCGGCACGAGCGCGCTCCGGGTCGAGGCGGCTGGTCCCGCCGCGGCGCCGCAGCGGGGGACCCCATGACCGCCCCGGCGAAGCGCCGCGAGCCGGCGGGCCACAAGGCGGCCGCGCCGCCGCGCTCCCACGCGGCGCGGCCGCCGTCCCGGGCGCGCCTGGCGACGGCGGGGTTCCGCGCCCGCGACGGCGCGCCGCGCAGGGCGCTGAACCCGCGGTGGCTCATCGCGATGGCGCTGCTCGGGGTGACGGCGTTCGCGCTCTCGCAGCTGTCGAGCGCGCCGCCGCTGGTCAGCTCGCTGCCGGCCGAGGACGAGATCCTCGCCTACCACATCGAGCCGGAGCGGGACCTCGTGATCAAGGTCCCGGCCGAGATCGACGCGGTGGAGGTGACGACCTGGGGGAGCGTGAGGGCCGACGCCTGCGACTCGGCGCGGCGCTACCCGTACGGGTTCATCGCGGCGTTCGTGAACGAGCGCGGGGAGGAGGTCGCGCGGCACGCGATCGATCTGGAGAGCCGGGTCAGCTGCGATCCGGATCGACCGCTCGGCGAGGGCGAGTACGCGGCGCGGCTCGCGAGCGGCGGGGGCGCGGTGACGGATCCGCGCTCGACGCTGCTCATCACGCATGACGTGCTCCCGCAGGGCGGGCAGGTGCGGCTCCGGGCGAAGCCTGCGGTGGGGAGCGACGGCGGCGATGGCGCGCGCGTGCCGAGCGAGCTGACGATCCTGTCCCGGCTGGAGGGGCGCTACCAGCGCAGCGAGGCGTCGCGCGCGGTCTACGAGCAGAGCCTCGACGCGGAGGAGCGGCGGCAGCTCGGGCTGCGGGTGTCGGCGCTCGGCTTCGCCGATCTGCCGGAGCCGGCGCGGAAGGAGCTGCTCCGGGGCTGGGCGCGGCGGCTCGAGGCAGGGGGCCGCGAGGGGATCGACTACGAGATGTCGCGCCTGCTCTTGCGGCGGTTCCGGATGCCGTACCCGCGCGCCGAGGGGCGCGGCGCGTCCGAGTTCGTGATCGGCGAGCGCCGCGCGGCCGCGCTGAACTTCCGCGGTCCGCTGTCGCTCGACATCGAGGGCCCGCCGGGCCGCGTGGTGCGGCTCGCCGACGGCGCGAGCGGGTCCGCGGGCGTCGAGCTCGGCCCGCTCGGGCGGGCCACGGTGCGGCTCCTGCGGGAGGACATCCGGACGGTGGTCATCGACGGCGTCGGTCCGGATTTCGGCGTGCGGTTCGGCGCGTCGCAGGCGCAGGCGATGCAGCAGGTCGGCGAGATCGTCCACCCGGCGATGCCCTCGCCCGCGGGCGCGGGCGGCCCCGGCGCTGCGCCGGGGGCGCTCCCGACGGGCGCCGCCGCGGAGCCGCCCGCGCCCGCCGCTGCGCCGGCGGAGGCGGCTCCGGTGCGGCTGCAGACGCCGCCGGACGTGCGGATCGTGCGCTACCTGGCGCTGGATCCGAGCGACCCGGTGATCGCGCGGATGGCGCCCGGGCAAGAGCTCCTCGGGCTGCTGATCCGGGTGGAGATCGACGCGAGCGGGGGCGCGAACCAGGGCGACGCGACGGTGGTGGCGCGGTGGGGTCCTGGGCCGTCCGAGCGCGCCGAGCTCAAGGTGACGCTCCCGCGGTCTCGGTTCGAGTGGTGGAACGAGGGGTTCGACGCGTCCGAGCCGCGGCTCGCGATCCTCCGGCCGCCGGCGGGGGTGGAGCGGATCGAGATCACGGGCGACGCGAGGACGCGCCTGCGGCTGCGCGCGATCGAGCCGGGCGTGAACGAGACGCTGTACCGGCTGCCGTACCGGGTCACGCTGGCCGAGGACGAGACGTGGCGCTACGCGCCGTTCGACGTGAGCACGTGGACGGACGTCCGGGCGCTCAACCTCGACGATCTGGAGCGGAAGGAGCGCTTCTCGGATCTGCGCGAGCAGGTGCGGATCGAGCGGGCGGGGGAGGGCGGGAGGTCGGACGCGGATCGGCCGGAGCGGGTGCTCATCCCGGAGCACGCGCCGGTGCGCCGGCGGCTGCTGATGCCGGCGTGGCAGTCGGCGGGGGAGCCGTCGCCGGGCGATGCGTGGACGCCGCTGCTCGTGGCGAAGGACGTGCGGGTGGACGGGGCGGGGGCGCGGGCCGGGCGGCTGTCGGTGATCTACCGGGCCGCGCGCGCGTCGCTGGGCAAGGAGGTGGCGGTGCGCGTGGACGGCGAGGTGGCGCTGAAGGAGCCGATCGTGGCGCTGTCGGGGTCGCTGCGGGTGGCGGCGCCGGCGGGCGCGCGGCGGGTCGAGGTCGAGGGGCTGGGCGAGACGGGGGTGGCGTACACCGACGCGCCGCCGGCGAACGGCGGGGCGATCGTGCGCCGGCGCGACGTGTTCGAGCTGACGCGCGGCCGGCCGATGACGTACGAGTTCGAGCAGGAGGCGGGCGAGACGCTGCACCTGGTGCTGTTCGTGGTGACGCCCGGGGAGAACGCGGACTACCGGATCCGGTACCGGCTCGACGGGGCGAAGCCGGCGTCGCGGGAGGCGGCGTTCTTCCGGCGGGTGACGATCCCGGACGGCGTGCTGGCGGGCCGCGGCGGCGACCTGACGCGCGCGACGCTGTGGGAGGCGGCGACGGAGAAGCGCGGCACGGATGGCGTGGGGCGCGGGGTGATCCGTCTGGGCGACGATCTGGCGCCGGGGAAGCGGGCGGTGAGGCTGTCGCTGCTGGGGGCGCAGCCGGGCGATACGGGGGAGCCGGCGAAGGCGGTCTGGGTGGCGGCGGTGCTGGTCGGGCAGAAGGCGCCGGGGCGGGACGACGGGCCGAGGCTGTGGGTGGAGGACGATCCGTGAGGACGGTCCGGATGAAGCGTGGCGCCGGGCCTCGGCAGGGGATTCCAGCGCCGTCGGGGACCGATGTTGGAGAAGGCGCGCAGCCTCTTTTCTTGACCGAGCCCAGGCGGAAGGCAATCAAGCCAGCTCGATGAGCGCTTCCTCCCCCGAGTTAGTCGAGCGCCCGACGAACCTGATCGCGCCGTCGCTGATTGTCCTCGTCGTCGGGTAACAGGAGCGAGAAATTTTCGCCGTCGATCACGAGGAGTATCCCGTAGTGCCGAAGGAAATCCCGGCCGAGCAAAAGATCTTCATAGCCTGGCATTTCTCGGAATTGCGGCCGCTCAGCCCCGCCGACCTGCCATGCGAGCTGGGGCGATGGTGGGAACTCAAGCACGCTGCCGCCGATGCTGATCGCGACCTTCTCGCGGATCCAGCCCTCAGGTGAGACGAGCGGCAAGCGCGGCTTTTCGTGAGGCAACGCAGTCCTCCAGCACGCCTCGAGCCAGCGATGGCTCAGCAGCGTGCAGTCGGCTCCAGAATCGATGAAGACATCAGCCTCGAGCAGCTTGCCACCGAGCCACCGCTCGAACTGGATCCTGACCGGGACGACGAGACCCAGCTCATGTTCCTGAGGCTGGCCCTTGTGCTTCGTAAAGAACCGGGAGACGCCGAACGGCTGACGTTGGACGATCACCATGCTCAGGCGCCGCGCAGCGAGCGACCACGGACTACCGGATCGCGTTCAGGTAGCTGAACCCCAGGCTCGATAAAGACTGGCGTGCCGTCGAGAGCCTCCTCGAACGCCGACTCATAGCTGTGGATCGCCTCCTCCCGATCGGTGGAATGAAAGAACACTCGCGTCTCGATCATGACGACGAACTCGCCAGGGAACTTGCTCGCTTCCTCATACTGGCGCCGGATCAAACGCCGCCGTGCTTGTGACGGCGAGTCATTGACATGAGTTGACGACCGCTGGGCCGCCTCTATGTCCTCTTCGGCCGTATCGTCAGGGTCGCTTTCCAGGTTCCATAGAGGTGGACTGATGAAGCTCGACAGGTTGGGCGCGGCTCTGGCCAGCAGATCCAGGGATCTCGGCGAGAGGACAAGGATGGTGGGCCCTTCGCGCGAGAGGCGGCTCCTCAGCAGATCGAGGCGCTTCCACTCGTCACCCGAGAACGCCTCCAGCCCGGAGACGACGAACAGCGCGTCTCCGCTCGCGCGCAGACGCCTCGCGAGCGCGGATGCATCCGGGGGAGCGTCCAGATGCTGCCCCCTGGAACTGTGAGCGATGCGCCGCGCCAGGGACAGCGTGTCTCCCTCGGAGACGACGACCGCCCGGATTCCGCCAGGAGCGAGCTCTGCGTCGTTCCTGCGGCACAGCTCGTCAAGGCGAATCGACGGGAGCCCGACAGCGCTCATGCCGCCCCCTGGCGATGGGCCATCTGCTCGAGGAGAGGTTCCAGTGTGGGCTGAACGACGAACCGCGAGCTGCCGTTCCGATACTCCAGCACGCGGCGGGTCATGAGGAGCACCATGTCGTCGTCCGACGTCGGGACGAAGGTCCCTGTCTGCCGTACGCGCTGCAGGAACTCGATTTCGGCGGGCTTGAGCCCGAAGATCAGCTGACGCCCGAAGGCGTCGGCTATCACATCGATGTGCTCTTCCTCGACACGATCCGCGCCGCGCATATACGCCTCTTCTCCTGCCGAACGCGCCAGAGAAATGAGATCGCGGAGTACGCCGCCGGAGCGCTCGGCGAGCTTTCGACACACAGGTTCGGGGAGCAACTCCGACGGCGCTCGCCTTCGAAGGACGTCGACCAGGAAGGCGCGCCCTTGCTCGTCCTGCTGAACGTCGACCGCGTGCTGCGGGTAGAAGTGCTGAAAGTAGTCGGTGATCGTGCGGTGCGGACCGAACATCGATCGGAGCGGCCCCACAAGGACGAGACCGATGCCAGCCTTCTGGATGGCGCGGACGTCCTGCTCGACCACGGTCGCGAACGCCGCCGGGTCCGGTAGCCGGTCGAGTGAGTCGAACAAGAGCACGAGGTGCGGGAAGCGCCCGCGGAGGCCGCTGCGGATCTGAGCGAGCCGGTGGGCCTTGTCCTCCACAGACCATTTGATCGGCTTCTCCGGCGAGGACAGGAGCGGCTTCTCTTCAATGATGTCGTAGTAACCGCGCTCCAGCTCATCATCGGGCTCACCGGGGTCGTCGTCGAAGGGGATCCATACGTGATGACGATGACCGTACGCCCAGCGCCGGAACTGCTCGCCGGCCTCGTGCGCCACCTTGTCATCCCCGGGTTCCAGGTGTCGATGGGCGGCAAGCCCGGCAGCGATGATCAGCGTCCCAGGTGCCATGTCCTGGAGATCATGGATGAGGCTCAGGTCGATGTACTCGGCGCGCGTGTCCGCGAGTTGATTCAAGCGATCGCACGCGACCAGGAGCTGCGTGGTCTTGCCCGAGCCGATACCGCCGACAATCAGGTGCGACGAGGTGGGGTCGATCTCCAGCCGCGCGGCGACCTCGTCGGCCGTGGACCGCCCCGGTCGTGGTACGTAGAGGCCGTCGCGGACCGTGCCGCGCGGATCTCCGGCGGGGTTGAACCGCGCCATGTACTCACGGAATTTTTCGAGCCGCGTGGTCACCTGGGGAGTATGGCAGCTTGCTCCCGAGGACGTCCACATGCGCGGCGCGTGAGCCCACGAGGGGCCCAGACGTGGACGTGGCCCCCTGTACGCTGCCCTGGCGCATGCCATGGCAGCACCACCGGCAGCAAGCACGCCCATGGAGACCAGCGCCGACCCCGCCGCGTTCGACCGTGACGATCTCCTGGCGCGCTTCCCGCCGGCGCCGACCGGCCGAGGTGGTCGCCGCTGGGGCCGCAGGCGGGCCACACGGGGGAGCCGGCGGGGGCGATCTGGGTGGGGATGGTGCTGATTGGGCAGCGGGCGTCGGGGCGGGACGATGGGCAAAGGCTGTGGGGGGAGGACGATCCGTCAGGCGGAGCCGGGGCGGAGTGGAGCACCCGGGCGATGGCTGGACGGCGAGGCGTATCGTTGTTGACGGCGGCTATCGTTCAGCTCCAGGGAGCTCCGATTTTTCGAACAGGTCCCACGCGATGCACGCGATCCCGAACGATTGGTATCTGCAAGTCGTTGGCACACGAGTGACCCCAGATCGGTCTGGAGGGCAGAACTTCGTCGAAGCGCTTCGCTCGTGGTGCGCCCTGGACTTCGCTTCTCGCGTTGCTCCTGTTGCGTGTTTGCTGCTCGGGTCGGTGTGGACTCCATCATCGGGCCAGGAGACATGCGTCGCGTCCACGGCCATGGCCATCCGAGAGGCCTACTCGTCGCCGACGGGAACGAGCTGGCACAGGGCCTCTTCGCACAGGTCTCCTTTGCCGCCGTGGCCGCAGCTGCCGCAGTCCGCCGCGTCGCTTCCGGTGCGCATGCGCCGCCCGCCGCACGGGACCTCGGGCGCAGCGCAGCCTCTCGCTCCATCGGGGCTTGCGCTGATAGCACCGCCGGCGGTGCCTCGCGCTCCGACGACGCTGCCGGCGCCCGCGCCGTCGGCGTCCTCGTGCTGGCCGCTCGCATGGCGTTGACAGGTTGGTCGTGCGGCCCTTTTTGTTGTAGGGTCTCCCCGCGCGCCCCCGCGGCTCGCTGCAGCGGAACGAGCACACATGGCGGAAACGACGACGAGCCCGCTCGGGAAATGCCTTGTTGCGGTGCCAATTCTTCGCCACCCCGAGACCCGTCGTGGTGCCAGCCGCGCGCGAGGCGCGCGCGTCTTCGCCGGCCTCGCGTCTGCTGCCGCGGTCGCGTTCGGCGGCGCGGCGGCGCACGCGCAGGAGCCCGCGCGCGACCCGGTGGCCGCGGAGGCGCTCTTCAAGGCCGGGCGCGCGCTCGTCGACAAGGGGGACGACGCTGCGGGGTGCCCGAAGTTCGAGGCGAGCCTCGCGCTCAACCCCTCGGCGAGCACCCAGATCAACATCGCGCGTTGCCGCGAGCGTGAGGGCAAGCTCGCGACGGCCTGGCACGATTACCATCGGGCCCTCGTCCTGAACCGCGAGACGGTTGGGGAGCAGCGGCGGCGAAGCCTGGAGGAGGTCGCGAACAAGGGGATCGCGGCCCTCGAGCCGCGCGTGCCGAAGCTCGTGATCGTGGTCAAGGGCGCGCCCGCCGGCATGGAGGTGCTGCGCGACGGCACGGCGCTCCCGGCGGCCGCGCTCGGAGAGCCCCTGCCGGTCGATCCTGGCCCGCACGAGATCCGCGCGAGCGCCCCCGGGCACGAGGCAGAGACCCGCTCGATCACGCTTGCAGAGGGCGAGACGACGACGGTCGAGCTCACGCTGCGAGAGGCGGCCGGGGCCAGCACCGCGAAGCCGCCCACCACGGCGAACGAAGCGCGCGGCGGGGGCGCCCCGACCTGGGCCTGGATCTCCGGAGCCGCCGGGATCGCCCTTGCCGGCGCGTCGGTCGGGTTCCTGATCGACGACCTCTCCGCGATCAGTGCATTGCGCGAGAACTGCCGCGATGTCTCGGGCGGGACGTACTGCGAGCCCGGCTATGACTTCGCGGCCGACAATGCGCGCAAGAACCGCGATTTCGGCCTCTTCGCCGGCCTGGGCGCGGCGGGGCTCGTCGCGATGGGGGTGGCGGTCTATGGGATCGTCCGGTCGAGCGACGAGGCGGCGCCCGCGCCGGCGGCTGTGGCGGTCCCCTGGATCGCGCCGTCCGGCGCTGGCGCCAGCATCTCCGGGAGCTTCTGATGCGCATGGGCGAGAGCAACCGCGTGGTGTTCTTCAGGCCTCTTGCCGCGCTGGCGATCCCGCTGGCCGCGGCGGGCGCGTGCATCCCTGACGTGGAGCCCGACGTCTTCGTCGCGCCGCACTGCGAACAGGTCGCACCCACCTGCGGTCCGGCGGCCGACGAGAGCTGCTGCGCGGCGGGCGAGGTGGTGGGCGGCCAGTTCAACCGCCTGAACGACGTGCGTTATCCGGCCACGGTCGCCGACTTCCAGCTCGATCGCTTCGAGGTGACGGTGGGCCGGTTCCGGCAGTTCGTCGCGGGCTACCCGGCGACCAGGCCGAAGGCGGGAGCGGGCGCCCATCCGCTCATCCAGGGCAGCGGCTGGGACCCGGCGTGGGATGCGAGCTTGCCCGTGGGGCAGGACGAGCTGCGGGCCTCGCTGGAATGCGACGCCAATTTCCGGACGTGGACCGACGAGCCCGCCAGCAACGAGGCGGCGCCGATCAACTGCGCGAGCTGGTATCTCGCGTTCGCCTTCTGCGCCTGGGACGAGGGCCGGCTGCCCACGGAGGCGGAGTGGAACTACGCCGCGGTTGGGGGGAACGATCACCTCGCCTATCCGTGGGGAGACGAGGTCCCGAGCCAGGATCTGGCGGTGTACGGCTGCGATACCACGACGACGGTGTGCCCGATCCCGTCTGTCGGATCGAAATCCCCTGCGGGCGACGGGAAATGGGGACAAGCCGACCTGGCGGGCAGCTTGTTCGAGTGGGTCCTCGATTACCACGCCGATCTGACGGGGACGTGCACCAACTGCGCGGCGCTGACCGACGGAGGCTTCGGGAGGGGCTCTCGCGGAGGGGCGTTCTCGCACGCCGAGGAGACGCTCAGCCCGACGTACCGTATCGGTGAGCTGCCGGAGAGGACTCTGTCTTTCTACGGTTTCCGCTGCGCGCGGGACGAGTAGGGGTGTTCGGCGACGCGACGCGATGGTGTCGTCGACTCGATTGCTTTCAGGAACCGTTTCCGGTGTTCCGGGGCTGTCGGACCGGTCGGCCGGGAGCGTTTCCGGTGTCCTGCGGGTGGTCGGACCGGTGCCCGGGAACGTAGGCGCCCTCGCCGATCCCGTGCTTGCGCTCCAACCCGGAAATCGGGTAGCCCGGTAGCTCACGGCGCGGGGCGTAAGTGGGCATGGTGCAAGGGTAATCGCCGTGGATCTCGATGCCTTCCCCGGGGCCGCCGCCCGCCGCGCGCTGCTCGCCGCGGCGCTCGTGCTCGCGTTCGGAGTCGCCCACGGCGTTCCGGGCGCACGCGAAGCCGCCGCCGCTGAGCCCCTCGCCTGGGTGGCGCCCGAGAGCGTGCGCGTCGTGCCGTGGAGCAACGGCCCGCAGCAGGGCGCTCCCGCTCCGGACGAGGCGCGCGCCGCGCCCGTCGCAGCCGACCCGACCAAGCCGGTCGCGCTCGCCGCGGGGCAGCTGCTCCTCGTGCCCGTGGAGCCAGGCGACCGGCTGGAGGTGCGCGGCGACGTCGCGGGGATCGGCCTCGGCTCCGGCATCGGGAGCGCGCCCGACGTGATCACCTGGATGCCGCTGCCTCCCCTCAGGGCCGGCGCGCGCGATTTCGCGGTGCCGACGTGGTCGAGCGCGCGCTTCGTCGTTGTGCGCGCGGCCGCCGCGCGCGGCGCCGGGAGCACGCCGATCGCCGTGCGGGTCGCCGCACGGGAGAGCGCGCCGCTCGCCTGGTACCGCCTCGACGAGGACGTCGCCGCATGGCTCGGCGGCCGCGCGCCCGCGCCGGTCACCGCGCCGGGCGAGGCGGGCGCGCTGCTCCGCTGGGTCGACGCCGCGCGCGCGGCGCTCTCCGCCCCGGCCGCGGCGGGCGCGCCCTCCGCGCGCCTCGATTCGGCCGCCGCGCGCCTCGCCCCGGCCGCGGCCGCATGGCTCACCGCGCGCTATCTCGAGGAGTCGCTGCTCCTCCGGCCGCTCGTCGAGCCGTACTTCGTGGCGCGCGGCGTCGAGCTGCGCGGAGGCCGCGAAAGCCCCGATCTCCCGGCCGTCGAGCGCGCCACGCCATGGCGCTCGCTCGGCGCCGGGGCGCGGCTCGAGCTCCGCGCGCCCGGCGCGGACGTGCTGCGCATCGCCCTCCGGGCGCGCACCTACGGGACCACGCGCGTCGTGGTGCGCGCTGGCGGTGCCGTCGTCCGGGAGCTCGTCGTTCGCACCGGGTCGCGGCTCGCGGACGCCGCGCGCTGGAGCGAACCGCGGTGGATCCGGGTGCCGCTGCCGGTCGATGCGCGCGCGGCGACCGTCGACGTCGTCGAGGGGGAGCTCGCCGTCGCCGCCAGCGGCCACCAGCAACGCGCCGGCGTCGCCGAGCTCCTTGCGCCGCAGCGCGACCGCGCCGCCCTGCTCGATCGCGCGGCGCGGCGCGATCAGGCCGGCGACGGCGATCGCGCGCCGCTCCACGCCGAGGCGCCGCGGCTCCTCGCCGCCGCAGACCGGGCCTTCGCGCCGGCCGCCGCGAAGGCCGCGCTCGACCTCGCCGCGCGGCCAGCCGTGCCGCCGCCGCTCCGGGCGCTCCTCCTCGCGGAGTCGGTGCGGTGGGCGCCCTCCTCCGGCGCGGCTTTCGCGCGCGCGGCGCAAGCCTACACGGCGGCGCAGGCCTCTGCCGCGGCGCGAGGCGATGCGGCGGCGCAGGGCCGCGCGGCCGCGGGCGCCACGTCGCTTCAGCGCGCCATCCTCGCGCGGCTCGCCGCGGCGCACGCGGACCCGGGCGCCGCGGACGCGCCGTGGTCGAGGCCCGCCGGGGCCGCGGCGCCGCCCGAGCGCGCCGGAGGCCGCGCGCACCCGGACGACGTCGCGGCCGTATTCGCGCTGGGCGCGGCGATGTCGCCGCCGCGAGATGGCCGCCGGCCAGCGGGGGCGCCGCTCGCGGAGCGCTATGCGCTCGGCCATGGCGACGTCGAGAGCGCGGCGCCGCTCGCGCGCACCGCCTGGGCGCGAGAGGCCCCGTGGGACGCGCTCGACATCCCCGATGGCGTGGCCGCGTGGAGCGCGATCGCGCCGCCGCGCGACGCGCTGCCGCCCGCGGGAGGCGGCACATCGGGGCGCGCCGCCGCGGAGGGCCTCTGCGAGGTGGACGCGGAGTCCGGGCTCCGCTGGACGCTCCTCGACGCCGCGCGCGCGCAGATCGACGTCGAGGCGCCGCCGGGGGCCCACGCGCGGGTGCTCCTGCGGAGCGCCTCGAGCCAGGTGGTCCCCGAGTCGCCGGTGCTCATCGACGGCACGCCGGCCGCGGTGCACGGCGGCGCCGGGCTCACGTCGGTCGTCGCCGTGGCGCCCGGGGCGCGCACGTTCCAGCGGCCGGCGGGCGCTCCGCCGGTGCTCGCGCGCATCCCGCGCAGCGGGCGCGTGCCGTGCGCGTCCCTGCGCGAGATCGTGCAGTGGGCCTGGGTCGACGGCGCAGCGACGTTCGCGCTCCCCGACCCGGAGCGCGCCACGTTGGCCCGCGTCGTCATCGCGCCGCCCGCCGTGGCGAGCGAGGCGGCGCTCGCGTCCGGAGCGCAGGGTGCCGCTGCGCCGGCGCCCGGAGCGCAGGGTGCCGCTGCGCCGGCGCCCGGAGCAGCGGCGCTGGCGCCCGGAGCGCAAGGCGCGTCGCCCCCTGCCGATGGCCCCGCGCGCGTGCTCCGCGTGCGCGCAGGCGCCGCCGTCCACGAGGCCTGGGTGCGCGCCGGCGCCACGGGCTCGATCGAGGTCCCGGTCCCCGCCGGCGCGCACGAGCTGCGCGTCGAGACCGATGCGCCGGCGCTGCTCCGCGCCTCGGTGCGCCTGCACCCCGCCGCGCCCGGCGCGCCGCGCGCCGTCACGCCGGTGCGCCCGCCGGACGGCGCGCCCGTCGACGGCACGCTCGAGCAGATCCGGGGCGCCACGCGCGCCCTCCGCGCCGCGCCCTCGCCTGCCCGCGCCGCGCTCCACGCGCAGCGCGCCACGGCGCTCGACGCCCTCGGCTTCCCGGCGCTCGCCGCGCTCGACCGCCCCGCCGAGGAGGATCCCTGGGACGTGGCGCATCTGCCGGGCGCGTCGACCGCAGGCGCCCCGCCGAGCACCGTCTTCTCCCTGCCGCCGGGCAGCCCGGTGGCGGTCCCGCTCGGCCTGCCCGCGCGCGTGCCGCCGCTCCCGCTGCCCGACGACCGCGCGCCGCTGGCGGCCGCGCGCGGCGCGCGCGTCAGCGGCGACCCGCGGCGCGGCGTCGCGCTGCTCGCGGGCCCTGCGGGCGACAGCTCGGGCGCGGACGCGCTGCTGCTCGGCCTCCTCGCCGAGCGCTCCAGCGAGGTGCAGATCGCCGCCGACGCCTTCACCCGGATCGGGCTCGCCCACCGGTCCGCCGCAGCGCTCGCCCGGGCCTCGAACCTGGCCACGGACGTGGCTTCCGCCGCCCCGGCGCCCGATCGACGGCTCACGCTGCGCGCCCTCGTGCTCGCCGAGCTCGCCGTGCAGGAGGCCGCCCGCGAGGCCTCCGCCGGTCAGCAAGGCGCCACGCCTGCAGCCTCGGGGAACACCGCGCAGGGCCCGGCCATCGCTCCTCCCGCCGGCGCCGCGCCGGGCGCGCTGTCGCCGTCTGTCCAGCTCCCGCCGGCCGCCCTCGCGCGGCTGGCCCCGGTGACCGGCTGGGCCGTGCCGCCGCGCGCCGACGCCACGGCCGGCACGGCCACGCTCGAGATCCGGGCCAGGGCCGATCGCGATCTGCCGCTCCGCGTGCGGGTGCGGCGCGCGCTCGTCGATGCGCCGGAGGCGTCGCTCCTCATCACCGACGGCGCGCGCGCCGAGTTCCGGCTCGACCGCGCCGCGCCGGGCGCGATCGTGCTCGACGGCGTCTGCCGGGCGCTCGACCGCGAGGAGACCCCCTGCGCGTTCTCGATCTCGCTCGACGGCGAGCCGGTCACCTGCTCCGCGGCGGCCGCGCCCATGGCGGACCGCTGCGTCGTGCAGGTGCCGCGGGGCAGCCACCGCATCGAGGCGCGGCCTCCGGCGGACCGGAGCGTCCTCGGCTGGATCCGCGCGACCGCGGCCGGCGCGGCGCAGCCCTTCTCGGGCCGCGTCCTGTCGACCTGGAACGACATCGACCCCGCGCGCCCCCTGGAGCTCGCGTTCGTCGGCCCGACCGTGGTGCGCATCCGCGCCCGCGCCGCCTACGAGTGCGCGTCGCCCCGCGCGCGCGCCGCGCCCGCGGACGGCGGGGATCCGGCCTGCCATCCCGAGGTCGCCGCGGCCACGCCCTCCGGCCAGCTGCGCTTCTCGGTGGCGCCGCTCGACGGTGCCGGCGGCGAAGCCGGCAGCGGCGCGGTGGAGGAGGGCACCCTCGCGCTCGACGCCTCCGAGGACCGCGCCGCGCGCCGCCTGGGCGTCACGCGCGAGCCGTTCTTCTGGCTCGGCGGCGAGGTCGAGTCCCGCGTCGCCGTCTTCCCCGAGGGCCCGCATGTGCTGCGCGTCGCCTCGCCCGGCGGCAGGGCGCTGCTCCGCGTCGAGCTCGCCGTCGCGAACGGCGCGCCCCGCCCCCGCGTGCCGCCGCCCGCGCCGCCGCCGCCGCCCGCGCCGCTCGCGCCCGCGGACGAGCTGCTTCGCCCGGCGCCCCCGGTGGGAGAGGACCCGGACCCGGGGCCGCTCTCCGTCGGCGGCTACGCGCGCCTCGTCGACAGCGAGCTCGCCGAGGAGGACTACCGTCTTCCGGTCCGCTTCCTGGAGCTCGGCCTCGACGTGCATCGTGAGCTGATCGAGCGGCGCGCCTGGATCGCGGCCGCGGGGTTCGGTCGCCTGCGCGACGGGCCGGAGAGCTTCGGCGCGGAGGCGCGCTTCGACCTGAGCTCGAGCGGCTGGGTTCCCGGCGGTTCGCTGAGCGGCCGCGTGGTGTTCCAGCCGGACGCCAGCGACGCGATGGGCGCCAGGGCGAGCGCGAGCGCGTTCTGGTCCATCCCGCTCGGCGAGCTCACGCTCTCGCCGTGGGCGGGCTTCACATGGCTCGCGGTCGACGAGTCGCTGCGGGGCTTCACCGGCGCCGACAAGGACGTCTACACGCCGTACGGCGCCGAGCACAGCACGCAGGCCTCGCTCGGGGCGCGCCTGCGGTACCGGCCGTTCGTCGATGCGCTCGTCACGGCGGGCACGTCGCTGCGCCTGAGCCCGGTGCCGTCGGCGCTCGACCGCATCGACGCGACGCTCGACCTCGACCTGCTACCTGGCCGGGGGCTGTGGCCGTGGATCCAGCTCGGCTGGCTCGCGAGCTACCGGCCGGTGAACGAGACGCGCGACGAGGCCTTCCTGCGCGACGCGTTCACCGCGGGGCTCACGTTCTGGAGCTGGCTCGCGCACGGGCACCGCGTCTCGCTCGGCGCGGAAGGGACGTTCCTGTTCGACGTCCCGAGCCCAGCCGAGGACTCGCCGCGCGCCTCGCCGCGCGTCTCGGGGTTGGTCTTCCTCCGCTACGACTACACCGCCCGCCGCGGCCTCCGCGACTTCCCGCCGGCGTCGACGCCGTTCCGCGACCGGCAGGAGGAGGGGAGCGGGCGCATCATCGAGCGGGAGCGGCCCGCGGTCGAGCCCTCGTGGGAAGAGCCCTAGTGCCCCAGCGGGGCGCCCTCCGCCGCCGCGTCGCCCGCGGTGGAAGGCGCCCTGCCGTGCGTTAACCGCGCGGCGGTTCGACGCGAGCGGCGAGGGAGGTCGCCCTCACTCCCAGCCGGACACGCCGTTCGTGTCGCGCAGGATGGCGTGGACGGCGTGCACCTTACCGCCGGACATCTTGATCATATGCATGTCCAGATGCCCGTCCGTCATGAAGTCGAAGATGGTGAGACCGATGGCGATGCCGCGCACCTCGTCGGCCAGGATGACGCGCGGGACGAAGGTGCCGCCGGACCCAGGATCGGCGGCGCTGCAGGAGGCTGCGGCGCCGCAAGCGAAGTTGCCGCCCCCGTTCTCCAAGCGCTTGCAGGCTCCCGTGACGTTGCAGACGCCGGAGGGGAACGCGCGGAAGTACTTGTCGATCCAGCTCGTCAGCTCTTCCCGGGTGGCCCGCTCGGCCACCGGGACCTCGTCGTGCCACCCGATCTCGTCCGCGATGGCGATGATCGCGGCGGGATTCGAGGCGACCGAGAAGGATGCCGTGTAGTCGCCCGGGCGGACGACGATCGTCTCGATCTCCGTCAGCTCCGAGCCTTCCACCTTGATGCGGAGGGCGACGGGAAGATCCCTCCCGCCTTCCGGGATCACCGCCTGAGCGCCGGCGCTGCAGGCCTCGGTATCCAGGGCACGCTGCGAATGCTTCACCTCGCCAGCGCCCCTCCAGAAGTCCGTCGTGCCGATCTCGGCCTGCTTGCCGTTCTCGGTGAACTTCACGCCGTCTGCCAGGGGTAGGCTGGAAGGATCCCCGGCGGCGAGGGCCGCGAAGTAGTCGTCCAGGAGGCCATCCAGGAGCTCGCGCGTGCAGGCGCCACCCGGAGCGCCGCCCGCCCCCGTCGCTCCGCTGGTGGCCGCTCCGGAGCCACCGCCGCTGGAGGTGCTGCCGCTCGTCCCGGCCCCGCCGGTCGACGTCGCGCCGCCGCTGGCGCCGCTCGATGAGGCGCTGCCGGTCTCTTGCGGCGTGCCGCCGGCGCCTCCCGCGGAGCTCTGGCTGCCCGAGCCCACCGTGCTGCCCGAGGCTCCACCGCTTCCGGTGCCGCCCGTGGCGTCATCGTTTTCGCCAGGGCCGCAAGCGCCCAGCGTCAGGGCCAGGGCGACCCCGAGAGAGAGGAACGAGCTAGGGTTCATGCGCTACCTCTGCGCTGGATCAAAGCTCGCCGCTGAGCGTCGGCGCCGTCCAGTCGATGTGGTCCATGTGGTTGGGCTTGTTGGGCAGGTCCGTGGCGAAATTGCCCGTCGCCGTACCGTTGTTGCCCTTCAGGAACTTGTCGACCATGGCGTTGAGGGATGCAGTGTACTGCGAGCGCCAGCTGCAGTGGCTCCCACCTGCGCCCGTGTAAGCGATGTGGTCTCCGACGCCGAGCGCCTCGAAGATCATCTTGCCGACGTTGGCGGTGACCCACGCCGAGTTCCGATCGAGCCCGTTGTACATGGTGCTCGGGTTGTCCACGATGTAGAGGCCGCGTGGAGCGATGAGGCCCATCATCTCGTGCATGTCGACGGGCAGCTTGTTCGTGTTGTCGGCCCCAGCGTTGTTGCCCGTGGTGAACTGACCGAGCGCCACCTCCGAAAGCCAGCGGACGTAGCTGATGCCATGATAGGGCCATTCGGAGCCGCTGTAGCTATCGAGCACCTCGACGAGGCGCAGGCCAATCGTGCCCCCGAGACCCGACTCCACCGGGATGGTCAAGGCGATGCGGTTGTCGAGCACGCCGGCGACGAAGGCACCCTTGCCCCAGCGTGAGCAGCCCGTCACACCCACCCGGCGCGGATCGATGACGCTGGGGTTCTGCTCCAGGACGTCGAGGACGCGGCTGATCTGCCAGGCCTGTGCCGTGAGGTAACCCGCGGGATGGTCCGAACCGTACACGCTGTAGAACGGCCCGTTCTTCGCGCCGCTGGTGCCTTGCGACTCGATCGCGCTGAAGGTGATCGTCGCGACGCCGCTCGGAACCGGCATGCCGCTCAGGCCACCGTAGCCGATGATCGCCGGGGCGGGCGCGGTCGCCCCGTTCATGTTCACGGTGAGGTTGAACGAGGCGCTGCCGCTGCCATCCTTGACCTCGACCGTGATCCTGCTGTTGCTCACGGTACCGGACACGGCTGACTTTGCCGGGATGGGCTTGTCGCCGTAGATGAACTTGAAGGCTTGCTGGAGGATCTCTTCGCGCCGGCAGGCCCACTCGCTCTTGCTGGTGATGCGGTTGCCGTCCATCTTCTTGAAGGGGTCCGGCAGCTTCGAGTTCGCCGTGAGCGAAGCGACGCTCGGCATCGCTCCGACGGTGCACCCGGCTCCAGGGTCTTCCGCCTCGCCCCACTCGGCGCTCACGGCGTTGCCGCCGTCGCCGCTGCCCCCGGCACCGCCGGTTCCCGGCGCTCCGCCCGTTCCGGCCGGGCCCCCACCACCGGTGCTGGCTTCGCTCGTCGTCACGTCGCCGCCCGTCGTCACGGTCGGGGTACCGCCCGAAGAGGCCGATCCACTGGTGACTGTCGACGCCCCTCCGGTGCCGCTGACGCTCCCCGTGCCGACCGTAGAGCTTCCTCCTGAACCGGTGGGATCCGAGTCGTCTCCGGTGCCGCAGGCGGCGAGCGCCCAAGGCAGCGCTACGAACAAGGCCAAAGAGATCGTGGGACGTCCAGTGCGCAGACGCATGTTGAGCGCTCCTCTTGAGGGGGTCGTGTAGCAGGATCCCGCCGGGGTCGGGCGATGGGATGGCGGACGAGGGCCCGACCCGCGAGTGCCGCCGAAGTTATTCCCCATTTTGCCGGTCGTCTTCAAGCTGATTTTGTGCTACTTTTCGTAACGTCCGTGCGCTGCGTGTACCGCTCAGGTGGACTGTTCTCGGCGTTTGCGAAATGTCGATTCGTGTGGGATGCGCCGGGCGGGCGGGCGCGGCTTCGACGGCCTGCCACCGAACGAGCTGTCTGCGTCCTTTTCGATGGCCGCGATCCCTACGGCCGCGGCTGGTAATCGTCCCCTTCGCCCACGCCAGGGGCCAGGAGCAGGCCGAAGCCGATTCCCTATTTGACCCTTGACGGTACGACGAAAGAGGCCCTTGCCTTCCACGCGAAGGGTTTGGGATGCACGAGAGTGCGTCCGGGCGTTGCTGGATGATCTGTTCTTCGCTCATGGCATCACGTCGGCATGGCATCACGCAGGTCGTCCCCGCGCCGGCGACTCCAGCCCACGCCGCCAGGCGGAGAGGGGTAAGGCGCCTGGGTCGTCGCGCGAGGTGCTATGACTCTCTCCGTCTGTGCCAGTCCCGTCAGGGATCCGTGGCGCGCGGGGCCCGGGAGCTCTCGTCGCGACCCTGCCGCCGCAAGGCGCTCGGCGGCACGCCCGAGAAGCGCTTGAACGCACGGCTGAAGGCCGCCTCGGAGTCATAGCCGAGCCGCGCGGCCGCCTCGGCGACGGTCACGCGGTCGTCGCGCAGCCAGCCGCTCGCGACGTGCATGCGCCAGCGCGCGAGGTAGCGCGCCGGCGGCACGCCGACCACCGCCGCGAAGCGCTCCGAGAAGATGGAGCGCGACATCCTCGCTACATCGGCGAGCGACTCCACCGACCACGGCTCGCCCGGGCGCCGGTGGATCGCGGCGAGCGCGCGGCCGATCTGCGGGTCTCGTATCGCGGCGAGCCAGCCCTCCGTCTCGTCCGTGCGCGACTCGACCCACGCGCGGACTACCCTCGTGATCACCACGTCCGCGAGGCGTGTCATCACCGTCGCGGCGCCGACGCGGCGTCTGAGCACCTCGTCTGCCATGGCGTCGAGGAGCACAGGCAGCACCGCGTCCTCGGCGCCGCCGCCCCGCACGAGGAGCAGCGGAGGCATCAGCTCGAGGAGCGGATTCACGGCCGGCTGGGCGAACCCCACGCTGCAGCAAACGAGGATCGTCCGCGCGCCCGCGCCGCCGGCGCGCATGTCGAACACCCGGTCGCCGATCTCCTCGAGCGGCATCTCCTCGAGCGGCTTCACGCGCCCGCGCGCCCTGTCCGCGAGCGCGTGGCCGCTCACACACGCTTCATCATGGCTCGCTCGCCCAATTCGCGAGACGGACCGACGTCGATGAATCCGTGGCGGACGTACAACGAGATGGCGCTGAGATTGTTCTCCTTCACGTCGAGGCGGAGCTCACTTGCGCCCTGCTCGCGTGCCCACCGCAGGATCTCCTCGAGCAGTGCGTCTCCGACTCCGTGGCCGCGCACTTCTGGCGCTACCCACATGCTGATCACCTCGTAGGTGCCTTCGAAGGGCGCGCCTGTAGCCATGCCGACCGGCTCGCCGTCAACGTAGGCCACGAGGTTGTGGGAACCAGGCAGCCCCAGGCGCGCGCGCCAGCGCTCCTCGGATGCGGTTTCCCATTCCTCGAGCGTCGAGCCGAAAGCGTGGGGAGCGTCCGCGAGTGCGCGCAGCCTGACGTCGCGCCAGGCGGCCCAATCTTCAGACGTCAAGGCCCGCAAGTTGATCACGTGAATCCCTCATCTGCTGGTGGCGAACTGCCCAAGCCGAACGTTTGAGCTGAGCCGCCCGCGGAGGGCGCACCCCGGAGTGGGTCGCCTTGACCGACGGGTCAGGCCGCAGATTCATGCTGAGGCCGATCGCCTTGGTCATTGACCAGCAGGCGGCTGCCAGAGTTCTACCTTGTTTCCTTCTGGATCGATGACCCAGGCAAACTTCCCGTACTCGGAATCGTCAATCTTCTCGAGGACGTTGCAGCCTTCTTCGCGCAAGACCTTGACGAGGGCGTGGAGATCCTCGACCCGGTAATTGACCATGAACGTTGCAGTGCTGGGCGCAAACTGGTCACCTTGCGCCGAAGCAATGGACCAGACGGTTGTTCCGGCGACCGGCTTACCTTCACCGTCGGTCCAGGTAAAAGCCGTGCCACCCCATTCTTGGACATCGATCCCGAGGTGCCGCTTGTACCAAGCCTGTAGCGCAGGAGCGTCTTTGGCTTTGAAGAAGATGCCGCCAATGCCAGTGACTCGCTTCATAGAACCTCCGAGGACGGGTGTGGTGAGGGAGCGTGCGGTTTCTGCGATCTGACGCCTGGGTTGAGCCGTGTCGCGAAGCAGCGTCGGCTCGAACGATCTGTTGGCTATCACTCCATAGGTTGACGGATGATGGTCTTCCACTTGGCCGGATCGGCGCGACGTATGTCGCTCAGATACACCTCGTGATGCTTTCCTGCAAGCGCGGAGCGCGCATCAATGAAATCATGGACTCGCTGAATGGTCGGCCCTTCTTCGGTGAAGGGGCCAATGTGAAGTATCTGAGCACATGATCCTTCGGTGAAGTTCTCCAGTCTGAGCGCGTCTAGCGCGGGAAGCGCCTTCTTTCGCCTCACCTCCACCATGGCCGCCTGAATCACCGCCTCCTCCACAAAATGAGGCTGCATGATCATCATCGTCCATTTCCACCTTGACCTATCGTTGGAGGTGAAGACGGACATGTCATCCGACCACCAAAGGCCTTCGAGAGGCATGACCGCATAGTCGATTCCTTGCGCCCCCTTCTTCATCATGAACTTCGTCGTGTAGGCAACGGAGAATAGCGCTTCCACTGCCTCGGTATACTTTTGTGATGTGTTGGGGTCGCCCTCGCCGTCGATCATGAGGAACTGAAATGTTGGCACGTCAACCTGAATCACCTCCTTCGCGGCTGCCTGGTAAAGATGTTTGAGTTCCTTCTTGAGATCAATTTTCGACACGAATGTACCTGATGAAATCTGGAACAGTCTACAGGCCCGCCAGGTCAGGTGCAGCGCCTGGCTCGGCTCTACCGGCTCTTCTCCGCGAACCAGCCGTTGTAGTCAAAGAACGGGTGCCCCCGAACCCGGTGCCCGCCCCGTAGCTCGTTCAGCGACCACAGGTGCGGGGTGTAGTCGTCCATCGCCGCCCCGCTGAACCGGGACAGCAGCCCGGCCACGAACGCGGCCACCTGCTCGTCGCCGGGGTGCCGCCCGGACACGTCGGCGATCACTCCGACCGCCGGCTCGCCGCCGAACCTCTGGACGATGTCGGCCCAGTCCTCCGGCTCGTCCTCACGAGGGCCGTCCCGGTACAGGTTGATGTACAGGCAGGCGTCACCCGCCACGAACACCACCCACGGGTCCCGCTGCTCCGGGTAGGCGGCGTCGAGGTACGCCGTGACCGCAGACTCTATCGTGTCCCGCAGGAAAACGACGACCGAACGCATCGTGCCCCTACCGCCTCCGCTCGCCGAAGGTACCGGCGCTTCAGCGGCGAGCGCAAGCTCGTCCGCGGCAAGCGCCATGTGGCCGCGAGGGCAACACAGCCATTCCCTCCTGTGCACTACCGCCGCCGCCGGGAGAGGCGATATTCGCCACGGCCAAGACGAATGGAGGATCTCCCGATGAAGAAGGACGACGCGAAGCTCGAAGCGCTGGACAGGGTCCGCCGGACGTTCCCTGCGGATACCCCGGCCTACATGGTCAACCTGCTCCGGTACCGCGAGCGCGCCGCGTATCCGGAAGGCGCGGCCGACGCCGTGGCCACCGGTCGCGAGGCCTACTTCCAGAGGTACCTCCCCGCCTTCCAGGAGGTGACCCGGGGGATGGGCATCAAGCCGCCTGAGGAAAGCGACGGGCGCGCTGATCCGCACCCGGCCGGCGGCCCCGCCGGTCACGACCTCTCCGATCGAGGCTTCGAGCCGGTCGACGCCACGGACCACCTCGCGGGCTGGCTCGATCAGCTGCCGACCGTCCTCGGTCAGCGACAGCGCGTGCGTCGAGCGGTGCAGCAGCTTGACACCGTACGTCGCCTCGAAGCGGGCGATCGTCTTGGAGACGCTGGACGTGGACATGCCGATACGCCGGCCGGCCTCGGCGAACGACCCCGCATCCACGACCGCCACGAAGCACCGCAGCTGCGGGAGGGACATCTCGGACAGCGACGTGGACATGGCGTCGACGATAGGTCGATCGCAGCGCGTCGCACAATTCCCGCGAGCACTCTCGGCGAGGACCAACGCGAGGAGGCTCTCCTGTACGAGCTGACGGTGTGCGCGGGCCGGGCGCTCACGAAACGACCACGTATCAAGTGGTATTCGGCAGATTTAAAACGGATCGTCCCCTGAAGGGAAATGGTCGAGGTCAATCTCCCCCAGATCAGGAGGTCTTCGGTATTCGACGACATTCTTGACCCGGCGCAGCCTCGGCTCGAGGAGCCGCTCTCGCAGGAGCGCTGCGTAACCATCAGGGTCGAAGTAGATCCAGGTTGGATCACGATCGTGATCGAACGGGCCGCAGAATCGCCGCAGTCCGTCAGCCTTCTCCCGTCGGTGACGAGCCAAAGCCAGCAGTGTGTGTCGAGCAGCAACCTAATGTCTCGCCATCGAACGCTCGCTGTAAGTCCTCCGGCAGCGGCGCGTCGAAGTCATCGGCAATCTGGACCGATCCCCGATCCATGCCAAGCGCTGCCCGCTTGTCGTGTGGCGCAGCCTTCTGCGGGACGGTGATGAGGACGATCACCTCCGCTGGACCTTCTGGAAGATCTGCGGGCACCTGCAGCTCTACCCGACGGTCTGCCGGGATGACGATGGAGATCTTGGCGGCTTGCACGGTGCTTCCTCCTGCTCCGTTACCGGCGATCTCAGTCTAGCGTCAGAGCTCCCCGACGTCACGCGCGATGCCCGAGGTGGGCCGGCCGGCGCGCGCGGCCCGGACGAACACGTCCGGCAGGCGCCGGCTCGACCCGGCGCGATGTACCGGAGCCTGCGCCTGAAAGACCGTACCCCGGTCTTTACCCGCCCAACGACTGCGGTTCTGCCGTCGAGTTGGGCGGCACTGTGCCGCGAGAAATCCGCCGGGATGGGCGCAGGCTCAACCACCGCCGACCACGATTGGGACGAGGCCGGAAAGGTCGATCTGCGTGACGGTGGCAAATCGGATGCTTGGGAGGCGGACAAGGCGTGCAGCGCGACGAAGAATGGGGGGCGCCTCGGGCTCCAGCAGAGGCCGTACGGGTGCGGCGTCGAGATAGTAGACCGTCTGTCCCCCGTAACCGAGGTCTGCATCAAAGGAGTAGAGGCCACAGGAAGCTTCGAGCGACGGGAGTGTTGGAGACGCCCCTGATGCGCGCCACCGAGCACTGAAGACGGCCTCCGTGATGAGGGGAGCGGACGCGAGGAGCTCGTCGGCCGCTTCGACCGCTTGGTAGTCATCGAATACCGACGCAGGCCACGCCGCGTACGGTCCCGTGAAGACACCAAGTTGGGAGTCCGCATCGACGGCGAACCAGCGCGCCAGAGTGCCTTCGAGGTCCCATCGGGTAATCGTGCATTCATCTCCGCCCGCCGTCCTCAGGCCCGGCCGAGGATGCTTCGGAAGAAACCGGTCTTCGGGGGCGGCGCCTCGACGGGTCGCCCGACCAGCCAGCAGTCGGCGACCACGAGCGTCGCGCGCTCCGGGACCTCCACGGCGTCGGCCGGCGCGACGATGTCGATGGGACCGCCGAGGGTACGGACGCGCGTATGTACGAACCTGCTCCCGGTGATCTCGTTGCGTGCAAGGGTGACCGACTCGACGTTCCCCGTGAGGAGGGCGCGGGCGCGCGCGCCGAGCTCGCCCTCGGCGCCGAACATGCCGTGCGGCAGGAATGCCTGGTCCGCGAGGCGCATGGGCTTGCCGGGCTCGCGCGGGACGCCGGGCTCTGCATCGCCGAAGAGCGCCGCCTGCGCGCGCTCGAGGTCGTCGGGCGTGGCGCAGAGTGACAGGGACGAGGCGAAGCCGACGACCACGACCTCGAACGTCCGCTCGTCCGCGAGCCAGGCCTGATAGGGCTCGAAGAACAGGAATTGCAGCGCGGTCCGCGTGTACATCTCGCCGGACGAAGGGTCGAGCACGTCGCAGTCCGCGCCGCTACAATGCAGGCACTCGCGATCGAGGTGCGGCGCGCTCGTGTGCACTCGCCAGCGCGTGCCGCCGTCAGGCGCGGCGAAGAAGGGGGTGATGCATTCGATCTCCTTTCCGGCGTCAAGCCGGACAGCGAGCGCGGCGCCGCTCGCGTCGCGGAACCAGAGGTAGTGCGCCGCGGACGCGCCGAGGTCCGGTGGCGGAGCGGCGCGCTCGAGCGCGGCGCCGACCGTACGCCGCAAGTCGTCCTCGGAGGAAACAGCGAAGCCGATCGCGGACAGGTTGCTCATGGGGGAGGTATACCCGAGATCTGCACGCGTGCGTTCATGCGCGCGATTTCCAGGACGTCGTGGACATCGTCGCCCGCGACACCGACCGCTACGGCGCCCGCTGCCCAGGGTCGCGATGAACGCGCTGACCTCCGCATGCTGCAGCGGGGGTCCATTGCCGATGCGCTACCGCCTGACCGCGAGTGCCCTGCCGCCAGGGCGTAGTGTGTCCTTCACGCCATGGCGCCGCGTGGGAAGGCGCCGGATTGCGAGCAAGGCAACGCGCGCGGGTAGGGGGCACGGCGAGATGGCCAGCAGGTCGTGCGGCGAGGACGCGGGGACGTGGCCGACGTGGGCTGCACGCACGGGAACTACGGGATCTACGGCGCGCGAGGCGCCGCCGCACGCCCTCGCGCCGGAGCTCCCTCCCGCTCCGCGCTGCCCCCGTGTGGCTGTCCGTAACACTGATGCCAGAACACTGATGCCAGGCGACCACACCCACCTTGCCGCCGCCCATCGCTCCCCGCACCTCAACACCGCGCCTCCCGGGCGCGCCGCGCGCCCCCGCGCGCCCGCGCCCCCGCGCACGCGCCTTGCTCTTGCTCGGCCGCGCGCCGTCGACTCCCCGACAGCGTTCTGGGTTTGCTGTTGCTCGCGATCGCCGAGCAGCCCGCCACCTCCGGAGGCCTCATGCATCGGAACCTCTCCTGCACGACAACCCACCTGGCCCTCGCGGCCTTGAGCGCGATCGCCGCCGGCGTCGCGGCCTGCTCCTCTCACCCCGACGACTCCGGGAATCGGTTGCCATCGAGCCCCGCGATCGACGAGCCCCCGCCGCCCATCAGCGGCGGCACGCTGCTGATCGCCCGTGACGGACACACCGCCGTGGCGGCCGACCCCGATCGCGACGGCGTGTGGGTGGTCGACACCGACGGCGGCGAGCCCCGAGCGATCCCCCTCGCGCGCGGCGACGAGCCCGGGCGCGTCGTCGAAGACGGGGCCGGCCGCGTCCACGTCGCCCTGCGCCGCGCAGGCGAGCTCGCGACGATCGATGTCGGGGCGGCGAAGGTGCTCGACCGGCGCGCCGTCTGCCCCGCGCCGCGCGGCCTCGCCTACGACGCGTCGCTCGACGCGATCCACGTGGCCTGCGCCGGCGGCGAGCTCGTGACGCTCCCGGCCCAGGGCGGCGCCGCGCTCCGGAAGCTACGGCTCGACGCCGACCTGCGCGACGTGATCGTCGAGGGCGATCGCCTGCTCGTCAGCCGGTTCAGATCCGCGGAGACCCTCGTCGTCGGCCCGGACGGAGAGGTGCTCTCGCGGCGGTCGCTCCCGTCGTTCACCATGAACGCCGGCGTCGCCCCCGACTACCGCCCCTCGGTCGCCTGGCGCATGGTCGCCCTCCCCGGTGGCGGCGCGGCGATGGTCCACCAGCGCGCGTTGACCTCGCCCGTCGTGCTCGGCCCCACGGGCTACTACGGGGGTGACTACTGCGATAGCGACATCCTGCACGGCGCCGTCAGCGTCCTGCCCCCGGCCTCGGCCGCGCCAGGGAACGGAGCCGAGCTCCCGACGCCGGCCCTCTGGAAGATGCCGCTCCCGGTCGACATCGCGGTCGCGCCGGACGGAAAGCGCGCAGCTGTCGTGAGCGCTGGCAGCTACATCATCGAGTTCATCGACCTCGACACCATCACGAGCGAGGAGGCCTCGGGCACGTGCCGTATCAACAAGCAGGTGCAGCACTCCATCCAGCCGATCGCCGTCGCCTTCACGGCGCGAGGCGTTGCGGTCGTCCAGTTCCGCGAGCCGGCGAGGATCGAGGTGATCGATATCGACGGGCGCGATCACTACTACTCGCTCGATCGCGGGGACGTCGACCTCCCCGGCGACAGCGTGGGGGACCCGGGACACGCGCTGTTCCACGAGCCGCCGAGCGGCTCCCGCGGCGTCGCGTGTGCCTCCTGCCATCCGGAAGCGCACGAGGACGGTCACACGTGGCGCTTCGACAAGCTCGGCCTCCGGCGCACCCAGACGGTCGCGGGCGGCGTGCTCAAGACAGCTCCCTTCCACTGGAGCGGCGACCAGATCGACCTCACCCACCTCATGCAGGAGGTCTTCGTCTCGCGCATGCGCGGCTTACCGCCCGGAGCGCGGGATATCGAGCTCCTCGGGCGCTTCCTCGACAGCGTGCCGGCGTTCCCTGCCTCGCCCCCCGACGATCTCGCCGCCGTCCGGCGAGGAGAGGCCCTGTTCCATGACCCGCAGGTAGGCTGCGCGAAATGCCACGCTGGGCCGATGCTCACGAACAACCTCAACGAAGATGTCGGGTTCGGCGAGGCATTCCAGGTGCCCTCGCTCATCGGCCTCTCCGCGCGAGCGCCGTTCATGCACGACGGCTGCGCGAAGACGCTCCGCGACCGGTTCGACCCGGCCTGCGGCGGCGACCGTCACGGCGACGTCTCCGCGCTCGCCCCGGCGCAGCTCGACGATCTCGTGGCGTACCTCGAGTCGCTCTGACGCCACGGAACACGCTCCGCCGCTCACGGCCAGGGATCGCGTCGTGAGGGGGTATGCGTACGTTACTCGCTCACGGAATCGAGGCGCTTGTTCGCCTGCCGACGGCGGAGCTCCTCCGACGTGTCCGGTCGCACGGCCACGGTCGGTAGGTGCGAAATCCAGCAGGGACGACGTTGCGGACGCCACGTTCCCCTGACGCCTTCTACTCCTCCCGCCTCCGCTCCCGTCAGGGCATCGGGTACACGAGCGAGAGCCCGGCGACGCACATCTCGTCGAACGTATTCCCCTCGCCGTAGGCCACGTCGATCGTCGAGATCATGTTCGCCTCCTTGAGCGCCTTGACCACGTACGGGTTCTCCGTCGAGTTATTGTACGTGCACCGGATCTGGAGCACATCGCCCGGCTCCAGCGTCGGGAGCGTCTCGATGGGCGCGTCGTACGAGTACGAGCGCTGCCAGCCGAACTCCCACTTCGGCGCGTGCGCCAGGCACTCCTCCTTGGGTTGATCGGGTGAGCCGTTCGCCCGCGTGACCGTCACCTTCTCGTCGAAGCCCAGGTAGTGCATGTGCAGAAATTCGCCATAGATGCGCGTGCCCGGCGGGAACGGCATCTCTTGCGATCCGGGCGAGCCGGGGGCCGGGACCGTGAGCTGCTCCGTCTCCACGTGGTTCTTGCTGTCCGCGGGGATCAGGAACTCGACGCCGTTCTTGTCGCCCGGACCCGGTAGCAGCCCGAAGCCAAGCTCGCCGACCGGATCATCGAAGTTGCCGATCAGGTGGTACAGGAAGCCGTACTTCGGCTTCTCTTGGGTGAGCCTGAGCTGGATGCGTGTCAGGTCCGGGTCGGCCGTCGTGCCGGCGGGGTGGTAGTGGATCTGTATCATGATGAGCGACCCCTTCGGGATCAGCTGACCCACCCCCTCGGGCAGATCGACCGGGTCGGCGCCGGGAGCCCAGGCCGTGAGCATCTGGAGCGATCCAATCTCGACGCCATTCGCGACCTCGCCGGCGCCACACGGAAAGCTCCCGTCGGGGCCGGCCAGGCTCGCGGACCTCCCCTCCGGATCGATGGAGATCACCCCATGGTGAACGACCTTGGGGTTGCCGGGCACCATCTGTATACCATTCAGGTACTGGTCCTCGGTGAGCCCGGGATCGATGACGAAGCAGCGGAACTCGTCCTGCTCACCGGAGGTGACGTAGGGCTCGTTCGGATGAACCTCGAGGGTCATGCCCGGCAGCTCGGGGCTCTTCGGCACGAACGCGGCGGGCGCGTCGTTCGGATCACCCTTGGGGGTGCCGGCCTTGCTCCAGGCCTCCAGCGTGCCGATCTCCTCGTCGGAGAGGCGGATGTCGCCCTTCCACGCGTGACGGGTCGAGCACTCGTCCGTGTCACGCACGGCGAAGGGCGGCATCGTGCCCGCCTTGGTCGTCTGGACCATCAGCGCCGCGACAGCCTTGGCGTCGTCATACGAGGTGATGCTGAAGGGCGCGATATTGCCCGCGGAGTGGCAGCCCATGCAGCTCCTCTGCAGGATGGGCTCGACGTCCTTGTGGAACGTGGGGCTACTCCCGGTAGCCTGGGGCTCCGTGGGCTCGTCGCCCCCGGAGCAGCCGGTGAACGAGGCGGCGGCTGGCAGGGCGAGAGCGAGGGTAAAGGCGGACAGCGAGACTCGGGCGACGGCACGCGAACGTAGTGAAGCAGGCATGAGACCTCCGGGCAGCCGGATCCTTCACGAGCGGAGGGGCCGGGCGCTTGGTAAGGAGCCACGTCTTGTTCGACTGCGATTTGTTTATGTGTACTATGCATATAGTTGTCCTTTCCGGGGCGTCAAGAAAATTTGTGCAAAATACACGGATTACAAACGAAGCTCCGCGAGCTCCACGGAGCCATGGTCGATCTGATCGCGCTCATGAATCAGCCGCAGCGCGATCAGGCGCTGCTCGGTCGAGTCGACATCGTGGTGACCGAACGCTGCAACGACGACGCGACCGGCACGACGCGCTGGCTGCTCGACGCCTCCACCTGCAAGTAGTCAGAGAGCCATGGGGCGCTTTACGCGCGAGGTTCACGGTGTCACCCTCCGTTGGATGACGGACGCCAAGGCCGCCTATCACCACGGAGATCTGCGCAATGCGCTGGTGGAGACCGCGACCGAGCTCGTGCGCACCTCCGGCGCGGAGGGCTTCAGCCTCCGCGACGCCGCCCGGACGCTCGGGGTCTCGGCGAACGCGACCTACCGGCACTTCGACAGCAAGTCCGCGCTGCTCACGGCGGTCGCGAGCGCGGAAGCGGACAAGCTCGCGCGGAGGATGCGACGCAAGATGGCCGACGCCGAGCGAGCCCTCGAGGGACGGGACGACGCGGAGGTCGCGATCGAGTGTTTCAAGGCGATCGGTCGCGCGTACGTCGCCTTCGCGACCGAGGAACCGGAGCTCTTTCGTCTCATGCACGGGCCGAGCGGACTGTGTCAGATGAGGCACGAGCCACGTGCGGACGCTTCGGACCATCCCACGGCGGATCGGATCCTCGGTGAGGCGCTCGACCGTCTGGTGAGCGGCGGGGTGATCCCGCCTCAGAGCCGCATCGACGGCGAGATCCGCGCCTGGACCGTGGTCCACGGCTTCGCCTCGCTGGTGCTCGACGGCGCCTTCGCCACGGTCGCTTCGCGCGCGGAGGTGCTCGAGGGCCTCTTGGACTTCGCGCTTCGAGGGCTCGGCGCGAGCCAGGCCGGCGCGAAGGGGCCTCGGCGACAGCGGCAGCGCCCGTGACCCTCGCGTCCTGACGACCGGCACGAACCGCGCCGTTCGCGCGCTCGCGCGCTCGCGCGACGCGATGTTGACACTGTGAACTCTGGCGCCTATGTTCACAGTGTGAATATCGGGGGTGCGCATCCACAAGGAGCGAGCGTCCAATGGCGAAATTGAACGGGAAGGTCGCGGTGGTGACGGGAGGGAGCGACGGCATCGGGCTCGCGACGGCGAAGCTCTTCGTCGCGGAGGGAGCCACCGTCTACGTCACGGGTCGGAGGCAAGAGAGGCTCGACGAAGCGGTCGAGGAGATCGGAGGCGGCGCCGTCGGCGTCCAGGGCGACGTCGCCAACCTGGCCGACCTCGACCGGCTCTTCGCGCGGATCCGGCGAGAGCAGGGCAAACTCGACGTCGTGTTCGCCAACGCCGGCATCTCCGGGGTCGCGACGATGGGCGCGATCGACGAAGACCACTTCGACCGCATTTTCGGCGCGAACGTCAAAGGGCTGCTCTTCACGGTGCAGAAGGCCCTGCCTCTCATGAAGAGCGGAGGCGTCGTCGTCCTCAACGGCTCGATGAGCGGGAGCAAAGGCTTCCCGAATCAGTCGGTCTACAACGCCACCAAGGCCGCCGTGCGCTCGTTCGCGCGGACCTGGACGACCGACCTGAGAGGCCGCGGCATCCGGGTGAACGTGGTCTCGGCGGGGGCCATCGACACGCCGGGCATGCGCCGCTTCGTCGGCGGCCACACAGAGGCTGCAGAGGCGCAGATAGCGGGCCTCAGTCAGTCCGTGCCGCTCGGGCGGTTCGGGGGCGCGGAGGAGGTCGCCAAGGCCGTGCTCTACCTGGCGTCGGACGACAGCAGCTACGTCGCGGGCGCCGAGCTGTTCGTGGACGGCGGGGTCGTCGCGGTTTGAACGTCGTGACGTCAACTCCGCGGCGTGAGCCCCACCTTCCTGGATAGCCCGCCCGCGCCCAAGATGGCGGCGTGAACACCTCGCCCCGGGGCGTGGGCGCAGGCGGCCACGCGACCAGCGGGCGCGCTCGTCGAAGGTGGCGCGACGCTCCACCTCGGGACGGTGGCCGACGCGCTGGAGCGGCTGGTCACCGCCGCCCTCTGGGGACGAAAGAGCGCTTCGCGCCCACGCGGCCGAGGTGCGTGTCGCCGAACGCCGTCCCGTACTTGAGCCCATAGCCCAGCATCCGATCGAAGCCGATGTGCCCGACCCAGATCGCCGCGCCGAGCAGCAGCGCCGGCGAGCCAAGCGCGACCGACGCGGCCGCGAGCGACGCCGGAGCCAGATGGCTGTGCCCCGCGTTGTAGGCCACCGCGCCCACCCGCGGGCCCGCAAGGTAGCCGAGCATCGACAGGTCGGGCAGGAGGAACAGCGCCGCGAACCATCCCCAGCTCCCGCCCAGGTGGCCGTAGGCGAGCAGCGCTGCTCCGAGCACGAGCGCGCCCTCGAGGCGCAGGAGCGCGCGCGGCATGCCCGTGGCCCCGCCCGCCGAGACCTCGCAGGTGGGCTGCGGCGCGGGGCGGCGGGTAGAGGGAGCGAGGTCGAGCGCAGGGAGCATCGCGGCGGTGGTCATGGTCGTTGTCCTCGTCGTGCGTACCGGCGCGGGTGCCGGCGACGTGGAGAGCATGGTCGCTGCGGGTGCTCATGAACATTGTACAAATGTGTCCATCCGCTCATCATCTTTTGATGAGCCCAGCCGAGCCCTCGTGGGACCTCTACGGTGCCTTCCTTGCCGTCATGCGCACCGGCAGCCTCTCCGCCGCCGCGCGTGCCCTCGACGTCGCGCAGCCCACCGTGCGCCGCCAGATCGAGCAGCTCGAGTCGCAGCTCGGCGTCGTGCTGTTCACCCGCGCGCCGAACGGCCTGGTGCCGACCGAGCTCGCGCTTGCCACGCTGCCCTACGCCGAGTCCATCGCCGCGAGCGCGCGCGCCCTCGTGCGCGCCGTGTCGAGCCCCACCGATGCCGACCGCGGCACCGTGCGCGTCACGTGCAGCGAGGTCGTTGGCGCCGAGGTGCTTCCCCCGATGCTCGCCGCGCTCCTCGTTGCTTATCCGCGCCTTCATATCGAGCTCGTCGCCACGAATCGCACCGAGGATCTCCTGCGCCGCGACGCCGATGTCGCCGTGCGCATGGCGGAGCCGACGCAGGCCGGCCTGGTGAGGCGCTGCGCCGGGCGCGTCGAGCTCGGCCTCTTCGCCACCAAGGCGTACCTCGCCGCGCACGCTGCCCCGACGTCGCTCGCGGGGCTCGTGCCGGGCCACGCCCTCATCGGCGCCGACGGCTCCCGGGCCATCATCGACGCGCTCGCCGCCGCCGGGCTCGTCACCACGCCGCGCGATTATGCGTTTCGCAGCGACAGCGACATCGTGAAGCTCGCCGCGGTGCGCGCCGGCCTCGGCATCGGGGTGTGCCAGCTCCCGCTCAGCCGGCGGCCGGTGCCGCTCGTGCGCGTGCTGCCCGCGCTCGCCTTCCACCTGGATGCCTGGGTCGTCATGCACGAGGATCTGCGCGCCGTGCGCCGCGTCCGCCTCGTCTTCGAGCACCTCGTCGCGCAGCTCGGTGCCTACGCGACCCAGGCGCGCGAAACACGGCCGGTGGCGGCGAAGGCCCGGCCGCCGGGCACGCGGGGAAGGCCCAGCTCGGGCTGAGCGGCGAGGATCCCTTCATGACGACCGAGGTGGGGTCTCCCACCTGGCCTACGTTGACACTGCGCCCGCCAGTCGAACGTCGCGATCCGTCGCGTCGCAGGGCCTGAAGGCGGGTTATCGCATGTAGGCGGCGAGGCGCTGCGGCCAATAACGCTGAGGCGCTTGGCGGATCGTCAGGGCCCCGTGATGAGGACCTCGGACCCGCAGGCGCCCAACGTGAACGTGCCGAGGATGAGCACCGAGGCGCGCGCGCCAACGCACCGATGCCGAGGAGCGCCATCTCCTCGCGGAGCCGGGCCGACGTCGTCGCGACCACGGTCGTCTCGCTCGATACCATCCCCAGATCGCATCGGCCACCCCTCCGCTGTCCTGTTCAGCCGAGCTCCACGCTAGCGGTTTCGCGATTGCACGTCGAATCTTCCCACGCGGGGCGCGTGGTGGCGCTGCCGGATGGATTCGGCTGAGCTGTCGGTCACGGTGACAATCGCACCGGAGGCCATCCGGTGCCGTATTGAGATCTCCAGGGCCGTGCTCTAGGTCCAAACGGCAGCATGTGGAGCGCACCCGCCAGGGACCGGCGGCAAAGAAACGAGGGCTGTCATGAGTAGCCGTGCACAGGTGCTGTTTCAGGTGGGCGCGTGGGCGTGGGTCGTCACCGGGATCGGGCACCTCGCGATCACCGCGCTGCTGCTCGGTCGCCCCGCGCCGCCCGCCGCGGAGACCGCGGTCCTGGACGCGATGCGGGCGCACCGGATGTCCATGATGGGGCTGTCGCGCGACCTGCTCGGACTCTTCAGGGGGTTCAGCGTGGCCATGGGCCTGGTGCTCGCGCTGCACGGCGCCGTCTGCGTGCTCGCCGCGCCCGCCCTCGCCGCGCTCCCGGCTGTCGTGGCGCTGAACGCGGCGGTGTCGCTGGCGCTGCTGGCCATCGCCGTCCGCGCGTTTCCGCCGCCGCCGATCGTGACCATGCTGGTCGCGACGGCGTGCTTCGGCGCGGCGCTCGTGGTGCGCTGAGCGTGCGGGCGAAGATAGCCCATCGCAGTTCGGTTCAATGCCGCCTCGATCTCTTCGGCGAACCGTGCCGCTACGTGTGGATCCCGTTCCGCGTACCACGCCGCAGCCTCCTTGGCTTCCGCGAGTGCGGCTGGCAGGACCTCAAGGAGCTTCACGACGGCCGTTTGCAGCCGCCAGGATGCGGCGCCTGGCTTCCGGCCAAGGGACCGGCGTGACGACTCCGGCGTCGACGTCGGCGAGACGTTGCTGGATCTCCTCGGCCCACGCAGCCTCGACCCCCTCGGTCGTCTGCTCGGTCTCGTCGAGGCTCTGGATCCACGCGGCCGCCACGGCCGCTCGGTCCTCCGCCGACAGACGCAGCGCTGCGACGAGGACATTCCTGGCTCCTTCGCGACCAGAGGCCGCTCATACCCGAATAGCTGGATTGGAGCGCGCCCGCGCCCGCACAGCGTCTTGGCAATCACCCGCAGCGCAAAGCGGCGTCGGGTGCATTGTCGTATTGGGCGGGCCATTCACAAGGCACGAGTGAGCCAGTACAGCGGACGTCGCTTTGCATGCGCGATGGCGAGCACGAGCGTGTGCTCGGGGTGCATCTCAAACGCAATGACGTACGGAAAACGGTCGACGATCGCTCTGCGAATGCTCTGTGGTGCAGGAGAAGTCCCTGGCCAGATCTGAAAAGATGTCGGGGCCTCTCCAATCTTATCGAGCATCGACGAGACCTCGGCGATGAACTCGTCGCCCAGCCCGGGGCGCCTCTCGTCGTACCAGATGGCCGCCGCACGAAGCTCAGCGCGCGCTTCAGGATGAAGCTCGACCCGCGCGCCGGTCCTCGAGCTCCTTCAGGATCTCCGCCCGCGCCGTGCCCCAGTCGACCGTCTTGACCTTACCCTCCGCGACCTCGCGCGCCCGGCGCGTCAGCTCACCCGTCCACGCTGCTGCGACCTCCTCGACGTCGGGCTCCTCAAGGCTGGAAAGCACTTCTTCTGCCAGCCGGGCCCGCTCGTGGCGGGGCAATAGCAGCACCTGCGCGAGAAGTTCCTCGGTGGACATAGGGGAATTGTAGCACGGCTCGGGTCCGCCACGCAGGGCGATGCCGCCCTCAGCTCGATGGCTCGCCGCGCCCGCGCCAGGCTGGTCTGCTCGCGGGCCAGAACAGGCATCAGGGAGGCCGGCTGGGAAGCGGACTGGGCCGGCGACGGCGGCTGAGGCACGCTGGGCCAGGGCGGCGGCGGAGGCGGCCGCAGGGGCGGGCTCGGCGTGTGCGGCGCGGCGTCCAAGGCGGGCGCCGGGGGAGACTCGGGCGGGCCGGCGACTGCGGTGGCCGAGGCGGCAAGGGGGGCGAGAACGGGTATCCGAGCATCGGCATCGTCGCGCTGCACGCCAGAGTGACCGTACGGGACAGCGAGATAGAGACGCTCGACGCCGGCCAGGGCGGCGACGGCGGCGAGCCCCAGCGAGGCGGACGAGGCGCCGGCGCGGAGACGGCGTGGGGGCGCGGCGTCAACCGAGCACGCCGAACAGCTCGCCTTCGAGCGGCCGCGAGCGGAACCCGTCGGGCCCCTGGGGCAGCTCGCCTGCGACGGTGATGCGGCGAACGACGCGCGGCAGGTCGAAGTGGGCGTAGTCGATGGGGCCGGCGTGGGCGGTGGCCTGGTTGTCCCATACGGCCATCGCGTTGGGCGTCCAGCGGAAGCGCACCGCGTACTCGGGCCGCGTCACCTCGTCGGCCAGCATGTCGAGCAGCGCCTGGCTCTCGCGCTCTCGCAGGCCCACGATGTGGCTCGTCGTCCCCGGGTTGACGAAGAGCGATTTGCGGCCGGTCCGCGGGTGCACGCGCACGAGCGGGTGAAGCGCGGCGAACGGGCCTACGGCCCTGCGGCCCGGCCTGGGCTCTCCGCTATCGTAGCTGCTCGTCCGGTGGACGGCCTGGAGCCCGTCGACGAGCGCCTTGATCGTGGGCGACAGGCCGTCGTAGGCGCACTCGAGGTTGCTCCAGAGCGTGTCGCCGCCGTACGGCGGGATCTCCACGCCGCGCAGGATAGAGTACCTGTTCGGGTTGGCGACGAAGGTGATGTCGATGTGCCAGCCCTTGTAGTCGCGCGGCGGCTTGGCGGTGGGGATGGAGAGGTCCGACCGGTGGTTCTCCTTGTACTCGGCGGCCTTTCGTTCCCAGATCTCCGGGTGCTCAGGGAGCCCCAGCGCGATCGGGTGGGCCGGCGTCAGCGGGCCGAAGGTGCGGCCGAAGGTGAGCAGCTGTTCGTTGGAGATGTCCTGCTCGCGGAAGAAGATCACCTTCCATTGGAGCAGGGTTTGCTCGATTGCCTGCGCGGTGGCAGGGGCCAGCGGCTTGCGCAGGTCGACGCCGTGGATCTCCGCCCCGATCACGGGCGTCAGCGGTCGTATATCCAGTCGCAGAGGGGAGGTCTGTTGTTCGGCAATGAGGGCGGACATGGCACTCTTCTCGCGATCTTGAACGATGAGCGAGCCTGGACGCCAGCTCGCGGCTGGCCCTGAGCATGCGCCGTTCCAGTCCGGTGACTCGAGAAATTCTTGTAGGGCCGCACAGCTCGGGGCATGGCGCCAACCCGCCGTGGCGAGGCGGTCGCGCGGTCCGTCGCGCGGAGCGCGCGTGGAGCGAGGGGTTGCTCTCGACGATGCGAGGTGGCGGAAGCGTGATGTGCGGCCGCGCCTGTTGCGCAGGCAGCAGCCTTGCGGGTGCAGTGTTGCGCACGAAGCAGTCCCCGGGGGACCGATCAGCGAGGCCGGCCGGGAAGCGGACTGGGCCGGCGACGGCGGCTGGGGCACGCCGGGCCAGGGCGGCGGCGGAGGCGGCATGCTGGGCGCGCACTGCAGCGAGGTGATCGCGGAGCGGGGGAACCAGGCGGACCGGCAGCGCAGCGGCCGCCTACGTAGCGCCGTCGGCCGTCCTGTACAAGACGCGGCGGTCTCCTGCGCAGCCCATTGGCCTTCCGGCACAAGACGCGGCGGCCTCCTGCGCAGCGCCGTCGACCGTCCTGCGCAGCCCATTGGCCTTCCTGCGCAAGACCCGGCGCCCTCCTGTGCGCCCCGTCGACCCTCCTGCTCAGCCCCGGTGGGTCTCCTGCGCGGCCTGGGCGTCTTCCTCCGCACCCCCGTTGGTGTCCTGTGCAACACTCGCCCCCGTCCTGCGCGGCCCCCGCGCCCTCCTGCGCGCCCCCGTTGGTGTCCTTCGTCACGATCGTCCGGCTCCTGCGCAGCCCTGGTAGGTCTCTGCGCAGCCTCGGGGTGGTCTCGCGCGCCTTTTGTGGTTGCTGCGCAACTCTTTCTCCCTCCTGAGCGGGTCTGGCGCGACGCCCCAGGTGGTATTCGGCACATTCAAAACGGATCGTCCCCAGAAGGGAAATGGTCAAGGTCAATCTCCCCCAGATCAGGAGGTCTTCGGTATTCGACGACATCCCTGACCCGGCGCAGCCACGGCTCGAGAAGCCCCTCTCGCAGGAGCGCTGCATAACCATTGGCGTCGAAGTAGATCCAGGTCGGATCACCATCGTGATCGAACGGGCCGCAGAACCGCCGCAGTTCGTCAGCCTTCTCCACGAGATCGTTGGCCGCGGCAACGAGGGCCCCACACAGTCGATCCCGGGCGTCGTCCGTGTCGCTCGAATTCCCCAGATCGAGTCGGGCTTGCCTGAGCATTCTGGCTCGTGGAGAACGCCCTCGAATCTTCAGTTCCGCGATGAGCGAAACCATCTCCTGGACGCCCCGCTCCGGATCATCATCCCACCACGAGGTCGGGAAGATGGCCTGCGTCGCCACGAATCGGTCGAGAATCGTCGAAAGAGGATCCCAGAATGGAAAGTCGGGAGCCGCGAATTAAACAGAGGCATCGGGAGCGTCGACGGCGACGCCGGCCCTCTTGAATCTTTCAAGAATCTGATGATAGCGCTCGTAGTCGTCGGGACTCGGTTTCAGCTCCCTGACCCCAATCGCCACGTAGCAAGGTGCGCCCCCGCGGGCCCGGGCTCGAGGTCGGCCAGGATCGCATCGCACTGCCACGCATCCAAGTACGTTCGAACGCGATCGTCGACGATCGTCTCCGGCGTCAGATAGGTCACCCGCCCGGCGCCGTTCAGCTCGAACCGCTGGTGCCCCAGCTTGCGGCCGATGAAAACCCTATGAGTCTTGACGTTCATGGGTCACTTCTCGCGCTCCTCGAAAGGATACCTGGGGTTCGACGAACGATGCAAGTCGCGGTCGCTCGCCGAGGCGCATGCCGGCGGGTTCATTCGCCGGGGGGAGCCGTCGACGAGGAGTCCCAGCCCTCTTCATGCCACCCAACGGCCCAAATCATGGTGCGCCGAACCCCAGCAACCACGGACGGCGAGGATGCGGGGATGTGGCCGACGTGGGCTGCGCGGACGTCGACTACGGGATCTCACAAGGCACGAGTGAGCCAGTACAGCGGACGTCGCTTTGCATGCGCGATGGCGAGCACGAGCGTGTGCTCGGGGTGCACCTCGAACGCAATGACGTACGGAAAACGGTCGACGATCGCTCTGCGAATGCTCTGTGGTGCAGGAGAAGTCCCTGGCCAGATCTGAAAAGATGTCAGGGCCCCTACAATCTTATCGAGTATCGACGAGACCTCGGCGATGAACTCGTCACCCAGCCCGGGGCGCCTCTCGTGGTACCAGATGGCCGCCGCACGAATCTCAGCGCGCTTCAGGATGAAGCTCGACCCGCACGCCGGTCCTCGAGCTCCTTCAGGATCTCCGCCCGCGCCGTGCCCCAGTCGACCGTCTGGACCTTACCCTCCGCGACCTCGCGCGCTCGGCGCGTCAGCTCACCCGTCCACGCTGCTGCGACCTCCTCGGCGTCGGGCTCCTCAAGGATGGAGAGCACTTCTTCTGCCAGCCGGGCCCGCTCGTGGCGGGGCAACAGCAGCACCTGCGCGAGAAGTTCCTCGGTGGATATGGGGGAACTGTAGCGTGGCTCGGGTCCGCCACACACGGCGATGCTGCCTCCAACTCGATGGCCCGCCGCACCCGCGCCAGGCTGGTCTGCTCGCGGACCAGAACAGGCGATGGTACCGGCATACCGATGCTTCTCCGGGCCGCGCAAACACCGAGGTCGAAATCCTCCAAGGCAGGTTTCGCCCCGTCCATGGGTAGGGGGGCCATGATGGCGAGGACTTGCCCGGGCCGAGCAATGCAGCCGACGGCGCCGATGGGATGTACGGCGGCGACGCGTGCTCGGCGGAGACCGTGGCCGGTGGGCCCGTCGTGGTGAACGCGACTTCAAGGGGGTCGCCCCCCGGGTCCCGCGCCGCTCCGCCCTCGCAACGTGTGGGCTTCTGCCGCGCGTGGATGCGCGGCAGAAGCCTGACTTGGGCAAGCAGGTGTCCGAGGAGCCGCGGGTTACGCCGTCTTCATCGAGCCAGATCACACCTTGCGCTTCAATCGTCTTCTTCCCTCATCCAAAGCCTGCGACTTTGCTCATCCATGTAGTGCCGCGCATACGAATCGTTCAGACATTCGGTGAGTTTAATGACAATGTATCTCGCGCGCTCAGCATCTCCAACGCTAGCGAGAGCAATGGCCGCCTCACACCTCCGCCAGTCATCGACGCCTTCGTCAACGGCCATGCGCTCCAAAAAGGGCATTGCCCATGAGAACTTTCGCTCCTTCAAAAATGCCATGAGTCGATCAAACGTACTCTGCGAAACACCCGGATCTCGTACTAAAAACTCCAGATCTTTAACGACGATAGACCTTTTGCAATTATCCAGGTTCCGAACCACATCCATCCAGAGCTCGATGGCGAGCCCACGCGCCCCACTGCCGGTCCCGTCGGTCTTGCGAACCAACGAAGAGAGCACGGACAGGGCCTTGTCTGTTTGCCCGATCCCATAAAGTAGCTCGGCGATGTCGGCTCTCGCAGAGTATGCCACGTCCGCGAACGTAGCATCGTTCGGATACAGTGCTTTTTCTCCGATGCCCCACTGAGCCAGCAGTTGGACATCGGAGTTGGTCTCGCGCAAGTAAACCAAAGACCTCATGGCCAAAAATCGAATATAGCCTCCCATGGCGGGATCTCGTGCAATCTTCCTAAGTCCTTGTGCGGCACTGGGACTAGCACGCAGCATGCGCAGTGCGTCAAATGGACTTGACGGCGTCTCTGCAATATGCGCGAGATCCGAGCTGTCGAGGCACCGAACGATCGTAAGATAGTACCCTGCAATTCTGTCGTACTCCGAAAGGTTCAAGCCAATTCCATCTCGAATCGATTCAGTGGCAAACATGAGCGCGCCATTGGGCTCAAGAAGTTCGTCGACTCCGTCAAGGCCAGATTCGGCAATAACTTCCCGCACCTTGTCGGTAGAAATGTTCGGCATGACAGCGCGAAAAATATCATTGATGTCAACTTGCTGCTCGCTTAAGATTCCCAACGCAAATAGAGCCACCTCTCTCCATTGGCGCGACTGCCACTTCGAAATATACTTCTCCCACAGCGCATCATTTCGACTGTCACATTCGCGCGTGATCGCGACGGCGGCCAAGTATTCCTGGATAGTAGGATGGACATATCCAAGAACTCTCCCGCGGCGGATCAGCAGCCCGCTGCGTCGCGCCATAACGTCAATGAATCGCTCGGCGTCCACGAGTGATTCATCCGGTGATGTGCCTAGGGCCTTCTGGAAGTAGCTTGCGAGGTTTCGATGAACGCCGGACTCGCTACTGCTCCCAGCAGACTCCGTCATATGGAGCGCGATACGTGAGAGCGCGAATAGGGACACCTTGCCAATGCGTTCCCCCAGCTCAGATTCGATACCTTTCTGGCGAGCTTCGGCAATGGCAATGTTCACGAAATTTTCGTAAAGCCGGGCGCGCCGTTCCGGAACATCGTGATGCTCGCTGAACACTTTAGCAGCGATCGCGAGTAGTAGTGGCGTGCGCTGGAGATCGCCAACGTGTGTCCTATGGAAACCCTTTAGGAAAAGTGATGCCTCGCTGCCGAACCACTTCTTCGCAAATTCATTTGTCTGCTCCGGCGCGAAAGGCAAGATTTCATAATGACTCAGTGGACTTGTCGAAATGTCTCCTTCGCGATAGCTACTGCTGCGTGTCGTGAGCACGAGCCGGTTTGGAGCTAGCTGCATCAACGTGCCGCCAAGCCAGCGAAGAAACGACGCTCTCAACCTGTTCGGAACTTCATCAAGCGCGTCTAGAAGCACTAGCCATCGAGCACCTGTCTCTGCAGGCCACATATCGAAGAAACCAGCAGGCATAGCGCGCGCAAGCGACAACTCTTGCTCAAGAGCAACTGCGATACGCTTCTCGAACGGTCCAGAAATAGCAGCGATCGCGGGCAATGGAATGAGCAATGGAAGGTGTGGTTTTCTGAGACCGATGCTCTCCGGTGCTGTCCAGGCTCGCTCTGCCAAATGGCGAAGAAGGGATGACTTTCCGGAACCCGGATCCCCCAGAATAACCGTGCAGCCCTCACGAGAATCAGCGAGCACCTCCGCTACGGAGATTTCGCTTGTTATCGGACGGCCAAACTTATCGTAGCCAGCACCCGCTGCCGCAGAATCTCTGGCTCGAAGTGCGACGTATGTTTCAGAGAGTGTCTTATTGGGGCGAATATCGTGCAGCGAAAGATATGGAAGACACGCGCAGTAGTCCTGAATCCGTGCGAGGTAGTTCTCGATGTGTTGCTTGTGTGAGACGCCTCTTTCTCTGAATTCAACGCCCGCCGCCATGGCGCCCGCCGGCGGCGAGCTGTTCAAGGGAGTGTGCGGAGAATACCGGGCACGTCGTCGTGCTTATCATACTCGACAAGCCGGAGACCGGCACGCTCGAGCCTCGTTCGTCGGTACGGCGGGATTGGCGCTCGTACGAGTGCGAAGTGGACAGGCGGGTTCGCGCCAGCGAGCGCTCGCGTGGCCCCAAGTGTCATATCGAAATCATCATCGCTGAGACCATACCCGACAAAGAGGATTGGATAGGCACGGAAGAGCGTCTCGAAGGCGCTTCGGTGATTCGGCCATCCAAACGTCGCTTGATCGTACTCATCTCGTGCAAAGATCCAAGTGCGCCGGTCGATTCGCGTACCATGCAGCTTCAGTATATAGCGGGACTTCTGGGCCAGATCGCCGGTTGGGGATGATAGATCTTGCCAATCACCACCGAACGCACGTTCCAGGAAGCGATCGAGGTTCGTGGTGATTACGGCGCGAAGCTTGGGTTTCAACTCGGCGATGGCCTTCGCGAGATCGGGAATTGTGGCCCGTTCGTCGTCTACCGCCTTCTCGATCGCCAGATTGAACTCGTGCTCGCCCAGCGCTTGCTTCGCCGCTGAAAGCGCATCGATGAACTGCCGTCGTTGCAGGAGGTCGCTGATCTCGGCGACGACGTCGGGCGCCTTGCCTTCGCGTTGTACGCGGGTTCCGAGTTGCGTGGCGAGTGTCAGCCAGTCGGGCAGACCTGCCGCAGCAGGAACACCTGCGCCAGCGAAGACGATCAGATTACCAGTCTGGTAGGCATCACGAAGGTCGTGGAGGATACTCGGAGACGGAGGCATTCGGCAGACCATAACATGGGCTGGCTCTGGTGCCAACCACCATCGCACAGTTCGCCTGCGTCACAGTGTACATGACCCGGCTCGACGTGGCGTTCACGGATGCTCGTCCTCGGGTGGCGCAGCACGTCGCGGAGCCAAGGGCCCGGCGGCGGTCACACGAAGAATTCCGCCCAACGCACAAGCTCACCTGCCCGGCGGGCTCGGAGAGCTACGAATCTGGAAAAGCCTACGGGCCCGCCGGGTCGAAAGCCTCCGGCGTACCGCCCCCGCCCGCATCTCCGCAGCCTCCGGCAGCCGCACAACGAGCTGGAGTACGCGGAGCCAAAGGCCGTGGCTTGGCTCCCCCAACCTCGGTCGGGTCACTCCGCCTCGTGGCCGGGGAACCGTCGCCTCTGACCACGAGCGGCGCACCCAGGCGCGGGTCGAGCGGATCGTCCGGCAAGAAAGGCGTGGTCGCGCGGACAGATCTCACGCCGGACGAAGCCCTGTCGAGGGTCAAAGAGTGACCTCGGGTGGATCTGGAGGGATCACGATGCGCGGCGAGCTCGGAGCGGTAAATCGGAGGAATTCCGAGCCATTGAACGTCACGAGCGCATCCGCGCCGACATGCTCGGCAGCCACGAGGTGCAGAGCATCGAAGAGGACGCCGGAAGAGAGCAGGCGATCGGTGCACCGCTGCATCGCCTCGTCGTACACGGCCGGATCCACAGGGCGGACGTCGTACACACGACCCGACGGACGACTTGCAACGCCTGCTCCGGGCTCGCTCGCGCCGGCTTCGGCAGGCGGGTGAGCACGGACCAGAGCTCCGCGAGGGCGTGCCAGGTGGCCAGGCCGCTCACCCGTCCCTCGGCCACCGCGTCGATCCAGACGACGGCGCGATTGTGGAGGGGATGCGCCCGGTGCAGTCCGGCGACGAGCACGCTCCTATCGAAGGCGAGCTTCACGAGTCTCCCAGGATCCGGTCCGCTCGTGCATCGCGATCGGGGCGATGGTCGAACGCTTTGGCCGGCATGGTGGCGTCAGTGTCGATAAGCAGCAGGCCATGCCGCTCGGTCAAGGTGACGCCCTCACGTTCAGCTGGATGATCTGCAGCAGGGACGTCGCTGGCGGCCTTGTGTGCGACCAGCTCGATCACGCGAAGCCGATCGGTGACAGGGAGGGCGCGGATGGCGGCGACGATCTGCTCGACGGTCATGCCCGGCAGGATGCCATCCCCGCAGCCAGGAAGGAAGTCGAGGATCGGTTGCAGATGCGTTGAACAGGCGGAACGAGCGCGGCCGCGTCCTCGGCGAGCAACGCCGCCACGTCGTCCATGATATCCGCAACCACGGGCAACTCCTTGCGTAGCCGCGTATCTGTTCGGGCTTGAGCGGCGAGCTCGTCACGCCCAGCATGTCGGCCACCTCGCGGGTGCTTTGCGGCGTCACAGGCCCGTTGCTGCTGGGCCCCTTGGTGGGGCTCGAGCTCTTCTTCGTCGTTGTTCGGAGGGCCATGCCCTCGGCCTGCACCCAGGCCCGATCGGGCTCAGCGGCTGTTCGGCGGGCGGGCGTTGTGCCGAGTGGGTCCGGTGTTTGCCGTCAAACGGTGGGCACAGTGCCCCCGTCGATCAGGTACTCGCTCCCATGGATGGACGCCGCCCTGTCGGAGGCAAGGAATGCGACGAGCTCCGCGACCTCTTCGGGCCATGCGGGACGCCCGATGGGGATACCACCGAGCGCGTTCATGATGCCCTGCCGGGCCGTGTCTTCGTCCGTACCGGCGTTGTCGGCAAGACGCTTCACCAGGGCGTCGGCTGCCGCCGTGCGGATCCATCCCGGGGCGATCGAGTTCACGCGGACGCCCTTCGGTCCTAGCTCCTTGGAGAGCGCCTTGCTGTACGTGGACAACGCGGCTTTCGCCGACGCGTACGCGATCGTCGCGTCGTGGAGAGGGAGCCGGCGCTGGATGGACGAAACGTGGAGGACGACCCCCGCGCCTCGCGCGATCATGTGCGGGAGGAGCGCGCGATCGAGACGCACGGCGGCCATGAGGTTGAGCGACAGCTCGTCGCGCCAGATGTCCTCGGTGAGCGACGCGAAGCCGCCGCCCGGCGCAGAGGAGCCGCCGACGGTGTGGACCAGGATGTCGATCCCGCCAAGCTCGCCCAGGACCGCGCGGACGACGGCGTCCACCCCTGCCACCGTGGCGAGGTCGGCCTGTACGAAGACGTTCGGCGACTGGCCTTCTGGGAGCGCAGAGCGCGCCGTGGTCGCCGTCACGGCGCCCCCGGCGCCGAGGCGGCGGACGATGGCCTCGCCCGCCCCCTTGGTGCCGCCTGTGACGAGCACGCGCTTGCCGGCGAACTCCTCGGGATCGATCGAGAATCTTCGGGGCGTGTTCATCCGTCGATCTCCGGGCGGGCGATCCGAGCTCGATCGAGCATGGCATCGACGCTCCGCGCGTTCTGCGCGGCGACGTCCCCTGCGAGCGGTTCAGGTACTTGCATGGGCGGTGATTCCTCCTGAGGGACGATGACTCGCGGCCCGGCGCGTGGGCCCCCTCGTACGCAAGGTTGGGCTAGGCTCATCGGGTGGCAAGAACGCACGAAAAGGTGGGGTACGCACCTGAAGGTGAGTACGACGAGCCGGCGACTCCCGAGATCGCCGCCGAGCGTGTCGAGCAGGCGCTCCAGCTCCTCAAGGGGCGCTGGAAGCTGGTGATCCTATTCCGCCTCTTCGGAGGGAAGGTGCAGCGCTTCTCGGAGCTCGAACGCGCCATTCCTGGCATCTCGCAGAAGATGCTGATCCAGCAGCTCCGGCAGATGGAGCGCGACGGGATGATCTGGCGCGTCACGCACCCCGAGGTGCCGCCCCGGGTCGAGTACGGGCTCACCGAGTGGGGACAAGCGCTCTGCCCGGCGCTGGACACGCTGCTGCGATGGGCAGCCAAGCGCGGCGCGTCCTCTCCCGTCGATTCGCGCTCGTGATGGCTGCCCCGGTGGCGCTCGCCGAGGGCGAGTCGGAGTGACCGCATCCGCGGACCTCCCCATCAATCCATGGAGCAGAACGAGGGGAACCTTGGCGCCTTCAGGTCGGAGGTAGTGGATGTTGATGCCGTTCGTTTCGCAGACTCCACTTCGCCCGCGCCCTCACCCGCTCTCGGGGGTGGCCCCGATGAGCCCGATGTGCCGCGCCCCCGTCGACGCCCCCGCCGAGACGGCGGTCGAGCCGCCGACCGCGACCGAGGCCGCCCTCCTCGAGCGCCGGCACCAGGGCCAGGTTAGCCCGTTGTACCTTCGTCTCGAACGCGTTTCTTCCAAACAGACGGGCTACGCCGCTGATGGAGTACGGCGACGACAACCGCCGCCCGCTCGTTTCCTTCAGCACGGAGCAGGAAGTAGACCGCATAGGGAACCGCTTGAGCAGCGCGCGCCGGACACCACCCCGCCCGACATCGGGGAACTGCGACGGGAGGTCGCTGATCCGGCGGACGATGTGCCGTAGCTCATCGACGAACTGTCCGCCCAGCCCGTCCTCCTCGCCCTCGTACCAGTCCGCCGCCTCCCGGATGTCCAGCTCGGCAGACGGGAGGACGAGGAGCCGGCTCATCGACGCGTTGCGAGGTGCGTACGGAGGTCGGCCTCGACCTGTTCCCAGGAGCGGCCAGCATTCGGTGCGGCCTCGTACTCGGCGAGCCGGCGATCGAGCTCGACCTTGTGCCACTCGGGTACCGGCACCTCGTCTTCCCTCGCCGCGATCCGCTCCCAGAGCGCCTGGACGTACTCGATCTGCTCGTGCACGGTGAGGTCGTCGAAGCCGGGCGGCGGGCCCTGGATGGCTCGTTGCATGAGCCGCAAGATACCACGAGGTACCGCGACGACGCAGCACACGGCCCTCGCGGTCGAGAACGAGCGGCGCCGACGGCGAACCACGCCAGCCGCGCCGTCCATCCAGCCGAGCCGGAGCCGCGCGGTACAATCCCCCCGTGAACCTTCCCGAACTGGAAGCCGAAGCCCTGAAGCTGCCCGTCGCGGAGCGCGCACGTCTCGCAGAGACGCTTCTGGAAAGCCTGGATGAGCTCTCCGAGGAGGACCACAGGCGCCTCTGGACCGAGGAAGCGACGCGCCGGGACGCAGAGCTTGACGCGGATCCGTCCCGGGGGCGACCGGCCGAGGACGTCTTTCGTGACGCCCGCGCGCGGCTCCGGTGACGCTCCCGGTCATCGTTCACGACCGGGCTGAGGTCGAGCTGAACGAGCGTGCGCCCGACGTGCGCCCTCGACCTGGATGGCGCGCGAGAAAGGCGCTCGCGAGGTCGGGTGGTGGGAGCTACCCGGCCGCTGCGACGTCCAAGGCGGCAGGACTGCAACGGCGTACGTGCTCAGGGCGACGACAGCCGGCCGGCTTCGGGAGCCATGCTCGCTCGCTGCTCCGGCGCATGCCTCCGGAAAAGCGGCTCGAGGCTGCGATGCGGCTGAGCCAGGCGGTCCGTGACCTACGATGAGATCGAGTTCTGTCGCCGGCGAAAAGTCAAGGTCCGCGCCAGCGGAGAGGAGCTGGTTGTCAAGGCTCCGGAAGATACCATCCTCCAGAAGCATGAAGGCTTCCCAGACAGTGAGGGCACGTTCCCGCACCCCACCGTTCGTGCGACCTACTCTTCAAAGCGACCCGTGGCGTCACGATCGCGGTCGTATCGTCTCGTGAGTGGAAACGGCGGCAACCAGGACTCGCGACGAACGATCCAGCTTTCGTAGGTTGGCATCAGTTGATCTGGGGCATCCAGGGATCCTAGGTTCACTTCGATCTCGTCTGCCAATCTGAGGATACTGTGTCCTTGAGGCAGCCGCTGCGACCGACGATTCCGCTTGCGCTCAGATCAGCTCGGGCTCTGTGACGCGATGAGCGATCGCAGCCAGTCGTCCGAGGCCTTGCGGTACTCGGGGACGCGGCTCCGTTCGGCCGCGGCGAGCGCCTCCTTCAGCCGAGGCGCGTCGAGGTCGTGGATGTAGCAGGGGGTACCCGGCTGCTGGCGCCACGAGTCCTCGAGGCCGCCTGCGTCGACCGCATCGAAGCCGAGCTCGTCGACGAGGCGCATGACCTTCGCCCGCGCTTCCGGCGGATCCCCCGCGATCGGGAGCGCGACGCGCCCCGGCGTGCCCTCCGGCTTGCCCTTCGCGAGCAGGCTCTCGAAGTAGATGTTGTTGAACGCCTTGACCACCGGCCGCCCGATCTGCTCGGCGACCCACGCGCTCTCGACCTGCCCCGCCTCGATGGCCGGGATGCTGCCGTCGCGGACCGGGTAGTAGTTGTTGGTGTCGATCACGACCACGCCGGCGGGCACGCCGGCGAAGAGATCCTTCGGCAGGTCCACGACTGCGCGCTGGGGGATCGTAACGACCACGATCTCGCCGCCGCGCGCGGCTTCCGCGGCCGAGACGGGGGTGGCCCCGGTCTCGGCGGCAAGCTCGCGGAGCGTGTCCGGCCCGCGCGAGTTCGCGATCACGACCTGGTGACCGAGCTTCCCCAACAGCTTCGCCAGCGACCCGCCGATCGAGCCGGCGCCGATGATTCCGATCTGCATTCGTCACTCCTTCGAGCCGAGCCGCCCGCGATCGAGCGCGGACGCCGGCGGTCCAGGTGCATCGTCTGACGCAGACGGGCGATCGCTCGCGCCGTTCACGTCGGGGATGGGCTGTACCACGACCAGCCGCCCTCGGCCCGCGCAGGAGAACGCTGCCCCCAGGACGAGCTTGCCCTCGGGGTATGACGACCTGGCCCCCAAGGTAGGGCGACCTCGTTCACGAGCAGCAAGGCGTCGTCCACGGCCAGCGCGACATCGTCCCGGGGATGGGATGAGGGAGCAGCAAGTTCAAACGTCCGCCCGCGCAACGCCTGAGTTGAGCCGTGCCGCGAAGCGGCGTCGGTTTGAACGATTCGCGTGATCATGTGCGGGAGGAGCGCGCGATCGAGACGCACGGCGGCCATGAGGTTGAGCGACAGCTCGTCCTGCCAGATGTCCTCGGTGAGCGACGCGAAGCCGCCGCCCGGCGCAGAGGAGCCGCCGACGGTGTGGACCAGGATGTCGATCCCGCCAAGCTCGCCCAGGAGCGCGCGGACGACAGCGTCCACCCCTGCTACCGTGGCGAGGTCGGCCTGTACGAAGACGTTCGGCGACTGGCCTTCTGGGAGCGCAGAGCGCGCCGTGGTCGCCGTCACGGCGCCCCCGGCGCCGAGGCGGCGGACGATGGCCTCGCCCGCCCCCTTGGTGCCGCCTGTGACGAGCACGCGCTTGCCGGCGAACTCCTCGGGATCGATCGAGAATCTTCGGGGCGTGTTCATCCGTCGATCTCCGGGTGGGCGATCCGAGCTCGATCGAGCAATGGCATCGACGCTCCGCGCGTTCTGCGCGGCGACGTCCCCTGCGAGCGGTTCAGGTACTTGCATGGGCGGTGATTCCTCCTGAGGGACAATGACTCGCGGCCCGGCGCGTGGGCCCCCTCGCACGCAAGGTTGGGCTAGTGCCGCCCCGCAGTTTTGACGATCCGTTTCGCTCGGCTCGTGCGTCTGGGTGGGCGTGAGGGAAGAACGAAAGCAGCCGAGGTCCCGGTTCAGGGGGCTCCAGCTCAGCCAGGAGGACCAGCAGGCGCTGCGCCGACGCGAGCGGGAGGGCCCGCTGGGCATGCTCGTCGCACGGCGGATCCAGGCGCTGCGTCTGCTCGACAAGGGCTGGACGATCACGCAGGCAGCGGAGGCGACGGGAACCTACCGCCGCGAAGTGCGGCGTGTCGCCAACCGCTTCCTGGAGGGCGGCGTCGAGCACGCGCTGAGCGAGGAGTCCCGGCGACGCCGCTCCAAGCTCCTCGACAGTGTGCAGACGGCTGCGCTCATCGCGATGGTCTGCGGTCCGCCGCCCGAAGGGCGGGCGCGATGGACCATTGCCCTGGTCACCGACGAAGCCGAGCGCAGAAAGATCGTTCGCTCGGTCAGCCGAGAGACCATACGCAGGACCCTCGCCGACCAGGACATCAAGCCCTGGCGGGAAAAAAATGTGGTGCGTTCCCAAGATCGACGAACCGTTCGTCGAGCGGATGAAGGACGTGCTGGAGCTGTACGCCCGGCCCCACGACCCGAGCGAACCGGTCGTAGCGCTCGATGAGCGCCCCGTCGTCCTGCACGACAACGCAAGGCCCGACAGGCCGATGCGCCCAGGAAAGCCGCGGCGCATCGACTACGAGTACGTGCGCCGGGGAACGGCCAACATCTTCTGCATCGTGGAGCCGAAGACAGGGCGCCATCTCACCCACGCGACGGAGGACCGGACGCGTCCATCCTTCGCGCTCGCCGCCGAGCGTATTGCCCGCGCCTACCCGCGGGCGTGTCGGATTCATCTGGTCCTGGACAACCTCAACACTCACACCCCTGCATCGCTCATCAAGGCCTTCGGGGCCGAGCGGGGCCACGCGCTTGCCTCGCGTTTCGAGTTCCACCACACGCCGAAGCACGCGAGCTGGCTGAACGCCGCGGAGATCGAAGCCAGCCTCGTGTCCAGGGAGTGCCTCGGCCGCAACCGCATCCCAAGGCTCGCGGCGCTCCGGGCTCGGGTACGACAGTGGAACGCAGCTGCGGACCGAGCTCGACGCAAGATCAACTGGAAGTTCACCGTCCGCGACGCCGAGCGAATTTTCGGGTCCGACTGGTTCAACAGAATCGTGTCAGAGCACTAGGCTCATCGGGTGGCAAGAACGCACGAAAAGGTGGGGTACGCACCTGAAGGTGAGTACGACGAGCCGGCGACTCCCGAGATCGCCGCCGAGCGTGTCGAGCAGGCGCTCGAGCTCCTCAAGGGGCGCTGGAAGCTGGTGATCCTATTCCGCCTCTTCGGAGGGAAGGTGCAGCGCTTCTCGGAGCTCGAACGCGCCATCCCTGGCATCTCGCAGAAGATGCTGATCCAGCAGCTCCGGCAGATGGAGCGCGACGGGATGATCTGGCGCATCACGCACCCCGAGGTGCCGCCCCGGGTCGAGTACGGGCTCACCGAGTGGGGACAAGCGCTCTGCCCGGCGCTGGACACGCTGCTGCGATGGGCAGCCAAGCGCGGCGCGTCCTCTCCCGTTTCCCCCAACCTCGGTCGGGTCACGGCGCCTCGGGCGTGACGTCCTTCAGGTGGAGCGCCGTCCAACGAGAGCGAGCTCATGCGCGACGAACGAAGCCCGCTTGCGGCTCGCGCGCGGCGGGGTTCTGCTCGCCGCATGTCCGACCTCAAATTCTATTACGCCCCCATGACGAGCGCAGACCGGGTGCACTGGGCGCTCGAGGAGCTCGGCGTCCCCTACGAGAAGGTCAAGCTCGACCTCGCGGCGGGAGATCAGCGCAAGCCCGAGTACCTCGCGCTCAACCCGAACGGCAAGGTCCCGCTGCTGGTCGCGGAGGGGAAGCCGATCTTCGAGGGGCTCGCGATCCTGCTCTACCTCGGCGAGCGCTTCGGCGTGGACAAGGGCCTCTTCCCGCCGCTCAACGCCGATCGCGCCGAGGCGTTCAAGTGGATGGCCTGGGGCAACGTCACGCTGTTCGAGGCGACGACGCGGCTCCTGCGCAACACCCTGGAGCGCTTCCCTGCCGACGAGCGCAACCCCAAGGTAGCCGAGGGCGCGAAGCAGGACCTCGCGAACGGGATCGCGATCCTCGACCGCGCGCTCGAGGGCAAGGAGTACCTCGTGGGCAACCAGTTCTCGCTCGCCGACGTGTCGCTCGTGACGGCGCTGCCGTTCCTGGCCCGCTTCGGCGTGGACCTCTCGCCTTTCGCGAACGTGAACGCGTGGATCGCCCGCTGCACGAGCCGGCCTGCGGCCCAGCGGGTCAGGCCGGGCTGAAGTCTCCGCCCTCGCCCTGACTCTTGTGGAGCATCACCAGGAAAGCCGGGCCGCCGATCAGCGCAGTCACCGCGACGACGGGCGGCTCGGTGCCGAGGGGGCGGAAAGCGAGGCGCGGGCCATGAAGCACGGCTGAGCGCCCAGCACGTCCACGCTTGTGCGTCGCGGGCGTTGCAGCACCGCCGCTTCGCGCCGCGCACGAACGCGTGCAACCTTGCTCGTCATGTCGATCTACGGCTTTATGGAGATGTCGTTTCAGCATGCCGGCGTCACGCGGAAGGTGTATCGCCGTGGCGCCGGCCCTGGGGTCGTCATCTTGCACGAGCTACCGGGCCTCATCCCCGAGGACATCGCGCTCGGTGCGCGGGTGGCGGACGCTGGCTTTACCGTCTTCATGCCGAGCCTGCTGGGGACGCCCGGCAAGAGGGACTCGTGTCTCCACATCGCCGAAAGCGCGGCTCGCCTCTGCATCAGCCGTGAGTTCAACAACTTCGCTACGAGGCGGCGGAGCCCGATCAGCAACTGGGTGCGCGCGCTCGCCCGCGCGATGCACGCGGAGCTCGGAGGCAGGGGCATCGGCGCGATCGGCATGTGCCTTACTGGAAACTTCGCGCTGGCGCTCATGCTCGATCCGATCCTCGCGGCGCCCGTGGTGTGCCACCCGGCGCTGCCCGCACCTTACACGCGCGCGCAGCGGGCTGCTCTGCAGCTTTCGGACGCCGAGCTCCGCATCGTCAGAGAGCGCGTCGCGGCGGGCACACCAGTGCTCGGACTCCGCTTTACGGAGGATTGGTTCTGTCCAAAGGAGCGCTTCGACCGGCTCACCGCCGAGCTCGGTGACGGGTTCGAGAGGATCGAGATCGACTCGTCCGAAGGGAATCCTTACGGGATCCGGCGCGATGCCCACTCTGTCCTGACCCGCGATCTGGTCGACCGCGACGGCCACCCGACCCGCGAGGCGCTGGCGCGCCTCCTCGCTTTCCTCCGCGAGCACCTCCACGGCACGGCCGGCTAGCGCGCCGACCGGTCTGAACGAGTGCGGGTGTGCCGCGGGGCGATCACGCCACGCGCGCCCGACTTCGCCGGGCCATCGCGTGGCGGATCCCTGCCTGGAGAGCCCTCCGGCGGAGGATCGCGCCCGGCCGGCGACGGGCACGGCGGGAGCGTCGTGGCGCGGGCGGCGGCGAGATCGAGCGCATTCCCGCTCTGCTGCGCTCCCGCCTGGGCCGCCTTGATCTATCTACCTGTCCCCTCATGCCAGCGAGCTTCACCCAGCCCCGCCTCGTCGTCCTGCTCGCCTTCGAGGGCGCCGCGCTGCTCGATCTCGCCGGGCCTCTCGAGGCCTTCACCGTGGCGAACACCTTGCGCGCGCCGGGCGCTCCTCCGCCTTATCGCGCGATCGTCGCCTCGACGGCCGGCGGGTCGGTGCGCACCACGACCGGGCTCGCGGTCTGTGCCGAGCCGCTCGCGGCGCTCGACGACGAGGCCATCGACACCCTGATCGTGCCGGGCAGCGGGCCGCCGGAGGCCCCGGCCGTGCCGCCTGATCTCGTCGCCTGGCTCGCCCGCCGCGCGCCGCGCGTGCGTCGCACCTGCGCCGTGTGCACGGGCGCATTCCTCCTCGCCGCCGCGGGCCTGCTCGACGGTCGCCGCGCAGCGACCCACTGGCGCTCCGCGCCGCTCCTCGCGGAGCGCCACCCGGGCGTCCGCGTCGACGCGGACTCCGTCTACCTGCGCGACGGCTCGATCTGGACCTCGGCCGGCATCTCCGCCGGCATCGACCTCGCCCTCGCGCTCGTCGAGGAGGACCTCGGGCACCGCGCGGCGATGGCGGTCGCCCGGCAGCTCGTCGTGTTCCTCAAGCGGCCTGGCGGGCAGTCGCAGTTCAGCGCGCCGCTCGCGGCGCAGGCCGCCGAGGGCGGCACCTTCGCCGACCTGCATGCCTGGATGGCGGACCGCCTCGCCGGCGATCTCCGCGTCGAGCGCCTGGCCGCGCAGGCGGGGATGAGCCCGCGCACCTTCGCGCGCGCGTACACGGCCGCGGTGGGGCAGACCCCGGCGAAGACGGTCGCAGCCATGCGCCTCGAAGCCGCCTGCCAGGCCGTCGCGAGCACGGACCTCCCGCTCAAGCAGATCGCCCACCGGTGCGGCTTCGGCGACGAGCAGAACCTGCGCCGCACCTTCCTGCGCCGGCTCGGCGTGGGACCGCTCGAGTACCGGGAGCGCTTCTCCGGGAACGCCCGCGCGCGTGGCAGGAAATGACGGCAGTTCGGCGGGGCGCCCCGCCAGCGAGCGCGCACCCTCCTGGAGCTTGGCCTTCGCCGGCAGACAGGAGCCCCCGCCATGACCACAGAGATCGCAGGAATCCAAGCCCCTGACACGCGCCTTGCCCATGACGCGACCGTGCTGGGCATCGCCTCGCACAAGGAGCCGGAGGTCGCTGCTGGAGGGCGCCCCCTTCGACAACTGAGCTGGACGGAGCGCTCATGAAGATCACGGCGAACCGGATCCAGATCCATGTCCGGGAGCGAGGCGAGGGGGACATCGCCCTCGTCTTCCTCCATTACTGGGGCGGCTCATCGCGCACGTGGGCAGCGGTGGCCGAGGCCCTCTCCCCGAGGTGCCGCACGGTCGCGATCGATCAGCGCGGCTGGGGCGACTCCGACGCACCGGAAGAGGGCTATCGCATCGGCGATCTGGCCGATGACGCGGAGGCCGTGATCCAGGTGCTCGGCCTCGAGCGCCACGTGCTGGTGGGCCACTCGATGGGCGGCAAGGTCGCGCAGCTGCTGGCGTCCCGCCGGCCTGCCGGGCTGCGGGGGCTCGCCCTCGTCGCCCCTGCGCCGCCCACGCCGATGCCGCTCAGCGACGAGCAACGCGCGACCATGGCCCGTGCCTATGACTCGCCGGAGTCGGTCGGCTTTGTGCTCGATCATGTGCTGACCGCGCGTCCGCTGAGCTCCGCGCTCCGCCAGCAGGTGATCGAGGACAGCTTGCGCGGCGCGCCCGCCGCCAAGGCCGCCTGGCCGCACGTCACGTCGCTGGAGGACATCTCCGCAGACGTTGCGTCGATCGACACGCCGGCGCTGCTGATCGCCGGTGAGCTCGACAAGGTCGAGCACCTCGACGTCCTGCGGCGCGAGGTGGTGCCGCGCATCGCCGGCGCAGGCCTGCGCGTCCTGCCCGGCACAGGGCACCTGTCGCCCCTCGAGGCGCCCCTCGCGCTCGCGTCCGCGCTGCGGGATTTCGTCACGGAGCTCGAATCCGCGTGAGCCGGAAGGCGCAGATCGCGGACGCTCGAAGGGACCCTCCGCGGCCGTCGTTTCACGCACGGGCCTCTGGCCCTCGCCGATCCCGTCAGCCCGAGCCCTCCCTCGATCGTCCGTCTCGAAAGACGCTAATCCGTTATAGCGGATGATGCCTGCTGCGCCAGCAGCGGGCGTATGCTGCGCGTGTGCTGCTGGAGCAGCAGGCGGCGGGCCGTGAGCTGACGCCGGCCTCCTGCCGTGGCGCCAGGCGGTCGCCATGGGCCTGCTCCGGCTCGGGAGCGTGATTTGCAGGGCGCCCGCGCGGCAGCACCACCCGATTCGGCACGGCGGACGAACGCGCCGATCGACCGGTCGCTCGCCTCGGTTCGCGTGATGACCTCTTCGCCGCCTCTCCCCCACCGTTATCTCCTCGGCTTCATGGTGCTCGGCATGCTCGCGGGCTCGAGCAACGGCGTGGCCAAGGTGGTCCTGCCGCTGTATGCCGCCTCGCTCCACGCCTCCCCCTGGCAGATCGGCCTGGTCGGCGGCCTGCAGTTCACCGGCATGCTGCTGCTCTCGATGCCGGTCGGAGGCTTGATCGACCGCCACGGCAGCCGGCCGCTGTTCCGCTTCGGCGGCCTCGCGGGCGCGGCGCTGTACCTGATCGGCTTCACCCACATGGATCGGCCCTGGCAGCTCATCGCGGGCGTGGTCCTCTTCGGGCTGCTCAACCCGTTTCGCATGGTCGCGACCCAGACCGAGTTTCTTCACCTGCTTCCTCGCCTCGGCCCGCGCAAGGCAGGCTGGCAGCGCGCGTCCCACTCGCTCGGCATGTTCTTCGTGGGCCCGATGCTCGGCGCGCAGCTCCTGGGCCTGCTCGGCTACACCGGCGTGTTCGTGGTGACCGGGCTCGGGCTGCTGGCGACGGTCCTTGTCGGCGATCGCGTGCTCTCCGGGGCTCCCCCCGGCCGCGGGCGCTCGGCCACACCGCTCCTCGAGCGCCTGCGCGGGCAGGTCGGGATCATCCTGTCTCGCCGCGAGCTGCGCCAGAGCATGCTCATCGAGCTGTGTGGTCAGATGGCGATGTCCTACTTCGCCGTGTTCGTGGTGTTGATCGGGATTCGCGAGTTTCACCTCTCGGTGCCACAAGCCGCGAGCCTGGTGACCCTCCAGGGCGCCGTGTTCGTGCTGACCTTGCTCCTCGCCGGGGGCGCCCTGTCGCCGCTGCGCGACGCTGCCCGCTACGCGATCGCCTTTTCGCTGCTGCTCGCGACCGAGCTCCTGCTCGCTTTCCCCCTCGGCGTCGCGTCGCTGTGGATCGGCGCGGTCTTGCTCGGGCTCGGGCTGGGCGTGCAGCACCTCACGAGCGTCAATCGCTTCGCGGCGCTCACCGCCGAGCTCGGCCGCGGCCGGGTGGGCGGTCTGTTCTCGCTCTCGGGACCGGCCGGGGGCCTGATCGGCGCGGTGGCGGGCGGCTCGCTCGGGCAGCGCTTCGGCCTGTTCAGCGGCTTTCGCGTGCTCGCGGCGCTCTATGCGGTGCTGATGGTGTGGCACGGGCGCGGCGTCCTGACCGAGAACCACCAGCCCGTCGCGCTCGCCGAGGGCGAGCCGGAGTGACTGCAGCAGCTACGCCAGCTCACGCAAGAACGACAGGACCACCTCTCCCAGGCGCTCGGGTTGTTCGAAGGGAAGGCCGTGGCCGGCGTCCTGTACCTGTTCGATCCGTACACGTGGGTTGAGGCTCCGCAGCTCCGTTGCCACCTCGAGCGTGACGACGGGGCTGTCGTCACCAAGGACGAGCAGGCTCGGGACGTCAATCGCGCTCACCACGTCGCGATACGCGGGGTTGGGCGGCGTGAGAACGTCGAACGCGTCCATGCGGGTCTTCAGCCTCGCCTCGGCTTGCAGCTCGATGATCTCGGGCGAGCGATGCGGGTTTCGGGCTCGGGCCCGCGCAACGAGGTCAGACTTCTGTAAGCCGAGGACCTGGCGGTGTTGCTCGGCGACGTCGCTGTCGTACACCTCGCGCTGGCGCTCGGGGCTCAAGAACGTCGGGTCGACCAGGATGAGGCCGCGGAGGACCCCCGCCCCTCGGCTCGCCACCACCGCGGCGGTCATGCCGCCCATCGAGTGGCCAAGCAGGACCGGACGGGAGAGCGAAAGGCCGCGGATGAGGCCCACGACGTCGCTCGCGTGATCGTCGTACCGGTATCCGTGGGGCGGCGCGCTCGAGCCGCCGTGCCCTCGGGCGTCGGGCATGACGACGTCGAATTCACCTTCGAGCGCCCGCGCCAGGGGAGTCCAGCAGGCGCCGCTCCCCATCAATCCATGGAGCAGAACGACGGGAACCTTGGCGCCTCCCGTTCGGAGGTAGTGGATGCTGATGCCGTTCGCTTCGCAGACTTCACTGATCCAGGTCGTCATGGAACTGTCCCTGCCTGCCGCAGCTTCACACGTGTGATGTCTCCCGTCGCCCATTCGACCGCCCTCGTCCGCAGGACTACGCCTTGCGTACCGGGTAGCGCAGGTGTGTGACGCCGACGCCAGCGATCACCGTCGGGTTGCCAAGGACGGCTGGCGTGCGGGCGAGGTGGTCAAAGAGTCGAACTCCGGACCCAAGAAGAACCGCCGCGATGTCGACGTGGATTTCGTCGAGGAGCCCAGCATTCAGGCACTGCTGGATGGTGTCGGCGCCGTGGACCCCAACGGACTTCCCGGCGGCGGCGGCTCTGGCTTGGCTCACGGCGCTCTCGACGCCGTCGGTCACGAAGTGGACAGTCGAGTTGGGTCGCGGCCATCCGTCGGGGATGTGGTGGGTAAGCACGAATGCTGGTCCCCAAGCGTGATTTCCGCCCCAGCCCTGGGCGACCTCGAAAGTGCGTCGACCGGTGAGCATGGCACCAAGTCCGGACGTGAGACCGCGAAGGTGCTCGGCGCTCGGCCCGGACACCTTGAACGTCATGGGATCCGACCCTCCCATGTGGATCTCGACGTCCCCCGAATTGACGTACCAGTCGAACACCTCGGCCACGCCATCGTTGAGGTCGGCGACGTAGCCGTCGAGCGACATGGACATGATTGCGATAACCTTCGACATCGCGATGCTCCTCTGGAGGGTGGAGACTGCGTTCTGGGGAGACACGTCAGCAAAAATGGCACGTTTGGCGGAGATCGCAGCCGAGGCATCGCTCGGCGAGCGCCGTGAAGTCGGGCACAGCAAATGGAAGACCTCCGTCGCGCGAGAAGAGGTCTTCGAAGAGCCGGGCAGGCGGAAAAACGTAGTTGCCAAAGGTGATGCTCACCCATGACCGCGCGGCAGCGATTCCGGCGATCTCCATGTGCCCGGCCTTGTACGGGTAATTGGCGATAGCATACGGCGGAACGTTCACGAGATCCATGCGCGCTCCGAATTCGGGCGCCGCGTCCTCGGAGTCGCGGCCTTCGGACATCGACACGGGCACCTGGGTACGATGGCATGTGATCGCGACGTAGTAGACGTCATCGAACTGCGTTTGCGTCATGTCGAGCCGCGCCCCGTCTTGAAGCGCTTCGAGCGCAAGCAGAGGCGGTCGCTTCGGTCGGAACTCGCTCCAGATCGTGGCTTGGACGTTGTCATCATTCGCCAGGGAATGGCAGAGCTCCTCCGCGGCGTCGGGACGCATCCACGAGCCTGGATTGCGCCCGCGGTACTTGCCGGCCTTGGGCATCCCGCGTGACATGGTGAACACGAAGGACCCAACGGGCTCGGGGTCCGTCCGCACGAATCGCTCGGGGTTCTTCCCGACGAACCCAGCACTCATTGCGGCCTCGAGAAACGCCGTCATCGCCTCCGCCTTGAAGGCCAAACGCGGATCGAGCGGGACGAGAAGATGAGAATAATACATGCTCATGGATTGCCTCGCGGTCCTGGGAGCCCTCCGTGAACGAGTCGCCACGTGTCCGTGGAGGGCGACCGGTAGTTAGGCGCCGGCCATCTCGCGCACAATTAATTAGCGTATCCGACGGCTGCACCACCTTGTCAAGGAGACCAGCGCCGGACCGTGCGGGCGCTACACCGGACGAAGGCGCGGCTCGTGCCGGCGGCGGCGAGCGGCGCGCCCGCGTTCGCGCAGCATCGCCCCGCGCCGGAGGGCGTCCGCCGGGCCGGGCGCCCGGTCAGGGGCGGCGCGGCGATTTTTTTCTCGGCGACCGATGATTCCTGGCGGGGCCGGGGGTCTACGAGGTGAATCCCAGCACGGAGGCACCCATGACCGCGATCTCCCCCAGCATCCATCATCGTGACCAGGATCTCACCACCATGCCCCGGGCCGAGGCGCCCGCCAGCGTCGCAGCGCCCGGCGCGGCGCCGTCCAGGCGAGCGCTGTGGGCGGGACGCGTTCTGAGCGGGCTGGGCGTGCTGTTCCTGACGTTCGATGCCGCGGTGAAGGTGCTGCAGCTGTTCCCCGCGGATGCAGCCACGGCCCAGCTCGGATTCCCGGTCAGCCTCGTCCCCACCCTCGGCTACCTTCAGATCGCTTGTCTGGTGGCGTACCTGATCCCGCGCACCGCGGTGCTCGGCGCGATTCTGTGGACCGGTTACCTGGGCGGCGCGATCGCGATCCACGTGCGGGTCGGGAGCCCGCTCTTCAGCCACACGCTCTTTCCGATCTACATCGCCGCGCTCCTCTGGGCGGGGCTCTGGCTGCGCGACCGCCGCGCGCGCGCGCTGCTCGCGAGCCCGGCGTCGCTCGACCGATGAGCTTCACATTTGCTTCCCGCCTCCCCGCCTTCATGGTCAGATCGGGCCGCGGCCAGCCCGCCTCTCGAACCATGGATCGCGAGCAAGGAGACCACCGATGATCAAGGTCTACAACTTCGCGCGCGGGGCCCGCGGCCTGCGCGTGATGTGGCAGTGCGAAGAGATGGGTTTGCCCTACCAGGTCGAGATGGTCTCGTTTCCGCCGAGCGAAGCCTACCTCGCGCTGCATCCGCTCGGCACCGTGCCGTTCCTCGAGGATGAGGGCGGCGTGGCGATCCACGAGTCCGTCGCGATGATGCTCTACGTGGCGCAGCAATACGGGCCCACGCCCCTCTTGCCCGGCAAGGGCGATCCGGCGCTCGCGGGCGTGCTGCAAATGGCCGTGTTCGGCGAAGCGACCATCGGGGCAGCCGTCAATGCCCTGCTGACAGCACATTTCGGCGCGCCGGAGGCGGAGAAGCGCAACTGGTCCGTCCGCGCGCACGAGGCAACCGTCGAGAAGGCCTTGCGCTTCACGGCCGACATGCTCGGCAACATGCCTTTTCTCGCCGGCGAGGGCCTCACGCTTGCCGACATCTCCGTGAGCACCGCGATCGGAATCTATCGCGGCGCGCTCGGCAAGACGTTGCCCGACGCGCTCGTCACCTACCAGGAGCGGATCGCCGCGCGGCCGGAGTACCAGCGCGCGCGCGCGAGGTGCCGTGGCGAGGACAGGGGCTGAAATGAATCGATCGTGGCCCGCGGTGGTCAAGTCGTTGATCTTCGTCCTCGCGGCGGTGCACGCCGCGTGCGGCGACGCCGGCGTGGATCCGGGCGGGGCAGGGGGCTCGCGCCCGGACCCGCCCGACAGCTCGGGCACGCCGGTGTCGACGTCCACCTCATCGACGTCCACCTCATCGACGTCCGCCGGCGGGGACCCCGGCATCTGGATCCCGGCGCTCGAGACGTCGTGGCACTGGATGATCGACCACCCCCTGGATCTGGACGACCCGAAGGACATGGGCCTGGTCGATCCCACGGGAGCGCCCATCGAGTCGCCGCCTCCCACGGTCTACGACCTCGACTGGGAGTTCACGCCGGCCGAGACGGTGGCCGCGTTCCACGCGAAGGGCGCCAAGGTCATCTGCTACGTCGACGTCGGCGCGTTCGAGGACTATCGGCCAGACGCCGGCGACTTCCCGGAGTCCGTCAAAGGCAACCCGGACTACCACTGGGAGGGCTCGTTCTGGCTCGATATCCGGCAGATCGATGTCCTCAGGCCGATCATGCAGGCCCGGTTTCATGTCTGCAAGGACAAGGGCTTCGACGCCATCGAGCCCGACGAGGTCGACGGTTACGCCAACGACTCCGGGTTCCCCCTCACCTATGAAGACCAGATCGCCTACAACGTGCTCATAGCGGATCTCGCCCACTCAATGGGCATGTCCGTGGGGCTCAAGGGCGACATCGAGCAGGCGGAGGACCTGTGGCCGCACTTCGACTGGACGCTGAACGAGCAGTGCTTCGAGTATGAAGAGTGCGAGATCCTCGTCGATACCTTCCTGGCGAACGGCAAGGCCGTGTTCGAGGTGGAGTATGACGATCCGTTCTCCGGTCACATGACCGACAGGTCGCTCTTCTGCGAACAGGCGAACGCCTGGGGCTTCAACAGCATGGAGATGCCGCTCGACCTCGACGGTGGCCGGTGGCCCTGCCGGTGACCCGCGGCCTTCCGAGCACCGCATCATCGCCTCGTTGGTGAGCTCGACGCTGGCCTCGAATCCCGAGGTCCACTGGGCTTCTTCCTCGTGCCCTCCGCCGCGCGGCCGCGCGCGGGCGGGCCGTCGCGGAGCGCGGCGATGACGAGCTCCCGGAAGCAGCGGGCGCCCTCGTCCTCGTGGGTCCGGTCGTGCCAGACGAGCTGCATGCGGAAGACGAGCGCGGCCACGGGCGGCTCGAGGAGGGTGAGCGGCGCGAGGCGCGCCAGCGCCTCGGCGATGCGGCGCGGCATGGCGGCGACGAGGTCGGTGTTCGCGGCGATGACCGCGGCGGCGGAGAAGGTCGGGACGGCGGCGGCGATCTCGCGGCGCAGCCCCTGGGCCGCGAGCGCCTCCACGGCGGCGCGGTTGCCGATGCCGCCGCGCCCGAGCGCGATGTGGATGTCGATGTGGCGCAGCGAGTTGAACGCCTCGCGCGTGAGCCGGCGGCGGGCGCACGGGTGACCGCGGCGGACCACGAACACGCTGTCCTGCTCGAAGAGGTCTGCGGCGTGGTGGCCCGGCGGGAGCGGGTGCGCGGGCGCGATCGTCGCGTCGACGTCGCCGCCGCCGAGCCCCCCGGTCGCCTCGAGGTGGTCGACGCTCACGACGCGGAGGGTCGCGCGCGGCATCTCGGCCGCGGCCGCGCGCGCGATCGCCGGCAGGCTGCAGATCTGGTCGAGGTCCGAGAGCGCGAGCGTGAACGCGCGCGTGGTCGCCCGCGGGTCGAACGCGCGATCCCCCTCGATCGCGCCGGCGATCTCGCCGAACGCGGCCCGGAGCCGCGGCGCGATCTGCTGCGCGCGGGGCGTGGGGACGAGGCCGCGCCCGCTGCGCACGACGAGCGGGTCGCCGAGCTGCGCGCGCAGCCGCGCGAGCGAGTTGCTCACGGCCGACGGCGTGACGCGGAGCCGCCGCGCCGCCCGCGCCGCGCTCCGCTCCTCGAGCACCGCGTGCAGGACGAGCAGCAGGTTGAGATCGAGAGTCGACAAGTTCACGGATAGTGACGATTACCATCACGAATCATCACTGGCAATGAGCGTCAGTCCCACCCATGCTGGCCCGGGATCGAGGTTGGAGGTGGCGAGATGACACAGCGAGGTGTGCGGCGGGTGGTGGTCGTCGGCGGGGGCATCGCGGGCCCGGTGCTCGGGATGTTCCTTCAGCGTCTCGGCGTGGAGGCGACGATCTTCGAGGCGCGCGCGGCCCCTCTGGAGCAGGAGGGTGCGTTCCTGGGCGTCGCGCCGAACGGGATGAACGTGCTCGCAGATCTGGGCATCGCGGACGCGGTGCAGGCGCGGGGCGCGGTGTGCGACGGGATCCAATTCGAGAACGCCCGCGGGCGGCGCATCGGCGTGATCGATCAGCGCGACGCGGCGCGCCGGTTCGGCGCGGGGCTCGTGATGATCCGGCGCGGCGCGCTGCACGCGGCGCTCGCGGAGGAGGCGGCCCGGCGGGGCGTCGCGATCCGGTACGGCATGCGGCTCGAGGGGGTGGACTGCTCGGATCCGCGCGAGGTCGTGGCGCGCTTCGAGGGCGGCGGCGAGGCGCGCGGCGACGTGCTCATCGGGTGCGACGGCGTCCGATCGCGCACGCGGGCGGCGGCGCTGCCCGGCGCGCCGGCGCCGGGATACACCGGCCTCATCGATTTCGGCGGCTTCGCGCGCTGCCCCGGCGCGCCGCTTCAGCCTGGCTGGAGCGTGATGGTCTTTGGCCGGCGCGCGTTCTTCGGCGCGTTCGCGGCGCCGGAGGGCGAGGTCTGGTGGTTCCACAACAGCGGAGAGCCCGCGCCGGAGGGCGCCGCCGCGCCGGGGCCGCTCCGCGAGCGCATCCTCGCGCTCCACGAGGGTGATCCAGGCTGGATCGCGGACGTGGTGCGCGCGACGCCCGAGGTGCTCGGTCCGTGGCTGCTGCACGACATCCTGACGATGCCGCGCTGGCACGCCGGCCGGGTCTGCCTGATCGGGGACGCGGCGCACGCGGCGACGCCGCACGCCGGCCAGGGCGCCTCGCTGGCCATGGAGGACGGGATGCTCCTCGCGAGGTGCCTGCGGGACGAGCCTGAGCCTGAGCGAGCGTTCGCGGCGTTCGAGCGGCTGCGGCGGCCGCGGGTCGAGGCGATCGTCCGCCAGGCGCGCCGCAACGGCAGCCGCAAGGCGGTCTCGGGGCCTGTCGCCGGGTGGCTCCGCGACCGGGCGCTGCCGCTGTTCTTGCGGATCGGCGCCGCCGCGCAGGAGCGCGCGCACGCCTACCGGATCGACTGGGAGGAGCGGATCGCGTAGCCGGGGAAAGGGCGGGGGCGCGTACCCCTCGCCGTCGCTCCGAAGGACAACCGGCCGTCGCCGTCGGAGACGGGGACGCGTCAAAACGCGCGAGATGCGGGAGGGACGCACTACCGAGCGTTACCGAACAGAGCGTTACCGACGGCCGCATCATCACAATTTCCGACCGCCACGGACGTCCCTATCAAGCCTGTTGAGGGTGATTGGCGTCAGGCTGTTGCGTATGACAGAGACTCCTCGAAGCGTCGGGCGCGGGCTTTTCGGGTGGAGGGGAAGTCTGGCGGGGGTGCGCGTCGCGGCGCGACACGGGGCGTGCCGGGGGTACATCAATGGGCAATGAGGATCGCGCGAGACGGCTTGGGCAGGCGGACGTCCATGCCGTCAGGTACGTTCACGAGCCGAACACCAGGCGCGATCTGATGTGTGTGGCCGGCGATGACGCCGTGGTGGCCGCCGCCGCGGGCTGGGCGATGCGCGACGCGGTCGGGGTCCATGCCACGCTCAGCTGGCTCAAGAAGCACCCCGGGCAGAAGCGGCGCGCGGAGATCTGCTTCCATGAGGAACTGCGCGCGCACGGCTGGATCACGGCCAGTGATCCTCCGCGGCTGACCCGGGAGGGGAGCAACGCGCTCGAGGTGCTGACTCGCACGATCGGCGCGGACAGAACCAGCGAGACGGTGCGGTTCCTCCACCAGAACGCCACCATCGACTCGAGCAGCCGCGTGCTCGACGTGGGCTGCTCTGCGGGGCACATCCTGCGGAGCCTCGCGGCGCGGCGGCCGCTGCGCGCGGTCGGCGTCGACCAAGATCTGTTCGCGCTCCACGTCGCAGCGCTCGGCTGGAGCGGGCTGCTGTCGGCGCGGGAGCCGGAGTGGTGGTGGGCGAACGCTGTACGCTTGCCCTTCGGCGATGGCGAGTTCACGCACGGGCTCTCCTTCGCCACGCTGAATTACCTGCCGGTGCGTGCGTCGCTCCGGGAGCTCGCGCGCGTCATCCAGCCCGGTGGGCAGCTCATCGCCAGCGTGGAGGGCGAGGGGGTCTGGCGCCACAGATGGAGGCTGAGCGATTCCCTTCGTCGCATTCACCTGATGCGCGAGCGCCTGGGCGGCGCGGCCCTGCTCCACGCGGACTGGCAGCGGATCCCCGCGCTCCGGCGGCTCTCCCAGCGGATCTATTTCTCCATGGCCGCCCTCAAGCAGCTGCTCCCGAAGGCCGGTTTCGCGGTCGAGCGCTGCGAGGCGCTCTGGGAAGAGCAGGGAGCGCCCTGGGCGATCGGGATCGCCGCGCGACGCAAATGAGGCTCGTATCCGGCCGCCCCCGGCGCTCGATGTCGTCGAGGGCGCCGTCATAGCGCGAGCAGAGGACCGTCGCCGCCTTCCCCGAAGCCGTCGCGAGGGCCACGTGCCCCGAGGGAGAGCCTGCGACGGAGCGGAGCGAGCCGCAGCCGAGCAGCCCCGAGCGGAGGGGCCGCCTTCACTCCACAGCCTGCGGGGAATCACGGACCGATGGCCCGGAGCCGCCGCTGCAACAGCGCTTTCACCGCGGGCGTGGGCGCGGATTTGAGCGCCACATCCCGATAACGCCGCGCCGCATCGTCATTTCCGCAGCGCCGATGCAAGTCGGCGAGCACCGCAGCCCACAAGTAGGAGCCGGTCAGCCAGGTGGGCGGCTCCAGGCCGTCGAGAACAGCGAGCCCCGCGGCAGGCCCCTGCCACTCCGCCGTTGCGACCGCGCGATTCAGCCGGTGTATCGCGGAGGGGCCGAGCCGCTCCAAGAGGGCGTAGCAGTCCACGACCCTTTCCCACCGGGTCTCTGCGACAGACGGCGCGAGACAATGCTCCGCGGCGATGCCGGCCTCCGCGTGGTACCTGGAAAACACATCACCCTGCGCAGATCTGGCCAACCACGAAAGCCCAACCTGAATTTCCTGCTGGTCCCAAAGAGAGCGGTCCTGCTCTTCCAGGAGCAGCAACCCACCGGAGGCATCCTGGCGAGCGGTCATCCGTGCCGCGTGCAGATGCATCAGCGCCAGCAGGGCAAACGTTTCCGGAGTCCGGCCCACCGGGTGTTCCGCCAGGATGGCCGCCAGCCGCATCGCTTCGTCGCAGAGCTCTCGGCGGATCGCCGTCTCCGCGTAGGAAGCGAGGTAGCCCTCCGTGAACAGGAGGTAGAGGATTGCGTGCACGGCGGGGAGCCGCGAGGCGCGCTGCTCGCCCGTGAGCTCGTCGCGGAGCAGCGGAGATTCCCGCAAGCGGCTGCGGGCACGACCAAGGCGCTTGTACACGTTGGCTTCGCTGGCAAAGAGCCGCTCCGCGATCTCTCGGACATCGAAGCCGCAGAGGGTCTTCAGCGCAAAGACGAGCTGCGATTCAACGGGTATCGCGTCGTCGCAGCACACGAACAGCATCCTGAGCAGATCGTCTCGCACATCGCCCGCGAGGAAAGGGTCCGGACCGTTCTCCGGCGCACCGGGGTCGTCCAGGGCGTGCTGCTCCGCCCTGCGATCGCGGCGCGCTCGTCGGCGTATCTCTCCCACAAGGTGGTTGTGCGCCACGCGGAAGAGCCACGCCGATGGATTGTCCGGCAAGCCGGCGATCGTCCACGATTCAAGGGCAGCCATGAGCGCCGACTGAACTGCGTCCTCGACAGCCTCGATGTGCTGCAGTCCTACGCGGCGCGAGAGCATGGCGACCAACCGGCCGTACTCGTGCCGGAAGGAGTGCTCAAGCAGCCGAGGTGCGCTCAAGGAGCGTGGATCTCGATGACTTCGACGCCTGAACCGGGCCGCACGAGCCCTGGACATTCACGGGCCACTTGGATCGCCTCTTCCAGCGTCTGCGCCGAGACGATCATGTAGCCGCCGACCAGCTCTTTGACCTCCACGAAGGGTCCGTCCGGCGCAGGCTGCGTGGTGACGAGCCTCCCCGCGCCGAGCTTGCCCCCCATGTCAGGCAGGTTCTTCTGGAACTTCTCCCTCCAATCGTTGAACTTGGCGTACATCGCTTGCATCTGGGCGGGCGAGGGTTTCTCGCCATCTCCACCGGGCAGCGCTCGCTGCAAACACAGATACTTGGGCATGGTTTCTCCTCTGGGAGCTCCGCCGGTCACCTCGACCGGCACCCCCATGACGCTCGCGCGTCCGGGTTTTGGACACCTCCGGTCGTTTTTTTTGTCGAGGCCCTCAGGTAGGCGGCGACGTCTTCCAGGGATCAGGTCCCGGATCGCCGCGGCTCGCTGCGATGAGGCGCGGCCGGTCCACACGAACGAGGAGATACTTGTATACTACGGCGCCGTCGGGTACACCACAAGCATTCACCTGTGGAGATGTGATGCCGACCCTTCATCACAATGTCCACGTCGCCTGGCCCGCTCGAGCTGATCCGCGACTTCGCGCAGGTGGTCGCCACGCTGGAGCGCGATGCCGGTGTGACGCACGGGAAGATGTGCGGCTCGGAGGGCCTCAAGATCGGAAAGAGCGTCTTCGCCATGGAGGTGAAGGCTAGCGGCCCGGATTTTTTCTGAGAGGGACCTGTCGTGGCGCGACCCGCTCGAACGTCTCCCGATCGAGGCCCCGCTTCGGGGCTTCCAGCTGGGAGAGAATAAGCCATGCAAGCCCCCTTTGTCTGGTTCCATCACAACGGCGAAAAATCCAATGAAACCAAGAACTTCTTCGAGACGCTGCTCGGCTGGAAGCCGTCCGATGGCCCGGGCGGCATGACCATGCTGGCAGGCGAGGGAGGACCGTTCGCGGCCCTCGCGTCGAAGACCGAGCGCTACGGCGATCAGAGCGCCTGGATCCCGTTCGTGATGGTCGACGACGTCGATGCAGCCACCCAGCAGGCGATCTCGCTCGGCGCGGTGCTGCTCAAGGAAAAGAGCCGGGGGCCCGCCGGAACCTTTTCCATCGTGCGCGATCCGGGCGGCGCGGCGATCGGCCTCTGGAAGAAGGCCTGACCATGACGGTGCTGGCTGGCTAGCGCGAGCTGCGAGACACCCTGGGCTTGGAGCGACGATGACGACGTACGCGCTGCTGATTTACCGGACATCCCCTCCGTCGGTTCCAATTCCGGAGCTCGAGGAAAGGCGGGCGCTCCTCGAGCATCGTGCGCTCCAGGCCGAGGCGTCAGCGCGAGGAGAGCTACACGCCGTCGCGCGGCTCGACGAAACGCGCGCGGCGCGGACCGTCCGTCCGCGCTCCGGGGGGCATGAGGTCACCGACGGCCCGTTCATCGAGGCGAAAGAATGGCTCGTTGGCTTCTATGTGGTGGACTGCGAAAGTGAGGAGCAGGCCCTCGCACGCGCGCGGCAGATTTGCGGGGACGGCGCGCACGCCGTGGAGGTGCGGCCGGTCAACTGGCGATGGAAGCCTTGAGCCAGGCGGAGCACGCGGGGGCGATCCGGCGCGTCTACCCCAGCGTGCTCGCGAAGACGCTCGGTCTCACGAGGTCGCTCGTGGACGCGGAGGACGCGGTCCACGACGCGATCGAGCGCGCGCTCAAGTCATGGACCGTTACCGGGGCGCCCGAATCGGCAGAGGCGTGGCTGATCACGGTTGCTGCCAACTCCTACCGGGACCGAGTCAGGCGCTCGCGGAAGGAAGAGCGTCACGAGGACGCCATCGTGGTGTTGGCGCAGCTGAGCCCGTGGGCGCGTATCGCCGCCGCCGAGCCGGAGATCCTTCGCGGCTGGAAGGACGAGCTGCTCAGGCTCCTGTTTGCGTGCTGCCATCCAGCGCTCGAAGACGGCGAAAGCGCGGCCTTGGCGCTCTCGACGGTGGTTGGGCTCTCCGTCGGTGAAATCGCCCTGGCGTTCGTCGTGGCTCCCCGGAGCATGGAGCAACGCCTGACGCGAGCGCGCCAGCGGCTGCGTGACAAGGGTGATGTCGAGGGGACGACGCCGGAGCGTGGACACGAGCGCATCGGCGCCGTGCTGCGAACCATTCATCTGTTGTTCAACGAGGGCTACTGGTCATCCGGGGACGACGCGCCGGTCCGCGCGGACCTTTGCCGGCTCGCGATCGGTCTCGCTCGTTCGTTGTGCGAGACCTACCCCCGGGAGCCGGAGGCCGCGGGGCTGCTCGCGCTGCTCTTGCTCCACGACGCGCGCCGCGATGCTCGGCTCGACGAGCACGGCGGCCCGGTTCCGTTGCCCGAGCAGGACCGAACCCGATGGGACCATGACGGCATTCGTCGCGCGATCGATCTGCTCGAGCGGGCTCTCGGCCTGGGGGCACCCGGACCCCTGCAGACGGAGGCGGCGATCGCCGCCGTCCACTGCAAGGCGCGCACGGCCGAGGCGACCGATTGGGCTGAGATCGCATCGCTTTACGCGCTGCTCGAGCGGTTCCGCCCGACGCCGGCGGTGCGTGTGAATCGCGCCTTCGCCGTTGCCCGAGCCAGGGGGCCTGCGGAGGGGCTCGCCTTGCTCGAACAGCGTGACGTCGATGTGAGCGCCTATCCTTACGTGCACCTCGTTCGGGGAACGCTCCTGGGTGAAGTGGGAGAGACGGCGGCCGCTGCCCGCGCGCTCGGGGAGGCGGAACGATGCGCGCGCAACGTACACGAGCGGAGGCAAATACGGGACCGGCTCGCTCGCCTCACGGCCGGCGGAGACCGCCCATGGCTCCGCTGACAATCTCGGTCCGTGGCTCTGTTTCCCCGATCCATGAGACCTGCGTCTCACGCCGAGAAGCGCGGCGCGCTGCAAGGACCGCCTCCTGCTGGCGGCGTGGCGCGGTGCAGACAAGAAGACCTTTCCGGCCCTGTCGACTCGCATCGACTCGGGCTCCGCCGGATTCCCCGACGGTGTGCCTTGGCTCGTGAAATGCTTCTACGAGGAGAACGCCAATCCATGACCACCTCTCCTGAAGATCTGTTCTGGCGGCTCGCCGCGGAGCTCGAGCGAATCGACCCACGCATCACGGAAGGCACGATCATGAACGGCCGATGCCTCCGCGTCGGAAAGGAATTTCTCGCGCTGGTCGACCACAAGGGCTCAGGTCTGGTGGTGAAGCTGCCCAGGGAGCGCGTCGCGGAGCTCATCGAAACCGGCGTGGGCAAGCCCTTCGGCCCGGCAGGGAAGGTCTTCAAAGAGTGGCTCTCGGTCCCGACGCCGGACCGGCGACGGTGGTTACAGCTCCTTCGCGAAGGAATCGAGTTCGTCGGACGATAACCCTGTCCTCCGCGTCCCTCCCGACGGCGACAACGGCATCGAGGCGTTCGCGCGCGACCCGGAGACGGGGGGGCGGGGCTGCGTTCACCCCGCAACATGCGGGCTCGTTCCGTAGCGACGCGACCGACGGGTCGTCCGGCGTCTGCCCACGAGACCGATCAACCGTCCGTGGGGCCCCAATCCAGGGGTAGCCCGACGTAGTTCTCCGCCAGCGAGGTGGATGCTGAGCGCGAACGCACGATGTAGTCGAGCTGCGACCGCTGCAGGCGCTGCTGGAACGCGTCGTCGCCCGGGGAGCGGTGCAGCATGGAGGTCATCCACCACGAGAAGTGCTCGGCGCGCCAGACACGCCGCAGACAGGTCGGAGAGTACCTTTCGAGCGCCGTCGTGTCGCCGGTCTTGAAGTAGGCCGCGAGCGCCTGCGCCAGCACACGCACGTCAGCGATCGCCAGATTCATGCCCTTGGCGCCCGTGGGCGGCACGATGTGCGCCGAGTCGCCCGCAAGATAGAGCCGACCGTACTGCATCGGCTCGACCACGGAGCTGCGCATCCCCGTGACGGCCTTCTCGAGGATGGGCCCCTCGTTGAGCCGCCACCCGTCGTCGGTCTCGAGGCGAGCGTGGAGCTCACGCCAGATACGGTCGTCGGACCAGTCCTCGATCTGCTCGTCCGGCTGGACCTGCAGGTAAAGGCGCGTCAGCTTCGGCGAGCGCATGCTGAACAGCGCGAAGCCGCGCTCGTGGTGCGCATAAATGAGCTCGTCGTGCGCCGGCGGCGCCTCCACCAGGATACCGAGCCAAGCATAAGGATACGTGCGCTCCAGCACAGAGAGCACGCCGTCCGGGATCGATCGTCGGGATACGCCGTGCGAGCCGTCGCAGCCGGCAACGAAATCACACTCGAGGTCGCATGGCGCGCCGTCATGGTGGTACCGAACGCGCGGGCGCTCCGTATCGATGTCGAGCAGACGCACCTGTTCGGCCGAGAATTGAATCGTACCGCCGGCCTCGAGGCGCGCGCGGATGAGATCCTTGACCACCTCCTGCTGGCCGTACACGGTGATGCCGCGCCCACCGGTGAGATCGTCGAGCGCGACGCGGTGGGTGGCGCCGTCGAACCGGAGGTGAATGCCGTGATGCACCATGCCCTCGCGGCGCATGCGCTCGCCCACGCCGGTCTCGTTGAGGAGGTCCACCGTGCCTTGCTCGAGCACGCCGGCGCGAACACGACGCTCGACGTACTCGCGCGTGTGCTTCTCGAGCACGACCGACTCGATGCCCTGCCGGTGCAAGAGGTGCGAGAGCATGAGCCCCGCCGGGCCGGCTCCGATGATTCCGACTTGAGTCCGCATGAGTACGCTAGCCTCCTTTCTCCGGCTCGCCGTCGATCTCCGCGAACGTCTCCGCGGCCAGACGGAACGCCGTGTTCGCGGCCGGTACGCCGCAGTAGATCGCCGTCTGGAGCAGCACTTCCTTGATCTCGTCGCGCGTCACGCCGTTGTTCAACGCCGAACGCACATGCAAGCGAAACTCCTCACCATGATTGAGGGCCACCATCATGGCGAGGCACAACAGGCTGCGTGTCCGGCGATCCAGCCCGGGGCGAGTCCAGATCTCGCCCCATGCATAACGGGTGAGCAAGTCCAGGAACTCGCCATTGAACTCGCTCCGGCTCTTGATACTGCGTTCGACGTGGGCGTCGCCGTGCACGGCGCGGCGCATCTTCATGCCATGGTTCAGTCGCTCGCGCTCGTCCATCTCTCACTCTCCCTGGCCCGCGATGAAGCGGAGGACGCTCTCGTTGAACAGCGGTGTGGCTTCGATGTTGGACAGGTGCGCCGCAGGCAGCTCGGCGTAACGCGCCCCCGCGATGTGCTCTGCGAGCCAGCGGCCTTCGGACGGCGGCGTCGCGCTGTCGCGCGCGCCCGCGATCACCAGCGTGGGCGCACGCACATCGACGACGTTCGCTCGCTGATCCGCGTTGCGCACGGCCGCGCACGCGGGGATGTACCCCTCGGGTCTGGTGGTGAGCAGCATCTGTCGTACGCGCTCCACGGCAGCGGGATCTCGCTGCCGGAACTCCGCGGTGAACCACCGGTCGAGCACGGCCTCTGCGATCGCGGCCATGCCGCCTCTCGCGACCGCTTCGATGCGCGCGTCCCAGAGGGACGCCGGGCCGAACGCCGCAGCCGTGTTGCACAGCACGAGCTTGTGCAGCCGGTCCCGCGCATGAGCGCCGAGCCACATGCCGACCGCGCCGCCCAGCGACAGTCCGCAGAAGTGAACCCGCGATAGCTCGAGCGCATCGAGCAGCGCCACGGCGTCCCGGCCCAGGCGCTCGATATCGAAGGGCGCGTCCGGCACCGAGGACGCGCCGTGTCCGCACATGTCGTAGCGCAGCACGCGGAAGCGGCGCGTCAGCGCAGGCACCTGGCTGTCCCACATCCCGAGCGTCGTGCCGAGCGAATTCGCGAGCATGACGACGGGGGCGTCCGCCGGCCCGTCCATGCGCCAATGCAGCTCGCCTCCGGCGACTTCGATCATCGGCACGTCACACCTCGCTCCGTCGCGTGTTTCGGAGGTGCTGCGCGAGCGCGCGGTCGCTCCACTCTTCGGCGAGCCCCAGGTAGGCGGCCGGGTCGCACAGGGCGTCGAGCTCGGTGACCGAGAGATGGGTCGTCACCTCGTGCTCCGCCGCCAGCATGTCACGCAGCGGTCTCCCCTCGTCCACGGCGCGCCGGCAGGCGCGTTCGACGAGCGCGTGCGCCGCCGGTCGACCCATCGTTCGAGCGAGCGCGAGCGCCACCGCTTCGGCCAGGATGACGCCCCGCGTGCTGTCGACGTTGGCCCGCATCCGCTCCGCGTCGACCTGGAGACCCTCGATCACCTGCACGGCGTGCATGAGCGCGCCGGAGGTCAGCAAGCAGATCTCGGGCAGCGACTCCCACTCTGCGTGCCAGCCGCCGAGCCCTCGTTCGTGCTCCTGCGGCATGGCGGAGAGGAGGGTCGCGACGAGGCCTGGGACGCGCGTCGCCGCCGCCAGGATCGCGGCGGCGCCGACCGGGTTGCGCTTGTGTGGCATCGTGGAAGAACCCCCACGTCCGGGCGCTTGCGGCTCGAATGTCTCGGCGACCTCCCACTGCATCATGAGCGAGAGGTCGCGCGCCATCTTGCCCAGGCTGCCCGCGAGCAGGCCGAGCGCCGTGGCCACCTCGGCGATGCGATCGCGCTGGGCGTGCCACGGCAGATCCGGCACCGCGAGCTCCAGACCTTGCGCGAGACGCGCGGCGACCTCGAGGCCTCGCTCGCTGAGGGAAGCGAGCGTGCCGGCGGCGCCACCGAGCTGGATCACGAGCACCCGGCCTCGCAGCTCGCGAAGGCGCTCGCGCGCGCGCCCCATCGCGGCCAGCCAGCCGGCTGCCTTCAATCCGAACGTCACGGGGAGCGCCGGCTGCAGCCATGTACGCCCGAGGAGCACTGTCCGCCGGTGAGCGCGCGCGAGCTCGGCCAGCGCGCCGGCCAGGCGCCCCAGGTCCGCCTCGAAGAGGTCGAGCGCGGCGCGCAGCTGCAGTACCAGGCCGGTATCGATCGCGTCCTGGCTCGTCGCACCCCAGTGCACGAAGCGCGCGGCCTCCGGATCCTCCCGAGCCACAAGGCCCGTCAATTCGGCGACGAGCGGTATCGCGGCGTTGCCGGCGAGCGCGGCGCCGCGGGCGAGCCGGTCGAGATCGAACCGTTCGGCGCGACATTGGGAGGCGATCGGCGCCGCGGCCTCCGGTGGAATCACGCCCGCCCCGGCCTCGGCCCGCGCCAGCGCGGCTTCGAAGTCGAGCATCCCCTGCACCCGCGCTCGATCGGAAAAGATGTCCTGCATCGCCTCAGAGGCGAAGAATTCGTCGAACAGGCCGCGCGATCGAGCCGTCATGACACATCAACCATCGAAGAAGACCGTTTCGTCGGCGCCCTGGAGAACCACGTTCCACTCGAACACATCGTCCTCGCCCGGCCGGGCGTTCGCGATCAAGCTGCCGCGCCTCGACGCCGGCACACGCCCGAGCACGAGGTCATCCGCATTGGCGACCTCGTCGGCGAAGTAGATGCGCGTGGCGAGCGGGAGCAAAAGCCCGCGCATGAACACGTGGACAGAGATGTGAGGCGCCTGCATCCCGGCGCCCGGCGCGGGCACGCGCCCCGGCTTCACCGTGCTGAAACGAAATGCGCCGGCGTCGTCCGTCGGTACCCGCGCATAACCCTTGAAGCTGGGCGTGGTGCGCTCATCCCGCCGATCGGCCAGCTGTGGGTAGTCACCGTTCGCGTCCGCCTGCCAGATCTCGATCAGCGCATCGGGCACGGGCACGCCATCCCCGTCGAGGACGCGGCCCTGCACCGTGATGTGCCGCCCCGGCGCGCCGGGCTCCGCGACCTGGGCGCTGAACAGCCACTCGAGTCCCAGGTGAAAGAACGGCCCGACCGTCTGGGAGAGCGTCGGCTGCAGCGTCGGCGTCCCACGTTCATCCGCCATGAGTCGGGTCCTCCAGGGGCGTCGCGTCGCGCCCGCGCAAGATGATGTCGAAGCGGTAGCCGAGCGCCCATTCCGGCATCGTCGCCTCCAGGTCAAAATTCGCAATCAAGCGGTTCCGCGCGCGTCCATCTGCGACAGAGTTGAAGATCGGGTCGAGCGGCAGCAGCGGATCCCCGGGGAAGTACATCTGGGTCACGAGACGCGTCAGAAACGCGGGGCCGAACACCGAGAAATGGATGTGCGAGGGACGCCAGGCGTTGTGGTGGTTTCGCCAGGGATAAGCGCCCGGTTTGATGGTGATGAAGCGATAGCGTCCCTCGTCGTCCGTCACCGCCTGACCAGCGCCCTGGAAGTTCGGGTCGATCGGCGCGTCGTGGTTGTCCTTCTGGTGCAGGTAGCGTCCGGCGGAGTTGCACTGCCAGATCTCGACCAGCGTCCGGCGGAGCGGCCGCCCGTGCTCGTCCAGCACGCGGCCTCCGACGACGATGCGCTCACCCAGGGGCGCGCTCCTGCCCTGGCACGTGAGATCGGCGGCATTCAGCGCCACGATCTCCGGACCGAACACGGGGCCCGTCACCTCGGACAACGTCTGCGGCAAGACGACGAGCGGCCGCGTCGGAGCCCGCTTGTGCGTCGAGTTGTACGGTCGATGCAGGTAGGGCGGCTGCGCATCCGGCGCAGGACGGCGGTAAATGTCTTGGTCGGCCATTGTTCACACCCGCTCGAGGATCATGGCAATGCCCTGACCGACGCCGATGCACATGGTGCACAAAGCGCGGCGGGCGCCGCTGCGTTGCAGCTGATAGACCGCGGTCGTCACGAGCCGCGCGCCGCTCGCGCCGAGCGGGTGGCCAAGGGCGATGGCGCCGCCGTTCGGATTGACGAAAGGCGCGTCGTCAGGCAACCCGAGCTCGCGCAGCACGGCGAGCGCCTGCGCAGCGAAGGCTTCGTTCAGCTCGATGAGGTCCAGTTGGGCGAGCGTGAGCCCCGCGAGCGCAAGCACCTTGCGCGTGGCGGGGACGGGGCCGATGCCCATGATGCGGGGCGCGACGCCCGCCGCGGCGACCGCGACGATGCGCGCGCGCGGCGTGAGCCCGAAGCGCTTCGCCGCCGCCTCCGACGCGAGCAGGACCGCGCTGGCGCCGTCGTTGATGCCGGAAGCGTTCCCGGCCGTGACGGTGCCGCCGTCTCTGACGACTGGCTGGAGCTTCGCCAGGCCATCCAGGCTCGTGTCGGGCCTCGGGTGCTCGTCCCTGTCGACGAGGCCTGTCGCCGCCTTCCTCGGCACCGCCACCGGCACGATCTCCTCTGCCAGGAGACCCGCCTCGATGGCGGCCGCCGCCCGGCGCTGGCTGCGGTAAGCGAAGGCGTCCTGATCGGAGCGCGAGATCTTGAACTCTTCTGCGACGTTCTCGGCCGTCTCCGACATCGAGTCCGTGCCGAAGCGCGCGTGCATCAGGGGATTCACGAAGCGCCAGCCGAGGGTCGTGTCCTCGAGCTTGAGCCCTCGGGCGAAGGCGGCGTCGGCCTTCGAAAGCACGAAGGGTGCGCGCGACATGCTCTCGACCCCGCCGGCGATCATGAGCGACACCTCGCCCGTCTTGATCGCGCGCGCGGCCACGGCGACCGCTTCCAAGCTGGACCCGCACAGCCGGTTGACGGTCGCGCCCGGCACCGATGCCGGCAGGCCCGCGAGCAGGGCCACCATCCGCGCGACGTTGCGGTTGTCCTCACCGGCCTGGTTCGCACAGCCGTAGATCACGTCGTCCACGGCCGACCAGTCCACGCTCGGATTGCGATCCATGAGCGCGCGGATCGGCACGACCGCGAGGTCGTCCGCGCGCACCGCGGCGAGCGCGCCGCCGTAGCGACCGAAGGGAGTCCTTACCGCGTCGCAGATGTAAGCCGGCGCCGTCATCAGGCCATTCCCCGCCGGAGCGGCGCAGCCGTCAGCCGTGCGAGCTCCTCGAATGAAAGGCCGTCGATCCACTCGACGGCGGTGAGCCCTCGCGGCGTGACGTCGATCACCGCGAGATCCGTGTAGATGCGCTTCACGCACGCGATACCGGTCAGCGGATACGTGCAGCGCTCGACGATCTTGCTCTCCCCCGACTTCGTCGTGTGCTCCATCATCACCCAGACGTCGCGCGCGCCGATGGCGAGGTCCATGGCGCCGCCGACCGCTGGGATGGCGTCCGGCGCGCCGGTGTGCCAGTTGGCGAGATCGCCGTTCACGGACACCTGGAACGCGCCGAGGACGCAGATATCGAGGTGGCCTCCGCGCATCATGGCGAACGAGTCGCCATGATGGAAAAAGCATCCGCCGGGCAGCAGCGTCACCGGTTGCTTGCCGGCGTTGATGAGCTCGGGGTCTTCATCGCCTGGCGCCGGCGCCGGGCCCATGCCGAGGATCCCGTTCTCGCTGTGCAGGAACACCTCACGGTCGCGCGGCAGGAAGTTCGACACGAGCGTCGGCAGCCCGATGCCGAGGTTCACGTACATACCCTCTTTGATGTCGTCGGCCACGCGTGCGGCCATTTGCTCGCGGCTGTAGCGTCGGATGATCATCGTCCCTCAGCCGGCGCGCGCCGCCTCCCGCGCCGCGCATACCACGCGGTGAACGAAGATCCCGGGCGTGACCACCGCTTCTGGATCGAGCGCGCCGAGCGCGACGATCTCACCGGCCTCCGCGATGGTGCATCGGGCCGCTGCCGCCATGATCGGCCCGAAATTGCGCGCCGCCTTGCGGTAAACGAGGTTGCCCCAGCGGTCCGCCTTGTGCGCCTTGATGAGCGCGACGTCGGCGTGGATCGGATATTCCAGTATATAGAGACGTCCGTTGATCTCGCGCGTCTCCTTGCCCTGCGCGAGCGGCGTGCCGTAGCCGGTCGGCGTGTAGAACGCGCCGAAACCTGCCCCCGCCGCCTGGATGCGCGCCGCAAGATTGCCCTGGGGCACGAGCTCGAGCTCGACCTCTTTCGCGCGGTAGAGCGCGTCGAACACGTGTGAATCGTGCTGGCGCGGAAAGGAACAGATGATCTTGCGGACGCGGCGCATCTTCAAGAGGGCCGCGAGGCCCGTGTCGCCGTTGCCCGCATTGTTGCTGACCACGGTGAGATCGCGAGCCCCCTGCGCAATGAGGGCATCGAGCAACTGGAACGGCATTCCGGCCGTGCCAAAGCCGCCGATCATGATCGTCGCCCCGTCGCGAATGCCTCCCACGGCGGCTTCGAGCGAGCTCACAACCTTGTCGATCACGCGTCCCTCCGGCGTTCCATTCTCGTTCGCATCAGCTTTCCGCGGGCGCGGGCAGCCCCGTGGCTGCAGGTTCCGATCGCGGCCTCGCCCGTCCGACGGCGGTCACCGCGATCGCGCCGAGCGCACCCACGATGGCGAAGGCATAGAAGCCCCACGGGTACGCGATCCCGGCGCTCAGCAGCGCGCCGCCGAGGATCGGACCGCAGATGGCGCCGAGTCGCCCGACGCCGGCAGTCCAGCCGAGCCCGGTCGCCCTGTTGCCGTCCGGATAGACCCGTCCCACATAGGCGTAGACCAGGACCTGCGCGCTGAAGACGAAGCAGCCAGCGATCAGCACGGCCGCATAGACGAAGGCACCGGGGAGCCGGACGCTGAGCAGCGCCAGGAACACCGCGGAGGCGACGAACCAGCCGATGACCGACGGGCGCACGCCGAACCGGTCCGCGACAACTCCGGCGAGCAACAAGCCGATCACTGCGCCCACATTGAGCGTCAGCAGCATGCTCAGCGCCGCGCCGAGATCGTAGCCAGCCTGCCGCATGATCGCCGGCAGCCATGTGTTGAGGCCGTAGACGAGCAACAAGCCCATGAACGAGGTCACCCAGAACGCCAGCGTCGGGCGCATCAGGCCTTGCTGGAACAGGGAGGCGACCGCGCCGAGAGCGTCGCGCAGCGACCGGCGCGACCGCGCTACCTTGAGGAACGATTCGGACTCCGGCAGGTGGCGGAGCATGAGCGGGACCAGCACCAGCGCCGGCGCTGCGCCGATGACGAACATCGCGCGCCACCCGAGCGGCTTCATGACGATGATGCCGAGCAGCGCGGTCAACACCGCGCCGACGTGGTACCCGGTCATGATCGTGGTCGTGGCGCTGCCGCGCCTGTCGGTGCGCGCGTACTCGGTCACCAGCGCGATCGCGGTCGGCAGGCAGCCGCCTAGCCCGAGGCCGGCGAGGAACCGGAGGAGCCCGAACACGAACGCAGATGGCGCGAACGCGCACAGGAGCGTGCAGAGGGAGAAATCGATGACGGCCAGGAGCAACGCCTTGCGCCTGCCGATGACGTCGGTGACCGTGCCGATGGTCAGCGCGCCGATCGCCATTCCGATGAGGCCGACGGTGGACAGCATCGCCGCGCTGTCCGGGTTGAGGCCCCACACCTTGTTCTGGAGCAGCACCGGCAGCACCGTGCCGAGCACCACGAGGTCGAAACCGTCCAGCAGAACGGCCGCCCAGCAGAGCGGGACGACCCAGCGCCCGCCGCCTGGTCCGCGAGTCACTTCACCGGTAGACATGGTTTCCTCTGCTGCGTCATCGCGCATGCGGGTTCGACGTATTCCGACGTAATTGACCGCTGGTTTCTCTGCCCAATCGAAGGGAGTCTCCTCGGTCCGGTCCGGTCGAGAGCTTCACTCGACGTAAATATAAAGCGATGATGAATCCCGGCTCAGGCCCTCAGACCCTGCAGGCGTCGCGGTCACGATGACGAATTGCCACACGCAGCCGCCCCGGAGAAAGCGGCAAGATCGCCGCTCAATGGGGATGACAGATCTGTCGCCTGCCTCGCCTCGGCAGGCCTCTTCGATACCGGCCATTTCGCCATCGAAGAGAAGCTGCCCGAGATAATTGAAACCTCATCATAGTGGTTCGTCGCTGGGATAGCCGGCGATAATTTTGTCACCCCCCCTGCGTGGCGATCTTGCCGCTTTCTCCGGTGCCGCGGGGCGTGGCAACTCGTCGTCGTGACGGCGACGAACCTCACCCCTGGTGGCGGCCATGCATGCGGATGCGCTGCTCGGTCAGATTTCGGACCGCGCCATCGAGGCAGCGCGTTCATCGCAGAATCCTATTTGACGCGCGCGACAGCGAGATGCGCGGCTTTTCCTATTGACGAGCACACCACGGAGAACGCATGAGCACACAGACGGGGGCGTCGAGGCGCCTGGTCGGAGTTAGCGCAGGGGTCTTGGCCGTCATCCTCGGCATCACTTCCTTCGACCGCGCGGCGCGGGCACAAGCGCAGCCCGAAGCACCACCGGCGCCCACGGGCGAAGATCCGCCGACCGCGGCGCCCGCGACCGCTCCCGCAGGCGCAAGCCCGGCGCGAGCGCCGACTGCCGAAGCCATCGCCGGCGCGCCGACACTGGACAGCGCCGCAGGGCCTGGCTCAACTTCGCCGGCGCCACCGCCTCCGGCGGAGGAGGAGCTATGGAAGAAGCCGCTCAGCGTCGCGGCTTGGGCCCGCGTCGGAGGTCGCTTACAGAACCCTGGCGCGCGCGAGAAGATGGACCGACTGCTCGCGGACGGAGAGCTGCATCTGTTGCTTTCAGGCGAAATCAACCGGTTCATCGGGGTGCAGGGCGCGGTCGTCGCTCAGTTCGGACCAACCCCGACCGGGGGCAACATAGCGGGCAGCGCGACCCTCCGTGACGCCATCGCCAAGATCAAGTTTCATGATCTGCTGAACGTCTGGATCGGCCGAATGATCGTGCCGTCGGATCGCTCTGCCTTTTCCGGGCCGTGGTCGATGGGGCCGTGGAACTACCCCGGACTCTTCGAGCCCTACACGCCGCCGCTCGGGCCGAGGCAGGGGCCGTTCGGGCGCAACGATGGGGTGACCGCCTGGGGCAAGGTAGCGGGCGGCCTGTTCAAGTATTATGTCGGTGCTTACAACCTGCATGACTCTTCGGTAAGCCCGCTCTACACCGCGAGGCTCAACTTGAGCTTGCTCGACCCGGAGCCAGCCTATTACCAGAAGTCCACGTACCTCGGAGAGAAGAGCATCCTCGCGCTCGGCGTGGCGGGTGAGGTGCAGAGGGACGGTTCGGTCGAATCACTGCCGCCCCCTGCGGCGGGCATGCCTCCAGGCATCCCGCGCAAGGACACCTACATGGAGGCCAACGCCGACCTCCTGTTCGAAAAGAACCTCGACACGGCGGGCACGATCACGCTCGAAGGCGCATTTTACAAGTACTTTGGCGATTTCGAGCGGTTCGACTATTCCTGTTTCGCGCTCGCGAGCTACCTCACGCCGACCAACATCGGTGTCGGAAAGTTACAGCCTCTGGTCCGGCTGCAACAAGCGAAGCCGAAGAACGCCGACCCCTATCTGCTCATCGACGCCCAGGTGGGCTATGTCATCGAAGGGTACGCTGCGCGTGCGGCGCTCGGCTATCAAAGAAGCGATCTGTCAGGGGCGAAGGGGAATGCCCTGTTCCTCGGCGTCCAACTGCAGAAGTGATCGGAGATCGGGGGCGTCCTTGGGGGGACGCAGTACGACCGAGTTGACGCGGCTGAGGGGTTCTGGAGCAAGGAGGGGCAAGCGAAGTCATAGGTCACCCACGATGGTCAGCTCCTGCTCCCTCCTAGGAGCAGGGCTGACCGCTGCTTTGCACACAGATCTGTCCGGACATGCCGTTTTCGAACGACGCTCTCCAGGTCGTTCCCGCTTCCGTGGGCGGGTCCTGCCAGGTCAGCTCTGCGAGCTGCATGAGGACCAGACCGGCGGCGCCTCCGCTGAGCGTGAGCTGCGCGCCCGCCAGGAAGGCACTTTTGTCGGGGCCAGCGCTGGCCCCTTGCGCCAGGACTGCCGTTCCAGAAATCGTGATTCCGCCGAGCTGGCAGGCGCTGAACGTCACCTGCCCGAGGGCGGGGTCAATCGCGGCGGCTCCTCCGCTCGGGCACGCGGCGGGATCATCGGCGGAGGTACGATCCTCGAGCTCGATCAGGACACCGACCAGCGGCAGCGCGATCGCGTGCATGAATCGCGCATAGTCCTGTTCGTCGTCGAGCGTGCCGATCGGCCCATCGGCGCCGCTGTCGCCGCTGCTTGATTCCTTGTCCGCAGGGCCGCACGCTCCGAGGTAGAGCACGGCCATCCCAAGAGCGCAGCGGACCACCCATCGGGAGGAAAGAGCGGGATGATTCATCGTCGTCACCTTCGGTCAGGGGGCGTTGGTCAGGACCTGCGAGGGCTCTCGGCTCGCGTCCGACCCTCCTTGTTCTATTGCCGCTGCGACCCGCTCGAATAGACGGCGAGATCGTCGTCGCCCCCCTTGGACAAATTTGTCATCCCCGCTCGTCGACTTCGAGAGCCATCACGATGCCCACCGCTCCGAGGGGAGCGTCACCGGCGGATGCGTGTACCGGCCGAGATAGCGAAGGGCAGCAGCGGAGCAGTAGGCGCGCTCCGCGCGGCGCCTGCGGCAACGCGCGCTTCGCGGGACGCGCCGGACGCGCGGGTTCCAGCGCGCCGCCCATGTTGCCCCTCGCGACCCTTGCCGCCGCCCCCTTCGGTGCCCTACGTGCGCCGCCATGCGCACGTTGTTCCTGGATCTCGACGGCACCTTGACGGATCCGGCCCCTGGCATCGCTGCCTGCTTCGTGCACACGGCCCATGTGCTCGGGCACGGCTCGATCAGCCTCGCCGAGGTGCGCCGCTTCATCGGTCCGCCGCTGCGGGAGGCGTTCGCCGAGATCCTGGCGACGCGCGACAGCATCCGCATCGAGGAGGCCGTGCTCGTCTATCGCGAGCGCTTCGGCACGCTCGGCCTGTTCGAGAACAGCGTGTATCCCGGCGTGCCAGAGGCGCTCGCGCAGCTCTGCCAGGCGGGCCACGGCCTCTGCCTTGTCACCAGCAAGGCGGCCGTCTATGCCGAGCGCATCATCGACCACTTCGGCCTTCGCTCGCACGTGCCCCGCGTCTACGGCGCCGAGCTGTCCGGCGAGCGCTCGACCAAGGCCGAGCTCATCGCGCACGCTCTCGAGCGCGAGTCGCTCACCCCCGCCGACGCCTGCATGATCGGCGACCGCGAACACGATGTCCTCGGCGCCAAGGCGCACGGCCTCGTGGCGATCGGGGTGACGTGGGGCTACGGGTCGCGCGCGGAGCTGGAGGCTGCGGGCGCCGACCGCATCGTCGACACGCTGGAGGAGCTGGTGCTGACGGTGCGTGGGTTGAGGGAGACCCGAGGTCGAGCGGCTCGATGAGTCCGCGGCTCCGCGGCGTCGCTATCTCAGGTCCATCCTCCACGTAGGGAAGCGGCTTCCGTCACACCACAGCCCCCTGCGGGCCCCCCTTGGCCTGCCGCTCGTCGCCCCTCCCCGCGCCCGGGGGGTGTCGGGTTTGTCACTCCCCCCGCCGGCCTGTGTGGCGTTACTCTGTGGCGCGCAACGAGGCTTCTCGTCGATACTTATCAATTTATGACGGTAGAGCTGATTCATGCCATCGTTCGTCAGACCACCGTCCTCATCGCCCAGCTGGCGACCTCGGGCGGCTGGCGTGCCCCTCTGGCCCAGCTCGCAGACCAGGTGTTCCAGGACCTGGTCACCGAGCTCGAGCGGCAAGGCGTCAGCCGCAAGGTGGGCGCCGACATGTTCGGCATGGGGCTCCGGACGTACCAGCGCCGCGTCCGGCGGATCACGGAGAGTTCGGTCGAGCGCGGCCGCTCGCTCTGGGAGGCCGTGCTGGACCACATCCGCCGCCGGGGGATCACGCCGCGGGCCGAGATATTGAGGGCGTTCGCCGGCGAGGATGACGTCCTGCTTCGCGGGGTGCTCTTCGACCTCTGCGAGAGCCGCTTGATCTTCCAGGCGGGGCAGGGGGCTCAGGTGGTGTATCGCGCGGTGTCCGACGACGAGCTGGGCGCGCTGCGCGCGCTCCGCTCCGGCGAAGGCGTCGACGAGCTCGTCTGGGCGATCATCTATCGCGAAGGCCCGCTCGCGCGCGACGAGCTGCTGCAGCGCACACACATCGAGCGCGCGGAGCTCGACGCCGCCCTGGGGCGTCTCGTGGAATCGGCGCGCGTCGAGCGGACCGGGGAGGGCGCCGGGGCGACGTACAGCGCCGGGAGCCTCTACGTGCTGCTGGGCTCGCCCGTGGGGTGGGAGGCGGCGATCTTCGATCACTTCCAGGCGATGGTGAAGACCATCCTGTGCCGGCTGCGCGAGGATCGCTCCGCGCCCGGCCTCGGCGACCGCGTCGGGGGGAGCACCTATACCCTCGACCTGTGGCCCGGCCATCCGCACGAACAGCGGGCTTACGAGACGCTGGGGCGCCTGCGTGCCCAGCTGGTCGAGCTGCGCGAGCAGGTCGAGGCCTTCAACGCAGCGCACGAGAGGCCGGACAGGTACACGCAGGTCGTTCTGTACATCGGACAGTGCTTGATCCAGCAGGACAGCGGGGGCGGCGATGAGATCTAGGGTGGTCGTGACGGCGTGCCTCATCGCGAGCGTGATGGGCGGGGCGCTCCTCGGCTCGGCCTGCAGGGACATCGGGCCTCAAACGGGGAGCGAGACCAACTTTCTCAGGAGCTGTGATGCCAGCTGCGCGGACGGTCTCTCCTGCATCTGCGGCGTCTGCACGCGCGCCTGCTCGGTCGCCCGCGAGTGTACGGCGCTCGTCTTCGGCGCCGAGTGCGTGGCCGTGGCGGAGCGGCCTGCCGAGGCGGCCTGCGACGCGGCCGAGAGCGCTGCGTTCTGCGATATCTCCTGCAGCGGCGACGCCGACTGCGAGCCGCTCGGCGCGCCGTTCCGCTGTCAGGGCGGCTTTTGCCGAACGCCCGGCGATGGCGAGACGGCGACCGCCTGCCCGGCGATCACGCTTTCGCCCGGCGACAACGAGCGCACGGTGACGGTCGGGGACACCACCCGAAGCTACGTCGTTCGCCTCCCCGCGAGCTACACGGGCGCGAGCCCCATGCCGCTGGTGCTCGACTTCCATACGCTGGGCGGGACCCCGGCGGAGGAGGCCGAGGCCTCGGGGTACCGCGAGCTCGCCGACACCGAGGGGTTCCTCGTCGCGTGGCCGCAGGGCATCGACGGTGCGTGGAACATCGGTCCGTGTTGCACGACGTCGCGCGACGTCGATGACGTGGGGTTCGCGCGCGCCCTGGTCCAGGAGGTCCAGAAGGAGGCGTGTGTCGACCTCAAGCGGGTCTATGCCGTCGGCGTCGCGAACGGCGGCGGGATGGCCTACCACCTGGCCTGCAACGCCGCGGACGTCTTTGCTGCGGTCGCTCCCAGTGCGTTCGACCTTCTGGCGGAGTCGGAGCAGCCCTGCCAGCCGTCGCGGCCGGTGACCGAGATCTCGTTCCGGGGTACCGCGGACTTGCTGGTGCCTTACGAGGGCGGGCCTCAACAGGCGCCGAACGGCGCGAACATCACCTTCCTCGGCGCCGCCGGCACCTTCGAGAGGTGGGCCGAGCTGAACCAGTGCACGGGAGCCCCGAGCGCGGCGGACAGCGATGGTTGCTCGACGTACTCGAGCTGCGCAAACGGCGCGGAGGTGACGCTGTGCACCACGGAGGGCGGCGGTATGACCTGGGGGAGCCCCGAGATCGGGTGGGCCACGCTGAAGAGGCATTCGCTTCCTTGATCGCGTGACGGACGCCGGCTGTGAGGCCCAGGAGCGGCGCCCTCCGCCGCGCGCTCGCCGATTCCGGCGAGCGCTGGCTCGGAGTCACGGCCGCCGCGACGCTGCCGTGAGCTCCGAGCTCGATCCCCACCGGCGCTTGGCTCGCCGCGTGCGGGATCTGCGAGCGTGACGCCGCTCTCCTACTTGCCGAAGAAGCTGGCGGCCTGGTTGCCGAGCAGCTGCTGTCCCGCGCTGTTCGCGTGGCAGCTGTCGGCGGTCGTCCCCTGCCCGAGCGGGCCGAAAGAACCCGGATAGATCACGTTCAGCGTCGGATCGGCGGCCGCCTGCCGGGCGAGACGGTCGGTGAGCTCTGGGCCGCCTGGGCCTGCGAGGTCGCAGGTCCATCCGGAGTTGTAGAGCGGCTGACCCGTGATGTAGATGGTTGCCCCGGGCGCCGCGTGCTCGCGTGCGTTGGCGATCAGCTTCTTGACCTCATCGAAGGTCGCTCCGGCCCCTGAGAAGATGCACACCTGAACCCAGACTGCAGTGGGCTTGCCATACTTGGCCACCTGCTGATCGAACTTCTTCCAGGAGGCCGAGCTGGTATTCGTCCAAGTCTGGACGACATCGCCGTTGGTCCCATAGGGGGGCCACATCCGTTGGCCACCGACGGTCTGGTACCCCTGTGCGGTGTTCTCGGCCATCGAGCAACCGATGAAGCCCATCGAGCGCGGGGCCCCGCCGCCGGAGCCGCCGCTGCCGCCGGAGCCGCCGCTGCCGCCGCTGCCGCCAGCGCCTCCGCCAGCGCCGCTGGTCGCCGAGGAGCTAGAGGAGGAACTCGAGCTGCTGCTCGCCGAGGAACTCGAGCTGCTGCTCGAGGAGGACGTGGTCGTGCCTCCGGTGCTGCTGGCTGAGACGATGGTGGGCCGCCCGGTGCCGTTCGCGCAGAACCCCCACGACGTCGTCCCCCCCTTCGCGATCGCCCCGTTGTAGCTCTCGTTCGTGACGTTGAGCCGCCCGCCCGACGTCGTGGAGCGCGCGTTCCAGAGGTTCGCCACCGTCGTGCCGCCGAGATCGACGACCATGCCCCAGGAGGTCGTGGCGGCGGTGCGGCTGAGGTTCTTGACCGTCACGTTCGCGCAGTACCCGCTGCCCCACTGCGATTGAATCGTGAGCGTCGCGTCGATCATGCCGTCCGGGCTGGTCACGCCGGACTCGAGCGAGTCGCTGTCCTCCAGATCAACCGGCTCCATCGCGCATGCGAGCAGGCAGCAAGCGAACGAGAGAGAGACGTACCCAAGAAAGCGATTCATACGCATTGAGATTCTCCATGTCTGGAGCGGCCGGCTCGCGGGTTGTTGCTCAAGATAGATAAGAAGATCGGTGGTGCGCTTGCGAGCTCGGTCGATCCATGGGTCAGGTGTCAATGATTTCCGGTAAGACGAATTAATTCAGTTATGGTGTTCCGCGTGGCGTCGCGACGAACGCGATGTTCGTCGCTCGCACGGCCCGGGAAGGCGCCGATTCGTGAACTCTAGTGGGAGCTCGCGTGAGACGGGAAGTGACAGCTATGAGACGGGGGAGGGATGTCAAAAAAGGACGACGAGGGAGTGTCAGGGGAGTCACCCCCGCAGCGTGGCAATCTTGCCGCTTTCGCAGGGGTGGTTGGGTGTGGCAACTCCTCGTCGCGACGGCCACGCCTGCAGGGGCTGAAGGCCAAAGCCGGGCGACGCCGACCCAGCAAGAAGCGTTTGCCTTCGCTTCAACTTTCCGCCGAGCCGAGGCTCTCGGTCGGACAGGAAGCACGATGATGGCGCACAAGAGGGCTCGGAACAGCGACGCCCACGGGACAGCAGCTGCTCGGCAACCACGCTGTCGATTTCTTCGGTGAGCGGGATCCTACGAGGAGGTAGTTATCATGTCCAATCGCAAGGGTTGCCACTGGGTGCTCGGAGCGCTCGTGGTCGGTGTCGTCCCGTCCTGGCTGGCTGCGTGCACGACGTCGACGGACAACGTCGGTGAAGGGAGCGGCGGAGCCACCTCCGCCACGAGCGGCCAGGGCCCGAGCGGCACCGGTACTGGAGGCGCGGGAGTCGGGAGCGGCACCAGCGGCGCGGGAGAGACCGCGAGCACGAGCGGCGGAGGCACGACCGGAAGCGGCGGTGCGGGGGCGACGGCCGGAAGCGGCGGTGGCACCGGCGGGTCGGGCGGGGATGCCAGCGCGCCGTGCCCCGCCTCCGCCACGCTGAAACCCGGCGACACGACGGTGAAGATCACGGTGGATGGGCTAGAGCGCTCGTTCCTCGTTCACGCCCCACCGGGCTATGATGGCGTGACCCGCGCCCCGATCGTGTTCGATTTTCACGGGCTCAGCGGCAACAGCAACCAGCAGAAGAACCTCTCCGGCTGGGATGACGTCGCCGACGCCGAGGGCTTCCTCGCGGTCTACCCTCAGGGGGTCTCGAACGCGTGGAACGCCGGGCTCTGCTGCGGTGACGACGCCGACGACGTCGCCTTCGTCAGGGCCATCATCACGAAGCTGGAGAGCGAGGCGTGCATCGACACGAAGCGCGTCTACGCGTCGGGTTGCTCGAACGGCGGCGGCATGTCGTACAAGCTGGCCTGCAAGGCGGCCGACGTCATCGCCGGCGTGGCGCCGGTGGACTTCGACTGCGTCGACGGCGCCGGGTGCGGGGACTGCTCTCCGACGAGGCCCGTCACGGTGGTCCAGTTCCGCGGGACCAACGATTCGCTGGTGCCGTACGATGGCGGCAACGCGTTCGCCGGTGCCAAGGAGAACTTCGCGACGTGGGGCGAGCTCAACACGTGCACCGGCTCGCCGGCAGCGCTGTCCGAGCGCGCGGCGTGCGAGACGTATCCAACGTGCGGAACCGGCGCAGAGACCGTCCTCTGCACCGTTCAGGGCGGCACGCACTGCGGCAGCTACAACTCCTTCATGATCCCCGAGCTCGCCTGGCAGGTCCTCCAGCGGCACGCGCTTCCGTAGCCTCGCTCACCACCAGCCGATGTCCTGGATGACGGTGCCGACGTCGCCGTACCGCACGATCGCGCGGTTCTGACGGATCTCATAGGACTTCGGCGAGCTGTTGACGATGTCCTGATCGAAGGTGTGGCACTCGAGCTTGTAGGTGCCCGCGCCCTGCATCAGCGCGCCCTTCAGCTTGATGTACGTCTCATTGCAGCGGCTCCTGAGCCGCAGGATCGCCTCCTGGGAGGCGTCGATGAGCAGCTCGAGGTGGACCGTCTTCTCCTGCTTCGGGTGCGACGCGTCGAAGGCGAGATTGACGATGACGCCGGCGTCGAGCAGCGCCTCGATATCCGACTTGGAGAACATCTCGTAGACCATGAGCTTTGCCATCGCGCGCTCCTTCCAGGATGTGCTCGTAGCTATGTACTACGGCGCGCAGCCCCGGGCCGAGGATCCTCGCGCAGCGTGACGCCGGAGCCCCGCGATCGCCCTCGGGCAACGGGGGCCGGCCGCTGCGCGCTCCGTGGCCGAGCGGCAGAAAATCCCTTCAGATCACGGTCGAAATGCTGCTCCCGCCGGTCGCCCCATGCGATGAAAATAAAAATCAATTGCATCTGCGCCAGCTCGTATGCTAGGAGATAGCAAGCACGCTGGAGAGGGAGGCGCAGGGGCGCGGTGTGCCCTGGGGCTGCCTGTCGGATCGCGTTCGTCCGAGGAGGTGGCGTCGTGGGCACCTTAGCGCCTGCGGACGCTCACGTCTGCGCTCTCGATGTGGGGACGTCATGAAAACAGATTTCTTCCAGCTGCGTTGTAGTTGCGCACGTGGGGGCGGCGCGGTTCCAGCCGTGTGGAGTCGATGACACCGAATCGACGGAGATCTGTGCCATGAACGATAGAGACACGCAGAAGCAGTTCATCCTCGAGGGGAAGCTGACGAGAGTGATGTGGGAGCTCTCGTGGCCGGCGGTGCTGGCCATGGTGCTCTACGGGCTCAACGCCTTCCTGGACGCCGTGTTCGTGGGCCAGCTGATGAACAAGAGCGCCCTGGCCGGCGTCGGCATCGCCTATCCCTTGTCCCAGATGACGCTCGGCCTCGGCAGCCTGGTCGGGACCGGCGCGGGCACGGCGCTCAGCATCTACCTGGGCGCCGGCGACAAGAGCAAGCTCCACAGCCTGCTGGGCAGCGTGAACGGGCTGTCGCTGCTCCTCAGCTTGCCTTACACCGTGCTCGCCTACGTGTTCGCAGAGCCGCTGGTGCGCATGATGGGCGGCACCGGGGAGATCCTCGCGTACGGCACCGAGTACTTCAAGGTGACGGCGCTCGGCTCGGTGTTCTGGGTGCACGGCCTGGCCGTGAACATGACGGTGCGCGGCGAAGGCAAGATGAAGACGGCGGCGTGGATGATCTCCCTCGGCCTGCTGGTGGATGTCATCCTGAAGCCGCTGTTCATCCACACGTTCGGCTGGGGCGTGCAAGGCGCGGCGTGGGCCACCAACGCGGCGATGTTCGTCTACTCGGCCGTGGGGCTCCTGTATTTCGCGAGGGGGCGCGCCTCGTTCGACACGGCCTGGCGCACGATCCGCGTCGATCCGGCGATCCGGAAGCAGATCATCTCGCTGGGCATGCCGGGCATGATCTTGACCATCATGGGCATCGCCCAGAACGTCGTTGTCTACAACGCGGTATCGGGCCAGGGCACGGAGAACGACGTCGCCTTCTACGCCGCCTGCAACCGCCTCTTCCTGTTCATGCTGACCCCGATGCTCGGCCTGATGCGCGCCTTGCAGCCGGTGGAAGGGATCAACTACGGGGCACAGCGCTACGTCAGGGTGAAGCGGGCCTTCAGCCTCTTCGGGCTCGCCGGGGTCGCGTTCGTCCTGCCGTTCTGGCTCGCGATGATGCTCGCCCCGAACGCGGTCCTCGGCTTCCTGCTGCCGGGGTCCGAGTTCACCGCGCAACAGGTGCTCGATTTCCGGATCTACATCGTCGTGCTGCCCCTTCTGCCGTATGTCTTCAACGCGCTGGTGCTGTTCCCCTGCCTGGAGCGGGCGAAGCTCGCGAGCGTGGTCGCCCTCCTGAGGCAGGTGGTGCTCTTCATCCCCTTGATGTGGCTCCTCCCGAGGCTCGTCGGGGTGAGCGGTGTCTACTGGGGGACCACGGCCATCGACGTGGCGATGTTCCTCCTCGTGCTCGTCATGGTGAATCGAGAGTTTCGCAGGCTCGACGGGCGCGACGTCGAGACGAGCTCCGCGCTCCGGGAAGCGCCCGCTGGCTGAGCCCGGCCCGGCCTCCGAGATCTCCCGCCGGCCCGCGGCGATCACCCGGTGATCGCCGGGCAGCAGCACGCACCGGCCGACCCACCCGCGCGGCGCCCTCCCCGCGCGCGATGTCCCCTCCTCCCTTGCCCGCCCAGAGAGCCCGCGCGGATCGCCGCGCGCGGCCACGAACAGCATCCAAAGTACACATGCAAAAGTGTTGCAATAGGTTCCGGGTTGCTATAGATGAAGCCGCATGAACACCGAGGCACCCGCGCGTCGAGGCCCTTCGCGCCCGTCCCGGGCGCGAAGGGGCGCCGGTGCCGCCGCGCTCGTCGCGGCCGGTGCTCTGCTCGCGGGCGGTGCCGCGCACGCGCAGGACGCCGGCGCGGCTTCGCCGGCGGAGCCGCCCCGGGACGCCGCGCCGGACGGCGACGCGCCTCCGGCCGCCGCGGATGAATCACGACAGGCGCCGGAGAATCACCCGCCGGTCCTCAACGCATTCGTCGAGGCCGATTACCCGGCGGCCGCTCTCGCGCAAGGCCTCGAGGGGACCGTCGTGCTGAGGCTCAGCATCGAGGCGGATGGGCGGGTGTCGGCGGCGGACGTGGCGCAGGCCGCGGGGCACGGCTTCGACGAGGCGGCGCAGGCCGCAGCGCAGCGATTCCTGTTTTCGCCTGCGCGACGGGGGGACACCCCGGTCGCCTCCCGGATCCTCTACACCTACGAGTTTCACCTCCCCAAGGCGCCTGTGAGCGGCGCGCTCCGCGGGCGCGTGCTCTTGCCCGGCGCGAGCTCGCGCGGCGTCGCCGGCGCCGAGGTGCTCGTGCGGCACCAGGATGGCAGGGCCGAGCGAACGCGCACCGACGGCGAGGGCCGCTTCCAGATCGAGGGCCTCGCGCCCGGGCCGTGCGTCGTGATCGCCGAGGCGAGCGGCGTCGGCCGGGCCGAGGTCGAGACCGAGATCGCCGGAGCGCACGTCGCCGAGATCGCCTTGCGGCTCGTGCAATCCGGCGAGGAGGCCCCGATCGAGGTGACCGTGCGCGGGCCGTCGGAGGCCGAGCGGCACCGGCAATCGGCCGAGGCCGTGACGGTCGTCGAGACGGACCGCATCCAGCGGGAGACGTCGGACATGGGCGAGGTGCTCGCGCGCACGCAGGGGGTCAGCGTGCGCCGCGAGGGGGGCCTCGGCTCGGCCACGCGCTTCTCGCTGAACGGGCTGACGGGCGATCAGGTGCGGTTCTTCCTCGACGGCGTGCCGCTCGATCTGGCCGGCTATCCGTTCGGCGTCTCGAACGTGCCGGTAGGCCTCGTCGAGCGCGTCGAGATCTACAGCGGCGTGGTCCCGGTGCGCCTCGGCGCCGACGCCCTCGGCGGGGCGGTCGACCTGATCACCGATCAGGATCTCTGCGAATCGCGCGCCGGCGCGTCCTACGAGGTGGGCTCGTTCGACACCCACCGGGCGGCGCTCGCCGGCAGCCACCTGCACAGGCCGAGCGGCTTGTTCGCCCGCGCGAGCGGCTTCTTCGACTATGCGAAGAACGACTACCCCGTCGAGCTCGAGGTCGAGGACGAGCGCGGGCGCTTCTCGCCGGCGCGCGTCTACCGCTTTCACGACGCATACCGCAGCGCGGGAGGCCACGTGGAGCTCGGGGTCGTCGATCGGCCGTGGGCGCGGCGCTTGCGCCTGCGCGCGTTCGTGACCGATTACGACAAGGAGTACCAGCACAAGCTCGTCATGAGGGTCCCGTACGGCGGCGTGACGTACGGGGAGACCTCGGCAGGCGTGAACCTCCGTTACGAACAGCCGCTGGGGCGCGGCGTGTCGCTCGACGCGGTGGGCGGCTATGCGTACGTCCGAGGGCGCTTCCTCGACGTCGCGACCTGCGATTACGACTGGATGGGACGCTGCGACCCCGAGGGCAGCGAGCCTGGCGAGACCGACGCTGTCCCCCACGACCAGGTCTTCTCGGACCATTCCGCCTTCGCGCGCCTCAACGTGGAATGGCGCATCCAGCCGTCGCACGCGGTCCGCCTGGCCATCGCGCCGACCTACGTGACACGGACGGGTGATGAGCGCCTGCAAAGGGATGCAGATAGCCCCGATCCGCTCGCCGACCGCCGCAGCGTGCTCGCGCTGGTGAACGGCCTGGAGTACGACCTCGACCTGTTCGAGGACCGGCTCGAACACCTTCTTTTCGTCAAGCAGTACGTGCAGCGCGTCGCGAGCGAGAGCTCGGCCGCCGGTGAACCGCCACGCGACCGCGACGGGAGCACCCACCGCTTCGGCATCGGCGACGCGCTCCGGTACAGGTTCACTCCATGGCTCTACGGGAAGGCCTCCTACGAGTGGGCGACGCGGCTGCCCAGCCCCGACGAGGTCTTCGGCGACAACACGTTCATCGCGGCCAACCTCGGGCTCGATCCCGAGATCAGCCACAACGTCAACCTCGGGCTCACCCTCGATGTCCGCGCGACGCCGGCGGGCGCCTTTCGTGCGATGGGCAACGGCTTCCTGCGCGCGGCGGATCGGCTGATCGTGCTCCTCGGCAACGATCGGGACCAGAGCTACGAGAACGTCCACGGCGCGCGGTCGCTCGGCGTCGAAGGCTCCGCCGGATGGACCTCGCCCGGGGAGCACCTCGCGCTCGACGGCAACGTCACTTACCTCGATTTCCGCAACACCTCGAGCGAGGGGGCGTTCGGCGCCTTCGAGGGAGATCGCATCCCGAACCGCCCGTACCTCTTCGCCAACGGCTCAGCGCGCCTGCTGTTTCGCCGCGTCTTCGCCGCGGAGGACGAGGTCGCGCTCACGTGGAACAGCCGCTATGTACACGAGTACTTCCGCACCTGGGAGAGCCTCGGCCGGCGTGACTCCAAGCAGGTGATCCCCTCGCAGCTCGTGCACTCGGCCGGGCTCGGATACGTCGTCCGGCGCGGCCGCGCGAGCCTGAGCACGTCGCTCGAGATGCAGAACCTCACGGATGAGCGTGTGTTCGACTTTTTCGGCACGCCGCGCCCGGGAAGGAGCTTCTACGTCAAGACCACGGCGGAGCTCTGAGCTCGAGAGGCAGGTGATGGGATGAACGGCGACATGACGAACCAACAGACAGGCCCTGCGGCTCGCGGAGCACACGAACTCGAGGAGATGAGATGCACACCGTTGTAGCCGTCAAGAACCTGCTTGTTCAGTCCGGCGCGTCCTGGGTCCTGTGGCTCCTGTTCGCGCTCTCGGCGGGCAGCATCGCCATTGCCATCGAGCGCTGGCTCTACTTCCGCTCGAAGGACGACGACGTGCGAGCGCTCGCCGCCGAGCTCGACGCCCACCTGTCGAACGGCTCGGTCGCCGCCGCGCTCGACGCGCTCCGGCCGATGCGATCGATCGGGGCGATCGTCGCCCGCGCGGGTCTGAGGCTAGCGCAGCGCGGGTCGGCCGCGGCGGACAAGGGGATGCAGAGCGCGATGGCCGCCGAGCGGAAGGCGCTCGAGGCGCGGCTCGCGTACCTCGGGACCCTCGGCAACAATGCGCCTTTCGTCGGCCTCTTTGGCACCGTCATCGGTGTGATCCTGGCGTTCGAGCAGCTCGGTCAGGCCACGGGGGCGGCGGGCGGCGGGGCCGCGAGCCAGGTCGCCTCCGCCGCGGTCATGGCGGCGATCGCGGAAGCGCTCGTGGCGACGGCCGTGGGCATCGGCGTCGCGCTGCCGGCCGTCGCCGCTTACAACTACCTGCAGCGCCGGATCGCCGCGATGCTCGACGACGCCGAGACGCTCTCGAACCTGGTGCTCGCCTATCTGGCCACCGGAGAGGCCGCGCAGCCCTCTCGTGTCGAATCCGCGCGCGCGGCCCACGGCGGCGCGGCGATCGACAAGCCGATGAATGGCGAGGCGTCTCGCCCGGAGGCGGCCTAGTCATGGCGAGCGCCGGGCAGAGCGCGAGATCCCGCCGCGGCGGGATCATCGAAGGGATCAACGTGACGCCGCTCGTCGACATCACGCTGGTCCTCCTGATCATCTTCATCGTCACCGCGAAGATCGTCGTCGCGCCCGCCGTCCCGCTGGACCTGCCGCACGCGTCGCAGAGTGAAGAGGTCCAGGCGGTGCTGAGCGTGGTGTTGCCCGCGGAAGGGCCTGTGCAGGTCGACGGAGCCGCGATCGACGACGCGGCGCTCCGCGAGCGCGCGCGGGCGGCCCTGTCGCGCGATCCGCAGCTCCGGGCCGTGATCCAGGCCGACCGCGCCGCCTCGCACGGCCGCGTGATGACGGTGCTCGACACGCTGAAAGCCGCGGGGATCGCGCGTGTCGCCTTCGGCGCTGTCCGCCCGGAGGCCGAGGCCCATGCGGCGGAGAGGACCGGCCACCCATGATTCGATCGGAGTTCCACCCCGAGAGCGTCGCCGGCATCGTCCTCGACGCGGCGCACGCCCACGCTCCGCCCCGGCGCGCGAGGGGACGAGCCCGCGCATTCGCCGCCGACAGCACCGCCGGGATCATCCTGGGGGCCGTCAAGGAGCATTCGGCCCGAGCGCTCGTGCTCGCGCTCATGCCGGCAGCCGTCATGCAGGGCACGGTCGGGATCATCGCGTTCCGCCTGGGACCGGACGACACGACGGCGAGCCAGAGCAAGGCTCGCCCGCCGCTTCAGGTGGAGCACGTTGTCGATCTGGCACCCCCGCCGTCGCCGCCGAGCCCCTCGCCGCAAGCGGAAGCTCCGGCGCCCAGGGCCGCCGAGCGTTCCCCCGCGCGCGCGGCCGCTCCTGCCGCTCCTCGGGCGCCTGCCGCTCCCGCCGCGCCTCCACCGCCCGCGCAGGCAGGGCAGGTCGCTCTGGCGGAAAACGGGGCTGCGCCGCTCGATTTCACCGGGTTCGACATCGCCGTTGGCCGCGGAGAGCGTTATGCCGGCGGCGTCACCTCCTCTGCGGGGACGAGCGCGCAGGCGGTGAACGCCGCGCGTGTGGACAAGAGCGCCGCTCCGGAGCGCCAGCAGGGAGGCCCCTCGCGCTCAAGGCCCGTCGGGCAGCCCGCGCGGGAGTGGAATTGCCCCTGGCCGCGCGAAGCAGATGCGCTCTCGGTGGACGAGCAAACGGTGGTCATTCGCACGGTCGTTCGTTCGGACGGCACCGTCGCCTCGGCGGAGCTCCTCTCGGACCCGGGATACGGCTTCGGCCAGATGTCGCTCTCGTGCGCCCGCAGGCAGCGATTCCTGCCCGCCGCCGACGAGGGAGGTCAGCTCATCACGGCGACGTCGCCGCCCATCCGCGTGAGGTTCACGCGACATTCGCGATCCACAGGCGCGCCCTGAAACGCCGATCACGTTGATCAAGCGAGAAATGAACCGCCAAGACGCCATAAGACGCCAAAAACACAAAATTCTTGGCGTCTTATGGCGCCTTGGCGGTTCGAAATTCTGCGCTTTTCAGGCAGTTTCAACCCCCTTTTCGCTCTGGCGAAGCCGGACGTGAGAAAGGAAGCAAGAGATGAACTCTTCAGGTACTACCAGGTCCCTCGAGGTCGAGGCCGCCGCACGCCCGAGCGCCCGGTACGGCGAGGAAGGGCGGCGGCTCATGGAACGATGCCGGAAGGGGGGCGCTCGCTGGGCTCTCGCGATGTCGTGCCTCATTGGCCTGCCGCTCATGGCGGGTTGCGGTAGCGACCCCGGGGAGAGCGGCGTCGAGGAGCCGGACGACGGCGGTCCCCGCTATGCCCTCGTCAGCCGCATCGAGGACAATGACTTCACGAACAGCACCGTGTTCGTCTGGGTGGTCGACGACCTGAGCGGAGGGGCCGTCCGCCTGGACGAGGCCATCGAGCTCCCCGGGAAAGGCTCTATCTGGGGAGTCCCGCAAACGGAGGTGTTCTATCTCGTGAGCTCCGAAGAGCTCACCGTCTCGAAATACAGGGTGGTCGCCGGCAAACCGGAGCTCGACGCTCGGCTCGGGCTCGGCGGAGCCGGGGTCTCCGTCCTCCTCGCGGAGAAGATGGCGTTCGACGGTCCGGACCGAGGCTTCCTCTTCGACCTCGTCTCGGGGCAGGTGATCGAGCTCGATCTCGCTGCCATGGAGATCACCCGGCGCATCGACGTGTCGGACGCGCGGATCGACGCCGCGGACTACACATTCCTCGGGGAGCCCAACCTTCGTGAGCACGGAGGCCGGCTCGTCGCTCCGCTGTACGGCGTGAGCGCGGCGTACGATCGCGTGGCCAGCGAGTCGAAGATCCTCTTCTTCGATCCGACCGACGGCTCGTTCGAGGTGAAGGCCGCCCCTTGCGGAGGCCTCCTCAATACGGTGAAGGCGCCGAGCGGAGACATCTATTTTTCCTCCGATCCGTATGTCGCCTCGATCTTCATGATCGACCCGGAGAGGGCTCCTGCGCCGTGCATGGCGCGCATGGCTGCGGGCCAGGACGAGCTCGACACCGACATCGTGGCGCTCAACGACGTGACCGGCGGACCGACCGGCGGCCTGGTCCCTGGCTCCGACGGCGTGGCGTACGTGCGCGTGCTGGACACCGGCAGCTTCTCGCCCGGCGCCGACGGCACCCATCTGGAGGCGTACGCGGCGCAGGACTGGCAGACGTGGCGCATCCAGCTCGACGATCCAGGGTCGGCCGAGCGCCTCGATCGCCAGCCGCTCGCCGGCGGCATCAAGGTGTTCGAGGTCGACGAACAAGCGTACGAGAACGAGTCAACGACAGGCTTCGAGTCGACCACGCTGGTGCGGACGACCGGAGACGGCGCGCCCGCGCGCGCGCTGACGATGCCTGGTGTCACGTGGAGCGTCTTGCGCGTGCGCTGAACAAGGTGCGGAGGGATCCATGTCCAACTCGAACGGGCTGATCGTGAAGGGGTTGACGAAGACGTACGCCAACGGCGTTCGAGCGCTGAACGGCGTCCACCTGAACGTCGGACCGGGGCTCTACGGGCTCCTGGGTCCAAACGGCGCGGGCAAGAGCACGCTGATGCGCACCCTCGCCACGCTCCAGACGCCAGACGCGGGGACGATCACGTTCAACGGGATCGACGTCATTGCGTCTCCCGACCGCCTCCGTCGCCGCCTCGGCTACCTTCCGCAGCAGATCGGCGCGTACCCGGGGGTGACGGGGCGGTCGCTGCTCGAGCGGTTCGCCTGGCTGAAGGGGCGCACGGACCGGCGCGAGCGCGACGCGGAGATCTCGACGCTGCTCGCGCGCGTCAACCTGAGCGACGTGGGCCACCGCGAGGTCGCGACCTACTCCGGGGGCATGCTGCGGCGGTTCGGCATCGCGCTCGCGCTCGTGGGATCTCCGCAGCTCCTCATCGTGGACGAGCCGACCGCTGGCCTCGATCCGGCCGAGCGCAACCACTTTCATCGCGTGCTCGCGGAGGTCGCTGCGGAGGCCGTTGTGTTGCTCTCGACGCACATCGTGGACGACGTGGAGAACCTCTGTGGGAGGCTGTCCATCGTCAACCGGGGGCGTGTGGTCGCCGAGGGAGCGCCGGCCGAGCTGACCGCGCCGCTCGCGGGCCGCCTGTGGACCCGGACGTACGCGCGGGGCGAGCCGATCCCCGACGACGCGCTCAACGTCTCACCCACGCCGAGCGGCACCCGCGCCGTCGTGGTGCGCGATGTGTCGCCCGGCGACGGCTTCGTCGCTCACGCGCCCAAGCTCGACGATGCCTATCACTACCTGCTGGCCGAATCGCGACAGGCGGAGGCCGCATGAGCTCGGCGCGCATCTACGCCGTCGAGGCGTGGCACGAGCTGCGGGCGGGGCTGCGTACCTCGCTCGTCCCGCTCATGTTCGTCGGCCTCGTCGGCTATCTGTTCATCATGCTCTCGAGCGCGGAATACCTGCGCGACATGGGCGGGGCAGACGTCGCGCGCAACAGCCCGCATGTGGTCTTCCTGATGACCTCCGGGCAATCGTTCTGGCTCATCTTTGCGTGGGCGTGGATCTTCGCGCAGGTCGTCACGAGGGATCGGGCGGCGGGGCTCCACGAGCTGGTGCTCTCCGCGCCCGTGTCGCTTCGCGGGCTGCTGATCTCGCGTTACATCGGCGCGGTCGGGCTCGCTTGCATCCTGGGCTCGGCGAGCTCGCTCGGTTTTCTGCTCGTCCCCGGGCTCGGCGCGCTCGGGGTGTTCCCGAAAGAGGCGATCGGGCCCACGCCGATCCTGGCGATCGCGTCGTCATGGGCGCTCTTCGTGGTGCCGTCGGCCATTGGCCTCGGCGCGCTCTACCTGACCGCGGCGCTCCGAACCCGGAGCACGGCAGGTCCATTCGCCGTGGCGGCGGTGGTGATCCTGATCTGGATGGTGGCCATGATCGTCCTGCGGGGCGGTGACCTGCACACGGACATCGCGACCGTGGTCGATGTGAGCGGCTTCGGGGAGGCGGAGGCGCAGACGAAGCGCTGGACGCCGCACGAAAAGGCGACGGCGCAGCTGGCCATGACCGCGCCGCTCCTCGTCAATCGGCTCCTCTGGAGCCTGGTCCCCCTCGCCATCCTGGCGTTCGCGCTCGTGCGGCACGGGCGCGAGGCGCTCGTGCTCGGGCGGGCCGGCAAGCCGTCGCCGGACGGCGAGGCGGCCTTTCGTGTCGCCGCGCCCATTGCCGCGGCGCTGCCGCCGATCACGGCGCCGTCATGGCTCCGCGCGACGCTGTCCGAGGCTCGCTGGCACCTCTCGCTGACGACCCGAGGGTGGGCGTTCCGCACAGCGGTCGCGCTCTGGACGCTCATGAACGTGGCAGGGGCCTTCTACCATGTGATCGGGCACGCCGAGGGGCCGCTGGTCCCACGGCCTGCGCTGCTCGCGCCGTTCCTCATCCGCCTTTGTTATGTGTTCTCTGTGTTCGCCGTGGCGGGGTTCGTGGGGGCGCTCGCTCGTCGAGATCAGCAATCCGGGTTCGATGAGATGATCGACGCGACGCTGGCGCCGCTCGGCACACGCGTGGTGGGCCGCGCCGTCGCCGCTCTCGTGTTGACGCTGGTCATGGCCCTGGCGCCGACGCTCTCGGCGTGGATCGTGACAGGTCTCACCCTACCTTCGAGCTTCGAGCCGTGGAATGCGCTGCTCGTGAACGCGCTTGTCGCTGCGCCCGCCTTGCTGGAGCTCGGCGCGATCACGTTCCTCGTCCACGCGCTCGTGCGTTCGCCCGGTACGGGTTACGCCGCATCGATGCTGGCTGCGTTCATCGCCCTCGTGAATCACGAGATCGACATCGTCTCGTATCCACCCGCGCAGGTAGGGATCCCGGTGCATATTGCCCTCTCCGAGCTTTCGGGGTGGTCGCCGTGGCTCGTGCAGGTGATCGAGATGGGCATCCTGAAGCTGAGCTGCGTCGGCCTCGCCGTGGCCCTGGCGTGGCTCGCCTACCCGCGCGGCACCGCCCTGAGAATGAGTGAACGATGGCGCGGGGCAGCGCGGCAGCTCGCCCAGGGCGCGGGAGCCCTGGCGGCCCTCAGCCTCTTTGCGATCGCTTGCTCAGCGACGATCTTGCACGAGCAGATCGTGGTGCAGAGCGGCTTTGCCTCGAAGAGCGAGGAGAACGCCGCCGATGCGGCCTGGGAAGCCCGTTTCTGGCCGGAAGCGTCGGCGTTCTCCGTGGAGGGAGGCGAGGTCGAGGCGAAGATCGCGCCGTCCGCGCGCACTGCCCACGTCCGCTGGACGCTGCGGGGAGTGCGGGCCAGCGCGGCGAAGCTGCACGGGAGCCTGCGCACCGGGATGGACATCGACAGCGCCCAGGTCGACGGCTCCCCTCGTGAGGTCGTCACGGCGAACGAGCATTTCATGGTCGACCTGGGCAGCTGCGCGCAGCGCGGGTGCGACGTCGAGCTCGAGATCACGATCGCATCGCCCCGCTGGTTCGCCGAGGGGGAGGCGCCGTGGCTGGATGGCTCCGGCGTGTGGGCGCGTGCAGCCGATCTCCTCCCGCGGCTCGGGCACGACGGAGAGCGAGCGCTGCGATCTCCATCCACACGCCGCGAGCTGGGGCTCGCGGAGCGCCCCGGCGCGCTCGACAGGAATGCGCTGGTACCCGCCCTCGCCGTGGCGCCGGCGGGCCTTTGGCGCTGGTCTGTGTCGTTCTCCGAGCAAGGCGCGAGCACGCCTGTCGAGGGGAGCACGACACAGGGCCTCGACTTCGCCGTGGTGTGGCTGCCCAGGGGGGCGGAGCTGAGACAGCTGCGGCAGGAGGGCATCACGGCGTGGCATGGCCCGTCCCGCTCCGATACGGCGCGTGAGGTCCTGGAGGACGTCCAGGCGATGGGCGAGTGTGTTCACGCGCGGCTCGGAGCCATGCCGGCGGTGACGACCGTCGTCCAGGCGCCACGCGACCTCGGTGAGATCCGGGCGCATGGGGCGGTCCTGTGGCTGCCGGAAGGGGACGGCTGGGACGTGGCCGCGTCCGGCGCTGGACGCCTGAAGCGGCGGGCTGCGGTGGCCGAGGCGCTCGCCGCGCGATGGCTCGCGGACCGCGCCGATCTGCGCGCGGAGCCGGGGGCGCGGTGGCTTATCAACGGCGTCGCGGGGTGGATCGGGCTCGAATGCGTGCGGTCGTCCGATGGCGGTGACGCGTGGCTCGCGCTCCTGGATCGCCGCAGCGATGACGTCGCGGATGCGCTCGGCGCCCTCGACGCGCCCGTGTCGGGTCTGGCCGATGACGGCGCGGCCAGCTGGGTCATGGCGTACGCCCCGCTGGAGACCCTCGCATGGGCGCAGGCCGTCGGAGACACCGAGGCATTGCAGGCAGCGACGCGGGTCGCCGATCTGGTGCGCTCCGGAGAACCGGTCCGAGGCGCGCTCGCGCGAGCAGCAGGCCCGATCATGGCCGACCGCCTCCTGGGTCCTCCCTCGGCCTCGGATGTGACCGTTGCGATCGCCGACGGCGGCGCGCTGGAGGCTCGCGGCGAGCGCTTGCAGTGGGAGAGGGGCGGCTGGCAGCCCGTCTCCAGCACGTTCGAGATCGTTCAACGCTTCTACGACGAGGAGACGCCGGCGCGGGTGACCCGCGTGCCGGCAAGATTGGAGAGCGATGCCCAGTTCGTCGTCTTCGACGCGTGGCCCTCATTCGAACGCTCGCCGCGGGACAACGCGTGGAAGGCAGGCCCGCATTGATGACGCGAGCCCGCGCCTGCACATCCTCGCGCGTCACGAGAATGAGGGCTGTGCAACGAACAGGTTTCGCTGCGGCATGGAGGACTCGTTGGCTGCGGTGGCGAGCGCTGAGTAGGGCGGCGCCTGACGAGCACATCATCGACTTATTTTCGTTAGACTTTCGATTGTGATCTGAGAGGTCGAATTCCTTCAGATCCGCTTAAATTCAGCGCGGAGGCGCCTCCGGGGAGCGATCGTGTCCGCCGCACGAATTCGCCGTCCGCCCGGCTTGACGCTGATGCAATTCGTATGTATATGCAAGACGTACGCAGCTTCAGGGTGTAGGCGATTCAGCGTCGTGCCTATCGGCGCTCGCGAGGCCACGCTCCACGGGGGTGGTGCCGCGAGCCGGGAGGGGTGCATTTGCGATAGCTGTCCATGACAGGTCGGCGTGAGCTCCGACCCGCAGATCGCGGGGACGGGAGCTGCGGCATTGTCATGTCGTGACGAGAATCTCGTCTGGATGGGGTGCGACCGCATGGGCCTGCGAATCCTCGCAGGACCTGCGGGGCGATGCTGGAAGGCGCGCGAAGAGGAACGCTTCGACCATCTGCCGCTCGGTCGACGTGTTTACCGTGACGCCTGTTCCCGATTCGAGGGCTCGCCACCCGAGCACGAATCGGGGGCGCGACCGTGGCTCGCGCCTGGAACACTGCGCGCAGCGAGCGGGACGTGGGCTGAACAGCTCACGTGCTCCTCCTGCGACTGACGTCTCAGTTGCGGCCTCTCGTACCAGAGGTGACATATGTTGCAAAAGCAACTTTTGTGTAAAAATAACAGGAGCGATGCGGAGCGACAGAGTGGACGTGCCATCTTTGGCTCCCTTCGAAGAAATCGAGGCGCAGGCAGCCCGGGATTGCATCACTCACGTGCGGGGCGAGCATGAACATGTCTCATCAACGGCACTACTTCGAGCGCCGCGTCTCGATCGGCGCAGACCCCATCGACCTCGCGGCGGCGCTCGCCAGGTCGGGCTCGCACGCGACGTACTTCGTGTATGAGCGCGACGGCGAATGGAGCGTCGCCCTCGGCGCGGCCTTCGAGCTCACTGCAGACGTACACGGCGTGCACCGCATCGATGCGACAGGGAAGCAGAGCTGTCCCGGCAGGGACTGCCTCGCCGCGGTGGAGGCGGCGCTCGCGTCGATCCCGCTCCGTGGCTGGCGCGCGTACGGCACGGCTTCGTTCGAGTTCGCGTACCTGCTGCACGGCATCGAGGCGAACCTCGGCACAGAGCCCCTGCTTCACCTGACCATTCCAGAGGTCGAGATCCGCCTCCAGCGCGGCACGGCGCTGGTTCGAGCGCTGACCTCGGACGAGCTCGAGCGGATGGTGGAGGTCCTCGCCTCCTCGAACCGCCGCCATCTGCGCGGGATGACCGACGTCGCTGGTCTCCCCCCCGTCCCGTCGCCAGAGGTGCTCCCCGCGAGGCTGCTCGAGACGACGGGCGCAGCGAAGTACAAGGAGCTGGTGGCCGCGGCGACGAACGAGATCGCGGCGCGCAAGCTCCACAAGGTCATCGCGTCGCGCGTCGTCCCGGTCGCCGCGCCCGTCGATCTCATCGCGACGTACGTCGCCGGGCGGCGACAGAACACCCCGGCCCGATCGTTCGTGGTCAACTGCCGCGACCTGAAGTTCGCCGGATTCAGCCCGGAGACCGTGCTCGAGGTGACCGCCGAAGGGCAGGTGATGACGCAGCCGCTCGCCGGGACCCGGGCGCTCGTCTCGGACGACATTGAAAACGCGCGCTTGCGGGCCGAGCTGCTCAGCAATTCGAAGGAGCTGGCCGAGCACGCGATGTCGGTGAAGCTGGCGTTCGAGGAGCTCAGCCGCGTCTGCAAGCAGGGGAGCGTGACCGTGAACGAGTTCATGGCGATATCCCGCCGCGGCACCGTTCAGCACCTCGCCTCACGGCTCTCGGGCATGCTCGAGGCGGGCAACACGGCCTGGACGGCGTTCCAGGTGCTGTTCCCTGCCATCACCGCGTCGGGGATCCCCAAGAGGGAGGCGGTCGACTGGATCCGGAGGCACGAAGCGGAGAGCCGGGGCCTCTACTCAGGCGCGGTCCTGACGCTGGATCACGACGGAGCGATGGATGCGGCGCTGGTGCTTCGGACGATCTTCCAGCGGGGGAGCAGCGTCTGGCTGCGCGCGGGCGCCGGGATCGTCGCGGAGTCGACGCCCGAGCGAGAGCTGGAGGAGACCTGCGAGAAGCTCCAGAGCGTGGCGCGCCACCTGGTGCGGTCGGAGTTCGCCAGCGAACCGGTGTGACGCAGGGGACATGGTGTTCCGAACTTGAGCTTTCCTTCTCACGAGTCAGCCAATGCACGAACAGACACAGCGAATGCACGACGAAGTCGCCTCTTCGGATCTGAGGGATACGGTCGCGAGCGTGCTCGGCGTGATGGCCGAGACGGTCTGTGAAGACAGCAACCTGATCGAGCTCGGGATGGACTCGATCGCGATGATGCGCCTCGCCGGCAGGTGGCGGCGGCAAGGCATCGAGGTCGACTTCGCCGAGCTCGCGGCGAACCCGCGGGTCTCTGCCTGGAAGGCGCTGATAGGAGAGCGAAGCTGTACCAAGGGCGAACGCGACGAGCGTTCGCCCGCCGCGACCACCATCGACGAGGCGGCGCCCTTCGATCTCGCGCTGATGCAGCACGCGTACTGGGTCGGACGCGAGCAAGGCCAGCAGCTGGGCGGCGTCGCTGCGCATTTCTACAACGAGTTCGATGGCGAGCAGATCGACCCCGCGCGGCTGGAAGCTGCCGTACGGGAGCTCCTTGGGCGGCACGGCATGCTGCGCGTGCAGATCCTGAGCGATGGCCGGCAGCAGATCCTTCCCGACAGCCGCGGGCGTGGGCTGAAAGTCCACGATCTGCGCGCCCTGTCGGCCGAGGCGGCGCAAGAGGCGCTGGCCGAGCTGCGCCGGACGCTGTCGCATCGGACGCTGGATCTGGCCGCAGGCGAGGTGTTCGACATCCAGATCTCGCTCCTGCCGGACGCGATCCGCGCGGGCGGCACACGCCTGCATGTGAACCTGGACATGGTGGCCGCCGACGCGCTCAGCCTGCGGGTGCTGCTGGCCGACCTGGCGCACCTCTACGCCGGATCGCAGCCGCTGCCTCCGATCAAGTACAGCTATCCGCGCTACCTGGCGGAACGCGAGGCCAGCCGCGCGAGCGTCAAGGGCCAGCGGTCGCAGACGGCCGACCGAGCGTACTGGCAAGCTCGCCTGAGCGACCTTCCCGCCGCGCCGGAGCTGCCCGCCGCGCCCTACCACGTGAACGTGGGCGCCACGACGGTGGTGCGGCGCCATCGCTGGCTCGCTCCGGAGCAGGTGCGCGCCTTCGCGTCTCTGGCGGCGCGCCACGGCCTCACGCCGGCCATGGCGATGGCGGCTGTGTTCGCGGAGACGCTGACCGCCTGGAGCGCGGAGCCGCGGTTCTTGATGAACCTGCCGATGTTCGACCGGGAGCCCTTGCACCCGGACGTCGGGATGCTGGTGGGCGACTTCACCTCTTCGGTGCTCCTGGCCTGGGACGGCGCAGCGCCCGGCACCTTCGCTGAGCGCGCGCAGCGCCTGCAGGCCCAGTTCCACGCAGACGCCGAGCACGTGGGGTATTCGGGCGTCGAGGTGCTGCGCGACCTTTCCCGGCAGCGAGGCGAGCAGGTGCTGGCGCCTGTCGTGTACACGAGCGCGCTCGGCCTGGGCGAGCTCTTTCCGGAGGTGGTGAAGCAGCTCTTCGGCAGGGCGTCCTGGATCATCTCCCAGGGGCCGCAGGTGTGGCTGGACGCGCAGGTCACCGAGCTCGACGGCGGCCTGCTGGTCAACCTGGATGCGCGTGAAGATGCGTTTGCGCCGGGCGTGCTGGACGCGATGTTCGACGCGCACGGCCGCCTGCTGGAGCGCCTGCTGGCGTATGAGGAAGCCTGGCGGCAGCCTGTGCCCGCGCTCCTCCCGGGAGAGCAGCTGAAGGTGCGTGTCGCCGCGAACGCCACCAGGACGGCCGTCTCGGGCAAGCGCCTGCACGACGGCTTCTTCGAGCTCGCGAAGCGACAGCCCGAGGCGCCTGCCCTCTTGTGGGGCGAAGGCGGCAGGATCTCGTACGGTGAGCTCCGGCAGCGCGCGCTGCGCGTGGCGGGCTACCTGCGGGAGCACGGCGTGAGCGCGGGCGACGTGGTGGCGATCCAGCTGCCCAAGGGGCCGAGCCAGATCGTCGCTGTGCTGGGCGTGCTGGCCGCCGGCGCGACGTACCTGCCGATCAGCGTGGATCAACCCGCGCTGCGCCGTCAGCGCATCCTCGACGCTGCTGGCGCCGCCCTCGTGCTCGATAACGTCCCGGAGGGGCAGGCGTCGCTGGCAGAGCCGCTGGCCGGCGAGGACTCGGATCTCGCCTACATCCTGTTCACCTCGGGTTCGACCGGCGAGCCGAAAGGCGTGGAGATCACCCACGCCGCAGCGATGAACACCATCGATGATCTGAACCAGCGCCTTTCGCTGGGCCCGACCGACCGGACGCTCGCGCTCTCCGCGCTCGAGTTCGATCTGTCGGTGTACGACATCTTCGCGCCGCTGTCGGCCGGCGGCGCCGTGGTCTGCGTCGAGGAGTGGGCGCGCCGCGACGCAGCGGTCTGGGTCGAGCTGCTGCGCAGCCATCGCGTGACCGTCCTCAACTGCGTGCCCGCCCTGCTCGATATCACGCTCGCGGCCGCCGGCGACCGTCCCGGTCCGCTGGCGCTCCGCGCGGTGCTCCTGGGCGGCGACTGGGTGACCCTCGATCTGCCGGGCCGCCTTGCGCAGTGCGCTCCGCATTGCCGCTTCATCGCGCTGGGCGGCACCACCGAGACCGCGATCCACTCCACGATCTGCGAGGTCACCGAGGTGCCTCCGCACTGGAAGTCGGTGCCGTATGGCAAGCCCCTTGGCAACGTGCAGCTGCGCGTCGTCGACCCTCTGGGGCGCGACTGTCCGGACTTCGTTCCGGGCGAGCTGTGGATCGGCGGCGCCGGTGTGGCCCGCGGCTATCGTGGCGACCGGGAGAAAACGGCGAACAAGTTTCTCCAGGCGGACGGGACGCGCTGGTACCGCACCGGCGACCGCGCGCGTTACTGGGCCGATGGCAGCGTGGAGTTCCTCGGGCGCGCCGACTTCCAGGTGAAGCTGCGCGGGCACCGCATCGAGCTCGGCGAGATCGAGGCCGCGGTCGGAGGTGTTTCCGGCGTCAGCCAGGCCGTCGCGGTGCTGGGTGAACGTGGGCTCTACGTGGCCATCACCTCGGACGATCCGAGGATCGCTGTGCCTGAGGCAGGCGAGATCATCGATCTGCGCCAGCCGCCGCCGGAGCTCGCAGCGATGCGTGAGTTCCTGGTGAACCGCCTGCCTGCCGTGATGGTGCCGGATCACCTGTGGCGCTGCAGGAGCTTGCCGCTCACGCCCAATGGCAAGATCGATCGCAAAGCCTTGCAGCGAGCGGTGAACACCATGGCCCTTCAGGCCAAGGCGACCGTGACGGCACCTGTCGGCGAGGTGGAACGCCGGGTCGCCGGGGTCTGGGCCGAGCTGCTCAAGGTGCGGGAGGTGGGCCGCGAGGACAACTTCTTCTCCGCGGGCGGCGATTCCCTCCTGGCGACACGCCTGGTGCGCCGGCTGCGCGAGGTAGGCCTCGATGGCGTCAAGCTGGCCGATCTGTTCGCCCATCCGACGCTGGCCGAGTTCGCTGCCACGCTGTCGCTCGGCGCGGGTGCTCCGGCGCTGCCGGCCCTGGTCGCCGATCCGGAGAACCGCCACCAGCCCTTCCCGCCGACCGAGGTGCAGCGGGCCTACTGGCTGGGTCGCGACGAGAGCTTCACGCTCGGGGGCGTCGCTTGCCAGTTCTACCGTGAGTACGACGTTGTCGATCTCGACGTGTCGCGGCTGGAGGCGGCCATCAACGTCCTGGTGCGGCGGCACGAGATGCTGCGCGCTGTCTTCGATGAGCAGGGCCAGCAACGCATCCTCGCGGACGTGCCGCGGTTCACGATAGAGGTCGTCGACGGCGGCGAAGACCCGGCTCAGGCGTACGAGGAGCTGCGGCGCGACTGCTCGCACAGCGTCTTCGACCCGACCCGCTGGCCGCTGTTCGGCATGCGGGCGGTGCGGTCGGGCGACCGGACGCGACTCGGCATCAGCCTCGACAACCTCATCCTCGATGCGCTCAGCATCCTCACCTTCTACTCGGAGCTCACAGCGCTCTACGAGGCTCCCGACGCTGCTTTGCCGCCGATCGGGCTGTCCTTCCGCGACTACGTGCTGACGTGCACGCCGGGATCGGAGGCGCTCGCCGCCGCGCGGGCGTACTGGACGAAGAAGCTGCCAGAGCTGCCGCCGGCGCCGCAGCTGCCGCTCGCCAGAGACCCGGCCGAGGTGGGGCGCCCGCGCTTCACGCGCCACGAGGGCAGCGTCGACGCGACCCGATGGCGCCGCATCGTCGAGCGCGCAGGTGAGCACGGCATCACGCCGTCCACGGTCCTGCTCACGGCGTTCGCCGAGGTGCTCAGCCGCTGGTGCAGCCGTCCGGATCTCACGCTCAACCTGACGCTCTTCGATCGCCGCGAGGTGCACCCCGACATCCACACGGTCATGGGCGATTTCACGTCGCTCACGTTGATCGGATACCGGCCCGCTGCCGGCGAGAGCTGGGTGACGCGAGCCCGGCGCGTCCAGCAGGAGCTGGGCGACGCGCTCGACCATCGCGACGTCTCGAGCATCTCGCTCGTTCGCGAGCTGGCCAGGTCGAGCGGCGCGTCGAGCCTGACCATGCCCGTGGTGTTCACGAGCGCCCTCGGCGTCCCCGGAGGCACCGCTGCGCCGGCCAGCGGCCCCTTCAGGAAGCAGGTGTGGGGCCTGACGCAGACCCCGCAGGTGTGGCTTGACCATCAGGTGATAGAGGCCGAGGGCGGCATCGCCCTGAACTGGGACGTTGTCGAGGACCTGTTCCCGGCAGGCCTGATCGCCACGATGTTCGACGCGTACCTGCGCGAGCTGAGCTGGCTGAGCAGCTCTGAATGGCACCTGCCCGTGCCCGATCTCCTGCCCGAGCCGCAGCGGCGCGTGCGCGCGCTCGTCAACGCGACCGCCGGAGAGAGCCCGCGGCGGAGCCTGCACCGCGCGTTCTTCGACCTGGCGCGCGAGCAGCCGCAGCGGATCGCATTGCGCTGGGGCGAAGCCGACGTGATGAGCTACGGCGAGCTCGCGTCGCGCGCGCTGCGCCTCTCGGCCGCGCTGGCCGAGCAAGGCGTGGCGACAGGCGATGTCGTCGCCGTGAACCTGCCCAAGGGGCCCGATCAGATCGCCGCGGTGCTGGGCGTGCTGGCGGCCGGAGCCGCCTACCTGCCGGTCGGGGTGGATCAACCCGACGCGCGCCGCGACCGGATGCTGGGCCAGGCAGGGGTTCGCGTCGCCGTCACCGGCCCGGAGCCGAGGTGCTGGCCGGAGGGCGTGCGTCCGTGCGTGTTCGGACAGGCGATGGCGTCCGCGCCCGCGCCGAGTCCGGCGGCGATCGACGCAGAGCAGCTGGCGTACATCATCTTCACCTCCGGATCGACCGGCGAGCCGAAGGGCGTTGAAATCACCCATCGCGCCGCGCTGAACACGGTGCTGGACATCAATCAACGCTTCGGCATCGGCGCAGAAGACCGCGTCCTGGCCGTGTCTGCGCTGGATTTCGATCTGTCCGTCTACGATATCTTCGGTCTGCTGTCCGCCGGCGGTTCGCTGGTCTTGATCGAGGAGGAATCGCGGCGCGATGCGAGGCGCTGGCACGAGCTGGTGTGTCGGCATGAGGTGACGATCTGGAACAGCGTTCCGACCTTGCTCGACATGCTGCTCATCGTCAGCAGCGCAGCGGAGCCGCCGGGCGCCATCCGCCTGGCGCTCGTCTCGGGTGACTGGATCAGGACGGATCTGCCCGGGCGGCTCGCCGCGCAGCGGCCCGGGTGTCGGTTCATCGCGCTCGGCGGCGCCACCGAGGCCTCCATCTGGTCCAACTTCTTCGAGGTGGATGGGGTCCAGCCGTCGTGGCGTTCGATCCCCTACGGCTATCCCCTGCGCAACCAGCTCTTCCGCGTGGTGGACGCGCATGGCCGCGACTGTCCGGACTGGGTGCCGGGCGAGCTGTGGATCGGCGGTCTCGGGGTGGCGCGCGGTTACTGCGCCGCGCCGGATCTGACGGCTCGCAAGTTCGTCGGAGATGGCGCGCGGTGGTATCGCACCGGCGACGTCGGGCGTTACTGGCCCGACGGCGCGCTGGAGTTCCTCGGCCGCACCGACAATCAGGTCAAGATCCGCGGACATCGCATCGAGCTTGGCGAGGTGGAAGCCGCTCTACGGTCGCACCCCGGCGTGCGGAACGCGGTGGCCGTGGCGGCCTCCGGGCGCCTCGCCGCCGCGGTGGTCCCTGCTGCTGCGGAGGAAGCGGGAGGCGCGATGGTCGATGGCCTGAATGGCCGCCGCTCGGACGCTGCGGCGGCGCTCAGCGCGGAGCAGCTGCGCGACCATGTCACCATGAGCCTGCCGATTCACATGGTGCCAGAGAGGATCGTGGTGCTGGCCCAGCTGCCGCTCAGCGCGAACGGCAAGGTCAACCATGCCGAGATCGTCAGGCTGATCTCGGCGGAAGTCGATAACGACGCCCGGGAGGTCGAGCCCCCGCAGGGTGAATGGGAGCATGCCGTCGCGGCGCTCTGGAGCGAGCTCCTGGCCGTGGCCAACGTCGGCCGCCATCAGAGCTTCTTCCAGCTGGGCGGCGACAGCCTCCTCGCGACGCGCTTCATCGAGGCCGTGAATCAGCGCCATGGCATCATGTTGCCTCTGAGGCGCCTGTTCAACGGACCGACGCTGCGCGAGGTCGCAGCGGCGCTCGCCGCCGAGCACGAGGCCCGCCAGGACATCGAGGAGGGCGCGCTCTAGCGGCGTCCGCCGCGGTGGCGCGCCGCCCGCGAGAGCGGGTGACGGCGCGCCGCCGAAGCGGACGCCGGAGCCGCGCGCGTGGGAGAGCGCTTCGCCGGTGAGTTCATCATCTGATGTGACGCTTGTCGTCAACAAGCTACAGGAGCTTACGTCCATGCCCGTTGCCGGGATCATCGAAGAGCTGAAGACGCTGGGTGTCGATCTGTGGACGGAATCGGGGCAGCTCCGGTTCCGTGCGCCCAAAGGGTTGCTCACGGAAGACAAGATGACGGTGCTGCGCACACACAAGGCGCAGATCATCGATTTTCTTGCAGCAAACCAGGGGGTGGTCGTCGCCGCGGACGATCAGGCGCGCCATGAGCCGTTCCCGCTCACCGACGTGCAGACGGCCTACCTGCTGGGGCGCCAGACCTCCTTCGGTTACGGCGGCGTCGCCTGCCACGGGTACCTGGAGGTGACGTATCCAGAGCTCGACCCCGCGCGCCTCGCCGACGCCTGGAACCTGCTGATCGAGCGGCATGAGATGCTGCGCGCCGTGATCGAGCAGGACGGCTACCAGCGCGTCCTGCCCGCGGTACCTCGGTACCACATCCAGTCGACGGACCTCCGCGGCGCGTCCGCCGCCGAGGTGGAGCGCGCGTTGAGCGGCGTCCGCGCCGAGATGGACCACCGGATGTACGAGACCACCGTATGGCCGCTGTTCGAGCTGCGGCATACCCGTACCCGCGGCGGCGACGTCGTGCACTTCTCGCTCGACTCGCTCATCGCCGACTGGGCGAGCGCCGGGATCTTCTTCGAGGAGCTCGATCTCATCCTCGCCGGTCGCAGCGACGAGCTGCGGCCGCTGGACCTCCGCTTTCGCGATTACATCTTCGCGGAGCGGCGGCTGCGCGAGACCGGGCGTTATCAGCGTGACCGCCAGTACTGGCTCTCGCGCGTCAACGATCTGCCCGGCGCGCCCGAGCTTCCGACGCTTCCATCGGCCGCGGAAGCTGGGCCCGTGCGCTTCCGCCGCTACCACAGCCGCCTGTCCGCCGAGCGCTGGGAGCGCCTCCGGCAGCGCGCCGGCGAGCGAGGGCTCACGGCCTCGATCGCGGTGCTGGGCGCCTATGCGGCCGTGCTGCAGCGCTGGAGCCGCCGTCAACGGTTCAGCCTCAACCTCACGCTGCTCAACCGTCTGCCGCTGCACCCGCACGTCGACCGGATCGTCGGAGACTTCACGTCGGTCAGCCTCATGGACGTGCAGGCGGCGTCCGGGCGCAGCTTCAAGGAGTGGGCTGCGCGGCTCGGCGATCAGATGTTCGCCGATCTCGACCACCGGCTGTTCACGGGGGTCGAGGTGCTGCGCGAGATGACCCGCCGGCGCGGGCGGGAGGCCGCGCTGATGCCGGTCGTCTTCACCAGCGCCATCGGCCTCGGCGCGCGGCGACGACCCAGCAGCGGCCGGCGCTTCGGCAATGGCGTCACGCAGACCCCGCAGGTCTACCTCGATTGCCAGGTCATGGATGACGCCGACGGGCTCGAGGTCAACTGGGACGTGCGTCAGGGCATCTTCCCGGACGGCCTCGTCGACGACATGTTCCGCGCGCTGCAGCGGCTGCTGGAGGATCTCGCAGAGCGCTCCGAGGCGTGGGAGGCCGTCGAGCCGGTCGCGTTGCCCGGTTGGCAGGCGCAGGAGCGCGAGCGGGTCAATCAGACCCGCTGTCCGCTGCCGGACTCCCTCTTGCACCGAGGGTTCCTGGAGCAGGCCGCCCGCGACCCCGGAGCGGTGGCGGTGATCGGCCACGCGGGGAGCTTGACGTACCGCGACCTCGCGATGAGGGCGGCGTCGGTCGCGCAGGCGCTGCGAGACGGCGGCTGTACCGCGGGCGAGCGAGTCGCCGTCGTCATGAACAAGGGGATCGAGCAGATCGTCGCGGTGCTGGGCGTGCTGCTCGCCGGCGGGACCTACCTGCCGCTCGACGCCACGCAGCCACGGCTGCGCATCGAGAAGGTGCTGTCGAACGCGGCGGTGCGACAGGTCCTGACCCAGTCGTGGATCTCGGCGGCGGCGAAGCTGCCGGAGGGCCTGCGCGTGATCGATGTGGACACGCAGGCGCCTGCGCAGACCTTCCCCGAAGCTCCGGCGGGCGACCCCGACGCGCTGGCGTACGTGATCTACACGTCCGGCTCCACGGGTGACCCGAAGGGGGTCATGATCACCCACCGAGCGGCGCTGAACACGATCGACGACATCAACCGTCGCTTCGGGGTGACCGGATCGGACCGGGTGCTGGGCCTCGCGCAGCTTGGCTTTGACCTGTCCGTGTACGACATCTTCGGAACCCTCGCCCTCGGCGGGACGCTCGTGCTCCCGGATCCCGACCGCGGCGCCGATCCCTCCCACTGGGCGGACCTCCTCGTGAAGCATGAGGTGACCCTGTGGAACTCCGTGCCTGCGCAGCTTCAGATGCTGGCGAGCTACCTGCAGACAGAGCCGGTCGCGATTCGCTCGTTGCGCATGGCGCTGCTGTCTGGCGACTGGATCCCCGTCACGCTGCCCGACCAGATGCGCCGGTTCATTCCTGACCTGACGCTCATCGGCCTCGGCGGCGCGACCGAGGCGGCTATCTGGTCGAATTACCATCGCATCGAGCAGGTCGATCCGGCGTGGACGAGCATCCCCTACGGGGTGCCGCTCGCCAACCAGGGCTTCCGCGTCCTCGACGAGTCGCTCCGCGACGCGCCGGTGTGGGTCCCTGGAGAGCTGTACATCACCGGGCACGGCCTTGCAGCGGGGTACCTGGGCGATCCGGAGCTCACGGCCGCGCGCTTCTTCAACCATCCCGTCGATGGACAGCGCCTCTACAGGACCGGAGATCTCGGGCGCTATCTCCCTGGCGGATCCATCGAGTTCCTCGGCCGCGAGGACAGCCAGGTCAAGATTCGCGGGCACCGGATCGAGCTGGGCGAGATCGAGGCCGCGCTGCTCGCGCATCCGGCGGTCGGCGCCGCGGCGGCCGTGGTGGCCGGCAAGGACCCCACGGATCGCTCGCTGCTCGGCTTCGTCGAGCTCGCGCGGCGCAGCGCGCCTGCGGACGAGGATCTCGCGGCGTCGCAGGCTCGTCTCGTGTCTGCGGCGCGGCAGTTCGCCGACAAGGAGGTCAGCGGCGTGACCGCGGCCCAGGTGACCGAGGCGACCCGAGCGCTGCACGACGCCTCGTTCGCGTCCATGATGAACGCGCTCTCCGAGCGCGGGCTCTTCGCCGGTCCGCGCGACACCCACTCGGCCGAGGAGATCCTGCGCGAGGCGCGCGTTCACGACCGCCATCACTGGCTCGTTCGCCGCTGGCTGGGGCTCCTGACCGAGGCGGGATGGCTCACGTACGACGAGGAGAGCCGCCGTTACGCGCAGCGCAGGGCCGCCGACGCGACGGTCGTCCACGACGCCTGGCAGCGGTTCGAGGAGCTGGCGTCGTCGTCCGGGCTGTGTACGCCCGAGTTCGTTCAGTACCACAGAGCGCACGTGGAGCGGCTGCACGCCTTGCTCGAGAACCAGCAGAACCCGTTCGAGCTGCTGTTTCCGCAAGGGAAGCACGACGTGGCGCTCTCGGTGTACCGCGACGACGCGATCGCGCGTTACAACAACCACGCGGTCGCGGCGCTCCTGTACCGGATCGCCGCCGCGCATACGGACGGCGCCCCCCTCCGGGTGCTCGAGATCGGCGCCGGCACCGGCGCCACCAGCGGCGTGGTCCTCCCGATGCTCGACGGCCATGACGTCGATTACCTGTTCACGGACCTGACAGCCTTCTTCCTGGCCGACGCGCGCGAGCGGTTCCGGGAGCGCCCCTGGGTCCGATTCGGGCAGCTCGACCTGAACGAGGATTACCGCGCCCAGGGCTTGCTGCCGAACTCCGCGGACGTCGTGGTGTGCGCCGGAATGCTGAACAGCACCCGCAACGTCGAAGCTGCGGTGGCGGCCGCGGTGGAGCTGCTCGGGCCATCGGGATGGCTCGTGTTCACCGAGCCTACCGCCGATCACCCGCACGTCCTGCTCACCCAGGGCTTCATGATGGACCCTGCGGGCGCAGACCGGGAGCGCGGCGGCACCAAGTTCCTGTCCACCCAGCAGTGGCAAGGCCTGATAGCGAAGAGCGGCGGTGAGCTGGTGCTTTGCCTGCCGGACGACGACCATCCGATGGCGGCGTATGGCATGCACATGTTCGCTGCGCGCTTCAAGACCGACCGGGCCCGGGTCAGGACCGACGAGCTCACGAGCTTCCTCGGGCAGCGGCTGCCAGCGCACATGGTGCCTGCTCATCTGCAGGTCGTCGACCGATTGCCGCTCACGGCGAACGGCAAGGTCAACCGCAAGGCGCTCGCTGCCCTGCGGCCCGCGGCGTTCATCGACAGCGCCGGGAAGGAGGCCGATGCGACGCTGGACGAGCTGGAGGGCCGGCTGTGTGCGCTCTGGGCGAGCGCGCTCGGCATCGCGCGGATCGGCAAGGACGAGAACTTCTACGATCGTGGCGCCGACTCGCTGATCCTCGCCAGGGTGGCAGGTCGACTGCGCGAGGAGGTGCCGGAAGCGGCGCCGTTCGCCTACGACACGCTCCTGCGGCAGATGCTCAATGAGCCGACGGTCGACGCGCTCGCGCGCGCGCTGCGCAGGCAAGACGGCGCAGCGCACGCGCCGAGCGGCGCCGGGGCAGGCGCGGAGGTGTCCTCCAGCGGCGGCAAGACCGCGCAGGTCGCGCAGCGCCGGGAGGGCAGCAACTCGTTGATCCTCTCGTTCGGCGGCGGGGACGGGCCGGCGCGCGTGATGTTCCACGCGGCGCTGGGCACCATGGATTACTTCCAGCATCTGGGGCGGGCGCTCGCCGCTCAGAATCTGGGGCCTGTCCTGGGCTTCGCTGTCGCCGATCCCGAGCTCTACCTCGCGATCCCTCCGAAGGAGCTCGTCGCGCGCGTGTCCGACGATTACGCGCAGCGGCTCATCGATGAAGGCTTCACGCGGTTTCAGCTCATCGGCTACTGCCTCGGCGGGCTGCTCGCCACCGAGGTGGCCCGGCGGCTGCTCGAGCGCGGCATGTCGGTGGACCTGGCGCTTGTCGACAGCATTCCGATGTTCATCGAGACGGACGAAGAGCTCGCGTTCGAGGCGATCTTTGCACCGAACTTGAACCTGGATCCGGTGAAGGCCGTCTTCGGCGAAGACGTCGACAGCGCCGACGTGTACCGGGCCATCGAGAAGCTGATGGTCGAGTACAATCGCAAGATTCCAGCCGGTGCAATGGCCAGGCTCGGCGGCGACCCCGGGCTGGAATCGGTCGCCGCCGCGGTGCGCAGGCAATCGGCGCGCAGTCAAGACGAGCGCATGGCCAGCTACGCGAAGGCGGCGGCCGCTCAGGCCGGGGTGCCCGTCGGACCCGAGCTCATCCCGGCGCTCTTCCGGACCTGCAGGCACAGCATGCGCGCCGCGCGGTTCGATCCCGAGCCTTACGTCGGCGATATGACGTTCTTGCGGTGCGACGAGGAGCAATCCTTCGGCATCACCGCGGGCGTCGGGCACCTGACGGCGCCGTTCTGGGAAGGCGTCTGCCTCGGCGAGTTCAAGCTGATCGACGTGCCCGGCAACCATTTCAGCGTCATCGAGCCGCCGCATGTGAATGTCGTGGCCGAGCACCTCGCGGTATCGTTGCGCCACACATGAGAGAGAATCGAGAGAATCAGCAGAAGGACGCGGCGCTCCGCGAGCTGCGCCGCCCGATTGCAGGGCTGACACGGCTCGGGATCTTCCTGGGCGGCGTCGGGGCGCTGACGACGCTCGTCCCGTTCATCGGGATCGCCGAGCTCGCGCGGATCCTCGTCGCGTCAGGCCCGATCGACAGCGCGAAGGTGGCCGGGGTCGCGCTGATCATCGTGGTCGGGCTCGGCGTCGGATGGACCTGCACCGGAGTGGCGTTGTGGGTGACTCACCTGGCCGACCATCGGCTTCAGGCCATCCTGCGGCGCGCGCTGGTGCGCAAGCTGGGCGAGGTGCCGCTGGGGTGGTACTCCGACAAGACGTCAGGGGTGGTCCGCAAAGCGGTCCAGGACGACCTGGAGGACTTGCACCACCTCGTCGCGCACCACGATGTCGAGCTCGTCTCGGCCATCGTCCTTCCGCTCGGCGGCCTTCTGTACCTGTTCTGGCTGGACTTTCGGCTGGCGCTGCTCGCGATCGCCACCCTGCCCATCTACATGGCCGCTTACGCATGGATGATGCGGGGCTTCGCCGAGAAGATGATGCAGCTCGACGCGAGCTTCGCCAGGGTGAGCGCCGCGATCGTCGAGTTCGTACACGGCATCGCGGTCGTGAAGGCGTTCGGCCAGACGGGCCGCGCTCACCAGAGCTACCAGCGCGCCGTCAGCGATTTCAGCGACCGATACGCCGGCTGGGTGCGGCCGCTGCTCCGGCTCGAGGCGCTGACCTCGATGGCCCTCTCGGTGCCCGTGATCATGCTGGTGAGCCTGACGGTCGGCTCATGGTTCATTCGAGAGGGCTGGGTGAGCCCCATCGACCTGCTCGCCGAGACCCTGGTCGCCGTGGTCATCCCGCAGACGGTGCTCACGCTGAACCAGGGCCTCACGGCCCAGCGCAAGGCCGTGGCGGCGGCGGAGCGCGTCGCCTCGCTGCTCGACGAGCCGTCGTTGCCCATCACGACGACGCCGCAGGCGCCGCGCGGGGCGGGGGTGCAGTTCGATCACGTCTCGTTCAGCTACGACGGCTCGAGGAGCGTGCTCTCCGACGTGAGCTTCGCTTGCAGGCCTGGCACCGTCACCGCGCTCGTCGGCACCTCGGGCGCGGGGAAGTCCACGCTGGCCAAGCTGGTGCCCCGGTTTTACGACGTGACCGGCGGCGCCGTCCTGCTCGGCGGCGTGGATATCCGGAACATCGCGCCGGACGTGCTGTACCGGAACGTCGGCTTCGTCCTGCAGGACGTCCAGCTGGTGCATGGAACGGTCGCCGACAACCTGCGCCTCGGCCGGCCCGAGGCGAGCGACGCAGAGGTCGTCGAAGCCGCGCGCGCCGCGCAGATCCACGACCGGCTCGTCGCCCTCCCCAGAGGATATCAGTCCGTGATCGGCGAGGACGCCATCCTGTCCGGCGGCGAGGCGCAGCGGCTGTCCATCGCGCGCACGCTGCTCGCGGACACCGCGGTGCTGATCCTCGACGAGGCGACGGCGCACGCGGATCCGGAGTCAGAAGCGCAGATCCAGGACGCGCTGTCCGCGGTCGCGCGCGGGCGCACCGTGATCGTCATCGCCCACCGGCTGGCGACGATCACCGGCGTCGACCAGATCGTCGTGCTCGACGAGGGCCGCGTGCACGAAAGCGGCACGCATCCCGCGCTGCTCGCCGCGGACGGGCTCTACGCCAGGATGTGGCGTGCTTATGCCGAGAGCGACATGACGGCTGCCGGTGCAGTGGTGGGGGTGGCCTCATGATCCGGCAACTGACCAAGATCCTGGGACCGCAGCACGCAAGGGCGCTGCACGTCTATTTCGGCTGGCTCATCGTCTACTCCGTCGTCCAGGGGGTGGCGATGGCGTTCCTCGTCCCGGTCCTCAAGGCGCTTCTCGGCGGGGACCTGGGCGAGGCGCTGCGCTGGCTGGGCCTCCTGGCCGCGGTCGTCGCGGTGACGTGCGTCGCCCGTTACCAGCAGACGATGAAGGGCTTCGCGCTCGCGCTGGTCGTCCTGACCACGCTGCACAACCGGCTCGGCAACCACGTCGCCCGCCTGCCGATCGGCTGGTTCTCCTCGGAGAAGGTCGGCCGTCTCTCACGGAGCGCGACGGGCGGCACCATGATGGTCACCAACGTGTTCGCCCACCTCCTGACCCCGGTGGTGAGCGGCATCCTGACGCCCGCGACGATCGCCGTCGCCATGCTGTTCTTTGACTGGCAGCTGGGGCTGACCGCCATCGCCTGCACGCCGCTGATCTACCTGACGCACCGCTGGTCGTCGGCGTGGATCGGCCGCACCGAGGAGCAGGTCGACGCCGCGGGGGCGCTCGCCAGCAACCGGGTCGTCGAGTTCGCGCGCAACCAGCAGGTGCTGCGCGCCTTCGGTCGGGCCACGGGGGGTTATGCGCCGCTGGAGGAGGCGATCGAGGGGCAGCGCGCCGCGGGCGGGTCGATGCTGCGCCAGACCTTCCCCAGGTTGCTCGCGGGCGGGCTGTCGGTGCAGCTCGCGTTCGCCGCGCTGATCGCGGTCGGCGTGGTGCGCGCCCTCGATCGGTCGATCGATCCGATCGAGCTTGTCGCGCTGCTGGCGCTGGCCGCCAGGTTCGTGGGGCCGCTGGCCGAGGCCGCGGGGCGGAGCGGGCTCTTGCGGATGGCAGGCAACGATCTGGAGCGGCTGTCCGCCATCTTCGATGAGGCGCCGCTGCCCGAGCCGGAGCGCTCCAGGCCCGTCGCGGCGCCGGGGGAGATCGAGTTCTCCGATGCCCTGTTCGGCTATCAGCCGGGCGCTCCCGTGCTCCGCGATGTGTCTTTCCGGATAGCGCCGAAGACGATGACGGCGATCATCGGGGCCTCCGGCTCCGGGAAGACCACGATAACACGGCTGATCGCGCGGTTCTTCGATGTCGACGCGGGCTCGGTGCGGGTGGGCGGCGTGGATGTCCGCGAGCTCTCCACGGAAGACCTGATGACGCAGCTGTCGCTGGTCATGCAGGACGTCTATCTGTTCGATGACACGCTCGAGGCGAACATCCGGGTAGGCCGGCTGGACGCCACGGACGCGGAGGTGCGCGAGGCCGCCCGTCTGGCGGGCGTGGAGGAGATCATCGAGCGCCTCCCGCAGGGCCTGAAGACCCGCGTCGGCGAGGGCGGAGCGTCGCTGTCCGGCGGGGAGCGCCAGCGCGTGTCGGTCGCCCGAGCCGTGCTCAAGGACGCTCCCATCGTGCTGCTGGACGAGGCGACGGCGGCGCTCGACCCGGAGAACGAGCGCTACATCCAGAGCGCGATGCGCACATTGATGAACCGGTCGACCCTGCTGGTCATCGCGCACCGGCTGCCGACCATCGTGTCTGCGGATCAGATCCTCGTGCTCGACGGCGGCCGCATCGTCGAGGCGGGGACGCATCAAGAGCTCTTGGCGCGCAACGGGCGGTACACGGCGTTCTGGAACGAGCGCCGCCGCGCCCACGGATGGCGGCTGGTGGAGGCTACAGGATGACGATCGGCATCTTGGGAGGTTATGGCGACGTCGGCGCGCAAGCGGCCCGGCGGCTCCTGTCGCTCGGCCTCGGGCCGCTGCGGATCGGCGGGCGAAACCTCGAAGCGGCCCGCCGCTTCGCGAATGAGCTGTCCGCGGGAGCGATCGAGCACCAGACGGTCGATTTTCGGGACGACGCGTCGTTGCGTCGCTTCGTCGGTGGGTGTCGGATCGTGCTCAACTGCGCCGGTCCATCCCACGCCATCGCGGACCGCGCGGCGCGGGCAGCCGCGGAAGCAGGCGCCGACTACGTGGACGCCGCCGGCGATGATGCGCTGTACGCGCTCCTGGACGACGAGGAGTACCGCAGCCGCCGGCGCGTGGCCGTGCTCTCGGCGGGGCTGCAGCCTGGCCTCACCGCGCTCTTGCCGCGATGGGCGGCGCAGCGGGCGTTCAGCCAGGTTCACGGCGTGCGCAGCTATTTCGGCGTGCTGGACCGATTCACCGAGGTCGCCGCGGACGATTATCTCCAGGCTGCCACGGACGGGGTGAGCGAGCCGCTCGCGGCATGGCGAGAGGGGCGTCGCTCCGGGGTGCTGACCCGGACGCGCAACGTGGAAGTCCCGTTCTTCCCCGGCCTGGCGAGCTTGCTGCCTTACCTCAACACCGAAGGGGAGCGGCTCGCGGCGTCGCTCCGGCTCGTTCGGGGAGACTGGTATACGGTCGTCACCGGCCAGCACATCCTCACGGCCTTCGACCGCGCGCGCAGCCTCGGGCGCCGCGAGGCGGTCGCGGCGTTATGCCGGGCCAGCTTGCTCGACCTCGCTGGACGGGAGCCTCACGTCCTCCTCGTCGCGCAGCTCGACGGCCTGCGAGACGGCGCCCCGGTCACGCGCACCCTGGTCGTGCGCGGGCGGCGCAACGCCGAGCTCACAGGGACCATGGCCGCGCTCACCACGCTGGCGGTGGACCAGGGCCAGGTGCCCGCTGGGCGCCACTTCGCCGCGGCGGCGCTCGACCCCCTGTCGACGGTCGGTCGCCTTCGCGAGAGCGGCGCGGTGACCGCGCTCGATCTGCTGGACACGTCGATTGACGCGCTCGGCGCTACCGAGGAGGGCTCCCTGTGACCGCCGGGATCCCTCTCGTGTTGTGCGGCGCCGGGTTCGGTCCTCTGCACCTGGCGGCGCTCCAGCGTTTGAATGGGCGCTTTCGCCTCATCGGCCAGCTCGCCGACGACAGCGAGGGCGCCCGGAGGTTCGCCGATCAGGCCAGGATAGCGCTCTGGACCCGGCCGGATCAGGCATCCGTCGGCGCCGGCGTGAGCTGCTGGGTATCGGCGACCGGCCACGGCGTGCCGGTGACCGAGCGCGCCGTCGACCTCCTGGGGCGCGGCAGCGCTGTGCTGGCGGAGGCGCCGCTCGAGCACGATGAGCTCGCGACGTGCCTGCGGCAAGCGCGCCTTGGCCGAGCCGCATTCCGGGTGGCAGCGGTCGCCTCTGCCACGCCGTCATCCCGGCGGTTCCTCGGCGCAGCGCAGGTGTTGCGCGCGCGCACGCCGGTCAGGTACGTCGCGGCGACGTGCACGAGAGCGTCGATCCAGGCGCTGCTCCGCCTCCTGGGAGACGCGCTCGGCGCCCTGCGCCCCTGGCAGATCCGTGAACCGACGCCGCTGGGGAGCGGGCTTGTCGTGCTCGGAGGCAGCCTAGCGGGGGTTCCCATCGTCCTGCGCGTGCGCAACGAGGTGTCGTCAGAGGCGCAGATGGTGGTCGAGATCGCTGTGGGCAGCGACGCCGGCGAGCTGAGGTTGACCGGGGTTCACGGCGACGTCCTCTGGACCGCACACGCCACGGGGTCTGGTGTGCTGCTCGGCGGAACAGACGCGCCGGCCGAGCGCGAGACCGTGAGCTGGCTGCGCGCGACCCGCGGCGAGCTGACGGCGTTCGCCAATGCCGTTGAGAGCCCAGGCGCAGCCGTCAGCGAGGCTCAGGTTCAGCTCACGCTGTGCCGCCTCCGGCACGACATCCTCGCGGCGCTTGGCTCGGCGACGGCGCGCGCTGATGTGGAGGCCGTCCCCGCCGCGGATCTGGCTGCGGCGGCCGTGGAGGCCGCCGCCGACGATGCCGGCGGTGAGGCCCCCCGCGTGCGCGTGCCGACAGGCGACGAGACGCACGAAGCGGGGTTGCGGCTCACTCGGCTGCTGGAACCAGCGTCGGGGAGGGATGCGCTGGCGCACCTCCCGGGGGCGATGCAGCGACTCGAGGCGATCAGCCTGCGGGCCCTGGGGGAGCTGCTCGTCGCGAGCGGCGCCGTGCATCCGGGAGGTGAAGCGCGCACCGCGGAGGAGATCGTCTCTGCGCTGGGCGCGGCGCCGCGACACGCGTGGCTCGTCCGGCGGTGGCTCGCCGCGCTGTGCGACCACGGTGTGCTCAGCAACGTGGCAGATCGGTATGTGTGGCGACGGGCCCTGCGGGACGCCGGCGCGGCCGCCGACCTGCCCGACGCATATGCCGCGCTCGGCTTCCCGGCTGCGATGGCGGAAGTTCACCAGGCGGCGCTGCTCCGCCTGCACGCGCTCGTGCGCGACGAGCTCTCGATTCAGCAGCTCTTGTTTCGCGAGCGGCAGGACCTCTCCACCATCGCCGCCTACCAGGACAACGTCTTCACCGCTTACCTGGGCGCCGCCGGCGCTCACCTCGTGCGCCGCTGCGCGGAGCTGCGGCACCGGCCGCTGCGGGTGCTCGAGCTCGGCGGAGGCGCCGGGCTCACCACGACAGCCGCGCTGCGGGCCCTCGACGGCGCGCCGGTCGACTATCTGTTCACCGACATCGCGCGCGCGTTCACGGCCGCAGCGCAGGAGCGGTTCGGCCGCCATCGCGGGATGCGCACTGCCGTGCTCGACATCAACGTCGATTTCACGGCGCAGGGCGTGGAGCCGCACGCGGCGGACGTCGTGCTCGCGGGCAATGTCCTCCACAACGCCGCGCATACGGGTCGGACGCTGCGCCGCATCCGCCGCGCGCTCGCCCCCGGCGGATGGCTCATCTTCACGGACTCCACACGAGAGAACTGCGCGATCCTCACGGCGATGCAATTCCTGCTGTCTCCTGCGGCCGGCTCGCCGCCGCTGGGCAGCGAGGACCGGCGCGCCGGGACCGATCAGGTGTTCGTCGACGCGCCTGGCTGGAATGAGGAGCTCCTGGCCGCTGCCTTCGTGCCGCGGTTCGTCCTTCCTTCGCTTGAATCACCGCTGGCCGTGGCAGGCCAGCACCTGTTCTTCGCTACCGCCTGCTGACGACCACCAGACGAGGTGCCATGACCGTGAGACAGATCATCGATGGGCTGGAGCGCCTCGGGAGCCGAGCGGCGCTGGTGTCGAGCGGGCGCGAGTGGACCGGAGCAGAGGTGCTCGACGCGACGTACCGCGCTGTCACGGCGCTGCGCCAGCGCGGAGCCGTCGCGGGCCGCGCGCTGAGCTGGAGCGCCGGAGACGCGCCGCAGGCCCTGCCCGTCCGGCTGGCCGCCATGCTGCTCGGCGCGCGGTTCTCCGCCGAGCAGCCAGCGAGCGACGGCGGTGATGCCCTGAGGATCACCGACGCTGACCTGTCCGCGCTCGGCGGGGCGAGCGCCTGCGATCCCCGCCTGGTGGACGACGCGCCGTTCTCCGTGGCTCGCGGATCGTTCGTGTGGTCGAGGGCGGTGTTCTGCGAGTCGGTCGCTGCCCTGCGCGACGCGCTCGGCGCTTCGCCTGCGCGCACGGCGGTGCTCTCACCGCTGGCCGGCTTCGGCGGGGATGCGGTGTTCGCGAGCTGGAGCGCCGGTGCAGCCGTCCACCATCACGCGAGCGCCGCGAGCCCGGCCAAGGCCCTTTCGTTCCTCGAGCGAGCGGCCCCGGACTGCGCGATCGTGTCAGCGACGCTGCTGCGCAGCCTCCTGGCTCACCCGGCGGCCGCGCTCGCCGACCTCGGGACGCTGCGGCGCATCGTGTACGACGCCGGCGCAGGCGCCGGTGGAGCGCTGTCCGCCGAGTCGTCCGCGGCCGTGCGGCGCGTCTTCGGCGCAGAGCTCGTGGACAGGATCGCCGGTGAAGCCGGGCTCGTCCCGGTGGAGCGCGAGCTGCGCAGAGCCGAGCAAGAAGCGGCGCGCATCGCGGAGCTCGTCATGAGCCATCCGAGCGTGGCGGCGGCGGCCGTGATCCCCTCCGACGGCGACGGCTGGGCGGTCTTTGCCGTCCCCGCGAAGCGTGCCAGCGACGACGCCGACGGGGACGCGAGCGGACAGCGCCTGATCTCCAAGGCGACCGCCGCGCTGGACGCGGAATTCGCCGGGACCGACCTGAACCGGGCGATCGCGGCCGTGGAGCGGCTGGGGCAAACAGCGCTGCTGTCGATGCTCAACGCGCTGGGCCGCAGCGGCCTTTTTACCGACACGGCCGCCGCGCACACCGTGGACGACGTGCTCGCGCGGGCGCGGGTCGCCGCCGCGCACCGGCCGCTCATCCGCCGCTGGCTCAGGGTGCTCACGGAGCAGAAGCTGCTGCGCCGGGACGGCGATCTGCTGAGCGCCGTGGGCCCGGTCTGCGACTTCTCGGACGCCGCCCTGGCGCGCGCATGGGACGAGCTGAAGGGCGAGTGGCTGGCCACGGTCGGCGCGGCCGGCACGATCGACTACGCGCTCCGCAACGCCGACCGATTGCCTGACCTGATCTCCGGCGCCGTGCGGGCCGTCCACCTGTTGTTCCCGGAAGGGCGCACCGACCTCGCCAGGGCCTTGTACCGCGAGAGCATCGCCGCCCGGTACCAGCACCGCGCCGTCAGCCTCCTCGTGAGCAGGATTGCCAGGGAATGGCCCGGGCAGCGGCCGATCCGGCTGCTCGAGGTCGGCGCCGGCACGGGAGCGACCTCCGAGTCGCTCCTGCCGGAGCTCTCGGGCGCCGAGGTCGACTACCTCTATACCGACGTCTCCAGGTACTTCCTTGATCAGGCCGCCCCGCGGCTCACCGCGCACCGGTGCGTGCGCTTCGGCCTCTACGACATCAACGTCGCGCCGAGAGAACAGGGCTTCGTCCCGAACTCGTTCGACGTGATCATCGGCGGGGGCGTGCTCAACGCCGCGCGGAACACGGATGCCTCCCTCCGCTGGCTCAACGAGCTGCTCGGCCCCGGCGGCTGGCTCGTCCTGACCGAGCCCACGGTCGAAGAGTTCTGGGTGATGGCGTCCCAGGCCTTCATGCTGGACGACGCCAGCGACGGCAGGGCCGAGACGGAGTCGACGTTCCTCTCGCTGCCTCAGTGGAACGCGGCGCTGGACGGCGCTGGCCTGCAGCGCGTCCTCGGGCTGCCCCGGGACGGCCACCCGCTGGAGCGGCTCGGCCATCGTGTGTTCGCAGCCCGGACCAAGATGGATCGGGTGCTGCTGACCTCGGAGGGCCTCTCCGAGCATCTCGGCGGGAGCCTGGGAGCCGCCGCCAGCATCGAGATTGTGGATGAACTGCCGCTCGCCGAAGGCGGCGCCCTCGACCGCGAGCGGCTGCAGGACTGGGCCGCGCGCCGCCGGCGCTTTGATTCCCGCCCGCTTCCCACGGCGACATCACAAGGACGAACGCAATGACCACCGCGACGAATCCCCCCATCCAGTATCCATTCAACCTCTTCGACGGCATCGCGCTCGCCTCTGCGTACTCGCGCGCTCAGCAAACGCCGGGGCTGCTCAAGGTCAAGCTGCCTTACGGCGAGCCGGCGTGGCTCGCGACCCGCTACGAGGACGTCCGCTTCGTGCTGTCCGACCGGCGGTTCAGCCGCGAGGAGGCCACGAAGCGCGCGGACGCCCCGAGGGCGCTCCCGCGCATCGCCGGCGGGATCGTCATGATGGACCCGCCCGAGCTGACCCGCATCCGCAACCTGGTCACCCAGGCGTTCACCAACCGGCGCGTGGAGCAGCTGCGCCCGCATGTCCGAGAGCTCGCCAACGAGCTGATCGACAAGATGGTGGCCAAAGGTCCCCCTGCGGATCTCGTGCGGGACTACGCGCTGCCGATCCCGATGTCGGTGATCTGCGAGCTCCTGGGTGTTCCGGTGGCGGATCAGTCCAAGTTCAAGGAGTGGAACGACTCCCTGCTCTCGACCAACACGCAGACCGCGGAGCAGACGCAGCGGAACCTCGGCGAGCTGTCCCAGTACATCATGGGGCTGATCCGCCTGCGCCGGGCCGAGCCGGGCGACGACCTGATGAGCGCGCTCATCGAGGCCCACGACGTGGACGACCGCCTGAACGAGCGCGAGCTGGTCCAGCTCTGCATCGCCATCCTGATCGCGGGGTACGAGGCCACGTCCTCGCAGATCCCGAACTTCATCTACACGCTCCTGACCCATCAGGAGCAGTTCGCGCGCCTCAAGTCGGATCCTGGCATCGTGGTGCAGGCGGTCGAGGAGCTGCTCCGTTTCGTGCCGCTCGCGTCCGCCGCGATGTTTCCGCACTACGCCACCGAGGACGTCCAGGTGGGCGACTCGCTGGTGCGCGCGGGGGAGCCCGTGTTTGCGTCGGTCGGCGCGGCCAACCACGACCCCCGCAAGTTCTCCGATCCACACCGGCTCGACTTCGATCGGGACGCGCGGGCGCACTTCGCGTTTGGCTGTGGGATGCATTATTGCATCGGCGCGTCGCTGGCCCGGGTCGAGCTCCAGGAAGCGCTGAGAGCGCTCGTGACCCGCTTGCCGGATCTGCGCCTCGACGCCGACGTCCAGTGGAAGACCGCGACGTTCTTCCGCGGGCCGCTCACGATGCAGGTGACCTGGTGAGCGCCGGCGGCGGCAAGAAGAAGCGCGTCGTCGTCGCCGGCACCGCCTTCGGGCGCATCTACCTCGATGCGGTCGCGTCGGCGCAGGACTCGTTCACGCTGGCCGGCGTGCTCGGGCGCGGCAGCGAGTTCTCCAGGAAGTGCGCCGAGCGCTACGGAGCGCCGCTCTACACCAGGGTGGAGGACATCCCCGGGGACATCGATATCGCCTGCGTGGTGGTGCGCTCGGGGGCGACCGGCGGCCCGGGCTCCGATCTGGCCAAGACGCTGCTCGAGCGCGGGATCCACGTGCTGCAGGAGCATCCCGTGCACGCCACGGAGATCACCGCGTGCCTGAAGGCCGCGAAGCGGGGGGGCGCCGCGTACGCGGTCAACACGCTGTACCCGAACGTGCGCCCGATCCGGCAGTTCCTTGCGGCGGCTGAGTACATCAGGAAGCGCCAGCGCATCCAGTTCATCGACGCCGCTTGCAACAGCCAGGTCGCCTATCCATTGCTCGACGTGATCGGCCGCGCTGCAGGCGACTTGCGCCCGTGGTCGTTCTCCGAATGTGCGCCGCGAGGCGACCGGCCCTCGCCGGCCGCGGGCCAGCCGTTCCAGAGCCTGAGCGCGACCCTCGGCGGCGTGCCCGTGACGCTCCGCGTGCAGAACCAGGTCCACCCCGAGGATCCAGACAATCACTCGCTGCTCATGCACAGGATCTCGCTCGGATGTGACGCTGGCGTGCTGACCCTGGCCGACACCCACGGCCCCGTCCTCTGGAATCCGCGCATGCACTCGCCGCGCGATCCGACAGGGCGCCTGATCATGAGCGGCCCCGGCACCGACCGCCTCGCTGTGGAGAGCACGTTGATCCTGGGCGACCAGCAGACGCGCAACTATCACGACGTGTTCGCGCGGACGTGGCCCGACGCGGTCGTGTTCGCCTTGCACGACCTGTGCGGCGACATCGCCGACCCGGCCCGCCGTGTCCGCAGCGGCCAGTGGGCCCTGGGCGTGTCGCTCGCGTGGCGTGATCTGACGGAGCGGATCGGGATGCCCGAGCTCATCCGACCGGAGACCCCGGAGCCGCTCCCCATCGACGAGCTGCGTGCGGCGGCGCGCGCTGCGGCCTTCGATGCGGCCGGGAGCGGCGCGCGTTGATCGAGCGCCTGGCGCTCGGGAGAACTGAACATGGCGACTTCTTGCAGCCACGTATTGCTATGGGTGCGCGACATTCATCAAGCCGTGCGCGATTACAGAGAGCTCGGGTTCAAGGTGGACTACGCGACACCCGAGAGAAAGGCCCAGCACGCGCACATCTGGTTCACGGAAGGCCCCATCGTCGAGCTGCTCACCACGCCGCGCAGCGCGAGGTGGTTCAAGTGGCCGATCGAGCTGATGGCCGGGCGCGGCTCGGGCAAGCGGATGATCCGCTGGTCCGAGGACGGTGAGGGCTTCTGCGACGTGGCGGTCGTGGTGGACACGCACGCCCTCGACCGTGAGCTCGCCGCGCTGCGGGAGGCAGGGGTCCCCGTCGGCAGAGCCATCGGGTGGCGGCGGACGAAGCCCGATGGCCAGGAGATCCGCTTCAAGTTTGCCTATCCGGCGAACGATCGTCTCCCGTTCATCGTGACCCCCTACGATCCGCCTCAACATCCGAGAGAGAACCGCCATCCGAACGGGGCCAGGAGGCTCAGCCGGGTGCGCATGGGGGTCCGCGCGGAGCATCGAGAGGCGGTGCGCCGGATCGTCGGTGACGACCCGACGTTCGCGCTCGAGCACGCCGAGGTGACGGGGGTCCGCGCCATCGAGATCGCCGGCCTGACCGCCGATCTCGACCCGACCCTCCTGCACGGCGCGGCCGTGCTGCCCGCCCGCCCGAACGCTGACCTGAGCCGCGCGCATCGAAGCGCAGGACACTGAGCGCCGACGAGCGTCGGTGGAAGCGAGGGAGCTCCTATGTTGAGTGGATGTGTCGATTGGCCCGCTGAATTCGTGGATCGTTATCGGGGAGCGGGGTACTGGCGAGGTGAGCGCCTGGGTGAGATGCTGCGCACGCGGGCCCGAGCGACCCCGGCGCGCGTGGCCGTCGTCGACGGCGCGCGTCGCTGGACGTACCAGGAGCTCGACGAGCGCGCGGATCGCTTGGCCGCGGGGCTGCGCCGGCTCGGCATCGCGGAGGAGCAGCGCGTCCTGGTTCAGCTGCCCAACATCGCCGAGTTTCTGCCCCTGTGCTTCGCGCTGTTCCGGATCGGGGCCATCCCGGTGCTGGCGCTGCCGGCGCATCGAGAGACGGAGATCGTGCACCTGGCAGAGCTCTCCCAGTCGGTCGCCTATGTGATCGCTGACACGCATGTTGGCTTCGATTACCGGGCGCTCGCCCGTTCGGTGTGCAAGCGGGTGGCGAGCCTCCGGCATGTCCTTGTGGTGGGTGATGCAGAGGAGTTCGTGCCGCTCTCCGAGGTGGACGCGCCGCCGGAGATCATGGCTGGGCCGGACGCGCGCGATGTCGCCCTGCTCTTGCTGTCGGGCGGCACGACCGGCGCTCCCAAGCTGATCCCGCGCACCCACGACGACTATGTTTGCAACGTCCGCCTCAGCGCCGATGTGACAGCCCTGGACGCGAATACCCGGTACCTGGTGAGCCTCCCCATCGCGCACAACTTCGCCCTGGGGTGTCCAGGCGCCCTCGGCACCCTGTACGCCGGCGGCACCGTGGTGTTCTGCAAGGACCCGAGCCCCGAGGCGGCGTTTCGACTGATCGAGCAGGAGAAGATCACCGTGACCGCCCTCATCCCGCCGCTCGTCCTGCTGTGGCTCGAGGCGGCGGAGTGGGTGCAGGCCGATCTGAGCAGCTTGCAGTGGATCCAGGCGGGAGGCGCTCGCCTCAAGGCCGAGACGGCGGCGCGTGTCCGACCCGTCCTCGGCTGCGGGCTGCAGCAGGTCTACGGCATGGCAGAAGGGCTGCTCAACTTCACGCGGCTCGACGACCCCGAGCCCGCCGTGATCAACACGCAAGGCCTGCCGGTCGCCGAGGACGACGAGGTGAGGATCGTCGACGCCTCGGATGTCGAGGTGGCGGACGGCGAGGTCGGTGAGCTTCAGGTCCGCGGTCCCTATACAATCCGAGGATATTATCGCGCAGAGGAGTACAATCGTCGGGCGTTCACCGCCGACGGCTTCTATCGGAGCGGGGATCTGGTGCGGCGGCTCGCCAGCGGGCATCTGGTGGTTGAAGGCCGGAGCAAGGACGTGATCAACCGGGGAGGGGAGAAGGTCCCGGTCGAGGAGCTCGAGAACTATCTCATGGCTCACCCGGCGATCCGTGACGTCGCCATCGTCGGCATCCCGGACGCCACGATGGGGGAGCGCACCTGTGCCTGCATCATCGCGCGCGGTGAAGCGCCCACGCTCGCCGAGGTGAACGCCTATCTCAGCCGCCTGGGGGTGGCTGCGTTCAAGCTGCCCGATCGTTTGAAGGTCCTGGAGAGCTTTCCGCAGACGAGCGTGGGCAAGGTCAACAAGCGGGCCCTGGCGAAGCAGGTCTGTGGCGCCTCGCCGGCCCTGTCCACGTAGTGGAGGCCTTCGCCACGGTTCAGACGCCGATCGTTCCTCGAGACATCAACACCGACCCGAGAACCCATGAACAGATCTACCCGAAGTTTGCGTCGCATCGTGAGCGCGTCTGCCCCGTCCAGCCCGCACCTGATCGTGTGCCCTTTCGGCGGTGGGAGCCACAGCGCCTTCCGCAGCTGGAAGGCGATGGCGCATGTGGACGTCTCGGCGTCCCTCGTGACCTACCCGGGGCGCGACCATCGTCTGCACGAGTCCGGCATGCGGAGCGTTCAGCACGCCGCGTCCGAGCTCGCGCACGAGCTGTGCGCGGAGCCGCCCAGCGGCCAGTGGCTTCTGGTAGGCCACAGCGTGGGGGCGCAGATCGCGTTCGAAGCATGCCGCTTGCTCGAGCAGTGGGGCCGGGCGCCAGCCGGACTCGTCCTGTCCGCTTGCCACGCTCCCCATCTGATCCCACGCCGCATGCTCAGCCCCCTCGATGACGAGGGGTTCGTCGAGGAGCTGATCCGCCTGGGGGGGTGTCCCGCGGAATTCCGCACCGACGCGCAGCTCAGAGAGGTGTTCCTGCCGATGCTGCGCGGCGACTTCCTTGCGTCGGAGAGCTACCGCCTTTCGCTGGACCGCTGTACCAAGCGTCTCCGGACGCCGACCCTCTTGCTCCACGGATCCGCCGACGATGAAGCCCGTCAGGACGAAGTGGAGGCGTGGAAGCTCTGGCTGGAAGGTCGGGTCGAGCTGCGCGCGATGGCTGGTGATCACTTCTACATCACGCAGGATCCGCGGGCGTTCGTCTCGGAGGTGCTGCGCGTGTTCCGGCTCCCTTCCAGGTCGACGGCTTCCCTCGGACACGCGCAGATGCCCTGGAGCTATTTCCCCTGAGATCTCTCCAGGCCGGTGGCAACGTGGGACGGACGGCGCCTTCCATGCACGACGGGAGCGTGGCTGGCCAACGGTCCCCCCGCGGCCTCGCCTCTCCTCGGCGAAGCAAGGGCTTCCTTGACGGTTGCCGTGCTTTCCTCCACTCTCCCAGAAGATGTCCGGCGTCCGGCGACCCCACCGTCCACGCAGCGCGATCCTTCGCTGGATCTGCGCCGTGCTTCCGGTGTTCCTCGTCGTCGGTCTCATCGCTCAGGGCCACACCCTCCAGGCGCTCGGCATAGCGATCGCCTGCGAGCACCCGATGCTCGCGTCGTCCTCCGCAGAGGAGAGTCATGACGAGGAGCCGGACCGCCCGCACCGCGAGTGTCCGCCGAGCTGCCACGACTGCGCTTGCGGCCGCATCCCCATGACCCTGCCCCTGGGCGAGGTGCTGCCCTACAGCCTTCTCGAGGCGTACGAGATCGTCGCCTCGACGCCGCCCGAGATGCCAGGGCGCTCCCTTACCCACCGCCTCGAACGGCCACCCCGACGCCCGCGCGCTTGAGGCGCCCGCGTCAGGTTCGCATCCACGAGCACGGCCGCAGCACAGGAGCGCGTGAGCGCCTCTGCGCCGCGCGGACGTGGCTCGGCCCTCTCGCGCGATCCTGACCGGGCAGAACCGCGGTTCTTCGCGCGAGCGCTCGATGCGCTCGAGGGCTGCCGTCCATGTTCCGTGCGCATTTACGTCGTCTGGTCGTCATTTCCTCGACTGTTCTCCACCTCTTGATGCCGGATGCGGCCGCCGCCGCCGAGGTCCCGCTCACGCGCGCTCGGATCGCCGAGCTCGTGCGCGCTGCGCCGGCCGCGCGCGCCGCCTCTTCCGAGGCTGCCGTCGCCGGCGCCGCCGTCACCGCCGCCGGGGTCATCTCGCTCGAAAATCCGGTCCTGTCCGGGATGGGTGGGATCCGCTTCAACCCCGATGGGGGCAGGCCGGCCGCCGCCGTGGCCTCGCTGTCGTGGCCGCTGGAGCTGGGCGGCCGGCGCGGGACGCGCGTCGAGGCCGCGAAGGCGGAGCAGCGCGCCGCGCTGGCCACCGCCGACGAGACGCAGCGGCGCCTCCTGCTGGCCGCGCTCCTTCAGCACGCGCTCGTGCTGCGCGACGAGGCGCAGGTCGCCCTCGCGGCCGAGCGCCGCGCGCTCGGCCAGCGGCTCGTCGCCGCGTCGGAGAAGCGCAAGAAGGCGGGGGAGGTGCCGGAGGTCGACGTGGCGCTCGCGCGCCTCCAGGAGGGGCGCGACGCCGCCGCCGAGGCGACCGCCCTTGGAGCGCGTCAGGCCGACTTGCTGGGACTCCGGTCGATGCTGGGCCAGGCGTCGAAGGACGGCGCGGTCACGGGCGCGCTGGTACCCGAGGAAGCCCCGCCTCCGCTCGCGACGCTGCTCCGCGAGGCCGATCAGCGGGCCGATGTGCGCGCCGCCCTGGCGGCGGTGGAGGCGGCCAGGGCCAGATCGGGTCGAGAGCTGGCCGGACGATGGCCGACCGTCAACGTGCTCGCCCAGTACGAGCGGGACGACCAGGCGAACATCGGGATGATCGGCCTCGCCTTGCCGGTGCCGATCCTGAACCCGAACCGGGCAGGGGTAGCGACGGCCGCGGCCGAGGTCGACGCCGCGACCGCCCGCCTTGCAGCGAGCCGGGCCAGCGCGGCGGGTGAGATCCAGGGGCTCTACGCGCGCTACGAGGCGACGAGGAACGCGCTCACCCACCTCGCGCCTGCCGCGGGTCTCTCGACGCAGGCCGTGGCGCTGTCGACGAGAGGCTACGAGCTCGGGGAGAACGACCTCGCGAGCGTCCTGCTCGTGCGCCGCGAGGCGCTCGACGCCCAGGCGGCGCTCCTCGACGCCGAACACGCCCATGCGAACGCCAAGATCGAGCTCCTGGTCGCGGCGGGGAGGATTCCGCAATGAGCGCCGCGAAGATGAAGATCGAGCTCACGCGCGCGAAGATCGCGGCGCTGGCCGGGGGACTTGTGTTGCTGCTCGCCGCAGCGGTGACGGGGGCGCTGCTCATCGACCACTCGGTTCACGACCACGGCGCCGACGAGCACGAAGGGCACGACCACGGCGCGCCGGCAGAGGCGGCCCATGGGCACGGCGAGCACGGTCACGGCGAGCATGAAGAGGGCGAGCACGGTCACGGCGAGCGCGAAGAGGGCGAGCACGAGGAGGGCAAGATCAAGCTGTCGGCCGAGGCGCTCAACAACGCGCGGCTCGAGATCCTGGCGGCCGGCCCGGGCAAGGTCGCGGACACCGTGTCGCTCCCGGGAGAGGTGGCGCTCAACGCCGAAGCCCTCGCCCACGTCACGCCGCGGGTCTCCGGCACGGCGCGCGAGGTGAGGAAGCAGCTCGGCGACACCGTGAAGAAGGGCGACGTGCTCGCGATCCTCGATAGCCGTGAGTTCGCGGAGTTCCAGCGGGAGCTCTTGACCGCGAAGGAGCGGCTCGAGCTCGCGGAAGCAAACTTCAACCGCGAAGAGGCGCTCTGGAAGGAGAAGATCGCCGCGGAGAAGGAGTACCTCTCGGCGAAGCAGGCGCTCGCCGAGGCGAAGATCGAGCATCGCAGCGCCGCCCAGAAGCTCCAGGCGTCGTCCGGCGCGGGCTCCGGGGCGAAGGGAGGCGCGTACGCGCTCATCGCGCCGATCGACGGCACGATCATCGAGAAGCACATCAACATCGGCGAGGTGCTCAAGGACGACACGCAGGCGTTCGTCGTCGCCGATCTCTCGACGATCTGGGTCAACGTCACGGTGTACGCGAAGGACCTCGCCCGCGTCCGCGCCGGCCAGACCGCGCGCGTGCGGGCGGAGGGCATCGAGGAGCCCGCGGAGGGCGAGATCACCTACGTCGGCCCGGTCGTCGGCGAGCAGACGCGCTCGGCGACAGCGCGCGTCGTGCTGAAGAACCCTGGCGCTGCATGGCGGCCCGGCTTGTTCGTGACCGCCGACGTGGCCGTCGATCAGGTCGACGCGCCGGTCGTCGTCTCGTACGAGGGGGTGCAAAGGGTCGAGGGGAAGGACGTCGTGTTCGTCCAGGAGGGCGACGCGTTCGAGGCCCGCGCCATCAAGTCCGGCCGCCAGGGCAAGGCTCCAGGCGCGCAGGGCGCCGAGCTCGTCGAGGTGCTGGACGGCGTCGCCGCGGGCGAGCGCTACGTCGGCAAGAACAGCTTCATCCTCAAGGCCGAGCTCGGGAAATCCGAGGCAGGCCACGACCACGCGCACTGAGGAGGAACCGATGCTCACCCTCCTCGCGAAGATCCTCGCGTTCTCCGTCCGCCATCGCTGGCTCGTCGTGGTCCTCACGCTCGCGGTCGGAGCGCTCGGCGTCTACAACTTCAACCGTCTGCCGATCGACGCGGTGCCCGACATCACCAACGTCCAGGTGCAGATCAACACCTCGGTCAAGGCGCTGTCGCCCGTCGAGGTCGAGCGGCGCGTCACCTTCCCCATCGAGTGGGCGATGGGCGGCATCCCCAGCGTCGAGCAGGTCCGGTCACTCTCGCGTTACGGCCTGTCGCAGGTGACCGTCATCTTCAAGGACGGCACCGACATCTTCTGGGCGCGCCAGCTCGTGGGCGAGCGCCTCGCGGCGGCCAAGGAGAGCCTGCCGCCCGGCCTCGGCGAGCCGCAGATGGGCCCGATCGCGACCGGGCTCGGCGAGATCTACATGTGGACGCTCGAGGCCTCGCCCGAGGCCCGGCGGCCCGACGGCAAACCTTACGAGCTCACCGATCTGCGCACCATCCAGGACTGGATCGTGCGCCCGCAGCTCCGCACGGTGCCGGGCGTCACGGAGATCAACTCGATCGGCGGCTACGAGCAGCTCTACCAGGTCTCGCCCGATCCGGCGAAGCTCGTCGGCTACGGCCTGTCGTTCCGCGACGTGCTGGAGGCCGTCGCGCGCAACAACGCCAACGCAGGCGGCGGCTACATCGAGCACAAGGGCGAGCAGTACCTGATCCGCGCGACCGGGCTCGTTCAAGGCGAGAACGACATCCGTCGCATCCTCGTCGGCCATCACGACGGCGTCCCGATCCGCGTCGGGGACGTCGCCGAGGTGGGCGTGGGCCGTGAGCTCCGCACGGGCGCCGCGACCGAGGATGGGCAAGAGGTCGTCATCGGCACGGCCATCATGCTCGTCGGCGAGAACAGCCGGTCCGTCTCGCAGCGCGTCAGCGAGCGGATGCAGTCGGTCAACAAGTCGCTGCCTGAGGGGGTCACGGCCAAGACCGTCTACGACCGCACCTACCTGGTCGAGGCGACCTTGAGCACCGTGCAGAGGAGCCTGCTCGAGGGCGCGGCGCTGGTCGTCGTCGTCCTGTTCCTCCTGCTCGGCAACGTCCGCGCCGCGCTCATCGCCGCGCTCGCCATCCCCTTCTCGATGCTCATCGCCATCACCGGCATGGTCGAGGGCAAGATCAGCGGCAACCTGATGAGCCTCGGGGCGATCGACTTCGGCCTCATCGTCGATGGCTCGGTGATCATCGTCGAGAACTGCGTCCGGCGCTTCGCCGAGGAGCAACACCGGCTCGGGCGGGTGCTCACCCGCGAGGAGCGGATCGAGCTGGCCTACGAGGCCTCGCAGGAGGTCCGGAAGGCGACGATCTTCGGCGAGATCATCATCGCGATCGTCTACCTGCCGATCCTGACGCTCACGGGCATCGAGGGGAAGATGTTCCGGCCGATGGCGGAGACGGTGGTCCTCGCGCTCGCCGGCGCGACGATCCTGTCGATGACGTTCATCCCCGCGCTCGTGGCGCTCCTCCTGACCGGCAAGGTGTCCGAGAAGGAGAACTTCCTCTTCCGGCACGCGAAGCGCGGCTACGAGTGGATCATCGGCTGGGCCCTCGCCCACCGCAGCACGGTGGTGCTGGGCGCGATCGCCCTGCTCGCGGTCTCGGGGCTCGTCGCGACGCGGCTCGGCAGCGAGTTCGCGCCCAAGCTCAGCGAGGGCGCCCTCGCGCTCCAGCCGGCGAGGATCCCGTCCATCGGGATCACCACGAGCGTCGAGATGCAGATGCAGCTCGAGCGCGTGCTCAAGGAGCGGTTCCCCGACGAGATCGAGCACATCTTCGCCCGGACCGGGACGGCCGAGGTCGCGACCGATCCGATGGGCCCGAACGTCTCCGACACGTACCTGATGCTGAGGCCGCGAAGCGAGTGGAAGAAAGCGAAGACGCAGGAGGAGCTCGCGGAGGCGATCGAGGAGGTGATCAAGGACCTGCCCGGGCAGAACTACGAGTTCAGTCAGCCCATCGAGCTCCGGTTCAACGAGCTCATCTCGGGCGTGCGGAGCGACGTCGCGGTCAAGGTCTTCGGCGATGACCTCGACGTCATGCTCAAGCAGGCGCAGAAGATCGGCGGCATCCTCGGAAAGACGCCGGGCGCCGCCGACGTGAAGGTCGAGCAGGTCACCGGGCTGCCGGTGCTCACGATCGACGTCGACCGGGACGCCGCCGCCCGCTACGGGCTCAACATCGCCGACGTGCAGGCGGTGATCGAGGCAGCGGTCGGGGGCATCAGCGCAGGCGAGGTGTTCGAGGGAGACAAGCGCTTCGAGCTCGTCATCCGCCTCCCCGACGCGATCCGCGGTGACATTCGCGCGCTCCAGAACCTGCCCGTCCCGCTCCCGGAAGCGGACCGCCCGGAAGCCGCCACGCGAACCGTCTCGGCGACGGACCGACCGGAGCAGCACGCGGCGTTCGTTCCGCTCGGCTCGGTGGCGAAGATCGCCGTCGAGGAGGGGCCCAACCAGGTGAGCCGGGAGAACGGCAAACGCCGGGTCGTTGTGCAGGCGAACGTGCGCGGGCGGGATCTCGGGAGCTTCGTGGCCGAGGCGCAGCAGCGGATCGACGCGGAGGTGAAGCTCCCGGCCGGCTACTGGACCGCGTGGGGCGGGCAGTTCGAGAACCTCATCGCTGCACGCCAGCGGCTCGCCCTGGTCGTGCCCGTCGCGCTCGGGCTCATCTTCGGGTTGCTCTTCCTGTCCTTCGGGACGCTGAAGAATGCGTTGTTGATCTTCACCGGTGTCCCGCTCGCGCTGACCGGCGGCATCTTCGCGCTCTGGATCCGCGGGCTGCCCGTCTCGATCTCCGCGGCGATCGGGTTCATCGCCCTCTCGGGCGTCGCCGTGCTCAACGGCCTGGTGATGGTGACCTTCATCGAGAACATGCGCCAGCAGGGCGAGTCGCTCGACGATGCCGTGTTCCACGGCTCGATCGCGCGGCTCCGCCCCGTGCTCATGACGGCGCTCGTCGCGGCCCTCGGCTTCGTCCCGATGGCGCTCGCGACCGGCACCGGCTCCGAGGTGCAGCGGCCGCTCGCGACGGTCGTGATCGGAGGCATCCTCTCGTCGACGGCCCTCACGCTTCTGATCCTGCCGACCCTCTATCGTTTGTTTCATGCGGGAGAGGCGCCTGCCGTTGCAGCGCCTCCCATTCCCGAACGCATCATCGAGAAAGGAGATCTCCATGCTTGAGCAACATCGTTATCCCCTCGTGCTGGCGGCCATCGTCGCCATGGCGTCCGCCGCGAGCGCCGTCGGCTGCGGCGGCGACAACTGCCATGAGGGCGACGAATGCGAGGAGGGCGAGGGAGGCGGGCAGGAGGGCGCCGGCGGGGCGGGTGGTGGCAGCGAGACGGGGATGGCCCGCCCCCCACGCTAGTCAGGACCTCGGCGACCTGCTGGAGCTGTTGGGCGTGCCGTGAGGCACAATGAAAGGGAGATCTCGAATGAACCGATTTCGATGGTTGTCGCTCGTCCTGTTCGTCTCGCTTGGCTCCGTCGCGGTGGTCGCGGGGTGCGGCGACAAGAACAAGACCGAGCCGAAGGATGCCAAAGGGCACGATCACAAGGAGGGCGACGGCCACGATCACAAGGAGGGCGACGGCCACAAACACTGAATCGTCGCTCATGACCCGTCCAGAACAAGCGCCGATACTTATCCGCCCCGATCGGCACCAGGCCGGCTCAACCACAATCGAGGGAGACCCGTCTACGCCTGGGACGGCGCTCTCCTGACACCGCGTCTTCAGTGCTCGTCCCGCGCTTCCCATCCCGGCTGCGATGCACAATGGATCGCCGCTGGGGGGCACCCATGTCGCTCGCGCTCGGCATTTTTCTTCTCGTGCTCGCGGTCGCACTGGGCGGGCTCCTGGCGGTGCTTCGCGGCTGGGACAGCGGCATCATGCCTGCGATACGGACGTTCGCGGTCGTTGCCGCGGCGTCGATCGCGCTGCTCCACCTTCTGCCCGAGGCGCTCGATGACCTGGGCTGGCGCGCGCTGCTGCCGGCTGCGGCCGGATTGCTGGCGCCGATGGTGATGGAGCGCCTCGTGGTCGGGGAGGACTGTGGCCATCATGCACCGAGGATGGCGCCCGCGCTGGGGTACGCGGCGGTGCTCGTGCACCAGTTTGGCGATGGCGCAGCCGTCGCATCGCTCGCCCGGGCCGGGCTGCTGTCCACGCCGGTCGTGCTGGCTCTCGCAGCGCACACGGTGCCGCTCGCCATGGTGGTCTCTCTGCTGACGCGCGAGACCCGAGCGGGGACCGATGGCCTACGCGTCACGTGCGCTGCGCTCACAGGCATTGCGCTCGCTACCGTCCTCGGTGCCCTGACACCGCGGCTCATCGGCCAGAATCGCTTCGAGAGCGCCGAACCCTGGGTGCTCGCCACGATCGCAGGGCTCCTCGTCCACGCAGTGTCGCACGAGGCGATCGCGAGCCGCGCGGTGACGCCCGCGAGCCGCGCCGCCGAGGCCGCAGGAGGGCTGCTCGGCCTGGCGCTCGGGGTACTAGGCATCGACGACGAGGCGTGGGCGCGACGTTTGCCGCCCGGATTCGGTGTCGCTGGGATGGTCCTCCTGGCGGCGCTCGTGCTGCTGCGCAGCTACGGCCCCCGGCGCGCCGCGCAGCCTCGCTTCTGAGCACCCGCCGCGCGTGAACCTCAGGGACGTGTTTGGCTGCACATGAGCCTGGTACAGGGATGTCTCAGGAGCGTTGAGCCGGCGATGCCCGCGTGGAGAGCACGCTATCACCATCGCCACGGATTCCCGCTGTGACATCCATCTGCGGAGCGGGCGCGGGCCTCGCTCCCCTTCGCGACGCCCGCCTCGGTCGCGCGGCGGCTGCGCTCGCGCCGGTCGGGAGCGTCGGCTCGTAACCGATGAGGCGCGCCGAGTTGAACACGACGAGGAGCGTGCTCAGGTTGTGGAGCACCGCCGCGATGAACGGGTTGAGCGCGCCCATCGCCCCGACCACCAGGCCCCCTGCGTTGACGCCCAGCGCGATGCCGTAGTTCTGGCGGATGACGTTGAGCGCCTGGCGGCTGAGCCGCATCGTCGTGACGACGCCGCCGATGTTGTCGGCCGCCAGCGCGATGTCCGCCGCCTCGATGGCGACGTCGGAGCCGGCCGTGCCCATGGCGATCCCGACGTCGGCCAGCGCGAGCGCCGGGGCGTCATTGATGCCGTCGCCCACCATCGCGACGTGGAACCCCGCCGCCTTCAGGTCGCGGATCCAGTCGTACTTCTGCTCGGGCAGCAGCTGGGCACGCCACTCCGTGAGCCCCACCGCGCCGGCGACCGCGCGGGCTGATTCCTCGATATCCCCGGTCAGCATCGCGATCCGCTGCACGCCCTCCCGGCGGAGCTGCGCCAGCGACGACGCCACGTCCGGACGGATCTTGTCGCGCACGCCGATCAGCCCGATGAGGCGCCCCTGGTGGGCGACGTACATCTCGGTCTCGCCCTCGGCCGCGTGCTCCGCGTAACGGGCCTCGGCCTCGGCAGACACCGCGATGTCGAACTGCTGCATGAGCCGGCGGTTGCCCACCAGCACCATGTTGTTCTGCCAGTCCGCGCGCATCCCCCGCCCGACCAGGATCTCACATACGTCGTGGGGCTGGACCGTGATCTCACGCTCCGCCGCGTGGCCCACCACCGCCAGCGCCAGGGGGTGCTGGGAGTGCAGCTCGCCGGTCGCCGCGAGCGAGAGGACCTGCTCGGCGGTGTAGTCGTCCACGAGCGAGATCACCCGCTGCACGGAGGGAATTCCCTGCGTCAGTGTCCCTGTCTTGTCGAAGACGATCACATCCAGCTTTGCCGCGGCCTCGAGGTGGGTGCCGCCCTTGATGAGCACACCGCGACGTGCGCCGTTCCCGATCGCCGCGCTCACCGCGGTGGGCGTGGCCAGACCCGCCGCGCACGGGCATGCGATCAGCAACATGGTCAGCGCCCTGGTCGCGTCGCCCGTCAAGGCGAGGACTGCAATGGACAGGGCGAACGAGGCAGGAACGAACCGTCTGGAGAACCGCTCCCCCACGGTGTGGATAGGGGCTTGCAGCTCACGCGCCTGTTCCACGCGCTGGATGAGGCGCCCGACGGCCGTATCGCTGCCGACCCGCTCCACGCGGGCCCGCAGGCCGCCGGAGAGGAGCACGGTCCCAGCGTAGACGGTATCTCCGCTCATCTTCATCACGGGGACGCTCTCGCCTGTGATCGGAGCCTCGTTGATCGTGCCCTGGCCCTCCACGATGATGCCGTCGACCGGGATGCGCTTGCCCGCGTAGACCGCGATCAGGTCTCCTGGCTGGAGCTCTGCGACGGGGCGGCGCACCTCCTGCCCGCCGAGGACTTGCCAGATCTCCTCGTCCGGCATCTCGAGGAGATCGCGGATCGCGCGCTCCGTGCGCCTCAAGGTCAGCGCCTGCAGGTACTCGCCCAGATTGAGGAGCCAGAGCACGGTCAGCGCGGTGACGTTCTCGCGCAACAGGAGGCTGGCGATCGTCGCCGACCCGACGAGCGTATCCGTGTTCATCCCGGTCTGGCCGGAGATCGAGCGCCACCACCCCTTCAGGAAGGAGTACCCCGAGATCAGCGTCGCGACGATGTTGATGCCGCCGATGATCGGATTCGACGCCAGCGCGCCGGCGCCGAACGCGATCCTCTTGACGCCGAGGCCCAGGAGGACCGAACCGCCGAGGACGAGGTTGCGCACCTGCACGTCGAGATCCCCGTGCTCGTGGTCCTCGTGCCCATGGTACCCGCCTTCGTGCCGCTCCTCGCGCGCGGCCGCCTGCTGCTCCCGCCACTGCTGGTACGCCTGGTGATCCAGCGGGGGAGACGAGAGGGCGGCGCGAAGCTTCGCCTGGACAGCGGTCGGGGTGAGCCCGGGATCGCAGCGCAGGAGCAGGCGCCCCGTCACGGGGTTGGCCTGAACCTCCTTGATGCCCGCTTCTTCCTGGAGCGCGGACTCGACGGCGGCGGCATAGCGGGGGTTGTTCTTCAGGCCCCGCGCCTCCCATCGCATCCGCCCCCTGACCACGGAGCGCAGACGCAAGCGAGCGTCCCGCGTCGTGTTGGGAGGATCTGAGCTCGCTCCAGCAAGGCTCACGCGCCTGCCCGCTGGTGTGCGTGGGCATGGTCATGAGCATGCCCGTTCTCACCCGAGATCGGCTCGGACACATCACCAAGCTCAGCCTTTGCTTCGGCGACGATGTCCTGCAGCTCCTCGCGGAGCCCCTCGACGATGCCCACGAGCTCCCGTTGCGCGACAATCCCGCCCTTGACGACGAGGAGCGCCAGGGGACGCACAGCGCGCCCCACGAGAGGGGCGAAGAGGGCACCGGCGGCGAGGCTCGAGAGGGCGACGATCAGCTTCGATTGAGCCAATTGCAGCGACATCAGGGGTGCCTTTCACTCGGCAGGTAGCGGTTCACCAGAACACCGCCGTTCGGCTTGAGCTGAGCAATAGCCGTCGCCGCTCGCTCTGCAAGCCGTTCACCGAAGATATATTCCCTGTCCTCGTCGTCCTTGAAACCATCCTGATTGAGCCGCGTTTCCAGCGCTTCAACGCGTCGATGAAAGAGAGCGACGCGGCCGCGGGATCCACACATGAGCTGGTGACGGAGCGTATGAACTGCGCTTCTGAGCCGCCTGGAGCGCGAATGCACATCCGAACACTCCAGCTTCGCGCAGCGCGCGGCGCCCCGATAGCGTCTCCGACGGAGCACGCCTGCCGGGCTCGGCTGCCCCGACGCGCGCAGCGTGCAGGATCCTGCGATCCGCGATCCGGTGCTCGATGCCTTTCACCAGCGCAGCGCCGCGCAGGCGAGGGGGGCCGTGACCTGCTCGCGCCCTCAGCGCGCCCCGGCCGCGACGCGCGCGAACGCGTCGGGATAGAGGCCCACCTCGGACTCGCTGCGCATCTCCAGCGTCTCGGGATCGAGCCGGAGCACCTTGCCCGGCGTCACGGTCTGATCGCCCTCGCAGACGACGAAGAGCCCGTGCTCCTCGTCGAGCTCCGCAAGGTGCGGCCTCACGCAATCATCCCTGATGTTCCGGGAGATGGCGCCGTTGTCGTCCGGGTCCATGCCGATGCGCGCGATCATGTCGGGCACCTGCGTCGGCACGTAGACGGCGCTCCCGTCAGGGGTCCACGCGGCGAAGTAGGGCGCGCCGATCGTGAGGATCCTCTTGGACTCGTCGAACGTCTCCGACTCGACATCGAAGAAGCGCACGTCCCTGCTCAGCGTGTTGCTCACGGCGATGGTCTTCCCATCAGGCGACATGACGGCGGTGTACGGCCCGTAGCCCGAGGAGTGGGCGTCGGGCGCCAGGGCCGGGCCGACGGGGACGAGCTTCACCTCGGCGTCCGGGTCCGTCAGGTCGACGATCGCGAGCGCGTCGTCGCCATAACAGGCGACGTAGGCCCGGGCGCCGTCCGGCCGCGAGAGGGCGATCCCGTGCGCGGCCTTGCAGACCGGGATGAGCCTCGGGTCGGTCGAGCCACGAAGCAAGAGCGCGTCGGGATCCACGACCGCGAGCGATGAGCGCGCCGCCTCGGCGTCCTCTGGGTTGTCGAGCGCGCGCTTGAGATCGAAATGAGAGACGACCACGCGCCTGCCGTCCTCCGAGATCACGATGTCGGCCGGGTTGGGCTCGACGCGCACCTGTCCTAGGAGGCGCAGGTCGTCGAGCGCGAGCTTCTGGACATAGCCGGCCACCGCGCTCCCGCCGTGTACCGAATGGGAGCCGATCTCGCCGGCGGTGGAAGGGTACGACAGCGTGATGTAGAGCGCGCCGCCTGCGGCGTCCACGGCCACGCGGTGGGGCCCATCGATCGTCACGGGATCGCGGCCCACGGGGCGGACGCCGAACCGCTCCCCGGTCTCGAGCGCGATGAGGGAGATCGTATCGGAGAGGCTATCGGTCACGACGCCCATGCCGCCTTCCGGAATCACGATCTCCGGAAGCCGGTTCGGATAGGGGTCGCCGTTGTAAGCATCGTAGCGGTATTCGATGATGGGATCGGGATCGCTGCAGCTCGCCAGCGTCGCCGCAGCGAGCGCGCAACCCAGGAATCGCGCAATGACCATGGATGACCTCGAGACGAGCGCCGCCAGCCCGTACACGCCGCACCCTAGCACGCCTCCGCCCGCGCTGGACGCGGCGATGAATCGACCAGGCGTCGACTGGAGGCAGAAAGTTCCTGACTGACAGCCGCAAGAGGCCAGGCCCATGGCGATGGCCGGGTGGTTGCGATGCCAACGCGCGCCTGGAGGTGCTGTCCGAGCTCGCCGGGCGTCGGCTCGCGGCCAGCCAGACGCGACCATTCGTTCGAGGCTCAACCTCCTTGCAGCCCAGGGACACCCCGTGCGGCGCTGTTCCAGCGTGAGCTCCTGGGCCGGACCGCTGCGGCGGCAGACGATGTCCGATGCCGTGACCGTCGGAGACGGTGAAGCGCTTTTTGAGGCAGCGCTGTCGATAGCATGCCAGTGTCGTATCACTCTCCGCGGCATCGAAACCTCGGAGCGCCGGGGCGCGCTCTCTCACGAATGCGGGAATGGTGGAGGAACGGGATGTCCTCGTCCAGACGGACCTTTACCGGGTGAATACAGACTTCATCAATTTAGAAAACGGGTTACTACGGGATGATGCCCGAGCCGGTCTATGTATGCTGACGTCGACTATCCGAGCTGCCAGTACGCGTTCAGATCATCGACGCGATGGACCGGAGTTTCGCCGCGGCGGGGAAGATCGATGTCTGGACCAAGGCGGACTCGGTCTCGTACGTTGATGACCTCACCGTCGCGCCGCTCTGACAAGACGCCGCTTGAAGAAAATGAGGAGAAGAAGCGATGAGGAACATCGTTGGTTGGTTCGGTCTCGCCGCGCTGACGGCGCTCTCCTGTAGCAACGCACCCCCGGCGCCCTCGGCGGAGCCGCCGGCCGTCGTGCGCCCTACCGCTCCGCCCGCGGCCGAGCCCGCCCAGCGACGAGCGCCGTCCGCCCCGGCTGCGCTGGATGCCACGGCCGTCGAGACGTCCACGGGCGGCAAGGCGGAGGTCTCCGAAGGCGTCGTGAAGGTCTCGTTTCCCCGGAACGACGTCAAGGTCGAGGTGGATGGCTGGACCATGCCGCCGTTCATGGGGCTCACCTCGTGGGCCGGGTTCACCCCCGGCGAGAAGCCTGGCGTCGAGGCGATGGTGATGGGCGATCTCGTTCTGTTCGAGGACGAGGTGAGCGAGGCCATGAGCGCCGCCCTCGACGCCGGGCTCGAGGTCACCGCCCTGCACAACCACTTCTTCTACGACCGGCCGAAGGTCTATTTCATGCACATCGGCGGTGAGGGCAAGCTGGACGCGCTCGGCAAGGGCGTGCGCGCTGCCCTCGACGCGGCGCGGGCCATCCGGCAGAAGACGCCGAAGCCGCGCGAGCGCTTCGACGGGTCGGCCATCCCGGCGAAGAGCGCCATCGATCCGGCCAAGGTGGAGGCGGCGCTCGGGGTCAAGGTCACCGCCAAGGACGGCATGGCCAAGGCCGTGATCGGCCGACCGGCCGCCGTCGCCGATTGCGGCTGCAAGATCGGCAAGGCGATGGGCGTGAACACGTGGGCTGCCTTCGCGGGCACGGACGACAACGCCGTCGTGGATGGCGACTTCGCGGTCACCGAGGACGAGCTCCAGCCCGTCCTGAAGGCGCTCCGCGCTGGCAAGATCCATATCGTGGCGATCCACCATCACATGGTCGGCGAGGAGCCGCGCATCCTCTTCTTCCATTACTGGGGGCGCGGCCCCGTCGCCGAGCTCGGCAAGGTGGTGAACGCCGCGCTCGCCTTGACCAAGAGCCAGCCATGATGGCGGGCCAGCGGACTCTATGTCGAGCTGGTGAGGGAGGAAGGTGCGCCCGCGCAAGCGCCCGGAGGAGGAGTCAGCCCCGGAAGGCGAACAGCCGGCAGCGACTGGCGAGGGAGAATCATGAGCGTGCGAGCACCCCAGGCCGCGGCGCGGCCCCCTGTCTCCGCGGGCGGCGACGTCCGCGGAAACCGACGAAGGTGAGCGGCTCCTCAGGGCTCGACGTGGATCTCACCCATCATGCCGCGCTCGGTGTGCTCGAGGATATGACAGTGATACATCCACATGCCCGGCTCATCGAAGCGCGTCGCGATGCGCACGGTGGACCGCTGCGGCAGGATCACGGTGTCCTTGTTGGCGAGATCCTCGTCGGCCACCGGCACATCGTCCCTGGCCAGGACCTGGAAGAAGAAGCCGTGCAGGTGGAACGGGTGGTCCATCTCCGCGTCGTTCTTCAGGTCATAGACATGGACCGATCCATTCTCAACGCCGATTGACGGCACGTCCGGAAACGCCTTGCCGTCGATCGTGAACGTCAGCTTGCCGTCGACATACCCCTCGTCGAACGTGATCGTCGCCTCCGCGGGCCCCCCCGGCAGCCGCTCGATGGCAGGGCCCGTCTCGGGGAGCGTGCGCCCGGACAGCCGGGATCCCGTGCCGATCCGCACCCTGGCGAGCGGCATCGGCTCGGCCAGCCCGGTGTGGTGCCCACGCTCGTAGGGCTCGTTCATCAGGGTGAGCTCCGTTCCCGGCTCGCCCTCGGCGATCAACAGCACATCGTAGCGCTCGCCGGGAGAGACAAGGAGCCTCTCGGTATCGTACGGCTTCGGGATCAGCCCGCCGTCGGTGCCGATCACGCGGAATGTGTGGCCCGGGAGCGCCAGGTTGAAGAAGCGTCCGTTCGCCACGTTGACGATCCGGAGTCGCGTGAGCCCGCCCGGCCGCACATCGAGCGCTGGCATCACCTCGCCGTTGACGAGCACGACATTGCCCTCGCGGCCCATCATGATCGTGTCGTCGTCGAGCTCTTCATTGAAGGTCCCGTCCTTGTTCAGGAACACGTCCCCGAGCACGGCGATCTTCTCGACATCCGCCGCCGGCTCGTTCGGTCCGCGCACGCGGATCAGGCCGAAGAGACCCTTCTGGATCTGCTCCGGCTCCATCACGTGCGGGTGGAACCAGGTAAACCCCGCGTCCCGCAGCGTGAACTCGTACGTGAACGTCGCGCCGGGCGCGATCGGCTGCTGCACGGCCATCACGCCGTCCATCTCGTTGGGCACCCGGACGCCGTGCCAGTGGATCGTCGTCGCTTCCGGCAGGCTGTTCTTGAAGTGGACGATCAGCGTGTCGCCCACGTTCGCCTCGATCAGGGGCCCTGGGACCGTACCGCTATAGGACCAGACCGCGGTGGTCGTGCCCTCCAGGTAGGTCTTCTCTGCCTCCCTGGCCTCGAGATCGACCTCGACGATCCTGGGATCGGGGTTCCTGTCGGGCGCGGCGGCGGGCTCGCCCCAGGCATCGGGCACGGGCGGCTCCTCTGCCTGCTCGGTGGCGCACCCGGCCGCGAGCAGCGACAGCAAGGCGGCGCCCAAAAGAGCACGCGAAATCCGTATCATGGTGCGCCCTCCTCGTCGGTGGGATTGCCGGACATCTCGTTCGAGTACCCGGAGTAGACCTCGCCCACCTTGCAGCGCAGACGGTACGTATACTCCATGTTCTCTGTCGCCTCGGAGTCCATGTAGGCCTTCTTCGATCCTGCGACGGTGAAGGCGACGGCGTAGTCGTTCATGGGGTCCTTGCGCTCGCCCTCGATCTCATCGCACTCCGGCTGTGGCACCCACTCGACGTGAAGCACGTCCAGCATCGGCATCACGAACGACAGGACGGGCGCATCGGGCGCCGTCGCCGCAGGCCCGCCGCCGCTCCCGCCGCCCTCTCCAGTGCCGCCGTGCCCCCCCGTGCCGCTCGCCGCTCCCGCGCCGCCGTCCCCTCCCGTGCCCTCGACAGGAGAGGGGCCCGTCTCCGACCCTCCGCAGGCGGCGAGGGCGATGCTGACAGCAGCGAGGCCGATGAGTCGAGAGCAAGCCATGACGGTGTCTCCTTGCTTGTTCCTGGCGTCCCCGAATGTGACCCATTGGGTCACAGCGGCGAGGTGCAGCGGGACGCCGCCGCTTGTTCTAGGCACCAGCGGGCCAGGCGTGACGCGCGGACACGTTTTTTCACCTGCGGCGCCCAGAGGCGGATGCCCGCAACGTTCTTCGAGCCGTCCGCTCACTTTCGCCGGTCGGTGGAATACACCCGGACCGCGACCTCGCGCTCCTGCTCGACGTGGCGCGCTTCAAGTACCCGCCTCACTGGGTCCCGCTCGAAGCGCTCCATCGCGCCATGTTGCCTGTCGACCCCACCTCCGGGCGGTCGCGCGGGTTCGTGACGATCCGGCGCGAGCACGCGGTGGCGCCCGTGGCTGCGCTGCACGACGCCAACTGGGCCGAGGTCGAGCGCTTTCTCCGCGATCTCGACGGCACCGACGTTCTGGTGCTGACCGGCTGCCTGCGCGAGGGAGTCTCCAGCATGCCGCTTCTGCTCGAGCTGCTGCGCCGCCCCGACCTGCCCCAGACAGTCAAGCAGCACCTGGCGCGGTTGCGCGCCCAGGTGGCGGCTCTCGACGCTCGCCCACCGCCGCTGTAGCAGGCATCGATCTGGCCGTGGTCGTGCTCGTCAACGTGGGGGGCCGGCGAGGTTGCCGGACCGGCCTCCACAGAGAAGATGCGCGCGGACGGTATCGATCCGAGCGCGCGGAAGTAGCGCGACGGACGAGCACAATCAGCGCATGCGAGCGCGGCCGCGACCTGCTCGCGCCCTCATCGCGCCCCCGCCGCGACGCGCGCGAACGCGTCGGGATAGAGGCCCACCTCGGACTCGCTGCGCATCTCCAGCGTCTCGGGATCGAGCGGGAGCACCTTGCCTGGCGTCACGGTCTGATCGCCCTCGCAGACGACGAAGAGCCCGTGCTCCTCGTCGAGCTCCGCAAGGTGCGGCCTCACGCAATCATCCCTGATGTTCCGGGAGATGGCGCCGTTGTCGTCCGGGTCCATGCCGATGCGCGCGATCATGTCGGGCACCTGCGTCGGCACGTAGACGGCGCTCCCGTCATGGGTCCACGCGGCGAAGTAGGGCGCGCCGATCGTGAGGATCCTCTTGGGCTCGTCGAACGTCTCCGACTCGACATCGAAGAAGCGCACGTCCCTGCTCAGCGTGTTGCTCACGGCGATGGTCTTCCCATCAGGCGACATGACGGCGGTGTACTTGCCAAACTCCCCATCTGAGCCCACGCCGCATGCTCAGCCCGCTCGATGACGGGTCGAGCTGCGCGCGATGGCTGGCGATCACTTCTACATCACGCAGGATCCACGGGTGTTTGTCTCGGAGGTGCTGCGCGTGTTCCGGCTCCCTTCCAGGTCGACGGCTACCCTCGGACAGGCGCAGATGCCCTGGAGCTATTTCCCCTGAGATCCCACTGTCCGGTGCGGGGCCGTTTGACCGGGACGGCTTGCGCGTGGGAGAACGCCCGGCCCGGACGAGATGACGTTCCTCCCGCTGCAGCCGCCCGATCTGCCCCCCATCCGCGCGCGCGGGACGCCGCGCTGCCGCGGCTGCGGTTTGCCGCAGGCGATGTGCCTCTGCGGTGCGCTGCCCCGGCTCTCCGTGCGCACGCGCGTCGTGCTGCTCACCCACCGGATCGAGCGCACGAGGAGCACCAACACGGGCCGGCTCGTCGCGCGCCTGCTCGAGGGCGCGGAGGTGCGCGTGCGCGGCGAGATCGCGCCGCGGCCGCGCCCGCCGCTGCCGGAGGGGCGCCGGCTCGTGCTCTTCCCGTCGCCAGAGGCGCGCGCCCTCACGCCCGACGACGCGAGCGGCGAGCCGGTGGTGCTGCTCGTTCCTGACGGCAACTGGAACCAGGCGCGCCGTGTGGTCCACCGGGACGCCGACGCGCGCGGCGCCGAGCTGGTCACGCTGCACGAGGGCGCGCCGAGCCGCTATGGCTTGCGCCGCGCGCCGCACGAGGGCGCCCTGTCGACGCTGGAGGCCGTCGCGCGCGCGCTCGGCCTGCTCGAGGGCGCGGCCATCGAGCGGCGCATGATGGAGGCGTTCGACGTGTGGGTGCACCGCGCGACGCGCGTGCGGCTCACCGGCAAGCTCGAGGAGGGCGCGGCGGTCCTGGGAGAAGATGAATCCGCCGATGCCCGCGGGGGCACGGCGCCCGGTGGATGAGGTCCGTGAGCGCTCGCCGCGCCCGTCACCGGAAGTTCTGCACCGCCCAGACGCTGCCGTCCGGGAAGGTGTGGAATCCGCAAGCCACCTTCGTGTAGCGGGTGTTGCTCATGTTGATGTAGTGGCCGTGCTTCTCGAAATCCTCGCCCGGCCCCTCGTCCCACATGAGCTGCAAACACGGGACGATCATCGAGTCCGGGGGACCTCCCCACCCGGGACACTCGTTCTGGGCGTTTTCCTTGCAAGCGCCGAATGCGCCGTGCGCCTGGCCGGTGTTCCCATCGGACTCGGCCTCTCCATCGGAGCACGACTCCGCCTCGACCCAGCGCGCAAGGGGCGGCAAGCCGAGCGTCGCGCGGTGCTCGTTGATCGTATCGACGCACAGCTGCGCCGCGCCTGTGGCGCCGCCCGAGCCGCCAGCGCCGCTCCCGGAACCCTCGCCGCTCGAGCCCCCGGTGCCGGCTGTGGCCGAGCCCCCAGCGCCCTGCGCAGAGGAGCCGCCGGCGCCTGCCGTGGCCGAGCCACCGGCGCCGCCAGAGCCCTGCGCAGACGAGCTGCTGGCGCCTTCGGCAGACGAGCCGCCGGCGCCCGCCGTGGCCGAGCCACCAGTGCCCTGGGCAGACGAGCCGCCGGCGCCCCCGGTCGCCGCGGCGGACGAGCTGCCGGTGCCCGCCGTGGTCGAGCCGCCGCTGCTGGTGCTTGGCCCGCTGCCGGAGCCTCCCGGGTGGATCACGGTGCCAGCGCCGCTCGACGGCCCGCCGCCTTCGCCCTCGATCGACGCGTCGCCCACCTCACCGACGCAGCCCGACAGCACAGCACCGATGATCGTCGCGGCGAGCGCGACGGCGCATAAAGGAGTCCAAGTGTTAAGCATCCGTCGAGTCTATGGGGCATTCGACGCATGCTCAACATCGACCGATCCTGCTTCACTTTTGCATGCTTGAGCTGTTCAGGCTCGATTGGCGGGCTTCCCGCGTGTCTGTGCGGAGAGAAGCGCGCGTGTCGCATGAATGTGTGTTCGTTTGCTTCGAATTCCACTCGTGCGAGACAGGACACCGCATGCCAGCGAGCGGCGACCGGCCTTCAGATGTCGCCCCTGCGGGCCGGCGGCGCGTGGAAACTTGAACGCCCGCCGCGCCCTGGCCTCGTCTTCCGCCGACCGAGGCGCGCGGCGCCTCCGCTGGAGAAAAACGATCGTCGCGCCGGCGAGCGCGTTCGCGACCATGAGCGAGTTCGTCGCCACGAAGACCCAGCTCTCGAGCATCCAGCTGTAGATGACGAACCCGATCGACGCGGCCAGCTGGCCGAGGAAGAGCCAGCTGGAGATGCCCTGGCTCGTCTTGCTCCTCCACTGCTTGTAGACCTGATTGCCGATCGTCAGGACGAGGATGCCAGAGCTGACCCAGCCGATCGCGTCTTTCATGTCTCACCGCCGGACCGCCGCTCGACCACTCTCTTCGAGCAGGCCTCGTCAGGCCCGGGCCGCGCCGTTCGCGTGGCTCCCGTGGATCGCATGGCTCGCCTGATCCGCGGAGGTCTTCCTGTAGCCCGCCGGCAGGAGCGTCTCGTAGCCTTCGGCCAGCCGCTGCTCGAACTCCGCCTTCATCGACCTGCCGAGCTCGGTGAGGCGCTTCTCGTCCACGGCCTTCTCGACCGCCGGGAAGAGCTCCTTTTCCTCCTCCTCCACGTGGTGCTGGATGAGCTCCTTCAGCGTCGTCACGCGCGCCTTGAACGACTGGTCCTCCGGAGAGGTAGAGAGCAGCCGCTTCAGCGCGAGCTCGGCGATGGCGTGCTCCTCGAAGCTCTCGAGGATCACGTCCTCCTTGATCTGCTGCACGGCGGGATAGAACGTCTCCTGCTCGATCGCCATGTGCGCGGCGAGCTCGTTGGCGAGCTCGGCGAGCACGAGCGCCGGATCCGATCTGCCGCTCTCGAGCTGCTTGAAGAGGGACTCCACCGTGCGATGCTGCTTCTCGAGCAATGACGTCGCTTTCATCTTCCTGCCTCCCGCTGTGCGCCGCGCCTCGGCGCGGCCAGGGTCGTTCGGGTTTCATCGCCAGCCGGGGCGCTCTCGCGCGCGAGGCGCTCCGGCCAGCCTTGCTCACGGTTCGAAGCGTGATGAGGGGCGAGCTCGTGCGCCGCCCCTCATCGCGCGAACAGCCCGAGATCGCCTCGGGCTACTTGTCCGTCTTCTCCTCGATCTTGTCCCCCGCCTTCTCGGCGGCGTCGCCCGTCGACTCCGCCGCGTCCTTCGCCTCGTCCTTGACGTCGCGCGCAGCGTCGTCCACGGCCTCGCCCGCCTTCTCGGCCGGACCCTCCGGCTGAGGCTTGCTGCCTCCGCAACCGATCACACCGACGCAACCGATGACCATGCTGCCCAGGAGCAGCGATCGAATCCCTGTTTTCACGGTATCCTCTCCTCCGCGCTCGAGCGCGCCCAGCGGCTCTGCCCCCTCGGCGCGCCCGGCGGTCTCTCGACGAACCTCGGCGCTGGCTTCGAGCTGTCTCGTCCCGAGCTCAGCTTCCGCTTCAGCGTTCAGCCTTCCTTCCGTCAGCCATGTCCGTCAGCCATGTCCGTCAGCAATGCCCGGGCCAAACCGCGCCAAGCGTCCGCGCGTGCTCCTCTTCACCACATCTCTCGGATCCGGGGATCGCGCCCCTGAGACACATCGCCTCGACCGTGGCGTCCTGCGACGCGCAATGGCCGCCCGCCCGGGATCTCCCGGGAGGGAGGGCGCTCGCGGCGCAGGGGCAGGGGAGGCCCCGCCCCGCAACACGGGCGCCTCCGCTTGGCCTCCGCGGAGATCGGAGCAAGAATCCGCCCGGAACCGCGACATGACCCACGACTTCGCCAGCGCGCTCAGCGCCATCTTCACGGGCGAGCGAGCCCGCCTGCTGCACGTGATCGTGCCGGCACACGTCCACGGCCACACGCTGGCGCTGCTGCGGGCGCTCGGTGAAGCAGGCCCGGCGCCCCGTCCCGTATGGGTCCTGGCAGATCCGGTCTACGGGCCCAGCCGCGGCTGGGCGGCCCGAGAGCATTCGCTGTCGCGTGAGCTCGGCGCCCCGGCGGCGCTCGCGACGCCTGAGCACGGCCCGCTGCGCGAGCCGCTCGACATCTTCGCCAGCGCCCTCGCGGCGCACGTCGCCGCCTGCGCCCCGGACGGGACCGCGGTCGTCGTGCTGGCACCGCAGCACATCGACGACCCGCGCGCCTATGCCCGCGACCTCTTCTGGCTCGCGCATTGCCCCGACCTCGCGCTCGTGCGCTGGGTCCTCGTCGACGCTGCCCACTCGAGCGTCGGCGATCTGCTCGCGCGCCTCGGCGAGGGCGCCTCCCGCGTCGTGTGGCCGGAGGCCGACGGCCCGGCCATCGCCGATCTCGAGCGCGTGCTCACCGATCTCTCGGCGCGCGGGCGGCGCCTCCCCGCCGACCTGGAGCTGCGCATCGCCGCCGAGTCGCCCCTCCGCGCCCCGGAGCTCCTCCCCGCGCGGCGCCTCCTGCACGAGGCGGACACGTGTTTTCACGCGGGGCGGCACGCCGAGGCTGCGAAGCTCCAGCAACAGGCCGAGGAGATGCTGGTGAGCCGGGGGCTGGGCGAGGAGGCCGTCCACATCGCCATGCAGCGCGCGCGCTCGCTGATCGCGGCGGGCGTGGTCGAGGAGGGGCATCGGGTGTTCGTCACCGCGCTGAAGGAGGCGGAGCGGCGCGGCCTGTTCGCGATCGTCCCCGAGGCCTACGCCTCGCTCGGCAGCCTGCACAGCAAGCAGCGCCGCTTCCTGGACGCGTCGGAGGCGTACGCGCGCGCGGGAGAGCTCGCGAACCGCCGGGGGAGCCACGAGTTCGCGGCGGACATGCACCGCTGCTCCGGCCACGCGGCGCTCAACGCCGACATGCCGGACGCCGCGGCGATGGCGTGGCGGCGGGCGTTCGAGCTGCTCGGCTCCGTGGCCCCGACCGTCGGCGCGCTGGAGAAGCCCCAGCAGATCGTCGTGCTCGGGCTCTCCCTTGCCGACGTCTTCGAGGAGCACGGCAACCTCCCGGCAGCGCGCGGGCTGCGGGGGCACGCCGAGGCCATCGAGACCCGCCACCCGCGGCGCGCCGCGACGTGGAGCTGACGCGCGGCGCTGGGCCGGGTCAGGCCGGCGGGCGAACGGGCGGCGGGGTAACGCCCGGGCCGGGCCGCTCGGCGACGAGGAGCCGCGTGTTCGTGGCCGGGTTGGATGGCGCGAACGGGGCGCGGAGCTGCCGGGCCCAGTCCGCTGCGCCCGTGTCGCGCAGCGCTAGGAACCCGGCCCGCTCGACCTCCGCGAGCATCACCTCGCGCCGGCGCAGGCCGATGAGCGGCTCGCTCCAGACCCACGTGAGCAGGCGGAGGGCGTGCTGCGCGCGGCGCGGCGCGGGCGGTTCCATGTAGTACACGAGGAGGACGCTGCCCGGCGCCGAGGCGTCGGCGAGCGCCTGCAGCGTCGACCGGAGCGCCTCGTCGGACAGGTACATCACGACCCCTTCCCAGACCCACGCGGTGGGCTCGTCGGGTCGATGGCCGGCCGCCGAGAGGCTCGCGGCGAGCGCGTCGCGCTCGAAGTTGACGGGCACGTAGGTCAGCTGCTCCACGAGCGGCGACAGCCCCGCCGCCTTGCGTCGCTTGAAGGCCTGCGTCGCCGGGTGATCGATCTCGAAGAAGCGGGTCGCCGAGAGCGCCTTCATCCGGAAAGCCCGCGTGTCGAGCCCCGCCCCCAGGCTCGCGACCTGGCGGCACCCGCGCTCCACCGCGCGCTCGAGCTCGGTGTCGATCGCCATCACGCGCAGCGGGACCGCGGAGAGCCGGCCGAGGGCGCGCGCGCGCTTCGCGGGGTCCAGGCGCCGGAGCCGGCGCGCGAACAGCGCCAGCGCGGCGCTCCACCCGCGCGACAGCAGCCGGTGGACGACCGGATCCTCGAAGCCCGGGACATCGGTCAGGCCCTGGTCCGCGAGCGCCCGGATGAGGGCGACGATGGATGCCGTCTGGCTGGGGCGACGCTCACGCATGCCTCGTGCATAGCCTCCGCCGGCGGGCTTTCAATGCGCGAGGGCCTGGGTGGCGGCCCGGCGACGCGCGGTGGTGCGAGGAAATTTCGTCGATTCCGGTTCATCGACTCGACTCGGCAGCTCCGAGCGGCGCCGTCACCGTCCAGGCCGGACACGGGGTGGAACGGCTCAGCGGTCATCGCCCCGGCGCGGCCTCAACACCCCACAAGGCGGACCGTCTTTCCCCCGTGCGCCACCTCGCGCACGAACAGCTTCTCTGCCCACGATCGCTCCTTGCGCAGGTCGAACATCACGAGCCACCCCTCGCCGAGCCCCGCGTGCTCCAGGTACCGCGCCACCTGATCGAGCGCCTCGGCCTCGGTCTCCGTGTCGCGGCGGACCTTCACCTCGATGGCGTGGCGCTCCTCGCGCCAGCAGATCATCAGGTCGAGCGCCCCGCGCCCGAGCCCGTACTCGTGCTCTACCCGCCCACCGCCGTTCACGACCCGCTGCAAGAAGGCCATCAGCATCAGGTGCGGCCCGGCCTCGCGGTAGCCGAACCCCTCGGCGGCGAGGTGGCCGTCCTTGCGCCAGAACGCTTGCCAGTCGGTGAAGAGCTTGCCCATGTCGAGCGAGCCGTCCGGGTGGATGTAAGCGGCGGGCTCGGCCGGGATCTGCGCCTGGCGAATGAACGTGAGCGCCCGAGGGACGACCTCGCGATAGATCGGATTCGCGATCTCGAAGCGCCCGCCGTGGAAGCGGATCAGGCCCAGGCCGAGGACGTAGGAGAAGTCGTCATCGAGCACATCGCTGTCCGTTTGCGTGCCGGCCAGCATGGGATCGAGCACGCGCCGCACCCGGGGCTCGCGCAGCCGGGCGATGAGCGAGTCGATGTGCGAGCGGCGCTCCAGGATGAGCGTCTCCTTGGCGGCCTCGACGTGTGTCGTCGTGATCGGGACGGCGCGGTCCTCCACGTCGCGGCGGACGATCTGGTCGGCCATCGCGTTGCTCAGCCACGGGTGGCCCTGTCCCAGCTCCCAGATCCGCCGCACCGCCTCGGGCTCGAAGCGCTGTCCGGTCGCGGCGGTGTGCTGCGCGAGCAGCTCGGCGACCTCGGCCTCGGTGAAGGGGCCGAGCGTCGTCGCCTCGGCGGTGATGTTGAACGGCGACGTCGTGCCCAGCCACGCGACCGCGCGCCGCTCCTCCAGCGCGAGCGCGTAGTCGCGCACCTGGCGCTGGCCGATGAGGGCCACGCTGGAGGGGAACGGGATCCGGCTCCGGTCGAGGTAGCCCTGCCGGAGCTGGGTCAGGAACGAGACCATCGCCGGCCCCACGAGCCCGTCCGCCTCGTCGAAGAGCACGACCAGCGGCCTGTCGCTGCGCGCCGCGAGATCGCGCAGGTAGCGCAGGACGAAGGTGCTCGCCGGATCGACGCGGCGGACGTCGTCCGCGGGGCAGCCGAGGTCGGGCAGGTCGCGGTCGACCGCGGTGTCGAGCGCGTAGAGGACGGCCTCGAAGGCCTTCGCCGGATCGGGCTCTTCGCGGGCGATCTGGACGTCGACCCAGACGGCGCGGAGGTCGCCCTCGCCATTCAGGTGCTCGACGAGCCAGCGGGCGCTGGTGGTCTTGCCCGTCTGGCGGCCGGCGTGGAGCGTGAAGTACCTGCGTTCCTCGATCGCATCGAGCACCGGCCCGAGCCGGCGCTCGGGCGGCAGCATGTAGTGCTCGCCGGGGATGCAGGGGCCAGCGATGTTGAACGAGAGCTTCACGGGCGAAAGCTACCACGCGAGGGGCGGCTCCGCGGTCAGGCCGCTGGGCCGAGCCCCGGTCGATCGCGCCGGTCGCGCCGCCGCCCTCGCTCGCGCCGCCCATGGCGGCCGGGACTCCCGTGCTCGGCTCAGCCGCCCGTGGTGTCGATGAACCGCATGTCACGGCCGCTGCGCTCGGGCTCCTCGGGCGGCTCCCACATGTCGCTCGCCAGCTCGAACATGTCCGGTGGAACCACCATGGAGAACGTCTCGCCCTTCTCGCTGTTGCGCTGCTCGACCCGCTCGCGACGCAATTCGCGGGGCGCGTCGAGCACATAGACGGTGAGCTCGTACCCCGCAGCGTCCACCCGCTTGTACAGCCGCTCGCGGTCGCGCCGGCGGATCAGGCCGATCTCCAGCACGACGTTCGCGCCCACGTCGATCGAGCCCCTCGTCAAGCTCCAGATCTGCTCGATGCAGCGCGCGGTGCGCTCGTGATACCATTCGATGATCCCCGTCTCGGGCCGATCGGGGCGGAACAGCCGCGCCATCCATTCATCCAGGTTCAGCCGGAGGGCGGCGTTATCCCGGTAGAGCCGCTGTGCGAACGTCGATTTCCCTGCGCCCACAGGGCCGATGATCAGATGGATTCGCGCCATGCCCCGACGCTATCCCGCCGCGCCGCCGGCGAGCAAGCGGCGCGCATGTTCGCGCGAGACAGCGCCCCTCGTGATGCCAAGAGTGTCAGGAGGGGACGACGCCGCGCCTGGAGCAGCGCCTGGCGAGCCACAGGAGGACCATGACGGTCACCGCGGCGGCGCCCATTCCGGCCCACGCCGACGGGGGCGCGTCGCGCAGGGCGTCGAAGACCCGTTGACCGAAATAGGCAGTCGCCAGGAGCGGCAGGGCGTACCCGGCCAGCGAGCCCCAGAAATGCGTCCAGAAGCGCACCCCGGAGAGGCCGAAGAAGATGTGGAGCATGGGCGGCATCCAGAGGACAAGGCGGAGCACGAACACCGTCAGGAACGCCCGCCGCTTCAGGGCCTCGTCGTAGGCGTGGAAGCGCGCCGGCACCCGCGCAGCGACCCAGTCGCGGGCGACGAAGCGCGCGAACGAGAAGCCCACGACGCTCGCTGCCATGGTGCCCGCCATCGAGAGCGCGAACGCCACCGGCCACGGCCAGATGAGCGGCGCCGCCAGGATGAACACCGTGCCCGGCACGCCGAACGGCTGGAGCGCGGCGTAGGCCAGGACGAACGCGACATACCCCCACGGCCCGAGCGAGAGCAGCGCCAGCTTGATGCGCGCGGGCTCGCCGAAGATCTCGAACAGCCCCATGCGCTGCGCGATGACGAGGAGCGCGGCGGCCGCGGCGACCACGCCGATCTTCACCCCCTGGCGGGCGCGGGAGGGGGAGAGCGCGGGATCGGCCGGGGAGGCGGGCTGGCGCACCCGACGTACCTGACAGCCCACCTGCGCACCGTCAAGGTTCCTGTTGACAATTTGGTCTTATCTTGTCAATATTGACCATCGTGAACGAGGGCGAGCCGAGCTCCACCGACAGACCCGCCGAGGATCTGCGCCGCCGCAGGCTGATGGACGCGGCGTTCACGGTGTTCCTGCGCTTCGGCTTCCGGAAGACGTCGATGGACGAGGTCGCGCGCGCGGCGGGCGTCTCGCGGCAGGGCCTCTACCTCCACTTCGCCACGAAGGAGGAGCTCTTCCGCGCGTCCGTGGGGTACTTCCTCGACACCGCGCTCGCCGCGGCCGCGGCCGCGCTCGCCGACGCGGAGCGCCCCCTGGAGGACCGCCTCGTGACCGCGTTCGACGCGTGGATCGGCCGGTTCGTGGGCGCGCTCGGGGCCGACGCGGCGGATCTCTCGACCGCCGCGAACGAGCTCGTCGGCCCCCTCGTCGCCGAGCACGAGGGGCGGTTCGTCGAGGCCGTGGCCGAGGCATTGCGCGCCTCCGGGCTCGCGACCGCCTACGAGCCCGCGGGGGTCACCGGGCGCCAGCTCGCGGACACCCTGGTTTCCTCGGCGCGCGGCCTGAAGTACGGCGCCGCGACGCGCGAGGCCTTCCTCGAGGGCATGGCCATCGCCGCGCGCGTTGTGTGCTTGCCGGAGCGGCGCGCCCGGGAGGCGCGGGCGGGGCAACCACGGCAATCACCGCAGGCGGCGCAACCACGGCAAGGAGAGCCGTCCGCGCCGAGCCCTCGCCGCGAAGGCAAGGGGCACGGCACGGCGCGCAAGGCGCGCGGCACGGCGCGATAGCCGGAGGGCCGCCCGAGCACGGCGCGGTGGCCCCGCGCCTCAGCCCCGGCTGAAGCGCAGCCGCGAGCGCTCGCGCGCCTTGGCCGCCTCGACCTCGCGGTCCCGCGGCGCGGCGGTCGTGGACAGCGACGCCATCAGCACGCGCGCCGCGGCCGCGACGTCCTCCACGGCTTGCGCGAACGCCGCTTCGTTGGCCTGCGACGGCCGGTTGAAGCCGCTCAGCTTTCGCACGAATTGCAGCGACGCCGCCTGGATCTCCTCCTCCGTCGCCGGCGGCTCGAAGTTGAACAGCGTCCTGATGTTCCGGCACATGGCGATCTCCCGAGGCTCGATGTGTACGAGGAACGATCCTAGTCTCGAGCCACGCCCGCGGTCCAGGCGCTGCGCGCGGCGGCGATGAACACCGGGACGCCCGCCAGCAACAAGGATCCAACGACCTTTCGGCCCACGCGAGACGTCCTCCTCGCCGGTCGCGCGGCGTGCGCGGCGCCGCTCTCCTTCTCCCGATCGGATTCCCTATCGGACCTTTCGGCGAGCTGCTCTCGCAGCGCGCCGGAGTCTCCGCTGGTGCACACCACAGTCGTTGACATAGCCACTGTGTAGGCAGTTCGCGCATACACGCGGCGAAACACACGGCGAGATACACGACAAACGCGACACGGCCGCATCACGACGTCACCCTTGTTGGCCGCACAACAGGGAGCACACTAACGGCATCAGGAAGTTCTTGATTCCTCAAGGATAACCGTGCACTTCTACACTGAGGAGTCCTTTTGCCAAAGCCCCCTGGCAAGGAGGTCGGTATGCGCCCACATCGTGCACTGCGCTCCCAGAATCGCCTGCTCTTCACCGCCGCCACGCTCGTTTGCCTCGCTGTCGGACCACCCGCGGAGGCGGCTCAGTCGTACACCCTCTTCGAGAGCGGTCAGGTCCGACCGCTCGCGCTCTCACCAAGCCGTAATCTGCTCTTCGCGGCCAATACGCCCGACGGCCGTCTGGAGATCTTCTACGTTTCGTCGGGTGGTCTGACTCACATCTCTTCCGTGAGCGTGGGCCTGGAGCCCGTCGCCGTCGCCGCGCGCAACGACGGCGAGGTATGGGTCGTCAATCACCTCTCCGATAGCGTCAGCGTCGTCGACGTCTCGTTCCCCTTGCGGCCGCGGGTCGTGCGCACGCTCCTCGTCGGGGACGAGCCACGGGACATCGTCTTCGCTGGTCCCGGGCGTTCGCGCGCGTTCATCACCGCCGCCCACCGGGGCCAGAACGCGCCGTTCGATCCGCAGCTGACGACGCCCGGGGTCGGCCGCGCCGACGTCTGGGTGTTCAACGCGAATACCGTCGCGACCGATACCTCGCTCGGAGGCACGCCCCTCACGATCCTCTCCTTCTTCACCGACACGCCGAGGGCGCTCGCCGTCAGCCCGAACGGGGCCTCGGTGTACGCCGCCGGCTTCCACACCGGCAACCGCACGACCGCCGTGCACCGCGCGATCGTGGAGGACGAAGGTGGGATGCTGCCGCCGTTCACCAACTACCTCGGGGAGCCGCAGCTGACGACGTCGCTCATCGTCCAGCACGACGGAGCCCACTGGGTCGACGCCGGGGGCAACCCCTGGGACGACTCGGTCATGTTCTCGCTGCCCGACAAGGACGTCTTCGTCATCGACGCCACGGCCAACCCCCCTGTCCAGCGGCCCGGCAGCGCCGGCTTCTTCACCGGCGTCGGGACCGTCCTCTACAACATGGTCGTCAACCCGGCGAACGGGAAGGTCTACGTCTCCAACACCGAGGCGTTCAACCTCGATCGCTTCGAGGGCCCGGGCACGTTCGCCGGCACGAGCGTCCGGGGACACCTGCACGAGAGCCGGATCTCCGTGCTCGGCAGCGGCGGCTCGGTCCTGCCGCGGCACCTGAACAAACACATCAATTACTCGACGTGCTGCGCTCCGGTGCCCAACACCGAGAACGCGAAGAGCCTGGCCACGCCGGTCGACATGGCGGTGACGAGCGACGGATCGAAGCTCTACGTCGCCGCGTTCGGGTCGAGCAAGGTCGGGGTCTTCCAGACGGCCCAGATCGAGAATGACACCTTCACGCCGAGCCTCGCGAGCCAGATCCAGGTCACCGGCGGCGGGCCGAGCGGGCTCGCGCTCGATCAGCCGCGCGGCCGCCTCTACGTGCTCACGCGCTTCGACAACTCCATCTCGGTCGTCAACACGACAACGAACGCCGAGACGGCGCACCTCGCGCTCCACAACCCCGAGCCGGAGAGCGTGGTCCGCGGGCGGAAGTTCCTCCATGACGCGAGCTTCTCGTCGGCCCACGGCGACTCATCGTGCGCGAGCTGCCACGTCTTCGGCGACGTCGATAGCCTGGCATGGGACCTCGGCAACCCCGACGGGGAGACCGTGACGAACCCTGGGCCGTTCACGAACATCAACCCGCCGTTCCCCGCCGATACCTCGCTGAAGCCCATGAAAGGGCCGATGACGACCCAGAGCCTGCGCGGCATGGCCAACCACGGCCCGATGCACTGGCGCGGCGATCGCACGGGCGGCAACGACGCGTCCACCGCGCAGCCGGACAGCGGGGCCTTCAACGAGCGCGAGGCGTTCAAGAAATTCCAGGGCGGCTTCACCAACCTGCTCGGCCGGCACGCGCCGATCCCCGACGAGGACATGGAGGCGTTCACGGACTTCATCCTCCAGCTCGAGTATCCGCCGAACCCGATCCGGAACCTGGACAACTCGCTGAACACCGATCAACAGGCCGGGCGCGATCACTTCTTCCGCGAAGGCGGCGCCGGGACCTTCTCATGCAATTCCTGCCATACCCTGGACCCGGACGGGAACGCCAGTACCAGCGATTTCCCTGGCTTCTTCGGGACGGACGGCGCGAGCATCGGCCAGGAGAACGGCCAGAGCTTCAAGATCCCGCACCTGCGCAACATGTACCAGAAAGTCGGTATGTTCGGCATGGCCCCTGTCCTGAGCCTCTTCCACCCGGGAGACAACGACTTCAAGGGTGACCAGATCCGCGGCTTCGGGTTCATGCACGACGGCGTGATGGACACGCTCTTCCGCTTCCACCAGGCGATCGGGTTCGAGCAGAGCGAGTTCTCGCCGAACGGCTTCCCGCCCGGCGCGCCTGGCGAGCTCCTCCGCGAGCAGGCCGTGGAGTTCATGCTGGCGTTCGACACGAACCTCGCCCCGATCGTCGGGCAGCAGGTCACGCTCGGCTCGCACAACGCCACGGCGGCCTGGCCGCGCATCGACCTGCTCCGCCAGCGCGCCGAGGTCGGGGAGTGCGACCTCGTGGCGAAGCTCCCGTTCCTCCTCGAGGAGACCGGCCTCCTCTATATCGGAGGTGGCCAGTTCACCACGGCGCGCGCCGCGGCCCCGCCCTTGAGCGATCTCGTCCTGCGCTCGCTCGCCGCGCTCACCGGGCACCCGGTGACGTACACCTGCGTGCCGCCGGGCTCGGGCACGCGCATCGGCATCGACCGCGACGGCGACGGGTTCCTCGACGGCGATGAGTGCGACGCGGGCACGGATCCCGCGGATCCGACGAGCCACTGAGTCGCCACGGAGTCGACCGAGTCGAGCTAGCGCCGCGCCGCACCGCGCTCCACGCGGTGCGGCCGGCGCGGCGCCTCAGCGGCGCTCCGCGCGGTACGGCGCGGCGCTTCCACCGCGCCGGGCGCCCATGCACCAGCGCAGCGCCTCTTTCAGGCTGCGCAGCGTCTTGACCTGCGAGAGATCGAAGCCGAGGCCGACCATCGTCTGCGCGACCGGCGGGCGGATGCCGGTGACCACGCCCTTGCAGCCGAGCAGCGTCAATCCATTGATGATCTTGATGAGGTGCTGCGCCGTCGTCGTGTCGACCGAATCGAGCCCGGTGAGATCGAGGATGGCGAAGGCGGATTGCTTCTCCACCACGCTCGCGAGCAGCGACTCCATCACCATCGCCGCGCGATCCGCGTCGACCGAGCCGATCAAGGGGACGATGAGCACGTCCTGCCAGACCTCGATGATGGGGCTCGACAGCCGCGCGATCGACTCCTGCTGATCCTGCGTCAACCGCAGCTGCTCCCGGAGCTGCTGCTCGACGCGGAGCTGCTGCGTGATGTCCTCGCAGATGGCGCCGACGCCGGTGGTCTCCCCGAGGACGTCCTTCTGGGGAACGAACCTCGTCCGCCAGATCCTGTCTCGCCGGAGCTGCTCGACCTGCGCGATCTCCCCGGAGAGGGCGTGCTCGAAGGCAGCGCGCACCTCCTCCGTGTCGCCGCACAGCTCGCGCATGTGCTTGCCCAGCTCGCCTCGCTCCGTACAACCGATCTGCGCGAGCGCCCCGCCCTGCGCGATCACGCAGCTGCCGGCCCTGTCGAACGCCAGGATGGCGATGGGCATGCTGTCGATGCAAGCGCGGAGCAGCTCCCCCTTCACGGCGAGCCTGACGTCGTCGGCCAGGTTGATGCCGAACGTCTGGACGCCCACGATCTCGCCGTCATCGTCCCGGCGGGGCGCGTAGTGCACGATCCAGTGCACGCCCCCGGCCACGGTGTCTGTGCGGACCGGCTCCCCCTCGAGGACGCGGTTGCACAGGCCCATGATGTCCGCGTCCGCGCCGTAGAGATCGAACATGTTCATTCCGACGAGCTGATGGCGTTTGAGCCCCATGCTCTCGAGCCCGTTGCCGTCGGAGACATGGAGCGTGCCCGCCCGATCGCACCACCAGACGATCGCATCCATCGTCTGGAACACGTCGACGAGGATGCGCGCCTGAGCCTCCCACGCCCCGCGATCGGGCTTCACGGCAGCCCAGAGCGCCGTGTCGTCGGCTCGCCACAGCGTCCAGTGCAGCGGGACGCTCTCCCCGCGGGCGCCCACGACGCGCGCCGCGGCGGAGACGCTGCCCGCGGCGGCGCGCGCGCCCGTGATCCGGGCTGACAGCTCGCCCCGATCGTCCTCGTGAACGCGCTCGAGGAGCCGCCCGGACGGGCCCACGCAGCGCTCCCAGGCCGCGTTGCAGGCGACCACCTCCCCCGCGCTGGAGAGCAACGCCAGCGGTGTAGGTGTGCCGTCAAGCAGTGTCTTACATGAGAGCGAAGCGAGCCTGTCGTCCATTGAGTCCTTGCAAGGGGCCAGAAGCGACGATCCTCGGCGCGCCAGCCCCAGACCTCTCACGGTGGGTGAACCAACGCGCTGTGAGCGCCGCCACAACACCGGGTGCGAAGAGGTGGGATGCTGCTCTGATTCTCGGCGCTGGGGTCCTCGAGCCTGGCACCATGGCGAACCGTAACGTGGTGATATCATGTGAGGGTGCCGAGACGCCAGCCTCATCGCTAGACGCGCTGCGGCGGATCGAGGCCCGCGCGACCCCCGCCGGAGAGCGAGCGCCCGCTGCCCCACCACATCGCCCCTCGGCGCTCGGCATGAAGCGATGGCCGACAGCGGTTCTGGCGGAAGGAGGGTTCTGCTGCTTGTGCGAGGACGCGAGCGGGCGGGGCGCTCGAGGACGCGCGTGCGTCCGTCGAGAGGTCGGCCTCGGGGTCGCCGCGTGGAGAGCGGCCGCCGCTGCACGGCCGCCGAGCGCGAGGCGGGCGCGCGGACACTGGCGGCGACCTGCGCTGGGGAACGTCGTTTGACGCGTCGCGCTCGCCTTGTCGTGCGCGCCAGCGCGCGTTAGACACCGTACCAGATGGAACCCGAGGGCCACGAGAGATTCGCTGACTCGGACCCGAGTTTCCGACAACTCCATCCTTGCGAGCGCCTCATCAGCGTCGTGCAGGACCTCTCGCTGGCCCGCGACCTCCAGGCGATCATGCAGATTGTCGATCGGGCCGCCCGCGACCTCACGGGCGCCGACGGCGCGTCCTTCGTGCTCCGCGACGGCGACCTCTGTTACTACGCGCAGGAAGACTCGATCGCCCCGCTCTGGCAGGGGAAGCGGTTTCCGATGTCGGCGTGCGTCAGCGGCTGGGTGATGCTGAATCGGAGGCCGGCTGTCATCGGCGACATCACGCGCGATCCCCGCGTCCCGCTCGACGCCTATCGGCCGACCTACGTGCGGAGCATGGCGATGGTGCCGATCCGCGCGCGCGCTCCTCTCGGGGCGATCGGGACCTACTGGAGCTCCCTACGAGAGATCCCGCAGAGCGAGGTGTCGCTGCTCCAGGCGCTCGCCGGCAGCGCCGCCGTGGCCCTGGAGAACGTCGCGCTCCACGACGGCCTGGAGAAGGGCAAGGCGCGGGCGCGCGAGGTCGAGGCGGCGAACCGCGATCTCGAGGAGAGGCAAAAGGCCCTGGAGGAGCTCCACCGGCAGAACGAGGCGCTGAGCGAGTTCCTCGCGCACGATCTCAGGAGTCCCGCCGCCGGCATCATCCTCGCCGCGCAGGCACGCCTGAAAAAGCAGGATCTCCCGGAGCCGGAGCGGCGCCGGTGGAGTGCCGTCCTCACCTCGGCCGAGGTCATCCAGCGCACCGCGCTGAACCTGCTCGACGTCGGGAGTCGCCAGCACGGGATGTTCGTGCTGCGGCTCGCCGAGCTTGACCCGGCGTCGCTGTTCGAAGGTGTGGCCGAGATCCTGGCGCCGCTCGCTGCGTCGCGTGGGCAGCGCATCGAGCTCTGCCCCGCCATGCCGAGCTGTCTTGTCCGAGCCGATGAGGAGCTCGTGCGGCGCGTCCTGCTGAACCTCGTCGACAATGCGCTCCGTCATAGCCCGCCCCACGGCGCGGTGCGCCTCGAGGCGCGGTGGCTCGACCCGGGCTGGGTCGAGCTCAACGTGTGCGATGAGGGCCTGGGGATCCCGGTCCACCTGCGCGACCGCATCTTCGACAAGTACGCGCGGCTCGCCGACGGGGGCGCGATCTCTGCGGCCGGCCGCGGCCTCGGGCTGACGTTCTGCCGGCTGGTCGCCGAGGCGCACGGCGGCAGGATCGACGTCAGGGACAACGAGGGGCGGGGGAGCCGGTTCTGCGTTCAGCTGCCGGCAGGCTGACAGGACGGCAGAACCAGAATCGCCCCTCGCTCGGCTTGCGGACTCTTTGCGTCGGCGCCACAGCGCATGACGTGAGGGGCGCATACGGAACATGGAAGCTGCCGGCGTAGAGAGCGGCATCCCCGGGGTCGGCCTTCTTCCGTGGGGTTCGCATTTTTGTCAGTTCTACGAGTCGCAGCGGGATCTCGCCGATGCGCTCGTCCCGTATTTCCGGGCGGGGATCCGCGGCAACGCGCAGTGTGTCTGGGTCACGGCGGCGCCGCTCCAGGCAGACCAGGCGCGCGAGCTGTTCAGAGCGGCCGTGCCCGACGTCGACGCGCTCGAGCGCAGCGGGCAGCTCGAGATCATCGATTATCGCGACTGGTACGCGAAGGCCGGCGGCCTCACCACCGAGAACCTTCACCAGATGTGGATCGAGCGAGAGAAGCTCGCGCTCCAGCGTGGCTATTCGGGGCTGCGGGGGAGCGGGAACTCGTCCTTCCTCGAGGTGCGCGACTGGAAGAGCTTCGCTGATTACGAGATGAGGCTGAACGGGGCGCTCCAGGGGCACCGGGCCATCGGCCTCTGCGCTTACTGCCTCGGCAAATGCCACCCCGAGTGCGTCCTCGACGCTGTGCGGAGCCATCAATTCGCGCTCATCCGGCGCTGCGACGCGTGGGAGCTCATCGAGAGCTCGTCGCTCAAGATCGCCAAGGAGGAGCTGCGCAAGCTCAACGAGGAGCTCGAGGAGCGCGTCCGCCTGCGCACGGCGGAGCTCGAGGAGGCCCTGCGAATGCGCGAGGATTTCATCTCGATCGCGTCCCACGAGCTGAAGACGCCGCTCACCTCGCTCCAGCTGTACCTCGAGGCCCTGCTGCGGGCCGGCGCGAAGGGGGCGTCCTCTGCGGGGCAGCTCGCCGAGCGGCTGGCGAAGGTCAAGGCGGAGTGCAGCAGGCTGGAGAAGCTCGTGAACTGCCTCCTCGACTTCTCTCGCGCCATGTCGAGCCACCTCGCGCTCACCTACGAGGAGGTCGACCTCGCCGAGATTGCGCGGACGACCGCCGAGCGCTTCTCCGAGAGCTTGTGCCAGGCAGGCTGCGCGCTGTCGCTGCGGGCGGACGCGCCGGTCGTCGGCACCTGGGACCGGATGCGGGTCGAGCAGGTGGCGGTGAACCTCCTGGCGAATGCGGTCAAGCACGCGCCAGGAGCGCCGATCGAGGTCAGCGTGGCCGAGCGAGACGGGCGCGCGGTCCTCTCGGTCCGTGACCACGGCCCCGGGATCGCGCCGGAGGATCAAGGCCGGATCTTCGAGCGGTTCGTCCAGCTCTCCCCGACGGAGCGGCACCGCGGCGGGTTCGGCCTCGGGCTCTGGATCGCCCGCAAGATCGTCGACGCGCTCTGCGGCACGCTCGACGTCGAGAGCGCGCCCGGGGAAGGGGCGACGTTCCGCGTGACCCTGCCGCGCGTTCCGGCGCCGTCGCGCTGACCCGCGCGGCCGCCGCTGTCGAGGGGGATCGCGTGAACGAGGAGCACCAGGACGCCGCGTGGGGGCCGAGCCGGTGTCACCCCGGCACGGTCCTCATCGTGGATGACGACCCGGGGGTGGTCGATGCCCTGACGTTGCTGCTCTCGGACGAGGGCTATCGCGTGGTGACCGCCTCCAACGGGCGCGCTGCGCTCTCGTATCTCGCCCAGCACGAGGCGCCCGGCATCATCCTGCTGGACATGATGATGCCGACCATGGACGGCTACGCGTTCCGCGTGGAGCAGCGCCGGCACCCGGCGCTCGCGGCGATCCCGGTCGTCGTGATGACGGCAGGCGCGCAGAGCGCGCGCGTCGACGAGATGTGCGCCACCGGCTTCTTGAGCAAGCCGGTCGACGTCGACGCGCTGCTCGCATTGCTGAAAGAGCATTGCGAGCGCTGAGATCCGGTATCGGGGATGCTGCACGATGAGGACGCGAGGACGTCGCCGATGTCGTGTTATGTGATCTGTCGATATCGCACGTCTTCCCGGGCGGCCGGGCGAGATGCGCACACGCTTGCGCGCCTCTCGCCCGGCTGCCCGGCGGTGCCTCTCGCGTCTTGCGATTCCGGAGGCGATCAGGTAGCGCAGGATCCACGGTGAGCTCTCCCGCGGACCCCGTGCACATTGCGCTACGCCCGCCGCGCGCGTCGGTCCTCTTCGTGCCGCCGCCGCGGCCGCGAGGCGCCCCATGAGGGAGCGGCTCGAGAGCCTGCTCCTCGTCCTGGCCGTCGGCTCGGCGGTCGCGATCGGCGCGAAGCGCGTCGCGATTCCCTACAACGTCGCGCTCGTGCTCGTGGGGCTGCTGCTCGTCGTCGTCGACGTGCTCCCGAAGGCGCCGATGGACCCGGAGGTCATCCTCATCGCGTTTCTCCCGGTGCTCGTCTTCGAGGGCGCCCTGTTCGCCGACGCGGACAGCCTGAGGGGCGCGAGCCGGCCGATCCTCGCGCTCGCCGTGCCGGGCGTGCTCATCTCGCTGCTCGGCACCGCCGCTGTGGCGACGCAGCTGCTCGCGCTCCCGTTCGCCGCGGCGCTCCTCCTTGGCGCGCTGCTCTCGATCACCGACACCGTGAGCGTGCTGCTCGCCTTCCGCAGCGTCCGCGTGCCGCACCGGCTGGCGGCCATCATGGAAGGCGAGAGCCTCTTCAACGACGGCACGGCGCTCGTGCTCGTGGTGCTCGCGTCGCAGGTCCTCGTGAGCGGCTCCTTCGACGGCGCCGAGAGCTTCCGCGCGCTCGCCCTGGCCATGGCCGGCGGCGCGGCCGTCGGGGGCGCGCTTGGCGCCGTCGGCGCGTCCCTCCTCCGCCGCACGCCGGATCACCTGACCGCGATCCTCGCCTCCATCGTGCTCGTCTTCGCCACGGCCCTGCTCGCCGAGCGGCTCCACGCCTCGCCGGTCATCGCCGTCGTGGTCCTCGGGGTGATCGTCGGCAAGGCCGCGCGCCGCATCCTCGAGCCCTCGCGCGTGCTCGCGCTCCAGGGCTTCTGGGAGACGAGCGGCTTCTGCCTCAACGTGCTGCTCTTCGAGCTCGTCGGCATGCAGATCCAGGCCGAGATGCTCGTGCGCGAGGCGGCATCCATCGGCCTCGCGCTGATCGCCCTGCACGCGGGCAGGGCGGTGGCCGTCTACGGCTGCTTCGGCGTGCTCCGGGCGCTCACGGGCGAGGTCGTGCCCTTCCGCTGGCAGCACGTGATGCTGGTCGGCAACATCAAGGGCGCGCTGTCGATGGCCGCCGTCCTCAGCCTCCCGAGCGGCCTGCCGTACCGCGACCGCCTGATCACGATCGTCTTCGGCGTGACCTTCGTCACGCTGGTCGCGCAGGCGCTGCCGTTCGCGCGGCTGCTCAAGGTCCTGGGGGTCGCGATCCCGACGGCGGACAGCGTGCTCGACGCCGCGAAGGCCACGCTCATCGCCGCGCGGCGCGGCCAGTCCGAGCTCGACGATCTGCTCGCGGCGGGCCTCGTGTCCCGCAAGGAGCACGCCGAGCGCCGCGCCGCGTTCCAGCGGCAGGTCATCCAGGCGGAGGTGGCGCTCCAGACGCCGCAGGGCGAGGTGGTCCGCGACCACCTCACCGATCTCGCCCTCCTCTCGGCGCAGAAGGCGGCGGTGCTCGACGCGGCGAGGCGCGGCCTCATCGCCGCCGACACCGCGCACGCCCATGTGAACCAGATCGACAGGGCCATGGTGGAGCTCCCTGGCGGACACGCCGCGCACGGCGGCCCCCCCCACGAGCACGAAGGAGAGAGCTGACATGCGCGTTCTCATCGCGGGCGCCGGGCGCGCAGGGCTCAGCGTCGCGGTCCACCTCGCGAAGATGGGCCACGACGTGACGATCGTCGATCGCGACGAGTCGATCGCGAACAGCGCCTTCGAGCGGCACGGCCTCGTCTCGCTCGTGGGCGACGCGACCGACGCCGGGCTCCTCCAGGAGGCCGAGGTGGCGCGCGCCGACGTGGTGGTGGCGATGCTCCGCCGCGACGCCGACAACCTCGCCGTGGCGCTCCTCGCGCAGGCCGGGGGGGCCAAGCGCGTCATGGTGCGCATGCGGGACCCCGCCTACAGGGGCGTGTACGTCCGCGCGGGGGTGCACAGGATCCTCTCCGAGATCGACGTCTTCATCGGCGCGATGGCCACCGCCATCGAGCACCCGGGCGTCCGCCATGCGATGGTGCTCGGCACCGGCGAGTCGGTCGCGTTCGAGCTCGACGTCCCGGTCGACTCGGTGATCGCGGGCCGCACGGTGAGCACCATCGCGGGCAGCGCCAGCTTCCCTTCGTCGTGCGTCTTCGCCGGCGTCTACCGCCCGGATGGCCGCGTCGAGGCGCCGCGCGGCTCCTCCGTCGTCGCGGGGGGCGCCACGGTGCTCCTCGTGGCCGCGCGCGACGAGCTCGCCGAGGTCATCGCGTTCTTCCTCCGGCGCGAGCCCGCGAGCGGCGGGGTCCACGAGCGCCGCTGACACTCGCCGAGCCCAAGGTGCTCGAGCCGGGCGACAAGCTGTCGATCGACTGCCACTGGGACAACACGCCCGAGAAGCAGCCGATCATCGACGGACAGCCGCGGGTCCCCAGGGATGTCGTCTGGGGAGAGGGCACGACCGACGAGATGTGCCTCGGCACGTTCTACATGACCGGGCGCTGAGCGCCGGCTTCCCGGCGGCTGGAGCCTTCGGCAGGGCTGACCAGGCTCGCGCAATTACGCGCGTCCTGCCGGAATGATTTCTCTATTTCCGCCCAGCAGAGTGGTTATTTCAAGTGCGCTTGTGCCCGAGCATCGATATCAGAGCCGTGTGGGAAAGCTGGACCGGTTCGCGAAGCAGACGTTCGCGGAGGAAGCGGCGCGGGTCACGGGCGGCGCCGCCGCATGGCAGGAGGCGCCAGAGGTTCGCCTCGATCGGGTGCAGGCCGACGGCTACCTCCGGGTGCTGCGGCCCGACGGCCTGGCTCCCCTGGCTAGCTGGTGCCGTTCCTGGTGGCGCGCTCGGGACGGGCGCTGGACGAATTCGCCCGGTGGGTCGCACCGCGGCGGGAAGTGGAATGGGTGCTCTCCATGCTACAGTACATGCCGATGTCACCGTGGACCCAGGAGGAATTGAAGCGGCGGTTCGCTCGCTCCGATGATCCGGAGATCGAGGCGCGCCGGCAGGGGATCCTGCGCACCTTGCTCGCCGATAGCCCGGAGGTGAAGGAGGAGCTCATCGAGGAGGGCCAGCAGGAAGGCCGGCTGACCGAGGCGCGCGCTGCGCTGCGCACGGTGCTGGCGCGGCGTGGGCTCGCGCTCAGTCCCGCGCTGGAGGCACAGATCGACGGCTGCGTCGACGTGGCCACGTTGCACCGATGGCTTGAGCAGGCCGTCACCGCGTCCAGCGCAGAGGAAGCTCTGACGTAGATCGCGACGCGTCGCAGCTGCTTCCTTTCACGTCTACAGGTCTGACGATCATGGCCTTGTCCTGGAGCCTGGCCGGGAGAGGGCTTCCCACCAGAGGACGAATCCACGCACTCGCGATCCAGCAGACGACGTCGCGCGCCGCAGACGTCGCGTTGGCTCGACGGGTCGAGCCCCCTGCGCGTCGCCACGCGAGCCGCGCTGCGCGCCCCGGACCCCTATGACCGACGAATACCCCGCCTTCGAGAAAGCCATCCGCGACATCATGGAGCGCCGCGCCTGCGCCCTGGTGACGCGCGACCTCGCCGAGCTCGCGCTTCTCCTCGCAGACGACTTCTCGTACGTCAATTCCCAGGGTGCCCTCTGGGGGAAGACCGAGTACCTGACGGCGGTCGAGAGGGGCGCGCTGCGCTGGAGCGCGCAGACAGCGGAGGAGGTCAGTGTGCGCAGCTACGGCGAGCTCGCCGTGGTGACCTGCGTGGTGCGCGACGAAGGGACCTGGCATGGCGAGCCGTTCAGCGCGCGGTTCCGATCCACGCAGGTCTACGCGCTCCGCGAGGGCGCATGGCGCTACATAGCGGGCCAGTCGACCGGCCTGGAGCAGGGTTGAGCGCGCAGGGCGGAGGCGGGGGGCAATGGGTTATCGTTCGCGGGTGGAGGACCCTTGTTCGTCGAGTGCGCCATCTTCGCCTTCTCCCTGACGCTGGTCATCTCCTGCCTCTGGCGCCTGGCCGACCAGCCCTCGGAGGGCGAGAAGATCCTCCGAAGGCTGCGGGCGTCTCCGCAGACACGCGTCGGCGACGTCGCGGAGCAGGAGACCGCGCGGCTCACGGGCAACGTGCGGAGCGCTGGCGAGGGGCTCCGCGCGCCGCTGTCGGGCCGTAGCTGCGTCTACTACAAGATCACGCTCGAGAAGCTGCTGGGCGGGGCCGGCTGGCACGAGATCCTCTGCGAGCAGAAGGCGGTGGACTTCCTCCTCGACGACGGGACGGGCCGCGCCCACGTGCGATCGGCGTCGATGAAGACCGCGGTGCCCGCCGACAGGGAGCAGGGATCGAGCTGGTTCAGGGACGGGGATGAGGAGCTCGAGGCCTTCCTCCGGGAGCGCGGAGACCCGAGCAAGGAGTGGCGCTACGAGAGGGTGCTCCGCTGTCGCGAGCACCTCATCGCGCCCGGCGATCGCGTGACGGTGCTCGGCGCCGTGAGCTGGGAGCAGGATCCGGAGCCGTCGTCCGCAGGGAGGGGATACCGAGACGCGCCGAAGCGGGTGGTGCTCTCGGCCCTGCCCGAGGGCAGCCTGATGGCGAGCGACAGGTCCGACCTGGTCCACGACGCCTGACACGCGCTCGAGCGTCGCGGTGGGGGGGGCCCGCGCGGGCCAGCGCCTCGGTCACGAACTGCCCGGTGGTCTTCTCGAGGAAGACCCGGTAGCCCCTCGTTGCGTGGCGTCAGGCTGCGGACCCCACGGGGAACGCTCAGCTCGAGTATAGTCCCCGGGCGCTTGGCGCGAGGCGGGCCCTCGTGAAAGAGAAGATTGCTTCAACCCTCTCGCAGGCGATCCTGCGCCCCGGCGGCGCAGAGACGCAGGCGCGGGCGGGCGACGTCCTGCCGCCGTCGAGCTTCGGCCCGGAGAGCCTCGCCCCGTCGAGCTTCGGCCCGGAGAGCCCCGGCCCGTCGAGCTTCCACCCGCCGAGCCGGTTCGAGGAGTACCGGCTCCTCCACAAGCTCGGCAGCGGCGGCATGGGCGACGTGTACCTCGCGCACGACACGCTGCTCGACCGCATGGTCGCGGTGAAGTTCATCCGCGCGGCGACCGCGGACGCCGAGGTGCGCGCGCGGCTGCTCGCCGAGGCGCGCGCGGCCGCCCGCATCCAGCACCCGAACGTCGTCGCCGTCTTCCGCGTGGGCGAGCTCCGGGGGCGGCTGTTCGTCGTCTCGGAGTTCGTCCGCGGCCAGAGCCTCGACCGCGTCGACATACCGATGCCTTCGCGCCGCGTGCTCGAGCTCGGGGCGGGCCTTGCGCGGGGCCTCGCTGCCGCCCACCGCCGGGGGGTGCTGCACCTCGACATCAAGCCGGCCAACGCGGTGCTCACCGCGGAGGGCGAGGCGAAGCTCCTCGACTTCGGCCTGGCAAAGCTCCTCGAGCCGGCCGCGCGGCCCGACCCGCGCGGGGCGCGATCCGACGTCCCAGGAGGGCGATCCGACATGCCCGGAGGGCGATCCGACGTCCCAGGAGGGCGATTCGACGTCCCAGGAGGGCGATCCGACATGCCCGGAGGGCGATCCGACGTCCCTGGAGGCCGATCCGACATGCCCGGAGGCCGATCCGACATGCCCGGAGGCCGATCCGACATGCCCGGAGGGCGATCCGACTCGCTCGGCGCGGACGCGCTCTCTGATGGCGAGGCCCTGCGCTCCTCGCAGGGCGACGCCGACGCGGCGATCGCGCCCGGCGATGAGCCGCTCGAGGGCGAGTTCCGCGAGGCGGCCGAGATGGCGGCGCGGTTGCTCGACGCGACGACGAGCGTCGGCGGCGGCACGCCCCACTACCTGCCGCCCGAGCTGTGGCGCGACGAGCTCGCGACGCGCCGCTCCGACGTGTACTCGCTCGGCGCGCTGCTCTTCGAGCTCTGCGCCGGCGTCCCGCCGCACCACGACGTGCCGATGACCGAGCTCCCGCTCGTCGTCCAGAGCGAGGCGCCCCGGCCCCTCGCCTCCCTCGCGCCGGGCGTCGACCCGCGGCTCGCGGGCGTCATCGAGCGGTGCCTCGAGATCGATCCGGCCGACCGCTTCGCCTCGGGCGACGAGCTGCGCGACGCGCTCGAGCAGCTGCTCGCCAGGAGCCGCCACGCCTCCGTCGCCCCGGAGGGCAACCCGTACCGCGGGCTCCTCGTCTTCGATCTCGAGCACCGCGCGGTGTTCTACGGGCGCAGCTCCGAGACGGGGACGATCCTCGACCGGCTCCGCTCCGAGCCCATGATCGTCGTGGCCGGCGACTCGGGCTCGGGCAAGTCCTCGCTCTGCCGGGCCGGCGTGCTCTCGCTCGTGCTCGAGGGCGCCCTCGGCGGCGGCCGCGCCTTCCAGGCGGCCATGATGGTGCCCGGCCGGCAGCCGCTCGCCGCGCTGGCCGCCGCGCTCGAGCCGGTGCTCGGCGCCCCCGCCGAGCGCATCGCCGAGGCCGTGCGCGCCGCGCCGGGCTCCCTCGCCCGCGACCTCCGCGCGCGCCTCGGGGAGCGCGGCGGGCTCGTGCTGTTCATCGACCAGATGGAGGAGCTCGCGACGCTGAGCAGCCCGGGCGAGGCGGCGCTCGTCGGCGAGGTGCTCAGCGCGTTCGCGGCGCGCTCGCCCTCCCTGCGCCTGCTCGCCACGGTGCGCGGCGACTTCCTCGCGCGCGTCGCCGGCATCTCCGGCCTGGGCGACGACATCGAGCGCGCGCTCTACCTGCTCCGCCCGATGTCGGCGGACAAGCTCCGCGAGGCCATCACCGGTCCGGCGCGGGCCAAGGGCGTCGCGTTCGAGTCCGATGCGGTCGTCGACGCGCTCGTCGAGTCCACCGCGCGCGCCGAGGGCGGGCTGCCGCTCCTCCAGTTCGCGCTCGCCGAGCTCTGGGACGCCCGCGCCGCGCCCGACGCGCCGCTCAGCAGCGCCGATCTCGCGCAGATCGGCGGGGTCGAGGGCGCGCTCGCCCGCCACGCCGATCGCGTGCTCGGCCGCATGCCGCCCGAGGTCCACGCCGCCGCGCGGCGGCTGCTCGGCGCGCTCATCACCCCGCAGGGCACGCGGGCGCGGCGCGCCGAGGGCGAGCTCGCGGAGAAGGGCGGCGACGGGGCGGCGCGCGCCGCGCTCGACGCGCTCGTGCAGGGCCGCCTCCTGTTCGCCCGTGAAGGGGAGCAGGGGACGGTCTACGAGATCGCCCACGAGGCCCTGATCCACGGCTGGGGGACGCTGCGCCACTGGCTCGAGGAGCAGCGCGAGCAGCGCGCGACGCGCCAGCGCCTCGACGCGTCGGCCGCCGAGTGGGAGCGGCTCGGCCGGCGCCGCGACGCGCTCTTCAGCGCGCGCCAGCTCAAGGAGGCGAGGGGCCTCGATCCGGCCGACCTGCCGCCGCGCGAGGCGGCGTTCCTGAGGGCGTCGCGGCGCGCCGTCCTGACGCAGCGCGCGGTCCGGTGGGCCCTCGTCGTGGGCGTCCCGCTCATCGCCGCGCTGCTCTACGGCGCGCTGGAGCTCAGGGCGGCGCGCCAGCTCGCCGCGCGTGCGGACAGGAAGATCCACGAGGCCGCGCTCACCTCGGCCGCCGCGGCGCTCGAGGGCGCCCAGGCCGAGGCGCTCCGCGTGGAGGCGCTCTCGGCGTTCGATCGCCGGCGCCGCGACGAGGGCGAGGCGCTCTGGGAGCTCACGCGCAGGCGCGCCGCCGAGGCCGAGCGGCTGCAGCTGCAGGTGAGCCAGAAGCTGGAGGCGGCGCTCACGCTCGACGGCGCCCGCAACGACGCGCGCGCGCGGCTCGGCGACGTGCTCTACGAGCGCGCGCTCGCCGCGGAAGCGCGCGGCCACGCCTCGCTGCGCGACGAGCTGCTCCAGCGCATGACGACGTACGATCCCGACGGCGTGCGCCGGCAGCGATGGAACGCGCCCGTCGAGGTCGCCATCGAGACCGATCCCCCGGGCGCGGACATCACGCTGGAGCGGTACGAGAGCGACGCGGAGGGGCGCCGGCAGCTGGTCGGACAGCACCTCCTCGGGACGACGCCCTTCGCGAGCATCGCGCTCGCGCAGGGCTCCTACCTGCTCACCTGCGAGGCGCGGAATCGCACCATCGTGCGTTATCCGTTCCTGGTCCAACGCGGAGAGTCATTGAAGCTCTCCATCCCGCTGCCGCACGCCGGGGACGTTCCTCCCGGGTACATCTACATCCCGCCGGGCCGGTTCCTCTTCGGCGCCGCCCTCGACGACATGTACCGGTGGGCGTTCCTCTCCACCGTTCCTCTCCACGAGATCCGCACAGGCGCGTACCTGATTGCGCGACACGAGACGACGTTCCAGGAGTGGCTCGACTACATCCAGGAGCTCCCGAAGGAGTCCCGCGGTAGCTCATCCATCCAGGCGGGCAACGGCGCCATGACAGGCGCCCTGGGGCTGCGCCGCCTGCCAAATGGTGTGTGGCAGCTCACGATCCAGCCCACGGTACAGGCGTACACGGCGCGCGCAGGGGAGCCGCTCGTGTACCCATCGCGGGCGGTCCGCGCGCAGCAGGACTGGCTTCGTTTCCCTGTCACGGGCATCTCCTTCGCTCAGGCCACCGAGTATGCCGCGTGGCTCCACAGGACAGGCCGCGTCCGCGGAGCCCGCCTCTGCACCGACTACGAGTGGGAGCGCGCGGCGCGGGGCGCCGACAGCCGCATCTTCCCGCACGGGGACAGGCTGTCTCCCAGCGACGCCAACTTCGATGAGACCTACGGCAAGGAGAGCTCCACGATGGGGCCGGATGAGGTGGGCTCGCACCCTGCCTCACGTAGTCCGTTCGGGGTCGATGACATGGCGGGAAACGTGCTGGAGTGGGCCATCTCTTCGATCGAGACCGACAAAGTGCTGTTGCGAGGTGGTGCTTATATCTATGATCAAACCTCGGTCCGAAGTGACAACCGGACCGTCGTTGATGGCACCTTCCTCGACCCGGTGATCGGGCTCCGCATCTGTGCCTCGTTTCCTCCACCACCGTGAAGGCGACGAGGCCTGCGGCGCTCGAGCCGACGCGGGCTTCATCGCTCGCGTGATCGGGGCCCGACCGCTCGAAGGAAGACCGTCGATGCGCAAGGCGTCACGGCTTTAGCGGCAGCGTTCGGAGGCGATCATGGTGAAGCGAGGGTTCCTGGCAGGGGCGATGGTCGTTCTGATATCGGTCGGCGCCGGCTGCGCCGCGGAGATCGACGGCGGCGAGGACGAGGAGGCGCTGGCGGAGAGCTCGTTCGCCATGAGCCGGCTCAACGGCATGAACCTCAACGGGGTCCGCTTCAACGGGGTTCGCTTCAACGGGGTCCGCTTCAACGGGGTCCGCTTCAACGGGGTCTCGCTGGACGCGACGACGCTGGTCGGGACGCGCGAGGGCGACGGCGCGCCGGTCGCCGGGGCCGACTTCATCGGCGCGGACGTCGAGGCGGTCCTGGACGATGGGTCGTCGGTGGTCGTCCGCGTCACGAACGTCGTCGAGCGCGACGGGATCCAGTACTACACGGTGAAGTACAACGCCGGCCTCGGGGTCTCGGTCAACATCTGCGGCGAGGGCCTCGACGCGATCCCGGTGAAGGGGACGTGGGACGCGGTGACGGGGGCCCACTCGGACGACGAGGGCATGTTCACGTTCGCCTGTCAGGGCGCGGCGATCGGGAAGTGCGCCGAGTGGGGCTACAGGGAATGGATGGCCGAGGCGGAGTGCAATGAGAGCGGCTGCGAGGACAGGGATCTCTCGTACTTCCATCAAGCGTGCATCCGCATGGTGCGCGCGGACTACTGCGGCGACGGCGTGCCGCACACGCAGAACGGGACGGCGATCGACGTCTGGGATGCGCTCGGCATCCAGACCGAGACGGTGGGCTCTGGCATGAGCCTCGAGGCCGAGTGGACGGTGGACGGCGCCGCCTGCATCAAGCACACCCGGTGGAACGGCCTCGGCAGCAGCAACCCGGATCGCGACTACATCCTGGCGCATTGCCCGGAGCGGTGGGCCGGGGACGATCCGAGCTGCGGCGGGAGCACCTCGACCTTCCACAAGGAGAACGGCTTCACGACGCCGCTCGGCCAGCGGCGCCTCCTGCGGAACGCGTCGTTCACGACCAACGTGAGCCCCCTGTAGGGGGCGCTGTCGCGCAGGTTCCGTCACGGTCGCGCCCGGGCGGGGGGGCCGGAGTGTGTCAGCGCTGCGGCGCGACGATCGAGGGGAGTGCGCCGCGCGCCCCGGAAAACCGCTGGTCTCGACGCGATCGAGCTCCGGCCGGCGGTGGACCATGGCTTGCGATAGCGTCCCGCACAAGCCGCCCTGCTCCGAGCTCCTCGCCGCGCGCATGAGGCAGCAGGCATGGGCTGGAGGTGCACGTCATGCTGCTCGACCGATCCTTTCGACGAACGCTCATCGCGCGTCTCCTGCAGAGCGCTGGCCCCTCGGCGGCCGCAGCGCTCCTTGTCGCAGCGCCCGGCTGCGGGGAGCCTGCGGCCGAGGCCGAAAGCGCCCCCGACATCCGCTGCTTCGAATGGTTCGACGAGCTCGGGGCGTGCCTGGACCGCGCGCAGGCGCTGGACGAGCTCAGGACCATCTACCGGAACTGCGAAGACACGAACGAAATCATCGTGTCGGTGGAGAGCGACCCGGAGCTGCGAGAGGGCGCGTGCTGCTACGAGGTGACCACCCATGTCTGCCCCAACCTGGGCCGGCCCTTCACGCTGGAGGGGCACCGGGTCACGGCGGCTCCGCGGCTGGCCGAGGCGGGGTGGCTCGCGCGCGGGCAGGCGAGCGGCGCCGGCGGGCAGCAGCCTTCGCTGGCGGATCTGACGGACGAGGAGCGGGAGACGCTCGCGGACGGCTGGCTGCGGAGCGCGCTGGAGGAGCACGCATCGGTGGCGTCGTTCGCGCGCTTCGCGCTGGAGCTCATGGCGCTCGGCGCGCCGTCATCGCTCGTCGAGGCGGCGCACATCGCCGCGCTCGACGAGGTCGGTCATGCGCGGCTCGGGTTTTCGCTCGCGACCGCGTACCGGGGCGCGCCCGTGGGCCCGGCGGCCTTCCCGATGCCGCCGGCGGTGCCGATCGCCGCGGATCTCGCGGCGCTGGCGCGCGCCGCCGCGGAGGAGGGCTGCGTCGGCGAGACCGTGGCCGCGGTGATCGCGGCGGAGCAGCGCGTCCGCGCCGAGGATCCCGCGGTGCGGGCGGCGCTCGAGGTGATCGCGGAGGACGAGGCGCGGCACGCCGAGCTCGCCTGGCTCACGGTGGCGTGGGCGATCGGGGCGGGCGGCGAGCCTGTGCGCCGCGCCGTGGCCGAGGTGTTCGAGGCCGCCGCGGCGTCGCTCGGACGCCCGCTCCCACCGGGGGCCGAGCCGGGCGGCGGCCGCGCCGTAGCGCTCGCGGCGCACGGCCACCTCGACGGCGCCGAGGCGCGCGCGCTGCAGGGCGCGGCGCTCGCGCAGGTGGTGCTGCCGTGCGCGCGCGCGCTGGGGCTCTGGAGGCCCGCGGCCGCCGCGGGGGTGGCTCGGCCGGCGGCGAGCGCGTAGCGACCTCCGGAGGCGCTCGGCCCTTCGCGGCGGCGAGGACCGCCGTCGTCGCGCTGGTCCAGGCGCGGTCACGGCAGCGCCCGGGCCGGGGAGTGCCGGAGTGTGTCAGCGCTGCGGCGCGACGATCGAGGGGAGGGCCGCGCTCCCCTGAAAAACCGCTGGTTTCGACGCGATCGAGCCCCGGCCGGCGGTGGTACATGGCTTGCGATAGAGCAGGTCACAAGCCGCCCTGTTCCGAGCTCCTCGCCGTGCGCATGAGGCAGCAGGCATGGGCTGGAGGTGCACGTCATGCTGCTCGACCGATCCTTTCGACGAACGCTCATCGCGCGTCTCCTGCAGAGCGCTGGTCCCTCGGCGGCCGCAGCGCTCCTTGTCGCAGCGCCGGGCTGCGGGGAGGCCGCGGCCGAGGCCGAAAGCGCCCAGGAGTTTCGTTGCTTCGATTGGTTCGACGAGCTCGGGGCTTGCCTGGACCGCGACGCAGCGCTGGATGAGTTCAGCACCATCTATCGACCCTGCGACGGCAAGGACACGGAGCTGGAGAAAGACACGATCGTGTCGGTGGAAAGCGACGCGACCCGCCGTGACGGTGCGTGCTGTTACGAGGTGATCGTCGAGGAGAACACCATCGACTGCGGCGCGGTGGGACGGCCTTTTTCCCTGGAGGGGCACCACCTCACGGCGGCTGCGCGGCCAGCCGAGGCTGGGTGGCTCGCGCGTGCGACGGCGAGCGGCGCCGGCGGGCAGCAGCCTTCGCTGGCGGATCTGACGGACGAGGAGCGGGAGACGCTCGCGGACGGCTGGCTGCGGAGCGCGCTCGAGGAGCACGCGTCGGTGGCGTCGTTCGCGCGCTTCGCGCTGGAGCTCATGGCGCTCGGCGCACCGTCATCGCTCGTCGAGGCGGCGCACATCGCCGCGCTCGACGAGGTCGGTCATGCGCGGCTCGGGTTCTCGCTCGCGGCCGCCTACCGGGGCGCGCCCGTGGGCCCGGCGGCCTTCCCGATGCCGCCGGCGGTACCGATCGCCGCGGATCTCGCGGCGCTGGCGCGCGCCGCGGCAGAGGAGGGCTGCGTGGGTGAGACCGTGGCCGCGGTGATCGCGGCGGAGCAGCGCGCCCGCGCCGAGGATCCCGCGGTGCGGGCGGCGCTCGAGGTGATCGCGGAGGACGAGTCCCGGCACGCCGAGCTCGCCTGGCTGACGGTGGCGTGGGCGATCGGGGCGGGCGGCGAGCCGGTCCGCCGCGCGGTGGCCGAGGTGTTCGAGGCCGCTGCGGCGTCGCTGCGGCGTCCGCCCCCGCCGGGGGTCGAGCCGGGCGGCGGCCGCGCCGCGGCGCTCGCGGCGCATGGCCACCTCGGCGGGGCCGAGGTGCGGGCGCTGCAGGGCGCAGCGCTCGCTCAGGTGGTGCTGCCGTGCGCGCGCGCGCTGGGGCTCTGGAAGCCTGAGGCCGCCGCGGGGGCGGCTCGGCCGGCGGCGAGCGCCTAGCGACCTCCGGAGGCGCTCAGCGCTTCGCGGCGGCGAGGATCGCCGAGGCGTGCTCTTTTGGAGCCACCTCGAGCCAGACCTGCTTGATCTTGCCGTCCTTGCCGACTTCTTCAAGCCTGGCAGCGAGGCGCCTCAGGGGTTGGACAAGAGCCGCCCGGTGCATCGGGCCTCGTCCCCTGACGTTCGCCCGTTGGCGCAATCCTCCTCCCGCCGGTGACCGGCTGAGAGCATGCAGGCCGTGGAGCCTGGAGGGCCACCTCGATCCCGGACGTCCCGAGAGGCTCATCGCCATTTGAGGCAGCGCAGAGCGCCGGTACAGCGAGGCCACCGCGTCGCGCCCAGCGTCAGCGATGAAAGCGGATGTTACGCCGGTGATACACCGCGTTGCGCCGCGGAAACCCCGCCGCACAGGTCCCCCCGTAACGGGTTGGACGCCCCGCCGTTACGCCGCGCAGCGCTGCACCTCCCCTCCATGGGATTCCCGTGGAGGAGATCGCGTTCCTTTCAGGGGGCGGGCGCAGGTCCTGCTCGTCAGCAGTGCCCCCACTCCGCGCCGGCGCGCGCAGGCCCGCGCCTTGCTGGATACGAGCGCGCGGCCCGCTGGACGGCCGCGCTGACGAAACGAAAACCACAAGGGATCACCATGAAGACGATGATCAAGACCCTGGGCGCGATTGCATGTCTCTGCGCGGGTTCGCTCGTGATGCTCGACTCCGGCGACGCCTCGGCGGCGGCGTTCCGGCGGCTCGGCGTTGGCTACTGCGGATACGAGGGCCCGTCCGTGGTCAACGCCAACCTCTCCGGCTCCACCAAGATCACCTGCACGCTGCCGTCGGACAGCACGCTGGAGCACTCCGACATCGTGACCCTGAAGGTGTACGTCCTCAACCCCTTGGGGAGCCTCTCGAGCGCGAGCGCATGCGTCAGGACCCCGACGGGCACGAGCTTTGTGTGCGGTGGCGACGATGATTCGAACGACGCCACCGCCATTCTGCAGCCCGCCGTCACCTCCAGCGTCCTGCTGAACCCGAGCTACGCGAGCTGGTTCCCCTACGTCAACGTGACCCTCGGCGCCATGAGCTCCCTCAACGGTATCAAGGTCACCGACTACTGAGCAGCGCGCCCGCATCCGCGGGCCGCGCCCGCTGGCCTCGCGGGCCGGCGGGCGCGGCCCCGGCTGCGCCATTCCCCCTGCATCGATTCCAGCTCGCGACCTCCGGCACGAAGGGAGAGGAACGAAGATGAACGACGAACGAACCCGCCTGCGCTCCTCGCGGACAAGCCTCGCCGTGATGGGGATCTCCACGGCGGCGCTGCTAGCCTCGCTCGTGAGCCTGCTCAGGACCGCGCCCGCCGAAGAGCAACCCCCACGGGAGGCATCCTCGCGCGGAGCGCGCGTGATCCAGGACCCGGCGCGCGAGCGCGCCGCGGGCCAGGGCGACGCCGAACGGGTGGGGCGGCTGGAGCGCCGCGTCGCCGATCTCGAGAGCGCCGCCGAGCCGCAGGAGGAGGGCTCCGAGGCCGCCCCGAGCGAGGGGCGCGAGGGCGCGGAGCCACCCGACCCCGAGGCGATGCGCCGCGAGGAAGCCGCCTGGTGGACGGGCGTCATCGAAGCGCACGCGCAGCAGCGCCGCGACCCGGGATGGGCCGGGAGGGCGGAGGAGAGCTTCCAGGCGGACCTCGGCGCGATCGCGCCGGGCCGGACGCTCGAGGTCGTGGGCGTGGACTGCCGCACGACCTCCTGCGCGGCCACGATAAGGTGGCCCGCCTACACACCCGAGGTGATGAAAGACGCGGGCTCCCTCGCCGGGCATCCCTATCGGGAGAGGTGCACGAAGAGCATCTCGGTGCCCCCGCCCGAGGACCCCTCCGCGCCCTATCTGGCGCAGATCGTGTTCGACTGCGCGACGCAGCGCGCCGGTCTCGCCCGCCGCTGAACCGCGGGAAGGCTCGGCCGGCGGCGAGCGCGTAGCGACCTCCGGAGGCGCTCAGCTCTTCGCGGCGGCGAGGATCGCCGAGGCGTGCTCCTTCGGATCCACCTCGAGCCAGACCTGCTTGATCTTGCCGTCCTTGCCGATGAGGAAGGACTGGCGCGCGGCGAAGTCGTTGCGCAGCGGCACGCGGAACGCCCTGGCGACCGCGCCTCCGGCGTCGACGACGAGCGGGAACGGGAGCTCGTATTTCTGGATGAAGGCCTCGTGGCTCTGCGCGTCCTGGGTCGAGACGCCGTAGATCTCGAGCCCGGCGCCCTGGAGGTCGGCCCAGCCGTCGCGCAGGCCCTTGGCCTGGACGGTGCAACCCGGCGTATCGTCCTTGGGGTAGAAATAGACGAGCACCTGCTTGCCTTGCAGGCTCGAGAGCTTCACGTCCCTGCCGTCGTGCAGCGTGAAGGTCACGTCGGGCGCGGCGTCGCCGGGCTTGAGCGCGGCGGTCTGGGCGGCCCCGGATGCGCCGGCCTGCGAGGGCTTCTCCGCGGCCCCGCCGGCCGCGCCGGAGGGCTCGTTGCAGCCGGCGGCGAAGGCCAGCGCCGCGAGCGCGATCGTGCGGGCGAGGTGTGCTCTGCTCTTCATGGCGCGCATGGTCTCATCGGCTTCCGGGGACGACAAGCGAGCATCGGTCGGCGGCGCGTGCCGCTGCCGAGGGCGACGCAGCCTCCGTGGCGCTGGCGGGCGGTGAAAACGGCAACGGTAGAGGAGTGCTGGCCAGAGCACCGGGCGAGTCGAGGAGAGATACCGCCGGGACCCCTGAAGGCGCAGAGAGGTGTCTGCTCGAGAGACACCGAGAGAGGCCTCGTGTTCTTCGTGGCAAGGCGCAGGCGGCGATTCGCTCGCTCGCGCGCCGTGCGACCTGGGCCGGCGCCACCAGGCGAGCAATACCCCAACGTCCTGACCGAAAGCTAAGGTACCACCCGATGCGCAGTCCACGCTATACATGCGCTGGCCATGCGCTGGACACCTGGGAAACGTAGTGAGAACCTCCGAGACCTCCGCGGCACATCCGGTGCATCCGGTGGAGCGAAGCTCGGTGTCGGCGGGACGGTGATCCTGCTCGTGCTCTCGCTGGTCTTCGGGAAGGATCTCCTGTCGGGGCTCGGTCAGGGGGTCGCGACCCCCGGCGCGCAGAGCGGGCGCACGAGCTCGCCCGAGGAGGAGCGGCTCGTCGACTTCGTCTCCTTCGTCCTCGATGACACCGAGGCCGTGTGGACGCAGGTGTTCAGCCGGACGGGGCAGCGCTATCCGGCGCCCCTGCTGACGGTGTTCACCGACTCGGTGAGGTCGGGCTGCGGCATCGGCGAGTCGGCGATGGGCCCGTTCTACTGCCCGGCGGACCGGACAGCGTACATCGACCTCGGCTTCTACCGCGAGCTCAAGGCGCGGTTCGGCGCGCCAGGCGACTTCGCCCAGGCGTACGTGCTCGCCCACGAGATCGGCCACCACGTGCAGAACGTGCTCGGGACCGAGCGCCGCTTGCGCCAGCTGCAGGCGGCGCGCCCGGGCGAGAAAAACGCGCTCTCCGTGAAGATGGAGCTCCAGGCGGACTGCTTCGCCGGCGTGTGGGCCCACTCCACGGCGAAGCGCGACCTGCTCGAGGCGGGCGACGTCGAGGAGGCCCTCCGGGCCGCGTCCGCGATCGGCGACGACCGGCTGCAGAAGGCCGCGACCGGCAGGGTCAACCCGGAGACGTGGACGCACGGCTCGTCGGCGCAGCGGGTCACCTGGTTCAAGCGCGGCATGCAAGGCGGCCGCGTCGAGGACTGCGACACGTTCGCCGAGAGCTCGCCCTGAACAGGCGCTCTAGAGCGGCGGCTCGCGACAGCTCCGCGCGACGGTGTACGCTGCTCGCCCGCCGATGGTCTCGCCGCACGGTGCCCCTCGCTCCCCGACGCAAGGCCTCCTTCGCCCTCGTGCGCTCGCGGAGGCGCCGTGAGCTCGCGCGAGTTGCCTGACTCCTGGACCGCCGCGCCGCGGTCGATCCTGGAGGTCATCGAGGACAGCCTTCCCCAGATCGAGGTGCGGCTGCGCCCGCGCGCTATCGCCACGGTCGTTGCGCGTGTCACGGCCGACCTGGGCGACGAGGAGTACCCGAGGCCCGCGCTGCTCGCAGCGCTTGCCCGGTGCGCCGATGGCGCGGCCGCCGAGGTCGATCGGCTGCGCAGCGCCGAGTCCGCGCTCGTGCTCGCCTACCAGTCGGCCGCCACCCCTGCTGAGCGGCGCGAGCTCCTCGGCCGGCAGCTCCGCGTCTGGGCGCGAGAGCGCGAGCAGCGCGAGAGGAGCGGCGCCGCCTCCCTGCTCGGCTGGGCCGCCGCGCGCGTCGAGCAGGCCGGCGACCTCTCGGCGCTCGGCCGCAACCTCGACCTCGAGGCGGCCCAGGAGCGCTTCGCCACCGCCATCGCCGACCGCCTCGACGAGATCGAGATCGCCTACCACGCCCTCACCCACCTCGCGCAGCACCTCGACGACCCGTCCGACGCGGTGCACGTCGCCCGCGACGGCGGCGTCCTCCGGCTCGCCATGGCGCACGCCGAGCCGAGCCGCCCCGCGCCCGTCCGCCGGGCCGCGCTGCTCGCCGCCGTCGCCCTCCTGCACCGCCTCCCGGCGCGCGAGCGGCTCGGCCACCTCGGGCTCGACGCGGCCCGCTCCGTGCTGGCGTGGTCGCGCGGGGTCAACGCGTCCCGCTGGGTGCAGATCGCCGCCCTCGAGATCGGCGTCCTCCTGTTCCCCGACGAGGCGTTCTCCCTGCTGGCCGAGCGCCTGCGCGCGCGCGACGCCGCCGACAAGGACGGCCCCATCCTCCGCCGCAACGCCCTGCGCCTCCTCGGCGCGGCGGCGCGCCCGTCCGCCCCGGTGATCCCGCTCGACCGCGCGGCGCGCCTCGCCGGCGGAGCGCGGGACCCGCGCCGCTGGAACGGCGCGCAGGCCAGCCGCGCCAGCCGGTCGAGCATCGCGCCGGAGACCGCCGCTGCCTCCGGAGGTGCCCGCGAGGGCTCCGAGGGCGCCGAGCCGCCCGACGCGCCCGCGCCCGACTCGGCGCCCCGGCTCAGCGCCGATCCCGCCACCGGCGCGCCGCCTGCCCGCGTGGCGCCCGCGAGCGTGGACCCGCTCGCCATCGCGCTGCTCGCCCGCGACGATCCGAGCGAGCACGTCCGCCAGGAGCTCGTGCGCCAGCTCGTCGAGCTCAGCGACGCGGAGGCCCTCACGGCGCTCGTCGAGATCGCCGAGGGCGACGGGTCGCCTCGCGTCCGCGGGTACGCGCTGCGGGAGCTCTCGCGGCACGCGACCGACCACGCGGACGCCGCCCCGTTCGCCGAGCGCGCCGTCCGGTTCGCCCTTGCGAAGCCAGGCCCGCCGCTCGCGTCCCGCGCGGCCCTCGAGGCGGTGCGCACGCTCTGCGCCGGGCCCTACGCCCCGCTGCCTCCGGGGACCTTCGTCGAGCTGCTCGCCGAGTTCGCGAGCCGCCCTGCGATCTCGCCGGACCTGTCCGACGAGGCGGCCTCCGCGCTGCGGCTGCTCGAGGTCGAGAGCCGCCCGCTTGCCGAGCACATCCGCCAGACGCTCCTCGCCGCGGCGTCGGAGCTCCTGGAGGGCGAGAGCGCGCCGGTCGAGCTCCCTGCCGACGCCGAGCCCAGGGACGTCGAGCGCGCGCTCGCGGTCGCGTCGCGCGGCGACATGACGTACACGCTGCGGCGCCGCGGCCGGGGACGGTACCTGCTCACGCGGGGCGAGCCGCGCGGCTTCCGCCTCTGGCGGCTCGTCCACGAGATGCGCACGCCGATGCCGGACAAGCGCAAGGGGTGGATCCACACGAGCGGCCGCCTGTTCGCGGGCGAGCTCGTCGCGCCGCCGGTCGGCATGGCGGAGGTCACGCCGACGCGCGTGCCCGGCGAGCGCCACGTCTACCCGCCCGTCGGCGGCTGGGGGCCGTTCGTCCCCCGCATCGACGACCTGCTCGCCGCCGCCAGCCTGACCCAGCGCGAGATCCGCCTCATCACGGCGCGCGGCACGGTCACGGTGCGCGGCCCGGCCAAGCTCGCGCACCGGCTGCGCGCCCGCGCCCTGCTCACGCTGCGCTACGACCGCTACGCCCAGGCCCGCATGCGCGCGCTCGTGGCGCAGGAGCCGGCCGAGCAGAAGAAGTTCACGCTGATGATGGGCGAGCTCGGCTTCACGGTCGCGCTCGGCGACACCGGGGGCGAGGTCGAGGGCCGCCCGTACGCGATCGAGCCGCACCTGCCGGGCAAGTACCTCGCGGTCGCGCTGCCGCCTTTGCTCCAGAGCGGCCGCGACTGGCTCGCCGGCCCGTCGGTGCCCGTCTGGATCGACGGCTTCTTCTCGTACCTCGTCTCGCCGGCGGGCAACGTCCCGACGCAGCTCGCGTGGATCGTGTTCCTCGTCCTCGCGTACATGGTGCTGCGGGCCGCGTGGATCGCGGCGCAGATCGAGCGCGCGCGCCGGGGCATCCCGCTCACGATCGGCGGCTGGGGGACGCGCGGCAAGAGCGGCTCGGAGCGGCTCAAGGCCGCGCTGTTCCACGCGCTCCGCTACGACGTCGTCGTGAAGACGACCGGCTGCGAGGCGATGTTCATCCACGCCATGCGCGACCTGCCGGCGCAGGAGATCTTCATCTACCGCCCGTACGACAAGGCGACGATCTGGGAGCAGCGGAACATCCTCACGGCCGGGCGGAACCTCCGCGCCCAGGTGTTCCTGTGGGAGTGCATGGCGCTCCAGCCGCTCTTCGTGGACACGCTCTGCTCGGAGTGGATGCGCGACGAGATCACGACGCTGACGAACGCGTACCCGGATCACGAGGACATCCAGGGCCCGGGGGGCGAGGACGTCGCCCGGGTGATCGCGCGCTTCATGCCCACGGACGGGCTATCGTTCACGACGGAGGAGCAGATGCTCCCGCTGCTCAAGGACCAGGCGCAGCGGAAGGGGACGAACCTCGTCGCGATCCCGCCGATCGACGCGGATCTCCTGCCGGTCGATCTCCTGGATCGGCTCCCGTACCAGGAGCACCCGCGCAACGTGGCGCTGGTGCTGGCGCTCGCGGACCATTTCGGCGTCGATCGCGAGTTCGCGCTGGTCGAGATCGCGGATCACGTGATCCTCGATCTCGGCGTCCTGAAGACGTACCCGACGGTGCAGTACCGGGGGCGGAAGCTGACGTTCTCGAACGGGATGAGCGCGAACGAGCGCGCCGGGTTCATGTCGAACTGGACGCGGCTCGCGTTCGACAAGCACGACATGGACGCGACGCCCGGCAAGGCGACGGTGATGGTGGTGAACAACCGCGCGGACCGGGTCGCGCGGTCGCGCGTGTTCGCGCAGATCATCGTGGAGGACATCGGGGTCGATCACGTGGTGCTGATCAACTCGAACCTCGGCGGGATGATGCAGTTCATCACCGAGGGGCTCGACGCGCGGCTCCGGGACATGGTGATCACGGGCGACGGGGGCAAGGAGCGCGCGCTCGAGCGCTTCGACGAGCAGATGAAGAAGCTGGGCATCCCGGCGCGGGCGGGCGCCTTCGAGGAGGATCTCACCCGGATGCTGCGCGCGCTGCCGGCGATCGACGAGGCGGCGGCGGCGGCGATCGTGGGCGGCCCCGGGGTTCTGGGGAAGAAGGGGGAGCCCGAGGCGATCGAGGCGGCGGTGAAGCAGGCGCTGGAGGCGCACGCGCCGCCGGCGGGCGAGGACGACATCCGCCCGGACATCATCCACCACGCGGCGCGGCTGTCGCGCCGCCTCGCCCGCCGCGACAAGGCGCGCGCGGAGGTGGAGGCGGCGCTGTCGCGGGGCGCGGACGCCGAGGCCAACCAGGCGTTCCGGGTGGCGTTCCGCGAGCTGTGCCTCGAGCGCATCGCGGTCCTGTGGAACGCCGACGCGAAGGGGGACAAGGTGATCGACTTCATCACGCGCGAGATCCCGCCGGGGTTCGACGCGCGGCTGATGGGGTCGCAGAACATCAAGGGGACCGGGCTCGACTTCGTCTACCGGTGGCTCTCGATGGATCGCGTGAGGACCGCGATCGAGCGGATGCAGAGCAACGCGTCGGCGCGGCGCGAGGTGCTGACGTTCTTCCTGTCGTACTCGGATTTCGGCCTGATCGATCTGCGCGAGGCGCTCGCCGCGACGCGCGCGGCGAAGGAGCAGGGCGGCGCGGGGTGGGCGGAGCACGCGAACCTGATCGACGGGGCGATCCGCAGGCTCGAGGCGCTCGACAAGGAGAAGACGGCGGCGCTCGTGGTGACGGGCAAGACGGGGGTCGGGACGAAGGTGCTGCTCCGGATAGAGCAGTTCGTCGATCACATGGACTCGGTGCGCCGGACGCGGTGGGCGAAGATCGTGATGGACGATCTGTTCGCGATGCGCATCGGCCACGGCCAGGCCGCGCTGCTGCTGCGGGAGATCGTGGGGCGGCAGAAGGGCGGCTGGCTGGCGAAGGACCTCGCCAAGTGGGTGGAGAAGCGCAGGGCGTGGCTGGAGAGCCGCCGGAAGAAGCAGCCGAAGAAGGCCGAGCCGGCCGTGCCGCCGGGGGCGGCGGCGGAATCGGGGTAGGGGAGGGCGCGCCGGGCAGGGGAGCGCTGCTGCCGCCGGGGGGTGCAAGCGTGCTATCCTCACAAGCCGTGATGGCTGGCGCCGCCGTTGCTCTGGACAGCTCGGACCGTCTCAGCGATGAGGCTTGGCTGGAGCTCGCCGAGGACGAACCGGGCGAGCTCGTCGGTGGCGTGCTCGTGGAGGAAGAGGTGCCGGACTGGATCCACGAGACCGCCGTCATGTGGCTCATCCGGGTGCTCGGCGCGTGGGCGGCGGCCCGCGGGGGCTTCGTGGCCGGCTCGGAGCTCAAGTACCTCCTCCGCAAGGGCAGCGGGCGCAAGCCGGACGTCTCCATGGTGCTGCCCGGGCAGAGGCCCCCGCCGCGGCGCGGGCCCATGCGGCGCCCGCCGGACGTGATGATCGAAGTGGTCTCGCCGCGGCCGCGCGATGTCCACCGCGACCGTATCGAGAAGCTGCGCGAGTATGCGGCGTTCGGCGTGCGCTGGTACTGGCTGCTCGATCCGGCGACGAGGATGCTGGAGATCTATGAGCTCGGGCCGGATGGGCGCTATGTGTGGGCTCAGGGAGCCGCGGGCGGGCGCGTCGAGGCGGTGCCGGGGTGCGACGGGCTGGTGGTCGACCTGGACGAGCTCTGGGGCGAGCTCGACCGGCTGGGGGAAGAGGAGCCGGCCGAGTAACAAGCCGGACGAGGCGATCGGCAGGCAATAGCAACGAGGTTGCCGCACGACGGACTCGCCTGCGCTGACGGACTCGCCTGCGCTCCCCTCGCGCGCCATCACGCCGCGTCGTGGAAGATGATGCCCACCGTGCGGCGATGCCCCGAGCGCACGCGGCTGACGCCGTGCCGGACGTTGACCCGGTACACCCCCCGCGCGCCCTGCACGGGTCGATGACGGACCGCGAACACCGCCGCATCACCCTGGCGCAGCGGCACCACCATCGGTCGAGACTGCATGCGCGGGCGCTGCTCCGTCATCACGAGCTCGCCGCCCGCGAAGTCGCGCTCGGGCTCGGAGAGAAGCACCGCGACCTGGAGCGGAAAGACGTGCTCCCCGTAGAGGTCCTGGTGCAAGCAGTTGTAGTCACCCTCGCCATACTGCAGCAGGAGCGGTGTCGGCTGGACCTGGCCCGCGGCATGGCAGCGCTCCACGAAGCGCGCGTGCTCCTCCGGATACTGGACCTCGAGGCCCATCGCGGCGCTCCAGCGGTTGGCGACCGGCACGAGGCGCGGGTAGATGCTGGTCCGCAACGAGGCGATCAGCGCGGGCAGCGGGCGCGCGAAGTATTTGTATTCCCCGCGCCCGAACCCGTGCCGCTCCATCACCACCCGGCTGCGAAAGAGCTCATCGCGCGCGTACAACGCGGCCAGATCGTCGCACTCGGTCCGGGCGAGGAAGCCCTCGATCACCGCGCAGCCCTGCGCGTCGAGGTCCTGCGACACGCGCGCCCAGTCCGCCGCCGCCACCCGCTCGTCCACGCCGCTCGCGGTCGGGACGTCGTCGCGGCGCGCGCTCAAGCGCCCGCCTCCCGGTCGAGCAGCGCGCGCTTGCGCTCGACACCCCAGCGATAGCCCGACAGGCCGCCGTCGTTCCGCACCACACGATGGCACGGGATCGCCACGGCCAGCGCGTTGGCCGCGCACGCCTGGGCCACGGCCCTGACCGCCCTCGGAGCGCCGATGGCGCAGGCGATCTGCGCATAACTCGCGGTCGTACCGCCAGGGATGTCCCGCAACGCCTGCCAGACGCGCTGCTGGAACGCGGTGCCGCGGATGTCGAGCGGCAGCTCGACCGAGGCGCGGGGGCGCTCCACGAGGCTCACCACCTTGGCGACGAGCTGCTCGAACCCGGCATCGGCGCCGAGCAGGTGGGCCCGAGGAAACCGGCGCTCGAGATCGTGCGCCAGCTCCGCCGGGTCGTCGCCGAGCAGGATGGCGCACACGCCTCGCGCCGTGGCGGCGACCAGGATGGAGCCGAGCGAACACTCCCCGATCGCAAACCGGATCTCCATCTGTGCACCTCCCGCGCGATACCTCGTGGGCGTCATGCCCAGCACCTGGTTCGATTGCTCGTAGAAGCGCCCGCCCGAGCCGTACCCGGCCGCGTAGATCGCCTGGGTCACGGTGCCGTTCTTGCCGAGCTCGGCCCTCATCCGCCTGGCGCGGTGCGCCGCTGCATACGCTTTCGGCGTCACCCCCGTCACGGCCTTGAAGACACGATGCGTGTGGAAGACGCTCAGCCCCGCATGGCGCGCCAGCTCCTCGAGGCTCGGCACCTGCTCGCTGCTCTCGATGAGCCGGCACAGCTGGGCGACCTGGGCCGCCTGGCGCTCGGCCAGCGGAGGCTGGTCGGGTTTGCAGCGCAGACACGGCCGGAAGCCTGCCCGCTCGGCGGCGGCCGCGGTCGGATGAAAGCCGACGTTCTCGGGCCTCGCGGGCCGGGCGCCGCAGGACGGACGGCAGTACACGCCTGTCGTCTTGACCGAGTAGAAGAACTTGCCATCGGCGCTCGCGTCGCGGGCGATCACGGCTGCCCAGCGAGGGTCGCTCTTCACCCCGACGGCGAGCGCATGGGCCTTTCCCGACATGTCGTCTGCCTCCTTCCGGCGCTTCTTGCGGGTCACGAGGCGAGCTTAACGCGCGCGAAGATCGCCGCACTCCGGGTCTTGCTCTCGAATCCGTCGGTGCCCGCGGGGCCCCCTGGCTCGATTGTACGTGCGGGCGGCCCCAGCTCGCCGACGTCCTGCGCGGGCCATGCGCCGCGTGCGGCGAGGTCAGCTGCCGGGCTCGATGCGGGAGAGGATCCCCTCCAGCGCCTCGACAGCGCGCATCGGAAGCCGCACCGAAACGGCGGTGGAGATCGCGGTGAGCGCCGGGTTGATCTCGATGGTCGGAACTCCGGAATGCGCGGCCTCCAGGACCGGCCTCGTGATGTAGGGGAACAGGCTCGACGTCCCGATCGAGACGATCACATCGAAGCCCCGCGCGAGCTCTCGCCGGAGGATCTCGACCTTCTCCAGGGGGAGCATCTCCCCGAAGAGGACGACATCGGGCCTGAGCACGGCGGCGCACGCCGGGCAGCGCGGGCACGGGGCGAGCTCCGCGTAATCGTCGACGTGCGCCTCGTAAGGGCAGCGCGTGCAGAGGATGCGGTGGAGATCTCCGTGGATGTCGATGACGTTCATGGAGCCTGCGCCACGGTGAAACCCATCGACGTTCTGGGTGAGCACCCAGCAGCGCGCGAGGCGGCGCTCGATCCGGGCGATCGCCGCGTGCGCGGCGTTGAGCCGCGCGCCGCGGCACGCGCGCTCGATCTGGTGGACGTACTTCCACGTGACCTCGGGGCGCCGCTGGAACATCTCGCCCGAGAGCGCCTCCTCGATGGCGAGCCCTTCGTCGGTCGCCTTCTCGCTGTAGAGCCCTCCGATCCCGCGGTAGGTGGGGATACCAGAGGCCGCGGAGACCCCCGCGCCGGTGATGAAGAGGGCTGAGCGGGCCGAGGCCAGGAGCGCGCTTGCTTGTTCGATCGACATCGGGCGCCCAGTCTACCCGTGTGGCCGGGGCTTGCGCCTGCGGGTTGGCAAGGGGCGCGGGCGGGAGGTGCGCGAGCGCGCGCACAGGGCCGGCGATGGTCGGCTGCGGCCCCGCCGTCCGGGCCTGCGGCCCGGTGCGCTGGCCGCGGCCGCGGTCACCGCGGACCCGGCCAGCCGGGGCGCGACTACAGGCTCTTCCCGTCGAATTTCATGGTCTTGAGCGTGTCGATATCGACGTCATCCAGACAGCGGACGTTGATGGCGCACATCTCCTGTCCGTTGGGGCCGACGCCCCGCGCGAACGACTCGATACCGCAGACCGAGCAGAACACATGGTGAATGACCTTCTTGTTGAACTGGTAGTCGGTGAGAAGATCGCCACCCTCCTTGAGCGTGAGCTGGTCCACCGGCGCGAAGGCCAGCATCGCGCCCAGCTTCGAACAGCGCGAGCAGTTGCACATGACCACAGGAGCGCTCAGGTCCACCTTGACCTCGTAGCGAACCTTCCCGCAGTGACAGCCACCTGTATAAGTCTTGATCTCCGTCATGCGCGCATGGTGCCACAAGGAGCTGGCTGCGTGACGCAAAAATGCGATGTGTCGTGGCGGGTTACGCGAGTTACGTCTGAGCAAAAGATGTTCCGCGCCGAGGCATCGCAGCGGCAGGTCGCCGGCACCGGTCTCGGCCGCGCTGCATTGCATCCTGTCGGAAACTTTTGTCGGCTCAGGCTGTCGAACGACGTCGCTTCTCGGCGAGGGGCCGTGCCCCGCCTACTGCTCCTCGTAGTTCCACGTCAGCCCGCCATCGACGAAGTATGTCGAGCCGGTCACGTAATCGGCGTCCGCCGAGGCGAGGAACACGGCGAGCCCGGCCACGTCCTCTGGCTTTCCCAGGCGGCCCAGCGGGATCTGGTCGAGCAGCGCGCTCAGCTTGTCGCGATCCTTGAGCAGAGCGGCGTTGATCGCCGTCTCGATCGCCCCCGGCGCGATGGCATTCACGGTGATCCCGGTGCCGCGCAGCTCCACAGCGAGCGTTCGCGTGAGCATGCGGACGCCGCCCTTGCTGGCGCAGTACGACGCGAAGTGGGGAAACGGAAGATCCTCGTGAACCGAGCTGATGTTGATGATCTTGCCCGGGCGCCCCGCCTCGCGCAGGTGACGGACCATCGCCTGGCTCCCGAAGAACACCGCCTTGAGGTTGGTGTTCATGACCGCATCGTAGTCCTCCTCGGTCACCTCCCAGAACGGCGCCCGCTTCTCCAGCCCGGCATTGTTGACCAGCACGTCCAGCCGGCCGAAGCGCGCGACGGCCTCCTGGATGAGCCCTTGCACGCTCTGGACGGAGGCGACATCGACAGCGAACAGATGACCTCGCCTTCCTGCGGCCTCGACCTCTGCGAGGGCTTCCTCGGCGCCCTCCTTGCTCTTGTGGTACGTGAGCGCCACGTCGGCGCCTTCCCGGGCGAACCGGACAGCGATGCTGCGGCCGATGCCCCGGCTGCTCCCTGTGACCAGCGCGATCTTGCCTTGCAGTCTCATGGGGACCTCCTGACTTCACGAGCATTGTGCGCACCGCGCCTCGCGGGGATCGCCAGGAGATAGAATACCACGCATGCGCATCGCCTCCCTGCTGCCGTCCGCCACCGAGATCGTCTGCGCGCTGGGCGCGCAGAGCGAGCTCGTCGGTGTCTCTCACGAGTGCGACTTCCCCGAGGGGCTGACCGGCCTCCCGGTGCTCACGCGCCCGCGCCTCCGGCCGGCGCGCTCCAGCCGGGAGATCGACGCCGCCGTCCGCGACGTCCTCCGGGACGCGCTCGCGGTCTACGACATCGACATGGACGCCCTCCGGGAGGCGCGGCCGGACGTGATCGTGACGCAGGACCTCTGCGACGTCTGCGCGGTCTCTTTCGATGACGTCCGAGCGGCCGTCGCCCGCCTTGCGCGGCAGGACGTTCGCATCATCAACCTGCACCCGACGCGGCTCGACGACATCTGGGCCGACATTCGCCGCGTCGCCGAGGGGATCGGCCGCGCGGCAGGCGGCGAGGCGCTCGTCGAGAGGCTGCGCGCGCGCGTCGCCGCCATCGCCGCGCGCGCGGCCGCGGCGCAGGGCAGGCCGCGCGTGCTCGCGGTCGAGTGGATCGATCCTGTCATGATCGGCGGCACGTGGATGCCGGAGCTCATCGCCCTCGCGGGCGGGGAACCCCTCGTGACGCGACCCGGCGAGCACGCGCCCACGCTCTCGCCGGCCGCGCTCGCCGCGCTCGATCCCGACGTGGTGATGATCAAGCCGTGCGGCTTCACCCTCGAGCGCACGCTCGATGAGCTCGACCTCCTCCCCCGCGTGCTGCCCTGGGCGACGTATCGGGCGGTGGCGCAAGGCCGCGTGTACGTCGCCGACGGCAACGCCTTCTTCAACCGCCCTGGTCCCCGCATCGTGGAGTCGCTCGAGATCCTCGCGGCCTGCGCCCACCCGGCCCTGTTCGCCGACGCGCGCCGCGCGCACGCCCGGTCGGTCGTGCGGATCGACGCGGAGCTCCGGCGGCACGCCTTCGAAGACGAGTGACCCCGGCCTGACCTACCAGGGGAGGATGTCGAACGACCGCAGGAGGCGGCAAGAAGCGTGCGCTGTCGGCCGTTCTTGCTTTTGCAACGCCGGTGCTCGCTCCTCAGGTATCCTGGGCGGCATGTCTCCGCGTCCCGCGCTGGCGTCTTTCGCTCTCGTGACGGGCATCGTGCTGCTCCTGGGCGGCACCGCGCACGCGGCCTGCGTCTTTGCCGGCGTTGCGAAGAAGGGCGTTGTTCCGCACGCGGATCGGGCTGCTCATCTCGCCTTCATCAGCCTCGCCCAGTGGACCGCAGGCGCGCTCGATGTGCTCGCCGCCCGCGGGCTGCGGCGAGGCGAGCCGTGGACGCGCGGGCCGCTGACGATCTCGGGGCTCCTCGTGATCGGCTGGGCAGGCGTGGCGCTTCCGCTGCTCCTCCATGCCTCGCTGACATTGCGGGCGATGCTCGTCCTCTACGCGGCCGCGCATCTCGGCATGCTGGTGGCCCTCTGGAGCTCGCGGGGAGCTCGCCTGGAAGTCAGCGCGCCTCCGTGACCGACAGCGGCGTGCGTCCAGCTCACCCGCCGAGGCGCCATTTGCCGGGCTGGCGCGAGGCCCCGACTCAGTGTTTGCCGAGGCGCCTGACCTCTTGCCCTGCGAGCAGCGCATGCGCCTCCGCCAGCACCTCGGGGATGCGGTGCCGCTGCGGCGCGCCCGCGAGGGCCTGCGCGAGGTCGAGCTCCCGCACGCGATCGGCGCGGTTTCCCGGGAACCAGTGGTCGCCGTTGCCAAGGAGGTTGTACCGCATCTTGCCGTAGGCCGTCATGTCGAGCGCGCGGGCGAAGTTGTACAGCCGCAGGATCTCGCGGATGTTGACGTGCCCGGGGACGGCCTCCCAGTCGGGGAGGCCGACGTGCCATGTGTCGAGCCACGCGCGGCCGAGCACCCGCTCGAGCTCTTCGTCGATCCTGCGCAGGATCGGCGCCAGCGCAGCCGGCGCGGCGCCCTCGCGGTCGAGCAGCGGCAAGGCCTTCATGTGCTCGTCGAAGTCGGACGGGCGCGCCGCCCCGACGCTGATCGTGTGGACCTCGGGACGAGCGAGGCAGAAAAGGTCGTTGAACACGATCGGCGAGAGCGGGTCGCAGAGCCGCACGAGCTTGTCGCTCGGCTCATACAGCTTACCCCCCTTGTCGGTGGGGCTGATGATGAAGACCCCCATGTCCTGCTCGGCCGCAGCCTGGATGCACGGCCAGGCGAGCTGATTCACGTAGTACCAGTGCAGGTTGACGTAATCGCAGCGGCCGTCCTGCACCATGGCGGTGATCACGCGCGGCGCCGCGTGCGTCGAGAACCCCACCGCGCGCACCCGGCCTTGCCGCTTCAGCTCGAGCGCAGCGTCCAGGCAGCCGCCTTTGCGCAGCGACCAGGAGAGGCGCGTCTCGTCGTTCACGCCGTGGAGGGCGAACAGGTCGACGTGATCGAGGCGGAGGAGCTTCATCGACCGCTCGAACGTCGCAAGGAACTTCGCTGGATCCGCCTCGGGGCTGACCTTCGTCTGGACGATGATCCGCTCGCGCGGCAGCGACGGCAGGATCTTCCCGAGCTGCTCCTCGCTCGTGCCGTACCCTCGCGCGGTCTCGATATGATAGATCCCAAGCTCGAGCGCCCGCTCGATGCACGCCTCGAGGTTGCGCTGGCTCGCGGGCGAGATGGGGTCCTTGTCGTTCCAGGATTGCTGGTACCGCATCCCTCCGCACGAAAGGACAGGCATCTTGATCTCGGTGCGACCGAAGCGGCGGTAGAGCATGCGTCTTGACCTCAGGCTCGGAAGAAAGGCTTACCGTAGGGTGCCACTCTTCCGCAGGCGCCGCAACGCGAGGAGGGCGAGCGGCGAGGCGATCGTGATCAGCCGCCACGGAGACCCGCCGCGGGGGTCGCCGGCGTCGATGGCGCAACCGCCGCTGTCCGCTCCTCCCTCGTCCGGCGCGCCGCCGCCTGCGGAGCCCGCAGAGCCAACGGCGCTGCCGGCGCTTCCGGCGCTTCCGGAGCTTCCCGCGCTGCCGGTGCTGCCGGCGCTCCCGGCCGTGCCGCCGCCGGTCCCGCTGCTGCACGTGCCGCTCGGGCAGCCCTCGCCGGGCGCGCAGAGGCCTGGGTCCTCGTCGACCTCGCCGTCGCAGTCGTCGTCGAGCGCGTTGCACACCTCGGCGCTCGGTTCGCCGGGCGTGCACGACCCGGGGGTGCACGCGGTCGCTTCCCGCGCGCACATCCCGACGCCGCACACCTCGCGCACGCCCTCGTCGACGCGGCCATCGCAGTCGTCGTCGGCGAGATTGCATGTCTCGGTCGCGTCCGGGTGGACGTCAGGGGACCTGTCGTTGCAGTCGTTGGAGCTCGGCGCGTACCCCTCGGGGGGGCACTTCGCCGTGACCGTCGCGCCGAAGAACGAGCCGTACCCGTCGCCGTCGGCGTCTTCATACTGCGTGGTGATCGCGAGCTCCTCGTCGACCTCTCCATCGCAGTCGTCGTCGATCTCGTTGCAGGCTTCTTCCTGATCGGGATGGACGTTGACGCTGTAGTCGTCGCAATCGTCGCCGCGTTCGGCGTGATCGGCCGGCCGGGTGCAATCGACCCTGGGGACGCTGGAGTCGCCGTATCCGTCGGCGTCGCGATCGAGGTAATACGTCGTCCCGGTGCATCCGTAAGCAAACGCGGTGTCGGCGGACGAAGCGCCGTCTCCGCGCGGGCCGTTGTCGCCGTTGGCCCCGACAGCCCACACCTGGATGACGGCCCCGCCCGGCGCGCCCGGCGCGATCCACTGCGCGTCGAAGCGGACGACCCCGCCGCTCGCCCGCTTCGGCGCGTCGTGGACGAGCTGGTGCTCGTCGAGCAGCTTGGTGCCTTGACCGTTGATGGGGGAGAGCCGACCTGATTCGGTGCGGAGATAGATGCCCCCGGCGCTGACGTTGGCAGACCGGATCTGCACCTGCAGAGTCACCGTCTCGCCGGCCGCCGGGTTCTTGGGGTTATAGTCGATGGTGATATCCGGCACCGCGCCGCCGGTATGGCACCCGTTGCACCCCTCCACCGCCGTCCCGGCGCGGCGGGCGTGGGCCTGCGACGCAGCCAGGGTGGTCAAAAGGGCCAAGCTCACCGAGAGGATCGGTGAAGAAAGCGATGTACTTCGCATGCGCCTCGCCGCGCAGCCCAGGCTCGCGAGCTCCGCGCGCTCCGCTGCGACGCTCAGGGATAGCTGCCCTCGCCGGGTGGGACAAGTGAGTATGCGCGGAGTGTAAACTTGTGCCGTGACCATCTTGTTGTCCGGCATGGCTGTTTCGCGACGTTTCCGGGACGGCGGGTATCGCGAAGTGCAATGCCGCTCGCTGCAACGCGTTATCCGAAGTCGAGCCGAACGTGCTGCGGCCTTGTCACATCACAGACGACACCGTGGTACTTGAGGAGCCCTTCGTCGAGCGTCACCACGGTCGCATCCGCGCGGTGGGCGGCCCACAGATACACGAGGTCGGTCGCGTTGGCGAAGGGCCTGCGGCCGCGCATGCGCCTCGTCAGCTGGTCGAGGAACTCCGTGATGGCGCCCGCGTCCACGGGCGCGACCAGCTCGATCGCGAGGCCTGCCAGCGGGCTCGCGGCCGCTGGCGCGGTCCGTCGCGACACCGCGAGTCGTTGCTCGGCGACGTACACCTCCAGCCATAGCTCGGGCGGCCCGAGCACGCGCGCCGCGCCAGCGGCCACGGCGGCGCGGGCGCGCTCGAGAAAGGCGAGCGCGTCCGCGTGCCCGGGCTCTGCGGGCTTCATCGAGGCGATGGCGACGGAGCTATCGAGAACGATCCGCATGAGGCCTCATCGGTAGGGACGCACCATCGCACCCCTCCAGATCTGCCCGGCGGTCCGGGTGGTTTGGTGACATCAAGATCCGGTATCCAGGGCCGTGGCCGGATGGAAGGTCCACCGGCGGCATGGGCCGAGGCTGCATGGAGGACGACAGGGCGATGGCACACGCTGGCACGGCGGGCTCGCTCGGCGGCCGAAACCACGTGTGTTCGCCCGGTACATGCCTTGCTTGTCGCCGTCCATGCGAAACTTCCTGCTTCGAATCCTGGTCGCGTCCCAGTGGGGCGCGAGCCTTGCGCTGGTGTCGGGCTGCGGCACGCACGTCGAGTCCGGCGCCAGCTCGAGCTCGCCTGAAGGCGCGACGTCAGGGGTCAGCTCCAGCTCGAGCTCGACGGGAGGCGCGACATCGGGGTCCAGCTCGAGCTCGACGGGAGGCGCGACATCTGGGGCCGGCGGAGGTGGCGAAGTCGATCCTCCTGACGCCTCGGCGCCGCTCGATCCCTATCCGGATCCCACCTGCGTCGGACCGTTTCACGACGGTGGTTATTACGGCCAGTGTTGCTACGAGGTGCACTGCACGGCGCCGGTCGGCGGCGCCTGCCCTGCGGCCTCCGAGGCTGCACCGCACCTCGATGACCTGCCGCCCGGCTCGGGGACGTGTACGTGCAGCGCCGAGGGGGAGGGCGCGGCCGGGTGGATCCAGGGCCCCTACGCGAACCGAACCGCGCCGGATCCGGCGAGCTGCTGCTACCTCGTCGGTTCCATCTCCTGTGAAGGGCGCCCTCTCCTGGTCCGGGGCGAGCCCCGCGTCGCGCCGCTCGCGCACGCCCCGAGCGCGTGGTCGCAGACCGACATGCGGCGCTTCGAGCACGCGCTCGCCGACACCGACCTGAGCGAGCTCGCGCCCGCGGAGCGCCGCGAGCTCGCCCGGCGCTGGGCCGAGCGTGGCCAGAACGAGCACGCCTCGGTCGCCTCCTTCGGCCGCTTCGCGCTCGCGCTGATGGCGCAGGGCGCCCCTCCCCAGCTGCTCGAAGCGGCGCACCGCGCGGCGCTCGACGAGGTGCGGCACGCCCGCGTCGCGCTCGCGATCGCGTCGGCGTACGCGGGGAAGCCGGTGGGCGTCGGCCCGCTGCCCCTGCACGGCGCGCTCGACGACCTCGGCTCGCTCGAGGCCCTCACCCTGGCGACCGTCGTGGAGGGCTGCGTCGGAGAGACCCTCTCGGCCATCGAGGCGGAGGTCGCGGCGCAGGCGGCGCAGCCGCCGGCCGTGCGCATGGCGCTCCAGGCGATCGCGCGCGACGAGGCGCGCCACGCAGAGCTCGCCTGGGCGTTCGTCCGCTGGGCCGTCACGACGGGCGGCGCGCGCCTTCGAGAGCGCGTCGCCGCGGCCTTCGCGCGCGCGCTCGACCAGGTGGGCACCGGAGCGCCGGGCATCGCAGACCGCGATCTCCCGCCCTCCCACGGGTTCCTCGCCGCGGGCGAGCTCCACCGGCTGCGGCAGCAGGCCGTGGCCGACGTGCTCCGCCCCGCCGCCGCCGCGCTCGTCAATGGGCGTGGTTCATCCGCCGAACGAGAGTTCAGCGGCGCTCGCGGGAATGCCGTGCTCCGCGGCGGCGCGGCGTACCTGTCGACGTGAGCTCGCGCCGGGCAAACGCCGTTCTCTGGCGGGCGCCGGGCCCGACCTCGCGGGCGCCGGCGCGCTGCCGAGACGGCGCGCCCGCGACAGCCTGGATCATGGCGCGCAGTCAAGCCCTGGGCACGATCTTGCTTGGTGCGTCGCGACGAGGTGGAACGACATGGCTACACTCTCGACGTCTGCATGGGTGCTGCATGAGCTCGGTCTGGCCGCGGGGTTCGGCGGCCCCCTCTTCGGTCGGCTGGCGTTGCGCCAGGCGGTCAAGGACATCCATTCCGAGGCCGAGCGCGGCAAGGTGCTCTCTGACGCCTGGCAGCGGTACAACCTCGTCAATGCGATCTCGCTCGGCACCGCCGCGGCCACCTGGTTTATCGGGCGGACGGTGATCTCGGGGCGCTCGATCGATCGTGAGACCCGCGATCTGGTGCGCTTGAAGGACATCCTCTTGGGCGCGACGCTCGCCACGAGCGTCGCCAGCATGGTGGGCGGGCGGCAGATGCGCGAAGAGGCGCCCGAGCGCGGGGTGCCCCTCCTCAAAGAGGGCGAAGCGCCGGCGCCGCGCGCGCCCGCGAAGGCCGCGGCGCTGCAGCGGCTCCTCGGCGTCATGGGGCCGCTCAACATTGCCCTCACGGCGGGGGTGATCGGCGTGACCACGGTCCTGGCCATGAAGTCCGGTCGTTCGGCGAAGTGGAGCCTCCTCTCCCGGCTGCTGCCTTGAGCTGCGCCCTCCCGGGAGCGGTCGCCGGAGAGAGCCGCTGCTGCCCGCTGGCGCCCACCTGGGCCGCGCCAGCGCGCGGCGTCGCTCTCGTGATACGGTGGGCCGATGAAGGCAATGACAATGATGGTGCTCGCCCTCGTCGCCCTGGGCTGCAGCGACGAGCACGGCGAGGAGGGTTGCCCCGAGCTCTGTGAGCGAGCCGTGGAGTGCCCGGGGGACGCCACGACGGAGCAGAGCTGCCTCTCGATGTGCAGCGCCGATACGGAGGCCGCCGAGGACGCTGGTTGTCACGACGCGTGGGAGTCGTACCTGGAGTGTCGCAACCACGCCGAGGACAACTGCGATCCAGCGAAGTACGACGAGGAGTGCAGCATCCAGAAGGAGTCGCTCAGCAGCTGCCTGAACCGCAGCTGAGCCGAGGTGCCGGCGGGCGCTCGACCGGGTGAGCGCCGCCTGCCCGGCCCGCGGCTACTCGAAGCGGTGCACCTCGCGCCCGCTCGGGAGCTCCTCCGGGATGAGCGCCTCGAGCCGCTTCGGCGTCGCGCGCGGGTCGAGCAGCGCCTCTCCCACGAAGGCGCAGAGCCAGCTGATCTCCTCCTCCGTGAGGTCGATCGGCTGCTGCAGCAGCGGGTCGACGGCGGCGAGGACCGGGGCGAGCGGGCCCATCTCACCCCGCAGGTCGCGGTCGAGGTGCTTGTTCGTGTACTCCGTGGCCGACGTATAGACGTCGAGGTGGTGGCGGATGGCGCCTTCCAGCGACGTGAACGAGCCGTTGTGGAAGAACGTGGGCTGGAGGGCGACGTTGCGCAGCGGCGAGGTCCTGAACTTGTACCGATCGGCCGGATCCCCCGTGACCTGCTCCAGGCCGAAGTCCTCATCGGCGTTCGGGCCGTCGAAGACCACGTTCGAGTGCGCCGGATCGTCTTTCGGCGCGATCTGCGGCACGCCGATCGCGTGCTGCTGGAAGTCGCTGAACATCTCGTTCGACTCCCCGGACACCGCGTGGCACCTGACGCACCCCGCCTCGCCGAAGAACAGCAGCGCGCCGCGCTTCTGCTTCAGCGTCATCGCGTGCCGGCGGCCGCGGGCGAACCTGTCGATGGGCGCGTCGGCGAACGTGAGCGACATCTCGAACTCAGCGATGGCGGCCGCGATCATCTCGTAGGTGATGTCGTCCCCTCGCTTCACCGCCCGGAAGCTCTTGGCGAACCGCTTCCGGTACGCCTTCACGTCGTTCACGCGCTCCGTGACCTCCCCGCGCACGACATCGTGCGACGGCGGCGCCTCGTACCCGGTCATCTCGGTGACCTCGGTCGGCGGGATGAACGCCTGGGCGTTGAGCAGGTGCGGCAGGGAAGAGAGCGACATCCCCTCCGGCGCGGTGAACGAGAACCCCTGGCTGTTGTCGAAGGGGTCGCCGGACACGGCGAAGAACCGCGAGTTCCACATCAGCGCGGGATAGAAGGCCGTGTTGATGATGGTGGGCGTGCGGCGCTGGTTGCGCGGCCCTGTGCGGTGCGGCCCGACGACGCCGTTGTTCTCGATGCCGATGGCGATCGACTGGGTGTCGGCGAAGCCCGTGGTCGGCGCGTGGCAGCCTGAGCACGAGTTGTCGTCGTTCAGGCCGAGGAGGCTGTCGAAGAACAGGTCACGCCCGAGCTTCGCGAGCTTCTTGTCGAGCTTCCGCCCGAGCCTCGACTCCAGCGTCGACTCGATCTCTCCGGTGAAGCCGTGTCGGGCGAGGACCTTGGCGAGCCGCTCATCGACGGAAGAGCCCTTGGCGCGCGCCGGCCGCGCCAGGACGAGCGTGAGGACGAGAAAGGCCGTCAGGGCGGCGAGCGCGCGCCCGAGGGATCGCAGGGTCATGGTGCCTCCAGGTCCCCCGGCGGGGGAGGCGCACATCAGGGTGCGCGCTTGAGATCAACCAGTCCTGCCCAGATCCTGACCGAGCGGCTGTGAATCGGATGATGGGAATCTAAACTCGTGAGCTTTAGGTCGGCAAGACAAATTAGACAAATATTCCATGATTCAAAGGGCTTACTACGTGTCCTTGCGTATCCTTGCGTATCACCGCGTATTCTTGCGTGTCCTCCCGTATCCCCTCGTACTCGTGCGTGTCCTCGCGTATCCCCGCGTGCTCTTGCGTATACGGCGGTCCGTTCACCGCGTTATCTGCGGTTGTCGCGCCTACATTTGGCGGGGGCGCCGCGGCGCGGCGCGCGTGGCGTCGTTGTAGGTGCGTGGCCGGCGCTCCGCGACGGTGCGGCGCCCGCGCGCAGCGCGCCTCCGAGGTCGCGTGACACTCATGCTTTGTGGGGCGCGATGGGCCGTCGTATGCTTGAGGACATGGGCCGGACAGCACCTCTGGCGGATCCGACGGCGCTCGTGGGGGGCGCGCTCACCGGTGGATATCGGATCGTCCGCGTCCTCTCCGCGCAGGGCTTCGGTGTCGTGTTCGAGGCCCGGGGCCCCTCGGGTCGCCGCGTCGCGCTGAAGGTCTTGCGGCCCGAGGTCGTCACCGAGGACACGCTGTCACGGCTCACCCGCGAGGCGAGCGTCACCGCGAAGCTCGACAACGCGCATGTCGTCCCGATCGTCGATGCCGGCCACGACCTCGAGCGCGATCTCGCCTACCTCGTGATGCCGCTGCTCGACGGGACCGACGTCGCCGCCCTGCTCGCCGAGACGGGGCCGCTCGCGCCCGACGTCGCCGTGCGGATCGCGCTCCAGGTCGCCGCGGGGCTCTCGGCGGTGCACGCCGCGGGCCTCGTCTACCGCGACGTGCGGCCGCCGCGCATCTTCCTGGAGCACCTCCCGAGCGGAGAGATCCTCGTCCGCGTCTTTGGCTTCGGGCTCTCGAAGGGCTGTGACACGGCCACCTCCGCCCCTGGTAAGGCGGCGAAGAGCACCGGTCCTCTGCGCGATGAGTCGGGGCCGCGGGACCGCACCGCGGACGTGCGAGGTGACGTGTTCGGCCTGGCGGCGACGCTCTACGAGATGCTCTGCGGCGTCTCGCCGTGGGCCGAGCTCGACGTCACCGCGGACACGGCCGAGCTCAGCCCGGCGGACACGGCGGCGGACGCGCCGGCGTCGTCCTTGGCGCAGTTCCCGTCGATCCAGGATCGCGCCCCGTGGATCGAGGCCCGCCTCGCGACAGCGCTCTCGCTCGCGCTGCACAGCGACGTGGACCGGCGCTATCCGTCGATCGAGGCGTTCGCCGAGGCGCTGCGCGCCGCGTCGGGCAGCGAGGAGCGCATCACGATCGACATGCTGAGGCCGCTCGATCCCGAGCTGCGCGAGGCCATCGCCGAGCGCGCTGGCGCCGAGATCGATCCGCTGGTCGGCCGCGAGCTCGGCGGTCGGTACGCGGTGCGCCGGCTGATCGGGCGCGGCGGGATGGGCGCCGTCTACGAGGCGGAGTCGCCCGAAGGGCGGCGGGTGGCGGCCAAGGTCATCTTCAAGAGCGCCGTCGGGCAGGACGACCACGCCGTGCGCCGCTTCATCCGCGAGGCGCGCGCGGTGACCGCGATCCAGAGCCCGCACGTGGTCAAGACGTTCGAGCTCGGCATGGATCTCACGCTCGCGACGCCGTTCATCATCATGGAGCTCCTGCACGGCGTCGACCTCGCCAAGCTCCTCAGGATGCGCGGGCCGCTGGAGCCGGAGCCCGTCGTGCGCGTGTTCATCCAGGCGGCGCGCGGGCTCGCGGCGGCGCACGCCGAGGGGATCGTGCACCGCGACATCAAGCCGGCGAACCTCTTCCTGCACGCGCCGTTCGAGGGCGCGGCCCAGCGACCGTCGACCTCGATGGCGCCGCCGTCCACCCGGCGCGGCCCGCTCGCTTCGGGGCCGCCGTCCACCCGGCGCGGCTCGCTCGCTTCTGCGCCGCCGTCCACCCAGCGCGGCTCGCTCGCCGCGGGGCCGCCGTCGGTGCGGCGCTCGTCCGGCTCGGTCCGCCCGCCGCCCTCGGGGCGGCGCCCGTCCGGATCCATCCGCCCGCCGTCGTCGAGCGATCGCAGGATCGTGGTCAAGGTGTGCGATTTCGGCATCGCGAAGCGCACGGGTGATGGCGCCTCGCACGAGCTCACGCGCGCCGGCGGCGTGCTCGGGTCGCCCATCTACATGTCTCCCGAGCAGGCGAAGATGGCGAAGGACGTCGATCACCGCTCCGACATCTGGAGCCTCTCGGTCTCGCTCTACCAGGCGCTCTGCGGGAGCTGCCCCTGGGATCCCAACGCCTCGCTCGCCGAGCTCCTGCTCGCGATCTGCACCGAGCGCGTGCCGCCGCTCTCCGGGGCCGCGCCGTGGGTCTCCCCGGCGCTCACGGCCGTCGTGCACCGCGGCCTCCAGCGGGATCCTGCGGAGCGCTGGCAGAGCATGGAGGAGCTCATCGCCGCGCTCGAGCCGCACGCGGAGGGCACCGGCGTCGTCACGCTGGATCAGCTGCGGGGCATCGACCCCGAGCGGCGCGCTGGCGCCACCCCGATCTCCGCGCTGCGCGAGTCCAAGCTCTCGCGATCGGCCGAGGGGGAGGAGCGATCCATCGGCGGCAGCTCCTTCACGGCGGTGAACGCGCCTTCTGGCGCGACACGGCGGCGCTTCGTCGGGGCGGCGGTCACGGTGGTCGCCCTGGCCGCGATCGGCGGCGGCCTCGCGCTGCGCGCTTCAACGGGCGACGAGCGGCTCGCGTCGCCCGCCGCGCCGAGCGAGCCCGCGCTGCCCGTCGTGGCTGCGCCCGCGCCTGCGCCGGCGTCCTTCACCGCCGTCGTGACGCTCCCGAAGGAGGCGACGGTGCGGGTCAACGGCGCGGAACGTCCGGTGAGCGATGGCCGGCTCGACCTGACGGGCAACGCCGGCGACACGTTCGAGATCGAGGTGACCCGTGGCGGCGCGACCACGAAGGAGACGGTGTTCATGCTGAGCGACGGCACGATCCGCCCCGATCGCATCGATCTCCAGCCGCCCGCGCCGGCCTCTGCGTCGGTCGCGGCCTCCGAGCCTGCCCCGCGCCGTGACAGGAAGACCCGCGCCCCGCGCGGCGCTCCTTCCGTGGCCGACCCTGCCACGCCCTCCGCCACGGGGGCGTCTGCGGCTCCGCCGGCTCCGACCGCGGTGGTGCCGGTCGACCGGTGGTGAGACCGATGCCGCGCGCCGGTCGCGCCCTGTGGCGCTGCTTTGCGGCGTGCGCGCTCGCCGTGGCGAGCGCGGCGCCTGCGTCTCCGGCCCGCGCGCAGCCCCCGGCGGCGGCCGCTGTCCCGACCGCGCCACCCGAGCCGCCTTCCTCAGCGCCCGCGTCGCCCGCGTCGACGGACGAGGCGCTCGCCCGCGCCAAGGCGCTCTTTCAGGAAGGGAACGAGCTGCGCAAGATCGGCGACTTCCAGCGCGCGCTCGAGCTCTACCTGAGGTCGCGTCAGGTCGTCGCGTCGGTGCCCAACACCCTCAACGCCGCGTTCTGCCTCGATCAGCTCGGCCGTTACGACGAGGCGCTCGAGCTCTACGAGGCGCTGCTCACGGAGCTCCGCGCGGAGCTCGGCGAGCCGGAGCGCCGGAGCGTCGCGTCCGCGATCGCCACGCTGCGAGCGCGGATCGGCAGCGTCCTCATCTCGTCGAACGTCGATGGCCTGGTGCTCATCGACGGGCGGCAGCGCGGTCGGCTCCCCCTCGCCGGCCCGATCCGGCTGCTCCCCGGGGATCACACGCTCCGCGTGGTCAAGGACGGCTGGCACACGTTCGAGCGGATCGTGACCGTCGGGGTCGCTGAGACCACGTCGGTGGACGCGAAGCTCGATCCGCTCGCCAGCACGGGCCGGCTGAAGGTCGAGGACGAGCGGCTCGTCGGCGCCGATCTCACCATCGACGGCGCGCTGATCGGCCAGCTGCCGTGGGAGGGCGCGCTCGCGCCTGGCCCGCATTTCTACTCGGTGCGCAAGGGCAATTTCGGCTCTGCGCCCCGCGAGGCGAGCGTCATCGCGGGGCAGCTCTCCGTCGCCACGGTCGAGGCAGGGCCGCTCGGCGAGGAGGTCCGCGTCGTCGCCCAGCCGCTGAGCGCGGATCTGACCATCAACGGCGTCCCGGTCGGCAAGGGGCAGTGGCGGGGGGCGCTGCCGCTCGGGCGCCACACCTTCGAGGCGCACGAGCCGGGCTATTTCTCGCGCACGCTCCGCGCGACCGTCGACAAGACGACGAGGGGCGACATCGTCCTGCCGCTCGCCATCGACGACGCGCACCCGCGCTGGGGTCGGAGGGTCGGCATCTTCCGGCTGGAGGCGACCGGTGGTTATGCCTTCGCCTCGTCGCTCGAGAGCGACGCCGAGCGGAGCTGCGGCAGCTACAGCTGCTCGGGCATCTCGCGCCCGTCCGGCGTCCTGGCCGGCGTGCGCGGCAGCTACGAGTTCCCGAGCGGCGCCGCCATCGAGCTCACGGCCGGGTACCTGAGCCTCCACACGACGCTCGATCGCTCGCTCGACGCGACGTACGCCGCTCCGCGCGGGGGCAACGAGAGGCTCCCCATCCGCTACAGCTTTCACGACGACATCGGTATGGCCGGCGTGACGGTGATCGTCGGCGGCAGCTATCATTATGGGCTGTCGTCATGGCTCGACGTCGGCGGCGCGCTCGGGCTCGGCGTGGTGCTGGCCGAGATGAGCGACGAGGTGACCGGCACGGCGTCCGACGCGGAGAGGACCGTCAGCGTGGCCGTGCAGAACGCGGGCAGGGCCGTCCGCGCCGCCGCCCCGTTCGCGATGCCCGAGCTGAGGCTCCGGCTGAAGCTCGGGCGCCTCAGCGCCAGCGCGGGCCTCGGCGTCGGCTTCTTCCTCGTCGACGGCCCGCCGCTCGAGACGGGCAACACCTACGTGGTCGGGGCCGAGTGCGACGAGGCGCACCCCACGGTCGACTGCGCGCCGGGCAAGAAGGTCGTGTTCGAGGAGCTCGCCCACGGCACGTTCACGATGTTCTTTCCGAACGTCTCCGTGGGATACCGGTTCTGAGCGCCGCCGCGCGCGGCGCTCACCGGTTCGCCTGGTCCCTCGCGAGGCGCGCCTGCTCGCGCACGAGGTCGAAGAGGGCCGCCGCATCGAGCAGCGACGTCGTGAGCCGGCCGAACTGGATCACGTCGCCCACCGAGACCTCCTGCGGCTCGCTCTCGGAGAGCACCTTGCCGTTCACGCGGGTCCCGTTCTGCGAGCCGTTGTCGATGAGCACGAGCTGCCCCTGCTCGCTCCGCCGGAAGTGCGCGTGCAGCTTGGACACCGAGGGGTGGCGCAGCACCACGTCGCAATTGCGCGTGCGACCCACCGAGATCTGGTCGAGATAGGGATTGCCCTTGGCCTTGACGAGCTGGAACACCTCGCTCGCTGGACCGGGCGTAGGCGGCGGTTTCCGGTGCGCCGCTGGCGATGCGGCGACCGTCCGGAACGCGATCTGCTGGTTGTCCGGACCAGCCTCGGACACCACGAGGAGCAGGTTCGTCACCTGGCGGACGAAGCGGTCCCGAGGCATCACACGCGCTAGCTCGATGATGTCCCCTGAGTCTTCCACGATGTGTCGAGTATAAGCCGATCCGGCGCCGCGGACCGTCCACGGAGCCACTTTTGCCGTGGCGTCCCGCCACGCGCGGGGTCTCCGGCGCACGTGGAACCGCGAAGCCGCCCGCACGTCGTCGCAGCGCAGCGCGAGGCACCCTGGGCCCCTGAGCGCATCTCGGCAGCGAGCGCGCGATGCCGCGACGTCGCGCCGCTGCTGGGTTTACCGTGTTGTAGTAATTCTGTTGTGTCAATGCGAGCTCAACGGGCAGCTTGTGCTCGAAAGCGCCGGGATCTGGCGTACCTTCCGCGCCTATGCACGCACCCGTTCGTGGACGCATCTCGGTCAACCCCCGTGGCTTCGGGTTCCTGAACATCGAGGCCTCTCCGGAGAAGGCGGGGGGGCCGGGCAGGCCGGGCTGGGCTGCCCTCGGCTCGGCGACCGCCTTCATCGCGCCGCCCGATCTGAACCCGTTCCTTGACGGCGACGTCGTCGACGCGGTGGTCGTCGAGGCGGAGCCGGGCCGCTTCAGCGCGTCGCAGCTCGCCCTCGTCCAGCGCGATCGCTCCGAGCTCTTCGGGACGGTCGTATCGCACGCGAAGCGGCCGCACCTCCGGGTCGATCGCCTCGTCTCCAACACGGACTGGCCGTTCAAGCCGGGCAGCGCCGACGATCTCCCCGAGGGCGCCGCTGTGGTCGCCACCATCGACGGCGCGGCGGTCGTCCCGGCGCGCGTCGTCGCGTCCGGCGCCGACCTCGGCATCGAGCGTTGCCTCGCCCGCAACGGCGTGCGCGCCGTGTTCTCGGGTGAGGTCCTCGAGGCGTCGCGCGCGGCGGTCGCGGCGGTGTCGGTCGAGCGTGAGCTCGCGCGCGGCCGCCGCGACCTGCGCGACGTCATCACCGTCACGATCGACGCGCCCGTCACCACGGACATCGACGACGCCGTCGCCGTGCTGCCCGCCGGGCCCGACGGGGCGCTCCGCGTCCTCGTCTCGATCGCCGACGTGGACGCGTTCGTCCCCGAGGGCTCGCCGCTCGATCTCGAGGCCCGCGCCCGGGGCACGAGCGTCTACCTGGCTGGCCGCGTCATCCCGATGCTCCCCGACGCGATCTCCAGCGAGGCGGCGAGCCTGCTCCCGGGGGTCGATCGGCTCGCTGTCACGGTCGAGCTGCGCATCGACCCTGAGGGGGGCATCACGTCGATCGACCTGCACGAGAGCGTGATCCGCTCGCACGCCCGCCTCTCGTACGACGCCGTCGAGGAGTTCCTGACGACGGGCCGCTCCGCCAGCATCCCCGAGGCGGCCCGGCCGGTCGTGCGCTGGCTCCGCACCGCGGCCGCGCGGCTGTCGACGGTCCGCGCGGCGCGCGGCGGCGTCGAGCTCGATCGCGAGGAGGCGTACGTGACGCTGGACGCCGAGACGCGCGAGCCGACCGGCGTCTCGCCGCGCTCCGACACGGGCGCGCACCGCCTCATCGAGCGGCTGATGGTGGCGGCGAACGAGGCGGTGGCCAGCTGGCTCGTGGCGCGCGGGCTCCCCTGCGTCTTTCGTGTCCATGACGAGCCGACCGAGGAGCGCGTCCGCGCGCTCGAGCAGTTCGCGCACAACTTCGGCGTCGAGGCCGGCTTCGGCGCGCGCCTGAGCCCCCTCGGCCTCGCGGCGTTCGAGGCGCAGTACAGGGGCTCCGAGCTCGCGCCGGGCATCCGCACCGTGCTCGGCAAAGCGCTCGGCCCTGCCCGGTACACCGCCGCCGGAGGCCTGCATTTCGGCCTGGGCGCCCCGCTGTACCTGCACTTCACGTCCCCGATCCGCCGCTACGCCGACCTCGCGGTGCACCGCGTGGTCAAACGCTATATCCAGGGCCACCGCGACCAGCGCGTCGACTCCGAGGCGCTCGCGTCGCTCGCCCACCACCTGAACGCGCGCGCGCGCAGCGCCGCCAAGGCCGAGACGGAGCGGCACCGCATGCTCGTGGCGCGCCTCTTCGCCTCCCGCGTCGGCGAGGAGATCGAGGGCAACATCGTCTCCATCAAGCCGTTCGGCCTCGTCGTCCAGATGGTCGAGTCCGGCGCGACGGGCACGATCGCGCTGGAGGCGCTGCCGGGCGGCCCTTATCGGATCGACGTCGCCGCCCAGGCGCTGGTCGGCGCGAGCCGTCGCTACGGCGTCGGCGAGCCGATCCGCGCCGCCATCGCGGCGACCAACGAGGAGCTCGGCCGCGTCGACCTCGTCCCTGCGGGCGCTCGCGGCGCCCCGTGACCGGGGCCGCGGCTCCGGTCTACGGCGACAGGAGCACGACGAACGCGTCGGTGCCGTTCGCCTGGTGCTCGCCGAGGCCGAAGTCGATCTTCCCCTCGGCGGTGCCGCAGAGCGCGATGACCCCCGTGCTCGGTGCGATGGCCGCCGCGTTCGACTTCTGGTTGCCGGCGGCGCCGAGCACCTTCCCCCAGAGGTGGTTGCCATCGGCGTCGAGCTTCGCCACGAAGGCGTCGAAGCCGCCGCCGCTGGGCAGCGGCCCGCCGCCGAGGTCGACCACGCCCTGGACCGAGCCGGTCACCACCACGCCGTTCTCCGCGTCCGCGACGACCGACGTGCTCTCCTGCGTGCCATCTCCGGCGAACCACCGCGCCCACACGGGCACGCCGTCGGGGGCGAGCGACGCCACGAACGCCGTCTGCGCATCGTTGGCGGGGAGCGTGCCGGCCGCTCCGAAGTTGAGCTCGCCCATGTACGTCCCGGTCACGAGGACCGCGCCCGAGGGAGCGACGGCGATCCCGGTGCCTGCCTGCGACGCCGTGTCGCCATAGTCCGAGAGCCAGACGCCGTTCCCGCTGCTGTCGAGCTTCAGGACGAACAGGTTCGGCCCGAGCCCGGTGTTCTTCACCTGCCGGGAGCCGACGGTCAGGGTGCCGTTGTACCTGCCGGTGACGAACACGCTGCCGTCGCTGCCGACGGCGGCGCCAATCGCGAACTGGTTCTTGTCGTCTCCGTAGATCCTCGTCCACAGGACGGCGCCGAGCGGATCGTACTTCCGCACGAAGATGTCGGTGCCGCCTGCGCTGGTGGCGCAGACCGGGACGGGAGGCGACGAGCAGAGCAGCGATCCGCTGAAGTAGCCGGCGATCGCGATGTTGCCGGCGGGGTCCACCGCGATCGAGCGCAGCGTCTGATCGGCCGCGTCGCCGAGCTGGCGTGCCCAGCCTTGCTCGCCCTTCTCTCCGGTCATCGTGACCACGAAGGTATCGAGCGCGTTGACGCTGCTCAGCGTCGTGCCGCCGAACGTGAACGAGCCGTAGAACGTCCCGCCGAGCACGAGGTTGCCTTCCGGCGTCACAGCGAGCCCGTTGAGCGTCTCGGCGCCGCTGCCGCCGAACCTCACGCTCCAGCGGTGCTGTCCGGAGGGGTCGAAGCTCGCGACGTACACATCGGAGGTGCCGATGCTGACGAGGGCGCCCGTCTCCTTGCCGGTCAGGTTGATGGTCCCCGAGAAGGTGCCGCCGATATAGACGTTTCCCTGCGCGTCGACGCCGACGCTGGTCGCGCTCTGGGTGTTCTGGTCACCGTAGAGGGCGGCCCAGAGCGGCGTGCTGCAGGCGAAGCCGTCGCAGTCCTCGTCGGTGTCGTCCGTGCACGTCTCTCGTTGCGGGGTGACCTGGCCGCCGCACGGCCGCCATGACGTGCCGGAGAGATCGCACATCTGCAGCCCCACCGCGCAGAGCCCCACGCCGCTCGTCCCTTCGGGGCCGCTGTAGCAAGTCTTGATCTGGCCCGGGGTACACACGCACCCTGCGTCGGGCTCGTTCGTCGCGCCGTCGCAGTCGTCGTCCACGGTGGTGCTGCAGTCCTCGGGCCTCGGGACCAGGGCGCCTTCGCACTCGCCGAAGCTCTGGCCGTCTGGCTGGCACCTCCGCACGCCCGCCGCGCACACGCCGACACCCTCGGTGCCTTCCGGGCCGGGATAGCAGGGTTGCACGTCGCCCAAGCTGCAGAGCGGCGGCGCGCCTCCGCTGCCGCCTCCACCGTCGCCGCCGGCGTCGGGACGTGGGCCGATCGGCACCGGGTCCGAGCACGCTCCCGAGAGCGTGAGCACCAGCGCAGACCCGACGAGCATCGATCGAGCGCGCGGGGTTGTCCTCGTCACCATGAGGGGGCGGAGCTCCATGTTCGGCGAATGTGACTTCAGTCCTGGCGTGATTTTCTCGTCCGCTGCTTCTTCTTGGTCAAGTCGATGATGAACGTGCTCGCGGGCGGCGCGCTCGCCGGAGGGTTCGGCGCGTCCGCGCGCATCGTCTCTGGCTCGTTCACGTTGCTCCGTGATCCTGGCTCGTTCACGTTGCTCCGCGATCCTGGCTCGTTCACGTTGCTCCGCGATTCGTCGGTGCTCTCCGACGACGGGGAGAGCTGGGTCGGCCCGGCGCTCGCGCTCTGGGCCGGCAGCAGATCGTGCTGGACCGCGTCGTTCTGGGGTTCGTCGCGGAGCGCCATCCAGATCGCGAGCACGCTCACGATCACGAGCGCCACGCCGCCGAGCGCGAGCGGGATCACGAGCTTCGGCGGCAGCCTCGGCGGAGCGTGGCGCGGCGCCCACGCGGCGGCCGGCTGCTCGCCGTAGGGCGCGCTGGCGCTGTGCGGCGGCGCGGGCGCGCCGTAGGCCGAGCCGGTGTTGTGCAGCGACGAGCCTGTGTTGTGGAGCGAGGCGGGCGCGCCGTGCGGCACGCCGGCGCTGTGCCGCGGGGCAGGCGCGCCGTAGGCCGGGCTGGTGTTGTGCAGGCCGGAGCCTGTGTTGTGGAGCGAGACGGGTGCACCGTGCGGCACACTGGCGCCGTGCGCCGGAGCAGGCGCGCCGTAGGCCGGGCCGGTGTTGTGCAGGCCAGAGCCTGTGCTGTGGAGCGAGACGGGCGGGCCGTGGGGCGCGCTGGCGCCGTGCGCCGGGGCGGGTGCGCCGTAAGCCGGGCCGGTGTTGTGCAGGCCGGAGCCTGTGTTGTGGAGCGAGACGGGTGCGCCGTGGGGCGCGCTGGCGCCGTGCGCCGGGGCAGGCGGGCCGTGGGGCGCGCTGGCGCCGTGCGCCGAGGCGGGCGCGCCGTAGGCCGGGCCGGTGTGATGCAGGCCCGAGCCAGTGCTGTAGAGCGAGGCCGGCGCGCTGTGGGGCGCGCTGGCGCCCTGCCGAGATGGGGGCGCGCCGTGCGCTCCGGCGTGGCCGGCTCCGGTGTTGTGCAGGGCCGACGGCGGTCCATTCGGAGCGCCGGGGACGGCCTGCGCCATGTTGGCGTGGCCTCCGTGCGCCTGGGCCGCATCCATGGCGCTCCCGCGCGGCGCTCCGTGCGCCGCCATCGTGGCGGCCTCCCACGAGGACGCCCCGCTGTTGCCTGGGCCGAGCTCCGACCCGATCGCGGGCGCCGAGCCCATCTCGTTCCATCTCGCGCCCGACGGGGCCGCGGGCCGCGGCGGAGGCTCGGCCTGCGCGTCCGCCGAGGCGGCCGCCGACAGGAGCATCGGGGAGAGCGGCGGCGCGCCTGCCGACGGCACGTCGCCCGCCGCGAGGCGCGCCGACGCGTGCGGCGGCGGCGCTCCATGCAGGAGCGCGCGCACGTCGGCCTGCATCGTGCGGGCGTCCGGGTAGCGCCGGTCGCGATCGAACGCGAGCGCCCTGTCCACGACGAGGCACAGGCCGTGCGGCGTCTCCGGCGCGACGCTCGCGAGCGGCGGCGCCGCCATGGTCGCCATCTTCACGAGCAGCTCGGACTCGGTGCGCGCCTCGTGGATACGCCGCTTCGCGAGCACCCGGAACATGGTCGCGCCGACGGCGAAGAGGTCCGCCCTGTGGTCGACCGAGATGCCGCGCACCTGCTCCGGGGCCATGTACGACACCGTCCCGAGCGTCGCGCCCGTGCGGGTCCGCATCGCCGTCTTCACGCCGTCGCGCATGCGCGCGATGCCGAAGTCGAGCACCTTGAGGCGCCCGGTCCTCTCGACGAAGAGGTTGTCGAGCTTGATGTCGCGGTGGATGATCCCCTGCTCGTGCGCGGCGCCGAGCACGTCGAGCAGCTCATCCATGAGCCGCAGCATCTCGCCGGTGTCGATGCTGCCGAGCCGCTGGATCCGGTCGGCGAGCGACTCGCCGTCGAGGAGCTCCATCACGAGGAACGGCGCGCCGTCCTCGGTCACGTCGATGTCGCGGATCTCGACCACGCCGGGGTGCTGGAACCGATTGACGGCCTGCGCCTCGCGCTCGAACCGGGCGCGCAGGTCCTTCGAGCGCGCCACCTCGGGGTGGAGGATCTTGATCGCCTCGCGCCGCCCGATCTTGTGGGTCGCGGCATAGACGGCGGCCATCCCGCCGATCCCGACGAGGCGATCGATCGTCCATTTGCCCCGCAGGGTCGTTCCTACGCGCCTTTCGCAGGCCGCCCTCTCGTCGTCCATGCCCCGATCGAATGTCACAGCGTGCGGGATCGAGGTCAAGGTGAGAGCCGCGGCGGAAGCGACCTCGGCGCGCCTCTCCGCGCCGACGAGCCTACCAGCGATCCTCGCTCAATCGGGGACAGGGTGCACCCCGTCGCGCACCCAGGGATCGATGGTCCGCCGGAACGCCGCCTCGGTCCGGAGCCCCGCCAGCACGGACGCGAGCCCCCACTGCAGGCGATTCACGAACGTGAAGTCCTGCGGCATCTTCGGCACGTGGGGGATGGTGGGCATCTTCTCTCCCTCCTTGAGGGCGAGCCCCCGGATGCCGCGGGTCAGGTACGCCACGGTCTCGCGCGCCTTCTCCGGGGAGCACTTCCAGGTCCCGTGCGTGCACAGCGGGACCATGAGCTCCATGGTGTAGCTCCGGTAGAGATCCCAGCTCTCGTCGGCCGGGTCGTAGCCGAGCACCTCCACGCACGCCCGGTCGAACTCCTTCCAGTCCGCGTCCATGGCGGCGCGCATGTAGCGCTTCATGCCCGCCACGAGGTCGGGCGGGAGCTGCTTCACGCAGCCGAAATCGAGGATCGTGACGCGGCCATCCTCGTGGAAGCGGTAGTTGCCCGGGTGCGGGTCGGCGTAGAGCCAGCCGTACCGGAGCATCGAGCGGAAGGTGAAGCGCCAGATGGAGAGGCCCGCGCGGTTCTTCGCCTCCTGGCTGCCGCGCTCGCAGAACTCCGCGTAGCTCATGCCGTCGACGAACTCGAGGGTGAGGACGCGCCTCGTGGTGAGGCTGTGGTGGATACGAGGGATGGAGACGTCCTCGTCCCCGGCGTTCATGCGGCGGAACAGGTCCGCCATCTCGGCCTCGCGCGCATAGTCGAGCTCGGACAGGAAGACCTTGCGGAACTCGTCGACGGTCTGCCGGGCGTGCAGCTTCTTGGCGAGCGGCGCCATCATCGCCTCGAGCATCGAGACGCTCTTCAGGTCGTTCTCGATGGCCCTGTCCATGCCGGGGTACTGCACCTTCACCGCGACCCGCTCCCCCGACCTCGTCGTGGCCCGGTGCACCTGTCCGATGCTCGCGGCCGCGAACGGCTCGCGCTCCCACGCCGCGAACACGTGCTCGGGCGGGGTGCCGAGCTCCTCGCGGATCATCTGCTCCGCGGCCTCCGGCGACAGGGGCGGCGCCTTGTCGAGCAGCTTCTTCAGCGTGGCCTGGAACTTCTCCTCGTATCCCGGCGGCGCGAGCCCGTCGATGTAGCTCGCCATCTGGCCGAACTTGAGCGGAAGGCCCTTCATCTCGCCGAGCGTCTTCAGCATCGCCTCGGCGGTCTTCTTGACCTCCTGGGCCATCCGCCGGCGCGCTTCGGCCTCCTCCTCCTCGGTCCGGGTCGCGCCGAGGACGCGCTTCGCGCCCTCGATGGCGAACGGGATCGTGCGGGGCGCGAGGCCGGCGAGGCGCGCGAGGCGCCCCAGCTTGGAGGTCGGCGGATTGTCTCGGGGTTTGTCGTCGGCCATGCAGGACTGACTCGCTAGGGTGGAAATGTCGGCGCGGAGGGGTCATGCGCCCACGCGGCGCTTCGGGGCCGCGCGGATCTTCGGAACCGGCCACATGGAGACGGTGTTCCTCAGCTGCTGAGCTTGCTCGGGAGAGATATCCCCTTCCACGTGGACCCGGGCGCGCCGGTCCTCGACAACGACCCGCACCGCGCCCCGCCCGACCGGCGCTGCGCGGAGGACGTCCGTGATGTCGTCGAGCAGCCGCTGCGGCATCCGGCCCCGGAGCAGCCGGACGTTGCGCCCCTCGACGTGCACGCAAAATAGCTCATTTGCGCGCAGGAGCGCCACGACGAGCGGTACGACGAGGGCGAGCAGGGCGACGGGGATCAGGAGGGACATGGGTGGCCGCCCACGACGAGAGCTCCTCCCCAGGCCCACCGCGGGCCTCGATCGTGAACCGGTGCCGGCCGTTGTCAACGATGATGGACGCGGCGGGCTGTGCGGCTGGAGCGCGCTGCGTGGCTGGAGCGCCGGCGAACGCCGCACCGGCTGCGTGGCTGTGGATGAAGCGCGCCGGAGTTCGCCGCGCGGCTCGGGGGGCCCTGGTCAGCGCCCCGCGCGGTGCCTACCTTAGGTAGCCATGACGAGCGCCGCGCCCCAGCCTGCCGCCATCGATCCGCGCCTGGATCTGCACGACGAGATCAGCCGCCTGAAGCGGGAGAGGAACGCCGTCCTCCTGGCCCACTACTACCAGGACGGCGACATCCAGGATCTCGCAGACTTCCTTGGCGACTCGCTGCAGCTGGCCCAGCAGGCGAAGAAGACGACCGCGGACGTCATCCTGTTCGCCGGCGTGCATTTCATGGCCGAGACGGCGAAGATCCTGAACCCCGAGCGCATCGTCGTGGTCCCCGACCTCGCGGCGGGCTGCTCGCTCGCCGACGGCTGCCCCGTCGACCGCTTCCGCGCCTGGCGCGCCCGGTACCCCGGCGCGGCCGCGATCTCGTACATCAACTGCTCCGCTGAGGTGAAGGCGGAGAGCGACTACATCTGCACGTCGTCGAACGCGGAGAAGATCGTCCGCGCGATCCCCGAGGGGCAGGAGATCCTCTTCGCGCCCGACAAGAACCTCGGGCGCTGGCTCGTCGAGCGGACGGGTCGCCCGATGCGCCTGTGGCAGGGCAGCTGCGTCGTTCACGAGACCTTCAGCCTGCGCAAGATCGTCGCGCTGCGCGAGCGCCACCCGGACGCGAAGCTCATCGCGCACCCGGAGTGCGAGGAGCCGATCCTGCGGATGTCCGACTACATCGGTTCGACGACCGCGCTGCTCAAGTACACGACCGCGGACGACGCCCTGAAGTACATCGTCGCGACGGAGAGCGGCATCGTGCACCAGATGCGCAAGGCGTCGCCGCAAAAGGAGTTCATCGAGGGGCCGCCGGAGGG
>NZ_CP150349.1:3875000-5980000 GCF_051521405.1 Sorangium sp. So ce726 | reverse complement strand
CCGCCTTCCTTGCGGCCATCGACCGGCTCATGGCGTCGCCCGAGCCCGAGGCCGCCGAGCGCTGCCGCGTCGTCTACGTATCGCCCCTCAAGGCCCTCGCGATCGATGTCGAGCGCAACCTGCGCGCGCCGCTCGCCGGCATCGCGGCCGCCGCCGAGCGCCTTGGCCTGCCCTACCGCGTCCCCCAGGTCGGCGTGCGCTCCGGCGATACCGCGCCCGAGGACCGCGCGCGGCTCGCCAAGAAGCCGCCGGACATCCTCATCACCACCCCGGAGTCGCTCTACCTGCTGCTCACCGCCGCCGCGCGCGACCGGCTGCGCGCCGTCGAGACCGTCATCATCGACGAGATCCACGCGCTCGTCGCGACGAAGCGCGGGGCGCACCTGGCCCTGTCCCTCGAGCGGCTCGAGGCGCTCCGATCCGCGCCGCGGCCGATGCAGCGCATCGGCCTGTCCGCCACGCAGCGGCCGCTCGACGAGGTCGCGCGGCTGCTCGGCGGCGGCGAGACCGACGGCGCCGGCGGACGCTTCGCGCCGCGGCCGGTGACCCTCGTCGACGCGAGCGCCCCCAAGGCCCTGGAGCTCCGCATCGAGGTGCCCGTCGAGGACATGACCAAGCTCGGCGAGGCCGCCCGCGCAGGCGAAGGCCCGAGAGGGCCCGCCGAGCCGGCGCAGCGCTCGATCTGGCCCAGCATCCACCCGCGCCTCGTCGAGCTCGTCCGCGCCCACCGCACCACGATGATCTTCGTGAACAGCCGGCGCCTCGCCGAGCGCCTCGCCGCGGCGCTCAACGACACCGCCGGCGCCGAGATCGCGCTCGCGCACCACGGATCGATCGCCCGCGAGCAGCGGCAGCAGATCGAGGAGCGGCTCAAGGCGGGCCTCCTGCCGTGCATCGTCGCGACCTCGTCGCTGGAGCTCGGCCTCGATCTCGGCTCTGTCGACCTCGTGATCCAGCTCGAGGCGCCGCCCTCGGTCGCCGCCGGGCTCCAGCGCGTCGGGCGCGCAGGGCACGAGGTCTCCGGCACGTCGCGCGGCGTCGTCTTCCCGAAGCACCGCGGCGATCTGCTCGCGTGCGCCGCGGCCGCGTCCCGCATGCGCGAAGGCAAGGTCGAGGCGACCCTGTACCCGAGGAACCCGCTCGACGTCCTCGCCCAGCAGATCGTCGCCATCGCCTCGATGGACACCCTCCACGTCGACGCGCTCTTCTCGCTGGTGCGCCGGGCGGCGCCCTTCGCCGAGCTACCCCGCGCGAGCTTCGAGGGCGTGCTCGACATGCTCTCCGGCCGCTACCCCTCCGACGAGTTCGCCGAGCTCTGGCCCCGCATCGTCTGGGACCGGGTGGGCGGCGCCGTGCGCGCCAGGAAGGGCGCGAAGCGCCTCGCCGTCGTCAACGCCGGCACCATCCCCGACCGCGGCCTCTACGGCGTCTTCCTGGACACCGGCGGCGACGCCGCGCGCCCCGGCCGGCGCGTGGGCGAGCTCGACGAGGAGATGGTCTTCGAGGCCCGCGAGGGCGAGGTCTTCCTCCTCGGCGCCTCCTCGTGGCGCATCACCGACATCACCCACGACCGCGTCCTCGTCGTCCCCGCCCCGGGCGAGCCGGGCAAGATGCCGTTCTGGCGCGGCGACCAGGCCGGGCGCAACGCCGAGCTGGGCGCCTCCATCGGCGCCCTCGCGCGGCGCCTCGCCGCGCTGCCCGACGGCGAGGCCGAGCGCGCGCTCGCGGAGGAGCATGGCCTCGACGAGCGCGCGGCCTCGAACCTCGTCCGGTACGTGCGCGACCAGGCCGCGGCCACCGGCGAGGTCCCGAGCGACCGCATCCTCGTGCTCGAGCGGTTCATCGACGAGGTCGGCGACCACCGCATCTGCCTCCTCTCGCCGTTCGGCGGTCGCGTCCACGCGCCGCTCGCGACCTGCATCGCCGAGCGGTGCCGCCTCGAGCTCGGCCTCGCCGTCGACACCGTGTGGACCGACGACGGCATCGTCCTGCGGCTGCCCGAGTCGGAGTCGCCCCCCGACGCGAAGCAGCTCCTGCCGCAGGCCGACCAGGTGGAGGATCTGCTCGTCCGCGGCCTCGGCGACACCGCCCTCTTCGCCTCGCGCTTCCGTGAGTGCGCGGGCCGGGCGCTGCTCCTGCCGCGCAAGTTCCCCGGCAAGCGCTCGCCGCTCTGGGCCCAGCGCAAGCGCGCCGCCGACCTGCTCGCCGTCGCGTCGCGCTACGGCTCGTTCCCCATCCTGCTCGAGACGTACCGCGAGTGCCTGCGCGACGTCTTCGACCTCACGGCGCTCGAGGATCTCCTCCGGCAGATCGCCGCCCGCAAGGTCCGCGTCGTCACGGTCGACGTCCGCGCGCCCTCTCCGTTCGCGGCCACGCTGCTCTTCACCTACGCCGGCAACTTCATCTACGAGGGCGATCTGCCGCTCGCCGAGCGAAGGGCGCAGGTGCTCACCATCGATCACAGCCGCCTGCGCGAGCTGCTCGGCGAGGCCGAGCTGCGAGAGCTGTTCGACGCGGACGCCGTGCTGGCCCTCGAGGCGTCGCTCCAGCGCCTCGACGGCCGAGCGCCGCTCAAGCACGAGGACCAGGCGCACGATCTCCTGCTCTCGCTCGGCGACCTCACGCGCGACGAGATCGCCCGGCGCGCGGTCGCTCACGACGCCCCGCCCGACGCGGCGCGTGAGCGCGCCGCCGCATGGATCGACGAGCTCGTCCGGGATCGGCGCGCCATCGAGGTTCAGATCGGCGGCGAGCGCCGCATCGCCGCCGCCGAGGACGCGGGCCGGCTGCGTGACGCCCTCGGCGTGGTGCCGCCGCTTGGCCTCCCGATCGCGTTCCTCGAGCCCGTCGCCGATCCGCTTGGCGAGCTCGTCGCCCGCTACGCGCGCACGCACGGCCCCTTCCGCGCCGACGACGTGGCCCGGCGCTTCGGCCTCGGCCCTGCGCCGGTGCTGGCCGCGCTCGCGCGCCTCGCCGAGCGAGGCCGCGTGGTCGAGGGCGAGTTCCTCCCCGGCGGCCGCGGCCAGGAGTTCTGCGACGCCGAGGTGTTGCGCTCGCTGAAGCGCCGCTCGCTGGCCCGGCTGCGCGCCGAGGTCGAGCCGGTCCCGCCGGAAGCCTACGCCCGCTTCCTCGCCGACTGGCATGGCCTGCACCGCCGCAGGCGCGGCCTCGACGGCTTGCTCGCGGCGCTCGAGCAGCTCCAGGGCGCGCCCCTCTCGGCCTCCGCCCTGGAGTCCGAGATCCTGCCCGCCCGCGTCGAGGGCTACCGGCCCGGCGATCTCGACGCGCTCTGCGCGGCCGGCGAGGTCCTCTGGCGCGGCGTCGAGCCGGTCGGCGACGGCGATGGCCGCGTCGCGCTCTACCTCGCCGAGGCCTTTCCGTACCTCGTCCCGCCGCCTGGCCGCGCCGAGGGGGCGCTCGCCGAGGGCATCCGCGCCGCGCTCGCGCGCCGTGGCGCGCTCTTCTTCTCCGACCTGTCGCGCGAGACGGGCGCCTTCGGCGCGGACCTGCTCGCCGCGCTCTGGGATCTCGTGTGGGCCGGCGAGGTCACGAACGACACGCTCGCCCCGCTGCGCGCCCTCGGCCGCGCGTCCGGATCGAGCGGCCGGCGGCGCGACCGCGACCGCGATCGCGCTGCGTCCGGCCGCGGCCTCGCGGCGCTGCGGGCGCGCCGGATCGGCCCGCCGGGGAGCGAAGGGCGCTGGTCGCTGCTGTCGTTTCCCGGCGCGTCCGGCGCTGCTGGTGGCGCGTCGTCCGGCGCGCCTGGCGAGACCGAGCGACGCGCGGCGCTCGCCCGCGCGCTGCTCGAGCGCCACGGGGTGCTCACGCGTGAGGCGGCGGCGGTCGAGGGGCTCGCTGGCGGCTTCTCCGCTGTCTACGACGTACTCCGCGCCATGGAGGAGGCAGGCCAGGCGCGGCGCGGCTATTTCGTCGCTGGGCTGGGCGCCGCGCAGTTCGCGGTCCCCGGCGCCGACGATCGCCTCCGAGCCTCCCGCGAGCCATCCGACGATCCGCGGACGCTCGTCCTCGCCGCCACAGATCCGGCGAGCCCCTGGGGCGCCGCCGTCCGCTGGCCCGAGCTCCCCGCGCCCGTCAACGGCGGCCCCGAAGGCGCCGTCCGCGGCCCGGTCCGGCCGCAACGGGCCGCGGGCGCCCTGGTGATCCTGCACGACGGCCGGCTGCTCGCCTGGATGGGCCGCACCGAGCGGAGCCTCACGACGTTCCTGCCGGAGGCCGAGCCGGAGCGCGGCGACGCGATCCGGGCCATCGCGTCGGCGCTCGGTGCGCTCGTCGACGAGGGGCGGCGGCGCGCCGTGCTCGTGGCCACGATCGACGGCGAGCCTGCGCACAGCTCCCCCCTCTCGCGCGCGCTTTCGGACGTGGGCTTCACCTCCGGAGCGCACGGCTACCTCAAGCGGGCCATCGCGCCCGAGGGGGGCGGGTGGCGGCCGCGGCACGTGCCGCCCGCGAACGCGCCCGACTGGGCTCGCCGCGCGGCGGCGGCGGGCCTCAATGCGCCGGAGGACGAGGTCGACGGCTTCAGGCCGCCGCCCGGGCTCCGCTCGTGGCCCTCCGGCCCTCCGATCGGTGGATGGCGGATGTCGCCCGCCGGCGCGACCGAGGGCGGCGCGCAAGCGGCGGACGGCGGCTCGTCGGACGAGAGCGACCTCGATGACGACGACCCGGCGATGTTCGATGACGGCCTGGGGATCGACGACGGCTCGGAGTAGCCATCGGTCAGGGGCTGGAATGGCCCTCTTCGAACCAGGGATTCAGGGTCCTTTCGTCTGCGTTCCAGCCATCATCCGCTGTCGACCCCGCACGGCGGGCGCGGCGGAGGGAGCGCTGCGGCGTCGCGCGTGTCGACAGCGCCAAAGAAGGACCGCCGAGCAACCGTGAAAGGGGGATACCTTTCGTGGTTCCTCGGCGGCTCTTCGTGTTCGTCGCGCCCTCGGGAGATCCCGAGCGGCGCGCCGGGACGGTTCAGCCCTGTTGGGTGTGCTCGTCCGCCTTCACATGTTGCTCAAGGCTTCCGCCGCGGCCCTTCCGGCTCCGGCCCTCGCCGTTCGTCGCCTGACTCCGCGCCTCGGCGCCCTTGCGCCCGATCTCGGCCATGTGCTCGCGGTTCTGACTGACAGCCTCGCCGCCCTTGCGCCCCGCTGCGCGCGCCTCCTCGGACGTGAACTCGTGGGCCGTGCCCTTCTCATGAGCGGCCTTTCCGCCCTGACTCGCGATCTGGCGCTGCTGCTCCGCGTTCATCGCCGCGAAGCCTCGCTTGCTCTCGCTGATCTGTCCCATGAATCACTCCTCGGATGGATTGCCTCGTGAACGCCACTCGACGACCGTGGCTACCTGCTGCTGCTTGGCCACATCAGGCCGGCGGTGCCGGCGACGCCGGGGCCATGCTGCAACGCGGGTGCCAGGCCGGGGAGCTCGGACGAATCTGCCGATGCGTCGAGGCCGGACAATTGATGGCCACCGGGTCGCCAGGCTTGTCCTCATCGAGGGCGCGCTGTGGCAAATTGCCTCACTGTGCGCTCCGCCGTGTCTGGTCGCCCCAGTCCGCGGGCTCCGCCGTGACAGGCTCACTGGACGCGGCCGGTCGTCCGGATCGCCTTCTGTCTCTCCCTCTGGTCGTCCGGATCGTCTTCTGTCTCTCCCTCTGATCGAACGAAGCTGCGAGATGACTGTCATCCTTGCGCAATACAAGGGTCATTGTGGCCCTTTCAGGATTCGCCTGCGCGGCCGCCGCTGCTCAGGATCGAGCGTCCGGCATCTCCGATGGCGCCCTTGCGCTCTGTCCACTCAGGCGGATCCATTTGGTTCTCGTGTGGCTGTTGTTTTGCGATGACATTGCTAAGTCTCGATGGTCGAGGGGCCACCTTGACGGTCTTGTGACGGCAGCCTCCAGGCGGGGCGTCGAAGGGCTGCGGCGCTGGCGCGTCGCGTCTTGACAACACGATGCCGCTGCCGCTCTCGTTGCACTGCATCATCACCTTCAGCGCCCGGCCCGACGACGAGGCATCCGGGCGGCCGGGGGTGACGACATTGCAGGAGATTCACATGGCGCTTGCGATCCAGGGGGCCCGTCTCGATGGGGGCCAGCTCTGCTCACCGAACATGACATCATGGCCTCGCCGCGCGTGCGGCCGCTCTCCGGCCTGCGCGCGCGGCGCGGGCCTGGTCGCGCTCTCGCTGGCGCTCCTCGCTGGCTGCGGCGGTACCAGCGGCGCGGCGCCCGCGGAGAGCCCTGCGCCGGGCCCCGCGCCCGCGCCTGCGGCGAAGGAGCCTTTCGACATCGAGGAGGCGCTCGCCCGCGAGGCCGGCGAGCTGCCCGCCCGGGAGCTCCGCGCCGGGGACTGGTCAGCGCGCGTGTTCGGGGCAGGGGAGGCGAAGATCGAGCCGAAGGAGAAGCTCGTCGCGATCTCCATCCCCCTCGGCACGGACACCCATGTCGAGTGCTTTGTTTACAATACGATGCTCGACTCGGGCGAGGTGATAAGGAACTTCATCGAGCTGCTCGACCCTGCGAAGGTGGAGGTCGCTCGCATCGTTCCCTGGGAGGTCAGCGTGCACCGGGAGAGCCCCGCGGTGTTCGTGCAGGCCCTCTACCTCGTCCCGACCGCCGGCGGGAAGGCGGCCGGCCTGCTCAAGATCGCGCTGCACGCGGACAGGGCGCGCCCCATCGCCTGCCTGCATGACGAGGTCGGGTATGTCCGCACGTTCGAGCGGCTCGCCAAGGGGCTCTTCGACTCGTTCGAGTCGAAGAGCGCCGCGACGAAGCCCGAGTACACAGACACCGTGATCCTGCGCCTCGACAAGGTCCCTATCGGCTTCGAGACGAGCGATCTGCTCAAGGACGAAGGCGGCCAGCGGCGATGGCTCTCCCGCTCGGCCACCTTCCTGCCGCGTGACCCCAAATCTCTGCACATCGAGGATGAGGCGTCGAACGTGCTCATCGATCCCCAGGGGCAGATCAAGGAGGGCGTCTGGATCGAGACGTCGGGAGGCAAGGCAAACCACCATATCGAGCTGTCCCAGAAGAAGAACTTCGAGTACGCGTACTCGGGAGAGGTCGAGGGCAAGAAGGTGCAAGGGACGTTCACGCCGGCGGCCAAGGCGTGGCTCGCCTCGCCCGTCGCCACCGCCTCGGCGCTCGCCCGGCTCCTCAAGAAGAAGGGTTCCTTCGATCTGAAGCAGCAGGAGTACATGCCCAGCGTCGATCCGACGAAGCCCGTCGACGTCCAGTACCTCCGCGACGCCTCGGGCGCTGTCACGGTCTCTCTGAAGACCATGCGCCTCGTGGGCAGCCTCGCTCCGGACGGCCGTCCGGAAGCGTTCGAGATCTCCGCCGGTCCTCCCAAGCTGACGATCCAGCGAGCCTACGTCAGGGGCAAGCTGTAAAAAACGCCCGCGAATGCGCTTCCGGGCCTGTCTGGGAGCGCCAGGGCGCTCGCCGACGGCCCTGCGCGGTGGGCCTTGCTGGTCGGACACCATCGAGCGCAATCGCCAGCCGGCACCGTCGAGGTAGCCGGTTTCTGTGAAATTGAAAAATTACCTTACGGACGAAATGTTGCCGGGTGCACTGGATGGCTGCAGCGCTTGAGTATCGTCGTCATTTTTATTGATTCATGACGATTTGGTGATCCTGCCCCGCGCAGATCAGGTTATATATCCTCCCGGTCGGCCGAACGACTCTTCGCTGGAACAAAGAATCATTTTTTCGAGCGGAAGGAGCTCTCAATGCGCTCTGTGAGATCGCGTAGATCGCGTGTCTGCGGCTCGGCCAGCTTCAAGCTTGGCGTAATGACCGCTGGTGTATTCGCCCTTACGGCCTGCGTGTCGGATCTCGAGGACGAGCTGGTCGAGGACGTCGGCAGTAGCCAGGAAAGCTTCGAGGCGTTCGAGAGGGCCGCGTTCCGTGAGCCTGACTCTGGTGTCTACATGGTCGATGGGGACACGCCCGTCGCCGACATCAAGCATCTCCGGGAGTTCTGGGAGACGTACGTACGCGATGGCGCCCTCATCGTGCAACGCAGCGGCGGCAGCGATGTGGTCTGGTCGGCGGCCCAGAAGAAGAGCATCACCTACTGCGTGAGCACGACCTTCGGCGCGCGCCACGCTTCGGTCGTGGCGGCCATGGCTGCCGCCACGGCTTCCTGGGAGAGCGCCGCGGATGTCGATTACATCTACCAGAGCGCTCAGGACGCGAGCTGCACTGCTGGCAACAGCAACGTCGTCTTCGACGTGAGACCGACGAACTCCGGCGGCCTGTACATCGCGCGGGCGTTCTTCCCCAACGATGCGCGATCGGTGCGGAACGTGCTGATCGACTTCAGCGAGCTCGAGGTATCTGGCGTCGCGCTCGAGGCAGCCCTGCGACACGAGCTTGGCCACACGCTCGGCTTCCGGCACGAGCACACGCGCCCCGAGGCGGGCGTCTGCTTCGAGGACAACGCGTGGCGCGCGCTGACCACCTATGACTCGGATTCCGTCATGCACTATCCCCAGTGTAACGGCACCGGCGACTGGAACTTTGTGCTGACCGCGAGAGACATCCAGGGCGCCCAGGCGCTCTACGGCCCGCCTGGCGGCGGCGGTAGCGGCGGTGCTGGTGGCGGTAGCGGCGGCGCTGGTGGCGGCAGCGGCGGCGCTGGTGGCGGCAGCGGCGGCAGCGGCGGCAGCACGACGGTGACCGAGAACTTCAGCAGCAGCGTCAACGCAGGTGCGTTCGTGGACATCGGATCGAGCGCCGGTTTCGCTGTCACGCCGGGGACGGGCCTCACTGTGGTGATGACCGGCACCGGCGATCCCGACCTCTACGTGAAGTTCGGATCGGCGCCGACGACGGCCTCGTACAGCTGCCGCCCGTACCTCTCCGGGGCATCCGAGACTTGCACGTTGACCGTGCCGACAGGGCAAACCAAGGCGTACGTCAAGGTCAGAGGGTACACCGCGGCCACCTGCAACGTGGCGGTGACCTATACCCGACCGAGCGGCACCAGCAGCGGGGGCGGCACGGCCACGTCGGCCACCTTCAGCGGCAGCCTCGCGACGGGCGCATCGGCGTCGCACGGGCCTCTCTCCGTGGTTCCTGGCACGAGCTTCCGGCTTGTGATGACCGGCACCGGCGACCCTGATCTCTACGTGAGGTTCGGCGCCGCGCCGACCCTGACCTCGTACGACTGCCGTCCGTATCTGGACGGCGCCGCGGAGACCTGCAATCTGACGGTCCCGGCGGGGCAGACGCAGGCCTTCCTCAGGGTGGACGGCTACGCGGCCAGCACATATCAGCTGAGCGCGACCTACACGGCTCCTTAGCGCGGGGCACATCTTCGTGCGCTACGGGCTCATCCACGTCGTTCGGCTCGCTGCGGCGTACTTTCGTACGCCTCACTCGCCTACCTAGCGGCTGAGCCCGTATCCCACGAGTCTGCACCCCGCTCCAGGCTCAGCGCGCATCCATTGCGCTCTGCGGGGCCCCGCTGACGCACCGGGCCATCCGAGGGAATGGATTGGCCGAATGGTCGCCCAACCGGGTGTCCTCGCACCCATCGTGGGCATTTTTTCGACGTGACGCGGCGCGCCTCTGCTGGCGGCAGCCCGGATACCACCGCTGACGAACCCTCGATACGGGGAGGTAGGTATCAGGCGCAGGATGAGCAGAGTACGGAGCGCCCATCGTCCAAGCTGCGAGCGATTTCGCACAAAAATCGTCGCCGAAAACTGGGCACCTCAAGGGAACCCTTTTTAGGGTGCTCTCATGGACAAGAAAATTTTAGCCGCAACTCTCCTGCAGGCTCTGGCCATGGCTCAACGCGAAGGACGCTCCGAGACACTCGATTCGCTGGTCGAGAAGCTGCGCGTTCGCCGCCGGGATATCCGCGGCACGCTGACCCTGCTCCACCGCCAGGGCATGCTGGACGTGCTTCACATGCGACTCACGCTCTCCGGGTTCGCCATCGGCTCGGCCCTCATCGGAAAGACGCTGCCGGCGCTCCGGGCTGCTCCGCGGGCTTCCACCGCGGCGGCGTGAGCCAGCGCTGCGCTGCACGCCGCGCGCGGTGAGGGCGGCGAGCGAGCTTCCAGAGCTCGCCAGGCGCTCTCGCGCGGCGGCGCCACCTAGGCCTCGACGAGGCCCGCTCGCACCGCCAGGCGGGTCAGGTCGGCGACGCTGTGCGTCGCCACCTTCGCGCAGAGGCGCGCCCGGTGCGTCTCGACCGTCTTCACGCTGATCGAGAGCTGGGCGGCGACCTCCTTGGCCGAGCGACCCATCGCGAGCAGTCGGAGCACCTGCCGCTCCCGGTCGCTCAGCGCGGCCACCATGTCGCCTCTGGCAGCGGCGTCGCGCCGCTGTAGCGCGCGCACCATCGCGGCGCTCACGTCCGGCGATACGGCGGTGCGCCCCCGGACGACGGTGCTCAGCGCCTCCACGAGATCGGCGAGCCGGCTCTGCTTCGACAGATATCCATCGGCGCCAGCCCGCATCGCCTCGGCTACCCGGAACTCGTCGCGGTGCATCGAGAGCACGATGACGCGGAGCTCCGCGATGCCCTTGAGCTCCCGGATGAGGTCGACGCCGCTGCGATCAGCGAGGCCGAGCTCGATCACCGCCACCTGACAGCGGTGGATCTCCTGCGCTCGGAGCGCCTCCTGCCCGCTTCCAGCCTGAACGACCTCGCTCACCCCCGGCTGCGACGTCAGCGCATACGCCAGCGCTTCCCGGACGACGTTCTGGTCATCGACGAGCAGGATATTCATGTCGAAGGCCCCCCTTATCAAAGGGGCTTGTAACAGACTACTTTGAGCTCCATGAACCTGTTTTCTCGGTAAGGATTCGCCTGGCGACGGCGATTCGATTCCTCTGATGCTGGACTGGGCTCCTCGCAGATCGCCTTGGACGAGCGCAGGAGAGAAATCGACGTCGGGACGATGGCCCTGGAGCGTCGTTTCGTCCGAGTGGGGCGTTATGCCTCGGTGGGGGCGTATGCGCTCTCGGAGCCCGCGCGTCTCGTGACGAGCCCTCGGGAGGCTTCGCCACGGCGGCGCGGGGCGCGCGCTCGATGCCTCTCCCTCGGCCGTTATGTTTGCGGTAGATAGGCTGCCTCATGCCTCGCCCGCGCGGAGCGCTCTTCTCCGGTCTACGACATGACTCGGCCTTCTGGCGCCGCGCCCTCATCGCGGGTGTCACGCGCGGGCCGGAGCCGTGGGTGCGCCATAGCCCTCCGGTCTTCGGCGTGTTCTTCGCGGCCGTGCTCCCCGAGCTGCGCCGGCGCATCGAGCAGAACCTCCGCCGCGTCCGGGGGCCGCGGTCGCGCCTCGTCGACCTGCTCGACAGCAGCGCGGTGTTCGCCGCCTATGGAAGCTGCATCACCGAGGCGCTGCTGCTCGCGAGCGATCGCGGGTACACGGTGGTGCGGCGCTCCCGGGGCGTCGAGCACTACCACGCGTGCGCTGCAGCAGGCCGGGGGGTCATCATCGTCACCGCGCACACCGGGGGCTGGGACATCGCCGGCCAGATCCTTGGCGTGGTGCATCCGGCGGGCGTGATGCTGGCGATGCAGCGGGAACGGGACGCCGAGGCGCGAGCGATCCAGGATGCGGCGCGGCAGCGCGCTGGTGTCCAGGTGGTACACGTCGGCGATGGGCCGCTGGACGCCCTGCCGCTCCTCAAGCACCTGCAGCGAGGCGGCGCGGTTGCGATGCAGATCGATCGCGTGCCGCCCGGGATGCGCAGCCGGGAGGTCACCTTCCTCGGCGACCGCTGGCGAGCGCCCGAGGGGCCGATCGCGCTCGCCGCGATGAGCGGCGCGCCGATCTTGCCCGTGTTCACGCACCGCCTGGGCTTCCTCGACTACGAGGCGGTCGTGGCGCCGCCGATCCGGCTCGCTCGCCGGGCCACCGAGGAGGAGCGGGACGCGGCCGCGGCCGAGATGATGGGCGCCCTGGAGCGCTTCGTCCGGGCTCACCCGACACAGTGGTTCCACTTCACCAGCGACGGCCCGGTCTCGCCGGCGGAGGGTGGGACGGGTTGAGCTGAACAGCGGAGAAGACCGCAAGTGGACCGAGAAGCGCAAAGGCGGAGAGGCGGAGACGAACCGAAAGAACGCCAGAGACATCGAGAGCAGAGATTTCTCGGTGTCCTCTCGGCGTCGTTCTTTCTTGTTCCAGGGGCGCCTTGCGCGGCGCGGGCGCTGCTCTACAGCGGCCCTTCGGTCAGCCCGTGGACGAATTGCCTCACGCGCGGGTCGTCGCTCGCCTTCGCTTCTGCGGTGGTGCCGTCGAAGATGAGCCGTCCGCGGTAGAGCATCCCCACCCGGTCGGTGACCGTGAGAAGCCGGTCGAGATCGCTCGAGACCATCACCACGGTCGCGTTCATCGCCCTCTGCTCGGCGCGGAGCAGGTCGAAGATGCGCTGCGACGTGACCGGGTCGAGGCCGGCCGCAGGCTCGTCGTAGAGGACGATCTCGCCGCGCGCGATCGTTGCTCGGGCGACGCCCACGCGCTTCTTCTGGCCGCCGGACAGCCCCGCCGGCGTCCGTTCCTCGAAGCCCGCGAGAGACACCGCGCGGAGCCGCTCCGCGACCCGCTCCTCGATCTCGTCCTCGCTGAGATCGTAGAGACGGCGCAGCGGGAACGCGATGTTCTCCCCGACGGTCATGTAGTCGAACAGCGCGTTGTTCTGGAACAGCATCCCGAACTTGAGACGGAACGTCTGGAGCTCGAGCTCGCTGAGCGCGTGGACGTCCTTCCCATCGACGAGCACGCGCCCGCGATCCGGCCGCAGGAGCCCGGTGATCATCTTGAGCAGCACGCTCTTGCCCGAGGCGCCGGGCCCGATGAGCCCGTAGAGGCAGCCAGCAGGCACGTCGAGGTCGACGCCCCGGAGGACCGGCATGCCCCCGAAGCTCTTCGTCAGCTGCTCGATCTGGATCATCGGTCGCGTGGACACGGTCGCCGGGGAGGGGCGCGCCGGCCTGGTTGCTCGGCGGGGAGGGCGCGCCGGCCTCCTTTTACTTGAACGTCGTCCGGGCGACGTCGAGCCGCGGGTGGGACGGGAACGACATCCCGCGGATCTGCCCGGAGATGCACGAAGCGACGCCCGGGTTCGACGGGCTCGTGGTGACGGTGACGCCCACGGCGCGGCCGTTCTGTACCGCGGCGCAGACGTTCACCTCCATGCTCGACGGCACGTTGCACGCATTCAGGTACGTGCCGCGGTTCAGCACGTTGCCGTAGGCGCCCGCCGTGAGATCGGCCGGGCCGTTGTTGCCCATCTTGTACTCCTCGACATAGCGCGCCTGCGCCGCCTCACAGCTCAGGCCACCGCCGAGCGTCGGGTAGCTGCCGCCGCCGCTCGGCCGCGCCCCGCCCCCGGCGCGCCCCGTCTTGCCGCTGCCGAGGCCGGCGTCGACCTCGATCGCGACGCGGTCGGTGGCGCCCTGCACCGCGAGCTCCTGCTCCTTGTGGCTGCGTTCGCGGTACCACCAGCCAGCGCCCGCGGCGAGGATGACGCCCATCAGGGCGAGGCCGAGCAGCGCCTTGTACTGCGTGCCCTGCTTCTCGGCCGACACGACGGCGTCGAGCGCGCGCTTCTCCTGCACGATGTCCCGGTTCAGCTTCGCCTGCTCGGCGAACGGGGCGAACTCCTCCCAGTCCTGGATCGCGCGCTCCTCGGCGGAGAACGTGTCGCGCAGCACCTGATCACCTGTGAAGGAGCCGGACGCGATCTGCTGGAGCAGCTCGACGGACGAGAACGGCCCATGGTCCATGCCGTCCTTGATGACGACGTACCGCGGTCGCGGATCGGACTCGAGCGCGGCCTTGAGATCCGCGAGCTTGCGGGTCGGATCGTTGCCGTGCAGGCGCTGCGGCTGGTTGACCGGGATGGCGACCGCGAACGGTCCGTCCCCGGAGACCGCCTGGATCCTCGGCACAGACGGCGCCGACGGGACGCGTGCTTCCTCCTGGTGCCCGGTCGGCGGCATCATCGAGAGGTTGACGTCGACCTCGAACTCGCCGTCGGCATCGAGGTGGGACGTGTCGGCGCTCGGGGGCTGCTCCGATGCGCTCGGGACGATCTGATAGAGCGCCTGCGCGAGGGCGGCGAGATCCGCCGGGCGGTGCTTCGGATCGGCCACGAGCGACTTGCCGAGCACCGTTTCCAGCGCGGGCGGCAGGTCCGCGATCACGTCCGCCGGACGCCGCATCCCGGGGCCGACGCTGCTGTTCGTGAGCATCTCGTAGAGGATGGCCCCGATCGCGAAGACGCTCGCGCGCGCGTCGCCTTCGTTGCCCTTGCGCTCCTCGGGCGCCAGGCAGGCGCGGTCGCGCGGCAGGAGAGGAGGGGTGTGGGCGAGCTCCTCGATCAGCTGGATCGTGCCGTTCGCGCCGTGACCGAGGCACGAGGGGTGCACGAACATGGTCCGCCCCTGCGCGTGTAGCTCGTGCAGCTGGGTGCAGAGCGGCACGGCGAGGCCGATGGCCTCACGGACGTTGAAGCGGCGACCGGTTGCGCGGCGCGACTCCATCTCGGCGCGGAGCGTGCCGGCGGGGATGGACATGCCGGCCGGCAAGGGGGTGAGCAGGGGCTGGACCTGAGCAGACATCGGGGACGAACACTACGACAACACGCCGGGTCCGCTCAACGCCGCACCGCAACGTTGCAGTGTCAACGTGCGGCGAAGCCCGGCGCACACGTGGGACGAGCAGTGCGGGCGTGCGCTTGCGGCGTCAGCGTCCGTCAGCGCGCGTTTGCGTTGATCTACGTCCTCTGATGTCGAGCAGCGTCCGTGCGCGTAGGTCAGCGCGCGCTTGTGTTGATCTGCGTCCGGGTGCGTCGGCCGGCGTCGGTCAGCGCGCGTTGGTGTCGGTCTGCGTCCGCGGGCGCTCCGCGGTCTCGGTTGCGGCGGCGTCCGCGCCGAGCGCCAGGACGTGCCCTGCGAAGAAGCGGAGCAGGTCGGTCTCGCGCGACTTCGGCCAGCGGGCGTGGTTGATGGCGCCCTTCTTGGCGGAGCAGCGGTTCCGGAGCGCGCAGTGGGGCTCGTCCCTGCCGGCCTCGTCGAGGCGCAGGAACGAGGTGTGCGCGGAGAGCGCGTCCCGCGCGCGCAGCCAGCGCTCGACCCCCTCGCAGGGGAACATGTCGTCGCACGCGCGATAGACCGCCATCGCGGGCGGGGGAGGGCCGGGGCACGCCCACTCGGCGGGCGGCGCGTCGCTGCCGAAGGTGGCGAACGCCGCGACGCGGTCCGCGCGCATCATGGCGTACGTCGCCGCCATGTGGCCGCCGTAGGAGCCGCCGAGCGCGTAGATGCGCCGCCGATCGACGAGCTTCTTCTCGAGCAGCTGGTCGATGAAGGCGTCGACGGTCGCGACGTCGACGTTGCCGTCGCCGGTGAACTCGACGTCGAACGGCGCGGTCGCCGTGTACATCTTCGTGCCGCGCTCGCGCTCGGCCTGGCTCGGCGTCTTGAAGGCGCGGCCCTGGGGCGCGAGCACGATGAAGCCTGCGTGGGCGGGGTCGCCGGTCAGGTTCCACGTGGCGCCGAGCTTGCGCAGGCCCGTCTCCTTATCGACGCTCGTCGGGTTGTCGCCGTCGGCGTGGAAGAAGACGATGAGCGGCAGCGGCGCGCGCGTCTCCACGCCGCTCGGCGCGATCACGCAGGCGTAGCGGGGCGACCCCTCGGCGTCCCGTGTCTCCAGCACCTGGGCGCCGCGGCAGGGCGGTCTGCCGAGCGTCTTGCGGAGCTCTCGTCCGGCGCGTCCCTGCTCGGCGACGCAGCTCCCTTCGCTGGGCGGCCTCGCCTCGGGCGCCTTCGTCGGCGGCGCGGCCGCGCTGGCCGGACCCGTCGCGTGGGCGCCTGCATCCTGCCGGGCCGCCGACGGCCGCGGCTGCCCGCCGTCGGCCGCAGCTGCGCCGGCGTCCTGCTCGAAGACGCCGAGCAGGTCACCGCCGTCGACCCCCGACGACGGCGTGGAGCACGCCGCCGCGATCCACGCCGCGGCGCCGGCGAGCAGAGCGCGGCCGCGCCGGAGGCCGGGAATGTCCAGCATCGAGGTTCGGTGCGGGCGGCGCCGGGGCTGGGGTTGAGGCACGCGCGCACTGTACGTACAGCTGTCGCGCTGAACCAGCCCGGCATGGCTCGACGGGTCGATCCGGGGCGGGAGCCGAGGCACGCCGGACACCTCATGGCGCATCCCGCGGCTCAGCTGGGCTCGCTAGCCGCTTCCATCCCGAAGACCGGTGTTTGCGGGCATCGAGCGCCTCGTCGAGCTGGCCTCGCGCCTGCAAGACAGTCGATATCGTGGTTCCCTGGCGCCAGGAAGCACCGCTCTTTCGGCACGTGGAGCCGGGTGTGTGTCGCTTTCACGAACTCCGTCGCTGGCCCATACTCCCCCGAGGTCCGGTGGTCGGCGACATCACCGTGAAGCAGACGAGATCGATCGGTATCCCATCCTTCCCCGAGATCATGACGGTATCGGGTCCGGCAACTTGGCCCCTTGTCTGGACAAGGTCAGAAGGTCAGAAGGAGCAGGCCGCGGGTCGCAGGCGAGGCAGGAAGGGCCACCGGAGGTGATCGGCGCCAGTTGGAATGAGGCTCGGCGCCTCCGGGTGGCGAGTCGAAGTAAGGTGCCTTACTCTCGAGCGCCGTCGGGAGGCGGTCGGAGCGAGCTGGAATGCGGCAAGTCGCCTCTAGGCGGCGATCGACGTCGATGGCGCTCTCCTTCAGCTCCGTGGCGGAGCCTCGAGCTCGACCGGCTCATGGACCGCCAGGCCGTGCCCGACATGACGCAGCCGTAGACGGTCTCGATCGGGGTTGCCCGCCCGCCGGTGCGTCGGCTCCGTGCCCGCCGGGGACGAAAGCGCGACGGCGGACGCCGCTGCCTTGCGGGGAGGCCCTTCGTGGCTAGGCTGGTCCGCGGTCCACCCATGACGCTCTTCGATATCCTCGTCGGCGCCGCGATCGCGGCGGTCCTTGCTTTCCAGGTCTACGTCACCGTGCGCGTCTTCCGGAGCCGCGTCTACGAGCCCAAGCAGAAGGTCTGGCAAGCGCAGCTCGTCTGGCTCCTGCCGATCATCGGCGCCGGGCTGGTGTTCTCGATCCTCCAGGAGGAGGACCGGGCTCACCGCGACGCCTCCTCGCACCTCCGGAGCTGAGCCGGCGCCTCCCCCGGGCCGCGCGGCTGCCTTGCGGCCAAGTGCGGTCACGTTGAACGGTCGACCTCGCTCCCTTCTCCGTCCTCTACGTCCATCTGGTCACCCCGGCCCCTCCCGATCGCCCGGTGGACCTGGGACGATCGAACAGGAAAATTTGGTTTCACCCTTCGGTCTAGCGGCCCCGTGCGCTATGGCTCAGGGAGCATGGCGGACGACGTCTTCGGCATCGTCGGGACCACGCAGGCGGGTAATTTCCACGTCGAGCAGGTGGTCGCGGAGGGAGGATTTGGCGTGGTGTACCGCGCGCTCCACGCCGGCTTTCGCGCGCCTGTCGCCTTGAAATGCCTGAAGGTGTCGGAGGCGAAGACCCCGCGCGAGCGGCAGCTCTTCCTCGAGAAGTTCCGCGAGGAGGCCCAGCTGCTCTTCCGGCTCTCGGCCTCGATCCCGGAGGTCGTCCGCCCGCTCCACGTCGACGTGCTGCACCTGAAGCGAGGGGAGTTCGTCCCCTTCCTGGCGCTCGAGTGGCTGGAGGGCGAGTCGCTCGACAAGGTCATCGATCGACGCAGGCTCAAGGGAGAGCCGCCGATCCCGCTCCACAGGCTGATGAAGATGATGCGCCCCATCGCACAGGCGATCGCGCGCGCGCACCGCTTCCCGAGCCCGAACGGCACGGTGTCGATCATCCACCGCGACCTCAAGCCCGAGAACATCTTCATCACGACGCAGGAGGGGACGGAGCGCCTCAAGATCCTCGACTACGGCATCGCGCAGGCGAAGACGCTGGCCGAGCAGGCGGTCGGACGGGTGACGAACGGCGACCCGCTGAACGCGTTCTCCCCAGCGTACGGCGCCCCGGAGCAGTGGGCGCCGAAGCGGTTCGGGCAGGCGGGAACTTGGACCGACGTCTGGGGTCTCGCGCTCACCATGGTCGAGGCGCTCGTAGGGCGGCAGGTGATCGATGGCGAGGCGCAGGCGATGATGGGGACGGCGCTCGACGTGAAGCGACGGCCCACGCCCCGCGCCGAGGGCGCCAACATCCCGCCGGAGGTCGACGCGGTGTTCGAGCGCGCGCTCGCGGTGAGCCCGCGCGATCGCACGCGCGACATCGAGGCCTTCTGGACGGAGCTGGAGGCGGCGATGGGGCTCCCTCCCACGTTCGGGCGGACCTCTGCGCAGGACGACGCGTACTCCATTCCCCCGCCTCCGTCGTCGTCGATGCGCGCGGCCCCGCAGGTCAAGCGCGCCGCGCACGTGTGGCTCGACACGCCCAGCGACGCCGGGTCGCTCGAGCTCGATCTCGACGTGGCCCCGGCCTCGATGCGCTCGCCGAGGGGAGGGCGCCGGGACGGCCCTGCGAGCAGCGTGCGCCCGCCGCCGCCCTCGGATTCGGCCGGTCTCGAGATGGACCTCCCCGAGGCGCCGCAGAGCGCGCGGGGCAGAGGCATGGGCGCGCTCGTCCCGGAGAGCGTGCCGACGAGCGCGCGAGGCCGCGGCGGCTTTGCGGAGGCGACGCCCGTGGGCGCGCTCCCGCGCGGTGGCGGGATGGAGAGCGCCCCGCCGAGCATGCTGGCGCGCGGGGGCGGGATGATCGAGAGCACGCCGCCGCTGGAGATGGCGCTCAGCGTCGCGCCGCGCACGACGTCGGTCGCGCCGGCCGCGGTGCGCTCGCTGTCGGACATGCCGTCGAGCAGGTACCGGCCGACGGCGCGTCCGCCGGCAGACCTGCGGCCGCGCCCGCCGGATCCGAAGCCGCTCACCGGGCCGACGCTCCTCCAGCAGCTCGCGCTGCCTGTGGTCTGCATCGTGTTCGCGTGCGTGGTCACGGTGGCCGACCTCATCATGAAGCAATCGGGCGAGGCGCTGAGCTTCGGCCCGGTGCGCTCGTTCTGGGTCGCCGGCGTGCTGCTCCTCTTCGGCGTCGGGCTGTTCTTCTGGCGCATGCTCGGAGATGCTGGAGATGCCTGATCTGACGCATGGGAGCGCCGCCGCAGGCGAGCGCGCCGATCAGAGCGTGTCGGCGCGCTTCACGCGGCTGATGAACGCGTCGACCTCGCGGTGGGGCGTGCTCACCGATCCTCCGCTCGTGGCGCTCGCCTCCGGCGTCTTCCTGCTCGTCTTCCTCGGGGCGCTCGGCCGCGACGCGGGCCCCGAGGTCGCGCGCGGGCTCGGGGCCCTCGTGTTCGCGCCGATCTCGGTCGCGCTCGTCGTCAGCGTGGCGCTGCGCGGCGCGCGTCGCGCCGTCGTCGCGTGGCTCGCGCGCCAACCGTTCCCGGTGGAGAACCTGAACGCCGTGCTGAACGGCCTGGGCGAGGCGCTGGAGGTCACCTTCATCGGCGCGGCACCGGAGGCGGCGGAGCTCAACGTCGAGCTCGACAAGGTGCACCCGGACGCGTTCGTGACAGGGGGCGTCGAGGACGCGCGCACGCTGGACATCCGCATCGGCGTCGTCGACTCGAAGCGCAATCCGGCCGCGACGAACCACCAGCGCTACGCGCGTGTCCGCGAGCTCGTCGAGCGCGTGCTCGTGCCGCTCGCGGAGCGCTATCCGATCCAGGTCGTCCGGGTGAAGTGAGCGCGCGCCGGACGCGCGCATCCAGAGACGGCGGGGCGCCATGCGGTCGTCGCGCGCCTCGCGCGGGCGCTTGCCATGCCGCCCCGTTCCCCTGCTATCGTCGCGGCCCATGACCGCCTCGACCTCCGAGAAGCTCCTCTCCGATCTGGAAGCGCGGGGCATCACCCGCGCCAAGATCGGCGGCTTTGACATCGACGGCATCCTCCGCGGGAAGTACGTCTCCATCGAGAAGCTGAAGAGCGCGCTCAAGAGCGGCTTTGGCTTCTGCGACGTCATCTTCGGCTGGGACATCGCCGACGTCCTCTACGACAACGCCAAGGTGACCGGCTGGCACACCGGCTACCCGGACGCGCACGCCGTCCTCGATCCGAGCACGCTGCGCGACATCCCGTGGGAGCCGGGGACCGTCGCGATGCTCGCCGACTTCCGCGACGAGCGCGGCGGCCCGCACCCCGCGTGCCCGCGCTCGCTCCTCCGGAGCGTCATCGCGAAGGGTGAGCGGATGGGGTTCTCGGCGAAGTTCTCGTGCGAGTTCGAGTTCTTCCTCTTCGAGGAGACGCCGCGCTCGCTGCACGAGAAGCGGTTCGCCGGACTGACGCCGCTCAGCCCCGGCATGTTCGGCTACTCGTGGGTCCGCGAGGGGCAAAACAAGAAGCTCATGGCCGCCATCCTCGACCAGATGCAGGCCTTCGACGTGGAGATCGAGGGCCTGCACACCGAGACCGGCCCGGGCGTGTACGAGGCGGCGATCCGCTACGACGACGTGCTCCGCGCCGCGGACAAGGCCGCGCTCTTCAAGGTCGCCATGAAGCAGATCGCCCACGAGCACGGCCTGTCGGTCACGTTCATGGCGAAGTGGAACGCCGAGCTGCCCGGATCGAGCGGCCACCTGCACCAGAGCCTCTGGAAGGACGGCCGCAATGTCTTCGAGGACGCGTCGTCGCCCGATCGGCTCCCGGCGGCGCTGCGCCACTACGTCGGCGGCCAGATCGCCCTGATGCCCGAGCTCACGGCGATCTACTCGCCGACGATCAACGCCTACAAGCGGTACGTGCCCGGCGTCTGGGCCCCGCTCACCGCCAGCTGGGGCGTCGAGAACCGCACGGCCGCGATCCGCCTCATCGGCCTCGGCACGCCCGGCGCGCGCGTCGAGTACCGCCAGACGGCCGCGGACATCAACCCGTACACCGCCATGGCCGCGTGCCTCGGCGCGGGGCTCTACGGCATCGAGAACGGCGTCGAGCCGCCGGCGCAGGCCGCCGGGGACGCGTCGTCCGCTGAGTCCTCGCGCCTGTCGCTGCCCCGTACGCTCGCCGACGCGACCCGGATGCTCGCGGGCAGCAAGATGGCCCGCGAGATCCTCGGCGAGAGATTCGTCGAACACTATGTCCTGACGCGCGATTGGGAAGTGCGGCAGTACGAGCGCGCGGTCACGGATTGGGAGCTGAAGCGTTACTTCGAGGCGGTGTGATCATGAGCCAGTTCACGGTTTGGAGCTTTCCCACACGCATCCTCTTCGGCGCCGGCGTCGTCGAGCAGACAGGCGCCGAGGCGCGCCGGCTCGGCGCGGCGAGGGCGCTCGTCGTCACGGACAAGGGCGTCATCCGCTCGGGGCTGCTCGAGCCCGTCGCCGCGTCGCTGCGGAAGGAGGGCCTCGAGGTGGCCGTCTTCGACGACGTGCTCGGCAACCCCATCGAGAAGAACGTGCACGACGGCGTCGCCGCGTTCCGCGCGGCCCGCGCCGATCTCGTCGTCGCCCTCGGGGGCGGCTCGCCGCTCGACGTCGGCAAGCTCGTGCGCCTCGGCGTGAACCACGATCGGCCGCTCGTCGACTACGACGACGCCACGGGCGGCGATCGCTTCATCACGCCCAACGTCCCGCCGATGCTCGCGATCCCCACGACGGCCGGGACCGGCAGCGAGGTCGGCCGCTCGGGCGTCGTGACGCTCGACGTGAACCACCGGAAGACGGTGATCTTCTCGCCGCACCTGCTCGCGAACGCCGCGCTGCTCGATCCGGTGATGACGCGGTCGATGCCGGCCTTCCTCACGGCGGCGACGGGCTTCGACGCGCTCACCCACTGTATCGAGGCGTACGTCGCGAAGGGCGATCACCCGATGGCCGACGGCATCGCGCTCGAGGGGATCCGCCTCGCCGCCGCGCACCTCGCGCGGGCGGTCACGCACGGCGACGATCTCGAGGCGCGCGGCGGCATGATGAAGGCGGCGATGATGGGCGCCGTCGCGTTCCAGAAGGGTCTCGGCGCGTGCCACTCGCTCGCGCACCCGCTCTCGAGCGAGTGCGGCCTGCACCACGGCCTCGCCAACGCCCTCTGCCTCCCGCCGGTCGTCGAGTTCAACGTCGCCGCGGCCGCGCCGCGCCTCGCGCGCGTCGCGGCCCTGCTCGGCGCTCCCGAGGACGCCGCCGCGTGCGCCGACGCCATCCGCGCCCTGCGCGCCCGGATCGGGCTCGCGGCCGGCCTCGAGAAGGCAGGCGTTCCCCGCGACAAGCTCGACGCGCTGGCCGATCTCGCTGCCCAGGACGCGTGCCACACGAGCAACCCGCGCCCCTGCTCGCGCGACGATCTCCGCCATCTCTACGAGGCCTCCTTCGCGAGCTGATCGCGCGCGCCTGCCTCGGGCCGGGCGCGCTGCGCGGCTCGAGGCTCGCGGCTCGCGCCGCGCGGCGGACGCAGGGCTGACGCGAACGCGTCGCCGCTGCGGAAGGAAGCGCCTGCCGTGACGGGATCATGGTCGTTTGCCGGCGTCCAGCGGGCCGTTGGGCGCCGGCCTACCCGCTGGCCGACAATGGATAAATGCGGTACCAGGGGTGCACGATGACCGTCACCTCCACCGAGCGCACCGCGCGTCCAGCGACATGCCAAATGTTCGAGACGCCGCTCATCGAGCGGTTTTCGCGGATTCATCCGATCACGCCGTTCGTCTTCTGGCTGCCGGTCTACGGCTATCTGGGCGTCCGCGCCGCCCGCCATGGTGTCGGCTTCCTGACCGGGCTCGGGCTCTCGCTGGTCGGCCTGTTTCTATGGACGTTCGCCGAGTATGTCCTGCACCGATACGTGTTTCACTACGTCGGGCCGCGCCTATGGCAGCGCCGGATGCATTTCGTTCTCCACGGGGTGCACCATGATTTTCCGCAAGATGCCGACCGGCTGGTGATGCCGCTCGGCGCGAGCATCCCCCTCGGCGTCGCGTTCTACACGCTGTTCCGCGTCGCCTTTGGCCCTGTTCCGGCGGACCCGCTGTTCATCGGCTTCGGCCTTGGATACCTGGCGTACGACGGGACGCACTATGCCATTCATCACTTCCGGATGAGCTCGCGCTGGGGGAAGTGGATCAAGCGCCATCACATGGTCCATCACCACACGGGAGAAAATGCCCGGTGGGGTGTGTCGTCGCCGCTCTGGGACTGGGTCTTCGGCACAATGGGCACGTCGCAGGCGGGAAAAGGCAGCTGAGCGGGAGAGCGGCGCGCTCCGGAGCGCGCCGGTGCTGATCGTCGACAGGGTGGGAATGGGCCCGACGCGCGGCGGGTTGACGGGCCATGAATCGGTCGCGCCCGGACGCTCGCGCCTGCGCGGGAGATGCTGCGCAGCAGCGCCGCGCGGGGCCGCGCGGCCGCGACCGCACGGCGCCTGCCCCGGCTCAGGCGCGCGGCGGATGGATCTGCTCGACGCGCGGACCGACGAGGTCGCGGCGCATCGGGGGCCTCACGGCGAGGAAGTCGTGCCGGGAGGAACGAGCCCTGCCGCGGGCGATGCGCTCGCCGCAGGCAGCCGCCTCATGGCGCCCGCATCGAAGGTGCGGAGCGTGTTGCGCCCGCAGTAGGGGCACAACCACGCCACGTCGAACCGGTCGAGGTGAGCGTTGATGCTGTGCGCCGGCGCGAGCTCCTTGTCGGCTTCACCGGCGGCCGACCGGCCCCGGGGACTCCGGGTGGCCCACCCGGCGGTGACGTGCCGGTGCTCGTCCAGGGTGGCTGACAGGCTTGCCTGGCACTCGCAAGGAGTGGAGATGAGAAACCGACTCATGCGTGACCGTCCTTCGTAGATGTTTCCGTAGACCTTGCTGGCATGCCGCGTCGCGGCGTGCTTGCGAGCGCCGCGGCTGTGAACCGAGACCCGAGACGAACGAGAACCGGCGACGAGGAAAGAAGCGCGCCCTCATATAAAGGTTGGTCAGTTTGAGCTCAAGGGGTGTTAGCCTGGGGCACGGTTGCCCTGGTGTAGCTGAGGAAGGGGAGTCCATGACCGTTCGACGTGCACCTCGTGAGCGCGAGACGCCGCCCTCGGGCAGGTTGCAGGTCGTCGAGGCCCGCCGGCCTGGGCCGCGCTCGGTGCGCGGCTTCAGGATCCTGCTTGCGCACGACGCCCGCGCCGCGACCTGCGACGCGCTCGCCCGCGCGATCGAGGGTGCGCTGACGAACGTCGAGATCGTGGACGCCTCGTCGATCGACGACGCCCTGCTCGCGTCGGCGACCGAGCGGTTCGACGCGTGCCTCGTCTGCCTGGATCTTCCGCCGGCCCCGTTCGGCGGCGCGCGCCTCGCGAGCGAGCTGGTGGACAGCAACCACCCGGTCGTGCTCGTCACGCGGAGCCTGCGCTGGCTGCCGTCGGACAGGCCCATCCTGCACCAGCTGCCGTGGATCCCGCCGGACGCGGGCACGATCGAGATCTCCAGCGCGATCGCCGCGGCGACCAGCGACTGCGACAGCGCCATCCGCGCGCGCTCGCCGCTACCGGGCGAGACGCTCGGCGCCCCCGCTCCCGCGCTCCGCGCGCGTGCGCGCCGGTAGCGGCGCGGCTTGGAGCGCGCGTGCGCCGAGCCCCGCCTCCGGTCGGACCGGGCGCGGGCGAAGGCGTCGGGATCGAAAACGAAATGAAGGGGTTGCTAAGCGGCCCCGGATTCGGTAGAAGCTTCCTCCACCTCGCGCGGGACTAGCTCAGTTGGTAGAGCATCAGCTTCCCAAGCTGAGGGTCGCGGGTTCGAATCCCGTGTCCCGCTCCGAGGATCGCCGACCCCTTTTGCGCCGGCGATCCTCCTGCCCTCGGGGGCTTCGAGGTTGAGAGGCGTCTCGTGTCGGAGCGCTGTTTCAAACGGCGCTTCGTGATCGAGCGGCGTCTCGGACGGCGCTTCGTGCTGAGCTCGGGTGACGGCGCTCGCTGATCGAGGCTGCGCTCGCGCAGCCGGGCAGCGCTCGCTGCGCGAGACGGACGCTCTCTGGGGGCGCACGACGCTCGAATCGGGACCGGTCCTGCTGCGCGGACAGCGGTACCCGACAGCATGGGGACACCGGGAGGTGTTCATGAAGGATGGCCGGCGCATCGCGCTGAACGCGGCGCTGATGCTCCTGAAGCAGGCGATCATGGCCGTCCTTGGCGTCGTGTTCGTCGGCTATCTCGCGCGGAAGGTGGGGGTCGCCGCCTGGGGGGAGTTCCAGGCGTCGCTCGCGATCGCGGGGATCGTCACGATCGCCGCCGGCGTCGGGGTGAGGGGATATCTGGCCCGAGAGGTCGCCGTGAAGCCCGAGCTCGGACCGCGACACCTCGGCGCAGCGCTCGCCATCCGGGGCGTGACGGGGACGGTGGTGCTCGGCGCGACCGTGGCCGTCGTGCTGGCGACGCGCTCGGGGCTAGGCGCGCAGCTCATCGTGCTCGCCGCGGCTTCGCAGCTCGCGACGCTGCTCTACTCGACCATGTGGCTCTCGTTCGAGGCCCACGAGCGGTTCCAGTACATCCTGTACGCGGAGCTCGGCGCGCGGCTGTTCGTCATCGCGCTCTCGGCGGCCCTGCTCGCGCTCGGCTTCGGCGTCGTCGCCGCGGCCGTGGCGTTCCTTCTCGGCAACGTGCTGGAGCTCGCCATCACCTCGCATTATCTCCGCTCCCGCCTCTACCGGCCCGAGCTCACGACGTCCACCGCCGAGCTCTGGCAGATCGTGAAGCGCAGCCTGCCGATCGGCGCGCTCGGGGCGCTCTCGAGCGCGCTGCTCCAGATCGACCGCGTCATGCTCCGCGCGCTCTGCGACGAGGAAGCCGTCGGGATCTACAGCGCCGCCTGGGTGCTGAGCGAGAACTTCAGGATGCTCCCCGACGTCCTGCTCGGCGCCGCCTTCGCGGCGGGCATGCGCCTCTACGTCCAGGATCGCGACGCGTTCGGGCGCCTCTACGGCGGTTGCATGCTCGTCGCCGCGCTCTTCGGGCTGCCCGTCGCCGCCGGCATCTTCCTGCTCGCGCCAGACGTCATCCAGCTCGTCTACGGAGGGGCAGGCGACTACGCCCCGGCGGCCGACGTCCTCCGGATCCTCGCGTGCGGCGTCCCCGTGACGTTCGCGTTCCAGGTCGTGACGCTGCCGCTGCTCGCGGCGAAGCGCGAGGTCGCGATGGTGAAGCTGCTCGCGGTGGCGCTCGTCGCCAACGTCGCGCTGAACCTGCTCCTTTTGCCGCGTTACCGCGCCATGGGCGCCGCGTGCGCGACGCTGGCCGTGAGCGCCGGCGCGCTGATCGCGTCGTGGGGTATCTCCGCGCGCTGGGCCCACGTCGTGGAGCTCGGCCGCATCCTCGCGGTCCTCGCCGCGACGGCGGTCATGGTCACCGCGGCCTACGTCGCGCGCGTCCTCGCGGGCATGTGGGCGTCGATCGCGGTGGGCGTCGCTGTCTACGCCGTCCTCCTCCTCGCGTTGCGCGTCGTCTCGTTCCGCGAGCTGCGCGCGCTGCTCGCGCGCCGCGTCCGCGCCTCACCCGCCACCGTGGCCTGATCTGCGTTCCATCGCGGGCGGGCCCGACGCTGCGCGCGCCCCTCTGCGCCGCTGTGTGGAACACGGGGCCATCGAGTTTTCCGCATTTTCCGCCGGGAGCAGCGCTCGCCGTGGGTCTCTGCGGCTGCCGACATGCGCTCTCATCCGGCGGGATCCACGCAGAACCGCGCGATGCCCATGGCTCGGAGGTGACGCTGCCGCGGCACTTTCCGTGGCATGCAGCGTGAATAGCGAAGGCGCGATGTGGCGGCGCGGGCAAGTCCGGGGGCTGGCCGGGGTGGGGCGACTCCGGCAGTGGATGGCGCGGCGGCCGTCCTCGCTTCGCGCGTTCGGGATGCCGACGCGAAGCGAGGGGGGCGCGGCAGAGCTGCCGTGGAGGGTTCGAGAGATGGACCTGCCCATGGGCGACGGCGGCTATGCGTTGCTCGCGCGCCTGTCGGCAGGCGGCATGGCGGAGCTGTTCCTCGCGTGCCGGCGCGGGCCGGCAGGTATCGCCCACCCCGTCGTCGTGAAGCGTCTTCGCCCCGAGGCGAGGCGAGATCCGTCGATCGTGCGGATGTTCCTCTGGGAGGCCTGGATCAGCGCCCGGCTTCAGCACCCCAACGTGATCCGGTTCCACGACTTCGTCGTTCACGAAGGACGCCATCACCTCGTGATCGAGTACGTCCCGGGCTGCGATCTGGCCGCCGCCGCGCGCTCTCTCTTCGCGGAGGGGCGGCCGTTCCCGCTCGAGGCGGCCATCGAGATCGGCCTGGGTGTGCTGCGAGCGCTCGGGCACGCGCACGGGCTCCGCGACGACGGCGGGAAGCTCGTCGGTCTCGTGCACCGCGACGTGAGCCCGCAGAACGTGCTCCTCTCGCTCGAGGGGGAGATCAAGCTCATCGACTTCGGCGTCGCGCAGATGACGGCGATGAGCAGCCTGGAGGACGCCGGCCCCTTCGGCTCCCCGTGCTCGGCAGACGACGCGGCCCCGTCGAGCGGCGGCGGCACGGTGAAGGGCAAGCTCGGCTATGTGGCGCCCGAGCAGCTGCGCGGGCAGCGGGTGGACGCGCGGGCCGATCTCTTCGCGGTCGGCGTGATCCTCTTCGAGCTGCTCACGGCGCGTCGCCTGTTCCACCGCAAGGACGATGGCGCGACGATGGGCGCGGTGCTCTCCGGCGAGGTGCCGGCGATCGCGCCGCTCCGCCCGGCGTGCCCCGCGCTGCTGGAGGAGGCGATCCGGCGCGCGCTCGCGCGAGATCCCGAGGGCCGCTTCGAGACGGCGGCGCAGATGGAAGAGGCGCTCGCCGAGGTGCTCGCGTCGCTGCGCCGGGCGCCGAGCGGCGGCGACGAGCCGAGCTCGAGCGAGCGCGGGCTGCTCGCGGGCCAGGAGATCGCCGCGCTCGCGCGCGAGGTCGCGAGCGGGCGCGATCGGCACCGGTCGCTGCTCGTGCGGGGCTGCCGGAGATCCCCCGGGTCTCGCGGGCGCACGGGCGCGCGGCGCGTCGTCGCGGGCAGGTCAGGGGACGATCGCGGCGAGGTGACGCCAACGCTGCGCGGGACAGACGCACACCCATGCGCGTCAGAAGAAGGGAGCGAGCGCAGCGAGGCCAGGAGCGCCGTCACGCCGCACTGGAGGGACGCGCGCCCGCTGCGGCGCGTTCGACTCCTGCCCTGGCTCGTGATCGCGGCGGTGACCTTCGCCGCAGCGGCGCTCGCGGGCAGGGCGATCGGCGCGTTCGACGGCGGCGTTGCGCCGGCGAGCCGCGGCGCGCCCCGCGACTGACGAGCGCTCCAATGCCAGCGCCGCGGCGTGGAGAGCCGCGCGACCTGGGAGATCTCCATTCGCCGCCGCGGTCGTGAGGCGTCGAACGCGAACGGCCGTTGGTGTTGGCGCGGATAGCGACGGGCTCGCTAGCCTAGTCCGGCCTGATGCCCGTCCGGAATCTCCTGAGCCGCTCCCTCCCGATCGCTGCGCTGGCTGTCCTCGCGAGCTTCACGAGCGGGAGCGCGCTGCCGTGCCCGGTCGCCGGTGAGCTGGCGGAGCCGACGGAGCTCGGCGCGGCCATCGAGCAACAGCCCATCTGTGTCGGATCGACGGTCGCTAGCGCGGGCGAGCTCGGCGACGTCCTGTACTACCGCAGCGCGGTCGGAGAGCACGGCGAGGTCTCTGTCGGCTATTACGCGTTCTTCTCGGAGGAACGGCCCTGGGGCAACAACTGGCTGACCTGGACCGTGCTGCCCGCGCTCGCCGTGGACCTCGTCTACACGCACGCGCTGCTCTTCGCTCCGGGAGTCCAGCGCGCCGTCTACGGCAAGGGCGATGTTGAGGGGTTCAGGATCGTCTACAGCGTTGGCGAGGGGGGGCGGCTCACCGCCAAGCACGGCGCAGCGGACCGTGGCGATCACGGCGAGGTGCAGCTCGAGCGCTCGGATCTGCTCTCGGTCGATCCCGAACGCCCCACCGTCTACTCGCGGTGGTGGAGCCACCAGCTCGGCGGGCGGGGCGCTGGGCCGGGCGATCTCGTCTATCACCGCTGCTATGGCGCGGGCGCCATCCGGCCGCTGCCGCCGGACGTCGCGCTCGATTTCCGCCTGGATCGGCGCGCAGCGCCGGCCCGCGTGGTGCCTGCAGCCGCGCTGCTCGGGCAGCTCTCTGCGTCGCGACGGGGCGAGCCCGTCGATGGCGGGAGCGATCAGGGCCTCGTCGCTCGCCGGCCGATCGTCGCGTTGTAGATGGCCAGGATGACGATGGCGCCCAGGATCGACGTGAAGAAGCCGCCGCTCGACTGATACGACGGATAGAGCCCCAGCGCCCGGCCGACGAAGCCGCCAAGCAAGGAGCCGGCCACGCCCAGCAGCGCTGTGACCACGAAGCCACCCGGATCGCGGCCAGGGGTCAGCAGCTTGGCGATGACGCCGACGATGAGGCCAAACAGGATCCACAACAGCACGGACATGGTTCGCTCCTCTCGACACCGCGTGACGCCGAGGACCGTCCTCTCGCGTCGACGCGGAGGCCAGCGTCCAGCGTTTCGTTCGGCGTCAGCGTTTGCAGACGACGTGCCGCGCGCGGTGAGCTCCGTTCGCACCGCCATGAATCGGAGACTCGGTGCCCAGCGTGAACTGCGTCGCCATCGGGCGCGCTGCGCTGGGCATCGGCTGTACAGGGGCGCGCAGCGGCGCGGGCGAGATCGAGGAGCGCGGCGCGCTCGGCGCGCTCCGGACGCGGGGTGAGCGCTTCGTTCGCACCGCGCGCGCCTCAGCCCTCGCCGTCGGTCTGCTTCTTGTCGTTCCTCGATCGCTCCGAGCTCGATCCGGGCGTCACGTGGGCAGGCGCTGGCGCGTCGCCCGGGCCCGTTGGCCCGCCGTGCCCCGGTGCGTACCCGTGCGACGCGCCGTACCCGAGGTCGGTCTCCTGATCCGGAGCGCGGGGAGGGCTCGATGGAGCGCTCCGGTGTGACGGCGGCGAGGCGCGGGCTCCGCGGCGTTGTTTCAGCTCGTGGACACCGCTCGGAAGCGGCGCGGGCGTGAGGGGCGCTCCGCACGCGCACCCCTGCGGAGCGACGATCCCGGGGCCGGGCACGAGCAGAAAGCAGCGCCCGCAACGCGCGCACACGAGCAGCGCCGCGGACCCGGCGTGCGGCCCGGCTGGGGCGTTCACCGCGGCGGTCCCGCAGGGCAGGTGGGGTCCGGCTCTGGCGCGCGCGCCGGCCATGCGCGTCCCTCGGCGGTCGGGGGCGCGTCGCCGTCGCGCTCTGGCGATGGCGAGGTGAGCGTGGCGAGCGCGGCGCCTGCGGCGTTGAAGAGCAGGCACAGCGATCCACCGAGCACCGTGGCAGCGACGGTGCCGATCACGACCGGAGCGAGACGCCCGCGCCGGCGTCGGCGCAGCGCGACCAGGCTCCGCGAGCCGCAGGATCGGTGCGCTCGAAGCAAGAAGAGCGGCTCGATCGCAGCGTCGAGCGCCGGAGCGCGCTCGGCGCTGGCCGGAGCGTGCGCGGGAGGTGACGCCTCGGCGGGCGGGGGTGCCGCGTCCACCAACGACGCGCCATCCGGCGCCGGGGGCGAGGCCGCCTCGACGAGCGCCGCCGGGGGACAAGGCGTGGAGTGGTGGCCGACCCACGTTGGAGCGGACGCGTCGTCTCGCCGCGTGCTCGGCGGAAAGCAGGGCCGATCGAGGTGCGCGCTCTCCGGCAGAGACGGCGAGCGATAGCCCACCCACGTCGAGGCTCCCGCGGAGCGCGCCGTGGCAGCGTCCTCCGCGGAGCGCGCCGTGGCAGCGTCCTCCGCGGAGGACCTCCAGCGCGACGAGGACGCCGTCGCTGGGCGCGCGCTCTCCGAGGGGCGTGGAGAGCGGCTGACCGCGGCGTGCTCGTCGGCGGCGGAGCGCGCCCGGCGAAGCGCGATGTACCCGAGCGCCTCGCGCAGCGCGCGCGCGCTCTGCGGGCGGTCATCTGGATTTTTGCGCAGGCACTGGAGGATCAGCGCCTCCAGATCCGGATCGAACGCCGGCAGGAGCGCGCTCGGTCGGGGCGGCGGGGACTCGACGTGCGCGGCGGCGAGCGCGACGGCCGTCGGGCGCTCGAAGGGGAGCCGCCCTGTCGCCATCTCGAAGAGCAGCACGCCGCACGCGTAGACGTCGCTCCGCGCATCGACACGCTGCCCTGCGGCTTGCTCCGGGCTCATATAGGCGGGGGTTCCGATGACGAGCCTGCCGCCGTCCTCGTCGGGCACGGGGAGCAGGGGCGAGCCGCCGAACGCGCCGGACCGTTCGTCGTGGAGCAGCTTCGCCGTCCCGAAGTCGAGGAGCTTCACCTGCTCGAACGGCGCCCCGTCGTCGTCGATGCGGGGCACCAGGCGGATGTTCTCGGGCTTGACGTCGCGGTGGATGACGCCCGCGTCGTGCGCGTGCTGCAGCGCGGAGCACAGCTGGCGCATGATCGAGACGATGCGCTCCGGGGGCAGGATCGGCGCGGCGTTCAGGAGGTCGATGAGGTCCTCGCCGTCGAGGTGCTCGGTGACCAGGTACCAGAGGCTGGGCGGCTCCGCCTCGTGGCCGCCAGCGCTCGCGCCGAGCGCGCCGTGTAGACTCACCGGCTCGCAGCCGAAGTCGAGGACGCGCACGATGTTCGGGTGATCGAGCCGGCTCGCCGCCAGCGCTTCGACATGGAACCTCAGCACCGCGTCTCCGGCGCGGACGCCGCCGGAGCGCGACCTCTCGTCGGAGCGCGACCTCTCGCTCACGCCGCTCGACCCTCGATGGCCGTCGCCGTCTCCGCGCGGCGACGCGGCGACGCGCGTCGTGCAGATGCGGCGGCTCGCTCTGCCGCCCACGCGCGGCGCGGCGACGCGCTCGTGGATGACCTTCACCGCGCACGCGCGCCCGAGCCCGAGGTGCCGCGCGCGGTAGACGCGCCCCATCGCGCCGGCGCCGATCATCTGCTCGACGAGGTACCGCCCCCCGAGAAGGCGTCCCCTGAGGAATCGCTCCGAGGACGGGAGTCCCGCGTCGAGGGGCGCGGAGGAGCGGAGGCAATCCATGGCGCGTTCCACGCAGCAGAATGGGTGCCATCGCGCTGTGCGGACGGTTCACAGCGGTCGCGAGACGGAGCGTCAGACGCGGCCGCGCCGCGGGCGCCCTGTGTCGGCGCTTGCGGCGCGGCTCCGAGCGGCTCGCACGACGCGCGCGTTTCTCGCCGGAAAGCCCCGCCTACGCCCGGGCAGCGGCGCCGCGAGGGCTGATTTGTTCCGTTGTCGACGGCGTGTGATAGCGTGGCGCGCGAGGAGGCCTGAGTGCTCTTGAGACGATGCGTTCCGTTCGCTGCGGCGCTGTTCCTGCTGCTCCCGACAGGCGAGGCACTTGCGCAGTCGGACCAGGACAGAGCAGCGGCCCGGTCGCTGGCCACGCAGGGCGCCGAAGCGTTCACGTCCGGCCGCTTCGAGGAGGCGATCGATCTGTTGGGTCGAGCCGAGGCGCTCGTGCACGCTCCGACGCACCTCCTGCTGACCGCGCGCGCACAGGTGCGCCTTGGTCGGCTCGTCGCTGCGAAGGAGACCTACCTGAGGATCGTCCGCGAGGAGCTCCCGCCCACCGCGCCGTCTCCCTTCAAGAGGGCGCAGCAGGATGCGAGGGAGGAGCTCGCCGCGATCGAGCCCAGGATCGCGTCGCTGCGCATCGCGCTGGAGGGCGCCGCCGGCCGGAAGATCGGCGTGAAGCTGGACGGCCAGCCGGTCGCGGACGCGCTGCTCGGCGTGCATCGCCCGATCGATCCGGGGAATCACGTGGTCACCGTGGTTCCGCCGGGCCTCGCGCCGATCGAGCAGGGGGTCACCATCGGCGATGGTGAGCGGAAGGAGCTGAAGATCCCGGTCCCGGAAGGTCCGGCCGTGGTTCCCCCGCCGGGAGGCTCGGTCGAGGGGCAGGGCACCTGGGGCGGCGGGCAGACCGAGGTTCCCCCTGTCGCCCCGCCCGGCACCCCGGAGCGAAAGACGAACGCGGCGATGCTGGGCGGGGGCATCGCGGCCTCGGCGCTCGGGCTCGGCGGTGTCGTGCTGGGCTCGGTGTTCCTGGCCAAGAGCAGCGGGACGCAGAAGGAAGCGAACGATCTCAGCGCCGCGCGTGGGTGCGAATCACAGAGCGGTGTCGGCGCGGAGTGCGGCCCGGTGGTCCAGGCCAAGATCAGGTCGCTCGACTCCGACGCTGCGTCCCAGCAGACGATCGGTGCGGTCGGCCTCATCGGGGGCGGCGTGCTGCTCGCCGGCGGCGTGACGCTGCTCGTCCTGGAGCTGACGTCCAAGCCAGAGCCCTCGAGCTCCGCCTGGATCGCCCCCTACGTAACGCCAACCGGCCTCGGGGTGCGCGGCGCGTTCTGAGCGGTGGGCTCCGCGTGACGCGCGCGGCCTGATACGCTCCCGGTGGCGCGCTCGATCCGCGCGCCCTGCGTGGCGCGGGCGTCAGTAGCCGAAGTCGCCCGGCACCCCCGGCTTTTGCGGCTTCTGGGGCGACGTGCTCGGCTTCGTCGACGGCGTCGTCTGCGGCGGCTTCGTGACGGGCAGCGGCCTCGTCTGGGGAGGCTGTGGGCGCGGTGGGGGCGGCTTCACCTGGGCCGAGGAGGCCGTCGGCGCCGCGACGGGCTCGGCGGTGACGGGCGGAGCGGGCTCTGCGGCCGTCGCGCTCGCGGTGACGATCGGCTCGGACGTCGGGGCGGTCGGCGGCGTGGGAGGAGGGGGCGAGGGCACCGGGAGGGTCGTCGCGCTGACCGCGCTCGGATCCGCGGTCGCCGCGCCCGTCGTCCCGCTGTGTCCAAAGGCGAGCCAGACGGCGACGCCCGCGCCAAACAAGCTGGCCGCCCCGGCGATCGCGGCGAGGAGCGGCATCCTGGACGCCGGGCGCGTCGAGCGGCCCGTGACCCCTGACGAGGCGCCCCACGAGTTCGCAGTCAGCTGCGGTGTCTGGCCCATGCCGGGCACGACCGGCCCATTCTGGCCACCCCACGGCGGCTCGGTGCGGGTGGGCGGAGGTGTGGTCGTATCGGGCTGGGACGGCAGCGACAGCCGGGGGAAGGACGTCCGCCCCGTGGTCAGCAAGGCCAGGCTCGGCCGCGCTGCGGCCCAGGCGAGGAGCGCGTTCTTGAACTCCGCGCAGCTCTGGAAGCGGCTCCCCGGCTCGCGCGCCATCGCCTTCTGGATGATTCCGGAGAACTCGACGTCGAGGTCGGGCACGAGCTGCTGGGGCAGGGGGGCCGGCTCGAGCACGATCTTGAAGAGCAGCTCGTTGAAGGTCGCCGCATCGAACGGCACCTGACCGGTCGTCGCCTGAAAGAGCAGAACGCCCATGGCGTAGATGTCGGTCCGCTGATCCACGGGGCTGGAGCCGCGCGCCTGCTCAGGCGACATGTAGTACGGCGTCCCGACCACCGCGCCCGTGCGCGTCATGCTCATCTCCGAGCCGGCGAGCTGTGAGAACTTCGAGACGCCGAAATCGAGCACCTTCACGAAGTTGCTGAGGCCGGCCTTCGACGGGATGACGAAGATGTTGTCGGGCTTGAGATCGCGGTGGATGATCCCCGCGGCGTGCGCGGCGCCGAGCGCCTCGAGCACCTGCACCATGATCGGGACGGTGATCTCGGGCCCGAGCCGCCCCATCCGCTCGATCTTGGCCCCGAGGGTCTCTCCCTCGAGGTACTCCATGACCATGTACCGCGTGCCGTCCGGCAGCACGCCGAGGTCGAGCACCTCGCAGATGTGATCGGAGCCGATGCGCGCGGCGGCCTGGGCCTCGCGCTCGAAGCGCGCGACGGACTCGGCCTGGCTCGAGATGTTCGCGTGCAGCAGCTTGATGGCGACGCGGCGCCGGATGCGCACGTTCTCGCCTTCGAAGACCGCGCCCATGCCCCCCTGGCCGAGCAGCCGGACGATCCGGTACTTGCCGTCGATGATCTCGCCGACCAACGGGTTCATGACAGCGTTCCCGGTCCGGAGAAGCAAATCACGCCGCCAGGCTAGCACGGTCGCCCGAGGCCGGCCTACGGCCTCGCAGGGCGACGACGGGCGTCGCCTTCACCGGCCGCCGTGCGGCGTGGACGCCCCACAGGGCGTGGACGCCCCACAGGAGGATCGATGGTGTCGGCGCGCGTGCGCGCGCGCCATGGCGTGGCGCGTGGCGCGTGGCGCTTGGCGCGCGCCGACGCCCGACCGCCCGACGACGAACGCCCCGCTCCCGCGATCCCCGGGCCGGCGCAGGGGATCTTCGTGATAACGTCGCCCACGTATGCCGGTTTACGAGCTGTCCGTCGATGGTGCGCTGGTTCGCGAGGCGGAGAAGATCGTCTCCCTCGAGGGCCGCGCGTTCCCGACGCTCGTCATGCGCTGGGAATCGCGCCTCTTCGACCAACCTTGGCTCACGACGCTGGTGCTCGATTACGTGATCGCGTTACCGCCGCTCATCGTCGGGCAGGCGACGTTCAACGAGGTCAGGATTGCCGCTTTCACCGGGGGCGCCGGCACGAAGTTCATGTACTTCGGCACCGAGATGAGCGCGAGCGTGCCTCGCATCGCGCCCGAGATGGAGAACACGATCGCCCCGACCGCGCTCTACCAGGAGTTCCGCCTGGACGAGCAGTCTTGCCCGATCCCCTATCTGAAGCTGATCCAGGTCAGTCCGCGCATCTACGGTGAAGGGCTCCAGAACTACTACTCGCCGCCGATCAAGGTCGAGCGCTACGACGGGGTGGCCTCGCCGGAGCACATCGCGGACTTCTTCCCCAAGGTCGTGGCGAACCTCGATCCGGTGAAGGGGACGACGCTGGTCGATCCCGCGCAGGGCTTCTGGACGGGCGCGCGCTTCCTCGGCGCGACGTCCATCGCCATCCTCCGACAGGGCCGCGTGGTCGGGCTGCACCGCCGCACTGGAAAGACCGACAAGGACCCGATCCCGCCCGAGGTGAAGCGGCGCGATCCCCGGCTCGACGTGCGTGGCGACTGGGTCGCCGTGGACGTCGGCGCGGCGTCCACGGTCGTCGCCGTCCGGAGCGAGCGTGGGGGCGCCGAGTTCGTCCGGATCGGCACCGACGCGCCGCTCCGGGTGTCTGCCGACAACGAGAACCCGAGCGAGGTGGCGTTCGAGGCGCTGGCCCGGACGACGAAGGCCTGGCGCGATCGGGTGATCCTGCCCATGACGCGATGGGGCGACGTGCTCGTCGGGCACGCCGCGCGCGACATGCGCCTCCGGCCGGGCGCCGACGTCCACGAGCGCGCCGCGGCCTCCCTGCCGGCCCTCCCGCTCCTGCGCGAGCGGACCGAGCGCGGCGAGCCGTTCCGCCTCCGGGGCAGGAGCGACCCCGACACGACGGAGGCGCTGAAGAAGCCGGCGCCCCCCATCATCGACGAGGAAGGGATCGGCGCGCACGACCCGTTCGATCCGATCGAGCTCTACGCGTACTACGTCGGCCTGCACCTGAACCAGCGCTCGCGGGGGCTCTCCACGCGCTACGCGATCACGATGCCGACGGGCTGGTCGCCCGAGCGCCGCGAGAGCGTGCTCGTCGCCTTCCGCCGCGGCCTGTTCCGGAGCCTGCCCGCGGGCCTCTGCGAGTACCACGACCTCGACGGCCTGCAGGTCGTCGACGGGGGTCCGTCCGCGATCGCCTATGCGGTCCAGGCGTTCCGGATGTTTGGTATCCAGCCGCGGGACGGCGGCGTCCCGTTCTGCGTCATCGACGCCGGGGCCAGCGAGGCGGGGCTCGCCTTCGGCATCCTGCGGAGCGCGAAGGCGCACGAGGCCGCGCAGGGGCTGGAGCGGATGGTCGAGTACCTCGATCCCACGGCGATCCCCTGGCTCGGGGGCGAGCGGCTCCTCCACCGGATCGCCTACAAGGTGTACTCTTCCAGCCAGGCAGCGATGCGCGATCGCCGGATCCCCTTCGAGCGACCGCCCGAGGAGGAGCCGATCGACGGCGCGGAGGATCTGCTGGCTTCGTCCCCCGATGGGCGCGCCAATGCGTGGGCCCTCAAGGAGCTTCTGCGGCCTCTCCTCGAGGGGGGGCCGAGCGCGACGGTCGCGGAGCGGCTGTCGCTGGTCGGGCTCGATGGAGAGCCGGTCGTCGTGCCGCTCTCGATCGATCGCGGCGCGCTGGGCGGCGCGATCGATGCGTGGTTCCGGGACGGGGTCGAGGTGGTCCGCCGTCTCCTCGAGGGCGCGGTGGCGAAGATCGGGCGGGAGCCGGATCCTTACCAGGGGCTCCGGATCCTGCTCGGCGGGCGCCTCGGGATGAACCAGCGCTTCGCGGAGCTGCTCGCCGGCGTGTTGCCGGCGGGCGTTCAGGTGCACCGCTTCAAGGAGCCGGACAAGGCCAACCTGGGCGCGCCCACCGTGAAGATGGCGGTCGCGCTCGGCGCGCTGTCGCTCCGGTTCGATCGGATCGGGGCCACGCTCCGCGCGGAGAAGCGCGACGCGTTCCGCTACCGCGTCGGGCGCGCCCGCCACGGGCAGCTCGCCGACGTCCTGGATCCGTCCGTCGACTACGACGTCTGGCGGGAGGTCGGCGCTTGCTTGAAGCCCGAGGTCGAGCTCCTGTTCATGGCCGCCGACGACGAGGGGGAGGTCGCCGCGGACGATCCGCGCGTGCGCCGCGCGGTCTGCGCGCTCGGGCGCGGCGCCGTCGGACAGCGGCTCTACGTCCGGGCCGTCGGACCGGCCCGAGCAGAGATCAGCGTGGGGCCGCCCGGCGGTGAGCCGGCCTCCGGCGCCGTCTGCTGGACGGTCCACCTCGAGAGCGGCGCCGCAGAGAAGACCGGCGGCTGAGCACATGGGGGCTCCGCGGCTTCACGTGCCACACGACGATCTCGATCCCGAGGGACAGGTCCACGCCGGGGCAGCGCCAGCCGGCCTGGCCGAGGTCCACCCGACCGAGGCCCGGCAAGCCGAGGCCCGGCTGGCGGCGCACCTCGCGACGACGAGCGCGCTGTGCGGGGCGGCCTCGCTCGCGGAGGCTGCTCCGCGCGTGCTCGCCGCGCTGATCGACCACCTTGGCTGGGACGTCGCCGCGCTCTGGCTCGCGGAGCCGGAGCCGAGCGCCGCGGGCGACGCGCCGCGGTCCGCGGCGAGAGCGAGCGCGCTCCGCTGCGTCGAGGCCCGGTCGGCGGCGCACGTCGATCGCGAGGCGCTCGCGGACGTGCTCCGCCAGGGGTCGACCCTCGCCGCCGAGTCCGATCTCGTCGGCGAGGCGTTCCAGCGTGGCGCGCCCGTGTTCCGCGCCAGCGTGGGCGGCGTCGTCGACGTCGTCGAGCACGCCGCGCGCGCGCCGGGCTGGGAGCGCGCGGCGTGCGCCATCCCGATCCCGTGCGGCCCCCGCGTCGCCGGGGTGATCGAGCTGAGGAGCCGCGCCCCGCACCGCGGCGACGAGCAGCTGCTCCGCGTCCTCGCGTCCGTGGGCAGCCAGATCGGGCAGAGCATCGAGCGGTGGCGCGCCGAGCGGGAGGGCGCGCGCGCCGCGGGCGAGCTCCGCGCGTTATTTCACGCCATCCCCGATCTCTGCTTCCGCCTCGACGCCGACCTGCAGATCGTCGACTACAACCAGCCGCGGCTCTCCGAGCTCCACGTCGCGGCGGAGGCGCCGTCGGGCAAGCGCATGACCGAGGTGCTCCCCCTGGATCTCGGGGAGCGGCTCGAGCGCGCGAGCCAGGAGGCTCACGAGGCGGGCGCCGTGGTCGCGCTCGAGCACGCCGTCGCGAGCGCCGGCGGAGAGCGGCACGTCGAGGCGCGGGTGATGCCGTTCCTAGAGGGGCACGTCCTCGTCCTCGTTCGTGACATCACCGAGCGGCGGCGCACCGAGGAGGCGCTCCGGCAGCGCGAGGAGCGCTCGCGCGAGTCGCAGAAGATGGAGGCGCTCGGGCGGCTCGCCGGCGGCATCGCGCACGACTTCAACAACATGCTCATGGTGATGCTCGGCTACGGCGAGCTCCTCATTCGCCGCCTCGGGCCCGACAGCGCGCTGCGCCGCGACGCCCTCCAGGTCACGAAGGCCGGGGAGCGCGCCGCGGCGCTCACGCGGCAGCTCCTCGCGATGAGCCGCCGCAAGGCGCTTCAGCGCGAGGTGCTCGACATCAACGCGGTGGTGCTCGACATGCAGACGATGCTGCAGCGCCTCATCGGCGAGGACATCGACCTGCAGACGAACGTCGGCCGCGATCTCGGCTCGATCAAGGTCGACAAGAGCCAGCTGGAGCAGGTCGTCCTGAACCTCGTCGTGAACGCGCGCGACGCGATGCCGAGGGGCGGCAAGCTCGTCGTCGAGACCTCCCTGGGCGAGCCTGGCGAGAGCGCAGCGGCGAGGTCCTTCGCGCCAGCGGAGCGAGACGACGACGATGCGCCCGCCGCTGGAGGCCCCCCCTACGTCGTGCTCTCGGTAACCGACAGCGGCAACGGGATGGATCACGACACGCTGTCGCACCTGTTCGAGCCGTTCTTCACGACGAAGGCGCGAGGCAAGGGCACGGGGCTGGGCCTCGCCACGGTGTACGGGATCGTGAGCCAGAGCGGCGGGCTCATCGAGGTCGAGAGCGAGCTCGGGCGCGGCACGACGTTCCGCGTCTACCTCCCGCGCGTCGAGGAGCACGCCGAGGTGACGCCCGCTCGCGCGCGGCCGTCGCCGGCGGGCGGCGACGAGACGGTGCTCGTCGTCGAGGACGACGACGCCGTCCGCAAGCTCATCGTCGATGTGCTCGAGCGGCGCGGCTACGGCGTGCTCTCGGCCGCGAGCGGTGAGGAAGCGCTGGCGATGCTCGCGCGGGAGGGGGAAGACGCGGTCGACCTCCTGCTCACCGATCTCGTGATGCCGGGCATGAACGGCCGCGAGCTCGCCGAGCGCGCCGTCGCGATCCACCCGCGCGCCCGCGTGCTGTACATCTCCGGCTACGCCGAGGACGTCCTCGCGGGCGCCGAGCCCGATCGCGAGCTCGCGCTGCTGCAGAAGCCGTTCACCCCCGAGACCCTCGCGCACCGCCTGCGCGAGCTGCTCGATCGCCGCTAGCTCCGCCCGCCAGAAGTCCGGCCAGGGATGGCCCCGAAGGTCACCGCCCGCCGCGATCGAGGACGTCGCTTTCGGGCGCCGGATCAGCGATCCCGAGCGGCGCCGACGGCCGACGGCGTCGCAGGTAGAAGAAGTCGCGCTGCGCCGGCTCCGCGACGTATTCCTCGGGCTTGAACTGCACGTCCGGGATCAGCGCCGCGCTGGCGCGCGGCCCCGCGCCGTCCGCGCCGCGGCTGTACAGGAGGAAGCGCGGGTAGGCGTGGTTGACGTCGAGCTCCGCCACGTCGTGCGCGCCCGCGGCCTTCATCCCGCGGGCGAGGCTGCGGGCCGTGACCGCCTCGCCGAGCCCGTAGAAGAGCAGCTTGCCCGTCGCGTCGACGCCGAGCGCCGAGCGCCGGATCACCGTCTCGCCGCTCACCGTCGCGCCCCAGTCCCGGTTCGAGTCGTACAGCGCGTGGTGGAGCTCGCCCTGCTCGACCAGGCAAGGCGGCGTCTGCCGGTACGCGGCCATGCGGGCCTCGCCGTCGCGCAGCTCGGGCCAGGTCCGGATCCGCACCGCGCCGCTGCGGTAGAGCGCGATCGTGCACGCCCTGTCGCGCGGCGGCAGGAACGTGTCGCCGTCGAGCATCATCCCGTAGTGGCCGTGCATCGCCTTGAAGCCCCCGTTGAAGGCGGCGACGAGCTCCGCGGCGTGGCCTCCTGGCACGAGCCCAGGGCGCCGCTCTGCCGGGATGTCCGGCGAGAACGGCTCCTTTGTGCCCGCGACAAGCCGGAGGTCGACGCGCCCAAGATCGATCGCCACCACCGCGATGGCCGCGAACACGCGCTTCGGGTCGGGGTGCACGACGCTCTTCCAGAGCACCTGAGCTTCGCCGAGCCGGGCGGCGCTGTCGGCGATCGGCGTCCAGACGCCATCACCCGTGGCCGCGACCTCGGGGAAGGGCGGCTGGAACGAGGCGGGCGACGTGACCGTCTCCGCCTCCGGGCCCTCGGCGCTCTTCACGGCCTCCGCGGCGGTGGCGGGCGGGGGCTCCCAGAAGGTCTTCGGGGGCGCGTGGCGGTAGATGGCCCGGTTCAGCCGATCGGCGACGCCGTAGGCCACGTCCTCGGCCCACGCGACAGGCGCAGGACCGACCACGGCGCGCACGCCGTCGGCGAGGGCCGGGCCGAAGCCGCGGACCTCGTGGATGCCGTACCAGAGCGCCTCGACGGCGATCGCGCAGATCGCCGCGCAACGCAGCGCGCGCTCGGGCAAGCGAGCGCGGGATCGCCGCCTGCGCAGGGACCCGCTCGCAGAAGGGGGCGAAGGGTTGTCCAAGGCGATACCGAGGCTACCCGATCGCGCGGGCAGCCCCAAGTTTCGGGCTTCGAGCGAGCACCGCGGCGCTCGTTATGGCTGCCCGTGCGCCATCGTCCGGGGGCCATCCTTGAACAGGATCTCGATCTTGCCCCGATCGATGACCTTCGCGACCACGCCGTCGCCGAACTTGCTGTGGTGGATCAGCTCGCCCTCACCGAAGGTCAGCGTGACGCGGTACGGCTTGAACGCTCCAGACGGCTGCCCCGCGATGGCGCGCTCCCACGCGAGCGTCTGATCGCGCTCGGCGCGCTGGGCGGCCGTGAGGCGCTCCGCGCCGCCGCCGCGCGGCGAGCTCGACGCCGCCCGCGGTTCGCTGCTGCTCCGAGCGGAGGCGCGCGCCGCCGCGCGGTTCTCCCGTTCGCTCTTCGGCTGGCGGTAGAGGTGGTGCGACATGCACGTCTTGCACTCGACCTTCTTCACCACGTCGCCGACCATCGCGATGATCCGATGGGTAAGATCGAGGCGGCACTTGGTGCACCAGGCGTCGACTTCGCCGCCTGTCCTAAGCTTTTTCGTCGTCACTTCTCCTCACGGCGCCGGTCTCGCCCGGTCTCTTTGCTTCGGTCTTTGACGTTCACCTGAGCGGTGACCTCCGGCTTCGGCAACCCGGTCCTCGGCTCGTCCTGGCTGTCGTCTCTCTTGGCCGCTTCGTTGGGAATGAAGCGGATCTCGGTCTTGATCTCGAAGGAGAGCTTCGTCAGCACCTTCGTGATCTCGTCCGCAAACTGGGTGTGCTCGAGCACATCCCGGATCTCCTTCGCGACGACCCGGTAGAGACCGTTCTTGGTCTCGTCGATCTGGGTATAGAGGTAGTGGAGGACCTCTTTGGGCAGCTTGAGGTCGCCCACGAAGTGTCGGAGGTTCTCGGGCCCCTCGCTGAGCTTGTCGATGCCGCTCTCGACGGCGCGCTCGACCACGCGCTTGAAGATCTCCGGGATAGCGCGCTCGAAGAGGCGTTTCTTCTCGCCTTCGCCTTCCACCTTGTCCCCTTCGTCCTCGCGGAGCGGCTCGGTGTCGTCGGCCATGGCTCGGGCTCCCCTAGCGGGACGGGGCGGCCACGTCAATGCAGGGGTGCGTGCAGGGTGCCGGCGTCGCGCCATGGTCCAAGGATCTGCCGGATTTTGATGACGATGGGGAGCCCCTCGCGCGCGTCCGGCAGCCGGGAGAGCTCGGCCTTTGAGCTCTCGGCAGCGGGCACGGCAGTGACCCGGACGGAAATCATGGCGCAGCGACGTTCGTGGATCGGTCGATGGTCGAGGCGGCGCCAGCTCAGAGCCCCTCGTAGGCGTCCGTCTCGTTGTTCATTTCGTACGTCTCGTCCTCTCCCGCTTCCGCGCCGGCGTCGCCTTGGTGCGCTCGTTTGTAGGATTTCAGCATCCAGATCTCCGCTGCGAACCGGCCACTGCCGCGGCGGGCGCTGATCTCCACGGTGGCGTTGTCGTCCTCGAGCGGGCAGAAGGGCCGATCCGGCTGGACGATCGGCCATGCGTCCTCGGTGCCGTCGCTCGCGATCATCGCCCCGCGGCTGCTCCGCACGGCGACGTCCAGGTTGAGGACCCCCGGTCCGCCGACGGCGAACACCCGGTAGCACGCGCCCCGGACCGCCTGCAGCTTCTCCGTGACGATCGCGCCGCCTTCGGCCACCTGCCCTTCGATCGGCTTCGGCGAGATCCGGCGCATGCCGTTCTCTGGGCCGCAGAGCAGCCCCAGGCGGGTCACGTCCTTCAGCGGATCGCCGCTGATCCTGAAGTTCCCATAGCAGCGCACCCAGGGACCGCCGACGCGCACCGGGAGGACCGGCAGATCGAGATCCGTGCGCGCACCGGCGTCGCCCTCGCCCTGTCCCGCGTCGGCGTCCGCGAGCCCGCCGCTCCCGATCGTGGTGGCGGGGTGCGGCGGCGCTGCCGAGAGCACGACCGCGGGGCCTGGCTTGCCCTCCCAGGGGCGCGGCTCGTCGCGGCACCCAGGCGCGACGAGCCCGAGGACCAGCGCGGCGCAGAGGCGCGCTGCCCGAGGGAGCAGCTGGGGTGGGCAGGGGCGCCGGGACGACACCGCGGTCGGCTCTTGCGCTAGAGTCCCGCGCGATGGAAGCGTTTTCTGAGCACCGCGAGCGGCAGCCGCGCAACCTCAGCGATCCGTGCGACCTCGGCGATCCGCGTGATTCGCGGGGATCGCGTCGACAGCGCAGAGGCAGGGCCTCTCGCGCGTGAGCACGACGTCCCGGCCGCCCGCGCGCAAGCGCGCGGGCGCAGACCAGCAACAACCCGCGCGCAGCGGCGCAGGCGAAGGCCAGCGACCCGCGCGCAGCCGTGCGAGCGCGCGCGAGGATGATCAGGCGCGGCCGCGGTCCCCACGCCGCCGCGCCTCGTCCGGTGAGCAGGGAGCGGGCTCCCCTCCGCCGGCAGCGCCGGATCCGGGCGAGCGCGACCGGGAGATCGCGGCCGCCCTCGGGGCCTGGTTCGGCCGCGTCGCGCGCGACCTGCCGTGGCGGAGGACGCGCGACCCCTACGCGATCTGGCTGAGCGAGGTGATGCTCCAGCAGACCCGCGTCGAGACGGTGATCCCGTACTACGAGCGCTTCCTCGCCCGCTACCCGACGGTCTTCGCCCTGGCCTCCGCCGAGATCGACGACGTGCTCTCGCTCTGGAGCGGCCTCGGTTACTACCGCCGCGCCCGCGTGCTCCACCTCGCCGCGCGCGAGGTCACCGCGCGCCACGACGGCGCGCTCCCTCGCGACGTCCCCGCGCTGCTCGCCCTGCCCGGCGTCGGCGCGTACACAGCGGGCGCGATCGCGAGCATCGCGTACGATCAGCCGGTGCCGCTCGTCGATGGCAACGTCGCCCGGGTGCTCTCCCGCATCGAGGGCATCGACGACGACATCCGCAGCGCCTCGGGCACGCGCAAGCTCTGGTCGACAGCCGAACGCCTCGTGCGGGGCGCGGCGGCCAGCGTCCATCCCGGACGCTTCAACCAGGCCTTGATGGAGCTCGGCGCCACCGTGTGCACGCCCCGGAGTCCCCGATGCGATGCCTGCCCCGTCGACGGCGCGTGCGTGGCGCGCGTCACGGGGCGGCAGGCGGATCTGCCGGTGATCGCCCCGAAACGCGACGTCCCGGCGGTCGCGATGGTCGCCGCGGTGGTGCGGTCAGGCGATCGCGTGCTCTTCGTCCGGCGCGCCGAGGGAGGTCTCTTCGGCGGGCTCTGGGAGCCGCCCATGGTCGAGGCGCGCTCGCTCGCGGACGCCCGCGCGCTCTTCGAGCTGGTGGGCGTCACACGTGACGCGGCGCTCCGCGAGGTCGGCCGCGTGCGCCACATCCTCACGCACCGGCGCCTCGACGTGACGGTGGCGCGCGCCGAGGTGGCGGCCCCCTGGCGCTTCCGGGCAAAGCTTGCCTCCCCCTACGAGAAGGCTGCGTGGCTCGATCCGGGCGCGCTGGATATCGGCGTTTCCAAGCTCGCGCGAAAGGTCCTGTCCGCGGCATCGGCGCCGGACGCCGGAACGGCGCGAAGACCGCGATGACCGCGCGCAGGCGGGCTGAACGCCTGCGCGCTTCGGCCGTCGGAGAGGCCGGAGACGGCTCGAAATCGCGGTGTTGCGGCGCTCCGGGCGCGCCGCGCTCCGCTGCGGGCGGGGAGCGGCGCCGCTTGCGGCTGAGCCGCAGCGACGCAGCGGCGCGGGCCAGGGCGAAAGCCATATGTCGCAGTGGAACGCCGCGGGCTCCGGCGCTACTGCGCCAGCGTCGTGGCATGGAAGGCGCTTGGTGAGATGACGGGCAGGCCCTCTAGCCTCGCGGCGCCGGCGGTGGCCGGAGCTCGATTCAAGCCTGGGAGCTCAAGCGACATGGATGCGCGACGACGGACCACAGAGACGCTGCCCACTGCGAGCGCACCTGTGCGATCCATGACGGTGATGGCGGACGACGGAGCGCTGTACGTGCTGCCGCTGTGCGAGCGGATCGTGCTCGATGTGCTGGCCTACGAGGACGAAGGCCTGCTGGCCTTCATCCGCATCGACGGAGAGGTGGTGGCGGAGCTGCCCGTGCTCGGTCAGGCGTGACCGGGCCAGACCTCGTCGCGCGCCGTGCGTGACGGCGCGCCGCGACCTCGCGCCGTCATGCACGGCGCGCGCTGCCTTTCAGCCCGCGTGCCGCCGCATCCGCTGGGTCACCGGCTGCTCGTCCTCTCCTTCGGCGTCTGGCTCTACGGACTCGACGTCCTCGTCTTCCAGGAGATAGGGCAGATCGCCGTCGTCGTCGTCGTGCGACATCACGACGTCGCTGATGTCCTGGCCCCTCGTCGCGCCTTCCAGGAACTCCGCCCCGAGGTCGCTCGCCAGATCGGCGGCGGCGTCGGCGGCGTCCGGGTTCACCTCGAACTCGGTGCTGCCGGCGTCGTTCGGGTGGTGGTGGTAACCGCGGACCTCGTCGTCGAGCGTCGGGATCACGTCGCTGATCTCGCTGCGCGGGTTCACCTTGCCCCGCAGCGGCGGCGCCGCCGCGGCGTCGAGCATGTCGACGAACGGCTCGTCCAGCTCGCCCGCGCCGGCCCACGTTTCGGCTTCATGGGCCGACTTGCGCGGCCTTCCCGGTTCGCTGCGATCTTCTCGTTCTCGACGCCGCGTCGTGCTGGCGCGCGGCGCGCGCAGCGCCGGCGGCTGTGCGGCGGTGCCTTGCCTGCCTCGGGTGCTTGAATTGCTCACGGTGGTCTCACCATGCAGGGTCCGGTCCGCAGGTGAAGCGGGCGGATACGCAGCGGTGGCGAGCGCCGTGCCGGGGGCGCGCGGCGCCGTCGCCGGGCGGCGATGCCAAGGAGAGGCTCGCGCGGCGCACGGGCGGGACGCAATTGAGCGTGCCAGCGGGCGCTGCCTCGGGGTAGAAAGCTCGTGGCAATGCTGGAACTCCGGACCGGGCTCGCGCTGGTGGCGGTTCTGCTCGGGGCATCCTCGGGGCGCGCTGCCGCCGCCGAGCCTGCCGCAGACCGCGGCGCTGAGGCCGCGGCGTCGCTGCCCGGCGAGGATCGCGACAGCGCTGAGCTCGATGCGTACCGCGCGCTCGCGCGGCCCCCGGGGACGGCGGGGCGGGTCGTGTCGACCGTCGCGATGGGGAAGGGGATCCGGTTCAACAACCCCTACCGCCTGCAGACGCAGCTCGGCGAGACGGCGGAGTCGCTCTCGCTCACCGCGGGGTACCTCGATCTCGGGGTCGCGCTCGCGCTGGGGCCGGCCGACGGCGTCCAGCACGGCGGCGCGCTGCGCTTCTCGGTCGCCGTCGGCGGCGTCCCGCAGGAGTCGCTCACGCCGAGCTACTTCGTCGCGTACCGCGGCCTCACGCGCGTGCTCGGGTACGGGCGGCTCGGCGCGGCGATCCTGATCGAGCCCGACGTGAACGTCGGAGGCGAGCTCGCCCTGGGGCTCGGGTACTCCCTGCTCGCGGGCGTCGCGCTTTCAGGCGAGATCGTCGGGGATCTCTTCTATGGCGCCGCGACGTACGACGCGGCGTACACCGTCTACCCCGTCGTCTCGGCGCAGCTCGGGCTCATGATCGATCACGAGCTCCTGCCATGAGCTTGCCGGAGCGCGAGCGTCGAGGCGGGCGCCCCCGGGCGAAGGAGATCGCCGGCGCGGCGGCGCTGCTGCTCTTCGTGGGCATCGCGCCGGTGGTCGGGGACATCGGCAGCTGCGGGCAGGCGCCGGCGGAGCTCGACCCGTACAAGTTCTTCGCCCTGAAGGCGCAGATCGACTGCGCCCGGTGCGACGAGTGCGGGCTGCGCACGCGCGCCTGCGACGCCGCCTGCGCCTTCGAGGCTGCGCCGGAGCTCCCGGCCGGCTGCTATCCGCTGGTCCACGACGGCGAGGTGTGCCTGCACAAGCTCAAGTTCGCGAGCTGCGACGAGTACCGCGGCCACATGGCCGACGAAGGCGCGTCGACCCCGACGGAGTGCAATTTTTGCCCACTGGAAGAGGCGCCATGAGCGGGCGTGGCGCATTTGCCTGCCGCCGACGCCTTGCGACCTCCGTTCGAATATTCTCGTGCGCGGCACTCGTCGCGGTCCTGTCCGGGTGCGCCTCGAAGCCGGCGCTCCTGGCGAGCTACGACGACTACGCGGCGTACCGGGCGACGCGCGTGTCGAGGACCCTCGAGGGGCGGCTCGCGGCGGCGTCGGTCTACCTGGAGCGCCACCCGAACGGGGCCTTCGCCGGCGAGGTGCGCGCGTACCTCACGCGGGCCGAGCCGATCTATTACGCAGCGAAGCGCAGGACGGCCGCGGGCCTCACCGCGTACCTCGCGACGCTACCCAGGGGCGCGTTCCGCGATGAGGCGACCCACCGGCTGCGCGAGCTCGTCCGCGAGCGCGACGCCGGCGATGTCCTGTCGCGCGCCGCTCAGGAGACGGAAGCACAGCTCGCGACGCAGCGCGCGGAGCGCGCGCGGATCGGCGAGGAGGTCACCGCGTGGCTGCGCCGGTTCCTGGACAGGCGGGCCTGGGGGCGGCCCCTCGCAGAGGCGCCGGCGGAGGTGATCGTCCCGTTCAGCCTGGCGCTGCCGCCTCCCCGGTGCGCGCCCGCCGACGAGCGCGCGGGCCCGGGCGCAGCGGTCTGCGCGAAGCGGATCCCGCTCTGGTTCGTCGTGACGGCCGAGGGCGAGAGCGCGCCGCGGCAGGCGGAGATCGAGGTCGCCGTCCTCGAGGACGCGGCGGGCCGCCCGATCGAGGTCGCGATCCGCGGGCCTGCGCTCTTCACGCGCCTCGAGGAGGCGCGCTCGGCGCGCGAGGTCGCCCCGGACGACGCGATGGGCCGCATCGGCGGCATCGCCCTGGCGGTCGAGCTCGCGCGCAGCGCCTTCGCGGCGCGCGTCTCGAGCGATCCGTCGTGCGGTCGCCAGGCGGTGGCGCCCGTCGTGCTCCACCTCGAGTGCGAAGGCGCTCGCCTCGTGGCGCGCGCCGCGATCGAGCCGGGCGAGGACGACGTCCTGACGCTCACCGTCGCCCCGCCGGCGCGCTAGCGCTGGTCCTCAGCGGTGCTAGCGCGCGGCGCTCCGCCCTGCGCGCTAGCACCGCTTGTTGCTCTTCTTCCCCTTGAGCTTCGCCGTGTTCTTCGGGCACACGTCCTTGATGGCCGCGGAGCGCTCCTTGTAGAGCGCCTTCATCTCCTCGAAGACCGGCGCCTGCGTTCGCTTGAGATCCTTCGTCTCCCCCGGATCCGCGACGACGTCGAAGAGGTCGAACGCGTCGTCGTCGCCGTACGCGATGAGCTTGTACTGCCCGTGGATGAGCGCCCTGCGCCGATCGTTGTCGCTCGTGCGCGGAAGATCGACGATGACGTCGCGCGGCTCCGGCGTCGCGCCGTGGAGCTCGGGCACCAGGCTCTTGCCCGGGAAGGACGGCTCTGCCGGCGCGCCGGTCAGCTCCAGGATCGTCGGCGCCAGGTCGATCGAGCTGCGAGGCACGTCGATCCGGCGCGGGGTGATCCCGGGCGCCTGGATCATCAGCGGCACGTGGGTGAGCACGTCCCACACCTCGAAGCCGTGGCGGAACATCTTGTGCTCGCCGAAGGCCTCGCCGTGGTCCGCGGTCACGATGATCGCCGTGTCCTTGGCCCACGGCTGCTGCGCGACGAAGTCCAGCAGCTTGCCGACGTGCATGTCGGTGAACCTGACCTCCCCATCGTACTTGTCGCGGGCGCGCTTGCCGAAGGTCGGGATCCCCTCGTGCGTCATGTACACGTCGTGCGGATCGAGGAAATGGAAGTACGCGAAGAAGGTGCCCGACGTGTTCGCCTTGTCGGAGAGCATCTTCATCGCGAGCTCGAGGTGCCCCGGGCTCGTGACGTTCCGGTCGGTCGTGTTGTCGGCCGAGAGCCCCGGCACGATCTCGTACACGTCGAACCCCTGACGGAAGCCCGCCTTCTGGTCGAAGTAGAAGTGCGCGTGCGCGCTCATCGTCCGCACCCCGGCCTTCTGCAGGAGCTCCGGGAACATGAGGACGCTGTCGGGGTAGTTGCCGAAGAAGTAGCCGCTGCGATCGACCTCGCTCGGGTACCGGCCGGCGAGGAAGCCGCCGACGCTCATCGAGGTGTACGACGAGATCGCGTAGTGGCGTGTGTAGCTGACCGACTTCTTCTCGAACGCGGTGAGCACGGGCGCGATGTCGCGCTCGTAGCCGTTCCACGGCATGTCCGCGCGCAGGCTGTCGATCGAGACGACGAGGACGTTCAACCTCTCGCGCTGCCCTGTCGGCGCCGCCGCGGCGCCGTCCTTCTTGTCCGTCGCGGCGGTCTTCCCGGCGGTCTCTGCCGTGGCGGCCGGCGCCGCTGCGGCGGGCTCCTGCCGTGCCGCGGGCTCCGGTGTGCGCGCGGGCGGCGGCTGGCCGTCGCCGTCGCGAGAGCAGCCCGCTCCGGCGCTGGCGAGCGCGAGCGCGAGCGCGGCCGCGAGGCGCCGGCGGGCCAGGCGCGGGTGCGCCATGGACGAGAGGGCCGGCGAGGAGGGCGCCTGAGGGCCTTCCGGTTCCCAGGAGCACATAGGTGAAGCGAGCGTGTGCATGGCCGCGTGCATGGCCGCCGTCTTACTCCGACTCGCGCCGCTCCGCCAAAACCGCACACCAAGGGCGAGTTCCGCTATGCTGTCGGGTCATGGCCCCGGTCCCTCGGAACCCTCCGCCGCTGCCGCCCTCGGGCCGATCGCAACCGGGGGGGAGGCCGGCGCCCGAGCCGATGAGGCCGCTCCCGCCCAACGCGCCGCGGCGCGTCGGCGAGCACGTCAGCCAGGCGCTGAAGGACCACATCACCGAGATGGCGCTCGGCCTGCTCGAGGAGCAGATGCAGGCGCGCATCGTCCACTACCGCGCCGATCTCGAGACCAACCCCGAGCTCGACGCGGTCACCGCGCAGGTCGTCGCCCAGCTGAAGGTGATCCAGGCGTCGGCGGGCGCCGCGGATCGCGGGGCGAAGAACCGCGAGGCGATCCGCGACGCGCACGAGAAGACGCTCTGCGCCCTGCTCGAGCGGGTCATCCGCGAGGACGGCATCTCGCTGCTCGTCGAGCGGCGGCTCAAGAAGATCCACAGGAACCTCGCCCGCCTGTTCTTCCAGTCCGAGCTCCACGAGAAGACGCGCGGCCGCGACGGCGCGCCGAAGGTGATCCACCACGGCGAGCAGGCGCTCTTCTACGTGCTGACCCGCTACAAGAACCGGATCGAGGCCGAGCTCGAAGGCTTCGAGTTCGCGTCCGAGGACGCGCGGGAGCAGTCGTTCGAGCTGCTCGCGAAGCTCACGAAGGACATGCAGGACGCCTTCCTCTCGCGCCGATCCAGCGAGCTCCGGCGCATCGTCTCGGTCGTGCACGCCGTGCTCGTCGACTTCTTCAGCGTGCAGCTCGCCCAGAGCCTCGGCGAGATCTCCGCGCGGGTCGTGGAGGACGCGCGCACGTTCGAGGGCAGGGCGTACTCGTACAAGGTGACGAGCGAGGCGTTCCTCCGCTTCCGCGCCGCGTTCGAGCGCCACCTCATGGTGATGCTCGTCGGCTTCGCCGAGGACGAGCTGGTCGCCCAGCTCGCCGACACCGCGGGCGCCGAGCGCGACGAGACGATCCTCTTCATCACCGATCCCCACCTCTTCAGCATGATCTGCGGCGAGGTCTGCGAGGGGCTCTACGAGTTCCTCTGCAACGAGGGCTTTCTCGACCTGCCGCCCGACTGGCGTCGCGCCTCGGCGGCGCCCTCCGACAGCTGACGCAAGCGAAACCCAGGGACATTCATGAGACGGAACGACGTCGCGCGAGCGGGCTCCGGCCTGCTCCTCGCTCTCACGCTGCTCGCCGGCTGCGCGCGCGGCCCCGATGTGGACGCCTCGGGGCTCGCGCTGCGGCGCGTGGTCATCTACAGGAACGGCGTCGCGTATTTCGAGCGCCGAGGGCTCATCGACGCCGATCAGGTGACCTTCCGGGTCCGCAAGGAGAAGGTCGGCGACTTCCTCGCGACGCTCGCGGTCATCGAGGCCGGCGGCAGCAGCGTCCGGAGCGCGTCGTTCCCGGTCGAGGTCGGCGACGGATCCGGCAAGGACGAGGCGCCGCCGGATCCCGGGCCCGAGGTGACGACCTCGCCACCGCCGAAGGACAAGGGCGCGGCGGCGGGGGAGAAGGAGCGCGACGACGAGCATGAGAAGGTGAAGCTCACCCTGGATGGGCGGGAGCACGATCTCGTGGTCGGCTACGTGGCGGAGACGCCGGTGTGGAGGCCGTCGTACCGGCTCGTGATGGGGGCGGGCGGGGCGCAGGGCGCAGCGCCGCGCGCGGACTCGAAGCAGGCGCACCTCCAGGCGTGGGGCATCGTGCAGAACCTCTCGGGCGAGGACTGGAAGGGGGTGAAGCTGTCGCTCGTGGCGGGCGCGCCGCTCGCGTTCCAGGCGACGCTCGACCAGGCGGCGATCCCGCCGCGCCCTGTCGTCAGCGACCAGGGCGAGGTGATCGCGTCCGTGCCGACGAGCGAGACGACGCTGGCCACCGAGGCCGCGCCGCCGCCGCCGCCCGTCGCGCCTGCGCCCGCGGCGCCGGGCGACGACGGCGAGGGGTACGCGTTCGCCGACGAGGCCGAGGCCGAAATGGAGAAGGGCGGCGGCGGCAAGCTGCGGTCCGCGAGGCGGACCGGGGCCGCCTCGGCGCCCGCCCCGAAGCCGAGCGTGAGGCTGAGCGACCGCGAAGACGCGCGCGCCGGCGGGCAACCCGCGGGGTCGCAGTTGAAGCGATCAGCGGCGGCGCCGGCGCCGCCGCCCATGGTGATGAACCCCTCTCCGCCGCGCAACATGAGCGCCCTCGCCGCGGTCGCGATGGAGGCAGGCACGACCCGTTACGACATCCCGTTCCCGGTCGACATCCCCGACAAAAGCGCGACGATGGTGCTGCTCCTGGCCAGGCAGGTCCCGGGCGAGTCGATCTTCCTGTTCGCGCCCGACGGCGGCGTGCCCGCGTCGAGCTCTCATCCGTTCCGGGTGGCGCGCTTCACGAACGACACGAAGGGGCTCCTCGAGCGGGGCCCCATCGCCGTCTTCGAGAACGGCGCGTTCCTGGGGCAGGGCATGGTCGAGCCGCTGCCGCCGGGGGCCACGACGACGGTGCCGTTCGCGCTGGAGCGAGGCCTCGCCGTCGACACGGCGCGCGACGAGAGCGCGGAGGGCGCGCGCCTCGCGAAGATCGAGGGCGGCGCGCTCGAGATCGAGCGCGACTGGGTCACGCACACGAAGTACGCCGTCCGCAACGGCGGCGACCTCGCGGCGAGGACGCTCGTGAAGCACCCCCGTCTGCACGGGACGCGCCTGCACGCGCCCCCGAAGGGCACGGAGGACAACGTCGGCACGGGCAGCGCGCTCGTGCCGATCGACGTGCCGCGCCGGGGGACGGCGGTGCTCGACGTCGACGAGCGGCGGCTCTTCCGGCAGCAGATCGACTGGCTTGACCAGCTCGCCGACGACGCGGTGCAAGGCTACCTGAAGGACCCGCGCGCCGACGCGGCCGTGGCCAAGCAGCTCGGTCAGGCCTGGGACATCCGGGGCAAGCTCCGCCCGGCGATCGACGAGCGCGACAGGATCCTCGCCGAGCAGCAGCGCCTCGAGCAGCAGAGCCACGAGCTCCGCCAGAACCTCAGGGCCATCGAGAAGAACAAGACCGCCGACGAGCTCCGCCGCGACCTCACGGATCGGCTCGCGAAGGCGTCGGCGCGCCTCGACGAGATCACGAAGCGCGTCATCGTCCTCGAGATGCAGATCAACGAGCAGCAGATCCGCTTCCGCGATCTCACGAACGAGATCAAGCTCCTCGCCCCGCTGGCCCCCGTCCGCGCGGCTCCCTGAGCGCTGCTCTCCGGCTCCCCGGTTCCCGGTGGAAGGCGGCTCCCCGCTGCTGTGGGAGGCGGCCTCGCCACCGGGATCTCGGCCCGGCTACCTGGCTGGTTTGCTCGCGCTGGGCGGCTGCCGCACGGTGCCTGCGTGGGTCCAGCTCCGCTCCATACCGGTCGCGAGCCAGGCCACCTCGACGCGCTCGCTCCCGAAGATCGCCGCGACGCGATCGCCCCACTGCGCGGGGGCGGGGAGCTCCACGCTCTTCTGGCCCTTGATGCTGCCGAGGGCCTCCGTGCCGACGAGGAACGTGGCGATCCCCTCGCTCGCGAACGCCGACACCGCGGTGCTCGGGACGAAGGGCGCGACCACCGCGCGCACCGCCGAGAGATCGGTCGCGCGCTCCGCGACCGCCCGCACCTCGTCGAGCGTCGACAGGACGAGCGCCACGCCGCCGGCCGCCTTGCCCTCCACCGGCGCGGCCTGCCCCTGCTGATCCGCGGCGGCCGCCGCGGGCGCCTCGATCGGCGCAGGGGCGGCGCGCCCGCGCGCCCCGACCGCAGCGTGCCCGTTCACCTTCGGCACGCCGGCGAGCACGTCGAGCGTCAGCGGCCCCTTCCATGGCACCGCCGCGGGCGCCGGCGGCGGCTTCTTCGTGCTCACCTGCTCCCCCTTCTTGTCGCGGAGGATCAGCACGTCGTCGGTCGGCAGCGCCCGCGGCACGGTCACCCGCACCGGCCGCTTGAACGACCGCGGATCGCCGACCGCGCCCGTGGCCACGGCGTAGGCCAGGGTCTCTGCCGAGGCCACGACGAACGACGGCGCCCCGGCGATGCGCGGCTCCGGATCCGCGGTGCGCAGCGACAGGCTGCCGGGCGGCGGTGGGTAGATCTCCGACGTGACGACGCGCCTGTCCGGCTCGACGATGCGCGCGCCCGTCGCGACGAGATCGACGAGCGCGCCCGACTGCGCGAGCACCTCGAGCACCTGCCGCGACGGCGGCGCGACGAGCAGGTCGAGCCGCGACGGGACGCGCTTCGACTTGAGCAGCAGCGCCGCCGCGAGCATGTCGCGCAACGTCACGCCGGAGTCGCCCCCGAGGACGACCTGCGCCACGGGCTTGCCGGCGAGATCGCGGACGGGCCGGACGACGCCCTCCTCGTCCATGAGCAGCGGATCGACCGTGCCGAGATCGATCGACACGACCTCCTCGCACGGCGCGCCCGGATCCGGCACGAGCGCGCGGTGGGCCTTCGACCTGCGCTGATCGCGGAGGAAGACCTCCGTCTTCTCGTCGCTCACGAACAGCGCCGCCGCCGCGCCGACCTGCGGCGCGATGCCGCAGAGCACCGCGCGGTCGCCCACGGAGAGGAGCCGCGCGCTCGGCCCGGCGAACTCGAGGATCACCGGCGCGTGGTGCTCGCCTTCGATGCGGCGCACCACCTCGTCGAGGTTCCTGCGGAGCAGCTCGAGGGCGACGTCCCGCGCGCAGACGAAGGGCCGCACCCTGCCCGAGAGGTGGATCTGCACGCTGCGGGGCGGCCGGAGCCACACCGAGCCCGTGGCGAGCGCCTGCCCCAGCTGGCTCGGAGAGACGACGAGCGACAGCATGCCGATGCCGCCGACGGTCGTGAGGCGCGGGTCGTCCGTGAGGGCGAGCCGCGCCGGCGCCGCGAAGCGCTCCAGGTGAACGGGCGCAGGGAAGCCGATGCCGGGCCGCGCGATCGGGATGTTGTAGGTCGGGAACTCGGGCGACACCGAGTGCGGGCTGCCCTCGTCGATATCCGCGAGCGAGCTCGCGTCGGCCACGCAGGTGCCGTCGTAGGCGACGGCGACTTCGACCGGCGTCTTCTTCATGCCCGTGGCGATGGCCTCGGCCAGCGCGCGCGACGGCGCCCTGGAGAGGATCACCTGGTCGACCTTGACCTGGACGAGATCACCGCGCAGCTGAGGATCCGTCGCCCGCCCGGCGAGGATCTTCTGGGGCATCGTGCGGGGGGGATCCCCGGCTCGCGCACGCATAGATGTTGGGCCGTCCTTGTTTTTCTTGATGAGATGGCGGGTACGGCGCACGCCGCTCCCGACCACGTTTGACGTCGGCCCCCCGGCGAGACGCGCCGGTGGGATCCGCCTCCGGACCTTGCCGCGAGGCGAAAGAACGGCCGCACGTTAGCCGCTCGCCTGGACGAGGGTCAAGGCGTGCTTTGGAGCGGGCCCCCAGGGGCGGGAATCGCCCGGCTGGGACCAGGATGCAAGAGGCAAAGCGCCCGCCCGGTCCAACGTTTCGACGCGCTTCGTCCATCGCCATGATCCGCGATGGCAGACGGCCGGTGCGAGGTTTCGCGGCGCTGTGCCCGCTCTCGCTCGCTCCGCTGCCGCGCATCGCCATCAGCGCCGCGCGCGGCCGGCTGTTGTCGACTCGGCTGCGAGCGGCCGGTCGCCATCGGCTCGGCACGCGCACGGCCGAGCAGGTCGGGCGACGATGATGAGCGCCGGCTCTCCCGGGCTGCGGCGCGAGATGCCGGGCCAGGTTCGTTTGTTTTCCCGATCCTGCCGCGCTTGGGTAATCTCGGCGCATGTTCCAGGCCGTGCTGAAGGAAGTCGTAGAGAACACCGAGGGCGGCATCGCGACCCTTCTCATGGATTTCGAGGGGATCCCGGTCGACAGCTACTCGAAGCCGGGCGCCGCGTTCGACATCACCACCATCGGCGCGGAGTTCAGCGTCGTGTTGAAGTCGATCCAGCGCGCCGCCGAGATGCTCGACGCGGGCAACGCCGCCGAGATCGCGATCCAGGCGGAGAAGGTCACGACCTTGATCCGCGTCGTGAACAACTCGTACTTCGTGGCCTTCTCGATGACGCCCGACGCGAACATCGGCAAGGCCCGGTACCTCTTGCGCACCAAGGTGCCGGCGCTGTTGAAGGAGCTCGCCTGAGCGGCTTCAGCGTCTCGGTCATCTCCGGGCCGAACCTCGATCGCCTGGGCAAGCGCGAGCCAGCGATCTACGGCACGGCCACGCTGGATGACATCCACCGCGCCGTCGAGGAGGCCGCGAAGGCCCAGGGCGCCTCCGTGTCGTGCATGCAGTCGAACTGCGAGGGAGAGCTCGTGACCGCGATCAGCCACGCTGGCGATCGCGGCTTCCACGGCATCCTCCTCAACGCCGGTGCCTACACGCACACCTCCATCGCGCTCTATGACGCGATCCGCGCGAGCGCGCTTCCTACCGTCGAAGTGCACATCTCCAACCCGGACGGCCGTGAGCCGTTCCGACGTCGCTCCCGCATCGCGCCTGCGTGCATGGCGCGCGTCGCGGGTTTCGGTCCGAGCTCGTACGTCCTTGGGCTGATCGGGCTGCTCGGGCATCTGGAGAAGCTGCGATCCGACGAAAGAGGTTGAACATGCGCCGTCACTCTGGTTGAAAGGCGGCAAACATCGATGGCCGAACGTCCTTCCATGAACATCAACCTCAAGCAGTTGCGGGCGCTGGTACGCATCTTAGAGAAGCGCAACGTGAACGACTTCGAGTTCGAGGACGAACACGTTCGCATTCGCCTTACGCGCGGAGGCGTCATCCCGCAGGGCGCGGCGCCGCATCTCGCGCCCGCCGCCTTCCAGATCCACAGCGCGCCGGTCGCGCCGCCGGCGGCGCCGCCCGCGGTGGCACCTGCGCCGGCTGCACCGCCCGCGGCCCCCGCCGCGCCCGCGGCGGCGGCGAGCGACGAGGGGATCTCCTATGTGACGTCGCCGTTCGTCGGCACGTTCTACCGATCGCCGTCGCCCGATGCGCCCCCGTTCGTCGATGTGGGCAGCGCGATCCGCGTGGGTCAGGCGCTCTGCATCATCGAGGCGATGAAGCTGATGAACGAGATCGAGGCGGACTCTCCGGGCACGATCGTCGAGATCCTCGTCGACAACGGCAAGCCGGTCGAGTTCGGGCAGCGTCTCTTCAAGGTGCGGGGCAGCTAGCGCTGCCCGGGCGAGGGTGCCGTGTTCCAGAAGATCCTGATCGCCAATCGCGGCGAGATCGCGATGCGTGTCATCCGCGCCTGCCGCCTGCTCGGCATCCGCACGGTAGCCATCCACTCCGAGGCGGACGCCGCGGCGCTGCACGTCCGGTTCGCGGACGAGGCCGTGTGCGTCGGTCCGGCTGAGGCGTCGAAGAGCTACCTCAACATCCCGCAGATCATCGCGGCGGCGGAGGTCACGGGCGCCGACGCGATCCATCCAGGCTACGGGTTCCTCTCGGAGAACGCGAAGTTCGCCGAGCTTTGCAAGAAGTGCCGCCTCACCTTCATCGGGCCGACCGCGGAGGCGATGCGGACCTGGGGCGACAAGGTGTCCGCGCGCGAGGTCGCCAAGCGCTTCGGCATCCCCATGCTCACCGGCACGGGCGTGCTCAAGAGCGCGGCGGACGCGGCCGAGCAGGCCGAGCGCGTCGGCTATCCGGTGATCCTGAAGGCCTCCGGCGGCGGCGGCGGCAGGGGCATGCGCATCGTCCGCGAGGCCGGCGAGGTGCAGCGCTCGTTCGAGATCGCGACGCAGGAGGCCCTGAGCGGCTTCAAGAACCCGGACGTCTACCTCGAGCGCTACGTCGAGGCGCCGCGCCACATCGAGTTCCAGGTGCTCGCGGATCAGCACGGGGGCGTGTGGACGCTCGGCGAGCGCGAGTGCTCGCTCCAGCGCCGGCACCAGAAGGTGATGGAGGAGTCGCCCAGCCCGGCGATGGACAACGAGAAGCGCTCCCGGATGGGCGACATCCTCCGGGCAGCGATCCTCGAGACCGGCTACACCGGCCTGGGCACGCTCGAGTTCCTGATGGATGAGCGAGGCGATCTCTACTTCATGGAGATGAACACCCGCGTGCAGGTCGAGCACCCGGTCACCGAGATGGTGACAGGCGTTGACCTGGTCGCGCAGCAGATCCTCGCCGCTGCAGGCGAGCGCCTCTCGCTGCCCGACACGCGGCCCTGGAGCTTCCGGGGCCACGCCATCGAGTGCCGGATCAACGCCGAGGATGCGCGCTCGTTCGTGCCGTGGCCGGGCCTCATCACGGAGTACCACTCGCCCGGCGGCGTCGGGATCCGCGTCGATTCCGGCGTGTACGGCGGTTTCCGCGTTCCCAGCTCCTACGATTCGCTGGTGGCCAAGGTGATCGCGCACGGCGCGAACCGGGCCGAGGCGATCGCCAGGCTCCGGTGCGCGCTCGACGAGTTCATCATCGGCGGCATCCGCACGAACATCCCGCTGCACCAGGCGCTGCTGCGAGATCCGGAGGTCGTCGCGGGCAACATCTCGACGCACACGATCGAGCGCGTCGTCTCGCAAGGGTTCTGACGCGACGCGCTGCCGGCCGCGTCGACGCCAGCGCCTCGAGGAGCCCGAGCGGGCCGGCATCCTGCGGATGGCCGCGGCGCGGTGACTCCACGGCAGTTGCTCGTGGAAGCGAACGGTGCTCGATCGAGAACGCCGTGGAGCGCGCAGCCGTTGCGCGTTCGCCGCGCTGACAGACGCAATCCGGTTGCGATAATTGTTGCCGGAGCAACAGGTCGAAGGTGCGGCCCGGTGCTACATTGCGTTGCTCTCAAGGCCGCGTGGGCAGGCCATCGTTGGGCGAGCGAACCCCCTTGAAATAGAAAGCATTTGCCGCGGGTATGGAACCGAACGCTGGAGTGCAGGCCGACTTCTCTTCATGGGTGCAGGCGACCTCCGATGCCTCTGAGCTCGAGCTCGGGCTCCCTGGTTTCGGCTACGCCGACCTCTTCGACCCTGCGAAGCTCGCCGAGCTGACGGAGCGCTTCGAGGAGTATTTCCACGCGGTGGACGAGGGCGCCTACGTGCGCTTCGACGCGTACCGGGCCTCGCTGCGCGCGGCGCAGGCGGAGGCCTCCGGCGCCGAGGGCGGCGGCGCGGGCCGGCCCGCGCTCACGCCGGAGCAGGTCTCCGAGGCGCTCCTCGCGGCGGCGCCCCACGTCGGCCGCTTCGTGGCGATGCTCTTCCGGGTCGAGCGGGAGACGCAGGCGCAGATCGACGCGACCCTCGAGCGGAGCGCGCTCTGGGACTTCAAGCGCGAGTTCTCGAAGAAGCGACTGTTCAAGCCGAACCCGGGGAAGGCGTGGCGGGGCACGCACATCGAGGCGGCGCACGCGGCGCGGCGGTCGCTCGCGGCCATGGGCGCGGCTGTGAGCGCGCTCGACGGCGGCTCCGCCGCAGAGGAGCTCGCGATCGCGCGCGCGACGCTCGCCCTGATCGAGGTCGACGAGATCGCCCGCAAGGCCGCGAAGGCCGGCGGCGCGAAGTGGACGGACGAGCTTCGCGAGCGGGCGGCGAAGGTGCGCGCGGCGCTGCGGGAGGACCCGGCGCTCGCCGAGCGCGTGGCGCCGGCGGTGGCGGTCGCTGGCGCGGAGCCGACGGAGACCGAGGACGGGGCGGTCGTGGCGCTCGCGCTCGACGCCGTCGAGGCGTGGCTCGCGGCGCGCCGCGCGGACGAGCACGATCCGGCGCGGCGGTGGCCGACGCTGAAGGCGCCGCGCACGTTCGATTACCAGGAGCTCGTCCAGCTGCAGAGGAAGGGCGCGAACGGCAGCCCGGGCTCCGCCGAGCTCCTCGTCGGCCCAGAGCACGAGCGAAGGGACCGCGACGGCTTCGCGCTGACGGACCGCCGCGCGCCGCCCCGCGAGGTCGAGAGCCAGGTCGACTACTGCCTCTTCTGCCACGATCGCGACAAGGACTCGTGCTCGAAGGGCCTGCGCGACAACAAGACCGGGGCGATCAAGGCGAACCCGCTCGGCGTCGATCTGAACGGCTGCCCGCTCGACGAGAAGATCAGCGAGATGCACACCATGCGGGGGCGGGGCGAGTCGATCGCCGCGCTCGCGCTCGTCTGCGTCGACAACCCGATGTGCCCCGGCACCGGTCACCGCATCTGCAACGACTGCATGAAGGCGTGCGTCTTCCAGAAGCAGGAGCCGGTGGACATCCCGCAGATCGAGACCGCGGTGCTCACGGACGTGCTGTCGCTCCCGTGGGGCCTAGAGATCTACGGGTTCCTCACGCGCTGGAACCCGCTCGACGCGCTGCGGCCGCACGCGCTCCCGTACAACGGCAAGAACGTGCTGGTCGTCGGCCTCGGCCCGGCCGGCTACACGCTGTCGCACCACCTCACGCGGCAGGGCTTCGCGTGCGTGGCGATCGACGGGCTGAAGATCGAGCCGCTGCCGGTTGAGCTCACGGGCGACGAGTCGCGCCTGCCGCGTCCGGTGAAGGATTTCAAGCGGCTCTACACCGAGCTCGACGAGCGCGTCCTCCTCGGCTTCGGTGGGGTGAGCGAGTACGGGATCACGGTGCGTTGGGACAAGAACTTCCTCACCGTCCTGTACGTCACGCTCGCCCGGCAGCGGCTGCTCCGGATCTACGGTGGCGTGCGGTTCGGCGGGACGATCGACCTCGACGACGCCTTCCGGCTCGGGTTCCACCACGTCGCGATCGCGGCGGGCGCGGGGCGTCCGACGATCATCCCGCTCAAGAACAACCTCGCGCGCGGCATCCGCAAGGCGTCGGACTTCCTGATGGCGCTGCAGCTCGCCGGGGCCTACAAGCGCTCGGCGCTCGCGAACCTCCAGGTGCGCCTGCCGGCGGTGGTGATCGGCGGCGGCCTCACGGCGATCGACACCGCGACGGAGCTCGCCGCGTACTACGTCGTGCAGGCCGAGAAGACGGCCGACCGGCTCGACGCGCTGGTCGCGGAGCGCGGAGAGGCCGCCGTCCTCGCGATGTTCGACGAGGAGGAGCGGGAGTTCCTGGCCGAGCAGCGGCGCCACGCGGAGGAGATCCGCGACGAGCGCGCGCGCGCCGCGCGCGAGGGGCGCCCGCCGCGCTTCCAGGGCCTGATCGACGCGTGGGGAGGCGTCTCGCTGGTCTACCGGAAGCGGCTCATCGACTCGCCAGCGTACCGGCTGAACCACGAGGAGGTCGCCAAGTCGCTCGAGGAAGGGATCCGCTACGTCGAGAACCTCGCCCCGGTCGAGGCGGTGCTCGACGAGCGTGGGTGCGTCTCCTCGCTCGTCTTCGACCGGCAGGAGATCGTCGACGGCAAGTGGCGGAGCGCGGGGCAGGCGGTCTCGATCCCCGCCCGCACCGTGTGCGTCGCGGCCGGGACGAGCCCCAACGTCACCTACGAGAAGGAGCGCCCGGGCTCGTTCGTGTTCGACAAGTGGCGGCAGTTCTTCCAGCCGCACCGCGCCTACGTCGATGAGGGCGGCGCGCTCAAGGTGGAGCCGGCCAAGCCGAGGGAAGGCTTCTTCACGAGCTACAACGACGGCGAGCACGCGGTGAGCTTTTACGGCGACAACCACCCCCACTACGCGGGGAGCGTCGTGAAGGCGATGGCGAGCGCCAAGGACGCGTACCCGTCCGTCGTCGCGCTGTTCCGCCACGACATCGCCCGGCTCGGCGAGGAGCCGCAGGCCGCGCGCGACGCGCGGCGGCGCGACCTGTTCGCCCGCCTCGATCACGACCTCGGCGCGGTCGTCGAGCGGGTCCAGCGGCTCACGCCGACGATCATCGAGGTGGTCGTGCGCGCGCCCGCGGCGGCGCGGAAGTTCGAGCCCGGGCAGTTCTACCGGCTGCAGAACTACGAGGTGAGCTCGCCCGTGATCCGCGGCACGCGGCTCGCGATGGAGGGCCTCGCGCTCACGGGCGCGTGGGTCGACAAGGAGAAGGGCCTGCTGTCGCTCATCGCGCTCGAGATGGGCGCGTCCTCCCGCCTGCTCGCCGCGCTGCGCCCGGGAGAGGAGGTCGTCGTGATGGGGCCGACCGGGACGCCCACGGACATCCCCGAGGGGGAGACCGTGCTGCTCGCTGGCGGCGGGCTCGGCAACGCCGTCCTGTTCTCGATCGCGAAGGCCCTGAAGGCGCGCGGCGACCGCGTGATCTACTTCGCCGGCTACCGCCGGGGCGAGGATCTCTTCAAGCAGGACGAGATCGAGGTGGCGACCGACCAGGTCGTCTGGTGCACGGACGGCGGCGCGGAGATCCCCCCGCGGCGCGCGACCGATCACCACTTCCGCGGCAACATCGTCCAGGCGATGAGGGCCTACGCCGAGCGCCAGCTCGGCGGCGAGCTGGCGGCCCTCTCGGAGGTCCGGCGCATCATCGCGATCGGCTCGGACAAGATGATGAACGCCGTGCGCGAGGCGCGGCACGGCGTGCTGGCGCCGCACCTGGATCCGAAGCACGTGGGCATCGCGAGCATCAACTCACCGATGCAGTGCATGATGAAGGAGGTCTGCGCGCAGTGCCTCCAGCGGCACGTGGACCCGGAGACGGGCAAGGAGACGCTGGTCTTCTCGTGCTTCAACCAGGACCAGCTCATCGACCACGTCGACTTCAAGAACCTCGCCGCGAGGCTCCGGGCCAACACGGTGCAGGAGAAGCTGTCGAACGCCTGGCTCGATCACCTGCTGGCCGAGCGCCCCACGCTCCGGCACGTGTGACGCCGGCTCGGGGGCCTCGGCGATCCGAGGCCTCGCCGCCGCGGGACGCGGGAAGGCGGCCTCGGCGGCGTCTCGTCAACTCGAGGCGCCCGAGGCCGCGCATGGGGTGGGCGCGAGCGGCCGCCCGCGGTCAGCCGCCGGCGGGCAGCTTGATCTTCGGCTCCTTGGGGTGGCGCCGGTACAGCAGGATCGTCCGCCCCAGGGTCTGCGCGAGGGCGGCGCGGAGCCGCTCGGAGAGGGCGTCGGCGACGTCGTCCAGCTCGTCCGGGCACTCGGTGCCCAGGCGTATCTTCACGAGCTCGTGCCGCTCCAGGGCGGCGTCGACGGCCGCGACGACGCCGTCGGTCAAGCCGGCCTTGCCGAGCTGCACGACCGGGTCGAGGTGATGCCCCAGCGCGCGGAGGTGGCGGCGCTGCTTTCCTGTCAGATCCAAAGCGTTCGGCCTTTCTTGAGGCGGTCGCGCGATTTGGGCGCTCGATGTGATCGAGGGGACGTCCCTGTCGCGCTCGCGCGCGCGGTCATACTGGCCTCCGGGCCAAGCGAAAAGGGCGCGCCGCGCGGGCTCTTCGCGCAGCGCGTGAATCGCTGAAGCACCAGCGCCGGTAAACCGGAGCATGTAGCATACATGGGTAGCACGTGGGTTTGTATGGGTAGATGTGCGATGAACGTAAACGCCAGCGTGGCGCAAGCGGGCCGAGCTCACCAGGGGCCCGAGGCGCTCTGGGTTTTGCTTGACGTGGCCGTGCAACAGGCATCCCCTTGATCTAGCGGCCGGCAGCTCGACGGGGGGCTCGAGCGCTCGGATCGACACCGACATGGGCTCATCGAGCGAGCGAGATGCGGTAGCGGGGCAGGACGCCGAGCTCCCTCGGCTGGATGAGGGAGCGGACCCGATCGAGCTCACGGTCCATGACGAGGTGAGCCCCTGTCCGTACCTGCCCGAAGCCGAAGCGCGGATGCCGCTGCGCGTACCCATCCGTCCGCTCACGCGTGCGGAGTTCGATCAGCGGCTCGTCGCGGGCAACCGTCGCCACGGCAAGCTGCTCTACCGCACCCAGTGCCCCTCCTGCCGTGCGTGCGAGCCGATCCGGATCGTCGTTCGTGACTTCGTCCCCGGCCGCACCCAGCGCCGGGTGCTTCGCCGAGGAGAGCGGGTGGTGGACGTCGAGATCGGTCCGCCCGTCACCACGCGAGAGAAGATCATCCTGTACAACCGGCACAAGCACGGCCGGGGGTTGATGCGCGACGACGGTCCGCTCGGCGCCGAGGGGTACGAGGCGTTCCTCGTGGACAGCTGCTGCGAGACGTTCGAAATGCGCTATCGCGTCGGCGGCCGTCTCGTCGGGGTCGCCGTCGTGGATCGGGGGCAGGATTCGCTGTCTGCGGTCTACTCCTTCTATGAACCCGAGCTGGAGCCGCTGAGCCCCGGTGTCTTCTCGATCCTGAAGCAGCTCGAGCTGTGCCGTTCCTGGGGCCTCCGGTACCTGTACCTCGGCCTGTACGTCGAGCGCTGCTCGCGGCTGGTCTACAAGGCCCAGTACCTGCCGCACGAGCGGCTCATCGATGGCCGCTGGCGGCGCTTCGAGCGGCAGCCGCGTGCGGCGCCATGACAGGAGCACGCCGCTGGATTTCGCGAGCGCGCCGCTCGGCGTCTCGTGGCAAGGACGTACCCATGTGGAATCGCGCTCTCGCGTTCACCTCGTGCGCTGTGCTCTGGGCTCTGCTCGTCGTCGCGTGCGGCGAAACGAGGCCGATCTTCGACACCGCCGCCGGCGGCGCCGGGGGAGCCGGCTCGTCGGCGGGCGGGGAGGGCGGAGCAGGCGGCGGGTCGTCCGGTGACGGCGGTGCGGCGGGCGGCGGCGATGGCACGGCCGGCGGTGGCGGCACGGCCGGTGGTGGCGGAACCGCGGGCGGTGGCGGCACGGCCGGCGGCGGGGGAGGGTAGGTAGGCCGGCGCGGCGTTGCCCGCGGGCCGGTTGTGTTCCGGCATCGCCGGGCCTAAGCCGCTCGCGTGCATCCGCTCGCAGACAAGGTCCTCGCCCGCGACACGCGCGCGACGGCGCGGGCCTGCCGGCTCGTCGACGACCGCGTCGGCGACTATGCCGCGATCCTGAAGGATCTCTTCCCTCATACCGGCCGCGCCTGGGTCCTCGGCGTGACGGGGAACCCGGGAGCAGGCAAGAGCACGCTCACGGATCGGCTGATCAGCGTGTTCCGGGGGCAGGGGCGCCGGGTCGCCGTGGTGGCGGTCGATCCCACGAGCCCGTTCACCGGCGGCGCGATCCTCGGCGATCGCATCCGCATGCAGGCCCACTTCGGCGACCCCGACGTGTTCATCCGGTCGCTGGCGACCCGGGGTGCGCTCGGCGGGCTTTCGCGCTCGGTGGTTGACGTCGTGCGGGTGCTCGACGCCTGGGGCGCGGACGTCGTGGTGGTCGAGACCGTCGGCGTCGGGCAGGACGAGCTCGAGATCACCCGCATGGCGCACACCACCTTGGTCGTCGCCGCGCCAGGGATGGGCGACGAGGTGCAGGCGATCAAGGCGGGCATCCTGGAGTGCGCCGACGTCTTCGCCGTGAACAAGGCCGACCGGGACGGGGCCGACGCGGCGGTGCGCGATCTGGAGCTCATGATCGCGCTCGGCGGCGAGGTGGCGGCGGCCTCCGGACGGGCGCGCGGGCACAGCGCCGCGGCGCTCCACGCCCGCGCGCAGGGGGCGCCATCTCCTGGCGGCGCGCCCGTCGAAGGGCCGTGGGAGCCCGGGATCGCGCGGACCGTGGCCACACGGAACGAGGGCGTGGCGGCGCTCGTGGACAAGCTGGAGGGGCACCGGGCGTGGCTGTTCGGGACCGAGGCTGGCGCTGCGCGCCGTGAAGAGCGCCTGCGCGAGGCGATGCACGTGCAGCTCCGCGACGCGCTCACCGACGCCGCGGTCGCCGCGCTCGGTCCCGCGCTCGAGGCCGCGGTGCATGCCGTCGCGCGGCGCGAGGTCGACCCCTACACGGCCTCGGAGCAGCTCGTCGCGGCCTTCCGCAGTGCTGGCGCCATCACACTTGGCGCCGCCGTCGGGACCTGAGCCGGCGGCGACGAGGCCGGGCGGCCGGCGCCGGTCGGGCGCGCGGCGGCGCTAGTCGATGCAGCGATCCAGCTCGTCTTTCTCGAATTTACAGGACGTACTCCACTTATCGTCGCCGTTGCAGATCCCGGTGTCGTCCTCGCACTCCAGGAGAGCGTCGTACTGGTCGACACAGCCGCGGCGGTCGGCGTCTACGTACCTGTCATCGTAGCGATCGATGCAGTCGCCGTACTCGCGGTCGCTGCACCCCTCGCAGTCGCACTTGTAGTCGCAGAGATCGTCCTCCAGAGGGCTGCACGCCGCGGTGAAGAGGCAGGCAAGGGTGAGGATCATGTGCGAAGCCTTCATTGGCCCAAGGTTATCCCGCGTCCTCGGCTCCAGCGCGATAAACAGCTCGCCGGCTGCCGAGCGACGATGAGCCGCGCTCGCCTGCTTTCCACATTCCGTCGGTGCGCTCGACACCCAGCTTGTCGCGCAGAGCGACTGACGCTCACGGCGTGGCGCCGCGGCGCCGCGGCGGCTTGCGTCCCACGTTCTCTGCGCGGAATGCGCTCGGGCACGCGTCGCTGATCCCGCAGCCTCCGCACGCTGGCTTCCTCGCGAAGCAGATCCGGCGGCCGTGGAAGATCAGCGTGTGGGACAGCATATCCCAGTCGCTCCGCGGGAAGAGCGCCACGAGGTCGCGCTCGATTTGCTCTGGCTTGTCGTTGGTCGTCCATCCGAGCCGCTGCGACAGGCGCTGCACATGGGTATCGACCACGACGCCCTCCGGTGCTCCAAACGCGACGCCGAGCACCACATTCGCCGTCTTGCGCCCGACTCCAGGCAGCTTCACGAGCTCGGCGAGCGTCCTCGGCACCTCGCCGCCGTGCCGCTCGATGAGGCCTCGCGCGAGCCCCACGATGTTCTTCGCCTTCTGGTTGAACATGCCCATCCCGAGCCGCTTGAGGAGCGCGCCCACCTCGGCTGCATCGGCGCTGGCGAGCGCGCGGGCGTCGGGATACGCGCCGAACAGGTGGGGGGTCACCTTGTTGACCAGCACGTCCGTCGTCTGAGCGCTGAGCACCGTCGCGACGAGGAGCTCGAACGAGGATCTGTGATCCAGTTCGCAGTGGGCGTCCGGGTGCAGCGCGCGCAGCCGCGCGAATGTGGCCTGAGGCGTGCTCGGCGCTGCGCGCGCCGGCCTCGGCCTAGCCTCGGCGTCGACCGCTGCCGCCTTCTTGGGCCTCGGCGCGCGCGTCTTCGCCGCCTTGGAGGCACCCCTCGCCGCCTTGGAGGCACCCCCGGGAGCCGCCTTGTTCGGCCGCTTCGCCGGTGCAGCGACGCCCTCGTCTCGAGGTTGGCCTGAAGGATGGACAGCGACGGGCGCGGGCGGTCGGCGCGCGCCTCGCCCGGTCAGGACGAGGTCTCGCGCGCGACCGCCCTCTGCTGTCTCAGCTGACGAAGGCGCGCTTCCGCGTCTCATGCTCATCGAGGAGCTTCTCGACGCTCGCGAGCGCGTTTTCGACCGACTCTTGCACCATTTGCAGCACCGTCGTCGCCGAGCCCTTCAGCGCCTCGTAGTAGCGCTGCCGCTCGGTCGAGTGGATGATCGACGGAGGCAGGCCCGTGCGGAGCAGCAGCATGTTCATGAACAGCCTCGCGACCTTGCCGCTGTCGTTCGGGAACGGATAGACCCGCAGCAGATCGTAGTGCGCGCGCGCAGCGATCCGGATGCCGTTCCGCGTCTTCCGCGTCTCGGGGTCGTTCAGCCAGTCGATGATCTGACGCACCTTGTAGGCGATCTTGTCCGGCGGAGCGTACTCGTGGAAGTAGAGCCGGTGCTGGGGGATGTCCTTGCGGTATTTCACCGTCTTGAGATCCCCCTCCTCCGGGTGGAGGATCAGGTACAGCTTCTTCATGCAGTCGAGCGTGAGCGGGGCCCGCTTGTTCTCGCCCTGCTCGCGCACGTACGCGATGGCCTCCTTGTGCCGCCGGATGTCATCGTACGTCGGCTGAAGGCTCGAGTCCGTCACGAGAGGCGCCGGGCCGGCGAGGGCCGCGCGCAGCTCGTCGAACGTGTAGACCACCCCTTCGAGCGCGCTGTCGTGGTAAATCCACGACATATCGAGGCTGTCGATGTAGCGCCGCCGGAAGTCCTCCGACTGCGCGTTCAACCGCTGCTCGATGATCGCGCTGCGCTCCTCGATGGTGGCTCGCCGAGGCGGCGGCAGCATCGGCAGCGGCAGGGTGACGACCCGCGGCGCCTCCCGGAGCGGAACGCGACCCGGACGGCGCTCGATCGAGGCCCCCGCGCTCTTCCCCTTCGCCCCGCCCGGCCGCACGCTCTTCTTGTCGGCGACCGGCTTGTCGCTCGTGCGTGACGGCCTGTCGCTCGCCCGGCGCGGTCGCTCGGCCTCGCTCGGCGCGGCCTGCTCCCTGACGTCCTTGAGCTTCAGCTTCTCCTTGAGCTTCAGCTTCTTCTCGAGCTTCGGCTCGTCGTCGAGCCTCAGCTTCAGCTTCTTGCGGAGCTTCGTCGGCTCCGCCGCCGGCGCCGCGAGCACCCGCTCGGAGCGCGCCGCGATCTTTCTCTTGACGAGCCTCGGCTTGGCGGCCTTGACCCGCACGAGCCTCGGCTTCGTGGCCTTGACCCGCGCGACCTTCGTCTTCGCGGCCTTCGCCTTCCGCGCCCGCCCGGCGACCGCCCTCGTCTTCGCGGTCCTGGCCTTCGCGGCCCTCGGCTTTGCGACCCTGGCGCGGGTCACCCTGGCCTTTGTGGCCTTGGTCCTCGCCGTCTTCGCCCGCGTCGCCTTGGCCTTCGCCGCCCTCGCCTTGACCTTCGTCGCCCTGGCTTTCGCCCTGGCCTTGGTGGTCCTGAGCTTGGCGGCGGTGCGCGTCGACCTGGCCTTCGTCCTGGCCGCGGCCTTCTTCGCCTTGGATGCGCTCGTTCGCTTCGCGGCCGCGCGGGTGGCCTTTTTCGCCCTCCCGACCGCCGCTTTCTTCCTCGCGCCCGTACGGGTTGCCCGCGCCGGTGTGCGCGCCGCCTTGCGCCGCGCCGGGGCCGCCGACTTGCGGGCGGTCGCCCGTTTTGTCGTGGTTTTCCGTCGCTTTGCCGCCTTCACGGCAGCGGTGCGTCGCGCAGCAGGACGAGAGGACGCGGCCTTCCGCTTCGGCTTGCGCGCGGCCGAGCGGGCGGCAGGCTTTGCCTTCCGCGTCCGCGCTGTCGAGGCTGCTCGCCTCGAACCTGCCGCGCTGGCCTTGGTCGCTCTCTTCCGGTCTTTTTTCGAAGTTTTTCGGGTCTTCTTTGCCGCCATGGGCGTGCTTTCACACAATCGCTCAGGCTGCCCGCTGCCACGCTGCGGCGAGCTAACATACGATCGAAAGGGCCTAATGCCGGCCAGCAGCCTAGCAATTTGAGGATTTATCCGTCAACCAGTCCGGTGCGGAAGTGGGCAGGAAGCGACATCCCGCAGCTGGATCTTCGATGATCCAGTTGACCTGCCCTGCCAGATTGCGCCCGCGGCGGTCGCGGCGGGCGTAGCTCGAGGCCGGGGGCGAGCGCTACGCGGCCGACGGCCGGCCCTCAGCTGTCGATGTTGATGCCGAGCCGCTGCCGGATCGCGAAGTACTCCTCGCTGGCCGCGTAGAGCGTGAGCTCCTTGAGCCTCTCCTTGTGGGGCACGGCGGCGCTCGCCTCGTCGGTCGCCTTGATCATCTCCTGCGCCAGCTCGAGGTCGTTGGCGAGGAGGAACCCCGCGCGGTCGGCCGTCAGGTCGACGCCGGACACCCAGCGCTTCAGGTCGATGGCGCCGGCCTGGAGCAGCTTCGTCACGGCGCTCGCGAGCTGATCGCGCGCCGGCCCGACGAGGATGGGCTCCAGGACCGCCAGGTCGTCCATCACCGGACCCTCCAGCTCCTTCGTGATCGGGAACGTGGGCGAGATCAGCTTGATCGCCGCGAACAGCCAGGCGCGCAGGCCGGTGCCCGTCGGCACCAGGTGCCGGAGGTACATGCCCGGCCGGTAGTAGGTGAGGTGCCGGGCGGCGATGAACGCGGCGGCCTGCGTGGGCAGGTCCATCTGGAGCGCCGCGGCGCCGAGCACGATCGCCGGGACGTGCGCGTGGAGGAACGAGACGCCGCCGCCGTCGTTCGGATCCTGGAACGTGAGCGGCGGCGAGAGGCCCAGGACACCCGCCGCGTAGTAGAGCGTCTGCGACATCGGGTAGGGGTGGCGCGAGAGATCGAGCTGGTAGGCGAGCTGGTAACCGAGCTCCTCCAGCGGCTGCCCGTTCTTCCTGAGCACGGCCGGCTCGATGACGCCGAAGACCGCGGTCAGGAGCGGATCCGCGTCGGGATGGACGAGCGCGGTCGCCCACGCGTCGTCGTCGAGCGGCTGCTGCGCCGCCGCGGCCGTGTCGGGGCGCAGGCGCCGGAAGAAGCGCTCCTCGTCCGGCTCGGCGGCGCTCAGGCAGCAGAGCACCTGGCACAGACAGAAGGCCGCGTCGGCGCGCTTCGCCTCGGTGTACATCTTCCGGAGCAGCCGGTACGCGTCCGGCTTGTACGGGTTGCGCCGCAGGACAGGGGCCTGCGCGGCCACCGCCTTGTCCAGGTACTCCGCCGGGTTGCTGGCGTAGAGGTTCACCAGGAGCTCGTTCCGTTCCTCGCTGTCAGGATCGAGCGTCTGCGCCGCCTCGTAGGCGTCGATCGCCTCGCTCATCCAGCCGAGCTTGTCCTTGTAGAGGGCGCCCAGCCGGTCGAACGTCTCGAGCATCTTCGCCGTGTCGTTCCCCTCGGTCGCCCGGTCGAGCTCGACCTTGAGCAGGCGCTCCACCTCCTCGTGGTCGCCCTTCTCACCGCGGAGCTCGATCGCCTCCGCGAGCGCCCGGGTGAGCGACGGGTCGAGCGCCAGCACCTCGTCGTAGAAGCTGGCGGCCCGGTCGAGATCGCCGAGCTGCCGCGCGCTCACGATCGCCGCCGTGTGCAGGTACTTCGCCTTCTGTCGGCTGTCGTCGATCTTGGCGGCGAGCTTGAGGACGATGTCGACGAGCTTCGACCAGTCCTTCTCCTCGCTGTAGAGCTGCATCAGCTTGGTGAGGATCTTCCGGTCGTCCGGGCGCTCGTCCAGCGCCGCCACGTAGCTCTTCGCTGCGCGCGCCCGGTCGTGGAGGTGCGCCGCGAGCAGGTCGCCGATCTCGAGCAGGAGCGCGCTCCGCTCCTCGCCGGTCACCACGTCGAGCCGCCGGTGCTTGACGCGCACGACCTCCTCCCAGTCCCCCTTGGCCTCGAGGACCCTGGCGAGCAGGGCGAGCGGGGCAGGGGACTCCGGGAGGAGATCGGCGGCGCCGTTCAGCGCGGTCACCGCGCCGTCCGGATCGCCGGCCGCGAGCCTCGCCTCGCCGAGCCCGAGGAGCGCCTCCGCTCGATCGCGCTCCGGCAGGCCGGCGCCGAAGCGGTCCACGAGGCGGCCGTAGAGCTCCGCGGCCTCCTGAGCCCTGCCCGCGTCGAGGTTGACCCTGGCGGCCCGCGAGAGCGCCGCCGGGTCGTCTGGCGCGAGCGCGAGCAGCGCCTTCACCGTGCCGATCGCCTTGCCGCTCGACCCGCTCTTGCCGAGCGCGTCGACATAGCGGAGGAGCAGCTTGAGCCCTTGCTCCTTCGGCAGGACGTCGACCCGGCTCGCCAGGAGCTCGTAGTGCCGCGCCGCCTCGAGGAAGCGGCCCGCCTCGAACGCGAGATCGCCCGAGATCATGAGCCCGAGCATGCCCGTCGGATCGAGGTCGACCGCCCTCGTCGCCGCCTCCGCGGCGCGCCCGTCGTCCTTGAGGCGCTCCCGGAGGAGCAGCGCCATCTCGCCGTACAGGCGGCCCTTGGCGAGGTTGCCCTCCGCGGCCTCGGCCTCGCGCGCGATGAGCTCGACGGCGCTCGTCGCGTCGCCCCGGGCGAGGTAGGCCGCGCGCAGCGCCGAGGACGCGCCCGCGTTCTGCGGCTGCGCGTCGAGGGCCATCTTGTAGCGCTCGATCGCCCCGTCCCGATCCCCCTTCTCCTCGAGCAGCTTCGCCGCGCGGATCCAGAGATCGGCCCTGCTCTCCGCGGTCTTGGCCGTCGCCGCGAGCGACTCGATCGCGCTCAGCGCCGCCGCGGCGTCGCCCGTCGCGGCCCGCACGTGCGCGAGCGACTCCAGGGCCCCGGCGTGGTGGGGAGCGATCGCGAGCACCCGCTCGTAGGCCTTGCGGGCGCGCTCGGGCGAGCCGACCTGATCGAGGAGCACGCGCCCCATCGCGAGCAGCAGCTCCTCCCGGCGCTTGTCGTCGGGCACGATGCCGAGGTGCCGCTCGTAGAGCGACACCACGTCCTCCCAGCGCTCGAGGGCGCGGTAGTGCCGCCCGAGCGCGGCGATCGAGCCCTCGTGCGCGCTGTCGATCCCGAGGATCGCCTCGAGGGCCTCGGCCGCCTTCGCGTGGTCGAGGAACTCCTCGTCGTGGATGCCGGCGATCCGCTCGTAGAGGTTGATCTTCTGGCGCGGCGTCGCGCTGACGTCGATCTGTCGCGCCAGGTTCTGGAGGAGCGCCGTGTAGCTGCCGGCGCGGCTGTGGATGCGATCGAGCCCGCGCAGGGCGGTCAGGCTGGCCGGATCGAGCTCGAGCGCCGCCTCGTAGCGCCGCGTCGCCTCGCCCAGGTCGCCGAGCCGGTCCTCGTAGAGCTCGGCGAGCTTGCACATCGTGTCGACGCGCTCCTCGCCCCGCTGCGCCTCCGCGCGCCGCTCGAGGATCTTGGCGTAGCCCGCGTGATCCTCGGCGCGCCGGTAGATCCTGAGCAGCGCCTCGCACGTCCTCGTGTGCCCGGGGTCCTCGGTGAAGATCTGCTCGTACAGGTCGCGCGCGCGGCCCGCGTCGCTCAGCTTCGTCTCGAGGAGCTCGGCCGCCGCGGCGCGGAGGTCGCGCGCCTCCCCCGGGGTCGCGGCGCGGTCGGCCCGCGAGAGCAGCACCTGGACGAGCTCCTGCCACTGCTGGGCGCGGCGGTAGACCTGCGAGAGCCCCTCCAGCGCCTCCTCGTTCGCGGGGTCGAGCCCGAGCACGAACTGGAAGCACGGGATCCCGAGGTCCGCCCGCGCGACCTTCTCCGCATACCAGGGCCCGAGCCGGTTGAAGAGCGCGAGCTTCGCCTCGGCCGGCATCGCCTCGTCGGTGCTCGCCTGGCTCAGGATCTGGAGCGCCTCGGACCAGATCTTCATGTCGTTTCCGGCCGCGCGCTCCAGGTCGACGGCGTACGCGTCCTGCTCCGGATCCTGGGCGAGCGCCTGGGCGAAGGCGAACACCCCCTGGTCCTTGTCGTCGAGCTCCCGCACGTAGAGGTGCCCGATCTCGTTGAGCGCCCGGGCGCGCTCACCGGCGGTCTCGGCGCGCTCGCTCCGCTGGAGGAGCATCTCCACGAGCTCCTCGTGCTTGCCTAGCGCCTTGCGGAGCTCCTCGAGCGCGCTGAAGGCGATGTCGTCGCCCGGGGCGAGCTCGAGGAGGCGCAGGTAGACCGCCTCCGCCTTGTCGTGCAGCCGCCCCTTCTCGTAGATCCTGGCCGCCCGGAAGTGCAGGAGCTTCTTCGCCGCGACCGCCTGGTCGTCGCCCTGGCGGGGCGCTGAGCCCGCGTCGATCTGCTCCGAGGCCATCAGGAGCGCCTCGGCCACGCGCCCCGGGTCCGCTCCCCGATCGGCGGCCGCCTCGACGGCGAGCGCGAGCTCCGTGTCCGCCGGGCTCGCGACGAGCCGATCGATGAGGTCGTTCAGCTGCGCGCCCTCGATCGACGCCTCCTTCTGCTGCGGCTTGCCCAGCGGCTCGATCGCGTCGAGCACCGCGCGCGTCCCCCTCGGCCGGGCGTCCTGCGCTTTCGCGAGCAGGCGCCCCGAGAGCTCGTCGACGTCCTTGCCCACCCAGCCGCGCGGCGCGACCGCGCTCGGCGGCGGCGGCGGCTCGATGAGGTGCGCGACAGCGATGTCGACCGCGGCGGCGCCCGAGAACACGGGCTTGCCCGTGAGGAGCTCGAAGAGCAGCGCGCCGAAGGCGTAGAGATCGCTCGCGGGGCCGACGCTCTCGCCGCGCAGCTGCTCGGGGCTGGCCGCCTCGACGAGCTCAGGGCTGGACCACCCGGCGCCGAGCCGGTCGCCGCCGACGTCGATCAGGACCGGGAGCGGCTCCCCGTCCTCGCCGCGGGCCACGACGACGTTCTCGAGCTTGAGCGCGCCGTGGACGAGGCGCTGCTCGTGGAGCGCGGCGAGGCCGCCGAGGATCCCCCGAAGCAGCGGCTTCGCCTCGTTGATGTGGAGCGGCCCCGAGCGCGCGAGGCGCGCCGAGAGCGGCAGCCCGTCGACGTGCGTGTACGCCACGAACGCCCGGCCGCCCACGATCCCCGCGTCGACACCGCTCGCCAGGTTCTCGTGGTGCACCTGCGCGGCCAGGCGGACGTGGGTGAGGTACCTGCGCACCGCCCGGCTGTCCCGGGTCGCCTCGCGCCGGAGCACCTTGAGCGTCCGCGGCTCGGTCCCCCGGGTCGCCGCGTAGACCACGGCCCGGGGGCCCTCGCCGATTTTTCTCGTGACGATGTAGTCGCCGAACGTCTCGCCGGGCCCGATCTCCTCGGTCAGGCCGAGCCCATGGCCGCCGAGGGCGCGGACGCGCGCGTCCACCTCTGCGCGTGAGGCGATGACGGCATCGATCAACGCATCGATGGCGTCGAGCTCCACGCAATGATCCGTGAGGGCGCGCGCGAAGGAGGCCTTGGAGGCGCTGCCCCCTATCTCGGCCGGGCTGAAGCCGAGGAGGTCGGACGACAGGGCCATCATTTCATCGAGCGAAAAGAGGCGCTCGAGCTCGCCTCGAACGATATCAATGGACATGGGACTCCTCGGGCCGAGCCCTCGTGCCGGCGTTGCGCGCGCAGCGGACCTACCGGACGGCGGGGGACGTGGGTCATGCTAGCGAAGCTTGGGGCTCCATGCGACATCCGACGATCGCCTGTTTTGCAGGGCGCTTCCGCGGCGCACCGCGCGACGGCGTCGCTCGACGTGGGCGCAATCGACGTGGCGCGCGGGGTCGTGCTCACCGCGCCTGCCCGACCGAGAGGCCGGGTAAAAGGTAACGCGGAGTTGCAGGAACCCTGGAGGAAAGTTGACAGGAGCGCGGAGGACGTGCGAGCGGGTGTCTGTGCGTCGAATAGCGCAGTTCCTGGAGCGGACCCTCCCCATCGCGGTGCTCATCGTCGCCGTCGTGGGCGCACCGATCATGATCTTCTCGCCGCAGGGGCTGCCTCGCCTGCGGGAGCTCGAGAGAGAGCTCGCCGACGTCGAGGAGGAGAATGCCGAGCTCGGGCGGCAAATCGAGGCGCTCCGCGGCAAGGTGGCGCGCCTGCGCGACGACCCGACGGCCGTGGAGAGGATCGCGCGCGACAACCTGGGTCTCGTGCGGCAGAGCGAGGTGGTCTTCCAGTTCTCCCGCTGAGGACTCCGGGTCTCTCGACCCTCCCCAGGCCTGTTGTCATATCGGCCACAGGGCACCGCCGCGGGAGCGCTCGACGTGAGGACGTGAGCCAGCGCTCGACGTGAGGACGTGAGCCAGCGCTCGGCGCGAGCGCATGAGCCCGCTTGGCTCGCTCCCTCGCCCAGCGCGCGCCACCCCGCCGCCTGCGCTGGCGAGGGAGCGCGCCCGCTGCTCTCTCGCCGCCCGTCCAGAAGGCACAGCCTCCGTCGTGACCGGATGCGGGGCGCTGCACGCTGGCAGCGTCCTTTCTGGTATTGTGCAGCGAGTGTCGCTAGACCTGGGCCGCCTCCTCATCGCCGCCGGCGCCGTCTCCAAGGCTGAGGTCGAAGCCGCCCTCTTCGTGGCGGTCCTGCGGGGCATCCCGTTCCCCCGCGCCCTCATCGACCGCGCAGCCATCAGCGAGCGCGCCCTCGAGGAGGAGCTCGATCGCCACGGTGGCCTCGCGCTCCGGCAGGTCGTCGGCGCCCGCGATCTCGTCGCGCGCTTGCCGCGCGCCATGTGCCGCCGCCTCGGCGCCGTCCCGATCCGCATCGATCCCGGCGTCGGCACCATCGACGTCGCGGCGGCCGATCCGCTCGATCGTCACATCGCCGACGAGTTCAGCTTTCACCTCGGCGCGCCGGTGCGCATCTTCCGCGCGCCGATCACGGCGGTCGAGGAGGCCATCCGCGCCCTCGATCTCGACGAGCGGGAGCAGGTCCCCTCCCGCGCGCGGCGCGCGACCCCGGCGTTTCCGCACGGGGCGCCCCAGTCGACCATCCCGCCGCCGCCGTCGTCTGAGGTGCCCATCCCGTTGATCCGCCGCGCCTCGGTGCCCTCGTTCGATGAGGCGAGCCTGGAGGCGAGCCTGGTCGAGTCGCCGAGCGGCAAGCATGGCCACCGCGGAGCGGCGCACAACGGTCACGCTCAGCGCGCGGACGCGCCGGCGGCCCACGAGGACGCGATCCTGCCGCTCCGCCACTCCAAGGCGGCCCCTGGCGCGCGCGGCTCTCCGTCGGGCGCTCGCCGCTCAGCGGACGCTGAACGCGGCGCGGGCGGGAGGGCGACCGGGCGTCAGGCGGCCCTGCGCGCGCCAGCGGTCGAGCCGCCGGCTGTCTCCTTTCCGCCGCCTCCGCCCGTGGAGATCTCGCCGCCCTTCAAGCTGCTCGCCTCGATCATGCCCCAGGCCTCGCCTGGCCCCGACCGCGCGCCGGACAGCGCCGGGCGGGAGCCGGCCCCCTCGACGCGACGCCTCGGCCGGCTGCCGCTCGACGCGCCCTCCGGCCTCGCGCCGCTCTCGCGCCGCCGCTCCGTCGATGCGGAGGTCCCGTCGCCTGGAAGCGGCAAGGCTCGCCCCGAGAGCGCCGCGCCGCCGTCGAGCAGGCGCTCCGGGAGGCTCCCGGCGCTGCCCCCCGCGCCCGAGCTAGAGCTCGCCGATCCCCTCGACGACGATCCGCCGCCGCAGCCCTTCGTCGATCTGAGCGACGTCATCGACGCGCTGTACCTCGCGCGCACCCGCGACGACGTCATCCGGCTCGCGCTCCGGGGGCTGCGGCTGTTCGCCGGGCGTGTCGCCATCTTCGCCGCGCACCGCGGGGTCTTTCGTGGGTTCGCGTGCAACGCGGAGTTCGGCGACCAGGAGGCGCTGCGCAAGCTCTCCCTCCCGATGGATCAGCCGAGCGTGCTCGCCACGGCCGTGGCGACCCACCTCTACGTCGGCCCGATCCCCGGCACCCCGACCCACGCGCCGCTGCTCGACGTCATGGTCAACCCGAGCCTCGACGTCGCCGCCGTCGCCGTGCAGGTCGTCGGCCGGCCCGCGATGATCCTGGTCGCCGATCGGATCCTCGACACCTCGAGCGGCTCGCGCCGGATGGTCGAGCTCGCGCGCGCCGTCGGCGAGGCCTTCAGCCGGATCCTGTCGGCGCGCGGGTGAGCGTCCGGCGCGACGCGCGCTGTGCGCCGTCCTGACGCCACCCTGAACGAGCACGCCGCGCTCGGCTGAACGAGCACGCCGTGCTCGGCGCTCGCGCGCTGTCCGCTGCCGCGCGCTCGCAGCTGCGCCCCCACGCGCCGCGTTGCAGCCGTCGCGTTGCATGCGTGCGCTCCGCGCCTTTCATCGACGCAACGAGAGGCAGGAGGATCCCGATGCCGCCGTGGTGCAAGTACGCGTCGCTCGAGCTCAAGATGTGTTGTTTTCCAGTGTATCTGTCCGACACGATCTGTTCGCTTCGCGTGTGACAGGAATTTTCCTGTGACAAGCGAACCATGTCCGCTCTCTTCGAAATTTTTTACAATCCTGAACCCTTTTTATGAACGGCGGTCAGATTTGGCTATCCGACTGAGGGTCAAATCAGGTTAAGGCATTTGGGTCTCATCGAGTTCGCGTGGACAGCGTGATTCGCCTCCCCCGAAAGGAGCTCCAAATGCACCCTGCAAAGCCGCAAGAGAGCAATGTGATCGCCCGTAAGCTCGTTCTGGTGATCGCTGGTTTGACCGCTGCCGCGGCCGGTTGTTCGGCAGACGTCGGCGGCGCTGACACCGAGGAAGTCGGCACGAATCAGCTGGGATTTGAGCGATTCGAGCGGACGGTGTTCCGCGAGCCTGACACGGGCATCTACATTGTTAACGGGGACACGCCGGTCGTAGATATCAAGCATCTGCGCGAGTTCTGGGAAGCGCATGTGCGCGATGGTGCGCTGATCGTCAACCAGGAAGGGGGGGAAGACGTCATCTGGACGGCGGAGCAGCGGCACAACCTCTCCTACTGCGTGAGCAAGAGATTCGGGGACAAGTACGCGACGGTGGTGACGGCGATGGCGGATGCCGTCAAGGCGTGGGAGGACGTCACGGACGTCGACTTCATCCATGTCGAATCTGCCGACGCGAACTGCACATCGAGCACCAGCGAGGTCCTGTTCGACGTGAACCCCGTCAACACCGGCGGCCAGTACCTGGCGCGCGCCTTCTTCCCCGGCCAGTCGAGGTACTCGCGGAACGTGCTGATCGACGGGAACGCTTTCGACAGCACGCGGCCCACGCTCACCGGCATTCTCCGCCACGAGCTAGGGCACACCCTTGGCTTCCGTCACGAGCACACCCGTCCTGAGTCGGGCACCTGCTTCGAGGACGACAACTGGCGTGCCCTCACCGAGTACGACGGCGCGTCCGTCATGCACTATCCCCAGTGCAACGGCACCGGCGACAGCACGCTCGTCCTCACGGAGAAGGACATTGCGGGCGTCCAGTCGCTCTACGGCACGCCGGGTGGAGACGGCGGTGATGGCGGTGATGGCGGAGGCGGCGGAGAGCCGCCGACCGGAGAGCCGCCGACCGGAGAGCCGCCGACCGGGGAGCCGACCACCGAGCACTTCAGCGGCCGCCTCGCGCGGGGAGCCTTCGATGCGGTCGGGCCCGCGGAGGGGTTCGAGGTCGTGCCCGGGACGACCCTCACTGTCGTCATGACCGGGACCGGAGACCCCGATCTCTTCGTGAAGTTCGGCGATGCGCCGACGGCGAGAGCGTTCGATTGCCGGCCCTACCTCAGCGACGCCAACGAGACCTGCACGCTCGATGTGCCCGAGGGCCAGACGAGGGCCTTCGTCAAGGTGCACGGCTTCACGGCCTCGACCTACGACATCGAGGTGCGCTACTCCGCGCCGAAGGCGCCCGGAAGCCAGCCCGGAGGCGGCGGCACCGAGACGTCGACGAGCTTCGACGGCAGCGTCTCGCGGCGCGAGACGGCGTCCCACGGGCCGATCTCGGTGGTCCCTGGCACGACCTTCCGGGCCGTGATGAGCGGCACCGGGGATCCCGATCTCTACGTGCGGTTCGGCGAGCAGCCCACCCTGAGCGCCTTCGACTGCAGGCCTTACCTCGACGGCGCGGACGAGACGTGCGAGCTGACGGTCCCGGAAGGGCAGTCGGAGGCCTTCCTCCTCGTGCAGGGATACGCGGAGAGCACGTACACGGTGAAGGTCGACTACACGACGCCGTGACGCGGCGGCCCCTCGGTCCGCAAAGGCGGAGAGGGCGTCAGACGCAACCTGCGTAGAAGAAATCGACGCGGCGGAGAGGCACCGAGGTGCACGGGCTCATACCCACTCTCTGCCGCGCGTCGTTCTTCCATCATGCTCGCTTGGCCTCTCATGGGCCGACCGGCCCGCGCGGGCGGCGCGAACGCCGCCGAGGCGGGCCCGGGCGCGGGCAACCGCGCGCGCGGGGGGAGCGAAGCGGCGGGCGGCAGCGATGCGAGCCTGCAGCGCGAGGCGCCTGCGAGGAAGTCGACCCCCGCGCCCCGGTGAATGATAGGCTGCTGGCCGGATCCTCTCCTGGCGCCGCCGCTTGCCCATGCCGAACGAGACCCCTCACGCCCTTCGCTTCACCTGGCTGTTGGCCGCGTTGCTCGTGGAGTTCGTCACGCTCGCCGGATGCATCGGAGAGCCATTTCAGATCGGCAGCGGCACCGTGGGCTCGACCGGCGGTGGCGGCAGCGAACCGATCGGCGGCGGCGGCAGCGAGCCGATCGGCGGCGGGGGCGCCGGGGGAGGGACGGGCGGTGGCGGAGGGCCGCCGCCCGTGCCGGTGACATGGCCGGACTCGCCGACGACGCGCTGCTCGAACGGGACCACCGTGCTGGAGGCGTGCCCAGGGCCTTCGGCGCCCTTCTTCGGACAGGACGGGAACTACGAGATCGCCGTCCCCTCCTACACAGAAGCCGACGGCGCTGTGGAAGACTCGGTGACCGGGCTCACCTGGGAAAAGGTGGCGGAGAACGGGATGTTCACGCTGGTCGGCGCGCAGGAGCACTGCGCGGCGCTCAGCGCTCAGGGCATAGGCGGCCTGTCGGACTGGCGCCTGCCGACGCGGATCGAGCTCGTCTCCATCGTGGATTTCGGCCACACCACGGCGTTCCCCGACATCTTCTTCACGTCCACCCAGGACAGTTTTTACTGGTCCGCGACCGACGTCGCCGCAGACAGCTCGTTCGCCTGGGGTGTGCTGGCCAGCGATGCGTCCCTCGGCTTCTTCCCGAAGGACGACACGGCCGGCGCCCGGGCGCTGTGCGTCGGAGGCGTGAAGGGGATCGCGCCGGCAGATCTCTCGCTCGGCGAGGACTGGGTGCTCGATCGCTCGACGGGGCTCGTCTGGCAGCGCCACGCCTCCCAGACCCGGTTCATCTGGAGCGACGCGCTCGCGCACTGCGAAGAGCTCGACCTCGCCGCGAAGAGCGACTGGCGGCTGCCGAGCGCGAAGGAGCTGCTCTCGATCGTCGATGATCGGCGGTCCGGGCCGGCGATCGACCTCGAGGCCTTCCCGGGGACGCCGTCCGACGTCTTCTGGTCGTCGACGCCCGCCATCGGCAGCGCGGAGAAGGCCGTCCTCGTCAACTTCACGAACGGCGCATCGCAGGACCACACGGTCCGCGATCGGCGGCTCGCGCGCTGCGTTCGCTCCGACGGGTGAGCGCCGCCCACGCCCCGAGGGGCGGCTCCGATGGCGGACGGCGTGCGCCGTCGCCGCCCACCCGCTGCCAGCGATGAGCCCGGCCGCCGCGGCGGCTCAGCCCCCGGGCTTGACGAACTTCAGGACGAAGCGGTCGCTCGTGCCCCGCTTGTCGCCTGCCACCATCGGCGAGGCGTTCCAGTCGCGCGTGTCCGCGGCGCTCCGGAGGAAGGTCGCCTCGGCCGCGAGCCGGAAGCCGGCCTGCTCGATCTCCTCGCGCACGATCTTCTCCTCGATGCGGTGGAGCGTCTTCACCTCGGTGACGCCCGTCCCAGCGCGCCCGGCATGATCGACGATCGCGAACACGCCGCCGGGCTTGAGCGCGCGGAAGACCGCGCGGTTCATCGCGGCCCGGTCCGCCTCCATCCACACGGTGTCGTGGTAGAAGAGCACGAGGAACACGGCGTCGAGATCCCGCGCCTCGGGCGGCAACGGGTCGGTGAGCTCGCGATCGACCCGGACCACCGGCTTCATCACGGGCTTCTTGAGCCGCTCGCTCCACGGCTTCTCGGCGAAGCGCTCGAGGACGAAGCGGTTGTTCTGCGCATAGACGACCCCTCCCGGCCCGACCGCCCGCGCCAGGAGCTCGGCCGAGTAGCCGCCCCCCGCCGCGAGCTCCGCGACCTTCATCCCCGGCTGGATGCCGAAAAATGCGAGCATCTCCGCAGGCTTACGGCCGGCATCGAGCGCCCGGTCGGCGTCCGCGCGATCGGCGGCGTCGATGACGGCGCGCACGGCAGCAGGCACCTCGACCGAGGTGACCTGCGACGGCGCCGAGGCGGCCGCGTCGGCCGGGGCGGGGGCCGTCGCAGCGGGCGGCGCGTCGGGCTGAGCCGGAGGTGCAGCCGTCGGAGGCGGCGGAGCTGCGGGCGGCGCGGCGCTACAGCCGGCGAGCGCGGTCAGGGCGAGGGCGAGGAGAACGTGAGGGCGTCGCATGCCGCGCTGCTAACCGAGCGGACCGAGCGCCGCAAGCGAGGTGGCTCACGGGGTGTTCGCGGCCGGCGCGGTGGCGGGGGCGGAGACCGTGGCCGGCGCGGTGGCGGGGGCGGAGACCGCGGCCGGCGCAGCGCCCTCGGCGGGGTTCGCAGGGGAAGGAGCTCTTCGCAAGGGCAACAGCGCGGCATGCACGGCGGCGGCGATCTGCGGCTGCACTGCCCGAACGGTGCGCTGCACGGCCGCGGGGGAGGCCGCGCTCGGTCCGTCGCGGCTGACGCGCACGCTGGCGATCGCGATCCCCGCCAGCGCGGCGCAGGCGATCGCCCCCGCGAGCAGGCGCTGCCGCGTCGCCCCGGCCGGCGGGAGGACCGCGCCCGGCGCCGAGGACGGCGGCCGCGCCTCGTCGCGCGGCCTCGGCGCCAAGGAGACCGCCCCCCTCAGGCTCGACGCCAGGAGCGGATCGATCGCGCTCTCCTCGCCGGACGCCGGCGCCACGGCGTGGAACCCGCCGCTCACCGGGGCGCTCGACGGCGCCGGGAGCGCCGCGTCGATGGCATCGAGCGCATCGAGCGCCTCGGCGTCGGCGCCGGGCACCTGCGACGATGGGCCGGGGCGCCGCGTCGCGCGCAGGGTGAAGGGGCTGTCCGCGTCGGCGCGCGTCAGCTCGCCCCCCTCCAGGTCGTCTTCGTCCTCGGGGAGCTCGGGCGTGTGGGGGCCCGGCGGACGCGACTCCGGCGACTCCTTCAGCGCCGCGGTCACGAGCGCCCCGAGGTCCTCCGGCGTGCCGATCTCGTGGCCTGCCTCGCGCAGCGCCTCGATCGCCTCCAGCATCGCGCGCGCGTCGGCGAAGCGGTCGTCCCGGCGCGGTGCGAGCGCGCGCGTGAGGATCGCCTCCAGCGCGGGGCTCACCTCGGGGCGCAGCTCGCTCGCCCGCATCATCTGCCCCTCGCGCGCCGCCGCCATCCGCGTGGCGGCGCTGCTGCCGGCGAAGGGCCGCGTCCCGGTGAGCATCTGAAAGAGGACCACCCCGAGGGCGAACAGGTCGGCGCGCGCGTCGACGCGCTCGCCATCGAACTGCTCGGGCGGCATGTAGCTCGGCTTCCCGACCAGGTCGCGCCTGGCGGCGTCCCCCACGTCGCCCCGCGTGGCGATCGCCACGCCGAAGTCCGCGATCTTCACGACGCCGCTCAGCGAGATGAGCACGTTTCCAGGGCTCACGTCGCGGTGCACCATCAGCCGCCCCTCGGCGGCCGAGCGCTCGTGCGCGTAGCCCAGCCCCTCGAGCACCTGGGCGGCGACGAAGAGCGCGATCGGCACCGGCACGGACTCCCCGCGCGCCCAGAGCCCCTTGCAGAGTCGCCCGAGATCCGTCCCGGACACGAGCTCGAGCACAAGGTAGAAGTCGCCCGCTTCGTCGACGCCGAAGTCGAGCACCTCATCGATGTTGGGGTGCTTGAGGCGGGTCATCATGCTCGCCTCGGCGATGAAGAGCTGCCTGAGATCGTCGCTGCCGGCGTGCATCGGGACGATTCGCTTGATGGCGACCGGGACCTCCTCGCCGTCCGGCCCGAGCGCGACCGCGCGAAACACCTCGCCCATCCCGCCGCGCGCCATCCGCGGTCCAATGGCGTAACGCCCCAGAACTACCCCCCTCGATGGCGCGCTCTCCACGGTGCCCCGACTCTAGATTGCACCGAGGGGCGGGGTAAAGGGGCGACAGCATTCGATCTCAGAGATGCTGCGGTCGATTGCACAAATCGACTCGTGGTGTTCCCCTCTACGCTGAAACATGGCTGTCACGATCGCCAGATCGGGCGGCGGCGACACGTCCACGACGCGCGTCCATCCCGAGCACGGCAGGGGCCAGGGGGCGCAGAGCGAGGTGGATGTCGCTGGATCTGCGTGGGTCTGGTACACGTCCGCTCAGGACATGCTGCGCGCGGCCGGCTTCGCTGCGAAGCGGAGTTAGCACCCGCCAGGGCGACCGCCGCCGAGCTCACGCCTGGTGGAGCAAGATCGCGAGGAGCCCGAGCGCCGCGCGCTTGCGCTTGGCGTCGATGGTCTCCGTGGCGCCGACGCAGAGCGGACAGCCGGCCTCGTCGCAGCGGCACCCGGTGATGAGCTGCCGCGTGCGCGCGAGGAGCTCGTCGCGCTGCTCGTAGATGCGCTCGGAGAGCCCGACGCCGCCAGGCACGTTGTCGAACAGGAACAGCGTCGGATCGAAGACCCCGGCGCCCTCTCCGCCGGCCGGGGCCTCCCGCGCCTCGCTCCCGTCCTCGAGCGTCTGGCCGATGTCGCGCGGATCGCACATGAGCGAGAGCGTCGCGACCGTCTCCAGCGCCCGCGCGATCCCGCGCAGGCCGTCGATGGCGGTCGCGCGGCCGAGGCCGAGCTCCTCGCAGAGCGGCTCGGGCACGGTGAGCCAGAACGAGGTCGTGTGCATCTGGATGTCGGGCAACCGCACGTCGCCATATCCCGTGTTCTCGTGCGTGTAGAACTTGATCTTCTTGTAACCGACCACCTTCTCCACGATGCTCACCTCGCCGAACGCGGCGGTCGCCCGGCCGAGCGGGGCGGCCGCGCTCTCGTCGAGGATGCTCACCTTCCGGTGGGTGAGCGCGGTCGTGAAATAGTCGGGGACGACCTTCGTCACGAAGGCTTTGTGGTTCTCGTAATCGAGCCGCTCGACCTGGTACTGCTCGCCGTCGTGCTGGTAGATGGCCTGTTCGTGGAGCATCGTCGGCGCCGCGCGCCAGTCGAGCTCCGCGAGCGTCTTGCCAAGGGCCTTGTCGATGATGACGAAGTTGTCCCAGCCCACCGAGCGCAGGCTCACGTGGTTCGCCGGATACGCGTCGGTCGCCCAGTGGAAGCGATCGTTCGACTCGTGCACGACCCCGTTGTCCTGCAGGAAGCGCAGCGCCGCCACGGTGTCGTCCGGCGGCATCGCCGCGTAGGGCTCCCCCTTGAGGAACGGCAGCTCGAACGCCGCGCACTTGAGGTGCTGCACAAGGATCTCGGTGTTCTGAGGATCGATCCGGGCCGACTCGGCCCCGCGCTCCAGGAGGTACCCCGGGTTCCTCGCGAGGTACTGGTCGAGCGCCGCGCTGGTGGCGCACAGGACCGCGATGCTCGTCTTGCCGCGCCGGCCCGCCCGGCCGAAGCGCTGCCATGTCTCGGCGACCGATCCGGGGTAGCCGGCGCAGATCACCGCGTCGAGCTCGCCGATGTCGATGCCGAGCTCGAGGGCGTTCGTGGCCACGACGCACAGGATCTCGCCCTCGCGCAGCCCCCGCTCGACCCGCCGGCGCGTCTCCGGGAGGTAGCCGCCGCGGTACGCCATGATCGCGTCCTCCGCCCCGATCTCCCTGCCGACGCCCTCGCGCAGGTACTTCAGCATGATCTCGACCGAGTTGCGCGACTGGCCGAACACCAGCGTCGGCACGCGGGCGCGGGCGAGATCCCCGGCGAGGCGCACCGCGCTCTTCAGGGTGCTGGCGCGCACCCCGAGCTCCGCGTTCACCACCGGCGGGTTGTACAGGAAGAAGCGCCGCGGCCCCCGCGGGGCGCCGGACTCGTCGATGAGCTCGAGCTCGTCCTCGGCGACGCCCAGCAGGCGCGCGGCGTGCGCCCGCGGGTTGCCGATCGTCGCTGTCGCGCAGAGGAAGGTCGGGCTCGAACCGTGGAACGCGGCGACCCGGCGTAGCCGGGCGAGGACGTGGGCGACGTGTGACCCGAACACGCCGCGGTAGGTATGGAGCTCGTCCAGCACGACGTAGCGCAGGCGCTGGAACGTCCGCGCCCAGTGCGCGTGGTGCGGCAGGATCCCCGCGTGGAGCATGTCGGGGTTGGTCATCACGATGGGGCTGCGCTCGCGCGCCGCCCGCCGGGCGTCGCCCGGCGTGTCCCCGTCGTACACGATCGCCGGGATCGTGAGCCCCGCCTCGCGGATGAGCGCGTGCAGGCCGGCCTCCTGGTCCCGGGCGAGCGCCTTGGTGGGGTACAGGTAGATCGCGCTGCCGCCCTGGCCCGACGCGGCGCCCTCGGCGAGCGCGTCGAGCACCGGGAGATGGAAGCAGAGGCTCTTGCCGCTCGCGGTGGGCGTGGCGACGACCACGTGCCGCCCCGCCCGCGCCGGCTCCGCCGCGGCGCGCGGGCCTGCGGGCGTCGCGCGGGCCGCCGCGAAGGCCCGCGCCTGGTGGTCGTAGAGCCGGGAGATGCCGCGCCGCTCCAGGGCGCCGCGGAGCGCTGGCGAGAGCGCGTCGGGCATCGGTGAGGTGCGCGCGTCGGCCGGCGGAAGCTCACGATCCGCGGTGAAACAAGGGCGGACGTAGCCGGAGGCAAGCCACGACGAGATGACGGTCTCGACGCCGGTCTCGATCTTCCAGGGGGGCGACGGCATGACGCAGGTATACTAAACAGATGCGCCGTGTCACTCAACCGGATCGGGCGCGATGCACACGTCGGCCGGCGTGGCGCTGCGCTGGCCTGCGCGGCCGGGATCTCGGAGGGCGGCGCGCGGGTGAAGGACCGCCGCGGCAGGCGCGGCGGATCGGCGCGGCAGGCGGGCGTGGCGGACCGGCACGGAACGCGGTCGCGGCGGGCCGCCGCGGCAGGCGGGCGTACAGCGGAGAGAGGGCCTCTCCCGTCCTCGAACGAGATCCGGTGTCCTGGGCTCTCCTGTGGTCCAGTTACCGCAGGTGACGCACACGGGCCCTTCGGCGGATGGCTCGTTTGCGCGCAACGGATGGGAAGCGCGGATACGGCGCGTGAGGTGATGTCTCAGTGCCGTCGTGATTCCTTCTGCACCGACGGACGCAGGGCGGCGCCTCTCGCGGGCGCGCTCAGGTGGCGCCCGGAGGCCGTCGGCCCTGGTGTGCTGGTTGCCTGAGGACGAGCCGATCGACGACGGAGATCCGGAGTCGATGATTCCATCCGCTCTTTCACCCGCCTTCTCCGGGCGACCTCTCGTCCGGGGCTGGCAACGAGGTGTCGCACATGAAAAACGCAGTGTTCCTGACGCTCTTCGGCGCGTCGGTGGCGGGGTGCGCCGCGTACGCTCCAAGCTTCAGCGAGCGGCTCGGCGCGTCGGAGGCGATGATTCGAGCCGCCGAGGAGGTCGGAGCCGACGAGGACCCGCGGGCGGAAGCCCACCTCCGCCTCGCCCGGGAGCAGGTGCAGCGGGCGACGAGGCTGTCGGCCGACGGCGTGCCCGATCGGGCGCAACGCATGCTCCTGCGCGCGCAGGCGGACGCGGAGCTCGCGCTCGTCCTCACGCGCGAGGCGCAGGCTCAGGCCCGCACGCACGAGGCGCTCGAGGGGGTCGGATCCATCCAGCGGCAGCTCCGCTAGGGCTCGCGGAGAGGAGGCGCAGAATCATGCGAACCAATCACGGGACGGTGGCCATTCTGCTCGTCGGCGGTCTCCTGGGGTGCGCGAGCGCGCCGCTCCCGCCGAAGGAGCTCATCGAGGCGAGGAAGAGCTACGAGCGCGCCCGGACGAGCGCGGCGGCAGAGCTCGCGCCCGCGGACCTGCGCGGCGCCACCGAGGCGATGGAGCGCGCGGAGCAGGCGTTCGCCGGGGGGAGCGAGCTCGCCGAGGCGAGGGATCTCGCGTACCTCGCGGGGCGCCGGGCGCAGCTGGCCGAGTCGCTGGGGCGCACGGCGGCCACGGAGCGGCAGCGCGGCGCGGCCCTCCAGGCGTACGGCGAGGTGCACCTCGCGCTGCGAAGGAGGGGGGCGCCGGCGGTCGACCCGGCCAGCCCGGCCGATCCTCCCAGACAGGAAAAGGCGCCGACGCGATCGCGCGCCCCGGAGCGTCCGGTGGTGATCTTGAACCGGAGGTGAACCGGCGCGGGGATCGGCGGAGGAGGCGCGGGCGAGAGCGGACGACGGAGCCGGAAGGCGCGAGAGGGAAGAACGAAAGGACGGACGAACGGAAGAACGGAAGACAACCGCCGCCGGGCATAGCTCCGCTCGAGGCTGTTTGCTCCGTGCCACGCCATCGCGTAGAAGCGAAGACGATGTCCTCGGACGCACCGCAAGCGTCGCCCGCCGCGCACCTTCCCGACGACCTCCCCAGCGAGGAGCGCGCCTCGCTCCGCTTCCTGGCCGTCGTGGCGCTCGTCTCGTGCGCCGCCGACCTGGTGACGAAGGGGTGGGCGCACGCGCGCCTCACCGGGTTCGACCCGAAGCGGTCGGGCGCGAAGGTCCTCACGATCATCCCGGACCACCTCGATTTCATCTTCGCGCAGAACCCCGGCGGCGCCTGGAGCTTCCTGCGCGGCCTCCCGGACGGCCTGCGGCGGCCGTTCTTCCTGTTCGTCTCCGCCGCGGCGATGGTCTTCATCTTCTCGATCTACCGGCGCGTCCACCGGGACCAGACGGGGATGAAGTGGGGGCTCGCGCTGGCGCTCGGCGGCGCGATGGGCAACCTGGTCGACCGGATCCGCTACGGCTGGGTCATCGACTTCATCGACGTGTACGTGATCCGCGGCGGTCGGGAGTTTCACTGGCCGACGTTCAACGTGGCGGACATCGCGATCGTCGCGGGGGTCATCCTGATGTCCAAGGACATGATCGTCGCGACCCGCAGGGCGAGCGCGCCGTATCCAGACGCTCGCGGCGCCTTGGAGGGCCCGGCAGGCGGCGACCCCACCCCTCCGCTATCGACGGAAGCGCCTCCGCCTGTGCCGCCGGCCAGCTGAAGGACGCAAGCGGGCGGCTCGACCGGAGCAGACGGCGCGGCGCGCGACGCGGGCGACGCGGCGCGCGCAAGTCACGTAAGACGCGCAAGACGTGAAAGACGCGCGCGGCGGCGCCTGCGGAGGGAAGCCTTTGCCGGAGCGCTCGGTTTGTCGTAGAGGAACGCGCTCCGCATGACTGAAGACGCGACGCCGCGAGACGCTGCCGTTGAGACCGAAGGTGCCCATGCGGAGTCGCATCGCTCCGCGCCCGTGAACGCGCCGGCCGGCGAGCCGCTCGCCTCCGCTGGCGAACGCGACAACGAGGGGAGCGGCTCCTCGCAGGAGGGGGACGCCGACGACGTGGTCGCGCCGACGAAGCCCGCCTACCGGCCGTCGTACGTGTTCCTGATCGCCGTCTCGGCCATCACCCTGGCCGCCGATCTGGGCACGAAATGGTGGGCCAAGGACCGGCTGGAGCCGCAGGCGCTCACGGACCTCACCGCCGCGCCGCGGCCGCTTTCGTTCCGGAAGATCGAGGTGATCAAGGATCACCTGAACCTGATCTTCGCGAAGAACCACGGCGGGGCGTGGGGCATCCTTGGCGACGAGAGCGAGGCGATCCGCCGCCCGTTCTTCCTGCTGGTCTCGCTCGCGGCGATCGTCTTCATCGTCTCGCTGTACCGCAAGCTCCACCCTTCCCAGATCGCGCTCCGGTGGGGGCTGCCGCTCGTGCTCGGCGGTGCGCTCGGGAACCTGGTCGACCGCATCCGTTACGGGTACGTCATCGATTTCATCCAGGTCCGGCTGACCTCGACGTTCGTGTGGCCGACGTTCAACGTGGCGGACATCGCGATCGTCGTGGGCGTTGGGCTGATGGCGATCGACATGTTCTCCCCCCACCGCCCCGAGCTCGCAGGAAAGGCGTCCGGCGCGAAGGCGTCCGCGGGCTGACCATGCGGCCCGAGCTGTTCCGCCTGCTCGACGTAGCGTTCCCTGCCTACTTCCTGCTGCTGCTGACCGGCTTCCTCTTCGCGACGGCCATCGGCGCGCTGTGGGCGCGGCGGATCGGCGAGAATCCGGATGTGGTCGTCGACCTGGGGCTCGCCTGCCTGCTCGCGGGCGTCGTCGGCGGCAGGCTCCTCCACGTCGTTGCCGACGGATACTTCTGGGATTACGTGCACCTGTGCACGGACCCGTCGCTGGTCGACTGGAAGGTCGAGCAGGCGCTCTGCGCGTCGCGGTACCACGGCGTGTGGGACGCGGCGAAGGGGGTCTGCCACCCGATCGAGCGCGATTGCCTGGCGTGGGCGAAGTTCTGGGCCGGCGGCCTGACGTACTACGGCGGCTTCCTGGGCGCGTCGGCGATGGCGTACTGGCTGCTCAAGCGCGATCGGTTCCCGTTCTGGAAGGCAGCGGACATGGCTGGCTTCGCCGTCCCGCTGGGCCTCGGGTTCGGCCGGATGGGCTGCCTGCTCGCCGGCTGCTGCTTCGGCCTGCGCACCGAAGGGGCGTTCGGGCTCTCGTTCCCGCCGAACAGCCCCGCGAGCGAGGCGCAGTTCAAGCTGCTCGAGCTCACGAGCCCGCGCCTGCCGTCGCACCCGGTGCACCCGACGCAGATCTACGAGTCGGCGATGTCGTTCGCCATCGCGGCGATCTGCATGCTCTACGTGCACGGGCGGAAGCGGTACGACGGGCAGGTCTTCGCGACATTCCTCGGCCTCTACGCGCTCGGGCGCTTCATGCTCGAGTTCGTGCGCGCCGACGACCGCGGGGGCTTCCTCAGCCTGTCCACGTCGCAGCTCATCGGGCTCGCGATGGCCGGCGCCGCGGTCGCGATCCACGTGGCGCGGAGCCGGAAGGCTGCGCCCGCGGCGGCCGCGCCCGCCGCCTGACCTGCGCCGCCGCGGAGGACGGCGCGCGGAGGAGCAGCGCAGCGGTCTGCCGTGCGGCACGCCGTCGCGGAGGACGCCGCGCAGGCGGCCCCAGCTGCGCCGCGCCGCCCGTCAGCCCTTGGTGACTTCCTTCTCCTTGCGCGCCTTGTACGCCGCGCGCTGGGCGTCGGTCGGCGGCTTGCCGAAGAGGTACGCGAGGCCGATCGAGAGCACGTAGAGCAGGCACATCGGCACCGCCATGACGAGCTGGCTCGTGATGTCCGGCGGCGTCAGGACGGCTGCCAGGACGAAGGCGCCGAACACGAACCAGCGGCCGAACAGGATGAGCTGGATGTAGTTGACGATGCCGGCGATGGACAGGAAGAGCACGATGAGCGGGATCTCGAAGATGATCCCGAAGCCGAGCAGGAGCTGGGCGACGAAGTCGAGGTAGTCGCCCATCATCACGGTCGGCGTGATCGTCACCCCGTCGCCGCCGACGGTGCCGGCCAGGCTGAGGAAGTAACCGAACGAGATCGGGAAGGCCGCTCGCCAGCCGAACCAGCCGCCGCCGACGAACAGGATCGTCGAGAACAGGACGAACGGGATGACGTAGCGCTTCTCTTTGGCGTAGAGGCCGGGCGCGACGAACGCCCACAGCTGGTAGAAGATGAACGGCGAGGCCATCGCTGCGCCGCCGATCATCGACAGCTTGAAGTAAGCGACGAACGCGGCCGCGGGCGCGCCGAAGTGGAGCGAGGGGTTGCCCGCCAGGTTCTGCTCCCGCCACGCCTGCACGAACGGGACGGTCAGGAAGTGCAAGAGCTCCTCGCGCACCTCCCACCCCACGATGCAGGCCGCGAAGAAGACAAGGATGCTCCGGACGAGCCGCTTTCTCAGCTCGTCGAGGTGCTCCCAGAACGACATCGGCCTGTCTTCGCCCTGATCCTCCGCGGCGTCGCTGGACGCGCCCGCCGCCTCTGGGGAGCCGCTCTTCACCGCCGCCGCCTGCTCCTGGCTCATGACGTCGCTCCGTTTCCGGTCACCACGCCGTGCGTCGCCGCGGCGGTCTCTGCGGCCGCGGGCGCCGTCGTCGCGGCGGTCTCTGCGGCTGCGGGCGCTGTCGCCGTGGTTGCGGTCGCTGTGGCCGCGGTGGTCTCTGCGGCCGCGGGCGCCGTCATCGCGGCGGTCTCTGCGGCTGCGGGCGCTGTCGCCGTGGTTGCGGTCGCTGTGGCCGCGGGTGCTGTCGCCGCGGTTGCGGTCGCTGTCGCTGCAAAGGTCTCTGCGGCTGCGGGCGCTGTCGCCGCGGCGGACCCCGCGCCGGCCGTGGCGTCCGTCGCGCCGGCCGTGGCGTCTGCGCCGGCCACACCGGCCGTGGCGTCCGCCGCCGTCGCGGTCTCCGTGGGGGTCGCGCTCTCCGGTGCGACCGGCAGGCTGGTCGCGCCGTCCGGCGCCACATCCAGCGTCACTCCGTAGGCGTCGCAGCCGAGGACGGGATACTCACGCTCGCGGAGCGGCTGAACGAGGGGCGGCGGCGGCGGCTCGGGATCCGGTGGCCTCACGCGCGGCGTGGACGAGGCGACCGTACCGGCGGCGGTCACGGCGCCGACGACGGGGTTCACCAGCGTCTCGATCACGTTGACCCGCGACAGGGCGCGGAGCTCGCGGAGCTCACGCTCCAGTCCCTCCTGGCGGATCAGATCGTCGATGCCGCTCTGCGTCCGGAGGTCCGTGCTCAAGCGGCGGAGCTTGGCGACCCAGCCCCCCGCCGTCCTCATCATCGCAGGCAATCGCCGGGGACCGACCACGATGATGCCCACGATGGCGAGCACCATGATTTCGCCGAAGCTGAAGCCGAACACGCGCGCAAGCTAGCGCGCGTGGGAGCGGGGATCCATAGCGACGCTCACGCTGGCCTGGGCGGCGCGCTCGGCCCGACGTCGGCTGCGCCCGCGGTCGCCCCGGCGCGGGGCGGCGCCCGGCGGCCGCCCGGCCGCTGCGCCTCCGCCAAAGGCCGCGCAAGCTGACCGCACGCCGCGCCGACGTCGCCCCCGCCCGAGTAGCGCACGATCGAGCCTACCCCGGCGGCGGAGAGGACCGCACGGAACGCGTCAAGCCGCGCCGAGCGCACGAACGGATCGGCCGACGCGCCGCGTTCATCGCCGCCGCCCGGCGAGGGCAGGGGATCGCCGGGCGCGCCGATCGCGTTGTAGGGGATGAGGCTGAGCCGGGGAGAGATGCCGTGCTGCGCCGCGAAGCCGCGGGCGAGCGCGGCCAGGCACCCCGCGTCCTCGTCCGTGTCGTTCTGGTCCGCGAGGAGCGTGTACGCCCACATCGGCGCGTGCCCGCTCGCGCGCGCGTGCTCGCCCACGGCCGCGAGGACCTCCTCGAGCGGGTGCGCCCCGTCGATCGGCATGAGCAGGCGCCGCTTGCCGGGGCGCACCGAGCCGAGCGACAGGCCGAGCCGGACCGCGGGGACCTCGGCCGCGAGCCGCCGGATGCCGGACGGGAGCCCCGCCGTACAGACGGTGATGTTGCGCATGTCGATGGCCTGCGCGCTCGGCTCGGAGAGCACCCGGATCGCCTGGATGACCCGGTCGGCGTTGGCGAGCGGCTCGCCCATGCCCTGGAACAGCACGCCGTGGACGCGCGCGCCGCCGCCAACCGTGGCGTCGAGATCGCGGCGGATGAGCCGCACCTGCTCGACGATCTCCCAGGCCTCCAGGTTGCGCGTGAGGCCCATGCGCCCGGTGGCGCAGAAGGCGCACGCGAGCGCGCAGCCGACCTGCGAGCTCACGCACGCCGAGTACCGGCCCGGCCGCTCGAGCGGGATGCGCACCGACTCGACCGCCGCCCCGTCCTCGAGGCGGAAGGCGTACTTCACGAACGGATCCTCGGCGCTCGCGCGCCGCTCGACGAGCGCGAGCGTCCTGATCTCGCCCGCCGAGCGCGCCGCGTCGAGCGCGGCGCGCCGGACGGTCGCGGGCGCGCGGGCGGGGAGCTCGCCGAGGCGGTGCGCCAGGGAGACGATGCGGCGCGCGTCGGCGATGTCGATGCCGCACGCGCCGGCGAGCTCCTCCGGCAGCACGGCCTGGAGCGCGAGGCGGGGGCGGCGTTCGTCCGGGCTGCTTCGAGGGCTGAGATCCACGGCGGATACCGACTAGCGCGCCAGGGCGGCCCAGTCTACGGTCGCGCGCGCATGTTTCGCCGGATCCGCCGGAGGGGGCGCGGGTTCGCGCCGCTCCTGGCGGCGGGGCTCGCCCTCGCGCAGGGCGGCGCGGCGCAGGCGTCACCGGAGGACGTGCTCGGCTTCGGCGCGCGATCGAGCGCCATGGGCGCGACCGGCGCCGCGGCCGCGGAGGGCTACGAGGCCGTCCACGCGAACCCGGCGCTCCTGTCGCTGTCGCGCGAGCGCCGGCTCACGCTGGGGCTCACGGGCGCGATCTTCGACCTCCGCGCCGGGGACCTGCGGCTGTCCTACGCGCCGCTGCGCGGCAGCGTGATCGGCGCGACGGTGCCGATCCCGTTCGGCGGCGCGCTCGCGGATCGCGTGACGATCGGCCTCGGCTTCTTCGCGCCGTTCGATGTGGTGGTCCGCGGGCGGATCCTCTACCCGGAGACGCCGCAGTTCCCGCTGGCGGATCGCACCCAGTCGGTCGCGGTGCAGGCGGCGCTCGGCGCGCGGGTAGGGCGCGGCGTCCGGGTGGGCGCCGGCTTCGCCGCGCTGGCAGCGCTGTCCGGCGCGGTGACGGTGGCGACCGACGCCTCCGGCCGCGTGGGCACCCTCGTCGAGGACACGCTCGTCGCGAGCTACGGGCCGATCCTCGGCGCGAGCTACGACGTCGGCGCCTACCGCGTTGGGGCCACGTTCCGCGGCGAGCTCGTCGGGCGGTTCAACGTCGTCATCCACGCCGAGGATCTCGGGGGGATCGCCGTGCCGCCGCTCCACATCGCGGGGATCGCGCAGTACGATCCAGCGCAGATCGCGCTCGAGGTGGCGCGCGTGAAGGGGCCGTGGAAGGTGGCGATCGGCGCGACGTACAAGCGCTGGTCGGACTACCCCGGAGCGCTCGAGGCGACGGTGCGCTGCCCGGAGGTCGACCCAGAGACGGGCGAGCCGTTCGCCGGCTCGTGCGCGGCGCCGGTGCCCGCGGACCCGGGGTACTCGGACACGGTCGTGCCGCGCGCTGGCGTGGAGCGCAGCCTCGCGCTGGCGCGGGGGGCCACGGCGCACGCGCGCGCGGGCGCGTTCTTCGAGCCGTCGCCTGCGCCCGAGCAGACGGGCGCGTCGAACGTCTACGACAACGCGCGCGTCGCGCTCTCGATCGGCTACGGGCTCGCGCTCTCCGCGCCGCTGCCGCGGCTGACGCTGGACCTGTTCGGCCAGGTCCAGCTGCTCCTGCCGCGCGCGCACCGGAAGCGGGAGGAGGGAGCGGCGGACGCGGAGGAGGGCGGCGCTGGCCTTGTGCGCACGCGGGGCGTCCTCGTCGCGGGCGGGACGACGCTCGGGGTGGTGTTCTGATGCGCCGGCTCCCCTGCGCCGCGGCCGCGCTGCTCTCGCTCGCCGCCGCGGGTCGAGCGCGCGCGCACGCGCCCGACGCGTACGGATTCGGCTCGCGCGGCGCCGCGATGGGCGGCGCGCTCGTGGCGGACGCGACCGATTTCTCGGCGAGCTACTACAACCCGGCGGGCCTCTGCGGCGCGACGGGCCTCGGCCTCTCGATCGGGTACGGCTACGCGTCGAACCGCCTGCGCACGAACGGGCGCGACAGCGGCGCGCGCGACGTCCACGGGCTCGCGGGCGGCCTGGTCGCGCCCGGCGAGGTGTTCGGCGTGCCGTTCGCGCTCGGCCTGGCGACGTTCCTCCCGGACGACGGGCTGTCGCGGATCAAGGCGATCCGCCAGGAGACGCCGCGCTGGGAGCTCTACGACGACCGGCTCTCGATCCTCTTCCTCGCCGCGAGCGTGGCGGTCCGCCCGCTCCCGTTCCTGGAGCTCGGCGGCGGCGTCGCGTTCCTGGCCTCGACGCGGGGCCGCTTCGCGGTCACGGGCCGCGCTGACGCGCTGTCCCCGTACGACTCGGCGCTCCGGCACGAGGTGGACGCGGATCTCACGTCGATCCGCTATCCGCACCTCGGCGCCCGGGTGCGCGTCGGAGATCTCGGCTTCGTGGGCATCGCCTACCGTGGGGAGGCGAAGCTCCCCCTCGCGATCGACGCGCGCTTGCAGGGGGTCGTGGACTTCGCGGGCATCGAGGTGCCGCTCCTGTACGAGCTCGAGTCGCGCACCGTCGATGCGTTCCTGCCGCAGCAGGTCGTCGTGGGGGCGAGCTTCCAGCGGATCCGAGGCCTCCGCGTGAACCTGGACGTGACGTGGGTGAACTGGTCAGCCTACGAGAGCCCGGTGGCGAGGACGCGGGCGCACCTCGAGGCGGCGCCTCCGCCGGAGGTGCCGATCGACCTGCCCGACGATCCGAGGCCCACGGCCGTGGCGCCGCTCCGGTTCGGGGATCGGTTCGTGCCGAGGCTGGGCGTCGAGTACGTCGTCCCGGCGGCGGGGGGCCTGCGCAAGGTGGCCGGGCAGGGGGAGCGCCGCGCGATCGAGATCCCGCTCCGCGCGGGCTACGTCTACGAGAGGTCCCCGGTGCCGCCGCAGGAGGGCGTGACGAATTACATCGACGCGGACCGGCACACGATGTCGCTGGGGGCGGGCGTCGTCCTGAACCGGCCGCTGGAGGAGCTGCCAGGGTCGCTCCGGATCGACCTGCACGGGCAGCTGTCTGTGCTGCCGGAGGTGGTGATCGAGAAGGACAATCCGGCGGATTTCGTGGGGGATTACCGGGCCGACGGGACGATGCTGAACCTGGGGGCGACGGTGACGGCGGCGTTCTGACGTCGTCACGCTGACTCGAGCGAGAGAAGTCTGCGATGGAGGTAGTCCATCGGGGTCTCGTCCAGCATGTCCACATCGTCCAGTATCCAGTCGTGCCGAAGGAGGGCGCCCTCGGAGTTCATGTAGATCGTCGCTTCGACGTCGCTGCCGACGGGCACGAGCGGCGCGCCGTGGAAGCGTACGCGCGGCCATTCGGTGCCATTGTCGAGCGTGGTGCTGTCCTTTGCCCATAGCGCGTGGTCCTGGGCCTCTCTCTCGAATGCGAGCAGCTGGAATGCACCGAAGGACAGCGACGCGGCTCCTTCGCGCAGGGGGCATCGGAGCCCTCCGAGCCGGAGCTCGAGCGTGCGCACCATCGGAGTCGACGGTAGCCCATGGCGCGCGAGGAGCGCGTCGAGCTCCTCGACATGGCACGTGCGCCGCAGATCGCGCCGAAAGCCAAGCCGGAGGAGCCGTGCCTTGTCCTCACCTGGCAGACCTTCGACCCAAGGCGCTACGTGCTCGACGGCGCGCCCGCTCGGCCATTCCATCTCGCTTATCCGATATCCATCGATGGTGCAGACTTCTTCGACCGCAGCCGGATCGCTGCCGTCGACCCAGGCCACCCAGCCGTCGCCACGACCGAAGCGTGGCCGGTAGCGAAACCAGCTGGAATGAGGGCATCCGTCCGGCTCGCGCACGAGCGGGGCGATCGTCGGCGCCTGCGGGCCATGTACGAGGGCGCCCGAGAGGCCGAGCGCGCAACACGCATCAATGACGCGCTTGGCATCGGATAGGCGTGCGAGAGCGTGCACTGCCGAGGCAGAGGGGGCGTCTAGATCACCCTCGTAGAGAAGGAGCGCGCCCGATTGCCAGAAGCGTTGAAGCTCATCGCTCGCCGCGGCGATCCCGACGACGCCGAGTCGCTCCGCCAGCGGCTCGATTTTCTCGCGTTCCAAGAGGACGACGTGCAATCGCTGGTCTTCCTCAGCCATACCAGCGAGCGCGAGCCTAGCCAGGTAGATGGCCGGGTGCTCGGCTAGAAGAATCCACATGTCTCCGCGGATGCTGAAGAGTCTTCCGCGCTCGTCCATCCCGAGCGCGCCGCCCCCGACGAACCGGCCTACAATCACGACCGTCCGGCCGTCTCCGGGAAGCGTCGCCTGCGCGGCGCCCGTGGCCACGGTCCCGAAGCACGTGTCTGCCAGCTCGAGCAGATAAGGGGAGCTCTGGGATCCTCCCTCGCCGAGTGCATGAAGAGCGCGCTCCCAGGTAACGAGGAGCTCGGAGCAAGGCACGCCGCGTTCTTCAAGGGACCTGCGCAGCAGGAGCTCGTCCCACGAGCGGCTGAATTTGGCATGGCGCTGGATCCAGGAGAGGATCGAAGGGGGGAATTCTTCTAGGTCGCCGATTGTCATCGTAGTTCCCGTTGCGATCAGCGGATCCGCATCCACTGTCCGTTCCGGTGCTCCCACGTGCCCAACGCGCCCGGACCTCCGGGCGGAGGGGCCGCGTTATTGAAATACGCAGCATTTGCCGGGTTGTTGGTGAAGGATGTGGGGGGATTGAACACCGGCCCTGTCTGGCCGCCCGCTGTCCCCGTTGCGACCACATTGTTCGGCGGAGTCATCCCGGCGAGCGTATAGAGCCGCGGGATCATCTGACTGCAATTCTCGCAGGCGGGCCACCGCTTCTCACCGCCTGGATTGGATTGGTCTATCCTGCGTCCACTTACGATCCCGTCATTCGTGTCGATTCCGCTTAACGCACTGCCCAGGTTCTGCTGCCATCCCGGATCCCCCGGACGACATGATCTCGGTGGAGCCCCGGACCGTTGGGATGGCGGAGTCCCGTTCCACTCCCACTCGTTCAGGTAGTTGCTCAGCGCGTGCGGCTCAGCGCATCGCCCGCGCGAATCGTTCTGCCTCGCGGTGTTCGCATCGTTCGGAGGCAACGCAGCGCGTACGGCAGGATGCAGGTCGTCAAGGCTGCCACCGCTCTCCCCTCGACCGAGGACCGGCCGACTGCCCGCCGGGCCCGGGCCATAGAGAACCGATTGCGCAGCGAGGCCATCCAAATCGAAGGCCTCCATAGGCCTTCCCTCCGCGTACGCATAGGTTCGCAGGCTCCCCTCTAGCCGGATCGGCTCCGGACTCAGGTACTGCCCCGTCTCCGGATCGTAGTAGCGGTACCTGTTGTAGTGGAGCCCCGTCTCTTCGTCCGCGTACTGCCCCGGGAACCTGACCGGCGTCAGCCCCGCCCGCTCGTCTTCGACCCTCCCGAACAGAGACGCTTCCAGCGTGCCGACGAGCCGTCCATCCTCCGCCACGAGCGCCTCCGGCATCCCGTTCGGCGCGTCGACATAGTACCGGACCTCGTCATGCTCGCCCCGCCGCACGAGGTCGGCGAGCGGCAGCGACGCCCCGGGCAGCACCGCGTACGCGCGCTCCTCCACGACCGGATCCCCGCTCGCCGACGCGCGCTCGCGGACCTCGTGCACCATCGCATCCCCGCTCCAGGCGTACCGCGTGATGCTCTCCACGGCGCCAGCGCTCTCCACCCGCTTCTCGAGCCGTCGCGCGAACGGGTCGTACACGAAGCGGACCACCCGCCCGTCCGGTAGCCACACCGCCTGGAGCCGGTCGTCGTCTCCCCATTCGAAGCGCCACGAGCGGCCGTCATCGGCGGCCTTGCTCGTCATGCGCCCTCGCTCGTCATACGTGAACGTCACCCCTCCGCGCGCCACGAGCCGCCCGCCGGGCGCGTACTGCCGTTGCGCCGCACCCTCGTACAACGCTCCGCCTGGTCCGTAGCTGAAGCGCTCCATCTCCTCCCGCCGCGCCCCCTCGGCTCGCTGGCGCGCCACGGCCATCCCGTTCGCGTCGCGCGGGATCTCCACATAGCTCCCTCCCGCCGCCTCGCCCACCGCCTGGAGCAGCCCTGCCGGTGACCACCCGTAGCTCTGCGCGAAGGTCACCCCGAGGGGTCGCGGCCCGACCCACGCGGGCTCGCCCGGCCGCACCGCCGGCCCTGCCTGCGGGCTCATCGCCGTCACCCTCGCGACGAGCCCATCCGGTGTCATGTCCTCGGCGATGCGTCCGCCTCCCGGCAGGGCCCGCTCCGCCAGGTTGCCCGCCGGATCGTAGGCCAGGCGCAGGACCCCAGCCGCGCCCAGCGCGACCTCGACCGCCCGCCCCACCACGTCCCGCGCGATGTCCATGGCCCCGAACGGACCCGCTGTCCGCACCGCGTTGCCGAGGGCGTCGTACGCCGTCTCCGTCGTCGTCCGCTGGTTGCCCTGCGTGACTGTCTCGCGCACCACCCGCCCGCGCGCGTCACGTGTGTACTCGCAGCTGACCTCTCCGCTCGTCACGCACTCCATCCGGCCGAGCGGGTCAACAACGATCTTGTCCTTTCGGCCGTCCGAGAAGCTGCGCTCGATGAGCCGCCCGCACGGGTCGTAGGCGAACTCCACGTGGCCCGCGCCGTCCCGGATCTCGGTGAGCCGACCCATCGCATCATGGCGGTAGGTGATCCGTCGTCCATCGAACGTCTGCTCCTCGACGATGCGCCCCTCTCCCCGCCGCACGTACCGGTGCTCGTCGCCGGCCTCGTTCACCACGCGCACGAGATCCTGCTCGCGATCGTGGAAGTACCGCACCGAGCTGCCATCGGGCCGGACCACCTCGGTCACCACCCCGATCCCTCCCCAGCGCAGCGTGGTCACGCGCCCGTCGGCGTCGACGATGCGCGACAGGCGGCCGTCAGCGTCGTGATCGTACCGCTCCGTCGCTCCGCTGGGCCGCCGTACGGACGCGAGCCGCCCGCACGCGTCGTAGACGTAGACGGTCTCGAGCCCCCGCTCGTCCACGAAGCTCGTCACCCGTCCCAGGAAATCGTACCGAATCCGCCGCGTCGACCCGTCCGGCTCGGTCACCGCCACCCGGTTGCCGAGCGCGTCGTAGTCCATCCGGGTCACGCCGCCGTTCGGGAGAGTCGCCTCGACGAGCAATCCCCGCGCGTCATAGCGAAACGCCGCCACGAGCCCGAGCTCGTCGGACACCTCGGTGACGTCCCCCTGCGCGTTCCGCTCGTAGCGGGCGAACCCTCCGAGAGCGTCCCGCACCTCGGCGATGCCGCCCCCCTCGTCGTAGGCATATGCCGTCCTCGCGCCCATCGGATCCACCACGACCCGCAGCCGCCCGATCGCGTCGCGCTCGCAGCGCCACGCGTGTCCGAGGGCGTCGCGGTACTCGAGCACGTTGCCCGCGGTGTCGAACCGGTACGCGTGGACGCCCCCTTGCCAGACCACCTTGTCCGCCTTGTCCAGGGGATTGCCCTCGATGCGCCGCTTCGACCGTGAGGTGATCACCTCGGTGAAGACGCCGTGATCCTCGATCTTGACATGGCAGAACCCCTTCGCCTTGGTCTCGCCATCATCCAAGGTGTCAGGAACCTCGCGGTCGAGCGCGTCGTTGCCGGGTCGCTCGCACCACGTCTCGACGCAGCGGCCCTGGTCGTCATAACGAAATTGCGCGACGAGCCCCCTGGGCTCCCGGCGCCGGATCAGCCGGTGCTCCTCGTCGTACTCGTACCGATGCTCATGACCAGCCGCGTCGATCGCGGCCACGAGATCTCCCCGCTCGCCGTATCGGTACGTGCGAAAGGAGGTCCATCGCCCCTGCGCCGACGCGTTCTTCACCTCGAAGGCAGCGATCCTGCCGTCCGCGTGCCGGCGGACGCGGACGACCCGCCCTGCGCTGTCGATCACGTGCGATAGGTGATTTCCCTCGTACGTCAGGCGAACCTCGTTGCCGTAGCGATCGACGATACGCGACAGGAGCCAGGCGCTCTCCCGTCGGTCGCTGAGCACAACCAAGAGCCCTCCCACCTCGAGCGTGTAGCCCGCCTCGTGCCGCGTCAGCCGGCCGCAGGGAAGGGCGACGGGGCGTCCCGGCTCGGGCACCGCAGCCGTCGTTGGCGCGGCGTTCGGCTCCAGCACCCGGAGCGTCCTCCTCCGCTCCTCGATGGTCCAGGCCAGCGAATGGCTCCAGCCGAACCCGAGGCCCAGATCGACGTCGCGCGTCTCCGACGAGTAGCTCCGCTCGATGAACAACGGGATGGGCCCCGGCAGGGCCAGATCGACGACCTTGGCGGTGTACACGCGCCCGGTCACGGGATCGACCGGATCCCCCGCCGACGTGCCGCCGCCGCGCCCGTGCGACGGATTCGGACAGCCGCCGCCGCTGCCCGGACCGCAGGAGCCGGCGTTCTTGCCGCCGCCCTGCGCCCCCTCGCCGCCACCGCTCCCGTTCGCGCCTTGCCCGGCTCCGCGCCCCCGGCCTCCGCGTCCCCCGCCGCCACCCCCACCGCCTCCTCCGCCCAGGATCCACGTGCCGGGGTTCATGCCAGGTATCGCGGGGATGTTCGGAACCGGAGCCGTGCGCGCCATGGCGCGATGATTTCCAGCTATCCCGTGCAGTCAACCTCTCTGCGGGTGGGGGAGGCGGCAGCCCTCGGCGTCGGATGCCGTGGTGATAGACTCGGTACACATGTGGTGTCATTTCGCATGCAGATCTGTAAACGTCGGTACACATGTGGTGTCATTTCGCATGCAGATCTGTAAACGTCGGTACACACGTGGTGTCATTTCGCATGCAGATCTGTAAACGTCGGTACACATGTGGTGTCACGGTCCATCCGTCAGGGTCTGGACCGCGCCAGGCGTTGCGTTCGTCGCACCCGTCGCCTCTGCGGGCGCTCGCCCTCGCGGCCGTGGGGCTGCTCGCGGCCTGCGCGACGCTCCCGTCGGGGGGCGACGAGGGCAGCCTGCCGAACGCCCACGCCGGCCCGTTCCGGGACATCGCGGGGGAAGAGCTCGGCAACGCGCGGACGGCCCCGCACGTCATGGAGGACGACGAGCGCTTCGTGCGCGACGCGTCTGTCGTCGATCTCGACGGCGACCCCTCGACGCTCGCCGCCGCCGGCTTCTTCGCTGCCACGCTCCACCCCGAGGGCGCCTCGCCGGACCCTCTCGCTCCGCCGAACGCCATCGTCCGCTACGAGGCCGCGGACGGCCGCTCGTTCGAGCGATCGTCGGCGACGGTCCTCGCGCCGGAGCTGCCCTGGGAGGGTGGCTCGGTGGCGGCCCCCTCGGCGCTGCTCGTGCGCGGCGAGATCTGGCTCTACTACGCGGCGGCAGGCGGCATCGGGCTCGCGCGCAGCGACGATGGGCTCGCCTTCACGCGCGAGCCGGCGCCCGTGCTCGCGCCGAGCACCGACGGCGACGGCTGGGAGCGCGGCGCGATCCCGAGGAGCCCCGGCGTGGTCCGCCTGCCCGACGGCTCGCTGCGCATGTTCTACGAGGTCGCCGGCGAGGCGGGCGCCTCATTCCTGGGCGAGGCGCGCAGCGACGACGGCCTCGTCTGGGAGCGCGTCGGCGGCGCTCCCGCGCTCGAACCGGCGTCCGTCGCCGGCGCCGGTGCGCCGGAGGGCGCCGGTGCGCCAGAGGGGGAAGGCGAGCCCTTCGACAGCGCGGCCGTCTCCGACCCCGCCCCGGCGCTCGCCGTCTCCGCCACGGGCCGCCCGCTCCTTCGCGTCTACTACGCCGGAAGGGACAGCGCAGGGCGCTCGGCCATCGGCCTGGCCGCCCGCCTGGGCCACGACGGCCCGCTCCAGCGCGCGGTGGCGCCGGTGTTCGGAGCGTCGTCCGCGCTCTCGCCGCGCGCGCCCTCGGTGGTGGTCTACCCCGGGTTCTCGCTGCTGTTCGTCACGCAGGCGGCTGGGACGCGCGATGGTCAAGGCTACCCCGTGGTCGCCGCCGGCGTCGCTCCCGCCGACGCCGCGCTCCCGCCCCCCACGCCGTGAGCACGAGAGCCGCTCCTCTAGCCCGACGTCTTGCCGGAGCCGCCGACCCTCGAATCGAGCCCTTTGGCGAGCCGAAAAACTTGCGTTCGGCCGCCCACGACGAAACATAGGAAAGAGTGCCTGACAGGACCACGCCGCCCCTTCCTTCGAAGCTTGAGCGCCCGCCGCATCTGGCGATGGTGGTCCGAGGACGCGCATGCAGAGGAGCCGCGACGCGGCTGCCAGCGACCGCGGTGACGGGAAGCGGCGCCCGGGCCGGAGCGCGCGGGCTGCCCGGAACCGCAGGTAGACCACGAGCCTGACGAGCTCTCGTCAACGAGGCGGAACATGGCGTTCAAGAGCGCAGTTATCGGACACACGACGCAGACAACCAGCAGGATCCTGGCCATCTTCGAGAGGCCCAAGGCGAGGGCGAGACTGGCGTTCGCGGACGACAACGGCGTTCGCACGCTCGACGTGCCGATCCTCAGCGCGCCTCCCTTCGGGCTCGCCACGTTCGAGCTGAGCGGGCTGAGCGGCGAGAGGATCCGGTACGGCATCATGGAGCACGACGCAGGAGATCCGCTCCCTACACCCGCGGACAACCTGAGCATCAACGGGTCTGCCTTCCGCACCGTCACGAACGGGCCGATTCGTATCGGCCTCGTGAGCTGCAACGACATCGACAATCACGAGTTTCCCAAGGAGCGGCGCGGGGCGATGTGGCGGGCGCTCAAGGCCCTCGTGGATGAAGGCAAGGTGAACCTCCTGGTTCACGCTGGAGACCAGATCTACGGCGACGGCGATCCCCCGGGCTGGTCGGCCTCGGAGGGGCGCACGGCCGCATACCGCAGGCACTACGTGCAGACGTGGTCGCACCCTGACGTGGCGGCGGTCCTCGGGAGCTGCCCGAGCGTAATGATGTGGGACGACCACGAGATCTACGATGGCTGGGGGTCGAACAACAACGACGGCACTGCGCAGGCCGTGGAGCGCTACAGGGCCGCGGAGCAGGCGTTCAAGGAGTTTCAGGTGGCGCTGAGCCCGAGGGACCGCTTGAGCAGCTCGGGGTTCGGCTGGATCGCGAAGTACGGCGACATCGCCATTCTCGCGGTCGATGGGCGGTCGCAGCGCTCGTGGAGCAAGGGGACGATCCTCGGCAAGCAACAGCTCGACGACCTCGAGCTCAGGCTCAACGAGCTCGCGGCGCTTGATCTCAGGCACCTCTTGGTCGTGGTCGGCACGCCGGTCGTCTACCTGCCGCTCGCGGCCGCCGAGGCGCTCACGAGCGTGTTCAGCAAGGCCACCGTCGACGACATCCGGGACGGCTGGGCAGCCTCCAACAACCAGAACGAATGCAGGCGCTTCCTGATGTCTCTCATGAATTTCGCCGGCTTCAGCCCTCGCACCCAGGTGACGCTCCTGGGCGGCGATATCCACGTGGGCACCATGGCGCACATCGACACGGGCCTCGGGTTCGGGAAGCCGCGCTCGCGGCCGCGCCTGTATCAGGTGACCGCATCCGGCATCGCACGCCCACCTCCCAAGGGCATGTTCGGCATGATCCTCTCGCTGGTGACCAACGGCGGAACTCAGAACCTGTTCAACGGAGACATCAAGGGATTCCTCCGGGAGATCGCGGGCTCGGATCACAAGTACTGCGTCACGCACCGCAACTTTGCGATCCTCGATCCGAGCGACGGCGGAGATGACTGGGACAAGAACAACAACCTGTCGGTCCGCTTTCACGTGGAAAAGGACAACGGCGCAGTCGGCGTCCTCGAGCAAGTCCTCCCGAGAGTGCACACGTAGGCGCCGACGAGCCACGAGCCGGCCTTTCGCGTAAGGGAGAGCGCTCCGTGGGTGCGGTACGAGCGGGCGGCGCCGACCGGCCCGCGGTCACGCACGATCACGTTGGGTGGTCGTGAGCACTTCCTGCACGCCTATCCGACGAGCGGCCGCTCGTCGCCATCTTGCTCGGAGATGGTGTCTCTCCTCGCCACAGCAGTCGCCGCGACGTGGCACGGCCGATGCTCCGACGTTCGCGCTCGTCGCGGGGGTGCACGCAGCGAGGGCACCGGACCGGAGGCACAATGAACACGAGAACGCCGTCCCTGCTCTTCTCCGTCGCGCTCTTGCTGGTCGCCTGCGAGAAGGAACCTCCCTCGCGCTGGGACGAGGCGGCGGCCAAGGAGCCCACGCCTGCCGCGAGCGCCGCCCCTGACGTCAAGCCAGGATCCGCGTTCAATGCGTTCTTCCCCCCGGAGGGAGCCGAGGGGATGAGCCGCGTCTTCACCGCGGAGAAGCCTGGTTACGCGGAGGCCAAGCTGCGGAGGGACGGCGGTGACGTGGCCTCCCTATCCATCTCCGACACGGCGGGCGATCCCCAGGTCGTCGCCAAGTTCGCGAACGCGACGGATCACCTCGCCGGCATGCCGGTCGTGACCGTCGGGAAGAACCAGTCCGCGCTCCTCGTCAAGAATCGTTTCCAGGTGAAGGTGTCATCCCAGACCCTGGACCCCGAGGCGCGCAAAGCATGGCTGCAGCGATTTGACCTGAGCGGTCTCGCGAACCTCTGAAGGGCCCCCCATGACGCGTGAATCGATTCACTCCATCCTCGAAGACCTCCCGAAGTCGAACATGACCACGCGCCTGCTGGGGGCGCTCGACTACATCGTGCCGGGCGAGTGGAAGAACGTCACGAGCTTCGAGGAGATGATCAAGCTCGTCACCGGCGAGGAGGAGCAGGGCCTCATCCAGCAGGTCGGCGAGCGTGCGATAGCCCTCTATGCGGAGTCGGAGCAGGGATACCAGCGCGCGGTCCGGATCTTCCGGCTGGTCGACGACACGAGCGGCCTCGCCGGCGTGGCGACGATCGCACGCAAGATCGGCGATGCGTCGGATTTTCTCTCCTTCCTGTCGAAGATCACGCCCAAGGCCGACACCACCCAGGCCATCGACGCGGGCGTGAAGCTCGTCGCCGAGCTCGCGGCGTTCTGCTCGATCAACGGGCTGCCGGGCGACAGCATCGGCGACTTCGCCGCCTCGCTCGCCAGCTACGAGAAGGACGACGCGATGCGCCTCGCCGCCTGGATCGTTTGCGACGGCATGATCCCGCTCGGCCCTGACTTCCTCGCTCGAGTGGTGGACACCGTTTCGAGCGCGACGAACGAGCAGCTCGGCCAGCAAAGCCGCTTTGCGCGCCTGCTGGAATACCTGCCAGGCGGGAGCGTCGATGCCAAGCGCGAGATCATGAAGGAGAGCCTCGGCGCGTCGCAAACGGCGATCGCCGGCTTCATCGCGAAGAAGGGCATCGAGCGGCAGGGCGTGCTCGAGCGGATCAGCGGACACCTCGGCGCGGCCGGCGGCAAGCTCGATTGCCTCGCGGCCGCGGTCGATCTCGCCACCAATTACTTCGAGCACACCGGCATCCAGTCCGTGGCTCGCCGGGTGATCTCGCGGGCCTACGGGGAGATCTGACGCGCGAGCGCGCGGGCCGTGCTGCAGATCGGCGCCGGTCCCCTGCTTCCGCAGGCCGGCGCCGGTACCTTGCTCCTGGCGTGGAGGGGGTGAATCGCCGCTTCAGAGGCTCAGGATCATGACGTCGATCCGGCGGTTCTGCGCGCGTCCGCCGGCGGTGTCGTTCGGCGCCACCGGTTGCTCGGCGCCCATCCCGGCCACCTCGATGCGATCGGGAGCGATCTGTCGCGCGGTGAGCTCGTTGCGCACCGTCTGGGCTCGCGCCAGCGACAGCGATCGGTTCCCCTCGGCGCCGCCCACGGCGTCGGTGTGCCCTTCGATGCGCACCCGCGCGGAGGGATAGGCGTCGAGGATGACGGCCAGCGCTTCGAGCTTCGGCCGCGACGCTTCGGTCAACTCCGTGGTCCCGAAGCGGAAGTTCACGCCTTCCATCGAGAAGCGCCTGGGGCCATCCGCGGCTCCGGCGTCGAGGTACCGCGCGATCTCCGCCTCGGAGCTGTGCTCGTCGACGGAGAGGACCTTGCCGCCCGGGAGCGTCATCTCTCCGGCCGTGATCTTGAGCTGCTCGACGATCTCCGGCGCGCTCGGCGGCGCCTCGCTGGGCGCGGCGGCCGTGGGCGCCTCGGCGCGCGGCGCCTCGACCTGCGGCGGCGGCGCGACGGGCTGGGCGAGGTCCTCCCTTGGAGCCGCCGCGATCGGGGCCTCCTGCGTGGGCTCGGCGGCGGTGCGCTCCGGCCTGCGCTCGCGGACGAACGCCCAGAGGCCTCCGAGCACCGCCGCTGCCAGCACGGCCGGGAGCAGCCATTCTCGCGTCTCACGTTGACGGGGAGTCCCTTCACGTGAGGGAAGCGGGGTCGAAGGGGCCGCCGTTCGGGAGGCCGACGACACTGCATCATGCGGCCGTTCGCGCGCCGCCGTCGCGACGAAAGGAGCGCCCGCCGCCATGGATGGAGCGAGGAATCCAGCGAGGCCCGCCGGGGCGCGTGGATCGTCCTTGAAGGCTTGCTTGTGATGAGAGAGCAGATCGGAGAGCCCTCGCGCGGTCAGCCCCCTCGACCTCACCTCGCGGCCGAGCACGCACGCGACGATCGGAGCGACCAGGCCGAGCATCGCGGTCGAGCACCGCTGCTCCACGCCGGAGGAGCGGGAGACGAGATCGATCATCCCGCTCGCGCGGTCGCCGAACAGGCGGGCGATCATCGACTGCCCATGCTGCGAGAGCTCCTCGGCCTGCTCGGGGCGGAGGGGCCCTGCTCTCCCGAGCAGACCTTCGTAGTCCCGCTCGGTGATCACCCTGAACAGCTGCGCTGCGCCGCTCTCCGTAGAGGCGACCTGAGCCATTCCGGCGAGCAGCGTCGGCACCGAGCTCTCCGCGGCGCCGCGCACGTTCGTCGGCGATTCATCGCTCAGGCCCAGCCCCTTCGTTGCGGCCGAGATGAGCTCGGGCGTCAAGAAGCCCCTGGTGGTGTCCAGCAACGACATGGTTCCGATCCCTCCGGGAAGTGGTCATCGGCGCGGGCGAGGCAGCGTCATCGCGCACGCGACCCTGCACGCATGAGCGTCGATCCCGTGTTGGTCTTCCGTCGACTCTGCGCGATGCGAGCGACGTGCCGGGACGCCCGCGCAGCGCGCGCTGTGCCGCGGTTGCACACGGCCGGCTCCTGCCGCGCGCGTCCTACCCCTCGCGCTCGGCGAGACGAGCCGGCGGCGGTGGCGCGCTCAGCGTCGTGCGAGCGCGGCTGTGCGGGCCTCGGCCGTCAGCGCGGCGAAGGCGTCCGTGCGTGTATACACGTGGTTGCCAGCCGCGGTGCACCCCGCGCCCCGCGACGTGATGCCCACCACGTCGCCGCGGTCAGCGTCGATCACCGGACCTCCCGAGTCACCGGCGCAGGTCGCCCCCTCGATCTCGAACTCGCGCGGACCGAGGACCTTGCCGGTCGCCGGATCGGCGCGGGGCCCGACGGCGGCGACGAGGCGCGGACCGCGCGCGGCGCGGACGCCGAGCCGGTTGGACGCTCCGCCGCCGTACCCGACGGCGACCACGCTGTCGCCTCGATCGATCGCCCCGGCCTCGCGCATCCGCAGGGGCGCCACATCGGTGAGGGGCCGATCGAGCACGAGATAGGCGATGTCTGCGTCGCAGAGGACGCGCTCTTCACCGTGCAGCGTGGCCACGGCGCGCGCCCGCGCGGCGTCGCGGGAGACATCGATATGGTCCCCGGTGTAAATGGCGATCTCGGAAGGATCGATGTCTCCGCCGAGGTGATCGCCGTTGTGCGACTTGCCCGAGCGATCGCAGCGAGGGGTCGCGGTCAGGTTGCGCGAGATGCAGTGACGCGCGGTCAAGACGAGGTTCGGCTCGACGAGCGCGCCGCTGCACAGGCTCACGCGTCGCTCGCCGCCCCGGGGATCGTGATGCGACACGGCCACGGCGACGACGGAGCGCGCGGCGCCGTCGATGAGGGGCGGAGGCGCGCCCTTCGCGAGGGGCGGAACCTCCGTGATCGGCGCGACCGCCGCCGGAGGAGGCGAGGCTCCGGCCGGGATGACGGCGACGACGATGCGTGGGGCGAGGGCTGCGACAAGACAGCCAAGGCATCCCGCGAGGCGCGGGACGAGAGACGGGGACGCCATTGATGAGGTCACCGACAAAGAGCATGTGAGGAGCGGCCGTGCAAGCCGACCCTGGAGCTTTTCTCCAGCATCAGAAGGGGAGGTGACCCCGATGGGGTGTTGTTCCCACCGAGGGGAATCAGAGATGGAAACCAGGTCAGCCAGGTGAGGGGCGCCCGGCTGGAGGCGCGCTCTCTGGACTCTCGCGCTCGTCGACTAGCCCCGGCCCTCCAGCGCGCGCAGCGCCGGCGCTGCTCGACGCGCCGAGGGCGACGTGTCGCTCGATCAGGAAGATCAGACACGACGACGCGAGCGTGAACGCGATCGCCAGCGCGGCCACGGCGCCCATGCCGTCGAGGCGCTGGTCGGGGAGCTCGTGCAGCAGCCGGGCCGCGAGGAACGCGGCGAGCGCCGACGAGAGGTGATCCACGGCCGACTGGATGGATCCGAAGCGCGCCCGCTCGGAGGGGAGCGGCACCTTCGAGGCGAGCGTGCTGTGGGAGATGTTGCGGATCGCCGTCCCGGTCATGAACGCGACGAAGATGACGAGCACGGGCAGCCCGGGCACGTACGAGTGGAACCCGGCATAGAGGACGGCCACGAGCGTCGCCGCCCCGACCAGGCTCGTGCGGAACGCGCCGATGCGATCGATCAGCGCGCCCGCGGTGCGCATCACGACGAAGGTGAGCGCGCCGCCCACGAGGTAGAGCAGGCCGAGCCGCTCGCGCGGATAGCCGAGGTTGTGCTGCACGTAGGCCGAGATGTTCGGGATGACGAGGAACGACGCCATCGTCATGACCGCCGTCGTCGCGTACGAGAGCAGCACGAGCGAGCGGCCGACGAGCGCGCGGAGCTCGCGCAGGGCGGTCCCGGGCACCCGCGCCCCGGCGAGGTGGCCGCGCATCGAGGGCAGCAGCAGGAGCGCGAGCCCCGCGACGGTGAGCCCGAGCGCCGCGACGGCGAAGAACGGCGCCTGGAAGCCGCCGCGCCGCGCGAGCTCGAGGCCGGCCGGCACCCCGAGCACCGCGGCCAGGGAGTAGGCGCCCATCACGACGCCCATCGCCTTGCCGCGCCGCTCCGGCGGGATCGCGTCCGCGACGATGGAGAACGCGATCGAGGTCGCGGGCCCCCCGAAGGCCCCGGCGAGCACGCGCGCCGCGAGGAGGCTCGGCAGGCCGGTGGCGAGGCCGCCCGCGGCCGTGCCGAGGACGAGGCCGAGCATCGCGACGGCGAGCGCGCTGCGCCGGTCGAAGCGGTCCAGGAAGAACGCGCCGGCTACCCCCGAGACCGCCGCCGCTGCCGTGTAGCTGCCGCCGATCAGGCCGATGTTGGACATCGGGATGCCGAGCGCGACCGCGAAGTCCGGCCCGAGCGGCATGACGACCATGAAGTCGAGCAGGTTGACGAACTGGACCGCGGCGATGAGGAACAGGAGGGTCCGTTCGGAGCGAGCGTTCTGCACGACCGCGGGCTCAGCTCTGGGCCTTCGCGCCCGCGCCGCGCTCGATCACGCCGCGGCTCGCCAGCTCGAGCAAAGCGTCGTGCGCCGCGTCGATCGTGTGATCGATCTGCGCCTCGGTGTGCGCGCCGCAGAGGAAGTTGACGTCGCGCCGCAGCAGGACGCCGCGCCTCGCCATCGCGCCGACGAACGGCTCCATGCGCTTCGTGTGGACGGCCAGATCCTCGGCCATGAGGAAGAAGGGGATCGCGTCGTACCCCACGATCCGCAGCGGGAAGCCGCCCTGCTCTGCGCGCCGGTTGATGCCCTCGCGGAGCCGCTTCCCCAGCGCGGCGACCTTCGCGACGTAGTCGGTCTCGCGGTACTCGCGCAGCGCCGCCCTGCAGACCTCGAGCGAGAGCATCTCGCCGCCGAACGTCGTCGACACCTGGAGCTCCGAGAGCCGGCTCATCACCTGGCGCGGCCCGGCGATCGCCGACAGCGGCATGCCCGCGGCGATGCCCTTCGAGAGGCACACGAAATCAGCCTCGATCTGGTAGTACTCCTGCGCGCCGCCGCGCGCGAGCCGGAAGCCCGTGACGACCTCGTCGAGGACGAACAGCACGCCGTGGGCGCGGCACGCCTCGCGCACCTTGCGCAGGTACTCCGCCGAGACGCACCGCTTGTAGGGCAGCGAGAGCAGCACGAGCGCGAGCTCCGAGCCCTTGCTCGCGATGAGATCGAGCAGCGGCTGCTCGTCGGCCTCGGCCATGAGCGGCATGCGGTGTGTGTACTCGCGCAGCACCGCCGGGACGCCGGGGGTGTCGAACATGAAGTGATCGTGCCAGCCGTTGTAGCCGATGGTGACGACCTTCTCCTTGCCGGTCACGTGGCGGGCGAGCCGGATGGCCGCGGACGTCGCGTCCGCGCCGGTCTTGAAGAAGCGGGCCATCTCGGCGCCCGGGGTCAGCGCGATGAGGTCCTGCGTGGCGGTGACCTCGACCTCCGTCGGCAGCGAGTGAAGGATGCCCCTGTCGAGCCGCCGCCGGATGGCGTCGACGACCGCAGGGTGGTTGTGCCCCAGCGTGTTCGCCCCGAGGCCGCAGATGTAGTCGATGTACTGGTTGCCATCGACGTCGCGCACCAGCGCGCCCTCGCCGCCCTCGAGGTACACGGGGAACGAGCCGAGCGCGAACATCTCCGGCCGCTTCATGAGCGACTGCGTGACGCCGGGGATGAGCCGGCGCGCTTCGGCGAGCAGCGCGTTCGAGCGGTCGAGCCGGAGCCCCTCCGCGGCGCCTTGCGGCGCGCCGCCTCCCTGCTTCCTGTCGCGTGTGTCGATCGTCTGTGTGGTCATCGTGGTCGTTCTCTCAGGCTAGAGGTTCTCGTCCGTGAGCCGGTGTCATGAGGGGCGCGGCGCTCGCTGCGCTGCGCGCGAAGGGGGCGGCAGGAGGCCTTCTTCGACGCAGCGATCGAGGTAGCGGTAGAGGAGCGCGCGATCGATCGGCGGGCACGCGATGCCGGTGCCGGCCAGGCCGCGCTCCAGGTTGTCGCAGCGCACGCGCCCGATGCCGAAGGTCGCTTCTCCATCGGCCGGGGCCGACTGCAGATCGAAGAAGGCGAGCGTCGCGCTGTCCGCGGCGTCGGCGCCGTCCTTCAGCCGCGCGCGCCACGCCGCGACAGGGCGCCGCTCGACCGGATAGCCGTAGTCGCGCGCCCAGTCGAAGAGCTCCGTCAGCCGGACCTCGGGCGCAGGGGCGACGTTGTACACGGCGCCCGTGGCCTGCGCGGTCAGGGAGAGATGCACGATCGCGCGCCCCACGTAGTCGACGGGCGTCCACACCTCCCTCACGTCGAGATCGGGCAGGACGCCGGCGGGGATGCCGGCCCGCAGCAGCCGGAAGACCAGATCCTGCTCGTTGACGACGCCCGTGCCGGGCGCGCCGACGACGCGGCCCAGGCGGTACACGGCGACCGGCAGCCCGCGCTCTGCGGCCTGCTGCACCAGGCGCTCGGCCGCCCACTTGCTCTGCTGGTAGCCGTCGCGCAGGCCGGGGTGCGGCGGCACGAACGCCTCCGCGACCTCGGGGCTCGCCGCGATGCCCGGGGCCACGGCGAGCGTCGACACGTGGTGCAGCGGCTTCGGGCGCGCCGTCGCGGCCAGGCGCAGCGCCTCGCGCGTGCCGATCACGTTGGCGGCGCGCAGGCTGCGGTAGTCGCGCACGAGGCTGACCACCGCGGCGTTGTGGTAGATGGCGTCGCACTCCGCGGCGAGCTGGCCGAACCGCGCGGCGCTCAGGCCGAGGCGGGGCTGCGTCAGGTCGGCGGGGACGGCGAGCACCCGCGCGTCGATGCCGTCCACCGGCAGGCGCTGCTTCGCGAGCGCCTGCCGGATCCGCTCCGCTGCGTGCGCCTCGCTCTCGGCGCGCACCAGGCAGACCACTGTCGCGTCGGTCTGCGTCAGGAGCTCGTGGAGCAGGTGCGCGCCGACGAAGCCGCTCGCGCCGGTGAGCACGACCTGCCGCGGGCGACCGCCGCCGCTGGACCAGGCGAGCGATCGAGGGACGACGTCCTCGGGGAGCTCGGCGTCGGCCAGCATGGCGCCCGGGGTCTCGCCGCTCGTCTGCGACGCCGCCGCGCCCTGCGCCTCGTCGAGAGCGCGCGCGAGCGCCGCGACGGTCGGGTGGCGGAAGACCATCGCGACGGGGATCTCCCGCCCGAGATCGACGCTGAGCCGGTTGGCGACCTGGATCGTCTGCAGCGACTGGCCGCCGCGCTCGAAGAAATCGTCGTGCGCCGACAGGCCGCTCACGCCGAGCACCTGCTCCCAGACCTGCAGCACCCGCCGCTCGAGCGCCGTCGCGGCGGCCGGCGGCTCCGCCGCCGCGGCGATCGGCGCCTCCCGCAGCGCCTTGCGATCGATCTTGCCGGAGCTCGTCCTCGGCAGCCGATCGGTGAGCACGAAGGCCGAGGGGATGGCGGCCGCGGGGAGCAGCGAGCGCGCGTGCCGGCGGAGCTCGGCCGGCGACGGGGCGGGGTCCCCGGCGACGAGGAACGCGGACAGGCGCTTGCCGCCGCCGGCCGAGGCGTGCCCGATGACGGCCGCCTCCCGCACGGAAGGATGGCGCAGGAGCGCCGCCTCGATCTCGAGGGGATCGACGCGATGGCCGCTGATCTTGAGCTCGTCGTCGACGCGCCCGACGAAGACCATCTGCCCGTCGGCCCGCTGGAGGACCAGATCGCCGGTGCGGTACGCGCGCGGGCGGCCCTCCAGCTGGTCGAGGACGACGAAGCGCGCGGCGTCGAGGTCCGGCCGCCCGAGGTACCCTCTCGCCAGCCCGGGCCCGATGAGGTGTAGCTCGCCCACGGCGCCCTGCGAGGCCAGCCGGCCGTGCGTGTTCGTGTCGACGATGGCCGCGCGGACGCCGGGCAGCGGCGTACCGATCGGCGCCTCGTGTTCAACGTCCGGCGCATCGTCCGGCGCGTCGCCGCCGCTCAGCGTGGCGGCCGAGGCGACGACGGTCGCCTCGGTGGGGCCGTAGGTGTTGAGCAGGCGCGCGCGCCGGCCGACGGCGCGGCGGAAGCGCTCGACGCGCTCGGGCAGCGCCGCCTCGCCGCCGATGATGACGGTGCGGATGCTCTCGGGGAGCGACGCCGCGCCGGTCGAGAGGCCGTAGGCGAGCTCGTGCCAGAACGCCGTCGGCAGATCCAGGACGGTGATCCGGTGCCTGGCGCAGGCGTCGAGCAGCCGCGGCACGGATTGCAGCATCTCGTCCGTGCGCAGCACCAGGGCGGCGCCCGCGCACAGGGTCAGGAAGATCTCCTCGACGCTGGCGTCGAAGTGCAGCGGCGCGAACTGCAGCACCCGATCGTCGCGGCGCAGATCGTAGCGGTGGGTCGCGGCCGCCACGAAGTGGGCCAGCGCGCCGCGCTCGATCATGACGCCGTTCGGGCGGCCGGTGGAGCCGGACGTGTAGATAACGTACGCTAGGTGCTCCTCCGCGCTCTGGACCGGCGCCCGCCTTGGCGCCTGCGCGCCGTGGATCGCCTCGTCCAGGAGCACGAGGCGCGCCGCACGATCGCTCCCCACCTTCGCGGCGTGTTGCGACGTCGTGACGACGATCGCCGGCATGGCGTCGTCGAGGATCGCCGCGGTCCTCGACTGCGGCCCGTCCGGATCGAGGGGGAGGTAGCCTGCGCCAGCGTAGAGCGCGCCGAGGATCGCGGTGATGGCGCCGACGCTGCGCGGAAGGAGCACCGCGACCAGCGTGTCCGGCCCGGCGCCGAGCGCGGCGAGCCGGGCGGCGAGCTGCCGGGCGGCGAGGTCGAGCTCGCCGTAGGTCAGGCGCTCGAGGCCGTGGTGGACGGCGGTCGCGTCCGGCTGTTCGCGCGCGCGCAGGGCGATCTGCTCGACGACAGGGCGCGCCGGCGCGGGCAGCGCGCCCCCGTCGAGCACCGCGCCGGGCCGCCCGGCCGCGGCCGCGTGCGCGCCGGGCGCGCGCGCCGTGGCACGGGGGAGGTCGATCTCGGCGCGCTCGAGGGCCTGCTCGGGGGCGGCGGCGACCGCCTCCAGGAACGCGAGGAAGCGCCGCTGGTGCGCCGAGAGATCCTCGTCGCCGTAGCAGGCCGGGTTGGCGTCGAGGTCGAGCCGCGGCCCGCGCCCGTCCGACCTCGCGTAGATGCCGAACGACAGATCCTCGACCGGGCCGGCGGAGATGTTGTGCGCGACGCCGCGATTCCCCGCGAAGCGCAGGTCGTAATCGAACGGCATGATGTTGACCACCGGGCCGAACAGCCGGCGGCCGCCGCCGATCAGCTTGAGATCCCGGCGGAGCTGCTCGTAGCGATAACGCAGGTGGGGCCGGATGGCCGCGAGCTCGGCCGCGACCTGCCGGGCGACGTCGGACAGGCTCGCGCCCTCCGCGACCGGCACCCGGAGCGGGACGATGTTCATGACCATGCTCGGGATGCGCAGCGACACCGAGCCGAGGCGCCCCATCACGGGCAGCCCCAGGACGATCTCGGGCGCGCCGGTGAGCCGGTGCACGTACGCCGCGGTCGCGGCGACCACGACGTCCGGCCAGGTCGCCTTCGCCTGGCGGGCAACGTCCTTCAGCCGGTCAACGGTGGACGGCGCGAGCGAGGCCGTCCGGCGCAGGCAGGCGCTCGACGCGGGCGCCGGCTCGTCGCCGAGGCTCACCGGCTCGGGCCGGTCGGCGAAGCGCTGCGTCCAGAAGGCCCGATCGCGCTCCAGATCGGGGGAGGCGCGGTAGGTCAGATCCTCGTCGACGACCCGGCGCAGCGAGCCGAAGGCGCCGCCTTCGCTCGATCGGCCCTCGACGCGCGCTGTGTAGATCTCGGCCACGCGGCGCGCGATCAGCGAGAAGCCATAGCCGTCCAGCGCGATGTGGTGCGCGCGCTGGTACCAGAAGAGCCGGTCGGGCCCCGCCGTGAACAGCGCCTCCGTGAAGAGGGGCCCGCGCGCGAGATCCACCGGACGCGCGAGATCCTCGCGCATCCACGCCTCGGCCGCGGCGAACGCGTCCGGCGCCGCGCTGACATCGACGCGGTGGACAGGGAAGTCAGCGGACAGGTCGAGTCGCTGGCGCGGCCCATCCGCCTCGCTCGTGAAGCGCACGTGCAGCGTCTCTGTCTCCGAGACGGCCTGGCGTATCGCGGCCTCGAGGATCGCGAGATCGATGGGCCCGCAGATCTCGACGCACTCGCCCGCGTTGTACACCGGGCTCGCGGGGTCGAGCTGCTGGCCTAGCCAGATACCGTGCTGCGCGGCCGACAGCGGCCAGCGCGCGTCCTGAGGAGCGACCATGACGACAACCCTCCTGGTTCAACCGGCGCTCGACGGGACAGCCGCCAGAGGCACGCTCGCGGCAGGCGATCCGCGGCCCGCGACGACGGCGCAAGGGCGGCCGTGACGCCCGAGCCAGCGCCGTTGGAACGAAAGCGGCGCCCGCCGGTGCAGCAGGGCCCGAGCCCCGCGAGCACGCAGGGCAGGGGCGCCGGCCATCGTCCCGACGGCGGACCCAGCTCGACGACCCCGTGATGGGCGTGGCCACCTCGGCGTCGACGATTGAATGAAAATGAAAACTACTTTCAAGTTCGTTTATGATGATGTAGGGTGAGGGTTGTCAAGTGAATTCGTTGGGACCCCAGCCGCGGGCCACCGTCCCGTGAGGGGGCCCGCCAGCGCCAGCGAGGCACGGCGCCGGCGACCCGCGCGAGCGCGCCAGTCGCGCAGATCGCCTCAGTCTCGGCCGCGATCTCGCGCTGCTCGGACCTGCGGACCGCCGCGCCCCTCCGTGGACGTCGCGGACGCTCCCCGACCGCTTTCGCTTGACAACGTTGTTGGTAGCATGGCAGGTTCCGGATTGAAAGTGAAAGTGACTTTCATTATTGAAAGTGGGGTTCCACGATGGACAACCTGATGTCGAAGGCGACTGCTCCGCTCGACAGCCGGTGTGATCACTGCGGCGTTGCTGGACATGCCGAGCCCAACTCCGTGCGCTGCGGCTGCGGCAGCCTGCTCGCCCGGTATGTGCCCGGCGGCGTCGAGCTGAAGTGCCGGCGGTGCAAGCGCGTCGTCGTCGTCCCGGTCCCGGCGGCGCCGGAGGACGTGAGCGGTTGAATCTCCCAGAGCGCTGACATGACAGGTCGCGCGCGGCGACCTCTGGCCAGCGCGGTTTGCGCCATCCGAAGAGGCCTGAAGAGCCGGCGAGCGAGACGCCACGACAACCAGCTTGCGCAGAGCCGGCCAGAGCGCCGCATCGTCACGCTCCGGTGAGCATGCCCGGTGATCTCATGATTCGATTACAGCCCTTGCGTTGCGCCGCGCTGGCCGGGACTCTGGCCTTCGCCCCCTGCGGTGTCCTGTTGGCCTTCGCAGCGGACGCGCGGGCGAGCGAAAACGCCCCTGCCGACGAGGGCGATGAGGGAGCGGCTCCCGAGGCCGAGACAGCGCCGGCGGCGCGCGCCCCGGGCGACGGCGCCGCGCTCGCGGTGCGCCCGCCCGAGCTCACGGGCGCCGTCGAGGCGGCGTATCCGCCGGCGGCGCGCGAGGCGGGTCTGGAGGGGAGCGTCGTGCTGCGGCTGACGATCGACGCGGAAGGGCGTGTCACCAGCGCAGAGGTCGCCGAGCCTGCGGGCCACGGGTTCGACGAGGCCGCGCAGGAGGCCGCGCTGCGCTTCCGCTTCACGCCGGCCCGGCGAGGCGATCGGAACGTCGCGTCGCGCATCCTCTACCGCCACGACTTCCGGCTGCCTGCGCCGCCCCCCGCGGCCGTCCCCGCTGCGGGGATCCCGGCCGGGCGGGGGGGCCCCGCGGCCGCGCCGGTCGCGGGCGCCGCCGGTGCCGCGCCAGCCGCGGGCGCCGCCGGGCCAGCTCTGCCTGCGATCGAGGTGAGCGTGCGGGGGGCCTCCGAGGCCGAGCGGCTCCGGACCTCCGCGCGGGCGGTTCACGTGATCGAGACCGTCGAGGCCAAGCGGCAGGCCGCCGATCTCGGCGAGGTGCTGGCGCGCGCCGAGGGCGTGAGCGTACGCCGCCTCGGTGGGCTCGGCTCCGACGCGCGCTTCTCGCTGAACGGCCTCACCGGCGACCGTATCCGCTTCTTCCTCGACGGCGTGCCGCTCGACCTCGCCGGGCACTCCTTCGGGGTCGCCAACGTGCCGGTCAACCTCGTCGAGCGCGCCGAGATCTACCGCGGCGTCGTCCCGCTGCACTTCGGCACGGACGCGCTCGGCGGCGCGGTGAACCTGGTGACCGATCAAGACACGCGCGGCGCGGGCGCGTCGGCGTCCTACCAGGTCGGCTCCCTCGGCACGTACCGCCTGACCCTCGGCGCGCGCCACGCGCACGCGCCGAGCGGGCTCTTCGCCCGCGCGAGCGGGTTCGTCGATCGCGCGCGGAACGACTACCCGATCGACGTCATGGCGTTCGACGAGAGCGGGCGCCTGTCGCCCGCGCGCGCCCGGCGGTTCCACGATGGCTACGTCGCGGCCGGCGGCGCGGCCGAGGTGGGGGTCGTCCGGCGGCCGTGGGCCGACCGCCTGCTCCTTCGCGCCTTCTTCACCTCGCACGACAAGGAGGTGCAGCACGGCCTGCTCGTCGACATGCTCGACGGCAGGGTCAAGTCGCCGCCCTTCGGAGAGGCCACCTTCGGCAGGCAGACCGGCGGCGCGCTGCTGCGGTATGCGCAGCCGTTCTTCGGGAGGGCGCGGCTCGACGCTCTCGCGGGGTACTCGTACGCGCGCACGACCTTCCTCAACGTGGCCACGTGCACCTACGACTGGTCGGGCGGCTGCGTGGAGCGCCCGTACCGCGGGGAGTTCGAGGGCGGAGCGAACGACCAGCGCATCCACCAACATACCGCCTTCGCCCGCGTCAACCTGGCGTGGCACCCCGCGGCCGGGCACCACCTGCGCTTCGGGCTCTCGCCGAGCCACGTGACGCGCACCGGGAGGAACCTTGTCGTGGCCGAGCGCGAGAAGGACCCGCTGACCGCGGAGCGGGACCTGTGGAGCGGCGTGGCAGGCGTCGAGTACGAGGCGAGGCCGCTCGAGGACCGGCTCGCGAACATCGCCTTCGCCAAGCTCTACCTGCAGTCGGTCCGCACCCGAGAGCACCTGCCGAGCGGCCGGATCGGCGACGTCGATCGGTTGACCCACCGGGTGGGGGTAGGGGACAGCCTGCGCTTCCGCTTCACCGACGCGCTCTACGCCAAGGCCTCGTACGAGGTCGCCACCCGCCTGCCGACGCCGGAGGAGCTGTTCGGCGACGGAGGGCTCGTCGTCTGGAACGTCCACCTGGAGCCGGAGGCGAGCCACAATATCAACCTCGGCGTGACCCTGGAGCGCGCGGAGACCCCCGTGGGGCAGCTCCGGTTCAACCTCAACGGCTTCGGTCGCTTCACCGAGGATCTGATCACGCTGCAAAGGTTCCTCGGCTACTCGGCGTACGGCAACACGCTGTCGGCGCGTTCGGTCGGCTTCGAGTCGACAGCCGGGTGGACCTCTCCCGGCGACTGGCTGTCGGTCGACGGTCACGTCACATGGCAGGACTTCCGGGACGGCTCGACCGGCGTTCGCATCCAGAACCTCCCGTACCTGTTCGGCGGCGTCGCCGCGCGCGCGCGGTGGCCCGAGATCGCGGCGCGGCGTGATGTCCTGTCCCTGACCTGGCACGCCGATTACGTACACGCCTTCTTCGTCGGCCCGGAAGGCCGCGGCGCAGCCGATTCCAAGGCGGAGATCCCGTCGCAGCTCGTGCACACGCTCGCGCTCACGTACCTGGTCGAGCGCGGCGGATGGACGGTGAGCTCGACCGTCGAGGTGCAGAACCTCACCGACGAGAAGGCCTTCAGCTTCTACGGCATTCAACGCCCCGGGCGAGCGGCGTACGCCAAGCTCGCCTTGAGCCTGTGAGCCGATGTTCGTGCGACATCAGTTGTAATCCGAACCAAGGAGATCCTTCATGTTATTTCGTGCGCGCTACGCGAATGCCCTCCTCTTGACCCTGCTCCTCCCGTGCTTCGTCGCCTGCGGTGACGACACGAGCGACGCCACGAGCAGCGGCGCGACGAGCGGCGGCACCGGCGGCGCGGGGGGCGCGGGGGGCGCCGGCGGTGAAGGCACCGGCGGTGAAGGCACCGGCGCCGGCGGAGCCACCAGCGGCACGGGGGGGACGCCCAACGCAGGGCCGGCGTACGCCCTCACGGTCCAGGTGTTCGGGCCGGACGGCGGCGACACCCAGAGCTATGTCATCGTGACAGACAACATCGACTCCGATGAGACGCTGTCGCTGGACAACGCCATCGAGGTGCAGGGGCGCGCCCTCGGCGTCGGGCCGGACGGCGGAGGCGCGGTGTTCGTGGCGAGCGACGCCGCGGCGACCGTGACCCGCTACGACCTGCAGGACGACGGCAGCCTCGAGGAAGGCGACACTGTCAGCTTCCAGGGCAAGGGCCTCGCGAAGCTCGGCGAGTACGGCACCCAGTTCCACTTTGTCTCGGAGACCAAGGCGTACTTCTTCGATGGTCCCACCGCCCAGGTGGTCGTCTGGAACCCTCAGGAAATGACGGTCACCGGCGACATCCCGCTCGAGGATCTCGTGATCCAGGACGCCACCCTCACGTACTCCTCGTCGTCGCCGCTGGTCCAGGGCGACGACGTGATCACCTTCGGCGGCTGGCGGATCGGCGCAGAGGTCCCGAGCGTGGCCGCGGTCGTCGTCGTGGACAGCGCGACGGACGAGGCGACCGTCGTCACCGACGATCGTTGCGGTTACGTGCGCGACGGGATCGAGGGGCCCGACGGCATGATCTACGTGGCCACCGAGGCGTACGGCGCGGCGGTGCACCGGCTCAACCCCGAGAACGCGGCCGCCCCGTGCATGCTGCGCTTCGACCCGGAGACGAGGCAGTTCGACCCCGAGTTCCACGTCGAGCTGAGCTCGCTGTTCGACGGCGACACCGCCGGCTCGCTCTTCGGCGGCCCGGACGGGAAGGCGTTCCTGCGCGTGCTCGACGAGAGCGCCTTCGCGATCGCGGACGACACCCACCCGCGCGTGCTGGCGAGCGCCGCGGCGTGGCGGTGGGCCAGCGTGACGCTCGGCGATACGCCGACCGCCACGGTGCTCGACGCCGCGCCTGGCGGCGGCAGCGTCCTGAACGTCGCGCTCGGCGGCCGCACCTTCCTGCTGGAGTTCGAGGGCCAGGAGTCGACGACGCTCCGCGAGATCGGCGAGAACGGGCCCGGCGAGGCGGGCGTGAGCGCGCCTGGGCTCGCGTTCTCCGTCGCGAAGATCCGATGACGCTCGCGCCCGATCGCGAAGAAGCGATGAGGGACGACGCCGCGCGAGGGCCCCGTTCGCCACGGGGCCCCCGCGGGCGGCCGCGTTACGCCGCGGTCATGAAGGTCGTGCGGCGCCTGCACATGTACCTGGGCTTGCTGCTGTTCCCCTGGATACTGCTGTTCGGGATCAGCGGCATGCTCTTCAATCACCCGCAGATCGGGCGAGACATCGAGAGCCGGTCGCTCTCGGGAGAGCAGCTGTCGGCGCTCACCGGGTTCCAGCCCTGGGATCCCGGCGAGCTCGCGCGCCAGGTCGTCGAGCAGCTCAACGCCGGCTCGCCCTCGCGCTACACGCTCGATCCGGGGACCCCAGGCGCGTTCTCCGGGTGGCCCCTGCTCGCGGCGCCGCGCGCCGACGGGGGACGCCAGGTGGTGATCCTGCGCCTCGACGACGGCAGCGCGACGGTCTCCAGCCATCCTTCCGAGCCCGAGGCCCCCGCGCCCCCGTTCGCAGGCGTCGCGATCGACCTGCCTGGCCACAGGATGGCGGCGGTGCAGGAGCAGATAAAGGATCTCCTGCCCAAGATCGGTGTCGACGCCGCGGGGCCGTTGCGCGCCCACCCGAAGATCAGCCCCGAGCTGCGCTTCGCCATGCGGGACGCGGACGGCCGCGCCTGGCACGTCACGTACAACCTGGGCACGGGGCGGCTCGACGGGCGGCCAGCCGGCGCACGGGGGTGGCCTCGCTTCGTCGAAGTGCTCGAGACGCTTCACAAGACGCATCATTTCCCCGTGCACGGCGGCGTGGCCTGGCTCTGGGCGCTCTTCGCGGACATCACCGGAATTACGCTGGTCGTGTGGGCGCTCAGCGGCGTCGCCATGTGGTGGCAGATGAAGCCCTCACGGGTCCTCGGCGCCCTGGCGGTCGCGGTCGCCGTGGCGCTCGCCGCGGTGGTGATGGTCGGTACGGCGTCCGACGCGCTGTTCGGAAACGTCGCGAAGGAAGGCCCCTAGAGCAGCGATCAGCTCGGAAACCAGAGAGATGAACCGCCAAGACGCCAAGACGCCAAGAAGACAATGAATTTAAAATCTTGGCGTCCTTGGCGTCCTTGGCGGCTCATTCCTCGCTCGAACGAAGCCAGACCAGGATCAGGCGCCCAGCGTGGCGCCGCCGTCGACGCAGAGATCGTGCATCGTGATGTGCCGCGCCTCGTCCGAGAGCAGGAACAGCACCGCGCTGGCGACGTCATCCGTCGTGGCGATCCGGTGCAGCGGGATGCCCAGCCGGAACGCCTCGGGAGCGCCGGCGATGACCGCCTGAGCGCCGCGATCATCCGACCAGAGCGCGCGCTGCATCGGCGTGTCCGTCGAGCCAGGGGACACCACGTTGCACCGGATGTTGTGCTGCGCGAGCTCCAGGCCGAGGCACTTCGTCCACTGGGCCGCGGCGGCCTTCGAGGCCGCGTAAGCGCCCATGTTCATCCGCGGCGTGCGCGCGGCGTTGGACCCGACCGTCACGATCGACCCCGATCGGCGCGGCACCATGCGGCGCGCCACGGCCCGGCTCACGTTGAACACCCCCCTGGTGTTGACCGCGAAGGTGCGCTCCCAGTCGTCGCTCGTCAGCGAGAGGGCGGCGCTCACGCGCAGCACGCCGGCCACGTTGACAAGGATCTCGAGGGGGCCGAGCTCGCGCTCGATCCGCTCCACCGCGCCGTCGACCGCCTCGGCGTCGGCCACGTCCACCGCGAACGCCGCGGCGCGATGGCCGCTCGCCTGGAGATCGGCGACCACGGCGTCCAGGCGCTCCCGGTTCGCGTCCACGGCCGCCACCGCGGCGCCCCGGGCGGCGAGCCTCCGGGCGACGGCCTCGCCGATCCCCTGAGCGGCGCCCGTGACGAGCGCTGCCTTGTGCTTGAACTCCATCGATCGCTCCCGTCAGGCCCTGTCGAGCCCGTCCATGATCCGGTGCCGCTCCGCGTGGTACGCCTCCTCGGACTGGCTGGCCTTCCAGTAGGGGATCGCGTACAGCGCCTCGCGCTCGAGTCCGCGCTCGTCGAGCAGGTGATCGCGGATCGCGACGACGGACGACGACTCGCCCGCGACCCAGGCGAAGACGCGGCCCTCTGGCCACCCCAGGGCGCGGACCGCCGTCTCGAGCCGCGGGCCGGGGGCGTGCTCACCCTGCAGGTAGATCCAGGTCAGCGCCACGTGCGGCGGGTGATCGATCTCCTGCACGTCCGCCGCGTCGGGGACCGCGACGATGGCGTGGCCGCGCGCCGTCCTCGGCAGGGCCTCGAGAAGCGCGCCGATGGCCGGCAGCGCGGAGAGATCGCCGGCCAGGAGGTACCAGTCCGCGGGGCCGAGCATCGGATCGGGGCCGCCCGGCCCGGCGATGCCGATGCGATCGCCCAGCCTGGCGCGGTGGGCCCACCGCGACGCGGGGCCGTCGTCCCCGTGCAGGACGAAGTCCACGTCCAGCTCGCCGGCCTGCGCGTCGAATCTGCGCACCGAGTACGTGCGCGTGATCGGCCGCCGCGGCATCGGAGGCCACACGGGGCCGTCCGGGCCCAGCGTGGGCAGCTCCGGCGCCGCCTGGTCGCCGCGCGGGAAGAAGACCTTGATGTGCGCGCCGCCGCAGCGCGCGGGGAACCCCGCGATCGCCTCGCCGCCCAGCGTGATCCGCCGCATGCGGGGGGAGATCGCGGTCGTGCGCAGCACCTCGAGGAGGCGCGGCGGGGTGCGCGCCACCGTCCTGGGTGGGGATGTCGCGACCTGATTCATGGTGACCTGTGCCATGGGGAAGCCGTCGTGGGGGCGAGCTCGGCCGGTCAGCGGGCGGCTTCCTGAAGGGGCGCCTCCGCGCGGTGCCGGGGCGCTGGCCTCGCCTCGCGCGGCAGCCGGGTCGACAGGAGCTCCCACCAGTGCCCGAGCGTCGGCAGCTCGGCGAGGTCCACGAACGCGACGTCGATCCCCGCGGCGCGCCACTGCTCGACGAGCGTCATGAGCCGTATCGAGTCGAGCCCCAGATCGAGGATGTTATCGCGATCGGAGATCGCCGAGGGGAGCTGGTCGAGGACCTCGGCCACGTCGCCGCGCAGGCACTCGACCCACGGCGTCCGGTCCTGCGTCCCCCCGAGCGGCGCCGGCGCTGGCATGGCGCGTTGCGGGGCGCTCGCCCGCTCGCGGGGCGCGAGCGCGGCCAGGACGTCGCTCGTCGGCAGCGCGACGCCGCAGCGCTGCGCGACGTAGGCGATGGCCATGTCGTGCTGCTGCCGGGAGAAATCGGCGGTCCCGTCGGTCACGAGGAACGGCTGGACGTCGTTCATGAACGCTTCGCACGCGGTCAGCAGGCACCCGATGTGCGCGTACACGCCGCACACGATCAGCTGATCGCGGCCCCACCGGCGCATGAGATCCAGGAGCTCCGTGCGCTGGAAGGCGCTGTAACGCCACTTGGTGAGCACGGTGTCGGCGCTTCCCGGCGCGAGCTCGCGCACGATCTCGTGTTTGTCGGGCTGCTGCGTCAGCCCGGGTCCCCAGAGATCCGTCAGCAAGCCGCGCTGGGCCCTCGTCTGCTCGGCGGGCTGCTTCGTGTAGACGACCGGGATCCCGCTCGCCGTGCACCGCTCCCGGAGCAGGCGGGCACTTTCGATCAGCTCGACCATCGGCGACGCGCTCGCGTCGTAGAAGCCGAGGAAATATTCCTGCATATCGTGGATCAAGAGGACGGAGCGCCCCGGGTCCGGCCGCCATGACACCCGGCTCTCCGGGAGCTCCTCGGCTCGTGGCATGCGATAGGTCTGGATGCGGGGGATGGCCATGGTCGTTCCTCTCTTCTCTCTCTTCTGGTCGCAGCGCTCCTGTCGATGGAACGGGCCGCGGGCGTCGCTGCGCCGCCTGGGCCCGCGCTGTCCTCTCAGGCGCGCGCTCCCTGCGCGAGCCTGTCGGCGATCCACCGGCGGAGCGCCTTCTTGTCCACCTTGCCGACGCTCGTCGTCGGGAGGGCGTCGAGCCACTCGATGCGATCGGGCACCTTGTACTGGGCGACGCCGCGCTCGCGCAGGAAGGCGCTGATCTCCCTCGCTGGCGGCGGCTGCCCGCGGGCCACGAGGAACGCGCACGATCGCTCGCCGAGGTGGGAGTCCGGCATGGCGACGAGCGCCGCGTCGCGCACCGCCGGGTGCGCGAGGACGTGGTTCTCGACCTCCTCGGCCGCGATCTTCTCGCCGCCGCGGTTGATCTGATCCTTGGCGCGGCCCTCCACGACGAGGTTGCCCTCCGGGGTCCGCCGCACGAGATCGCCCGTGCGGTAGAAGCCGTCGCGCGTGAACGCCTTCTCGTTGTGCGCGTCGGCCCTGTAATAGCCGCGGATCGTGTAGGGCCCTCGCGTGAGCAGGTGACCGACCTGCCCGGGCTCGACGTCGCGGTCGTCGTCGTCCACGACCCGGACCTCGTCGTGGGGCGAGATGGGCCGGCCCTGCGTCTCGATCGCGACGGCGTTGGGGTCGTCGAGGCGGGTGTAGTTGACGAGCCCCTCCGCCATCCCGAACACCTGCTGCACCTTGCAGCCCAGGGTCGGCCCCACGCGGCGCGCGACCTCCGCGGGGAGCCTGGCGCCGCCCACCTGGAGCACCTTCAAGCTCGACAGGTCGTTCCGCGCCGTCCGGGCCGACTCCACCCAGACCGAGGCGAGCGGCGGCACGAGCGCGGTCAGCGTGACCCGCTCCCGCTCGATCCACGGGAACGCCTCGTCCGGGCTGGGGCGGCGGCAGAGCACCACGCGGCCGCCGGCGTGGAGCACGCCCAGGCTCCCGGGTGAGCTGAGCGTGAAGTTGTGCGCGACGGGGAGGACGGCGAGGTACACGCTGCCCTCGTCGAGCCCGCAGATCTCCGCGCTGGCCCGCACGCTGTAGAGGTAGTCGTCGTGCGTTCGCGGGATGAGCTTCGGTACGCCGGTGCTCCCGCCGGACAGCTGGAAGAAGGCGACGTCCCCCGCGGCGGGCTCCGGGAGCTCGACGGGCTCCCGATCCAGGCTGGAGAGCGCTGTGTGCTCGCCCGGCTCGCCGGCCACGAGCACGTGCCGCAAGGTCCTGACGTCGCGCCGGAGCTGGCTCGCCAGCTCGCGGTAGTCGAACCCGCCGTCCCGGTCGGCGATGACGTAGGCGACCGCCTCGGTGTGCTCGCAGAAATACGCGATCTCGGCGCGCCGGTGCGCGGGCAGGGCCAGCACGGGGAGCGCCCCGAGCCGGAACAGCGCGAAGCACACCTCGAAGAACTCCGCGATGTTCGGGAGCTGGACCACGACGCGATCCCCCGGCAGGAGCCCGAGGTGCAGGAGGCCCGCGGCGAGGCGATCGGCGCGCCGATCGAGCTCACCGTAGCTCAGCCGGCGATCGCCGCTGACGAGCGCGATCCGATCCGGGTGCCGCGCGGCCCGCTCGCGGAGCAGGCGCCCGAAGGTCTCGCCGCGCCAGTAGCCGGCGCGCCGGTAGAGATCGGCCATCTCGGCCGGCCACGGAGTCCAGCCGTCGAGCGCCTGCGGTTGCGCCTGCGCGGGCGCCTGCCGGCTTTCCTCCGGAGCGCTCATGCCCGCTCCGGCGCCTGGTTGAGGCCGAGCGCGTTCAGCATCGTCCCGAGCTTGGCGGTGGTCTCGGCGAGCTCGTGCTCGCCGTTCGATCCGATGACGATCCCGGCCCCGGCATAGAGGCGGAGCGCCCGGCCGGCGACGTCGGCGCAGCGGATGACGACCGCCCACTCGCCGTCGCCGCTGGCGTCGGACCAGCCCACGAGCCCCGTGAAGAACCCGCGGTCGAACCGCTCGATCGCCTCGATGGCGTCGCGGGCGCGGTCCGTGGGGTATCCGCACACCGCGGGGGTCGGGTGCAGCGCGGTGGCCAGCTTCATCGAGGAGATCGAGAGATCGCGCAGCTCCCCCGTGAGCCGGCTCGACAGGTGCCACAGCGTCGGGGTCTGCGTGAGCGAAGGCTCGTCGGGGACGCTCAGGCGCCGGCAGAACGGCCGGAGCGCGGCGGCGACGGCGTCGACGACGATCGCGTGCTCGTGCCGGTCTTTCTCGGACGCGAGCAGGGCGATCGCCCGCCGGCGGTCCTCGTCGGGGTCCGGGCTGCGGACCGCGGAGCCGGCGAGCGGATTGGCGATCACCCGGAGCCCGGAGCGGGACAGGAGCAGCTCCGGGCTCGCGCCGATGAGCGTCCGCGCGCGCGAGGTCGGGACGCCGCGCTCGGAGCTGGAGAGCCCCGCGGTCGGATCCGAGAGGTTGGCGGCGAAGGTGTAGCCGTTCCGGTTCTGCTGCGAGAGGCGCTGGAGGACGAGGCGGAGATCGACCGGCTCTCGCACGACCATCTCCAGCATCCTGGAGAGGACCACCTTGCTCAGCGCCTCGGACCGCATCAGGCCCACCGCCGTCTCGACGCCGCGCACGTAGTCGCGGGGCTCGGGGACCTGGCGCAGCTCCTGGATGGTGATCGGCAGGTGCGATCTCGGCGCCTCCGACGTGTGGTTGAGCGGGCCAGCGCTCTGGATCGCCCTCGGCACGATGAGGTGCGCGGGCGACGTGCTGTTGAACGGCACCGCGCCGACCACCATGGGGAGCCCCTGGCCGGCTCTCGACGCCGCCGCGAGCACCCTTGTGACGCGGTCCGCGAGGCGATCGCCCTGATCCGCGCCGTTCGGCTCGAGGATCATGTCGTGTACGCCCTGCGCGAGGAGGGTGCGTGTCGGCGACGCGAAGAAGAACGACGACTCAGGGGTGTATTGCTTCAACAGCTGCCCTGCGTTCACCGCGGGCAGCGCGACAGAGGCCGGCATCGAGATGGAACTCATCAAACACTCCTTGAAGGTGTGGAAATGGGTAGCGGCTGCGGCGGGGCGCCCGCGCCATGGCGCCGGGCCCGTCACCGCGCGACAGCGGCGCTGCTCCCGGCGCTAGCGCCCGGGCGCGGCTCGGCCCCCGCGGCCCGCGCCTTCGGCGCGAGGCGCTCCGCGGGGTCGAACTCGATGGGATGGACGCCCGGCGCGCGGTCCGATCGAGGCACGCGCCGACAGCGCGCGCCGCAGGCCCGTCGCCCGACGCTCGACAGCGCTTCCGGCTCCACGGCGCCGCTGCGCGCTACAGGAGCGCCGGCGCGCGCCCTCGGCAGCCATGGGCAGGCGCGCGGCTGCAAGGAGCCGCGCGCGCTCCGCCAGCGAAGGCGTCGAGGGGCAGAGTCGGCGCGAGCGTCGAAATGGACTCGTCACATTCAGCTCCGATGGGCGTCGAGAGCCACGTGGGCTCGGATCATCGGGCGCTGGACGTCAGGTCTCGGGCCGCTAGATTCTGATAAAGAAAATCAGTTTCAAGTAACTCATGGCACGAGCGCGCAGGACTGTCAAGGGACTCCCGATTCTGTCTCGGGTGTGCGTCGCCGGTGGGCCCGTGGACGGGGCGCTCTGGGCCTTCGCTTCAGCGTTGACATCCTGCGTGACGGGTGCGACGAGTCGCCCCGCCATCGGTGCTCGTCCGGCCATCACCTGGCGAGCTGAAAAGGGAACCCGGTGAGAATCCGGGACTGCCCCCGCAGCGGTGAACGGGAACGACCATCACCAAGAAGCACTGGGCACGCACCAGAGCAGCCTGGGAAGCGGTGATCTGTAGGAGAGCGACCGGCGACGGCCGCAGCGCCCGTGAGTCCGAAGACCTGCCGAAGGTGCGCGCGCCGGTGCGCTGGCGCGCGCTGACCTGAGCCTTCGAGGGGAAGGCGCGCAGGCTCTGGACCACCTCGCACGCGCGCGGTGCCGTAGCCCGTCACGCAGCCCCCTCGCTTCGGCTCTCAGCTCACCCGGAGCAGCGCTGGGTCAACGCGGGCAGGCGGCGCGTGAATGGTTGATTCCTCGGATTGTCGGTCGCGTCGGCGCCGCAGCGCCGGCGTGGCGTGCTGGCTCGCGCTCGCCGCCTGCGGCGCCGTGGCGGCCCTGCCGGCCGCCCGCGCCGACGATCTGCGCAGGCCGGAGGGCGAGAAGGGGGGCGAGCACGCTGCCGCTCCGCCGGAGACGGCCTCGCTGGAGGTGCACGTCGAGGGGGATCGCATGCGCGCGCCCGCGCCGCCCAGGGACAGGTCCGTCGCGGGGTCGGTGCTGACCCGCGAGCGCCTCACCGGCGCGGGGCTCGGGGCGGCGGACGTGCTTCGCACGCAGCCGGGCGTGCTCATCATCGAGTCGGGCGGCTTCGGCGGGCCGGCGACCGCGGCCCTCCGGGGAGCGACCGCCACGCAGACGCCGGTGTACCTCGCCGGCGTCCGCCTGAACGACGACGTCGTCGGGACGGCGGATCTCTCCCTCGTGCCCCTCTGGCTCATCGAGCGCATCGAGATCTACCGCGGCCATGCGCCCATCGAGGCCGACCGCCTCGGCCCTGGCGGCGCGATCTTCTTCGAGCCGCGGCGGCCTTCCCGGACGACGGCCGGCGTGGGCGCCATGGCGGGCTCGCTCGGCGCGCGGCGCGGGTGGGCGTTCGCCGGCGCCAGCGCGGGCCCGGTGAGCGCGATCGCCGGGGTGAGCGCCGAGGCCGCGACGAACCGCTACGCGTTCGTCAACGATCGCGGGACGCTCTTCAACAACACGAGCGACGACACCGTGGAGCGCCGGCAGAACGCCGACGTGCGCACGATCGACGCCTGGGCGCTCGCGCGCGTCGAGCTCGGGGGCGGCGCGATCGTCGACGTGATCGCGAACGGCACAGGCCGCGAGCAGGGCGTGCCGAGGCTCGCGCTCCTGCCGTCCCGAGAGGCGCGGAGCGAATCGCGGCGCGTGCTGACGTCCGTCGTGGCGCGGGTGCCGTTCGGCGGAGAGGCGCAGCACACGCTCGAGGCGCGCACCTCGTTCATCGAGGCGCGGTCGGAGATCCATGATCCCCTCTTCGAGCTCGCGCTGCTCACGCCGGAGCTACGCCTCGCCGGCCGCCGGCTGGAGCAGACGCTCGGGGCGACGCTCTCCTTCGCCGACCAGCTCCAGGTGCGGCCCGTGCTCTCGGTCGCGCGCGAGGGCATCTCGCGCGCGCCGGACGACGTACCGCTCGCGCGCGCGCAGCGCTCGTTCGCGCGCGGCGCCGTCAGCGCGGCGGCGCGCCTCGGCGAGGGGCTCGCGCTGCACGCCCTCGCGAGCGGGGAGTGCCACGCCACCGGGGCGGACCGGGAGCGCCCTTGCGACGTGCTCGTCCCGACCGGGCGGGTCGGCGTGGAGGCGGGGAGCGACCGGCTCCGGCTCCTCGCGACCGTGGGCCGCTACGTCCGCGTCCCGACGCTCGGCGAGGTGTACGGCGTCTCCGGCTTCGTCCACGGCAACGCGGAGCTCGAGCCGGAGTCCAGCGCCACGATCGAGGCCGGGATCCGGGCGCAGACGGGGCGCGGCGCCGTGCTGCGCGGCGCCTTCGTCGATGTGTTCGCGTTCGGGAGCGCTGTCTCCGGGCTCGTCGCGTACGAGAAATCCGGCCAGGGCTACGTGAGGCCGTACAACGTCGGCCGCGCCCGCGTCGTGGGCGCGGAGCTCCTGGCCGGGGTCGAGGTGACCCGGTTCCTCCGCGCCGAGATCGCGGCGACGCTCCTCGATCCGCGGGACACGACGCCGGGGCGGACGACGAGGAACGACATCCTCCCGTTCCGCTCGCGCCTCGTCGTCGCGCCGCGCCTTCACGCCGAGTGGAAGCGCCCGGGCGGCGCCGTGTTCTCGGGCGCGTCGGGCGAGCTCCGGGCCGTGTACCAGTCGAGCCGGTACGCCGATCCCGCCGGTCTCGGCGTGATCGCGGAGCAAGCGACACTCGACCTCGACGCGGAGGCGAGGTGGCTCGGCGGGCACCTCGCGGTGAGAGGTCGCGTCGCGGACCTGCTGGACGCGCGGCGTACGGATGTCGTCGGGTTTCCGCTCCCGGGACGGAGCGTGTTTTTCACACTGGAGTCAACATGGTGAAGATCAGTCTATTTGCGATCGCGATCTCGATTCCGCTCCTCGGGTGCAACGTGGATTCGCCGCCGCCGTCGACGGGCGGCGTCCACGGCGGCGGTGATGGGGACGCGTGTGAGAGCGGCGTCGTCATCGTGACGAGCGACTACCAGTCGACGAACATCGTTGTGTCGGAGCTCGACGGGACCACCCTGTCTCCCTCCTTCGTGTCGAGCGGCTCGGCGAAGCCGGGGCTCAGCCTCGCGCTGTCCGGCGACGTCGATGTCCCGAGGGCGGCGCCGCCGTCCGGCCGCGTGGTCCTGCTCGATCGGTTCGGCACGAACGTGATCACATGGATGGATCTCGAGACCGCCGAGGTGCTCGCGCAGCTCCCGGTCGGGCAGGGGTTCGAGTCGAACCCTCAGGACTACATCGAGGTGGACGCGGACCGCGCGCTCGTGTCGCGCTACGGGAGCAACCCGAGCCCGGGCGTTGAGCCGTTCGACGAGGGCGGCGATCTCCTGATCGTCGACACGAAGGAGTACTCCATCGCGGGGCGCATCGCCCTGCCGGAGGAGGAAGAGGGGCTCCTGCCGCGCCCGTCGGGGATGGCGCGCATCGGTGACGACGTGGTCGTATCGCTCGGCCGGCTCGCCGCGGACCTCTCGACCGCTGGCGAAGGGCGCTTCGTGGGCGTCTCGCCGGGGCAGGGCGCTGTCACATGGACGGTCGACGTGCAGGGGCTCTACGGCTGCGGGCGTCTCGCCGTGTCGCCCTCGGGAGAGCGGCTGGCGGTCGCCTGCTCGAGCCGCTTCAACACCGAAACGATGGAGTACGACCCGGCGACGAGCGACATCGTGATCTACGACGCTCGCACCTCGCCCCCGGAGGAGATCAAGCGGCTCGGCGTGGCCAGGGCGCTCGGCGCCGCGGTCCAGCCCACGCTCGCCTTCGCCTCCGAGGACGTCATCGTTGCGACGGCGTACGCGGGCAGCGCGTCGGCCGGGGACCGCGCCTTCTCCGTGAGCATCGCCACGGGCGAGGTCACGAACCTCGCCGAGGCGACCCAGTCCTACGCCTTCGGCGGCGTCCATTGCTCGCCCGGCTGCGGCGACGTGTGCCTGCTGAGCGACGCGGAGAGGAACAAGCTCCGGCGCTGGAAGGTGGCGGCGAACGGCGCGCTCGATCCGCTGGAGGACGCGACGGTCGACACCGAGATCGGGCTCCCGCCGCGAGGGATCGGCGGGCTCTGATCGGTCCCGCGGGCGGTACGCCGATCGACCTCAGAACGAGGCGTCGAGGACGACCTCCCCGGAGACGCCGACCTGGTACGCGGAGACGCGGCGCTCGAAGAAGTTCGTGACCTCCTGGACGTCTTGCAGATCCATGAACGAGAACGGGTTCTTCGCCCCGTAGCGCTTCGGCATGCCGAGCGTGGCGAGCCGCTGGTCGGCGCAGAACTCGAGGTAGCTGCGCACGTCGCGCGCCGACATGCCCGCCACGCCGGCGCCGAGGAGATCCTCGGCGAACCGGGCCTCGCAGGCGATTGCCTCATCCATCATGTCGACGATCGACCGCGAGAGGCCGGCGTCGAAGAGCTCGGGCTCCTCGCGCCGCGCCGTGCTCACGACCTCGAAGGCGAAGCGCATGTGGGCGCTCTCGTCGCGGAAGACCCAGCTCGTCCCCGCGGCGAGCCCGTGGAGCAGGCCGCGCGAGCGCAGGAAATACACGTACGCGAACGCGCCGAAGAAGAAGAGCCCCTCGACGCACGCGGCGAAGCAGATGAGGTTCAGGAGGAACCGCCGCCGCTCGGCGCGCGAGTCCAGCCGGCCGAGCGACTCGACGGAATCGAGCCACCGCATGCAGAAATCGGCCTTCTGGCGGATCGAGGGGATGTTCTCGACGGCCGCGAAGGCGCGGTGACGGTCCTCGGGATCGGGGATGTACGTGTCGAGGAGCGTCAGATAGAACTGGACGTGAAGCGCCTCTTCGTAGAGCTGCCGTGACAGGTACATCCGCGCCTCCGGGGCGTTGATGTGCCTGTACAGGTTGAGGACGAGGTTGTTCGCCACGATGGAGTCTCCCGTGGCGAAGAACGCGACGAGGCGCTGCACGAGGTGCCGCTCCGCGTCGGTCATCCTCCGCAGGTCGGCCACGTCCGTGGAGAAATCGACCTCCTCCACGGTCCACGTGTTCTTGATGGCGGCGCGGTACATCTCGAAGAAGGCCGGATAGGCCATCGGGCGCAGCGTGAGGCACTGGCCCGGATCCAGGAGGCGCGCGGGGCGGCTGACGCGGCTCACTGGCAGGCCTCGCACGCTGCGGGGTTCTCGAGCGCACACGCCACGTCCGCGGCCGCCTTCTCCGGCGGCGCCTGCCCCAAGCCGCCCTCGCGGCGCGGCGCGGGGCCGCCCTCGGTCGTGCGGTCGGGCGCCTCCACGGTCGCCTTGGCGATGCGCGTCGCGGGGCGCGATCGCAGGTAATAGGTCGTCTTGAGCCCCTTCTTCCATGCGTGGAAGTACATGCTCGAGAGCTGGCCGATGGTGGGGTTCTCGATGAAGAGGTTCAGCGACTGGCTCTGATCGATGAAGGCGCCTCGATCCGCGGCCATGTCGATCAGCGAGCGCATCGGGATCTCCCACGCCGTCCGGTACACGGCGCGGAGCTCCTCCGGCAGCTCGTCCATGCCCTGGACCGAGCCCTCCGCGAGCTTGAGCCGGGCGCGCGCCGCGTCGTTCCAGGCGCCGAGCCGCTTGAGCTCCGCGACCAGGTAGCGGTTCATCTGCAGGAAGTCCCCCGAGAGCGTCTCGCGCTTGAAGAGGTTGGACACCTGCGGCTCGATGCACTCGTAGCAGCCCGCGATCGACGCGATGGTGGCCGTCGGCGCGATGGCGACGAGCAGCGAGTTCCTGAGCCCCTCGGCCTGGACGCGCGCGCGGAGCGCCTCCCAGCGCGCCGTGTCCTCCGGGACGGCGCCCCACGCGTCGAACTGGAGCTCTCCGCGCGCGGCGCGCGTCTCGTCGAACGCCGGGTGTCGCCCCTTCTCCGCCGCGAGGTCCGCGGACGTCGAGAGCGCGTGGTAATACACCTCCTCCGAGATCCGCCTGGAGAGCTCCCGCGCAGCCGGCGCGTCGAAGGGCAGGCGCATCTGGAAGAAGACGTCCTGCAGGCCCATGAGCCCGAGCCCGACAGGCCGCCAGCGGAGGTTCGATCGCCTCGTCGAGGGGATGGGGTAGTAGTTGAGGTCGATGACGCGGTCGAGCTGGCGGACCGCGGTCCGCACCGTGCGCGCGAGCTTCTCGAAGTCGAACGCGATCGCGCCGTCCGCCAGTGTGGCCGTGTGGCGAGCGAGGTTGATCGAGCCCAGGTTGCAGACGGCCGACTCCTCGTTCGAGGTCACCTCCAGGATCTCGGTGCAGAGGTTCGAGAGGTGGACGATCCGGCCCGGCAGCGCCGTCTGGTTGCAGGCGCGGTTCGACTTGTCCTTGAACGTCATCCAGCCGTTGCCGGTCTGCGCGAGCGTGCGCATCATCCGCGCGTAGAGCTCGCGGGCCTTCATCGTCTTCCTGGCGAGGCCCGCCCGCTCGGCCTCGACGTAGCGACGCTCGAACTCCTCACCGTAGAGATCGGGCAGATCGCGCACGTCCTTCGGGTCGAACAGGCTCCATTCGCCGTCGGCCTCGACCCGCTTCATGAAGAGGTCCGGGACCCAGCTCGCGAGGTTCAGGTTGTGCGTGCGCGCGGCCTCGTCGCCCGTGTTGTCGCGCAGCGAGAGGAACTCCTCGACGTCGGCGTGCCACGGCTCGAGGTAGACGCAGCAGGCGCCCTTGCGCTTTCCGCCCTGGTTCACGGCCGCGACGGACGCGTCGAGCGTCTTGAGCCACGGCACGATCCCGCTGGAGTGCCCGTTGGTGCTCTCGATGAGCGAGCCGCGCGACCGCACCCGGTGGTAGGCGAGCCCGATGCCGCCCGAGAACTTCGAGAGCATCGCGACGTCGGTGTAGCGCTGGTAGATCGTCTCGAGGTGATCCTCCGGCGAGTCGAGCAGAAAGCAGCTCGAGAGCTGCTCGTGGCTCGTCCCGGAGTTGAACATCGTCGGTGAGCTCGGCAGGTAATCGAGCGACGAGAAGAGCCGGTAGAGCTCGATGGCCTGCGCCGCCGTCTCGGACAGCGCGCACGCGATGCGCAGGAAGAACTGCTGCGGCGTCTCGATGACGAGGCGCGTCTCGGGGTGCTTGAGCAGGTAGCGGTCGTAGAGCGTCCGCAGGCCGAAGTACTCGAGCTCATGGTCCCGCCCCGGCTCGATGGCGTCGTTCAGCTTGCGGGCGTTCTGCGCCACGAAGCCGTGCAGTCGATCGTTGATGAGGCCCAGCCGCCGCCCCACGGCGATGCACTGCGAGAAGGCGTGGATCTCCTGATTGCGGACTTCCTTGTCGATATAGGTCGCGAGCAGGCGCGCTGCGAGCTTCGCATACTGGGGCTCATCGGCGATGAGCGACGCAGCCGTCTGGATGGAGAGCTGATCGAGCTCGCGCGTCGTCGCGCCGTCGTAGAGGCCGCTGATGGTCTTGGTCGCGACGCGGAGCGCGTCGACGTCGGACAGGGCTGCGCAAGAGCGGCTCACCGCCCGGACGATCTTGTTGACGTCCACAGGCTCGCTCGACCCGTTCCTCTTCTTCACCCGCATCGTCGTGTGCGGGAGCGTCTCCTCCGCGCCGGCGCTCGTCATGGCGGGCGCGTGGGGTGCGTGGAGCGCGCGCAACGGCGCCGCGCCGTTGCTCTTCACCAACGGTTCGTTCAGCATGGCATCCTCCTCGTCGTGCTCGTTCCGAGCGGTCCCGGACCGCTCGCGTCGATGCCGCGAGAGCGAAGAAGCCAGCCGATGCGCACGGGTGCGCCAGGCTCTTTGGAGGAGCCCTCGGACCGACCGCTCGCCCCCGCGGGCGAAAGGAAGACAACGCGGGAGGGGGTCGGAACCGGGACAAGCGCGAGAGTCTGCGCCAGCTCGGACCTACCCGCCTCCCTCGAGGCTTCCAGGTCAAACCGGCGCTGGATGTCTCCCCTGCGCAGGATGTTGGCAGGTCTTCGGGCTCACGAGCGCTCCGGCTCTCGCCGGGTTCCTACGGTCCACCGCTTCCCAGCCCGAGGGCCAGTGCGCGTTGTGGAGATCGTTCTCGCTTACCGCTGCGGGGCAGCCCCGGATTCACACCGGGTTCCCTTTTGAGCCCCGGGCCGAAGCCCGAGGCACCAACATGGCCACTACATATGGTGGTGCAGTGAGCCGGTCAAGCGAGATGTTGTGGGGGAGCTCCTTTGCCCGGTTGCATGCTGGGTTGCATGCTCGGTCGCATGGTGGCGCGGTCGACGCTGGCGGTGCGCGCGGCGACGGGCCACAACGCGGTCGTATGCTGCCCAGCGAAGCGCGTCCGGCCGATCCGCTCGACGACCTCGTCGCGCTCCTGCGCGGCAAGCGGATCGTGGCGCTGACGGGCGCGGGGTGCAGCACCGAGTCCGGCATCCCGGATTATCGAGGGCCCGAGACGCGGCGCCGCGCGCGGAACCCGATCCAGGGGCGGGAGTTCTCCCGCTCGGCCGAGATCCGGCAGCGCTACTGGGCGCGCGCCGTGATCGGCTGGGAGCGGTTCTCCAGGGCCGAGCCCAACCCCGCCCACCGCGCCCTCGCGCGGCTCGAGCAGGCGGGGCAGCTCCAGGGCCTCATCACGCAGAACGTCGACGGCCTCCACCAGGCCGCGGGCAGCCGCCGCGTCATCGAGCTGCACGGCACGCTCTCCGAGGTCGCGTGCCTCGCGTGCGGCGCGATGGAGCGGCGCGCCGCCCTCCAGGAGCGGCTCCTCACGCAGAACCCCGGCTGGCTGCGCCTCGCGGCCGACCTCGCCCCCGACGGCGACGCCGACCTGCCCGCCGAGCACGTGGCGGGCTTCCGGGCGCCGCCGTGCCTCCGCTGCGAGGGGCCGCTCAAGCCGCGCGTCGTCTTCTTCGGCGAGAACGTGGCCAGGCCGATCGTCGACGCGGCGTTCGCGCTCGTGGACGCGGCGGACGCGCTCCTCGTCGTCGGCTCCTCGCTGGCGGTCTTCTCGGGCTACCGCTTCGTGCTGCGCGCAGCGCAGCGAGGCATCCCGATCGCCATGATCAACCTCGGCTCCGCGCGCGGCGAGGAGCTCGGCGCGCTGAAGATCGAGGCCCGGGCCGGCGAGGTGCTGCCGCGCCTCGCCGAGGCGCTCGGCGTCGGCGCCGCCGCGGCGCCCGGGTGAGGCGCCGAGCGCCGGCGCACGCGCGGCGCTGGATCACCCGCGCCGGTACATCACATCGCTGCGGAGGACGTACTTGCTCCCCCGTGTCACGGCCGCGCCGCGGTGGAGCCGGCGATGCTCGAACAGGAGCGCCATTCCGCGCCGCGGGGCGATGCTCCGACCGCCCCAGAAATCGGTCGTGCCGCCCTCGAAGTCGTCGTTCAGGTAGATCATCGCGGTGAAGAGGCTCCGCTCGCCGTCGGATCGCACGAACGATCCATCGCCGTGCCAGTTGAAATATTCGCCCTCGGTGTAACGATAGTAGCGGAAACGCTCGTTCAGCCCGACGGCGCGGTGGAGGCCGAAGCTCGGCGGCATCCACGGCGCGAGCCGCTCCCAGAGGCTCGCAGCGAGCTCCGGATCGTCGAGCATGACGCGGCCGTTGTTGCGCACCTCGAGGTTGATCACCTCGCCGCCCCCGATCGGCGCCTGCTCGAAGCCTCGCGCCTCGGCGAGCGCGATGAAGCCCTCGCACTCGTCGGGCGACAGGACGTTCGTCACCGTGAAGATGCGGAGATCGTCGGTGTAGTCGGTGCACTGGGCGGTTCGTTCGGCGTGCAGGGTGCTCATGCGTGAAGCGTGGGTCCGGGCGGACCGGATCCGGAAGGGCGGACCCGGGCAGGACCGGGCAGGACCGGGCAGCGCGGTGGACAGGAGAGCGCCGCATCGCCGATGATCGAGCGCTCGCACCGATGGCACGGGTCTCCAGGGCGGGCCGCAGCGCGGAGCCCGCGGTCCGCTTCAACCACACGCTCCTCCAGCGGGCGCGGCTCGATCTCGACCTGACGCAGGAGCAGGTCGCCGCGTCGATCGGCGTCGACGTGCGGACCTACCGCCGCTACGAGTCGGGCGCCGTCAACGATCCGCGGCTCGGCTTCTCGGTCCGGAGCCCGTCCCGGCGGCGGATCATCGAGCGGCTCGGCGCCGAGCTCGGCCTCGCCGAGGCGGAGCTGCTTGTCGTCGAGGCCGAGGCCGAGGCCGCGCCGGCGGCGGATCCCGCCGCAGAGGACGCGGGTGCAGCGAGCCAGGCCGCGGAGGCGCCCGACGGGGTGGGGAAGGCGCTTGCGGGGGCGGGGGAGGCGCCCGCCGGGGTGGGGAGGGCGCTCGACGAGGAGGCAGGGGAGAAGGCGCCGGCCGGCGCGCCCGCGCCGTCGCAGGGAGCCGCCCCGGCGTGGCGCCCGCTGCACGCGCACACGCTCCAGCGAGCGCGGCACTTCGTCGGGCGCGCAGAGATCCTCGATCGGCTCGCCGTATGGGCCGACGTATTGCCGCCGTCCCCGCGGGTGATCGCGCTCCTCGGCGTCGGCGGGGCGGGCAAGACCGCGATCGCCGAGCGCTTCCTCCAGGGGCTCGGCGACGCCCCGCGGCCTGGCGGGGTGCTCGTCTGGAGCTTCTACGACGACCCCAGGACCGAGGCGTTCCTCGACCAGGCCGTGGCCTACTTCGCGCCGGGCGCGGGCGCCTCGGGCCTGGCGGCGCCGCGGCCGCCGGCAGCGCCCGGAGCGCAGCTCGCGCGGCTGAAAGAGGCGCTGGGGCAAGGGCCGCCGCACCTGCTCGTTCTCGACGGGATCGAGACCGTGCAGGCCGAGGGGGGCGCAGGGCGCGCGCACGGCGAGCTCCACGACGCGCTCCTCCGGCGGCTGCTCTGCGCGATCGCGTCCGGGCTCGGCGGCGCGCGGGCGCTCGTCACGTCGCGCTTCGAGCTCGCGGATCTGTCCGCCTGGGCCGAGGGCGGGCTCGCGACGATCCGGCCAGAGCCGCTCTGCGAGGGCGATTCGGCGTCGCTCCTGCGCCGCTGGGGCATCCGCGGCGACGACAGCGCCCTCGGCGCGCTGTTCGAGACGACGGGCGGCCACGCGCTCTCGGTCGCCGTTCTCGGCTCCTACGTGGGCGCGTTCCTCGGCGGCGACGCGGGGCGGCTCTCCGCGGCGCAAGCGGCGCACCTCGCCGAGGCCGAGCAGGACGACGTCCTCGCCCGCCGCCTGAGCTCGGTGCTGTCGGCCTACGCGCGCGCGCTGCCGCCGGGCGAGCGGGACCTGCTCGCGCGCCTCTCGGTATTCCCCGGCGGCGCGGGCGAGGCGGCGCTGCTTCAGCTGATCCGGGCCGGCGGCGAGATCGCCGGCGCCATGGCGGGGTGGGGCGCCGCGGAGCTCGCGCGCGGGCTCGCCCGGATCGAGCGGCTGGGGCTCGTGTTCGCGGCGCGCCCGGGCGAGCGCTGCTACTCGACGCACCCCTTCGTGCGGCAGCACTTCAAGTCGCTGCTCGGCGTGCCGCCGGAGCGCGTCCACGCCGCGGGGAGCGCGACGGCGCAGCCGCGCCTCGACGAGGCGCCGCGCCGGGCGCCGCGGGAACGCGGGGCGGTCGACGCGTACGAGGCCATCCTCACCGAGCTGCTCGGCGCCGGGCGGGCGGGCGAGGCGTACGAGATCTACGCGCTCGCCCTCGGCGGCTTCGCGCACCTCGGGCTCAAGCTCGGCGACATGTCCCGCGGCGCACGCATCCTGCGCGCGTTCGCCGGCGGCGACGACCCCCGCGGCATGCCGGCCTCGCTGCCCGCGCGCGCGAGGGCATCGCTCGCGTACGACGCGGGGCTCTACGCCGGTGCACTCGGGGATCTCGCGTTCGCGTGCGCCTGCTACGAGGCGCACAACGAGATCGCCGGCGCGCTCGCCGATCCGGCCCCGATCGCGACCGGCCTGCGCACGCTGGCGTACACGGCGCGGCTGCGGGGCGACCTGGCCGGCGCGCGCGGCCTGCTCGAGCGGTCGGCGGAGATCGCCGGCGGCGCCGCGGGGAGCGCCCGTCGCGCCGCGGACCAGGTCCACGTCGTGCGCGCGCTGGCGCTGCTCGCCGCGGTGCTGCACGACCTCGGCGAGGTCGACGCGGCGGGAGAGCACTTCGCGCGCCTTCGGGAGCTGGGCGACGCGCCGGTGGCGCGCCGCGCGCTCTGGGAGGCGGAGCACGCGCTCGCGCTCGGTCGCCGCGACGAGGCGCGCGAGGCCACGGAGCGGAACATCGCCGAGTGCAGGCGGAAGGGATGGGAGGGGCACGTCGCGCACGGCCACACGCTGCTCGGCCTCGCGCTGCTCGACGGTGGCGAGGGCGGCGACGGCGATGTCGCGCCGGCCGAGGCGCACCTCGTCGAGGCGCGCCGCTGGGCTTCCGCGACGGGCGAGGTGGAGGTCGCGCTGCGGTGCCACGAGCTCGCGGCGCGGATCGCGCTCGCCGCTGGCCGGCTCGACGACGGCGCGCGGCAGGCGCTCGAGGGGCTGCATGTCGCGGAGGCGTGCGGGTTCGGCCCGTTCCGCGCCCGGCTCGCGGTCGTTGCCGCGCGGTGCGCGCTGGCCCGCGGCGCGGGGGCGGCGGCGTCCGCGACGGCGCTCGCCGACTCGGCGGTGGCGTGGGCGGGCGAGGACGCGTGGGCGAGGGCGGACGCGCTGCACTGGGCGGGCGTGGCGCGCGCGGCGACGGCGCGCGACGAGGAGCGCGCGCGAGGGCGGGAGCTGCTCGCCGAGGCGGCGGCGCTGCGCGCGCGCCTGCGCCATCCCGGGGCCGGGGCGTCGCGGGAGGCGCTCGCGCGGCTAGGCGGATGAGGGCTGGGCGCGCCGCGGCAGCCGCTGCAGGATGTCCGTCGTCTCGGCGCTCTGCTTGAGCCCGGCGAGGCGCTGCTCGATGTCGCGCTTCAGCACGGCCTTCATCACCGGCTCCAGCACCGGAGCGAGGGCCTGCGGGCGCGCGGCGAAGTTGTAGCGGAAGGTGACGCGGGTCCGCCGCGGCGACAGCGCCTTGAAGAGCCATGCGCCCGAGAACTGGCGGAAGATCCGGGGCCCCTCGACCATGGTGATGGCCACCTGCTCCGGCGGGTTCAGGGTGATGTAACGGGCCTCCATGGACAGCCCGTTCTTCGCCCGCACCCACACCCGCACGCCGACGGCGGGGTCGGTCGCGCCGTCGCGGTAGCGCATCTCGCGGAGGAACGGGTCCCACTCGAGCCGGAGAGCGTAGTCCTGGGACAGCGCGAAGAGCTCGTCGCAGGCGGCGTCGATCTCGGCGGTGCTCTGGATCGTGGGCATGGCGCCGAGGATAGGGTCGAGGGGATTGCGATGGCGAGCGCGCGCTGCGCTCTCTGGCCGCGCGCTTGATCACCCGGCGTCGCCTGAGTTTCTCGGCGGATGATCTGTGGATTCGCGCTCTGCGCGGTTGGCGATTGGGCTGTCTGTGCGGTGCGCGGCGGTTCGTTGACGTCTCGTGGGGACCCAAGTAGTCCGCCGTTGATGGGCCACCGATCGGCGTTCGTGCTCGCTTTCATGGCTGTTGCGGCGTTCGCGCTGGGCGGCTGCAACCGGGGGTATCAGACGGCGGCTGAGCTCGAGTCCGCGGAGCGCGGGCCGACCCACTGCGCCAGCTCCTGTTACGAGCTTGGGATGCGGATGTCCGCGTTCGTGCTCGTGGACCGCGGCGTTGCTGGCTGCGTTTGCGAGCCGGTTCAGGCGCCGGCCGGTCCTTACCCCGCGCCGCCCTCGGCCGGAGCGGCGCCGCCCCCGGTCGTTGCGCCCCCGGCGGCGCAGCCGCAGAGCCGCGCGTCGACCGGGGCCGCAGCGGGTTACGCGGTGATTCATGCGAAGCGGAAGCAGGAGGAGCAGGAGCAGGCGCAGCGGGCCACGCTGCCGAAGTGAGCTGGGGGCCTCTGGGACGATCCGCCGCGGGAAGTTGCCCCGGTTCAGCGGAAATACCGCCATGACGCCAAGAGGAGACGGGAAGAACCGTCTAGGCATTCGCCCGAGGGGGCCCGCCGGTTCGTGGCAAAGCAGCGCGGCCAGGCCGAAACGATGCGCGAGCGGCTCTGGACCCTCCTGGTCCGCCGCTACGCCGACCTCCGGAAGATCGGGTATTGCGTCCACGGCGACGCGTTCGAGGAGGTGACCCCGAAGCTCCGGAGGGCGTTCAAGCGTCCATCACGCGCCATCGGCGGCGTCCTGAAGAGAAATTTCGTCTCCGGACGTGAACGAACTTCACGAGTCCGGGAACAGAGCTCCGAAATCGAGCGGCGCTCTTCAAGCAGCGTGGCGATGCCCGAGGCGTGAGCCGCCGGTTCGCGACGGTGATTTGAGGGAGCCGGCACCCGACCAGGAGCCGATCATGAACTTTCCACACCATCGCTTCGCTTCCCAGAGAACAGCGATCGCCCGCGCAGCATCCATGCGCCTGCGAAGCGTGCTCTCGACGGTCTTTGTTTCGACGCTGCTCGGGTCTTCAGCCCTGCTCGCGGGCTGCTCCGACGGCAGCGGGGCGCCGGCGACGACGGACGCTGCGAGCGGCGTGGGCGGCAGTGGCGCCGAGAGCGGTGCAGGTGGAGACGAGAGCGGCGGAGGCGGCGAAGAGACCGGCAGCGGCGGAGGCGGGGGAAAACCGTCAGGCGAGTGCACCGGCGATCCCACCCTCCACGCCAACACGGATCCCGACGACGTTGTGCAGCAGGGCGCGGACCGCCTGGTGCGCGACGACAAGTTCCCCGCCGTCCTGGTCGCCGTCGGTGATCGCGACGGGCAGACCCGTCACTACACCGCCGGTGTCGGCGACCTCGAGACCGGTGCGAGCGTGCCTGTCGACGGGCAGGTGCGCATCGGGAGCAACAGCAAGACATTCACCGCGGTGGTCGTCCTGCAGCTCGTCGGCGAGGGCGAGGTCGACCTCGACGCGCCGATCGAGACGTACCTGCCGGATCTCGTCCGCGGCGACGGCATCGACGGCCGCGAGATCACGGTGCGGCAGCTGCTGCAGCACACAAGCGGCTTGCCCGATTACGTCGGGCTGGCCCTGGGCGACGACGTCTTCGAGGCCCTGCACACCTACTTCCAGCCCCGCGCCCTGCTCGATCTGGCGCTGACGCAGCCGGCGACGTTCGCCCCCGGCGCCGAATGGGCGTACAGCAATACCAACTACATCGTCGCCGGCTTGCTCGTCGAGAAGGTCACCGGCCGCCCTCTGGCCGAGGAGATCACGCGCCGGGTCATCGAGCGCATCGGGCTGCGCAGCACCTATATCCCCGACGTCGGCGAGCAGGGCATCCGGGGGTGCCACCCAAAGGGCTATCACGCGGCGCTCGGTGAGCCGCTGCGCGACGTCACGGAGCTCGACCCGTCCCAGGCGGGGGCCGCCGGAAACATCGTCTCCACGCCGAGCGACGTGAACCGCTTCTTCACCGCCCTGCTCGGCGGCGAGCTCCTCGACGCGGCGCAGCTCGAGGAGATGCGCGCGACCGTCGACGCTTCCAGCATGTGGCCCGGCTACCGGTACGGGCTCGGCCTGAGCAGCAGCCCGCTGCGCTGCGGCGGCGTCCTCTGGGGCCACGGCGGCGACATCTTCGGCTACGAGACCAGCGGCGGCGTCACCGAGGACGGCCGCGCCGTCACCGTCGCCGTCACGGCGCTGCCCTCGGCCGTGCCGAGCGTCCACACACGCGAGGAGGCATACGCCGCGTACGCCAACGTCCTCGCGCTCGCCGACGCCGCGCTGTGCGAGTGAGCCCCGGGCGCGCCCCCGCGCCGGTGGTCACGACAGTGGTGTCGGCAAGAGCCAGATGCTGAGTTTTGAGGACGGGCTCGTGGACGGCATGAACGAACCTCACGAGTCCGGGAACAGCGTTACGAAAACGAGGGTCGCTCACCGATCCGCGTGGCGATGCCCGGCGGCGCAAGCCGCCGGCTCGCGGCGGTGAACCGAGGGCGCCCGCACGCGACCAGGAGCCGATCATGAGATCTCTGCACCGTCATTTCACTACTCCGAGAGCCCGGACTGCCAGCGCAGCAGGGATGAGCTTGCGAAACGTCTTCTCGATGGTCCTCATCTCGGCGCTGCTCGGGTCCTCAGCCCTGCTCGCGGGCTGCTCCGACGCCGCTGGGACGCCGGACAACACGGGCGGCGGTGCCGGCGTGGGCGGAGACGCCGGCAGCGGCGGTGAGGACGCCGGCAGCGGCGGTGAGGACGCCGGCAGTGGTGGCGAGGACGCCGGCAGTGGTGGCGAGGACGCCGGCAGTGGTGGCGAGGACGCCGGCAGCGGCGGCGAGGACGCCGGCAGTGGCGGCGAGGACGCCGGCAGCGGCGGCGGAGGCGACCCGTTGGGCGAGTGCACCGATGGTTCCACGGACGGCGCCAACACCGATCCCGACGATCCGGTGCAGCAAGGCGCCGACCACCTGGTGGGCGACCTCAAGTTCCCCGCCGTCCTGGTCGCCGTCGGTGATCGCGACGGGCAGACCCGTCACTACACCTCAGGTGTCGGCGACCTGGAGACCGAGGCGAACGTGCCTGTCGACGGGCAAGTGCGCATCGGCAGCAGCAGCAAGACCTTCACAGCGGTGGTCGTCCTCCAGCTCGTCGGCGAGGGCGATGTCGACCTCGACGCGCCGATCGAGACCTACCTGCCCGACCTCGTGCGTGGCGACGGCATCGACGGCCGCGAGATCACCGTGCGTCAGCTGCTGCAGCACACGAGCGGGCTGCCCGACTACGACGATGTGCTCCTCGCCGAGGGCGTCTTCAAGCTCCAGCACACCTACCTCGATCCCCACACGCTGCTCGACATGGCGCTCGCGCAGCCGGGGAAGACCCCTGGCAGCGAATGGGCGTACAGCAACACCAACTACGTCCTTGCCGGCATGATCATCGAGAAGGTCACCGGTCGCCCTCTGAACGAGGAGATCACGCGCCGGATCATCGAGCGCATCGGGCTGCGCCACACCTACCTCCCCGGCGTCGGCGAGCAGGGCATCCGCGGGTGCCACCCAAAGGGCTATCACACGGACGTGCCCGGCGAGCCGCTGCAAGACATCACCGAGCTCGACCCGGGATGGGGATGGGCCGCCGGCCAGGTGATCGCGACCCCGAGCGACCTCAACCGCTTCTATACCGCCCTCTTCGGCGGCGATCTCCTCGATCCGGCGCAGCTAGCGGAGCTCCGCGCCACGGTCGACGCCCCCGCCATGTGGCCCGGCGCCCGGTACGGGCTCGGCGTGGTCAGCACCCCGCTGAGCTGCGGCGGCCTCGTCTGGGGCCACGGCGGCGACATCCCCGGCTACCACACCCGCGGCGGCGTCACCGAGGACGGCCGCGCCGTCACCGTCGCCATCACGGTGCTGCCGTACTTCCTGTACGGCGAAGAGGGCGCCGAACGGGCGTACATGGACGTCCTCGATCTCGTCGATACCGCCCTGTGCGAGTGACCGCCCGAGGGCGCTCGCGCACTCCGAGCGGCGGCGAGCCGGCGGGCGAGTCGCTGCCGGCCGAGCCGTCCGCTCGACCGGCGCTCGCCCGCCTGCGAACCGTCGCGGCACGCGGCTTGCGACGCGCGCGGGGTGGGGGACGCGGCCGCCTTTCACGGCGGGATCGCGCCACCCTGGAGCAGGGCAATGGATGGCGCAGCCAGGGATATCTTCGTCATCAGCGATCTGCACATCGGTGACGGCGGCGCGAGGGACAACTTCGAGGCAGGCAAGAAGACGTCGCAGCTGCGTGCATTCCTCGACCACGTGGGCAGCGAAGGAGGCGAGCTCTTCATCCTCGGCGACCTCTTCGAGCTCTGGCAGATGAACCTCAGCCTCCTGTTCGTGAAGCGGCGAGCGCTCCTCGACCAGCTCGCCGCGCTGAGGCTCGTCTACGTGCCCGGCAACCACGACGTCGATCTCGTGCACTTCATCGAGACCGATCTCCTCAATCATCCCTTTTTCGCGTGCATGCGCGCGCCGTTCAACCGGGAGCTCGGCGGCAGGCGGTTCCGCTTCTGCCACGGGCACGAGACCGATCCGTTCAACGCCGGGGACGAGCCTGGCTTCGGCCGCATGTTCTCCATCCTCGCCGGCGTCGCCGAGGACGAGAACGGCTCTCCTCTCCTCAAGGGCGGCGAGAGCGTGGAGGACGTCCTGGAGCAGTTCGGCGACTCGATACTGACGATCTGGAAACGCACCCTGGCGACGATGAGTCAGCGCGTGCCGGAGAGGGACCCGTCCCCCAGCGGGGCATTGACGCCGGCGCAGAACCCGGACCGGCTCGGCGAGCACGTGGTCGGGGTCCGCGCGGAGCTCGACACTGGCGCATACGACGTGGCTGTCCTCGGGCACACCCACAAGGCAGGTCGTATCGGTGACTGGTACTTCAACAGCGGTTCATGGGCCGGGCCTCTCAACTCGTTCCTTCGCATCTCTCCGGACGGACATGTTCGCTATCTGGAGTGGAAAAACGGTCGCGCCGTCGAGCGCGGGATGCCCCTCGTGCTCCCGGATGCGGAGCCCGATCGCGCGCGTTCCGTGACGAAGAGCCCGGTCGCCGCGGCCATCTCCGCCGCGAGGACGATCTTCCCGAAGCCGACGCGTCCGGAGCGCTCCCGATGGATCCTCATCGCGCAAGGCGGCCTCGCGCTCGCCCTGGGCATCGGCGCCCTGACGATCTCCGTCGGTCAGGGCTCCTCCGCGGGTTGGCGCCTGCTCGTCTCGGCCTTCGCTGCCTACGCGCTCGTCGATGGCGCCCTGTCGCTCGTCGGTGCATCGCGCGAGCCGCCCATCCGACGCCTCCTCTCCCGCGTGCGCGGCGTGGCGAGCCTCCTCCTCGGCCTCGTCGTGCTCCGTCGCGGTTACATGGTCGAGATGTTTGTGGTCCTCGTGGGATTCTGGGCGTTCATCTCCGGCGCGCTGCGCGTCGCGGCGTCGATCGTGCTCAAGGGAATGGTGGAGTCGAGGTGGCTCTTCGTCGTAGGCGCTGGCTCGACGCTCGCCGGCCTCGTCCTGCTGCTCTTGCCCGCATCAGCGACGCCGCTCAAGTTCGCGCTGGCCGGCTATCTCTGTTACTACGGCGCAGGGGAGCTCCTGGCAGGCATCTTCGGGCAGCGGCTGCCCAGGGCGGCAGGCGTCCGTCCCGCCGCATGAGGCCGCTCCCGCGCTGTCGGATAACGCTCCTTCCTACCCGCGCGTAGAAACACCCCCTCTCCGGGCGCCCTTGATCTACGCTCCCGTGCGTCTGGCAGTCCGGCGGCCGATCGCGCGGGGAGGCGTTCTCGCGGCGCGACCAGGGCGCCGGGCGCTCTCGCGGCGCGCCTCCTCGCTCTCGCTGGCCTCCCGGCCGTCCCGCGCGCCTCGCAGCTCAAGGGCCCCTCGGAGCTCCAGCCATGAAGATCCCCGTCCCGATCCCGCCGTCCCGCCGCGCCCCGCTCGCCGCCCTCGCCGGGCTCGCCGCCCTCGCCGCGGGCGCCGGCTGCCCGGCTCCGCACCCGCCTCTGCCGGCCGAGCCGCCCCAGGCCGTGCCGCCACCTGCGCCCACCCCCACCCAGGCCGCGCCCCAGGCCCCGCGCTTCGATCAGATCCCCCGGCTCGAGTTCAACCGCATCGCCGTGGAGCTCGATCTGCCGCTGTTCTGGATCGCCGATCGCAACGGCTCGGGCGCTGTCGACCCCGACGAAGTCTCCGCCCTCTGGCGCCACACCCCGGCGCCGACCTGGGTCGCCTCCGGGGCCTTCACCCCGGCGTTCACGTCGGCTTATGCCGCGATGACCAAGGTCAAGGCCGAAGGCCACCTGCGCGCTGGCCTCGACGAGGCCGAGGTGCGCCGCCGCGATGCCGTCCTCGCGGAGCTCGCGGCCGGCCGCCCCTCGCTCCTCCGGTCCGACTTCCGCGGCGCGCCCGCCGAGGACCGCGCCATCGTCGGCCACCTCCTCAAGGTGGCCGAGCTCATCGAGCAGATCCACGCGAAGCAGCTCGGCTCCGCCGGCATGGCCGACAAGATCCCGGCCGACGACCCCGCCAGCCGGGCGCTGTTCTGGCGCAACCAGGGGCCCTGGTGCCAGCAACCCAAGACGCGCGACGATCCGAACTGCAGCGCGCTGCCAGGCAGGCCGCCTCGCGTCACCGGCGTCTATCCGGCGCGCCTCCAGCAGGACAAGAAGTTCTGCGCCGCGCTCGAGGCGCGCCCGGATCAGAAGGCGCTCCTCTCCCCGTTCACCGTGGTGGTCGAGGAGCGCGGCGCGCTCAAGGCCGTGCCTTACAGCGAGGCCTACAAGCCCGAGATGGAGGCGGTGAGCCGGGAGCTCAAGGCGGCGGCCGAGGCGATCCAGAGCCCGAGCGAGGCCGCCTTCAAGGCTTACCTGCTCGCGGCGTCGCAGGCGTTCCTCGACAACCGCTGGGAGCTCGCGGACGAGCCCTGGGCGAAGATGAACGCCGAGAACTCGGCGTGGTACCTGCGCGTGGGGCCGGACGAGACGTACTGGGAGCCGTGCAGCCGCAAGGCGGGCTTCCACGTGAGCTTCGCGCGGATCAACCAGGAGTCGCTGACCTGGCAGAAGAAGCTCGATCCGGTGAAGTCCGACATGGAGACGGCCTTCGCGAGCCTCGCGGGCGCGCCGTACAGGGCGCGCAAGGTCGCTTTCCACCTGCCCGACTTCATCGACATCCTCTTGAACGCCGGTGAGTCGCGCGCCGCGACCGGCGGGACGTCAGGGCAGAGCCTGCCGAACTGGGGGCCGGTCGCGACCGAAGGCCGCGGCCGCACCGTGGCCATGGTGAACCTCCTGCAGGACGACGACAGCCGCGCCGCGCTCCGAGAGGCCGCCGCGTCGCTCTTCTGCAAGTCCACGATGGAGAGCGTGTCCCTCGAGGGCCCCGTGGCCGCGCTCGGGACGGTGCTGCACGAGGCGTCCCACAACCTGGGCCCGGCGCAGGGCTACAAGGTGCAGGGCAAGACCGACGATGAGCTCTTCGGCGGGCCGCTCGCCTCGATGCTCGAGGAGCTCAAGGCCCAGACCGGCGCGCTCTTCTTCACCGGCTGGCTCGCGCAGAAGGGTGTCCTCGACCCGGCGCTCGCCCGCATGTCCGAGGTGAGGGACGTGATCTGGGCGCTCGGCCAGGCGGGGCAGGGCATGTACACCGCAGGCGGCGAGCCGCGTCCCTACGGCCAGCTCGCCGCGATCCAGCTCGGCAGCCTGCTCGACGCGGGCGCGATCGGCTTCTATCGCGGCGAGACCGCGGCGAACGGCACGGACAAGGGGTGCTTCTCGATCCAGTCGGACAAGCTGCCCGCCGCGGCCGAGGCGCTCGCGAGGACGGTGCTCGGGATCAAGGCGCGCGGCGACAAGGCCGGCGCGCTGCGCCTCCGCGAGACCTACGTCGACAAGCCCGGCGCCTGGAAGGCGCTCCGCGGCGTGATCGAGGAGCGCATGCAGCGCATGCCGCTCGGCAGCGTCGTCTACGCGATCGAGCTGTAGCAGGGTCGTCCCCCGGTGCTCCGCGCTGGCGTCCCTGCCGCGCGGCGCGCTCCCTGCCGCGCGCTCAGCGGACCGCGGCCTTGACCAGTCGCAGCAGATCGTCGAGCTCGACGGGCTTGCGGACGATCCAGAGCGCTCCCTCCTTCGAGCACCGCGTGGCGGCTTCGTCGGAAGCGTAGGCCGTCACCACGATCACCGGCACGTTCGGGTGGATCCGCTTCAGGGCGGCCAGGGTCTCATCGCCGCCCATGCCTGGCATCCGCAGGTCGGTGATCACCAGATCGAACGGCTCGCCCTTGACCTGCTCGACCGCCGCTTCGCCGCTCGCTGCGGTAGCGACCTCGTACCCCTCGAAGGAGAGGAACGTATCCAGCGTCTCTCGGATGGCTGGCTCATCGTCGATCACCAGGACCCGCCGCTTGCTGCCCAGGGGCTCGCTCAGGTCGTTGTTCACGTCGTGTCCCCGTCGCGGCCTTGCACGTGAGATGCGGGCAGCCACATGCGGATCGTGGTCCCCGCGCCGAGCTCGCTCTCGACGCGGATGTCGCCGCCGTTTTCTTGGATGAACCGATGCGTCAGCGACAGCCCGAGGCCGGTCCCCTGTCCCGGCGGCTTGGTGGTGAAGAAGGGCTCGAAGAGGCGGTCCAGGTCCTCGGCGCGGATACCACAGCCGGTGTCGTGCACCTCGATCTGCACGCCCTCGACGTCCCTGTACGGGAGGGGGTGAGCCTCCGCCGCGACGGTGCCGCCGCGCGGAGTCGCATCGATCGCATTGCCGATCACGTTGAGCAAGGCGGAGTCCAGCTGCGCCGGATTCACGAGCACGGCGGGCAGCGGCGCCGCGGTGGAGCTGTTCACCTTGAGGTGGACGCGGCGCTCGTGCGCCCGCGGCGTGGAGAGCTCGTGCGCGCGGCGGAGCGCGGCGGACACGTCGCACAGCTCCCGGCCGATCGTCTTGCCGCGCGAGTAATCGAGCAGCGCTCGCGTGAGGTCTGAACAGCGGTGGGCCTGCTGCTCGATGGTCCGCAGGACCTTGAGCAGCAGGTGCTCATCGGGCACCCCGTGGCCGTCGCGCTGCCGCTTGAGGACGAGCTGGGCGTTCATCAGGATGATGGCGACCGGGTTGTTCAGCTCGTGCGACAGCCCCGCGACCAGGGTGCCAATCGCCGCCATCTTGCCGGCCTGGACGAGCTCCTCCTGCGTCTCCGAGAGCGTCTTCAGGGCCGTCGCGAGCTCGCTGTTCTTCGCCTCGAGCTCCTGGTAGGCGCGGTGCAGGCGCTCGGCCGCGCGGACCCGCGCCTTGAGCTCCAGCGGATCGAACGGCTTGCCCAGGTAGTCATCGGCGCCGACCTCGAGCCCCCCCACCGTCTCGGCGCGGCTCGCCTTGGCCGTCAGGAGGATGATCGGGATAGAGCGGAGCTCGGGATCCCGCTTGAGCTGGCGGACCAGCTCGAAGCCGTCCATTTCCGGCATCATCACGTCCGATACGATGACATCGGGCCGGCTTGCTCTGACCGCTTCGAGCGCCTCGCGGCCGTTGGTCGCCAGCGCGATCTCGTACTCGGCCAGCAAGGTGTCCTCGATGTAGGACCGCATGTCCGGGTTGTCTTCCACCACGAGCAGGCGCGGCGCGGGCTCGGTCCGCCGCGCCCCGGCGCCGTTCGCGCCCGTGGCGCGCAGCTCAGGCTGGGCGAAGTCGCCCGCGCTGGCGCGCGTTCCATGCGCGCTCGTCCGCACCGGCGAGCCCAGGGGCAGAGGCGCGAGCCGAGGGTCCGCAGCGCGCGGCAGCCGCACGAAGAAGCGAGAGCCGACGCCGGGCTCGCTCTCCACGCCCAGGGTGCCGCCCATCAGGTCCGTGAGCTCTTTGACCAGCGACAGCCCGATCCCGGTCCCTTCGTGCTTGCGCGTCATCGATGGGTCGATCTGTTGAAACCTCTGGAACAAGAGGTGCATCTTGTCTGACGGGATGCCCGGACCGGTGTCCTCGACGCAGAGCTCGAATACGCCGTCGAGCGACCGCAACCCGACGGCGACCCGTCCCCCCGGCGGGGTGAACTTGAGCGCGTTGCCCAGCAGGTTGAGCGCGATCTTCTCGAATTTGCGCCGATCGAGGGGGACCGTGTCCAGCGCGGGGTCGACCTCTAGCGCGAGCTGCAGGCGGCCCCGCTCTGCCGCTGGCCGAGCCTCTTCCACCATGTCGGAGACGAGCGTTGTCACGTCGACCGCCTCCCAATCGAGCAGCATCTTGCCGGCCTCGATCTTCTGGTAGTCGAGCACGTCATCGACCAGCCGGTGCAGCCGCCGCCCGCTGCGCTGAATGCGCTCCAGGTGCGTCCGCGCCTTCGGCGACAGCGGCTCATCCGGGCTCGACAGCAGCGACTCGAGCGGCCCGAGGATCAGCGACAGCGGCGTCCGCAGCTCGTGGCTCATCATCGTGAGGAACTCTCCCTTGGCGCGGGCAGCGGCGTCCGCGGCCTCCTTGGCCTTGTGCAGGTCGAGCTCCATCTGCTTGCGCTCGGTGATGTCGGCGTAGATCCCGAGCAGCCCCGTCACCTGGCCGCTCTCGTCGCGGATGGGCACCTTGCTGGTGAGCAGGACCCGCCGCTGGCCGTCCGGGCGGAGCAGGGACTCCTCGATGTCGAGGATGGGAACGCCCCGCTCCATGACCTCGCGGTCGATCTTCACGAAAGCGTCCGCGTCCTCCCCGATGCCCCAGACGTCGAAATCGGTCTTGCCCACCAGGTTCTCCAGGACCCTTGTGTGGCTGTCGTTGAGGAAGTTCTGGTTTCCTCCGAGAAACCGGCCCTGGCGATCTTTCCAGAAGATGGCGTGCGGGACATTGGCGATGACGTATTTCAACACCGCTTGCTGCTGGTCGAGCGCGTCCAGCGCCCGCTGCCGTGCGGTGATATCGATGCACGTGGCGAGGGCGCCAGTGACCTTGCCGGCCGGGTCCCGCAGCGGGATGTAGCGAGCCTCCAACCAGCCTTCCGGCATCTGCCCGACGGTCGTCACCGCTTGTCCCTCGAGGGCACGGCGCGCGTTCTCGGTGACGCACGGGTAGGCGTCGAACACGTGGAACACGGAGCGGCCCACGCGCTCGCCAGGCTCGAGCCCCAAGGCTTCGAGCCCGCGCCCCTCGAACAGGGTGATGATCCCGCGCTCGTCGAAGGAGAAGAGCGCGAGCGGTGCATAGGTGAGCACCGTGCGCAGTCGCGCCTGGACATCCGCCGGCGCCGGGGCTCGGGAGTTCGGTCCACGGGCGGCGTGCGTTCGGGGGGAGGGGTCGAGATGGCCGACCTCGGCGGCTTGGCGGGAACGGTACGGCATGGTTTTGTGGGCCAACTAACATAAGGCCGGCGGCCGGAGCGTTGAAGCTCCACACCCCTAGAAAATCGGCCATGGGGGCAGGAGCCAACCGGCGCCTTTCCGCCATGATTTCCATCGTCTCGGGCTACCGACCCGATGGATCTCATCCGCCGCGCCGCGCTCGCACCGTCGTGCTACAGGCCCGAGCCGGTGATCGCCGTCTCCGCGCTGCTCTTGCCGGCGGCACGCGCCGATCGGCTCGCCCGGAGGACCGCGTGACCTCAGCGCAGGTCCATGAGGCGGCCTCGCCCGCGGGCCAAGCGACGAGCGCGCGCGGCCGGCGCCGCGCCCTCGGCCTGCTCGCCCTCCTCGGCCTGCCGGCGCTCGGCCTCGGAGAGCTCGTGGCGCACGTCTACTTCAGCGAAAGAGCTCCGGATTTCGACGCCTGGCGCGACGTGGAGGCGCCCCTCGCGGCGATGAAGCAGCCCGGGGACCTCGTGGTCGTCGCGCCCGGGTGGGCCGATCCGGCCGCGCGCCGCGCGCTCGGGGACGAGCTGATGCCCCTGCGCGACGCCGCCCGGCCCGACGAGAGCCGCTATGCGGCCGCGGTCGAGATCAGCGTACTCGGCCAGCGCGCCGCGGAGCTCGCGGGCTTCCGCGAGGAGGCGCGGCAGGAGCGCGGCCCCTTCGTGCTCCGGCGCCTCGTGAACCCGTCGCCCGCGCGCGTCGTCTACGACTTCGTCGACCACGTCGCGCCGGCGTCGGCCGATGTGCGCGTCACGGATCCTCCGGCCGCGTGCCGCTGGAACCCGCGCTCGCGGATCGCCGCCGGCGGGCTCGGCGGGAACCCGACGTTCCCCGCCGAGCGCTTCGAGTGCCCCGGCGGCCCGTTCTTCAACGTGGGGGTCACGGTGGTCGCGGACGAGGAGTTCCGCCCTCGCCGGTGCATCTGGTCACACCCCCCGAGGGACGGCGAGATCGTCACGCGCTTCCGCGGCGTCTCGCTCGGCTCGGTGATCCGAGGGCACGCGGGCATGTACTGGATGATCGAGCGGGAGCGGCGGGGCGCGCCGGTCACGCTGTCCGTGCGCGTGAACGGCGAGACCGTGGGCGAGGCGACGCACGCCGACGGCGACGGGTGGGCGGCGTTCGAGTTCCCGCTCGCCGCGCACGCGGGCGCGGCCGAGGCCGAGGTGGAGTTCGCCGTGAGATCCGCCGACTACACGCACCGCCACTACTGCTTCGAGGCGGACACCCGATGAAGCGCTCGGCGTCCCTCGCGCCCGCCGACGGCCTGATCGCGCTCGCGTTCGCGGCGGCCTACGTCGCCCTGCTGCTCGCGACCACGGGCGATCTCGGCTACGCGCGCGACGAGGGCTTCTACTTCTTCGCCGCGAACCGCTATGGAGCGTGGTTCCAGGCGCTCCTCGAGGCGCCGGGCGCGGCGCTCGATCCGCAGAGCGTGGACGCCGCCTGGTCGGTGAACCACGAGCACCCCGGCCTCATCAAATCGCTCTTCGCGCTCTCCAACCTCGTCCTGCAGAAGCGGCTCGGGCTCTTCGCCATGGAGGGCACGAGCTACCGGTTCCCCGCGATGGTCCTGTCGGGCGTGGGGGTGGCGCTCGTGTACCTCTGGGGCACGGAGGCGCGCGATCGGCTCGCCGGCGCGTCCGCGGCCGTGCTCTTCGCGATGCTGCCGCGGTACTTCTACCAGGCGCACCTCGCGTGCTTCGACGCGCCGATCGTGACCGTGTGGGCCCTGTGCGCCTACGCCTACTGGCGCTCGCTGCGGGAAGGCGGCGCGCTGTGGCCCGTGCTCACCGGGGTCGCCTTCGGCCTCGCGCTCGACACGAAGCACAACTCCTGGTTCTTGCCGATCGTCTGCGTCTCGCACGCCGTCGGCATGGAGCTCAGGGACCGGATCGTCGCCCGCGCGAGCGCGGCGGGGGCGGCGCCCGCGGCCGCCGCCGCGGCGTCGGCTGCGCGGCCCGGAGGCGCCCGGCGAGCTCTCGCCGCGCTCGCCGCGATGGCGACGATCGGCCCGCTCGTCTTCTACGCGCTCTGGCCGTGGATCTGGCGCGATACGCTCCCGCGCCTCCGCGAGTACGCGTCGTTTCACCTGAACCACGAGTACTACAACATGGAGTTCCTCGGCCGGAACTACTGGACGCCTCCGATGCCGAGGGCCTACGCGCCCGTGATGACGGCGGCGACGGTGCCCGTCGTGACGCTGGGCCTCTTCGCCGCGGGGCTCTGCGCGGCAGCGCGCGAGCGCCTCCTCTATCCGCTCGCGTGCGCGGCGGCGCGGCTCGCCCCGGAAGGCGGGAGGCTCGCGCTCGCCGCAGAGCGGGCGCTCGCAGCGCGGCTCCGTCCGCCCGCGGACGACCCTGGCGGCACGGCGCTCCTCTGGTTCCTCGCCATCGCCGCGGTGTACGGCGCCTGGCTCTCCCCGAGCACGCCGATCTTCGGCGGCACGAAGCACTGGATGACGGCCTACCCGTTCATCGCCCTGTTCGCCGGCGCCGCGTTCTCCGCCGCTGTGCGGCGCGCGCGCGTCGGTCTACGCGCGCTGCTGCTCGCCCGGCGTGGATCCGGCGCGCGGGCCGGCGTCGCCACGCGCGCGGCCGCGCTCGCGCGCGGCCCGCTGGTCCCGGCGCTGCTCGGGGTGGCGGTGGTCGCGGCGCCCATCGCCGAGACGCTGCACGCGCACCCGTGGGCGCTCTCGAGCTACACGCCGCTGGTCGGCGGCGCGCCCGGCGCGGCGAACCTCGGGCTGAACCGCACCTTCTGGGGGTACACCACGGGCGCGGTCGTCGCGTACCTCAACGAGCACGTCCCACCCCGAGGGACGGTGTACATCCACGACACCGCTGGCCCGGCGTGGGAGATGTTGCTGCGCGACGGGCGCCTGCGAAAGGACATCCGCGGCGTGGGGGCGGTCGCGGGCGCGGACTTCGCCCTCTACCACCACGAGAAGCACATGCTGGGGCAGGCGTACCAGGCGTGGGTCGCGTTCGGCACCACGAGCCCGGATCACATCGCGGGGCCCGATGGCGTGCCGGTGATCCTGGTCTACCGCAACCGCGCTCGCTGAGCGCGATCAGCGCTTCTTCGCCGCCACCTTCTTGGCGGGTGCCTTCGCCGCCTTCTTGGCGGGCGCCTTCGCCGCCTTCTTGGCGGGCGCCTTCGCCGCCTTCTTCACGGAGGCCGGCGCCGCGGCCTTCCCGGTCGTCGCCTTCTCTGCCGACGCGCTCGCCTTCTTGGTCGCGGTGGCCGGCTTTTTCGCCGGCGCCTTCTTCGCGCCTCGGACCGCCACGGCCTTGGGCTTGCTTGCGGCAGGCTGCTCCACCGTCGGCTCGGCCAGCTTGCGGGGCTTCTCACGCGGAGCGGCCTTCTTGGAGGGCGCCTCCTCCTCCTCGAGGTCCTCCTCCTCGTCGAGGTCTTCGTCCTCGTCCTCGTCGAGGTCTTCGTCCTCTTCCTCGTCGAGATCTTCGTCCTCTTCCTCGAGGTCCTCGCCCTCGCCCGCCTCGTCGAGGTCTTCGTCCTCTTCCTCTTCCTCGTCGTCGAAGTCCTCGTCGTCGAGGTCCTCGTCCTCTTCCTCCACCGCTACCGCCACCGGAGCAGGCTCGCGGCGGCGCGACGGGGGGGCGTCGTTGCGCAGCGGAGCGGCGGCTGGCTTCCTGGCAACGTCGAGCTCGTTGAGCGGGTCGCCGAGCACCACCGCGATCTCACGCTTGAAGTCGGTCATGTGGCTGTCGACCTCGAGCGCATCCTGCTCGGACAGCGGCGTGAGCTTGAGCTTGAGGATGCGGTCGCCCGCGAGCTCCCACGACGCGGCGCAGCCGCCCTCGCGCAGCATCTTCGAGGCGATGGAGTCGATCCGCTGGCGCAGACCGCCGCGCGCCCCGGCCTCGATCTTTCGCTGCAGCTCGAAGCGGCGCTCCATCATCGGGAGCGTCACCACCTTCGCCTCGACGAGGTCGGAGAGCTCATCGGCCACCGCCTCCTCGATCTCGAGCCGCGCGTCGGGATCGCTGCTCTCGAGCGAGAACGTCGCCTCGCGGAGCTCGGGATCGTAGCCCGTCAGCTTGCCGCCGGCGCTCTGGGCCGCGCGCGTCAGCGACTCGTGCAGCATCTGCGCCGGCGCGCGCTTGCCGACCGTCGAGGCGACGTACCCGAGCGTGTCCAGGCGCACGTGCACAGGGCCGTCGTCCTCGAGGCCGAGCTCGGGCCGCGGCCCGAGCAACGCGTCGCGCATCACGCGGAAGACATCCCGCTTGATCACGTTGTCCTCGGTGAAGATGTCCTCGACGTGCTCGGACTCCATCAACGTGCTCGTGAGGCTCGCCACGAGCTCCTCGACCTGGTCGTCGATCTCGTCGGTGCCGAACGTGGTCGTGGGCTCTCCGTCGACGAGGGCCCACGGCTCGAGCCGAGGCGTGATGGCCGCGATGTCCGCAGCCATCTTGTCCTCCAGCTCGCGCGCGAGCGCTGTTGCGCCGCCCCTGGCCACGAGGATGTGCCCGTGCGCCTTCAACGCGTCAACGATGCTCGTGGAAAGTCGGCGGGAGAGATTGCGCTCGTTCACGAGGCGCGCAGCTTACACGGTTTGCGCGGCCTGGCGATATTTGAAGACCGCGGATCGGCCGTGCTCAGGGGTCGTTCTCGATCACCTTGATCAGCACGCCGCCGATGCGCTCCGGGATGACCGCGCGCGCTGCGTCGGCTCCTCCGGACCGGATGCTGACGCGGACGATGAAGCCGACCCCGTCCTCCCGCTCGACCCCGATGCCGACACACCACGGCTCGCCGCTGATCTTGGCCTTGAGCTCGTCCTTGGCCCGCCGGGCCGATCCCACGTCGCTCATCTCGTTCACCTCTCCTGAATTGGAGCGCGCTGCAGCAACCTCTCGCGCTCACTCGCGTGCCCTCTTGGTCTGTGCCGCCCGCAGTATGCCGGAAAAGGGGCCCTCAAGATCCCACCCGAGGCGCCCGCCTCAGAGGTGCCTGCGCGCGATCTCGGCCCACGTGCCGGTCGGCTCTATCTCGAGGTACCTGCGCCAGCACGGGCGCGCCTTCGTCGGATCGCCGATCTGCTCATAGGCCATCGCGAGGTTGTAATAGGCGTCCGCGAAGCGTGGATCGCTCTCGATCGCGCCCTGGAAATAGCGGATGGCCTCGGCCGCCTGACCGCGCTCGAGCATCACATAGCCGAGGTTGTACTGCGCCTCCGGCTGGGACGCGTCGAGATCGAGCGCCTTCATGTAGAGCGCCTCCGCCTGCTCCTCGGCGTTGCGCCGGAAGCAGATATTGCCGAGGTTCGTGTAGGCGATGGCCAGCCACGGGTCGATCTCGAGCGCGCGTCGGTAGAGCGCCTCGGCCTCGTCCATCGTCGCCGGATCCTCATCGAGCTGGCTGGCCTGCATGTAGAGCTCGTAGGCCGTGCGCGCGCGCTCCCGGCCCACCTTCGGGCGGAGCACGCGCACGACATCGTCGCGCAGCTCCTTCACCTCGAAGTCGAGCACCATCTGCCCCGTGAGCGGCTCGAACGCGCCGGACGCGCCCCGGACCACGACCGCCTTGCCGTCGAAGGCGACGCGGAGCTCGGCGAGGGGGCGCGTCACCTTGGGGAGCGCGGTTCGGATGTTGTCGATCGCCCGCGCGACGTCGCGCAGGCGCACCTTGCGGGCGATGAGATCGCGCGCGGCGCGCAGCGCGATCAGGTCCGAGAAGGTGTACGCGCGCCGCCCCCGCCGCCGGCCGCTTGGCGACGCGATGCCGGCGCGATCGAGCGAGCGCAGTCGCCCGGACGAGATGCCGAGCAGCCGCGCGACCTCGGTGCCGGTGAACATGTCGGTGACCGGCTCGCGGGCGCCCGGCGCAGGGAGCGGCGCCTCCGTCGCGTCCGCCCGAGGCGCAGGCGGGGGCTGCGACACCCGCCCGCCCCCAGGGCCGAACACGACGTGGATCACCTTGTCGGAATTTCCGGAGGCGGAACGGTCCTTCTTGCTCATCGCAGCGTCACCGGCTCCGCGCCGAAGATCGGCGGAGGCAGACCGTGTCGTGGGGAGCGTACCCCGCCTCGAGCCGGATTGCTCCCGTTCTCCACGTGGACACGCGCGTCAAGGGGGCACCTTGCATCGCCATCATGCGCGCGCCGTCCTGTCCGTCGTTATCAGCACGCGCGCCGTGACGTCCACGGTCAGCGCGAACGAGACCACCGCCGCGCGTGGCGCGAAGCCGCAGCGGATCTCGGCCTGCATCGGCCCGAGCGGGCCCCCCGCGCGCGCGACCGCTTCTCGGTGCGCCACGCGGAGCGCCCGCAGCCTGAGGTGGGGGTCGAGCGCGAGCGCCCGATCGAGCAGCGCCGCCAGCGGCGCGTCCGGCGGCAGCGCGACATGCAGGCTGGTCGACCCGTAGTAGACGAGCGCGCCCCCCTCGTCGCGGGTGCTGCCCTCGCTCAGCACGTCGGCGCTGTCGAACAGCGCGTGGAGGCGCCCTGTCGAGCAGGTCACGAGCTCGATGTGCCTCCGCTGGAGGAGCGGTGGACGCTGGACCTTCGCCAGACCGGGACCGGGTAGACGCTCGCTGCGCGACATGGCGATCGCGATCGTGGCACCGCCGCGCGCCGCGTCCCAAAAGCGCGCGGAGATTCGCACAAAGTTGCTGCGGCACCTGATTTCGTGCGGGACACCGGGGGCCGCGCGGCCGCGATGAATTTGGCCACGCGCGGCGCCCCTTGCCACGATGCGTGCCGCGCCGAAGGGCGCGAAGCGAAGGAGCGAGCATGGACTACACCGGCACGGAGCGCCGCAAGCACCGGGTCTTCATCACCCGCAACACGGAGTATCACGTCCGCGACGATATCTGCGTTGCGGTCCGCGATCGGGCCGCGCGCAAGTTCAGGCCAGCCCACCTCGCGCTGCACCTGAAGCTCCAGGGCGCGGTTCGGATCAACCCGAACGGCGTCGTGATCCCGGAGCCCCAGAACGCGCGCATCGGCTCCCCCATCTATTTCACCCAGATGGATCAGGACGGGATGGAGCGGCAGATCGTGACGAGCCGCGTGGAGGCGATCGAGCGGCCCGAGAAGACCACGGTGCTGCAGTACCCCTCGTGACACGGCGGAGCGCCCGCGCCGCGCGGCGCGGGCGCTTGTCATTGTGGTCGTGGTCGTCGTCGAGCGCGCCGTGCAGCGCGGGCGCTCGTCGTCGTGTCGAGCGCCCCGCGCGTGGCGTGTCCGCTCAGCCGAGGGTGCAGAAGCCTTCGTAGTCGATGTAGCTCGTGATGGTCGGCGACTCGCCGCACACAGGGCAGTTCTTGTCGCGGCGCAGCTTGAGCTCGCCGAACTTCATCCGCAGCGAGTCGTAGGTGAGGAGCCGGCCGATGAGGGGCGCCCCCTTGCCGAGGATCAGCTTGACCGCCTCGGTCGCCTGGATGACGCCGATGATCCCCGGCAGGATCCCGAGCACGCCCGCTTCCTGGCAGCTCGGCGCGAGGTGGGCGGGCGGCGGCTCGGGGTAGAGGCACCGGTAGCAGGGGCCGACGCCCGGCATGAACGTCGTCACCTGGCCCTCGAAGCGGAAGATCGAGCCGTGCACGACCGGCTTCTTCTTGAAGACCGAGGCGTCGTTCACGAGGTAGCGCGTCGGGAAATTGTCGCAGCCGTCGACGATGATGTCGAACTGCTCGAAGATGCGGTCGACGTTGCCGCTGTCGACGCGCTCCTGGAACTTCACGACCTTCACGTCGGGGTTCAGGTCGCGGATCGCCGTCTCGGCGCTGTCGACCTTGGGTTTGCCCACGCGCGAGGTCGCGTGGAGGATCTGCCGCTGGAGGTTCGAGTTGTCGACGACGTCGGCGTCGACGAGGCCGAGCGTCCCCACGCCGGCGGCTGCCAGGTACAGGGCCGCTGGGCTGCCGAGGCCGCCGGCGCCTAGCAGGAGCACCTTGGAGGCGAGCAGCTTGGCCTGCCCCGCCTCGCCGACCTCGGGCAGGAGCAGGTGCCGGGAGTACCGATCCCGCTGCGCGTCCGTGAGGTTCGGCGGCAGCTCGACCGGGTACGCCATGTCCTTCCAGCGGGAGAAGCCCGGGTTGGCGCTCTCCACGTTGGTGTAGCCGAGCTCCTGGAGCGTCTTCGCGGCGAGCGCCGAGCGCGTGCCGCCGGCGCAATAGGCCACGATGTGGGCCGACTTGTCCGGCAGCTTCTGCTCGACTTGTATCTCCAGAAAGCCTCGCGGGATCGAGATCGCGCCCGGGATGAAGCCGGCGCGGTACTCCTCCTTCTCACGCACATCCAGGAGCACCATCGGGACCTTGTCGTCGAGGCGGCGCTTGAGCTCAGTCAGCGAGAGCTCGTGGATGGACTTGCGGACGTCGGAGATGAGGTCGCTATAGGTCGTAGGCATCGTGGCTCCTCAGGGATGGAGAGACTTAGGTGCTCGGCGCTACGAGTCAACGACGGACGGCCGGCGGTCGATAATTGTGGCCTCGCGGGCAGAGCGAGCGCTGCGCCCGTCGGAAGAGGCGAGGCGCGGCGGCTCGGTCTGCCAGCGCGGCGCAGCCAGCCGCCCGGCGGCGGCCGGAGGGGCGGCGGGGCTCCGCCAGCGCGGAGCTAGCGACTCCGTGGCAAGAGATCGGGGCGCGATCGGAGCGAGGCGAGGGGCTCCTCCTTCTGGATGCCCCCCTCGCACTGGATGCGCGCGACGCGACCTGCAGGCGGCACGTCGATGATCGTCGCCGGCTCGTTCTCCGACGTGCAGAGCGCGAGCACCTTGGTGCCCGGGGCGAGGCGCCCGCTGCGGAGCTGCTTGCGCGGCAGCTTGATCTCGGCGTCGTCGGCGAGCCGCCGGACGGTGATGTCGGCTCCCTGGACGTCGCTGACCACGCCGAGCTCGAGCGTCGGCTGCTTCTCCCGGAGCGGGCCCCACACGCGCTCGCCCTTCAGCTGATCGTTCGGCGGCAGCCAGTCGACGGTCGGCTCCTGGGCGAGGCGCGCCACCGGCACCCACCCGATCGCGAGGTCGAACGCCGCGGTGATCACGGCCGTGCCGGGGTCGACCTCGGTCACCAGCGCGCTGTCCTTGGTCTGGCCGATGACCCATACGGGCGTCGAGGGCGCGAGGCTGCTCTTCGGCTCGCCGTCGCTGTCCGACGCTGGCGCGACCGCGACGGTGCCGTGAGACCAGCGCTTCTCCGGCTTCTTCATCGGCTTCATCCGGACCTTCCGCGCCTCGACCCACGCCGCGAGGGCGGCGCGCTTCCGCGCGAGCGGCTCGGGCAGCGCGCCGCTCCCTGGCAGCTCGGCCCCTTCGGGCGCGAGCGCCTCCCAGCGCAGGAGCGCGATGGTCGCGTCGAGCTGTCCGAGCCTGGCTGCCGCGTCCTGGGCGCCGAGCGCTTTGCCAGCGAGCTCGGCCAGCCGTGGCCCCGCGGCCGCGCGGACCCGCCCGAGGATCGCGCGCCCTTGCTCCTCGGAGGCGTCGCCCCGCTTGACGGCGGCGTCGAGCTTCTCGACCACGCTCGTCCAGCGTCCGGCCGAGACGTCTGCTTCGACCTGGCCATAGAGGACCTCGGCGATGGTGGCGTCGAGCTCTGCGGTGAGCCGCTCCGTGGCGGCGTCGCCGAGGACCGTCCTCGTCGGCGGGGCCGCGAGGAACGCGCGCGCCTCCCCGAGCTTGCCGGCGATGGTCGCGTCGTCGACCTTCTTGCTCGCGCACGCCGCGGCCTGCGACGCCACGAGGCGCCGGATCTCGTGGGTGAACGCCTCGCTCTTCAGCTCGTCGATCCGCGCCGACAGCTTGTGGAACGCGGGCTCGCACTCTTTCTGGTCGAGCAGCTCGGCGGCGTCGTTGGCCCAGACCTTCGCCTCGCGCCTGTCGACCTTCTCGCGCAGCTCGCCGATCTGGTACCGGTGCGAGTCGACGCCGAGCCCGCTCGCCTTGTCGAGCAGCCCGCGGGCCTCGGCGTACCGCTTGTCGGACAGCGCGCGGCTCGCCTCGTCGACGCGGCGCTGGCTCTCCGCGATGCGCGCCATCTCCGCCGTGACAGCGGGCTTCGGCGCCGGCCGCGCGGCGGGCTCGGCGGCGCAGCCCGCCGCGACAGGGATCGCGGCGAGGACGAGGGCGAGGGAGACGGGATGACGGAGCAGCAGCCCTGCTGAGCGCATAGGGACAGGACTGTTCCACTACCTCCGGAGGATCGTCAATATCGCCTCCGGCGGCGTTTCTTGACCCTCGTGCGATGCCGCCTTACGTGAGCTCCCCGTGAGCGACGACGATACGCGCGGGACGGGTGACCAGACGCCGGACGCCGGGGAGAGCGGCGGTGCGCGCGTCTTCAAGGCGCCGAAGATCACGATCAACCGCGTCTACACGCGGCAGGGGGACGGCGGGCTGACCCGGCTCGTCGGCGGGCAGCTCGTCCCGAAGGACGACGCGCGGATCGAGACCTACGGCACCGTCGACGAGCTCAACGCGCTCGTCGGCGCCGCGCGGCAGACGTTGATCGAGCTGCTCCCGGGGGCGCCGAGCGAGGGCGCCCAGCGCCTCGTGGAGCTCGGGCGCACGCTGCTCCGCGTCCAGCACGAGCTCTTCAACCTCGGATCGATCCTCGCGACGCTCCCGGAGGACGTCCACCCGAAGCAGCCGCGCGTGACGCAGGCCGAGATCGATCTCCTCGAGGCCGAGATGGACCGCTGCCAGGCCGATCTGCCGCCGCTGCGCTCGTTCGTCCTCCCCGGCGGCTCGCGGCTCAACACGGACCTCCACGTGGCGCGGACGGTGTGCCGCCGGGCGGAGCGCTGCTGCGTGCGCCTCGCCCAGGCCGGCCACGCCGATCCGGACGCGGTCCGCTACCTGAACCGCCTGAGCGACGCGCTCTTCGTCTGGAGCCGCTGGGCGGCCGCGCTCCTCGGCACGCCGGAGCTCCTCTGGGAGCCCGACGCCTCGGCGAGCGGCGGCAAGGCGCCGCCCGCCTGAGCCGCGCCGCCCTGGTCGGCATCACAACTGCGCGCTCGTGGCCTTTCCGCCGCGGAGAAGGCGCGGGTGCTCTCCACCGGAGCGCGCGATCGTCCTCGGCTCGCGCGGCGCCGCTGCGTCGGCCGCCACGAGGGCGGCGCGCGTGCGCTGCACGAGCCGCAGGCCCGCGGCGAGGCCGACGCCTGCCACGAGGGCGAGGCAGGCGAGCGTGATCGGGAAGGGGAGGGCGCCGGTCAGCCGCGTGGTCGGCACGGCCGGACCGAAGACGAGCGCCGCGACGAGGTAGGCGAGCCGCTCGTGCCGGCGCATCAGCCCGTCGGGCAGCGAGATCCGGTAGGCGTCGGCCTTGGCGCGCGCGTAGCTCACGAGCGACGAGGCGACCATCGCGACGAGCGGGATCGCGAGCGCTGCGGGGTGCTCTCGGTAGAAGACGGCGAGGCCGATGAGCGGCGCGGCGTCGGACAGGCGGTCGAGGCACGAGTCGAGCACCGCGCCGGCGCGCGACGCCCTGCCGCCTTCGCGCGCCACCATGCCGTCGAGGGCGTCGAGGACGGCGCCAGCGATGAGCAGCGCGGCGCCGGACCGGAAGCGGCCGGTCGCGAGCAGCGGCGCGCAGGCGAGCGACAGGCCCAGCGAGAGGTAGGTGAGCGCGTCCGGCGAGACGCCGAGCCGCACGAGCGCGCGCGCGGGGGCGTGGAACGACCAGTAGAAGGCCTCGACCACCGGCCTGGGGAGCAGCGCGCTCCCTGGAGAGGCGCCGAGCCGCGGCATCGCAGGTCGGCCGTGGCGCGCGACGCGCACGGCGTAGGCGCCGAGCACGGCTGTGCAGATTAGGATCGCAAAGGCGCAGGGGAGGACGGCCACGCCGAGCGCGGTTGCAGGGTTCGATCCGGGGCCGCGTCAGGCGGCGCGGGCGCATCGCCGCGGGCGATCGGGCTGCGCTGCTGCGAGCGATGAGCTCGCGCCGTCGCGGGCGGCCAGGCCGCGTCCCCGCGCGCCGACCGTGCGCGCGGGATGGGATGAACGGTCGCGGAGGACCGCGCGGCGTGGGCGGGCGGAGCTAGGGGCAACTGGCGCGCGAGAGCCGGATGCCCTGGTCCTGCTCCGTGTAGGCGATACCGAGCTCCTGGCCTGTCCAGGCCAGCGCCGGGTACCGGGCGGTCGCGCCGCCGCTCGCCTCGATCTCGTCGCCCATGGGCTCGAGGTCCCGGCTCAGCAGCGTGACGAAGACGCCCGGGGGACCGTCGCGGAACTGGTAGTACGCGACGGCAAGGCCGTGCCCTGTCCACGCGAGCGCCGGCCAGTTGGCGCTGCCTTCGCCGCGCGAGACGATGGCTTCAGGCGACACCTCGTCCTGCGCGGAGATCCGGAGCGCGCGGATCTGCTCCGCGCCGCTGCGGGTGTCCTCCCAGACGAGGAAGGCGTCGTCTCCGCCGAGCACGACGCGCGGCAGCTTCGCGGTGACGCCCGGATGCGCGATCGGAGCGAGCGGAGCGCTCTCCTGGCCCGGCCTGGCGAAGCCGAGCGCGTCGCCCTGGCTCCAGACCAGCGCGGTCCTCTCGCCGTCCGAAGCGACGGCCGGAAATTGCGCCTGATCCAGCGGCATCGAGCTGCTCAGCGCGCCGCTGTCGAGGTGGCCGAGCTGCGACCCGCCCGCGTCCATCCACGCGATGAGCGTCCGGTCCTGGCTCGCCGCCGCGGTGGGCCAGGACTCGGCCGCTCCGCTCCTGGCCAGATCGAAGGCCGCGCCTTCGGCGACGCCTTCCAGCGTCGCGCGGCGGCCGCGCACGACGCTGCCCGCGCCGTCCTGATCCTGCCAGAGGACGAGCAGGCCCTGCCCGTCGCGGTGAACGCTCGGGTGGCTGGAGACGCCCGGCCCGTCGTCGATCACCTCTTCCCGCAGCTTGTTGCCCTCCGCGTCGAGCGTGGCGAGGAGGATGTCGCCCTCGTCGGCTCCGCGCTCGTGCCAGGCGATGGCGAAGCCTGCCCCGGTCCACGCGATCGAGGGCGTGATCCCGCGGCCGCTGCTCACCTTCAGGCCCTCGGCCGCGATCGTGCAGGCTGCGGCATGGCTCCCGGTCTCTCCGCCTCCGGCCGCCTGCCCGCCGCCTCCCGTCTCTGCTTTCCCGCCCCGTTCTCCGGAGCCGCAGCCCCACGCCGCGGCGATGATCGCCGCGCTGATGGAGCCAAGAACCCAGTGCCTCATTGTTCCCTCGTCGTGGTGATGCGAGGCGCTCGGCGCGGCGCGCGCCGCGCGGAGATCGCGCCGAATGCCTCGATTCACGGGTCCGGCGCGGCGACGTCCTCCGTCTCGGAGACGGCGAGGAGCGGGTCGCCGTGCGGGACGACCGCGTTTCTCCGTTCGATGTCAGGACGGGCTGCGGGTCGCGGCCGAGCCCTGCGCTTGGCGCAGATCACGCAGCGCTCGCCGAGCTTCGGGGCGCGAAGCGCCGTTCGCTCGGCGCGCGGCGGCTCCAGCGCCGTGCGCGCCTGCAGGCATTCTCCGATCGGCGCTGCCCTGACTGGATCGCGCGCCGCGCGCGCCGATCCGACCGGCGGCGCTACTCGTCGCCCGGCTGCGGTTGCAGCGCCTCGGCGACGGCGGCGAGCACGTCCTGCGCGGCGTCGAGCTTGCGTCGTGGCACCGACTTCAGCGCCTGTCGCACGGCCGCCTCCACCGTGCCCGTGCGGAGGCTGTCGAGCTCGCGCCCGCGCGCGGTGAGGCCCAGGAGCGCGCGGCGCCCGTCCTTCGGATCGACCCGGCGCTCGATGATGCCGCGCTCTTGCAGCCGCTTGAGCACGCCCGTGAGGGTGCTCGGGTGCAGCTGCATGATCTCGGCGAGCTGCCCGGCGGAGATCCCGGGGTAGCGCCCGACGATGCGGATGACGAGCCGCTGCGGGCCCGTCACGCCCATCTTCGCCTCCATGCGCTTCGACGTCGACTGCAGGCCGTGATCGACGGCCCACAGGAGCTTCATGAAGTCGAGCACCTCGCCCAGCCGAGAGCTCTTCTCTGAAGGGGGTCCAGCTTGAGACGAGCGCATCGCTGACGCTTGCTAGCTCGCCCGGACGCGGGCGGCTAGTGCTGGTCGCAGCGAGGGACGTCGGCCCCGGGCAGGCGCGTGGCGCGGCGCCGGGGCAGATCGCCGAGGAGATCAGGCGGGAACATCGCGGGAAGCCGCGGATCGCCGCGGGCGCGCCGGGACCCACCGGGAAGCGTGGCGACGTCGAGCAACCCACAGCGCCGGCGTTGTCTCCGCGCTTTGCCGTAGCGCTGGCGGGCGGTTTCGGAGCAAGATCCACGTCGATGAGCTGGGCACGGCGAGCCGCTCTGTGGACCGGGCTCGGCGCGCTGCTCTGCATCTCGGGCGCGGCCGTCGGCCAGGCGCCATCGGTGCGCGCGTCCTTCTCGGCGGCGTACCGCGCCTTCCGTGATCCCAGCCTGCTCGATCGCGCGCCCGCCCTCGCGACGACAGCCGACGCTTGCCCTCCGCCCGCTGGCGACGCGCCGCCCGCCCTCACGGCGCTCCTCGTGCACGAGTTCCAGCCAGCGGCGGACGAGGATCTCCAGGACCCCGAAGGGGCGGTGCTGGCCACGCTGGCGATGCCGGACCTCGACGTGCCCCTCACGCGCCGCACGATGCGGTTCGTCCGCTTCTTCGCCCAGTCCGACGAGGGACGCGCCCTCTTCCAGCGGCGCTTCCGGCGCGCCGGCGCGTACCGCGAGATCATCGAGCGCTCGCTCCGCGAGGCGGGCCTCCCGGAGGATCTGCTCTGGGTCGCGGCGATCGAGAGCGGCTTCGACCCGCGGGCCGTCTCGCCGGCCGGCGCGGCGGGGCTCTGGCAGTTCATGCCGAGGACGGGCGAGGCCTACGGCCTGGAGCAGTCCGAGTGGATCGACGCCCGCATGGGCATCACGCGGGCCACGGACGCCGCGACCGCGCACCTGCGCGACCTGTACGAGCGCTTCGGCCGCTGGGACCTCGCGCTGGCGGCGTACAACCTCGGCCACGAGGGCCTCCTCCGCGCGCTGTCGAAGGTCGCGGCGGCGCGCGATCCCGAGGCTCGCGGGCCCATCGGGCTCGCGGAGCTCTCGCAGGCCGGCGCCATCCCCAAGGAGACCGCGGACTACGTGCCGCAGATCATCGCCTTCGCGATCGTCGCGGCGAACCGCGGGCGCTTCGGGCTGGACCTGCCCGACATCGCGCCTCTTCCGCCGCTCGACCTCGGCGAGGTCGCGGTGCCGCCGGGGACGCGGCTCCGCACGATCGCGCGCGCCGCTGGCATCTCGACGGCCGTGCTGCGCGAGCACAACCCCGAGCTCCTGCGCGACCGTGTCCCGCCCGGCCGCGTCGACCACCTGGTCTCGCTGCCCGCCGATCGCGTCGCGCGCGCCATGGCCCTCTTTCCCGCCTACCTCGACCACGAGGAGCTCGACGAGGAGGAGGGCGACGTCGTCGCGGCGAGCGCGGGGCTGCCGCAGCGCGCCGCGATCGGCGAGCTCGCGCTGGACGGCGCGGCGCTGCCGCCCCGCCCCGTGTCGCTCGGTCGGAACCGGCTCCCCCTCTTCACCCCGCCCGGCCAGGCGCCGGCGCCCATGCCGCTCCTCGGCAACCCGGAGGCGCTCGATGCCAGGCTCCCGATCGTGATGATCGGCGGCGGCGTCGGCTTTCGCCCTGCCTTCGAGGACGACCCGCTCGGCATCCGGAGCGGGCGCCTCGCCTCGACGTCGCCTTTCGACGACGTCGGAGGCCCGAGCGCGCGCCGCGCCCTCAAGGGGCGCGAGGCGGCGATCGAGAAGCAGATCGGGCTCCTCGCGGGGCTCGGCCAGGAGCAGGTGCAGCGCTTCCGCCTCCCGAACGGCATCGCGGTCGACCTCCGGGAAGACCCCGCGGCGCCGCTCGTCTCGATCAGCGCGGCCGTCGCCGTCCCGGCGGGGTCCGCGGGCGACGCCGGCGCGGCGGGGCCCGCGCTCGCCAGCGAGGCGCGCGTCGCGATCACCGTGCCTCCGCGGGATCTCGACGTCGGCATCGACCTGGTCGCCGCGCGGCTCAGGATGCTGCTGGGCGAGGCGAGCGACGCGCGCGTGGCCGAGCTCAGGCGGCAGGCCAGCGCGGCCTCGCGGCGCGCGCTCGAGCGGGCGCCGTACGGCCCCTCGTGGCTGGCGCTCGGGGACGCGCTGTTCCCCGCCGGCCACCCGCTGGAGGGCACCTTGATCGGGGCGCGCGGCGACGCAGGCGCGGAGAGCGAGCTCCTGCTGACCGAGTCGCTCCGGCGCGAGCGCGCCGCGGCCCAGGCGACGATCGCGCTCTCGGGTGACGTCTCTCGCGCGGCGGTCGAGCAGGCGCTCGCGCGCTCGCTCCAGCGCGCCGTCGCGGCGCCGGAGCGGCCCATGGGGCCGCATCCGCGCGAGGAGCGGATCGTCATCGAGGACGCGGTGCCGGCGCCGCGGCTGCTCTACGGCTGGATCGCGCCGCCTGAGGGAGGCACGGACGAGGCGCCGCTCCGGGTGGCGATGGAGATCCTCGCCAGCCCGCGCGTCGCGCGGCTCGCGAAGGCCCTCGTGACCGAGGGGCAGCTCGCGTCGGAGGTGACGGGGCGCCTGTCGCTCGGCGCGCAGGCGAGCGTCGCTGCGGTGGAGCTCACGCCTGCGCCGTCGCGCAGCGCAGCCGAGCTGGAGCAGCGCCTCGACGCCGAGCTCGCGTCGCTCGCGACGTCCGGGCCCACCTGGAAAGAGCTGGCCCTCGCGAAGGCCTTGCTCAAGCTGGATCTCGAGAGAGAGCTCACCCGGCGCGCCACGGTCGCGCCGCCGCCCGCGTCTCCGCGGCCGATCACCGATCTGCGGCTGCGCGCTGCGCTCGACCCAGGCAGCCTGCCGAGGCTGCTCCGCGCGCTCGAGGAGGTCGAGCCGGCCGACGTGCGCGCCGTCGTCGCGCGGACCTTCGGCCGAGAGCGTCGGGTGAGCGTCACGACCTGGCCGCGCGGCGGAAGCGCCGTGGCGACCGCGGCCCCCTCAACGCTCCCGCCGCCCGCTCCCCCGCAGCAGCCGTGAGGCCGCTGGCGCTTGTTCCATCGGCCGAACGCGGCCGAGCGTGCCCAAGCGTCCCCGAACGTGCCTGAACGCTGCTGAACAGGTCGGCGTGTAACCGGCATCACTTGTTCAGCACTCTGTGTGCCAGCCGGCTTTTTTCATCATGAACTTATGGACAGGTATGGACAGCTGGTAGCGATCGGAGATAGCACGGGAGAATGACGACCCCTGTGAAGCCGCTGATGGCCGCAGTACCGGCGAGCGAGCACTCCGGCCATTTCCAGGATGGTGTCTATCGGCCTTCCCTCTCGTCGCCCGCGGAGGCGCAGGCGCTCCGGGTGACGCGAAGCGGCGTCGTGGAGCGCGCGGCGCGGACCACCGCGAGGACGCACTCCGGCGTGCGGTTCTCGGAGGTGTCCGAGCGGTCTTCGCTGCTCGACCACGTGCCTGCGGTCATCGCGCTGGAGCGGCAGCCGGTGCTGCGCAACCTGCTCATCACCCAGTGCTACTACGAGATCTCCGCGGAGCTCGTGAAGCTGCTCGGCGGACGCAACGCCCACTGGTGCACGTTCGCCACGTGGGCCTCGAAGACCGCGGGGCGGTTCATCCGCAACGAGGAGGTGCCGGCGGTGCTCCGGCAGCTGATCCTCTCGGACGAGGATGAGCGGGAGGTGATCTCGCAGCGCGCCGGCATCACGATGGGGCGCGGCAAGGGCGAGCCCGTGCGCTCTCCGCTCGTCAGCGGCGTCAACCTGCTCACGCCCTGGTGGGGTCATGGACTCGATCTGATGGAGATCCCAGAGCGGATCTTGCGCGAGCTGAGCTCGGACATCGCCCTCGGCAATCTCAAGGTCTTCGAGGAGCTCGGACCCCTGTTCGTCCGCATGATCCACCTCTATCGAGATTGCCCGCGGCCCGGCGACGCGCAGCTCGCCGCCCTGCTCGACGGGCTGCAGACAGGGCAGTCTCGGGAGGGCGGACAGGGGCTGCTCCGCAGCGCCATGGCGCGCTACCACGAGGCGATGCTCACGGAGGAGAAGGACAGGAAAGCGGAGCTGGTCCTCCTCGCCAACGCGCTCGTCGGGCTGCACGAGCAGGTGCGGCTCCAGCCGTACATCGCGAGGGCGCTGGACGCGCCCGTCCGCTGCCTGCGCGACTCGATCGGCGTTCCCGGACGGCACCTGCCCGAGGCGCTCAGATCCGTGATCCGCGAGCAGGCCGAGAAGGTGCAGGCGGTCTGGCGTCTCCTGGCCACGAAGGAAATGATGACCATGCGCCTGCCGGACGAGCTCCTCGAGCTCGGACACGACCTGCCCGCGCCGCCCGGCTTGCCGCTCCACTGCGCGGAGCTCGCGACCATCGAGGATCGCGAGCTCTTCGAGCTCCTGAGCGAGTACAACGCGCACGATCAGACGACGCACGGCTGCGGCGCAGAGGACTGGGCGTCGCTGCCCGAGCGCATGAGCTACATCCTCGAGCTGTTCCGCTCACGACAGTCCTGCACGCGGCTCCTCGATCGGCCCTTCAGCCGCGAGCAGCACACCGAGATCGTCGCCTGGCGGGTGCCGATGCCCATCCACGGCGAGCTCTAGAGCGGCGGTCACCCGCTTCGGAGACGGGCCCATCTCGTCGTTTTCGGTGCTCAGCGCACAGGAGTGCGCTTCCGCGCCGAAAACGCCGATCTGGACCCGTCTCCTGTGCGGGAGACCGCCGCTCGGCGTCGGGTGTACCGGAGGGGGTGGGGACCGCTCTAGGGGAGCGCCGCGTGGCGCTCGGAGAGCTGCGCCAGAAGGCCGAGCGCGCCCTGACCCTCCGCGATCTCGCGCCCGCGCCGGAAGGCCGCCTCGGCCCGATCTCGCGCCTCTGCGGCCGTCGGCGCGCCGCGCGCGAGGGCGATCTCGCCCTCGAGCCGGCAGAGCTCTGCCTCGAAGTAGCGTTCGTCGCTCTTCTCGACGAAGGCCAGCGTGTCGGCGAGCAGCGCGCTGGCCTCGTCGACGTTGCCCGCGCCGAGCTCTGCCTCGATGAGCGCTGACCGCCAGTAGGTGAGCGACACGCGGCTGCCGACGCCCGTCAGCATCGTCAGGCCTCCGCGGATGCGCGCGGCGCCCTCCGCGTAGCGCGCGCGCGCCGCCTCGCCGGCCGGGCTTTCGGCCGCGCGCGCCGCCGTCGCCCAGCCGAGGTCGATCTGGCTGAGCGCCGCCCAGTGGGGCATGCCCGCCTCCTCGGAGAGCTTGCTGAGCACGTGCGCGTGCGCCTCCGCGCCCGCGAGATCGCCGAGCAGGCAGCACAGCACGGCCGCGAAGTGCTCGACGAAGCCGCGGCTCACGGGCTGGTTCAGCTCCTCGCACAGCGCGATGGCCTCGTCGACCGAGGCCCTGGCGCGCTCCGGCTCGCCGAGGTGGAACGCGATCCAGGCGAGGTGGGACAGGGAGAACGCCGCGGCGTCCTGGCCGAAGAGGAAGGCGAGCTGGAGGTGACGCGCGGGATCGTAGAGCGCGAGCACCTTGTTGAAGTGCTCGCGGGCCGCGCGGAGGTGCCCTCGGAGGAAGCGCGTCGCGCCGAGCGCCTGGTGGGCGCCCAGCGTGATGCCGGCGTCGCCCGTGCTCTCCGCGAGCGCGAGCAGCTGCTCGCCGTGCTGCTCCGCCAGCGCGTAGTCGCCGCGGACGTGGAAGAAGATCCAGAGCCCCCACAGGGCGGGGAAGAGCTGCGGCGAGGAGCCCGCCTCGCGGCAGAGCGCGTGCGCGCGCGCGTACGTCGCCTCGACCTCCGGGGCGGCGTAGCCGCGCGTGATCATCAGCGGGACGCCGAGCGTGGTCTGCAGCGTGATCTCGTCGCGCGTCCGCTCGTCGGTCTCCGGGAGCTGCTTGAGGAGCTCTAGCCCGCGGCTGAGCTGGATGATCGCCTCGGCGTGCGCGGACGAGAACAGCGAGGCCTCGCCCGCGCGCTGCCATGCGGCGACGGCGGGGCCGATCAGCGCGGCCTCGGTGTAGTGCCGCGCCAGCAGCTCGGGCGGCGTATCCGTGGAGCGCTCGGCGAGGACGGCGGCGATGCGCGCGTGGTACACCTGCCGGGTGCTGCGGAGCAGCGACTGGTAGGCGGCGTCCTGCACCAGCGCGTGCTTGAACGTGTACGTCGAGCGCGGGGGGCGCCCCCGCTGGAAGAGCAGCTCGGCGTCGACGAGCTGCGCGAGCGCCTCGCGCAGCGGCTCGGGGCTCGACGCCATGAGCAGCGGCTCGGCGCCCGCGCTGCCCGCCGCGCACAGCTCGAGCGCCTCGTAGCCGAACGAGCGGCCGAACACCGCGGCGAGCTGCGCGACTTCCTTGGCAGGGCCCAGGCGATCGAGGCGCGACATCAGCGAGTGCTGGAGGGTGGTCGGGATCTCGAGCGCGCCCACCCCCTGGCGCGCGGCGCTCGGCGCGCCGGTCGACTCCCCTGCGGCGGCTTGCGCGGCGGCCGACTCGACCACCATGCGCGTGAGCTCCTCGGCGAACAGCGGGACGCCATCGCTGCGCTCCGCGAGCGTCCGGATCACCTCGTCTGGCAGCGACGGCTTCATGCCCGGCGCGCCGCTCGTCGCGTACGCGCCGGCCAGCTGCTGGACGAGCGCCCGCATCCGCTCGGCGTTGAGCGGGGCGAGGTAGATCTGGGTGAAGTGCGATCGCACCGGCCACGGCGGCGCGAACGTCGGGCGCGCGGTCAGGAGCAGCAGCAGCGGCGACGGCCGCCCCTCATCGATGAGCCGGCCCAGCAGCTCCAGGGTCGACGGATCGGCCCAGTGCAGGTCCTCGGCCGTGAGCACGAGCGGCTGCCGATCGGCGAGCCCGAGGAAGAGCTGCAGGAGCGAGGAGATGGTCTCCTGCCGCTGGCGCTGCGGGGTCAGCGCCGGCACGGGGTGGCGTCCCTCGGTCGGGATCGACAGCAGCGCGGCGAGCAGCGGCACGGCGAGCGGCCCCGCCTCCGCCTCGGCGAGCAGCGTCTCCAGCCGCGCGAGCCGGTCTTCGCGCGGCTCCAGCCCTGCGCCGCGCTCCGTCGACGGCGCGGCGCCGCTCAGCGTGCTCGCGCGCTCGCGGTCGCCCGCGAGCAGCGCCTTGAGCAGCTCGATCACCGGATAGAAGGCGCTGTTCTGGAGCTGCGGCGAGCAGCGCGCCTCGAGCCACAGGTGCGGCGTCCCGGCCAGCCGGTCGCGGAAGGCGCGCACGCTTCGCGACTTGCCGATCCCCGCCTCGCCCGTCATCAGCACGACCTGCCCTGCGCCGCCCGCGGCCCGCGTCCACCGGGCCGCGATCTCGTCGAGCTCGTTGTCTCTCCCGACGAGCGGGGTGAGCCCGTGCTGCATCCTCGCGTCCAGCCGGTCCCGCGCGGTCGTGCGCCCGTGCACCGCGAAGACCTCGAGCGGCTGGCGCGCCTCCTTCGGGCTGATCTCGCCGAGCGCGTCCACGTGGTAATAGCCCTCGACGAGCTTCAGCGTCGCGCGGCTCACGAGCACCGTGCCCGGCTCCGCGTGGGCCTTCAGCTGCGTCGCGGCGTTCAAGGTCGGGCCTGCGAGCGAGGGCGCAGCGTCGCTGTCCGCCACGACGACGATCCCGGTGTGTACGCCGACCTGCACGGACAGGGGTACGGACACGAGCTCGGGCGTGTTCAGGCGGGACATGTGCTCGACCAGATCGAGCGCCGCCTGCACGGCGCGGAGGGCGTCGTCCTCCCTCGCCAGGGGGTGGCCGAAATACGCGATCGTCTCCTCGCCTGGGGAGCGGAGGACAACCCCCTCCTGCGCGCCGATCACCTGGGCGCACACCGCCTGGTACATCTGGACGAGCTCGTGGAACGCCTCGCTGTCGACCGTGTCCGCGATGCGCTCGGCGCCGGCGAGCCCGCAGACCAACACGGTGAGCTGGCGGCGTTCGCCGCGGCCGGTGGGGGACATCGGCCGCGTCCCGGGCGCGACGCTGGGGCGGGACGTGAAGTTCGTCGCCGGCGCCGTCTGCGGGCTGCCGGAGGCGCCGAGGTGGATCGACGCGTTGCGGATCGGCCTCGCCGGCGCCGCGGCGGGCGCGAGGTTGCGGCCTGGGATCGCGAGCGTCGGCGCGGCGCCGAGCCGCTCGTCCTGCCGCTGCTGCTCGGGGGATTTGCGCAACGTGCCCGGCGGCGCCTCGATCTGCTCGGAGGGCACGAGCTGGGTCTCCTGCTCGGCCTCGACCTGCCGCGCCGGTCGGGTCACGATCGCCCGCTGCTCCAGGGCGCCGCCGCGCTCCTTCTGCGAGGCGGCGTGGCCGGGATCGGGCGGCAGCGGCCACGGGATCTCCGACACGTCGCACTCCTCCAGCAGCTCGTAGGCGTCGCGGGCCGACCGGAAGCGGTGCGCCGGCGACTTGGCGGTCGCTTGCTCGAGCAGCGCGCCGAGGGGGTGGCCGCGGAGGGCGCGGGGGATCGGCACCGGCTCGGGGCTCAGCTGGCGGAAGATGACCTCGGCGACCGTCGCCTCGTGCATCACGGGCGCGCCGATCAGGCACTCGAGAAAGGTGAGCCCCCATGCATAGATGTCCGCCGCTGTGGTCGGGGTAGACTGAACGAGCTGCTCCGGGGCCATGTAGGCGGGGGTCCCGTTGAACTCCCCGGTGGGGGTGAGCGCGCGGTAGTCGGCGGAGCGGGCCTCGCCGATGAGCGCGGCGATGCCGAAATCCAGCACCTTGGCGTGTGTCCGCTTGCCCGACCCGGCGACCATGATGTTGTGCGGCTTGAGATCGCGGTGCACAACGCCGCGCTCGTGGGCGAAGCCGATGGCATCGAGCACCTGCAGCATCAGCCGCTTCGCCTCGTTCGGCTCGATTCCCCTCGTGCGCTGGCAACGAGCGGTCAGCGTCTCGCCGTCGACGTACTCGAGCGCCAGGTAGAGCTCGCCTTCGGGCAGGCGCCCGGCGTCGAGCAGGCGAACGATGTTCGGGTGGCTCAGCTGGGCGATGACCTGCATCTCCCGCTCGAAGCGCGCTTCCTGGGAGCTCGACTCGCGGGAGCGCCGCAGCACCTCGGGCCGAAGCAGCTTGAGCGCCACGCGCTGGGTGGTCACGATCTGGCGCGCATCGTAGACGACGCTATGGCCGCCGCTCCCGAGGTGGCCGAGCACCTGATACCGGCCGTCCACGAGCGCGCCGACCTCGAGCAATCCATCGCGAGCGGGCATCTCCTGATCTCTTACCGCCGAACGCCGCCGGAGTGGATCGTGAACGCCGCTGCCGGTCCAGGTTGATCGCTCGCGGCGCCTCGAGGCTGGCTGAAGCGACGCGAGTCAGGGCGGGGTCCGGCCGGGCGCCGGGTCGACGCGGCGCCCACATCTGCCGGCCTTCCCGCGGTGTCGCGTGTTTGCCTTCCGTTCGCTGGGCGTGATGCAGGCAACCAGATCGCCTCGGCTTGAGCGCGTGGTGCAGGAGGACGAGGTCTGATACCCTCGCGCTTGATGGGCAATGCCCCGCACTCCGGCAGCATGCCGCCACCTTCGAGTGGTCGGGGCCAAGGAGCCCTCCTCTACGCCGTCGACGACGAGGAGCTCAACCTGGACCTCATGGATCGGGCGCTCCGCTCCGGCTACCAGGTCCGCACCTTCGGGGACCCTCGCCGCGCGCTGGCCGCCGCGGTGAAGGAGCCGCCCGCCGTGGTCGTCGCCGACTATCGGATGCCTCATTTCAGCGGGCTCGCGCTGCTGCGCGAGCTGCGCCGGCAGGGGCTGAGTTACGTCCCCGTGCTGGTCTGCGCCCCGACGGACGTCGAGCAGATCCAGAAGATCTCCCGGGAGAGCGCGGCCTTCCGGATCATCACGAAGCCCTGGATCGCCTCGGATCTGCGCCGCCAGGTCGACCTGGCGGTGAGCCTCCACCAGCTCCAGGTCGCGCGGAACCGCTGAGCCAAGGGCGCCCCATGGCTCTGCGGTGCGCTGCACGGGGCGATGCGACCGGATCGCCGCCGGGCGGCGCGGGCGCGTGCTCGCGGCGCGGGGGCGTCCGGTGGTGCCCTTGAGCGATCGCTCCGTCGACGTGGTCGCGCTCGAGCTACCGCAGCGCTTCGGCGACCGGCGGGGCGCGCTTGCCGAGATCGACGGTCTCCTCGGCTCGCCCGCGCTTGCGGGGGCCGAGCTGGTGCTGCTGCCCGAGCTCATCCTCACGGGCTACGTCTCGCCGAGGGGCGACAGCGATCTGCGCCGCTTCGCGGAGCCGATCGACGGGGAGTCGGCGGTGCGGCTCGCCGAGCTCGCGCGCAGGCATGGGATCGCGCTGGCCGGCCCCCTCGTCGAGGCGAGCGAGGGGCGCTTCTACAACAGCTTGCTCGTCTTCGACGGCGACGGACGGCGCGTGGGCCATTACCGCAAGCGTCATCCGTGGTTCCCGGAGCGCTGGGCGGCGCCGGGAGATCTCGGGACGCCGGTCCTCGATCTGCGCGGCATCAAGCTGACCGTCGCGATCTGCTTCGATGTTCACTTCCTCTCCGAAGACGCGGGCGACGCGCTCGATGAGGCCGATCTGCTGCTCTTCCCTACGGCGTGGGTCGACTCACCCGGGGAAGGGGACATGCGCGCGGATCTCCTGCCCGTGCTCGCCCGCCGCCATCGCATCTCGATCGTGAACGCCAACTGGGGGCCGTCCCGCCCTGCGCTCGACGGCCAGGGCGGCTCGCGCATCCTCGACGCGCAAGGGCGGTCGGTCGCAGCGGCGCCGCCCGGCCCGGGGCCGAGCGCGGTGCGCGCCACCTTGCGCTTCGCGCGTGACCGGCGCGGCCCCTGAGAGCGCGCGCGGGGAGCGCCAGCGCCCCCTCGCGGGGAGGCTCGGACGCCCGATCGCTCAGGCGAAGCTCGATCGTCCGCGTGTGGGCGCGGCGAAGCTGGGGAGCCGGCGTGGCTCCCGCGATCGCGCTCAGGTGAACGGGAGCCGGGACAAATCGACGTTGCCTCCGCTCACGATGACGCCGATCCGCGCCCCTTGGACCAGGCGTCGCAGGACCGCTGCCACCGGGACGGCCGCGCTCGGCTCGATGACGAGCTTCATCCGTTCCCAGACGACGCGCATCGCCTTGACGATGTCCTCTTCGCTCACGGTCACGATCTCGACCCCGCGCTCGCGCAGGACCGCGAAGGTGAGCTCGCCGAGCGAGCTGCGGAGGCCGTCGGCGATCGTGACCGGGTCGTTCGAAGGGATGATCCTCCCTTCGCGCATCGATCGCGCGGCGTCGTCCGCGGCCTCGGGCTCGGCGCCGAACGTGCGCGCTCGCGACAGCGCGCCGGTGGCGATGGCGGTCCCGGAGAGCAGGCCGCCGCCGCCCACGGGCGTGACCACGGCGTCGAGATCGTCCACCTGGGCTGCGAGCTCCAGCGCGGCCGTGCCCTGGCCGGCGATGACGCGCGCGTCGTTGTAAGGATGGACGAGGATCGCGCCCGTCTCGGAGATCACGCGAGCGATCGTCTCCTCGCGCGACCGGAGCGTGGGGGCGCAGCTCACGACCCGGGCGCCGTAGCCCTCCACGGCGGCGCGCTTCACGGCGGGCGCGTTCTCGGGCATGACGATGTACGCGGCGACGCCGCGGATGCGGGCCGCGAGCGCGAGCGCGGCGGCGTGGTTGCCCGAGGAGTGGGTCGCGACGCCGCGCTGCGCCTCCTCGTCCGAGAGGGACAGAACCGCGTTGCACGCGCCGCGGAACTTGAACGCCCCGACCCGCTGCAGGTTCTCGCACTTGAAGAAGACGCGCGCGCCCGCGATGCCGTCGATCGTCCGGCTGGTCATGACGGGCGTCACGTGGGCGTGGGGCGTGATGCGCACGCCGGCGCCGCGAATGTCCTCGACGGTAGGCAAACGGCTCATGGGGCGATCATCGGAGCGCGGTCCCGCCCCGGCGTCCACCGCGAGCCCACGTGACGCCCTTGCGGCGCTGCTTCAGAACAGGTCGGCCGCGATGCCGTCGGCGAAGACCCAGGCGGCTCGCGGGACGCGGACCCGCCCGCCGGCCACCTCCAGACGGCCGGCGCGCTCGATCCGCTCCGCGGCCCGCCGCCGCGAGGGCGGCCACGCCGGCACCCCGAGCGCCGCCGCCGCGGCCTCCAGATCGAGCCCCTCGCGCAGCCGCAGCCCGAGCATGATCCGCTCGGACAGCCGCGTCTCCGGCTCGAGCCGCTCCTCGCTCTCCACGGCGATCGCCTCGCCGCCCTCGGCCATCGCAGCCATGTACCGTTCCGGACTCACGATGTTCCGGTACCGGACCGCGAACGCTTCTGCATCCTGGCCCTCCGCGCGGGCCGAGCGCAGGCCCCAGCGCGGATCTGGGCGCGACACCGTCCCGTAAGCGGCGCACCCGAGCCCGACGTAGTCGATGCCTTGCCAGTAACCGAGGTTGTGGCGCGCCTCGTGGCCTGGCCTCGCGTAGTTCGACACCTCGTAATGGGCGAGCCCCTCTGCCTCGAGGGCCTCGTCGATGGCGAAGAACGTGTCCGCCACTCCATCGTCTCCGGCGAGCGGCAGGCGACCGCGCCGCGCGAGCTCTCCGAACGAGGTGCCGGGCTCGACCGTCAGGCTGTACGCCGAGATATGGGTCACCCCGGTCGAGGCCACGGCGCGCGCCTCGGCGGCGGCGTGCTCGGGGCGTTGCTCCCGCGCCGCCTCGACCGTTCCGACCGCGACACCGTAGATGAGATCGCCGCTCACGCGCGGCATCCCGGACCGGAGCGCCGCCGAGAGCGCGCTGAGGCCGCCGTCTGGGTCGTGCAGGCGCCCGAGGAACCGGAGGCGCTCGACGTCGAGGCCTTGAACTCCGATGCTGAGCCGGTTCACTCCGATCGCTCGGAACGCTCGGGCCCGCTGCTCATCGAGCGAGGTCGGGTTGCACTCGACGGTCACCTCGAGGTCCGGCGAGAGCCGGCCGGCGGCCGCGGTGATCGCCGACAGCACCCTGCCCATCTCGTCCGGCTCCCACAGGGACGGCGTCCCGCCGCCGAAGAAGATGCTCCGGAGCTCGCGCTCGCCCAGCACATCCTCCCGTTTCCGGAGCTCGGCCAGCACGGCGTCGGCATAGCCGCGGTGGTCGATCGCCTCCCGCGCCTTCGCGAAAGAGACGAAGTCGCAGTAGGGACACTTCTTGAGACACCAGGGGAAGTGGACGTAGACGGTGATGGGCTCCATGGTTTTCATGAATCCGCGACAGCATTCGACCCGACGCAAGCGGGCGAAGCGGAAACTCCGAGATGAACCGAGATGAGGACGAGCACCCTGAGGAGGGCGACGAGGACGACGAGGACGCGCGGCGGAGCGCGCGTGCCCTGCGCCGGGCAGCGCGCATGGTGACACAATTGCGGGGTCTAGATCGCGGTGTTAGCGTGCGAAAGGGAGGGGGCGCATTGCGCCCACCGAACTCTTCATGCTGACGTTGACGGAGCTTGTCGATCGCGTCCGGACCTATCAGCCGGCGGCAGACGTCGATCTCATCGCCCGGGCCTACGCCTACAGCTCTGACGCTCACAAGGGGCAGACCCGCAAGAGCGGCGACCCTTACTTTTCCCACCCGGCGAGCGTCGCCGCGATCATCACCGAGCTCAAGCTGGACACGGCGAGCGTCTGCGCAGGGCTCTTGCACGATGTCGTCGAGGACACGCTCGCGACGACCACCGACATCGAGAACAGCTTCGGCCAGGAGGTGGCGTTCCTCGTCGACGGCGTGACGAAGCTCTCGAAGATCAACTTCGCTTCCAAGGAAGATCGGCAAGCCGAGAACTTCCGCAAGATGCTGGTGGCGATGGCGCGGGACATCCGCGTGCTCCTCGTGAAGCTGTGCGACCGCCTCGACAACATGCGGACGCTCGAGTTCATGAAGCCCGAGGCGCAGGACCGGATCGCCCGGGAGACGATGGAGATCTACGCGCCGCTCGCGAACCGCCTCGGCATCGCGCGCTTCAAGAGCGAGCTCGAGGACCTGTCGTTCAGGTACATCGAGCCGGAAGCCTGGTCGGACCTCTCGCAGAAGGTCAAGACGACCGCGAAGGAGCGGGACAAGTACATCCACGAGGTCTCGAAGGTGCTCGCGGGCAAGCTCGCGGAGCAGGGCTTCGCGGTCGACGTCACAGGCCGCGCGAAGCACCTCTACTCGATCTGGCGCAAGATGCAGGCGCAGCAGTGCGATTTCGATCAGGTCTATGACGTCATCGCGTTCCGCGTCCTCGTCGAGTCGGTGGCCGACTGTTACGCGACGCTCGGCGTGATCCACTCGCAGTGGACCCCGGTCCCCGGCCGCTTCAAGGACTACGTCGCGCTGCCCAAGCCGAATATGTACCAGTCGCTGCACACGACGGTCATCGGACCCGGGCGCGAGCGGATCGAGATCCAGATTCGCACCCACGAGATGCACCGCGTCGCGGAGCAGGGCATCGCGGCGCACTGGAAGTACAAGGAGAACAACTCCGGCGGCATCGACCCGAAGGACGCCGCGCGGTTCGGCTGGCTCCGCCAGCTGATGGAGTTCCAGAAGGAGCTCAAGGATCCGGCCGAGTTCCTGGAGAGCGTCAAGGTCGACCTGTTCCAGGACGAGGTGTACGTCTTCACGCCGAAGGGCGACGTGCGCGTCTTCCCCCGCGGCTCGACGCCCATCGACTTCGCGTACGCGATCCACACGCAGGTCGGCGAGCACTGCTCGGGGGCGCGGGTCAACGGCGCCATCGTCCCGCTGCGATCGAAGCTCCGGAACGGCGATGTGGTCGAGGTGATGACCAACCCGAGCCAGCACCCTTCGAAGGACTGGCTCGATTACGTCTCGACCAGCCGCGCGCGCTCGAAGATCCGCAACTTCCTGCGCACGGAGCAGCGGGAGAAGTCGCTGAAGCTCGGTCGTGAGCTCCTCGAGAAGGAGATGCACCAGCGGAGCATGAGCCTGAGTCGCCTCACGAAGCACGAGGGCGAGCTGCGCAAGGTCATGGAGCGCTTCGGGGTCACCTCGGCCGACGAGCTCTTCATCTCGGTCGGCTACGGCAAGGTGAGCGTCCGCGCGGTGTGCGAGTTCCTCGCGCCCACGCCCAAGGAGAACGAGAAGGGCACGCCGACCCCGCCGCCCGAGTCGATCAAGGAGGGGCGCATCGAGTCGCTCGTCCGCAAGGTCACCGGGCGCGACAGCCACGGCATCCGGCTGAACGGCATCGACGACGTCCTCGTCCGCTACACGAAGTGCTGTAACCCGCTCCCAGGCGACGAGATCGTCGGCTTCATCACGCGCGGCCGCGGCATCACCGTCCACCGCCGCAACTGCGCCAAGGCGTTCGACACGGACCCGGAGCGCCGCGTGGAGATCTCCTGGGACTCGCGCGCGAAGATCAACCGCCCCGTGCAGATCAAGGTGATGACGGCGAACCGGCCGGGCATCCTCGCGACGGTCGGCCACACGTTCCACGAGCAGGGCATCAACATCAGCGAGGCGACCTGCCGCGCGGGCGACGACGGTCGGGCGATGAACACGTTCACGTTCCTCTGCTCCGACCTCGCGCAGCTGAAGAGCGTGATCCGGCGGCTGCAGCGGATCCCCGGCGTGATGGCCGTCGAGCGGACCTGAGCGGCGGGCCTCAGCGGCCGCGGCGAGCGCGCGCCGCGCTGCTCGTCCTGGGCGGCGCGCCCGCGGCGCTCGCTCCAGCCTCCGCCAGGGCGCGGGTGAACGGACGGCCGAGGTCGCCGCCCGGCTCGTGTCGCGCGGCGATCTCCTGCACCTTGCGGACGAGCCGGGTGACGTCGTGGTGGCGGACCGGGGATCCAGCGGAGGCACGATCACAAAAGAACGTGCGGCACCCGAGGGGCCTCGCGGCGTAGATCGCGCAGCGGCCGGCGTCGGTGAGCATCGGGCACCGCCGCTCCGACGCCTGCGGCAGCGCGCGTCGCCGGCTCGGGCCGCTGGCGAATACCCCCGGCTCGGGCGCTCCCGCCCCGTCCGCCCGCACGATCCCCTCGAGCGCCCGGCGGCCCCCGCGAGCCGCGATCGCTCGCCGGACGGCAGCGAGCTCGACGGACGTCACGTACGGCTCGCGGCCCGTGATGCCGAACCGACAGCACTCGGTCGAGGCCTCGCACGTCCAGCCACTGAAGACCTCTTCGGCCTCGCGGTACACGGCCGAGAGCTCGGTGAGCAGATCAGCTTCACGGACGGGTGGATCGAGGGGCGTGGTTCGACGCATTCGTTCGGAGTGCTCTCGTGGTGATCGGACGTACTGCCAGCCCGAAGCGGCCGCGATGCAAGGGGAGGGGTGCGGAGCAGGGCGGAGCTCCAAGGAGCGACCCTAGTGCCATGCGGCGCCTCTGCGAAGCAGCAATCCGCGATCCTGGCGGGGGCTCTGACGCAGGGCACCAGCGCCGTCCGTTGTGGAGCGAGCTGCCGCTGCGACCGCGGGGGCGTCGGCGCCGTTCCCGGATGCGCGAGGTCGCGCGCTGGGCGGCGAGCGCGCACGCGCTATCCTCGCGCTGGATGCCGGTGCTGCGCCCGAAGCTTCGAGCTCTTGAGATCGTCGTCATCCAGGATGAGCGCCATGGCCGCGCGTTGATGCTGCGCGACACCGAGGGCATCGCGCCGTCTCCGGTGGTCGTTCCTGCCGCGAGCGCTGCCGTGCTCGCGCGCTTCGACGGGAGGCGATCGATCGACGAGATCGCGCGTGACGTCGCCCGGTCGACGGGCCAGCACGTGGACGTCGCCCACGTGTCGCAGCTGGCCGACGAGCTGGAACGCGCATGGATGCTCGACAGCCCGCGATTCCACGCGCGCCGGCGGAGCGTCGTGCAATCGTTCGACGCAGCGCCGATCCGGATGGCCGCGCACGCGGGCGGCGCGTACCACGGCGATCGGCGGAAGCTCGCCGACTTCATCGAGCGAAAGTGCCTCCAGGTCGCGCGGCCACAGGGCGGAGCGACGCGCGCTGTAGCGTCGCAAAGCGCGCCGACGCGCATGGTCGGGCTCTGCGCGCCGCACATGGATCTCTGGCGCGCCGCGGCGGGCTACGGGCATGCCTATGCTGCGCTGGAGCAGGCGCTGGCGGGTCCAGAGCTCGAGCAGGTCGACACGTTCGTTCTGCTCGGGACGTCCCACGCCGCCATGCGCCGTCCGTACGCCGTCTGCGAGAAGACGTTCGCGACGCCGCTCGGTCCTCTCGAGCCAGATCGAGAGATGATCGCGGAGCTCGCGGCGGCGAGCCGCTTCGACGTGCGCGAGGACCAGTACCTGCACAAGAACGAGCACTCGATCGAGTTTCAGGCCGTGTTTGTGCGTCATCTCCTTGGCGGACGCCCGGCCTCGATCGTACCCATCCTCTGCGGCCTCTCGGAGTGTCAGGCGCGGCGTCGCGACCCCGCGGAAGACGATGGCGCCGAGTCGTTCCTGAGGGCGCTCCGCGACGCCCTGGCGAAGCGCCCCGGTCGCGTCCTCGTCATCGCAGGAGCGGACCTCGCCCACGTCGGCCCGCGCTTCGGTGATCCCGCGCCCCTCGACGAGCGGCAGCGGACGGCGTTGCGCGACCGCGACCTCGCCTCGATCGAGCGCGCGACGTCGATCGATGCGCCGGGCTTCTTCGTCGACGTCGCTCGGGACCTCGCCAGCCGTCGCGTCTGCGGCCTCGGCCCTATCTACACGTTGCTCCGCGCGCTCCCGCCGTCGTCGCGAGGCGAGATGCTGCACTACGAGCAGTGCGTCGACCCCGAGGAGGGATCGATCGTCAGCCATACGTCTCTCGGATTTTACGGTTGAAGATCCGCGCCTGGGCGTCCGCCCGGCGCGCGCCGGCGCTTCGTCACGAAGCGCGCCGAGAGCCCCCCTCGGCGCTGACGCGACGCGAGGCTCCCAGGCGTGTGACGGGCGTCAGCTCAGCCGCGCGGGACTCTGCGGCGCGCGATGTCGAGGCCGAGCCGATCGGCCTCGCGGTAGATCGCCTGTCGCGACATGCCCAGGGCACGCGCAGCCGACGCCACGGAGCCGTTGGCCCGGGCGAGGGCGTCCTCGAGACGAGCGCGCGCGAGCGAAGGATCCGTCGCGGGCGGGAGGTTCGGCTTGATGCGCGGGCCGCGCGCGAGCGAGCCCGCGATCGGCGTGACGGAGAGCGGACCGTCCGGCGAAGCCTGGGCTGCGGTCACGATGGCGGACTCGAGCTGCGGCACGCCGCCCGGCCAGCCGGCGCGGACGAGCGCCTCCAGGAGCTGCGGGGTGAAGCGATCGAGGTTGATCGCGTTGCGCTCCGCGATGTCGCGCACGATGAGCGGCACGTCCTCGCGCCGCATCTCGAGCGTCGGGATCGTGAGCCGCTTGCCCGAGAAGAGCGAAGCGAACCACGGCGCCACGCGCCCGTCGCCGGCGGCCCGGTCGAGCGGCTGTCCGGTCGTCGCGATGATGCTGACGCCGTTCGCGCGACCGACCGAGTGCGCGATCTCCAGCTGCTGCGGGCGCGGCAGGCGATCGGCGTCGAGGACGAGCCATGTCATCGGTCGCGCGCCCGGCGGAATGGCCGGCTTCGTCTCTGCGCTCCCGTCGACGACCAGCGTCTCACCCAGGCCCTCGCGCACCGCTGCGGCGAGGCGAGCCAGCGTCCGCTTCCCGACCCCGGGCGCGCCCTCGATGCAGACGCTCGAGCCCGACTGCACGAGCTTCATCACCGGGTCGATCCAGTCCTTGCGCTGCTTCGATCCGAACACCAGCGGCCCGAGCCGAGACGGCGCGCCGTCGTACAGCGCGAGGTGCCGCTCGACGAAGACCGCGAGCTGATGCCCGAGGCGGACCACGTCGCCGTGCATCACGCCGATGCGCCGGGCGCGGACGCCGTTCACCCACGTGCCGTCGTGGGTATCCATGTCCTCGATGTAGCAACCGTCGGAGCGGACGCTGATTTTCGCGTGCTCCGGCGCGATCCCGTGGCCCTCAATGCGCCCGTCGCGCGCGGCGCTGCCGATCACGGCGCCGTCCATGAGGCTCACGATCCGCGGCGGAGCGTCGAGCCCGATCAGGACGAGCCCCCACCCGCCGTCGTCATCCTGTCGCTTGGCGTGGACTCCGGACCGGTACTCTTTCTGAAGGACCGGCGCCGTTGTCTCCGCAACGTCCACTCGCAAAGCAGTCTGTTCGTTCATGCTCCCCCCAAGTCCAAAGGACCTGCCTGGTCGACCCAGGCCAACCAAGAGCGCGCCGAGTGGCGGGCACCCTTATGATGTAAGAGCCCCCCACACGGTGCCGCTGTCGCGAACGCGAAGGCTTTTGTGAGCGGCACCGTGCGCGGTGCTGCTTGGCGAGCCCCCTCGCTCGCAATGGCCACACAATACTCGACCAGAGCGGCCGTGCAACCTGCCGGCGACGGAAGTTTTAAGGTTTTGTTCTTGAGAGCTTGACTCTCACCACGCCGATTGGTACTCATCCGCCACGCATCGACGGAGCGAACCTCCGGTGATGACCTGGCGAGAATCAGGATTTTTCTGACAAACGCCTTCAGCTTTGGTTTTCTGAATTAAGTGATTGACATCTGCGGGAGTAACTCAGTGGTAGAGTGCAACCTTGCCAAGGTTGACGTCGCGGGTTCAAATCCCGTCTCCCGCTCCACGACATAGGCTCTGCGACAGCGAGCAGACCCTGCGAGGCCGGTGTGACCCACCGGCCTCTGTGTTTTGTTCAACGTTTTTGTTCAACCGCTCGGCGCGCTGGCGTCGTGGGAACGCACGGCGTGGGAACGCACGGGGCGATGCGCCGATCGGTGCGCCAGGCGGCGGGCCTGTGATACGAGGATTCGTCTCATGTCCGCTCCGCTCCACGAGCGCCTGCGCCTGCTTGCCCATAGCCTCGAGCGGCAGTTCCTAGGCAAGGACGAGATCATCCGCCTGCTCATGATCGCGGTCGTCGCGGGCGAGCACTGCGTGCTCCTCGGCCCGCCGGGGACCGCGAAGAGCGCGCTCATCCGCACGCTCGCTGAGCTGATGCAGGCCCGGTACTTCGAGTACCTGCTCACGCGCTTCACCGAGCCGAACGAGATCTTCGGCCCGGTCGACATCGGTGCTTTTCGCGAGGGCGTCTACCGCCGGAACACCTCGGGAATGCTCCCCGAGGCGGAGATCGTCTTCCTCGACGAGGTCTTCAAGTCGAACAGCGCCATCCTGAACGCGCTGCTCACGCTGCTGAACGAGCGCAAGTTTGCGAGCGGCGGTCAGGTGCTCCGCTGCCCGCTCATCAGCGTCTTCGCGGCCTCGAACGAGGTGCCCGGCGACGAGACGCTGACCGCGATCTTCGACCGCTTCCTCCTGCGGGTGCAGTCCGACAACCTCGACGCCTACCACTTCAGCGAGCTGCTCCAGCGCGGCATCCAGCAGGAGATCCGGCACATGGCCGGCGAGCCGCTTCGCCCGCTCGTCGCGGCGCGCGAGCTCGCCGAGCTCGGCCGAGGGTTCGGCGCGCGGATGAACTTCGGTGATGCGTTCCTATCTGCCTACAAGGGGCTGGTGTTCCAGATCCGCGCTGAAGGGATATCGCTCTCGGATCGCCGTGTCGTGAAGATGCTCAAGCTCTTCGCGGCGAGCGCTTACCTCGATGGCCGCCAGACGACCGACGCGAGCGACTTCTTCGTGCTCAAGCACATCTGGAACAACCAGGATCAGGCGGCGATCCTCGAGGGCATCGTGCAGCCGGTGCTCGAGGCCTTCTTTCGCGAGCACCCGGATCGTCGCCGCGTCGGCGCGCTCGGCGTCGGCGTGGAGGCGCTCGCCGCGGAGATCGATCGGATCCGGCAGATTCTCACGGGCGGCGCCTCGCTCGGCGACGTCCAGCTGTTCAGTCAGCTGAAGGCGCTCGGCGAGATCAAACAGGCGCTCGCCGGCATCAACGACGCTCGCGCCCGCGAGCTCGAGGCGCGCGTGTCTCAGCTGCTCGAGGCTTCGTTTCGGAGCGGACGCTTCGCGCAGATCTAGCGGCGCCCGGTCCGGGCGTCGCCGGCGCGGTGACATCCGTCCTGGAGCGAGCCGTCCGCCCCGCCGGGCTCCGGGCGGGCGTACTCGGGGCGTCGGCGTTGGCTCTGGAGCGAGCGATCCGCCCGCCCGGGCCCTGGCCAGGTGCGCTCGGGGCGTCGGCGTTGGCTCTGGAGCGAGCGATCCGCCCTGCCGGGCCCTGACCAGGTGCGCTCGGGGCGTCGGCGTTGGCTCTGGAGCGAACCCTCGGCTGCGCCGGTCCCCGGCTGCGCGCGGCCGCACCAGCGGCTTCCGGTGCAGGCCGAGATGACGCCTTCGCGCCCGCCCGGGCCGAGCTGGCGGTGCGGCGGTAGTCGACCGGACCCGACGACGCGCCCATGGCCGCGCCGCGGATCCGCTTGGGCACGCCGAACGCCTCGCGGATGTGGAGGAGCTCATCCACCGTCAAGGCGCGCCACTCTCCCGGTCGGAGGCCTTCCGAGCTCACGCCGGCGAACGTCGTCCGGGCCAGGCGCATCACGGGCCAGCCGGTCGCCTCGCCCATGCGCCGGATCTGCTGGTTGCGGCCCTCGCGGAGGGTCACCTCGATCCACGTCTTGTCGCCCTCGTGGCGGAGCAGCCGCGCCTCGGCTGGCAGCGTGACGCCATCCTCGAGGCGGATCCCCTCGCGCCACGGCGTGAGATCGTCCTCGCTCATGACGCCCTGCACCTTCAGCACGTAGGTCTTCGGGACGCCGCCGCGCGGATGGAGCAGCGCGTTGGCGAAGTCGCCATCGTTCGTCATGAGGAGGATGCCGCTCGTCGCGAAGTCGAGCCGACCCACGGGGTAGAGCCGCGCGCCCGTGCCTCGCACGTGGTCGGCGACCGTCGGGCGCCCCTCGGGATCGCGCAACGTCGAGACGACGTTCCGCGGCTTGTGCAGCGCGACATAGACCGGCACCTCGGAGACGAGGCGCTTGCCGTCCACCTCGATGCGGTCCTTCTGCCGGTCGGCCTTCAAGCCGAGCTCGGTCACGACGCGCCCGTTCACGCGCACCCGCCCGGCGAGGATGAGCTCCTCAGATGCGCGACGCGAGGCGACGCCGGCGCGCGCGATGATCTTCTGCAGACGTTCTTCCATGATGTGCTCGGGACCTACGCCGACGCGGTGGTGTCGGCCGACGGCACTGATAAGCACGCCCCTCGCGCCGCGTCGACCGACCTGGGCGGTGCGCGGCTGGGATCCGTGGCCGACGCCGGCGCGCCTGCCCTGGCGAGCGCCGGCGGCGGCAGGAGTACCGGGCGCGCTTGCGCCGTCGGGGAAGGGGGCGAAGTTGACCCCCACCTCGGCTCGAAGGAGGCGCGCTCTATTTCTTCCTGTCTCTGGAGGGCGCCGGGTTCCCGCTCTCGCCCGCGGCCTCGTTCGCCTTGTCTGCGGCCGCCTGATCCTCCGCAGCCTTCTTTGCGGCCGCAGCGGCGGCCTCGTCTTCTTTCTTGCGATCGTCATCCTCGAGGCGGCGCTTCAGCTCGTTGTCGTGATCCCACCGATCGACCCGCTCGTCGGCGTCGATGTCCACGCCCATCCGCTCGAGCCGGCCCATGCGGTAGATCTCCCAGACGTCCGGTTTGCCATCGCGGTTCGTGTCGCGCTTGATGCGCGCGAGCTTGCCGCCGCTGTAGTACTTCCACTCGTCGGGGTTGCCGTCGCGATCGGAGTCGACCTTCACCTCGGCCAGCCTTCCGCCGGCGAACGTGAGCCATGTGTCGATCCGGCCGTCGTAGTTCGAATCGGACTCCTCGTGAAGGCTCTCGCCCTTGTCGTTGTACTTGCGGACGACGTCCTTCACCCCGTCGAAGTTGGTGTCGATCTCGCGGCAGACGAGCGCCCTGTGACGGTCTTCTCCGGTGCCCACGATCTGCCAGACGCGCCTCACGTTGGGCTGGATCGCGCCTGGCCCGGCGGTCTCGCTCGTCTCGCGATCTTGTTTGCCCTTCCAGTCGCACATCGAGCGATCGTCGATGCTGCCGTCGGCGTTGCGAGCCGCCGCGACCTTCGGCGCCTTCGCGCCTTCGAACCCTGGATCCGAGCCGCACGCTGCGCCGAGCAGGCTGAGCGTGGCCAGCGCGATGAGCGCTTGTCTCCTCATGTCACGGTCCCTTCCTGGCGGCCGGCTGGCCGGGCGCGGAGCTCGCGGGCGCGGCGCTCGCCGCCGTGGCCGCGCCTGCGGCGGGGGCCGATGTGGGCGCTGCGGTCGCTGATGCAGCCGCGCCCGCGGCGGGGGTCGCTGTGGGCGCGGCGCCCGGCGCCCCGGCGGCCGCGGGCTGGCCTGCGCCTGCCCCTCCCTCCGGGGGCGCGGCGCCGCCCGGCGGGGGCACGGGCGCTTTCGGCGCGCCGTACGACTCGGCGCACAGATCCACCACGCTTCCGGGATCGGCCTTGCCGTCGGCGTTCTGATCGCTCGCCACGACCGCGCACTTCGCGTCGTTCGGGTTGTTGAACTGCCACCACTGATCGACGATCCCATCGCCGTCAGAGTCGCGTTCACGGCGCGCGAGGCGTGGACCCTCGTAGTAGTCCCAGGTGTCGAGCTTGTCGTCGAAGTTGGTCTCGCGCTCCTTCAGCACGACGGCGCCGCGCTCGTAGTGAGCGATCTCGTCGGCCCGCCCGTCGCGGTCGAAGTCCGATTCGCGCCGCCGTTCCACCCCCTGGCCGTCGTAGTAGATGAAGGCGTCGATCGCGCCGTCCAGGTTTAGGTCGACGACCCGACAGACCTCCCGGCCGTCGTGCTTCACGTGGATGATGTCGGGTATCCGGTCGCCGTTCACATCGACCTTCTCCGCAGCGGCGGAGTCCTTGTCGCAGGGCTCGTGGACGACCGCCGTTTCCCGTTCGCTGGTGGAGCCCTTCGCGCTCGAGGGTTCCGGCGTCGAGGACGCGCAGGAGGCGACGGAAATGGTGATCAAGGCCACGAGCGAGCACCTGGACGACGGCCAGGTGAGCGGGAATCGCGTCATCAAGAGATTCCTCCGGCCAGCCCGGAACGCTCGGGACAAGCTCGACGCGCCGGGCGAGCCGTCCCGACGCGGACCAGCTTCAAGCCGCAGTCTAGACCGCGGTCCGCGCGCACATCAAGAAGCCCACGGGGCGCGACCCGCGGCCCAGCCCGGCCGATCCCCGAACCCCGGCGAGCTCGGGGGCGCCATTCCGATTGACATCATACGTACCGGCATCTAGGGTAACGTCTTGTCAGTCGTACCCTTCGAGACTGGCGGGTTACCCTCCCGGGCGTGACATGTCGCGGAAGAAAGTCTCGACGACCATCTACATCACGCCCGAGCAGGCCGAGCGGCTGAAGATCCTGCACGAACGCACCAAGGTCCCGATCGCCGTCTACATCCGCGAAGGGATAGATATGGTCCTCAAGCACTACGAGCACGTGCTGCCAGGGCAAATGTCCCTGGAGAGCTCGCCGGTCGCCGCGCCGCCGATCCCGAAGAAATGACCGGCGCCGGGGGCCGCAAGGCTCTGGGCCTGGGAGGCCGGACGCCCGGGCGCCGGTCGCTCGGGGTGGATAGCTTCGCGGCGCGGGTCGCGCTAGGAGCAGGCACGCCGCGGTCCACCATTTCCCTCGGCGCTCGTAGAGCCGCGCGCCGCGGCTCGCTCCCCGGAGGGGCACGGACGTTTCCGTCCGCTCCCTCGCACCTCGGTCGAGGCCGCGCGCTGCGGCCGCTAACGCTGGTCAGGTCGCCGCGCCCTGAAGCTCGCTATGCCCGTTGATTCCAAGCTCATCCGCAACTTCTCGATCATCGCCCACATCGACCACGGCAAGTCCACGCTCGCCGACCGCATCCTCGACGTGACCGGGGCGCTCACCGCCCGCGAGCAGAAGGAGCAGTTCCTCGACAAGATGGACATCGAGCGCGAGCGGGGGATCACGATCAAGGCCCAGACCGTTCGCCTGGATTACACCGCGAAGGACGGGCAGACGTACCGGCTGCACCTCATCGATACGCCCGGGCACGTCGACTTCAACTACGAGGTCTCGCGCAGCCTCCAGGCGTGCGAGGGCGCGCTGCTCGTCGTCGATGCCACCCAGGGCGTCGAGGCGCAGACCCTCGCGAACGTCTTCCTCGCCCTGGACAACAACCTCGCGATCATCCCGGTCCTCAACAAGATCGACCTCCCCTCGGCCGACGTCGAGCGGACGACGCGCGAGATCGAGGACGTCATCGGCCTCGATTGCTCCGGCGCCATCCCCGCCAGCGCCAAGACGGGGATCGGCATCGCGGAGATCCTCGAGGCGGTGGTCGCGCGCATCCCGGCGCCGAAGGGCGACCTGAACGCGGCGCCCCGCGCCCTCATCTTCGACAGTTGGTACGACAGCTACCGCGGCGCGGTCGTCATGGTCCGCGTCGTCGACGGCGTCATCAGGAAGGGCCAGAAGGTCCGCTTCATGGCGACCGGCCGCGACTATGAGGTGACGGAGATGGGCGTGTTCACGCCCCACGCCACCGCCATCACCGAGCTCGGGCCAGGGGAGGTCGGCTTCCTCGTCGGCAACATCAAGAGCGTCGTCGACACGAAGATCGGCGACACGGTGACCGACGCCGTCCACCCCGCGACGACGCCGCTGCCCGGCTTCAAGGAGGTCAAGCCGATGGTCTTCGCCGGGATCTTCCCGACGGACTCGGCCCAGTACGAGGACCTCCGCGACGCGCTGTCGAAGCTCCACATGAACGACGCGGCGTTCGTCTTCGAGCCCGACACCTCCGAGGCGCTCGGGTTCGGCTTCCGGTGCGGCTTCCTCGGCCTGCTCCACATGGAGATCATCCAGGAGCGGCTGGAGCGCGAGTACAACCTCGACCTCATCACGACCGCGCCGAGCGTCGTCTACCACTGCTACCTGAACGACGGCTCGATGAAGTCGATCGAGAACCCCGCGAAGCTCCCGCCTCCGAACCTCACCGATCGCATCGAGGAGCCGATCTTCCGGATGACCGTCCACGTGCCCTCGACGTACGTCGGCGCGGTCCTCGCCCTGTGCCAGGAGCGGCGCGGGGAGCAGAAGTCGATCCAGTACGCCTCGTCCGACCGCGTGATCATCACCTACGACATGCCCCTCAGCGAGGTGCTCTTCGACTTCCACGACAAGCTGAAGAGCGTGTCGCGTGGCTACGCGTCGATGGATTACGAGCTCGTCGGGTACCGCGCCGACGAGCTCATCAAGCTGGACATGCTGGTGAACGGCGATCCGCTCGACGCCCTCAGCGTCATCGTGCACCGCGACAAGGCGTACGCCCGGGGCCGGGACCTCGCGGTGAAGCTCAAGGACATCGTGCCGCGCCAGCAGTACGAGGTCGCGATCCAGGCGGCGATCGGGTCGAAGGTCATCGCGCGGACGACCGTGAAGGCGATGCGCAAGGACGTGACCGCCAAGTGCTATGGCGGCGACATCAGCCGCAAGCGCAAGCTCCTCGAGAAGCAGAAGGAGGGCAAGAAGCGGATGAAGATGGTCGGGAGCGTCGAGATCCCGCAGGAGGCGTTCCTCGCCATCCTGAAGATCGACTGACGCGCGGGGGCGCTGGTCGCCGCGCGCCGTCTGCGCGCGCCGCGCGGCCACGCGAGCGTGGCGGCGCGCGGCGCGCGCTCGTATAAGCCGCCCATGCAGCCCGCCCCCGTCCGGCCGCGCGAGCTCCGCGCGGCGCTCCCTGCCTTCGCCCTCGGCCTCGCCGTCCTCGCGTGCGACGATCCGCGCGCCCCGGCGCCTCCAGCGTCCACCTCTGCCGCCACGCCGCCGGGCGCGGACAGCGCCGCGCCGGCCCCGAGCGCCGCGGCGACCCCCGCGGCCACGGAGGCCGCGAAGCGAGATATGCCGCCGCGGCCGATCCCGATCGGGTCGAGCGGGCCGATCCAGCCGAGCGCGCCGGCGGAGCAGCAGATGATGGCGATCCAGTACACGCTCGCCATGGTGTCGCCGGGGTCGACCGACCCGCTCGTCGACAAGGCCTACCTCGAGGGCATCCTGCCGAAGCTCGCCGTGGCGGTGCGCACGGCCGACAAGGGCAAGACCCCGCCGAACCCCGTCAAGGCGACCAAGGGGAACAGGAAAATCGAGGTCGACATGGGCAAGGGGTGCACCGAGCGCACCCCGTCCAACCTGCTCGCGCAGCGGGCAGGCTCCTCTCTGAAGGACGCGTACGACGCGGGGATCCTCGTCGTCTCCTGCCACGACGACCGATGGGAGTGCCACCAGTCGACGCGGGATCCGAGCGACGTCCTGTGCCACGCAGCGCCGCGGCGCTGAGCGTGGTATGGGCTGCGCCTGCCATGCAGGAGACGCTTGCCTACTCGGTCCCCGGCGCCAACGCGCCCCCTCGAATGGGTCCGCTCGCCGAGATGCTCGTCGAGCTGAACCGCGAACGCCCGCCGCTCGCCCGGCTGCGCCACGACGCCACCGTCGCGTTCGGTCCGACGATGCGCGTCGAGCGCTTCGCCCTCGGGAACGGGCTCAAGGTGCTCGTGCTCGTCGATCCCTCGGCGCCCGTGGTCTGCCTGCAGACCTGGTTTGGCGTCGGCTCGCGCCATGAGCGCGTGGGCAAGACCGGCATCGCCCACCTCTTCGAGCACCTCATGTTCGGCGAGACGGAGAGCGTCGCCCACGGCGCGTTCGACCGGATGCTCGAGGAGGCCGGCGCCGAGACGAACGCGGCGACGTTCCTCGACTGGACCTACTACCACACGAACCTGCCGAAGGACGCGCTCGAGCTCACCCTCCGCCTCGAGGCGGAGCGCATGGCGCGGCTCGTCCTCCGCGATCCGCAGGTGTCGAGCGAGAAGGAGGTCGTCGCCAACGAGCGGAGGCAGCGGGTCGACGACGACGTCGACGGGGCGGTGAGCGAGCTGCTCTACAAGGAGGCGTTCATCAAGCACGCCTACGGGTGGCCGACCATCGGCTGGATGGAGGACATCAAGGGCTTCACGACCGAGGACTGCGTCGAGTTCTACCGGACGTACTACGCCCCCAACAACGCGGCGCTGGTCATCGTCGGCGACGTCGCGCTCGATGAGGCGCTGCGCGGGGTGCAGGACCACTACGGCGCGCAGGAGCCGTCGAAGATCCCGGTCGAAGAGGTGTGCCCCGAGCCGCCGCAGATCGCGGAGCGCCGCGCCGAGGTGGTGAAGCCGACCGCCACGCACAAGGTCGCGATCGGCTATCGCGCGCCGGCGCTCGGGGATTTCGACCACGCGCCCCTCGCCCTGCTGAACGAGATCCTCTTCTCCGGGCGGTCGTCGCGCGTGCACCGGGCGCTCGTTCAGGAGCAGGAGATCGCGAGCGAGGTCCGGGGCTGGGTCGGCTCGTTCCGCGATCCTGCGCTCTATGACATCTACCTCTCGGCCCGCGGCGAGCACACCGGCGAGGCGCTGCTCGCGGCCCTCGAGCCGCTCCTGGAGGCGGTGTGCCGCGCCCCCGTTACCGAGGCGGAGCTCGATCGCGCGAAGGCGCGCATCGAGCTCTCGGTCCTGCAAGGGCTCGAGACCGTCGCCGGCAAGGCAGAGCAGATCGGCTTCTATGAGACGGTGCTCGGCGATCCTGCGGCGCTGTTCGAGCGGCTCGGCGCCTACCGGCGGGCGACCGTCGGGGATCTGCTGCGCGTGGCGCGGCGTTACCTGGTGAGCTCGGCGCGGACGGTGATCCACGTCATCCCGGACGGGACGAGCGACGAGGACGAAGAGGACGGGACGGACGCCGAGAGCGAGGAGGCATCGTGAGCCAGAGCGTGAAGAGCGGCCTCGCCTGGGGCGCCGAGGGGCAGGGCAGGGGAGCGACGGGCGGTCGCGTGGCGCCCCGCGACGGCGCGGTGCTCGTGGAGACGAGCCACGCGCTCCCCATCGTCAGCATCGTGGTCGCGTTCCCCTCCGGCTCGGCGCACGATCCGGCCGGGCGCGAGGGGCTCGCGCGCATCACGGCGCGCATGCTCCGCCGCGGCGCGGAGGGCTACAGCGCGAACGAGATCGAGGAGACGATCGACGCGCTCGGCGGGGAGTTCGGCACCGACGTGGCGGCGAGCGCGACGACGGTGCATTTCGAGGTCATCAAGCGCTCGCTCGATCGGTTCGTCGAGCTCGGGGCCACGCTCCTCGCCCGCCCGACGTTCTCGCCGCCGGAGCTCGCGCGGCTCCTGCGCGAGGCCGAGGCCGAGCTCATCGAGGCGCGCGACAGCGATCGCTCGCTCTGCAGCCGCGCCTTCCGGCGGACCCTGTTCGCCGGGCACCCCTACGGCCGCCGCATCGCGGGTACCATCCCGACGCTGCGGGAGATCACGCGCGACGACGTCGCCGCGTTCTATGCGCGGCACTACACCCGGCGCAACGCGATCGTCGCCATCTCGGGCGACATCGAGCCCGGTGAGGCGCACGGGGTCGCGGAGCGCCTCCTGTCCGGCCTGCCCGAGGGCGAGGCGATCCCCGATCCGGTGACGGATCCCGGGGCGAGGCCGGGGCGTTGCCTCGTGTTCGTCGACAAACCCGAGCGGACGCAGACGCAGATGGTCATCGGCGGGCTCGGCACCGACGCTCACGACCCCGATCACATGGCGCTCCTGGTCGCGAACACCGCCTTCGGAGGCACCTTCTCGTCGCGGCTGATGCAGGAGGTGCGCGCGAAGCGTGGCTGGTCCTACGGCGCCTCGTCGCGCGCGGGCTTCGATCGGCACCGCGACGCGTTCACGATGTGGACCGCGCCCGCGGCGCAGGACGCCGCCGCCTGTCTCTCCCTGCAGCTCGGGCTGCTCGAGGCGCTGCGGCGCGAGGGGATCACCCAGGACGAGCTCACGTTCGTGAAGCGCTACCTCGTCCGCTCGCACGCGTTCGAGATCGACACCGCGAGGAAGCGCGTGCACCAGAAGCTCGACGAGATCCTGTACGACCTGCCGGAGGGGTACCACGAGACCTACCTGAAGCGGATCGAGGACGTCACGCTCGAGGAGGCGAACGCCGCCGTGCGGCGCCGGATCTCCGAGGACGATCTCGTGATCGGCGTCGTCGGTACGCACGAGGCGATCGGCGAGGCGATCGCCGCGGCCGTACCGAAGCTGGCCGAGGTGAAGGTCGAGCCGTACGATCTCGAGTAGCCGGCGCCGCGCCGAGGGCGATCACGTCGCGGCGCGCCGGCCGCGAAACCCGGGCGCGCGCCGTCTCGGGCGGCCTCGCCCCGCGGCGGCGAGGCCTCGGCGCTGGCGACGCTGACGGCCTGTCCGAGCGGCGTCGGATGACCGGGAGCGCGATCGGAACCGCCTATCGGCCGCTGGCATCCAAGGCGCTGCTCCTTCGCGAGATCGTGGCAGGGCTCGCGGCCCGCTCCAGGATCATCGGCGCCTCCGGCAGCGATCGCTCAGCGCGCGCCGCGCGATCCCTGCCACAGCGCACCTTGCGCCGGCTCGCGAGAGCGAACGAGGGGAGCTCGCGATGAAGGCACGAACGATCTACGCGCCGGTCCTTGCGGCGGTGACCGCGCTGTCCGGGCCCGCTGCCGCGGCGGTCCCCGTCACGATCACCCACCAGGGGCGCCTCTTCGATTCGGTGGGCCAGCCCATCGACGACACGCTCGACGTGGTGTTCGCGTTCTACGACGCGCCCGACGCGCCCGTGGCCGTCTGGAGCGAGCTCCACACCATCACGTTCGACCAAGGTTATTTCTCGGTCGACCTCGGCGAGCTCGCGCCCGTCGACAAGCCGGTCTTCGACGGCGCGGCGCGCTACCTGGGGATCACCGTGGGGGACGACCCCGAGATGGTGCCGCGCGCCAAGATCGCGAGCGTTCCGTATGCGCTCCAGGCCAGCAACGTCGCGGGGGACATCACGCCGAACTCGATCTCCATCGGCGGTCGCCTCGTCATCGACAGCAGCGGCGCGTGGGTCGGCGATCCGATCGGCCTGCAAGGCGCGCCAGGGCTGGCGGGCCCGCCCGGCGCGGCCGGCCCGGCCGGTCCGAGCGGTCCAGCTGGGCCGCCTGGCGCTGCTGGGCCCCCGGGTGCGCCGGGGGCGGAGGGGCCACAGGGACCCCCGGGCGTCATCTTGAGCACCTACGTTTCCGGCGCCGGCGCTGCCCCTCAGAAATCGCTGCAGTTCCTGGCTGCGCCCGCGACCGTGAGCGTGACCGCCTCGGGGCAGCGCGTCGTCGTCGTCTCCAACAAGGCGCTCGGCGCCGCGTCGACCCCCGCGGACCAGCTCCACCTCTGGATCTGCTCTCAGCAGCTCTCGCCTCTCGGGGAGCTCAGCCCAGAAGGGACGGGCGTCTATGCGGTCCAGGTCCCGGCGCACACCCGCATCGCCATGGGGCTGAGCGCAGTGCTGTCGCCGTCCCCAGGCCAGTACAACGTCGGCCTCTGCGGGAAGTCCGATAGCCCCTTCTGGACCAACAACGACTATTCGTACACCTCCGCTGTCGTCTCGATGCAGTAAGGTCGAGCTGGGCAGCCAACCTCGCGCGCCGCGAGGCGCGCGGCGCGTGCCCTCCGATCGCCACCATGCAGAAGGAGCTGATGACCCCCGCGGCGATCCTGCTCGGCAGCCTCTTCATCGCGGCAGGGCTCTACCTCGGGCTGCAGCGTCCGCCGCCACCTGCGCTTCCGTCGGCCAGCGTGGAGGCCTCGACAGCACGCGCGGGCGCGCTGCCTGCGCCCGCGGACGCGCCCGCCCCTTCGTTACCTGTGGCTCACCCCGCGTCGGCAGAGGCCTCGCCTCTGACGAGCGAGCTCTACAAGCGTGTCGAGGGGGAGGCCGCCAAGGAGCTCGAAGCGCGCCGGTCGCTCTTCGTGAAGCAGTGCTGGGAGCCTTCGCTCAGGAAGAACCCGGCTCCAGCGCGCGCCAGGTACATCTTCAACATGACCTTCGATGCGTCCGGGAACGAGATCGCCCGTGGCATCAGCGAAGTGCGCGGGATGGATCGTCCCGACGCGGCGCAATGCCTCCGGATGATGCCGCTCGGGCTCGCCGTGCCGCCGCCCGGAACGCGCGTCTCGGTCGAGATCGAGATGACCCTGCCGTGAGCGCGCCGTGGCTGTGAGCGCGCCCTCGACGCGGAGGCCGCGCTGCAACGATGCCTCTCCGCCGTTTGGTCCGCGATGGGCGGTGGGCTAAGGTCACGCCGTGCCTTGGCTTGCTGAGCTCGCCCTGCACCTCTGCCGCGCGCTGCACCTTGTGGTCCTGGCGATCGCGCCCACGTGGCTCTCGCCTGAGCCGCTCCCGGCTGACGCGCTCGCCCTCTCGGGATTGCTCGCGGCGGCCGCGCTCGCCGCGGCGCTTGGCCTGTCGGCGTGGTTCGCCGCGCGGCTCGATACACGGCTCGCCAGGAACGGCGCGGCGCTGCTGTGGATCGCGCTCGCCGCGGCGCTCGCGGCCACGCTCTACTTCCGCGGGCCCCGGGCGCCGCTCGCGCAGGGGGTCGTGTTCATCGCATTGCCCCTCTGGGCGGCGCTCGCGACGCTCGCCGCGGCCGCCGCGGAGCGCTGGCTCGGATCGAGCTTCAAGCACCGGCGCATGGGGGCCGCGATCGTCGTGATCGGCCTCGGCGTCGTCCAGCTGAACGGGGCGGCGCCCCTGCTCGGGTCGCGCGAGCGGATGTGGTGGGCGGCGCTGCGCCGCGACGGCGCACACCTGCGCGCGATCGACGAGCTCACGAGGCCGATCCGCGAGCGGCGCAAGCTCGACGAGCTCGACGGCGTCGCGGCGCGCTGCCTGAGGATGCACCCCGCCGCCGCCGCGCCCACCGAGCCGGCCACGTGCGCCTGCCTCGCGCTGCGCGCCGAGGCGAGGCTGCACGCCCGCAACGCTGGCGCCGCCCTCCGCGACGCGGAGTCCGCGCGCGAGCGGTGCCCGGAACAGAGCAGCACGCGCGCGGTCCTGGCCGAGGCGCTCGCCGTCGCCGGCCGCCCCGAGCGCGCCGAGGCCGAGGCGCGGGCCGCGCTGCTGGAGGAGGGCGGCGACCCGTCGCGGCTCCGCTATGCGCTCGCGCTCGCGCTCGAGCGCGCGGGTCGCCTGGCCGAGGCCAGGGCCGAGGCCGATCGTGCGATCGACGCCGGCGCCGGCCGGAAGGCGCAGCTCCTCGCGGGAGCGCTCGCGATCCTGGCCGGGGATCTCGACGGGGCGAAGGCGCGCCTCACGCCGCTCGCCGAGCAGGATCCCTCGGACGCCGAGGCGCTCTACAACCTCGCGCTCATCGCCGACAAGCGCGGCGACTACAACGGCGCACGTCAAGGCTACCTCGCCGCCCTGAAGGCCGAGCCCAGGAGCGCCGATGCGCGCTACAACCTTGCGCTCCTGACGTTCCGCGCGGGCATCGTCGAGGAGTCGCGCCACCACGTCCGCAAGTTCCTCGATTCGTTCCCGGACGATCCGCGAGGCAGCCAGCTCGCGCAGACGACGGGCACGCCGCTCGGCAAGACGGACAAGGCCGACGGCAGCGCGCTTCCGGGCCGGCCCGGCGCGCGGCGGTCTCTGCAGGAGCCCGCCGCCGCGAGCTCGGGCTCTCGCTAGCTTCCGCCGCGAAGCGTCGTAAACGTCGCAAACGGTGCAAGCGGCACAAATGCAGGGAGGGGGATGGCGGGGCTTCTGCGCCATTTCGCGCTGTCGGCCCCAGTTCACTTTTGCATGGCGCGAACGTGACCCTGGATGACGACCTGTGTTATTCCAAAAGGTCTGGGAGGCTGCGTGACACCCGCCGCGGGGAACACCGTTGCCGATCGCTTTCGCCTGGTGCGTCCGCTCAGGCAAGGTGGGATGGGCTCGGTGTGGCTCGCCCAGCACCTCGGCCTCGACATCCCGTGCGCGATCAAGTTCATGAACGCGCAGGGCGTCTCCAAGGAGGTGCGGCACCGGTTCGAGCGCGAGGCGAAGGTCGCCGCGCAGATCCGCAGCCCGCACGTCGTGCAGATCCTCGACCACGGCGTCTGGCAGGGGACGCCGTACATCGCGATGGAGTACCTCGAGGGGGAGGACCTCGACACCCGCATCCAGCGCGTGGGGCGGCTCGACCCGCACGACACGATGGCGATCACGGCGCAGGTGGCGCGCGCCCTCACGAAGGCTCACGCGAGCGGCCTGGTCCATCGCGATCTCAAGCCGGCCAACATCTTCCTCGTCCTGGATGACGACAGGGAGATCGCCAAGGTGCTCGATTTCGGCATCGCGAAGGACAGCACGCCGCAGGTCACCTCCACCACGAAGACCGGCTCGCTGCTCGGGACGCCCGCGTACATGAGCCCGGAGCAGGCGCAGGGCACCAAGAGCATCGATCACCGCTCGGATCTCTGGTCGCTCGCCGTCGTCGTGTTCGAGTGCCTCACCGGCAAGCTCCCGTTCAACAGCGAGGCGTTCGGCGATCTGCTCCTCAAGATCATGGTCAAGCCGCTGCCCGTGCCGTCGCAGCTCGCGCCCGTGCCGCCCGGCTTCGACGCCTGGTGGGCCCGCGCGGCGTCGCGCGAGCCGGAGGCGCGGTTCCAGAGCGCGAAGGAGTTCTGCGACGCGCTCGCGCTCGCGCTCGACCTCGCGAGCGAGAGCTTCGAGCCCAGGACGAGCATGGTCGGCCCGTTCCGCGTGTCCGGCGAGCGCATCTCGGTGGAGCTCGGGTTCGCGCCACGCTCGAGGGGGGGCGCGGCGCTCCCCGACGCGGGGCCCGACAGCGCGGCTCCTTCGTTCGGGGACGCGGTCACGCTGATCGCCTCGGCGGACGCCGAGGCTCCGCGGACCTCGGCCGGGCCCGCCGCGACGGTGGCCTCGCCAGGAGCAGCGGAGGCCGCGTCCGCGATGGCCGGCCGCCAGATGCGGTCGCACACCGCCAGCGCGCTGGTCTCGGTGGTGTCTTCCCCGGTGCGGCGGCCTGTCGTCGGACGCGCGCTCGCCGCCGCGGCGGCCGGCGCGGTCTTGCTCGTGGCTGTCGCGTTCTTCGCCCTGCGCGGCGGGAGCCCTGACGCGACGGGGCAGCCGCTCGCGCAGCCGGCTCCCACGGCTTCGGTGGCCGAGGCGCCGCAGGGGCCCGACGTCGTGGCGCCGGCCACCGCCTCCGCGCAGGCGCCGGTGCCGCCCCCCTCTGTGGCCCCGGCGGCTGCGGCCTCGGCGACGGTGTCCGCGGCGTCTGCGCCGGCGTCGTCGGCCTCGGCGACGCCGGCGGGCGGCCCGCGTGTGCCATCGGCTCAGCCCGCTCAGGCGAAGCCGCGCTCCCCCGCGCCGGCGGGGAGCGTCCGCCGCAAGCCGAAGCCGACGGACTTCGGCATCTGACGTTCACCTGCAGCACTTCGCACGGACCTCCTTCGTATGGCTCGTCGACTAGGGATCGCTTCCTTGCTGCTCGCCCTGACCTGCACGCCCGCCGCGCTGGCGCAGGTCTCGGACGCCGATCGCGCGACCGCGCGCTCGCTCGCCGTGGAGGGGCAGGAGGCCCTCGAACGAAAGGACTTCGCGGCCGCGCTCGATCGGTTCAGCCGCGCTGACGCCATCATCCACGCGCCGACCCTGCTGCTCGGCGTTGCCCGCGCCCAGGTGGGCGCGGGCCAGTGGATCGCGGCCCAGGAGTCGTACAGCCGCATCCTCCGCGAGGGGGTGCCGGAGAAGTCACCCGAGCAGTTCTTCGAGGCGATCGCGGCCGCTCAACGTGAGCTCGACGCGCTCGCGCCCCGGATCCCGCAGGTGCTCATCTCGGTGAGCGGGCCGGACACCACCGCGGTCACGATCGACGACGCGCCGGTGCCGCGCGCCGCGCTCGGGGTCCGGAGGCCGGTCGATCCTGGCGACCACGTCGTCCGGGCGTCGGCCGCGGGGTTCGCTCCGATCGAGGTGAAGGTGACGCTCGCCGAGGGCGCCAGCGAGACCGTCGCGCTCCAGCTCAAGCCGGTGGCGCCGCCGCCTCCGGTCAAGCCGCGTCCATCGGTGGCGCCGCGGCCAGACCAGGGCGCTGCTGCTTCCGGTTCCGGCGGCAGCAGCCGCACGGTGCTGGCGATCGCCGCGCTCGGGCTTGGCGGCGCCGGGCTCGCGGCCGGCGCCGTCGGCGGCGTGCTCGCGCTCGGCAAGCACGGCAACCTCTCGGAGCGCTGCCCTGCCGGCCGGTGCGACCCGTCGCTCAAGGGCGATATCGACAGCTACCACGCGATGGGCACCCTCTCGACGATCGGGTTCGCGATCGGCGCGGTGGGCGTCGGCGCGGGGACGTTCCTGCTGCTCACAGCGCCGAGATCGCCGCAGCGCGCCGGGATATCGATCACGCCCGTGATCGGGCTCGGCTCCGCGGGGGCGAAGGGGAGTTTCTGATGCGCCAGGCGTTCGGAATCGGCTCGATGCTCTGCATTGCCATCATGACCGCCGCGGCATGCACCAGCGTGCTCGGGGACTTCACGGTGAGCGAAACCGGCGCGAGCTCAGCCGGTGGATCCGATGCGTGCGCGACCGGCACGGCGGACTGCGACGGCAACCCCGAGGACTGCGAGGTGAACCTGCTCGACGACCCCCAGAACTGCGGCGCATGCGGCGCGGTGTGCCTGGATGGCGGGACGTGCAGCGCGATCGGCTGCAGCGGGGCCACGGAGATCGCGCGCGGGTTCCCGACCATCGAGGCTCCGAACGCGAACCTTCTCGTCGTCTACCAGGGCGAGGTTTACTGGACGGCAGGCGAAGGCACGGATGGCAGCGTGCAAAAGGTGTCGGTCCTCGGCGGGGCGGTCACGACGCTCGCCGTCGGCCAGAACGCTCCGTACGGGATCGCCGTCAATCAGCACGGCGCCTTCTGGTCCAACCTCAATGACAAGGACATCTTGACGGTGGACCGCAACGGAGCCCGCACGCCAGAGGTGCTCTTCAATTCGGACTTCGCGACCCTCGGCGTGGCTGCGGACAACGACGCGGTGTTCTGGGCACAGCGCGCGGCCGGCATCGGTACGCCGGGCGAGGGGAGCCTCATCGGCCAGATCACGATGCCCGACGCGCGGGTCGACGACGAGTTTCACGAGGACAACAACGTGTCGCCGCACCTCATCGCGATCGACCAGGAGCATGTGTACTGGGTCGATCGGAGCCTGCGCGGCTCGGTGAACCGGACGCACCGCGCGACCGGCGATACGCAGCGATTGGCCCAGGAGCAGCCGTTTCCGTACGCCATCGCCGTGGACGACGACCACGTCTACTGGACCAACAGCCCGCGCGGGGATCACGCCAGCGAGCTGTCTGCCGTGATGAGGGCGCCGAAGAACGGCTCCGAGGACGCGGCGGCTGTCTGGACGGCCATCGAGGATGATGACGTGGCGCATGCGTCCCCCGACTGCATCGCCGTGGATGGGCTGGATGAGTTCGTCTACTGGACCGATCAGGGGTCGCCCCGCGTGATGCGGAAGCGCAAGGACGGTATGGATAGGGCGCGGCCGCTGTACGAGGGTGGCACCCCGCGCGGCATCGCGGTCGCCGGCGGGTTCGTGTACTGGGCGGACGAGAGCAGCGGCACGATACGCAAGCTCCCTCGCTGAGGGGCGGCGCCCATGCGCCCCGCGGCGTCACGCCGCCGCTCAGCGCGGGGCCGAGCGCGCCCGCTCAGCCTGCGGCGTCGCGCACCCGATCGACGTCGACGCCCAGCCGGCCCGACGTGTCGTCGGCGGCCGAGACCACGCGCGCACCCTGGATGATGTCGCGCGCCATGAGCTGCGTGGAGAGGATCGCGCAGAACGCCATGTCGTCGGTGTTGCTCATCGACTTGCCGCCGGTCTTGCGGCACTTCGCGACGAGCGCCGCGACGGGCTGCGCCTGCCAGATGCCGGCGTCCTTGATGGCGTCCGGCGACAGGCACGCCTCGACATAGTCCGGCGTCCCGCTCCCGAAGAAAGGCTGCACCACGGGAGCGCGGTACGGCTGCTTCTTCCGCTCGAGGACGCCGGGCGGCAGGAGATCGCCCATCGCGCGCTTCAGCACGTGCTTCTCGTCGAGGGTGCGGAGCTTGAGCGCGTCCGGCAGCGCGTCCGCCACGTCCATCACGTTGGGATCGAGGAACGGGAAGCGCCCCTCGACCGAGTTCGCCATCATCATGCGCTCGCCCTGGGAGGAGAGCAGGTAGCCGGAGAGCAGCGTCGTGATCTCCAGGTACTGCGCGCGCGCGAGCGGCGTCCATCGCGTGAAGTCGCGCGGCAGCTGCTCCCTCAGGCGATCGGCCGCGGCGGTGTCGCCGATGCCCTCGCGCATCGCGGGATCGAGCATCAGCTTGATGCGGCTCGTGGCGTCCCAGCGCGGGCGGTGGGAGTAGAACGGGTCGTCCGTCTGCGCGAGGTTCCGCCCGAAGAAGGCCTTGGCCATCTCGACCTGCGCGACCGGCGACCGCTGCAGGTAGGGGTAGAGCCGGAGGAGGAGCTGCGGCCTGAGCTTGCTGTCCGGGTGGCGCGCCCAGAAGCGGCGTACCCGGTCCTCGCGGAAGATGTCGTAGCCAGCGAAGAACTCGTCGGCGCCCTCGCCCGTCAGCACCACGCGGTAGCCGCTCTGCCGGACGAGGCGCGCCAGGATGAACAGCGGCGCCGGGGCGGTGCGCAGCAGCGGGGCCTCGGCGTGGTAGACGACCTCCGGGAAGACGCCGGCGATGTCGGCGTCGCCGCACTGGATCGACGCGTGCGACGTGCCGAGGTGCGCGACGGCGGCGCGCTGGTACTCGGCCTCGTCGAACTCGCGCTCGGCGAACTCGACCGAGAACGTGCGCAGCGGCACCTCGCGGTTCGAGGCGATGAGCGCCGCGACGATCGTGGAGTCGAGTCCGCCGCTCAGGTAGCTGCCGACGGGGACGTCGGCGCGCAGGCGGATCGTCGAGCCGCCGCGGACCGCCTCGCGCACGCTGGACACGAGCCCCGCCTCGTCGCCGCCGGGCGCGCGCCCGGCGGGGAACTCGGGGCGGAAACGGATCGAGACGCGCGGCGCCACGTCGCGATCGAGGTCGAGCGTCGCCACCGCGCCCGGCGGGATCTGCTGGATGCCTTCGTACGGCGTGAGCGGGGCGATCGGCGCCCAGAACGTCAGCGCCTCGTCGAGGCCCTCGCGGGAGATCGCGCGGGGGATGGTGGGGTCCTGGAAGAGCGACTTCACCTCGCTGGCGAACCGGAGGACGCCGCGGTGGACTGTCCAGAAGAGCGGGTTGATGCCGACGCGGTCACGCGAGAAGAACGCGCGCCTCCGCTGGACGTCCCAGATGACGAACGCCCACTGACCGTTCAGCCGATCGACCATGGCCTCGCCGTACTCGGCGTAGGCGTGGATCAGCGCCTCGGTGTCGCTCTTGGTCCGGAAGTGGTGGCCCTTCGCCGTGAGCTCCTCGCGGAGCTCGATGTAGTTGAAGATCTCGCCGTTGAAGCAGACCCAGAGCGTCTCCTCGGCGTTGGCCATCGGCTGCCAGCCGCCGTCGAGGTCGATGATCGACAGGCGCGAGTGGGCCAGCGCGACGTGGCGATCGCGGTAGATGCCGAAGCCGTCAGGGCCGCGGTGGCGGAGCGCCCGCGCCATCTTGAGGGCCAGCTCGCGGTCGGGGTTCGGCGCGTCGGTGCGTAGGTTGATGAGGCCGGCGATACCGCACATATCAGATGAGCTCGCTCTTCTTGACTTTGCCGCTCGCCGTCTTGGGGAGCGAATCCATGAACTCGACGAACTTGGGCACGGCGACCTCGTCGAGCTCGGACCGCACCTTCTTGCGGACGTCGTCGGCGGTCACCGCTGCGTCGGGGGCCTTCACCACGGCGGCCTTCACCGCGACCCCGAGCACCTGATCGGGCACGCCGACCACCGCCGCCTCGACGACGCCCGGGACCTTGCAGATCACCGACTCGACCTCGAGGGGACTCACCTTCTCGCCGCGGGTCTTGATGATGTCGTCCTTGCGCGCGACGAAGTAGAGGTACCGGTCCTCGTCCATCTTGAAGAGGTCGCCGGTGTGCAGCACGACCTCGCCCGGGAGCGGCCCCGGCCGGAGCGCGCGGGCGGTCGCGTCGGGGTTCCTCCAGTAGCCGCGCATCACGTTTGGCCCGCGAACGACGAGCTCGCCCACCTCGCCCGGCTCCGCGTGCGTGCCGTCCTCTCGCTCGATCCAGAGCTCCTCGTTCGGCATCGCGATGCCCACGGAGGACGGCCGCTCGAGCGCCAGGGAGGGCGGCAGGTAGCAGACGCGCGTGCACTCGGTCTGGCCGTACATCGCGAAGAAGGAGACGTTGGGCAGGAGCTCGCGGAGGCGCAGGAGCTGCGGCGCCGGGAGCCCGTACGCGGCGTTCGTCATGTACCGGAGCGCCGAGAGATCGGCCTTCGCGAAGTTCTTGAGCGAGAGCATCGACGCGAAGATCGTCGGCACGCCTGCGAAGCCGGTCGCCCGCTCCTCGGCCATCCGCTGGACGATGGGCCACGGCATGGAGAAGCCCTTCTCGAGCACGACGGTCCCGCCGAACGCGTGGGTCACGAGCAGCTGGAAGAGCCCGTAGGTGTGCGACAGGGGCAGCACGCAGAGGATCACGTCGTCCGCCGTGTGCTCGAGGTACGCGCCGATGGCCGCGGTGCTGTTGCGGAGGTTCTGGTGCGTCAGCATGACCCCCTTCGACTCGCCGGTGCTGCCGCTCGTCCAGCAGAGCGTCGCCAGATCGAGCTCGATCGCGCGGCGCGCAGGGGGCTCGACGGGCGCGCCGGCCAGGGCCTCCTGGAAGTCGCGCCCGTCGGGAGGGGGCCCGGCCGCGGCCGGGGGAGCCGCGCCGCTCAGGAATGTCGCCGCCGGCCTCGCGCCGGGCGGGAGCTCGGCCACGGCGGCGAGGCCCTCGCGCATGCCGCGCGCCGCCACGAACACGCGGGGGCCGGCGAGCTCCATCACCTGGCCGAGGCGCCGCGGTCGCATCGCGGTGCCGAGCAGAGACGGCACCCCGTCGGCCCGGAGCGCGCCGTAATACGCGACGACCGCGTCCACGCCGTTGTCGAGCGCGACCATGACGCGATCGCCGCGCTGCACGCCCGCCTCGCGGAACAGGGCGGCGCAGCGATCGGCGAGCGCGTCGAGCTCCCGGTAGGTGATCCGCCGTCCCTCGCAGACCAGCGCGATGTGGTCGGAGCGCGAGGCGGCGAACGATCGCAGCGCGGAGTCGATGAGGAAGCGATCCGAGCGCGGATCGCGACGAGCGGTGTGCTGCGTGCTCATGCGCCCCCCAGGGTTCGGGCTAGTTGCTGTTCTTCTTCCCGCTCACGTAGGTGACGAGCCTGGCGATCGAGCCGAAATTCTCCGGCACCATCTCCTCGTCGGCGACCTGAATGCCGAGGTCCTGCTCGAGGAACTGAACGATCTCGAGGACGGCCGTCGAGTCCAGGATCCCTTGATCGAGCAAAGCGACCTCGGACCCGAGATCGGCGGTAGCGCCCCGGTATCCGAACGAGGTGACCAGGAAGTTGCGAATCGTCGATTCGATGTTGGAAGTGCTCATGGAGGTAGTCTCCACGTCTATCACCCCCCCGGCTTTCCTGTCGAGAACACTCCGCGGAGCGACGGCCAGCGCGCGGATCGAGGCAGGACGCAAGCTGCGGTTGCGGTTCATCGTTCGCGTGTTCGCCGCGTTCGCCGCGTTCGCGTTCGTTCGTGAGCGGCATGCCCCGTGCCGCTCACGAACGAAGGCCGCTGCCAGGGCACGCCGCTGAGGTGAGATTGGCGACTGACGATCTCGCTGTGAGGCCGTCCATCACCGTCGTCAACGTGAGTGAATGTCCGCGAGGCTCCGCGCTGTTTCCGGCGGGTTTCACGACCGGGGAACGGCGTACCAAGCTGAGAATGCCGTTGACAGCGGCGTGAGCGGTCCGACGGCGCGGCTCGTCAGGCGTGGCCCTGATCGCGGACGAGCAGCGGCTGCGCGTGGAGGTACTGCGCTACCCGGCGCTTCGCTTCGATGTCCTTGAACACGCGCTCGACCTGCTGCGGCGTGATGCCGACGGCGGCCGCCGCGTCCGCGGCCGGGACGTTGTTGTTGTAGGCGTACAGGCAGAGGTCCATCTTGTCGTAGGGCAGCGCGAAGTAGAACTCGTCCTGCCCCTGCGGCATCGAGAACGTGTCCGTCGTCGGCGCGCGCCTGCGGATATCGGCAGGGACGCCGATGTACTCGGCGAGCGCGTAGACCTGGCTCTTGTACAGGTGCGCGATCGGCTTGAAGTCCGCGGCGCCGTCGCCTTGCTTGACGAAGAAGCCCTGATCGTACTCGAGCAGGTTCGGCGTGCCGGCGACGGCGTAATTGAGCCTGTCCGCGTGGTAGTACTCCATCATCTTGCGGATGCGCTGCTTGAAGTTCGTCGCGGCGACGAGCTGCAGGTACGCGTTCAGGGGGATCCGCTTCACGCGCGGCTCCTCGCCGGGCGGCTGCGCGGTCAGCTGCGAGACGTTCAGCCTGTCGCTCTCGAGGATCGAGGGAAGCGTGATCTTGAACTTCCAGCTCTCGTTGTAGTCCGGGTAGACCATCCGGATCGCCTCGTCCTGGCGCTCGTAGCAGCGGAGGCCGGTCAACGCGGGCTTGATGTTCTCGATGACCGCCTCGATGCCGAGCCCCTCGGCGAGCAACTTGCCGAGGCGGAGCGCGTCATCGGAGGTGTCGCGCTCGGGCATGAAGATGCCCAGCACCTTGTCCTTGCCGAGCGCGCGGACGCACAGCGTCGAGACGACGGAGCTGTCGATCCCGCCCGAGATCCCGACCACGGCCCCGCGCCGCCGCAGCGTACCGAACACCTGATCCCGGATGGCCTGCTCGATCTCTTGCGCTACTGCCGGGGCATCGATCCTGAGGACGTCTCGCGAAAACATGGTTGGCTCCACCCTTTCAAAAAGATGGACCAGCCTATTAAAACGAGACGCAACAGGGAACCCTGTTCGCTGCGAGCGGGCGTATGCCGGGGGGAGCCGCGCGCGGGGGCTGCGTCTTCCATGGTTCCGTGGGATCCATGGGCGAGGGCGTCCGTCTGCCCCGCCTGCTCCGCGCGACGGCCGGGGCGGTCGTCAGGGTGCTGGCCGCGGCTCGCCGGTGGCGGAGAACTCGTTGGCCTCTGCGGCCAGGATCCAGAGCACGGCCATCCTGACCGCGACGCCCGCCTCGACCTGGTCGAGGATGACGCTCTGTGCGCCGTCGGCGACGCGCGGATCGATCTCCACGCCGCGGTTCATCGGCCCCGGGTGCATCACGATGGCGTCTGGCTTGGCGAGCGCGAGCCGGGCGGGGTTCAGCCCGAACGTGCGGCTGTACTCGCGCGTGCTGGGCAGGAAGCTGCCGCTCAGCCGCTCGCGCTGCACGCGCAGCATCATCACCACGTCGGCCCCCTCGAGGGCGGGCTCGATCCGATCGTAGACGGTCGCGCCGAGCGACTCGCCCGCGATCGGCAGGAGCGTGCGCGGGCCGGCGAAGCGGACCCGCGCGCCCATCGTCGTGAGCAGGTGCGCGTTCGAGCGGGCGACGCGGCTGTGGACGATGTCGCCGCAGATGGCGACCTCCAGCCCTTCGAGTCGGCCCTTGGCGCGCCGGATGGTGAACGCGTCGAGCAGCGCCTGCGTCGGGTGCTCGTGCGTGCCGTCCCCCGCGTTGACGACCGCGGCGCGCGTGTGCGCGGCGACGTGGTGCGGGGCGCCCGACGCGGCGTGCCGGATGACCAGCACGTCCGGCTGCATCGCCTGGAGGTTCTGCACCGTGTCGAGCAGCGACTCCCCCTTGACGGCGCTCGAGGTGGAGACGCTGATGTTGATGACGTCCGCGCTGAGCCGCTTGCCCGCGAGCTCGAACGACGTCCGCGTGCGCGTCGAGGGCTCGTAGAAGAGGTTCACGACCGTCTTGCCGCGGAGCGTGGGCACCTTGCGCACGCTCCGCCGGGAGACGTCGAAGAGCGACTCGGCGGCGTCCAGGAGGGCCACGATCTCGGTACGCGAGAGCCCCTCGATGCCGAGCAGGTGTCGGTGCGGGTAGATCCTCCTCATGCGCTGGCTTACGTTCCTTCCGGTGGCGGGGGGGGCTCCGAGAGCTTTGTGCCGGCGGCGGTGACGAGAGCCCAGAGCTCGCCCGCGCGCTCCACGACGTCGATGCGCTGCCCGGGGGCGAGCTCGACCGCGCGGACGACGTAGTCGGGGTGAATCGGCAATTCCCTGCCGCCGCGATCGACGAGCGCGACGAGCTCGATCCGCTGCGGTCGCCCGTAGTCGAGCACCGCGTCGAGCGCCGCGCGGATGGTGCGCCCGGTGTAGATCACGTCGTCGATCAGCACGATGCGCCGGCCGTCGACGGGGAAGGAGATGTGGCTTGGGCCGATGCGCGGGTTCGGCAGGGCGGTCGCGGCGTCGTCGCGGTAGAGCGTGATGTCGACGGCGCCGACCGGCGGCGCGTGCCCCTCGATCTCGAGGAGCAGCGCGGCCAGCCGCTTGGCCAGCGGCTCACCGCCCCGTCGGATCCCGATGAGCGCCAGATCTTCCACGCCGCGGCCGCGCTCGGCGATCTGGAGCGCGATGCGTCGCAGGCCGCGCCCGATGGCGGCCGGGTCGAGCAGAGCTTCCATGGCGCGGCGAGGGCTAGCACGGCGAGCGCCTTGCACCCAAGGCCCGCGTGCGCCGCCCGCTGGATCGCCCGCGCGCCCGAGGGAGCGCGCCCCCTCCGGCCGTGCTGAGGAGGAGGAGCGTCCTCGGCGCGGCGTCGCGGCAGCGGCGCGGAGGCGCGGGCGGCCTCAGTCGGGCTGGTGCAGGACCCGCTGGGTGCGCTCGACGAAGTAGAACCGCTCGTAGCCCGCGCGCTGGAACGTGAGCGCGCCGAACCCGTTGACGGCGATCGCGGCCGCGCCGAGGGCGTAGAACGGCGCGCTGAAGCGGCGGCCGGAGACGGCGATCATGGCGAAGAGAAACGGGGCGAAATCGTTGGAGAAGCGGTAGCCGAACTGGAGCCAGCCGGTGTTCTGGTAGAGGAGGCTCGGCAGCGCGACAGCGGATACCGTGGCGGCGAGCGCCCAGAACGGGGGCGGCGTGCGTCGGGGCCAGAGGGCCCACGCGTAGATCGGCGTGGTCACCCAGAGCGCCAGCCCGTGAGCGTTGATCTGGAAGGGGGCGCCCTGCACGTGGGTGTACGGCAGGCCGGTGAGCACCACCGCGAGGTTGCGCGGCAGGTAGTGGTACGAGAAGAGCCCCCACTTCTCGATCCGCGCGCGCCACGCGATGTGGAGATACTGGTGGCCGAACTCGACCGCGTCGCCGAAGCGCGCGTGGTTGTGCCAGAGCAGCGCCGAGAGCACGAGCGCCGCCGGCGCGGCGAACAGGGCGAGCCGGCGCAAGAGGGCTCGCGGGTCCGAGCGGTCCACGCGGAGCGCCTCGAACAGGAACAGCGGCAGGGCGAAGCCGAGCGGCGTGCGGGTCGCGAAGCCGAGGCCCAGGGCGAGGCCCGCCGCGAGCGGATGGGCGGCTTCGAGCGCGCAGTAGAGATAGACGCACGCCAGCGCGACGCCGACGACGTGCGCCGCGAACCACACCGTCCCTTGCACCGCGCTGAACCAGTAGACGCTCCCGAGCGCGAAGAGCAGCGAGAGCGCGACGTTCTCGGCCTGCGTGCGGTGGCTGCAGCGCGAGGCAGAGAGCTTCTCCAGCGCGAGGAAGAGGACAGCCGGCCCGATGCCGGCGAACGCCAGGAAGAACTGCCCGTCGCGCACGCGCTCTGCGCTGCCGGCGAGCTTGACGAGCGGCGCGATGAGGACGGCGGGGAAGGGGGGGAAGCTGACGTAGTAGCGGTCGCCGAACTCGGCGAAGTCGTTGCCACCCGCGTGCGCCGGCGGCGGTCCGCCGAGATCGAGGCGGCCGTGGAGCCACGCCTCCGCGAGCAGCGCGTAGTGGTTGTAGGGCGTGTGGGCCGCGAAGATCTCGCGGGAGGAGCTCGCGGCGTACGCGAGCGTCACGAGCGCGTAGAGGGCGATCGCGACCGCTGCGCGGCGGCCTGCGCGCCGTGCTTCCCCTGAAGGTTCCGGCCGCCGATCGGCGGCGCCCGCGGCGCGGGCCTCGGGCGTGGCGCTACGGTCCATGCGCGGGCGACGCTACCATGCGGCCTGATGTGACGGCGGCTGCGGGTCGTTCTTGCGAGCCAACGCACCCCGCGCTAAACGCTCCGCTTTCACTGGTCCGGAACCCATGTCCCAGTTTGCCGTCTCTGCCAACGACATCGACATCTCCGGTATTTCGCTGGACATGCCGCTTCCGCTCGACTGGATGAACGCGGCGCTCGCTGACGCCGACGTCACCGGGCGCGCGCCAGGCCACCTCTCGGCCCGCCTCTCACGGACGGGGAACGAGATCGTCGTGCGCGGCCGCGTCAAGGCGGCCGTCGCCACGCCCTGCGCGCGGTGCCTTGCGCCTGCCGCGCTGGACATTGACGCAGAGCTCTCGCTCCTCTTGCGTCCTGCCCCGAAGGCGGACGGCCACGGCCACGGCCACCGGCGGGACGACGCCGCCCGCAACGGCGCGGCGAAGCCGGGGGCCAGCAAGGTCAAGGAGCCGGAGTACGAGTTCACGGCGGACGAGGCCGACGTCGACACGTACGATGGAGAAACGGTCGAGCTCGACCCGTTCATCCGCGAGGCCATTCTCCTCGAGATGCCGAACTTCCCCTTGTGCTCGGAGGCTTGCCCGGGTATCGGTCCTGCCGCGTCCCGAGAGGACCGCGAAGGCGGCTCCTCGGCCCTCGTCCGCGGGGCGGCGGAGGAGGATGAGGCCGCTCCAGGCCTCGACCCGCGGCTCGCGCCGCTCAGCGCGCTCCGAGAGAAGCTTGGACAGAAGCCCAGCGGCTCTGACAGGCGCGCGCAACCTGCATCGACCCCCCCGGCCAAGGCCGGGACACCGAAGAAGAAGACCAAGAAGGAGTAGTTCCGTGGCCGTCCCCAAGAGGAAAACCACCCCCAGCAAGCGCGACATGCGGCGCGCCAACCACGACAAGGTGACCCCCGTCCAGCTCGTTTCTTGCGAGAACTGCGGGGAAGCCCGGCTCCCGCACCGCGCCTGTGGCGCCTGCGGGCACTACAACGGGCGCAAGGCGAAGGCGACCAAGGCGACCGCGGCCTCATGACGGGCGCGGGTGCGCCGGCGCGCGCGAACGCTGCGCCCGCGCACCTGGGCGCGGCGCCGGCTCGCGCGGATGCGCGAGGGGCCACCGCATGAGCTCCACGCAGCCGAGGAGCCGCATCCTCGGGACGGGCAGCTACGCGCCCGCCCGAGTCCTGCACAACACCGATCTCGAGAAGATCGTCGACACCTCCGACAGCTGGATCAGCGAGCGAACGGGGATTCGTCGGCGTCATGTCGCTGCCGAGGGAGAGCTCACGAGCGACATGGCCGCCGCGGCTGGCCGCTCTGCGCTGGACGCCGCCGGGCTCTCGGCGGCCGACCTCGACATGATCATCGTCGGGACGATCAGCGGCGACACCCCGATGCCCTCCTGCGCCGTGTACGTGCAGGAGAAGCTCGGCGCTCAGGAGATCCCCGCGTTCGACATCTCGGCGGCCTGCGCCGGCTTCGTCTACGGCCTCACGATCGCCGATCAGTTCATTGCGAACGGTGTGGCCCGGCACGTCCTCGTGATCGGCGTCGAGCTGCTCTCGCGCATCCTGAACTGGAAGGATCGCACCACGTGCGTCCTGTTCGGTGACGGCGCGGGCGCGGTCGTGCTCGGGCCTGCGTCGGGCGACGGCAGGGGCATCATCTCGACACGGATCTTCAGCGACGGCACGCTCGCGAACTCGCTGGTCATCCCGGGCGGTGGCACGGCCGAGCCGCTGACGCCCGAGGGCATCGAGCAGAGCCGCAACAAGGTCCACATGGTGGGGCAGGATATCTTCAAGGTCGCCGTGAAGAACCTCTCCAGCGCCTCGCTGATCGCGCTCGACACGGCAGGGATGGCGGCCGGTGACCTGGACTGGGTCGTCGCCCATCAGGCGAACCTGCGGATCATCAGCCAGGTCGCCGCGCGGCTCAGCCTCCCTCTGGAGAGGTTCGTGCTCAATATCGAGGAGTACGGCAACACGTCGAGCGCATCGATCCCCATCGCCCTCGATGAGGCGGTGCGCGACGGGCGCATCAAACCGGGGCAAAACGTCCTGTTCTGCGCGCTCGGCGCTGGCATCTCCTGGGGCGCGTCCGTCATCCGGATGTGAGCGGGCCATGCGCGTGTGCCTGCGTTGGGGTCGAGGTCTGCGCGCCCGCTTGAGCTCGCCGCGCGATCCGGCCTGAGGTAGTCTCGCGCGCGCCGGCTGCATGACGTGGTTCGGGGGACGGACGACGTCCGCCTCCCTGGCTTGGAATTGAGGGCAAACGTGAAAATCGCTTGGCTGTTTCCAGGGCAAGGGGCGCAAGAGGTGGGGATGGGCAAGGCGCTAGCGGAGGTCTCGGCGGCCGCGCGCGGCGCGTTCGCGCGAGCGGACGCGGCGCTCGGCGAGCCGATCTCGCGGCTTTGCTTCGAGGGGCCGATGGAGGCGCTGACGCAGACGAGCAACACCCAGCCCGCCATCGTCGCGACGAGCTGCGCCGTGGCCGCGGCCCTCATCGAGCACCTGCCCAACCTCGAGCCGCCGCTGTACGCGGCCGGCCACTCGCTCGGCGAGTACAGCGCGCTGGTCGCCGCCGGCGCGCTGGAGATCGAGGACGCGGTGAGGCTCTGCCGGATCCGCGGAAGCGCCATGCAGGAGGCCGTACCGGCGGGCGAGGGGGCCATGGCGGCGCTCATCGCGCTCGACCAGGAGGTGGTGCTCGCGATCTGCGCCGAGGCGGCGCAAGGCGAGGTGGTCGCGCCGGCGAACTACAACGGGCCGGGGCAGATCGTGATCGCCGGGCACGCCGGCGCGGTCGCGCGCGCGGGCGAGCTCGCCGTCGCCCGCGGCGGCAAGGCCATCCCGCTCAAGGTGAGCGCGCCCTTCCACTGCGCGTTGATGCGCCCCGCGGCCGAACGCTTGCGTCCCGAGCTCGAGCGCACGCAGCTGATGCCGCTCGCCTTCCCCGTGATCGCGAACATCGACGCCACGCCGAACGCCGACCCGGAGCGGGTGCGGCCGCTCCTCCTGCGCCAGATCGATGGCACCGTGCAGTGGATGCGGACGATCGAGCGCATGGCAGAGGACGGCGTTACGCACGCCCTCGAGATCGGCCCTGGCAAGGTGCTCGCCGGGTTGGTGAAGCGGATCACGAAGCAGATCAAGGTGCTCAGCGTGAGCGACATGGCGGGGATTGAGCGCGTGAGCGCGTTCCTTTCGGAGGCATAGGCATCGATGTTCGACCTTACGGGCAAAGTTGCGATCGTCACGGGTGGATCGCGGGGGATCGGGCGTGCCGCGTCGGAGGCGCTCGCGGCGCAGGGAGCGCACGTGGTCGTCAACTACGTGCGCGGAGAAGCCGAGGCGCGCGCGGTCGTCGAAGCGATCACCGCGCGCGGCGGGAAGGCCGAGGCGCTCGGCTTCGACGTCGCGGACCTGCCGGCGACCGAGGCCGCCATCGCCGAGGCGGCGAAGCGCCTTGGCCGGCTCGACATCCTCGTCGCGAATGCGGGGATTGCGATCGACGGACTGCTCCTGCGGATCAAGGAGGAAGACCTCGATCGCCTCTTCGCCGTGAACGTGAAGGGCTCGATCGCGTCCGCGCGCGCCGCCACCAAGGTCATGATGCGCGCGCGCACGGGCCGCATCGTCTTCCTCTCCAGTGTTGTGGCGGAGATGGGCAACGTTGGCCAGGCGGCGTATGCCGCCACGAAGGCGGCCCTGCTCGGCGTGACGAAGTCGCTCGCCCGCGAGTATGCGGGGCGCGGCATCACGGTCAACGCCGTGGCGCCCGGGTTCATCGACACCGACATGACGACGACGATCAGCGCGGAGATGAAAGACGGGCTCACGAAGATGGTCCCGCTCGGGCGCACGGGCCGAGCAGAGGAGGTCGCCGCGGCGATCGCATTCCTATGCTCCGACGAGGCGAGCTACGTGACGGGCGAGACGCTGCGCGTCAACGGCGGGATGTACGTGTGAGAGCGCTGGCTTGAGGACCCCGGCTGCCAGGCGTCACGCACAGCGGCAAACCAGGCGCACACGAAAAAAGCGGTCGCAGGTAATTCGATGGTGCAACGCTGATGGCGATGGGCTACTAGGGGTTCCGTTTTCCCGGGAGGAATACCATGGCTGAAGGTCGCGACATCACGGCCGAAGTAAAGCGGATCATCAAGGAACAGCTCGACGTCGACGAGAAGGACATCAAGCCTGAGGCGAGTTTCATCGACGATCTGGGCGCCGATTCGCTGGGCCTGGTGGAGCTTGTCCTCGCGTTTGAGGAGGCGTTCGAGATCGACATTCCGGACGAGGACACGGAGAAGATCCGGACTGTCCAGGACGCGATTGACTACATCGAAAGGAATGCCAAGGACAAGAAGTAGCGTCCCCACCGCCCTACCGGACGCGGCGTCACCATGGAGGTGGGTTGGCGCGTGAGCCAGCGAAGGGTCTGCTCTTCGCCGATGCACGCACTCCCGCCTCTGTGGTGGCGCTAGGGCAAGAAGAGCCATGGAACGCGTTGTCATCACCGGTATCGGGCTCGTCACGCCCAATGGCCTCGGGACGCAGGCTACCTGGCAATCTTTGCTGGCTGGTCAGTCTGGTATCGCACCCATCACCCTCTTCGACGCGAGCACGTTTCCTACGCGCTTCGCCGGCGAGGTGAAGGGCTTCGTGCCCGAGGAGTACATCCCCAAGAAGAAGGTGAAGGAGATGGGCCGCTTCGCCCAGCTCTCCATCGCTGCATCGCAGATGTGCATGCAGGACGCGGGGATCGAGCTCACCGACGAGGACCGCGATCAGTGCGGCACGTTCATCGGTGTTGGCCTCGGGGGCCTCGAGTACCTGTTCCAGCACTCGATCACGCTGCACGAGAAGGGGCCCCACAAGGTCAGCCCCTACTTCATCCCGACGGTCATCGCCAACCTCGCCGCAGGGCAGGTGGCGCTGTCGCTCGACCTGCGGGGCGCGAGCTACTGCAACACGAGCGCGTGCTCGTCGAGCGCGCACTCGCTCGGCGAGGCGTTCGAGTGGATCCGCCGAGGTCGCTCGCACATCATGGTCACGGGCGGCGCGGAGGCGACGATCACCGGCCTCGGCATCGGCGGCTTCTGCGCGATGTTCGCCCTCTCGAGGCGCAACGACGAGCCGCAGCGGGCGAGCCGCCCCTGGGACAAAGGGCGCGACGGCTTCGTCTGCTCCGAGGGCGCCGGGTCGCTGCTGCTCGAGTCGCTCTCCCACGCGAAGAAGCGCGGCGCGAAGATCTACGCAGAGGTCGTCGGGTACGGCGCCTCGTGCGACGCGTACCACATCACGAAGCCGGCGCCTGACGGCGCTGGAGCGCAGCGAGCGATGAAGATGGCGCTGGACGACGCCAAGCTCGCGCCGGACGCGATCGACTACATCAACGCTCACGGGACCTCGACCCCGCAGGGGGACATCGAGGAGACCCGGGCGATCCTCAAGACGTTCGGCGAACACGCGGCGTCAAAGCGCCTCTGGGTGAGCTCGACGAAGTCCGCGATGGGCCACCTGCTCGGGGGCGCAGGTGGGGTCGAGGCGGCGGTCTGCGCCCTCGCGCTGCGCCACGGCGCGGTGCCGCCGACGCTCAACCTGGACGATCCCGACCCCGAGTGCACCCTCGACTACGTCCCGTTCACCTCTCGCGAGCGCCGCTTGAAGCATGTGATGTCGAACTCGTTTGGCTTCGGTGGCACCAACGTGTCGCTCGTGTTCTCCCAGTTCGACGGCTGATCGCGCGCCGCGCTGGATGGCTCGATGAAGTGCCCATTTTGCGGCCATCTCGAGGACCGGGTCATCGACTCCCGCGCTGGCGGCGCGGGTGAGGTGATCCGGCGTCGGCGCGAGTGCGCCTCGTGCGAGCGCCGGTTCACGACGTACGAGCGTGTCGAGGACATCCTGCCCACCGTCGTCAAGAAGGACGGTCGGCGCGAGTCGTTCGACCGACAGAAGCTCGTGCGTGGGCTCCGGATCGCGTGCAACAAGCGGCCCGTGTCCACCGACCAGATCGAGGCCATCGCCGACGCGATCGAGCGCGAGGCGCAGGAGTCCGAGCGGCGGGAGATCTTGTCGACCGAGCTGGGCGAGCGGGTGATGAACCACCTGCGTACCCTCGATGAGGTCGCCTATGTCCGGTTCGCAAGCGTTTATCGTTCCTTTCGGGACATTGACCAGTTCATGGTCGAGCTTGGCAAGCTTGTGAAGGCCAAGGCGCCCTAGTAGATCCGGCACTTCGATGTCTGCGAAGCCCCCTAGCCCAGATCCCGAGCTCGACGCCGCGATGATGCGCCTCGCCATCGAGGAGGCGCACAAGGCGATGCCGTCGCCGAACCCCCCGGTCGGCGCGGTGGTGGTGAACGCCGCGGGGGAGGTCGTCGCCGTCGCGCACCACGCGCGCGCGGGCGAGGAGCACGCGGAAGGGCTGGCGCTCACGGCCGCCGGCGACGCGGCGCGCGGAGGGACGCTCTACGTGACGCTGGAGCCCTGCAACCACGAGGGGCGTACGCCGCCCTGCGTGGACGCGGTGCTGAGCGCCGGAATCAAGCGGGTCGTCGTTGGCACTCCCGATCCGAACCCTTCGGTGGTCGGCGGCGGGGCGCAGCGGCTCAGCGACGCAGGGCTCGCCGTGGAGCTCGGCGTCGCCGGCGCCGAGGCTCGCGCGCTGATCGCGCCCTGGACCAAGTTCATCACGACGGGCATCCCCCACATCGCGCTCAAGCTCGCGCTGTCGCTGGACGGTCGCATCGCGACCCGCACAGGCGCCTCGAAGTGGGTCACCGGCCCAGAGGCGCGCGCCAAGGTCCAGGAGCTCCGCTCGCGCCACGACGCGGTGGCGATCGGGATCGGCACGGCGCTCGCCGACGACCCTCGGCTCACCTTGCGCGAGCCTGCGCTCGCGCCCGGGGGGCGGAGCCCCATCCGGCTCGTCTTCGATACGCGGCTCCGGCTGCCGCTCCACACGCGCCTCGCCCAGACGGCGCGGGAGGTGCCGACCTGGGTGCTCACGGGCGCGGACGCGCCCGAGGAGGCGGAGCAGGTGCTCGTCGACGCTGGCTGCGTCGTCCTGCGCGCGCCAACCTCGGCGGAGGGCCGGGTCGACGTGACCGCCGCGATGCGCCTTTGCGCCTCGCAGGGGATCGTCTCCATCCTGGTCGAAGGAGGCGCGGAGCTGGCCGGCAGCCTGCTCGCGTCGCGCCTGCCCGACGAGCTGCACGCCTTCGTCGCCCCGATCCTGCTTGGCCCGCGCGGCCGACCGGGCGCGGTCGACTGGGCGGGCCCGGACACGCCAGGCGACGCGCCCCGGATCGTCGATCCGCGCTGGGAGCTCTGCGGCCGCGACGCGTACGTCAGCGGCCCTCTCGCCTTCCCGGCGCGCAGCTGAGCGGGGCGCCCGGGCCGGTCAGTTCGCGGCTTCTGCGCCGCGCTTCTGCATCTTGCGCTGGACGATGCGCTTCTTGAGCGTGCCCATCCGGTCGATCATCAGCACGCCGTCGAGGTGATCGAGCTCATGCTGGATGGCCACGGCGAGCAGGCCGTCGGCGGCGATCTCGAATGTCGCGCCGTCGCGCCCGCGGGCGCGGACAGTGACGCGCTCGGCCCGCTTGATGTCCTCGCTGATGCCAGGGAACGAGAGGCACCCTTCGGGGCCGGTCAGCTGCCCCTCTTGGCGCACGATCTCCGGGTTGATGAACACGAGGAGGTTGCTCGGCTCGTTGTCCGCGGCGATGTCAACGAGGAAGACGCGGTGTGGCTCCCCGATCTGCGTGGCTGCAAGGCCGACGCCAGGCGCCGCGTACATGGTCTCGGCCATGTCGTCGATAAGCTTCGTGATTTCGGGCGTGATGTCCCCGACCGGCTGTGCCTTCTGGCGCAGGCGCGGGTCGGGATAGTGGAGGATGGTGCGGATGGCCATGGCTACTGAGCATCATAACCTCCGTTCCTAGCTGGCGCCCGTCAAGACGCTCTCGTCTCGCGGGTTGCGCGTGCCTCGCGCTGGCCACGCTAGCCACGCTGGTCACCCATCGCGCGGCCAGCCGCTAGCGATTTCGTCGGAACGAGGTCGACGTATCGACGCTGAGCCCGCGGGACTGAAGATCTTCCACGATGTCCGGCACCAGCCCGGAGGGGTGAAATGTCCCCTCGAGCGCGCCGCCGGCGGCCGTCCGCTCGACCACGAACGTGAAGACGTCGCGAATGGCGATCTGCCCGCCCTCCACCGCGAGCTCCGCGATGCGGAGAACACGGTGGCGGCCGTCGCGGAGCAGCGCGATCTCGATCGCGAGGTCGAAGGACGAGGCCAGCCACTCGCGCGCCGTCTCCGGCGTGATCCCGGGGCGGGTCGCGGCGATGTCGGCGGGGAGCCTCGTCACGGCCTGTCGCAGCGTCGGCGCCCGGGAGGCCGCGAGCACGCCGTCCATGCCGCCGCCGATGGCATCCACGATTTCGGCCGCGACGTGGCCCGAGAACGAGCTCACCACGACCCGCTCTGGCCGGATGCGTACGGCCGCCCGCACGGCCCGGGTGCGTTCGTCCGTCGTGGCGCCGACCGCGATGGACAGCGTGTTCGGCTGATCGAGGGCCAGCTCGTCCTCCTCCTGGAGCACCACGATCCGGTCGTCCGGCTGCGCCGCGGCAGCGAGCGCGCCGAGCAGCCAGCCCGTCCCGGCGTCCCGCGTCCCGGTGACGAGGAGGTTGCCGCGACCAAGCACGCACTGCGCGAGCAACCCGGCCATCGCGCGCGAGATGGTCCCGTTGCGCACCAGGTCGTCCAGCGTGACGTCGGGGCGCTGCGGCTTCCGGATCACCAGGGTGGAGGTCGCGGCCGGCGGCAGCACGGCGAACAGCCGGCGCCCCTTCGGCAGCGTCCGCTCGACAAAGCTCGCGCCCGCCTCGATCGGCTGGCCGGCCGTCACGCAGAGCCGGCGGATGGCCCGGCCGACCGCGCGCTCGCTGCTGAACCCGACCTCCGCGATGACGCGCCGGCGCCCGTGCATCGCGATCACGTGGTCGTAGCGGAACACCTGGATCTCGCTCACATCGGCATCTTCGAGCAAGCGATCGAGCGGACCGAGCGTGAGGAGCTCCCGCTGCGCGTCGGCCAGGAGCGCCTCGACGTCGACCTCGGGGGGGAGCTCGCCCGCCGCGCGCAGCGCCTCCGCGCCCGCGGCGATCGCCTGCGCGATGCGCTGGGCGAGCGCGCTGTCCGGCGGCGCGCCGCTGTCGAGCGGCGTGAGGTCGACCACGTCGGCGAGCCGCTCCATGAGGCGCCCGAGCGCCCGGCGGTGCGCTACGGCCTGCGCCGAGTCGCCCTGTCCCCGGTCGACCCGATCCGAAACGGGCGGGATGGCTCGCCGGCTCGGGATCGGGACGACGCTGGGGTGGACGGCGACGTTCGCGGCGCCGGGTGGCGACACCGTGGCGGTGCTCGTTGCGCTCTGTGCCGGCAGCGGGGTCGCGGTCGCGTACGGGCGCGGCGCCTGGGGGGGCGGGATGGCGGCGTTGACGGCGCGGCCGTCGCGCGCCGGCGAGGCGTTGGGCATCGCCGGGTGCGCCGGCAGCGGCGGGACGGACGCGCCGCCGTGCGAGCCCGGAGAGAGGGGCGGGCGAGGCGAGGGGATGCGCGGCGGACCGGGGACGGGGATGGCCGCGGCCGCGTCGACCGACTCGTCCGGATCGTTCTCGAGAGGGAAGTGGCTGATCACGCCCTGGCTGGTGCGCGACGGCTCGCCCCTCTCGTTGATCAGCGGCAGCGGCGCCGACCGGTGCAGGCCCTTTTCGGCGGACGGCGGCGGCCCGCGATCGGGCAGAGGTCCCGGCTCGCCGGACATCTCTTCCGGCACGCGCGGAGGCGCCGTGCTGTCTGGCGGGGCCGTCCCGGCCGCCGCCGTCTCGATCCGCAGCACGAAGTCGCCGATGTAGATCTTGTCGCCCTCGCGAACGATCGTCGCCTGAGCGATCTTCCGGCCGTTGACGTACGTGCCGTTCGTGCTCTTGAGATCGGTGACGATGAAGCGCCCGTCGCGGAAGAGCAGCCGAGCGTGCCGCTTCGACACGTTGCCCTTCGGCAGCATCAGGTCGTTGCCCTGCACGCGGCCGACGTTGATCTCTGTCCGGTCGAAGGTTTCGCGGCGCTCCGCGCCCCCCTTCTCGCTGATGATCACCGAGAACATCTCGTCGCCTCGCGGGGCCAGGGCGGAGGTGAGACCCGATGCCCTCGCCACGCCATACGAGCAAGCTCGAACAGACATGTCAACGAGATGCCTTCGATTCCTGCTCCCGGGCGGCGAGCAGGCTCGAGCCCGAGACTGCGCCGCCTGCGCCCCGTGAGCACACGCGGCGCGGTGCAGGTCGAGCGCGCGATGCCGGGCCGGGGATCGATCCGCCGAGCTGTCGCGCCTGCGCGCGCACGGGGCAGGTCGGCGAACAGGCTGAGCCAGTGCCGCCAGGCGAGTGATGTCCTCCGAGCAGGTCGCCTGCTCCGCTGCGGCGCTCGAACGATGTTCTTGGCAAAAGCTCGGCAAACGCCTGGCCTGCGCTCGGCAAGCGCCCGGCGCGCGCTGCGTCGCTCGGCTCCCCCGATCCCCCGACGCGCAGGGCGCGAGGAGCGCGCCCGCGTCGCCGCGCCATCGTGGCGCAGGCCAGGAGATCGCCGGCCGACGTGCGAGGCTCGCTGCGTGACATGGCGAAGCCCTCACGGAGCACGACGCCCTGCGCGGGCCGAAGGACAAGGCTCTTCGATAAGAGCGCAAATCTTGACGGTTGCGCGAACTCTGCTTCGCACCCTACGGCGCGCGGTCACCGCGCGTGATCGTGTACTCGCCGTCAGGAGCCGCTGTACGACGCGAAATTCTCATGGGCGGCTGCTGCAACCGGAGACTGCCGGTGAAGCGGTACTGCCTCGCGTAAGCGCCGGCCGAACCGTCATCGCTGCTTGACCTTGGCGCATCGAGCCGTTTACGTTGGCGCCCGCTCGGACCGGGGAGAATCGTCGAAGTCGCCGCGCATTCACATCAACCAGCGGCTGGGCAGCCGCCCTGCGCAAGCTGGATCTGTCTACGAGGGGGGTTTGCTGCATGCAGCCAAGCCCGCATCGGAATCAGGGACCGCACCCGTGGTCACCTCCCGACTGCCAGCCTGCGCGCCTCGGGTATCGACGAGCTCTGAAGTGGAGGAAATATGGCAGTTGGCAAGGTAAAGTGGTTCAACGACGAGAAGGGTTGGGGCTTCATCAAGCAAGAGACTGGCCCCGACGTCTTCGTTCACTATTCGCAGATCAACGGGGAGGGGCGCCGTCGTCTGTTCGAGGACGAGACCGTTGAATTTGAGATCAAAGAAGGTCCCAAAGGTCTGCAGGCGGTCAACGTGATCCGCGCCACCGCCTGACTTTCCTCCTGACCAGAGCCCCACCGGACTGCCCGCGCAGCGCCCCCGCTGCGCTCGAGTCACGGCATCGCCGAGCCCCGAACATCGCGCGCCCGCTTGGAGGGTCCTGCGTGCGACGGATGGTTTGCGCGCGGCTCCGGTGGGGCGCTCGGCAGAGGGCCGAGCGCGCGGCGGGCTCATCGCTCGGGGACCGGGACCTCGCGGAACGCGTCTTGACCCGGGACGAAGCGGTGCGACGTGATGCCCCCGATCGTCCCCGCGTCGTCGATCTCGTAGACATTGAACCCGGCCATCCGTTCATCGCTGTCGTGAAGGAGCGAAGCGCTGGTGGCGCCCACGGCGTCGATGTGACCCCGCTCGGTGTGCAGCTTGCGGTGAATGCGCCGGTGCAGGTGCCCGTGCAGCAGCAAGCCGCGGCGCACCTGCCGCAGCAGCCGCCCCTCGGCCGCGGCATCACCCAGGCCTTCCAGCAAGGTCTTCGCCCGGCTCGCCGGGTTATGGAAGGGGTGGTGCTGGAGCACGACCGGCGTTCGCCGCCGCACCTCCGGGTGCGCTAGCGCTCGCTCGAGCGCGCGCAGCTGGACCGGGCCGAGCCGCCCCGATGCCACCAGCGGGGGACGCGGCCAGGCGGTCGAGAGGCCGATGATCGCGACCGGCCCGCGCAGGTGCACGAAGGGGAACGCCGAGCCTCCGCCATCGCGGGTGGCCCCACCGTCGTCGCTCTTCCCAGGCGCGTCGAGGACGAGGTCGGAGCGCAGGTACGGAGCGAAGTACTGAGAGAAGCGCTGCGAGCGGTGCGCGCCCTTCGTGTACGCGTCGTGGTTCCCCGGGACGATGCTCACCCGCTCGGGCGGAAGACCGAGATCGCCCTGCAAGAAGTTGCGGACGAGGACGAACTCTCGTTCGAGCGCGAGGTTCGAGACGTCGCCGGTGATGACGACGTGGTCCACGCCGAGCCGCCGTATCTCCCGCGCCGCTGCGTGCACCGCGTGCGGCTTGTGGATGGCGTGGCGCCGGAAGCGGAGGTTGAGGTAGCCCGTGAGACGCTTGTTCAGCAGCCGGAACGGGACAGCCCCCTCGAGGGAGAGGAGGTGCAAGTCAGAGAGGTGCGCGATCCTCACGGGCGCAGTATGGGCTCTTCCGGCGCGGCGGCCAACCGCCGCGCGCCTCGGCCCGCGCGGCGGCACACCGCCGCGCTCCTCGGATCGAGCGTCGCCCGCCGCGGCTCAGGCGTCGCGCGCGCAGCGGAAGCCGCGCCACGCGCGGCGGCTGGTCGGCGAGTCGTGCCCTCGCGCGGCGCCGCGCAGCCAGGGCCGACCCAGGATGTAGCTGCCGCCCCGCAGCACGCGCTCCTCCCCCATGTCGGGCCCCCGCGGGTTCTTCGCGCTGCCGCTTGGATACTCGGGATGGTAGTAATCAGCGACCCACTCCTCGACGTTGCCGGCGAGGTCGTCGATGCCGTCGGGGGTGCGGCCGGCCACGAGCGAGCCGACGGGCGCGAGCTCGAGGAAGCCGTCGCCGTCGTCGAGCTCGTCGAACGAGAGCCTCCCGTGGTTCGCGTGGAAAGGGTTGTAGACATGGCCCCAGGGGTAGCGGCGCCCAGCCACGCCCCGCGCCGCCCGCTCCCATTCGGCCTCGGTCGGCAGGCGACCGCCGGCCCAGACGCAGTAGCGCTGCGCGTCGCTCCACGCGACGAGCACCACCGGAACATCGGGCCGATCGAACCGCTGCCCGCCGGAGGCATACGGAGGTTCGGCGCAGACGCCCGCCGAGACGCACCGGCGGTAGCTCGCGACGGTCACCTCGGTTCGGTCGATCCAGAAATCCGACAGGTACACCTCGTGGGGCACGAGCTCATTCGCGAAGCTCGCCTCGGTCTCGTCGACGCACAGCTCCCCGGCCGGCTCGAGCTTGCAGAGCGTCACGGCGTGCGCGATCTCGACCTCGCTCGAGCCCATCATGAAGCTCCCCGCGCGCACGAGGACGGCAGGCGGGCCGGGCGCGCGCAGCGCGATGACGCTGGCGGGCGAGCGCGCGCTCTCTCCCTCGGCGCCCGCCGAGAGCGCGGCCTCCGCGCGCGCCGGGAGGCGTGGGGCGCGCCGCGCGCGGGGCGGTGGAGCGGCCACGCCGGCCAGAGAGAAGGCGACGAGCGAGGCCACCGTGGCCAGCGTGAAGAGGGCCGCCGGACGCATGTCGGAGACGTAGCATGCTCCAGCCTCGCGGACTGTTTCCGCCTCTTCCGACTTCGCTCGAGGCGGCGGTCCGTCGTCTGGGACGTCATGACCGCAGCGGGCCGCCCGGTCGAGCAATCGACCCTGCGCCGCGCGGCGCACTTTTGCCGCGCCGCGCGCTCTCCGCGTGTCGCGCTCGCCGCGCGACGTGCGGCGAAGGTGCGCCGCGCGACGCGCCGCAAAAGTGCGCTGGGCGGCGAGGAGCGATAGACTCGAGGGGCTCGATGTCAACCCTTATGGACAACGCGAACACGGTGAGCGCGGAGGTCGACGCCGCGGTGATCGAAGCGCTGCATGAGGCGCTCGAGAGCGGAGAGCTCGTGCTCTTCGTGGGGGGAGGCATCTCGGCCGCGGCCGGGCTGCCGACGTGGCGTCAGCTCGTCGACCTGCTCGTCGAGAGGGTGCGCGAGCAGACCAGCGACGAGGTGGCGATCGCCGAGGTCGCGGCGCTCGCGCGATCGCAGCGCTACAGCGAGGCGCTGGGCGCGGCGGAGCAAGCGCTCGGCCCAGCGGAGTTCAACGCGTTCGTCGAGGATGCGCTCGACGACGAAGGGCTCGAGCCGCCGCGGATCGCGATCGCGATCGCCGCGCTGCGAGACAAGCTGCGCGCCGTGCTCACCACGAACCTCAACCACCTGCTCGAGCGCGCCTTCGGCTTCGAGTGGGACACCATGTGGCGCGTCACGGACGAGGTCGCGTGGCGGCGGCGGTTCATCCTCAAGCTGCACGGCACGCTGAAGGAGCCGCACAGCTGGGTGTTCGCGCGCGAGCGCTTCCTTGCGTCGATCGCGCCGCCCGACGTGCGCAAGTCGCTCACGACCGTGCTCTCGCGGTGCCCCGTGCTCTTCATTGGCTTCGGGCGCGCCGACGGCAACTTCGACGAGATGCTGGCGGACATCCACGCGCTCTCGGGCGCCTCGCCGCCGCCCCGCTTCGTCATCGCCCCGGGCGCGAGCCTGACGCCTCACCGCCGCAAGACGCTCGCGGACATGGGGTTCCTGCTCCTGCCTTACGACACCCCCGACGGCAGCCACGACCGGGTGCTCGCGCTCCTCGAGCGCACGTGCGCGCCCCGGCCGCGCGCGATCACGTCGCGCGGTCGCTCGATCCTTCCGCCCCCGATCCCCGATCTGGAGCTCCCGCCCTCGTCGTCGCCGCTCGGCGCGCTGTACGACCTCCCGCCCGACTCGGCCGCGTACGACGACACGGTCACGATGACGGGGGCGCTCGAAGCGTCGCGGCGCGAGCGCGTCTCCGAGCCCCCGGCGAGCCCGATCGAGGTGTTCTTCTCGTACTCGGAGAGCAACCGCGAGCTGCGCGACAAGCTCGAGACGCACCTCGCCATCCTCAAGCGCAAGGGCGTCATCCGCGGCTGGCACGACGGCGAGATCGGGGCTGGCGAGGAGCGCGACACGGCGCTCGCCGAGCACCTCGAGACCGCGAAGGTCATCCTCCTGCTCATCAGCGCGGACTTCCTCGCGTCGGACTTCTGCTACGACGTCGAGATGCAGAAGGCGATCGAGCGCCACGATCGGGGTGAGGCGCGCGTCATCCCTGTCATCCTCGACGCCTGCGACTGGGAGGGCGCGCCGTTCGGCAGGCTGGCCAGCTTGCCGCGGGGCGGGCGGCCGGTGACGAGCTGGGTCAACCAGAGCGAGGCATTCACCGACATCGCGAAGGGCATCCGAAAGCAGGTCGAGCAGCTCACCCAAAACCCCTCCTGAGCTCACCGAACGCCGGCACCCAGCCGGTGAGCCATTCAGAGGTGCCACCGCCGCCCGGGATCTGGAGCGTCCCCGCGTCGACCAGCCGGAACCTGGCCGCGCGCGACGATCTGCTCACCGAGATCGGCGCCACGCTCGCCAGGCGCGGCGTGGCGCCGCTCTGCGGGCTCGGCGGCACCGGCAAGACGAAGCTCGCGATCGAGTACGCGTACCGCAACGCCGGCGCCTACGACACCGTCTTTCTGATCGACGGTCAAAGCCAGGCGACGATGGACGCCTCCTTCGCCACGCTCGCCGCGGAGATGAGGCTGCCCGAGCACGAGCAGCTGGATCCCGCTCGCGCAGTCGGCGCGGTGCGCAGCAAGCTCGGGCGCCGCGGGCGCTGGCTCCTCCTCTTCGATGGCGTGCGCGATCCGAGCGAGGTCGAGCCCTACATCCCGAGCGTCTCCCACGGCGGCCACATCCTCACGACGTCGCAGAACCCTATCTGGCGCGGCCTCACGACGGTGAGCGTCCGTGGCATCGAGCGCGCCGAGTCGGTGCGCTTCCTGCTCCAGCGCACGGGCGAGACCGACGCGGAGTCGGCCGACGCGCTCGCAGAGGAGCTCGGCGATTTGCCGCTCGCCCTGGCGCAGGCCGGCGCTTACATCGAGGAGACCGGACGCCCGCTCGCGGAGTACCTCGCACTGTTCCGGCAGCGGCCGGCCGCGCTCCTGGAGCGCCCCGTCAGCTTCCCGGTGACGGTCGCGACCGCCTGGGAGAGCGCGCTCGCGGCCGTGTTCAGCCACCAGGCAGCGGCAGAGCTCCTCAGCTTGTGCGCGTTCCTGCCGATGGACGCGATCCCTCGGCGGTCGCTCGGCGAATACGATCCGCTCGCGCTCGACGACGCCATCGCGATGCTGCGGCTGCACTCGCTGATCGAGGTGCGGCCGCACGCGCTCAGCGTCCACCGCCTCGTGAAGATCGTCGTCCGCAACCAGCTGCGGCGGGACGATCGGCGGCGGTGGATGGAAGCGGCGCGCCGTATCGTTCAGGCTTCCGGCCGGATCTCCCCGAGCACGGAAGAGGAGCGCGAAGGTAGGACGGAGCCGGAGTCGGGGTAAGGCAAGCCCCCCACGAGACGATGGAGGTTCGACCCGCATGTATCCGCCGACAGCGTCAACTACCGTCTCTTCCTGGGTCTTTTCCGACCGCGTATTCTCGTTGCGCGTCAGGTCCGTCGTGAGACTTTAAGGCCCGCGAGAGGAACTATGGTTGCCTTGGCGACGAGCCCCGCCGATGTGTTCTTCTCCTACTCTCCGAGGGACGAGGACCTGCGGCCCAAGATCGAGACCCACCTCGACGCGCTGAAACGGCAGGGGGTCATCCGGAATTACCAGGGCTTCGCGCTCGGCGGAGGGAGGGAGCGGCGAGAGGCGACCGCGGCGAGGCTGCGCGAGGCGCGCGTCGTGCTGCTGCTCGTGAGCGCGGACTTCCTCTCCACCGACGCATGGCTCTCTCCAGAGATGCGGGACGCGATCGCTCGCCATGAGGCCGGCGAGTGCCGGGTCATCCCTGTGATCCTGCGGCCCTGCGCCTGGGAGAAGACGCTGCTCGGCAAGCTGCAGCCGCTGCCGAGCCGCGCGCGGCCCGTGACGAGCTACCCCAACCAGAGCGAGGCGTTCACGGAGATCGCGAAGGGGATCCGGAGCGCCGTCCGCGAGACGGAGCCGCCGACGCAGCGGCCGGCCGCTCGAAGACCGTCGAGCTCGCCCGACGCGGAGCCTCACATCAAGAAGCTGCCGCCGCGCAACCCGGGCTTCACCGGGCGCGACCAGCTCCTGAGCGAGCTGCGGAGCACGCTCACGACGGGGGGACCCGCTGCGCTCACGCAGTCCATCAGCGGCCTCGGCGGCGTCGGCAAGACGCAGCTCGTCGCCGAGTACGCGCACCGGTACGCGAGCCAGTACAACGTCGTCTGGTGGATCCGCGCCGAGGAGCCGGCCACGGCGGCCGAGGACTTCGCGCGCCTCGCCGAGGCCCTCGATCTGCCAGAGCAGAACGAGGCTGACCAGCGGATCGCGATCGAGGCGGCCCGGTCGTGGCTGTCGCGGAACGACACGTGGCTCCTCATCTTCGACAACGTCAACGACCCGCAGGACGTCGCCCCGTACCTCCCGCACCCGCGCACCGGGCACATCCTTATCACCTCGCGCAACCCGAGCTTCCGCGGCATCGCCACGCCGCTCACCGTGCCGGCGCTGGATCGCGCTGACTCGGTGAAGTTCCTGCTCGATCGGACCGGGCAAAGCGACGCGCGCGCCGCGGAGAAGCTCGCCGAGACGCTCGGCGATCTCCCCCTCGCGCTGGTGCAGGCGGCGGCGACCATCAAGGAGACGGGATCGTCGATCGCGACCTACCACGCCGCCTTCGGTGATCACCAGCGAGGGCTCTTGCTCCGCGGCATGCCGATGGACTACCCGACGCCGATCGCCACGACCTGGGGCCTCGCGTTCCAGGAGGCGCAGCGCTTCTCGCCCGTCGCGGTCGACCTCTTGAGCCTGTGCGCGTACCTGGCGCCCGATGACATCCCGCGCGAAGGCCTCGCCGACGCCGCGCCGCACCTGCCGGCGGCGCTCGCGGAGGCGCTGAGCGATCCGCTGATGCTCGACGAGGCGGTCGCCGCGCTCCGCCGCTACTCGTTCATCGACGTGCACGAGGGCGCGCTCTCGGTGCATCGCCTCGTCCAGGCGGTGGTCCGCGATCGCCTCTCGCCCGAGGACCGGAAGGTGTGGGCCGAGGCGGCGGTCCGGCTCGTCGATCACGCGTTCCCCGAGAGCAGCGACGAGGTGGAGACGTGGCCCTTCTGCGCCCGATGGCTGCCGCACGCGCTCGCCGCGGCGAGCCAGGCCGAAGCGCACGACGTCGCGAGGGAGGTGCGCGGTCGGCTCCTCGCCCGGTTCGCCGTCTACCTGCAGGGGCGCGCCGCGTTCGCGGAGGCGAAGGGGTTCCTTGAGCGGGCGCTCGCGCTCCACGAGGCGGTGTTCGGCCACGACGATCCGAAGGTCGCGGCCGTGCTGCGCAGCCTTGGCAGCGTCCTCCACGACCTCGGCGATCTCGGCGGCGCGCGGGCACACCTGGAGCGCGCGCTGGCGATCGACATCGCGAGCTTCGGCCCCGATCACCCGGACGTCGCGCGCGACGTGAACGACCTCGGAAGCGTGCTCATGGATCAGGGCGATCTGCCGGGCGCCCGCAAGCACCTGGAGCGCGCCCTCGCCATCGACGAGGCGACCTACGGCCCCGACGATCCGAGCGTCGCGATACGGCTCAACAACCTGGGCGCGCTCTTCCGCGACCTCGGCGACTTCGCGGGCGCGCGCGTGCACCTGGAGCGGGCGCTCGCGATCGACATCCGCGCCTACGGTCCGGACCACCCGACGGTCGCGATCGGGCGCACGAACCTCGGTCGGTTGCTCCACGATCTCGGCGACCTCAAGGGAGCGCGCGAGCAGTTCGAGGAGGCGCTCAAGATCGATGAGCACAGCTACGGCCTCTACCACCCGCGCTTCGCGCTCGCGCTGAACAACCGCGGGCGCGTGCTGCGCGATCTCGGCGACCTGGCCGGGGCGCGCGCCGACTTCGAGCGGGCGCTCGCGATCGTCGAGGACACCTACGGGCCGGATCACCCGGACGTGGCGCGGGACATCAACAACCTCGGCAGCGTGCTGCGCGACCTGGGCGATCTCGAGGGTGCGCGCGCGAACTTCGCGCGCGTGCTGAAGATCGCCGAGGCGACGTACGGCCCGGACCACCCGGCGGTGGCGATCGGCTGCAACAACCTCGGCAGCGTGCTGCAAGCGCTCGGCGAGCTGCCCGGGGCGCGCGAGCAGCTGGAGCGCGCGCTCGGCATCGCGCAAGCCACGTACGGCCCGGAACACCCGGTCGTGGCGAGCATCGTGAACAACCTCGGGCGCGTCTTGCAGGCGCTCGGCGATCTGTCGGGCGCGTGGCAGCAGATCGAGCGCGCCGTGGCGATCGCCACGAAGGCGCTCGGGCCGTCGCACCCGTCCGTGCAGATCTTCTCGCGGAATCTGGCGCGCCTCGGCGACGCCCTCGGGGGCAGCGCCGAGGCGACCTGAGCTAACCGATCAGGATCTGCGTCGGGTGCTCCAGGAGCTGGCGCAGGACCTTGAGGAAGGTCGCGCCGACCGCGCCGTCGACGACGCGATGATCGCAGGAGAGCGTCATGCTCAGGCGGCGGCCCGGCACGATCTGCTCGCCGCGCACGACGGGCTCGCGACGGACCTGGCCCACGGCGAGGATCGCTCCCTCGGGCGGGTTGATGACGGCGCCGAAGTTGTCGATCCCGTACATGCCGAGGTTCGAGATCGAGAACGTGCCGTTCGCCATCTCCTCGGGCCGCAGCTTCTTCGCCTTGGCCCGCCCGGCGAGCTCGCGCACCTCGGCCGCGATGTCGAGGACCTGCTTGCGATCGACATCGCGCACCACCGGCGTGACGAGGCCTTCGGGGACGGCAACAGCGACCGAGATGTCGACGCGCTGGTGAACGAGGATCGCGTCCGGCGTGAACTGCGCGTTGCACTCCGGGACGCGCACGAGCGCGATGGCGCACGCCTTGACGAGGAGATCGTTGAAGCTGACCTTGGCCGGCTTCTCCCCCTCGGCGGCGGTCGCCGCGAGATCCGCGTTGATCTGCTCGCGCAGCGCGTTCAGCGGATCGGCGTCGACGTCGATCGAGAGATAGAAGTGCGGGACCGTCTGCTTGGACTCGGTGAGGCGCCGGGCGATCGCCTTGCGCATCATGCTGAGCGGCCGCACCTCCGGCGCAGCGAGCTCGCCGGGGGCGATCGCCTTGGCCGCCCCGGCGGCCGGCGCCGGCTTCAGCCCATCGAGGTCGCGCGCGACGATGCGCCCGCGCGGACCGCTGCCCGCGACGCTGCTGAGATCGAGCCCGCGCTCCCGGCCGAGCTTCCGCACGTAGGGCGACGCCTTGACGCGCCCGTTCGACGACGGCTGCGGCGCTGCCGGCTGCGTGGGCGGCGAGACCGCCTCGCCGCGCGCCGCGGGCGGCGGGCTCGTCACGGGCGCCTCGCTGCCGGCCGGCGGCGCGGCGCGCTCTCCCTTGGGCTGAGCCTCCGCCGCGCTCGGCTTCGGCGCGGGGGCGCCGCCGCCCCCGCCGGCGAGGGCGCTTACGTCCTCGCCCGGGGAGCCGATGATCGCGACAGGCTGGCCGAGCTGAACCACGCTGCCCGCAGGCACGAGGATCTTGAGCAACGTCCCTCGATCGAAGGACTTGTACTCCATGGTCGCCTTGTCGGTCTCGACCTCTGCGAGCAGATCGTCGATGTCGATCGCGTCGCCTTCCTTCTTGTGCCAGGCACTGATCTGCCCCTCCTCCATGGTCGGGGACAGCTTCGGAAGTTCCAGAACCTTCGCCATGGGTCTATCAACCTTGATCGGGGATGTGGGTCCGCTCAGTCAGCTTTTGTAGAGAACGCGGTGAACATTTTCGATGATCCGCGACGCCTGCGGGATCACGTACTGCTCCAGCCGCGCGTTGTAGGGCATCGGGACGTCGAGCGTCGTCGCGCGCAGCACGGGCGCGTCCAGCTCGTCGAACGCGAGCCGCTGGATGCGATCGGCGATCTCCGCGCCGACGCCGCCGTACGGCCAGCCCTCGTGTGCCACGACCGCGCGGTGCGTCTTCGTGACGCTCTTCACGATCGTCTCCTCGTCGAGCGGGCGCAGCGATCGCAGGTCCACGATCTCCGCGCTGATGCCCTCCTTCTCCAGCTCCGCGGCCGCCTCGATCGCGACGTGCACCATCCGGCTCCACGCGATGATCGAGACGTCGGTCCCCTCGCGTACGATCGAGGCGACCCCGAGCGGCACGATGAAATCGGGATCATCGGGCACCTCGCCCTTCACGCCGTAGAGCGTCTCGCTCTCCATGAAGAGCACCGGGTTGTCGTCCCGGATCGCCGACTTCAGGAGACCCTTGGCGTCCGCCGGCATCGCGGGCGCGAGGACCTTGAGGCCGGGGACGTGCGCGTAGAAGTGCTCCATGGAGTGCGAGTGCTGCGAGCCGACCTGCTTCGCCGAGCCGTTCGGCGCCCGCAGCACGAGCGGGATGCTGAGCTGCCCGCCGGACATCTGCCGGAGCTTCGCCGCGTTGTTGAGGATCTGGTCGAACGCCACGGCGGAGAAGTTCCACGTCATGTACTCGACGATCGGCCGGAGCCCGACCATCGCCGCACCGATCGAGATGCCGGTGAACCCGCTCTCGGTGATGGGCGCGTCGATCACGCGCTTGCTCCCGAACTTGTCGAGCATCCCCTCGGTCACCTTGTAGGCGCCCTGGTAGTGCCCGACCTCCTCGCCGACGAGGTACACCCGCTCGTCGCGCTCCATTTCTTCGACCATGGCGGCGCGAACCGCCTCACGGAATCTTAGGACGGTCATCGCGCAAAAGGTCCTGCATAGGTTGTGGGCTCGAGCACCTCGGGCCCGGGTTCGGGGCTCTCCTCGGCGAAGCGGATCGCGTCGGTGATCTCGTCTTCCACCTCTTTCTCGATCGCCTCGAGGGCGGCCTTGTGGCCCTTCTCCTCGAGCTCGATGCGAGAGCGAAGGAGCACGTCCTTCTTCTTGCGCTCCTCGAGCTCCTCCTTCGTCCGGTACTTGCCGGGATCGCTCATCGAGTGGCCCCGGAAGCGGTACGTCCTGATCTCGACCAGCGTCGGCTCCGAGTGCGTGCGCGCCCGCGCGACGGCCTCGGCGAGGCGATCGCGCACCTGGAGGACGTGCTCGGAGTTGAAGCGATCGCGCTCCATCCCGTAGGCGAGCGCCTTCAGCGAGACGTCCTCGACCGAGAGCGTCCGGGAGAGCGGCGTCCCCATCGCGTACTCGTTGTTCTCGCAGACGAACACGATCGGCAGCTTCCACAGCGCCGCGAGCGACATCCCTTCGTGGAAGTCGCCGATGCTCACCGCGCCCTCGCCGAAGAACACCATCGAGACCCGGTCCTCGCCGCGGTACTTCGACGCGAACGCCGTCCCGACGGCGATGGGGATGTGCCCGCCGACGATGCCGTAGCCGCCGAGCATGTTGTGCTCTTTGTCGAAGAAGTGCATCGAGCCGCCGAGCCCCTTCGAGCACCCGGTGACCTTGCCGTAGAGCTCGGCCATCGCGGCGCGCGAGCTCATCCCGCGGGCGAGCGCGAGCCCGTGATCGCGGTAGGTCGTCATCACGTAGTCGTCGGGGCGGAGCGCCGCGGAAGCACCGACGGCGATGGGCTCCTGACCGATGTACAGGTGAAGGAACCCACCGATCTTGCTCTGCGCGTACGCGCGGGCCGCTTCTTCCTCGAAGCGGCGGATCTGAAACATCTTTCGGTAGAGCGACAGATGGAGATCGTCGCCGTTTGTCTGGGTAGTCATCGCGGAGATCTCAAGGGGCAGAACAGCAATTCAGACAGTCGCTAACGCGGCGGTCGGCGTGTTTCCAGGGCGTTTCTCCGGGGCCTGCGATGGACCCAGCGAGTCGCCAGACGTCGGCCGTGCAGGACAGCGACGGTGCTTACTCGGGCTCCTTTACGGGAGTTTTTCCCGCGTGACAACGCATCCGCGATGTCACCCGTTCAACGCGCAGCAGCATCGGCTTCACCGGCGTCCTGCGTGCCTGGCTCTGTGGTCTCTGGCACGCCGAGGTCGTCGGTCTCCGGTGCTCCGGCGTCCGCGGCCTGCTCGTCGTCGGGGAGCGCGGTGGGCACGGGCGAGGTCGTCGCGCTGCCCGGCGCGCTCGCGCTGGGCTCTGCGCTGACCGTCGCGCGCGCCGTTGTGTCGGCGGGGTCGTGCTTCGGGCGCGCAGGCCGCGCCGACGGCACGGGGCGCGGTCGTGGCGCCGCTGTCGCCGACGACGCGATCGGCGCTGCTCCGGCGGCGGGCTCCTCGGCGGGCGCGTCAGCAGATCGCAGCGCGGTGTGGAGGAGCAGCGCGGCCGTGGCCACGACCACGGCCGCGCCCACCGCGATCTGCCCCGCCTTCCGCTCGCGGGGAGGGAAGTCGGCGTCGAGCGGATCTGCGCGCACCGCGGCTGGCTCGGCGGACAGCGACGGCGTCACCGTGACGGCGCTGTCCAGCATCCGCCTCGGCATCTGGCTCGAGGCGGCCCACTCGAGGCTGTTCGCGAACGCGGCGCCGAACTCGTCGCAGCTCGGGTACCTGTCCTCGGGTCGCTTCGACAGCCCGCGCGCGAGCACCTGATCGAGCGACGGAGGGAGGCCGAGCTCCTTCGCGATCGGAGGCGGCTCGTCGGTCGCGATCCTCGACGCGACCGAGACCGCGTCGTCGCCCGGGAACGCGCGGCGCCCGGAGATCGCCTCGTACACCACGGCGGCGAGCGAGAACTGATCGCTCTCGGGCGAGAACTTCCCGACGCGGAACGTCTCCGGCGCGCTGTACGCGGGCGTCCCCATGAGCCCTCCCTGGTGCGTCAGCGTCGAGTCCGGGATCCGCGCGATGCCGAAGTCGGCGATCTTGCCGCCGTTCGCGGAGAGGATGATGTTCTCCGGCTTGATGTCGCGGTGGACGATGCCTGCCCGGTGCGCGATCGTGAGCGCCTCGCCGAGCTCGCGCGCGAGGCGCGCCGCCTGCGCCGCCGAGAGCGGCCTCTCGAGGAGGTGCTGCTTCAGCGTCGGCCCCTCGACGTACTCGAAGACGAGGTAGAGCCCGAAGTCCGGGTCCTCGCCGACGTCGTGGAGCGTGACGAGGTTCGGGTGGGTCACCCGGGCGGCGGCGCGCGCTTCGTGGCGCATCCTCACGATCAGCTGCTCGCGGACGTCGCGCGGGATGCGCAGGTCGTCGCGCAGGTGCTTCAGCGCGACGTCGCGATCGAGCAGCGGATCGTGCGCCAGCAGCACGCGCCCCATCGCCCCTTCGCCGAGGAGGCGCTGCACGTGGTAGCGGCCGAGGGCGGCGGGCAGCACGGAGCTATCGCTCGGCTGTGCGAGCGCGCCGCCGCCATCGGAGGACGAGGATCGAGGCACGTCGCGTCGGTTCTATCCGTCCGGCGGCCCCGGCGGAAGGCCTGGCCGGCGTCCCGCTTCCGGTTATGCTCTGCCGCAGCGCGCCCCGGGTCGATGAGCGGCGCTTGCGGTTCTGCGGAGGCGGTACCCGCAGGGCCCTGGCGGCGCGCGGCATCCCAGAGAGGGCGCAGCGAGCACAGATGAGCACCGAGAGCGCGTCGAAGCCGGTCCAGGTCGCCGGAGCTACGAAGAAGCGAGGCAAGGCCAAGTACATCGTGCTCGTCGGCCTCGTGCTCATCATCGTCCTCGCCCAGCAGACGGGGCTCCTCGGCTTCGGCGTGGCGCACCTCCGCGCCGCAACCTTCCCGAGAGACGAGTCGCTGCTCGAATATGTCCAAGGCAGCGTTCCCGGCGTGGTGATCGTCGACCCTCACCAGATCGACCTGCAGGCGCTCGGCGCGGAAGGGGGCGCGGTGCGGCTGCACATCGAGCGCACCCGAGACGACATCAAGAAGGCGACGGGGATCGATCTCGGGTTCGACGTCGACAAGCTGGTCGTCGCCCCGTCGCTCGTGGTCGCGCGCGGGCGTTTCAACGAGCAGAAGCTCGCGGAGCGCCTGGCGACGCACAGCTACGTCCAGGCAGAGTACAAAGGCGTGAAGTACCTGCTCCGCGCCGGCGAGGACGCGATCGCCGTGCGCAACGGGTCGATCCTGCTGTACGGCGCCGAGCCAGAGATCCGCGCGAGCATCGACGCCGAGGAGGCCGGGACGTCGCTGGCGAGCCGGGACGAGGCGACGTCGCGCCTCGCGCACATCGGGTGGGATCGCCCGCTCCTGGGCGTCGCCCTCCTTTCCGAGAGCAAGCCGAGCCTCCGCGCGATCCTCACCGGCTCGACGGGCCCGCGCGCCGTCACTGTCGGCGTCTCGACGAAGGGCGGGCTCTCGGTGACCGTCGCGATCGACGCCGCGTCGGCTGACGCGGCCGAAGAGATCCGGAAGCTCCTCGAGGAGAAGCGCACGAACGTCGATGCCCTGAAGGCGCTCGTTGGCCCGGAGCCCGGGGCGGCGCTCGCCGAGATCGCGAAGCGCGCGACCCTCGCCGTGGAGCCAGGCCCCGGCCGGCTGACGGTGCAGGTGGAAGTGCGCCCCGAGGAGATCGAGCTGCTCGCGAAGGCCGGCCATGCGGCGGCGGGCTCGCTCGGGGAAATGTACAAAAATGTGCGGCTGCTTCAGCTTCTCGCGCCGGGCCCCTGACGCCGTCGTCCGAGCAGCAGGCGCTCTCCGTCCGCATCGAGGTGGGCACAGCGGTGCATGACCGCAGCACCGCTCATGTCGAGCTGGAGCTGTCGGCGGTGCGTCTCTGGTCGAGGCTCAGAGCTCGGCGCAGCGCGGGCACCGCGCCTCGACCCGGTCTGTCGCGCTCTTGACCCGGGTGCGTGCGGCATCGCACCGCTGGTCCGCATCACCGGCGAGCCCGCAGAGGTGCTGCGCGGCGCGGCTCATCGACGCGAGCGCGCGGCACGCGGTTTCGCACGGCGGCGCGGAGGTCGGCTCAGCCTCGCTCTTCTTGGCCGGGTGCTCGCCGCCGGCGGCCGTCGCTCGCGGTGACGGCGCGGCGCGGCTGTCGGGTACGCTCGGACTCGGCGGTGAAGCCGTCGGCGGTGGCGCTCCCGGCTGCGCCGCTTCCGCCACGGCTCGGCCCTCGTCGCGCTGTGCGGGCGCGCCGATCGCCTGATCGAGCTCGTCCTCTGCGCGCTCGAGCTCCGCGAGCGCATCATCGGCTGTCTCGACGGAGCTTCCCTTGTGCGGCGACATCGATGTCGCACCGGCGGGCTCCGGCGCCACGGGGGCTTGCGCTACGGAGGCGCCGCCGCAGCCCGAGAGCGCGGCGGTGCTGATCCACAGGGTGGCGGCTGCGGCAGACCAGGCACGGTGTCTGTTCATCGGTCCTCTTGCGCCTGACGCCCGGCGCCCGGCTTTCGGCTCATCGCGGCGCCGTGGACCGCGACCGCGACCGCGCCGAGATCTTGCGTACGGCGCGGCCAGGTTGACCCCCTCGCCGTGCGCTATGCTCGCGGCGATGAATCTGCTTCGACCGATCGGCGCCCTCGTTCTGGCTCTCGGACTGGTCGCAGGCTGTCAGCGAGGCAGCTCGCGCCGGCCTGCGTCTCAGCCGTCGTACGGCCAGTATCCTCCGTACGGCGCGCCCCAGCAGGGTGCTCCTCCACAGCAGCCCGGGTACCCGCAGCAGCCCGGGTACCCGCAGCAGCCCGGGTACCCGCCGGCGCAGACCGGGCCTGTGCCGGCGCCCACCTTCAATGTGCCCACGATGCCGGGGCTGCCGGTGCTCGGCGATCCCATCAACGACATCAACATCGGCTGGCTCCAGTCCGAGGCCGGCGTCGTCATGGGCGCGTTGATCGGCGCGCTGCCGGCGGGCGCGCAGCAGAAGGTGAGGGGCATCCCGTTCATCGCCGATCCGACGGTGGGCGAGGTGAACGCGTTCGCCGGCTGTGACGACCAGCGGATGCCGTTCATGGCGATCACCGACGGGCTGCTCGAGGTAGAGGCGCAGATCGCGCAGTTCAAGGCGACCGACGAGGTCTTCGGCACGAGGAAGCTCGACGAGTTCCTGCGGATGCTCGCGCAGCGACAGCGGCCTGGGCAGCCGATCATCCGGCCGCCGGCGGGCTTCGTCGATCCGGTGCAGCACACGGACGCGCGCAAGGTCGAGCGGCAGCGCCAGCTCTACGACGAGCAGCTCGCGTTCGTTCTCGGCCACGAGCTCGGCCACCATCACCTCGGGCACACGGGCTGCGCGAACGGGCAGGGGGGGAGCCGGGGCGTCACGCCCGCAGATCTCGGGCGGATGCTGTCGCGCACGCTCCCCATCTTCAACCAGCCGAACGAGATCGCGGCGGACGTGGCGGGCGTGAACAACCTGCTCTCCGCTGGCGCGCGGCAGCAGGGGTACCGCTGGACCGAGGGCGGCGCGATGCTCACGCTCGGCTTCTTCGCGTCGCTCGATCAGCTCACGCCGGCCACGATCATCTTTGCCTTCGAGCAGACGCACCCTCACCCGCTGCTGCGGCAGCCCGTCGTCCAGCAGACCGCCAACACCTGGCGGATGACCGGAGGCGCGCCCGTGTTCACGTTCCCTGGTTTCGGCGGCTGAGCCACGATTTCCCGAGCGTCTTTGCGCTCGCGGGCGCTCGTCCGGAGAGCTCATCTGCTGCTTCGGCTTGACGCGACCGTGCAGCGCTCCTCCCATCGCGCCGAAAGGAGTCGACCATGCAAGCAGAGCTCGGGATCGAGGACCTCAAGGAAGGCACAGGCGCCGAGGCGAAGCACGGCCAGCTCGTGACGGTGCACTACGTCGGCACGCTGACCAACGGCAACAAGTTCGACAGCTCGCGCGACCGCGGCCAGGGCTTCTCGTTCAAGCTGGGGGCCGGGCAGGTGATCAAGGGATGGGATCAGGGGGTCGCCGGCATGAAGATCGGCGGCCTCCGCAAGCTGACGATCCCGCCGGAGCTCGGCTACGGCGCTCGCGGCTTCCCGCCCGTGATCCCGCCGAACTCGACCCTCGTCTTCGAGGTCGAGCTGCTCGCGGTCAAGTGATCTGCCGCGTTGGCCCCGCGGCGTCGGCCGCTGCTCGCGACCGGCGCTCGGGGCGGCGCGCAAGTCGACGCCGACGGCGCGCCGCGCATCGCGCGCCCGCGGCGCTGCTCACGGCTTGATGGCGGCGCCACACTCGACGCAGAACCGGTTGCCGATGAAGAGCTCGTGCTTGCAGTGCGCGCACCGCGCGACCCGCACCTCGGTCTGGCGCTTCGCGGGCTTCGATGAAGGGGCTTCCTTCACGGGAGGCCTCGCCGCCGTCGTGACCGCGGTGTAGCGGCCGGAGCCAGCGGCCGCCCGGGAGCGCCGATCCGTGAACGGCGCGGCGGCCATGCGCGACACCGTACCTGGCGCGCTGTGGGCCTGGCTCCGCAGGCCGCTGTCCGCGATGGAGTGGACCTGCTGGGCCGCGATGCGCTCGCTGTCTGACGAGGCGGCCGCGTCGAGATCGACCTCCTCGACCGGGAGCTGTGCCTCGTGGACCACCGCGGGCGGAAGCGCGTCGCCGAACTCATCGACGTGGAGGGGCCGGGTGTCGTCGAGCTCGGCGCTGTTCGGTTGCCGCTCGTCCTGCGCGTCGAGCTGGATGCGGACGATCAGCGCCGAGATGTTGTCGGTCCCGCCCGCCTCGTTGGCCATCTCGATGAGGAGCTCGCAGGCCTCGTGCGGATCCTGGGTGATGTCGAACACATCGAGCATCTGCTGCTCCGAGATCATCCCGCTCAACCCGTCCGAGCAAAGCAGGAAGGCGTCGCCGGGCTGGGTCTGCTCCGAGCGGATGTCGACCTTCACGGCGTCCTTCATGCCGAGCGCGCGTGTGATGATGTTCTTCGGGAGCCTCGCCAGCTCGTCCTGGCTCAGGTCGGGCTTGAGCGCGAGGGCGTCGTTGATGAGCGAGTGGTCCTTCGTGAGCTGCTCGATCTCGCCGTGTCGGATCCGGTAGCAACGGCTGTCGCCGACGTGCCCGACGTGGATCTGCTCCGTTTCGCACGACACGTAGGCGGCGACCACCGTCGAGCCCATGCCCTGGTGCTGGGTGTAGGTGTTCGAGATGACGAACACATCGTGGTTCGCCTTGCGGATCGCCGCGACGATGCGCCGTGCTTCCGGATCGAGCTCCTGCTCGTCGGCGGGGACGGGGCCTGGCAGGCTGCCGGCACGGGTCGCCTCGAAGAAGTTGTCGAGCGATTTGGTCGCGAGCGCGCTGGCGACGTTGCCCGCGTTGTGCCCGCCCATGCCGTCCGCCACGACGAAGAGGCCGAGCTCGGACTTCACGAGGACGTTGTCCTCGTTGTGCTTTCGCTGGCGACCTACGTCGGTCACGGCAGCCGCGACGGGTCGGGTGCGGCTGCTCGTCCTGAACTCGCCCATTCGCGGCAGATTATACCTGCCCCTCGCTCTGGACCGCCCACATTCCGGCTGCTTTAGCGGCGGGCTGCTCCCTGGGAGCCGGTCGCCTGAGCGGCGATCCTCGGTGATGTACCGGCCGAGGCTGCCGGTGGTCGCGTGCCCCGGGGTAGGGGATCCAGCGCGAGGCGCACACCGAACTGGAAGAATCCGTAAGCCGTGGGGTCGGAACCCTCGTCAGGGCGCGAGAGGTAGGTGCCGGCGTCGAGCTCGGCGAACACACCGACGCCGAGGATCGGCGCCGGGTAGAAGTCGGCGCCCAGCGCGACGCGGGCGACATCGAGACCGTGGAACACATGATCGGTCTCGATTGAACCGGCCGCGGAGGCCTCCGGCCACGTGAAGACCGCTCGCCGGTACCCCACGCCGTAGCTGATCCAGGGGTCGACCGCGATCCCCTGGGCGACGTGGTAGACGAACCCCAGACCCAGGTCGAGGCTTCGGCCGGAGCAGTCGCTGCAGCCTGCCGCTGCCGGGAGCAGGGTGTAGGAGCCGCTTGCTTCCAGGACGGTCACGCGGCTCAAGCCGATGCCGAGGTTGGCGCCGAAGGCGAGCCCGCCCGAGACCGTGTCGGTGACCGGTTGACCGGCGGCCACGCCGCCGAAGGGCTGGCTGAACCCGGCCCGTCCCTGGAGCAGGAGGTGTCCGCTTCGCTCGTCGGGCCCGGCGGGGCGCTTCACCCCGGCTTCCGGCCCGGCCTCCTCTTCTTCCTCGGCTGCGGCCGTCGTCTGATCTGCGGGCTGGGCGAGGGCCTGGTTGGCCGAGAGCACCCAGCCCGCTGCCGCCACGCCGAGCATGGGCGCGGTCCACCTTGTCGAGCGCGATCTCACGAACGGCCTCTAGAACAGCGCGGTCCAGAGCGCAAAGGGGGCGCGTGCCGATGAGCAGGAATGTCGCCCGGGCGGCGCGGGCGACGCAACTCGACGCAACTGCGCCACGCGTCCCGACGACAGATCTCCTGGACATGGACAACGCACCGATCCGCAGCGACCACGACAGCCCTTCCAGACCCCTCACCTCTGCGCACCGCGATATGGCGTCCGCGCCGCCCGCGGCGCCGGCCGCACCCCTCATGGCATTGCCGGGAGCGCCCGGCGATCGATCGGACCCTGGCGTACGCGGCGGCGATTCCTTCTCGACCCGGGACGTCACGCTCGAGCTCGTGGACGATAGCGACGCGCTCGCCACGGTGTGGCTCCGCTGCGAGCACCCCGGAGGAGGCGCTCCGGTGCGCATCGCCGTCGCGCCGGGGGCCGAGCTCATCCTGGGCAGCGCTCCGGCTGCGGACGTGAGGCTCGACGATGCCGCGGTGAGCGCCAGGCACTGCCGCGTCGCGCACCGCGGCGCATCGATCGAGGTGACGGACCTCGGCTCTCGCAACGGCGTTCGCGTCGGCGGCGTCCGCGTGCGGCAGGCGATGCTCGTTCCTGGCGGCTGCTTCGAGATCGGTCGCACGGCGATGTGCGTCGAGGCGGCTCGAAAAGTGCCGGTGATCGAGGAGGATGGGCCGCCGCTCCCCGGGCTCATCGGCCGCTCGCGGCCCATGCGGCAGCTCGCCGCGACGGTGCGGCGGGTTGCGCCGCTGCAGCTCCCCGTGCTGCTGCGCGGCGAGTCGGGTACGGGCAAGGACGTCGTGGCCCGGGCGATCCACGCGGAGAGCACCCGGGCCGACCGGCCGTTCGTGGTCCTCAACGCCGCGACGATCCTGCGGGAGCTCGCGGAGTCCGAGCTGTTCGGCCACCGTCGGGGCGCGTTCACCGGCGCGGTTCGGGAGCGTCAGGGGGCGTTCGTCGAGGCCAACCAGGGGACGCTCTTCCTCGACGAGATCGCGGCGCTCTCGCTGGAAGTCCAGGCGAAGCTGCTGCGCGTCGTGGAGGAGGGGATGGTCCGCCCGCTGGGCGCGGAGAGGGCGACGCAGGTCAACGTGCGGCTCGTCGTCGCCACCTGCGAGCCCCTGGAGACCCTCGTCAGTGAGCGTCGCTTCCGCGCCGATCTCTACGAGCGCCTGGCGGTGTGCCGTATCCAGCTCCCCGCGCTGCGCGATCGGCCCGACGATATCCCGCTCCTGGCCGAGCACCTCTTGGCGAGGTCCGAGATTGGCCGGCGCCAGCTGTCCCCTGGGGCGCTCGCCGCGCTGAGGGCGCACCGCTGGCAAGGCAACGTCCGCGAGCTGCGGAACGTGCTCATTCAAGCCGCGCTCCGCGCGCACGGCCGTGTGCTGCCCGAGCACATCACGGCGGTCCTCGCCGATCGCGAGCCCCCGGTCCGCCGGAAGATCACGCCCGCCGATGCGCTCCGCGCCTTCGAGGAGGTGGGCGGCAACGTCAGCGCCGCGGCGCGGCTTGCGGATGTCCCGCGCTCGACAATGCGGGATCTGCTCCGTGTCGCGAGGGAGACGTGAGCTCGGGCCGCGGCGCGCGCGTACCGGACTGCAGCGCTAGAAGGCGCCTGCGACGCTGAGCGTGGCTTGACCGGGCGCCACGAACGGCGCGATCGCGGTGATGCGCGGTCCGTCGGCCGCGGTCTGCTGCTTCTGCGGGTACCAATCGATCATGGCGTAGGTCGCGGTGCCGACGACCCCGACGCCGAAGAGGACCCACCCTGTGATTGCCCAAGGGACCGCGCCGTCAAAGCGGTCGAGCTTCTCGCGCAGCTTTCCGCACGCGTTCCTGAAGTCGGGGAGGTCGCCCGACGGATCTTCGCGCGCTCCACAGGGCTGAGACCTGCGGTTCGCGGGGATCGCGCTCTGGTGACCCGCGACGTACGTCTCGATCTGCTGCCCGATGTCGTCGGCGCTGCTGCGTGCGTCCACCGTGATGGCCGAGCCGACGATCCCCATGACCAGGCCGACGCCGGCGACGCCGGTCCCCGCCCAGGCGAGCGGCTTGCGAGCGTACCAGTGGAAGAACGGCTCGCGTCCGCCAGAGGCCTGCGCTGGGCCCATCGAGCCCATCGTGCTGCTCGTGGAGACGCTGAAGCCGCCGGAGCCCGTCGGCGCTGCTGGTGATGGTGAGGGGCTCGGTGCGCCTGCGCCAGGAGGCGTCGCGCCGGGAGCGGGCGCGCCCGGCGCCGGCTGCGCGATGTTCGTCGCTGGAGGCTGTGCCGGCGGTGTCGGCACGGCAGCCGGGGGGGCTGAGGTGGGCGCACCGGTCGGCGTCGCCGGGGTTGGCGCGCCGACAGGCGGCGTCGCGGGCGTCGCACCGGTCGTTCCCAGGGTGAGCGTCGCGGGCGTCGCTGTGCCGACCTTCGCGTCCACCTGGGTGGTCGCGGATCGGTCCAGGTAGGTCGCGAACAAGGTGTGCTTGCCGGGCGTCACGAACACCGGATCGAGCAGCGGCGCCTTGCCGATGAGGACGCCGTCCACGCTGATGTCCGCGCCATTCGCGTCGGCCGTCACGACGAGGAAGCCGGTCTTCCGCTTCACATCGGCGATCGCCTTCTCCGCTGCGGCACGCTGCTCCGGGGTCGCCGCGGCGTGCTCGCGCAGGAACTGCTGCAGATGCTTGCCGGCGTCTTCGAGGTGATTGGAGCGAAGCTCGCTCTGTCCGAGGTTGAGGAGCACGGCCGGGTGTCGCTTGAGCGCGTAGACCTGAAGGAAGGCGGTGCGTGCCTCCTCGAACCGACCGCCGTCGTACGCCTTGACCCCTTCCTCGTAGCGCTGGCGCGCGACCTCGGTCACGGGATCGGACGGTTGCGCGAAGCTCAGCGGTTCGCTGAAGAGAGAAGGGGGGAGCCCGGCCTCGGTGAGCACGGCGGGAGCGATCAGCGAGAGCAGGAGGACTGGGGCGCAGGCGCGTGTTTTCATGGCTCCTCAGATCGGGCTTCGCCTCGTCGGCGCCCGCGAAACGTAACGATTGCAGCAGGCCTCGCTGCCGAGGCGAGAAAGAGGTGCGCTTCAGAACGGCGCATCGCGGATGATGCCGCCGCCCTTGCTGCCTCCGGGCGAGCTCGTGCCGCGCTGCGCCGGTGCTGGAGGCGCAGGCCTCTGTGCAGGGGGCGCCGCCTTCGGCCTGGTCGCTGGTACCGCGGGCGTCGCTGCGCTCCCGGTGGAAGCGGGCGCCGCGGCAGAAGCGGGCGCCGTGGCTGCAGGAGGCGTCGCTACAGAGGCAGACGGCGTCGCGGTGGCAGATGTTGTCGCCGCGGGAGCCGGAGGCGGCGCCAGCGCTGAGGCGCTCGGCGCCGGCGAGGCGCCGTCGTCCGCACCCGCGGCGGCGGTCGACGCACCGGGAGGCGCCTGCGAGGCGGCGGGGGGCGTGGTCGCTGCGGCGGGGGTCTCCGCTACCGACGACGCCGCCGGGGGCCCGGGATCCTCTCCGGCGTCGTCTTGACGCAAGGTGCGAACAACGACGAGCAGCAACGCCACGCCCGCGAGGGCGAGCACGATCCGCAGCGCCGTCTTGTTCGGCGTGGACACGGGGAGCTCGATCGGATCGTGGTCTTCCGTGCGGACGCCGGACGCGGCCACGGTATCCGCGCTCTCCCTGGCCGGCTGCGCCGCGCGGGAGCCCCTGCGCGCCGGCCGCGCCGACGGCGGTTCATTCTCCGGGGGCGGGGCGGGGGACCGGTCCACCCGCGGCTGTGGCTCAGCGGCGTGCGCGCCGGACGCGGCGTCCGGCGCGGCCGGCGACGCGCCCGCCTCTGCCGGCTCACCCATTCCTGCCTGCGTTTTCCCGGCTGGCGCAGGGGGCTGATCCCGCGTCACGGCGCCGCCCTCGAGCGCGATCGGGGCGCCCGCGTCGGCGGCGCCGCCGCCTGTCCGGGCGTCGATGAGCGGCTGAGGCGCGGGGCTGGCCTGATCACCGGCCCCCGCCGCGCCCGCGTCGCGGGACGTGGCCCCCGCCGCGGGCGGCCCCGGCGGGTCGTCACCGATGGCGATGGTCGGGACCCCCTCGATCACGGTGTCGGACACGCCGGCCGCGCCGGCTGGGGGGGCTTCGAGCACGCGCGTCGTGGGCGCCGCAGGTGCAGCAGGAGAAGGCGCCACCGCCGGTCCAGGCTTCACCGCCGGCGCTTCGGCGGGGGCGGCCGCCTGGGCTTCCGACGATTTCGCAGTGGATGCGCCGGGCTCCTGAGCAACGGCGCCGCCGCGCGGGTCGCCTCGGGCGCCCGACAGCTCGTCGAACCCCTCCCAGGATGGCCGGATCGACGCTGCGATCCGCTCCGCCTCCTCGGCAGAGAGGGAGCGCTCACCAGGTTCCGCGGTCGTCGGTTGCTCCCCCGCAGTCATCGCGGTGAGGAACTTACCACCCGCGTCTGCTGCACCGCAATCTCGCGACGGATCGGCGCATCACGGGCTGCCGCGCACGGCGGGAACGCGCGCCCCCCTGGCGCCCCTGGAAACTACCGCCAACGGCTCACCCGCCGCGCACCTCGCGCAGCAGCGCGTCATCCCAAGTGTCGGCGACCTGGCTCACCGTCGTGACGATATCCTCGAACTCTTCGTACTCGAGCGCGCTGAGGCGCCGCAGACAGCGCACCACCACCTCGTTGCGCGATTTGTCGATCGCGAAGGCTGCGTCGGAGGTGGTGATGAAGCTGAGCTCCAGGAGACGCCGGTAGAAGGCCTCGCGCCCGCTCAGGGGGACGGCCATGATGGGAGAGAAGACCATCAGGACGCCCTGAGCCTCCAGCACGTTGACGCCGATCGTCGCGCTCCCGTGCTGAAGCTGCGCGTATCCCGTCTCGTCGAGCGTGCTGGCGCCAGCCCCGCTCGGCGATCTGGCCCCGCCCTGAGAGCTCGCGTTGTACCGGGCGAGATACGCGTTGACCATGCTCGTCGCGTCGGCAAACCTCTCCCCCGACGCGCGGTCCGCGTAGAGGGGTCCTGTGGATGAAGTGGGCGTGAGGTCGGGCACGTGAAACCTCCTGGACGCATCGCCAGTCGCTCGGCGCGCGGGGCTGAACTGGCGAGCCGACAGCACACCAGCCCGGCGCCGTTGCATCGTAGCGCCCCGGCGTTCGCGGCGATCGCGCTTTTTGCAGTGGTGACGCACGCCACCGTCGGATGCAGCGCGGAGGGCAGCGCGCCGGCTGCGCCCGCCGGCATCTCCGACGAGGAGCGCGCCGCCGCGCTGCTCGATCCGGCTGCGCTCCTACCCCCCCGCGCCGAGACGGTCGCCCTCGCCGATGCCGTCGCCATCGCGTCATCGCGGGCCGGGGCGCCGGCGCAGGCGGCCTCGCTCGCGGAGCTGGCCGGCGATCTTCGAGTGCGGCTCTTCCGCCTCGATCAGGCGGTCACCGACGCGCGCGAGGCGATGGAGCTCTACGGCGCTGCGGCGACGGCCTTCCGCGCCTCGGCCGATCCGGCCCACGTCGAGCGCGCGTGCCAGGCCGAGCGCCGCCGCGCGCTGCTGGCCGGCGAGCTCGCTCACGACGCGGCCGTCGCGTACCGCGAGCTCTACCTGGTCTCGCGGCGCTACGCGGCCCTCGCCCCGCCCGCGCCGTCCGGCGGCGGGCCGCGCTCGCAGTGCCTGGGCGCGCTCGCGCTCGCGCTCGCGCAAGCCGCTGCCTACCGGCCCAGCGGGGATGCGCTGCGCGCGCTGGAGCAGGAGGGACACCGCGTCGAGGGCGTCGCGCTCGCGCTCGCATCGGGGCCCGCGCCGGGCTCCTCCGCCGCGCCCGCGAGCTCCGCGGGCGCAGCGCCGGTGCAGGTGACGACCGCCGAAGCCACCGGCGACGTCGTCGTCGCCCCCCGGGCGCCGGCCGCGCCCACCGGCCCGGTGAAGATCACCTCGATCGAGCGACACGGCTCGGACAAAGGGGCGCGCGTCGTGGTCGAGCTCTCCGCGCCGACGACGTTCGACGTCGGCACGCTCGCGGCGGACCAGAGCGCCGGCAAGGACGCGCGCGTGTTCGTCGACATCGCGAGGGCGACGTCGCGCGGTATCGCGCGGGAGATCGAGGTCGGCGGCGTCCTGCGGCGGGTGCGCGTCGGCGTCCAGCCGGATGGAACGCGCGTCGTCCTCGATCTCGCCGCCAACCTGCACCGCCGGATCTTCTACCTCCCCGATCCGTTCCGGATCGTCGTCGACGTGAGCACCCGCGCTCCGTTGCGCGACGACAAGGACAACCCCGGCGGCGCGCGGGAGGTCCGGCGCGTCGCGATCGACCCGGGGCACGGCGGCAACGACACCGGCGCCGTCGGCCCCACCGGGTTGAAGGAGAAGGACGTGACGCTCGACGTCGCCCACCGCGTCGCCCCGCTCCTCGCGCGCGAGCTCAAGATCGAGACGCTCCTCACGCGGGACAGCGACACCTACGTCCCGCTGGAGCTCCGCACCGCGCGGGCGAACGCGTTCCACGCCGACCTGTTCGTCTCGATCCACTGCAACGCGAGCGAGAACGGCCGCGCTCGTGGGGTGCAGACGTTCTCGCTCGCGGCCCCTCACGACGGCGAGGCGACGTCGGCGCAGCTCGCGGCGCGCGAGAACGCCGCCCGCGCCGAGCGGGGAGGGCAGGGCGTGGACCCAGGTGATCCCGGCGCCCGCCTCGAGGTGGCGGCGATCCTGTCGAACCTCAACGTCGGCGACATGGCGGCCCGCTCGCGCCACTTCGCCGAGCTCCTCCAGCGGTCGTCGCTCGCCTCGCTCTCGCCTCGCTACCCCGACACGAAGGATCAGGGCGTCAGAGGCGCGGGCTTCTTCGTCCTCGCGGGCGCCGACATGCCGGCCGCGCTGTTCGAGACCGCGTTCATCTCGAACCCCGAGGACGAGGCTCGCCTCGCGACCGCCGACTTCCGGCAGAAGATGGCGGACGCCATCGTGAACGCGATCCGCGCCTACCGCGAGGGCAAGTGAGGGGCGCCGCTGGCCTGCGCGGGCGTCGCCCGCGCAGGCGTCACCCTCGCTCGAGGCCCATGAGCCGCTCGAGCGAGTCGCGCAGCTCGCTGGCCTCGCCCTTCTTGATGAAGTCGTAGGCGCCGGCCTCGGTCGCGTTCTTCTTCATGTCCTCGTGGTTCGAGTACACGATGCAGCGGATGTGCGAGGTTGCGTCGATGGAGCGGAGCCGCTCCAGGCAGCGCACGCCGTCGAGGCCCGGCATCATGATGTCCAGGATGAGCGCGTCGGGCTGGAGGTTGCCCACCGCGACGAGCGCGTCGAACGGATCCTGGAACGTCGTCAGGTCGAACCTCCGCGACAGCGTCTTGCGGAGCGCGGCGAGGACGGAGGGATCGTCGTCGACCACGACGACCTTCGGCTTGCCCATCCGGAGGATCTCCGGGATCGGGTAGCCGTACTTTCGGAGGAAATCGAGCACGTCCAGCCGCCGGAAGCGGAGGTGCCGTCCGGGCGTGCGGAAGTGGCGGATCTCCCCCTTGTCCGCCCAATTGTGGATGGTTTTGAGGTCCACCTGACAGAAGCGCGCGACGTCGCTCGCGGTGAACAGCTCGGGCTGCGTCGTGTTCTCTTTCGGGTTCGTTTCCATGGCTCACTCCTCGAGATCAGGCGTCGCCGGCACGGAGGGGGCATTCGTCTGGGGGGTGTCGAAGCTGGTCGGCACGGGTGGATCTGGCTCTCGTTCCTGTTTGATGTGGATCAGGGATCCATGTGCGCAGCATTCTTCGGCGACGAAGCGCCCGTTGCGCAGGACATAACGGGTCGGACCCTCGGTGCGCCGATCGCGGGCCTCGTGCGAAGGGTCGCCTGGCAGCGCCAGGTAGGGCGGCTCGGCCCCATCGCCCGGGACGAAGCGCGGACAGATCGGCAAGAGCGACTGGCGTTCCGCGAGCGCCACAGCGCTGCGCACGTCCACGACCGCGGCGAGCAGCTCGAGCGTGCGTGAAGTCGGCGGAGCGAGAAGGATCTCCCCACGCGCGGCGCGCTCCAGGATCTCGGACGGCGCTGCCCAGAAGCTCATCGTCGTCTCGTGCCCGTCGTGCCGCCCGATCTGGCCTGGCGGTAGCGGTAGCAGGAAGAAGCGCGCGTCGAAGCGCCGCGCCTCGGCGACAGGCGTGATCCACCGCGCCCACGGGACGAGCGCCGCGAGGGCGAGCTTCAGGCCTCGCCGCGCGAGGACCGCATCGAGCGGCGCCCCGGCGGCGAGCTCCCGCCCCACCGCGTCGACTTCGTCGCCGGACAGCGGCAGATCGGTCGGCAGGATGGACCCCTCCTCCAGCGTCTCGCGGCACGCGGCCACGCACAGCGCTCGCGTCGGCGTCTCGCCCGTCGCGAACGCAGCGGCGCGCGCCGGTGGCTCGGTCGCCCGATCCCTCCAGACTTCCGCGCCGTCCTGCGCGTCCACCTTCCCACCAGGGAACACCACGGCGCCCCCCATGAAGCTCGAGCTCGCGTGGCGGCGAACGCAGAACACCTCGATTCCAGCACGACCGTCACGGAGGACGATCACCGTGGAGGCATCGCGGGGACGGACAGGGGTTCGGTTCTGATCGAAATCCAGCAATATGGGATAAATTTGTTCCACGTGAGCTGCCTTTCGTCAAACCGTCCGCTGCGTCTCATTTCCGGCGTGCTCTGTGGTGAGCATGCGGGTTTGAGGCCAAGTCCGCCGCCTTTTCCGGCGGCTCGGGGACTTCCCGCAGATGCTTTCCACGCTGTCCCGACAACCGATGCCGACTGATGCCGCAGCGTCCGGTCGGTCGCGGGCTTGATGGCGACCGATGGCGAATCGAGAGGCGTCGGCCGCGATGAGATCGGGCGATCTCTGCCTGCGACGGAGGCGTCGTTGACGGGCTCGGCTCCCACGCCTAGAATCCCGCGCCTCGCAATTTCGGGGGGCTGTCTGGCCTCTCCGGACATGTCGCGGAGCCGTAAGCCCCGTCCCGGCAGCCGGGGTCAGCGCCCCGCGGCTTGCATGCGCCAGGGAGCTCAGACGGCAGCGCCGAACGGCGCATTCGACGCGAGAGGACCTATGAACAAGGCCCAGCTGAAAAAGTTCAAGACCCTGCTTGAGACGAAGCGCGACGAGATCGTCAAGAAGGCCAAGCAAACGCTGACCGAGGACATGATGCTCGACGCGAACGATCTCCCTGACGAGATGGACCTCGCGTCGAGCGAGTACCTGCAGTCGTTCACGTTCCGGCTCCGTGGCCGCGAGAAGTCGTTCCTCGACAAGATCCACAAGGCGCTTGTGAAGATCGAGGACGGCTCGTTCGGCAAGTGCGAGGAGTGTGAGGAAGAGATCTCGGCGAAGCGCCTCGAGGCGCGCCCCGAGACGACCCTGTGCATCCGCTGCAAAGAGGACCAGGAGAGGGTCGAGAAGGACTACGGCTGACGCTGCGCCGCGCGAGGAGGCCGCCCGTCGGCCGCCTCCTTGCGCGAGGGTGCCTCCGCGCCGTCGGGCGTGCGCTCCTGCTCTCGGTCCACATCGTGCGGACCGGACGGGGCCACGCCCGTTCTGCTATTTGCGGGCGACTGCGCGGCCGCGCGGCTGCTGTGGGGTGCGGCGCTTCGACGCCGCGAGCACGTCGCGCAGGTACGCGCCGGTGAAGGACGCCTCCTCCTGCGTGATGTCCTCCGGGGTGCCAGCGGCGACGATCGTCCCGCCGCGCTCGCCGCCCTCGGGGCCGAGGTCGATCACCCAGTCGCTGCAGGCGATCACGTCGAGGTTGTGCTCGATCACGAGGACGGTGTTCCCGGCGTCGCGCAGGCTCATCAGGCTCGCGGTGAGCACCTCGATGTCCGAGAAGTGCAGGCCCGTCGTCGGCTCGTCGAGCACGTAGAGGGTGCGGCCGGTGGCCTTGCGCGCGAGCTCGCGCGCGAGCTTCACGCGCTGCGCCTCGCCGCCCGAGAGCGTCGTCGCGGGTTGCCCCAGCGTGATGTAGCCGAGGCCGACCCGCGCGAGCGCGGCGAGCCGCTCCCGGACGCGGGGGAGCGCCTCGAACTGGTCGATCGCCTGCTCGACCGTCAGATCGAGCGCGTCGGCGATCGACATCCCGCGGTAGAGCACCTCGAGCGTCTCGCGGTTGTACCGGCGGCCGCCGCACGTCTCGCACGTCACGAAGATGTCGGGCAGGAAGTGCATCTCGATCCGGAGCACGCCGTCGCCCTGGCAGGCCTCGCAGCGGCCGCCCTTCACGTTGAACGAGAAGCGGCCCGCCTTGTACCCGCGCGTCCTCGCCTCCGGCAGGCCCGCGTAGAGCTCGCGGAGGAGCCCGAAGACCCCCGTGTACGTCGCCGGGTTGGACCGCGGCGTGCGGCCGATCGGGGCCTGATCGATCGAGATGACCTTGTCGATGTGCGAGAGGCCCTCGATGCCGTCGCACGCGCCGATCGGGGCGGAGCTCCTGTACAGCTCGTTCTTCGCGGCCGGCAGCAGCGTGTCGACGATGAGGCTCGACTTGCCCGAGCCGGACACGCCGGTGACCGTGCAGAAGAGGCCGACGGGGATCTCGGCCGTGACGTTGAGGAGGTTGTGGGCCCGCGCGCCGCTCACGCGGATGAAGCGCCCGTCGGGGCGCCGGCGCTTCGTGGGGATCGCCAGCTGCTTCTTGCCGCTGAGGTAGGGGCCCGTGATCGACGCCGGATCGGCGCTCAGCTCCTCCGGCGTGCCCTGCGCCACGACGTTGCCGCCGTGCACGCCCGCGCCCGGGCCCATGTCCACGATGTGGTCGGCCGCGAGGATCGCGTCTCGATCGTGCTCGACGACGACCACGGTGTTGCCGAGGTCCACGAGCCGCCTGAGCGCCTCGAGCAGGCGCGTGTTGTCGCGCGCGTGCAGGCCCACCGAGGGCTCGTCGAGCACGTAGAGCACGCCGACGAGCGCGGCCCCGATCTGCGTCGCGAGGCGGATGCGCTGCCCCTCGCCGCCGGAGAGGGTCTGCGCGGAGCGGTCGAGCGTGAGGTAGTCGAGCCCGACGTCGATGAGGAACCCGAGGCGGGCGATCACCGCCCGGAGCAGCGGCTCGGCGATCGCGCGCTCGCGCGGCGCGAGCGCCCCGTCGACCGGGGCCTCGCCCGCGGCCTGCCCATTGGCGGAGGCCCGCGGCGCCCCGTCCTTCGGCGGCATGAGGCCCTCGAGGAAGACGCGCAGCGTGCGCAGCGGCAGGGTGCCGACGTCCGCGATGTTGCGATCCCCGAGGCGCACGGCGAGCGCCTCCGGGCGCAGGCGCCTGCCGTCGCAGGCGTCGCACACGCGCGTGATGACGAAGCGGCCGATCTCGTCGGAGAGCGCGGCGCTGTCCTCGTCGGGATCGGCCTCCTCCTCGTCGGCGAGGGCGGGCTCGCCGCTGCTCAGCAGGCGCTCGAGCCGCGGGATGATCCCCTCGTAGGCGGCCCTCTTCTTCCCCCGGCCGCCGGCGCCCTGGGCGTCGCTCCCCTCGAGGATCGCCTGTCGCACCGCCGCCGGCAGCTTCGCCCACGGGACGTCCGGATCGCAGCTGAGCGCGGTGACGGCCCGCTCCGTCTCGGTGGCGAGCGAGAGCGAGCCGCGGCGCCCCCAGGCCACCACCGCGCCCTCGCGGAGCGTGCGCCGAGGATCGGGGACCACGCGGTCCGGATCGATGCGGGTCCTCGCGCCGATGCCGTCGCAGGCGGGGCACGCGCCGTGCGGGCCGTTGAAGGAGAACATCCGCGGCTCGATGGGCGGCAGCGAGATGCCGCAGTCGATGCACGCGAAGCGCTCGCTCATCCAGAGCGGCTCGATCTTCATGCCCTCGCTGGAGATGTCGACGAGCAGCCTGCCCTCGCCCAGCTTGAGCGCGAGCTCGACGGAGTCGGTGAGCCGGCCCTTGATGCCGTCCTTGACCACGATCCGGTCCACGACCACATCGAGGTCGTGCGCGCGCGTCCGGTCGAGGACGATCTCGTCGCCGAGATCGACGATCTCGCCGTCGATGCGCGCTCGCACGAAGCCCTCCCGGCGCAGCCGCTCGATGTCGAGCTTGAGCTCTCCGCGGCGGCCTCGCGCGATGGGCGCCATGATCGTGACCCGCGTCTTGTCGCCGAAATCGAGGATGCGGTCGACGATCTGCTGCACGGTCTGGGCTTCGATCCGCTTGCCGCACGCGGGGCAGTGCGGGGTGCCGACCCGCGCGAAGAGCAGGCGGAGGTAGTCCGAGATCTCGGTCACCGTGCCGACGGTCGATCGCGGGCTCTTCGCCAGCGCGCGCTGCTCGATCGCGATGGCGGGCGAGAGGCCCTCGATCGACTCGACGTCCGGCTTGGACAGCTGCTCGAGGAACTGCCGCGCGTAGGCGGAGAGCGACTCGACATAGCGGCGCTGCCCTTCCGCGTAGATGGTGTCGAACGCCAGGGACGACTTGCCCGAGCCGCTCGGGCCGGTGATCACCACCAGGCGGTCGCGCGGAAGCGACACGCTGACGTTCTTGAGGTTGTGCTGCCGGGCGCCTCGAACGACCAGTCGATCCATAGGGGGAACCGGAGAGCTATCACACACGGAAGCGGGCGTGGCGCCGCTCCTGCTCGCCGCTCGCTGCTCTGTTGCCTCTGTTGCCTCTGTTGCCTCTGTTGCCCCGACCCGTCGCGCGCTGCGACGCGCCGCGCACGGCGCGGGCCAGGTCTTCCGGTTGTCTTGCAATTCTTCTCACGTCGCTGCGCTGCGAGCTGGACTATGAGAGGGCGCGCAGGTGGAAGCGCGTACAAGGAGTGTCCTGATGGCGGTCGGCGCCGGCGCTGCGCTCGGCGTGGTCGCGCTCCTTGCGCGGTACGCCCCTGAGCTCGACGCGCTGCTGCTCGCGCCGCCCTCTCCGTCCGAGCGCTCCGAGCTCGGTCCCCCTGCGGCGCGTTCTGCCGGGCCCGCAGCACCAGCATCGTCCACGCATGCACCCGCCACGGACGCTGGTCAGGGGGAGGCAGCAGCGCCCGCTACGGGCTCGCCTCCCGGTGCGGCCCCGGTTCTGCGAAGCGTGAGCCCGCAGGCCGCGGCGGTGGCCACGCTGGTCGATCCCTTCGCGGCGGATCCGGTGGCGCGCGCTGCGTGCCCCGCCGACATGACCCTCGTTGAGGGCGATTTCTGTCCATCCCTCCCGTATGTCTGCACCCGCAGCGGCGATGGAGCCGGCCATGGCTGCCCGGAGTACGGGCGTGGCGCCCGCTGTCGGGCTCCGGTGGATCACCGGCGCTTCTGCGTCGATCGCCACGAGTGGCCGAACCGGGTGGGCGAGCTCCCGCGCGTCTACGTCGACTGGTACGAGGCGAAGGCGCTCTGCGCCTCGATCGGCAGGCGGCTGTGCCGGCGCTCCGAGTGGATGCTCGCTTGCGAAGGACCGAAGCGCCTGCCGTATCCTTGGGGCTTCGTGCGCACGCCCAGCCCCTGCAACATCGACCGTGCCGCGATCGAGTTCGACATCGACGCCATGGTGGACGAGGCGACCCGCGAGGGCGAGATCGCTCGGCTGTGGCAGGCCGACCCGATCGGATCACACCCGAACTGCATCAGCGCCTACGGGGCGTACGACCTCTCGGGCAACGTCGACGAGTGGACCGACAACCTCGCCGACGATCCGGGCACCGCACGCCCGGCCACGCTCAACGGTGGCTACTGGGGTCCTGTTCGGAACACCTGCCGCCTCACGACCGGGGGGCACGGGCCGACGTTCAAGTTCTACCAGGTCGGCTTCCGCTGCTGCGCGGACACGGTCGACGGCGTCGTCACGCCGCCGCCGCGGCCCTTCATCGAGCGCGACCGCGAGAAGGACGGCGTGTACGACTGACATGCGCGAGCGCATCGCCTTCATCGCCGCCCTCGTCGTCGCCGCCCTGGTGAGCGCGCTCCTCTTTGCCCCCCGCTTCCAGAGGCCGCCTGGGCCGCTCGAGGCGGCGAGCGCGGCTCCGGCTGCGAGCATTGCCCCGCCGGAGCCGGCCCCGCCCGCGCCCGCGCTGGCGCCGCCGGCGCCTCCGCCGCTGCCTGCGTACGTGCGCGTCGACCCGGAGAGCCGCACGGCTTGCCTCGGCGGGATGGTGCTCGTCGACGGCATCTATTGCCCGTACGTCGGGCATCACTGCGCCGCTTACATCGACGAGGAGAAAGACATCTGCGCGCGGTTCGAGCCGGAGGTCCTCTGCGAGGGGCGCCTCCAGCACCGGCGCTTCTGCATCGACGTCTTCGAGTACCCGAACATCGAGGGCGTCCGCCCCGTGGTGATGGTCAACTGGCTGGAGGCGAAGCGCGCCTGCGAGATCGAGGGCAAGCGGCTCTGCTCCGGCGAGGAGTGGGAGTTCGCGTGCGAGGGGCCGCAGATGTGGCCCTATCCGTACGGGATCGCTCGCGATCCCGACGCGTGCAACATCGACAAGAAGATCTCAATGCCGGTGCTCGAGACGTTCGCTGACCCATGGAAGATCTCGGCGGAGGTCGAGCGGCTCGATCGCCGGGTTGCGTCCGGGGAGATGCACCGGTGCGTCAGCCCCTTCGGCGTGCGTGACATGACCGGCAACGTCGACGAGTGGGTGAACAATGAGCTCGGCACGCTGGACGAGAAGCCGTTTCGATCGACGCTGAAGGGGGGGTACTGGGGGCCGATCCGCTCGCGATGCCGCCCGGTCACGTCGACGCACAACCGGTGGTTCCGCTTCTATCAGGTCGGGTTCCGGTGCTGCTCCGACGCGCTCGACGGGGGCAAGGCCGTGACCCCGGCAGCCAAAACAGCGCGCATTCCGCGCCGCAGCCCGATGGTTGATCCGGGCGGGCGGCAGGGGCCGTGAGGGGCCGCAGCCCGCGTGGGCCTCTGGCGTCGGCTAACCGTGCACGCCGGCGCAATGTCCGTGCGCGGCGTCCGTCGAGGCCCCGTCGCGCTGCGCCCCGCCCGCGGACGGGCTCCCCGCACGGCCGAGCCACCCCTGACCGCCGTGGCGCCATCGTGGAACCCGGTCCGGCTGAACCGCTCCCCTTCCAACTGCGCGCCGCTTGGACTACGTTGTCCGCCGGTGCGAAAGTGGGCGGACCCGATCGGGGGTTCGCCCTTGTACCAGGGCCTATAGCTCAATCGGTCAGAGCCCCCGGCTCATAACCGGGCTGTTCCTGGTTCGAGTCCAGGTGGGCCCACGAAAGCCACGAAACAGAAGGAGACAAGGAAGCACGTGAGCATCCGCGAGCAGATCGCATTCCTCGAAGAGCTGTCGGCCATCGACAGCGAGATCCGCCGCATCGATGAGCAGCTCGACAAGCAGCGCGGCAGCCTGGAAGGGATGCGGTCCGACCTGAAGCGGCTAGAGGAGCGGCTGAAGGGCGATCGGGAGACCCTGGCGGCGATGGAGAAGACGCGCTCCGAGCTCGCCGTCGAGCTCCGCCAGATGTCGAGCCAGATCGAGCGCTCGCGGGAGAAGCTGCAGCGCTCCCGGAACGAGCGTGAGTCCAACGCGGCGCAGCGCGAGATCGAGGAGCTGCGCAAGCTGCACCGCGATCGCGAGGAAGAGATCGAGCGGCTGAACTCGGCCTCCGAGGGGGCGCGCTCGGCGATCGATGTGGCGGAGGCGAAGCGCGTCGAGCTGGCGGGGGCGATCGACGGCAGCGCGCCGGGGACGCAGGCGTCGCTGGCCGCGCTCGAGGCCGAGCGCACCCAGCGCGCCGACGCGCGCCAGCAGGTGGTCGGCAAGCTGCCGGTCGTCCTGTACCGCCGCTACGAGTCGATCCGGACGCGCAGGCCCGTCGCGATCGCCCGCACCTACGACGGCACATGCCTCGGCTGTCACCTGTCCGTGCCGCCGATGATGTTCCAGAAGATGCGCCGCCAGGAGGAGTTCGAGCGGTGCCCGAACTGCAACCGGATCCTCTACTACATGCCGCCGGAGCCCGCGACGGGCAGCACGCCGGCCGCGGACCCCTCCCGCGCCTGATCCCGGGTGCGGCTTGAAGACGTGCTCCGCCTGCTTCAGGCTCTTCTCGCACGACAGCGGCTTTTGTCCGGTCGACGGGCAGCGCCTCATCCCGGTCACTGAGGTGGCGCCCCCGGTCCACCCGGAGGACAGGCGCGTCGGCGCGACCCTCTGCGGCGGGCGCTACCAGGTCTGGCGGATCGTCGCCGACGGGGGCATGGGGCGCGTCTACCAGGCGCTCGATCTTCGGACCGGCCGCAGCGTCGCGCTGAAGATCCTCCACCCCGAGGTCGCGCTCGACGAGGTGAGCGTCGAGCGCTTTCACCGCGAGTTCGAGGTCAGCGCGTCGCTGCCCCACGACCAGATCGTCGACGTGCTCGCCTTCGAGAAGACCGAGGACCACAGCTTCGCGCTGGTCATGGAGTACCTCGAGGGCGAGGAGCTGCGGACGGTCCTCAAGCGCGACAAGGTGCTGCCCCCCGAGCGCCTGGTGCGGATGCTGTCGCAGATCGCGCTCGGCCTCGAGGAGGCGCACAAGCGCAAGGTCGTGCACCGCGATCTCAAGCCGGACAACATCTTCCTGGTCGGCACGCACGACGGCGACATGGTGAAGATCCTCGACTTCGGCAGCGTGCGCGACAACAGCGAGGGCGCGAAGAAGCTGACCGTCGTCGGCACGACGATCGGGTCGCCCTTCTACATGTCCCCCGAGCAGGCGCAGGGGCTGCTCGCGCTCGACCATCGCGCCGACGTCTGGTCGGTCGCGGCGATCGTGTTCGAGTGCGTCACGGGGAAGGTCCCGTTCCACGCGCCGACCGGTCCGATGATCCTCGTGGCCATCATGGGCAGCAATCCGCTGCCTCCGAGCGTGGCGGGCAAGGCGTACGGGGCGCCGGCCTCGCTCGATCCGGTGATGGAGGAGGCCTTCATGAAGAGCCCGGAGGCGCGCCTCCCCTCCGTCGGCCTGCTCGCCGATCGCGTGGGCCAGGCGTACGGCCTCGCGGGGTCGCACCGCGACTGGGCGTACCTACCGCAGAAGGAACTCGCGGCCCGGATCCGCGCCGCGCTGCCGTCGGTCCTTGCCCGCCAGCCGTATGCCCCGGCGAGCGTGGGCGCCGTCCCTGCCGGTGCGAGCGGCGGGTCGCTCGCCGCTGCGGTCATCGCGCCCTCGCCGGACGCCGCCGAGGCGTTTGCCGAGGACATCGTGATGGGCGTGCCACAGCGCTTGCCGCGGTGGGTCATCCCCGCGGTGGCTGGCGCAGCAGTGCTGCTCTGTGCGCTCGTCGCGCTGCTGATTTCGCGCTGACGGCGGCGTCGGGCCGCGCGCTCGTCCGACGCTGCACATTGCGCGCCGCAGCGGCGGCGGCGGCGGCGCGTAGAACGTGCGCGCGCTCCGGTTCAGTGCGCCATCGTCCTGGGCGCCGGGGCCCCGCGTTCGCGCTGGCGCCGCCGCTGTGTTATTTGTGTTGACCATGAGCACTCATCCTTCAACTCGGACCGGCAAGCCCCTCTCCGCCGCGATGTGCCTGATCGCGCTCTCCGGGCTCCCCGTCCTCGGCTGTAGCCAGAGCGAAGCGGCGACCTCTCGCGGCGCCACCGAGGCAGCACCTGCGGCCCCACCCCAGGGCGGAAAATCGAAGGTCGAGGATGCGGTCTACACCCTCGAAATGAAGCCGACGGGGACGTACAAGGCCGGCCAGGAGGGGCTCGTGGAGGTGTCGCTCCTGTCGAAGGGCGACTACCACATCAACGACAAATACCCCATCAAGTTCAAGGTCACCGAGGCGGCCGCCGAGGGCGTTTCGTACCCGAAGCCATTGCTGAAGCGCGAAGACGGCGCGTTCGAGGAGACCAAGGGCCTCCTCAAGGTCCCGTTCGTGGCGGTCAAGAAGGGCAAGACCAAGGTGGCGGGCGTGCTCTCCTTCAGCATCTGCAGCGCCGCGAATTGTTTGATGCAGAAGCAGGAGCTCGAGGCGGTCGTCGACGTGCAGTAGGCAGAACGGTAAACTCAGCCTCACGTGAACAACGACACCTCCGGTTGCCGGGGGGGCCAGCCCAGCGAGGTCGGCCCCAGCCAGACGGTCCAAGGCAGTGCGGCTGAGCGGGCTCGAAAGGCCCTCTCTGAGCTCGATGCCATCGCCTCCTCGATGGCTCGGCGCTTCAACGAAGAGCAGCGGGTCCTCTCGTTCCAGCAGTACCTGGAGCTCTTCGCTTCCAATCCGGTCCGCTTCGGACGCGACGCGGCTCGCTACGTCCGCGACATGTTCGACCATTTCGGCACGCGGACGATCAAGAAGCCCTGGGGGGAGCTGACCCGATTCCAGCTCTTCGATCTGCCGTGGGAGCTCCCCGCAACCGAACCCGCGCAGCAGGGCGCGCCGGCCGCGGCTTCGTACCACGGGCGGGACTTCGCGCTGATCGGCCACGAAGAGCTCCAGGCCGAGGTCTACCGGGTGCTTTGCAACTTCGTGCGCGAGGGCAGGGCCAACAGGCTCGTCCTGATGCACGGGCCGAACGGCTCGGCGAAGAGCACGCTCGCCGCCTGCATCCTGCGCGCCCTGGAGCACTACTCGACCCTCGATGAGGGGGCCGTGTACCGCTTCCACTGGGTGTTCCCGAGCCGCAAGACGATGCGCGGCTCGATCGGCTTCGGCGGCGACGTGAAGGCGAGCGCCGCGGACGGCACGAGCTACGCCCACCTCGAGGACGATCAGATCGACGCCCGGCTCGTGATCGAGCTCAGGGATCACCCGCTCTTCCTGCTCCCGGTGCGAGAGCGGCGGGCGCTCATCCTGAAGCTCTACCAGGACGCCGGCGCGACGGAGCCGCCGCCCGAGTGGCTGATGAGCGGCAAGCTGTCCCACAAGAACCAGCAGGTCTTCGAGGCGCTCCTCGTGGCGAGCGGCGGCTCGCTCGTCGAGACGTTGCGGCACGTCCAGGTCGAGCGCTACTTCATCTCGCGCCGCTACCGCGTCGGCGCCGTCACGATCGGCCCGGAGCTCTCGGTCGACGCCGGCGAGCGGCAGATCACGGCAGATCGTTCGCTCGCCTCGCTCCCGACCTCGCTCCAGGCGACGACGCTCTTCGAGGCGCACGGTGAGCTCATCGAGGCCGCCGGGGGCGTGCTCGAGTTCAGCGATCTCCTCAAGCGACCGCTCGACGCCTTCCGGTACCTCCAGCTCACGCTGGAGACGGGGGAGGTCAGCCTGCCGCAGCAGACGGTGCAGACGAACGTCGTGATGATCGGCAGCGCCAACGACGTGCACCTCAACGCCTTCCGGGAGCACCCGGAGTTCCCGAGCTTCCGCGGGCGGTTCGAGCTCCTGCGCGCGCCCTACCTCCGGAGCTACCCCGACGAGCAGGCGATCTACGACACCCAGATCGTCCCGTTCGTGACCCGCCACGTCGCCCCGCACGCGACGCGCGTCGCCGCGCAGTTCGCCGTGCTCACCCGGATGCGGCAGCCGGAGGCGAAGCGGTACCCCGACGCGCTCGCGCCGCTCGTCTCGAGCCTCACGGCCGTCGAGAAGATGGAGCTGTTCGCGACGGGCACGGCGCCGGAGCGGTTTGACGCTGAGGCGCAGAAGGTCCTGCGCGCGGGCATCGAGGCGATCTACCACGAGAGCGACGCATCCGTAGATTTCGAGGGGCGCCTCGGCGTCTCGCCGCGGGAGGTGCGGACGCTCCTGCTCGACGCGGCGCAGAGCGAGGATCACGCGTGCCTCTCTCCGTTCGCCGTGCTCTCGGAGCTCGACGCGCTCTGCAAGCGGCAGGCGGAGTACGACTGGCTCAAGGAGAAGCAGCTCGCGGGCGGCTACCACGATCACCGGCTCTTCCGCGAGGTCGTGCGCACGCGTCTGCTCGACACGACCGAGGAGGAGATGCGGACGGCCAGCGGCCTCGTCGACGAGACGCGCTACGCCGAGCTGTTCGATCGGTACGTCTCCCACGTCGGCGTCTGGGTGAAGGGGGAGAAGATCAGGAACCCGCACACGGGCGACTTCGAGAACCCAGACGAGCGCATGATGCGCGAGGTGGAGGCGCTCCTCGGGGTCCGCACGAAGCACGACGATCACCGGCGCGGCCTGATCTCGGCCATCGCGGCGTGGGCTATCGATCACCCTGGCCAGAAGATCGTCAACGCGGTCGTGTTCCCGCAGCAGATCCGCAAGCTGCGGGAGGCGGTCTTCACGGAGCGGCGCAAGGGCGTGGCGCTCCTGGTTCGCGATCTCGTCGCGCTCCTCCGCGACGCGCAGAGCGACGGCAAGTCCGAGAAGGGCTGGGGCGAGCTGCGCGAAGAGGAGCGCAGGAACGCGACGCGCGCGCTCGAGCGGCTGCGCGGGATGGGCTACTGCGACCGCTGCGCGCTCGACGCTGCGAGCGCGCTGCTCCGCGCGCGCTTCGCGGAGCTCGTCACCTGAAGCGAAGCATGCTCATCGACTCCCATTGCCACGTCGATCCGCGTCATTTCCGCGAGGGAGCGGACGTCGTTCTGGACCGCGCGCGGGCTGCCGGCGTGGACGCGTTCGTGGTCGTCGGCGTCGACGCGGATCTCTCCGCGGCGCGCTTCGCCGCGGAGCTCGCGGCGCGGCGCGCTGACGTGCACGCCGCGGTCGGCGTCCATCCGCACGATGCCTCCGCCTTGGACGACCGGATGCTCGCGGAGCTCGAGGTCCTCGCGCGCCGGCCCGAGGTCGTGGCCGTCGGCGAGATCGGCCTCGACTACCACTACATGCACTCGCCGAAGGACACACAGCAGCGCGTCTTCGCCGACCTCGTCGCCCTCGCTCGGAGGGTGGAGAAGCCCATCGTCATCCACACGCGCGAGGCGCCGGAGGACACGCTCGCGATCCTGGAGCGCGCCCAGGCGAGCGACGTGGGGGGCATCATCCATTGCTTCTCCGAGGATCGCGCGTTCGCCGAGCGGGCGCTCGCGCTCGATTTCGACCTCTCGTTCTCGGGCATCGTGACCTTCAAGACCGCGCGCGCGATCCAGGAGGTCGCCGCCTGGGCTCCGGGGGATCGGATCCTGGTTGAGACGGACAGCCCTTACCTCGCGCCGGTGCCGTTCCGGGGGAAACGGTGCGAGCCAGGGCACGTGCTGCACACAGCGCGCTTCGTCGCGGAGCTCCGGGGCGAGCCCTTCGAGGCGCTGGCCGCGCGCACCGCAGAGAACACCCGCAGGCGGCTGCGGCTTCCGCAGGACGGCGCGCTCACCGGCTGACACGAGCGCGCGCAGTCTGCGCCTGCGGGCTCGCCCCAGGCCCGTTTCGAGGCATAGTGACAGCACGATGGCGCAGAGGTCTCGCGACGGCCGCCGGATCGCATCCGCGTGGGTGCTCTCCGTCGCAGCCCACGCAGGGCTGGTGGGCGCAGGCGCGCTGGTCGTCGCACGCTCGCTGTCGGCACGGGAGGTAGCGCGCGCACGGACGGTCGGGTCGCCAGCCGCGATGAGCGCGCCGATCGAGATCGAGCTGCCCGTCGTCTCGGACGGCACGCTCGACCGCGCGGCGGCGATCGTGCCCGAGCTGACGGTCCGCCTTTCGCGCGGCGGAGGGGAAGACGCACCGCGGCCGGACACGGGGACGAGCGGGCGCGGCGGTACCGACGCGGCGGAGCTGCCGGCGTTGAACCTCGCCGACAGGGACGACGCGACCTTTCTGTCTCCAGAGATCCGCTCGCGCCTCGACAGGAGCCAGATCCAGCGCATCCGCTCGTCGTCCCAGCGCGCATCGCGCGAGGACTGGCGAGCCAGCCGAGAGCCCATGGAGCTCACGTTCCTCGCGGGGGGGCGGGTCGGCCGTCGGGCCGAGCGACGCACGTCGGCCGAGCGCGATCCATCGCTCGGGGCGCGCGACGGTGGTGCGCCCCAGCGTCGCGGCGGCGTGCTCGGCGCTGCGGCCCAGCCTCCAGGCATCGACGGCGCGAACGACGTGTCCGCTGCGCGGGACGCGACGATTTCCCTGGGGGCGAGCCCGCGCGCCGCCGGCGGCGCCGTCGAGGGAGTCGAGCGCGCATCCGCGGGGCTGGGCGTTCGCGACGGGCGGCCCGGCGAGGATCACCGCGAGAGCGCGGCGGTTCCGCTGGCGCGGCCGATGGTCGCGGTGGGCACGCCATCCGTCCCCGCCGACGCCGTGGGGCACCCGAACGACACGGTGGACAGCGAGCAGGAGGTGGCGACGGCCATCCAGTCGCTCGTTCACGCCAGCTCGGCCGGAGGGGTGCATGGGTTCGGGCCAGGCGGGCAAACAGGACCGGGTGCGACCGGCGCGGGTGGCGTGGCGGGCCGCGGTGCGCGTTCCAGCGCGCTCGGTTCAGGGCGCGGCCGGCTGCTCGACAACGATCCGCTCGATCGCAGGCGCAGCCACTACATGAGGCAGGTCATGGCCAAGCTGCACCCGCTGTGGGCCGACGCGTTTCCCAAGTGGGCCGCAGGCGAGGGGCTTCAGGGGACCGTGATCGTGACCTTCGTGATCCGCGCGGATGGGACCGTGGGGAGCGCGTCGGTGACGCGGCCGAGCGGCATCCCCGAGTTCGATGAGAACTGCCGGCGTGCCGTGCTGCGCGGTTCGCCGTACCCGCCGGTGCCGCACGAGCTCGGCGAGAGCTTCCGGTGGTCGATGCCGTTCGAGGCGAGGAACCCCGCGGTCCTGCCGAAGCACCGCGAGCGCGAACGGTGATCCTGAGCAATCGTCGGGGATGACTGTGATGAGCGGGATGACCGGGATGACCGAGAAGGCAGGATGAGCGTGACGATCGCGCATCGCAACGCGCACGACCTTGCTTGACAGAGCGGAGACGTGGCGGTACTAGTCCGCCCTCACTTTTGCCGAAGTAGCTCAGCTGGCTAGAGCAGGCGTTTCATACGCGCCGGGTCGGGGGTTCGATTCCCTCCTTCGGCACCAGCAGTGGTGACAGTCGGCCGCTGGCCTCCCTTGGAGGGCCAGCGGTGGCTGCGTGAACATCAAGGCCGCACGTGAACGAGGGTTCCTTCCTCCTCGTTGCTGTACACAGCGTGCCAGCCTTCGGGGAGCTCCGGCTCGGCCCACAGGAAGATGCGCCGCGCATCGATGGGCGTCAGCGCGATGTCGTGGAAGCCTTGCGCTTCGCCGACCCCGGCGCCCCAGTACATGCCGGTGATCGCCTGGCCCGGCGCGAGGTCCATCACCCACGGGGCGTCGGTGACGTCGAAGGTGTCGGCGACCTCGCGCGGATCGATGTTGCGCGTGACGTGCTTGCTCCGCACGCGGAAAGTGCCGCGCGCGGTGGACGCGCTCGATTCAGGGTCGCGCAGCTGGTCGCGTCCGGACGAGATCAGCGTCGCATAGATGGGCTTCTGCCCCTCGTAGGCCGTCAGCGTCTGGTTCACCAGGCTGACGTCGAGCCAGCGCTGCGAGCCTTTGGCGAAGTCGGGGAGCTTGGTGCGACGCACGACGACGACAAGGTCCTGCGCGCGCAGCCAGAAGCCGTCGCGCGCCTCCTCGAAGCGGACGCCGTCCACCGTCCTGAACCTGCCCGTGAGCGGCACGCCCGTGTGACGCTCGAGCTCCTCGTCGTTCGCGTTCGCCTTGCCCCGGCCGAGCGCCCACGTGTGAACGTCGTGGCGATGGACGAACGCCACAGGCAGCCCGAGCTTCTCGACATCGAGGCCGTGCCACGGTGATCCAAGCGCGGCCTGGAGCCGGTCGGTCGGGATGAGCCGTCCTTCCGGCGTCACGCCGAACCTGCGTCCGTCGGTCGCTCCCGCCGTGAACGTGCGGGTGATCGCGACCCCGCTGCCTTTGCGCAGCGCCACCGTCTTCAGCGCGGCGCGCAGATCGACGTGAGCGCCGTCCTTTCCGCCGATGTCGATGCCGAGCGCGGCGATGGGCGGGAGCGGCGCGATCGCATCGGCGAGCGGGAAGAGGAAGTATCCGGCCTGGGTCCTGCGCCCGTCCTCGCCGATACCGTCGCCGCGCGGCAGCAGCACCGGGGGCCCGGCGGCGACGCCGCGCGCGTCCAGCGGGACGTCGTTGGCTGACGCGCCGAGCTGCGCGTCGCTGCGCTGCACACGCTCGAGATGGCGATCGAGATCCGGCTCGGCGTGCTGCAGCTCCTCGCGGCTGGGCACCCCGAAATACACCGGGGAGCCCTGGGTTCGCGCGCGACCATAGCGATAGGGGAGGGGCCGCGACACGTCGGGCGGCGCCGGCAAGAGCGCGAGCACCTCGGTGTTCAGCGTCGCGCCGTCGCCTGCGCAGACGAACCCGCGGGGGCGGACCGCATACCATCCGCCGCTGCACCCCGCGCGTCCGTACGGCTCCGTGGACCTCACAACGGCGGCGCCAGGATAGAGCTCGCCGAGCTTGCGTGCGCCCGCCTGCGGACGCGCGAGCACGGGCGTCCCCGCGCGAAGCGCGACGAGCTTGGGGCCGTCCGCGGGCAGCGCGGCGACCTCGAGCGCACCGTCGCTCGCTCCCTCCTTCGACAGCTCCACCGCCGCGCCTGTCGGCTTGCATCCGCACACCGTCAGCGCGACGAGCAAGCTTGCGAGCCGCCCATCGACAAGTAGCGAGCGTGGGATGCCGTCAGGGCGCCGTGGCGCGCAGGGCAGCGGCGTCCGGAGGCGCGGAGGCGAGACCGAGCGGGTGAGATCCGTCGGCATGGAAGCGGGCGGCATCGGCCGACGCATGCCCGGTTCGCGCGCGCTGGGCCAAGTTCCGTGGCGTCGTCGGCGCATCGTCGGTGCGCTCGGTGCGCGTGTCATGGGCGCGCATCATCGGCGCGCGTGCCGCCCGGCCGCTGGCACGACGCCAGCGTCGACGCCATGAGGTGCGCGTGCGCCTTCGCCCTGCGCTGGTGTTCCTCCTGCTCGCGCCGTATGCCCTCGTTTTCTATGCATTCCTGGCGTTGCGCCGCGCCTCCGCGTCGCTCCGGCCGCGGCACCCGTGGCGCACGTGGGTGAGCCCGAACCTCCTGATCGGGGGGTTCCTTCTCCCAGGCGACGTCGTCGAGCTTCGTCGCCTCGGCGTCCGCGCCGTGATCAACGTGTCGCGCGAGCTGTACGATCCGGTGCTCGCGCTGCGCGCGGCGGGGGTCGAGTACCTGCGCATCCCCTGCTGGGACATGTGCGCTCCCACGCTCGAGGAGGCCGCGCGCGGCGTGGCGTTCCTCGAGCGGCATATCGTCGCTGGCCACCGTGTCCACGTCCACTGCGCGAGCGGCGTGGGCAGGAGCGTCACGCTCGCGCTCTGCTACCTCGCCACCCGCGGCGGCATCGAGGTGGGCGAGGCGCTCGCCCTGATCGCGCGACGGCGCCCGCGCGTCGCGCTGCGCCCCGTGCAGCGCGCGTTCGTCGAGCGCTACGTCGCGTGGCACCGGGCGCGCACGGAGGGCCGTGCGCGCGCGGCGCCGCCCATGATCATCTCCGACGGAGGAGGGACTTCAGGCTGAAGAGCCCGAGCGCGGGCGCAGCAACGGCGAAGGCGCCGCCGCACGCAGCGAGGATGAGCGCGGCGCCCCACGGCGCCGCGGCCACGGCCTCGGGCAGCGCCGCCTTCAACGCGGCGCCGCAGCCGACCGATATCGCGGCGAGCAACGCCACGCGGACGATCCGGATCTGATCCAGCCCGAGCCCGCCGATCTCGCGCCGCACGCGGTGCCCGAGGGCGATCGCCTCGACCCATCCTGCGATGACGGCGCCGAGCACCACGCCGAGCACGTCGAGCCACCGCATCAGGAGGAGCGCGACGGCGGTGCTGACGACCACGCGATAGAGCGCGTAGCGGGCCGGGGTCCTCGTGTCCCCCAGCGCGAACGAGGCGGTGATCAGCACGCGTCCGGCGGCGTTCCCGAGCAGCGCGAGCCCGTAGGCGCACACGAGCGGCTCGACCCGCGCAGTCGACGCCTGGTCGAACGTCCCGGTCTGCAGCAGCAGCGTGATGAGCTCCCGCCCGAGCACGATGAACACGGCCGCGGCCGGCACGGTCAGCACCGTGATCCGCGCGAGCGACGCCCCGAGTCGGCGCGACAGCGCCTCGTTGCGCCGCGCGACGTCCGCTTCGGCCGTGTCGCGCGCCATCTCGGGCAACGCGACCGCCGCCTCGCCGACGCCGAGGATGCTCATCGGCAGGAGGTAGACCGTCTGTGCGTAGTTGAAGGCCGCGTTCGCGCCGGCGCCGAGGAAGCTCACGAGGAGCGTGTCGACGAGCCCGGACACCTGGATGATCCCGCGGCCGAGCAGCGCGGCGGGCAGCTTCCGACCGGCCTCTCGGACGCTCGGGTCGCTCGTGTCGAGGCGCGGCGTGAGCCTGCCGAGCAGCGAGCGCGCCGATGGGAGCAAGAGCGAAAGCTGCAGCGCCGCGCCCACGAGCGCGCTCCACGCGAGCGCCTCGGCCAGCGGCTCCCCGCGCATGCCGAGCCACGCGCCGCACGCGAGCAGCCCCGCGATCTGGGCGGCGCTCCACGCGACCGGCGCGGCGTAGGGGAGGAAGAACCGCCGGTGCGCGTTCAGCACGCCGAGCCCCCACGCCGAGAGCACGAGCAGGCCGGTCATCGGGAAGATGATCCGGACGATCCGGGTCGTGCTGGCGAGCTTGTCGTCGTTGAAGCCTGCCGCGACCAGGAAGGACAGCCACGGGGCTGCGAGCACGCCGGCGAGCGACGCGACCGCCGCGGCGACGAGCAGTAGCCCGAGGGCGGAGAGCGCAAAGTGCGCCGCGCGTCGCGTGTCGCCGGCCGCGCGGAGGCGCGCGTAGACGGGGATGAAGGTCGCGGAGAGCGTCCCCTCGCCAAGCAGGTTCTGGGTGATGTTCCCCGCACGGAACGCCGCGGCGAGCACGTCAGCGAGCTCGGATGTCCCGAAGAAGTGCGCCGTCACCCGCTGGCGGAGCAGCCCGACGAGCCGCGAGAGGATGATCCCAGCGGTGACCATCGCCGACGAGCGCGCCGCGCTGGTCGCCGTCTCCTGCCCGGCCGCCGGCGGGCCTGCGCTGGCGGCCTGGGGCGCGCCCGGGGCTGCGCTCGCCGGCGTGGTCCCTGCCTGTAGGGCGGCGGGCGGATTGAGATCGGGCGGCACGGCGGCGCTTCTATCAGACCTCCCGCCCCCGGGCGACCTCGGCGCCGGCTGGCCGGCGCCTCAGTCCCTGAGCCTCGCGGCGCCGAGCCGCTCCGCGTGCGCCAGCACCCGCCGGGCGATGGCCGGACCCTCGCCCCGGCGGTCGAGGTGCCGCGGGATGAGCCCGCGCTCCGCGGCCTCCCACAGCTCCGGATGGGAGATCCCGGGCTCGGCGCGCGAGCGCAGCCGCGACAGGGAGACGTCCATCTCGGGCAGCAGGATCGGCTCCTGAGGATCGCTGAGGAGCGCCGGATCGATGCAGCACGAGAGATCGTTCGCGCCGGCGGAGCGCGCGTTCAGCGAGGGGAGATCGAAGCGCGCTTCCAGCGTACGGATCACCGACGCGTGGTCGAGCACGGTGCTCACCGCGCAGCCCCTCCGGACGAACGGGCCCGCGACGAGCGACGGCACCCGGAACCCGAGCTGGGTGAACAGGGGATCGCCGTCCGTCGTCGTCGGCGGCGCGACGTGGTCGAAGAAGCCCCCGTGCTCGTCGTAGGTGATCACGAGGAGGCACTGGCCCCACTGGGGGCTCTTCGCCAGCGCGTTGTAGATGCTGGCGATGAGCACCTGTCCGAGCTGCACGTCGTGGTCCGGGTGATCGTCGTTCGCGGTGGCGCCGAAGAACTGGGGATCGATGACGGAGAACGAGGGGAGGAGCCCCGCGGCCGCGTCCTCGAAGAAGCGCTCGATCCCGGAGACGCCCTTGAATTTGAAGTACGCACCCGAGCACCACGGGACGTCGTGGAAGTAGTTCCTGCTCGAGATCCCTGCGTCGCTCAGCAGCTCGAACACGCTCGTGAAGCCGGTGACCGGCACGTTCCGCGAGACGCCCCTCGACGTGGCGCCGTGCAGGAAGAACCGGTTCGGCCAGGTCGGGCCGAGCACCGAGGAGAACCAGCGCTCGCAGATCGCCGACGCGTCTGCGAGCGCGTAGAGGACCGGCAGCTGCTCCCGCACGTGATAGCCCATGACGTCGCGCTGGTCCGGCCCTGCGTGCGCGATGACGAACCCGTCGTTCCTCCCTTGATTCCACTGCGTGTGGGCTGCGTCCCAGCTGTGCGGCGGGTCGGCGGGCGTGAAGTTGTCGAGCTGGAAGGGCGAGATCTGCGTCCCATCGAGCGCTCGGTTCGACTCTGTGCCTGTCAGACCGTCGATCTGCCGGCCCTCTTTCAGCAGCAACGAGCCGAGATAGTGGTCGAAGGAGCGGTTTTCCATACAGAGAACGACGATGGTATTGATGGGCGCCAGCAGCTCCGCCGGGCTCAGACCTCCCGTCTCTGCGCAGCGATCCGGAGCGCCGCCGGCATCGCCACCTTCCGGCTGTCCCGAGCTGACTGCTTCTCCTGAGCCACCCGCACCACCGGCGCCTTCGCTCTCGTCCGCGCTGCCTGAGCTCGGCGGGGCGTCGCCGAGCAACATCGCGCCCTCTGGGGTGCTGCATCCGAAGGCCGAGGCGCCGAGCGCAGCGCCGAGCCCGGTCAGCACATGGCGGCGGGTCAGAGGATCACGCGTCGAACCATTCCGTTTGTTCATCACGCACAGGATTCCCACGAACGCGGTTCCGAGGAAGGAATTTTGGCCTCCTCCAGAGGTGACGAATCGTCCGCTGCGTAATCGATGTAGCGGACGTAGCGGACGTAACTGAAGCTGATGTAACCGCTGTAATGGACATAACTGATGTGATGGGCATAACAAGCGCAACGAATGTGAGCGGATGTGACGGATGTGGTCGACCTAAAGGGATCAGCCGATGAAGTCGAAGTAGCGGGAGCAGCCGGCGTAACGGGCGTAGCGGGCGTAACTGGCGTAACGAGCGTACCGGAGAAAACCATTCTTTTCGCGAGGTCGGCAGGGTGGTATGGGTAAAAAACGCGGGGGTCTACGTCTACAAACTGTCACCTTCCGATGAGCTCCAATCCACTTCCACCTACTCCCGGCCGGCAAGCTACCGTCGCGAACGGCCGGCCGCTGCGGTTGTGCATCGTGGACATGAACAATGGCCACGTGAACCAGGCGATGCGCTGTCTACGCGGGCTCGCCGCGGGCTTCTTCGAACGCGTTCAGGCGCGCAATCCGGGCCTATCCTGCGAGGTCGTCGAGGTGTCTCCCAGAGACACCAACGCACCCATCCCTACGGACTGCGATCTGTACCTCGCGTCAGGGGGGCCCGGCTCTCCCTTTGATGGGGAGGGCGAGCCCTGGACGCGAGATTTGGGGCGCTTCGTGGACGGCGTCGTCGAGTCGGCGATCCAGGGAGGCGCGCAGCGGCGTGCTCTCTTCGCGATCTGCTACTCGTTCGAGCTCGTCGTCCATCACTACAAGCTGGCCGACGTCGTGCCGCGCGCCGATCGCAAGTTCGGCGTCATGCCGATCTACACGACCCCCGTCGGCCAGCAACACCCGCTGCTGGCGCCGTTTGGGGACCGTCTCTTCGCGTTCGAGCACCGCAACTGGGAGGCGGTGAACCTCGACGAGCGCCGGCTGAGCTCCCTCGGCGGTCAGCTCCTCGCCCGCGAGAGCCGTGACGGCATCTCCAAGGGTCGGGCGATCCTCGGGCTGGAGGTCGCGCCCGGCGTCGAGGCGGTCCAGTTCCACCCAGAAGCGGATCGCGCCGGCGTCATGAGCTGGTTGGCGCGCCCTGAGCAGGCGGCTGCCTTCAAGGCGACCTATGGAGAAGTGACCTACCTTGCGATGCTGCGCACGCTGGACGATCCTCGACGGCTTGCGCGCACCTACGCGCTCGTCATTCCGGGCTGGCTCGGGCGCTGCTTCAACGAGATCGCCGGTCCCCGTGGCTATGCGGAGCTCCCATCGCTCGAGGACCTCCCGTGCTCGCGCTTCAACGCGCACTGCAGCGCCGAGGAGTCGTCCGCGCCGCCCGCGCGATCGCTCGGCTCTGGCGAGCGCGTTGTGCGCGAGATCTGAGCGGAGCGCTGAGGCAGCCTGCAGAAGTATGCGTCCGGGGACTACACCGTAGAAACGAGAGAGAAAGAACTGGGACGTAGAGGCAGCCGAGGCGAAGTCAACAGGACCGTGAGGGAGAGAGGAAGAGAGGGAGAGAAGAAAGGAGAGGAAACAAAGCGGTAAGAGGAAGAGAAGGGAGAGAAGGGGTGGAGAGCAGTGCGGCTCAGTGGGCCGCGTGCCGCATGATGCGATGCGATGCGATGCGATGCGTGCGCGTGGCGCGTGGCGCTAACCGTCGCAGCGCCGACGAAGTGCTGCTCGCGCCTTGCGCGCCGGGCAACCTCTGCCTTATGGTCATAGGATAACGGGACGAGCGCGAGCAGGGCTCGCGGGCCAACATTTGGAGCCGGAGGCTCCTCGGGCACGCATGAGAGAGAACGCATGAATCACTCGCGTCCGGCCGCTCCGACGAGTCTATCTTCGCCGGACGTCCGCCAGCCGGGCGCGTCTGAGGAAGGCCACGCTGGCGTCGACTTGCCTGTGGAGACCAAGGTCGCACGGCCATCCATGCAGCACGACGACCTCGGAGCACAGGACGTCCAGGTTGAGTCGCAGCTGGGCGTGACGGACCCGATCGCCATGTCGCAGGTCCGTGATGCGTTGACGCAACTGAGCCGCGAGCGCGGGACGCAGCCGCACGTGCTGCTCATCATCTACCACCGGCAGGGCGCCGAGACGGTGCGGCTGACGGAGGGGGTCGGCGTCGTCATCGGCCGCGATCCAAGCGCCGATGTCGCGATCCCCGAGCGCAGCCTGTCGCGACGCCACGCGCGCTTCACGTTCCAGCGCGGCGACGTGCTGATCCAGGATCTCGGCTCCACGAACGGCACCTTCCTGAGCGGGCAGCGCGTCGAGCACGGCGTCTTGAAGCCCGGCGACGAGGTGATGCTCGGGGAGATCACGGCGTCGCTGCGCGTGATCGCGAGCGCCGAATTGCCGGTGCTGAACCTCGACGCGCTGGACGGGCGTCGTGGCGTCCCGGAGCGGAGAAAGATGCCGAGCATCGAGAACCTCGTGGGCGGACCCACGCCGGTGGGCGGGTTGCGCACGGTCGGCGACGAGGGGCTCGTGATGCGCAGCCCCGCGATGCGCCCGGTGCTCGAGACCGCCATGCGCCTCGCGCGCTCGTCCGCGCCTGTGCTGCTCCAGGGCGAGACGGGGACCGGCAAGGACGTGCTCGCGCGGCTGATCCACGAGGCGGGCCCCCGTCACAAGATGCAGATGATCCGCGTCGGATGCAGCGGCGTGCCCGCCCAGCTCCTCGAGAGCACGCTCTTCGGTCACGAGGCCGACGCCTTCCCCGGCGCGAGCCACGCGCAAGAGGGCGTCTTCGAGGCGTGCGCGGGCGGCACCGTGGTGCTCGACGAGGTCGGCGACCTCCCGCCCTCCTGCCAGGCCGCGCTGCTGCACGTCCTCGACACCGGTCGCATGGTCCGCGTCGGCTCGACCAAGGAGATCGAGGTGGACGTGCGGATCGTCGCGACCACGTACCGCGATCTCGAGGCGATGTGCGAGGCGGGCACGTTCCGTTCGGATCTGCTCTACCGGCTCAACGCGGTGCCGCTGCGCATCCCGCCGCTCTGCGAGCGGCGCGAGGACATCGGACCGCTGGCGCAGCGCTTCCTCCGGCAGGCGAGCGAGGTGCACCGCAGAAACGTGCGCTCGCTCGATCCGGAGACGCTCGCGCTCCTGGAGCAGTACCCCTGGCCGGGCAACGTACGCGAGCTGCGTAGCGCCATCGAGCGCGCCGTCGTCATCGCGCGGGGGCATGTCATCACCCCGCTCGACCTGCCGGAGAGCATCCACTCCCTCTCGGCGCCCAAACGCTCCACGCCGCTGCCGGATCGGACTCCTGTCGAGCTCGCAGGGCCGCCCAGCTCGGCGCCGGCGATCGGGCTCAAGGCGCAGATGGACCGTCTGGAGACGGAGATCATCCTCGATGCCCTCCGCGGCACCAACGGCAACCTGGCGATGGCCGCCCGGCGGCTCAGGATGCCGCTGCGCACGCTCCAGGAGAAGATCGCGAGCCACGGCCTGAAGCGCTCCGACTACCGGGACGGCCCGTCGTCGCGGTCGAAGTAGCGAAGCGCGGCGCCTTTGGAGCGGGGTGCAGGTTCGTGTGATGCGGGCTCAGCCGCTAGGCAGGCGAGTGAGGCGTACAAAAGTACGCCGCAGCGAGCCGAACGACGCGGCTGAGCCCGCAGCGCACGAAGATGCGCCCCGCGCTAGCCTTCGTCCTCCAGCACCGCCAGGGCTGCATTGCGCCCGCACGCGCCGTGCACCCCGGCGCCGGGGTGCGCATAGGACGAGCCCAGGTAGAGGCCGCGGACCGGCGTGCGGTAGCGGAAATAGGGGAACACCGGCCGGAAGATGAGCTGGTGCCGGATGTCGGCCGAGCCTCCGCCGAGGTCGCCGCCGATGAGGTTTGCATCCATGGCCTCGAGATCGTCCGGCGCCCAGATGGTCCGGGCGATGATCCTCTGCCGGAAGCCGGGGGCGAGCTCCTCGATCCGCGCCTCGATGCGATCGGCGAAGCGCTCGCGCGAGTCCGCCCAGCCGCCCTCGATGGAGGAGGGGACGCGAGAGTAAGCCCACAGGGTGTGGCGGCCGGCCGGCGCGCGCGTCGGATCGACCAGCGACTGCTGCCCGATCACGAGATAGGGGTGCTCGGGGAGCGCCCCTGCGCGCACCTGCCGCGTGAAGGCAGAGAGATCGTCGAGGCTGTCGCCCGCGTGCACGACCGCCGCGCGCGCGGGGTCCTCGTGGGACCACGGCGTCGGGCCATCGAGCGCCCAGTCCATCTTGAAGGTGCCGAACCCTTGGCGAAACCGGCGCATGGCGCGCTGCACCCGCTCAGGAACCAGCTCAGACGCGAGCAGGCGGAGGTAGAGCGTCGGCGCGGCGAGGTCGGCGACGATCGCGCGGCGGGCGCGGATCTCCTGGCCGTCCTCGAGCCGGACCGCGACCGCCCGTCCCTGGCTGGCGATGATCTGGTCGACGCGGGCGCCGCAGCGGAGGACGCCCCCGCGCTCCTCGACGCGCCTGAGCAGGGCGCTCGTGATCGCGCCGGCGCCGCCCTCGGGCACCGCGAAGCCGCCGCTCGATGCGAGCACGGTGAGCATGAAGCCGACGATCGCTCCGCAGGGATCATCCGGGCCCACGTCGGTGTGGAGGGCGAGCCCGGGGACGACGCGCCGGGCCGCCTCTGTCCGGAAGGTGCGCGTCGCGAAGCCACGTCCGCTCGAGAGGGCCACCTGCGCGAGGCGGAGCAGGTTGAGGGGCCCGAGCCGGAGCAGCGGCCCGAGTGCGGGCGGCGTGGACAGGAGCGCGTTCAGCAGCCGCTCGCGGGTGGCCGCGTGCCAGCCGGCGATCCGGCGCCACGCAGGGCCGTCTTCGCCGAGCGACCGCGCCGTCGCCTCGACGTCCCGCGCGATCGAGGCGCACGTCCCGTCGGGCGCCGGGTGAGCGCTGTCGATCGGCGCGTGCCGCCACACGAGGCCGGCCCCCGGCAAATCGAGCGGCACCAGCGCCGGGCTCGTCTGCCCGAAGGGGAAGAACGCCGCGCCGAGATCGTGGCGGAACCCCGGGAGCGTCACCTCGCGCGTGCGGACCGCGCCTCCCGGCTCTCGCTCGGCTTCCAGCACGAGCACCGAGAAGCCCGCGCGGGCGAGGTACGCCGCCGCCGTGAGGCCGTTCGGCCCCGCGCCCACCACGATCGCATCAGGGTCTCCACTCTGCATCGTCGTCTGCGGCTCCTCAGCCCACGAGCTGCGCGCTTGCCATGGTGCGGTTCGAGGCGATCGCCTGGCCGCTCCGCCCCACCACGAGCACGCCGACGGCGAGCACGTCGGGGAACATCGCGACGCCGCGCTGCGCGGCGCGAGCGGGCGCGACGCCATCGGCGAGCCAGTCATAGACGGTCCGCGCGAGGAAGCGGCGCGCGATCTCCTCGCCCATGCCGGTCGCCGCCACGGCGCCGTGGGGGCCGGCGTAGATCCCTGCCCCCAGGAGCGGCACGTCCCCGACGCGGCCGCGGAGCGCGTAGGTCGACCCGCCCGTCGACGCCGCGGCGGCGAACCGGCCGTGCGTGTCGCGCACGACGGCCCCGACGGTGTCGCACTCGATCGGCTCGGCGTCGAAGTTCCAGAACCGCGTCGCCGTGAGCGCATGGAAGCGCGCCGCGTCGTTCGTGGTTTCGTCGTCACCGCCCTCGCCGCGCAGCGCCGCGAGGGCGCGGGCGTGCTTTCGGCGCGCCTCCTCGGTGACCGGATCGTGATCGGCGAACCCCAGCCGGCGAGCGAACGCCGTCGCGCCGGCGCCTGCGAGGAGCAGGTGCGGCGTCTCCATCACCTTTGCGGCGACCAGGACGGGGTTCTTCACCCGCTCGATGCACGCCACTGCGCCGAACCGTCCATCGCTGGCCATGACGGCCGCATCCATCTCGATCGTCCGCCCGTCGAGGCGGAGGTTCGAGCCCGTCCCGGCATTGAAGCGTGGGTCGTCCTCGAGGCGCGCGGTCGCCCCGATCGCCGCGGTGAGCGCATCTCCGCCCGCGTCCAGCGCGCGGCGCGCCTCGTCGGCGGCCCTGGCGCAGCTCTCCGAGCCGCTCTGCGGCGCGGTCACCCCGCCGTGCGTGAGGATGACGTAGTTCACGTCGTTCTCCTGCGCGTACCACGACGGCGCGCCCGCCGCGAAGGCAGCCTGGCGCGCGGCGGCCGGTGGGGCGAGCGGCTTCGCTCCAGCCAGCGGGAGGGCCGCGCAGCTCCGGAGCTGGGACCGCTGCGCTCGACACCCTGCCGCGCTCCTGATACGTCGCGCGCTCAGCCCGGAGCGGGGCCGGCGCCAGCCGACCGTCCGCAGCGGGACGAAGGCGGCCCGGTCGAAGGCCGCCGGCCAAGCCGCCCATCGAGGAGAGCAGAGACCGTGGCCAAGAACGAAGCGCCCAAGACCGCCATTACGCCCACCCGCAACGAGGACTACCCGGAGTGGTACCAGCAGGTCGTGCGCGCGGCCGACCTCGCGGAGAGCTCCCCGGTCCGCGGCTGCATGGTCATCAAGCCGTGGGGCTACGCGATCTGGGAGAACATCCAGCGCGAGCTCGACAGCATGTTCAAGGCGACCGGGCACAAGAACGCCTACTTCCCGCTGTTCATCCCGAAGTCGTTCCTCGAAAAGGAAGCGGAGCACGTCGAGGGGTTCGCGAAGGAGTGCGCCGTGGTCACCCACCACCGGCTCGTTCCTGGCCCTGGCGGCGGGCTCATTCCCGACCCTCAGGCCCGGCTGGAGGAGCCGCTCATCGTGCGCCCCACGTCCGAGACGATCATCGGCGCGGCGTTCGCGAGCTGGGTGCAGAGCTACCGGGATCTCCCCTTGCTGATCAACCAGTGGGCGAACGTCGTGCGCTGGGAGCTCCGGACGCGCCTGTTCCTGCGGACGGCGGAGTTCCTGTGGCAGGAGGGGCACACGGCGCACGCGAGCGAGGCCGAGGCGCGCGAGGAGACGCTGCGCATGCTCGGGGTCTACGCGACGTTTGCGCGCGACTTCATGGCGATGCCCGTCCTTGAGGGTCCGAAGACGGCGAGCGAGCGCTTCCCCGGGGCGGTCGATACCTATGCGATCGAGGCGATGATGCAGGACCGGAAGGCCCTGCAGGCCGGGACGAGCCACTTCCTGGGGCAGAATTTCGCGAAGGCGAGCGGCATCAAGTTCCAGACCAAGGAGGAGACCGAAGAGTACGCCTGGACGACGTCCTGGGGCGTATCGACGCGCCTCGTCGGTGGGCTGATCATGACCCACAGCGATGACGACGGCCTGGTGCTCCCCCCGCGCCTCGCGCCCGCGCACGTCGTGATCCTGCCCGTTTACCGGGGCGACGACACGCGCGCCAAGATCGACGAGTACATCGACGGGCTCGCGAAGGAGCTCCGGGCGCAGCGCTTCGGCGAGCGCCGCGTCGAGGTCGAGATCGATCGGCGCGACATCCGCGGCGGCGAGAAGCAGTGGGAGTGGGTGAAGAAGGGCGTCCCCCTGCGCATCGAGATCGGGCCGCGCGACGTTGACGCCGGCGTGGCCGTGGTGATGCGCAGGGACCGCTCGCCGAAGGACAAGTCGAGCCTGGCGCGCGGGGAGCTTGTGGGGCGCATCACGGAGATCCTTGGCGACATTCAGGCGACGCTCTATGCGCGCGCGCTCGCCGTGCGCGACGGCAACACACACGTGATCAACAGCCGCGCAGATTTCGACGCGTTCTTCGCGTCGACCGGGGGCAAGGAGGCGCAAGGCGGGTTCGCGCTGGCGCACTGGTCCGGCGATCCGGAGATCGAGACAGCGGTGAAGGATGCGCACAAGGTGACCATCCGCTGCATCCCGACCGGCGGGTTCGAAGGGGCGCCCTGGGCCGACGCGGTGACAGGTGAAGGGCAGTGCATCTTCACCGGCAAGCCCAGCCCGCGGCGCGTTGTGTTCGCGAGGTCGTACTGAGACGCGGCGGTTCGCCGAGCGCGCGTCGGCGCGTTCCCTCACCGAAAAGACGCCGCGCGCTTCCTCGCAGCAGCGGCGCCTCAACGGTGAAGGGCCGGGAGCACGTGCTCCGCCAGGATCGCAGGGAGCAGCCGTAGCTGCGCGCAGTGCTCCCCGGGGCCCGCTCCGGCGTAGCCGCGCACGTAGAGGCTGCCGCCGTCGTACATCCGGGTGAGCCGCAGCGCGTCTCCTGCCTCCTCTGCGCGGTCGCCGGGCGCAGCTGAGCGGGCGTCGTCCCCGCTCGAGCTCACCGCGATGGGGGTGGCTCCGAGCTCGCGAAGAAGGAACGTGGCCGCCTCTTTCGTGGACGCGTAACCGCTGGTCGGGATCTCGGTGTGCGTCAGGTAGAAGACCGGCGCGCCGCGCGCGGCGGCGTTGGCCAGCGCCACGTAGGGGGCGAGCTGCCCCTGCGCGAGCGACGTCTGCCCCGGCATGTAGGAGCCATAGAGGGAGTCGAGCAGGATCAGCGCATCCACGTGGCTGCTCCCGCGCTCGATGATCCTGCCGATCGCGCCGGACCCAGCGCTCCAGGACGACAGCACCAGGCGGCGCATGTGCGCCCCCGCGTTCCCGGATGCGCTCTCGACCTCGCGGTCGATCGCCTGGAGCAGCGCGTCCCAGCCGCCGCCCTCGAGGGCGCGCGCGTACTCGCTCGATCGGGTCCCCAGGTCGACCCCGGCGATGACCAGATCCATGCCCCTCGGAGCCAGCACCTTCCGGACAGGCTCGGCGCCGTGGAAGTGGATCAGAACATCGTAGCCGCCATCCGAGCGAATCGCGTGCGCCGGCGGGACGAGGAGCCTGCCCAGCGGAAGCGGGCGCCAGCGCTCGTAGACGCCGAAGCCATGGTCGGTAAAGCCGCACCCCGGTTGCGCTTCGTGCTCGTCGAGCGCTGCGCGCTCGGGCTCACCGCCCCTGGGCAAGGGCGACGGTTCCGCGGACGCGCTCGCCTGCGCCGGGGTCGGCGAGGCGCTGGACGCTCGGCTCCGCCGCAACAGCAGGGCGCCGCCGACGACGCCCAGGCTCGCTGCCAGGAGGAGCGCGTCGCGGAGCTGCCGCGCCCTGCGGCCGCTCAGAACCCGGGATTGGTCACGGTCGGTACCCACTTCGTCGAGGGACGCTTGCCCGGGGTTGTTCTGCGCGCGCTGGTGGCGCTCGATCCAGCGGCCGTCGCGCTCGGCGTCGCGGCGGCCGTTGCGCCCTTGGCCGTCGGGTCCGGAGCGCTCGCCTCGGGGGCGGATTGAGCAGCCACGCCGCCGTGGTCGGCCAGGAACGTGGGTGCGCTGTCCGGCCTTGGCGTTGCGCCCGTCGTGGCTGCGGTCGCCGCCGGGCCAGCGCCGTGAGCATGCACCACGAGCTGCTCGGACGCGCTCTGCTGCGGCGCGGGCCGCCGGAGCCACATCACCCCGGCGCCCAGCAACGTGATCAGCGCGAGCGCAGCCGCTGCCACCCGCGTCCCCGAGCGGCGGCGCGCCGCCGGGACCTCGATCGGGCCCAGCTGAGTCTCGTGGCCAGGCGAGCTCGGGATCAGCGACTCGGATGTCAGCGCCGGCCGCGAGGGCGCGGGGGTGCTCCGACGAGGCGCGGGGAGCTGGGCGCTCGGGTGACCAGGAGGGAGCTGCGTGAAGAAGAGCTCGCTGATGCTGTCACGAAGGAGCATCACCTCGGGCGGGTGGGAGGCGCGCTCGTCGAGCATGCGGACCGTGTCGCGCAGCGCTGCGCGCCGGCGCTGGTTGCGCTCTCCCAGGAGCCCGCGCACGAACGCTCCGACGTCGTGGTCCGTCACCGTCGGCTCCTTGGCCAGCACGGCCTCCAGCGCGCTCTCCAGCTCGAGCATCGTCTGGTATCGCCGCTCCGGCTCCTTCTGCAGGCACTTCATCAAGACCTGGTCCAGCTCGGGCGGGAAATCCGGGTTCTTCAGGCGAGGCGAGAGCGCCGGTCGCGAGGTGATGTACTTGAGCGTGAGAAGGTCGTTCTCTGCGGCGAAGGGGTGCTCTCCCGTCGTCAACTTGTAGAGCACGATCCCCATCGCGAAGACGTCGGTGCGCCGATCGACCCGCTCGCCTCGCGCCTGCTCCGGGGACATGTACGGCACCTTGCCCTTGATCTGTCCCGCGGTTGTGTCGTTGTGCGTGCGGTTGGTGGCCTTGGCGACCCCGAAGTCCACGAGCTTCACGTGGCCGTCGTACGTCACGAGGATGTTCTGGGGTGACACGTCGCGGTGCACGAGCCCGAGCAGCTGGTCGTCGTTCTGCGGGTCCCGGAGCTCGTGCGCGGCGTGCAAACCGAGGCAAGCGCGGCCGAGGACGCGGAGCGCGATGCGCAGCGGGATGGCCACGCCGCTCTTGTTCGCCGCCTTCGCGATGACCGACAGCGCCTCGCCGTCGACCCACTCCATCACGATGTAGAGGACGTCGTTCTGCTCGCCGAGGTCGAGGATCTCGGCGACGTTCGGGTGATGGATCCCCGAAGCGAGCCTCGCCTCCTCGAGGAACATCTTCTCGAACTGGGGATCATCCGAGAGCGACGGCAGCATCGTCTTGATGGCCACCGTCTTCTGGAAGCCACGACGACCCTTGTGGCGCGCGGCCCACACCGTGGCCATTCCCCCCTGCGCGATGGGCAGGAGGAGCTCGTAGTGCCCGAGCTCCTTTCCCGGCAACAGCTGGGGTTGGGGGATCATGACGTCGTGCGGCGCGCTCCTGACCGATACGCGTGGACCTCGGAAGCTCGATCAAGTCTAGCCATCCGGACCCTGCGGTCACGATGTGTGGTGCTGGTTACAAATTAGATCGGCGGAGCTCCTCGCCGCGGCACGGGATCACGCGCCGGGCGGGACCGACTGTCCCCAGAGCTGCTGGTAAATCTCGCTCAGCTTCTGGTGGGTCTCGGGCGAGAAGCCGTTGGTCGCGTAAGGCCAGCGGAAGCCGTCTCCCATGGCCTGGTTGCACGAGAAGGAGATGAGCAGGTCGACCGGCGTGGGGTTGTTCGGCCGCACCATCGAGATGCCCAGGCCGGGATAGAAGCAGTTGCCGCGGTCCGCGGTGAAGCTGCCCTCGTCGCCGAAGACGTCGAGGATCTGGTCCTTGAGCTCCTCGTCGGAATCGCTGGTCGTGAGCTGACGCTGCTGGAGGATGACGAAGTTCTTGAAGCGCGGCTGCGCGGGCAGGACCGGCGTGCTGGCGGTCTGCCCCGGGATGAGGTTGGGCGGGATGAGCCCGGGCAGCGCCTGCTGCAGCCCCTGAAGAGCTGCCTGCCCCATCTGCTGGAGCTCGGGCGGGATGCCCGGGATGAGGGTGGGGGCCCCGGTCGTCGCTACGGGCGTCGGGGCCAGCTCCTGCCCCTGGAGGCGGAGGACCGTGATCTGCGCCTTGTCCATCTCATCGAACGGCGCAGTACGGGCCGCGCAGCCGAAGACGAGGGGGGCCAGCAAGGCGATGCCTGCGAATGTACGGGTGGTGAGGTTCATGTTCACTTTGACGGTCGTCTAGCACGGCTATGCGCCGGAAGGTGAACAGCGACCGCACACGGCAGGCTCTCGCGCCAGCGCCGCCCCCAGGGCAGGCTGCTTCACATGGTGCTCGCGCCGAACTCGTACAGCGCTCGGATCTCGGTCAGTCGCGCCGCGATGTCGGCTCGAGTCACCGTCGCGATCCGCCGCGTGCCAACCGCTTCGACGCAGAACGACGCCGTCGCCGTCGCATGGAGCATGCCGCGCCGGAGCGCGAGCGGCGTGACCTCCGGCTGGCCTGCCAGATAGCCGATGAGCCCGCCGGCAAAGGCGTCGCCGGCGCCCGTGGGGTCGATGACGTCCTCGAGCGGGAAGCCGGGCGCGGCGAACACGCCCTCCTCGTCGAAGAGCAGCGCGCCGTGCTCTCCGCGCTTGATGATCAGCCGGCGCGGACCACGGGACAGGATCTCCTTCGCCGCGCGGCGGATGTTGTACTTGCCCGAGAGCTGGCGCGCCTCCTCGTCGTTGACGACGAGCGTGTCGATGCGGCGCAGCATCGCCGCGACCGCCTTCGGCTCCCCCTCGATCCAGAAATTCATCGTGTCGGCGAGGACGAAGCGCGGCGCTCGGACCTGCTCGAGGACGTCGAGCTGGAGCGCCGGATGGATGTTGCCGAGCAGGAGGAAGGGCGTGTCGCGGTAGGTCTCCGGCAGCTTCGGCGCGAACGACGCGAACACGTTGAGCTGCGTGTCCAGCGTCGTGCGATGGATGAGATCCACGTCGTAGCGCCCGGCCCAGCGGAACGTCTTCCCAGGAGCGCGCTCGACGCCCTCGATCGAGATCCCTCGGGATCGCATTGCCGCGAGGGTCTCTTCGGGGAAATCATCGCCCACCACGGCCACGGTGCGCACCGGAGCGAAGCACGAGGCAGCGAACGCCGAGTAGGTGGCCGAGCCACCGACGACGTCTCTTGCGTTGCCGGAGGGGAGCTCGAGGTCGTCGAAGGCCATCGAGCCGATGATGAGGATCGCGGATGAGGTCGTCACAGGACGCCTCTTAGCCAGGTTTGTGCGTAGCCGCTAGCCGCGCGTTTCGTTTCTGCGACGGCGCCGCTGCGCCACGGCCGCACCCGACACCAGCAGAGCCCGCTGCGCCCCTCCCGCCCGCCGCACCCCCTCCAGCCCGCTGCGCGGAGGAGCGGGGTGCAGCGCAGAGGAGCCCTGAGGTCAGCTCAGTCGGCCTTGCGCCGAGGGCCGATGAGCCACTCGAGCCGCGCCTCTGCGTCGGGCGATGACGCGCCAGCCGCGGTCATGATGCACTTCTCCAGCGCGTGACGGGCTGGGCTCTGCGACACGTCGGGGAGATTGCGGGCGAGGGACTTCGCGACGTCCCGCGCATACCCGATATTGCGGTTGAGCACGGTGATGACCGCTTCGACGCTCACCGCCTCCTCGCTGACGTGCCAGCAATCGAAGTCGGTGGTGAGCGCGAGCGTGGCGTAGGGGAGCTCCGCTTCGCGGGCGAGCTTCGCCTCGGGCAAGTTGGTCATCCCGATGACATGCGCGCCGAACGTCCGGAACATGCGGCTTTCGGCCCGCGTCGAGAACTGCGGGCCCTCGATGCAGACATAGGTGCCGCCGCGGTGGACGCGCGCGCCGGTGGCGAGCGCTGCGTCGTGGACCGCGCTCGCCAGGATCGGGCACACCGGATCGGCGAACGGCACGTGGGCGACGAGGCCTTCGTCGAAGAACGTCGAGATCCGGCGCTTCGTGAAATCGATGAACTGGTCGACGACAACGAGGTCGCCAGGCACGATGTCCTCGCGCAGGGAGCCGACGGCGCTCACGCTGAGCACGTGCGTGGCGCCGAGCATCTTCAGCGCGCAGATGTTCGCGCGGTAGTTGATCGTCGACGGCGAGAAGCGGTGCCCGCGGCCGTGGCGCGGCAGGAAGAGCACCGTCGCGTCGCCGCCCTTGACCCGACCGCGGAGCACCACGTCGCTCGGTAGCCCGAAGGGGGTGGAGACCGAGACCTCCTCGACGTCTTCCAGCCACCCCATCTCGTAGACGCCGCTGCCGCCGATGATCGCGAGCACGTCGCGCGTCGCGCCGCCGCTCATCGCTCGAACCTCCGCTCCGAGAGCAGCCGCTCGCAGAGGGCCGCGCGCCGCTGGCGGCGGCACCGCTCGGCGAAGACGAGCGACCGCAGCTGCTCGTAGGCACGGTTGATCTCGTCGTTCACGATCACGTAGTCGAAGAACCCGTAATGCTCGATCTCACCTTTCGCATTGCGGAGGCGGCGGAGCGTCGTGGGCTCGTCCTCGGTGCCGCGCCCGCGCAGGCGCCGCTCGAGCTCAGCGAGCGACGGGGGAAGGATGAACACGGCGACCGCCTCGGGCAGGCTCGCCTTGATCTGCCGCGCGCCCTGGTGGTCGATGTCGAAGAGGACGCCGCGCGCGGTGGCGCGGGCGATCTCGATCTCCTTCAGGCTCGTGCCGTAGAGATGATCGTGCACCCTGGCCCACTCGGCGAACGCGCCGATGCGGATCATCTGCTCGAACATGTTCGGGTCGACGAAGTGGTACTCCCGGCCATCGACCTCGTTCGGGCGCGGGCGCCGGGTCGTGTGGGAGACCGAGAAGCGCAGGTCGGGGAACTCGCTGCGCAGCCTCCCGCAGAGCGTCGTCTTCCCCGCGCCGGACGGGGACGACACGATGAGGAGGAGGAAGTCGTCACTGAGTGCTTCGGTCGACATGCTCTCCTGTCACTCGATGTTCTGGACCTGCTCCCGCAGGCGTTCGAGCTCCACCTTCATCGCCACGACGTGATGGGAGATGGCGGCGTCCTGCGCCTTGGAGCCCAGCGTGTTCGCCTCGCGTACCATCTCCTGAAGCAGGAAGTCGAGCCTCCTTCCACAAGGGTCGCCGCTCGGGGCCGCGAGCGCGCCGCCGAACTGGTCGAGGTGGCTCCGTAGGCGGGTGACCTCCTCGGTGATGTCGCTGCGCTCGGCGAGCAGCATCACCTCCGCCTCGATCCGCGTCGCCTCGAAGCCGGCCTCGACCCCCTGGAGCAGGCGCTCGACCCGCTCGCGCAGGCGGCGCCTGAGCGCCTCGCGCGCCTCGTCCGCGCGCGCCACGACCTCGGCCGAGAGCGCGCGCAACGTGGCCACCCGCCCGCGCATGTCGCTGGCGAGCGCCTCGCCTTCGCGCAGGCACATGCCCTCCATCGCGTCGATCGCGCGCTCGATGGCCAGCTTGAGCGCCCCGCGGACGGCCGCGATCTCGTGGCCGCCGGCGGGGGCGAAGAGGTCCGGCACGGCGCAGAGCAGCGAGAGCGGCACGTCGGCGCCCGGCGCGAGCTCGTCGCGGAGCTCCGCCAGGGCGCGGAACGCCGCGCGCGCCTTCGATTTGTCGAGCGTGCTCGGGGCCAGCACCGCGCCCTCGGTGCGCACGATGATCTCGATGCGCCCCCGCCGCAGGCGCTCGCGCGCCACCTGCTCGGCGAACATCGTCAGATCGACGAGCTCGCGCGGGAGCCGCGCGCGCACGTCGAGGAAGCGCTGGTTCACCGAGCGGATCTCGGCGACGACGCGCCCATCGGTGAGCGAAGCGTCACCGAGCCCGAAGCCGGTCATGCTCCGCACGAGCCGCCCCGCTCTACCTAGCTCGCCTTCTGTCCGATGTCCGAGGCCTCTTGGGCCTTGGGCAGCGGAACCTTGCCACAGGTGACCGTGGCCGACGCGGCCGCGGGACCCTTCTCACGGAGCGTCCGCAGGTACGTGACCGTGGGGACGATGCCGTCCTCCCAGCGCACGCGGGGCTCGTACCCGATGAGCTCGGCCGCGCGCGAGATGTCGGCGAGCGAGTGGCGGATGTCCCCGGCGCGGGCGGGGAGGTGCTCGATCGCGACGTCCCGCCCGAGGGCCCGCGAGATCTCCTTGCAGAGCTCATTCAGCCCGATCCGGCGTCCGCCGGCGATGTTGATGACCTCACCCTTGAACTTCTTCGACGACGTCGCGCCGAGCAGGTTCGCGAGGACGGTGTTCTCGATGAAGCAGAAGTCGCGCGTCTGCTCGCCGTCGCCGAAGATCGGGATCGGCCGGTTCTGCAGGGCGGCGTCGACGAACCGCGGGATCGCCGCGGCGTAGGCGCCGTCCGGCGTCTGGTTCGGCCCGAAGACGTTGAAGTAACGCAGGCTCAGGGTCTCGATGCCGTAGATGCCCGCGAAGACCTTCATGTAGTGCTCGCAGGCGAGCTTCGTGACCGCGTACGGCGACAGCGGCATCGGCTCCATGCCCTCGTGTTTCGGCAGGACAGGCGTCTCGCCGTACGCGCTGGACGACGCGGCGAAGAGCACGCGGCGCACGCCCTGACGGCGCGCCACATCGAGCACCGTGACTGTGCCGCCGACGTTGACGGCGTTCGACTCGATCGGCGACTCGACGCTGCGCGGGACCGAGCCGAGCGCGGCCTGGTGGAGAATGACCTCGACCCCCTTGGCCGCCGTCGCGACCGCCGCGGCATCCCGGATGTCCCCCGTGATGCGCTCGATCAGCGACTGGTGGGGGAGCCCGTCGAGGTTCTCCCATCGGCCGGTCGCGAGGTTATCGAGGACGCGGACCCGCTCGCCGGCGGCGGTCAGCGCCGCGACGAGGTTGCTTCCGATGAACCCGGCACCGCCGGTGATCAAGTAGCGAGGCGTGGACATGTGCGTGCTCCCCCAGCGGGCGCCTACTTCTTCTTGAAAAGGTTGTCGAGCTTGGAGCGAGAATCCGCGATGCGCTTCGAGTTGTCTTCCGGTACGCCGTTCTTGAACGTGAAGAAAGTACAATAATTCGCTCTCTCCCGATCCGGGATGTACTCGGCGATGTGCTCCTTGCACTGGTTGTGCGCGGCCGGGTCCCAGTTCTCGCAGTTCCTGCAGCAGTGGAGGTCGACACCGCAGTGGGGACAGGTGTCCGCGCGCTGGAGCTTCACCTCGAAGATGAGCTCGTTCTTGCATTTATGACAGAAGTGGCGCTTCGCCTCGACCTTCGGAATCCAGCTCATGATGTCCTCCGGTACCACGACGAAGCCCGATCTGGCAGAAGGAACGCTCCGCCGAAGGCATGGTCGCAGATGGTGCGCGCTTATCCCACAGGCGGTATCCCTGCGGATCGGCCGCCGAGCCATGGGGCGGACGGCGTCTCGCTGGACCGGCAAACGCCGCAGACGGTTCGCTTGCTCGGCTGAGAGCCCGCCTGCCTGGCAGCAGCGATTACAGCAGCCCCTTGCGCCGCTGGATCTCGCCCATGACCCGCTGGTATTCGATTTCCCAGGTGCGGGAGCCTTCCTGCACGTGGCGGAGCTTGCCGCGCACCTCGGTGTCGAGCGCCTCGTCCATCTCGAGGTACTTCCGCAGGATGGGCCTTATCCGGCGGCGCAGGTCGTGGTCCTCGACGAACACCTCCTCGACGTTGTTCGAGTGCATCAGCATCTCGAGCAGCTGGTCGAGGAGATAATCCATGGTTTCCTCGCCTGTCTTGATCCCTTTCTGCTCCGCGGCCAGGCGCTTGACCCGGTTGAACTCGCCCTGAGGCAGTCCGCGTGCCTGGAGGATCTCTTTCGCCCGCTCGGTCGCTTCCCGCTCTGCGTGCAGGTAGCTCGTGAAGACCGACTCGACGTCGAGCGCGACCTCTTTCTTCGATTCGCACTCGATATCGCGGTTGTCCACAAGCGCGCGGACGAGTTCTTCTGTGAGGGGAGTAATTTTGCCGCTAAAGAGGCGCATCCAACGTCCGTAGCTGGAGGAGCGGTCGAACTGGCTCCCCCGTGCAGGGGTTCATTCACGGGGCGTGCCCGGCTCGAACCGAAAGGTACGGGCCGGGTATCCAGGATGTCAACGCAAGTGGGAGGTTCCGGCACAAGTCGGGCCCCCCCCAGCCGGTGGGGGCCCCCCGGAACAGTAGGACCGCGACACCGCAAACCGCAGGAGCAGCCGCGATGATGATGGGTAAGGATGCGATGGCACGGAGCGTCAGGGTCCAGCCTGGCGCGCTCGGGAACGACGGTGGACTCGACCTGGACTCCCGCAAACGGCGGGTTGTCCGGCGCGGCGCGATCGGCAACGCGGCCTCTCCGGCCACGCAGTCGGCGCTGGCGGACGGAGGGACGATCCAACGCGTCGCGAAAGGGCGTCACCTGGTGACGCAGGGCGACGCAGCGACCGCGCTTGCCATGCTCAGCCTCGGCCGAGTCCGGCTGGTGCGTGGGATGAGCGACGGGCGCAGCCTGTCGCTCGGCTACAGAGGGGCCGGCGACGTGCTAGGCGAGGCGGCGCTCGGGGGCGTTACGGCCCACCGGGAGAGCGCGATCGCCACGGAGGACGTCGAGGCGCTCCTCGTCCCGCTCGCGACGGTGCGCAACCTGATGGCGAGCGACGCCAACTTCGCAGCCGCCATCGTGACCACGCTGGTCGAGCGGCACACGGACACCGAGGAGCGCCTGGCGTCCATGCTCTTCCGCAACGTGGAGGCCCGCCTCTGTGAGTTCCTGCTCAAGGCCGCGACGCGCTGGGGCATCCCCGATCCGCGCGGGGTGCTCATCTCCGCGCCGTTCACCCATCAGGAGATGGCGAGCATGATCGGCTCCACGCGCGAGACCGTCACGCTCACCCTGGGCGATCTCCGCCGCAAGGGGGTGATCGAGATCGATCGCCGTCGGATCGTCGTCCTCGATCGCGACGCGCTCAAGGGCCGCATCTGAGCCCGCTCGTCCGCCGGTGTCGTTGAGGGGCCCGCAGGCCTCCTCGATCGAGCGCCGTCGGTCACCGTCCAGGCTGTTCGCTCGGCGGCCTCTGCTCCGATAGCCCGACTGCTCCCGGCATCGCAGCGGCGTTCGCCGCGCTGCTCACGCGTTCCGCTCCGGGGACCCACCCCCCGGACATCCCGCGGATCTCTCCCGTCTGCCCGCTCGATTCGTCGCGGTGTTGCCCACGCATCCGCCGCGGCCGTGGCCGTTCTGTCCGTACGCTGTGCGGTCTGGGCTCGCCACGCGGTCCAGGCTTGCTGCACGGTCCAGGCTCGCTGCGCGGTCCAGGCTCGCTGCGCGCTGGCGGCCTCGTCGCCACGGCGCCTCGACGGTGTCCCGCGCCGACCGCGGCGCCTAGCGATCGCGCTTGGGTCCGCCGCTCGCCGGGTCACGGGTGGAGCGGACCCCGAGCTTGAGCCTGCGCATGACGGCCTGCTTCTGCCGTTCCTTGTACCTGGCGTGGCTCGCCTCGCCGACCTCGTTCGCCGCCTCGGTCTCGCGGTCGATCAGCTGGAACTCGCACAGGACGAAGATGATCGGCCCGAGCGCCCAGGCCGCGGGCGGCGCCATGTCGAGGATCTCGGCGGGGAGTCGCACCGGCAGATCGACGACGAAGTGGATCACGCGGTAGCTCCGATCGCTGAAGCTGTTGTCGCCTGCCGTGAGCCCATCGTCGACGTCGGTCTGCAACGCGTCGAGCATCGGCTGAAGGAAGGGCCGCGTCTCGCAGTAGCTCCGGAACCGCAGGATCGTGTTGGTGCTCTCGCCCGGCACGACGTAATTGAACGGAAACAGCCGCTCGGACAGGTACAGGAGCACCGGCAGCAGATCGTCCACGGTGCGGCAGACGATGCGGAAGCGGAGCTTGTCGTAGATGGCCGCCGCCGTCGTGTCGGTCTTCGACAGGAGCTTCGTGTAGAGCGAGTCCTTGTTCTTCCGCCCGCCGATGAACTCGGTGATCGGGAAGCCCGCCGCGAGCATGCCGCCGATCACCCGGTACACCTTCTCCTCGACGAGGTGGAAGACGTCCTGGTCCGACATGGGGATCGAGAAGAGGAGCTCGCGCCCGGCCAGGTGATGGATGATGTGCATCGCCTTGAGGATCGTGCAGGCGCAGAGCTGGCGGTGGCCCTTGCCCGAGGCGAGCAGCAGGATCTCCTCCACCGAGGCGCGAGCGACAGGGCTCGGGATCGGGAACTCGAAATGGCGGCGCAGGTACGCGATCGCTTCGTTCTTGACGCTCTCGAGGTGGGCGCGATCCCCCGGCTCGTCCGGGCGGAACTCCTGCGCCAGCAGGAGGTCCCGCGCCGCCTGCTCGCCCTGCAGGTTGAGCCTCCTCCAGTCGATGACCGAGTCGCCGCGCAGGATGAGGTGCACGGACTCCAGGTCCATGAGCGTGAACTCTTCGAGCCGCTTGAGCCGGCCGACCGAGGCGTCTTGCGTCATGACCTCACGCTCCCCGAGCGTAAGCGCCAGCGCTGTCGCGCGCTCGGGAAACCCTCGCGTCGAGGTGAAGCAGGCGGCGGCTGGGCGAGAAAGTCAGGAGACAGGGGCGTTCGGCGGGGCGGGGCTCGAGCTCGGGGTGCGGCCGAGCGAAAGGGTCCCGAGGAAGATGCCGATCGTCAATGCGACGACAGCGGCGTGGCCGAGGTACGCGCCACTGCAACCAATGGCGGCGAACGGGGCGAGCGCAGCCAGATACCACGGGGTGATCCTCATCGGTTCTCCTTCTCCGCCTCCAGCGGCACTGTACAGGCCGCATGGTCGCTCCCTCCGGGGGGGCACCACGATGCACCACGGTCGTCCCAGTCAGAGCGTGTAAGTGGTTGTAGGATAAGGTGCCACGCTCTGCTTCCGCGGGCCAAGAAGTAGCGGTTTCGGGGGGAACGCATCAAGGGAATTCGTTCTCACATTCCATTCCCACCCGAAACGTTGCCACTGGAAGCGCTAAAATATCAACAATAACAATGATTTATATTTAAGGATGAAGGTTTTGCATCAAGGGTTGCATGCGGCTCGCGGGACGCGAGGTGGTACCTCAGAGACACGCGTCCAACTCACGGCGCTGCCTTGCTTGTCGGTTTCCGGGCGTCAACGGTCTCGTGCGCCGCGCGAGCGCAATGACCGGCAGCAGGTCTCGGCGCATCCGGACGCTGTTGGGCTCGCTCCAGGAGCACCGGCCGAAGCGCGCTCCGCGAGGGCGGCGGGAGCGCATGGGGCGCCGTTCAGTGCACGAACAGCGTGATCCGGGACTCGTCCGCGAGCGTGACGGCCCGGCTCGTCACGTCGTGCCCGCCCTTCCTGCCGACCGTGATCTCCACCTGGTAGAGGCCGTCCGGGAGCGACACCTTCGTAAGGACAGCCCGTGGGGCCGTGCCCTCGGCGAACCGCCATGAGCTGTCGATGACCGTCGCTGCGTCGTCCGCACGGTCGCCCGACGAAGAATCCGTCCACGTCACGTCGAGCTGCACGACCGTCGCTGCGTCGTCGAGCCGCAGCTCGACCTCCCGCTCCTCGGGCAGGCGCTTGAAGAGGATGCTCCCCGCATACAGCGCACCCAGGAGGAGGAACGCTGGCGCGAGACGCCGGAGCCACGGCGGCCTGGCCTCCGGCTCCGCCGGCCTCTGCTCCGGCGCCTCATCGAGATCGTGCTGCGAGGTCGAGCTCATCGGGCTTCAGCGCGCTCGGTTGGTGCGGACGCGCTTCACGAGGCCCTCGATCACCGGCTGCGGCAGGTCGAACGCGGGCATCTTGTTCTTGCCCTTCCTGATCGTGTCGGCCATCTGGGCGTCGGTCACCCGATCCTGCCATGCCGCGTCGGTGAGGTCCGGGGCGCGGACCATCGGGCCTTGGGGGCCATCGCCGCGCCCGGCCCTGCCGTGGCAGGTGGAGCAGTTCCGCTGCCAGGCGAGCTCGATCAGCCCTGGATCGGTCTCATCGGACGCGACCGGCCGGGCGGCTACCTTGCCGCCCTGCCCCTCGCCGGGGTTTGGCGGATCGTGGTCGTCCCGCGTCCACGGGCGGACGTCGCCCGCCCCGGAGTTGCAGCCGAAGAGGCCGACCGAGAGGAGGGCGATGGAAAGGAGGCGACCCAGGGACCTGTCGTGACGTCTCCGCATGTCGTGGAGACGTACGGATAGTGAAGCTGGTGGGGGAGGCAAGAAAAGAAGGATCGCTAGGCGGCGTCGGCCGCCGGGGCGCGCGGAGAACGCAGCGGCGCCGGGGCCGGGGCGCGCGGAGAACGCAGCGGCGCCGGGGCCGGCGCGCGCCGGCCACTGGGCTCCGCCGTCAGCAGAAGGGGAGCGCCCCGACTTGCCCGGGCCCGCGGTGATCGCGGTGCGCGGCCCGAAGCGCGCCCGGGCGCAGCGGCGTCACTTGCAGGCGTCGCCGGCGACCTTGCCGCCGCCGTCCACGGGCTGCTTGTCGACCGCCTTGCCCTTGATGGCCGCGATGAAGAACCCGGTGCGGCGGTTCTGGGCCTTGCCCTCGGGCGTGTTGTTGTCGGCGACCGGCTTGGTCTCGCCGAACCCGACGGCGATGAGGCGCTTGCAGTCGTTCCCCTTCGCGACGAGCCAGCGAGCGACCGCCATCGCGCGCTTCTCGGACAGCGTCTGGTTCGCGGCGTCCTCACCGTCCGAGTCGGTATGGCCCTCGACGCGGAGCAGGCTGACATCCTCCCGCTGCTTCAGGAAGTCGTCGACGAGGTTGAGGACCTCGTCGCTCTCGGGCAGGAGCTTGTCGCTGTTCGTCTCGAAGACCACCGGGCCGGGGAGAGAGACCTCGTTGCCCTTGAGCTTGAACGTCAGCTTGAAGCGCGGGCGGGGCTTCTTCTCCTCCTTCGGCTCGGGCTTCGGCTCCGGCGGGGGCGGGGGCGGGGGCGCGGCCGCCGGCTCCTTGCCGGCGTTGAACGAGGCGCTGGCCGTGCAACCCGCCGTCGCGGCGGCAGCGCCAATCATCATCACGGCGCACAGAACGGAAGCGACGTATCTACGCATGGACCTTGTTCTCCTCTGAGGGGCACGAGCCAGAGCTCGCATCGGCGACCCGCCGGGCTGACGCCCTTGGACGGCAGCTCGCCATGAATCTTCACCGCCATCGGGTACTTGCGTGGTGGACGCTCGAAGCGATGCCGACTTCTAGCGAAAAGTCAGGACGAACGAAACCAGGAAGAGGGCGCCTCGTGGCCCGCCCACCAGCGGACGGACCGAGAGAGCGCGCTGGCAAGGCCTCCCTCGCCTGAGCGCGTACCCTGGACGGGTGGGGTCGCTCCTTGAGACGCTCGCAGGGGGCGCGATGGCTCAAGCGCGAGCACGATCTTCGCGGGTGGTCGGAGCCAGCGGAGCAGGTTGCACGTCGCAGGCTGTATGGATTCCGGCGGGCGCGGGCACCCGGGAGGTGCCCGCAGAACCCAGGAGGCGCGCTGCACGCAGCGGCCGCCGGTGGATCGGAGTCGCGCGGAGCTCAGCCTCCGTCGGCGGGCGCCGGCTGGCACGGCACGCCGGTCGTCACGGCAGGCGGCGCGATCTCGCCCAGCTGGACCGCTTTCGCGGTGAACCCGATGCCGATGGAGATGGCGTCGCACTCCTTGCTCGGGTCCTGGCCGCCATCCTTCATGATGTCCGAGGCGCGGCGCACCTGGTCGAGGATCGTCTCCAGCGCCGGGCCTTCGCAGAAATTCGGCTGTACGGCGCCGATGACGCCGCGGAGCTCCTCGACGAGGACAGCCGTCTCGAGCACGCCAGCGATGGTCCCTTTGACCACCGCTTTGTGATCGGGCGCGAGATCCATCGCGATCCTCACGTTGCGGATCGTGAGACCGATGATCGTGTTCGAGACCGTCAGGTTCAGCTGGAACGTGACCTGTGAATCCGGGCCCGAAACCCATGTGTCGTCGACGACGTAGCTGGCCGGGAACACCACCTTGGAGCTCTCGACGTCCTGAGCGTCGTCGAGGAGCTCCGGCACGACAGGCCACCGGTCGGTGCCATCCCAGGTGGGCGCCTCACCCAGCGTGGCGCCGCCGTAGAGCTTCGCGGTAAGGGGGTTGTAGGAAGACTGCTCGCCGAGCCCGTCGACCTTGAAGATCACCGTGAAATCGCCGTTGCCGATGGCGTCGCTGACGCGGGTCGACGGGTCGGTCAGGAGGTTGGAGATGAGGCCGACGAGCTTGCTGCCAAAGGCGTTGTCGATCCCGTCGGCGCCGTCCGGATAGACCTCCGAAGGGGCGGTGTCATCCACCGGCTTGCACAGGTCCTGTGATACGGTGCTGGACACCTTGCCGTCGAGGTTGAATCCGTACTGCTTCCAGCTGCCGGCCGCCTTCTTCCCGTCGCGATCCGTGTCGCCGAGGAAGAGCCGGTCGATCGCGAACGCGACGCCTCCGCCATCCCCTGCCTGCTCCGGCCCCGGCGCGGGCGGCTGACCGAGGTCGACGTCTTGAACGACAGGCGCCGCGGCCTCGGAGCCACAACCGGCAGCAGACACGAGCGCGGTCGCCAAATACACCGCGACGGCGATACGGGATTGACGCATCATCGACCTCACTTTCTGGAAACCCCACCCCAGATCAGGCAAGTGCTCTCAGACGGGCGCACATGCTAGCGCCGGCCTGCGCGGCTCATCAAGGGCGATCCCCGCTGCGCAATGCGCTATATGTGAGCCCGCCGGCAAGCGCTGGTGGATTGTCCCAGCGCCTCCCGATCTCGCTCTCCGCGCCCTCTCCCCGATTACCGGTCTTTCCCGACTACCACCACGATGAGAAGCCACCTGGAAGCCTGCTGTGACCGCTGAGTTCATCCACCTCCACGTGCATTCGCAGTACTCGCTCCTCGACGGCTCGCTGCGCGTCAAGGACCTGGCCGCGCGCGCCAAATCGCTGGGAATGCGCGCCGTCGCCCTGACCGATCACGGGAACATGTTCGGGGCCATTCAGCACTACAAGGCCTGCAAGGACCAGGGCATCGGCGCGATCATCGGCTGCGAGGTCAACGTCGCCCGCAGCTGGGGCGCGGCCGCGGGGCAGCTGTCGCGCTCGGGCGTGGACGAGACGCCCGTCGATCACCTCGTGCTGCTCGCCGCGTCCGAGGAGGGCTACAAGAACCTCGTCCGCATCGTCTCCAAGGGGCACGTCGATCCCGCGAGCGGGCTCGCGCCGAGCGTGCGGCTCGACACGGTGGCGCAGCACAACGCGGGGCTCATCGGCTTGACCGGCTGCATGGGCGGCGTGGTCGCTCAGCGGATCCTCGAGCAGGGCGAGGGGGAGGGGCGCGAGGCGCTCAGCCGGCTCAGGGACTGCTTCCAGCCGGGGAGCCTCTACGTCGAGCTGCAGGACCACGGGCTGGTCGAGCAGTCGGTGCTCAACGGCATCCTGGCGCGGGCGGCGGGCGATCTGGGGCTTCCGCTGGTCGCGACCAACGACGCGCACTTCGGCGCGCGCGAGGACGGCGAGGGGCAGCTCTACCTGTCGTGCATCGCGGCCAACCGTACGTTCGCGGACGCGAGCGCCGCGCACCACGGCAGCTTCGAGATGTTCCTCAAGCCCGCCGACGAGATGATGCACCTGTTCCGCGACCACCCGCAGGCGGTACGCTCGACGCTCGAGATCGCCGAGCGGTGCTCGACGCTCAAGCTCAAGCTCGGCAAGCCCATGCTCCCGACGTTCCCGCTGCCGAGCGGGTTCTCGGACTCGGCGTCGTACTTCCGGCACGTGGCGCACGACGGCCTCACGAAGCGGCTCGCCCAGATCGCGCAGACGGGCAGGAAGGTGGACGAGGCGACCTACCGCGCGCGGCTCGACGTCGAGCTCAACGTCATCGTCCAGATGGACTTCCCAGGCTACTTCCTCATCGTCTGGGACTTCATCAAGTACGCCAAGGACCACGGCATCCCGGTCGGGCCGGGCCGCGGGTCGGGCGCGGGCTCGCTCGTCGCCTATGCCATGGAGATCACCGATCTCGATCCGCTCCCGTACAACCTGCTGTTCGAGCGCTTCCTGAACCCGGAGCGCGTGAGCATGCCCGACTTCGACGTCGATTTCTGCATGGACCGGCGCGACGAGGTCATCTCCTACGTCACCAAGAAGTACAGCAAAGAGGCCGACAAACCCTCCGTCGGGCAGATCGCGACGTTCCACGAGCTCAAGGCGCGGAGCGTGATCAAGGACGTCGCGCGGGCGATGGCGTTCCCCGCGAACGAGGCGCAGAAGATCGCGAGCCTCATCCCGCAGAAGAGCCCGGGCATCATGTACACGATCCCCGAGGCGCTCGACATCGAGCCGAAGCTCAAGGCCCTCAAGGAGAGCGATCCCACGGTCGCGGAGCTCCTGAAGCAGGCGCAGAAGCTCGAGGGCCTGACGCGGCACGCGGGCATGCACGCCGCCGGCGTCGTGATCAGCGAGGGGCCGCTCTGGGACCACGTCCCCTGCTTCAAGAACGGCGAGCAGCTCGTCACGCAGTATTACAAGGACGACGCCGAGCTGGCCGGGCTCGTGAAGTTCGACTTTCTCGGGCTGAAGACGCTGACCGTCATCGACATCGCGGTGCGGCTCGTGAACGCGCGGCCGGACCTCGTGGGCAAGGAGGGCACGCGCTTCGACGTGAACACGGTGCCGCTCGACGACACCGCCACCTACGCGCTCCTCCAGTCGGGCGAGACCACCGGCGTGTTCCAGCTCGAGTCGAGCGGCATGCAGCAGCTCTTCAAGGACCTCAAGCCGGACGCCTTCGAGGACATCGTCGCCGCCGTGGCGCTCTACCGGCCCGGGCCGCTCGGCACCGGCATGGTGAAGGACTTCGTCGACTGCAAGCACGGCCGCAAGCCGATCGAGAAGATGCACCCGCTCGTCGACGAGCTCCTCCAGCCGACGTACGGCGTCATCGTCTACCAGGAGCAGGTCATGCAGATCGCGCAGAAGCTCGCGGGCTACACGCTCGGCGGCGCCGATCTGCTCCGGCGCGCCATGGGCAAGAAGAAGCCCGAAGAGATGGCGAAGCAGAAGGCGACGTTCGTCGACGGCTCGCTCAAGAACGGGGTGAAGGGCGAGGACGCCGAGCGCATCTTCGGGCTCCTGGAGTACTTCGCGGGTTACGGCTTCAACAAGAGCCACTCGGCGGCGTACGCGTTGCTCACCTACCAGACGGCCTACCTCAAGGCGCACTACCCGGTCGAGTTCCTCTGCGCGCTGATGACGGCTGACCGCGACAAGATCGAGAAGGTCGTGCGGATCATCGCGGAGGGGCGCGCGTGGGGGGTCGAGATCCTCCCGCCCGAGATCAATGAGTCCAAGACCGACTTCACCGTTGTCTACAGCGCAAAGCCCGCGACGAACGGCAAGCGCGTCGCCGGCACCCGGCGCGGAGGCTCGCGGGTGAAGGACCCGTACGATCCGAAGATCCGCTTCGGAATGGGCGCGATCCGCGGCGTCGGCGAGTCGGCGCTCGAGGCGATCCTCGAGGCGCGGGACGCGGGCGGCGCGTTCGCGGATCTGTTCGACTTCGCCGAGCGGGTCGATCCGCGGCGGGTCAACAAGGGAGTGTTCGAGGCGCTCGTGCAGTGCGGCGCGTTCGACGCGAGCCTCAACGCGCGGGGCATCTCGCGGGCGCGGGCGTTCGCCGGCATCGACAGGGCGCTCGAGCGCTCGCGCTCCGCGAGCAAGGAGCGAAACAGCGCGCAGATCGGCCTGTTCGCGGCGGTGGCGTCCAAGAGCGAGGTGAGGTTGGACGATTACCCGATGGCCGAGGACTGGGATCTGCGCGAGACGCTCTCGCGGGAGAAGCAGTCGCTCGGGTTCTACGTCTCAGGGCACCCGCTCGATCGGTACGGCGTGGATCTCAACCGCTTCGACGTGACCGCGGTCAGCGCGCTGGCCGGCATGGATGCCTGGGCCAGGGTGCGCGTCGGCGGGATGGTCGAGGGCTACCGCGAGCGCATCTTCAAGGGGGGCGGCGGCAAGATCGCGTTCTTCGTTCTCGAGGACACGACGGGCCGTGTCGAGGTCAAGGTGCGCGAGAAGCAGATCGAGAGCTATGCGGACCTCCTGAACCGGGGGGAGCCGGTCCTGATCTCAGGGAAGATCAGCTTCCCGATGGTGGACGAGGGGGCCGAGGAGGCCGAGGCCGCGCCGCGCGAGCCGACCCTGCTGCTCGACGAGGTGCAGCCGCTCGCCGACGCCATCCTCGCGCAGACCCGGAGCGTGGCGATCACGCTGAAGTCGCGCAGCGCCAGGCGAGAGCACATCGATCGGCTCGGGGCGCTCCTGCGGGCGAGCCCCGGGGTGTGCCCGGTGCAGCTCGTGATCCAGCTCGACGACGGGGCAGAGGCCGTGCTGGCGCTGGGGCGCGATCTCCGCGTCGAGCCGAACGACGCCATGCTCGGGCGGCTCGAGAAGCTGTTCGGCGAGAAGGTGGCCGAGCTCAGGTAGCCGGCTCGTCCGCGCCCGCGTGCTCGGCGGCCCGCACGAGGGCGCCGAGCTTCGCCTCCGCATCGCCACGGTCGCTCTGGTGCTTGAGCAGGACGCCGAGCGTGTCGCGCGCGACCTCCGGCGACACCGCGCGCTTGCCGAGCAGGAGCAGCGCGCGGGCCCAGTCGATCGTCTCGCTGATCGCGGGAGACTTCCGCAGATCCATGGCCCGCAGGGCGCCAACGAACGCCACGATCTGCGCCGCGAGGCGCGGCTCGATCCCCGGGAGGGCGACCTTCAGGATGGCGACCTCGCGCGACGGCGGCGGGTAGTCCAGGAACGCGTGCAGGCACCGGCGGCGCAGCGCCTCGGTCATCTCGCGCGTCGCGTTCGTCGTCAGCAGGACGAGCGGCGGGTGCGCGGCGCGGATCGTGCCAAGCTCGGGGATCGTGACCTGCATGTCGGAGAGCACCTCCAGCAGGAACGCCTCGAACTCAGGGTCCGCGCGATCGACTTCGTCGATGAGCAGGACGACCGGCGCGGCGCTCCGCAGGGCCGCGAGGAGCGGGCGCGCCATCAGGAAGTGCTCGCTGAAGAATGATGCCTCGCTCCCCGCGATCGCGCGCGCGGCCGCGGCGAGGCTCGCCGCGCCGGCGATCTCCTTCGCGACGGCGTCGCGCAGCAGCTGCGTGTAGAGCATCTGCTTCGCGTAGTCCCACTCGTAGAGCGCCTTTGCCTCGTCGAGGCCCTCGTAGCACTGGAGCCGGATGAGCCCTCGGCCGAGCGCCTCGGCGGCGGCGCGGGCGAGATCGGTCTTGCCGACGCCGGCCGGCCCCTCGAGCAGCAGCGGCCGATCCATCCGGAGGGCGAGCCAGAGCGCGAGCGAGGTCGCCGGATCGGAGATGTAGCGGGCCGCCGAGAGGAGGGCGTCGAGCTCGGCCGCGGTGGCCGGGGTGTCGTCGCGGGCGCCCCGATCGTTGAGCGCGCCGCCGTCGTGATCCGGAGGAGGCGTCACGGCGAGACGGTAGCACGCCGCGCGCGGGCTATCGGGCGGCGCAGCACGGCGTGGCGCGCCAGAGTCCGCTAGCCGCGCGGCTCGGCGAAGATCTCGGCGGCAAGGAGATCGAGGCGCGGCGCCGCGCGATCGGGGCAGGGGAGATCGGCCTCGCCGCGGAGCGGGCACAGCTCGCAGCGGCGTCTATCCATGACGAGGCCCGCCCGCATGCCCGCCGCGCGCGCCGCCGCCACATCGCTCGGCGCGTCGCCGATCATCCAGCTCGCCGCGACGTCGAGATCGAGGTCGCGCGCGAGCGCCCTGAGCATGCCCGGCTGCGGCTTCCTGCAATCGCACGGGCCGATGAGCGCCGGATCGCCGCCCGGCCCGCCCTCGGGGTGGTGCGGGCACACCGCGAGCGCCGCGATCGCGACGCCGGCCTCGCGGAGCCGATCGATGAGCGCGCGGTTCGTGCGCTCGATCGCCCCCCACGGGACCTGGCCCTTCGCCGCGCCCGGCTGGTTGGTGGCGATCGCCAGCAGGAAGCCGGCGTCCGCGAGGCGCCGCAGGCCCTCGACCGCGCCGGGGAGGAGGCGGATCTGATCCGGATGAAATGCGGTCACGACGACGCCGAGCTCGTGATCGCGCACCACGTCGATGAGCGTGCCGTCGCGGTCGAGCAGGATCCCGCGCCTCGCCACGCGGCGCTCAGCTCTCGGCCACGAGCTGGAGGAGCCGCTCGCAGATGAGGTGGTGGTAGACCTCGTGGAAGCCCTCCACGTGCGGCGTCGACGTGTAGCCCGCCCGCGTCCTCGGCACGACCACGCTGGCGTCGGCCATCTGGCGCAGGGCGCCGCCGTCGTAGCCGACGAGCGCGACCACCTTGGCCCCCGCCTTCTTCGCGAAGTCCGCGGCGGCGACGAGGTTCTGCGACCATGGGCCGGCGCGATCGGCGCCCGAGCCGCCGTGCACGCTCAGGCACACGAGCACGTCGCCCGCGACCATGCGGCCGTCGAGCTGCTCGAGGAAGATCCGATTGAAGCCGACGTCGTTGGTGAGGGCGCTGAGGAGCGCTGCGTTGTCGCAGAGCGAGGTGCACTTGAAGCGCCGCTTGCCATCGACCCACGTGAACTTGGCGATGTCGCAGGCAAGGTGGCTCGCGTTGGCCGCCGAGCCGCCGTTGCCGCACGTGTAGATGGTGCGATCGTTCCGGTACGCATCGAAGAGGATCTCGATGACGCGAGCCATGTCGTCGGGGCTCGTCGCGAGGGCGATCTCGGACGTCTCGCGGAGGTACTTGTCGACGAAGTCGTGCGTGCTCTGAGGCATGGCCGATCTATAGCCAGAGTCCCGCGGAAATGCCCAGCATGAGGGGTGCGCCGGCGCGCCCGCTCACGATCGGTGCAGGTTCGCGACGATGCGCGCGCCGTCGAGATCGAAGCGGAAGCGCAGCACGCGCAGGCCCTTCGCGGCGAGCGCCTCCAGCACCCGGCGCCGCTCCGCCGGCCGGACGTAGAACATGAAGAAGCCGCCGCCGCCGGCCCCCATCAGCTTGCCGCCGAGCGCCCCCGCGCCTCGAGCGATCTCGTAGATCTCGTCGAGGACCTCGTCGGTCATCTTGGACGCGAGCTTACGCTTCTGGGTCCAGTGGGCGTGGAGGAGCTCGCCGTAGTCGTCGAGCCTGCCCGTGACGAGGATGCGGTGCACGTCGCGGCCGATCTCCTTGATGCGGTGCATCCGCTCGACCACCGCGGGCTCCAGGTCTTGCAACCGCCGGCCCTGCTCTGAGAGCACGATCCTGGCCGGCCTTTCGACGCCGCTCCACACGATGAGAAGGTTGCTCTCGAGCTCGTCCAGCACCTCGTCGCGGACCGGGACGGGCTCGACGTGCACTGAGCCGTCCGGAGAGAACGTGAACGCCGTGACGTTGCCGTAAGCGGCGATGTACTGGTCCTGCTTGCCGATCGGCTCTCCGAGGCGCTCGATCTCGATGGAGCAGGCCTCGCGAGCGAGCTGCTCGGACGACACGAAGTCGCGCTTGTACGTGTGCAGGGCGTTGAGGAGGGCGACCGTGAACGAGCTCGACGAGCCGAGGCCCGAGTTCGCGGGGAGATCCGCGACGCTCGTGAGCTCGATCGAGTGCTCGATTCCCAGCATCCGGAGCGCTTCTCGGAAGATGGGGTGCTCGATCGCGTCGACCGAGGGGACGATCTCGGTCTTGGAGTACGCGAGGCGGATGTCCCGGTGGAAGCGCTTGTTGGCCGTCACGTAGATGTACTTGTCAATGGCGGCCGACACGAGATAGCCGCCGAAGCGGCCGGAGTACGCGGGCAGATCGGTCCCGCCGCCGCCGAGGGAGAAGCGGACCGGGGCGCGAGAGACGATCATCTTCGCTCCTCCGTCGCGGCCGCGGTCGTGAGGGCGGCCTCGAGATCGCGGAGGCCTTGCTCCGAGCCGATCTCGTAGAAGCGCGCCGCGACCGAGAAGGCCCGGAGGCGGCCGCGCGCCGCGAGGTCGCGCTGCACCACCTCGAAGCCGAGCGGCGCGTCGGCTGGCAGCGCCTCGACGACCTCGCGGCGGAGCGCGGTCGCGCCGTAATCGATGTGGTCGAGCGCTGGGTCGGGCGGCGCGCCCGCGCGCCGCTTCTCGTAACGCACCACCAGGTCGCCCGAGACCGCGGCGTTCGACGCGTCGAACCGATCCTTGTTCCGGTACACGGCCATCGTGCCGAGCGCGCCGGGGTGTGTGCAGAGGTCCCGGAGCGGGGTCAGGTAGTCAAAGGGGAGGTAGGAGTCGCCGTAAGTCATGAGGAACACAGGAGCCAGTTGCGGCAGCGCGCGGCGCAGCGCGCCGGCCGTGCCCAGGAGATCGGGGCCGTCGTCGGCATAACGGAGCGGCAGGCCCGCGAACCGGTCGCCCATGGCCCGTCGAACGGCGTCGCCGAGGTGACCCACGCAGAGGACCACCTCGCCGAAGCCCGCTGAGGCGAGCCGCTCGAGGAGCCACGCCCCGAACGGCCGTCCGGCCACGGGCAGCAGGAACTTCGGGGTGTGCTCGGTCCGAGGGTGCATCCGGGTGCCGAGCCCGCCGGCGAGGACCACGGCTTGAGGAGGTGAGGCGTCGGCGCGCACGGGGGAGGACCTACCATAGACGACGGCTGCTTTCGGGGCGCCTCCAGCGCTCCCCGCAGGCGGCCCGGAGAAAAACGTCGTCACAAACTGTACGGCCGTTCAGGCAGCGGTTACGGTGCGCGCCATGACCAACAAGGACCTCGCTCCGCATCTTCTCCGGACGCTGGTTGCCCTCCAGAGCGAGGGCAAGACGGTGACCCTCGAGACATTGACCACGGCCCTTCAGGTGCGTCGGACCGACGTCCGCCGGGCGATCACCGCCCTGCACCGCGAGGGATATCTCGACGTCCTCCACATGCGGCTGACGCTCCGCGGGCTCGCCCTCGGCGCGGCCTTTGCGGCGTCGCAGCTCCGCCCGTTGCGCCGCGCGTCGCTCCGCGCTGTCAAGGCTGCTTGAGCACACCCACAGGGCCGCCACCCTGGCGCGGCCGTGAGCGGCGAGTCGACCTCTGCCCGGGCGCGAGGCCCATGCGTGCGGACGGAGGCGCCCGACATGATCTCTCGATGCGTTTCAGATCTTGCCAGCATTTCATTTGATAAAACGGCAAATTCACACCGGACACGCGCGGCCCCAGCCACGGATCCGGCGCCCGGTCGCGAGCGCCGACCGGCGCAAGAACGCCTGGTTTCTCCGGCCTGTGCGGGCCACTGTGCGTGGAAGACGTTGACATTCCGAGGGATTCATGAGACGGCGGCTGCGTGATATCCGATGTCGAGATCGAGAATGAGATTCGTGCTTCCGTGGCCGAGTTCCTGGAGGGCATGAGAGCGGTGGTCCGCAAGGAGGTTCTCCGGACCGCTGCGCGGTACCTGCAAGTCGACATCAGCGCCGCTGGGATATCGACCGGGCCGGCCGCGACTCCCGCCAAGCCCGTCCGCAAGGGCGAGCGCGCTCCGGCGCCGAGCCGCCCGGCCGCGCCTCCCCGCAGCGCCCCGTCGCCCAAGACGCCGGCGCGCGCTGCGCCGCGTAAAAAGGCGGCCGCGCCGCGGACGACCGGAGGTGGCGCGCGCCCGGCCGTCGCTCCGCCGAAGTCGCGCGCCGCGCGCACCCCGGCGCCCGCCGTCGCGGCCCCCGTGAAAGCCGCCGAACAGGCTGCTCCGGCGAGCCCGGTGAACCCCGCGAGCCTGCCGTCCGGGAGCTCGGGGGACGAGATCGCTGAGGCGCTGCTCGCCCATGTGGAGATCGAGCCTGGGCAAGGGATCGACGACCTTGCGTTGGCGATGGGGACCCCTGCAGCCGAGCTCCAAGAGCCGCTCAAGAAGCTCCTCGCGGAGAACAAGATCACTGAGGAGCTGCGTCAAGGCCAGGCGTCGTACTACCCGGCCTGAGCGACATCGATGGGCCGGCCAGCCAGGCACGAGCGTTGCTTGGAGCCGGCCGTAGGCCGTCCGGTCGGCGCTGGCACGGGCCGGGCGACGCCCTGCGCGATGCTGGCGACCGACCGAGCGAGCCCTGCTGACGCTGTCCAGCCGGAGCTCGGCGGTTTCCGCGTCCCAGCTGGCGAACCCGGCGATGCCGTCGCCGCGCACTCGACGCGGACCCGGGGCCCCGGTACCCTGCCGGTCCAGGCGCTTTCCGGATGACTCCCGCGCACGAACAGATTCTCAACGTCCTGCTCGGCTATCTCTCGGCGATGAACGCAGAGGGAGTCCTGCTCCGGGCCATGCGGGAGGCGGAGATCCAGCCCGAGGAGTTCTCGCTCGAAGACCTCCCCGACATCCTTCCGAGCATCGAGCGCCGAGCCCGCCTTTATGTCGATCCGACGCGGCTCGGTCGGCTCAGGTCGGAAATTTCGGCGATTGGCGGCGATCGACCTTCGCGGCGCTCGAAGGTCATGGTCATCAACGTGGAGGCCGACATTAGCGAGGCGCGCCTGAGCGCGAAGGCCGTTTGCGATGCGGCCGGCGCAAAGAGCTTCACGTCGCACAAGGTCGCGACCATCGTCAGCGAGCTCGCGCGAAATATCGTCCATTATACCCCTGGCGGGACGATCGAGCTCGCGGTGCAGCGCGACACCCCGGTCCGCTTCCTCATCGTCGCCGTGGATGAGGGCGCAGGCATCCAGAACCTGCAGGAGATCCTCGCCGGGCGCTACAAGAGCAAGACCGGTATGGGCCGCGGCATCATCGGGGTCAAGCGGCTGGCCGATCGCTTTCATATCGACTCGGGGCCGAAGGGCACGCGGGTGGAGATCGAGGTCCATCTGTGAAGCTCTCCGTCGAGTACGCGATCCTCCCCAAGGACGGAGAGCTCGTGAGCGGCGACGCCGCGTTCGTGCGGGCCGGGGAAGACGGCGTCCTCTTCGCGGTCATCGACGCCCTCGGCCACGGCGAGCACGCGGCGGCCGCGGCGAACGTCGCGCTCAAGGCGCTCGCCGACGCGCCGAGCGGAGAGGACGTCCGCGCCCTCATCGATCGCCTCCACGTGCGGCTCCGCGGCACCCGCGGCGCCGCCGGCATGATCTGTCGCTTCCGGGAGGGGCGGCTCCAGGGCTGCGGCATCGGCAACGTCGAGCTGATGTCGCACGGCACGCGGGTGCAGTGGCTCCAGAGCCCGGGCATCCTCGGCGCATCGCTCAGCAAGGTCCGGATCTTCGATGCGCAGCTCGCGCGGGGCGACCGGCTCGTCGTGTTCTCCGACGGGGTCTCCCCTCGCTTCGATCTATCGCTGTTTCGTGGAATGAAGGCCGCGGATGCCTGCCGCGCCCTCATGAGCCGACACCGGCGCTCGCACGATGACTCAACGGTCTTGATCGCCGACATCGAACCTTAGGATGACCATGGAGCTCAAGCGCCTTCCGATCATCAACCTGTGGGACCGGATCCTGGTGCCCATCCAGGGGGACGTGACCGATGACCTCGCGGAGCAGCTGAACACCGAGGTGCTGCGGGCGATCCACGAGAGCGGCGCGAAGGGGCTGGTCATCGATCTCACGGCTGTCTGGATCATGGATAGCCACCTGTGCGCGGTGCTCTCGAACCTGGCCTCCGCCGCGCGGCTCATGGGCACACCGACCATCCTGTCCGGGCTGAGCCCCGAGATTGCGATGACGCTCCAGGCCATGGGGGTCGAGCTCGAGGCCGTGAAGACGGCGCTGACGCTCGAGCAGGCGCTCACGATGCTCGGGCTCGAGGTGCGCCGGGCCGAGGCGCGCGACGAGGATGACGACGAGGACGACGACGACCTGTTCGACGACGAGGACGAGGAGGACGAGGACGACGACGGGTGGGAGGCGGACGACCGCGGCGACTCCCGCCGATCGGCGACGAACGGGCGGTCCGCTCGGCCCGCGACGAGCATCGATCGGCGGCAGATCGCGAAGAGCCGGCTCAGGCGCCGCTGAGGCCGCGCGTGCGCGTGCGTGTGTCGACGACGACGTCGACACGCCGAACGCGCCCTCCTGACGGCGGGGTGACGGTGATTGTCCGGGTGGGCAACGCCGTGGGTCCCTGGTATGCCTCACGACCGCTCTCCGGGCGATCACCATGGACAAGCTGGATTGCCTCGCCGCCCCGCCGCCCAAGCAGCGGGGGATCTTCTGCAACCGGACGCTGAATCTCCGTTCGATCAAGGCGATCGGATACGACATGGATTACACGCTGATCCACTACCGGGTGGAGGCGTGGGAGCGTCGGGCCTATGAGCACCTCCGGCATCTTCTGGAGAGCGAGGGCTGGCCGGTCGGGGACCTGACGTTCGAGCCGGACCTCGTGATCCGAGGGCTCATCCTGGACACCGAGCTCGGCAATCTGCTCAAGGTGAATCGGTTCGGCTACGTGAAGCGAGCCTTCCACGGCACGAAGCCGATCGACTTCGAGACCCAGCGCGCGACCTACGCGCGGACGATCGTCGACCTCGCGGACGGGCGCTACGTCTTCCTGAACACGCTCTTCTCGCTCTCCGAGGGGTGCATGTACGCGAAGCTGGTCGATCTGCTCGATCAGCGTCGGCTGCCCGAGGTGCTCGGCTACAGCGACCTCTATCGCCGCGTGAAGGATCGCCTCGACGCGACGCACATGGAGGGGCAGCTGAAGGCCGAGATCATCGGGGATCCGGACCGGTTCGTGCTGCTCGATCCGGAGATCCCGCTCACGCTGCTCGACCAGCGGGAGGCGGGCAAGAAGCTCGTCCTGATCACGAACTCGGAGTGGGTCTACACGCGCGCGATGATGAGCTACGCGTTCGACCGCTTCCTGCCGGGCGGCATGACGTGGCGCGACCTGTTCGACGTGGTCATCGTCTCCGCGCGGAAGCCGGAGTTCTTCTCGAGCCGCAGCCCGCTCTTCGAGGTGGTCACGGAGGATGGCCTCCTGCGCCCGGCCGGCCGGTTGCGCGTGGGCGGGCACTACCTGGGCGGCAACGCGGGGCTCGTCGAGCACCACCTGGGGCTGTCCGGCGACGAGATCCTCTACATCGGCGATCACATCTATGGAGATGTGCATGTGTCGAAGAGCGTCTTGCGGTGGCGCACGGCGCTCATCATCCGGGAGCTCGAGGAGGAGATCCTCGCGATCGAGGAGGCGCGCGGGGCCGAGGCGCGCCTCGATCTCTGGATGCGCGAGAAGGAGGACGCGGAGCGCGTCTATGCCAGGCTGCGCCTGGAGCTCCAGCGGATGCGCGCCGGCTACGGGCCGGTCGCCGGGGCGACGGAGGTCGAGATCCAGGCGAAGATGAACGAGCTCAAGGCGAGCCTCGCGGCGCTCGACGCGCGGATCGCGCCGCTCGCGAAGGCGTCGGCCGAGACGTTGAACCCGAGGTGGGGGCTGCTCCTCCGCACGGGCAACGATAAGAGCCACCTGGCCCGGCAGATCGAGCGTTCGGCGGACATCTACACGTCCCGCGTCTCCAATTTCCTCCTGGCGACGCCGCACGTGCTGCTCCGCTCGCACCGCGGGAGCCTGCCGCATGATCCGATGGGCGCGCCGCCGGGCGCCGAGCGGCAGAACGGCGAGCCCGCCCCGGTCGACGACGCGACGCCCATGGGCATGTAGGCGGCGCCGCCGCTGGCCTGCCGCCGCGGTGGCCTCAGGCCGCGAGCCGCTGCGCGGCGCTGTCGAGGATGTCGAGGCACCCCGACAGGCTGTCGCAGAAGAGCAACTCGCGCCGGAGGGCCGACGCGCCGGGGAGGCCGCGGAGATAGCCGGTCAGGTGGCGCCGTGTCACGCGCACGCCGTGCGGCTCGCCGCGCTCCTCGGTGTTCGCGATGAGGTGCGCGCGGCACAGGGCGAGCCGCTCCTCGGCCGTCGGCGGCGGGAGGTGCACGCCATCGTCGAGGAGGGCCCGGGCCTCGCGGAAGATCCAGGGGTGGTCGATGGCGGCGCGGCCGACCATCACGCCGGCGCAGCCCGTCTCGCGGAGGGCGCGGGCCGCGTCGTCAGCGGTCTTGATGTCGCCGTTCACCACGACAGGGATGGACACGACCTCGCGCGCCCGGGCGGCCCAGCCCCAGTCGGCCGCGCCGCTGTGCCCCATCTGGGCCGTTCGGCAGTGGATCGTGAGCGCGGCGACGCCGGCGTCCTCGAGGCGGCGCGCGAGGTCGACGATCGGCATATGGGACTCCGGTCCCCAGCCGATGCGCGTCTTCACGGTGACCGGGAGCGCGACCGAGCTCGTCACGAGGCGGGCCATCGCCACCATCGCCTCCGGATCGCGGAGCCACCCCGCGCCCGCGCCGCGCCCGGCGATCTTCGGCACCCAGCAGCCGCAGTTGATATCCAGGAACGCCGGTCCGGCCTGCTCGGCGACGCGCGCAGCCTCGGCGAGGCGCTCCGGGTTGGCGCCGTAGATCTGGATCGCCGTCGGCTGATCGCCGTCGGCCAGGGCGAGCTTGCGCCGCGCGGTCTTGCACCCGCGCAGCAGCCCCTCGACGTTGACGAACTCCGTCACGCACAGCTCGGCGCCGAGCTCCCGGCCGATGCGGCGGAACACGGCGTCCGTCACGTCCTCCATGGGCGCGAGGACGACGGGGCGGCTTGCGAACAGCCGGCGAAAGCTTTCAGGCGAGAGCGGCACAGTGGCGAGCTTTCAAGCATGGATCCGGCCGGTTGACCAGGGCGACCGCCGCGGCCCGCGGCGTAAGGGCCCGCTGAGCTCGAGCCCGCGGCGTCGAGGCACGGGCGGCGCCGCGGCGGCTGACCGAGGCCGGGGGCCGGCGGCCAAGGCGACGAGCGAGACCCCAGGCGCCCCGGTCACCTCGCCGCGCCTCGGCGTCCCGCCACGCCGTTCCCCCGAGGCGCTGACAGGATTCATGACCTCGCGGGCGTGTGTGGGCACGGCGGACGAACACGGCATGTGGGGCGGCGAACGGTCATGTTGGTACGACATCCGGGGTGGGAGACGGCGGGCAGCGCAGCCTGGCATCGTGGCCGAGGAAACCTGCCGTACGAGAAGCCAACAACGCTCGCTTGACGTTCGGCGTGGCTCTGGCGACCCTCGAGATTGCCATGAAGCGTGCGCTGCTCCGAGAGGCTCTCCGCGCTGAGCGATCGGCCGCGGCGCGCATGCTCAGAGAGCGCGAAACGCGCCCGCTCGGCACGCGGCGAAGCGCGCCGTGCGCCCACGACACGGAGAGCGTCCGCCGCGCGGTCCGCCGCGCTTTCCGGGTCGCGCTCTGGATATGGCCCGCGTTCACGCTGGTCGACGTGTTCATGGCGACCGTGCTGTACCCCGCGGCGCCGGTGTGGCGCTGCATCGTCCTGCGCGTCGTCGAGCAGGCGCTCTCCCTCGCCGTGTACCGGCTCTCGGGGCGCCCGACGCTCTCGGGGCGCGTCGTGCTCCTCGGGTATGAGGCCGCGTTCCTCACCGCCGCGATCTTCATCTCGCTGATGGCGCTCGATTTCGGCGGCCTGACGAGCGCGTACATGCACGGGCTCTCCATCGTCGTGCTGCTCCGCACGGCGCTCGTGCCCGCGCCGTTCAGCAAGGCGCTCCTCGCCTCCGCGCCGATGTTCCTCGCCTTCCCGGCGACGATGGGCATCGCCGCGATCTTCTCCCCGTCGATCCACGCGGCGTGGCTCGATCCGACGACGCTGCTCACGGCCGCGAGCCATTACATCTTCGTCCCTGCCTCGGGGGTGATCGGGGCGCTGTCGAGCCACGTCGTGTGGGCCGCGCAGCAGCAGGTTTATCAGGCGCGCAAGCTGGGCAGGTACCGGCTCGAGGCGCCGATCGGCAAAGGGGGGATGAGCGAGGTCTGGCTCGCGTGGGACGAGACGCTCCACCGCGACGTCGCCCTCAAGCTCCTGAGGACGCGCGACGCGCCGGACCCGGCGGTGCCGAAGCGCTTCGAGCAAGAGGCGCACGCGGCGAGCAAGCTCAGCGATCCGCACACGATCCGGATCTTCGACTTCGGAGCGAGCGACGACGGCATCTACTACATCGCCATGGAGCACCTGCGCGGGGCCGATCTCGCCGCGATCGTGCGCAGCTACGGCCCCATGCCTGTGGCGCGCGCCCTGCGCTTCGCCCTGCAGGCCTGCCGCTCGCTCATCGAGGCGCACGAGGCCGGGATCATCCACCGGGACATCAAGCCGCAGAACCTCTTCGTCACCCGCGTGGGCGACGATCACGATTTCCTCAAGCTGCTCGACTTCGGCGTCGCGCGGATGGTCGAGGGCGGCCGCGACGCCGAGCTCACGAACAGCGGTATGCTCTGTGGGACGCCCGCCTACATGGCTCCGGAGGTGTGTCGTGGTGATCGGGCGGATGCGCGCAGCGACATCTACTCGCTCGGGGGCACGCTCTACTTCCTGCTCACCGGGGAGCTGCCGTTCGAGGGCTCGTCGTCGGGGCAGCTCTTCGTCGCCCACATGACGAAGGCGCCCCTCGCGCCGTCGGTGCGGCGCGGCCCGGCCGTCCCTCGCGCGGTCGACCGCCTCGTCCTGCGGTGCCTCGCCAAGGACCCGCGCCACCGTTTCCAGAGCGCGCGGGCGCTGTTCGATGCGCTCCTCCCGCTGCTCGACGAGTCTGCCTGGACCGCGGCCGACGCGGAGCGTTTCTGGGTGACCGAGCGCGCGGAGAAGCTCGGCCGCCCGGAAGCGCCGCCCGAGCGCTCCACCGCGGCGCGCGGGGGCTCGACGCGGACCGCCTCCGCTCGATAGAGCCAGCGCACCGTCGCGGCGCGCGCGCGGCCTCCGCCGTGCCGGCGACCGCGCGCGATATCGACGCCGCACGGTAGAAGCGCATCGAAGCGGGATCGGAAACACCAGAGAAGCTCCGATTTCGGATCATTCTCTATGTCGACGCCGCGCTGAAAAGGCGCGTTGAAACGGCTCCCAAACACGCGAAAAATTCCTATTGGGGGTAGCCGTTTTCATCGATGTCGCATGAAAAATGCATCGAGACGGCTCGGAAACACACGAGAAGCCCCTACAGGGCCATTCAATGTAGGAAGTGAGGACTTGTCTTGAGCGTGAGTTGATCGGGCCTCGGCCGCTTCGACTCGCCATGGTTCATGGCAGCAGCGCCCCGAGCTCGGTGAAGGAGGACAGATGTCGACGTTCCCGGTTCCCTTGCACGTTCGCCGTCCCGAAGTTCGGCGGCCGCAACTGGACGATCTATCTCACCTGCATGGGGGTCGCGTGGTGGTGCTACATGAGGACCCGCTTCCTCGTAAGCCGCATCCCGAGCCTCGCCAAGGCCGACGCCTGATCCCGGGGTACCCCGGACCGCTCGCAGACCCGTGCGGGCGATCCGGGGGCACCGCGGTGGCGGTCGAGGCCCCCCCGCGGCCGCGTGAGGGAGCCCCGACCCGTCAAGGGGGCCCGTTGCTTCTTCGTCCGCTCATGACCCCTTGCCGGCGCCCTGCCGTGGCGAGGACCGAGCCGCGGCGGCGCCGCACCAGGGGCGCGGAGCGAGCGTCAGCAGGGCTCCCCGTCATGCGGGTAGCCGTGATGGCGAGCGTGGCGCGCTACCAGCCGCAGCCGCCGCCCCAACCGCCGCAGCCGCCGCCCCAGCCGCCCCAGCCCCAGCCGCCCCAGGGCCGGAAGCCGCCCCAGCCCCAGCCGCCCCAGCCGCCCCAGGGCCGGAAGCCGCCCCAGCCCCAGCCGCCCCAGCCGCCCCAGGGCCGCCAGCCCCAGCCGCCGCCCCACCAGCGCGCCGCGTCGGGCTTCTCGCCGACGCCCTCCTCGCCAGTCGGGGTCGTCGAGCCGGGGTCCGCGGCGCCGAGATCGGGCGCGCCGGGGGCCGGCGCGCTGGCGCTTGCTGCGCTGGGGTCCGCCGCTCTCTCGTCCATCGCCGGATTCGCGCTCGACTCCTGATCAGCGGAATCCGTCTCTTCGGCCTGGAACGCCTGCTTCGCCTCGTCGGTCTCGCTCATCACGTCGTCGGTGGGCGCGTCCGACGTCGTCGCCTCGGCCATGCAACCGGCTGCAGAGAGGGCCGTCGAGAGGGCGATGAGCGATGCGAACTTCGTCAATTGGCTCATGTTCCCGTTCTCCTGTGCACATCAATCCATGTCGAATGGAGTCATCGCCCGTCATGGCGACGAGCGTTGACACGCGGGATCTGAGATCCCCCGTCGCACGATCATGTGTGGTGTTCGGGAGGTGATGTCGATTACCCCATAAAGGACACCTGAGACACCATGGACGCTTTCTGCGTGGCCGGCGCCGTGCGGAGAGGGAGGTGTCGCGCGCTCCTTCCGCGAGGGCGCGAGGCGCGGCCGCGCGGCGTTCACCGGCGCCCACGCCCTCCGGTGGGGCCGCGCGCTCTTCGCTGATCCCGCGCGCCGGGCGCAGCGTCATCGCTCTTGCTGGCCGGCGCAGAGGAAGGAGCGCGAGCTCGCCGAGCTGTGACGCTGGCGAGGACCGGCCGCGGGAAGGCCCATCCTCATCAGGCTGCCGCGGTGGTGTCCTGGAATGCGAACAGCTCGGTCAACGGAAATGGAGCGGATGGCAAGGAGCTGCCAGGCACCAGCCTCGAGCGACCTCCGCGCAGCAGGCGCGGCGCGCGGCGAAGGAGGCCTCATGAACGCTCGCGCGATCGTGACGTCCGCCCGGATCTCCAGCGTGAAGGCTGATGTGAAGATCCTCGTGATTGCGTTTCCGGAGCACATGCTCCCGCGGTTCGCACAGGAGATCGTCAGGACCACCATCGAACCCGTCCACGACACATGACGTCCCGTCCTGGTCGATGGTCGGGTGCGAAGAGCGATGGATTCGAGCGAGGAAAGCGGTGGACTGGACAGCGTGGGAGCAACGCGCAGGAGCGGCCCGCGAAGGGGCCTTGTGTCCAGGCGTCGATGGCTGTGCAGGGAAAGGGGGCGCGAAGAGCGCGAGCGCGCTGTCGATGCGCGCAGCGAGCCCCGGTGAGGGGCTCGCCCGTGGCCGCCTGGAGGGAGCGGCTCAGCCCGCGAGCTTCGCGCGGACCGCCTCGCCCATGCCCTGGGTCGACAGCTTGCCGCCGAGGTCCGCCGTTCGTGCGCCGCCGGCGATGGCCTGCGCCACCGCGCGCTCGAGCACGGCCGCCTCCTTGTCGAGCCGCAGCGAGTGCCGGAGCAGCATCGCGGCGCTCAGGATCGTCCCGATCGGGTTGGCGATCCCCTTGCCGGCGATGTCGGGCGCCGAGCCGTGGATCGGCTCGTAGACCCCGCGCGTGCCATCGCCCAGCGACGCGCTCGGACAGAGCCCCAGCGAGCCGGCGAGCACGGCGGCCTCGTCGGTCAGGATGTCGCCGAACATGTTCTCGGTGACGATGACGTCGAACGCCGCGGCCGAGGTGATGAGCCGCATCGCGCACGAGTCGACGAGCTGGTGCTCGATGCGGATCTCCGGGTGGCGGGCGGCGACCTCGGTCGCCACCGTGCGCCAGAGCCGCGACGACTCGAGGACGTTCGCCTTGTCGACGGACGTGACGAGGCGCCTGCGCGACGACGCGAGGCGGAACGCGAGCTCGACGACGCGCTGGATCTCCTCGTCGGTGTACTCGAGCGTGTCGACCGCGCGCCGGCGCCCGTTCACCTCCTCGCGGATGCGCGGTTTGCCGAAGTAGAGCCCGCCCGTCAGCTCACGGACGACGAGGATGTCGACGTCGGCGAGCCGCTCTGCCTTGAGGGGAGAGGCCTGGATGAGCTCCGGGAACAGGCGGATCGGCCGCAGGTTGGCGTACAGGCCGAGCCCCTGGCGCAGGGCGAGCAGCCCCTGCTCGGGGCGGACGCTCGCGCTCGGGTTGTCCCACTTGGGGCCGCCGACGGCGCCGAGCAGGACAGCATCCGCCGCGCGGCATGCGTCGAGCGTCTCCTGCGTCAGCGCCGTGCCGGTCGCGTCGATGGCGCACCCGCCGATGAGGTGCTCCGAGTAGCTGAAGCTGTGACCGAACTGGGCGGCGACAGCATCGAGTGTGGCGCGGGTTTCGGCGACCACTTCGACGCCGATGCCGTCGCCAGGCAAAAGAACGATATTGGCCTTCATGCGACCTCGCTGGCAGGCAACGTGGATGTGAACTGCTGCGGCTCTCTCGCTGCGAGCGTGAGCCCATACTCGATCCCGTCCGCGAGCGCATGCCAGGACGCATCGATGATGTTCGTCGACGCACCGACGGTGCTCCACTGGCGTTGCGCGTCGCGGCTGTTGATGAGCACGCGCGTCGTCGCCGAGGTGCCGTCGCGCCCATCGAGGATGCGCACCTTGTAGTCGACGAGCTGGATGTCACGCACGGCCGGGAACACGGGCGCGAGCGCCTTGCGGAGCGCGCCGTCCAGCGCGTTGACGGGGCCCGACCCCTCGGCCGCCGTGATCACCACCTCGTCGTCGACCGCGATCTTGATCATCGCCTCGGCGAAGGTGCCGACGCCCTCGCGCTGGCCCGCGATGACCTTGAAGTCGAGCAGTCGGAACGGCGGCTTGTAGCCCGGCGAGCTCCGCCGGAGCAGGAGCGCGACGGACGCCTCGGCCGCCTCGAACGACGAGCCGCGCGCCTCGCGCTCCTTGATCTGCTCGAGCACCTCGACCTCGGCGCCCGTCGGCACCTCGAGGCCGAACTCCTCGGCCTTGCTGAGGAGGTTGCCGCGGCCCGACAGCTCGCTGACCACGGTCCGCATCGCGTTGCCGACGAGCGCGGGATCGATGTGCTGGTAGGACGCAGGCTCGCGCCGCATCGCCGCGACGTGCACGCCGCCCTTGTGCGCGAAGGCGCTCCGCCCGACGTAGGCCATGTGATCGTCGGGGGAGAGGTTCGCCACGTCGGCGACGTAGTGCGAGAGCTCGGTGATCCCGCGGAGCGCCCCCTCCGGGAGCGCCCGGAGGCCGAGCTTCAGCTCCAGGTTCGGGATGATCGCGCAGAGGTTCGCGTTCCCACAGCGCTCGCCGTAGCCGTTGATCGTGCCCTGGACGTGGCGGGCGCCCGCGCGCACAGCGGCGATCGAGTTGGCGACCGCGCACTCGCCGTCGTTGTGGGCGTGGATGCCGAGCGGGTGGCCCAGCGCCGCCTTCATCTCGGCCACCACCGCCTCGATCTGCCAGGGCATCGAGCCGCCGTTCGTGTCGCAGAGCGTGAGCACCTCCGCCCCGCCGCGCACGGCGGCGCGCAGCGTCTCGGTCGCGTACGACCGGTCGAGCGCGAACCCGTCGAAGAAGTGCTCGGCGTCGTAGACCACGCGACGGCCGTGCGCGCGCAGGAAGGCGATGGTCTCCTCGATCATCCGGAGGTTCTCGTCGAGCGTCGTGCGCAGCACCGCCGTCACGTGCTGGACCGAGCTCTTGCCGAAGATCGTGCAGACGCTCGTCCCGGCGGCGAGGAGCGCGCGCAGCCCGGGGTCGTCCTCGGGGGCCAGCGAGGCCCGGCGCGTCGAGCCGAACGCGGCGATCTTCGCGTTCTTCCACTCGATGTCCTTCGCCCGCTCGAAGAACTGCGCGTCCTTCGGGTTCGAGCCGGGCCACCCGCCCTCGATGAAGGTCAGGCCGAACGCGTCGAGGTGGCGCGCGATCTGCAGCTTGTCCTCGCACGCGAGCGAGATGCCCTCGCGCTGGGTGCCGTCCCGTAGCGTTGTGTCGTAGACGTCGACGCGGTCCGAGGGGTGGGCGCCCTGCTCCGCGCCGTTATGAGGCGGATTCATAAGATTCGACTTCCTTGTGCAGCGAAGATCGGGTCGCCGAGCTCGTCGCCCCTCTGGGGGCCTCCTGCGCTCGGCGCACGGCCCTACCTCGCGGTCTCGACGGCGGCGCCGTGGCCGCTCTGGTTGCTCTCTGACGCCGCCGCGTCGTCCTTGGGCTCAACGCCGTAGGTCGCGAGGAGCCGGTTCAGGGCGGTGAGGTACGCCTTCGCGCTGGCCACCAGGATGTCGGTGTCAGCGCCGTGGCCGTGGAAGACCCGCGCCGCGGCGTCGTGCTGCGGGTGCCGCTTGCTCGACGTCGCGTCCGCTCGGACGCGGACGCTCACCTCGCCGAGCGCGTCGATGCCCTCGGTCACCGCGTGCACCGAGAACTCGAGGAGGCTGCTCGGCACGCGGACGATCTCGTCGATCGCCCGGTAGGCGGCGTCCACCGGCCCGGTGCCGATCGCGGCGCGGACGTGGAGTGTCCCGTCCGGCCCGCGGAGGCGGACCGTGGCGGTGGGCATGCCGGTGGTCCCGCAGGCGACCTGGAGCGCGTCGAGCGTGTAAAGATCGTCGGCTTGCGCCCGCGTTGTCGAGACGATCGCCTCGATGTCGGGATCGGTGACGTGCTTCTTCTTGTCCGCGAGCGCCTTGAAGCTGGCGAACGCCGCCGCGAGCTGGGCCTCGTCGAGGTGGTAGCCGAGCTCCTCCAGCCGGTTGCGGAGCGCGTGCCTGCCCGAGTGCTTGCCGAGGACGAGCCGGGTCTGCGTCACCCCGACCATCTCCGGCCGCATGATCTCGTACGTCTCCTGGTGCTTCAGCATCCCGTCCTGGTGGATGCCCGACTCGTGCGCGAAGGCGTTGGCGCCGACGATGGCCTTGTTCGGCTGGACGTTGAAGCCCGTGGCCGCGCTGACGAGGCGGCTCACGGTGGCGATCTGGGTCGTGTCGATCCCGGTGCGCAGCCCGAAGACGGCCCGGCGCGTCGCGAGCGCCATCACGATCTCCTCGAGCGCGGTGTTGCCGGCGCGCTCGCCGATGCCGTTGATGGTCACCTCGGCCTGGCGCGCGCCCGCGCGGATGCCCTCCAGCGCGTTGGCCGTCGCGAGCCCGAGGTCGTTGTGGCAGTGGACCGAGACGATGGCGCGGTCGATCCCCGCGACGTTCTTGCGGATCCCGGCGATGAGCGCGCCGAACTCGCTCGGGATGGTGTATCCGACGGTGTCCGGGATGTTGAGCGTGGTGGCCCCGGCCGCGATCGCGGCCTCGAGCACCTGGTAGAGGAACTCTGGCTCGCTCCGGCCGGCGTCCTCGGGGCTGAACTCCACGTCGGCGCACAGGTCGCGCGCGTACGCGACCATGGCCCGCACGCGGTCGAGCACCTCGGCCCGGGTCATCCGCAGCTTGTGCTTGAGGTGGATGTCGCTCGTGGCGAGGAAGGTGTGGATCCGCGGGTGCGCGGCCCGGGCGACGCCTTCCCACGCCTTGTCGATGTCGACCTTGGTGGCGCGGGCGAGGGCGCAGATGATCGGCGGGGTCGCGGCGGGGCGGCCGGAGACCGCGGCCGCGCCCACGCGCTCGGCGATCGTCTGGACGGCGAGCAGATCGTCGGGGGAAGCGGCGGGGAAGCCCGTCTCGATGACGTCGACGCCGAGCTTCGCCAGCGCGAGCGCGATCTCGAGCTTCTCCGACGACGTCATCGTCGCGCCCGGCGACTGCTCGCCGTCGCGCAGCGTCGTATCGAAGATGCGGACGTAATCGGACGGGGGCATCGCTTGATTCGCAATCATCTCAGGCATGGTGTTCTCCGCCGCCTCCCACGAGTGGAGAGGCTCAGTCGCCGGGCTTGATGGTGACGGGATCGATGAACGGCATCATCTTGCGCAGGTTGGCGCCCACGATCTCGAGCCGCTGCTCCCGCTCCTTCGCCCGCGTCGCCTCGAACTTCGGCCGGCCCGCCTCGTTCTCCGCGATCCACTTGCGCGCGAACTCGCCGCTCTGGATCTCGGCGAGGATGCGCTTCATCTCCTCGCGCGTCTTGTCGGTGATGACCCGCGGGCCCGACACGTAGTCGCCGTGCTCGGCGGTGTCGCTGATCGAGTACCGCATGTAGTTGAGGCCGCCGCGGTACATGAGGTCGACGATGAGCTTGAGCTCGTGCAGACACTCGAAGTACGCGATCTCCGGCTGGTAGCCGGCGTTGACGAGCGTCTCGAAGCCGGCCTTCACGAGCTCGCTCGCGCCGCCGCAGAGCACCGCTTGCTCGCCGAAGAGGTCGGTCTCGGTCTCCTCCGCGAACGTCGTGAGGAGCACCCCGGCGCGCGACGCGCCGATGCCCTTCGCGTAGGCGAGCGCCTGGGCCTCCGCCTTGCCGCTCGCGTCCTGGTGGACGGCGAGGAGCGCCGGGACGCCGCCGCCGGCCTCGAACGTCTCGCGCACCCGGTGGCCAGGGCCCTTCGGGGCGATCATCGACACGTCGACCGACGGGGGGGGCGTGATCGTGTTGAAGCGGATGTTGAACCCGTGCGCGAACATGAGCGTCTTGCCCGGGCCGAGGTGCGGCGCGATCTGCTCGTTGTAGATGCGCGCCTGCGACGTGTCGGGGGCGAGGATCATGATGACGTCGGCGGCCTTCGCGGCCTCGGACACCGTGGCCACCTGCAGCCCCGCGGCCTGCGCCTTGGGCCGGCTCTTGCTGCCCTCGGGCAGGGCGACGATCACCGTGACGCCGCTGTCGCGCAGGTTCAGCGCGTGCGCGTGCCCCTGGGAGCCATAGCCCACGATCGCGACCTTCTTGCTCTGGATGAGCGAAAGATCCGCGTCGTTATCGTAAAAAATCTTAGCCATCTCTCTCTCCTTACAACCGGGACCCGCACCTCGCGGCTCCCGTCCTTCACATCTCGCGCGCGCTCTTTACACCGTCGCTACACCGTCGTCATACCGTCAGGAGGCGCCGTTCTCGGCCGTGCGCACGGGGATCGAGTCGAACCTGGCCTCTGCCTCCTCGGCGCCGCGGGTCATCACGATCATCCCGGTCCGCACCATCTCGATGATCCCGAACGGGCGGAGCACCTCGAGCAGGCCCTCGATCTTGTCGCCGGTCCCGGTGATCTCGATGGTCAGCGCCTCGGGGGCGACATCGACGGTGCGCGCGCGGAACACCTCGCAGAGCTGGAGCACCTGCGCCCGGCTCGTCGCGTCCGCCTTCACCTTGATGAGCGCGAGGTCGCGCGCGACAGAGGCGGTGTGGGTGACGTCCCGGACCCAGAGGGTGTTGACCAGCTTGTAGAGGTTCGCCTCGAGGCGCCGCGCCCCGTCCTCGTCCGCCTCGAGGACCAGGGTCAGGCGCGAGATCCCGGCGATGTGGGTGCGTCCGACGCTCAGCGACTCGATGTTGTAGGCGCGCCGCCGGAAGAGGGACGCGACGCGGTTGAGCACGCCGGGGCGGTCTTCGACGTAGGCGATGAACGTGCGCAGGATGGGTCGATCCATGGATGCCTCTTGAAAGTCCCTCTTGTCAGTGGTGCGCCCGGCTCCGGCCGCGGCGCGCTCGGGCGCGCCCCGCCCGTCCGACGGGCGCACGCTCACGCTGGAGCGCGCGCCCAGGGCGCGTGGGTCTGCTGGCGCGTTCACGGGTCCTCCCCGGTCTCCACGATGGGGCTCGGGCGCCGGATCATGTCGTTCAGGTCGGCGCCGGCGGGGACCATCGGATAGACGCTATCCTCCTGCTCCACGCGGAAGTCGACGACCACGGTGCCCGGCGTGGCGCGGGCGCGCTCCACGGCCCCGGCGATCTCCTCGCGCTTCGTGACGCGGATGCCGGTCAGCCCGTGGGCCTCGGCGAGCTTCACGAAATCCGGGCTGCGCATCGGGGTCGCCGAGTAGCGCCGGTTGTAGAAGAACTCCTGCCACTGCCGCACCATGCCGAGGTAGCCGTTGTTGATGACGGCCACGTGGACCTTGAGCCCCTCCTGCGCGCAGGTCGAGAGCTCACACGCGGTCATCTGGAAGCCGCCGTCGCCCACGACCACCCAGATCTCGTCCTCCGGCTTCGCGAAGCGCGCGCCGATCGCCGCCGGCAGGGAGAAGCCCATCGTGCCGAGCCCGCCGGAGGTGATGAGCTTCCGCGGGTAATCGTGCTTGTAGTACTGCGCTTCCCACATCTGGTGCTGGCCGACGTCGGTTACCACAAGCGCCTTGCCGTCGGTGAGCCGCCAGAGGTCGTGCATCACGTGCGCGGCGTACAATTTATCGTTGTACGGCAATTGTTGAATGTCACGGACCGCCGAGTCGCCCTTCAGCAGGTTGATGCGGTCGACCCACGGGCCCCGGTTGCGCTGCTTGCACCCGGGGATGAGCGACAGCAGCGTGTCCCGGACGTCGCCGATGAGGCCCACATCGACCTTGACATTCTTGTTGATCTCCGACCGGTCGATCTCGACGTGGATCTTCTTCGCCTTCACGGCGTAGGTCTTGAGGTTGCCGGTCACGCGGTCGTCGAAGCGCATCCCGAGCGCGATGAGGAGGTCGGCCTCCTGGATGGCGTTGTTCACCCACGCCTCGCCGTGCATCCCCATCATGCCGAGGCTGAGGGGGTGCTTCGCCGGGAAGCCGCCGAGGCCGAGCAGCGTGGAGGCGACGGGGATCCCCGTCTTCTCCACAAAGGCGAGGAGCTCGCGCGTCGCCTCGGCCCTGACGATGCCCTGACCGGCCAGGATGAGCGGCCGCTCGGCCTCGTCGATGAGGTCGATCGCCTTCTCGATGTCCGTCTGGACGGCGTGCTGCGAGGGGCGGTAGCCGGGCAAGCGGACCTCGCCCTTCGGCGGCTCGAAATCGATCGACGCCTGCTGGGCGTCCTTGGTGATGTCCACGAGCACGGGGCCCGGGCGGCCCGAGCGCGCGATATAGAACGCCTCGCGGAGGGCGGGGGCGATGTCCTCCACGTCGGTCACGAGGTAGTTGTGCTTGGTGATGGGCAGGGTGACGCCCGTGATGTCCGTCTCCTGGAACGCGTCGGTCCCGAGCAGCTTGGAGGACACCTGCCCGGTGATACAGACGATCGGCGAGGAGTCGAGCATCGCTGTCGCGATCCCGGTGACGAGGTTCGTCGCGCCCGGCCCCGAGGTGGCGACGCACACGCCGACCTTGCCCGAGGCGCGGGCGTAGCCGTCCGCCATGTGCGCCGCGCCCTGCTCGTGCCGGACGAGCACATGGCGGATCGGGTAACCGAGGATCGTGTCGTAGGCGGGCATGATCGCGCCGCCCGGATAGCCAAAGACCACGTCCACGCCTTCGCGGACGAGGACTTCCCAGATAATCTGTGCACCGGTTCGTTTCATAATTCCCGACTCCATCGAGTCACGCGGGTGAAGGTGGGGCCCGTGGGGGCGCCTTGGCCGCGGGGTTCCGCCGTTTCTCAGAGGCTCAGCAACTTAGGCGATCGCGCGCTGCAGATCCTCCCGAGGGCCGCCGCCGCTGCTCTCCTCACGGCGGATCGCGTCGAGCACCCTGCGCGCGTCGTCGAGCGACACGACGCGCGAGCTGCTGGGTGCGCTCGCCGGCTTGGCGCGCTGATCCGCGTTGGAGCGCGTGGAGGGCGGGTCAGCATGGAACTCGAACGATGCCTCCGCGGCGTCGCCGTGCGGGCGCGCGCCCTTGAGGTGCGTCGAGGAGCGCTGGGGCGCGCGGACGGCGCCCCCGCTGGCTCGGGCGCGGATCTCGTCGACGAGCGCCTCGAACTCCTCTCGCACGGCGCTCGACGCGACGGGCCCCCCACATCCCGCGGCGACGAGCTCTGCGAGCTCCGCGATGCGCTGGCCGACGGCCTCGACAGAGGCGTCCTCCCGATTCTTCCTCGAATGTTCCTTGCTCACCTGATCCTCCTTCGACGACGGCTGCTCTCCGTGAACCCTCAGGCCGAAAAAACGAAAGCCCCCGGACCATCTCGGTGCGGGGGCCAATCTCCATGCTGTGTCTCAGCTCAGAGCGGCGGCCCGCAACCGTTCCCGACGCGAATCAGCCCGACGACGTCAACTAGGCTGATGAGCGTAGGAATGGCTAGGCCCGCTAGGAGCCCGACGGACACGCCGCCTTCGACGACGACGAACGAACGCGCCGCCGAGGACGCCAACGAAGCGTGGTGCACAACCTTCTCAGCGAGGGTCCCATCGCCGGAGGCGTGGGCGCTGGCGGTGCACATCGGCTTCTGCATGGCGTAGATGCTTCTACCCTACAGAGCTGCTGCGTCGCGTCAAGTTGTTTCTTTACAGATCGCTTGTTTCTGCGGCATTTCGTGCAGTTTTTTGTTCGAGCGCGCGCACGTGAACCGCGTGATGTTCAGCACGAACCGGCGGTGTCCGGGAGCTCGGTCTGCGGTGGCTCGAACGGCGATGCGCTGCGCTCGATGTGCACGAATGCGTCGCTCGAGCGCGACGCCGGGCGAGTCGAGCGAGGCGCGCAAAGCCCGTCACGTGGAGCGCGCGGAGGTGAGGACGCGGTCAGGATGCTGCGGCGCCGGGGGATAGGTGCGCAAACACCGGACGTCGGCTCATGCGCGCCCGAAGTGCAGACTGCTGTCTTGAACTGACTGCCGCCAGATCGCGCGACACACCCATGAACCCGGCATGCAAGCGCATCGCGTCGCGCAGGCGCGCCCTGCCGGTCGAACGGTCTCGCCTTGTGGTCAGCAGCGCCGCCGCGTGGCCTCTCTCGGCACGGTCGGGCTCCTCGCGCTGAGCGGCGCCGCCGCGGCCCGCGCCGATCCTGCGCACCCAGGGGATCCCACGGCGCTCGCCGGCGCACAGCCCGCGCGGCCGTCGCTTCCACCCGCGCCGCCCGCGCAGCCACCTGCTGCGCCGGAGCGGCCCGCCGCTGCGGCGCCCCGGACGCAACCGAGGGCGGCCGCCAACTTCAGCACGTTCCTCGAGCTCCGGAACGATTACTCGAGCGGCAGGAACGGCTTCTTCAACGCAGCCGTGCTCCGGGGGGACTACGCCTTCACCAGGACCTTCTCGCTGCGCGCCGACCTGCCGCTCGCGTACGCGGGCGACATCGAGGGCCAGCGCGACGTGGGGCTCGGCGACATCCTGATCCGGCCGCTCGTCCGCGTGGTCGGCACGCCGCGGTTCGCGCTGGTCCTGGGCACGGATCTCGTCCTCGACTCGGCGACGAAGCGCGCGCTCGGGGCGGGGAAGAACCAGGTGGCGCCCCTCGTGCAGGCGTACGTCCGCGTGGCGCGGCCCGCGCGGCTCGGGGCCCAGCTGCAGCACGCCGTGTCGTTCGGCGGCGATCCGGAACGGAACGCCATCCAGAAGTCAACCATAAGGGAATTCGCGATCATCGAGCTGCCGCACGGGTTCTGGGTGAGCCCGGACCAGGCGTTCACGATCGACCACCGCGGCGCTCACCGCGTCGTGTCGACGAGCGTGCTCGAGGTCGGCGCAGAGCTCAGCGAACGGGTGCAGGTGTACGTCGATCCCGGCATCCAGGTCGACGACCGGGGGGCGGTCGACTGGCTGGTCACCGGGGCGGTGCGGTGGGCCTTCCCGCAGCGAGCGCGGGCGCGCGCAGTCGCGGTCGCACCGGTGCAGCGCGCGGGCACGGAGCAGGCCGCGGGCCCGAGGCAGGCCGCGGGCGCGGAGCAGGCTGCGGGCGCGGGGCAGGCCGCGGGCGCGAGGCAGGCCGCGGGCGCGAGGCAGACCGCGGGGGAGTAGGCGGCTAGCGCCTCCGGCGCCCAAGAGGACGCCCGGCGAGGGCCGCGCGCGTCTCGCGCCCGGGATGGGGTGGGGGCGATCGACGGATCCGGGGTGGCGGACCCTTGACCTGGGTCGTCGTCCCGAGCCTGATCCTCGGTCGCACGCATGCTGTCACGAGATCCGCTGCTCCTGCTCTCCGCGACCCGGCTCGCCGCGCTGATCCGCGAACGCGCCGTGACGTCGGCCGAGGTCGTGGAGGCCCATATCCGGCACATCGAGCGCGTGAACCCGACGCTCAACGCGATGGTGGCGGACCGGTTCGAGGCCGCCCGCGCCGAGGCGCGCGCGGTCGACGCTCTCCTCGATCAGCGCGGGGCCGCGGGCGCGCCGCCGTTCCTCGGCGTCCCGTGCTCCATCAAGGAGAGCTTCGCCGTCGCCGGCATGCCGAACTCCGCGGGGCTCGTCGCCCGCGCCGGCCTGCGCGCGGAGGAGGACGCCGTGACGGTCACGCGCCTGCGCGCCGCCGGCTTCATCCCGCTCGGCGTCACGAACGTGTCCGAGCTCTGCATGTGGATGGAGACGAACAACCGGCTCTACGGCCGGACGAACAACCCCTACGACCCGGCGCGCACCGCGGGCGGCAGCTCGGGCGGGGAGGCTGCGGTGGTCGGCGCGGGCGGCGCGCCGGTCGGGCTCGGCTCGGACATCGGCGGATCCATCCGCATGCCCGCGTTCTTCAATGGCGTCTTCGGCCACAAGCCGACCGGCGGGCTCGTGCCGACCTCGGGCCAGTTCCCGCTGCCGGGCGAGCGAGGGCTCCGCTTCATGACGACGGGGCCGATCGCCCGGCGCGCCGAGGATCTCATGCCGGTGCTCCGCATCCTCGCCGGCCCCGACGCGCGCGATCCGGGCTGTGCGCCGCTGCCGCTCGGCGATCCTGCCTCGGTCGATCTCGGCAGGCTGACGGTGCTCTCCGTCGAGCACGACGGCGTGCGCCGGGTGAGCGCCGATCTCGTGGCCGCGCAGCGGAGGGCGGCGGAGGCGCTCGCCGCCTGCGGGGCGACGGTGATCGAGGCGAAGGTCGACCTCCTCGCACGGGCGCTCGATATCTGGACGGCGATGGTGGGCACGTCCGGGGGCGTCACGTTCCGGGCGTTGCTCGGTGATGGCCGCCCGGTCAGCCTGCCGCGCGAGCTCGCCCGCTGGTCGGTCCGCCGCTCGGCGCACACGTTGCCCGCGCTGGGGCTCACGTTGCTGGAGGCCGTCGGCGGGCTGCTGCCGGCGCGCGTCGAGCGCGCCCTGGAGCTCGGCAAGGCGCTGCGCGCCGAGCTCGTGTCGCGCATCGGCGAGCAGGGCGTGATGCTCTACCCGTCCTATCCGAGCCCCGCGCCGCGGCACTACGCGCCGCTCCTGCCGCCCTTCCGGTGGACATACACCGCGGTGCTCAACGTCATGGAGATGCCGGCGACGCAGGTGCCGCTGGGCCTCAACGGCGAGGGGCTGCCGCTCGGCGTCCAGGTGGCGGCGATCCACGGCAACGATCATGTGACGATCGCCGTGGCGGAGCACCTGGAGCGCTCGTTCGGTGGCTGGGTGCCGCCGTCTCTCTCGTGGTGCCGGCGCTGACGTTCCTGCCCGCGGTCGTGGTATCAAGGCTGCCCCCATGACCAGCGACCGCGCGTACGACGTGATCGTCTTCGGAGCGACCGGCTTCACCGGTCGCCTCGTCGCCGAGTATCTCGCCACCAAGGGCAAGGACGCCTCTGCCCGTGGCGCAGAAGAGCGGCCCATCCGCTGGGCGATCGCTGGCCGGAACGCGGGGCGCCTCGCCGAGGTGAAGGCGGCGATGGAGGCGATCGATCCGGCGTGCTCCTCGCTGGGCGTCATCGAGGCGGCGTCGGACGACGCGGCGTCGCTCGAGCGCATGGCGCGCCAGGCGCGCGTCGTCATCACGACGGTCGGTCCCTACACGGCGCTCGGCGAGCCGCTCGTCGAGGCGTGTATCCGCGCGGGTACCGACTACGTGGATCTCACCGGCGAGCCTGGGTTCGTCGACCGCCTCATCGAGCGCCACCACGAGGCCGCCCGCGCGCGGGGCGTGCGGATCGTCAACTGCTGCGGCTTCGACAGCATCCCGCACGACCTCGGGGTGCTCTTCACGGTGACGAAGCTCCCCGCGGGCGAGCCGATCATGGTGGAGGGCATCGTGCGCGTGCACGGCAGCTTCTCCGGCGGCACCTGGCAGTCGCTGCTCGAGATCATGGCGCACCCCAGCCCCAGGAAGGGCGCCGCGCGCGGGGAGGACGCGTACGGGGCTCGGAAGGTGCGGGGCCTCAAGACGCGCATCCGCTACGAGAAGGGGCTGCGCGCGTGGCTCTGTCCGATGCCCAGCATCGATCCGCTCGTCGTGCTGCGGAGCGCGCGGGAGCTCGACGCCTACGGCCCCGACTTCCAGTACAGCCACAACGTGCAGGTCAAGTCCGGGCTGCAGCTCGTGATGGGGATCGCCGGCTTCGGCGCGGTCACGGCGCTGGCCAAGGTGGGACCGACGCGGGAGCTGCTCCGCAAGGTGCGGAGTCCGGGGGAGGGGCCGAGCGCAGAGGAGCGGGCCCGCAGCTGGTTCCAGGTGACCTTCCAGGGGAAGAGCGCCTCGCGCAAGGTGGTGACGCGGGTGAGCGGCGGCGATCCCGGTTACTCGGAGACGGCCAAGATGGTGGCGGAGTCGGCGCTTTGCATGGCGTTCGACCGCGAGCGGCTGCCGGCGCGCGCCGGGGTCATCACGCCGGTCGTCGCGATGGGGGAGCGGCTCATCGAGCGGCTTCAGGCGGCGGGGATCCGGTTCGAGCTGCTCGAGGGGTGAGCGGCGGCTGGCGGCCGGCGCGGTTTGGTACAATCGCCCCGTGGACCGCGAGACGTGGATCTTCGGTTACGGCTCGTTGATCTGGCGGCCGGCCTTCCGCTTCGAGCAGATGGTGCCCGGGTACATCATGGGGTGGGCCCGCCGCTTCTGGCAGGGGTCCACCGATCATCGGGGCGTCCCCGGGGCTCCCGGGCGGGTGGTCACGCTCATCCCGTCGCCTGGCGCGCGCTGCTGGGGGATGGCCTATCGGGTTGCCGAGGCCGAGCTCGACGAGGTGCTCGGCGCGCTGGACCACCGCGAGAAGGGCGGATATGCGCGCCACGACGTGCCGCTCCACCTAGCGGACGGGGCGGCGGTGCGCGCGGAGATCACGGCGCGGTCGGCCATCGTGTACCTGGCCACGCCGGATAACCCCGATTACCTGGGCGCTGCGCCGCTCCCCGAGATCGCCACGCAGGTGCTCGCGTCGCACGGCCCGAGCGGCTCGAACGTCGAGTACGTCCTGCGGCTCGCCGACGCGCTCGTGACGATGGGCGCCCAGGACGAGCACGTGACCGAGTTAGCGGTCCTCGTCGGCCATCGAGCTCCGCGCCCGGTCGACGTCTAGTTGACCTCGCTGCTCCCGTTCCCGCCCGCGTGATCCGCGACCCCGTTGGTCCCGTCCGCGCCCGCTCCCGGCGGCGTCGAGCCGCCCTCCTCGGCCTCGGTCGCGTCCGCCGCGAACGCCTCGACGGCGACGACCCGCTCGTCCTGGCCGACGTGCATGATCCGCACGCCCTGCGCATTGCGCCCCGTCTCGCGGATCTCGCTCGTCTTGGTGCGGATCATCTGCCCGCGATCGGTCACGATCAGCACCTCGTCGCTCGGGCTCACCATGGCGACGCCCACGACCGGCCCGTTCCGCTCGCTCGCGTCGATGAGGATCACGCCCTTGCCGCCGCGGCTCTGGAGCCGGAACTCATCGAGCGGCGTCTGCTTGCCATACCCGCGCTCGCACACCGCGAGCACCCGGTCGCGCCCGTCGCCGCTCACGCCGAGGCCGACCACCACGTCGCCCTCGTCGAGCTCGATGCCCTTCACGCCCATCGTCGCGCGGCCCGTCGGGCGCACCTGGTCCTCGGGGAAGCGGATGCTCATCCCGCTCCGCGTCGCGATCACGAGCTCGCGCTTGCCGTCGGTGAGCGCCGCCGTGAAGAGCTGATCGCCCTCCTCGATCCGCACGCCGATGATCCCCTTGTCCCGGTAGTTCTCGTACTCGTTGAGCGCCGTCTTCTTGATCTGCCCGCGGCGGGTCAACGTCACCACGAACGTCTCGCCGTCGAAGCTTGGCACCGGCGTGATCGCCGCGACCTTCTCCCCGGGCTCCATCCCGACGAAGTTCACGATCGCCCGGCCCTTCGCGTTCCGAGGCGCCTGCGGGATCTCGTAGACCTTCTTGACGAAGACCTTGCCCTTGTCGCTGAAGAAGAAGACGTACGAGTGCGTCGACGCCACGAAGAGCTGGCTCACCCAGTCCTCCTCGCGCGCCTCCATCCCCACCATCCCCTTGCCGCCGCGGCGCTGCGCCCGGTACGTCGAGGTCGGCGTCCGCTTCAGGTAGCCGGCGTGCGAGATGGTCACGACCATGTCCTCTTCCTGGATCAGGTCCTCCATCTGGATCTCGGCCTCGGCCGGCACGATCTCGGTCCGTCGCTTGTCGCCGAAGCGCGCCTTGATCTCCTCGAGCTCCATCACGATCACGTTCATGAGCAGCCCCATGTCGGCCAGGATCGCCCGGAGTCGCTCGATGGTCTGCGACAGCTCGCCGTACTCCTTCGCGAGCTTCTCCCGCTCGAGGCCGGTCAGGCGCGACAGCCGCATCTCGAGGATCGCCTTGGCCTGCCGCTCCGACAGGAAGTAGTCGCCGCGCGTGTCGGCCTCGGCGCACTCGGGCTCCGGCCGGCCGGCGCGCCGGAGGAACTCGCCGAGCCCCCGGAGCGGCAGCTTCTGCAGGTTCTCCCGCGCGTCGTCCGGATCGCTCGAGGCCCGGATCGTCGCGACGATGCGATCGATGTCGCTCGTCGCCATCCCGAGCCCCTCGACGAGCTCGCGCTGCGACTCGGCCTGCCGGAGCTCGAACCGACAGCGCCGCGTCACGACCTCGCGCCGGTGCTCGATGAAGTGCGAGAGCGTGTCCTTGAGGCTCAACACCGCGGGGCGGCCGTTCGCGATCGACAGGTTGATGACGCCGAACGTCGCCTGGAGATCCGTCAGCCGGTAGAGCTGGTTCAGGACCACCTGCGGGAAGATGTCCTTCTTCAGCTCGACGACGATCCGCATCCCCTCGCGGTCGCTCTCGTCGCGCACCTCGCTGATCCCCTCGATGCGCTTCTCCTTCATGCACTCGGCGATCTTCGCGACCAACCGGGCCTTGTTCACCTGGTAGGGGATCTCGGTGAAGACGAGCTGCTCGCGGTCGCCCTTCATCGTCTTCTCGACCTGGCTGCGCCCGCGCATCGTGATCGAGCCGCGGCCGGTCGTGTACGCCTGCACGATCCCGCTCTTGCCGTAGATGAGGCCGCCGGTCGGGAAATCGGGGCCCGGGACGAGGTGGAGTAGCTCTTCCAGCGTGACGTCGGGGTTGCGGATGATCGCGATCGTCGCGTCGATGATCTCGCCGAGGTTGTGCGGCGGGATGTTCGTCGCCATGCCGACGGCGATGCCGCCGGAGCCGTTCACGAGGAGCTGCGGGAACTTCGCCGGCAGGACGCTCGGCTCGAGCTCCGAGTCGTCGTAGTTCGGGACGAAGTCGACAGTGTCCTTGTCGAGATCCGCCAGCAGCTCGACGGCCATCCGCGACAGGCGCGACTCCGTGTACCGCATGGCCGCGGGCGAGTCGCCGTCGACCGAGCCGTAGTTGCCCTGCCCGTCGATGAGCGGGTAGCGCAGGCTGAAGGTCTGCCCCATCCGGACGAGCGCGTCGTAGACCGCGAGATCGCCGTGCGGGTGGTACTTGCCGAGGACGTCTCCGACGACGCGCGCGCACTTCTTGTGCGCCCCGCCGGGGCCGATCTTCTGCTCGTTCATCGAGTAGAGGATCCGGCGGTGCACCGGCTTCAGGCCGTCGCGCACGTCCGGGATCGCGCGGCCGATGATCACGCTCATCGCGTAGTCGAGGTAGCTCGTCCGGAGCTCGTCCTGGATGCTGACCGGAACCTTCTGCTGGATGTTCGACGTCTCTTCCATGGGGGACCTGCACCCGAGGCGCGGGGGGCGGGCGCGGCGCGCGCTCGGCCCCCGTCGTAGATGCCCATTCCAGCGCGGCTCGAGCGTCGAGCGGAGCGGCAGAACCGGCCCTGGTCTCGATCGACGAGCGACGAGGTGGAATCCGGCCTTCGCCGCCCGCCCTATGACCCACGCTGTTCAGGGGATGCGACGGATGCGTTCAGGTACTCCAAGGGGCAGGCCGGCGCAAAGGGTTTGCCGGCCTTAGAGGGCGTTCCTTCCCGCGCGCGGCGGGCGTGGATCGCGGCCTGCCGCCGGCTCCTCGGCGGACGTCGCGAGGCGCCGGCGAGGGGGCATCAGGGGTGCCGGACAGCGCGGCGGGAGCGCTTGAGCGTCCTGGGCGGGGGGCGCTGGGCAGCGCGGCGCGATCGTGAGGCGGCGTGACGGGGCGCCGGAAGGATCAGGGCTCGACGGAGGTGGGCGGGACGCACGTCCGGACGACGATTTCTACGTCCTTCTCCGCCACGATCGAGCCGGCGCCGTTCGGGGCGTCGGGGCCTGGGCACTCCCACGTCCAGCTCGGAGCGACCGGTTGGCCGTTGGAGCCCAGCATGACGGGGCTCCCGGAGGTCTCGCCGTCTTTGGGCGTGAGCGTCCCGGCGAGCTCCTTGTAGCCATCGATCGTGGCCGTGTACTTGTGCCCCTCGACGACGGACGTGAACGACACGCTCCACGCACAGGAGATCGGCGGCGACGAGGCAAGGGGGGACGGCCCGCCCTCCGCGCTCTCGTCGGTGAGCGTGGCGACATAGCTGCCCATGTCCCCCTTCGCGCACTGGACGTCGCCCAGGAAGGCGAGCGGGTCGATGGTCACCGACGTCCCGAGCTGCAGGTCGTCGTCGCCGTTGGAACCATCGGCGCAGGCCGCGAGCGTGAGCACGGCGAGCGTCAGGGCGCACCGGCCGGACCGGGGTCGCGGGGAGCGCCCGCGCGTGCGATCCGCAGCGAACAACGTTCCGAAACCAGCTCGAGCTCGGCCCATCGGCAGGGGGCACTAGTCCAAGCCGGGGAACGGCGCCACATGAAACGCGGCCCCGCGGCCCGCGGCCAAGCGAGGCCCGCGGGAGGAGGACCCCGGGGACGGAGGCGCCCGCGGGCGAGCTGCCGGACGCGCCGCTCCAGGTTGTGCGAGGCGGCGCCGCGGCTGCGCCCGGAGGCCAGAGCCTGGCCGTTGCAAGGCCTGAAGCCGCCGTGAGTGCGCGGAGTATCGCGCGGCGCCGCGGTGATGAGCTCGCGGAAGCAGCGGGCGCCTGCCCTCTAGGGGAACCGACCCCGCCACGCCTCTTCACGTCGAATCTCGATGACGAGAGGCCGATTCATTCGGAGCAGCGCGACCGTGGCGCGGCCTGTCGGTGTCTTCCCGGCGATCAACAGCTCGCTCGTGACGTCGGAGTGGTCTTCCCAGCGACCCCAGCGAGGGTGGAAGAGGCTTGCGTGGTCGCCCGTGGTCGGATCCTCTCCATGGGTCCTCGCTCCCTTGCGCAGGGAGCACGACACACAGGCGAGCGCCAGGTTCTCCAGGGTGGTCAGGCCACCTGCGTGCCGCGGCTGGATGTGATCGACATGGAACGTGGCCTCCTGGCTGACCTGGGAGAGCCGGCAATACTCGCATCGATCGGCGGCACGCTTGCGGACGCGACGCTGAAGCGCCGCGGGCACGCTGTCGCCGCTCATCGCGTCAGCGCAGGCTCCTTCCGCGATGCGCGGAGGCGCAGCAAGCTGAGCAGCTCGGCGAGATCGACGAGCCCCTCGGCTTCGACGGCCTCATCCGCCGACAGCTTCTCCCCGCGATCCTGCTTGTCCAGGAGCGCCTGCAGCCTGCGATCGACCCCCGCCGGGAGGCGGAGCTGTGCGAGATCGGAAGGGAGCTCCACATCAACGTGGACTGTTGCCGGCGTAGCCATCGTCGAACTCCTCCCTGAACCTAGCAGGTTGGTGCGAGGTCGGCGATCTGCATGAGAGCGGTCCAGGGGAGCTTCCCGCAGCTGTATTAGGGCCCGTCGGAGCCGCCGTTGCCGCCGCTGGAGCCACCGCTGCCGGCGCTGCCGCCTCCGGAGCCGCCGCTGCCGTCGCCGGAGCCGCCGCTACCCGCGCTGCCGCTGTCGGCGCTGCCGCCGCCGGAGCCACCGCTGCCAGCGCTGCCGCTGCCGGAGCCACCGCTGCCGGCGCTGCCGCCGCCGTTCGGGGCGGCCACGAACGCACAGGCCTCGAGCGCCTCCGCCTGTGCGGTGATCACCTTGCAGGGGGTGATCGCGCGGTCCACGCCTTCGGCGAGCGGCGAAGCAGAGCACTCCGCCATGGACGCGACCTTCGCGCTGGCGCAGGCGCGCGCCTCGCCGACGGCGGCGACGCAGGCATCGACCTGGGTAGTCTTCGGGTCTTCAGCGGCCTGGCCGCCGCCGGCGCCGTTCTGGATGCCGTGCAGGCACTGGTCCCAGTAGAACTCGATGCAGGTGTTCACCCGCTCTTCGGCGTCCCCGGAGCCGATCCACTCCGGGCACACGGCGGCCGCCTCACACCGGGCCTGCTCGATCCGCCGGCAGGCGTCGACGCCCACAGCGTCGTTGCCGCAGCTCGGCGCTGTGATGAGGGTCACGGCGCCGAGGCCGAGCAACGCGGCCGCGACCCAGGGCGCGGAGCTCCGCCTCACGGCGGAGAGGACGGCGAGCGCATACGAACCCACCCGGCGGAGCTACCACGCGGCCGCCGGAGGCGTCGAGTTTTCCGGCACACCAGCTGCCCACCCCACCTCATCCGGGGGCGCGAACGGCGACCGGATAAGGCCCGGTCCGATCTATGCTCCCAGGGCCGCGATCACCCTATGGATCCGCCGAGCCTCGCGCAGCTCCGACCCGACACGCCTTTCCATGGGCGGTACCGCGTCGTGCGCCCCATCAAGACGGGCGGGATGGGGGCGGTGTACGAGGTCGTGGACGAGGTCACGGACCGCCGCCGAGCGCTCAAGGTGATGCTCCCCGGCTCCATCCAGGACCCGGCCCAGCGCGCCCGGTTCGCCCAGGAAGCCAAGATCACGGGCGGGATCGAGAGCGACCACATCGTTCACATCTCCGATGCCGGCATCGACGCCGACTCGGGGATGCCGTTCCTCGTCATGGACCTGCTCCAGGGCGAGGAGCTCGCGAGCCTGTCGGCGCGCCGCGGCCCGCTGCCGCCGGCCGAGGTGGTGCTCTACCTGGGCCAGGTCGCGCGCGCGCTCGACAAGATGCACGCGGCCGCCATCATCCACCGAGACCTCAAGCCGGCGAACCTCTTCCTGACGAGGCGGGATGACGGCTCCCCTTGCGTGAAGGTCCTGGATTTCGGGCTGGCGAAGGTCGTGGCGCACCGCAGCATGGCGGACCGCACGGCGATGGTCGGGACGCCCCTCTACATGGCGCCCGAGCAGATCCGCGGCGACGTCGCCGTCGGGCCGAAGACCGACATCCATGCGCTCGCGCATGTCGCCTTCGCGCTGCTCGTGGGCACCCCGTACTGGCTGACCGAGGCCAACGTCCTGCCGTCGGTCTACGCGCTCCTCCAGCGAATGGTGGCGGGGTTGCCTGAGCCGCCGAGCGTCCGCGCCGCGCGGCGCCGCAGCAGCATCCGGTTGCCACCCGCCTTCGACGCGTGGTTCCAGCAGGCGACCGCGATCGACCCGAAGGACCGCTTCGAGCGCGCCACGGCGGCCGTCACGCTGATGGCGGAGGCGCTCGGCGCGCCCGCCCCGTCGACCCCGCCTCCGGCGCCCGAGCGGCCCACGAACCCGCCGCCGTCGTCCCGCCGCGGGGTCGAGAGCCGCGGGGGCGAGACGGACGACCGGCGCGCCAGCTCGCCGTCGGACCCGGGGCCCAAGCCTCCGGAGCCGGGGCCCAAGGCCGGCGAGTCGCGCCATCGTGACGAGGATCTCGCCGCGGTCGTCCACGAGGAGCGGCTCCGGGCTTTCCTGAAGAAGGAGGTGCAGCGCGCCAAGGAGCAGCGGACGAGGCGGCTCTCGCTGCTGCTGCTCAGTGTGGAGGGGCTCCAGGGCGTCGAGGAGGCGCAGGGCCGAGCCGGGGTCGATCGCATCCTCGGCGACCTCGCGCGCATCGTCAGGATCTACGTGCCGGAAGGCGGGCTGCTAGGGCGCTATCGCCGCGACACCCTCGCGATCGTCTGCCCCGGGATCGGCCGGACGCGGTCGTCCGCGTTCGCGAAGGTGCTCGGCGAGAAGGTGCGCCAGCACCGCTTCCGACGAGCGGCCACGACGCCCTTCCGGATGACCCTCCGCATCGGCGTCGCGCACATCGAGGAGGGGGACGCGACGGGGCACGAACTGCTCGAGCGCGCGGCGCGCGGGCTGCTCGAGCGGGGGGAGTGAGCTGAACGAGGGATCGGGCTCCCGGCGGCTCGATGGCCTCGAGCTCCCCTGGCGCGGGGCGCCATCGCGCGCCAGCGTCGCCGCGCCCTCGATTCTTGAAAGTTTCTCGTGATGGGGTGATTCTCGCGGCCATGGCCTCTGCCATGATCCTCGCGGCGGGGCTCGGGACCCGGCTCCGCCCGCTCACGGACGAGATGCCGAAGCCGCTCCTGTGGCTCGGCGATCGGCCGCTCATCGCGCACATCGCCGAGCGGCTCGCCGCGGGCAGCGTCGTTCGCGTCGCGGTGAACAAGTCCCACCTCGCGGAGCGCTTCTCGCGCGACCTGCTCGCGGCGTTCCCTGTGCCCGTCGAGGTCCTGCACGAGCCGGAGCCGCTAGGCACCGCCGGGGGCGTCGCGAACGCGGCGGGCGCGCTCGGCGAGGGCGATGTGGTCATCTGGAACGGCGACGTCCTGATCGACCTCGACGTGGCGGCGCTCTCGGCGGCGCACGCGGCGCGCGGCGCGGGCGCGACGCTCGCTGTCGCGCCGCGGCCGGCCGGGGAGGGAACGGTGGGCGTCGGGGCGCGGGGCGAGGTGGTGCGGCTGCGCGGCGAGCGCTTCGGCGAGGAGATCGCGGGCGGCGACTTCGTGTGCGTCCACGTGATCGGCGAGGCGCTCCGGCGAAGGCTGCCGCCGCGCGGGTGCATGGTGGGCGACGTGTACCTGCCGTGGCTGCGCGAGGGGCGCTCGCTCGCGACGTTCGCGGCGCCCGCCGTGTGGCACGACATCGGCGCGCCTGCCGCCTACCTCGCGGCGAACGCGCGCTGGCTCTCGCAGCGCGGCCAGCGGAGCTACGTCGGCCCGGGGGCGTTCGTCGCGGAGGGCGTGGACGTGGCGGGCAGCGTGGTCGGCGCGGGGGCGCGGGTCGAGGGGGCCGGCGCGCTGCGCGGGTGCGTGGTGTGGCCGGGCGCGCTGGCCCGAGCGCCGCTCGAGCGGGCGGTGGTGACGACGAAGGGGACGGTCGCGCGCGCGGCGGCGTGACGGCGCCGGCGCGGCGGCGCGACCGCCGGCGCACGTTTCACTTGCCGAGGTCGGCGAGCGCGGCCTTCGCGGCGTTGTGCCCGGCCGCGCCGATGACCGACCCGGCCGGGTGCGTCCCCGCGCTGCACGAGTAGAGCCCGGCGAGCCCGAACCGGTAGGGCACGCGATCGGCGAAGCCGAAGCTGTTGTCGATGTGGTGGATGTGCCCCTTCGTGATCCCGAAGTGCCGCTCGATGTCCGGCGGCGCCAGCGTGAACGTCTCCAGCACGAGGTCGCTCATCCCAGGCGCGAAGCGATCGCAGATCGAGAGGAGGTGCTTCACGTAGCGCGGCGCGGCCTCGTCCCACGTCTCGCCGCTCGCGAGCGCGTAGGGGACCCACTGCACGAAGAGCGCCGCGTTGTGGTGGCCCTCCGCGTCGCGCAGGCTCGGGTCGATCGGCGTGTGGAAGTACCACTCGATCGCGGGGAACTCCGGGAGGCGCCCGCTCATCGCGTCGCGGTGGGCCTGCCGCAGCGTGTCCATCACGACGTCCTCGTCCGGCAGGAGGTGGATGGTCGGCCCGAACTGCCCGCGGTCCTCCGGGAGGCACTTGAACGTGGGCAGGCCGGTCAGCGCCATGTTGACCTTGAGCGTCGAGCCGTCCTTCGCGAGCGCGTCGAGCCGCGCCGAGAGCGAGGCCCCGATCGCCGCCTCGCCGGCGAGCGCGCGGGTGCGGTACGGATCGGCGTTCGAGACGACCACCTTCGCGGCGATGCGCGTGCCGTCCTCGAGGAGCACGCCGGACACGGCGCCCCCGGACGACTCGATCCGCGCCACGCGGGCGCCGGTGACGATCGTCGCGCCCTCGGCCCTCGCCTTCTCGGCGAAGAGGCGGGAGATCGTGCCCATCCCGCCCTCGACGATCATCCAGGTCCCGTCGGCGCCGGGGAGGCGGCACATGTTGTGGATGAGGAAATTCATGCCGGTGCCGGGCGATTCGAAGCCGCCCGCGAGCCCCGAGAAGGCGTCGGTCACGGCGTACATCGCCTTGAGGAGGTCGCTCTTCCAGCTGAACCGCGCGAGGTAGTCGGAGATCGTGCCCCGGCAGAGCGCGACGAACGTCTGCCGGAGGGCGGGGCGCACGTAGCGCTCCGCCGTCTCCTCGATGGAGAGCGGCGCCTCGAGCCACGTCGGGGCGATGTCGTCCCGGAGCGCGGCGAGCTCGGCCTGGAGCGCGCTGTTCGCGTCCCAGTCGTCCTGGGAGAAGAACTCCAGGAACTGCCGCTTCATCGCGGCCTGATCCGAGCCGAAGAGCAGGTAGCGCCGGTCCGTGGTCGGGAGGAAATAGTGCGGATCACGCCGCCGGAGCGGGAGGGCGACGCCGACCTCGCGGAGCACCTCGGGCGGGGCGAGCCCGAGCAGGTAGGCGCCGCTCGAGACGCCGAGGCCCGGCGCCTTCCGGAAGGGGTGCTCGGTCTTCACCGCGCCGCCGACCGCGTCCTTCTCCTCGAGCACCACCACGTCGAGCCCGCGGCGGGCGAGGAGGACGGCGGCGACGAGACCGTTGTGGCCGGCGCCGACGATGACCACATCGGCGCGGGCCGGAGCTTCACTGCGTTTCACTGGGCACCTCCAAGCGCTGTGCGCGTCCTCTGCCGCGGCCGGCGCGCCGGCGCTCGGGCCATGGCGCACGAGGTGTTGCACGGATGGTGCGGCGAGGAGAGCCCTTTTCGCGCGCCGTAGCCGGGAGGAGCGCGCCGCGCCGGCCCCGAGGCCGGCCGCACGGCGACCCTTTCCAGCCTGTCCTCGCCCCGGCGCTGGCGCGCGCGTCGCGCCGGCCCGCTCCGTCCTGCCCTGGTCGGGCTCACCCGCCGGAGGTCGTCGTGGGCAACGTGGGCGTGCGCCACGCCGCGGCGACCTCCTCGGCGATGGCGCGCACGGTCAGCGGCGCCGAGCCCTCGGCCTTGTTGTTCACGAGCGTGAAGCTCTCGATGCGCAGCGCCGCGGCCTCGCAGAGGATACGCGTGACCTCCGCGCGCATCTCGGGATCCGGCTCGACCACACGATTGAAAGGGTGGAACCGGCGCTTCTCCGCCTCGTAGCGGCGACCGGGCTTGAGCGAGAGCCGGACGACCGCGAACGGGGCGTTCGAGACGGGCACCACCTCCGCCTGGGCCCCGGGAGACGGCATGTTGCGCCAGTAGCTGTAGGCGTGGGCGACGCCGCGCGCGCCAAGGATCTCCCGGTACTCGCCGGTGAAATAGGCGCGCTCCCTGAGCTCGACCGCGCAGGAGAGCTCGCGCGGCAGCGCGCCGAGGAACGCGTCGAGCCGCTCGAAGAACGCGCGCGGCGGGAGCCGGTGGGGCGGGCCGACCGGGGGTAGCTCGAGCAGCACCGGCCCCGCGTGCGCCCGGAATACCGTGAGCAGCGGCGCGGCGACGCGCGAGAGGAAGAGCGGCACCGAGAGGAAATCCGGGTTCGGCTCGAGGCGAGCGGGGCCTGCGCTGCGCCCCTCGTCCTCGTCCGGCGGGGTCTGCGATCGCTCCAGCGTCTGGGACACGACGGCGTGCTGCGCCTTCGATACGCAGCGGAAGCCGTCCGGCAGCTGCGCTCCGTAACGGCGGAAGTCGCTGTCGGGGACGGGGGCGTAGAAGCTGCGGTCAATTCCGACCGTCGTGAGCAGCGGGTGCCGGGCGTATTCGGCGAGGCCATCGCGCGCGAGCTCCTCCGTGCTCTGCCGCGCGGCGTAGACGAGGCCTTGCCAGCCGGGGAAGCTCCACGAGCTCGTGCCGAGGTGGAGCCCCGGCGGCAGCCGCGTCGCCAGGCGGGCGGCGTCGTCGTAGACCGCCGCCATCGCGTCGCGCTCGCGCGCCGCCTCGGCAGCGGCGGGCTCCGGCGCTGGACCGAACAGCGAGAGCTGCGATGAGTTGGGGCCACGGCGCCCAGGGGAGCGGCTCACCCGGTCGAGTCTACTGCTTCCGGCGCGCTCCGCGACACCGGCCACGCGGGCGGGGACCGCGATCGACTCGTGGAGCGACCCCGTCATGCGCTTCCGAGGGGAGCATCCGGCCCGCCGTGGGGTACAAGCACGTGACGTGCTGCGCCGCTTCGCCCTCGTCCTGCGCGTCCTGGTCTCGACGGCCGGGAAGGACGCCTTCGCGCGCGCCATGCCGCTGTACATGGGCATGGGCCTCGTCGCGGCGGTCGTGTTCGGCGGCAACGGGATGCACCCCTCGCAGCTCACGGGCCTCGCGGCTGAGTCGCCCCTGTTCCGGGTCGCGCTGTGGGGGGCGTGGTTGCTCGTCGGGACGCCGGCGGCGCGCGCGCTGCTCCGCGCTCCGGCGACGTTCTTTCTCCGCGCGCTGCCGGTCCCGCGCCGCGAGCTGCTCTCGGCCCACGCGCTGCTCCTCGCCGTCGCGGAGCTCCCGTGGGTGGCGCTCTGGGCGATCGGCGCCGGCGCGCTCGCAGGCTGCGCCGCCTGCGCCGCGGCGCTCGCGGCGCGCTGCACGCTCCTCGCCCGGCCGCGCGGCGCGCGCGAGCTTGCGGCCCTCGCGCTGCTCGCGGCCGCCATCGCGCTCGGGGCCTCGGCGTTGATCCTGCTCGCGTGCGCCGCGCCCGCGCTCGCCATCGGGCTGCGCGCGGCCGTCGCTCGCGCGCCAGAGGTCCCTGCCGGCCGCGAGCGCTCGATGATCCCACCGGCGGCGCCCGCGCTCGTCGCGCTCTCGCTCGCTTACCTGGCGGCGCTCGTCCGCGGCCACCGCGCGGTGCTCGTGCGGGGCCTCGCGCTCGCCGCGATCGGCGCGCTCGCCGCGGCGGTTTGGGCCCGGAACAGCGGGCGGCTCGGGGGCGGGCCGCTCGCCGCGGCGTCGCTCGTCGCGCTCGCGCCGGTCGCGCTCTGTGCGGGCGCTGGCCTCTCCGGTCCGGCCCTCCGCGAGGAGCGGCGGCTCGCGTGGCTGCTCGACGCGTGCGGCGCGGCGGCCGGGCTCCGCGCAGGCGCTGTCGCCGCGGCGGTGGCCGCGCCGCTCGTCGCGCTGGCGCTCGCGCACGGCGCGGTGGTCGGCGCGCTCACCGGCGCGGCGCCCTCGGTGACGCTGCGCCTCGTCGGCGGCGCAGGGCTCGCGGGGCTGCTCCTCGCCGCGATCGCGCTCGGCTGCGTCCGGTGGTCCGTGCGGCAGGACGGCCGCGACAGCAGCCGGGTGCTGCTCTCGGTGCTCGCCGCGATCGCGGCGTCGATCGCGGCCTCGTGGACGCTGGGCGAGCTCGCGCTCGCGGCCTTCGCTCCGGCGGCCGCGCTGCTCGCAGGGCCCGCAGGGGCGCGCTGGCTCTCGCCGCGCCGCGGGCGCGGCGTGGCGGCAGGAGAGGGGAGGGCGCCGTGACGCTGGAGGCGACGGGGATCCACAAGCGGCTCGCGGGCAGGGACGTGCTCTCGGGCGTCGACCTCCGCTGCGGTCCTTCGGAGGTGGCTGTCGTGATGGGCGATAACGGCGCCGGCAAATCGACCTTGCTGCGGGTCGTCGTCGGGTTGCTGGAGCCCGATCGCGGCGCCGTGACGCTCTCGGGGGAGGCCGTCCACGGCGCTGCGGCCTCGGCGCAGCGCCGGCTCGGCTACGCGCCCGACGCGACCGAGGCGCTGCCCGATCTCCAGGTCGCGGAGCTCTGCGCGCTCGTGCGCGCGCTCAAGCAGGCGCCGCCGCTCGACGGGGCGTGGCGCGCGTGGATCGAGCGGCTCGGCGCGGCCGCCTTCTATCGACAGCGGCTCTCCGGGCTGTCGTTCGGTCAGCGCAAGCGCGCGCTCCTGCTCGCGGCGCTGGTGGGCGATCCTTGGCTGCTCGTGATCGACGAGCCGACCAACGGGCTGGACGCCGAGGGGGCGCGCACGGTGCTGGAGCTCATCGAGCAGCGCCGCGCGGAGGGGAAGGCGACGCTCCTCACGACGAACGACGCGGCCTTCGCGGCGGCGATCGGGGGGCACATGCGCCGGCTGAACGGAGGGCGGCTCGGCGCGGAGTAGGCGACGCCTCGGTCCGTGAGGCGCGGCGCCTCCGGACGCCACCTACCGGCCGGGCTGCCCCTCCTCGCGGTCCGAAGGGTGAGGCAGCAGCCGCAGCACCCGCGTCTCGCGCTGCTCGCGACCTTCGAGGTCGAGCGACGTGGGGACCAGGTACCGCGCGAGCTCCTCGACCGCCTCCGAGGGGCAATAGGCGCGCCCGGGATCGCCGACGATCACCGCGGTGGCGTGCGCGGCCTGGCGGCGCAGCCACGGGAGCACGCGGTCGACCATCGCGCGCTCGTAGCAGACGTCGCCCGCCACGATGACGTCCCATGCGGCCGTCGCGGCGCTCGCCGTGAGATCCTCGGTGAGCATGTCGACGGTGACGCCGTTCATGTCTGCGTTCAGCCGGAGCGCCGCCGCGGCGAACGGATCGATGTCAGCGGCGCTCACGCGCGCCGCGCCGGCCAGCACCGCGGCGATCGCGACGACGCCGCCGCCAGAGGCGAGGTCGAGGACGCGCTTGCCCGAGACCGTCGCGGGATGATCGAGCAGGTACCGCGCGAGCGCCTGCCCGCCCGCCCACGCGAACGCCCAGTACGGCGGCGGCACGCCCGCGCGCGCGAGCGCCGCCTCGGTCGCGTGCCAGAGCGGCGTGACCTCGGTCGCCAGGTGGAGCCTGACCTCGGGGACGAACGGCGGGCAGGCGACGGCCGTCTCGCGCGCGACGAACGCCGCGGCGCGCTCGGCGGCGGAGGCTGCCTCCGCGTCGGTGTCGGGCTGCGGCGCGGGCGCGAGCTCCCTCGTCACAGCGCCTCGAAGATCCGGAGCGGCTCGGCAACGCGCGCCGCCCACGCCGCCTCGTCGTGCGCGGCCCCCGCGTGCCAGGCGTAGAACACGCTCACGCCCTCCGCGTAGGGCGACCCTGCCCTCGTAAGGACCCGCCGTAGCTGGAGGTTCTCGCAGTAGTTGTCCGTCGCCGTCGGGTCGTCGTCCTCGACGCCGTCGCCGTCCTCGTCGAGGCAGCGCCCGTCGCCGCCCGAGTCCACGTAGAGCGTCGCCACGGGCTCCGTGTGCGCCGCGTACCGCGCGATCATCGTCTCGTGGTGCACGCCCGCGCCGATGCTGCCCCAGCCCATGGTGCCGGAGAGGCTCGCGGCGAACGCATACTCGCCCCGGTGGCGCTCGGCGGCGTGGAAGCTGACGAGGCCGCCGAGCGACGAGCCCATGATGCCGATCGGCCCCGGTTCCCCATAGCGCGCCCTGATCAGCGGCCGGACCGTGTCCCGCAGGAAGTCGGCGTACGCGTCGCCCAGCCCGCCGATCAGCGCGCCGCCGTCCTCGATGCGATCCATGACGTGGGTGTACTCCGAGATGCGCGCCGCCGTGCTGTCGATGCCGACGACGAGCACTCCTGGCGGCGCATGGTCCTGGAGATGCCAGCCGCCCGCGGGGCCCGCTGGATCGAAGAGGTTCTGGCCATCGTGGACGTAGAGGACCCGATCCACGGCGCCCTCCGGGACCCACGCGCGCACCGTGCGCGGAGCCATCGCCGCGTCACCGACGCCGAAATGGCGATCGAGGTGCGCGCCTCCAGGCTCGACAAGGCTGATCTCGCCGAACTCGTCGTACGTGGCGGAGCGCGACCAGGGATCGGCCGCCCACGTGGTCCGGTCCGTGAGCTTGTAGCGATCACCCGCGGGCACGTTGAGCACGATCCAGTGGAAGCCGGCGTCGCTCGTCATCTCCGCGCCGGTCCACCCGTCGTGATCGCCCGCGAGCAGGCGCAGCCGCTCGCTCGTCGAGACGAAGAGGTGGCCGCCATCCACGGGGACGGGCCAGCCGGTCCGCGCCGCGTGCGCGAGCAGCGCCGCGTCGCGGTCCGCCCTTAGCTCGGCGAGGATCGTCTCGACCGCCGCCTCGCCAGCGCCGCTGCCGGCGTGTCCGCCCGCGCCTGCCGCGGCGCCGCCGGCCGACGCGCGCGACGAGCCGGCCGCCTCCGCGGCGTCGCTGCAGCCGGCGAGCGCGACGAGCGCGGAGGACGCCGCGCCCGCACGCGCTGCCGCGCGCCGGACCGCCGCGCCCCAGCCCCGCGCGGCCATCGCTACCGCTTCGCGACCCGCGCTTCCGCGGCGCGCAGCGTCGTCTCGAGCAGCGAGGCGATCGTCATGGGGCCGACGCCGCCGGGCACCGGCGTGATCCAGGCGGCCCGCTCCCTGGCGGCGTCGAAATCGACGTCGCCCACCAGCTTGCCCGCGTCGTCGCGGTTCATGCCGACGTCGATCACCGTGGCCCCTTCCTTGATCCAGTCGCCGCCGATGAGCTTCGCCTTGCCCGCCGCGGCCACGAGGACGTCGGCCTCGCGGCAGAGCGCCTTCAGATCGCGCGTGCGCGTGTGGGCGATCGCGACCGTCGCGTGCCGCGCGAGCAGCAGCTGCGCCATCGGCCTGCCGACGAGGTTGCTCCGCCCGACCACCACCGCGCGGGCGCCGGCGAGCTCGACGCCCGCCTCCGCGAGCAGGCGCATGCAGCCGACCGGCGTGCACGGCGCGATGCCGCCCGGGCGGCCCATCGCGAGCAGCCCTGCGTTTACCGGATGGAGGCCGTCGACGTCCTTCGCGGGATCGATGGCATCGAGCACGGCGTGCGCGCGGATGTGCGCCGGCAGCGGCAGCTGGACGAGGATCCCGTCGACGGTGTCGTCCGCGTCGAGCTCCGCGACGCACGCGAGCAGCTCGGCCTCGGTCGTCGCGGCAGGGAGCGTGCGGAGCCGGCCTCGAATGCCGACCTCGTTCGACATCCTCTCCTTGCTCCGCGTGTGGGTCACGCTGGCCGGGTCCTCACCGACGAGCACCACCTCGAGGCCGGGGGACCGACCGTGGGCGGCCGCGAAGCGCGCCACCCCCTCCCGCACCTCGTCGCGGACCTTCTGCGCGATCGCCTTGCCGTCCAGGATCTTCGCCGCCATGGCCGCGGAGCTTAGTCCAGCCGCGGCCGTCGCGGGGGCGCTGCCCGCGGCGGCCCACGGAGCGATCGTGAGGACGGCCGGCTCACCGCCTCACGCCACGCGATCTTCCGGTTGACCCGTACGTCCAGCGTCTCTAGCCATGATCTGTGGACGCGCTGCACACCGATCTCTACCAGCTGACCATGGCGGCGGGCTATTTCCACCGCGGCATGGCCTCGCGCGTCGCAACGTGCGAGCTCTTCGTGCGGCGGCTGCCCCGGCACCGGCGCTTCCTCGTCGCGATGGGCCTCGCACGGGTCGTGCGCTACCTCGAGGAGCTCCGCTTCACCGAAGAGCAGATCGCCTACCTGAGCGCGCTGCCCGCCCTCGCGGACGCGATGACGCCGGCGTTCTGCAGCTACCTGCGGGACTTCCGCTTCCACGGCGACGTCTGGGCCATCCCCGAGGGGACCGCGTTCTTCGCGAACGAGCCGGTCCTGCGCGTCACGGCGCCGCTCATCGAGGCGCAGCTCGTCGAAACGTTCGCCCTGTCCGCCATCAACCACGCCACCGCGATCGCGTCGAAGGCCGCGCGCGTCGTCCTGGCCGCCGGCGACGCGGGGGTCATCGAGTTCGGCACCCGAAGGGCACACCCGGACGCGGCGATCGACGCGGCGCGGGCCGCGTACGCCGTCGGCTGCGTCGGCACCTCCAACGTCGAGGCCGGGATGCGCTTCGGCATCCCGGTGCTCGGAACGGCGGCGCACATGTGGACCATGGCCCACCCGACGGAGCAGGCCGCGTTCGAGGCCTACGTCGCCGTCTTCCCGAGCGCGGCGATCCTGCTCGTCGACACCTACGACACGCTCGCCGGCGCGGCGCGCGCCGCGGCGATCGCGCGCGACAAGCTGAGGGGGGTCCGGCTCGACTCCGGCGATCTCGCCACGCTCAGCGTGGCCGTGCGCAGGATCCTCGATGGCGCAGGGTGCACGTCGGCGAAGATCGTCGCCTCGGGCGATCTGAATGAGCACCGCATCGCCGAGCTCCGGCGCGCCGGGGCGCCCATCGACCTCTACGGCGTCGGGACGGACCTTGTGACGTCGATCGACGCCCCGGCGCTGGGCGGTGTCTACAAGCTCGTGGAGATCGGCGACGTCGAGCGCGGCGCCGGCGGAGAGCGCACGCCGATCGCGAAGTTCTCGGAAGGGAAGGCGACCCTGCCCGGCGCGCACCAGGTGCACCGCTTCCGTGATCGAGCGGGGAAGCTCGCCCGCGACGTGATCGCGCTCGATGGCGAGCCGATGAGCCCCGACGCCGAGCCGCTGCTCGAGCCCGTGATGGCGCGCGGCGCCCGGGTCGCGCCGCCCGATGGGCTCGACGCCGTCCGGCTGCGCGCGCGCGCGCAGCTCGCCGGGCTCCCGGAGGCGCTCCTCTCCATCGACGACGAGCCCGAGCCGGGCGCGCCCTTCGCGGCCGAAGTGTCGCCGCGGCTCCGCGCGCTCGTGGAGGCGGTGCGCGCCCGCGTCGTCTCTGGCGCAGGACAGCGGTAGCGAGCGAGACCCCTGGCGTGCGCGGCCGCGAGAGGCCGCGCGCCCCCCACGACAGGAGACGACGACATGGCGAGCGGTAAATGGCCCCGACAATCTTCGCCCCCGAGGGTGTTCGTCGACGTCGACGTCCAGCGGGACTTCTGTGAGGAGACCGGCGCGCTGTACGTGAAGGGCTCGCCGAACGCGCTGTTTCGGAGGCTCACCGAGCACGCCGTCGCGCACGGGATCCCCATCGTCGGCTCGGTCGACTCGCACGCGTGGGACGCGTGGGAGTTCGCGTCGAACGACACGCCGGCCCCCGAGGGCGGCAAGCCTGGCTTCCCTGACCACTGCGTGAAGGGGACGCCGGGCTGGCTGAAGGTCGAGGGGACGCTGCCGCCGCGCTACCGCTTCCTCCCCAACGTGGAGCGCGCGCCGATCGACGTCGCGGTGCGCGAGCTCGCGGCCGGCAGGAGCCACGCCGTCTACTTCGAGAAGGAGGTCTACAGCCTCTTCGCGAACCCGCTCGCCGAGGCGTTCCTGCGCGAGCTCGCCGCGGCGCTCGGCGACGCACCGGAGCTCGTCGTCTACGGCGTGGCGACCGACTACTGCGTCCGCGCCGCCGCCCTTGGCCTCGCGCAGCGCGGCTACCGCACGGTGCTCCTGACCGACGCCGTCGCCGGCATCACCGACGCCGGGGTCGCCGCCGCGCTCGCCGAGATGCAGGCCGCCGGCGTCACGCTCACGACGTCGTCGGCGCTGCTCTTCTAGGTAGGATCCAGCGGATCGCGCGGCGAGGCTGAGCGGGCAGCGCCGCCGGGCTCCCGCGGCGATCGCGTCAGCGGCCTTCCGACGAGCCGGTCGTGTCCGGGATGCTCGGCTCGCCCTGGGCGCGCAGGGACCCGCAGAGGTCCACGAGCGGCTGCGGCTTGTCGAAGTGCCACCCCTGCGCGTAGTGGATGCCCATCGACGTCAGCAGCTCGGCGATCTCCTGGTTCTCGACCTGCTCGGCGACGGTCTTGATGCCGAGCGTGTCACCGATGCGGTGCACCGACTCCACGATCGCGCGGTGGAGCGAGTTGTCCTTCAGATCGCGGACGAACATGCCGTCGATCTTGACGTAGTCGACCGGCAGGCTCTCCAGGTAGCCGTACGACGCGTGCCCGCTGCCGAAGTCGTCGATCGCGAACCGGCACCCCATGGCGCCGAGCTCCTGCATGAACCACAGCACCTCGCCGAGGTTGGCGAGCGCCGCCGTCTCGGTGATCTCGAAGCAGATCTTGCTCGGCGGCACCTGCGCCCGGTGCAGCTGCTCGACGAGGAAGTCGAGCAGGCCCTCGCGCAGCAGCGAGACGCCCGACAGGTTGATCGAGCACGTGTCGAGGCGCCTCAGCGCGTGCTGCGGCAGCGCGCCGATGAGCCGGAACGCCTGGCGCGCGACGTAGCGATCGATCACGTGGATCAGGCCGCTCTGCTCCGCCGCCTGGATGATGCCGACCGGCGAGTAGAACCGGCCGTCCTCGCCGAGCTGCCGCACGAGCACCTCGAAGTGCGCGCCGCGGGGGGTGTGCGCCGCGCCCGGCTTGATGAGCGGGTGGATGCCCTGGGAGTAGAGCCGGAGCCGCCCCTCGGCGAGGTGGCGCTGCAGGCTCGCGACCCACTGCATCGAGCGCCGGCTCGTCGTCATCTGCTGGTCGTCGAGGTAGACCTGCAACCTCCCGCGCCCGTTCTCCTTCGCGATCCGGCACGCGTGATCGGCGGCGCCGAGCACGTCGACGGCCCGCTCGAAGTGCGGGGTCAGCACCACGAGCCCGATGCTCGCGCCGATCGAGAACGTCTTCTCTGCCCACCCGAACCGGAACTCGAGCAGGCAGATCTGCAGGTCGCGCGCGATCCGCTCCGCTTCCCGCTCGCTCTTGTCCGCGAGCAAGAGGACGAACTCGTCGCCGCCGATCCGCCCGGCCGCGTCCTTCGGGCCGACGATCTCGTGCACGCGCGTCGCGACCCACTGGAGCAGATCGTCGCCCGCCTCGTGCCCGCAGGTGGCGTTCACGAGCCGGAAGCGATCCAGGTCGATGTAGCAGAGCGCGTACGGCGTGTTGTTCGCCCTGCAGTCGTTCAGCGCCTCCTCGATGCGATCGATGATCGCGTACCGGTCGAGGAGCCGCGTCAGCGCGTCGTAGCGGGGCTTGGCCGGGTGGATCGGCAAGGGCCCCGGCGCGCCGAGCTCGCGGAAGAGGATGAGCTGTCCGGGGGCGGGCGGCGGCGGCCTCGAGTCGCGCTGGCTCTCGCGCGTGGGCCGCCCCGTGAGCGTGCCGATCGTGTGGACGACGGGGATGACGGAGCCGTCGCGGCGCTCGAGCAGCGCGGTGTACCGCGCGGACGTCGGTCGACTCGCCGCAGCTGCCTCTGGCGCGGCGAGCGGCGCGCCCGGCGTGCGCAGCGCGCCCTCGTCGATGATCACCGGCGCGAGCGGCGCCACCGGCTCGCGCCGCGGCGTGAGCGCGGGCGTCGCAGCGGCCTTCGCCGGCACGCCCTCGTCGAACAGCTCGGTCATCTCTCCGACGTCGATGTCCGGATCTCCGCTCGTCGTCCCCGCCGCCGGGATCAGCCGGAGCACGCGATCGAGCAGCGCGCCGCGCGCCTCGACGATCGACCAGCCGGTCAGCCGCTCCGCTGCTCCGTTGACGCGCACCACGCGCTGCTCGGCGTCGACTTCGATCAAGCCGACGTCGAGCTCGGACAGCCACGACGCGAGCTGCTTGTCCGGCGAGCCGCGGTGCGCGTCCGAGCGATCGAACGCGGCGTGCAGGCTCGACTCCGGCCGGTCATCGATCTTTGCCACCACCCCGTTATGGTAGTTGTATTCCCGGAGAAGCGGACTTCTTAAGCGCCGACGGCGAGGAAACTCGACGGTCGCAGACCCCCCTTCGAGGTAGGCTCGGGTCGTGGTGGTCACGAGGCGAGCAGGCGCTCCGGGCAGACGTGGGCGCCGGCGCAGGTCGCACGTTCCTCCGACGCCGTACGCGCTCGACCGCAGGGACGACAAAGGTAGGTTTTGACACAATGCGTTGTTGCGCTGGGTCGAGATCGGGCGGCGGAGCGGCGTGCCCGTCGCTCCAGGTGGGGGGCTGAGGCGGCCATGGGGATCGTCCTGTTCGGCCTCACCGGCGGCCTGGGATCCGGCAAGAGCACGGTGGCGGCTCATTTTCGCGCGCGGGGGCTTCCGGTCATCGACGCCGACGCGCTCGCCCGCGAGGTGGTTGCGAAGGGAACCGAGGGGCTTGACGAGGTGGTCCGCGCCCTGGGCCCGGAGGTGGTCTCGCCGGACGGCTCGCTCGATCGCGCGCGCGTTGCCGCGGTGGTGTTCGCCGATCCGGACAAGCGCCGCCAGCTGAACGCGATCGTGCACCCGCGCATCACGGCGCTCACGCTGGAGCGCGCCGCCGAGCTCCAGGCGCAGGGCGAGCCGCTGGCCTGCTACGAGGCGGCGCTCCTCGTAGAGAACGGGGTCGCCGATGCGTTCCGCCCGCTCGTCGTTGTCGCCGTGCCCGAGGCGGTCCAGATCGCCCGCGCGGTGGCGCGGGACGGCGCGACCGAGCACCAGGTGCGCGCCCGGCTCGCCGCGCAGCTCCCGCTCGCCAGCAAGGTCGCCGTGGCCGACTACGTCATCGAGAACTCCGGCGATCGCGCCGCGACCGAGCGGCAAGCCGACGAGGTGCTCGCCTCGATCCGGGCGAAGCTCGGTGTCGGTCCCAGCGCCGCGCGCCAGGGATCGGGCCAGGGTCCCTGACGCGGCCTCCGCTGGACCACTGACTTGATGCGCAGTGCCTGGCGTGGAAACCTCGCAAGCGGCCGATGACGTCGTTCAAGTCGAAGCTCGCGCGGCTCGGGCCGCTCCCGGCGGAGCGGCGCGGCGCTGCGCCGCTCGCCCCCGCGTCGGCGTCGCTCGACCGCGGTCCCGCCGTGGACGGCGCCGGCCCCTCCGATGCCCCTCCCGCACCGCCGGACGCGGCGTCGGGTCCGAGCGAGAACGCGCCGGCCGCGGTGGCGTCGGCCGCGGCGTCTGCATCGCCCTCCACGGGCGTCGCTCGACCGTCGCTTGACGATCTGCGCGAGCGCATCTCCCGCATCGTCGCCCGAGGCGCGCCGCCGACCCCCAGGGCCGATCCCGCGCGCGGCGAGCTCCCCTTCCATGTCGAGCAGACGCCCGGGGGGCCTCTCTATGCGAGCCGCACCCGCTCGCTCGCGGCGGCCCGCGTCGGCCGCGCGCCGCTCGTCGCCGCGCGCGACGCCGATCCGGCCATGCTCGCGCTCCTCTCGCTCGATCCGGCGCTCGCCGGCTGCGACGTGCGGCGGGCGCTGTTCCTCGACACGGAGACCACGGGCCTCGCAGGCGGCACGGGCACCGTGCCGTTCCTGATCGGCCTCGCCTGGTTCGACCCCGGGGCGGACAGAGCGGGGCCGCTCGGCGAGCCTTCGTCCGACGGCTTCGTCATGGAGCAGCTCCTCCTGCGCCGCCTCGGCGAGGAGGAGCCCATCCTGCGCCGCCTCGCCGAGCGCCTCGCCGAGGCCTCGATGATCGTCACGTACAACGGCAAGGCGTTCGACATGCCGCTCCTGCGCGCGCGCTATGTGATGAACCGCCTGCCGCCGCCGCCGGAGCTGCCGCACCTCGATCTCGTCCACGTCGCGCGCCGCATCCACAAGGCCCGCTTGAAGAGCCGCACCCTCATCGCCCTCGAGCACGACGTGCTCGGCCGGGTGCGCGTCGGGGACGTGCCCGGCGGCGAGATCGTCGCGTGTTATGCCCACTTCCTGCGCACCGGCGACGAGGAGGCGCTGCTCGGCGTCGTCGAGCACAACGCCGCCGACGTCCTCGCGATGGTCGCGCTGGTCGGCCTCTACGGCGAGCCGCTCGGCAGCCTCGCCGCCGGCGATCTCGCCGGGGTGGCCGCGACGCTGCGGCGGGCGGGCGCGCTCGATCGCGCGGCCGAGCTCGCGGACGCGGCTGTCGAGCGCGGCGGCGGCGCGGTCGCGCGGCGCGCTCGCGGCGACATCGCGAAGGCGCGCGGGGACAAGGCGCGGGCGCTCGCGGACTACGAGGCGCTCGCCGCCGAGATCGACGACCCCTCGGTGCGCCTCGAGCTCGCGAAGCTCTATGAGCACCACGTGCGCGCCTTCTCCCGCGCCCTCGAGCTGGCCGACCAGGGCACCGCGGAGCCCGAGCCTGCGCAGGCCCGCCGCCGGGCCCGCCTGCAGCGCAAGGTCGATCGCAGCGCTGCAGCGCTCGCGCTGCCGTTCGGGCAAGCCGCGGGCGCGGTCGAGGGCGCTGCAGCGCGCCCGTGCTCCGAGCCAGCGGCGCCGCGGCGCGAGGGCGAGGAGTGAGCGGGCATCCACTGCGCCCACTACCTCCTCGCTCCCCCGCGAGGCGCAGCGCCTCGTTTGGGCGTCCAGGCGAGCCGATCGAGAAATCCATCGGTCTGGCTTCTCGCCAGCGCGCGCGTGGGCTAGGGTGGGGGCGATGATTACCGTCGGCTGCGCCGGTTTTCCCGTCCCAGCGACGCGCTATTTCCGCGAGTTCATGTTCGTGGAGGTGCAGGAGACCCATGTGTCCCTCCCGGGACCTGGAACGATCCGGCGCTGGCGGCGCGAAGCTCCAGGCGGCTTTCGCTTCGCCCTGCTCGGTCCGCGCGAGATCGGGCAGGAGGGATTTCGGGATGGCAAAGTCATCGAGACGGCGCTCAAGAGCATCGAGGCGGTCGCGGACGAGCTCGAGGCGAAGCTCGCCGTCTTCGTCGGCCCCCCGGAGTTCACGCCGACGCGCGCGAACAAGGCGATCCTGCGCGACTTCCTCGTCAACGTGAAGAAGCGCTTCGAGCGCGTCGTCTTCGAGCCTCCGCCGGGGTGGGATCCGGATGAGTGCGACGAGCTCACCCAGGAGGTCGGCGCGCTCGCCGCGCGCGATCCGCTGAACGCGGGGCTCTCGCGGCTGAAGGTGGCCTACTACCGCCTGCACGGTCCCGCGGGGCACAAGTCGCGCTACGAGGATCCGGCGATCGAGCGGCTCGCGGAGATCGCGCGCGGCGCGAAGCACGACGACGCGACGTACGTGTTCACGAACGTCGACATGTTCGCCGACGCGAAGCGCTTCAAAAAGGCAATGAAGCTTTAGAGAGGCGGTCACCCGCTTCGGATACGGGCCCATCTCGACGTTTTCGGTGCTCAGCGTACGTGAGTACGCTTCCGCGCCGAAAACGCCGATCTGGGCCCGTCTCCTGTGCGGGTGACCGCCTCTCTTGGGTCGCTCCAGCGCGGGCGGCGTCGGCGCGTAACGTTCGGATGCGCGCAGGTCAGCTTTCGCCGCGCCGGAGCTGTCGGCGCTTCGGCCGCGTGAACAGCGCCATGGCGGCGCTCACGGCCGCGGCGACGTACCACGGGATGTCCTTCACGGTCCCGTAGACGGTCTGCGCGCGCATGAACCGGGCTTCGCCGAGGAGCGACTGCTCCTTGAACGTGTCGCTGTGCGCGACAACCCGCCCGACCGGGTCGACGATCGCGGAGACGCCGCTGTTGGTGGCGCGCACGAGGTAGCGGCGGTGCTCGATCGAGCGCATCTTCGCGAGCGCGAGGTGGATCCACGGCTCCGTCGAGTTGCCGAACCAGGCGTCGTTCGTGAGGTTGACGAGGAGGTCGGGGTCGCCCTGGGCGACCAGCTTGTTCACGAAGTGCGGGAGGATGTCCTCGTAGCAGATCATCGTCGCGAGCTTGTGGCCGTCCCACTCGAGCGGAGCGAGCGACGTGCCGGGGCTGAAGCGGCCCGAGTTCGGCGACAGCTTGTAGAGGTACGGGACCATCTCGCCGAACGGGAGGTACTCGCCGAACGCGAGCAGGTACTGCTTGTCGTATCGACCGAGGATCTCGCCGTCCTTGCCGGCCATGAGCGCGGTGTTGAAGCTCACGCCGCGCTCGTTCCGGTCGGCCGGTAGCCGGTGGATGACCGTGCCGACCACCGTCGGGACGCCGAGGCGGCCCGTGAGCGACCGCTGGACCTCGCGCTGGTAGGCCGACTCGCGGAAGGCTTGCGGCACGCCCGCCTCGCTCCACACGACGAGCTCCGCGCCCTGCTGCGCGAGCTCCCGGGTCCGACTCACGTGGATCTTGAGCGCGTTCCGGCGGTCGAAGAGCGCGAGGTTCGGCTGGACGATCCCGATCTTGATCGGCTCGGCCGCCGCGGCGGCCGCGTCCACGGCGCGGATCCGGAGCACGCCATACACGGCGGCGAGGGCGGGGGCGGCGATCCCCACAGCGAGGACCGCGCGGTTCAGCGGGCGACCGCGCCGCGGCGGGCCGGCTTCGCCCGGCGCGGGGCTCTGGGGCGCGCGATCCAGCCAGAACGTGACGAGCTCGGCGATCGCGAGGTTCGCGGCGACCAGCACCAGGCCGACGAGGTAGGGGCCGCCGAGATCCGCGACCTGGCCCATCACCGGCGCGTTGTGGACCGAGGCGCCGTAGTACCAGGGGAAGAGCAGCGGATAGACGAGCTCGCTCGTCACGAACGCGAGCGCGAAGGCCACCGAGCCTGGCCATCCGCGCGCCTCGGCCCGCCCGTAGAGCCAGCCGCATAGGGCGATCCTCCCGGCCTGGTAGCCGCAGAGGATGGCCATGAAGAGCGCGCAGAGGACCGTGGGGAATCCGCTGAACACCCGCAGCATCTCGAGCAGCCAGTAGAAGCCGGTCATCGTCATGACGAAGCCGGCGATCCAGCCGAGCAGCGCCGCTCGCCCGGGCGTCTGTCCCCGCAGCGCGACGATCAGCGGGACGAGGCCGAAGAACGAGATCGGCCAGAGATCCATCCCAGGAAACCCGAGGAAGTAGAAGAGCCCGCTGAGGGCCGCGAGCGCATAGGCGAGGCGCGCGGGCAGCGCGCGCGCTGCGCTTCCTGCGCTCGCGGGGGGGTCGCCCGCGCTGCGCGGCGCGCCCGGCAGCGGGAGCCTGGCGGTCTCTCCACCCCCGGGGTCTGCGACCGCAGCCTCGCTCTCTTGCTGGTGCGCGGTCGTCATCGGGAGCGCCCGAGGAAGGGAAGGCAGCGCGGCGTCGTGACGGCGGCGCGGTGGAACCTGGAAGGGCCGAGCATGGCGGCCCCCGTATTGAAGGGATGCTGCCCCTCCGTCAACCCGCTCGGCGCGAGCCAGGCAACCCGCTCGGCGCGAGCCAGGCAACCCGCTCGGCGCGAGCCAGGCAACCCGCTCGGCGCGAGCCAGGCAACCCGCACCGCAAACGAGCGCTGCGAGCGGACGATCCCGGCGCTGGGCGCGCCCGCGCAGCCTGGCAGGCGGTGGAAGTTCGCGCAGAACGTGCCTGAACCCCCGCGATCGCGACTACTATGCGCACGCAGAGCCCATGTCGAAGATCCTTCACATCGAGGACGATCCCGCGAACCGCCTGCTCGTCCGCAAGCTGCTCCAGAACGCGGGCTACGAGGTCCTAGAGGCCGCCGACGGGCTCGAAGGGGTACGTCTCGCCTGTACGCAGCATCCCGACCTCGTCCTCGTCGACCTGAACATCCCGGGCCTCGATGGGTTCGAGGTCACCCTGCGCCTGCGCGGCGAGGCGTCGCTCGCCGGCGTACCCATCGTCGCGATCACCGCGGAGGGCGACCGGGACACGAGCCTCGCCGTCGGCTGTGACGGCTTCCTCCAGAAGCCGATCGACGCGCGCTCCTTCCCGTCGATCATCGCCCGCTACCTCAGCGGCGCGCGCGAGGAGCTCCCCGCGTCCCAGGGGCCGCTCCGCCTGCGCGAGCAGAGCCAGCGCATCGTCGCCCACCTGGAGCAGAAGGTCGCCGAGCTCTCGCGCGCCAACGCCCGGCTCCGCGAGCTCGACGCCGCGCGCACCGAGTTCTACCGCAACATCTCCCACGAGCTCGCGACCCCGATGACCCCGATCGTCGGGTACGTGAAGCTGCTCGCCGACGAGGAGCTCGGCCCGCTCAACAAGGCACAGAAGAAGGCGCTCCTCGCGATGGAGGACTGCGTCCGCAGGCTCCGCTCGCTCATCGACAACCTCCTCGACGTCACCGGCATCGAGACGGGCCGGATGCGCTTCATGCACTCCGAGTACGATTTTCTCGACACCACGCGGCGCGCCCTCGCCCAGGTCGCCGACCGCTTCGCCGAGGGGAAGGTGCAGCTCGTCGAGGATCTTCCGCGCGGCCCGCTCCCCGCGTGGGGCGACGCGGGCCGCCTGCAGCGGGCGATGATCCAGCTGTTCGAGAACGCGGCGAAGTTCACGCCGGCCGGCGGCACCGCGGGCGTGCGGGTCACCGTGCTCCAGTCGGGGCACTACGAGCTCTGCGTCGCTGACACCGGGCCCGGGGTCAAGGCGGACCGCCAGTCGCGCATCTTCGAGCCGTTCTACCAGGTCGACGGCTCGGCCACGCGCGCCTACGGCGGCGTCGGCGTCGGGCTCGCGATCGCGCGGCGCACCGCTCGCGGGCTCGGCGGCGACGTGCGCGTAGCGTCTCCCAGCAACGAGATCATCGAGGGCGAGACGCTGACCGGGGCCGCGTTCTACCTGACGGTCGCCCGGCGAGCGCCCTTCCAGGACGATGGCAGCTCCCCCGGCCGGATCGGCCCGCCCTCGTCGCCTCCCACCGATCCCTCGTCGTCTATCTGATGCACCCGGCCGCTCGCGCCATCTACCTCGACTGGAACGCCACGACGCCGCCGCACCCCGAGGTCCTGGCGGCGATGCAGTCCGCGGCCGAGGTGGCCTGGGCCAACCCCGCGAGCGTCCACGGACCAGGGCGTCGGGCGCGCGCGTTCATCGAGCAGGCGCGGGAGGCGGTCGCCCGGCTGACGGGCTTCGACGCGCGCGACGTGATCCTCACCTCGGGCGGCACCGAGGCCAACAACATCGCGCTCTGCCACGCGTTCGACGAGCGATCCGGGGCGCTCGTCGTCTCGCGGATCGAGCACCCGTCGGTGACCCGCGCCGCCGAGGCGCTCGCCGGCCGCGGCGTGCACGTCGCGTGGATCGATCCCGAGCCGTCCGGCCGGGTCGCGCCGGAGGCGATCGCTGCCGCCGTGGATCGAGCGGCGGCCGTCGCGCCCGTGCGGCTCGTGAGCCTCCAGGCGGTGAACCACGAGACAGGGGTCATCCAGCCGATCGCTGAGGCGGCCGCGATCGTCCACGCCCGCGGGGCGCGCCTTCATGTCGACGCCGTCCAGGCGGTGGGACGCCTCCCGCCGGAGGCGTGGGCCGGGGCGGATCTCGCGTCGGTCGCGGCCCACAAGCTCCGCGGGCCGAAGGGGATCGGCGCCCTCGCGGTCCGGCCGGGCATCCGGCTCCGGCCCGTCCTGCTCGGAGGCGCCCAGGAGCGCGGGTTGCGGCCCGGGACGCAGGACCCGCTCGCGGCGGCCGGCTTCGCCGTGGCCGCCCAGCGCGCGATCGGCGGTCCTGCCCGCTACGCAGCGCTCGCCCCGCTCCGCGATCACCTCGAGGCCGAGCTCGTCGAGATCGGACGCGCGGCCGGCGCGACGCCGATCCGCAACGGGGACGGCGACCGCGCCCCCCACGTCTCGAACCTCTCCTGGCCCGGCTGGCGCGGCGACGAGCTCTGCGCCGCGCTCGACCTGGAGGGCGTCGCCGTCTCCAGCGGCTCGGCCTGCAGCGCCGGGACCGCAGAGCCCTCCCCGGTCCTCACGGCGATGCTCGGGCCAGAGCGCGCGGCGTCCGCCGTGCGCTTCTCGATCGGCGAGGACACGACCGAGGCCGAGCTCATCGAGGCCGCACGGCGCGTGGCCCGCGTGCTCTCCCGCCTGCGATCGCTTCGAGCCGGAACCTGAGCCGATCCCGTCGCTTACCGGGAACCCGTCGATTCTTGAACCATCCCTCGAGCCATTCCGAATAAGCGCGCAGAGAAGGATGAGTCCACAGGGGTATCTCTTCGCAGTGATTGAGCTTTTTGAGGGGGCTGTGGATTCTTTGAGTCGATCCATTGAATGGATCGAATCGGTCGCCTTGCTGTGAGCCTGTTCAGCGTTCGGCGCGATGCTCGACTTCGCTTCAGGTCTTGTTTGTATCTGTACGAATTTATTGTCAATTTTGTTGGTGAGAAAGGTCGGCCTGCGGCGCTGCTCGGCGACCTCGCGGCGCGCGCTCACGCCGGCTCCGGACGCATCGATCGAGGGCGGTCCTGGCCAGCTCTCGGGTGACCTCGCGCTCGACGTGCGGTGGTGCTGCCAGAGGCCACGTCGCGGCGCGCGAGCGCGCTGGTGAGCGGGACCTGGAAGTGCGCCGCGAGAGGCCGAGCGCGCTGTCCGACTACACGCTCGACGCGCGGCGCTGCCGGACGACTTCGTAGAGAGCGATCGCCCCTGCGACCGAGGCGTTCAGCGAGGCGATGGGGCCGGTCATGGGGAGCCGGGCGACGTGCTGGCAGACGCGGCGGACCGCGCGGCGCGTGCCCTTGTCCTCGGCGCCGATGACGATCGCGACAGGGCCGGTCAGGGGCAGCTCGCCGAGCTCCACCGGACCCTGGGCGTCGAGCGCGATCGCGGCGACGCCTCGGGCGGCGAGCGCCTCCAGGGCATCGGGCAGCGAGGGGACACGGCACAGCCTCGCGTGCTCGATCGCGCCCGCGGACGCCCGGAAGGTCGCCGGGGTGAGCGGCGCCGAGCTGTGCTCGGGCCACAGGATGGCCCGGGCGCCCAGGGCGACGGCGCTGCGGATCACCGCGCCGAAGTTCTGCGGGTCCATCACGCCGTCGAGCGCCACCGTGATCGTGCCGACGCCGGGCTGGCCCTCTTCGATGACCGGGATGGCGTCGACCCCGACGATCTGGAGCTCGGGCGCCGAGGCCACGGCCCCCTGGTGGCGCCCGCCGGCGCTGCGGCGATCGAGCTCGTTGCGGGGCGCGCGCTCGGTCGGGATGCCCTGGCCCTCCGCGAGGCGCGCGAGCGCGTCGAGCTTCGGGCCGCCGTCGCGCTGGACGAGGACCCATCCGACGCGCGCGCCGTGCGCGCGGATCGCCTCACGAACCGGCTGGAGACCGTAGACGAGGCGGCTCACGTCAGCGCGGAGGGTGGAGCGTGTGCGCGATCTCCTGGACGATCGAGCGCGCCGTGGCGATCGGATCGGCCGAGTCGCGGATTGGCCGGCCGACGACGAGGAGATCTGCGCCGGCCGAGATCGCGGCCGAGGGGGTGGCGATGCGCTTCTGATCATCACCTTGCGCGCTGCCTGCGCCTCCACCGAGGCGGATGCCCGGCGTCACGATGAGCTCGCCCCGCCCGAGCGCCTCCCGCAGCGCGGGCACCTCGTGCGGCGAGGCGACGAACCCGTGGATGCCGGCGCCGCGCGCGAGCTGCGCCAGCCGGACCACGTGCTCGGACGAGCTCCCCTGCACGCCCTGCGCGGCGAGATCGCCATCGTCGAGCGACGTGAGCACGGTGACGGCGAGCAGGATCATGTCCTGAGAGCGCGCCGCCTCGTGGGCCGCGCGCCTCAACATCTCGGCGCCGCCGGCCGCGTGCACGGTCAGGTACCGGACCCCGAGCGCGGCGGCGCTCGCCACCGCCCGCGCCACCGTCTCGGGGATGTCGTGCAGCTTCAGATCGAGGAAGACGTCGAGCCCGAGCGACTTGCCGATCTCGACCGCCCTCGCCCCCTCGCGGACGAACAGCTCCAGACCGACCTTGAGCACGCCGATCGAGGGGGCGATGCGGGTCGCCGCCGCCCTGGCCTCATCGAGGTTCGCGTAGTCAAGCGGGTAGACGAGCCTGCGGCGCGCCTCGTCGAGCGAACCGCCGCCGAGGCTCGTTCTCTGTCTGACGGAGCTGAAGTTGGCCATTCGGGGACCCCGTTCCGCGTCAGAGGCAGCTGCAGAGCGGATCGCCAGGGGCACAGTTGCAGGGCGCCTTGGCGCCGCCGCTCGCCGGCGCGCCGCCCGCGGCCGGGCGTCCGCCGCCGCCGCCGCGGCGCAGCTGCTCCTGCTTCTGCTGCTCGGCCTCGAGCTGCTTCTGCAGGGCGAGGCGCGTCGCCTCGTCCTTGGCGGTCGCGAGCTGATCGCGCAGCCCGGCCATCTTGCCCTCGGACTCCTTGAACTGGGCCTCGAGGCGCTTGTTCGCCTCCTCGAGCTCGCGGGCCCTCGCGGCCTCGGCCTGGATGCGCGCCTCGTTCTTCTGCGCCGAGTCGACGGCGACGACCGTGACGATGCCGATCACCAGCACGCTGGCGATGGCGCCGCCGATGAGGAGCTTGCGCAGCTTCTTCTTCGACTCGTCCTGCTGCAGCGCCGCGAGCGAGCGCTCGTGGTGCTGCTGCGCGGCCATCGCCTCGAGCCGCGCCTTCTGCTCGGCCTCGACGCGCGCCTTCTCGATCTCGGCCTGCCGGATCGCCTCGAGCCGCGCAGTCTCCTCGCGGGACCGGCGCTCCTCGCTGCGACGGCGCTCCTCCTCGGTGCGGATGCGCTGCTCCTCGGCATCGCGCGCGGCGCGCTCCGCCTCGACGCGCGCCTTCTCGGCGGCGGCGGCGGCGGCGGCCTTCTGGGCCTCTTCGCTCTTGATGCGATCCTCCTCGAGGTTCATCAGCTCCTTGAGCGAGAACAGGACCGAGCTTTCCTTCTGTTCCGACATGACCTCGTGGCTCCTTCGATCGAGCGCGTGCGGTTTGGCTACCAAGGGGCGGTGCGGGGACCTGCAGGTCGCCCTCGGGGCCACCGAGCAGGACGATTCTGACCCGCAGAGCGGCTTTGACGCAATTATTCGCGAACGCCACGACCCTCGTGATGTCGAGGCGCCGCGGAGCCGCCAGCCAGAGTATCGCCGTGGTGCACCGCAGGTACCAGCGGAAATCGTTGCGCTCCGTCCCTTCCACCTCACCTCCACGTCTTCACCTCAGTCACCTCGGCCACCTCGGTCACCTCGGTCACCTCGGGTGCCCTCGGTTCTCCTTGGTCCTCCTTGGTTCACCTCCGTTCTCCCCGGTTGTCACCGCGCGCCTGCGCCGTCGCCGGACGAACTGGTCCGTCGCCGAGGGCGCCCAGGGCATCATGGAAGAAGGGACAGCCCGAGGGCGGGCACCGTCGCTCGCAACGGCCCCGTTGGATTCTCGGTGGCTCTCCGGTAGCGTCGCGCGCCCATGGCGAAACTCATCAAGGCGCACATCACCGGTACGGTCTGGAAGATCGAGGTCAAGCCGGGCGACGCGGTCGAAGAGGGGACCGTCGTCGTCATCCTCGAGTCCATGAAGATGGAGATGCCCGTCGAGGCCGAGGAAGAGGGGACGGTCGAGGAGATCCTCGTCACCGAGGGGGCTGCCGTCACGGAAGGCGCCCCGCTGATCAGGCTGGCCTGATCGGCTGTCAGGGGCGGCGGGGGCCCGACCGTCCACGGACGTACATCGCGCTCACGCCCGGGTCATCGGCTCGGCGCGCGGCGGCGCTCTCTCGCAGGACGCGCGCAGCGCCGCTCACTCGCGCCAGAAGAACTTCCAGGGGTTGTGCTTGAGATCTCGCGCGAGCTCCTGCAGGTCGTCGAACAGCTGCTCATCCATCACGAGCGCGCCGACCGTCCCCTTGCCGCGCTTGACGTGGGCGAGGACCTCCTGGGCGTCGGCGGTCGCAGCCCTCGCCCTGCCCGCGATCTCGGCGATGTCATCGAGCGTCTTCCTGATCTTGACCTGCTCCGTCTCGCCGCCCACGGTCGTCGAGAGGCGGCGCGCGTTCGCCAGCGTCTCGCGCGCGTCCGCCATGAGCGGCGGCAGATCGCGCGCGGCCGTCCCCGTCAGCTGATCGGTGTTCGCGAGGATGCGGTCGATCTGCGGGTTGTTCACGTACCGCTGCCGGGCGTCCTTCACGAGATCGGTGCCGTCGACGCTCATCTGCTCGACGTTCTCGGCGATGCGATCGAGCCGATCCTGGTTCCTGTGCATGAAGTCGCCGGTGCCCTTCAGCGTCTTCCGGAGCCCGTCGAACGCCTCCCCGACCTCTTCGCGGTGCTCGCGCATCGCCGAGACCGTCGCGTGCAGGAGCTCGTAGCCCTCGGCGAGCAGCATGTCGAGGCGCGGCGGATCGAGCCCCCGGACGACGGCGTTCGGGGGGATCACCGGGCGATCGGTCGAGCCGGGTTCGATCGCGAGGAACTGCTCGCCGAGCACGCCCTGCGTGGTGACGTAGAACGTGGCGTTGTCGTGGATGCTCTGCTGGTAGCGTTCCTCGAGGCGCAGCTGGATTCGCACGAGCGGCTCGCGCTTGCCGTCCTTGCCGAGCTTGCCGCCGCTGAAGTGGATCTCGCTCAGCTTGCCGACCTCCACGCCGGCGATCTTCACCGGCGCCCCGGTCTGGAGGCCGCCCGGGTTGTCGAACTCGACGTAGATCGAGTACTTCGGCTGGAAGTTGACCCCGCCCATCACGAGGATGAACGTGGCGAGGAGCCCGAGCGCCGTCAGGATGAGGATCCCGACCTTGACCTCAATCGATCGCGGGCTTGCCATGAGTTCGTTATCTTCTCCGATCTGACGGCGGCCGGGTGAGGGAAATAGGCCAGGATCCGCCTGCCGCAGCGCGATATTCCAGCGGGCGGCGTGACGCTTCGCGCAGCCATTGCTTTGACGCAACCGCGCTTCTCCTCGTTTCGCGCTTCTCCTCGTTTCTCCTCGTTTCTCCGCTCCATCCCCAGACCGCGATGATTTCGTTTCGAAATGTCAGAAAATCCTTTGGCCCCAAAGATGTCCTCAAGGATGTCTCGTTCGACGTCGAGGACGGCGAGGTGTTCTTCATCATCGGGCAGTCGGGGGTCGGGAAGAGCGTGCTCATCAAGCACCTCGTGGGGCTGCTCTATCCGGACGGCGGGGAGATCTGGCTGGACGGAGAGGAGGTGAGCCGCTTCGACGAGGCCCGGATGTACCCGGTGAGGATGAAGTGCGCGATGGTGTTCCAGCACTCCACGCTGTTCGACTCGATGACGTGCGCCGAGAACGTCGCGCTCCCGCTTCGCAAGCACAAGGGGCTCAGCCCGAAGGAGGCGCTCGTGGAGGCGCGGCGGCGGCTCGAGCAGGTGCATATGCGCGAGTTCGGGGACCGCTTCCCGCCGGAGCTCGGCGACGGGATGCGCAAGCGCGTCGCCATCGCCCGCGCGCTCACGCTCGACCCGCGCTACGTGCTCTTCGACGAGCCGACCACGAGCCTCGACCCGGTGAGCGCGCGGCGCGTCGACAAGCTGATCCGCGAGCTCAGCGACACGCTCGGCGTGACGAGCATCGTCGTGAGCCACGACCTCGTGAGCATCTTCACGATCGCTGACCGCATCGTCATGCTCTATCAGGGCCTGGTCCGCCTGCTCGGGGATCGCGCGGCATTCCAGGGCTCGCCCGACGCGGTCGTGCAGCAGTTCATCACCGGCAGCGCCGAGGGGCCGATCGAGTGAGGCGCCGGCGCGGCGCGGCGGGGTCGCCGGTCTAGCGGAAGATCAGGAAAGCGGCGGCCGAGATCAGCATGTTGAGCACGATGACCGCGAGCGAGGAGTTCACGACCGCGCGCGTCGTCGCCCAGCCCACGCCCTCGCTGCCGCCGAAGGTCGACAGCCCGGAGTGGCCGGAGACCACCGGGATCGCGGCGCCGTAGGCCACGCACTTCGCGAGGCCGGTCGCGAGATCACCCGCGTCGACGAGGCTGACGTTCATGAACGTCTCGGGGCTGACATCGAACATGCTGTACGCGGTGACCATCCCGGTGGCGAAGGAGACCGCGGCGCTCCAGACGATGAGGCACGTGGTCATGAGGACGCTCGCGATGAACCGCGGCTTGATGAGGTAGTCGATCGGATCGGCCGCGCACATGCGGAGCGCGTCGACCTGCTCGGTCACCACCATCGAGCCGATCTCGGCGGCGATGCCCGCGCCGACCCGCGTGGCGAGCATCAGCGCGGCGATCGACGCGGCGAGATCGCGGACGAGCAGCTCGAGGTACGTCGCGCCGAGCATGGTCAGATCCGGGATGACCCGCTTCGCCTGCTGGCCGGCCTGGAAGACCATGATCATCCCGATGAAGCCCATCACGACCGTCAGGAAGAACAGCGATTTGTTGCCGATCTCGTACATCTGGAGGAGCACCGCGCCCGGCTCGCGGCGTCCCTTCGCGCAGTAGTAAAGCGTCCTTACAAATACCGAGTAGAGCTCACGTGCCGACTGGTACAGGGACAGCGCGGCTGCGCCGAGCGCGGCGACACCGGACGGCTCCGGCGCGAGATCCCTGAGCTCGCTCGAGGGCGGGCCGGCGCTCGGGCGATCATGGGAGCTCTTGTCCGGGGAGGGCATGCGCGGCGCCGCCGATCAGTCGAGCGTGAACGAGACGAAGTAGTCGAGGATGAAGATGCCGGCGGCCGAGGCGACGACGGTCGCGTTGACGGCGCGGCCGACGCCGGGCGCGCCGCCGGTCACGCCGAGGCCGTACTGGCAGCTCGAGAGCGCGAGCACGACGCCGAAGACGACGCTCTTGACGAGGCCGCTCATGACGTCGCCGATGTCGAGCAGCCCGCTCGTGAGGCCGTTGTAGAAGACGGCCGGGGCGACGCCGAGGAGGAGGTCGCCGGTCAGCGCGGCGCCGAGCAGGGCGAGCGCGTCGGCGAAGATCACCGAGAGGAGCAGCGTCAGCACCATCGCGAGGAAGCGTGGGGCGATGAGGAAGCTCACCGGGTCGATCGCGAGGACGCGGAGGGCGTCGATCTGCTCGGTGACGACCATGGTGCCGAGCTCGGCGGTGTTGTTGGCGCCGACGCGGCCGTTGATCATGAGCGCCGTGAGCAGCGGGGCGATCTCGCGGAGCGTGCCGAAGCCGGCGCCCCAGCCGAGCAGGCCGTGCGCGCCGAAGCGCTCGACCAGCGGCGCCGCCTGGATGACCATGATGGCGCCGGTGAAGAGGGCGGTCACGACGACGATGGGCATCGACTTGACGCCCATCCTGTAGAGGTTGCGCATGAACTCGGCGCCGTCGACGCGGAGCGTGGCCACGCGCGCCGCGATCTTGCCCGCGAGCACGGCCATGCCGCCCACCGTGGCGGCGATCTGGAGGAACGAGCCGCCGAGCTGGTGAACGCCGGAGGGCTCCTGGGCGATCGGCGCGCGCGGCCGCCTCAGGGGCGGCGTGGGCGGCGCGCCGGACGAGGCGAGCGCGCCGCCGCCGTGAGCGCGCGCGGCGGTGCCTGGGCCAGCAGGAGACGTCATGGGAGACGGGAGCTTAGCCCAAGGCCCCCGGGGAGCGCGGGCGATCTGGCGTCCCGAGAGGCCGACGCCTGCGAGGTCGAGACCGCTACCCAAACAGGAGATCGTCCTCTACCTGAAATGTGCCCGCCTCGCCCCGAGGCCGCCTCGTGCGGTGGCAAACGCGCGCTCCTGCGCGCAATGCCGGCGCGCCTCCCGCCGGAGGAGCGCGCCGGCCCGGAGGCGGGCTGTCGGCGACGATGTCCGGCCCTTGGTGGAGCGAGCCTGGTGAAGAGCAGAGAAGCAGATGTGATGTCCCCTCAGGAGAGCGCAGGCGCGTTGGCGGGCGAGATCCGGACTGGCCTCCTCGACGACGGCCGGACGTTCGCCGTCCTCTCGGCGGCGACGTTCGCGCTGAAGGCGATCTTCGTGAAGCTCGCCTACGCCGCGCACCCCGTCGACGCGGTGACGCTGCTCGCGCTGCGGATGGGCATCGCGCTGCCGTTCTTCCTGTGGCTCGCCCGGAGGGAGCGCGGCGCCGCCGAGGGGCCCCTGACGCCCCGCCTCTGGGGAGGTGTGCTGATCGTCGGGTTCCTCGGATATTACCTCTCCAGCCTGTTCGACTTCATCGGGCTCACGTACATCAGCACCGGCCTCGAGCGGCTGATCCTGTTCGTGTATCCGACGCTCGTCCTCCTGATCGGCGCGGTGTGGCTGAAGCAGCCGGTGCACGGCAAGGCCTGGGCAGCGCTCGCCGTGTGTTATCTCGGCCTCGCGGCGGCCGTCTGGCACGATCTCGAGCAAAGCGGGGACGTGCGGGTCGTCGCCATCGGCGGAGCGTGGGTGTTCGCGAGCTCGGTGACCTACGCGCTCTACTACCTCGGCGTCGGCAAGCTCGCCTCCAGGGTCGGCTCGACGCGCCTCGCCGCGTACTGCGGGGCGGCCTCGTGCCTGATGGTGCTCGCGCACTACGCGGCGACGGAGAGCCCGGCCAGGCTGGGCGAGCTGCCGGCGTCGGTGTGGGGGTACGCGGCGGCGATGGCGACGATCAGCACGGTGCTCCCCATCGTGCTGCTCGCCGCCGCCATCCGGCGGCTCGGCGCGGGCCGCGCGGCGACCTTCTCGACGCTCGGCCCGGTGCTCACGATCGCGTTCTCCTGGGTCATCCTGGGCGAGCCGGCCACGTGGCAGCAGGTCGCTGGGCTCGCGCTGGTCGTGGGCGGCGTGACCTGGCTCGGCAATTCGAAGTGAGCAGCGCGCCCGGGCCGCGCGGCGCGGCGCGCAGCGCCCGCCGCGAGGTCACCCGTCGTGCGCCGCGGGGCGAGGCCCTGGTGAGCCGCCGCCGAAGAGCTCGCTCCGGACGCGCTCGCGCTCGCGCTCGACCTGCTCGGTCGTCGCGCCCAGCCGCACGAGGAGGCGCTCGGTCATCGAGAACGCGACCTCCGCCTCGCCGGTCACCACGACGTCCGCGCCCGCCTTCTTCAGCGCGGTCACCTCGCGAAGGTAGAAGGCGCGGGCGAGGACGAACAGCCGCGGGTTCACGCCCTTCGCCTGCTCGATCACCCCGTCCCCAGGCGCGCCCGCCGCCGTGAACAGCAGGCTGTCCGCCGTCCCGACCCCGGCCCGCTCGAGGATCTCCCGCTGCGTGGCGTCGCCGTAGATCGCGCGGATGCCCTGGTCCTGCAGCTGCTTCACCGTGTCGAGGTTCAGCTCGACGACGGTCGGCGCGATGCCGTTCTCCCGGAGCAGCCGCGTCAGCGTCTTCCCGACCGGGCCGTAGCCCACCACGACCGTGCGGTGGGCGTGCTCGTCCACCGGAGCGGCCTCGGCCTCTGCGGCGTCGCGCCGCAGGAAGAGCGCCGACGTCCATCGCGCGAGGCGATCCCGGAGGCCGAAGAACACCGGGTTCAGCGTGATCGACACGATGGCGGCGACGACGAGCACCTGCTCGGCCTCGACCGGGAGGACGCCGAGCTTCTTGCCGACCGCCGCGAGGATGAACGAGAACTCCCCGATCTGCGCGAGCGAGAGGGCCACGGCGAAGGCGGTCTGGAGGGGGCGGCGGAGCAGCACCGTCACCGCGAGCGCGGCGAGCGGCTTGCCGATCAGCACCACCGCGAGCGTCGCCGCCGCCAGTTGCCAGCCCGCGGCGAGCTGCGCCGGGTCGAGGTGCATCCCCACCGAGACGAAGAACAGCACGGCGAACGCGTCGCGCATCGGGAGCGCTTCCGAGGCGGCGCGCGAGCTGAAGTCGGACTGGGAGACGACCAGGCCGCCGAGGAAGGCGCCGAGCGCCATCGACGAGCCGAAGAGCTTGGCCGAGCCCACGGAGACGCCGAGCGCGACGACGAGAACCGTCAGCGTGAAGAGCTCCCTCGAGCCGGTCTTCGCCACATACCCCAGCAGCGCGGGGATGACTCGCTGTCCGACGATGAAGACGAACGCCACGAGCCCGGCGAGCTTCAGGACCGCGAGCACCACGGACGCGGCGATGCCCGACGCGCCCACGCCTGCGTCGCCGCCCACCACGGCGGGGAGCAGCACAAGCACCAGCACGGTGAAGACGTCCTCGAGCACGAGCCAGCCGACGGCGAGGTGGCCAGCGGGGGTGTGCAGGACGTCGTTGTCGCTGAGGACCCGCATGAGCACGACGGTGCTCGCCACGGAGATGGCGACGCCGAAGACGACCGCCGCGCCCCACGTCCAGCCCGCGGTGCGGCCGACCAGGGCGCCGAGCGCCGTGGCGACCGCGATCTGGATGAGGGCGCCGGGCACGGCCACCTTGCGCACGGCAAGGAGCTCGCGGACGTGGAACTGCAGGCCGACCCCGAACATCAGCAGGATGACCCCGATCTCCGCGAGCTGGTCCGCGAGCCGCTTGTCCGCCACGAACCCCGGGGTGAAGGGGCCGACGAGGATGCCGGCCAGCAGGTAGCCCACGATGGGGGACAGCCTCAGGCGCTGGGTGATGAAGCCGAGCGCCAGGGCTGCGGTCAGCCCGCCCGTGATCGTGAGGATGAGGTCGAGTTCGTGCGGCATGTCCGGGTCTAGCGCTTTCCGTCGCCAGCCGCCGCCTCGCCGTGCGGTGTCGCCGGCGATCTCGCGCGCGGCCTGGGCCGCGCTCGCCTGGGCCTATACGCCCACGACGCCGATGGCCTCATACGCCTCGATGATGTGCGGCTCCTCCTTGGCCTTCGCGATCCACGCCTGCATCGCGGGCAGCCCGAGGATCGACGCCACGTAGCGCCGGGAGACTGCGTCGAGCTCGACGCCGTACGTGTCGAACCGCGTCGCGACCGGCGCGTACATGGCGTCCGCCGCGCTGAAGCGCCCGAACAGGAACTCGCCTCCCTGGCCAAAGCGCGATCGGCAGTCGTTCCATATCGCCTGGACGCGCGCGATGTCCTCCGACGCCGCGTCGGTGAGCGCCACGCCCTGGATCTTCCGCCGCACGTTCATCGGCAGCGCGGTGCGGAGCGCGGTGAAGCTGCTCGCCATCTCGGCGCTCACCGATCGCGCGATGGCGCGCGCGTCGCGCGCCTCCGGCCAGAGCTTCGCCGCGGGGAAGATCTCCGCCGCGTACTCGGCGATCGCGAGCGACTCCCAGATCGTGAGCGCCCCGTGCTGCAAGGCCGGCACCTTGCCCGACGGAGAGTAACGCTGGATCTCCAGCGTGCGCGTGCCCGGTGGCCGGAGAGGGATCACCACCTCTTCAAAATCGGCGCCAGCCTGCTTCAGCAGGAGCCAGGCCCGGAGCGACCACGAGGAATAGGTCCTGTTCCCGAGATAGAGGGTGAGCTCAGCCATGCGCGGAGTCTACCACCGCGGTCGACCCGCGCGGCGGCGGCCGCGTCGACCGCGCGCTCACCGCGCTCGTCGCGCCAGCTCGCCCCCGAACACCTCGCTCGCCAGCGCCTCGACCGCCATCCGGACCGCCTCGTCGCTCGTGTGGCGCACCCTGAAGCCCAGCGCCGCCAGCTTGCCAGGATCCATCCGCGATCGCGGCACGTCACCAGGCCACCCGCGCTCGCCTCCCTGATACCGGATCACCGCGTCCGGGTAGGGCGACGCCGCCACGCACAGCTCCGCGATGCGCGAGACGCTCGTCGCGTCCTCGGGCGCGAGGTTGTGGATGTTGAGCCGCTCCCTGGCCTGATCGAAGCCGAACAGGATCCCCTCCACGCAGTCCCGGACATCGAGGTACGGCTTCGACTGGCGCCCATCGCCGAGCACCTCGAGCTCCGTCCGCCGATCGCGCAGCTTCTTCAGGAAATCGAGCGCCGCGCCGTGCGTCCCGCGCGGCCCGACGACGTTGCCGAAGCGGTAGATCCACGCCGTGAGGCCGAAGCACTCGACATAGGCGCTGATGAGCGCCTCGCCCGCGAGCTTGCTCGCGCCATAGAGCGAGATGGGCAAGGCGCCGAGATCGCCCTCCGCGCAACGGCGCGCGGTGTCGCCGTACACCGTCCCGGAGGACGAGAAGATCAGCCGGCCGACGGCCGTCCGCCGCATCGCCTCGAGCACGTTGTACGTCGCGATGGTGCCCTGATCGAGGTCGAGGCGCGTCCGCGCGAGCCCCCAGCGCGCCTCGGGGTTCGCCGCGAGGTGCACGACGAGGTCGTGGCCCGCCATCGCCTCGGTGAGCCGCTCCAGATCGAGGGCGTCGGCCTCGACGAGCGTCGCGCGCCCGGAGGCGAGGTGCGACGCCACGAACGCGCGGCGCCCGACAGAGAGGTTGTCGTAGATCGTCACGGGGCCGCGCTCGACCAGGCGATCGGTAAGGTGGCTCCCGATGAACCCGGCGCCGCCGACGACGAACGATCTGAGCTCCGTCATCACGCGCCTCCCGCGATTCCCGCGATTCCCTCGACCAGGCGCTCGATCCGCGCCGCGAACTGGAGGCGATCCTGGGTCACGAGGCGGAACGGCAGATCGTGGATCCGGAGCGGCCACTCGAGGCCGGTGATGCGCCCGCCCGCGCCGCGCACGAGCTCGACGAGCTCGCCCGGCGTGAAGTACGTGCCCCGCACCTCGACGCCGGGCGCGGCGTTCCCGGCGAGATCCATCCAGAGCAGCACGCGCTCCGAGACCGGGCCGAACCGGAAGTGATCCTTGAGCGCAACGACGCGCGACGCGACCCGGAGCGCCTCGGCGAGCAGCGCGCCGGGGCGCACGGCGTGGTGCAGCACGTCGGAGAGGAGCACCGCCTCGAACGCCGCGTCGGGGAAGGGGAGGCGCTCGCCGTCGTAGCCGATGACCGGCAGCGCCGCCCCGGGACGCGCCTTCACGTCCACGCCGACGACGCGGAGCGCCCCGACCAGGCGCGCGACCTCCAGCGCGACCGTGCCGTCGCCCGCGCCCACGTCGATCAGCGACGCCGCAGGGCCCACCTGCGCGGCGAGCGCCCGCGCGACGCGGCCCACGCGCGGCACGTGGACCAGGCGATGGTGCAAGGAGAACAAGGCGCGCTCGAGGACCGTCATCGTGCATCCGAGCCCCGGCGCCGCCCGCGCCGGAGAGCCGCGCCACGCTAGTCGAGCGCTCGAGGACCGGCAACGCCCGGCGCCGGACCCGCGCCGCCGGAGGCCGAGGCGGCCTGGTGAGCGCGACGAGCTCGGACGCCGCGGCATGGCAGGACAGCGACGATATCGCGAGATAACGACGTCTCTCGAGGGCGCTCCTCAGGGCGCCCTGGGCTCCGTGCCCGTCGCGCCGTCGCGCCGCCGCCGCGCTCCGCCGCGCGTGGCAGGGCCGCACAGCGCAGTTCTCGTTACGCCCGACCCGAAAGGGCGGCTGCTCTGAAACAACCACTCTTCCATGGTCTGCGACAATGACGGTCCGTGGCGCGCGCCGCCCTCCGTTCTCTCACCGCTCACGCTTGACCGATTCGCGTCATCGAACATAGCTGATCGATGATCGGAGCGCGCGGGAAGGGGTTTGTGAGGTGCGGTGGTTGCCGGCTCGTTCTGGCATCTCTCTGGTTCGCCATTTCAGGGTGCAGCGGAGAGACTGGAGACAAGGAGGCGGGCCAGGACACTGCCCCTCCAGACGACTCGGAGCCAGGCGAAGCGACGTTCGCGCCGGAGGAGGCCACGGAGCTCTGGTTCGTGGAGTTCGAGCGAGCGCCGGTCGAGAGGGACAGCGGGGGCGACCGCGTCAAGGGCCTTATCGAGGAGGAGCGGGAGCTCTTCCGGCGAGCTGCCGCGGCGCGCGGGCTCCGGTACAACCAACGATTCTCGTTCGAGGAGCTCTGGAACGGCCTCTCCGTCCGGGTCGCGCAGGAGAGCTCCGCCGCGCTCGTGGACATGCCCGGGGTCAAGGCCGTCTACCCCGTGGTGCCGGTGGAGCTCGACACAACGCGCGCCGCGCCGACGGTCGACCCGGACCTCGCCGTCGCAGGCGAGATGTCGGGCGCGGACGTCGTGCGCCGAGAGCTCGGCGTGACCGGCGAGGACATCCGCGTCGGCGTGATCGACAGCGGCATCGATTACCATCACCCCGATCTCGGAGGCTGCTTCGGCCCGGGCTGCCGCGTCGCGTTTGGCTACGATTTCGTCGGCGACGATTTCGTCGCCGGCGACGCGACCAAGCCGCCCGTGCCCGACGGAGAGCCCGACGATTGCCTGGGCCATGGCACGCACGTCGCCGGGATCATCGGGGCGAATGGGGTCGTGCAGGGCGTGGCCCCGGACGTGACCTTCGGCGCTTACCGCGTGTTCGGCTGCCGCGGCGGCTCGCGCGCGGACATCATCCTCAGCGCGATGGAGCGGGCAGCCAGCGACGGCATGCACGTCATCAACATCAGCATCGGAACGCCGTTCCAGTGGCCTGATTACCCGACGGCGACGGCGGCGAGCGCGCTCGTCGGGCGCGGCGTCGTGGTCGTCGCGTCGATCGGCAACAGCGGCGAGAAGGGGCTCTGGGCCGCGGGCGCGCCCGGCGTGGGCGAGGCGGTCATCGGCACAGCGTCCGTCGACAGCACGCGCGTCACCACGCTGTCGTTCACCGTCGCGCCGGGCAACGCCGTGATCGGCTACATCCGTGGCACCGGGAGCCCGCCCGCGCCGCTCTCGGGGAGCGCCGCCCTCGCGCGCACGGGGACGACCACCAGCGCCCGCGACGCGTGCGCCGAGCTCCCCGCCGGCAGCCTCGCGGGCCAGATCGCGCTCGTCCGGCGCGGCGGCTGTTCGTTCCACCAGAAGGCCGCGCACGCGCAGGCCGCGGGCGCGATCGGCGTCCTGTTCTACAACGACCGGCTCGGCGCGATGAGCCCGTCCGTGGAGGGCGACGATCCGATCACCATCCCGGTCGTGGGGATCGCGCAGGCCGACGGCGAGCTCCTCAACGCGCGCCTCGACGCGGGGCCCGTGACTCACAGCTGGACCCATCGGGCCGTGGCCGCGCGGAACAGCACCGCGGGCCTCGTCTCCCGCTTCAGCTCGCACGGCCTGAGCGCGGCGCTGTCCTTCAAGCCCGATCTCGCCGCGCCCGGCGGCACGATCTATTCGACGGTGCCGATCGAGCAAGGCTCGTATGACACGCTCAGCGGGACGTCGATGGCGGCGCCGCACGTGGCCGGGGCCGTCGCGCTCCTGCTCGCCGCGCGCCCGGAGCTGTCCGCGGCGCGCGTGCGCGACGTCCTTCAGAACACCGCGGTCCCCGCGCCGTGGAGCGGCGATCTGGGCGCCGGCGTGCCGGAGAGCGCCCACCGGCAGGGCGCAGGGGTGATCCGCGTCGACCGGGCGATCCGCGCGACCACCATGATCAGCCCCGGAAAGCTCTCGCTGGGAGAGAGCGAGGCCGGCCCCGCCGTGCGCACGCTGACGCTCGAGAACTCGAGCGGGCACGACGTCACCTACGACCTGTCGCACGTGCCCGCGGCGTGCGCGATCGGGGGCGACCACTGGGCGCCGGCGAGCGCCACGGCCGGCGCCGCGCGCGTCGATTTCAGCGCCGCGAGCGTCGCGGTGCCCGCCGCCGGGAGCGCGACCGTCTCCGTCACCGTCACGGCGAGCGATGCGCTCGCGGAAGGCGGCCTGTTCGGCGGCTACCTCGTGTTCACGCCGCGGGGCGGCGCGGCCGACGGCCTGCTGCGGGTGCCGTATGCGGGCTTCAAGGGCGATTACCAGAGCCTGCCCGTCCTCAAGCCGTCGGGTTTTGGGGCTCCATGGCTCGGCAAGCTGAGCGGGACGCGCCTGACCCAGCAGCCGCGCGGCGCGGCCTACACGCTGGAGTCGGAGGACATGCCGTATGTGGTCGTCCACCTCGATCACGGCGCGGAGCTCCTGACCCTGGACATCGTCGACGCCGCCACGGCGAAGCCGTGGGGGCGCGCGCTGATGCTGTCCCACGTCGGTCAGAGCGCGTCCGCGACGGCGGTCACGCGGTACGGATGGAAGGGCACGACGAAGCTCGACGGGAGGCTCACCGTCGTCCCGAACGGGGATTACCTGATCAAGCTCCGCGCGCTCCGGGCGCTCGGCGATCCGGACAACGAGGCGCACTGGGAGACGTGGACGTCGCCCGTCATCACCCTCAACCGGTCGTGACGGGTCCGATCATGGCGCCTTGTAGACGAGCACCGGCCAGAGCCGGCGGACGACGCGCACGAGGTCGCGTTGCGCCCGCATGACCGCGCCGATGTCCTTGTAGGCCGAGGGCGCCTCCTCGCGCAGCCGGTCCGCGAGCCGGTGATCGAACCACACGCCCTCGGCCTCGCGCAGCAGCTGCCGCGCGCCGATGCGGCGGCGCGCCTCGCCCCGCGGCAGCGCGCGCCCGGCGCCGTGCGCTGACGAGCCGAGCGCCTCGGGGTGGCCGCGCCCCTCGACGTGGAAGCTCGGGCTCCCCATCGACCCGGGCACGACGCCGGGCTCCCCCTCGCGGAGCCCCATGGCGCCCTTACGGTGCACCCACAGCGCACGTCCGCCGTGCTCCTCGCGCCGGACGTGGTTGTGATCGACCTCGATGCGCGACGACGCGTCGGCGTCGACGCCGAACAGCTCGGCGAAGAGCGCAAGGGCCTCGGTGACCATCCGCGCGCGGCTCGCCCGCGCGTACCTCGCGGCCCAGGCTGCGTCATCGAGGTACGCGCGCCCGGCCTCGCTGTCGGCGTCGAGGAAGCGGACGCCCGACGGGTCGCGCGCCGCGGGCGCCTCGTGGTGCGCCCGGATCGCCGGGCCCATGGCGCGCGAGCCGCTGTGGAGGAGCAGCCACAGCGCGCCCTCCTCGTCGCGTTGCACCTCCAGGAAATGGTTGCCGCGGCCGAGCGTGCCGAGCTCCATCCGGCCCTCGCGGTGCTTCATCGCCTCGAGGCGCGGCGCGCCGAGCCGCGCCTCGGCGAGATCGCCGGGCAGCGGCGGGGCGCCGGCGGCCGGGCGCAACAGGTGGGGGACGCGGCGGCACAGCGCGGAGAGGAGCTGCGCCGCGCGATCGCGATCCGCGAGCAGATCGGCGTCCGCGCGGAGCCGCAGCGCGACCATGCCGCAGCCGATGTCGCCGCCGACCGCCGCCGGCAAGAGGCGACGGGTCGTGGCGGTCACCGTGCCGACGCACACGTCGTCGGCCACGTGCGCGTCGGGCATGACCGCGATGTGGGCGACATCGTCGGTGCGCGCGAGCCGCGAGAGCGACGCGCTGAGCGCCGCGCTCGCGCCGTCCGGGAGCCACGCGGAGATGCGCGCGCTCACGGCTCTCCCTCCGGTGGCAGCACCTGAAACGCGAGCGTCGGCGCGCGCTTGCGGGTGATCGCCCCCGCCACCTCCGTGCGCAGATAGCCCGCCACCTTCTCCAGCCGCGCCGCCACCACCTCCGGCGGCGCGCCACGCCTGACCTGCACGACCACCGCGAGCCGGCTGGCGTCTGGCGCCGGCTCCACACCCATCACCCAGACGTCCTGGAGGACGTCATCGCGGAGCGCGGCGAGCGCGTCGCTCACCGCCTCCTGCACCTGACGGCAGAGCTGGCGCTCCTTGCGCTGCGCGCTCCGCGCCGCCGTCCCACCGAACAACGAACCTGCATCCACGACGGAGCGCGCGCGTTCGCGGCTCCGCGATCGATCTTTGCCCATGCCATGCTCCCGAGGGCGCGGCGACGCACCTACGCGTCGGCCGCGCGGTTCCAGCGACACGCGAGATGAGCTCGGGGATGTGAGCCTCGCTGGCGCGCTCAGCGGCGCGTCAGGCCGAGGCTCGTCGATGCAATGGGGTGTATGGCGGGCCTCCTTCGCCGCGTAGGGTGCACGAGCGAGGGCCGAGGCGCAAGGCGCGCCCTGGCTGCGCTCCCGGCGGGGGTGCAGCCAGGGTGCGCCCGCTTGTGGCCGGCGCGTGGCCGGCGGCCCGCGCCCGGCACACCGAGGGCGCTACGTGGCCTGGCGATACATCGGCGCGGCGCACTGGCGCTCGGCGGCCCTCGCGATGTCGCGGAGCATCTGGGGCATGAGGAACCTGTTGAGGGGCCTCATGAGGGCGTCCCAGAAGAACAGCCGCCGCCGCGTCCGCGTGTCGGTCGCGCGGATCCGCAGCTCGTACGAGAGCATCGTCCGACGCTGGCCGTAGGGCGTCACGACGTAGCCCCCCACCATCTTGATGTGCCCGGGGCAATCGAACGCCTTGAACTCGGCGGGAGTCCGCCTCGTGAACAGGCTCTCTGTGTCCTTCAGGCGCGAGATCGCGCCGATGGCGATCTCGGAGCCCTCGTTCTCTGCCAGCTTGATCTCGCCGTAGTCCTCGACGTTCAGGAGCGTCATCCGCGCGCGCGCGGGCAGCGGCGCGAGGCGGAGCCGGCGCCGGGCACGCCGGATCTCGGCCACGCGGAGCGCGAGGGCTGCGCGCAGCAGGAAAGAGCGGCTCCTCGCCAGATCCAGCCGCTTCAGCGTGGCGTACGTCACCTCCGGCGTCGCCATCACCACGATCTCGTGATTCGCGACGATATCGGCTTCCGGCAGGAAGTACTCGAGCAGCGTGGGGCAAGCCCCGGAGCGCTGCTGGCCCTGGCCCTGGGACGAGACACCCGTCATGGCCTGTCCGTCTCCCTGCCGGAACTCACCCTGTTCTGTTGATATGGTCTGCATGGTGAACTACCCCCTGCGGTGATTCATTGGGGTAGTCTCGACGGATCGCCAGTGATCGCGCTACATGGCCTGCTGGCGATGATGCGCCGGCGCCGCGCACTGGTACTTGGCGACCCTGGCGACGACGCGGAGCATCCGGCGCATGACGAGCCTCCCGAGCGGCGCCGTCAGCGCGTCCACGAGGAACAGCCGCCGCCTCGTCCGCGTGTCGGTCGCGCGGATGCGCGTCTCGTACGCGAGCAGCGTCTGGCGCTGGCCGTAGGGCATCACGACGAAGCTCGCCGCCGCCTTGAAATGACCGGGGCAGTCGAACGACTTGAACTCGGCGGCGGTCCGCCTCGTGAACAGGCTCTGCACGCTGAACAGGCGCGCGATCGAGCCGATGACGATCTCGGATCCCTCCTTTTCGGCGAGCTTGGACTGGCCGTGATCCTCGATGTTCTGGAGCGACATCCGCACGCGCGCCGGAAGCGGCGCGAGGCGGAGCCTGCGCCGGGCGCGCCGCACGGCGGCCAGGCGGAGCGCGAAGACCGCGCGCAGCAGGAGAGAGCGGCTCCTCGCGAAATCCACCCTCTTCAGCGTGGCGTACGTCACCTCCGGTGGCGCCATCACCACGATTGCGTGGTGCATGACGATATCGGCCTCAGGCAGGAATGTTTCGAGCAGCGTGGGGCTGGCGCCGGAGCGCTGCGGACACTCGTGCGAGGCATCCGTCGTGGCTTGCTCTCCGCCCTGTCGGCTCTCACCCTGTTCCGTCGAGATGGTCTGCATGGCGAACTACCCCCTGCGGTAGTTCATTGGGCAGCCTCGACGGAACGCCAGCAGGGGACTCCTGCTCTCGACTCAGCCCTTCGCGCGCCGGGAGGCCTCCGCCATGCGGTGGGCGATGCGGAACGCCATCTCGAGCGACTGGCGGTAGTTCAGCCTCGGGTCGCACAGGCTCGCGTAGCGCTGGTCGAGATCGGCCTCCGTGAGCCCCGCCCCGACGCACTCGGTGACATCGTCGCCCGTGAGCTCGAAGTGGACACCGCCGAGGTGGGATCCGATGGTCTCGTGCACCTCGAAGCTCGCCTCGATCTCGGTGAGGATATCCTCGAAATTCCGTGTCTTGATCCCGCTGGACGTCGTCTGGGTATTGCCGTGCATCGGGTCGGACATCCAGAGCACCTTGCGCCCGGCGGACCGCACCGCCTCGATGAGCGGCGGGAGCCCGTCGCGCACGCGGTCCGCGCCCATGCGCACGATGAGCACGATCTTGCCCGGCTCGTCGGCCGGATTGAGCCGGTCGAGGAGGCGGATCACGTCGTCGCGGAGCGTCTTCGGGCCGAGCTTGATGCCCAGCGGGTTCTCCACGCCGCTGAAGAACTCGACGTGCGCGCCGTCCGGCTGCCGCGTGCGCTCGCCGATCCAGGGCAGGTGGGTCGTCAGGTCGTAGAAGCCAGGGCGGCGCGCGACTCTCCGCGTCTGCGCGGACTCGTAGTGCAGGTTGAGCCCTTCATGGCTCGTGAAGAACTCGACCCGCGAGAGCTCCCCGACGGGCACCTCCGCGAGCGCCTCCATGAACCGAAGGGCCTCCCCGACTTGCTCCGTCATCCGCTGGTATCGCTCGCGCAGCTCGCCGGGCAGATCCGCCCGCTCGAGGAAGCTCAGGTCCCAGTACTCCGGGTGGTGCAGATCGGCGAAGCCGCCCTCCGACAGGGAACGGATGAAATTCAGGGTGATCGCCGCGTGCTGGTATCCCGCGATCATCAGGTTTGGATCGGGGCGCCGGGAGGAGGCATCGAAGGGAGCACGATTGATGAGATCCCCGAAATAGCTGGGCAAGCTCACGCCATCGCGCGTCTCGACCGGGCTGGAGCGCGGCTTGGCGTACTGCCCGGCAAAGCGCCCGAGGCGCACCACCGGCCGGCGGGCGCCGTGCACCAGCACGAGCGACATCTGGAGCAGGATCTTGAGCTTGTTCGTGACGATGTTCGGGCGGCAGTCGTCGAGCGTCTCCGCGCAGTCTCCCCCCTGGAGCACGAACCGGCGGCCGAGCTGCGCTTCGGCCAGATAGCCTTTGAGTCGCTCGACCTCCCACGAGGTCACGAGCGGCGGCAGCGCCCGGAGCTTCTCGACGGCCGCCTGGACGGCCTCGGGCTCGTCATAGGGGAGGGGCGCAGCGTTGAACCGTTCACGCCATGAATCCGGCGACCAGGGTTGAGCAGGAACGTACATGAGTTGAGCCCTAATATGGCAAGGTTCCCACCTGCGCAACCCTCGGTCAACGTCACCGATTCGAGCGTGAGACGATGGGCTCGCGGGCGCGGTTATCGGCTCGCAGGCGCGGTCATCGGCTCGCAGGCGCGGTCATCGGCTCGCAGGCGCGGTCATCGGCTCGCAGGCGCGGTCATCGGCTCGCAGGCGCGTCGGCCGCCCGGGGCGATGGCCCGGTGCGCGCCTCGATCGCCTGGATCGCCGCCTTGATCTCTGCCGCGATCGAGGCGCACGCCGCCGCGCAGCGGCTCATGCCCAGAAAGCCGCACCCTTTGCCCTTGCTGGTGATGAGCGGCGCGAGGACATCGATGGCGCGCCGATCGCCGTCGGTCGTCGCGCGCGCCAGCAAGGCCTGCCTCGCCTTGCACGAGGGGGCGATCCGGAGCTCGTGCGCGATGCGCAGCGCGGGCGTCGCACGCCCCAGGACCGCGGCCTCCGCGAGCCGCTTCGCGGCGCGCTCCTTCAGCGCGGAGCTGCCCACCGCGAGCTCGTAGAGCAGATCCGCCCCGTGGCTCGCCATGCTGCTCGCCATCAGGTCGAGCGCGGCCGAGGCCACCTCGGGCGGTCCGTCGGCGGCGCTCGCGACGATACGCTTCACGTCGTCGTCGGCCGCCGCCCCCGGATCGAGCTCCAGCAGCCGCTTCGCCGCGGCGAGCGCGGCGGCGTGGTAAGGCGGCGGGAGCGCGTGGCGCAGCATCAGCGCGCGGAAGATCGCCGGATCCTTCGGGTAGCGCGAGGCGAGCGCCTCCAGCGCGAGCACGCCGCCCGCGGTCGCTGCGGCGAGCTCGTCGGCGGGGACAGCATCGGAAGGTCGCGGCGCGACCGGACGCCGGAGGCCGGAGACCGACGGCGGCGCGCGCTCGGCGAGCGAGGCCGCCTCGAGACGGGAGAGCGAGACGCTGTCACGCAGCAGCGCCGCGGCCAACACGACGGCCACGAGCGCAGCCGCGCCCGTGACCAGCCAGAGCGCCGCGGGCGGCGTCCGCGCCAGCAGGGAGGCGCGCGAGCCCGGGGTGTTGCCGCCTGCGCCGAGCACGGTGGTTGTTCCCGCCTGTGTGCCCGGTCTGCCGGGGGGGCTCGCCGGGCTGGCGCTCGTCCCAGATGCCTGCGCTGGCATGGCTCGCTCCCCTAACACACGCCCGGACGGCGGCCCATGGCATGCGTCCGGCGGCTCGGCCGCGGGCTCATCGCCGCTGTCCTCGCCACTGGAACAGGGCGGCAGCGCCCGCGGCGAGCACGCTGATGAGGAAGAGCAGCGCGTCCCAGATCGGCCACGCGATGCCGATGGCGCGCTGCAGGAACACGGCCTCGACGAGCCGCACGAGCAGCGACGCGGACCCGTAGGCCACGAGGGCGAGCACGACGGGCGTCGTGAGCCGCGGCGCGAGCGCGCTCATCCGGGCGTCGTCCCGCCAGACTCGGCGAAAGACATAGAAGCCGCCGAGCAACCCGACGCCGAACAGGGCGCACAGGATCCCGAGCGTGAGCAGGGTGGCGCCCTGGCCCGACAGCGCGGCGGCGTCGCTGCGCGCCGCGCGCGCGAAGCCGGCAAGGCAGCTGACGAGGCCCGCGCCGAGCCACCCCAGGCCGAGGCTCACCGCGAGGAAGACCATCTGCCGCGTCAGGTACGCCTCGGACGACGCCGAGCCGGGCAGGCCGAAGGCGTGCGAGAGCGCGTAAGGCCGCCCGAGCACGACGGACGCACGCGCGAGCGACGCGCGAGCGCTGGGCGGCCCGGGCGCGGCCGCTTCTTCGTAGGGCGCGAGCTCGCTGGCGAGCTCGCCCATCGAGGCGTGGCGGCTCTCTCTCTGCTTCGCCATGGCGCGCTGGACGACGGCCTCCAGGCCCGGCGGGATCTCCGGGTTCAGCGATCGCGGCGGCGGCGGCTCCTCCGTCATGACCGCGAGGAGCACTGCCGTCGGGTCGCTGCGCTCGAAGGGGCGCTTCCCGGTGAGCGCGTGGTAGAGGACCGCCCCCACGGAATAGATGTCGGCCCGAGGGTCGATCTCGTCCCCCTTCGCCTGCTCCGGGGCCATGTACGCCGGCGTTCCGAGCACCATGCCGGTCCTCGTGAGCGTGGACGGCGCGGAGGTCTTCGAGATGCCGAAATCGAGGACCTTCACGGTCGGACACGCAGGGTCGCCCGTGAGGAAGATGTTCTCCGGCTTGATGTCCCGGTGCACGATGCCCGCGGCGTGCGCGGCCGCGATGCCAGCGCACACCTCGCGCGCGATCCGCACCGCGACGCCGGCCGGCAGCCGCCCTCCCGACCCTGCGAGGAGCTCGTCGAGGCCCTTGCCATCCAGGTACTCGGCGATGATGCACGGCCGGCCGTCGCTCAGCCGGTTCACGTCGAAGATCTCGACGACGTGCGGGCTCCGGATCGACGCTGCGGCTTCGGCCTCGCGCTGGAACCGCGCGAGGACGGTGGGCTGCTGCGCGAGCTCGGGGTGGAGCGTCTTCAGCGCGAACCGCTTGCCCGGGATGCGGGTGTGGTGCGTCTCATAGACGCGCCCCATGCCGCCTTCGCCGAGCAGGCGGATGACGCGGTACGCGCCCGCCACCGTGGTGCCGACGAGCGGGTCCGCCTCCGCCGGCTGCTCGCCCGCCGCGCTCTCCGCAGGGCTCGCCGCGCTCCCCGAGGGAGGAGCGGGTGGACGGACCGTGTCGGCGGTTGCGTCGTGCGCGGCCGCCGCTGTGAGCCCCTTGGGGAGGGCAGCGGGGCGGACCGTCTCGGCGGCCAGCTCGTGCGCCGCCGCGCCCGCCGCGGGGGGAGGGGGAGGTGGAGGGCGCACCGTCTCCGCGGTCGTAGAGGTGGCCGCAGCGGCGGCGGCCGCGGCCTGCGCTCCGCGCACGGCGGCAAGCGCAGCCTGCCGCTCCGTGTCGCTCATGACGCGGGTGGGTCCATCGCCCTCCTCGCCCCCTGCAGAGCGAGACGAAGGCACGGCAGGAGTGCCCGAGCGACCGGGCGAAAAGCTCGAATCCGACACGCTCAGGGCCTCGCTCCCATGGATCCGGGTCGATCCTCACCAGAGGTGAGGATCGACGAGTCGTCGCCAACGCGCGGGCGAACACCGCGAGGCGACGCTACCACGGATCGCGCCGCGCGAGGGCACCGACCTGCGGAACCGCGATCGGCACGTGATGTCGAGGTGTTCGCGCGGCCGGGCTGGCAAGTGTCGCGCGGTACGTAACGGTGGTCAGCCGGTCAGCTCGCGGGCTGCTCGACCTGGACGGGCTTCTGCTTGGCAGCCTTGCGCTGCTCCGCATCGAGCAGGCCGATCCGCGCCTTCTGGCAGCGCTTCAGGCGCTTCTTCTTGAGCGGGGTGGCGAGCCATTCGTGACGCAGACGGACATTCCACTTCGGAGTATTGGCCATGATCGTAGGACTTTCTCTGCGAGGGCGGCGGAGACTACACAAACGTGCGGGGGCGTCAAGCTGTCAGTGGGGTCGCCCGCTTCGTATTTTTCGCTCTCGTGTTGGCGTTTGGCGTTTGTTGGCGTTTGCCGTCTGCCGTCGCGTGGTCGTGTGGTCGCGTTGTGGTGTGCGGCGCCGTGCGCATTGCGTTCTGTCCGTATCGTTCGTGCGTTGGTGGCGCTGGCTCGCTGGTCCCTATTACCACGGGGCCGGCGGGGTGGTCCTGGCGATGGCGGAACGCTCGTCGATCCGCTGCTGGAGGCGGCGCCAGAGCGCGCGTGCAGCGGGCGCGGGGACGGGAGGGAACGCGCGCACGGTGTGGAGCATGGTTGTGGCGCTGGGGAGGGGGCGCTCCGACGCGGTGAGCGCGCACAGGGCGCTGCGGCGCTCGGCCGACTGACGCGCGACCGCGGCGCGGAAGTCCTCCCGGGCGAGGCGCAGGCGGGAGCGGACCGTGTTCTCGTTGAGCGAAAGCTCGCCGGCGATGTCGGCCACTGCGACGCCGAGGAGATCGTACATGACGAGGATCACGCGCCGCTCTGGCGCGACCTTCAGCAGCAGCGCCGTCACGATCTCGGCGCGGTCCGCGCTCGCGAGCGACTGCTCCGGCGTCGGCGCCGGGGCGCGCCCGTCGAACGGCCAGGACACGCCGGCCCCGGAGGGGATCTCGCGGCGCCGGTGAGCGCGCGCGTGATAGTGGCTCGTCTTTCTCCATGCGATGCCGAACAGCCACCGATGCAGCGCCGCCTCGGGCGTGATGCGAAGGGGCGGCGGTCCTGCCGCGGCGAGCACGCCTGCAGGGGCCGCGTGGAAACGCCATGGCTCGTAGCTGGCCAGGCCCCGATAGGCCGCGAGGAAGACCTCCTGGAGCATGTCGTCCAGATCATTCACCGAGACACCCAGCCAGCGGAGCGCGTGATGAAGGAACGGCAAGCCCACGGCATAGACCGTCTCGAACGACGGGCGCGCCGGCGCGGACGGCGGCGCGGACGGCGAGGAGCGCGGCGGCATCATCCGGAGCCTCGTGGCGCCGAGAGCTCCGCGCCGGCGCAGGTGGGGTAGGGGCGCGGCGCAGGCCGGCCGGCCGGCAGATCGAACGCCGGCGGCGGCCGGAGCCAGCGCTCGACCGGCTCGAGCTCGACGAGCATGTCCAGGGAGGTCCGGAGAGAGAGGCGGAAGTCGTCGTCCTCGGCGGCTCGAGCGCTGTGGAACGCGACATAAAACAGCACGGTGCCCAGCTGCATCGCCCGCGGATCTCCCCGGCGTTGCAGGAAGCGATCGGCGAGATCGCACAGGGTGAGAAACAGGCGGCCTCCCGGACGACAGCTCTCGGGGCCGCACACCTCGAGGGTGGCGCACCGGCGGGCGCGCCGGGCTGCTTTGTTCATGGAAGGCGCGCGCGTCTTCGTCACGCGCGCCTTCGGACTGCTCCGATTCGGCATGATTCGGTCCCCCGTAACGTTGAGATCGGGATGGATGCCGCGTGCATCCACCGCATGGATTACGGAGACCGCTTGGAGATGATTTCGTCCTGTGCTCTCTCGCGTGCGCGCCGGTGGGGGTGCGGCGGCGCCAGGGCCGGCCGGTGTCGGCCCCCCGAGATCGTCAATCCGGCACGGGCGTGAGCTGCACCTGGAGGTGGATCGGCGGGGCGCCGCTCCTGGCCTCGACCAGGCGGTCCCAGGCGAAGTAGCCGGCCTTCTCCACGGTGATCCGGTGCGCGCCGGGCGGCAGCGCGACGCCGTGGGCGGCGACGTACGCGAGCGCGCCGATGTACTGGTCGTCGATGGTGACCGACGCGTCGGGCACGTTCCCCTTCACCCGCAGCGAGACCGTCGCCGGAGCCCGCGCGACGCACGCCGACAGCCCGAGCATCAGGAGCGCCGCCGTGGCGCGCGTCCGCTTCGCGCTCGCGCTGGCCATCGTCACTCCCACTCGATCGTCGAGGGCGGCTTCGAGGACACGTCGAGCACCACGCGGTTCACGCCGCGCACCTCGTTGATGATGCGCGAGCTCACCCGGGCGATGAGGTCGTAGGGCAGCCGCGCCCAGTCGGCCGTCATGCCGTCGGTCGAGTGCACCGCGCGGAGCGCGATCGCCTCGTCGTAGGTGCGCTCGTCGCCCATCACGCCCACGGAGCGCACCGGGAGGAGCACGCAGAAGCTCTGCCAGAGCGACTCGTAGAGCCCGGCGGCGCGGATCTCCTGGTCGAAGATGGCGTCGGCCGCCCTGAGCACGCGGAGCTTCTCCGGCGTCACCTCGCCGAGGCATCGCACCGCGAGGCCCGGGCCGGGGAACGGCTGGCGGTACAGGATGTCCCTCGGCATGCCCATCGCCTCGCCGGCGGCCCGCACCTCGTCCTTGAAGAGCTCTCGCAGGGGCTCGATCAGGCCGAGGTTCATCCGCTCGGGCAGGCCGCCGACGTTGTGGTGGCTCTTGATGACAGCGCTCGGCCCCTTGAACGAGACGCTCTCGATCACGTCGGGGTAGAGCGTGCCCTGGACGAGCCACTTCGCGCCGTGGACCCGCTTCGCCTCTTCCTCGAACACCTCGATGAAGAGGCGGCCGATCACTTTGCGCTTCTGCTCGGGATCCACGACGCCGCGCAGCCCCTCGAGGAACCTCGCCGACGCGTTGACGGCGTCGAGGTTCATGTGGAAGTGGTCGCGGAAGGTCCGCTCGACGCTCTCCGCCTCGCCCTCACGAAGCAGGCCGTTGTCGACGAAGATGCACGTCAGCCGGTCGCCGAGGGCGCGCTGGCAGAGCACGGCGGCGACCGAGGAGTCGACCCCGCCCGAGAGGCCCAGGATGACGCGGTCGCTCGGCCCGGCCTTCTCGCGGACCGCGGCGATCGCCTCCTCCACGAACGACGCGGGCGTCCAGGTCGGCGACAGGCCGGCGACGTCGAACAGGAAGGACTGGAGGATCTCCTTGCCGCGCGGCGTGTGGACGACCTCGGGGTGGAACTGGAGGCCGTAGAGCTTGTCGCGCTCGCGGGCGACGGCGCAGAGCGGGCTGCCGGTCGTGGTGCCGAGCGACACGAACCCCTCCGGCATGGCGGTGAGCCGATCGCCGTGGCTCATCCACACGTCGATGGAGTCGCCCTCGGCGAAGCGCGAGAAGATGCCGGTCGGGCGCTCGACGCGCACCGCCGCGGGGCCGTACTCGCCCCCCGTGTGCGCGCGCTCGACCTTGCCGCCGAGGTGATACGCCATGAGCTGGAGCCCGTAGCAGATGCCCAGCGTCGGGACGCCGAGCTCCAGCACCTCCCGGGAACAGCGGGGAGCGTTGTCTCCGTACACGCTGGCGGGGCCGCCCGAGAGGATGATCGCCCGCGGGGCGAGCCGGCGCAGCTCGGCGATGGGCACGTCGAAGCGGTGGATCTCGCAGTAGACGCCAGACTCGCGCACGCGCCGGGCGATGAGCTGCGTGTACTGAGAGCCGAAATCGAGGATGACGACGAAGTCCCGCCGGGGTGAGAGCATGGCTGCCGCTAGCATGGCGGGGCTGGATCCGCCAGAGTCGCGCGGCCGAGGCGCTCGCCGCACGCCCGCTCGCGGCGCACGGCGCTACGGCTGCGTGGGCGGCGGCGGCGGCGTGGTGGGCGGCGGCTGCGTGGACGCGGGCGGAGCGCCCGGCGATGGGGCGAGCAGCGGCGCGCCCGGCGTCGCATCCGTCGCATCCGGCTCGTCCTGCGGCGCAGCCGGCGCGTCGCCCACGCCGCCGTCGTAGACGCGCGGGCGCTCGTACTCGGGCGGCGGACCAGGCGGGAGCGGCTTCGGCGCGGAGGAGCACGCCGCGGCGAGGTGCGCGGCGAGGATCGCGGCGAGCGCGGCGATCGGCGAGGCGTGGCGGGCGCGTGTCATAGCTCCACTCCGCTCCCCCCGGTGTTCCCGGGAGGAGCACGATACGGCGGTATTTCGGGAGGGTTGGCGGGATCGGGTGGGACCTGGAGCCCCTCCGGATCGGCGAACGGCGAGGAGGGGACGGAGGGGGCCGCCGGCGGCGCGTCGAGCGGCGCGCCCAGCGCGCCCGGCGCAGCGAGGGGGATGCCCGTGCTCGCCGTGGCGGGCGCGTCCGCGCCTGCGTCCGAGCCGCCGCACGCCGGCGCGATCACGGCGAGGAGCGCCCCCGCGACGAGCGCCGCGCCGCGCCGCGGGCAGGCAGCGGCGCTCCTCGTGGGGGCGCGGTGGGCGTCTCGGGAGCGGGGTGCGAAGGACGCCTGGCTCGAGCTTCGGAGATCGCCGGACACGGCGGGTACGCTAGCATGGACGCGCAGGAGAACGGTTGGCCCGCGCAGGGAGGCGAGCTAGGTTCCCGCTGTGGAACAGAGCAACATCGATCTAGAGGGCACGCTTCGCGCGCTCTGCCAGCGCGCCCGGACGGCTGCCCGGGCCCTCGCCCCGCTGGACAGGGCCCAGAAGGACCGCGCGCTGCGCGCCATCGCCGAGCGGCTGCGCGCCGAGGCCGGCGAGGGCAAGCGCTCCGCGGTGCTGGCCGCGAACGCCGAGGACGTGGCCGCTGCGCGCGCCGCCGGTGTCTCCGAGGCGCTCGTCGACCGGCTCGTGCTCGACGAGGCGCGGCTCGCGGCGATCGCCGGCGCGGTGCTCGACGTCGCCGCCGCCAGCGATCCGGTCGGGCAGGTCGTCGGGATGGAGCGGCGGCCGAACGGGCTCCTCGTCGGGCAGGTGCGCGTCCCGCTCGGCGTGATCGCCATGATCTACGAGTCGCGCCCCAACGTGACGGTCGACGCGGCCGTGCTCTGCCTGAAGAGCGGCAACGCCGCGATCCTCCGCGGCGGCAAGGAGGCGGCGCGCTCGAACGCGGCCCTCGGCGAGCTGATCTCGGACGCGCTGCGCTCGGTCGGTCTGCCCGCCGATGCCGTGCAGAGGGTCCCCTCGCTCGACCGCGAGGCCACGCGGGTCCTGCTCGGCCTGACCGGCATGATCGATCTGGCCATCCCGCGCGGGGGCGAGGGGCTCATCCGGTTCGTGGCCGAGAACGCGCGCGTCCCCGTGATCCAGCACTACAAGGGCGTGAACCACCTCTACGCCGACGCTGGCTGTGACGTCGAGATGGCCTACCGCCTCGTCGACAACGGCAAGCTCCAGCGCCCCGGCGTCTGCAACGCGCTGGAGTGCCTGCTCGTCCACGAGAGCGTCGCGGCGCCGCTGCTCGGGCGCGTGGCCGCCCTCTCGGAGCGCGGGCTCGAGCTGCGCGGCGACGCCGCCACCTGCGCGCTCGTGCCGTCGGCGCGCAAGGCCGCGGAGGACGACTACGGGCGGGAGTTCCTCGAGCCCATCCTCGCGGTGCGGGTGGTGAGGTCGCTCGACGAGGCGATCGAGCACATCGGCCGCTACGGGTCGATGCACACCGAGGTCATCTGCACGCCGCGCTACGACCACGCGCAGCGGTTCCTGCGCGAGGTCGATGCGAGCTGCGTGCTCGTGAACGCGTCGTCCCGGTTCAACGATGGCGGCGAGCTCGGCCTCGGCGCGGAGATCGGCATCTCCACGACGAAGCTCCACGCCTACGGCCCGATGGGGCTCGCGAGCCTGACGACGCTCAAGTGGATCGCGTACGGCGAGGGCCAGACCCGCTGACGCGGGCGAGACGAGTGGCGCCGGTCATCGACCGGGCGCAAGAAAGCGAGAGAACGTTGGCGAGCAAGAAGGACGCAGGCGAGGGGAGCAGCAAGCCGCGGGCGAAGTCGGGGTCGAAGGCGGGCGAGGGCGCGGAGCCGCGCGCGCCGGCGCGGAAGAAGGCGACCACGGCCAAGGCGGGCGCGGCCGGTCGAGCGTCGTCCGCGGCGAAGCCGAAGCGGCCGGCGTCTCCCCGGATCCGCGCCTCCCACGCGGGCGTCGGTGAGCCCGGCGCGAAGAAGAAGGTGGTCCGCGCGCGCCGCGCGGGCGGCGAGGCGGAGCCGCTGGAGCGGGCGGCGCGGCCGATCCCGGCGGATCGGCCGGCCTCGAGGGCGCGTCGTCCGGCCCGCGACGACGGCGACGCGCCGGCGCCGCGGGCCGCGCGGGGCGGCGGCGAGGGTGGCGCGAAGGCGGTGCTGCCGCTCGCGGGGCGGTCGCCCGCGCGGAGCAAGTCGCCGCTCACGGGCCCGAAGCGCGCCGGCTCGCGCCGGAGCACGCCGCCGCCCGTCCCCGAGCCTTCGGCCCCCGCGCGTGAGCTCGCGCTGACGCTGGCCGCCGCGGGGCTCGACAAGAAGGCGATCGGCGTCGAGATCCTGGAGGTCGTGGGGCGCGTCGACTACGCGGATTACCTCGTGATCATGACCGGCCGATCCGACCGGCACGTCCACGCGATCGCGACGGGGCTGGAGGAGGCGGTACGCAAGCAGAAGCTCGCGCCGCTCTCGATGGAGGGCCTCGCCGCGGCGACCTGGGTGCTCATCGATTTCGGCGACGTGGTGGTGCACGTCTTCCAGGAGGATACGCGCCGCCTGTACGACATCGAGGGGCTCTGGATCGACGCGGGGCGCGTCCCGGTCCCGGAAGAGAGCCTGCCGCCGGGGGCGCAGCCCGCTCCGCGGTTCGATCCGAGCTGAGCGCGCCGTGCGACTCGTCGTCGCCGCCGTCGGGCGCGTGAAGGACAAGCCGCTGCGCGCGGCGATGGACGAATACCTCGGCCGCATCCGCCGCTACGTGGCGTGCGACGAGATCGAGATCCAGGACGGCCCGCCGGCGAAGGTCGGGCCGCTCCTTGCGCGCGCGTCGGCGGGGGCGAGCGTCATCGCCATGGAGGTGGGCGGCAAGGCGCTCGGCAGCGAGGCGTTCGCGGCCGGCGTCGAGCGCTGGGGCTCGCGCGGCAAGGGGGTGGTCGCGTTCCTGATCGGGGGCGCGGACGGGCTGCCGCCCGACGTGTCCGCCGCGGCCGACGACCGGTGGAGCCTGTCGCCGCTCACGTTCCCGCACCGCCTCGCGCGGCTCGTGCTGATCGAGCAGCTCTACCGCGCGATGACCCTGCTGCGCGGCGAGCCCTACGCCCACTGAGGCGTCCGCGCCGGTCACTGTGGTGGGGTATCGGGGCGGTCGATGGTGGGGTCTTTTGACCCGCCAAGGCACCAAGAACGCCAAGAAAAACACAAAAATCTTGGCGTCTTATGGCGCCTTGGCGGTTCCATCATTCCGGCACGGGGGAATGCCCCACTACCCCGGTCACTCCTTGGGCCAGTCGGGGCACGCGAGCTCCATCGGGCCGTTGAACCAGCTGGCATAGGCCGCCTCACCGGCCCTGTTGTACCTGCCGAGGTTCCGCTCGAAGTACTCGCCCCAGTGGGGCTTCCGGCCGTCGGCGTCGGTGAAGCCGTACTCCCTCGCGAGGTCCCAGGAGCTGAACACGCGGCCGGACTTCGCCGCGACGTGCGGATCGGCGGCGAGCGCGGCGACGGCGCGGCCCACGTAGAACGGCGTCTCCGATTCGATGAAGTGCGGGTCCTTCTCGGCGGCGTCGCGCCAGTTCGCCTCGGTGACGCCGAAGTGGTCGAGCATGGCCTCCGAGCGCAGGAAGCCGGGCGTCACCGCGAGCGCCGTCATGGCGGGGTGGCGGCGCAGCTCCCAGGCCATGGCGAAGGCCAGGCGGATGACCGACATCTTCGCCAGATCGTAGAAGAGGTTGCCGCGGTAACCGAAGTGGTCGCCGTCGGTGATCTCGACGATGAGGCCGCGATCGCGCTCGAGCAGGAGCGGCACCGCGTGGCGGCTCGTGATGATGTGCGAGGTGACGGCCCGCTCGAGCAGGAGCTTCCCGCTGGGCAGGGAGAGCTTCCAGAACGGCTGGCCGAACTCGGTGAGCTCATCGCCGCCCCACACATCGTTGACCAGGACGTCGAGCCTCCCTTGCTCCTGCCGGATCCGGGCGCAGAGCGCCTCGACCTGCTCCTCGACGGTGTGGTCGACCTGCGCGGCGACGCCGCGCCCTCCGGCCGCGGCCACGAGCTCGGCGGTCTCCTCGATGGTCTCCGGGCGCTGGCCCGTGGCGGGCCGGCCCCGGACGCTGCGCCCTGTGCAATAGACCGTGGCGCCGGCCTCGCCGAGCGAGCACGCGATGGCGCGCCCCGCGCCGCGCGTGGCTCCGGCGACGAGGGCGACCTGTCCTTCGAGCGGTCTCATACGGTGTCTCCTTCTTGTTGGGGACCGGCGGCTCGGCGGGCGCGCGAGCTCCTGCGGCGCGCGCGCCCTTGCATTCCGGCCTGTCCCGGTCGTCCTGCGACGCTACGGGGGAATTCCTGACGTCTCCTGTCATGAATTGCGCGTAGCCTCTCGGGCAGGTCATTTCCGGGTCGGGAGCCACGGACGGTCATGCGCGCGGATCGGCTGCTCAGCTTGATGTTGCTCTTGCAGCGGGCGAAGAGCCGCCAGCTGACGGCAGAGGACCTGGCGCGCCGCCTGGAGGTCTCGGCGCGGACGATCTATCGGGACCTCGACGCGCTGTCGTCTGCGGGCGTGCCCGTCTATGCGCAGCGCGGCCCGAGCGGCGGGATCGCGTTGGCGGAGGGGTGGCAGACGAGCCTGACCGGGCTGACGCAGCCCGAGGTGCAGGCGCTCGCGGCGGTCGCCGCGCCCGGGGCGCTGGCCGACATCGGGCTCTCGGCGGCGCTGGAGAGCGGGCTGATCAAGCTGTCGGCGGCGCTGCCGGCCGTGCACCGGTCGCTGGCCGAGCACGCGCGGCAGCGGCTCCACGTGGACGCGTCGGGGTGGTTCCAGGGCAGGGAGGTGGTGCCGCACCTCGACGTCCTGCGGGAGGGGGTCTGGCAGGATCGCAAGGTGTGGCTCGCGTACAGGGACTTCGACGGGGAGGCGAGCGAGCGGGTGGTGGAGCCGTATGGGCTCGTGATCAAGGCCGACCGCTGGTACCTCGTCGCCGGGACGGAGCGGGGGCCGAGCATCTTCCGGGGAGCGCGGGTGGCTGGGGCGCGGCTCCTCGAAGCGACGTTTGCGCGGCCGGAGGGGTTCGATCTGGCGGCGTGCTGGAAGGGCTTGAGCCGGCGGTTCGCGGAGCAGAGGGCGAGCTACGTGGTGACGTTGCGCGTGACCGGGGAGGGCGAAGAGGCGCTCCGGCGGGTCCGGCCCGGCGGCGAGCACGAGCGGTGGGGGCGGGGAAAATGCGGGCGCGATGGGACGAGCGTCGTGACTGTCGACTTCGAGCGGGAGTCGATCGCGATCTCGCAGATCGTCGGGCTGGGCAGGGGTGTCGAGGCGGTCGAGCCGGCGGCGCTGCGGGCGCGGCTCCGGGAGATCGCGAAGGATCTACGAGCGGTCTACAGGGCGCGCGGCGCTGCGGCGCCTCAGCGCGCGGGCAGGAAGAGGTGAGCCGACACCGGAGGGATCGCGAACGTGCCCAGGCTCATTCCACGTCAGGACACGAATACCCGATCTCCCAGTCCTGCACCTGAACTCCGCCGGCGCCGTCGCTCGTCGGATTCAGCGTCACCTGGAGCTCGAGGTAATCCGCTTGCGCTCCCGGCAGCGCGCCGAGATCGACGGCGCACGGCGGCGTCGAGGTGTCGTCGCACACCTGGGTATCGGCCGGCGTCGCGTGGGCGGTCGCGGCGAGCGTCACGGCCGCTGCGCCGAGATCGGCGGTGTCGTCGGCCGATCGCACGAAGAACTCGACGTTCGAGTCGCCCGGGGTGGTCGTCCTGTACGTGAGGTATTCCCACCGGGCCTTGGTCCCCGGCGGGCAGACGCCGTGGTAGCGCTCCCAGCTCGTGGTGATGGGCGAGAGGGTCTCGTCAGCGCACGGGACGGTCGCCTGGATCTTCCCGCCCGGGTTCTCGCGGACGATGGAGCAGGTCTGCGGACAGAGCTTCACGTTCGTGTTCCCGGACTCGAAGTACCAGCCCCCCGCGCCGCAGCTGCCGATATCGGCCCGGGGCGTGAGCGTCGTCTCCACGCCGGCGGCGTTCTCGTAGACGACGGACACCGACGCGGGATCCGAGACGCCCGCGGGGGGGACGGCGACGTCGCAGGGCAGCGCCTCTCCGCGGATCGAGACCAGCGCATTGAGGAGGCTACCTTGCAGCGTCGAACCGGCGCTGAGGTTGTGCGCCTGCCCTCCGCCTTGATCCGCGATGAGGTTGATGAGCTCCGCGTTCGAGTTGCCGAAGCCCACCGCGTGCACGCGAACGCCGTGGTTCACGAAGGCGTTTCGCGCCAGGTTTCCGATGGCGTTGGGGATGGTGTTGCAGCTCGACGGGACGCCGTCGGTGAGGAACACGACCGCGACCTCCTCCTCGGGGTGGGCGTTCTTGTAGTTGATCGCCCAGTTCGTGGCGCCGTCCAGCGCCGGGTACATCGGCGTTTCGCCGCTGGGCGTCGGGAAGTTGACGAAGGCCTGCATGAGCCTGATCTCTTGCTGATCTCCCATCGCCGCAGACGCCGCGGTCAACCTGTCGGCTGCGGCGCCGTTGAACGGGACGAGCGGCAGCGCGCAGCCGCCGCCGCCGGGGGGCGGACAGGAGGGCGTCTCATTGCAGGGGCCGGGGTTGTCGTGCGGCCAGAACCGGAACGCGACGCCGAGCCCCGCGGACGCCGGATCCTGGAAGAAGGACTTGAGCGCGTTCGTCGCCGGAATCCATCGATCCGCGCTCACGTCGACCCCCGATTGCGTCTGCCGCATCGAGGTGGAACGATCGAGCGCCACGAACAGGGTGACCGGCCTGACCTGCGCGGCGCTGGCCGTGGCGGTGCAGGCGGGCGACCCGCACTCGCCCGATTGATAGACGCTCCCGTTGTTGCCGCACTGGCACTCGGCGATCTGCCCGGCGCCAGGTGGATTGACGATGAGCTCCATGCCGTCGGTGACGCCGGTGCAGCCCGCCACGCTGATGCACTCGCCCGGCTCGATCGGCTCTGTCGTCGTGCAGGCGAGGGTGCCGCCGGTCGGGCTGCAGGCGTCGAGGACTTGGCTCGGGGCCGAGGAGGGGAGCTGGCCCGCGCCCGCAGCATAGCGGTGGATGGCGATGCCCGCGGGCGCCTGCGTGGTGCCGCGGTTGCACACGGGGATCGTCCCGCCGCAGGGCACGCCGATCGTGAGGTCCGGGAGGGAGCATTCGGGGTTCGTCTCGCCCGGCAGGTAGGCATTGCAGAGGCCCTGCTGCGGGCAGGTCTCGCCGCAGACGCTCTCCACGAGGTCGACGCAGCTCTGTGTCCAGGCGCCGCCCGGCGCGCAGCAGCTCGGCGACACATCGCAGACCTGCGACACGCACGAGTTGCAGCCCGCGTTCAACCGCGCGCCGGTGTAACACTTGTCGTGCGCGCAGCCCGGATCGGTCTCGCAGCTGGAGCCGCACATCGCCCCGGCCAGGGCGACGCATGTCGAGTCCCATTGCGGGGTGCCTGCGCTGCACGTCTTGCCACCACACTCCGTGGCGACATAGCCCGCGCATGTCGCGCTCCAGGTTCCGGTGCAGCGGCCGCCTACAAGGACCGTCCCTGCGGGGCACACGCCGCCGGGCGGGGTGCAGCGGCCTGGGAAGACGCAGGTGCTGCCCGTGCCGATGATCGCAGCGCACTGTGCCGAGGTCGTGCACGTGATATCGCAGCAGCGCGGATGGTTCGCGCAGATGGTCGCGATGCACGCGTCGCCGCAGGTCGTGTTCATGTTGGTCGCGGCGCCGGGAGCCGCCACGCACGCGTCGTGCGCGCAGTTGCCTGGTACGGCCGTCTGCGTGCAGCAGCTCGGCCGAGCGTCGCACACCTTCGTGACGCAGCCGCTGCACGTCGACAGCAGCGAGGTGCCCGTCGCGCACGGATCGTGAGCGCACGCGCCCTGCGCGGGGTTGTCGCAGTGCTGGTCGAACTGGCAGTCCTCGCCGGTCGTGCACGGCTCGTTCGTGCCCTGCCGCGCGATGGACTCCGGCAGCTCGTCGAGATCGCCGACCGACCAGTCATAGGTCGCGCCGGTCCCCTCGAGTTCGACGGGGCTCTCGCCCGGTGGCCCCTCGAACGACTCGCCGCCGCAGGGGGCGCACGGGCCGCCGCAATCGACGCCGTTCTCGCTGCCGTTCTGGATCCCGTCGTCGCACGTGACGTAGCAGACGTCGAGCTTCGGCCGGCTCGCGATCTCCGGCCGCTCGCTGCTCTTGAACTCGCTCCTGACGACCGGATCTTCCTCGATGAGGACGCCGTGGTTCTCGGCCTCGCCGCTCACCCACCCGCGCGCGAGCGCGGTGAGGTCGGAGGAGCGGACGCCGGCCGCCCCGCCGCCGCTGAACGACGCGACGATCGCTGGATCGAAGGACTCTCCGAAGCTCCCCCAGGTCGCGGTGGACTCCGCCCAGGCGCTCGTGACGCGGTGGATGCGGACCGTGCTGGTGTCCGTCTTGTAGATCTGCGAGAGCGACAGGTTCGCCGACACGACCTCGGCGTTCGATGGAAGGCCGGAGAGGTCGAACCGGAGCAAGCTGCGCCGGATCCCGCCGCTCGCGCTCGTCCCCGAGCTGAGCGCCACGTTCGCGCCGTCGTTCCAGGTCGGCGCGTTCTGCCAGAGCACGACGTCGGCGACGCCCGCTGGTCCGGCGCCGCGCTGGACGGTGGTGCACACCTGTCCTTCGGTCGATAGTTCCTGCGCGGCGCGCGCCACGCTCTCGTCGCCGTCGTCGCCCGCGCCGCCGGGATCGGCGCCGCACGAGGCCGCGAGGGCGCTCGCCAGACCAGCGCACAGGGCGCTGAGTATTTTCATTTTATCTCTCATGCAAAGGTTCTCCATGACAGACGTTGTGGTTCGCCGCGCAAGGCTTCGCCGAGCGCAAGGCCAGAGTCGTGTGGCCCCACGGTCATGAGCGCTGGGTACGAGGCGAGGTGCGGCGTGAGTCGCTGCAAAAGCCCAAGACAAATATCCATCCATGGTCCGCCGCTCACGCATGCATGTCAAGACGTGAAGACGACGATTCTGTGCGTCGGACATGGGATGCCGGCACCCGGCAGCTCGTTCATCGTTGAACTGTTTGCGTGGTCCGCAACGACTGCACCATGCCCGCATCGCCAGCAAGATTTTGCGAATTGCATCGTTTGCGCGGTCTGCATCGACTGCACCGCATCTGCAGCGCTCGCAACATTTTGCGAAGCTGTCATCAAGGCGGCGGAGGAGGAGGAGCCGCGTGCGATTCTGAACCGACGAACAATGGCAGATTGATGGACGACAGGACGATCGGTTGTCCTTTATCAGGCAGGCTCACGGCTTGACCGCCCGCCAGGAACTGCATGGAACCTGGAGCGCGACACGCGGAGACACGCGCTGTGAGGGGGCGCTGCCGCTCGGTGCGCGCGAGAAGGCAGGTCGCAAAGAGCGCCGTCGGCCAGGCCAGGGCGATTATGTTGAGGGTCAATTCCAGGGGCTCAGGTCCGGCGGAGCCGTACGAACCCGCGGGGACTGTGCGAGACGCGGGAACGGTGCGAGACGCGGGAATCGTGCGAACCGTGCGAGACCCCCGCGCGGGCGCGACGATGGGCTTGACTTCCAAGCGGTCGGTCGCTCTTCCCCTGAGAGCGCCGCAGGTCGCCGCTCGCGTGGAGGACGTTGGCCTGTCGGCAGCCTTGGTTGTAGTGCTACGACCCCTCGACCAGATCTCGCAGCTGAGTCAGCTCCTGATCCACCCATTCTCTCTGCTCGTCGAAAGCCGTCTCGGAGCAGCCCGGCGGCCGCTGTAGGGTGAAGAGGAGCAGGCTCCCGGGGCCGTGCCGCACGACGCGCATGGGCATCCGCAGCTCGCCGCTGCCTGGATCCACGCAGTGCCAGACGACGCCCGCGGACGGGTCTGCCTCGTAGCGGAAGCGCACGTCTCCCTGGGGGGAGCTCACGATCCAGCGCTCCCCCTCCTGTCGCAATCCCTGGCAGAAGCGCGTGCTCCAGCGGGGCAGGAGGCGGATGTCCGCGGCCAGGCGGAACGCCGTGTCCAGGGGAGCGCGCGTCAGGGCGAGGGCCGTATATCGCGTGTCCCCGGGCTCGTGGCCCGGATAGTAGCTCACCTCCAGGCGCTCCAGCAGCGCGCGCATGCGCGGAAACAAGGCGGCTCCGTGGGGCGAGCCGCAGTGGGCGGCCAGCGCCTCCCCGTCTTGATAGCGGTCCAGGACCACATAGCGTCCGGGCGCGCCGTCCCTGAACAGGTCGTAGCTGAGCGTGCCCGGCTCCTGGGCCCGGACCGCGGCCGCGTGGGTCCTGAAGATGGCCTCGAATTCCGCCTCGGAACCCGCCTTGGCCTGCGCGTGCTTGATGCCACCGATCATGAATCCTCCTTCCGACCTCGCGGAAGCTACGCACCGGCGGGCCGGCCTACTTGGAGGATCTTGCGATCGGTCGGCGGCTGTCCTCGGAGGCGCCGGACGGCCGACGGGCTGCACCCGATCTCCCGGCGAAACCCGTCGGTGAGTTGGCCGCCCCAAAGGCCCCAGGGGCCGCCGAGGTGGCAGCCGGCCCGCCCGCCGTCAGCCACCTCGGCCCAGGGCCGGCCGGGTCGGGTCTAGGCGATGGTCGTCCCAACCCAGCGGGTGTCGACAGCCTTCCCTTGCGACGTGCGCTGGACGGGCCACCGTCCGGTGTTCCGCAGCCCTGCTTCCGGGGACCAGCCGGGGGCAGGGCGCTTTGCTAAGCACCCTGCAAGATAGCAACGAAATGCCTTGTTTTCCGGCGTTCCTGAGCAGATAGCACACGGGTTGTCCTAGCCAGCGTGCGCGTATACAGCTTGTTTGACGGCGTCTTCGCGCGATGGTCGAAGACCGCCGATGGGCGGCGCTCTGCCCGTGGTAGCATCACGACATGCGCGTACGGCTCATCATGGATACCGATGGCGGCGATCGATCCATATCGATGCTCGTGGAACTCGAGGAGCCGCCGGCTGTGGGCTCGATCTTCAAGGAGGAGCGCGACGAGCGCGAGTGGCGCGTGCTGAACCTGGACTTCGACCCAGAGGCCGATGCCAACGAGGCGCTCACCGAACGCCGCGCAAGGGCCGATGCCGAGGCGAAGCTCGCCGAGCGAGAAGCCGAGGTGGATCGGCTACTCGCCGTGCTCTCCGCCGACCGTGCCGCCGCGCGTGCGCTGGTGGACGCGTTGCCGAGATGCGGCACGGATCACGCCGAGGAGTACGAGGCAGCGGCGACCACCGAGATGCGGTGGGACGAGATGGGCTCGCGCGTCGAGCTCTCCGACGGGGGCCGCCGCAAGGAATCGACGGGCCTGCCGTACGCCGCCCCGCTTCGCGTGCTGCTCGAACGGATGAAGACCTGGGGCGATGCGGTGGATGCGCCGGGTGAGCCCATGCCGAGGGAGCCCGCCGACGCCCCGGACCCGCGCTGGTCGGCTGCGCTGGCGCAGCACGCCCGCGAGCTCTGGGAGGACTGGGAGGGCGAGTCCGTGAAGCCGATCCTGGCCGCGCTCGCCGTCGGCGTGGCGACCAAGCGAGAGGCGACGCTGGTTCTCACCGCACGCGGATACAAGCCCGGCCGAGTGAGGCGCGTGCTGTCCGCCGAGTTGGCGGAGGAGCCGCCGCCCACGCCAGAGGACGTGGTGGCCCACATGCGCGACGTGGCGACCATCGTGGCAGCAGGAAACGCCACATTGCCGGCGTTCGACTGGGAGGAGTACTTTGCGCGGAGCGAGCGTCTCGGAAGGTCCGCGCTCGTGATCATGGAGCCGACGATGAAGTATCAACAGCGCGAGCAGTCAGTGGAGGATGGTAGTCCGGACGACGCCGACCGCTGCGACGTTGAGGAGACGGACCGTTAGGAGGACATCTACCGGCGCAAGGACGGCAACGACCTCATGACGCAGGTCATCCCAGAGGCGCACATCGCCTACATCGAGCTCATGAAGCTGTACGGGTGGGACGCGGAGAAGGAGCGGGAGTTCCGCGCGTGGCTCATGCACCGGATCGGTCGTCAAGGCGACCCGGGGGCCATTGCTCAAAATTGAGCACTACCGGAAAAACTCTCGGCGGCGGGTGTCGACAGCCTTCGAGGAGCGAAGAAGCTGGTGGTGGGGTACTTACCCCACTCTGCCAGAATGATGGAACCGCCAAGACGCCAGAAGACGCCAAGAGAAACACAAAAATCTTGGCGTCTTCTGGCGTCTTGGCGGTTCAAAAGACCCCACCTTCGGCCAAAGTACCCCACCACCAAGAAGCTCTCGGCGGCGGGTGTCGACAGCCTCCGAGGAGAGAAAACGCGGCGACATCGGCGATCGCCGCACAACGATCAGCGTAACCCTGTCGATCTGGCAAGCGCCGTCTTCGCGAGCTCCTCCCCGACGCCCTGCATCCCGCTTGCTCGGCTCGACGGGTCGCTGCGGCTCAGCTGCCGGGCGGGCCACCACCGGTGCCGGGCGGGCCACCACCGGCGCCAGGCGGGCCACCGCCGAAGCCGGGCGGGCCACCGCCGGCGCCGGGCGGGACCGGGCCGTCGGCGTCGCCACAGAGCGTCTCTTCCAGCGACGAGCGGATCACGAGCACCTTCCACGCGAGCAGCGCGCCGTCGGGCTGGAGCGCGGTCGAGAGCAGGGCCCCGTCACCCGCGTAGATGGAATCTGCCGAGTTGATCGTGTCCGGCTGCCCGAACTCCTTGTAGTCCGCGTGCTCGGCGAAGAGCTGCGCGGTCAGATCCTCGGGGAGGAAGAGCTGGGACGTGACGTACTCCTGACCTCCGACGCGCAGGGTGAAGTGGATGTGGACGGCGCGCCCCTGGTACCACCCCGGATAGCAGGTATCGAAGTCGACCCGGCCGCCGGCGCCGGTCGTCTGTACGCCGCGGAAGTAACGGTGCGACTCCGCGTCGGCGTCATCGAACGTGCACATGGCCACCGCGTCATTGCCAGAGTACAGGCCTGCATTGCGGGTGTGCCAGATATCGACGGAAGCGCCCTCGACAGGCTCGCAGGACTCGTCGACGACGAGGAGCGCCAGCCGGACGGGCAGGCCCGGGTACCCCTCGCTGATGTCCCTTCGCTCGATGGTCTCCGCATAGCAGGGCCCGAGCATGAGCGCGCAGGTCATGGCGCACGTGGCGCCGACACCGTCCTTGAAGGGATCGGGGTAATCGCCGGACATCGACGCCGTGCCGCCGCTGGCCCACCCGCCGGCGCTCGCGGTGCCCCCCGTACCCCCAGCGCCGCCGGCGCCTCCTGCGCCGCCGCTGCCGGCGCTCGCGCTCGACTCGTCGCAGCTGGCGAGGCCAGCGAGGGGCACCGCCGCCAAGGCGACGCCGAGGCCTTGAAGAACATCGCGCCGCGTGACGGCATGTGGCGCTTTTTTCTGATCCATCTCGTCTCTCATCTCTTCCTCCTGGAACATCCGACATCCCATGGCAGTCAGCGCCGCCGCTGGGAGAAGAACGCCTGGTGGTCCTGGCCCCCGGCGCGCGTCACTCCGCGGTGGCGCCCGCCTCGATCCAGGCGCGGATTGTCTGGATCTCCTTGTCCGTGGGCTTCACGCCGGCGGGGGGCATCGGCGTGCCGCACTCGGTGCATTCGATGCCGCTGAAGTCTCCGGTCAGCTTGCGGAACAACCAGCTCGTGCTGGGGGAGCCTGGATCGACCAGCGGCAGTTCGACCTCGGTGGCCGTCACCCCGACCAGGGCTTCGCGCACCTTGGAGGGGGCGACCTCGGTGAGCACCAGCCCCTGGGAAGCAGCCACCGCGCCGTGGCAGCCGGTGCAGTACGCATTCAGGATGGGCGCCACCTCCTCCGCGAACACGCCCGTCTCCGTGGTCGTCGGGCCGCTGGACGGCGGCGCCGCGTGACCGAGCGCATGCATCTCCTCGCACTGCGCGATCATCTCGGTCTTGTAACTCGCGTCGTCCTCACCGATGCCCTTCGCGACCCGATAGCGCTCCCACATGTCGTCGATCCAGCCATGCAGCCGCCAGAAGGACACCAGGACGACATTGACGTTGTTGTTGACCAGGTTGTACGGCGAGCCTGGCACGGCCCACTGCGAGTGCAGCCCGCCGTGGATGCTGCCCGGAGGACGGCCGGAATCGTCCGTTCCGCCACCGCTCCCACCCGTTCCGCCACCACCTCCGCTCGTTCCGTCGCTGCCGCCCGTTCCATCGTCGCTCCCAGCCGTTCCATCGTCGCTGCCGCCCGTTCCGCCGCCAAAGCCGGGAGGACCCCCCGGCGGGAACTCGCCGGGCGGGAACTCGCCGGGCGGGAGCCCGCCCGGGAACCCGCCGTCTCCCAGCTGGATCCATTTTCCGAAGTCGTCCTCGCTCTCGAACAGATCGAGGTTGTTCTCGATGTCCTGCAGGAGCGCGATCGTTGCCAGCTGGTCCTCGCTCCAGCGGATGTCGACCCACGGCAACGGGTTCTCGGGATCATCCTGGGTCAGCGGCACCTCCTTGAAGCCGCTGAGGAGGGCGGCGTGCCTGGGGAACGCTTCCTTGAATCCACGGATCATGTGGCGATGCATCACGAGGAACGCATAGCCGTCGCCGGGCTCGCCTTCCTGGATCTCGGCGCGCCACAAGCCGCGCGCTTCCATGACCTCGGCGCCCTCGCAAACGCCTCCTCCTGGGGGGCTCTGCATGCAGCCCAGATCCCAGCGCCGGATGTTGTGCCAGTCGCCGTGCTCCTGAACCCATTTCTGCTCCTCGAGCCAGTCGACCATCTCCTGAGGCAACTGCAGGTCATACTGGTCGTCCGAGGGATCGCCCGGGTCGCCCTCGTTCGTGGTGATCCGGATGGGCTCTCCGGTCATCGTCGCGTCGCGCGGATCTGGATCGTAGGGTGTGCCGCACAGGGCATGCTCGCCGGTGTGCGTGCCCGTGTCGGCCTGCGCATCATCGGTCGTCTTCGTGCACGACGCCGGGACGAGGGCGAGCAAGAGCGCGATGGGCGAGAGCCCTCTGGCGCCCCTGCTGCCCCGGCCCGAAGAGGTGGAGTCCGTTCCCATGTTGCTCAGCGTGAGTTGCTCCGAGCGGCCGAGAGGCGCGGCCTGGGCTGGAAGCCCAGCAGCCCATCGCAAAAATCGAGCGTGAACCATGTCAGTTCTCCTTGGCGCCTTCTTTCCGCGGCCGGCGACGCCGGTGATCGAGAGGAGGAAGGCCGCTCTCCTCACGAAGGCGTTCCACGTCCGCCCGGCCCGCCCGCGACGATGGCCGCCCGCCATGTGGGCGTCGTTGCTGGACTGTGTCGGAGTGTTTCAGGCGGGCTCGCCCCGCCCCGCACGCGGCTATCTTCGGATCTCGAATGGATACCCTGGAGCCTCCGATCCGCGCCCTCCTCGTCGAGGACGACGAGCGCCTCGCCCGCTTCACCCGCGAGTACCTGGAGGAGCACGGCGTCTCCATCACCCACGCCGCCGACGGCGAGGCCGGCCTGCGCGAGGGCCGGCGCGGCGGCCACGACGTGATCATCCTCGACCTCCTGCTCCCGCGCCGGAGCGGCCTCGAGGTCTGCCAGGCCCTGCGCGAGGGCTCCGACGTGCCGGTCCTCATGGTGACAGCCCGGGCCGAAGAGGCCGATCGCGTCCTCGGCCTGGAGATGGGCGCGGACGATTATCTCATCAAGCCTTTCTCCTCGCGCGAGCTGCTCGCGCGTATCCGCGCCATGGTCCGCCGCGCCCGCGGCCAGGTCACCTCGGGGCCGCGGGTGCTGCGCGTGGGCCCTCTGGTGCTCCACACCGGCAGCTTGCGGGCCACCCTGGGCGGCCGGGAGCTCACGCTCACCGCCTACGAGTTCACGCTGCTCCGCGTGCTGGCCGAGCGCCGGGGGCGGGTGCTCACCCGCGAGCAGCTGCTCGATCTGGCCAAGGGCGCCGCGGAGGAGGCCTTCGATCGCTCCATCGATGTCCGCATCTCGCGCCTCCGGCAGAAGCTCGAGGCTGACCCGAAGCGACCGCGGCTGCTCAAGACCGTGCGGGGCGCCGGCTACGTGCTCGCCGACGACGAGGTGGACCCGTGAGCCGCGTCGGCCGCGCGCTGCGCCGCTTTCTGGTGCGGGTCTATCTCCACGGTCTGCTCCTCATCCTCCTCGCCGGCGCTTCGGTCTTCCTTGTGATGGAGCTGATGGCGCGCCCCGCGATGGATCAGCGTTTTTACGGGATGGTCACCTGGGTGGTGGACCAGGCGGCCCTCTCCGCCGGCGATCCGGCGCGCCTCGAGCGCGAGATCGCCGCCGTCCGGGACCGCCTGGACATCCACCTGTCCCTCTACGACACGCGCGGCGCGCTGATCGCGACCAACGTCCACCCCCCGTTGCCACCGCTCCCCGCCGAGGAGGCGGCCCGGCTCGAGCCCGGCGTCACCTTGCCTATCGAGCCCCTGCACAGGCACGCTGTCGCCTTCGTCGTCGGCGGCCGCCGCGTCGGCCACGCGGTCACCGGACGCGCCATGCCCGCCCCGAGCCCCACGCCCGCGGTGGTCGCCTTCCTCGCGGTCCTGCTGGTGCTCGCGGTCGGATCGCTCCCGCTCGCGCGATCCGTGGCGCGCCCCATCGAGCGCCTGCGCGCGGTGACCCAGGCCTTCGGCGCGGGCCGGCTCGAGGAGCGTTCGGCCATCGCGCGGCAGGACGAGATCGGCGATCTCGCCCGCTCCTTCGACGAGATGGCCGATCGCCTGGTCGTCCTGCGCCGCGCCGAGAAGGAGCTGCTCGCCAACGTCTCTCACGAGCTCCGCACGCCCCTCTCGCGGATCCGGGTGGTGGTGGATCTCGCGAGCGAGGGTGATCCCGAGCGCGTCCGCGGCTACCTCGGTGAGATCGCGGAGGATCTGGGCGAGCTCGAGCGGCTGGTCGGAGACGTTCTCACCGCCGCGCGGCTGGATCTCGCGATCGCTCCGGGCGGCCTCCCGCGCCTCGAGCGCGCGCCGATGGACTTTGGCGCTCTCGTCGAGGGCGCGGCGACCCGCTTTCGCACGCGCTCCCCCGAGCGACAGCTCGCCCTCGTGGTCGATCTCGACAGGCCCGCCTCGCTCACGGCCGATCGATGCCTGCTGCGGCGGGCGATCGACAACCTCCTCGACAACGCGCAGAAGTACTCGGATCCCGACGCGCCCGTGCGGCTTTGCGCGCGTGTCGAGAGCGGCGCCGCGGTGATCGAGGTGGAGGATCGCGGCGCCGGCATCTCCGAGGAGGATCGGCCCAACCTCTTCCGCCCGTTTTTCCGGGGTGACCGGAGCCGCACCCGCGCGACCGGCGGCGTCGGCCTCGGCCTGGTGCTGGCGCGCCGGATCGTGGAGGCGCACGGCGGTCGGCTGGAGATCGAGAGTCGGGTGGGCGAGGGGACGACGGCGCGGATCGCGCTGCCGGCGGAGGCAGCGGAGGCAGCGTGAGCCATGCGACCGCGGCGGGGAGCCTCGGTGCTCGCGCGACGCGCGCGGCAGATTGCCCGCTACCGCATGCCCGCTGCATCCATGTTAAGCAATGGTTAGCGGGCGTCTCCGCCGGCGCGCGAATGGTACGCTGCGGTGACGATGGCAGTTGAGAGGTGCGCAGCGTCGATCGTGTACATCGAGGACGACGAGAGGCTCGCGCGCCTCACGGCGCGGTACCTCGAATCGCACAACATGCGCGTCACCGTCGCGGCCGGGGCCCGCGAGGGCATCGCCTGCGTCCTGCGGGAGCGCCCCGACGTCATCCTCCTCGATCTCTTGCTCCCCGAGATCGACGGCTTCGAGGTCTGCCAGAAGCTCCGCGCCCGCGTCGATACGCCGATCATCATGGTCACGGCGCGCGGCGAGGAGACGGATCGCGTGCTGGCCCTCGAAGGAGGCGCGGACGACTACATCACCAAGCCGTTCTCGGCGCGGGAGCTTCTGGCGCACATCCGGGCGCAGGCGCGGCGCGCCCGCGGCCTCGCGGGCCCCACCTCGGAGCGCCGTCTCGTCACCGGCCCGCTCATCATCGAGCCGGCCGCGCGGCGGGCGATCTTCGACGGCGTCGAGCTGTCGCTCACGACCTACGAGTTCGATCTGCTCCACACGCTGGCCGCGCGCGCAGGGCGCGTGCTCACGCGCGAGCAGCTCGTCGATCTCGTGCTGGGCAGCGCCGGCGAGGCGTTCGATCGATCGATCGACGTGCACATCTCTCACTTGCGCAGGAAGCTCGGCGACGAGCCGAGGAGCCCCCGGCTCATCAAGACCGTCCGCGGCATCGGCTACGTGTTCGCCGACGACGCGTGAAGTATGGCGATCCGGGCCCTCCTGCGGGCGCTCCGCGTCTACCTCGTGGGGCTCGCGGTTCGAGGAAGCCACCGCCCCCGGCGGTCGCGGGATGACGACGTTCCAGGCCCGAGCCGGCGGGCCTCGCGTGGCGTCATTGGGCCGCCCCGGGCACGCAGAGGCCCATCATGCAGCTGTTGCCGGCCGCGCAGTCCTGCGCTCCGGCGCACGGGAACGAGCATCGTTGCGCGGTCAGGTTGCACTTGTGCGTCCCGCAGCTCGAGTCGGACTGACACGGCAACGCCAGAGGGTTTGTCGTGGTTCCGGCCGCGGTCGCCGTCGCCGTGGGCGCCGTGGTGGTCCCCTGCTGCGGGTATCCTTGCTGCGGATACCCCTGCTGCGGGTATCCTTGCTGCGGATACCCCTGCTGCGGGTATCCTTGCTGCGGATACCCCTGTTGCGGGTATGCCTGCGTGGTCCCCTGCTGGGGATATCCTCCCTGTGCCGTGGATGGGTCCTGCGCCGGAGGCTCGCTGGAGCAGGAGGTGACCGAGATCGATGTGGTGAAGAGAGCGAAGGCGAACAGCGACGAGACGTTCTTTTCCATAGAGCTGTACTCCCGAGCCTGCGGGATCTCTGTTCTGGAAGTGTGAACGGATTGTGAGCGATTGTGTTGCTCGCCTCGAGGCGAGCACGACGCCCCGGCCCCCTCGTTGGCAGGCCTCGGTCAGGGCGCTCCGGTCCGCGCTCCGCGGGGAGCGCACCCGCGTGGAGACCACGGTGGCGATGGAGTTGACGGCATCGTGGAAGCGGTTGATGAGATCGAACGCCAACGCGACGAGGATGATCGCGATGACGTAGGTCGTCACGCGTGCTCGAGCACCACGCCCTCGATGACGTTGGCGACGTCCTCGCACCGGTCGGTGGCGTTCTCGAGCTGATCGTAGATGTCACGCCACTTCATCACGAGCAGCGGGTCGCTGTCTTGTTTGTAGAGCGCCGCCAGGGCCACGCAGTAGTGCGCGTCGGCGGCGTTCTCGTGGCGGTTGATCTCGACGCAGAGCTCGAGCAGCCGGGCGCGGTCCTCCACGTCGCGGAGCGAGCTGGTCGCCTCGCTCGTGGCGGCGCACGCGGCCACCACCGACTCGGCGAGGAGGCGCGCCTCCGCCATCGCACTCTGGATCTCGAAGAGGACGAACCGCTCGCTGGCGGCCTCGATGCAATCGAGCACGTCGTCGAGCCGGGTGATCAGCGCGTGGATCTCCTCCCGATCGAGGGGGGTGATCGTTCTCGAAGTACTGCTATGGCGTGAACGCGGAGCTGACGCTGCCGGGGGAGCGATCGCCGAGGAGGGGCGGGCGCGGCGGGTGAGCCGCCGATCACCCACCCTTCCTCTTCAGCGTCGCGCGGCGCCGCCCGGCGCCGCGGGGAGGTGGCCGCCGACGGCGCGGCGCAGCTCGGTGAGCGCCGTGCGGTGGCGGCGCACGAGCTCGAGGAGCTTGATCTCCATCTCCAGGCGCTGTTCGTCGGTAGCGAGGGCGTCCGCGGCGGGGAGGGCCCGGTCCTCGAGGGCGCGCCGGGCCGCCGCGGCCGCGCGCTCGGCGACGGGGAGCGCCCGGGCGCGGAGCTCGGTGACCAGCGTCGCGGCGGCCTCGACCTCCCGGAGGCGCGCGCGCACCTCGCGCGCGACCAGCCTCACCTGGGCGGTGAGGCCGCTCCGCGCCGCGCGGGTCGCCGTCTCCGCGGCGAGGGCAGCCGAGCGGTTGGAGTTGAAGATGGGCAGCTCGATGCCGGCCTCGAACGTCCAGCCCAGCCCGCGCTCGGTGCCAGGCGAGAACTCGTAGCCGAGCTCCAGGAACGAGAACCAGGGCCAGCGCTTGCGGCGCTCGATGAACGCCTGCGCGTCGGCGGCGTCGATCTGCGCGGCCGCGGCGGCGACCTCGAGGCGGTTTCTGAGCGCGGTCTCGATCAGCGCATCCTCCGAGGGGAGCGCGGGGGGCGGCCACGCGGCCAGCGGATCGCCGACGAGGCGCACGGGCGTGGCGGGGTCGAGCGCGACGCGCTCCAGGAGCTCGCCGCGCACGGCGCGCAGGCGCGCGCGGTGGTCCACGCTGTCCTGCTCCGCCTCGATCGCGGACAGCTCCGCCTTGGCCTCGTCGAGCGCCGTGGCCGCGGCAGCCTGGATCCGGCTCTTGGCGTTCGCGGCGATGGCCCGGCGCGCCGCGACGAGGGCGTCCGCGGCCGCGATCTCCGCCTCGAGCAGGAGCGCGTCGTCGAAGAGCCAGCGGATGTCCGCCTCGACGGCGAGCGCCTCGGCGTGGGCCTCCGCGCGCGCGGCGGCCTCCTCGGCGCGCGCCGCGGCGACCTCGGCGTCGATCTCGCCCGGGCGGGCGGGGCGGAAGCGGACCCCGGCAGCCAGCCGTGGCTCGCCGGCGAGGACCTCGTCGAGGCGCAGCTGCGAGACGCGGAGCTCCGGGTTCTCGTGGTGGCTCTCTGGCGCGGCCGCGGCTGCGGCCGCGTCCGCGCGGGCGGTGAGCTCGGCGAGGCGCGGGCTGTTGTCCCTGGCCATGGCCACCGCCTGGTCCACGGTCAGCGCGCCGGGAGCCGCGCCCGGGGCCACGCGCGCGGCGGGGCGGAGCGTGGGGCCTCCTCCCGGCGCGGGGTGAGCGCCGCCGCGCGCGCGGTCCTCGCGGTAGAGGGCGACGGCGCGCTCGACGCCGGGCGCGCCGCTCGGCGCGTAGCAGCCCGCGAGCGCGAGGCCCAGCGCGGCGAGGAGGGCGCGCTCGACCGTCAGCGGTCCCACGAGAGCTCCTGGAATGACGGCACGCTGCTGCCGGCGTCGAAGACGACCATCGGCTCGCCCGTGGACAACGAGGGCTCGCTTCCTTCTGCCGCGGCGGGCGGCGGTGGGGCGGCGGGGGACGGGGCGGCGCTGAGCGCGGCGTGGCCGGGCTTGAACACCACGTCGAACGCCTGGCCGGCGGGGACGTCCACGGGGTACTCGAGCGCGATGGTGACCTCGCGGCCCCACATGGGCTGCCGCGGCGAGATCCAGCAGCGCATGGGCAGCTCGGCGACGAGCGGGCCCAGCGCGGCGATCTTGCCGGGGAGCGGCTCGCCGCGCTGGCCGCGGACCCAGAGCCGGGCGGCGTCCCCCTCGGTGAGGCCGAGGGCGGAGCGCTCCGGGACGCAAGCGACCACGGTGCCGCGCGGGCTCACCACGCGCACCACGGGCTCGCCGGGCGCGGCCACGTCGCCGACCTGCTTGTCGATGCCGGCGACGCGCCCGCCGCTCGTGGCGCGGAGCGCGTAGCCCGCCCGGCGCTGCTCGAGCATCTCGACGTTGCGCCGGGCGACGAGCAGGTCGGCCTCCAGCTTGGCCGCGGCCGCGGGCGGCTGCCCCTCCGCCTCTTGCCGGCGCTGCTTGGCGACCTGGATCTGCCGGGAGAGGAGGCCGAGCGTGCGGGGCTTCTCCGCGGCGAGGGCCGCGGCGCCGGCTTGCTGCACGGTGAGCTTGGAGAGGTCGTCGACGACCGCCAGCCGGTCCTCGACGAGCTGCTTGACCCTGGTGACCTGGTCGCCGAGCACCTTGGCCTCGGCGGTCGCCTGGAGCTGCTCCTCGCGCTGCCGCGCCATATCGCGCTGGAGCTCCTCGACGGTCAGGTCGAGCTCGTGGGCGAGGAGGGACTGCTCGGCCCGCGCTTCGGCCTCGAGCTGCGCCGCCTCCGCCCGGGCGACGGCGATCTCGGCGTCGATCGCGGAGGTGTCCAGCGTGGCCACGACCTGCCCTGGGGCCACCTCGTCGTTGAGGCCGACGTGGATCGACGCCACCCGCGCGATCTCGGTGGGGGCGAGCGCCTGGAGCACCGGCTGCTCGAAGCCGACGATGGGCCCGCGATCGTCGCCGCCGAAATCATGGAGGTACGCGGTGACGCCGAGGGTGGCGACCAGGCAGATCCAGGGGGCGGCGTCCTGGAGCGCCGCGCGGAGTCGGTGGGTGATCATCATGGAAGGATCCTCGCGCGCTGAACAGCGCAATGAATCAACGGCACTGGTCCACTGCCCTCACAGCTCGTTCTGGGTCTCTGGCGCCACGCTCCACGCGATGTGCGAAGAAGACGCCGGCAGGGACCGGCGGGAGCGTGGGTATTCGAGGCCCCTGGTTCAGAGATCCAGCGTCGGCTCCTGCAGCATCAGGGAGACGTCGCGCATCCCCGGGAGGGCCTGGAGGCTGGTGACGAGCGGGGTGCGGAGCTCGGGGGTGAGGACGCTGATCTGGTAGGCGTGCTCCATGAGCGTCCCCTGCGCGGCCTCGCGGAGGGTCACCAGGGAGAACGTGCGGCAGTGCGCGCGGAGGATCTTGGCGATCGCCTCCTCGACCCCCTGTTCCGGCGGCGCGACGAAGCGGAGGAGGCCATCCGGTTGCCGGCGCGCGCCGTAGCCCGTGACGTGGAGGAGCACGGCCCCGCCCCCGAAGATCACCGTCCCCGCGATGGCGGTGCCGTAGGCCTGGAGGCCGCTCACCATCCCCACGCCGAGCGCCGCGAAGACGAAGATGATGTCGCGCGGATCGCGCATGGTGGTGCGGAAGCGGACCACGCTCAGGCCGCCCGCGACGCCGATGCCCGCCGCGACGTTGGCGCCGACGGCGAGCATCAGCATGCACGTGATGATGCTGCCCATGGCCATCCCATGCACGGTGGTCCGCGCGTACGACAGGCCGCGAAAGGTGGCCATGTACACGGCGGCGATCACCTGGCCGAGCCCGAAGGCGAGCAGGAGGGCCACCACGGCCCTGCGCCACTCGAAGACATTCCCGGTGATGATAGGCTCGAACAGCTCGTTCATATGGCCCTTCCGCGCGGCGCTCGCCGGTCAGCGATCCCTGTGCGTCACTGCCCGAGGAACGTGGTCACGTCCTCCTGGCGCGTGCTGGCGTGGGCGATCAGCTCGTCCAGGGCATCGTTGAACGAGGCCTCCGATTCCACGAAGGTGTGTTTCTCTATCTCGCCCTCCGGGCCGACGACGTACGGCGCGATCAGCGCGTGCGCCTCGCGGAAGCGCTGCTCGGCGGCGGCCGGCTCGTAATCGACCTGCACGGTCTGGGCGAGGTCGTCCCGGTAGATCTCGGCGTAGACCGGATCGTCGAGGAGGAAGCGGATCAGCGGCCATTCGTCGGTGACCTCGTCCAGCGAGAGGGACAGCCCCTGGCCGAATCCCCCGCTCGTCGCGAACGCGAAGCTGTGATCCCAGGGGATCCACCGGAACTCGCCGTCTCTGTCTTCGTCCGCGTACAGGAAGTAGTTGTGCGCCATGCGGCCGTACTGGTCCCAGTCCTCGACCACGGTGTTGACGGCGAGCCAGCGCAGGAAGCCCTCGACGTCGAGGTGCGCCTCCAGCCCGGCGCGCCACGCCGCGGCGTCGGTCCGGTCCGCGTGCAGCGCGTCGAAGAGCGCCTGCGCGTCCGAGAAGTCGGCCTCGTCCTCGTTGTTCTCCTTGCCGAGGGTGTCCGGATCCCACGTGGCCCAGGTCGCGCCGGCGCCGTCGGGCTTGTAGACATTGCCGTCGTCGTTGTCGAACTGGGCCTTCAGGAACACCTTGTCCGAGGGGAGCTCGATCCCGGTGTACAGCCCGAAGTAGGTGGGCCCCTCTCCGTGATCGATGAAGACCCGGTAGAAGGCGGTCGCCGGCGACGGGACGCCCGCTCTGGCGAAGATCTCGGTCGCGATCTTCTCGCGCACAAGCGATGGATCCCCCGTACCGTTGGCCAGGCTCAGGTTCTTGAAGCCGTAGAACCGCTGGTCCTTGATCTCCGGGTGATCGTCCTCGAACTTGTCGAACGACAGGCGGAGCGGGAGCTTCAAGCTGCCCTGCGACCAGGACATGGCCAGGCTGGAGTTGCCCTTGAAGCGGATGCCGACGTGATGCCACTCCCGGTCCTCGGTCGCGACGTCGCACTCGACGTAGATGGGCGTGTCGTCGACCAGATCGATGCTGCCGCCATCCGGCCCTCCCACCCCTCCCGGCCCGCCGCTCGGCTGGCAGAACAGGCTGCCGTCGCTGTACTCGGCGCATGTCCCCGCGAGCTCGTTCCCTGCGAATTGCGCGGCGCAGGCGTCGCCGAGCGCGAGCCCGGCGCACGCGTCGAAGAGCTCCTGCGGCGGCGCGCCGCCGGGGCCGCCCGGGGCGCTGCCGCCCGCGCCGCCGCCCGGATCGGTCGGGACGCCGAGGCCGCCCTCGCCGAAGGCGCCCACCAGGGCGGTCATGTCGTCGAGCATGGCCTGCCAGTTCTCCCGCGTGATGGTGATATCGAGGCGGGGCACGCGGTCCTGCGGAAACGCAGCATCGTAGTCGGGGTCCTCCTTGGCGTCCTCCTCGCCGCCCGAGCCCGCTCCCCCTGCGCCTCCACCTCCCATCCCCGTGCTGGCGGTCGCCCCTGTGGTTCCATCGGAGTCAGCGGCCGAGTCGCCGCAGCCCTGAAGCGCCGCGGTGGCCAGCACAACGGCCGTCGCCGTGGTCGTAAGGAATCTAATCTCCATCGATTCACTCCCGTGCTCGCGTGGTGGATGGAGATCCTGTGACGAAATTGTGTTACGTGAACGAAGGAATTGTTTGGAACTGTGAAGACACTGTGACAGGCGCGCCCGCCCGCCCGCATATCCCGGGAGCTCCGAGCCGTGCGCACCATGGATGGGTATGCGGGCCTGGCGCCGGACTTCGTCCGGTGCGTGATCGAGGTTCCGTTCGGCGAACTCCATGCTCAGGCGTGCCGTTGCGCCTGTGCCGGCCCGGCGACCCCGGCTGTCGCCCGCTCACTCCGGGAAGAACGTCTCGACCGTGACCGCCGGCGTCCCGTCCGCGTGGATCCCGCCGAGCACCGCGAGCGTCCCGTTCGGCGCGGGCACCACGGCCGCGCCGCGCCGCGGCTCCTTCAGCGGCAGCTCCTCGACCTGCGCCGCCGCGACGTCGACAAGGAAGCTCCGCGTCAGCCCCTCCTCGCCGGCCTCGGAGCCCACCGCGAGGATGCGCCCGCCGGCCAGCGCGAACGCGGCGACACCACCGATGGCCGCGGGCAGCGCGGCGCCCTCGACCTCCACCGCCGCGCAGGTCGCGGCGCACCCCGGCGCGAGCCGCCGGGTCGGCGCCGCGGCGCCGCCCTGGACCCCGCCGACGAGCGCGATCTCCCCGGGACCGGTCACCGCGGCGCCCGCCCCCTCGGAGGCGTCCGGCGGAAACGGCCTCGGCAAGAACTCGGTCGCGCCGTCGCCGAGCACCTCCAGCCCCGCGCCGTCCACGCTCCCGCCCGCGACGACCAGGCCCACCCCTTCCAGCCACACCGCCGCGGCGCCGGCCCGCGCATGGCGGAGCTTCGCCACCGAGAGCGCCCCGTCCGCGCCGACGACGAGCACCTTGTCCGAAGGCGCGCCCGGCGCCCCCGCGGCCGCGCCTGCGCGCGTCGCGCCGACCACGAACGAGCGCCCGTCCGAGGCCTCGACCGTCCGGCCGCCCGCCACCTCCGCGAAGGAGCCGAGCCCCTCGGGCAGCGACGCCTCGGCGCTCTGCCCCGCCGCGAGGTCAGTCCAGGTCGCGCCCTCGTCGTCCAGGGTGAGCAGCAGGTCTCCCCGGACGACGAGCGACCGCGCCGTCCGCGGGAGCGCGCCGCTGGTGGCGCTCCCGCCCCACGTCGCGAGGTCGTACGCGTCGAGCCGCGCCGGGTCGACGTCACCCGCGGCGGCGCCCACGGCCGCGGCGCCGCCGGTGAGGATCAGGTAACGCTCCGCCAGCGCCACCCCGGGCGCGCCGACGCGCGACGCCGCGAGCTCGCCCGGCGGCCGCGCCCACCGGCCGGTCCGCTGGGCGAAGAGCGGCAGCACGTCGCCCGTCAGCGCGGCGAGGTAGATGCCCGCCGCGGAGCGCCCCCGCACCACGGTCGCGCCGCCCGCGTCGACGCCGCGCACCTCGAACGTGTACGCCCTCTGGGCCGGGATCTCGCCGAAATCGAGCTCGCCGCCCGGCGCCGCCGCCGCCGACACGGTGACGTCTCCCTCGGCCGCCGTCGCGGTCACCTCGATCCGGGCGACAGGCGGATCTTCGTGGAACGCGGTCGCCTCGTGCCCCGGCACGACCTCGATCGTGAGCGTCCACGGCCCTTCGGCGCAGCCCAGTAGCGACAGGCCGAGCGCGGGCAGGACACGGCCCAGGAGCGGGATCTTCATGAGGGCCGAGTCATAGCGCCTCGAGCGCGCGAAAGCCCAGCGGAGGTGCACCGATCGGGCTGCGCGCCGATCTTCACCATCCGCTACAGGTCGACCTGCACGCCGATCTCCACCACCCGCTCCGGCGGCAGCCTGAAGTAGTCGGACACCGCGCCGGCGTTCCGCGCCATCACCGCGAAGATCGTCTCGGTGACCTTGCCCATCCGGCCCCTGTCGGTGGCGAGGATCGTCTCGCGGCCGAGGTAATAGGCCACGTCCGCGAAATCGATGGGCAGCGCGTGCGCCGCCGCGGCCCGCCGCAAGAGGGCCGGCACGTCGGTCGACTGCATGAAGCCCGAGCGGATGACGACCTGGTGAACCCCCTTGTCGAGGCTCGTCACGTCGAGACGCTCCCTGTCGGCGACCCGCGGGACGTGCTCCGTCACCACGGTCAAGATCACCACCGTCTCGTGGAGCACCTTGTTGTGCTTGAGGTGGTGCGTCAGCGCGTAAGGCGTCTTGCCCGCGCGAGCGCTCAGGAACACCGCCGTGCCGGGGACGCGCGCGCGGCACTTCGCGTCGAGATCGCGCACGAAGGTGTCGACCGAGGGGGCCGCCCGCGTGAAACGCTCGGCGAGGATCGCGCGGCCTCGCTTCCAGATCACCATCATGGTGAACAGGACCGCAGCGATGACCGCCGGCACGTACCCGCCGTCGAGGAACTTGATCAGGTTGGCCCCGAAGAACGGCAGATCGAACGAGAGGAACAGGATCAGCAGCGGCAGCGCCTTCGCGAGCGGGACTCGCCACGTGTGCCGCATCACGACGAAGAAGACGATCGACGTGATCCCCATCGTGCCGGTCACCGCGATGCCGTACGCCGCGGCCAGCCGGCTCGATTGCTGGAAGACCAGCACGAGCGCGAGGCACCCGGCCGCGAGGGCCCAGTTCGTCAGGGGGATGTAGATCTGCCCCGCGGCCTCGCTCGAGGTGTGGCGCACCTGGGTCCGCGGCAGGTACCCGAGCTGGATCGCCTGGTGCGTGAGCGAGTAGGCGCCCGAGATCAGCGCCTGCGACGCGATCACGGTGGCCATGGCGGCGAGCGCGACCAGCGCGTAGGTGAGGGGACCCTTCGGCACCATCGCGAAGAACGGGTTCGCGGCGGCCTCGGGCGCTTGCAGCAGGAGCGCCCCCTGGCCGAAGTAGTTGAGCACGAGCGCCGGCAGCGCGGCCGCGTACCAGGCGAGCCGGATCGGGCCGCGCCCGAAGTGCCCCATGTCCGCGTAGAGCGCCTCGCCCCCCGTGATGACGAGGACGACCGACCCCAGGATCGCGACCCCATGGAGGCCGTGGGCGGCGAAGAAACGCGCCGCGTACACGGGGTTCAGCGCGGCGAGCACGGCCGGGTTCCTGGCGATGAACACGAGCCCGAGCACGGCGAGCGCGGTGAACCAGAGGACCATGATGGGGCCGAAGACCTTGCCGACGCGCGCCGTCCCCCAGCGCTGCACGCTGAAGAGCCCGACGAGGATCGCGCAGGTGAGCGGCACGACGAACGGCTTGAGCGAGGTCGTCGCCACCTCGAGCCCCTCCATGGCGCTGAGCACGGAGATGGCGGGCGTGATGACGCCGTCGCCGTAGAGGAGCGCGGCGCCGAGCACCACGAGCCCGGCGAGCCATCCGACGCCCTGCGTCCCGCTGGCGCGCAGGCGCTCCGGCACCAGCGCGAGCAGGGCGAGGATGCCCCCCTCGCCGTCGTTGTCGGCCCGCGTGATGAAGGTGACGTACTTGACCGTGACCACCATCATCAGCGACCAGAAGAGGAGCGAGAGCAGCCCGAGGACGTTGTCGGGCGTCGGCGGGACGCCGTGCGTCGCGCTCACGCACTCCTTGAGCGCGTAGAGCGGGCTCGTGCCGATGTCGCCGAAGACGACCCCGAGCGCGGCCAGGGCGAGCGCTGCCTTGCCGCCGTGGTGGCCGTGCGCCGCGGCCGCGTCCGCGTCACGTCGAGCCGCGCCGGCCTGCGACGAGCCGCCGCCGGGCGCTGCTGGATCCGTCGAGCCGCGAGGAGCAGGCCGAGCGCCGGGAGGGCGCGCCGTGGTGTCGGGGTGGTCCATGGGGCGGAGTCATAGCGCATCGGTGGCATTCCGATGAATCGAATCCTCCACGGAGGCTCGCGTGGGCCGGCGCGTGATGAATGATGCGTTGAGGTGAAGCTCTCGTCGCGAGACCGAAACCATCATCGCAGTTACGTGTCGCCGCGCGGGGCCGCGGGCAGAGCGAGATGGATTGGCCAGGTTTGTCGACCTCGACCTTCAGTCACATTCGTACTTCCACATGCAGAAGCCCTGTTCGTCTGTGACACCAGCCCCGTGGAACATGTGCCAGCACTCCATGCCACTCGGGCACGTGGTGTTCTCGTCGCAGGGCAACTCGCAGATCGAGTTGCACACCGGCGTGGCGGTTCCGCTCGGCGGCCGCGGGCAGTCCTCCGCCGTTTCGCACTCGTAGTTGCATTGCGCCGCCACATCGCACCACGTCGATCCATCGTCCTGTCGCTCGGCCACGTACGCCACCCTGCACCTGCGCTCTTCACCGCTCGGCTCGGGATCCGGACAGACGTGGGGGAGGGCGAAGTTGCCCTCGTCCCCGGAGGAAACGCAGGCAGCCCACGGCCCTTCGGTGGCCCCCTCGACCGTGGTCGCCAGGTGGACTTCCACGATCGGATCGACATGGCGGTCGCCGCACGCCGCCTGTGCGGACGCGAAGGCCGCCGACAAGCCCAGAGCCCAGAGCTTCGTAGCCGTGATCTTCATTGGGTCCTCCACGCCGCGCGCCGACGCGCCCGGCGTCAAGATGGTCTGCGCTGAGGTCACGGAAGCTGCCCATTTCGGCTCACGGCAACACGACCTCCACCCCGAGAGAGGCGCCCAGGAACGGGCGACCCCACGCGTCGGTCGCGCGGCCTGAGGCGTCGATCACGATGCGCGGCACCGCGATCCCGGCGAGCAGGTGCTCGCTGATCCGCAGGTGTGGAATCGGCGCGAAGGAGAGCCCTGCGCGCAGGTACGTCGCGACCGCATACGCGTCCTCCGACCTGCCGGCGTACCGGGGCGAGCGGCCTTCGCCCTCGACGTGCAGCCAGGCGGCGGCGAGCCCTGCGCCGGCCGATGGCAGCCACGCGGCGTCGGTGGGGCCGAGCGGGACGCGCACCCCCAGGGCGGCGAGCGCTATGCGCGTGTGCCGCGTCCCCTCTTTGCCCTCACGGCTCGCGCTGGCGAGCGGGATCTGGACGAAGCTGGAGAGCCCCAGACGAGACCAGATCATCGCGTACCCCGACACGTCGAGCATCGGGCTGGCGGGCACGCCGCCTGCGCTCCACAGCACCGCGGGGGCCGCCCCGATGCCGAACGTCGTCGGAGCTCTTCGGGTCGCGCCTGGCCTCGCGGCTGGGGGAGGGGGCGCGCGGGAGGCGCCGCCGGCTCGCGGGCGCGCGGCGGCGACGGGCGCGGGCCTGGCCGGCGGTGGCTCTTGCATGTCGACGGTGGCGGGGGCCTCCAGATCGGCTTCGACCTCGCCCTGCGATGGACGGGGCGAGCGCACCTCCAGGAGGCTCGCGCGCAGGAGCTCCACCGTGCGAACCGCGACCGTGGCTGGATCGTCGGCCATCACGGCGCTCTGGACCGATGGGCTAGCCGCACCCTGGGCGATCGAGACCTCGACGCCACCTGGCACCTCCGTCACCCGGATCTCTGCCGCCGCTCCGGCCTCGCGCGCGCTCGTCTCGATCGGCCCCTGGGAGGGCGGCTCGGCGCCGCCCCTCACGACCACCACGGTGAATCCGAGCGTGGCGAGCTCGGCATAGACGCGGGCCATGATGGGATCCGACCGGCGATCGGCGATCAGGATGACCTTCGGGCGTGGAGGCTCCGGCGGCGCCGCGCGCGCTTCGGGTGCGACGAGGAGGCAGAGCGCGAGTGCCCAGGCTCCGCCGTGCGTCCCGCGAGCTGGCTTTCGAGATCGCACTCACTCCCCCTCGAGGAGATCCCTGGCGTGCGCGGCGTGCGGCCCCGCCGGATAACGCGCCAGGTAGCGGCGCGCGGCCTCGCGGGCCTCGCTGGCCGAACCCATCGACTCTCGGCATTCGATGACCCTCCCGAGCGCTTCCTGCGCAAAGGAGCCGCCCGGTTGCTCTTCGAGGTATGCGCGAAACCAGCGCTCGGCCTCGGCGTACGATCGCCGCTGGTCGAACGCCATCCGGCCGAGGTGGAAGGCGGCCTTCGCCGCCTCGCCCGAGCCCGCGAACCGGCTCCGCGCCGCGGTGAGCGCCGCCGCGGCGCGATCCGGCTTCCCGGAGAAGCGCGCGACGTCCGCGAGCGCCAGCAGATCCGCCGCGCTCGCGCGGGCGACGAGCCCGTCGAAGCCCTCGGCCTCGGCCGCCGTCATGGCCTCCTGGTACCTGTCGCTGGCCACGAGATCGCGCCAGCTCGTCCGTCGGGGGGCGGCGTCCGTGGCCTTCGCGACCATCGCTCGTTCGCTGGCGCCGGTCGGCGCGGGGGCTGGCTCGGAGGCCGCCTGATCGATGCGCGTGGAGGGCGGCGCAGGCGGCGCGGCGGCGCGCAGCTCCCCGCGCGTGAGCTCGAAGCGCTGCTCCTTGCAGAAGACCTCGAGCGTCTCTCCCGCAGCGACGGCGCGCCGCCCGCCCACGAGCGGTCCCGACACGGCGACCGATCCTTCCCGCAGCACCAGCTTGAGCTCCTCGCTCGTCGGGGACCAGCTCAGCTCGAAGCGCGTGCCGGTGACCAGCACGTCGAACGGGCCCACATCGAAGGTCCAGGCGCTCGTCGCGGTGTGGGTCACCGTCGCCGTGAGCCGGCCGCCTTCCAGCAGCACGCGCGCGCCATGCGCGTCGGCGGCCACCACGCGCGCCCGGGCGTTCGCGTCCAACGCGAGGGACGTGCCGTCCGAGAAGGCGACCGCCAGAGGAGCATCCGCGCTGGCGGCGATCCACGCCCCGACCTGACCTTGCGCCGAGCCGACCGCGAACGAGAGCGACCGCGACGACGATGGGAGCAGGAAGAGGAGCAGCACTGCACAAGCTCCTGCCAGCGCCACGAGGGCTGCGGGCGCGATCCACCGGGGACGCGGGGGGCCGAGGCGGGCAGCCCCGGGACGGGAGGATCCGCCGGCCGCGACCTCCAGGAACAGTCGGCGCGCACCATCGAGATCCTGCGCCGAGAGCTCCTCATCCTGGGCCCGACGGAGCTCACGAAGACGATCGAGCGAGGGAGGATCGCTCATGACGCGCCTCCCTTCAGCCACCCCTCGAGGGCGGGTTGGTCCCGCGCCGCCTCGAGGAAGTTGGCCTCCGCGCGGGCCAGCCTTCGCTTGATGGTCGCGAGCGAGACGCCGCACGCGCCGGCGACCTCCTGGAGATCCATCCCCTCGATGCGCCGCAGCGCGAACGCGATGCGCTCGTCGGCCGGGAGCCGCTCCAGCGCGCGATAGGTCGCGCGCAGCGCCTCGCGGGCTTCACCTTCGTACGGGGGCTCCACGAGGGGTGGGAGCTCGTCGGGGGCGAAGAAGAGGAGCCATTTCCGGCGCGCGCGCCGCTGGATGCAGGTCCGCGCCGTGAACACGGCGACCGAGGTGATCCACGCCTTCAGCGCCGCCGGATCGCGCAGGGTGTCGAGGGAGGACAGCGCGCGGACGAAGGCGTCGTGATGAGCGTCGGAGAGGTCGCGGCTGCCGCCGAGCAGCCGGCCGAGGACGCGGAGCACGTGCCCGGAGAAGCGCTCGTGGAAGGCGGAGAGCGCGGCAGGGTGCCTCGCGCGGAGGCCCTCCACGAGCGCCTCGTCGCTCGCATAGGCGACCACGCCGAGCCTTCGCGGCGGGGCGAGCGCGCTGGCGCGCATCACCATGAACGTGGGGCTCCGCTGGGAATGACCGAACGCCTCCTGCCGCCTCGTGATCCGATCGGCCCCCTTGAGTCACGGCAGCGCCACAAGACGGCTCACCGCGGAGGAAGTCCGCCGGAATTGGCCCGACGCCCGGCGCGCTGGCGCCGCGCCGCTATGCCCGCTTGCTCTTGGAGGTGTAGAGGAGCCGCTGAACATCGACCGTCGGTCGCTTGGGCGCCCTGGGCGGGGCGGACGCGCGCGCCGGCTCGTCCAGGGCCGCCGACGGGGCCCAGCGTGGCGGAGCGGGAGGCGAGGGAGGCGAAGGATCCGGCGGCGGCGCCCTGAAGAACGACACCGCGTCGACGACCTGGACCGGAGGCGTCGCGAGGGGCAACGCGGGAGCCGGGGGGACCGCTGGCGGAGGATCGGACGGGGCCGCCGGCGAAGACCGCACCTCGGGCGGCGCCGCTTCCGCGTGGCGCTCGCCGCCGTCGAGGAAGGGCAGGACGGCCTGTGGCGTCGCGGTGCGCTCGGCGCCCGAGCCCAGCTCGAGGGTCCCTGTGAGCGCGTGCTCCGGGGGCGTGCGCGCGGGGCCTCGCGGCGACAGCGCGAGCAAGGTGGGGGGGCCCGGCCGGAAGGGGAGCAAGGACCCCGAGGGCCGTGGGCGCTCGCCGGTCAACCCGAGCGTCATGTCGCCCCCCGAGAGGCCGCGCGTCTCCTCCAGGCTCTCGGCCTGTGGTCCGGCGGCAGCGGGCGCCGGCGGCGGCCGGCTGGCGAGCGGCGCGGGCCACGCGATCGGCTCGTCCCCGACCTGGACGCCGGCCACGACGTGCGCCGACGCGAGCGCGGCCTCGCTCGCGACCGGGAAGCTGCCGCGCCACACCACGGTGCAGCGCTGCTCGGCGCCGTCGATGCGCAGCGTGTCGGCCCGGAGGCTCAGCGGCGCTCCCTCGGCGAGAGAGGAGCCGCCGAGCCCGTGGATCCGCGCCACGCCGGCGGCCCAGGGCAGGCGCATGCGCAGGCAGGGCACCGTGGCGTGCAGCCCCGCGAGCAGGATCCACTCGTCGCCGCGCAGGGCGTCGATCTGCTGATCGGGGGGCGCTGCCTGGAAGTACGACCAGTCGAAATCATCCGGGATGTCGGCGATATCGCGCTGGAGGGCCTGCGACGACGTGGACCCGAGCAGCCGCTTGCGGGCAGGCATCCAGCACCCCACCGGGCCGAAGCTGGCGGGGTGCCGCGGATCGACGGGATCGAGGACGTTCGGCTCGGCGGTTCCCGGGTTCAGCCCGACGCCGAGGGGGTTCTCCCTCGAGCCGATCCCGCCGAACGCTCGGTCGTAGACGACCGGCAACCACTGGAATCCCTCCTTCGCCTGGATCACGAGCGACTTGTCGAGGATCGCCTGCGCGCCGCGAAAGAGCCCTATCCGCGCTTCCATGCGCTGGACGGTGCGCCCGTGCGGGGCGTACGCGTGCCCCGTGAAGACCACGTCGGCGCGGGGCAGGTAGGGGGCGATATCGCTCGTGAACCGGACGCTCCGCCCGGGGTTGTTGTGATGATGGATCTCGGTGCGGAGGATCTCCTGCGGCGCCGTGCGAACCATGGCCGCGTCGTGCGCGAAGGCGAATGTCGCCTTGACGATCGCGGTGACGTGGAGCTGGCCCTTGAAGCGCCACGCCATTGCGGTGGCGGACGCGCCCGGTGCCGGTGTGACTGCGACAGGGGAGGGGGCTGTCATTGCGGCGGCTAGCGAGAACGGTAGCACCCGGACAGAGGCGCCTGTCAACGCTGGGGCCAGCCGGATACCGCTGCCTCCGTGAAGAAGCGAGCCAGTCGCAATCCCGTCATGCAATCGATTCATTTCGTTTCATTGGATGCGGGCGCCGGGCGCTCGGGCACGACTGCCTACATCTGTTGGAAAGTGCGTTTCGAGCGCTGCGGGCCGGAGCCTCGCGCGCACCTCTTGCGCCGATGGCGCGCCGGGCGGCGAAGCGTGGATGATCGCGGATCACCACGTCTCCACTGCTCGCCAGGGGAGACGTCCGCTGGAGGATCCGCTCCAGACGTCGTGACCGGACCGGCCACGCGAAGCGGCTCGCGAAGCCGGCCAGCGTCCGCCCGGCGCCAGCCGAGAACTTTCCCCGCGCGCGCCGCGCATGCGAGGCTGCCCGGCCCCGCCGAAGCGCGCTCACCCGAGAGCGCTCGTCCAGCGATCGGACCCATCCGGGTGATGTAGGATAAAGTAGCACACGAAAGTTGTGGGTCGCCGGCCGGGCAGGGTAGACGGGGCGAGGAGGACGCATGAGGCGCAGCAAGGGCGAGAGCATGGACACCGGGGCGGTGCGGAACCTCGAGGAGATCCAGGAAGAGGATCCCGGGGCTCGCCCGTCGCGCGCGGGCGCGCTGGTGCTGGCCTCGCTCGGCGGGGCGTGCATCGTCTTCGCGGCGGTGGCGCTCCTGCGCGCCCCGCACCGCGAGCGGCCGGTCACCACCGATCCGCTCGGTGATCTGGTCGCGCGCGCCCACCCGGCCGGCGTGAAGCCGGCCCCGCGCCCTGCCACGATCGGGGAGGACGTGACCTTCCCCGCGGTCCTCTCGGACGCGGAGCACCCGACGACCGCGCTCGAGGCCGTGCGCGACCCGCGGGCGGCCAAGGAGGCCACCTCCGCCGAGGCGCCCGCCGCGGAGCCCGGCCCGCCGCCTGCCGCGGACCGGCTGCCTGTGGTGCCGCTGCCGGCGCAGCACGTGCTCGGGCCCCCCGGCGGCGAGGTCGCCCCGAACGACACGCTCACCGCGATGGCCCGCCACGTGTCGCGCGAGGAGGGCCCCGAGACCGAGCGGGGAGGGCCTGGCGGCTACCAGCTCCAGGTGAGCTCGTTCAAGGACCCCACCGACGCCGAGAACTTCGCGGCGGCCCTGCGCCGGCGCGGGCACAAGGCGTACGTCGAGCCGGCGTACGTCAAGGGCCGCGGCCTCTGGCACCGGGTGCGCGTCGGCCCCTTCAAGTACAAGCGTTCGGCCGTGATCTACCGGCAGGAGTTCGAGGCCAAGGAGCGCCTCGTGACGTTCATCGTCGACCCGCCCAAGACCACGGTGAAAGTGGCCGACAGCACCGGTGACGACGCCTAGCCTGGAAGATCAGCCGAGGTCTTGATGTACGAACGAGCGGCGCGGCGCCTGCTTGCGCGATCCACGCTGGCGCTCCTCGCGGTGAGCTCCGGAGCGCTGTCAGGGTGCAACGCGCTCTCGGGGGTCGATGGGCTTCAGTTCCTGGGAGACGAAGGGCAAGGCGGTTCAGGCGGGCAAGGCGGCTCCGGCGGGCAGGGCGGCTCGGGTGGTCGAGGTGGATCAGGCGGCTCGGGCGGCGCCTGTCCGAACGGCGAATGCGCCCCCGCAGACGAGCTAGCCACCGGGCTGCTCCGGCCGCTCGGCATCGCCGTGGACGCGACGCACATCTACTGTGCGAGCCGGGGCGACCCGGGCATGCGGAACGGCTCGGTCAGCCGGGTGCCGCTCGACGGCAGCGACAGGACGCCTCCGCCGCTCCAGGACGGGCTCGACGAGCCGGCCAGGATCACGGCGGACGCGAGCTGGGTCTACTGGACGAACTACGGCGGCGGCATGGAGCTCGCGGGCAGCGTCATGAAGGTGTCGCTCGACGGCAGCGACAAGCCACCCCCGCTCGCCACGGGGCAGCACGGCCCCCTCGGCATCGCTGTCTTCGGCGACGATGTGTACTGGGTGAACCACGAGGGCAACGAGCTCCGATCGCTGGGCGGCGCCGTGGAGGCAGGCGGCGACCCGAGCGGGGTCGCGATGGATGCCAGCAACGTCTACTGGACGAACAGCACCGGCGGCTCGGTCCAATACAAGAACCGCGGCAACATCGAGGTGTTCGATCTCGCCTCCGATCAAGCCGGTCCCAACAACATCGCAGTGGACGACGAGCACGTCTACTGGACGAACAACGACTGGACGAGCGGCGCCGGCACCGTCATGAGGGCGTCGAAGGCCGGCGGCGAGGAGCCCGTGGTGCTCGCTTCAGGGCAGAGCCATCCGTTCTTCATCGCCGTGGATGGACGGCATGTCTACTGGACGAACTTCGGCGACATGGGCGCCATGAACGGCTCGGTGATGAAGGTGTCGAAGGCCGGCGGCGAGGAGCCTGTGATGCTCGCCGCCTCGCAGGACGCCCCGACCGGCATCGCGGTCGACGAAGCGCACGTTTACTGGGCAAACGAAGGCCTGGCGAGCAGCAATGGCACGATCATGAAGCTGCGCAAGTGACGGCCGGCGCCCCGCCGCGTCAGCCCCGCGGCGGACGCGCCGCCCCTTGCTACCGGCGCGCCGCCCCCGGGAGCGCCGCGGCCGGCGTGAGCGCGCAGGACAGCACCCCCTTGGCCCCGGCGAGCTGCCCGGCGAGCTCGGACAGCTCCTGCCCGCGGCCCTTCAGCACCATCACCTGGAGCAGCCGGGCCGCGTCGAGGCGGACCAGCAGGCTGGAGACCAGAGACCCCGCGCGCCGCTCCTCCAGCTCGGAAATCCGCAGCACGAGCTCTCGCACCTCGGGCTCGTAGACGAGCGTCAGCGTGGCCGCCACCTCGGCCCCCTCGTCCAGCGCGGCGCGCGTCAGATCCGCGCGGACCAGATCCCGCAGCGCCTCCGAGCGGTTCTCGTAGCCCTGCGCGGTGATGCGCCGATCGAACTCGGCCAGCAGCGCGCGATCCATCGCCACGCCGAAGCGGACCAGGTCGCTCATCGCTCGTCCCCCGTTCAGCTCTTGCGCCGCTCGAGGTGCCGCCTCGCGGCGTCCTTCACCGGCGACGTCACGTTCTTGCTCTTCGCGATGCCCCGGAGATCGGACTCGCGCAGGTGCTGGACCAGCCGCGTCGCGACGAGGACCGGCGTCCTCGGGTTCTCCACGAGGTTCCGCTTCACCGTGTAGCTCTTCAGCCACTCGGGCGTCGTCGAGATGATCCGCAGCACCTCGTCCGAGATGTTCCGGTTGCGGCTGATGAGGACGACCTCCTCCTCCTGCATCTGCGGGCTGCGCACGGCGGCGCTGGCCACGAGGCGGTTCGAGTCGCGCACGAGCAGCATGCGCTCCTCGCGCGAGCCGAGCATCGCCCGCCGGATCCGCTGCGACATGGTCATGTCGGCGAGCCGCTTGTAGAGCGGGACGTACTGCTCCTTGATCGCCTCCTTGCCCTCCTCGTCCTCGACGTGGGTGTCGACCGGCTCGTCCGCCGCGAGCGCCTCCGCGAGCGCCTGCGTCTCGCTGAACAGCACGTCGTCCGGCGTGGGCTCGGGCGACGGCTCCGCGATGAGCTCGTCCTTGATCGCGATGCTGACCTCGCGCCACGCCGGGATCCCCGTGAGCTCGACCCCGTTGCGGGACGCGAGATCGACGAGGCGGTCGGCGGTCGACATCCGCGTGTTCTTGTTGAGGTAGAGCCGCTCGATGACGCGCGGGTTCCTGAGCAGCCGCTCTTCGTTGACCGCGATGAGCTCCGTCACCGCCTCGCCCCCGGTCCGCGCGAGCTCCTCGAGCGTCTCCGCGGCGATGCCCGGCATCGCGCAGAGCCTCTCGACGACCGGGAGGCGATCCGCGTACCCGCGGGCCAGCCGATCGATGACCGGCGGCTGCAGATCCGCGCCGAGCGCGCCTTGAAGCAGCGGCTCGGGGAGCGCCGCCAGCGTCTTCTCCGCGGTCTCGCGGGCCGGCTCCTCCTCGCGCGACGCGAGCAGCACGAGCACCGTCACGACCTCGCCCGGCTTGAGCCCGGGGGCGATGCCGCGCGCCGCCATCTCCCTGAGCTTCTGCGGCGCGCTCGGCTGCGCCAGCTTCTGCGCGGGCGCCGAGAGGGCGCTGACGTCGATCGGCGCGGTCATCGAGGCGCCCTCGCCAGCGCGGCCCCGTGCCAGCAGGACGAGCGCTTCGGCCGCCGAACGGCGGAGCTCGGGATCCCGAAGGACGCGGGCGGCGCGGGTGACACGGCCGACGCGGGTGACTCGGGTGACTCGGATGGCACCAGCGGCTCGAGCAGAGCTAGCAGAGCAAGCGGAGCAACGGGCATACGGTCCTCCCGGCGGGCATTGCTGCCCTGCGATCTGCGGATTATCCTGAGGCCGCTGTGTGCCTGAAAGGCGCGGCGATCGTCAACGGAGAACGAACGGCGCGGGCCCTGCGCGCCGTCTGCCGGAATGAAGCCCGAGGTCTCGGGGGGCAGTGGACCGGCAGGTCCGTCACACCCAGCACACCGAAGAGGAGCGCGACATGGGGATTTTCGATTTCGTGAAGAGCGGCGTCCGCGAGATGATGATCGCGCGCCCGGACGCGGCGAAGCATCTCATCGTCTACAAGCACCCGGACCAGAACATCCCCTTCTGGTCGCAGCTGACGGTGGACAGCGATGAGTGTGCCCTCTTCTTCAAGGACGGCAGGTACATGGGTTACCTGCCCACAGGGCGCCACACCCTCCAGACCCAGAACATCCCGTTCCTGAACAACCTCGTCAACAAGTTCACGGGCGGGGACGTCTTCATCGCCGAGATCTTCTTCGTGAAGACGCAGCCGGTCCGCGGCGTGCCGTTCGGCGGGCCGCTGGAGTCGATGGAGGACCCCGTCCTCTACGAGTTCGTGACGCCGCGCATCTTCGGTGAGTTCTCGCTGGTCGTGGTCGATCCGGTGCGGTTCGTCGTCGGGTACCACGGGCAGTGCGGCGGCAGCGGCGACAACGACGTCGTCCTGAGCTGGATCAAGGGCAAGTTCTTCATGAGCGTGAAGACCGTGATCGGCCAGGTCTGCGCGCAGCAGCAGAAGAGCCTGCTCAACCTCGGCGGCATGAGCATGGAGCTCGGCGCCCGCATCGTGCAATCCGCGCCGAACCTCGAGGAGATCGGCTGCAAGATCCTCGAGATCGGCAACTTCAACATCAACTTCTCGGCCGAGGAGCAGAAGCTCCTCCGCGAGGCGAACAAGGAGCGCGGCGATGCGCGCCGCGGCATCGGCATCGCGCAGGACACCGCCCGCGCGAAGCAGTTCGAGCTGGATCAGCGGTTCCAGCAGGACGCGCGGTACGTGCAGCAGCTGGCGGGCAACTGGCAGAACTACGCCGCTGGTCAGGCGATGATGGGCGCCGGCCAGGGCATGGCGCAGGGCGGCGACGGCAGCGGCGTCGCGGGGCTGGGCGCCCAGGTGGCGATCGGCGCCGGCCTGGCGCAGGCGATGAACCCCGCGCTCGCAGCGCAGGGCCAGCCTCAGTTCGTGCCGCCGCACATGCAGCAGCCCGGGGCGCCGCAGGGCTACCCGGGTGCGCCGCAGGGCTATCCGGGCGCGCCCCAGGGCTACCCGGGTGCGCCGCAGGGCTATCCGGGCGCGCCGCAGGCTGCCCCCGCCGCAGCGCCGTCGATCGAGCAGCGCCTGGAGCGCCTCGGGGAGCTCAAGAGCAAGGGCCTCATCACCGACGAGGAGTTCCAGGCCCGCAAGGCGAAGATTCTGGAAGAGATCTGAGTCCTTACCAGGCGGCGCTGTCCGCCGCGCGCAGCGACCCGCGGGGGGGCCCTCCACAGCGGTCGCCAAACTGGCGCCATCTGATCCGAACCACTGAGCGCGCTTTCGGCTAGACTCGATGGGGTGCCAGTGACGCTCCGCATGGCCGGGGATGCTCAGCCCGAGATGACCGCCGGCGAGTCCGAGGCTGCCGAGCTGTTCCATCGGGAAGACATCCCGCGGCTGCACGGAGACGAATCATTTGCCCAGCCTCCGGCGCGCAGCGATGCGCCGCCGCCGCGCAGCGACGTGCCGCTGCGGAGCGATGCGCCGCCGCGCAGCGACGTGCCGCTGCGGAGCGATGCGCCGCCGCGCAGCGATGTGCCGCTGCGGAGCGATGCGCCGCCGCGCAGCGATGTACCGTTCCGCAGCGACGTGCCGCCGCGCGGGGAAACACTGCCAGCGCACGTCGACGCGCGCCCGGCGATCCCGCCGCTGCCGGCGCGCTTCGACGGGCCGGCGCGCCGGGGGAAGGCGAAGCAGACCCCGCGCGCGCGGCGCTGCCCGACCTGCAAGCAGACCTTCTCCGGCGACTCCCGCTTCTGCCCGTTCGACGGCGACCCGCTCGCCGACGCGCCCGACTGGAATCCATCGGCCGATCCGATGCTCGGGCGCACCATCGACGGCCGCTACGAGGTGCAGGCGGTCGTGGGTGAAGGGGGGATGGGGACGGTGTACGAGGTGCGCCACAAGTCGCTCGGCCGCCTCTTCGCCCTGAAGGTGCTCCGGCACGACATCGCGCAGGACGCCGAGCTCGTCGCCCGCTTCATCCAGGAGGCCAAGGCGGCTGCGGCGATCGGCCACCCCAACATCGTCGCGGTGAGCGACTTCGGCGCGATCGAGGTCGAGACGGGGCAGGCAGAGCTGCCGTTCTTCGTCATGGAGTTCCTCTCCGGGACCTCCCTCGCGTCGCTGCTGCGCACCGAGAAGACGCTGCCGGCCGACAGGGTCGGGCAGATCATGCTCCAGTGCGCCGCGGCGCTCGGGGCTGCGCACTCCGCGGGCGTCATCCACCGCGACCTGAAGCCTGACAACGTGTACCTCGTCCGCAACGGCGATCAGGAGTTCGTCAAGCTGCTCGATTTCGGCGTGGCGAAGGTGACCGGCGGCAAGCGGCTCACGCGCATCGGCATGGTGTTCGGGACGCCGCACTACATGAGCCCGGAGCAGGCGGAGGGGAAGCGCATCGACGCCCGCGCCGACATCTATGCGCTCGGCGTCCTCATGTACGAGTGCTTCGCGGGGCGCGTCCCCTTCGAGGCGGACACGTACATGGGCGTGCTGACCAAGCACATGTACATGTCGCCCGAGCCGCTCGAGCAGGTGATGCCCGACGCCACCACGCTGGGCGCGTTCGGCCCGATCGTCATGCGCTGCCTCGCGAAGAACCCCGAGGAGCGCTTCTCCTCGATGGCCGACCTCGTCGAGGCCATCGAGCTCGCGCTCGATCCGCCGGGCCGCGGGGTCTCCGCCGCCCCGGGCGAGCTGCCTCGCCACGAGTCGATACGGCCGCGCGCGCACGAGTCGATACGACCGCGCGCGCACGAGTCGATACGGCCGCGCGCGCACGAGTCGATACGGCCGCGCGCGCACGAGGAGATGCTCGTCCCGGTCCAGGCGCCGGCGGAGCCGTCCGAGCCGCTCTCGATGGCCGCGCGCGTGGCGATCGCGCTCGCGGCGGTCCTCGTGCCCATCGCCATCGCCCTCGGCGTCCGCGCCTTTCGCGCCTCGGCGCCCGAGGAGCCGCCCGAGGCCTCCGCCGCCGACGCTCCCGGCGGCGCCCTGCCGGCGGAGCCGGCGCCTCCCAGGGCGGTCGACGAGCCGCCCGCGGTCGCGACCGCGGCCGCGACCGCGGCGCCCGCGCCGACCGCGCAGGAGCCGCCCCGCACCCAGGGCACAGTCGCCCCGATCCCGCCGAAGCTGACCGCTGCGACGGGCCGTCCGGCGGCGACCGCGGCGCCCACGGCCTCCATGGTAAGGCCGCAAGCAACCGGCGATATCGTCGATCCCTGGAAGCGCTGATCGCCCGATCGGCGCGCGACGAAACCTGGCCTTCCCAGCCGTCCTGTGTGCACGATGGACGACGTCGAGCACCGGGCCCGCGGCCGCGGGACAAGCGATCGACGGCAGCGGCGACGCTCAGGGCGGAGCGCTTGACAGCGTCCGTTCGGGCTCGCCATCCTTCGCGAGGCGGAAACCTCTAGTGGCCAAGCAACAGCTCCTCCTGGTCGACGCGGATCCGCGCAGCGTTCGGGTCCTCGAGGTCAGCCTGAAAAAGGCCGGTTACAGCGTGACCACCGCGAAGGACGGAGCGGACGCTCTCGCGAAGCTCGAGGTCTCCACGCCGGACCTCGTCCTCAGCGACACGCGCCTCCCCAACGTGGACGGATATGCCCTCGTCCGCAAGATGAAGGAGCACGCCGACTGGGCCTCGATCCCGGTCGTCTTCCTCACGAGCCAGCGGTCCATCGAGGACAAGATCCGCGGGCTGGAGCTCGGCGTCGAGGACTACCTGACCAAGCCGATCTTCGTGCGCGAGCTGATCGCGCGCGTGACGCTGCTCCTCGCGCGGCGGACGCGCGAGGGGATCACGACGCGCCACTTCTCGACGACGGGGCGGACCAGGTTCTCCGGGTCGATCCTCGACATGAACGTCGTGGATCTGCTGCAGACGTTCGAGGTGAGCCGGAAGAGCGGGATCGTCCACCTGTCGCACGCGGACAACGAGGCGCAGGTCTACTTCCGCGAGGGCAAGGTCGTCGACGCGACGCTCGGCCGGCTCTGCGGCGAGGAGGCCGTCTACCGCGCGCTCCTGTGGAACGAGGGGACGTTCGAGGTCGAGTTCTGCAAGGTCGATAACCCCGACGGGATCGAGACGTCGACGCAGGGCCTCCTCATGGAGGGCATGCGCCGCGTCGACGAGTGGGGCCGGCTCCTCGAGGCGCTGCCGTCGCTCGCGACCGTCTTCGAGGTCGACAGCGAAGAGCTCCTCGAGCGGCTGAACGAGATCCCCGACGAGCTGAACGGGATCCTGCGCCTGTTCGACGGCAAGCGCACGCTGATGCAGGTGGTCGACGCGTCCCCGTTCGAGGATCTCTCGACGCTCTCGACCATCTCGAAGCTCTACTTCGAGGGGCTGCTGGTGCCCGCCGCCGCGCTGCCGCCCGACGACGTGGTGCCGAGCGAGCCGGAGACGGCGTTCCACGACGAGTTCTCGCCGCTCTCGTCGCCGTCGAGCGCGCGGCGCTCCAACTACCCCGACGGGAGCCCGGGGAACGCCGGCTCGGACGACCTCGAGGACGCCGCCGTGGTCCCGGCGCCGCTCTCGACCCGGGTCTCTCCGGCGGTGCTCCCGCGCTCCCGGCCCGGTCACGAGCTGCACGCGCCGGCGGGGGATCCCGACGCGGAGTCCCCGGGGCGCCCGGTGACGACCCGCAGCGCGGTGCACGGGCCAGGGGTGGTCGGCCGAGCCGCCAGCGCGAGCGCCGCGGTGGCGCGATCCGCGCCGGAGGGGGCGCGCGCGCCGTCGGAGCCGCCGCGGAGCGCCGTCTCGGCCGCGACGGCGCGCTCCGGCGCGGCGGGTGGCCGCGCGCCGTCGGAGCCGCCGCGGAGCACCGTGTCGGCCGCGGCGGCGCGCGCCGGCGCGACAGGGGGCCGCGCGCCGTCGGAGCCGCCGCGGAGCACCGGGGTGCGTCCGGGCGTGGCGGGTGGCCGCGCGCCGTCCGATCCGCCGCGGAACGCCGGGGTGCGGCCCGGCGCGGCTGGTGGGCGCGCGCCGTCGGATCCGCCGCGGAACGTCGCATCGGCTGCCGAGGCCGCCCGGGTTACGCGATCGCGCGCCGAGATCGATCTCGACAAGGACACCACGCTCGCGAGCAGCGATGAGGCCCCGCTCACGCGACCGCTCGTGACGCCGCGGAGCTTCGCGCAGAAGCAGCGCTCCACGAGGAGCGACAGGCCCGTGGCCGCGGCCGCTCCCGCCGAGCAGCGCGTTCGCTCCACGCCCCCCGAGGCGCCAGCAGCGGCGCCCGAGGCGCCCGCAGCGGCGCCGCCAGAGCCCGCGGCGCCGCCCGTGGCTGCGGCGACGCCGCCTGCGCTTGCGGCGGCAGCGGGCGTCGCGCCGCCCGCCGGCGAGGAGCGCGCCGCCGCGGCCGCGACGAGCCCCACGCTGCGCCCCCGCCCGCCGAGCGACGCGCCGCCGCCCGTCGCTGTCCCGCGCGGGGCGGAGCGCGCGCAGGCGCTGCAGCCCGTCGAAGCGAAGGCCGGGGAGGCGCGCCCGATCGAGGCTGCCCCCCCGCTGCCGGACGCCGCGCCGGCCGGCGCCGCCCCGGCGGCGAGCCTCGCGGCGGCGCCGGACGACGCGCCTCCTGGCGACCCGGGGCCGATCAGCGAGAGCGAGCGCTTCTTCCTCGGCGGCGGGGTGGACGCGCCGCAGGGGATGGCGGCGCAGGAGCATCCCTCGGCCGAGGACGCCGATACGACCGCCGGTGCGGTCGAGGCCACGCTCTTCGGGCCCCGCCACGAGGAACGCCGGGCCCGCATCGGGCGGATCGTCGCTGGCCTGGTCACGGCGCTCGCGCTCGGGACCGCCGGCGTGTGGCTGGTCGGCCAGACGGGGCGCCCCGTGCCCGCGGCGCCGGTCCATGCGCCATCGCCCGAGGAGGAGCCGGCGGGGCAGCACGCCGCTGCGGCGACCGCAGCGGCTCCGGCCGCGTCGGAGCCGGAAGGAGAGCCGGCGGCCGCTGCCGCGGCGGGGCTCTCCGCAGCGACCCCTGCCGACACCCCGGCGGGCCAGCCGGCCGCGCCGGCCTCGGCGAGCGCGCGGGCGAAACCTGCCGCGGCGAGCCCCGCCGCGCCGGCCGGAGCGCCTTCCGAGCACGCCTCGCACGCGCCGGCCGCCCACGCAGCGCCGCCGAGCGCGGCGGCGACCGCGGGCCAGGCCGCCGCGCCGACGCGGGAGCCGGAGCCCTCGGCTGCCCCGCCCGCGTCCGCGCCAGCCGCGCCGGACGAGGAGGGCGGGCCCCTCTCGACGCGCGTGATGCGCGCCCTGGAGTCGGGGCAGACCGGCAAGGCGGTGCAGCTCGCGCAGCAGCTCACCGCCGCCTCCCCGGGGAGCGCCGCGGCGTGGCACCTGCGCGGCGCCGCAGAGCAGGCGGCCGGGCGCGGCGGGCGGGCCTCGTTCCGCAAGTGCGCCGAGCTCTCCTCGGCCGAGTCCTCGCTCGGCGCGGAGTGCCGCGCGCTCGCCGGCATGCCGTGAGCGTGCGGCCCGCGCTCAGCGCGACCGCGATCTGAGCCGGGGATCGAGGGCCAGGGCCGCGAGATCGAGCGCCACGGTGGCGAGCACGATCGCGGCCGCGGAGAAGAGCACCGTCCCGACGATGAGCGGGCCGTCCCGGTTCTGGAGCGCCTCGACCGCCATGCTCCCGACGCCGGGCCAGCGGAAGAGCTTCTCCGTGACGATCGCGCCTCCCGCCAGCGCCCCGAGGTCGAGCGCGGCGAGCGTGGCGAGCGGCAAGAGCGCGTTGCGCAGCGCGTGGACGACGAGCGCGCGCAGGCGAGAGGCGCCCTTGGCCCGCGCGGTGCGGATGAAGTCCTGGCGGAGCAGCGTCCGGAGCTCCTCGCGGACGATGCGCGCGTAGAGGGCGCTGCCGAACACGCCGAGCGTCAGCGCCGGCAGGACGAGGGAGCGCAGGTGATCGGCCGCCGTGGCGCCGTACCCGTCGTAGGGCAAGAGCCGGAGCTTGTAGGCGAGCACGTACTGGAGGGCGGGGCCGATCACGAAGGTCGGCGCGCTGGCGCCGAGCAGGGTGGCGCCGAGCGCCGCGTCCTCCCAGGCCGTCCCGCGGCGGACCGCCGCGACGATCCCGAGCGAGAGGCCGAGCAGGAGCTGCACCAGCAGGGCGGCCAGCGCGAGCTCGACGGATCGCGGCACCTTCGCCTCGAGCAGATCCACGACCGGCTTGCGGTAATGGAAGCTGTAGCCGAGGTCGACGTGCAGGCCGAGCGGACCCACCGCGCAGCTGCGGTGCTCCGGATCGGCGCGAGCGCCCGCGTGGGCGCCAGGGGCGCTGCCGTCGCCGCCCTGCGCGGGGCCGAGGTGGACGAGCCGCCGGACGAACCGCGCGAACTGCACCGGGACCGGGCGATCCAGCCCATGGATGGCCCGCGCGCGCTCGAGGTCCGCCGCCGAGGCCTGCGGCCCGACGAGCATCCGCGCGGCGTCTCCCGGCAGGAGGTACGCGATCCCGAACGAGACGGCGGTGACCCCGGCGATGACGATCGTGGCCCAGCCGAGGCGCCGGAGGAGGCGCGCGAGCGCGGAGCCCACCGCGGAGGCGCGGCCCGGGCGGGGCGTGGAGGCACGGCGCGCGCGCGTGGTGCTCATCGGGGAAGGGCCGCGCGCGCGAGCAGCGCGCGGAGCGGCGTCGCGGTTCGAGGCGCGACCGCGCGCGGCCCTCCGCCGGCCGCGGGCCGCGCGGACGGGTCGAGCCAGACCTCGTGGAGGCGGGACGTCAGCGCGGCGGCGCCCTCGTGGCCGTGCACGTAGGGGTGCCAGAGCTCGAGCTGCCGCGCCGTGTACGTGGGCACCCAGGGCGCGCGATCACGGACGATGCGCTCGGCGCGGTCGTAGAGCGCGAGGCGCCGCGCGCGATCCTGCTCGGCGTGGGCGGCGTCGAGCGTGCGATCGAGCTCCTCGTCGCTGAAGAAGGCGTAGTTCTGCGAGCCCTCGTCCCGGATGGCGCGCGTGGAGAGCGTCGGCTCGAAGACGCTCGCCGGGTCGGGGAAATCGGCCTGCCATCCGACCCAGCCCATGGCGACGGCGCGGCGCCGCGAGGCCTCGGCGAGGTAGGTCGCCCAGCTCACGAGCCGCAGGCGGACGCGGAGCCCGACCCTGGCGAGCTGCTGCTGGACGATCTCGCCGATCGCCTGCTCCAGCGTGTCCGGGACCGCGATGTAGTCGATGACGCCCGGGTAGCCGCCCCTCCCGGTCGCCGGGTCGAACGGGTAGCCGGCCGCGGCCATCTGCTCGAGCGCGCGCGAGAGGTCGTGCTGCCGCATCGGCGCGTCACGCGGGGGGCCCGGGATCGACGGCGGCAGCACCCGGTCGAGCGCGAGCAGATCGGGGCGCACCTTCTCCAGCACGGTGGGGTCGAGGGCGAACGCGACAGCGCGCCGGACGGCGAGCTGGTCGAACGGCGTGAGCTCGGTGTTGAGGAAGACGGCGTTGGTCCGGTTCCGCGTCACCCAGCGCCTGTGCCCCTCCCACCCGGGCGCGGCGCGGTAGGTCGCCGCGTCGATCGCGGTCAGATCGCGCAGGATGTCGAGCTCGCCCTCCTCGAACTTGTAGCGCTGGGTCGTCGCGCGCACGCCGGTCTGCCACTCGATGGCGTCGAGGTACGGCAGGCCCGGGCGGAAGTACCCCTCGTGGCGGGCGAGCCCGATGCTGCCGTCCTGGTCCCACCGCGCGACGCGGAACGGGCCGGCGCCGCACGGCGGCGGCGGGCTCGCCGCGTCGACCACGGCCCCGGACGACGGGCACACCGGCGCCATGAACGCGAGCGTCATGAGCGGCAGGAACGTCGCGTCCGGCGCGCGCAGATCGATCGCGACGGCGCGATCCCCGAGCACCCGCACGCCGGCGAGGTGCGGCGCCGCGCCCGCGTGGTACTCCGCGAAGCCCTCGATCATGTCGTACTGGCTCGCGCCCGGGCTCGGCGTCCTCGGGTGGAGCGTCCGCTCGATCGAGCGCTTCACGTCGGCGGCGCGGAGCTCCGCGCCGTCGTGGAACCGCACGCCCTCGCGCAGCGTGAACACGTACGTCCGCCCGCCGCGCTCCACCTCGATCGAGCGCGCGAGATCGGGCGTGATGCGGCCGCCCTGATCCCACGCGACGAGGCGGGCGAAGACGAGCTCCGCGACGGTGCTCGAGAGCTCGTCGTAGGCGATCGCCGGATCGAGCGCGCGCGCGTTGACCGTGGTCGCGAGGCGCAGCGTCCCGCCGCGCACGGGCGCGCCGGACGCCGGCTCGCCGCCGAGGGGAGCGCGGACGCTGCCCGCCGAGCCGCCCGAGAGCAGGAGCAGCGCCGCGCCCGCGACGAGCAGATCGACCGGCAGGCGACGGCCGCGCGGGAGCGCCGCGCCGGCCGGATCGAGCGCGTCGCGGAGCCCCTCGCTCGCGCGGTGGAAGCCGAGCACGGCGAGCACGATGGCGAAGCCCGGCGCGGCGACAAGGAGCGGCCTGACCCCGAGGTACGGCTCGGCCTCGTGCAGCATGCGGCCCCAGGTCGCGGTCGGCGGCTGCGCGCCGACGCCCAGGTAGCCGAGGGCGGCCTCCGCGAGGATCATCTGCCCGGCGCTGATCGTCGCGAGCGCGAGCAGCGTCCCGCCCACGTTCGGCAGGACGTGCCGCCGGACGATGTGCAGCGGCCCCGCGCCGAGCGCGCGCGCCGAGGCCACGAAATCGCGCTGCGCGAGCTCTGCCGTCTTGGCCCGAACGACCCGCGCCGCCCCGGTCCACCCCGTGAGGCCGAGCACGAGCAGGATCGTCCCCACGTCCGCGCGCCCCACGGCGACGCCGATCGCGGTCACGAACAGGAGGTAGGGCAGGGCGAGGATCACGTCGACGAGCCGCATGAGCGCGCCGTCGAGCGCGTCCGCCCGCGTGCCGGCGGCCATGCCGGCCGTGACGCCGACGAGCGCGCCGAGCCCCGTGGCGAGGGCCGTGGACGAGAGCGCGATGGCGAGGGAGAGGCGCGCGCCGTGCGCGAGGCGCGCGAGCAGGTCGCGGAAGAGCGGGTCCGTCCCGAGCCAGTGGGCGGCCGACGGCCCGGGCGGCGCTCCGGAGGCGTCGCGGGCGAGGGTGAAGTCGCTCGCGTTCGGGTCGTGGGCGATGACGGCCGGCCCCACCGCGGCGAACAGCGAGAGCAGCGCGACGATCCCGAGGCCGAGCAGCGCCGAGCGGTCCCCGAGGAACCGCCGCGCCGCGTCCTCGCCGAGGACGGCGCGCCCCGCGCGCTCGGCCGCTCGCGCCGCGCCGCGCGAAAGCCGAGCCCAGCGCGCCGTCACCGTCACCGCTTCCCTTCGAGGAACTGCGTCACGAGCGCGACGAACTCCCCCGGCCGCTCCTCGTGGGGCGAGTGCCCGGCGTCCATGATCTCGAGCATCGCGCCGGAGATCTCGCGGGCGAGCCGCTGCGCGCTCGCCGCCGGGAAGATGCGATCGTCGCGCCCCCACACGACGAGGGTCGGCGCCGTGATCCGGGTGAGGCGCGCGACGACGGGGCGCGCGTCGAGCACCGCGCGCATCACCGCGTGGGCGCTCTCGCGCGCCGAGGGGGCGTTGAAGAGATCGTAGTGCCGGTCGACGCGCGACAGCGGCACGGCCGCGTCCGCTCGGAACACATCGTCGCGGAAGTACGACCGGAACGTGCCGCGGCCGTGGAGCTGCTTGAAGACGATGCCGCCCACGATCGGCAGGAGCGGGAGCTTCATCTTGAAGCTCATCGGGAACGGGTAACAGAGCGCGTCCTCCAGGACGAGCCGCTGCACGAGCTCCGGGTGGTTGGCGGCCAGCGTGATCGCGACGGCGGCGCCCATCGCGTGGCCGACGAGGTGCGCGCGGCCGACGCCGAAGGCGGCGATGAGGTCGGCCACGGCCTCGGCGAACGTCTCGATGCCGTAAGCGTACCGCGCCGGGCTCGGCTTCTCGCTCTCGCCGAAGCCCGGGAGGTCCGGGGCGATGACGTGGAACCGCTGGGCCAGCGTGTCGATCACGTCATCGAACTCCAGGTGGCTGACGAGGAAGCTGTGGATCAGCAGCAGCGCCGGGCCGTTGCCCGCGCCGGCGACCAGGACCCGCATCCTGACACCCCGGGCGGTGACATCCCTGATGACGCGTTCGACGGGTCGGGGGGCGGCGGGAGAGGCCGAGCCCCGACCCTCGCTGGCGAGGGCTTTGGCCATGGTGGCGGCGAGACTATCAGCCCTTTTGTCTGAAAGGACCGATGTGTGTCAGGGTACGGGGCATGCCGCTGCACGAGCCCCGCTGGGTGTCGGGCGCCCCCCTGCTCGCACCCATTGCACCGAGCGTCGCCTATTTCCCATCCCGGCCCCCGACCCGCGTCAAGCCGGGCGGGCCGACGCGTCGTTCCGACGGACGAAAAATGTCCGAGGGTTGTCAAGAACCCCGGCAAAGCACCGCGTCTCGCGACAGCCACACAATAATCGTAGTCGCGTCAATTGACTGTATTCCATTCAGTGGAATAGAGTCGCCCGCGTCGGTTGGGTAGGGCCTCCGGCGATCGATGGGAGGACCGGTGCAAAGGATCCCCGAGGAGGTGCTTGATCGCATCGAGCGGGAGCACGCCCAGGGGATCACATCGAGCGATATCCTCGAGCTGTTCGCGGCTCATGGCATCAAGTTCAGCGAGGCGACGCTCCGGAAGTACGTGCAGCTCGGCTTGCTCCCGCGAAGTGTGCGGGTGGGGCGCAAGGGCAAGCACCAGGGCTCGCAGGGGATGTATCCGGCCACGGTAGTCCGCCAGGTTCAGCGCATCAAAGAGATGATGGCCCAGGACTACACCATCGAAGAGATCCAGCGTGAATTCCTGTTCGTGAGAGGTGATATCGAGGAGCTCGAGCGCACGATGGCCAAGGTCTTCAATGCGCTCAGGGATGCGGCCAAGGAGAGGCGGAGCGAGACGAGCGGCAGGGCGATAGCCCAGGACCTCGCGAGCGCAGAGTCGCTTGCGCGGGAGCTCGTCGCCAAGCTGGCGTTGATAGAAGAGCGCTTGATGGCGCAAGCGCGGCTCACGAAACAGGCGGCTTCCTCTTGAGGGGCCGAGTCGCGGGGCTTTCGTCGTCGTGAAGTACATGGGGCCGCGGCGCGGCCCCGCCTGGGTTTGATGCGATCGACGGGACGGGCAACGGCTCGTTTCGTCGCAATTTTTTAGGGACGGCATCCGGCTTTACGTCGGGCTAAAGAGCGGATCCCTCTGCGCTCGAGCTGGGACTCGGGACGTTCGGGAGAGACGCGCGCGCTTGAGAGCGGAGACGCTACCAAACGGAGGCAGCGCATGGCGACGGTGTCTGACAGCGAGCTCGAGATCTTCGGCCTGGACGGTGCGGATGCGGCGGAGGGCGATCGCGACCCAGCGGGCTCAACGGAGCCCGTCGTGGAGGGCGCGCTCGCGCTCCAGGCGGACCCCGCGGAGTCGGGGAACGCCATCACGCGCGAGCAGCGCAGGTCGCGGCGGAAGCGCGAGATCCGGGCGCGGACGATCAGCGTCAAGCGCATGACCAAGCGCGAGCTCGAGATCGGCCGGATGCTCTACCCGGAGACCGATTACTACAAGCCGCGGACCCGCGCCGAGTGCGTCGACGGCCCGAGGCCGTGCCCGTACGTCTCGTGCCAGCACCACCTCTATCTCGACGTCTCCGCCAGGACCGGCGCCATCAAGCTGAACTTCCCCGATCTCGAGGTCTGGGACATGAATGAGACGTGCGCGCTCGACGTCGCGGATCGCGGCGGCACCACGCTCGAGGACGTCGGGGCGATCATGAACCTGACCCGCGAGCGGATCCGCCAAGTCGAGGTCAAGGCGCTCGCGAAGCTAGAGGCGCTGAAGGACATGATGGCGCTGCGCGATTACGTCGACGAGGGTCCGGTCGGCAAGCGCCGGCTCCCCGTGCTGACCCAGCCGGACGACGACGAGGATGAGGACGAGGTCGACGAGGACGAGGCCACGGGCTCCGACGGCGACGCCGAGGATGAGAGCCCCGAGGCGACCCGCGCTGGGCGGCCGGCCGAGCTCGAGGACGCCGGCGACTTCGACGGCGGGGAGTGATCAGTCGGGCCGGGCCTCGACGGTCACGATAACGTCCGCGCCGAGCGCGCCCGCCAGGAAGGCGCGCCACGCGGCCAGCGTGATTTTCGCGGCGGCCGCGCGGGAGGGGCGGCCGTTGAACAGCTGGATGAGCCGGCGTCTGGGCTCCGCGAGCGCGTCGCGCTCCCGCCGGGCGAGGTGGGCCTCGGCGCGGCCGAGATCGCCGTCGGTCACCCGCTGCGCCAGGCCGGCGAGGAGCTCCTTCACGCGGGCCGAGGCCTCGCTGAGCTCGCCTGCCTCTGCCCTGATCTCGACGGCGAGCGCCGCGGCGCGTGTCCCGCCGAGCACGCGCGCGCTCGCGCGGGCCGCGAGCGGCCGCTTCGCCGGCGCCGCGCTGGCTGGAGCCGGGGACGCCGTGCTCGCCGCGGGAGAGAGCGCGGCCGCGAGCAGGCCGCCTTCGCCGTTGAGCGCGGAGACCGTGAGCTCGGCGAGCTCGCGCGCCGTGGGAGAGGCCTCGCGCGCCGCAGGGAGCCGCGCGCCGACGACGGCCTGCGACAGGGCCGCCCCGGCCGGCAGGCGGGCGTCGTGGTGACCGAGCCGGGGCACCACCGCGCCGTCCGGTGAGCCGCACCCGCGCGGGGTAAGCCGCGGCGCGAGCCAGCGCTCGGCGGCCTCCGCCGCGGCGGCCGCCTGGGAAGCGTCGGCGTTCGCGAGGACGGCGAGCCGGAGCGGGCCGGTCGCGAGCGCCTGCCAGCGGAGCTGCACGGTCTCGAGCGCGCCGCTGGCCACCCGGTCCCAGACGCCGAACGGCTCGATCCAGGACGGGTGGTCGGGCGCGATCGCGGAGGCGAAGGCCTCGAGCGCCGCGGCCCGCCCTCCGGAGAGGTGCTCCAGGTGCTGGAGCGCCGCGGCGCGCGCCAGCGTGAGCGCCTCGGGGCCCAGCGTGGTCGCCGCGACCGTGCGCGCGGCGGCGTTCGCCACGCGGCGCCCGAGCTCGGCCGGGGTCTCGCGCTCGTCGCGGAACGGCGCGTGCGCGATCACGCCGACGGCATCCGCCGTGACCCACGGCTCGATCGTGACGTCGAGCTCGCGCCGCCGGGTCTGCACGGCGGCGAGCGCGGCGAGCGCCGTCGCGCCGGCGTCGTACAGCCCTTCCTCGGCGACGCCGCACGGGCTCCCGAGCAGGACCCAGACCTCGCCTTGCCCGCGCTCGACCAGCGCCCGCCGCTCCAGGGCGGGCTGGGCGCCTGGCGCGAGCGCGCGCGAGAGCTCGGCCTCGAAGCGCCGAGCGCCGGCCTCGCCCGGCGCCGCGGGCTTCGGCGGGTCGGCGCTCGGAGGGAGGCCGAGCGCCGTCGCCCACCGCTCCGGCGGCGCGCCCGGGGCGCTCCCCGAGAGCGCCCACCACGCGGCGCGCGCGCCGGCGTCGCGGGGGTCCTGCGCGGTGAGGACCTGCCGCGTGGCGACGGCGGGGTTCGGCGGCGCCGAGAGGCCGCGGCGGATCTCCTGCCGCGCCACCGCGGCCGCGAGCGCCGCCGAGGCCTCGACGGGCGGGGCCGTGGGCAGATCGGCGGCCTCGATGGTCACGCTCACGCAGCCGCCGCGCGGGCGGGCGACCCCGAGCACCTCGACGGCGCGAAACGGGGAGGGGAGCGCCGAGAGGCGCGCGCGGAGCGGGGACCCCGGCGCGCCGAGCCGCTCCGCCGCGGCGACGGCCGCCTGGGGGCTCGCGACCCGCGCGGCCACGGTGACGCGGGCGGCCCGCCGCCCGATCTGGTTCGTCGTGTACACGCCGACTGTGTCCGCTGCCGGCCAGGGGTCCGCGGGCGGGCTGCCCGCCGGCCAGGCGTCGATGTCCTCCGCCGCGCGGGCCGCCTCCTCGCAGAACGCGGCGGGGCCGACGGCGGCGATCGAGGTGCGCCCGGCGTGCAGCGCCGCGGCCCGCCACCCCTCGAGCTCCCGCGCGCCCGCGGGCGTCGCCAGGTCGACCACGGGCTCCGCGCCCGCGAGGCCCAGCTGGCCGGTGCACGCCGCGATCGGCGAGAGCTCCGGCGCGTCGAGCGGGCTCGATCGGAGCGCCTGCGTCCGCTCCGCGGCCCGGGCGACCTCCGGGCTGCCGGCCGCGATGGGCTGCGCGAACGCCGCCGACAGCGCGCGCAGGAACGGCGCGACGCGCGCCGCGTCCCTGACGAGCAGGCGCACGCGGAAGGCGCTGCGGTCGATGCGCGCGTCCACGTCGAAGCCGGCGGCGAGCAGGCGCGCCTCGACCACGCTGGCGAGCGCCGTCGTCGCGACCGAGCCGAGATCGGTCGCGACCGAGACGACGAGCGCGGGCGCGGGATCGCCGTCGCGCGAGACGAGCGTGAGCCGCGGCCGGGCGTCGAGGTGGCGCACCTCGATGCGCCCGACGCTGCCCTCGGGTGTCGAGGCGAGGGCGTGCCCCGACGCCGGCGGGCCGCCGGGCGCCGCGCCGCTGCAGGCCGCGAGCAGGACGAGCGGTGAGAGGAGCGCGGGCTTCAGGGAGCGCATGCGTCGTCGGAGGGCAGCGGCGCGCCTTCCAGCTCGAAATCGGCCGGACATCGCGGGGCGATCTTGAAGCCGTAGAAGTAGGTGAGCACGCCGGTGACGGACCGGAAGGACGCGCTGTCCGCGAGGGGCGGCCCCTCGCGCTCGAGATCGTAGAGCTCGTTCGAGAGGCTCGGGACGTCGGCGGGGGGCACGCCGGCCCCGACGTTGATTGACGCCGCGTAGCGGCCGTCGCGGCTCGAGGGGTCGCCGGCGATCCTGACGCCCTCCACCCGCACGAGCATGCCGATGTACGGGCGCGCCGACGCGTAGCCTCTCAGGTCGTCGAGCGGCACGCGGATCGGGACGGCGGGGCGGTCCTCGAAGCGGAAGCTCATGGTCCCGCCGAGCTCGGGCAGGGTGCGGCAGCCGCCGAAGCGGCCGGCGGAGGGGCCGAGGAACTCGGTGAGCTCGCCGAGCACGTCGACGACGTCTCCGGGGATGAGCCGCAGGTCCGGGGGGTCGAACGCGGGCTGGAAGACCGTCATCCCCGAGTAGGGGACCGGCTTGTCGGCGCTGTCTTGCACGTAGTGGTTGCCGCGCGCGCCCTCGCCGGTCTCGTCGAAGCTGTCGATGGCGACGAGGGTGGCGCCGGTGACCTGGGCGCGGCGAGCGGGCGGCGCCGCGCAGCGCCGGCTCTCTTCGTCCCTCGGGTCAAGCCACCCGGCGTCGCCGACGATCTCGGCGATGCGAGCGCCGCCGCCGCGCTCGTCGGCGAGGGGGATGGCGGAGGCATCTCCGTTGCCGCCGCCGCACGCGCCGAGCAGCGGGGCGGCGGCCGCGATGAGCGGAAGCGCGGAGGAGGTGCGGGGTGGGCGAGCCATCCTCCCCGGCTCATACCACAGGGCCGAGGGCCGCCGAGCCCCCTTCGGGGGAGGGAAACGTCACGCCGCGAGGCTGACGCTGGACAGCATCGCCTCCAGGCGGCTCTGGATCTTGTGGCGCTTCGAGTACACCGTCTTCACGCTGATCCCCATCCGCTCCGCGATCTGCTCCGGGGGCAGGCCCTCGGCGAAGTAGAGCGCGACGAACTCGCGGTCCTTGTTGGAGAACGCGTGGAGCACCCGCCCCACGAGCGCGGCGCGCTCGCGGCGCTCGGCCTGCTCCTGCGGCGAGGGGCGCTCGCAGGGGAGCTCGACCGCCGCGTCGTCGAGCGGGGCACAGCGCGGCGCGCGCCTCCTCGAGCGCAGATGGTCGTACGCGCAGTGGACGGCGAGCGTGCCGATCCAGGAGCTCAGCCGCGCGCCGCGGCCCACGTCGAAGGTCCTCAGCTTGCGCATGTCGTTCGAGAGCAGCTGCACGAGCAGCGTGGCGTGGATGTCGCGGATGTCGTCCTGCGCGACCACAGCGGAGAAGCGGGCGATCACGCCGCTGATGCAGCGGTGGACGAGCCGATCGTAGCGGGCGTGGAAGGCGCGCCAGGCGCGCTCGTCCCCCGCAATCATTGCCTCCACCAGCGCACCTTCGGCGATGTCGCCGAGGTCTTCCGAGCGTCCGTTGTCGCAGAGAAGCAAGTCGTTGGGCATGCCTGGCCCCTGTGCACCCGACGTGCCAGCGAGGATCGATGCGCGGGGGCGTCGCGTCGCTGCGCGGCGCCCTCGCCCGGCGTCAGCCGTCGTCGCGCGATCTGCCGCGGAGCGCAGGCGCGATGCGCGATCTCCGGAGCCGCGGCGCTCGGGCGACGAGGGCGCCTCGCGGGGATGATCCCTGCGGCGGCAGGTCGTCGCGGACCAGCGCGTGCCCGAGGCGCTGTTAACGCGGGTTCACGCGCCCGGCACAGTTCTGGAGACCCCGCGCGCATCGGCTCGGCGCGCGGGCCTGTTTCGGGTTATGGACGGATCGTGCTCTCCGGTCGTGCCCTGGCCCTCGCGGTCCTCGCGTGGTCGCTCCTCAAGGTCGCGGTGCGCCGTCTCTTCGACGGTCCGAGCGGGCTTGCGCTCTTCCGCGAGAACTACGACGCCGATGGCCTGCCGCCCCTCTCGCCCGCCGAGCGCGCGGCCCTGCCCCGCTTCTCCCGCTGCATCGCGTGCGGGCGCTGCGACCTCGGGGAGGCCGAGCGCATCGCGGCCTCCAGGGGGGCCTACCCCGGCCTCATGACCGTGGTGCTCGCGTCGTCGCGGAGCATGCCGGACTTCGACGCCGCGGCGCTCGCGCTCGCGCACGTGCCGGAGGAGGTGCTCGCCGAGAAGGAGAGGATCTGCCCGACCGGCGTGCCGTTCCGCGAGCTGGCGGGGTTCGTGCGGGCCAAGGCCAGGGCCCAGGCGGCGCCGTCCGCGGACGGCGCCGGGAGCGGCGACCCCTCGGCCCTGGCCCTGGTCGCCGCGGTGACCTCGCCCGCGGCCGACCTCGACCCCTCGTCGGCCGATCGCTCCGCGCCCGAGGCGACGTGACGACGCTCGGTGGACGCCGCGGCGTGGCGAGGACGCTCGCCTTCCTCCTCCTCTTTTTCACCCCCGCCTGCTCCGCCCACCAGCCTGCAGCGCCCCGCACGGGAGCCGACGCGCGGATCGCGCTCGGCGTCGCGCCGAGCACCCCGCCGGCGCCCCCGCGGCACCAGGCCGAGGACGACGATCCGGACGACATCGACAGCGTCTCCACGCCGGTCGCGCCCGCGAGCGCGCGCAGCGCGGCGAAGGGGACGCCGATCCAGCGCGGGCGCGCCACCTACTACGCCGACAAGTTCACCGGCCGCCGCACCGCGAGCGGCGAGCGCTACAACCCGCGCGCGCTCACGGCCGCGCACCGGACGCTGCCCTTCGGCGCCGTTGTCGATGTGGTCCGCCGGGACGGCCGCCGCGTGCGCGTGCGGATCAACGACCGCGGCCCGTTCAAGCGCGGCAGGATCATCGATCTGTCGCGCAAGGCCGCCGAGCGGATCGGGCTCATCGAGGACGGCATCACCCAGGTGACGCTCGAGCTCATCTGGAAGCCGGCTCGGCGGCCGCGCTGACGCGCGCCGCCGCGGCTACTGGACGAGGCTGAGCCGCGGGGCCGCGGCGAAGGCCGCGAGGTGGCCGCTCTCCTCGGCCACGTAGACGTCGCACCGCTCGTCCACCCGCAGGAGATCCGGGATGAGGTCCGTCGGCACCTTGCCGAGCAGCGCGCCGTCGCGAGGCCGGACGACGTGCACCTCGCTCTGCGGCACGAACAGCGCGCCCGAGCGGAGCACCGGCTCGAGGCGCCGCGGCCTGTCGCCCTCGACGCCGCCCGCGATGACGTGCCGGTACCGGACCGCGCCGTCGTGCGCGCCGACCCCGACGATCTCGCCTGCCTCGCTGTTCACGACGACCACATCGTCCACCATGAGGCACGAGGCCGTCGCCGCGCACGCGGTCAGGTCGAAGCGCGTCGCCCCGGTGCGGCGATCGATCCCCACGAGCCCCGTGCCGCGCCGCCCGTGGGTCACCACGCACACCGTCTCGGGCCCGAGCAGCGGCGCGCCGACCGGCGCCACGTGCTTCGGCAGATCGACCGTCCACCGCGCCTCGCCCGACCACGGGTCGAGGTGGTGCAGCCGCGCCCCGCCGCGACCGACGAAGGCGCCGTCGCCGGCCAGCGCGAAGAGCGCGTCGTGATCGACCGCCACCGGCGACGCGAACGGGAGCCGGTCACAGAAGCGCCACACGACCTCGCCGCTCAGCACGTCGAGCGCCGCGAGGGCCGGCTCGCCGCTGCCCACGAGGACGAGCTTGCCCGCGCGGCGGAGCCGGAAGTTCTCGCCGCGCCGCGCCGCGTAGCGCCAGCGCACCTCGCCGGAGTAGAGGTCCACGGCCGCGAGGTGGCGCGTCCCCTCGCTCACGATGAGCATCCGCGGCAGCCCGGGGCCGCTCACCACCGCGCCCGAGGCGTTCGCGCCCACGCGCGGCGAGAGCCGCGTCGACCAGGCGACCTCGCCGCTCGACAGATCGTGCAGCTGCAGCGTGCCGTCGGGCAGGAGCCGCCCGAGGCCGACAGGCGTCATCACCGAGACCGCGCGCGGCGCGGGCTTGCGCCACAGGCACTCGCCGGTGCGCCGATCGATGCACGTCAGCTCGCGCGTCGAGCCCACCACGAGCACATCGCCGCACAGGAAGGTGGCGCGGAGGTCGAGCGACGGGATCGCCGCGATCCACCGGGCCGTGAAGCGCAGGCGCGTCCGCCCGAACGTGTCCTCGGCCGCGGCCTGCGGGCGCGCCGCCGCCGCCGCGAAGGCGCGGTACGTCTCCGGGGCCACGTTGATCTTCGCGTCGTTGCGCGTGAGCTCGCGGAGCCGCTCGGCGAGCTCGCGGACGCGCGCCCGGAACTCGAACAGGCGCAGGTTCGACGTCTGCGCGCGATCGCGGCGCACCAGGCTGCGCGCGAGCGCCCGCCCGAACGCGACAACGCCCTGGGCGAGCGCCGCCACGTCGACGGCCGGGAAGGTCCAGGTCTGCGCCCGCTCCTCGGCGGCCGCGAACGAGGGTACGCGGCCCGGGCCGGGCGCGCGGGGATCGGCGGAGGGGACGCGGCCCATGCGGGGCACGCCGAGGGTGAGCGACAGCGCCCCCTCGCTGTGCAGCCGGACGCCGAGGATCGCGCCGCCGACGGTCAGCCGCCGGTGGTAGGGCTGGCGCCGCGCCCACGCGTCGAGCGACTCGAGCGACAGCGACGCGAGCTGCTCGGCGAACGGGAAGACGAAGACGTCGGGCAGCTCCCGCGCCTCCTCGCCCACGAGCACGCGGATCTTGCCCCGGAAGAGGAGCGAGAAGAGGTCGGCCCGGAGCACGGCCGGCTGCGCGAGCGCCGCGCCCTGCGACGTGCGCAGGAGCGCCTCGGCCGCGATGGCGATCGGGATCTCGCCGGTCGGCTCGACGCCCACGATCGCGGGCTCTCCTCCCGCCTCGTCGGGCGAGAACGGCAGGGAGGCGGCGAGGCACCGCCGCGCGGCCGGGAGCCGCTGCTCGCCGAGCCCGCCGAGATCCGCGTCGTTGTCGGCGAAGGCGGCGTCGCGGCGCGCGCCCGGGCCTCTGTGCGAGGCGAACCGGTCGATGGCCGCGAGGAGGCGCGCGCAGAGCGCTTCGCCGTCGAAGCGCCGCTCGTGCAGGGCGACCTCGGGCACGTCCCCGCCCTGGAAGACGGTGACGAGGAGGTCGCGGCCCACGCGCTCCAGCCCGAGCTCCCAGGGCTCGGGCTCGAGGCACAGGCGCACGACCGCGCGCGCGCGGCGTCCGGAGGCGAGCTCCGCCGCGGCCTCGGCGAGCTCGCAGAGCAGCGGCAGCGCCTCGGCCTCGGCGCGTAGCGGCAGCGCCGCTCCATCGAGCGGAGGAGACGCGTTGCGCGCTCCCTCCAGGACGAAGTCGAGCACATCGTGCAGCGACGTGCGCTCGGGCTCCTGTGAGCATCGGGTGTTGTCGGCGACAAGTGACAGTCCGGGCATCCGCCGACGGATGGTAGGCAGCGCGCGGCCTGGTCCTAAGTTTTGTGCGCGGATCGCCGCGGATTGGACAAGCACGTGCCACCTGGCTAGACGGCGCCGGCGCCGGGCGCGCCGCGGCCCGAGGCGCCCTGCGGCGCGAGGATGGGTCGATGGGTCGATGACGGCCTGATGACGGCGACGCGCGCTGCACAGGTTGTTTGGCAATCGAACCGGACGTGCGACACTGCGCACCCCGAGCGCCATGCCTCCTGAACGACCGCCCCATTTCTCGATGCTCCGATCGTTCGTGCTCGCCGACTTCGTCACGCTGGCGAACGCGGCGAGCGGCACGCTGAGCATCCTGCTTTGCCTGAACTACGTGGCCGAGCGCGAGCGGATCTACATCTGGGTGGCCTTCGGGCTCCTGCCGTTCGCGCTGGCGTGCGACATCCTCGACGGCACGATCGCGCGCTGGCGCCGCAAGCACTCGCCGCTCGGGGCCGATCTCGACTCGCTCGCCGACGTGGTCTCGTTCGGCGTCGCGCCCGCGGTGCTCGGCTTCGCGCTCGGCCTGCGCGGGCTGTGGGACGCGGCTGCCCTCGTGTACTTCGTCGCCTGCGGGATCAGCCGCCTCGCGCGGTACAACGTGACGGCCGCCGAGCTGTCGGACGAGCGAGGAAAGGTGCGTTACTACGAGGGGACGCCGATCCCCACGAGCTTGCTCATCGTGCTGCTCTTCGGGGTGCTCTTCGCCAAGGAGCGCGTGCACGAGCAGCTCTGGCTCGGGTCCATCGCGATCGGCCCCTGGGTGTTCCACCCGCTCAGCCTGGTCTATGCCGTGAGCGGCAGCGCCATGGTCAGCGGCACGTTGAGGATACCGAAGCCGTAGCGGGTGAGGGGCAGCGGGCGGCGCCGCGAGCGCATGCCCGATCTGCCCGAGACGGCGTATTTCCCGCTCGCTCCCGACTGGATCTGCGAGATCTTGAGCGCCTCCACGGAGGACGTCGACCGCAACGAGAAGCTGCCGATCTACGCGCGCGAGGGCGTGCGGCACGCATGGCTCGTCGATCCGATCGCGCGGACGTTGGAGGTCTTCTCGCTCGTCTCGGGCGGGTGCTGGGGGCCCGCGGTCGTCCACCGTGACGCCGCGCGCGTGCGGATCGAGCCCTTCGACGCCATCGAGCTCGATCTCTCGGTGCTCTGGGCGAAGTAGCAGGCCGCCGCGCTCGCGAGGGCGGCGCGCTCCGAGCCTCCCCCCGGCGTCCCCGCGGCGAGGAGCGCCGCGCACGGTCGCTCTCGATCGCGGCCCCCCCGCGGCGATAGACTGTCCCGATGCGGCCCTGCAGGAGCTGTGGTGCCTCGCTGGAGGCGAGTCGTGATGGGATCGCATGCCCGCGCTGCGGCGCTGGCGCTGATGCCCCCGGCGTCGAAGGCGCGGCTGTACCGCGGGGCGCGCCCGCGCCCGCGCCGGGGCCATCCCGGGCGACAAAGGTGCTCCTCGCCGTGGCGATGGCCGCGGTCGGGATCGGCTTCGCGGTGATGTTCTTCGCGCGCGTCGAGCCGCCGCAGGAGCCCGCGCCGCGCGCGCGCCCGCTCACCACGCAGCTCGACGCCCTCTGCTTCGTGGACGCGAACGGCGACGACGCGCCCGACCCGGTGCTGTGGCAGGACGGCAAGACCCGCGGGCGCGTGGTGGCCATCGACGGGCGCAGCGGGCAGGGGATCTGGGCCTCGCAGGAGATCGAGGAGCCGGACGCGCTCGCGTGCGCGGACCCGACCACCGTGCTCGCCGGCGGGGGCAACGCCGCCTTGCGCGCGCTCGACGCCCGCACCGGCAAGGAGCGCTGGGTGGCGAACCTCCCCGGGGTCCCCGACGAGATCGCGGGGGGCGACGGCTGCGCGACCGTGGTGATGAAGGACGGCACGGCGACCGGGATCAAGCTCGAAGGGGGTGCGGCCTCCGACTGCCCGACGGCCCCGCAGCCGTCGGCGATCACGGGGCACTTCTGGGAGCGCAAGAAGAACCCCCAGGTGGTCCAGGCCGGCGGCGTGGAGGTCGTGCTCACCGCGCCGGCCGAGGGCCCGCCGCGGCTCACCGCCGAGGGGCGGCGCGGCAGCGAGTCGCTCTGGAAGAAGGAGCTCGCCGCGCGCGCGCCGCTCTCCGGCGGGCGGCCCGACCTGTTCCTCGTCGCGAGCGGCGGCGCCGCCGTCGTCGTCGGCGTCGACGTGGTGAACGGCACCGAGCCGCGGATCATCGCCGTCGATCCGGTGTCCGGGGCCGCGCGGTACGAGCGCGCCGCGGCCTACCTCGGCGACCGGCTCACGGCGGCGAAGGCGTCCGGCCCCTACGTCTACGTCGTCAGCGGCGCCGCGGTGAGCGGCGCTGCGCTGCGCGCGATCGACCCTGCGACCGGAGAGACCGCGTGGCGCGCGACCACGCCGCCGTCGCCGTGAGCCGGTCGCCGGCGTGGCCCGCGGCGCGCCCTCAGCAGAGGCAGCCCACGAACGTGCCCGAGAACAGCGGTCGCTCCATCACGGCGGCGCCGCACGTCGGACACGTGTCGCCGAGCTTGAGCTCACGGGGCTGCGGCGCCGGCTTCGCCGGCTGCGCAGAAGGGGACGCTCCCGCGACGGCGAGCGGCTGGAACTCCACGATCGACACGCGCGAGAACCCCTGCCTCGGCGTGGCGCTGCGCTGCGGCGACGTCAGGAGATCCTGCTTGCTGCGGACCGGCAGGATGGGCCGCGACATGTTGATGTAGGCGAGCTCGATCGTGTAGAGCGCCGGATCGAGCATGCGCGGGTCCTCCGGCTGGACGATCCCGTGCTGGAAGGCCTCGATCAGCATGTCGACGTCCGTCCTCGCGTTGCGGTTGCGCGCGGCGTCGACCAGGAAGAGGCCATTTCCGTAGTAGGCGGCGTTGAGCCAGAAGCCGGTGCCCGCGGTGTGATAGCCGCCGGTCGCCCACTTGTACCCGCGCAGCGAGCGCACGTGGGTCGTCAGCGCGTTCGCGAGCGCGTACGACGTCATGCCGAGGGGCAAGAGGCTCACGAGCGCCGCCGGGTGGAAGTTCAGGCAATCGCTGCAACAGACAGGCACCGTCGGCACGAGCGCCTGCGCCGGATCGATGCAGACCTGGACTTCCGATTCGCTGCGATAGCAGCCGGTAAAACACGAATGCCGCTCGACGGCGGCCAGGAGCGCGGCGGGAAGTGCCATGCGGGGAACTATACCGTCCACGAGGGCGCATGGCTGCCACGAGGCGCAGCGCCGCCGCCGCTGTCCGAGGCGTGCGCGCCGCGGCGAGCCCAGGTGTTCGCGACGTTCGCGCGCACGTGCCCGCGCGTCCGCGTGGTCACGTCTCGCATCTCGCATCTCGTCTGCTCGCATGATCGCGAGCAGACGAGCGCAATTGCGTCCTTCGTGCGCCTGTCACAGGATCGCTGCGTGCTGATCGCCGTACACCCTGAGCGCTTGCTCCGCTGTCGGTGCGTCCTCGATGGAGATCGCGCGGAGCGGCGCGGGCTCCGGTCCAGCGCGGGCGCCTCTGCCTCGTGTCCATCGGAGTGCCGCGCGGACGCACAGGCGGCGTGACAGGGCGGGAGCGTTCGCTGCTCGTTGCGCTCGCCGGCGCGCTCTCGGCGCTGCTCCCGGCGCTCGCCCTCTCGGGGTTCACGGTCGACGACGCCCTGATCACGGCGCGTTATGCGCACCACCTCGCTCGGGGGCTCGGGTACCGCTTCAACGCGGCCGGGCCGGTGACCGACGGCGTGACGCCGCTCGGGTGGGCGTTCGTGCTGGCGCCGTTCGCGGCCGGCGGGCCGCTCGCCGCGCTCGCGGCCGCGAAGGCGCTCGGCGCCCTCGCGTGGACGTTCGCCGCCGGCGTCCTGGCGCTCGCGATCGATCGGGCGTCCGCCCGGCCCATCCGGTTCGCGGCGCTCGCGCTCGTGCCGGCGTCGGCGCCGCTCGCCGCCTGGAGCGTGGCGGGCATGGAGACGGGCGTCGTCGCGGCGCTCGGGGCGCTCGCCGTCGCGCTGCCGGAGCTCGGCGGCGCGCTCGCCGGCGCGGCCTGCGCCGGGGCCGCGGCGGCGCTCCGGCCGGAGCTCCTGCCGTTCGCGCTCCTCGTCGCGCTCTCGGCCCAGGCGGCGCCGCGCCGCGACGCCGCAGCAGGCGCGCCGGCGCGGCCCGCGTGGGCCCGAGCGCTCGCCGCGCTCGCGCTCGCAGGCCTCCCCTTCGTCGCCGTGGCCGTGGCGCGCCTCGCGATCTTCGGGCGGGCCGCGCCGCTCGCCGCGCTGGCGAAGGCGCCGGACGCGGCGCTCGGGGCCCGGTACGCGCTCGCGTGTTTCCTCCTGACCGGGCCTGTGGCGCTGCTCGCGCCGGCCGCTTGGCGCGCGCTCCCCGCGTGGCCGCGCGGGCTGCTCGCGGCGGTCGCGGTGCACTTCCTCGCGGTCGCGGCGGCGGGCGGCGACTGGATGCCGCTCTCGCGGCTCGTCGTCCCGGCGCTGCCCGCCGTGGTGCTCGCGGCGGCCCACGTCGCCTCGGTGGCCGACGCGCGCGCCACGGCGCTCCGGCTCGCGCTCGCGCTCGCGGGGGAGCTCTTCGTGATGGTCCGGGTCGGGCCGACCGCCGCGCGGGTGGGCAGCGACCGGCTGCGCGTCGTCGAGGAGCTCCGCGGCGCGCTCGCCGGGGTGGAGGTCGTCGCGGCGCTCGACATCGGCTGGCTCGGGGCGGCGACGGGCGCGACCCTCGTCGATCTCGCGGGGGTCACGGATCCGGCGATCGCGGCGCTGCCCGGCGGGCACACCACGAAGCGGATCCCCGGAGCGCTGCTGGACACGCGCCGCGTGGACGCGCTGGTGCTGCTGCTCGCCGAGGGCGAGGCGCCCGCGTCGCCGTGGCCCGCGTCGCGGTTCGCGCGCGGGGTGGAGCAGCGCGTCGCGCGCCTGCCTGGCGTCGGCGACGCGTTCGCTCCTGTGGCGGTGAGCGGCGTCCCGCACCTCCGCTACGTGGTGCTGCGGCGCCGCGCAGGCGACGCAGATGCAGGCGAAGCGCCCCTGGAGCGACACGCGGATTGACCCCTCCTGAACAGGGCAGAAATTAGAACCGCCAAGCGCGCCGAGGACGCCAAGACGCGAAGATTTTTTCATGCCTTGGCGCCCTTGGCGCGCTTGGCGGTTCATCTCTCGGTTGATCCATGGGATCGGCACTCTCGACGCGGGCGTGGGGCACGACGACACGTAGGTGAGCCGGCGAGGCGCGCCGGTGCGCCAGCGTGTGCGCCGCGCCGACGCGAACGCCTGCGCCGCGACATGCGCCCCGGCGACGTGCTCGGCCGCGGTGAGCCGGCGCGCACGCTGCGCGGCGTCGAGCGAAGTGACAGTGGACGGACGGCGCGCGCCGCTGGCACGCTGTGCAATAGCGGCAGAGCGCCCGCCAGGAGCGCGTCAGCTCGATGCAGGCAGGAGAGGTCGTCGACGACCGGTTCGAGATCGAGGAGCACGCCGCCTCGGGCGCGACGGCGCGCGTGTACCGCGCGCGCGACCTCCGGTCCGGCGAGCTCGTCGCGCTCAAGCTCCTCCAGACAGCCGCAACCGCGTCGCTGAGCGCCCTCGCGCGCGAGCACCTCGCCCTTGCGACGCTCGCGATCCCCGGCGTCGCTCGTTACGTCGCGCACGGAGCGACGGGCGGGGGCCGGCTCTACCTCGCGATGGAGTGGCTCGATGGCGAGACCCTCTCGGAGCGGCTCGATCGCGGCCCGCTCACGCTCGCCGAGGGCCTCACGCTCGCCGCGCGCATCGCCGAGACGCTCGCCGCCGTCCACCAGCTCGGGTTCGTGCACTGCGACGTGAAGCCGGACAACCTCATCCTCGAGGGCGGCGACCTCCAGCGCGTCCGGCTCATCGACTTCGGCGTCGCGCGCTTCTCCGGGGATGAGGAGGAGTTTCCGACGCTCGGCGACATCCGCGGCACGCCCCAGTACATGGCCCCGGAGCAGGCCCGCGGCGAGCCGCAGATCGACGCGCGCGCCGACGTGTTCGCGCTCGGCAGCGTGCTCTTCGAGTGCCTCACCGGGCGCGCCGCGTTCGGCGGCAGCGACCCGCTCTCGGTGCTCATGAAGGTCCTCCTCGAGGAGCCGCCGCGGCTCGGGGAGCTCCGCGACGACGTCCCGGCCTGGCTCGATCGGCTCGTCGCGCGGATGCTGTCGAAGCCGCGGGAGTCCCGGCCGCGCGACGCGGGCGTCGTCGCGGCGGCGCTCGCCTCGGAGGCGCTGGATTCACGCCTCGACGCGGGCCCGCCGTCGCTGCAGCCCCCGTCGTCCCACCCGCCGGCGCAGCGCGGCCGCGAGATCACGACCAGCGAGCGGAAGGTCATGTGCCTCCTCCTCGCCCGGGAGGGCCAGGCCGACGCGGCGGCGACGCTCTCCGACGTCGAGGACGAGGCGAGGGCGCGGGCGATCCGCGAGATCGTCGAGCGACACCGCGGCCGGATCGAGCTCCTGGAGTCGCGGTGGCTGCTCGTGACGCTCTCGGGATCGGCCGCGCCCACCGACCTCGCGGCGCAGGCGGCCCGCTGCGCCCTCTCGCTCAGGGAGCTGCTCGGCGGCGCCCGCCTCTCGCTCGTCACCGGCCGCGCCGAGGTCGCGGCGCGGCTGCCGGTCGGCGCCGTGATCGATCGCCTCGTGCAGCTCGTCCAGGGCAGCCGCGAGCCCCTCCATCCGGCGGCGATCCGCATCGACGACATGACAGCGGGCCTGCTCGGCGCGCGGTTCGACGCCACCCGGGACGCGTCGGGGTGCTGGCTGCACGGCGCGCGCGCGGAGCCCGAGACGCAGCCCTCGCTCCTCGGCCGGCCGGCGCCGTACGTCGGGCGCGAGCGCGAGCTCGGGCTGATCGAGGCCGAGATCGACGCCTGCGTCCGCGGGGCGGCCCCGGGCGCGGTGCTGGTGACGGGCGCGGTGGGCTCAGGCAAATCGCGCCTTTGCTACGAGCTCGTCCGCGCGCTCGGGTCGCGCAGCGAGCCCCTCGCGGTGTGGCTCGGCCAGGCGGACCCGATGAGCGCCGGCTCCGCCTTCGGCCTGCTCCAGCGCGCGCTCCGCCGCGGGCTCGGCCTGCGCGACGGCGAGCCGATCGACTCGAAGCGGCGCAAGATCCGCGCGCGCGCCGAGCGCCGCTGCGGCGTCGCAGCGGCCGCGCGCATCGCGCCGTTCCTCGGAGAGCTCGTGGGCGCGCCGTTCCCGGACGACGACGACGTGCAGCTCAGGGCGGCGCGGCGGCACCCGCTCCTGATGAGCGACCAGCTGCGCCTCGCGTGGGAGGATTTCCTCGACGCCGAGTGCGCCGCGCAGCCGGTGCTCCTCGTGCTCGACGACCTGCACTGGGGCGATCTGCCGACGGTGACGCTGGTCGAGGCCGCGCTGCGCAACCTGAAGGGCAGGCGGTTCGCGGTGCTCGCGCTGGCGCGGCCCGGCGTGCACGAGCTCTTCCCTGGGCTCTGGGGGCCTCACCTCGTCCGGGAGGTCCGCCTCTCGCCGCTCGCGCCGTCAGGCGGCGAGCAGATCGTGCGGGAGGCGCTCGGCGCCCGGGCGAGCGCGGAGCTCGTGAGGACGCTCGTCGAGCGCGCCGACGGCAACGTGTTCTATCTGGAGGAGCAGATCCGCGCCGCCGCCCGCGGCAGGACCGCGGCGCCGCCGGAGACGGTGCTCGCGATGGTGCAGGCCGGGCTCGACGCGCTCGACCCGGAGGCGCGCCGCGTCCTGCGCGCCGCGAGCGTCTTCGGCGAGGCGTTCTCCGAGGCGGGGGTCGCCGCGCTCGTGGGCCGGGCGGAGGTCGCGCGCGAGCTCGACGAGCTCGTGCGGCACGAGGCGATCGTGCGGGTCGGGCCGCGGAGCGCGGCCGGCGACGCCGCGCTCCGGTTCCGCCACGCGCTCATCCGCGAGGCCGCCTACGGCATGCTGACCGAGGGCGACCGGCGGCTCGGCCACGCGCTCGCGGGCGGCTTCCTCGCGCAGCGCGGCGAGGCCGATCCCATGGCGCTCGCCGAGCACTTCGAGCGCGGCGGCGAGCCCGCGCGCGCGGCCACGGCGTACCTCGCGGCCGCGCGGCAGGCGCTCCGCGGCAACGACCTCGGCGCGGTGCTGGCGCGCGCGGCGCGCGGCATCGCGTGTGATCCGGCGCCCGCCACCGTGGGCGAGCTCCGGCTCCTCGAGAGCCAGGCGCACTTCTGGCGCGGCGATCTCGCGCTCGCCGAGGAGCGCGCCGCGGTCTCCGCGGAGCACCTCGCGGAGGGATCCGCCGCGTGGTTTGCGGCGCTGACGCGGATCATCATCGCCGCGGGCGCCACGGGTAGCCTCGAGCGCGTCGAGCGCTGGGCCGCCGTCGCGCGCGACACGCCTGCGCCCCTCGAGGAGGGGAGCTCCGCGAAGAGCGCCTGCCTGAGCTCCGCCGCGCTCATGCTGATCTTCGGCGGCCGCTATGCGCTGGCCGACGCGCTGATCGAGGGCGCGGAGCGCGCGATCGAGGGCGCCCCGGCGCCGGATCTCGAGGCCGTGGCGAACCTCCACGAGGCGCGCGCGATCCGCGCGCACGCGGGCGGGGACCCTGGCGCGAGCCTCGCGGGCATCGGTGCGGCGCTCGCGGCGTTCGAGCAGGCCGGCGACGTGCGGCGGGCGTGCATGGCGCGGATGAACCTCGGCTACTCGTACGGCCAGGTGGGTCAGCTCGAGGAGGCCGAGGCGGCGCTGCGCCAGGCGCTCGCCGAGTCGGAGCGGATGGAGCTGCGCGGCACCACCGCGTACGTCCTCCAGAACCTCGGCCTGGTGCTCTCCTACCGAGGCCGGCTCGACGAGGCGAGGTCGGTCGAGGAGACCGCGTGCGCGATGCTGGAGCGCCACGGCGACGTGCGCATGGAGGGCTGCGCGCGCGTCTACCTCGCGAGCATCCTGCTCCTCGCGGGCGATCCCGAGGCGGCGGCGCGCCAGGCGCGGGCCGCGGACGCGATCCTCGAGCGGGCCCCGCCGATGCGCGCCTACGCCGTCGCGGTGCTCGGGCGCGCGCTGCTCCACATCGGCAGCCCTGGCGACGCGCTCGCCGCCGCCGAGCGTGCGCGCGCGCTGCTCGACGAGGTGGGCGTGGAGGAGGGCGAGTCGGTGGTGCGCCTTGTCTACGCCGAGGCGCTGTCGGTCTGCGGGCGCGGCGCCGAGGCCGCGCAGGCGATCGCCCAGGCGCGCGATCGCCTGCTCGCGCGCGCCGAGAGGATCAGCGACGGCGCGTTCCGGGCGCACTTCCTGGAGCGGGCCGTGGACAACGCGCGCACGCTCGAGCTCGCGCGGGTGTGGCTGGGCGAGGCGGCGGAGTAGCCGAGCGCGCTCGTCGATCGTGGGCGTGGCGAAGAGCGCTGCGCGGTCCGCGCGCCCGCCGCTGCGTCGCCGGGGTGGTCTGCGCCGTCGTTCTCCGGTCGACCGCTCGACCGCGAGTTCGGATCCGGTAGCTTCCTCCTCGCCTGCGCCGGGGGGGCGGCCTGGCATCGCGGGTGTGCGCTGCCACGGGCGGGCGAGCGGACGGGCACGAACGAGAGAGGACGTCATGATGTCGCACCAGGATGCGGGGCCGTCTCCCGCGCTGTTGATGGATGCGTTGAGCGCCCACGTGCGTACGGCGGCGCTGAAGGGGGCCATCGAGCTCGACCTGTTCACCGCGATCGCGGCGGGCAACGAGACCGTCGCGGCGCTGGCTGGCGCCTGCGGAGCTTCGGAGCGCGGCATCCGTGTTCTCTGCGATTACCTGGTCATCCTCGGGTTCCTGACCAAGGACGACCGGCGGCACTACCGCCTGACGGTCGACTCGGCTGCATTTCTCGACCGGCGCTCGCCCCTGTACCTGGGCGGGGTCACCGAGTTCGTCCTCTCGCCGATGGTGATGGACGCCAACCGGGATATCGCCGCTGCGGTGCGCAAGGGCGGGACGGTGCTGCCCAACGAGGGGTCGATGGCGCCCGAGCACCCGGTGTGGGTGAGGTTCGCGCGCGCCATGGCCCCGATGATGCGGCTCACGGCGCAGCTCATGGCGAATGTCGTCGAGGTGTCGCGCGGCAGGCCGGCGCGCGTGCTCGACGTGGCGGCGGGCCACGGCGTCTTCGGGATCACGCTGGCCCAGCGCCATCCGAGCGTCGAGGTCGTGGCGCTCGACTGGCCTGCGGTGCTGGAGGTGGCGCGGGAGAACGCGGAGGCCGCCGGCGTGGCCGAGCGGTGGCGGCCGCTCCGCGGCAGCGCGTTCGATCAGCCGTTCGGCGAGGGGTACGACCTGGTGCTGCTCACGAACTTCCTGCACCACTTCGACGTGCCGACGTGTGAAGCGCTCCTGCGCAAGGCGCGGGCCGCGCTGTCCGAGGGCGGCCGGGTGGTCACGGTGGAGATGGTCCCGAACGAGGACCGCGTCTCGCCCCCGAGCGCGGCGGCGTTCGCCATGACGATGCTCTGCCAGACGTCGCGGGGCGAGGCGTACACGGAAGCGGAGCTCGGCGCGATGTTCGGTCGTGCCGGGTTCTCGCGGACGGAGTTTCATCCGCTGCCGCCCTCGACGCAGCACCTGGCCATCTCGTACCGCTAGCGAGCCGGCGGTGCGATCTTGTGACCGCTAGCGAGCCGGCGGTGCGATCTCGTGACCGCTAGCGAGCGGGTGGTGCGACACCCCCGCTCGCGGACGCATGCGCGCGAGCGGTTGCGCGGTGCGGCTGGCGGCGAGGTGGCCACATCCCAGGGAACGGCAAACCGGCCGCTGTCGATGCAATGCCATCGACCCTGGGCCGCTCGAGCTAGGCTCGGCGCGCCTGCGCGGAGCTCGATCTCGCGATGCGACAGCTGTCTCTCTTCGAAGGCCGCGCGCTCCCGGTGGAGCCGGTCCCGGTCGACGGCGCCGCGGCGCTCTCGCCCGGCGACGGCGCGCCTGCAGGGCAGCTCGATCTGTTCGCGCAGCGCACGCTGCGGCTATCGCTTGCGTCCGAGGCGATCGCCGCGGGGGAGCTGCGCGAGGCGCGGCGGCTGTTCGCGGAGCTCGCGGCGATCCATCCGGCGGACGCCGTCCTCCGCCGCCAGTCAGAGCGGGTCGCCGCGCTGGAGCGGAAGCTCGCGCGGACGCGGGGCTCGGCCGCGCCGGCGGCTGCGCTGCTCGGGATCGCGCGCGGCCTCGAGCCCGCGAGCGGCGCGTTCGCGTCGCTGCACAGCGTGCTCCTGCGCCGTGTCGCGGAGGCGCTCCGCGAGGCCGAGGGCGACGACGGGCGGCTCGAGGGGCAGCCTCCCGGGTACTACTGGCTCGCTGCGGGCGACACGGCCGAGGCGCGCGCTTCGCTGTCGAGCGCGGCGCAGGTGCGGCGGAGCGCGCGCGTTCTCTTCTTGCTCGCGGACGCCGCGACGGCGCTCGGGGAGCCCGCGGCGCGGCGGTACTACCTGGAGGCGCTCCTCCGCGATCCGTTCGACGCGGCGCTCGCCTCGGCGCGCGACGAGGCCGTGCGCGGATTGCCCGACGTGGCGCGCTACGAGCTCGAGATCGAGGAGGAGCCGGCCGCGTGGTCGGCGCCCGTGGGGATCGTGACCGGGGTGCTGCCGCCGCCGCTGGGGATCGCGCTGGAGGAGGTGGTCCCGGAAGAGGGTGTCGCGTCCGGGGACGCTGTCGTCGAGCGATCGCAGGCGGCCGAGCAGGCAGAGGCGCTCTCGCGCGCGCGGCGCTTCGTCGCGGCGCTCGCGGCGGCGTCGTCGCGGGAAGCGCGCCGCTCCGGGGAGGCGGTGATCGAGGCGCGGCGCGCGATGAAGCGGCTCGCGCCTGCGCTGTTCGCGGCGTACATGGCGCGCGGCGGAGGTGCGCTGCAGGGCGGGTAGGGCGCGCTGCCGGTGGGTACGGCGCGCTGCTGGTAGGTAGGGCAAACACGTCGCCGTTCGACGCGCGACATGACGCCGCGTCGGAGGGCGGTCGGCCAGGTCGTTTACACTGCGAGGCGGCGATGAGGAGCCGCCCTTTCATCACGCTGCGCCTCCCCAGGCTCGTTCATCCGGGCGAGACGTTCGACGTCGGGCTCTCGCTCGAAAGCGCTGCGAAGACGCCCATCAACTTCGTGCGCGTGGCCCTGCGGCACACGCACGAGCAGCTGGTTCCGGGCGAGGGGACCTTCGAGGTTCGCGACCTGCTGCTCCTCAGCGAGGAGGTCGCCGGGGAGGGGCGGCTCGGCGAGGGGATTCACCGCTACCGGGTCTCGTTCGCGCTGCCTGGTGATCTCCCGCCGACGTTCGCCGGCGCCTTCCAGGCGTGCCGGTGCGAGGTCCGCGCGCACGTCTCCATTCCGTGGTGGCTCGACGCCCGGGAGAGCCAGGAGGTCCTCGTCCGGCCCAGGTCTGCTCAGCGGCCGGAAGACGAGCCGTTCATCGACGCGAGCCACCGGGGGCGAGGCGCCTTCGTCGAGGTGTCGCTGCCCGGCCGGACCCTCACCCCGGGCGCCATCCTGACCGGGGCCGTCGCCTTCGGTGGTCTCCCGGGGCGCTACCCGTTCGGGCTCCGCGTCGCGCTGGTCGGCAACGGGGTGGAGCAGGTGAACGCGCGCAGCGGTTCGTACGAGAGCTGCCCGAACGTGTTCTTTCAGGATGTCACAGGGATCGCCGAGGGAACGGAGGTGCCTTTCCGCATCTCTCTGCCGAGCGATCTCGCGCCGTCCTTCAGCCTCCGCGAGGTTGCCCTGGAGTACGCGCTGGAGGTGACGATCGAGCACCTGGCGGGCGGGGAGCTGGTGCGACACCGCGTGCCGGTGATCGTCGGCCTGTTCGAGCCTCGGACCGGGCGCGATGGAAAGCGGCCCCGGGTCGGCGCGGATCGCTGGCGCGCGGTCTGGGCGCGCGCGGGGCAGCGGGTGGGGCTCTCGCTGGAACGGGGGCTTCGGCTCCGCGGCGTGCGCGCGGGCTGCACCGTGGAGGTGGCCTCGGCCGTGAAGGGGTTGAGGGCCGGCCTGGGCGCGACGGTGCGGTTCGCGGAGCCCTGGGGGTTGCGCCTCGACGTTCAGTGGCGGCGCGTGCTGGAGCTCGATGGGCTGGAGACGGGGGAGGAGGGGTTCGATCGGCGCTTCCGGGTGGTGGGACGGGAGGAGGCGCAGGTGCGGGCCGTGCTCGGGCCTGCGCTCCGGCGTGCGCTGCGTGCTTTCCATCGGGCCGACGTGGACGACAGGGAGGCGTGGGTGTGGAGCGTCGCGGAGGCGTCGGACGAGCAGGCGCTCGACGCGTTCCTGGCGCAGGTCAACGCGCTCGCGCAGGCGCTCGCGGAGGCCGGCGCGGCGCTGCCGCCGCCTGCGGCGATGGCGGCGTGGCTGCCCGCGTGGCGCCGCTTCGCGGAGGAGAGCGACGGGAGGCTCAGGGTCGGTTCGATGCGGCTCTCGGGGACGCTCGAAGGGGCGCAGTTCGAGCTCGAGACGCTGTTCAAGGGGGCCGTTCCGGCGAGGACACGGGTCTCGTTGCGGCTGGATCCGCCGATCGAGGGCGCGGCCAGGCCGAGGAACGCGGCGGAGCAGGGGATCGCAGCGGCGATCCTGGAGCAGGCGGCGCGCCTCGGGGGGATTGCGGATGCGGAGGAGGGGGTCGCGGTGGCCCCGGGCGCGATCGCGGTGGTGATCGGGGCGCCGCTCGCGGATCCAGCGGCGGCGCGGGAGGTGCTGCGGCCCATGCTGGCGCTCGCGCGGCAGATGAGGGGGGAGGGGCGGGGCGGGCCGTACCGGTGAGGGAGAGCGAGGGCGGGGACGAGACGCTGGTCGGCAGGGCGGGCGAGGATGTCCGGACATCGCCGGGGCCTGGTCGGCGGGGCAGGCGGGTATGTCGGATTTGGCCCGGGGTCTGATCGGCAGGGCAGGCGGGTATGTCGGATATGGCGCGGCGCCTGGTCGGCAGGGCGGGCGGGTATGTCGGATATGGCGCGGCGCCTGGTCGGCAGGGCGGGTCGGTAGGTTGGATATGACGCGGCGCCTGGCCAGCGGGGCAGGTGGGTAGGTCGCGATATGGGCGGGGGCTGGCCGCACCGACCCTCGCCGCCGGCGAGCAAACACGACCGGCGTCGCCGCGCTGGCCACCTGGCGCCGCCCTCCTTAGGCTCACCGCCGCGATGCACCGCTGGTTCAACACCGCAGGTCCCTGCGACCCGGCCGATCACTACATGCTCCCGGCCGAGGAGCGCTTGCCCGCGGTGCGCGACCTCGTCGATCGCAAGGCCTACTTCGTCCTGCATGCGCCTCGGCAGATTGGAAAGACGACCTCGCTGCTCACGCTCGCCCGAGAGCTCACGGCCGAGGGGCGCTACGTCGCGGTGCTCGTCTCGGCAGAGGTCGGCGCCCCCTTCCCCGACGACCCCGGCGCCGCAGAGCTCGCGATGCTCGCGGAGTGGCGCGGCGCCGCCGGCTGGCAGCTCCCAGCGGAGCTGCAGCCGCCGCCGTTCCCCGACGCCCCCCCCGGCCAGCGCATCGGCGCTGCACTGCGCGCCTGGGCCCAGGCCGCGCCGCGCCCGCTCGTCGTCTTCCTCGATGAGGCCGACGCCCTGCGCGACGTGACGCTCGTCTCGATGCTGCGCCAGATCCGCAGCGGGTACGCGAGCCGTCCGGACGGCTTCCCGCATGCGCTCGCCCTCGTCGGCCTCCGCGACGTGCGCGACTACAAGGTGGCTTCCGGCGGCGACGACAGGCTCGGCACGTCGAGCCCCTTCAACATCAAGGTCGAGTCGCTCACCCTGCGCAACTTCACCCGCGATGAGGTCGCCGCCCTCTACGCCCAGCACACGGCCGACACCGGTCAGGTCTTCCGGCCCGACGCCGTGGACCGCGCCTTCGAGCTCACCCAGGGCCAGCCCTGGCTCGTCAACGCCCTCGCCCGACAGCTCGTCGACGTCCTCGTCAAGGACCGCGTGCAACCCATCACGTCGGCCGACGTCGATCGCGCCAAGGAGATCCTCATCGAGCGGCAGGACACGCACCTCGACAGCCTCGTCGAGCGCCTGCGCGAGCCCCGCGTCCGCGCCGTCATCGAGCCGATGCTCGCTGGCACCGCGCTCCCCGGCGTGCCGCCCGACGACCTTCGTTTCGCCATTGACCTCGGCCTCGTGCGCATGACCGCGGAGGGCGGTCTCGACGTCGCCAACCCCATCTACCGCGAGATCATCGTCCGCGAGCTCGCGTTTCCGATCCGCGCCTCACTCCCTCAGATCAAGGCCACGTGGCTCACGCAGGACGGTCGCCTCGACGCGGACCGCCTGCTCGACGCCTTCCTCGCCTTCTGGCGCCAGCACGGCGAGCCGCTCCTCGGCGCCGCGCCTTATCACGAGATCGCGCCGCACCTCGTCGTCATGGCGTTCCTCCAGCGCGTCGTGAACGGCGGCGGCACCGTCGAGCGCGAGTACGCCATCGGCCGGGGGAGGATGGATCTCTGCGTTCGCTATGCGGGCGAGACGCTCGCGATCGAGCTCAAGGTCTGGCGTGACGGCCGGCCGGATCCGCTCGCCGAGGGGCTCGTCCAGCTGGACGAGTACCTCGCCGGGCTGGCGCTCCAGCGCGGATGGCTCATCCTCTTCGACCAGCGCTCCGGGCAGCCCCCCATCGCAGAGCGCACCCGTCGCGAGCGCGCGCTCTCCCCCTCCGGTCGCGAGATCCTCGTCATCCGCGCCTGATCTCCTCCCACGCGGCGGCGGTGAAGCCGGCGGTGCGCGCGGCGACGCGCCGCATGACTCACCGGCGAGGGCTGGCATCGGCGCGCCTTTGGAGGGCCTCGACGGCGCGTCGGATGCCGGTGGCCACGTCCTTCCAGGCTTCGTCGCGGTTCTGCCAGCGGGTGATCGACCGGCGTGCCCGCGCTCCCGGCGCCCGTCCGCCGGTGGCGCGGCCCCCGCAGGGCTCCGATCCTCAGTCCCAGCGGTCGAGCTTGTAGGTAACCCGCCCGTTTTTCGTGGTGACCCGGAACAGGTAATCCCAGTTGCCGGCGCTCTTCTGGAGCTTGATGCCGCAGGCTGACGCCTCCTTGGCTCCCGCGATGGTCGCGTTCTTCGCGTACGCCTCCATGGTGGCGCGGATGCCGTGGTACTCGCTTCGCAGGTCTTCCGGAAAGAAGCCGCCGCTGCGCTCGTGGTTCACGTCTCGCGCGCCATCGAGGAGGAAGAAGACCGACTGGCCCTGGTGCGGGTACTTGTCCGGGCCGTCCCACATCGTCGGCTGTAGCGCGATCGCCGTGACCTTCTGGAACTGCCCCGCCTTCAGGTTCCACGCGCTCGCCGGCGAGCCCTTGACGTAGAGGTACCAGCTCACCTGGTTCCGCTTCTCTTCGCGATCCCACTGGAGGATGGGCGGCGAATCAGGGTTCGCGGCCGTCACCAGCGCGGCGTAAAACGCGTTCTGCTCGGGCACGAAGAACTCGACGTGCTCCGCGTCCGCGAGCACGGTCCGCTGGAACTTCTCCCAGGTCATGACGACGGGCGGCTGCTCTACGGACGCTGCGGCCGTGGAGATCTTGGCCTTCAGGTGGCCGAAGACGCCGCCGCCCCGCTCCTGGGGCGCCTCCGCCGCCTTCGGCTTCCACAGCGCCTGGATGTCTTCCAGCCTGGCGAACCGGCGTTCCAGTGCGCCGGCCGAGCCGAGCTTCTGGACGATGGCCTCGGCCTGCGCGATGTTGCCCGCGCTCGGCGCCGCCTGGGGGCGCTGGTAGAGGAGCGGGTTCATCTTGGCGTCGAACTTCGCCTTGATGTCGGCGAAGCCGAGCCCGGCCTGGATGTCCTCCAAGAGGGTGCCGATCATGCCGCTGCGCACGTGGCAGAACCCGGCCGGCGCGGTCGCCACGGCGAGCCATGTGATGTTGTCGCGGGCGACGGGGTTCTTCGTCGCCGCGCGCGCCTCGTGCAGATCGACCAGCCACTTCGCCACGCCGATGCACTTCTCCGATCGGTAGAGGTTCCCGGTGGTCAGGAGGGTGTGCGCCTGCCTCACGACCTCGAGCGGGAACTCGGCGAGCCCTCGGCAGAGGGTGCCGTGATCCTGGAGCTTCTCGGCCACGACCTGCGAGGTGGTCTGCACGGCGGACGGCTTGAAGACGAGCTCCCGCCCGGGCGTTACGGCCATGTGCGTCCAGGAGAAGGGCGGCTTCTGGCTCTTGTTGCGCGGCATCCCCCACGTGCGCTCTTCGGAGAGGAAGACGCCGGTCACCTTCGCGCGCGCGACGATCTGCGCCATGGCCTCGACGGAGGTCCGGAAGAACGGCGGCGCTGCCTCGGGGGCCCACGTGATCGACGTCGCCGTCCCATCGGGCGCGACCTTCACCAGCCCGCCGAAGCGCTCGACGAAGCGGCGGCACGCGCTGCACGTGTAGTGCTGGCGCCGATCCGCGCGGAACCCGTCGAGGAACGCGTCGAAGAGGCCCGCGGCGTCCGTGGTGAAGAGGCGCGCGCCGCCGGCGGTCACCTCGCCGAAGCGGGCGCGGATGGCTTCGAGGAAGGCCGGGTACTGTTCGTCGTCGATCGGCTCAGCCTGAGACGTCGTGATCCCGTCGGACATCGCGTGCTCCTTGAAGGGCGTCGGTGCGCTCATCGTATCCGGTGTGCCCTCGGAGCGCCTCGACTGCGCGCCGGATGCCTTTCACCACGTCGGTCCAGGCCTCGTCGCGGTTCGGCCAGCTGGTGACCGGTCTGGCGTCCCTCGGTAGCGGTTGGAGCCTGGCGAAAGGCGCGCTGTGCCAGTCGGCCTCCCGAAGGATGACCGGGAGCACGCGGGCCTGGCCGGCGTCGTGCCGCTCGAGGGCGCGCTTCATCTCCTTGTCGAAGCAGTAGTCGGAGGCGAGGAAGTCGGCGCTGACGAGGAGGAGGATCACGTCGGCCTCGTTGAGATTTTTGTCGATCTCACCAGCCCACGCCGTGCCGGCGCCGATGCGGCGGTCATGCCAGCTCTTGAGGAGGCCCTCGCGCTTGAGGAGGGCGAGATGGGTCTCCAGCTCGTCGCGGAGGGCCTCGTCCTCGTGGGAGTAGCTGAAGAAGAGGTGGATGGGCTTGTTCGTCGAAAGATGTTTCGCTTCAGGTGCCGAGGCCATGAAGTAGAGATGCCAGAGATTGCCGTTCGCGTCGCCTGCACAGAGAAGCTGCTGCGACACAGTCACGCTGACGAATGGGCTGGTCCCGTGCGCTGTATCCAGGCATTCCCCGGTTGAGGTATCCCAGACCTTGAGAGTTCGATCGTGTGAGGCGGAGGCGATGCGCAGGCCATCGGGGCTGAGCGCGCAGGCAGTGACCCGATCGGAGTGGCCTTCGAGGGTGGAGAGGAGCGTGCCGGTCGCAAGGTCCCAGACCTTGAGAGTTCGATCGTGTGAGGCGGAGGCGATGCGCAGGCCATCGGGGCTGAGCGCGCAGGCAGTGACCCGATCGGAGTGGCCTTCGAGGGTGGAGAGGAGCGTGCCGGTCGCAAGGTCCCAGACCTTGAGAGTTCGATCGTGTGAGGCGGAGACGATGCGCTGGCCATCGGGGCTGATGGCGCAGGCAGTGACCCGATTGGAGTGGCCTTTGATGGTGGAGAGGAGCCTGCCAGTCGCAAGGTCCCAGACCTTGAGCGTTCTATCGTCAGAGGCGGAGATGAGGCGCTGACCGTCGGGGCTGAGCGCGCAGGCAGCGACCCGATCGGAGTGGCCTTTGATGGTGGAGAGGAGCGTGCCGGCCGCAAGGTCCCAGACCTTGAGCGTCCCACCGGCGGAGGCGGAGATGATGCGCTGGCCATCAGGGCTGAGCGCGCAGGCATCGATCCAAGAGGAATGGCCTTCGAGGGTGGAGAGAAGCCTGCCGGTCGCAAGGTCCCAGACCTTGAGAGTTCGATCGTGTGAGGCGGAGACGACGCGCTGGCCATCGGGGCTGAGCGCGCAGGCAGTGACCCGATCGGAGTGGCCTTCGAGGGTGGAGAGGAGCGTGCCGGTCGCGAGGTCCCAGATCTTGAGCGTCCCATCGTAGGAGGCGGAGACGACGCGCTGGCCATCGGGGCTGAACGCACAGGCAGTGACCTGATAGGAGTGGCCGTCGAGGGTGGAGAGGAGCGTGCCGGTCGCAAGGTCCCAGATCTTGAGCGTCCCATCGTAGGAGGCGGAGACGACGCGCTGGCCATCGGGGCTGAGCGCACAGGCAGTGACCTGATAGGAGTGGCCTTCGAGGGTGAAGAGGAGCGTGCCGGCCGCAAGGTCCCAGATCTTGAGCGTCCCATCGTAAGAGGTGGAGACGACGCGCTGGCCATCAGGGCTGACCGCGCAGGCAGTGACCTGATAGGAGTGGCCTTCAATGGTGGAGAGGCGCGTGCCGGTCGCAAGGCTCCAGACCTTGAGCGTCCCATCGTAGGAGGCGGAGACGATGCGCTGGCCATCAGGGGTGAGCGCGCAGGAGTTGACCGCCACGGAGTGACCTTCGAGGGTGGAGAGGAGCGTGCCGGTCGCAAGGTCCCAGATCTTGAGCGTTCGATCGTGGGAGGCGGAGACGATGCTCTGGCCATCGGGGCTGACCGCGCAGGAGTTGACCGTCCCGGAGTGGCCTTCGAGGGTGGAGAGGAGCGTGCCGGTCGCAAGGTCCCAGATCTTGAGCGTTCGATCGTAGGAGGCGGAGACGATGCGCTGGCCATCGGGGCTGACCGCGCACGCACTCACCCAATCGGAGTGGCCTTTGAGGGTGGAGAGGAGCGTGCCGGTCGCAAGGTCCCAGATCTTGAGCGTTCGATCGAAGGAGGCGGAGACGATGCGCTGGCCATCGGGGCTGACCGCGCAGGAGTTGACCGCCCCGGAGTGGCCGTGCAGCGTGCGCTCCTCGCCGGTCCACATCCGTACCGGATGCCGCAACCGGATCCTCGGCGAGCCGCATGGGAACCGCAGCGTCCGCGCGATCCGCTCCGCCTCCCATCCGGCCGAGCGCAGCCGGTTGTAGACCAGCGCCGGCAATGCTTCCGGTGCCTCACGGAGCCAGTGCGACTCGGCCCGCACCGCCCTGTGGAGCAGGTCGATGTCGCCGTTCCCGAGCTCCTTCGCTCCGAGCCGCAGCGCATCTTCGAGCGCCGCAGGCCCATCCTCGCGGCAGAGCGCCTCCAGCAGCCCGAGATCCCGGCACAACCCCCGTGCATTCTCCCGCTCGCCCGCCGCGAGCGCATGCGCGATTGCGTGCCGCGCAGGATACCGCCGCCGGAAATCGCTCTCCCCCTCTGCTACCGGCCACCGCGCCGTCGTGTCCAGCAGCCGCCGGTGCAGCTCGGCCATGCGCTTCGGCCCGAGCTTCCCCGTGACGAACGCGCGAAACGCCTCGTGGTACGGCCGGTACGCTCGCAAGCCGCGCCACGACGCCGGCTCCTCGAGGAGCAGCGCCCGCGCTGCGCGAAGGAAGTCCTCGCCGGCCTCCACGTCCTTCCACCCCGCCGCCGCCTCGACCTCCTCGAGCGGCAGCGCCTCGCGCGCCGCGCAGACCAGCCCGAGGGCGCTAGCGACCAGCCCGAACTGCTCGCGCGGCAGGCTCCGGAGCTGCTGCCAGATCTGCTCCAAAAACCCGCTCAGTCCGCGGGGCAGGCGCTCCACGCGCCGCTGCTCGACCGGCTGCTCCTCGAGCCATTCCCGCAGCTTCACCGCATAGAGCAGGTTCCCCTCGGCCCGCGCCACCGCTTCCTCGACGAGCCTCGGGTCGAGCCGCGGCGTGAACCGCGGCGCCTGATCGCTCCAGAACGCGCGGCAGGCCCGCTCGTTCGAGCCCGCCCACTCGGGCGTGTCGAGATCGAGGCGTCGTACGTTACCGCGGCTCTCCAGCCACCCGAGGTGCGGGTACTGTGGGCGCGAGGCGCAGAGCGCGTGCACGCGCGGTGGCAGCGCGTACGGCAGAAAGCTCGGCAGCGGGTTCTTCCCGGCACCGTCGCTCCGCGCCTCGTCGAGGCCGTCGACGACGAGCACCAGGCGCTCACCTCGGGGGACGAGCTCGTGCTTGGAGACCTTCGCCAAGAGCTCGATCAGCCGGTTCTCCGGCCGCGCCTCGGGGTCCTTCTGCGCCGGGTAGAGCGCCTCGATCTGCGCCGAAAGGGAGCGGGCGACCGCCTCGGGGCGATCCCAGTCCATGACGTCGCGCCGGAGAAAGTGGTGCGGCGCTCTGTGGCCACGCTGCTCCTCGACGTCGAGCCACCGCGAGAGGGTCGCGCTCTTGCCCATGCCGGGCGCGCCCGTGACGAGCACCCAGCGGCCCGACGTGCCCGCGCTATCGAGGTGGCGATCGATGGCCGAGAGCACGTCCTCTCGACCGAAGAAGTGCTCGTGGCGGCTGCGCTCGATGCCGAAGTCGATGAGGTCTCTCGCCACGGCGGCAGTCTAACAGACGACCTCCTCGTGCCGCCGCAGGCCGAATCTGTATGTAGCAGGGACCTCGATCAAAGCGCCGCACTGGACGCTACTTCGTCCGATTCCGGTTCGTCCGCTCCCCGCCACGAGTGCCGATCGCGACGGCGACCGTCGCGCCGACGAACACGATCTGCATCAGCGTTCGCGGCACGAGCGGCGTCACCGGGCTACCGCCCAGCGTGAGCCCCGCGCGCGCGGCATGGACGTTCGCAGGAAACATCGCCATGAGCAGGATCGTAAGCCCCGCAGCCGCCCACGGCGCGAGCCGCGGAACCAGGAGCGCCGCCGCGCCTGCGATCTCCAGGACCCCGGTCGCGGTCACGAGGAAATCGGGGCTGGGCAGCGCCGGCGGCACCATCGCCACGAGCTCGGTGCGCCGGCTCCCGAAGTGGGCCGATCCGGTCAGCAGGAACATCGCCGCGAGCGCGTACCGCAAGCAGGTCACCCAGCTCGCGAGGTGCCTGACGCCGAGGCGTCCGAGGACAACGAACAACGCGAACGAGATCGAGAGGACGAGGAGAGGTGCCATGCCCTCAAGGTGGCGACCCGCTCCTCACCCGTCTTGAACGAGCTGGCTACGGCGTTTCAGATCGGAAGGGCTCACCCCGAACATCCGGCGGAAGGTCCGGGTCATGTGCGCCGCGTCCGCGAAGCCGGCCGCGCTGGCGGCCTCCGAGAGCGCCGCGCCGCCGGCGATCGCCGCCCCGGCCCGCTCCAGCTTGAGCCACAGGAGGTACGGCCGCAGCGGCACGCCGACGCTCTCCGTGAAGGCGTGCATGAACCGCCCCGGCGAGAGCCGCGCGATGCCGGCCAGGGCTTCGAGCGACGTGTCCGCGTCTCCGGCGCTCGCCCGCAGATGGCGCAGCACCCGCTGGACCCCCGGGTGCCTCGGCCTCGGCGAGGAGGGCGGGACCGCGATCCCCAGCGCCTCGAACACGCCGGGCAGCGCCGCCGAGAGCCCGGCCTCTCCGCGCTCGGCGACGCACGACCGCAGCCGATCCGCCGTCTCGCTGCCCATGACCTCGATGGGCGACGCCCCGAGCGCCTGGGCGAGCCCGTCTCCGACGTCGCTCTCTGGATCGATGAACACGATGAGCACATGGGTGCCTGACGCATCGATCGCGTGCGCGGTGTCCGGGGCCGTGAGGACGGCGCCTCCCGGCTGGAACGGGCCCCTGTCGGCCGTCCCGATCTGGAGGTCGCCGTCGAGCGCCAGCACGAGGTGCCAGCAATGGTGGGCGTGCAGCGTGCTCCGCTCTCCAGGGCCCCACGTCGCCAGCACGGAGGGCCACGGGCGCAGGACGCCCGCGGGCGCGGCGAGGCCTGTCGTTCTCGGCGGGAGGAGCATCGGTCCGGAGTCTACCCGGACGCAGCGGACGCTTTGGCTGGGCGCATCATGCAAGCGCCGCGGCCTGCGGGCACGCTGCTCTGCTGCGCGCGGGACGCAGAGCTGCCGCCCTACCGTCCGATGCGCGCGCGGATGGCGGCGCGCGTCTCCGCCGAGAGCGTGTCGAGGTAGGCATCGGACAGGGCGCGGAGCACGTCGTCGGGCAAGGCGAGGAGCACCTGCTCGGGCGGCAGCCCCGCCACGCGCTGCTCGGGCGGCAGCCCCGCCATGCGCTGCTCGGGCGGCAGCCCCGCCATGCGCTGCTCGGGCGGCAGCCCCGCCATGCGCTGCTCGGGCGGCAGCCCCGCCATGCGCTGCTCGGGCGGCAGCCCCGCCATGCGCTGCTCGGGCGGCAGCCCCGCCACGCGTTGCTCGGGGGCGTAAGCCGACAGCACCCGCTCCGGCGGGAGGGTGGCCAGGAGCTTGCGGACAACCTCGTCGAAGCCCTCCAAATCGTGGATTTCCATGGCGATCTCCTCGGCTCCAAGCTGCTGCGAGAGCCACCTTCGGGCCTCGATGGTCCGGGCCTCGCCGTGCCCGAACAAGCGTAGCAGATCGTCGTCCTCTGCCTCCGCCGCCGCGTCGATCTCGACGACGAGCAGCGCGAACGCCCCGCCCTCGAGCCGCCAGTAGCCGCCGCCGAGGTCGCCCCATTTCAGGCCGAGCTCCACCACATCCGCGTCGAGCGACCTGGTGCGTGACGGGACGAGCAGCACGCCGCACAGGTCGCTCCGCCGCTCGATCCGTTCTGGCTCATCGGCGCAGTACAGGTGAAGGTAGCTGCACAGCCGGTCGAGGTTACGCCGTCGGTAGGGCCGGCCGATGCTCTTGAACTCGACGATGGTGTCTCTGGGCAACAGGTCCCAGAGCTTCTTCAGCGTGCCCGCGGGCTCGCTCGGCTCCGCGCTCCGGCGCAGCAGCAGGTCGTCGGCGCGGAGAGGCTCGTTCGAGAGCGGCACCTCGCTGCGCACCTCGAACCCGCGCGAGCCCCGCTGGTGGAGCAGCGCGACGAGCAGCACGTGCCAGGCCGTCCGGGTCGAGCCCATCGGGCGCCGTCTACACGCCTGTCCAGGCCGGGGCCAAAATCCGCGCTGCCACCGCGGCAAACCTCCGGCGCGCGCCGCTCGGGGGCGAGCTACCCGCGACCGCCACCACGGCCCGCTGGACAACCGTCGCCGTCCAGGATTCCCTCATCCCGGATGACAGCTCGCCGGTTCAAGCGCGGCAGCCCCGAGCGCGCCGTCGCCTACATCCGCGTCTCCACGGACGCCGCGTGTGCCTCGGGGGCAGAGCAGCGCGCGGCGATCGATGCGTGGGCCAGGCGGGAAGGCGTCGAGATCGCGTCCTGGCACGAGGATCGCGGGGAGGACACCGGCGACCGGCCCGGCTTCGCGCCGTCGCTCGAAGCGCTCACCCTCGCCGGCGCCGGCCTGCTCGCGGTCGCGAGCGAGGACCGCGCCAGCATCGCGGGGATCAGCGGTCCGTACCGGTTCGCCGCGGGCGAGCGCGGCGCGCGCCTCGTGACCGCCGACGGGAGTGGGATGCCGGACGGGACGCACCGCTGCCCGATCTGCGGCGATCCCCTGGAGCTGTGGCCACGCCACCCGCGCGCGGTGTGCGGGCTCTGCAAGCATGAGGTCACGGACGAGGCCGGGCGGCCTCTCGAGTTCTTCAACACGTCGTTCGGCGGCGGCTTCGGAGCGCGCTACGCCGATACCGGCGAGCCTCGGGACAGCCACGCATGCGTCATCCGGGGCGTGAGGTGCCGCGCCGACGAGGCGCGGTTCGGCGGGATCGTGATCGAGGCGATCGACAAGATGCCGTAGTCATTCGGGCTGGGAGCTCGGCAACCCGCGCTCAGCCCCGGACGGGCGCCGGCCGCAAGGGGAGCAGCGGCTCGTCGTCCGGGACGCGCAGCCCAGGGACCAGCGCGTCGAGCTCGCCCGGCTCGAAGCGGCAGAGGTTGGCGGCGTGCCAGAAGCCGCCTGCGATGTTGCCGCCGAGCTTGTAGCGGCCGTCGGGGCGGAAGGCGACCCAGCCCTCGGGGAGCTTGAGGAGCACGGCGAGGCAAGCACCGCTCTGCACGCTCCAGAAGCGGACGGTGCCGTCGGTGGAGCTGGAGAGCAGCGTCTCGCCATCCGGCATGAAGGCCACGCTCACGACCTCGCCGGCGTGCCCCTCGAGGACGCGCGCCGTGTCATCGGCGGACACGCGCCAGAGGACAACGCTGCCCTCGTCGGACCCCGAGGCGAGCCATGCACCGTCGGGGCTGAAGCTCAGGCACTTCACCCGGCCGGAGTGAGCGCGCAGCGCGCGCGGCTCGCCGCCGTCGACGAGCGGCCAGAGCCGCACGGTCGTGTCGTCGGATCCCGACGCCAGCGTCGCGCCATCGGGGCTGAACGCCACGCTCCTCACGGTATCGCCATGACCTTCCATCACGCGCGCTGCTCGTCCGCCGTCGACCCTCCACAGCCGGAGGGTCCCATCGATCGAGCCCGAGGCCAGCGTCACGCCATCGGGGCTGAACGCCACGCTGCTGATCCCATCGTCGTGATCGTCCATCACGCGAAGCAGCTCCGCCGTCTCGGTGCGCCAGAGTCGCGCGGTCCCGTCGAGCGACCCTGACGCGATCATGCCCCCGTCATGGCTGAAGGCTATATCCGTGATGCCATGAGCGTGCCCCTTCAACACGCGCGCCGGGCCGCCTGCGCCGAGCCTCCGGAGCCCGACCGTGTGGTCGCGCTGAGCGAACGCCAGCGTCGCGCCGTCAGGGCTGAACGTCAGCTTCGCGGAGGAGATGCCGCGATCCACGAGTGGCGGCAGCGCGCTCCATGTCGACATCCGCCAAAGATGAGCGCCAAAATCCTCGGAGCCGAGCGCGAGCGTCGCGCCATCCCTGCTCAAGGCCATGGCCATGGACACGCTCGGCTGTCCTTCCAGCACGCGCAAGGCGCCGCCGGTCGACACCTGCCACAGGCGCACTGTGCTGTCTTTCGAGCCAGAGGCGAGCGTCGCGCCGTCGGAGCTGAACGCGACGCTCGTCACTCCGGCGGAGTGACCATCGAGCACCTGCGACGAGACGCCCGACGGGTTCCACAGCTGCACTGATCCATCTTCGGAGCCAGAGGCGAGCGTCGCGCCGTCGGGGCTGAACGCGACGGTTCGCACACGGCGCGAGTGGCCCTTCAGCAGGTGCAGCTCGCCGCCCGTCGGTACGTGCCAGAGGCCAATATCGTAGTCCACAGAACCGGAAGCCAGCATCTCGCCGCCAGGACTGAAGGCGACGCTGAGCACGCCAGCCCGGTGACTGTTCAACATGCGAAGCACCTCGCCCGTCTCGACCTTCCAGAGCCGGACGGTGGCGTCGTAGACGCCTGAAGCCACCAGGTCGCCGTCGGGGCTGAAACTCACGGCCATCACCGCGCCCAGATGGCCACCAAGCACGGCGATATACCTGAAGGTGGCCACCTGCAGGAGCCGGACCGTACGGTCGGAAGAGCCAGAGGCCAGCATCTCGCCGTCGGGGCTGAACGTCACGCTGTTCACGCGATGTGTGTGTCCCCTGAGGACGCCGAGCACGTTGCCAGTCGCTATGTCCCACAGCCGGACGGTGCAATCGCCCGAGCCGGAGGCGAGGGTCGCCCCGTCAGGGCTGAAGGCGACGCTCGTGACCCGGTCGGAGTGGCCGTTCAGCCTGCGCAGCGCGCTCCCTGTCGCCATGTCCCACAGCACGATCCCGTGGGCATGACCCGATGCGAGCAGGGTCCCATCGGGGCTGATCGCCACGGCGTTGCACCGGCTGCCCTGCACCCAGGTCGGCTCGAACCTCGCCGCCTCCGGCATCGCCGCGCCGAACGTGTCGCACCGGTCGAACCGCGCGCCCCGCGTCCCCACGAGCTTCGCCCCGCATAGCCGCATGGAGGCGAGCTTCGCCCCTGTCAGGTCCGCGCCCACGATCCGGGCCCGCACCGCCGTCGCCCCCGTCAGATCCGCCCCGCCGAGCGCCGCCCCCGAGAGGTCCGCCCCGTCGAGCAGCGCCCCCGTCATCAGCGCACCGCGCAGGTTCGCCCCGATGAGCTTCGCCTCCCGCAGATCGGCCCCCCGGAGGTCGCACCCGCGGAGGTCCTTCCCCGAGAGGTCCTGTCCCCGCAGATCCGCCCCCGCGAGGTTGGTCCGCTCGCTCACCCCTAGCCCCATCCGCCCGTCGATCCGCAGCGCGTTCGCCGCCGCCACCGTCCCCCACGCCCCGCTGAGCGCCGCCCGTACCCACGTCTCCGCCGCCTCCCTTCCGGCGAGCGCCCCGAAGAAATCGGCCATCAGGTCGCTCACCTCGCGCTGCTCGAGCGCCGCCGCCTGCTCGGCGCGCAGCACCTCCTCGGCAGCCTCCCGCGCCACGAGCCACTCGAGCACCGACTGGTGGATGAACCGGAAGTTCTCCTGGTCATCCCAAACGAGCAGCGTCCCCGACCCGATCTGGTGCGCCGTCACCCCGACATCGAGCTCGTGCCTGCCGAGCGCCTGCAGCGCCGCGATCAGCTCCGCCGGCAGCTCGCGCACGTTCACGCTCTGCTCCGTCCGCTGCCACAGCCGCGTCGCGAGCTCCGTCACCGCCCGCCACCGCTGCGCCACCGACAGCCCCGGCTGCGCGCCCTTCGGGTGCGCGCGCTCGTACTCCCAGACGAGCCACCGATCCAGGAGCAGCTTGTACAGCCCCGCCGAGGTGATCTCCCCGTCGCCCGATTTCGCCTGCCGGAGCTGCGCCTCCTCGATCTCGGCGATGAACCCCAGCATCCGCGGGTTCGCCGACAGGCCGAGCAGGTCCTTCACGTCCGCGAGCAGCCGCATGCGCGCGTCGGCCGCCTCTTCGCTGCCGAGCCGGTTCAAGAGGAACCGGCGGATCTGTTCCTCGGTGAACGGTTGCAGCCGCGCAAGCCGGTAGCCGGGTAAGAGCGCGGCCTTCTCCGCGAGCGCGGACCGCACCTGCTGCTCCGAGATGAAGTGCTGGCTCCGGCTCGTCACCACCACCTTCGCCGCCTTGCCCTGCGCCGCCTGGATCAGCGTGTCGAAGTGCTCGACCGCGCGGTCGTACGTCACGCGGAAGGCGAGCTCGTCGAAGCCGTCGAACAGGAGCGCGATCCGCCCCTCGGCCAGCATGTGCCGGAACGCGGGCAGATCGATCTTGCCGAGCCCCGCGAGCGCGAGGTGCTGCGCGATGAGCGCGTTCAGGTCGCGCGCCTTCTCCAGCGCGCGCATCTCGATGAGCACCGGCGTCAGCGGGCCGCCCGCCTTGCCCATTCGCCGCGCGAGCTCGTGCAGGAGGAACGTCTTGCCCGTGCCGAAGTCGCCGAGCACCAGCACGAACCGGCTGTGCTCGGAGTCGAGCAGCTCTGCGACGGCGTCGAGCGCGCGCTCGTGCAGCACCTCCTCCTGGCCCGTCGTGAGCGCGATGCGCTGGTCGACGTAGAGCGACGGCGGATACGTGGGGTTTCGCTCGAGGCTCGCGTTCTGCCACGCCAGGTAGCCGCGGAAGTCGATGAGCCCCTGGTACTCGAGGAACCGCACGAGGCGCACGCGCCGCGCGCTCGCGTAACGCACGAGCTCCTCCGGCGCGGGCTCGCCGCCGTAGACCAGCGTGGACACGAGGCCCGGATCCTCGCGCCGGTACGACGCGTCGATGCTCTCGATGAACGCGGAGACCGCCTCGGTCGAGATGCCGCTCGCGAGCGCCGCGAGCGGCGCGATCCGGACGATGCCGCCCTCGTTGACCGAGACGCGAAGGTAGACGCCGAAGGGGAGGGGCGCATTGAACCACTCGATCTTCACCCCCTCGGGCTCGCGCAGCCTGCACACGCGCTCGACCCGCGAGAGGAAGTCGTCGCTGCGCCCTTCCCCCGGCAGGAGGATGTCTTCGCCGTGCGGCTCCGCGTGGCCGCCCCGCGTGCGCGCCGGGAAGCGGCGTGGCCTCGGGCCTCGCCCGGCGTGCTCGGCGCGGGCAGGCGCAAGGAAGCGCTTCAGGAGCGCGACGACGAGCTCTGCCGACGCGCGGCACGCGAACGCGCGGAAGCTGTCGTCCTTGTCGTCGTCGCCGTGATCCGAGACCGCCTTCGCGATGATCGACCGCCCTCGGAGGCGCGCTGCGACGTGGCCGATGGCCGTGGCCTCCACCTCGACGCCGAGCACCTCGCCCCCGATCGACTTCAGCCGCTCGAAGCGGCTTGGATCTACCCGCACCGCCCTGCCGGTCGCGATCGGGGCAACGTGCACGCGCAGCGGCCGGACCGGAGGCGGGCCGTCCGGGTAGACCAGGCGCTCGCGACGGACCTGCGCTCTGCCCGGCTCTGTGAGCTCGAGGCCTCCGTCGCCGATCCGGAGCACGCCCTGCGTCTCCAGCTCGCCGATGCGGTCGGTCCAGCCCGGGCATCGCCGGACCCGCTCGGGGTGCGAAACAGGCGATGGGCCTCCCTCCAGGTGACTCGCGTAGAGCGCGTGACGGAGCCACCACGCTTGCGACAGCTTCGACGGCGGGCGCTCGCCCGCGAGCGCCATCGATTTCTCGAACTCGGCCGCGAAGCCGGCGACCTCCGTGCCCCACGTTTCCTCGCGGTCGTGGATCGCGATCTCCTGGAAGGTCCCGTCCGCGCTCTCGTCGCAGCAGTACACGCGGTCCGCCACGATGAGGTCGCCGAGCGACACCGTGCCGCGCTCGCCCGCGCAGATGCCGCAGACCGCGAGGCACCCCGGGTCGAGCTCGTCGACGAGCCCCTGCGTCCTCGCCGCCGCCGCGCGCTCGCCCATCCGCCCCGACCACGCTGCGGCGACGCGGAGCGGCTCGCCGCCGTCGTTCGGGATGTCGCGGACGTAGTAGGGGAATCCGCCCGGATCCCGCTCCTCCCGCCAGCCGTCTCGAGCGCCCTCTCCGAGCGCGAGCACCGCCTCGAGCTCGTCCTGCAGCGCGGTGACGATCAGCGCGTCGACGCGCCCTGTAACGATGTCTGCCGGCACAGGTCCACTCTAACAACAAGCGCTCACGTTCCGGGCTTGGTCCAGGTCGAGACTTGGCCGAGCGCAGGTGACCAGACCCTGACTGGGTCCCGACCTGACCGAGCGCTGGTGGTCAGATCCTGAATGGGCCCAGACCTGGCGCTCCCCTCGTTTTCAAGGCCTGGTCCAGGTCGAGACCTGGCAAAGCGCTCGTCGCCAGACCCTGAGCTAGGTCCAGACGTGGCGGTTCCCTGGTTTTCAAGGCCTGGTCCAGGTCGAGACCTGGCAAAGCGCTCGTCGCCAGACGCTGAGCCAGGCCCGGACCTGGCGGTCCCCTCGTTTTCGAGGCCTGGCCCAGGTCGAGACCTTCAGCGAGGCTCCCCGGGGGAGCCGCCGGCCAGATCGGAGCCTGGCTGCCCGCCGCTCCGGCCTTCGCTTTTCCTTGGACGACCGCCCTCCCGGAAGGCTTTCATCCCGCCCATGGCGAGGCTCGTCGAGGCGCTGAACCGGTTCTTCGGGCGGGTCGAGATCCTCGCCCTCGGCCTCGAGAACGAGCGCAGCGCCGCCGAGGCTGCGCTTGCGAAGGGCATGCCCCTCGAGGCCCGCGAGCACGCCCGCACCATCCTCTCCGTGCTGCCCGACTCGGCCGTGGGGCTCGCGCTCTGGGCCGACGCCGCGGAGGACGCGTGGCTCGACCAGGAGGTCGTCGCCTCGCTCACGGATCTCGCGAAGCGCGTCCCGTGGCGCGCCGACGTGTGGCTCCGCCTCGGCCGCGCGGGGCAGCGGATCGGCTGGGACGGCGCGCGCGACGCGCTCGAGCGGGCCACATCGGCGCCGGAGGAGCGCGACGCGGCGCGCCTCGCGCTGCTCGATCTCTCGGACCTCGACCTCGCCGCGGGCGACCCGGCCCGCGCGCAGCGCTGGCTCGACCGCATCCCGGCGCCGCTCACGACCGTGCCCGACCGCGACGTGGCCCTCCGCCGCGCCGAGTGCGCGCTCGCGTACGGCGATCTCGACGGCGCGCGCGCCGCCGCGGAGATCCTCGGCGAGCCCACCGCGATCGAGGGGCGCGCCGCCCTCGTGCTCGCCCGGCTCGCGCTGGCCGAGGCGAGCGCCGCGGCGGGCTTCCCTGCGGCGGGCTCCTCCGCGGCGGCCCTGCCGCCCGCCGTGGTGGGGCGGGCGCTCGACCTCGGGCTGCGGGCGCTCGTGCTCGACGTCCCCGGCGCGGCGGAGCTCTGCGCCGCCCTGGTCGCCGCCTCCCGCGACGTGCTCGTCGTCGACCGCGTGCGCCGCGTCGTCCGCGCCGCGGGCGCGCTCGACGAGCCGACCTGGGCCGCCGCGTTCGCCTTCGCCGAGGGGCGGCGCGACGACGCGCGGCAGGCGCTCGCGCGCGGGCTCTCCGCCGGCGACCGCGCGGCCGCCGCGGCGCTGCTCCGCATGGCCGTCGAGACACGCGACCTCGGCGCGCTCGACGCGCTCGTCGCGCGCGGCAAGGCCAAGGCCAAGGACGACGACAAGGAGCAGCGCGGCGCGGCGGCGCCCCCGCTCCCGCCCGACCTCGTCCGGCTGCGCGACGCCGCGGCGATGGCCTCCGCGGGGCAGGGGAGCGGCGCGCTCGATGCGCTCGACGCGGTGACCGGCGAGGGCGCGGCGTGGGCCGACGACATGCGCCGCGCGATCGCGCAGGCGTGGGTGCCCCCCGCGGGCGGCCCCGCCGGAGCCCGCGCCGCCGCGGCGTGGAGCGACGTGCTGCGCGAGCTCGCGCGCACGGCCAAGCTCCTCGACCGGCTCGACCTGCTCGCGGCGATCGAGGCCCTCGCGGTGGAGCGGGAGCGGCCGCTCCGCGCGGCCGTGGTGGGCGAGTTCAACGCGGGCAAGAGCACGTTCCTGAACGCGCTGCTCGGCGAGGACGTGGCGCCGACCGGCGTCCTGCCGACCACCGCGACGCTCCACTGGGTCGCCTGGGCGCCCGATCCGTTCGCGCGCATCGTCGTGCGCGGCGGCCAGGACCGCGTCGTGCCGCACGCGGCGCTGAAGGACACGCTGCGCGCGCTCGCGGCGGCCGGGGACAGGGTCGCGCGGGTGTTCATCTACGCGCCCATCGAGCGGCTCAAGCGCGTCGAGATCCTCGACACGCCCGGCTTCAACGCGCCCGACCCCGATCACATCGCCGAGGCGCGGCGGGCGTTCGACGAGGCCCACGTCGCCATCTGGCTGCTCGACGCGCCCCAGGCGATGAAGGAGTCGGAGCGGCGGGTGCTCTCCGAGATCAGCGCGCTCGGCGTGCCCGTGCAGATCCTCGCGAACAAGGCCGACCGGCTCAAGCCCGACGCCCTGGAGACGGTGCTCGCGCACGTGCGCGACAGCCTCGCGGCGAGCGCCATCGCCTCGCTCACGCCGCCGATCGCGTTCTCGGCGCGGCTCTCGCTGAAGGGGCGCCTCGGCGACGAGGCCGCGCTCGCGGCGTCGGGGTGGGCCGAGGTCGAGGCGCTCTTCGCCGAGCAGATCGTCGACGCGAGCGACGCGCTCCGCGAGCGCGCGCTCCGCCGCAAGGCGGGCCGCATCGCGGCCGAGCTCGCCCAGACGGCGTCGGCGCGCGCGGCCGAGGACCGCGAGGCCGGGCGGAGGGCGCGCGCCGAGGCCGACCGGCTCCGCGCGAGCGCGGCGTACCTGCGCCGCGAGCGGCGCGCGCTCTCTGCGGCGATCGACAAGGCGCTCGAGCCGGCGCGCCGGGAGCTCGCGTCCGACCTGCGCCCGATCGCGGCGCTGCCCGAGGAGCGCAAGCGCACCGACGCGAGCGTCCGCGCCTACGTGCAGGAGCGGCTCGTGGCGCGGCTGAGCTGGCCGCTCTCCGCCGAGATCGCGAGGGCGGCGCGGGCCGGCGCGGAGCCGGGGGCGCGCGGCGCGCGCGGCGTGAGCGGCGCCGACGAGGGGAGCGCCGCGCCGTCGCCGCGGGCGGCGGCCCACGTGCGCGCCGTCCTGATGGGCATGGTGGCGGTCCACGACGCCCCCGACGAGCTCGCGGCGCGCCCGATCGAGGGCGTCGTCGAGGCCGCGATCGACGCGTTCGCGATGGCGCTGTCAGCCGAGGCGGAGGCGCCGGTCCCGCCGCCCGCGTCGGCGGCGATCGAGCTGCGCGCGCAGGCGCTCCGGGCCGCCTTCGAGGCGCCCGTCACGCCGGCCAGCGCCTGAGGCGCGAGGCGTCGGCGGCTCGGGAAGAACGGCCGCCTTCGAGGCGCCCGTCACGCCGGCCAGCGCCTGAGGCGCGAGGCGTCAGCGGCTCAGGAAGAAGGCGAGCACCCCGAGCGCCAGCCCGATCACCAGCGCCAGCGGCACCACGAGCTTGACCATCCACAGGTCCGTCGGGCGCGCGGGCGGGCGGCGGTCACGCCGGATCGGCGCCGGCGCGATCTCGATGACGCTCTCGGCCGAGGACCGCGAGGGCGGCCGCGGCGGCGAGGCGGCGGCGGTCGCGCCGGCGCCTCGCGGCGCCTCCGGCCTCGGGGACGGCCCGCGGGCGCCCGCGCCGGGGAGGAGCGGCCCGAAGTCCTTGCGATCGTGGATCACGACGTCGCTCGCCGGCGGATCGCTCGTCGGCGCGATGAGCCGCCGCACCGCCGGGAGCGTGCGCGAGAAATCGTCCGACGTCGGTCCGGCCGGCGCCTCGCGCGGGAAGACGGTGCCAGGGAGCGTCGCGGCGAGCGACAGGATCGCGCTCGACGGCGGCCCGTCCGTCAGCGAGGCCTCGCGGAACCTCGCCAGCGCCTCGCCCCGCTGCGCCGGCGGCGGCATGTCGCCCTCGCGCAGCGGCGGGGCGGCCGTCATGGAGCTCCGGAGCGACGGCGGCATCGCCACTTCGAGGGTCGGCGCGTCCTCGGGCGCGCTCGTCCGCGCGGCAGGGAGCAGCGCGTCCGACAGGTGGGGGAGGAGCCGCTCGAGCTCGTCGCGCAGCTCGGCCGCGCTCTGCTGGCGCTGGTTTGGCCACTTCGCGAGCGCGGTGAGGATGATCGCCTCGAGGGCCGGGTGGATCTGCGGGAGGAACTGGCTCGGCGGGGGCGGCGGCTTCCGGAGGTGATCCATCGCCACCTCCCACGCGACGGCCGTTGGCGGGAAGGGGAGCCGGCCCGTGACGAGCAGGAACAGGAGCACCCCGCACGCGTACACGTCGCTGCGCCCGTCGATGACGTCGCCGCGGCACTGCTCCGGGGACATGTACGCGGGCGTGCCGACGACCACGCCGACCGTGGTGACCGAGCCCCAGACGCTGATGGGCGCGCTGTTCGGCCCGTCGTCGCCGCCCCGGGTGTTCCTCTCGACCATCTTCGCGATCCCGAAGTCGAGCACCTTCACGCGCTCGACCGACGGATCCGCCGGATCCCGCATGACCATCACGTTCTCGGGCTTGAGATCGCGGTGCACGATGCCCCGCGCGTGGGCGGCGGCGAGGGCGTCGGTGATGCCGATCAGAAACCGCGCGGCGCGGGCCTCGGAGAAGCGGCGCTCGGCGAGCAGGACCTCGAACAGGTCCTGCCCGGCGACGAGCTCCATCACGATGTACGGCAGGTGCCCTTCCACGCCGGAGTCGAGGATCTGCACCGTGTTCGGGTGGTGGAGGCGCGACGCCGCCTTCGCCTCCCGGTAGAAGCGGGTGACGAACGTCTCGTCGCCGAGCAGCTGCGGGTGCATGATCTTGATGGCGACGTCGCGCGGCTCCGCGTCCTGCTCGCCGCGGTAGACCGCGGCCATCGCGCCCTCGCCGATGAACCCGGTGACGCGGAAGCGCCCTGCGATCGTTTTGCCGATGAGTTGCGGGCCGGCGCTCATGAGCGAGACTTCACCATAAAGTCCACGGAAAGAGCTACCCCTGGCCTGCGCGATCTACGGCTTCGCCGGCGCTGGACGGGGCTCGCCCTTCGCCCCGAGGATCGCCTCCAGCACCGGCCGCGACCCCTGCACGGCGGTGCGCTGCGAGTAGAAATGGAGCCCGCGCAGGCCGCCGAGCTCCTCGCCGCCGCCGGCGCGGCCAGGGCCGCCGTGGATCGTCTGAGGGAGGACGGTGCCCGGGCCGGGCGCCTGATCGGCGATCTTCTCGCTGCCGAGCAGGACGCGGCCGTGGTACGGCGCGACGCCGAGCAGCACCTCCGCCGCGAAGGCGCGGTCGTCGCTGTAGACGGAGCAGACGAGGCTCCCGCGGCCCCGGCGCAGCAGCGCCACGGCGTGCGCCGCGCCGCCGTCGTACGGGAAGAGCGTGGCGACGGGGCCGAAGACCTCGTGCTCGTGCGCGGCGGGCGCGCCGTCGGGGCCGCTCGCGACGAGCAGCGTCGGCGGCACGAAGTACCCCTTGCCCGGGGGCACCCCGATCGCCTCGAAGGGCCCCGCGCCGCCGAGCGCCACCGCCGCACCCGCCGCGAGGCGCTCGATGCCCGCGCGCACGCCGCGGAGCTGGCCGGCCGTGGTCAGCGGCCCCACCGTGACGCCGTCGTGCGCGGGATCGCCGACCCGCGCGTCGCGGAGGCGGTCGACGAGGTCGTCGCGCACGGCGTCGACGACGGCCGCGGGCGCGAAGATGCGGCGGATCGCCGTGCACTTCTGGCCGGCCTTCTGGGTGATGTCGCGCACGACGTCGCGCAGGAACATCGCGTACGTCTCGGAGCCGGGGGCGGCGTCGGGGCCGAGGACGGCGCCGTTCAGGCTGTCGGCCTCGACGTTCACGCGGACGCCCTCGCGCACGAGGCCGGGCAAGAGCCGGAGCGCGGCGCCGGTGGCGCTCGATCCGGTGAAGGCGAGGACGTCCTCGCCGCCGAGGTGCTCGAGGAGATCGCCCGGCGGGCCGGCGACGAAGGAGAGCGCGCCGCGCGGCAGCGGGGCGCGCTCGGTGAAGAGCTTCATCAGCCGGAGCGCGACGAGCGCCGTGCTGGTCGCGGGCTTCGTGATGGCGGGCATGCCCGCGAGGAGCGCGCAGGCGGCCTTCTCCGCGAGCCCCCACGCGGGGAAGTTGAAGGCGTTGATGTGCACCGCGACGCCGGGGCGCGGGACGAGGATGTGCTGGCCGAAGAAGCGCGGCGAGCGCCCGAGCTGGACGCCGTCGCCGTCGGTGAGCAGCCGCGCGTCGCCGAGCTGGGCGCCGAGGTCGGCGTAGTAGGCGAGCGTGCCGATCGCGCCGTCGATGTCGAACTTGGCGTCGCCGCGGGTGTTGCCGCCGTTGCGGATGGCGACGTCGATGAGCGCGTCGCGCTCGGCGTGCGCGGCGCGCGACATGGCGCGGAGCAGCTCGCCCCGCTCCGCGAACGTGAGCGCGCGGAGCGCGGGCCCGCCCTCGGCGCGCGCGAACGCCACCGCGGCCGCGAGGTCGAGGCCGTCCGTGCTCGTCTCGGCGAGCGGCTCCTCGGTCGCGGGGTTGACGAGCACGTGCGGCGCGCCCTGGCCGGCGCGCCACTGCCCTTCGACGTAGCTCTCGAGCCGATCCATCGGGCGCGTAGCCTACTCGCGCGGTCGCTCGGCACAACCCCTGCGCGAGGTGGCGCGCGGGGCCATGGCTGCGCTCGGCGCGCGCACGTCCTGCGTGCACCTCATTTGCACGAGGCGGACGCGAGCAGCGCGGTGATCTTCGCCTTCACCACCTCGAACTCCCGCACCGCGAGATCGAGCTCGGCCTCGCGCTGTCTGCGGCCGGACTCGACAAGATCGAAGCTCGTCGCGGTGCCGGCCTCGAACGCGACCTGCGTGAGGCGCGCGGTCTCGCGCGCGAGGTCGCGCGACTGCTCGGCGACCGCGCGCGCCTGCTCGGCGACGGCGACGCCCCGGACCGCCTGCGTCGTCTCGAGCCCTGCGGTGCGCTCCACCGCCCCGAGGCGCGCTCGCTGCTGCTCGACCGCGGCCCTGTTGATCTGGAGCTCGCCGTAGCGCGCCCCGCCGTCCCAGATGGGGACGGTGAGCACGGCGCTGATGGACCACCCCCAGGACCGCGCCCTTCGGGTGGACTCGTCCCCGATCGAGGTGCGGGCGCTCAGCGTGCTCGACAGATCGGCGTACGGCGCGAACGCGAGCTTCGCGTCGGTGAGGTTGCGCTCCGCGATCTCGAGCTCGGCCCGGGCGGCGCGCACGTCGGCGCGCTGATCCGAGCGCGCCTCGGCGCACTGCGACTGCACCTCCGCCGCGATCGCGTTCAGCGAGAAGCCCTGCGGGACGCCGACCTCGCCGCGCTCGCCCAGCACGGCCCCGAGCGTCTCCCGCGCTTTGCGCAGCGCCTCGTCACCGGACACGAGCGTCGCGCGGGCGAGGGCGACGTCCTGCTCCGCGCGGACGACGTCGAGCTTCGTGCCGGTGCCGAGGCGCTCGCGCCGCCGGGTCAGCTCGAGCCGCTCGAGCGCGCTGCGAAGCCCGACCCGGTTGATCTCGCTGACCCGCTCGGCCGTGACGATCGAGACGACGGCGTCCGCCACGGCGCCGACGGTGACGCGGCGGCGATCCTCCAGGCTCAGCTTGGCGACGTCCACCGAGCGCCTGGCGGTGCCGATGCCGTACCAGGCGCGCGGGGCGAGGATGGGCTGGCGGAGCGTGAGCGACGCCGACGCGGTCGTCGGCGCGTCCTCGATCGCTCCCGCGCCCGGCTCCACGGGCGGGGAGGGGCTCACGCTGCTGCCGCCCGCCAGCTCGTGCGTCACGTCACCGCGCGCGTCGAGGCTCGGGAGCGCCGCGGCGAGCGCCCGCCGCGCGACCCCCTCGGCGCGGGCGACCTCCTGCACGGCGATGGCGAAGTCGACCGACCGCTGTTCGATCATCGCGCGCGCGTCGTTCCAGCTCGCCAGCGTGCGCGCCGGCGGGGGGACGGGCGCGAGCGCCGGGTCGTTCACCTCGATGCGCTGCGGCATCGCCGCCGGCGCGGCGGCAGCTGGGGGCGCCGTCGCCGGGGCCGCCGCGGGCGCCTGCTGGCCCGGCCGCGGCTGAGCCTGCTGGCCCGGTCGACCCTGCGGAGGCGCCGGCTGCGCGAGGGCGACGCCTTGGCACAGGGCGAGGACGGCGAGGTGGCTGACAGCGACCATGCGGAGCCGGCGATGGAGCATGCGCGACTCGATGCGCCGGACAGGGCGCGACGACAAGCCCGAAGCGGGCAGAGGCGCGCTCCTGCCCTGTGCGCGTGTGCGAAACCGTGGGCGCGGCGAGCCCGCGTCGTGGGTCAGGTCGTGGCGACGAACCGAGGATGCGCCACTATTCTGGACCACCGATGCCAAGCCGGTTGCCCCCGATCGACATCTGCCTCGGCTGCGGGAAGCGGCGGCGATGCGGCCCCGCGGAGCCCTGCGCTCGCTGCGGCGAGCCGCCTCACCGCGCCGTGTGGCGGCGGTCCGAGCCGCGCGGCGCGTCGCCCAAGATCGAGCTGTTCCTGAGCGCGATCACGAGCGGGCTGCTGCTCGCGTACACCGCGCTCTACGGGCTGCTCCTCTCGGGCCTGGCCGGGGCCGCGGATGACTCCTTCGCGGCCGCGGCGCTGTTCGCGGCGAGCGTTCTGCTCGGCGCGAGGCTCGCGCGGTGGATCGTGCGGTCGCTGTTCGATCTCTGGGGCACCACGTGGGCTTACTGCTCAGCCGACGGGGCCCGCCGGGGGACCGTGCGCACGCTCCTCGGGTGGTACGGCGCCGGCGAGGGCGTGAGCCTGACGGGGTTCCACCCGACGACCGCGGGCTCGACGCTCTTCTGTTCCTCGGACGCGATCGAGGCGGGGCTCCCCGTCGTGGCCGCGAACCTCTCGCGCATCGCGGGGGCGAAGGGCGGCGACGCGTTCTCGCCGTTCGAGGTGCTGATGCTCAGCGCCTTCACGGGCCTCGTCGCGCGCGGCGAGGCGACCATCAGCAGGGCCACGGCGGTGCGCTGGCGGAAGGGCTGGCTCGGCGCCGCGCGGCGCGGCGCGCCGAAGCCGATCTTCACGATCGAGCGCTGCGGCGATCGCGAGGAGGGCAGCGCGATCGAGCGCGAGATCCTCTCGGCGCTGCAGGCGAAGGCGGACGGCCTCGCGCTCCTCGCGGAGCCCTCGCCGCCGGGGGGCTACCGCGACGCCGCGTGGCGGCCGCCGCCCGCGCGGCTCTGCATCGAGGAGGTGCTGTGCCCCCGCGCGCTCGCGCTGGCGGCGAGGGCGCTCCGGAAGGAGCCCCGCGGCGGCGCGCCGGTCGCGGTCGCCGCGGCGCTCGACGAGTTCGGCAAGCGCGACCCCGCCCGGATGAGCCACCTCCGCGTGCTGCTCGCGGAGCAACACCGCCGCGCGCCGTCGGCGTGAGCGCCGTCGCGGCGCTCAGTGCCAGACGCCGATGCCGGCGCTCACGCTGTCGTACCGAGGCGCGAGATCCATGGACGCCTGCAGCTTGAACGCGGTGTCGTGGAGCAGGCCCCAGAGGGTCGTCGACAGCACGCGGACGTCCGCGCCGAACGTGAAGTGCTGCCGGCCGACGCGCCCGCTCCCCAGACGGCCGAAGCGGTTCGGCTCGTAATAGCTGCCGAACCGGGTGTGCAAGCGGCCGGGGATTGGCTCGGTCTCGATCCCGAACCGCGGCGAGAAGCTCACGTGCGCGCCCGAGGTGCCCACCGCCGACGGGCCGTGCTCGCTCCCCGGCTGCCTCTGCGCGAGGAAGCGCTCCAGGCTCACCCCATTCGACACCGGGCCCGTGACGAGGAGCTCCGCCGTGATGAGCAGGTGCTCGCGCGGCCAGTTCCCGTAGCGGGCGCGCCGCTCCGCCTCGAGGACGGCCGGCCCCACGGCGAGCTCGCGCTCGTCGGCGACGCGCTCGCGCGCCCGTTCCATCGCGAAGACGCGCTCGCGCCGCGCGCGCTCCTCCGGGTCGTCGATGGCGGCGAGCTCGCGCTCCCTCCGCTCTTCCCGCGCGGCCTGCCTGCGCGCGACCGCGTCGCGGAGCTCCTGCTCCTGGACGTGCGGGTCGATCCACGCCGGGTTGAGCGGGCGCGGTCCGACCTGCACGGCGAGCCCCACCTCGAGCTCCCAGGGGAGGACGACCTCGTTCGGCAGGATCAGCCCGCCGGCGCGGCGGACCTGCCCGTCCATCACCACGCCCTCGCCGAGCAAGCGGCCGCCGTTCACCGGGAAGCGAAACGTGGCGCCGAGGCGGTAGGACGCCCAGTCGGGGCGCACGAGCACCCCGAGCTCCGGGGAGATGCCCGCCATGGTCAGGTTGGTCTGCTCGGCCTGGAGGTTGAGCGTCACCGCGCGCGCGCCGGCGCCCAGCACGAGCGTGTCGCCGAGCAGGCGGACCCCGCCGAGGAAATGGTACTTGCCGGTCACGACCGTGGTCTCGGCACCGGCCTCGTCCGTCAGGGAGTACCGCTGCAGCTCGGCGCTGACCCCGACGCCGAAGTCGCCCGCCTGAAGCTGGCCGCCGAGGGTCGTGTAGACGAAGTTCGAGTAGTCGAGATCGATGTCGCCGCTGTTGTCGAAATCGTTGTTCTCGACGAGCTCGATGGGCAGCGAGATCGACGCCGCCACGTCCCACTCGAGCCAGGTCATGCTGAACGGCTCGCGGAGCGCGGGCGCCGCGGCGTTGGCGACCATGCCGGCGATCCCCTCGGCGTAGCCGGCGTAGGCGCCGGCGATCCCGGTCACGCGCAGCGGCGCCAGGATGGGCCCCTGGAAGAGGTCGATCGTGTAGGCGTTGTCCTGGAGCGGCTGAGCCAGCGCGGCCCCGGGCGGGCCCAGGACGACGAGGGCCAGCGCGGAGAGCGCCGCAGCGGATCGGCGGGCGATAATGCGGAGCGCCGCGGTCCTCTCGGTCACCTCGCGCTGCTCCCGTCCAACAGCATCTCGTCGCGCCCGCGGCGAGGTGATAGCACTGGCCCGCGCGGAAGGGACCGCGGAAGCGGAGCCCGACCGGCGGCGGCCGCGCACCCCTGCCCGCCCGAGGAATCGCAGCTCCCATGCCCGCTCAAGCTCCCGCGCCCACCGCTCCCGCCCCGGCCGTGCCAGGGGCCGAGGCGCGAGCGCGCCCTCTTGGAGCGCGGCGCCCTGGCGGGCCTCGCGCCCGTGGCCGGCGCATCGCCCTGGTCGCGTACTACAGCTTCGCCGCGCTCATCATCGCCTCGTGCACCCTCCAGCTGGCCCGGCAGGTCTTCTTTCTACCGTTCGCGCCGTCGCCGTACGGGAGCTGCGAGGAGGGCCTCCTGGCGCTCGTCCAGGCCGTCGAGCGCGCCAGGGAGGCCGCCCCCGGGACCGACGGGGAGGACGCCGCCCTCGCCCGGTTCCGGAGCACGCTCGCTCCGGCGTGGACCTACCGGGACGGAGTCGCCGTCTCGTGCCGGGGCTCGGAGGACAACGAGCGCGCTCTCGACGCCATCGAGCGGCTCCGCTATGCGGAGGAGCACGCAGCGCGGCGCGAGGCAGGCGATCTGGCTCCGCTACGGCGGCGGGTCCGGGCGATCGTCGATGGCCAGCTTGGGCCCGCGTCCCCGAGATAATACCCCGACGCGGCGATCACGCAGGACGATATGACCGACATGACCGTTCCTTCTCCCCCTGCCGCAGTGGCGGGTGAAGCGCAGACCGGCGACAAGCCCCAGCCGCCGCCTACCTTCGATGTGCTGCCCCTGTCGTCCGAGCTGCGCGAGACGCTCGCGGAGATTGGCTACGTCCACCCGACGCCGGTGCAGCTCGCCGTCTGGGAGCCGGTGACGCGCGGGCGCGACGCGGTCGTGCAGGCGCGCACCGGCACCGGCAAGACGGCGGCCTTCGGGCTCCCGATCGTCGATCATGCCGTGAAGCGCTCGCTCGCTCAGGCGCAGGTGCTCGCGCTGTGCCCGACGCGGGAGCTCGCGCTCCAGGTCTCGGCGGAGGTCGAGCGCCTCGGCAAGCGCAAGGGCATCAAGGTGGTCGCCGTGTACGGCGGCGCACCGATGCAGCGGCAGATCGACGCGCTCGCCGCGGGCGCGCAGGTCATCGTCGGCACGCCGGGCCGCGTGCTCGACCACCTGCGCCGCGGGACCATCGTCGCCAAGCACATCCGGCTGCTCGTGCTCGACGAGTGCGACGAGATGCTCTCGATGGGCTTCGAGCGCGAGCTCACAGCGATCCTCGCCGAGCTGCCGCCCGAGCGGCAGACGCTCCTGTTCTCGGCGACGCTCCCGCCCGACATCGAGCGCATCGCGCGCAGCAAGCTGCGCTCGCCCGAGTTCATCACCCTCTCGGGCGACGCCGTCGGCGCGCTCCAGATCCAGCACTACGTCTACCTGATCACGGGCGACAAGCTGACCTCCCTCGTCCGCATCATCGAGGTCGAGAACCCCGAGAACGCGGTCGTCTTCTGCAATACCAAGGACGAGACCGAGGCGGTCGCCGGGGCGCTGAAGCGCCAGGGCTACGACGCCGACTGGCTGAACGGCGATCTGCCGCAGTCCGATCGCGAGAAGGTGATGAGCGCGACGCGCGAGGGGCGCCTGCGCTTCCTCGTCGCCACCGACGTGGCCGCGCGCGGCATCGACATCTCGCACCTCACGCACGTCATCAACTACGACTTCCCGCAAGACGCCGAGGCGTACGTGCACCGCACCGGCCGCACCGGCCGCGCGGGCCGCACCGGCACGGCGATCGCGCTGATCACGCCGCAGGACGTCGGGCCGCTCTACATCCTCCGGCTGACGTACAAGATCCGCCCGCTCGAGAAGCAGCTCCCCTCGGAGGGGGAGCTCAAGACGCGCGCCGAGGCCGATCTCGTCGCGATGCTCGCCGAGGCGTTCCTGTCGAAGGGCACGCACCGCGACGATCTCTCGCTCGCGCGCCGGCTGCTCACGCACGACCAGGCCGAGGCGATCGTGGCGGGCCTCCTGCGCGATCACCTCGGCGCGCGGCCGACGGCGCAAGAGGAGGCGAGCGCCGCGCGGCGCGCCCAGCAGCCGCAGCGCGCGGCGGCGCGCGAGAGCGAGGGGCGCGGCACAGATCCGTCGACCAAGCCCGAGCCGGCGGCGCGCGGGCGGGCGGCGCGGGAGGCGACCCCCCGCGCGGCCGACTCGGCCGAGCCGCGCTCGCCCGAGACGGAGCGCAGCGAGCGCGAGCGCGAGCTCGCGCGTGAGGGGGATCGGGACCGCGGGCGGGAGCGCGATCGGCGATCGCTGCGCCTCCGCCGGGATGAGGGGCGGCGAGGCCCCCGCGGCGCGGACGCGCCCGGCGGGGAAGAGCCGCGCCGGCCCGAGGGGGCGCGGGCGCGCGACGACGGCCCCGTCTCGGTCGAGCCGCTCACGCGGCCGGAGCCGCTGATGCGGATCGAGCCGCCGCGAGGCGAGGGCGGCTCGGGCCGCGGCCCGGAGCGCCTGCGCGAACGGCCCGCCGCGACGCTGCTGTCGGCGCGCCGCGGCCCTGGCGCTGCAGGCGCCGCTGGCGCTGCAGGCGCCGCTGGCACCGCTGGCGCCGCTGGCGCCGCGCCGGGCAGGCCTCACGGCGGTGCGGCGGGACAGCCGTTCTCGCGCCACGCCGACTTCACCATGTGGCAGCCGCCCGAAGAGGAGGGCGACGACGAGCCGATCCTCGGCGAGCCTCCGTCTCCGGCGCCCGGCTCGCCGGTGTCGCGCGGCGGCGAGCGCGAGCGCGAGCGCGCTGGCGGCGCCCTGCCGTCGGCCACCGGTGAGGCCGCGGTCGAGATCGAGAGCGGCGAGGCCGGCGAAGCGCCGCGCGCCGAGCCCTCGCGCGACGAGGCGGACGGAGAGTTCGTCGAGGTCTTCATCAACCTCGGCCGCCGCGACGGCGCGCGCGCGGCGGATTTCCAGCGCGCGCTCATCGAGCGGGGCGGGATGTCGAAGGGGGACATCCGGCGCATCCGGGTGCGCGAGCGCAACGCGTTCGTCAGCGTTCCGAAGGCCGAGCTCGCGCGGGTCGTGGCGACGCTGAACGGCGCGACGATCGCGGGCAAGGAGGCGCGCGCGGAGCAGGCTCGGGAGCGCACGTCAAGCGCCGAAGAGGTGGCGGAGGACGCCTGAGCGCGAGTCGCGCGAATCGTCGCCAGAGCGTCTGTCCGCCGCCACATGGCGGCGGAGCGGGCTCCACGCAGGCGTTTCAAGCAGTTCCGCGCGGCGCAAGACACCGCCCGGCGGCGCAGGTCGATGGTACGTCGGTGGGGGCTTGCGTGCGACGTCGTCCAGGCGTCGCCGCTCGGCGCGCAACGCGCTAGCCAAGCTCGCCCACTGGTCGTATCACGGAAGGGATGGGGCGCAGTGGAGCGGAGGACATCGACCGGCTTCGACGGGACATCGATCGAGCGCTTGCTGACAAGCTCGATGCGGACAGAGTGCTCCCGCTGCTCGCGCGTCTGGCCCGCGCGACGGCGCCCGGGAGCGAGCCGTGGCTCTACGCTCACCGCCACCTCGCGGAGATGGGCGTGGAGCACGATCCGTGGCGCGCCGCGCTCTTCGCGCGCCGCGTGCTGCAGTTCCACGAGGAGGACGACGGCGCCTGGGCGGTGCTCGGCCTGGCGCAGTCGCTGCTCGGCAACTACCGATACGCCGCGCGCGCCTACGAGCGCGCGCTGGCCATCGCGCCCGAGAACCCGTGGTACGCGCACAACCTCGGGCACCTCTACGATGTCGCGCTGAACCGCCCGCACGACGCCTTGCCGCTCCTGGCGCAGGCCACCGAGGCGCAGACAGGCGAGGCCGACATCGCCGCGAGCTACGCGCACGCGCTCGCCCGATGCGGCAAGCTGGTGCTCGCCAAGAAGATCTTGAAGCGCGCCATCCGTCACGGGGCGACCGCGGACCAGATGGCGCTGTGGCGCTGGCTCGACGCGGGCGCCCCGACCACGGGTGAGAGCGGCCCAGACCCTCAGCGCCCGGCCGACTCGAAGCGCAAGGCCAAGCGACGGCGCGCTCGCGAGCGTCAGAGCCTCGGCGATTGAGTTTGAGCGGCCAGCGCGCGGCTGTGATCACGCAATCCGCGCTGGTGACAAGCGCGCATCGCATGGGGGGAACCTCACGTGAGCTTGCGCCCTCTCCATCCGCACATCCGAGGAGCGGAAGCAGAAGGTGCGCGCCAACCGAGCTCGGCTGCGCTGCGGCGCGGCATAAGCTGCTGCTGGCGTGGTCGATCGTGACGCGGGGCACGGGCGCGGTTGTGCGGACACGGGCTACCTCGGCTGGGCGACGGTGGATGCCGTCGCCACAAGCGACACGCATGGCCGACGCGAAGCTTGACGGTGGGTTGCCCGGTTGGCGATAAGCTGTGTTTCTCGACTGGTGCTGGACACGGTCCCCGCTTGGGACAGGGCACCCTGCGAGGAGAAGAAATGAGCGTCACGAGCGTGCAAAGGACGGACAGGACGGCGAAGAGCCACGCGCTCTCCGCGGCCGTCTCGTTTGGCCCGCGCGGCTCATCCTCCCGGCGCGCGCATCTGGAGCAATCCTGCAAGGGGATTCGCCGCGCCACGCACCGGAGGGACGCGCTGCCTAGCGCCACGCACGGCGCGCGCGGGCTTACGACGGGGAGTTCGCGATGAGCGAAGAAGCTCTGCGGCAAGAGATTGCGAGGCTCACGGAGCGCATCGCGACGCTCGAGCAGCAGATCGAGGGACACGATCGCGGGGCGAAGGAGCAGGCCGCGCAGCTCGACCGGGCGACGCGCGAGGCGCGAGAGCGCGGCGAGCAGCTGGCCCGAGCGGACGAGGAGCTGCGGCGACAGGCTGGCATCTTCAAGCTCGTGCTCGACAGCATGGCGGACGGCGTCGCCGTCGTTGACGACAGGGGCGAGCTCCTGATGCGCAACCCGGCCGCGGAGCACATGCTCGGCCGCGCGCCGCTCGACCTCACCTCGGGGGATGACGTGGGGCCCGGCGACGCCACGCTGTTCTTCCCCGATCGCGCGACCCCCTGGCCGATGTCCGAGCACCCGCTGTCGCGCGCGCTGCGCGGCGAGACGGTCGATCAGGTCGAGCTCTTCGCGAGGAAGTCCGCCGAGCAGGACGGGCGGGTCGCCCGCCGAGCCAACGGCGTGGCGGGCGGCGCGATGCCGACGCTCGCGCCCACCGCGGGGCCGCAGGGCGACGACGTCGAGCCGCGGTCGGTCCGCGTGCCGTCGCTGTTCACCGAGCCGCGCATCGAGCCCGGCCCGGTGTCCGGCCTGTTCCTGACGGTCAGCGCCAGCCCGATGCGGAGCAAGGACGGGTCGATCTCCGGCGCCGTCGCCGTGTTCCGCGACGCGACCGAGAAGAAGCGCCTCATCGAGGATCTCGAGGCGAAGAACCGCGACCTCGTGGAGAGCGAGAGCGCCAAGAGCGAGCTCGTCGAGCGGCTTCGTTACGCGATCGACGAGATCTCGACGCCCATCCTCGAGCTGTGGGACGACGTCCTCGCGCTGCCGATCATCGGCGTCGTCGACTCGCGCAGGAGCGCCCAGATCATGGAGCGGCTGCTCGACGAGATCGTCCGCCGCCAGTCGCGCTACGTCATCATCGACGTGACGGGCGTCGAGGTGATCGACACGCGGACGGCCGACCATTTCATGAAGCTGATGAAGGCGGTCGAGCTGCTGGGCGCGCGGTGTCGGATCACCGGGGTCAGGCCCGCCGTCGCGCAGACGATGGTGGAGCTCGGCATCAACCTCGGCACCGTGCGCGCCGCGCGCAACCTCAAGCATGCGCTGCGCGAGAGCATGGCGCTCGCCGGCCAGAAGCCGACGCCCGCGTCCCTCATGGGGATCCGCCGCGGCGCGGCCAAAGATAACGAGAAGCAGACAGGACAGCCGTTCACACCTGGCGGCCAGCGGGCCGCCTTCGATCCGTCGGGCAGCGGTGCAATGACCACGACACAGCTGCAGCTCAGCGCGAGGAAGGAGACGTCCACTTGATGCAAGCGGGTAGGGTCCCCATCGTGGGCCTCTTCGGGAACTTAATCGTCTCGGTGCAGGGCGGGCTCACCGACGGCCAGGTGGAGCAGCTGCGCGACGATGTGACGGGGTCGATCGAAGCGCGATCGCCCCGCGGCCTCATCGTCGACCTCTCCGGTGTCGAGATTCTCGATAGCTATCTCACCCGCGCCATCCGTGACATCGCGCTCACGGCCCGGCTGATGGGCGTCCGGACGGCGGTGTGCGGCTTGCGCCCCGCGGTCGCGATCGCGCTCGTGGAGATGGATCTCGAGATCCCTGGCGTGGTGACGGCGCTCAACCTGGAGCGAGCCGTCGAGATGCTCGCGCCGTCCGCGGAGGACGACATGATGCCGCCGGAGCTCACGAACGAGGTGTCGCATGAAGATCCCTCCTCGTGACGGACCGCCCTCCAGCGGCGGCGCCACGGGGCCGCCGTCGAGCCGGTCCAGCGGACCGGTGTCGACGCGCATGCCGGGTACGCCGCAGTCGGCGCGCGGCCCCGTGCCGTCGTCTCCGCAGATCGTCGGCCGCTCGATCACCGATCAGATCGAGACGGTGCTGGCGCAGTTCCTCTCGCCTGCGGTGAGGAAGAGCGTCATCGACTGCGGGATCCGGCAGGCGAAGGTCGATCCGATGGTCGCGCGCGAGGGTGATCTCCGGCGCCTCCTCGTCGAGGTGAAGCGCGGGGTGAAGCTGTTCGTCCGCGACCAGGCGCAGCTCGATCGGTGCATCTCCGAGCTCGGTGAGCTCGACCACGCTGCCCCTGCGCCGCGCGAGATCACCATCGATGTGCGCAACGAGGAGGACGTGCTGCGCGCGCGGTCAGCCGGCCGCGAGCTCTGCATCGAGCACCTCGTCAGCGACGTCCTGCAGACGAAGATCGTCACCGCGATCTCCGAGCTCGGGCGCAACATCGTCAGGTATGCGGGCAGCGGACAGGTCGTCGTCCGGTCGCTGACCTCGCCGATGCGTGCGATCGAGATCGTCGCGCAGGACAACGGGCCTGGGATCACGAACCTGCCGGAGATCCTGAGCGGCAAGTACCGCTCGCGTCACGGGATGGGCGCGGGCCTCCGCGGTACGAAGGCGCTCATGGATGCGTTCGACGTCAAGACGGCGCCCGGCGCGGGGACGACCGTGACGGTCAGGAAGTACCTCGGATGACGGTCGCTATCGGGACCGCGTGCTGCGTCGCCGCTGGCGAGGAGATCGCCGGCGACGAGGTGGTGGTGGTCCGACAGTCCCCGTGGGTGCTGATCGGCCTCGCCGACGGGCTCGGTCACGGTCCCCACGCCGCGCAGGCGGCTTCCGCGTTCTGCCGCTACGTGGAGGACCACGCGTCGATGCCGATCGAGGATCTCTTGACCGGGGCAGGGGAGCACCTCGCGTCGACGCGCGGGGCCGCGGCTGCGCTCCTGCGCATCGACGAGAGCGTGGGCGAGCTCGAGTTCTCTGGCGTCGGCAACATCGCGATGAAGGCGATCACGCGAACGGCCATGCCGAGCTTCTGCGCGGCGGGGATCCTCGGGCGGCGCGTGCGGCGGCTCCGCAGCTTTCGCTTCCCCATATCGCCTGGCGATGTCGTCCTGCTCCACTCCGACGGGATCTCCAGCGGCTTCGATCTCGGCGCGTTCCGCGACTTCGATCCCGAGGAGATGGCGCGCCGGATCGTCGACGCCCACAAGAAGTCGTTCGACGACGCGACGTGCGTCGTCGCCGTGGTCCGCGACAGGGGCGCGGCGTGACACAGAGGTCCCCGCCCGCGTTCAGCATCCCCGTCACGCGCGAGGAGGATCGCTTCGCCTGCGCGGCCGAGGGCGCGCACATCGCGCGCTGGGCAGGGCTCTCGGAGCGCGCCCAGCACGAGCTTGCGATCGCGATCGCCGAGCTCGTGTCGAACGCGGTGCGCCACGGCGGCGGCGGGAGCATCAGCATCCGCGCGATCCGCGATGACACGCAGACGGGCGGCGGTCGGTGGGGCGTCGAGGTGATCGTGCGCGACTCCGGCCCTGGCCTGGACCCGAAGCTGGCGCTGCTCGAGGAGGTAGGGCCGAAGAGCGATCGCGGCCCGTCCTCGTCGAGCTCTGCGCGGCTGACGCCGAGGATGCCCGGTCAGGGGCTCGGTGTCGGGCTCGGCGCCGTGCATCGGCTGATGAGCTCCGTCATCATCCGTTCGTCGCCCGGCGTCAGCACCGAGATCATCGCCGTCAAGTGGAAGTGAGCGGCGCCCCGCACGCCCACCCGGCGCGGCGTGGCGAGGAGCGCCCTCGGCCGCTCAGTTGAGCTCTTTCTCGGTCCGCTCGTTCTGCTCGGCTTCGAGGAACGTCGCGGTGATCTCGCGCTCTAGCGCCAGGTTGATCTCGCGCTCCAGCGCCTCGATGCTGCCCGCGAGGCGGGCGACGTTGAGGGCGTAGACGAAGACCCGCGCGCACGGGTGGACATCGGCGCTGCCGCGGAGGCCCCGCTCGCGCTCGTCGGCGTTGAGGCCGTCCAGGAGGACCAGCGCGCGGGGATCGACGCCCTCGGCCACGAGCTCCATCCCGGGCACGTCGGAGATGTAGAGCTCCGCGCCCTCGACGTAGCGCCGGAGCACGGGGTTGAGCGCGGCGACCGTCTTCTGGGCCAGCGTCACGAAGCCGTCGCGGCTCGGCGCCCAGGGGGGCATGCCGAGCTCGACGTCGAGCTCGCGGGAGCGCAGGAAGGCCTGCGTCGCGCCGCGGACATCGCCCCGCTCGTCGCGGATGAGGCCGAGGTAGTAGTGGGCCTCGGCGTGCCGCGGGTCCTTGAGCGCCGCCTCCTCGATGAGCGCGGCGGCCTTGTCGGCCTGGCCGATCTCGTAGAACGCGCGGCCCACGAGGAAGGTGTGGTTCGGGTTGTCGTAGGGGCCCTCGGGGATCCTCGCCGCGACCTGGGCCGCTTCGTCGAGATCGCCCTTGCCGAGGAGCGCGTCGAACTTCAGGAGGAGCGCGTCGATGATCTCCTCGTCGACCTCGGCCAGATCCAGCGCCTGGTCGCACATCTCGATCGCCTGATCGAAATCGCCGAGCGGGTGGATGTACACCTCGGCGGCGTTGAGCATCGCCTCCAGGTAGGTGTCATCGAGGGCGATCGCCTGGCGGTACGCCTCGATGGCCTCCTCGCCCTCGCCCTCGAGGGCCGCGACGAAGCCGAGCAGGTTGTGCGCCTCCGGCGAGTTCGGATCTAGCTCGAGCGCCCGCCGGGCCGACGCCTCTGCTCCGCGGGTGTCCCCGCGCTGGACGAGATCCCACCCGCGGTCGAGGTGCGCCGAGAACTGGTCCATGGCGGCTCCACAAGTGTGCGAAGGGGAGCCCCGAGTCAAGAGGGAGCCCTGTCAAAGCGACCGTTCAAGCTGTTCCGAGCACGGCCCGCCCGGATTTCCAGCAACCGGCGGAGGCAGGGTGGCAGGCGGGCAGGTCCGCTAGCGGGTCCAGGCGAGGCGCGCCTCCGGCGCGCGCTCGTAACCATGCTTCGCGATGCGTCGCGGCGAGCCCGATCCGGCTGCTCCGTGCGCGGCCCGCCCCATGGGGCCCACACGGTGTTGCTGCGTCCTTGTCCGCGCGGCCGCTTGGCGCGCGGCCCGCTCACTCGTGGATGGACACGAGCGTGCCGCGGTTCTCCGGCGTGGCCCAGACCCCGTGCCAGCCGCGCGGGAGCCTGGGCTCGCTCCAGAAGAAGACCTTCTTCGCGTCGAGCGGCGAGAGGTTCACGCAGCCGTGGCTCATCTCCCGGCCGAAGTTTCCGTGCCAGAAGGCGCCGTGGAGGGCATACGAGCCGTCGTAATACGCGACGAACGGCACGTCCTCGATGCTGTACGGCAGATCGCCCGCGACCGTGCCGTCGCCGTCCATCGTGGTCGCGATGTGCTTCTCGCGGATGCGGAACACCCCCGTGTGCGTGGGGTGATCCTTCTTCTTGTCCTTCGAGCGCCTCCCCGGCGAGATGAGCGCCGCGAAGACGGGCTTGTCGCCCTCGATCGCGACCAGCGTCTTGCGCGTCAGGTTCACGTCGAGCCACTTCTCGCCCGGCGCGAGATCCGGCGGCGGGGCGCCGACATCGGTGTACGTCCCGTCGGCGCCCTTCATCCACCAGCCCTCGGTGGTCTTCCGGTAGACCGTCGACTTGTGGGTGTGGGACTCGCCCGTGAGGCCGAACGCCGCGAAGCGCTCGAGCGAGCCGGCCACGGAGACGGACTTCTTCTCGGCGTCGAACTGGTACTTGCTCGCCGTCTTCGCGAGGATGAAGCCGACCGACTTCGCGCCCTCGGGGAAGTCGATGCCCTGCGAGGCCGGCGGCTTGATGATGTACATGCGGTCGCTCGGCGCGACGAGGCCCGCGGTCGTCTTGTACCAGCTGCGGCCGTTCCAGCCGAAGGTCTTGTCGACCGCGACGAAGAAGCCCTTGACCATCCGCTTCGCGACCGTCGAGTCGGCGTCCTTGTCGAGGTCGGCGAGCGTGACGTTGAGCGGCCTGCCCTTGTCGTCGACGTTCTCCCACCAGGGCTTCTCGGGCTCCTCCTCGACGGGAGCCGGCGCGATGCCGAGCGACGCGGCCTCGGCGACGGCCGCCGCCTTGTCCTCGACTGCAGCCGGATCCGCCGCGACCGCGGCCACCGGCGCGGGGTTCGCGGCGGCCTCGGCGCGAGCGGCGGCCGCCGCGGCGACCTCCTTCTCGGTCTCCTCGTAGAGCGCCTCGGCGCGCTGCTTCTCCTCTTCCTTCCGCTTGCGCTTCGAGGACTCGAGGTACGGCTCGTAGCGCATCATCTCGTCCTTTGACGGGACGGAGCGGTAGAGCGGCGTGCCGTGCGTCGTGTTGAAGGCGTACTTGTACGGGAGGACGTCGTCGAGGTTCGGCGGCGTGATGCCGAGGCGGACCTGCGGGTTCGAGAGGTCCGTCGTGGCCGACCTCCCGCAGACGTAGCCGCCGTCGAGGAGGCGGTACCAGCCCTTGGCGCAGCTCCCACCCTTGATCGGCTTCGGATCGACCGGCACCTTGCCGCCGAGCCGGATGTAACCGAGCCGCTGCTTGGAAAACTCCATCGCCGGATAGACCGCCGCCTGCGGCACGATCGAGCCGAGCAGCGGCCCGGTGTACGGCTTGTCGGGCGCGGGCGGCTCCGGGGCGTCGGAGGGCGCGGCGGTCGGGGCCTCCTTGGGCGCCTCGGCGGACGCGGCGGCGCGTGCGGAGGACGTCGGCGCGGGGCGGGGGAGGGACGAGGTCCGCTCGGGCGGAGAGTTGCCTTCGGTGGAGGGGCCGGGAGGGGCCTCGCCCTGGCAGCCGCTCGCCCACGCCGCGGTGCCGGCGAAGGCCGCCGCGGCGACGAACCCGAGCACGCTGGACACGAGCGAGGTGCGCACGACGCCGCCGCCGCCGGCGCGTCCGGCGCCCGGCGCCGGTTGCGGGTTCCGCAGGTCGTCGGTGCGGACATTGCCGCTGCCGTGCGATCGTGCGGGGTCCTTCTGCCCGCGGGGGCGGGGCGCCTGAGAGCGGTTCATCGCATCCACAGCGTTGGGCGAGGACCGGCCTTCCCGATCCTCGCGGTCTGATGATCGACCCGTAGGGTCGGGTCGGCTCGGCGGTCTTAGTACCTGGTCACTCACGTGTCGATCCACTTCTCTGCGGAGCGCGCGCCCCTCGAGCTGGTGACGGCGGACGCCGGGGCAGGCGGCATCGCATGACCATCGCCCGAGCGAACGACGTGCCACGAAGCCGCGAGGCGCGGCGCGGGCGCGCGCCGGGGCTCGGATGCCGTTCGGACGGCTGCTGCTAGGGTACCGCCGTGGCGGAACGGACCCCGGGGCGTGGCTTGAACAACACGACGGAGGCCCAGCGCGTGGGCCGTGGCACCGCGGTCGTCCCGCTCGTTCGCGCCGCATCCAGGCGCGCGCTCGTCACCGCGGCCGTCGTCGCGGCGCTCCTCCACCTGCCCCTGCTGCCGACCCCGCTGTTCGCCTGGCTCGACGCGATGTTCGCGCTCCGGGGCGAGCTGGCCGACTACGACGCCGGCGAGACGATCGTGCCGATCGATCTCGATCTCCTCGCGGACGACCCCAGCGCGGTCGCGGCGGCGCCCTCCGCGAGCGGCGGCGAGGGGGCGCCTTCCGGGGCGGGCGCCGCAGCGCCGGCGACGCCGTCGCCCGCGACGCCGCCCGCCGCGTCGGCGAGCGCCTCGCCGGAGGCGCCGGACGCGGGCGCGCCCGAGCGGCCGCGCCGGAAGCCGCCGGGCGACGCAGGCCCGGACGCGTCGGGCGATGGGGGCACGGAGAACGACGGCGACCACCCGAACCTGCGGACCCCGCTGAGCGCCGCGGGCGCGCCGGGCAAGCTCGCGTCGAAGGACCCGAACGTCCAGGTGCTCATCGCCGGCGACCGGCTCCGCAACCACGAGCTCGGCGCATGGTTCGGCCGGATCCTGACGACCATCCCCCAGTGGCAGTCCTTCTTCAGCGACACCGCCGTCGACCCGATCCGGGACATCGACCACCTCCTCATCGCCGGGCCGCAGCTCCGCGACTCCAGCAAGGTCGTCGCCGTCATGGACTACCGGGCGCCCGAGGAGACCATGCGCGCGGCGGTCGACGTCATCGTGCAGCGCTCGAACGGCTCGTGGATCGAAGACGCCCCCGTCCCCGCCGCCCGGGCCACCGCCGACCGCAGCAAGCGCATCTTCGCGATGGTCCCGGACCGGCGGCTGCTCGTGGTCCTTCCCGCTGCTGAAGAAGATCAGCTGTCCAAGTTGAAGTCCATGAAAGGGTTCAACAAATCTTCAGCGGCGGGCATCGTCATCTCGATGCTCACACCGGCGAACGCCTTCCGCGGGGTCCAGGCGGTCCCGCCCAGCCTCGCGTGGATGCGGCTCACCGTCACGCCGACCAAGGACGGGGGCGCGGACCTCGCCCTCACGGCAGGCGATGAATCTGCTGAAGATGCGCTGGTTCACGCGCGGGAGCTCACGAAGACCTTGAACGCGATCCGGACCATCGACCTGGGGATCACGAGGATCGACGTGGTGGATGAGATCGCCTTCAACACCGACGGGAAGGTCATCTGGTCGAAGCTCCACGTCACGAACCGGCAGCTCAAGCTGATCATGGGCTTCGTGGAGAAGGCGCTTCTGGAGCAGGGCGGCGCGCGGAAGCCGGAGCAGGGCGGCGCGCGGAAGCCGTAGCGCGGGGCGAAGGCGGCCGCGCCGGGGCGGAGCGCCGCCCGGGCCGCGCGGAACACTAGCCAAAGCGGCGGCGTTCAGTTAATCCGACCAGCCCGCGCCGATGACGCCCGAACACTCTCCGTACGCCGTGCTCGATGAGCTTGCCGGACACCCCCACGGCGACGACCTCGCGCGGGTCGTCCACACCGCGGCCTTTGCCGCTGCGGACGAGCGGCGGACGACCCTGGAGGGCGGCCTCGCGGAGCTCGTCGACCGGGCGGGCCTGTCGGTCGCCGACGCGGAGACCCGGTTCGGCAATGTGGTCCGGGCGCTCGAGCGCGGCACGAGCGAGGGCGCGGGGAGCGCGACCCGGGTGCTCCTTGCCACGCTGCTCGCGCGCGGGGTCGCGCTCTCGCCGCCCGACGGGGCGGAGGCGGAGGGCCGCGTCGCCGAGGCGCTCGTGTGGCTGGCGACGTACACGTCCGTCGACGCGCTGACCGCGCTGGACGCCGCGCTGGGCGAGCGCGCCGCGGGCCTCTGGCGGTCGATCGCCGCGCTGGTGCGGCGCGCTGACCAGGGCGCGCTGCCGCTGCTCGGCCGGGCGGGCGCGATCATCGCCGCGGCGGCGCTGCGGGGGAGCACGTCGCCCGACGCGCGCGCCGAGGCCGCGGCGCTGGTGGACGACGTGCGCGATCCGATCGTGCGCTCGCTGCTGCGCGATGCGCTCTCGCCCGCCAGGCGGCCGAGCCGCGCGCCGAGCGCCAGCGGGGCCGCGCAGGAGGGCGCCGGGGCCACCGGGGACGAGCGGTGGGCGCCGGAGCGCGACGGTGGGGCGACGGCGCGGCTCGCGGGCGAGCTGTCACCGCCGCCGCGCGGGCCGGTGGCGCTCGTGCTCCTGGCGGCGACGGGGATCCTGCTCGTGATGCACGTCCTCCGGCTCGCCGGGCGGTTCCTTCTGCGGTACCGCCAGCCCGCAGCGCTGGAGGTCGGCACGAAGGGCGTGACGATCCGGAGCCGGACAGAGCTGTTCGGCCGGACGCTGCGGGAGCGGGAGACGTACATCCCGGTCGAGGCGCTCCTCCGGGCGACGCGCGAGGTGCGCTACCCGCGGCTCGCCCTCTACGCGGGGCTCGTCGCGCTGGGGCTGGGGACGTACCTGGGCGTGTCGCTGCTCGTCGACGGCGCGCGCGCGGGCTCCCCGGAGCTGCTCGGCATGGGCGCGCTCGTCTTCGCCTTCGGCGCGGCGCTCGACTTCGGGCTGTCGCACCTGGAGACGGCGACGCGCGGCCGCTGCCGCGTGGTGCTCGTCCCGCGGAAGGGCCCGGGGGTCGCGCTCGCGGGGATCGAGCGCGACGCTGCAGACCTCGCGCTGGGCAAGCTGCCGCGCGCCTGAAACTTGGCCGGATCGCGCCGCCTCCGCTAGGCCGATCGGGCGAGGTGATGGCGATGCGCTCGAAGACCGAAGCGATGGCGGGGCTCAGGCGGATGCTGCACGACATGCTGACCGCGCAGGAGGGCGGGGAGAGCGCTCCCCGCCTGGCGCGGGTGAAGGGCTGCGTCGACGGCGCGATGCGCGCGCTGCTCGACAGCGGGCAGGCGACCCGGAAAGAGCTCCTCGATCTCGTGGCCGCGGAGCGCGCGCGCGTGAGCGGCCCGGCGACGGGGGAGATCCGCGCGGCGTCGCTGAGCGCCTGACGACGCGGCGGCGCCGCTCACGGCTGCGGGCAGGTCTGGTTCGTGGCGAAATCCCAGCAGGCGCCGCTCACTCCGGGCAGGCCCGTGTTCTCGTCGCGGTTGCCGCCGAGCCCGGGGAGGCCGCCCTCGCCCAGCGTGCCTCCGGTGAACTGCACTGACGCCGGCGCGCTCGCCGCGGTTGCGTAGGCGATGCCCACCGCGTGACCGCCTCGGCCGCCGCCGCCAGCGCCGCCGTCGCCGCCAGCGCCGCCGGGGCCACCGTCGCAGCCCTTCCGGGCGCCCGGACCCGTATCCGCACCCACCGAGCCGCCTATCGCACCGCTGCCGCCGGTGCCACCGCGCTTTCCGTCGCCTCCCGTCCCTCCGCGGCCTGCTGCGCTGACCGTGATGTTCACGCCCGTCAGCGCCAGCCGGGTCCCCAGGCTGAGGATCCCGATGCTCGACCCGCCGGCCTTGCCGCCGCCCCCTCCTTTCCCGCCGCAGCCTCCGGCTCCACCCCCGCCGCCGCTGGCGCCCACGCCGTTGTCGTAGCTGCCGCCGCCGGCCGCGCAGAACTGCCCTGCTTTCGAGCCGCCGCCGCCCCCTCCGCCTTGACCGCGCGCCCCGCTCGTGCCGATTCCTCCGTCGCCCCCGCGGATGCCGGCCAGCATCAGCACGGTGTCGCTGCCACGGGCGCCGGTCTGACCAGTGGCGCCAGGCGCGCCGTCTCCGCCGCGCGTGCAGTTGTTCTGCGCAGTCGCCTGTCCGTATCCGGTACCACCGAGGCCGTCCCCCGCGGGGTTCTCTTCCGGCAGCGGCGTGCCGTTCGTTCCATTCTGCCCGCGCCCGGCGTCTTCGTCGGGCTTTCCACCGAGCCCCCCGGTGCCGCCGCGCGTCTCGCCATCGTCGCAGGTCGTTGCGCCAGGCACGCCGCCGTAGACCGTTCCAACGCACGTATCCGAGACGTCATCCGGCGCGTTCGCTCCGTTCAGCGCGCTCGTCGGCGTCTCGCCGTTCGCGCCGTTCATGCCATTGCCTGCGATCACGTCGACGTCCGTGAGCGCAGCCTCGATGTCCGCGACCGCCACGCCGATCGACGACCCGCTCAGCTCCGTCGCGTTGGCCGCGCCGATCGTGAAGCTCCGCACCCGTGTCCCGCCTGCGTCCTCCGTCAGCGTGAGCGCCACCTTGTTCGCGGGCCCTTCGATCGTGCTCCGCGCTGCAGGGCTCCACGTCCAGCCCGCGTCGCAGTCGAAGCCGCCGATCACCTCGACGGCCGCCCTGATCGTCACGCTCTCCTCGAACGCTCCGCTCGAGCACACAAGCACCCGCTTGCCGTTCGCGTTCGCGATCGCCTCCGAGAGCGACGCGTACGGCCTCGCCTTCGTCCCGTCTCCTCCGGACGCCGCGCTCGCGCTCGCGTTCGCGAACACCGCGCACCCATCCACCACCGTGCTCGCATCCTGCGTCGGGTCCGGCTCGCACGTGAGGCCAGGGTCGTTGCCGCCGCCCGTCGGCTCGGCGGGGCAGTACCTCGAGTCTTCCTTGCAATCCTCGGCGTAGGACAGCGGCCAGCACCCGGCGAGGTGCAGCGCCACGACAGCCGACGCGGCGGGGAGCAGCCACAGAGAGCGCGGGACGCCGATCCGCCGCCGCGCGGCGCGCCGCGCGGGCGCGCCGGCCTGGTCCTGCGCTCCACCGGACGGCGCAGGGGATGCGTTGCTCACCGCGTTGCTGCTCGTTCGTTCCGTCGCTCTCATCGTCCCAAGCCTTTCCTGTGACGCTTCGCTCTGCCTGCAGATCCTCGCAGAAGACGCACCCGCGCCCTGGCCGCGCCGACCCAGGAGCATACCCAGTCGGCGGATCGCCTGCTCAACGGCGATCCGTCGGCCGGGTGCTCCAGGGGGACGCCGCATGCGGCGATCCCGTCGTCTCACGGCCCAGGCGCTCGCGCTCCGGCGCGCGCTTCAGGGAGTGACGAGCGCCACGTCTCCCTTCGTGGTCTGTCCGCCGACGCGCCACCAGTTCGCGATGAGCAGCCGCCCGTCCACCTCCACGATGCGCGAGAAGGCGCCCGCGAACCCCTCCTGGTCGATCGCCTGGATGAGCCAGCTGTGGCCGTCGCCGCTCTTCGTCCCGATCGCGAGCCGCAGGGTCCCGCTCGTCGCGTCCTGGTAGCTGATGCGCACCTCCCCGGCCGCCGTCACGAACACGTTCGCGTCGTCGCCGATGAGGTGCTGCCCGTCCTCGAAGGGGACGCCCTCGATCCCGAGCCCGTCGTCCGCCACCTCGGAGGGCTCGACCTCCGTGCCCCCCTTCACCCGCGCGTACCGCAGCCCCTCCGAGCGGCCGTCCGCGTAGGCGAGGTGCCAGTCGCCAGCGCGATCGATGAACAGCGACGTCCCCATGCCCACGTCGCCCGTGTCCGTCCCGTCCGGCGCCGCGCCGTCCACGATGCGCGTCTCCCACGCGCCCATCGACTTCGACGCGATCACCACGTCGCCGTGGATGCGATCGTAGAACGCCAGGCCGAACCCGCCCGCAGTGTCGGGCGCCATCGCGATGTAGTCGCCGATCGCCTCGGGGTACGTCTCGATCCGGTTGCCGTCGGAGGTCGCGGCGCACGCCGGCGAGCCGCCGTCGTCGATGCACACCTGCCCGGAGGCGCACCCCGGCTCGCAGTCGCTGGCCGCGAGCGGCGTCGCGCAGCGCCCCGTGCTCCGGATGCACTTCGCCCCGGCGCCGCAGAGGAACGCGCGGCACGGCGTCGCCTCGTCCTTCGCCACGTCCTCGAACCGCCACGCGCCCTCCCCGGGCGTGGCGCTCTCGCCGGTCGCGATCCGGACGCTCGACGTGATCGCGCCGCCCTCGCCCGGCTCCATCGCGAGGTAGGCGATGACGGGCAACCCCTTCACGAAGAGCAGCTTCGCGTAACGGCCGAGTTCGCTGCTCGGCGCCTGCTGCACGAAGCTCACCGCCCATGTGTCGCCCTGCCGCTGCGCGAACTTGAGCGCGCGGTTCGTGCGGTCGTAGTAGGCCACCGCCGGCTCGCCGTCCGGCCCCACCGCGATCGACGTCCAGAGGCCGACGTCGTCGCCGGGCTCGGTCTGGCCCCCGCGGAACCCGCTCACGTCGAACCGGGCCGGGTCGACCGGGGGCTCCGCGGGCACCCCGTCGATCGCCTCCCACGCGACCGCCTCGCCGTCCCACGTGCCGACCACGAGGTCGCCCCACGCGAACGCGTTCCGCCAGTCGGCCTCCGCGTAGCCGGCGACCCAGACCGTGCGCTTGTCGGCGGCGACCGCGACCGAGGTGTACGCGCCGATGAGCCCGTGCTCCAGCGTCATGCAGTCGGGCGCGACGCACCCCGGTTCCACGGGCGGCGGCTCCTCGCTGCACGAGCATCCGGCGTGCGAGCCGAGGAGCACGACGACGGCGACCCCGGCCAGCGCGCCCTTCACGCTGCGCGCGCCTCGCCGCGCGGGGCGCCGAGGCGACGAGCCCCGGTCGCCGCGCCGCGCGAGCCGCAGCGCCGCCGCCGCGACGGCGAGGCCGAGCCAGCGGACGCCCGACGACGCCTCCCCGGCGCCGCCAGCCATGACGCAGCCGCAGCCCGCCGACGGGTCGACGGGGACCCGTCCGCGGAGGATCGCCTGCCGCGCCGTGCCGAGGTTCCCCTCCTCGTCCACGGCCTCGACCTCGATGGCCACGGCGTCGCCGACGTCCACCGACGTCGTTTCCGTCGCCGTCGACCAGGGGGACCACGCGCCGTCATCGAGCCTCACGCGCACCTTCGCGCGCGCGGCGTCCGAGACCCGATCGCGCACCTCGAGCGGCACCCGGCCGTCCACCGCGGCGCCGACGGAGATGACCGGCGGATCGACGTCGACCACCATCTCGACGGTCGCCGGCGTGGGATCGAGCGACAGGGGAGCGCCCGCGATCCGCGATCGCACCGAGATCACGTGGCGCCCCGGGAGCCGCAGCCAGTCGTCGCGCAGGTCGACGGCGCGCTTGCGTGTGAACGGGCGCCACACGCCGCTGTCGATGCGGTACGAGTACTCGACGGCCCGCGTGCCGTCGTCGAGCGGCGAGCTCATGACGAGCCGCGCCGTCGGCCCGTTGTCGCGGGTCATCGTGGGCAGGCGGAGCCCCTCGGCGCGCACCTCCTTGCGGCTCAGCTCGGCCTGCGTGTCGCTCCTCGCCGAGCGCTGCTGCGCCGTCGCTCCGAACGCCGCGAAGATGCCGAGGTAGTTGTCCTGCCCCTTCGTGAGCTTCCGCAGGCCGGGGGAGCCCGCGCCCTCGGCCGACTCCGGGAGGACCAGCGAGAGCCCGAGCGCAGAGAGCGGCCCGTCGAGATCGATCGCCGGGATGCCGCCGCCGATCAGCTGCCCGAGCTGACCGCTGAGGAGGCCGCCCAGCGCCTCCGCGATGTTCTCGGGGTTCTCCCGGAGCAGTCCGTTGTTCGTCACCTCGCCGTTCTCGACCCTGAGCGTCTCGATCACCGGCGTGAGCCCCTCGGGGGTGACCGAGAGGTTCATGGGCACATCCACGTCGAACGTCGCCGTCATGAACCGGATGAACCTGTCGAGCGACCAGACGTAGAAATCGAAGCTCGCCCGGTCCAGCTGGATGCGGATCAGCGGGTTGTCGCTTCCGTTCGTGCCATCACCGAAGGTGACCCGAGGCGGCGCCTGCGGGCGGATGACGACCGCGACCTGCTGCGACTCGCGCTGCAGCGCGAGATCCTTTGCGGAAGGAGCCAGCAGCCCCAGCGTGCCAGAGTTGAGGAGTGGCACCGTCTCCGTGGAGATCCCGAGACAGAGCAGGCCGCTGTTATAGAGACCGTTCATGGCATAATTCGCGAAGCGCTCGGAGATCGCGATACCGACGTGGGGGCCGGGAAGGTCCGCTGGCCAGTCGGAGACGGTGTTGGCGACGAGCTCATCGGGAATCGGGATGCCCGCCGGGAGCGCCATGTTCGACAGCGGCACACATTTCGATGTCGGCACCGGCTCGGCGCCGCCGTAGAGGCCGAGGGTGAGCCCGTTGCCGACCGGGTTGAGGTCGCCCCACGCGAGATCGGAGCCGTCGTCCCGCTCGCTCGTGCCGCCGCCGGCGAGCAGGAGGTCGAACCCGCCCTGCGTGCCCGGGGAGATGCTCGCGAGCAGCTGGCCGAGATCGATGTGGCCCTCGACGCCGAGCAGGATCGAGGCGCATTCGTCGTTCGCGTGCGTGCCGTAGCGGCAGACGCCGCCGATGTCGTTCGTGCCGTCGGGGCAGGCCGGGTCCTGCGTCGGATCCGCCTTCAGACAGAGCTGCTGGTCGAGCTGGGCCTTCAGCGCGTTCGACATGGATCCCATGAAGCTCGTGATGATCGGCTTCACGAAATCCAGCGCATCACCGACCCACGTGCCTCCGCAGTCGAGGTGCAGGCTCGACACGAGCTGATCCTCGTCGATCGAGAGCCGGACGACCTTGACGCGCGAGTAGCCCTGCCGCGAGTGCTGCGGATTGACGTCGATCTCGATCGAGAGCTCGACCTCGACATCGATGTTCGTGAAGGTCTGCGCGTCGGGCGGGCACGCGTCGTTGCCGTTGAGGGTGACGTACTGGGTGCTTTCCCCCAGGATGCCGCCGTCGAGGAAGATGGGCAGGCTCTGCAGGCGCACCGGCAGAGGCCCCCGGACGAGCAGGTTGTGCGGCGTCCTGGGCTGGATTTGAAGCGCTGCGCGCCCCACGTCGATCTCGGCGACGCACTTCGGGGGAGTCGCCGACGGATCGGCCCCATCAGGGCAGAGCGCGTAATCGATGGCCCCGAGGGCCACGGAGCCCGTCGACCGCGGCACGGAGAACGTGACCACGCCGCCGTCCCCACCCCCGAGCAGCGCGCGCCCGAGGACACCCAGGTTCTGCTCGAGGAACTCGATGCCCGACTGCGTGAGCCGCGCCGAGCCGGCGTTCTCGATGCGATCCGCGGGCTTGAAGCCAGCGGGGAGGGGGGTCATTCCACAGCCGGCGCACCCGCCGCCCGAAGCGGCACATCCGGCGATGATGAGGAGAGCAAGGATGGCGGAGAAATGCTTGATGACGCGGGGCATAAGGAACCCTCCGGGGGAGCACGACCCGCAGCGCCGCGCCCGCTGGGCGCGGGCTTCAGGACGCCACGACAGATCGTACGCTCCCCGGAGAGCCGCCCGCAAGCGCTACTGCGGACAGAGACCGGTAATCTTGACGGCGCTCGCGGCATATTCGCCGCCAAGCGCATAGGCGTCGGCGCAGTCGTCCGTCGCGGCCGAGTTCGTTGCGCTGCACCAGTCGCCCTTCAGCACGATCTCGCCGCTCTCGTCGCGCTTGCACGTATTGGGCGTCTCACCGGTGCCGTATTCTCCGATATCGCCCGAGAGCACGACACAGAGGCTCTGCTCGATCCCGGGGATGATCACCCGGTCGACCTCCTCCAGCGTGATGAACGCGTTGAGCTTGCCGCCGTTGATGAACGCAGGGGGATCGCCGTCCGGGCCGGGGAGGCAGGCCTCCATCGGGTTCAGCCCCTCGCGGTTGTACCGTCCGATGCAGTTGTTGTCCGCCGACACCTTCGCGTCGGTGAGCTGCACCTCGTGCATGGGCAGGACGATCGGCTCGGCAGCCGCGTCTCCCCCGCCCGTGTCCAGGAAGATCGGGACGTTCAGGATGTCGGCCGCGCCGCTCCACGCGCCGTCGGTCAGGGGGGCGTCGAGCTCCTTCGGCGCGATCTCGAACTCGCCTGCAGACATGTTGGCGAAGCAGTAGCCCGCGAGCGGGTCGCTGGTGGGCATCGCGCCGCCGGTGCGCAGCTTGCCGGTCGCCGTGTCGAACTCGAGCAACCAGGAAAAGGTCCCGGTGCCATTCAAGTTGCACACGGGCAGCTTCATCGTCAGGCCCTCGGCGACGAGGCGGGCGATGTAGCCGACCGCGAGCACGTCGGGCTTCGTGATCGTCAGCTGCGCCATCCGCAGACCGAACTTGGCCGCGCCCTGATTGTCGTGGACGGCAATGCACTCGGAAGCGACAGCCGTGCAGACCGGGTTCGTCGGCGAGCAGTCGCCGGGAGCTCCGCCGCCGGTCCCCCCTGCTGAGCTCGAGCTCGTCTCGCCGGTGTCGTCGCCCCCGCACCCCGCGCCCGCCGCCGCGCCTATCAGCGCGGACACACTTAATACGCCAACTACCTTCAGAAACCGCATCTCTTGCCTCCTCTGGTGTTGCAAGGTGCGGAGTATAGGCGGCGGCAATGCGATGACCACGCGGTCGAGGTGACGCCGCACCGCGTCGCTATCGCCACATTCACGTCACGCGCCGATGAGCCCGGCGCGCTTCGTCCGCGTCGCCGCTTGTCGTGGCGCCTAGCGGCGCTCGTAGCGGTCGCCGAGCCGGGCGCCGACGGGGAGCGCGCGCAGCAGGCGAATCACGGTCCACGCCGTGCCAGCCAGCTTGCGCAGCTTCGAGGTGCCGACGCGCTCGTTGTACTCGATGGGCATCTCCACGACGCGATAGCCGCATTTCGCAGGGAAGAGCAGCGTGTCGATGGGCAACGCGTCGCCCTCACCGTCGAAATCGAACGCGCGAATCACCGAGCAGCGATAGGCGCGCATGCCGCTGTGGACGTCCGACGTCGGGATGCCGTGCATCGCATGTGTCATGGCGGCAAAGGCGCGGTTGGCGATGTAGTTCGGGACCGGCATGGCCGCCGGCCTCGTGCGGGTGCGCGCGCAGTTCACCACGTCGGCGCCCTCCTCCTCGATGAGGCGCCTGAGCACGGGGATGTTCTCGGCCGGATAGGTGAAGTCGCAATCGAGGTAGATGAGCAGATCGCTCCGGGCGGCCGCGCTGTACATGAGCAGCTCCATGGCCGGTCCGTGGCCGCGGGGCGGCACCTGCCGGAGCACGCGCGCCCCGAGGCCGGCCGCGATCTCGGGGGTCCTGTCCCGTGTGGAGCTGTCGACGCAGAGGATCTCTGCGTCGGGCGCAGCCCTCCTGATCTCGCCGATCATGGCGCCGACGCTCTCCTCTTCATCCATGGTCAGCATGCCGACGGTGAGCCGCATCCGGCGCGGGCGCGGCGGCTTCCGGGCGACGATCACGTGCTGGAACGCGAGGAGGCCGGGCGCGCGATCGGCGACCATGTCCTCCAGCGGGCGGACGAGCGCGTGATACGCCTTGTAGGGGAGCGAGCTGGCGAGATCGGTGGGATCGTCTCCCCCGCCGAGGCCGCGGAGGATGAGCCCCTTGGCGCCGCGGACGAGCATCGGGTTCTGCTCGACGCGGAGCACCTCGAGCCCGGCGCGCTCGATGAGCCGGACCGCCGACGCGCGGGTGAAGAAGCGGAGGTGCGTGTCGTCCAGGATGCCGCTCGGCTCGTAGTCGAACCGGCCGGCGAGCAGGCCGAGGCGCACCGGCCAGGCCGCGACATTGGGGAGCGAGACGATGACGTGGCCGTCCTCCTCGAGGTGGGGCAGGAAGCGGCAGAGCACGGCGAGCGGGTCGACGGTGTGCTCGAGGACGTCGGCGAAAAGGAGCAGGTCGAAGCGCCGGTCGCCGAGCGCCTCGCGCACGGCGGCGTCGCTCGTGATGTCGGCGGCGAGGACCTCGTCGAGCGCCGCGCCGGCGCGCGCGAGCGAGCCGGGCGCGATCTCGATCCCGGTCACGCGCGCGCCCGTGCGCTTGATGGCGGCGCCGTTGAGCCCGATCCCGCAGCCGACGTCGAGCACCGTCCGCGGCCGGCCGGAGGCGGCGACGAGGGCCCGGTTCACCTCTTCGACCGCGTACTTGCGCGCGGCGACGGCCTCCGGCGCGGCGCGGGGCGGCGAGCGCCGACCCGGGGCGTCCTCGTTACCGAGAGGGCGCGGCCCGCGGTCTTCGCGGCCCTCCCCGTCTTCCCCGTCTCCTCGCGCGTGGCCGGGCTCGGCGTTCACGCGCGGCTACTTAGCACGCTTCTCCCAGGCGGCGTTGAATTCGCGGATCGTCTCCTCGGTCTTCGGATTGTGGAGCATCTTGCGCAAGATCTCGGGAGGCACGGTCACGATGTGCGCGCCGGCGTCGAGCGCCTCGTTCACGTCCATGAGGTGGCGGATCGAGCCGACGATGATCTCGGCGCCCAGCCGCTCGCGCTCGAGCCTCGCGCGCGTGCGCTCGATGACCGGGGTCGCGGCGTAGCCCATGTCGCGGATGCGCCCGCTGAAGATCGAGACGTACGTGCCGCCGGCGAGCGCCGCGAGGTACGCCTGGTTGAAGCTCATCACGCACGTGACGTTGGTGCGCACGCCGCGCTTCGCGAGGGCGTGCGTCACCTTGAGGCCGACGTCGCTGAACGGCACCTTGACGCAGATCCGCTCGGGCGCCCACGCGTGATAGCCGCGGGCCTCGTCGAGCATCGCCGCCTCGTCCTCGCTCGTCAGCTCGACCGACACGGGCCCCGCCGACGCCGCGAGCACCTCGCGGATGCGCCGCTCGAGATCGACGCAGCCCGCGTCGCGCGAGAGGATGAGCGGGTTCGTGGTCACGCCGGCGAGCACGCCCCAGGAGAAGAGCTCCTTGATCTCGGCCGGGTTCGAGCTGTCGAGGAAGAACATGGAGCGCTCCAGCGGGCTCGCTCGAGCCCCGGCGGGGTCTAGGCCAGTTCGATGCAATAGAGAAGGGGCGAAGGGGAGAAGGCGACACCGTCCACGCTGCGCGGCTCGCCGCGCCGTCCTGCAGTGACGCTCGCGGTGCAGCCGGTGTGAACGACGTTGCAAAGACGGAGAGTCCGCGCTTCAGTTCTGGTTGTCGGAGATGTCTCTCCGACGGAAGTTTTCTCCACGGCCATGCGTCGATGAGCAGCGGACGATCGTCGAGGGATCCGGTGGCGCCTAGCCCGCTGCTCGCGGCTTGCTCGCCGGCGGGGCTCTACGTCGCCGCGCCCGACGGCCAGCTCGTCGATTGCAACGAGGTGCTCGCCCGGCTGCTCGGCTATGGCTCGCGGGAGGAGGCGCTCGCGTCGGCCGATCTCCACCTCAGCGGGGGCGCGGCGGGCGCGACGCCGCCGTCGGCCGGCGCGGTCGAGGGCTTCCTCACGCGCCGCGACGGGTCGGCGGTCCGCGTGATGAGGACCGAGACCGCCGCGGAAGCGCGCGGTGAGCGGCTCGTGGTCGGGGCCATCGTCGATCTCTCCTCCGCGCGCTGCACCGACGATCGCCGGCGCGAGCTCTCGGAAGAGCTGGGCCAGGCGCAGAAGATGGAAGCGGTGGGGCGGCTCGCGGGCGGGATCGCCCACGACTACAACAACCTGCTCGCGATCATCCTGAACTACACGAGCCTGGTGATAGAGGAGCTCGACGAGCAGAGCCCGGTGCAGAAGGATCTCGCCGAGATCAAGCGCGCCGCGCAGCGGGCGGCGTCGCTGACGCGGCAGCTGCTCACGGTGAGCCGGCGGGGGCTCGCGCAGCCGGTCGTGCTGGACCTGCGGGACGTCGTGCGCGGCATGGACGGCGCGCTCCGCGCCGCCGTCGGCGGCAGCATCGATCTCGCGATCGCGCTCGGTCCGTCGGCCTGCCGGGTGCTGGCGGACGCGGGGCAGCTCGAGCAGGTGGTGATGAACCTCGCGCTGAACGCGCGCGACGCGATGCAAGGCGGCGGCCGGCTGTCGATCGAGACGCGCGCGGTCCGCGTCGGCGCTGCGGGGAGCCTGCGCGACGCGCACCCAGCGGTCCCGCCCGGCCGGTACGCGCGCCTCGTCGTGAGCGACACCGGCAGCGGGATGTGCGACGACGTGCGGACGCGCGCCTTCGAGCCGTTCTTCACGACGAAGCCGAGGGGGAAGGGGACCGGCCTCGGGCTCGCCACCGTGTACGGGATCGTCAAGCAGTGGCACGGCCACATCGAGCTCGCCTCCCAGCCCGGGGAGGGCACGCGCGTCGAGATCTACCTGCCGCTCTCCGCGCGCGGGGCGTCTTCGCGGCGAGCGCGCGCGGCGCACCCGCGCCGCGCCGCGCTGCGCCCGGGCGAGGGCGGGACGGTGCTCGTCACCGACGATGAGGACGCGGTGGTCACGCTCGCGAGCCGGATCCTGGGGCAAAACGGCTACACGACGCTGACGGCGTGCGGACCGCGCGAGGCGCTGCGCGTCTGCGAGGCGCAGCGCGGGCGCGTCGACCTCCTGCTCACCGACGTGCTGATGCCCGAGATGTCCGGCGGCGAGCTCGCCGCTCGGCTCGTGAAGCTCAGGCCGGACATGAAGGTGCTCTTCATGTCCGGCTACACGGGCGACGCCCTCGACGGCCCGTTCGCCGTCCGCCCCGGCGCCGCGGTGCTGGGGAAGCCCTTCACGGCCGAGTCGCTCCTCCGCGCCGTCCGCAGGGCGCTTGAAGGGGCCGCGTAGGCGGGACGTGCAGGCCGTCCCTACGGCGCCTCACCTCGCTTGATGCCGTACGCGCGGATCTTCTTGTGGAGGTTCGTGCGCTCGACGCCGAGCAGCACGGCCGCGCGCGATATGTTCCAGTCGAGGCTGGCCAGCACCTCGACGATGTAGCGGCGCTCGGCCCGATCGCGGAACTCGCGGAGCGTGAGGCGAGGGCGCTCCGGCTCGTGGCGGGACGCGCCCGCGGGCGGCTCCGCCGCGGCGGGGGCGGGGGGCGCCGCCGGGCCGTCGCCGGCGGCCCCCTGCGCGTCGTCCTCGAACGGGTTCTCGTGCGGATCCTCCGGGAGATCGGCGATCGTGACGACATCGCCCGAGAGGATCGCGGCGCGCTCGATCACGTTCTTGAGCTCGCGGACGTTGCCCGGCCAGCTCCTGCGCTCGAGCGCGGCGTAGACCACCGGATCGATGGCCTTCTGCTTGAGGCCGTTCTCGTTGCAGAACGCCGCCATGAACGCGTCGGCGAGCGCGCGCAGGTCGTCCATGCGGTCGCGCAGCGCCGGGCTCTTGATGGGGAACACGGCGAGGCGGAAGAAGAGGTCCTCGCGGAAGCGCAGCGCGGCGACCTCGCGAGAGAGGTCCTTGTTCGTCGCGGCGAGCACGCGGACGTCGACGTGCCGGCTGTGCTCGCTGCCGACGCGGCAGATCTCGCCCGACTGCAGCGCGCGCAGCACCTTGGCCTGGGCGGCGAGGTCCATGTCGCCGATCTCGTCGAGGAACAGCGTGCCGCCGTGGGCCTGCTCGAAGAAGCCCCGCTTCGGCCCGCTCGCCCCGGTGAACGCGCCGCGCTCGTGGCCGAAGAGCTCGCTCTCGATGAGCTCGCGCGGGATCGCGGCGCAGTTGACCCGGACGAAGGGGCCCCGCGCCCGCGGCGAAAGCCGGTGGATGGCGCGGCTGATGAGCTCCTTGCCCGTGCCGCTCTCGCCCGTGATGAGCACGCTCGCCTTCGTGGGCGCGACGCGATCGATCTCCTTGAACAGCCGCTGCATCGCCGCGCTCTGGCCGATCATCTCGTAGCGCGCCTGCACCTGCGCCTTGAGAGCCTCGACCTCTCGAGCGAGCCGCGAGTTCTGCAGCGCGTTCTTCACGCCCACGAGGACGCGCTCGCGGTTCAGCGGCTTCTCGAAGAAGTCGCTGGCGCCGAGCTTGATGGCCTTCACCGCGTCGTTGACGGTCGCGTGGCCGCTGATCACGATCACCGGGAGCTCGCGGGTGGCGTCGTCCTGGCGCACGCGCTGGAGGAGGTCGAGGCCGTTCATGCCGGGCAGGAGCAGGTCGACCAGCGCGAGGTCGACGGGGCTGTCGCCGTGCGCGAGCAGCTCCAGCGCCGCCTCGGCGCTCGGGGCCTCCGCGACCTGGTAGCCCTCGCCCTGCAGCACCAGCGCGAGGGTGCGGCGGATGTTGCGCTCGTCGTCCACCACGAGCACGGTGGGCGCGGCGGCGCCTCCGGGCGGGGCGGTGGCCGCTGGGGCGGGCGGCGGAGAGGAAGCGGGCATGGGTCGACCATACCCCAGCTCAGCCGTGCGCCACGACGCGGGGAGCGAAGGAGCACAGGCCCGGCCCCGCGGCGGAAGCCCTGGCGCGCCGGCGCCGGATTGGGTACGAGGCCTGCTCGATGAGACCCTCCGCCGCTGTCCTCGCCCTCGCCGGGTGCCTCGCTGCCCTCGGCGGGCTCGTGGGCTGCGATTTCGAGCTCAACGATGGCCGCACCGCGACCCTCACGTACACCGAGGACGCGCGCGCCGCGTACAACGAGGCGATGGCCGCCTTCCAGGCCAAGGACTGGGAGGACGCGCGCGCCCTCTTCGGCGAGGTGAAGCGGCTCTTCGCTTACAGCCGCTACGCCCGGCTCGCCGATCTCAGGATCGCGGACCTCGATTTCGAGCAGGGAAAGTACCCGGAGGCGATCTCGGAGTACCGCGCGTTCATCCAGGAGCACCGGACAGACCGGAACGTCGAGTACGCGAAGTACCGGATGGCAAAGGCGCTCTACCTGGACATCGACGACACGGTGTTCCTGCCGCCGGCCGAGGAGCGCGATCAGGCGACCACGCTCGAGGCCTACAAGGAGATCCGGACGTTCCTCCGGCAGTACCCGCGCAGCCGCTACCGCGAGGACGCGGCGTACATGCTCGAGGTCGTGACGGGGCGGCTCGTGCGCCACGAGCTCTACGTCGCGCGCTACTACCTCAAGGAAGACGCGTTCGACGCGGCCCTCGCGCGGATCGACTACGCGCTGCGGACCTTCCCGGGCTCCGGGCTCGATCCGGAGGCGCTCGTCCTCAAGGGCGAGACGCTCCTCAAGATGAAGAAGCCCGACGAGGCGCGCGCCGTGTTCGAGTCGGTCATCCGGGACTGGGGCGGCCCGTTCGCCGTGACCGCGCGCCGGTTCCTCGACGAGATGGGCGGGCCGCGCGGCACGCCTGCCAAGAAGGCGGCGTCGGGCCGCGCCCCCGCGGGGCCGCAGCTGTGACGCAGGCCGTCGGACGACCGTCCTCCGGCGCTCGCTACGTGCTGGAGCAGGCCGACACCGGAGATGCGCCAGGGGAGTTCCTGTACCGGGGCTTCGTGCGGCTCCCGGACGCGGACGTCCCGGTCGAGGTGCGGGTCGCCGAGGCGACCGGCGCGGCCACGGCGACGGTGGACGCCGCGGCCGTCCCGCACGGCGGACCGCATCCCGAGGAGCTCTCCAGGACGGCGGCGGCCCTCGTCCGGAGCGCGACCAAGTCAGCGGACGCCCATGCGCGGCGGCCGCCGCGGAAGATCGTTCGCTGGCGCGGCTAGGCGGATGGCGGCGCGGAGCGCGCGCTGCGGTCCGGGCGCCTGGCGCGTCGGGCGATCGGCGCGCCCAGGGACGTCGTCTCCCGGCCGGGAGCCATGCTAAAAGCGTCCCACCATGTCCGAGAAAGTACCGATGACGCCCGAGGGGCAAGTGCGGCTCCGCGAAGAGATGCGACGGCTGAAAGAGATCGACCTGCCGCAGGTCGTCAAGGACATCGGGACGGCCAGGGAGCACGGCGATCTCTCCGAGAACGCCGAGTACCACGCCGCCAAGGAGCGGCAGGGCATGATCGTCGCCCGCATCAGCTACCTCGAGCAGACGCTCTCGCGCGCCGAGGTGATCGATCCGTCGAAGCTGAGCGGCAGCAAGGTCCAGTTCGGCGCCAAGGTCAAGCTCGCGAACGTGGACACCGACGAGGAGCAGATCTTCCAGATCGTCGGGCCCGAGGAGGCCGATCTCAAGGTCGGGCGCATCTCCATCGCCTCGCCGCTCGCGCGCGCGTTGCTCGGCCATGAGGTCGGTGAGGAGGTCCGCGTGAACATGCCCGCCGGGCCGCGCACGTACGAGATCCTCGAAGTTTCCTACGCATGACCGAGCGCAACGGGGCCGCTCCGATGCGCCCGCGGGGCCATGGGGGCGCCAGCCGGCCTCCTGGGGGGCCCGTGCCCTCCGGGCGGCCCCTTCTCGGGAGCCGGCCTGACACGACGGCCGCCGGGGAGGGGATCGCCGGCGTCGTGCCGGGGCCGGCCGGCCACCGGGCCCCGGCGGCGCCGCGCCCGCAGGCCGGGCCCGCGCGCACGTCCACGCCGGCGCCCGCGCCGAACCGCGCCACGTTTCCTAGCGGGAACTCCGACGCGCCCCCGAGGAAGCTGGAGACGGAGATCGGGTGGCGCATGGCGGACGCCTACCTCGCGATCGCGGCGCTCGCGCTCGCCGAGCTCCTGGTCATCGGCGTGTGGCGGTGGCGAGAGCTCCTCGGGCCTTACGAGCTCGGCCGCGCCTTGCGCGACCTCCTGCCGCTCGCGCTCTCGGCCGCGGCGCCGTGCGCCGCCGTCCTCGGCGCGGTGCTCGAGATCGTCATGCGCGCCGAGCGCAAGGCGTTCCGCGCCGCGGCAGCGCTGATCGCGGGCGCGTTCGGCGGCGCGGTGGCCTTCGGGGTCTCGACCGGGCGCATGCTCGAGGGCGGCCGGCGCGCGCCCTTCATCGCGGCGCTCGCGCTCGTCGCCGCCGCGGCGACGTTCGCTGCGGCGCCGCGCGCCGCGCGCGCCTTGAAGCGAGCGCGCGCCGCGGCCTCCGGCAGGTGGCTCCTCCTCGCGGCGATCTGCGCGATCGTCCTGCTCGAGATCGCGAACATGCGCGTCTTGCCGCGCCTCTACGCGGCCTTCCACCTGGGGCTCGCGGCGCTCACGCTCGCGGCGGCGACCTTCGCGACGCCGGCGCTGCCTGCGCGCGCGGCCCGCCTGGAGGACGTGCACGGGCGGCGCTCGCCCAGGCTGGTGCGCGCGGCGCTCGCGCTCGTCCTCTTCGCGTTCGGCGCCGCGCTCGCGCCCGGCGCTGCCGACAGGCTCGCGCTGGCGGACAACATCCGGCTGATCTACGCCACGCACAGCCCGCTGCTCGGCCACGTGGTCGAGCTCGCCGCCGTGCTGTCGCCGCCCGAGCCGCTCGACGCCGCGCCGCTCGACGAGCGCGCGAGCGGGCACGCCATCGATCTGCGGGGGCGCGACATCGTGCTGATCAGCGTCGACGCCCTGCGCGCCGACCACGTCGGAGCGTACGGCTACGACAGGAAGATCACCCCGAACCTCGATCGCCTCGCGGCCGAGGGCGTGCGCTTCGACGCGGCGTACACGCCGACGCCGCACACGTCGTACGCGGTGTCGTCGCTCATGACGGGCAAGTACATCCGCCCGCTCGTGCTGCAAGGGCTCGGGGACGACTCCGAGACCTTCGCGCAGCACCTCCGCCGCTACGGCTACAAGACGGCGGGCTTCTACCCGCCGGCGGTGTTCTTCATCGACGGCGAGCGCTTCGGCGCGCTGCGCGACCGGGCGCTCGACTTCGAGTACCGGAAGGTCGAGTTCGCGAGCGCGCCGCTCCGGCTGGAGCAGGTGCGCAGCTACATCGCCGGGCTCGGGCCGGAGCAGCGCGCGTTCATGTGGGTGCACCTCTTCGAGCCGCACGAGCCGTACGAGGCGCACCCGGAGCACCCGCTCGGCGACCGCGACATCGACCGCTACGACGCAGAGATCGCCGTGGCGGACGCGGGGGTGGGCGCGATCGTGGACGAGGTCCGCAAGGGGCGTCCGGACGCCGTCGTGATCGTCACGGCCGATCACGGCGAAGAGTTCGGCGAGCACGGCGGTCGCTACCACGGCACGACGGTGTACGAGGAGCAGGCGCGCGTGCCGCTCGTCGTGAGCGCGCCCGGCCTGCTCTCGCCGCGCGTGGTCCGGGCGCCGGTGCAGCTCGTCGATCTCCTGCCGACGGTGCTCGCGGGGCTCGGCATTCCGAGGCCGGCGCGCGTGCGCGGCGCCGACCTCGGGCCGCTGCTCGCCTCCGGCGACGAGGCGGCGGAGCAGGGCAAGGTGGCCCCGCCGGGCGGGCCGCCCTCGCTCCCGGGCTTCGCGTTCGCCGAGACGGACGCGCAGACGCTGCTCGCCAAGGGCACGCTGCGGCTCGTTTGCGCGCGCAAGATCGGCGCGTGCGCGCTCTATGACGTGGCGACCGATCCGCGCCAGCTGGAGGACATCTCCGCGCTGCGCCCGGCGGAGCTCGGCGCGATGCGGTCGGAGCTGCGCGCGATCGAGGCGTCGCACGGGCGTTACGAGGTCCGCGGCCTCCGGCAGGAGGGCAAGGGCTGGCCTGACGCGCTCCGCCGCGGAATCGCGGGCGACGCCGACGCGGTCGTGGAGGTCGCGGCGCTGCTCGACGACGCGGACGTGGCCATCCGGCGCAAGGCGGGCGAGGTGCTGTTCGATCTGCGCCGCTCCGAGGCGGCGCCCTCGCTGCGCCTCGCGCTCGTGCGCGACGAGGACGACGAGGTGCGGCGCTGGGCGGCGCTGGCCCTCACGCGGCTCGGCGAGGGCGCGCCGCTCACCCGCGATCTCGTCGTCGATCCCGATCGCAAGTGGCGGCGCCTCGCGGCGCTCGCGCTGGCGGAGTCGGGCGATCGCCGCGGCGACGACGTGCTCGTGGCGTGGCTGCGGCAGGTGGTCCGCGGCCCCGAGCAGGACGGCGGCGCCGACGCGGGCGAGGTGACCTCGTTCGAGCGGGCGCGCGAGATCGTGGACGCGCTCGCCAAGATCCGGGTGAAGGCGGCGCTGCCGCCGCTCATCGCGGCGCTCGGCGACGTGCGGCTCCGCCCGTACGCCGCGGCCGCGCTCGCGGCGATCGGTGAGGACGCCGCGCGGCCGGCGCTCGCGGAGCGGCTGAGCCAGGAGCCGTACCAGACCGCGCGGGTCGCGATCGCGGAGGCCCTCGTGAAGCTCGGCGCCGGCCCCGAGCTCCGGGCGCCGCTCCTGCGCATGCTCGGCACGCCCGATCCGCTGCCGGGGGGGCTCGGGCTCGCGCTCCGGGCCGACATCCTCGACCTGCTCGGCGGGCCGCGCGAGCGCGATCTCGGCCGCCTGCGCCGCTTCGCGAAGAGCGGGGTGGGCCTCGGCGTCGTCATCCCGAAGGCCGGCAACGGCAAGGGCGTGCGCGTCATCTGCCGCGCGCGGACCGACGACGGCCGCCCCGGCGAGGTGCGGTTCGGCAGGCCCACGCGTGGCTGGCGTCCGCCGAAGCGGGACGGCGCGTCGCTCGTCCCGGCCAGCGCGCCGGAGCTCGATCCGGAGCGCGCGGTCACGCTTGCGATCCCGCCGGGGAGCGAGCCGACCGAGGCGTTCGCGGCGCTGCCCCCCGCGGCGGGCGCGCAGGCCGGCAATTACGGCGATTTCGTGGTGTACGCGACCCAGAACGTCGAGGTGTCCGCGTGCGCGGTCGTCCCGCTCAGCGACGAGATCCCGCCCCCGCCGCCTGCGCCCTGGTCGCCCGACGAGGCCGGGGCGCCGCCGCGCTCGGACGACGAAGCGCCCGCCGCTCACCGGCCAGATTGACGCCGCAGGCCGCGAGACTAGAGTCCGCCGCGTGTCGGACAAGGACCGAGAGCAGGCCGAAGAGAAATCCGCGCAGAGCGATGGCGATGTCGCCGCGCGGAGCGATGGCGACGAGGACGGGGCCGCGGAGGCGGCCCCGGCGAGGCCGCCGCGCGGCGCTCCGGTGAAGGACGCCGGCGGCGACGGCGACGACGACGACGAGGCCGCGCAGCGCGTGGCCGATGCGCTCGGCGTCGGCGAGGCGGACGAGGCTCCCGCGCCGGAGGCGGCGGGCGAAGAGGCAGTCGAGGCAGCGCCGAACCGCGCGGCCCGCCGGCGCGACGAGGCCGCCACGCGCCGTCGCAAGAAGAAGGCGACCGGCGAGGAGCTGCCCAAGGACAAGAACGCCCGCGCGAAGGAGCTGCTCGCTCGCCGCAGAGAGCAGGCCGAGGGGCGCCGCCCGGTCCAGCTGCTGCCGGGCGAGATGGTCGAGGACGCCCTCAGCCGGATGACCAGCGGCGCTAGCCGGTGGATCAAGACGAACTTCCACATCCTCCAGTGGGGTGTGCTGGCGGCGCTCGTAGCGACCGGCGGCGTGCTCTTCTACCTGTCGCGGGTCGAGAAGAAGGACGCCGTCTCTTCGTCGGCGCTCGTCTCGGCCGTCGCCGCGGACCGGGGCAGGGTGCTCGCCGAGGACACGCGCACCGAGGAGGAGAAGGAGCTCGACGTCACGAGGACCTTCAAGACCGCGGACGAGCGGTCGGCCACCGCGCTCGCCGAGTACAACAAGGTGATCGACGAGCACGCCGGCACCGGGGCGGCGACGCTGGCGAAGCTCGGGCAGGCCGGGGTGCTGCTCGACAAGAAGGACTACGCGCACGCGCTGGACGCGTACAGCGTCGTGGTCTCGTCGCCGCTGGCCGGGGCCGATCCCGACGTGAAGGGGCGCGCCATCGAGGGCATCGCCTTCGCCCGGGAGGGCAAGGGTGATCTCGACGGCGCGCTCGCGTCGTTCAAGGAGCTCGAGGCGATCGACATGAAGGGCTACAAGGAGCTCGCGCTGTACCACCAGGCGCGGATCCAGCTGGCCAAGGGCGACACCGACAAGGCGAAGGAGCTGCTCAAGAGCGCGCACGAGAAGCTCCAGGCGCCGTCGACGGAGGGCCGCCCGTTCCAGTTCCTCGAGGCGGTCGTCGAGGAGATGCTGCGCAAGATCGACCCGGCCGCCGTGCCGCCCCGCGCCGCGTTCGGCGGTCCGAAGGGCCAGTCGATGACGCCGGAGGAGATCGAGCAGCTGCTCCGCCGGGCGCGTGAGAACGCGGAGAAGAAGGCGGGCGATGCGCCGCACTAGCCGCGCAGCGGGCGTCGCGCTCGTCTGGCTGGGGCTCGCGCCGCTGAGCGGCTGCGGCAACCTGGGCGTCGCTGCGGCGCCCGATGCGCCGCTCTGGCTGCACCATCCGGGCGGCGCGCTCGGCATCACCATGCGCCGCGAGCTCACCGCCGAGACGCGCAAGGTCGGCGAGGTCTACGAGCGCGGCCGCCCCGAGATCGACGTTGCGCACCGGCGCGTGTTCGTCGGATCGAGCGATCACGGGCTGTACGCGGTGCGCGCGGACACGAGCGACGTGCTCTGGCGCTTCGAGACGCTCGGCCCGGTGCAGAGCGAGCCGCTCTACGACGCCGCGTCGGACACGGTCTATTTCGGCTCGGACGATGGCGCGCTCTACAAGGTGCGCGCGTCCGACGGCGCGCTGCTCTACCGCTTCATGACCAACGCGAAGGTCGCGCGGCGGCCGGTGTTGCGCGACGGCGTGCTCTACGTGACGAACTCGAACGACACGCTGATCGCGCTCGACGCGGCGACGGGGGCGATGCGCTGGCACCAGCACAGGACGCCGGCGGGCGGGATGGAGATCTCCGGGTACGCGGGGCCGGCGCTCGGCCGGGACAAGGTTTACACCGCGTTCTCGGACGGGGTCGTGATGGCCTACGACCTCAAGGACGGGTCCGAGCAGTGGGCGCTCGTCGACCTGGCCGCCGAGGCCGAGCAGAGCGCGGGCGGTCAGACGCCGAAGTACCTCGACACGGACACCACGCCGGTCCTCGGGAAGATCGCCTCGGGCGACGTGGTCTTCGTGGCGGGTTATGCGGGCGGGGTCTTCGCGCTCGACGCCGAGAACGGGACCCGGGCCTGGATGAACGAGGCGGCGGTCGGCGTGACCGAGCTTCTCCTGTGGGAGCAGCCTGCGCACCAGCCTCGGAGCGGAGGCGGTCCGATCGTGCCCGCGCGGAAGGTGCTGCTTGCGTCCTCCGGCATGACCGGCCTGTGGGCGCTCGATCCAGAGGATGGCCGCACGATCTGGCGCCGGGACCTGCCTGACGGTGGCATCTCGGCCCCCGTGCCGTTCTCGGGGGCGCTGCTGGTGACGACCACGCGCTACGGGATTTTCCTGTTCTCGCCGCTGGACGGGGCCGTGATCGACGGCATCGAGACCGGCGGCGGCATCGCGATGACGCCGGCGGCGTACGGCCGGCGGGCGTTCGTCCTGACGAACGGCGGCTCGCTGCTGAGCCTCGACGTCGAGACGCCCCCGGTTCCGAAGGGCTGAACACGCGTACAGAGTGAGGCGCGCCGGCTTGGTGCTGGCGGGCCGAGGGCGCGCAGCGCGTTGCTGATGACGCCTCGAGGCGTGGTGCGGGGCTCCGGAGGGGGGCCTCCGGCCAGGTCTCGTGGCGGGCGGAGCCAGGAGTGGCGGCGACCGTGGGCGAGGCCGACCCAGGTTGCGGCGACGGCGACCACTGGTGCGGCGGACCCGGGTTGCGCGGCAGACCAGGTTGCCGCGGGCGACCCAGGTTGCGGCAACGGCGACCGGTGCAGCGGAACCCAGGTTGCCGTGGGCGAGGCCGACCGATCCAGGTTGCGGCAACGACGACCCAGGTTGCGGCAACGACGGGGACCGTCGGGGATGCGGCCCGATCGGCCCTCAGGTGCATGAATTTGCTCGTAAAATCGAGCCGAGCTCCCCTGCCCGCCGCACCGGCCTTGGATCGCATAAGAAACATTATGTCAACTCGAGCGCCGGGGCGGTTTCCCGAGCCCCACGGCTGGCCCGAGCGCAGCCTGGGCGAACCCCGGCCCGGAGCCGTCGACGCTCTGAACCCGCGCCCCTTCGCCCGGGCACCCGCCAGTCTCAGCCGGCCCCGAGCGAACGACCCGCCCCGCCGGGTTCAGCTCTCGCCGCGCTCGTCGCCCCCGTCACCCTCGTCCAGCGCTTCAGGGCGTTGCGGCGGGATGGCCGCCCACAGGATCACCTCGCCGGCTCGGGCCGGCGGGCTCCCGGAGGCCTCCTGCTCGCTCCACCACGCGCGGACCTTCGCCGGCGCATCGTCGCCGAGCGGCTCGAAGCCCTTCTTCTCGTAGAAAGCCCAGGCCCAGCCCGCCTTGTCCCTACATCGCACCACGACCTGCTCCAGACCGAGCTCGCGCGCTCGCTCCTGGAACTCCGCGAGCAGCCGCGTGCCGATGCCGCCTCGCTGGTGGTCCGGGTGCACCGAGAGCTCCTCCAGGACTGCGACCCCAGGCGCCTCGTCGCGCCACGCCAGGTAGCCGGCTACCTCGTCGTCCGCCTCTGCCACGCGCACGTCGTGCCGCCGCGTCAGCGCGGCGAGTTCGGCGAGCGTCCGCGCCTCGATCTCCGCGAACCCAGGGCCAGCCTCGCGGTGCACCGCCGCCTGCTCCAGCGCCACGAGCGCCGGCAGCTGGGCCTCCTGCAGTCCTGTCACGCGGATCCGCTTCGGGGCTGTCCGTTCGTCATGCATCCCCCGAGGCTACCGCCGATGCCGCGGAACGCCCCACTTCTTGCCGAACGTGCTCCCGCGGCGCCGCGGCAGCTCAGCTGCGCAGCTGGAGCAGCCGCGCGATCGTCTCGCCGTCCCCAGGGCTCAGCGGGACGAGGATCCCGAGCGCTGCGCCCCGTGGCGGAGCGTTCCTTCCGTCCATCGGGACGAGCCGGAGCTCCCCGGCGCTCGAGATGCCGATCACCGCGATCCGCAGCGCCGGCAGCGGCTCGATCTGCGACGCGGGCAGCCGCGGCGGCGGCGCCTGCCATTCCCCTTCGTACGGCGGATCGTTCCACGACGAGTCCTCCGACGGGCCCCCACGATCGTCCGTGAGGGCTCCCTGCGACCAGGACGCCGCCTCCTCCGCGCCCTGGCCCTGCGCCGCGTCCGAGGGCTCCCCCGCCAAGGTCGGGTCTCCCTGCTGATCCGCAGACGCGATGCCATCGTCGGCTTCATCCGGCTCGGCCTCGGTCCAGTCGGCGCGGTCGTCGGACGCGTGGCCCGCCTGCGGCGCGGCGCCGGACGGCTTGCCGTCGCCCGCAAGCTGCTCCAGGGCGAGCATCGGCGTCTCCTCGTCCAGATCCTCGATCCGGAGCTCCATCAGCACCCGCTGCTCCTGCGGCGTCAGGGGGCGGCGCGCGGTGCCCTCATCGTCGGTGCTCGGCCAGAGCCCCGGGCGCCTCTCGGTCGCCTCGTGCGAAGAGCCCGCGCCGAGCGGGACCGCCGGCCGCCGCGCCAGCGCCGCGGCCATGGCCGTCGACGTCGGCACCGTCGCGCGCTGATCGGGCGGAGGATCGGCGTCGGCCGGCTGCTGCTCCCCGCCAGCACGCTCGCGCGCCGCGTCCAAAGCGCCCTGCCCCGGCTCGTGGCCAGCGAGTGCACCCGCGACCGGAAGCTTGACCGCCGGGACCTCCTCGGTCACCGCGGTGGTCGACGACACCCTCCCGTGGGGCGACGTCGCGAAGCCAGCGATCGCACGCGCGTTCGCCGGGGCAGCACGTCCAGGCGATCCCGTCGAGGCAGCCGCCCCCGGAGGGGCGCCGGTCTTCGTCGCCGCGGCGGGGCGCGCCGGGAGCCCTGGCGCGTGGCTGGGCGCGCGCGCCGCGGGCGACAGCTGGGTCGGGGTCACGTCGCGCAGGGCCGCGGCGCTCACCGGCGCAGGGGCGCGCCCCGGCACCACCGACGCCGGCCGGCCCGGCCCCGCCGCGGGCCTGGGCACGGCTCCGTCGCGGAACGCCGCCGCCGCGGACGCGATCGGCCCGGCCGGCGCATCGCCGGCAGGCGCGCGGACCGAAGGCGCCCGCATCGCCACGGGCGGCGCGCTCGTGCCCGCGCCGCCGCGCTCGGCTCGGCCTGCCTCCACGCCCGGCGGATGCGACGGTCGCGCCAATGCCCCCGGCGCGCTCGGCCTGGGCGGCGCCGCGCTCGCCGTTGCGGGAGGCGCGCCGGACGCCTGGGGAGGCGCGCTCAAGCTCGCATTCGGCGGCGCGCTCGCGGTCGTGGGCTGCGACGCCGTGGCCGTATCCGCCTCGAGGGCCGCGATCTTCTGCGCCACCTCCGCGGCGGCCTTGAAGAGCTCGAGGGCGCGCAGGTCGGCGTTGGCATCCGAGGCCTGCTCCGCGGCGCGGCGCAGCCATTTCAGGGCCTCGTCGCGCTCTCCGCGCCCCCACAGCGCGGTCGCGGTCGACAGCGCCCAGTGCACGTCTTCGTTGTCTTCGTCGTGCGGCGGCGGGATCGGGCGCAAATTGGCTTCCATGAGGCCTCGTCGAGCAGGTCGCTCACCGTGTATCACGACTCCAGCGCCCGCGTCTTCAACGCGAGCTGGCGCACTTTTCGCACCTTTACGCGCACTTTTACACGCGTCTTTACACGCAACGAATCATTCCCTTTCGCCGCGCTCCGTTCCCATCGGTTCGCATCCGTTCCGATCTCCTCGCGCGACACATCGATCGCCCTGGCCGCGCTCGCCGCGTCCTCTCTTCGGGCCGCGCTCGCCTACCCTCTGCAGCGATGCGTCCCTCCGAGGCGCCTTCGCCCCCGAGCTTGAGGTCCGTATACGCTTCGTGGCACCCTGGCTTTGCGGGACCTCCTTCGTGACGTGCAGGCGCGATGGCGCTGCGTCGCTCCGGCAGACGTCGAGGCTACGGGCCTCCACGAACGTAACGGTGGCACTCGAGCCCTACCCCTCCAAACTCCGCCTCCCCATCCAGTAGGACCACCGCGTGCAGATCCTGTCGGACCTCAAGCCTGGAGACACGCTGGGCCGCTACGAGCTCCTCATGCCGGTCGCCCGCGGAGGGATGGCGGCCGTCTGGGCGGCGCGCCTCGTGGGATCCCGCGGCTTCCAGAAGATCGTCGCCATCAAGACGATGCTGCCGGAGTTCGGCGACGACCCGGCCTTCGAGGCGATGTTCCTCGACGAGGCGCGCCTCGCGTCTCGCATCCGGCACCCCCACGCGGTCGAGATCGTCGAGCTCGGCGACGAGAACGGCGTGCTCTACATCGTGATGGAGTGGGTCGACGGCGACACGATCGCCTCGCTGAACAAGCTGGTGAAAACGACCGGCGGCGTCCCCCTGCCGATCCTCCTGCGCATCGCCTCGAGCATCTGCGCCGGCCTGCACGCCGCGCACGAGCTGCGCGACGACGAGGGCAGGCTCGTCGACCTCGTGCACCGCGACATCTCCCCGCAGAACGTGATGGTGTCGTTCGACGGCATCGTGAAGATCGTCGACTTCGGCGTCGCCAAGGCCACGGGCCGCCTGCACGAGACGCACGTCGCCGGCCAGCTCAAGGGCAAGATCCCGTACCTCTCGCCGGAGCAGCTCACGTCAGGCAAGGTCGATCGGCGCGCCGACATCTTCTCGCTCGGGGTCCTCCTCTACACGACCCTCAGCGGCTACCACCCGTTCCGCGGCAAGACGGACGCGAAGACGATGGAGAACATCATTCGCTTCGCCCCCGTCCCCATCCGCGAGCTCGTGCCGGACGTCCCCTTCGATCTCGCGGTGGCGATCGAGCGCGCGCTGGCCAAGGATCCGGCGGACCGCTGGAGCGACTGTGCGTCGTTCCAGCGAACGCTCGACCAGATCGCGATCTCTCTCGGCACCCCGGTCACGGAGGGCGACGTCGGCCGCTTCGTCCGCGAGACGCTCGGGGACGCCGTGACCGAGCGCCGGAAGAAGCTCGCGACGGCGATCCAGCTCGCGGACAGCCGCTTGTCGGCGCGGGGGGAGCTCCGCTCCACGTCCGGGCGGCGAGGCGAGCCGCGCAGCAGCAAGCGGCCGCCCGCCGGGAACACGCCGCTCCCCGCCACGTTCGCCGGCATCCTCCCCGTCTCCCTCGACGAGCCGCCGCCCAAGTCCTCCTTCCCGCCGCCACCCTCCAGCCGCAAGCTGCCGGTCAAGTCCGCGCCTCCGGCCCTGATGACGCCGGCGCCTCGCCGACGGCGGCGGTGGCCCCGCCGCATCTTCCTGGCCTTGGTGGTGGTCCTGCTGCTCGTCTCGGGGGCGGCGCTCGCCGCCCGCGCGGGCCTCCTGCCCGTGCCTGGGGAGGTCCACGACGCCCTTCGCGACGTGCGCGCGCTCCTGCGCGGCGCGCGCGAGCTGCTCCGCGGCGTCCTCGAGCGGCTGAGCGCGCTCCTGGCCGATTAGCGCGGACCTGCGCCGACTAGCTCCGCGCGGCCGTCACTTGATGCCGGCGGACGGCTCCGGCAGGCAGACGCCGAGCGCGCAGAGCAGCAGGTTGACGTCGCCCGCCGCGCAGTACACCTGCCGCGCGCAGTAGTCGTCGTAACCGCACAGCTGATGGCAGGACGCCTCGTTCCCGAGCTCCCCGGTGAACGTCATGCAGGACCAGCCGCTCGACAGCCAGAGCCCCTCGGGCCGCTTCGTGTCGAAGAGGCACGCGTCGGCGCGCGTCTCCGGGTCGAACACCTCCGCGGTGCAGGCGTCGCCTCCGGACAGCTTGCCCCGCGCGGCGGACATCGTGTTGAGCAGGTAGGTCACGTCGCACGCCTGCTCCGAAGCCGAGTCGCGCGCGATCCGGGCGCGCAGCTCGTCCTTCCTCGCGGCGTAGGACCGCACCGCGCGGATCGCGCTCGTGACCTGGTTGTTGCCGCCGTCGGGCTTCGTCCCCTCGGCGAGCGCCGCCAGCACCTTCTCGACCAGCTGCTCCGCCTCCGGATCGGCGCCCGCGGAGCCGTCCTTCGCGTAGCCGAGCCGGATGTACGACGGCGGCGTGCGCGGCGTGCACGGCTTCGCGTGCGCCCAGAGCTCCTCGCTCACGATGGGCGGCCGCTTCGTGAACGGCTGCTTGCAGACGCCCACCGATCCGGGCGGCAGCGAGCCGGAGGCCCGCGGCGTCGGCTGCCCAGGACCTTCGTTGACGTACTCGGTCGACGCACAACCCGCGGCGACGGACAGCGCGAGCAGACTGCCCACCGAGAGAGCTGCGACGCAGCGATGCGGAGCGTTTCCCACGGCCGCACGGTAGCAGAGCCGGCGCGCGAGCAGAAATTCTCGCACGGAGGCGCGCCTCGGCCGGCGGCCACCCCGGCCGGCGGCCGCCTCGCGATGCGTCCCGCCATCCCGCCGCCCCTGCCCCGCCGAGCGCCTCCGCCGGAGCTGCCCGCGGCCGGGAGGAGGGCTCCTCCCGGCGCGCGGCATCCCCACGGCGGCGGCCTCCGCCGCCGGGCCGCTCGGGGCCTTACAGGCCGAGGCTCGACTGCTCGATCAGATCGTCGACCACGGCGGGGAAGCTCTTCGTCCGGGCGTAGACCGTGAGCTGGCGATCCGCGCTCGTCCCTTCGCGGAGGATCGTCCGGATCCGCTCGAGCTCGCCCTGCGACCCGAAGATCTCCGCCGACTCCTGCACGAACTCGAGGAGCTCGCCGACGAGGTGGCGGACGGGGACCTGCTCCTGCTTCCCGAAGTCGATGAGCTGCCCGTCGAGGCCGTAGCGCACGGCGCGCCACTTGTTCTCCTCGATGAGCTCCTGCCGGTACTCGCGGAACCCGAGGTTGCGCCGGTAGAGGAGGTAGAGCTTGCCCATGACGGCCTGGACGAGCGCGGCCAGCGCCACGGTGTCGTCGAGGCGCGTGGTCATGTCGCAGATCCTGACCTCGACCGTGTCGAAGAACGGGTGCGGGCGGACGTCCCACCAGATCTTCTTCGCGTTGTCGATGCAGCCCGTCTTCGCGAGCAGATCGACGAAGCGCTGGAAGTGGCCGTACGACTCGAAGAGCCCCGGGATCCCGGTGCGCGGGAAGCGCTTGAAGATCTCGCTGCGCGTGCTCTTCAGCCCCGAGGGGCGGCCGAGCCAGAACGGCGAGCTCGTGGAGAGCGCGAGGATGTGCGGCAGGAAGTAGCGGACCTGGTTCGCGAGGGCCATCGCCACCTCGCGGTCCTTGACGCCGACGTGGACGTGCAGCCCGAAGATGAGGTTGGCGCGGGCGACGTCCTGCAGGTCCTCCACGATGCACCGGTAGCGCTCGCCGTCGGTGATGTCCTGCTTCTTCCAGTCGCTGAACGGGTGCGTCCCGGCCGCGACGATCCGCATCCCCCCTCGCCGCGCGAGCGTGTTCAGGCTGCCGCGCAGCTCGGTGAGCTCTCCCCTCGCCTGCCGGATGTCCCGGCAGACGCCGGTGCCCGTCTCCACGACCGACTGGTGCATCTCCGGGCGGGCCCGGCCGCGCAGCAGCTCGTGGCCCGGCCCCCCCTCGAGCAGCTGGCTCACGTACGACCGCAGCTCGCGCGTCTCCGCGTCGACGATCTGGAACTCCTCCTCGATGCCCAGCGTGAACTGGCCGTCGAGGAGCCCCTCGACGTCGGTCATGACGAGGCCCCGAGCCGAACCTTGCCCACGGAGGGCCGGACGAGCCTCGACCACGCGTAGCTGTCCCTCGTCCGCCGGTCGCCTCGCGAGCACTCCACGGCGAACGCGACCATCCAGTCGACGGCGATGTTGAAGTACCGCTCCCGCAGGTGCTCGATGTGCATGTCCGGCGCCGGGTTCGTGAAATCGATCGCGTACGGGACGCCGTCGCGGATCGCGAACTCGATCGAGTTCATGTCGTAGCCGAGCGCCTTGTTGATCTTGATCGCGTCCTCGATGACGCGGTCGTGCAGCGCCTTCGGGAGCCACCGCTCGTTCTCGTGCTGCACGTAGCAGCCGCGGAGCCCCGTGGGGCCGATCGCCCTGGGGTCGTACTGGATCGGGAGGATGCGATCCTTCCCGACGCAGATGCAGCGGACGTAGTCGTCGAAGTCGATGAACTCCTGCAGGGTCATGACGTTCTGCCCCGAGGCGTTGTAGGCGGCGAGCAGCTCCTCCTGGCTCCGCACCACCGACACGTCCTTCCACCCGCCGCCGTCCGCGGGCTTGAGGATGGCCGGGAAGCGCACGTAGTCGATGATCGACTCCCAGTTGAGCGGATACTCGAGGTTGCGGAGGCTGCGCTCCTTGACGATCGCCGGGATGTAGTCGCGCTGGGGCAACATGACGGTGCGCGGCGTCGCGATGCCGATCTGCGACGCCAGCGAGTAGCCGAAGAACTTGTCGTCCGCGCTCCACCAGAACGGGTCGTTGATCACGCACGCCCCGCCGAGCGCGGCGGCCTTCAGGTAGAAGCGGTAGTGCTTCACCTCCTGGCTGATCCGGTCGATGAGCACCCGGTACGGGCTCTCGAACCGCTCGGGCGTCCCGCCGAGCTTCGCGATCTCCGCCCGGACGCCCGGAATCTTGTTGCACCTCTCGAGGAAGGCCTGAGGGAACGACTGTTCCCAGCCGACGAGGATGCCGATCTTCTCCGCCATACGTTGCTTACTCCTCCCACTACGCCTACACGCGGCTGGCGCCGCTGACGCACAGCGTAGCGCGGATACATAGGAATTTTACGCTGGAAGTGTGTCGATGAGTCAGGTTGTCGCACGGTCCAACAGCTCTGTTCGCACGTCCGTTGAGCGTGTTCGTGACGGCGCTTGCACTCGCAGCAAACGAGCGACACGAGGCGTGGAAGGCGTGGACGCGGATCGCGAAGGCGGCGGCCGGGCCCGGGGGCGGGCCCGCGTGACGGCGTGCGGCGCGCGGCGAAAGCCACGGAGATCCCAGGTCAGACGCTGGTTCGATCAGCCAGGGACGGAGGCCGCGAGAAATAAATCTTGACGGACTCCGTTCGGCGAGTACAGTCGCGCACCTCTCCGACGGGGCGGGTAGCTCAGCGGCAGAGCGTCGGCCTTACAAGCCGATGGTCGCAGGTTCGACCCCTGTCCCGCCTACTTCCTGGGTTTAGGGGCCTGGGTGATCTGTAGTGATGTCAGTCTGGGGTGGTAGTTAAGTTGGTTATAACGCCGGCCTGTCACGCCGGAGGCCGCGGGTTCGAGTCCCGTCCACCCCGCCAGCTTTCTTCCTGTCATCTGAGTCGATGCTCGCCTGAGCCTCCCTCGGTTGGCTTGCATCGCTCGGTGCAGGCCAGATGAGGAGGTCTGGCTCCTGGCGAGCTTGCTCATGGGAAGCAAAGCCGAGCTGGCTCGGCGCTCGCTGAGCGATCGTATCCCTGACATCTGGGGTGGTAGTTAAGTTGGTTATAACGCCGGCCTGTCACGCCGGAGGCCGCGGGTTCGAGTCCCGTCCACCCCGCCAACGCTTCTTGAATCTCCGACGCGCCGCCGTCCGCCGTCACGCGCCGCTCCTCTGACGGGCCGGGCGCTTCAGGCGTGGCGAGCAAGATGTCGCGCCTCGAGCGGGGTGCAGATCCGTGTGATACGGGCTCAGCCGCTAGGCAGGCGAGTGAGGCGTACGAAAGTACGCCGCAGCGAGCCGAACGACGCGGATGAGCCCGTAGCGCACGGAGATGCGCCCCGCTCTCAGTCGTCGCGCTGCGAGAGCGTGAGCAGCGCCTTGACCTTCGCGTACGAGATGTAGGGGTTGTCCTCGCCGCCCCCGAGATCGTCGGCGTCCTCGCCCGCGCCCTGGGCCCGCACCGGGATCCAGAGATAATCCGGGTGGAGCTCCTTGCCGTTGATCCCGTTCACGATCGAGGGGTTCTTGATCCACTCACCGCCCAGGATGGTGAGGTTCTCGTCGAGCTCGAGCACGTAGTGCAGCTCCGACACGGAGAGCGGGACGGTGCGCTGCTCGGGCGGCGTGAGCAGCGTCTCGCCGGTGACCGAATCGGAGATCATCCAGAAGCGCGCGGCGACGCGGACGAAGCGCGTCGCGCCCGGGTTGAACCTGTAATTGTAGCAGTCGGCGCCCGCATACGCGCCGCCGCACAGGAGCCGCGCGGCCTGCCGGGCGTCCACCTCCTCGATGACATCGATCGAGAACTGCTTCACGGGGAAGCTCCACACCTCGACGTCCCAGGTGTGGTCGACGATGAACATGAGCTTCTGTCGCTGGGTCGAGTCGCCGTGGAGCGGCTTTTGTCCGACCCCGAGCAGCCCGGTCATGGCCACGTGCATCGTGGCCGGGTTGAGGTCGCGGCAGGCGGGGTCGATGGGCCTGCCGTAGACGTCGCGCATCGTCCGATCCGCCCGCGTCTCGCAGCGACGCCCCGAGAAGGTCACCGAGTCGCTGAAGTAGAGCTCGCTCATGAGCGCCTCGATGTCCGCCATGCGGAACAGGACGCAGCCGGTCTCCGGCGTGGCGCACTCGGTCACCGTCGTTCCGGAGAGCTTCACTCGGACGTCGCGGCGCGGCCCGACCCCCTCGGCGGCGACGTAGGCCGACCATCCGTTGCAGTGCCCCCACCAGTACTCCGGGTAGACACCCTGGTATAGCCCATGATGCTGTAGCTCCCAGCGCGTGGCCGGGCCGGCCACGACCACCGTCGGCTGGATATAGGGAGGATTGCGCAGGTAGGGAGGCCTCCTGAGGTCGTCCATGCTCCACGAGGCGATGCCCCCGAGGGTCTCCATCTGCCCCGAGTGGAACAGGACATCGTATTTCTCGACGGGAGAGATGTTGTCCGGGTCGGAGATCCGGTCGGAGTAGTTCTTGTTGGCCGAGTTCCAGCGATCGGCGATGCCGTTCTGCCGCTGCGGCCACCAGTTCGAGGCGAACGCGGTCGACTGCGCCTCGCCTTCCCGGAGCGTCGAGTTGAGCTGGAGCAGGGAGCCCCGGAGATCGGGGTGCAGGTGCGAGGGCAGGTTGGCGCCGTCGAGCGCCTCGCGGCCGCCGGTTCGAGGGATGAGGAGCTGGTGCGCGCCGCCGAGGATCTGGCCGGTCTCGGGCGAGAAGCCGAGCACATAGGGCAACTCTCCGCCTTCCATGAAGCGGAAGGTCGAGACATTCAGGCTGCTCTCCGCGGCGGCGACGCTCTCTCCCGGCGCCGGGTCGAGCTGCGCGCAGCCCTGGACCAGAAGCACCGAGCTCACGACGCTCGCCCTCATCCACGTCTTCATCGCCGAATCCCCCCGGAGACCGACGCCCGCCGATCTCTGGCGCGTGCTCTGCAGAGGGCGCGCCACCGGGCCCGGCGTTAAAGAGCGCAGCCATTGCACGGCGCGACCGCCGGATCATTCACCGTGCGCCGATGCGCCAGAGCACGACCTTCACGGTGTCGATGAGGATGGAGATATCGAACCAGAGCGAGAAGCTCTTCATATAATAGAGGTCATACTGGAGCTTCTCCAGCGCGTCCTCGGCGGACGCGCCGTAACGGCAGCGCACCTGTGCGTGCCCCGTCACTCCTGGCTTCACGAAGAGCCGCTGCCGGAAGAAGGGGATTTGCTTCTCCAGAGCGTCGATGAACTCGGGGCGCTCGGGCCGCGGCCCCACCATGCTCATCTCGCCGACGAGCACATTCCACAGCTGCGGCAGCTCGTCGAGCCGCGTCTTCCGGATGAACCGCCCGACGCGGGTCACGCGCGGATCGTTCTCGGTGGCCCACGCCGCCCCGTCCTTCTCAGCGTCGGTCCTCATCGAGCGGAACTTGTGGATCCTGAACGGCTTCCCGAGAGCGCCTGTCCGGATCTGCGAATAGAGCGCCGGCCCCCTGGAGTCGAGCTTCACCAGGGCGGCCGTGAGCGCCATCAGCGGGAGCGCGAGGACGAGCCCGGCGGTCGCGCACGCGACGTCGAAGACCCGCTTCGCGATCCGCGTCCGCCGCCGCACGCTGAACCCGTGAGAGAAGATGATCTGGCTCGGCTTCAGCTCGCGCACGCAGATCTTGCCGGTCACCCGCTCGTAGAAATCCATGCCCTCCTCGATCTCGACGCCGCGGAGCTTCAGATCGAGCAACTCTTCCAGCGGGAAGGCGGCGCGGCGATCGGACGTCGCCACGATCACCGCCCCGACGCCGCGCTGCTCGACGAGGCGCCGGAGGTCACGGTACCTCCCCGCGATCTCGGCCTCGTCGATCGGCTCCTCGTCTCGGACGAGCCGGCCGGCGAGGCGCAGCCCGAGGACCTGTCCATCCTTCCGGATGAGGGCCGCGCACGAGCGGGCGAGCTCGCCTGAGCCCAGCACGACCGCGCGCTTGGAGAAGCTCTCGCTCCTCATCACCCGATCACACGCCGCGCGCCACGCGGGGAGCACGAACGCCGCCGCCCCGAGCGACGTCAGGAGCACCCGGTCGCTGATCTGCGCGTCCGGCACGAGCCAGAACGCGAGCCACAGCACCACCGCCGCCAGGCCGAGCGCCCGGAACGTCGTCAAGAACAGCGCCCGTGCCCTGGGCGGCTCGGGCCCGTACAGGCCATGATAGTAGAGCGACGCCAGAGCGACCAACGAGATGCTCGCTGTCCGTCCGAAGCGCTCCCCTTCAAGCGCGTGCTCCCAGCCCACGAGCACGCCCGGCGCGCAGCACACCAGGAGCGAGAGCAGGCTGGCCTCGACAAACCACACCATGGCCCGGCGCGGCGACCGGAACAGCTCCAGCATCGTCCCTCCACTCGTCGGCCCCGGGCGGTCGCGCGCGACGGCGCGTCGCCTCTGGCGGGGCACATACGGTTGTAGTTGAACCTACACTAGAGCAGACCGGGGCAGACTGCCAGATGCCTCCGACGAATCTCATTTCATGACGGCGGACTGAGCCGCCGCGCGCGAGGTCGGGCGCGGCGAAATTGGCGCTTTCGCGGCCGGGTTGCGCCGATGACGTGCGGGTTGTCGTGGGGAGTCGCCGCGCGAGAACGCCGGCGACGGATTGCATACGTCGAGTCCTTAGCGGTACGTGGACCGAGGCTGAGCCGCCGCGCGCCACGTCAGGGGGGCGCCGCTCGGTGCACGGTAGTCTCGCCGGCTACGCGGCGGCTGAGCCGTCGCGCGGGTGGGCGCGCCGCTCCCCGCGGAGAGGGCGATTGGCGTGTCGAGGGGGCTTATCGCGCGTCGCGCGTCGCGCGAGGACCGGCTTGCGCGTCGCGCGCGGGCGGGGCCTCGCCGGAGGCGTCGCCGCCGTCGACGGGCTCGCGGTCTGGCTCGGGCGCCTGCCAGCGGCCGGAGGGCATCCCCTGGATCATCGCGCTGCGGCGCTCGTCGTCCCATGCGCTGTCGGGATCGCGGCGCAGCGTCCGGTGTCGATCCGTCGATAGCGTCCCCGAGATCCCGGCGCTGACGATGCTCCGCAGCGAGCCGCCGGCCCCGCCTTCGCTCGGCGCCGGATCGAGCGTGGCGCGCACGTACTCCAGATCGACGCCGCCGCTCAGCGCGAGCCCGCGCCAGAGGGGATAGGAGATCTCCGCGCCCGCGAGCGCCGTGGTCGTGGACAGCGACCCTTCCCTGGAGGGCACCGGCGCGCCGGGGGTGAGGTGGAGCGGCGGATTGGCGGCGACGGGGGCGCTGCCGGTCGAGAAGCGGGCGACCCCAGTCACGATGAGGTCGCGGGTCGCGCCGCCCCGGGCGGGCCGAAAGCTCGCTTCGAGGGAGGCCTCGTGCTCGTGTCCGAATCCGATCCTCGGCCCGAGCGACGTGTAGGCATAGGCATAACCCGCTGTCAGCCGATAGCGCTCCTCCACGTAGGTGAGCCCGAGCCGCGCCGCCGGCGCGATCACCGCGTCGCGCGACGACAGCACGGGCGGCGGGCTCGCGACGGTCACGCCGCCGGCGACGCGCGTCGAGACGTTCCGCGTGAGCTCGTGAGACTCGGAGAGGAGCGCGGCGCCGGCGTGGACGCGGGCCGCGCCACGCGTGAGATCGGTGTCGAGCAGCGCGTGACGGTACTGGGTGACCTCGTACCGGAGCTCGGGTGTCAGCGTGTCCAGCGCGCCAAGGTCGAACGAGGTGCTCACCTCGGCGCGCCCCGTGTGCGCGTCGATACCGACCGCGGCAGGGTCGTCGGCCGAGAGCGCGCCCGCCTGCTCGTAGCCGACGCCGACGCGCACCGAGGAGCGCCGCGACGCCGTGATGGAGAGGGCCGGCGCGGCGGAGAGCGTGTATTGCAGGCGATCGCCGGACAGGAAGGGATCGCGCGCGGCGAGCGCGTCGTCGGCCCGCACGCCGAGGCGCGTCGCGAGGTAGCCGGCCGCGGCCATGGAGAGGTCCGTGAGCGGCGAGAGCGCCCAGCCCGCTCCCCCGCCGAGCCGCGCCGAGGCGCTGTCGGAGGGCGTGAGTCGAGCCGAGCCGAGCGAGACCTGAAATACCCGCTCATAGCTGCCATCGACGCTCAGTCCATAACGAGACACCTCGCCCCGGAGAGAGCCCTCGAGCGAGCCCACGACGCCAGCCATCAGCGCTCCCGAGCCCACGTCCCCGACGTTCGACGCCACGCTCTGCTCCACCGCCGCCCGCGCCGTCACGTCGGAGTCCCACATCGGCAAGACGAACGAGAACACGCGCCCCCTCGCTGTCGAGCGGCAAGCCCCGCGGCACAGAGCGACCCGAATCGGCCGCCCTCCTCCCCTCCCCGGCAGCACGCCCGGCGCCCGGAGCGTCCCACGTTCGATGATGTTTGCAACATTACAAATCTGGCCTCGGCGTGCGCGTCCCACGGCGTGCTGCGCGAGGGTCTGCGCGGCGCCGCCAGGGACGCTCTGGAGCGCGGGCCAGGCTGTGCAAGGTGCGCGCTCGCGGTGTGGACGTGCGCCGACAGGGCAGGACGGACCCAGGAGTCCATGGCAGCCCCGCTGAGGGCGGACCCATCGAATGTAACAAATATTACACCATGAAGCGTGGTGTGAACGTGGATATGAAGGAGGCGGGCTGGCCGAGGCCGCTGCGCGTCCTCTGGGTGACGCGCATCTTTCCGAACCGGGTTGAGCCGCTGTCGTGCGCGTTCCAGCGGCAACAGCTCGCGGCGCTGTCGCGCCGGTGCGCGGTGGAGGTGCTCGCGGCGATCCCGTACCACCCGGGCGTATCGCTCCTGGGCGAGCGCACGCGCCCGGGCCGGCTGGTGGCGGTGCCTGCGCGCGACGAGATCGACGGCGTCCCGGTGGTCCATGCGCGCGCGCCGTACCTCCCGGGGGCCGGCCGGGTGCTGGCGCCCGTGAACGCGCCGCTCTACCTGGCGGGGCTCCTGCCGTACGTCCCGCGGCTGCGGGGACGGTTCGACGTCGTGCTGGGGGCGTGGCTCTACCCCGACGCCTGCGCCGCGGCGCTGCTCGCCCGGATGCTCGGCCTCCCTTACGCGGTGAAGGCCCACGGCACGGACGTGAACGTCGTGGCGCGCTGGCGCTCGGTGCGGCCGCTCGTCGGCAGCGCGCTCCGGTCCGCCGCATGCGCCATCGGCGTGAGCCGGCCGATGGTCGAGGCGCTCGTGGCGCTCGGCGCGCCGAAGGAGCGCGCGGTCCTCGTCCGCAACGGGGTCGACCGCGCGCTCTTCCGCCCTGCCGACCGGCGCGCTGCCCGGCGCGAGCTCGGGCTCCCGGCGCGCGGGCGCATCGTCACCTTCGTCGGGCACGTCAGCCGGGAGAAAGGGATCCACGAGCTGCTGCGCGCGTTCGAGGCGCTCGGCAGGGACGGCCGCGACGGAAGCGACCCTGTCCATCTCGTGATCGTCGGCGACGGTCCAGAGCGGGCCGCGGTCGAGCAGGCCGCCGCACGTCGCGATCGCGAGCGCGCGCCCGCCGATCTGGGCGAGGGACGCGGCCGGATCATCGCGGTCGGGGCGCGGCCGCTCTCCGCGGTTGCCCGCCACCTCGCCGCGACGGATCTGCTGGCGCTTCCGAGCTGGGCGGAAGGAACCCCGAACGTGGTGCTCGAGGCGCTCGCGGCCGCGCGCCCTGTGGTGGCCACGCGGGTCGGGGGCATCCCGGATGTGGTGACGCCGGGGCGCACCGGCCTGCTCGTCCCGTCGCGCGATGCAGGGGCGCTCGGTCGGGCGCTCCGCGAGGCGCTCGCGCGAGCCTGGGACGAGGACGCGTTCGCCGAGGCGGCGCCGCCGTCGTGGGAGGAGAGCGCCGAGGCGCTGCGGCGGCTTCTCGCGCGGGCGGCGTTCGGGGACGACGGGCGGGCCGCCGCCTAGTTCCCTGTCAGAAATCCCGTCAGGGATTGCTGACACGGAACAAGCGCGGCCGCGAAGCGGACGCTGGGGTTCGGGGCGAGGCCCCGAGGAACTAGAGGCGGATCACCACGAGATCGACCACGTGCACCGCGGCGCCCCGCGGTGCCTGCAGGTCGTATGCTCGACCGAGCTGCGCTTGCTGCCCAGGAGCGCGAGTCCCGCCTCGACCCAGCCCGAGATGCCATGGCCGCACATGTAGAGCGGCAGGCCGCCGCCCGAGAGCGTCGCCCTCCCCGCGGTGTCGCTGATGGCCGTCGCGCTGAAGTCGCCGTACTTGAAGTAAGTCTTGTACATGAGGCCGAAGCGCTTGAAGAGCACCGACGGCGAGCCCCCCGCCGCCATCGTCTTGTAGGTCGTCGTCAGGTCCTTCCGGGCGACCTCCGCGCCGAAGAAGCGCATCTTCTCCATCCTGCCGCCGAAGAGCCCGTGCAGGAGCGCGCAGTCGATCTCGAGGAGCGGCGCCATGTCGTGCCAGGCCAGAGGCATCGGCGGATCGTCGAGGTAGCGGGCCGCCTGCGGCGAGAGCTGGCGGCTCAGATCCGCCACGACCCGCTCGCCATAGTTCTGCCGCAGGGCCTCGGCGCGGGAGCCGATCAGGGTGCCCTTCACGAGATTCCCCTCGCGGAGGACCTGAGGATCGCCAAGGAACTGGGTGGAGTCTGGCGTCGGCATACTGCAGAGCGCTCCTATCTTCGCCGAGTATAGCGGCAGATCCGCGCGGAGGTGTGGCGGATTCGCGTCATGTGCCCTCGAGCCTCGATGCGCGTGTCCTAGGTGGTTCCGAGGTTCCGAGGTGTCCGAGTCTTCCGGGGCCGTGGAGGGGCGCGGAGGCGAGGGCTCACTCCGCTCGGTATTTCGATTGCGCTCGCTATTTCGACGTCGCCGCCGTCCTGCCCCGCGAAGCGCGAGCGCCGCCTCGGCCGCGATGGCGTCGCCTCATCAGGTGAATGGTATGCAGCATTACCACCGACGCGACGTGCGCGGCGCCGTCCTCCGCCGGTCGAGCACAGGGATGAAGCGCGCGTCTCTGCCCGAGGTCTGATGAAGTCGCCACGCGCGAGCCGCTCGGTGGTGGCGTCGATGTTGGCCATGTGACACGGACGAAGACTGCTCATTCCTGGTGACGCGCGGCGCACGCAAAGATTCGGCACGACGCGTGCTGTTCAGCGTGGGTCAACGCTGGCTGGCGCGGCTGTTCGCGCCCAGCGATACCGAGAACCAGCATGCGACCGATTCACCACATCCTCACCGCCGCGGTGCTCTCTCTGGGCCTTGTCGGGGCGCCGGGGCGCGCCGCCGCGCACCCTGTCGCCGGTCACCCGCGACTCTGGCTCACGAACGAACACCTCCCAAGGCTGCGCGGGTGGGCCGCGGACAGCCGAAACCGCATGTACACGGAAGCCATGGTGCCCGCGCTCCGGGGTGCGATCGCAGCGTACGAGAGCCGGTTCTATCCGTATGGCCGGCCAAACCCGACGTGGCCTGACGGCGGCACCAACGCCTACGAGCAGTATCCGACCGAGGCGTTTGCCGAGTTTTTCGCATTCATGTCGCTCATCGATCCCGACGTCGCGGCCCGCCCCACCCACGCCGTCAGGGCGCGCAACCTCTTGATGTATGCCATCGAGGAGGCGAGCAAGGGGAGAGCCGACGGCCAGCCGTTCCGCCGCCCGGGGTTCGCCACCGGCGATCGCTCGCGCTGGTGGGGTGAAGGGTTCCCGCTGACGGTCGACTGGATCTATAGCGCGACAGACAGCGGCGGCCGTCCGGTGCTCTCCGCCGGCGATAAGGCCAAGATACGGCAGGTCTTTCTCCGGTGGATTGACGACAACCTCCACGCCTCGACGGCGGGCAACGAGCACCCCCACCCGGTCGGCGTCATGAACGATCCGGCGCTTCTCCGCGATCCGCTCCAGCTCAGGTGGGCTGCGAACAACTACTATCTTGGCCATCTGCGCCAGGTCACGCTGATGTCGCTCTCGATGGACGAAGCGGACGACCCTCCGCTCGATCCAAGCGCGCCGGCGGGGACGCTCGGCAACACGCTGCGCAGCTATCGCGCGGACGCGACGGGCGCGTGGCTCTACCAGGCCTTCGCCGTCTTCGAGGCCTCCGAGACCGCGGCCAAGCAGCTCGGGGTCCCGTCCGACGGGCTCGGCGTGGCCAGCGGCGGCCTGCCCGTGGAGGGCTTTCTCTACGGCGGCGGCGTCGCGACCCTCCACCAGGCGCTGCTCGGGCTCTATACGGCCGGCTACGGCGCCCAGGCCCAGTCAGGGCCTCAGATCGGGCTGCTGCGCAGCGGATACTGGGACCGCTTGACGGACGGGTTCCTGCATTCGATCGCGCCGGGCCCGGTCACCTATCCGTCGAGGACCGACCTCGGGCCGGTCTACGAGATGGCGAACTACGGCGACACGCTGCAGGTCTGGGTCGAGCCGCGCTTCGCGGAGCTGTTCGGCTCGCTGGGCGTCTACGACCAGCTCACTGGCAACACCGCGCGCTTGCAGACGTCGCGCTGGATCGTGGCCAACACGATCGCGGGCGGCGCGCCCGAGCTCTACGCGCGCACGTCCAAGATCTGGGGCTCACCCGCCCCGAGCCGGGCGATCCTGAGCTTCATGCTCTTCGATCCGGCCGCGCCGCTCCCCGCCGATCCTCGCCCGGCGATGCCCACCGCCTTCTTCGAGCGGGCACAGGGACGCGGCTCCCTCCGCGCGCGCTCGGACTGGACGACGGGCGCGACGTGGTTCACCTGGCGGTGCGGCTGGGTCGCCATCAACCACCAGATCGGCGATTGCAATCAGATCGAGCTCTACCGGAAGGGAGAGTGGCTGACGAAGGAGCACACGAGTTACTCGGACAACCTGATCGGGGCCACGACCGACTACCACAACACCCTCTCCCTGCAGAACGACAAGCCGTCGAACATGCGCTGGTTCGAGAAGGAGATCGTCGCGCGAGGCGGCCAGTGGCGCGAGGGGCGCGCCGCCGGCGATCCGATCACGCGCATGACCCGGGGCGCCGGCTACGTGTTCGCCGAGGGGATAGCGACGGATCTGTACAACACCCGCGAGAACGTATGGACGCCCACGGACGCCGCCCGCGACATCGTCCATGCGAGCCGGTCGGTCGTCTGGCTGCAGCCCGATCACGTGGTCGTCTACGACCGCGCGACGTCGCGCACCGCCGGCCGGTTCAAGCGGTTCAACTTGATGACCACCTCGGCGCCGCGGATCGCCGGCCGGACGGCCAGCGCTGTGACCCCGCGGGGGCAGACGCTGTTCATCCAGAGCCTCTTGCCGCGGAACGCCCGCATGGCGGCCGTGCCGGTCGAGAACGTCGACAAGCCGGCGGCGATGGAGCCGACGACCCACCGCCTCGTCGTGGAGGATCAGAGCGCTCCGACGGACGTCCGCTTCCTGCACGTGCTGCAAGGCGCGGACGCGGGCGCGGCGATGGATACAGCGACGCGGATCGACAGCGCGCAGGGCTCGGGCTTCGACGGCGCGCTCGTGGCAGGCACGGTCGTCCTCTTCCGCTCGGATCTGCGCTCGGACCCGCAACCGCGCTCGGCGCCGCTGTCCTATCAGGTGCCTCGCGCGACCTGCAGGCACGTGATCACCGGCCTCCTGCCGAAGGCCGGCTACGACGTGGCGGTCGTCGCCCGGGAGCCGGAGCTCGCGATGCGCATCACGCCCGGCGGGCGCACCACGACGGACGATTCGGGCGTGCTCTCGTTCGACACGCCGTAGCGCGCAGCGCGCGGCCGACCACGCGGACGGCGCCGGGGCGATGAAAAGCGCGGCCCCCTTCAGGGCTTCGGGGCGAACACCCTGTCGAGCTCCTCCTTTCCGAACACCGGCGCCCACGGCAGGAGCTCGTACTGCGCCAGCCCCTTCTCCGTGAAGGGATCGCCGTCCCGGATCCGATCCAGCGTCGCCCCGGCCGCCTCGTCGGGCACCCGGAGCAGGAGCGCCCCGCCGTAGCGGGGATCGAGCGGCCCTGACACGAGCACGAGTCCCTGCTCCATGAGCCCCTTCAGATAGGCGCGGTGGGCGTCGACGGCCGTCAGCACCTCGTCGAGCGGACGTCTGTAACGAATGATCGCAATCGCGTACATGATGTCGTGAGTCCTCGCGCCGCAATCTACCAGAGCACAGCGCGCCCGGCCGGAGAGTCTGTTCGTGCCAGGGCGCCCTCCAGCCGAGCCTCCCGGCGGCAATCGCGCGGTCCCCCTTTCCCTTCGCGCTCCCGTCTGGCAGTGTGCGCGCCCTCCGCTGGAGACACCTGTATGGCGCGACCCCCGAAAGCAGCATCTGCTCCCGTTCTCCCGTCCTCGCCGGCCGCTGCGCTCGCTGCGTACGCCCGCGTTGAGCCGAAGCTCCTCGAGCTCGGCCCCGACGACCTCGTGACCGTCTACGTCGAGGTCCCCAGGGCCGTGAGCTCCGTGCTCTCTGCCCTGCCCCACCTGCGCGAGCTCCGCGACGAGATCGTCCGGGATCTCCCGAACCATCCGATCGCGATGCTGGACGAGCTCGAGGACTACGTCCTCGCGGCCTGGTACGCCGATCTTCTCTACAGCACGCCCGCGAGCGAGCTCGACACGAAGAAGCTCACCGAAGAGGCCGGCACGCTGCGCGAGGCGCTCCTCGTCGCCGCCGAGGCGCTCGGTCACAGGAACCTGCTCGACAAGCAGCGCGTCGCCGACATCCGCAAGGGCAAGGGGCACGCAGATCTCGCGAGCGATCTCATCGCCCTGGCCGAGCTCTTCCGCGGCTCCTGGGACAAGGTCCGCGCGAAGACGGCGGTCGAGGACGAGGAGCTCGAGCGCGCCGCGGATCTCGGCGTGCGCCTCCTCGCCGCGCTCGCCGCGAAGCCCGGCAAGGGCTCGTCCGCGGCGCCGAAGATCACCGACGCCGGCGATCGCCGCGCCCGCGCGATCTCGCTGGTCGCGAAGGCGTACGAGGAGTGCCGCCGCGCCGTCGCGTACCTGCGCTGGCACGAGGGCGGCGACGGCGACCTCGCCCCATCGCTGCTGCAGAAGCCGCGCGGTCGACGCCCGAACGCCGAGAAGGCCGCGGCGGCCGCGAGCGGCGCCTCGTCCGAGGCGCCGGCCAAGGCGCCCGACGAGGAGGCGTCCGCGGCAGAAGGCGGCGCGCTCTCGTCCTCCGAGCCGGCGAACGACGCCGCGCCGGTCGTGAGCGCCTGATCGCCCGCGCCTCGCGGATTTGAAGCGAGCGCGCAGCAGGGACAAAGCGCGGGCAGCACGGAGGCTCCTCTGGGCCTCCGGCCGCTCCGCGCCCTCCCCTGCCTCGACGCGCCTCGCCGACCTCGATCGCCGGGCTCGATGTCCCGGCTCCGGCTACCGGCTCTGGTTCCGGCTCGACTCCTCGATGAGCTCGACCTTGTAGCCGTCCGGATCCTCGACGAACGCGATCACGGTCTTGCCGTGCTTCATCGGGCCCGGCTCGCGCGTGATCTTCCCGCCCGCCGCCCGGATGCGGTCGCAGGCCCCGCGGATGTCGTCGACCCCGAGCGCGACGTGCCCGTACGCCGTGCCGAGCTCGTATTTGTCCACGCCCCAGTTGTACGTGAGCTCGATCTCGGCGTGCTCGGGGTTCTTCCCGTAGCCGAGGAAGCAGAGCGTGAACTTGCCCTCCGGGTAGTCCTGCCGCGACAGGAGCTGCATCCCGAGCACGTCCCTGTAGAAGCCGATCGAGCGCTCGAGATCGCCGACCCGAAGCATCGTGTGCAAGATCCTCATGCCGATTCCCGTCTCCTTCTTCTCCGGCCCTGGCGCCCGCGCGGCGCTCAGCCGTAACGCACCGAGATGAGCTCCATCTCCGCCTCGCCCGCCGGGCGGCGCACCGTGATCACGTCCCCCGCGCGCTTGCCGAGGAGCGACCGACCGACCGGAGAGCGCCAGCTGATGCGCCCTGCCGCGCTGTCGATCTCGTCCTCGCCCACGATCTGGTACGTGTGGCGCGCGCCGTCCTCGTCCTCGATCTCGACCGTCGCCCCGAAGAAGACCTTGTCGCCGCGCTGCTCGGACGGATCGACCACGACGGCCTTCTCCAGCCGCTTGGTCAGGAAGTGCATCCGCCGGTCGATCTCGCGCAGCTTCTTCTTGCCGTAGATGTACTCGGCGTTCTCGGAGCGGTCGCCCTGCGCCGCCGCGTCGGCGACCTCCTGGACGATGCGAGGCCGCTCCACGGAACGAAGCCGCGCGAGCTCTTCGGACAGCCTCCTGGCCCCGCTGGGCGTGATGTAAGCCGGGTCGGACATGGTCGATCGCGAGCGAGCCTACGCCGCGCCGCTCGCCAGTTCAACGCCATGGATCCCGGCGCGGGAGCCCCGCCGAGGACCCGCCTCGGATGCCCCGATCTTCATGGATCTCCACGAGATTCTCCACATGTTGCGGACGGCTGTTGACGCGCCGCGGCGACATGCTAGGCGAATGCAGAACTGTGCCGCAGCTGCGCGGAAGACCGGGAAGGGAACCGGCTGCCAGCGCCTCCCCGCCGCGGCAACGAGGAGGTCTCCCATGTCGAACGCTCAAACCCACCAGAACCGCTACAAGGCCGACCTCCGCGAGATCCGCTTCCTCCTCTTCGAGCAATTCCGCCTGGACGAGCTGCTCGGCAGCGCCCCTTACGATGCGTGGGGGCGCGACGAGGTCGGGATGGTCGTCGACGAGGCGTACAAGTTCGCGTGCGATGTCTTCGGCCCGCTCAACGCGGTCGGCGATCGGGTCGGCTGTCGCATCGAGGAGGGGCAGGTCAAGACCCCTCCGGGGTTCAAGGACGCGTGGGACAAGCTGTATGAGGCCGGGTGGAAGTCGGTCTCGGTCTCGCCCACCTACGACGGCCAGGGCGGTCCCTTCACGCTCTACACGGTGGTGGAGGAGTTCCTCTGCGGCGCGAACGCGGCGCTCAACATGTATCCCGGGCTGACGTACGGCGCGGCCGAGGTGATCGAGCACTTCGGGACGCCGAGGCAGCGCGACCTCTTCTTGAAGCGGATGTACGGCGGGCAGTGGAGCGGGACGATGTGCCTGACCGAGCCCCAGGCCGGGTCCGACGTCGGCTCGTCGCGGACCACCGCGGTGAAGCAGAAGGACGGCAAGTACCTCATCCGCGGCACGAAGATCTTCATCTCCGGCGGCGATCAGGACCTCACCGAGAACGTCGTGCACCTCGTGCTCGCCCGCGTCGAGGGCGCGCCCCCCGGCACGAAGGGGCTCAGCCTCTTCGTCGTGCCCAAGTTCCGGGTGGACGACGACGGTTCGCTCGGCGGATCGAATGACGTCGTCGTCGGCAACATCGAGCACAAGATGGGCATCAACGGATCGTCGACGTGCGTGCTCAACTTCGGCGAGAGCGACGCATGCCTCGGGGAGCTCGTCGGCACCGTCGAGCACCAGGGCATGCCGCAGATGTTCCGGATGATGAACGGCGCGCGCATCTCCGTGGGCCTGCAGGGCGTATCGGTCGCGTCGTCGGCGTACCTGAACGCGCTCGAGTACGCGAAGGATCGCAAGCAGGGCTCATCGATCCTCCAGTGGAAGGACGCGACCGCGCCGCGCGTGCCGGTCATCGATCACCCGGACGTGCGGCGGATGCTGCTCGACATGAAGAGCCGCGTGGAGGGCATCCGCGCGCTCATCATCAAGCTCGCGCGCCACCAGGACGCGGTCGCCGTCTACCAGGGCAAGGACGACCGCGCGGCCGCCTACAACCAGGGCCAGGTCGATCTGCTCGTACCGCTCGTGAAGGCCTACTCGTCCGACCAGGCGTTCCGCGTCTGCGAGACGGCGATCCAGACCTTCGGCGGCGCCGGGTACACGAAGGACTACCCGGTCGAGCAGTACTGCCGCGACGCGAAGGTCTTCTCGATCTACGAGGGCACGAACCACATCCAGGCGATGGACCTGGTCGGGCGCAAGCTCGGCCAGGGCGGCGGGGTCAACCTGCAGGCCTTCCTGAACGACGTGGCCGAGTTCGTGAAGGCCAACGAGAAGCACCCCGTCCTCGCCGCGAGCATCAAGGAGCTCCGCGAGGCGCACGAGGCCGTCGCCGGCACCGCGATGCGGCTGCTCTCGTGGTTCCAGATGGGCAAGATGCCGATGGTGCCGCTCGCGGCGAACCGCTTCCTCGAGATGATGAGCGAGCTCGCGATCGGCTGGCTCCTGCTCGACGGCGCGGTCATCGCGCTGAAGGCGATGGAGGGCCTCCCGGCCGGCGACGCCGGCGCGAAGGACCGCGCCTTCTACGAGGGCAAGAAGCACGCTGCCATCTACTTCGCGGCCAACGTGCTGCCGCACGCGAAGTTCTCCGCCGAGATCCTCGGGCGCGAGGACTCGTCCGCGCTCGACATCCCGGCCGACGCGTTCGCGACCGTCTGACCTTCCTCCCCGCGCCGGCCCCGCCTCCGGGCGGGGGCCCGGCCGCGCGGCGCGGGCTCACTCGGGGACGGTGAGCCGCTCCGCCAGATCCCGGACGGGCACGGGCATCGTCGCGTCGCGCGAGACGGCCATGATCTCGGCGCGGAGCGCGCGGACCTCCGTCAACCGGAGCCACGAGAGCGCGAGCCGCGTCATGCTCGGCAGGCCTCTCGCGAGCACCGCGCGGACGACGTCGGTCGCGGGGAACGAGAAGGCCACCTCCTCGGGGGGGAGGCCCGCGGCCTTCGCCGCCTCCTCGATGCTCGCGTCGAAGTCGTCCCGCTTCGTTTCCAGCACCTCGAAGAAGGCCCGCCCGCCCTCCGGCGCGATGGCCTGAGCCGCCCCGCCGCCTTCGGGCGCGAAGACCCAGGCGCCCGAGCCGTCCAGCCCCACCCGGGCGCCGGACTCCAGCGTGACGAGCGGCAGGAAGCGACCGCCTTCAATCGGCTCGCCGCCGCCGGCCTCGATCAGCTCGCGCACGAGGTCCCTCAGCTTCGCGCTCATGGGCCGATGTTCGCACGGAATACCCGGCGATGGGCAACCGGGCCGACACGCCCCGCGGCGGCAGGCGCGGGGCGGGCGCGCGCTCACGCACGCCGTGGCGCTCGTCTCCTCCCCACCCGGGCGACCCCTCCCCCGTCCGTGCGGCGCCCCCGGCGAGCGCGCATGTGGCCGGGCGGGCGTGGCGATCGCGCCCGGCGGCCGCGTAGGTCGCTTTGCTTGGAAAACGCGCAGGGCTGACCGGAATAGGAATACTATGAGGATTCGATTCAAGGTTGATGCACGCGTATTGGGGTTCATTCCGGTCGCGGTGGCGTTGAGCGGCTGCTTCGAGGAGCCCAATGTCATCGGGATCATCGATGACGAGCTGTCCGACGAGGACTGCACTCCGAGCAAGCACTATCCGGTCCCCTCGGGGTGCGGGGTGTGGGTCTCGAGCACCCTGGGGCAGGACAGCAACGCGGGGATCCCGAGGGCGCCGCTGAAGACGATCACGAAGGCGCTCGAGCTCTCCCCGGACAAGGGAAGGCGCATCTATCTCTGCGCCCAGACGTTCGATGAGGCGCTGATCGTGCCGGGGGGACACACGATCTTCGGCGGGCTCGACTGCGACAACAGCTGGCGCTGGATAGGCGACAAGAAGAAGACCACGCTCACCGCTCCCGAAGGCGAGACGCCGCTCTCGTTCGACAACGGCGAAGGCGCGGCGGTGATCGAGGATCTCCACGTGATCGCGCGCTCGATCCCGGTGACCCACACCGCGCTGGCAGGCAGATCGGCGATCGCCGCGAACAGCTCCGGGGTCCCTGTCGATTTCACGCGGTGCATCCTCGAGGCGGGCGACGGGGCGCCGGGGGCGAGCGGCGGGGCGTTCGTGGACGGCGCTGCCGAGAAGGGGATGATCGGCAACTTCGGCAACGCCGCGTGCTCGGCCACGACGGTCTCCGGCGGGCTCCCCGTGAACAACACCTGCGGTACGCCCGACGATCGGTCGGACGACTCGCGCGGCGGCACGGGCGGGACGGGGGGCCTGGAGTCCGGGGGTGATGGAAGCAACGGGGTTCCGACCGATGGGATGAACGGCGGCAAGGGCGAGACCAGCACCCAGCGCTGCACCGCGGGGCAGGATGGCGCGGACGGGGTCGACGGGAGTCCGGGCGCCGGTGCGACGGGCTTCGGCGATCTCTTCCTGAATGGGTACACTGGCCCGCTCGCTGGCGACGGGAGTCCGGGCACGCGGGGCCAGGGCGGCGGAGGAGGCGGCGGCGCGAAGGGCGGCACCGGCGCGCAGATGTGTCCATTCGAGGCCTCTGCGGCCGGCGCCGGCGGAGGCGCCGGCGGCGCGGGCGGATGCGGGGGGCTCGGTGGCCGCGGCGGAGGCGCCGGCGGGGTGAGCATCGCTCTCTTCGTGGGGAGCGCAGTTGTCGACTTGAACGACGTGGTCCTGAAGGTCGGCCGTGGCGGCAATGGTGGCGCTGGGGGCGAGGGCCAGCCGGGCGGCGAGGGCGGCGACCACGGGGCAGCCGGGACCCGAGGCGAGGCCACGGGACTGAACGCCGCTTGCTCAGGCGGTCGTGGTGGCCAGGGCGGCCAGGGCGGCCCGGGTGGCGGCGGGCTCGGCGGCCACTCGATCGCCATCGCCTACGCGGGCATCGAGCCTTCTCTCACGAACACGACCATCGAGATCGGTGAGGCCGGGATCGGAGGGCGCGGGGCCAGCCGGACGTATGACGGAGCCGACGGCGTGGCGGCGGAGATCTACGATATCGACCAGCAGTTCCGACAGTAGCGTGGCGTGAGGCCCGCGCTAACCCGGCGCCGCCGGCGCGGGCCAACTCCGATCCTCCTGCATGCAGCGGAGCTGCGTCACGCGCCGCCCCTCCGCAGTGGTCACCACGATCTCCCGAACGGGCGTGTCGCGCCGCGCGCGCCGGCTCAGCTTCTCGACCACCAGGAAGCCCTCCCGCGCGCCCGCGAGGTGGAGGAACTCGTCGAACAGCGCGATGTGCGCGCCGCGCGCGCCATCGTCGGCTGTCGCAATGCGGCGCTGGGTGGTGACGCCGATCGCCAGCGCGCCGCCCCCGGCCTGCACGACCATCGCAGGATCGAGCCCGCGCTGGCTCTCATCAGGCACGGTCCAGATCTCCGCGACCCCCACCTCGGCGAGGCGTCGCTTCATGTAGTTGAAGGCAGACTCGAGCGTGTTGTTCCGGTACGGGATGGCCTTCGACTCCATCGGATCGACATGATTCCGCCAGAACGCGATCAGCGCGCGCGCCCAGCGCCCGCCGTCGAGCCGGCGCTCCTGGAACGGCCAGTCCTCCGCCATCGCGTGCGCGCATACGCCGCGCAGCGCCTGCTCGTCGATCCCGCGCGTCGCCAGGCAAGGCGCGCAGTGCATGTAGGCCGTGCCCCGCTCGAGGAGCGCGCCGCACATCGAGCAGATGTCGTTGCCGTAGCCGGGGCCCATGTACCGGAGCCAGCTCGCGCTGAGCTTCTCGTGAGCCGCGCGGCGCTCCTCGTTCCGCTCGATCTCCCGCAGTCCGTCCCGGAGGGCCTTCGAGGCCGCGCGCCGCTCGTCATCTCGCTGCTTCATCCGCTGTCCTCCAGCGTGAGCCCGTCCGCGCCGGCTCGGGCAGTGTAACGCCCGAGCCTCCGCCACGCTTCGCCAGGAGGTGGGATCCGCCCGTGCGCGATCCTGCACACCAGCCCGGCGAGCGCGCTGCCGTGGGTTATTGACGCTGACTTTCATTTACGGCTACGGTTCCGGTTGACGACATGTCACGATTTGCCCTGTTTCTCGCGCTCCCGCTGGTCTTCAACGTGGGTTGTGGTTCGGAGTCCGCTCCCGACGATCCTCTGGCTGGCATCGAGCTGATCGGCGATGACCTCACCGACGTCCCGCTGCACGGCGCTTCTGCGGAGCAGGTGGCTCGGTTCAAGGACGGCGACGCGCTCTTCGATTTCGTCTTTCGCGAGCGCGACGGCCTCGGGCCGCTCTACATCCGCACGGCGTGCGCCGGCTGCCACGACGGCGCCGCGCGCGGCCCGGGCGCGGTCCAGAAGATGGCGCTCGTCGAGGACGACGGCGTGACGCCGGCGGCGGATCAGGGGGGGCTTCCCTACGGACACACGTTGCGGCCCTACGCCGTCGGGGGGGCGACGACGCTCTCGCAGCCCGAGACCGAGGCGACGATCAAGGTCTCGAAGCGCCTCGGCCCGCCGGTGTTCGGGCGCGGCTACATGGAGGCGGTCGACGACGCCGAGATCGAGCGGGTCGCGGCCGAGCAGGCCGCGCGCGGCGACGCCATCCGCGGCCGCATCAACCGCGTGGTGTTCCACTCGAAGAAGAGCGGGGACGAGTCGTTCAACGCCTTCGTCGAGGGCGACGAGAACATCATCGGCCGCTTCGGGTTCAAGGCGCGGGTCGCCACGCTCGACGACTTCACGGCCGACGCCTACCAGGGCGACATGGGCATCACCTCGCCGCTCCGGCCGGATGAGCTGCCGAACCCCGACGGGCTCACGGACGACGCCAAGCCGGGCGAGGACGTGGTCCTCGACACGGTGAACGCCGTCGCGGACTACATGCGCTTGCTCGAGATCCCGAAGCGCGCGCCCGCCGACGCGCGCGGCCAGGCGCTCTTCGTCGAGGCCGACTGCGCCGCCTGCCATGTCCCCTCGCTGAGGACGCGCTCCGACTACCCGATCGCGCAGCTCGCGGACATCGACGCTCCCGTCTACACGGATTTCCTCCTGCACGACCTCGGGCCTGATCTCGCCGATGGGCTGGCCGACGAGTCGGCAAGCTCCGTCGCCTGGCGGACGGCGCCGCTCATCGGCGTGCGCCACAGCACCTCGTACCTCCACGACGGCCGCGCCAGGACCATCGAGCAGGCCATCTTGCTCCACGACGGCCCCGGCTCGGAGGCCGCCGCTTCGGTCGCCGCGTTCCGCGCGCTCTCCTACGAGGATCGCGCGGCGCTCATCGACTTCGTGCGCTCGCTCTGATCGACGTCCACCGAGACGCACACGCACCAATCCACATCGCGCGCTCGCCCCACGCGAGCGGTGACAAGGAGCTCGAACATCATGCACATCCCCGCCCGCTTGCGGTCCGGTCTGGCCATCGCCGCCGCCGCCCTCTCGCTTCCTGCGTGTGGAAGCGACAACGAGACGCTGCTCACCGACGCGGAGTACGAGCAGCAGGCAGTGCTCGACGTGAAGGCCTTCATCCAGGGCAACATCGACCAGTTCGCCGCCGCCACGGCCGCGCTCCAGGCGGCCGCGCCCGCGCCGGACGCCGACGGGTGGAGCGCGACGAGCGACAAGGAGGCCGTCGACGCGATGAAGGCCGAGTGGAAGAAGGCACGGCGGGCCTACGAGAGCGTCGAAGGAGCCATCGCGGTCGTCTTTCCGGATCTCGACTACTCGACGGACGCCCGCTACGACGCGTTCATCGAGGTCGAGGCCGACGACAACCTCTTCGATGGTGAGGGGGTGACCGGCGTGCACGCCATCGAGCGCATCCTCTGGGCCGACGCGATCCCGGAGTCCGTCCTCGCCTTCGAGTCTGAGCTCGACAACTACAGCGAGGCGGCCTTCCCTGCCACCGAGGCCGAGGCGGCCTCGTTCAAGGACGAGCTCTGCGCGCGCCTCGCGGCCGACGCGGCGAAGATGCAATCGGATTTCCGCTCGCTCGCGCTCGACGCGCCGTCCGCTTACCGCGGGGTCATCGCCTCCATCGCGGAGCAGGTGGAGAAGACCGGCAAGGCGGCGACCGGAGAGGAGGAGTCGCGCTACGCCCAGTACACGCTCGCCGACATGCGCGCGAACGTCGCGGCCGGCGTGGCGACCTACGAGGCCTTCCAGCCGTGGATCCTGACCAAGGGCGCCGAAGGCGCGGAGGTCGACAAGGCGGTGCTCGACGGCTTCGAGCGGCTGTCGACCGCGTACGACGCGATCGAAGGCGACGCGCTGCCGGCGCTTCCGGAGGGGTGGAGCGAGGCGGAGCCGACCGACGAGCAGCTCGCGACGCCGTTCGGGAAGCTGTTCTCGCTCGTGGAGCACGAGAGCGACGACGCGACCCCGGGCACGCTCGCCAACGACATGACAAGGTCCGCCGATCTGCTCCGGATCAAGGCGCTCCCGTAGAGCAGGGCGCATCTTCGTGCGCTGCGGGCTCATCCGCGTTGTTCGACTCGCTGTAGCGTACCTTCGTACGCCTCACTCGCCTGCCCAGCGGCTGAGCCCGCATCCCACGAAGCAAGCACCCCGCTCTAGCGCGGCGCGCTCGGCCGCGTCAGCCGCCGGCGTTCCACCGCACGAGCACGCACGTGACGTTGTCGGGGCCGCCGTGCTGGTTGGCGCGGTCGATGAGGGACCGCGCCGTCGCGGCGAGGTCGCTCTCCTGCGCGAGCAGCTCGGCGATCTCCAGCTCGGGGACCGGGCCAGAGAGCCCGTCCGAGCAGATGAGCAGGAGATCGCCGGCCTCGGGCTGCTCGATGCGCGTGGCCACGTCGACGGTCTTCCCCATCCCGAGCGCGCGCGTCACGACGTTGCGGGCGAGCAGCGGATCCACATCGTCAGGTAGCTGCTCGCCGCTGTGCAGGTGCTCGTTCCAGAGCGAGTGATCCTCGGTGAGCCGCTCGAGCCGGCGCTTTCGGTAGCGGTAGACGCGGCTGTCGCCGACGTGCGCGATGCACGCCGAGCTCCCGTCCACGTAGACGCCCGCGAACGTCGTCCCCATGCCGTAGCAGAGCGGGTCGCGCTGCCCGACCTCGAAGATGCGCTCGTTGGCGCGCCAGATGGACGAGACCAGGCGCAGCTCGAGGGGCGTCACCTGCTCGTCGTACCCCGTCGGCTGGGTGATCTCGCCCTCGCCGTCCCTGCAGTACGAGCGGACGATGTCGACAGCCATCTGCGACGCGACCTCCCCACCGGCAGCGCCGCCGATGCCGTCGGCGACGACGAAGAGGCCGAGCTCCAGATCGACCGCGAAGCTGTCCTCGTTATGCTCGCGCTGGTGGCCAACGTGGCTGTCACCGGCGGCTTCGATGTGGAGCAGGGGGTTCACAGAGCTTCCTCGTCAGCGGGACGCGCGTCGATGCGGGAGCATCCAGCGGCGGGACGCCTCGCGCAAGTCAGGAAGGAGCTCAATTCGAGCGAAGAGCGCCGGCTTGCTCGGGTGCGCGCGTCACGTGCGCAGCGCGGCGGTCGCAGGCGACTGGAGAGGCGGATGGGCGCCGTGCGGCTCGCTGCGCTGCCCAGCAGGGGGCGGGACGCTGGCCGTGAGGGCCTCGAAGCGGCCGTTCTTCCAGGTCACGAGGCCTCCCGAGAGGCGCGCGGCGCTGCCCGCCCCCGGCTCGGATCTCAGCCAGACCAGGGGTCGCGCGGCGAAGACCGGCCTGGTGCAGGCCACGTCCTCGAAGGCGGCGGACCACGAGCCGGTGTTGCCGAAGAACAGCCCGCCCTCCCAGGTGCCCTCGGGCGTGTGCGTGTGGCCGAAGACGACCGCTCTGGCGCGATGGGCGCGGGCGACCTGGCGCGCGGCGCGACTGACGCGCTGCCACGTCGCGTCGAGCGGGAGCTTCGGCACGAGGCGCTCATAGACGATGAGGGCCGCCGGCGCGACGAGCGCCGCCGGCGCGAGCCAGAGCGGAACGAGCAGCAGCCACACGAGCGCCACCACGACCGCGAGCAGCGCCAGCGCGGCCCGGTCGAGCCACAGCTCGCGCGCGACGAGCCCCAGCCGATCCTCGGCCGGGGGAGCGAACAGGCGGGCGTGACGGGCCACGGCGCGGAGCGGAGCGCCGGTCTCCTGCGCCGCGGCGGCGAGGCACTCGCGCAAACGAGCGCGCCGCTCCGGCTCGCGCCGGCGCACGAGCTCGACGACCGTGCGGAGCGCGCCGAGCACCCACGCCCCTGCGAGCGAGCGGCGGGAGAACATGTAGTAACGCGCCCAGTGCGCGAGGTACCCGAACGCGGACAGCATGAACGAGGAGTCCACGTGCGGGTTGAAGTAGCCCATCCGCGACACGAGCAGCCGGCACACGAGCGAGCCCATGGTGGGCTGGATCTCGCCCGGTTTCCGCCCGAACGGGACCATCGGGTAGCGGTAGCTGCAATACGCGTCGTACTGGTTGCCGTGCTCCACGATGATGCCGTCGGGCGTCTTGTGGAACCACGCGCGAAACACGACGCGCGCGTCCAGCGCCGCGCGCGCGTGCGGGGCGCTGGAGAGCGGCGCGTCGCCCAGCGCGGCGAGCGCCGCATCGACGACGCGGGCCCGGACCAGGTCGCGCACCTCGGGCAACGTGAGCTGGACGTCGTGGTTGCCGGAGATGAACACGACGGTGTGCCCGTCCGCGACGACGCGGCCCAGCGCTTCGATGAACACCGGGTGGTCCGCGAGGATCGCCTCCATCGCCGGGACCGCGTGCTCGGCGCTGCGGGGGAGATCGTGAAAGACGCTCTGCTGGTCGATCACGCGCGGCGCATCGAAGTCGAACACATCGCCGTTGAGCACGAGCGTGAGCTCATCGCGCCCCGCGCCGCGCGCCGTGCCCTGCCTCATCTCGTCCCGGAGCGCGTCCAGCATCGCCGCGACCTCGCTGTCGGGGGAGTAAGGAGCCTGACGGTAGCGCATCCACAGGCCGTCACCCGGCTCGAGCTCGCAAAGATGGATATCTGAGATCGCCACCGTATGGAGCATTCGATAAGGTGACACACTCGCCCGTCCATGGCCGTCAGGGAACGGTCACGGCCCGGGGTCGGGCGGTGGCGGAGACGCATGCGGGCGCGGCGCAGCATGACGTGCCGCGGCGCTGCGATCGCCCTGGACTGCGAGGTATCGGCGCCTGCGCGTCTGGGCGGCTGTCGGGATTTGTGGTGTCTTGGGCGTTGTGTCGCTCGTGATCGTGGTCGTTGCACCGCGACGCCGGCGCTCGCTCGCTAGGGCTTTCCCTTGCGCTTGACGATCACGAACTGCACGCGGCGGTTCTTCTGACGCCCTGTCTTGACGCGGTTGTCCCCGAGCGGCTGCTCGAAGCCGTAGCCCTTCGCGACGAGCTTCTCCCTCGGAACTCCGGCGGCCACGAGCCACGAGAGGACCGCGTCCGCGCGCTGCTGCGACAGGCGGAGGTTGTAGTCCTCGGTCCCGTTGTCGTCGGTGTGGCCTTGCACCTCGACGAGCTCGATGTCCGGGCTCTGCTGGATGGCGTCGCGCACCTCGTACAGGATCTCGTCGGAGATGGGATCGACCGTCTCGGTGCGCGTCTTGCCGTAGATGACGAACTGCACCGGTTTGGAGGTCTTGATCTCGTCGGCGTTGACGCGAACGAACCTGGGGCAGCCGTTCTGTCGCGGATCGGGGTCGGATGCCCCCCGCTCGTTCGGGCAGGCGTCCGCGGCGCCGCGGACGCCGTCTCCATCCGGATCGTCCGGGCAGCCGTTCTGCTTCGGGTCCCGGTTCGCCGGCCCCTTGACCTTGGGGCAGGCGTCCGAGGCGTCGGCGATGCCGTCGCCGTCCGCGTCGCCAGGGCAGCCGACCTTCTTCGGATCGTCGCTCGCCCCGCCGCGCACGGTGGGGCAAGCGTCGATGCCGTCGTGGAAGCCGTCGTCGTCCGAGTCCACGGGGCAGCCGTTCTCTGTGGCCTCGGCGCTGCGGACGCCCGGGGTGCTCGGGCACGCGTCGTCGATGTCGAGCACCGTGTCCCCGTCGCGATCCGCCGGAGGACATCCGTCCTTCGCGCGATCGGGCGACGGATCGCCCTTCACGTCGGGGCAGGCGTCGATGTCGTCGTTGATGCCGTCGTCGTCCTTGTCGCCCGCGACGGCGGCGGTCTGAGCGCGCTCCGGGGCCGGCTTCGGGAGCGGCGTCCAGCCGACCATGCCGACCGCGCGGACCGGCGGCGTGCCGATGGCGTTCGTCAGGCCCGGGCCGACCGCGGCGCCGAACGTGAGGCCGTCGAGGACGCGCAGCTTGGCGCCAAAGAGCAGCTCGGCGTTGACGCTCGCCTCGTCGCGCTGCACCGGCGTGCTCGAGAGCAGGAGCTCCTCGCCGAGCGGCGCTCCGCCGTACGCCTCGGCGCCGAGCTGGAGGAGATCGCCGGCGATCAGGAGCCCCGCGGCGCCGCCGAACGTGAGCAGCTGCGGCCGGTTGGGGCCGCCCCCGAGCTCGACGCCGCCGCTAGCGCTCCACAGGAAGCCGAGCGACGAGCCCGCCGAGCCGACGCGCCCGCCGAGGCTCGCGTGGACTGCGCCGCGGGCCTCCGCGTCGCCGGTGTACTGCGCGGGCGAGCCGGTGGGCGCGAACAGGTAGCCGCCGATCCCGAGCTGGAACGGGCCCGCGTCCCTCCCGAGCACGCGGAGGCGCGCGCCGAAGCGCAGATCGCCGAGCTCGGGCGCCGTCAGCTCGGTGAACTCGATGCCGGGGAAGCCTGGGTCTTTGCCGCCCTGCGCGACCGCGAGGGGGGCGTCGATCGAGAGCAGCAGGCGATCCCACAGCGCGAGCGATGCGTCGAGGCGGAGGAACGTCTGCGAGGAGACGAGGTCGACCGGGGTCTCACCGCTGGTGTGGATGGGGCGGTGGGCGTAATCGAACATCACGTAGGCGCGCGGCGCGAGGTGACCGGGAGCGTCCGGCGAGGGCACGCCGAAGAAGGCGTCTCCAGCGGGCGCCGGCTCGAACCGGTCGAGGGAGAACCCGCCGGTGGATTGACCGCGCGAGGCGCCGGCGAGCGTCATGAGGACGGCCGTGGACGCGACCGCTGCGACGGAGGAAGACCTCATCGGCCGGGCACGATAGCGGGGGCGCGTGGCGGGGGGCAACATCCGCATTTCTTCCGTGGCCGCGGCGATCCTGGGCGAGGTCCAGGACGCGACCCGCGGCCCGCTCGCGCCGCGTTGGACTTGGCCCCTATCGCGGCCACAGGACGGCGGCGCGCGGAGGGCGCGCCGCGCCAGGGACGATCAACGGCTATGGGATGGACGAGCGCGGCGCGTCACGGACAGTCGCCGAAGGCGCTGTTGGGTACGACGCTGCGCGTGATATCCGCCGTGACGGTGGGGATGTCCTGCGTCCAGACGTGATCCGTGGGGGCCGCGTCGCAAGTCCCATTCTGGGAAAGGTCCACGTACCAGTGCATCTTGTACGCTTTGTCGCCGGGTATCTGCCCCGTCACGCTGAACGTGCCGTCGGCCTCGATCGCGTCCGACGCGCTCAGGGCGGGCGCGGCGTCGCCGGCAGCGACGACGGCCACGTAGACCATGTCGCCAGCAGTGTAGGCGGGAACGTAACCGGTGCCGCGGAGGGTGAAGTTGAAGCTCTCGCCCGACGTGCCGCCAGCGCCGCCGGAGCCGCCTGCTCCCGCGCCGCCCGCGCCGCCCGCTCCGGCGCCTGAGCCACCCGCTCCCTCGCCGCCGGCGCCGCCTGTTCCCGCACCGCCGGCGCCGCCTGCTCCCTCGCCGCCGGCGCCGCCCGTTCCTGCGCTGCTCGTGCTGCCCTCACCCGTGCCGGTGGTCGTCGTCGAGCTCGAGGTCGTCGCGTCCCCCGTGGCGTCGTCGCCGCCGCATCCCGCGCCCGTACCGGCGATGACGAATGCGCCCATCGCCATCCACACCGCGATCCACCGAGATGCCTGCATGAGGGTCCTCCTTGAAGCTCCGTTATAGCGGGGCGCATCTTCGTGCGCTGCGGGCCCATCCGCGTCGTTCGGCTCGCTGCGGCGTACTTTCGTACGCCTCGCTCGCCTGCCTGGCGGCTCAGCCCGTATCACACGAATCTGCACCTCGCTCTATAAGATTGACGATATCGGACGGCTGCGTCGACGAGGAGCCGTCGCGCTCGCCGGGCGTATAGTTCAGGTGATCGCCAGAGCCTAGTTTCCGCGGCGTGGAATCACGCCGCCCGTCGCGGTTGCAGCCGGCCTCGCCGCCGGAGCACGGCGGCGAGGATCAGCAGCATCCCCCACGCCTCCCGGGGCATCGGCGCACGTCCCATGCGGCAGTCGCAGCCGCCTTGGAAATCTGGCGACGTCGCGCCGCCGCTGGTCGTTGTCGTCGTCACGGCCTCACCGCCTGCGCCGCCCATGCCGCCTGCGCCGCCCGCTCCGCCGGCTCCTCCACCGCCCCCGCTGCCGGTCGGATCCGGCGGCTCGCAGGCGTCACCCAGGCCGTCCTCATCGGTGTCGGTCTGTTCGGGGTTCGCCACGCTCGGGCAATTGTCGGTGTCGGTCACCACCCCGTCGCCGTCGGGATCGCAGGCATCGCCGAGATCATCGCCGTTCGCGTCTTGCTGCCCGGCGTTCGCCAAGCTCGGGCAGTTGTCGCAGACGTCGCCGTGGCGGTCGTCGTCGGCGTCTTCCTGCTCGGGATTCACGATCTTCGGGCAATTGTCGTCCGCGTCAGGTATCGAGTCGCCGTCGGCGTCATCATCGCAGGGGTCGCCGACGCCGTCGCCGTCGATGTCGCCCTGCGGCTCGCCCGGCGCAGGCGGCGGGTTCGCCGCGAAATCGCAGTTGTCGTCCTCGTTGATCACGCCGTCAGCGTCCGGATCGCCGTCTGGATCGCACGCGTCGCCGATGCCGTCGCCGTCGGCGTCTTGCTGCCCGGCGTTCGCCAAGCTCGGGCAGTTGTCGTCGACGTCGAGCGTGCCGTCGTTGTCCGAGTCGCCGTCGCACACGTCGCCCTTGCCGTCGCCATCGGTGTCGACCTGCGGCTCGCCCGGCGCGGTCGGCGGGTTCGCCATGAGGCGGCAGTTGTCGTCGCCGTCGAGCACGCCATCGTCGTCCGAGTCGGTGTCCCGGTAGTCCGGGGTCCCATCGCCGTCTGTGTCGGTCGCCGGCGTGTTCAGCAGCGCGTCCCCGGCCTCTTCGGAATCGAGCACCTCGTCGCCGTCGCTGTCAGGGTCCACGGCGTCGATGAACGCGTCATCGTCGGTGTTGTTGGTCGGATCGGCAGGATTGTCGCGGTTCAACACCTCCTCGAAGTCGCCGATGGTGTCGCCGTCCGAGTCGACGCTGGTCGGGTCGGTCCGGAGCGCCGCCTCCTCTGCATCCGTGAGGAGGTCATTGTCGTCGTCGTCGTCGCAGACGTCCCCGTCGCTATCGCCGTCGGTATCGAGCTGGTTGGTGTTGATGTCGTATCCGCAGTTGTCGTCTGCGTCGAGGACGCGGTCGTTGTCGTCGTCATCGTCGCACTCGTCACCGAGCGCGTCTTCGGGCCCGTTCTTCGGGTTGTTCTCCTGTCCCGGGTTCGGGGTGGTGCGGCAGTTGTCGGTGCCGTCCGGCACCCCGTCCGCGTCGTCGTCGTTGTCGCACGCGTCGCCCTGCGCGTCGCCGTTGGCGAGGCTCTGGTCGGTGTTGATCTGCGTGCTGTTCGGCGCAAACTGGCAGTTGTCCGCGGCGTCGAGCACGCCGTCGGCGTCGTCGTCGTCGTCGCACGCGTCGCCCAGCGCATCGCCGCCTGCGAGGTTCAGATCCGTGTTGGCCTGGGCGCTGTTCGGCGTCGTGATGCAGTTGTCGTTCACGTCGGGCACGCCGTCGGCGTCGTCGTCATCGTCGCAGGCGTCGCCGAACCCGTCGCCGTCGGTCAGGTCCTCGTCCGTGTTCGTCTGATCCAGGTTGCGCTGGAGCGGACAGTTGTCGGTGGCGTCGGGCACGCCGTCGGCGTCATCGTCATTGTCGCACGCATCGCCCAGCGTGTCGCCGCCGGGCAGGTTCCGGTCCGTGTTGCGCTGGCTCGTGTTCGGCTCGGTCGGGCAGTTGTCGGTGGCGTCGAGCACGCCGTCGGCGTCGTCGTCGTCGTCGCACGCGTCGCCCCGCGTGTCGCCGGTGGCGACGTCGGTGTTCGCCTGGTTCGCGTTCGACACGTCCGGGCAGTTGTCGCACGCGTCGCCTATCCGGTCCCCATCGCTATCGTCCTGCTCGCTCGTCCCGCTCGGCCTGTTCGGTGTCGCGGGGCAATTGTCGCAGACGTTGCCGACCCCATCGTGGTCATCGTCGAGCTGGCCGGCGTTGGCGATGCTGGCGCAGTTGTCGCAGGCGTTGCCGAGGCCGTCGCCGTCGCTGTCGACCTGGGTCGTGTTGGCGACCTCGGGGCAGTTGTCGCAAGCATTGCCGACGTTGTCCCCGTCGCCATCGGCCTGGTTCGCGGTGATGAGGCGCGGGCAGTTGTCGCAATCGTCGCCGAAGCCATCGCCGTCCGTGTCGACCTGGGTCAGGGTCGCGACGTACGGGCAGAGATCACACGCGTTGCCGAAGGGATCGCCGTCCTCGTTCTGCTGATCGTTCGCGCGGTCCACGCAGTTGTCGCACGCGTCACCGGTCCCATCAAGGTCGCTGTCCGACTGGCTGGGGTTCGACGTGGCAGGGCAGTTGTCGCACGCGTTGCCGAACGCGTCGCTGTCCCCGTTCGCCTGGTTCGCGTTCACGCGGCTCGGGCAGTTGTCGCACGCGTCGCCGACCCCATCGCTATCCACGTCTTCCTGGCCGCTGTTGGGCGTGCCAGGGCAGTTGTCGCACGTGTCGCCGACCCCGTCGTTATCGCTGTCCGCCTGGTTCTCGTTCGCGCGGTTCGGGCAGTTGTCGCAGACGTTGCCGATCGTGTCGCCGTCGCTGTCCGCCTGGTTGGTGTTGGCCCTGTCAGGACAGTTGTCGCAGACGTCGCCGAAGAGGTCGCCGTCAGGGTTGTGCTGATCGGTGTTAGGGGCGTTTGCGCAGTTGTCGCAGTCGTCTCCGACGCCATCGTTGTCCCTGTCCCGCTGATCGTTGTTGTTTGCAGTGGGGCAGTTGTCGCAGGCGTCGCCGTAGTTGTCGCCATCGGCATTGGCCTGATTGGCGTTCGAGATGTTGAGACAATTGTCGTTGAAGTCGGTGTCGCCATCCGCGTCGTTGTCGGTTTCGCAGATGTTCCCGACCCCGTCGCTATCGCTGTCGAGCTGATCCTCGTTGCGATCTTCGCAGTTGTCGCAGACGTTCGGCACGCCGTCGCCGTCGCTGTCGGTGTCTGGGTTCGCTGGCGTGGGCGTGGGTATCGTCGGACACCTGTCAGCAGCATCCGCAATCCCATCGTTGTCGTCATCGGGATCCGCGTCGTCCGGGATGCCGTCGTTGTCGTCGTCGTCGTCGCAGGCGTCGCCCTGAGCGTCGCCATCGCCGTTGTACTGGCTCGGGTTGCTGACCCCAGGACAGTTATCGACGGCGTTCGCGACCTGATCGTTGTCCGTGTCCCACAGCGCCGCGCTCGCCGGCCGGGGCGCGAGCGCCACGAGCGCCACCACGACCGCGAGCAGCGGCACGATCCCGCGTCGCGCGGCGCCGGCGCGCGCGAGGTGGCGGGACATCCAAGGCAAGGCGGGGAAAGTCATCGCGGCTCCTCCAGACAGATCGCGCCGTACGCGACAGCGCCCCCGTAAGCCTACCCAGTTTCGCCCTCCTCCTGGGGAGGTTTTCCTCGGTCGCGCGCTCGAGCGAGCGGCGATCGTCCGCCGTCACGTCCCCGTGTCGGAGGCCACGTCGGAGGAGCCCCCCGCCGCTCTGGCGACGCGCACGCGCCGCCTCAGTGTTCGGCCGCGGGCCGCCTTCTGTTAGGATGGCCCGGATCCGCACCCTCACGTCGCGCGCGCCGCGCCGACCACGGAACGACCCTTGCGAAACCACCGCGTGCTGCGACTCGGCTTCAGGCTGCGAACGGCTGCGCTGCTCTCTGCGTGCGCCATTCTCCCCCAGGTCCTTGGCTGCTCCGACGAGGGCGCATCGCGCCGCTCCCCCTCGCCCGGCGCCGCGTCACCTCAGGCGGCGCCGCCTGGAGCGCGCGCCCGCATCGCCGCGATCCGCGCGCGCTTCGCCGACACCATCGCCTCCAGCCCCGTCAAGATCGTCGCGCCGACCCCGGCCGGCGCCCTGCGCGCGGCAGCCTCAGAGGCCGCCGCCGCGTCCGTCGAGCTCCCGGCGCGCGCCGCCGGTCCGGTGCGCCTCGCCGACGGCGCGTCTCGCGTCTCGATCGCCTTCTCCCTCGTCGACGCCGCCGACGTGCCTGCCGCGGTCGACAGCGGCCTCGTCCTCTACGCCGGCGCGCTGCGCGCTGAAGGCGGCGGCGCCCGCGACGTCCTGCACCGCGTCCTCCCGAACGGCACCGAGGACTTCGTCGTCTTCGAGCAGGAGCCAGCGCGCAAGGAGCTCCGCTACCGGGTCGATGTGACCGCCGTCTCGGGCCTCCGGCTCGTGGAGCGCACGCTCGAGTTCCTCGACGCCGGCGGCTCGCCCCGCCTGCGCGTCGCGCCCCCCTACCTCGTCGACGCGACCGGCGCGCGCGTTCCGGCCTCGCTCTCCGTCGAGGGCTGCGCCGTCGACACGAGCCCTCGCGCCCCGTGGGGCCGGCCGGTCACACCGCCGGGGGCGCCGGCGTGCACGGTGATCGTCGGATGGCAGCCCGCCGGCGTTCAGTACCCGGCGCTCCTCGACCCGCAGTGGATCGCCACGGCAAACCAGATGATCACGCCGCGCGCCCGTCACACCGCCACCGTGATCGACCCGGCGAACCCGGCGAGCCCCGTGCTCTTCGCGGGCGGGTTCGACGCGTCTGGGGGCGCGCTGGCGACGGCGGAGCTGTACTTCCCGCTCGACCGCACGTTCGCGAGCACCGACGCGATGGACGTCGCGCGCGGCGCCCACACCGCCACGGCGGTCACGAAGCTCGCCCCGGCGGCGCCGTCGGATCCTGCGCCTCCGCCGCCGGCGGTCGTCGTCGTGGGCGGCAGCAGCCAGCGCACCAGCGGCACGCCGGTCGCTGCCGTCGAGGTCTACAACCCGGCCACGGGCCAGTTCGTCAGGGACGCGGGGGCCACGCTGGGCCGGTTCAATCATTCGGCCACCCTCCTCGATCCAGGCGTGGTCCTGGTCGCCGGCGGCCTCGCGGATCCGCTCAACCAGCCCACGAGCACCGCTTCCCTCTACACGTTCAGCTCCTTCGGACCGAACGGCGGCGCGCCCGTCACGAGCACGCTCGCCTCCGTGGGCAGCATGGCGACCTCGCGCCACGCCCACACGGCGGTCCGCCTGAAGACGGGGAATGTGCTCATCGCCGGCGGCTTCGTCCTCTCGGGCGCAGCGCTCACCTCGGCCGAGGTCTTCCACGAGGACGAGGGCGTTTTCCGGCCGATCTCCGTCCTCTCGCCCTCCGCGACCCCGATGACGGCGCAGATGAGCGCCCTCCGCGGCTTCCACACGGCGACGCTCATCGACCGCACGGAGGCGCTGGGCGGTCAGGCGGCGACGTCGCTCGATTCAGGCGAGGTGATCCTCGTCGGAGGCACCACCCGGGTCTCTGGAGGCGCCTACGTCCGCACCATCGACATCTACCACGACGGCGTGGCCGATCCGACGAAGCGGGGCTTCGAGCTCCAGCCGACGCCGATCTCCATGGCGAATGCGCGCGCCAACCACACGGCGAGCCTGCTGCCGACCGGCGACGTCCTCATCGCCGGCGGGTTCGACGGCACGACCTCGCTCTCGAGCGCCGCCATCTACGATCCGCTGACCAGGAAGTTCAGCGCCCTCAGCCTGCCGACCGGTTCGCTTGCACAGGAGGCTCGTCGGGAGCACACCGCCGTCGTCGTCAACGCCGGCACCGACCGCGTCGCGGGCCGGGCGGTCCTCGTCGCGGGCGGCATCGGGGCCACGAGCGCGCAGCCGCTCGCCAGCGCGCAGCTGCTCATCAAGGCGAACGGCGAGGCGTGCGCGCACGATCAGGAGTGTGCATCGGGGCATTGCTCCGATACGGAGAACGTCTGCTGCAACGAGGCGTGCGATCAGGAGTGCTTCTCGTGCACGGCGTCGGGCAAGGGGACGGGCAGCGATGGCACCTGTGGTCCTGCGAAGCTCGACACGGAGCTCGCGATCGTTTGCGTCAACCAGATCGAAGTGCACAACCGCTGCGATGGCCAGGGGCACGCGCTGGCTCATGAATCCACGAAGGACTGCAAGCCGGGCCGCTGCGGCAGCAACAACAGGTGCATCCTCTATTGCCTGGACGACTGCGGTTGCGACGAGAGCGGTTGGTGCGACGTCGGCGTCGGCGATCCGAACGCCTGCGGTGAGACCGGCGGCGCCGGAGGTGCATCGTCCGGAACGGGTGGTGGTGGCGCAGGCGGCGCGTCCACCGGCGCGGGTGCAGGCGGCGCAGGCGGCGCGTCCGCTGGATCGGCTAGCGCGGGTGCCGGCGGTGCTGGCGGCGCGTCCACCGGCGCGGGCGGCGCGGGCGCAGGCGGAGCGTCCGCCGGATCGGGTGGCGCGGGCGCAGGCGGTGCCGGCGGTACATCCGCTGGATCGGGCGGCGCCGGTGCAGGCGGCGCAGGCGGCGCGTCCGCTGGATCGGGTGGCGCCGGTGCCGGCGGCGCATCCGTTGGATCGGGTGGCGCGGGTGCAGGCGGCGCATCCGCTGGAGGCGGCGGAGGTGCAGGTGCCGCAGGCGGAGCGTCCGCCGGATCGGGTGGCGCACCGCCCGGGTCGGGTCTGTGCCTCGATCGACTCGCCAACGGCGCCGAGTGCACGCGCGATCGCCAGTGCGTCTCGGGCCACTGCGTCGACGGTTTCTGCTGCGATTTCCGGTGCGATGGCCAGTGCCAGGCGTGCGACGTGGTGAACAACGTCGGCAGGTGCACGAACGTCGGGACGCCTGTCGACCACGAGTCGCCGCACCCCAACGAGGGCGGCACCTTCCAGCGCGAGGCCTGCCCCGGTGAGGGCGCGTGTGCCGGTTACTGCGGCGGCGCCACCGACGCCGAGTGCATGTTCCCTGTGGAAGGGGCGGTCGCGAAGACCTTCTCGTGCTCCTGCCCAGACGAGGGCTGCATCGTGGGTCCCGCGACGCTCACGCGCTTCTTCTGCGCTGGAGACGGCGGCGAGAAGGATCCGCTGGTCGAGCGCTGCGGCGGGTTCAAGTGCGCGGACGAGACCGCCTGCAAGACCTCCTGCGCCTCCGACGACGACTGCATCCAGGACTTCGTCTGCCTCGACGGCGTCTGCGCCGACCTCGAGAAGATCGGACCGAGCTGCGACGGCGAGCACACGCTCCGATCCCCGGGCGTCGACACGGACTGCACCCCGTACAGCTGCCCGCCGGGCGGCAGCGCCTGCGCCTCACCGTGCAGATCGGTGGCTGACTGCGTCGATGGCATGGTGTGCAACCTCGCGAACCAGTGCGTCCCGCAGATCGATCCGACGGAGGTCCCGTCCTGCTCCTGCGGCGTCGTCGGCGCTCCCGACGAGCGCAACGTCGCGCGCCTCTCCGTCCTCCTCGGCGTCGCCGCGGCGCTCGCCGGGCTCCGCCGCCGGCGGCTCTAGAGCGGGGAGCAGGTCCGAGGGATACAGTACCCGCAGTGGTTGAACCAGCCGCGAGCGTCCACCGGAGTGATCGCGCCGATCGCATGTCCCATCGACTTGTAGACGGCTGAGGGCGATCGAGGCGCATCCGCTCGGATCGACTCTTTGATCTTGGAACCACAATTCTCGACCGGAGAAAAGTCCGGGGAGTAGGGCGGCAGGTACATCAGCTTCGCGCCAGCACCTTCGATCGCTTCGCGAACGCCCCGCGTGCGGTGCGACCCGAGGTTGTCTGCGATGACGACTTGGCCTGGCCTCAGCGCCGGGACGAGCTGTCCCTCGACGTACGCGCGGAAGGCTACGCCGTCCGTCGTGCCTTCGAACGCGAAGGGAGCGACGGCACCATCGAGGGCCAGCCCGATCGTGAGCGTGATCGTGGGGTCGGTGTTGATCGGCACCGCACCGTGGGCACGGACTCCCCGTGGCGCCCATGCGTACCTCCGTGTCATACCCAGATTGGTCCCAAATTCGTCAATAAAAACCAGCTCTTGTGGATCGAGTCGAGCGAGCTTCTTCGCGAAGGCCTTGCGAGCCGCTGTCACACCTTCCGTGTCGCGCTCGGCTGCGTGGAGCGCTTTTTTTTCCGGGTGATGTTCAGCCGCCGCAACGCCCGGCCGACGGTATGGCGGCTGGCTACGATGTGATCACGGCGCGCGAGCTGGTCAGCCAAATCGTCCAGGGTCGCGTCGGAGGACGTCGCCACGAGCGACCTCAGGTCATCCAGGGCTTGCCCGTCGATCCTCGGTCGCGGCCCGTTGGCGCGAGGACGCGGCGCAACGCTGCCGGTCGTCCGGTAGAGCGTGAGATAGGACTGCACGGTTTTCGGTGCGACTTCGAACTGCTCGGCCAGGTCGCGTACCGATCCTGCCCCATTCTCGTACGCCTTGACGATGCGCTCTCGAAGGTCGAGTCCGCAGGGTCGCATCCTTGCTGCCCTCCCGCCATGGGGATGCAAGCAGCGTGCACCTCGGACCTGCTCCCCGCTCTAGAGCGGCGGTACCCGCTTCGGATACGGGCCCACCTCGACGTTTTCGGTGCTCAGCGCACCGGAGTGCGCCTGCGCGCCGAAAACGCCGATCTGGGCCCGTCTCCTGTGCGGGAGACCGCCGCTCTGCTCGGCATGGTGGGTGCAGAGGTGGGCGGAAACCGCTGTAGACGATCAAGACGCACGCAACGCTGCGCGGCGCGGCGCCTCGTGGCCGTGCACCGGCGCGTTGGCGGGGATCCCCTCAGAACTGGTAACGCAGGCTCGCCCCAGGCGAGATCAGCAAGACGAAATCGCCCATGAGCGACTCGGGCTCGTAGGTGCCGATCCCGTCCGTCGACGCCGACAGCTGGATCGTCCTGTCCCACTTCGGCTTGCTGAGGCCGATCAGCAGCAGCAGCTTCAGGCTACCGGACACCTCCCACCGCTCTCCTAGCCGCAGGCCGAGCCGCGCCTCAGGATCCGCGTAGAAGTAGGTCGCCGAGGCGAAGTCGACCACCGGGAACGTGTTGAACCACTCCCCGCCGGTCGTCCTGAACCTACCGGTCCGCTCGTCGCGGACCTCACCGACGAGCACGCCCGCGCCCAGCCGGAGCAGCGCCGGGTAGCGCTCGCCGAAGTGGTATCCGAACGTCGCGCCGGCCAGGAAGCCACCCAGGCGGAGCGAGTCGCTCGCCGTGCCATCGAGCGGATCCCGGTAGCCGACCGGCCTGAGCGTCGCCGAGCGCTCCTCGATCTGCTGCGCCGCGAACAGGCCGCCGAGCTCGATCCCGACGCCGATCCCCGAGCCGAGCTCGTAACCCCCGTGGATCATGCCGAGCCCGCCGAGGCCGAGCGAGCTGGAGCAACCCGAGCCGCAGCCGTCCGTGATCTCGCCACCCAGCGCCGGCGCCAGCAGGAACGATGCGCTCACATCGAGCGTGATCTTCGGCGGCTTGCGCCAGATGTCCGCGTCCTCGTCGCGCTCGAGCCCCATGTCGAGGCTCTGGCGCTGGCCCTTCTGCAGCGTCACCGCGCGCGTCCCGGTGACGAACCCGTCGGCCTTCACCTCGATCCGGTGGGTGCCGGCCTTGAGCCGGCCGAGCCAGACGCCGTTGCCCACGTTGACCGAGTTGATCCACACGCTCGCGCCGGGCGGCGTGGGATCGACCCGCAGCGAAGCGTCGAGATCCTCGGCGAGAAGCGACAGCGTCGTGAGCTCCTGCGGCTTCACGGGCGCCGCCGTCGGCTGCGTCCCGAGCTTCCCCGCGCCGCGCAGCGCCACCATGTGGTCGCCGACTGACAGCGGGCCGATCCACGGCGTCTGGCCCACGACGACGTTGTCCACGAGCACGTCGACCGTCTTGCCGGCGCGCTCCACCACGCGCAGCCGGCCGGAGCGGGTCAGCCTGCGGAGCTTCGCGTTCACCGTGACGGTCTGCCCCCCGGCGACGTCGACGCGCGTCTCCACCGGCTCGTAGCCTTCCTTGAAGACGCGGAGGACGTGCGCGCCCGCCGCCACGCGGATCGGCTTGACGGGCGGGTACTGCCCGCGCTCCTCGCCGCTCACCACGATGGACGCCCCGGGCTCCGCGTTCGTGATGTCGAGCGTCCCCACGAGCGCCCGCAGCTCGGCGACCTCCCGCTGCGCGGCCGCGCGCTCGGCGGCCGACATGGTGAAATCGCGGAGGAAGGTCTCGAACATCTCGAGCGCCTCGTCGTAGCGCTGGAGCTTGCGCAGCGCGATCGCGGCGTTGTTCGTGGCCACGCGCGTCGGGAAGAGCTTGCGCGAGAGGAGGAACTCCGCGAGCGCAGGGCCCCAGGCCTCCTCGCGCAGCAGCGTGAGCCCCTTCTCGAAGTGGAGCCGCGCCACCTGCCGATCCGTTTCGGAGACGGGCGCCTCCTCGGCGGGCACCGCAGCGTCGGTGGCGGGCGCGGCGCCCTCCCTGGCCGGCGCGGCGGTCTCCACGGCGGGCGCGGCGCCCTCCTTGATCGGCGTGGAGGCGTCCGTGGCCGGCGCGGCGGGGTCCTTGGCCGGCGGCGCCGGCTGCGCGAGCGCCGGTCCGGCGGCGATCGCGACCGCGACCGCGGCCGAGAGCGCGCGCAGCCGCGGCGCTGCGCGGGGATGCCGCGCGAGGGAGAGAGGATGAGAGCCGCCGCGCCGCGTACGCAGATCCATTCGATCGAGCACCGTACTCAGCCTGTCGTTCCGCTGCTACTTTCCGAACTCGTCGGTGTTGTCGATGATCCCCTTGGGGGTCGTGGGCGCGGGCGGAGGCGTCGGCGGCGCGGCCGAGGCGCTCTTCGCCGATGTCGCAGGACCGCCCTTCCCCGAGGTCGGCGTGAGCTCGACCTTCGGCGGCAACGCGCCTGTGTCGGTCACCACGACGTCGGCCATCGCCTCGCCTCCCCCCTTCTTGAAGACGCGCACCCTGTGCACGCTCCCGGGCGGTCCGGTGATATCGAGGATCCCGTTGCGCGTCGTCACGCGCTTGCCCTCGACCTCGACCGAGGCGTCGGCGGGCAGGATGACGACCTGAACGCGCTTCGGCTGCGGCTCGACCGCCGCGACCACCTCCGGCGTCGTCGGCGTCGCGGCCGGCGACGGCGTCGGGGCCGGGGTAGCCGCCGCAGGCGGGAGCGTCTCGACGGTCGCCTTCGCCTCCGGCTGCACGGCCGGCTCCGGCGACGGCCGGCTGATGAAGTACACGCCGGCCGCGATGACCGCGGCGGCGAGCGCGGCGCCGGCCACCACCGGCACCCGCGGCACGCCCGGCTGCGTGCCGCGGTGAGACTGCGTGAGCGCCCCCGTCGTCGCAGCACCGGCGTGGTTGGTGGCCGGAATGATCGCCGCCGGCGGTCCGCTCTGGAGCGGGGGAGGCGCGAACGACGGGTATCCTCCGCGGTGCTCCTGCGGGACCGCGGGGTACCCGCCGCTCTGGTTTGCCGGCGCGGTCGCAGCGTACGCGCCGCCCTGGTGCGCCGGCGCGATCGCGGCGTACGCGCCGCTCTGGTTCGCCGGCGCGATCGCGGCGTACGCGCCGCCCTGGTTCGCGGGCGGCGCGTTCGTCGCGAGCCGCGGCGCGGACTGCCGGTGCACGGCCTCCGGCAGCGGCACGAGCATGCCCTCGTGGATGCCCCAGCCGTACGGAAGGAGCGGTCGGATGGCGCCGAACATCTCCTGCGCGCTCTGGTAGCGCTGCCCGGGGGCTTGCAGGAGGCATCGGTGCACGATCGCCGCGATCTCGGGCGCCACCCACGGGGCGAAGTCCTGCACCTGCGGCGGAGGATCCGAGCAGATCGCGATGATGAGCTCACCGAGCGCGGTGATGTGATGGTACGGGGTCCGCCCGGTGAGCAGCTGGTAGAGCACGGCGCCGAGCGACCAGATGTCGGTGCGGTGATCGATCTCCTTCTGGCCGCGCGCCTGCTCGGGCGACATGTAGAGAGGCGAGCCGATCAGGTTCCCGGTGCGCGTCAGATCGGCGCCCTCGGTCTCGTTCGCCCGGTCCATCTTCACCTTGGCGATCCCGAAATCGAGCAGCTTGACGAGGATCTCGCCGGCGTCGCGGTGCGCGAGGAACAGGTTGTGCGGCTTGATGTCGCGGTGGACGACGCTCGCGTCGTGCGCCTTCTGGAGCCCGATGCACGCCTGCGCGACGATGCGCAGCGCGAGGTCGGGCGCGAGCGGGCCGACGCGTTTGATGAGCTCGTGGACGTCCTCGCCCGCGAGGAACTCCATCGCGAGGAACGGCAGGTTCGAGCCGCGATCGACGCCGGCGTCGAGCACCTGCGTGATGTGCTGTGTGTCGATCGCGCCTGCCGCGCGCGCCTCGCGCTGGAAGCGGCTCACGACCTTCGGGTCGCGGGTGAGATCGGCCGAGCTGATCACCTTCACGGCGCAGCGCCGGCCGGTCCCCGTGTGCTCGGCCTCGTAAACCGAGCCCATGGCGCCCTCGCCGAGGAGCTTGCGTATCTGATATTTGCCGTCGATGATCGTGCCGATCACAGCGTTAGCGCCACTCTAAGGGATTGCTCACGGCGTAGCAACGCCCGTGAAGGTGGCACATGCCGCCGGCGCGGCCTCGCTGGATTCAGCTGCAATTTCGCGGGCCGCGCTGCGCTCCCGCGGCGCAGCGCGTCTCACCTCACCCTCATCGCCGGCCATCCACCATCCCGACATCCCACGCGAGCCGCGGGGGCACGGCCGCGCGGCGCCGTCTCCCCTGCGTACGCGACCCGCGCTGGCGGCGACGACCTCACCTCACATGGGTCGCCCCCGCCGGCGCGGGCCCAGCCTCTGCCGTTGCAGCCGTTCGAGCGCTGCCGTCACGTCCCCGCCGTCCGCTCGCCGCCAGGGTGGTGAGCCCGTTGCGGCGCTGGCGGAGCTCACGGGGGAGAGCGGCGACGATGGGCCGACCCGAGATCGGCCATCGAGCGCCAGTGACTCACGCTCTCCCGTGGCGGCCTGCGTGCGGCGCTGGGCTTGTTTCCTCCGAGCCCCGCGCCGTCTCTGCGGCTGGCGTTAGCAGCCGAGGCCCGAGGCCCCGCAGTTACCAGCCGAACCCGTTGCCGTTGCCGCCGCCGCAGGGGCTGCCCGCGAACCCGGCGTTGCCGCCGAAGGGGCCCGCGAACCCGGCGTTGCCGCCGCAGGGGCTGCCCGCGAACCCGGCGTTACCGCCGCAGGGGCCCGCGAACCCGGCGTTGCCGCCGCAGCCCCCCGAGAACCCGTTGCCGCCGCAGGAGCCCCCCGTGAACCCACCATTGCAGGGGCCCTGGAACCCGCCACCGCAGGGGCCGGCCGAGAACCCGCCGTTGAGCGGGCCACCGATGCCCGCCGGATTGCAGGGGTTGTGGGGCCGGTTGCAGCAGGGGGGACCGAAGTTGTTGCAGGGGTTGCACGGGAAGCAGTCGGGAGCGAACACGGTGTTGAAGGTGGTGCAACTCGAGATGAACGCGGCAGGCACGCCGAAGCCGCCGAAGCCACCGAACGGCATCCCGCCGAACGGCATCCCGCCCACGCCCGGCACGCCACCGACGCCCGGCACGCCACCCGGCCCGATCGGCCCCTGTCCGACAGGCCCCTGGCCGACAGGCCCCTGCCCCATCTGGCCGATCGGCGCCTGCAGGCCGGGGCCCGCCGGTCCCTGCACGCCGACCGGCCCCTGGCCGACGTCCATGGGGCCCTGCGCGCCGATCGGCCCGCCCTTGCCACCGTACGGCCCCTGATACCCGCCTCTCGCCGACGCGCCGGCCTCGAGCGCCGCGGTGGTCGAATCGACCTGCTCGATCTCATCGACGCCGACCTCGTCGAGATCCGCGTCGCTCACCGCATCAACGGCGCACCCCGTGCCCAGCGCCGCCATCACCACCGCGAGCCCCAGCACCTTGCCATGAATCGAGAGCATGTGTTGTCCTCCTCAATATCCCGTGATGGCCGGAAGGTCCGCGCCACCCTGGGACCATCGAAGAGCAGGCTGTGTGCCTCAGCCCTCGTGTGCAGACACTGCCGCTGCGAGCTCGCGTCACTGGCCTTGGCGCATCCGCAAAAAGGCATTCTCTGGATCGACGCCGGCCTTGGTTTTCCGGGTTCTCAACGCGGAGACCGGCGGGACGGCCCCCGATCGGAGGGCGTATCGACCGCGGGCCGCGCGCCTCATGCTGGAGATGGCGAACTCAACGCCTCGTCGGCAGGCGCGGCGCGCAGCGCGCAGCGCCTCTCTCGCGGGCTTTCGAGCAGAGCGCCTGCGCTCCCGCCCGCACCGCGACCGTCGTGAACGAGAGCCGTCGAGCCCCGACCGAGGCCCGCTGGCGACGGGCGCGCGGCGCCTCCCCGCCGCTCGTCTGACCGGGCCGCAACCCGCGCACGACGTCGGACTCTCTGCGCCTGACGTGCTCAGGCTGCGCCGTTTGTGCCCCAACGGAGGCACGACACGAATCGATCGCCTCGGGCCGTAATCGTCTGCCTCCGCCACCGTAACTTCGCGGCGGGCGCTCGAAACGAGCCGCGTCAGCGAGATCCTGCGCCAATAGACCACTCGCTGCGCGCACGTGGGCTCATGTGGTCAAATCTATGTGAATGGCCCCAACCGCTCGTTGTACGCACGTCGCGTGCGCACCTGGCGGCGCAACCGCGGCAGGCGAACTGGAGGACTTTTCTCCGGAGGGCGCGCGCGCGGATCGAGCGAGACGGAAGCGCCCCGCGCGCGCCGCGGGCCGCGCTCCGCTCGCCACGATGGGCTCCAGGCCTGATCGCCGCCCCTCTTCTTGATGTCCTTATCTCTGCGCGCCCCTGGCGCCCTGGTGGTCGACGCCCCCATCTCGCTCGGCGCCGTCCGGCGGCGTGATGTCCTTGCAGCAGCGGAATCCAAGGTGGTAGTTCGCGTGGCTGCCCCTGCTCATGAGGCGCGTCGCATGCCAGTCGGGGGCGCGAAAGCGGCAGTCGTCGGCGTGGACCTCCATCGACGAGAACGCGAACCAGCTGCCTTTCATCTCGGTGAAGCCCCGATCGCCGTACCGCGCGAGCTCCTCGGGCAGGATGGGCAGGCTCATGTGCTCGGCCACGTTGCCGTGCAGATCGAAGACACCGAGGCTGCTCCGGCATGCGGGGAACGCGCCGGCCGGATACGTGTTCGAGCCGCAGCGGTCCCACCCGCCGCCTGGACAGCCGGGCGTGCGGAAGCTCTCCGTCCCGCAGAGCGCGTGGTTCTTTGCGGGGCCGTAGCTCCACACCTTCTCGCGCAGCAGGTTGTGGTGCCAGCTCGCCTCGTTCCGGGGGCGCGCCCACTCGTACTCGACGTCGGGATCCCGGAGGGCGCCGGCGCACGCCCCCTCCCACTCGTGCGCGTCGCAGATCCGTTTCCCGACCGCCCTGCACAGGAGCGCCGCCTCGCGCGCCCGGACGTGCACCACAGGGTACTCGCAGGGCACGTCCGGGAACTCGAGCTGATCGATGCACACGGGGGCATCCGCCGCGGTCTGACCGCGCGTGGGATCGAAGAGCGGCACCATCCCCGGCGCGCCGCAGGCCGGCTCGCGCGCCGGCTCGATGCCCGAGAGCGCTCGAATGCGGCGGCACTCCGATCGCGACATCGGGTGGCGCGTCAGCGCAGGGTTGCCCTGGCCGAGCACCGGCGACGCCGCGAAGATCGCCTCGACCTGCTGCATCGCCTCGTCGGGGAGCGCAAGCTCGCGCCGCATCCGCGCGAACAGCCGGAGGCGCTGCTCTTCCAGCGTGCCGGGCTCGGCGTCCTCATCATCCGCCGTGAGCGTCACGCGCTCGGGTGGCGCCGCCGGCGCGCGCTCCGGCAGCGCGCTCGCCACGAGCGGCGCCGCGCTGCGCGCCGCCGGCGCGGGCGCCCCGGTCCACACGGCCACGGCCGCGCTTGTCCACACGGCCGCTCCCGCGCCGGCAGCGCCCGCGGCGAGGAGGACCGCGGCTCTGCCGCGCCGGCGCGCAGGTGACGCGCGCGCGCCGGTCGAGCGCGCCGGCAGCGGGTCGCTCGACGCGGGTGATCGCAGGGCGCAGGCCGGCTCTATCGGCGTCTCGGTGCAGGACATCAGCGCGCGAGCTCGCGCTTACTGCTACGAGCATCCATCGATTCCGGCAACTTTCAGGGCGCTCGCGGCCCGAGCGGCTCCTTGACGGTCCTGCCCGGGGCACGTCAAATGAGGCATGGCGCGAAGGGCGGCCCTCCGAGTTCTCTACCTGGCGCTCCTGCCGGTGCTCGTCCTGCTCGCGCTGGTCCTCGCTCCCGTCCTCGTCGTCTCCAGCGTTGCGAGCCAAGGCCGCGTGTGGCGGCCGGAGACATGGAAGAAGATCTCCTACGGGAGCCGCTACTTCCGCTCGTCGTTCCGGGGGAGGCTCGGCGAGGTCGTCGACGTCATCGACGTCGTCCGCGATCGCCTGATCCTGATGTTCGTCCTCCTCGCCGCGGCCTGCGGCGCCGGCGGGCTCGCCGTGTACGCCCTCGAGATCGGCGTCCCCGCCTGGCTCTCCGGGTGGCTGGACGGGTCGTTCCTCTCCTTCCTTGCGTCCTGGTTCCCTGCGGGCGGCAGGCTCTCCTTCGGCGGCGGGGCCGCGCTCGTCCTGGCCGTGTGCACGGCGCTCGCCGCGCTCGCCCTCGGGCTCTCGCTCTATGCCTGGCTCGCGTCCGCCCTGGGCGAGGCGACCCGCGTGATCCTGCGGTATGGCGGCGCGGCGACGCTCTTCCCCGATCCTGGCGACGCGATCCCCGGCGGGCGGCTCGTCCTCTGCCAGGTCTCCGATCTCCACATCACGGCGGGCGGCCGCGAGCCGTACGAGATCGAGGAGGGCTCGGCCGCGTGGCCGGAAGGGGCCCCTCGCCCCGACACCGCCGAGCTGACAGGCCGCCTCCAGCGGCTCGTGGCGGAGATCGCCGCCATGAAGCCGCCGCTCGTCGCGCTGACGGGCGACATGACCGATCTCGGGGAAGAGGCGCAGTGGGACGAGCTCGAGGCGGCGCTCTCCGGCATCCCGGCCTCCTCGCAGGTGCTCATGGTGCCTGGCAACCACGATGTCGCCATCAACGTCGGCACGTCGCCTGACCCGTACCTCACGAAGCGGGCGGAGCGCGAGCAGCGCTTCATCGAGGTGCTCACCCGCGTGGAGCGCGGCCCCTTCCAGCCTCCCCTTCACGTCCCAGCCCGCAAGCGCGCGCCGCGGCGGCTGCGCGCGATCGCCGGCCTGTATCCGAGGCGGCTCGATCTCGAGGGGGGTATCCGCATCTTCGGCCTCAACTCCAACCGCTACCGGTCGCGGTTCGTGGGGTCGAACGCGATCGGGCAGATCGGCGGCGCTCAGCTGCGGCGCCTCGCCCGCGCGCTGAGGCGGGGGTCCGGCCCGGTCATCGTGCTCCTCCACCACCACGTGGCGCGCCTCGCGGGGCCGATCTCGCTCAACGACACGTTCATGATCGCCATGGATGGCCCGCGCCTCCTCGAGATGCTCGCGGCGTACCAGCAGAAGAACCCGAAAAAGAACAGCGCGCTCGTGCTCCACGGGCACAAGCACCTCGCGTTCTTCGGCCACTACCGCTCGAAGAGCGGCGGTCGCGTCAGCGTGTACGCGCACCCCTCGTCCACGCTCGGCCACGAGACCGACGGCCACCTCGATGGCGTCGCCAGGTTCGCGGCGATCCGCCTGACGGACGATGGTATCTGGCGCGTCGAGACGCACCCGCTCCGCCCCGCGCGCGCTGCCGCTCCTGCGCCGCCCGCCGCAGCCGAGGCGGCCGTGTCGTGAGGTGAGCGACACGACCGCTCCGTGCGGTCGGCGCCGATCCTCCAACGGAGCGAAGGGCGGCGTGCTGGGCCCGTCGCGCCGGCGCCGCGGGACACAACCGAGTCCGCGGTGAGATAGAACTCCACATTGCGCGATATGCAGGGTCGCTGCGGCGTCTGGCCGCAATGCATCATTTCTGGTCCGCGCGTCGTCCGGCTGCCACGTGGGTCAGCTATGCTTCCCGGATGGCGAGCACCGGGAGCGAGCTTCACGGCCGTGTCTGCTCCGGGTGCCTCACGCAGAATCGACGGCTTTGGCGCCGGCGACACGCGCCGGGCCGCGCTTCATGGAGGGTTCGACTTATGAGATTGCCCACGATGGCCATTGTGTTGCTGACAGTGGGTGCGATCGGCGTTGGATGTGGGGGCAATGGCGCCAGCGACGGGAGCTCGCAGAGCGGCGGCCCGGGGAGCGGGGGCTCTGGCCAAGGGAGCTCCCAGAGCACAACCGGCGATTTCGGATCGGGCGGTCCGGGCGCAAGCGGCTCCTCGGGCCAAGGCGGCTCCTCGAGCAATGGCAACTCCTCGGGCCAAGGGGGGGCGTGCGCCACCCAGTCGGCCAGCGCCGACCTCCAGCCCGTGTACCTGGCCTTCGCGTTCGACGTGTCCGGCAGCATGGGCATGGGCGACGAGCCCTGGTACGACAGGGAGCTCAAGTGGGAGCCCGTCGTCGCGGCGACGAAGCAGTTCTTCGGTGATCCCCTCTCCGAGGGCATCAACGCGTCGCTCAGGTTCTTTCCGAGCGAGGACGAGGACCGCGACGAGAAGTGCTCGGCCGAGACCTACGAGACACCGGAGGTCCCGATGACAGCGCTGCCCTCTGCGCGCTTCGCCGAGGCGATCGACGCCGTGACGCCGGCGCCCGACGCCGACTGGCGCGGCGGCACGCCCACGCTGTACGTCATGCAGGGGACGATCTCGTTCGTCGAGGCACAGCGGCGGGCCACGCCTGGCAGGTACGCCATCGTCCTCGTCACGGACGGTTATCCTGCGGGCTGCGGCGACCGGGCCAACAGGATCGAGCCCGTGGCGGACGCCGCGGCCGGCGCGCTCGCGGACGGCGTCCCGACGTACGTCATCGGGGTCGACAACCCGCCGGTCGAGGGCGCGCCGCACGACCTCGACAACCTGCACGACATCGCCGACGCGGGCGGGACGGAGCAAGCCTACCTGATCGACACGGGCAACCCCGGGGCGACCTCGGCCGCCTTCAAGGCGGCGATCGACGCGATCCGCGGCGCGTCGGTCTCCTGCACGGTCGAGATCCCGCCCGCTCCCGATGGGCGGACCTTCGACGCGCAGCGGGTCCGCGTGACGTACCAGAGCGGCGACGGTAACCCGACGGCGCTCTCCTACGACCAGGAGTGCGCGAGCGAGAACGCCTGGCGTTACGACAGCGCCGCGAACCCGACCCAGATCGTGCTGTGCGACAGCACGTGCGCCACGATCCAGGCGGACCCCGAAGCGGCCCTGGGGGTCGACTTCACCTGCGAAGACGTGATCGTGATACCGCAGTGAAACGCGGACGACGCCCAGCACACCTGCGCTCGGCGTCGTCCGTCTCGGCGGTTCTTGACACCCTGCGACATTCCCGCCCACGATGCCTCGGTGACACCTCGCCCGCCGAAGTCGCCCGCGGCCCTCGCGGTCCTACGCCCTGCTGTCCGCCTGCCCGCCGTCCTCACCATCGCGCTGTCGCTGCTGGCCGGCGCGTGCCAGGGCTCATCGACGAGCACGAGCCCGCCGCCGGAGAAGACCGCCGGCCCCAGCGCCGCGGCGCCGGCGAGCGCTGCGCCCGCAGCGGCGACCGCCGCATACAAGGTCGGCATGGTGCTGGTCGGCCCGTACAACGACAAAGGGTGGAACCAGGCCCATTACGACGGCATCCGGTCGGTCCTTGCCAAGATGCCGGACGTCGGCTTCGAGTATGTCGACAAGGTGAACCCGTCCGACCGCCCGAACGTGAAGGGTTCCCAGGTCGCGGACGATCTGATCTCGCGGGGCGCGCGGTTCGTCGTCTACAACTCCGACGATTACAAGGACGACGCCCTCGAGACCGCGCGCAAGCACCCGGAGGTCACGGTCATCCATGTCTCCGGCGATTACGCCTGGAAGGAGGGCAAGAACCACAAGCCCCAGCCCAACCTGGGCAACCTCATGGGGCGTATCGAGACGGCCCAGCAGATCGCCGGGTGCGCCGCGGCGCTCGGCACCGAGACGGGCAAGATCGGATTTGTCGGCCCGCTCGTGAACGACGAGACCCGCCGGCTGGTCACCGCGGCGTACCTCGGCGCGCGGTACTGCTGGGAGAAGTACCAGAAGAAGAAGCCGGAGGAGCTCACGTTCAAGGTCACGTGGATCGGCTTCTGGTTCAACATCCCTGGCGTCACCCTCGACCCCACGAAGGTGTCCGACGACTTCATCGGCGGCGGCTTCGACGTGCTGATGACCGGGCTCGACACGCCCGAGGCCGCGCTGCAGGCCAAGAAGGCGAGCGGCGCGGGCAAGAAGGTCAAGTACGTCCATTACGACCACAGGGCCGGCTGCGACCTGGCGCCGGAGAGCTGCCTCGGCGTCGCGTACTACAACTGGGCGCCGCTCTACCGCGACGCCCTCGAGAAGGCGCGCGCGGGCAAGTACGCGAGCGAGTTCGTCTGGCAAGGGCCGGACTTCCGCAACCTGAATGGCGAGTCGTCGGTCGTCGGCTTCGTGCCTGGCGCCGCGCTGGGAGAGGCGCAGGCGCCGCTCGGCGCGTTCGTCATCGAGCTGACCAACGGGCTCGACCTCTTCAAGGGGCCGCTCAAGTTCCAGGACGGCACCGAGTTCCTGAAGGACGGCGAGGCCGCGACGCCCCAGCAGATCTGGTATCTGCCGCAGCTGGTCCGGGGGATCACCGGGCCGAGCAAGTAGCCGCCTCCGGGCGGTGATCCATGCAGATCGAGATCGAGCGCGTCGCGAAGCGGTTCGGCCCGGTCAAGGCCAACGACGACGTGTCGCTGACGATCCAGGCTGGCGCCGTCCACGGGCTGCTCGGTGAGAACGGCGCCGGCAAGAGCACGCTCCTCCGCGTCCTGGGCGGGCTCCTCCGGCCGGACGCGGGCCGATTGCTGTTCGACGGCCGCCCGGTGGCGCTCGCGAGCCCGGCGGACGCGCTCGCCGCCGGCGTCGGCGTGCTCCACCAGGAGCCGCTCGATTTCCCGCCGCTCACCGTCCTGGAGAGCTACCTCGTCGCCCGGCCCCACGCGGCCGGCGCGGGCGGCGGCGCGCGCTCGCCGCTCCCGATCCGCAGCCGCGCGGCCGGCGTCTTCCTCCCCCGGCGCGCGGCGCGCGAGGAGCTGCTCGCGCTCGCGGCGCGCTTCGGCTTCTCCGTCGACCCGGACGAGCACGTCGCCCGGCTCACCCTCGGGGAGCGCCAGCAGATCGAGCTCTTGCGGCTCCTCTCGCTGGGCGTCCGCGCGCTCCTCCTGGACGAGCCCACGACGGGGATCTCCGGGACGCAGCAGGAGGCCCTGTTCTCCGCGCTGCGGCGGCTCAAGGCGGACGGCAAGGCGATCGTCCTCGTGTCGCACAAGCTCTCGGACGTCGAGGCGCTCTGCGATCGCGTGACGGTGCTGCGGCACGGCAAGGTGGCGGGAGAGGCAGAGATGCCAGCCGGGGCCGATCGCCTCGTCGCGCTGATGTTCGGCGAGGCGCTTGCGTCTCAGGAGCGGTCCCCCGAGGCGGGCGGCGGCGCGGCGCTCGCGCCCCTGGAGCGCCTCCCCGAGCCGAGCGGCGGCGAGGCGCTCGCCCTCGAGGGTGTGGCGTTCGGCGATCACCGGCTCGACGTGCGCATCGCCCGCCTCGCCGTCCGCCGCGGCGAGGTGATCGGGCTCGCGGGCCTCGAGGGGAGCGGCCAGCGCCTCCTGCTGCGCGCCTGCGCGGGGCTGCTCCGGGCGCGGCGGGGCCGTGTCGTCGTGGGCGGGGCCGACCTGACCGGCCGCCCTTACCCGGCCTTCCTGCGCGCCGGCGTGGGCTACCTGCCCGCGGATCGCCGCCGCGAGGGCCTCATCGCGGGCCTCTCCATCGAGGAGCACGTCGCGCTGCGCGCGCCGCGGCCTGGGCTCTTCCTGCGCCCGCAGGAGATCCGGCGCGCCGCCGAGCGGGCGATCGAGGCGCTCCGGATCCGGGGCCGGCCCGACACGCCCGTCGAGCGGCTCTCCGGCGGCAACCAGCAGCGCACCCAGCTCGCGCTCCTCCCCGCGGACCTCGCGCTGCTCCTCCTGGAGCAGCCGACCCGGGGGCTCGACATCGCGTCGGCGCGCTGGGTCTGGGAGCAGCTCCTCGCGCGGTGCCGTGCCGGCGCGGCGCTCCTGTTCGCGTCGTCCGACCTCGACGAGCTGATGCGCTACAGCGACCGTATCCTCGTGTTCAGCGGCGGGCGCGTCTCGCCGCCCGTCGGCATCGCCGACCTCACGCTGGACCGGCTCGGGCGGATGATCGGCGGCGAGCTCGACGACGCCGCCCTGCCCTCGGCGCTTGCTGCACCTGCGCCGCCTCCGGCGCCTGCGGGGTCCGACCGATGAGCTCCGAGCCGAGCGCCCCAGGCGAGCCCGCTGCGCACCGCGCGCCGCGCCGCGGGGCTGTATCCCTCCTCCTTCGCCTCGCCCCGCTCGCCCTGGCGTTCGCGCTCGTGGCGGGCCTCTGCGCGCTCCTCGGCGCCTCGCCGGCGGCGGTGGCCGCGGGCCTGTGGCAGGGCGCGTTCGGCTCCACGGATCGCGCCGCGCGGGTGCTCGCCACGCTGGCGCCGCTGCTCCTCTGCGGGAGCGGCCTGCTTTTCACGTTCCGCGCCGGCCTGTACCACCTCGGCGTCGAGGGGCAGCTCGTCCTCGGCGCCGTCTGCGCCACGGGCGCGGCGCGCGCCCTGTGGCCGCACCTTCCGGCGGGGGCCGTTGTCGCGCTCTGCGTCGGCGCGGGCGCGCTCGGCGGGGTGCTCTGGGGTGCGCTGACGGGCGCGCTGCACACGCGCGTCCGGGTGAGCGAGATCTTCGCGGGCCTCGGCATGAACTTCGTGGCCCAGGGGCTGGTCCTGTACCTCGTCTTCGGCCCGTGGAAGCGCCCTGGCGTCGCGTCCATGGCCGGCACCGAGCCGCTCGACGGCGCGCTCTGGCTCTCCACGCTGGGCGGCACCGATCTCAGCCCCGTCGCGCTCCTGCTCGGGGTCCTCTCGCTCCTCGGGACCGCCGTCGTGCTCGGGCGGACCCACCTCGGGCTCCGGCTGCGGGCGGTGGGGCTGAGCCCGCCGGCCGCGGAGGTGCTCGGCGTGCTCGCCGCGCGGCAGGTGCTCCTCGCGTTCGCGGTCTCTGGCGCGCTCGCCGGCATCGCCGGCGCGCTGCAGGTGCTCGGCACGTACCACCGGCTCATCCCGAGCATCTCGAGCAACCTCGGCTTCCTCTCGCTGCTCGTGGTGATGCTCGCCGGGCGGCGCGCCGCGCTCGTCGCGCCGATCGCCCTGTTCTTCAGCGCGCTCAACGTCGGCAGCCTGGAGCTCCCGATGACGCTCGGGCTGGAGTCCTCGCTGGCGGGCGTGCTCCAGGGCGCGCTCGTCCTGTTCGCGCTCCTGTCCCCGCGGGTGGCGCGCGGCGGCGGCCGGCGGGAGGTGGTCTGATGGGACGAGGCCCGATGGAGGAAGACCTGATGGAAGGACGCCTCCAATGGGAGGAGCAGTCCGCATGAGCGGCGGCGGTGCCGAGCTCCTCTCGCTGCTCGCGACCGCGCTCGCGGCGTCGACGCCGCTCGTCTACGCGGCGGTCGGCGAGACGCTGACCGAGCGGGCCGGGGTCATCAACCTCTCGGCCGAGGGCGCGATGATGCTCTCGGCGATGGTCGGCTTCGCGGCCGCCCTGTCGACCGGGAGCGTCCTCGCCGGCTTCGCCGCCGCGGCCGCGACCGGGGCGCTCGTCGCGCTCGTCGTGGCGATCGGCGGGATCTACCTCGGCCGTTCCCAGATCGCGATCGGCTTCGTCCTGGCGATGCTCTGCGCGGATCTCTCGTCGGTGCTCGGCGGCCCGTACGTGCGCGTCCCCGGGCCGACGGTGCCGGCGGCGTCGATCCCGGTGCTGCGGGACGTGCCGCTCGTGGGGCCGTTGCTGTTCCAGAGCGATCCCCTGGTGTACGGCAGCTACGTCCTCGTCGCCTGCGCGTGGCTCTTCCTTTATCGCACGCGCGCGGGGCTCCTCCTCCGCGCGGTGGGCGAGCAGCCGGCGGCGGCGCACGCGCGCGGGGCGCATGTGACGCGGGTGCGCACGGCGGCGACGCTCGTGGGCGGGGCGCTGGTGGGCATCGCCGGCGCGGCGTACTCGCTCGATTTCAAGGCGGGCTGGAGCCACCGCCACACGGCGGGTTACGGCTGGATCGCGCTGGCGATCGTGATCTTCGGCGGCTTCCACCCGGTGCGGGCGGCGCTCGGCGCGTACCTCTTCGGCGTGCTCTCGTCGGCGGCGAGCCTCGGCCAGAGCGCGCTCCCATCGGTGCCGACGCAGGTCTTCAGCGTGGCGCCGTTCGCGCTGATGATCGCGGTCCTCGGGCTCACCTCGAGCGGGCTCTTGGAGCGCGCCTCCGCGCTGCTGCCCAGCGCCGCGCGCCGCCCGCTCCTGCGCGCGTTCGACGCGACGCCTCCCGCGGCGCTCGGGCAGCCCTACCCGGCGGACGACGGGGCGGAGGAGCGGCCGCGCGGCGTGGATCAGAGCGCCGAGGAGCGGCTGTGTGGTGTGGGTGATGGGGCGGAGGCGCGGCGGCGCGGGATGGATCAGCGGGCGAGATAACAGACCTCGAGCCAGGGGCGGTCGCTCTGGAGGGGGTGATCGCTCGAGCGGTACGACGTGCGCCCCTCTGTCCCCTCCTCGACGAGGAAGCCGTAGTTCGGGGTCGTGCCGTCGACCCACGCCTGGACGAGCCCGGTCAGATCGGCGCTCATGGCATAGGCGCTGACATAGGTGAGCTCCGCCGCGGTGGCCTTGTCGTAGCTCGCGGCGAAGCTCTGCCAGGTCACTTTGTCTTCGCTCCACGGCACGGTGATCCGGTGAGCGCGGACGGTCTCGTCGCTGGTACCGAAAGCGACGACGCCGAACTCTGCCGAGGTGACCGTGGCCCCGGCGGGGATGCTGTCGAGCCCGAACCGGAAGAGCGCCTGCTTGCGCGCGCCGTGGGAGTCGCCCGAGTAGTTGTAAGGGATGTGGCCGTCGCTGTAGCGGGGGAAGGCTTCCCAGATATCGGCGTCCTCGACCGCGCCGAAGGCGCCTCGCTGCAGGGTGACGCATACGTCTTTGCATGCGTCCCCGAGGCCGTCAGCATCGCTGTCGAGCTGGTCTGGATTCGCGGCAGCGGGGCAGTTGTCGCAGGCGTCGCCGATCCCGTCGAGATCGCTGTCGGTCTGGTCCCAGTTGGCGACGGTGGCGCAGTTGTCGGTTGCATCGCAGAACGTGTCGCCGTCGACATCGCCGAGCGGGCACGGATCGCAGGCGTCGCCGATCCCGTCTCCGTCCGCGTCGGCCTGGTCCGGGTTGTCGTGGTTGGCGCAGTTGTCGCAGCCCGCGCCCAGGCCCGGCGCGATGTCGTCGTCGTCGTCGCTCGTGAGCGATGACAGCCCGAGCTCGTAGCCGTCGCAGACGTCGCGATCCGCGCAGGGGATGGGGCCGGAGACCGCATCGTACAGGCAGAGGAGCGACGCGCCTTCGGTCGCCTCGACGTAGACGCGGGCGAAGCCGACGGCCGTCGACCCGCCGTTGACGACATCGACCTGGAGATCATTGCACGCTGCGGGATTGTAGAGGGCGAGGACGTCGGGCTCGGTGAACGTCACCTGGAGCGTCTCTGAATTGCAATCGCAGCCGTTGGTGCTCGCGACCGTGTCGAGGTGGACCCCATTCAGGTACAGCGAGAACGCGCCGGCGCCGCAATCGGCGTGGTTGATGGTGAACGTGATCGCGGTCGGTGCCCCGAACGCCGTCCCGGGGATCCCTGCGAGCACGAGGAGTGAGAGGCAAGCGCTGGCAGCGCTCGTATGGAAGTATCGCATGATTCTTCTTATATTCTTAGTTTAGACAACATACAATGACCCTGAGCGGTTTTTGGTTCGCTGGTGCGCGTGTCTCTGTCGCACGACGCCGCGACATGCCGTGAACGACGGGATACGCGATACGCAGTGAACAGCGGGATACGCGCCGTGGGGTGAACGGCGGGGTACGCGACGCGCAGTGAACAGCGGGATACGCGACGCGCAGTGAACAACGGGGTACACGACGCGCAGTGAACGGTAGGGCACGCGCCGTGGGGTGAACGGCGGGGTACGCGACGCGGGGTACGCATCCGGCGGTCAACTCGTCGGGGGCGGACGGTCGGGCAGCGCCTTGACGCCATCGCCGCCCGCGTTCGTGGTGACGCCGGTGGTGGTGCCGGTTTCGATGGGACGTTGCGGGCGTTCAGGCGGCTTGCGGCATTGACGATTACTTACGGCGCTTCGCCACAGGCGGCAGGGGCGCGGGTACGGCCAGGACGCTGGCGCGCAACCGGCGGCTGGGATATATCGTTACGATCGGGCGGACATCTGCGTTCGCCCAGATTTGGCGAGGACGAGGGGCAGGCGGGAGAAGGACCTTCACCGCCATTGCTCTGGTACAGTTCCCAAAGCTGGACGCGCCGTCCGCCCAGGCGCTGGGCACGAAGGTAGAGACCGCCGCGAGGGCCTTGCTGGGGACGAGGCCGCGGTCAGGAAAATTCCCCGGGGAGTGATCGAGGCGCTGCGGACCTAGGTGGTCCGTCTGTCGGGCAAGATCAGCAAGCGGGATCCGGAGAAGGCGGAGATCGTGCGGCGGCTGCTCGCGCCCATCGAAACCTGGCGGCTGGCGGCGGCACGGGGCAAGGCGGCGGGGACGGCGCCGGGCACGGCGGAGCCAAGCCCGGTGTGGGGGCCGGCGCGGATCTCGATGCGCCGTAGGTCCAAGAGGGCGGGCGATGTCTCGAACGGACTGGACAGGCGGGGCCAAGTATCCGCGTCGCCGGCGCACTGCCAGGGTCTGCAAGCGACGGTTCACCTGCTGGTGTGCCCGAGGTTGGACCGCGCGATGTCGCGCGAACTCACGAGGGGAAGTCCTGGTCCAGGCGGCTGATCAGGTCGACCCGATCGATGCTTTGCCATGCGCTGCGCGCAGCCTCGAGATGTCGGCGCCGGGCGGCGGAGTCGGAGGCGATGACGGCGAGGCGGCGATGGGTCCATCCGATGGACAGGGGCTCCGGGATGCGCCGGTACAGAGCGAGAGCTTCCTCGTAGCGAGCATTGGCCGCGCTGGCATCGCAGTGGGCTCGCGCGATGTCTCCAAGGCGCAGGCTGCAGTTGGCCTCGCCGCGCACATCCCCCACCTGCCGGTAGAGCGGCAGCGCCTCCTGATAGAGCTCTCTCGCCTCGTCGTGCGGCGAACGCCCGAGCGCGATCTCTCCTAGGCCTGCGATGCAGTTGGCCTCACCGAGCACATCCCCCACCTGCCGGTAGAGCGGCAGCGCGACTTGGAAGCGCTCTCTCGCGTCGTCGTGCTGAGAACGTCTCAGGGCGATGTCTCCAACGCAATAAATGCAGTTGGCCTCACCGAGGACATTCCCCGCCTGCCGGTAGAGCGGCAGCGCCTCCTGGTAGAGTTCTCTCGCGTCGTCGTGCTGCGAACGCGCGAGCGCGACGTCTCCAAGGCTCTTGATGCAGTTGGCCTTGCCGAGCACAGACCCGGCCTGCCGGTAGAGCGGCAGCGCTTCCCGGTAGAGCGTCGTGGCCTCGTCGTGCTGCGAACGTCTCAGAGCGATGTCTCCAAGGCCGGCGATGCAGTTGGCCTCGCCGCGCACATCCCCCACCTGTCGGTAGAGGGGCAGCACCTCCTGATAGAGCTCCCTCGCGTCGTCGTGCTGCGAACGCGTGAGCGCGATCTCTCCAAGGCCGGCGATGCAGTTGGCCTCGCCGAGGACATCCCCCACCTGCCGGTAGAGCGGCAGCGCTCTTTGGTAGCGCTCTCTCGCTTCATCGTGCTGCGAACGTCTCAGAGCGATGTCCCCAAGGCCGGCGATGCAGTTGGCCTCACCGAGGACATCCCCCACCTGCCGGTAGAGCGGCAGCGCTCTTTGATAGCGCTCTCTCGCCTCGTCGTGCTGCGAACATCTCAGAGCAATGTCTCCTAGGCTCTTGATGCAGTTGGCCTCACCGAGGACATCCCCCACCCGCTGGTAGAGGGGTAGCGCCCTTTGGTAGCGCTCTCTCGCCTCGTCGTGCTGCGAACGCCCGAGCGCGATGTCTCCAGAGCGCAGAATACAGTTGGCCTCGCCGCGGACAGCGCCCACCTGCTGGTAGAGCGGCAGCGCTTGTTGGTAGCACGCCTTCGCTTCGTCGTGCTGCGAACGCCTCAGCGCGATATCTCCAAGGCTCATGATGCAGTTGGCCTCACCGCGCACATCCCCCACCTGCCGGTAGAGCGGCAGCGCTCTTTGGTAGCGCTCTCTCGCTTCATCGTGCTGCGAACGCCTCAGCGCGATGTCTCCAAGCCTCCCGATGCAGTTGGCCTCGCCGAGTGCATCCCCCTCCTTCTGGTAGAGCGGCAGTGCTTCCTGGTAGCGCGCCCTCGCTTCGTCGTGCTGCGAACGCTCCAGCGCGATGTCGCCGAATCGTTTGATGCAGTCGGCCTCGCCACGAACATGCCCCACCTGCCGGTAGAGCGGCAGCGCTTGTTGGTAGTGCGCCTTCGCCTCGTCGTGCTGCGAGCGCTCCAGCGCAATGTCTCCAAGACCCTGGGCGCAGAGCGATTCTCGCCGCGTGTCCCCGGCGCGCCGCGCCGCCTCCAGCGCCCGACCGAGGGGCAACGGCGCGGCGTGCCCGGAGAAGCGTGCGAACTCGGTCAGCGCCATCGCGATATCGATCCAGCGCAGGGCCTCGCCGCCGTCCAGCCCGCGCCGGATCACCGCATCCAGGTTCGCCGTCTCCGGCGTGAGCCGCGCTGCGGCCTCGGTGCCGCCGCGTCTTCCCGGCACCGGCCCGAACTGGCGCGCCAGCTCCCCGTAGTGCGCCATCGCCTGCCCGAGATCCTCGGGAACCGGCGGGTGCGCTGCCTTCACGTACGCGCGTACGGGCGAGAGCATCTTCAGCCGGCCACCTTCGAAGTAGGCCAGCCTCACGTGCGCCAGCACGCGCGCCGCCGCCGGCCCGGCGTCTGGCAGGACCGCAGCGAGATCCCGCTGCGCGATGCCGTCCGGGAGCACCGCGAGCACCGCGAGCAACCGCCGCGCTCCGGCCGTCATCTGCCGCGACATGATCGACAGCTCCAGCGAGGCATTCCAGCTCCGGAGCCGATCGCGCGCTCCGCCCTGGCGCTCCAGCACCGCCGTCCGGCGCGCCTCCCACTCCTCCTTCAGGTTGACCAGATCGTTGCCCTGCGCCGCGTGCGCGAGCAGCTCGATCGCCAGCGGAACGCCTTCCTGCAAGGCGAGGAGCGCAGAGAGCGCCGGCTTGCCCCGGTGCTCCTCGCCCGCGATCGCGCAGAACATCGCCTCGGCCTCGGCAGGCCCGACCGGCCAGAGCTCTACCGGCGAGTTCCAGGCCACGCGCCCCGGCCGGCCCGCGCCCCGCACCGAGGCGACGAGGGCCAGCTGCGGTATCGCCGCGAGCTCCGCGAGCAGCGCCTCAGTCCCGGCCTGGTCGTCGCCATTCCAGGGCGTCTCCAGGTTGTCCAGCGCAATCACCGCAGGTCCCGCGGCGAGGAACGACAGCGCCCGCTGCTGCAGATTCGGCCCGGGCGCGACGCGCAGCGTGTCGGCCAGCGATGCAGCGGCGGACGCCGCGTCCGGCGCAGTATCGAGCCGCACGAAAAAGCGCCGCTCCCCAAAGCGGGCCAGGATCTCGGGCCGGTGCAGGACCGCCAGGCTGACGGTGCTCTTGCCGATCCCGGCCGCGCCGAGGAGCAGCGCGCGCCCTGGCGGCTCACGAGAGAGCGCTGCAGCGAGCGAATCCACCACGGCGCCCCTGCCGATGCACCGCTCCTCGGGAGGCAGCCCTGCAGCGAGAGAGCGTTGCCCTCCGGCGGCCGCGCGCCGCGCGATGACACCATCGACCACGCGACGCAGGCCGCGCGCCACCTCGGTCCACGCCCGGTCCCGATCGGGAGCACCACCGATCGGCCCCTCCTTCGGCAGCGGGGCGAGCTTGCCGAACTCGGTCCAGTCCCAGGCGCAGTCCCGGACGAGCACCGGCACGACGTCCACCTCGCCCGCGGTGCGCCGGGCGAGCGCTTGGGCGGCCTCCTCGTGCATGTGGCGGTCCGAAGCGATGAAGGCAGGGGTCACCAGCAGCACGACGATCTCGGTCGCCTCGAGGTGCGCGTGCACCTGCGCCGCCGGCTGTCCTCCAGGGTCGACCTTCCCCTCGTGCCAGACCTCGATCAGCCGCTGCCGCGCGAGCGGCTTCAGGTGAGCCTCGAGCTCGGCACGTAGCGCGGCGTCTTCCGGGACAGACGAGATGAAGAGACGAACCGGCTTCGCCATGCACGTCCAGGGCTGCAGTCTGCTCCGCCGAGCTTACCGACGTCGCGGTGGGCTGGATAGCCCACGATGCCCGCCGCATCCCATGGGCGGTCGCCTGTCAGCGGGCAGCTGCAGCGCAGCAACTCCGCTCGCCGCGCCAAAGAGGCCGCAGTAGACGTCTTGGTCGATGGACCACGAGGGACGCCTGCCGGCCAAGCTCCCCTCCGCGCTGCTCCTCGCCACCGCCCTGACGCTCGCGCCGAGCACGACGAGCAGCCGCAGCGCCGCGCCGCGCATGCCCGGACCCGAGCCGCCCCGGAGCCTCGATCCCGTCGCCGTGAACCGCGATTGCGAGCGGTGCCACGCGGAGATCGCGCGCGAGTGGCGCGGGTCGAAGCACCAGCGCGCCTACGTCGACGCGCCCTTCCAGGCGGCGCTCACAAAGGAGCCGCTGCCGTTCTGCCGCGGCTGCCACGCACCGGAGGCGCGCTCTTCACGACCACCTCCACCGGAGCGGGCCGAGCTCGGCGTCGCGTGCGTCACCTGCCACGTGGTGGACGGCGCGCCGCTGGCCGCTCCCGCGCTGGTCGATGGAGACGACGGCTCCCCCTCCCCGGCTTCCCCGTCTGTTCCCCACCCGGTGCTGCGCGATCCGCGCTTCGCGTCGGCCGCGGCGTGCGGAGGGTGCCACGAGTTCGCCTTTCCAGACCACGCTTCCCGCCGCGCGCCAGAGCCGATGCAGCTCACGCTGACCGAACACGCCGCGTCGGCCTACGCCGACGTGCCCTGCGCGCGCTGCCATATGCCGCTCGCCGGACACGGGCCCTCGGCTCACCGCTCTCACGCGTTCGCGGCGTCGCGCGACCCAGAGGCCGCGCGGCGCGCGCTCCGCGTGCAGGCCGAGCGCGCCTCGCCGACCGCCGCGCGCCTCACGCTCCGCACTGCGCATGTGGGCCATGCCTTCCCCACCGGCGACCTCTTCCGGCGCCTGGAGGTGCGCGCCGAGGTCCTCGGGGAGGACTACGCCGTCATCGCGTCAGCGCGCCGCTTCCTCGCGCGCCGCTTCGCAGAGACGCCCGGACCGCTCGGCGCCCGCGCGCGCACCACGGCGTCCGACGATCGCCCTGGTGCACCCGGGCTCGCCGGGGCGCCGGTCGTCGTCGAGCTGGAGCTCGGACCCGCGGCAGCGCAGCTCCCCATCCAGTACGAGGTCGTCTATCAGCGCGTCGCGCACGCGAGCGACGGCCGCGAGGAAGACGCGATCATCGAGAGCGAAGTCTCGCTCGTTCGCGGTAGCTTGCCGAGGGACACCCCATGAAGAAGCTCGCCCTGCCGGTCCTCCTCCTCCCGCTCGCCCTCGCGGCGTGCAAGCGGGGCGACAGCGAGGCGCACCGCGATCCTGCCTCGCCAGCGCCGTCGGCCGCGCCGCCCCCGGCACAGACCGCGTCGGCATCCCCTCCGGCGTCGTCGGAGCCTGGCTCAGCCCCGCTCGCTGCGCCGCCGCCCGCGCACATCGCCGGCACCACCGTCGCGCTGCACGTCGTCGCCGAGGACGTCCGAGAGGTCGCCGAGATCGTTCCCTGGAATCAGCTGCCGTCCGATGTGCCCCGCCCGTTCTATCTCCACCCGCTGCGCGATCGCGTGCTCGTCACGTCCCATGGCACCACGATCTACGCGCTCGCGGACGGCAAGCTGACGGAGGAAGACGGCATCCCGCCGGATCGCCTGCGCCTCAGCGCCTCCACGTCGGAGCTGCCTTTCATGGCCTCGGACGTCGACATCGTATCCATCGTCGGCCGATGGCCCTCCGACGTGTGGATCCGCGTGGGCGGGCTGTTCTCGGACGGGGCGCGCCTGAACAACTTCGCCAGCGCGCTCTACCGGAAGCAGGGCGACCGGTTCGTCGAGTCGCCGCTCCCCGTCGCGGCCACGGCCTGGACGCAGGGCCGCACGCTCGTGCTGTCGGGCGACCAGTTCTCGCTCGCCCAGCCCGGCGGGGCAGATCTGCCGCGGCGGGCCGCGGGAGCGAAGTGCCCCGTCCGCGTCCAGGCCGAGGCGATGACGGCCCTGCCGGACGGCGAGGTGCTCGTGGTCGGCCGCGATTGCGACCAAAGCGACCGGCTCGCGGTCGAGCGCTGGGCGCCCGGTCGCGCCGACTCCACGGTGATCCCCCTGCCCGCCTGGGACGGCAAGCTGCTCCGCGCCATGGTGCTCGCGACCGAGCGCGATCGCTACGTCGTCGCGCGCTTCGAGGCGGCGAGCGCCCTCGCGCGCATCGACGTGGCGGAGGCCGGCGCGACCGCCGTGCCGCTCTCGCTCCCCTCGAACAGGCCGGTCACGGACGCCTCGCTCGCGACCGCCGATGGCGCGCTCTGGATCCTGCTCGGCGAAGGCGACGGGGTAGAGCTGTTCCGCCGGAACAAGGAGGGCGTCTATACGCGCGCGACGTTCCCCAAGGGCCAGGGGCTCTCGCCCACAGGGATGGCCGCTGCGAGCGCCGACGTGGTGTACCTCGCGGGCACGACGTCCAATGTGCGCTCCGTGATCCTGTCGTCTCGTCCAGGCAAGCTCTCCTTTCCCTCGGAGGAGCTGGGCGCGGGAGGTCCCGACGCGGGCGCCCCGACGGCGCCGGACGCCGGGACGCCGGACGCGGGGGCCGCGAGCGCAGCGCCGGCCGCGCTCTCCTCGAGCTGCGCGTCGCCGTTCGTGATCCTCTTCGCCGTCAGCAAGTCAGCGCCCGTGGACTACGACTATCCCGCGACGCGGGACGCGCTCTCGGGGTGGACCGACGGCTCGAAATACCGCTTCATCGAGTACAGCCATCGCGGCCAGCGCATGCTGGGCGCGAGCGCGCCGGACGCGGCCCGCGCCGAGGCGCTCGCGGCGAGACTGCGGGAGCGTGTCAAGGGGGCGTCGCCCGCCGTCGCCTGCTTCAGCCCTGCAGAGGTCCTCCGCGAGGTGAAGCTGGCGAGCGCGCCGTGAACGGGCGGCGAACGCCGCTCGAGCAGCGCACCGCCCGGTCGATCGCTCTTCAGCATCAGCCCGGCATCAGCCCGGCCAGCCGCCGTTCGATCGACAGCGGGCCGAGCAGCTCCTGCAGCATCTCATCCCTGGGCTTCGAGCTCCTTCACGTCCCGCATCGCAGCCTCCTCCGGCTTCACCCGCTGCGCGCTCACGCCTAGCGACACCGGACGGCCCTCGTGTACCATCGCGCCGGACGGCACCCGAGGCGGATCCACGACGTGTCCGACGCGTCTCATCGGACCTGATCCCATGGTCGACCCCAAGCAGCAGCCACCGTCGCCCGGCGGGGACGAGGAGAGGGTGAGCCGTACGCCGCCGCCGCCCAGGCAGCAGGACACCGCGCCTGCGACAGGCCACGCCGGTGCGCCCGGGGAGGAGCACCGTCAGGACACCACCGGCGCCGCGAGCGATCAGAGCACCGTCCGCCGCGTGCGCATCGCGGTCGCCGCCGAGACGCGCTCGCCCGCCTCGGCGGACGGAGCGACCCGCTTCGCAGGCCACGCCCCGCCGAGCTCCAAGGCCGCGCCGAGCACGCAGTTCGGCCCTTACCGGCTGCTCGGGAAGCTCGGGCAAGGAGGGATGGGCGTCGTCTACCGCGGCAGGCACGCAGAGACCGGCCAGACGGCCGCGATCAAGACCATCTTCAGCGCGAGTGAGCTCACCATCGCGAGCATCCGGCGCGAGATCTACGCGCTGGGCCGCCTCAGCCACCCCGGCATCGTGCGGATCGTGGACCAGGGCGTCTCGGAGGGGCTGCCCTGGTACGCCATGGAGCTCCTCGAAGGCCGCACCCTCCAGACCTGCATCCAGGAGCTCTGGCACGAGGTGCGATCCGCCGAGACGGCGCCGGTGAGCGCGCCCGGTTCGCAGCCCGCGAGCGCCGCCCCGCGCTCGCTGGCGCCGCGCGACGCGATCCGCCCCATGCTCACGCTGCTCCGCCGGCTCTGCGCGCCCCTCGCGTACCTCCACGGCCAGGGGCTCGTGCACCGCGATCTCAAGCCGGCCAACGTCTTCCTGCGCGACGGCGACCTGCCCGTCCTCGTGGATCTCGGCATCGCCGGGAGCTTCGGCGGCGCAGAGGGCCGCGAGGAGCTCGCGGTCGACCGGGAGGTCATGGGGACGCTCGCGTACATGGCGCCCGAGCAGATCCTGGGCAAGCTGACCGACGCGCGCTCCGATCTCTACGCGCTCGGCTGCATCCTCTACCAGTGCCTCACCGGCACCACGCCGTTCCCTGGGATCCCCGACTCGGAGCTCGGCCGGTACCACCTCAAGGCCGCGCCGCAGCCCCCCTCCACGCTCGCGCCCCATGTCCCGCCGGAGCTCGACGCGCTCGTCCTGCGGCTGCTCGCGAAGGAGCCACGCGACCGGCTGGGCTACGCGGAAGACGTGGCGCGCGCGCTCGAGGCGCTCGGCGCCGACCCGCACGATCCGGCGCCGCTGCCCCGGCCATCGCCGTACCTGTACCGGCCCCAGCTGACCGGGCGCGACGCGACGCTGCGCCGCCTGGGGCGGGAGGTCGACGCGCTCGTCGACAGGCGGCGCGGAGGCAAGGTGCTCGTGGGCGGCGAGAGCGGCGCCGGCAAGACGCGCCTCATCATGGAGGTCGCGCGCGACGCCAAGGCGCGCGGCGCCGCCGTGATGACCGGGCGCTGCGTGGCGATCGGCGCCGACGACGGCGCCGTCAAGGCCGCGCCGCTGCACCTGTTCCGGTCGTGCCTGACCGAGGCCGCCGATCGCTGCCGCGCCCTCGGGACAGCGGAGACCGAGCGCATCTTCGGCGAGCGCGGCAAGGTGCTCGAGCCCTACGAGGCATCCCTCGCCGACCTCCCCTACGCCGTGCAGCGCCCGCCGCTGCCGCCGCTCCCCGCGCAGGCCGCGCGCGCGCGGCTCTTCCGGTGCATGCGCGAGGTCCTGTTCGCCATCGCCGAGGCCGCGCCGCTCCTCCTCCTGCTCGACGATCTGCAATGGGCCGACGAGCTGTCGCTCGGCCTCCTGGCCGAGCTGTCCCCCGGCTCCCTGAAGGCCGCAGGCGTGCTCGTCCTCGGCGCCTACAGGATGGACGAGCTGCGCCCCGAGCTCGACGCGATCGCGCGCGCCCCGGAGGTCGTCGGCGTGGAGCTCGGCCGGCTCTCCCAGGCGAGCGCCGGCGCCATGGCCCGCGAGATGCTCGCGCTGCCCGAGTCGCCGAGGCACTTCGACGAGCTGCTGTTCCGGCACTCGGCCGGCAATCCGTTCTTCATCGCCGAGTACCTGCACATGGCGATCGACGCGGGGCTCCTCGCCCGCGACGCGACGGGCGCGTGGCAGACGGAGGCGCTCGAGCAGGCGATGGCGATGCCGATGCCGCGCTCGCTCGAGAGCCTGATCCGGCGGCGCCTGCTCGCCTTGCACCCGGCCAGCGCGGAGCTCGTGCAGATCGCCGCGGTGCTCGGCCGCGAGCTCGACGGCGCGCTGCTCCTCGGCACGGCCGGCATCGGCGAGGAAGCGTGGATGGAGGCGCTCCGGGAGCTCCGCGTGCGCCAGATCTTCGAGGAGGCCGGCGAGGGGCGGCTCCGCTTCGTTCACGACAAGATCCGGGAGATTGCCTACAAGCAGATCCCGGACGGGCGCCTGCGCGAGCTGCACCGGCGCGCCGCCGAGCGGATCGAGGCGACCCTCTCCGAGGGCGCCGCCGACCGCGCCCCGGTGCTCGCGCACCACTTCTCGAGGGCCGGGGTGCACGACAAGGCGATCGCGCACCTGACGGAGGCCGGCGATCGCGCGCGCTCCGTCTACGCGAACAGCGACGCGATCGCGCTCTACCGCGCGGCGATCGCCGAGGTGAGCCGGAGCGCAGAGGCGCCGGGAGCGCCGGGCGTCGACGACGACGCGCGGCGCGCGGCCCTCGAGGAGCGGATCGGCGACGTGCTCGCCATCACGGGCAAGCAGGACGACGCGCGGCGCGCCTACGTCGAGGCGCTCTCGCGGCTCGACTCGGCCGCGCGGGTGGACCGAGCCCGGCTGCACCGCAAGCGCGGCAAGACCTGGGCGACGCACCTCCAGCACGGGCAGGCGCTCGCCGCCTACGCCGAGGCCGACGCGAGCCTCGGCCCCGACGAGCCCACCGCGAGCCGCTCCGAGGCGTGGTGGCACGAGTGGATGCAGGCGAAGATCGACCGGCTCGAGGTCTACTACTTCATGGGTCAGCTCGACGCGCTGAGGGCGCAGGTGGAGGCGATCCAGCCGATGGTCGAGCGGTACGCGGGGCCCGTCCGGCAGGCGCAGTTCTTCTACGGCCTCATGCTGATGCAGATCCGCAGCGAGCGGTACCAGGTCTCGGAGCTCGCCGTGCGGCACGTCCGCTCGTACATCGCGGCCAGCGAGGCCACGGGCGATCCGCAGCTCATCGCGTCCGCGCACTTCTCGGGCGGCTTCGTCAATCTCTGGCACGGCGCGCTCGACACCGCCGAGGCCTACTTCGTGAGCTCGCTGAGCGCCGCGGAGCGGATGGGCAACGTGATCGTGCAGTCGCGCGCGCTCACCTACAGGACGATGATCCGCCGGCTGCGCCGCCAGCGCGCGGAGGTGCGGTCCATGGCGCTGCGGAGCCTGGAGGTCGCCGCGCTGGGGCACATGCGCGACTACATGGGGGCCGCCGAGGCCCACCTGGCCTGGTGCGCGTGGTCCGAGGGGGAGCCCGAGGAGGAGATCGTGCGCCGCGCCGAGGCGGCCCTGCACTCCTGGACGGAGCTGGCGACGCCGTTCCCGTTCGAGTGGACAGCGCGCCTCGTGCTCCTCGCGGTGCACCTCGATCGCGATCGCCTCGCCGCGGCCGTGGAGCAGGCCGAGGCGCTCCACGACGTGAAGCAGTACCGCTTCCCGGGCGCGCTCGATGAGCGGCTCGATCAGGTGGTCGCCGTGGCCCGCGGCGGCGGGCCGCCCGAGCTGAGCCGGGCTGCCCTCGCGGCGCTCGTCGCCTCCGCCCGGGAGCACGGTTACCTCTGACGCAGCGAGCGCGCCCGCTGCCCCTCCGTTCGGCCTATGCTGCGGGCCTGCGAGCGAGAGGAGGAGCGATGATCCTGATCGTCGGAGCAACAGGGGTTCTGGGTGCAGAAGTCTGCCGGCGTCTCCGCGAGGCCGGGCGCGCGGTGCGAGGTCTCTACCGGGAGGGATCGGACCCGGCGAAGGTGGCCCGGCTCCGGGAGATGGGGGTCGAGCTCGTGCGCGGCGATCTGAAGGACCGCGCGTCGCTCGATCGGGCGTGCCAGGGGGTCAGGGTCGTGATCGAGACGGCCAGCTCGACGCTGTCGCGGCAAGACGGCGACTCGATCGAGAGCGTGGATCGGGACGGCTCGCTCGCGCTGGTCGCCGCGGCGAAGGGGGCGTCCGTCGAGCACTTCATCTACATCTCGTTCCCGGAGATCGCCGACGAGTTCCCCTTGCAGGACGCGAAGCGCGCGGTGGAGCGGGAGCTCCGGGCGAGCGGCCTGCCCTTCACGATCCTGCAGCCTACCTACTTCATGGAGATCTGGCTGAGCCCGGCGCTCGGGTTCGACGTGGAGGCGGCCAAGGCGCGCATCTACGGCGCCGGAGACGGCCCGATCAGCTGGATCGCGCTCGGCGACGTGGCCGACGCGGCGATCGCCTGCATCGACAACCCGCGTGCGCTGGGCCGCTCCTTCGAGCTCGGTGGCCCGGAGGCGCTCAGCCACAACCAGGTGATCGCGGTGTTCGAGGCGCTGACCGGCCGCACCTTCTCCGTCGAGCGCGTCGGCGAGGCCGATCTGCGGGAGCGCCGCGCCGCGGCGCGGGACCCGAAGCGCGGCGTCGACTCGCTGGCGCAGTCGTTCGACGCGCTGATGCTCCACTGCGTGGAGGGCAAGGTCATCGACATGCGCCCGGTCCTGTCGGCGCTGCCCATCGCGCTCACGCCGCTCCGCGCCTACGCCGCGCGGTCGCTCGGGCGCCCGAGCGCGTGAGCGGTCAGCCGTCGGCCGGCGGCCTTTCGCCGCGCCGCCGGTGCTCGTACTCGCGGGCGAGGACGAGGAGCAGCTCGTCCTGATCGTCGAGCCCCAGCGCGGCCGCGTAACCGTCGAGGTAGGCCGGGAGCGGGCGGCGGGCGATCTCGGTGAAATACCACTCCAGCAGCGCTTGCCGCGTCAGGCCGAGGTCCTCGAGCGCGGGCGCCTCGACGCCCGCCGCGGAGAGGACCTGCTGCTTTCGAAAGGCCCGCGCGGCGAGCTCGCCGTAGCGGCCCGTCATGCGCAGGTGGTCGGCCAGGAGTCGCTCCACCTCGATCCCGAACACGGCCTGCGCCCACCGAAGGCGCGCCTCCCGCTGGACGAGCAGCGTGAGGCCCTCGACGTCGAGCGCCTGCTCCGTGAGCCAGGCGAGCGTGCTCTCCGGCGTGAGCAGCCCCCGCTCCCGCCGGACCTGCGCGAGGATCTCCTCGAAGAGCTCGACGGGGACCTCGACCCCGTGGCGCCGCGCCTCGCTCAGGGCGAGCGCCCGCGCGAGGGCCCCCTGCACGGCGTTGGTATAGGAGAGCGGCCCTTCCAGCCGGAGCTCGTCCAGGAGCAGCTCCGGCTGCAGCCCGCCCTGCGCGCGCCGTGATCGCGCGCCGGCCGGCTCGCCGCCCGGGCGCGGGGCCGGCGCGTCCCCGGCGCGGGCGTCCTGCGCGGCGGCCACGCTGCCACGGCCGGCGCGCCGGCACGCCTGGTCCCAGACGTCGGTATAGGCGAAGTGGTACGTCACCCTGAGCGGGCCGGGGTCGCGCGCGCGCAGCGCCGCGATCGCCTCCAGCATCGCGACGGCGTCGCGCCGCTTCTGATCCACGCGCCCGTCCGGCAAGAAGCGCCGGAGGGCGTCGAGCTCCTCGGGGCTCGCGCCGGCCGCGGCGCCCTCCGCGAGAAGCCGCGCAAAGCTGCGCTGCGCGTAGAACGTGCGCTTGGCCAGCGAGATGAGCCCCGCGGCGGTCTCCTCCCGGAGGATCGACGCCGCGACCGCGGCGGCGAGCGTGGCGCGGATGTTCACCATCGCGTCGGAGAGCGGCCGGTAGCCGTCCTCGGCGGCGGCGTGGGCGATCGCGACCTCGTCGTCGTCGGTCAGCGCGCCGCTCTGGAACGCCTCGAACACGGCGCCGACGCCGGTCATGCCGAACGGGTGGAGCTCGGCGGCCCGCAGCGCGCCCATGCTGGCGCTGCCGAAGACGTGGACGCCGTGCGCCATGGCCCAGAGGATCTCCTTGTGCCAGACCGAGGGCAGGCGTTCGAAGTAGCCATCGACGATCCCGATGGCCCACGGCTTCTCGAGCGTGGCCCGGTACACGTCGCCCTGCGCGACCGGCGGAAGGAACACGGCGCCGTCGAGCAGCGCAGCGCCGTCCGCCGCCGAGAGCGTGGGGCCTGTGAAGACGATGACGCTCACGCGGTGGCCCCGCTCCTCGCCGCAGCCGCCGCGCGTGCGGCCGCGCGCGCCCGGGCCCGGGGCCCCGGGACGAAGCCGGGGACGTCGTCGATCGACTCCAGGCCCGGGATGATCACCCGGACGACGGAGATGCCGAGCCCGGGCTTGCTCACATCGACGACGACGACGCGCTCGACGCCGGCGCGCCGGAGGCACGCGAGCTCCGCGGCGACGTCGTCGTCGAAGGTCTCGCCCTCGAGCGACGGGACGTCGTGGAAGCCGCGGAGCGGGCCGCGGACGTCGGCGATCTGCTCGCGGGCGCGCTGGATGGCGTCGGCGTGGCGCGCCCGTTCGAAGCGATCGCGGTCGCCGTCGTCGCGGGAGCCGGCGATGAACGTGAGCCGGCTCTGCGCGGCCTCGGTGAGCGCCCGGAGCAGCGCGACGCTCCGGCTCGGGTGACAGCCCATCCCCTCGGTCGCGTAGAGGCGGCGGAACGGATCGGGCGCGCGATCGACGATCAGGCAGAGGAACGCGGGGAGGCCGACGTCCGTCGTGGTCTCCCAGACGCCCACGGCGACGCCGGCGGCCTCATAGAGGTCGAGGACGTGGCGGCAGCCGGGGTCGTCGACCGTGGCGAGATCGAGCCGGGAGCCAGGGATCTCGGCCTCGCCGCCGGCGCGGAAGAGCGTGGTCGCGTCGCGCTCGACGACCTCGCAGATGCCGTGGCTCACGGCCTCGAGCAGGTGGTTGCCCGAGGCGAGGCCGTTCGAGCTCATCACGAACGAGCCGCTGCCCGCCGGCAGCGGCAGCGTGTAGTTCGTATGCACCATTTCGTAAGGCACCCACACGGCCTCATCGCGGAGGAGATCGCGCCCCTCGATCCAGAGCACCCGGTGGTGCTCGCGGGCGGCGCCGACCGAGAGGCGCGGCAGCGCGGCGACGTCGACGACGGCGGCGGCGCGCGCGAGATCCCGGTGGCTCGCGAGCCGGAGCGGCAGGTCGACGTGCTCGGCGTGGTAGGACTCGATCGACTCCATGAGGCCGGAGGCCCGCGCCGCGTCGAGCGTGAGCCCCTTGCCCTGGGAGACCGCGAGCGAGGCCGCGTTGGGCCGGCACACCATGACGACGGGCAGGCCGATGACGTCGAGGCCGGTGACGTCGGCCACCCGGGTGATGCCGAACGCGGACAGGTGCGGCGCGACGCGCGCGATGGTCTCGGCGGGCGGGACGAGCCGGTGCGTGCCCTCCCGGAACCCCTTGGCGGCGCGGGCCGCGGCCCGCTCCGACGAGGGGCCCGCTGCCGCGCTCACTTGCCCTTGTCGCCCGCGACGAGGTGCTCGATGGCCGCCTGCGCGTCCTTGGCGCTCTGCTCCGCGGCATGGAGCGTTTGCTTTGCCGCGATCAGCGCCCCGCCCGGCTCGCCGAGCTCGCGCGCCAGCGCGGCCGCCGTGGCGTGGGTGGCCGCCTGATCGGCCCACTCGGAGGCCGCCAGGAGGTCCTGCATGGGATCCGGCCCCTCCTGTCTCCACGTCGCGGGCTCGAACGGCGTCACCCGGCGCAGGCTCGCCAGGTTGACGAGGTAACAGGCCTGGTTGCCCGGCCGGGGCCGGATCCAGCCCAGCGCGACGCCCTGCTTGAGGAGCTCCATCGCCCGGTCGTAACAGTGCCCGCAGTTCTCCGCGGTCAGCTCGTTCTCTGGCCGGATGTAGTCCTCCCGGCGCAGGTAGTAGAGCTTGCCGTTGTCCGCCGCGAGGATGACGTCCTCGTACTTGTGCTCGCCCCGCGGCGCCTTGGGACAGCGCTCACCATGCTGTTGGTCGGCCATTTGGACTCCTGTTCGACAGCGCGTCTGGACCCGAGAAACCGGCCCGTGCATATCACGCTGGCGCGACGGCTTTCAACGTCCGGGAGCCATGCGGCGGGTCTGCGCGCTCGCGCGGGGCCGCGGCGAGGCGAGCGGGCCCGGCGGCGCGGGCGCAGCCGGGGAGCCCGGCGGGCCGGGAGGGCGCAGGATCAGCTGATCCCCATGGGGGCGCCGCCTTCGGCGACGAACCGATCGGCGATGTCCACGAGGAGCGCGTCCGTGGCGGGCTTGCTCTTCACGGTGACCTGCGTCTCATCGGGAAGGAGCACGAACGAACCGACCACCTTGCCGTCGAGCCGCACCTCGTGGCTGCCGCCGGGCGGAGCGGGCGCGACCTCGTAGACCTTGCCGTCACGTGCCTTGATCTTCATGCCCTAGCGGTAGCACGCAGCGGCCGCGCACGGGGTGCACCGCGCCGCAGCGCGCGAGCCCAGGCCGCCTCGGGCAAGAGCCCCTCCACCGCGGGCGGATTGCGCGGTAGGATGCGGCTGCGCGCTGAGCGCGAGGAGTGTTCACCGTGCCGAGATTCGAGTTGGTCCCGAGCCCGTCGCTCGCGTCCGCGTCGACGACGGCGCGGACGCGACCCGGGGAGAGCGTCATGACAGCGGCCTCCGCGCGCACCATCGAACCACGGACCTACGCCGCGGGCCGCCCGCTCGACGCCGATCGCTGATGCTGACGCCAGAGCCTGGCCAGCCCCACGAAGCCGGCGGCGGCGGATGGATCGTCCTCGGCGTCCTGAACGAGATCCTCCTCAAGCTCGCCAACCAGCCGGACCTGCGGTCGCTGTGGGAAGAGGTCTGCGCGAGCGCGCGCTGGATCGTCCCGTCCCAGCGGCTCTGCGTCGTGCTCGCCAATGACGGCGGCGGCGCCAGGATCGCGGCGAGGTACGAGCGCGGCACCTTCGAGTACGGGGCGCCCGAGGGCGGCGGCGTCGTCGTGGACGCCTGGATGGTCGCGGCGCTGGAGGCGCAGCGCCCCGCGTGGTTCAGAGGGCCGTGGGACGAGGCGCGCGAGGCGGATCGCGCGCGCGCGTGGCTCCTCGAGGAGGACCCCGACGTCATCTTCCATGTGCCGATCCAGGTCTACAAGAAGACCATCGGCACGATGCTCTTCGCCCTGGAAGACCAGCGCCAGATCGACCGGAAGGCGCTGGCGAGCGCGACCACGTACGCGCTCTACGTCGGGGCCACGTACACGACGCTCAAGAACTCGCTCGACCTCGCCGCCGCGAGCGCGCAGCTGCGCGAGCAGAACGACGAGCTCGAGCGGGTCCAGATCGAGCTGCGCCTGCAGCTCGACCGGGTCCGCGCGGCGCACGAGGCGATGCTCGAGATGTCGACGCCGATCATCCAGGTGTGGGACGGCGTGCTCACGCTCCCCGTCATCGGCACGATCGACAGCGCGAGGGCGGCCCGCATGATGGAAGAGGTGCTCGACGCGGTCGTCCGGCACGGCGCCCGCTTCATGATCGTGGACCTCACCGGCGCGCAGGCGACGGACACCTCGACCATCGATCATCTGCTGCGGATCTTCGCGGCGACGAGGCTGCTCGGCAGCCGGTGCATCGTCTCCGGCGTCCCGACGGCGATGGTCGGGCGCATCCTGGAGTCCGGCGGCAGCCTCGACGGGATCCCGGTGTTCAGCACGCTGAAGAGCGCGCTCGAGCACGCGGTGGGCGCGATCCGGCAGCAGGCGCAGCCGGCGCGCCGGTAGCCGCCGCAGCCGGAGGAGCGCCCGGACCGGAGCGGCGTCGACCGCGCGCCGCGCGCCGCCCGCTGTGATACGCCCGCGATCCCACACAGGAGCGTGACGGATGAAGCTCGCGATGATCGGACTCGGCAGGATGGGCGCCAACATGGCGCGCCGGCTCATGCGCGGCGGCCACGAGGTCGTCGCGTTCGATCTGAACCAGGACAGCGTGAAGCGGCTCGGCGAGGAGGGCGCGGCGACCGCGTCCTCCCTGGGCGACGCGGTGGCGCAGCTCGCGTCGCCGCGCGTGGTCTGGGTCATGCTCCCCGCGGGCGCGCCCACCGAGCGCGTCGTGGAGGAGCTCGGCGAGCAGCTCGGCGCCGGCGACGTGATCATCGACGGGGGCAACACCTACTTCAAGGACGACGTCCGCCGCGCCAAGGCGCTCGCCGCGAAGGGCATCCGCTACGTCGACGTCGGCACGAGCGGCGGCGTGTGGGGGATCGACCGCGGCTACTGCCTCATGGTCGGCGGCGCCCCCGAGGCGTTCGCCCTGGTGCAGCCGATCCTGCGGACGCTCGCGCCGGGGCCGGGGGACATCCCGCGCACGCCGGGCAGGCAGGAGGCCCAGGGCGGCGCGCAGAGCACGTCCGAGGAGGGCTACCTGCACTGCGGCCCGGTCGGCGCAGGGCACTTCGTGAAGATGGTTCACAATGGCATCGAGTACGGCCTGATGCAGGCCTACGCGGAGGGGTTCGACATCCTCAAGAACGCGGCGGTGGAGCGCCTGCCCGAGGACCACCGGTACGCGCTCGATCTCGGCGAGATCGCCGAGGTCTGGCGGCGAGGCAGCGTCGTTGGATCATGGCTGCTCGACCTCACCGCGATCGCCCTCGCCGAGAGCCCGGAGCTCGCCGGGTACAGCGGCTTCGTGCAGGACTCCGGCGAGGGCCGCTGGACCGTGATGGCGGCGATCGAGGAGGCCGTCCCCGCAGAGGTGCTGTCCTCGGCGCTCTACGCGCGCTTCCGCTCACGCCACGATCACACCTTCGCCGAGAAGGTCCTCTCCGCGATGCGGCACAAGTTCGGCGGGCACCTGGAGCGCCCCACGGGGGGCTGAGCGGCGTCCCTGCCTGCCGATCGAGCGAGGCTCCGGGAGCGCTCCCTGCGCGCCCGGGCGCGTGGCGCCGCCGAGGGAAACCTCATCCTCCTGAAGAGGCTTCATGAATAGGCGGCAAGATATTGGAATTGTTATATTTAATCCTCACGCTTAAAGGATCTCCGACGAGTCACGATCGTCGGGCTGTGCGCGCTGGCCGGCGGCGAGGAGCGCCTCGGCGAGGAGCATCGCGTCGACCGGCCAGAGCTCGGGCGGACGCCGGTGCTTCGCCCCTGCCTCGGGGAGCGGGCGACAGCTGAGCACGAGGCGGCGGAAGCGGTCCGGGACGGCGTCCCGGCCGTGCGCCGCGCCGAGCAGCGCGCCGGCGATCGCGGCGTTCGTGTCGGTGTCGCCGCCGGCCATCACCGTGTCGACGAGGCCCCGCTCGAGCGAGGGCGCGTGGAGGAGCTGGTAGAAGGCGTTCTGCAGGGCGATGAGGACCCAGCCGGCCTGGTGCGAGAAGCTCCGGGGCGGGGCGCTGCGCGCGGCCGTGAGCGCGGCGACGACCGCGCGCTCGCCGCTCCGCTCCGCCTCGTCGAGGGCGGCCGCGCAGGCGCCCTCGACGCCGGCGCCGCCCACCGCCGCGGCGATGGCCGCGACGAACGCGGCGGAGGCGGCGCAGCAGACCGGGTGGGGGTGCGTGAGCGCGCTGTCGTCGCGCGCCCAGGCCGCGGCCTCCCGCGGGCGGCCCGCGCCGAGGACGCCGAGCGGCGCCGCGCGCATCACCGAGCCGTTCGCCTCGCTGGTCAGGCTCGCGGCGGCGCGGGCGCGCTCGCGGCGCGCGCCGGGCAGCGGCGCGCCCGCGGCGGCCCTGAGCGCGGCCGCCGTGGTGTTGCCGATGTCGAACGGGCCGGAGCCGTACCAGTGCACGTAGGCGTCGAGCGCGGCCTCCGCGACGAAGCCGCGCTTGCGGACGATCGAGCGCGCGAGCATGAGCGCCATCTCGGAGTCGTCGGTCGGCTGCCCGGCCAGCGTGCCCCACGTGCCGCCGTCGGCGAGGTCGCGGACGCCGTCCGGGTAGAGCGGCGCGATCGCCTCCGCCGTGCGGAACTCGACGAGCGCGCCGAGCGCGTCGCCCGCGAGCTGGCCGAGCAGGCAGCCCTGGGCGCGCGCGAGCGTGCCAGCGCCCTCGACGAGCAGGCTGCGCGAGGGGCGCAAGAGCCCGTACGTGCCCTGGGGCGGCGGGATGCGGCCGTGGATGACGGCGTTCCACGGGCGGCGCGTGAGCTCGCGCACGACCGCGGGGGCGCCGCCGAAGAGGCGGCAGACCTCGCCGTCGCCCTGCGCGGTGTACGCGACGGGCGCGCCGTCGTCGTCGACGAGCTCGCCGCCCGCCGCGCGCACGAGCGCGTGCCCGGCGGCGTAGTCCCAGCTGCGGGGCCGGCTGAGCGAGACCGCGGCGACGCCCTCGCCGGCCGCGGCCAGGGCGAGCCGGTAGGCGAGGCTCGGGAGGGCGAGGAACCGCGCGGGGGCGACGCAGCGGGCGTTGCGGGCGGGGAGGTAATCCGCCGACTGCGAGAGCAGCACGACGGCGTAGCGATCGAGCGCGCCGCCGGCGAGCGACGACGAGACGGCAGCGCCGTTGCGCCGGATCGGCCCGGCGCCCTCGGCCCAGGCGATGAGATCGCCGTCGTCGTCGGGGTAGGCGTACGCGAAGACGACGCCGAGCACCGGGGTGCCCTCGCGGAGGAGGCCGATCGAGACCGAGGCGCCGCGGTAACCGTGCAGGAAGGACGCGGTGCCGTCGTGCGGATCGACGACCCAGCGGTGCGACGGGTCCACGCCGTCCAGGGCGCCGGTCTCCTCCCCGAGGAACGCGTACGGGGTGGCCCGGGTGAGCGCGTCGCGCAGCAGGAGCTCGACCTCCACGTCGACCTCGGCGCTCGTCCCGGCGCCGCGTGGGCCGCCCGGGCGGTGGAACTCCGCGCGGAGGAGCGCGCCCGCGCGGCGCGCCGCATCGACGGCCAGCGCGAGCTCAGCGTCGTAGCCCATGCCGTTCCCCTGGTTCCACGCGAGGCACCCTACCCCAGGTCGGCGCGCTGGCGGTGGCCGGCGTCGAGATCGCCCGGGGGAGGCGCGGCGCCGAAGCCGCGCACATCGGCGACGGCCGCGTCGACCTGCGCGACGATGGTGCGGGCGTGATCGAGGAACGCCGCGCCGGCCGGCAGGAGCCGCATGCCGCGCGCGGTGCGCTCGAACAGCTGCGCGCCGAGCTCGTCCTCCAGGCCGCGGATCTGCCGGCTGAGGGGCGGCTGCGCGATGTGGAGCCGGCGCGCAGCGCGGCCGACGTGGCCCTCCTCGGCGACGGCGATGAAGTAACGGATCTGCGAGAGGCTCACGCGGCCGATTCTAGCCCGAACCCCGCGCGCGGGGAGCCGCGCGCGAGGGCCCGAGATCAAAACGGTATTGGATGGCCGCTCGCTGCGCGCGCATACGCCTCGCATGAACGTGGACATCCTCAGGCCTCACGCGTGCGAGGCGATGCGGCGCGCAGGGCGCGCGGCGGCGGCGACGCTCTCGGCCGTCGGGGCGCGGCTCCAGCCCTTCGTGACGACGGCGGACATCGATGTGTGGGTGCGCGAGGACACGGCGCGGCGCGGCGGCCGCCCCAGTCAGCTCGGCTACAAGGGCTTCCCTGCGGCGGTGTGCACGAGCCGGAACCACGTCGTGTGCCACGGGATCCCGCGGCGCGACGAGGTGCTCCTGCCGGGCGACATCGTCAACGTCGACGTGACCACGGAGCTCGACGGCTACCACGGCGACACCTCCGCGACGTTCTTCATCGGGGAGCCGAGCCCCGAGGCGCTGCACGTGGTGGACGTCGCCAGGCGCTGCCGGGACGCGGGCATCGCGGTCGTGCGCGACGGGGCGCGGCTCGGCGACATCGGCGCGGCGATCGAGGAAATCGCGCGGGCGGAGGGGTGCGGCGTGGTCCGCGAGGTCGGCGGGCACGGCATCGGACGGAGGATGCACCTGCCGCCGCACGTCGCGCACACCGGGGTGCGCGGGGCGGGCATGCGGCTCCGCGCCGGGATGGCCATCACGATCGAGCCGATGGTCAACCTGGGCTCGCACCGCATCCGCACGCTCGATGACGGGTGGACCATGGTCACGGAGGACGGCAGCCTCTCGGCGCAGTTCGAGCACACCGTGCTCGTCACGCGGGATGGCTGCGAGATCCTGACGCTCTGACGGCCGCGCAGCGGCCTGCGCCCGCGCGCTCGCAGGCTGGGTCCTGGAGGTGGCCTCGCGCGCTCGCGCCGCGCGCGAACGCGGCGGCGTCACACCCCCTTCGTCACCCAGGCCCAGACGAACTCGCACTCCATCGGCGACGCGCCGCTCTCGTCCGTCACCGTGACGGCGACCGCCACGTCCCCTTTCGGCTGGTCCAGGAAGGACTGGCGCTGCTCGGGCGTGAGCGTCGCGACCGCGCGGAGGCTGCCTTGGGCGCGGCGTTTGTAGTCGATCTTCATGCTGCGCAGGAGCGGCAGCTTGTCGTCTGGCAGGTTGACGGCGACGACGAAGCCGGTCGCCGTCTCGGCCAGGAGCCCCGCCGCGGCGGCGTGCACCCCGCCGATGTGGTTCCGCACCCTGCGCCCGTTGGCGAGCCGCAGCGCTACCCGATCCGAGCTCACCTCGTCGAACTGGATGCCGGCGGTCCCGGTGAACGGCACCATGCGCTGGAACAGCACGGTCTGCGCGCGCGTGCGCAGGAAGGACGGGAGCGCCTGGAGCGGCGCGAGCGAGCGGGCGATGAAATTCAGCTGGGACATTAATCCTCCGAAGGACCGCGAGCTTAGCGCATGCCAGCCCGGCGCCTTGTCAGGCCGTGGGCGGCGCAGACCCCACGTCAGCGCCGCCGCCGCTGTGGCTTGTTCACCGCGATCTCGGCCTCTTCTTCCGCCCGTTCCGCCTGCTCCGCCGTGGAGCGCGCGGTGTCCGTCTCGACGCGCAGCTTGCCCCGACGGTCCCCCGCCTCCGCCGCGCCGATGCGCTGGCGCGGGCCCGCCGCAGGGCGCCAGTCCTTGCTGATCGCCCTCGCCATGGCCACCTCGTGCCTGCGGCGATGGTGCTCGTGCCACCACCGCATCTGCTCGGCCTCCTCCGCCCAGTCGTCCTCGTGCGCGGTGAACGCGACCAGCCCGTGGATGGCGACGCCGATCGCCCAGCCCAGCGGGATGATCGACGCCCAGAGCACGACGCCGAGCAGAAAGGCGAGCGTGAGGAGCGCCGCGTTGACGATGAGGTAGATGCCGAGGTGCCGGTAGAAATCGCGGCGCTTGCGCCGGAGCCACGTGGCGCGCTCGGCGGCGGTCGCCGCGCTCGACTTCCGCTCCACGTCGCCGCGCTCACGCGCGCGAAGCGCGCGGCTCGCCTCGCGCAGCGCCTCGGGGGCCACGCCCACCTCCTCCGCCGCGGCGAGCAGGTCATCGAAGCCGAGACGCGCGTCGCCCCGCGGGGCGCGCGCCTCGCCCCGGTCGGCGGCGGCCTGGCGCTCGATCGCCTGCGCGAGGACGTCGCGCACCTCGTCGGTCGAGAACCGCTGCGCCGCGGTCTCGCCGCCGCGAGGCGCCTCGCTCCCCTTCGCGCCGGGCGCCTGCGCGGGCGGCGCGGACGTTGCGGCGGCAGGCGCGGCGGGCGCCTCGCCCCTCCCGGCCGCATCGAGCGCGCGCAGGAGGTCGTCCATCGACGCGAACCGATCGTCGGGGCGCTTCGACAGCGCGCGCAGCACGACCGCGCTCACCGCGGGCGGAACGGAGGCGGCGTCGAGCAGGGCGCGGTCGGCCTCGTCGGTGAGGATCGACGCGACGACGGCGAGCATGTCGCCGGCGCCGCGCCAGGGCGGCCTGCCGGTGAGGAGCTCGAAGGCGAGCACGCCCCACGCGAACTGGTCCGCGCGCCCGTCGAGCTCGGCGCCGCGGATCTGCTCCGGGGCCATGTAGACCGGCGTCCCGAGCTTGACGCCGAGCGCGGTCAGCGTCGGCAGCGCAGGGGCCTCGGTGGACGCGTTCGGATCGGCGTCGCCGGCGGCGCGGCGCGCGATGCCGAAGTCGAGCACCTTGATCACCCCGTCGTCCCGGACCATCACGTTCTCCGGCTTGATGTCCCGGTGGACGAGCCCCCGCCGGTGCGCCGCCGCGAGCGCGCGGGCGACGTCGGAGAGCCAGGTGACCCGCGTCGAGGCGGGCGCGTCGGCGCCGCCGATGGCGCTGCGCAGGGTGCGGCCCGGGACGAGCTCCATCACGATGAACGGCGTCCCATCGAGCTCGCCGACGTCGAAGATCGAGACGGCGTTCGGGTGGTCGAGCGCTGCGGCGGCGCGCGCCTCGCGGAGCAGGCGCGCGCCGGCGTCCTCGTCCACGGCGCCGCCCGCGATCACCTTGACCGCGACGCGCCGCCCGAGCCGCGCGTCGTGCGCCCGGTAGACGCGGCCCATCCCCCCCTGCCCGATGGCGGCCTCGATCGTGTACCGCTCGAACGAATCGCCCGGCTTCAGCATTGCCGGCGGGGAGCCTAATGGATCCGCGCGGGCTTGGACAGGCGGCCCTTGGCCGGGAACGGCGCGCGCGGAGGTCGATCCGCGGCCACAGGATGCCCCGTTGGCCGGGGGCGTGGCGTCAACTCCACGGATCGCGGCGCCGCGGCTTGTGTAAGGTGGCGCCATGTCATCGCATCGAACGATGCTGCTCGGCGTCGCGGTCGGGGCAGCGGGCGGTCTCACGGCGAACGCTGTCGCGGCAGGGCATCCGGCGCTCACCTGGATCGTCGATCACATCACCTACCCGGTGGGCCAGATCTTCCTGCGCCTGCTGTTCATGCTCGTGCTCCCGATCTTGTTCTCGGCGCTCGTGATGGGCGTCTGCGAGCTCGATCTGAAGAACGTCGGTCGGCTCGGCCTGCGGACGCTGGGCTACACGGCCGTCGTCTCGAGCATCGCGGTGCTGATAGGCCTCGTCCTTGTGAACCTGATCCGCCCGGGCGACGGCCTGCCCGAGGCGGTCCGGAGCCTCGCGCGCGGCGGGGGGATCAAGGCGGCGACCGCCCCGGCCGACACCTCGCCGGTGGGGATGATCATCGCGATGGTGCCGGACAACATCTTCAAGGCGGCGGCAGGCGGCGACGTGCTCGCGGTGATCACGTTCTCGCTGCTCTTCGGCATCGCCCTGTCGCTCACCCAGACCGATGCGGCGGCGCGGCTCCGCGAGTGCATCCAGGGGCTGCTCGACGTCTCGATGCGGCTCATCGAGGGGGTGCTCCGGTTCGCGGCGATCGGCGTGGGCGCGCTGCTCTTCACGATCACGTCCCGCATGGGCATCGGCATCATGCAGCAGCTGGCGGCGTACGTGCTCACGGTGCTGCTCGGCCTCGGCCTGCACATGTTCGTGGTCTATTCGCTCTCGGTCCGTTTCCTTGGCGGGATGTCGCCGGTCGCGTTCTTTCGCGGGAGCCGGACGGCGATCGTGACGGCGTTCTCGACCGCCTCGTCCAACGCGACGCTGCCGACCGCGCTGAAGGTGGCCCAGGAGGAGCTGAAGCTGCCGCCGTCCGTGGCGCGCTTCGTGCTGACCGCCGGCGCCGCGATGAACCAGAACGGGACGGCGCTGTTCGAGGGGGTGACCGTGCTCTTCCTGGCGCAGGTCTACGGCGTCTCGCTGAGCTTCGGGCAGCAGGCGACCGTCATGCTCATCTCCGTGCTCGGTGGGATCGGCACGGCGGGCATCCCTGCCGGCTCGCTGCCCGTCATCGCGATGATCCTGGGGATGCTCGGCATCCCGCCCGAGGGGCTCGGCCTGGTCCTCGGGGTGGATCGGTTCCTCGACATGTGCCGGACCGTGATCAACGTGGTGGGAGACCTGGCAGCGGCGGTGTTCGTGTCGCGGGATCAGCACCCGAAGCCGCAGGAAGCAGCGAGCGTATGACCGGACGGGGCGAGCGCCCACGCGCGACGCCTCGCAGCAGAGGCGTCGCGCGCCGATGGTCTGGAGCGCCCGCTCCCGACCATCGGGGTTGAGCCGATCGCCAGCGTTCCTTGGTTCAGGCCGCCATCTTCATGGCGGGCATCATCATGCCCATCATGTTCGGCATCATCATCGCGGGCATCATCATGCCGCCCATCATCGGCATCATGCCCATCATGTTCGGCATCATGCCCATCATGTTCGGCATCATGCCCATCATGTTCGGCATCATGCCGCCCATCATGTTCGGCATCATGCCCATCATGTTCGGCATGATGCCGCCCATCATGTTCGGCATCATGCCCATCATGTTCGGCATCATGCCGCCCATCATCGGCATCATGCCCATCATGTTCGGCATCATGCCCGTCATGTTCGGCATCATGCCGCCCATCATGTTCGGCATCATGCCCATCATCGGCATCGCGCTCATCGGCATGTTCATCATGGCTCTCCCCTCGGTCAGTCGTTGCGGGAAGTGGAGTAACTCCCTGGCCGGATCGGAGCAATGTTGAAGACTTGGAGCGCCGTGCTTTCCTCCACGGGAGCGGACAGGGCTCCGGACGGAGCGGATGGACGGCCGAACCAAACAGAGGAACATCCACGATAACGGCAGCCGCCGCTGCCGCTCTGGCCGAAACAGGGCAGTGAGGCGGGCGCGCTCAGGATGGGAGTCTCGGAGAACAGGCGCCGTAAGGCCGTTCTGTCGCGATCGAGGTGCGCGCGGGAACGTGGAGCCGGGCGCAGCCGTGGCGCGCAGGGACGGAGCCGCCCTTCGTCACTCCAGCGTGAACGTCGCGCCCGTCACGGGATCGCGCAGCACGATCGGCACCTCCTCGCCGGCGCTCTTCAGCCGCGCTCGCGCCTCCTCGATCGCCTCGTTCACGGCTGCCTCCGCCGCTTCCTGCGCGGCCTCCCCTGCCCCCTCGCCGCTCGCGCCGAACTGGGCCGCCCGCTGGTCCTCCTCGGCCCGCTGTGCCCGCTCGCGGTTCGCCTCGGTATCGAGGGCGTCGCTCGTCTCACCGACGGGCACCACCTTCACGAGGAAGTCACCCACCCGCAGGCTCATCGGATCCGGCTTCTTCGGGTCGCTCACGGCGTCTGGCCTCCCGCCACGCATGAGCTTGCCGCAAATCCGCGCGATCCACCACCCCGGCCGCCGCCCCGATCGCGGGGCACACGCGCGCGATCTTCAGGAGAACGACCGGTGCTCCGGCCGGTAGCGAGCGCTGGCTGTCGTCGTGGCGTAGGAAGAACGGTAGTCCGTCGCCAGCCAAACCAGGCCGACGGCCACGCCCGACACGAGATAGAAGCTCCTCGCCCCGGGTTCCTCATCGAAGCCGAACAGCCACGGCGCCGCGACGAGGAGCACGGCGACCGTGGCCTCGATCGCTCCGTGGACAGGGAACGGGATGATCTTCGCGGCGCCCAGCGGGAACGCGGTGAGCAGCGTCATCCCGAGATGCGCGGCGCCCAGGATGTAACAGAGCGTCTCGGGTAGCCCGCCGAAGCCGAACAGCGAAGGGGCCAGCAGGAACAGGGCCGCAACTGCATAGTCCACAAACCCATGAGCTCGAGGCGACAGCATCTTCATGACCGACTCCTTGCAAAATCGATGTCCGGATTGAGTGCCTTCGTCGGTCCGGAAATTTGCAAGGGGTATGCCGCCGAGAGGCTCGCGGGAGAGAGGCTATCCTCTCCGGCGACCTCGGCGGCCATTCGATCATCCATCGGCCAGGGAACGAAGATCAGCGCGCGTGCGCCTGGAGGCGCCGGGCGCTTCGACAGCCGCGCCCGCGCTACGTTTCCGCCCGCAGGAGCTCAGCCATGAACGCTCTTCTGTGGCACATTGCCCCGCCGTGCGTCACTTCGCGGCGGAGATCAGGAGCTCTGGATCGACGCGTGTCTCGAAGAGGTTCATGCGCCAGTCGAGGTGCGGTCCGTTCGTGCGGCCGGTCATCCCGACGGTCGCGATGACCTGCCCTTGCTTGACCTCGTCGTTCACCTTCACGGCGAAGCCGTGCAGATGGATGAACGTGGACGTCAGTCCCTGCCCGTGATCGATGATCACGGTATGACCGCTCAGCGGGAGGTCCTTCTCGACGAGCACGACCTTGCCGCAGGCAGGCGCGCGCACCGGCGTGCCGACGGGCACCGCGATGTCCACGCCCCAGTGGATCCCGCCGTCGGTGCCGTTGAGCAGGCGCGGCTGGCCGTACCGCGAGGTGATGGGGCCCTTGGACGGCCAGATGAAGCCGTTCTTGTAACAGTTCCTCTTCGTGTACTTGTTCCGGAGCACGTCGAGCTTCTTCTCGGCCTGCGTGAGCTTCACGCGTGTCGCCATGTCGAGCTTGACCATGTTCTCCGGCAGGTGGTCGACCTTGTCGACCTCGAACTTGCGAGGCTCCACGTCGAAGATCTTCTCGAGCACCTGCCCGTCGTCGAACGTGATGGTCAGCTTCTCCTGCGCTGGCGCGTTGCGCGAGAAGGCGATCAGGAACTCCCCTTCGTCGCTGACGGTCACGCGATGTCCGGGGAACGCCATGCGGCGCAGCTTGCCGTTCAGCTTGGCGCGCAGGAGCCCTCCCTGGACGGCGCGCCCTTCCACCGCGAGGCGGCTGTCGTCGGCCGCGGGCGGCCCGGCATCGGCCGCCGCCGCGCTCGCTGCGGGCGCCGCGGCATCGGCGGTGTCGGCCGCCGCGGGAGCGGCGCTGGCGTCGGGCGCCTCGGCCGGCGCGCTGCTCGCGGAGGCGGGCGGGGCGGCGGAGGCAATCGGCGCCGGATCGGCGGAGGCTTGAGCGCCCGTGGTGGACGAGCTCGAAGAAGGAGCACCGCGATCGCAGGCAGCGATCGTGAGCAGGCTTACAACGATGACGGGAACGCGCATGGCGGCGATCGTGCCAGAGTTTCCGCACATCGACGAGATAATGTGAAAGCGCGTCATGCAGGCATGCACCGGTCGCAAACGACCTGTGCGGCTTGCAGACGATCTGCGCGCCTCGGCGCGGCGCCCTCATCCTCGGTGGCGCGCGACGAGCGCCACGAGCACCGGGCTCGCGACGCCGCGCGCATCAGGCGATGCGTGCGGCGTGATGGATCGAGCGCTGCGGGCAGCGCGGTGAGGATCAGTTATCGACGCGAGGGGTGTCGTGCCGGGGCTGAGGCCGCGCCGGGGGCTGCGCCTGCGCGGGCGGCTGCGCCTGCGGCCGAGCTTGCCCCTGCGGGTGTGGGCGGCCCTGTCCCTGCGGCCGGCCCTGTCCCTGCGGCCGGCCCTGCGCCTGCGGCCGAGCTTGCCCCTGCGGGTGCGGACGGCCCTGTCCCTGCGGTCGGCCTTGCGCCTGCGGCCGGGCTTGCCCCTGCGGGTGTGGACGGCCCTGTCCCTGCGGCCGGCCCTGCGCCTGCGGCCGAGCTTGCCCCTGCGCCTGCGATGCGGGCCTGGGATCCATCTGGAAGACGGGAATCCCGGGGTCGGCGAGGAGGGGGAGGCGCTTCTGGATGAGGCGCTCGATGTCGGCGAGATAAGCGCGCTCCTCGCTGTCGCAGAACGAGAGCGCCACCCCGGACGCCCCGGCGCGCGCCGTGCGGCCGATGCGGTGCACGTAGCTCTCCGGGATGTTCGGGAGGTCGTAGTTGATCACGTGCGAGATGTCGTCGATGTCGATGCCGCGCGCCGCGATGTCGGTCGCGACGAGCACGCTCGTCGTCCCCTGCTTGAAGCTCGCGAGCGCCCGCTCGCGCGCGCCCTGGGACTTGTTCCCGTGGATGGCGACCGCCTCGATGCGCGCACGGCTGAGCTGCTGGACCACGCGGTTGGCGCCGTGCTTGGTGCGGGTGAACACGATGGCCCGGCGGAGCGCGGGATCCTTGAGCACGTGCTCCAGCATCGCGCGCTTGTCGCCGCGCTCGACGAAGACCACCCGCTGGTCGATGTTCTCGGCCGTCGTGGCGATCCGCGCGACCTCGACCCGCACCGGGCTGCGCAGGATGCTGTTCGCGAGCTTCAGGATGTCCGGCGGCATCGTGGCCGAGAACAGGAGCGTCTGCCGGCGCTCGGGCAGCATCGCGAGCACGCGCCGGATGTCGTGGATGAACCCCATGTCCAGCATCCGATCGGCCTCGTCGAGCACGAGCGTATCGAGCCGGCCGAACGGGGCGATGCCCTGCGAGCAGAGATCGAGCAGCCGGCCCGGCGTCGCCACGAGCACGTCGACGCCGCGGCGCAGCGCCTCCATCTGGGGGCGCTGCCCCACCCCGCCGAAGACGACCGCGGTCCGCAGGCCGAGGTTCTTGCCATACGTGGTGAAGCTCTCGGCGACCTGCGCCGCGAGCTCGCGCGTCGGGGTGAGCACGAGCACGCGGAGCCCGCCCTGCCTCGGCCCGCCGCTCTGCGCGAGGCGCTGCAGGATCGGCAGCGCGAACGCGGCGGTCTTGCCCGTGCCGGTCTGCGCGCAACCGAGGAGGTCGTTGCCCTCTAGAATGGGTGGGATGGCCTGCTGCTGGATGGGCGTCGGGGCGCTGTACCCCTCGGCCTCGATGGCGCGGAGAAGCGGTTCGATGAGCTTGAGATCGGCAAATTGCATGGACATCGGGCTGGAATCGGGCTGGAGGACAGCCCCTCCTGAGCAAGGGCGGAAAGAACGCCGCGGCACCGCGCCCTCCTCCTGGGGAGGGCTCGATCACGGAGAGCTGCCGCCTCGCGCCCCCTTGAGCGGAGGCTGCGAGGACCAATGACAGCGACCGAGCACCGCGACCCGTGCCAGGTCAGTCCGAGGCCGCGACTCTAGTACGGCGTGGTGAGGAAGTCGAGCGCGGTGCGCGGAGCGGGCTCCGCGCGCGCAGCGCACCGTGCTAGACCGTCGCCCGAGCGGAGGGCCCGCTTCTCGTGCGCTCGCGCTCGCAGTTCGCCGCGCATCCGCCCGCGATTTCCAGCGCCTTCCCGCCCCTTCGAAGCAGTGCAGCACGCTATGGCCGAAACCGCCGAAGCCTCGAAAACGCCGGCTCAGGTCGGGCACTCCGCGCCGGAGCGCCCCGGCCTTCGGCTGCCCCGATCCCGGCTGCGGCGCTGGGTGCTCGGTGCTGTCGCCGTCCCGCTGCTCTCCGGCGCCGGGTTATGGATCGCGGTGCACCGCATTCCATGGATGGGCCCGCTCGTCGCGAACGGGCTGCGCTCGGTGATCGGGGCCGAGAACGTGACGGCGCTCGAGGAGACGGCGTACTCCCTGGAGGACCGCGTCCACCGGTTCTGGCGCAAGGATGAGCCGCCGAAGACGTACTGGGAGGTGCCCGAGCAGCCGGGCCCTGCCACGACGGCCTCGCCGCCTTCGGCCGCAACGCCGAGCCCGGCGGCTGGGGGCGCTGTCGCGGCGGCGTTCCGGCCGACCGACGTCGGCCCCTCGCACGCGGCCTGGTCGGCCCCCGGCGACGGGCGGTGGGTGCCCATCGCGGATCGCGCCCATCCGAGCGACGCGCCGCGCCTCTACAAGACGCTGCTCCACCCGGATCCGAACCGCTCCTGGGCGGAGCTGTTCATCGTGGCGGTGGATCTCGCGACGGTCGATGTGCACCTCATGGCCGGCTCCCGCGAGCCGGCGGCGACGACCGAGGAGGGCAAGCCCTACGAGCGGCCCGCGAAGATCCCGGAGGCGGACCACGAGCGGCTTCTCGCGGCGTTCAACGGCGGCTTCATGACCGAGCACGGCCAGTGGGGGATGCGGGTCGACGGCGTGACGCTGGTGCGCGCCCGGGACCAGGGCTGCACGCTCGCGCGGCGCCGCGATGGGAGCATGCAGATCGGGCCCTGGACCAGGCTTTCGGCGGGAGAGAGCGACATGCAGTGGTGGCGGCAGACGCCGAGCTGCATGGTCGACGAGGGCGAGCTGCACCCGCTGCTCCGCGCGCCGCAGGTCCGCAACTGGGGCGCCACGCTGGACGGCAACACGGTGATCCGCCGCTCCGCGGTGGGGCTCGACCGCGACGGCAAGGTCCTTTACGTCGGGATCAGCAATCACACGACGGCGCCCGCCATCGCGCTCGGGATGCAGCACGCCGGCGCCTCGGCGGTGGCGCAGCTCGACGTGAACTGGTCGTACCCGAAGTTCCTCCTCTATGAGCCGGGTGAGGGCGGCGCCCTCGCGCCGGTCGCGCTGGCGAGCGGCTTCGAGTTCTCGGAAGACGAGTACATCCGCAAGCGCTCCCTGCGCGATTTCTTCTACCTGACCCGCAAGACCCAGGCGCCCTCGACCGCCACCCCGTGACCTCGTGATGCCTCGCAGCGGCCGGCGACCCCCTCCGGGCCGCAGCTCGCGCCCGCGCCTGTAGGCTCGGCTCGGGTCGAGCCGCTGTTGAAGGCTCGCGAACGCCCGCCAGTCCGGCGCGGCGGCTGCCAGCGCCGGGGTGCGCATCGGCCGGTCCTCGCCGTGCGGCCTCGTGCAGCGCGGTCGGCCCTCACGGCATGAACGTGTCGTCCAGGCGAGCCCGTCGAACCGCATTGCATCGAGCGAACGCCTTTTGCCACGCGGCGAGCCCGTCGAACCGCATTGCATCGAGCGAGCACCTTTTGCCACTGAACAAATACTCTCACGCATCACAACGCATTGCGGTCAGCCCACCTCAATTTCCAACCATATTTCATCAAGACTGCCGGTATCCGCGATTGACAGCGCGAGGGAGCTCGATAGGTAAACGACACCTCACGGCGGAACACCATGCGTTTTTATGCAGACCTCCATGTGCACTCGAAGTACTCCCGCGCGACGAGCAGCGATTGCGATCTCGCGCATCTGAGCTACTGGGCTCAGCGCAAGGGCATCGCGGTGCTGGGCACAGGGGACTTCACCCATCCAGCGTGGATGGCCGAGCTCCGCGAGCACCTCGTGCCCGCCGAGCCCGGGCTCTTCCGCCTGCGGGACGATCTCGGCCGCGCGGTCTCGGAGCGGCTCCCCGGGGCCTGCCGCGGGGCGACGCGCTTCGTCCTCTCGGTCGAGATCTCGACGATCTACAAGAAGGGAGATCGGACGCGGAAGATCCATCATCTCCTGTACGCGCCCAGCTTTGACGCGGCGGAGCGCATCGTCCGCGCGCTCGCCAAGATCGGCAACCTGACCGCCGATGGGCGGCCCATCCTGGGGCTCGATTCGCGCCACCTGCTCGAGATCGTGCTGGAGGCCGGCGAGGGTTCCTACCTCGTGCCCGCGCACATCTGGACTCCCTGGTTCTCGGTGCTGGGCTCCAAGGCAGGCTTCGACGCGGTCGAGGAGTGTTATGGCGATCTCGCGCCGCACATCTTCGCGCTCGAGACCGGGCTCTCGTCCGATCCTGCGATGAACTGGCGGATCTCCGGGCTCGATCGGTACCGGCTCGTCTCGAGCTCGGACGCGCACTCGCCCGCGAAGCTCGGGCGCGAGGCCACGGCCTTCGACACCCCGCTCGACTACTTCGCGATCCGGCGCGCCCTGGAGACCGGTGAGGGCTTCGGGGGCACGTTGGAGTTCTTCCCGGAAGAGGGCAAATACCACCTCGACGGCCACCGCAAGTGCAATGTCGTGCTCTCGCCGGCGGAGACGCGGGCGCTCTCCCTCGCCTGCCCGGTGTGCGGGCACCCGGTCACGGTGGGCGTGCTGCACCGGGTCGAGGAGCTGGCCGATCGCGACGAGGGCGTGCGCCCCGAGGGCGCGAGCGAGTTCCGCAACCTGGTGCCGCTGCCCGAGGTGCTGGCCGAGCTCCACGGCGTGGGCGCCTCCAGCAAGGTGGTGCAGCGGAGCTACGACGGGGTGCTGTCGCGCATCGGCCCCGAGCTGTTCCTCCTCGGCGACGCCCCGCTCGACGAGATCGAGCGCGCCGGCACGCCCCTGCTCGCCGAGGCGATCGCGCGGATGCGCGAAGGGCGGGTGATCCGCGACGCGGGTTACGACGGCGAGTACGGCGCGATCCGGGTCTTCCAGCCGGAGGAGCTCGCGCAGCGCCGCGGGGGCGGGCTCCTCTTCCAGCCGGAGGCCGCGGCGACGCAGCCGCCTCCCTCGGGGGCGCGCGCTCCCGCGGCGTCACGCCCCCCTCCGCGCCGCGGCCGGGCCGACGCGGAGCCTCGCCCGGCGCCGGCCAGCGAGGTGTCCCGAGGCGCGCCGCCTGCGCCGGGCGGCGCAGCGCCGCTCGACGCGCTCGACCCGGAGCAGCGGGCCGCGGCGGAGATCACGGACGGCGCGCTGCTCCTCCTCGCGGGGCCAGGCACAGGCAAGACCCGCACGCTCACGCACCGGATCGCGCACCTCGTCCTCGATCTCGGGGTGCCGCCGGAGCAGTGCCTCGCGATCACCTTCACCCGCCGCGCCGCCGACGAGCTGCGGGAGCGGCTCGGCGCGCTGCTCGGCGAGGCCGGCGGCCGCGTGCCCGCCATGACCTTCCACGCGCTCGGCCTCTCCCTGCTCCGCGAGCACGCGCAGGGCGCGGGGGCCGCGCCGCCCGCGATCGTCGACGAGCGCGCGCGGACGGCGCTGCTCGCCGCGGCGCTCGGCGTCCCGGAGCGGCGGGCGGCCAGGTTGCTCGCCGACATCGCCGCGCTGAAACGGCGCTTCCCGCGCCACGCCGACGCCCACCTATCGCCGGCCGCCGGCGGCGAGATCGACCGCCACGTCGACCGCGCGTGGAAGGTGTACGAGGACGAGCTCGCCGCGCGTGGGCTCCTCGATCTCGACGACCTGATCGGGCACGCCGTCCTGCTCCTGGAGGAGCAGAGCGGAGCGCTCGCCGCGGCGCGCGAGCGGGCCCGGTATCTCTCCATCGACGAGTACCAGGACATCGACGAGCGCCAGTACCGGCTGGTGCGCGCGCTTGTACCGCCCGGCGGGAACGTCTGCGCCATCGGAGATCCAGATCAGGCGATCTACGGATTCCGCGGCGCGGACGTGGGCTTCTTCTTCCGTTTCCAGCAAGATTTCCCGGCGGCGCGCGTGGTGCGCTTGAAGCGGAACTACCGCTCGTCGCGCCCCATCGTCGAGGCGGCGCTCCAGGTGATCGCGCCCTCACCGACGCTCGGCGCGCGGGAGCTCCTGCCGACCGCGGGCGGTGTGGAGCTCGTGGCGGTCCATGAGTCACCGACGGAAGCCGCCGAAGCCGAGCGCGTGGTCCATACGATCGAGCAGATGCTCGGCGGGTCCACGTTCTTCTCGATGGATAGCGGGCGGGTGCGCGATCCTGCCGGGAGCGGCGACTATTCCTTCTCGGATTTTGCGGTGCTCTACCGGACCGAGGCGCAGTCCGAGCGGCTCCGGGAGGCGTTCGCCCGCTCGGGGATGCCGTTCCAGCGGCGGTCGGATCGCCGCCTCGCCGAGCGCGCGGGCTCGGAGGCGCTCGCGCGGGCGCTCTCCAGCGCCCCGCCGGGGCCGCTCGCGGCGCGCCTCAAGGCGGCCGCGGCGCGCCTCCGCGAGGAGGTGGCGCAGCCCGGGCTCGCCGGCGCGCCGCCCGAGGCGGGCGCGGCCGAGGAGGGCGCGGCGTGTCTGAGCGAGGCCGACGTGGACGCGGCGCTGGAGCTGCATCTCGCGCTCGCGGAGCGCTGCGGCGGCGACGTCGATCGCTTCTTGATCGAGCTCGCGGTGTGCGCCGAGATCGACGCGTGGGATCCGCGGGCCGACCGCATCTCGCTGCTGACGCTGCACGCGGCCAAGGGGCTCGAGTTCCGGGTGGTCTTCCTCGTGGGGTGCGAGGACGGCCTGCTCCCGCTCCGGTTCCCCGGCAGGGATGAGACGGACGTCGCCGAGGAGCGCCGGCTCTTTTATGTGGGCATGACGCGGGCGCGAGAGCGGTTGTTCCTCACCCGCGCCATGCAGCGCGCGCGGCACGGCAAGGTGATTGAGACCGAGGTGTCGCCGTTCGTGCGCGAGGTGGAGGAGCGGCTGCTCCTGCGGGGCGGCCCGTCGCCCGAGGCGCAGAGGGGATCACGCGCTGGGGCCGATCGTCAGATGAAGCTCTTTTAAACCTGCACCCCGCTCATCGCGGCGCGCCGCTGAGCCGCTTCTGGGCCGCGCACGCGGCCTTGTCCTGCGTCCGCACGCACTGGTCTGCGTAGAAGGTCCGCGCCCGCTCCTTGTCCTTGCGCTCCAGGAGCGGGCCGAACGCGTCACACGCCTTCTTCTCGCCCCACTGCGTGCAGGCCTTCTCGTAGAGCGAGTAGGCCCGCTCCGGATCGGCGGTCACGCCGTCGCCGCGCTGCCAGATCTCGGCGGCCCGCACGCAGCCGCCCGTGCCGCACACCTTCTCGTAGAGCGCCGCGGCGCGCGGCATGTCCTTCGGAATGCCGTTCCCCTTCTCGTACATCCCGGCGAGGCTCAAGCACGCCTCGGCCCCGAACCCCTTCTCCGGACAGCCCTTCTCGAAGAACGAATACGCCTTCGCGACGTCCTTCGGAACGCCGTCGCCCTGCGCGTAGACCGAGCCGGCGGCGTTGCAGGCGCGCATGTCCCCCAGGCTGCAACCGTGGCTGTACGCCGCGATCGCCTTCACCCCGTCCTTCGGCGCGCCCTGCCCCTTGCGCAGGATGTCGCCGAGATCGACGCAGTCCTCGGACTGGCCGCCCTGGCACGCGCGCTGGAGCACGCCCACGGCGACCCCCACGTCCTTCGCCGCGAGCTTCCCCTCGACGAGCATCTTGCCCAGCGCGCTGCAGCTCGGCCCGTGCCCGAGATCGCAGCCGCGCCGGAGGAACGCGACCGCGCGCGTCGGGTCCTTCGGGAGGACCGCCTGCGGGCCTTCGCTGAGGTACCACTCGGCCACGCTGAAGCACGCCCAGCCGTCGCCCATCTCGCACGCCTTGTCAGCGAACTCTCGCACCTTGGCCCGCCCCGCCGCGTCCGGGGGGACCTTGGCGCTCTTCATGTCGCGCAGGAGCTGCTTCGCCCTCGCGTAGCAGGCCTGCGTGACGCCGGCGCCGCACGCCTTCTCGAACAGCTCCGCCGCCCTCGCGTCATCGCGCGGAAAATCCTTGCCACCCAGGTATTGAATCCCGAGGTGATAGCAGCTGCCGACATCGCCCTTCCCGCACTCCGCCGCGCAGGCTCTGGCGTCGGTGGGCTCGCACAGGTGCGCAGGCACGAGCGCAGGCGGGGAGCACTTCGCCCCGCTCAGCACCGTCCCGAGCGGGCACAGGCTCGACAGCTTCGGGAACTCGTCTTCCGCCTGCTTCACCGGAGCCTCGGCCGCCGCCGCCTTCTTCGTGAGCAGCGGGACGAGCTCCAGGCGCAGCGGCGCATGGCAGCGCTCCGTCGGCGCCTGCGCGTCTGTCTTCGCGGCCCGGCAGGCGTCGAGCTCCCCTTCCTTGCTCGTGGTGCCGCCCTGGCTCGCCGCTCCGACCGCCGCGAAGACCTGATCCACCGTCCGCGCCGTGCCCCGGCTGCCTGGCGCCATCGCGAAGGCCCCGAGGAGCGCGGCGCGCACGAAGTGCGTGGCGCCCTCGCAGCTGCCCGAGAGATCCTGCGCAGAGGAGGAGGCCACCGTGGTCGCCATCTTCCCCGTCGGCACGACCGCCACGTCGATCGCGGCCGAGCCGCCGCCCTCGATCGCGGTGCTCAGCGCCGGAGCCCCGAAGGGGACGTTCGCCTGCATCTCCGCGGGGTTTGTTAATTGTATTACTTTTTCTGCCCGGGTCACGCCAGCGAAGGAGTAGCTGCCTGGGAGCTTGCACTGCGTGAGGAGCTTCAGCGTCGTGCAGTCGTAGGAGACGACGGCGATGCCGTCTTTCATCGCGAGCCCGAGATCGGAGCGGCGTGTCGTGAGCCAGTCGACGATGAGCGGCTCGGCGTGGCCGATCGCTGGACACCCGCCGCTGGTCGTGCTGGCGGTGCTCTCCGGCGAGGCAGTGGGCCGGGGAGGATGCACGACCACCTCGGGTTCCAGGCCCGGTCCACAGGCCATCGCTCCGAGCGAGAGCCCAACCACGCACAAATCGAACGCGCGCTTCATCGGGCCGACAGAACCATGAGCCATGGGGTCCGGTCAATACGGCGAGCGCGACCGCACGCGGCATGCGCCCGGCCGCGCGGACCCGGGCTATGCTCGGCGCGCCCCCGCCCCCGGAGCCGCCATGAGCACGTCCAGGTCCCAGGAGAAACTGCAAGAGAGCCTGAACCTGGTGACTACCCTGCTCGAAAAGCAACGCGTCATCGAGACGCTGACGCACAAGCAGGAGAGCAAGAACAAAGAGCTCGTCGAGGCGCTGGTCCACCGGCAAAATCTCGCCCTGCTGCAGAGAAAGCTCAGGGATCTGCACCCGGCGGACCTCGCCCACATCATCGAGGTGCTCCCGCAGGCGGACCGCCTTGTGGTGTGGGCTGAGCTCGAGCCCCACCACGCCGCACAGGTGCTGCTCGAGTCCTCGCGGTCGGTCCGCGACTGGCTCGTCGCGGAGACGGAGCGCCCTCGCCTCGTCGCGCTGCTCGACCAGCTCGATCCGGACGATCTGGCGTACATCAGCGAGTCGGTCGATCCGGAGATCGTGGCGGAGGTGTACCAGTCGCTCGACGCGCGCGAGCAGTCGCTCTTCCAGTCGACGATCGCGTACCCGGACGACTCGGTAGGCCACCTGATGAGCCCGGAGTTCGTCTCGGTGCGCGACGGCCGCGACATCGGCGGCGTGCTCGACGACGTGCGCCGGCGGGGCGAGCTGCCGCCGCACACCGAGAGGCTGTTCGTGGTCGACGCGCGCAACGTGCTCCGCGGCGCGCTCTCGCTCAAGGACCTGCTGCTCCGCGAGCCGGGCGCGCAGGTGAGCGCGGTCATGTCCACGGACGTGGTGAGCTTCACGCCCCAGGAGCGCGCGAGCGACGCGGCCAGGGCGTTCGAGCGTTACGACCTCATCGCCGCGCCGGTCGTGGACGAGCGCGGCAAGCTCGTCGGCCGGCTGACGGTGGATGTGATGATGGACTTCCTGCGGCGGAAAGCCCAGAGCGAGGCGCTGTTGCGCGCGGGCCTCGCGGGAGAGGAGGACTATTTCGCGCCCGCATGGACGAGCGCGAAGAACCGCTGGATGTGGCTCGTCGTCAACCTGGTCACGGCGTTCCTGGCCTCGCGGGTCATCGGCCTCTTCGAGAGCACCATTCAGGATCTCGTGGCGCTGGCAACGCTGATGCCCATCGTGGCGAGCATCGGCGGCAACACGGGCAATCAGACGGTGGCGCTCGTGATCCGCGGCCTCGCGCTCGACCGGCTCACGCGGGCGAACACGGGGCACCTCCTGAAGAAAGAGCTCTTCGTCGGCCTGATGAACGGCGCGGTCTGGGGCACGCTCGTGGGGCTCGCCGCCGCCGCCCTCTACGGCAGCATCCCGCTCGGTCTGGTGATGGCCGCGGCTATCCTTTTGAACCTCGTGGTGGCGGCGATGGTCGGGTGCGCGGTGCCGCTCGTGCTCCAGCGCTTGGGCCGCGATCCGGCCCAGGGGTCGAGCGTCCTGCTCACGTTCACCACGGACAGCATGGGCTTCTTCATCTTCCTCGGGCTGGCGAAGGCGTTCCTCGTCTGAGCCTGCCCGCGCGCTGCGCGCCCGCGCTACGATCCTGCCATGGACACCGCTCCCGCCCCGCAACGGCCGCTCGTCGCGATCCGGTATTGCCCCAAGTGCCGCTGGCTCACGCGCGCGGCCTGGCTCGCTCAGGAGCTGCTGATCACCTTCCCGGAGGAGATCGACGTGCTCCTGTCGCCAGGCGCGAGCGGCATCTTCGACGTCACGCTCGACGGCGCGCCGCTCTTCTCGCGCGCCGTCGAAGGGCGCTTCCCCGAGCCCAAGGAGCTCAAGCAGGCGATCCGCGACCGCGTCGCCCCGGAGCGCCCTCTCGGCCACTCCGATCGATGAGAGGCGCCCTGATCGGGCGAGCGCCGCTCTAGATGTCGAAGTCGAGGATGCTGTCCAGATCGGAGACGCTGACGGCGGGCGTGCCGTGGGGCGGCGACGCGACGCGCAGCCTCGGGGCCTCGATCGCGACGCGCTGGCCGCCGGCGACGCTCTTCGTGAGGAACACCGAGCCGCCCACCACGCTCCCCTGCCCCAGCACCGTCTTGCCGCCGAGGACCGTGGCGTTCGCGTAGATGGTGACGCTGTCCTCCACGGTGGGGTGGCGCTTCAGGCCGCGCGCGCCCCGCGAGTGCTGGGGCAAGGAGAGGGCGCCGAGCGTCACGCCCTGGTAGAGCTTGACGCGCTCGCCGATGTCGGTCGTCTCGCCGATCACGACGCCGGTGGCATGATCGATGAAGAAGCTGTCACCGATGTTGGCGCCTGGGTGGATGTCGGCGCCCGTCCTCGTGTGCGCCCACTCGCTCATGATCCGGGGCATGAGCGGCACGCCGAGCAGGTACAGCTCGTGCGCGACCCGGTGCACCGTCACGGCGAGGAGGCCTGGATAGGCCAGGATGACCTCGTCCATCGAGGCAGCCGCCGGATCGCCGTCGTAGGCCGCCTGCACGTCGAGCAGGAGGCGCCGCCGGACCTCTGGCAGCCGGGAAATGAACACCCGCACCACGTCGCGCCCCCGCTGCCGGCACCTCGGGACGTCGAGTCGGCCCGCGTCGACGGTCTCGTCCTGGAAGCACAGGCAGCGCTCGATCTGTCGCTCCAGCTTGTCCCGCAGCGTCGAGACCAGGGTGCCCACGTGGTAGAGCAGGTCCTCGTCCGACAGGTCCTGCCGCCCGTGATAGCCCGGGTAGAAGATCTGGAGCAGGAGATCGATGATCTCGGTGATCTCCTGGCGCGACGGGGTGAAGCGCTTGTTGATGTGATGCCCGCGCGCATCCTCCCGGTAGCTCGCGATCAGCGCGTCGACGATGCCGTGCAGGTCGGCCGACGCCTCGGAGGGGGCAGCATCACACTTCTTGCTCACGTCGACCTCACGAGGCCTTCATGGCCTCGACCTCGGAGAACATTCCTTCGAAGAGGGGCCCCGAGAGGTACCGCTCGCCGGCGTCCGGGAGGATGACCACGATGGTCTTTCCTTCCCACTTGGGATCCTTCGCGAGCCGGCCCGCCGCGACCATGGCCGCGCCGCAGGAGACGCCGCAGAGGATGCCCTCCTCGGACGCGAGGCGCCGCGACATGGCGATGGACTCGTCGTTCGAGACCGTCTCGACCTGGTCCACGAAGGAGAGGTCGAGGTTCTTCGGGACGAAGCCGGCGCCGATGCCCTGGATCTTGTGCGGGGACGGGGTGAGCGGCTGGCCGGCGAGCGTCTGTGAGATGACCGGCGAGTGGACCGGCTCCACGGCGACGGAGTGGAGGGCGCGGCCGCGGCCGCGCTCGAAGTAGCGGCTGACGCCGGTGATCGTGCCGCCGGTGCCCACGCCCGAGACGAGGACGTCGACGTTGCCGGCGGTGTCGTCCCAGATCTCGGGGCCGGTGGTGGTCTCGTGGATCGCGGGGTTCGCCGGGTTCTCGAACTGCCGCATCAGCACGTACCGGCCGGGGTCGGAGGCGGCCAGCTCCTCGGCCTTGGCGATGGCGCCGTTCATCCCCTTGGGGCCCGGCGTCAGGAGCAGCTTGGCCCCGAGGGCGATGAGGACCTTGCGCCGCTCCATGCTCATCGTCTCGGGCATGCTGAGCACACACTCGATCCCCCTCGAGGCGGCGGCGAAGGCCAGCGCGATGCCGGTGTTGCCGCTGGTCGCCTCGACGATCGCCTTGCCAGGGCCGAGCACGCCCCGCTGCTCGGCGTCCCAGACCATGGCCGCGCCGATGCGGCACTTGACCGAGTACGCCGGGTTGCGCCCCTCGATCTTCGCCAGCACCGTCGCGCGCGCGCCGTCGATCACGCGGCGGATGCGCACGAGCGGCGTGCGGCCGATGCTCTGGGTGTTGTCGTCGTAGACGCGGGGGAAGCTGGTCATGGGGGGCCCGTGCGGGTGAGTAGGGAGGAAAGAGGAGATCCAGAGGCGCCCCTCGCTGTCAAGGTCCACGTGCGCCGCGCCTCGGTCGCGCCGCATTTCCAGAGCGCAGGGCGGCGTCGTCCGTCGCTGACGTTGGGGCGACACCCGTCGCGCCAGCTCGCCCGGCGGGCGCGCGCCGCGCTCAGCGCGCCTTCCCGGTGAACCGTTGGACGTGCAACGGTCGACGCGCAGGGGCCGGCGAGACACCCAGGCGCATGGAGGTCAGTCCGGCCATGCGCGGTCGTGCGATGGCGCGAACTCGATTACGCGCTCTGCGCGAAGCGCAGGAGCCATCCAGATCATCCTCGGAGGGCGGACTGGCCTGCTTCGGCACGGTCTCGACCTCACCGCGCCGGCGCTCGGGTGTCCCGAGCTCCCATGGGGCGCATGTGATGACGCAGCGCGACCAAGGTGGCGGTGATAGCGGCCAATTCATGAGAGATTTTGCCGGAACGCGTCATTCCTGATCTGCTGGCGCTTGAACATTCACGTCGTACCACGCCGTGCCACGTCGGAGCACGGACGGCTCAGAGGTGTTCACGCGCGCTCACGAATCGCGGAATCACGGGGCTGCGTGCGTGAGCAAGGTGCTTCCCTGGGCATGGGCGCATGGTCAAACGATGAACCACCATGGGACCACGTCGGACCAGGTCCACTTCCTTGACGCATGCGCATGCGAACCTATCATGTAGAATTTTAGCTCTTGCCATGAGTGGCATAGGCCTCGCATCATCGCTGACATGTTCCCCGCTGAGCCCCCTTGCGCGGAGGTCCAACTGCCCCATGACGAGGACGAACCCACTTTAATTTTCCGTCGTCCACCGGCGTCGATTGGGGGCATGGCGATGCCGTTCGAATCGCCAGCTCCGATCATGGCATCTCCGACGCGGCGTTCCACGTCGCGCCTGATCGCCTTGAGCGCGGGTGCCGGCCTGGGCTTCGCAGCGGTGGTGGGCGCGCTCGTCTCGATGCAGCTCGGCGCGGCGGGCTTCGATCTCCGCGCGGGCTCGGCGCTCCAGCCTGCCGCGGCCGCCGCGGCCGTCCTGCGCTCGACGGGGGCGGCGGCGCGAGTCGAGGCGAAGGCCGAAGCGGCCGCGCCGGCCCAGGCGACGGCAGAAACGGCGGAGCCGGCCCTCGCTGCCGCGGATCGCGCCGACGCGACGCTCGATCGAACGGCGGTGATCCCCATCCCTGACGGGATCATCACCATCCCCGCCTCCTTCGCCTCGGCGGATGGGGCGTACGATCTGGTGATCCACTTCCACGGGGTCAACGACGTTGTGCAGGCGGGGTTCGAGCGCGCCCGGCTCAACGCGGTTGTGATGATCATCAATCTGGGCATCAGCTCCGGTGCGTACGAGACCCAGTTCTCGATCCGCTCCTATCTCCCGGCGTTGATGGCGAAGGCGCAGGTGGCGCTCGAGGCGCGCGGGCTGCGCGGCGCCCGGCTTCGGCGCGTCGCGCTCTCGGCGTTCAGCGCTGGGTACGCCGCTGTTCGCGGGCTCCTGAACCAGCCGGGGTTCACCGACAAGGTGGACGCCGTGCTCCTCCTGGACGGCATCCATACCGGCTACATGCCGCTCGATCACAGCCTGGACATGGAGCGCCTCAAGCCGTTCAGCCGCTTCGCCGAGCTGGCGGCCGAGGGCAAGAAGCTGATGTCGATCACCCATTCGGAGATCACCCCGAACGGCGATTACGCCGGCACCCACGAGAGCACGGACGCTCTCCTCAAGCTCACGGGCGCGCAGCGCTCTCCGGGCGCGGGCGCGGACGAGCAGGCGATCTACGACCTGACCGGGGAGGCGAGCGAGGCGAAGCTCCGGTTCGTCCCCCTCTCCGAGGCGCACAGGGGCGCGTTCCACGTCCGCGGCTATCCGGGAACCCAGAAGCCAGATCACGTGAGGCACCTCACCCGCATGGCGGAGACCGCCGTGCCTGATCTGGTGCGCTACTGGAGCGAGCCGCCCGCGCAATGACGGGTCGCGTGTCGGGGGGGCGCGAGACGTCGGTACGGAGAAGCGTATTACGGAGACCGGGGCGTCTTCATTTGAGAATTCGTTACGGGGTGGCCTTGGGCGTATAGATAGCGAGTGCTGGTGAGAAAGGCGGCCAGCGGATCTCGCTGATCTGCGATTGACCCTGGCTCCTGCGATCGTCCTCTGCTACCGCGCAGCGCGATGGGTCAACCGGACCTGTTCGCCAAACGAACGTTCGCCGAAGAGACGGAGCGCCTCACGGGAGGTGCCATCACCTGGCAGGATCCACCGGAGATCCGGCTCGAGAAGGTGCAGTGCGATGGCCTGCTCCTGATCCACCGCCCGGCTCTCCTGATGGAGCTGACAGCGCCTTGGCCCGAGGCGCGTGGCCACGAGGAGGTGATGGTCGAGCTGAAGCTCGCCGGGGATCATGTGGATCGGAAGGCGATAGAGCGAGCCCTCTTGCGGCGGCAGGCAAGGCAGTTGCAGCGGGTCGAGCAGGAGGAAGAGGCGCCGCCCTGGGTGGGCCACGAGCCGCTCTGGCTGGTCGCTCCTCACGTGCCGGAGTGGTTGCAACGGGTGTACGCGCCCAGGCGCTTCGCGCCCGGCTGCTACCGCGTGGAGCCGCTCGGGCACTGGGTGCTGTGGGTTGCAGCGAACGAGCTCCCCCTGCGTGACGAGCTGATAGCTTTCCTGGTCGCCCGTTCCGGGCGAGCCCTCGACGAGTTCGGCCGGTGGGTAGCCGGACGCCGGCCCATCGAGTGGGTGCTGGCCATGCTAGAGTACCTGGCGATGTCAGCGACGACCCGAGAGGAGCTCCTGTGGAGGTTCGGCAAGGCCGAGGACCCGGAGGTGGAGGCCCGGCGGCAGCGCATCCTCGAGGTGCTGCTCGAAGCGAGCCCGCAGGTCCAGGAGCGGCTCATCGAGAAGGGCATCGAAAGGGGCATCGAGAAGGGCATCGGCAAGGGACGTCTGGCCGAGGCCCGCGCCGCCCTGCGACGTGTGCTCGCTCGCCGGCAGCTCGCGCTGAGCCCGTTGGACGACGCTCGCATCGAGGCGTGCGTCGAGCTGGCGACCCTGGAGCGGTGGCATGACCAGGCCATCACCGCGACGAGCGTCTCCGAGGCACTGCAGTAGCTCGATCTCGGCCCAGCACCGGACGTACCCCAGTCGCTCGTCCCTCACGGCAGCGCTTGACGCGTCCACGCCGTCCGGAACGCCCATCCGACGATCACAGCGGCGGCGACGCGCGGCACCATCGGTGAAGCGTGCGTTCTCTCGCCGATTTCATCGAGTCCGTCCTTCCTTGCTCTAAACCCCCGCGCGGACCTGCGCACCTGTTCATTCCAGGCGCCGTGGCAGGCGTGGGAACTCGGATGTTGCGCGGGAGCCTGTGCGCCAGGGGGTGAGGACGTGTGCGTGGCAGATCGCCGCATTCTGGGGCGTGCATGCCGAGCTCAACCGACTTCGTCACGGCCTGGGAGCGGGAAACCACCGGCAGGTGAAGATGCCATTGCGGTATCGGAATTGCTTTTTCCACCAAAAGAGACGGTGGCATGATGATGGCCGGACAAAGACAGGCACAAGGCACTGCGCGGCGGACTCAAGCGGTGCGATCAGCAACCCTGACCACCCGTCGCAAACGCGGCGTCACGGCGGACGACGTGGACAGCCGGCGCTCGTCCGTGGCGACGGGGGCGGCGGACACCACCGCAGCGATCCCGCGCCCGACGCTGACCTACGCGGATGCGCTCGAGGGCGCCCGGAAAGGGCCGTTCCCGGGCGAGATCGAGCCCCAGCTCGCGACGCTCGTCACCGAGCCACCCCCGGGCGAGGGGTGGCTCTACGAGGTCAAGCTCGATGGTTATCGCATGCTCGCGAAGCTCCGTGGGGGTCGCGTGACGCTCCTGACCCGCCGCGGCCAGGACTGGACCGAGCGGTTCACGGGGGTGCGCGACGACCTCGCCCAGCTGCCTGCGCGGGAGGCCGTGCTGGACGGCGAGATCGTCGTTGTGAGGCCGGACGGCGTGACCGACTTCCAGGCCCTCCAGAACGCGCTCAGCGACGGGAATGGCAGGCGTGAGGGGCGCCTGATGTACTTCGTCTTTGACCTGCTCTACCTCGACGGCCGCGATCTCCGCGGGTGCACACAGGTCACCCGCAAGCGGGCGCTCAAGGCGCTGCTCGCAGAAGCGCCCGAGGAAGGGCCCCTGCGCTACACAGAGCACGTCGCGGAGGACGGCTCCGCCGTCGTCCAGCACGCGTGCGAGCTCGGGATCGAGGGCGTCATCGCGAAGCGCCCGGAGGCCCCCTACCGGAGCGGGCGCGGCGACAGCTGGCTCAAGGTGAAGTGCGGTCGGCGCCAGGAGTTCGTGATCGTCGGCTTCACCGAGCCGTCCGGCGCCCGGAAAGGGCTGGGGGCGATCCTCGTCGGCGTGAACAGGTCAGGCAAGCTCGCCTACGCCGGCAAGGTCGGCACGGGCTTCACGAGCAAGACGCTGACGACCCTGCGCAGCCGCCTCGATCCGATCGCGCGCGCCACGCCGGCCTGTTCAGGGGCGCCGCGCATGCGGGGCGTGCGCTGGGTCGAGCCCAGGCTCGTCGCCGAGGTCCGCTTTTCCGCGTGGACGCGCGACGGACGGCTGCGACACCCCTCCTTCGAAGGGCTCCGCGAGGACCGCACCCCGGAGTCGGTCACCGTCGAGCGCGAACAGCCGCCACCGCAATCGCCGCCTGGCGAGGCGGCCGGCGCGGCGCCAAACAGAGCGGCGGGCGCGGCGCCGAGGGGGACCGCGAGCACGGCGAGCCGCAAGGCTCCGCGCGGGGGCCGGAGCAGCGGCGCGGACCGGGTCGATGTCGCCGGGGTGCCGCTGACGAACCCCGACAAGGTGCTCTATCCCGCGCAGGGGATCACGAAGCTCGCGCTGGCCCGGTATTACGAACAGATCGCCGAGCACATGCTGCCCCACGCCGAGAAGCGGCTGCTCACGCTGGTCCGCTGCCCCGCGGGCCAGGGCAAGCCCTGCTTCTTTCAAAGGCACGAGGCCGAGGGGCTGTCCGAGGCGATCCAGCGGATGGCCGTCCAGGAGGACGACGGCGAGCGCACGTATCTCTATATCAAGACCACCGAAGGGCTCGTGTCGCTCGTCCAGATGGGGGCGCTCGAGGTGCACCTCTGGGGGAGCCGCGTGGACCGGATCGAGCAGCCCGACAGGATGGTGTTCGACCTCGATCCAGCGCCGGATCTCCCGTGGGAGCGCGTGGCGGACGCCGCGAGGACGGCGCGGCACCTCCTTTCGTCGCTGGGGCTACAGAGCTTCGTCAAGACGACCGGCGGCAAAGGCCTCCACGTCGTGGTCCCGATAGCGCCACGCAGGGGCTGGGACGAGGTGAAGGCGTTCACGAAGGCCGTGGCCGACGCGCTCGTGCGCTTCGATCCGGCGCGGTACACCGCGACGATGTCGAAGGCGAAGCGCGCCGGCAAGGTCTTCGTCGACTACCTGCGGAACGGGCGCGGCGCCACCGCTGTGGCGCCCTACTCGACGCGTGCGCGCCCCGGCGCAGCCGTCGCGACCCCGCTCTCGTGGGACGAGCTCGACGCGCCGCTCGATCCCGCCTCGTTCACCATCGACACGGTGCTGCAGCGCCTCGCCACGATCCGGGACCCATGGGCAGAGCTCACGAGCGTGCGCCAGTCGATCACCAGCGCGATGCTGAAGCAGGTCGAGCTCTGACCAGCTTCCCGACGCCCCCGACAAACTCAGGAGCCGGTGAGCTCACCGAAGAAGAACGACACCAGCGACACCGCGAATGGCTTTCACTGACGTTCCGTTCAGCATGGTCGTAATGACGCAGAAAGGCGGCGTGCGCTTGGTTGACGGCGCTGCGTGTGCGCTGCATCGTCCCCTGGGTCGGCCATGGCCAAGGATCGGGACTCCAGCGCCCTTTCGGAAATTGCAGAGCGACTTCACCAGTACGACGGTGAACCGCTGCGGGTCGAGTTCTTGGCGCGCGGCATCGACGCGCTCACCCAGGTCGCGGAGCGGCTCGATCAGAGCGAGCTTGGCGAGGTGGTCGCGTCGCCTAGCAATGCGGATGCCCTGGTGACAGCGCTCACGCAGCCGAGCGCCGTCGGCCTCTTTTTCGCTGCAGATCCGCTGACGCCGGCCCGCCTCCGCGGCCTGCAGGCGAGGGACGCGCTCCTCGCGGCCGAAGGGGGTACGCTCACCGCCGAGGAGGTCGGCGAGGGGATGCACCTCTCGCCCCGGGCGATCGAAGCGCGGCGCGCCGCCGGAAGGCTGCTGGCCGTCAGCATCGGCGGTCGTGGCCACCTCTACCCCGCATGGCAGTTCGCGGACGAGGGCCTGCTGCCGGGGTTGGAAGAGATCCTGGTCCTCCTCGAAGAGCACCCCCCGCTGGCGAAGGTCCGCTTCTTCCTCGCCGGCAACCTGCGCCTCGACGGCGAGCGGCCGCTCGACTGGCTCCGCCGCGGTGAGCTGGATCCCGTGCGGCTCGCCGCGCGCACCTTCGGTGAGCAAGGCGCGGCCTGAGAACGCGCCGCGATGACGAGACCGCCGCGCTCGACAGGGGTCCGGGCGAATGCGCTCCGCGCAGCGAACCCCGGACACGCGGGCCCGGAGCACGTGCGGGACGTTGAGCGCGTCGACGGCCCTGCCGCACGTCCGTGCGGAACAGAGTCACCATGATGACAACGCTCGGGGCCCATCCGGACCCGCCCCTCGACCTCGCGACGTCGCCGCTCCCCATCGCGATCTTCCGGCGGAGCTGGTTCCGGATCCACTGGCTCACGCGCGATCCGATGCACTTCGGTCGCTCGGGCGACAATCGCTTCGACGCGCCGGACGGCGAGTTCGGTGTGCTGTACGCCGGCAAGGACGCGCGCTGCGCCTTCATCGAGGTGTTCGGCCACGCGACCGGCGTGCGCTTCGTGGAGCAGAGCGAGCTCGCCGCGCGGGGGCTCGCGCGCATCGCGCCACGGCGGCCGCTGCGCCTCGTGAACCTCGCGGGAGAGGGGCTCGCGCGCCTCGGGGCCGACGCCCGCCTGACCTCGGGGGAGTCCTATCGGGCCGCCCACCGCTGGGCGCGCGCGATCCATGACCACCCGAGGCGACCCGACGGCATCGCGTACGCCGCGCGCCACGATCCGACCCGGATCTGCGCCGCCCTCTTCGAGCGCGTCAGCGCGGAGCTCGAGGTGACCCGGCTCGGCTCCCTCGCAGATCCGGCGCACGCCCCGCTGCTCGCCAGGCTTCTTGATACCTACAAGTTCGGGCTCATCTGAGCCTTGACGAGCGGACGGCGGCGCGGGGGCACGGCGGCCGACGACGCTCCGCCGAGCGCGATGGCGGAGCAGGGCGCGCGTGCGGGCTCCGCGCGCGCGCGCCGGCACAACCGGTGCTTCTCCTCGAAGCAGGCGCGCCGCCGCGGCGCCGCGATGGGCGGAGATCGCGGGACGCACGGCCGAGAGGCGGGGGTCCGATGAAAATCAAGAATCTGCGGCTGGAAACTGGCTATCTCGTGGAGCCCATCCCGCTCCAGAAGGGGATTGCGGTTCATCAGATCCAGATCACCACGGTGGGCGGACAGGGGTCGTCTCGGGTCCGGATCTCGCTCGATCCCAACCGCTGCACGGTGGACAGCTTCGGCGAGGCCAAGGCGTGCACGCGGGTGGCGCCGCTCCAGATCGAGGCGGACGTGGAGCTCCTCGAGGAGTGCGACGACAAGCAGCTGCTCGCCCTCAAGTTCGAGGGGGGGAACGGGCCAGCGGCCCGGCTCGCGCTCCTGCCCCTGTGCGGCACAGGCAAGGAGGCCATCGTCGCGCGGCTCCTGATCTTCGGGGAGACCGGGGAGATCATGGCCATCTTGCCGATGCAAGGATCGTCGGCCGGCTGCCTGGTGGCGTGAGCGCGCCCGGCGCGGCACCGCCGCGCCAGGCGCGCCGGGCGCCCTGCCGACCTCAGGGGCCGGGACAGGGGCGGTACACGAGGCCGTACTCGATCTGGACCTGGACGTCGGTCGTGTCGTTGGTCAACACCCCGGAGCTCGACGGCGCAAACCGGTTCGTGACATAGAGGCTTGTCTTGATGTTGAGCGGCCGGACGGTGCCGCACTCGGACCAGACCGTGGTCGTGAAGTTGTCCGTGCGCGAGAAGTTGCTCGTGAACGGCCCGATCATGCTCCACGTGAGCGGCCCCGAGGTGAGCGGCGACCCCGAGAAATAATACGATGTCTCGTGGAGCCCCTGGACGCCGCCCTCCAGGTCGGCGAATCCCCGGTACGTGGCGTCGAAGACCGCGACTTGCCACCCCGGATCGAACCGCAGATCCACGGCCAGCTGGCAGAACGCGCGGTTCGAGGCGCGGCCGATGCCCGGGCCGGCGTGCGCCTCGAACTGGTCGAAGATGACGGTCAACGCCTTCTGATCAGGCGAGATCACCCCGGCAGCGGAGCCGACAGGGCAGCCGCTGCCAGCATAGGTGAAGTTCGCGATCCGCGTATTCTGCGCCAGCGCAGGAAACGCGAAGAAAAACGCCGAACAAAAGCCGAACGCCCATCGCAGGAACATCGTCCCCCCCTTTCGCCGTCAGGCGACATCACATCGCCGTGCGTCGTCGCCGGCGCGCGCGTCACCGCTGTCGCACGCCGGTCGACATGTCGTGACGAGCATGCGATCCCCGCGCGCTCCGCGCAACTCGAGCGGGGCACCCTCGCCCGGCGCGGCGCCGCGAGACTGGCCGGAATCCATCGAATGATGTGAGGCCTGTGGGGCTCACGGACATTCGACCAGAGCCGGAGTGCAGGCGAAGCAGACGAAACGACGGAGAGGCCTGTCACGGCGGCGCGGCGACGCGGAATACCGGGACGAGATTCACGCGCTCGTCCCAGGACGGATGGCGCTTGTAGAAGAAATCGAGCCGAGCCTTCGCGTCGTTCGCAAACGCAGGATCGCGCAGGCGCTCATTGAACTCGGCGCGCAGCGCCGGATCCGCGGCGAGCATGCTGCGGGCCTCCTCCTCGGCGACGTAGGCCTCCATGTACTCCTTGCGCTCGAAGGAGGCGTTGAAGAAGCCCCAGGCGACGAGGGAGTCGGGCGCGAGCGGCTCGAGGAGGTGCAGGACGAGTGGCGCCCGCGGCTGCGCGATGGGAATGAACAGCGAGCCGGCCGGAAGATCCTGCCGCTCCGGCCGGAAGGCGCCCTGGAGCTTCACGCGCGTCCGACCCTCGAAGGGCCGCTCGAACGTCACCGCGTCGGCCCGGAACGCCTCGACGGGGAAGCCGGGGCGAGCCTCGGGGAGGATCTGGTAACGCACGCCGTGCAGGCGCAGCTTGTCGGCCACCCAGGCCGCGTGCGCCGCCGGGATGACGTAGCCGGCTTCAGGCGCGGTGACCGTCAGGTCCGGCTGGATGCGGTCGAACAGCGGCACGCGCCAGATCTCCGGGCGAGACTCGTCGTAACGGGTCCACGTGCCGCCCGAGATCTCCGAGGCGCGCTTCTCGTAAGCGAAGCCGCGGAAAGGGAAGATGCGCGGGACCGGCCCCGCGCGGTGCGTGAGGGCGAAGGGGGCGCCGGCGAGGCGCGCGCTCGCAGCGTCCGCGCGCTCGGCCGCGGCGCGGAGGGCGCCCGCGCCGGAACCGGAGGAGACGCGCTCGAAGAGCGCCGCGAGGAGGTCGTGGACCGCGCGCACGCGCTCCGCGTGGGTGGCCCAGCTGTGCGTCTCGACGAGCACGCCGATGCGGTTGCGGGCAGCGCTGTAGGACTGCGAGAAGCGCGGCGGTCCTGGCTCGGTGGAGATCCCCGACGAGGGATCGTCGTCCTCGCGGAAGGCCGGATAGAACGGGAGCGGCAGGTGACCGAGCACCGAGAGGCGCGCCTGGAGCTCCCCCGAGAGGGCGCGCGCCGCGGCGTCGAGTCCGCCGGGGTGAGGCACCGAGGGCTCCACGATCACCGCGATGTCGTGCTGGAACTTCGCGCCGTCCGTCGTGTGCAGGTCGACCAGGACCACCGGATCCCAGGCGTCGAGGAGCGCCAGCATGGCCCGCATCTCGGGCGCCTCGGCCTTCATGGTATCGCGGTTCAGGTTGAGGTTCTGCGCGGTGGCGCGGAAGCCCATCTCCTCGGGGCCGCGCTGGTTGGGCCGCTGGTTTCGACGGAACCGCTCGTGGCCGTCGACGTTGAAGACCGGCACGAACACCGCCGTGGCCGCCGCGAGGGCGCCGGGCGCCATCGCGCCGTCGAGCAGCTCGCGGAGCGCCCAGAAGCCGCCGTCCTTGCCGTCGATCTCGCCGGCGTGGATGCCGCCCTGGAACAGGATCACCGGGCGCCGCTTCGCCCGTGCCGCCGCGGGGTCGAGCGTGCCGTCGTCCGAGGCGGCGATCGCGAGCATGGGCCTGCCCTCGGGCGTCGTGCCGAAACGGACGCAGCGAGCGCGGCCCGGATAGGCCTGCTCGAAGTCGCGGCACAGCCGCTCGACCTCGGCATAACGACCGGTGCGCCGGAAGCCGGTCCGCTCGGCCTCGGTGACGAGCGAGGGCGCCTCGGGACGCGCAGACGGCGCTGGCCCGCCGCCGGCCGGCGCGCCGCGCGCCGGGGCCTGGCGGGGAGCGAGCAGCGCGGCCAGCGCGATCCCGAGGGCGGCGGTGTGATGAAGGAGCGCGGCGCGGGGGTGAGACATCGCGGGAGTCGAGCAAATTCCGCGGAGAGCGGCAAGGCGCGATCGTCCCTGTCGGCATCGGGCGAAGCGCGATGCCGGCCGAGCTCAGGACTGCTCTCTCCGCGGGGCGCGAATGGGCCGTGCTTCAGCGGGCGCGCGATGTCAGCGCCGTTGGTTTTGGCCAGACAGCCATTGTTCCAGGCGAGGTGCTCGCTGCGAGACGGGCGGCAAGCTCTAGCCGGTGGGCGCCGTGCCGCTCGGCGCAGCGCCGGGCACCGCGTGTGCCGTCGTGCCGTTCAGCACAGCGGGGCCCGCCGCGCCGTTCGGCGCAGCGGGAACTGCAGCGCCGGGCGATGCCGGCGCCGTGGGCCCAGCCGGGGCCTCGTCCGCCGGTGCGGCGGCGGTGTCGCTGGACGACGCCGCTCGGCCAGTGCGGCCCTTGTAGAGGGACGGCGCGATTGAATCGGCGTCCCCTTCATTCCAGCGCAGGTACGCGACGGCGCGGCGAGTCTGGTCGTAGGCGTGCACGAGCAGCGAAAACGCCCGCGCCCTCCTGTCTGCAGCCTCGGTCGGCCCAGGACCTTTGCCATGCTCCCTCACGCCGAGGGCCGCGAGGATCTGCGGCCCGATCTCCCCGGCGCGTCTCACTTCTTCCTCGGTCGCTGCCGTCTTGCCGGTGACCTCCGACCAGCTCGCGGTGAAGAGCGCCGAGAGCGCGACGAGGTCATTGGCCGTGTCGATGTACCCCTGTCCGGCCCGGATCTCCGCGACCGTGTCCGCGTCAAGCAGGCCGCGGCGGACAAGCGCCTCGGCGTCGCTCAGCAGGTTCTCGCGCAGCGGGGCCGCCTCCGCGAGCAGCGGCTTCAGCGAATTCTCGGCGCCTCCGCTCGACAGCCATGCGAGGTGCGCGTACCAGGCGGCGAGCGCATACGTCTCGAGCCGATCGAGCAACGCGACATCGTGCTGCGGCAGGTGCCCCGCGATGGCGGGGCGCAGCGCGAGGATGCCTGGCAATACGCCCAGCACCTGCGAGACTACCCGGGGGATGTCGAGGTTGATCGCGATCAACCGATCCGTGCTGAGCGCCTCGATCTCGGACAGCGTCTTGTCGAATGCCGCCGCTGCCTGGGGCGGAGCCGCGGGCTTCTTGGGCGCAGGCTTCTTCTTGAGTGGAGAAGGCTTCGTCATGAGGGGATGACCTCTCGTGTTCGTCGTCGCGGAGCAGCGGAGAACAGGGACAACGCGCTCCTCACCCCGCGCGCTGGACTTGATGTGAGCGCCAGGCGTACGCCCGACGTTCCGGGCAGGGATAATCACCCCTGCCGAGCCGTCAATCGATCTCCCGGGTGATTTTCTGAAGGCGTGCTGCCGAACGTCGTAATCTTGCGCCATGGCACTCGAGCCCGCGCAGGGGTGGGTAGCGACGTGGCCCTGGCAGAAGGGAGCCTGACCTCCCGGGGCCCGAGCCACCGGTTCGGGCGCTCTAGCGCAGTGACAGGCGCGCTGGGTGTGCCGATGATTGGACAGCGCGTGCTGTGCCATGAACCAGCGAGCATCGCTATGGACCACCGTGTTCGGTGCCAGGAAGGCGGCCGGCAGCTTCTCCCGGACCGTGTCCGGTGCCAGGAAGGCTGCCGGCAGCTTCTCCCGGACCGTGTCCGGTGCCAGGAAGGCTGCGGGGAGCCTCCCCCCGGACCGTGCCCGGTGCCACGAAAGCTGCCGGCAGCTTCTCCCGGACCGTGTCCGGTGCCACGAAAGCTGCCGGCAGCCTCACCTGGACCGTGTCCGGGTAGTGGCCGGTTTTGAGTGAAACTGGCTGGATCCGGCCAGCCTGACGATCTCGTGCGCTAGTTTCGGCGCAAGGAAGTGCTCCCCGCGGTGGCTGCAACCACCCGGGGAGCGTGGCCGAACCCCGAACCACGAGGTCCGACATGCTGACCGTAGTCCGTTCGCCTTCGGGCGAGCAAGAAGGCGAACGTGCGCCCAAGCGCCGCCGACGCCTCTGCGTCACCCGTTCCCTCTCCGACGTGGAGCGCATGCGGCTCCGCGCCGCACTGCGCAACCTGCGCGCCTTGTACGGCACGTGGGCATGCCTTGCCGAGGTGATGGGCATGCAGCCCCGCACGCTCCGCGCGATCGCGTCGGGCAAGTACGCCGGGTCGCCCGGCACCGCCATGCGCGCCGCGCGGGCCGCTGGAACCACCATCGAGCGCCTCCTAGGCCGACCGGTCGCCGCTGACCGCTGCCCGCACTGCGGCGCGCGCAGGGGTGCCCCATGAAGCCGTGGGGCCCGAACGCTGGCCCCGCTCGCGTCCTGAACATCGCCGAGATCGTCGCGCAGGAGCCGTTCATCCGAACCGTCCTGCGTGGCCTCGGCGTGCCCGTCGTCGATCTCGGCGATGTGGTCCAGGACGTCGTGCTTGGGGCCTGGATGAGCTCCCAAGCGGGTCGCTACAGACCCGACCGCACGCGCGAGCCTTTGGACGCGCTGAAGCGCTGGCTGTTCGGAGTGTGCCGGTTCCACTGCACGCACTACCACGAGCGCGCGTTCCGTCGCAGGGAGGTGCCCGTCTTCGACCCGTGGGCCGCCACGGGAGAGGAGCGCGTGGACCCCTGGCACATCGGTGAGCGCATCGACGCGGCCGAGGCGCTCATGGCGATCGCCGCGATGCCCGTCTGGGCTCGCGAAGTGCTCGTCCTCGCCGCGCTCGGGCACGGCGGCACCGAGATCGCCAAACTGCTCCGCATCCCGCTCGGCACGGCGGGCAGTCGCCTGCGGCTTGCCCGGGCCCGGCTCGCGCGGAAGCTGCGCCGACGCCGGTAGCCTGCCTCTCCCCGCCACAACCAAACCCTGAACGCACGCCCTTGGGCGCATGGGGCCATAGTCATCAGGTCTACTTCTCGTACTCGATTCGGAGGCTCTTCAACTTCCCCGCCACACGTTTCCCGCGCGCCATCACACTAATGCGCAGACTCTTATCGAGACTGGCCGTAAACCTTGTCTCTTCCAATGGATCTGTCCCGCCGACCGTGATGCCGACTCTCTGTAGCGAGTCGCCCACAAGGGCGTGGGCTTTCCCCCTTCTAGTCTCAGTATTTAAGTTATAAACGACGATTTCGTACGCCCTAGCCACAGACTCCTCTTCGGCCTTGTTGATGACCTGGTCGTACAGGTCGGCCGCATAGCTGAGCCGCTGCGCCTCAACGCGATCGAGTGTGCTTATCAGCGTCTCTGTCCCATCGAACACATTAGACAGTTCAATCCGCGTAAAGTTCTTCCCTATAACATCCGCCAGTTCGGCCAACCTGTCCACGCTTCTCTTTACGGCCTTTAGCAGCTCGGCCTTGTCTGCCGCCCGCTCCGGCGTCCCTGGCTTACTCACCCTGCCCATGTTAAGAATCTGCTGATATGCATCCAGCAACAAGCGAAAATAAGGTGATTCGTCGGCAGAGTCGCTCCCTAGGGCGCGTATCTCATCATGGAACCTGTTCATGCAGAAGTCGACGTAGCGCAGCGTAAACTCAGGATACGAGCCACCAAAAAAGCCAAGTTGACCAACCGGCTGCACAGCGAACTGCAACCGAAAGCTACCAGCGGCATATGGCAGAATCATCGGGCGTGCGGATACAAGTTTATTGCCGAAACTGCCTATCGCGTCGGACACCATGCCCGGGAAGGACGTCTCCAGCAGCCTAAGATCGGATGGGTCAGCCTGGTGGAGGTCGGCCAGCTTGCCTTTCAGGCTTGCACCGAAGACAAAAGAGCCTTCGAATCGCGTCTCTGGACAGTACGACTCTTCAGAAGGAAGATAGTCGTCAGGAATGCGGTCGACGCCAACGAGGTACACGTCGCAGCGCGACTGGTCGAACGCTCGATCGATGACGAATACGCGCCCCGCATTAAGAATGATATTCCGATATGATATCTTCCTGTGCATGAACAGGGAATACGTATCCACGGGGACTATTACATGAAAGAACCGCTCGACGCGCGCATCAACATCCTCCTCCACCGAGGATCCAATGATCCTAGACTGGTACCGATTAACACCGGTAAACAGTATTGGAACCTCGTCGAAGTGGAGCACTTCGTACTCGTCGGATATGAGTGCCAGATCTAGCGCCGCCTGGAGCAGTAGCTTGCGGTCTAGTGCAAACATGTGTCACCCGCCGCCGTGTCTAGGCACTCACTGATGTCGCCACTGTCGATGAGTATGAGGTGGCCGACGTTGAAATTGTCTGCTTTGAGAATGTCGTGATGAAGCGGGTCGCCGCTCGATGGGGTCGATGCCACCTTCCCTGCCGATGGCGTTAGCTTGACAATGCAGTAGTAGGGCGTTGCCTTAGGCTTGAAGGCTTTGGTCGTCCGGTAGTGCTTCATGAGTTCATCGTGATCTGTGTAAAGATGAACTGAAACACCCTTGTAACCGCATACGTCCTTACAGTAGCGCGACTGTTCTGGCTTGGTGGCGGGACGCCTTCCGAGATCCCACCACGACAGAAAGTCGCTTTCCTTTAGTTCCTTTCCCGAGGTGCGCCTTGCAAACGCATTGTTGCAATCAACCACAGCTCGCTTGTCGACGCAGCTGCACTGCGGACATTCAGGATCAACTGTGAGCCGGAAAAATGTCACATCCTTCGGCATCGGCCGAGGATACAAATCGCCGTATGGGCGCCAATCCTGAACGCCGTAGCAGTGCAAGGGGACGCGCGCCAATGTGGAGCAATGTGGTCGCTGCACAGTCCGCGGATGATAGCCCGGCGCGTGGACGCGTCGCGCCAGAAAAACTACGCGTGCCCGCGCGGCTATGACATACCCCGTCCTGCCGACATCTCCCCTGCGCGCTTCCGAGCGGTTTTCCTCGGCAAAATCGCTATAATCAGAGGACCTTAGACGAAAACGCCCCGCTCCCAGTTCGCAGCTGAGAGCAGGGCGGCAGAAGCCGTGCGGAGCGACCCGCCCGACGTCCTGGCAGACCGGATCGTGGGCCCTCCGCTGGGGAAAGGCAAGGGTCCCGTGGCGAACGTGCTCCCGGCGGAGAAGCGCCTGCGTGTGCTCGCGGCGCTCCTGGACGGCAACAGCGAGCGCGCCGTCGAGCGCATGACCGAAGTCAACAGGGAGACCGTGGGGCGTCTCTCGCTGGCCTTCGGGCGCGGCGCTGGGCGCCTGCATGACCGGCTCGTGCGCGACCTGCGCACGCCCCTGATCCAGGTAGACGAGATATTTGGGTACGTGCAGAAGAAACCTGCTCGCGTGACCGAGAAGGACGCGGACGGCATCGGCGAGGCGTACACGTTCGTTGCGATGGACACGCTGTCTCGTCTGGTCATCGCGTGGCGCGTCGGTCGCAGAGACCAGGAGACGACAGACGCCTTCATGGCTGATGTCCGCTCCAGACTGCTGGTGATGCCGCAGATCACGAGCGACGGATTCGCCCCTTACATCAGCGCCGTTGGAAAGGAGTTCGGGGCGAGCGTCGACTTCATGCAGACTGTCAAAAACTACCGCTCTGGCTCCTACCGCGGGCCGGACCATCGGTATGAGCCACCGCGTGATCCGTTCATCACGAAGCACACCATCTACGGCGCGCCGGATGCGAAGAAGGCGTCGACCGCGTACGTCGAGCGCCAGAACGGCACCCACAGGTCGCAGAACGGCCGCATGCGAAGGCTCTGCTATGCGTTCTCGAAGAAGTTCGATAACCACCGCGCTGCGGCGTCGCTGCACTACGTCGCGTACAACCTGTGCTGGGTGGTCAAGACCCTCCGCGTGACCCCGGCGATGCAGGCCGGGCTGACCGACCACGTGTGGACCGTGGACGAGCTCCTGGACGCGCTCATGACCGAGCCGGCCGGCGAGCCCCCGATGGCGCAGGCGCTCACTCATCGCGAGCCCTCCGCACCGGCACGCAAGCTGCCGTCCGGTCGGGGTTGGCTGCGCCTCGTGACCGAGCCGACGCCGGGGTTGAAGCGTCCGCACCGTGCTCCGGAGCCGCCCCCGGCATCGCCCCCGGTGCAGGCTGCTCCCCCTCCGCCGCCTGACCCGCCGCGGCGGCCGGTCCAGCTGGACTTGTTCTCCTGGAACCCCGGCCCGTCGGACACGCCGGAGGGGTAGGACCCAAATCCAGCCAGTCGAGGCCCGTGGCCGGATCCGGCCACCACCCGTGTCCGGTGCCAGGAAGGCTGCGGGGAGCCTCCCCCGGACCGTGTCCGGTGCCACGAAAGCTGCCAGACTGCGCCGTCTCCCGTAAGCTCGGCCAGAGATGAGCGCGCTCCCTTCCCGCCGTGCGCTGTCCCTTGGAGCGGCCCTGATCGGCGGCGCGGCGCTCCTCGCGCCGCTCGGCATCGCCTCGCTGCGCCGCGCCCCGGCCGAGGGGGTGGATGCCCCGGCGGCGCCCGGATCCCCCGATGCAGCGACGGCGCCAGTGGACGGCGGCGCCGGCCTTCTGGACGGCGACGCCGGCGCGCCTGCAGACGCAGCGGCCGGCCTCCTGGACGGCGGCTGGGACGCGGGCGGCGCGCGGTTCGAGCTGCCCGCGTGGTCCGCCGCGTCGCGCGCGGCCACCTACGGCGGGCTCTCGGCCGGCGCCTGCGAGAGGGAGATGAAGCGCCGCGGCATCCCGCACGCCCCGGCGCGCGGCGCCCCGCTGGTCGACCGGCCGATCAGGATCACCGGCGCGTTGCATGGGGTCACCTTCCGCGGCGACGGCGTGGCGAAGCCCAGGTCGGCTTCCCCGTTCGACATCGCCGATTGCCGGCTGGTCCTCGCGCTTGACGACCTAGCCGCCTTCCTGGCGACGCGCGGGATCGCCGAGGTGGTGCATTTCAGCATGCACCGGCCCGCGCCAGCGGGCACTGTCGCTCCGGCGAAGGCGCCCGCGAAGCCGCCGGCAGGCAAGAAGACCCTGAAGGGCGCCGGCAAGGCGGCGAAGGCGGGCGAGCACACCCCGAAGAAGCCGGCGGCGGCGCCCGGGCGCCCCAGCCAGCACGCCCTGGGACTCGCCATCGACGTGGCTGCCTTCGTGAAGGCCGACGGGACTCGGCTCGACGTGAAGGCCGACTGGCTGGGCGCCATCGGAGCGCCGCCGTGCGGCCCCGGATCGGAGCCGAAGGCGCCCACCCCCCACGCGCTCGAGCTGCGGGAGATCCTCTGTTCCATTTCCACGAGCGGGCTGTTCAACGTCGTCCTCACGCCCAACGCGAACGAGGCGCACGCGGACCACTTCCATTTCGATATCAAGCGAGACGCACGCTACTTCCTGCTGGAGTGAGCGCGCGTCACGGCGCGGTGTCGCTCCGCTGCAGTGGACGGATCGAGCGCCCGCCGGAGGCGAAAGGCCCGCACATACGCTGACCAGCGGGCCGCATTGCGTTATCGAGAGACATTTTCCACGGGCAAATGCCTCTTTGATGCCGTTCCTGCTGGTTGACGCCGCGCGGCTGGCGCAACTAGCGTGCACGCGGAATGAGGGACGGGGGCAAAGCGACCAGGCGAGAGTCCGTTGTGGCTGTTGTGCTCTGCGCGTGGAGCGCGAGCATGCTGACGGGATGCCCTTACTCGGACCCTTGCTGGGAGGTGGAAGCGTGCGCTCCGGATCCGGAGCCGCCGCCCGGACCGTGCGAGGGAGAGCCCGGCAAGGCGCAGGCGCTCGACGCGTGCGGGGTGTTCGTCAGCGAACACGGCGACGACGACGACCCCGGGACGAAGGACGCGCCGGTGAAGACGCTCCAGCGCGCGGTCGGGCTGGCCACGACCGGGCGAGGCGGCGGCGAGGCGCCGACCGGGCGCGTGTACGCTTGCCGTGGGTTGTTCGAGGAGGTGATCACGCTGCCCTCGGGCGTCGATCTCTGGGGCGGCCGACGCTGCGACGGAGGCGACTGGTCGTTCGGCGGGCCCGCTCAGCGGACGACCATCGCGCCGCCCGGGGGGGTCCCGCTGCGCGTCATCGAGGGAGAGGACGCGACGTCGACGATCTCCGGCGTGCGCGTCGTCGCGGCGGACGCCTCGGCGATCGACGGCAGGTCGTCGATCGCTGTGATCCTGAGCTACGGCGCCCGGGTGAAGCTGGTGTCGAGCGTGGTCATCGCGGGCAACGGCAAGGACGGGGAGCCCGGCGAGGACGCGCCGAGCGCCCGCGCGCAGAGCGGGCAGTTCGGGAACGACGGGGCGGACGCCTGCACGGAGGGCGCCGCGACGGGCGCCCTCCCGGCCGTGACCGCGTGCGGCGAGGGCATCGAGTCGACGGGCGGGTACGGGGGCGACGGCGGGATCGAGCAGGGCGGCAACGGCGCTTCGGGGCAGCCCGAGCCCGCACCGAACCCCGAGGGCAAGGGCCTCGGAGGAGCCGGCGCCGGCAGCATGGCGTGCAGCGACGGGAAAGATGGCGCGCCCGGCGCGGACCGTGGCCGCGCCGGCGGCGCGGCCGGCATTGGCTATCTCACCGACGACGGGTGGATCGGCGTCCGCGGTGACGACGGGGACCGGGGCGGCGTCGGCCAGGCGGGGGGCGGCGGGGGCGGAAGCAAGTCGGGCGACGGCGTGAGTCCCCCCGTGTGCCCGGCCTCCGGACCCCAGACCGGGGCGTCCGGCGGCTCCGGGGGCGGCGGCGGCTGCGGTGGCCTGGGCGGCAAGGGCGGCGCCTACGGCGGCGCGAGCATCGGCATCGTGGCGCTGGAGGGCACGGAGCTCACGGTCGAGGCCACGGAGGTGTTCACGGGCCGCGGCGGGAACGGGGGGACCGGCGGAACTGGCCAGCCAGGCGGTTTCGGCAGGCACGGCGGGAAGCGTGGCAACGGGTTCGTGGCCGGAATGTGGAACGCCTGCCATGGCGGCAGCGGCGGCAACGGCGGCCGCGGGGGCGACGCCGGCGGCGGGCTCGGCGGCCCGTCCGTCGGCATCGCGTACGTGGTCCCCAACCTGGCCCTCCGGCCCGGCGCCATCATCAAGGTCGGACCGGCTGGCGAGGGCGGCCTCGCGGGGAACGCCCCCGCGGACGATGAGGCAGGCAAAGGCGGTTCCGGTCCTTCGGCGGGGACCCAGGCGTTCAGCGGGCCGAGCGAGCTGCCCCGTTAGCCTTGGAGAGCGTGCGTCCCACGGGACGCTTCCGGTGAGGAATGCCCATGCGCGTGAAGTCCCTGTTCCTTCCGTTCGTCGTCCTGCCGCTCGCCATGGCCGGTTGCGGGAACCCGCCGGAGGTGAACGAGCCGGGCGGCGCACCGCCGTGCGACGCTCCGTCCGCCTGTCCGGGCGATGCCGTCCCGGAGTCGGCGTGCCTCGAGGAGCTCGCCGCGGATCGCGCCATGGACGGCTGCGGGGTGTTCGTCAACATCGACATCCTCGGCGGAAACGACGCGAACCCCGGCACGAAGGACCGGCCGGTTCGCTCGGCCCAGCGGGCGATCGAGCTCGCTCGCACCGGGCGCGGTCGCGTGTTCATGCCCGCCGATACCTTCGTGGGGGCGATCAGGCTTCCTTCCGGCGTGGACATCCATGCCGGCTTCGACTTCCTCGAATGGCGGCGCCGGAGCAGGGACGACAGCGGCCGCATCAATTCCGAGGTGGATGCGCGGATCGCGGTGATCGTCGAGCCGTCACGCCCGGGCGACACGGGGGCCGCGGACGGGGTCTCGACGCTCGATCACGTGTGGGTCCAGAGCGGGGTCCAAATCGGGGTGCTCGTTCAGTCCAACACCGCGGTGGAGATCGTCCATAGCGAGATCAGGGCGCTCTACGTCGGCAGGGCGGGTCACGACGGGGAAGAGTGGCGGCCGAGCCGAGCAGCGGCCGGCCCCGATGGCCTGTTCGGTGAGGACGGGTGTTCCGCCGCCACGATCCCCGGGGGCGCGGCGGTGACGAACCCGTGTGACGACGGAACGTCGAGCACCGGTGGCAAAGGCGGTGATGGGCTTCCCGCGCGGGCCGAGGACGGGGACACCGGTGACCCGGTGCCGGCGTCCGACCCGTACTCAGGCCTCGGCGGCGACGCGGAGCGCGAGGACAGCGTCTGCGAGAACGGCCGGTCCGGGCTCTCCGGGTCCCCGGGAACGGTGGGGGCGGCCGGCCAGGGCATCGGGCGCCTCACCGAGACGGGATGGGAGGGCGACAAGGGGACGGACGGCGGCAGGGGCACGCCGGGCCAGGGTGGAGGCGGGGGCGGCGGCCGGCGCGGCGGGCTCGCCGTGTGCACGGCGGCGGACAAGGGAGGGGCCAGCGGCGGCTCTGGAGGCGCTGGCGGTTGTGGCGGCCGAGGGGGTCGAGGCGGCGGGAACGGCTCGCCGTCGATCGGCCTCGCCGTGCTGCACGCCAGGGTGACGGTCCGGGACAGCGTCATCAAGGCGCCCGCCGGCGGGAGGGGAGGCCACGGAGGGCCGCCCCAGCAAGGCGGCGAACCCGGACGAGGCGCGCCGGGCGGCGACGGCCGCGACAGAGCGCGGGCCTGCGAGGGGGGCCGCGGCGGCGACGGCGGCGACGGCGGCTACGGCGGCCCGGGGCGCGGCGGCGACGTGATCGGGATCGCCTACCTCGACGAGGACCAACTCACGCTGGAGGGGGTCACGTACGAGCTCGGCTCGCCGGGCGGAGGCGGCACCAGCTGGAGCCACGACGGCACCATGACGACGGGAGAGGCTGGCGTCGCGGTGGAGACGCTGCGCTTCCCTGAGTAGGCCGGGTTGCGAGCCAGATCGAGCGATGGATAGGGCCGTCTTCCCCGTCGTGGCAGAGCTCGCCCCCGGCGTCGTCCTCCGCGCCCACGTGGCCCTGGCCCGACCGCCCCCGGCCGGCGCCTCGGCGCGACCGAAGAGAGGTTCTGCACCGATCTCGATGAGCTACGGACTCGCAGGCTCATCGACCCTCTCGCCGAGCCTGCGCTTTATCCAAGCGGGAGCACCTCGACGTACTCTGATCGCCCCGTCTGCTTCACGCACGAAGTCGTGCGCAAAGACGATTACGGACTTGGTAGGTCGAAACGCGGCAGGATCGGAGCGTGGTCCAGCATCTGGCCCGGCATACCATCCGATCTCTCCGCTGGGGAGCTTTCGTCCGATGATGAGGCCGTCACCGTCGATCGGCCCATCGTCGGGTTTATGGATGCCGATCGTTCCATCCGCCTCTTGGACGATCACAGCCTCGGGTAGGCTGTCCAGACGACCGTGATAGCTTCTGATCTCTTCGGCGATGATCTCTTGGACGGTCGGTTCGACGTTGGAAGCTGGAGGCTCGGGTTCGGGGGTCTCGGGAACGCTGGACGGCGCGGCCTCTGGTTCCGCCGTGTCCATGGCCATGCAGAGTTCCAGTTTTGCCCTGGTCGAGGCCAGGGCGCTTCGTTCGGCCTCGCACTCATCGTCGGCAGGCGTCGTGCCAGGAGACGTGGGTGACCCGCTGGCATCCGCTGCGACACCTGACGCATCGTGTGGTACGGCGCGTCCGAGGAAGACGCCAAGGATGCCAGCCCCGGCAATGATGACGAACCCGAAGGCGCGAGGACTTGTCATGGCGTATTCTCACTGCGGCGGCTTCGACGGTTCATCGATCTTTCCGCCGAACATGAACTGCACGCCAGGGCTCGCAGGCTTTCCGTTGATTGTGATCGTTCCATCCGGTTCACGGTTCCAGACGGGTCGCGGAGGGATAGGGGGATCCCAGGGGCGGAATGCGTCGGGATCTGTGCGTGGTCCGGCGTCTGGCCCTGCATAAACTCCGAGCCGTCCGCTGGGCAACTTGCGCGCGACGATGTACCCATCGCCGTCATCCGGCCATTCGTCAGGTTTGTAGACACCGGTCCTCCCATCATCGTGCTGGACGATCACGGCCTCGGAATAGCTGTCCAAGAGCCGGCGATTTCGACGGATCTCTTCGACCTTCGACATGCGCTGGTCGAAGTGCTGGGATCCCGGAGGATCGGCCTCGGATGGCTTGGCAACGCCAGATGGCTCGGCCTCGGGAACCCGCGAACGAAGAACCGTACAGATATCCAGTTGTGCCCTGGTCGAGGCGAGAACGGCGCGTTCCTCTCTGCAGCCACGGCCGGGAGATGCCGCAGTCGAACTCGGGGACGATGCGCTCGGAAACGCTTGTGCGCCTGGCGCGTCGCGCATAGAGACCCGTCCAATGAAGGCGCCAGCGACGCCGGCAATGAGTGCGAATACAATGCAGCCACGAATTGTCATCGCGCCTCTCGCGAATTCACGCCTCGTCCCCAGCGGCAGGTTCGCTGACGAGCGGCAACATTGGCCCCCGCGGCGCGCGTAGAAACAGCATTCGCTCTCACAAAAGAGCAAGCCCGCCGCCGTATGTCTTCCCGATGCAGCGAGACTCTTCTCACCAGAATGCGGCGTCAATGGGTAACCAGGAGTACAAATTCTGTCCGTGCGCTAGTGAAGAGCGCCCAGCCAAAGGCATCGGGCGCATCACCGAGACGACAAGGCGGCAAAGGGCAGCAGGGGCATGCCGGGTCAAGGCGGATCCCTGGCAGCGGTCCGGTCCACGTCCCAGCACGGCGTACGCCGGCGCTGCAAAACCCACACCGGACGCGAAACACGCTTCGCGGCGCCCCCTCCCCCGAGCTCCCCATATCAGCTGTGCAATCTGGACAGACGCGGCGCTTTGTGCGAACTCTTGATGAAGAACATGTCGGTCACGTGTCGCAGCCATGTTCGCGTCCTGTCTGCTGGCGAGGTCCACTGGGAAGAGTGGACCCCCTCCCGGAACGGCGGCGCGGGCCAGCGTCCCGTGGTCCTCGTACACGGCCTGTCCGATAGCTGTCGGACATGGAACCGCATCGCCCCCGCGCTCGCGGCGGCAGGGCGCCGGGTCGTCGCGCTCGACCTGCCCGGCCATGGCGACTCGGCACGGCCCGACGCTCCCTATACGGTCGCGTGGTATGCGGGCGTGGTCGCTGAATGGATCCGTGCCCTCCGGCTCGGCGATTTCGATCTGGTGGGGCACTCGTTCGGCGGCAGCATTGCAATGTGTGTGGCCACCGAGCGGCCAGGGCGCATCCACCGCGTCGGGCTGGTCGCCGCGGGCGGCATCGGGACGGAGGTCGCGCTGCCGCTGCGCCTCGCCGCGGTGACCGGGCTGATCGAGCTGGCCGCGCCGCTGCTCATGGGCGTCGGCACGCACGCGGGGGTGCTGGTGCTCGGCGGCGATTTCAACGCGGAAGAGCGCAGGCACCTCGCCCGGATGAACGCGCGGCCCGGCACGGCGCGCGCCCTGTCGCGCACGCTCCGCCACGCGATCGACCTGCGCGGCCAGCGCCATCACCTCATGGACATCGCTCATCGGCTCCCGGAGATACCGCCGCTCGCCGTCTACTGGGGCGAGCGCGATCAGGTGATCCCGGCGCGCCACGCGGCGGACATCGATCGCTATCTCGAAGGCGTGGCCGTGCGGCGCTTCGCGAAGGCGGGGCACTACCCGCACCGGGAAGCGGCGAGCGATCTCGCCCCGGATCTCCTCCGCTTCCTCGACGAGCCGCGGCCCGCCCCGCGCCTGCGCGCCGGGGCACGCGCGCCGCGGGCGTCTGCCGCCGGGACGCGCGCCCCGCAGGCCAGCCCCCGGTGGCAGCCCTGGCCGGACGCCGCGGTCAGGCGCTGGGCGCGGAGCTCGCTCTCACCGCTGGTCCGGCAGACACCGCAGCAGGACACAGGCGACTCGGCATCTCCCGCCGACCTCGGGAGCCGCCCGCCGCCCGTTCCCTGCTGACGCCGCGCCGCGCTTCGCTGTGACGCCGCGCACGCCCCTCCTGCCGACGCCACGCCACCCCTTCCCTGTTGACGCCGCGCCCCCCGGTGCGGTTTTCTCGGGCGCCGGTGCAACTCGAATGTGAGACCTGCGGCGCCTCGCTGCGCGTTGAAGCGGACCAGCGTACCGCGGTGTGCCCTTATTGCGCCTCGCCGTCGGTCGTGGAGCGTCCGCCCTCGAACGATCGGCCATCGCCGCACTTCGTCGTCGGGTTCACCACGACCCGGGAGAGCGCGCAGGGCGCGGTCAAGGCGTGGCTGGGAAAGCGGAGCCTCTTCGCGCAGTCCAGCGTCAAGACGGCGGCGATCGACTCGATCCGCGGCGTCTACACGCCCGCCTACCTGTACTCGGCGATGGCACAGACGCGCTACGCGGCGCAGATCGGCGAGGACTACCAGGAAACCGAGACGTACACGACGACCGACGAGAAGGGAAACAGCGTCACCCGGACGCGCACCGTCACCAGGACCGAGCACCGGCACCTCGAAGGCCAGCATGCGACCTACGTCATGGACGTGCTCGTCGTGGCGTCTCGCGCGGTCCCGAACGCCGAGCTCCAGGCGATCGAGCCGTTCGACCTCCGCACGATGCGGCGCTACACGCCCGCGGTGCTCAGCGGCTGGATCGCCGAGGAGCCGACGATGACCCAGGCCGAGTGCTACGGCCTCGCGCGGCGGGAGGCGCTGGAGAAGATCGGCCGCGACCTCTCGGGCTTCATGCCCGGAGACAGCCACCACGGCCTGACGCACGAGACGCGCCTCGACCGCGAGACGCTCGAGCTGCTCTATGTGCCCCTCTGGGTGCTCGCCCTCCGGCACGACCCGCAGAAGCCGCCCTTCCGGGTCCTCATCAACGGCCAGACCGGCGCGATCCACGGCAAGGCCCCCGTCTCCTGGATCAAGATCGCCCTTGCCGTCGTGCTCGTGATCGCGCTGATCGCGGCGCCGTTCGTGCTCGCCGCGGCGTACGACCGGGGCCGCGATCCGGCTGAACGGCGCGGCGCCGCGCGGCCGCCCGCCCCCGCCGCCGCCCCCGCGCCGACCGAGCGCGTCCGCCCCGGCGGGAGCAGGCCCACACCGACCGGAGAGACGCGATGAGCGTGAGCATGGACGTCGCCTCGGCCACCACGAGCGCCACGGGGCCGTGCTGCGCGCGCTGCCAGGGGCCGCTGGAGCTGGGGGACCTGCGCTGCGCGATCTGCGGCCTCGCCGCGCCCCAGGGCCGCGCCCCGGCCCCGCAGGCGGTGCAGGTGCTGCGGTGCACCGAGTGCGGCGCCGCGGTCGCGTACTCGGCCGAGGCGCAGGCGCCGAAGTGCCGCTTCTGCGGCGCCGTCACGCGGCTCGAGCAGCCGGTCGACCCGATCGATCAGGCCGACTGGCTGCTCCCGTTCGGGGTGCCCCCCGATCAGGCCGGTCAGGCGCTGCGCCAGTGGATGTCGACGCTCGGCTTCTTCCGGCCGTCGGATCTCTCGCGCGCGGCGACCGTCGAGGGGCTGCGCCCGATCTGGTGGGCGGGCTGGCTCGTCAGCGCGGACGCCGTGGTGAGCTGGACGGCGGACTCGAACGCTGGCGCCCACCGGAGCAGCTGGGCCCCGCATGCCGGACAGACGCAGCTGCCGTTCCGCAACCTGCTCCTGTCCGCCTCACGCGGGCTCTCGCTCAACGAGGCCCTGGAGCTCGCGCCGTACTTCCGGCTCGACCGGGCGGTGCCTGCCGCGCACCGGACACAGCAGCAGCTCGGCCCGCCCGACGCGGTGCTGGAGCAGTTCGACGCGCAGCGCTCGGCGGCGCGGAAGATCGTCAGCGAGCGGATCGCCGCCAGCGCAGAGGACGCCCTGAAGCGAGGCGTCATCCCAGGGTCCACGTTCCGCAACGTGCACGTGGCGGTGCTCCTGCACGCGCTCGAGACCCGCCGGCTGGCGCTGCCGTCGTACGTGCTCGCCTACCGCTACAAGGGGCGCAGCTACCGCGCCGTCGTCCACGGCCAGGACGCGAGCCACGTCACAGGCACGGCGCCGATCGCGTGGGGCAAGGTGGCGCTGGTGGTCGCCGGCGTGCTCGTGCTCGTCGTGCTCGTGATCGGGGCGCTCGTGCTCGCCCGCGCAGCGTAGCTTCTCCCGCTGCGCGGTCCCCTCCCCGGCTCCGGCGCTGCGCACGCGGCGGACCTGCCAGCCGCTGTGGCGGAATGCCTCGAACGCACGCTCGGTGCGGCATAGCAGAGCCCTGATCCGCTTCCTCTACCGCGCGCTCCAGCCATGGTCCGGATCTCGCACTGACCGGCCGGAGCTCAATGGAGGAAGCCATGGAAACTGGATCGCGAGAGAAGCTGCTGGAGATCCTCAAGAAGTTCCGGACTGCCATGCTCGTCACGCACGCCAGCCAGGGGGCGCTGCGGGCGCGTCCGATGGCGCTCACGAAGGTCGACAGCGATACCGGGGACGTCTGGTTCATGACGAGCATCGACTCGGGCAAGGTCGATGAGATCGAGTCGCACCCGGAGGTGAACGTGACCCTCCAGGAGGGGCGCCGCTTCCTGTCGCTGTCGGGCCGCGCCTCGATCGTGCGGAGTCGGACGAAGATCGAGGCGCTGTGGTCGGAGGAGGCGAAGGTGTTCTTTCCGAAGGGCAAGGACGATCCCTCCCTCGCGCTCATCCACGTGAGCCCGCTCGAGGGCGAGTACTGGGACAATGAGGGCGCAGCCGGGCTCCGGTTCCTTGTCGAGGCGGTCAAGGCGTACGTCACCGGGACGACCCCGAAGACCGACGCCGCCCAGCACGGCTCGGTGCCGCTGAACGGCGGGCAAACCGGCAGCGCCCGGGTGTCCGCGCGATAGCGATCCACGCCGCGCGCCGCGGATCGAGCGGTACGGAGCGTGGCGCATCCCTTGCTCTTCTCGAGGAGGCTGCGCCGCGCTCCGCTCCACCGGAGCGGAGGTGACGCGAGAACCCGTCAGCAGCGAGGTTGGGCATGGGGATCTTCACGATGTCTCGTCGAGCTCAGATGGTCGTGGTCGCGGCGGCGGCGGTCGTTGTCATCGTGGGGCTGCGCTACGCGGAGCCGTTCCTCGTGCCGGTGCTGTTCGGCGTCGCGCTCGCGGCGATCTCGTCGCCCATCGCGACCTGGGTGACCCGCCGCGGGCTGCCCGCGGCCCTCGGGGCGCTGGCCGCGCTCGTGGTCGATCTGGCGATCCTGGTCTTCGTCGGGGCGGTGGTCACCATCGCCGGGGTGGAGCTGGAGGAGAAGGTGCCGGTCTACCTGGTCCGGATGTCCTCGATGACCGACGCGCTCGCCATGACGCTCACGGAGCGCGGCTTCCCGGTGAACCCGGAGCTCCTCTCGCGCACGATGCACACGGCGTCCCTGGTCCCCCTCCTCGGCGGGGCCGCGGTCACGGTCGCCAGCGCGGCGTCGAGCCTCGGGGTGGTGCTCCTCGTCGTGTTCTTCGCGCTCTGCGAGGGCGCCGGCGCGGGCGCGAAGGTGCGGCGGCTGCTCTCGACCCCTGCGCGCGGGCTCGAGCACGTCGATCGCATCGTGCGGGAGGTGAAGAAGTATCTCGTGGTGAAGACGCTGACGAGCCTGCTCGTCGCCGTCCTCGCCTATGTGCTCCTGGTCCTCCTGGGCGTGGACCTGGCGCTCCTCCTGGCGTCGAGCCTGTTCGTCCTGCACTTCATCCCCAACATCGGCGCCGTGGTCGCGACGATCCCGGCCGTGCTCGCCGCGCTGGCCAGCCAGGGCCCCAGCACCGCGGCCCTCGTGGCCATCGGGTACCTGCTGATCAACCTGCTGGTGGGCAACGTGCTCGAGCCGCGCGTGCTGGGGCGGACCCTGGGCCTGTCGCCGCTCGCCGTCCTGATCGGCATGCTCTTCTGGGGCTGGCTCTGGGGGCCGGCGGGAGCGCTCCTGTCGGTGCCCATCATGATGGTCGCGAAGATCACGCTGGAGAACGTGGAAGGACTCTCGTGGATCGCGCGCATCATGGAGCCCGCGCCCGAGGAGCCAGAGACGGCGCCCGTCAGCGGCGAGCCGGCGCCAAGGTCGCTGCTGCGGCCGAGCGTCGCGGGGGCGCGGAGACCCGGGTAGCGATGGGCGGTCTCGTGCACCAGGTCTTCTCTCGAAGATCTGCCCATGTCCACGAGACTCATCCCAAGCACGAAGCCGCAACAGCGTTCAGGGAGCGAGCGGGCGCTGCCAGCGAGCCCCGATTTTCGCGCGATCTTCGAGGGGCTCCCCGGCTGTTACTTCGTACTCCATCCGGACTTTACCATCGTCGCCGTGAGCGACGCCTTTCTCCAGGCCGCGAACACCCGGCGTGAGGCGCTCCTGGGTCGCCACCTCTTCGATGCCTTCCCGGACAATCCGGACGATCCGCACGCGACCGGCACGAGGAACCTGCGCGCCTCGATCGAGCGTGTGCTCGAGACGCGCGCCCCCGACACCATGGCCGTGCAGAAATACGATATCCCGCGCCCCGAAGCGGAGGGAGGCGGCTTCGAGGAACGGTACTGGTGCCCCATGAACTCGCCCCTCATGGGGCCGGACGGCAAGGTCGCGTACATCATCCACCGCACCGAGGACGTGACCGAGTTCGTCCGCCTGAAGCAGCACGGGATCGAGCAGAACCGGCGCACGGAGGAGCTGAAGATGCGGGCGGAGCGGGTCGAGGCCGAGGTCTTCCTCCGGGCGCAGGAGATCCAGCGCGCGAACGAGCAGCTCCGCGTGGCGAACGAGCAGCTGAGCCGGCTCGACGAGCTCAAGACGAGGTTCTTCTCGAACGTGAGCCATGAGTTCCGGACGCCGCTCACGCTCATGCTCTGCCCGATCGACGAGCTCCTGACCGGCGCGCCCGGCGGCCTCACCGCCAGGCAACGCGAGCTCGTCGAGCTCGCGCGCCGCAACGCGCGGCGGCTCCTCAAGCTCGTGAACAGCCTGCTCGATTTCGTCCGGATCGAGACCGCCCGGATGCGGATGGTCTACGAGGCGCTCGACCTCTCGGCGCTGACCGCGGAGGTGGCGAACGCGTTCCGCGGGGCCATGCAGCGGGCGGGGCTCCGGCTCGTGGTGGACTGCCCGCCGCTTCCGGAGCGCATCTACGTCGATCGCGAGATGTGGGAGAAGATCGTCCTCAACCTGGTCTCGAACGCGTTCAAGTTCACGTTCGAGGGGGAGATCGCGATCTCGCTCCGGTGGGGCGGCGACCACGTGATCCTCGAGGTGCGCGATACGGGGACGGGGATCCCCGCCGACGAGCTCCCCCGGATCTTCGAGCGCTTCCACCGGGTCCACGGGGCGCGCGGGCGGAGCCACGAGGGCTCCGGCATCGGCCTCGCGCTCGTGCGGGAGCTCGTCCGGTTCCACACGGGCGACGTCCAGGCGACGAGCGACGTCGGTCGTGGCAGCACGTTCACCGTCCGCATCCCCGCCGGATCAGCGCACGTGCCCGCGGAGCGCATCGGCGCCGAGCGGGAGCTCGGCATGACGGCCGTGACGGTCCAGGCGTTCGTGGAGGAAGCGTCGCACTGGGGCTCCGGGGTCGCGCCGTCGGCGGAGCTGCCGCTGGGATCACCGGCAAGCGCAGGGGACGCGCACCCGGACGAGGGCCCGGTCGGCCACGTCCTGCTCGTCGAGGACAACCCCGACATGCGGAGCTACCTCAAGGACGTCCTTGCGACGCGGTGGACCGTGGAGGCCGTCGAGAACGGCGAGGTCGCGCTCTGCGCTGTGCGCTCGCGCGTCCCCGATCTCGTGCTCACCGACATCATGATGCCCGGGCTCGACGGGTTCGGCCTCCTCAAGGCGCTGCGCGCCGAGCCGAGGACGAGGCTCGTCCCGGTGGTGTTCATCTCGGCCCGATCGGGCGAAGCGTCGCGCGTGCACGGCGCCGAGGCGGGCGCGGACGATTACCTCGTCAAGCCATTCTCCGTCCGCGAGCTGCTCGCGCGGGTCGGCGGGCGCATCGAGATCGCCAGGCTGCGCCGCCAGATCGCCGAGGACGTCGAGCGCCTCCGCGAGAGCGAGCAGCGCTTCCGCTCCCTCGCCGACTGCGCCCCCATGATGATCTGGATGTGTGGGCCTTCCGGCGGGTGCGAGTACGCCAACTCGACGTTGCTGCGCTTCACGGGGCGCTCCCTCGAAGAGGAGCTGGGGGACGGCTGGCTCGACGCGGTCCACACGGACGATCGCCCGCTCTTCGCGAGCGCGTGCGCCAAAGCGCTCGAGGCGCGCGAGCCGTTCACGCTGGAGTGCCGGATGCTCCGCCGAGACGGCGAGAGCCGGTGGGTCGTGACCCAGGGCGCCCCGCGTTTCGGCGCGGCCGGAGCGTTCCTGGGGTTCGTCGGCTCGTCCCTGGACATCACCGAGCGCAAGCGCATCGAGGATGCGCTGGCCGACGCGGATCGCCGGAAGGACGAGTTCCTGGCCATGCTCGCGCACGAGCTGCGCAACCCCATGGCGCCGATCTGCGTGGCCGTGGAGCTCATCCGGCGGCGGAGCCGCGGCGGGCCGCCGGACCCGCACATCGAGGTGATCGCGCGGCAAACGAGGACCTTGATACGCCTCGTGGACGATCTGCTCGACGTGTCGCGCATCACCCGGAGGAAGATCGAGCTCCGCAAGGAGCGGATCGACGTCAGGGCCGCCGTGGCGCGCGCCGTGGAGTCGACGCGCGAGCAGATCGAGGCGCGGCGGCACCAGATCCGGCTCGCGCTGCCGGCGGCCGCCGTCCACGTCCTCGGGGACGCCGTCCGCCTCGAGCAGATCCTCGTCAACCTGCTCACCAACGCGTGCAAGTACACGGATCCCGGGGGCCACATCGGGGTGACGGTCGAGCAGCGCGGCGACCTGGTGGAGCTGCGCGTCCGCGACGATGGGATCGGGATCGCCAGGGAGGTGCTGCCCCATGTCTTCGAGCTGTTCCACCAGGCGGATCGCAGCCTCGATCGGGCGCCAGGCGGCCTCGGTATCGGGCTGACCATCGTCCGCGATCTGGTCGCCCTCCACGGCGGGAGCATCGAAGCAACGAGCCCGGGGCTCGGGCAAGGCAGCGAGTTCATCGTGCGTCTCCCCGTTGCGGCGGAGGAGCGCGCGCCCGCGGCGGCGGACGAGCGCCTACCCGCCGCGGCCGTCGGGGCGATGTCCGCGCCCTCGAAGAACGGAGAGCAGCCGTCTCCGGCGGCAAGGAAGCTCCGCGTCCTCATCGTCGAGGACAACGTGGACGCGGCGAGCACCCTCGCCGACGCCTTGCTGGCCCTCGAGCAAGACGTGTGGATCGCCAGCGACGGCCCGGGCGCGTTGAGGGCCGCGGCGGAGCATCGGCCCGATCTCGTGCTCCTCGACATCGGGCTCCCTGGGATGGACGGCTACGAGGTGGCGCGTCGCCTGCGGGAGGCTGGGCTGTGCTCGGGCGCGCTCGTCGCGCTCACGGGGTACGGGCAAGCGTCGGACCGCCGCCGCGCCGAGGCGGCAGGGTTCGACGCCCACTTCGTCAAGCCGATGTCGCTGGATGCGCTCGCCGGGATCGTCGATTCTGCCGCGGCGTCCGGAGCCCGTCAGGGCGCCGCGGACGGCGCCGGCGCGAGCCCGAAGACGCGCTCGTGACGGGCGCTCACGTGGCAACCCATGCACGAGGCGACCCGGCCGGCGGAGGTCACCTGGCCCGCGGGCGTGACCGTGCCGTAGACCCAGCCCGCGTCGGTGCCGGGGGTGTCCGGCGCGACCTTGAGCACCACGTAGGCGCCGGCGAGGCGCGACGCGCGGTAGACGCGATCACCGTCGCGCAGGATGGGATCGAAGTGATCCGCGGCGTCCGGCGGGGTGGCGCCGGCGCCCGGGAGGGCGGCCGCCGCGCCGTCCTCCACCAGCTCGGGGACATAGCTCTCCTTGATGAGGACCTGTCCGACCGGCTGGGCGACGGGCGCCTGCCCCTCGGCGAGCGGATAGCGATCGCGGTGCTTGGCGAACACCGAGTAGAGCTTGCGGGCGTGGCCGCCGTCCTCGGCGGCGCTCATGCGGACGCGGCCGGGCAGCGGCATCCGGCACAGCCAGGGCGCCCAGCGGAGCTCGTCGTCGACGCGCCCCCAGGGCTTGTAGTCGCGAAAGGCGGCGGCGATGAGCGGGGCGAGGCGGGGGTCGATCTCGGCCTCGGCGGTGCCCGTCTCGGGCGGCGAGCCCGGCGCATCCGCCGAGGAGGAGGAGACGGGGGCTGGAGGTGGCGTCGCGCTGTCGGCGGCCGGGACGATAGGTTCGTCCAGGGAGTGGCTGCACCCAGGCGCGAGCGCGAGGATCAGGAGCAGGGTGAGGCGCATGGAGCGGATCGTACGATCGGAGCGCCGGAAAGGTCTGCCGGGCAGCACGGTTGCGCGCGCCGCGCGATCGTCTGGAACGCTGGCGTTCTCGCACGCGGCACAGCGCGCCCGCCGGCGGCCGTGTTCACGGCGCGGACGGAGCAGGCCCGGCCGGCGGCGGCGCGGCGCGGGTCGGCTGGCAACGGGGACAGAAGTAGGTCGACCGCATCATCGTCCCCTGCCGGCGCATCTGGATCGCGGCGCCGCAGTCGTAGCAGGCGTACCCCTCGCGGCCGTACACGCTGACCGGCTTCCTGCGGTCTCCGCCGGCGCGCGTCGTGCGTGTCGCCGCGTAATGCGCGGTCGGCCCACGGTACATGCCGGAGGGATCCCGCGGCTCGACATTGCTTTGCAGGAGCCGGCGACCGATATCGAGCATCGCGGAGAGCTCCTCATCGGAGTACGCCCGGACCGGGGCGAACGGGTCGAGCCGCGTCCGGAAGAGGAGCTCGCTCTTGTAGATGTTGCCGATGCCCGCGACGACGCGCTGGTCCATGACGGCGACGCCGAGCGGCACGTCGTCGAGGGCGCGCAGGCGGCGGAGCGCCTCGGCGGCGTCGAAGGCGTCGCCGAGCAGATCCGGGCCGAGGCCGCCGAGGAGGCGGTCGCCGCGCAGGGCGCTCGCGCGGAGCAGGCGCGCGACGGGCGCGCGGAAGCAGACGGCGACGTAGCCCGGGACCGCGAGGATGGCCGATGCCGTCGCCTCGGAGCGCTTCCAGCGCTCGCCCTCGCGGTAGAGGTGCCAGGCCCCGCTCATGCGCAGGTGTGTGTGGAGGACGGTCCCCTCGTCGAAGAAGATCAGGAGGTTCTTGCCGCGCGCCTCCACGCGCTCGACGCTGCGGCCGACGAGCCGGCGGCACGGCTGGTCGCTCCGGGGCAGCTCCAGCGCGACGACGCGCGCGCCCGTGAGCGCGGGGCCGAGGGCGGCGGCGATGCGGAAGAGGGTGTCGCCTTCAGGCATGAGCGGTGTCCGGAGGCTCTGGTGCGGACCGGCCGGATCGCAAGGGGCACGAGCGGAAAAGTCAGGCCCTCACCGCGCAGGACGGGGATGACGGTCGCGGGGACGCGCGGAGCTCGTCCGCGGCGAGGTCACGGGCCATATCGCATCTTTTCCAGGGCTATGGCCGGCTCCTTTTCTCTCATGAAACAGACAGCGCATGAAACCATCGAATCGAGGAGGCATCCACGTGGTCTGGCCTGCGGCGTATCACGATGATTGAACAGGAGCGCCAGATCGGCTCCGAAAGCGGAGTGATGGTTTCGCCTCGACCGACCGTGAGCAGGGGCCACACCCCTCCAGTCAGGCCGCCCAAGACACCGTCCCGACGCATCGCCAGCCTGGCTTCGCGCTCGCCTGAACATGTATGCTCCCCTCCTCGTATCGCGGCAGTTGAGCGCCGCGACCCTGGAGAGCCCTCGATGCCTCACCCGACCTGGTGCCCCGCCGTCCTGCTGGCAGCGTCGCTCTGCGCGTGTGCCGCGCCTGCGCCCCCGCGCGCGCGCGCGTCGACCGAGCGTCCGACCGCCGTGACCGTGGCGCCCGCGGCGCCGCCCGTCGCTCCGGACGCCCCGCCCGACGCAGCCTCGCCGCCGGAGGTCGAGATCCGAGGCCGCCAGATCCTCCTCGACGGCCGGCTCGTCGGCGACGCGAAGAGCATCGCCGAGCTCGGCCAGTTGACCAAGGTCGATGAGCTGTTCGAGCAGCTCCAGGCGCGCCGCGCCCGCGAGAGCGACCGCGGCGCGCCCGCGCAGGGCGAGATCGCCGTCGCCGCGGACGAATCGGTCGCCTGGATCGTCATCGAGAGCGTCTCCCGCACGGCGGCCTTCGCGGGCTACCCCGTGGCGCTGCTGCGCACCGGCGCGGGCGGGTTCCGTTTCCGTACGCCCATGCCCGGCCCTCCCGATGAGCGCACCTCGGAGAGCACCTCGGAGCCGCCGTGGTTCGAGATCACCGTCGATGTCCGCGAGCGCGACGTGGAGGTGAGCCTCTTCGAGCTGACCGTCTCCCCGCCGAGCGCCTCGGAGGGCGGCGGGTTCGTCCGGACGCTCGTGAAGCGCGAGGTCGTGGGCCCGCAGCGGGAACGCGCCTCCGCCGCGCTCGCCGAGCTCGCTGAAGCCGCGTGCGCGAAGGCGCCGCGGACATGCCTCGACCGCATCGGCCTGCGCGCCGTGCCAGGAGCGAGCCTCGCCGACGTCAAGGAGGTCGTGTCGACCGCCCTGGGCCGCGCGCGGCAATGGCAGGAGCGACCGCCGGGCTCGAAGCCGGAGATCCTCATGCTCCGAGCCCTCCCCCGCGAAGGCCGGTTCACCGGGCCGCCAGGGTCGCCGCCCTCGTTTCGCTCGCTATCGATGGCGGTCTCGGGCCGGCTGCACCCCGAGGAGATCCGGAACGTCGTGCGCGCGCGGTTCGGTGAGCTGCGCAAATGCTACGAAGACGGCCTGCGCCGCGATCCCAACCTCACTGGCCGGATCACGGTGCGCTTCGTCATCGGCAGGGACGGCAAGGTGACCGCGGTCGCTGAGGGCGATTTGCCGAACAGCCCCCAGCCGCCGCCCGCGAGCGCGCCCATGCCGGATCGCGCGGTCGTGAGCTGCGTGCTGCGCGAGTTCGAGAAGTTCACGTTTCCGGCGCCCGCGGGCGGCATCGTCACCGTCGTGTATCCCATCATGTTCTCGCCGAGCTCGTGACGCCGGCGCGGTAGCGCAAGCGGCCGTCTCGTGCGGCGCGGACGGCTCCGCCGTGCTCAGGCCTTTCGATCGGTACGCGGGGTGATCACATACCCCTTCCGCGCCAGCGCGTGCCGGAACCCGGCTTGCAAGTCCCGGTGCGTCGCGAGCGTGCCGAACTCGATGCCGAGCTCGATCACGGTGCGGGCGATGCTGGGCGAGGCGCCGACGACGCTGCACTCGGCCCCGAGGAGCCCCGCGGCGCGCGTGGCCTGGAGCAGGTGGTTGGCCACCGCGCTGTCGACCGACGTGACGCCGGTGATATCGATGATGACGAACTCGGCGTGGTGCCGCTCGACCGCGGCGACGAGCGACTCCACGAGCTGGGTGCCGCGCGAGCTGTCCATCTGGCCGACGAGCGGGACGACGAGGATGCCCGGGTGGATGGGGATGCTCGGCGTCGAGAGCTCCTGGATGAGCTCGAGCAGCCGCCGCTGCGTCTCCAGGAGGATCGACTCCTGGCGCTTCGCGTCCTCGATCTTCTTGCGCTCGGTGATGTCCTCGATGAGCCCGAGGAGATAACGGCCCTTGCCCTGGGCGTCCTCCATGGGGATCCACCGGGCGTGGCCGATGCGGTCCCCGAGCAGCTTCGACGGGATGCGGATCTCCGGCACCTCGACCGGCACGCCCCCCGCGAGCACGGCGCGGCTCTCGGCGTCGATCTTTGCGGCCAGCGCCTGCGGCAAGTAGTCGACGAGGCGCTTGCCGATCAGCTCTCCTGGCGCGTGCCCATGGAACTCCTCGAACCTCCTGTTCACCCGCACGTAGCGGAGGTCCGCCGCATCCTTGACGAAGAGCAAGAGCGGGAGGTGCTCGATGATGCCGTCGAGGAGGACGCGCGTGCTGTCGAGCGACGCCTCCGTCGCCCTGCGCTCGGTGACGTCGTCGTAGACCACGGCGACGCACTGATCTCCCACGGGGAACGACCACGTCGTCATGACGCGCGTGCCCTCCGCCTGGGGGAGGACCACCTCGCTCTCGTCGGTCCCGCCGGTGCGGATCAGCTCCGCCAGGCGCTGAGGAATGCCGATCTGCCGGAGGCTGGGGACGCTCTCGTCCATGGTCCGGCCGAGCATCGCCGCGGTGGGCCTGCTGGCGATCCGCTCGGCGGCGCGGTTCATGTAGATGTACCGGAGCGACCGGTCATCCTCCGGGGCCTCGAGAGCGAGGAAGGTGCAACCGAGGTGCATCGCCTCGACCACCTGCGCGCACCGGCGCTGGTGCTCCCGGACGCGGCGCTCGCCCTCATCGACGAGGCGGAGCAGCGCGCAGCGGCTGCCGCCGATCGTGCAGGCGAGCCCGCGAAGCACCCACCGCGGCGCGCCGGGGCCCTGGTCCGAGAGGTCGATCTCGGCTCGATCGATCTCGCCCGAAAGGAGCGCCTGGATCCGGGCGACGTCGGCGGCCGCGGGCGCCAGCGACAGGAGCACGCGATCGCCCTCCGGCGACAGCGGCAGGCTCGGCGCCCCGAGCCCTGCGAGGAGGAGATCGAGCTGCTCGTTCTTGCACAGGACGGCGCCCCGCGCGTCGATGACGAGCGCGGGGTCGTCCAGGGTCTCGATCAGGAGACGTGGATCGATGTGAAGAGTCTCTGCGCGGTCTTCGGCTGTCGTGTGCACGCACCCACCCCGTGAGCCCGATGCGAGGGCCGAGCGCGGCCCCGCTGCTGAACGGTCACAACCCGGCGCATCATCGCTCTGTTCTCGCGCTTCTGCACCCTCCGGGTGAGCAGATCCGCCGAAAAAGGGGGGACAGCGTCGCGCCGGAGGCGCGGCTTCGTGGAACACGGCCGCGACCGAGAACCCGGGCAGGCGAGCTCGACGGCGCTGGGCCGCCGCGCGTGGGGCCCTGTCAGCTCGCCGTCACGCTGGCGCGGCTCTCCTGCGGCGGCTGCGGCGCCATCCGCCGGATACAGTAGCTCAGGGCAGCCCGCAGATCGCGCTGCGTCGAGATCGTCGAGAGATCGAGCCCCAGCGCGACCATCGTCTGCGCGACGTTCGGCTTGATGCCGGCGACGATGCCTTCGGCGCCGAGCAGGCGGATCGCCGCCACGAGCTCGATGAGGTGGCTCGCCACCTTCGTGTCCACCATGTCGACCCCGGTCAGATCGAGGATCGCGAAATGGGCTTGTTTTTCCATGATGCGCGCGAGCAGCGCATCCATCACCTCGGCCGTCCGCACGCTGTCGACAACGCCGATCATGGGGAGCGTCAGCACCCCGTTCCACACCTCGATGATCGGCGTGGAGAGGTTGCGAATCACCTCCTGCTGCTTCTCGATTTGAACGAGCCTGGCCCGCAGCTCTTCCTGCGTACGCTTCATCGCGGTGACGTCGAGCGAGAACCCGATCACCGTGTCGATCTCGGCGCGCCCGTTGAGCACGGGGACGATCCAGCTCTCCCAATGGATGCCATGCACCAGGCTGTACTCATGGGCCATCTTACCGGTGAACGCTGCCTTCGAGCTGGCGTTCCCATCAGGATAGAGCTCGTACAGGTTCTTCCCGAGGAGCTCGCCCCTCGCGAGCCCGGCGGCATCGAGCCCTTTCCCATCGTGGTAGATGCAGGTCCCCTGGGCGTCGATGGCCCAGATGGCGACCTGGAGGTTGTCTGCCAGACCGTCGAGGAGCCGCTCCTTGAGGCTCGGCTCTGCCGGGCTGCTCTCGCGGCCGGCATCGACCTGCCGCAACGACCCGTGGATCGTGCCCCCTTCGGGCGCCCGGCTCGCGTTGCACGTCAGGCGCCGGTACGCCCCCTGGGCGTCCATCAGGCGCACATCGACCTGCACCGGCTCTGTTTGCTCCTTCAACCGGAGCCACGCAGCGGCGAAGTCGGCGCGATCCTCCGCATGGACGAGCGCCGTGAGCAAATTGCCATGCTCTATCCCGGCCCCCAGCGCCTGACGGAGCGCGCCGCTAGAGTGCAGCACATCCCCATCGACGCCCGCGATGAAGAGCATCTCTGGACAGGATGCAAGAAATGTATGCAGCAGCCCTGAAGTGGCGTCCATTTCGTTCGCCATCGTCTCCCTCCCGTATGTCCCCCCTCAACAAGATGGCTTGTATCAGAAGCGCATCGCGGTTGGGAAGCCGCGCTCGCAACATGATGATGTTGGTGCGATGGACAACGGATCGCGTCCAGTGTTGAGGCCGTCCCCTGCGGGTCGGTCGCCGCGCCCTTTGCGCGGTGAGCCCAACTCGTCGGCTTCACCTGGCCAGGCTCAATGGCTGTTCCTCAAGCTCCTTCGCCCGGCGCAGCCTCATAGCTCGGCAGCAGGTGCGGCCGCGCCGACGCGGCGACCCGCGACTCGATGAAGGCCGGAAAGAGCCCGGCGAGCCGCAGGAGGAGCCGGTAGACGGGGCTCGCCGCGGCCTGCCGGGGCGCCCGATCGACGGCCCGGAGCAGCGCCTCGACCGTGTACGCGACAGGCAGGCTCACCACGCCCTCGAAGCGCACGCGGCGGCCAGACGCCGTGTCGGTATGGGGCGCCACGAACACGACGACCTGGATGCCGAAGCGGCCGACCTCGCCCCGGAGCGCGTGCGACCATGCGTTGAGCGCGGCCTTCGTCGCCGAATAATTGGCCGTCGTCGGCGACGCGACGATCCCGAGCATCGACGAGACGTTCACGACGACGCCCGAGCGGCGCAGGAGCATCGACGGCAGGAGCGCGCGCGTCACCCGCACGGCGCCCCAGTAATTGAGATCCATCTCGGAGCGCTGCGTCTCCATTCTCTGTACCAGGAAGTCCGCCTGGTCGCAGGATCCCGCGTTGTTGATCACGATATCGCACGGCCCGGCCTCGAGGAGCCGCGCGATCCCTCGCTCGACGCTCGCGTCGTCCGTGACATCCATCGGGACGACCTCGGCCCGCCCGCCCGCGCGCGCGATCTCGCCGGCGAGCTGCCTCAGCGCGCCCTCGTCGCGGGCGGCGAGGGCCACCGTGTGCCCCTGCTCGGCGAGCGCGAGCGCGGCCGCGCGTCCGATCCCGCGCGACGCACCGGTGACCAGGATTCGTTTCGAAGTGCTCAGCGTTCCCATCGTGTCCCCTGCAACCCTCTCCATGGTGGACCGGGCCATCCGGCCACGAGACACCGTACGGCCTGGAGCGCCGGCGTCGCATCTCCGGGGCTGCGGATGAGTTCTCCTGGATTGCTGCGGTCAGCGGCGCGGCCGCACCTTGAACCAGAGCTCCAGGTCCACGCGGCCGTCCTTCGGCTCGTCCGTGACGTAGCGCTCGTGGGAGGTGAAGTCGTCGGGCGCGAGGCTGCTCTCCCTGAACCAGCACGAATAGATGCTGCGATACGCCTCTGGAATCCCGGACACCTCGCCGGCATAGCGGAAGACGGCGTAGCGGCCCTCGCTCATCCGGCCGCGGAAGAGCGGGGGCGGCAGCGGGACGGCCTTCGGACAGGGCACGCAGGCGTGGTATCGACACAGCTCGGGGGCCGTGATCTGCGGGCTGTCGTGCGGCACGCCCCAGGCATCCACGGCGTCTTCGCAGAGCCCGAGCTGCCGGGCGGCGGCGATGAGGTCCGACCAGAGGCGCTCGAGGGCCGAGACGTCGTATCCACCCGGGCTGGCGAGGCATGCGAAATCGAGCCCGCTCGTGGTCTCGAAGCGGACCCTCGCGCTCCACGCCGCCGCCTCGCGGCGCCGCTCGTCGACCCCGCGCTCGGGCGGGAGCGTATAGAGCGCTTCCGGCCGAAAGTCCTTCCCGTAGAGCGACGTCAGCTTCCCGATCGCGACGGGGAGGCCGCGCTCCGGGCTCCGCACCTGCGACGGGCTGCAGCCGAAGTGCGCCGCAAACGCCTTCGAGAAGTTCGAGGCGGACGAGTACCCGGACGAGAGCGCCACATCCATGATGCTGCGGTCCGGCTCGTACGCGAGCCGCAGCGCCGACTGCTCGAGCCGCCTCCGGGTGATGAACCGCCCGATCGGCTCGCCGACCGCCGCGTGGAAGACCCGGTGGAAATGGAACTCGCTGAGGCGCGCCGCGCGCGCGACGTCCGCGACCGTGATGGGCCTCTCGAGGTTCGCGGCGATGAAGCGGAGCGCGCGCTCGATCTCGGGCCGGTGGGCGGACTCCGTCACGACGACCTCCGCGAGGCGGCAATCGCGACTGCGAGCGGCGTGCCCGGAGCGCGTGGGCCTTCGAATCGCATGCCCGCATTGTAGAACGGCTCTGGCCGGAGAGGTGCTCTCCGGCGGTCCGAGGTCGGGGCGACCTACCCGTTCACCCCCGGCGCGGCTACGCTGGCCGCTCCAGACCAACCCGAGCTTCGCTGCCGATGAACCCCACCCTTGATCTCCTTGACCTCGATGTATCCTACGCTTACACGAGCGCTGTCCGGCTCCTCAGCATGGACAGGGTAACGCCTTTCTGGCCCGATCTCGGGCTCCGCATCGACGACGTCGAGGCGGTAAAGACCGCCGCGCGCCGCTGCGTCCGGGCGGAGATAGCGGTCGAGGCGCTGGACGACGACGAGCGGGACTACGAGGGCATGGTCGCGGTGCACATCGCGGCGTTCCTCGCCGACGTGGAGCGCACCCAGGGCACGACGGCTGCGGCGCAGGTCCGCGCGTGGATCGAGGAGCGCTACTTCGTCCTCGACCGGCTGCCGGACTGGCGGACCATGTGGCAGGTGCTCGTCATATGGCTATCGCGCCGCAAGGAGCACCGCGTCGCGCGCTTCGGCCTGCCGCTCGACAAGATCGCCAAGCTCCTCCAGATCGCTCGAGCGTGGGCGGAGACCGAGGAGGCGCTGGATCGCCGCATCGACGAGGCGGAGGCGCTCCCGCTGGAAGGATGGGACGCCGAGGCCTACGCGGCGTACCGCGGCGACGACTCCGACCTGAGCCCCCTCACCGCGCTGTCGCAGCACCTGGTCGCGCTCGAGTTCGAGCGCACCTGGGGGGCGATTCGGCGGCTGCTCGGCCCGGCGGAGATGGACGCGCTCGAGCGCTGGGGTCAGGCCGAGGTGCTGGCCCACATGGAGACGATCTCGCCCCACTCGGCGCGGATCCCCCCAGAGAGCCGCAGCCTGTCGTGAGCGCGACGCTCGCCGCAGGAGCGCCTCCGTCCCGTGCGCCGGGGCGTGCGTTTTTCAAACAGACCTGGAGAGCTCCCCGCAATTCTGGGTATGAGCACCCACGTCCCTTCCGCCGCTGACGACGCCTCCCGCACCGCTACCTGGAATTCCGTTCACACCGCAGCGCTCGAAACCCTCCCGCGCTCGCTCCGGCTCCTGGGGGTCGCCGCGCCCGACATCGACGACCTGGTCCAGGACGTCCTCCTTGCGGCGTACGAGAGCCTGGATCGGTTCGATCCCGACTACCCGGCCTCCGCCTCGTCGTCACCTCCGCGCGAGGCCGACTCGGCCGGCGATCCGCCGCAGCGGGATGGCCGGCGCCCGCGCGGCAGCGCGGAAGCCCGATGGCTCTTCGGGATCGCGTGGCGGAAGGTCAGCAAGCACCTGGAACGCGCCTACCGCCGCCGCGAGGTGCCGGGCGGCTTGCACCCCGCGCCGCGCGGCCAGGCCGTCGATCCCGCGCCGAGCAGCGAGCAGCGCGTCGCGGAGCGAGAGCGGCTGGAGCTCGCAATCGACGTGCTGAGCACGATCGCCCCCGAGCGGCGGGTCCTGCTCGTCCTGCACGAGGCCTGGGAGGTGCCGATCGTCGAGATCGCGCGCGAGCTCGGCATCAACTACAACACCGCCGCGAACCGGCTGCGCCTGGCCCGTGAGGACTACCGCGCCGCCGTGGCGCGGCTCCGCCCGGACCAGCGGGAGGCGCTGCGCGCCTGCTGGCTACCGTTCCCGCTGGCATCGGAGTTCCTGGCGCACGACGGCGGCGCGAGCACCACGGCGCAGGCGGCCCCCGCGCAGCCGGCGCCTGCTCCGCCTGCGGCATCCGGACCGCCGGCACCCCCGCCGGCAGCGCCTGCGCCGCCGGCTCCGCCCGGACCGCCGGCTCCCCCGCCGCGTTCGCCTGCCACCTCGACCTTGCCACGGAGGCCTGGCCGGATCGCCCTCGCCCTCGCGTCGGCTGCGGCGGGCGTCGCCGGAACCGTGGCTGTGCTGCTCGCCCTCGCGCCGCCGCCGGCCCTCTGGGCTCGCCGCTTCGGGCCGGTGCTGCCCGATCTGCTGCCCGCGCGCACCGTCTGCCTTGGGGCGACCCCGCCGCAACAGGCGCCGGAGCCGGCGCCCGTCGCTCCCGCGCCCGAGGCACCCCACCGCCCGTGCCCTGCGGCTCCGCGGGCGGCGCCACGGGCCAGCGAAGCCAGCGAGGCCAGCGAGCGCGATGACACGTTCGCGGAGGAGCTGCGGCTGCTCACGGCGGCGCGAGAGCGCCTCACCGCCGGTGATCCCGCCGGGGCGCTCCGGCAGATCGCCGTGCACGAGCAGCGGTTCCCCGGGGGCCAGCTGAAGAACGTGCGGGAGCGGCTTCGCAGGGTCGCCCTGGCGCGCCTCACCGCCCCGGAGCAGGGCGCGCCGGGGAGCGAGCCGTCGCGATGAGCGGGCCCTGTGGCAGACGGAGGCTCGGCGTACGCCCGGCCCGCTGCGCCATCGGTCCGCGCAGGGGCGCGAGGTGGCTGGCGCGCGCCGCCGTCGCCGCGGCCACGGTCCTGCTGTGCGTCGCCGCGGCGCGCGCCGCGCCGGATCTGCCGCAGACTGCGATGCGGCTGGAGGTCGTGCGGGGCCCCGGCGCCGAGGGCTGCGCCGACGAGGCGCTCCTGCGCGCGGAGGTGGCGCGCGGGCTCGGCGGCGATCCGTTCCAGGATGACGCGCCGCGCATGCTCACCGTCCGCATCGCGCGCGACGGGCCGGAGCTCACGGCGTCGATGGCCCTGCGCGACAGCGAGGGCGCGGGCGAGACAGCCTGGTCCGAGGGGTTCCGCACCCGGAACGGCTGCGAGGCGCTGCTCTCCGGCGTGGCCCTGGCCATCGTGGCGCAGATCCTGACCGCGCCGGAGGGGGCGCCACCGCCCTCCGAGCCCTCGCCGCCGTCCGAGCCCCTGTTGGCGCCCTCGCCGTCGCCTTCGCGGGCGCGCCGGGCCGCGCCGGAGCCAGCACCGGCGGAGGCGGCGGCGGTTCCGCCGGAGCCGCTGCGGCTCGAAGCGGGGCTCGGGGCGACCCTGGGCCTGGGGATCACGCCGGGAGCCGCGGCTGGGATGACGCTGTCCGTGGGCGTTCGCCGGTCCGAGTGGTCGATCTCGGTCGAGGGTCGGGCACTCGTTTCGATGGCGCAGGAGGTGGAAGCGGTGCCCATCGGCACCAGCGCCTTCACCGCGGCCGCCCTGGCCTGTCATCGTGGCCGATTCCTGTTCGGTTGCGGGGTTACCGCGGTCGGTGTGCTCCGGTTCGTCCCTCGGGACCCATGGACCATCAGCTCACCTCGCCAGCCGCTGCTTGGCGTCGGCGCACGGCTCGGCAGCGCGTGGTCCTTCTCGGACAGGTGGTCCGTGCATGGCTATGCCGAAGCTCTCTGGAACGTCGCGGACGCGGTGCTCCGACGCGAGAGAGAGGCCAATGAAACGCATCCAGCCCTCACATGGTCATCGCCCCCGGTCGGCGCCGTGTTCGGATTCGGTGTCACGACAATCTATTGAAGGAGCACGACGACGCATGCCGAAATTCGGCAGCCAATATGGCAATTTTTGGAACGGATCCGCAATGAGCCATGCGACCGCCTGTCTCGCCAGAAATCTTCATTGTCAACATGGAGCACCATCCACTAGCTTGCTCGGCATGCGCGTCTTCTGGTTGTTCGTGGGGCTGTTCTCGTGGGTGGGTTGCTCCGGCGACGCGATCATCCACGGTCCTTGTCAGCCTCAGGAATACGGCCACCCAGGCTGCCCGTGGCCGGAGGAAGGTGGCGGTGGGGCCGGCGGCAAGGGCGGCGACGGCGGGAATGGCGGTGAAGGCGGGGGTGGCGGTTCCGGCGGCGGCGATGAGACCGCCTGCGCCGGCGATTGCGTCCCCCCCGCCCCGCTCGGCTGGTTCGGCCCGGCGCTGCTCTGGTTCGGCCCGCGGGACCAGGCACCCGGCTGCCCCGCCGCCGCGCCGAACATCGGCTACGAGGGGTTTGCCGACCTGGCGCCCGTACCGCTCGCCTGCGCGGCCTGCGTGTGCGACCCGCCCGACGCGGCCAGCGCCTCGTGCCAGCTCCCGCTGGACTGGTCGGCACACACGGCGACGACGTGCGCTGGTGACCCCGGCAGCGTCGCGACCGAGTTCGCGGCGCCTGACGGCTGGGACGGCGCCTGTACCGCCGCGAACGCGATCCCCGCCGGCCAGGACTGCGGCGGGAAGCCGTGCGTGCAGTCGGTCTCGATCGATGCGCCGGTCGTGACGGTGACCGGCGCATGCACGCCCAGGGTGGACGAGCCGCCGCCGCCTGCGCTCCTCGATCCCTGGCAGACCCGGGCGCTCGCCTGCGTACCTGGCGCGTACACGGAGTGCCTGGGCGACCGGAGCACCTGCATGCCCTCGCCGGACCAGCCCGGGATCCCACCGCCCGGCGGCTTCCTGACGTGCATCTTCCACGAGGGCGACGTGACGTGCGAGGAGCCCTACCTCGACCGGCACGTCTTCTACGGCGGCGCCGACGACACACGCGGCTGCTCCGAGTGCGGCTGCGGGGAGCCGGAGGGCGCGTCGTGCACCGTCATGGCTTCGGTCTACAGCGACGGCGCGTGCGGGGACCTGCTTGCGTCCAACGTCGTGAGCTCGACGACACCGTTCTGCGGGGTCACCCCGCCCGGCGTCGCCCTCGGCAGCAAGTCGGCGGAGGTCGTAACTGTGGACCCCGGCGGCTGCGCCCCGAGCGGCGGCGAGCCCACCGGCGAGCTGCTGCCGGCCGAGCCGTCGACCTTCTGCTGCCAGGCATAAGGCACGGACGTCCGATGCGATGGTTGCCCGCCAGGGAATGGGTGCGCTGCCAACGAGTGTTCGCGGCCTGAACCGCGCGCACCGATTGCGCCCCCGTCCATTTCCTGGAAGCGAAAGAAATGGTCCGCGACCGGCCGTGCGAGTCCTCGCTTCCTCGCGACGTCCCGGACATCGCGCGCGTGCCTCGACGCGCTCGCGTGCGACACCCGGCCGCGACCATGTGCACGGATTCATCGAAGGACGACAGTCTTTCCTGTATCCTCCTGCCTCCTTCTTGAGGCAAACGCGAGCCACCACCAGATGCCCCCCCATGAGAGCAAGAGCCTATGACCGCAGCACGTCGTCGTTCAAGGGCAATCCGTCCCCGCCTCGCTCAGATCATTTCCGCGACCGTACTATCCCAAACCGGATGTACGATCTTCGACGAACCACAAGCACCGACGTGCATAGATCCATCACCGCGGTGCCAAGCGCTGTGTGTGCCAACAGTCCCATTCCCACAGCCAATCGGTTGCGATAGGACGATGCCGCTACAAGACCGATTCCTGATTATCCTAGCCACAAAGAAATGCAATGAATGGCGCGAGGTCCTACCACCCAGTAGCGGCACCAGTCAAACTATCACCCCTCAAATGGTCGGAATAACGCCGGTCAAGCAGGATCCCTGCTTCTACTGACTCACACCACCGTAGAAACCCATCCACACCATACCACCTGCCTCGCCGACGGCGATTGTCATCAACTCAGAACGTTTGACAGATGGGAACCTCACCGAAGCCGACAGCATGGATTGGATTGGGAACCGTCGCTGTCGCCGCACTGGCGGCGGCATACAATCTGGGAAGAATCTCGACAGAGCGTGATACCCGGCCTCAATCGCACCAGAACGCCGCCAGCCAGAACGATCCCGATCCGCGGTCAACTCTGAGCGTCATCCAAAAAAGGTTGGCCAGCTGTGAAACGACCCTCCAGCGTCGCGACCACAATCCTCAGAAGAGGGAGGGAAGGCCCCAGGCCACCGAAGGCAATCCTGCACCCGCACCTGAGCCAGAGCTTCCGAAACAATGCATCACCGCATTGCAAGCGAGGTCGCTGACGATGATGGCCGCTCACTGCAGAAACTTCAGGGAACACTTTGACGCCTACAAGACAATACTGGGCAGCAGCACGATCGACTGCGACACTGTATTGAGTATTCGAGACATGGCCCGGATGCAATACTTGCGCTGCGTTGGCATTGTCAAGGTCAACGAAGACGCTGACTATCAAGATGCTGCGAGCAATCCTCTCGCCATTGACGCAGTGGAAGAGTCCTATACAGTTAGGGGCGAACACGCTGACATCGACGACATTGACAAATTGGTAAATAATCCGGAGTGTCTCGCCCGCATGCAGACGGAATGATGCGAACATATTCACGCCGCGGTTCATCTCATGGCGATCCATCGACCCGCTGTCGAACAGGCCAGAATCGCCGCTCTTGCTCATAACATCAGGACTCTAACCCGCAACGTTCGACGCATGGGAACCTCACCGAAGCCGACAACATGGATTGGATCTGGGGCCATTGCGATCGCCGCACTAGCGGCGGCATACAATCTGGGAAGAATCTCTGCAGAGAGCGACAACGGGCCTCAATCCCACCAGGCCGCCGCCAGCAAGGACGATCCCGATCTTCGGTCAACGCTGCGCGTCACCAGGAAGCGGTTGGCCAGCTGCGAAAAGACCCTCCAGCGTCGCGATCAACATCTTCAGAAGAGAGATGGAGATCCCCACACCAACGATGACAATCCCATACTCCCACTTGAGTCAGGGCTTCCTACGCAATGCATCATCCGATCGCAAGCGATCCAGCTGCACATGCTAGCCGAGAACTGTAGGGACTTCAGGTGGCAGATCAATGCGTACGAGCAAATACTGGGTAGCAGCACGCTCGACTGCGGCACCGTCTTGAGTATTCGAGATTTGGCCCAAACGCAGCACTCGACTTGTGTTTCTGTTATAAGATCCTTTGAGGATGCGTCGCAGCCAGATGTTACGAGCGATATTCTCGGCCTCGACGCGATGGAGAATGCCTATATGTTCAGGGACGAGCACGGCGACGTCGACATCGACAAGCTGGTGAAGAACTCCGCATGCATAGCCCGCATGCAGGCCCCATGACTCGAATGTATTTCGCGCAGCCGTTCATGTCGTGGGAGCCAGCGGCCCGCCGTTCGAGCAGGCCAGGGCAGCCCCTGTTGCGCGCGCTATCAGGTCTTGGAGTACTCACCCTCGCCGCTCTGGCATCAGCGCAAGAGCCACGACCCCCAGAGAAATTCCATTGGGACGGCCTCCATCTCAACGGTGTCGTTCAGACAAAGCTCCCCCATCTTGCGAGACTAGGAGCCACGTATGGCGGCGGAACAACTCCGGGGGCTGTCCATACAGTCATGGTGAGCTTCGGACAGACCGCGAGTCCCACCCAGGAGCTCAACATCGGGTATTTCATCGGCGTTGGAGTCGGCAAGGAGAACATGTCGACGATAGAAGACAAGCAATTGGGGATCCATGCCACGTTCGAAGCCGGACCGTTCCGAGCGAGCGCGGCCACGAGCTTTCAACTCTACCAATTGATCGGAGCCGTTCTTCCCATGTTCACCACGACCTTGAGGCCACAGGCGACCCTCGTCCGGACCACGCACGTCGATCTCTTCCTCGGCGGGGACGTGTATTCTCTCAACGTCAACGTCCAACTCGGCTTCACGTGCGGATTACGGTTTAGGGACATAAGAATCTTCGATCGAAGCATGGATGGTCTGCTGTCGATCACAGAGATGAACGCTTGGGCCAGCATTCCAACGCATGGAACCATCTGGGCGGCCTACGTCGAATCGCGCCTCGGGCTCGTCGTCGATCTGGAGTCTGACAAGGGAGACAAGGGCGAAGAGCGCGACCGGATCCGTGAGTATGGGCAGCTCTGATCGGTCGCGCCAGCGATGCCGCTCGCCTTGTCGCTCTCGCTCAGGCTGGTCGCGGCGCAGGGCTTAGGGCGCCTCCGGCTCTCCATCTCGCTTCGCATCGCTCGCGATCGCCTCCGGCTCCTCTTCCAGCGCCTCCTCGACGGCTTGCGCGGAGGCGGCCCGCGAGAGCAGGCGCGGCGTGACGGTCTCGAAATCGTCGCCGTGGAAGTAATAACCCACCTTCCGGGGCGCCGGGTGCCGCCGCAGGAGCAGCGTCGCGTCCACAGTCGATCTCTCGCGTCCTCGGCCGCGGTCTTGTCCTTCTTCCTGACCTCCACCCGGGCTCCGGCCGGGGTCAGGTGCTCGAACAGCCGCTCGCTCGTCCGCCGGAGCTTCTCGATCTCCTCCCTATTCTACGACGGATCCGGCCGGCACGGCGCTCTCCGGCGGGCTCAACGGGAGCTCCACCACGAACGTCGCGCCCGCGCCCGGCTTGCTCTCCACCCGGATGGAGCCGCTGTGCGACGCCACGATCGCGCGTGCGATGTAGAGCCCGAGGCCGAGGCCGCCGAAGTTGCGCACCGACACCGCGCGCTCGAAGCGCTCGAAGATCCTGCCCTGATCGGCCTCCGCGATCCCGATCCCCTCATCGCGGACGACGAGCAGCGCGCGATCGGCCTGCCGCCGCACACCGATGAGGATGGGCCTGCCTGCGCCGTACTTCATCGCGTTCGACAGGAGGTTGATGACGACCTGCTCCAGTCGATCCGGATCCCAGCACCCGACCACGGGCGCTTCCAGCTGCAGCTGCGCCCGGCAGCGGGACGCCGCGAGCTGCGGGCGCATCCGCTCGACGACCTCGCCCGCCAACGCCGCCAGATCGACCGGCGCCCGCGCGAGCGAAAGCCGCCCGGCGTGCAGCCTCGTGACGTCGAGCAGCTCGTCCACCAGTCGCGCGAGCCGCGACGTCTGGCGGCCGAGGATCTGGACCATCGCTTCGATCCGCTCCGGGGGGACGTCCGCGAGCGAGCGGCGGCGCAGCAGCCGCTCGATGCTCTGCGCCTGCATCTGCAGCGAGGTCAGCGGGGTCTTGAGCTCGTGAGAGGCGACGACGAGGAACTCGTCCCGCCGCTGGATCGCCTCCTGTGCCTCGGTGTACAGGCGGGCATTGTCGAGCACGAGCGCCGCGCGGCGCCCCAGCTCCTCGGCCAGCCGCAGGTCGGCGGGGCCACAACGGCGCCCGGGCACGGTCGCCAGCAGGGTCATGACGCCGAAGTACCGGTCGCGCGCGGCCAGCGGAACCCGCAGAAACGCGTGGACGCCGAGCTGCTCCCAGAGCGGCCTGACCCGCGGGTCGAGCGAATGCACCTGCTGCACCAGCGGCGTGGCGCGGCCCTCTTCCCCCTCGGATCCGGCCAGCGACGCCTCCGCCAGAACGCGCAGCGCGTCCTTCAGCGCTTCCAGCTGCTCGCCGGGCACCCCGGCGGCGGCCGTTGGGCCCGGCGCCCTGTCCTCGGAGAGCACCTCGACGACGCACCGATCCGAGAGCTCGGGCACCGGAAGCTGCGCCACGCTCTCGACGGTCGCGCCGTAGCCCAGCGCCATCAGCTTGCGGCTCGCCTCGGCCAGGAAGCGCTCGGCCTGCTCGGCCCGCTTGCGCTCGGTGATGTCGGTGGAGATGCCGCAGAGCACGCCGGGCTTGACCCCCTCGCCGAGAGGGAATTTGACCGACAGGAAGGTGTGCGGTCCGTCGTCCAGCGGTATCTCCTCTTCGCATTCCATCGGCCCGCCCGAAGCGAGCACCTTCCGGTCGTTGTCCTGGAGCGCCTCGGCGACCGCAGCAGGGAAGAGCTCGGCGTCGGTCTTTCCGAGGAGCTCATGGCTCGACAGGCCCACGACGCTGCCCGTATGCCGGTTGGCGAGCAGATACCGGCCCTCGCGATTCTTGAGGTAGATGGAGGCCGCCGAGTTGTCGACGATGGCCTGCAGCGTCGCCTGGCTCTCCCGGAGCTCCCGCTCCGCCCGCCGCCGCTCGGCGTTCTCCTGCTCGATATCGGCATAGAGCATGGCGTTCTCGAGCGAGATGGCCGACTGCGAGGCGAGCAGCTCGAGGACGGTGAGCCGGCCGGGGGTGAAGGCGCCGGTGACGAGCCTGTTCTCCACGTAGAGCAGGCCGATCAGCCGGGCCTGGTGCACGATCGGCAGGCACAGCACCGATCTCGACGTCTTTCGCGTGAAATACTCGTCCTCCGAGAACGGATGCCTCCCGGCGGCGTCGTCGAGCAGCACGCGCTCGTGGCTGCGGCGAACGTAGTTGAGGACGGCCTCTGGCAGCGCGACCGAATGCGCCTCGTCCGCGCCGAGCAGCCGCACCGCGCCTCCTGGCGCCTCGATCGCCGCGATCCACAGCTGCTCATCCCGGACCAGGAGGACACAGCCCTCCTCGGCGCCCGCGTGCTCGACCACGATACGGAGCAGCATCTCGAGCAGGCGCGGGAGCTTGAGCTCTCCGGACATGCTCTGCGCGGCCTTCACCACCGACAGGACATCGAACTGCTCGGCCCGCACGGCGAAGGTGGCGGTGGGCGCGATCGGGCTGCGCGGAGCGAGGTGGGGATAGCGATGATCGAGCTGCTCGACCTTGGCGTGGGCGCCCCAGCGGAAATAGGCGGCGCGGGCGCTTCGCAGGTAGCTGTCGGCGGGGGTCGCGAGGCCGCGCGTGCCGTAGAACCCCGCGGCGAGCTCGCAGGCGATGGCCTCGTGCTGGACGAATCCGCCGTCCCGCGCCGACGCAATGGCCTGCTCGTAAAGCCGGCTGGCCTCCGGCTCGTGCCCACGGAGCCGGGCGATCTCGGCCTGGACCAGGGCGTGCTTGTGGAGGAAGTTGTCGGGCCCGCTCCTGGCCCACTCGCCGAGCTGCCGCTCGCACTCGATCAACTGTTCGGGCAACTGTTCGGGCAACTGTTCGGGCAGCCGCTCGGGGAGCAGCCGCTCGGGGAGCTCCCGCGGCGGGGAGGGCCCCGCCTCGTGCGGCTCGTGCGGCTCGTTGAAGACGGCAGCGAGCGAGAGCGCGAGATAGTAGTGGTTCTCGGCGATGAGCGGGTACGGCGCGGCCTTGAAGGGGTGCTCGGCCATCACGCGGGTCGCCGCCGCGGACGCCTCTCCGGGAGAGCCGAGCACGAAGAGCACCTGAGCCTTCAAGCCGTAATAGCTGCCGCGAACGCGCAGCAGATCCCCCTCCAGCTGCGCCTCGAAGGCCGCTAGATCCAGATCGGACCCGTCCAGCATCGAGAAGCGGACCGGCCTCCCGCGCAGCGTCTGGATCATGGCGTGGACGCCGAGGAGGATGCTGTGCGCGAACGCGTGACCGGTCCTCCGCACGAAGCCGAGGCGCTCTTCGACCTCGCGGAGCACGTCCTCCAGCGGCTCGCCGGAGAGCAGCGGGAACAGCGCGGCCCACATGCAGTTGAAGCACGCTGTGTTCAGATCCCCGGACTCGACCGCGGCGCTGAAGCCGGCGCGCCTGTACGGAGTCGTCTCTCGGTAGTGGCGTGTCCAGGAGACGACGGCCATTCCGACATAGGCGAACACCACCGATTTCGTGGTGAGGAGGCCGCTCCTGTCCGCCAGGTCGCAGCCGAGCTTGCCGAACAGATATCCCTCCTGGTATCGCCCGAACCTCGGGCCGATCACGCTCGCGAGGGCGGCATATGCGTGCGCGGAGCTCCTCTCGGCGTTGCCGTGGCGCAGGCTGAGCTGGACCATGCGCAGGACGATGAGCCAGTGCAGGTCCGCGTCCACGAAGACCGCAGGGACGACCATGCTCTCCAGGACGCCCATCGTGAGCTTGATCTCCGGGTCCGTCATGGGGGGCAGATGGATCAGGTCCTCGATCGCCCGATCGCCCAGGGCCTGCCACACGCGCTCGGTCTCCGCGTCAATCTGTGCGCTTGAGGGGTGGAGCGGCAGATCGATGTCGCAGGAGCGGAGCCACGCGAGCCCAATCTCGAGCGCGCGGCCGCATTGCCCGCGGGTCTCGTAGAAGGCAAGGACGACCTCGACGGCGGCGGCCGCCTCGCGCCGGGTCCTCGCGCGCTCCATGAGCTCTTGCAGGAGGCGCTCGGCTTCCTCGAAGCTGCCGGTGAGGTACGCGACGTGCGCGCGCTCGAGCGTCAGGTCGTAGGTCAGCTCGTGCTGCGTCTCCCAGGAGTCCGGCGCGAGCAGGGAGAGGCCCGCGGCGAAGAGCGCGGCGGCGGCCTTGTAGGCCGCGGCGGCCTTGGCTCTCCTGCCGGCGCGGAGGTTCAGCGCCGCGAGATCGGTCCGCTCCGCCTGGTCATGAATGAGCGCGGCGCCGCGGTTGAGATGGCCGACGACATCGAAGAGCGCCTCGTCGCGCGCCTCCGCGCGCTGCGCCTTGAGGAGCAGCCGGCCGATCCGGAGGTGGATCTCGACGGGCTGTCCCGCCGGGATGAGCGAGTACGCGGCTTGCTGCACCCGGTCATGGAGGAATCGATAGGCGCCGCCCCGGCGGAGCAGCAGCCCCTCGCGCACGGCCTCCTCGAGCGCGTCGCGGAGCTCCGCCGCCGGACGGCTCGCCACCACCGCGAGCGTGTCGAGGTCCAGGCTGCTGCCGAGGCACGCGGCGAGCGTGAGGGCGTCCCGCGTCGGAGCCGAGAGCCGCTTCAGCTTGCCCGCCATCAGCTCGACGACGTTGTCGGTGAACCCCTTGTCGCGGATCGCGGCGATGTCCCAGCGCCACGCGCGCTGCTTCGCGTCGAAGGCGATGAGCCCCTCCTGGTGCAGCGCGATCAGGAACTGGAGCACGAAGAACGGGTTGCCGCCGGTCTTCTCGTAAACCAGCCGCGAGAGCGGCTCGACCTGCTCTGTGGGCGTGTGCGGCGCGTGCGGCGCGTGGACCGCCTCGGCGACGAGCGCCCTGACATGGGCGGTGGAGAGCGGTTCGAGGACGAGCTCGGAGACGGTGGCGCCTCGCTTGCGCGCCTCGGCGACCGTGATCCGCAGCGGGTGCGCGGGGCCGACCTCGTTGTCGCGGTAGGCGCCGATCAGCAGGAGGTGCTCGGACCCGGCGTAGGTGGCGAGCTGCTCGAGCAGCTGGAGGCTGGCCGCGTCGGCCCATTGCAGATCGTCGAGAAAGAGCGCCACGGGGTGCTCCTTCTGGGCGCACGCCGCCACGATGCGCTGGAGGGTCGCGTGCAGCCGTCCCTGGGCCTCGGCGGGCGGGAGCTCGGGCACGGGCGGCAGCGGGCCGAGGAGCAGCGTGAGCTCGGGGAGCACGTCGGCGAGCAGCCTGCCGTTCTGGCCGAGGGCCTCGCGGAAACGCTGTCTCCAGCGCTCGACCTGCTCCTCGCTCGCGCAGAGGATCTCCTGTACCAGCGCCCGGAACGCCTGATGGAAAGCGCAGTAGGGGACGTCCCTCGCGGTTTGATCGAACTTGCCGGAGAGGAAGAACCCCCGCTCCCTCACCACCGGCCGGTGCAGCTCCGCGACGAGCGACGACTTGCCGATGCCCGAGTAGCCCGACACGAGCACGAGCTCTGGCCGGCCCTGCGCCACCACCCGCTCGAACACGGCGAGCAGCGCCTCCACCTCGCGCTCGCGCCCGTACAGCCGCTGCGGCACCTGGAACCGATCCGAGAGATCGCGCTCCCCGAGCGCAAAGGGCGGAATGGCGCCGCTCGTCCGCCATCTTGCGAAGCACTCGTCCAGGTCGCGCCGCAGGCCGGCCGCGCTCTGGTAACGCTCCTCGGCGGCCTTGGAGAGCAGCTTGAGCACGACCTCCGACAGGAGCGGGGGAATCGAAGGGACGAGCGCGCTCGGCGGGGGCGGCTTCTGCGCGATGTGGCAATAGACCCACGCGACGGGATCGCCGGCCTGGAACGGCAGGGCGCCTGTCAGCATCTCGTAGAAGACGATGCCCAGGGAGTAGAGATCGGTCCGCTCGTCGATCCAGCGGTTCATCCGGCCCGTCTGCTCCGGGGCCATGTACGCCAGGGTCCCCTCGATGAGCCCGGCGTGCTCGAGGTGCTGCCGCTCGCGGGGTATCCGGGACGCAATCCCCAGGTCGGTGATCTTCACCTCGCCGGTGGCGGGGTTGAGGAGCACGTTCTGAGGCTTGATGTCCTTGTGGACGACGCCGTGTCGATGCAGCCCGGCGAGCGCCTCCGCCAAGCGGACGGCGAGGGGGAAGAAGCGTTCGAGCGGCATCGGCCCTTCCAGAAGCCGATCGAGCGACACGCCGCCGAAATCCTCCAGGACCAGCGCCGGCTGATCGCCGAGCATCTCGAGCGCATAGGGCTTGACGATGGCCGTGGTCTCGGGCGCCCGGGCAACCTCGTACTCGTGGCGCAGCCGCTCGCGGGCACGGGGGCTCGCGTGATCGCGCCGGAGGACCTTGAGCACCACGGGAAGGCCGTCGGCCTGGCGCACACCCCGGTAAAGAAGGGTGTCTGAACCCTCGTAGAGGACCTCGATGATGGCGTAACGGGACGACGCCCCTGGATCGGAGAAGACGGGAATGGGGTTCACAGGAGCCGTACGACGGGGAATGTGCGGCGCATGCTGCCATGGCCGGCGTGCATCGCCATCGCTTTGAGCGGGCGAAGCGCTGGACATCATCTGTCCTCCTCCGCCTCCGCGAACCGCCAGCGCGCCACGCCCTCATGACTGCGGCGGTCACGCCGAGTCCGCTTCTGCGTTGCTAGGCGCGCGCCGCCGGCCGGAAGCGGGCGAGCAAGGAAAGGGGCACGTCGGGCAGCGGCGGAGGGACGGGCTCGCCGAGAGCCAGGAGATTCAGCGTCTCCTCGGTGAAGTGCCCCGCGAGAATCTCCGGCGTGTAGTCCGCGAGGAGCGCGCGCGTCTGGATCTCCGGAAGACACACGACGTAAAGGAACGCGCAGACGCGCGTGAGCTGCTCGCGCGCCGACACGCTGAGCGCGGGCAATTCGATGTCGCAAAGCGGGGTGTTCGGAGCGGGCAAAGGGGCCATGATCCTGAAGAGAACCATTGGACTCTCCCGGTCGCAACGCCGCGTCCGTGTTCGCTTCGCGCGTGGTTCCGCTCGTTTCGCTTGTTCCGCTCGTCAGCGGCGCACCAGCGCCTCGCTCCCCGCCAGCGTGCCGCCCAGGGTCCCCCATCGCCCCGCGAGCTGGCGGCCCGCGATCGCATAGCTGACCACGCCGACCTGCTGGCTCGGCGACCAGCCCACGACGAGCTGATCGCCCGAACGGATGCCCACCCCCTTCAGCGCGCCGGTGCTCAGCGCCCACGTGACGGCGTACGTCTCGCCCGTGGGCACGATGACGACCGTGCCCTTGCGAGCGCCGTCGACGATCCGGTAGCTGCCGACCAGCCCTTCAGGGCCCTCCAGCTCCTCGGAGATCACCTGGCCGGGCCGATCCGTGGCGATCCACTGCCCGTGGAGGCGGCCGCCGTCGATGCGGTAGGCGGCCGCGCCGTAGGGCCCGCCGCTCGCCCATCCCACCGCGAGCGTCTGCCCCTGCACGAACGCGATCCCCTCGTAGCCCGCGCCCTTCGTGATGATCCAGGCGATGCGGTACGTGTCGCCGCTCCGGGAGAGGAGGACGTTGCCCGTGTAGCTGCCCTGCCCGCCCGGGTTGCGCGACGATACGATGTCGTACGTGCCAGCCAGATCGGCGTCGCTGCTCGCCGCGGCGCTCGATGGCCTGGCCGGCGGCGTCGGCGTGCCGCCCGTGGCCGTGGGCGCATCGCCGCTGCCGTACAGCGGCGCCGGCGGGGCGCTGTGGGCGCGGTCCGCCGCGCGGAGCCGCTGGAAGGCCACGAAGCCCCCGACCATGAGCGCGGCGACGGCGATCAGCCCGCCCCCGGCGATCGCGAGCAGCAGGCCCCAGGGGGCCTTGCGCGGGGGCAGCGCCGGCACCGGGACGAGCGTACCGCCGGCCAGGCCGCCGACATCGGTGCGGGAGACCCCCGGCTGGGTCGGCGCGGTGTACGGCCCGGAAGGGCCGGAATAAACCGGCGGCGTGGGCATGGATGGCACGGCCGGCAGCGGCCCGGGCCTGTGGGCGGCCGCGGCGAGCACGGGATCGAGCGCCGCCATGGCCTGCGCCGCGTCGGTGAAGCGAGCGCGGACGTCGCGGGCGAGGCACCGGGCGAACCAGGCGTCGAAGCCCGGGGGGATCAGGTGCGCGCAGCCGAGCTGCGCGGCGCGGGCGGACGGCGGCTCCAGCGGGCCGAACAGCACCTCGCGCATGAGCGACATGACGGAGGCGCTGGGCCCGCGGCTCGGCTCGATCCAGTAGACGCGCGCGGTGAGCAGGTAGAACGCGAGCAGCCCCAGCGCCCAGACGTCCGACGCCGGGACGACCTGCGCGGCGAGCTCCGTCTGCTCGGGCGCCATCCAGAGCGGCGTCCCGACCGACGCGGTGATCGACGTCGTCGCCCGCGCCTCGGCCACGATCTTCGCGACGCCGAAGTCGAGCACCTTCACCTTGAAGCGGACGTTCTGCTGCCGCGGCCGCGCGATGAAGATGTTCTCGGGCTTGAGATCGCGGTGGACGACGCCCGCGCGGTGCGCCGCGCCGAGCGCGTGGCACAGCTGCCCCATCAGCTCGCGCACCTCGTCGGGCGGCAGCGCGCCGCGCTGCGCCATCACGGCCGAAAGGTCGGCCCCGTCGAGCAGCTCCATCGCCAGCCACGGCGTCTGCGTCGCGGGATCGACCCCGGCGGCGACGACCTCGACGACGTGATCGCTCTCGATCCGCGCCCCTACCCTCGCCTCCTGCTCGAAGCGCTCGCGGAAGCGCGGGTCCTGCGCGAGCTGCGCGTGCATCAGCTTCACCGCGCGCGGCTTGCCCGTCGAGAGCTGCTCGGCGACGAACACGGCGCCCATGCCCCCCTGGCTCAGGGGGCGGACGATGCGGAAATCGCCCCCGAGGACGGTGCCGGGGGCGAGCGGTGCGGCTGTCGTGGGGTCGGCCATGACGAACGGGAACCTTCCGGGCGACGTCGGGTGACGCGCTCCGGTAGCGTACCCAAAGACGCGCGATCCTGGGGCCCCGCAGAGCGCCGGCACGGCAGCACGCGCCGCCGCCGGCGTCGGATCTCCCCCGCGGCCGCGCGGGACGGGCGGCGCTCAGCCCCCGCCGCCCTCGATCCGCACCAGGATCTGGTTCGTCGCGCTCAGACGGACGGGATAGGTCTTGAGCCCCTCCGCGCCGCTCAGGGCCTCTCCCGTCTCCAGGTTGAACTTCTGGGCGTGCAGCGGGCAGATGAGCGTGCAGCCGCCGAGCAGCCCGTCGACCAGCGGGCCGCCCCGGTGCGGGCAGCTCGCCTGCGTGGCGAACACGCGGCCTTCCCGCGTGACGAACACCGCGATGCGCTCCGATCCGACCTCGAACGCGCGCCCCTCGCCCGGCGGGATCGCCGAGAGGGGGCCCAGGGTGATCTCCATCTCTCGCCCCCTCATTGCACGATCGGCAGGACCGATCGGAACTGGTTCGCCGTCCTCGGGGAATTCGCCTCTCGCCACGGATCGCGGTACGCCTCGACCGTCTTCCGCATCTCCTCGTCGAGGCGCGGCGCGATGCCCTCGCTGTCGTCCACGACCACCGCCCGGATCTTCTGGATGCCGACGCGCTCCACGAAACCGTATGTCCGCTCCAGGTACCTGGCGTTCTCGCGGTAATACTGGATGAAGCGGCCCATGAGCCGGAGCACGTCCTCGTGCGCGTCGACCACGCAGAGCACGTCGCCCTTGCGCACGTGGGCGCCGGCCGCGCCGCCCACGTAGATCTCCCACTTGCCGCCCTCCACCGCGACGGCGCCGACGTCCTTCACCATCGCCTCCGAGCAGTTGCGCGGACAGCCGGCGGTCGCGAGCTTCAGCTTGGCCGGCGTGTCCATGCCCTGGAAGCGCTCCTCGATCTTCAGCGCGAGCGCGATGCTGTCGCCGAGCCCATACCGGCAGAAGTCGCTCCCCACGCAGCTCTTGCACGTGCGGTACGACTTCCCGTAAGCGAACCCCGAGGGCATGTCGAGGTCGCGCCACACGGCCGGCAGGTCCTCCTTCTTGACGCCGAGCAGGTCGATGCGCTGGCCGCCGGTGAGCTTCACGAGCGGCACGCGGTACTTGTCGACGACGTCCGCGATCCGCCGGAGCTGCGCGGCCGACGTGATGCCCCCCGCGATCTGCGGGATCACGCTGAAGGTGCCGTCCTTCTGGATGTTGGCGTGAACGCGGTCGTTGATGAAGCGGGCGTCGCGCTCGTCCTCGTAGTCGTGGTGCCATAACGTGCGGAGCAGCGACGCGAGCCCAGGCTTGCTCCCCGGGTCCTCGTTCCCGCCCGCGAGCTCGCGGAACACGGCGGACACCGACCGGAGCCCGCGCTCGCGGATCGCCTGGACCAGCTCGGGTTTGCTCAGCGGGACGCCAGGCACGTAATAGCTGGCCGCGGGGTCCTGCTCCGCCGCGCCCCCGCACGCCCACGCGACGACCTCCGAGACGAGCTGCTTGCAGGCGCCGCAGCCCATGCCCGCGCGCGTCGCGTCCATGATGGTCCGCAGGGTCCGCTTGCCCGAGCGCACACACGCGACGAGGCCCTCCTTGGTGACGCCATTGCAGTTGCAAACCTGCATCCCTGCCGGCATCTCCTCGATCGTCGCCTGCGGCGAGGGCGCGCCGAGTTCGAACAGCAGCGACAGCCGCTCTTCCGGGAGCGGTGTGCTCTTGTCGAACGCCTGCATCAGGTAGGCGGCCTTGCTGACGTCGCCAAGGAGGATGCCGCCGAGCAGCCTGCCGTCGCGGATGATGAGCTTCTTGTACGTGCCCTTCTTCGGCTCGAGGAACTGCACGATCTCGTCGCGGTCGTCGGCGGGCTCGGTGATGCCCATCGAGGCAAGCTGGATGCCCATGACCTTGAGCTTCGTGGAGACCTTCGAGCCGGCGTAGGAGGCCTTCTCGTTGCGCTTCGTGATGTGATCGGCCAGCACCTTGCCCTGCTCCCAGAGCGGCGCCACGAGCCCGTAGACCTGCCCCCGGTGCTGCGCGCACTCGCCGACGGCGTAGATCCTCGGGTCGTCGGGCGAGCGCAGGTGGTTGTCCACCACGATCCCGCGCTCGACGGTCAGGCCGGCGCGCAGGGCGATCTCCACGTTCGGGCGAATGCCCGCGGAGATCACCACGAGATCGCAGGCGAGCGCCTCGCCGTCGGCGAAGCGGAGCCCCGTCACGCGGTCGTCTCCGAGCACCTCCTTCGTGCTCTTGTTGAGGTGCACCGTCACGCCGAGCTGCTCGAGCGTGGTCCTCAGGATGCCGCCCGCCGTGGCGTCGAGCTGCTGCCCCATCAGGTGACCGCTGATGTGGACCACGTGGACGTCGAGACCGAAGTTCTGCAGCCCGCGCGCGGCCTCGAGCCCGAGGAGCCCGCCGCCGATGACCGCGGCGCTCCGCTTGCCTTGTGCGTACTGGGCGATCTTGTGGCAGTCGTCCAGGCTGCGAAACACGAACACACCAGGCTTTTCCGTGCCGCCCTCGAGCCGCACCCCCTGGATCGGCGGGATGTACGGAGAGCTGCCCGTCGCGATGATCAGGTTGTCATAGGGCGCCACGACCCCGTGATCGCCCGTCACCTGGCGCGAGTGCCGGTGGATCGCCCGCGCGCGCACGCCCGCGTGGAGCTGGATGCCGTTCTCCCGGTACCAGGCCAGGGGGTTCAGGAAGATCTCGCTCGGGTCCTGGGAGCCGTTGAGCACCTCCGAGAGCAGGATACGGTTGTAATTGCCATACGGCTCGTCGCCGAAGATGGTGATCTCGAACTGGTCGGCGCCGCCCCGCGCGAGGATCTCCTCGACCGTGCGGACGCCGGCCATCCCGTTGCCTATCAACACGAGCTTTCGCTTCTTCTGCATGGCTCAGATCTCCGCCAGGCCGATGTCGATCGTCGCGAGCCCGCGCGCGCCCTCGGGCGCGCCCACGCACAGCTCGATCACGCTCTCCGGGTGGATGTCCTCGACGATCACGAGGGGCACGTGGATCGCCGCCTTGGCGCCGATCGGGAAGTAGCGCATCGGGTGGCCGTCGCGCTTGAGGAGCAGGTAGATGAGCTCGGACGTGGAGTTGCCCGCGCGGATGTAAATGAGCTGAGCGCGCTTGTCCCGCGGGACTGTGTACCCGACCGCCGGACGAAGGGGCACCGGCTGCTCCAGGCCCTGCCCCTCGAACGAGTAGACACCCTGTATGAACCTCGGTGTTTCCAATGTGGCCTCCCGGGCGGATCATCGGACGGGCGCGCGTGCCGTACGCCGCGTGCCGCGTGCGGCGCTCTGGCGCCGCATGACGGTCATACAGCGAGGACAGTTTCGAGGGTTCGTTGCCCGGCGGCGCGATCCCGTGTAGGTCGAGTTTCCAAGGTGTTTCGATCGTCACCGTCCTCCTTGCCCCGCCCGGCCGGCGCCGCGGAGCTCGTCGTTGTCGGGGCCGGCTCGGCGGGCGCCGTGATCGCGGCGCGCGTCACGGAGCGCGCGGATCGCGAGGTCCTGCTGCTCGAGGCTGGCCCGGACTACCCGGATCCAGAGCGCCTGCCCTCCGATCTGCGGGACGGCACCCGCAACTCGTGGCTCGCGCACGACTGGGGCTATCGCCACCGGCCGACGCCCGGGCAGATCATGTTCCTCTTCCCGCGCGGCAAGGTGGTCGGCGGCTCGTCGGCCGTGAACACGTGCATCGCGGTCCGCGGCCAGCCGTACGACTACGACGAGTGGGCGGCGCTCGGCCTGCCCGAGTGGGGCTTCGACGCCTGCCTGCCTTATTTCAAGCGCCTCGAGGACGATCTCGACTTCGGCGAGCCCTGGCACGGCAAGGGCGGCCCGGTGCCGATCCGCCGCGCCCGGCGCGAGGAGCTCGTGCCGTGGCAGGCGGCGTTCGTCGACGGGTGCAGGGCGCTCGGCCACCCCGGGTGCGCGGACACCAACGATCCGCGCGCGCCCGGCGGCGTCGGGCCGCATGCGATGAACAAGATCGACGGACAGCGCATGAGCGCGGCGCGCTGCTACCTGACCGCCGAGGTGCGCCGGCGCGAGAACCTGCGGCTCCGGCCGCGCACGACGGTGCGGCGGGTGCTCGTGCGGAACCGCCGGGTCGAGGGGGTCGAGATCGAGACGGACGGGCGCGTCGAGGTCGTCGCGACACGGAAGGTGGTGCTGAGCGCCGGCGCGATCGCGACGCCGGGGATCCTCCTGCGCAGCGGGATCGGGCCGCGGGCCGAGCTCGCGCGCCTCGGGGTCGCGCTCGTGTCCGACGTGCCCGCCGTGGGGGCGCGGCTGCTCGATCATCCGGGCGCCGCCATCGGCCTGTGGCCGCGCCGCCGCGGCCTGATCGACGTCCTGCGCCAGCCGCTCGTCCAGACGATGCTCCGCTACACCTCGCGTGACAGCCAGTACCCGAACGACGTGATGCTCCAGCCGGGCTCGTTCTTCCCGCTGCACCCGCGCCTCACGATACCGGCGTTCGCGATCGCGTGCTGCATCGGCAAGCCGCGCGGCGTCGGCCGCATCGAGCACACGAGCGCCGACCCGCACGCGCGGCCCCGCATCGTCTCGAACCTGCTCGTCGACCGGGACGACCTGTCGCGCGCGGTCGACGCGCTCACGCTCGCGTACGAGATCGCCCGCACCGCGCCGATGCGCGAGCTCGGGTGGTTCGTCTGGCCCATGGAGCGCACGCTGATGCGGCGGGAGGCGCTGGAGCGGTGGATCTACCGGAGCTGCGGCTCGGGCTACCACCCGTGCGGGACGGCCCCGATGGGGCCCGAGGGGGACGTCTCGGCGGCGGTCGACGGGCGCGGGCGGGTCCGCGGCGTCGAGGGCCTGGTCGTCGCGGACGCGAGCATCATGCCGACCATCCCGAGCGTGAACACGAACCTGACAGCGCTGATGATCGGCGAGCGGTTCGGCGAGTGGCTCCGCGACGGCGCGGTGTAGCCACCGTCCGGCGGCGAGAGACCCGCTGACAGCGTTCGGCGCGCGCTCGAGGGTCGATTGGCGCTAAGGTCGGGCTCATGACGTCCACCGTGACCCGCAACACCGGGTCTACCATCAAGTACGCCGTCATCACGGCGGTGCTTGCCGGCCTCTCATTCCTCTGTTTCCGCGCGATGATCGGCCGCTCCGGTCCGCTGTGGCTGCTCTGTCTCGCCGGCGGCCTCGGGTTCGCGGTGTTCGCGCTCGGGTCGCTCCTGGCCGCCAAGGACCTGGCGGGCACCGCGACGTGCCCGCGCTGCCAGGCGACGCTCGAGGAGATCGAGCTCAACCACACCGACGACCCGGCGTTCTGCGACAAATGCCAGGCCGCGTACCTCGTCGAGAAGCGCGTCCTCACCGTGCTCGGCGACGACTACGTCCACCCGCAGCCGGGCTTTCCGGCGCCGGTGACGAGCGAGACGATCAGCTGGCCAGCAGGCTGCTGCGTGTGCGCGAGGCCGGCGACCCGCGGCGTCGAGGCGAAGGCGCACGACGGCCAGACCGGGACCAACGCGGCCGTCGCCGCGGCCGGGCTCGCGCTCGGGAGCATCGCGGTGCGCACCGGCGGCGGCACGACCTACACGCTGCGCATCCCGCACTGCGCCGAGCACGACGACGGCGCGAAGCTCGAGATCGAGAGCAACAACAAGCCGCCGCTGAAGCTCCGCTTTCGCTCGTACGCCTACCAGCGCCGCTTCCTCGAGCTGAACCCGAAGCCGGCGACTGCCGCGTAGATCCGCTTCAGCGCTTCGCTGTCGCGCCGGTCTCTTCCGCGACTCAACCCACTCTACGAGGGCGTCTTCGGCGCTGGAGGAACAAGCCGGCAAGCACCAGAAGGAATGCCGGCGTCGCGACGGAGGACGCGGCCGCCATCTGGCACCCGCCTCCTGATGAGCCACCGCCACCACCGGAGCCGCTGCTGCCCGCGCCAGCGCCGCTACCCGAGCTGCTGCTTGCCGAGCTGCTGCTCGCCGAGCTGCTGCTACCCGAGGTAGCGCCACCACCGGAGCCGCTGCTGCCCGCGCCAGCGCCGCTACCCGAGCTGCTGCTTGCCGAGCTGCTGCTACCCGAGGTAGCGCCGCCACCTGAGCCGCTGCCGCCCGCACCAGTGCCGCCACCCGAGCCGCCGCCGCCCGCACCGGCACCTCCCGCACCAGCGCCGCCCTCGCCGCCCGCACCAGCGCCGCCCTCGTCGCTGGCGGAGCTGTCGAGCAGGCGCACCCGCGCGCGCCCGGCGCTGAACGGTGCCTCCGGAAGGAAACGCGTATAAGCAAGGAGGGTCTTGCTGTCGCCCGCGGACGCGAGCACGGCCGGCCCCTCGACGCCTGGCTCCGTGGAGAGCGGGAAGGTCGAGAGGACAGCGCCTTCCGAGCTCAGCTCGGCGCCAAAGAGCTCCAGGGAGCCGTCATCGCCTGGAACAGAGCGAGACTTCCAGGCCAGGACGAAGCGCTGTCCGTCGAACGCGAGCGCCGGGCAGCCGGGGCCCGCCGCGGACCACTCGCAGTTGGGCCAGGAAGCAGCGCCGATGTCGACAGGCGCAATGGGAAAACCGTCGGGATCCAGGATAGTGCCGTCGGGGCTCACGCGCGCGCCATGGAGCCACGCGCCCTGCTCCCACACCACGAGGAAGCCGCCGCCATCGAAGCCGACGCTCAGCCCTCGCATGGCGCTCTCAGGGCTGGAGCTGCTATCGGGGTTGACGGCAACGATGAACGGCTCGGCGTCGATGGGCGCGGCCCCGCCATCGAGGCGCTGACCCCACAGCGTCGAACCGTCGTGCCACACGACGAGATAGCCCGACCCGCCGGCGATGGCGTCGACCCAAACGCGGTTGAACGAGGGGAAGCTGAGCGGCTCGGGCTGCGGGGTGACCGCGCCCGCCTGATCCACCAGCACCGCTCTCAGGAAGCCGGTGCCAAGCGATTCGTCAGGCGCGACCACGAGCGTGCCCTCGCCATTCGAGGCCGCGGCCATGCCGTAGGGGATCCCCTCGAAGTAGAGGGGGAGATCGAACGGCCTCGCGTCGAGGACGACGCCGCTCGGGCTCACGCGCGCCGCGCGGAGGGCGCTGGCGTCGGGGGACCACCACACCGCGAGGAAGCTCGATCCGTCAAAGACCGCGCGCGCGATGCCGCCCGGCTCATTCGCGATCGGAATGCCGGTGGGGTCGAGCACGGCGCCCGTCGGCGTGACGCGCGCGGCGATGAGCCCGGGGTCGCCGCTCAGCTCGTCCCGATCGTCGCTCCAGAGCACGAGCAAATTCTCGCCGTCGGACGCGGCCGCGCGCACCCGCTGCTCGTCTGCGTGCTTGGAGATCGGGAATCCGGCCGGACCGTCGAGGCTCGCTCCCAGAGCGCTCAGCCGCGCGCCTGCCACGTGCGTGGTCCCCGCGCCGAGGTTCACCCAAGCGGCGAGCACGCCCGCCTCGCTCGAGGCCATCGCGATGTTCAGACCGGTGCTCAACGCCGGTGCCGGAGGCGTGATCACACCCCCCGCAGGGCTCACTCGGGCGGTCTCCGTCGGGAAGTCTGGGTCGTCCGTCGGGAAGGTGTCCCAGGCGAGCACGGTGGCGGCGCCATCGAATGCCGCGGCGAGCCGGTTGGTCGAGACGTACGGCGGCAGCGTCGCGACCGTGAGCCCGCCCGGGTCGAGCACAGCGCCCGCCGGCGTCACCCGCGCAGCCTCGAGCTGCGACAGCGAGCCATCATCCCAGCGATGCCAGGCGACCGCGTAGTTGGTGCCGTCAAAGGCGAGCGCCGCGGAGGGCAGCCAGGAGGTATTGTTGAAAGGGTACGTCGGGCTGATCGCGAACCCCGCGGCGTCGAGCAGCGCGCCCTCGGGGCTGACGCGCGCGCCGCGCACCCGAGCCAGCCCCTCTCCTGGGCATTCGACCCAGGCGAGCAAGGAGCTCGCGCCGCCCGAGGCGAGATGGACGTGGCCCCAGACCGTGGTTGACAGCGCGATCGTCCCCGGCGGGTCGAGCACGACGCCCGCCGTCGAGACCCGCGTCGCCTCGATCACGCCGTCGCACATCCCCGCGCCGCTGCGGCGCACCCACGCGACCAGGTGGCTCGTGCCGTCAAAGGCGATCGCTGGGCCGCCGAAGATCCTCGGCGACGGGGGCGAGAGCGCGAAGCCGCCCGGGTCGAGCACGGCGCCCGCGGCGCTGACGCGCGCGCCGCGCACCTGGGCGCCGCTGCCGTCCTCCGCCGCGCCCACGCCGACGACGAGGAAACCGTCCCCCTGGGCGGCGACAGCGGGGTATCCGGCCGCCAGGAGGGGAATGCCCAAGGGGTCCAGGACGGTGCCGTCGAGCGCGACACGGGCGCCGTAGATCCGAGATCGCCTGTCGCGGTCGTCACGCCAGGCCACGAGGCAGACCTCGTCTCCGCACGCCACGGCGGGCTCGTTCCCCGGGCTCTTGCTCAGGATCGGATCGATCAACCCGCTCTCAGACGAGATGTGCGGGTGCAGCCCTCCGGGAGAGGGTCCGTCGAGGGCGTCTCTCGGCACCTCGAGATCCAGGTCGCCGGTCACGTCGCCAGGCGGCGTGCATCCACCCTGGAACCCAAAGAGGGCCACGAGGGAGATGGCGAGCACATGATGGTATGTTGTGGGAGAACGATTGAGCTGAACAGGGAGCTGGCAATGGAGTCTCGGCATGAAATGAGCGTCGCATCAAGGCGAGCGATTTTCCAGCGACCGCTGCAGGGCGAACGCCTTGCGGGCCAGCGTCACCGTGGTCCCCGGGTCGACCCTGACACGCACGATACCGGTGCTCTCGTCCAGCCACACCTGCGCAATGCTGACGCGAACCGATTCGCTCATGCGTTCGAGACCGCGATCCGTTCCCTCAGGGCTGCCGGCATACCCGACCGTTCTCGGGCACCCAGGAAGGCGCAGGGCCCGGCCAGCCGTGCCAATAGGGAAATGTGTGTATGATCTTCCCTCCGAGTATCCGGGAAGACATTGCCGATAGCAAGCGCGATCAGCAGCGTGGCAGCGCGCGAGCCCTCTCGTCGCTCCCGAGGCAGAGCCTGTCAGGATGTCTGACCCGCGGTATCAGCAGATCATCCCCTGGCCGCGCATCTCGGCGAGATCCTCGTCGCTCGGCCGGCGGTGCCGCCCGAGGAGCAGGTCGCCGAGCCAGAGGAGGTTGTAATTGCAGTGCATGTACCGGTGGTGCAGGTAATGGTGCCGGGAGATGAAGCGCACGTAGCGCGTGCCGAGCAGCCACCGCATGGGCCGCGACGCGCGGGCCATGGCCTCGGCCCGCGGCATGTGCAGGTACGGGTGGAGGACGAGCGAGGACAGCGGGTAGATCACGAGCGGTAACAAGGCGCCGACGACCACCGCCGCCGGGAGGAAGAGCGCGTACAGCGCGAAGAACGGCAGCACGGGAGCGGCGAACGCGAGGATCCCCAGGCCGGCCAGCGAGACGCCGTATTGCTCGCGGATCATCCGCCGGTCGCCCTGGGTCTCGACGATCCAGCGATCCAGCCGCTCCTGCTCCTCGCGGTTCCGGAACTGCCGCACGTGACTCTCACGGTACGTCTTGCCGTGATGCACGACCGTGTGGCTCGTATAGGCGCGCAAGAGAGGGCGGCCCGCGCGGCCGAGCCGCTTCGCCGCGCGGCGGACCGCGAGGCTCGCGTGCAGCGCGTTCCGGTGGAGAAACGACTCTGCCATGGAGACGGTGAGATAACCGATCACAACGCCCGCCACGATCTGGACAGCCCCTGTAGACATGGCCACGGGATTCATGGGTATGCTCCTTCGCGCAGACCTGCAGTCTGCAAGGGACGCTGGCGCGGCCGGCGAGCAGCGCGGCCGGGATGCCTTCGTCGATGCCGGTTCGTGCATGGCAACCGCGGTGCCAGCCCGCTGCGGCGCGACTCCGCCCGTCCGGCGCCGCGGTTCGGCGTCCGGAGCCCTCACGCCGCGCCGCGGGGGCGCTCCTCACATGGAGGCCAGGACCTCCAGCTGGCGGCTGGCCCCTTTACCCCGGCTGGCCGCATGCGCCGCCGGCAGCGCGGCGCGTTGCTCGATCGAGCAAGCGGGTGTCCGCGCCGATGCAGCCTGGGCTCGCTGAGGCCCTGATGACGCGCGGTGCGCTCATGTCGGGGCGGAGGGCAGCCCACGACGCCCGCTGGAGACTGGCATCCTTGCTGCAGTGACGCCTCTCGCCGCCGCACCCACGCCGCCCCGTGCCGGCCGTGGCCGGCTGTCGCTCGGCCCGGCTCCTCGGCGAACACCCGTGGATCAGGAGCTTGAGCCGGACAGCGCGCCTCGCGGCGGAGAGGAAGAGGTAGAGGACCCATGATCGAGCAGAACGCCCTTCATCGCGCATCCTTGATGCAGCGTCCCGAGCCACTGTCCGCGGCGCGGCGGGGTGAGCGCGCGTCTCTCGTGCGCCCCCTGCGCGGCCACGTCGCGACCATCGCGGGCTTCGTCACGAGCAGCCTCACCCCGGAGCTCACGTCCGCGGTTCCCTGGCGGTTCCGCGTCCCTGGCGGGCCGTACGGCGCGGCGACGCTGACCGGCCTGCACTTCCCGTCCCCGGGCAGCCGCGATCTGGTCGTCCTGCTGCACGGCATGGGCGGGGATGTGCGCTCGGCCTACCTGCGCGCAGCGACGGCTGCCCTGCGCGCGCAGGGGCTGTCGGTGCTCCGCCTCGGCCAGCGCGGCTCGTCGTGCGACCCGGAGGACCTCCACCACGCGGGGCTCTGGGAGGACCTCGCGGCCGTGCTGAGCGGCGACCCCATTGTTGCGCGCCACGAGCGGATCTTCGTCGTCGGCTTCTCGATGGGCGGACACGTCGCGCTCCACCTCGCCGCGGCGGGGCACCCGCGGCTCGCGGCCGTGGCCTCGATCTGCTCGCCCCTCTACCTCGATCGCGCGGTGAGCCACATGGATCGCCCCGAGAGCGTCGTGTACCGGCGCCACGTCCTCGGGGGGCTGAAGCGGATGTACCGGGAGATCGCGCGGCGGCGGCAGATGCCCGTCCCGCCGTCGGCCGTGGATCGGGCGGCGACGCTGCGCGAGTGGGACCGCCTGACGGTGGTCCGCCGCTTCGGTTTCCGCGATCCCACGGCCTATTACGAGGCCCAGGGCGCCGGGAGGCTCCTTGGCTCGCTGGTCACCCCGGCGCTGCTCCTGTACTCGCGCCAGGATCCGATGGTGCCCCCGGCGACCCTCGCCGGCCTGGCAGCGCACGGGGGGCTCTCGTCGCCCGCCCGCGTCGTCTGGATGGACGGCGGCGGCCATATCGCGCTTCCCCGCAGGCTCGATCTCGGGCTCGACCCGGCCGTGCCTCGGACCCCGTACGAGCAGATCGCAGCCTGGCTGCGGCGCCACCAGGCCCCCGGGGGTGCGTCATGAGCGCTCGAATCATCACCATGGCCATGACACGCCTCGCTTCGCTCGAGACGCAGAGGACGGAGAGGACGGAGCTCATGATGAAGACCGATGATGCGTTTCCCCGTACCGCGCCCGCAGCGACCGACAAGGCCCCTGGCACCACCGCGCTCTCGGCCGAGGAGGCCCGGCGGCTGATGGCGGGGATCAAGGCGATCCGCGCCGGCGCCTCGGCCCGGACGGGCGCTGAGGATCTCCGCCATATCAAGCGCCTGTCCCTGCTGGGCCGCGCCTTCTCCGCCCTCGGGTACGCGACGTCGGCGCTCGGGCCCAACCCGATCTCGATGATCCTCATCGCCCTTGGCCGGTTCGCCAGGTGGGTCGTGGTCGCGCACCCGGTCCTCCACAAGGCGTACGATGGCGTTGCCGGCGGCGACCCGGCCTGGAACAGCCGCACGTTCGCGCGGGGCCGGCGCAGCCTGCGGGACTGGTTCGACTGGCTGGACGCTGACGCGTGGCAGGCGCAGCACAACGTCTCTCATCACTGCTACACCGGCGACGAGCGGGACCCCGACCGCGTCGCCGTCAACATGGCGTGGCTGAAGAGCAAGCCGAAGTTCGTCCGCGCGCTCGCGCTGCTCTTGACCGCGTGCACGTGGAAGTGGCTCTACTATGGCCCGGCCACCCGGAGCGCCCTCCGCAAGCGGCGCGAGCGGGCGGCCGAGGCCTCGACGGAGGGGCGCGAGCGCGCGGCCTGGTCGCCCAGGGTCCTGCTCGATCGCGAGATGCTGCTCCGCTCGTACCTGCCGTATGCGCTCGTGCACTTCGTCCTCCTGCCGCTCGGGTTCCTGCCGTTCGGCCGCGGGGCAGCGCTCGGCGTGCTCGTGAACAGCGTGGTGGCGGAGCTCCTGTCGAACCTGCACAGCTTCGCGGTGATCGCGCCGACCCACACCGGCCTGGATATCCCCATCTTCGAGGGCGCCGCGAGGAGCCGCGAGGAGTACTACGTCCGGCAGATCGTCGGCTCGGTGAACTACGAGAGCCCCAGCAGCGCCGCGGACTTTCTGCACGGCTACATGGGGTATCAGATCGAGCATCACCTCTGGCCGGACCTGCCGCTCCGGCAATACCCCGAGGTCGCGAGGGAGGTCGAGGCGCTGTGCAGGGAGGTCGGGCTGCCGTACCGCAGGGACTCCGTCTGGAGGCGGATCACCGAGATGGTCCGCGCGGTGATCAGCGACGAGGAGGTGCAGGCCGCGCGCGTCGCGATCGCCGACGCCGGCGCGCGCCGCGCCGGACGGAAGGACGGTGGTGGCCTTGAGCTCGCTTCCTTGCACGGATAGGCTCCGAGGCCCATCGATCGCGGGCTCGCGCGGACGTCACGGATGTCAGATTCAGGAACAGGGAGAGAGGGAATCATGACGACGAATCAGGAACGAAAGCTGGTGGTGACGTGGCAAGATCCTGCGCCGGCCGTGGAGAAGGTGAGATCGATGTCCGGCCTCGCCTACCTCACGGCCATGATGAACGGCGAGCTGCCGATGGCGCCCATCGCGAGCCTCCTCGGGCTGCGGGTCGCGGCGGTGGAGGCCGGCCGGGTCGTCATCACCGGATCTCCCGGCGAGCAACACCAGAATCCGATCGCGATGGTCCACGGCGGCTACCTGAGCACGATGCTCGACTCCGCGATGGGCTGCGCCGTGCACGCGTCCCTGGAGGCGGGGGTCGGCTACTCGACCGTCTCGCTCCAGGTCAGCTTCGTGCGGGCACCGCGCGCCGGCGGGCCCGAGCTCGTCGCCGAGGGCCGGGTCGTCCACCTCGGGAAGCGCCACGCCACCGCCGACGGGACGCTGCGCGACGCCGACGGCACCCTCTACGCCCACGCCACGACGACGTGCCTGATCCTGCGGTGAGCGCCGCGCGCGCCGGCTCGCCCGTGAGCCGGCGCGGCTACCGGAGGATCTCCTCGAGCAGCGCGTTCGGCACGCCGCGGAGATCGTCGCCGAACGACCCGACGCCGAGCTCGTAATACTGGTTCAGGATCGTGAACCAGAGATCGCGGAGCTGGCGATCGTTCCCCACAGCGTTGTAGGCGACGTGCGCGTCGTTCAGGAACACGCCGTCGCCGCCCAGGAGCACGATGGGCAGGTCGTAGGCGTCGTGATCGTGGGTCCGCATCTCGCTCATGTACACCATGACCGAGTGATCGAGCACCGTGCCGTCGCCCTCCGGGATCGCGTCGAGCCGCTGCGCGAGCTGCGCGGCCTTCTGGCCGAGCCAGCAGTTGATCGCAGCGAAATCAAGGTTGCTCTCCTCGACGATCCTGTAGCGGCCGTCCTCCGTCACGCGGTCCAGGGCGCCGGGGGCGTGCTGGGAAGCGTGGAAGTGCAGGCTGCTCGCCGGGTTGTGCTCGAGGCCTACCATGGCGCGGACGTCCTCGGGGATGCACCGGTATTCGAACTCGGAGCGCGCGTCGTCGAGCATGTGGGTGACCACGCGCGTGACGTCGCACTGGATGGCCATGACGATGAGATCGATCATGACGTTCGCGTGATCGTCGTGCCTGTACTCGCCGGCTTCCGTGCTGTCGTTCTCGTTGAGCCCCTCCCCCGGCCCGGGCGGCTCAGGCACCATCCCGGGCTCGCCGATCGGCGCGCAGCCCAGGTTCGCCGGGATCGCCGCGTTGACGCGCGCCACGTTCTTCTCGATCTCCCGGAGCGAGTCCAGGTATTGCTGGACGATCTTGCGATCGTCCGAGCCGGCGCGGCGCATGAGCGCGTTGGCGTCCGCGAGCACGGCGTCGATCACGCTCTTCTCGGCCGCCGCGCGGCGCTCCGCCTCGATCCTCGCCTGCTCGACGGTCAGCCCGGGCACGGGCGCCGCGCTCGCCGCGCCCGCGCTGACGAGCGCGTCGAACACCGCCTTCGGGTTGACCGAGCGCTTCAGCGGCTCGCGCGGGCCCTTCCAGGAGATCGCCTGGTTGTACGCGTAGCTGCGCTCGTCGAAGAAGCCGGGCTTGACCCCGAGCCCCGTCTGCAGCGACGGGATGCGGGTCGCCTGCTCCGGGCCGGCCTTCTGGACGATGAGCTGGTCGACCGAGACGCCGTTGCCCACCCACGCGCCGAGGTCCTGCCCTGCGGCCCTCCCGAGCTGATCGGCGTCGACGCAGGTCGACAGCGCGGCGGTGCACCGCGAGTGGGACGGCTCGATGTACGGAATCTGCTCGTTGCTCCACGTGTAGTTGCCGAGCCGGCTTATCATGAGCATCTTCGATTTCACCGGCGCGAAGTGCTCGAGCACCCTCGGGAGCTTGAAGTCGGCTCCTCTCAGGGTCTTGCCAAACGCGGGGGCCGTCTCCCACCAGTGGTGGGGCGCCCCGTTCGGGAAGGTGCAGAGCAGGAATCGCTTCGGCGCGCCCGGCTCCCCCGCGCGCGCCCCGCGGGGCGAGACGCTCTCGAGCCACGGCAGCGCCAGGCAGACGCCCGCGCCCCGCAGCAGGGCCCTGCGCGACAGTCGCCGCTTCATGTGCCCACCGCTCCTTCCTGCCCGGGCTCGCGCAGCGCCGACGCCGATGACCCGAGCCCCATCACGGCGCGCCTCCCTGCCCGCTCCCTTGCCGCAGGCGGAACGCCTCGCTCGTCACGATCCGCTTCACCAGCTCTCCCATCGTCCCGCCGGACCAGGCCGCGGCGATCGCCTCGATCTCGGGCCTGTCCCGCGATGTCGGGCTCCGGCGCAAGGCGTAGGCGAACAGCTGCTCCGTGGGGCATGTCCCCGACGCGGCGGCCTCCTTCAGCGCGGGCACGAGGCCGGAGATGTCATCGAACGCAGTGCCCTCGTAAACGCCCGTCGCGTCGATCGCGTCGCCGTTCGGGTACTCGGTCCGGTAGGCGCCGATCGGGTCGAAATGCTCAAGGCTCAGGCCGATGGGATCGAGCACGTCGTGGCAGCCCGCGCAGTCGGGCGACTCGCGGTGCTTCTCGAGCTTCTTGCGCACGTTGTCGATGGGGATCGCGTCCCCGCCCGCGGCGTCGAGCTCCGGGATATCCACGCCGGCGGGAGGGGCCAGGGGGGTGCAGAAGAGCTGCGCCAGGATCGTCTTTGCGCGGGACGTGGGAGAGGTCCTGTCGGCGTGGGACGACAGCGTGAGGAACGCCGGGAGCGTGAGGAAGCCGCCGCGCGCGCCGTCTGGATCGTTCTCGTAGATCGGCGCGAGCTGCGGGCTCTCCGGGTGGGGCGCCGTCAGGAACTCGGACCACGGCCGCTCGCCGGTCGTGAAAGCGGCGAAGTACGCGTTGGCCTGGTCGAGCATCGCGCCCCTGAGCTCGTGGCTCCATGGGGGGAACAGGGCCACGTCGGCCTCGTGGCTGGGGAGCGTGCGGGTCCCGAGCCATTGTCCGAAGAAGTTCCGGAAGAACGCGGTGCTCTTCGGGTCGGCCAGCATGCGATCGACCTGCGGGCGGAGATCGCCCTCGGTGGCCAGCTCATCGCGCGCCGCCGCGTCGAAGAGCGCGTCGTCCGGGAGCGAGCTCCAGAGCAGGTACGAGAGGCGCGACGCGATCTCGTAGCCGTTCAGGGCGCCCGGCGACCCCGCCGCGTCGGGGCCGAGCTCGATCCTGAGGAGGAAATTCGGTGACGTCAGCAGCGCGCGGACGACGTGCTGCACCGCCTCGACCGGGGACATCTGGAGCGCGGTCATCGCGTGGGTGTACTGCGCCGCGTAGCGCTCGACCTCCGCCGCTTCGAGCGGGCGCCGGAACGCCCGCAGCCCGAAGCGCGCGATGATGTCGCGCGCGCACCCGTCGCCCGCGCCCGCCGCGGGATCACACACGAGGATCGCCGCGCGCTGCGCCTCGTTCGAGAAGGCGTCCGCCGCGAGCTGCCTGGCGGCGTCGTAATACCCCTGGACCAGGGCCTGCGAGAGGCTCGAGAGCGCGCCGACGTTGGCGTCGAAGCCCTTCGCGCCGGCGGCCGGGAAGCTGTCCGCCGGTCGCAAGCTCGTCCCGAGGAGGTGGGCGACGGTGCTGTTGTACTCCGCCGCCGTCATGTGGTGCAAAGGCATGCCGCCCGAGACGGCGGCGCCCGGCGTCTGCGCCGGCGCGTCGTCGCACCCGAGGAGGCCAGCGCACGGGGCGCTCAGCAGACACCCCAGAGCGGCGCGCCGGAGGCGCGCGGAGGCTCGATCGGGTCGAACAGGTCGGAACGTCATCGTCGGCTTCCCACGTGTGGATTGCGGCCTGACAAATCCCTCATTTGTTGGCATTTTCAGCAGAAATTGAACAGGGAGGCGGGGAGACGGGGAGATTTTGGGGATTGTACTCCCCGTCTCCCCGCCTCCCTGTGAATTTCTCGAAAAATTCGAGAGCGCCGCGGATCCCCGGGCCTGGCCGTGTCAGACGCTCCTCGTCTGCGACGTCTTCCCGGGACGCGAGACTCGGCACCTCTTCTCCAGAAAGCGGAATCACAGAGGCGCCGAGGACTCCGAGGGGATCGCAGAGCATCGCTGTGCGCTCCTTGCCCTCTGTGCTCACTGCACCTCCCTGGCCGGATCCCGGGCACTCGAGCGACGGGGGCGAAAGGCATGTCCCAGAGGAGGCCCGTGGCTTGCTCTCTCCAGCGCAGGTGCGGTCGATGGCACCGGGAGGGGCGCATGTGGACTTCGAAGACAGGGAGAACCAGCGGTAGGTCAACAAGGGGGAAAGGCGTCGTCCAAGGGCTCGCCGGGCTTCTCGGGATCGGCCTCTGTCTCGGCATCTCCAGCGCTTCCGCCGGCGACGCGGCTCAGGGCATCTCGCCTCAGGGCATCTCGCCTCAGGGCATCTCGCCTCAGGCCCCGCCGCAGGGTCGCGCCGGGCCGCCGCAGCGGGCCGCGACCATCACGCAGCGCGCCCCGCAGCAGGCCGCGACCATCACGCAGCGCGCCCCGCAGCAGACCGCGATCATCACGCAGCGCGCCCCGCAGCGGGTCGAGCCCACCACCTACGTCGCGAACCCGCGGAGGGCGCGCTGGATCATCGCGGGCGCGTCGACCCTGGGCGGCTTCTGGGTCGCGTCGGCCGTCCGCGGCGCCGCGCTCTCGCTCGCGGAGCCGGAGGTGCGGATCCGGCTGGTGCCGCAGTGCTCCCAGGGCGCCTGCTTTCTCATCCGGCGCCACGAACGCACCTCGGCCAACCCCGCCTCGCTGCTGATCCCCCTCGCGGGTCCGTGGATCCACCTCGCCACGGGGCGGCCGACGGCGGCCAGCGCGGTCGGCCTCTCCCTCCTGGGCGCCGGGCAAGCTGTCGGCCTGGGGATGCTGCTCGGCGGCGTCGCCATGCCTCGGCAGGTGCGCGTGCCGCTGCACCGCGGCCAGGTCCTCCAGGTGGGCGCAGCCCCGCTCGTCACCCCCGGCGGGCTCGGGCTCTCGATCAGCGGATCGATGTAGGCGCGCCCGTCACCGCGCGAGGCGCGAGGCCCAGGATCGCCCGCACGCGCAGCCGCTCCTCGGGCGTGAACGTGCCCTCCAGCAGCGCCTCCTCGGCGGTGCGCCGCGCGTCGGGATCGGCCACCGTCGCCTCGATGTCCGCGCGCGCGCCGGCGAAGGCGTCGAGGCGCTGCTGCCAGGCCGCGCGCTGCCGATCGAGCTCCGCGAGCCGGTCCGCGGCCTCGGGGCCCACGGTCGCGACCCGGTGCGCGCGCAGCGCCTCGTCCGAGGCGCCCGCGTCCCGGAGCGCCTGCTCCTCGGCCTGCTGCGCGAGCGGGCGCGTCGCCGCCTCCCGCGCCTCGCGGACGGCTTCCGGGAGCGCCGCCTCGACCTCCGCGATCCGCGCGTCGCGCTCCTCCGGTGGCAGGGCCTTGTCCGCGAGGATGCGGGACTCCTCGATCGCCGCCTCGATCTCCCGCTCCTCGTCGCCGAACAGCCGCGCCGCGGCCGCCTCGCCGAACCATGCGCGCCGGATCTCGCGCACCGCGGCGAGGCGCGCCGCCGGATCGGCCTCCTGCTCGACGCGCGCCTCGCCGGCCGCCTCGCGGTAGCCGAGGTACCGGTCGAACAGCGCGATCGCCTGCTCCGCCGCGCGCCCCGTCGCCCGCTCCCGGATCGCCGCGACGACGCGGGCCCTGATCGCCGGCGCCGGCTCCTCGCCGGTGGCGCTGAGGAAGTAGTCGAACAGCCCGAGCAGCTCCGGGCCGACGACCAGATCGCCGCGCTCGTCGACGGTCACCGCGCCGTCGACGTCGGTGCCTCGGAGCGAGGGCGGCACGGCCTTCGTCGGCGGGCGCGGCGCCGCAGGGGGCCGCGATACCGACAGCGCCTGCCGGAGGCGCGTGGGAGACGGCGCCACCGAGAGCGCGGGCAGCGTTTCCTTCCGACCGGGGCGCGCGGTCCCGTTCGGGCGGCCGTGGTGTGCGGCCTGCCGGGGCCGCTCCCCCGAGACGAAGCGCCCCACGCCGATCATCGCGACGAGCGCCATGGCCACGATCAGAGCGGTCCTGCGACGACGCGCCACGAAGCTCCTCAGGACGCTAGAGGCCGACGGCCTTCAGCCGGCTCGCGTGCGACCGGAACACGGACTTCGGGTTCGGGCCAGACAGGTTGATAAACCCGAAGAGCTGATTGACCTCGTCGAGGTGGTTCATCGCATAATCGTCGCGGACAACCTCTCCGAAATGGGAGCTGCACCTGCCCACCATCCCGTCGTTCGACTCCGAATACAGCTTGGAGATGAGCCCGAGCGTCAGGTCTGTCGGATCGATGAGGCTCGTGACGATCGATGTCCCCGACCACGAGAAGAAGCGCACGCCGCCCTCCTCGGCGGGGCCCTGCCCGCACCGGCCGTCGGGCAGCCCGGCCGGGTAACGCGCGTTGAACTCGCGCATCCCGGCGGCGGACAGCGATCTGACGGCGGCGATCGCGTCCTGAGGCGCCGTGTGCCCGCTGAGCAGGCTGAGCACCGCGCCGAGGCCGTTGGCGAGGAACGAGAGCGCCCCCTCCGCGAACCCGCCCTCCCGCAGGTTCTCCTGGAGGAAACTGGCGAGCTCGGCCCCCTGATGCGGAGACCCGATGGTGGTCACCGAGGCAATGAGATCCGGCCGCACCGCGGCGACATACCGGGCGTCGAGCCCGCCATGGCTGTGCCCGACCAGGTTGACCTTCCCGCTCCCGGTGCGCGCGACGATATCCTCGATCTGCGCGAGCAGCGCCTCCCCCCGCGCCTCGGTGCTGTCGAACTGGGGCACCTCGGTGGCATACACCTCCGCTCCGCCGGAGCGCAGCGCCGACGCGATCCCACCGAAGTAGTCGATCACACCGAACATCGCCTTGAAGCCGGCCATCCCGTGACAGAGCACGATCGGATACCGCGTCTGCGCATAGCTCTTCATCGCCAGCGCGCCCTCGCCGACCTCGGCGCGCTCCGCGTCCGCCGGCTCGTCCATCGACGCGACGCATCCTGGCGAGAGCAGCACCACGACAGCTCCCGCCGTGCACCGCAATGCGTCAATCCACATTCGGCGCCCGGCCCATCGTTTTCTCTCGACTCTCTCCTGATTTCGAGCGGGTGTGACGGCGGTTGGGATTGCAGCGCGCGTGCTGGAGGAATGAGCTCGTCTGATCACCTGTCACCTCTGATAGAGTATTTGTTTAATTCGAATCAAGCAGAACTCACAGGCTCTCAGCGCAACAAGCACCTCGCGTAACCTGGACAATCGGCAGGCCGGTGTCCTCCCCTTCACGGCTCACGTTGGTCCAGGCGGCGCGACAGGCCATCAGCGCAGGGGCGCAGAGCCGCCCATATCGCGGCGCGGGGGCCGGGACACGCGGACGGACGAGGCGGAGGGCGCGCGCCCTCGGGGCGGCTAGGTCGCCGTGGCGCCGAGGACGATGCGCGCGTTCTCGGGCACCGCCGTCAGGAACCGCTCGCGCCGCCGCGGGTCCGCGATCCGCCGCGCCCGCGCGAGCAGGAGCTCCCTGGCCTCCGAGAGCACCGCGGAGGCCTCGCCGTGGGCGCCGGACGCCGCGAGCGCCTCGGCGTAGGCGAGCCGCACGAGCGACTCCCCTTCTTCCAGGGATCCGAGCGCCGCGAGCTCGCCGAACGCCGCCCGCGCCGCGCCGAGCGCCGCCGCGACCTCGCCCGCGGCGAGCAGCGCCCGCGCGCGCACCGCCACGGCGGCCGCGCGCAGCCGGGGGGCCACGTGCAGCGCCGCCTCGGCCGCGCGCGCCTCCCGCTCGGCGGTCGCGGCGTCGCCGGAGAGGAGCGCGATCTTCGCGAGGTAGGTCCGCGCCACGCCCTCCATGCGGAGGTCGCCCCGCTGCTGGAACGCCTCCACCGCGCGCCGCTCGACGAGCTGCGCCTCGTCGAGCTTGCCGAGCTGCCCGAGCGCGTGACCGAGGTTGTGCAGCGCCACCGTCTCGAGCTCGCGCAGCCCCATCCGGTCGGCGGCCTCCAGGGCGGCGCGCAGGACGGACTCGGCCGCCCCGAGCTCGCCGAGCTCGGCGTAGATGAAGCCGAGGTTCGCGCCGATCACGCACGCGCTGCGCCTGTCCCCGGCCTGCTCGAAGGCCGCGAGCGCCGCCTCCAGGCCCTCGAGGCACGCCTCGGGATCGCCGCCGGCCGAGGCGCGGATCGCCCGGAGCTGCTGCGCCATCGCGACGAGCTCGGCGTCCGGCGGCGGAGGCGCGCGGAGGTCCTCGTCGATGCGCGCGAGCAGCGCGTCGGCCTCGGCGTAGCGGCCGCCGAAGACGAGCTGCGCGCCGCACTCGCAGAAGCACGCGATGCGGGCGCGGCGCAGCGCAGCCGCGCCGGAGGACAGCGCCCCGGACGCGGCGGAGAGCGGCCCCGCCTGCGCCGCGGAGGGTACCCCCGCCTGCGCCGCGGAGGGTACCCCCGCCTGCGCTGCGGAGGGCGGCGCGGGGGGCGCGCAGGACGGCGGTCCCACCGTAGCCGCGGACATCCCCTCGGCGACGGCAGCCCACCGCGCCACGCGGTCGACCGCGCCTAGCTTCCCGGCAGCGGCGGCGATCTGGGTGACCGCCCGGAACCACCCGGCGCAGCCGGCGGGGAGCAGCTCGGCCGCGGACGCGCCCAGCTCCTCGGCCGCCGCGAGGTCGCCCGTCCAGACGTTGACCTCGGCCGCGACCAGCCGGAGCGCGCCGAGATCCTCGCCCTCGGCGCCGCACGCCTCGCCGCACGCGGCGCGCTCGATCGCGGCGCGCAGGTCGTTCGCCTCGAGCGACTGCTCGGCCGCGCGGCGGTACCAGCGCACCGCGCGGCCGGGCTCTCCGCCGCGGCGGAAGTGCTCGGCCACGCCCCGTGGATCGGCGGAGGCGCTCCGCTCGAGCCACGCGCCCGCGAGCCGGTGGCCGAGGGCGCGATCGCGCTCGGTCAGCATGGCGTACGCGGCCTCGCGGACGAGCGTGTGGCGGAAGACGTAGTCGACGGCGTCGGCGAGGCCCGCCGACGCGGAGGCCGGCGCGACGAGCTCGCGGTCGGCGAGCGCCGTCAGCCAGGCCTCCACGTCGGCGAGCCGCTCCTCGCCGCCGAGCAGCGCCGCGACGCCGCGCTTCGAGAAGCGATCGCCGAAGATGCTGGCCGCCCGGAGCACGCGCTTGCCCTCGTTGCCCTCGGCGTCGAGCCGCGCCTCCACCGTGCCGAGCACCGAGTCGGGCAGGAGCTCCTCCTTGCCGCTCGCGACCGCGCGGATGAGCTCTTCCAGGTAGAACGGGTTGCCGCCGGCGCGCTCGACGAGGTGCGCGACCACGCCCTCGGTCACGGGCTCGCCGAGCGCGGCGCGCACGAGCTCCGCGCTCGCGCGGCGCGGCAGCGGGCCGAGCTTGATCGTCTGCACCTCGCGCTCGGCCCACAGGCTCGGGAACAGCCGGTGGACGTCCGGGCGCGCGAGCGCGAGCAGCATGAGCGGGAGCTCGCGGAGGTTCCGCAGCGTCGCGTCGAGCAGGCGCACGGTGGCGGCGTCGCCCCAGTGCAGGTCCTCGAGCGCGAGGAGCACGGGGCGCGCGGCGCACTCGGCGGCGAGCCAGTCCTCCCAGGCGGCCCCCACGCCGTCGCTCATGCCGGTGGCGCTCTGGCGCGCCGCCCGCACCATGCGGGCGTGCTCCGGCGACGGCGCGCCGGAGATCTCGCCGAGGAACGCCGCGGCGCGATCGAGCGCCGGGCCGCCCAGGTGGCGCCCGAGCCGCTGCTTCAGCTTGCGCTGCCGCGCCCACGCCGGGTCGCGCGCGCGGAGGCCGGCGGCCCGGCAGAGCACGTCCGCGATCATGCCGAACGGCGAGCCGGGAGAGCCCGAGTCGGCGCGGCCCCAGAGGATCTCGATCGGCTCGTCCCGCTGCCGCAGGGCGGCGAAGAGCTCCAGGCGGAGCCGGGACTTGCCGGCGCCGGGCGGCCCGAGGACGAGCACCGCGCTCGCGAGCGACTCGGAGATGCATCCGGCGAGCACGCCGTGGAGCATCGAGAGCTCGCGGGCGCGGCCGACGCACGGCGTGCGCTTCCCCAGCAAGGCGGGGGCGATCTCGTCCACGACGCGCTCGCCGTAGAGGAAGAGCGGCTCGCCCGGCGTCGAGGGGGCGGGGGTCGTCGAGGGGACAGCGTGCGCGACGATGAAGCGCGGGCCGAGCATGTCGGCGGTCGCGCCGTCGATGCGCACCGCGCGCACCTCACGCTCATCGAGCGCCGCGCGGAGCTCGGCGAGGCCGCGGTCGATCACGTCGCCCTCGGCGAGGCCGGCGGAGAAGACGCCCCGCCCCGTGATGACGCAGAGCGGCGCGGCCGGAAGCTCGGTGCGGAGGGCGAGCGCGCACTGGGCGGCGCGCTCGGCGCGATCCACGGCGCTGCCGGGGCCGGACATCATGACGACCTCCACGCCCGGGACGAGCTGCGTGAGCCTGCCGCCGTGGAGCTCGACGAGCGAGCGGATCTCCGCGGCCCGCGCGCTCGACGTGGACGGCTGCGACCTGCTCGATCCGGGCGGCAGCTGCGACCTGCGCGAGCCGGGCGGCAGCTGCGACCTGCGCGAGCCGGGCGGCTCCGACCTGCGCGAGGCCGGCGGCTCGCCAGGGGCCTCCTGGGTCTGCGCGGCGGGCTGCGGCGCCCGGGCTGCGCTGTGGCCGGGCTCGCCGAGCAAGACGAGGCTCACGACGCGCTGCTCGCCCAGGGTGAGGGCGGCGCGGTCGCGCGGGGCGAGGCCGTGGGCCGGCGCGTCTGCGCCGCCCGCGAGCGTCGGCGCGTCGGGCGGCGCGGTCCACGCGCCCCGCACCGCGGCGATCCGGTCGAGCTCGGCCGCGACCTCGGCGCCGTCGCGCGGGCGGTCGCCGGGCTGCCTGGAGAGCATGCGCGCGACGAGCTCGTCGAGCGGCGCGGGCGCGTCCGCGCGGACGTCGCGGAGGCGGGGCGGGTTCATCAGCAGCACCCTGCTGAGCGCGGCCATCGGGCTCGCGCTCGCGAAGGCGGGCTGGCCGGCGAGGCACTCGAAGAGGACGCACCCGAGGGAGAACACGTCGCTGCGCGGGTCGGGCACGCCGTGCGCCTCGACCTGCTCCGGGGCCATGTACCCCGGCGTGCCGAGGACACCGCCGGTGACGGTGACGCGCCCCGCGTCGCTGCTGGGGCGCGCGATGCCGAAGTCGACGAGCTTGACCCGCCCGGCGTCCCCGCCCGGGAGGAAGAGGTTGCTCGGCTTGATATCGCGGTGGACGATGCCGCGCGCGTGCGCAAACGCGAGGGCGTCGGCGGCCCGGCGCACGAGCAACAGCCCCTCGCTCGCCGGCAGGACGCGGCGCGCGAGGCGGGCGGCGAGGTCCTCGCCGTCGAGCCACTCCATGGCGAGGTAGCGATCGCCTTCCGGGGTGCTGCCGTGCGCGACGTAGCGCACGATGCCCGGGTGGACGAGCGCGGCGAGGAGGGCGGCCTCCCGCTCGAACCGCTCGATCTGGATCTCGTTCCTCAGCCGGACGATCTTGAGGGCGACCGCCGCGCCGCCGAGGCGGTCGTACGCCTTGTAGACGGTGCCCATCCCTCCGGAGGCGGCCTCGCCCTCGACGACGAAGCGCCCCGCGATGATCTCCGCGTGGCCCACGTCAGCGCAGGAACACGGTGACCGAGCCGAGGTTCGGCGTCCTCTCGACGACGAGCTTGCCCGAGCTGGTGCGGACCTTGCCGCGGCAGTTCGGGAAGCTTCCGTCGCTGTCCGGCTCGTCGCACAGGCTGTCGCACGAGCCGGCGACCTGGATCGCGCACGTCTCGAGCGAAGGCCCGCAGGCGCGCGCGAGCGACGAAGGCTCGGGAGGGAGGCACGCGTGGTAGCGGCGCTGCGGCGCGAAGATGTTGCCGTAGTAGGTGGCCTCGCGCCTCGGGTAGTCCGCGCGCTCGACCTTGCCGGCCTGGAGCTCCTCGCGATCTCCGCGGACGGAGATGTTCACCCTGTGCCCGAGGTAATTGACGCGGGCGAGGACGCAGCCGCTGACCCAGGAGCGGCACGCTTCGTCGCAGGCGCCGCCCTCCTCGCCCCAGCTCGCCGCGAGGCCGAGCTCCCCTCGGAAGGAGAACTCGTCGTCGTCGACGGCGACGGTGAAGCCTTCTCCCTCGGGCAGCGCGCAGCCCGCGACGTACTTCAGCAGGGTGCGCGCGGCCGGGTCGCGGAGCGCCTCGGCCGTGAGCGGGTGGCCCGAGAGCGCCTCGGCCGTGAGCGCGTTCGACATCAGCGCCTTCGACGTCAGCGCGTTCGACGTCAACGCGTTCGACGTCAGCGCGTTCGACGTCAGCGCGTTCGCCGTCTGGGCGGCCTGGGACGCGGCGTCCCCGGCGTCCTCGGCCGGAGCGTCCGGATCGAGCGCCACCGCGCACGCGCTCGCGAAGAGCGCGACGATGGCCAGGAGGAGTGCAGCTAGCTTCGGCGAATGCTCCATGGATAAGGCCCCCCTGGGATGCCCATGAGCGCATGGCCCACGAGCTCCCGAAACGACCGGCGCCGAGGCGCGGGCCACGGGGTGCGCGCATCGAACACCGGTGCGTGATCTTGTTCAGATACACGAGCCGCGAAGAAGCCCACGAGTCGGAGCGGCCGATGGGGCCATCTCCGCTGCAGAGACAAATGGAAAGATGTCACCGATACCCCGCCGGGCAAAGACCGACGCGCACGCAATGGTCTCTTTTTTTGTGTCGCGGTGCGATCGGTCTGTTGACGCTGTCGCCGTGAGACTCCTGCTCTGTCCAAGGCATCATGGACAGCGATGCTGGCACCGGGGACGGAGGAGCGATGGCGTGCGGTCGAAGTGCGATGGTGGCGACACGATGGCCTGTTGCTGACAGCCAACCTCCTCGCCGGGAGGCGCCCGGAAAGGCGCTCGGCGGGCTCGATCCATCCGAGCGGACGACGGCATGGGCATGCGCCTCCCGGGCCCCGCCGTCGACTCCCTGAGCTCCCCCGGCGGGCCCGCTGGCCGCCGGGGGAGCTCAGGGGGCGCCGAGGTCGTCCGTGCCGGCCGATGTGTTGCGTCCGCAGCGGTCGCGCGACGGAGGGCGGGGCGTCGGGCGTGGGCGTTGGGCGAAGGACGGCGGCTGGACGGGCTGCTCGGCGCGGTGCGTCGGCGCCCTTGACGTCGCTGCGTGTTGATCATTACATGCCCGAACCATGAAGGGCCATGCGCGCAATCTGATGACCGAGCGCGTTATCGCTTTGGAGCAGGGCACGCCGGTCATCGACATGCTGCAGCTGTTCGCCAACCATCACCTGAGCGGCGCGCCGGTCATCGACGGGGGGCACCACATCGTCGGGTTCGTCAGCGAGACGGATCTCCTGGGCGTGCTCCTGCGCAAGGAGTACGCGGGCATGACGGCCGCGGACGTGATGAGCACCCCGCCCATCTGCGTGGACGAGTTCATGCCCACGGACGAGGTGATGACCCTGCTGCGCGCGAACCGGATCCACCATCTGCCGGTGGTGCGCGAGGGGCGCCTCGTCGGGATCATCACCCCGCAGGACATCCTGCGCTATTTCGTGGAGTGCGTGATGCCGCTCCCGCCGAGCACCGCCTGACGACGCGCGCCTGCCAGCGCGAGGCGCCGGTCAAGCCGAGGACGCCTCCCCGCCGGGCGCACGACGCTGGCGCGGGCAGTGGATCAATGTAGACGAGAGGTCACGAACCACTCCGGGGAGATGTACCCGTCGGGGCTCGAGATGGGGATCGTGCATGTCCCGTCGAGCGCGGTATAGGACTCGATCCGCGTCTCCGTGTCGAGGTACCCGACCGCCGACGCGGTGTTGCACTCGTCGTACCCGGGCGGCGCGCCGCCCCCGTCGTCGAAGCGCGCGCACTCGGCGTGGGACAGCACCGCGTAGTGCAGGTGCGAATTGCCCGGATCGCAGGGGAAGCTGTCCTCCGCCGGGCACTCCGTCCACTTGGTGTCGCAATAGAGGTTGTGTTGCCTCGGGATGTCGTCCCAATAGGCGATCTTCCCGAGCGGCGTGTCGGTGCCGATGTCCTGTCCCACGAGGGTCATCGCCAGCTCATCCACGTCGAGGTGCCCGTAGAACGAGCAGAACCGCTTCTCCTCGCCGTTCTCCAAGAAGCGGTGCTCGACGAGCGCGATGCCCAGGTACTGCGAGCAGTTGATGCCGGCCCGGAGGAGCTTGCCAGGGGCGATCGGGAAGACGTAGGTGCCCTCCGTCCGGCCGCTCGCCTTGCCGATGTCCTCTCCGAGGTGCCGGCCATCATTCCAGCCCGGCTTGTGGCCTATGTTCTGGATCATCTTGTGGTCGGGGAACGGGAACTGGAGGTTCCCCGTGGGCGCGATGCACGCGTCGTTCACCCTCTCGTTGATCCTGCACCCCAGCGGGCAGTAGGTCGCGTGGTCGAAGCGGTAGACGCGCGTCCTCTCTCGCCTGTTCTGGCCGTCGCCTTCACGCCCCTCGCACGGCACCCAGCGCGTCGTCGCGCCGTCCTCGCGCTCGCAGTACGCCTTGCAGGTGTAGAGCATCCATGGGTCGCCCGCGGCGTGCAGGCCGGGGTTGTGGCCGCAGTAGGCAGGGTCGTTCAGGAGGACGTCATCGCTGTTGTTGCACAGGATCGCGTCCGGGTCAGCGGTGATGTCGCTGCACGTGTTGCCGAAGAACTCCGCGATCGATCTGCAGAACGAGCTCTGGGCCCCGTACGGATCCGGGCCGCAGATCCCGCACGCGGTGCCGCACGAGATCCCCGTGGCGTGCCAGCCGTCGGGGCGGTAGAGCTGCCGATCGCGGCACTCGAACACCTGCCCGCCGCGGCCGCAGACGCTCGCGCCCCGCCGCCGGGACGACGGAGGGACCTCGTTCCCCTGGTAATCGAGGATGGCGTCGCAGCGCGACGAGGGGCTCGGCTCCGGCGCCGGATCCGGGATCCCGAACGGCTCCTGAGGATCCACGGAGGAATCGCACACGTCGTGATGCCCCCTGGCGTCGCGCGGAAGGCACGCCTCAGAGCACTCCTCGTAGGGAACCGGACGGCCCACGACGGCGCGCGTGGACTCCGCCGACGGCGGACAGTACGTCCAATCGTCGTAGTCGCACTGGTACAAGGTCCCGACGCGGCCGGTGATCCCGTGTTGACCGCAGAACAGATGGCGGCAGAAGCGGTTGCCGTCCGGCCCCACCCTCGTGTACACCGCGTCGGTGACCGTGGGGCACGCCTCGTCGCAGCGGTCCCAGTCGCGGATCGTCTTGGCGCCGTCCTGGGGCTGCGAACCGGTGACCTCGTGGTAGTGCATGGTCGGCAGCTCCCGCACGGGCTTGCACTCGCCGGAGCCGCCGAGCGCGGAGCATTCCCGGTAAGGCACAGGGCGGGCGCCCGGCCCGGGGCAGGCGAAGAGCTGCGTCGCCTTTCCCTTGATCTTGATCAAGGGCTCTCCAAAGCTCCTCGCCAGGTCGTTGTTCCAGGGGCTGCGAAAGACCTGATCGCCGCAGAAGGTCTGGCCTTGCTCGACCGACTTCCATGTCCCGTCCTTGTCCTGGAACTGCTCCGGGCAGCGGCCGAACTCCGCGCCCTCCTCCTCCGGCTTGCCCGGCTCGCAGGGGCGATTGAGGTCGAGCCACCCCTCTTCGCCGCAGATCCATTCGCTGCGGTTGCCGTGGCCGAGGCCGCAGATCGTCTCGCCGCACGCGGTCGTGGTGACCTCGTTGTCGAAGCTGTCCTGCACGCCGCGGCAGGCGTTGCAGGTGCCCGCGCGCTGCGTGCACGAGAGCCCCAGGCTCTGCCACCCGTCCGCGGTGCACACCATCTTCACCCCGTCGCTGCCAGCGCCGGTCGGGAAACACACGCGTTGCCCGCAGGTGCGCGGGATGTGCTCGCCGCCGGCCACGGGCGGTATCTCGCACGGGCACTCGCTCGTCGCGGCGTCGGTGCACGCCCCGCGGCGGCAGCCCCCCTCGCAGATCGTCCACTCGAGCGGGATCTGGCCCGCGCCCGCGCACTGGTACACGGCCGCGGGCTCGCCGTTCACGACGTCCGCGCCGCAGAAGGTCCCTGCGCCAGGACAGGAGAGATCACCGCACCTGTTCCCCGGGAAGCTGCGCCAGTTGTCGTTCGCGCCGAGGTCGACGCAGTGATAGGCGATGAGGTCGCGCCCGCACACGAAGCTGTCACACCGGGTGTCCTCGATCGGGATCGCCTGGCCGTTGTAATAGAAGCCGTCGCTGCACGCGCACGCGTCGTCGTTCGCCTGCGCGCCGAGCGGCGGCGCCGCGACGGCGGGCGGGGGCGGTTCCTGGCCGCAGCCCATACCGGCCACCACCCCGGCGGCGAGCAGCACGGCGAGCGTCCCGAGGAGGCGCACAGCCGGCACACGCCGGAGGCGGCTCGAGAGAGCGCTTCGGTGCGATGGACTGCCCTCGACGCGATCATGCATGCGCTGCATCTCCCGGCTGCTCTTCAGCTCACTTCGCGATCTTGCGGACGTCCCCCGCCCGGGTCGCCCAGTAGACGAACGCCTCGTCGACGGCGATCGCGATCGCGTCGAGCTGGCCCACGGCGAGCGTCGTCACGGCGCCGCCGGCCTTCGGGACCTTGCGGATCGAGCCGACACGGTTGGCCCAGTAGACAGCGCCGCCATCGCCGGGATCGACGGCGATCCCGGCGGGGCTCGGCTGGTCGTCGGCGAGCACCGTGAGGTCGGCGCCGTCCTTGGCGAGCCGGAACACGAACCCGTTCGGGCTGCTCCAGAAGAGGTGTTCAGCGTCGACGGCGAGATAGTGAGGCGTGAGGTTGGTCGTGTCCACCACCTGTCCGGACGCGATCTGGCGCCGCTCGGTGCCGTCCTTGCGGAGCTTCACGACGGTGCCGTCGGTCCGGGACCAGTAGAGGTGCTCTGCGTCGCTCGCGAGCGCGCCCCCGGGCTCGGAGAACACGCCGGTGATCTCCTGCGCGCTCTGTCCGCTCGTGAGGGCGTCGACGCGGTAGATCCCGCCCTGAGAGAGCGAGGTGAACCAGGCCTCGCTGCCGTCGGTGACGACGGCCCAGGGGTCGGGGATCGCGGTGGTGAGGGGGATCGCGGCGCCGCCGGACAAGGGGTACCGGAGCACGCCGGATGCCCCGGTGACGATGGCGTCGGCGCCGAGGAGGGCGATGTCCTCGAAGCGGTCGGCGCTGCAGCCCACGACCCCGGGAGGAGCCCCGTTGGCGAGGCACGTCGCGCCGCCGGAGAGCTTGTCGATGCGGACGGCGATGCCGCCGGCGTGCTGGAAGCCGACCAGGTAAAGGGCGCTGTTGTCGAGGACGAGGGCCGACGGCACCGCGAGGCCCGAGGCGAGCGACGTGGCGCCCGGGGCGCACTCCCCGGCGTCGCAGAGGCCGCCCGCGCAGTCGTTGCCGCACGCGCCGCAGTTGAACGGGTCCGAGGCGAGCGCGACCTCGCAGCCGGTGAAGGCGTCCCCGTCGCAGTCCGCGTACCCGGCGTCGCACGCGACCTCGCAGGCGCCCGCGACGCAGGTGGCGGCGGCGTGGAGCGCGCTGCAGGTGTTGCCGCAGGCCCCGCAGTTGTCCGCGTCGCCTTCGACGTCCGCCTCGCAGCCGTTCGCAGGCTCGCCGTCGCAGTCGGCGTGGCCGAGGTCGCACGCGAGCGAGCACCTGCCAGCCGCGCACGAGGGCGTCGCGTGCTGGTCGCCGCAGACGTTGCCGCAGAATCCGCAGTTGTCCACGTCGCTCGACGTGTCCCCGCAGTCGCCCCCGCCGCCCCCCGCGCCGTCGCTGTCGAGGCAGAGGCCGAACGCGCGGATCGAGCTGCTGAACGCCTCGCAGCGGGCATGGACGCCGGACATCGCCGCCAGATCGCACTGATACGCGAGCTCCGGATCGAGCGTCGCGCAGCAGGTATCGAGCAGCGCATCGCACGGGGCCGCGCTGAACGGCTCGTCCGGGGCGAGCCTCGGACAGCGGCCCGCGTCCGCTGCGCCGCCGAGGTAGTCGAGGCACCGCGCCGCGTCGGCCTCCCCCGCGAGGGCGGCGCAGCGCTCGCGCGCCCCCTCGGGGAGCGAGGGACAGCACCGCTCCGACAGGTAACCGCAGCTCTCGGCCGCGGGGTCGACGTCGGCGCAAAAGCCGTTGTCCTTGGCGTCGCTCTCCAGGAACTGGTGACACAGCTGCTCGTTGCCCCGGAATCCGGTCGCGTGGCACGCTTCCCTGAGCTGCGCCGGCAGCGCCGCGCAGCACGCGTCGAGCAGGCCGGCGCAGCTCGGGCCATAGGGGACCACCGGCGCCCCACCCTCCCCGGGCCCTCCCGTGCAGAGATCGACCGCGTTGGCGCTCGCGAGGAAATCATCGCACGCGGCGTCATTCTCCTGGCTCGCGGCGGTGTGGCAGCCCGCGACGAGCTCGGCGGGGAGCGCGGGGCAGCACGCTTCGTCGAGGTGATCGCACCCTCGTCGAGACCCGCTCGCCACGGGGGCACACGCGCCGAACGCGGTGCCATCCGCGTTGCACTGCTGCGCGCCGAGCGACCCGTCGGCGAGGAAACAGGCGGACAGGGCGCCTGGCGAACAGATGGCATCGTCACCGCAATCGGCGCCGAACAAGGCGAGAGCGAGGAGGAGAGCGGGGCGGAGGCGTGAGTTGTTGCGACGCATGACGGTCGTGAACAACGCTAGAGTGCCCCGGAACGACGTGTCAATTGGGGTTCCGAGCCGACGCACGCCTGAAACCGACGATCGGAACCGGGCATTGGCGCGGAGTTCTCGGCCGATTCCCGATCCGGCCGGCGACGCGCCGTGTTCACGACATCCGCCGAATCGGTGGGCGCCAGCGGAAGCATCCCCTCGAATTTCTCGAAAAAATTCACAGGGAGGCGGGGAGACGGGGAGATTGGTGGGATTCTACTCCCCGTCTCCCCGCCTCCCTGTTGAATTTCCCGCTCGCGCGCGCTCCGCCCCCTACCGCCGGTCGAACTGGTACCGCGCCCGCTCGGCGCCCTCGATCTCCACCACGATGCGCTTCGGACCGAGCCGCACGACCGCGTGCGCGGCGGCGGGGCGGCCCGGCGCGTCGTCGTCGAGGTTCTCGATCAGGCTCTGGAGCGTCACGTACGGGATGCCGCGGATCACGTCGAGGTGGTTCCAGTGCAGGTGGCCGTTGAAGACGGCGAGGACGCCGTGCTCCTCGAAGATCTTCCGCATCGCGCGCCGCTCGCGCACGAGGCAGATGTGCGGGCTCCCCTCGAACCAGCGGTTGCCCCGGAGATCCTGATCGGCCGCGCTGTGGTGCATCAGCACGATCTTGGGCAGCGAGGACGCCGCGAGGTCCTCGCCGAGCCAGGCGAGCTGCTCTGGCCCGAGCGAGATGTCGTGATCCTTGCGCTCGCGCGTGTGGAGGATCGTGAAGTGGAAACCGCCGCGGTCGAAGGAGTAGTGGAGCCGCGTCGCCTCGGGTCTGCCCCAGGCGGACAGCAGCTCGGCCTCGCTCAGGTGGATCACGTCGTGGTTGCCGGCGACGTGGAAGAGCTCGGCCTTCAGGCCGCGGAGCGCGGCCATGCAGGCGCCGTAGCGCTCCCGATCGGCCTCGGGCCCCTCATCCTCGATGTCGTCGCCCAGGTTCACGACGAGATCGGGCCGCGCGACCTCGTTCATCCGCTTCACGAAGGCGCGGGTCAGCGCGGGCGCCTCGCCCGTGAGCTTGCGCAGCTTGCCCCCGAACGATGCCTCCGGGCCGAAGTGCAGGTCCGAGACGAGGGCGACGACGAGCTCCATGCGTGCCTCGCGCTCAGCCCGACTTGGCGCCGGGCTCCGGCGCCGCCTTGGAGCCGCCCAGGCACGCGGGAGAGCGGAAGTCCGCGCCCCCCTGCCGCTCCCACTCGTCCGGCGTCATCGCGCGGATCGTCAGGGCGTGCAGCCCGGAGCGGAACTCCTCGCGCACCAGCTCGTTGACCCGGCGGTGGCGATCGAGCGGGCTCAGGCCCCGGAATGCCTCGCTCACCACGAGCACCTTGAAGTGCGTCTCCGAGCCCACCGGCACGCTGTGCATGCGGCTCTCGTTCTCCACCTCGATGTGCACGGGCTCGAGCGCGCGAACGAGCTTGCCGTGGATCGACTCCTGCTTCGTCCCTGTCGTCATGGCCGCGCGAAGCTTACCCTCCGCCGCGCCGCCGGTCACCCGTGGGACGCGGCCGCTCGCCGACAACGGGATCGCCCGGCGCCCCGCCGACGGATGAGCCGCACGGCGCGCCCCGGCCGAGCGTCACTTCGCCTGGGGATCGGCGCGCGGCAGACCTCGCTCATCGAACAGGAGAGCGATGTCGACGTGGAACTGCGCCCTGCGAGAGGACGGCGGCGCTTGATGGGAGCTCGGTGGCGCCTGATGGGAGCTCGGTGGCGCGCGATGCGAGCTCGGCGGCGCCTGATGGGAGCTCGGCGGCGCGCGATGCGAGCTCGGCGGTGGCGCGGCATAACCGCCGTGCGACTCGCCGTCCTGCGAGCCCATCGCGAGCACCTCCCGCTGCGGGGACGCCGCGCCTGGCTGCGGGCCGATGTTCTGCTCCCACGGCTGCGCGTCACGCTGCTCCCATGGCTGCGCGTCACGCTGCTCCCACGGCTGCGCGTCGCGCTGCGCGGCAGGCGACGGAGGCACCTGCCGCGGAAGCGCATGCGCCGCCGGCGTATCCCGGCGCGGAGCCACGCCGGCCTGCTGCCGCGAGCTCGGAACGGCCTGTTGCGACAGCGGCGCCGACGTCTCTCGTCGTGCAGACGTCGCCGCCGGCGCCTCCCGCCGCGCGTAGGCCCCGGCCTGCTGCGAGCCAGCCACCGGCGTATCCCGCCGTGCGTATGCCTCGGCCGGATGCGAGCCAGCCAGCGGCGTATCCCGCCGCACGTACGCTCCGGCCGCCGGTGATGCCTGCACCGGCGCCTCCCGCCGCGCGTGGGCGCCCCCCCTCGCGGAGGGCGGCACCGACACGTCCCGGCGCGCAACCACCGGGCCTGCCGGCGGCGGCGGCGGCAGCGGCGTCGGAGCGGGCAGCTCACGGCGCGCACGCGACGAGGGCGGCCCCACCATGACCCCCAGGCGCTCCGAGCGCGGTACGGGCGCCTCGCGCGGGCGGTGCGCCGCCTCCCCCGGCGCCTCTGCGCGTGAGCGCTCCGGCCGCTGCGCAGCCACCGCAGCCGCCACGCGCTCGCGGTACGCGAGCTCCTGCGCGCCTGCGCTGCGCGGCTCCTGCGCGCCCGCGCTGCGCGGCCCGGAGCGCGGCAGCGGCGTCGCCTCGGGGTCGCGCCGCGACGCCGGGTCCGCCTTCATCACCCCGATGGTCAAGCGCTCCGAGCGCGGCACCGACGCGCTCTCGTCCGCCGGCATCATCGAGTAGCGACCGGGCGTCAGCTGCCGCGAGCGCTGCTTGCGGCTCTCGCGCGCCGCCGTGGCCAGCAACGCCCCGAGGTCGTCTTCCACCATCGTTTCGTCGACCCGCACGAGCGTGCTGACCACGTCGCGCGCGATCTCCTCGAACGCCTCGGGAGCGAGCGCGTAAGTCGATGACGTGACCACGATGACCACCGGCCGACGCTCTTCCGCGAGCGCGGCGGCCATCGATACCGGGCACGCCTTGACGATGATCCCCACATCCATCGCCGCCGCCTGGCAGCGCTGGAGCAACGCCTGATCGCCGCCGATGAGAAGGGCCGTCGGGATCTGGGCGCGAAGCGTGGCGTCAGAGATTCGCGGCATCGGTCCAGGGATCCTAACCCCGCTGCCGCACCCAGAGGTCAGGAAAATCCTGTCATCGGACATTCCACGTCATGTCTGGACAACGAGCTCAGCCGATGTGGGGTACTGCGCGCCGCCGGATCACCTCACGGATGCGTAGGTGCCGTGGGCAACTCGGTGAGATGGCATGCGGCCCAGTGCCCAGGGCGACGCTCCTCCAGCGGCGGGGCCTCGGCGCTGCACCGGTCCATCGTATAGGGACAGCGTGTGTGGAAATGGCACCCTGACGGCGGGTTCAGCGGACTCGGCACTTCGCCGACGAGGGGAAGGCGGCGGCGCGTGCGCTCCACGTCGGGATCCGGGATCGGGATCGCCGACAGCAGGGCCTGCGTGTACGGATGTTGCGGCGAACGAAAGAGCTCGTCTGGGCGAGCGCGCTCCACGATCCGGCCGAGGTACATCACCGCGATCTCGCTTGACAGGTGGCGGACCACGGCGAGGTCGTGCGCGACGAACACGTACGTGAGCGAGAGCTCGCGCTGGAGCGACGCGAGCAGGTTGACGATCTGGGCCTGGATGCTCACGTCGAGCGCGCTGACCGGCTCGTCCGCGATCACGAGCTTCGGCTTCAGGGCGAGCGCGCGGGCGATGCCGATCCTCTGCCGCTGGCCGCCGGAGAACTCGTGCGGATAGCGCCGCATGTACGAGGGCGAGAGCCCGACGAGCTCCATGAGGCGCGCCACCTCGCGGAGCGCCTCGTCGCGCGACGAGACGAGGCCGTGGGTGGAGAGCGGCTCGGCGATGAGATCGTGGACCGTCATGCGCGGGTTCAGGCTCGCGTACGGGTCCTGGAAGATCATCTGCATCTCGCGGCGCGCCTTCCGCAGCGCGCCCGGATCGAGCGTCAGGATCTCCTGGCCGTCGATCTTCACGCTCCCCGACGTGGGCGGGACGAGGCGGAGGATGCCCCGGCCCGTCGTCGACTTGCCGCAGCCGGACTCGCCGACGAGGCCCAGCGTCGCGCCGCGGCCGACGTCGAACGAGACGCCGTCGACGGCGCGCACCGTGCCGACCTGCCGCTGGAGCAGGCCGCGGCGCACCGGGAAGTGGACCTTGAGATCGCGCACCGAGAGCAGCGGCGGGGGGGTTGCGGCGGTGGTCATGGCGCTCGTCCTGCGACGTCCTCGACGTGGCACCGCACGACGTGCAGCGCCTTCCTGTTGCCTTCGCCCGAGACGACGCGCGGCGGCGGCGCCTCCTCCCGGCACGCCGCGATCGCGTGCGCGCAGCGCGGGTGGAACGGGCAGCCTGGCGGCAGGCGGGCGAGCGAGGGCGGCATCCCGGGGATGGGGACCAGGTCCGCGCCGCGCGCGTCGTCGAGCCGCGGGATCGAGCGCGACAGGCCGATCGTGTACGGGTGCCGGGCGGCGTGGAAGATGGCGCCGACGGGGCCCTCCTCGACGATGCGCCCGGCGTACATGACCGCGACGCGATCGGCCATCTTCGCCACGACGCCGAGGTCGTGCGTGATGAGGAGGACGGCCGCGCCGAGCGCCTCCTTCCGCTCCCCGATCAGGTCCAGGATCTGCGCCTGGATCGTGACGTCGAGCGCCGTCGTCGGCTCGTCGGCGATCAGCAGATCGGGGTCGCACAGGAGCGCCATCGCGATCATCACGCGCTGCCGCATCCCGCCCGAGAGCTGGTGCGGGTAGTCGTCGATCCGCGACGCCGCCGCGGGGATCCCGACCGCCTGCAGCATCTCGACGCTGCGCCGGCGCGCCTCGGCGCGGCCCATCCGGCGGTGGAGCTCCAGCACCTCGATGAGCTGCTCGCTCACCCGGAGGTAAGGGTTCAGCGACGTCATCGGGTCCTGGAAGATCATCGCGATCCGGTCGCCGCGGACGCGCTCCATCCGCGCCTCGCTCGCCTCCACGAGGTCCTCCACGACGCCGCCCTCGGACTCGAGCAGGATCTGGCCGCCGACGATCCTGCCCGGCGGGTCCGGGATGAGCCGCAGGAGGGAGAGGCTCGTCACGCTCTTGCCCGAGCCGGACTCGCCGACGATGCCGAGGACCTCGCCGCGATCGAGGCTGAAGGAGATGCCATCGACCGCGCGGACCACCCCCTCCTCGGTGAAGAAGTGGGTCTTCAGGTTCTTGACCTCGAGCAGCATGGTCCGTGCGGGTGCGCGCGTCCCGGAGGAGGAGCGCGGCGCCCTTCAGTCCTTTCGGATGCGAGGATCCAGGGCGTCGCGCAGCCCGTCGCCGAGGAAGTTGAAGCAGATCAGCGTGAGCGCGAGCATCGCCGCCGGGAAGATGAGCTGCCAGGGGAAGAGGTCCATGGCGTCGGCGCCGGTGGACGCGAGCAGGCCCCAGCTCGACAGCGGCTCCTGCGTGCCGAGGCCGAGGAAGCTCAGGAACGCCTCGGTCATCATCACCTCGGGGATGGTGAGCGTCGTGTAGACGATGATCGGGCCGACCGCGTTCGGCACGAGGTGCCGGAAGATCAGCGCGGCGTGCCCGACGCCGATCGAGCGCGCCGACTCGATGAACGGCTGGTTGCGCAGCGCGATGACCTGGCCGCGGACGATGCGGGCCATCGTGAGCCAGGAGATGCCGCCGAGGGCCGCGAAGACGACGACGATCTGGAAGATGGGGAAGTAGCTCGGGTCCGACGGCTCCTTGACGAAGAGGCCGAGCGCGACCTTCCAGGCGCGGTAGAGGACCGTCTGGTCGTTCGCGAAGAAGACCATCAACAGGATGACGAGGATGAGGAACGGGAACGTGTAGAGCACGTCCACGATGCGCATCATGATCGCGTCGACCTTGCCGCCGAAGTAGCCGGCGATCCCGCCCCAGCTCACGCCGATGACGAAGCTCACGAGCGTCGCGACGATGCCGACGGCGAACGAGATGCGCCCGCCGAAGAAGACGCGGGCCATCAGGTCGCGGCCGAAGTAGTCGGTGCCCATCCAGTGGGCGAGCGACGGGGGCTGCGCGCCGAGCTTGAGATCCGCCTTGTCGTACCGGTAGCTCGACAGCTCGGGGACGAGGATGCAGGCGAGGATCATCGCGACGAGCAGGACGCCGCAGGCGACCGCAGCGCGGTTCTTTCGGAGCCTCCGCCACGCGTCGCGACCGAGGCTCGAGCCCTGCTCCAGCGCGTCGAGCCGCAGCGGGCCGGCCGGGCCCGGCGCGGCGCCGCCGGCGCCACCAGGGGCGGCGGGCGGTTCGCCGGGGGCGGCGGGCTGCGGGAGGGCGGCGTGGAGCATGGTCAGCGCAGCTCCACGCGCGGGTCGATGAAGGCGTACGCCACGTCGACGATCGCGTTGAAGAGCATGAGCAGGAAGCCGTAGACGAGCATGACCCCCATCACGAGGTTGTAGTCGCGGTTCGTGGCCGCCTCGACGAAGTAACGGCCCATGCCGGGGATGTTGAAGATCTTCTCGACGACGAGGGAGCCGACGAGCAGGCCGCTGAAGCCGGGGCCGAGGAAGCTCACGACCGGGAGCAGCCCGCCCCGGAGCGCGTGCTTCAGGACGACCTTGCGCTCGGAGAGCCCCTTGGCGCGCGCGGTGCGGATGAAATCCGAGCGGATCACCTCGAGCATCCCGCCGCGCGTCAGCCGGGCGATGTAGGCCGCGACCGGGAGCCCGGCGCAGATGACCGGCAGCACCATGTGCCGCCACGTCTCCCAGCGCGCCACCGGGAACCAGTAGAGCTTGAGCGAGAAGACGAGCATGAGCAGCGGGGCGAGCACGTACCGCGGCACGCTGAGGCCGACCATCGCGACCCCCATGGCCGCCGTGTCCTTCCAGGTGTTCTGGCGGATGGCGCCGATGATGCCGAGCGGGATTCCCATCGCGAGGGCGAAGAGCATCGCCCAGCACCCGAGCTGCATCGACACGGGCAGGCTGAGGGCGATGATCTCGTTGACGGTGCGGTTCGGGTACTTGAACGTCGGGCCCAGGTCGCCTTTGGTGACGAGCGCAAGGAGCCAGTCGCCATACTGCTTCAGCACCGGATCGTTCAGGTGGTACTTGGCGTCGAGCTGCCGCTGGACCTCGACGGGCACGGCCCGCTCCTGGTCGAACGGGCCGCCCGGCACGATGCGCACCAGGACGAACACCAGGGTGGCGACGAGGAAGAGCGTGGGGATGATGGAGAGCAGCCGCTTGATGGCGTAGGTGCTCACGGCGCGCCGCCTCCCGGTCGTCGAGCCGCGCCGTTCGCCTCGTCAGCCCGCCGCCTTCCGTGGATCCCGAGCGATGTCACGAGGTGCCTCCGTGCTGCCTTCCGTCAGCGCGGCGCCCGCCGCGAGGGCGCGCCGCGACCTCCCGCATATCACGGAACCGCCGGTCGGCCGCGGCGTTTCGCGCGGCGCGTCGCACGTCGCGCGGCGCGGTCGAGGCGGCCTGCGCGCTCTGCCCGGCGTTCATGCGCGCCTGTTCACGGTTACCCCTTGAGCTTGCCCTCGTCGCGGAGCTTCACGAGCTCCCTGTAGCCGCCTTCGAGGACCCCGGCGACGAACACCATGGGGAACGTCGGAAAGCCAGCCCAGAGCTTGATGGCGAGCCGCTCCTTCCACCTGGAGAGGTAACTCCCGTACTCCAGGTAGGTATATTTCACGCCCGCTCCGTCGAGCAGCTGGCGCGCCTTCTTCACGAAGGGATTCTGGGCCATCCCGACGACAACCACCTGATCGCGGCTCACCGTCGCCGCGACCTCATCGACGATGGACCGATGAAAGTTGGCGATCTGCGACTTCACCGTGTCCGAGACCTTCTCGGGAGCAAGCGTGGAACGTTCAGCCATGGAATGAGCACCTCCGCGCCGGCAGCCTACCGGCCCGAAGACGACACGGTCAACGGCCGGATCAGCCAGAGATTGCTCGCGTCGAGCGCACGTCTGCACGCCTGAGAGAGAACGAGAGAACCAGCGGAGCGCGCGCAGAGGGGCCTCACTCCCCAGCTCCTCCACGGCTCGAATCGCGCTTCCGCGCGACGATTCCGTCCGCTACGGGATGAGCAGCACCTTGCCCGTCGTCGCCCGCCCGGCGAGCGCGCGGTGCGCCTCCGCCGCCTCGGCGAGAGGGTACGTGGCGCCGATCGAGATCGTGAGCTCGCCGCGCCCGATCGCGCCGAGCACGTCGGCGGCGCGCTCGAGCAGCTCCTCGCGCGTCGTGGTGTAGTGGCCGAGGCTCGGCCGCGTGAGGAAGAGCGACCCCTTCTGGTTCAGGATCTGCGGATCGAACGAGGGCACCGGCCCGCTCGACTGGCCGAAGAGCACCATCGTGCCGCGCAGGCGGAGCGCGCCCAGGCCCTTCGCGAACGTGTCGCTCCCGACGCCGTCGTAGATGACGTGGACGCCGGCGCCGCCCGTGAGCCGGCGCGCCTCGGCCTCGAAATCGGCCTTCGTGTACAGGATCACCTCGTCGGCGCCCGCGTCTCGCGCGAGGCGCGCCTTCTCCTCGGTCGAGACGGTGCCGATCACGCGCGCGCCGAGCCGCTTCGCCATCTGGCACAGGAGGAGGCCGACCCCGCCCGCGGCCGCGTGGATGAGGCACGTGTGGCCGGGGCCGAGCGGGAACGTGGAGCGCACGAGGTACTGCGCCGTGATGCCCTGGAGCATCGCGGCCGCGGCGCGCCTCGCGCCGACGCCCTCGGGCACGGGGACGAGCTTCGAGGCCGGGATCCGGACGTGGGTCGCGTACGAGCCGGGGCCGCCGGTCCACGCGACCTCGTCCCCTTCCCTCACCTCGGTGACGGACGGCCCCACCGCCTCGACGCGCCCCGCGCCCTCGAGGCCGAGCGGGATGGGCGGCTCCAGCTTGTACTGGCCGCTCCGCTGGTAGATGTCGATGAAGTTCACCCCCGCGGCCTCGACGCGGACCACGGCTTCCCCCGGACCCGGCGTGGGCGTGGGGAGCTCTTCCAGCTTCATCACCTCGGGGCCGCCTGCGGCTTTCGGTCGGATCGCGAGCATGGAGCCCATGTTGTCGAGCCGCGCTGGGCCGTCAAGCGACCGGCGCGATCATCGACCCGCCTCGACGCGCATCGAACCCATTGCTGTCCCGCGCACGCCGTGGATGATGCCCCCATGGCTCTCCATCCTTCCGAGTCGCTCCCCGCGAGCAACGCCTCTCCCGCCTCGCCCTCCTCCGCGCCCCCGCCTGTGACCGCCGCCTCGGCCGGCGCAGGCCGAGCAGACGCGACGGCCGCGCCGTTTCCCGCGGACTTCCTGTGGGGCACGGCCACCGCGGCCTATCAGATCGAAGGCGCCGCGAGCGAGGATGGCCGGACGCCCTCCGTGTGGGACGTCTTCTCGAAGACCCCTGGGAAGGTCTTCGAAGGGCATACCGGAGACGTCGCCTGCGACCACTACCACCGCTACAAGGAGGATGTCGGGCTGCTCGCCGAGCTCGGCGTCAAGAGCTACCGCTTCAGCGTCTCGTGGACGCGCGTCCTCCCGGACGGCACGGGCAAGGTCAACCCGAAGGGGCTCGACTTCTACGATCGCCTCGTCGACGAGCTCCTCCGCGCCGGCATCGTGCCCATGTGCACGCTGTTCCACTGGGACTTCCCCCAGGCGCTCCAGGATCGCGGCGGGTTCCTCCAGCGCGACGTCGCCGACTGGTTCGCGGACTACACGACCGTCGTTGCCCGGCGTCTCGGCGATCGCGTGCCCTGGTGGGTGACGCAGAACGAGCCGCAGGCGTTCATCGGCAACGCGCTCCTCAACGGGGTCTTCGCCCCCGGGCTCAAGCTCCCCTACCGGGAGTACCTGACCGCCGCCCACAACCAGATGCGGGCGCACGGCAAGCAGGTCGACGCGCTGCGCGCCGCGACCAAGGCGGCGAAGATCGGCTACGTGCTCGCCACCCAGGTGCAGCGCCCGGCGACCGAGGACCCGGCAGACATCGAGGCGGCGCGCGAGGCGATCTTCTCGGTCCATGACAAGAACCCGTGGAACAACGCCTGGTGGATCTGTCCGGTGCTCGAGGGGCGGTATCCGGAGAGCGGCCTCCGGCTCTTCGGCGACGACATGCCCGAGTTCCCCGCCAGCGACTTCGACCAGATCAAGCGGCCGATCGACTACCTCGGGCTCAACATGTACTCGTCGGGCACGTGGCGGCAGGGCAAGGACGGCAGTCCGGAGCGCGTCGTCTCCCCGCCGGGCTACCCACGCGGGACGCTCGACTGGCTGCAGATCGTCCCCAGCACGCTCTACTGGGGATCGAGGTACTTCTGGGAGCGGTACAGGCTGCCCATCGGGATCACCGAGCACGGCCTGGCGACGCGGGACCAGGTCTTCCTCGATGGCAAGGTGCACGACCCGAAGCGCATCGACGTCATGCACCGGTATCTGCTCGGCCTGGCGCGGGCAGTCCAGGAGGGCGTCCCGGTCGTCGGGTACTGGGCCTGGTCGCTCCTCGACAACTTCGAGTGGGCCGAGGGCTACAAGGATCGCTTCGGGCTGGTCTACGTCGATTACGCGACGCAGCGACGGATCCCGAAGGACTCGTTCTCCTGGTACCGAGAGGTCATCGCGAGCGGCGGGCGCTCGCTCCTCGGGCCGACCGCCGTCGCGTGGGACAACGTGACCGGCTGATCCCGGCGGCCCGCGGCCCGGTCCCACCCCGGGCCGCGCGGCCCGCCGCCGCACTGCGCTGTTGCGCGCCACGATTGCGGTACAAAGCGCGTCCCTCGCGCGCACCAGCGTCGAGTTCCGGCTTTCCCGAGGGCCTCATCCGTGCCCGCCTTCAACGATGATATCGTCGCGGCGAGGGAGGCAGGGATGAACAGAAGAGTGTCTTACTTGAGGTATCTTTCTCTGGCGGCCGTGCTGGCCACGCTCGGATGCAGCGTCAGCGTGGACGATGGGGAAGCGACGTCTGGGAGCGGCCCGGAGACGGGGGAAGGCGGCGCTGGCACCAGCAGCAGCAGCAGTATCAGCACCAGCAGCAGCGCCAGCGTCGGCGCTGGGGGCAGCGCTCCCGTGTGCGAAGCGGGTTGCCTAGCGCTCGATTTCGCCCGCCAGTTCGACAACGTTGATCCCTACGCTCTCGCCGTCGACACGGACGGGAACATCCTCGTGACGGGAGGCTTCGATGGCACCGTCGACTTGGGGGGCGGTCCTCTCGTGAGCACGGGCAACATCGACGCGTTCGTCCTCAAGCTCGATCCGCTCGGTAACCACCTTTGGAGCCGGCGGTTCGGCGATCTCTCCTCCGTGATCGAGACCCAGATCGGGATGGCCATCGCGGCCGATGCGTCAGGAAATATCGCGGTCGGGGGCCGGTTCGGTGGAACGACGGATTTCGGCGGCGGCCCCCTGACGAATGGGTGGAACTCGAGCGGCTTCGTCGTCCTGCTCGACGCATCAGGACAGCACCTCTGGAGCAAGCACTTCGGAGACGAGTCCGTGGCGGTCCGCAGCGTCGGCTTCCATCCGGCGGGCGGCGTCGTCGTCGCCGGTGACTATGCGCGAAACGTGGATTTCGGCGGCGGGCCATTGCCCAGTGTGACAACGCCAACCGCCTTCGTCGCCAGGCTCGATGCCTCGGGCGGCCACCTCTGGAGCAGGGGCTTCGGCGGGCCGGGAGGCTCGAGCGCCGAGACCCTCGCCCTGGACGCGGCAGGGAATATCGCCGTCGGGGGGAGCTTCCATCACTCCATCGACTTCGGCGGCGGCCCGCTCTACGTCGCAGGGCCCTCGGGGCCGAACGCGCCGTCTGACATCTTCGTCGCCTCGCTCGGTCCAGACGGCGAGCACCGATGGAGCCAGCGGCTCGGCGGCGTCGATGGTGACGATCACGTCGCCACGGTCGTGGATGGGGCAGGCGGCGTGGTCACTCTCGGCTCCTTCTTCACGACGTTCTCGGTCGGCGGCACCACGCTGACGGGCGACGGGAGCAGCGTGTCCGTCACCAGGCTCTCCGCCGACGGCTCCGCGATGTTCGCCAGGAGCTCCGCGAGAGCGGAAGCGCTCGCCACCGACGCCGCCGGCAACACCTGGCTCACCGGCACCTTCCTCGAGGGAACGGACCTCGGTTGCGGTACGCTGCCCACGAAACGCGTGGGCATCTTCGTCGCGGGGCTCGACCCGCGCGGCGATGACTTCTGCAACGTCGCGTTCGAACCGTCCGAGTACGGAGAGGACGGAGCACTATCCCAGATCGCCCTCGACCCCACCGGAGCCCTGGTCGCCGTCGGGAAGTTCAAGGGCACGATTGATTTCGGCGCCGGGCCGATCTCGAGCCCCAGAGCGACGGAATCGATGATCCTCGTGAAGCTCATCCGTTGACCGCGCCGGGCTCGGCGCCGGGCATGGAGTCCCTTCTCCATGGACAGCAGCGCGGCCCGTCAGGCGTCGCGTCGAGGAGGAACGCAGCGCGCCCCAACAGGACGGGTCGCGCTGCATTCCATGGTCAGCCGGGTTTGCGGCCGATCGCGATGTTCGCCGTCACCGGGACACGCACGGCGCCGCCTGGTTCGGCGAAGGAGTCGATGACGGCGCGCAGCGGTCCGCGTAGCCGAGCGCGCCCATCGCCGTCCAGCGCCGCGTAGAGGTGCATGAGGCGCAGGATCTCGTCGAGATCCGCCATGACGCGGTCCACGGAAGATCCGCCCCACGCGCCGTCGACCGCGTGCACGGCGACCTCGCCGCACCCGGCCCCGATCATCTCCGCCTTCAGGCCCTCCAGCGAGCACAGCACCGTCATGCCCTGGGGCGGCGGATGGATCGGCGCCTCCGGGAAGGTGCGGCGATAGGCCTGCAGGAAGAGCGGCCCCGGGCCTGCCCCCTCCGGGCTCGACCAGGTCGCCACGATGACCCGGCCCCCGGGCCGGGTCGCGCGGACGAGCTCGGCCATGCCGCGACGCCAGTCGGGAAACATCATGACGCCGAAGACGGAGCAGCTCGCGTCGAAGGTCGCGTCCTCTACCTCCAGCGCCTGCCCGTCCATCACCCGCGCCTCGCTCCCGGCGAAGGGCTGCAGTCGCTCGCTCAGGCGCGCCGCCATGCCGCGCGAGATATCGGTCGCGAGCACGCGCGCGCCCGCCTCAGCCGCGGCCAGCGACAGGGCGCCCGTCCCTGCGGCGACGTCGAGCACGCGCTCGCCATGTCCGATCCCGCCCGCCAGCGACAGCGCCGCGCGCGCGAAGCCCGCCGTCAACGGCTCGGCCCAGCGCTCGTAGCTGGCCGCCACGGCGGTCCAGTGCGCTTCGTCGCTGAAGTTGAGTGGTTCAACGCGGTTGGTCATCGGCCAATCCTCTTGTCATCGATCATGGGAGAGGAGCCTGTCACCGCCCGAGGAGCGCGTCACTGGCGGCGCTTTCGGTGGATCTGGCCTCCTTTTCGATCGCCCCACCTCTCCCGCCGCCAGGCGCCAGGTCACGGCGCGGGCGGCCCGCTCCGCAGGATTGTCGCTGGCGCCCTTTCGTGCTCCCCTGGGATCGCGGAGGAGCCCCGTGGCATCGGTCGCTCCCTCGCCGGTGGGACGCGCAGCTCGGGGTCCTCCCCTCCGCCGACCGCCGGCCCGTCAACGCAGTCGTGTGGAGGCTCCCATGTCGATCGCCGGTCCCCTCTTAGGAATCGTGATCACCGTTGTCGTGCTGGGCGTCATGGCCGTGGTGTTCGTCACCGTCTTTCTGCCCATGATGAAAAACGCGAACAAGATGCTCGCGGGCGCGAACGAGATGATCCAGGCCCAGACGGCGGCCGCCAACCTCCGCATGACGGGCCTGCCCGCGCAGGCCCGCGTGCTCATCGTCCAGCCCACCGGCACGATGATCAACTACCAGCCGCAGTGCCGGGTCGACCTCGAGGTGTATCGCCCGAACGCGCCGCCGTACCGCGCGGCCATCCTCGCGGTCATCCATCAGATGGCGATCCCGCGCGTGCAGCCGGGCCTGGTCGTGCCGGTCAAGATCGACGCCGCCAACCCCAACAACATCGCGCTCGACGTCTGAATCGCCCGCACGCTCGCGGAGGATGTCCCGCGGTCGGATGACGGGCTCAGGCCTGCGAGAGGTCGCGGCGTGAGCCCGGATGCCTCACAGCGGGATGTCGACGGGCACGAAGCAGGAGATGTTGGTCTCGATGCGGAAGTTCGACCCGTCGGTGTGGCGCTCCGCGTGGAAGATGTCCATCGCGTAGCTGTTGCCCGGGAAGATGCCGAGGTCCTGGGCCTGAGCATCGAAGTCGATGATCCCCGTCTCCGGCCCGTGCATGCTGCCGAGGTCGAGCGCGAGCTTGCCGTTGATGAAGATCCAGATGTCGTCGTCGCCCCGGAAGGTGAACGTCTGGCCGGCGACGTAGCCGAACATCAGGTGGATCTCGGTGGTGAAGAGGAAGTTCTGTCTCTTGCCGTTGTTGGGCGGGGTGATCCCGAACCCCTCCTCCGGCGCCAGCGGGAAGAAATCCGCGCTGTCGAACACGTACTGCCCCGATCCGGGCGGCGACTCCTGGAGCGCGAGCTCCTTGGGGAACGTCATGTTCACGCCCGCCACGTCCCGGTACCACTGGTTGAAGCTGTCCTCGCTCGTGATGGTCTTCTGATTGCCGACCCCGTCCCTGCAGCCGAGCGGGGTAGTCATTTCGGCGAAGCAGCCCACGGAGTCGAGGAACTGCGGCTTCAGGTCGCCGTCGAGCGCCGGCTTGATGAGCTGGCGGCGGACGACGTCGCCCCTGAAGCTTGCCATCTCGAAGTCGGGGTGCGTCTCCTTGAAGTCGCGATAGGTGACATCGAGGACGCTCTTGCAATCGCTGCCGCCGGCGCCCCCGGCGCCGGCGCTCGCGTTGCCCCCCGTGATGGTCCCGAAGTCGTCGCCGGTCGAGCTGCTAACGCCGCTCGTGGGCGTCCCGCTGCTGCTCGCGGGCGTCCCGCTGCTGCCGCCGGATCCAGAGGTCGGGCCGCTGCTGTCGTCGGGCGTCGAAGAGCACGCCAGGGCTACGGCTGCGAACGTCAGAAGAAAGAAAGAGCGAGGGTACATGGTGCACTCCTAGGGTGCAGTAGCACAACCATATTTCGTGGCTTTTGTCAACCACGTCTCATGGCGATCGCGCGGTGAAGCACTGCGGCAAGCGTTGCGACAAGCGTTGCGACAAGCTCGCGGAACATGCCTTGTTCGATGGAACAGGCGGCGGCTGCGGCTCTTCCCCGCGCCTCTCTCGCTTCCCTCGCCTCTCTCGCTTCCCTCGCTTCCCTCGCTTCCCGTCCTCGCTTTCACACCTGTCGAATCCGGCCACCTCCCTGGGCGGGCTCAGGCTCAGACGAGGCGGTGTCCCCCGTCGACGCGCAGCACCTCGCCGGTGGTGAACCCGTTTCCCATGAGGAAGAGCGCGGCGTGGGCGATGTCCGCGGGCGCGCCGACGCGCCCGACCGGGAGGCGGCGCGCGTGCTGCTCGAAGCGCTCCTGCTTGGCGCCGCCCGCGAGGGAGTCCCAGACCGGCGTGTCGACCCAGCCCGGCGACAGCGCGTTCACGCGCACCGGCGCGAGCTCCACGGCCAGGGCGCGCACGAGCGCCATGAGCGCCCCGTTGACGGCGGCCACGACCGCCCCGCTGGGCCCCGGCCGCTCCGCCGCGATCCCGGCCGTGAACGTGAGCGAGCCGCTCGGATCGAGCCGCGCGTGCTTGGCGACGTGGAGGGCCGCCACGAGCTTCGAGTCGATCACGCGGCGCGCCGCGGCGATGTCCAGCGCGCGAATCGGCTGATAGTGACCCTCCACCGCCGTCACCACCACATGGCGAGCCGGCGGATGCTCGTTGAACAGACTCCGCACCTCGGCCTCCTGCGTCGCGTCGGCCGCGAAGGTGCGCACCCGGCGCGGCTCCCCGAGCTCGGCCGCGGCGCGCGCGAGGCGCTCGCGCGAGCGGCTCACGAGGGTCACAGGCGCGCCCCGCTCGACGCAGGCCCTGGCCACGCCGAGGCCGATGCCCGACGAGCCACCGATGACGACGACATGCTGATCTTCAAGGTTCATGAGCGAGGGGTAGCGCGCGCGCCTCGGGTAAACCATGGGACGCTGTGGCATGCTCCGTCCCATGAACGGGATGATCTCCCTCGAGGACGTGCGGCTCTTCGCGGCCGTCGCTCACCACCTGAGCTTCGTGGAGGCGGCGCGGCGCACGGGCGTGCCCACGAGCACCGTGAGCCGCCGGGTGGCGCTGCTGGAGGAGGCGCTGGGGGTGCGGCTGCTCCAGCGCACCTCCCGCCGCGTCGGCCTCACCGGCGAGGGCGCGCGGCTGATCGAGCGCGCCGGGCCGCTGCTCGACGAGCTCGGCTCGGTGCTCGACCGGGCCGCAGATCGGGAGGACGAGCCCGCGGGCAGGCTCCGGGTGACGGCGCCCGTGATGACGGGCGCGCAGCGGATCGCGCCGGCGCTGTTCTCCTTCGCCGCCCGGCACCCGCGCCTGTCGCTGGAGCTCACGCTCACGAACGCGGTCGTCCCCCTGGTCGAGGAGGGCATCGATCTCGCCTTCCGCGCCGGGCCCGTTCAGGACGCCGACCTCGTGGCGCGGCGCATGTGGTCGCTCCCGTACGCGCTGGCCGCGTCGCCGCGCCTCATGCAGGACGCGCTCAAGGGCCGCTCGCGGCTCGCGCGCGCGTCGCTCGGGTCCGTGCCCGCGGTCCTGAGCCACCCCGGCGCCGCATGGCGCCTTCGCCGGCGGGACGGATCCATCGAGGAGGTCCGGCCGCGCCCGCAGCTCTGCGTGAACGATCCGCGGGTGGCGATCGCCGCTGCTGTGCAGGGGCTCGGCGTGGTCTGCGCTCCCCGCGAGGTGATCGAGCAGCAGGGCAAGGCGCTCGTCGAGCTCACGATCACGGGGCGCACGGTCGAGCCCCGCGAGCTCTTCGCGGTGTACCCGTCACGGCGGCTGCTCTCCACGCGGGTGCGGCTTGCGATCGACTGGGTGATGAAGCACCGCTGACCGCCCCGGCGCGCGGCGCTGCCGCGCTCAGGACACCTGGAGCTCGATCCGCTGCCAGTCTGCCGCGACGTCGATCTCGACGCCCCCATCGATCGCACGGTGCGACCTGGCCCCGACCACGGAGCGCGGCGCCGGCACGCCGTGGACGCGGATCATCTCCACCTGGCGCGCGAGCGGCAGATCGCCCGTCGCGTTGCGCTCGAGCGCGAACGTGGCGCCGTCGAAGGCGCCCTCGATCCGGGTGACGCGCGACGCGCCGTGGCCGTCGCCCTCGTCCTCATAAAGGCAGCCGCTCACGCGCTCCGCCGCGTGGATGTGCCACGTGATCTCCTCCCAGCTCGCGCTCGTCGTGTGCATCCGAGGTGCGGTGAGCGCCACCGCACCTCCGGCGCGCAGCCACACGGGGACCACCTCGAGCGGCGCATCGGCGATCACGTGGCGCCCGCCCTGATCCACGCTCCCCGCGCGCTCCAGGTTCGCGAAATCCATCCATGCGCCGGCGGGCAGGTACACCAGCCGCTTCGACTGCCCTGGCCGCACCACCGGCGCCACGAGCAGATCGCCGCCGAACAGGAGCTGATCGAAGGCGTGGAGCGCCTCGGGGTCGTCCGGCGCCGCGAACGACAGCGGCCGCAGGACCGGCAGCCCCGTCTCCGCCGCCTCGTGCATGAGCGTGTACAGGGTCGGCAGGAGCCGGTAGCGCCGCTCGAGCGCCGCGCGCGCGAGGCCGAGGTACGGCTCGCCGAAGCGCCAGGGCTCCTGCGCTGGCCTGCCCCTCGCCGCGTGGTTGCGCATCAGCGGATAGAACAGCCCCGCCTGCATCCAGCGCACGAGCAGCTCGCCGTTCGCGCGCCCCGTGAAGCCCGGGATGTCCGCGCCCACGAACGGCACGCCCGAGAGACCGAGGCCGATCAGCATCGGGATGGACGCCTCCAGGTGCGTGAAGTTGCTGGCGAAGTCGCCCGTCCACACCGCGGCGTACCGCTGGATGCCGGCGAAGGCGGCGCGTGTCAGCACGAAGGGGCGCCGCTCCGGCGCGTGGCGCGCGAGGCCCTCGTGGGCGGCCCGCGACATGCCGAGTCCATAGACGTTGTGGACCTCGAGGTGGCGACGGGCGCCGTGGCGCGCGTCGTCGGGGAGCGTGCTGCCTTCCATGGCGCCGAGGCCCGCGGTCCGCCCGCCGCTCGGCGCCGGCAGGCCCCTGTCGGGGCGGACGGAGAAGCACGCTGGCTCGTTCATGTCGTTCCAGATGCCGGCGATGCCCGCGTCGATGAAGGGCTTCTGCAGATCGCCCCACCAGCGCTGCACCTCCTCGCGCGTGAGATCCGGGAAGACCGCCGGGTCGGGCCAGACCTCTCCCACCAGGGTGCCGCCGCGAGGCAGCCGGACGAGGTAGTCTCGCTCTCTCGCCTCCTCGTAGACGGCATATCCCTCGTCGGCCTTGATCCCCGGGTCGACGATCGTCACCAGCTTGACGCCCTCGGCCGCGAGCTCGCGCGCGAGCCGCGCCGGGTCGGGGAAGCGCGAGCGGTCCCAGGTCCAGACCCGATAAGCATCCATGTAATCGATATCGAGGTGGACCACATCGAGGGGGAGGCCGCGCGCTCGGTAGCCGCGGACGACGCCGCGCACGTCGTCCTCCGTCTCGTAGCCCCAGCGCGACTGGTGCGCCCCGAGGCTCCAGAGGGGCGGCATGGCCGGGCGCCCGGTGAGCGCGGCGTAGCGCCGGAGGACGTCGGCCGGGTGCGGGCCGGCCAGGAGGTAGACGTCGAGCTCGGGGCCCCGCGACTCCCATTCGATCCGGGTCGGGTCGTTGAGGGCGATATCGACCTCCGAGCGCCACGGCTCGTCGAGGAAGAGGCCCCAGGCCACCCCGCCGCGGAGGGCGATGAAGAAAGGAATGGAGGCGTAGAGCGGGTCGGACTCCACGTGCGGCGGGAAAGCATCGGTGTTCCAGAAGGTGAATCGCAGGCCGCGCTTGTCGAGCGGGCCGACCTTCTCGCCGAACCCGAGGTAGGCCTCGCCCGGCGGCGCCGCGAGCGAGAGCCGGGAGCGGAGCTCGTCCACGGGGAACGCCGGCCGGACCTGGCCCGAGACGGCCTCGCTGCGCGCGAGGGTGCGGCCCTCTGCGTCGCTGAAGATCCATGTGCCCGAGGCGAGCGAGATCTCGAGAGAGGCACCGTCCGCGCTCACGTGGACGGCGTCCCCCTCGCGGCGCGCCGAGAGCGGCAGCGTCCCCTCTGCCACCACGGCGAAAGAGCGTTTGGGGGGCAGCTCGGGGTGCGTGAAGCTGGTCGCGGCAGACGAGGGGGCGTGGCGCACGCGCAGCACGCCGGGGCCTGGACAGCTGATCTCGACCGCGGCGCGGGCGCCCCAGAGGAGCACGCGCGTCGCGCCGATCGAGGCGTCGGTGAGGAGCATGGCGCGAATCTACCCGGGCCTGCCCGCCCTCGCCACGATCGCCCATGAACGGCCGAGATGCCGTCTCGGTGGGTCCTTCCCTTGTTGACCTGGCGCCCGCCGAAGCAGGCGAATGGGCTGGCGCCGCGAAGGGCGCCCCGGGTTTGGATCCTGTCATTTCGACACGCACCGCCGGCGTGCTACGCCGCGTTGCTCGCGTTTCTGCGGTCGCCTGGCCTTGACGGCACCCGCCCGCGCCGTACTCCTCGACACCATGAGCAAGCCGCCCATCCTGCTGGTGCACGGCATCTGGGATTCAGCGGCGCGCATCGACTGCCTGCGCGCCGGGCTTGCGGCCCGCGGCGTCGACCGCGCCCGCGCCTTCGATCTGGTCCCCAACGACGGCCGGGCGTCCATCGAGCGCCTCGCCGCCCAGCTCGACGCCGCCGTCGAGGCCACGCTCGCCGGGGCGCCTGGCGGCGCGGTGGACGTGGTCGGCTTCAGCATGGGCGCCCTGGTGACGCGCTATTACATCCAGCGCGGCCGGGGCCGCGCGCGCGTCCGGCGCTTCGTCTCCATCTCGGGCCCGCACCGCGGCACGCTCAACGCCATGTGGCTGTCCCACGAGGGCGTGCAGCAGATGCGCCCGGGCAGCCCTCTTCTACGCGACCTCGCCACGGACCCGGATCCCTGGGGCCCGGTCGAGGTGCACGTGCTCTACACGCCTTTCGACGTGATGATCGTCCCCGCCCGCTCCAGCGAGCTCCCCGGCGCCCGCACCACACGCGCCGTGCCGGTCGCGCTGCACCGCTGGATGCTCTCGGACCGGCGGGTGCTCGACTCGGTAGCGGAGCTGCTGGAGCGCTGAGCGCCCGGCCCGCTGTAAGGGTCGCGCTCCGGGATCGCTTACTGCCCCCCTCCCAACCGCCCGGGCGGCGGCAGCTCCAGCACAGGCGGCGGCTCTCCGGCCGGCCCCTTCTGCCAGTCCGGGTCGATCCAGAGCCATTTGATGAGCTGCGTGTTCCGCGCGTTGGGGATGAACCCCCTCACCCACGGCTTCACCAGGGTCGGCTTCTCCTCGAAGTAGAGCGGTATCCTGCACATCCCATCGAGCGCCCGCCGCTCGGCCGCCCGGTAGCGCCGGATGCTCTCCCCGAGATCGGCCGTCGCGGCCGCCTCGCCTACCGCCTTGTCGAACTCGGCGTCTGCCCAACCGCTCCGGTTCTGGGGGCTCTGCGACAGGAACGTCCCGAGCCACGTCTGCGGATGGTTGTAGTCGGCCAGCCAGCCCAGCCGGATCACCTGGAAGTTGCCGTCGCGGAGATCCTTGAGCATCACCCGCCACTCCTCGCTCCGCAGCGTCGCGGAGACCCCGAGGTGGCGCTTCCACATGTCCTGGATGGCCACGGCGACCTGCGCGTGCCCCTCCCCCGTGTTGTAGAGGATCTCGAGCGGCGGAAACCCCTTCGCCCGCAGCTCGTCTCCCTCGCGGACGACCTCGTACCCGGCCTCGGCGAGCAGCGCGCGGGCGCGCGCCGGGTCGTGGCCGACGTCGGAGATCGAGAACGGATCCACGCCGCGCGCCCTGTCCTCCGCCGCCTGCTCGGCATAGCCGGATCCGGTGATGTCGGGCACGTAGTGGGTCGCCGGCTTCCCGAGCCGCGTGATCTTCTCGACGAGCTCTCGCTTGTCGATCGCGAGGTTCAGCGCCCACCGGACGCGCGGATCGTCGACCGGCGGCCTCCTCGTGTTGAGCTCGTAATACACCGTGGAGAGGAACTCGGTGCGCCGGAGATCCTTCTTCCCGGACAGCCAGCCGAGGTGGTCGTACGGGAGCTCGCAGTTGTCTCCCAGGTAGTCGATGTCCCCCGCCTTGTAGAGCTGCAGGGTGGCGTTGTACTGCGCGATCTCCATCCAGACGATCCGGTGGATCCTGAGCGCGTCATGGCCCCAGTACGCCGGGTTCCGGTCCATCGTGATCTCGTACCGGAACTTCCACTCGTCGAGCCGATAGGGCCCGTTGACCACCATGTTCTCGGGGCGAAACCAGAGCTCCGGCTCGCCGCGCGCCTCGAACGGCTCGACGACGTCGCGGCGCACCGGGAACAGGGTGACGAAGCTCGTGAGATCAGTGAAGTACGGCGTCGACTGCTCGAGCTCGACGTCGAGGGTCTGGTCGTCGCGGGCCCGCACGCCCACGGCGGTGTCGTCCTCCACGAGCGAGGACGAGGCGACGAACCCGGTCACCCCGCCGGAGCCTGAACGCGGCGCAGCGCGAGCGGCTGGGGCCATGGCGGGGTCGTACGTGGGGAGGCTCGTGTGGGGCGCGACCAGCGCGTACGCGGCGCCCTCCACGGGCGCGAGCAAGCAGCCCGGGAGGAAGCCGCGGCCCGCTGGCCCCTCGATCTCGAACCAGCGGTCGGCCGCGCCGTTGCAGGCGACCTGCGGGCCGCCCGCGAGGAGCGCGACCTCGGCGCCCCGCCACCCGCCGCCGGGGGTGGCGTCGCGCGGCGCGGGCGGCGGGGTCGCGCCGGCCGCGTCGAACGAGAGCCGCTCGCCGGCGCCGGTCGCCTCGTCGGGCTCGACGTACGTCACCGAGGTCACCCCGGTGGGCGGCGCCGGCAGGGGCGCCACCGCCGACGTCACCCGGGCGGGCGACTGGCCGAGCACGACAACGAACGCCCCCTTGGACAGCTCGAGCGCGGGCGGCGCGTCGGGCCGCGGCGCGCGGCGCAGCGTCGCGCCCTCGCGCAGCGCCTTGAGCTTGCCCAGGTTGAAGAGCTCGCCGTTCTTGAGGACGTGCAGGTTCGTCGCGGCGAGCGAGGCCGTCGACGGGCGCAGCACGCGCTTCCACGCGTACTCGAAGTCGTGCGCCGTCACCGGCTTGCCGTCCGACCAGCGCGCCTCCGGCCGCAGGTGGAACCGGAAGAACCGGTTGTCGTCGCTCCGCTCCCAGCGCGCCGCGACCCCCTGCGCGGCGTGGAGATCGCCGGGCGCGTAGCTGGTCAGCCCCTCGAACATCTGGTGGAGCAGCGTGAAGCTCACCGTGTCCACGGCCTTGCCGGGATCGAGGTACTCCGGCTCATCGCCGTTGTTGACGTAGAAGGTCGTGACGTCCTTGCCGACGCGCGCCGTCGTCCCGACGTAACCCTCGGTCTCGCCCGCGCAGGCCGCGAGCGGGCACGAGAGGGCCACGAGCAGGAGAGCGCCGCTGCGGCGCGAGGGCACAAGCACTAGTTCCACCCGCCAGAAGTCTGGCCAGGGATCGGCAGAGAGAGCTCAACGCAATGGCACAATGGCGCAATGGCGCAAGAGAAAGAACAATTGCCGTGCATTCTTGCGTCTTTGCGCTCTTGGCGCCTTTGCGTTGAGCTCTCTCTCCGCTCGCAATGCAGATCCCGGGTGGGGCTTCTGATCCGCGGTGCTAGTCGGCGAACCCCTTCGGGTTCTGCTCTTGCCAGCGCCAGCTGTCGCGGCACATGGTCTCGAGATCTCGCTCCGCGCGCCATCCGAGGAGCTCCACGGCGCGGGCCGGATCCGCGTACACCGAGGCGACGTCCCCGGGGCGGCGCGCCACGATCTCGTGGGCGACGCGCCTCCCGCTGACCTTCTCGAACGCGGCCACCATCTCCAGCACGGTGTGTCCCCGCCCGGTGCCGAGGTTGACGGTGAAGCTGTCGCCGACGGTGAAGATGCGGTTCAGCGCGGCGAGGTGCCCGAGCGCGAGGTCGACCACGTGAATGTAGTCGCGCACGCCGGTGCCGTCCGGCGTCGGCCAGTCGCCCCCGAACACCCGGAGCTTGTCGCGCCGCCCCACCAGGACCTGCGTGATGAACGGCGTCAAGTTGTTCGGGATCCCGTTGGGATCCTCCCCGATGAGCCCGCTCGAGTGGGCGCCCACGGGGTTGAAGTAGCGCAGCGACCCGAGCGACCAGCCCCCGGTGGCCGCCACGTCGCGCAGGATCTGCTCCACCATGAACTTGGACTGCCCGTAGGGGTTGGTCGGCCCGAGCCGGCTCCCCTCGTCGAGCGGCACGCGCTCGGGATCGCCGTACACGGTGGCGGACGAGCTGAACACCAGCTTCCGCGCGCCCCGCGCGTCGAGCGCCTTGAGCAGGCACACAGTCCCCGCGACGTTGTTCTCGTAGTACGAGAGCGGCTTCTCGACCGACTCGCCGACGGCCTTCAGCCCCGCGAAGTGGATGGTCGCGTCGATCGGGTGCTCGGCGAGCAGCCGATCCAGGAGCGCCGCGTCGCGGATGTCGCCCTGGATGAACGTCACCTGCTTCCCGGAGATCCGCTCCACCCGCTCCACCGCCGCCTTGCGGCTGTTGCAGAGGTTGTCGAGGATCACCACCCGGTAGCCCGCGTGGAGGAGCTCCACGCAGGTGTGCGAGCCGATGTAGCCCGCGCCTCCGGTGACCAGGATCGTCTTGCTCATGTCGTTCTCCCGAGAGGGTCTGTGCCGCGCTCTCGTCGATGAGGCCACGGCACAGGCCGGCGCGTCAACGGGGACCTCGGGGCGCGGCCGGCCCGCCCGGCAGTAACGTCAGGGCGCGCCGAGCCGCCCCGGCGTCGGGAACTCCAGCTCCGGAAACGCGGTCTCGTTCGACGGGTTGTCGCGCCAGCTCGGGTCGTTCCACAGCCACTTCACGAGCTGCACGCCGCGCGAGTTGCCCTTGAACCCCTTGACCCAGGGCTTCACCAGCGTCGACTTCGTGTAGAAGTAGAGCGGCAGCTTGGGCATGCCGTCGAGGGCCCGCTTCTCCGCCTTGCGGAACGCCCGGATGCTCTCCTTCGGATCGGCCGTCGCCGCGGCGGCGCGCATCAGATCGTCGAACTCCTGGTCGGCCCATCCGGTCCGGTTCTGCGGGCTGTACGAGAGCAGCGTGCCGAGCCACGTTGCCGGGTGGTTGTACTCGCCGATCCAGCCGAACCGCACGACCTGGTAGTGCCCGTCGCGCACGTTCTTGAGCATCACCTTCCACTCCTCGTTCCGCAGCGTGACCGAGACGCCGAGGTGACGCTTCCACATGTCCTGGACCGCGACGGCGATCTGCTTGTGGCCCTCGCTCGTGTTGTAGAGGAGCTCGAGCGCGGGGAAGTTCTTCGCTCGATACCCGTCACCCTCCCGGACGACCTCGTATCCCGCCTCGGCGAGCATCGCGCGGGCGCGCTCCGGGTTGAACGAGACCTCCGGCGACGCGAACGGATCGACCCCGAGCTTCCTGTCCTCGGCGACCGCCTCGTCATAGCCCGATCCGGTGTAGTCCGGGACGTAGTGCGTGGCCGGCGTCTGCCCCGCCCGCGTGACCTTGTCGACGAGCTGCCGCTTGTCGACAGCGAGGTTGAGCGCCCAGCGGACGCGGGCGTCGTCGACCGGCGGCTTCTTCGTGTTGAACTCGAACCAGTAGATGGAGAGGTACGGGTACCGCTGGAAATCCCGCTTGGTCGACAGCAAGCCCATGTGCTCGGCGGGCAGCGAGGCGTTGTCGCCCAGGTAGTCGAGATCCCCCGCCTTGTAGATGTTCATCGCGGCATTGTAGAGCTCGACCTCCAGCCACACGACGCGGTGGATCTTCAGCTTGTCGCGGTTCCAGTACATCGGATTCCGCTTCATCGTGATCTCGTAACGGAACTTCCACTCATCGAGCGTGTAAGGGCCGTTGACCACGATGTTCTCGGGGCGGAACCAGAGCTCGGGCTCGCCGCGCTGCTCGAACGCCTCGATCACGTCCTTGCGCACGGGGAAGAGCGTCACGTAGCTCGTGAGATCGGTGAAGTAGGGCGTGGGCTGCTCCAGCTGCACGTCGAGCGTAAGGTCGTCCCTTGCCCGGACGCCGACCGCGCCGTCGTCCTCCACGAGGAGCGCGTCGGGCACGAAGCCCACGGGGGCCTCGCCCTGCGCGGCGCTGCCGGCGGGCGGCGCCGCGGGTTCGTACGTGGGGAGGCTCGTGTGCGGCGTGACGATGGCGTACGCCTCCGACCGGGGCGCGGCGCCTGCGCTCTCCTTGCCCGGGTTGGTGGCGTTGCCCGCGGGGGGGACGAGCGCGCATCCCGGGAGGAACCCGCGCGCGCCGCCCCGCTCGATCTCGAACCACCGGTCGGCGGCGCCGTTGCACTTGCACGGCGGGCCCACGCGGACGATGTCGACAACGGCGCCCTGCCAGCCGCCGCCGGGCGCTGAGCCCAGCGGCGCCGCGCCGCCAGCGGCCGCGTCGCCCGCTGACGCGGCGAACGAGAGCCGATCGCCTGCGCCAGCCTTCGCGTCACCCTTCGCGAACGTCACCGCGGTGGAGCCCTCCGGCAGCGCCGCGAGGGGCGCGATCGCGGTGTCCACCTGGATCGGCGAGCGCGCCAGCACCACGACGAACGACCCCTTCGGCAGATCGAGCGCGGACGGCGCGTCGGGCCGAGGGGCCGCGCGGAGCGGCGCGGCCTCGCGCAGCGCCTTGAGCTTGCCGAGGCTGAACAGCTCGCCGTTCTTCAGGACATAGAGGTTCGTCGCGGCGAGCGAGGCCGTCGACGGGCGCAGCACGCGCTTCCACGCGTACTCGAAGTCGTGCGCCGTCACCGGCTTGCCGTCGGACCAGCGCGCCTCTGGCCGCAGGTGGAACCGGAAGAGCCGGTTGTCGTCGCTCTGCTCCCAGTGGGTCGCGACCCCCTGCACCGGGCGGAGGTCGCCGGCGCCGTAGGTCGTCAGCCCCTCGAACATCTGCTGCACGAGCGTGGAGCTCGCCGAGTCGTTGGATTTTCCTGGATCCAGGTACTCGGGCTCGCTGCCGTTGTTGATGTAGATCGTCTCGGTGTCCTTGCCGACGCGCGCGGTCGTCCCGGCATACCCGCCTTCGCCCTCGCTGCACGCCGAGAGCGCGAGGATCGCGAGCCCGAGCGCCGCGGAGGCGCCGCGCGCCCCGCAACCGTCGCTCCCGCCGCCCCCCGCGCCGCCGGCACCTCGTCGCTCCGAAGCCCGTCGCATATCGCGCGCGTAGCACGGCGCTACGGGGGCAGGAAGCCAGGGGTGGTTTCGTGTAAGGTCGCGCGCGCGCCATGCTGCACGATCGCGTGTCCTCCTCGCCGCGCGCTCTCCCGCTCTGCTCCGCGCTGCTCCTCGCGCTGCTCGCTGCCGGCTGCGGCGGCGCGGCCTCCCCGGGCGCCACGCACCCGCCGGCCGCCCAGTGCGATCCTGCGCACCTCGACGCGTGCGAGCGCGCCCTCGCCGCGGCCATCGCGGAGGGCCGGCCGCCGCGCGACCTCGCCCTCGGCTACGTCGCGGCCCGCGCCGCCCGGGACGCCGGCGACCCATGGGCGCTCTTGCTCCGCGACCTCGACCGGCGGGGCGGGCGCGGGCCGCGGGTAGCGGTCATCGTCGAGGCGGGCGCGGAGGCCGCCGGCTCGGCGCGAGCGCCTGCGGGCGCGGCGGAGGTGAAATGGATCCGCGCCGCGCCGCTGCCGCCCCCCGGGGCCCTCGGCGCGGATGCGCTGCTCCTCGCGCTCGGCGAGGCCCTCGGGTACGAGCACCTCGTCCACGCGCGCGCCCGCCACGGCGCCGTCCAGCTCTTTCCGGCCGACCCGCTCGCGCCGTTCATGGCCGGCCTCGCGCCGATCGCGCGCGGCGACGCGTCGCTCTCGCGGGTCGCGGACGACATCGCGCTCGCCGCGCTCGTTCGCCGCGCCTTCGGCGCCGCCGGCCGCTTCCGCTACGTCGAGGCCGCGGCCGCGGCCGACGCCCTCGCGGCCGCGGTGAAGGGGCGCGACCCGAACGACGAGCCGGTCCTGCGCGGCCGCTACGCCCTGCAGCTGCTCGCGACCGCCGGGGTCGCGCTCGAGGAGGCCGATGACGACGCGACCAGCGCGCCCTCGGCCCCCCGCCTCGACCCGCCGCCCGCGCCGGGCGATACGCCTTACGGCGACCTCCTCCGCGTGCGCACGGCCCGCGACGGCCGCGCGGCGTGGCGCGCCCGCGGCGCGGCCGTGCTGCGGGCCGCGCCCGCGGAGCGACGCGCCGCGCTCGACGATCTGCTCGGCAAGGCCCCTGGCTGCGGCCGGGACGTCGCGCCCCCCATGGAAGGCCCGCGCGACCTCGTGTTCGCCGCGGCGCTCGCCGGCGCCGTTGCCCCGGCCGACCCTTCCGCTGCGCCCGCCGCGCCCGGGAGCACCGCGGCGGCGCCGGGACGACGGCTCCCGCTCGACGCATGGCTGCCGCGCTACGAGGCGCTCGTCCGCGCCGTCGACCAGACGAGCACCGCGTGGGCCCTCGCGCCCAGCCTGCTCCACGAGCGCGGCCCCGCGCCCGCCGCAGGGCAGGCGGGCAGCGCCGTCCACCGGCGCGCCACCGAGCTCGGCCTCGCGCACCTCGCGGCGCTGCGCGCCCTCGCGGAGGCCGAGCCGCGCCGCTACCGCGCGCTCGCGCTGATCCCCCTCGCCTACAGCCCCGGGGTGCTCGCCGACGAGCCCCTCCGCGACGCCATCGTCGAGCTCACGCAGATCGCCGTGCAGCGCCGCATGGCCGAGGCGCACGACCCGGAGGCCGTCCTCGGCGCGGCGCTCGCCGGCGTCTTCGCGGGCATGGCGTACCCGCCCGAGGTGCAGCCCCCGCACTTCCTCGCCCTGCAGGGCGCGCTCACCGCCAAGCTCCGCGGCGAGCTCACCGAGCAGGCCGGCTGGGGCGTCGCCGGCCTCTACGCCGCCGACGCGCTGTACCGGCTCGCCTCCGGTCAGGCGCCGGATCTCGCGTTCTCGTCCGCGCAGATCGAGCGCACGCTCGCGCCCGCCCCGGCGCTGCCCTACCCCGGCCTCGCGGCGCTCGCCGCGAGCCTCTCCCGCTACGCCGCGCTCGGCGCCGCCGGCGCGCTGGATCCGCAGGCGACCGACGCAGCCAGGCTCCCCCCGGAGCGCCGGCAGGCGCGCGACGCGCTCCGGCGCGCCGTGGCAGGGCTCGCGGCGCGCGATGCCGACGCCGGCGCCACCGCGGCCGGCGCCACGGAGGCGCCGCCGCCCGAGCTCGTCGAGGACGTCACCGCGCTGGCCGATGGCGTCCTCGCCGTGCTCCTCACCGAGCGCTCGCGCAAGCCGCCGCCGGCCGGGGCCGCCTGCGCCGCCGGGCGCGGGCCGAGCCCCGAGGCCCGCCGCGCCCTCGCGCGGCTCGGCGACGTTCGCCGGCGGATCCTGCTCGCGCCGCGGTACAGGCAGGGCGACGGCCCGTGGGCGCGCCGGGCGCGGCTCCTCGTGACGCTCCTCTCCGACGCGATCGATCTCCTCTCGGCGCCGCCGCGCGCCGCCGGCGCGCCGGAGCGCGTCGCTCCGCCGCGCTTCACCCTCCCGACCGCGGACGCCGAGGCCGCCGTCGCCGCGGGCCTCTCCGGCTGGGTCGACCATGACCTCGCCGATGCGCTCACCGGCGGCTACGCGCTCGCCCGCGCGCTCCTCGAGTCGTCCACCGCGGAGCGCTTCGCCGAGCGGAGCGGCGCCCCGCTCGGCCGGGTGCTCCGCGGGCTCTCCGCGGCGTTCCGCGACGATCCGGCGCGGCGCGGCGGCGTCGGACGAGGCCCCGCCGGCGGCGCGCTGCTCGACGCGCTCGCTTCGCTCCCCGCGGCGCGCGACGACGGCGGCGATCTGCGGGGCCTGTTCGTCGGCTACGCCCGCGCATTTTCGGCCCTCGGGCTGCGCGACCAGGCCGACCTCGCGCTGCTCGCCTCGCTCCTCGGCGCCGCCGTGCTGGGCGGGCCGCCGTCGCCGGACGCCATCGCGCTCGCGAACGACAGCGGCAGCCGGGTCGCCTGGGCGCTCTCGTACCTCGGCGAGATCGCGAAGGCCCGGCGCGGCGTCGCCCCGGACCCGTCGGCCTACGCCGGCGCCATGAGCAAGGCGTCGGACGACGCCTGCCAGGCGGCCGACACCGGCGACGTGCTCGCCTTCGTCGGCGCCGTGCGCGACTTCGCCGGCGGCCGGCGCGCCGAGGCGCGCGACGCCCTCGACCGCGTCCTCGACGCCGCCGACGCCCGCGGCCTGCGCGTGCCGCGCATGACCTACCGCTACGAGGAGAAGACCGCGACCCGCGTCTTCTCGCTCAGCTTCGACGTCTCGTACGGCGCCGGGCTCCTCGAAGGGGCGAACAGCTTCCAGCTCGGCCTCGGCCTCCGCACCCGCGGCGAGCCCGAGGGCTCCCTCACCGCGTCGCTCGCGCCCGACGGCTCGCCCCGGAGCGACGAGGACGCGGCGCGCGCCTACGTCAGCGCCGCGGCGCTCGCGGCCGCCTACCACTTCCTCGACGGCGACGCCGAGCGCGGCACCGCCGCGGCGCGCCGGGCGATCGGCGCGCTCTCGTTCGGCCTCCGGCTCGGGCGGCGGGCGCTGCGCCCGGACCAGCCGCTCGCCTGGGGCCGAGACGCCCGCGCGCTGCTCGCGATCGACGCCCAGCTGGCGGCCGAGGCCGGTCACCCCTTCCTCGCCGGCGACCTCTGGACGCTCGTCCGCGGCCTCCTGCCGCCGGACGCGAACGACGCCGCGGTCGCGGCGCTCCTCGATCCGCTCCCGACCGGCCTCGCCGCGGTCCCGGGGCTCGGCCCGCTCGCCGCGAGGACCGCGCGCTCGCTCGCCGCGGTCGCTAGACCGCTCGCGTGCACCGAGGCCAGGGTCGAGCTCGGCGGCTACGAGGAGCCTGCCTGCGACGCCTACCCGCTCGCGCTCTCGCTGCGCATCGCCGACGTCCTCGGCAAGCTGCCGCACCTCCAACGACAGGCGCGCGCGGGCAGCGCGGCCGCGTGCCCTGCCCTGCGCAGCCTCGACGGCTTCCTCACGGCGGCGGAGCGGGGGACGTACGACCCCGACGCGTTCACGGCCGCCGTGGAGGCGCTGCGGCAGAGCGGCCGGCTCTACGACGCCAGCGTGATGCTGGCGCGGCAGCGCCGCGAGGGGCACTGCGGCCCCGTCGTGCTCGCCGCCGCGCGCGCGCTCGGCCGCGCTCCCTCGGTCGGCCCGGCCCTGCGCGCGGATCTGCTCAGCGTCGCGGTGCGCTGCGCGGCCGCGGCGCTCGACGCGAGCGTCGTCGACGACCTGATGGCGCTCGACGGCGAGACGCGCGCCCTCCCCGACCTCGGCCGCAACCTGAAGGTCGTGCTCTTCGCGACGGAGCTCGCCGTGCGCGAGCAGCGCTGGGACATCCTCTTGCGGCTCTCGAAGCAGCCCGACTTCGTGGGTCGCTTCCGGGGCGAGGACGCCGACGCGGCGGCGACCGCGCGCCTCATCGAGGCCGCCGCGGTCGCGCTCGCTGGCGAGCCTGCGCCGGGCGACACCCCCGGAGAGGGCGCGCGCGGCGCGCCGTGCGGCGAGCCTGTCGACGGCGATCGCGCCGCGCTGTGCGCCGAGATCCAGCGCCTGCGCCCGGGCGCGCTGCCCGAGCCGCAACGCCGGCAGGCCGCGCGCGAGGCGCTCACGAAGCTGCTCGCGGCCGCGCGCGGCCAGGCTCGCTAGCCTGCCCGCTGCGCGGCGCCGAGCGACTACTTCACGCTGGCAGGCTTCGTCTCGGCCGGCTTCGTGTCCGCAGGCTTCGCCGCGGCCGGCTTCGTGTCTGCGGGCTTCGCTGCGGCGGGCGCGGCAGGCGCGGCGGCAGCCGCGGGCTTGGCCGCAGCGGGCGCGGCGGCGGCGGGCTGCGCTGCAGCCGGCGGCGCAGCGGCGGGCGCCGGCGCGGCAGGAGCAGCGGCGGGCTTCGCATCCGCGGGCTTGGCGGCGGCCTTCGGGTCCACCGGCTTCGCGTCGGAGGCCTTCGCGGCGCCCTTCGGCGCGGTCGCGGGCACGCCGGCCGGCTTGAGGCCCTTGGTGGCGGCCGCGGCGCAGGCGAGCTCGACGCCGGTGTCCTTGCCGTCGAGCCGCATGATCTTGATCTCGACGCGGCGGTTCTTCTCCTTCGCCTCCTCGGTCTCGCCCGGATCGGTCGCGCAGTGCGCCCCGTAGCCGGCGGCCCGCACGCGGTTCTTCTCGACCCCGAGCGCGGTGAGCGCCTTCACCACCGCCTCGGCGCGCTTCTTCGTGAGCGTCACGGCGGCGGCGTCGTTGGCGAGCTTCTCGGAATAGGCCGCGACCTCGACGAACTGGATCTGCGGATGATCCTTGAGGATCTGCGCGATGTTCGCGAGCAGTCCCTGCGAGGCAGGCTCGATATCGGGCTTGCCGGCGACAAAGGCGATCTTCTCGTTGAGCTTCACCTCGTTGCCGAGCAGGGCGACCGGCGGGACGTCCGGACAACCGTCGTCGTCCTTGTAGTTGTTCTTGACCTCGGCCTCGGTCGGGCACTTGTCGGCCTCGGCCGCGAAGCCGTCTCCGTCCGGGTCGGTCGACTTGCAGCCATCCTTGGCGTCGGGCGGCAGTCCGTCCTCTTTCTCGGCGACGCACTTGTCGGCGCCATCGTCGAGCACCCCGTCCGCGTCCGCGTCAGGGGGCGGCGCAGGCGGCGCAGGCGGCGCAGGCGGCGGCGGCGGTGCCGGCGCCTTCGCGGTCTGCTGCTGGGGCTCAACCGCGCAGCCGGCGCTCGCCGCGAGCAGGGACACTGCGAATGCCATTCCAAGCCATCTCGTCGTTCGCATCTCCTGGGCTCCTCTCCTTGGCGTCGTTCATGGCGCCGAGCGCCAGCGTGTTTAGACGACTACGCGGGAAACTGCGAGATGGATTCGTACGGCGGCGCGCGCCGCTCCCCTCGGTATCGCGTCGGCCCCCCGCTCCGGAGGCGACGGGGACTCGTCGAGCTCGGCTCGATCTCGGCGCGTCGTTTGCCCCTTGGCGCGAGCGGCTAGAGTTTCCCCGACGGGAAATCCATCTCGTCGAGCCCGCCACCCGCCTTCGATTTCGGCGCTGCTTTCCTCGACTTGAGCATCTGTTCCTTGAGCATCTGCTCCGCGGGCACGGACGAGGTGGGCTTCTGTGCGGGCGGCGGCGCCACCTTCGAGCGCGGCTTCGGCGCCGGGCGCGAGTTGCTCTCGTCCTTCTTGTCGAGCTTCTCGTTGACGGGCGCCGGGGTCTTCTCCGTCGGCGCGCGGAGCGCCTCGCGCGCACGCTCGCGCGCCGCGGCGATCTCCGGCGCGTCGCGGCCCGCTGGGTCGAGCCGATCCGCCTCGTCGAGCTGGTCCAGGCACCGGCGGAAGGCCGCCTCGTCGCAGGCGCGCAGCGCCTCGGCCCGGAGCGACCGCGCGCGCTCCAGCGCGTCGATCGGCGAATGCGGCGCGACGGGCGGCGAAGGCCCGTCGGGCGGCGCGCTCGGCTGCGGCTCGGGCAGCGGCGCGATCATCGGCGCGTCGCTCGTCGACCGCAGGAGCCGGGCGACGATGATCGCGAGGATGGCCAGCGCCGCGACCGCGGCGAGCTCGGCCATCCAGCGCTCCCGCATCCATCGCCGCATCCGCGACACGCGCTGCCGCACCCGGGCGGCGGGCACCTGCTCCTCGGCGGCGATGCTCTCGAGCTTCTCGCCTTCCCCTTCGCGGGCCATCCACGACAGCGTCTGCCGGGCGTCGCGGCTCGCGGAGGCCTGCTCTTCCGCCCAGCGCGCCAGCTCGCGCGCCTCGACGGGCGGCGGGCCGACCGGCAGGTCGGGCAGATCCGTCGCGGCCTCTCGCGCCGAGCGCCGGTGGTGGTCGGCCACCTTGTGGCGCGCGATCCCGAGGAGCCAGCGCCGGAGCTCCGTCGGGTCGGCCGGGCGCCCCGGCGACGCGAGCGCGTCGCAGAGGACGGTTTGCACCACGTCGTCGACCTCGCCGCTCGGGACGCGCCGCCGCACGAAATCCTCGAGGGCTCGGCGGAGCCCCGGCTCGGCCAGGGGGTTCGTCGCGGGGGTGCGGTCCTCGGTGGTCATCGGCGTGCTCATCGACCCTGCATCGCGCCGCGACCGCGGAGTGTGACGCGCCCGATCGAGAATACTGCAGACCCCGACCGGGCGTCACACTCTCCAGCGCGGCGCCGACGGTCGGGCATGCTCCTCAGGCCCCCTCTCGTCGTCGCCGCGGCGTTGCTCGCCGCTTCCCTCACCCACACGGCCCCCTCCCTGACCGCCGGCCCGGACGGCGCTCCTCGCGCGGCCGCGGCGCCGCCCAAGCGAGCGCCACCTGCCGCTCCGTCAGCCGCCGCTGCCGCGCCGCGCCGAACGCCGCACACCGCTCCGTCCGCCGCCGCGCCCGCGGCCGCTGCACCGCGCGTCCGGGACGCCGCCGCTGCCGCACGGCGCGCTCCGAGGGGCGCTGCCTTGCCGCCGGTCACCGAGATCCGGATCGACAAGAGCGAGCACACGCTCGATCTCGTCGCGAGCGGCGAGATCGTCCGGTCCTATCGGGTCGCCCTCGGGCCGGGCGGGCCGGGGCCAAAGCGCTACGAGGGCGACAAGCGCACCCCCGTCGGCACGTACCGCGTCGCGGGCCGCATCAACGGCCTGTTCCATCGGTTCCTGATCGTCAGCTACCCGAACGAGGAAGATCGCGCGCGCTTCGCCGAGCTCAAGCGGCGCGGCGAGGTCCCGCCGGGCCGCGGCGTCGGGCACAGCATCGGCATCCACGGCGTCGGCAGCGCGCAGCTCGCGGGCGTGCACAAGGAGAGCGACTGGACGCTCGGCTGCATCGCCCTCGATGACGACGAGATTGACGAGATCGCGCGTCGAACGCCGGACGGCGCCAAGATCGTGATCACCGACTGAACGGGCGGTGCTAGGGTAGCCGGTCAAATCGACGGGCTGTCCGTCGAGGATGAGAGCGCGACGGCGAGGCCGGCGCCGCCCTCGCGCCTGCCCTGGAGATCGTGCATGTCTCGCCGTTACTGGCTGATGAAGAGCGAGCCTCAGAAATATTCGTTCGCGCAACTCGTGCGCGACGGCCAGACGATGTGGGACGGCGTCCGGAACTTCGAGGCCCGCAACAACATGCGGGCCATGAAGCAGGGGGATCTCGTGCTCTTCTATCACTCGAGCGAGGGCAAGGCGGTCGCGGGCGTGGCGCGCGTCAAGCGCGAAGCGTACCCGGATCCGACGGCCGACGCCGACGAGGACTGGAGCGTGGTGGACATCGAGCCGGTCGCGCCGTTCAAGGTGCAGGTGAGCCTCGACACGATCCGCGGCGACGAGTCGCTGGCCGAGATCTCGCTCTTGAAGCGGTCGCGGCTCAGCGTGGTGCCCGTCTCGAAGGAGCACTTCGATCGGGTGCTGAAGCTGGGCAAGACCAAGATCGCTTGACGCGCGGACCCGGGGAAACGACTAATCCCGTCGTGAACCTCCGCCCTGGAGCCCGACCCCTCGCCGTCTTCTTCCTCGGCAGCTTCCTCGCCAGCGCCGCGTGCGGCGGCCCGCCCACGCCCTCCCCGATCGAGGGGGAGCCGATCTGCCCCGATTTCGAGATCGGCGCGACGCGCGCCCACATGCGCGGGAGCCTTCGCTTCCCGGTCACGCTGACGGTGCGCGAGGGCAAGGAGCCGATCACCCGGACCACGCTCACCGGGCGCCGGTCCAAGGACGACCCGCCGAGTCGGATCCTCCTCTCCGATCAGGACGCCGAGTACGAGATCGAGTGGGCCCAGTGCGAGAACGAGCGCGCGCCCCGGACGCACGTGGTGGGGCACGAGGCGAAGCACACCGCGGAGTATGCGTGCGGCAACGCGACCGTGTTCAAGACCGACAAGCTCGTCACCCGGAAGGGCGACGCCGCCTCGCGCACGGTCCACTTCGCGGCCCCGCCGAAGCCGGAGTGCTGGGAGAGCGAGCTCCCCCCGGCACCCCCGCCGCCCGCGCCCCCCGCGGCGCCCGACCAGCCGCCGCCGGACGCGGGCGCCGAGGCCGACGCGGGCACCGCACCGGCGGACGCGGGCGCCAAGCCGGTGGACGCCGGCGCGCCCCGCGATGGGGGCGCAGGCGCCGCCGCGAAGCCTCGCCGCACGGGGGCCGCGGACGCCGGCACGACCCCGCCCGGCCCCTAGTTCCATCCTCCAGGAGTCCAGCCGGGGATCCGGAGAGAGATTTCAACGCAAAGTCGCAAAGACGCAAAGTCGCAAAAAAGAACAGATTTCTGTGTATTTTTGCGACTTTGCGTCTTTGCATTAAATTCTCTCATCGCTCGCGAGACAGATCCCTGGCGGGATGTCTGGCGCACTGAGCTAGGGCCTCATCGCGCTCCCGACGCGAGGTAGGCGTCGATCCACCGGCGGCCGGGCTGCTCTCGCTCCAGCGTGACGAGCTCCTCTCGCACGAACGCGACATTCGCTTGGACGGCGGCGTCGGACGAGAGCCTGCGGAGCGCCTCCACCACGTCCGCGACCGTGACCGAGCTGGCTTCGAACGCCGCACCGAGGCCGTGATGGCGGACCCGCGCCGCGTTGCCCGGCTGATCGAAACGGCCAGGGATCACGACGACCGGCTTGCCGTAGTAGAAGGACTCCTTGAGCGAGCCGAGCCCAGCGTGCCCCAGGACGACGCAGCTCCGCTCGATGAGCGCGAGCTGGGGGGCAAACCGGACCTCGATCAGATTGGACGGTCTCGCCGTCTCCCCGGGGCCGCCCTCCGGCATCGCCGTCACGAACTGGTGATCCGGCATCGCGGCCGCCACCTCTGCGGCGAGCGCGCCGATCGCGAGGGTCTCTCGGCGACGATGCGCCTGGCTGCCTCCACCGACGTAGACGAGCGGTCGCCCGTCGAGCGCTTCCCAGGAGAACGGGACCTCCGGACGATCGAGCCAGAGCGATTCGGCGTAGATGCGCCGATCGGACGGAGGTCGCGGGAAATCGAGCCGCGATGGCCCGAGCACGATCTCGGGGAGCTCGGCCAACTCCATCTCGAACGATCCGCGACGATCGATCCGTTCGAGCGGATAGCCGTAGCGGTGGACCAGGCTGGCGAGCTTGATCGCATGATAGCTGCCCTGGCCCGTGCGCGACGCGAGCAAGGCTTCCCAGGCCCCCTCCGATCGCGCGAGGCCCTCGGGAGAGGCGTCATAGGGGAGCGGGCTCGACAGGGGAGGCACGCCGGGCGCCCATCCTTGAGGCAATGACGTCGAGAGCCGCACGCACGGGAGGCCGAGCGACCACGCGCTCAGCATGAGAAAATCGTTGAGCGCGTCGGCGAGGACGAGGTCGGGGCTCGCCTCCCGCAGGCGCGACTCCAGCGCTCCGCTCTGCAGGTACTCGCCATAAGCGGCGAACCGTGCAGCCAAGGCCTCGGCGGTCTCGGCCCGGTTCGCCGTCAGGGACCCGCGAGGGAAGACGGTGTCGAAGACAGGGACGAACCCGAACCCGCGCTCGAGGACCCACCCTTCGAAGTCGGCGACCCCGAGGTAGACGACCTCGTGCCCCGCGGCGCGCAGGTTCTTTGCCAGCGACAACGTCGGAACGAGATGGCCGAGCTCCGGGAGCATGCCCAACGCGATCTTCACCTTCGTCCTCCTGTTCAGCGCCGAATGCGCTTCGGGCGCGTGTCTGCGGCAGGCAATCCAGGCGATCGCCGCGCGGCTCCGCCGTACCGCACCGCCCGCTCGGCTGTCAACGCACGTAGCACCATTCCGATGTCCGCCGGGAGCAGGTGAGAGCATCCCCGCATAGGCGTTGACCAAGCGCGTCGGTCACGCTCAGGGCACGAAGCCCGGCTCCCCATTCACCCCACCATCGGTCACCAACGTGGTCGTGGTCGTGGTCGTGGTCGTGAACGTCCACGTAAACGTTCGGATGTAGGAGAACACGGCGAGAAACCTGCCCCGCTCGGCCGCCCGGAGGTTCGGCCACGAGCTCCCGGTAGTGCCGCTTTTTCGTGCCCGCGATGCGGGCGATCTCGGCCGCCGGAATCTCGGGATGGATCAGCAGGAGATCGTCGTTGCGCATCCCGAACACCGCATCATGGTCAGCGTGGCCGTAGGAGCGCCCCTCGGCCCCGAGCGCCTCGCGCCAGGCGATGAAAAGGAGCTTGCTGGATGTGACCAGCTCCCCGTCCAGATCCCAGAGAACGGCCTTCGGATGCGATGGTGACATGAACGAGCGCAAGCAACCATCGGTCGCTCCACCCCCCATTTCTTGCTATCGCTGCCCCGCGCGCCTCCGCGGCCACCTGGACCTCGGCCACGCGCCGCCGCTGCGCCGCACGCGACCGCTGTTCTCCGAGGATCACGTTCCCTAAGAACGTGGTCCACCGGCGTTTCTACTGTCCCTTCCAACGTCCCTTTCCGTCCCGGATCCACACACCGCCTCATGTCCGCTCCGCACATGCCACCGCCTCCGGCGCCCCGCCCGTCTCCTTCACCTGAAAGCTCCGGTGAAGCTTCCCGCGAGACCTCTACCCACCTCGCGCCGCCCTCGTCGCGCGGTGGCGGGCTCGCGTCGCGCCTCGCCGAGCTCCAGGTGAAGCGGCCGGCGCTGCCGCTGCTCGCGACCGGGATCCTCACCGTGATCGCCATCTTCCTGGCGACGCGGCTCCATGTGCTGACCGGGTTCGAGTCGCTGCTGCCGGCGTCGCGGCCCAGCGTGCAGGAGCTCGACCGGGTCGCGGCCAAGACGGCCGGCGTCTCCACGCTCTTCGTCGTGCTCCAGGGCGGCGAGGGCACGCCCACGGCCGCGCTCCAGCGGGCCGCGGACGCGCTCGTCCCGGAGATCGAGCGGATCGGCCCCCCGTGGGTCGGCAGCGTCGAGGACGGGGTGCACGAGGCCTACCGCTTCCTCTCGCCGCGCGCCGGGCTCTACGTCGATCGCGACAGGCTCACCAAGCTGAGAGACGACATCGAGGCGCGCTACACCTACGAGGTCAACAAGGCGACGGGTGCGCTGCTCGACGACGACGAGCCGCCCCCCGAGATCAATGCCAGCTCGATCGAGCAGAGCCTCGGCCTTCAAGGGGTCGACACGGGGCGCTACCCCGACGGCTACTACCAGTCGAAGGACGGCAAGACCGTCGTCGTCGCCATCCGCTCGAAGGTGATGGCCAGCGATTTCGCCGCCGGCTCCGAGGCGATCCGGCGCGTGAGCGAGGTCGTCGAGCGCGTGCGCCCCGCCTCGTTCGACCCGGGGATCACCTACGGCCTCGCCGGCGATCTTCAGACCGGCATCGCCGAGTACGCGGCGATCAACGAGGACCTGACCGACGTCGGCGTCTCGGGCGCGGTCCTCATCGCCGCTGTCGTGTTCCTCTACTACCTGCGCCTGCGCACGCTCGTCGCCATGCTGATCACGATCGGCATCGGCGTCGCCTGGACGTTCGGCGCCACCCAGCTCGCGCTCGGCCACCTCAACATGGCGACCGGGTTCCTCTTCTCGATCGTCGCCGGCAACGGGATCAACTTCGGCATCATCTACATGGCGCGCTACCTCGAGGCGCGCCGCCGCGGCGCGAGCCTGCTCGAGGGCGTGCGCGTCGCCCACCGCGAGACCTGGCTGCCCACGCTCACGGCGGGCTGCGCGGCCGCGGCCGCCTACGGCTCGCTGCTCGTCACCGAGTTCCGCGGGTTCCACGACTTCGGCCTCATCGGCAGCACGGGCATGGTGCTCTGCTGGATCGCCACGTTCGTCGCGCTGCCGAGCATCCTCGCGGTGATGGACCGGATCGTCCCCCTCGAGCAGGAGTCGCCGGGCTTCCTCGGCAGGCTGCGGCGGCGCGCCCAGGGCGGCGTCGCGTTCGGCGCGCCGTTCGCGCGGCTCGCGTCGCGGAGCCCGGTCACGCTCACGCTCGCGGGCCTCGCCCTGGCCGCGGCCGGCCTCGTCGCCGCGGTGAGCTACGTGCGCGCCGATCCGATGGAGTACAACCTCGAGAACCTCCGCAACGACGTGGGGGCCCGCGCGGCGCAGATCCACCTGAGCTCGCTCGCGGAGGAGATCACCGGCTACGTCGGCACCGACGGCATGGCGATCCTCGTGGACCGGCCCGAGCAGGTCGAGCCGCTCCGCGCCGCGCTCTATGCAAGGCGCGACGCGGCGCCCGAGGGGGCGAAGCCGTTCAAGGAGATCTACGCGCTCCAGGATCTGGTCCCGCGGGATCAGGAGGCGAAGCTCCCGCTGCTCCAGGAGATCAAGGATCGCGTCCTCAGGGCGCGGAAGCGCGGCCTCGTCGGCGATGAGGACTGGCGCCGCATCCAGGCGGTCATCCCGCCGGACGATCTCGCGCCGTTCGGGATCGGCGATCTGCCGGCGGGCGTGGCGCGCGCGTTCACCGAGACCGACGGGACGCGCGGGCGCATCGTGTACATCAGCCCGATCACGCCCGAGAGCGTCCACGACGCGCACTACCTCTTCCGGTGGGCGGACGCGTACCGCGAGACGCGGCTCCCCGACGGCAGCGTCGTGCGCGGCTCGGGGCGCGCGGTCATCTACGCGGACATGTGGGCGGCGGTCATCGACGACGTGCCGCCGGCGGTGCTGTTCTCGCTGGCCGCGACGGTCCTCGTTGTGCTCGTCGCCTTCCGCGGCGGCCGCCCGGCGTTCGCGGTGCTCGGCGCGCTGCTCGTCGGCGTCTCGTGGATGGCGGGGTTGCTCGTGCTGATGAACGTGAAGCTCAACTTCTTGAACTTCATCGCCTTGCCGCTGACGTTCGGCATCGGCGTCGACTACGCCGTGAACATCGTGCAACGCTACGCGCGGGAGGGCGCGGGCGGCGCGCTGACCGCGGTGCGCGAGACGGGTGGCGCCGTGATCCTCTGCAGCCTCACGACGACGCTGGGCTATCTCGCCCTGGTCCGCTCGCAGAACTACGCGGTGCGGAGCCTGGGCGTCGCCGCGGTCATCGGCGAGCTCGCGTGCCTCTTCGCGGCCGTGCTGGTCTTGCCCGCGGCGCTCGTCTGGCGCGACCGGCGGCGCCCGAAGGGCGAGGAGGCCTTCCTCGCGGTCGGCCGCCCCACGACCTGAGGGCGTGCCGACGGACTCGATCCGTCACGGACCCCTGGCGCCAGGCCCCTCGTGCGCACTCGATCCGTTGAGGCCCCCGGCGCCGGCCCCTCCAGCAGTTGCCCTCGGACTCCGGCCCCCTGCTGCCATCCCTCGCGGAACCGTGAGTACTCTCCACCTCGGCCCCGTGCGCTCGGCCGAGGCCGCTGTGCATCAGACGGAGCGGCGGCGCTGCGCGAAGTGCTCCTTGATGGCGACGATCTCCTTCACGGTGAGGGCCGCGACCGACGGGACGACCTTCTCAGGCTCCTGGCCCGGCGCGACGCCGAACTCCCGGGGCCACTCGAGGAACGTCTTGCCCGGCTCGGTCGTGATGCGGCGGAGCCGGTACGTCGCGATGTACCCCTCGATGCCCAGAACCTGCCCGAGCAGCCGGTACGTGACGGAGTGCTCGGTCTCGGATCGCGCGACCACCTCCTCCACGGCCTTGTCTCCCGACGGGTGGAGCGTGAACTCGAAGCGCGACGGGATCGTCTCCGCCGAGCCGCCGTCCACGTAACGGTAGTCCTTGACGCCGTCACCGAAGACGATCGGCAGGAGCGTGACGATATCGCGGAGCTCTCTCCATGCCTCCTCGATGGGCGCGTCGAGCACCGCTGAATCGTAGACGTGATATCGGGCTGCCAGCATCGATGGTCCTCCCCGCGGTGTCGCACGAGCGCGACGTCCTTCCGCGCAGCGGCCAATGCTACCAGATCGTCCCGCTCCGCCGCGACCGCTCGCCCGTCACAACGGCGCACGCAGATCCGCGCAGCAGCGGACGCCGGTCGAGTAGTCGAAATAGGTGAAGTCGTGCGACGCGACGCGCGCCATGCACCCCTCCCGGGTCGCGCGCGCGTAGAACCCGCCGACGAACGTCCCCTCCGGATCGTCGATCCACTCGTCGAGGTTGCCGACCATGTCGGCGACCGCGTCGTCCTCCCACGCGCTCGCGCACGTGGCGGTCTCGCCCGTCCGCCGCAAGAGCGGCGCCCCGGCGACGCGCACCAAGTTGAGCCGCGGGTCGCTGTGCCCGAGCGTCACGTCGCGGTGGAGCACGCCGGCCGGGTGGTGCTCGCGGAACACGTTGCACCGCCCGTCCGCGTAGGTCGGCCCGTACGGGAACTGCTCGTCCCGCTCGCCGCGGCACGCCGTCCGCCACTCGTCGAGCGAGCAGAGCCGCTTGCCCGCGTTCCGGCACGCGAGATCCGCCTGCGCGCCGGTCGTGTAGCCCTGCGGGAGCACGCCCCTGCGCGACACCGCGCGCGGCTCGAACTCGCGCTGCTTCTGCCAGCCGGGCAGGAGCGGCAGCTCCATGCGGCGCGCCTCGTCGTCCCCGAGCTGTAGCCGCATCGTCGACCACACGCGCTCGACGGACGCGGCCGCCTGGCGCGACGGAGGATAGAACGCGGAGATCTCGAGCCCCGTCTCCTTGTCGAGCAGCACCGCCTCGTAGCGATCGACGCAGAACCGGCGCGCGACCCGCACCATCTCCGGCGGACAGCGCGGCTCCGCCGGCGGCGGCGCGAGCGCCCTCGGCCCCGGAGGCGCCCCCACGAGCGGCGGCGCCACGTCCGACGCCCCGGCCCCGGCGTCCGCCGCGCTCGGCCCCGCGTCCGCGCTCGGCCCCGCGTCCGCCGCGCCGCGCTCTGGCTCCGAGCGGCAGCCCGCGAGCCCCGTCCACGCGAGCGCCGCGCACGCGAGCGCTGCGGCAGCGTGGCGGCGACTGGCGCGGGGCCGCATGGATCGCTCAGCGGATCGCGCCGGCATCAGGTCAGCGGATCGCGCCGGCATACGGGTTGATGGACGCGGGCTCGCGGCAGAAGAAGCGGCGGAGCACGAGGTAGTGATGGATCGGCAGGAGCCGCGTCTCCTCCTTCATCGACAGCCCCATCCGGCTGATCTCGGCGCCCGGGAACGGCGTCTTCGGATAGCAGCGGACGATCCCGGAGAGCGCCTCGTACTCGTCGAGCAGCCCGAGCACGTGCCCCACCTCGTGGGCGAGCACGGGCAGCGACCAGCCGGCCCGCATCGCGCTGAAGTACGGCGTCCTTCCGCACGTCGGCGAGAGCGGCACCGCGAGATCGACCCGGAGGGCCCGCCCGCGCGCCTCGTCCGCGAGCACGAAGTCGAAGTCGTAGCGCACCGGCAGCCCGAAGGCGCGCGCGTCGCGGTTCCAGTACCCCTCGGCCTCGTCCGACCAGCGCGCGAGCAGCGCGCGGATCGCGGCCGGCGTCGCCCTCGCCGTGAACACGCCGGAGCCCGGGCAAGCGTCCGTCGATCCCGAGCGCGCGTACGGCGTCCCGCGGCACGCGATCGCGCCCCCGAGCCGGGCGGCCAGCCCGCAGTCGGGCAGCTCGAGCCAGCCCGCGCCCTCCGGCGGGTCGACCGCGATGCGCACGTCGACCTCCCAGGCGCCGCCGCGCCGCCGCACGAGGTAGCTCATCGGACCGAAGAAGAGGCCGTAGTGCGGCATCACCCCGGCGATCCGCCGCTCCCCCTCCGGCACGTCGCCGCGCGCCCCGGAAAAGACGCGGCGCGGCGCCGGCTGGCACAGGTACGCGTCCTTCGCGATCGCGTCGGCCAGGATGTCCCGGAACGTCGCTTCCCGCCCCTCGAGGACCGCGCCGCTCAAGGCCTCGAGCTCGGCCGCGATCGCCTCGACCGGGAGCTCACGCCCGGAGGCCGCGTCCCCCGCCGCGCTGCCCGGCGCGCCGGCCCCCGCGCGCGGCGCCCCCCCGCAGCCGGCCGCCCCCAGCGAGAGCGCTGCGAGCACCGGGAGCGCCCCGCGGCGCGGGTGGACGAGGACGCGCCAAGGCGCCGGCACGCCGCGCTGGACGCTTTGTCTTGCGCCTCCCGTCCGAAGCGAGTTACGTCGTGCATGGAACGCTGCACGCTGGCCGCGCGCCCCAGCCGCAGAGGCTACGCCGCCGGACGCCGTGCACGCAGGGGGGGCTCGCGTGGGCGTGGAGGTCAACCCCGCTCACTTACGGGGAGTTGAATGAAGAATCAACGCGTCCGAAGTGAAACCGTGGAACCGGTCGGGCGTAGTGACGCGTAGGCGATGGGCTCAGCGCGGTCGAGAGGCCGGCGAGACCCGACGGGCTCCAGCGTGCGGGCGCGCCATTCTGGCGAGGCGCGCGATGGGCTCGATGATCGCGACGAAGAAGACGAGCGTGGAGGATCAGATGACGATCGACATGGGCAAGACGTTGGCGTTGACGGCGGTGTCGGGCATGGTGGCGGGCCTCGCGGGCTGCGCCTCGTCGCCTCCGCCCGCGCCCGAGACGGGCGCCGCCCCCGCGGCCGATGCACCTCCGGCGGCGGCGCCGGAGAACGCCGCGAAGGCGTGCTGTGCCGGCAAGAACGAGTGCAAGGGCAAGGGCGGCTGCAAGAGCGATAGCCACGCGTGCGCCGGCCAGAACGAGTGCAAGGGCAAGGGCGGCTGCAAGCCGGCCGACTGCTCGTCGTAGGTTCAGCGCGCCCGGCCCGGCGGATCCAGGCGGCTCCATGCGGGTCCGCCGGATCCGCTGGGGCCGTCAGGCCGATTCCACGCGGATCCGCTGGGCCGTGAGGCGCCGCGGTGCATCCCTCCACCCCTGAGCAAGGCTCGCGGTGAACCATGGTGAACCTCGAACGGATGCGGCTGGGACTCCCCGACCTCGGCGTCGGCGTCGGACTGCGCATCCCGCACTACCGCCACATCTTCGAGCACCAGCCCCGCGTCGACTGGTTCGAGATCATCAGCGAGAACTTCATGGTCGACGGCGGCATGCCGATCGCCAACCTCGAGCGCGTCCTCTCGAGCTACCGCCTCGTCCAGCACGGCGTCTCGCTGTCGATCGGCAGCACGGATCCGCTCGATTTCGACTACCTGCGCCGGCTGAAGGCGCTGCTGGCCAAGGTGGGCTCGCCCTGGGTGAGCGATCACCTGTGCTGGACGGGCGCGCACGGGATCAACCTGCACGATCTGCTCCCCTTGCCGTACACCGACGAGGCCGTGCGGCACGTCGCGGCGCGGGCGCGGGTGGTGCAGGACTTCCTCGAGGTCCGGCTCGCGCTCGAGAACGTGTCGAGCTACCTGACCTTCACGGCCAGCCGGATGAGCGAGTGGGAGTTCCTCTCGGCGGTCGCGGAGGAGGCCGACTGCGGCATCCTGCTCGACGTCAACAACGTCTACGTCTCCTCGTACAACCACGGCTTCGATCCGGAGGCCTACATCGACGGCGTGCCGCACCACCGGATCGTGCAGTTCCACCTCGCCGGCCACACGCACCAGGGCGCGTACATCCTCGACACCCACAGCGATCACGTGGTCGACGCCGTGTGGGCGCTCTACCGGCGCGCGGTCGCCCGCACCGGCGGCGTCTCGACGCTGATCGAGTGGGACGACGACATCCCCTCGTTCGAGGTCCTCGCCGCCGAGGCGGAGAAGGCGCGGGCGATCCGGGAGGAGGTGGCCCGTGCGCGCGCCGCCTGACCCCGCGCCCCCGGCCGACCTCGCCGCGCTGATGGGCCAGCTCACCCGCATGTTCACGGCCGGCGCGCCGCTCCCGGACGACGCCGAGCTCGCCGGCCTGTGCCGCGAGCATGTCGCCGGGAGCGAGCGGCTCGCGCCCGCCGAGCAGGCCGACATCTACCGGCGGCAGTTCTGGCTGCGGCACAGGGACGCGCTCCGCGAGGACTACCCCGCGCTGGCGCACGTCCTCGGCGACGACGGGTTCGACGCGTTCGCGAGGGCCTACCTCGCGGCGCACCCGCCCGCGAGCTTCACGCTGCGCGACCTCGGGCGAGACGTCGCCGATTTCGCGGGCGCGCACGAGGGGTTCCCCCCTGCCCTGCGGGATCTCGCGCGCGACGTGGCGCGGTACGAGCACGCCCTCGTCGATCTGTTCGACGGCGCCTCGCCCCCTCCGCTCGATCCGGCGAAGGTGACGGACATGCCGGCGGACGGCTGGTCCACCGCCAGGATCGTCCTTCACCCGCTGCTCGCGCTGGTGCGGCTCGGCCATCCGGCGCACGTCCTCCGGAGCGAACTCAAGGAGGGCCGGTCGCCCGCGCTGCCCGCGCCCCGCCCCGTCCGCCTCGCCGTGTTCCGCGGCGCGGATCTCACGATCCGCTTCGAGGAGCTCGATCCGCTGGCGTTCGCGCTCCTCGAGGCGCTCGGGCGGGGCGTACCGCTCGTCCCGGCGTGTGAGGAGGTGGCGACCAGAACTCAGGAGGCGGCCGGCACCGAGGAGGCGGCGGGCGCCAGAGAGGGGGCGGGCGCGGCGCTGGCCGAGCACGTCGGCGTGTGGTTCCAGCGATGGACGAGCTGGGGGCTCATCGTCGACGTCGTGCCGGGCGCCCACGCTGAACGCGGCTAAGATGGCGCGGTGACCACCATCGTCCAGCGCACCCTCGAGATCCGCACGAATGGCCGGGGTTTCGTCGATATCACGCGCGAGGTCGCGCGCGTCGTCGCCGGTGCGGGCGTCGACGTCGGGCTCTGCGCCGTGTTCCTGCAGCACACGTCCGCGAGCCTCATCATCCAGGAGAACGCCGATCCGGCCGTCCTCCGCGACCTGGAGCGCTGGATGTCGCGCCTTGCCCCGGAGGGCCGCGACTACGAGCACGACGACGAGGGCCCCGACGACATGCCGGGCCACCTCAGGAGCGCCGTCACCCGCTCGAGCGAGGTGATCCCGATCTCCGGCGGCCGCCTCGCGCTCGGGACCTGGCAAGCCCTGTATGTCTGGGAGCACCGTAGTTCTCCCCACGGGCGCCGCGTGGTAGTGACCGTGACCGGCACCACAGCCGGGGGTTGAGTGGTATACTTGCGGCGTTCGCGTACGGACGAGCAGTGGACGAGTGCTGGATGAGCCCTGGATGAGCTCGGCGCCCCTCGAGGGCTGCTTGCCCGCCGCGTACGGCAGGGCCTGCTCGGTCGCCAGCGCGCCACGCGATCCCCCTCACCTTTCAGCGGAACCAGCGGGAAGAGAGCGATGAGCCTTCAGACGACGTTCATGGGAATCTTCGACACTGCCCGGATCTGCTTTCCGACCGTGGTGGACGCGATGGTGGGGCGTGTGACCCTCGAGCGCTGCGATGAGCGGCTGGACTGGTGGGCGCGCAAGGTGCTCGCGGACGCGGACGTGGATCTGGTGGTGCGCGGGCGCGAGCACGCCGCGGGCGCGCGGCCGTTCGTGGTGATGTCGAACCACCAGAGCCTCTTCGACATCCCGGTGGTGTTCCGCGCGATCCCCGGGCGGCTCCGGATGATCGCCAAGAAGGAGCTGTTCAACGTGCCGATCTTCGGCCAGGCGATGAAGGCGGCCGGGTTCATCCGGATCAACCGGAGCGATCACGTCCAGGCCAGCGCGAGCCTGCAGGTCGGCGCGTCCATGCTGCAGGACGGGACCCGGGTCTGGATCGCGCCGGAGGGCACGCGGAGCAAGACCGGCGCGCTCCTCCCGTTCAAGAGCGGCGGCTTCCGGATGGCCATCGAGACCAACACGCCCATCCTCCCGGTGGCGATCGACGGCACGCGGCACGTGCTCCGGGCGAAGGATTTCGTGGTGCAGGAGCACCACCGGGTGGTGGTCACGATCATGCCGCCGATCGATCCGGCGCCCTACGGCGCCGGGGGCCGCAACCGGCTGATGCGCGACGTGAGGGCGGCGATCGCAGGGGCGCTCGGCCACGATCCTGGGCTGGTCCACCGCGGCGCGGGCGTCGCGACGTCGCCAGCGTAGCGTGTAGCGCGTCCGCCGCTCGGCTCGGATCACTCCGCCCGCCGCTCCGACACCTGTTCGCCCGGCTTGGCCGCGCTCTCCGGGGCCTCCGCCCGGGAGCGGTGCTCCTCTGGCGGAGACGGCCGGAGCGCCCAGGGGCTGCGCGCCAGCGCCGCCCCGCCTTGGTCCCCGCCGGCCGGAACGTGCTCCGCCGTGAGCCAGCTCCAGAAGGCCTCGGCCCAGCGCGCGCCGCCCACCTCGTTCGGGTGGATCTTGTCCTTCTGGCGCGGGAGGGGGCCCGGCACCAGCGCGTCGGAGTCGAAGAAGCGGCACGGGGCCGAGTTCGTCCGGATCACGTCGATGATGCCGGTGTCCTTGCGCCAGAGCGGCGGCGACACCCAGACGCACGGACGACCGCCGATCGCCTTGACGATGCGGCGGATCGCGCCGGCGTGGGCCGGCGGGTTGACGTTCTCCACCTCGTTGGCGCCCAGGCTGATGATCACGAGGTCCGGCTGGTAGTTCGCGACCAGGAGCTCCATCCTGGAGGCCCACGTCACCGTGTACGAGCTGGTCTCGGCCTTCACCGCGTAGCGCACGCGGTGCTCCTGCATCCTCGGGCGGAGCGCCTGCGCGAAGCCCGCCACCGCGAACGAGTCGCCGACATGGAGGACCGCCGTGTTGGGCGGAACCTCAAACTCGGGCGGCGCGGCGGCCGGCGGCGCGGCAGCGGCCTCGGCAGGCGCGGCGGCCTCAGCCGGGCGGCCTGCGGCCGACGCGGAGGCCTCGGACGGCGGCGCGGGCGCCCGCGCCGCCTCGGGGGTTGGCGCGGGCGCCGGTGCGGCGCCGCACGCCATGCCCGCCGCGGCAACCCCGGCGAGCGCCCATCTCCTGACCCGGATCTCCCTGCCCATGCTCGCTCCCGGCGCCGCGTCCGCGCGGCCAGGAAGGGCGCGACGCGCCCTCTGGCGCGCCGCGCACGCGGCCGCGCGCAACGCCGCGCACTCTACGGCCGGCCGCGTCCGCACGGCAATCATTGAGCGAACGGCCCGCACGGCTTATTACATGCGCATGAGCTTCCGTCTGTTTGGAGTCTCGGTCGACGTCCAGCTCGGGTTCTGGCTCTCCGCCGCCCTGCTCGGGTACGGAATCCTGGCCAGGCAGCAGTACCAGCTGTTCCTCGTCTGGATCCTCGTGGTCTTCCTGTCGGTCCTGATGCACGAGTTCGGTCACGCGCTCGCCATCAAGCGGCACCGGATCGAGCCGGAGATCACGCTCCACTTCATGGGCGGGACCACGACCTGGCGTTCGCTCATGCCCCTCGGGCGGCTCCAGCACGTGCTGATCAGCCTGGCAGGCCCCTTCGCCGGCTTCCTCGTCGCCGGGGTCCTTCACCTCGTGCTCAGCTATGTGCCGGCGCTCTACGCCCTCCCGACCCTGATGCTGAACGGGATGGAGCTGCTCATCCAGGTCAACATGGTGTGGGGTGTCCTCAACCTGATCCCCGTGCTCCCGTTCGACGGCGGTCATGTCCTCGAGCACGCGCTCGGCCCGAAGCGGGCCCGGCTGACGGCGGCCATCTCGGGCATCGCCGCCGTGATCCTCGCCATCGTCTTCCTGCGGGCGGGGTTCTTCTTCTTCTCGTTCATCCTCGTCATGTCCGCGTTCCAGAGCCTGCAGCGGTTCCGCAGCGAGCCGGCGGCGCCTTCGCCCTCCATGAACCGCCGGCGCGCGGAGTTCCAGGAGGAGCCGATGCCGCCCGAGACGGCCGTCCTTCTCCAGCGGGCGCGCCGGGCCGTGGAGGAAGAGCGGACGGGCGAGGCGATGGCGCTCTCGGCGGAGGTGCTCGCGCAGTCGCCGGCGCCGCCGAAGCGCGCGCTCCGGGAGGCGCACGAGCTCATCGGCTGGTCGCACCTGCTCCTCGGCGACGCGAAGCGCGCGGGGGAAGCGCTCGCGCAGGCGCGCAAGCACGGCGAGCCCGACCCGGCGCTGGTCGGCGCGGTGCACCTCGCGCTCGGGGAGCTGAAGCAGGCGCGGAAGGTGCTCGAGGCGGCCCGCGAGGCCGGCGACGACCGGAAGGAGGTCGCGGGCCCGCTGATCCGGGTGCTCGTGGAGCAGGGCGATGTGGCGCGGGCCGCGGCCGTGGCGCTGGACATCGTGGAGCAGCTCTCGGAGGACGACGCGCGCAGGATGGCGGAGATCGCGTTCGAGCGCGGCGCGTTCGACTGGTCGGCGCGCCTCTATGAGGCGATCTTCCGCCGCGTGGGCCTCGGCCAGGACGCGTACGACGCCGCGCGCGCGAGCGCCAAGGACGGGAACATCGAGGCGGCGCTCGAGCTGCTCCGGCGCGCGGTGGAGGCCGGGTTCTCCGATCGGGCGCGGGCGTGGTCGGACTCGGCGCTCGAGGCGCTCCGGGGCTCGGCGCTCGAGGCGGTGCTGCCGCGCCCCTGACCGGCTAGGCTGCGCCGCGTGCGCATCCAGGTGCCTTTCCTTCGCGTGGGGCCGATCGAGGTCCCTCCCCCCGCCTACCAGTCCGAGGGAGCCGTCGGGCTCGATCTCTGCGCGGCCATCGAGGCGCCGGTGACGCTCGCGCCCGGGGAGCGGAAGCTCGTGCCCACAGGCTACGCGGTCGCCCTCCCCGACGGCCACGAGGGGCAGGTGCGGCCGCGCTCGGGGCTCGCGCTGCACCACGGCGTCACCGTGCTGAACAGCCCCGGGACGATCGATCCGGACTACCGCGGAGAGATCAAGGTCGTCCTGATCAACCTCGGCGCAGCGCCGTTCACGGTGCACCGCGGCGATCGGATCGCCCAGCTCGTGATCTGCCCGGTCGCCCTCGCCGACGTGGTCCTGGTCCCGGCGCTCGCGCCAACGGCGCGCGGCGCAGGCGGCTACGGATCGACGGGCGGGCGGCGCGAGGAGCCGTAGCTCCGACGGCCAGGGATCCGGAGAGAGATTTCAACGCAAAGTCGCAAAGCCGCAAAGTCGCAAAAAAGAGCAGATTTTATGCAGGTTTGCGCCTTTGCGACTTGGCGCCTTTGCGTTGAAATCTCTCTTCGCTCGCGAGGCAGACCCCTGGTGGGATTCGTGACACGCGGAACTCCCTCTGCGGCTCGCGAGAGGCGCGAGGGGGGACAGAGCTCACAGCGACCTGAGCTCGTCGATCAGGAAGCTCCACACCGCAGCGACGCGGGGGACGTCGCGCAGGGCGCGGTGGCCGACGAGCCAGAGATCGTCCGTGGGCCACTCCGCCGCGCTCGCCTCGAGCGCGCTCGCGAACCGGAGCGGCGCGAGGGCATGCACCTCCAGGTACGGCTCGGGGACCAGCACGGCGCCGAGCCCGATCTCCGCCGCGGTGAGCTGCGAGACGAAGAAGCTCGTGCGCAGGGCGATCTCCGCCCCGGGGGCGTGGCGCGCGAGCCAGCGCGCCGCCGGGAAGCTGGTGAGGTCGCGATCCCAGGCGATCCACGGCACGGCGTCCCACGCCTCCACGGGCCCGGCGTCCTCCACGAGCTGCTCCGAGGCGGCGGCGATCCAGCGGGCCGACGCGAGCTTCGTCACGACGAGGTCGGCGCCCTCCGGCCGGATCGACCGGAGGGCGAGGTCCGCCTCGTGCCGGGTGAGATCGAGCACGCGGACGGAGGCGTCGAGCTCGACGCGGATCTTGGGGTGGCGGGCGCGGAGGCGCGGGAGCCTCCGGACCACGAACGAGTCGGCGAAGCCCGGCGCGACGCTGAGGCGGACGACGCCCTCGGCGTCGGCCTCGGCGCCCGAGGCGTCGCGGGCGAGGCGCCGGTGCGCGGCCTCCATCGCCTCGGCGGCGGGCAGGACGAGCTCGGCGACGCGGGTGGGGACGAGGCCGTCGCGGGTGCGGTCGAAGAGGCGCGCGCCGAGCGACGCCTCGAGCGCCGTCAAGCGGCGGCTGACGGTGGACGTGTCGAGGCCGAGGCGCGCGCCAGCCTGGCCCAGGCTCCCGTGCCGGTGGACGGCGAGGAAGACGCGGACGTCGTCCCATCGCGTGTCGCCGAGGTCCTGCGGCTTCGCGGGCATGGGCTGCGCTAGCGGTCCGACGAGAACAGCCGGAACACCGCGATCCCGATGCCCAGGACCACGAGGCCCACCGCGACGTGGAAGAGCCCGATGGGGCCCACGCCGATGCGCTGGCCATCGAAGAGCAGCGAGGCGGCCGCGAGGTCGAGGAGGGTGATGACGACGCCCGCGCCGGCGAGCCGCACCGGCAAGGCGAACATCGCCATGAGCTCCCCGGTGCTCAGGCTGGGGCGCGCGGCCGCGCGCTCCATCATCGGGGGCGGCATCCTCGACGGCGCGTAGGACGGCCTCGCGAAGGGCGCGGGCGCGGGAGGAGACCAGTCGAGCGCGAGCGGCACCACCGGCTCGGTGGGGAGGCTGTGCGGCGGCAAGCGACCGCCGCGCTCCGGCAGGTGGAGCTCCCGGGCCGTCGCCTCCACGAACGCCGCCGGCGCCGCGAGGCCAGTGCCCTGGAGGAGGTCCTGCGACCGCGTCGATCCCGGCGACGAGGGTGATGCGGGCAACACCGAGGAGCGGACGCGGGCGGCGGCCGGCGCGTGGCTCCGGCTGGGCACCGCGATCGGCGGAGCGCTCCGCGGCAGCCCGAGCGCCTGCTCGATGTCGTCCCAGAACGCCCCGATGTCCCGGAAGCGCTCGCGCGGATCCACGGCCAGCGCCCGCCGGAAGGCGGCCTCCAGCGCGTCGGGCACGAAGATGCCCTCGCTCCTCGGCGTGGGGCGGCGCTTCTCGTCGAGCACCGTGCCCATCATCGCGACGTGATCCCCGCCGATGATCTCGCGGCCGGCGAGCGCCTCGACGACGGTCACAGCGAGCCCCCAGACGTCGGTCCAGGGGCCCGTCTTGCCGAAGCGCTTCGGCGCCCACTGCTCGGGTGCCCCGTAGGCGGGCGTGAACGCCGTCGAGAGGCCGCCCGACGTGGTGGCGGTCTGGCCGGCCATCACCGTCGCGGCGTCGCGGGCGCGGGCGATCCCGAAGTCAAGGATCTTGACGACCTCCGCGCCATGGATCTGAGCGAGGAAGATGTTCGCCGGCTTGAGGTCGCGGTGCACCACGCACGTGGGGCCGCTCGGCCCGGGGAAGTGGTGCGCCGCCTCGAGCGCGCGCGCGACCGGCGCGAGCAGCCGGATCACCTCCCCCGGCGAGAGCTCCGGCGCTCCCATCGCCGCGCGGGAGGCGATGTGGCTCGCGAGCGTGCGGCCCTCGAGCCACTCCAGCGCGATGAACGGTACGAAGGCGCCGGTCGCGGCCGAGATCACGTCGTGGTGCAGCGGCCTGACGACGGCAGGGATCGCGGCCGACAGGCGGAACAACAGTTCCGCTTCTTCACGAAATTTTTCAAGAAACTGCACGCGCAGCTGCTCGGGCAGCGTCTCCGGGACCTTGAGGCACTTCAGCGCGACCGGCGCTCGAAAAGCCTCGTGGTACGCCCGATAGACGACGCCGAACCCACCTTCGGCGACGACCCGCTCTACCTTGAACGCCCCCTGGGTCGTGCCGACGATCCCGAACACATCATCGGCCATCTGCCGGAGGGTACACGAGCTCGACGAGGCTTCGAAAGGGCGCGGATCAACGGATGATGCACGGACCGTGCTCGCACCCACGCCCACCCGCCCTGGGCCCGAGGCGCCCTACCCCCCGGCCCCCGAGGCGCGCCACCCGCCCCGGCGCCACCCCACCCCCGGCGCCACGGACCGTCCGCCCAGGCCACACTCGATGGTCCGTTTTACGCCGCATCGCGCTAGGCTGGCCTACATGCCGCCGCGCCGCCGCGAGGTCGATCGACCTCTTCGCAAAGAAGTTCGCCTGCTTGGACGCCTGCTCGGGGAAGTGTTGATCGAGCAGGAGGGAGAAGAGCTCTTCGCTATCGAGGAGCGCATCCGCACGCTCGCCATCCGTCGGCGCCGCGGCCCCAGCGACGGCCGCGCGCACGCGGCCGCGGAGCTCAGCAAGCTGCTCGCGGAGCTGCCGCACGATCGCCTCGAGCCCGTCATCCGCGCGTTCACCGTCTACTTCCGGCTCGTCAACCTCGCGGAGCAGCACCACCGCATCCGCCGCGCGCGGGCGTACGCGACGGATCCCGGCGCGCGGCCGCAGCGCGGCTCGATCGAGGCCGCGATGCACACGCTCAAGAAGGCCGGCGTGCCCGCGGAGCGCGTGCGCGCCGCGCTCAGGACGCTCGACGTCACGCTCACCTTCACCGCGCACCCGACCGAGGCGGCGCGGCGCACCGTGCTCGAGAAGCTCTACCGCATCGCGAGGAACCTCGAGGAGCGCGATCGCTGCCAGCTGACGCCCGACGAGTCGGCGAGCAAGCTCGCCGAGATCCGCGAGGAGATCACCGCGCTCTGGCAGACCGACGAGGTGCGCCGCGATCGCCCCACCGTCGGCGACGAGGTGAAGAACGTCGCCTGGTACATTGAGGAGATCCTCTGGGATCTGCTCCCCGATCTACCCGCGGCGTTCGGGCGCGCGTTCGAGGCCGCGTACGGCGAGCCGCTGGACGCCGAGATCGTGCCGCTCCGGATCCACTCGTGGGTCGGCGCCGACATGGACGGCAACCCGTTCGTCGTGCCCGCGGTGCTCGAGGACGCGCTGTTCGCCTACCGGATCCGCGGGCTGCGCCGGCTCATCCGGGCGGTGCGCGACCTCGGCGGCGCGCTGTCGCAGTCGGTCCGGCACGTCACGCCGCCGCCCTGGCTGCTCGCCTCGATCGAGGAGGACGCCGCCGCGATGCCCGAGGTGGCCGCGCACTTCGGCCCGCGCACCGAGGGCGAGCCGTGGCGCCGCAAGCTGCACTTCATCGAGGCGCGCCTCACCGCCACGCTCGAGCACGCGGAGAGCGGCCGCGCGGAGGCGCGCGCGCGCTCCGGGCAGGGCCCCTCGCGCGAGGGGCGCGCCTTCGTGCGCCCCGAGGAGCCGACGCTCGCGACCCCCTACCGCGAGCCGGCGGAGCTCGAGCGCGACCTCGCGGTCGTCGCCGACAGCCTGCGCGCCGCGCGCTGCGCGAGCTCGGGCGAGCGGCGCGCCCGCGGGCTGCTCTCGCAGGTGCGCGCGCTCGGGTTCGCGCTCGCGGAGCTCGAGATGCGCGCGCCGGCCGAGGACGCGCGCGCCGCGGCCGCCTCCCTCGCGGAGGGCCGCGTCGAGCCGGCGCAGATGACGCCCGAGGCGCGCCGCGTGTTCGAGGCGCTCCAGCGCATCGCCGCGGCGCAGCGCGACAGCGGCGAGTCGTCCTGCCGCACCCTCATCCTGTCGATGACCCAGAGCGAGCACGACGTGCTCGCCGCGCTCGCGAGCGCGAAGGCCGCCGGGCTGTGGGACGAGGCGCGCTCGTGCGCGCGGATCGACGTCGTCCCGCTGTTCGAGTCGCTCGGCGCGCTGAACGACAGCGCCAGGATCCTGCGCGCGCTGCTCGCGCACCCCGAGTACCGGCCGCACGTCCTCGCCCGCGGCGTGCAGGAGGTGATGATCGGCTACAGCGACTCCGGCAAGGAGGTCGGCCTGCTCGCGGCGAGCGCGGCGCTCCGGCGCGTGCAGGAGACGCTGCCGAAGATCGCCGCGGAGGCGGAGCTGCCGCTCCGCGTCTTCCACGGCCGCGGCGAGTCGGTGGCGCGCGGCGGCGGACCGGCGCACCAGGCGCTGCTCGCCCTGCCGGCCGGCAGCGTCGGCGGCCGCTACAAGGCGACCGAACAGGGAGAGGCGCTCGACCACAAGTACGCGCGCCCCGAGCTCGCGATGCGCACGCTGGAGATCATGCTGAGCGGCGTGCTGCTGCACACGCTGGGCGCGCAGCCGCGGCCGCCCACCGCGTCCGAGCTGCGCTACGCCGCGGCGTTCGACGAGCTCGCCGAGACGGGCCGGCGCGCTTACCGCGCGCTCGTCTGGGAGGAGCCCAAGTTCGTGGAGTTCTTCACGGCCGTGACCCCGATCGACGAGATCGCGCGCCTGCCGCTCGGCTCGCGCCCAAGCAAGCGGCGCGCGGGCGGCCTGGAGTCGCTGCGCGCGATCCCGTGGGTGTTCGCGTGGACGCAGAACCGGGCCATCCTCCCGGGGTGGTACGGCGTCGGCAGCGGCCTGGAGGCGATGGGCCAGCGCCCCGAGGGCGCGGAGCTGCTGAAGGAGATGATGGCGTCGTGGCCGTTCTTCCGGGCGGTCATCGACAACGTCGAGATGGTGCTCGCGAAGGCCGACATGACGATCTTCGCGGGCTACGCGGAGCTCGCGCCGGCCGCCGCGCGCAAGGCGGTCGCGCCGCGGATCATCGCGGAATACAAGCGGACGCGGTCGTGGCTCAAGCGGCTCACGGGCAACCGGCGGCTGCTCGAGGGCAACCCGACGCTCCAGCGGTCCATCTCGCTGCGCAATCCTTACGTCGACCCCCTTTCATTCCTGCAAGTCGAGCTCCTGCGGGCGAGCCGCGGCGGGGACTCGGGGCGCGATCGCTCGCTCCTGCTCACGCTGAACGGCATCGCCGCCGGCATGCGCAACACAGGGTGAACACGGGGTGAATGGCGCGCCCTCGGCGCCACGCGCAGGCTCGACTCCTCGCGCCGCGGCGCACGGCGGAGCGCCACGCGGCGCGGCGCGCTCGCTCGACGCCGGGCGTCGTCAAACAACGATAGCGAACGTGTGACAATCGCTCAGCCAACCTCGTCGTCGCGTGGTAGAAGGCCGGCGCCATGACCAGCATCGTCGAGTTCGGACGTCCCGACACCCTCCCGGCATCGGACAAGCGCCTGCTGCTCGTCTTCGACGGCGGCAACGCCCCCGGTTACTCCTCGGTCGCCGTCGCGCTGACCGAGGAGGCGGCGCGGCGAGGCTACGAGGTGTGGGCCGCGACCGAGGGCTTCCGCTCCCTGACCTCGGACGCGCGCGCCCAGCCCCAGTTCGAGCGCCTCATCATGAGCCGCCGCCAGCGCTACGACCTGCTCGCGCAGGGCATCCCTGCGCGCTCGATGGGGCGGCGCGTGCTCGACGCGGGCAGCGATTTCCGCAGCGAGCGCTACTCCGGCTTCCTCGATCGCGAGAAGCGCAAGCAGGCCGCCGCGACCTTCAAGGCGCAGGGGTTCACGCACCTCATCTGCGTCGGCGGCAACGGCACGTTCGAGGGCATCAAGGCGTGGCTCGACGAGTTCGAGGTGCGCCCGCAGGCCGGCTTCGTGAACGTCTCCATCGACAATGATCTGGAGGGCGATCGCGCGATCGGCTTCCTGTCCGGCGTGGAGACGGGCGCGAACATCGCGCGCGGGCTCTACGAGGACGCTTATACGCACAAGCGCATCTACATCCTCGAGATGATGGGCAACCGCAGCGGGCGGCACGCGCTGCACTGCGCGGTGGCTGCCCGGGCGCACCTCATCGTGCTCCCCTTCTTCCGCTTCCCGCAGGACGTGCTGAGCGAGCTCGCCGACGGCCTCAAGCGCGCCGACTACGCGCTCGTGATCGTCGCCGAGGGCTACGAGGCCGAGCGCCGCCGCAAGGAGCACCCCGGCATGTCGGCGAGCGACTACCTGAAGAAGCAGCTCGAGGGCGCGGGGCTCCGCGACTCTCCGGACAAGCGCGTGATCGCGGAGCCGTTCAGCCGGTACATCCGCGGCATCCGCCCCGCCTTCCTCGACGTCTCGGCCGCCTTCCTCAAGGGGTCGCTGCTGCTCGCGGCCTTCGACGAGGGGCGCACCGAGGTGATGCCGTACGTGCTCGCCGCGAACGACGTCGGCGTGCTCGACTTCGCCTCCATACGCCGCGAGGACGGGGTCGAGCGGGCGTTCCTGCCGCTGCTCGACCGGCTCGACCTGAAGCACTTCAAGACCTGGATCCTCGACCACTTCATCAGCCTCGGGGCGGCCCGACCGAGCCGCGCTCCGTCGCACGTCGGATGAGCTCCGCGCGGTCCAGGTGAGCCCTGCGCCCTCGCGGGCTCACCTGGACGACCTCGACGCCGAGCTCGCTGAGCCGCGCGGCGGTCGGATCGCTGGGCCTGGGGGAGGACGCGCGCACGCGGTGCCCGCGCGATCGCCCCTCCCGGCGCCCCGTCGTGAGCGCCCGCATGGCGGGCGGTATGGAGATCTGCGGCGCGCTTGGTAAGGCCCACGGCGCGCCGCGCTCGCCTGCGCGGTCAGGGCTGGCCGCTGACGACGTTCGCGATGGTGTAGGCGATCGCGGCGAGGGCGGCCGAGGCGGGGATCGTGAAGATCCAGGCCCAGACGATGCGCCCGGCGACGCCCCAGCGGACCGCGGAGAGGCGCCCGCTCGTGGCGCCGACCCCGACGATCGCGCCCGTGATCGTGTGGGTCGTGCTCACGGGGATGCCGAGCGCCGTGGCGCTGAACAGCGTCGCCGCGCCGGCCGTCTCGGCCGCGAAGCCGCCCACCGGCTTCAGCTTCGTGATCTTCATCCCCATGGTCTTCACGATGCGCCAGCCGCCGGAGAGCGTGCCGAGGCCCATCGCCGCGTGGCAGACGAGCACGACCCAGAGCATCGGCTTCGGATCTTTGCCGCCCTCCTGGAGGCCCGCGGAGATGAGGAGCGCCGTGATGATGCCCATCGTCTTCTGGGCGTCGTTGCCGCCGTGCCCGAGCGAGTAGGCGGCGGCGGAGAGCAGCTGTAGCCGCCGGAACCGGGAGCTCACCTTCCCGGGCGTCCAGCCCCGCGCGAGCCACCGGATGGAGTGCATGAGCGCGAACCCGATGACCGCGCCGAGCAAGGGCGACACCAGGATGAACGCCGCCGTCTTGCCGAAGACCGTCGCGTCGAGCACCGACAGCCGCCCCGCGCTCTTCACCGCGGCCCCGGCGAACGCGCCCATGAGCGCGTGCGACGACGACGACGGCAGCCCCCACCACCACGTGAGCAGGTTCCAGATGATCGCGCCGAGCAGGCCGCCCAGGATGACGTTCGGCGTGATGAACCCAGGCTCGACGCCCTTCGCGATGTTGCGCGCCACCGTGGGCTCGAACAGCGCGAACGCGATGAAGTTGAAGGCGGCTGCCCAGAGCACCGCGGTGCGCGGCGACAGGACGCGCGTCGAGACGACCGTGGCGATCGAGTTCGCGGCGTCGTGAAAGCCGTTGATGTAATCAAACGCCAGCGCGATGATGAGGATGGCGAGGATGTAGGTCGTCATGCGTGCTCGAGCACGATGCCCTCGATGATGTTCGCGACGTCCTCGCAGCGGTCGGTCGCGTTCTCCAGGAGGTCATAGATGTCGCGCCACTTCATCACGAGGAGCGGGTCGTTCCCCTTCTTGAAGAGCGCCGCCAACCCCTTGCGGTAGTGCGTATCCGCCGCGTTCTCGATCTTGTTGATCTCGACGCAGAGCTCGAGGAGGTTCGGCTGTTTCTTCAGGTCCCTGAGCGACTGGATGGCCGAGCTCATGACGGTGCACGCGTCGACGACATCCTGCGCGAGCAGCCGCGCGTCCGGCAGCGCGCTGGTGATCTCGAAGAGCACGAGCCTCACGCTCGCCGCCTCGATGCAGTCGAGCACGTCGTCGAGGCGGGTGATGAGCGCGTGGATCTCCTCGCGGTCGAGCGGCGTGATCCACGTCTGGTGGAGGGCGGCCAGGCACTCGTGGGTGATCTTGTCGGCCTCGTCCTCGAGGTCGGAGATCCGCTGCACCAGGGCCGGGGCTTCGTCGAGCCGGTCAAGCATCTCCAGGAGGAGCTCGCTCGCTGCGACGCTCTGCCGCGCATGGTTGGCCAGCGCGTCAAAGAAGACTGCGTCACGGGTCAATCCCATGGGGCCGGGCGTTTACCCGTCTCCCCGCATCACGTCAACGAGTCGTCATGAAACGGACAAAACCAGGTAACCTAAGGATCTTCGCCCACGTCGCGCGCGGCGTGGGCCCGGCACGCGGGTGACATGGGTATAAGAAGCAAGCTCATCGCGTTCGCGGTGGGGATCGCGATCCTCGCGGCGTTGGTGTTCGACGGCTATGTCCTGAAGACGCTCGGGTCACAGCTCTCGGCGCAGACGGAGGCCAATCTGGCGACGCGGACGGCGCTCGCCACCGAGGTCGCCGCGAGGTCGGGCGACCTTGCGGCCGAGGCGCCCGCCCTCGCGGCGGCGCTGTCGAAGATCGCCGGAGCGCGCGTCACGTTCATCGATCCGCAGGGCGCGGTGCGAGGCGACTCGTCGGTCGCGCCGGAGGAGCTCGGGCAGCTCGAGACACACGCGACGCGCGACGAGGTCGCCGAAGCGCGGCACCTGGGCACGGGGCACAGCGAGCGCGTGAGCAAAACGACGCAGATGCGGATGCTCTACACCGCGCAGCGGCTCGATCGCCCGGACGGGGCGTGGGTGGTGCGGGTCGCGTTCGAGCCGGTCGCGATCGACCGCAGCCTGTCCGCCGCCCGCACGCGCGTGGTGGAGGGCACCCTCCTGGCCCTCGCGCTCGCCATCGCCGCGGCGCTCGCCGGGGCGCGCGCCCTCTCCGGGCGGCTCGTCTACCTGACGGGCGTCGCGCGGGAGATGCGGGCCGACCTGGGCCGGCGCGCGCGGATGCAGGGGCAGGACGAGATCGCCACGCTGGGCGGCGCGCTGGACGACCTCGCCGAGAGCCTGGAGCTGTCGCGGCGCGAGCTCGGGGGCGAGGGAGAGCGCTTCGGCGCGGTGCTCGAGTCGATGCGCGAGGGCGTGCTCGTCACGGACGAGAAGGGCGACATCACGCTGGTCAACCCGGCGCTCTCGCAGCTGCTCGGCATCCGCAGGGACCCGGTCGGTCGCCCGCCGCTCGAGGTGCTGCGCTCGTCGAGCCTGCACGAGCTCCTCGAGGAGGTCGCGCTCGCGCGCGCGGCGGCGACGCGCGAGATCGAGATCGCGCCCGCGGCGCCAGGCGTGGCAGGGCCTCCGGGGCGCCGGATCCTGCTCGTGAACGCCGCGCCGCTCGCGCTGCCGGCGCAGAGCCGCGGGGCAGCGGGGGTCGTCGCCGTCTTCTTCGACGTGACGGAGCTGCGGCGCATCGAGGGCCTGCAGCGCAACTTCATCGCCAACGCGTCGCACGAGCTGCGCACGCCGGTCGCGTCGATCCGCGCGAGCAGCGAGACGCTGCTCGGCGGCGCGCTCGACGACCCGGAGGCCTCGCGCGATTTCGTCGAGGTGATCGAGCGGAACGCGACCCGGCTGCACCGGCTCGTGGACGATTTGCTCGACCTGTCGCGCATCGAGGGCGGCGAGCGGCCGCTCTCGCCGGGCACGCTCGACCTCTCGGTGCAGGCGGAGGCGGCGGTGGCGCTCCTGCGCGGGCGCGCCATGGAGAGGCACACCGACGTGAAGGTCGACGTGGCGCCCGGCACGCTCGTCGCGGCGGATCCGCGCGCGCTGGACCAGATCTTGACCAACCTCGTCGACAACGCGATCCATCACACGCCGAACGGCTCGCACGTGGTGGTGCGCGCGCGCGCCGCGAACGGGCGCGTCGTCCTGGAGGTCGAGGACGACGGTCCGGGCATCCCCGCGATGCACCAGGGCCGCGTCTTCGATCGGTTCTACCGGGTGGATCCGGGCCGCTCTCGCGCGTCGGGCGGCACCGGGCTCGGCCTGTCCATCGCGAAGCACCTCGTCGAGGCGATGAGCGGCGACATCACGGTGACGACCGGCGCGGCCGGCGGCGCGCTCTTCCGGATCACGCTGCCGAGCGCGCCGACCGGCGCCCAGAAGAAGTAGCCTCGGCGGCGCTGGAGCCGGCCTCGCCGAGGCGGGGCCGGCGCTACGGCGCGCAGGCGGTGCGGCACGTGTCGAACGAGCTCTGGCACGCCGCTGGATCGGCGAGCGCGGGCAGCCCGCCGTCCGTGGGGAACTTCGGCGTGAGGCAGGTCTGGAGGATCGACTGGCACTTCGTGGCGCACGCCGCGAGCTTGGTCGAGAGCGCCCCCGCGTCGGCCGTGGTGGCGGTGCCGGCGTCCTTCGGCGCGCCCGCGTCCACCGGCGCGCCCGCGTCGGGCTTCGGGGTCGCCGGGGCGGCTGGGGTCGGGGCGGCCGTCGTGGTCGCTGGAGGCGCGGCGGGGGTCGGCGTCGCGGCCGGCACGGTCCCGGTCGCCGCGGGCGGCGGCGCCGTCGCGGTCGGCGCTGTGACGGCGCCTGGCGCCGGGGCGACCTCCTCCGGCTCGTCGCTGGATTTGCACGCCGCGATCAGCAGCGCTGGCGAGGCGATCATCACGGCGAAGGCGGCGAGGAGCTTGTGAGCGCGCATGGGTGCTTCATGCTGCGCCTCCGCCGGGAACGCAACCCTTGCGCGCGTGACCGGCGAGGCGCCGTGACGAGGCGTGGCCGGCAAGGCCGGCGAGGCGAGGCCGCGCGCGACCAAAGAGGTCTCCGGCGGGAGGCTTGTTCTCGGCAGGAGCGCTATTCCGTCCTGAAGATCACGTGGAAGCCATAGCGGGTCTCCACGACGTCGCTGAGCTGCTGAATGTCGAGCTCGAACGCCGCATCGGCGAAGGGCGGCAGGACGTCGGCGCGCTCCACGGTGCCGAGCGAGCCGCCGCGCGACGCTGCGCCGGCCTCCTCGCTGTACTGCGCCACCACCTCGCCGAAGTCGGCGCCGCCGCGGATCTTGTCGCGCGCCTCCATCGCGCGAAGGCACGCCTCCTCGCGCGTGCGCGTCGTGCCCTCCGCGCGATCGGCGCCGGCATAGCGGACGAGGATGTGCTTCACGCCGATCCGCGGCGGCTCGTCGGCGCGGGTCTGCCGCGGTGCGCTGGCGGCCGCGAGGCACGCTGCGGCGATCGAGGCGCTCTCCTCGGCAGGGGCGGCGCTCTGCGGAGGGGCGTGTGGCGCCGCCTGAGGCGCGCCGCACGCGGCGGCGAGCGCCGCGCCGAGGAAGGTGAGGAAGCCGAGAGGAGCGGATCGCTCGATCGGGCGCATCGACCGCGAAGCATATCCAGGCGTTCACGAGATCGGAACATCGGATAGGGCGGTGGATGGGACGGTGGCAGGGTGGCGTCGCGGCCCGGTGACGCGCACGGCGTCAGGAGCGGATCCACCCGCAAGCGACCTGCGAGAGGTGGCCTGCCGCCGGGTCGCCTGGCGTCCCCGGTGCACATCGGCTGCGTCCATGATGCACGGGGTTTGCATCGCGCGTCGCATCGCTGGTAAGAAGGCAGTATGCAGCGCCTCCTCCTCTCGGCGGCCCTGGGTGCCGCGCTGATCGCCGGTTGCAGCACTCAATTCCGAGACAAACGCACGCCTTCCGGCGAGTTCTGCAGCGACATGCACGTCGTGCCGGCGGGCCAGCTGCCCGATCGCGAGTACCATCGCCTTCAGCCGATCGCGAGCGATCCGACGGCCCGCACGGAGGCAGAGCGCCTCGAGTCGCTCCGCAAGGCCGCGTGCGCTGTCGGCGGCGACGCGGTCATCGAGGCGGTCAACGAGGAGATCCGCACCGAGGACGGCCGCTATGCCAGCGTCGCGAGCGGGACGGCGGTGATCTGGGTCCGCCGCACCGAGGGAGAGGCGAAGCCGTTGACGTTGCACCCGACGACGCCGCCCGCCGACTCGGCGGCGCCTGCCGAGCCGGAGGCGCCGCCGGCAGAGCAGCCTGCTGCTCCTCCTGCTGCCTCCGACGAGCCGTACGAGGACTCGCCCGCTCCCGCGACCTCGGCCAAGCCGGGCAAGCCGGGGACGAAGCCCCTGTCGCCGACCCCGACGTCGTCGGCCAAGCCGGCCTCCTCTGCCCCGCCCTCGTTGCCGCCCCCGTCGTCGTCGGCCAAGCCCGCCACCTCATCGGCGCCCGTGAAGCCCGCGCCGAAGAAGTAAGCGCAAGCTCAGTAGAAGACGTCAGCGTCGCGCGGCCTCCTACCGCTGTGACGCTGACGTCCGTTTGACCTCTCCTCCTCTGAGGCGCTCGGAGCTCGGCAGTCTCGAGTTACGCCCGCTCTTCTCGCAACGCGCGCTCGACCGCCGTCGCGCCCCTTCCATCCATCGACGCCCTCCTAGCGAGTCCCCCCGCCTCCAGGAGCAGGCGGCTGGCTTGACGAGGACGGCGCCGGTGCAGGTACCGGCGGCGCAGGGGTACCGGAGCGCGGCAGCACGCCCGAGTTGCTCGGGAGACCGCCCGCGTTGCCACGGTTCGGCAGCGGCGCCGCGCCGCCTGGCGCCGCGCCCGCAGGCGGGAGTGAGGATCCGCCGCTCGGCAGCACGTTCGACTTGAGGACCCCCTCCCCCGGCAGCGTGCCCTGATTCGGCAGCGTGCCCTGGGTCTTCTGCGGCAGCACCCCGCCGGACGGCAGGAGCTGCTCGCCCCCCTCGGGCGCGCCGGTGAGCGGCTTCGCCCCCCCGGCGCCGTAGCGCAGGATGCGGAAGACGACGCGCCGGTTCTTCGACGTCATGAACTGGCAATCGGGCGACAGCTGGTCGTCGTGCCCCTGGCAGCCGGTGTCGTCGTAGATCGGCTGCGTGTGCCCGTAGCCGACCGCCTGGAGCCGCGCGGCATCGACGCCCTTCGCGATCAGGTAGGCCATGACGCTCGCCACGCGGCGCTGGGACAGGGCCATGTTGTACAGGTCGGTCGCGCGCACGTCGGTGTGGCCCTCGATCCGCACCTCGCGGATGTCGGGGTTGTCGATCAGCACCTGGGCGACCGCCTCGAGGGTCGAGTTCGAGTCCTCGAGGATGATGTCCTTGTCGGTCGCGAAGTGGACCTGCTCGGTGATGACGATCTCGTCGCCGCGGATGAAGGCGAGCGGACAGCCGTCCTTCCCGTGCGGACCGGCGGGCTTGTCGGGGCACTTGTCGTCGCGATCGAAGATGCCGTCGCCGTCGGTGTCCAGGTCCGGACAGCCGAAGTTCTCGGGGCTCCCGGGCACGTCGGGGCAGCGGTCCGCGGCGCCGATGAGGCCGTCGCGATCCGGATCGTCGTTGTCGCGCTGCTGCAGGCGGTTGATCTCCTCCTGCTCCTGGGAGGTCTTCGGCTGCCACGTGATGACGTTGAAGAAGCGGATGGAGGGCGCGCCGAAGCCGCACGCCGCGCCGAAGCTCCCGCCAAAGGTGATCGTGATGCCGTGCTTGGTCTGCCAGCGCAGCCCGAGGAGCGCCTCCGCGGGGATCTGCCCCGGATCGTCGGGGTAGCTCGTGAGCGAGGGGTAGCCGTACACCTCGCCGATGACCGACAGGCCCCAGCTCTGAACGACGTACTGCTCGGCCGCCACGCCGAACTGCGCCATGTCGCCGACGCGCACGCCCGCGAACTGGTTGTCGGGCCGCAGCCAGATGCCAGCGTTCGCGGCGAGGAGCAGCCCGAAGTTGAACCGGTAGTCGCCGATGAGCGTCGCGCCGCCGCTCAGCGCGCCGTCGCTGGTGAACGCGTTCTGGTCGCCCGTGGGGAAGTTGAGGTTGCCCGCGATGGCCATCCCGAACCCCTCCTTGACCTGCTCCTTCCGGTTCAGGTACGGGAGCGAGATCTTCGTGGACAGGCGGAGATCGCCGACGGAGGAGCTCTTGACCGAGCCCTCGGTGCCAAAGCGGCGGAGGTTGCCGCCCTCCTGGAAGAGGACGAGCGGCATGGCCATCGTGACGTCGAACACGTCGAAGAAGCCGATGCCCGCGAGCAAGGCGAGCTCGAGCCGCCCGGAGATGGCGTCGACGGCCTGCCTCGTGTCGTCGCCCGCGACGAGCAGCACGAGCGGGTCGGCGGCGATGTCGCTGTAGAGGCCGACGGTCGGCGAGAGGTTCCCGATGACCTCGGACTTCTGGACCATCACGAGATCGCGCGGGGCCGCTGCCGGGCGGAATACCTGGGCGTCGAAGCGCCCCTCCTCGGCGAGCGCGGGGCCTCCGGCGAGGAGCGCCGACAGCGCGAGGAGCGGGGCGAGGAGCGGGCGCGTTCTCACGAGGCACCTCCGCTGCGCCGGCGGCGCTTTCTCTCGAGCAGGGCCAGCGCCGCGAGGGCGACGAGCCCGGCGGCCCGCGGATCGGCGCCCTTCTGGCCGACGACCGAGACGCTGCAGATCTCGGCGAGGGTGCCGCCGCACGCGACGTTGTCGGGCATCGGGCCGAGCGCGCACTCCTTGGCGTCCGCCTCGTCGGTCCAGCGGCAGTGCTCGTTCCCGAGGCAGTCCAGGTTCGTCTTGCAGGAGATGTCGCAGGTGTTCGTCGCGAGGTCGCAGGTGTTGCCGCACGGACACTGCGTGTCGGCGTAGCACTCGACGCACTTCTCACCGTCGCAGTGCGGCGTGTCCTCGGCGCAGGTCGCCATGCACCCCGGGTCGCACTCGTGGGTCTCGCGGTTGCACGTCGTGCCGGCGCACTGCTCGTCCGACGTGCAGCGCACGCAGACCGCGAGCTCGGAGAACTCGCCGAGGCAGAACGGCGTGTCGCCGCCGCAGCTCTCGCAGCGCGGCCCGCAGCGCCGATCCTTGACGCACTCCTTGCACTCGCCGCTCAGGCAGTACTGGCCATCGGCGCAATCCATGTCGTTGCGGCACGCGGCGCACGCCGTCCCGACGGGCCCGGGGAGGCAGAACGGCACCGGGGGCGACTGCGGGTCGTTCGGGTCCTCGGGGTGCATGCAGTCGACACAGCCCTCGCCGCAGCAGTTCGGCTGCGCGTTGCTCGGGATCTCGTCGACGCAGTGGCCCGTCGGGGTGTGGCACTTCTTGCCGTCGGGGCACTCGTCGTCGACGAGGCACTCGACGCACATCGCGACGCCGCCCGGCTCGACCGCGGCGCAGTTCATCTGGGCGCCGCTGATGCCGTTCGGACAGCAGTTGCAGGAGTTGCCGGCGCACCGATCGGCCGTGTCGCACGGGACGCAGGAGTGCTCGACGCAGATCTCGCCCCGCGGGCAGTCCGGGTCGATGTTGCACTCGTACTCCTCCTTGCATTCGTGCGTCTCGGGGTCGCAGACGAAGCCCTCGCGGCAGTCCTCGCTGGTGCGGCACTGGGCGCACTCGCGACCCGCGTTGGTGTTGATGCAGAACGGCGTGTCACCCTTGCAGGGCGAGCACTCCTCGCCGCAATAGAACGCCGTGTCGCACGGGGCGCAGAGGGCGGCCTCGTTGCAGTAGTAGCTCCCGGGACAGCCGTTGGTCCCGGCGTGGCCAACGAACCTGCGCTCGCACTGCAGGCACTGATTTAGATCGGGGAACGACGGCGAGCCGAACAGCGTCTGAAAGAACTGCGTCGGCTGGAAGACGGTGAAGCCGGCCTCGTTCAGCTTCACGACGGGCGGCTCGTCCGCAGCGCGGTGGAAGTCCTCGAACTCGCCGATGAAATAGGACATCTCGAGCGCCGAGTGCTCGGCGATCTCCGCGTGGTGGATCTCGATTGGGTACAGGCCTGGCTTCTCGAACGTCACGGTGTTGGTGAGGCGCCAGGTCGGCAGGCCGAGCTCCGGCGGCCGGGTCATGACCGGCTTCACGGTCGTGATGCTGTCGTAGAACGTGAGGCTCACGGCATCATCGGTGTAGAACCCGATATGGACCGGCTTACCCGCAAGATCCTCCGTGACGTTCAGGAACCCGCGAAGGCGGGAGCCAAAGGGGATCTCCGTGTAGTTGACACGATCGTCCCACGGGAAGCTGCAGCCGCCGGTGCTGCAGTCCGGCGACAGGCTCCTGAAGTCACCGTAACTTCGCGGGTTGTCCGGGTCGCCAGCGGTGTTGTTGTTGCTCAGATCAAGGAGGGTTCGAATGACGTAGTCGAGACGTGGCTCGCCGTCCCTGTGCTTCGTGGGATCATCGATAAGCCCGTTGGTCCCGCCGACGAAGTCGGGCAGGAAGACTTGCGCCGGCCTGTCTCTCGGGATGACCGACGCGGCGCAGAGACCGGTGCCCTCGACCTCAGGCAACTGCTCGATGGCGGGCTCTGAAATGGTGACCGGTTGCGGCGGCGGCTCCTCCTGCGCGTGCAGGGGCGACGACAGCACCGCAGACAGGGCCACAGTCGCCAGAGCGATGCCTCGAATGCGCACGGCTCGCTCGCGGGTCCGCTGCGTCGCTCGCGGGTCGTCTGCACCCGAAGTTAGAAACACACTCCACAGGCTAGCCGCTGCGCGCCGCGGTCTGCAAGAGGAAGACGGCCAACAAGCACACGCTCCAATGTAGGGGGCGGTCCTCTACCGCCCCATGCTCCGAGGCTGCCCTGTGTGCGGGACGGCTGACCAGTCACACGGGCGCACGGGCGATCGGCTGCATGCGCGCCGGAGGGGAACAGCGTGATCACGAGAACGGCACAAGGTTGACCCCCACGTGCGACGCGCGGCTCCCCCCGCACCGGATGACGCGCACGAGGCATCGGCACGATCTTGGCGCAATGCGGCGAGCCGCACAGCGGCGCCGGCGTTGGGGACATCCGCCGGGTCAGGGCCACGGCCCGCTCGCGATCCTGGACGAAGCCGCCTAAAGGATCGCTGCATGACGACTACCTCGGGCCTCGCCATCGTTACAGGCGCCTCGTCCGGCATCGGCGCGGAGATCGCACGGCAACTCTCGGCGCGCGGGCAGCCGGTGCTCGCAATCGGCAGGCGGGCGCACCGTCTCGAGGAGCTCTCCGCACGGGCGGGCGCCGCCGGGCACGCGCCCATCCACCCGCTCGATCTCGACATCGCCACCGAGGGCGCAGCCCTCCGCATGCGGGATCGGGCGCGCGAGCTGGGCGGCGCTGCTTGGCTCGTCAACAACGCGGGAACGACGCGGCTCGGGCCCTTTCTGGAGGGCGACCCGGCGGCGCTGGCGATGCTGGTGCGGCTCAACTGCGAGAGCGTCGTCGCGCTCTGCGCGGCGATCGTCCCCGACCTGGTGGCCCGCGGCGGAGGGCGCGTGCTCAACGTCGCGTCGCTCGCCGCGTTCCAACCGACCCCGGGTCAGGCGGTGTATGGCGCCACCAAGGCGTTCGTGCTCTCGCTCTCCGAGAGCCTGGCCGCGGAGCTCGTCGGGACCGGCGTTACGGTGACGGCCCTGTGCCCGGGGCCGGTGACCACCGAGATCTTCGACGCAGGCGCGCCTGGCGTGCCGCGCAGGAAGATGCCGTTCGAGCTCACCGCCGAGGAGTGCGCCGCCTACGGCATCGCGGCGGCGGATCGGGGGGATGTGGTCGCCGTCCCGACCGCGTTGAGCAAGGCGACTGCCCAGCTCTCCCGTGTCTTCCCTCGCGCGGTGGTACGCCGGCTCTCGGCGCGGATAGGGCTCTCGATCCTCGGCTATGGCGCTCGGGCGCGAGGCGCTCGATGATAGGAGGCGACCGATTGGTCGGAACAGGGCTCCTGCACGCTGCGTCATCGTGATAGGCTCCGCGCTAGCGTCGGAAATCTCGCCTTGTGGCTTCCGGACGCCTACGAACCCATGCAACGACAAGCACGATCTTACGCGCTCGCTTCCCTCCTCGGCCTGGGCCTGTGCGCCGGCGGGTGCGCGCAGTTCCTCGGTCTCGACGAGTTCTCCGACCAGGCTCCAGGCGGCACGGGGGGGGCCGACGGTCTGGGGGGTTCTGGCCCCACGGGTATCGGCAGCGCGGGAGGCACTGAGGATGAGGAGCCCTCATGCACGCCGGACGTGTCGGAGGTGTGCTACGCCGGACCACTGGGCACCAGGAACAGGGGCGTGTGCCGGGAAGGAATGCACACCTGCGGCGCCGACGGGACCTGGGGCGCCTGCGTGGGCGAGGTGCTGCCCGCGGTGGAGCGCTGCGATGCCGCGGACGATGAGAACTGCGACGGCCTCGAGTGCATCGTGTGGGTGACAGGGTACGAGCAGACCGGCGACGTCCACCCCATGGGCATCGCGAGCGATGCCGAGGGGAACGTATTCGTCAGCGCCGCCTTCTTCAAGACGATCCTCATCGGCGAGGAGACCTTCTCGTCGGCCGATAGCACTGACGTGCTGCTCCTCAAGCTGAGCCCTGCCGGAGAGCTCCTGTGGGCCAAGCAGTTCGGGGACATCAGCGCGGACAACCCGTGGGGTCTCGACGTCGACTCCCATGGAAACCTGGTTGTGGTCGGCGAGACGACCAGCGGGGCCCTCGACCTCGGCGACGGTCCGCTGCCAGCGGGGGCGTTCGTCGCCCAGTTCGACACGTCGGGTGAGCACATCTGGAGCAAAGGTCTGGGAGGGAGCAGCAGGTTCACCGCGGTCTCGATCGCTCCAGATGATGACATTGTCGTGGGGGGACATTTCTACTTTCCAATCGACTTCGGCAGCGGTGCGATCGAGCCTGCCGGCGGCGCGGACATCATCGTGGCGAAGCTCGACGGTGCAACGGGCCTCGTGACCAAGCCGGGCTGTTGGGCACGAAGGTTCGGTGACACGGGATCTGACACCACCAGCGCCGTTGCGGTCGATGCATCGGGGAATATCTTCGTAGCTGGGAGTTCCGACGGGGAGATCGACTTCGGCACGGGTAGCCCGCTCTCTCTCGAGGAGAGGCATTTCGTCATGAAGCTGACACCGAGCGGGAGGACCGATTGGGTCACGAAGCTCGGTGGATCGGGCCTCGTGTCCGCCTCTGGCCTCACTGTGGACGCGTCGGGGCGTTCCGTTGTGGTGGGAGCCTTTTCCGGTGAGCTACGCGTGCAGAATTTCACTCTGACCGAAGCAGATCGCGGAGATGCCTTCCTGGTGCAACTCGAGGCGGATGGCGCGGTTGGCTGGGTGCGCGCATTCCACGGCGCCGGCGCTCAAACGGCATCTGGAGTCGTCGTGGACCAGCTTGGCAATCTCGTCGTCCGTGGATCCGCCGAGAAACAGCTCGATCTCGGGGGCAACCCGCTCGTGGTGAACGACAACCCAGGCTTCATCGTCAAGCTGACGCGCGAAGCCGAGCTCGTATGGCGTCGCCTTCTGCCCGCGCAGACCAACGTGACAGCCGTCGTCAGCTCCCCCGCCGGTGAAACGCTCTTTGCGGGCTGGACCAAAGCGGTGGATGCCGACCTTGGCACAGGCCCCCTTCCCGGAACCAGCGACGGTTACAAGCAGCGCCTCGTCATCGCCAAGCTGGGCCGGTAACAATCGCCAAGCTGGACCGGTAAGAAGCCACCTCCCCGGCGGGCGGATCTCCGCATGGACCGAGGCCTTCGCGTGGCGAAACGCCCCACTGTGGCGCGCGCGCCGAGATGCCCGCTCCCGATCAGGCGGGGCCATCGGCCTCCCGCGCGCAGATCCCCGCCTCCCCTCGGCCATCCGAAATGGCACCCGCGTTGTCGCATGGGACCATCGGTCCCACGCGAGCAGGTCTCGGCCTTCCCTTGGCTGTCCGAGATGGCACCCACGTTGCTTTGCTCGTCGAACACCCCGACACGGGGCCGGAGGTCATTCGATGAGCAAGATTCTGCGTGGGATCGCGGCAGGCTACGGAGCGAAGAAGCTCGGCGGCGGGTGCTTCAGCACCATCCTCATCTTCGTCCTGCTCTGGTGGGTGCTCGGCCACTTCGGCATCTTCCGCTGAGCGCCGCCCGCGCGCCGCTCAGCGCGACCGGCCCTTCTTCCGCTGCGCCTTGCGCGCGAAGAACGCCCTCCGCGCGTCCGACGATTTCGCGCTCTGCCGCTTCTTCACCTTCGGCGGGAGCTTCGCGAGCGGGACGTCGCTCACGACGTCGCTCGCGCCGCGCGGTCCACCGAGGAGGCCGCGCGACGTGAGCGACGCGCGCTGGTACGTGATGAGCTCGCCCGCCTTCTCGAACGAGTCCTCGCGCACGCAGACAAGGCCCGCCCGCACGAGCCCGCCGAGGAGGTGCTCGAAGTCGCGACGCTCGAGCGAGCCGTCGGCGAACGCCTCGCGGTAGAGCCGGCCGGTCGGCTGCTCGCTCTCGCGAAGCGCGGCCAGGATCTTCGCGATCGCCTGCGCCTCGTCGCGGCTCGGCGCCCGGAACTCCCGCGCGGCGCAGGCGGCCGGCGCGCAGACGTCGCAGAGGCCGCAGGGCTCGCCCGTGTCCTCCTGGTCGCCGAAATGGCGGACCAGGTGGAGCATGCGGCAGCCGTGGCCCTCGGTGAACCGCGCCATCTGCACGAGCTCGGCGAGCTTGTGGCGCCGCTGCGCCTCGTAAGGCCCGCGCCACCCCGGCTCGCCCAGGGCGACGCCTCCGTCCGGATCCACGCGCGCGCCGCCGTGGATCCAGAGCTTCTCGAGGGCCTTGTCCGCCACCTCGGGGTCGATGCCGAGATCACCCAGGATCGCCTCCTTCGGGCGGGGCTCTTCCGACAGGACCTCTTCGATCCGCTGGAGCATCGCCGGATCAGGGTAGTCGCGCTCGTGGAAGAACTCGTGCATTCGCCGGTCGACATACGAGTGCATCAGCACGGCGCGCGAGGGGAGCCCGTCGCGGCCAGCCCGGCCGATCTCCTGGTAATACCCCTCGACGCTCCCGGGCAGCCCGGCGTGGACGACCGTGCGGACATCGGGCTTGTCGATGCCCATGCCGAAGGCGATCGTGGCGACGATGATCTCGGTGCTGCCGTCCAGAAAGGCCGCCTGGATCCGGTCGCGCACCGGGGCGGCGAGGCCCGCGTGGTACGCCTCGGCCGGGAGATCCTCCGAGAGGCCGGCGGCGAGCGCCTCGGCGTCCTTCCGCGTCCCGGCGTAGACGATGGCCGGCGTCCGGCCCTCCTGCCCGAGCAGCGCGCGCACCCGGGCGAGGCGCTCTCCCGGGCTGACCTCGAGGATCTCGATACCCAGGTTGCTCCGCCTGAAGCCGTGAATGAACCGCGCCGCGGACGCGAGGCCAAGCTGCTCGACGATGTCGTCCTGCACGACCGGCGTGGCGGTGGCGGTCAGCGCGATGACCGGCGCGGGCCGGAGCGCCGGGAGCCGCTGGCCGAGCATCCGGTAATCAGGGCGGAAGTCGTGGCCCCATTTCGAGATGCAATGGGCCTCGTCGACGGCGACCAGCACGGGCTTCCGGCGGGCGAGCAGCTCGGGGAATCCGGGCACGCGGAGCCGCTCGGGGGCGATGAAGAGGAAATCGAGCGCGCCTTCGAGATAATCAATGCAGGCCTTCCGGGACTCGGCCCGGCTCCGGCCGGAGTGGATCCGCTCGGCGGCGAAGCCGCACGCCCGGAGCTTCGAGGCCTGATCCTCCATGAGCGCGATGAGCGGGCTCACGACGAGCGTCGTGCCGCCTCGGGCGATGCCGGGGAGCTGGTAGCAGAGCGATTTGCCGGCGCCGGTGGGCATGACGAGCAGCACGTCGCTCCCCGCGGCCGCCGTCCGGCAGACGGCCTCCTGGTAGGGGCGGAAGGCGCTGAAGCCGAAGCATTGGTGGAGCAGCTCGACGAGATCCTCCGGCCGGCGCGCTGGAGACGAGGCGACCGCCGGCGAGGACGCCGTGCCCGCCCCACGCACCGGAGAGGACCCGATGGCCGCCGCACGCGCGGGCGACGGCGCTACCACCGCGGCTCGTGCCGGCGGTGACGGCACTGCCACAGATCGCGCGGGTGACGGCTCTACCGCCGCACGTCGCGCCGGCGGCGACGTCACTGCCTCAGATCGCGCGGGTGACGGCTCTACCGCACGTCGCGCCGGCTTCGTCGCTACTACCGCGGGTCGCGCTGGCGACGGCGCCGCCGCCGCACGCGACCGCGCCCGAGCCGGCGCCGATGCTGCAGCCGCCTCCGCGACCGCCTGCAGCGTGCCAGGCGATGCATCGCCCGGGACGACCGCTGCGCTGCTGCCCGGAGCACGGCGAGGCGTCGCCTCGCGGCCTCGACCGGCCCCCGGCGCAGCGGCCGCGGCGCGGCCGCCCTTCCCGCGCGACCGCGCCTCGCTGCGCTCCTGAAACGGCGACGCCCCGGCCTCCGCGGAAAGCGCACCGTCCCCTGCCGTACGCCGCCCCGCGCTCACCTCCGCCACCACCTGGCGCACGTACGACTCGATGCCCGCCATGAACGACGGCAGATCGCCCCCGCCCCGGGCCATGCGGGCGAGCTTCGCCTCCCAGGCGCCGGTCATCGCGGGGCTCTTCACTTCCGCGTGGACGACCTCGATCAGCCCGACGCCCTTGTCGGTCGCGTGCAGCAGCTTGCCCTGACGCACGATGTACTCGCGCCGGAGGAGCGTCTCGATGATCGCGGCCCGCGTGGCCGGCGTGCCTAGGCCCGAGTCCTTCATCGCCTCGGAGAGCTCCTTCTCTTCGAGGCTGCTGCCCGCGTTCTCCATGGCGGTGAGCAGCGTGGCCTCGGTGAAGCGCGGCGGCGGGCGCGTCTTCTTGGCCTGCGCCTCCGCGTCGAGCACGAGCTGCACCTGCCCCTTTGCGAGGCCCGGCGGGAGCCGCTGATCCGCGGTCTCACGCTCGCCCTCCCCGCCCTCCCCGTCGCGCGCATCGCGCGCATCGCGCGCATCGCGCGCATCGCGCCCATCACCGTCCGATTCGCCCTTCTTGCGCGGCTTCGCAGGCGGCTTGCCGAAGCCGATGTCGAGCACCTTCCACCCGACCTTCTCCACGACGCTGCCCGCGCTGTGGTAGCGGTCCACGATCGGCTCGCCACCGCGCGCGCCCGCGCCGCCGCGCGTGGTGATCGCGGTGATGACGGTGGTGATCGAGGTGACGTGATCCTCGTGCCACGCCGAGAGGAGGCGCCGGCAGATGAGGTCGAAGATCTTCTGCTCGTCGGCCGAGAGCTCCGCGCGCGAGGACCGAGCCCCCGTGGGGATGATGGCGTGGTGATCCCCGACCTTGCCGTCATCGACGAAGCGCTTGCCGAGCGGCCGAGCCCCCGTCCCCGGGGCGAGCATCCCCCGATACGAGCCCTCGATCGCCTGCACCACCGCGCCGAGCGTGCCGGCGATCTCCGTCGAGAGGTGCCGGCTGTCGGTGCGTGGATAGCTGATGAGCTTCCTGCGCTCGTACAGCGCCTGGGCCACCTCCAGCGTCTTCTGCGCAGAGAAGCCGAAAAGGCGGTTGGCGTGCCGCTGGAGCTCGGTCAGGTCGTAGAGCAGCGGCGGCGGGAGGCGGCGGGACTCCGATCGGACCGCGTCGATGCGCGCCTCGCCGCGCCGGGCCCGGTCGATGATGCGCCGCGCCTCCTCGCCGTCCGGCGGCAGGCGCCTCCGCGACGGCGCGGTCTCGGGCCGCTCGCCGGCATTCGGCGGCTCGCCGGCGGCCGGCGGCCCGCCGGGCAGCGGTTTGTCGTTGAAATACGTGCCCTTGTAGGACTCGTCGGCCGCGCCCGAGCCGTCCTCCCGGAGCGGGCAGAAGGTCGCGACGACCTCGAGGTACGGCTCGGGGACGAACCGCCGGATCGCGAGCTCGCGCTCGACGACCATGGACAGCGTCGGCGTCTGCACGCGGCCGACCGAGAAATCCTGGTCGAAGACCAGGCTGTAGGCGCGAGAGAGGTTCATGCCGACGAGCCAGTCCGCCCGGCTACGCCCGCGCGCCGCGTCGGCGAGGCCGTCGTAGCCGCGCGCGTCCCGCAGCCGCCGGAGCCCGTCGCGGATGGCGTCGGGCGTGAGGGACGAGATCCAGAGCCGCTCGACCGGCTTCTTGCACCCGGCCGCCTCGTAGATGTACCGGAAGATGAGCTCGCCCTCGCGGCCCGCGTCCGTGGCGCAGACGACGCGCTCGACGTCGCGGCGGCCCAGGACTTTGCGGACGATCTCGAACTGGGCCCGCGTTCCCGGGAGGACGACGAGCGGAAACTGGCCGGGGAGCATCGGGAGGAGGTCGAGGCGCCAGCGCTTCCAGGCGGGGTCGATCTGGTGCGGCTCGGCGATGGCGACGAGGTGCCCGATCGCCCACGTGACGACGTAGCCGCCGCCCTCGAGGAGGCCCTCGGCGCGCTTCGAGGCCCCGAGCACCGCGGCGATGTCGCGGGCGACGGCGGGCTTCTCTGCGACGACGGCGATCATGCGGCGACCAGGCGAAACGTGCGAAACGTGCGAAACGTGCGAAACGTGCGAAGACCGAGGGCGGCGGGCGTCGCCCGCGCCTCACGCAGGTGCGTTGATAGCGCGAGCCGGGGGCGGGCGGTATGGGGAAGCGAGCGGGCAGCGAAGCCCGCGCCCGACCGGCGCCTTGACACGCTGGCGCCGAGCGGGTTCACGTAGTCTCTGGACGCTTTCCGCCGCACGAGGGCGCGACGGCTCAGGGAGAGGGGCATCGAGATGCGAGACCTGAAGGGGATCGTCGAGGTGGAGCTGCTCGTCGAGGAGAGCGGCGCGCTCACGCCGACGCGGGAGTACGTCCATCGAGAGACGACCTATGTCGAGGGGCGGTCAGGCCAGCGCTATGCGCTGCGCGTGCGGAACCTGACGGGCGCGCGCGTCGAGGTGGTGCCCACGGTCGACGGCCTCGACGTGCAGAGCGGCAAGGACGCGTCGTTCGACGCCCGCGGCCTGGTGATCAGGGCGCACGAGTCGTTCGATTTCACCGGGTTCCGCATCAGCCAGTCCGAGGTCGCGACGTTCCGGTTCGGGAGCATCGAGCAGTCGTACGCCGCGCAGATCGGCAAGCCCCGCAACGTGGGAGTCATCGGCCTGGCGGTGTTCGAGGAACTCGCGCCCCTGCCGCCGCCACCCCCGCCGCCCTTCACCCCGCCCCCGCCGGCGTTCGGCGGGCCGCAGGGCGGCGGATTGCCGCCGCCGGCTCCGGGGGGGTATGGAGCGCCCGCGCCCGCTGCTCCGCCGCCAGCCCCCGCGCCGGGCGCCGCGCCCGCTCCCGCAGCGCCGAAGGGGCTGGGCACGACCTTCGGCGAGCGGCGCGAGTCGCGCATCACGTCGACGCAGTTCACCCGGGCGACCCCCAAGCCCGCCGCTGTGCTGGTGATCCGCTACGAGCAGCGCGACGGGCTGAGGGCGCTCGGCATCGACGTGGACGGGCTGCACCAGCGCGAGACCGCCAGCCCCTTCCCCACCGAGACCGGCTTCGCCAAGCCGCCGCCCGGCTGGAAGGGGTGAGTCTGGCTCAGTGCTCGTCGCCGGTCAGCACCCCGGCGCCGGCGCCGGCCGGGACGAGCGTGGGGATCTCCTCGGCGGGATCGGGGGTCCACGCGTAGAACATCGACGGGTCGAACCCCTGCCCGTTCGCGCTGGCGGGATCCGTGTTGAGCAGGACGTTCGTGTCGGTCCACGTGAGGTCGGAGCCGCCGTAATCATCCGTGGCGGCCTCGGCGTCCTGGAGGTAGTTCCCGTCAGCGTAGATGGAGCAGCCAACGCCCTTGCCGATCATGTAGTCGCCGAGCCCGACGGCGAAGTTGTTGAACACGTGGGCGTGCCCGAAGCGGACGCGGGGGTGGCGCTGGTTGCTGTGATCGAACCAGTTGTGGTGATAGGTCACGTGCAATCTGCCCGTGTCCTGCGCGCCGTTGTCGTCGTTGTGGCCGAGCAGCATGGACTTGTCCGTCTCGTGGAAGTGGTTCCACGAAACCGTGACCCAGTCCGAGCCGCGCTTCACGTCGACGGACCCGTCGTGGCTGCGCTCGAACGTGTTGTGATCGATCCACACGTGGTGCGAGAAGCACGGGACGTTGATGGAGTCGTCCGCCGAGTTGACGAACGTGAGGTTCCGGATGATGACGTTCGATACCGGCGTATAGCCCTCGGGCGTGGCGGCCGTGCAGGTCTCGCCCGTGCTGGCCGCGAGCTCCTCCGTCCAGCCGCTCACGTCGAAGCCGAATCCGTCGATGGTCGCGTCCGCGCCCACGCCGATGAGGGTCTTGTTGGAGCGCACGCGCAGCATCGGCGCGCCGCCGCCCACGATGGTGCCCGAGATCCGGACGACCCTCGGCGCGTCGTCTCCGAGGGCGGCGACCAGCTCGGCGTAGGTCGTCACCGTGACGACCTCGCCGCCGGAGCCGCCCGTCGTCGTGGCCAGACCGTCGGCGTTTACGGCCGCGAAGCCGATCAGCGACGCGTCGGCGGGGCCGCCGCCCGTGGACGACGACGTGGTCGCGCTCGCGCCGCTGCCGGACGTCGAGGCGGCGCTCGCGCCGCTGCCGGACGTCGAGGCGGCGCTCGCGCCGCCGCCGGATGTCGAGGCGGCGCGAGCGCCGCCGCCGGATGCCGAGGAGCTCTGGGCGCCGCTCGCGACGCCCCACGCCGTCCCCGTCGACCCCGCCGCGGGCCCGCCGCCGCCTCCGCTCGAGGCCGTGTCCCCTGCCCCGGCGCTGACGCTGCAGCCCGTCGCGATCGCGGCGCATCCGAGCGCCAGCGTCGCCAAGCACAATGTCCTGTTCTTCAAGGGTCCTCCTCTCATGGCCTCAGATCCGCCCGGCCCCCGCGTAGCTCATGACCAGCGCCGGAACGCTCCCCGCCGGGTCCGCGGTGTAGGAGTACATCGCGGCAGGATCGAACGCCGTGCCGCGCGTCTCGCAAACCGGCGTCGCGGGAGGCGGGGGATCGTTCGGGTCCTCCGACGGCGGAGGCGCCATGTTGGTCTCGATGACGTTGTTGCGTTCCACGATGTCCCCCGGCTCGGAGTCCGCATACCCCGCCCGGCACGGGAACCACGTGTTCAAGAAGTAGCTGCCCTCCACGACGACGTCGGCCTCCATGCGCGACGCGACCCCGTAGGAGAGGTTGTTGAGGTAGTAGTTGTTGAACACGTGCACCTGGCCGAAGCGGACGCTCGGATGGCGCGTCTGGGTCCCGTCGAACCAGTTGTGGTGGAGGGTGACCTTGAGGAAGCCGGCGTCCGCCGAGGCCGCGTCGGAGTGCCCGATGAGGATCGTCTTGTGGTGGTTCCTGAAGACGTTCCACGACACGGTCACGTACGACGACTCCCGGACGATATCGAGCAGGCCGTCGGCCGCGTTCATGAACGTACAGTGATCGATCCAGACGTTCGTCGTCTCGGTGGTGATGCCGATGGCGTCCTCGTTCGCGTCCTGGAACGTGATGTTCCGGATGATGACGTTCTTCTCCCGGTACAGGTACAGCCCGCCGCCGACGATCTTCGCGTCGGCGCCGAGGCCGACGATGGTCTTGTTCGAGCCCACGTCGTTCATGCCGGACAGCTCGATGGTCCCGGAGATCTGGATGATGCGCGGCTCGGTGCCCGCCATCGCTTCCAGGAGCGACTCCGCGTCCGAGACCGTCACCACCATTCCACCTTCGCCGCCGGTCGTTCCGCCGTTCAGCGACGCGAACCCGACGGGGCCGTCCTCGGGGTCGGGCGGCGGCGGATCCGGCGGCGGATCGCCGCCGGTCGACGCGCTCGACGTGCCGCTCGCAGCGCTGGAGGCGGAGCCGCCGCCCGTGGCGCCGCTGCCCGCCGTCGCGCCGCTGCCCGCCGTCGCGCCGGTGCCGGCCGGGGGCGAGCCCCCGGAGCCACCGGATCCATCCGCCGCCGGAGAGGTGGCTTCGCCGCCGCCGCACGCGCACAGGCCGAGCGCCAGCAGCGCGAGCGGGAACACGAGAGACCGACCTGACTTGCTGCTTGAGGTCATCATTCAGCTTCACCTCTGCCTCGACTGGGATGCTGGCGTCATCGTGCTATCCGTCGTCGAGGCAACGGACGTCGGACCATCGATGGCTGGCGCTCGCCGGCGGCGCCTCATTCGGGCTTTCGCGGCGCGCCGTGTCTGTCCTGCGCGACGCGCAGCGCGCAGCGCGAAACGCACACGCAACCGTCGTGCCGTTCGCCGCCGTGTCGGCGCCATCACGGCTTAATTAGAATTTCTCCGCGGGAATGGCCGCCATAGCCAGCGCTGACGCGAGCGGCTGTCCACGAGGCGTCGGCGGAGCTCCCGCCGATGGCTGGTGGTCAACGCGCGGTTGACATGGGGCGCGTCGGCGCCGTCAAGCACGTCAACCCGCGGTTGACTCGGCGAGCTCACGGCGCGCTGCGACAAGGGCGTTGACGCCGGAAGCACAGCGCGGTTTCCAGCAGCCCGGAATGCCCGTCGGGGGACGGCTTGGAGAAGGCGGCATCGTAATTGCCTGTCTCCCCTTCACGGACGAGGTGCGGCTCCGGCAGGTCCGGCGGCCGGCACCTCACGCGTGGTCTGGCTGCGCGATGCGCTGGGCGCCACGCCAGGGCGCGCGCGCATCGAGCGCAGCGACGGTGAGCCGCGGTGGGCGGTCGTTGCCCGCCCGAGCTCGGCGCATGGAGCGCCCGGGGGCGGTGGTTCCGTTCGAAAGGGTGTGTTCATGAAAGGCGCTGTTCTCTCGTCGGTCCTCCTGGGTTACACGGTCCTGGTCGGCTGCTCCGGCGCAGCGAGCTCGCCCGGGCCGAGCGACGGGGCGGCCGGACAGGGCGGCGCGGGAGGCGGCGCTCCGGGCGGCACGAGCGGCCAGGGCGGCGGCGCAACATCGAGCGGCCACGGCAGCTCGTCGGGCGCGGGCGGCAACGGCGGGGGCGCTGGCACAGGCGCGGGCGGCCAGGGCGGTGGCGCAACATCGAGCGGCCAGGGCGGTGGCGCAACATCGAGCGGCCAGGGCGGTGGCGGCGGCGCGCCGCCGGTGCTCGGGGACGGGCCGGACGGGTTCGCGAGCGTGGAGGGTGACGGCGTCAGGACGACCACGGGCGGCGCGGGCGGGCCGGTCGTCACGGTCACCACGACCGAGGAGTTCCTCGATTACATCGCGCGCCCTGGGCCGTACGTCGTCCAGGTCTCCGGGACGATCGCGCTGCCCACCGGCACCACCGACGGCATGCACGACGTGACGTCCCACAAGACGATCCTCGGCCTCGGCGCGGACGCGACGCTCACCGGCGGCGGCCTCAAGATCGGCCTGCCGGTGGACAACGCCATCACCTCCCCTCCGCCGGACGCGGTCCACAACATCATCATCCGCAACCTCAAGATCACCGGCGCTTCGGACGATCTCATCAACATCCAGATGTTCTCTCACCACATCTGGATCGATCACTGCGATCTCTCGAACGGGGGCGATGGCGCGCTCGACATCAAGCGGGGCTCGGATCTCATCACCGTGTCGTGGAACCACTTCTACGACCACACGAAGACCTGCCTCCTCGGGCACGACGAGCTAGGCGCCTCTCAGGACATCGGCCGGCTCCGGGTCACCTATCACCACAATTTCTTCGATCGTTCCGATCAACGCAACCCGCGGGTTCGCTTCGGCGAGCCCGTGCACGTCTACAACAACTATTACAACGACAACAGCTATGGAATCGCGTCCACCTGGAACGCCGGGGTGGTCGCCGAAGGCAACTATTTCTTCAGCGTCAACAACCCCGGCCGGGTGATCTTCGAGGACAACAATCCTGGCCGCATGGTCGCTCGGGACAACACCCTCGTCGAGTGCAACCACGAGATCGAGGTGGCTGGCCCGGTCGTCGAGCCGAGCACCTACTACGACTACACGGTGGACAGCAGCGCGGATGTCCCGGCGATCGTGATGGCGGGCGCGGGCGTGGGCAAGATCGACCTTTGAAGCTTCCCTGAAAGGCGGACCTCTCGGAGCGGGGTCCACCTCAACAACGGAGATACCAGTGCAGATTCGACTCCTCCGCGCTCGCCGCGCGTCCGACGCGGCCGCGCTGGCGATGCTCATGATACTTGCGGCATGCTCGACCGATCCCGTTGGAGACACGGCGACCAGCGGCTCGGCAGGCGGCCCCGGCGGCTCTACCATGATCGGCTCGGGCGGCGCCGGCAGTTCCGGCGGCGCCGGCAGCTCCGCCACCACCGGTTCGGGCGGCTCAGGCGGTTCGGGCAGCTCAGGCGGTTCGGGCGGCTCAGGCGGTTCGGACGGCTCGGACGGCTCAGGCGGTTCGGACGGGACGGGCGGCTCGGCCACCGTCGGTTCCGGCGGCTCGGCCACCGTCGGTTCCGGCGCCTCGGGCGGCGCCGGCGGCTCGGGGCCCGTCGAGGACGTGGGCACGGTGATCAAGGTGACGACCCTCGACGCGGACGGCCCGGGATCGCTGCGCGAGGCGATCGAGACGCCGGGGCAGCGCATCATCGTGTTCGAGGTCGGCGGGATCATCGATCTGAACAAGGCCCGCCTCAACATCACCGAGCCGCTCGTCACGATCGCTGGCCAGACAGCGCCCTCGCCGGGCATCACGCTGATCCGCGGCGGGATGAGGATCACGACGCACGACGTGCGAATCCAGCATCTCCGATTCAGGATGGGCGACGCCGGCGCTGCGCCGGCGTCGGGGTTCGAGCCCGACGTCACGACGGACGGCCCCTCCGCGTACAACATCGTGATCGATCATTGCTCGGTGGCGTGGGGTGTGGACGAGAACCTGTCCGTCTCGGGCCCCCGCTTCGACGGCCCCGCCGGCACATCGCACCGCGTAATCCTCAGCAACAACATCATCGCCGAAGGGCTCCACGAATCCGTGCACGCGAAGGGCGCGCACTCGATGGGCACCCTCGTGCACGACTACTGCACCGACGTCACCGTCGTCGGCAATCTCTACGCCCACAACTACGAGAGAAACCCCTGGTTCAAAGGGTTCGCGACGGGGACGATCGTGAACAACGTCGTGTACAATCCCGGGAAATGGGCGATGCGGCTGGGCCCCGTCGTCAGGGAGTGGGAGAGCTCGGGCATCGCGCCGGAGCCTCCCAGGGTCAGCATCGTCGGCAACTACATGCAGCACGGCGTGGACACGCTGCCAGGACTCCCGATGGTGGGCACCAACTCGATGGGCTCGGCGTACCTGGAGGACAACATCGTCGTCGATGCGAGCGGTGAACCGGCGCCGCTCGCCTCCCCCGAGATCGTCATCCTCCCCGAGAAGCCCGTGTGGCCCGACGGCCTCATCGCGCTCCCCGCGGCGTCGGTCGTCGACTCGGTGCTCGCGCACGCGGGCGCGCGCCCCAGAGACCGCGATGAGGTCGACCTGCGCATCATCGAAGACTTCGTGTCTGGCGGCGGCATGCTCGTGAACAGCCAGGACGAGGTGGGCGGCTACCCGGCGGCAGCGCCGACCTCGCGCCCGCTGGTCGTCCCGACCGAGGACATCGAGGGCTGGCTCGAGAGCTTCGCGGACGATCTCGAGTGATGAGCGCTGGCCGTCCCTGGCGGCCGCGGCGATCGCCGGCCGCACCGGGCAGCTTGGAGGCCGCGACGGCTCACAACCGGGCGGCGACGGCGATGGCATCACGCTGCCGGACGGAACGAACAGCCGAATCCTGGTGTCGATCGCCCAGGCGTTCGGCGTCGAGGTCGAGTCGCTCGGCTCCCAGCCCGACCCGAAGCTCACCAAGGGCGAGCTCGCGTGAGCACGCCCGGTCGCGGACGCACCGGCGAGCGTCCACCGTGTCAACCCGCGGTGGACAGCCCCGGGCGACGACGCAGGGCGCCCCGCCACGAGAGATGGGGCGGAAGGAGCCTTTGGGAAGAATATGCCAGTCAGCATGCCACGAGGGCACCCTCGGGCCACCCCGCGCCCCGGGGCACGCGCCTTGCTGCGATGCCCCCGCGAACGGCGCGCAGGCGCCTGAGCCCGCCGCGCGCATCGTGGGAGTTCAGCCAATATTTTGGTGACGCAGGGCGCTCGCTGACGCGCCTGCTGGCTCCTGTCCGGGAGAGCGGGCGCCGGCAGAGCGATCGTGAGGGCGTCACCTGGAGTCTGCTTACGGGAGGTAGCATGCGGAGAGCGTCCTTGGTGTGTTCCGTCGTGACGTTGGCAGCGCTATCGGGCTGCGCGGCGAGCATTGACGGCGACAGCGGTAGAAGCAGCGGCGATACGGGCACGGGGGCCGGCCCCGGAGTTGACGACTTCGGCGGCGCGACGGGGGGCGAGCCCGGAGGCGACTTCACCCCTGACGCCACGACCGGCGGAGAGGAAGTGGACTGCGGGCGTCAGAACTTCAACGTCGAGCGCAAGCCGGCCAGCATCCTGCTGGTCCTCGATCGCTCGGCGTCGATGCAGGACGATCCGAGCGGGGACGAGGGCACGCCGTCGAAATGGGATATCGTCGTGCCCGCCTTGCAGGAGGTGATCGCGGCGACGAACGAGGCGGCCTCCTGGGGACTGAAGGTCTTCCCGCAGGGCGACAGGACAGGCTCCTGCACGGAGGAGAGCTTCCCGCACGATATCCTGATCCCGATCGCGAGCGACAACGCGCCTACGGTGAACCAGGCGATCTCCAGCACGACCCCGGAGGGGGACGGCACGCCGACGGGCGACGCCATCAACAAGGCGGTCGAGTACCTGCAATCGATCCAGAACGACGACCCGAAATACATCCTGCTGGCGACGGACGGCGACCCGTCGTGCCCCACGAGCGACTCGGACGAGTTCGCGGTCCAGTCGGTGACGAACGCGGCTGCCGCCGGATTCCACACGTTCGTGGTCGGGATCGCCTCCCAGGAGAGCAAGGTCAAGGCGCTCAACGGCCTCGCCGTCGCGGGGCTCGAGCCGCGAGCGGACCCGGATCCGCTCGCGCCCAAGTTCTACCTCGCGGCCACGAAGGACCAGCTCGTGACGTCGCTGCTGACGATCACGGGAGAGATCTCGACCTGCCTGTTCCCGTTGAGCGCGCCGCCGCCCAACCCGGACCACGTGGGCGTGTTCGTCGGGGACCAGGCGGTCACGCACGACGCCACGGGCATGAACGGCTGGAACTACACGGGGCCCGACATGACGACCATCCAGCTGTACGGCGCCGCGTGCGAGCAGGTGGCGAGCAGCGGCGCCGGGTCGGTCAAGGTGATCTTCGGCTGCAAGGACGACCCGATCTTCTGAGTTGCCGAGCGCGAGCCGGTCGGGCGCTGCGCTCGGCCGGCTCGCAGATCCGGCTCGTAGATCCCAGAGAAGAGATCGCCGTCGCCTGGGGGCGCCCTCCCCTGGAGCTCCGCGCTCGGATCAAGAGGTCATTCGCGCCTTCCCACGACTACTTGGCGAACCACTTGTTGACCGAGCCGCACTCCCGCTGAAAGCCGGCGCCGAGATCCCAGCAGACACAGCCCCGGGCGCTGCCCGAATCGTCGCCGATGCACGAGGTCCCCTCCTCCGCTGCGGTACAGGGGCTGTTCCGGATCGACGCAGCGCTGCCGTTGCCGCCCACGGCGCTGCAGTCAACCGCGACCGGGTTGATCGGGTACTGCGCAGGATCCGGCGGCAGGCACGGCTCGCAGTCGGCGACGCCGTCCGAGCAGGCACAGGTGCGCGAGCCGAGGTCCTCGATGCCGCACGCCGAGGGGCACATGCCCGTGAAGGCGCACGCGTCGTTGTCATCGAACTCCAGCGGCCCCGGGCACGAGCCCGAGCCGCCGGCCCCGCTCGCGCTGCTGGTCGCGCCCGTCGCGCTGCTTGCGGCGTCGCTCGCGCTGCTGGTCGCGCTCTGATCTGCCCGCGCGCGGAGCGCCTGCGCGTCAACCGCGTTCGTCAACTCTGCCCGCGCGCGGAGCGCCTGCGCGTCAACCGCGTTCGTCAACCGGTGTCGACATCGCGTTGACACGCAGGCCGCAGCGCACGTCCGCGCCGGGGTCCGAAGCTCCGCCGCGCGTCCTGGATCGGCGCTTGCATTCTCCTGGACGCAGAGGCTGGACGCAGAGGCCAGCTGAACGGCGTGAAGCGTGGGTTCGTGGTTGCCCCCTCGACGGGTCGCGTGGCGGGATCGACGCCGCCGGCTGGCGTCGATCGCTTCCGGGCCGCGGGTCGTCCATCGTGATCCAGAACGAGAGGTAGCGAGATGAGATTCGGATTGCAGTCAGCTTTCTCTTTGTTGCTCGTGATCGGCGCCGCTGGCGCCTCCCAGCTCGGCTGTTCGGACGACGCGGCGACGCCGGACGACGGCCAAGGGGGCAGCAGCTCGAGCAGCAGCTCCGTCGCGAGCGGCGGGAGCACGAGCGCCGCGAGCGGCGGCGGCAGCAGCTCGAGCAGCACGACCACGAGCAGCACGTCAGCGAGCAGCACGTCAGCGAGCAGCACGTCAGCGAGCAGCACGGCCGCGAGCACCACGTCGGCGAGCAGCACGGCCGCGAGCACCACGAGCAGCGGCACCGGCGGCACGGGCGGAGAGGAGCCGCTCGGCGACGAGCTCCCGATGGAGATCCCGACGCCCACGAACGGCAACGGCGAGATCAGGAACGCGACGACGGTGCTCAAGAACGCCGCCCACGGCGGGCAGGACGTCTACGACTTCAACAACCAGAAGATCGGCGTGAACAACACGGAGGACTGCGACGACGGCGAGGGCCAGAAGACCGTGTTCGAGGTCGAGGACGGCGTCACCGTGAAGAACCTCATCATCGCCGGCGGCCTCCCCGGCGGCAACGGCATCGTCTGCAAGGGCGACTGCACGCTCGATCACGTCTACTGGGAGGACGTCTGCGAGGACGCGGCGACCAACAGCGCCGACGGGGCGACGATGCACATCAACAGCTCCATCGCCCTGCACTCGGCCGACAAGATCTTCCAGCACAACGCGAAGGGCGGCTCCACGACCATCGTCACGAACTCGTACATCGCCGACTTCGGGAAGCTCTGGCGCTCGTGCGGCGACTGCACCGCGAACGGCGGCCCGCGGCACCTGATCATCGACAACGTCAGGGTGGACCGCGTGAAGACGACGGTCGCCGGCGCGAACCAGAACTACGGGGACACGGTCACGATCACGAACCTCTACGTCAAGGGGGGTTACGACGCGGACGACGACAAGCCGAAGATCTGCCAGGAATACAAGGCCGTCACCGATCACATGGGCGAGTCCGAGAAGCTCCACGGCGGCGCGAGCCAGTGGGACACCGCCACGTGCCGCGTGAGCAAGAGCGACGTGAAGAGCTGGTGATCGCGCAAGGGGCAGGGCTCCCCCCGGCGCGACCCCCCGGCGCGGACCGCTGCGCCCGATCGTGGGGTACTTACCCCACCCTGCCGGAATGATGGAACCGCCAAGGCGCCATAAGACGCCAAGATTTTTGTGTTTTTCTTGGCGTCTTATGGCGCCTTGGCGGTTCAAAAGACCCAACGTACCCCACCACCCCGCGCCCGCGATGACCGCACCATCCCCTGACGAGCCACCGCCGCTCCGCTACGCGCCCGCGTCGAGCTTCCGGCGCAGGTTGTCGCGCGCGCTCGCCTCGAGGCGGGCGTGGAAGTGCGGCGAGAGGAAGATCCGCTCGGTCGCGAGCAGCTTCTCGAAGAAGCGCCGCCGGCCTGCAGCGTAAAACTCGGGCGGCACGGCGCTGTACTCCGCGGCGATCGCCCGGTCGTACGCGTCGAACACCGCCGCGTCGCTGCCCAGGATGGCCATGTCGCAATCGAGGAAGAGGGCCTCCTCCTCGCCGACGTCCGCCGGCCCGAGGGCCCCGTGGCGCGCCGTGAGCAGGATGAGCCGCTCGATGAGGCCCTCGTCGAGCCCCTCACCGGGCAGCCAGCGCGCCACCGCCTCGCGCGCGAGCTCCGCGCTGCGCGCCTCGTTGTCGTGGCGGCCGGGCACGTACACGGCGTCGTGGAAGAGCGCGGCCAGGAACACCTCCCGCGGCCTCCGCCAGCCGACGTCGCGGGCGACCTCGCCCATCCAGCGGAGCACCTCGCGCACGTGCGCCAGGTCGTGGTACGCGCGCCCAGGCTCGCCGTAGGCCGCGCGCACCGCGCCCCACAGCGGCTCGGGCAGGACCAGGCCGCCCGGGGCCTCCGGCGGCGCGTCACCGGAGGCGCGCGCCTCGCCCGCCGCGATCCCACCGTCCGGCCTCACGCGAGCACCAGATCCTCGGGGCGGAACAGCTCCCCGTCGTACGTGGCGACGCTGCCCTTCTCCGTGGCCTTCGCGTGGTTCTTCGCGAGGTTGGCGCGCCCCTGGATCTCGCGATCCGTCAGGAAGCAGTCGACGTCGGCGACGCATAGCCCGGCCGAGATCGTCGGCGACCGCTCGACGCGGCGGTAACGGCGGCGGGCGAGCCGCTCCTGGAGCGCGCGCAGGAAGTCCACCGCCCACGCGCGCGTCGCGTTGGGCAGCGTGATCATGTACTCGTCGCCGCCGAACCGGTACGCGTGCCCGTGCGCGAAGACGTGCGCCTCGATGCTCTCCATGAGCGGCGGGAGCACGTGGAGATCGACCGCGGTCTCGGTGTGCTGGACGTTGAACTCCTTGAAGTCGTCGATGTCGATGAACGCCACGGCGATCGCGGCGCCGCGCAGCGCGCAGCGCGCCCGGTAATGCGCCAGGTCGGGGAGGAAGAGCCCGGGCGCCTCGAGGATGTGGAACTTCTCGTCGAACTCGCGCGGCCGGAGCGGCGGCGCCTCCGGCATCACGGCCTCGGCGTGCCGGATCGACATGTAGTCGGTGAGCTGCGGCACCTTGAGCGCGCGCGTGGCCGCGAACCAGGGCGCGGCCATCAGCTGCTCCAGCCCGTGGACCTCGCGCCGGAGGTGCCGGATCGTCTCGGCGTTCACGGCCTTCTGCAGCGGCTCCTCGATCGCCGTGGCGCTGTCGCGCCGGAGGTCGATCAGGATGCGCTTGAGCAGCGGGCCCTGCGTGTCGTGGATCTGCGCGTGCGGCGGGCGCAGCTCGAGCTGCCGCCCGAGGAGGCTCAGCTGTCCGATGAGCTCCGTCACCTCCGGCGGCTCGTAGCCGCGGAACTCCTGCCGGATCACGTCCGCCACGTCGCGGCGGAACGCCTCCGTGAAGCGGGTGACGCACTGGGACAGGATCTTGGCCTCGGACTGCGTGAACTCGAGCACCTCGCGAGGATATCCTGGCGGCGTGCGTCCAGCGCCCCGGACGCACCGCGCGCTGGAAATCCGCCGAAAATTCGGAGATGCTGCCCCGTCCCCCTCCCGCGCGATCAATGCACGACCCCACCCGGACGATCACGACCCTCCGAAGCGACGCGGTCGAGCTCCCGGACCTGCGCATCCTCGTCACCCCGCAGAAGAGCCCGCCGATCGAGGCCGCCCTCGGCGTCGCGCCGCTGGTGCTCGGAACGAGCGGCGAGTGCGACGTCATCATCCCCGACTCGCGCGTCTCGCGCCGCCACTGCCAGCTCCGGTTCTCGCCGCGCGGGGTCGTCCTCACCGACCTCGGCAGCAAGAACGGCACGTTCATCAACGACGTCCTGATCGTCGAGGGCTTCCTCACCCCGGGCGCCATCGCGTCCCTGGGCGGCGTGCCCCTCACCGTGCGCGTCGGAGGCGCCCCGGTCGTCGTCCCGCTCTCCACCTCGGCCAGCTTCGGCGAGGCCCTCGGCAGCAGCGTCCCCATGCGCGCGCTCTTCGCGCGCCTCGAGCGCGCAGCGGCCACCTCGGAGACGATCCTCCTGCTCGGCGAGTCCGGCACCGGCAAGGAGGTCCTCGCCCGCGCCATCCACGAGGCGAGCCCGCGCAGCGGCGGCCCCTTCGTCGTGTTCGACTGCAGCGCCGTCGCCCCGAACCTCATCGAGGCCGAGCTCTTCGGCTACGCGAAGGGCGCGTTCACGGGCGCCCAGAGCGCGCGCGCCGGCCTGCTCGAGGAGGCGAGCGGCGGCACGCTCTTCCTCGACGAGATCGGCGAGCTCCCGCTCGATCTCCAGCCGAAGCTCCTGCGCGCGCTCGAGGCCCGCCAGGTGCGCCGCGTCGGCGCCGCCGCGTACACGTCCTTCGACGCCCGCGTCATCGCCGCCACGCACCGCGATCTCCAGGGCCGCGTCGCGTCGGGCACGTTCCGCGAGGATCTCTACTACCGGCTCGCCGTCGTGGAGACCGTCGTGCCCCCGCTGCGCGAGCGCAAGGAGGACATCCCGCTGCTCGTCGAGCGCTTCCTCGCGGCGCAGGTGCCGCCGCGCTCGCTCGCCGACCTGCCGCCGAACGCGCTGGAGCTGCTCCGCGGGCACCACTGGCCGGGCAACGTGCGCGAGCTCCGCAACACCGTCGCGCGGCTCATGCTGTTCCCGCACCTCGCCGAGGAGGCGATCGTCAAGGTGGCGCCGCGGCCCGCCGACATGGGCGTCGGCCAGTTCGCCGCGCTGCCGCTCCGCGAGGCGCGCGACATGGTCGTCGAGCAGTTCGAGCGCACGTACATCGCGATGAAGCTCCGGGAGAGCGGCGGCAACGTGGCGCGGGCCGCCGCGTCGATGGGCGTCTCCCGGCAGCTCGTCCACCGGCTGATGGAGCGCTACGGCATCCGCAGCAAGGGCTGACGGGGCGCGCGGCGCTGCGCGGTGCTCGGGACGCGCGGCGCGGCGCTCAGAACGCGCCGCGGAGCGAGAGCCCGGGGCCGCCCGGCGAGAACGAGAAGCTCGCGACCGGCGCGGCGGGCGCGACGGGATCGAGCTGGAAGTAGAGCACCGCGCCCAGGCCGGCCGCGAGGAACCCCACGCCCGCGGAGATCGCGCCGGCCTTCCACGTGAGATCGATCGCCTCGACGTCCTCCGCCGGGCATCCGGGCGCGCACCGCGTGCGGAGCTCGCTCCGATCGAGGTGCCCCTTGACGCCGAGAAACGCGCCCACGCCGAGCCCCGCCGCGCCGACGCCGACGAGCACGAGCGGCCAGCGCTGCCGCACCGGCGGCGCGTCGGCGCCGGCCGCGGGGCGCGACGGCGTCGGCGCAGGCGCAGGGAACCGCACCGCGATCGGCAGCGCCTTGTCGCCCGGCGGCAGCGTGACCACGGTGACGACCCGCGTCCCCGCCGCGTCCTCGAAGGTCAGCGTGTGGCGCCCGGGATCGAGCTCGATCGGGTCCTTCGGGAGCGCGTCGACAAGCGGCGCGCCGTCGAGGAGCACCCGGACCCGGCCCGGCGCGTGGCCGTCCGCGGACGTGGCCGACAGCGCGACGCTGGGCATGTCGCGCTCGACCTGCTCGCTCCAGCTCTGGCAGTCGCGGGCGAGCGTCGCCGGGCACGAGCTCACGCAGACGCGGAGCTCGGCGCGGGCGCGCAGCAGCGCCCTGTCGCGGACGAGCTGCTGCGCCTGCTCGTACGAGGCGGCGCACGTCTCTCCCACACCCTGAGCGCGGGCGCGTGGGCCCGCAAGGAGCGTGGCGGTCGCGGCGAAGGCGGCGAGGAGGCGCCCGTTCATCGCAGCGCAGGCTACACGCTTCCGTCGTTCACAGGCACTCTCGCTTGATCCGCCGGATGCCGTTGGCGTCCAGATAGTAGGGAGGCACGCAGCGCGACCGCGGCCGCGCGCTGCGCGCGGGGGAAGCGGCGCGCACGCCCGCGGCGCGATCCGGCGCGGCCGCGCGCGCGGCCGGCTCCGGCGCCGCGGCGGCGCTCGCGGAGGCCCCCGGCGCGGCTGGCTCCGGCGAGGCCGCGGATGCTCCAGGCGAAGCCACGGACGCTCCAGGCGCCGCCGCGGACGCCGCCGACGAGGCCTCTTTCGCCTCCGCAGCCACCTCCGGCGTCCCCTCGCTCGCGGCAGGCGTCGCCACCGCTGGCGGCGAGGCGACCGACCGCGAGGACTCGCCGGCTCCGGCGCGGTCGGCCTGCGGCGCATCGGGCGCTGGACGCACGCTACAGCTCCTGCCGAGGGCCACGGCGAGCACCAGCGCGCTGGCCCCGAGCGCGAGCGTGGACGCGCGGACGAGCTGCGCGCTCGCCAGCCGCGGCGGCGCCGCCGCGGCGACCGGCGTCGCGAGCGCCGACGCCGCGGGCCGCGCCATGTCCTCGACCGTCCTCGTCATCGTCGGGACCGTCACCGAGGTCCGCAGCGCGCGCCCGCGGCCGCCAGACGGCTGCGCGAGGCGCGTCTCGGCGTCCCGCGGCGACGCGTCGTCCACGACGGCGGGTCTCGTCGGCGGCGGCGCTGGGGCCGCGCTCCGCTGCGACGTCTCGATCGCGGCGAGGCTCTTCGCCCGCGCTTCCAGGAGCGTCCCCGCCGTCGCCTCGACCCACGCCCCGACCGCGCGCGGGCTCGCCGGCGGCAGCGCCTCCTCCAGCGCGGCCGCCATCTCCAGGGCGGTCGCGTAACGCCGGGAGGGATCCCTGTCGAGCCCGCGGAGCACCACCTCGTCGAGCGCCTTCGGCACGTCGCCGTACACGCTCGGCGGCTGGACGACGCCCTCCAGGATCCGCCCGAAGATCTCCGCGTCGCACTCCCCCGTGAACAGCCGCTTCCCTGTGAGCACCTCCCACAGGACCACGGAAGCAGCGTAGATGTCGGCGCGGCGGGTCAGGGGGGCTCCGCGCAGCTGCTCCGGCGCCATATAGCTGAGCTTGCCCTTGAGCTGCCCGACGCGGCTCACCTGGCTCCGCACCGCCGCCCGCGCGATCCCGAAATCGAGCACGCGCGCGATGCCGTCCTCGCCGACGAGGATGTTCTGCGGGGACACGTCGCGGTGGACGATCTGGAGCGCGGCGCCCTCCTCGTCGGTCGCCTCGTGCGCCGCGTGCAGGCCCGCGAGGGCGCCGGCGATGATGGCCGAGCCGATCGGCTGCGGCACCTGGGCCCCTCGCCTTCCGGCCTCGCGCAGCAGGCTCGAGAGCGATTCCCCGGCGATGTACTCCATGACCACGAAGAGCTCGTCGTCGGCCTGCACGCTGTCGAGCGTGGTGACGACGTTCGGGTGGCGGATGCGCACCGCGAGCCGCGCCTCGTCGAGGAGCATCGACGAGAACTCGGGGTCCCTGGCGAACTGCGGGTGCAGGCGCTTGATCGCGACCGTGCGGGCAAAGCCATGGGCGCCCACGAGCCGCCCGAAATGGACGGACGCCATCCCCCCGGAGGCGATCACGCCATGGAGCGTGTACCGATCGAGGGTCCGCCGCTCGCGCTCGTGAGCAGGTGCCATGGTGGCTCTGTTCTACAACATCTCGGCAGCGTTGCCGGACGGTAACCTGCGCGCCGCGCTCGCGTCAGGCGGCCAATGACGCCGGGCGGCGGCGAGGGCGCTCGACGCCGCAGATGGGTGTCTGACCGCCCCTGCCGAGGTGGGACCGATGGAGAAGCAACTGCGTGTGTCCACAGTGTCAACTCACGGTTGACATGGATCGGGCTGGCGGCGCGCGCGCCGGTGGGCGAGGCCGAGCGCGCGGCGCGGCAGGGGCGCGGCGGCCTCGTGCTACTGGGGAACCTCGATCACGCTCTCGCAGGTGAAATCGACGCTCAGCTTCGCCACCGTGTCCGCCTGGACCGTGGTGCACGCGTCGACACACAGCACGATCTGCGTCGGACTCGCGGGCTCGTCGTAGCGCCAGGCGCCCTCGGTGGCGCAGCTCTGGTCGTACACGAGCTCCGTGGTCGCGCTCGATCCGCTCGTGTAGAGCACGCGGACCTTCTCCTTGTCGAAGGAGCTCCCGTCCGGCGGGAGGGGGATCGCCATCGTGCACGAGACCGAGGCGCCGCGGATCCGGTCGACCGCCGCCTTGAAAGCGGCCGTGGTCTGCGACGGATCGCCGGTGTCGATGAGCACGGCGCTCTCCGTGCCGCCGGCCGCGGCGATCTCGTGCAGGTCGTCGAGGGTGTCCGGCGCGCCGTCGATCGGCGGGTTCTCGACCCCGATGACGTAGGTCGGGACCCCCTCCGCCAGCGCCGCCTGGGCGTCGGCCACGACGGCATCGATGGTGTCGGACGCCTCGTCGCAGCCCTGCGGGTAACCGTCCGTCACGAGCACGATCGCGTATTTCCCGGGGTTCTGCTGCCGCTGCGCCTCGATGAACGCGCTCGTGCCCCGCATCACCCACGCGGTCGGCGTGCCGCCGCGCCAGTCGTCCGAGCTCGCCGGCTCGATCGCGTCGATCGCCTCGGTGAAGGCCGCCGAGGGGAGCGGCGTCAGCGGCACGTCCGGCGTCGCGTAGATCTCGGACGAACACTTGTCGTCGTCGGCGGGAAAGAACGAGAGCGAGGCCGTCAGCCCTTCGGACCCGGGATCCGAGAAGAACTGCTTGGTCGCGGCGACCACGGGATCCCACTTGAGCGACTTGTCGTGCCAGTCCTTGTCGCCCTTGCCCATGCTGCCCGACACGTCGAACGCGAATGCCAGGTACACGGGCTGGAGGGACGCCGCCGCCGTCTGGGTGGCGCACGCTCCGCCTCCGCCCGTGGGGCTGGCGCCGCCCGCGCCGCTCGATCCGGGCCCGACCCCGGCGCCGATGTCCAGCGAGCCCCCCTCGCCGGAGCCGGAGCCAGCGCCGGAGCCAGAGCCAGCGCTGCCGCCAGAGCTCGCCGCTTCACCTTCTCCCCCGTCGCTCGGGCTGCTGCCGCACCCGAGCCCGACCGCAGCCACGGTCAGCACCGCCGTGGCAACTCTAAGCAATTTCATGCATCCACTCCTTGCACCACCGCGCGCCGGCACCGCGCCGCCTTCATCAAGCCACCTGGATTGCGCGTGGTTCCAGGCCTCGGCGCTTCCTCTCTAAAGCACACGAGATGCCAGCACACGAGATGCCAGGGCGCGGGGGCTCGGAGGGCGCTCACTTCACGGGCGCAACGTGGGAGATCAGCACGCCCATGTTCTTGATGAACGACTCCACCGAGATGCCCATCGGCGACTCCTCGGCCGGGTACGTCGCCGGCGCCTTGGCCGGGTCGTAGGGCGACGTATCGTTGCGATCGCCGACGTGCGTCGTGGCGTAGGTGTCCTCCACGAACGGCTCGGCGGCGCCGGGACCTTCGTAAGGGTTCGTGATCATGGTGATCTTGGTCGGCCAGTAGCCCTCCGCGCTGAGCTCGCCGACGAGCTTCTGCGCGTCCTCCGCGGTCACCGGCGCGGTCGTCATCATGGCGCCGGCGTACAGGTCCTCGAGCTTCACCTCGCGCAGCGAGAAGTACCGCGGCAGCGCCACCGGCCCCGTGATCTTGAGGGGCGAGCCCGCCGTCAGCGCCTCGGGCGACATCGCCGCGAGCTCCTCGTAGCGGGCGCGCATGGCGTCCACGTCGAGCTTGCGCGCCTGCCCATAGTGCCCGATGGGCTTCGCAGGGTCCTTGTCGAAGTAATACTCGCCGTTGACGACGTTCGAGCCGCGCCGGTGGACGTAGAGCGGAATGTCGGTCCCGATCTCGATGTACGTGGGGTGCGTTCGGTCGGGGAAGATCTCCAGGAGCTCCGGCGGCAGCTCGACCTTGTCCAGCCAGTCCAGCGCCTCGGGCACGCGGGCGATGAACTTCTCGTCCCCGGTCATGTTGTAGAAATTGAGGAGCTGCTGGATGTTGTTGGCCGTCGTGTGTGTGGTCAGCGCCTCCGGCTCGTAGGTGCGCGCCCCGGCCGGCTTGCCGTCCTGCGTGAACTGAAGGCCCCACGCGGGCTGCGGCGCGGGCTGCTGCAACGCGACGAAGTTGTCCATGGCGCGCTCGATGTTCCCGAGCAGCCGCGACTCGCCCAGGGCGAGGTGGCACATGATCAGGAACTTGATGTTCTCCCCAGCCACATCATCGTTGAAGGTGATGTGGCTCGTGTAGTCGGGCTCGCCGCCCTTGCCCATCAGCGGGAAGCGCTGCGGCCAGCCGCCCCCCTCGTACTGGCTCTCGGTGACGAAGCCGATCGCCTTGTAGAGGGGCTCGCGGAACCGCTCATCCTTCTTCTCGAGGTACATGCGCAGGAGGAGCTGCGAGGCCACGGCGGTGCCCGCGTCGTCGAACGTCGCGTTGCCGTAATAATGCTGGAACTCCTCGAGCCGCCAGCCGTTCTTGCCGATGGTGTCGTACCAGTCCTTGAGCGACTCCTCACCGGCGAAGTCATAGATGTAGTTCCAGCCGCCGGCCTCGTGCTGGGCCTCGATCAGGGCGAGCGCGACCTGCTCGGCGGCCTTGTAGTAGAGCTCGTCGCCGGTGGCGTGGTAGGCGTCCAGGTAGAGGTGCCCCATCGACGGCGTGCCGGGCGGCTGCACCCACAGCATGGTGCGCTTCGCCTCCATCTCGCCCCAGCTCCTCGAGAGATCCGGGAGGTAGCTCCACACGTAACCGCCGTTGTACGCGACCTCCTCGCTCATGAAGGTGGCCGCGCGCTTCATCGCGTCGACGTACGGGACCATCTCGGGCGGCACTTCTGGGCCGGGACCAGGCCCCGGCTCGCTGTCCCCCCCGCAGGCAGCCAGCGCGAAGGGCAAGAGGATCGACATCGCGAACGTTCTGCGTTTCATAGGCTCCTCAATCGCACAGGGCCGCTGCGCCGGTCGCAGGGCCCGTCGAAAAGACATGATGATCGTGGTGAACAGGAGAGGCGGATCGGATTCCCGCGCTCAGGACATGTACTCTTCGCGCGCGGGGGTAAACACATCGAGCACGACAGACGGCTCGAACGCCCAGGCCTGGTGCTCGACGCCCCCGCGGACCACGAAGCTGTCCCCGGCCCGCCCCTCGAACTCCTCGTCTCCACACGAGAACTTGAGGTGTCCGGAGATGATATAGACCAGCTGATCGTGGGGGTGGCTGTGGCGCGCCCCGGCCCAGCCGACCTGCATGTGATGCTCGACGAGCATCATGTTGGGGTTGTGGGCCAGCACCCGGCGCCTCAGCCCCGGCTCGGGCGTGAAGAACTCCACCGCATCGCCCGACACGCGAGCCAGGCTCGGGACATCGCTTTTCTTCAGAACACTCATGCTTCCTCCAGCGCTTCGCGGCGGCTCCGCTCAGGCGCGCTTCTCGATCCCGGCCCGCGCGGACCGGACCACAGACAGGAACTCCCGCGCGCGCTCCGTGAGGACCTCGTCGCGGCCGGCCTCGAGCGCGGCCGTGTCGACGAGCTCCCCGCCGACGCCGAGCGCCACGGCGCCGGCCTCGATGAACTCGCGCGCGGTCGCGAGGTTGACCCCGCCGGTCGGCAGCAGCTTCACGTGCGGGAGCGGCCCCCGCAGCGCGCGCAGGTACTTCGCGCCGCCCATCGCGGAGCACGGGAACACCTTCACCGCGTCGGCGCCGGCGCTCCACGCGGCGATCACCTCGGTCGGGGTGAGCGCCCCGGGGAAGACCGCCTTCCCGAGCTCGCGCGCCGCGTGGATGACATCGAGGTTGAGCCCCGGGCTCACGATGAACTGCGCGCCGGCCTCGATGCACCCGCGGGCTGCGTCCGCGGTGAGCACCGTGCCCGCGCCGACGAGGACACGGCTCCCCATCTGCGAGGTGATCTCATGCATGACGGCGAGGGCGTCCGGGACCGTCATCGTGATCTCGAGGACCTCGATCCCTCCGGCGCACAGCGCGCGACCGGCCCGCACGGCGAGCGCGCCGCTCGACGCGCGCACCACGGGGACGACGCCGATCTCCTCGATGCGGCGGACGACGTGCTCTCGGTCCATCGCATGATTCATCGCATGATTCATCGCTTGCTTCATCGCTCGATCCTCGCGCTGGCCCCGCTCATCGCCCGCCGCACCTCGGCGAGCGACGCCATCGAGGTGTCGCCTGGCGTCGACATCGCGAGCGCCCCGTGCGCGACGCCGCACTGGAGCGCCCACTCCGGGCTATGCTCCGAGAGGAGCCCGTAGATGATCCCCGAGGCGAACGAGTCGCCCCCTCCAACGCGGTCGAGGATCTCGATGTCTCGCTGAGCGACCTCGTAGAACTCGCCCTTGCAGTACAGGATGCCTCCCCAGCCGTTGACGCTCGCGCTCCTCGCCGTCCTGAGGCTCGTGGCCACGACCGAGATGTTGGGGTACGTCGCGACGACCTCCGAGATCATCCGGCGGAATCCCGTCGTGTCGAGCTCGCGATAGCCCTCATCGACGCCGGGCACCTCGAAGCCGAGCGCCGCGACGAAGTCCTCCTCGTTGCCGAAGAGGCAATCGACGTACGGCATGAGGGCGCGATTGACCTCGCGCGCCCTCTTCTGGCCGCCGAAGTTCTTCCAGAGCGAGGGCCGGTAGTTGAGATCGTAGGAGATCCGCACGTCGTGCTCGCGCGCGACCTCCATGGCCTCGCGCGCCACGCCGGCGGTGCTCTCCGAGAGCGCGCAGAAGATGCCGCCCGTGTGGAACCAGCGGGCGCCGCGCTCCCCGAAGATGGCCTTCCACGGGAGGTCGCCGGCCTTCAGCCTGGAGGCCGCGCTGTGGCCGCGATCCGAGCACCCCACGGCGGCGCGCGGCCCGAACCCGCGCTCCGTGAAGTTGAGGCCGTTGCGCGCCTCGCGGCCCACGCCGTCGTAATCGACCCAGCGCACGTGGAAGGGGTCGACCCCGCCCTGGAGCATCAGATCCTCGATCAGCCGCCCGACCGGGTTGTCCGCGAGCGCCGTCACGATGGCTGTCCGCAGCCCGAAGCAGCGCCTCAGCCCCCGCGCCACGTTGTACTCTCCCCCGCCCTCCCCGATGTCGAACGTCCGCGCGGTGTGGATCCGCCGCTCTCCCGGATCGAGGCGCAACATGACCTCTCCGAGGCTCACCTGGTCCCACGCACAGCCCTTTGCACTTCGGATCTTCATCTTCACGCTCCTCAACGGCTCATCCACCCGCCGTCGACGACCAGCACGTGGCCGTGGACGTACCTGCTCGCCTCCGAGCACAGGAACAGCGCAGCTCCCGCGATGTCGCTCGGCTCCCCCCAGCGCCCTGCCGGGATGCGATCGAGGATCTGCCGGCTGCGCGCCTCGTCGGCCCTGAGCGCCGCCGTGTTGTCCGTCGTGATGTAGCCCGGGGCGACCGCGTTCACGTTGACGCCCCTCCCGGCCCACTCGTTCGCGAGCGCCTTGGTCAGCTGCGCGATCCCCCCCTTGGACGCCGCGTAGGCCGGCACCAGGATCCCGCCCTGGAACGAGAGCAGCGACGCGATGTTGACGATCCTGCCCGACCCTTGCTCGAGCATCAGCTTCCCGGCGAGCTGCGACAGGCGAAACGCGGACGTCAGGTTGACCTCGATCAAAAGGTCCCAGTCCTCCTCGGAGTACTCGACGGCCGGCGACCTCCGGATGAGACCCGCGTTGTTCACAAGGATGTCGAGGCGCCCGAGCTCTGCCTTCGCCCTCCGGACGAGCTCCGCGTGCGAGGCGCGATCCGCGAGATCCGCGGCCATGCCCGTGGCGCGCCGCCCGAGCTTCCGCACCGCTGCCATGGTGGCCTCGCCCGGCTCGTCCTTGCCGTGACAGGCGATGTCCGCGCCCGCCGCCGCGAGCGCCGTCGCGATCGCGGCGCCGATCCCCGTGGCCGAGCCCGTCACGAGCGCGACCTTGCCGTCCAAACGAAACGGATCGTTCGTCATTGTCTTATCCCTGCTTCAACCGCGCGGGCTCGAGCCGCGGCACGAGCGCGTGAATGATGGCGAGCGCGAGCACGTAGGCAGACGCCGCCATGATGAACAGCGTCGAGTAGCTCCCGGTGAGCTGGAGGACGCGGCCCGCGATCTGCGCGATGAGCATCCCGCCGATGGCCCCGGCCATGCCCCCGAACCCGACGGCCGACCCCACGGCCTGCGACGGGAACATGTCCGTGGTGAGCGTGAACAGGTTCGCCGAGAAGCCCTGGTGCGCGGCGGTGGCGAGGCCCAGGAGCAGCACGGCGACCCACAGCGAGTCGGTGCGCGTCGCGAGGAACACGGGCGCCACGCCGAGCGCGCAGGCGAGCATGGCGGTCTTGCGCGCCGCGTTCGCCGTCCAGCCGCGGCGCATCAGCATCGAGGAGAACCAGCCGCCGGCGATGCTGCCCACGTCGGAGAGCAGGTAGATCGTGACGAGCGGCGGGCCGATCTGGAGGAGGTTCAACCCATGCTTGCGGTTCAGGAAGTCGGGGACCCAGAACAGGTAAAGCCACCAGAACGGATCCGTCATGAACTTGCCGATCGCGAACGCCCACGTCTGCCGGTGCGGGATCAGGCTGAGCCAGCCGATCTTGCCGGGCGCCGGCGACGGCTCGCTCGTGATGTAGGCGCGCTCCTCCGGCGTGACGCGCGGGTTCTCCGCGAGGGGGCGATACAGGATCATCCACGCGACGATCCAGAGCGCGCCGATCGCGCCGGTCAGCGCGAAGGCCGCGCGCCACCCCCAGGCCACCGCGATCCACGGGACCACGAGGGGGCACACGATCGCGCCGATGTTCGTGCCGGAGTTGAAGAGGCCGGTCGCGAGCGCGCGCTCCTTCTTGGGGAACCACTCCGCGATCGTCTTGAGGGCGCCCGGGAACATGCCGGCCTCGCCGATGCCGAGGGCGAACCGCGCCGCGGAGAGCCCCCCGGCGCTCCCGACGAGCGCGTGCGCCGCCGCCGCGAGGCTCCAGAACCCGACGGCGAACGAGAACCCGCGCCGCGTCCCGATGCGATCCATGAGGCGGCCCATCGTCAGCATCCCGATGGCGTAAGCGGCCTGAAACGACGTGACGATGTTGCCGTAATCGATGTCGTTGTAGCCGAGCTCCTTCTGCAGCGTCGTCTTGAGGACGCCGAGGACCTGCCGATCGACGTAGTTGATCGTCGCGGCCGTGAACAAGAGGGCGCAGATCACCCACCGATAACGCCCGATGCCGGCCGAGAGCGACGCGGCGCCGGCGCCCGTGTCGCGCGGCACCTCCGCGGGCGTGTCGGCGATGGCCGTCGTGGACTCCGTATTCATCACCATGAAGCTATCCTCCTGAGTTCGACCCGCCTGACGCTGGCCGACTCCCCCATTGCCTACTTGAGGCTCGCCTCGAGCCCGGAGCCGCGCTGGGCGAACTCCGGCTGGACGTTGACCACGCCGAACACCCGATCTTCGCGCTCGCGGTGCGCGGCCATGAGCCAGACGAAGTTGATGGAGTGCCCAGGCGCCGCGACGTTCGGGTGATACCCCGCCGGCATCAGCACGGCGTCGCCGTCCCGCACCACCGTGACGACCTCGGGCGCCTCGGGAGCCGTGTAGACGAACTGCACGCCGAACGCCGGCGGCGGCATGTCGAAATACACGTACATCTCCTCGAGCAGATCGGTGTGCTCGTGCGGGGGCCAGCTGGTCCAGTGCCCCGGCGCCGAGCGCGTGAAGCCCGCGACGATGCGGCCGGCCTGCACGTTCTTGCCGAGCAGGATGCTGAGCTCGCGCGTCGTGGCGTCGCCGCCCGCCTTGAACTTGAGCGACGGGTTCTGCTCGACGTCCTTGTAGCGGACGACCTGGAGGGGGTAGTCCCCTTCCACCTCGGCGCCGCACTCGACGAGATCGACCGACGAGCTCGTGCGCACCTCGACGGCCGAGCCGCGAGGCACGTAGAGGGCGTCGTACGGCCCGAGCGCGATCACCTCCCCGCCGTTCACCTTCACGGCGCACTCGCCGGCCATGCAGAGGAGCCCTACCTCGCGTCCAGAGGTCTCGAATCGCGCCTCTGGCATGGTCCCGTCGAGCAGGATCCGACCGTAATAAAGGCGCTTCATCGGGCTGTCTGCCGGCGTCACGGAGAGCTTTCGCCCCCTGTGCGACGCCGTCGCGCGGACCACGACCTGCCCAGCGTTCACTGGCTTCATGGACAAAACCTTTCCCTCGCTTCGTTAACGGAATTTACGAATGGACGCGGTGAATCCCCCGAGCCCCGCGGCTGCGTCAGAACGCCGGGCTGGCCTTGATGTTCCACTCGACGTTCAGGCCAATGAAATGCTCCCAGGTGCGCTGGCTGAAGACGTCGTCCTGCGGATAGAGCGCCTTCGCGCCGTCGTCGCGCCGGGTCACGAGCCAGATGAACCGGAATTGAGGGCGCTTGAAATCACCCTTGCCTGCCGCGTTCAGGAACGGCACGAGCCCGAGGCGGACGAGGCCCGCGCTGTGGTGGCTCGCCGCGGGGTGCGCGCCCGCCGCCCCGGGGTCGGCCGGCGGCGGGACCCTCCCCCGCCGCTGCGCCTGGTACGAGGCCTCGACGGCGACGCCTCCCCAGTCACGCAGGTAGAGGTGCGGCCGCACGAGCAAGATGCCCTCGTCCAGATCGGCGAAATCGAACGGCTCGCTGGCGTTGCGGAAGGAGCGCACGTATCCCGCGGCCATGAGGCCGAGCGGCCCCGTCTCGTAGTTGCCGCTCAAGGTGAAGAGGAGCTCATGCGCGCCGGTCGCGGTGCCGTCCGGCGCGGGCTGGGTGGGAGCGCCGAACTCGCCGTGGGCCGCGAGGCCGCCCGCATAGCGGAGGAACAGGTGCAGGTGCCCGTTGTTCACGCCGGTGAACGGGCTGATCTGCGCGCCGACGACGTACCCGGAGTCGCGCGGCAGGCGCTCGACCACGCCGGCCTCCGCCGTCTCGCGCGTGCCCGACGGCAGCTGGTGCAGCTCGCCATACAGGACACCCTTGACGCCGCCCTTCTCCCCGAGCGGGACGGTGTGGCTCGCCTTGACGCTCGCGATGAGCCGCTGGCGATCGAGGAGGTTGACGTTCGCCGCGCCAGGCTGGTTGAGCGCCGGCGGGCGCTCCACCGTCTGGAGGTAATACGGCGAGAGCGGCCTGTTGACGCCTGCGTGCGCCGCGAAGTACGTGCGCTTCGAGGGCAGGTCGTAGCGGACGCCACCGCCCAGCGTGTTGAGCCAGTCGAGCGGCCAGAAATCGAGCAGCTCGGCGTTGTCACCGCGGTACAGGCGCGAGCCGACCCACACGGACAGGCCTTTGACGCCGAGGTCTCGCTCCTCGACGAAGGCGTTGCGCACCGACATGTTGATGTTCCACGGCCGCGCGTTGTTGTAGTGGAGGACGGGGGCGTCCACGACCAGGCGGACGGCGACGCGCGTTGTGGCGCCGGTGGACTCCCAGTGATCCTGCCGCTCCAGGTCCATCTGGATGTACGTGGACTCGTCGAGGCGCGAGCCTCTCCAGACGATATCGGCGTCTCGCCCCGGCCCCATCTCGGCGTCCGTGGCCGCGACGACGCGGCCGACGCCGCCAAAGAAGAAGCCGCTCTCCGGCACTGGCGCCGGTGCGGGAGTCGGAGGGGGCGGCGGCTGCCCGTTCACGGCTGCTGGAGGCGCCTCGGGCGCCGGCGTCGGAGTCGCCGTCGGCTGCCCGTTCACGACCGCTGGAGACACCCAGAGCGCCGCGCCGAGCAGGGCGGAGACTGCGCCGCGCCACGGAGCGCGGCGGGCATCGTGCTCAGCGTCGCAAGAGAGATGGATGATGGGATTCAAGGTGCGCCGATCTCGTGGTGTGTTGGAGCGGCAGCAGCGCAAGCAGCGGGTTGTCGTCAGGGCGAAAGGAGCCCGACGAGCACGCTTGGCGTGGCTCGCTCATCGATTGGAATGCTCGCAGCGGTCGCGCTCAGGCGCGCTTCCCCGCGTCCGTCAACGTTCACAACGGCACCAAGCAAGCGATGGGCCAGGGACGTTCGGCTCGGTCGCAGCGCCACGATCCAGGCGTCCTCGCCGCGGCCAGAGTGCGAATCCAGCTTCAGATGGGCAGCTGCCGTGGAGAGCCCGTAAACCTCGAGTTGACACGGTTGACGTGACCGTCACCAGCGGTTGACGCGCACCTCCCGCGAGGAGCCCGCGCGGCGCGCGGCGATGGCGGCTCCTCGCGCGGGGCGCCGCCGCAGCGGGGGTCGTCGAGCCTCCGGATCCCGCGGGTGGCCAGACCAAGGGGCCGGGGGCGGCGCGGGTGGCCAACGTCTTGCGTTGCCATGGCCTTCGCGGTAAGGGGGCGGCAATGAGTGGTCCCGAACTCGGCCGCCTCATCGACGAGGTCGATCGCACGGTGGACGTCCAGTTCGCCGCAGCCGGCGATCTCGATGAGCTGAACCGCCTGTATGCCAGCCTGCTCGGGCGCCGCGGGTCGCTCAATGCGCTGATGAAGCAGCTGCCCGGCGCGGCGCCCGAGGAGCGCAAGGCGCTCGGCCAGCGCCTCAACGCCGTCAAGGGCCGCGTGGAGCGCGCCCGCGAGGAGGCGACGGCGAGGATCAAGCGCGCTGCGCGCGATCGCGAGCTCTCCGCACCCCCCCTCGATATCACCCTGCCCGGCCGCTGGCGCGCGCCCGGGCGGTCGCACCCGATCATGCGGACCCTCGACGAGATCGTCGATATCTTCGTCGGGCTCGGGTTCGACGTGGCCGAAGGGCCGCAGATCGAGCTGGCGCGCTACAACTTCGATCTCCTCGGGTTCCCGGCGGATCACCCGGCCATGGACATGCACGACACGTTCTACATGGCCGGCGATGCTGGCCAGAACGTGCTCCTCCGGACGCACACGAGCCCGGTCCAGGTGCGCGAGATGCTCTCCCACCCTCCGCCGGTGATGATCGTCGCGCCCGGCGTCGTGTATCGCCGCGACGACGACGCGAGCCACAGCCCCATGTTCGTGCAGATCGAGGGGCTCGTGGTCGACCGCGACGTGTCCCTCGCCGATCTGAAGGGCCTGCTCGAGGTCTACAGCCGCCGGATGTTCGGCGAGGCCACGAGGACGCGCTTCCGGCCGAGCTACTTCCCCTTCACCGAGCCCAGCGCGGAGCTCGACGTGTCCTGCCTCGTCTGTTTCGGTGAGAACCGCGCCTGTCCGCAGTGCAAGGGGACCGGCTGGCTGGAGGTCCTCGGTTGCGGCATGGTCCACCCGACGGTGCTCCGGAACGTCGGGATCGACCCGGAGGAATACACGGGGCTGGCGTTCGGCATCGGCGTGGATCGCACGGCCAACATGAAGTTCGCCGTCGACGATATCCGCGCCTTCTACGAGAACGACGTCCGCTTCCTCGGAAGCCTCTAGGCCACTGCCCCTCGCCCGCAGCCCCGATTCCCCATGTTGATATCCTACAAGTGGCTTCAAGAGATCCTCGGCGCCGATCCCGGCGTCGACGCGGTGACCTCGGCGCTCGGCCGCGGCGGGCTCGAGGTCGACCGCGTGACGCACGTCGGCGCCGCGCTGCGCTCGGTGGTCCTCGCGAGCGTCGTCGCGACGCGGCCGCACCCGGCGGGCAAGAAGGGCCTGACGGTGGTCCGCGTGGACGCGGGCGGAGGCGGCGAAGGCGTGGAGGTCGCGTGCGGCGCGCCCGTCATCCCGGCGGCTCCGGCGCTCGTCTGTTACGCGCCCGTCGGGGCGCAGGTGCTCGACCGCACCGGCGCGCTGGTGACGTTGACCGAGAAGGCGGTCGCCGGCTTCACGTCGCCCGGCATGCTCTGCGCCGAGGACGAGCTCGGGCTCGGGTCGAGCCACGAGGGGCTTCTGACCGTGGAGGGCGGGCGTCCGGGGCAATCGCTGCTCGACTGGGAGCCTCGCCTCGAGGACTGGATCATCGAGCTCAGCGTCACCCCGAACCGGCCCGACGCGCTGGGGCACCTGGGCGTGGCGCGGGACGTGGCTGCGGTGCTCGGCATCCCGTTCCGTCCGCCCGCCGTCGCCGCGCCGCAGGCGAACGGCGCCGGAGCGCCCGCGGCCGTGCAGACACGCGCCGCCGTGGAGGTGCGCGACGGGGATCGCTGCCCCCGGTATGACGGGCAGGTGATCGAGGGGGTCAGCGTGGGCCCCTCGCCGCTCTGGGCGCGGGTGCGGCTCGGCCGCCTCGGCGTCCGGCCGATCAGCAGCATCGTCGACGCGACCAACCTGGTGATGCTCGAGCGGGGGCAACCGCTCCATGCCTTCGATCTCGACACGCTGCGGTTGCCGATCGCGATCCGGAGGGCTCAGCCGGGCGAGGCGTTCGTCGCGCTCGACGGGCAGAAGCTGTCCCTGGACGAGGACGACCTGGTCATCGCCGACGCGGACCGCGTGGTGGCCCTGGCGGGCGTCATCGGCGGCGCGGACAGCGGCGTCACCGCGACGACGAGGCGGGTGTTCCTGGAGTCGGCGTACTTCGAGCCGCGCGGGATCCGCAGGTCGGCGCGCCGGTACGGCTTCCACACCGAGGCGTCCCACCGCTTCGAGCGGGAGGTGGACCTCTCGGGGGTCCCCCTGTCGCGCGACCGCGGGAGCGCGCTCATCTGCGAGCTCGCGGGCGGCGAGGCGGCGGGCGAGCCGATCGACGCGTACGTGGCGCCGCGCGCGCCGCGCCGCCTGACGCTGCGGCTCCCGCGGTACCAGCGGATCATCGGGGCCGAGGCCCCGGCGCGGGCGCGCGAGATCCTGGAGACGCTGGGGCTCTCGGTGCTGGAGCAGAAGGCGGACCGGCTCCTCGTCGAGGTGCCGGAGCACCGGCCCGACATCGCGGAGGAGATCGACCTCATCGAGGAGGTCGCGCGCGTCGCTGGTTATGACCAGATCCCGAGCCGGCTCCCGCGCGTGGGGGCTGCGCCGGCGGGCGCCCGCGGCGATTACCGGCTGCGGCGCAAGGTGCGGCAGATCTGCACGGGGATCGGGCTGCACGAGGCGGTGACGTACTCGTTCCTGTCGCCCCAGGAGCTGAAGGCGGCGCGCTACGACGACGGCTCGCTCCTGCGGCTGCTCAACCCGCTCTCCGAGGAGAAGTCGGTGATGCGGCCGTCGCTGGTCCCTGGGCTGCTCACGGTGGTGCAGCGCTCGCAGCGGTACAACGTGCCGCGGGTGCGGCTGTTCGAGGTGAGCCAGGTGTTCCTGCCGTGGCAGGGCGAGGCGGGCGGCGCGAGCCAGCTGGCGCGGGTCGAGCGGCCGCCGGTGAACGAGCCGACGCGGCTCACGATCTTCCTCGCGGGGCCGCGCGACAGCTACCTGACGCGGCCCGAGGACGTCGATTTCTACGACGGCAAGGGCGCGGTCGAGGCGGTGGTCGCGGAGCTCGCGGGCAGCGTGACGCCGGCGTTCGACCTCGCGGGCGAGGCGCCGCCGTGGGCGCACCCGAAGAAGGGCGCCCGCGTGCTGCTCGACGGCCGCGAGGTCGGGTACGTGGCGGAGCTGCACCCGGACGTCCGCGAGGCGCTGGAGATCACGAGCGGGGCCGTCGTGGCGGAGCTGGATCTCGCGGCGGTGGCGGCGGCGTACAAGGCGCCGGTTGCCGCGAAGCCGAGCCGGTTCCCGGCGATGCGGCACGACGTGGCGCTGCTCTTGCCGCTCGATGTGCCGGCGGGCGAGGTGCTCGAGGTGCTGCGGGCGACCGCGGGCGAGCGCTGCGAGAAGGTCGAGATGTTCGACCGGTACCGCGGCGACGAGCTGCCGGCGGGGACGCACTCGCTGGGGTTTGCGCTGTGGTTCCGGTCGGCCGAGCGGACCTTGACGGACGACGAGGTCGACAAGTGGACGAAGGCCGCGGTGGACGCGGCGAAGGCGCGGTTCGGGGCGCAGCAGCGCTGAGGGCCGGCGGCGGGCGAGGGGCCCCAGACGAGTAAGGGCTCTCAGCGGCTCGGCTCGGCTGAGTCAGGCCAAGGCTGGAGCGAAGCTCAGCGTCGGCACCTTGAGACGGCCACCCACGTCCCTGTCCGGCCCGAGCTCGAAATCGCAGATCGTCACGCTCGCGATAGCGTGTGGGGCAGCGGACCGGGCGATGTGTTCGCTGTGGGCCTGGAGAAAGCGCTCTTGCGCTACGACGGCCAGCGCTGACACAAGATGGAAGTGCCGACGTCGGCATCGCTCTACGGCGTATGGGGGAGCGGATCAAGCGATGTCTTCGCTGTCGGCTCGGGCGGCACGCTCTTACGCTATGACGGCATCTCATGGATGACGCTCAACTCCACGACGAACCTCCAGCTCAACGCCGTGTGGGGCCAGGACCGAATCGCCTTCGTCGTCGGCCAGGACCCCGCTATCTACCGTCACATCGGACCCCCGCCGGCGCGGTTGCAGCGCTGCCTCTCGTTCTGAGGAGGCGCCGGCGCGCGCCTCGACGAGCAGCGGCCCCCGTCCCCTCCTCGGCGCCACGAAGCCGTGTCCGCGACTCGACGCGACCCGACCCCCACCCCCGCGACCTGCGCTCCCGCTACTTCAACGTCTCCCTGATCTTCCCCGCCGTCGGCTCGATCAGCTGCTCCTGCTCGCGCTTGCTCTGCAGCGCCGCCTCGGCCGCATCCCTCGCCTTCCGCTCCTCCTCGGTGGCCTTCACCTGAGCGTGGCGCGCCTCCGCCTCCAACCGCTGCGCCGTGTTTGCGACGCCGACAGCGCGCTGGACGCGAGGACTCCCGTGCTTCCGCTGGTCGTCGAGGGAGGCGCGACGGTGTCATCGCCGGCGAGCCCGGCAGACCCCGGGGGTCCGCCCTGGCTGTGCCCTGGGCTTCGGGGTTGGGCAGGGCGTTCGTCGGAGGACGTTCCCTCGCGGATGTGTCCTCGCGTACATTCGCACCGCGTACGGTGTTCACCATGGCGCTCGCCGGGACGAGCTGCACTGCCGTCGGGCGAGGGAAAGCGAGGGGAGAATGCGGAGGCTGGACATGGAGCTCAATCCGGTGGCCTCGGGCGGACGGCAACGCGGAGGAGCGATTCGTCATGTAGCAGCGATGGTGTTCGTGATGGTGTTGATCGCCATCACGGATGCATGCCTCCAGGGTGGGGTCGAGTGCGGCTACGGTTACGGGTTCTGCCCGATCGGCCTTCGCTGCATCCCTCAGGACGATGGCAGCCGCCTTTGCACCACATGCGGCGACGGCGTCGTCGATGGAGCACGCGGTGAGATCTGCGATTGCGGTACAGGCGACGTCAGGCCCAATGACACGCAGTGCAACGGGCGACAGAATGCGGAGTCTGGCGGATATTGCCGGAGCGACTGCAAGTTACGCTGCGGCGACGGCGAGGTCGCAGCGGATGAAGCCTGCGATACCGACGCGCCCGTTACTGCGTCCTGCGCGGACCTGCGCTACGATTTCGGTCGACCCGGGTGCGCAAGCGCCTGCGATGAGCTATCCGCGACTCCGTGCAAACTCTGGAACTGGCGTCGCAATGACCCCGACACAGGGATTATCGGCTTCGGCATGAGCGGCGTGTGGGGAAGCGGGCCGGACAACGCCTTTGCTGTCGGCGTCAACGGCACGATCGTGCACTACGACGGCCAGAGCTGGCAGACGATGACCTCACCAACATTGGCACATTTCAATGGCGTGTGGGGAAGCGGACCGGACAACGCCTTTGCTGTCGGCATCAACGGCACGATCGTGCACTACGACGGCCAGAGCTGGCAGACGATGACCTCACCAACATCGGTACATCTCGGTGGCGTGTGGGGAAGCGGACCGGACAACGCCTTTGTTGTCGGCGAGGAGGGTACGATCCTGCACTATGACGGCCAGAGCTGGCAGACGATGGCCTCACCGGCATCGGCATGGCTCAATGACGTGTGGGGAAGCAGGCCGGACAACGCCTTTGCTGTCGGCAACGTGGGCACGATCGTGCACTACGACGGCCAGAGCTGGCAGACGATGGCCTCACCAACATCGGCACATCTCAGTGGCGTGTGGGGAAGCGGACCGGACAACGTCTTTGCTGTCGGCATCGACACTGCCACCTTTGAGGGTACGATCCTGCACTACGACGGCCAGAGCTGGCAGACGATGGAATCGCAAACATCCGAACATCTCTATGACGTATGGGGAAGCGGACCGGACAACGTCTTTGCCGTCGGCAGCGGAATCTTGCACTACGACGGCCAGAGCTGGCGGCCGATGAACTCGCCACGAGCGGGAGATGTGTTTGGCGTGTGGGGAAGTGGGCCGGACAACCTCTTTGCTGTCGATGGCGGTGGCGTAGTTATGCGCTACGACGGTCAGAGCTGGCAATTCATGGACTCAAAAACATCCGAATCCCTATCTGACGTATGGGGAAGCGAGCTGGACAACGTCTTTGCTGTCGGCAGCAGGGGCGCGATCGTGCACTACGACGGCCAGAGCTGGCAGACGATGGAATCGCAAACATCCCAATTCCTATTGGACGTGTGGGGAAGCGGGCCGAACAACGTCTTTGCTGTCGGCAGCGGAGGCACGATCGTGCACTACGACGGCCAGAGCTGGCAGACGATGGAATCGCAAACATCGGTAGAGCTCTGGGGCGTGTGGGGAAGCAGGCCGAACAGCGTCTTTGCTGTCGGCAGCGGGGGCACGATCGTGCACTACGACGGCCAGAGCTGGCAGACGATGGAATCGCAAACATCCGAATATCTCTTTGACGTGTGGGGAAGCGGGCCGGACAACGTCTTTGCTGTCGGCGACACGATCATGCACTATGACGGCCAGAGCTGGCAACCAGTGAAATTGCACGCATCGGCACGGCTCGTTGGCGTGTGGGGAAGCAGGCCGGACAACGTCTTTGCTGTCGGCAACACGATCATGCACTATGACGGCCGGAGCTGGCAGACGATGGAATCGCAAACATCGGCAGCCCTCTTTGGCGTGTGGGGAAGCGGACCGGACAACGTCTTTGCTGTCGGCGATGCAGGCGCTCTCTTGCATTACGACGGTAGCTCCTGGCTGAAGCTCAATTCGAGGACAGAATTTCCGCTCCATGCCGTGTGGAGCTCCGGCAGGTACACCTTCGTCGTAGGCGACGGCGGCGCCATCTACCGGCACACCGGGCTGCCATTGAAACGGTAGCGACGCAGCGCCCGTTCAGCGGACGCGCCGGCGCAGCTCCCCGTCAGCCAGCGCTTCCCGGCGCGGCCTCTCGACGCACCTCGACCGCCACGCTGCACCCCCGAGCCGACCCCCCCCACCGCCCGCCCCACGGCGCGCCTCCTACTGCAGCGTCTTCCCGATCTTCCCCACCGTCCGCTCGATCAGCTCCTCCTGCTCGCGCTTGCTCCTCAGCGCCGCCTCCGCCGCCTCCCTCGCCTTCCGCTCCTCCTCGGTAGCCTTGACCTCCGCCTGCCGCGCCTCCGCCTCGGACCGCTGCGCCGTGTCCCGCGCCGTCTGCGCCACGCCCGCCGCCACGCGGGCCCGCTCCGCCTCGGCCTCGGCGCGCTCCCGCGCCTCCTCCGCCTCGCGCTGGATCTGCTCGGCCCGCCGCCGCTGCGCCTCGCTCTCCTGCTGCGCCCGCTCCGCCGCGCTCCGCTGCGCCTCCTCGCTCGCCAGCGCCTTCTTCAGCGTGTCCTCCGCTGTCCGGATCTCGTCCAGCTGCGCCGTGATCACCTGGTTCTGCCGGCTCAGCTTCACGATCCCCGCCCCCGCTGCGACGACCAGCAGCGACAGCGCCGCAATCACCCCGGAGACGGCGCGCCGGCGCCCGCGCTGCGTGTGGTCGGCCAGGTTGAGCACCGCCTCCAGGAACAGCCGCTCCCGCTCTGGCAGCGCTCCCCGGTAGCGCTCGCGAAACGCGCGCGCCTCCTCGGCCACCTTGCCCCGCCAGAGCGTGTCCGCGGCCCGACCGCTCGAGTCCCAGAGCCTCGCTGCCGCGCGCAGCCGGTCGAGGAACGCCGCGTCTTCCTGGTTCTCGTCGAGCCAGCGCCTGAGCGTCGGCCACCGCTCGATGAGCGACTCGTGCACCAGCTCCACCATGCTGCCCGCGCGGTCGCTCCCCGCCTCGATCGCCAGGAGCCGACCGTCGGCAAGCAGCCCCACCACCCGCTCGATCTCCCCTGGATCCCCGGGCAGCTCGCACAGCTCGCCCAGGCTGGCCACGGCCCGCGTCCGCTCCGGCGTCACCAGGCGCTCCAGGACCGCCCGCGCGAGCTGCGCCTGGCGCTTGCTCATCCCGGCCAGCAGCGTGTCCGCGTGGCTGGCCAGGGCGCCGGCCACACCCCCGATCGCCTCGTAGCTCGCCCGCGTGAGCAGCCGGCGCCCCCGATCGCGCATCTCCCACAGCCGGCCCGCGGTGAACTGCAACAGCGGCAGCGCGCCGCGCGTGGGCTCCAGCGCATCGAGGATGCCCTCGACCATCGCCGGATCCTCGATCTCGTGCCGCGCCGCCTCGATCGGCCTCATCAACGCCTCGCGCAGCCCCTCGCGCCCCATCGGCCGAAGGAACACGAGGCCGCGGGTCATCGCCGCCATGAAATGCTCGTGCTCGGCCATCCGCTCGAGGAAATCCGACCGCACCGACAGGACGACCCGGAGCGGCGAGGAGGCGTCGTCGGCGATCCCCTCGAGGCACGCGAGGAACGCCGCGCGCTCGCCGGCCGCGGCGCCGAGCGTGAAGATCTCCTCGAACTGATCGATGAACAGCACGAGGCGCTTCTGCGCGCGGCCGGCCCCCCCGCGCAGCGCGGCGCCGAGCACGCCGGGCTCGGCGCGCAGCCGCTCGATCAGCGCCGCGCGCGTCGCCGAGCCGCCCTGCGGGGCGAGCGCCCGCCAGTCCGTGCTCAGGGTCACGGCGGGGTGGTCGAACAGGTCCGCCAGCACCGCCATCGGCTCGCGCCCGGGCCGCACGACGAGCGCCTCCCAGCCCTCGCCGGAGCGCTTGAGCGCCGGGATCACCCCGGCACGCACGAACGACGACTTCCCCACCCCCGAGACGCCTGCGATCGCGAGCAGCGGCTGATTCCGAAGGCGCGCGACCACGCCCGCGAGATCCTGCGCGCGGCCGAAGAAGCGGTCGGCGTCGGCCTCCTGAAAGGACGAGAGGCCCGCGAACGGGCTCTCGTCCGCGCCGAGGAGGACCTCACGGCGCCCGGGCTGGAGTGGCAACAGCTCGGCCAGGAGCTCCTGCGCGGAGGCGAACCGCTCGGACTTCCGCTTGCGCAGGCAGCGATCGATGATCGCGCCGAGCGCGCCGATCTCCTGGTGGCGCGCGCCGACCTCGGGCATCGGCTCATCGAGGTCCGGCACCGCGAGGAGGTCCATCCTGCTGCACGGAGCGAGCGGGTGGGCGCCGATCACGAGCTCGTGGAGCATGACGCCCACCGCCCAGACATCGCTCGATGGGTCGATGTCGATCCCCCGCCATTGCTCGGGGGACATGTACGCCAGCGTGCCGATGATCGCGCTGTCGCGCGTCAAGCGCGTGTCCCCGGAGACGGCGCGATCGGCCGAGAGGATCGCCTCCTCCTCGAACAGCTTGGCGATGCCGAAATCGACCACCTTGATCGCCCCCGACGCGTCCAGCATGACGTTCTCGGGCTTCAGGTCGCGGTGGACGATGCCGGACGCGTGCGCGCTCGCGAGCGCGCGCACGATGGGGACCACCATGTCGACGGCCAGGCCGGGAGGCACCGGCGCCGTCGACACCTCCTCGCCCGCGTCCACGGGCCTGCGCTGGTTCATCCAGGCGCGGAGGCTCTGCCCATCGATGTACTCGAGCACCATGTACGGGAACCCGTCGTGCTCGTTCACGTCGTGGATCGTCACGATGTGCTCGTGCTTGCAGCGCGCGGTGGCCTGCGCTTCGACCAGGAAGCGCTGGACCCCGGCGCTGCTCAGCACGGTGAGGAGCTTGATCGCGACGAGGCGAGCGAGCCGGGTGTCGCGCGCCAGGAAGACCACGCCCATGCCGCCTCGCCCGAGCTCGCGCAGGAGCTCGTAATGGCCGATGCGCGCGCCGGCCGAAGGCGGCGGCCTGGCCCGCGACAGCAACGAGCGCGGCGGGGCCGCCTCCGCGGTCATCGCGTCGCTCTTCACCTCGCCCTCGCCGGCGCCCGTGACCGCGCCGTCCGCCCTGACCGCCTCCGTGGCGGACAGCCCGGCCCTGTAGAGCGACACGCCGGCGATCGCCGTGCTCGCGTGGGCCTGGTGCTGCTCGCCGGCGCCGCCGCTCGCGCGGACCGGCGCGAGCGCCGTGCTCGCGTGGGCCTGGTCTTCTCGCGGCCCGTCGCTCATCGCAGGGCGCTCTCCCTCATCGCGCGGGGCCGCACGTACATGCGTCGGATGGGCTCCCGGGTGGCCGGATTGACGGACATCTCCCCTCCTTCCTGCGAGACGGCGCGACCCTCGACGTCGCGCTGACGGCCCGCCGCGACGCCAGCCGCCAGCGCCGCCGTGAGAGCATAGCCATTGTCCGTGTGCACCAGCATACCCTTCACGCGCGGCGGCTCACGCCCGCTCCCCTGCGCAGCGCGACCTCCGCGGGGCCACCGGGCTCGGGCGTCCGAGGTAACCGACGGCTCTCTGGAACCGGCCACTTCACGGGCAGACCTGCGCGGGTGTAGTCTCGGCCACAACGTCTGCTCGCCGCACCAGGGGGACCCGGGGCGAGCGCTTGACGAGCGCTCGTTCGAAGCTTCACGGCGGCCTGGAGAGGAAAGGCCGATGGCTGCCATCACGACGACCCGCAAGCGCCCCATTCAGGTCGGCCTCTCCTGCGTGAAGCGCCTCCTGCCCGGCGCTCTCGTGGCCCTGTGCGCCGCGCCTGCGGGAGCCCAGGTGCCGCCGCCGCCAACCGCGGAGCCGTCGCCCCCGTCGCCGTCGCCGGCTCCAGCGCCGCCGCCAACCGCGGCGTCGTCATCGCTGCCGCCATGGCACCGGGGCGTCTCCGAGGAGCGGAAGCAGAAGGCCCAGGCGCTCTTCGAGGAGGCGCGGGAGCTGCACCGGCGCATGATGCTCGCGGAGGCGCGGGCGAAATACGAGCAGGCGCTGGCTTCCTGGGAGCACCCCGAGCTCCGGCTCTACCTGGGACGAACGTTGAAGAGCATCGGCCTGCCGCTCCAGGCCTACGACAACCTGAGCCTGTCCCTGCGATGGGGACCCGGGTTGCTCGCTCCCGAGGTGGAGCAGGAGGCGCGCGAGGCGATGCGCGCGCTCGTGGAGCAGGAGCTCGCCGTCATCCGGATCTACTGCGACGAGCCGGGCGCCGCCGTGCTGCTCGACGGCAAGCCGTGGTTCCACGGCCCGGGCTCCGAATACCGGATGGTGACGCCCGGAGAGCACATCCTCACGGCGAGAAAGGCTGGCTATTTCACGGTCGTCAAGCCCATCGTCGTGCTCGCCGGCAAAGAGGCCTCGGGCCAGCTCGCGCTGAGCGTCGATACCGTCGTCACCAACCAGCGGTGGCCCGCATGGGTCCCTTGGGCCACGCTCGGGGCCGGCGCGGCGCTGGGCGCCGTCGGTGCCGGGCTGAAATGGCATGCCGGAACGGTTCACGATGAAGTGGATACGAAGAACGACTGCACTCCGTCGTGCCCGCCTTCGCCCAACGACAAGTACGAGGGCAGCGTCATTGAGGACCGACTCGCGATTGGCGCGCTCATCGCGGGCGGGGCGACCGCGCTCACGGGGACGGTCCTGCTCTTCATGAACATGCCACAGTCCTACCGCACGGAGGATCGCGGCGGCGTGAAGCTCGAGGTCCGCCCCGCCGCGTCGCTCGCCGCCGCGAGCGTTTCTGCCCGGCTCGTGTTCTGATCGACCGGCTTCCCCGGCACTCGCCGGAACGCGCGGCCCACGCGACGCTGGTCACCGCGGCCCCCCTCCCTTATGCTCGCGACGCCGCGACATAACGACGGGAGGCCTTATGATCCAGCGTCGCCCCAATATCCTCGTCATCATGACCGATGAAGAGCGTTATCCCCCGGTCTACGAGACCGACGCCATCCGAGATTTCCGCCGGACCGAGCTCCCCGGTCAGCAAGCGATCCGCGCCCGGAGCACCGAATTCCACCGCCACTACGCGGCCTCCACGGCCTGCGCTCCGAGCCGCACCAGCCTCTTCACGGGCCACTACCCGACGCTCCACGGGGTGCGAGCCACCGACGGCGCCGCCAAGTCGGCGTTCGATCCAGCCATGTTCTGGCTCGATCCGAGCACCGTCCCCACCATGGGCAATTACTTCCGCAAGGCCGGGTACCGCACGTTCTACCGCGGCAAATGGCATATCTCCCACGCCGACCTCACGGCGCCCGACACGCGCTCGCCCCTGGCCTCGAGCGACGACCAAGGCGCGATCATCGAGCCGATCACCAGGCTCTATCAAGGCGCCGATCGCCTCGCGCCCTTCGGGTTTCAGGGGTGGATCGGCCCCGAGCCTCACGGCATGGCGCGGTCGAACTGCGGCCTCCTCCGCGACCCGCTGTACGGCGATCAAGTCGAGGCGCTCTTCACCGAGCTCGAGGCGAGCGCGGACGACGCGCCGTGGCTCCTGGTCGCGCCGTTCGTGAACCCCCACGATATCGTCCTCTTCGGTGCGCTCTGGCTCTCTTTTGGCTATCCATTTCACGACGACACCGTGCCCGAGATCCCCGAGCCGCCCACCCAGGGCGAGTCCCTCCGCACGAAGCCGAGCTGCCAGGCGGATTACGTCGATAAATATGGCAAGTTCATGGCGCCCCAGCCGCAGATCCCCGCCTATCGACGATTCTATTATTACCTCCACAAGCTCGTCGATCGGGAGGTGCAGCGCGTCTTCCGGCGGCTGCAGGCGTCGCGCTTCCGCGACGACACCATCGTCGTCTACACGTCGGATCATGGCGACATGCTCGGGGCGCACGGGGGGATGCACCAGAAATGGCACAACGCGTACGACGAAGCCCTCCGCGTTCCCCTCCTGATCAGCGGGCCGGGCATCCCGGCGGGCGGGCGCGTCGAGCACCCGACGAGCCACGTCGATCTCCTGCCCACGCTCCTCGGGCTCGCCGGGATCGACGCCGATGCGATCCGCGCGTCGCTCGCCAGAGACCATACGGAAGCTCAGCCGCTCGTGGGCAGGGACCTGTCGGGCGCCCTCCGCGGCGGCGCGCTCAAGGACGATCCGATCTACTTCATGACCGAGGACGAGGTCTCGGAGGGGCTCGATCAGACGACGCTCATCGGCCGGCCGTACGAGGCGGTCCAAGAGCCGGCGAAGGTGGAGGCGGTCGTTGCGCGCCTCGACGCCGGCGACGGGCCGCGGCTCTGGAAATACGCGCGATCGTACACGCGATCGCTCATCGGCGACGCCGCCGCGGAGAGCGCGGGGCGGGATCGATCCGAATACGAGCTGTACGACCTCGACGCCGATCCGCTGGAGACGAACAACCTGGCCCATCGGGGCAACGGGACGCGCACATCTCGCGCCGCCGAGGAGCGCCTCGAGGCGATCCTGTCCGGGCAGCGCGCGGAGAAGGCGCGGCACCCGAAGCATCGATGACGCCTCGGAACCTTCTCGCCCCGCGCATGTCATGAGCGCTATCCACGGAGGTCTTCGTCATGGGTGAAGCTTTCCACATGGGCGGCTGGGGCATGTATCCCACGCTCGTCTTCGGGCTCCTGCTCCTCGCCGCATCCGTCCGTTATGCCATCTCGCCCGAGCGGCGGTTCGTGCCCCTCCAGGTGAGCCTCGGTATCCTGACGCTGGTGGCCGGCGGGCTCGGGTTCGTCAGCGGCACCATCAAATCGCTCACGTACATCGGCGCTGTGGATCCCGACACGCGCTGGATCTGGCTGGTCGGCCTCGGCGAGTCGCTCAACAACATCGGGCTTGCGCTCGCGCTCCTCGTCCTCGCGTCCATCGCCGCCACCGTGGGGGCTTATCGCTTCTCGCAGATGGAGCCTGCTCGCTGACGCGAGAGCGCCTGGCGGCGATGCCATCCTCATCCAGGTGACCACGGCGGCGTCGCCGAGGCGCCACAGGCGAGCCCGGGCGCCGCATGGCGCCGCGGCGCGACGGCTACGGGCGCCCTGCTGCCGCGGGCGCGACGCGCCGCTCGATCCCGAGGAACAGCAGCGGCAGCGCGATCGTAAACACGATCGACAGCCCCGCGACGACCGGCATGCCATCGAGGCGGTGATCCGGCAGCTCGTGGAGCATCCTGGCCGCCGCAAACGCGGCGATCGCGGACGCCATGTGCTGCACGGCCGACTGCATCGAGGTGAAGCGCGCCCGCTCGGCGGGGCGCGGCACCTTCGACGTCAGCGTGTTGTACGAGACGTTGCGGAACGTCATGCCCAGCATGAAGACGATGAAGATCGCGAGCACCGGCAGCCCCGGCGTATACGAGACGAACCCGGCGTAGAGGACGCTCGCGAGCACCACCGCCCCCACCGAGCCCGTCTGAAATGCGCCGAGGCGGTCCACCAAGGGTCCCACGGCCCGCATCGCGGCGAAGCTCACCAGGCCCCCCACGAAATAGAGCAGCCCGAGCCGCTCGCGCGGATACCCCAGATTGTACTGCACGTAAGCAGAGATGTTGGGGATCACCAGGAACGACGCCACCGTCAGGATCGCCGTCGTCGCATACGAGAGCAGCACGATCGGCCGGCCGAGGAGCGCGCCGAGCTCGCCGAGCGCGCTGCCCGACGGCGGCGCGCCGGTCAGGTGCTCCCGCATCGACGGCAGGAGGAAGATGGCGAGCCCGGCGACGAGCAGCCCGAGCGCCGCGACAGCGAAGAACGGCAGGGGAAAGCCCCCGCGGCGCGCGAGCTCCAGCCCGGCGGGGACGCCGAGCACCGAGGCGACCGAGAACGAGCCCATCACGACGCCCATCGCCTTGCCGCGCCGCTCGGGCGGGATGACGTCGGCGACGATCGAGAACGAGACGGACGTCGCGGGCCCGCCGAACGCCCCTGCGAGCACGCGCGCCGCCATGAGGCTCGGGAGCCCCGTCGCGAAGCCCCCGGCCGCCGTGCCGGCGACGAGGCCGAGCATCGCCACGGCGAGCGCGCTGCGCCGGTCGAAGCGGTCGAGGAAGAACGCGCCGGCGAGGCCCGAGACCGCGGCCGCCGCCGTGTAGCTGCCGCCGATGAAGCCGATGCTGGACATCGGGATGCCGAGCGCGACCGCGAAGTCGGGCCCGAGCGGCATCACCATCACGAAGTCGAGGATGTTGATGAACTGGACCGCAGCGACAAGGAAGATGATGCTCGATTCAGAGCGCGGTTTGGACACGAGGGTCGACTCTAATCGACTCCAGGCGCGCCCGCCCCGCCTCGGCACGAAAAAGCGCCGCGACGCGCCGCGCTCACGCCCAGACGCACACCCGCGCCGCTTCCCTGCTCTACTCAGCCTGTGCGGCGGCTCGCACGTTGCGCGCGTTGCTCCCGGCGCAACGCCACGTTGCGCGCTCGCACCGTTGTCCCTCCATGAGGTCCACCTTACGATGAGACGATGAGCCCCATGGATCGCCGCACCGCCCTCGGCGCCCTCGCCGCAACGCCTGTCGTCGCCGCGTGCGACCCCTCCGTGCCTTCACCCGACCGCACCGACGAAGCCGCGCTCGCCGCGGCGGACGTCGTCCGCGACGTCGCGACGCTCGGGTTCCCCTGGGAGACGCTCGATCCCTTCCTGTTCTGCGTCCACCACGACGACGCGTACCCGGCCGGCAACGAGCGGATGGGGCCGGCAGCCTCGCTCGCGGGCCGCGCCATCGGGCGCGACTTCGCGGGCAAGGACGGCTGGCGCATGTACCACGGCGACGTGGTCCCCGGCTTCCCGCAACACCCGCACCGCGGCTTCGAGACCGTGACCGTCGTGCGGCGCGGGCTCGTCGATCACGCGGACTCGCTCGGCGCGGCCGCGCGCTACGGGCGCGGCGACGTCCAGTGGCTCACGGCGGGGGGCGGCATCGTCCACGCGGAGATGTTCCCGCTCGTCGAGAAGGACGGGCCCAACCCGCTCGAGCTCTTCCAGATCTGGCTCAACCTGCCGCGCGCCGACAAGCTCGCCGAACCGCACTTCGTGATGATGTGGGGCGACACGATCCCGAGGCAGATCGCGCGCGACGCCGCGGGCAGGACGACCGAGATCACGATCGTCGCCGGCCGCCTCGGCGAGCTCCGCCCGCCGGCCCCGCCGCCGAGGTCGTGGGCGGCGCGCGCGGCGTCCGACGTGGCGATCTGGACGCTCAAGATGGCCCCGGGCGCGCGGTTCACGCTGCCGGCCGCCTCCCCCGGCACGAACCGCGCGCTCTACTTCTTCCGAGGCGCCGAGCTGCGCGTCGGCGCCCGCCGCGTCCCCGCAAGCCACAGGATCACGCTCCGCGACGGCGCCGCCGCGCTGCTCGAGAACGGCCCCGACGAGGCCGAGCTGCTGCTCCTCCAGGGCCGGCCCATCGGCGAGCCCGTCGCGCAGCAAGGCCCCTTCGTGATGACCTCGATGGCGGAGGTCCAGCAGGCCTTCCTCGACTACCGGCGGACGGGCTTTGGCGGCTGGCCGTGGCCGAGCGACGGCCCCGTCCACGCGCGCACGGACGGCCGCTTCGCCCGCTACCCCGACGGCCGCATCGACAAGGCAGGTTGAGCCCGCCGCCTCCGCGTCCCGGCGCGCCGATCCCTCACCGCGCGTCGAGCTCGGGCTCCTCGCTCCAGCAGTCGTTCGCGCTCGCCCGGTGCCGCGCGCGGTACTCCGAGGGGCTGACGCCCTCGGAGCGCCGGAATTGCTCGGCGAAGCGCGACGCCGAGTCGTAGCCGCAGGCCGTCGCGACCTCCAGCACGCCGTGGCGACCCGAGCGCAGGAGCGCCTTGGCGAGATCGAGGCGCTCCTTCCACAGGAGGGCCCTGAACGAGACACCCTTCGCGCCGAGCCGGCGGCGCAGCGTCGCGTCGCTCACCCCGAGCGCGCGCGCGACCTCCGGGGCCGCCCACGGGCGCGCCGGATCGCGGCGCACCAGCGCCCGCACCGCGAGCGTCGGATCGAGCGCAAGCGTCGAGGCGGCGGCGCGCGCCTCGTCGAGCTGCTCCCGGTGCTGCAAGAGCAGGGTCAGGATGAGATCCTCCAGCCGGTGCTCGATGAGCAGCGCGTGCGCGCCGGGCAAGAGGAGCGTGTTCACGAGGTGGATCAGCGCCTGGATCGACGGCATCGCGGAGCGCAGGAGGTGCGGCCGATCCGCCTCGAAGCCGCCGAGCCCCCGCTGGACGCAGAGCGTGGGATAGCGGCGCTGGAGCCGCTCGTCGACCTCGCTGAGCAGCTCGATCGTGAACGAGCGGTAGGCGCCGCGCTCCGGATCGGGCTCGTTCACGAGCTCGAGGGGGATCCCCTGCGGCACGAGCAGGATCTGCCCCTCCCGGGCGACGAGGCGCGTGTTGCCGTCCGGGCCGTCGAGGAAGATCCGCTTCGCGCCGTCGAGGATGAGCACGACGAGCGGCCGGGAGAGCCGCTGTATCGTGATCCGGTCGCGCGTGCGGGTGAAGACGCCGACCCATCGGGCCAGGCCGGCGCCGCTCGCCGAGGACGTGTGCTCCAGGCGGGAGATGGCCTCTCTGAGCGCGCCCCAGGCCTGGGCTTGATCGGTGGGCTCGAGCAGTCGGGTGAGCTGGGTCTTCATGGTCGTTCCTGATGGAAAAGGGCGCGTCTCTCGCCGCGCAGACACAGCGCAGGGCCGGCCGGGGCGGCGCAGCGTAACCGCGCCGCCCCTGGGCCCAAAGCGCTGTTCCACCGGCTCACTTCACGTCGAGCAGGACGATCTCGCCGTCGTTGAAGAGCGGGACGAGCAGGCGATTTCTCGCGCGATCCCAGCCGAGATCGGCGGGGCTCGGGAGATCTGCGGCGAGCGTGGAGACGCGCGGCGCCGCGTCCCCGGCGGGGTCGATCTCGAAGACGGCGCCCGCGTCCCAGCTCGACACGAGGAGCCGGCCGTCGTCGAGGCGCACGAGGCCGTCCAGCGTGCCAGCGGGCAGGGAGATCTCGCGCTGCGGCAGCCCTGAGGCGTCGAGCGCGTCGACCCGCGCTGCGCCGAGGTAAGCCACCCAGATCTCGCCTTCCGCGCACGCCACGCCGTTCGGGTGCGGCAGCGCGGGATCCGCGATCAACCGGGAGACCTCCCCGCCCGGATCGACCGCGACGAGCGCGTCGGTGCCGATCGAGGCGAACGCGCCGTCCTTGATGGCCACGCCGGAGTCCGAGACCACGATCGACCCGTCGGGCATGGCCGCGACGTCGTTGAGCAGGCCGGCGCCGGACACCTCGATGTCCTCGATGGGCGCGCCGTCGCTCGCATCGAAGACGCGGATCGTGTCGATATCGGCCACATAGAGCCTGCCGCCCGCGATGGCCATGCCCTTCGGGGCGCTCAGCGTCACGCCCTCCGATGCGCCGTCGATCCACGTCAGATCGAGGACCTCGCCGTCCGGCGAGACGCGCGAGATGAACGCGCGGTCGTCCTTCTCGACGGGGGAGCCGACGATGTTCGAGACCAGGTAAACGTCGCGCTCCTCGTCGTGGAGCACGGACTCGGGCGTGCTGAAGCCGCCGACGCGGCGGAGCTCCGGCGCTGCCGGGGCCTCGCTCTCGGCGCACGCCGGGAGGACGGCAGAGAGGCAGGCGAGGACCGCGGCGAGGCGTTTCGGTTGCGTTTTCATGGTGTGCTCTCTCGTGTGAACGGGCCGGCGACGCGCCGGCTGGTGCGCCTACCCTGCGCCCGGTCGCCGCGCGGCGCGCGCCCGCGGCGCTCATTGGTACGCCCGAAACGCTCACGCGCCGCGGTTCGCGCCGCTGCCGGCCAAGACGCAAGGCCTCGCGCAGGCCACGGAGCCACACCCGGCCACGGCGCGTCTCGACCAGGGAAGAACCGATCGTTCAAGGCGTCTCCGTCGTTCCACCCGAACGGGGATCGAAACACGCAAGACAACGAATCTCACGTCCACGTCGCCTTATCGGTCACGCGCGCCGCACATGCATCGTCCGCGCTGAATGAGGCAGACTCCCGGCCTGCGCAGATCCGGTCCTGACGAATGCGCGCGCGTAACGGCGCGTAACGGCGCGTGAGGAGCGCGCTCGCCCTCCGCACAGGCGAGCAACGTCTTGGTCGACATCCACGGCACCTCCCGGCCCACGCCGGCGGCACACGCCGTGAGTCGACAACGGACATCGAGCACTTGACAAGTGTTGCGCCCCCGACAATCATGCGTCCACTGTGGCCCGGCCGACACGTGGTACCCTGTAATGCAGTGTCTTTCAGATTCAGATAGCGAGACGCCGCTGCACGAGCAGGTCGCGGCGCTCCGCAGGCGCGTCGCGGAGCTCGAGCAGGCGCTGGCCGAGGCGCAGCAGCCGGGCTCAGCCGTGCGCGAGGCGCGGCCAGCCGAGCAGGGACATGGGCTCCTGGCCAGCTTCTTCGCGGCGGAGGCCTCCGGGTACGCCGCGATGCTCGACGCGATCCCGGCGATGGTGTTCTTCAAGGATCGAGATCACCGGTATCTCGCGGTCAACAAGGCCTATGCGGAGCACTATCGCCTCTCGGTCGACAGGATCGTCGGCAAGCGCGACGAAGAGATATTCGTCGAGGAGGTCGCGCGTAGCTACCGCGAGAACGACGAGACCATCATGTCGGACGGGATCCCGCGGCTCAACGTGGAGCTCCGGTGGAAGCTCGAGGACGGGAGCGACGGCTGGACGCTGGAGAACAACGTCCCGTTCCGCGACGCGCGCGGGCGTGTGCTCGGGATGGTCGGGGTCGTTGTCGACATGACCGCACGAAAGAGGACGGAAGAGGCGCTGCGGAGCACCGAGGCCGATCTCCTCACCATCCAATCGCGCCTCCTCGAGACGATAGCCGCGCTCTCGACGCCGGTCCTGCCCATCGACCACGGGGTCATCGTCGTGCCGCTCATCGGCCATCTCGACACGATGCGGGGCACCCAGCTCATGGCGGCGCTCCTGCAGGGCGTGGAGCGCCACGACGCCGAGTTCGTGATCGTCGATCTCACAGGCGTCCCGATGATCGACAGCGCCGTCGCGCTCCACCTCGTGCGCGCGGTGCAGGCCGTGGGCCTGCTCGGCGCCGAGAGCGTCCTGGTGGGGATGTCGGCCAGCACCGCCGCGGCGCTCGCGAGCTTCGGCGAGACGCTGGAGGGGATCGTCCTCCTGAGAGATCTCCGGGCCGGCGTGCGTTACGCGATGGCGCGGCGGAAGGGGTTGACCGGCGTGCAGCGGATGGCGCCACCGTAGACGACAGGCGACGTCGAGCGGCGCCGAGAGACCTCCCCCTCGCACCTTGTTCCACGCAGCGGGCGACCTCACGCCCTCTCGAAGTGCTCACGCACCCAGGTCTCGCTTGACCCTCCGGCGAGGCGCCGGCTAAATTCCGTTCAGCCTTTTAGCGCTGCATTCCCGGCTGATGTAGAGACGGTCGGTTCATCACTTCACCACACCTCAGCGAGCTCGACGCGCCCCGTGTCCCCTGCGCGTCGAGCGTCCAGACCAGCGATGACGCCACATATCCGCCCGTTGCCCCTCGACCAGGTCCGCCCCGCCACCACCGCCCTCCTCGTCATCGACATGCAGCGGGACTTCGTCGAGGAGGGCGCGCCCTGCGAGGCGCGCGGGGCGCTCGATATCGTACAGCGCGTCAACGCGCTCGCCGCGTGGGCGAGAGGGCACGGCCTGCCGGTCGTCTTCACCCAGGAGATGCACAGGGCCGATCGGTGCGACTTCGGCATCGAGCTGGAGTTCGAGCCGCTGCACTGCCTCGAGGGATCCCGCGGCGCCGAGATGGTCGATGGGCTGCGGATCGAGCCGCAGGATCATCGGATCTTCACCAAGCGGCGCTACGACTGTTTTCTGGGCACCGACCTCGATCTGCTGCTCAGGTGCAAGCAGGTGGAGAACCTCATCTGCTGCGGCGTGTGCACCAACATCTGCGTGCTCAGCACCGTGCTCACCGCGAGGAACCTGGATTACCGCGTGCTGCTCCCGGTCGACGCCGTGGCCGGGACCTCACGGGAGCTCCACGACGCCGCGATCCTCTGCATGAGCAACGCGTTCGCCTACGTCACCGAGAGCGCCGCGGTGATGCAGCTCTTCGGCTGACGGATGCGCGGCGACCGAGCGCCCCGGCCCCCGTCGCGACAGTGCGAGCGACCACCGCCGCGCTGGCTCGCGCTCGGCCGCCCCGTTCCCGCCCGGGTCCGCCTCGCGCTCGGCGCGGCGAGCTTCCTCGCCACCCTCGCGGCGTACGCCGGGCTCGCGGGCCGCGACGGGGTGAACACCGCCCTCGCTCCCACGCTCGCGAGCATCGGGCAGGCGACTGTCGAGGCGCTCGGCTCGGCGGAGCTCTGGCTCGACGTCCGCCATAGCTTCCTGCGGGTCACGGCCGGGTTCGTGGCCGCCGCGCTCCTCGCGGTCCCGCTCGGCGTGCTCGCCGGCGCGTTCCGATCGATCGCCGCGCTGATCGAGCCGCCGACCGAGTTCCTCCGCTATGTCCCCGTGCCGGCGCTGATCCCGCTCGTCATGATCGTGGCGGGCATCGGCGAGGGCGCGAAGGTCCTCCTCGTCTTCCTGGGGACCTTCTTCCAGCTGCTGCTCATGACCGCGGACGAGGTACGGCGGGTCCCGGCGCCGCTGCTCCAGGTCAGCCAGAGCCTCGGAGCCACCCGGCGGGAGATCGTCTGGCGCGTGCTGGCCCCGGCCGCCCTCCCCGGCATCTGGAGCGCGCTGCGCATGTGCAACGGGTGGGCGTGGAGCTACGTCGTCGTCGCGGAGCTCGTGGCCGCCACCGAGGGCCTCGGCTTCCGCATCCTCAGGTTCTATCGCTTCATCCAGACGCCCAGCATCTACGCGTACCTGGCGGTGCTGGGCGCGATCGGCCTCGGGCTCGACTGGGCGTTCGGCGCAGCGCACCGCCGGCTCTTCCGCTGGGCCAGGGGGCGCGGCGCGTGACGCTCTCCGTGCGCGGCGTCAGCAAGGCGTACGCCGGCCGCCGCGGCGAGACCAGCGCCCTCTGCCCGCTCGACCTCGATGTCGGCGAGGGCGAGTTCGTGAGCCTCGTGGGCCCCTCCGGGTGCGGGAAATCGACCCTGCTGCACATCGTCGCGGGGCTCGAGCCGGCGACCACCGGGACCGTCACGCTCGGCGGCGAACGCGTCCTCGGCCCCGGCGCCGAGCTCGGCGTCGTGTTCCAGCAACAGACGCTCTTCCCGTGGCTCAGCGTGCGGGAGAACGTCCGCTTCCCGCTGACGCTGGCCCGCCACCGCGGCCGGGCGCGGCAGGCCGGCTCCGAGCGAGAGGCGGACCGCGTCGAGCGCCTGCTGCGCCTCGTCGATCTGTGGGACTTCCGCGACAGCGCGCCCGCGGAGCTGAGCGGCGGCATGCAGCAACGCGCCGCGCTGGCGCGGGCGCTCGCCGCGCAGCCGGAGGTGCTGCTGATGGATGAGCCGTTCGGCGCCCTCGACGCCCAGACACGTGAGGAGATGCAGGGGCTCCTGCTCCATGTGATCCAACATCACCGGATCACGACGCTCTTCGTCACCCACGACGTGGATGAGGCCCTGATCCTGTCCGATCGCGTGCTGGTCTTCTCCGAGCGCCCCGGCCGCGTCGTGGCGACCTTCGACGTGCCGGTACCCCGGGCGGATCGCTCGCCCGACCTCAAGCTCGACGAGGCGTTGCTGCGCCTCAAACGGGATATCCTCTCGCTCCTGCGGGGGAAGGCCCGCCCCGAGGAGCAGCGCCGCCGCTTGCTCCTCGGGCTCACGCATACGCCGAGGGGAGAGGATCCATGAACCGTAGGACCGTCGTGCTAGAGCTCGGGGCAGCGCTCGCCTGCCTCCTCCTGTCGCCAGGCTGCTCGAAGAAGGACGAGCCAGCGCGCGAGATGCCCGCCGCCGCCGCGCCGGGCGAGAAGCCCGGGGCCGCGGCGAACGCGCCGGTGAAGCTGACCGTGGGACACGACCTGTGGATCGGCTATGCGGGCGTGTTCATCGCGAACGAGCTCGGGCTGTTCAAGCAGGCTGGCCTCGACGTCGAGCTCAAGCCGTTCTCGAACCCCGGGGACACGCTGCCGGCGCTGGCCGCGGGGAAGCTCGATATCGGCCTGACGACCCTGCAGAACCTGGCCGTGCTGAGCGGCAACGGCGACACGGACGTCGTGGCCATCGCGCTCATCGACAGCTCGAACGGCGCGGACGCGGTGGTGGCGAAGGAGGGGGTCGCGTCCATGGCCGATCTCAAGGGCAAGACGGTCGCCCTCACGCTGGGCGAGGTCAATCACATGCTGTTCCTCGCCGGCCTGAAGAAGTCCGGGCTCTCCACGGACGACGTGAAGGTCACGAGCATGAGCGCAGACGATGCAGGGGCCGCGTTCGTGGCGGGGAAGGTCGACGCCGCGGTCACCTGGGAGCCGTGGATCACCAAGGCGACCAAGGGCGGCGGTCGCGTGATCTTCTCGAGCGCCAGCGTCCCCGACACCATCATGGACGCGGTGGCCGTGCGCCGAGCGCGGCTCGCCGAGTCCGGTGACGCCTGCTCGAGGTTCATCGGCGCCATCGATCAGGGGGTGCGCGTCCTGCGCGGCGAGCCCGACAAGGCGATTCCCATCATCGGCAAGTACTTGAACGCTCCGCCCGAGGACGTGAAGGGCATGCTGGGCGGCGACAAGATCTACGACCTGGCCGACAACAAGCAGCTCTTCGGCACGGCGGAGAAGGCCGGCCCCGTGTACGCGTCGATGAAGGCGGTGGTCGACTTCGCTGTCGAGTCCAAGCTCGTCAAGAAGGCGCCGGCGCCGGAGTCGCTGCTCGATCCGAGGCTCGTCCGATGAGCCGCGACGAGGCGCTCATGGCGCGCGCGCTGGAGCTCGCGCGCGGCGCGCAGCGCGCGGGCGAGCCGCCGTTCGGCGCCCTGGTGGCCGCCCCCGACGGCACCGTCGTGGCCGAGGCGACCGACGAGGTGAACGCCCAGCGCGACTTCACATGGCACGCCGAGGTCGGCGCCGTCCGCCGCGCCTGCGCCGCCGCCGGGCCGGACCTCACGGGCTACACGCTGTACACCACCGTGGAGCCGTGCCCGATGTGCTTCACCGCGGCCTGGCTCGCCCGGGTGAGCCGCGTCGTCTTCGGCTGCACGATGCAGGAGGTCACGGCGGCGACCGGCGGCGCGCAGCGCGAGCTGGCCGTCCCCGCGCGGTGGATGAACGAGAACTCCGGCGCGCCCGTCGATCTCGTCGGCGGCGTCCTCGCCGATCGGTGCCTCGCGCTCTTCGCCCAGCCGGTCTGAGTGTTGCTCAGGAAGCAGCCGCGCTGAATCGGTGCTCGATTCCGAGCAACGCGCGAGCAGGGCGCGCCGGAGAGACGCCGAGATCAGCGGTCAAGGAGCGACATCGGGGCAACGGCGTCAAGGCACGCAGGTTGCAGATTGCCGCGCGCCAGCACGGCCATCGATCCCACACAGGCGACATCGGCGCGCCCAACCCCTTTTCCGGAGTCTTTCATGACTGACCGTATCGCTCGTCTCAAGGCCTCGCCCTCCGTGGCTGTCAAGGAGAAGCTCGATTACCCCGTCATCGACACGGACATCCACACCAACGATTACTCGCCGGCGCTGGAGGATTTCGTCGCCACGTACGGAGGCGCCAAGCTCGTCGACGACCTGCGCAAGGCGCTGAGCTCTCGCCGCCGCAACGCCGAGAACAGCAGCGGCAAGGACTGGTACACCCAGACGCCCGAGGAGCGGCAGCACTACCGCACCGTCAGGTCGCCGTGGTGGGCGCGGGTGACGCGCAACACGCTGGACGTGGCCACGTACCACCTGCCGGAGCTGCTCGCCGAGCGCCTCGAGGAGCAAGGGTCCGATTACTCGGTCCTGTTCCCGAACAACACCCTCGCGCCGCTCGCCGTGAAGGACCCGGCCGCGCGGCAGGCGCTCCAGCGCGCGATCAACCACTACCACGCGGAGCTGTTTCGCAAGTACAGCGACCGCCTCACCCCGGTCGCCGGCATCCCGCTGAACACGCCCGAGGAGGGCATCGAAGAGCTGGAGTTCGCCGTCAAGAAGCTGGGGCTCAAGGCGATCAACATCGCTGGCGGCGTGCGCCGCCCCATCAAGGCGATCGCGGAGAAGTACCCGCCGGCGCACCACCCGGAGATCGCGAAGTACGCGACGTACATCGACTTCTACGGCATCGACAGCGAGCACAACTACGATCCTTTCTGGGCGAAGGTGGTCGAGCTCGGCGTGCCCGTCCTCACCCATTATGGGAGCCAGGGCTGGACGGGGCGCTCGTCGATCAGCAACTACATGAACAACCACGTCGGCCACTTCGCCGACGGCTCGGAGGCGTTCGCCAAGGCGCTGTTCTTCGGCGGCGTCACCCGCCGCTTCCCCGGGCTCCGCATCGGCATGCTCGAGGGCGGGGCGGACTGGGGCGCGCGGGTCTACATCCACCTGGTCGACCGCTTCCAGAAGCGCGGCCCGGAGGGCCTGAAGCATTACGACCCGTCGGCGACCGACCGCGCGCTCTTCACCGAGCTCTTCCGGCGGTACGGCGCGGATCTCGCAAAGCTCGCAAACGGGCGCTCCATCGAGGGCGAGCAGCTGATCGCCGACACGCTGGGCGCCAGCTACACGAGCGACGCCCGCCAGCCTGCGCCGGAGTACCGCAACGACTTCGAGGCCGCGGGCATCGAGAAGATCGAGGACATCCGCGACCGCTGGGTGAACAACTTCTTCTTCGGATCCGAGTCGGACGACCGCACCATCGCGGCCGCGTTCAACAACAAGGCGAACCCGCTCGGCGTGAAGATCAACGCCATCTACTCCTCCGACGTCGGCCACTGGGACGTCCCCGACCTGACCGAGGCGCTCGCGGAGAGCTGGAGCCTCGTGGAGGAGGGCGTCCTCAGCGCCGAGGACTTCAAGGCGTACGTGTTCGAGAACCCGTACAAGCTCTACACCGAGGCCAACGCGAGCTTCTTCAAGGGCACGCGGGTCGAGGAGAAGCTGAAGCGGAAGGCGGGCGCCGGCGACGAGCGGCGCGGCCCGCAACCGGGCGCGAAGAGCGAGGGTCTACCCGGCAAGCCGGTCGAAATACGCGCGTAGCGCCGCCCCGTCGAGCCCTGCCCCGAGCGCGAACATCAGCGCGAGCCTCGCCTTGGGCCCCGAGAGCGCGCCCGCGGCGAGCACCCCGAGGTCCCGGAGCCGCCGCCCGCCGCCGGGCGCGCCGTACGTCGGCGTGACCCGCCCGCCGGGGCAGCGTGAGCTCAGCACCACCGGCGTGCCGGCCTGCACCAGCGCGGCGATCGCCCCCTCCCAGCTCCCGCAGACGTTCCCGGCGCCCGAGCCCTCGATCACCACCCCGCGCGCCCCGGCCTCGAGGATCACGCGCAGCAGGAGATCGTCCATCCCGGACGCCATCTTGACGAGGTAGACCCGCGGCTCGGGCGGCGCGAGCGGCAGCGTCGGCGTCCTCGCGGGGCGCGCGTGGACGCGGACGCCCTCGCCGTCGACCCAGCCGAGCGGCCCCACGCCCGGCGAGGCGAACGTGCCGAGCGCGGTCGTGTGGGTCTTCATCACGCACCGGGCAGCGTGGAGCTCGTCGTTCAGCGCGACGAGCACGCCGAGCCCCCGCGCCGAGGGCTCGACCGCGATCCGTGCGGCCGAGACGAGGTTGCGCGGGCCGTCGGTCCCCGCGGTGCTCGCGTCCCGCATCGCGCCGGTGAGCACCACCGGGGTGTCCCCGTCGAGCAGCAGATCCAGCGCGAACGCCGTCTCCTCGAGGGTGTCCGTGCCGTGGGTGACGACGACGCCGGTCACCTCGGGATCGACCTGGAGATCGCGCACGGCGCGCGCGAGCGCCGCGATCCTGTCCGGGCCGATGTTCCAGCTGCTCTCGAGGCAAAACTCGGTGACCGCGATCTCGGCGACGCGGCCGAGCGCGGGCACGTCGGCGACGAGCTCCTCCGCGCGGACGGCGGGCACGGCGGCGCCCGTCTTCGGATCGACGCGGCTCGCGATGGTGCCGCCGGTGGTGACGAGGTGAACGCGAGGCATGGGGCTCCTTGGCTGCGAACCTCGGGCTCAGGGCGAGCAGGGGCCGGTGCCGTTGTCACTCTCGTACGCCTCGAGAGGCGGCTCGTCGAGGCGCTCCAGGAGCGCCTCGACCTCGCATCGAGGCAAGCTCTCATTCTCGACGATCGCGAGCGAAGCTCTGATCGCTCGAGCCCCCACGCCGCGAAGCGTCGCGAGCGACGGGTTCCGCCGGATGCTGAGGTTGTAGATCACCGACAGGTTCTCCAGTCCGGTCAACCCGGGCAACACCTCATTCTCCTCGATGGCGAGGTAGCTCACGTGGACCAGGCCGCGCAAAGCGCCGATGTCGACGAGCGCGCCGTTGCGTTCGATCCACACCTCCTCGGACGTGCCGTCGCCCATGCTCGACGAGCCGAACCCGTCGAGGCTGGCGAGCGCGGCGTTGTCGCGGATATAGAGGTGGGCTGGCATCTCGAGGAGGCCGGTCAGCTGCCGCAGGCTCGTGAGCCGAGGATTGCCCTCGATCCGCAGAAAATCGACATGAGCGAGCTGCGCGAGCCCCGAGAGGCTCACGAGCCCGGCGTTCTGGTACACGCCGAGGGACGTCACCTCCGTGATACCGGCGAGGAAGGACAGGTCCGTCAGGGAGCTGCACGCCTCGACGATCAGCTCGTCGAGGCGTGTCACCCCGCCAAGGTCGATCCTGGTGACCTTGGGGTTGTCCGAGAGGTAGAAGGCCGAAGGAGCGATCTCCGGATTCGAGGGAACGTGCGCGAGAGCCTCGGCGCGCACCAGCTCGGGGTTCGACACGACCGCGAGCTGCACCACGCCGCGGAGCGATTGCAGGCCTTCCAGGCTCACGATCGCGGCGTTGTTGTAGACGGTGAGCGTCTCGACGCTCTCGAGCGCCGCGAGCCCGGTCAGGTCGAGGAGCTGCTCGTTCGACGAGATCTCGATGGTGGTCGCGCGAACCAGGCCATCGAGGCCGCGCAGCGACCTCAGCCGCCGGTTGTTCGTCAGATCGAGGGAGCCGATCGTCTCGAGCCGCTCGATGCCTTGCAAGCTGACGAGTCCATCGTTCTCGGAGATGCGGAGCATCTCGAGATCATCGACGCTGTCGAGGCCCTCGAGGCTGGTCAGCGCGTCGTTGTCGAGGAGGGTGAGCTGCCCCCGGCGCAGGTTGTTCAGCCCGTCCAGCGTCGCGAGCCGGTCGTTGTCCTCGATCCGGAGATCACCCCCCTCGACGCGCTCGAAGCCTGCCATGGACTCGAGCGATCCGTTGCCGTAGACCAGCCACAGGCGGGCAGGCACCCCAGCGCCGGCGAGGCTCTCCAGGAGCGGGTTGCCAGAGATGTTGACGGCTTCCCCGACCCTCTCCAGGCGCTGAAGCCCGCCGAGGCTGCGCAGCGAGGGGTTCTCCATCACCGTAAGACTCTCCCCGATGACGGTGAGGGAGCCGAGGCCGTCCAGGCCGGCCAACCGTTTGGCCTTGGCGATCTCGAGCCCGCCCTCGATGGTCGTCAGGCAGGAGAGCGGTGACAGGTCTACAACGTCGTAGCCGATGTAGAGCGAGCCTTCGAGCACGGCGACTCCGCGCAGGCCCTCGATATCCCTCTGGCTCGTGGCACCCCAGGAGTCGTGGTACACGCGGTTGGGATCACACCCCTGCTCGGCCCCCCCCGCGCCCGTCTCCGGCTCGTCCGGCGCACCGCCCGCGCCTTGACCGCCTGTGCCAGGGGCCCCCCCGGCGCTCGACGTGCTGGTGGTGCTGACGGCGGAGCTGTCGCCCACGCCGCCGCCCCCGTCCCCCCCGACAGAGCTCGAGGCGACGCTGGCACCGCCGCCGGCGCCCGCGGTGGTCGACCCGACCTCGCCTCCGTCCGCCGGCAGGTCGGACGAGGTCACCTCGATCCTGCCCCCGCACGCCGGCACGAGCGCCATCGAGGCGAGCACGCCCACCCACCATGAATTCTTCATCCCGCGAGGGTGAGCTCACTCCGATTTTGCGTCAATGCCAGTCGGAGCCAACCATGAACGTGCGCGGCAGCGTTCTGGGAATTTTGTAGCAGGTGCGGAGCGCGGCCAGGGCGCGATCACCGCATGTGCGAGAGCGGGAGCCCCGCGACGGGCGCGCGGAACGTGAGGAGATGGGGCATCGCCAGCGATCCCATGTAACACGTGCGGAGATCGGGGCCACCGAACGCGATGCTCGTGGGCAGCTGCAGGGTGCTGCCCGCGCAGGCGCCGAGATCGGCCGGCTCGATGGTGCCGCTCCGCTGCTTCAGGGTCATCGTCTCGAGGACCGCAGGGCGCGGATCCTCGAAGACGGTCTGGTAGCTCCCGTCGGGGAAGATGACCCCGAGGCCGTTGCGACAGACGGCCACCACCCAGATGTTGCCCTCGGCGTCAAAGGCGAAGCCATCCATGTACCCGCCGATGCCGAGGCTGTCGGGCCCGAACTGCTCGGGATCGCCGAGGCTCCCGTCGTCGCGCACCGGGAACCGGAGGAGGCGGCCGGGGACGGTCTCGACGGCGTACAGGAACCGCTCGGCGGCGTCGAGGCGCACCTCGTTCGTCAAGCTGAGGCCGTCGGCCACGACGCGGGCGCCCTTCTCGTCGACGAGCACGATGTACCCATCGCGGATGCTGCCCACGACCGCGGGCCACCACGGGAGGTGCCGTGTCGTGACGGAGATCCAGAGGCGATCCCGCGAGTCGATGAAGCAGAAGTTCACGGCGCCGAGCGGCTTGCCGTCGATGGAGTCGAGGAGGACCTCGGACCGGCCGTCGCGGTGGAGCTTGTGGATCTTGCCGCCGGACATGCTGGCGACGATGAGGTTGCCCTGCCGATCCATCGCCATCCCGTTCGGCTCGGGCACCTCCGGGCCGAGGGTCGCCTGCCTGCCATCGGGCTCGATGCGCGTCGCGATGCCGCGAGCGTCCGAGGTCCAGAGCGTGCCGCCGGGCTCGACGATCACACACTCCGGCCGGACAAGGCCTTGCCCGACGTACTCGATCCGCGACAGCTCGAGGGTGAAACCCCTGACAGATGACATCCAACGACCTCCCGGCACGGCGCCGCGCCGCGCACGCTCGACGCGCGCGAGCATAACACCTCCCTCGACGATGGGGACATCTCGAGCAGGCGCACCGCTTCGGGCCAGCCACCCCGAACCACCCCCGCCCCAACAGGCTCGGGAACGAGACCGCTCAGGAGTTCGCCTTGAGCGCGGTGAACTCGCCTGGATCGTGGATGGTGGGGGGGTTGGTCCCGCCACCGATGAAGTCCTCCGTCCGGTCGTACATACCGAAGTGGGTCACCGGCTCGGAACCGCCCTTTGCCGGGAAACCATCCGGGCCTGCCTTGACCCCGAGGGCGTTCATCAAGCTGCAGTAGTACTTGTTGATCGGCGCGTTGGCGAGCGAAGGATCGGTCCCCGTTTCCTGGGAGATCGCGTCGACCTGGTTCGAAGTGCCGTCGGTACACGTGAACTCGCTGTTGCCGGTCGTGAGATCGGGCGAGCCGTCTTCGACGTTCACGGCCCAGCCGGTCTTGAAATAGCCGCCGGCGCTGCCGGCCTGGATGATCGGCAGGTTGTTGAGGTTACGGGCGCAGCCGTCCGATACGTCCTGGAACCAGACTGCCGCGCAGTTGTCGAGGAGCGTCCCGTCGCCCTCTTCAATTCGGCTCAGCTGGTCGACGAGGTGGGCGAATTTCCTCGCATAGTAGTCGTCGATCCTGAGGAGCATGTCGATCGCACCGGGGACGCAGGTGCCCGTCATGCCCGCGTTGTCCAGGCGACGCGAGAGGCTGGCGCTCTCGAGGTTCACGTCGAGCCCCTTGAAGACGTAGTTACCGGGGTATTTCAGGAAGATGACGGGGTTCGCGTTGCACGCCGCCGCGAGCACGGCGAGGTTCGAACAGAGGTCCGCTCCGTCCAGAGTGTCCGAGATCCGCCGCGTCAGCCTGTCGTCGTCGCCCGGGGGCGTGCCCCACAGGTTGATGTTTTCTTGCGTCGCACCGAGCACCGTGGCGAGGGACGTGTTGCACTGCGCAGAAGCCACCACATTTCCTGTCGAGTTGATGAGCTCCTTCCAGGATGCGAGCTTCTGCTTGTCGGAACGGCTCATGTCGAACCGCTCGAGCCTCTGCAGATCATCCTTCACGATGTCGAGGACGCTCTTGCCGCGCATCGCCGCGTAGGTGTCCGGAGACGTCGGCTTCCCCGGCTCGAAGATGCCCGTGAGGCTGCTGAAGACCTGCGACGCGTTGAGGCCCTTGAAGAGGGTCTCGGCGGCGGAGTAGGAGATCGCCGACTGAGGGCTTTCATTCTGACCAGCCGTGTTCAAGAGCAACGGAGTGCCTTGCGGGCTGAGCTGTCGTGCGATGACGTGGTCCAGCGAGGGACCTGTCGGTTTGGCGTTGAACTTCGTCGCGGAGTCGAAGCTGAACGGGTCGTCGCTGTTGGGGGTGACCGGGTGGCAAGTGAAGTACGACCCGAGCACCTGCGTATGGGGATCGTTCCCCTGCCCCCGCTCCAGCGTCGCCGTCCACTCGTTCATCGCGCGGATGCCTCGGGGCATGAGGAGCTTGTCGGCGTGAGGCGCCAGGTGCTTGAGCGTCGTCGACTGGAGGTCCGCGGCGGTGAGCGGGCCGTGCGACTTCTTCGGAAACCACCGCGTCGTGATGCAGCCATAGGGCGTGAACATCACGATCAGCCGCTTCGGTGGCGTGGCCGGCTGCGCCATCACGGAGCGGTCGAAGATCGAGCCGAGGAACGGCGCCGCGACGCAAGCTCCACCCAGCCCCCGGAGGAAAATTCTTCGGTTCATGCGCTTTGACATGGTCGTATTTTTCCTGCCTCAATGGACACAAACGGCCGGCTGCCACTCGGAACGCCCTCGGGTGCCCGAGTTCGCCACGGCTCCATCGTCCCCATAATCTCCGCGGGCCCGTGAACGTATTTGGAATTCGCTCGGCCGGGCGCGTTGGTCGAGCGGAGAGACGCCACCCCGATCACCGCTCGACGCGGCAGCCCGGCACGTCGCGTCAGTCCTCGAGAGCGATCTCGGGACAGGGCGTCGGGGTGCCCGCGCAGTACTTCCTGGGGAAACAATTGCGCTTACCGCAGACGCCGGCATCGCGCCGTCGCCGCGATCTGTGCGGCGAGGTGCGCCGCGCAAGGTCGCTCAGGGGGCGATCGACGTCACGTCGGGCTGCGCGAGCGGCTCACGCAGCGCCGCGGATCCTCGCGGAGCGCCGGCGCGGGCGCAGGGCAGCGAGCCCCCCGACGAGGACGAGCCATGGGGGTGTACCCTGGATGCCGGGCCCCATCTGGCAATGCGAACCACCGCTGCCGCTGCCTGGCGAGCCGCCGCCAACCCCGCTCTGCGCGCCGGCTCCACCGGCGCTACCTCCTTCGCCCGTCCCGCTGAGAGAGCCTGCGCTCGTGGTCGTGGTGCCGTCGCTGCCGCCAGCACCGCTGGCATCTCCCCCGCTGCCGCCAGCACCGCTCGTAGCATCGCCGGTGCCGCTCACGCCACCGCCGCTGCCACTCGCGCCACTTCCGCTGAGATCGCCCCCGCTGCCGCCAGCACCGCTCGTAGCGTCGCCGCTGCCACCGGTGCCGCTCACGCTACCGCCGCTGCCTCCAGCACCGCTGGTCGCATCGCCGCTGCCGGTGCTGCTCGCATCTCCCCCGCTGCCTCCAGCACCGCTGGTCGCATCGCCGCCGCCGGTGCTGCTCGCATCACCGCCGCTGCCTCCAGCACCGCTGGTCGCGTCGCCGCTGCCGCCGGTGCTGCTCGCATCACCACCGCTGCCGCCGGCGCCGCTTGCATCACCGCCGCTGCCGCCACTGCCGCTCGCATCACCGCCGCTGCCGCCGGCGCCACCCTCTCCGCCTGCGCTCGGCAAGCATACGCCAGTCTGGCACACCCCTGTGCTCGGGCCCTGCCCAGGAACATAGAGGTGCACGAGAGGGGACGGGTAGTATCCACTGCCGAGCGCGCCGCCCGCCATCAGAACACGCCCATCATCCAGCCGCGCCGCCACGCGACGGGTGAGCGGGATGTTCAAGGCTGGCCCCGGCGACCAGATGTCCCTCGCCGGATCGTAAAGCTCGACCGTATAATCGAGCGAATACGGGCCTTCCAGATCACCTGCCACGAGCACCCTGCCGTCGGCAAGGAGCACGGTCCCATTGACATACCGCTGCGCGGCCATCTCCGCCGCTGGCGTCCAGGTGTCGCTCTCCGGATCATAGAGCTCGGCTGTCGTGAGGGCTACGCCCTCGGGGCTGCTCCCCACCACGAGCACCCTGCCGTCCTGGAGCAGCGTGGCCGCATGCGTCGCGCGTGCCTGGCTCATCGAAGCCACAGGCGTCCAGACGTCGGCCGCCGGGTCATACACCTCCGCGCTCGCCGATTGGTTGCCGCCGCCCGTGACGAGCACCCGGCCGTCCTGGAGCAGCGTCGCCGTGTGCTGGAATCGCCGCACATTCAGGGGCGCGACCAGGGTCCAGGCGTTCGCGGCGGGGTCATACACCTCCGCGGATTCGTCGCTGCCGGCCGCGACGAGCACCCTGCCGTCCTGGAGCAGCGTCGCCGTGCCGATACTGTGCTTCCGGAGCATGGGCGCGGCCTGCTGCCATGCGCCCGTGGCCGGGTTGAGCCGGTCCACGCGATCGCCGCTGATCACGAGGACCGTGCCGTCGTGCAGCAGCGTGACGTGCACGATCGACCGCACCTGCGGAGTCCCCCCGATGAGCTGCCATTGGTCCATGCTCGGGTCGTATCGCATCGACCTCCAGCGCACGGGGGAGCTGCTCTCCACCCCGATGACCAGCACGGTGCCGTCCTCCAGCAACCTCGCGATGCCCGCGCTCTTCATCTCGTTCGGCATCCGCGCCGCGGCCTGCCAGGCATCCGGCGTCCCCGCGACATCGCAGCGCGCGCCGTCGGGCTTCTCGGGCGCGGGCCCCGCGCACCCGAGCGCAGGATCGCATACGGGAGGCTCGTGACAGCCGTCCGGCGGCTGGCAGCTCGCCGGGCTCGCCGCGACGCAGGCGCCCGCCTCGCACGCGCTCGTCGCGGAGCACACCTCGGCGTCGTCGCACGGGGTGCCGTCGGGCGCAGGGGCGCCGCCGGCGCAGGTGCCCGCCTCGCAGACGCCGCCCTCGAGGCACGCGTCGGGGTCGTCACAGGGCGCGCCCGAGATCGGCGTGCAGGCGCCGTCCTTCGTGGCGCCCGCCGAGGCCGCACACGCGTCGCACGGCCCGGCACAGGCCGCATCGCAGCAGACCGAATCCGCGCAGAAGCCGCTCGCGCAGTCGCCTCCGGCCTGGCAGGCCGCGCCGAGCGGCGCGCGCTCGTGGAAGAGCAAGGCGGAGCCCGTCGGCACCGGCACGCCGCCGGGCGAGCCGGACGCGACAAGCCCGCCGGCGATCAGGACGCTGCCGTCGGTGAGGCTCGTCGCCGTGTGGTACCCGCGCGCCATCGTCTCCGGCGGCTCCACGTCGAGGGGTACCCAGAACGCCCTCGCCGGATCATACAGCTCCAGCGCGGCGCTGAACTCGCTGTAGCGCCAGTCGTCCAGGTAGGCGCCATTTTCGTCCTGGATTCCGCAGAAGTACGTCACCATGCCTCCTGTCAGGAGGACGCTTCCGCTGGGAAGCAGCGAGACGCCCAGGCCCATATCGTAGTCCCCGGGCGGGTAGCACTCAGGATACGGGTAATAGAACGGGTCATGCCCCGAGATCGCCACCCAGAGGTTGTCCTCGGGGAGGTAAAGCTGCGAGGGGTGCGTGTTCGCGAACGGGTATCCGCCCACGAAGAGGACGTCGCCGCTGGCGAGCCGCGTCGCGGGGTACTCCATGGCCCCGCCGAGATACCCGGCGGCCGGTGTCCACGAATCGGTCTCCGGATCGTAGATATTGGCGCGGCCGCTGCCCGCCGCGAGCACGCGGCCGTCGCGGAGCAACGTGGCGCTCGTGGCGGTCATGCCGCTCAGCGACCGGACGGGCGTCCATGTGCCCGCGGAGTCATCATAGATGCTGCCCGCGAGGGAGCCCGACGCGCGGCCGAGCATCATCAGCTTGCCGCTCGGGAGGGTCACGGCGTGGGGCGCCGTGAGCGCGGGCGTTAGGGGCGCCGCCGCGCTCCACAGTTCGAGCTCAGGAGAATAGACCTCGACATGCTCGCCGTCCGTCGAGAGGGCCAGCCCGCTCGGCAGGACGGCCGTCGCGGCGACCTCGCGGAGCGGGCTGCGAAGCGGCGCTGCGGGCGCCCACGTCTTGCTCGCCGGACCGTAGATCTCGACCTCCCGAATTAGCACGGTCGTGTCGCTGCCGTGGCCCCCCGCCACGAGCACCCGGCCATCCTGGAGCAACGTGGCCGTATGCCCGCTGCGCGGGGTGATCATCGCAGGCAACTGCTCCCAGGACGGCGTTCCATCGGCCCAGACCTCGCCCGCCGGCAACACCACCGCCGTGCAGGCCAGGGCAACGCCCAGGTACCAGCTCGATCGCATCTAGACTCTCCTTCGCCGCCGTCTGATGCTTCCCGGTCGCGGAACATTCAGCTCCTGGAGCACCGCCAGGGCCAACGGACGCAAGGCGAGCTCGAAGATGAACCCAGGGATCAGCGTCCCCGCCGCGCCCATCTCCAATTGCCCAGCAGACCCTGCATCGTCCTCATCTGGGGCAAGCGCGGCTCGAGGCTCGGCCGCGCGAGCGGTCAGAGCGGCGGCGCCGTGTCGGCGGAGGCGACCGGCAGAGGCTCGCCGCGCGTCCAGCCGCGGCGGGACACGGGCGCATTGCATCGAACCACGATTTTTTCCCATGGCACGCCCACCAACCCTGTGAATCGGAGGTCCCAAACAAATTCTGGCAATTCACGGGGTGAATCCGGAATGAGTCACAATCGCTGAATCAGCGGGGCGCTCCCGCCCGGCCAACCGCTTTTTCACCTCACGAAGCGCGAAGACCCTTTTCGTCTCGCCCGGTTGTGCAATGAACCTGCGCGCCGATGCCGCTCGTCTTTCTGCCAGGCGATCTCCGCTTCTTCCTCTGGGAGGACACGGCCCCTCCGCGGCTCGCGGCCCGGCCGCTCGGCGCGACGACCCCAGCAGAGGCGGTCGTCGTCTCCGAGGCGGGCCGCGCTGTGAGGAAGACCGGAGAGGCCGCGGCGCTCCTCGACGGCCTGTCCGCGCTCGCCAGCATGGCCCAGGACGACCTCGGGCGAGCGCCGCCGTCCGTCGCCGCATGGAGCCTGGCAAGCAAGCTCGCGCTCGACCTCGTGGTGCGCGAGCGGATCGTGCCCCGCGTCGTGCCCGCCAGCGCCGCAGGGGGACGCATGGAGGCCCGCTGGGCGGTGTCGCTGGCGGCCCCGGAGGACGCCGCGCGTGTCGCGGCGCTCGCCCGCGCCATGCCGCCGGCCGCGCACGCGGTGCCGGCGGGCGCGCAACAGGCCAGCGGCGACGGCGGCCGACCCCGCGGGCCTCGCGCCGTGGAGGTCTGGTCCGCCGAGGCCCTGCTGCGCGCCTTCCTGGACGCCGCGGCCGACGCGCTCGCGCGCAGCGGCGCCACGGATCGCCCGGCGCGCTCGCCGCGTCCGGCGCACGCCCCGTGGGAGCGCCGGCTGGCGCTCGCCCTGACGGGCCCGCGGCGCGCCTTCGCCGCGGAAGGGCTCGCCGAGCGCGCGCTCGTGGCCGATCTCGACGCGTGGGTCCGCCCCGCGCTCGGCGCCTGCGACGCGCTGCGCGCCTGCTTCCGGCTCGAGCTTCCCCAGGGCGAACGCGGCTTCGTTCTCCGCTTCCTGCTGCAGGCGACCGACGATCCGAGCTTGCTCGTGCCCGCCGCCGAGGTGTGGAAGGCCCAGGGGCGCACGCTGAAGGCGCTCGGGCGCGCGTTCTCCGGCGCCGAGGAGGTCCTCCTCGGCGCGCTCGGCGCCGCAGCGCGGCGCTTCGCGCCGATCGCCCGGGCCCTCGGCGAGGCGCGGCCGGAGCACGTGGACCTCGATCCCGCGGAGGCGTGGGCCTTCCTCGCGCAGGCGGCGCCAGCGCTGGGCGAAGCCGGGTTCGGCGTGGTCGTGCCGGGAGAGCTCCTGGCCTCGGGGCAGCGCCGCCTGCGCCTTCGCATGCGCGTCGGCGCGGCGCGCCACACCGCGGGCGTCGTCGCGGGCAGCGCCGGGCTCGGCCTCGACGAGGCGCTCGATTTCTCGTGGGAAGCGGCGCTCGGCGACGAGGCGCTCTCCGCGCGCGAGCTCGCCGCCCTCGCGCGGCAGAAATCGCCGCTCGTCCGGCACCGCGGGGCCTGGGTGGTCGTGGTCCCCGAGGAGCTCGCCGAGATAGCGCGGCGCCTCGAGGCCGGCGGCGGTCGCATCTCGGCGCGCGAGGCGCTGGAGGGCGCGCTCGCTGGCGAGACCCGCGCCTTCGGCATGGCCGTCCCCGTGGTCGCCGAGGGCGCGCTCGCGCGCGCGATGGAGCGGCTCCGCTCGGGCGCCGAGCGCGCCGCGGCGCCGCCCGCGGGGTTCGTGGGGACGCTGCGCCCCTACCAGGCGCGCGGCGTCGCCTGGCTGCAGACCATGGCGAGCCTCGGCCTGGGCGCCTGCCTGGCCGATGACATGGGCCTGGGCAAGACCGTCCAGCTGCTCGCGTTCCTGGTCGGCCGGCGGGCGGCAGCGCCAGGGGACGCGCGCCCGACGCTGCTCGTCGCCCCGACGTCGGTCGTCGGCAACTGGGAGCGGGAAGCGGCGCGCTTCGCCCCTGCCCTGCCCCTCGTGCGGCACTACGGCGAGGGGCGCGCCCGCTCGGCCGAGGAGCTCGCGTCGCGGGCGTCTGGCGCGAGCGAGCAGCCCGCCGAGGGCGGCGACGGCGGCGCGCGCAGCGCGGGCGGCGGGCTCGTCCTGACCACGTACGGCCTGCTCCGCCGCGACGCCGCGGCGCTCGCCAGCGTGGACTGGGCCGCGGTCGTGCTGGACGAGGCGCAGAACATCAAGAACGCCTCGTCGCGCACCGCCCGCGCCGCGCGCGCGCTCCGCGCCCCGCACCGCGTCGCGCTGACCGGAACGCCCGTCGAGAACCGCCTCGCCGAGCTCTGGTCGATCCTCGAGTTCGCGAACCCCGGACTGCTCGGCCCGCTCGAGGCGTTCCGGCGCGCCTACGCGGTGCCCATCGAGCGCTACGGCGACAGGAAGGCCGCAGAGCGGCTCCGGCGCGTCGCCGGGCCGTTCCTGCTGCGACGCATCAAGAGCGATCCCTCCGTGCTTCAGGACCTGCCGCCGAAGGACGAGGCGAGGGTCTTCTGCACGCTCACGCGCGAGCAGGTGACGCTCTACCAGGCGGCGCTCGACGAGGCGATGCGCCCCATCGAGGAGGCCGAGGGCATCGCGCGGCGCGGGCTCGTGCTCTCGCTGCTGACGGTGCTCAAGCAGATCTGCAACCACCCGGCGCAGTGCCTCGGGGAGGCGGGGCCGCTCGCGGGGCGGTCCGGCAAGCTCGCGCGGCTCACCGAGATGCTCGAGGAGGCGCTCGCCGCGGGCGATCGCGCGCTCGTGTTCACGCAGTTCCGCGAGATGGGCGACCGGCTGGTCCGGCACCTCGCGGCTTCGCTCGACACGGAGGTCCTCTTCCTGCACGGCGGCACGCCGAGGCTCGCGCGCGACGAGATGGTGCGGCGGTTCCAGGACGATCCGCGGGGGCCGCGCGTCTTCGTCCTCTCGCTGAAGGCCGGCGGCGCAGGGCTCAACCTGACGGCGGCGAGCCACGTGTTCCACTTCGATCGCTGGTGGAACCCCGCGGTCGAGGACCAGGCGACGGACCGCGCGCACCGGATCGGGCAGCGGCGGGCGGTGCAGGTCCACAAGCTCGTCTGCGCGGGCACCGTGGAGGAGAAGGTCGACCGGATGCTGGAGCAGAAGCGCGAGCTCGCGGCGCAGGTGGTCGGCCAGGGCGAGGCGTGGATCACCGAGCTCGACGACGCGGCGCTGCGCGAGCTGTTCGCGCTGTCGAGGGACGCCGTGCTCGGCGCAGGCGAGCTGGACGATCGCGAGGAGGCGGCACCGGAACCTGAGGAGGAGCGCAGCGACGCGCTGGACGGGCGCGGCGCGCCGGAAGGCGAGCGCGGCGCGCACGAAGGCGGCCGCGGCGACGCGCCGCGTGCGCGGCAGGTGCGCCGCGCGGAGAGCCGGCGGACGGGCGCGAGGCGCCAGGTGGCCCGAGCGCGGGGAGGAGCGCCCACATGAGCCCGCCGGCGCGATGGGCGCCGTTCCACCGCGAGGCCGGGCCAAAGCCGCCGCCGCCGGCGCGAGGCATCCGGATGAAGCGGGCCGGCACGACCTGGTGGGGCAAGCGCTGGGTGGAGGCGCTGGAGCGGATGGCGCCCGACGACGCGGGCCGCCTCGCGCGCGGGCGCACGTACGCGCGCGCGGGCAGGACGCACGATCTCACGGTGAAGCCCGGCCTCGTGACCGCGCGCGTGACCGGCTCGCAGCCGAGGCCGTACAAGGTGATCCTCACGATCGCGCGGCTCGACGACGCCACCTGGGCGAAGGCGATCGCCGCCATGGCGAAGCGGGCGAGCTTCGCGGCAGAGCTCCTCGCCGGCCAGATGCCGGCAGAGATCGAGGCCGCGTTCCAGAGCGCCGGGACCAGCTTGTTCCCGGAGCGGCCTGAGGACCTCACCACGGCCTGCTCGTGCCCCGACGTGGCGAACCCCTGCAAGCACGTCGCGGCGACGCACTACGTGCTCGGGGAGGCGTTCGACAAGGACCCCTTCCTGCTGTTCGAGCTGCGCGGGCGCACGCGCGAGCAGGTGATCGAGGCGATCCGCGCCGCGCGGGGCGCCCCCGCGCGCGGCAAGCGGGCGGGCGCCCGCCAAGGCGCCCCCTGCGCCGGAGATGCACCGGCGATCGCGACGGTGACGCCCGGCAAGATGGCGGCGAAGGACTACGACGCCTGGCGCGAGGCGCCGCCGGCGCTCGACGTGGCGCTGGAGCCACCCGCGGCGCACGCAGCGCTCCTGTCCCAGCTCGGCGCGCCGCCGGGCTGGAGCGAGGAGCGGTCGCCGGCGGAGCTCTTCGGCCCGCCGATCCGGGCGGCGTCCGAGCGGGCGCGGGAGATCGCGATGGCGGAGGGCGCTCCCCGAGGGGGACGCCGCGGCCCCGCGAGATAGCGCATCGTCGTCCAAGCGCGATTTCCTGGCGGTGAACCGTCGCGCCCCGCCGCCTCCCCCAGGATGAACATTGTCTTGCTTTTGAGCGTCATCCGACTTGATCTCGCAACATAAGACTCGACTTCGTAACCATGGACTCAATTTCGTAATTGAATCTCAACCTCGTACCCACAAACTCGAATTCATCACCGTGGCGAGGCAAGCGGAGCAGCCGACCGACCTTGACGGAAAGTCGAGCCCGCGGATAGCGTGGTGTACGACGAGCGAGGCTGTGGACATTCTGGCCACCACGTCGAAAGGACGAGCCCGTGGAAGAGATTCACACCATGACCATGGTCCTCGAGTCGGAGGGCCAGACGTGGGACCACGTCCGGATCCACAGGCTCTCTGGTCGCGAGGCCATTTCGGAGCTCTTCTCCTTCCATCTCGACGTCGTGTGCGACCCGGGCCAGGATCTCCCTGCCGAGGCCGTGCCCGGCGCCGACATCACCCTCATCATCGAGGTGGGCGGCGTCGAGATCCGCCGCATTCACGGTGTCCTGGGCCCGCTCCAGGACCACCTCGACGTGCTCGACGAGGTCGCGAGCTACGGCCTCCGCATCGTCCCGCACGCCTCCCAGATGACCCTCGTCGAGACGCAGGAGATCTACCTCGACAAGTCCATACCCGACATCATCCGGGCCAAGCTCGGGCGTTACGAGCCATTGCCGTTCGAGTTCCGGCTGATGGGCACGTACCCGGCGCGCGAGTTCGTCGCGCAGTACCAGGAGACCGACCTCGCGTTCGTGAGCCGGCTCGCCGAGCACGTCGGCATCAGCTTCTTCTTCGAGCACGGAGACGGGCACGACAAGATCGTCTTCACCGATCACCTGCCCGGCTTCCCGCTCGCCGACGAGCTGCCCTTCCGGCCGAAAGGCGGCAAGAGGGACCTCTTCGCCCTGGAGCGCACGACCGGCGTCGCGCCCTCGAACTACATCGTACAGGATTACAACTACCGCATGCCGCTCGTCGAGCTCTCGGCGTGCGTCGCGATCGAAGACGGGAACGGCGGCGGCGTCGTCGAGTATGGCAACCACGTCAAGACCCCTGAAGAGGCGGAGCTCATCGCGCGGGTCCGCAGCGAGGAGCGCGCGTGCCGCCTGAAGGTCTACGAGGGCAAGAGCGGCGTCCCGACCCTCTGCGCGGGGACCAAGCCCACGGTCGTCGATCACCCCAAGCTGCCCGAGCCGCTGACGCTGCTCCTCGTCGAGGTCGAGCACGAGGCGACGCTGCCCCACTTCTCGGGGGACGAGCCCGCCGGGGGGGCCTCGTACCTGAACACGCTCCGCGCGGTCCCCGTGAGCGTCCCCTTCCGGCCCGCGCGGAGGACGCCGAGGCCGCGCATCGCCGGCGTGATGACCGGGCTCATCCAGCCGGGACCGCAAGGGGAGACGGGCGGCATCGCCCACATCGACTCTGACGGGCGGTACCTCGTCCAGCTCCATTTCGACACCGCGCCGCCAGGCGAACAGAGGGCCTCGCACCGCATGCGGATGGCGCAGCCCTTCGCCGGGCCCAACTACGGAATCCACATGCCCCTCCGCCGCGGGACAGAGGTGCTGATCGCCTTCACCAACGGAGATCCAGACCGGCCCGTCATCGTGGGCGCGCTCTACAACGCCATCTCGCCGAACCCGGTCGTGACGGCCAACGCGACGCACCACCAGATCAAGTCGAGCTCGGGCGTCCTGTTCCAGATCGGCGCCAAGTCCTGAGGAAAACGGAGCACTCTTGACCGCGACGAAGACTCCCCTGGGGCTCCGCGCCCTCGGCGGCGCCGAGCCCCCTCCCGCGCTCGCGGACGATCTCCGCCGGGTGCTCCGCATGCCCCTCGAGGCGCAGTCGAGGCTCTGGCAAGCGCTCGGCCCTTGCCTCGCGGACAAGCTCACGGAGGACACCGAGAAGCTGCTCGACGTCTTCACCGCCGCCTACCGGATCTCGGGCGACGATCTCGCCCGGGTCATCAAGGCGAGCCGCTTCCTCATCCAGTCCGCCGCGAAGCTCGATGTATCCGCCGACGAGCTCGGGGCCGATCTCGAGGTGATCTGCCCGGACGCGCCGCGGATCCGGGAGATCCTGCTCGCGGGCTACGCGCCGGCAAAGGCGCAGATCCGGCAAGCGCTCGCGACGGCGGCGCTGGTCGAGCACGGCAACCTGCTCGTCCACGCCGCCTGGCGCCTCGACACGATCGAGGGCGCGGCCCAGGGGGCAGAGCTCCGCGTCAGCGTGGCCATGTTGACGCTGCACTACAAGGAAGGGACCGAGATGCGGCGGGTCACGCTCCAGGTCCTGCCCGACATGATGGGGAAGCTCCGGGAGATCTGCGAGCAGGCCCTCCCGCCGGCCTGACACCAACGGACGAGCTGTCTACGAGAGCGAGAGGAGAGCACGGATGGCTACCGACGACGGGTTCACGGCAGGAGACAACAGCAGCGGCACGAGCGGCGAGACCTTCGACGTCGACAAGGTCGAGTACAAATACGCCCAGATGGTGGTGCCGAACTTCGTGGTCGAAGACGCCCTCACCGGCACGGGGGACGTCGCGTGGCTCTCGGCGCCCCAGGTCACGACGTCCTCGACGCCGACCTCGTCGACGAGCACGACCACGACCACGACCTCGGGCGCGACGACGACCACGACGGTGACCGACTCGACCGGCACGACGACGACGACCGTCACGAGGCCGAGCGGCAACTCGTTCCTCCGGCTGGGCTCGTTCCCCGTGGCCGCCTCGGGCAGCTCGGCGTCGAACTACAGCTTGGGCGTGGACACGGCCACGAGCGCCGGCGCGCCGACGGGGTTCTCCGACAGCCTCACGCTCGCCAAGCTCGTGGGTGATCCGAAGGAGGTCGCGACCGCCCAGGCGTCCGACGATTCGACGTCCACGAACGACGACAAGCTCTTCACGAGCGATCCCTTCAAGGGGAACAAGATGCGCGGCTTCGTCGACGATACGCGCATCCGGGACGACAAGAATACGGACGTCCTCTACATCAAAGGGTCGTCCAGCGCGAGCTCGGTCGAGACCAACACGACGGACAACCGCGAGGCCGAGACGCGCCGCCTCCTCACGAAGGGCGGCTGGTGGGATCACTCGGACGGCAACCGCATCTCCACGACCGCGGGGGACAAGATCGAGGTCATTCAGGGCAATTACAAGATGGTCGTCCTCGGGCGCCGGAAGGCGAACGACACCGGCGATTTGCGGGTCGTCGACATCTCGGGCGGGCTCGAGTACACGAAGACGCACGAGTACCTCGAGAGCGAGAATGTCTGGGCCACCTACGAGGAGAGCAGCAAGAAGTACGCGACCAAGCGGTCGAGCGGCAAGGAGATCACGTACTTCGAAGGCACGCTGAAGGAGTCCATCACCGGCAAAGACCCGGACACTGGCGACGTGCTCCCGGACGAGAACAAAGATCCGGTGGTCAGGTCGAAGACGTGGGCGAAGAAGATCGAGACCTACATCGGCACAGAATCAAAGCCCGTGCCGGACGTCATCTCGATATCCCACACGGGAGCCCGGACGGAGGTGACCGCTTCTGGCGCGATCACGAACTTCAGGATCGCCTACGCGACCTTCGTGCAGCTCCAGACGGCGGGCGTATTGATGGCCGACATGAAGGCGACCCTAGGGCCCCTCGTCGAGATCAAGGCGACGGCGACGGCGCTCTTCGATGTGAAGTCGGCGGCCAAGCTCCTGCTCAAGACCGATCTCTCGCCGCTCGTGCACGAGATCAAGGTCGGCAATATCTGTACGTTCAGCACCGCCCAGTCCTACGTCTCTGGCAGCCTTTTTGATTTCAGCCTTTCAAACAAGGCATTTTCCGTCAAAAAGGACCAGATCGACGGCATCAACAATGCGATCGCCTCCCTGCGGACCGATCTCTCGAATACGGTGACCACGGTCCACAACCACACGACCCACGTACACAACAACACACTCCAGATCGACAACGTCGATCTCAGAATCGCCGTGATCCACAATTACATGTGAGATCGCTGCCGCGATCCCGCGCTCGGTGCCTCGTGAAGACCAAGAACCTGACCCCCTTCCCCTTCGCGGCCAAGGTCACCTCCCGGCGCGCCGCGCGGCGCGCGGAGATGGTCTTGATCGTGCGCGCCACGTACGTGATCGCGCCGGACAAACCGCTCGCCCTGCCCGAGACGCCCGGCATCGGGCCCAGCCTGCTCGCGCAGGGTTCCATGTCCGCAGAGACGTACCGCGAAGACGACGAGGAGCGCGCGGGCGAGTGCCTTTACCCGAACGACTTCGCGGACTGGAAGCCCCGCGCCGAGGTGATGCTCCGGGGGACCTGCCATACACCTTTCGGCGAGCCGCTCCCCGAGTGCCCCGTGCGCTTCGAGGTGGGGCGCTGGTCCAAGATCCTCCGCGTCGTGGGGCGGCGGTTCTGGTCCGACGATCTCGCGAGCGCGGTGATGAGCGAGCGGGCTCCGTTCACCAGGATGCCGCTCGGCTACACGCACGCCTTCGGCGGCGCCGGCTACGCCAGAAACCCGGCGGGCAAAGGGTTCGGCGCGCGCGAGCTGCCCAACGTGGAGCACGCCGGCGCGGTGATCCGCACGCACCGCGACGACCCCGGCCCCGCGGGCTTCGGACCCATCAACCCGGCGTGGTCCCAGCGCGCCGCCAAGGTCGGCAAGGAGTACGGCCTGAGCTACCGGAAGGAGCGCTGGCCCTATTTCGCCGCGGACTTCGACTGGTCGTTCTTCAACGCCGCTCCGGCCGACCAGCAGCTCGAGGGGTACCTCCGCGGTGACGAGGCCCTCGTGTTTCAGAACATGCACCCGACCGCGCAGGTCATCGAGACCCGCTTGCCCGGCCTCCGGATCCGCGCCTTCGCCAGCGACAAGAAGCAGCGATTCCGCGAGGTAGCGATGAGCCTCGACACGCTGTTCGCCGATCTCGACGAGGGCAAGCTGTACCTCACCTGGCGCGGCCTCGACGAGATCGAGACCGACGACATGAAGGACGTGGAGACCGTGCTCGTCGGCTCGGAGAAGCTCAGCGACCGGTCCCTCCCGGAGCAGCATTACCGGCGTCTCATGCAGGCGTTCGAGGCCGATCCGCTGGGCATCAAGGATCACGTGCCCGCCGAGCTCCTCGCGCGATTCGATGAGATGCAGCAGCGGGCCAAGGATCGCGCCGAGGGCAAGCTGCCGGTGCCCGAGACGGCGGCGCCGGACCCGCTCACGGCGAGCGTGCGCAGGGGGCTCGACATGCTGCCCGTCGCGGTCCCCGACGCTGCGGAGGTGCAGAGGCAGCTCGGCGAGGGCGTGGCCGCGTGGATGACCTTCAACCCGACGCCGCCCGATCTGGCGGAGCCAGGCGCCTCGATGTACGCGGCCGAGATGGGCAAATTCGACGCCCAGATCGACATGAAGGCGAAGATCGCCGAGGCCGCCGCCGAGATGGACAAAAGCCTCGCTGCTGCGAGCGGCGCCCCGGCGATCCCGCTCCGGCCTGGGGGGCCCCCTCCGGCCTGGGCAGCGAAATCGCTGGCCGATACGCTCGACGGGCTCAAGGAGAGCAAGAAGGCGCTCGACGCGCAGATCAAAGCGATACTCGGCGATCCCGAGCTCGCCGCTGACTTCGGCGCAGATCACGCGAAGATGCTCGACGAGCAGGTCAAGCAGCTCGACGCAGACCTCGCGACGTTCGAAGAACACCCGTTCTTGGCGAACATCCTGAACCGCCCAGCGCCGCAAGAGCCCGGTCCAGGCAAGGATCTCACGGGGCAGGACTACGAGGGTCGGGATCTCCGCGGGGTCGATCTTCGGGGTGCGAACCTCCGTGACGCCAACCTCGCCCGCGCGAACCTGTCTGGAGCGAACCTCGCCGGCGCGAACCTGGATGGGGCCGTGCTGGTGGAAGCCGATCTCACCCGCGCCGATCTCACGGGCGCGAACCTGACGCTCGCCAACCTCACCGGCGCCCGGGCGCCGGGCGCGGTCTTCCATAAGGCCACCCTGAACCGAGCGTTCTTTCAGCAGGCGAACCTGTCGGGGGCGTCGCTCGCGGGAGCCACGGGAGAGTACGCCATCCTCACCGAGACCAACCTCACGGGGATCGATGGGAAAGGCCTCTCGCTCCAGGATTCCCTCTTGCGGAAAGCGGAGCTCGCCGGCGCCGATCTCACGGGCGGGTCGTTCGTACGATGCCAGTTCCTGGAGGCCAGCGCGAAGAGCGCCAATCTCTCGGGCGCGACGCTCAGCCAATCCAGCTTCATGGGGGCCGATCTCCGCGGGGCCAGGCTGATCGAAGCGCGCGGCGCGCGCTCGATCTGGATGAGGGCCACGCTCGACGACGCCGATTTCACGCAGGCGGTCCTCCCGAGCGCCGAGCTGATGGAGGCCTCGGCGTCAAGGGCCTGCTTCCGCCGCGCGAACCTGAAGGAGGCGGGCTGTTACCGGGCGTCGCTCGACCATGCAGACTTCACTGAATCGAACCTCTTTGGCGCCAATCTGTCGAAGGCTGCGATCGCCGGCGTCCGGTTCAAGGGCGCCAACCTGTATGACGCCAAGCTCCTTCAAACCGCCGGCAAAGGCTGCGATTTCTCGGGCGCGAACCTCACGCGCGTGATGGCGGAGGAGCCATGATCCCGGGGCTCACGCCGGACCTGCTCGAGGCGGCGGTGCGCGCGGGGCGCTCGTTCGCCGGCGAGACCTTCTCCGACCTCGATCTGCGCGGGCGCGACCTCACCGGGGCCGACTTCGCAAAGGCGCGGTTCACCGGAACACGCTTCGATGGCGCGAAGTTGGTGGGCGCCAAGCTCGACGAGGCGCAGATCGTCGACTTCCAGGCGAGCGGGGCGAACCTCGAAGGATGCACGTTGCGGGGCGCGATGCTCACCGCAGCCAACCTCGGCGGCGCCCGGCTCAGGGGCGCTGACGCCGAAGGGGCCATGCTCAACCAGGCCAACCTGGTGGGCGCCGACCTCGAGGGCGTCACGCTCCGCCGCGCGCTCCTGAACAACGCCTTGCTCTCGGGGGTGAGCCTCCGGGGCCAGGACCTCGAGGGGGCCTGCCTCGACGGCGCCAAGCTCGACGGCGCGGATCTCTCCGGCGCGTCGATCGTGAAGGCGACGCTCTCCGACGCAGATCTGACGCGCGCCAAGCTCTGCGGCGCGCGCATCCAGGACGCGGCGCTCGCGAGGGCGAAGCTCGGCCACGCCGATTTCACGGGAGCGACGCTCGAGGGCGTGCTGCTCGCGGAGGCGGATCTCCGTGGCGCGGTGCTCCCCAAGAAGATCGATCGGACGCTCTTCGACGGCGCGATCCTCGGAGCTCCGGATCTGCGCGGCGCCACGGTCCAGGGTTCCGACATCGAGGGCATGGATCTCTCGAGGATCGACCTCTCGAACGTGGACCTCACCGGATCATCGCTTCAGGGGACGAAGCTCCGCGGCGCGAGCCTGCGCGGGGCCAACCTCGAGCGGTGCAACCTCAGCAGGTGCGACCTCACCGGCGCGGATCTCACGGGCGCGCGCTTTCCGATGTGCTTGCTCGAGGAGGCCGACCTCTCCGGCGTCGATCTGTCAGGGCTGGAGCTCACGGCCGTGGTGCTGAACCGCGCCGATCTCAGCCGGGCGAACCTCTCCGGCGCCCGGATCGAGCGCTGCACGCTCGAGAAGGCCAACCTCACGAACGCGAACCTCACGCGGGCGACGATCAAGAGCTCCGTGCTGACAGAGGCGATCGTGGAGGGGCTCGTCATCGACAGCGCGGTCTTCGTCGCTGTGGGCTTCTCCGGCGTCGATCTGCGCCGCCTGCGCCTCAAGGGCCTGGCGATGCAGCGGTGTTTCTTCAAGCAGGCGGACATGCAGGGGATGGACCTGCGAGGCTGCGATTTCACGGAGGCGAACTTCACGGGGACCGACCTCCGCCGGGCCAACCTGGAGGCGAGCATCCTCCAGCGCGCGAGCTTCAAGGAAGCCAAGCTCGACCTCGCCAACCTGACCGAGGCCCAGGCCAAGGCCGCCTTCTTTGGCGAGGCGAGCCTCAAGAACGCTCAGCTCGCGAAGGCGAAGCTCCGCAACGCCACGTTCATGGAGGCCGATCTCACGCACGCCCTCCTCAGCGGCGCCGACCTGCGCGAGGCGAACCTCGTCCGTTCCCGGGCCGCAGGCGCCTTCTTCGTCGGGGCGAAGCTCCACCACGCCGATCTGTCCCACGCCGATGTCTCCGGGGCGGACTTCCGGCGCGCTGACCTGTTCACGGCCAACCTGCACGCGGTCATCGACAAGGACGCCTTGTGGGCCGAGGCGAGCCTCGTCGGCGTGAGGCGGACCGACGCCAAGCGCCTCGAGGCCGAGACCTGGATGCCGCCGCACGACTGAAGGAGATCCCATGACCCAGGCAGCACGAAAGATCCGTGAGCTCCCCGTCCCTCGGCCGGACGATCACCTCGGACCCGGGCGCGTGGTCCGCGTCGCGCCGCACGAGCTCGAGGTCGAGCTCCGGGGCGGCGAGCGCGTCACGGCGCAGATGGCGCTCGCGTTCCCGTACGCGCCGGAGGTGGACGACATGCTCCTCGTGATCGGGAGGGGCGACGAGCACTATGTCATCGGCGTCCTCCGCGGCACCGGCAAGACCTCGCTCTCGTTTCAGGGCGCCGTCGACCTCCGCGCCGAGGGCGGGCCGCTCACGCTGTCGAGCGACCAGGGCGTCGCGATCCGCAGCCCCGCGGTCGGGATCGAGGCGGGCAAGCTGCAGATGTTCGCGGGCAGCGTGGTTCAGAAGTTCACGTCGCTCTACCAGCGCGTGCGCGACGCGCTCGACCTGCGCGCCGGGACGGCCCGCACGGTGGTGGACGGGCAGTCCTACCTGACCGCGAAGAACGCATCCATCGTCACGCAAGAGACGATGGCCATCAACGGCAGCGAGATCCACCTCGGCTAGGAGGCCCCGATGTTGCCTGCATCGAACAGAGGCGCGGGGATGAACGTTGGTTTCCCCGATGTCTGCGCGACGCCGCCCGTTGGCGCGCCGATCCCGTATCCGAACATGGCGATGAACGCGACCGCCGTCCCGTTCCCGGTGAAGGTGCTCTTCTCGTTCGTGAACGCGCTCAACATGGGCTCGATGATGCCCGTCACCCTCGGCGATCAGGCGGGAACGATGAGCCCGTTCATGGGGCCGGGCCGGTTCACGACGGGGAATCCGAAGATTTTCCTGGAGGGCCTGCCGGGCATCAACCTGACGTGTCCCGCGACGGGCAACAACATGATCGCCGGGGCCTGCATGGCGGCCGTCCCGAGCGTCAACAATGTGTTCTTCAGCCACGCCGCCACCGTCGTCCCAGGTCGGGTCGACGCCGCTGCGCTCTCGGCGCTCTCCGCGGCGCTCGTGCCCTCGCCGGACGAGGCGATCGACGCCCTGCTCCCCGGCGCCGTCGTTTATGCGCGGATTCCGGTCTTCTCGGCGGGCCTCTCGTCGCGGATCTACGATGTGATCCGCCGGCACGCGGCGCAGGGCATGGCCGCGCTGATCCTCGATCTGCGGGGGTGCGCGGGCGGAGATCTCATGGCGGCCATCGCCCTCGCGGGCGATTTCCTCGACGAGGGCACGGTCATCGCCTCGGTCGTCGACACCGACGGCGACGACACGGTGTACCGCTCGCAGCAGGAGCGCCCTTATAGGTTCCCGCTCGCGCTCCTCGTCGATCGGCGCACCGCGTCCGCCGCCGAGGTGTTCGCCGGCTGCATGAAGGTGCACGGCCGCGCGCTCGTCGTGGGCGAGCGGACGTGGGGCAAGGGCTCGGTGCAGCGGCTCCTCCCCGGGATCGCCGAGCCGGGCGCGTTCTACGCCACCGTGGCGACCGTGAGGTTGCCTGACGGTGCGCCCCTCGACGGACGGGGGGTCGATCCCGACGTGGAGGTCGCGCAGCCCGCGACCTGATCCCCGCCCTGCGCCTCGTCAGCAGTTCCGAACAGCGGCGGCGCCCGCCCGCGTCGCGGCGGCGCGCACGGCCGCCCGCTCCGACTCGGAGAGCACGACGTTCAGCTCGAGCACGTCGCAATCGCCGCTCCGCTCCACGTTCACGCTCACCTGGTCCAGGTCGATCCGCTCGTACTTCGAGATGACCTGGAGCAGCTCCTGCTTCAGCCGCGGCAGGTAGTCTGGCTCGCCCGTCGGGCGCACGCGCTCGCGCGCCACGATGATCTGCAGGCGCTCCTTCGCCACGCTCGCCGACTTCGGCTGCGACTTACGGAAATAATCCATGATCGACATGGCAGAACTCCCTCAGACGGTCGCCGCCTGGCCACCGAAGATTCGGCTGAAGAACCCCTTCTTTGCCGGCTCCAGGAAGCGGTGGGGGCGCTCCGCGCCAAGGAAGCGCTGGACCACATCGAGGTAGGCCTGCGCCGCGTCGCTCGTCGGATCGAGGACCACGGGCGTCCCGGCGTTCGATGCCTGGAGCACCGCCGGCGACTCCGGGATCACGCCGAGCAGCGGGATGCCGAGGAGCTCCAGCACGTCCTGGTGCGCGAGCATCTCGCCCTTGGCGACGCGCGCCGGCGCGTACCGCGTGAGCAGGAGGTGCGTCTTCACCGGCGCCTCGCCGAGCTCCGCCCTGCGGGTCTTCGCGTCCAGGAGGCCGAGCACGCGGTCCGAGTCCCGCACCGAGGAGACCTCGGGGTTCGTCACAACGATCGCCTCGTCGGCGAAATACATCGCCATCTGCGCGCCCCACTCGATGCCCGCCGGCGAGTCGCAGAAGATGTAGTCGAAGCCCGCGCCCCGCAGCTCGTCAAGGATGCGCCCGACGCCGTCGAGCGTGAGGGCGTCCTTGTCCCGCGTCTGCGACGCAGGGAGCACGTAGAGCGAATCGAGCCTCTTGTCGCGGATCACCGCCTGACGGAGCGTCGCCTCTCCGCGGATCACGTTGACCAGATCGTAGACCACGCGCCGCTCGCACCCCATCACGAGATCCAGGTTGCGGAGCCCCACGTCGAAGTCGATGGCGATCGTCTTGCAACCGACAGCCGCGATGCCGGACGCGAGGTTTGCGGTCGTGGTGGTCTTGCCGACTCCGCCTTTGCCCGAGGTGACGACGACTACCTTTGACACCAGAAACCTCCTTAAGATGGTTCGAGAGACGTGGCCTGTCCTACGGCCGAGCCCGCGCGGATGCCCGCCTCTCCCGGCGTTGAGGAGGCGGCGTCGACGTGATGGGAGCTCGGCGCCCACCCGATTCCATTGAGGCCGGGGACGCGCTCGACTGGGTACGTCATCGCGAACCGAACGAACAACTTTTTCGCGACGAAACTTGCAGCGTACCCCGGCCGGCGATCTGGATCCAAATTACCTACATGTAGGTGCACCCTGCCGGCGGTACGTTGTGCCGCCTCCTGAGCAGCCGCCAAGCGGCCTCCAGGCGAAGGCCCGGGGTCGGACTGGCGGCGCTCTGGGCTCCCGCTGCCGCGCGCGCCGCCGTCACGCCCTTCGCCGGCACCGGGGGGGGGGCCGGCCGAGCCCGGGCTACGGCGCGTCGAACGACACGGTGACGCCTTGGTTGCACTGCGCTGAGCTGTCGCACCACGTCCCCGGATGGCCGATGCTCACGTCGTCGTCCTGGTAGGCCTTGATCGCGACGCGATACTCCGACCGCCAGATGATGCCATACGTCGAAGGTGTAACCACGACGCTCGTCTCTCCAACTCCCCAGGGAGGATTCGCGGGATCGTAGGTGCATGTCCCGCTGACGAGCTTTCCGCGCATGAAGCCGCCGCTGACGAAGAACCACTGCCCCGGCGGGTTGCCCACGATCCATGCTCTCTTGTAGAGGCCCCAGCTGAGCGCCGTGTCCTCGCAGTCAAACGCCGACGAGTTCACGTTCAGCAGGTATCGCGGCGTCATCACCTTGTTGTTGGTGCTGTTCTTGAAGTTGATCCAGGTATAACCGAGGCAGTTTTGAGCGCTCTTTCCGAAGGGAATTGTATAACTCGAATCGTTGCCGAGCAACGTGTGGAGATCGTAGTCGGCCGGCAGCAGCCCTGCTTGAAGCTGGGGGAGGCAGCCCTCGATCACATCGGTCATCGCTTGAGCGTGGGCGTTCCGCTCCAGGAAGAGCGTGGGGGCTGCCAGGATAAGGGCCTTCAGGACGATGAGCTTGGCGGATTTCACGTCTTCATCTCTCCTTGATTCAAAGGTTGAACACGTCGAGAGGGTGCGTACCCGCGCCGCGGCCCAGCGTGCGGCCTCTCCCCTCTGCCAGCGGCAGAAGAGCGCGATCAGGTGCGTTCCGGAGGCTCGACGCTGCTGCTCGGCCTCGCCCGGAGGGGCAAAGCACGCCGTATGCCATGCACGGAAACCGCTAGTTCTCTCGATCCATCACGTTTCACGCGCTGGGCGAAGAGTCGCCCGCCGTGAGGCGTGTCACATTCACCCGTGACATGTCACACCGCCAAGCGTGACATGTAATGCCGCGAACCGTGACATGTCACGGTTCACTCTGTGGTTCTCAGGCGCGCCGGGAGAGCACAAGCGGTTGCAGGCGGGAGCTCTTGCGCGCATAAAATGAACCATGGATCGATCACTTGGTTATCATTCTTGCGGGATCATGCTGGCGATGACGCTGGCAGGGGTCGCCGGCTGCACGGGAGACGTAGGAGATCCCGACGCTGGCGGAGGCGGCGTCACGCTGCCCGACGGGACGGAGAGCGCGAGCCTCCTCCCAGCGCGCATCCGCAGGCTCACCAACGCCGAGTATGCCGCCTCGGTGCGCGCGCTGACGGGGACCACCACCAACCCGAGCGAGGGGTTCGCGCCGGATTCGCGGCAGGACGGCTTCACGGTCAACGACGCGCAGCGCGTCGATCCGGTGCTGGCGAAGCAGCTCGCCGCCGCGGCAGAGGCGCTCGCGGCCGAGGTGAAGGGCAAGGCCTCGGTGCTCGCCCCCTGCGCCGATCCGGGGACGCTGGCGGAGAGCTGCGCCAGGACGTTCATCACGTCGTTCGGCGGGCGCGCCTACCGCCGCCCGCTCGACGCGGCGGAGGCCGACGCGCTGCTCGCGGTCTATCGGATCGGCGCGAAGGGCGCGACCTACGCGGACGGCATCGAGCTCGTCGCGCGCGCGGTCCTGCAGTCGCCGGGCTTTCTCTACCTGACCGAGATCGGCGATGGATCCGGCGGAGATGCGCTGGCGCTGACTCCCCATGAGCTGGCGAGCTCCCTCTCCTACCTCATCACCGCTGGCCCGCCCGATGATGCGCTGATGGAGGCCGCCGTCGCGGGCGCGCTGTCGACCCCCGAGGGCCGGGAGGCCGAGGTGCGCCGGCTGCTCCAGACGTCGGCGGCGCGCGAGCGCATCGTGCGGGTCGTCCGCGAGTGGCTCGGCGTCGACCGGATCGCGATGACGGCGAAGGACTCGAACGTCTACGGCGACTTCGCCGGCGCCAGGGCGTCGATGGAGCGCGAGACGGAGGACTTCGTCACGGAGGTCCTGATGAACTCCACCGGGACGGTCGGCGAGCTCCTGGGCGCCGACTGGAGCATCGTCGATGAGCCGCTCTCGAAGGTGTACGGCGCCCCCAGCACAGGACGCGTGTCGTTCTCCGACCGGCGGGGCCTCCTCAACCAGGGCGCGTTCCTCTCCGTGTATGCGCACGCCACGGAGACCGCGCCTGTGCTGCGCGGGGTGACCGTCCTGCGCCGCGTCGCCTGCGTCAACCTCCGGTCGCCCACCGAGCTGAACATCAACGTCGTCCCGCCGGTGCCCGATCCGAGCAAGACGACGCGGCAGCGCTTCGAGATCCACTCCACCGACGGGGCGTGCAAGGGGTGCCACAACAGCATCGATCCGATCGGGTTCTCGTTCGAGCGCTTCGACGGCATGGGCAAGGTCCGCACGCAGGACAACCAACAACCGGTCGACAGCGCGGTCACCGTCGCGATCGGCGCCGACTTCGACGGGGCGTACGCCGACAGCAACGCCCTCGCGCAGGCCCTGTCCACGAGCCCAACGGTGCGCTCGTGCTTCGCCCGCAACGTGTTCCGCGCCTCGGTGGGCCGCAGCGGCGAGGCCGCCGCGGAGAGCGAGGCGTCGTTCTTGAAGGCATGGCAGGCCGTCCCTGAGGCAGAGCAGGGCAAGCTCGTCGAAACGCTGATCACCTACGTCAAGAGCAGTCTCTTCAGCCATCGGAGGCCCCAGTGATGCGCCGGTCGACCCGCCGTACCTTCCTTCGCGCCGTGGGGGCGAGCCTCGCGACGCTTCCTTTCGTCAACATGCTCGCGGACTCCGTCGCCCAGGCGGGCGGCGAGGAGCTGCCGCTCAAGCTCGTCGCCATCTATCACCCCCACGGCATCGCCGCCGAGTACTGGGCCATGCGCGCGGGGGACACGGAGACGAGCTTCGATATCGCGTACGAGAACTGCTCTCTCCAGCCGTTCGATGACCCGGCGACCTACGGCCGGAGCTTCAAGGACAAGATCCTCGTCGTCGAGGGCATCGACCACCTGTCGAACGCCAACGGGCACGACTCGGCCGGCACGATGCTGACCGGCAGCCGCATCGACGGGAAGAAGCCGCTCAACCTCTCGCTCGACCAGTACCTCGCCGTGGAGAAGGGCCTCGGCGCGGACACGCGCATCACGAGCGTCGCGCTCGGCGTCGGCATGGACGGGACCGAGGCCGGGCAGACGCTGTCCTTCGGCGCGGGCGGCGCGCCGCTGCCGAAGATCATCCACCCGGTGGAGGCGTTCAACCTGCTGTTCGCGGGCCTCGTCGTGGGCGACGACCCCGAGGCCCAGGCCCGCGCGGCCCGGCAGCGCGAGCTCGGCCAGAGCGTCATCGACTTCGTGCGCGGCGACGTCAACCGCCTGCGCACGCGCCTCGCGCCCGCCGAGCAGCAGAAGCTCGATCAGCACCTGACGTCGCTCCGCGAGCTGGAGAAGCAGTACGCCGCGCCTTCGGCCGGCGGGCCGTCGTGCGTCGTGCCGCCGCTGCCCGACGCGTCGAAGTTCCCGTCGGTGAAGCAGTACAACGGCGGCGAGCCCTACTTCGACGCCATCACCGACGCGCACGTCGACCTCCTGGCGCAGGCGCTCGCCTGCGGCGTCACGCGCTTCGCCACGCTGTTCATGAACGACCTGGCCTACGCGAACAACCCGCTCGGGTTGCCGGCGGACAACCACGGCTCGGTCGCGCACACATACGACGCCTCGCCGGTCGGCAACAACGGCCGCCCCGGCGCTGGCAAGCCCGAAACCTGGGTGCCGCTCGCGAAGTTCAACCGGTACAGCTACTCGAAGATCGCGCGCCTCATGCAGCGGCTCGACGAGCTCGGCGCCCTCGACAGCACGCTGATCTATGCGTCGAGCGACATGGGGAACCCCTCCCTGCACAGCACGCGCAATGTGCCGACGCTGCTGGCGGGCGGGGCGAACGGGAAGCTCAGGATGGGCCGGCGCATCAAGCTCAAGGCGGATTGCCCTGCCGACGCGCCGTGGTGCGGCGAGGCCGACGCCACGTTCACGCCCGTCACGAACAGCCGGATCCTCGTGTCGATCGCCCAGGCGTTCGGCGTCGAGATCGAGTCGTTCGGCTCCCAGCCCGACCCGGCGCTCACCACGGGCGCGCTCAGCGAGCTCACGTAAGCATTCTCCACCTCCTTCCGCGACGGGCGGCGACCTGCCAGAGGCGCGCCGCCGGGGCGAGGCGAGGAGTGTAATCGTGCTTCCATGGCACCCCTGCGCGTGGTGCCTTCAGCCGAGAGCTCCCACCTCGCCTTCACGCCGCTCCTCATCGGCGATTTTCCGTGCCTATTGACAGCCACTTCGTCGACGTCGTATCTCAAAATTGCAAACATGGGTTTCAGGACGCCCACGACGTTGCAATGCTCCCGTCGAACCGACATGGTGCTCGTTTATCGCAGATGTCGGCTCCACTGTATGGAGACCAGGATGCTTGTGGGACTCGCGTCCCAGATCTCGGCATCGTGCTCGCCGACCGCCGAGGAGGGAATGTCATGAAGATGACGGGAAGACGCTGGATGACCGCCCTCGGGCTCATGGTGATGACGGCGGCGTGCGCAACAGAGGACGCCCCCCAATCGGACGAGCCGACCGAGGAGGTCATCAAGATCAGGCGAGATCGGACCCCGGTCACCCTGTTCACGCCAACGGAGCTCGAGCGGACGATCGACAACCTCGTCGGCGCGATCAACCAGAGCGGGCTCAAGCCGATCCAGATGGTGGTCCTGCTGAAGCACCTCTCCACGTTCTTCGAGCCGATCGCCACCGGCGCCAACCGAGCCATGGGGGAGCTCGAGGCCGTGGGGAACGTGCTCGGTCCGACCACCCAGATGACGACGGACGACGGCATGGCGTCGCAGAACCTCCAGAATCAACAGATCGCGAACGCGATAGAGGACGACGCCCAGGGCGTCGGCGTCTCGCCCTACAGCGTCATCAACGAGGCCGCTATCAATGAAGCCGTGGACAAGGGCCTCCACGTGGTGACGTTCGACACTGATCTGAAGGACTCGAAGCGCACACTCTACGTCGGGGCCATCCAGAAGGAAGCCGGCGCCAGGGCCGCGCACGCCCTCCTCGATCCCAAGATCGGGAATTTGCCTCCCCCACCAGGGACAGTGCTGGTTCACGGCGACACCTCATCGGATTGGTACGATGGCGTCCAGCGAACAGAGGGGGTCCTGGAGGTACTCGGGCAGCTCGGCTACACGACGCCGCCGATCCAGGCCGTCTTCATCAACGACCAGGAAGCGTATGACGTCAATCAGCTGAAGACCGCGATCGAGACCGCGAACCCGCCCGTCGTGGGCATGATCGGCGTGTTCAACATCTCGTATCGGTGCGTGATGGCCGCAGAAGCCGCCGGAAGGCTGGACATCCCCATCATCACGTTCGACTTCGATCCAAAGACCGCCGAATACATGCAGAAGGGGCGCATCAAGGCCACGGTCGTCCAGCGGCAATATTACGAGGGATACCTCGTGCCCTACATCCTCTATGGCATCCAGACATTCGGCCTCGAGCAGACGAAGGGCCTCCTCGGTGATCTGATGTACGACGATCATCGGGTCAACATCGGCGTCGACGTGGTTCCGTCGGGAGATTTCGACAAATACAACGACTTCCTCGATCAGATCGGCTCGATCCAGTAGCGGCGCCGTGGATGGCGGAGGGCTCGGGGCGAGGTTCCACCCCGGCGCCGCGGGGGCGGTGGGGTAGACTGCGCCCATGACCGTCATCCGCTTCTATCGCTCCGGCGACGCTCACGGGTTCTTCTCCAACTTCTCGCGCCACCCGGTCACGCTCAAAGGCAAGGTGTGGCCCACGAGCGAGCACTACTTTCAGGCCCAGAAGTTCCCCGGCACCGAGCACGAGGAGGTGATCCGCAACGCCCCCGGCCCCGGCGAGGCGGCGCGCATGGGCAGGCAGCGGAGCCGCCCGCTGCGCCCCGACTGGGAGCAGGTCAAAGACGACGTCATGCGCGAGGTGGTGCTGGCGAAGTTCACCCAGCATGAGGATCTCCGGCGCGCCCTGCTCGACACCGGGGACGCAGAGCTGATCGAGCACACCGCGAACGACTCCTATTGGGCCGACGGCGGCGACGGGAGCGGGCGGAACATGCTGGGCATCATCCTGATGGAGGTCCGCGCGCAGCTGCGCCGCTGACGCGCCAGGGCAGCTCTCTCTCCTCGGACGGCCGAGATCTCTGGTGATGGGCAGGGCCCGCGTGGCGACCGGGGCACGCGCATCCCTGCCGCTCAGGCGCTTTGGCGGAGACACCTGAGCCGGTCGGGTGTACCACGGCGCACATCCATGAGGAGAACCCCCCTGTCGATGCGCCTCGCCTTTCCCCGACTTCTCGCCGTGACCGGGCTGGTCGCGCTCGCGTCCTGCGGAGGGCCCCCTGCGGCGACGCCGCCGCGCTCGGCCGCGGCCCCAGCGCTCGCAGGGACCGCGCCGCCGAGCGCCCCCGCGATGCCGCGAAGCGTGGAGTCGCTCGTCGACGTCATCCCCAGCGATGCGGCGCTGGTAGCGAGCGTCCCGCAGGCCGGCGCGTTCCTCGCGGCCGCTGCGCCCGCCGTCCGGGAGACGCTCCTCACGGAGGTCACGGCGGTCCTGGCGCGCCAGCCCGGCCTGAGCCCTGACCTCGCTCGCGATCTGATGGCATCGTTCGACGGCGCCACGGTGTTCGTCGGGGGCGAGGCGGCTCCACGCGAATCCCTGGGGGCGATCGTCGAGAACGGCTGCGTGGTGGCGCGATTCAGCGACGGAGCCCCGGTGGAGCGGCTGCTGAAGGAGCTGCCGCGCGAGGCCGGCGAGGGTAGGTTCGCGCTTCGAGGCGACGAGGACAACGTGGTCGCCCACGGCGCGTGGCTCGCCGAGGCGCGGGTCGCGCTCGTCTGCGCCCGGCCAGAGCCGCTATCGAGGGCGCTGCGCGTCGCGGGGCAGCGCGAGCCGTCGTTCAAGACGTCCGCGCTCTTCCAGCCCGAGCGCGCGAAGGATCCCTGGCTCGCGATCGACCTCCACCGGCTGCAAGGCAGCGGCGCGACCGGCCCCGAGCCCGGCTCACGGCTCTTCATCGCCATTCCCATGAGCCAGGACGCGCCCGGGCTCCACGTGGAGCTCGCGCTTTTCGGACCGGAAGTTCCCGCGCTCGGCACGGTGCTCGCGGCGACGGACCATGCCGCCGTGGCGAAGCTGCCCCAGGGGGCGCTTGTGACGTTCGGGCTGTCCCTTCAGCGATCGCCAGGAAAGACGGTGAGCGACGTCCTCGGAACGTTCGACGGGCTCGCCGGCGAGCGCACCGCGGCGGCGGCTGCGGCCGCGCTCGCCGAGGTAGGGCTCGAGCTCGGCGATATCGACAAGGCGCTCGGCGGCGAGGCCTCGGTCGGGATCTACCGCGATCCGAAGCACAAGCTCAACCTCGCAGGCGCCAGGCGCGCCGAGACGCTCAAGCACAGCGCCGTGCTGATCGCGCTGGCGACCGCGGATGAGGCAGCGCAAAAGAAGGTGTTTGGCGCGGTCGCCGCGCACATGAAGCGGACATCAAAGAAGCTCAGGGCCAAGCCTGGATCGCTCGCGCAAGATCTCGAGGACGGCAACGAGCTGAGGGCCGAGACCCGGCCTGGGTTCATCCTGATCGGCGCGGGCGACCGCAGCTACCTCGCTCAGGTCGCCGCGCGCTTCGGGAAAGACAAGGAATCGCTGGCCGCGACCCCTTCGTTCACCGAGGCTCGGGCGCTCGCGAAGGGCGCCTCGCATCTGCAGCTGTACATCGACCGTCAGGCGTTCGCGGGCCTGCTCGACGGCCCTGTGGCGGCGAGCTTCGGCGCGCTCGCCGCATCACCGACGCTGGTCTCGCTCGTGCTCGCGCCGAGCGACCGCGGGCTGGATCTCACGCTGAACGGCCATGGCGGCGTCGAGATCCTCGGCGCGAGCGCGGCGCTCGCCATCGCCGGCGTCAGGCGTTACATCAACTCCGCGAAGGCAGCGCAGGCTGGCGAGCTGGAGTAGCGCGCCGGGGCCGCGCCCGGTGCGCATCGCCCTGGACAGCGAGGCTCCGCTGAAGATGGCAGTCGTGCGGCCGCAGCGTCGTGCTCAGAACTGCGCCACGCCGAACTGCTGCGCGGAGACCGACCCGTCCGGCCCGCTCCCGGTCGGGTGGCTCTCGGCGACCCCGCTGATCGTGCCGGAGACAGCGCCGCTGCTCAGCGCGCCGCTCAGGTACACGGTGACCGCCTTGAACTCCGCGGGATCGACCTCGGTGACCTCGTACGAGCCCTGGAGCGCGGAGAGATCGATCTTGTAAAAGAAGCTGGCGGCGTCGACCCGCGGAACCCTGAGCGTGACCGCGAACGACTCGTCGAACGCGCCGTCCTCGGTCGAGAAGGCCAGCGGGACGTCGATCTGCAGGTGATCCGAGCAATCCACGGCGAGCGCCGGCTCGGCGCCGTTCGAATCGCCCTCTGCCTCTGCCACGGTCGATCGCACGAAGCGCGCGGCGACGAGCTCGCCCACGGAGACGGTCGCCGTCGTGCTGCCGCCCTTCGCCCACGTGAGCGGGACGGAGCGCTCTCCGGAGATCGCCGTGAGCGCCGCTCTCGCAGAGAAGCCCAGCGGGGAGGCGTCGTCTGCGCCGATGTCCTCCTTCTCCTCGTCGCACCCGCCCTCCGCGCCATGGACTCCGCCGATCTGGCCGCCCTGCGGCCCGCCGCCCGCGCCATCAACGCACCCGAAGAGCCCGACGCTCGTCGCCACCGCGACCACCCAAGAAAGCCAACTCCGCTCGCGCATGTTCACGACCTCCTGCGGGCTACCTTGCGTTCGTCGTCGGCGCGACGCCAGGTCAGCTTCGCACATTCTATAGGGCAAATTGGCCTCCACATGTGCGAATCTGCGGTACGTGGACCATGAATCCCTTGCAAAAGAGCTGATTCGCGCCCTGCGCGGCCGGCGCTCGCAGCTGGCCTTCAGCCGCCGGCTCGGCTTCCGCACCAACGTCGTTTACACGTGGGAGTCCGGCAGGCGCTGGCCGACCGCGGCCACCTTCCTCGTCGCCGCGCGGCGCGCGGGGGTCGACGTCGCGGGGGCGGTGAGGCGCTTCTTTCCGTCGCTGCCCGCGTGGCTCGCGCGCACCGATCCGGCGTCGGCCGAGGGCGTCGCGGCGCTCCTCTCGGAGATGCGCTCCATGTCGCCCATCGTCGACGTGGCGCGGCGCGCGGGCAGGAGCCGCTACGCGGTCGCGCGCTGGCTCTCGGGCGAGGCCGAGCCGCGGCTGCCGGACTTCCTGCGGATGGTCGAGGCCTGCTCGCTGCGCCTGCTCGATTTCGTGGCGCTCTTCTCCGACCCGGCGGCGCTCCCGGCGGCGAGCGCGGCGTGGCGCACGCTCGAGGCCCAGCGCCGCGCCGTCTACGAGGAGCCGCTGCTCCCCGCCGTCCTGCTCGCGCTGGAGCTTCCGGCCTACCGGGCGCTACCGCGCCACGAGCCGGGGTGGATCGCGCGGCGGCTCGGGTTCCCCGTCGAGGACGAGGCGCGCTGCCTCGATCGGCTCGCGGAGGCCGGCCAGATCCGGAGGAGCCGCGGGCGGTGGATCGTCGCGCCGATCCGGACGGTGGACACGCGCCCGGACCCGGACGCGGAGCACCGGCTCAAGTGCTTCTGGGCCGGCGTCGGGCTGGCGCGGCTCACGCGCAAGGCCGAGGGGCGCTTCTCGTTCAACGTCTTCACGGTCTCCGCGGCCGATCTCGAGAGGCTCTCCGAGCTCCACGTGAGCTATTTCCAGAACATGCGCGCGGTGATCGCAGAGTCGCGGCCGCCCGAGCGCGTCGTCGCCGTGAACCTGCAGCTCTTCCCGCTCGACGGAGGCTGAGCTCCCCCCGCGGGCGCCGCGACGCCGCGCCCGGGAAGCCCGCGCCTCACCGAGCTTCAACCGAGCGGCCTGCGCGGCTCACAGGATGGCGAACGCCCGGACCGGGAATGTGCCGAAGGCGCGGACCTTCACCGGGACGGCGAAGAGGCGGGCTCCGGCGGCGGGGAGCTGGTCGAGCCCCGTCATGTGCTCGCAGATCGGGATGGCCGCTCCGAGCAGGAGGGAGTGGACTGGCCGCGCGGGATCGGCCGTGTCGTCGATATTGTAGGTGTCGACGCCCACGAACACGGCGCCTGCGCCGGCCAGGAGCCGCGCCGCGTCCCGCGTGAGGTACGGGTGTCCTTCGAAATAGCGGTCTGTGCGCCAGTGAGCGCTCCAGCCCGTGCGCACGAGGACGGCCTTCCCGGCGAGATCGAGCCCGTCGAAGGCGTCGGCGTCGATCGCCCGCCCGGACCGGCCCCGCGCCTCGACCACCACGCTCTCCAGATCGGCCAGCGATTCGAGCGGCAAGCCGGCGAGATCCTTGCCGTTCGCATAACGATGAAACGGGCTGTCCACGTAGGTGCCCGTGTTGGCGACCATGTCGATTCGGCCGATGTGGAATTCGACGCCTTCCGCGTAAATGCCGCGGGACTGCTCGCGCGAGAGGAAATCGCAGACGACGGGCGCTGGCACGCCCTTGTAGGTCGTCATGCCGTGCTCGACGGTGTGGCTCAGGTCGACGAAGGTTCGTGAGACGGGGGTGGTCACGGTCCGCTCCTCGGAAGGGGCTCCGCGCAGCGGAGCCTCCTGTGCGCCCGGTCGGGGGCCCGAGCCGCTGCAAGTTTCGCGGGAGGATGCGAGGAGATCCAGAAATCTGGCGCGAGCCAGTCAAGTTGACATGTGCCCACATGCGCCGATAGAGTGCGAGCGCGGCGACACCTGGCCCGATGGTTCACGGGGGCGAGCGTCGTGCATGGGTGCCTCGGCGGGGGGCCGGGCGTCGTCGCTGGAGTGGTCACGGGAACGGAGCGTCGCGGGGGGGTCGAGATCGCCCGCGTGGAGAGGTGGATGTCTGGGATGAGTCGAACCATGCCGCGCCGCGCGTTCGTCCTGTCGGCGCTGCTGCTGTCCACCTGCGCCGCTGCGGGCTGTCGTTCGAAGAATGGCAGCGAGAACCCATCCCCCGCTCCAGAGCGGGCGGCGGCGCCGGGGGGGTCGGCGCAGCAGGCGGCGGCCGCCTCCGCGCAGCAGCCCCCGCCGAAGCGGGCCGCGGTGGTCACGATTGCGAGGGAGCAGCAGGCCACCTGGGTGCGCAACTTCAACCCCCTGCTCCCCGAGGGGAGCGCGCGGTTCCCGACGGTCGCCGGCATCTACGAGCCGTTGCTCGTCTACAACACGATGCGGAGCGATTACACGCCGTGGCTCGCGACGAGCTACGCGTGGAGCGACGCGAACAAGAAGCTCACCTTCACGACGCGCTCCGGCGTCAAATGGTCGGACGGACAGGCGTTCTCGGCGAGGGACGTCGCGTTCACGTTCGCGCTCATCAAGAAGCACGCGGCGCTCGATCTCGCGGGGGTGTGGCGGTTCCTCGGCGCCGTGACGGCGATCGACGACACCACCGTGGAGTTCATCCTGAGGCGGCCCTATGTGCCCGGGCTCAGCTACATCGGCCACCAGCCGATCGTGCCGGAGCACGTGTGGAAGGACATCGTCGATCCGGTCACGTTCGCCAACGAGAACCCCGTGGCGACAGGGCCCTTCACCGAGGTGAAGGTCTTCCAGAACCAGGTGTACGAGCTCGGCAAGAACCCGCATTACTGGCAGGAGGGCAAGCCGGCGGTCGACGGGCTGCGCTTCCCGGCGTATCCGAGCAACGACCAGGTCACCCTGGCGCTCGTCAACGGTGAGATCGACTGGGCGGGCGCCTTCGTGCCGGACATCGAGCGGGTCTTTGTCGCCAAGGATCCGGCGAACCATCACTACTGGTTTCCGCTCGTCGGGGGCACCGCCACGCTGTACCCGAACGCCACGAAGAAGCCGTTCGACGACGTGCGCGTGCGCAAGGCCATCAGCATGGCGATCGACCGCGACCAGATCGTCAAGCTCGCGGCGGACAACTACACCCACGGCGCGGACGCGACGGGGCTCGACGACTCCTACGAGCGGTTTCGCAACGAGAAGGCGGTGGCGGCGGGGGACTGGGTGAAGTTCGACCCGCAGCGGGCGAACCAGATCCTCGACGAGGCGGGCTACCCGAGGGGCGCGGACGGGATCCGGACGAGGCTCGGCAAGCCGATGCACTTCGAGATCAACGTCGTCAGCGGCTGGTCCGACTGGGTCCGCGCGGTCCAGATCATCACGCAGAACCTGGAGAGCGTGGGCATCGCCGCGTCGATGAAGACGTACGATTTCAGCGCGTTTTACGCGGCGCTGCAGAAGGGCCTGTTCGATCTGTCGATGGGCTGGACCAGCGTCGAGCCCACGCCCTACAACTTCTACCGCGATCTGATGAGCGCAGATCTCGTGAAGCCGCTCGGCGAGGTGGCGCCGCGCAACTGGCACCGTTTCGGCGCCAGGGAGGCCGACGTGCTGTTCCATGCGTTCGAGTCCGCGACGGACCCTGTCGATCAGAAGCGCATCCTGGACGGACTGCAGATGATCTTCGTGCAGGCCGCCCCGGTGATCCCGCTCTTCAACAACCCATCGTGGGGCGAATACAGCACGAAGCGGTTCACCGGCTTCCCGACGATGGAGAACCCGTACGCGAAGCTGACGCCGAACAACCCGCCAGAGTACTTGCTCGTCCTGACCGAGCTCCGCCCAAGGTGACACGCCCTACAGCGGTTTCCTCCCACCTCTGCACCATGCAGAGCAGAGCGGCGGTCTCCCGCACAGGAGACGGGCCCAGATCGGCGTTTTCGGCGCGGAAGCGCACTCCGGTGCGCTGAGCACCGAAAACGCCGAGGTGGGCCCGTATCCGAAGCGGGTGACCGTCGCTCTAGAGGCGTGTGACCACGAGGCCGTCGTTCTGTACCGAGATGCGGGCGGGCTTGCCGCGGTGCTCGTCGGGGATCTCGTCGGCCATGAGGTAGCGGCCGGCGATCGAGACGAACTCGGCCTCCAGGCTCATGCAGAAGATGCTCGCGTCCGCGTTGTTGTGGGCGCCGGCCATGGCGCGGCCGCGGAGCGGGGCATAGACATGGATGTTGTCGTTCGCGATGAGCTCCGCGCCCGAGCTGACCGGCGACAGGACCACGAGGTCGCCGTGGGGCACGTAGATGACCTGCCCGCTGCGCACCGGCTGCCGCACGGTGAGCCCTGCCGGCGGCGGCTCCCCGGCCGCGTCCGGCGCCGGGGTGGCTTCCCTCTGGCGCCGGGCGGGCCCTGCCGCGCCGCGCTCCGCGGCGGTGGCCCCTGGCGCGCCGCGGTCGGGCGCGGGCCCCACCGCCACGGGGCCCGGCGTGGGGGTGCTCCCCTCGGCCGGCGCAGCCTGGCGCGACGAGCGCGTGAGCGGCGTCCGCAGCACGCCGAGGCCGGCGGCGACGGCCCGCTCGCGCTGGGCGTCCGTCGGGTTGCGCACGGCGATGGGCACGAGGTTGTGCTTCCTCAGCAGCCCGGCGAGGGCGCCGAGGTCGACGGGCTCGTCGCCGAGCTCCGCGAGGTCGAGCAGGATCGGCAGGTGCAGGAAGAAGTGCGGCATCTGCGAGATGTGGTCGGCGAGCTGACGCTCGACGGCCGAGACATCCGCCGTCTTCAGACAGAGCATCGTGATGGCAGGCATCGTGCCCTTGAGCGCAAACGCCTGCTGCTCCTGCCGCTTCTCCCCTCGCCTGCCCGACACCATCGCTGTCCTCGCTCGCAAAAAGGTGCTCCCGCGGCGGCACTGTAACCCGGATCTGGGGGCTCGCGCGGGAAAAACCGGTAGCCGTTCCGGGCCTCGCCACGCGGCCGGCGCGTCGCTGCTTGGCTGGCCGCCTCGCGCGGTGCTAACGGTGGTTTGGCCATGCCGACCGCGCGCCGCGCCTCCGTACTGCGGCTCGATCCCCCTCCCGGCTCGCCCTCCGCCTCTCCCTTTCCCGCGCCCCCGCGCGCGACGCCCCGGCCCGTCGACGCGCTCGATCGCCACTTCGCGCTGGAGGTTCCGCGCGTGTTCTCCGAGGCGGAGCGCGCCGCGCTCGTCGCAGGGGTCCGCGCGGCCGGGGCCGAGTGGACTGCCGACTTCGGAGGCGAGCAGTTCTCGCTGGGGCGCGCGTTCTACACGCACCTGGAGCAGGGGCGCTCCCGGGTCTATTTCGCCGACGCGGCGGCCTCCGACGCCCGCGTCGAGCGCCACCTCCCCGGGCTCCAGCGCCGGATGCGCGAGCTCGTCGCGGCGCTCACCGGCGGGCTCGCGCAGCCCCGGCGCGGCTTCTGCGGGCCAGGCGTCCACATCTTCCCTGCGGGGGAGAAGGTCGCGCGCGAGGGCGGCGTCGTCCACTTCGACACGGAGGGGCTGTCCGACTACCACCTTGCCCGCCGGCTCCGCGCGATCACGGTCGTCGTGATGCTGGAGCTCCCGGACGCGGACGGCGGGCTCAAGCTCTGGGACGTCCTCTACGACGGGCGAGACGATCCTGGCGACGAGGCGCTCTCCGCGCAGAGCCTCGTCGCCAGCTACAGCGCTGGTGGAGCGCTGGTCATCGACAGCTACCGCCTGCACCAGATACAGCCGTTCCCGGGCGATCGCGACCGCATCTCCGCGACGGTGCACGCCGCCGAGATCGACAGCGGCCGCTGGGAGACGTGGTTTTAGAGCCGGCTACCTCTCCTTCATGAGCTCGTAGTGGTAGCCGTTGTGGTAGAGCCGGATCGTGTTTCCCCCGTTCGCGTTGTAGACGATCGGCGCGTCGTAATTCACCGAGTAGACCTCGATTCGCCTCCCGAGCGTGAGGCTCAGGGCGGCAATCTCGAGGTCGCCGCCCCACGCGCCGTTCTGACTCATATATCCAAGATAGTCGAGCTGCGCCTTCTTTGAGCCCCACCACGCCGTGTCAAAGTGGAGGAGCATGAAGCTGATGGCCTGGCGCCGCAGGGCAGCCGCGCGCAGATCGAGCGGCTCGAGCCCGGCAAGCGCCTGCGCGATCGCGAGGAAGAGGCAGTTGCCGCCGCCGTCGTTGGGGATCGTCTTCCAGGTGTTCGCGAGCTTGTCCGAGAGCTTCAGCGTCTGCTTCTCGGACTTCGTGGTGGGCTTCGGGAGCCTCTTTGGATCGATCTCTCTCTTGACCTTGGAGATCTCCCCACCGACCTCTTGGATGAGCTTGGTGAGCCACCCCGGCAGCGGCGGCCCGACGCTCCGCCTCCGCGGGGCGAAGGTCAGATCCCGGCCCGAGATCTTGAGCGAGGGCGCGTAGGGATCGCGGTCACGCTCGTAGATGAGGCTCCGGAGATCGGAGAGTTGGGCGAAGTCGATCAGCAGCTCGGCGTTCGTGATCAGCGCGTTCAGCGTGGAGGAGAGCTCATGGTACATCTCCAGCTCGCTCTCCTTGGGCGCCACGACGGCCTTCGCGGCCTTGAGCACCTCGACGAGCTTGCGCTCACCGAGGAACTTTTTGGTCGGACCGCGGTAGATCTCCGCGTAGATCTTCGTCACGGTCGACTGCTGTTCCTCCTCCGTCTTCGGGCGGTTCTTCAGGGCGCGCCGCGCTTCCTTGTATCCGTCGACGTCGCTCTTGGCGACGGTGGGGTCGCCTGTCAGCGCTGGGGCGATGAGCTGCACGGGGCGGACGGCGAAGATGTGGTAGTTGGGCACCTTGATGCCCTTGAACCCCTGCTCGTCGCCGAGATCGAACTTCCCTCCCCGGGGCGTGCCGGCGAGCACGAGCATCCTCTCGAAGCCCGACGAGGTGGTCACCTTGCCGCCCCTCCCCTCGAGCACGTAATCGATGTAAACGGTAGGGATGCCCATGAACGCGGGGGCCTCGAGCATCCCGCTGCGCATGCCGATCATGGTCAGACGGTCGCGGAGCCGGCTGTAGAGGTAGAGGTAACCGTAGAGCTGCTCGTTCAGGGTCAGCGTCGATCCCGTGGTCTCGATGGCGCGATTCCACCACTGCATCATGTCGTGGACGCCCTTCTTCCACACGTTCTTCGGCGTGACCTCGCCCTCGTAGGCGACGTGCTTGAAGACACGATCGCCCAGCAGGAAGATGTGCGGAGGGTTCTTCTGCATGGAGAGGTACTCCACGACCTGCCGGACCATCTGCTTGCGCGTGTCGAGCTCGGGGTGGGCCCCGCCGGGCAGACCGCCGGTCGATCGCAGGAGGAAGAGCACGACGGGCCGATCGCCCCCGTACGCCTCGCCGGCAATCTCGTCGACGACCTTGTGGATCTGCCCCCGGCGGGAGGACGAGACGCCGTCGGTGAAGGTGGGCACGGCGATCCCGTCGCGGAAGGCGGCGAAGCCTAGATCGTCGATGCAGCTCGCCACGACCCGCGTCGCGTCGCTGGCGAGGAGGCACGGGACGGGTAGCTTGCTCCGGCTGACCGCGGCCTCCACGTCGCCCACCTTGAGCAGGCTGATGCGAAACGACTCGATCCCGCAGTCGATGTAGAAGCGGGCCATGTCGAGGGCCTTCTTCTGCATCAGCCCGACCGGCGCCGTCTTTCCCACCTTGCGGTAGGCCTCGGGGTAGTAAGCGTCGTCCCAGCAGATCTCGATCCGTAGCCAGGGCAGGATCTTCAGCGTCAGGGCAATGGCATACCGATCGCCGGACTGGTGGGCCGCCTGGCGAAGGAACATCTGCGGTTGGCGGAGCGGCTGGACCTTCGGCGGCAGCACGAGGAACGCATTCACCGGTGACTCGGCGAGGAGCGGGAGCAACCGCTCGTCCACGCCCAGCGACGAGGGGCGCTCGCCGGGATCCTCGCGCCAGGAGCATTCGATCGTGAGAGAACAGTTCATCCACATGGACGCGATCAACACGGGCCTGGTCCCCGACTCGCGGACGATCGCGTCGGCGATGACGCGATCGGTTGGGGAGAGCTTCACCCCCTGGCACGAGACGCCGCTCACCGTGATGAGGCCCGGCAGGAGACCCGTTGCGTAGATCAAGCCGACGGCGCGGCGGAGGCTGCTCCCGAGATCCCCTGGTTCCAGGTAGATCCGGATCCTGAGCGGTCCCCCCGGGCGGTTCCCGAAGACGGCGACGATCAACATGTGGCTCCGGCCGACTGTAGGGCATCGGCCGAGACCGCGTCCAATGCGCTGCGGAGACACCAGCGCCAGCGCCGCCTGCAGCTCCAGGCTGCGTCCCTTCGACGCGCTGGTGGTGCCCGCAGCGCGGCGGCCATCGCCTGGCAGAGGCGCTGCGCGAGGACGTCCGGGCAGCGGATCCTGCGCAGACCCCGCGCTAGACGATCTTCCGCAGGTAATGGAACTTGGGATCCGTCAGATCGTCGGCCGTCAGCGCCCAGCCCTCGTCCCGCGGGATCAGGTAGATGACATCCGACTTGACGCTGGCGAAGCTCACGTGACCGAGGTTCTGGAGGATGTGGCCAAACACGTCGCGGCGCCACAGGCGTGGCCCGGCGGAGCTCGAAGCTCCTCCACACCGCGTACATCGCGGGGATCATCAGGAGCCTCGGCAGCGTGAGCGACACCAGCCCCCCCGTCGGCGAGCTCGGCCCGCTGCACATCGATTCATTCGGCGTGCTGGTCGCATTCGGGATCTTCGTGGGAGTACAGGTCCTCAAGAGACGCTCGGTCCGCGCGAGGCTCGATGTCGACATCTCCGGCCGGCTGCTCGCTTGGGCGCTCGTCGGTCGCTTCCTCGGCGCGGTCGTGGGCACGGCGCTCGTCCTCCGTCGTCACCGCGCCCGGCTCGGGGGCCGTGCGTGACGTTACGTGGACGCCATCGCCTTGGCCCTCCCGTTCGGCTGGACCGCGGGTCGCCTCGGCTGTTTCCTGGCCTTCGCTCATCCCGGCAAGGTCACGACCTTCTTCCTCGGCCAGCAGTACACGGACGGGCTCATCCGGCACAACCTCGGCCTCGAGGAGGCGCTGTACATGATCCCCGTCACGGCGGTGATCGTCGCGCTGGGGCAGAGGTGACCCCTAGGTCACCGCGCCGCGACCTCACCGGTCACAACTCAGGAGCACCGAGCCGCGCTTCGGTGGACGAGAACTGATGCCGCATGGGGATCGTCTGTGGCCCTGGAACGCACAACGAGGCGGCCGCTTCGCTCCTTCACCGGGGCGATCGAACCTGGCACGGGAACTTCCGTCCTCCCGACGGCCTTAAAGCCCTGGCATGGCGCTTGCGCCGTCATGGGTAGTTGGCCCGGATCGGCCCGAGTAAGGAGCTCACCATGTTCATCCCTCCATCCATTCACGGTTTTCTCCTCCTTTTGTTCGCCTCCTCCGTCCTCGCGGCGGCCTGCGTCGTCGACCCGTCGTCCGGTGCAGGCGAGCCCGTCGGTGATACTTATCAGAGCTTCGATGAATGGAAGGCCAGCCTCCCGCGCGATCCGAACGACGGCGCTTATCTCGTCGACGGCGACATCGGCGTTCACGACGACGTGACCCTGAAGGAACTCTCCGCCGAGTACCAGCAACCGGGGGCGCTCATCGTCAACACGCGCGACGACGGGAGCGATGACCGCTGGAGCGACGAGCAGAAGATGGACCTGACGTATTGCGTCTCTCCGCGCTTCGGCGACGATCATGACGCGGTGGTCGCCGCGACGCTGTCGGCCGGGTCCGCCTGGGCGAGCGCCGCCGCCGTCCGCTTCGTCTACGAGCCCGACCACGACGAGGCCTGCGAGTACGAGGAGCATCCCGTGCTGTTCGAGGTAGTCCCCGCCAGCGGCACCACCTACAACGGGCGAGCTTTCCTTCCGAACATGGTCGCGCGGGGGTATCACCAGGTCTTCATCGATCTACAGAACATCGCTCGGGCCGCCTCGAAGACCCTGACCGGGGTCCTCCGGCACGAGCTCGGGCACGTCCTCGGCTTCCGGCACGAGCACGCCCGGCCGGAGGGCAACGGCGCCTGCACAGAGCGTCCCGGTTGGCGGGCGCTCACGCCTTATGATCCGGGGTCGGTGATGCACTACAACGCGGAGAGCCGGTGCGAGGGCACCAACGAGGGAGACTACGTGCTGACCTGGCTCGACAAGGCAGGGGCGGCGGCGCTGTATGGCGAGCCTTGATGAGCTCCTCCGCGACGGGTGACCGCTGGCGGCCGGTCTCCACGTCGCGCCGCACGCGGCGCGAAGGATGTAACCGATAGGTTTACAATTCATATGACCGATGCGGTTACCCGCAGAGGCGGAGGACCGAAACTCGCGGGCAAATTCGCTGGAATGGCATGGCGTGCACGTTGTCGCACTGTGATCGGGCGGGATGTGGGCGGCGACTCGTGACATCCATGAAGTGAGCGGGGCGCGATGAGGCATGATGGATTGATTGCTCGCTCGGCTGATCGCCGCGAGGGCTGTTTGAATCAGCCTCCACGCCTACGCCGGTGGCCAGCCGTCCCCAGCGAACGCCGGGGCAATGGCAGCGGCCTCGAGCCACTCCCGCGCGAGCTCCAAGATCTGCGCATTCTCGGAGACGTTCCGGAGGAAACCGTCGCGACGGCGGAGATCGTCGATCCGCGCCGCGGTCGCGAGGAGGCGGTCGCGCGCGTCCGCGATGGCGGCGCGCGCTGCCGGGTGATCGCCGGTCGCCTCGAGCGCCCGCGCGTACACGAGGCGGGCGAGCTCCTCGCCCTCCTCGACCTTGCCGAGCGAGGCGAGCAGCGCCATCGCTTCACGCGCCTCGGCGAGCGCCTCGGACGGCCTCCCGCGCGCGAGCATCACCTCGGCCCGCGTGGCTAGGGCAACGACCTGGAACGGCTTCGCCGCCTCGAGCAGCGCCACCGCACGCTGGGCCTCCTTTTCGGCCGCTTCGAGCTCACCCGCGCTCCGCAAGAGCCACCCGAGGTAGGCGCGCGAGACCCCCTCGATGCTCCGCCAGTCGCCTTTCACGGCGGCGGTGACAGCCTCCGACTCGACAGCGAGCCCCTCATCGATCGCGCCGAGGCGGCCGAGGGCGAAGCCCAGGTTGTGCCGGCCCGTGATGACCGCGCGCTCGAGCCCCATGCGCTCGGCGTCGGCAACCGCGCCGCGGAGGAGCGCCACCGCTTCGGCGTAGGCGCCGAGCCTGATCTCGGCCTCCGCGAGGTTGCCGCGGGCGACGCAGGCGTTGCGGACGTCGCCCGTCTGCTCGAAGCAGCGCAGCGAGGCCTCCGTCAGCGCTCGGCAGCGATCGAGGTGGCCGGCGAACTGCGCGCGCACGCTGAGCGCCCGGAAGATCGGCCCGCTCACGGCCGGGTCGCCCGAGAACCGCCCGGCGACGGCCTCGATCCGGGCGTGGAGCAGCTCGGCCCGATCGTAGATGCCCGCGAAGAACAGCCGCACCACCACCCGCGTGGCGGCCATCACCGCCGGGCCGGTCGTCCCGTCATCGGACCAGGCACCCGCGAGCTCATCGGCGAGCGCCACCAGCCGCTCATGATGTCCGAGCCTCCCCGCGGTCTGGCCCACGTCGCCCACGGCCACGTACCAGCGAGCGCTGCCCCTCGGCAGCGACTCCATCGCTACCTGCGCCCAGCGGAGCGCCTCGGCGATGTCCCCGCGCCAGTGATGCGCCTCGGTCCGAACGAGCGCCAGCTCCCCGCGCGCCTCGCCGCTCGCGCCGAGCGCGAGGGCGCGAGCGGTGTGGGAAAACACGGCCTCCAGGTCGTTTCCAGCGAGAGCCTGCGCCGCTGCGCGCCGGTAACCGTCGGCGGCGCGCGCGGGGTCGCCGCCCCGATCGAAGTGCTCGGCGATCACCGCGGCTGCCGGCTCCGACGCCTGCTCGAGCCATGCGCCGGCGAGCTTGTGCCCGAGCGTTCTGTCGCCTTCGGTCAGCGTCGCATACGCCCCCTCGCGGAGGAGCGCGTGCCGGAACGCGAGCTCCTCCTCGCCCGAGAAGCGGCTCTCGCGGCGCCGCACCAGGATCTCGCGTTCCACGAGGGGCGCGAGATCGTGTGCGATCTCGCTCCGGCGCGCCTCTCCGCCCAGGAGCGCGGCGACGCTCCCCACCCAGAAGACCTCGCCGAAGATGCTCGCCGCGCGGAGGAGCCGCCGCGCCCCTTCGTCGAGCTCCCCGAGCCGCGACTCGACCATGGCCACCACCGTCTCCGGCATGTCGGAGCCCTTGCCCTCGGCCGTCCAGCGGATCAGCTCCTCCAGGTAAAAGGCATTTCCCTCCGACAAACGCACGATGCGTGCAATGGTCTCGGCGGCCGCCCGCTCGCCCAGGACGTGCCGCGCGAGGCGCTCGCCGGCCCGCCGGCTCAGCTCCACGAGCCGTAGCTCGTGCAGCCGGCGGCCTTCCCAGAGCTTCGGAAAGACGTCGCGCACCTCGGGGCGCGCCATGGCCAGGACGAAGAGCGGCCGCTCCTCCAGCGTGCGCAACGCCCCGTCGAGGAGCTGTACCGTCGGCCGATCTCCCCAGTGCAGATCCTCCAGCAGGACGAGCACCGGCGCCTTCGCGCAGGCCGCGCCGAGGAACTCGAGGAACGCCGCGCGCACCTGGTCCGCCATGAGCGGCGCGTCACGCCGCGCGGATCGCAGCGCGAGGCTGTCGTCGTCCGGGAAGGGTGCGCCCACGATCTCGCCCAGGAACTCCACAACACGCCGCCGCTCGCCCGGCGCGCTCCACGCTGCCACCTGCGCCAGCAGCTTCTCCCGCCGGCTCTCCGGCGGCTCGCCCTCGTGGATGCCGCACGCGCTCCGCAGCGCCTGGCCGAGCATCTCGAGGGGAGAGCCGGCGCGCAGCGTATCGCCGCGCGCGATCCAGATCGACACCGGCTCATCCCGCGCCCTGAGCTCCTGCAGAAGCTCGTGGGCCAGCCGCGACTTGCCCATGCCCGGCGGCGCCACGACCAGCGCCGCCTGCGGGGTGGCCTCTTCCACGGTCTCGGTGAACAGCGCCCGCAGCATGCCGAGCTCGCGCTCACGCCCCACGCACGGCGTGGCCTTACCCAGGAGCAGCCGTGTACCCTCGGCGACCGCACGCTCGCCATGCAACCCGAAGACCCCGTCGTCCTCGCGCACATCGAAGCGCGCGTCGAGCAGCCCCGCGACCACCTCGTCGATCATCACCGCGCCCGCTGCCGCCGCAGCGTCGCGCGCCATGGTGCCAGAGAGCCGCGCCACCCGGTCGATCGCGGGCCCCAGCGACCGAGCCGAGCGGTCGCTGCGTCCGATGGTGAGGGCGACGCGCCGCCCGCCGGCCTGGGCGCGCAGCGAGAGCGCGCAGCGCGCCGCCTGCGCGGCGAGATCCGTCGCCAGGCTCCTGCCCGCGATCATCACGACCACCGACCCGTCAATCAGACGCTCGCTCGCGCCGCCATGCACCTCGGCCTCGCGCAGGATGACCACATCGTCGGGGGTTAACGTGAGCGTGGAACTTCCATCGAATCGCGGAACCTCGACACCTGGCGGCGCGCTCACGAGGATCACCGCCATCGCGCGCTGCTCGCTGCTCGTCAATGACGGTGTTCCGATGGAGCGTGAACGCAGCCTGACAGGCGGCTCCCCGAGCGCCCGCAGCGCCTCCGCTGTTGCCCTGCCGTCGAGCGGTCGCTCCTCTCTCCCCTTGGACAGCATCCTTCGCAGCAGCGCGTCGAGCGCCTCCGGCACCTCCGGCCGCACGCTCCGCACGCTCGGGGTCTCCTCGAAGAGCACCTTCGTCAGGATTGCCGCCAGGTGCTGGCCGCCGAACGCAGGCTCGCCCGTCAGACATTCGAAGAGCACACACCCGAGCGAGAAGACGTCCGCGCGCGTATCGATGCTCGCCTCGCCCCGCGCCTGCTCAGGCGCCATGTACCCGGGCGTTCCGAGCAGCGTCCCTGCGCACGTCATCGTCGCCGCGTGCTCGAGCCGCGCAATACCGAAGTCGAGCACCTTCGCCTCCTCCAGGCGCTTCCCCGGCAAGAACAGGTTGCTCGGCTTCAGATCGCGGTGGATCACCCCCTGCGCGTGCGCATATGCGAGCACGTCCGCGACCCTCAGGGCGAGGGCGACGCTCTCGTCGATGCCGAGCGGGCCACGCCCGAGCCGAGCGGAGAGATCCTCGCCATCGAGCCACTCCATGACGAGGTAAGGAGCCCCATCGGCGCTCGCGCCGTGCGCCAGGTACCGCACGATGTACGGATGCGAGAGGCCCGCGAGGATCTGCGCCTCTCGCGCGAACCGGGCCGCGTCCTCGAGGGCGCCTCCAAGCAATACCTTGACCGCCACCGGCTCGCCCGCCTCCTGGTCGAGCGCCTTCCACACCTCCCCCATTCCGCCCGCGCCGACACGGCGCTCCAGGCGGTAGCGCTCCGTGAAGGCCGTCGCTGGTTGCACGGGGCGAGTATCGGCGCGCCGGACCGGGGTGTAAAGGCCGGGTCGTCCGGCGGGCGGGCGTCCGCCCTTCAACTCCGCGGAGACATTCTCAGTGCGGCATCCCTCGGTTTACACGATCTTCCGCAGGTAATGGAACTTGGGATCCGTCAGATCGTCGGCCGTCAGCGCCCAGCCCTCGTCCCGCGGGATCAGGTAGATGACATCCGACTTGACGCTGGCGAAGCTCACGTGACCGAGGTTCTGGAGGATGTGGCCAAACACGTCGCGGTGCCACAGGCGGTCCTTGGGGATGTCGCAGACCGTGCGGAGCATCCGATCCGTGGGTGAGCCCTGGATCAGCAGGAACGCCATCGTGAAGGTCAGGTAGCGGGGCTGGCCGCGGTAAGGGTCCGGCGTCCCCGACGGCCCCTTACGCGCGCCCTCCTCCGTGATCATGCCGCGGGACCACATGCCGTAATCGTTGAGCGCCCGGGAGTCGTCGTCGAAGTAGTCCCAGCACCCCTTCTCGATGGCGTGCAGATTGGACAGCAGCGCCATCTGCGCGCGGCGGTACTGGTACCACTTGTATTGCAGGCTCATCTTCTCGAACTGCACCTGGACGGCATCGTGCAGCGCGCGCTGCAGCGTGCTCCCGGGGTCCATGCGCGCGCACACCTCCATCGCGAAGATCGAGTGCTCCACGGTCAGCCTCCGTATCCGCCCGAAGCCCGGTTCCACGAGCCGCTCCGGCTGAGGGCCGCGCCGAGGATCACGCCTGTGCCGAGCGCCACGACGACTGGCACCGTCCCGAAGCCATCCGGGATCGGCGACACCCCGCTCGACGCGCTGCCGCTCGAGAACGCCGTCGCGCGCTGCGTCGGCACGTACAATTTGCCCGGCCTCGGAGCGCTCGGCTCGACCGGCGCCGGGCGTGGGGGCGGCCCCCAGGGATAGTCGTTCCAGAACCAGCCGTGCGACGCGGCGCGGCCGCCATAGTAGTAAGGAGGCCAGTCCTCGGTCTCGTTCGCGGGCTTCGACTCCGCCGGGTCGGCGGCGAAGACGCTCGCGGCTATCAATCCGACGTCGATCCGGCGCGACCGGAACGCAACGAAGTCGTCGTTGAGGTCGTCGGATTCAGTCGTGTCCCGCTCCGTGGGCACGACGACCAGCACATGGCGAACCCCGCGGTCCCAGAGCGCATCGGCGGACGGAAGCCTCGCGACATGCCGGTTGTCGAACTGCGTCGCGTCGTCCGAATAGGGCGAGAGCCGCTGCCGATCGAGGACGAACATCGTCGCGCGGGGGCCGGGAACCGAGCGGGCGAAGAGCGGCTGGTAGTACGCCGCCGCGGCGAGCGTCAGGTGCGCCTTGACGACGCCCCGCGGGTGCGGCCAGTTGTCGAACGTGAACACCGGGTCGAACGCCTCCGCCGCGCCCGCGGCAAAGGCCACCGACTCGGGGCCGTCGAGATCCACGATGACCGCGATGTCGCGGCGCAGCCCGCTGTCCGTCCGGGCGGCGAGGAGCAGCGATGCGAGCGCCTTGCCGCTCCGGTAGGCGCGGTCCATCGCCGGCGTGAAGATCGGCCGGAGCACGTCGCCGAGCGGCGTGATGGGCGCTGGATCCCCCTCGGCGACGAGCGTGGGCACGGCCGACGGCGACTCGAACAGCGCAGGCACGTAGTAGGCGCGCGCGCCCTCATCCGCCGGCCTGAGGTCGGTGGACATCCTCGCGAGGGCAGCCCGGTCGAACGGCTTCTTCGACTCGCCGTCGAACGTCACGCTCTCCTGCGCGGCGCCGAAGCTCCAGCCGAACGTCCGCTGCATGTCGAGCGCCCGCTTCCTCTGCACCGCTGTCTCATCGTCCGAGCACCCATCAGCGGCGACGGCGATCGCGGCCGCCACCCCGACGAGCCCGACCGCGCCGAGCGCGGCCAGGATCGCGTTTCGCCGCGACGCGTCCTTGGGCGCGTCGGTCAGGCCCTTGTGCCACCAGCGCGCCCCGATGATCCCTGGCTTGTCGAGCACCTCGGCGCGCTCGAACGGCTCATCCAGCTGGCTCACGCGGCGGCCTCCCCGGCGCCCTGCGGCGCGCGCTCGGCCGGCGCCGGTGGCGCGGGCGGCGAGGCCCCGGCGCCCCTGGCGTGGTCGCGCCGGAGCGCCTCGATGAACTCCGGCGTGAAGGTGCCGTCGATGCGCACCGAGTACCTGAAGTACGGGTCCGCCTCGACGCCGTGGTAATCGTGATCGTTGAACCAGTAGGCCCGGCCGGCGACTGGCATCTTGCGCCGCGCGCGCTCATCCCACAGGAACAGGCGCTTGTTGCCCGCGGGACAGAGCGTGATGAAGTGATCGGGCTCGCTGTCCGGCGCTCTCCCCTCCCCGTCGTGGTGCACCGTGCCGTGATCGTTGGCCTCGAGACCCATGATGTTGCAGCGCCCTATCGACGAGAACGGCAGGCGCTTCACGTAGGCGATCGTCCTCGGGAAGAACGAGCGCGCCAGGCGGGTGAAGTCCTTGCCTTCACTCCGACTCTTGTCGCTCCAGTACCGGTTCGGGATGAGCTCGACATAGACCTTCCAGGGGAAGTACACCCCATGGCGGAACTTGAGCCACAGCATCTGCCGCCGGGAGAGCGGGATCTCGCGCTCCTCGCCGAACTCGAGCGCGGCGCGCGTGGAGCTTTCGATCGACGAGGGATCGTCGGAGAGGCGCTGAAACGTGGCGAACTCCTCGTCGCCGAGGCCGCGGATCACCTCGCCGTAGTCGGCGAACGCCTCGCCGAGGCGCGACGGCGGCATGATGCCCATCGTGCGGTGGCTGCCACCGGTGTAATCGATCGGCACCTGCGTGAGCCCGAGGCAGATCTCCTCGTGGATCTCGCCGAGCGGGGCGAGGTCGAGGTACGGCTCGAGATCGATATAGGGTCGCGAGAAGATGCCCTGGATACCGGAGTCACAAGGAGGTTCGACCATGGGTCCGCCGCCGGAGCCGGGGCGTCACCGCCCCGCAGGCCTACCCATATCACAAAGCGCGGGGCGCCCCGCAAACCCCGAAACCCGCCTGCGCCTCGCGGCGGCGTGACGCGAGGCTTGGGCTTGTGAGGGCGCGGCGCGTTCTGTAGCGTGGGTCCCATGGATCTGTCCTACGTCATGGGGTTCGGGCTGGGCACCACGCTCGCTCTGCTCGCCCTGCTGCGCATCGGGCAGAGGGTCTTCTCACCGGCGCACACGGTCGCCCGCGATCTCACGGAGAGCAACGCCGCCCGCCGGCTGCTCACGGTGGGCCAGGTCCTCGCGGTGTTCCTCGTCGCCGCGAACGCCGTGAAGAACTGCCTCGAGGGGGAGGGCTTCGCGCGCGACCTCCTCTGGGTGAGCGCGTTCGCCGTCGTGGGCCTGCTCCTCGTGCTCGCGACCGGCCAGCTCGGGATCCGCCTTCTGCTCAGGGCGCGGCTCCCGGCCGAGATCGAGCGCGGCAACGCGGCCGCGGGCCTCGCGGCGGGCGCGCACTACGTGGCGACCGGGCTCATCACCTCGCGCGCGATCGCGGGCAAGGATCTCGGCGATCTCGCGATCTCCCTCGGCTTCTTCGTCCTCGCGCAGATCACGCTGCACGTGTTCATCTCGCTCTTCCGGGCGCTCACCACGTACGATGACGCCGAGCAGATCCAGGGAGAGAACCTCGCCGCCGCGCTGAGCTACGCCGGCGCCTCGATCGCGGTGGCCATCATCATCGCGCGGGCGCTGGAGGGCGACTTCGAGGGTCTCTTCATCTCGCTGAAGGGCTATGGCGGGGTGCTGCTCTATCTGTTCGCCCTCTACCCTGTGCGGCAGCTCCTTGTGCAGAGCGTGCTGCTCGGCGCGCCGCTCGCGCTGCGCGGCGGCCGCCTCGACGCGGGCATCGCGGCCGACCGCAACGAGGGGCTCGGCGCGCTCGAGGCGACGACCTACCTCGCGACCTCGATCGCCATCGCGCGCCTCCTATGACCTCCGCTGACCGCGCCTACGACGCCTTCGCCGCGAAGATCGTCGACACGGGCCTCATCACCGACCCCTGGTTCGACGGGGCCCCGCGCTTCCGTGAGGAACCGGTGTTCGTCACCGCCGCCGAGCAGCGCGCCCTGTACCGCGCCGCCGAGGAGGTCGCGGCGGTCTACAACGAGCTTTGCCTGATCGTGGCAGACGAGCCGGCGCTGCTCGACGACTTCTTCTGTCTGACGCCCTGTCAAAAGGCGATGTGGCTCTCGTCACAGCCGCTGTGGCACGGCATCGCGCGCGCCGACGTCTTCCTGACGGACGAGGGCCCGGCGATCGCCGAGCTGAACTGCGACACGCCGACGGGCGAGGCGGAGGCGGTCGTGCTGAGCGCGCTCGCGGCGCCGGACCACCCGGGCGCGCGCGACCCCAACGGCGAGCTCGGCGCCCGGTTCTGCGCGATGGTGGACGAGGTCGCCCGCGCGCTCCTCGGCGAGGCCGCGACGCGGCGCCTCGGCTTCGTCTATCCGACGGAGTTCACGGAGGACCTCTCGGTCATCCGCCTCTACCAGCGCTGGCTCACGGAGCGCGGGTATTCCGTGGTCCTCGGCTCGCCATACAACCTCGGCCACGACGATCGCGGCCTGTCGCTCTTCGACGTCCCCTTCTCTGTCCTGCTGCGCCACTACAAGACGGACTGGTGGGGAGAGCGCTCGAGCGTGTGGACCGACGAGCAGATCCCCGACGCCGAGCCGCTCGCCGGCCCGCTCGGCGCCGTGCTGTCCGCCGCGGCCGACGGGCGCGCCGCGATCCTGAACCCGCTCGGCGCCGTGCTGCCGCAGAACAAGCGCTCGATGGCGTTCATGTGGGAGCACCTCCATCGCTTCTCGCCGCACGCACAATCGGTGATCCAGCGTCACGTCCCGGTGACGTCGCGGCTGGAGACGGTGCACCCCGAGCTGCTCCTCGCGCAGCGCGAGGAGTGGGTCCTGAAGAGCGATTACGGCGCCGAGGGAGAAGAGGTGATCCTCGGGCGCCACACTCCCGACGACGTCTGGCGCACGTCCCTGGCCAAGGCCCGGGAGGGCCGTTGGATCGCGCAGCGGTACTTCGCCGCCCTGGAGAACGCGCGGCGCGAGTCGGTCAACTACGGCATCTACCTGATCGCCGGCGAGGCGTGCGGCATCTACGCGCGCGTCCAGGCCGGGATGACGGACGCGGCCGCGCTGAGCGCGCCGGCGCTGGTGCGGTAGGAGCGTCCGCGGGGCGGGCGCGCCCGCGGGCGGCTACTTGGCGGCTGGGGCCGGGGGCGCCATGCCGCGCACCGCGCGGAACGCGTCGGCGGTGGCCTGCGTGTTCTGCGTCGTCACGATCTGGAGCCGGTCCCCCTCGCGCCGCGCCACGTGCACCAGGATGCCCTGCATGTCGGGCACGGGCTGGCCATCCGGGGTGACGACGCCCGTCAGCTCCCATGCCCAGCGGACGACCGCGAGCTCGGGCGCGACGAAGCGTGTCTCGACACGCACGCTGGCGAGGCGGCTCTTTGCGAAGACGCTCTTGTGAATGCCGACGTGATTCGCCCGGATCTCCTCCCGCCCATGCCACCACATCCCGAAGATGTTCACGAAATCGGCGTCCTCCGCTTGAAGCGCGGCGAACGCATCCATGTCGTGCCGGTTCCAGGCGTCGTTGAAGGCGGCGACGAGCTGCTCCCCCAGCGCCTGCTGCTCGCGGGCGTCGGGCGCCGCCGCCGCAATGGCCGGCGCTGGCGCCGCCGGCGCAGCGGGCTGTGGCGTCGCGGGGGCGCACGCGAGGACCAGGAGCGGCAGCGCAGCCAGGGCGAGGGTTCTATGCATGGGACGCCACTTACTGCGAACCGGCGCGGGACGTCAACCGGCGGCGCGCTCGATCCTGGCTGCGGGTCAACCCGCTGTCCTCGCGGGCGGTAGAGTAGAGCCGCCTCGATCACGTGGAACAGGCGTTGACCCGCTCGCACCGTCATCGAGGCTCAGCGCTCGGCCGGATCGCCGGTTGCCAGGGCGGCCGCGGATAGGTACGCTTGGTTGTCCGCTGGGTCCGCTCCGCGCACTGCCCAGGATGTCTGAGGAACCCGCCCCCAATTGACATTCCCACGACCGGGGCGCGACGACCCGGCGACCCAGATTGACGGATGAGGAGAGAGATGCATCGATTTGTCTTCAGAACGTGCGGATACCTGGCCACGAGTTGCCTGCTCACGCTCGTGGCTTGCGGTGACGACAAGGCCTCCGACGACACGTCGACGTCGACATCGGGGAGCGGGGGCGCCGGCGCTGCGGGCTCGGCGGCCTCGACAGGCTCGGGCGGCGCTGGCGGGTCAGGTGATGGAGGCGGGGGCAGCGGCGCGACGGGTTGTCCAGAGCTCGTTGGCCGCGTCCCCATGCCGGAGCTCGGTCCGTGGATGTATGGGCCTCATCCCGGACCATGCGCCCAGACGGACACGGAGATGGACACGGAACTGGAGACGTCGATCGTCTACGAATACGACGGCCAGCATGTCATCGGAGCGGTCGAGACGCAGGGCAGCGATACCCACACACACACCTTCGACTACGAGGGCGGTCGAATGATCCGCATGACCCGGACCGGCGCGGCCGACACACGTGTCCTCGAGATCGACTACAACGACGAAGCGCGGGCGATCACCTTCGGCAACGACGACTACTTCGTCCGATACGATCACGATGACCAGGGGCGACCCACGCAGCTGACGTTCGACCGCTTCGCGGATGAGCTGCCGACCATCACGACGGAGATCGTCTACGAGGGTTGTCGTCTCCTCCACCGGACGCAGGGGGTGAGCCCGATCGACGGCACGCCTAGCCCATCGATCCCCGCCTTCACCTACGTGTTCGACGGCGATCTGCTGGTCGAGCGCCTCGGCGACACGTTGCACACGGTTTACGACTACAGCTGCTGGTGATCAGCTCGGCGGGTTCGCCGGCGCGTGGCCGCCGAGCGCGCGCACGTCGTCGGCCGTATCGACGTCGATCGCCCCGCCCGCCCAGTCGATCGCCGCGACGTCCTCGACGCGCAGCAGACGGCCGGCGCCCTGGTCGCCCTGGAGGCGTGAGAGCGCGTCCCAGCGAGATCGGTCGAACACCGCCGGCGCGCCCACGACGCCGCTGAACCGCGACGCGGCGATCGGCGCGCCCGCGAGCCAGGCGTCCCGCAGCGCGGTGAGGTGCTCGACCGTGAGCAGGGGCTGGTCCGCGAGCGCGATCAGGAGCGCGTCGGCCTTCGAGGCCTCCGCCCACCGGACCGCGGCGCGGACCGAGGAGGCGATGCCCTCTTCCCAGCCATCGTTCGCGATGTGCGCGATCTCGAGATCGCCGAGCGCGCGCGCGACCGCGCCGGCGTTGGCGCCGAGCACGACGCCGACCGGTCCGGAGCGAGCCTCGACGCACGTGGTCGCCACGCGCCGGACGAGCGGCGCTCCGTCGAGCTCGACGAGCTGCTTGGGGCGACCGAGGCGACGTGAGCCGCCGGCGGCGAGCACGACCAGCGCCACGCGCGCATGCAGCGGTCGGGCGCGGGCGCGGAGCTTTCCCCCCTGCGCCCGGCGCGCGACGGCCTGGAGCTCGCCCACGATCGAGAGCGCGATCTGCTCGGGCGTCTCGGCGCCGAGATCGAGGCCGATCGGCGCGTGGATCCGCGGATCGTCGCCGGGGTGGCCGATCTCGGCGAGGAGATCGCGCGTGCGGCGCGCGGGCCCGAGGACGCCGATGTAGCGAGCGCGCGACGCGAGGGCGACGGCGAGCGCGTCGCGATCCGGCGTGAGCTGATGGTGCATGATCACGACGTACGGCTCGGCCGCAGCGTCGATGAGCGCGCGGAGGCGATCCGCCGCGCCGCCGGTCGAGACGACGCGATCCGCGGCGCGGAACCGGGACTCCTGGCGGATCGTGGGACCAGCGACCGTGACCCGGAAGCCGACCGACGTCGCGAGCGTGACGATGGACACCGCGTCGTGCCCACCCCCGAGCACGAAGAGCTGCGGCGACGGCGCGATCTTCTCGACGAGCACGGTGATCCCCAGCCCGTCGAGCTCCACGACGCCGGCGGGTCCCCGCGCCGCGGCCTCGATCGCGGAGCGCGCGGCCGGATCGGTCACCGGGTGCGCGAGCGCGCACGGCGGACCGAACGCGAGGCGCGCGCCGACCCGGACCGCGCCGGCCGTCGAGCGGATCACCGTGACCAGCGTGCCGGTGGTCTCTTCGGCGAAGCAGGCCGCGGCGAACGCGAGCGCGTCGTGGGTCGCGCCGGCGGCGACGTGCTCGAGCAGAACATCGACGACGCCGTTGCAGCCGAGCCCCACACCCCACGTCTCTCCGTCCTCAGCGGTCGAGTCGTAAGCGACCACCACGGCACCATCGCGGCACCGGTGTTCTCCGCGGAGCATCACGTCGCCCTCGAGGCAGCCGCCGCTCACACACCCGGATACCCAGCGATCGCCGGCGACCAGCATCCGCGCGCCCGGACGCCGGTACGACGACCCCGACACCCGCACGACCGTCGCGAGCAGAAACGGGGACCGACTTACCACCAATGTCGCCGCTTCGCGCACGATCCGCTCAAGCTCGTTCATGCGCTCGGCATCATTCACCCTTCGTGACGCGCCCGCCAGGGTGTTCGTCATCACTGGACACCACGGATCACCCTCCGGGCCGCTCGATCGCCGTCGGCGTCACAGGACGGCGGCGCGCCGCTGGCCGACGGTGAAGAAAAGATAAGAACATGCGCAGTCGCTTGACGGCGCGCCAGCCCAAAAGTATGGCCTGAACGGCCATGAAGCTCGATGTCAACGGCGTTGTTCGTGACGTGGATGCCAGTCCGGAGATGCCCCTGCTCTGGGTGCTCCGTGATCTGCTGGGATTGACCGGCACAAAATACGGCTGTGGCATGGCCCAGTGCGGCGCCTGCACGGTCCACATTGACGGCAAACCTGCGCGCTCGTGCGTCCTGCCCGTGTCGAGCGTCGGGGCGCGCAAGGTGACGACGATCGAGGGCCTGTCGCCCGACGGGTCGCACGCGGTGCAGCAGGCGTGGGCGCAAGCCGACGTCGTCCAGTGCGGGTACTGCCAGTCCGGGCAGATCATGACGGCGGTCGCCTTGCTCGAACAGAAGCCTGATCCGAGCGACGCCGACATCGACGCTGCGCTGTCCGGCAACGTGTGTCGCTGCGGGACGTACGTTCGTGTGCGCGAAGCGGTGATCCTCGCGTCGAGGCTCAAGCGAGGTGGCAAGTGACCGTCTCCCGGCGTGACTTCTTGCAAGCGACCGCGGGCTCGGCGGCCGGGCTCCTGATCAGCTTCTACGTCCCCCAGGGGGTCCGCGCCGCGCCGAAGGCGGCGCAGCCGCCGCCGCTCTCGCCGAACGCGTTCGTTCGCGTCGGCACCGACGAGTCCGTGACCGTGGTGCTCGCGCACTCCGAGATGGGCCAGGGCATCTGGACCGGGCTCGCGATGCTGATCGCCGAGGAGCTCGAGTGCGACTGGTCGAAGGTGCGGTCGGAGCACGCGCCGACCGCGCCGGTCTACGGCCATCCGGTGTTGCAGTTCCAGATGACCGGGGGGTCGACGACGACGAACAGCGAGTTCGAGCGCTATCGCACCGTCGGCGCGATGGCGAAGGACATGCTGCTGCGCGCGGCGGCCGCCCGGTGGAAGGTCTCGCCCGCGGCGTGCACCGCCGCGAACGGCGTCGTCACCCACGGCAAGGACAAGCTGACCTTTGGCCAGCTCGCCGAGGAGGCGATGAAGCTGGCCCCGCCGGCGAAGGTGAAGCTGAAGGACCCCAAGGACTGGAAGCTGATCGGCACCCTCGTGCGCCGCATCGACACGCCGGAGAAAATCACGGGCAAGGCGCAGTTCGGGCTCGACGTGCACTTCCCCGGGCTCCGCACCGCCGTGGTGCTCCGCCCGCCGGCGTTCGGCGCCAAGCTCGTCAAGTTCGACGCCGCCGACGCCCTCAAGGTGCCCGGCGTCGAGAAGGTCGTCCCCACCGCGAACGGCGTCGCCGTCGTCGCCGCGCATTTCTGGGCCGCCAAGCTCGGGCGCGACGCGCTCCGCGCCGAGTGGGCGCAGCCCGAGGGCGGCGGAGCCGACAGCGCCAAGCTGCTCGCCGAGTTCCACGCGAAGGCGCGGACGCCCGGCACCGTCGCCGCCAGCGTCGGCAAGGTGGAAGACGCGCTCGCCGCGGCCAAATCCCGGCTCGAGGCGGAGTACGACGTACCCTACCTCGCGCACGCGCCGATGGAACCGCTCAACTGTACGGTCAAGATCGACGGCGATCGCTGCGAGATCTGGACCGGCACGCAGTTCCAGACCGGCGACCAGATGGCCGCGGCGAAGATCCTCGGCACGACGCCCGACAAGGTCCAGATCCACACGACCTTCCTCGGCGGCGGCTTCGGGCGGCGCGCCAGCCCGGTGGCGGATTTCGTCGGGGAGGCCGTGATCGTCGCGAAGGCCGCCGGCGTGCCGGTGAAGGTGGTGTGGACGCGGGAGGACGACATGCGCGGCGGCTTTTACCGCCCCGCCTTCGTCCACCGGATCCAGGTCGGCGTCGACGCGCGCGGCCTGCCGGCGGCGTGGGATCAGGTGGTCGTGGGCCAGTCGATCGTCGCCGGCACACCGCTCGAGTCGTTCGTCACGAGGAACGGCGTCGACTTGACCTCGGTGGAAGGGATCGCCGAGTCGCCCTATGTCGAGCGGACGCCCGCGCTCCGCGTGTCGCTGCACTCGCCAAGGACGCCGGTCACCGTGCTGTGGTGGCGCTCGGTCGGCAATACCCACACGGCCTTCGCGGTGGAGAGCATGGTGGACGAGCTGGCGCACGCCGCAGGGCAGGATCCGCTCGCGTACCGCCTCGAGCTGCTCAAGGACAAGCCGCGGCACGCGAACGCGCTGAAGGTCGCCGCCGAGAAGGCCGGCTGGGGCACGGCGCCCGCGCCGGGACGGGCGCGGGGGCTCGCGATGCACGAGTCGTTCGGATCCATCATCGCCGAGGTGGCCGAGGTCTCGATCGAGAAGGGGCGCATCCGCGTCCACTCGGTCACCTGCAGCGTCGATTGCGGGACGGCGGTGAACCCGCTCGGCATCGAGGCGCAGATCCAGGGCAGCGTCGCATTCGGCCTCACGGCTGCGCTCTACGGCAAGATCAACATCGCCGAGGGGAAGGTCCAGGAGAGCAACTTCCACGACTATCCCATGCTCCGGATGTTCGACATGCCGCGCATCGCCGTCCATCTCATCCCGAGCAAGGCCAAGATGGGCGGCATCGGGGAGCCCGCCACCGCGCCGATCGCGCCGGCCGTGGCAAACGCAGTGTTCGCGCTGACCAAGCAGCGGCTGCGCTCCCTTCCGTTTCGCCTCGCGTAGGAACTGACCATGATCCGATCCTCTCTTGTCCTCGCCTCTCTCCTCGCCGCGTGCGGCGGACAGACGCCCGGGGCCTCGCCGGCGCCCTCGCCGTCGCCGGTCAGCCGCGAGACCGCCCTCGCTGCGTTCGAGACCGTGCGCGGCGTGCTCCAGCACCCTCGCTGCCAGAACTGCCACCCTGCCGGCGACGTGCCGCTCCAGGGCGACGAGGGCCGCCTGCACACGCAGTTCGTGCTGCGCGGCCCCACAGGCCACGGCATGCCAGGCGCGGAGTGCACGACGTGCCACGGGCCGACCAACCCGCCGAACAGCTTCGGCACGCACGTGCCGCCGGGCGTCTCGAAGGGCTGGCACATGCCGCCGCCCGAGATGCCGATGGTGTTCGTTGGTGTCGCCCCGGGCGCCCTGTGCGAGCAGATCAAGGATCCGAAGCGCAATGGCGGCAAGGACATGGCGGCGTTGCGTGTCCACCTCGACGATCCCCTCGTGACCTGGGGCTGGAACCCTGGCGCTGGCCGCACGCCCATCCCGACGCCGTACGCCGAGTTCGTCGCTGCATGGGAGACCTGGGCCCGCGCCGGCGCGCCCTGCCCGGGTGGATGATCGACGGTCACGCGCTTCGCCGTCGGGCAGCGCCTGCTCTATGATGCGGCGCATGGGGTCGTCTCCCGCCTCGGCCTTGGGTCTGTGTCGGCGCGCCGGCAGCACGTGGCCAGCTCTCCTTCAGCTTTTCCTGCTCGCAGCGCTCGGCGGATGCAGCGTCGAGGAGCGCCGCTTCGTCGACGGGGGCGGCGGCGCTGGCGGGACAGGCGGCGCGGGCGCGGGCGAGACGAGCAGCAACGCCACATCGAGCAGCGACGCCACGTCGAGCAGCGAGGCCGCGTCGAGCGCCGGTTCCGGCGGCACCTGCACGGGGCCATCGGACTGCCCTGCCCCGCCAGAGCCCTGCCAGATCCCGGCGTGCGTCGCCGGAAGGTGCGGCACGGCGCCGCTGCCAGAAGAGACCGAGATCGCGCCGAAGGAGGGCGACTGCCAGCGCCTCCTCTGCGATGGGCGCGGCGCTCAGGTCGCCGTCGCCGCCGATGAGCCCGAGGATGATCACAACCCGTGCACGGCGGACACCTGCGTGGGGACCACCCCCAAGCACACGCCCCAGCCAGGGTCCTGCCCGGAGGGACGCTGCGACGACGTAGGCAACTGCGTGCCGGCCGAGTGCTCGCGTGACACCGAGTGCGGCACCTCGACGGAATGCCTCCGATACACCTGCAATGCCGGCCTCTGCGCGGCGCAGCCCGCGCCGGCGGGCACCTTCTGCAACTCCCTGCAAGATCAGTGCGACGGCGCCGGCAGGTGCATTGACTGCGTGAACAGCGGCGGGTGCGGAGAATGCTGCGTCTGCTCCGCAGCCCACGTGTGCATCCCGGCGTAAGCCGCTCCCGGAGGCCGCGCCCCGGACCAGGTCAGGCTCGGCGGCGGCCCCTGGCGCACCTGGTCGCCGGGGACGAGCAGATCACCGACGCCATGGGCCTGGGCCCGCTCTGGATTTGACCGAGCCACCCGCGCCGCGGCGCGCTCAGCCGCACCACCCGCTGTGCCCGGCGCTGTCGCCCGACTGGCACCCGAGGCCGACGCTGGCGCAGTCGAACGCGGCGCGCTGGCCGCCCACGCACAGCGAGAGGACGGCGCCGTTGCAGGCGTCGATCCCCGCGTCCGACGGCGCGCACGTGTCCGATGGGCGGGAGCAGCGCGCGCCGCTCCCCTCGGCGACGCACGCGCCCCCGATCGCCCCGCAGTCGATCTCCGACGCGATGGCGCCCGTGCAGATCCGCGCCCGGGTGCCGTCGGGCGAGCACGCCACCGTGCCCGCGCCCTCGCAGGGCAAGATCGCGCCGTTCGCGCCGCAGATCGCGTTCACGCCCTCCGCGCCCTCGGCGCAGGTCAACCCGAGGGTCGTGCAGTCCACGGCGACGCGGAGGCGGCTGCTCGGGTCGCAGGCGATGAGCGTGTTGCCGTTGCAGCGGGCCGGGCCGTGCGTGGCCGGGAGGCACGCGGCGAGGGCGCAGCGCGCGCGGCCGTCCGCGCCGCGCCGGCACGCGCTGCCCGGGCTGAAGCGCGGGGAGGCGCAGCGCTCGAGCGTGTGATCGGCGCAGCGCAGGGCCTCCTCGCCGTCGCAGGCGTCCTCCGAAGCCGACGCGCACCGGGGGTCGGCGGGCGGGAGCGGCTCGACGAAGGAGCACGCGAGCGCCGCCTCGCAGGTCGGCGCGGCGGCGACGCTGGCGAGCAAGGCCGCCTGCACCTCGAAGCCAGCGCGGTCCTCCGGGAGCGGCGCGGCCAACCACGAGACGCAGCGCGAGAAGCTCTGCTCGTCCGCGGGCACGCCGATGGACGTCGCGATGCTCAGGGCGAGGTCCTTGCAGCGGAAGATCTGGCTGCACGCGCGCACCGCGCCGTCGAGGTCGAGGTAGGCCACGCCCTGCGCGCCCTCGCCTGGCGCTGGCGCGGCGGTGAGCCCGTCGAAGACCGTGCACCCAGCGGCGACCGCCGCCGAGAAAACGCCGAGGAGCGCCGCGGCGATCGCGAGGTGGGCGTGGCTTGCGTGGCTCCGTGCGTTCATCGGTAGGGGTTGGCCTGGAGCTCGCGGCGGCGTTGTGGGCGCAAGGCGGGCGCCGACTTCGCGCGGGCGTCGCGCGGGCCGTCCTGCTCGAAGCGGGCGATCGCGGCGCCGCCGCCCTCCAGCGCGACCTCGACGAGGAGGGTGCCGGACCAGGGCGCGACCTCGACCCGCGCGGCGCGCCCTTCGCGGGCCACGCGCAGCAGGCCGGGGGCGCGCACGCCCGCGATCGGCGCGTCGGCCAGAAGGCGCAGCTCGACCGCCGGGGCCGGCGGCGGCTCGGTGGCCGCCGGGGCCGCGGTGGGTGCCGCCGGAAGGCTCGATGGCGGCGCGGGGACCACGGCCTCCGCGCCGGATGGGACGTCCGAGGACGGCATGGCCTCGCCGCTGCGGGCGGCGAGCGCGAGGGCGCCGGCGAGCGCGGCCGGGCCGAGTACCCCGAGCGCCACCAGCGCAGCGCGCCGCCCCCTTGCTGGCGACCCCGCGGTCGCCGTCCTTGCGGCCGCCGGCCCCGCCGGCGCAGCTGCCGCCGCAGGCAGCGGGGCGGCACGCGCGCCCGCAGCCTCCGCCTGCTCCAGCCAGGCCCGCACCGCCTCGCGCCGCGCTGCGAGCGCCGCGCCGCCGTGCCGCTCGACCAGGGCGGCCACCTCCCGGGCCGGCGCGGGCGGCAGCGCCCGCTCGATGGCCTCGAGGAAGTCGGCCGCCGTGGCGAACCGCTCGTCCCGATCCCGGGCGAGGGCCTGGAGCACGATGAGATCGAGCTCGGGCGGCACGTCCGGCGCGCTGGCGGACGGCTCCCGGATCTCGTCGGCGAGGATGCCGAGCAGCACGTCGGCCTCGTCCTGCCCATCGAAGAGCCTGACGCCCGTGAGCGCCTCGTGCAGCACCGCCCCTGCCGCGAAGAGATCGGCGCGGCGGTCCACGTCCCGCGCGCCGCGGAGCTGCTCCGGCGCCATGTACGAGAACGTCCCCTTGAGCACGCCGCTCCGGGTGGCCGTGATGCGGCGCGCGGCCTTGGCGATGCCGAAATCGATGAGCAAGCTGCGGCCGTCCGCGCCGACGAGCACGTTGCGCGGGCTGACGTCGCGGTGGACAACGTCGAGCGGCCGGCCCTGGAGATCCCGGGCTTCGTGGGCCGCGTGCAGGCCGGAGAGCACGTCGGCGAGGACGCGCGAGGCCACGGTGGGCGGCAGCCGCTCGCCGGCGGCCGCGGCGCCCTCGAGGAGCGCTGCCAGCGGCACGGCCTCGACATACGGCATCACCAGCAAGAGCTCCCCGCGCGCCTCGACCACGTCCTCGACCGAGACGACATGGGGGTGGCGGATGAGCGCGGCGAGCCGGGCCTCGTCGCGGAGCATGTCGAGCGCCTCGGGGCTGGCCAGGAGGTGCCGGTGGACCCGCTTGAGGACGACCAGGCGCTCGAGGCCGGCCGCGCCCGCGCGCCGCGCGAGGTAGGTGGTGGCCATGCCGCCGGAGGCGATCTCGAGGAGGACGTCGTACCCGTCGGCGACGGGGGCCTCGCGCGGCGGCCCGTGCTCCCCGCCGGATCCCTGCGGGACGCGGGCTGCGAGCCCCTCGCCCGCGTCCACCTAGAACACCCCTCCAACGGCGATCCCCGTCGGTGCGAGTCCGAGGGCCAGGGCGTGCCGCGCCGGCGCCGATGGTGCAGCGGACGCCCCCCGAGCGACGAGCCAGACGGCGGCGGCGCCGGTGAGCACCCCAAGGCCGATCGAGGCGCCGAGGAGCACGTTGGTGCGGCGCTGCTTGTCGCGGCCCGCGTCGAGGTTCTCCTGGGTCGGCGCGGCGTCGAACGTGTCCCGCGCCGCGAGCGTGTCGAGCCCGGACGCGATCGTGAGGCCAGCGGTGATCGCGGTGAGCGTCGCGCCCGCGATCACGGCGGCGGGCATCAGCGGGCTGGTCGCCGGTGGCGTGCCGGCGTCCGGCGCCGCCCTCTGGCCGAGGGGCGCGGCGGCGTCCGGCGTCGGCCTCGTCGCCGCGGCGCCCTGGGAGCCATCGACCGCGCCGCTGGAGCCGCCCGCGCCGCCGGCGTCGGTCGGGGCGCTGGCCGCGACGAGGGCGACGCTGCGGACCTCACCCGGGCCGATCCCCTCGGTGCGGCGGACGACCTGCGCTCCGACCTGAGCGGCGACGACGTGGCTGCCCGGGTTGACGTAGACGCTGCCGCTCTCGACCGGCACGTCGTCCACGCGCACGTCGCGCGCGCCGGGCGCGTACACGTCGATCCTGCCGAGGCGAGGCGCGATCTGGCCGAGCGCCGCGCCGGCCGCGTCGCGATCCGGGGCGTCGGGCGGCGCCTCGCGGAGGTAGCGCGCGTAGAGGTTCGCCGCGCGGCTGACCTCGCCCGCGCGGTGCCAGGATCGCGCGGCGTTCCAGAGGGGCGACGCATGGGACGCCGCTCGGTAAGCCGCCTCGAAGGCCGCTGCCGCGCGCGCGAAATCGCCGGCGCGGAACGCCCGCTCGCCCTCCTCGAACGCCTGCGCCGCCGCGCGTGCGTCGTCCCCCCGGGGCGGCGCCTCGGCCGGCGCTGGCTTCGCGGGCTCCTCGGCCCGGGCAGGGCCCGTCGCTGCATCCACGCACGTGAGGCCGAGGGCGACGATCACCCCGATGGCCCCTCTGGCTCTCGCGCGACCAGCGCGCGTGCTTGCTCGGCGCGAGGAGACGCGGGTGGGTCGGGGCATCGCGCCGATCGTACCACGGTCGACGATGTGGCCGAAAAGCGCGCGGATCCTCCGACCGAAACCGCGCGGACCCTCCGGCCAAAAAAACGCGCAGACTCCATTTTCCCCTCGGGCCCCTCCGCGTGTCCAAGCAGGTGAGAGGCGCGCGCGACGGCTCGCGGGCGGCCAGATCCGGCCGCCCGCGAGGCACATCGCCGCCGCCCGCTCGCTCCGTCGATCACCGTCGATCACCGCTTGTTCAAAGGAGATTCGCCATGCCCCGATCCATCGTCCTCGCCGCCATCGCCCTCCTGTCGCTCCCTGCCTGCCTCCGAGGCGCGGCAGACGGCTCCGATTCCGACGACGCCTCCGTCGCCGAGGAGGCGAGCGACTCCCTCGACACGGGCGAGGTCGAGGCGGCGCTGCTCGTGGCCTCGACCGACGCCGCGGGCGCGGCGACGAGCGCCGAAGAGGCCGCCGAGGCCGCGGCCGGCGCGGCGGACGCGCATTTTCGTCCCGCCGGCTGCGCCACGGCCGAGGTGCAAGGGACCACCGTCACCTACACGCTGAACGACTGCACTGGGCCGTTCGGGGTCGCGCGCATCGATGGCACGGTCCAGGTGAGCTACAGCCTCGCGGCGGACGGTCTGCACGCGACGCTCGCGGGCGACGGCGTGAGCGCGCGCGGGGCGACGCTCGATCTCGACGCCGAGGCCGTCTACACGGTCAACGGGAGCACGAAGTCGCTCACCGTGACGACGGCGGGCACCGCGGTCGGGCCGCGCGGCCATTCGATCGAGCGCGAGGGGAGCTACGTCGCCCGCTGGGAGGCGGAGCGGTCCTGCCTCTCGCTCGACGGGAGCTGGTCCACGCGCGCAGGCGCCCGCACGTGGAGCACGCAGGTGAGCGGCTTCGAGCGCTGTGTCGCCGAGTGCCCGGCCGCGGGCGGCACGATCGAGCTCACCGGCGGCCGGTCGGGCGTGACCGTCACGATCAATTTCGACGGCAGCGACAGCGCCACGTGGAGCAGCTCCAGCGGCCCGAGCGGCACGCTCGACCTGGCCTGCGGCGGCTAGCGCCGGCGCGCGCGGCGCCTGTCTCGGTCTATCCTCGGTCACTGGAGGACACGCGATGAACCTTGGCCCTGACGCCTCTGCCGACGAGGGCGCGCCCGCCGACGAGGACGCGCCGCTCCTCGATCGGTTCCTCGCGGGCGATCGGGCCGCGTTCGACGAGCTGGTCCTGCGCCACCGCGGCTCGCTGCAGAAGCTGGTCCGGCGCTACGTGCGGAACGAAGAGGACGCCGAGGACGTGACGCAGCGGGCGCTCCTGCGGGCGCTGGAGAAGCTCTCGACCTTCCGGCGGGAGTCGGCGTTCCGCACGTGGATCCATCGGATCGCCGTGCACACGGCGCTGAACCACGTCCGCGGTAAGGACCGCGCCGCGCCCGGGGTCGAGCTCGACGAGCTCCCGGCGTTCACGAACGCGCTGGAGACGAACCGCCTCGTCGCCGCCGAGGTCTGGGCCAAGGTGGCGCGCCGCATCACCGAGCTGCCGCCGAAGCAGCGCCTCGCCGTGGAGCTCAGGTTGTTCCACGAGCTGTCGTTCCAGGAGATCGCGACGCTCTCCGGATGCAGCGAGGACAGCGCGAAGGCGAACTTCCACCACGGGATCAAGCGGCTGCGGGGGTTGATCCCGGATCCGGGGGGCTGATCGCGACGAACTCGATGCTCGTTCCCCGGACGCACTGCCGGGGCCGCAGAACGTCAATCGACGCCGATGCTGGTCACGGCGGTCCAGTCGTTGCGGCCGTCGGCCGAGACGAAGTGAAAGCGGAGCGTGTCCTCGTGGCGAGCGGTCGAGACGATTGCCGCGCAGGCGCCGACGAAGTCGTCCTCACGGCAGGTGTCGCGGAGATCGCCGCCGTCGTCGAGCACGCCGACGCGGACCGGGGCCGCGTGCTCCCGCAGGTAGGGGGCCGCGATGAGCTCGGCCGGGGCCAGCGGCGACGGGACGGGCGCGTCGAGGTCCCAGAGACGAAGGTGCTTTGCGTCGGTGAGGTGGGCGTAGAGCCGCTCTACTTCCTTGCCGGCGTCCTCCTCGACCGCGAGGGCGAGGAGCAGGACGCGGTCGTCCTCGCGGGCCCGAGCGCGGGCCTTGAACGAGAGCGGCGCGCGCAGCGTGACGACGGCGGGGAAGCGGCCCTCCGGCGGGCGGAAGCGGACCAGGGTGCGGCCCAGCGGACGAGGAGGGGTGAGCCCCGCCGGGCCGCTCGAGTCATGGGGAGAGAGGAGGTACGCGGCGAGGAGGAGGACAGGCTCGGGCGCGCCGCGGAGGAGGCCGTCGTGACCGGAGGCGAGCTCGAGGGCGGTGACGTCGAGGCGAAGGCGGAAGGAGCGCACGCGCTTCGCGTTCGCGGGCGGCGCGGCGGCCGCAGGCGACGCGGGAGACACCGGGCGAGGAGCGGACGACGCGCCGCCCTTGCGGGACCTGCCTTTGCGCTTTCGGGCCATCGGGGAGCCGGGAAATACCATGACCGGCGGCGATCGGGCGATCGGCCCGCGTGGCGACAGTGGAGGCGGGCGGCGCCGCTACCGGCCGGCCGGGTCCTGGCAGTAGAACGCCTTCAGCTGCTCGTAGAGCTCCGGGTGCTTCGCCCTGAGCTTCCGAGGCTTCTCGAAGAAGGCCTCGGTGACGACGGCGAAGAACTCGGCCGGGTTCGTCGCGCCGTACGGGTCGATGACCGTGCGCTTGAGGCTCGCTTCGTCGCGGAGGAGGCGCTCGTACTCGCGGCCAAGGATGCGCGCCCACGCCGCGTACATCGAGCGCTCGGGCAGCTCGGGCGCGCCATCGGCGGGGCCTTCCTCCTGGTCGAGCTGGTGCGCGAACTCGTGGAGCACGAGGTTGTGACCGTCGCTCATGTCCGCCGCGCCCGCGAGCACGCCGTCCCAGGCGAGCACGACCGACCCCCGCGACCATGACTCTCCGAGCCGCGCGCGATCGCCCTCGACGACGACGCCCCCCTCCCGCACCTCCCGGCCGCGGGCCACGTAGGTGCTCGGGTAAACGAGGACGACCTCGAGCTCAGGGTAGTAGTCGGTCTCGCGGTGCAAGAGGAGGAGGCACGCCTGCGCCGCCACCGTGACCCGGATCTCGTCGGTGATCTCCAGGCCGCCGCACCCCTCGAACGGCTTCTCGTCCAGAAAGACCTGGATATGCCCGAGGAGCTCCTGCTGGTCCTCGGCCGTAAGGCGGCCGAAGCAGGGCACGTTCCGGTCGAGGATCTCGCGCCACGCGGGCGGAAAGGGCTCGCGGCGGACGGCGTCGCGCCGCCGCTTCCTGAGAAAGGCCAGCATCGACGACCACCTTACCCGCTCGCGTGGCGCTGTCGGAAGAGCGGTGAGCGGTGCTGCGGTGCTAGCGGAGTGTCCGTGCCGCAGCAACGGATCACCACCGGCTGCTGCCATGGCAGCAACGAGGGTCCACGGCGCCGCCCTGAGCAGGCGTACCGCCTGCGGCGGTTCGTCAGAGCCGGCTCTGCGCCTACGCCTGCGCCGTCGCCTGCGCCGCGCCGGCCGCGCGTACGCTCGACACGGGCACCGCCTCCGGCACCGATCCCGCCTGGCTCAAGCGCCGCTTCGCCTCGGCGACGACCTCGCTCGGCAGGGGGCCCTTCTTCGCGAACTGCAGGTTGTCGCGCAGGTGCTTCGGGTTCCGGGTCCCGACGATCGTGGTGCTGAGTCCCGGGTGCGACAGCGTGAAGCGCAGGGTGAACTCGATCCGGGTCTGGCCATCGAGCAGCTCGTCGAGCCTGGCCCGCTCCCACCGGTCCTGCATCGTGGTACCCGGCAGCATGGTATTCGTGCGCTGCCAGTCGGTGGGCGCGCCGCGCGCCACGCCGCCGCGGATGATGGTCCCGGCGCCAGCCTGGGCGGCCTTGCTGATCACCTCTTCGTGCTCGCGCTGCAGCGCGGAGTACGGGATCTGGAAGGCGTCGAAGACGCCGAGCTCGATCTGCTCGATCAGGTTGGGCAGCGTGCCCGAGACGCCGAGGAAGCGCACCTTCCCCTCGCTCTTGAGCTTCAGCGCCTCTTCCAGGGCGCCGTCTTGCTCGAACTCCTGCCGGGTGAGGCTCCGGTGAAACTGCACAAGATCGAGGTGGTCCGTCTTCAGCAGGCGCAAGCTGTTCTCCACGCCGTGCCGGATGTTCTGCGCCGTATGCACGTGCTCGCCCTGGGCTCCGCCGACGACACACCCGCATTTCGAAGCCAGGAAGTACTCGTGCCTGCGGTGCGAGAGGAAGCGCCCGATCCGCTCCTCGCTGCGACCGTAATCGATCGAGGTGTCGATGAAGTTGATCCCGGCGTCCAGCACGTCGTTAAGAATGCGCTCCGTCTCCTCATCCGAAAGCTCAGGGCCCCGCGGGGCGCCTCGCAGTTCCATGGCGCCGAAACCGAGGGTGGTGACGCGGACGCCAGTGCGTCCGAGCAGGCGAGTGGGCAGATCGGTCATGATCGTCCTCCGAGAGCGAACACGGGCTGGTCGCAGCGGCTGGCTGCGCCCCTGAGCGAGGGATGTTGGTATTCCGCGCCACACAAGACGCGTGATCGCGGCAGCGCTGGGCTCCCCCGCAATCTCCATCTGCAGAGTCTGCAAACCGTGAGCCAAGGTCGGGCCAGGCGGAACGCCTCTTGACGCCGCCGCCCCTCGCCGAAACCCTGGCTCCGCTTCCGTGACCCCGCGCCCCGCGACCCAGCCGGCCACGGTCTTCGCGCAGGCGCTCGGCATCGCGGTCGTGACCGCCTCGCAGCGCGACGGCATCGCGCCGCCCGACGTGTGCGCGCGGGCCGGCGTCGATCCTGCGGTGCTCGGCCGCCCCGACGCGCGGGTGACGCACGACGAGCTCTGCCGCGCGTGGACCGCGCTCTCGGCAGCGGACGAGTCGTTCGGCCTGCGCGCCGCGGTGCTCGTCGACGCCGCGCCGCAGTCGCTCGTCGAGTACACGTTCGCGAGCGCGGGCGACGTGCGCGGCGCGGTGCGGGCGTTCCTGCGCTTCCAGCGGCTCATCCACGACGCCGCCGCGCACACGTTCGAGGAGGGGCCGGCCCACGTGACGTTCCGCTTCGCGCTCGCGCCCGGCCACACGGCCCCGAGCGCGGTGTGGGACTACCTCACGGCGACCACCGTCCTGCGCTTCCGGCGCGCCGCGACGCCCCCCCGCGAGCCCACGGTCGTCCGCCTCGTGCGCCCGCCGCCCGCGGACGACGCGCTCGCGCGCAGCGTCTTCCGCGCGCCCATCCGCTACGGCGAGCCGCGCGCCGAGGTCGAGTACCCGAGGGCGCTCCTCGACGCGCGGATGAGCACCACCGACCCGATGCTCTACGCGCTCCTCGCCCAGCAGCTCGAGCGCGCGCTCGGCCTGCCCGCGGGCGAGCACCGCGTGCTGCCGCGCGCCGAGGAGGACGTGCTCGCGCGCGTGCGGCGCGAGCTGCGCACGGCGATCCCGCAGGGCGAGGCCACGCTCGACAACGTCGCGCGCGCCGTCGGCCAGAGCGCGCGCAGCCTCCAGCGCCGCCTGTCCGAGCGCGGGACGAGCTTCCAGGCGATCGTCGACGACGCGCGGCGCGCGATGGCCGAGGAGCTCCTCGCGGCGCACCGCGCGACCGTGACCGAGGCGGCGTTCGCGGTCGGGTTCACCGACGTCGCCGCGTTCACCCGCGCGTTCAAGCGCTGGAACGGCGTGCCGCCCGGCGCGTGGTCCCGCCGCCGCTGAGTTGCTCCGGCGTGGAAGCGGCGTCGAGCGTCTCCGGGCGTTGCAGGCCCCGAGCCACCGCGACCGCTGACGTTCCCCTCGGGACGCCCGTGGCCACGGACACAATGGCAAATTTTTCCTGCCCCCCTACACAACGCTTCGATAAGACCTTACGCAGCCGCGATGGCGGCTGCCCGGCGCGAAGCGCCCCCCATCGAGCGTCCCGTGCTCGTGCTAGGATGCGCCCGCCCGCCCAGAAAGGTACATGATGTGGCTCGATCGGGTCATCAAATCGCTTTTACCTCGTGAAGAGCACTTCTTCGACTTGCTCGAGCGAGGGGCCGACTGCGCGCTGCAGAGCGCCAACGTCCTCTCGGAGTGCTGCAGCGCCCGGAGCGCCAGCGAGAGGCAAGCCCTGGTCTCGCGCATCACCGACATCGAGCACGCCGCCGACGCGGTGATCCGCGACGTCTACGACGCTCTCAACAAGACGTTTGTCACACCGCTTGATCGCTCCGACATCTACGCCCTGGCGACCGACCTCGAGAACGTCTCCGATCGCGTCCACTCCACGATGATGCGGGTCGTGGTCCACGCCATGGAGGATCTCCCGCCGGTGAGCCAGGAGCTCGCCGCCAAGATCCTGGAGGGGTGCACCGAGATTCACAGCGCCGTCAAGCTGCTCCGGGGGATGAAGCGGGTGGCGGAGATCAACCGACATTGCAAGGCCATCGCCAAGCTGGAGCACGACGGCGATCAGATATTCCGCTCGGCGATCGTCGAGCTCTTCAACACCGAGAAGGACGCTATCCACCTCATCAAACACAAGGAGTTCCTCGAGGGGCTCGAGAACACGCTCGACGCCTGCGATGACGTCGCCAACGCGCTGGAAGCGCTGGTGATCAAGAACGCCTGAGGGACGCGCCATGAACACTCTCCTCGTCACGCTGACCCTCGTGATCGTGGTCGCGCTCATCTTCGATTACATCAACGGCTTCCACGACACGGCCAACGCCATCGCCACGGTGGTGAGCACCGGTGTCCTCCCCATCCGCACCGCCGTGCTGCTCGCGGCGCTGTTCAATTTCGGGGGCGCGCTCACCGGCACAGCGGTGGCGAGCACCATCGGGAAAGGGCTCATCGTCCCTTCGGCGGTGACCCAGGTGGTGGTGCTCAGCGCCCTCGTGGGCGCGATCTTCTGGAACCTCTTCACCTGGTATTTCGGTATCCCGTCGTCGTCGTCTCACGCCCTCGTGGGCGGGCTCGTGGGCGCAGGCGCCGGGCGGGCGGGCACCGCGGCCGTGCAGGGGGCGGGGCTCTTGAAGGTGGTCAAGAGCCTGATCATCAGCCCGCTCGTGGGCTTCGCGATCTCCTTCCTCGGGATGATCGCCATCTTCTGGATCGTCCGGCGCACCCGGCCGGCGGTGGTCAATCGGCGCTTCCGGATCCTGCAGATGCTCTCCGCGGGCTTCATGGCGCTCTCGCACGGGAGCAACGACGCCCAGAAGACGATGGGCATCATCACCATGGCGCTGCTCGCGTACGGCGCGATCCCTGCGGGCCACGGCGACTTCCGGGTGCCGCTCTGGGTGGTCTTCGCCTGCGCGACGGCCATGGCCCTTGGCACGGCGGCGGGCGGGGTGCGGATCATCAAGACCATGGGCACCAAGATCATCGACCTCAAGCCGATTCATGGCTTCGCTGCCGAGACCAGCGCGGCGGCGACCATCTTGACCTCATCGTTCCTGGGGATGCCGGTGTCGACCACACACGTGATCACCGGCTGCATCATGGGCGCGGGCGCGAGCCAGCGGGTGAGCGCGGTGCGCTGGGGCGTGACCACGCGCATCCTCTGGGCGTGGGTGCTCACCATCCCGGTGAGCGCCGTGGTGGCCTGGGCCTGCTATCTCGGGCTCTCGTCGATCCTCGGCGGTTGAGCGCCGACGCGCCGCACCGCGCTACCAACGCTGACTGCTGACCGCTTGCCAAGGAGACCCTCCGTGCACCGTCGCCATGCGCTCTGGATCCTGATGCTCTGCCTGGCTCCCCTGCTCGCCGCGTGCGGGCACCCCTGGAAGACCATGCGTGAAGCCGTGCCGAACCCGTTTTACGGCCAGGGGCGCTTCGGGGTCGTCCCGATCGTGTTCTACGGCCTGCAGGTCGGCGACGGCTCCGAGGCCGACTGGATGGCGGAGAAGGACGCCGAGCAGCAGCAGAGCTGGCAGGAGGACAAGGCGGCGATGAACGAGGAGTTCACGGAGGCGCTGATCGCGACGGCGGCGTCGGAGGGCGTCGCCATCGTCAGGGCGAGGAGCGCAGCCGACGCGCCGTTCTTCCTCCGCGCGAACGTGACCTTCTACGAGCCCGGCATCTTCGCGGTCGTGCTCAACAAGAACACGCGCCTCAAGGCGATGGTGCAGCTCACCGATCCGGCCGGGGGCGTGTTCGACGAGTTCTTGATCGACACCGCGGTGCCCGCCTCGTTGACCAACCCATCGAGCGGCGGGCGCGCGCGGACCGCGGCGAGCCAGCTCGGGAAGCTCGCCGCGAGGTACATCATCCACCGCGTCCAGGGCGAGGACTGAGCGCTGCAAGCGTCGCCTCGGCCGACGGCGCGGCGAGCCCTAGCTCCGTCGCTCCGTAGCGCGCGAGCGCCCGGCGGTCTGCCGGCGAGAGCGGCCGCGCGCCGAGCGCCTTCGCCGCCGCGGCGGCGCCCTCAGCACAGGACGCCGGCACGCTCGATCCGTAGCGCAGCGCCCGGTGCGTCCGGATCATCGCGAGCACGTCGAGCGACGCGCCCGCGTAGTGCGCCACCTGATCGAGAAGGAACGTCGCCAGGGGCCGCGGCACGGGCACGCTGTCGAGCGCGTCGGTCAGGCGGAGCTCGTAGACGACACGCTGCTTCGACGGCAGGAACGTGGTCCGGTCGAACGTCGCGTCGCACGAGAGGAAGATCTGCGACGTCGGGACCAGCACGCGGACGGACGGGGCCACGTCCCACGCGGCGATCGTGTGGTTCCACGTCGGCCAGAAGAGGCCGACCCCGCGGACGTCGAGCCGGCGCGCGAGCCCGGCGAAGAGCGCCGAGAGCTCGTCGCACTCCGCCGTCGCCGAGGGCCCGGCCGACGACGCGAGCGGAGGGCTCTGCCTCCACGCGGCCCAGATGTGCCATGCGGTCGGGTTGCGATCGGTGATGCTCCAGCGGAGCCGGAACGGACCGCCGTCACGCGTCATCTCGAAGAGCGTCCGGACGCGCACGTAGTCGCGGACCCGCCCGGCGCCGCATTCGAGCCCGTGCTCCGCGCAGAAGCGCTCGGCGTCGGGGCGCCGCGCGTCGGCGGCGCACGCGTCGATGCGCTCGCCGAGGCGGACGGCGAAGTCGCGCATCGGCAGCGCGTCCGGGAGCGCCTGGCTCTCGGTGGCGGCGCAGGTCTCGGCGCGCGCGGGGGCAGCCGGCGCGGTCAGCGCCGCGGCCAGCGCGAGCGCGAGCAGGTGATGCGGTCCGGGGGACGAGCGGCGGTTCGGCATCCCCCTCCATCGCGCGGCGGCAGCAGAGTGTGACCAGATCGGTCACGGCCGGGCGCCCGCCCTCGGCGCGTGCTCCGTCGCCGGAGCGCCGCGGCGCACGCTGCCCGGCGGCACGCCGAACGCCCGTTTGAACGCCCTGCAGAACGCCGCCTCGGACCCGTAGCCGACGCGCCGCGCGATGTCCGAGAGGGGCTCCGACGTCTGCTGGAGGTGCGCGCGGGCGAGCTGCATCCGCGACTCGGCCAGGTAATGCATCGCGGGCTCGCCGACCAGCTCGGTGAACCGCGCCGCGAACGCCGAGCGGGACATGCGCGCCTCGCGGGCGAGCGACACGAGGCTCCACGGGCGCTCCGGCGAGCGGTGCATCGCGGACAGCGCGCGCCCAACGTGCTCGTCCCGCATGGCGGCGAGCCAGCCGCGGCCCGCTTCGGGCGACGAGCCGAGCCATGACCGGATCGCCTGGACGACGAGGACGTCGGCGAGCCGGGTCATGATCGTCTCCCCGCCCGGGCGGAGGGTGAGCGCCTCACGAGAGATGAGGCGCAGCGTGCTGTGGATCCAGCCGGTATCCTCGTCGTCCCACGTGTCGATGTGCAAGACCCGGGGGAGCTGCGCGACGAGGCGCCGGGCGACGACGTGATCGAAGCGCATCGCGGCGTACGTGACGTGCGTGACCTCGCCGCCTCCGCCGTAGCGCATGATCTCGTATCGATCGCTGACCTGCTCGACAGGGATCTCGAACAGCGGCGCGGTGCGCGCGCGGGCGCTGCTGCGAAAGCGGTGCGGCGTACCATGCGGGATCAGCGTGAGGCTTCCCTGCTGGAGGCGCATCGGCGGCGCCCCGTCGACCTCGAGCCAGCAGTGCCCCGCGGTGATCACCTGGAGCGTCATCAACCCTTCCAGCGAGGGCACGTCGATGCCCCACGGCGCGGAGAGCTCGGCGCGACAGTAGAGGGTGCCCGTCAGCCGCAGCAGGTGCAGCGACTCTCCGAGCGGGTCCGGGGCAGGAACAACGCTGCGAGCGCTCGACACGCGCGACAGCGTGCCCGAGCCTCGACCAGACGTCCATCACTCCTGGACGAACGGCAAATAGTGTCGGACTTCCGATGATTGCTCGTCCCTCCATGGCGCCGCACGTTGGATGAGGCACCACACAGCAAGGAGCATCATGTCCAATCGTCCAGGCACCCTCCTCGTCATCGGCTCGACCGGCAAGACCGGTCGGCGGGTCGTCAACCTGCTCGCGGAGCGCGGCTATCCCGTCAGAGGCGTCTCGCGACGCTCGAACCCGCCGTTCGTCTGGGAAGACCCGTCGACATGGCGGAAGGCGCTCGAGGGCGTCAGCGCCGTGTACATCTCGTACTGCCCGGATCTGGCGGCGCCCGGCGCCCCGGCGACGATCGAGGCGTTGATGTCGACCGCGGTCGACGCGGGCGTCACGAGGCTGGTGCTCCTCTCGGGTCGGGGTGAGACCAACGCGGAGAGATGCGAGAACATCGTGCGGGCTTCGGGCGTGAGCTTCACGATCCTCCGCGCGAGCTGGTTCTCCCAGAACTTCACCGAGGGCCACCTGCTCGAGCCGGTCCATCAGGGCGTGATCGCCCTGCCGGCAGGCGATGTCCAAGAACCGTTCATCGACGTCGACGACATCGCAGACGTCGCGGTGGCTGCGCTCACCGACGGCCGCCACGCTGGCCGGCTCTACGAGCTCACCGGACCGCGCCTCCTGACGTTCGGAGAGGCCGCGGCGGAGATCTCGGCCGCCGCGGGTCGGCAGGTCGACTATGTCGCCATCTCGTCAGACGCCTTTCGTGCCGCCCTCACCGAGACCATCGGGCCTGACGGCGCCGATCTCCTCACGAATCTCTGCGACGAGGTCTTCGACGGCCGCAACGCGTCGCTCGGGAGCGGCGTGCACGATGCCCTGGGCCGGCAGCCCCGCGACTTCGGCGACTTCTGCCGCGCCGCGGCAGCGTCCGGAGCGTGGCAGCGATGAGTCTCCCCGGCGGAGCGGCCCGGGGGGCAATCGCGCCCGGCGTCGCGACGATTCCCATCGCGAAGGGAGCAGCGAACCTGGACGCCCCGCGGCTCGCGACGGCGACGCTGTTCGTCTCCGGCCTGGTGCTCTTCGGGATCGGCGGCGCGTCGCTCGTCGCGCCCGTCGCCTTCCATGCGAGCAGCGGGATCTCGCTCGGCGAGAGCAGCAGCCTGCTCAGCGAGACACGGGCCGTAGGGGGCTCGCTCCTGGGCGCCGGCGCGGTGATCTTGCTCGGTGCGTTCGTCTCACGACTGGCGTTCACCGCGAGCGTGCTCGGCGCGGTGATGTACCTCTCCTACGGCCTCTCCCGCCTGCTCAGCATGGCTGTGGACGGGATGCCGGCGCAGGAGCTCGTGCTGGCGACCGCCGTGGAGCTCATCCTCGGCCTCCTGTGTGTCGCGGCGCTCGTCGCGCATCGCCGACGCGCAGGCGGCCCGACACAGGTTGAGGCGACGCGGGGGTGAGGCGCCCCGCAGGGCCAACCCGGGTCAGGCCGCAGCAACAACGGCAGTTTTTCATTGTGCGGCGCAGACGTGGCAACCGCCCACCGGATCGCCCGAGGGGCAGCTGATCACGCGCAGACGCGCGCGGGTGCTCATCAGAGATCACCAGGCAAGGTTCGGTCTGCATCCACGTCAAAGTCGAGCGGTGCGAGGCTGCTGGACCCGCTACGCGCCGCTTCGACATCCCGATGCTGACCGGCGCTGTCGGACGCCGCGATGAGGGCAAGCTGACCGTGGATCCACCCGATCGAGTAGGGATCCTGGATACGCTGGTAGAGGGCGAGCGACTGCTCGTAATGAGCGCGGGCAGCGTTGGCATCGTTGCGAACGAAGGCGATGGCGCCAAGGCTCATGATGCAGTTCGCCTCGCCGCGCACGTTTCCCACCTGCTGATAGAGCGGCAGCGCCTGGTCGTAGCGCGCCCTCGCCTCCTCGTGTTGCGAGCGCGCCAGCGCGATATCCCCGAGGCCCTGGATGCAGTTCGCCTCGCCGAGCACATTCCCCACGTGCCGGTAGAGCGGCAGGGCCTCGTCGTAGCGCGCCCTCGCCTCGTCGTGCTGCAAGCGCGCCAGCGCGATGTCGCCGAGACGCTTGATGCAGTTGGCCTTGCTCAGCACGGCGCCCACCTGCTGGTAAAGCGGCAGCGCCTGATCGTAGCGCGCCCTCGCCTCGTCGTGCTGCAAGCGCGCCAGCGCGATGTCGCCGAGACGCTTGATGCAGTTGGCCTCGCCGAGCACATCGCCCACCTGCTGATAGAGCGGCAGCGCCTGATCGTAGCGCGCCCTCGCCTCGTCGTGCTGCGAGCGCGCCAGCGCGATATCCCCGAGGCCCTGGATGCAGTTGGCCTCGCCGAGCATATCGCCCACCTTCTGATAGAGCGGCAGCGCCTGGTCGTAGCGCGCGCTCGCATCCTCGTGCTGCGAGCGCGCCAGCGCGATGTCCCCGAGGCTCCGGATGCAGTTGGCCTCGCCGAGCACGTCGAGCAGATTGCCGGCTTGGCGGTAGAGCGGCAGCGCCTGATCGTAGTACGCCCTCGCATCCTCGTGCTGAGAGCGCGCCCGCGCGATGTCTCCGAGGCTCTGGAAGCAGTTGGCCTCGCCGAGCACATGCCCCACCTGGCGGTAGAGCGGCAGCGCCTGGTCGTAGCACACCCTCGCCTCCTCGTGCTGAGAGCGCGCCCGCGCGATGTCTCCGAGGCTCCGGATGCAGTTGGCCTCGCCGAGCGCATGCCCCACCTGCCGGTACAGCGGCAGCGCCTGGTCGTAGCGCGCCCTCGCATCCTCGTGCTGCGAGCGCGCCCGAGCGATGTCCCCGAGGCTCTTGATGCAGTTGGCCTCGCCGAGCACATACCCCACCTGCCGGTAGAGCGGCAGCGCCTGGTCGTAGCGCGCCCTCGCATCCTCGTGCTGCGAGCGCGCCCGAGCGATGTCCCCGAGGCTCTCGATGCATGTCGCCTCTCGCCGCCTGTCGCCGGCGCGCCGCGCCACCTCGAGCGCTCGCCCGAGGGACAACGGCACCGTGTTCCCGGAGAAACGCGCGAAGCGGGTCAATGCTACCGCCGCATCCATCCATCGTTCCGTGCCGGCCTCCTCGAGCCCGCACCGGATCATCGCGTCCACGTTCGCCGTCTCCGCCGCGAGCCGCACCGCGGCCTCCGCGCCGCTGGTTCTCCCTGGCACCGGACCGAGCGTGCGCGCCAGCTCGCCATAGTGCTCCATCGCTCGCCCGTGATCCTCTACGGACGGTTGATGTACCGCCTTCACGTACTCGCGCACGGGCGAGAGCATCTTCAGCCGGCCGCCCTCGAAATAGGCCAGACCCACCTGCGCTAGCGCGCGCGCCGCTGCCGGTCCCGCGCCTGGCTGCAGCGCCGCGAGATCCCGCTGCGCGATCCCGTCCGGGAGCAACGCCAGGACCGACAGCAGGCGGCGCGCCCCAGCCGTCATCCTTGGAGACCCAAGCGATAGCTCCAGCGAGGCCTTCCAGCTCCGGAGCCGGTTGCGCGCTCCGCTGTCGCGCTCCAGCACCGCCGTCCGGCGCGCCTCCCACTCCTCTTGCAGGTTGATCAGGTCGTTGCCCTGGGCCGCGTGCGCGAGCAGCGCGATCGCCAGTGGAACGCCCTCCTGCAGTGAAAGGAGCGCCGAGAGCCCCGGCTTCCGCCGGTGCATCTCGCCCGCGATCGCGCAGAACATCTCCTCGGCCTCGGCCGCGTTGAGCGGCCGTAGCTCCAGCGGAGGGGTCCAAGCGACCCGGCCAGGGCGGCCCGCGCCCCGCACCGACACCACGAGGGCCAGCTCCGGCAGCGCCGCGAGGTCCGCGAGCAGCGCTTCGGTCCCGGCCTGGTCCTCGCCGTCCCAGGGGGTCTCCAGGTTGTCCAGCACCAGCACTGCCGGCTCCGCGGCGAGAAACGACAGCGCTCGCTGCCAGACATCCGGTCCAGAAGCGACGCGCACCGCGGCGGCGAGCGCCGCGGTAGCCGCCTCCGCGTCCGGCGCGGCGTCGAGCGGCACGAAGAAGCGCCGCTCCCCGAAATGGGCCACGATCTTGGGCTGGTGCAGGACCGCCAGGCTGACCGTGCTCTTGCCGATCCCCGCTGGTCCGAGGAGCAAGATGCGCTCGGGCGGCTCGCGCAGGAGCGCCGCGCCGAGGGTCTCGACGACGGCGTCGCGGCCGATGCACCGCTCGGCGCGCGGCAGCCCCGCTGCCAGCGTGCGGCGGCCGCCGGCGGACGGCCGCCGCCCGACGACGCCCTCGGCCACCGCGCGCAGGCCCCGCGCGACCTCCGTCCAGGCCTGGTTCCGGTCCGGAAAGGCGCCGACCGGCGCTTGCCTGGGCAGCGGGATGAGCTTGCCGAACTCGGTCCATTCCCAGGTGCAGTGCTGGACGAGCACCGGCACGACCTCGACCTCGCCCGCAGCGCGCCGGGCCAGCGCTCGCGCCGCCTCTTCGTGGACGTGGCGATCCGAGGCCAGGAACGCAGGGCTCACCAGCAGCACCACGACCTCCGCCGCCTCGAGCCTCGCCAGCGCCTCGGTCGCCGGCTCTCCGCCGGCGTGGACCCGGCCGTCGTGCCAGACCTCGACGACCCTCTGCCGTTCCAGGGGCTTCAGGTGGGCCACGAGCTCCGCACACAGCGCGGCGTCCGCGGCGGCAGAGGAGAGGAACAGACGAACCGGTGCCGACATTGCGCGCAGGCCTGCGGCCTGCGCTGGCGAGCTTACGGAGTTCGCGGTGGGCTGAATAGGTGCGGCAGCGCCCGACCGAGTCGCCCGGGCAACTCGCTGGCCGAGGGCAGACGCCGCGACCCGACCCACGTTGGGGTGGTACCGCGAGAAATGCCCGGCCGCAGGGAGGCTCCAGCGCTTCGAGCTTGCCGACAGGAGCGGCCACCGGCCGAGGCCGGTCTCCCCGCGCGGAGGAGGCGGGAGAGCAGCCCGGGCTGGTCAACGCATCAGCGCCGGCCGCGCGGGTGAGCGTCGGGCGACCCCTGAGAGCGGCGCCAGGGCCGGGCGCGACCGGCCGCGCTCACTCGATGGTCGACGCCGTGACCATGATCGGCGTGTCGTCGTGGTTCGAGATCTGCGGATAGGTCGGGTACCACGACCCGCCGATGTTGTTGGTGATCACCGACCGGTCGATGACGATGTTTCCGGTGTGATCGTTGCTCACGAAGAAGATCGCGCTCCCGTACGCGTTCACCTCGTTTCGCTCGATCCGGGTCCCGCAGAGCGTGAGCGTCATCGTGTTGCCGTCGTTGTAGATGGCCCCGCCGCTGCCGCCGCCCGGCGTCCCGTCCTCCGCGGGGTTGCCGCCGTCGCCGAGCGCGCGGTTGTGGGAGAACAGGCTGTTGATGACCGTCCAGGAGACGCCGATGCTGCTGATCCCGCCGCCGTTCGCGCACTCGTTCCCGTAGCCTTCGGCGCCGCCGAAGGTGCTGTTCACCACGTAGAGCGGAAGGCCGTTGTACTGCATGAACGCCCGGATCCCGGCGCCGCCGAGGTCAGGGCCGGTCGGATCACACACGTTGTTGAAGAAGCGTGAGTTGACGACCTTCAGGCGCCCGCCTTGCGCGAAGATGGCTCCGCCGCCCTCGTCGTCATCGTTCGTCGAGTTGCCCCCGAGGAACGTGAGGTTCTGGACCGTCAGGCGCGGGTGGTCCTGATTGTCGCAGTTCGGCGTCGTCCAGACCTGCGCCTCGTCGCAGGTGTTCATGTAGAGGATCCGCCGCTGCCCGCCGCCGCTCAAGGTCACGAGCCCGCCGCCGTCGATCACGATCTCGGGGCCGGTATCGTTGAAGATCTTCGCCGTCTCCTCGAGCGTGATGGTGATCGGCTCCGGGCCGCAATTGAATGTGATGATGCCGCCAGCCGCGACGGCGCTGACGACCGCCTCCGAGGTGCAGCTCTCCGGCGTCCCGTCGCCGATCACCGTCGTCGGTGACGAGGTGTCGACAGCCTGAGCCTCGGCCGGAACAGCGCAGCTCCCCTCCGGGTTGCCTGCCGCGGGGCCATCGCCTTCGTGCACCGGAGGCTCCGGGGTCGAGCCGCCCGAGCCCGGGCCGGCTCCCGAGGAGCTCACGCCAGGCCCCGAGGAGCTTGTCGCTCCGGCGCCACCCGTGCCTGGCCCCCCGTCACCCCCATGCAGGTCGTCCCCGCAAGCCGCAACCACGGTCGCCATCGACAAGCACAAGATCAGTCCCAGCGATCGCCGCATCACGCCCTCCTCGATCCGAAAGGTTTTGCTCAGCGGCGTGGACACCTCTCGGGCCGCTCGCTCCTCGCGTGGCCAGTCGCCAGCATCATCGCAGGGTACCTCCGTCGCGCGGCGGTCCGCTCATCGATCCCACAGCGACCAAAGAGCCCATGGCACACCCGCGACACGGATGTCCCCCGAGATCAGCCGATGCGCCCTGTGAGGTTGGGGGCACACACCAGGCACACACGTTGCAGTGAGAGCTCACCGGAGGGACGAGATGCACAACACGGCGTGGATGGTCGCGGCGGTCCTGGTGGTCGGCTGTGGCGGGGCGGACTTGCCCGAGGGCTGGGAGGATGCGGAGGCGATCGAGGGCCTCACCCAGAGCGAGTGCAAGGCGGGCGCGTACGACGAGACGGTGCAGGAGGCGCTCGTGGCTACGCCCGAGCGCGGCGCTGTTCACCTCGAGTACCGCGCCGCGCAGTTCCGATGCGATCAGGAGGTGGAAGGGTTCGTCCGGATCGCCGACAGCAGGGTGGATGTGCTCGTGCAGCCCGTGGACATGGACCCCGGATCCGTGGCCGGGTGCGACTGCCGCTATGACATCGGTATGGCGATCGAGGGCCTGAGCAAGGGGGCTTTTGCCGTCGAGCTGTACCGCCGCTGGGACAACATCAACGATCCCAACGATCCGAAGAAGATCAGCTCTACCGAGGTGGAGATCCCCTGAGATCACAGCGTCCCATCGAGGGCGAGGCGGCGCCTCGCGCCGTCGGCGGTGTCCCTGCTCGCCTGCGGCGGAGCATTCAGGCGTCGCGCGGGCCGGACCGCTCCCCCTCGAGCTCCACCTCGAGCCCGCCTGGCTCCGACGGCCGCAAGCTGAGGCGGAAGCCGTGGAGCTCCGCCGCGCGGTAAGCGATGTGCAGCCCGAGCCCCTGCCCGTCCGGCGCGCGCGTGCGCGCCTGATCCGCGCGCGCCCCCCGCTCCACGAGCCTCGATAGCGCGCCGGGATCGATGCCCGGTCCATCGTCGAGCACCCGCAGCGAGAAGCGATCGGGCGGGGTCGGCTCGAGGATGACGGCAACATGCCCGCCCGGCCGGTTGTAGCGGACGGCGTTGTACGCGACATTGCTCACCGCCTGCTCGATCAACGTCACGTCCGCCTGGACGATGAGCGGCTCGGGGGGCACGGCGCCCTCGATCGCCACGCCGGCCTGGCGCGCGATCGGGCGGTGGCGGCCGATGACCCGCAGCACGAGCGCGTTGAGGTCCACGTCGCTCCGCTGGAGCGCGGCCTCCGCCGCGTCGAGGCGCGCCACGGTCGCGAGGTTGTGCACGAGCGACGCCATGTAGTGCGCCTCGTCCATCGCCGAGACGATCACGCCCACGTCGACGGGCTGGCCCTCGGCCGCGCGCTGCCGGAGCGTCGCGAGGTGTCCCTGCAGCACGGTCAGCGGGATCATCACGTCGTGCGTCGTGTTGGCGAGGAAGTGGCGCAGCGCCTCCTCGCGCCGGTCCTTCTCCCTGAGCTGCGCGCGGATCTCACCGCCCGCTGCGTTGAACGCCCGCGCGAGCTCGCCGATCTCGTCGCGGCCGTCGACCTCGACGGCGCTCCCGTAGCTCGTGGAGGCCGAGCGCCGCACGGCCTCGGTGAGCTTGCGGATGCGCCGCACGACGGGGCCCGCGGCGAGGAGCACCGCGCCGAGCACGACGGCCATGGGGAGGAGCCAGAGCTCGGTCGCGGGGAGGATGGATCCCCACGCCGGGTCGGTTGTCCCGCGCGCCAGGACGAACGCGCAGGGCCCCGCGCTCCAGGGCATGCGCACGAGCACCTCGACCTCGTCGCTCCCCCACGCGAACGGCTGGACCGCGACGTCGTCCTGCTGGATCGTCGCTGCGAGCGCCTCATCGATGGCGGGCGCGGCCGGGTTTTGCGCGCGGAGCTGCGCGTCGTACGCGAACAGCACGGCCGGCCGCGCGCGAGGTCGCTTCCCGAACCCATCCGGCGGGGGCGGCGGCGGGGGCGGACGCTCGGCGGGCGGCGGGCCCTCGTCCCCCGGGCGCTCCCCCGGCGGAGGCCCGCGGCGCGGTGGAGGTCCGCCTGGCGGGCCAGGGCGGCCTGGGCGCGCGCCCGGGCCGGGGCCGCGCGGGGTCTCGCCGCCCCAGGACGCCGGAGCCGCCTCGCATTCCTCGCGCCCCGCGGCCATGCGCGCGTGGACGAACTCGGTGAGGATCCGCTCCGCGGCGCGGTGCTGCAGGACCGCGTCGTACCAGGAGAGCGCGAGCATCACCGGGAGCACCGCGGCGATGGTCGTGACGGCGAGCCGCTGGCGGAGCTTCACGCTTCCTGCTCGGCGACCAGCCGGTAGCCGATCCCCCAGACGGTCTCGATGAACGTTCCGCGCCCGAGCTTCTTGCGCAGCCGCGAGACGTGGACATCGAGCGTGCGCTCGGTGCCGTCGCGCTCCGGATCGAGGGCGCGCTCCACGAGCCACCGTCGCGTCGCGGCCGCGCCTGGCCGCTCCGCCAGCGCGGCGAGCAGGCTGAACTCCACGCGGGTGAGCTCGACGCGCTCGCCCCGCACGTGGACCTCGCGCCCCGCGCGATCGATGCGCAGCGGACCGACCTCGATGACATCGCCGCGCTCGAGCGCCGGGCGGCGGAGGCGCGCGCGCACGCGCTCGACCAGCTCCTCGGGCCAGAACGGCTTGGTCATGTAGTCGTCCGCGCCGAGCTTCAGCGCGCGGACCTTGTCCGCCGTATCGTTGCGGGCGCTGAGCACCAGGACCGGCACATCCGAGCGCTCGCGCAGGTCCTTGAGCATGTCCATCCCGTGGGCGCCCGGGAGCATCAGATCCAGCACGACGAGCTCGACCTCCGGCAGCGCGCCCGGCGGAAGGCGGCGGCCCTCTCTCCACCACGTCGGCTCGTACCCGGCGTCCCGCAGGCGCTGGACGACCTGCGCGCCGAGGTCCTGATCGTCCTCGATCACCAGCACACGCTTCGACATCGCCTTCCTCGCGCCCCGCGCTCGTCCGGAACGCGGACGATCCTAGAGCGACAAGCGGATCAAAACCGCCAGAAAAGAGCAGAAATTCGAACCGCCAAGCGCGCCAAGAACGCCAAAGACGCCAACATAGTGTTCTGTTCTTGGCGGCCTTGGCGCCTTGGCGGCTCATTTCACGCTCGATCCACGAGTTCGATGTTCTAGCGCGCCAAGGACTCCTGCGCAGCGCGTGCGGACATCGCCGTCGTGACGTTCACGACCGGCGCTTCAGAGTTCCTTAAGAGATGCGTTCCATGCTGCGGAGGTGTCGAGGAGCGGCGCACGCAGCGCGCACGCTCGGACACCCACCATCGAGGAAGGAGCCACGATGACGAGCGACGCGATGAATGACCCCTCACACCCCTTCACGCGCCGGACCCTCCTGCAGGGCCTCGGCGCGGGCCTGGCGCTCGCGCCGCTCGGCGCGCTCCCCGCCTGCGGAGACGCCGACTCGACCCCGGGGACGGGCGGCGCCGGCGGAGCGGGCGGCGGCGCTGGCGAAGCGGGCACCGGCGGCGAAGCCGGCGTCGGCGGCCAGGCGGGCGCTGACAGCGAGGCGGGTGCCGGCGGCCAGGCGGGCGCCGGCGGCGGGGGTGACTGGGCTTCGGGTGGCACCGGCTCGCTCTCGGAAGATTACCGGGATCCGTTCACCGACGACCAAGGCGCCGCCTGTGCTCTGACGTGCGCGATGACGCTGGGTCCCTGTTACGCGCAGACGATCGAGCGCAAGGACATCAGCGAGGGCTACCCCGGTTTGCCCGTCCGGCTCGCGCTGCGCGTCGTGGACGAGGCGTGCTCTCCCATCGAGGGGGCCACCGTGGACATCTGGCACACGCGGAACACCGGGCTCTACTCGGGCGACGACTCGGTGGACATGTGCACGAGTGGGGATGAAGACGCCCTGAGCCACAGGTACTTCCGCGGCGTGCAGCCGACAGACGCGCAGGGACGGGTCGATTTCGATACCTGCTATCCGGGATGGTACTCCGGTCGCGCCATCCATATCCACTTCACCGTGCGCGTCGGAGGCGAAGAGTACGTGACGTCTCAGCTCTTCTTCCCGGAAGCGCTGACCGCCGAGCTCTTCGCGGGCCACCCCGATTATGCGGCGCTCGGACAGCCGGACACGACGAACGCCAGCGACTCCATCTATGGGGGCGAGGAGTACGTCCTGTCGACCGAAAAGCAGGCGGACGGATCGCTGCTCGCCTGGAAGACGCTCGTGGTCCGCTCCTCGCTCGCGGACGAGCTCTGCTCGACAGGCGGTATGGGAGGGCCGCCAGGCGGCGGCATGGGCCCGCCTCCCGGCGGCTGATCCAGGCGCCGAGGCCGCCTGGGCGCAGCCATGACGCCAGGTGAGCCCGACCTGGTCCGCGTGCGCCCACGGGAGCGGCCATGCAGACTGGTCCGCGCGCCGTGTGCGAGCCGCGTTCGATCGGCTGGTCGGCCGTCAGCCCGCGGCAGCGCGTGCCCCGCGCGCGCGCCGCACCCGGTCGACGGCGACGGCGACCACGATGATCGCGCCCGTCGCGATCTCCTGCACCCAGCTCGGCAACCCGAGGTGGACGCCGCCGGTCCGGATGACCGTGATGAGCAGCGCCCCGATCACGCTCCCCGCGACGCTCCCCTCGCCGCCCGACAGCGGCGCGCCGCCGATGACCACCGCCGCGATGACCTCGAGCTCCAGGCCGATCGAGTCGGTCGGGTCGCCCACCGTCAGCGTCGAGAACTCCATCACCCCCGCGACGCCGGCGAGGAGGCTCGACAGCGTGTACACCGCGATCTTCACCCGCCCCGTGTCGATGCCGCACAGGCGCGCTGCGGCCTCGTTGCTGCCGACCGCGAACACGTGCCGCCCGAAGCGCGTGAACAGGAGCACGGCGAAGACCAGGATCGCCAGCGCCGCCGTGATCCACAGCCCGGGCGCGGTGAGGTCGGCCGACAGCAGCGCGTCGAGCCCGCGCGGATCCGCGTCGATCTTCTGCTCGGACGCGAGCCCCTTCGCGGCGCCGCGCAGCGCGCTCATCGTGCCCAGCGTCACGACGAAGGGCACCATCCGCGCCCGCCCCACGAGCGTCCCGACGAAGGCGCCCACGAGGCCCGCCGCCGCCGCGGCGACGAGCGCCGCCGGGAGCGCCGGCACCCCCGCGCGCAGGAGCTTCGCGAGGACGACCGTCGTGAACGCGACGAGCGAGCCCGTGGAGAGGTCGATCCCGCCGGTCGCGATGACGAGCGTCATGCCGACGGCGCAGATGCCGACCACCACCGTCTGCCGCGCCATCGTGAGCAGGTTCTGGCTGCGCAGGAACGTGTCGGGCGTCAGCGCCGCGAAGAGCGCGTAGACGAGCAGCAGCGCGACGAGCGGCCCTACCCACGGCGGACGCTTCTTCACGACGATGCCTCCAGGAGGAGCGACGCCTCGGTCCACGACGACGCGGGCCGCGGCGGGTCGAGGGTCCCCCGGCGGAGGACCGCGATGCGATCGCAGGTCGTGACGAGCTCGTCGAGCTGGCTCGACACGAGCACGATCGCCTTGCCGGCGCGCGCCAGATCGCGCAGCAGCGCCAGCACCTGCGCCTTGCTCGCCACGTCGACGCCGCGCGTCGGCTCGTCGACGAGGAGCACGTCGAAGTCCTCGCGGAGCAGCCGCGCGAGCTGGACCTTCTGCTGGTTGCCGCCCGAGAGCTCGCCGACGCGCTGCTCCGGCCCTCCTGCGCGGATCGCGAGCCTCTCGATCCAGCGCGCCCCCTCCGAGAGGAGCGACCTCGGCCTGGCGAAGCGCGGAGCGCGCGGCGAGAGCCAGACGTTCTCGGCGAGCGAGCGGCCGAGCATCAACCCTTCGCCGCCGCGATCCTCGCTCAGCAGGCCGATCCCGCGAGGAGCGCGCAGCGCGACCGTCCCGCCGCGCCTCGGATCGAGCCCCGCGAGGATGCGGAGGAGCTCTGTCCTCCCCGAGCCGACGAGGCCGGCGATGCCCAGGATCTCCCCCCGGCGCAGCGTCAGCGACGCGCGCTTCGGCCGCTTCACGCCGGAGACGCCCTCGGCCTCGAGAACCACCTCGCCGCCGTCCGGACGCGCCGCCTCGGACACCGCGCTCGCGCGTGTGTCGGCGCTCGCGCGCGTGTCCTCGAGCGCCCGGCCCAGCATCTCGCGGACGATCTGCGCCGGCTCGGTCTCGCGCGGATCGCCTTCGCCCGCGACGCGGCCGTCGCGGAGCACCGTGTAGCGATCGGCGTGCGCGCGCACGTCCGAGAGGAAGTGGGTCACGAGCAGCACCGCGAGGCCGGCGTCTCGCAGGGCGCGGACGCGCTCGAACAGGCGCGCGGCGTCCGACTGGCCCAGGCTCGATGTCGGCTCATCGAGGACGAGGAGCCGCGCCGCGAGCCGCCCGTCCTCGCGGAGGCCGCCCTGCGCGAGCGCCCGCGCGATCTCGACGAGCTGCTGATCGGCGACGCCGAGCTCTCCGGCCCGCGCGTCGAGCGGCACGCGCCCCGGATCGGCGGTGACGAGCGCGATCGCCGCCCGCGCCACGGCGCGCGCGCGCGAGCGGTCCCGGATCCCGAGCCGCGCGCGCGCGAGCGGCTCGATCCCGAGCACCACGTTGTCGACGACCGTGAGGTGGGCGCAGAGCGTCCGCTCTTGCGGCACCAGGACGACGCCCGCGCGGCGCGCCTCCTCGGCCGACGCCGGCGCATACCGCGCTCCTCCGAGCAGGATCGCGCCTGCGTCCGCGCGCTCCATGCCGAGCAGGACGCGCGCCAGCGTGCTCTTGCCCGCGCCGTTCTCGCCGAGCAGCGCGTGGATGCTCGCGGGCGCTACCCGCAGCGAGACATCGCGCAGCACCGGGTTCGGGCCGAACGCCTTCGCGAGGCCCGTCACCTCCAGGAGGGGCGCGCGCTCTCCGGCCACGGGCCGCTCACTCCCCGAGCCACCTGGCGAGGTCGGGCCGCACGATCTCCTGCACCGCCGGGTCGTCGAGGTCCTGCCTCGTGACGACGCGCGAGCCCGTGTCGATGCGCGCCTCGACCTTCTCTCCGTGGAGGTGCGCCACCATCGTCTTGATCGCGACGTACCCCATGTTGAACGGGTTCTGCACGACGAGCGCCTCGATGTCGCCCTCGCGCAGCGCGCCGAGGAGCTTCTCCGACGCGTCGAAGCCGACGAACTTCACCTTCCTCGCGACGTTCGTCTTGCGGAGCGCCTGCAGCATCCCGAACGTCGTCGACTCGTTCGGCGTGAACACCCCGGCGATGGCCCCTTCCGCCGCCCTCTGCGCGAGCAGCAGGCTCTCGCTCTTGTGGAACGCCGACTCCGTGGTGGCGCCGCCATACTGGTTCTCGCTCGCGACCGTGACGCCGGGCATCGCGCGGATCGCGTCGAGGAACCCCTTCTCGCGGTGCTGCGTGCTCGCCGAGCCCTCCTGGTAACGGAGCACGACGACCTTGCCGTTCTCGCCGATCGCCTTGCCGAGGTGCTCTCCGGCGAGCCTGCCGGCCGCCTCGTTGTCGGTGGCGACGAAGCTCACGTGATCGTCGCTGGCGAGATCGGAGTCGAACACGACAACCGGGATCTTCGCCTGCGCCGCCGCCCGCACCGGCGCCCTCAGCGCCGTGTCGTCGAGCGGCGCGAGCACGATGCCGGACACGCCCTGCGCGACGAAGCTCGAGACCACATCGACCTGCGCCTTGAGGTCGTCCTCCCGGAGCGGCCCCTTCCACACGATGTCGACGTCGAGCTCGCGCGACGCCTTCACCGCGCCTGCGTGCACGCTCTTCCAGAACTCGTGTGTCGTCCCCTTCGGCACGACAGCGATGCGGAGGCGCGCGCCGCCCCCCGCGCCCGGGCCCGCATCCGTCGACGTCGTCACCGATGACGATGTCTTGGAGCACGCGGCGAGGACGGCAATCGCGAACGCGCACACGACGACATGGACGCTCATGGGCGCGAGAGGATAGTCGACGGATCGCGGCCACGCTCGCGCGGGCAAGCACGTCGCCGGCGGAGATCCGTCCGACAAGCACCATGGGAGTTCTCGGCTGCACCCGGCGCAGGCAAGCTCATCCCAGCGCGACGCTCGCCTGCAGCTCGTCATTCACCCGGGTCGAACCGACGAGCGGGCGCGCAGATCGACCCGGGTCGGACTGTGCTGCTCAGTCAGCCCGGCGGCGCCGCCTTCGACTCGACGATCTGCTTCATCGCCCCGAGCCCCTTCTCGAAGTCGGCGCCGACCATCTTGTCCATATCCATGAACATACCGAATGCCTTGCCGAGGAAGCCGTTCTCCCCCTCCATCGCCCACGTCACCTTCGTGCCGGATGGCGCCGGAACGAACGTGAACAATGCGGTGTTCGTCGCCTCGAACGGCTTGATGAACTCGACCCGGACCGTGACGTTCGACGGTTGCTCTGCGCCCGTGATCGTCATCTTCCCCTCGCCCACCTCGTCGTTGCCCGACCACGCGTACGACGCGCCGGGGCCGGCCGCAGGCCCTTCGTAGGTCCGCTTCAGGGCCGGGTCGAGCCCCTCCCACGGCGACCACCGCGCCCAGGCGTGGAAGTCGGCGACCTGGGCGTACACGGCCTCTGGAGGCGCCGCCACGGTCGCGGAACGCTCGACGCGGAACGTAGAAGGCCGCGTCATCACCACGATCACGAACAGGAGGACGACCGCCACGAGCCCGAGCCCAACGCGCTTGAGTACCTTCATGCGCGAATCCTACACCCTGCACGCAGGGCTTGAAACCCCTCGCGGCGCGCCTCAGAGGCCGAGGAGCTCCTGGAGAAACACGCCGCCCTTCCCTGCCCCTGCGTGCGTGAAGAACAGGCGCCCCGCCTCGAAGTCACCCCCCTCCGCGACCCACTCGGCCGCATGAGCGCGCAGCCGGGCAATGGCGTGCGGCGGGAACGCGAACGGCGAGCGCGCGCGGTAGACGAACGTTGCGTCGTAGTCGACAGGGTAGCTCGTGACCGTCAGGTAAAACCACCCTTTCCGCTCGAACACGAACGGCGACTCGGTATAACCGCTGTTGCGCATCGCCGTCTCCGGCCCGAGCGTGAGCGCCATGGCCGGCGGGCTCCAGTGGAGAAGATCCAGCGACGTGCGGTAGGCGACGCCGCTCAGGGGCGACGCGATCGACGCGCAGCGCGTATAGTACACAACCCACAGATCGCCGAGCCGGGCGAGCATCGGATCGCGGGCGACGCAGATGTCCTCGAAGAGCGTCCCCCCCTCGCGGCCCCAGGCAAAACCGTCGCGGGAGCGCGCGATCCGGAAGCCGGATCGGTCGGGGTCGTGCGTGCCCACATGAAAGATCATCACCAGGCTGCCGTCCCGGTCCCGGACCATGTGCGGGGCCCAGATCCAGCGCTCGTCAGAGAGGGCGCGAATCGAGAAGCGCTCCGGCGCCAGCGTGAGGCTCGGTGAGACGGATTCCATCCAGCTCACTGGCCCGGGTCCAGGCGCGGTGGCGAGGACGAACTCGCGCTCGGTGTCCGGTCGATAAGGCTCGTGGTGAAAGATCCCGGTGAGGATCCAGCGGCCGTCGTCGAGCTGGATCATCGAGTGATCGTTCACATAGAACGGGCCCCCGGGGATGCTCTTCGCGTCGAAGATCTCCACCGCGGGCCCCTGCGTGAGCTGAGGCGCGGGAGGTCCGGAGAAGAACCGCAGCGTGTAGCCCCGCGCGCTCCAGGGCGCCGGGGAGTGGGTCGCGTCGATCTCGAGGACCGGGCGCCTGCCTGCGCCGCACTGTTCGGGGAGGAGGTCGATCCAGAGCGCGTCCTCGGCGAGCGACCGGACAGGGTTCGCCTGCATCTCGTGGAGCACGCCGACCTCCCGCCCGTCGAGCCTGACGCGCGCCGTCTGCGGGGCTTTCGCCGCGGAGTACGCGCGGAGCAGCAACAGGCCGCGCGCATCGGGCGGGCATGCGACCTCGATCCGGGTGATCCCGCGGCCCTCGTTGGACCAGGATCGCCGCCGGAGCTCCAGCCGCTCGGCGTCGACGGCCGAATGCACGAGCCGCCGCCTCCCGGGCGCACGGACCTTCTGCTCACCGATCACCTGATGATCCGAGAATGCGTAAGAGAGGCCCAGCGAGCGCACCCGCAGCGGCGTGTAGGCGCCGGTCGGCCCGGCCTCGACGCCGAAGCGCAGACCGGAGCGGCTCACGATGGGATCGGCCACGTGCAGGCGGTACAGGGAATGCACGAACGTGGCGTTCCTCCATCCATCCTCGGGATCGATGACAAGGAAACGGAGCAGCCCGCTGAAGGGGTTATGGTGCGCGCCCAGGAAATAGAAGCCTCCATTGAAGTAGTCCTCGGTGCCGGTCCCTATCTGCAGCGGGTGCGACATCCCGTCGGTCCGGACCATCTCGTCGCCCTCGAGGTACGTCCGATCGTTCGGCCGGCCGCCGCTGATCTCCTCGAGGAGCGCGACGAGCTGGAGCGGCTCATCGCTCTCGAAGAGGGGCATCGTCGTCTCGCGTCCGGGGGCCATCTGATCGCGGTATTGCGCGATCAGCCGCACGCCTCGGCGGGCGGGCGCGAGGTCGACGGCCGCCTCGACGCCCGCGATCTCCTGCCCGGGCGCGGCCTCGAGCGAGAGCACCTCCCCTTCGGCCAGCGGGATCGGCAGGCGCGTCGCGAGCCTGCCCGCCCCTGCGGCGTCGGGCGTCCAGGCGGCGTGCAGCGCGCTCCGGAAGGTCGTCCATCCGCCGTCGGCGTCGGTGCCCGAGCTGGCGAGGCCGAAGAAGAACGACGCGGGTATGGGCGGCTGTCCGCCGATCCTCACCGAGAGATCGTTCAAGCTCCCCGCCGGGATGTGAACGTCGACCCCGGATACGGTCGCGGGGCCTGTCGCGAGGACGAGCGGCGCGCTGGCCCTCAGGCTCTCCCGGCGCAACGGGGCAGGCAGGGTCGCTGTCCAGTCCTCCGTCATGAACCGCGAGAGCTCCTCGGGCGTCGGTCCCGATGCGGCCCCGGGGCCCTCGCGGTACGTGACCTGGTAATAGATGGGAACGCCCCGGAAGCGGACCTTGGCCTCGCTCGACCAGGCGAAGGGGACATAGCTGGTGTACGCGCCCGAGCTCGCGTCCACGTCGAGCACGAGAGGTGATCTCCAGGAGCCCCTACCTCCGAAGAAATCGCCGGGCGACCCGCGAAACGCGGTGCGTCCGTCGATCTCGATCCAGATCTCCTGGTCCGGCCTCTCGAGCTCCGCGCGGGGGGCGGTCATCCAGATCCGCGCGATTCTCCCCTCCCCACGGGCATGGAACAGGACCCGGTGGTCCCCCTCGAGCGCGACCCCCGGGCGATACCCATCATCGTTGCCCCCTGAAGGATCATGCGTGGTCACGCTCCGTGTCATCCACCCCGGATGAAAGGAGAGGAGATCCTCCAGCACCGGCGTGATGGACGCGGCGCCCGGCGCGATGGCCAGGGACGCGCCGAGGAGATGGCGGGCCGCGCTCGAGACAAGGCGGTCCAGGAACGCGCCCGCGCCGCGCCCATTGAGACTTCCGGCGTTCATGATCGAAACGTAATGGCGCGGACAGCGCCAGGGGAGCGGGCTCGGCGAGGCACCTCGCTTGCACCGCCACGGAGCGAGAGCATGCGCGACGCACCGATCGCGCACTCGAGAGGGGTAATTCATGCGCACCCGCCGCGATCGACGCCCTGTCGAAGGCTCACCCCGCACCGGGCCACGCGCATGCGCGCGCGGCCTCCTGCTCGCGCTCCTCTCGCTATCGCCGCTCGCGGGCGCCGGCGACGCGCCGCGCCGCGCGCACGCCGCTCCCATGGAGCAACGGGACACGCCGGGAATGTCCCCGAGGCCGCGGCTCCAGCTCGATCGCGCAGCCTACGCCGAGCGGCTCCGCGCGATGTGGATTGGCGCGTGCATCGCCAACTGGACAGGGCTTCGCACGGAGGGCGTCCGCATCGAGCGCCCCTTCTTCACCGACGCTGACTGGGGAAAGCCCCTGGGGCGCGACGGAGCGCCGATCGACTTCGTCCTCCTCGACCCCTGCCCGGCCGACGATGACACGGACATCGAGTATGTTTACCTCCACCTCATGACCGAGGCGGGGACCCTCTTGCTCTCCCCCGAGCAAATCCGGGACGGATGGCGCGCGCACATCAACGATTTCATCTGGGTCTCCAACCGGCGGGCGCGCGATCTCCTCGAGCGCGGCGTGCTGCCCCCCGCGACGAGCGATCCGGCGCTCAATCCGGACGCGCTCCAGATCGACGCCCAGCTCACCACGGAGATCTTCGGCGCCCTCGCGCCCGGCATGCCGGAGCTGGCGCTGCGGATCGCCGACCTCCCCATCCGGACCACCGCGCGCGATCACGCGGCGCACGCCGCGCAGTTCCATGTTCTCCTCTTCTCGCTCGCCGCGACCGTCGATCTGGAGAAGCCGCGGCGACAGGAGATCGTGCGCATCGTCCGTGAGGCCAGGAGCTACCTGCCGGCGGAGTCCAAGGCCGCCGATGTCATCGACTTCGTGCTGTCCGCCTATCTATCGACCAGCGATCGCGACGACTGGGAGCGCGTCCGCGATGCCATTGCGGAGCGCTACCAGGAGCGGGCCTCGGCGTATGGCTTCGTCTATCGGGGGTTCACGGAATCCGCGATCAACCTGGCGACCTCGACGCTGGCCCTCCTGTTCGGTGAGGGGAGCTTCCGGCGGACCGTACAGATCGGCACCCTGTCCGGCTGGGACTCCGACAACGGCACGGCGACCATGGGCTCGCTCGTCGCGCTGATCGGTGGGATGGAGGAGCTGCGCCGCGCCTTCCCTGGCGCGCCCCTGTCCGACCGTTATCGTATCCACCGCACGCGCCCCACCCTGCCGGACCGGCTTCCGCAGGATCGCGAGGCCGAGGACACCTTCACGGATGTGGCGAGGAGGATGGCCGCGCTGGTCGACCTGGCCGTGCGGCAGGGAGGCGGCCAGGTCGAGCCGACCCGGTGGGTCGTCCCTCCTCGCCCCCGCGATGGCACAGGAGCCAGCGCGCGCGCCACCCCCGGCTCCGAGCCGCGGTCCCGCGCACCTCGCTCGGTGAGATGACCTGGCGCTCAGGGCGCCTCGGGCCAGCCTGTCGTCGTGAATCTGCTGTCCACGGTCATGCTGTGGACGTTGCGAATCGTGCCGTCGATCAGCCGGAAGAAGTGCGCATCGAGCAACCCGGAGCTCTCGCCGCCGAAGAGCACGATGCCCACCGAGACGCCGGCCTCCACATCGGCGAGGTAACGCCGGTTGCCGATGACGACGCCGTCCGGGATCCCGACGGGACACGGAGCGGTCGCCTGGCCGCCTTCCAGGCGCTCGCAGCCCTCGCCGAACGGCGGCTTCACCGACTTGTCGTTGAAGACGTCGAAGTACGCCTTGGCCGCGGCGAGCAGCTGTTCCCGCGTGCTGCGCTGATCTTCAGGCAACACGTCCCATGTCTGGTCCTTCGAGTCGAGGTACCCCTGGGCGTCGAACAGCCAATCGCCATCCCGGGTGATGATGGCCTCGGCCTCCGTGATGCCACCGGACTCGACCTTCAGCCTCAACCCCATGATCACGTCCACCCCGTCTTCCGGGAGCACGACCTCGGACATCGTTCCACATTGCTCGGTGTCGACGAGGTACCGGTGCAGCTTGATCGGTCCGGCGGTCTTCCAGAGGCCCTCTCCGATCGCCACCTCCTCGGTATTCTCGGTGTACTTTGCGCTCGACGTGACCGGCGCCCCCGCCGGATCGTGCGTCGACAGCGCCGCGAGATACGCCTGGGTGGCTGCTGCGAGCCCCGCGCGGGTGCAGCTCACCGGGTCCCCCGCGCCCTCGCCTGTCGTCCCGCCTCCCGCCGTGGTGCTGCTCGCCGTGATCGTCGTGCTCGCCCCCACGCTCGAGCTGGCGCTGCTGGAGCTCGTGGCGCCGCCTCCGGCCCCGCTCGAAGCGCCTGTTGTCGCGCTCGTGGCGCCGCCGCTCTCCGAAGCGGCTTGCTCGGTGACCGCGCCGCCAGAACACGCGAGAAGCAACGAGAAGCTCGCGAACCCGAATCGCATCTTCATGAGCCCTCCGCGAGGTACCCTTCGGTTCACCATCGATCAGCGTGCTCTCCGCAAGGAAGCCCCTTGCCAGCACACGGCGGAATCTTGCCTCGAATCGTCGCGGACGTCGATACGCTGCTTGGGAAAACACTCGAGTTCGCTCCCAGCACGCCGCAGCGCGATCGGCGCAATTCGATACGTGGATGAATCTTTGGCTGTGGTCGATTTTCCAGAGGGCGACCGGATCACACGCGAGCTGCTCTGACCGACCGGCGCGTGCAGCGTCGCTGCACGACGAAGACGTCCACTGCAAGGAGCTCCGGCGACATTTCTGTCACCCCCGACAAGCGACCTTTGCACGCGGCGCGGCACGGGCCACCGCGCGGGGCGCTCTGCGATGTCCAGGACCGCGGCCTTGCCCCTCGGATCCCGGCGGCCTCTGCGCCACGAGGGCGCGCGGCCCTCCCGCGCCGCTGGGGCCCGCGCCATCAGGGACGGCGCGGCCCAGCACCCACGACGTCGGATGTGAGATTTCACGCCGACGACCGTGCTGATTGCGTGACCGGGGTCGCATTGCGCGATGACGGCCGCGACGCGACGCCGCGTCTTTTCAGACCGTATCCCGCGCAAAGATCACCGTCATCGACTATACTAGTCATCGATCCCGAGGCTCCGGCGAGGCATATCACTGGAAAATTCCGCCTCTGGAGACCTCACGTTGCTAACTAACTTCGTGCCCGCGGACCGCGCTGGCACGCGTTCCAGAAGGAGTCGGCTCATGAGATTGCCTAGGATAGCCATTGCATGGCCAATGGTGGCTTTGATCGGCGCGGCGTGCGGCGGGGCCAACGATGGCAGCGGGGACAGCGCTAGCTCGCAGAGCGGCGCCGGCGCCGGCTCCGGGTCCGGCTCCGGCAACAGCACCAGCACCGGCTTCGACGACACCTTCGGCGAGGGAAGCGGCGAAGGATCGAGCGGGAGCTCCGACCCGACCGGCAGCAGCAGCGGGGGCTCGACGGGCGCGGGGGAGGCGTGCGCCACCCAGTCGTCCCAGGCCGGGTTTCAACAGGTGTACCTCGTGTTTGCGTTCGACGTATCGGCCAGCATGACCGCGAGCGACGTGGAGTGGCGCAGGAAGGATCTCAAGTGGGATCCCGTCGTGGCCGCGACGAAGCAGTTCTTTCTGGATCCCGCGTCCGAGGGGTTCAGGGCGTCGCTCACGTTCTTCCCAGGCGCGGCTCAGGTGTTTCAGGCGTGCGAGGGCACCATCTACTCGACCCCGAATGTCCCGATGACGCCGCTGCCCTCCCCGGCGTTCGGCGAGGCGATCGATGTCATCGAGCCGGAGATAAGCGCCATGGGCACGTGGCGCACCAGCACGCCGACGGCATTCGCGGTCGAAGGCCTCACCGCTTACATCGAAGCGCAGCGCCAGCAGAACCCCGGGAAATATGCGATCGTGCTCGTGACCGACGGCTATCCGGAGGGGTGCCGACAAGGCGGCAACGCGCTCCAGGACGTCGTGAGCAACGTCGAGGCTGCACGCGCCAACAACATCTCGACCTTCGTGATCGGGGTCGACAGTCCGCAGGGGGACGGCGCGCCGCCCAGCCTCACCAACCTGCACGAGATCGCCGCTGCAGGCGGCACGGGAGAGGCGTCCATGCTGAACACCGGCGATCCCACGCAGACGACGGCCGCGTTCAAGACCGCGATCGAGAAGATCCGCGGCGCCGCCGTCTCGTGCACGATCCCGATCCCGCCGGCGCCCGACGGGAGGACGTTCGACAAGCAAAAGGTCAACGTGACCTACACGAGCGCCCAGACCAACATGCCGACGACCCTCTCGTATGACCAGGCCTGCTCGGCCGCGGGGACATGGCGTTACGACGAGCCTGCGAACCCGACGGCGATCATCCTCTGCGATGACACCTGCGCCGTGGTCCAAGCCGACGTCGAGGTCTCTCTGGGTGTCGACTTCACCTGCGAGGACGTGATCCAAGTGCCCCTGTGATCGACGACGCTCGCTGGCCGACACGGGTCTTCGCGAGGAGGCGCCGGCCAGCTGCTCGTCTCCCGGTACGCAGCCGGCGAGTGGGTACACCTCACTCGCCTGCCTGGCGCCCGAGCCCGCATCACACGAATCCACACCCCGCTTCAGGCCAAAGAGACCGACGCAGACCTGGAGAGAGCGCACCAGCATCCGTACGAGATGCCGGCGCGCCCGAGCTCCTCCGATTGAGGGAGCTCGTCCAGCTCAGTGCGTCAGCGCTGCGTCAATTACCACGCTCCAGGAAGTCCATCAGCCACGTCATGGCCGGCCGCATGGTGCCGTTCTCCTGCTGGAGGCCGGTGCCGTTCCTCCACGTCTTGCCGACGATGTAACCCCACAGGGTGATCCCCGGGATCTTGGGGTGATTCCAGAACATGGTGAATTGCTCCTCCATGATCTGCTTCTGCCGGTTGTCGTTCGCCTCGCCGATATCGTACTCGGTGATGTACACGGGCTTGCCCAGCTCGGCGAGCGAGTCGATGTACCCCTTGACCGTGTTGGTGTTGATCTTGAACGCGTCGTGCGCCTGCGCGCCGAGGGCGTCGACCGGGGCGCCCGCGTCGATCACCTTCTTCGCGATGTCCTTGAAGTGCCTGTGCTCGTTTTCGTACTCGATGTTGTTGTAGTCGTTGAGGATGAGCTTGGCGTTCGGACAGAACTCGCGAGCCCACTTGAAGGCGTTGACGATCCAGTCCCAGCCGCTGGCGCCGTTACCGCCGAGGCCGGCCGTGTACGAAGGCGTCGTGTGGGGCGGCGGCTCGTTGACGACGTCGATGTACTTCGTGTCCGGGTAGCGCTTGCAGAACTCCTCCATCCAGCTCCGCACAGCCTTCTTCTGCTCATCCGGCGAGAGGCTACCGACCCAGGAGGGTTGCTGGCTGCCCCACACGAAGACGTGGTGCTTGAAGATGATCTTGTTGTCCTGCGCGTACTTGTACGTCCTGTCGAGCGAGCTCCAGTTCTTGTTCCCGCGGGAGCTCTCGACGGAGCCCCACTTGCCCTCGTTCTCGGGCGTGATCTGGTTCCAGTACTTCGCGAAGCCGTCGCGCACGGCGCCGCTCGTCGTGATGTTGCCGACGAACTTCCCCTCGGGCTCGGAGCCGCCGGCCCCCGTGGACGCGCTGGTCGACGCGCTGGTCGAAGCGTCCCCACCGCCGACCCCCGTGGTCGCGGCGCCGGAGCTGGAGCTGGTCGTCCCGGGATCGCCCGAGCTGCTGCTGGTGGCAGGGCCGACGCCGGTCGTCGTGTTGGCGCTGGAGCTGCTGTTCGTGCTGTTGCTGGAGCTCGTGCTGGCGCTGGTGCCGGTGCTCCCCGCTCCGCCCGAGCCGCCCACGCCGTCGTCAACCCCGTCGCTCCCATCCCCGCATCCAAAGAGGGTCGCCATTCCGAGCGCGATCCAAGCGGTGCTGCACAGCAAACGAGAAGAACGCTTCTTATTCATGTTGGACTTCCGCAAGTTGGACGATTGTAGTTGTTGAAGCTGGGAGCGGGAAAGCCGATGGGCAGCAGCACGAACGGCAGCGCCCACGCTCAGCGATACGCACGCCGTGCAACTCGCGACGGATGATTCCCGCCACACCTGGAAGTGATCACGACACGCGCGCGAAGCGTACTACATTTAACGTTCCCGGATGAGAGGAAACATGCATCGACAGCGCGCATTGCAACCATGAAGCAACTTTGCAATTCAAGCGGTAGCCCAGCTCGTACCCTGTTGTGCCCGCTTCGCCAGGACGAGCGACCTGCCCGAGATTCGTGTCGCCTCGGAACAGAGAAAGCGGCCCAGGGACGAAGGGGCGAATCAGAGGTCTCGGGGGCGGGGTCGCCCCACGGGGGTTGAGCCGAGCCCGACGGCCGGGGCTATCGGGAGGCGTTCAATCACACGTCAAAATTCGAGCTCGAATGCACCACGCGCGACGATGACCGCGTTTCCCCCGACCTCTACCCGTTCCAGCCTGTCGGCGCTGCCGATCACGCGCGCATGGAGCGTGGAGGGCCGCGCGAGCTCGACCCCTTGCTCGATCACGACCTCGGCGCCAAACGGCGTACGGCCGTGGCGAGCCAGGTGCAGCGCGAGCGGCCCGGCGGCAGCGCCCGTCGCGGGGTCCTCCGGGATGCCTTCGCCCGGCGCGAACACGCGACATTTCCAGCGCTCTCCATGGCGCGCAAAGGCCGTCACCGCGATGCTGCCGAGCGCGGCCAGGCGCTGCATGTCCGGGCGCAATGCGGCGACCACGTCCGGCCCGCCAAGCTCGACCAGCACGTAGTGCGGACCGTTGTCGTAGAGCTCGATCGGCGAGGCGGGCTCCTTGGCCCCCAGGGCGGCCAGCACCTCTCGCGCCGGCTCGAAGCGCGCGATCAGCGGCAGCGGCTGGGTCATCCATCCAAAGCCGAGGCCTCGATCGTCCCGCGAGAGGCGCACGTCGGACACGCCACGCTGCGTCTCGAGCCGGATCAGGCTCGCGCTGCCGGTCCAGGGCTCGGCCAGCACGAACGCGGTCCCCAGCGTCGGATGCCCGGCGAACGGAAGCTCCATGGTCGGCGTGAAGATCCGAATCCGAGCGTGTGTCTCTGGCGACGTCGGCGGGAGCACGAACGCGCTCTCCGAGAGGTTCATCTCGCGCGCCAGCGTCTGCATCGTCGCGGCGTCCAGCCGGGCGGCGTCTGTGAACACCGCGAGCGGGTTGCCAGCGAAAGGCCGGTCCGTGAACACATCGACGATGCGGTAGGGCAGCGCGCGCATGGTCTCACCGGCGCCGGGGGACGGCCGTGCTCTTGCGCACGACGAGCTCGGTCTCGACCACGACCCGCGACCACGAGCGCTGGCCGCTCTCGACCTGCCCGAGCAGGACGTGGAGGCACCGGCGCCCGAGCTCGGAGAAGTCCTGGCGAACGGTGGTGAGCGGCGGCGTGAAGTAGGCCGCTTCCGGGATGTCGTCGAAGCCGACGATGCTGATGTCCCGCGGCGTCTCGCGCCCGTTCTCGTGGAGAAAGCGGAGGAGGCCGAGCGCCATCTGGTCGTTGGCGACGAACACGGCGGTGACGCCCGGCGTGCGCACCAGCTGCGGGGCGAGCTCGTAGCCGGAGCGCGCGCTCCAGTCGCCCCGCAGGAGCGGCGGGACCTCGGCGCCGGCCGCCTGGAGCGCCGAGCGCCAGCCGTCGATGCGCTGGTCGGCCTCGAGCCAGTCGGTCGGGCCGGCGATGTGCCACACGGTCCTGTGGCCCAGATCGAGCAGGTGGCGGGTCGCGGACACGGCGCCCCCGTGCTGGTCGACCGCGACCACCGGCACCGAGTCGTCGGGACCGCCCTCGACCGCGACCACCGGCACGTCGGAGGTGACGTGCCGGAGCGCGTCCACCGCCGACCGCTGCGGGGCGATCACGACGATGCCGTCGGCCCCCTGGTTGCGCAGCCGCTGCACGGCCTCCAGCACCGGCGCGCGGCTGAACGACTTCAAGCTGGCGATGCTCACGCCATAGCCCGCGTCGTGTGCCGCCTCCTCGAGCCCGAGGAGCGTCGACGCCGGACCGTAGAGCGTCGTGTCGAAGCTGACCACACCGAGCGTCCGCGACCGACCGGTGACGAGCGCCTGCGCCACCGAGCTCGGCCGGTAGTCGAGCTGGCGGATCGCATCCAGCACCCGCTCCCTCGTGTCGCGGCGCACGTGGGGGCTGTCGTGCAGGACCCTCGAGACCGTCTGATACGAGACGCCAGCGAGCTTGGCCACGTCGACCATGACCGCGGCCCGCCGCCCGCCGCCCTTCTTGACGCGGCGCTCCGGAAGAGATTTGTCAGCCATCGGTGCGCGAGGATAGTCGCGGGCCGGTCGATTGGAACGGAGTTCTTCAACGTGAACGTTCACATGATGTTCGGGGTTCTTCATTTCACTCGGCTTTCGCGTCACTGGGCGGGTGCGCGCCGGGGATCGTCGCCATCGGGATCGAGCGCGGCACCGACGCTGTTCGTCCGTCGTCGTGGATGCCATTCCCGGTGGGCTCGAGATCGATCCCACAGACTCCACGCCGGCTCTCGCGTCTGGCGTCTACCGCCTGGTCCCTAGCATATGCGAACGGCATGCCGGCCGCTGCCGGCGAGCATAGCCCCCGTCGACCAGGTCCGCAGCCCCGCCTCTCCTCCCCGTGAGGGCGACGCTTCGAGGAGCGCCGCCAGCACTCGTGCTCAACCGGTTCATAAATCGTTGGGGGCCGGTCGATTCCAATTGACGTTGATGATGTGAACGATCACAGTTCGGGACACATCCTTAGGCATTGCGCCGGCTGGGTCATCGTCGTACGCACGTGGGCGTTCGTCATCGGTGACAGCGCGAGGAGAAGCGGCGGGGCTGACCTGCTGCGCGGTGCGCTCGCGTCGCGCGCCACCGCCCATTCGGGTCGGCCGCGCGGCAGCGGCGGTACGTGAAGGTGTTACGCGGCGCGGCGCCGGCTCATCTACCGCAGCCCCAGACGTCAGGAAGGCACCTTTTCACACAGCAGGCGGACTCACAGGAGGGATCGTGTGAAACTATCTTCGTTTTTGGCGGCCGCCTTGGGGCGCGCGCCCCACAAAGCGCCGAGGTGGCTCGATGGCCGAGGTCGCGCAGCTGGAGCCATGAAATCTTCCATTCACAACAGCGGTCCAAACGCCGCATGCGATCGATGGGAAGTGGAAACATTCACTCACAGCGTGGCGGCCTCCCGGCTGCTGCGAGCGGCCGCGTGCGCTTCGCTCCTCGTTGCAGGGTGCGTGGGTGATATCGGCAGCAACCCGAGCTCTTCCTCCTCGGACTCCTCGGGCGCCGGCGCGAACCCGACGGGCGGCGGCACGAGCTCCTCGGGCGGCGGAGACGCCTTGTGCAACCCGCGGCTCGAACGGCGGGTCGTGCTGCTCGCCGACCTGCAGTTCATGAACGCCATCCGGGATCTCCTGGGGGACGAGGCCATCGAGGCGGAGCAGGCGCCGGACGCGCGGATGAAGCCGTTTGCCAAGAAGGGCCTTGTCGTGGGGACCTCCCTTGTGCATACGCGGCTCTCGCGGGCTGCCTACGCGGCCGAGAGCATCTCGGAGCGCTTCGAGCAGGTGACGGGGTGCGCCCCCGACGGAGACGACGCCTGCGCCAAGACGTTCCTGACAAAGTTCGCGCAGCGGGCGTTCCGCCGGCCCGTGGACCAGACGGAGCTTGACAACCTGTGGTCGGTCTATGCGCTCGGGAAAGAGGAGAGCTACGAGCGCGGCGTCTCGCTCGCGGTCGAGGCGCTCATCGCGTCCCCCTCGTTCTCCTACCGCACCGAGCTCGGCGGCGACGCGGACGGTGACGTGGTGAAGCTCGCCGCCCACGAGGTCGCGAGCGAGCTCTCGTTCTTCTTGACGGACAGCCTGCCGGACGAGGAGCTCGCCGCCGCCGCCGACTCCGGGGCCCTGAACGATCCGGAGGAGCTGACGCGCCAGGCCGAGCGGCTGCTCGAGAAGCCCGAGACGCGCAGCAGCCTGAACACCACGCTGATCGCGGCGTGGGGGCTCAGCAACCTGTTCGGCACGGTGAAGGATCCAGGGCTCTTCCCGGAGTACACCCCCGCGCTCCAGGCGAGCATGTTCCACGAGACCGAGCTGCTCCTGGACGACCTCCTGTGGAAGAGCGGAGCCGACGTTTCGGCCCTGCTCACCACGAGGGAGACGTTCGTGAACGGCGTGCTCGCGGAGGTCTACGGCGTGGAGCACACGGGCTCGAGCCCGGAGGAGTTCACGAAGGTCGAGCTGCCGGCCGAGGAGCGCGCCGGCATCCTCACGCAGCCCGGCCTGCTCGCGGCGCTGTCCCGGACCGACAACACGAGCGTCGTGGCGCGAGGGCTCTTCGTGCGCGGCGCGCTGCTCTGCCTCGGGAAGATCCCGTCGCCCCCGGAGTCGCTCTCGGACGCGATCAAGGAGCTGCTCGAGGCCGACATGACCGAGCGCGAGCGCGCCGACGCGCGCGCTGCGAACTCCACCTGCGCCGGGTGCCACGCCCAGTTCGACGCGTTCGGCCTGCTGCTCGAGAACTACGATCCCGTCGGCCGGTACCGCGACACGCTCGACGGGGAGCCGATCGACGCGCGCGTCGACCTCGCCAACATCGCCGACGTCGGGGGGAGCTACGCGAGCGCCGTCGAGTTCGCCGAGGCCGTCGCGCAGAACGATGGGTTCGCCGCCTGCATCACACGGCACCTGCTGACCTATGGCACGGACGATGAGACGCTCGGGGCCCGCGACTGCCAGGTCGGGCGCGTGATCGAGACGCTGCCGGAGGGCCAGCGGACGCTGGCCAACGTCGTGAAAGCCATCGTGACGTCGCCCGCGCTGACCGAGCGCGCCAAGGAGGAATGACCGTGGGCTACAACCTTTCTTATGGATGGTCTCGCCGCCGCTTCCTGCAAGGCATCGGCGCCGCCGCGGGTCTCGTCACGGTGCTCAAGGGCCTCGAGTCGGCGGCCGAGGGCGCGGCGCCGCCGAGGCGCCTGCTGATCGTGCAGCGCCCCGTGGGCACCGTGTACGAGAACTACTGGCCGCAAGGGAACGGGACCAACTTCACGCTCTCCCGCATCCTGACCCCGTTCGAGGCCATGAAGGATCGGATGATCGTGATGCGCGATCTGAAGCTGCCGCACGAGGGGTCCGTCGGCGGCGGCCACGAGCGCGGGACGGTGCTGATGTGCACGGGGACGCGGACCAAGCAGCTGTACCCGGGCAACGGCGGCGACGATCCGATGGCCGAGGCGCCGAGCATCGACCAGCTGCTCGTGAAGCAGTCGGCCGAGCTCCAGGGCACGCCCATCGCCTCGCTCCAGGTCTCCTGCGACAACCGCGCCGACACGCCCGAGGTGTCGACCCGCCACATGTCCTATTCGGGCGCGCGCGCGCCGATGAAGCCCTACTACCAGCCGCTCGAGGTGTACAGGCGGGTGTTCGGCACGCTCATGCCGGGCGGCCCGACGGACGATAACCTGGACGCTCTGGCGCGGGCGCGCCTCCAGAAGAAGAGCGTGCTCGACTTCGCGCTGAAGGACCTGAAGCGCCTTCAGGACCTCGCGCCGAGCTCGCAGCGAGAGGCGCTGGAGGGGCACGCCGCCGCCATCCGCGAGGTGGAGAAGGAGTTCGACGCCGACCCGAGGGATCCCGCGTCTTGCGGGGTGCCGGAGGAGCCCGAGACGATCCAGGTGAGCGGTCACATCGATCCCTACGACAGCTCGCACGTCGTGAACGAGCGCGATGACGTCAAGCACGCGCGCATCGGCGCCCTGCATTTCGCCGTGATCAAGGCCGCTTTCCGCTGCGACCTGACGCGCGTGGTCACGTTCCAGTGGTCCCCTGGCACGAACCACGTGAGCTTCGGCGAGCTGTGGCCGCCCAACTCCGCCATCTTCAAGGTGCACCACACCACGAGCCACGATCCCGATACGGCCGACACGCTCGAGTTCCTCACGCGGGTGGAAGAGTTCTATGCCGGCTACGTCGCCGGCTTCCTGAAGGAGCTCGCGGAGACCCAGGACGTGAGCGGCGGGACGCTGCTCGACACCACGCTGGTCCCGTACATCACGGAGGTCGGCACGCGGCACCACAACTGGGACAAGATGGCGTGGGTGCTGTTCGGCGGCGAGGGCACCACGCTGCGCGGCGGGCAGGTGTGGAACAACGGCAACCGCGGCGGGCGCTCCACCAACGACCTGTGGATGGCGATCGCGGGCTCCTTCGGGGTTCCGGATCTCGTGATGGGGGATAGCGACCTGCACACCACCGCGATCGAGGGCCTGTTCGGTTGACCGTGAGCCGGACGTAGGCGTCAACCAAGTCTCGCGCCACGTCCTCCCACCTCCCCAACGTGGACGTTTACGTGAACGTGGACGTGGACGTGGACGTTTACGTGGACGTTTACGTGGACGTGGACGTTTACGTGAACGTGGTCGTGGTCGTGGTCGTGGTCGTGGTCGTCAACGATAGGCCGTGAACGACCACGACCACGACCACGTAAACGTCCACGTCCACGTTTACGTTTACGTTTACGTTTACGTTTGCGTTTGCGTAAACGTTCACATGGGTGACCGATGGTGGGTGAAGGGGGCGGGTTTGGTGCCCTGAACGTGACCGAACGAGCTTGGTTAACACCTATGGATCCTCGGGGATGGGATACGGTAGTGCCTGGCGTGGATGCCGTCTGCGAAAGGTCGTGAGGTGAACATGATGAAGTCGAGCTGTACCCTGCACGTCTTGAGCCTCGTGGCGCTCTGCGCCTGCGGCGAGGCAGCGGACAACCCCGCGGCGACGTCCGACGGCGGCGGCACATCGGAGGGCAGCACCTCCGCGTCCGGCGGCTCTGGCAACAGCGGAGCAACAGGCAGCGGAGCAACAGGCAGCGGAACTCCGGGCTCCAGCGGCGCAGGCGGCGCAGGCGGCGCGGCGCAGAGCGGGTCCGCCGGCACGGGCGCCGGGGGGACCTTCGTGCCCGGCGGCACAGGAGGAGGCGACTCCGCTTACGTGCTCGATTGCGGCGAGAACGGCGTGGCCATCGAGAGCGCGGGTCCACCTGAAAACCGCATCAATTACGTCATCGTGGGCGACGGCTACGACGCCACGACCGTGAACACCACGTACCTCGAGCACATCGAGGAGGCGATGGGCAAGCGCTTCAGCAGCCCGATCGGCGAGCCGTACGGCAGGTACCGCAAGTTCGTCAACATCTGCGCCATCAAGCTGGTCAGCCCCTCGAACGGCATCCCTGGAGCGCTCGATTGCACGGGCGATGACGAGAGCCGCCTCGCAGAGTGCGATACCCGCAAGGCGGATCAGGCGCTCAAGGCGAACCTCCCCGAGGACTTCGAGGTCGACTGGCACGCCATCGTGTTGAACAACGATCGCTGGTGGAACACGGGCTCGGCCTGGATGCTCTGGTCCGGCGGGCATGGGGACGCCGCCGGAGCGGCCCTGCACGAAGGTGGCCACGGCTTCCATCAGCTCGCCGACGAGTATTGCGCCAAGGCGACGGGCGCTGCCTGCGGCGGGAACATGTGCAGCGGCAGCGGCACGGAGTACGTCGAGGTGAACACCACGGGCAACTGCTCGACGACGGCGGGCAAATGGGACAAGTGGCTGGAGTACGACGCCGCCGACGCCACGGGGGTGCAGGGCACGTTCGTCGGCAGCCGCTACGTCGATAGCGGGCAGTACCGCCCGTCCTCGAACTCGATGATGAACAGCCTGTTCGGAAACAACAAGAACACGAGCTTCAACCCGGTCTCGCGCGAGAAGATGATCATGGACATCTGGATGCGCATCAAGCCGGTCGACTCGGCCGATCCGCCCGCAGGGGCCGTCACGGATCCGGCGACGCTCGCGGTCAACGTGATCGATCCCGACGTCATCAGCGTGGATTGGACGCTCGACGGCGAGGTGATCGCGACGGACGGCGGCCCCGTGTACAACGTCGCCGCGGCGGGCCTCGCTTCGGGCACCCACACCATCGTCGCCAAGGCCTACGACAACGCCGGCGAAGAGCTGGTGCGCTACCGCAGCGGCGAGTGCCTCGATCCTCCTCCCTCGACCAACCCCCGCTACATCGATCCCTGCTGGGGTCGCGACAACTGGCCCCGCTCGCAAGAGACGGTGACGTGGACGGTCACGATTCCATGAGATCGATGCGCAGGCGCTGGTCCATCGCCGCGCTGCTGCTCCTCGGCGCGGCGCTGTACCTCGTGCATCGCTGGCGAGAGCCCGACGCGCGCCAGCTGCCTTCCTCTCGGCAAGAGACGTCGCGAGAGGAGCCGCCGCGCGAGGCAGCGCCGCGCCGTGGGTCGAACGACCCCCCCGCGTCGGCCGGCAACACCGTGCTCGCCGCGGCGATCGACGACCTGCCCGTCATGGGGCCGAGCCCCGACGACCGACACGAGGGCCCCGCACACCCCCACCCCATCACGCAGCGCCACGTCGAGATCCAGCATGAGAACGGTATGATCGCGCTGCTGAACGACGCGATGAGCGCGCGGAACGGCGCGCGCATGCGGGAGCTCGTGCGCGAATATCGCCGCACGCATCCCGGCGACCCGAACCATCTCCAGGACGGCTACGAGATCATCGCGGACTGCCTCGACGCGCCAGGCGAGGCGTCGAGGGCGGCCGCGGAGGGCTACTACGCCGAGCATCGCGCCTCGACCGTGAGGCGCTTCGTGCGCAGGATCTGCCTCGAAGGCGGCTGAGCCGCGTCCCCACAGGCGTCAGCCAAGCTCGTTCGGTCACGCTCAGGGCCCGAAGCCCCCTTCCACCACCATCGGTCACCAACGTGAGCGTTCACGTGAACGTTTACGTGAACGTTTACGTGAACGTTTACGTGGACGTTTACGTGGTCGTGGTCGTGGTCGTTCACGGCCTACCGTTGACGACCACGACCACGACCACGTCCACGTCCACGTCCACGTCCACGTAAACGTAAACGTTCGGATGTAGGAGAACGCGGTGTGAAGCTTGGTTAACGCGGCTCGGGACGGGAGAAGCGTCGCGAGTCTGCAAATTGTGATTGACAGCTGCAATGTGAACGTTCACATTGAACGCGGGTCACATCCTTACTTGCTTCGCCCGGCCAACGGATCGTCATGCGCAGGGGAACCTTCGTTATTGGGATCGATTTCGGAACCGACTCCGTTCGCGCGGTCGTCGCGGACGCGCGGAACGGCGAGCTCGCGGGGGCCTCGGTCGCGCCCTACCCGCGCTGGGCGCAGGGCCTCTATTGCGACGCGCGCGCGCACCGGTTCCGCCAGCATCCGCTCGACTACCTGCATGCCATGGAGGCGTCCATCCGCGCGGCCCTGGGCCAGGCGGGCAGCGATATCGCCGCGAACGTGCGCGGGATCGCGGTCGATACGACCGGATCCACGCCGGTCCTGGCCGACGCGAAGGGCAGACCTCTCGCGCTCTGCCCACGCTTCGAGGAGGACCCGGACGCGATGTTCATCCTCTGGAAGGACCACACCGCGGTGGCCGAGGCGGCGCGGATCAACAGCGTGGCGCGGACCTGGGGCGGCGTGGACTACACGAAGTACGAGGGCGGGGTGTACTCGTCCGAGTGGTTCTGGGCCAAGGTGCTCCACGTCATCGAGACCAATCCGGCGGTCGCGCGCGCGGCGGTCACCGTCCTGGAGCACTGCGACTGGATCCCCGCCGTCCTGACCGGCACCGACGACCTCCGGCAGATCCGGCGGAGCCGCTGCGCCGCCGGGCACAAGGCGATGTGGCACCCGGAGTTCGACGGTTATCCCTCGAACGAGTTCCTGGCGACGCTGAACCCGCGCCTGCCCGCGCTCAAGGCCACCCTCGGCTCGCAGACCTGGACCGCGGACGTGCCCTTCGGGACGATCTCGCCCGGGTGGGCCGCGACGCTCGGGGTCCCGGACGACGCCGTCGTCGCCGTCGGCGCCTTCGACGCGCACGTGGGCGCGGTCGGCGGCAATATCCAGCCGAACCGCCTGCTCAAGGTCATGGGCACGAGCACGTGCGATATGCTCGTCGTCCCGAAGACCGGCGCGCCAGAGGTCCTCGTCGCCGGGATCTGCGGCCAGGTCGATGGCTCGATCCTCCCGGGCGCGGTCGGCTACGAGGCGGGGCAGTCCGCCTTCGGTGACGTCTTTGCCTGGTTCAAGCAGCTCCTTAGCTGGCCGCTCCTCGCCATCCTCCCTGCCCTGCCCGGCGCCGGCCACTCGCTCCGGACGACGCTGGCCGACGTGACGCTCGCCGACGCGGCGATCGAGCGGATCATCCCCGAGCTGGAGAGAGCGGCCGCGGAGATCCCGCCGGCGCGGAGCTCCGTGCTGGCGCTCGACTGGCTGAACGGGCGCAGGACCCCGGACGCGGACCAGCGGCTCAAGGGCGCCATCGTCGGCCTCGATCTGGGCACGGACGCGCCGCGGATCTACCGCGCGCTCGTGGAGGGGATCGCCTTCGGATCGCGCGCCATCGTCGAGCGGTTCCGATCCGAGGGGCTCCGCATCGACGGCATCATCGGTGTCGGCGGCGTCGCGCGCAAGAGCCCACTCACCATGCAGGTCCTCTCGGACGTGCTTGACATGACGGTCGAGGTCCGCGCCGGCGAGCAGCCGGTCGCGCTGGGCGCGGCGATGTTCGCCGCGACCGCCGCCGGCCTTCACGCCACCGTCGAGGACGCGCAGCGCGCGATGTCGCCTGGGACCGAGGCCCGGTATCTGCCGGATGCCACGCGCGCCAGGCTCTATGACGCGCTGTATCGAGATTACGTCGCGCTGGGATCGTTTGTTGAGAGGGAGTTGACGCAATGAGCGGTATCGCCATGCAGGATCTTCGAGAAGGCTTCGAGGTGTGGTTCTTGACCGGCAGTCAGGACCTCTACGGTGAGGACGCGCTGAGGCAGGTCGCCGAACACGCGCGGGAGATCGCCGGGTACCTCGACGCCTCGGGCAAGCTCCCGGTCAGGGTCGTCTGGAAGCCCACGCTCAAGAGCGCCGAGGCGATCCTCGCCGTCTGTCGCGAGGCCAACGCGTCGCCGCGCTGCGCCGGCGTGATCACGTGGATGCACACGTTCTCGCCCGCGAAGATGTGGATCGCGGGGCTCAAGCGCCTGGAGAAGCCGATCGCGCACCTGCACACGCAGTATGGCCGCGAGCTCCCCTGGGACAGCATCGATATGGACTTCATGAACCTGAACCAGTCCGCCCACGGGGACCGCGAGTTCGGGTACATCGGCGCTCGCCTGCGCATCGACCGGAGGGTCGTCGTCGGCCACTGGACGGACGGCGACGTCCTCGCCAAGCTCGACATCTGGGCGCGCGCCGCCTGCGCCATCCTCGACGCGCGGCGGCTCAAGATCGCGCGCTTCGGCGGCATGAACATGAGAGAGGTGGCCGTCACCGGAGGCGACCGCGTCGAGGCGCAGGTCAAGTTCGGTTGGTCGGTGAACGGCTATGGCGTGGGCGATCTCGTGGGGCGCATCGCCGACGTCGACGAGCGCGAGGTCGATCGCCTGGTGGTGGAGTACGACGAGGCCTATACCGTCGCCCCCGCCCTGAGGAGGGGCGGAGATCGCCACGGCGAGCTGCGGTACGCGGCGAGGCAGGAGGCGGCGATGCGGTCCTTCCTGAGGGAGGGCGGCTTCGGCGGCTTCACCACGACCTTCGAGGATCTGCACGGGCTCAAGCAGCTCCCCGGCCTCGCGGTGCAGCGGCTCATGGACGACGGCTACGGCTTCGGGGCGGAGGGCGACTGGAAGTCCTGCGGCCTGGTCCGCGCCCTGAAGGTCATGGCGACGGGCCTGCGCGGGGGCGTCTCCTTCATGGAGGACTACACGTATCACCTGGTCCCGGGGCAAGAGCGCGTCCTCGGCGCCCACATGCTGGAGATCTGCCCGTCGATCGCGGCCGGGAGGCCGTCGCTGGAGATCCACCCGCTCTCCATCGGAGGCAAGGCGGACCCGTGCCGGCTCGTCTTCGACGCCGGGGCCGGGCCCGCTGTGAACGTTGCCATGATCGACATGGGCGGCCGCATGCGGATCGTCGCCAACGAGCTCGAGTCGGTGCCGCCCGACAAGGCGATGCCGAAGCTGCCTGTGGCGCGCGCGGTGTGGATCCCGAAGCCCGATTTCAGGCTCGCCTGCGAGGCGTGGATCCTGGCTGGGGGCGCCCATCACTGCGCCCACAGCCGCGCCGTGAACATGGCGCACGTGGAGGATTTCGCCTCCATCGCCGGCGTGGAGCTGGTCCGCATCGGCGAAGGGACCGACATCCGCTCGCTCAAGAACGAGCTCCGCTGGAACGATCTCGCCTACCGGCTCGCGCACTGAGGGCCATGACGTGAGCGCGACCTATCGAGAGCTGCGCGAGCGCGCCTTCACGGCGAACATGGAGATCCCGCGCCGGGGGCTCGCTATCTACACGTTCGGCAACGTCTCGGCGTTCGATCGCGACAGGGGCGTCCTGGCCATCAAGCCGAGCGGCGTCCCGTACGATCGGCTGTCGGCCGACGACATGGTCGTGGTCGATCTGGACGGGAAGGTGGTGGAAGGACACCTCCGCCCCTCCTCGGATACCAGGACACATATCGTTCTCTACGCGAGCTTCCGCGGGGTGGGTGGCGTCGTACACACGCACTCGACCTACGCGACGAGCTGGGCGCAGACGGGCACGCCGATCCCGATCTACGGTACGACGCACGCGGATCACCTGGCCGAGGACGTGCCCTGCACCGAGGTGATGCGGCCGGACGCCGTGGAGGGCGACTACGAGACGGAGACCGGGAAGCAGATCGTCGAGTGCTTCAGGGATCGTAGCCCGCTTCACACACCGATGGTGCTGGTGGCGGGACACGGCCCCTTCGCGTGGGGAGAGGACGCCGAGAAGGCGGTGTACAATGCGGCGGTGCTCGAGGAGATCGCGAGGATGGCGTTCATCACCCGCACGATCCACCCGGGCTCCGCGCGCCTACCGGACGCGCTCGTGCGCAAGCACTTCGACCGGAAGCACGGGAAAAAGGCGTACTACGGGCAGAAGTGACGCCGTACGTCGGGGGACGACGGCGAGGATGAGCGAGGTGCCTCATGGAACGAGGCGATGGACAAGAGGAGAGGAGCTGCGCCATGAAGAGGAGAAACTTTGTCACCACGGGGATGGTGGCGCTGGCAGGGCTGGCGCTGATCCTGGTCGGGCAGGGCTGTCAAAAGGAAAACAAGCAGATCACGCTCGGGTTCTCCCAGATCGGCGCGGAGAGCGAGTGGCGGACCGCGAACACGAAGTCGATCGAGGAGTCCGCCAAGGCGGCCGGGATCGATCTCAAGCTCTCCGACGCGCAGCAGAAGCAGGAGAACCAGATCAAGGCCATCCGGTCGTTCATCGCCCAGAAGGTCGACGTCATCGCCTTCTCGCCCGTGGTTGAGACCGGCTGGGAGCCCGTCCTGCGCGAGGCCAAGGCGGCGAAGATCCCCGTCATCCTGACCGATCGCTCCGTGGATACGAAGGACGACAGCCTCTGGGTCAGCTTCATGGGGTCGGACTTCGTCGAGGAGGGCCGCCGCGCGGCGAAGTGGCTGGTCGAGAAGACGAAGGACCAGAAGGACCCGATCAACATCGTCGAGCTGCAGGGCACCGTCGGCTCGGCCCCCGCGATCGATCGCAAGAAGGGGTTCGAGGAGATCCTCAAGGACAAGCCCCAGTTCAAGATCCTCCGCTCGCAGACGGGCGACTTCACGCGCGCCAAGGGCAAGGAGGTCATGGAGGCGTTCCTCAAGGCGGAGGGCAAGAACATCCACGTCCTCTATGCCCACAACGACGACATGGCGATCGGCGCGATCCAGGCCATCGAGGAGGCGGGGCTCCGCCCCGGCAAGGACATCCTCATCATCTCGATCGACGCGGTGAAGGGCGCGTTCGAGGCGATGATGGCCGGCAAGCTCAACGTGACGGTCGAGTGCAGCCCCCTCCTCGGGCCGCAGCTGATGAGCGCTGTGAACGACCTGATGGCGGGCAAGCAGCTGCCGAAGCGCATCGTCACCGAGGAAGGCGTCTTCCCGATGGAGACCGCCGCCCAGGAGTTCCCGAAGCGCAAGTACTGAGCGCGCGCAGCGGTGGCGCGGCGGAGACCGCCGGGGAGGACGTGAGCGATGCAGAGCGGAGCCGTGCCCGTGCTCGAAATGAAGCGGATCTCCAAGCGATTTCCTGGCGTGCAGGCGCTCTCGTCGGTCGATTTTCGCCTGCTGCCCGGGGAAGTGCACACGCTCATGGGGCAGAACGGCGCGGGCAAATCGACGCTGGTCAAGGTCCTGACCGGCGTCCACCCCCCGGATGACGGGCAGATCCTGCTCGAGGGCCGGGAGATCAGGCCCTCGAGCCCGCAGGGCGCGCAGGCGCTCGGCATCAGCGCCGTGTTCCAGGAGGTGAACCTCTGCACCAACCTCTCCGTGGCCGAGAACATCTTCCTCGGGCGCGAGGACGCCGGTGTCTTCGCGATCCGGTGGGGGGAGATGCGCCGGAAGGCGAGCGCCCTGCTCGCGGACCTCCATATCCACGTCGACGTCGCCGCGCCGCTCTCGACCTTCTCCATCGCCGTGCAGCAGATCGTCGCGATCGCCCGCGCGCTCTGCGCCCGGGCGAAGATCCTCGTCCTCGACGAGCCGACCTCGAGCCTGGCCGAGGACGAGGTGAAGACGCTCTTCTCGGTCATCCGGCGGCTCAAGGCGCAAGGGATGGCGATCCTTTTCATCTCGCACTTCCTCGACCAGGTATTCGAGATCTCCGACCGGATCACGGTGCTGAGGAACGGTCAGCTGGTCGGCGAAGCTCCCGCCGCCGAGCTGTCGCGCATGGAGCTCGTCACGCGGATGGTCGGGCGCGAGGTCGCGGAGGACGGCCCGGTCCGGGCCGAGCGCGCGCGGGCGCCGAGATCGGCGGGCGGGCAAGCGCCCCTGTTGCGGGCGCGAGGGCTCGGCAAGAAGGGCTCGGTCAGCGAGGTCGATCTCGACGTGCAGCGCGGTGAAGCGCTCGGCCTCGCCGGCCTCCTGGGCGCCGGAAAGACGGAGACGGCGCGGCTCCTGTTCGGGATCGACGGGGCGGACCAGGGATCCATCGAGATCGACGGGGAACCGGCGCGCATCGGCTCGCCGCTCGACGCGATCGCGCGCGGCCTCGGCTTCTGCCCCGAGGACCGGAAGGTCGAGGGGATCCTCGGCGACCTGTCGCTGCGCGAGAACATCGTCGTCGCCCTCCAGGCCAAGCGCGGCATCTTCCGCACCCTGTCCCGGGACCGGCAGGACGCCATCGCCCGCCGCTACATCCAGCGGCTCGGCATCGTGGCCGCCGACGCGGAGGTGCCCATCTCCAAGCTGAGCGGCGGCAACCAGCAGAAGGCGCTCCTGGCCCGCTGGCTGGCGACCGATCCGCGCATGCTCATCCTCGACGAGCCGACCCGCGGCATCGACGTGGCGGCCAAGGGCGAGATCATGGGCCAGGTCATGGATCTCTGCGATCAGGGCATGGCGGTGGTGATCGTCTCCTCGGAGATGGCCGAGGCGCTGCGCTACTCGGATCAGGTCGTCGTCCTGCGCGACCGGCGCAAGGTGGCGGAGCTCGCCGCGGACGAGACCGACGAGCAGGCGGTGTACCAGATCATCGCAGGAGGTCAGCCGTGAGCGCGGCCGCCGCCTCCCTGCGCCGGCTCGCCAGCGGGAGCACGTTCTGGCCGCTGGCGATGCTCGGCTTCCTTCTGCTGTTCAATCTCGTCAGCAATCCGCAGTTCTTCGCCATCACGGTCAAGGACGGGCACCTCTACGGCAGCGTCATCGACATCCTGAACCGCGCATCGCCGCTCATGATCATCACCATGGGGCTCACCCTGGTGATCGCCACCCGCGGCATCGACATCTCGGTCGGCGCGGTCGTGGCCATCTCGGGCGCGGTCGCGGCGGTGCTGATCGGCGGCGAGCTCTCGTCGAGCGGCGGGACGGGCATGGCGGACGCGACGCGTGTTCCGCTGCCGATCGTCGTCTGGAGCGCGCTGGGCGTGGCGCTGGCGCTCGGCATGTGGAACGGAGCGCTGGTTTCGTTCTTTGGCATGCAGCCGATCATCGCGACCCTGATCCTGCTCGTCACGGGGCGAGGCATCGCCCAGCTCATCACGGGCGGCCAGATCATCACCATCTACTACAGCCCGTATCACGTCATCGGGAACGGCTTCCTCCTGGGGATCCCGGTCTCGCTGTTCATCGTGGCGGGCCTGAGCGCCGTCCTCTGGGCCCTGACCCGCAAGACCGCGCTCGGCATGTTCATCGAGGCGATCGGGGTGAACCCGATCGCCTCACGGCTGGCCGGGATCCGCGCGCGCTCGATCACCTTCGCCTGTTATGCCGTGTGCGGCCTGTGCGCCGGCATCGCCGGGCTCATCGTGAGCTCGAACGTCAAGAGCGCCGACGGGAACAACGCGGGCCTCCTCTTCGAGCTCGACGCCATCCTGGCCGTGGTCCTGGGCGGGACATCGCTCTCCGGGGGCAAATTCACGCTGGCGGGGAGCGTCATCGGGGCCCTGATCATCCAGACGCTCACCACCACCATCTACTCCGCCGGCGTGCCGCCCGAGGTCAACCTGGTGGTGAAGGCGCTCGTCGTCTTCCTGATCACCATCCTGCAATCGCAGAAGGTCAGGGATCTCATCGCAAAGCAACGGACGAGGAGGGTGGCCACACCATGATCGACACCGCCGCCGTGACCGGACGGAGCGGCACCATCGCCGCGACCGGACGGAGCGGCACCGCCGCCGCGACCGGGCGCTCCGTCCGGATCGACCCGAGGCACCTGCCGCTCGCGGTCACCAGCAGCCTGTTCGTGCTCATGTTCCTGGCCGGGTCGTACCTGTTCGAGGGGTTCTTCTCGCTGCAGGTGTTCCTCAACTTCTTCATCGACAATGCGTTCCTTTTGATCACCGCCATCGGGATGACCTTCGTCATCCTCTCCGGCGGGATCGACCTCTCGGTCGGCTCGGTCATCGCGCTGACGACGATGGTCTCTGCGTCGCTCGTCGAGAAGCACGGCTTGAGCCCGGCGGTGGTCATCCCGCTCGTGCTGGCCATGGGCGCGGGCATCGGCCTCGTGATGGGGGTCGTCATCCAGTACTTCAAGGTGCAGCCCTTCATCGTCACCCTGGCAGGCATGTTCCTGGCGCGCGGGCTCTGTTACCTCATCAGCATCGACTCCATCACGATCCAGAACGGTTTCTACGTCGACGTCTCGTCGCACCGCATCCCGTTCCTGTTCGACACCTCGATCACCTGGAATGTGGTCATCGCGCTCGCGCTGTTCGCCGCGGCCGTCTACATCGCGCATTACACGAGCTTCGGCCGCACGGTCTATGCGATCGGCGGCGGCGAACAATCCGCCCTGCTCATGGGCCTGCCGGTGCCGTGGACCAAGGTGCTCATCTACACCTGGAGCGGGTTCTGCTCGGCGCTGGCGGGCGTCGCCTTCACGTTCTACATGGTGTCCGGCTACGCGCTGCACGCCGGCGGAATGGAGATGGACGCCATCGCCGCCGTCGTCATCGGCGGGACCCTGCTGACGGGCGGCCACGGTACCGTCGTCGGCACCCTGTTCGGAGTGCTCATCCACGGCACCATCCAGACCCTCATCATGTTCGAGGGCACGCTCAGCTCCTGGTGGACCAAGATCGTCATCGGGCTGCTCCTTCTGGTCGCCTGCCTGCTGCAGCGGATCTTCGAGCGGCGCACCCGTACGGCGTGACACGAGGGGGATGAAGGGCGTGCCGCCAGGGCCCGTGGGGCAGCCATAGGCACGTTCGTGCCCGTTCATGGATCGTTTCGGAAGCCCTCGATAATTCAAACGTTCACAACAAGGAACTGGGAGGTCATCGTGCGCTCCTCTGCGGCAGGGATTGTCACTTTTGTTGGATTGATCGCGATGGGGTGCGGCTCGTCCGAGCCAGATCCCACCCCGGCGGGATCGAGCACCTCGTCCGGATCAACCTCGGGAAGCTCCGCGGGTCAGGGCGGATCCGGAGGTGGAACTGGATCTGGAACGGGCGGCGACGGTGGTTCCGGGGGCACGGGTGGCTCTCCGAACGCCGGCGGCGGTGGGGCGGGCGGCGACGGCGACGCGGCCTTCGAGGGGACGACCTACCAGAATCCCGTCCTGCCCGGCGATCACCCGGACATGAACATCTACCGGGAAGGCGACGACTTCTACCTGGTCGGGTCGAATTTCCACATGATGCCCGCCTTCGAGATCCTGCACTCGACGGATCTCCTTCACTGGGAGCGCATGAACCGGGTGGTCCACTCCACCGCTCCCGCGTTGGAGGCGCAGCTCGGCCCGGGCCAGGGCACCTGGGGCGGCTTCATCGTCAAGGCCGGCGATGTGTACCGGGTCTATTACTCCATCGGGGCCACCCAGCATTTCTCCTCGGCGCCGAGCCTCGAGGGCCCGTGGTCAGAGCCCACCAAGGTCGACATCTTCCCCTACACGCCGCCCGGCAGCGAGACCTCGTACGAACGAGGGACCGGCTCCGACAATTCGGTCTTCGTCGATCCCGACAGCAAAAAGACCTACATGATCATCAAGAACGGCCTGTGCAAATGGGACGCGGATCACCCGAACGACTTCGGTATCAACCTGGTCACCGAGATCGATCCCGACACAGGGATGCTGCTGCCCGAGTCGAGCATCGACATGAGCTTCATCAACTGGGACCAGGAGACCGGCGGCTGCGGCGACTTCACGAATCCTGACTGGAGCAAGTGGGCCGAGGGGCCGACGATGGTCAAGCGCGGCGACTGGTACTACTACTTCGTCTCGACGCACACGGCCTGCGGCGGCCAGCTGCACGCCTGGGCTTCGAAGAAGCTCGTCGGCAGCACCCCCGCGGACTGGACCTGGCTCGGCTATGTCCTTACCGGCGAGGAGCCGTACGCCGGCGTCCAGCACACCACCGCGCCGATCGGGCTGAAGGACGACTCGTGGTGGGTCTTTGCCCACTCGTACGACTGCAGCAACGTGGGCACCGACGACACCAAGACCGCGAAGAACGGCGACTGGCAGGGGCTTGGCCGCGAGGGGCTGCTGCTGGAGGTGACCTGGGTCGACCAAGAGGTGAACGGGAAGACGATCCCGGTCCCGCGATACCCGACCAAGAAGGGCGATCTGTCCGCGCCCAAGCTGCCGCAGAGCGGCGTGCCCTTCCTGCTGCCCGTGAACGACGATTTCTCGTCGGCCACGATCAACTCCGCGTGGACCACCTACGGCGCGTCGGAGGACAAGTACTCGGTGGCGGATCGCCCGGGGTGGCTGCGGATCACGCCGGGGACCGGAGGGACCGCGTGGGTCGTTCAGAAGGACACGCTGCGCTCGAGCAGCATGGTCGCGAGGGTCGAGTTCACGCCCGCGGCCGACGGGGACGCGGCCGGCATCCGCGTGGGCAACGGCTACTGGCAGGACGAGCAGGTGCTTTCCTGCCCGACGTGGATGAACGACAGCGAGAAGTTCAGGCTCCCCGCCATCATGGACGTCTCGGTGGCGCGGGTCATGGAGGGCGAGGAAGACAGGATTCGCTTCTCCTTCCGGTCGCGCTCGGTGCAGGCCCCGGCCGAGGCGGGGGCCGCGTACACCGAGCTCGCCGAGCCGGTCGTGGAGGGCGCGTCGGTCCCCGCACCCTCCGGGAAAGCGGTCTGGCTGAAGCTGGTCCGCTCCGAGCACAAGGCGACGGGCTGGTTCAGCGCGGATGGAGTCGAATGGACCCAGGTAGGCCCCGAGATCGACATCTCCACGCTCGACGGGTTCTATGCCATGGCTCACACCTGGATTGGCAACCAGGCCGGCATGTTCGCGACCAATAGCCGTGCCTACTTCGACCTGTTCACCTACCGTGACGGATTCACCCCGATCCCGGCCGCGGAGGCGGACCAGCAGTCCGGCGCCCAGGTCGTGTCGAGCACGTCGGCGGGACCGGTGCTCGGTGAGCTGGAGAGCGGCGATTGGGCCATGTTCGGGAGCGTCGACCTCGGCAGCGGGGGTGTAAAGTCGAAGGCCATCGCGCTGGAGGCCTCGAGCGCCGGGGACGGCGGCACCGTGGAGGTCTGGATCGATCCGCTGGCAGGCGGCTCGATGATCGGCACCTGCGCCCTCCCCGGTACCGACGGCTGGGAGAAGTGGACGACGACGACGTGCAATGTGGCGCCCACGTCGGGCACGCACGAGGTCTACTTGAAGGTGAAGGGCGGCCAGGGCGAGCTCGTGCGCCTCGCATCGCTGCGTTTCGTGCCCGCCAACTGACCTGCCCGCCACGGGTAGCAAAGCCATCGGCGGAGTCATCGACGGCGGCCCCCTCCCGGCCGGCCTGACGGCCACGAGCAGCGAGGGGGGCTGCGGCTGGTCCTCCACCTACGAGAAATGTGGCGCGGTCCCGTGCGCCCTCTGGAGCTGGCGCGGGAGGGTACAACGGACCTGCCGCCCTCGCCGTGACAGGCGTGATCAGATCGGCGCGCTCCGGGCATTTCCGAGCCTGACCAGCGGGCTGCGTGTCTGGACCCCCGCAGTCTCGCCTCGTACGCGACAGCAAGTGAGGGCTGCGTGCTCGTGTCTGTGCCTGCTCAGGCGCATCTCACGCATCCGCCGGCGGTCGTCGTCCATTCGCCTGAACAGCCGGGAAAGGCCACAGATGGCACACATCAATAGCGAGCGCAGAGCCAACAAGTTGACGCAATCCCAGGGGGGAGCCATCAACGCGCAGCGCGTCGATCGTCCCTGTACCGGCCGAGGCAGGCGAACGCTCCGCGCGCTCTGGGCCACCTGGGGGCCCATGGTGCGGATGGGGATCCTCTGCGGGGTACTGCCCCTCTCGCTGTCCGCGCTGGGGGCTGGTTGTTCGGGATCGGACGAAGCGTCGCCGCAGCCCGGCGATCCGGGGGCGACGGCGGGAGCAGGCGCGGGCTCACCGGCAGGAGGAGGCGCAGGCTCTCCGACCGGAGGAGGCGCAGGCTCTCCGACCGGAGGAGGCGCAGGCTCTCCGACCGGAGGAGGCGCAGGCCCGCCGACGGACGATCCGGACCCGCCCCACCCGGAGGATCCGGAGAAGTACGTCGCGTTCGAGCCCGCCGCCGACCGCTTCACCTTGGCCGCCGAGGGCAAGGCCGCGCCGCTCGTCGTGAGCTCGAGCGATTTCCCGGGCGTCATCCGGGTTGTGAACGATCTCAAGGCCGACATCGGCCGGGTCACCCAGATCGAACCGCAGGTCTCGCTCGACGAGATCCCGGCCGCGGACGACGTGGTGATCATCGGGACCCTGGGCAAGAGCCCGCTCGTGGACCAGCTGGTGAGCGCGAACAAGCTCGACGTCACCGGGATCGAGGGCAGGTGGGAGACATCCCTCCTGCAGGTCGTGAGCGACCCGGCGCCGGGCGTTCGCCGCGCGTTCGTGATCGCCGGCAGCGACCAGCGCGGGACGATCTTCGGCGCCTACGACGTCTCGAGGAACATCGGCGTGTCCCCCTGGTACTACTGGGACGACGTCCCGGCGCACAAGCACCCTGCGCTGTACATCCTGCCGGGGAGCTACTCGCAGGGGGAGCCGAAGGTGAAGTACCGCGGCTTCTTCATCAACGACGAGAACCCCGCCCTGGGCACCTGGGCCCGCAACACGTTCGGCCCCGCGCCCAACGCGAGCCACCAGGACGGCTTCGACCACGAGCTCTACGCCAAGGTCTATGAGGTGATGCTCCGCCTCAAGGCGAACTACCTGTGGCCGGCCGTGTGGGGCAGGTCGCTCTTCGACGACGATCCCGAGAACCAGAAGCTGGCCGCCGAGTACGGGATCGTGATGGGGACCTCTCACGAGGCCCCGATGATGCGGGCGCAGGACGAGTGGAACCGCTTTGGAAGCGGTCAGTTCAATTTCGACCAGAACACGGAGTTCCTCAAGAAGTACTGGACCGACGGCATCAAGCGGATGGGGAACTACGAGAGCGTGGTGACCGTCGGGATGCGCGGCAACGGCGACCTCCCCATCGACAACGGCGGCAACATCGATCTGATGCAGCGGATCGTGAAGACGCAGCGGGAGATCCTGGGCCAGGTCACGGGCAAGGACGTCACCACCATCCCGCAGGTCTGGACGCTCTACAAGGAGGTCCAGGCCTTCTGGGACGACGGCATGCGGGCGCCGGACGACGTGATCATCAACTGGTGCGATGACAACTGGGGCAACATGCGCGAGCTGCCCGATCTGTCCGCGCAGCCGCGGTCCGGCGGGTACGGGCTCTACTACCACTTCGATTACGTGGGCGGCGGCCGCAACTACAAGTGGGTGGACACCAACCTCCTCCCGAACATCTGGGAGCAGCTCCACCTGTCGTACCGCTACGGCGTCGATCGGCTCTGGATGGTGAACGTGGGCGACATGAAGAACGAGGAGCACCCGCTCGAGTTCTTCCTGGACTACGCGTGGAACCCCGAGCGATGGCCGATCGAGCGGCTCCCCGTGTGGGAGAGGAAGTGGGCGGCGCAGCAGTTCGGGCCGGAGCACGCGGCCGAGATCGCCGAGGTCCTGACCATGTACTCGAAGCTCCAGTCGCGCCGGAAGCCCGAGCTGCTCAACCGGCTCATCACCGTCAGGGCCGGCGCCAATATCGCCCAGGACCCGAACAACGCCATCGTCTATTCCGACGGCAGCCCCTTCAGCCTGACCAATTACAGCGAGGCGGAGCGGGTCGTCGCGGAGTGGCAGGCGCTCGCGGCCGAGGCGGAGCGCCTCAACCAGGAGCTGCCGGAGGAGGTCCGGGACGCCTACTACCAGCTCGTGCTCTATCAGGTGAAGGCCAGCGCCAACCTGTACGAGCTCCGCCTGGCCGGGTTCAAGAACATCCTCTACGCCGCTCAGGGGCGCGCCGCGACCGGCGAGATGGCCGCGGCCGCCGAGGCTCGGCTCGCCGACGACAAGGCGATGTCGCGCTACTACAACGAGACGCTGGCGGGCGGGAAGTGGAAGGGCTTCCAGACGCAGCCCAAGATCGGCTATGGCGGGAGCTATCCGGACTCGGGCTGGCAGCAGCCGGAGAGGAACGGCAGCGTCCTGGAGGACTTCATCTGGCCGTCGCTCAAGCAGCTCAACGTGCCGAGCAACGCGAGCATGGGCGTGGCCATCGACGGGTCCGACAAGTACTGGCCCGCAGAGCGGACGGCCGCGGTGCTGCCCGAGTTCAGCCCGTTCCAGACCCACCCGACGCAGTACATCGAGGTCTTCAACCGCGGCCAGCAGGCCTTTGACTACACGATCGAGTCGTCGGTGCCGTGGGTGAAGATCACGCCGAACAACGGCAAGATCGAGAAGGAGGTGCGCGCCAGCGTGAGCGTCGACTGGACCGCTGCGCCCGACGGGACCACGGAGGTGCCCATCACCGTGACGGGCCCGAGCGGCAGCAGCGTGGTCGTGCAAGCCATTGTCAAGAATCCGGCCGTGAACCTCGCAGAGTTCGAAGGGTTCGTGGAGAGCAACGGTTACGTCTCCATCGAGGCCGAGCACTTCACCCGCGCCGTGAGCGCGGATCCGATCACCTGGCAGCTCATCCCGCACATCGGCCGGACGGAGTCGGGCATGACGCCCTTCCCGGTCACCTCGGCCAGGCAGACGCCCGGCGGAGAGAGCCCGCGCCTCGAGTACAAGATGAACCTCTTCACGAGCGGGAAGGTGACGGTCTGGGCCTACCTGTCGCCGAGGAACAACGTGCGGCACTCCGACGGCCTGAAGTACGCCGTGTCGATCGACGACGGGCAGCCGCAGATCGTGAACACCACCACGGCGCTCAACGGCATTCCCATGAACAAGTCCTGGGAGAGGAACACGTCCGACAACGTGAACCTCACGTCGACAACGCACACCATCGCTCAGCCGGGCGAGCACGTGCTGAAGTTCTGGATGGTCGACCCGACGGTGGTGGTGCAGAAGCTCGTGGTGGACACGGGTGGGCTCAAGCCGAGCTACCTGGGTCCGCCGGAGAGCTACCGCGGGACGAAGTAGCAAGACGCGCGGGCGCGCGCCTCAGGGATCCCCCTTCCGAGCCGCGGCTCGTCGACCCGGGTTGGGCCGATTCCCAACCTGGGTCGGGGCGACGCATTCTTGCCACACTGAGACACTCCGCGACGTCCGCGACGTTCGCGCACGGCTCGACAGCGCGCTGGGCCGCGGTCATGTCGCGAGCGCCGAGCCGCAGGCCTGGCATACAGCTTGCGAGCCTTGCGATCGCGAGCTGAGGCCGACACGATCGAGGCCGCTCAACCCACCATGACCAATCGCTTCGACAGTCTGATCGCGCGCCTGCGCAGCGCATGGAAGCGGACCAAGCAGCCCACCGCCCCGCGCGCCTACCGCTGCCAGTGCGAGAGACCGGTGTTCTTCCGCAACAGCGAATGCCTGGCCTGCAAGACGCCGCTCGGTTACGAGCCCGAGCGCGCCCAGGTCCTGCCGCTCAAGGCCGGACCGGCCGAGGGCACCTGGCAGATCTGGCACGACACGGCGGACCCGCCGCGGCTCTACAAGCGCTGCGGCAACTTCGACCTGGCGTCGGGCTGCAACTGGCTCATCCCGGCGGCGGCCGAGGCGCCGGCGCTCTGCGCTGCGTGCCGGCTCAACCGCACGATCCCAGACCTCTCCGTCGCCGAGCACCAGGCGCAGTGGCGCCTGCTCGAGACGGCCAAACGGCGGCTCGTGTCGCAGCTCCTGGCGCTGAACCTGCCGGTGAAGTCCAAGATCGGCGAGGATCCGGAGCGCGGCCTGTGCTTCGACTTCCTCGCGTCGCCGCCCGACGGGCCCAGGGTGATGACCGGCCACGCCGACGGCGTGATCACGCTGAACATCGAGGAGGCGGACGACGCCACGCGCGAGCGCACCCGCGCCGCGATGCGCGAGCCCTACCGCACGCTGCTCGGGCACTTCCGGCACGAGGTCGGCCATTATTACTGGGACCGCCTGGTGCGCGACACCGGGTGGCTGGCGCCGTTCCGGGAGCTGTTCGGCGACGAGCAGCAGGACTACGCCGCCGCGCTGAAGGCCAACTACGAGCAGGGGCCGCCGGCCGACTGGCCGCAACGCTTCGTCAGCGCCTACGCCAGCATGCACCCGTGGGAAGACTGGGCCGAGACCTGGGCCCACTATCTCCACATGGTCGATACCGTCGATACGGCGCTCAGCTTCGGCATCGACGCCGACGAGGTGGAGCTCGACGTCGAGCCATGGGGCGCGGACGCGCTGTGGCGGCCGGACGACCGAGGGGCCGAGACCTTCCTGGGCTTCTTGAACGCCTGGGTCGAGCTGACGGCCGTGCTCAACGAGATGTCGCGCAGCATGGGCCAGCACGACTTCTACCCGTTCGTGCTGCCGCGCCCCGCCGTGGCGAAGCTGCAGTTCATCCACCTCGTGGTGAACGGCGCTCCCCCCGCGTCTGCCGCCACGCCGCCCGCAGCTGCCGCGGTGCCATAGAAGATCCTATCCCGGCACGGCCCCCGCAGCCGAGCGGCCGCTGTGAGGTGCGCGCGGTACCACGATCGTGCTAGGTTCCAGTGCACCATGTCGCAGCATGAGAGCGATCTACTGGCCAAGGTCCTGCGGCTCCCGCCATCCGTCCGCGCACAGTTCGCGCACGAGATCCTCGCCAGCCTGGACGACCCGGCAGAGACAGAGGTCGAGGGGCGCTGGGCGGCTGAGATCGAGCGTCGGGCGGATGAGGTCCTTTCCGGACTGGCCGAGCTGGAAGACGCGGACCTCGTCCATGAACAACTCGCCGCGCGACTCGGCGCCACTCGCCGGTGAAGGCGCACTACCACCGCGAAGCGCGCGAGGAGCTCACGGCCGCGGCGGAGTGGTACGAGGCCCGGCAGCCGGGATTGGGGCTGGATTCGTCGCCGAGGTCGCCCGAGCAGTAGCAGCGATCCGCGAGTCTCCCGAGGCGTGGCCCCGCTGGCAGGGGCTCAAGACCTCCGTCCCGACTCGTAAGTTCGTCCTGCAACGATTCCCTTTTTCTCTTCCGTACCTGGTGCATGACAAGACCATCGTCGTGCTCGCCATCGCGCACGGACGGCGCAGGCCGGGATACTGGCGTGCAAGGCTGCGGAGCCTGGACGCGCCCTGAGGCCGACCTCCAGGAAGCGGTTGGCGATGCGCCGCACTTCGCGGCGGTACGTTCCCGTCGCCTCCGCCACAGGCTCGCGGTGGTACTCAGCTGCTCCCTTGCCCGCGCCTACCGGCCGTACAGGCGCTGGAGCCGCTTCACGAACTCCGGCTTGAACACGCCGTCCACGCGGATCGAGTACCGAAAGAACGGGTCCGGCTCGACCCCATGGTAATCCATGTCGTTGAACCAGTAGATGGGCGCGCGGACGATCGTGCGCTCCTCCCCTTCCCTGTCGCAGAGATAGAACCGCTTGTCGCCGCGCGGGTCGAACGAGATGGACTGCGCCGCGCCGATGGCGCTCCCCGGCTCGGTGTCCCGGTGCGCGGGCGCGTGATCGTTCGCCTCGAGGCCGAAGATGACGCACCGCCCGATCTCGACGAACGGTAGGCTACGGATGAACTCGACCGTCCGGGGGAACACCGCCTTGGCCTCCGCCGAGAAGTCCTTGCCGGCGCCCGAGTGCTTGTCTTCCCAGCGGTCGTTCTCGAGGAGGTGATAGCAGACCTTCCAGGGGAAATAGACGCCGTAACGGTACTTCAGGTACAGCATCTGCGCCCGCGTGAGCGGGTGATCGGTCTCGTCTCCGAACGTGTACTCGCGCCGCCGGTCGGGATCGAAGGCGGACGGGTCGGCGCCGAGCGCGATGAAGTCGCAGAACTCGTCGCGCGAGAAGCCGCCGATGACCTCACCGTAATCCACGTACGGGTCGTCGTGCACCCAGGGCGCGACCACGCCCATCCATTTCAGGCTGCCGCCGGTGTACGAGGGCTCGACGCGGCAGAGGCCGCGCACGATCTCGCGATCGAGCTCGGGGAAGCACGCCGCGTCGAGCAGCGGCGACAGGTCGATGTACGGGCGGCCCCACAGGCCGCAGAGCTTGCTCATGCCGTCCTCGCTCCGAGCGGTACCTGCGCGCGACCATGCCGTCAAACGTGTGGGCGCCCTCCTCCACCATGGCGTAGGTCGACGGGGCGTAGCCCGGCGCGCGGATCCGGCGCTGCTGGCGCTCGCAGATGGCGCGGTCTTCCCGGTTCACGGCGTCCCGGAAGGCGAACACGTCGCCCGGATCGAAGCCTGGCGTGAACACCGCCGGGTGGAACAACGTACCGGCGATCACGAGCGTCCGGCGGGGCGCACGCGTGACCCGACCGACGCTCGCGACCGAACGCCGCGGGGGACTCCCAGAAGGCCGGGTCGTGGCGCAGACACCGATTTCGACTCTCGCCCGAATTGTTCAGTCCACCAACATGAACATGACGCCTCGCATCGAGCATAGGCGAGTATGCCTATACATCGAGTCAGCTGGCTTGGGTACGACGTCGTGGCAGTCACCTGCATCGGGCGAACGCGGCCCCTTCGATGCACGGATGAATCGTCAATACAAGGCGATGAGGGTCTTTCACCGCTTGAAACCTCGGCGCCAAGCGGACACTGGAGAAATAAAATGAGGTCGATACGTCGCTACGTTGCCACGAAACTGAGCGTTCTCGGTCTCCTGAGCATCGGCATCTGGGCCTGTGGTGAGGCGAATGACGGTGGTACGTCCTCGACCGGCGGAGGCGCCCCTGACGGGGCCACCACCAGCAGCGCGGAGGTCACGGTCGGCACGGGCGGTGTGGCCACCAGCGGTGCCGGAGGCGCAGCAGCCGGGAGCACCTCGAGCAGCAGCAGCGCAAGCACCGCGCAGGCCAGCAGCTCGGCCAGCGGAGGAGAGACGGTCGGCACAGGCGGGGACCCGGGCGAGTGCGTCAAGGGTCAGACCAGGGGAAATCAAGTCGCGGTCATCGGAGAATCGTTCATCGCCGCAACTCACGGGATCACGCAGCAGATCGAAAAGCAGGCCAAGGCCAACGGCTCCCTCGCCGAGAACGAGCGCTATGTCGACAACTCGGTCAGCGGCACGACGTTGGCCAACGATCAAATCCCCAGCCAGTACCGCCAGGCCGCGGAGAACGGCATGATCAAGTACGTGCTGATGGATGGGGGCGGAAACGACTGCTTGCTGAGAGGGGACGGCGACGCGGCCCTCGCGGCGGCGGAGTCGCTGTTCGAGACCATGGAGAAGGACAACGTCGAAAAGGTGGTCTATTTCTTCTATCCAGACCCCATCGGAAACCAGTTCGCTTCGCTCAAGACCTGCCTTGATGCGCTCCGACCGAAGATGAAGGAATTGTGCGACGGGCTCACGTCGCCGAAGTGCACCTGGTTGGACCTTCGTCCGACCTGGAACGGACACAACGAGTATACACAAGACGGGATCCACCCCACCTCTGCCGGTAGCATCGCCACCGGAGATGCAGTCTGGGAAGTGATGAAGACGAACTGCGTCGCGCAGTGACGAGAGGTCGACGTACGGGCGACCCCACCGGCCGCAGCGCTAGCTCATGCCGTCGTCGCGCGGAGCGCCGAGAGGTACCTGCGCGCGACCATGCCGTCGAAGGCGTGGACGCCGTCTTCCACCATGGCGTAGGTCGAGGGTGCGTAGCCCGGCGCGCGGATCCCGCGCTGCTGGCGCTCGCAGATGGCGCGGTCTTCCCGGTTCACGGCGTCCCAGAAGGTGAACACGTCGCCCGGATCGAAGCCTGGCGTGAACGCCGCAGGGTGGAAGTACGTGTCGGCGACCACGAGCGTCCTGTCGGGCGCGCGCGGGGCGAGCCGGTACGTGAGCAGGTAGTCGGGCTGGAGGCTCGTGAGCAGGCCCGGGAAGAGCATGGCGTCGCGCACGCGCCGCCGCTCCGCCTCGGGGACGATGAGCGGCCGCGCGCCGGGCGTCGCGCTGGCCGAGACCGTGTCGGCGCCGGGCACGAGGTCCATGATGCCGCCGAGCCACGGGCCGCCCCGGCCCCAGGACACGGCGTTGTCGCACGGGGTCAGCCGCTCGAGCGCGGGGTGTACGCGCGGGAAATGGTGAGACTCCTGGAAGTTCTCCGCGCAGAGCTTCCAGTTCGCGGCGACCTCGTACTCCACCCGCCTGCCCCGCCGGAGCGAGCGCAGCCCGGGGCGCGAGAGCCACGGCGGCGCCTCGCCGATCGCGCTCTCGAGCGGCGGCGCGCCGGGATCGAGCGTCACGAAGAGGAAGCCGAAGAGGGCGCCGGCGCGCGCCGGGAGGAGCCCGTGGGCGCCGCGGTCGAAGCCGGGCGGCGCGTGGGGCGCGGCGCGCAGCGCGCCGGAGAGCTCGTAGGTCCAGCCGTGGTACGGGCACTCGAGGTGCGCGAGGCGGCCGCACGGGCCGTCGAGCAGCGTCGCCGCCCGGTGGCGGCAGACGTTGTGGAACGCGCGGATCTCCAGATCGGCGCCGCGGAGGACGACGACGCCCGCCGGCGTGAGGGGGGCGAGCAGCCACTCTCCGGGGCGGGCGATCTCGTCCTCACGGCCGACACAGAGCCAGGAGCGCCCGAAGATCTCGGCCTGCTCGAAGGCAAAGACGTCCTCGTCCCAGTACGCGCGCGCGGGCAGCGGCCGGGCGCTGGGGAGCGGCGCGAGCACTGCGTCGAGATCTGCAGGGGTGAGAGGGAGCTCCGGCAAGGCGGGCGATGCTACCAGAACGAGGGCGCGGATCGCGCCGCCAGGGAGCGGCTCAGGGGGCCGGCTGCGCGTCGACGCCGAAGGCCAGATCCGCGTCGTCGATCTCGACGCCGCGGAAGCGCTGCACGTCGACGCACGGCACGTCGACGTGAGGCGGGCACAGATCGCCCTCGCACGTCTTCGTGGTCCTGCGCGTGACGATACCGCTGACCGTCGATCCGTCGACGGTCATGGAGATGTCCACGTGGAGCGTGGAGGTCACCTTCGTGTCGCTCACGATCTCCCCGAACCTGTCCTCGTCCCCGTCGTTGTCGGCATCGACGAACTCATCCACGGCCTCCTCGCGGTCGTCCCGCTTGTCGCCATCGGTGTCGACCTCGGCGTCGGTCTCCATGTCCGTGTCGGCATCACCGTCCTTGTCGGCGTCGACGAACGGGTCAATGCCGTCCGCGATGCCGTCTCGATCGGCGTCGAGGACCAGGACGCTGAAGGGGAAGTCGACGTCCTCGGACTCGCCGGTGAAGGTGTAGGGGTCGTCGTCCGTGGAGCCCCTCAGCACGAGCCCGCCGGTGTCGAGCATCGCCGCGTCGTCGGTCGGGAGATAGAGGAGCAAGGTCTGGCCGTTCCGGAACGTGGTGGCGTCGTACTTCTCGGCGAGGCTCGGCCTGTCCTCGGGGAAACAGCCGGGCTCCTGCTCGGGCGCCTCGAGGGCGACGCGGTATACCACGTAATCGCCGGCGGAGAGGCCTCCGCACGAGGCGGCGCCGGCCAGGGAGGCCAGGAGGGCGGCGCGGGCCGAGAGCCCACGAACGTTTCGTCGTTCAAGCATGTTCATCTCCTCCGCAGCGCTCGGATAAGCCACGGATCAGCACCCGAGGATGCTGGCGTTGCCGCACGAGTAATAACACTCATCGCAGTTCACGCAGGTGTCGTAGTTGAGATAGAGCTGCACTCCATCCGGATGTTTGTCCATGCACGCGGTGAGACAGGCGTCGTCCCCGTCCGCGCAGGTCACGACGCACTGAGCGAACAGGAGGCAGTCGTCGTCGATGGTGCACGCGTCGAGCTCATCGGCGCAGCTCCCCTGGATGGCGCATCCGATGCACCCGCTCGTGTCGCTGCCGCACTCGTCGAGGTCGTCGCAGGCCAGGGTGGCGTTGCAATCGGCGATGTCCGTGCCCTCCTCGCAGAGGCCGGTGCCCTCGGGCTCGTCGCACTCGCCGTTGTTCGTGGAAGCGCACGGCTCGCCCGCCGCGCAGTCCGCGACGTCCGTGCCCTCCTCGCAGAGACCGGTGCCCTCGGGCTCGTCGCAGACGCCGTTGTTCGCCTCAGGGCAGGTCGTGACCGCGCAGTCCGCGACGTCCGTGCCCTCCTCGCACTCACCCGTGCCCTCGGGCTCGTCGCAGACGCCGTCCTGCACGCGGTCGCACGGCGCGAGCTTGCAGTCGTCGACGTCCGTGCCCGCCGGACACCGGCCCGTGCCCTCGGGCTCGTCGCAGGTGCCGTTGCCGGTCAAGGGACAGTAAGAGAGGCAGTCGGCGGGGTCGGTCCCGGCCGGGCAGTTGCCGGTGCCCTGGGGCTCGTCGCAGATGCCATCACCCGCGCTGGGACAGTGGCCCGTGGGATCGAGACAGCCCAGGAGGGCCGCCGCATGGACGTTGCAAACCTCCGCCAGGTGATGACCGTCCACGCACCGGCCTTCCAGTCGGACACAGTCGACGTACGCCGTGTGCTCGTCCTGACAGCGCTTCTCGGCTCGCTTGGCGATGGCTTCCTCCTCAGCCTCACACAGGCCCTCTTTGTCGCCAGAGCAGTCCTCGCAGGCGCAGCGGGCCTCGCAGACCGTCCCGTAGACCGGCTGATCGGTGTTGCCATCATCGCTCTCCGAGCTGGCGCAGGCCGCGAATAGACCGGCGATCGCGGCTGTGATCATCACGTGTCGGACACGCATGGGGTCTCCTCATCCTCTGGCTGAAATGAGAGGTCGTCCGCCGAGGCGCAGGGCGCCGACGCGACGCGGCAAGGGCAAGACGACATGGCTGGCACTGGAAGCACCAGGGCACCCTTCACTTGCGCACACCGCGCTCGACCGCCTTTCGCTTCGGCTGTGACTGAAAAATTCAACTCAAAGAAAACGGCTACCTATACCAGCTCCGATGGCGGCCGGTCAATCATCGCGAGGCGACGCGGACCGGTGGTGGGCTGGGCGGCTGGGCGGCTGGGCAGCGGCCGCCGCTGCGCTCAGGGCCACAGGGGCGGAATGGCCGAAGCTTCACGGAACTCAGGAGGTGCGCTCGGGCTTGCCGGCGAGCTGAGGAGCAGACGCCCGAAACCTCATGGACATGGGGAGGTGCGCTCAGGCTCGGGAAGGTGCTGAGGAGAAGAGAAACGCGCAGGTCGGCAAGGAGGGCTCGCGCGACGGGTGGAACGGGTGGAACGGGTAGAAGCGAGTGGAAACGAGTGGAGAAGAGGGCGTCGCGACCTCCAAAACGGGCTCCACAAGCGTGGAGCGGACGCGACAATCGCGCGCGCTCGGCCGTCGAAAAGCTGCTGCGTTCGTCGTTGGCCCGGGGCGAGGATGAGCGTGGACGAGGTAGGATGCGGAGAGCGCGGGCGCCCTCCGCCCGAAAGCGCCATGAACGAGTAAAGAGGCGTTGGCATCCGCGCCGTTTCGACAGAAGATGCGTGCGCGCGGTTCGCGCTGCGGCTCCTCGCCTCCGACGGCCGGCGCCGCGTCACTGGACCCCTACCGGCTGGAGAGCAGCGGATGAAGATGCGATCTTTGGTGTGTCTCTTCGTTCTTGGACTGATGACGACGACGGCGTGCGGCGACGACGACTCGACGGTCATCGGGACTGGGGGCGGCGGGGGTACGGGCGGCGGCACGGGCGGCGAAGGCGCCACCTCGGCCAGCAGCACGACAGGAAACGGCGGCAACGATACGGGCGGCGGCGGTACAGGCGGCACCGGTGGCACCGGCGGCGGCGACACCGGCGGCGGCGGTGCGGGCGGCACCGGCGGCACCGGCGGCGGCGACACCGGCGGCGGCGGTGCGGGCGGCACCGGCGGCACCGGCGGCGGCGACACCGGCGGCGGCGGTGCGGGCGGCGGCACCACCTCGAGCTCGGCCTCATCGAGCAGCGCCTCCTCGAGCTCGGCCGCGGCCACGACGGGCGCTGGCGGCGACGGCGGCGGCAGCGTCACCTCGACCTCGGCCGCATCCACGACGGGCGCGGGCGGCGACGGCGGCGGCAGCGTCACCTCCACGACCTCGGTCACCACCGGCGCGGGCGGCGACGGCGGCGGCAGCGTCACCTCCACGACCTCGGTCACCACCGGCGCGGGCGGCGACGGCGGCGGCAGCGTCACCTCCACGACCTCGGTCACCACCGGCGGCGGCGGCAGCGTCACCTCCACGACGGCGGTCACCACCACCACCGGCGGCGGCGGCGAGCTCGGTGGCCCCGGCGCTGCCTGCGCCAGCGATGCGATGTGCGCCAGCGACATCTGCCTCGCGGAGAGCGAGAGCGGCTGGCCTTCCGGCTACTGTACCGCCGGCTGCCTGTCGGACGACGACTGTGGCGACGGCGTCTGCGTCCAGGTGAGCGATGAACTCGCCATCTGCATGGCCGCGTGCGAGACGTCGGCGGACTGCCGCGACGGCTATGTGTGCGACGGCGGGTCCTGCTGGCTGGGCTGCACCAGCGATGATCAGTGCACGGAGGTGGGCTCGTGCCACGAGGCGTCGGGCGGCTGCTACCTCCCGGACGGCAGCCCTTGCGAGACGGACGCCCAGTGCGGTAGCTACCTCTGCGCCACCGAGTTCGTGGACGGTTATCCGGGCGGCTTCTGCACGGGCGAATGCGGCGACGACGACGACTGCGACGGTGGCGTCTGCGGCGCCTCAGGCTTCTGCGTCGTCGAGTGCGCGACGTCGGCCGACTGCCGTGACGGCTATGCGTGCACGGACGGGCTCTGCACTGCGGCCTGCACCAGCGACGCTCAGTGCACGCTCGACGGGGCTACCTGCGTTGCGGACGTGGGTCGTTGCCTCCCGCCGCCCGGCGAGGGTGCCGACGGTGCACCTTGCATCGCGGACGGCGACTGCGCCGGCCTCTTCTGCGTCCTCGAGGAGTGGGGCTGGCCCGGCGGCTACTGCTCGGGCTACTGTGACGAATCGACTCCCTGCGCCGGCGACGGGGTCTGCGCATCGGACTACACCTGCAACAGCGCGTGCGCGACGTCGGCCGACTGCCGCGCGGGCTATGAGTGCACGTCGGAGGGCTGCTACCCGGCGCCGGCCACTGGCGCCGACGGCGACCCTTGCACCGCCAACAGCGAGTGCGCCAGCGGCATCTGCTACGCCCCCTGGCCTGGCGGCTCCTGCACGGGCATCTGCGGGACGGATGCCGACTGCGCCGAGGGCGGCATCTGCGCCGCATCGGACGGCACCTGCAACCACGCGTGCACGACGGATGAGGACTGCCGCAGCGGCTATGTGTGCACGGTGGAGGACGGCTGCGTCCCGGAATGATGACCCGATGACGGGCAGGCTCGCAGGCGGGTCCGTACGACCTGACGACGGACCCCTGCGCCTCCCCTGACACGATGAACCTCCGCGTCGCCATGAGAGGCGACGACGAGGCCTCTCCCACGAAGCGCGGCGCGGCTGCTCCACCACGCGTGGCGCAGCCGGCGCCCTCGCCCCTCCCCGCTCTACCAGCTCTCCACGAAGCGCCGCTCGGCGCTCAGCCCTGCCCGTGCCCGCGCGAGCGGCGCAGGCGCAGGCCCGCGAACGCGACCAGCGCGAGCGCTGCCGCCGCCGTCCCGGCGCCCTGGCCGGCGGCGGTCCGGCAGCCGCAGCCGCCGCTCCCGCCGGTGGTCCCGGGCGCGACCCCGCCCGAGCTGGCCGCGGCCTCGGCGCTGCCCATCGCCGCCGCGCTCCCGCTCGATACGGCCGTGGCGCCCCTTCCTCCCTCGCCTGCGCTCCCGGCGCCGCCCGCCGCCGCCGTGCTCCCGCTCGATGCGGCGGTGGCGCCGCCTCCCGTGGCGCCCCCTCCCGTGGCGCCCCCTCCCCCTGCGGCCGCGCTCGCGGTGCTGCTCGCCGACGACGCGCTCGACGAGCCTTCCTCGCGGACCAGCGCGAGGTACGCGTCGGCGAAGCGCTCGCCGAGGAGCTGGTACGCGGCGGAGTCGAAGTGATACGTGTCGTCGGGCGCTCGCGCGGTGAAGTCGTCGGTGTCGACCCAGGCGACCCGCGGGTCCTCCTCGGCCACGGTCACCTGCGCCGCGCGCACGGCGTCGATGTTCGCCTCCTTTCCGGCGGCGATGGGCCCGCCGTTCGCGGGATAGAGGTTGTCGCTGATCCTGCCGAGCACGACCGGGAGCCCAGGGACGCGGAGGTCCGCGCGGATCGCCGCGATGAAGCCACGCAGCGTGTCGCCATAGGAGAACGCGGCCGACCACCCCGCCTCGTTCTCGCCCTGCATCCAGACGAGCGCGGCGATCTCGTACGGCTGCCCCTCCGACTCGAGCCGCGCCAGGGCGCCGTCGAGCCGCGTCACCTCCTCGGGGTAACGGAGGGCGCGGTCGCCCTCGTACGTCGCGGAGTCCAGCTTGCCGAGGAGCGCGTGGTAGAGCTGCGATTTGTGGAGCACCTCGGGATCCGGGGCGAGGCCGCGCCCCCAGTGATCGACGAGGTTGGTGCCCCCCTGCGCCATCTTCACGATCGCGATCCGGTGCTCCGGGTACGCCGCGGCGATCGCGCGGCCGAACGTGATCTCGGGCCCGTAGCGGCGGGCTTCACCCTTCGGCTCGAGCGGCCCCCAGTCGGCGCTCGTCGCCTGGGCGTACGGCCCTCCCTCGCGCGCGTCGGGGTTGTAGTGGTCGTACCAGATGTCCGGCTGGCTCTGGAGCTCGACCGGGAGCTGGCGGCCCACGCCGTAGCCGACCATGTTCGACTGGCCCGCGAGGACGAACACCTTCACTGGCTGCGCGATCGCGGGAGCGGAGACGGACAGCACGAAAGCCGCCAGGGCGATGCAAGACCGCTTCATGGCGCTGTGTATCCCCCGCGCGCGGTGGAACGTCAACACGGCGGGATCGCGATCGACCGGAGAGAGCGCGCAGCGCTCCGGCGCCGTGGCGATCGAGGAGAGTGCGCGGAGAGACCACAACGCACGAGGATGGGAGCCTTGTTTACCAGGCGCTCGCCTGGCGTCCTCAGGACACCTATCGGGCGTTTGTGTGCCTGGTAGGCGCGCGGTTCCGTCCGCGCGCTGGGCTCTTCGCGCGAGCCGACGGCGAGCTCCTCTCGCGAGCGCCGTGAGCGGTCTCCTCGCCAGGCGGCCCGCATCCGTTTCGCCGCGGCGCAAACGGCGCGTGGAGGCGCAGACCTGGCCGCGGCGGGCCAGGGCAGCCGCAGCGCGCCGGGGATCTCGCGTGCGTGGCACGGACGATGCTCATCCCATGACGCGCCTCGAGCGAAGAACGCAGAGGCGAACGGGAGACGACGATGACAACCCTTGGACCTACCGGCGGAGAGCGCCAGATCCCGCACCACACGATCCGCAGCGCACACATCGTTGGAGACGACGGCGAGGAATCGGTCCTGGCGACCGTCTACTGTCCGTTGCGGGAGCGCTCGGCCACGGTGCGCGAGTGCGAGTCGTGCCGTCGCTTCCATGCGCTGCACTTCGACAAGATCTCGCGCACGACGGCGGTCGTCTGCGATGCCAGCCCGGCGGCGTCGGGCACCGCGGACGCCGATCCGCTGCGCAGCGTGGGCGTGGACGTGCCCGTGAACCCGGAGGCGCCGCTCGCCGAGATCATGACCAAAGACGTCATCTGCATCCGATCGGAGGTCTCCCTCGACGACATCACGGCCCTGCTCGTCCGCTACGAGATCAGCGGGATGCCCGTGGTGGACGCGGCGGGCAGGCCGGTCGGCATGGTGTCGCGGGCCGACGTGCTCCGGGCAGCCGAGGAGCGCGGCGACACCGAGGAGGCGCAGCGAGTGGCCGTGCGGTCGGGCGAGGCCGCGCCGCTCGATATGGAGCAGGGCTTCCATGTGGTCGAGCCCGTCAGGGTCACCGCGCGCAACGTGATGACGCCCGTGGTGGTGCAGCTTCATGAGAGCGCCAGCATCCGGCAGGCCGCGTCGCTCATGGCGTACGAGGGCGTGCACCGGCTGCCGGTCGTCTCGGACGACGGCAAGGTCGTCGGCATCGTGTCGTCGCTCGACGTGCTGCGGTGGTTCGGGCGGTGCTGCGGGTACCTGATCCCGCTCTCGCGCAAGCGGGCCTGAGGGGATCCCCCGCCGGTGAGGCTCGCGCGCCGCACACCCGCCGAGGATCGCAGCGCGAGCGCCGCGCCCGGCGGCCTGCATCGCGCGAGTCCACATCGTCGCCAATCGTGCCCGATCGTGGCAAACCGAGCTCGTTCGAAGGACGCCGTATCGAGCAGATCGGATCGATCACATCACGAACCTCCAGCGCCGGAGGAGGCCCCATGAGCTCTTCGACCATTCGCATCCAGGACTGCATGACCCGAAGCCCACACTCCATCGGCGCCGATCAGAAGGTCGGCCTCGCCCGCGCGCTCATGCGCGGACATCGCATACGGCACCTGCCGGTGCTGAGCGGCGGCCGGCTGGTCGGTATCCTCTCCGAGCGGGACATCTACTGGATAGAGACGCTCAAGGAGCAAGCGGGAGATGAGCTCGCCGTCAGCGAGGCCATGTCGCCGTGCCCCTACGCCGTCGCGCCGAGCGCGCCGCTCTCCGAGGTGGTCCGCGAGATGGCCGAGCACAAGTACGGCTCGGCGGTGGTGCTGAACGGCGCACAGGTCGTCGGCGTCTTCACGACGACCGACGCGCTCGCCGTGCTGGCCGCCGTGCTCACCGAGAACGAGACGTCCTGACGGCGAACCGGTCGAGCTGGGCGCGGGTTGCCTGCCCGCGCGCGGTGAACGCCCATCGCGGCGTGGGGCTGCAGACCCGGACCGCGCAGCGCCGCGGGCCGAGCCTCGTGCCGCGCCCCACACGCCGGCGCGCGCCTCGCCGGGCGCGCGAGGTGCGCCCCCGGATCCTGCCATGATATAGAGCGGCTCGCCCGTCCATGAGCCCTCTTGATCACAACGATGTCGCCGTGAAGCCCTCCGCCCTCGTGCCCTCGCTCGACGATCCGCTCGACGAGGGATCCGGGCCGCCGGCCGCGCCTGCCTCGGCGTATGACGCGGCGCTCCGGGAGGCAGAGGAGCTCCGAAAGCGCCCCTATGTCTCCGCGGGCCCGGAGAGCATCATCCGGCAGCACAGCAAAGGCCGGATGACGATCTGGGAGCGCATCCGGGTGCTCACGCCCGAGCCGCCGCGGGTCGTCTTCGAGAACTGGGGGCCCAACCTGGACGGCGCCTCGCTGGTCACCGCGATCCTGCGCATCGGCAGCCGCGACGTGGCGCTGTACGGCCACGATTTCACGATCCGCGCCGGGTCGATGGACGCGACGAACGGCCGCAAGCTCGCGCGGCTGTTCCAGCTCGCGGGAGAGCGAGGGATCCCGCTCATCGGCCTCAACGACAGCGCCGGCGCCTACGTCCCTGCAGGCGTCGGCGGGCTCGACGGCTACGCCGAGGCGTTCGCGGCGCTGCGCAAGATCAGCGGCGTGGTCCCGAGCATCATGTGCATGTTCGGGTTCAACGCGGGCGGCGGCTCCTACCTGCCGCGGCAAGGCAGCTTCGTCATCCAGCCGGGCGGGACGTTCTTCGGCCTGACCGGGGCGGCGGTCGTCAAATCGGTCCTCGGCGAGGTGGTCTCGCCCGACGACCTCGGCGGCCCGCGCGTCCACGGCGCCTCGGGGGTGGCCGATCTCACGGTGCCAGACGAGGTCGGCGCGCTGCGCACCACCGTCCGGCTGCTCGGTTACCTGCCGAGCAACAACCGCGAGAGCGCGCCTTTCCAGCGGACGAGCGATCCGGTGGGCCGGGAGACGACCGAGATCGACACGCTCCTCCGCAGGACGATCTCGTCGCCGACGGGCTACAACACGCCGCTCGATATCAACATCATCATCCAGCGCATCTGCGATCACGGCGACTACTTCGAGGTGCAGCCGCAGCGCGCGCGCAACACGATCACCGCGTTCGGGCGGGTCGGCGGGCGCGTCGTCGGCTTCGTGGCGAACAACAGCGCGGTCGCGTCGGGTCAGATCGACGTGGCGGCCGCGTACAAGAACGCGCGCTTCATCCGCTTCTGCAACCTCTACAACGTCCCGCTCCTCTTCATGGAGGACACCACCGGGTTCCTCCCGGGCAGGGAGCAAGAGGCGATGGGCATCGTGCAGGCCGGCCGGGCCATGCTCGACGCGATCATCGACGTGCGCACCCCGCGCATCCTGCTGCTCGTGCGCAACGCGTTCGGCGGCGCCTATGCCTCGTTCAACAACTACGCGACCGGCGCGGACGTCGTGCTCGCGCTCCCCACGACGCGCGTCGCGGTGATGGGCCCCGCCGGCAAGGAGTTCGTCTACAAGGACGAGCTCCGCAAGGTGCGCGCGCAGGCGAGCGCCAGGGAGAAGGCCGGCGTCAAGGAGCGGCTCGCCCGCGGCCTCGACGAGGCGAAGGCGAAGGCGGAGGCCCGCGACGAGGCCGCGGCGTGGCTGAAGGCGAGAGAGGCCGAGTTCAGCGCGCGGTATGAGCGGGAGCTCATGAACCCGCGCGAGGGGCTCAGCCTGGGCTCCATCTCGCGGCTCGTGATGCCGCGCGAGCTCCGCTCGGTGATCGCAGAGAACCTCGAGTTCCTGCTGCGGCACTACCAGCCAGGGCCGTTCACCGGTGTTCAGCGGGAGTTCCATTGATCATGGATGGATTCGAGACCAAGCGAGGTTACGACCACAACCCGAGGGTGGTGCGCGACCGCAGGCTCGGCCGTTCGGCCTCGGCGTGGGCGCGCTCCTTCGCCGCCGACGACGTGCGACCGCTGATCGTCTGCCGGGGCCCGATCCGGAAAGAGGCGATGGATGTCTTCGCCCAGATGGGGATCGAGCATTACGGCATCCTCCTGTCGGAGAAGGACTCGATCGTCTACACGCACGCCCTGGCGCCTGAGCTGCGCTGCATCCACCCGGCGCACGTGCACCGCGTGAAGGACTATACCGGCGCCACCAAGGACGAGCGCGTCAAGCTGATGCAGGAGATCGTCGCGATCGCCCGGGCCGGCGGCTATACACACGTGTTCGCGGGCTACGGCTTCATGGCCGAAGACGAGGAGTTCGTGCGCACGCTCGAGGAGGCGGGGCTCGTCTTCATCGGCCCGCGCTCGTCGGTGCAGCGCGCGGCCGGGCTCAAGGACGAGGCGAAGCGGACGGCGCTCGCGACCGCGGTCAGCGTGACGCCCGGCATCGACGACGCGACCCGGCGGATCGTGCTCCGCAGGTGGCCCGATCACGCGGCGCTGCGCGCGGCCGCGGCAGACCGCGGGCTGCTCGTCGAGGGCGCCGCGGGCGCGCGGCTCGCCGACGGGATCCCGCTCGCCGAGGCGGCGGACGCCCTGCTCGCGGCGGCGTACGCGCGGCGCGTGGATCTCTACACGACCGACGAGCTCTGCGAGGAGCTCGAGCGAGGCGCGGCCGAGCTCCTCGCCCGCCACCCGGGGCGGCGGATCCGGCTCAAGGCCATCGGCGGCGGCGGCGGCAAGGGGCAGCGGCTCCTCGCCGGCATCGCGCCCGACGCGGCGCCCCCCGAGGCCGCGGCGCGGGCGCGGGCGGCCGAGGTCCCCGCGCTGGCGCGGGAGGTCCTCGCGGAGGTGAAGGCCGCGGGCGTCGGCGACAACAAGAACATCCTGCTCGAGCTCAACGTCGAGGAGACGCGGCACAACGAGATCCAGCTGATCGGCAATGGCGCGTGGTGCGTCGCGCTGGGCGGGCGCGACTGCTCGCTGCAGATGCACGAGCAGAAGCTGCTCGAGGTGGCGATGACGCAGGAGGGGCTGCTCGAGGCGATCGAGCGGGCGCGCACGGCCGGCGAGGCGCCGCGCGCGGCGTCGCTCGAGCGCGAGCGCGCGTCGCTCGCCCGGATGGAGGCCGAGGCGGAGCGGTTCGGGCAGGCGGTGGGGCTGAACTCGGCCTCGACGTTCGAGTGCATCGTCGAGGGGGATCATCACTACTTCATGGAGGTCAACACCCGGATCCAGGTCGAGCACCGGGTGTCGGAGCTCTGTTATGCCCTCCGCTTCGAGAACCCGGCCGATCCGGCCGACGCGTTCGAGGTGACGTCGCTCGTCGAGTGCATGGTCCTCCTCGCGCGCCACGGCGAGCGGCTGCCCCGGCCGATCCGCGTCCGGCGGGAAGGGTCCGCGGTGGAGGCGCGCCTCAACGCGACGAACGGCGCGCTGGAGCCCCACGCGGCCGGCGTCATCGTGTCCTGGAGCGCTCCGCACCCGCACGAGATCCGCGACGATCAGGGCATCTGCGTGAAGAACCCCGACACGGGGGTGTTCATGCATTACCGGGTCGCCGGCGCCTACGACAGCAACATCGCGCTCCTCGTGACCTACGGCGCCTCGCGCGAGGAGGCCTACCAGCGGATCTGCGAGATCCTCCGCACGACCACGCTGCGCGGCAGCGATCTTCACACGAACCTCCTGTTTCATTACGGGCTCGTGCACTGGTTCCTCGCGCGGAGCGTGTGGGCGAAGCCGACGACGGGCTTCGTGGTCCCGTACCTCACGCAGGTCGGCCTGCTCGCGGTGGAGCTCGGGGGGCTCGATTTCGACGCGATGTGGGCCGAGCTCGGCGCCCGCCACGAGCGCCGCCTCGCGGCGCGGGCCGGGGCCGCGGACGCGACCGGCGGAGGAGCGCTGAAGAAGGTCCTCACGCTGAAGGACACGCTGGTGCGCCGCCCCGTGGAGAAGATCTGCGCGGAGCCGCACCTCCTGTCGGCGTGGCTCAGCCGGAGCATGGGGTCGTTCGAGATCCGGTCGGGGCGGGTGCGCTGGCTCAAGAACCCGATCGAGGTGCTCGCGGACACGTACTGGCTGCTCAACATGACGGCTCATCCGCACGCGCCCGCGGCCCATGTGATCTGGGATCACGACCAGGAGGTGCTCTCGCGGGCGCTCGGCTTCTACCGGCGCGTCGGCGAGCGGATGGGCCAGGCGGGCGGCGCGCCTTCGTGGCCCGAGCTGCGAGCGCACCTGTCCGGGAATACGGCGCCTCACGGCTACGACGCCGAGCTCTGGGGGCGGGTTCGCGGCTCCCACCTCGGCTTCCAGGCGGGCCTGGAGCTCCTCGACGCGCTGGTCCTCGCGGGGGACGCCGCGCGCTTCTTCGAGCTCCGCGCGCGGGAGGACGGCACGGTCGCCATCCCCGAGCGCCTGCTCGATCGCGAGCTCTCGGCCCGCATGCGCAAGGTCCTCGCGCCGCCGCCCGCCATGCGGGCCAACGAGATCGTCGCGGTCACCGGCGGCATGTTCTACGCGCAGGAGGCGCCGGACCGGCCCCCGTTCGTGACGAAGGGCAGCCGCTTCGCCGCCGGCGATCCGCTCTACGTGATCGAGGTCATGAAGATGTTCAACAAGGTGCTCGCGCCGTGCTCCGGCACCATCGAGGAGGTGCTCATCGACGGCGGCGAGGGGACGATCGTGCAGAAGGGCCAGCCGCTCTTCCGCGTGAAGCCCGACGAGGTGTTCGTGGAGGAGGACTCGGCCGAGCGCGCGCGCCGCCGGCGCGAGACGACGCTGCGGTACATCGACGCGATCTTCGACGCCGAGGGCCCCTGAGGCCGCCGCGAGCACGACAACCTGCTCACGCCGCGGGAGGCGGGGGCGCCGGCCCTGCGCAGGGAAGCTCGACGATGAAGGTGGCTCCGGCGCCAGGCTGGCTGTCGCACCGGATCGAGCCACCGTGGTCCTCCACGATCTTGCGGCAGATGTACAGTCCGAGGCCCAGCCCGCCGTAGTGCCGCTCCGAGACGGCGCGCTCGAAGCGCTCGAAAATGCGGCTGCACTGCGCCGAATCGATGCCGATGCCGTGGTCCCGGACGGCGAGCCGGGCCACGCCGTTCTCGGCGCCCACGGCGATCTCGATCGGCTTGCCGGCGCCGAACTTGATCGCGTTGCCGAGGAGGTTGGTGACGACCTGGTCGAGGCGGGATCGATCCCAGCGCCCCACGACCGGCACATCGCCGCGGATCGAGATCGCGCACCGGGCCCTCGCCAGATCGGCCTCGAAGCGCGCAACCACCGCGCGGACGAGGGCCCCGAGGTCGACGTCGCTGAGCTCCAGCGCGCGGGGCCTCGACTCGATGCGCGAGACGTCGAGCAGATCGTTGATGAGCCGGGTCAGCCGGGTGGTCTGCCGCGAGAGGCGCTCGAGCCTCTGATCCATGACCTGCGGATCCACAGGGCGCCCCACGCCTACCGCGCGGCGAAGGGATTGCACCGAGAGCGTGAGCGAGGTCAGCGGCGTATTCAGCTCGTGGGTCGCGACGGAGAGGAACTCGCTGCGGGCGCGAACGGCCTCCTGGGAGGCGCGGTAGAGCCGGGCGTTGTCGATCGCGATCGCCGCGCGATGCGCGACCTCCTGCGCCAGATCGAGGTCGGCGCGCCCGTAGCGGCGCCCCGACGCGCCCGAGGAGAGGGTGATCGCCCCGAGCCTCTGGCCGCGCACAACGAGCGGCACCGAGAGCCCGGTCCGCGTGCCGAGCTCCCGGAGTAATCGAAAGTGCTCCTCGTCAACGCACATCGTTCGCAGGATCTCGTCTGGCAGCTCGGGCATGAGGAGCGGCGCTCCGGTACGGAGGACCGTACTCGACGGGTGGGGTGAGCCCCAGCGCGGCGGATACCGGAGCTGAAGCTCCTTGAGGACAGGCTCCTTCTCGGGGTCTCTGTGCGCGCCAGCCAGGCGGCGGAGCTCTCCGTCTTCCACGATATCGATCGAGCACCAGTCGGCCAGGGTCTGCACGCAGACCTCTCCGAGGCGGGCGAAGGTCGCCTCGTAGTCGAGCGATTCCGACAGGACGACGCCGGCCTCGGCGAGGAACGCGGATCGGCGCTCGGCCTCCTCGGCCGCCGCCCTCGCCGTCCGCTCCCTGGCGAGAAGCCGCGCGTTCTCCAGGGAAATCGCCGCTTGCGTGGCGAGCAGCTCCAGGGCGGCGAGCCGATCAGGGGTGAAGGCGCCGGAGAGGAGGTTGTTTTCGAGGTAAAGCAGCCCGACCGCCTCGGCCTGCCTGAGGATGGGCATGCAGAGGACCGACCTGGGCCGGCTCCGAGCGAAGTAGCCGTCGCTCGCGAACTTGCCCGCATGGGCGGCGGCGTCGCTCAGGATGACCCGCTCCTTGGTCCGGTTCGCGTAGTGGATGAGCGACGCAGGGACGCGCGGCGAGCCGTCCAACGGCTCCGAGCCGAGGAGGGTCGTCGTCGCCCCGCGCTCTCCGAGGCTCGCCTCCGCCTCGATCGAGATGCCCTGGTCCTGGCACAGGAGGAGGCAGGCCCTCTCCGCGCCTCCCTGCTCTAGCACGATCCGGAGCAGCGTGCGGATGAGCTCGTCGAGCACGATCTCACCGGAGATGGTCTGCGAGGCCTTGGTCACCGAGGAGAGGTCTAGCTGATCGGAGCCCACCGTAACGGTGGCGGTGGGCGGGGGAGACCGCCGCTCGACGAGGTGGGGATTCTGCCGGTCGAGCTGCCTCACCTTGCCGTGCGCGCCCCAGCGGGCGTAACAGGCACGGGCGTTGCGGAGGTACAGATCGGCGAACTCCTCGAGCCCCCGCGCTCGGTAGAACCGCGACGCGACCTCATAGGCCACGGCTTCGTTCTGCACGAAGCCATTGTCGCGCGCCGAGCGGACGGCCTCCTCGAAGAGGCGCTCGGCGTCGAGATGGCGGCCCTCGATCCGGGCGACCTCGGCCTGGACGAGGGCGTGGCGGTTCTGGAAGTTCGCGGCGCAGTGCTCTGCCCAAAACGAGATCTTCCGCGATTGCACCTCGAGCAGCTCTGCGAATTGCCGTTGTTCCACGGCAGGTGCATCTGCGTACATCGCCGTCAGCGTGAGCGCGTAGTAGAAGTGGTGCGTCGTCTCGTTGGCCAGGGCCATCACTTCGCGCAGCATCGGCGCAGCGCGGGCCGCGGCCTGCAGCGCTTCGGCATATCGCCCATCGATGAACGCCGCGACCTGCTTCATGATGTGAAAGAAGGCGACCCCGATCCCGAAGCCGGCCTTCTCCATCGCGAGGACACACTCCACCTCGTCATAGGTCTCGTCGTTGAAGCTCGTGGACGCCTGTGTCACCCCACTCAAGCTCGCCGCGAACTGCTCCTCGGTCCGGAGGAGGCCGCACACCAGGCCGTTGTGGCTCTTCTCGGCGAACGCCTGGTACCTCCGCGAGACCTCGATGACATGCTCGATCCGGGCGCCGCTCTCCACGACAAGCCACACCTGGTTGAAGGAAGAATAACCGGCAAAGACAAAATCACCGACATCGCAGCAAGCGGCATAAGCCTGCTCCATCATGGGAAGGAGCGCCGCGAAGGGCATGCACCAGACGCTGACGAGGGCCGCGTGGTGAAAGAGCAGCCTCCCCTTCAGCGCCACACCGTTGAACCTCTCATTCAGCCTGAGCGCCATCTCGGAGAACTGGAACCCCCATGGGATGTTGCCGTACCTCGACACCAGCAGGGCGGCGTAACAGTTGTAGGCGAAGGAGGACTCTTCGCAGTTTCCGTACTGCAGGGAGAAGCTCAAGGCCTTCGCGATGACCAGGGGCCAGTACGCCGGTCGCGTGCTGTACGTCGGCGCCATCGCCTCGACGAGCAATCGGATGACGGCCCGCACACGTTCATCCGTGGCCGTGGGCGCGAGCGCGAGGTCGGCGATGGATCGCCCTTGCAGAAGGACCGGGATCTTCTGGAGCTCGGCCTCCACCGCGGCCTGGATCTCGTCTTCGGATCCCGGAAAGGTCACCCCGAGAAGGCGCACCGCCTCGAACATGGTGCTCACGGCGTCACGGAATCGCCCGGCGATCTGGTAGAGGCGCACGCGGAGCCGATGCGCCTTGGCGCGGTCGAGAGGGGAACGGGCGCGCGCGAGGATCAGGTCGAACCGAGCGTCGGCCCGCTGGAAGTCACCGAGGAGGCACTCGCATTCGGCGAGCTCCAGGTGGATCGCGAACGTCTCCTCGTACTGCCTGCTCCAGGCGTCCTCGGGCAAGAGGGATGAAGCCTGGGCGAGGTAACTCTGCGCAGACGCATAGGCGATCGCAGCCTTCGCCTTTGTCCCTGCCAGGAAGTCGAGCCGGCAGAGCGCCTCCTTTTCGCGCGGATCGGTGACGAGATGGGCGCCGCGGTTCCACTGGTTCGCGACATCGAAGATCCGCTCCGCGATCGCGTCCTCGGGCAACCGCGACGCGAGCAGCCGGCCGATCCGGAGGTGCTCTGCGGCCCGCTGCTCCTCCGGCACCAGCGAGTAGGCCGCTTCCTGGACCCGGTCGTGGAGGAACTTGCACGTGCCGTCCAGGTCGAGGACCAGCCCCGCCCGGATGGCCTCCCAGAGGTCCGCGCGCGTGCCCTCTTCCAGGCCGCCGTGGACCATCGCGAGGAGCGCGATCTCCGCGGTGTTCCCCAGACAGGCGAGCTGTTTCAACGCCTCCTGCGTCGCCGGGGGCAGCCTCCGGAGCTTTGCGACCATCAGGTCGACCACGTTGTCCGTGAAGCCCTTCTCACGGATCCTCGCGACGTCCCACCGGAACCGGCCGCTCAGCTCATCGCGCTCGATCAGGCGCTCTTCGTGGAGCGCGGTGAGGAACTGGATAGCAAAGAAGGGATTGCCCGCCGTCTTGTCCTGGATCAGCTCGGCGAGCGGCGCGACGTCCTCGACGGCGCAGTGGAGGGCCTCGCCGACGAACGCGGCGAGCGCCGCGGGCGGGATGGGACCGAGCACGATGTCCGAGACGCGGGCGCCCGCCTGCCGCACCTCGGAGAGGCTCCGCAGGAGCGGGTGAGCGGCGGACACCTCGTTGTCGCGGTACGCGCCGATGACGAGGACGTCCTGCACCTCCGCGTGGGTCAAGATCTCCTGGAGCAGCCCAAGGCTGGCCGAGTCGGCCCACTGCAGGTCGTCGAGGAACAGCGCGAGGGGGCGCTCGTGCCGGGCGAACACCCCGATGAAGCGCTGGAACACCCTGCGGAACCGGTTTTGCGCTTCGACCGGCGGCAGCTCCGGGGCCGGCGGTGGCCGCCCGATGGCGAGCGCGACCTCCGGGATCACGTCGACGATGAGCTGGGCGTTGATCCCGAAGGCCTCGAGGAGCAGCTGCCTCCAGGCGGCGATCTGCTCCTCGCTCTCTGCGAGGATCCAGCGCACGAGCTCCCGAAAAGCCTGGACGAGCGTGGCATAGGGGATATCGCGCTTGTACTGGTCGAACTTCCCCGAGATGAAAAAGCCCCCCTGCCGGACGACCGGCGCCTCGATCTCATGGACAAGCCCGCTCTTGCCGACGCCGGAGTACCCGGAGACGAGCACGAGCTCCGGTGTCCCCGACGCCGCCACGCGGTCGAACGCCTCCTTCAGGACGGCGATCTCCGCGTCCCGCCCGTAGAGCTTCTGGGGGATCTGAAGCTGATCGGACACGTCGCGCTCCCCCGGTGTGAACGGCTCGATCGCCCCGCTCTGGGTCCACGCGGCGAGGCATCTCTCCAGATCGCGCCGGAGGCCGCGAGCGCTCTGATAGCGGTCCTCGGGCGTCTTGGAGAGGAGCTTCAGGACGATCTGCGCGACAGCGTCGGGCACCTCGGGGGCGACCTCCGAGGGGTTGGGCGGGGCGTGGGCGACGTGACAGTGGACCCACGCCACGGGATCATTCGCCTCGAAGGGGAGCCTCCCGGTGAGCATCTGAAAGAAGGTGACGCCGAGCGAGTAGAGATCGGCGCGGCTGTCGATCGCCCGGTTGGTCCGCCCCGTCTGCTCCGGCGCGAGGTAGGGCAGCGAGCCCTCGATGAGGCGCGCCGGCTGCGTGGGCCGGTGCTCCCGGGGGAGACGGGACGCGAGGCCGAAGTCGGTGATCTTCACCTCGCCGCTCGCGGGGCTCACGAGGATGTTCTGGGGCTTCAGATCCTTGTGGAGGATGTCCTTGTCGTGGATCTCCGCGACCGCGCCGGCGATGCGGATGGCGACCGGGAGGAACCGATCCATCGGCATCGGCTCGCCGAGCAGGCCATCGAGTGAGTCAGCGCCGTCGTCCTCAAGGACGAGGGCGGGCATCCCTTGGTACGTCTCGAGGGCAAGCGGCCTGACGACGGCGGGGGTGTCGAACAGCGCTCCGATCTCGTACTCGCGCCTGAGCTGCTCGATCTCCTTCGGTCCGCTGCGCCGCGGGTCGAGCACCTTGAGGAGGACCGAGTGGCCGTCGGCGTCCCTCCGCGCGCGATGAACGACCGCCCTCCCCTCGCCGGAGAGCGTCTCAAGGATCGTGTACCGGGCGGCTGGAGTCATGAATGAGGACCTGAGGGGGCGAGGCTCCACGTCGCTCTGGGCCATGGCTGCAGGTGCCGCCCCCATGAACTCCTCTCCTGGGTGGTGGCCCGATCAGGCGGGGCCATCCGGAAGGCGGGCCGCGCGAAAGCCGCGCGAAAATCGAACGGCTCGGGCTGCACCATGTGGGAGGCGATTGTACTCTTCAATACCGGTGAGGAGGGCAACAATGTGGCCTGCCCCCGCGGCATGCGGTACCCTCATTGCCGAGGGCGCTCGCGCGAGGGGATGACCGACGAACCGAAGGTCAAGGGGGTGGCGTTTCGCTCCGTGGTTGTGAGCTTTGGCAAGCTACGCGGCGAGCCTGTCCAGAAGCTCAGCCTGGATGAGATGTGCGAGCCGCTGCGCGACGGCATCCGTTACGGCAGCCTCGTCTCCACCGGCTGGTACCCGATCGCCTGGTACAAGGACCTGTTCCAGGCCATCCGGCGCACCACCGGCGAAGGCAAAGAGCTCATCCATCAGATTGGCCGCCAGTGCACGCACGACGACATGAGCGGCATCTACAAGGTCATCGCGGGCCTCATCTCCCCTTCCACCCTCTTCTCCCTCAGCCAGCGCGTCTTCTCCAACTACTATTCCGCCGGCCACGTCCGTGTCCTCGAATCCCGCCGCGGCTTCACCCGCGCTCTCTGGATCGGCTGCCAAGGCTTCGACGAGAACATGTGGACCGAAGTCATAGGCTCCTGCGAGCAGCTCCTCATGATCGGCGGCGCCAGCCACGTCCGCCAGCGCATCATCGCCGGCGGCGGCGACAACGACGATCACCTCGAGTTGACCGCACACTGGAGCTGAGGCTCCGCTCGCTCGCGAAGAAACATCGCTGAAACATCGCCGCCTGACACGGAATTGACATACCCACGAGAGGCTCTCTCCCCTATCCTCGCTCGGCCGAGGAGCTCGCGATCCAGCGATCCATCCAGCGGGCGCTCGATCCCCTGAACCTCATGAACCCCGGAAAGCGCCTCGAGGTCTAGGTTCTGTCGAGCGAACGTCGCGAGCGAGCCGTTCCTGGGGCGAGCGGGCGCGGGGCTGTGTCGCTGCTCTGCGCATGCGCCGCGCTCGCGCCTGCCGCGGCGCACGCCGAGTGCGCGCGCGGGGCCGCGGACGTGTCATGGGTCCGCCTGGAGGGGGCCGCGGAGCGGTGCCCCTCGGCGCGACAGGTCCGCGCCGAGATCGCGCGGCGGCTCGGGCGGGAGCTCGCCACGACAGGCGGCGGCGCCTCGATTGAAGCCGTGGTGAAGGGAACCCCCGGGGCATGGTCGGCCGAGATCCGGAGCGTCGGGTGCGACGGGGCGCCGCTCACGGCGCGCAAGCTCGAGAGCAGCGCGGCGACCTGCGAGGCGATCACCAGCGCAGCAACGCTGGTGATCGCCCTCGCCGTCGATCCCACGGCCCCCCTCGCCGCCCCCGCCGCGCCTCCTCCGGCCCAAGGCTCGCCCTCGCCGGGGCCACCGGAAGCCCCGCCGCCAGGAGCCCCGCGACCGGAGCCGCCCCGACGCGCCCCGGCAGAGCCCGCGACGCAGGTGGACGCCCCGCGCCCCGCGCCCCCGCCGCTCCCCGACGCGGAGCAGGCGCCACGCCCTGGGCTCTCGGTCACGCTGCGCGGGCTCGCCACCACGGGCATCCTCCCGGTGGTCTGGCCCGGCGTCGCATGGTCGGCCGGATGGTCCGTCGCGCCACGCTGGACCATCACCTCGGGAATGCTGTGGCTTCCGGAGCAGCGCGCACCCGATCCGGCCTTCGCGTTCGGCCTCACCGCGGGCTGGCTCGGCGTGTGTGCGGAGGCGCTCCGGACCGGGCGGCTCTCGCTTGGCGCGTGTGTCCACGTGCTTGGGGGCGCCGTCCACGCTGTCATCCACGAACACCCGACCGTGCTCCCCGTCGACCCGGGAGCCCGGCTCTGGGTCAGCCCCAGCGTGGGCACGCGCCTCGCCGTGCGCGCCGTCGGTCCGCTCCGCCTCGAGACCGGGATCGATGTTCACTTTCCGCTGACGCGATACCGCTTCCAGCTCCAGGGGAACGAGCGGCCAGCCTTCGAGCAGCCGGTGATGGCCGGCGCGCTCTTCGGTGGGGCCGGGATCGCGTTTTGATGAAGGACCCGCCGGACGCCGGCATTCAGACGAGCGTGGAGCAATGTCTGGACGCAGAGGTCCGCGCCGGACCCAGGCCGCCCCGTGGCTTCGCCGCCGTGCACGCCGAGCACGCCGGCTTCGTGTGGGCCACGTTGCAGCGGTTCGGTGTTCATCCGCCGGACCTCGAGGACGCGTTCCAGGACGTCTTCGTCGTGGTCCAGCGGCGTCTCCCCGCCTTCGACTGGGCCTGTCCGGTCACGACATGGCTCTTCGCCATCTGCCGGCGCGTCGCCGCCTCGCACCGCCGGCGCGCGCAGCGCTCGCCCGTCGGCGAGGACGTCCACGGCGTCGCGGATCCCGCGTCGGGCCCCGAGGAGATCGCCTCCGGGAAGCAGGCGAGAGAGCGGCTCGAGCGCATCCTCCAGGCGATGGACCTCGATCGGCGCGCCGTCTTCGTGATGTTCGAGATCGAGGAGATGCCATGCGGCGAGATCGCCGAGCTGATCGGCATCCCCTTGGGCACTGTCTACTCGCGCCTTCACGCGGCGCGGAAAGAGTTTGCGGCGCTGCTGAAGAGGACCGAGGCCGAGCGCTCGCGACGAGGGGGCATATGAGCGAACCGAAGCGGTGGATCGAAGAGGACGGAGGCGCCCCGGCCGGGGCGCGCGAGCTGCTGCGTTCGGCCGTGCGCCCGCGGCCGATGACGCCCGTCGAGGCGGCGCGCACGGCGGCCCGCGTGGCGCCGCTCGGGGCGGCCCCGAGCGGCGGCGCCGCGCTGCCCATGTGGGCGAAGGGCCTGCTCGTCGTGGCGGGGCTCGGGGCCGGCGGCCTCGCCCTCCACAGCGCCGTTCGCCAAGGCCAGCGCGACGCCGCGCTGGCCCAGCCGCCGCCTCGGCTGGAGCACCTGCCGGCGGAGCGCCTCCTCTCGAACGCGCGGGGCGCCCTGCGCCCCAGGGAGACGGCGCCAGCTGCCTCTGCGCTGGAGCCGCCGTCCGCGGCCGCTGACGCACCCCGTCCGGCCGCGTCCGCCCCTCGCCGGGAGCCGCCGCGCGACGTCGGCCAGGACGTCCGGCAGAGCGAGCCCGCGCCGCCTCCTGCGCCGGCCGGGAGCGCGGCGTCCGACAGCGACGACCTGCTCCGGGAGGCGACGCGCCTGGAGCAAGCCAGGGCGCTGCTCGCGCGGTCGCCGGGGGCCTCCCTCGCGGCGCTGGACGAGCACAGGCGCGAGTTTCCGAGAGGCCAGCTCACGGCAGAGCGGGAGTTCATCGCTATCGAAGCGCTGGTGCGGCTCGGCCGCACGGAGGAGGCGCATGCGCGCGCGGAGGCGTTTCTCACGAGGCATGCGTCGAACCCCTATGCCGAGCGGGTGCGCCGCCTCGTCGGCAGCGCCCCTTCAGGCAGCGCCCCTTGAAACGGCGCGTTCACATGAGTTTGCCTGCAGGACCGGCAAGCTCGGAGGCATCCATGCGACAGGAGACGATCTCGATGAAGCTAGCCCAGCCCACGGCGGCCACCTGCGCGGGAACCCCGCGCTTCCTGGCCGTCCTTCTCTCGACGGGCACGGCGCTCGCGGGGTGCACCACCGAGATCGCCGTCATCGGTCGCGACCTCGGCGCCACGACATCGTCTTCGCCCGCCTCGTCCTCGTCCTCGTCCACCGCCGGCGGTGATGACCCCGGTATCCTCGATCCCGGCGCTGGCGGCGGCTCTCCCCAAGGCACCACCGGCGCTGGCGGGGACGAGCATTGCGAGCCGAAGCTCGCGGGGGTGCTGCGCGACTTCAAGGCCTGGAACTCTGACGGCGGGCACCCCGACTTCGAGTGGTTCTCGGGCGACGGCCTGAAAGGCATCGTCCAGGCCGAGCTCGGCCCCGACGACAAGCCGGTCTATGCCCATGAGGGCGGCACGGAGCACACCACCGGGCCGGAGGCGTTCTATCAGTGGTATCACGACGACCCCACGGTCAACGTATCGTTCCGGTACGACGTCCCTCTCCAGGTGAGCGAACGCGGCCTCGGGAGCTTCTTGGGAAACCAGTTCTTCCCCCTCGACGATCGGGGGTGGGGCAACGAGGGGAACATCCACAACTTCGGCTTCACGTACGAGCTCCACATGACGTTCGACTACCAGCCCGGCGGCGTCTTCTTCTTCAACGGTGACGACGATCTCTGGGTGTTCATCAACAGGCGCCTCGCGATCGACATGGGCGGGCTCCACGTCCCGACCACGGCGCTCCTCGATCTCGACGCGCACGCCGAGGAGCTCGGCATCGAGGTCGGCAAGGAGTATCCGCTCGACTTCTTCTACGCGGAGCGCCGCGGCGGCAGCGCGGTGTTCACGATAGTGACGTCGTTCAAGTTCACGAACTGCAAGCCGATCCTGAGGTAGCGCCGAGAGCGCGCCGCGCGCCAGCTCAGGATCATCCGATGGAACCCAGGGAAGTGGGCTCGGTGGGGCGTACGGCTCGGCGGCAAGAGCGAGCGCGTCGCACACGCGATGGACGGATCACTTGAGGATGTGCAACTGTGAGTGCCTCAGGTCGAGGTAGCACTTCATTCTGTGTATCTCGACACCGACATTGATACCCTTCGCCTTCAGCTTCGATACACTGATCTCCTTCACCTCATTGGGGGCTTTCTTGAATGCCAGCCCATCGATCCTCTCGTACTTTGTCCCTTTAATCCTCTCGACCCGCCTCCCAATCTCCGTTTTATATAGACCATTCACCACGCTGGTGGCATTACCTGTGACAGTGCTCTTCCTCCACGCATTCACCGTAGAGGTAACTCCGCCGTTGAACGTACTGGTGGTCCTGCCTGTGATCTGCGTGACGCTCCCCCCCTTGTGAATGGTGGTCGTTCTCCCTGCGTACAAGTCGGTCGTGGCGCGACCACGGATCTCCGTTGCCCTCGTACCCTGAACGGTCGTCTTGCTATTGCCTCGAATCGTCGTTTCGTTGTCTCCAATGACCGTCGTCTCGCGATCATCGCGAAAGATGCCGGTGTCCTTGCCTTGGATGGTAGTGGTGCGGGTCTTGTCTACGTACAATCGGCTATGGCCATCGATCTCGACATTGCGATTGGCCTTGAGCGTGGTCTTGTCGTCGCCATTGACGGTCGTGGTCCGCTTCCCCTTGATGAGGGTCTCTCGGTACCCGCGCACGGTCGTCTTGTCGTAACCAAAGATGTTTGTCCTGCGCCAGCCCCCGACCACGCTGTCTGAGTATCCACCGACGACGCTGCATGAGTAGAGCCCGGTCACAGACAGACCGAAGCCTAACACCACATTCTGGGAGAACCCCCCGGTGACCGTCGTTCGGTTGAGGCCCACGATGTTCTCGGCGGAGAGCCCGACGAACGCGAACGCGTTACCCCACGTCTTCGACTCGAGCGTCGCTCCAAAGTTGGGCGCCCCCATCCGGATGTAGGTGTTCGAATGGGGCGTCGACAGCGTGATCCGCTCTTGCCCCGCCTGGTCTTCCAGCTCGAGGCGATTGCGCCCGCCCGTCTGGATCACGTTCCGCGTGCTGTTTCCCGCCGTGACGGGGCTCGGCGTCAGCGCGTTGGGCGCGACCCCGACGATGGCCGGCCTGTCGGGATCGCCTCCCGCGAAGGCGCACATGACCTCGACGCCAGCTCGGAGCGGGAAATGGAAGCCCTCGATGCCACCGCCATGGGGCTGAAGCATCCGAACCCAGGTCGACGCCTTCCCCCCGCTCAGGTCGCTCTCGTCGAAGTGGAACTTGACCCGGTAGCGACCATGGCTGTCGATCTGGGCGTAGTCGCTGACCGCCGCTCCATCGACGATCGCGGTCTCGGTACCGTAGATGCGCGGCCACTCGGTGACCTGCGGCGCGCGGAACTGCACCGTCGCGGCGATGGCCCTGGCCTCGATGCGGTAGTTCTCCTCCCACGGCGCGAGCTCCCGGAGCTCGGGGACGCCCGAGGCCTGGCTCGCCCAGTGCTCGATCTCGGTCGTCAAATACTTCGTGTTGAACGCGGCCCGAGGATGATCGTCGAGCTCGAACGTGAACCCGGGGATCAGCGTCCCCGCCGCGCCCATCGCCTGGTAGACGACGCCGCCGGCGGAGAGGCTCTCCGCCTTGATCCGCGCCAGCCGCGCCCCTTCGCCCGGCGAGAAGAACCGCGCGCCGTACAGGCTGACCTCGCCGAAGCCATTGGCGCAAACGGACGCCTGCCCGGCGACCGCCACGGCCGGATTGGTGTAGTCATAGTCCTTGAGGCGGACCGAGCCGGGCGTGGCGCCATGCCGGCACGTGAAGGCGCGGAAGGCGTCTCTCGCCGTGGTGACGCCGCCGCTTTGCGGGTAATAACGGACCGGCTTGTCACCATGGGGCTGATGGACCGACCGATCGTCGACCAGCACCAGCGTCTCGCCGCCCTCCCCGTGCTCGAAGTAATAGTAGATGCCTTCGCGCTCCATCCACCGGGCGATGAAGTCATAGTCGCTCTCGCGGTACTGGCAGACGTGCTCCTCGGCGCCGTAGGCGCCCCGCAGCTGGAACGCGCAGTCCGTGACGCCGCCCTTTTGCAGGACGTCTTGAATGATCGTCGGGATCGTCTGCCCGCTGAAGACACGGCTGTGAAGCGACAAGGTGAGCAGAGCGAGGCGCGGAACCATGACGGCCCGGAAGACGCACCTACCGGCAAGATCATTGACCAGCTCGATGCTTTCAAGCACGCCGGTTCGGAGGAACCGCGCGCCGCCGTCGCTCCGGTCGAGGGAGAGGGTCACCGGCTTGCCCACGGCGGCGGCCATATCCAGATCATGGCCGACGTCATTGGTCATCGTCAGGTAGAGCTCGAAGCGATAGAGCTTCGAGATGCCCTCGGTGCCATGAAAAGCTACGAGTTTGGTGGAAGAGGGCAAGGCGCTCGAGTGAACGACAAACATATCGGACATGAGGGAACCTCACGGGTGAGTAGGAGCGGCCGGCACAAAAAAAAATGGTGTACGGCTTGGCCCGCTCGCTCGCGCCTGGTGAATGCTCGGGTGACGGGCCGTCCTTCACCAAATCGTAGGCGGTCATCTCTTTTTCGAAGGAAGCCTCCTGACACGCTGGCGATCTCGAGTGCCTCAGGCCGGAGCTCGCGGAGCTCCTCGAGCTACGTGGCGGGAGCCCGCGCGGCAGGGTCGGAGGTGACGCGCGCGGCGCCAGCAGGAGCGCCAGCAGCGCGGCGACGCGTTCGCCGGCCGCCTCGTGCGGCTAGAACACCGGTTACGTTGAAACCCGGAGAATTTTCACAGGGAGGCGGGGAGGCGGGGAGGAAGAAAAAAATAATGAATTTCTCCCTCTTGCCGTCTCTTGCTCCCCGCCTCCCCGCCTCCCTGTGAAATTCCTGCTTCTTCTTGTGGTTTCAACCCGTTTGTCGCTCTAGCTGGGATCGATCAGGAGGCCCCCCACGCTCGTCACCATCTCGCGTAGACGGGACTCGAATCGGTATAGCAGCCGTCGCCGTGATTGTAGCAGGCCGCAACCCAGTTCTGGCAGGCCCAGAGGGCATCGGATCGCGTATGGCCCCACCAGATCGTGACACGGCCGACTTCCTTCCAATACCCCCACCACTGCTTGCAAACCCACGTAGATTCAAGCGCTTGTTGCGCCGCTCCAACCGCCTCCGCCGCGTCGGGGTCGATCGCGTCCGCTGACTCGGACTGGGGCGCCTGTGCGTCATCGCCTTCGAGGGGAACCTCACCGACGCAGCCGCCGAGCACGGCTGCGGCGCCGAGGAGCGTGAACGGGAGGACCACGTTGCTGAACAAGCTCATCTTTATATTCTCCTGGGAGTTTTTTGTTGGAGGGGACCGCTCGCATCCCGGTCTCCCTCGCGTCTGGTGGATGCTCCGGTGGCGGGCTGCCCTTCACCAAATCGTCCGCGGCCGTCTCTTCATCGCCGGTCCCCCTCGCTCGCCGCCCGATGCACCGCTCGATCCGGCACCGGCCGGCGAAGATGGCTCCGAGAGGGAGGTTCAATGACACCTGTGTTACTTTTCTCAGCGTGCGTCGGCGTGGTGAGCCCGTGACGATGCGTAAAATTGCGCTGCCCAGGGCTTGACCTCGCGGCCGACCCTCCGGCAGACTCCCGCGCCTCGAGCACCTATGCCGCACAAATTCTGTGTCGCCACGCCGTTCGCGCTGGCGTCCGCCTTGCTCCTCCAGGCCGGAGTCGTCCGTGCGTCGGGCGCGCTCGAGATCACCGGCGCTCCCACGAGCGCCAACGGGCTGAACGCACGGGCGCTCGCGCGGGGACCGGAAGCCGCGTTCTTCAACCCCGCGCTCCTGCCGTACGCGGCGGCGACGACGCAAGCGGGCTTCTTCGTGCTCGTCACGCACGGCGACATCACCCTCGCCCCACGCCCTCCGGGCGTCGATGTGCCCGAGTCGGTGTACGATGGCCAGATCCGGAATCCGGACGGCTCGACCTCTCGGCTCACCCACCGGCCCATGCCGGGGTCGAAGCTCCCGAGCCCGCGCGGCGATACGCGCGACCGGCAGACCAACACGTACGCGACCCTCGGGTTCGTGAGGCCGCTCTACGAGGACCGCCTCGTCCTGGGCTTCTACGCCCTCTTGCCCCTCAGGAGCTTCCAGGAGCAGCGGGCCTTCTTCGCCGACGAGCGCGCGCAGTACTTCTCGAATCGGCTGGAGTTCGAGCTGCTGGGAGATCGGTTGTCGGTCACCAGCCTGGCCGTGTCGGTGGCCGGCCGGATCACCCGCTGGCTATCCGTGGGGGCAGGCGTCGACGTCACGATCGGCACCAGCGCGCGGACCGCCGTTCACGTGCCCGACGCGAGCGACCAGCGGACCGCCCTCATCAACCCCGACGTGGAGGTCGAGAGCGTCTTCGCTCCTTACTTCGCCTTCGCGACCAGCCCAGCCCCCTGGCTGCGCCTCTCGGCCACGCTCCACCTCGCCTCGGCGTCGGACACCGACGGCGAGAACAGGATCCGCTTCTGGAACTACACCTATCCGGAGGGCGAGACCTCGGTCCCCCAGGCCTACCGCTTGACGCTCGGGCACCAGCCGACCCGCGTCGGCGTCGGGGCCTCGGTCATGGGCCCGCCAAGCGAGGACCGATGGGGCGAGCGCGCCGCTGGCTCGAAGAGCCCGGCGCTGCCCTCCTGGGAGATCGGCGGGCACGCGCTCCTGACGCGGTGGTCAGAGTACCGCGATCGGCACGCGGAGACCCCGCCCGACCCGTGGTCGAGCACGGTGTCCGTGGGGCTCGGCGGCGCGGTCGTGCTGGGGAGCCGCAGGCTCTCTGCCGACGTCGCCTTCACGCCGTCTCCCGTGCCGGACCAGACCGGCAGGACCAACTACGTTGACAACTCGCGCCTCGCGGTCAGCGCCTCGTTCGAGACGCCGGTGTCGCTCTTCGGCGCCGACTTCGGCGTGGGAGCGTTCCTGCACGGCCAGCTGCTCTTGCCACGGGAGGTGTCGAAGAGCCCGTCCGCCAGGAACCCCGTGATCGACGAGGTCCCCGACAACCTTGTCGACATCGTGAGCGGCGAGCCGCTCGACGGCGTGGAGGGGCTGCAGACGAACAACCCAGGTTATCCCGGCTTCTCCAGCGGCGGCTGGCTGGCCGGCGCCGGCTTCGTCCTGCGGCTGCCTGAGTGAGCAGCGCAGCGAAGCCGGCGTCCTCTCGATCGGAGGCCCGGAGGCGCTCGGTCACGCGGGGCGCCGCGACCGCCGGGAGGGGCTTTACTGGAAGAGCGTGTCGGCCCTCTCGTTGATCCAGGCGCAGTCCGCGTCGTCAGGGGTACGGACCATCACGAAGGTGCTGCTGCACTCCTCCGGATCGGGATACGTCCTCGAGGCGGCCATGGTCGCCTTGAGGCTCGAAGGATCCGTTTCGAGCACGCTCTGCTCCGACACGAAGCCGAGCCGACCCTCGATGCGATAGGTCGCGACCGCCACGCCGTCGAGCTCGGTCCGCGCCCGCTCGGCCACGTACACCGACCCGTCGATGAGCCCCTGGAGCTGAACTGTCATCCCCGGGTGTCCGTCCTCGTCCTGATCGACGACGCGAGCGTCCGCCGGATCCGTGGGCAGCTCGTCCTGCGCCGGGTCGTCGAGCGCCGCGCCGATCACCTCGTGGAGGGGCCCGAGCTTGTAGCGGAGCCCCCCTTCGCTCGCGGCAAACGTGCCCTCACGGGTCACCGGCGCGAGCGCCTCGCGGAAGCTGTCCGGGATGACGGCGTGCACGATCGCGTCCGGGTCCTCGGTGTAATGGTCGCAATACGTGCCCTGCAAGGAGATGGCGTCTCCATTCTGCTGCTGCGTGATGAGCATCACGCTGACGATGCGCGTCTGGAACGGCGGGAGACCCTGCGCCTGGGTGAGCTGCGACCCGATGGCGCGGTACGCCCACGTACCGGAGACATCGGTGACGTCCGGCGCCGCGGTCGGAGCGCAGCCCGGCGACTCCCCGCCGGCACCTCCCGTCCCCGCGGAGCCCGTGCTCGTCGTCGCGCCCGTCGTCGTCGCGCCCGTCGTTGTCGCGCCCGCATCGTCAGCAGGATCCGATCCGCACCCCAGGAGGGGCAAGGCAAGCAATCCAACGAACAGGTAGTACCTCATTCAAAGCTCCATGCATCGCCGGCCCACGAGTCGAGGCGGCCGTGAGGATGGCCGCCTTCGGTCGTCCATGGCCAGCTCGTCTGCGTTCGGACGACCGGCGCGGTTGTTAGCATGAGCGCGCGCGCTGGAGGTGCGCCGACGCGCCTGCTCCTCATTTTTTTCGTCGCATCCCGAAGCGCACGGTGAAGAGCAGCGCGAGGAGCGCTGCGTAGACCACAGGCCCCGTCGCGTCCTCTTCGCGCGGAGGAAGCCCCGAGCACCTTCACATGCCACCCCGCCAGGGAGCCGTGTTTCCGGCAGGGACCGCGCCAGAGCTTCGCACGCGACACCGACCTGCGCATCCAGCGACTCACCTTCGTCATGGGATCTTCGTTCTCTCGCTAAAGAGATGGCCTCCGACGATTTGGCGAAGGACGGCCCGCCATCGCAGCATTCAGAAGGCGCGAGAGACCGCAACGGCTGGGCCCCTGAGGACCGCGAGGCGGCTCATCGTAGATTCTCACAGAAGCACCACGGAGGCGCTCCGTGTGCCGATCACGCTGTCCGCCTCGGGCCGCGCAAACCTGGCGATCTCAGCGAGATTTCAGGCACGGAAGCCCTCGCTGCTCGAGCGGAGCCGAATGGCACAACTACTTCCCCCAATGAGCCCACTCAGCCCAGCAGGTTCCCTTGCACGCGCTTATCCATTCGTTGCAGGCCCACCTGGCATCATAATCATGATGGCCCCACCAGATGGTGACCCCGCCTTTTCGGCTGTCAGCACCTCCATAGAGGGTCATCTCAGTACGCCAGCACGACCATGTGCTATTGCTATAATCCGGAGCCGCTTGCTGTGCGGCTCCAACCTCCTCTGCCGCGTCGGGGTCGATCGCGTCCGCTGACTCGGGATCAACCGCCGGCGCCTCGGGCTGGGTCTCCTGCTCGCCATCGCCTTCGAGGGAAGCGTCGCCAACGCAGCCACCGAGCACGGCTGCGGCGCCGAGGAGCGTCAACGGGAGGACCCTCTTGCTGAACAAGCTCATTTTCAATCTCCTCAGAAATTCCTACTGGAGGGGCCGTTCGCATCCCTCTCTCTCGGGTGCTGGATGCGCCGGTGGCGCGCAATCCTTCACCCAATCGTGTGCGGCCGCCTCTTTTTCGAACGAAGCCTCCTGTAGCGCCGGCAAGCTCGCTCTCCGCAAGCCGAAGCTCGCGGTGACCCTCGATCCAGTTCCGCGCGTCGCGAATCCCGCCAGAAATCATGGCGAATTCGGCATCCTTCGGCTGTTTTGCCACCAAGGGCAGCTCCGGCGTGGCCCGACGGGCCCCCTCCGCCGCCGCGCCAGCCAATGTCCGGTGCCCGCGGCATGATGGGTCGGTATCGGCACCTCGCCCCGATCGGGTCACGAAGATCGGCCGGGAGGCCGTCGCCAGCGCGATAGGAGGCTTCTCTGGAAAAAGAGAGGGCCGCACACGATTGGGTGAAGGACGGCCCCCCACCGGAGCATCCAGTTCGGCAAGAGCGGGATGCGAATGGCCGCTCCAGGTAAAATTCTCAGGAGAGTAAAGAGATGAGTTTGTTCAGCAAGAGGGTCCTCCCGTTGACGCTCCTCGGTGCCGCAGCCGTGCTCGGTGGCTGCGTTGGCGACGCTTCCCTCGAAGGCGATGGCGAGCAGGCGACCCAGCCCGACGTGGCGGCGGCTGATCCCGAGTCGGCGGACGCGATCGACCCCGACGCGGCGGAGGCGGTTGGAACCACGCAGCAAGCGGCAAAAGCCAACTGGACGTGCAAGGTTCATGATGATGACTGGAATTCGGGGTGGGGTCCCAAAATCGCCGGTTATGTCACGATCTGGTGGGGCTATCAGCAAAGTGATGCCACATGGGCCTGCAACGCTTGGCGCTCGGCGTGCGGTGGGCAGTGCTGGGCAGAATAAGGCTGGTAGCCTGAAGATTCCGCCAATGTAGTTGTCGCCTTCGGTTCCGCTCGAGCAGCGAGCGCTTCCCTGCCTGGAATCTCGCTGAGGTCGCCAGGTTTGCGCGGCCCGAGGCGGACAGCACCCACCGGTGGAGGCGGCCATCACGCTCCGCGGGTTCCGCTCCTGCGCTGGATCCGCGCGAGCAAGCGCGCCGCAGACGAGGCGCCGGTCGCCCTGTGGTGGAGAGGTCGCCGCGACACCACGAGAGCGCTCCGCTCCTCACCGAGCGGCGGCGCGATGGCGCTCGCGCTCTGCGCGGCGGAGCCGGGCGCCGCGTTGGAGTGGCACCTCGCGTGCGTGCTCCAGCCAGGCGGGCGCTGGGCCGCGATCACCCCTCGCCGGGACGGTATGAGAAGGGAAGATTCATACCTGAGCGACCACGGCGCTGGCCCGCTCGCGAGCGGGCAGATCGCGATCGTGCGCGGCCTCCCCATCACCGCCATCCCTGACAAGGAGGTGCTCGTGTCGGCGGACGCGGGTCGATCGTGGACGTCCATCGAGGTCCCCGCCCGCGCGAAGGCGGCGCTCCTGCGCGCGGACGACGCCCCGCTGGACGACCCCAGGCGGTACGCCATCAACGAGATCGGCCTGAAGCTCGGCGGGTTCCTCCGCATCGGCTGGGAGCCGGCGGGCGCGCCTCCTGCGCCGGCCGAGCTCGACGCCGAGCCCGCGCCGCTCGCGGGGCCGCTGCTCGAGCGCCGGCAAAAGCATGAGCGACGCCGCGCCGCCGGCCGCGACGTGGACGCTGCGCTGGCTCGATCTCACGGCGGCGCACGGTCGGATCCGGACGTGGACCGGCCCCGCGCCGAAGGACACGCTCGGCCCCGCGAGGCTCGCGTTCATGGCGGCGCGCGGCGATCGAGCCGTCTTCGTGGTGGAGACGTCCGGCCGCAAGTTCGGCATCCGGACAAAGCCGGGCGGCGTGGACATCGAGTGGATGACGGTCAGGGCGCCTGACACGTCCGACGCGCAGGTCGTGTTCAGCGAGGATCCTGGCGGGCCTGTCGCATGGCTGAGCGGCGTCTCGATCATGGCGTGGTTCGCCGGCGAGCGGTCGCGCGAGATCGCGTCGCTGGCGACCGTCGCGTCGAACGCGCGGCGCGCGCTCGGGCAGCCTACGGGCGCCGGTGTTCCGCTGCTGGTCAGCTTCGCCGGCCTCACGCTCTCGCGCACGGTGCCGTTCCCTCCGCCCAAGGATGCCCGTGGGCTCAGCAAGGCCCCTGAGCCGCTGCCGGTCGACGGCTGGGAGCGCGCCGTGGATCTCCACCGCGCGGCTCGTTCTGAGCCACGGCGGATCCACGCTCCCGGTCCGACGACATCGCTTCAAAGAAGCGCCAGCGCTGCAGTCACACATAGATCGCGAGATTGCCGCGCGCTCTTAACACAACAGGGGGTACTCACCTGTGAGGCGATTCATGGTGCCGAGGCGAGCCATGGCCGGGAGCGGTTGTCGGAGAGCACGATCATGAGCGCGCTCCCGCGCGGCGCCGTGACGCCGCTGAAAGGCGCCGCGGCCGCCGCGATCGCCTGGCGCACACAAGGCCGGCACTACATCACCGTCATCGCCAAGGCGAGCTTCGCCTTTGCGATCGATGCGGTGATGTGGCGGACCGATCCGCAGGAGATCCTCGGCGCCGAGGTCCACCATGGCAAAAACCCGGCGCGGAGCGTCCGCTGGAGCGGGGACCTCGCGCCCTACCTCGGTCGCGCCGATGTCGTCTTCACCGGAGACGCGCATGCGCCACGCGGCACCGAGGTCCAGTCCTTGCCGGTGCGGCTCGCGGTCTACAGCGCGGGTGGCTGGGTGCTCGACAAGCGCCTCCTCGTCCGCGACAAGGGGCCCTTCCGGCAGATACCCCTCGTGTACGAGAGGGCGGTTTGCGGCGCGAACGGGTGGGAGAATCCGTTCGATGGGGAGCCGATGGACGGCCCGGCCAACATCCTCGACCTCCAGGATCCCGCACGCCTCGCTGGCTTCGCGCCGCTCGCGCGCACCTCGCCGGTGCGCCGCCGGCTGCTCGGCAGCACGCCTCGCAAGGCGCTCGAGGGGCCGAACGCCGATATCCCTGCGGGCTTCGACTGGTCGTACTTCCAGGCGGCGCCCGCGGATCAGCGGATCGAATTCCTGCAAGGCGACGAGTGGATCGTGCTCGAGCACGTGAATCCGGCGGCTCCACGGCTTCAGATGCGCTTGCCCGGGGCGCGCGGGGTGGCGCGGATCCGGGGGCTCGCCGACTCCGCCCCGGCAGACGGCGAGCTGCTCGAGCTCAACGCCGACACGCTTCGCATCGACGGCGTCGAGCAGCGCTGCACGGTCGTGTGGCGCCGGGTCTTCCCCGTCTCCGGCGAGGACGCCCTCGCGGCCGTGCGGATCGTGGCCGGCGTCGAGATCGAAGGCGAGGAGATCGCATGGCCCGACGTGCGCCTCGAGGAGCAGGATCGCGCGCAGCCGGCGCATCCGCCTTCCCTCCGCCTGGGCTCCCAGGAGACCGCCCGGATGAAGGACGCGCCCGACGGTGCGGGTGAGGCGCGGCTCGCCCCGGAGCTCCCGATCAGCCTCTCCGCCGAGGACGTCGAGCTCGTCGATCCTCCGCTGTCCGCCGCGTCGCTCTTTCGAACGCTCGCGCTCGTGGAGCCGGACGAGCCGTCGATGCACGCGCCGGCGCTCCCCTTCGGGCCCGCAGCCCCTGCGCCGGCGGAGCAGGGCGAGCCTGGGCCGGTCGCCGCGCAAATCCCTGCCCTCTTCACCAGCACCACGCTCCTGTCGAGCGAGGACGAGGCGCGGATCACCGATCAGCCCGCGACGCCGTTTCCTGCCGCGCCGCCGCTTCCGCCGCGCGTCGCGCCCGAGCTGCCGATCCCTGGCGCGCCCTGGTCCGGCGAGCGCGCTCCGCGGGCGCCTTCCGCGCCCGCGGAGCCCCCGACCTCCGCGCCGACGGCGGCGGCGCCCGCGGGCTTCGAGGCTCCCCTCGACGCCACCGCGGTCCCGGGGCTCGCCTCGGAAGCGTCCGAGCAGCCGGCCGCGTCTCGCTTTTTCCCCGAGCTCCGACGCGAGGGCGGCGCGGTCCCGGGGCCGCTCCCGCCGCTCGGCGAGGGCGACGAGGTCAGCGTCGAGCGGTGCGCGATCATCGCGGCGGAGCTCGCGGAGCGGCCGGTCCCCCGGGCCGACGTGCTCCGCGCGCACGACCTCTCCGATGAGCGCTGGGAGCAGGCCGAGACGCGATGGCAAGAGGCGATGGCGGAGGAGGCCCAACGCCGCGAGCGACCGCTCCGCGATCGGTTCGATGCAGCCTATCTCGCCGCCTGGGAGGCCATCCGCGGCGTTGTGCGTCCGACCGATTATGCGCGGCTGGTCGTCGCGACCGAGCGCGACGGCGCGGCCGCGGCGCTCGATCCGCTCGCCATTCGACGCACCGTGTGGGCGCAGATGAAGCGGCTCTGGGCCAGGCGGCTCGCCGGCGATCCGCGCCTGAGAGCGCACGTCGAGGCCGAGATCGCAACGCTGCGCGGAGCGCCGCGGCAGCCCGCGGACAGCAATGCCACCGCGGCGCAGGCCGGTTGATCCGCGCGATGCGATGTCAGGTGTGCGGATCACACGATGCACACGACGGCGACGCGCCGTCGTGACATGCAATCATCGCTTTGCTTTCCAGGGATCGCCTCTATAGTCGACGTTCTTCCGGCGCCAGGAGCTAACGCGCACCGATAACGGGGATTACAACCATGCAAGATGCGTTCACCGTCAGCGCCAGCGCGCTCCCTGCCGCCACGCGGGTCGTTGGCTTTCGAGGGACAGAGGGGCTGTCGAAACCGTACGTCTTCGAGATTTATCTCGTGATGACGAACTACGTGGGCCAGGATCTCGACCTCGCCGACGCTGTGGGTACGAAGGCGACACTCCGCCTCTCCCCGTCGGACGGCGGGGCTCCCTTCCTCGTGAACGGCATCTTCGCGACGGTGGAGCTCGTCCACGCGTTTGGCGAGCGCACCGTCTTCCGCGCTGTGCTCGTGCCGCAGCTCTGGAAGCTCACCCTCTCCCTGCATAGCCGGGTCTTCACCGACCAGACGGTGCCCGAGATCATCAAGACGGTGCTCTCGGGCGCTGGGGTCTCGGATGTCGAGCTCAGGCTGATCGGCAGCTACAAGCCGCAGGAGCACGTGTGCCAGTACGGCGAGAGCGACTTCGACTTCATCTCGCGGTGGATGGAGCGCGAGGGGCTCTATTATTACTTCGAGCAAGGGGACGGCGGGGAGACGCTCATCATCACCGACGACAAGGGCGTCCACGTCCCGCTCGGTGAGAAGGCGGTCCGCTACGTCCCGCAGTTCGACGAGCACAAGGCCAAGGGGGAGCTGCTCTGGACCTTCACGTGCCGGCACACGTCGATGCCGTCCAGGGTCCGCATGAGCGACTATGATTACAACAATCCCGCGATCGAGATCTCCGGCAGGGCGTCCGTCGCGGCGAACGGGCTCGGCGAGATCAGCGTCCACGGCGCGCGTTTCTTCACGCCGGCCGAGGGCAGCCGCCTCGCGGCCGTGAAGGCGCAGGAGCTGCTCGCGGGCCAGGTCGTCTACCACGGCACCGGGGCGGCGCTCACCATGCGCCCCGGGTACACGTTCGAGCTCGAAGAGCACCCGAAGCCGGCGTTCAATACGGTTTATCTGGCCACCGAGGTCGAGCACTGGGGCAACCAGACGGGCTGGGCGCCCGAGCTGATGCAGATCATCGGGCTCACCTGGGACGATGTGTATCGGATGGAGGTCAAGGCCGTCTCCTCGACCGTCCAGTACCGGGCGCCGCAGCGGACGCCGTGGCCTCGCATCTACGGGACCGAGCACGCCGTCGTCGACGGCCCGGCGGACAGCGAGTACGCCCAGATCGACCTGCACGGTCGCTACGCGGTCAAGCTGAGCTTCGATGAAAGCGACCTCCGGGGCGGCAAGGCCTCGACCTGGGTGCGCATGCTCCAGCCGCACGGCGGCGGCACCGAGGGGTTCCATTTCCCCCTGCGCAAGGGCACCGAGGTGATGTGCACCTTCCTCGGCGGGGATCCGGACCGCCCCGTCATCGCCGGCGTCGCCCCCAACGCGCACACGCCGAGCCCCGTCACTTCGGCCAACAGGACGAGGAACGTCATCCAGACCGGGGGCAGGAACCGCATCGAGCTCGAGGACCAGGCGGGCTCGCAGCGCATCACCGTCAGCACGCCGACCGAGAACACGATGCTGCGCATGGGCGCGCCCAACGATGACCACAATTTCATCTCCAGGACGGACGGTACCGCCCTCATCAAGACGGGCAAGTCGCTCGAGATCCAGGTGGGCACCTGGAGGAAAGACAACGTCGGCGATCAGCTGGAGACCGAGGTCGGCGGTTACCTGAAAGAGACCGTCACCGGCTCCGTCACCCTCGAGTACAAGGACACGAAGAACGAGACCGTCACGAAGGCCGTCACGGAGATCTACAAGGACACGAAGAACGAGACGGTCACCAAGCCCGTCACGGAAACCTATCTGGACACCCAGACCACCACGGTCACCAACCTGCGCAAATCCGAGCACGGCAGCGAGGAGACGACCGTCCACGGGAAGGTCACGGAGCGGTACGAGGGCCATCACGAGACGAAGGTGACGACGGGCGGCCGGTACGAGGAGACCACCGGCCTTCACCACGGGAAGTTCAACAACGGCTGGAAGGTCGAGATCCCGGGCGGCAACGTCGAGCACATCGCTGCGGGTGACTACATTATCCAGGCAGAGCACTTCAGAGCGAAGGCCAAATCCGATTACCGCGAGATTCAGGGCCTCAGAATTCAAAACACCTTCGGCGGCCTGATCAACCTCACCTACGGCTTCGGCACCCTGAACGTCGTCGCCCCGCAAAGGACGGAGCTGGTCGGGGGATTGAAGCTGGATGTCATCGTCGGGATCAAGGCGGAGGCGGTCCTCGGCCTCAACGTCAAGAACGCAAAATTGGTGGTCAACAAAAACTACCTCGAGGTCTGGCAGAAGAGCGTCGAGCTGGGTAGCTCAGCGGTGACGGTCACCAGGCATGCTGCGGCGAGGGTGACCTCGACCGGGGCTCAGGTCTGGCAATCCTTCATCCACATGTTCCACTAGCGCGGCGCCCAGCAGAAGACCGCGGGAGCCTGCTGCGAACCTCATGAAGACGATCAAGCCGAACCGGCTGGGGCTGCTCACCAAGGTGTTCGAGAACGACGGCGAGCCGTACCTCGTCGTGACGCTCCTCGTCTTCTTCCCGTTCGAGGCGCCGAGGCGCCTTCTCTACGAGCAGAGCCTCTGGAGGTTCGCCGGCGCCGAGCTGGGGAGCGACGCCATCCTCGACGAGTGCATGCCGAAGCTCCGGGGAGAGCTGCTCGTGAACGGCCGCTGCTTCACCGCGGGCGCCGTGCCGCGCCCTGCATGCTCGGTGCGGGTTCAGATCGGGGCCATCGACAAGACGCTCTATGTCGTCGGAAATCGTCGCTTCGGGCTCCTGGGGATGACCGAGCCAGAGCCGTTCACCGAGATGCCGATCACCTGGCAGAACGCCTTCGGCGGCGAGGGCTACGCGCCGAACCCGGTCGGCAAAGGCTTCGCGCCGGTGCGCGGCGAGAACGGCTCGGTCCATCCGTTGCCCAACATCGAGGATCCGCGCCGCCTCGTCCGGTCGTCCGGCGATCGGCCCCCGCCCGCGGGGTTCGGGAGCTACGATCCGACCTGGCCACAGCGCTTCTCCAAGGTCGGGACGTATGATGAAGCGTGGCTCAAGGAGCGCTTTCCCGAGCTCGCCAGGGACCTCGACTGGAGCTTCTTCAACACCGCGCCGCCGGACCAGCAGATCGAGGGGTATTTCCGGGGCGACGAGGCGTTCGTCATCGAGAACATGCACCCCGGGAAGCCCCGGATCGAAGGGGCGCTGCCGGGGGTGGCGACGCGGTGCTTCATCAACCAGAAGACCGGCGAGGGGGAGTCCTTCCGGGAGATCGCGACCCGCCTCGACACGGTCCGGCTCTTCCCCCACCACGAGCGCGGGGTCCTCGTCTATCGCGGGGCGCTCAAGATCCGCGAAGACGACGCCGCCGACGTGCTCCACATCGTCGCGGGCTGCGAGGCGATGGGCGAGCCCAGGCCGGTCGAGCATTACCGGACCGTCATGGCCCAGCGACTCGACAAGGAGCAAGGGCACCTGTTCCTGCTGCGCGACGCGGACCTGATGCCGCCTCCGGAGCCGGGCGCGGGGCCGCTGCCGGACGACCCTCAGGCGGAGATGACAAGGCTGCTCCAGTCGGAACGGCTCTGGCAGAAACGCGCCCGCGCCAAGATGGAGCGGGACATCGAGCAGCTCAAGGCGAAGATCCGGGCGCAGGGGCTCGATCCGGAGCCGCTCGTCGCGCCGCTGCCGCCGGACGAGGACGTGCTCGAGCCCAGCCTGGACGAGCTGCCGGCGTACGTCGAGCGGGCGATGACCGAGGCCGAGAAGGCCAAGGCGGACGCGGAGGCACGCCGCGCGGCCGAGGAGCAGAGGGCGCGCGCCGAGTGCGCGAAGCACGGATTTGATTATGACGCGATCATGGGCGAGCGGCAGAAGGAAGCCGGCGGCCCGCCCCGGTTCTCGGCCAAGAAGGAGATCGAGCGGCTCGAGGACGTGGCCCAGATGGCGCGGAACGGCGGGGTCGAGTGGCCCGAGATCGAGGCACAGGTCGGTGATCCGGAGCTCGTGGCGCGCCTCTTCGAGGTCGAGGAGCAGATGCGCTCTGCCTACAGGAAGTTCGCACACCACTACCCGGCGGCCTCCCGGCTGGGCGGCGAGGAGGCCGCTCGCGTGCGGGAAGAGGTGATCGCCGGGCACCGGGCCGGGGAGAGCTTCGCAGGGCGCGATCTCACGGGCGCCGATCTCTCGCACCTCGACCTGTCGGGCATCGATCTCGAGGGCGCGCTGCTCGAGGCCGCGGTCCTCACGGGCACCCGGCTGTGCGGCGCGAACATCGCCGGCGCGGTCCTGGCAAAGGCCAATCTCCTCGGCGCAGATCTCACCGGGGCGAACCTCGCCGGCGCGAACTTCGGCGGAGCGAACCTCTCCGACGTGAAGATGGGCGGCGGGCTCGACCTCACCGGCGCCGTGCTGGCGAAGGCCAACCTGTCGGGCGCCAACCTGACCGGTGCGCGCCTGTCGGACGCCGACCTGTCCGAGGCGACCTTCGATGGGGCCGACTTCAGCCACGTGACCGCGCGCAACCTCATCTTTATCAACACCAACCTCTCCGGCGCCCAGCTCTCCGGCGCAGACCTCGAGAAATGCACCTTCATCGAGGCCAACGTGGAGGGCGTCGACTTTCGCGGCGCGAACCTCCGCGCGTCGGTGTTCATCACCGGCAAGGGCGACGGCGCCGTCTTCCGCGGCGCCAAGCTCGACAACATCCGCATCATCGCAGGCTCGTCGTTCGCCGGCGCCGACTTCCGCGGCGCTTCGCTCGAGCAGGCCAACCTTCGGGGCACCTGCCTCCGAGGGAGCGACTTCACCGAGGCCAACCTGCGGAGCTCCGATCTCAGCGAGTGCGACCTCACGGGCGCTCGCCTGGATCGCGCCGTCGCGGTGGGCGCCCTGCTCACGCGGGCAGACCTCTCGGGCGCCTCGCTGTCCGGCATCGATCTGATGGAGGCCGTGCTGCAGAAGGCGAAGGTCGACGACGCGAACTTCGAGAGGGCCAACCTGTTCCGCGTCGACGCCACGAAAATGCGCGGAAACGCCGCGACGAGCCTGAAGGGGGCCAATGTGAAGTACGTGCGCTTCGTCGCGCCGCCGGAGAACCATGGACAGAAGTGATCTGGTCGAGCTGGTCCAGGGCGGCGAGATCATCTCCGACGTCGACCTCTCGGGCGTCGACCTCTCGGGCGCCGACCTCTCCGGCGCGATCTTCGACAAGGTGAGCTTCGCCGGCGCGGACCTCTCGGGCGCTCGGCTGAAGGAGTCGACCGCCACCGGCTGCAGCTTCAGCGGCGCGCGCCTGTCCGGCGCCAACCTGCACCTCGCGGCGATCGTGGACTGTGATCTCACGGGGGCGAAGCTGGACGGCGCCTCCCTGATCGCAGCGCAGCTCACCGGCGGCGATCTCTCCTCGATCGATCTGAGCGGAGCAGACCTGACCCTCGCGAGCGTGATCAACACGAGCCTCTCGGGCGCCCGGCTCGCGCGCGCCAACCTGGACCGCGCCGTCATCCTGGACGTGCGGACCGAGGGGATCGACCTCTCGGGCGCCGCGCTGAAGCAGACGGCGCTCGTGCGCGCCGATCTCTCGACCGCGACCCTCGGCGGCGCCGTCCTGGAGCTCGCCGTGCTCGTGGAGGGGAAGCTCGCGGGCCAGGACCTGCGCGGGATGTCGTTCACGATGACGCAGTTCACGGGCGCCGATCTCAGCGGCTGCGACTTCTCCGGCGCGACGCTGACGCAGTGCGGTTTCAAGGACGCGAACCTCTCCGGCGCCAAGCTCGACGGCGCGCTCGCGGGCCGGGCGCTCTTCGTGAATGCCAACCTCACCCGCGCGAGCCTCGCCGGGACCGTGCTCAAGGAGTCGGTCCTCGTGGGCGCCCGCCTCGTCGAGGCCAACCTCTCCGGCGCCAACCTGGAGATGTGCATCCTGACCCGGGCCGCGTGCGCGGGCGCGCGCTGGAACGGCGCCAACCTGACGTACGCCGACCTCTCCCACGCCGACGTCTCGGCCGGCGACTTCTCGAGGGCGACCCTGTTTCGAGCGCGCCTCCATCGGATCAAGGACGAAGGGGCCGTGTGGTCCAACCGGGCGGCCGCCCTCGGCGACGACGCGGATCTCGCCGAGGCGGAGCAGTGGCAATCACGGGTGTTGAGCAGCAGCCGGGGGAGCTCGGAGCCCCCGGCCGCGGGTGTCGAGACGTCTACGCGTTGACGAGGGAATCATGCGCAATCTGGCGAGAAAGCAGGAGCCGAGGGCTCTGGTCACTCAGGAGTTCGGCACCGTGGTGCGCGCCGACGGCGCGGCGCTCGTCGTGGAGACCGACGCGGGCGAAGTCCGGGCGAAGCGCGCCAAGGGGTGCCTCCTCGAGCCAGAGGCGGGCGACCTCGTGCTCGTTGCCGTGGCGACCGACGGGCGTTGCTACGTGCTCTCCGTGCTGGAGCGGGAGGACGGCGCGCCCGGGAGCATCGTCGCCGACGGCGACCTGAACATCAAGCTGCCAGCCGGTCGCCTCAGTGTCGCCGCGCAGGACGGCATCGGCCTGGTCTCGGCCAAGGAGGTGGCGGTGGTCTCGGCGGGCCTCTCGGTGAACGCCGTGGACGGGAACGTCGCGCTGCAGAGCCTCTCGTTCGTCGGGACGCTCCTTCGCGCGGAGATCAGCAAGGCCAAGGTCCTTGCCGGGAGCCTCGACTCCGTGCTGGAGCGGCTCTCGCAGCGGGTGAAGCGCTCGTACCGCACCGTCGAGGAGAGCGAGCAGCTCCGGGCCGAGCGGGTCGATTACGTCGCGAAGAAGACGATGAGCCTGCGCGGCGAGAACACGCTGGTGACCGCGCAGGAGCTCGTCAAGATCGACGGCGAGCAGATCCACCTGGGTTGAGGAGACATCATGTTCGCGAACACGCAGATGGGCGGGATGAACCTCGGGTTTCCGGACGTGTGCCTCACCCCGCCGGTGCCTGTCCCGATCCCCTATCCGAACATGTCCTTTGGCCCGGTGAGCGCGCCAGCCGCGTACAACGTGCTGTTCATGTGCACGCCCGCGCATAACCTGCTGACGACGCAGCTCATCTCCGTCGGCGATCAGCCCGGCGTCGCCCTGGGGGTCGCGTCCGGGTCGGTCATGGGGCCTTCCCGCCACATCACCGCCGCGTTCACATGCCTCGTCGGCGGCATGCCGGCCACCCGGCTGACCAGCATGAGCATCCAGAACTCCACGAACTGCCCCGGAATGCGGATCGTGCCGAGTCAGGTCAAGGTGCTCATCCTGTCCCCCTGAGGGATCTCGGCCGCCTGGAGCCGGTCGTCGCTGCGGCTCGCCAGCGGCGCGCGCCTCTGTTCAAGCCTCCGCGCGCCGAGGACGCTCCGCGCTCGCGACATCGCGTCGCGGTGACCGACCTTCCCTGGAAAAGACCATGGTGCCGTCGTCCACCGGGCCGAGCTTCATCGCGAGCAGATCAAGCACGTAGTTCTGGCGGAAGTACCACGGCGCCTTCGATCCCTGCTTGGGCAGGTGGTCCACGGAGCGCTTCACGTAGCCCGACGTCAGGCCGAGCAGCGGCCGAGGATCGAGGATGGATTCCTCAGGGCGCGGCAAGCACTGCCGGTAACCGTGGCGATCCATGTGGTTGAGCAGCCGGCAGACGTATGTCGAGGCCAGCTCGGCGCGGAGCGTCCACGAGGCGTTCGTGTAACCGACGCAGAGCGCGAAGTTCGGGACGCCGCCCAGCATCAACCCCTTGTAGATGAACAACCGGGCGGGATCGAGGACGTCATCGTCGATGGCGAAGCGGATACCGCCGCAGAGCAGGAGCTGAAGGCCTGTGGCCGTCACGATGATGTCTGCCTGGAGCTCCTTGCCTGACTCGAGCAGGACACCGTTCTTCGTGAAGGCCCGGATGCGGTCGGTGACCACCGAGGCGCGCCCCTCCTTCACCGCGCGGAAGAAATCGGCGTCCGGCACGAAGCAGAGGCGCTGATCCCACGGATCGTAGCGAGGGTTGAAGTGTGTATCGATATCGAAGTCGGGCGGCAGATGCCGAGCGACACCGCTGCGGAGCATCCGCCTGGCCAGCTGCGGCGCGCGTTGACAGACCTGGTAGAAGAGCAGGCCGATCGCGACGTTCTTCCAGCGGACAACGCGGTGGGCGATCCGCTCCGGCAAGCGCTCGCGGATAGCGTTCGCGAGCGGGTCCTCCGAGGGCAGCGAGGCGATGTATGTCGGTGAGCGCTGGAGCATCGTCACATGCGCTGCGTCGGTCGCCATCGCGGGCACCAGCGTCACGGCCGTGGCGCCGCTGCCGATGACGACGACACGCTTGCCCCGGTAGTCGAGATCCTCCGGCCACTGCTGGGGGTGCACGAGCTGTCCCTGGAAGTCGTCGCGGCCAGGGAAGCTGGGCGTATACCCGCTCTCGTAGCGGTAGTAGCCGCTGCAGACGTACAGGAAGCTGCAGGAGTAGCGGACGAGCTCCTCGCCTGGGCCGACGTCCACCTCGACAGTCCACCGCGCGTGCTCCGAGGACCACGACGCGGATCGAACCCGATGATTGAACCGGATGTGCCGGTCGATGCCGAGCTCCCGGGCCGTGTCGCGCACGTAGTCGCGGATCGACGGCCCGTCCGCGATCGCCTTGGCCTCCTTCCAGGGGCGGAAGGAATAGCCGAGCGTGAACATGTCCGAGTCCGAGCGGACGCCAGGGTAGCGGAACAGGTCCCAGGTACCGCCGATCGCGCTGCGCCCCTCGAGGATCGCGTACCGCTTGCCGGGGCAGCGCGTCTGGAGGTGGTAGCCGGCGCCGATGCCGGAGAGGCCGGCGCCTACGATCAGGACGTCGAAGTGCTCGATGGACATGCTGGGTTCCCGTGGGCGAGCGCCGTGGCGCTCCAGGACCCGAGCATAGCGTGGCGGATCACGGCTGTGCTCGACGCCACGCGCACATTTCGGGGCGCCGCGCGGCGGCGAGGAGGCGCGCCAGCGCGCAGGCGGGCGCTGGCGCGCGGGTGATCAGGCCGCCGGCGCGCCGCTCGCCGCCGGCGCGGCCATGCCTGCCGCCTCACCGTCCGGCGCGGGCTTCGCCGAGGCAGCGCCCGCCGGCCGCCGGGTGAAGACCCCCGCGACGAACGCCACGAAGGCCACGACGCCGACGATGAACAGGCTGTCTCCGAAGAACCGCATCCAGCGCAGCGCCTCGAGGACCGGCTGCTGCAGGAACTCCGCGCTCCGCGCATACCACAGGCCGCGCTCGACGCTGGCCCACGCCTGCGCGAGCCCGATCGGCAGGAGGCTCAGCAGGATCATGAGGCCGAGGCCGCCGTTCATCCCCCAGAACGCCACCCGGAGCCGCGCCTCGTTCCACACCGCGTCGGGGCGCAGGCGGCGGAGCATCACCAGCACGAGGCCGAGGGACAACAGCCCGTAGACGCCGAAGAGGGCGGCGTGCGCGTGCACGGGGGTCGTGTTGAGACCCTGCATGTAATAGAGGGCGATCGGCGGGTTGATGAGGAAGCCGAACACCCCCGCGCCCACGAAGTTCCAGAACGCGACGGCGACGAAGAACTGGATGGGCCAGCGATAGGCCTGCATCCACCCGCTCCGGTGCTGCATCTGCCAGGTCTCGTGCGCCTCCATCCCCACGAGGACGAGCGGCACGACCTCCAGGGCGCTGAAGCTCGCGCCCACCGCCATCACCGAGACCGGCGTGCCGCTGAAGTAGAGGTGGTGGAACGTGCCGGGGATGCCCGAGATGAGGAAGATGCAGGTCGACAGGATCGCCGCCCGCGCCGCGCTGTCCGGACGCACGAGGCCGAGCCGGGTGAACAGGAACGCGATCGCCGCGGTGGCAAACACCTCCATGAACCCCTCGACCCAGAGGTGGACGACCCACCAGCGCCAGTACTCCATGACCGACAGGTGCGTCTTCGCGCCGTAGAAGAGCCCCACGCCGTAGAACATCCCGATAGCGACCGTGGCGCCGGTGAAGAGCAGCACGATGTGCCGGCTCATGTCGCGCCGCGCGAGCGCGGGCCAGAGCGCGCGCAGCATCAGGAAGAGCCAGAGCGCGAGCCCGCCGAAGAGCGCTATCTGGAAGGCGCGGCCGAGGTCGACGTACTCGTACCCCTGGTGCCCGAACCAGAACGAGGTCTCGAGCGCGAAGCGCTGCTTGACCGACAGCCACTCTCCGGCGAGCGAGCCGAAGACCACGACGACGAGCGCCCCGAAGAGGACGTTGACGCCGAGCCGCTGCCCCCTCGGCTCGCGCCCGCCCACCGCCGGCGCGAGGAACAGCCCCGTCGCGAGGAACGCGGTCGCGATCCAGAAGACGCCGAGCTGGACGTGCCAGGTGCGCGTCACCGCGTACGGCAGGATCTCCCCGAGCGGCAGCCCGAAGACCTCGTTTCCCTCGACGGTGTAGTGCGCGGTCAGCACGCCGAGCGCGACCTGGAGCACGAGCAGCGCGACCACGACGACGCAGTACTTGCCGACGGCCCGCATCGACGGGGTGAGCACCCACCCCGCGAGCGGATCGCGCGCCGGCGCAGGGTCGGACGGCTCCTCGCTGCGGCGGAACGCGTGGTACCAGACGAGCGCGCCGATCCCGGCGAGCAGCAGCACGATGCTCACGATCGACCAGATCACGTTGGCGCTCGTGGGGACGTTGCCGACGAGCGGCTCATGAGGCCAGTTGTTGGTGTAGCTGGCGCCGGTGCCAGGGCGCTCCGCGGCCGCGGCCCACGAGGTCCAGAAGAAGAACGCCGTCAGCTTGTCGCGCCGCCCGGCGTCGGGGACCGCGCCGGTGTGCAGCGCGTAGCTCTCACGCAGGCCGGCGAGGCTCGGCTCGTCGCCGAAGAGCGCGCGGTAGTGCGCCGCGGTCTCCTCGATCGCCAGCGCGCGATCCTCGGAGACCGTGAGCGCGCCGGTCGCGGGGTCGTAGCCGTTGTGGCGCATCTCCCGCTGGAGCCGCGCCTTGAGCGCGGCCTGCGCCTCGTCCTGGAGCGCCGCGAACGCCGCGCCGTGCTCTCGCTGGCTCCAGCGCGCGAGCTGCGCCTCGGCTTCGCGATGGAGCCAGTCCGCCGACCAGTCCGGCGCCTGGTAAGCGCCGTGCCCCCAGACGCTGCCGACCTGCTGTCCGCCGATGCTCTGATAGACCAGCTGCCCGTCCAGGATATCGTCCTTCGTGAGCAGCACCCGGCCGGACGGCGTCTCCACCCGCTCGGGGATCGGCGGGGCCTTGCGGTACACCTCCCGGCCTGTGAAGCCGAGTATCAAGAAGCCAGCGGTGATGACGGCGGCGAGCGCCAGCCAGAGTCGTCGTAGGTTATGCATAGCGACCTCGTTGTTCGCGTGAGCCCCGGCGCGCTCGCGCCTCCGCGGCGCGACATCGGGAGCTCCGGTCGTGACGCCCGGCCATGAAGCAGGCGGCGTGCCGCTCCCGTGCGCCCCTTCGTTTCGTGCACCCAGGCGGCCGCCGGAGGCGCTGGGGCGCACGTTTTGCACGAAGGCGCACCCTCGGCTCGACATCCTCTGCCACGCCGAGGCGCCGGTGCGCTTCGCGCCGGACACCGAGCTGCCGGATCCGTTCGACGGGCTGCTCGCGTCGGACGCGACCGCGCTGGCGCACGTCCACGCGTGCCTCGGCTGTCCGCTGCGGGTCGAGGGCACGCTCATCGGGCTCCTGACGGCCGACGCGCGCGATCCGCGCGCCTTCGAGCAGGTCGACGCGGCGACGCTCTCCTGGCTGGGCGCGCTGGCCGGCGCGGCGGTGCGCACGAGCCAGCTCATCGACGCGCTCGAGCACAGCGCCGAGCGGCTCGGCCTGGTCGCCGACGATCTCCGGCGGGCGGCGGAGCGGGAGCGGGGCGCGAGCCTGCTCGGGACGAGCCCGGCGATGCAGCGGCTGCGCGACGAGATCGCGCTCGTGGGGCCGTCGGATCTCACCGTGCTGATCACGGGCGAGACGGGCGTGGGGAAAGAGCTCGTGGCGCGCGCCGTCCACGCGGCGTCGAGGCGGCGGGGCGAGCCGCTGCTCCACGTGAACTGCGCGGCGCTGCCCGAGTCGGTGGCGGAGAGCGAGCTGTTCGGGCACGTGCGCGGCGCGTTCACCGGGGCGGAGCAGAGCCGGCCGGGGAAGCTCGAGGTGGCGGACAAGGGCACGCTGCTCCTCGACGAGATCGGCGAGCTGCCGCTGTCGATCCAGCCGAAGCTGCTGCGAGCGCTGCAGGAGGGCGAGGTGCAGCGGGTCGGCGCCGATCGATCGCTGCGCGTCGACGTGCGCGTCGTGGCGGCCACGAACCGCGATATCGAGCGGGAGGTGGCCGAGGGGCGCTTCCGGGCGGACCTGTTCCACCGGCTCAACGTCTATCGCCTCGCGGTGCCGCCGCTGCGCGAGCGGAGGAGCGATATCCCGCTGCTCGCCGGCCACTTCTGCGACGAGGCGCGCGCGCGGCTCGGCGTCGGGCCGGTGCGGCTGACGAAGGCGGCGCGAGAGCTGCTCGCGGGCGGAGCCTGGCCGGGGAACGTGCGCGAGCTGGAGAACACGGTGTTCCGGATGGTGCTGCAGGCGTCGCGGGGCGTGCCCCGCGGGGCGCCCGTGGTCGTCAAGCCGGCCCACCTCGGGGTCGAGGTCGCCGCGGCGGCGGAGCCCGCGCCGCGCGAGGACGACGGGGAGAAGGCGCCGCTGAATGAGCAGGTCGACGCGTTCCAGCGCGGGCTCATCGAGAAGGCCGTGGCGCAGGCCGATGGCAACTGGGCCGCCGCGGCGCGATCGCTCGGGATGCACCGCAGTAACCTGCACCACCTCGCGAAGCGGCTCGGGCTGCGCTGAGGCGAACGGGAACGGCGAAGGGCCGCTGTCGCGCCGGGGGCTCCGGGTGGGGTATCCTCGGCCGCGCGCGCCGCTCCCCTACCCCGGCGCCGTCGCGGAGGCTCCCCCATGTTCAAACGCATCGCGCACGTCTGTCTCAACGTGAGAGATCTGCAGCGCTCGGTCGACTTCTACGGCAAGCTCGGGTTCGCCACGAAGTTCCACTTCACCCGCGAAGGCGCGCCGTTCGGCGCTTACCTCGAGATCGCCGACGGCAACTACATGGAGATGTTCGAGGACCGAAACCTCGGCGAGGTGGTCAATACCGGGATCGCCCACTTCTGCCTGGAGACCGACGACATGGACGCCGTGATGGCGACGCTGACGAGCCGCGGCGTCCCGTTCACCGAGAAGAAGCTCGGCTGCGACAATACGTACCAGATCTGGCTGGCGGACCCCGACGGCAACAAGTTCGAGGTGCACCAGTACACGCCGACCAGCACGCAGTACACCGGGGGGGTGATCGAGGCGGACTGGTAGTCGGCACAGGGGCGGCAGCAGGGGTTGGATGGTTGGATGGACGGGCGCTCCCGCGTCTGCGCGTGGCGAGAGGCGAGGAGATCGGCGGGCTCATCGGTCGAAAGGAGCGGTGGACAGAGGAGCAGCCGAATGGCAACCCGAGTCCATGGACAACCGAAGATCAGGCCGCCGGTGGGCCCGGCGTGGTGTGGCTCAGGTGCTCTTGGTTGGCGCCGGCGCGAGCGCGCTGGCCTCCTGCTCGCCCAAGCGCGCTGAAGTCACACCGCAGCCAGCGCCCACCGACAGGATCCTCACCGGCGCCGACGCGCTGGGCGACTGGACCACGGACGCGCCCGGCGTGAAGCGCAAGATCACCGTCGCCGACCTCCCCGCGCCCAACGAGGGCGAGTCGGTGACCAACAGTCCAAGCAAGGCAGATCGTCCAGCCGGTGCGTTCCCCAAAGTCCCGTCGGGATTCACCGTCGCCGAGGTCGCCACGGGGCTGGAGAAGCCGCGCGTCGTGCAGGTGGCGCCGAACGGCGACGTGTTCGTGGCCGAGAGCGCGGCGGATCGGGTGCAGGTGCTCCGGGACACGGACGGCGACGGCAAGGCCGACCTCCGCAGCGTCTACGCCGAGGACCTCAACCGCCCCTTCGGCATCGCCTTCTATCCGAGCGGCACCGAGGCGCCGACGCACGTCTACATCGCGAACACCGACAGCGTGGTGCGGTTCCCTTACAAGGCGGGCGACACCAGGGCCAGCGGCCCGGCCGAGGCGCTGGTCACCAACATCCCCTCGGGCAAGGAGGCCGTGGGCGGCGGCGGCCACTGGACCCGCGATATCGTCTTCAGCAAGGACAACGAGCGAATGTTCGTGTCCGTGGGCTCTCGCTCCAACGTCGATGACGACGAAGACGAGATCCGGCGCGCGTGCATCCTGGCCTTCACGCCCGACGGCAAGAACGAGGCGCTCCATGCGTCAGGCATCCGCAACCCGGTCGGCCTGGCCATCGAGCCGGCGACGGGCGCGCTCTGGACCAGCGTGAACGAGCGCGACGAGCTCGGCGACAACCTGGTCCCCGATTACGTGACGCGCGTGCAAGAGGGCGGCTTCTACGGCTGGCCCTGGTACTACCTCGGCGCGCACCAGGATCCGCGCCACGAGGGCAAGCGCCCCGAGCTCCGGGACAAGGTCATCGTGCCGGACGTGCTGATCCAGTCGCACTCGGCCTCCCTCGACCTCTGCTTCTACACGGGCCAGCAGTTCCCGGCCGACTACCAGGGCCACATCTTCGCGGCGGAGCACGGGTCATGGAACCGCTCGCGGCGCACCGGATACAAGGTGATCCGCATCCCGGTCAAGGACGGCAAGGCGGCGGGGTATTACGAAGACTTCATGACCGGCTTCGTCACGAGCACCGGCGACGTGTGGGGCCGTCCGGTCGGCGTCGCGGTGGCCAAGGACGGCGCGCTGCTGGTGACCGACGACCAGAGCAACACCGTGTGGCGGGTGGCGTACGGCAAGTGAGACCATGATGCGGTGCGGCCGGCGGGCACACGACGGGCATCCGCCTGGTCGGGACGCCCGTCGGGTCGAGCGGGAACCTCACGCATCCTCCGGCACGGTTGATGCCGCACCCCGACGAGGAGGGTGCGATGCCTGCCACCGTCCTTTTCCTGAGCGCCAACCCTTCCGGGACCAGGCAGCTCGATCTCGACGAGGAGTACCGCGAGATCGAGGATGAGCGGATGCGGGCGCGCCTGCGCGACGCGTTCGCGCTGCGCCCCGTGCTCGCGGCGCGCATCGACGACGTGCGCCGTGCGCTCGCGCTGCACAGGCCCACGGTCGTGCACTTCGGCGGCCACGGGCAGCACGCCGGGCCTACCGCCGACGAAGGGGACGTTCGCCCGATTCCAGGCGCCGGAGACCGCCTCGGCGAGCGCACGGAGCTGCTGCTGAACGACGCCAACGGGCGCCCCGCACCAGTCCCGATCGAGGCGCTCGCGGAGTTGTTCCGGCTCGAAGGCGGCTCGGTGCGCTGCGTGGTGCTCAACGCCTGCTACTCGCTCGCGCAGGCCAAGGCCATCGCGCAGCACGTGGACTGCGCCATCGGAACGTCGAGCGTTATCAGGGACAAGGCCGCGGTCGCCTTCTCGAAGGGACTCTACGGCGCGCTCTTCAACGGTGACAGCATCGAGAAGGCGTTCGCCTCGGGTCGCAACGAGGTGGAGCTCCTGCGGCTCGACGATGCGAAGGTGTACGAGCTCTGCCCGCGCGTACCGGGGACACCGGAGACGATCCGCCTCGCGGAGCTGCCGAAGGTGCAATTCAGGATGCCACTCGCGCGCAATCCCGCCTTCGTCGGCCGCGACGAGGAGCTCGCGCGGCTGCACCGGATGCTTCAGGACCCGCAGCCCGGCGGCAGGCGGCCTGTGATGCTCACAGGAATGGGCGGGATCGGCAAGACGCAGCTTGCGGTCGAGTATGCATTCAGGCACGAGGCGAGCTATCCGGACGGGGTCTACTTCATCAATGCCGCCGGCGACGACTGGCGGCCGGTGCTCAAGGACCTCGCGGTCGCGCTGGGGCTGAAGGCGGAAAACGCGCCGGAGGCAGAGCGGCAGATCCGGCTGGTGGCGGCGCTCGAGGAGTACCTGCGGGCGCGGCCCGAGGCGCTGGTGATCTTCGACTACGCCGAGAACCCCGCCGATCTCGAGACGGACCGCACGGCCGGCCTCGTGCCCGCGAGCCTGGGATGCCGCGTGCTCGTGACGACACGGCGGCGCGACGCGCGCTTCGAGAGCATCGATGTCCCGGTGTTGCCGGAAGATGCGGCGGTGAAGCTCCTGCTCTCGCGACGGAACGCACGGCAGCCGGCGGACGACCCCAAGGTGGCGAGCATCATCTGCCGGCGGTTCGGCGCGATGCCGCTGGCCATCGAGCTCGCGGCGGCGTTCCTGGGCAAGAACCCCACGATCTCGCTCGCTGGGTACGCGCGTCGGATGGAAAGATATGGACTGCTGAGGGCAACGGACACGGCCGGAGTCACGCCCGAAGAGCTCGCGACGCGGCACGAAGCCACGGTGCAAGCGACGCTGCAATCGCAGTGGGACGCGCTGGAGAATGCCGACGCACGAGAGGTGCTGAAGACCGCCACGCTGCTGGACGTGGCCGCGGACATCCCGCAAGCGCGCATCTCGCTGCTCACCGGGATCGCGAGCGAGGCAGAAGAAGGGTTCCCGATCCCGCTCCACCACGCGCTCCGGGAGATCAGCGAGCTGTCCTTCGTCGAGCCGATGAGGAAGCGCAACGGCATCCGCCTGGAGCCGCTGGCGTGGGAGTTCGCGCAGCAGAAGATCGACGCACCGGAAGCGTTCGCCGCGGCCTGTGCCGAGCGCCTGGGCGAAGCACTTCGGGACATGGATCGGCTTCACAAGGAGGCGGCGAGTAGGAAAATCGACGAGGTGCTCACGGATCTGCGGATCGGGATCAAGCTCGCGGGGGCGCCCGGGCGAGCCAGGCTGGAGGCGCTGAGCCGGCCGCTGGATCGAGAGGCCCACTGCCTGCGCAGGTGGGATCCGACCAAGGAGCCCGGGTTCTTCCTTCAGCAGCTCCGCAATCGATGCCTCAACATGGGGTTCGAGGAGGTGCGGAAGCGGGCGGAAACGAAGCTCGAGGAGCACCGGTGGTCCTGGCTGCGCGAGCGCTTTCGAACCAGCCGTGACTCCGAGGAGCTGGTGCGCACGCTCGAAGGGCATACCAATCCTGTGCTCGACGTGGCCGTGACGTCGGATGGCCGTTTCGCCGTCTCCGCCTCCTTCGACAAGACGCTCAAGGTGTGGGACCTCGCAACAGGGCAGCTCCTTCGCACCCTCGAAGGGCATACCGATCCTGTGCTCGACGTGGTCGTGACGTCGGATAGTCACTTCGCCGTCTCCGCTTCCGAGGACAAGACGCTCAAGGTATGGGATCTCGCTACGGGGAAGCTCCTCCGCACCCTCGAAGGGCATACCGACAGGGTGTTCGGCGTGGCGGTGCCGTCAGATGGCCGCCTCGCCGTCTCCGCCTCCTGGGATAAGACGCTCAAGGTATGGGACCTCGCTACGGGGAAGCTCCTCCGCACCCTTGAAGGGCATACCGATGCTGTGTTCGGCGTGACCGTGACGGCGGATGGCCACTTCGCCGTCTCCGCCTCGAGGGATGAGACGCTCAGGGTATGGGACCTCGCTACGGGGCAGCTCCTCCGCACCCTCGAAGGGCATGCCGGTGATGTGGTCGGCGTCGCGGTGACACCGGATGGCCGCTTCGCCATCTCCACCTCCGGGGACAAGACGCTCAAGGTGTGGGACCTCGCTACGGGGCAGCTCCTCCGCCCCCTCGAAGGTCATACCGATCCTGTGATCGGCGTGGCGGTGACACCGGATGGTCGCTTCGCCGTCTCCGCTTCCGAGGACAGGACGCTCAAGGTGTGGGACCTCGCTACGGGGCAGCTCCTCCGCACCCTCGAAGGGCATACCGATGATGTGCTCGGCGTGGCGGTGACGTCAGATGGCCGCTTCGCCGTCTCCGCCTCCAGGGATAAGACGCTCAAGGTATGGGACCTCGCTGCGGGGCAACCCTTGCGCACCCTCGAGGGGCATACCGATAGGGTGTTCGGCGTGGCGGTGACACCGGATGGCCGCTTCGCCGTCTCCGCCTCCAGGGATAAGACGCTCAAGGTGTGGGATCTCGCTACGGGGCGGCCCGTCCGCACCCTCGAGGGGCATACCGATAGGGTGTTCGGCGTGGCGGTGACATCGGATGGCCACTTCGCCGTCTCCACTTCCGGGGATAAGACGCTCAAGGTGTGGGATCTCGCGACGGGCCAGCTCCTCCGCACCCTCGAAGGGCATACCGAATATGTGGTCGGCGTGGCGGTGACACCGGATGGCCGCTTCGCCGTCTCCACTTCCGGGGATAAGACGCTCAAGGTGTGGGAGCTCGCGACGGGCCAGCTCCTTCGCACCCTCGAAGGGCATACCGAATATGTGGTCGACGTAGCGGTGACACCGGATGGCCGCTTCGCCGTCTCCGCCTCCGGGGATAAGACGCTCAAGGTATGGGATCTCGCTACGGGACAGCTCCTCCGCACCCTCGAAGGGCATACGGACGCTGTGTTCGGCGTGGCGGTGACACCGGACGGCCGCTTCGCCGTCTCCGCCTCCTGGGATAAGACGCTCAAGGTGTGGGCCCTCGCCACGGGGCACCTCTTCCGTACCCTCGAAGGGCATACCGATGGCGTGTTCGAGGTGGCGGTGACGCCGGATAGCCGCTTCGCCGTCTCCGCTTCCAGGGATAAGACGCTCAAGGTGTGGGACCTGATCGAAAGGCCCCCGCCCATCACGACCCTGGAAACCCACACTTACCTGTCTTGCTGCGCCACCACGACGGACACCAAAATCATCCTCGCGGGAGACGACGTGGGCGCTCTGCACGTCCTCGACTGGCTCCATCCGCCGAGCCCTTGATGCTTCACCGGCGCGGCGACCGTGGGTTGCCCGGCGAATCGCTCTACCTTTCTGTCGAGTCTCCGCACGGGTGCTGCGGCGCGCTGACGTACGCCTGACCGAGCTCGTTGAGCTCGCCGTCGTCGCCGAGCAAGCTCGCGTTCCGCACGTTGTCGGCGCGGCCCGAGAACCACGCGTACCTCGCGATCCGAGGCTCGTTCTCGAGGTACTCCAGTGCATCGACAAGGAACTCCTTCTGCTCGCCGAGGGAGCCCGCGCTGTCGCACGCGAACTCCGTGAGCCAGAGGGGCTTGTCGAACCGCGACTTGTACGTCTCGATGTGGTTGATGAGCCACTGGGCCTGGTTGTCGCCTTCTCCCTTGCAGCCGGTGTAGATGTGGATGCCGATGTAATCGACCCGGCATCCGCTGCACGCGGCGAAGAAGTCGTCCAGGTACTTGAATGGATCGGTCTCCTGGCAATCGCCGCCGCAGAAGTTCACGGCCGGCGACACGAGCTCGAGGCCGCGCGCGTCGGCCACCGCCTCGACGTGCGGCCAGAGCGCCGCGGCTTCGGCCGCAGAAAGGTCGGCCTGCGCCCCGAAGTTCGGCTCGTTGAACCCGAGCAGGAACTTCGCCCCCTCGGGGATCTCGGAGGCGATACGGCCGGCGGCGGCGCTGTCGAGGTTGCCCCCGCCCCACACCATCGGTACGTACTCGACGCCGAGCGTCTTGTAATAGTCGGGCCGAACCCCCTCGTCCGGCACATGGGTCCAGTTGTACCACCAGGACACCGCCGGGGAGAGGACATCCATGTCGGCCTTCGAGTGATAGCCATACGCGAGGCCGCGCTTGCAGCCCGTCGGCTGAGAGCCACCGCTGCCGCTCGAGCTGCCCTCGCCGCTGCTGCTCGAGCTGCCCGCGCCGGTGCCGCTCGAGCTGCCCGCGCCCGCGCCGCTGCTGCTTGAGTTGCCCGCGCCGGCGCCGCTTGAGCTACCCGCACCGGCGCCGCTCGAGCTACCCGCGCCAGCGCCGCTCGACACCGACGACGCCTGTGTCTCGTCATCGCTGCCAGAACACGCCGGTACGCTGGCGAAGGACGCGATGGCGGCGATGAAGACCCACCGCACCGAAAGCTGAGGGAAATTGTGCATGGTGCTCCTCGGTTTCATGGGAATCACTCCGGCAGGCGCATCGAGAGCATGGCGTCGATCGCGCCGCGCGAGAGCCCGCCCGGCAGATCGGGGAGCATCTCGGCCGCGGCGGAGGGGATCCTCTCGGGGTGAATGACCGCGACCTGGATCGCACGCTGCGCCTCATCGAGCAGGATCATGAAGTAGCGATCGCCGATGGGCCGGCGCCACGTCGGGCAGCCGTCCGAGGACCCGCCGGCCTCGATGACGGGCCCCTTGTCGTAGGCCTTCTGCGCGCACGCATCCACGACCTCCACGTCCTCGGCGAACTCGTCGCGATCACAGCCGGTCCCGCAGACGCTGCCGCCGATGTGCCCCTCCTGGTACGAGCGGACACCGGTGCTCATGAACTCGCGGTTGCTGTACTCGTTGTTGTCCATCACGACCTCGAACACGTTGATCTCGCCGCAGCCGTCGCCGACCGTGCCCGTCTTCGAGTAGCAGTTGCAGAGCCCGTTCCACTTGCGGCCGCCGTCGCGAAAGAGCTCGGACGCGACGAACGCGACCCACGGGCCGGGATGGCCCTGCCCACCGCCGTCGCATTTCTCGACGCCCGCGTCGTCGAACGTCATCGACGCCAGGAAGACGATGAGCTTCGAGCCCGCCCAGCCGAGGTGCATGATCCCGGGGTCGTCGGGACAGTAATAGTCCTTGCCGTCACCGCACGCGAAGGGCTTGTCCTGGGTGAAGTAGGTGACGCAGTCCTTCTTCGTGAGGTCGCCCGTGAAGTCGGCGGACGTGTTCTGCCCCTCCGTGACGAGCAGATTGGAGCCCACGCCGTTCTTCGCGTCCCACGACGAGACCATCTGCCAGGCGGCCGGGTCGCTGCCAGGCTGGTAGACGGCGAGCTGCTTCACGCGGATGGCCTTCATGATGAGGGTCATCTCCTCATCGAACGGGGCGAGCTTGTCGCTCGTCGTCTGATGCTCTGTCATGCAGCAGTGCCCACCCCAGGTGTCGTCGCCGTCCTTGTAGTCGCACGCCGGGTCGCCCGGCTCGCGGTCGATGCGGCGGGGCCACCAGCCGGGCGCGCCGATGTTCGTGAACGTCATCGTCCCGCCGCGCGTCGGCGTGCTGGGCTCAGGGACGTGGGGGCCGAGACCTCCGCCGGCGCCCGTCGTCGTGCTGGCAGACGGGCCTGCGCCGGCCCCCGCTGTGCTGGCGGACGAGCCTGCGCCGGCGCCCGTCGCGCCGGTGGACGGACCTCCGCTCGCCTGGCCACCGCTGCCGCCCTGTCCTCCGGCATCGCCTCCGTCACCGCAGGCGCACGCGAGGAGGACGAGAGCAGCCTGCACGAACAACGACGAGCGCTTCATGCCCGTGACTGTCTCCGGAGCGCGCGCGTTCCGTGATGGAAAACGGAGGGGTCGGCGCCGATAGGTCATCGAGAGGCCCACATGGGCGCCGTTCGGGCCCGACCTGCGCAGATCGAGCGCGGTCGAGCCACGACACATCCCGGGGCGAGGGCTCAGCCGCCCTGCCAATCCCGTCAGAACTGGAAAGGATGCCCGTCGAGAGCGCTCAATGTCTCTGCCTCGACCCGGCCGCTCCACAGCGCGGGCTTCACGCCGAGAGTCCAGTAGCGAAAGCAGGCCTGAGCGGCGCTGGGGACGGCGAGCATCCATTCGAGATCCCAGCGCGGATCATCGCGGTATCGGGCGAGCAACTGCCGGCCGAAGTCGCGACAGAACTGGTAGCAGCTCTCATCGAGCGTCCGGCGTCCGAGAGCGTCCCAGCAGCTCGCCAGCAAGGGCTCCGGCGGACCGCCGCTCGCAGAGGCCATTGCCGCCTGAGCTGTCGCGAGTCGTTCGCTGGACCAGACGAGACCCAGGTCCTCATCGGCGAACGCGCCGACCATGCGATCCCCTATGCGGCGTGCCTGACGGGGCGCGAGGGGTTGAGGCGGTGCCTCGCTGGACGCCGGGGCTGGAGCCAGCCCGAGCCAATGCAGCGCCGGCTGGGCCGCTCGCCATGGGTGCGAAGACCAATCGACACGCGGAAAGTGATCCCGCCTCGCAGACTCGAGATAGTCATTCAAATCGATCATGGATCAAGATCCGGGCGGGTGTCGCTCGCGCCAGGCTACCTTCGTTCATGCGCTTGTCCAGAGCGACAAACGGATTGAAACTTCCTGAAAAGAGCAGAAATTCGAACCGCCAAGCTCGCCAAGGACGCCAAGGAGAGGACAAATCTTGGCGGGCTTGGCGGTTCATTTTCGGTTGATCCATGTGACGCCCGCTCGGATGGCGTGAGCGAGCCCGCGTCCTTCCTGTCGCGCAGCTCGACCGCTTCGCCCTGGCGCGCGAGGGGTGAGCAGCCCGAGCCCTGCTGGAGATTCGCCGCCGAATGGGGGGGTTCACCCGTCGGGTCGAGCGGGATGCTCACGCATCCTCCGGCACGGTTGATGCCGCACCCCGACGAGGAGGGTGCGATGCCTGCCACCGTCCTTTTCCTGAGTGCAAACCCTTCCGGTACCAGGCAGCTCGATCTCGACGAGGAGTACCGCGAGATCGAGGACGAGCGGATGCGGGCGCGCCTGCGCGACGCCTTCGCGCTACGCCCCGTGCTCGCGGCGCGCATCGAGGACGTGCGCCGTGCGCTTGCGCTGCACAGGCCCACGGTCGTGCACTTCGGCGGCCACGGGCAGCACGCCGGGCCCGCCGCCGACGAAGGGGACGTTCGCCCGATCCCGGGCGCAGGAGACCGTCTCGGCGAGCGCACGGAGTTGCTGTTGAACGACGCCGACGGGCGCCCCGCGCCGGTCCCGATCGAGGCGCTCGCGGAGCTGTTCCGGCTCGAAGGCGGACCGGTGCGCTGTGTCGTGCTCAACGCCTGCTACTCGCTCGCGCAGGCCAAGGCCATCGCGCAGCACGTGGACTGCGCCATCGGAACCTCGAGCGTGATCAGGGACAAGGCGGCGGTCGCCTTCTCGAAGGGGTTCTACGGCGCACTCTTCAATGGTGACAGAATCGAGAAGGCGTTCGCTTCGGGTCGCAACGAGGTGAATCTCCTGCGGCTCGACGATGCCAAGGTGTACGAGCTCTGCCCGCGCGTGCCGGGGACGTCGGAGCAGCTCCGGCTCGCGGAGCTGCCGAAGGTGCAATTCAGGGTGCCGCTCGCGCGCAACCCGTCCTTCGTCGGCCGCGACGAGGAGCTCGCGCGGCTGCACCGGATGCTTCAGGACCCGCAGCCCGGCGGCAGGCGGCCTGTGATGCTCACGGGGATGGGCGGCATCGGCAAGACCCAGCTCGCGGTCGAGTATGCGTTCGAGCACGAGGTGAGCTATCCGGACGGGGCCTACTTCATCAACGCCGCCGGCGACGACTGGCGGCCAGCGATGGCGAAGCTCGCCGTCGACCTGGATCTGAAGGCGGAAAACGCACCAGAGGCGGAGCGGCAGCTCCGGTTGGTGGCGGCGCTCGACGCGTACCTGCGGGCGCGGCCCGAGGCGCTGGTGATCTTCGACTACGTCGAGAACCCCGCCGATCTCGAGACGGACCGCGCGGCCGGGCTTGTCCCGGCAAACCTGGGATGCCGCGTGCTGGTCACGACACGGCGGCGCGACGCGCGCTTCGAGAGCATCGATGTCCCGGTGTTGCCAGAGGTTGCCGCGGTGAAGCTCCTGCTCTCGCGACGGAGAGCGCGGGCGCCGGCCGACGACCCTACCGTGGCGGGCGCCATCTGCCGGCGGTTCGGCAAGATGCCGCTGGCCATCGCGCTCGCGGCAGCGTTCCTGGGCAAGAACCCCGCGATCTCGCTCGCAGGCTACGCGCGCCGGATGGACAAATATGGACTGCTGAGGGCGACGGACACGACCGGCGCCACGCCCGAAGAGCTCGCGACGCGGCACGAAGCCACGGTGCAGGCGACGCTGCAATCGCAGTGGGACGCGCTGGAGAACGCCGACTCACGCGATGTGCTGAAGACCGCCGCGCTGCTGGAGGTGGCCGCGGACATCCCGCAGGCGCGCCTTTCGCTGCTCACCGGGCTCGCGATCGAGGCCGAAGAAGGGTTCCCGATCCCACTCCACGACGCGCTCCGCGAAATCAGCGAGCTGTCCTTCGTCGAGCCGATGAGGGAGCGCAACGGCATCCGCCTGGAGCCGCTGGCGTGGGAGTTCGCGAAGCAGAAGATCGACGCACCGGAGGCGTTCGCCGCGGCCTGCGGGGAGCGGCTGGGCGAGGCGCTCCGGGACATGGATCGGCTGCACAAGGAGGTGGCGAGGAGGAACATCGACGAGGTGCTCACGGATCTGCGGATCGGGATCAAGCTTACGGGGGCACCCGGGCGAGCCAGGCTGGAGACGCTGAGCCGGCCGCTGGATCGAGAGGCCCACTGCCTGCGCAGGTGGGATCCGACCAAGGAGCCCGGGTTCCTCCTTCAGCAGCTCCGAAATCGATGCCTGGACATGGCGATAGAGGAGGTGCGGGAGCGGGCGGAAGCGAAGCTCGCGGAGCGTCGGTGGTCCTGGCTGCGCGAGCGCTTTCGGACCAGCCGTGACTCCGAGGCTCTGGTGCGCACGCTCGATGGGCATACCAATGTTGTGCTCGGCGTAGCGGTAACGTCCGATGGTCGCCTCGCCGTCTCCGCCTCAGCTGATACGACGCTCAAGGTGTGGAACCTCGCCACGGGGCACCTCCTCCGCACCCTCGAAGGGCATACCGATGTTGTAACCGGGGTGGCGGTGACGTCGGATGACCGCCTCGCCGTCTCCGCCTCTTGGGATAAGACGCTCAAGGCGTGGGACCTCGCGACCGGGCGGCTTCTCCGCACCCTCGAAGGACATACCCACGGTGTGCACGGCGTGGCGGTGTCGTCGGACGGCCGCTACGCCGTCTCCGCGTCAGAGGATAAGACGCTCAAGGTGTGGGACCTCGCCACGGGGCACCTCCTCCGCACCCTCGAAGGACATACCCATGGTGTGCACACGGTGGCGGTGACGTCCGATGGCCGCTTCGCCGTCTCCGCATCCGGCGATAAGACGCTCAAGGTGTGGAACCTTGCAACGGGGCACCTCCTCCGCACCCTCGAAGGGCATACCGATCTTGTGTTCGGCATGACGGTGACGTCGGATGGCCGCTACGCCGTCTCCGCCTCCTGGGATAAGACGCTCAAGGTGTGGGACCTCGCCACGGGGCACCTCCTCCGCACCCTCGAAGGGCATACCTATGTTGTGCGCGGCGTGGCGGTGACGTCCGATGGCCGCTTCGCCATCTCTGCCTCCTCGGATAAGACGCTCAAGGTGTGGGATCTCGCGACGGGGCACCTTCTCCGCACCCTCGAAGGGCATACCTATGATGTGTTCGGCGTGGCGGTGACGCCGGATGGCCGCTTCGCCGTTTCCGCCTCCTGGGACGACACGCTCAAGGTGTGGGACCTCGCGACGGGGCACCTCCTCCGCACCCTCGAAGGGCATACCAATGTTGTAACCGGGGTGGCGGTGACGTCGGATGGCCGCCTCGCCGTCTCCGCCTCTTGGGATAAGACGCTCAAGGTGTGGGACCTCGCGACGGGGCAGTCCCTCCGCACCCTCGAAGGGCATACCAATTATGTGTTCGGCATGACGGTGACGTCGGATGGCCACTTCGCAGTCTCCGCATCCAGCGATAAGACGCTCAAGGTGTGGGACCTCGCAACGGGGCAGCCCCTCCGCACCCTCGAAGGGCATACCGATGTTGTGAGCGGCGTGGCGGTGACGTCGGATGGCCGATTCGCCGTCTCCGCCTCCTGGGATAAGACGCTCAAGGTATGGGACCTCGCGACGGGGCACCTCCTCCGCACCCTCGAAGGGCATACCGATGTTGTGTTCGGCGTAGCGGTGACGTCGGATGGCCGCTTCGCGGTCTCCGCCTCCTGGGACAACACGCTCAAGGTGTGGGAACTCGCGACGGGGCAGCCCCTCCGCACCCTCGAAGGGCATGCCAATAATGTGCTCGGCGTGGCGGTGACGTCGGATGGCCGCTTCGCCGTCTCCGCCTCCTGGGATGCAACGCTCAAGGTGTGGGAACTCGTGACGGGGCAACCCCTCCGCACCCTCGAAGGGCATACCGGTGGTGTGAACGGCGTGGCGGCGACTTCGGATGGCCGCTTCGCCGTCTCCGCCGCCAAAGATAAGACACTCAAGGTGTGGGACCTGGTCGAGGCGGGCCCGCCCATCACAACCCTGGAAACCCACAATGACCTCCCCTGCTGCGCCACCACGGCGGACGCAAAGATCATCATCGCGGGAGACGGCGTGGGTGCGCTGCACATCCTCGACTGGATCCGTCCGCCGAGCCCTTGATGCCGCCACCGGCGCGGCGGGCGTGAGCTGGCCGCCGCACCAGGATCTCGTCGAGACTCCCGTTCTCTGCGTGGCGATGCGGAACTGCCTTGCGGTCCAATCCTCCCCAGGCGCGGATCTGGGGCGCACCTCGCGCAGCCTGTTCTCACCTGAATTGAGGGGCCGGCTCTAGAAACGCCCCCGCACGCCCGCCGACCGCCATCCCACCGTGAACTCCGCATCCACCCCGGGATCCCTCGGCGGCGGCGCGGCGGGAGCGGCGGCGCCAAGGCCCTTCGGCTCGTCGAACGCAAAGAGCCCGAACCCCACAGCGGCAGCGAGGAACGACACCCCGCCCGCGACGGCCGCCGCCGCGCCGAGACTGCCGCGCGCGTCGACCGCGGCGTTGTAGCGATCCCGCTCCGACGGCGTGAGCGAGCCCGCGTCCTTCCGGTCCCGCAGCTCGACCGCCTCGCTCTGGCTCGCGAGGGCGAGGCCCCCGAGCACGCCGGTCGCCACGGCGCCCGCTGCGCCGACCCCGAGCACCGTCCACGCGGCGACGCGTCGGGACGTCATGCGAAGATCGGCGTCGAGACCGACCGCCTGCTCGCGCGTCACGCGGAGCTCCTTCCGGAAGAGCTCGTATCCAGGCAGCGAGACCTCGACGACGTGAACCCCCGGCTCGATCGCGATCGCGCCGGTCGTCGGCACCGTCCCCCTCACCCCCCCGTCGACCGTGATGTGCGCGCCGCCCGTGCCGGTCACCCGCAGCTGCGCAGGCTTCACGCGCAGCACGACGTGCCGCGGCATCAGCTCGCCGGCGACCGCGACGACCGTGAGCTCTTCCTCGTAGTGCCCCGTCGCCTGCACCCGCACGCGGTGCGGGCCAGGAGCGACCGGCGCCACGAGCGGCGCCGCGACGAACGGCTGGCCATCCACCGACACCCGGGCCCCCTCGGCCGGCGACGACAGCAAGAGCCGCGTCCCCCCCGCCGCCGGCCTCGCGGCCGCCACGGTGCCGCCGCCTGGCGCCGTCGCGCCCTCGCCGCCCGCCGCCTCCGCGCCCTCGCCGGCGAGCCGCGCCTCCAGCGGCACGAGCGACCCAAGGGCCGTCACCGCCTCCTCGCGGCGCGCCGCCTTCGGATCCTGGCGCAGGTACTCGCGGTAGAGGGCGATCGCGCGGCGCAGCGCGTCCGGCGACGGCTCCGTGAGGTACTGCCGCCGGAACGCCTGCGCCGCCGAGAACAGGAGCGATGGGCTCGGCACGCGCTCGTGCGCCTCCAGGAACGCCTCCGCGGCGACCTGGTACTGGCCTGCCTCGTACGCCTGCGCGCCGGCGTTGAAGTAGCTCTCCGCCTGCGCCACCTGCTCGGGCGTCGGGCGCGCGTCCGCCTGGGCGGCGGCAGGCGCCACGGCGAGGCTCAGCGAGGCCCAGAGGAGCAACGGGCGAAAGGGACGAGCCGCCGCCCTCATTGCAGCACCGGCTTGCCGCGGAACACCTTCAGGAACGCGGAGCTCATCGCCACCGCGAGATCGTCGACGCCATCCCCATCGACGTCACCCGCGACCAGCGCGACGAAATCGCTGCCGGCCTCCGGCGGGGGGCCAGGGAATGCGGTCTCGAGGCGGCGAAGCGCCCGCGCGCCGGCGTCGAGATCGTAGAGCTCGAGCCGCCCAGGCCCGGCCACGGCGACCTCGAGCGCGACGTCGGCGTCGGCGTTGAGCAGCGCCACGGCGAGGCCCGCGCAGGCCTGCTCCCCCTCGCAAGGCTCCGGCGCGACGAGCGCCGTCTCGTCGAAGCCCCCGCCGGCGCGGCCCCAGAGCGCGACGATCTCGCCGCTCTCCGCGCGGGCGAGCAGATCCTGCTGCCCGTCGCCGTCCAGATCCGCGACGAGGGGGCGCGGTACGTACTTCGGCGGGTTCACGTCCTCCACGATGGCCTTGAACACGTGCGCCGTCTCCTGCCGGGCCGTCTCGACCAGCTTCTCGCCATCGGCCGCGTAGAGCGCCAGCTCGCCGTCGTTCAGCCACACGAGCTCGTCGCGGCGGTCGCCGTCGGTGTCGATCGGGGCGAGCACGCACGCCTCGCACGGCGGCGCCCCCTCGCCGGGCCGGCCAGACGCCTCGGCGCGCAGGTTGTCCCCCTCCGGCGAGACGGCGATCAGCCAGAGCTGCGTGCCTTCGGGTACGGGCCCCGGCCCGCCCTCGACGGCGAGCTCCGTGATCGCGGCAAGGCGCTGCTGGGGTTCGCCGTCAGCCCCGACCGCGAACCTGCCGCCCGCGACGCCGAGGAGCCTCACGGGCAGGATGGAGCTCGGCGCGCCAGCACCAGGCGGCATGCCACCCTGCGCTCCGGGAGGCGCGGCGAAGTAGAACGGCGCGCGGATGAGGCGGTCGCGGCCCCCCTCGATGAGCGCCAGCCCGGAGCCGGAGCCCACCGGCGCGTCGGGCGGCCGCGGGAGACCGCGCAGGGCGAAGAGCTGCGCGCCCGTGCCCTCCTGGAGGACACGGCCCGCGATGAGGCCGCTGGCGAGATCGAGGCGGCCGTGCCCAGCCGGCGCGGAGGGCGCGGCGAACGCGTTGCCGTAGGCGATGTCGAGCCGGGTCGAGGGCTGCGGGGACGAAGGCCGCGCCTGCTGATCGAAGTAGGCGATGTCGTTCACCCGATCGCCGTCGAAGTCGCCGACGGCGAGGTAGTGGGGCGGGCACTGCGTCGCGACGCGCTGCGTGTAGAACATGCCGTCAGAAGCGCCGGTGTACACCGTGATGTCGGGCAGCTGCGTCTCGGTGGCGACGATATCGAGGTGGCCATCGGCGTTCACGTCGGCGGCGATCGCCTCGCACCCTCCGCCGATGGATCCGCAGACCGGAGACTGGAACGGCGCGCTGGGGCGGCAGTCGAGCGGCACGAGCTCGGGCCCGGGGCGGTCTTCGTCGAAGTCGCCGGCGACGAAGATCCGGTCCGGATCGGCGAGCGCGGCCTCGAGCTCCGCGTCATCGAGCGAGAGCGCGCCCGTGCGCTGGTCGGGCGAGCCGGAGGACGGAAGGCTCGGCGCCGAATGGAAGCGCCCGTCGCCGAGGCCGTACGCGACGTGGATCTCGCCGCGATCGCCCTGGATGGCGTTCACGACGATGTCGGCGAAGCCGTCGCCGTTCTGATCGTGCACGGCGAGGGACGCGTTGACGTCGCGGATCCTCGCGCCGCCGCCGAGCTGCACCTCGGGCAGCGCCGCGAGCGCGGTCGAGCCTGCGGGGCCGCACACGGCGTAGATGCGGATCCGATCGTCGCCCCGCTTCGCCACGATCGCCTCGTCGCACCGCTCGGTGTCCGCGGCAGCGCCCCCGTCCAGATCCGCGGCGACCGCGGCCGCGATCTCGCCGGGGGCCACGACGTCGCCGTCGAGCGTCTGCGGCGTCGCGGCCGGGTCCGACATGACGGCGACACGGCCAGGGCCGCCGCTCGCCGGCGGCTCGCCGCCCGCACCGCCGCCGTTCGCGCCACCCGTCGCGGCGGCTGCTCCGAGGAAGATCAGCGCGGCGTCGCGGCCGCGCAGCCGCGCCGACAGGAGGCGCGCGGCCTCGCTGTCGAGGCGCGTGGTCGCGTAGAGCGTGGGCGCCATGGCCGCGCTCTCGGAGGCGGAGAACACGAAGAGGCCGTTCGCGGCGCCCCCCGGCGCGGAGACCACGTCCCCGCGCCCGGCGACGATGAGCTCGAGCTGGCCGTCGCTCGTGAGGTCGCGCAGGATCGGAGCGGGTGACGTCTCCTCGCTCGACGCCGCCCGGGCGATCGGGAGCGCCTCCTCCGCCTGCGCGCACAGGCCCGGGGCCTGGCTCGGGAGCGCCGTGATCGTGGTGCTCTCGAGCGTCGTGTGCACGAGCTCGTCGCAGCCGTCGGCGTTGATATCGCCGGCCGAGAGGTCCATCGCCGTGACCATGGTGCGCGCCGAGAGCTCCTCGAACACGCCCGCGGGCCGCCGGCAGACGCCGTCCGCGCCGCACCCGTAGCCGCCGGGGCACACGAACCCTTCGGCGCCCCCGCAGAGGTAGCGGCACTGGTGCGCGCTCCCGGGCGCGCCGCAGCCTTCCTGCCCATCGCAGGCCTCGTCCGGCGCCTCGACGACGCGGTTGCCGCAGACGTCCTCCTCGAGCAGCGAGAGGTTCGCGCAGCCGGCCGCCGCGATCGCCAGGACGACCGACACTCCGTGAGATGCCTTCATGGTCAGGGGGCTCCGCGGAAGCTGTCGAACGCCGGCTTCTCCAGATCGGTGTGGTGTTTGCGCGGTCGGGTCGCACGGACGCCCGACGGCACCGTGGTCGACGCCGCGCTGGCCGCCCCGGCGGCCGGCGCGGTCGGCGCTGGTCCATCCGCGGCTGCGCCCGGAGCCGCCTGGGCACCGAGGGGTGCGGCGCCCGCGGCGGGCGGCGCACCGGAAGGATCCGCGGCGCCGGACGTCGCGCCGGTGGGGCCCGCGCCGGCCAGCGGCGCGCCGAGGGGGCCCTGGGTGCTGGACGGCCCGCCGGCGGCGTCTGCTGCGCCAAGCGGCACGCCCGTGGCCGCTGTCGGGGCGGCATCGCGGATCGACGCAGCATCGCCGCTGGGGCGAAGCAACGCGATCGCCCCGGCCGCCGCACCGCCAAGGAGCAGCACCGCGAGCACCCCTGCACGGCGGGCCGCGGTCTTCGGCGCCCGGACGGGCTCGGCGAGTGGCGCGAACGCAGCCGTCTGTGCGGGCTCGGCGAGCGGGGCGAACGCCACCGTCTGGCCGATCTCGGCGGGCGCCACCGGGCCCGGCGGCATGGGCTGCGTGCGCCCGGCTGCCACGGCCCCGCTGCCGCCAGGGCTGCGCAGCGTGCCAGAGGAGCCGCCGTTCCCGGAGGCGTCGCTCTGGGACGCGCCGCCCCCGGCAGCGCCGCTGCCCTCCTCCGGATCGAGCGCTTCCACCACGTCGGTCGCCGCCTCGGAGCTGACGTCCTGCGACCCGACGGACACCACGCGCGCGCTGCTCCTGGGCCGCGAGGCGCCCGCGCTGTCGAGCCCCTCGAGGCCGAGCTTGCGCACCTGCTCGACGAACGCCTGGACCGCTGCGCCCGCCGACGGCGGGCGATCCTCGGCGCGCTTCGCCAGCATCGCCGTCACCGGCGCGTCGAGCTCGGGCGGGACGTCTGCGCAGACCTCCGACGCCCGCGGCGGCGGGTGGAGGAGGTGCATCATCATCACGTCCATCATCGACTCGCCCTGGAAGACGAGCGTCCCCGTGAGCATCTCGTGGGCGATCACGCCGAGGGCGTAGATGTCCGAGCGATGGTCGACGCCCTTGCCGCGAACCTGCTCGGGCGACATGTACGCGGGCGTTCCGACGGCGACCCCCGTGGCCGTCTTGTGGGCGAGCGCCTCGTCTGCGAGCTTCGCCACGCCGAAATCGAGCAGCTTGGGGAAGAGGCGGCCGCCCTTCTCGATCGCCACGAAGATGTTCTCGGGCTTCAGATCGCGGTGCGTGATCCCCGCCGCGTGCGCGGCGTCGAGCGCGTCGGCGATGCCCTCGAGGACGGGGACGGCGCGGCCCGGGGAGAGGCGCCCCTCGCGCCGGATCAGCGCGCCGAGCGTGAGCCCGTCGAGCAGCTCCATGACGAAGTAGTGCCGCCCGTCGACCACGCCGAAGGAGAAGATGTCGATGATGTTGCGGTGCCGGATGCGGTTCACCGCGCGCGCCTCGCCGACGAAGCGCGAGACGACGGTCGCATCGGACGCGAACCGCCGGTTCAGCACCTTGATCGCGACCCGCTTGCCGATGAGGGGGTGCTCTCCCGCGTAGACGTCGCCGAACGTCCCCGCGCCGAGCAGCCGCTCGACGCGGTACTCGCCGAGCATCGTGCCCGGCGAAAGCTGCGCGTCCTCCTCGAAGAAGGCCTCGTCCGGCAGCAGCGCGTCCCCGTGCTCCGGGCAGGTCGCCACATCCTCCGGATAGACCGAGCGACACGCGGGGCAGGTGGCCATCGACCGTCACGCCAGTCTAGGCGCCATCGCCAATGATGAACAGCGCGGCGAGCGGGAGGGAGCGCGCCGCGCCGCGGGGTTTCCCGATGCAGCGTGGCCTCACCGTATCCCCGCGGCGAGCTGCCCTACCGCGGCCCCGCGATCCGCCGCATGTCGTCGAGCGCCGGCACCGGCTCATCCGCGATGGCCCACGCCTCGATCACCTGCCTCGCCAGCGCGCGCGCCTCGCCCACCTTGCCTCGCCGCGCGGCCCGGCGCGCGGCGCGGACCGTGGCGAGGCTCGCGCCGCCGAGGTGGCTCTCGCCGGCCGGAACGGCCTTCTCCAGCCGCTCGACGAGCTCCATCTCGCCCGTCCGCTCGAACACCGCCGTCATGGCGTCGGCCATCACCGCCGCGAACGGCCCCGGGTCCCGCAGCAGCGGCCGCCATGCCCTCGCCGCCCCTGCGTGGTCCGCCCGCGCAACCCGCTCGGCGCCGTCGATGAACGCGTCGGTGCCTGGCAAGATGCCCCCCGAGAGCCTCGGCCGCAGCGCGCGGAGCCGCGCGAAGCACCGCCGCGACGCCGCCGCCGTGGCGTGGGCGCAGAGGGCCGCGACGCGCAGCGGGACGTCGATGTGGTGGGCGCCGTCGAGCGGCGTTGGCTCCGGATCGAGGAAGCGCTCCACCGCGCGATCGGCGACCTCGCCGGCCCGGCCCAGGATCAAGCCGAGCTCCAGCGCGCGCCACGCGATCTCGAGCCGCTGGACGCGCACCCATCCGGCGTCCTCGGCGGAGGGAGTCATCGCCCGCGTCGCCCGCGCGAGCGCGGCGCCGAAGCGGGCCTCGCTCGCCTCGACCCGGAGGAGCAACAGCTCGCTCTCGACCCGCTGGCTCGGGTATCCGCCCGCGGCGAGCGCGAGCGCGATGCCGCGCGCCTCGCTGCGCGCTCCGATCGCGAGCAGCCGGCTGGCGAGGACGTCGGCCACGTAGGCGTCGAGCGGCGACAGCGCGTGAGCGCGCCGGGCGAACGCGAGCGCCCGCCCGGCGTCGTCGGGCAGAGGCTCCTCGAGCAGCCACGCATAGCCGTCCCAGGGCGCCCACGCCTGCATCGCGCGCAGCGCGCTCTCCGCGCTCGCCGTGCCCCGCGTGACGGTGGCGAGCTGCACCCAGGGCGCGCAGAACTCTCCGGTCGGGTTCTTCGGCTCGATCTGCACCGAGAGGAGCGAGAGCTCGGCGGCGCGGCCGGGATCGAACGGCTGGAGCAGGCACGACGCGGTCGACGCCAGCGTCGACCGCCCCCACGACGACGGCTCCTGCTCGAACCGCCGCACGAGCTCCGTGGCGAGCGCCGGGTCGTCCACGCGATGGGCGAGCTGGTCGATGCGCGCGCGCGCCGCGAACGCGCCGGGCGAGGCCGCCTCCGCCGGCGGGAGCGCGATCGCAGGCGCGGGCAGGCCCAGGACGAAGGCGCACCGGTAGCGCTCTCCCGGCCCCATCTCCGCGAGCGCGCCGCTCTGCGCCTCGACCCGGGCGCACTCCTCCGCGAGGCCTCCGGCGTTGTGCACCATCGCCATCGAGAGATCGAGCAGGGCGAGGGCCCCGTCGACGTCTCCGGCCCGCGAGAACTCCGCGACCGCGGGGTCGAGGCGCGCCGCCCTGGGCAGGTGCCCTCCCTGCACCATCGGGGTCATGGCCTCGCGAACCGCCTCGAACAGCGCCCGTCCGGCGCCCGGCGCGCGGGTGATCTCCGCGCCGTCCGGTCCGTGCAGCCGCAGGGCGACCCGGAAGGACGCGCCATCGCGGACGACCTCGCCGTCGACGTACGCCGCGGCGCGGCGGCGCGCTGCCTCCACCGAGCGCGCGCGGGCCTCCGGCGCCGCGTAGGGATCGATCGGGAACCGATCCACGGGCGGGTGCGGGAGCGAGAGCAGCTCGGCCGGCACCAGGGTGCGCGCCGGGCTGCCGCCGAGGAGGATCCGCGCTCGCTCGCACACGGTCGCCGCCGCGGCGGCGCCGAGCCAGCCCGAGGGCGCGTCGATGCCCGCGGCATCGAGGACAGGGCAAGCGAGCACCGCGTCCGGCGCGTCAAGCGGCGAGCGCGGCGTGGTCCGGGGTGACGCCGCCTCCCGCGGTGCCCCGAGCGGCGCCTTGAGCGCCGCGGCGAGCGCGAAGGCGCCCAGCACCGCGGCGGCGCCGCCGAGCCCGATCTGCCAGCGCGTCCGCCCGCCAGGCCAAGGGCGCGCGGCGGGGACGGCTCCGGGTGCGCTCGGGATGGCTCCAGGAGCGATCGGGACGGCTCCAGGTGCGCTCGGGATGGCTCCGGGTGCGCTCGGGATGGCTTCGGGTGCGACGGAGACAGTCCTGGTCGCGCCGTCGCGCCCTGCGATCGCGCCCTCGCGCTCCTCGACGGTCCTGGTCTCGCCCTCGCGCTCCTCGACGGTCCCGGTCTCACCCTCGCGCTCCTCGATGGTCCTGGTCCCGCCCTCGCCCCCCGCGTCAGCCACCGGCGCGCGCTCGCCCCCTTCGCCCGACGCCTGAGGGGCGGACCAGGTCGCTTCGAGCGGAAGCGCCGCGCCGGGTTCGCCCAGCGCTCCGGCCAGCGCCTCCACCGCGGCGACCGCGCTCGCGAACCGCGCGGCGGGATCGGCCGCCGTCGCTCGCGCGAACCACGCATCGATCCCGGGCGGCAGCGAGACGCCCCGGCGCGCGGCGCGCGCCGTCGCGGTCTCCACGGGGCCGGAGGACGCGGCCAGCGCGAAGGCGATCGGGTCCTGACTGCGCGCCGCCTCGTCCTGCCAGTAAGCGCCCCCGACGAGCAGCGTGAAGGCGATCATCCCCAGCGCATGGATGTCGGCGGCCGGCGTGAGCTTGCCGCCGCGGAGCTGCTCTGGCGCCATGTAGACCGGCGTGCCCGCCGCGGCCGTCGACTCGAGACCGGCGCCGGCGTCGAGGACCTTGGCGACGCCGAGATCGAGGATCTTGAGGCGGGGCGCCTCGTGCTCGCGCCACTCCAGGAAGAGGTTGCTGGGCTTCAGGTCGCGATGGACGATCCCGAGGCGGTGCATCTTGTCGAGCCCGAGCGCCGCCTGTCCGAGCCAGCGGAGCGCCTCGGCGGGCGAACAGCGCCCCTTGCGCGCGAGCCGCTGGGCCAGCGTCTCGCCCTCCAGGAGCTCCATCACGAGGAAGGGCGTCGACGTCGCCCGGTCGACCCCCGCGTCGATGACGTCGACGAGGAACGGGCTGTCGACCCGGCCCGCGACGCGCGCCTCCAGCGCGAACCGCCGCCGGAGATCGGCGCGCTCGATCGTGTGCGCGTGCATCACCTTGAGCGCGCGCCGGCGGTCGGTCTCGATGTCGACGGCCTCGTACACGGCGCCCATCGCGCCCGCGCCGAGGCGCCGCACGACGCGGTAGCGATCGGCGATGAGCGTCCCTCGGACCAAAGCGCCCGCACCTCCGGCCGAGACCGCGATCTAGCGCCGGAACTGCTCGGGGTCGATCTGGTATCGCTTGAGCCAGCGCTGGATCTGCATCCGGGCCTTGCCCATGACGCGCGCCACCGCGGTAACGTTCCCGCGGTGCTCGACGAGCAGCGCCACGAGCTCCGCCCGGCGCCCGTCGCTCTCTTCACGCGCGTCGCTGTCTCCACGCGCGTCGCTCTCGCCTTCGCCCTCCCCCTCGTCCCCGCTGTCGTCCCCGTCGCGACCTGCCGCGCGCGCGACCTCGTCGGGCAGATGTCGCGGCTCGATCGCGCCGCCCTGCGCCAGAACGGCCGCGGTCGTCACGCACTGCGCGAGCTCGCGCACGTTGGCGGGCCACCGGTACATCAGCATCGCGCGCGCCGCGTCCGGGTGGATCTGCATGCACGCCGCGCGCTCCGGCGCCGCGCGCCCAAGGAGCTCCCCGAGGATCAGGCCCAGGTCCTCGCGGCGAGCGCGGAGCGGCGGCAGCTCGATGACGTACCCCGAGAGCCGCGCGAGCAGGTCGGCGCGGAACTCGCCCAGCGCAGAGAGGCGCTGGAGGGGGCGGTGCGTCGCCGCGAGCACGCGCAGGTCCACGCGGACGGGGCGCGTCGCGCCCACGGGGCGCACCTCCTGCTCCTGCAGCACGCGCAGCAGGGCGGCCTGCGCGGGCGCGGGCAGGTCGCCGATCTCGTCGAGGAAGAGCGTCCCGCGGTCGGCGCTCCTCACGAGCCCAGGGCGGTCCTCGGTGGCGCCGGAGAACGCGCCCTTCCGGTGCCCGAACAGCTCCCCCTCCACGAGCTCGCGGGGCAGCGCGCCGCAGTTGACGGCCACGAGCTCGCCCGTCCGCCCCGACAGCGCGTGGATCGCGCGCGCCATCACCTCCTTGCCCGTACCGGTCTCCCCCTGGAGCAGGACCGGGATCGCCGAGCGCGCCACGACCGCGAGCTGCTCGAACGCGTCGAGCAGGGCAGGCAGGAGCGAGGCGAGGCCGGGCGCCGGCGCCGCGTCGGGCGCGCCCTCGAGGAGCGCCGGGGCGCCGGGCGGGTGCGGCAGGGCGTCGCGAAAGACGAAGAAGGTACGGCCGAGCTCGATGAGGTCGCCGTCCGCGAGCTCCGCGTGCCGGAGCGGGGCCCCGTTGACGAGGCTGCCGTTCTTGGAGCCGCTGTCCTCGACCACCCAGCGGCCGAGGAGCCGGACGATGCGCGCGTGCCTCGAGGAGAGCCACGGATCGTCCAGGCGGAGATCGAGCCGCCGGATCGAGCCGTCCCGCGTGGGCTCGAGCGTCCGGGCCGCGCCGCGCCCGATCGCCACCTCGTCCACCTCGTGGAGCGCGATGCGCGCCGGCGGCGCGAGCGGCCGGTGGCTCTCCAGGACCAGGAACAGGAATGGGCTGCTGCGCCCTCCGGCCGGGGCCCCCGGCCCCCTGCTGACGGAGAGGGTGCTGCTCTCGAGCCCGCCTGACACGGATCCTGGGTACAGAGCCCGACCGGCGCGGTCAATCCTCGCGCGCGACCCGCGCGGCGGGCTCAGGGCCCGGGGGGCGAGAACTGCGGGAATGCGTCCTGACAGCGGGTCAGGTCGCCGGCGAGGTCGCACGGGTGGTTGAGGAACACGGTGATCACGTGGTTCCAGGGCGTCCGTCCCGCGGCGGCGGCGCAGCCGTAATAGCTCCCGTTGCGCTCTCCCTTGCAGACGCGGGCGAGATCGGCCCGGGGCGGCGCCACGGGGCTGGAGAGGCAGGCGCCGGGCGGGTTCCCGAAGCAGTCGGCGTCCCTGCCGGCGCACAGCCTGTCGGTGAAGTGTGCCATCGGACGGGACCAGACGTTGCTGTAACAAGCGTACTGGCCGTACGAGAGCATCTCCCCCTTCGGAGCCGGGTTCGCGGCCCCGAAGAGGTTTCCGTAGAACGCGCCTTCCCGGAACGTGAACACCTTGTTCTCGGGCGCGGGGTAGATCGCCGCCGCCCCGACAGCGCTCACGTCCGCCGTCGCGGGGGGCGCCTCCGCTGGATGGGGCGAGGCCACCATCACCGCGAACGACGATGCGCCGGGGACGCCCGCCTCAGGGCAGATGAAGGTCACCTCAGGGGTGGTTCCAGCGCGCCCGTCCACGCTCAGGACCCCCTCGGTGATGAGGCCCGAGTACCACGGCCGCGGCGACATCGTCCGATGATCGCAGCCGTGGATACCGTTGCACACGCGCACCATGAAATGCGGAGTGTAAGCGCCCGCGGGGCCGCCCGGTTTGAGGACGACCCGCGCCTTGGGCGCGCACGTGCCGACGTAGCGCCCGGCCCAGCCGCAGTCGCGAGCGGGATCCCCCGCGGCGGCGCCTGCGGCGCAGGGGGCATTCAAGCTCCTGATGGGCGGCTCGCCCGCGTCGCGGTACTCCGTCTCCACGGGGACGACCGGCAGCAGCGGAAAGAGCGTGCTGTCCTCGTCGCTGCGCGTGGAGAGGCGGACCTTCCTCCCGAGGGCGTTCGTGCGCGCGAGGACGCAGGCCGACACGACCTCCTGGCACGCCGCGCTCGGCGGGCGCACGAACCAGTCCCCGTGAGGCGACGCGGCTCCGCAGAGGCCGAGCTCCCCCTCCCACGCCGAGACGCGCCGCCCTGGATCGAGCGCACAGGAGACGACGTACTTGAGCAGCGATCTCGCGTTGGCGTTCATCTGGGGAGACGCAAAGTCGTCCGCCAGCGAAGGGTCGCCGAGGGCGCTGTAGCGGAGCAGGTCGAGGAGGGGTCGGTTCTCCAGGAGCGCGCCGGCGGCGAGCGCCTGCGCCGGCAGGTTGTTCCGGGGCATCAGCGGCTCGAGCGCCTCGGAGACGAGCTCGGGCGGCGCGTCGCCGCCGGTCCAGTCGGCGCCGGGCTCCCAGGAAGCGCAGCCGGCCGCGCCCGCGGCGGCGCACAGGGACGATAGCCAGACGATGCTCATGCGCGACGTGCAGGTGTTCATTGCGACATCCATTTCATCGGCTCGACGGCAAGCGCACCGGAGACGACGCCAGAATAACCCCGGTCACCGCAGAGCGATTCGCAATCGCCGTGCCACCTGCCCCGCCCAGGGCGTCGGTCATCGAGCCCTGGAGAGCGGCCTCGTAGCTTCGCTTCGCGCGCCGCTGCGGCTTTTCTACAGGACGGCGGCAGCGCGAGCGTCCGGCGGTCCTGTTGCACCTGTTGCACCTGTTGCGTTGCCGGTTGCACCCGCTCCGTCACCTGGAGTGCTGCGGGGAGTACACGAGCATGAAGCGGCGATTCAGCGGCCCCTCGGGAACGGGCCCGTCGCGCTTCACCAGCGCGCCGCGGCCTGCTCCGCCGCCTGTCTGAACTGCGCGACCGCCGGCGCGGCGATGCCGCGAAACCGCTCGACCACCGCCGCGGGCGCGGACTCGGGCGTACCCGCCTGGAACGGCGGGTCGGGGGCGTACTCGATCCCGAGCTGCGCCAGCTGTGCGGCCTCCTCGCCATGCAGCTTGGCGGCGATCCGGAGGCCGAAATCGATGCCTGACGTCACGCCGCCTCCCGTGATGCGGTTGCGGTCCTCGACATACCGCGCGTCGACGAGCTCGGCCCCCAGGAGGGGCAGCACCTCGCGCATGGCCCAGTGCGTGGTCGCACGGTAGCCGCGGAGCAGCCCCGCCGAGCCGAGCACGAGCGACCCCGTGCAAACGCTCGTCACGTAGCTCGCGTGCTCCGCGCGCGCCGCGAGGAAATCGAGGACCTCGCCGTCCTTCATCACGGCGATCGTGCCGTCGACGCCGCCCGGAACAAAGAGGATCTCGAGCTCCTCGGGACACGTGTCGAAGGTCGCCGTGGGAAGGAGGGTGATCCCCGTATCCGTCGTCACGGGGTCGAGCGTCTTCCACACGAGGTGTATCTGCGTATTTTCAAACGTACTGAACACGGCCTGAGGACCGATGAGGTCAAGCGCGGTGAAGCGCGGGTAAATCAGCATGGCGATATGTTTCATCGAAGAGCTCTCTCCTCCAGGTGTCGTGGGCGATTGCCCGGGACCGGCGTCGTCTTGCGCGCACCCGCCGAGCGTTTGCAGGGTGGCGAGCGCGGCGCTCACGGCGGCAAGATCCAAGATTTGTCGGCGTCTCATGCGGCCTCTGTAGGCGCTCCCATGCGGCGCGACCATGCGACACGTTGTCCTGCGACACGTTGTCCTGCGGCGCGATGTCGCATGGGCGGGAACGCCCGGGGGAGCAGGCACGCTCGATGGTGGTGCTGCAGCGTGCCCGGGCGTCGACCCGGGCGTCGCGCGGCGCGGCGCTGCGTACCGAACGCACCTCGAGCCCGGCGCAGGTTCTGATTGCGCCTGGCATGATAGCCATCCATCGACGGACCGCGTCGTCTCGTGAAGACGCACGTTCACCTCCGCTTGACGCTTCGCGCATCCCCTATCCATACTTGTGGCGACAAGCAGCCATTCGGCCCGTCCGCCGCGGAGCCCGAGCAGCGCGCGGTGCTGCGCGCATTTCACAGCACGACGGAGGCATGGCGATGGAGGAGCGTCAGAGACAGCACGGCGGCACCGCGGAGCCGCCCGCCGGGCAAAGGGTCGCACCCGCACCGGAGGCTCGCCCGCGTGGAGGCGAGCCGGCGGAGCGCAGGAGCGAGCGGGCGCTCCTGTCGCCGTCCGAGGTGTGCGCGCCGCCGCCGTGCCCGACCCCCGAAGAGACGCGGATCCCGAGGCGGCTGAACCTCGTCTTCGAGGCGGCTGGCGCCCTGGGCATCGCGGAGGTCGGGGCCGTCGCTGCGCTCTCGGAGGCGCTCGTCAAGGAGGAGAAATACAAGGACACGTACATCTCCTATCTTGCAGGGACGTCCGCTGGCGCCATCGTCGCCGCCCTCCTGGGCGCCGGTTATACGCACAAGGAAATCGCAGATCTGTTCAACATCGACATCGCGAAGCTCACGAGAGCTTCCGGGCTCACTCGCTTGCCGGTCGTGGGCATGTACGCGGGCATGGCCTGGGGGCTCCTTACCCGGCTCGGATTCTTCCGGAGCGACTATTTCCTGGAGCTGCTCCGGGACGCGCTGCGAGCCAGAGGTGTCAGGACCTTCGGCGACCTGATCATGCCCGGATGTGAGAGGGAGAGAGATCCGGCGCGCAGGTACAGGGTCCACGTTATCGCCTCCGACATCACACGCGGGCGCATGCTCGTGCTGCCGGATGACGCCAACGCCGAGCTGTACGGGGTCGAGCCGGACGACATGGACGTGGCTCAGGCCGTGCTGATGAGCTCGAGCATGCCCCTCTGGTCCCCCCCCGTCCGGGTCACGGGCGCGAACGGGGTCGAGAGCTACATCGTGGACGGCGCGCTGACCAGCGGCTTTCCCATCCACCTGTTCGACGCCGTGGCGCCGGAGACGGAGGACACGTTGACCCTGGGAGTCCGGGTGAGCTCCGAGCGGTATCACGCGGTCAAATTCCCCTCGTTCTACCACATGGCCAGAGCCGCGATGGCCACGGCGTTCCTGGCTCGCGACGTGAGCGAGATCGCGAAGCGAGTGGACAAGCTGAAGTGGGCGAGGACAATCCAGATCAACACAGGCACCGCCGCCCCCTTCGACAACCTGTCGCCGCTGAGGAGGGAGAGCCTGTACGACGCCGGTTACCTCACCATGAAGCGAGCCGTTGACGGGAACATCCTGGAGCGGCGCGTCCCGGTCCGGGCTGCCGCAGCAGGGAGCGCGGGGCAGAGCGCATCGGGACCGGCGCAGACATGATCACCACGTGGCCCGGGGAGAGACCCATGGACGAGCACCTGGAGAAGGAAGAGCCGCTCGCGATCGCATGCGCGCCAGCGCCCGAGAGGAGCGAGCGGGATCTCTTGTCCCGTCACGAGCCGTGCGAGCCCGACGAGCCGGCGGACGACACCGCGGAAGAGCGGTATCCTCCCAGGCGGTTGAACCTGGTCCTCGAAGGCGGCGGCCTCCGAGGGGTCGCGCTCGTCGGCGCGGTCGCTGCGCTCGCAGAGGCGCTCACCCAGAAGTACAAGGACACGTACATCTCGTACCTGGCAGGGACCTCGGCAGGCGCGCTCGTGGCGACGCTCCTGGGAGCCGGCTATACGCCCGCGGAGATCGCCAGCATCCTCGGTGGCCCTGAGTTCGCGAGGGTCGCGGACCCGGCTGGACCGAGCTTTATCCCGATCGTGGGCAGGCCCATCGCGATGGCCTGGGGGGCCATCACGCGGCTCGGGATGCTCAAGGGCGACGCCCTCCTCTCGCTGTTCCGGGAGAAGCTCGACCAGAAGGGCATCAGGACTTTCCGCGACCTCATCATGCCCGGCTGCGAGGACGAACGAAACCCGGCCCGCAAGTACCGGGTACACCTCATCGCCTCCGACATCACGAGGGGCCGCATGCTCGTCCTCCCCGACGACATCAGCGCCGATCTCTACGGGGTCGAGCCCGACGATCTGGAGGTGGCCCTCGCCATGCGGATGAGCATGAGCTTCCCCTTCGTGTTCAGGCCGGTGCAGCTCACGGGGCGCAACAAGGTGACGAGCTACATCGTGGACGGCGGGCTCTTGAGCAATTTCCCCGTACATCTGTTCGACACCGGCTCGCCGGCGCCGGAGGAGACGCTGACGCTCGGCATTCGCGTCCTCCAGGCTCGGTATCACTCGATTCAGCCTCCTTTCATCGCCGCCCGTGCGCTCTGGGCCATCGGCTCCACGGTGCAAGAGGCGCGCGACGTCGGCGACACCTCCAAGCTGGTCGACAGGCTGAAGTGGGCGCGGGTGATCGAGGTCAACGCGGAGGCGGTGCCGATCTTCAAATTCGGCACGAACCCACTCGCCCTGACGCCTGTCGAGCGAGAGCTGCTGTACAACGGGGGCTATCACGTCACGAAGCGAACCCTCGGCACGGACTTTCTCGAGAGGGGGCGCGCGGTGCACGCCGCCGCAGCCAGGGCCGAGCGCGGAGCGCGCGGCACGCCGGGGGCGGCGGTGGTCCGACCGCGGCACGGCGCCGGAGGGACCGAGGAGCCAGGAGGCCGATGACCCTCCGGAGCGCCGCCCGCTGCCCCGCTGAACGAGGGAACGCGGCCGGCGCGCTCACTCCTTCGACAGATAAGCGATCATGAAGCACATCTCCTGATTCGTCCCTTCCCCCCAGGGCACGTCCTGCGGCGGGAGGGAGAACTGCCCCTCGCTGTCCACCGTGTTGTCCCACGTGCACTCGGTGACGAAGCGATCGCCAGACCCCCAGCGCATCGGCTCGTCGAACATGTAGAGCGCCTGGTGGTGGAACTCGAACTCGCCGCGCGCGGCGCACTCGCTCGCTCCACCGTCGCGCTCGATCCAGGCCCGGTAGGAGCGGCCGAGCACGTGCATGTGCGGCATGACGCCGTACACCAGCAGCGGCGGGCCCTCGTTCGGCGCGGCGCTCTGCTCGGTGTGCGCCTCGGCGCCCGCGGGGATCGTGAAGGGGACCGGGCCGAACACATCCATGTAGACCTCGGCGCGAGGCGCCTCGCGCGAGAGCTCCATGCGGTAGCCGGACCGATCGCGCGCGGCCGAGTTTCTGCGCCCGAAATAGTGCATCTGCAGCACGATCTGCTCGCCGGGCTCGACGCGGACCCCGGCGCCCTCCGGCAGCCGCGTCACCCCGACGCCGGGCGCCCAGCTGTGGAGCAGCTGCCAGTCGAGCTCGATGACCGGATCGCGGCACGGAAATGCGCGCGTCCCCGGCGCGACGCCATAACCGATGCCCGCGTCGCCGCCGAGATCCCGGTACATGGCCATGTGGTGCACAACGGCCGGATTGCCGATCTCCGCCTCGAACGCCGTGATCCAGGCGGGCTCGGAGAAGGGGTTGTCGACGATCGTGCAGAAGTACTCGTTGCCGTCGTCGTCGAGGGAGACGTCGTGCTCCTCGGGCATCTCGAGCGTGGCGTCGGGCGCCTCGATGGTGTCCGCCCGGCCCCGCGGCGGCGGCGAATCGACCGGATCGCCGAGCGGAGCGCCGTCGCGCGCCCACGCATCGAAGAGGAGGCGCTCCTCTTGACTGAGGCTCATCCTCTCCGCGCCTTCGTAGCTGCGGCAGCTCGGGTCCAGCACCGGCGGCGGCATGTCCCCCGCGCTCACCCGCAGCGACATGAGCGCGGCCATCCGCTGCGCCGTCGCCGCGTCCGTCAGCGCCACCCCGCCGACGCCCGCGCCGTCGTGGCAGGAGGCGCACGAGCGCTCCACGAGCGGCTGGATGTCCCGGTACCACGTCACCTCCGGCCCCGGCGACGCGGGCGCCTCCCCGTCGCCCCCACACCCCGTCGTCCCCACCACCCCGAGCACGAACAACACCGCCGCGCTCCGTGCCCTGCGCACAGCTTCGCCCCTCGTCATCCCACGCCTCCTGTCGTCTCGGCCGGCTCAGGCGCCGCATCTCCGCGAACGCCCCTGTCAATCGACCGTTTCAAACAGTTGTTTAATAGCCAGTCGGCGATGTGTCAAGGACCGAGCTCGACGATGGCGGCGGCGGTCCTCGAGCGGCGTCGACGTGAGAACGGCGAGGCGCGTGTCGGCGCGCGGGCGGATGCCAGCGCACATCCAGCACAGGGGGCCGAGCCGCGCGCGCTCGGCTAGGATCGCCAGCATGCGCAACCCCCGCCTTCTCCTGCCGCTGGCGACGGCCCTGGTCCTGGGATCCTTGCAAGGTGCCGGCTGCTCCGGCGAGTCGCCCGGCCCCGAGGCGTCGCGCTGCGAGCCGTCGGGCGGCGGACCGCACTGGCTCCTCGAGGGCGAGACCGTGACGTTCCCCGTGACGTGCGCGACCGGCGTTGCGCTCCCCGACGGCGCGATCGAGGTCGGCCCGCTCCCCGACGGCGCCACCTATGACCCGGTCGCGCGCGAGGTGACGTTCTCACCCGGGCTCGACCAGGCCGCCGTCTACGAGATCGAGATCCGCGTCGCGCAGACGTCCGAGGTCGGGCGCGTCAAGATCGGCGTCGCCGACAACTGGGCCGATCCGTCGAACGTGCCTGTCGTCGATCCGGCCCGCTATCCGGAGGAGTACGGCCTGCCGGTGCTCTTCCTCTCGCCGACCCCCGAGGCGAAGGAGTACGCGCCGGCCACGGTGGTCTACCGCGGCCACACGTACACCGCCGAGGCGGAGCTCCGCGGCGAGAGCTCGCTCGGGTATCCGAAGAACAGCTTCACCCTCAAGTTCCCCAAGGAAGACAAGTTCAACGAGCCCGGCGAGGCCGGCGGGTTCACCGATCGCCGCAAGGTCGTGCTCGTCAGCACGTTCGACGACAACTCCTATGTCCGGCAGCGCCTTGCTTACGACCTCTGGAACCGCCTCGATCCGGAGCACATCCAGATCAAGACGTACAGCGCGGTGGTGTACCTCGACGGGCAGTACACGGGGCTCTACACCGTCGCCGATCACGTCGACGGCTACCTGATGGAGGACCACGGGTATTCGCAGGACGGCAACCTCTACAAGGCGGTCAGCCACGACGCGAACTTCGCGCTGACCGCGAACGACGAGCCGAAGGAGACGCTGCACGACGGCTTCGAGAAGAAGGAGGGGACGCCGCTGGAGGGCGAGCCGGAGGCGTTCGCGGACCTGGAGGACCTCGTGAGCTTCGTCGCCTCATCCGACAAGGCCGCGTTCGCCGCCGAGATCGGGTCGAGGATCGACCTGCGCGATTACGAGGACTGGTGGATCTTCGTCACGTTCATCATGGCCGACGACTCGGCCGGAAAGAACAGCTACCACTACCGCGATCCGGCCGCAGGCGGCGTGTTCCGCTATGCGCCGTGGGACTTCAACGCGAGCTTCGGCCAGACGTGGCAGACGGAGCGCCAGCCGGCCTCGGAGCGCGTCGAGTACCTCGACGTGAACCTCCTCTTCCAGCGCCTGCTGGAGGAGCCCTCGATCGGCGATCCGCTGCGCGCCCGCTACGGACAGGTCCTGCGCGGCGCGCTCGACGACGCCGAGATCCAGGCGATCGTGGACGGCTACGTCGCGCGCATCGACGCGAGCGCGCGCCGGGACGAGGCGAGGTGGGGCGAGGCGTACCGGAGCTACGACGGCTGGAGCGGGCGCGACGACTTCACGACGTACGAGGAGGAGATCGCGTACCTGAAGGCGTGGATCTCGGAGCGGTGGCAGCACCAGGACGCGCTCTACTGAGCGCCGGCGGCGCGCCTCGGACCGGGCTGCGAACCACGGGTGGCTGAGCCGCGAACCACGTTACCCGGAGCGCGCCCGGCGACCACGGAGAGCGCTCGCTCCGGCGCCTCGTGGAGCCGATGTACGCACACGCCTGGAGCACACTCCCGTCCCGGATGCATATTTCTCTCTTCCTCCGCATCATGCGAGAGTGCGCGCGCATGCCTTCCAAAGCGCCCTCTGCGATGCGCCTCGCTGTTTCGGAAGCGCTGCTGCTCGCGGTCGCGATGACCGCCAGCGCAGCGCGCGCGCAGCCCGCCGACGAGCCTCCGCCCGAGGGAGACGTGGGCGGGGCCTCCGTTCCTCGCGGCGGAGCCGGCGCGGTCGTCGTCCCCCTGCCGGGCACGGCCCAGCCGGCGCCGCCCGCTGCCACCAGCTCGCCGAAGCAGATCACGTTCTCCCCGCCGGAGTATCCCCTCGAAGCGCAGCGCGCGGGCGTCGAGGGGCGGGTCGTGCTCAAGCTCGACATCGACAAGAACGGGCGCGTCACCAAGGCCGAGGTCGCGACGCCGGGAGGACACGGCTTCGACGAGGCCGCGCTCGCTGCCGCGCCAGGCCTCGTGTTCGAGCCGGCGCGGCGGCCGGACGGCACGCCGGTGGCGGCCCGCATCCTCTACCCGTACACGTTCACGCTCACCCCCAAGCCCGCCGACGCGACGGCACCGCCCGCCGACGTCGAGACCGTCGTCGGGACCGTCCTGTCCGCGAGCACCGGCGAGGGGCTCCCGGACATCTCGGTCAGCCTCCTCCGGCCCGACGGCGGCCGCGAGGACGTGAAGACCGACCAGCGCGGCAAGTTCCGCTTCAAGAACCTCCCTCCCGGCAAGTACCGCGTCGAGGTCGCCGCCGCGGGGTTCGAGCCGTTCACGGCCGAGGAGGACATCGCGGAGGGCGAGGCGCTCGAGGTGCGCTACCGCATCTCGCTCGCGGCGCCCAAGGACGGCCAGGCGCAGGGCATCGAGGTGACCGTGCAGGGCGAGCGCCCGCCGCGCGAGGTGACCCGGAGGACGCTCGAGCGCCGCGAGATCGACCGCATCCCGGGCACCGGCGGCGACGCGCTGCGCTCGCTGCAGAGCCTGCCCGGCGTCGCGCGCAGCGGGTTCGGGCTGCTCATCGTGCGCGGATCCGCGCCGCAGGACACGCTCACGTTCATCGATCGCACCCCGGTGCCGATCATCTACCACTTCGGCGGCCTCTCCTCGGTCGTGCCGACCGAGATGCTCGAGAAGATCGACTTTTACCCGGGCAATTTCAGCGCCGTGTACGGCCGCGCCATGGGCGGCATCGTCGACGTCGGGCTCCGCTCACCGAAGCAGGACGGCAAGTACCACGGCGTTGTCCAGCTCGATCTCATCGACGGGCGCGTGCTCCTCGAGGGGCCCGTCCCGTACCTCAAGGACTGGAAGTTCATCGCGGCGGGCCGGCGGAGCTGGGTCGACGCGTGGCTCGGGCCCGTGCTCAAGGAGGCGGGCTCCAGCGTGACGCAGGCGCCCGTCTACTACGACTACCAGTTCGTCCTCGAGGGCCGCCCCTCCGCCAGCGAGCGCGTGCGCGCGAGCTTCTACGGATCGGACGACGCCTTCAAGATCACCCTGGACAAGCCGCCGGAGGACGAGCCCGCGCTGACGGGCGACTTCGGGCTGCACACCGCCTTCCAGCGCTTCCAGCTCAGCTACGAGAACCGCCTGGGGAACCGGGACAGGATCCTCTGGTCGCTGGCCCTCGGCAGGGACGTCTTCGACTTCGGGGTCGCTCCCCTCTCCTTCAACGTCACCACGAACTCGCTCGACCTGCGGCTGGAGTACTCGCACCGGTTCGCCAGGTTCCTCACGATGAACGTGGGGACCGACCTCACGGCCGGCATCGCGACGGTCAACCTCCACGCGCCGACGAGGCAGCCCGCAGGCCACCCGTCGAACCAGCCGTTCTCGACCCTGCCCGCGCAGGACCAGTCGTTCGACGGCCCGTACTCCCGGCCGGCCGCGTACGCCGAGTTCGAGGTGGTCCCCTCGCCGCGCGCGCGGATCGTCCCCGGGGTGCGCGTCGACTACGCGCTCGACACGCGCACGCTCGACGTGAGCCCGAGGATCAACGCGCGCTACGACATCCGGAGCGGCTTCCCGCGGACGACGGCCAAGGGCGGCGTGGGCCTCTACTACCAGGCGCCCCAGTTCCAGGAGAGCGTCGAGCCGTTCGGAAACCCGGATATCAAGTCGAACCGATCCATCCACTACGGCCTCGGGGTGGAGCAGGAGATCACGCCGCAGATCGACGTGACGGTGGACGGGTTCTACAAGCAGCTCGATCGGCAGGTCGTCTTCTCAGCGGAGAAGGACGGATATGCCAACGACGGCACCGGGTACGCGGTGGGCGGCGAGGTGCTCTTGAAGTACAAGCCAGACGACCGCTTCTTCGGCTGGGCGGCGTACACCCTCTCGCGATCGGTGCGCACGGACGGCCCCGGCGAGGAGGAGCACCCCACGCCATGGGACCAGACGCACGTGCTGACCGTGCTCGGGAACATGCAGCTCGGCCGGGGCTGGGAGGTCGGCGCGCGCTTCCGCCTCGTGTCGGGCAACCTGGAGACGCCCTATGTCTGCGATCCGGAGCAGAAGGGGTGTGATCCGAACCGGGTGAACGCGATCTACCATGCTTCCTCGGGCAAGTACTCGCCCTTCCCGCTCGGGGGCGACTACAGCGAGAGGATGCCGCTGTTCCATCAGCTCGACGTCCGCGTCGACAAGACGTGGCGATTCAAGAGGTGGCAGCTCGGGCTCTACCTGGACGTGCAGAACGTCTACAACTACCAGGCTGCGGAGGGCATCAGCTACAACTTCAACTACACGAAGCGGGAGTACGTGACGGGGCTCCCCTTCCTGCCCACGCTCGGGCTGCGAGGAGACTTCTGATGAAACGGACCCGACTGCCCGCTCGCCGCGCGCTGCTCGCCGCGCTCTCGACCCTGGCCCTCGGCATTCCCTGCTGCGCTGGGAGCGACCTGGCTCCGTCGTCCGAGGTGGAGGGGCTCCGCGTCCTGGCCGTGACGGCGGACAAGCCGTATCCGGCGCGGGGCACGCCCGTGACGTTCCAGATGACGTACGCCGACGCGCTGGGTGACGCCGACGGCAATCCGCGGAACGTCGAGGTCACGTGGATCGGGGGCTGCGTGAACCCGCCTGTCGGGATAGACGCGCAGATCGGGTGCCTCCCGCAGTGGCTGGGCACCTACATAGCGGCATTGGCCCCGCCGCAGGGAGGCGGAGGTGGCGGCGGCGACGGCGGCGCCAACGACGGCGGCGGCGGTGCCAACGACGACGGCGGCGGCGGCAGCGCCGACGGCGGCAACGGCGGCGGCAACGGCGGCAGCGCCGACGGCGGCGGCGGCAGCGCCGACGGCGGCGGCGGCAACGGCGGCAGCGCCGGCGGCAACGGCGGCGGCGGCAATGGCGGCCAGGAGGAGCAGACCGCTCTCTTCAAGCGACAGGAGCTCGAGTCGGGGCTGAGCGGCAAGCCCAACGCAGCGTCGTTTACGTGGACGCTGTCCAGTGACATCCTCAGGCGCCCGGACGCAGGAACCACCGCGACCGGAACGAAGTACTCGTCGGCCTACGTGTTGTTCGCCGTGTGCGCCGGCAAGACGCGGCCGTCTCCGGCGCTGTCCGCAGCGCTGGCTGCGATTCTGACAGGCGCTGACCCGTCCGCGGCGATGGCAGACGGCTTGGGGATTCCACTCGAGTGCGTCGACGAGGACGGGAGGGTGCTCGGTCCGGACAGCTTCGTCGTGGGCTACACGCAGGTATTTGTCTTCCAGGATTCGGATCAACGAGCCAACACGAACCCGCCCATCGACGACTTCACGCTGAAGCTGGACGACAAGGAGGTCGCGCTCGGCGAGAGCGGCCTGCCCGTCGTGGAACCGTGCATCCAGCCGGAAACGAAGGCGCAGGGATGCGGCCCGGCAGAGCCGGACGCGGACGACTGCACGACCTACGACATCGATGTGATCGTGCCGTCCGATGCCGCCGACGTGGACGTGGAGGCCACGGGGCTCGGAGGACCGCCCGCGAACGAGGCGATCTGGGTCGACTACTACACGGACGGGGGCGGGTTCGACGGGGCGCGGCGCCTCGTGAGCGACGCGGTGACGGGCCCCGGCGACCGCCACGGGACCACGTGGACGCCGCCCTCGAAGCCGGGGCGCGTGTCGCTGTGGGCGGTCGTCCACGACACCCGGGGCGGATCGAGCGTGAGGCAGCTGGAGGTCGAGGTGCAGGAGAAGAAGTAGCGCGCCGGGGCGCGGCGGCGCTCAGGCGAGCGCTGCCGGGGCTCCGGGGTGAGGCCGCGCGCGCCGGCGCTTGTGCCGAGGCGCGCGCTCCCGTATCGCAATTCCGTCATGCCGCCGCTCGATCTGCACGTCGCCCTGTTCGGCGCCTCCGGCGCAGGCAAGACGGTCCTCCTGGCGGCCTTCTACCGGGCGCAGACGCAGCCCTCGTTTCAGCTGGAGCACGCGTACAAGATCCAGGCGGTCAACAAGGCGCAGGGCAACCAGCTCCTCGGGCGCTTCTACCGCCTCGAAGAGGGCAGGTTTCCGGACGGCAGCACGCGCTTCGACGCCTACGAGTTCGACTTCTTCCCGAGGGACCTGCCGGAGGCGGCGGTCCGCATCCACTGGTACGACTACCCCGGGCGCTGGTGGGAGGACGAGCCGATCGACGCGGACGAGCGGGAGGCGATGCGCCAGGGCCTGCTCAAGCTCGGCATGAGCCACGTCGGGATCCTCCTTGCGGACGGCGCGAAGTACCGGAGCGAGGGCACCGGCTACATCCGGTGGCTCTTCGAGCACTTCGCCGACGAGTGCGACCGGCTGCGCCGGACCAGCGCCGCCACGGGCGACGAGGTGAGCTTCCCGCGCGAGTGGATCCTCGCCCTCAGCAAGGCCGACCTGTTCCCGCCGGAGTACAGCGCGAGCGACTTCGAGCGCGAGGTCTGCCGCGACGCCGACGATCAGCTCGCGAAGCTCTGCGCCGTGCTCCGCGCCGAGCGCGCGTTCGGGCACCGCTTCATGCTGCTCTCGTCGGTCGCCGCGCCGGCCGACGCCGACGCGCAGGTCGACCCGGGCACCTCGCTCGGCGTGCGCACGCTCGCGCCCGCCATCCTGGTGAGCACCGTCGAGGGCGCGGTCCGCGAGGCGCAGGCCACGAGGAAGGAGAGGTCGGCCGGAGAGACGTTCTTCCAGGGGCTGCGCGATCTGGTGACGTTCGTCGACTCGCTCGACGACTTTCTCCCGAAGCGATACCAGATCGTGAGCAAGATCCTGCGGTTCGTCTCGATCAAGGACTTCGCGACCACGCGGCTCGACAGGCTCCAGAAGACCCGCGAGGGCGCGATCCGGAGGGGCGACGCGTTCACGGCGGTCCTGACCGCGATGATCGCGGCCCTGCGCAACGACGAGGGGGCGCGGGCCTACCACCAGAACCAGTAGGACAGCCATGCTCGCGCCCGCGCCAGCGTCCGCCGTCGAGACCTCGCGCCTCCTCTGGAGGACGCGCGGCGAGCACTGGGATTACGAGTTCATCTGCGTGCCCGAGATCCCGGCGCTCCCCGCCTGGCTCACGACGCTCGAGGCCATGATCGGCGACGCCGACGCGAGCGCTGGAGAGCTCCGCTATGGCCTGCTCGAGATCGACGGGCCCGGGCCGAGAGGATCTCTCGTGTTTCCCTATGTGGCGACGCGGTTCCTCGATCCGGCGCGGAAGGACTGGACCGGAAGGCAGATCCAGCATTTCGCGGTGTGGTTCCCGCCGATCCCGGAGGAGGCGATCGAGGCGCTGCCCGGGGCGATCCCCGCCGACTGGCACCTTCGCGTGCTCGCGGGCCTCGCGGGGACGTACGGCTCCGGCGAGGTGTTCGGGCTGCCCGAGGCGGCGATCCGCGCGTCGAGGCGGGGTGATCGGGAGAGCCGGGCGGCGCGCGCGATGGCGATCGTGAAGCGCACGCCCCCGGTGGCGCTGCTCGAAGGTGAAGCCGCGCCCTCGCGGTGGAAGCGGGTGCCGGCGCTAAAAAAAAAGTGCCTGGATCCTCCGGGCGCGGTGAGCCTGCAGGTGGCCGTGGCCGTGGCAGGCGATAGCGGCAAGCGCCCGGGACTCGGCTGCTTCGCGGCGAGTCTGCTGGTGATCGTCGCTGTGGTTCGACTGATGATCGGATGGGTGGGAGGCTGAAGCGGTCTCGCGGCGCGCGCCCTGGAGCACGCACGCGGGGAACGGCCGCTCGGCGCGAGCTCCAGGTGGCGCGACTCGCCCCGTCAAGGGCCGAGAGGGCGGCCGGCGGGCGAGCGTGGGACGGCGGTTATTGCCCGTCCATGGCCTGGCGCAGGCTGAGCGGCCGCATGTCGGTCCAGACCTTCTCGATGTGCTGGAGGCACGCTGCGCGCGTCCCCTCGGTGCCCTCGGCACGCCAGCCGACCGGCAGATCACGGTATGCCGGCCAGATCGAGTACTGTTCTTCGTGATTGACGACCACCTTGAAGATGGTCTCGCTGTCCTCGGAATCGCTCATCGTGCACCTGCGCGGCTGTAAGCCAGCGCGCATGGTAGGAGCGGCCGCGGTGACATGCAAGCCATTCCTGGAGGTAGCCACTTCACGCCGGATGGTCGTGGCTCGACCCGCCGGCGCCCACTATGCTCGCCCCGATCGCCGCGCCAGAGGCGGCGCGCCATCAACGCATGACGGAGATCCGCTGTGAATGACCATCCCGCATTGACACCTGGCCGTGCCGCCGTCGTGACCGGCGCCGCCAGCGGCATCGGCCTCGCGGCCGCCGAGCGCTTCGCGCGCATGGGCCTGAAGGTCTGTCTCGCCGACCTGGACGGACCGGCGCTGCACGAGGCCGCCGCGCGCGTCGCCGCCGCCGCGCCCGGCGGCCAGGCCGACGTGCGCGCGGTACCGACCGACGTCGCCAGGCTCGAGGACGTGCAGCGGCTGAAGCAGACCGCCTACGACGCGTTCGGCGAGGTGGCGATCCTGATGAACAACGCCGGAGTCGGCGGCGGCGGCAAGCCGTGGAAGGACATCGAGCGCTGGCGGCGGCTCATCGAGGTCAATCTGTGGGGCGTGATCCACGGCGTGCAGGCGTTCACCGAGGCGATGATCGCGCAGGGCACCCCCTGCGCCATCGTGAACACGGGCTCGAAGCAGGGCATCACCACGCCTCCCGGCGACGCTGCCTACAACGTCTCGAAGGCCGGCGTGAAGGTGCTGACAGAGCAGCTCGCCCACGAGCTGCGCAACGTGGCGGGCTGCAAGATCACCGCCCATCTGCTGATCCCGGGCTACACGTTCACCGGGATGACCGCGAGAGGCCCGGAGAAGCCCGCAGAGGCGTGGACCGCCGATCAGGTGGTAGATCTGATGATCGGCGGCATGGCCCGCGGTGACTTCTATCTGCTCTGTCCCGACAACGCGGTGACGCGGGAGATGGACGAGCGCCGCGTGCAGTGGGCGGCGGACGACCTGATCCGGAACCGACCTGCGCTGTCGCGCTGGCATCCAGAGTACGCCGAGGCGTTCGCCGCGTTCATGGCGGGCGCGGCGAAGCCCTGACGGGGCAGGCTGCCCGGAGCGCGCGCCGCTCGCAGGCGAGGCGGGGCTCGGCCCCGGGCAGCATAAAGATCCGTCGCTGTAACAGAAGAAGTGCACAGGTTGTTTTCAGCCGCCCGAATTGAATGTTTCACTTCGTGTGATGGTCGGGCCCCTCACAACACAACAGTGCAGAGATCCTGGCCCGTTGCGCTGATTTTTATTTGGATGCAGATCGTGCGACGAGGTCCTCGACGAACGGTCGCGCGCGGCCCAGTCTAGGCGCCAGCTGTATGGTCTCGCTCCCTGCCCGCCCGCTTCAGACCCACTGGTGTAGCGAGGGCACGGTAAAGATCTGGTGTCCCGCGCCGGCGCTGATGGTCACGTGTGTCACCGGGGTGCTTGTGGAGGCGGGCGCCGCGGCGATCGAGGAGGTGATGTTGCGGCGGGTCGCCGAGGAGGGCCGAGTGCTGGTCTTCAATGACTGGGAGGCGATGACCGATTACGAGCACGTGACGCGCACGCGGCTGACCGCGGCGACGATTTCCGTCCTCCATGCGGTCGAGGGAGGTCACTTTCTGCTCCAATCCAGGGTGGTCATCTTTGGGGTTCAGATCGCGAATACCGCGATCCGGAAGCTGACCGTCCATCCGTCCCGTGCGGTGTTCGAGCGCGCGCTGGAGGACGCGCTCCGCCAGCGTGCGCCGGAGGGCACGATCTAGAGGTCCAGTCCTTGGGTTGGCCCGCACAGCTGGCGGGAAGCTACGATCCGGATGGATGCTTATCGGTCAGCGTCCACGCGCTCCAGTGGGCGTAACGCGCGGATGCGTGGAGGCGCCGCCATCCGCGATCGGCGAGCGCCTGCGCCAGCACCTCGCGGAGCCAGGCGTGGGTGACCGCGAGCACGCTGCCGCGCTGGGCCGAGAGCTCGACCAACCACTCGGCCGCCTCGCCCGCGCGGCGCTGCACCGCGGCGGGCGGCGCCTCGCCGCGGAGCGCCCCGTAGGCCTTCCTGAGCCCGATCGCGAGCGCCCAGACGGCGAGCGGCGCCCGCTTGTTGCCAAGCGGCGGCGCCGGCTGCTCCACCTCGCGCAGCAGCGCCGACGTGGCGATCTCGGCGCCGGGGACGAGCAGCTCGGCCGAGGCGCGGGCGCGCGGTAGGTCGCTCGCGACCACCGCGCCCGCCTGCGTCGCCAGGCGCCGGAGCGCCGGCGGCGGGATCTCCCCCGGCGCCAGGCCTGCGGCGTCGTAGGCGTCGCGCCAGCGCTGGAACCCGGCGGCGTCGATCCAGCCCGTGTGGACGTGCCCCGAGCGGCCGTGACGGACCAGGATGATGCGCGCGCTCATCGCCGGCCGCTCCGCCGGCGGTCTCCACGGCGTTGAGGCAAGGGTGGAGCGAAGATCTCCGCGAGAAAATCGACGAACACGCGCACCTTCGGCAACAGGTGCCGGTTCTTCGGGTACAGCGCGTGAATCGGCCAGGTCGTCGTCGGGAACTCGTCGAGCACGGTCACGAGCGTCCCCTCGGCCAGCGCGTCCTTCGCGAGGAAGTCGAACATCGCGATGATCCCGCTCCCGGCGATCGCGAGGAGCCTCAGGACCTCCACGTCGTTCGCGTGGAACGGCCCGGAGATGGGCACCTCGAGCACGGCGTCGCCGTCTCCGGTCAGGAAACGGAACCCTGTGGGCCGCCCGTCGCGGAGGTACCCGACGCAGTCGTGGCCCGCGAGATCGGCCGGCGTCGCGGGCGCGCCGCGCCGCGCGATGTACGACGGCGCCGCGCAGTGGACGATGCGGCTCGCGCCGAGTCGGCGCGCGACGAGGCTCGAGTCGCCGAGCGGGCCGATGCGCACGAGCAGGTCGAGCCCCTCGGCCACGGGGTCGACGTGCTGATCGCGCAGCGTCAGGTTGACCCGCACGTCGGGGTAGCGCGCCGCGAAGCGCGGCAGGCTCGGCGCGATCACGTCCCGTGCGAGCGCAACCGGCGCGTCGACGCGCAGGAGCCCCACCGGCTTCTTGCTCGCGCGCGCGATCGCCTCGGTCGCCTCCCCGAGCTCCTCGACGATGCGGACGCAGCGCGCGTAGAAGGCCTGCCCGTCGTCCGTCAGGCGGAGCGACCGCGTCGTGCGCGCCAGCAGCGCGACGCCGAGCTCCTGCTCGAGGCGCATCACGCGCCGGCTCACCGCGGACGGCGTGACGCCGAGCCGGCGCGCGGCGCGCGAGAAGCTCCCGGTCTCGACGGTGGCGACGAGCAGCTCGATCGCGGCAAGCGAGATCATGATCTGTGCTGAAATAGCACAGGTGACGTTCCCTCGCGCGGACTACTGCGCCCGGAGGAACGGATCTACGGATGGGGTGTCCAGGGAAGATTGGAGGACACGCCATGAAGACTGTCATCATTCGGAAGAACGCTTCGGAGTCGGACGCGTGGACGCTCGCCGAGCGCCCCGCACCCAGGCCCGGTCCGGGGCAGGTGCTCGTGCGCGTCCGCGCCGCGTCGATCAACTACCGTGACCTCATGGTCGTGCGCGGCCGGTACGGCGGGGAGCGCAAGGAGGAGCTTGTCCCGCTCAGCGACGCGGCGGGCGAGGTGGTCGCGATCGGAGCGGGTGTGCGGCGCTGGAAGGAGGGCGATCGCGTGATCTCGACGTTCTTCCCGACGTGGGCTTCGGGGCCGTTCCGGAAGGAGTACGCGGCGGCGAATCTCGGTGCGGGTGGGAACGACGGGGTGCTCGCGGAGCTGGTGGTGTTCGGGGAGGACGCGCTCGTCCGCGCGCCGGCGCACCTCGGGTTCAACGAGGCGGCGACGCTGACGTGCGCTGGGGTGACGGCGTGGACGGCGCTCTTCGAGTCGGGGCCGCGGCCGGCGCCGGGGGCGACAGTGCTTGTCCAGGGGACCGGCGGGGTGTCGCTGTTCGCCGCGCAGCTGGCGCGGGCGGCGGGGCTGCGCGTGATCGCCACGTCGTCCAGCGCGGCGAAGATCGAGCGGCTGCGCGCGCTCGGGGTGACCGAGGCGATCGACTACCGGAAGCAGCCGGAGTGGCACGAGGAGGTGCTGCGACTGACGGGCGGCGAGGGGGTGGATCGGGTGATCGAGGTCGGCGGAGCGGGGACGCTGCCGAGGTCGCTGCAGGCGGTGAAGACGGGGGGCGTGGTGAGCCTGATCGGGCTGCTGAGCGGGGTGGGGAGCCAGATCGATCCGATGCCGATCCTGTTCCGGGCGATTCGCGTGGAGGGCAGCGTGGTGGGATCGCGGCAGGCGACCGTGGAGTTCGCGGCGGCGCTCGAGTTGCATCGGATCCGGCCGGTGGTTGACGAGGTCTTTCCGATCGAGCGGGCGAACGAGGCGCTCGCGAAGCTCGCTGCGGGGAAGCACTTCGGCAAGGTGGTGATCGGGATCGACTGAGCGAAGCGGCGGCGGGGGTGGTGCTCGCGAGCGAGTTCGGTACGGTGCGCCGCGGGTGGCCGGTGTCGGCGACGGCGGGCTTGACGGCGGCGCGGCCCGAGCGACGCGATGTAGCGTGTGCGCCGACCTTGCGGCGGGGTAGTGTGCGAGTAGACCGACCGCGCGGGCGGGTACCACGGCGTCGCAGTCTGGAATACCGCCATCGGCAGGATCACACGCGTAGAACTGCCTCATGGCGGTCGCCCCCGCCCTCTTCTGTCCGCCACTGATGTTTCGTGGCGACGACCAGGTGCACCATGCTAAACCAGCGCCCGTCCATTACAGCCAAGTTCCCGATGCGTAGCGATCTGAGTCAGCCGCAATCACTACCGTTTCAGCGGGCATGCACGCGAGATCACCCTCGGGCAGCGCCCACAAGCGCCGTCTTCCTTCGAACAATCTCGGCCGGTGCTGCGGCGATTCGCAGCGCTCATGAAAAGAAAGCCGGCCTGCTGGACGATTCGAGGGTTGAACTTTTGCAAGCCACCCTTCATGGACGTGAGGTCTATTTTGCTTGCAACGGAACAGATGAACCCCCGCCGTGCAGCGTATGTCCCGAAGCCGTCGTAACCGAGCCAATCAAGGAAGAGATCAACATTACTGTCGATCACGACCCATCTAGTCCAATCCAGGCCGTCTGCCCAAGGCGCGCGGCCAGGCCAGAGGTCTGGATTTGCGAGCATTGACAGGTACATAGCCGAGATCTTGTCGCTCACGCGCCAGGATTTGCAGAGCGCATTTTCGAGGCATTCAGCCGCCGCCTCTGGCGATCCAGTGGCTTTGATGCAGCCGCGACGCAGCGCCGCCAGGTCTGTGGCACCGTGAGCCTTCAGGTTGAGCGCCAGCGCCGTTGGGACCTTCCCAAAGTGGCCGTACCTCTTGAGTAGCACCGCGTGCCGCTTGGGCAGGCAAGCAACGGATGGCGCCAGGTCGCACGTCCCCTGCCGGAAGTCGTCCTTGCGCAGATCGCACCGCGTGAGGATCCCCTCGAGAGACAGCGACGCTTCGCAGCCACAACTCTCGGCCGAGGCGAGGAGCGTAGCGGCACTCGTGAGTTGGTCGACGTCCCCCGGGCCGATTCCTCGAAGGACGCGCATGATCTGCACGTCCTGCCTGCGCTGAAACATCGTCGTGGCGACGAGTACACGGAACAGCGCGTCCGGGTCCTCTGCCTCGAGGGAAGCGAGGGGCACCGCGAAGTGACCCACGCGGCCCGGATCCGTGAACATGGTGACGACACCGACGTCGTCGGGGGAGCCGTGGTACCGCTCGAGGTACCACGCGGTCACCTCCTTGGCCTTCGCCACCTGAGAGCGCGTTGGGGCTGGCCCGCCGGTTCGCATGTCGCCCACTGACACTGCCTCCGCGCGGCGCGGTAGGGTCAATGATCCTCCCTGGGCTTCGCGCCCTTCGGGCGCACCTGAATCCTCCGCGCCCGAGCAGACGGGCGGTCTCGGTAGTAGCCGTCGCCGCGACCCGCGAGATGGATGAGGTCATCCGGGTCCACGGAGACGTTCGGTGCATTCTTCCGCGCCTCGCGGATGTCCATCGGTTTGAGGACGAGCCACGTGGCAGCGTTCGCTCGAACCTCCTCGCTGAAGTGATCGCTCATCTGCGACGCCAGGATCATGCCGAGCCCAAATTTCCGAGCCTCGGTAATGAGTTCGTTCAGGATGTTGTCAGTTCGGTCTCGCTCGCCACCTCCGAGGCTGAGGATCTTCGCCTCATCGATCAAGACGAACAACCTGAAGCGCTCTCGGTCATCGGCGGGCTGCACCGGGATAGGCCCCTTTAAGCGCAGCATCCTAAAGATCTTCCGGAGGAGGGTCTCGGTTGCGATGAAGCGGACCTGATCTGGCAGTTTGCTTAGATCGAGGCGGAGCGACTCGGAGAGTATCTGCTCCACCGAGATGTGAGAGGGACGCCCGAAAATCGGGTGTCCGAAAAGTTCCTGCACCGCGGCCAGGCATCCCTCGATGGCGGTGCGCTGCCCCTTGCGTGCGTCGTCCTGCGCCCAGCCGTCCAGGATACTCTCGATGTCGCCGAACGACGGCGCAGCCCGACGCCACGTGGAGTCGTCATCGTCGAGGATGCCGGCACGCGCGTATGCCGCGTCGAACGCCTCGCGCAGTATGCTGGACTGACGGTGCCCAAGCGCCGGTACCGCCCTCTGGATCATCCCGCGCAGCGCCGCGCGCTGGTCGTAAAGCCCGCTCTCCTGCGCCGAGTGGACGTCGAGTTCCATCGGGTTCAGCCCGAACTTCGAGGCCGCGCCGCTCGAGAGCAGCACTGACCGCATGCCGGGGAGGATAACGTCACCGTGGAAGTCGAACACAAGCACAGGAACGCCCGCGTTCACCACGCTCTCGCCCAGGACCTTGAGCGTCTCTGTCTTGCCGGAGCCCGAGGCGCCAAGGATCAGGAAGAAGCCGTTGCTCTGCCGGCCCGGAACCCAGTGGACCGCGGTCGATGACGCGTGCTCAGTGCCGAGCGTCACGTCAATCGTGATGCCTCCAGCAGGCGCTGTGGGGCCGTGCGGCGCCAGGTTAGGGCCAGGTGGCGCGACACCACCCCGGCTGTTAGGCGGCGCCTCGCCAGGTTGGTCGCTAGCCGCCCGTGCGTTCCCCGTACCCGCCGTTGCAGGTGCCTCGGCGACCGGCGCCACGCCCGGTTGCAGTTTCGCCAGCGCTTCGGCAGGTTCGATCCGGTCGGCGACCTGAACGCCCGGCGGGGCCGCCTCGGGTTCCTGTCGCGCGCCTCGGGACGAGCGGAGCACGAGTCCGACGTCCTCCGCCGTCAACGTGTCGACGCGCACAGGGACTCCGGTGACCGAGAGGTACACCTGCGCCTCGCGGTGCGCGACGGAGGCAAGTTGGACGTGCACGATGCGGCCGGCCAGCCGTACGGGGACCTTACCCTCGAAGACGTCCTGTAAGAGGACGTGCCAGCGCTCTACGTACTCTGCTTCCTGATCACGCACGAGCGCGGTGTAGAGGTGCTCGCGGAGCACCTCACGCCTCGGCCTCGCGAGAGGCGACCGGGATCCAGGCGTGAACACCTCCGCGAGCGCCTGAAGGGTAGCCAGGACCTGCCCCACGGCTCGCCCCTCGATCGTCCCGTCTTTCACCGTGTACGGTGTCGCCTCGTCGTGGGCCTTGACCTCGATGACGTCAATGACGAGCAAGCCGTCCTCTTCACGGAGCCCAAGTAGGTCCGCCTTCTCTCGTGAGTAATTTCCGGCCACGAGCCATCGCGCCGCGGTCGGAGTGTCAAGGCTGACCGCGAGGCCGCTCGGCTGCTGGGTTCGATACCAGCGTACGGCGATGAGCTTCCCGAGCGATCCCTTTACCTGCTTGTCCTGGTTCGTCGCAGCGAGGCCGAGGATGCCGTTCGGCTCCATCGCCACGAGGTCGCGGACCAAGCGTTGAAGGGTTTCCGGCTCAGCGAGGAAGTGAGTCCGTCGGAGTTGGTCATCGAGCCGTCGCTGGAATGGCGCGAGATCGTGCGCGAAGCACGTGAGTTGCCTGCCTCGTTCGACTCGGCGATCGATTACCTCGGCGGCGCCGAGGCGCGCGAGCGGCACGCGGTGCGGGTCGGCGACGATCGTCCACGTAGAGTGCTCCGCTACAGCATCTAGCGCATCTTTGACTTCGCGCACCTGCGGCAAGTGTGCGGGAGTCTTGCGCTGAAGCGCCGTGTGGACGAGCGCAGCAGCGGCGAGATAACTGCCGAAGACGTGCTCCTCGGCGACAGGAATAACCTGAACCTCCTTTCGGATGCGATTGAATCGGTATTCGCAGGTCGGCATCCACGGGCTGAGAGCGTGTATCTGTGCCCGCGCGACCGGCATCGAGCGAACCTCGAATGGGTCAACCACGACGGTAAGGTGGCTGGGGTACTCACGAAGTTCTTCGAGCACCTTTTCCCATTTCATCACCTCACCGACCACGGACAGTGTCAACAACCCCCGTTCCTCGGCGGTTGTTAGCCGCTCCCGAAGTGTGTCATCAAGATCATTTACGTCGTTCGCCCAGCCTCGTGTGTCATCCTGAGTGTAACGGACCCTGATATGGATCCCCCAGAACGTCTCCTCGGAGCTCGTGTTCTCGAGATCGAGCCGGTCGATTAACTCCTGGATAAATCTGCCAGGCTTCGGGAGGTTGACCATCAGGATCTGGAGCCCAGGGCGAACGAACGGGCGCAGTTTCGCTAGCCGCTGCGCGAATTCTGCGACCGCCCGTACGCCGTCAGCTTCGAGCATGCCGCGCGGTGACTCCCGGAAAACGGGGAGTCGCCCCAACGAACCTGCTTGACCGAGCATCTGCGATTGGTCGCTGCCTGTCGCGCTCGACGGGAGGACAAGGACCTGCAAGATCTGCAGGTCCTCGGCGCACGCCTCCTCGATGGTACTCAGTTCATGCTTCGACAGCATAGTACCGAGCCCCCTGACCTCGCGGACGAGAGCAACGCTTCGCCACAAGTAGAGTGGGTGCAAGGGTGACATCACGGCTTCGACGCCATCGCCGTTCCGGAAGACATAAAGTTCGAGGCAAAGGAGCAGGCCGATGACCTGTTCCGCCTCAAAGTCCGCCGCTGCGTGCATCTCGTGATACGCGAGTTGCACCTGGCGCAGCAGTTGTTCGTACGTCGACAGATATTCCTCGGCAGCCTCAAGGGCACCGGGTTCGCCTGCGAGCACGATGACAGGCGAAAGCGCAAGTTGTGGAGCATGAGGGACGAGCGACGTATGCAGCGCCGTCAAGCGCGCGAATAGCTCGACCAAGTTCCGGGGCGCGATGCCCTCCTGCGCGAACGTCAAAAGGATCTCTTGAATCCGCGCAACCATGAACGGCGCCCATGACTTGAAGGCGGTGACCTCAGTCATCGCACCCGGTTTATCGGAAGCGACCTCGATCATTCCTCCCCACTCCGCCGTCGTCGAGCGAGAGCGAACGAGTTCCAGCAGATCCCGCCTGACCTCCACAAAGGAGATCTGGCCGTCGGCGCTCGCCGTTCTCACATCCTGTACGCCCGCTCGGCTGTCGTCGTCGAGTGCGACCTGTACGATCTGCGTCAGTTCCTCCGCGATGTCACGGATGTGGCTGGTGTCGTTGGCGAGGAGTTTGCGACCCACGACGCGCTCAGCCGCCACCCGCGTATCGCCGCTCTTTGTGCCGCCAGCGCCCTTGCTGGCGATCTTGCCTCGCCAGAGTGACAGGACGCCCTCGAAGTCGAGACCTTCGAGCGGCTCACCTTGTGTGATTTTTCGGACGCGCGGGACTAATTTGCCTGCTGACGTCTTCGCACTTCCGCTGAGCGACTTGCAGTACGCACGGACACGCGACCAGTCTTCGGATGTCGCGCGCTTGATATCGCTGACCAACTCCCGATTTTGCGCGAGCCGCCGAAGAATCCGTTGCTCCGAACGCTCGTCGGCCAGCATAGAATCAGGGAACAGGCCGAGGACATGCAGGTGCCGGGGGGCCTGCGCAGATCGCTCGGCCGGAGACAGCGATTCGAGAGCGAGCGCGAATTGGACCGTATCCACGAGAGAGATACGGAGGGCGCGCCCTCGCTCGAGCGCATCCCAGAGCGTGCGAAGCCACGTCACCTCGGCCCCGTCGCGCTGCTCCGCGCACAAACGCCGGGCGAGATCCCGCTCGTTGATGCGACGGAACTCCGCGAATGTACGGGCTTTTTCAAGCGCTCGGGTTGTGATGAGCGCTATGGTTCGCTGCTTTTTATTCCGCCACTGTACAGCTTCCTCTTCGTGCGAACTCAGCATCCCGACCAGCGACGAGAAACGGCCGGTCGCGCTCTTCACGACGGCGTGCTCGTCAACGAGCGCGACACGAAGTCGCCGCTTCGCTCTCGTGACCTTCGGCTGCGTCAAACCATGGATCAACGTCGATAGATCGATTGGCGTGACGTCTTCCATCACGATTCCAAACTCTTCGCGCATGGCCGCCTCCTCGAGTTCAGCCAGCGCGAGTTTCGCGATTCGGACGGAGGCAGGATTCGACGCGATTTCCCTACGTGCCATCGGTGTTCTCCATCAGCCCGACTACCGCTACGCTATCCGCCATCTTGCGAGCAAGGCCGAGGCTCTGCAGGCGGGTAAGGAACCGCCCGGCGTTGTCGGTGAGGTCGGCGCTAGAGGCGTGGGCGCCGGCGTCAGTGAGCAGGCGCGCGTCTTCGAGACGACCGCCGACCACAATTCCCCATCGGCGGTACAACTCCTCAAGGAAGTCCCGAAATTCGAGGGGGGGGCCGGAGAGGTCGAAGGTCGAAGCGACCAACACCTCGAGAGTCCGGTCCATGGGCACGACGCGCTTGTGCGGGTTCTTTTGCTGTGGATAGAGGAGGCCACAGCGAAGCCCGAGCAGCCGGATGAAGCCCTCGAGGCTTCGCCCGTTACCGCCATCCAAGAGGCTAACGAGACGTACCGGCAACTCTTCCCCAACGTCTGCGTCGTTACCCTCGATTTCTTCCAGTGCATCTACGACTTCCTTAAGGTTCGTCGGCACCTTGCCCCCGGTCCGGCTCTTCAGCATCTCGCCGACTGCGCGCTCCGGATCGGCCGTCCACCGCTTCCTGCCGCGACGACTCCCTTCGGTTGCCGCAAGCATTTCACGGAGCGTGTGCGCCATATAGGCGCGGGCGTCAGCGAAGAGAGTGGTCACCGTGGCCTCGCTGACGTCGGCGATGGTCGAACTCTTCGCGTTCGATGCGTCCAAGAGGAGGACGCGACGTGGCAGACGAGCGATCTCGTGCGCTCGAGTCGCTGCGTGAAAGAAGACTGAAATCGAAGCGAGTAATACGATCCTTTGGAGGGTCGCCATCGGATTTGGGAGGACCTTCTCTTCATATGCTGCAAGGTCGCGGGCGGCGTCCCGCAGGCGCTTCTCAACGTCCGTGAGAGGCACCATTGCAGGCTCAGGCGCTCCGCGGTCTTGGCGCAACGGTGTGGTGCCATCGGTTAGAGGAATCAAAACCGCAGTCAGGTCGTCGGTGTTGGTTAGCAAATCATCGACGCTCGTCAGAGTCCGGAGAAGGTCGAGCACCCTCAGCCGGGGGGCACGAGACCAAAGTCGGTGGACGAACGTCCCCGCCTGCTCGTCGGACGGGTCCCGGGTGATCGTGAGCGCGGTCGGCGACGAGAAAGAGGAAAACTCGGGTGATTTGCCGAAGGCGGCCCCGTCTGTCGCGAGGATCGTGCGGAGCAGCGGTAGGACCCGCGTCATCAAGGCCGACCGCCGCAGGTTCGTGTCCTCGCCCAGGCGGCCCCACCGCTCCCGGTTGCGCTCCAGCATCCTCTTAGCGGCCTCGAGGCGGTCGTCCGCCGTCTCTCTCGACGCCGTAGCGGCCATAAGGTGCTTGAGGTCGGACATCTTCCCAACGCATTGGTGCTCTTCCCGTAGTAGGGCGTTGGCGATGTGAACGGGCTTTATCTTACCCTCCATCACGCCATAGCCATGACGACGCTGAAGTTCACCGCCAAGCACCTGGCGAAGTTCTGCCTCCATAGGATCGCCTCTACTGAGCGCTGTCGTAGCGCTTCTGGCTGAGGTCTACGCGGACCTTGACGTTCAAGCCCGACTCCGGATCGAGCAGTTCAATGGTGCGAACGTGCGAGTTCACCTCCGCGTGCCTCGCGAGTGCGTCGTTAAAGGCGACGAGCCGTCGCTCCATTTCCTCTGCCTGCTCGGTCACGCCCGATGAGATCAGGGACGCGAGGAGCCGGCGGTCGACGAGCAGGCTGGCGAACCGGACGTTATCGGGGGGCGCGAGGAGGATGTGATCGGCGGGCTGCCGCCCGAAAGCTGCGTGGAGCGCGGGCGCCAGTTTCGGTCGGAACAGACTCAGGCGCAGGCTGGAGACATCTCGACCCGAAACCATCGCTTTGCCGTGCGCCCGAGGTGAGTAGGATAGCCGTGTCCACAGTCGGAGCCGATCGGGTTGAGCCCGATCGGGTTCATTCCACCACGCGTTGATAAGCGAGATCAGCCGTCCGATCCTGGCCTGGGTGGCCGATTTCGGGTCCTGAAGTTCATAGAAGAGCCGGTCGGCCTGCGTCGCGTGGCCGAGGCGACCATCTTGGTGCTCGAAGTACCACCGCCGCTTGAGCGCCGCGAAGGCATCAGCTGCACGCTGCCCCTCAACTTCTTGGACCTCATCGAGGTTCCTGATGCTCGGGGGCAGCAACGCGCTTCCGGAAAACTCTCCAAGCTCGACCTTCCCTCGCCACAGGCGTTCGTCGGTGCGGGCGTCTGTTTGTCGAACGGGGTCGAGGCCTAGCTCGAGTTGCTCAAAAATGGTGCCCTGCCCCTCAAAGGCGTTCCAATAGTAGCGCGCCTGCTCAGAGGCGCCGTCCTGCGCGAGTTCTGCGCACGTTCGTCCTCCGAAAATGAGGAAGGAGCCGAACGACAGCACTTCGCGGAACGTCGCCCTGACCCCCCGCTCGCCGACGCGGTTTAACAACTGGACCAGGCGCTCGCGCACGCTCGGGTTCCTAAGCATCGTCCGGTTGTATTTGACGGGGCATGTCCCCGCAGCGGGGCAACTCGCGCACCCGCCATACCACGCGTCGTCCGTAAGCTTTAGGATAATGGCGTGTATCAGTTCCGGCGCGAGCGTCCGTCGCAGGCTGAGGTCGATGACCACGGTCGCCCCCTTTTCAGGCTTGTACCGTCCCTCATCCTCATCTTCAGCCTCGACGGGCACGTAGCGATATAGCGATAGCAGTTGATCACGGACTGCGTCGAGCCAGGGGTGCTGCGCTCGGTAGGTACGGATCAAGGTGACCAACAGTCCCTCGTTGATGGCTATACAGAACGGCTGGTCCTTTGCACGCGCCTCCGCCCACTCGCTCACCACATGCTCGTGCGGGTGCTCGCTGGCGTCAGCGATGACCTTCGCGCCAGCCTTCTGGAGATCTGCCTCAAGCAAGCGGATCGTATGGGTCTTGCCGTCACCAGCGTTGCCGGTGATGACGACGGATCCGCCGGCCTGCACGATGCGGCGCACCACGTTGTCAAGGCCCGTCTTGACGTTTAGTTCGCGTAGACGCGAGAGCTTTACGTGGTCGGAGTACGCGCTTTCGTCGCGGTAGAGTTGACGGATGAACGTGATCTTTTCGTCCTCGACGATGGTCGACATTCGACGCTCCTCCGGTTCCTTTCGCGGCGCGAACAGCGGCATCTGAACTTCGGGTGATTCCTCGGGGATCAGGCGGGACACGCGCTCGGTCAGGGGCGTGGATGCGCCGACGGCCGCGAGCGCGGGCGGATGGTCAAGGCGGCTTGCCAGCCACCTTCCAAGCCAGAAGGCCGCGACCTCGTCGGTCGCGGTCGCTGTCTCCGGCACAGAGAATTCGGCTTCGCGGTCAATCCCGAGCAGGTAGCGGGTCGTATTCCGGGCGAGGGGGATGCCGTAGACGATCCGCTGCGACCCATGGTTAAGTACGTCCGTGCGCTCCAGACCGAGCGCGGCGAAGCCCTCACGCAACTGTCGCAGTTTGGGGCTCTGACCCTCACCGAACACGAAGTTGACGTTGCGGTAATTCGTGACCGCGTGCCGGAGTTGCTCAAGTGCCTCCTCAGTCTCCTGGCTGAGATTGGGTGAGCCGTAGCCCCTCGACTCGCCGAGATACTGGTACGGCACGTCGTCGGTCTGCCCTGCAACGGCGCCGACGGGCAGCCTGACCCGGTTGTACTGCGAGGATCTCTCGGTATACAGGCTCGTCGTCCCCAGGAAGACAAGGCATGGCTCCTTGACGATGAGCCGCCCAGCCATCTGGCTCGCGATAATGCTGTACCCGTCGTCGTATCGATCAGCGTAGCCGCGACGTACCTGAGGGCTCGTCATCATCAGGCAGGCGAGCTTTCCACCGAGGAGATGGTTGTACGGCGCAATGGCGCCGCACACGGTAATCTCCATCATCGCCGTCGCGGAGAAGCGCTTTTTGAGCTGCCTGATCGCGGCGCTAAGTGCCCAGCTACCTTCGTCGGAAGCGGTGACCGCGGCGAGCGAAGATGCGGCACGTAGCGCGCGTAGCGCGCGGAGGAGTTCGCGTGCCGCGCGCGCTCGCTTCGCGCGGAACAGGTCTGTTCGAGCCAGCGCTACCAAATCGGCGGTCGTGATGTCGGTCACGCGCTGCACAGCAGCGTCGTCATCGTCCGCCTCTTTCAGGCGGTGCACTCGGGCGCCCGCGGCTTGTTCTTCAATACGCAAGAGGCGATCGAGGACTTCATCGGAGATCCTATCGCCGAGCGGGCGCGGGACCGGGAGATCCTCGATATAGATGTCACTGAGATCTTCCAGCAGCCGAGCGCGGAGCGCCTCAAGTACTTCTTGGTCCGTCGCTTCTCCCCGCCGGATCAACGCCTCCAGGCCACTTCGCGTCCATCCCAGCGCGTCGTCGCGACAGGTGAGTTGCATCACGGCGTTACCGAGCGCGGTAATCGCCATGACCGGGTGGTTAGGCTGGCCCGCATCGCGCACGAGGTAGAAGAGGTTGCGGCCAGGCGAGGAGCGGTAGCGGGTCGCCCATGTGTGCCGGAAATACCGCCAGATGTCCATCAGGCGGATGCCGGAGTGCTCGTCTCGCCCATCGGCATCTACCAGTTGGAGATAGGGGCGGCAGATGCCCGCGAGGTGGGCGACGCGCTCAGCCCTTGTCAGCGCGGCGATAGGCTCGAGTTGCCGTGCTAGGCGCCGCCCGTCCGCGATGAGGTGGGTGACGGGCCGTGAGCTTGAGAATCGCGTCGGGCGCTCGAGCGCGACGATGAATCGCCTGGTTGCATGCTCGCGGAGTTGGTCGGCGCGCCCGAACTCAAGCTGCTTTCGGATGGCCTCCTTGGGGTGAGCCTGCTCCGCCATCCCCGGGCGTACGTACACCCACGTGGCATCTGCTCGGAGTTGCCAGCCCATGGCCGCCAGATCACGCAGGACCAGAGCAGCGACCCTAGTCCGCTGGACTAGGATGCCCTCGCCCGGCATCGCCCGCGCAAGGTGGCTCAGTGCGCGCACAGCGTCGTCGCCATCCTTGGCAATGGCGGCGCGTAGGCGTGCGTACATTGCGCCACCGGCGTCCAGTTCCGGCGCGAAGACTCGCCAATCAGACGAGTCCGCGCTCTGCTTACCGTGAGGGGTAGTCCTGTTGCTTGTCGTGGGCGCCTCGTCGTGGCGAACGGCCCGGCTTGTTGATGCGCGTCCCATCCCGTCGCTCAGGTCTCTCGCGTGTTCTCGTGCGTACTTGGAAGCGCGATCCGGTGTCTCCGTGCGGAGGTCGTGGACGATGGCATGGGGGGGGCTGATTCGGGGAACCGGTTCACGGGCGCGGCGAGCATACCCCAATCCGACGCGGTCAGGTGTCCCAACTGAAAGTACCGCCACCTGAACGGACGTGCGCTCCGGTGAGCCTCGCCCGGAGCCCGCCTCTCCAGTATCGCCTAGTCTCCCTGTCGGCAGTGCTGCGGACGCGCACCGCGCCATACACGGCTCGGCGTTGAGCGTGGCGCGCTGCGGCGCTGCGAGGCTACCCGTCAGACTGCAGTGCATCCCGAACAGTTGTGCTCCGAGTGGGACGTCATGGCCCCGACCGGAGCGCTCTTGCACCCGACCCCTGCCCGGTTGGCCGGACGGAGTGCTGTCGGCCACGGCGCCGCGATCCGCGGCCGCCCTGGATGTTGTGGGCCAGCGCCACGAAGGCTTCTCGCTCCGACATCACATCGTCGCTCCCCCCAACACCAGGCGTAGCTTAAGCTGGCCAGAAGAAAGTACTTTTTATCTCGCGCGGGCGTGCCTCGTCACCCCGCGTCGCGCTGCTCCGGCGGCAACGGGCAAAGATCAATAGCGACCTTCCGCAGCCAGAGGCGGAGCTTCGCTCGGTCCTCCTCCCCTACCCTATCCAACCGGCGCGCGAGGGCTCGGACCAGCGCCTCTTGATCTGGCTGGCCCAGCGCATAGCGATACAGCGCCAGATCGGCCTCCAGCGCAGCAAGCCTCCCCGCCTGCTCCGAGAAAGTCGGCATGACCGCCGAGCGCAAGATCTCCGCGCCTTCAACCTGCCACCACGGCACCAGCCCGCCGGCCGACTCCTCGGCGCGAAGCCGCGCCGCCAGGCTGCGCCACGGACTGCGGTCGTGCGGCAGATCCACGATGCGTCCGGCCAGCGCCCGTCGTACGGCCAGACCCCCGTGACGATCCACCCGCCCCTCGCGCTGCTCCAGGTCCACCGGGTTGCTGGGCAAGTCCCAGTGAACCACGTGCCGACAGTAGCGGTGGAAGTCGAGGCCCTCCTGGCCGATGGACGTGGTGACGAGAGCCATCGGTCGGAACGGCGAGTTGAAGGCGTCGCGCACCCGGTCGCCGCGCACGGCCTGCTGCTCCTCGATCGCTCCAGCGCCGAGACCGAACGGCAGCACGGCATGGCAGCGGAGCCGCATCGCCCTGCCGCGCAGCAGCGTGTGTACCTGCAGCCGCGCGCCGTGGTGGACGCCCAGCACCTCGCCGAGTTTCTTCAGCGCGTCGGCCTCGCCCTCGTGGTGCACCTCGGCCGCATCGACGCCCTGGAGCGTGATCAGATACTCGTCCAGGACCGCCTCGAGGTTGCCGCCCCAGACCGCCGCGCGCACGGCGTCGCCATGCGATCGCCCCGCACCACCCTGCCTCAGCACGAGGTGCCACTCGGGTCCGTCGAGGTACGTGCGCAGGGGCCCCAGGCTGATGGAACCCACCGCCTCGATGCGCTCCGCCTCGTTCTTTGCGCCCCCAAACACCCGCCGCACGGCGCGGGACAGCGCCACGCCCGGCCCCGTGAGCGCCAGATCGGCAAGGTCATCCAGATCGCCCGGGGCGGGCGAGCCGGCAGGCGCCGCCGCGTCGAGCGCCTGCCGCAAAGACCTGGATGCGCGCCCGTGCTCCTTGCCCTCCCTCTCGACCCAGGCGGCTGCTCCCTTTCGCAGCGCGCTCCACCCTGCGGGGTTACGCCGCTCCAGCGCGAGCGCCCACCCGAGCGGATCCCGCCGGGTGCGCGAGCCGTCCTCCCCGAGTAGCTCGACGAGCCGGGCGCGCACCTGCGCTCGCGCGGCGGCGCGGTCGAGCGTGCCGCTCGCGATGCCGGCCATGGCCAGCGGATCGCCGATCGCGGCGAGCGCCGGGAGCGGCAGAAACATCAGGAGCAGCCTGCGGTTGTGCCCGGAAGAAGTGCCAAACGTGAAGGCCTCGGCGGGAAGCGGGCGCAGGTGACGCTTCCCGCGGGAGCGCCGGCCGGCCCTGACCGAGCGGGTCCGGAAGTAACCGAAGCGCTTCCGCCCCACCGCCCCGCCGAACGCGCGCCGCTCGGCCTCGTAGCTGAGCAGGGTCGCGAGTGCGCGAGGGATGGCGCGGAAGCGCGAGAATACCAGGGCCTTGGTCGCGCTCGGGAAGTCGGCGAACGGCCCGGCGAGCGGCCACCACGGTCGGGACGGCGGCAGCCAGGGGAGCTTGAGCATGTCCGCGGGCAGCCGCTGGAGCAGGCCGCGGAGCCTGGGATGGGCCCAGGCCTCGTGGGTGTAATCGCCGAGGCGGGCAGGAACGAGGCGGGCCGCCTTCGCGAGACCGCCGGCGCGGCTCGGGTCGGCGTGCTTGCTGGCGACGTAGTCGTTTCCCATCATCTGGAGCGGGTACGGGATCGACGACCAGAACGCCTCGACGGCGTGGCGATCGTCATCGCGAACGCTCTCCAGGAAGTGCCTGAAGACGACGAGGTCCTGCGCCGTGACCGGCGCCTCGGCCGTGCTGCGCGTCCTGCTGCGTCGGTCCTGCGAGGGCGGTGCGAGAAGATCGCGCTCGGTGCGCGCCATCACGCGGCGTAGCCGCTGCTCGATGCGTTGCTTGGCCTCGAGGGCCCGCGCCGAGCCGGGGGCATCGCGGATCAAGGCATCTCGGTAGACGCCGAAATCGCGTTTCAGCTCGGCGAGGTGCTGGCCAGCAGTGTCAGCGAAGAGGAAGCGGAGGAGCTGAAAGAGCTCGTCGTGGTGCTGCCCGCCCTCGCGGAAGCGCGCGAACAGGCGGTAGGGGGTCGCCGAGAGCAGGAGGACCGCCGGGCGCCGGTCCGGCGTGTGGCCGCCAGCTGCCTCCGGCGCGAGCATGGCACGCAGGACGTGGTGCGCTTCCTCCTCGTGGTCTCGCTCGTTCTCGTCCTCGCCGTCGTCCTCGCCCTCCTCGTCGTCCTCGACGAGCACCTCAAAGAAGCGCTGGAACTCGTCGAAGATCACCAGATCTGGCGCCACGACGTCAATGACCGCCAGGGTCATGGCCCGCCGCAACCGCCCCAGCGTGCCGGTGAGAGACGCCTCGTCCCCGTCGCGGAGCCGCTCCCTGATCGCGTCCGCCAGGGTCGAGGTCCATGCGTGCTCCTTCAGCCCGAGCTCGCGGCGCAAACGTCGCTTGAACGGCTCCAGGTACGCCTCGGCGTCGTCAGGCCAGGGATTGCCGTACCACAGGTTTTCCCAGCGCTGCCCGCCAACCGCTCCCTGCAGAGCGGCACGGAGCCACTCGGAGTCGCGCAGCCCGCAGATCTTCTGGAGCGCTCGGCCGATCAGCACACGTTCTTCCGCGCGACCGCGGCCCGTGGTCTTGATCGAGGTGTCCGGCGTGAGCGAGTAAAGGTGGAAGGGGGCCGGCCCCGGGCGCGGCTGGCTCGGGACGAGGCCGAGGCGATCCACCTGAACCTTGGCTGATTCCCGCTCCTGCTCGTGCAGCACCTCGAGCAAACGTGCGGTGTTCTGGTGTGCGATGCCCAGGCTGGAGCAGACATAGAAAATGCGCGGAGGCCGCTCAGGTCGGCGCATGAACTCCTCGATGACCCCGCGCGCGACCAGCGTCTTGCCGAGGCCAACCTCATCGGCCACGAGGAAGCGTCGCGATCCCGCTGGATCCCTGAGCGCCTGAAAAGCCGCGGCGACCGTCGCCTTCTGGAACCGCTTGCACGCGGCGCCATGCTTCACGTGTAGGCCTCCTCGATCGCGCGCCAAAGCGCCTGCAGCTCAGCGAGCCGGGGCTCCACAGCGTCGGCCGCGGAGAGGTACGCCGAGAGCGCGCGGCCGATCTCCGCGACCTTGATCCGAGGATCGGGTGCCCTGGCCAGCGCCCTCAGCAGGACCTCGACGCCTACGCCCGCCGCCCGATCGCCGCCGGCATGCTCCTGGCGCGCCGATCGCGCCGATGCGCCACGCTCGTCATCGCCCAGGTCGTCAGGCAGGTCGTCATCGAGGAGCCCGCGCAGGTATTCGAGGAACTGCTCGGGCGGCAGGGCGCTCCGGAGAAGGGCACGATCGCGAGCGTCCGGATCCAGGGCTGGCTCGATCCGCACATGCTGCAGCCATGCACGCTCCTGTACATCGTCGGCGCTGCCAGTACGGAGCACAAAATGGAGCAGGGCGCTTCGCTGCGCGAGGTCACAGCCAGCGAGCGTCATCGACGTCGCGCCCGGAGTCCAGGCCCAGAGGTCCGCCAGGCGCGCCAGGCGGCCCACACGGAGTTCGACGTTGCGCGCGTCCTCCGGAAGAGGCGGGGTATCCGCGGAGAGTTCGGCACCGTCCGCAGGGGCGCCCTCGCGCAGCACGAAGGAGCGCGCAGCGATCCGGTGGTGCCACCGATCGAGCGCGTCATCGTCCTGCTCCGAGCCGTGACCACGCTCTGGCAGGTGATACTCGGCTGCGACCTGCTCCGACCAGGCCCAGAGCGCGTCGGCGAGGTCCGCGCGGCCCTCGAGCAGCAACCAGGCCTCGACGTTGGCGCCGAGCCAGCCGCGGCGCGTGAGATTGGCGCTGCCGATCAGGACCGAGGCTGCACGGGGCTTCCAAACCGCAATCGCCTTGGCGTGCAGCCCGCGCGCGTCCTCGATCAACTCGGGGTCCTCCGTCGAGGTGCCGTCCGCATCGAGCGCGTCCGGCGCCGCGCGCCGCGACGGCTCCTCGGATGCCGACGGCAGCGAACGCAGCTCCAAGCGCTCCAGGTACGTCGAGCTCGAGGTCTGCGCGACGCAGTTGAGATCCGCGGTGCCGGCCACGAGCCGTCGGTCCTCGGCGTTCTCGGAGAGCTTCGCCGCTGCTTCCACCCCCTTGGCGTCCAGGAACGGCGAGATCCAGAGCACGCCCCGCGCGCGCTCCAACAGCTCGGGCAGGATGGTCCCGTCCCAGGCACTGACGCCCTCCTCGCCATGGAATCCGAATCGCATGGCGCGCACCTTGTCCGGGTACTCCCATTCGACCTGATCCACGTCCGCGAAACGATCGGCGATGTGCGAGAGATCCGCGAGGCGGCACGCGAACCGGACGAAGTCGCCGACGCCGTGCAGGTTGGCTTCGCGCCGCCCCCGCACAGATCCCTGCAGCGCGGCGCCAAGATCCCACGATAGATCGCGGGTGAGGTTGCGTGAGCCCACGACGAGCACATAGCGGATCTCGTCCTCCTGCTGCGCCGCGCCAGGGCGTCGCGCGCGGAGCTGTCGGACCAGCCAGACCTTCGGGTGAAAGGCGCCCTCGTCGAGCGGACGACGCACCATGCGCACGAAGCGGTCCAGCATGGGCAAGAGGGCTTCCTTCGTTCGCTCCGGCGCGTGGACGCATCCCTGCTGGGCCACGACGAAGACCCGCCCCGCGAGGCGGTGCATGGCGCGCAGGGCTGCGGTGAGCCCGAAATCCGCGCTGTCCCGCGCGGTCCCGTCGAGGCTGACCAGCGCCGCGGCGCAGGTGACGAGGTCGAGCGAGTAGGTGGTGCCGAGCGCGGCATCGGTGACGAAGCCGGGGGGTGGACGGAGCCAGTCGAGGAGCGCGAGGCCCCCCATGGAGCGGACGCGCTGCTGCTCCTGATCAGACATCGGGCAAGCCCTCCTGGATATCGCGGAGCATCCTGGAGACCATGGGCCAGCGGTAATTGATGTCCGCCACCCGCACCGTGCCCTTCCCGAAGCCCTCGCGACGCCCACGGCCGTCACGCCGGGGGAGTCTCGCTCGCGTGCGCTTACGGGCCCACTCCAGGCTGGTGAACAGCTCCAAGGTGGTGCTGTCGAGGAGCCGCGCCTGGACCTCCGAAGCGCGCCGGATGGAGCTCACGCGCGCCTGCACGTGGGCCAGGAGCTCCGGCAGCCGCCCCGGCAGCTGGATATCGGCCTTGAGCCCCTGGAGGGGCAGATCACGCGCGCGGCGTACCGTCTCACCGTCGTCCTCCTCCCAGTAGCTCCGCAGGTATTCCCGGTAGTGGGCATGGTCCTCGGGCAGAGGCAGGCGGCCGGCGGCCCGGAGATCCTGCTCCCGCAGCAACTCGACGAGCGCCGCATAGATCGCCCGCACAAGCTCGGCCAGTGCCGAGGCGCCGTCCGCCCGCTGGAGCGCCGCTGCAGCCGACGCGGGACGCAGGTCGGGGCCGCTGTGATCCCGATCAAACACATCAGCTGCTCGACGCATGAAGGGGTCTCCCCAGAGGGTCCTGGCAGTCGGCCGGGCTCGCTTGCCAAGCAGGGCTGCAGCCACGCCGAGGAGGCAGGGAGGGCGGCGCTGGGCAAGGCGATCCCGGAGGAACTCCGCCTCGTCGGCCTCGAGCTGGAAGGAAACGTTGGCGTCCTCCTGCATCCACCATGCAGGCAAGGAAGGCACGTCGAACAGGCCGAGCGGCTGCTGGTCGACGCGGTCCTCGCGCGTGCGCACGTCCTCCCGCGGCATGATCCGCGCCCGATCCCAGCGAGCGAGGAGCTGTGCTCGCGGGACCCCCTCGTAGAGGCGATACTCGCGTAGCGCCGACCAATAGGCGAAATCAGGCGGCTGGGCGGGAGGCTCGGGGTAGACCCTTCCCCCGATGATGCCGTCGTCGTTCTCCTGGGCATGAGCGCGCAGACATCCGGTCAACCACAACTCCGCCTTCTCCTTGAGCTCGCGCACACGCTCGGCCCGAGCCCGCGGGTGGGCTGCGAGCCCGAGGTAGATCCACGGGACGAAGAGCAGGTAGCGCGCCCGGGTGTGCAGCACGGAGGTGCCCGGGAAGAAGAGATCGGCGTAACCCGTATGGATCGCGCCGACGCCCATCTCGTCAAGCACGCTCTTGTCGTGTAGCTCCAGCTCGGCGCGCAGCTTGCGCAGCGCCGCAGGGGAGATGTCGATCCAGCCAGCGATGCTCTGCGGTGATGCCATGCCGCCCTGACAGCGGAGTAGAGCGCACAGACGCGAGCAGCGTCAAGAGACACGACTCACCCTTCTGTACTTCGCCTGCGAAGTTATCGCTTGGCGCGCAGGTGGGTTACCGCAACAGGCACTTACTTCATCCCGAATAACATTGCCAATGGCGGCCCGGAACGACCTGCTTGTGGTTCAGACGCCCGCGGCAGTTCGAGCTCCGAGCAATGCCGAGACGGGAGCCGGCGGGTGGGTCACTTTGCAACGCGCACCGCAGGCAAGCACTTTGTCCGCAGAAGCGGACAAGGTTCCCTTCACGCCACCGCCGCCGCGAACGACGCGAACAGGTCCCCCGGCAGCGCATGCTGTAGCCGCCACGTGATCGCCATCGGCAACTCCGCCTCGTGCCGCACATAACTCGCCGGTCCCAGGAACCAGAACGCCCGCTCGTCGCTGCGCAGCCGCGCGAACAGCATCACCGCCGTGCCGAGCTCCTCGTGCTGCTGATAGCGCTTCCCCGTCTCGCTCTCGGCGCGGGTGGTCGACTGGCTCTCCCAATGGATCAGCTGCCGGCTGATGGCATGGTCGCGGTAGCGCGTCGTCGGTGAGAACTGCCCGTTCGTCTTGTCGAGCGTGAACGCGAGCAGGTCGGCCCTGGCCTCCTTCGCCCAGTACACACCTGTTTGCCAGGGTGCCACCTTCGCGCTGCCCCCAACTCCGAACGCCGCCAGGATCTCGATGCGCGAGTAGCGCGCGTGCACCTCGAGCGGCACATCCGGGTGGGTCGCGAGCTCCCGGTGAACGTGGTCCACGCGGGCAGCGAGCAGGTCCATCACCTCGACGAGCTCCGCGCGCACCTGTGGGTACGCCCAGACGAGAGCGCACGCCTGCGCAAGGGTGGTCGCCTTGTCGATGGCGCGATCGGCCACGGTGGCGACGAGCATGCGCAGGAGGCGGCGCTCCCGGAGGCTCATCGCCCCCGGATCGGGACACGCGTCAGACGCGAGTAGGCGGCGATACACCTCGATCCGCACGAAGTCGTCGACGTGGAGCAGCCGCCCGCACGCGCGCCGCAGCACCTGTTCGTGCGGTCCCACGCCCAGCGACGGAAGCCCGGCGTCACCACGGAGGTCTGACCACGACCGCTGCCCGGCATAGACGTCCTCGAGCTCAAGCCCGGTCTCTTCGAGGAACTGCGCAAGGCTCACGTCGCCGCTGCGGGCGAGCCGCCGCAGCTCCTCGACCTTGGCCGTCCACCCCGACGGCACCGCTTGCCGGATGTTCTCGAGCACGAGCTCCGATGCCTTCTGGTCGAGCTCCATGTGGCAGCCCGCGGGCAGAAACGGGAACCCGCCTTCGATCTGCTGAACGAGCTCCTTTCGGCTCCCGCCGAGCAGCGCTCCGAAGCGGCGATCGAAGCGGAACTCGCGTCGATGGTGCCCCACGAAGTCGAGCACCATGCAAACGGTCTTGCCGGCGCTGCGCCGCAGGCCGCGCCCGAGCTGCTGCAAGAAGAGCGTGGGGCTGTCGGTCGGGCGCAGGAGGATCAGCGTGTCGACCGCAGGGACGTCGATACCTTCGTTGAACAGATCCACGGAGAAGACAACGTTGACCCGCCGCGCGCCGAGGTCCGCGAGGGCCGCGCGCCGCTCGTCATCGGGGCTGTCCCCCCACACCGCGGTCGCCGCGACACCGGCCTCGCGAAAGACGCGCGCCATGAACCGCGCGTGATCGACGCTGACGCAGAATCCGAGCGCCCGCATCGTTCGCGTGTCATCGACATGCGCGACGAGCTGGGCCACCACCTGCCGGGCCCAGGCGTCGTTGGCTGTGAGCAGCTTGGAGAGGCCGTCGACGTCGTAGCCGCGCCCGCGACGCCAGGGCACATCGCGCAGGTCCAGCCCGTCGTGGATGCCGTAGTAGACGAACGGAACGAGCCGGTGCTGATCGATCGCGTCCCAGAGCCGCAGCTCTGCAGCGATCCGGTCGTCGAACCAGCCGAGGAGCGGGAGCCCATCGCTCCTCTCGGGCGTGGCCGTGAGGCCGAGGAGCTCGACGGGACGCACGCGCTCCAGCAGCGCGCGGTACGAGGGCGCGGCGGCGTGGTGAAACTCATCGATGATCACCACGTCGAAATGGCACGGATCCAGGTCATCGAGCCCTGCTGCCGAGAGGCTCTGGATCGACGCAAAGACATGCTCGAAGCGCCGCGGGTGACGGCCGCCGACCCACAGCTCGCCAAAGGCATGATCGCGCAGGCTGTGACGAAACGTCGCGAGGCTCTGCTCCAGGATCTCCCCGCGGTGCGCGACGAAGAGCAGGCGAGCGCGGGGGAGCGCCTCCCGGAGCCGGGCGTAGTCGATGGCGGCCATGACGGTCTTGCCGGTGCCGGTCGCCGATACCAGCAGATTGCGGTGATGCCCGCGCTCGCGGGAGAGCGCGATCTGCTCGAGCAGGCGCTCCTGGAACGGCTCGGCGCGGAGCTCGATCGGGCTGAGCATCACCGATGGCGCCGCGTTCGTTGCCTGCTCGACGCGCTCAAGGAACTCCACGCGATCGTACGGCACGAAGTCGCCGCTGTTCCAGTAGCTCTCGAAGACGGCGGCGACCTTGGCGATGACATCCGGGTTGCGGGCGCCGGACACGCGAACATTCCACTCGAGGCCGCTCGTTTGCGCGGTGTGCGTCAGGTTGGAGGAGCCGATATAGGCGGTCGAGAAGCCCGACGCTCGATGAAACAGCCAGGCCTTCGCGTGCAGGCGAGTCGTCCCCGTATCGTACGACACGCACACGTCGGCGCCGATCTTGCGGAGCGCCTCGAGCGCCGTCGCTTCGGTCGATCCCGTGTACGTGGTCGTCAGCACACGCAGCGCGCGGCCCGCCTGGCAGTGCACGCGGAGCGCCTCGAGCAGCGGGGCGATGCCGCTCCGGCGGACGAACGCCATGACGACGTCGATGCGGTCCGCCGAGCGAACCTCGGTCAGGAGCTGGTGGCCCACCCTCGGCTCGCCAGGCGCGTTGGTGAGCAGCGCCGTGTCGAGGAGCGGGATGAGCGGCTCGGGGATCGTCTCCGGCCTGCCGTCCGGCTGGCGCCCGACGATGGCGTGGAGCACCGTCGCCGGCTCGACGGGCGCCTCCGGCTGGAGCTCTGCGCCGGCGATCACTTGATCGATCTGCTCGACGAGCCTCCGCGCCAGACCCACGCCGACGGCCACACGCTCCGCATCGGGCACGCCGGAGATGGCGCGCTGCACGAGGCGACCCAGGTGCAGTGCGATACGGTCGGCGGCCTCAGCGGCCCGGAGCGCCGCAGTGCGGACCTCCAGGCTGGAGTCGAGCTCGCGCAGGCCGGAAGCCAACGCCTCGGTGATCAGATCCTGGTAGAGACCGCGCCGGCTCGCCGTCATGGCCAGCGAGTCTACGGCAGGCGAGCGTACGTCCAAGAGGCATCACAAGGCAGGGGGCGCGTCCACAGCGGAGACGGCTGCAGCCCATCGCGGAGACGGGTGCCACCCATCTTTTCTTGGAGCCACGTCCACCGGGAGACGAGTGCCACTCGTCTTTTCTTGGAGCCACGTCCACCGGGAGACGAGTGCCACTCGTCTTTTCTTGGAGCCACGTCCACCGGGAGACGAGTGCCACTCGTCTCCCGGTGGACGAGCCAGCTCACCCGGATGGGTTCACGGCGTCCCGCTCGCCCCGAGCGGTGGCGCCGGGACGGCTTCGGGCTTTGTCGCGGATGCTCTTCGACGGGGCTTCGCGAGGTCGTCGACCATCTCGACGTAGGGCGCCAGCAGGAACGCGGCCAGCGCCTCGCTCCCCGGGATCTCCGGGTCGGCGTGGTTCTCGATCTTCTGGATCAGGCTCCGCAGCGCATCCCGGGCGGCGCTCCACTGCGGCCGGCCGTCGGTCTGCCCGCGCCCGCCCTCCTTGGCGAGGACCACGGTCGTGAAGCCGTAGGCCTCGCCGAAGCGCGCGTGGGCGGCGACGATCTGCCGGTAGTGCCGGGTCCCGCCGAACCCCTCGATCACCGCCTGCGCGCGCTCCTCCTCCAGCGTCTTCATCCGCTGCACCATCGCGGCCCACTGGACCCGGGGCCGGCGCGTGATGAAGCGAAGCCCCTCGGGCGCCGGAAAGAGCTGCCCGTACAGCCAGCGCGCATCGGACGGCGACGGCGTCTGCCCATCCTCGGAGAGCCCGGCGGCGCCCGCGTTCCACTGCTCGAGCGCACGCCATCGGTCGTCGCTGTCGGTGTTCGCCGCGCTCCGCTCGGCCTCGCTCGTCCCAGAATGGCGCTGGTCGGCCTGCGCGCTCGCCCGCACGCCGCGGAAATCCTGAAGCGCTGTCGCGGCCGCGTCGAAGCGCTTCCACGGCCTGTCGATGTGCGGCGGCAGCGCCGCGATGGGCTCGATCCCCTTGGGCAGCTGCACGTCGCCCTCCTTGCGCTTACCGCCCTTTGGCCGAAGCACCGCCGCGATGCGCGCGCTCATCTGATCTCGGAGACCGATCACGTCGTCTGCGACGAGCTCCTGGGGGAGGACCATGGTCGAAAACACCGGGGATTCACTCACGGGGGAAACCTCCTGTGATGTCTGATGCGTTCTGGCCTGCCGCCGTGGCGACACGCCGTGGTTTCGTTGCGGCGCGGCTGCACGGCAACCCACGTGCCGGCGCGAGATGCGTGCATATCTCGGCGAAACGTCTCAGACAGCGAGGAGCTGAGCGCAGTGCCCTGTCATGTTCCGCAACGAATTGCGCTGTTGCGCAACGCTCCCGCCGGCGCGTCACGACCGCTTGTGTGTCGCGGTGCCTGGGATCTGCGTGGACCACCGGGATCACGGAGCGCCGGAAGAGCTCCAGGCGTCGCGCCGGCCGTCTCTCCGCGGACGCTCAGGGCATCCACCGCGCGACGTCGACGATCTCCCGGGCCACCGCGACGACGCCCTGCGGCCCAGCGACGCGGGCGAACAACGGCGCCAGGTGCCCGAGGTCGTCCTTCGTCCAGTCGTCGAGGAGATCGGGCCGCGGCTTCCAGCCGAGCTCGTTCAGGAGTCTCTGGCAGACGCGGCGCGCGTCCGGCTCGGTCATCGAGGCGGCCAGCGGGATCAGCGCGAAGAGCGCCTCGTCCTCGTCGCTCGGCTGCTCCAGAGCGCGCTCGACCAGATCGCGCGTGATCGCCGGCGCGTGGTCCGGCGAGGCCCCGGCGATCGCGACCAGGGCTGGCCAGTTGGCGCCGATCTCGCGGGACAGGTCGAGGACCGCATCGGCCCCGAGAGCCCGAGTCCACGCAGCGGCGTTCCGCGCGAGGAGCAATCTCGCGCCGTCGCTCGCCCGCAGATCGCCCGACAGCTGGGCCCAGGCGGCCTCGCGGACCGCGGCGGGCAGGTGCGCGAGCAGCGCGGATCGCGCCTCGATCCGGTCCGACGGCTGGGGCAGCGTGTCCACCAGCGCGAGCGCATCCTCCACGCGCCCCAGATCGCAGAGGCGCGCGGCGACGGCCGTCACCACCGGGCACCGGAAGCTTGCCGCAGCCGCGCACGCCTGGACCAGCGCGGACGCGGCGCCGGCAGGTGCGTACGGCGCGAGCGCACAGACGCTCCAGCACGCGTCCGGCGGAAGCCAGTCGCCCGAGAGCAGCGACAGCGCGAGCCCCAGCGCCTCCGACGCGCCCGCTTCCCGCTCCTCCGCGGGCAGGCCCGAAGCGAGGCGAGCGAGGACCATGTGCCGCTCCGAGGGGGGCAGCGCCTCGGACCATGCCCAGAGCCCGCGCACCGCCGCGGGAGACCATCGCGCGGCGGCCTTCGAGAGCAGCGGCAGCTCGTTGCTCCTCGCGTCGGCCGGGACCTCGGCGAACGCCTCGCGACCGAGGTCGCGCGCCTCGTCCTCCGGCAGCAGCGACGCCAGGGACACGCGCGCGAGCCGGCTCTCCCTGGTCCGCTCGCGACCGAGCCGCGCCGCTGCCTCGCGCGCGGCGGTCACGCGCGCCTGCCCGTCGAGCGCGCGCGCCACGGCGGCGAGCGCGACCCCGTCGGCGTGCTCCTCGCTGGCGGCCTCGAGCGCCCAGCCGAGCACGACGGCGCGCTCGGCGTCGGGCAGCTCGCGCGCCAGCCGGATCAGGGCACCGGCGCGCTCCACGGCGTCGGCGATCGGCCGCGCGGCGTCGAGGACGTCCTCGCCCACGCGCGGCATCTCGATGTGGGATCCGGCGGAGCCCTCGCCTCCCTCGGCCCCTTCCTCTTCCTCCTCGTCGTCCTGCGCGGCCTGCGCAGCCAGCACACGCCGCGTTTCCTCGAAGCCAAGGATCGTCCGCACCGAGCTCGTCACGAGCAGGCAGCGGACCCGCGCTGCCAGCACCCCCACGACATCGCCCCCGGCCGCGGCATCGACCAGGAGGCGCGCCGCGCACGCCGCCGTCGCGTCCACGTCGGCGATGAACCCGGACGAGCCATCCGGGCGTGTCCTCCACACGTCGAGCCACGCCCTCGAGGCCAGCTCGATCCGCTCTGCGAGGCTCGCGCCGACCCGCTCCAGGTGAGCGCGCCAGTTCCGGCATACGTAGTCGGAGACCGTGCCCGACGCGAACGCGCGCGTCCCGTGGTCGGCGAACCGGCGATCGACCGCCGCGCGCTGCTGCGGCGCAAGCCGCTCTTCAACAGCCTCCGCCCAGGCCGGGTGACGGAGCGCGAGGCCCGACTCTCCGGCGGCGATCAGCGGTCCGCTCAGCTCGTTCCGTGCGCCGCCGTTCACCGTCGAGATCGCGAGGAGCTCCTCCACCTCGATCGGCGCGAGCGCGCCTGCAAGCCATGGCAATACGGAGCCAATCGTGCCGCCGGCGCAGAGATCCAGGACGCCCGGAGCTCCGGCGGGAACGCTCGCAAGCGCCGACGCCACAGCCGCAGGCTCCTGCGCAAACGCCTCGACGAACGCCTCCACGAGGAGCGGCTCCCCGCCGCTCACCCGTGCGACCTCGTCCTTCACGCTGGCCGGCAGCTCGCCGAGCCTCAGCCCCATCGCCTCCGCGACCTCGTCGACCGCGATCGGCGGCAGCGCGACCACCTCCGTCCCCTCCCCGAGCCCTCCCAGCGCCTCGATCGAGCGCGCCGACAGCACGGCGCGCACGCCGGGGCCGAGGTCTCGCAGGAATCGCTGCGCTGCATCGGGGGTCCAGGTGACGGCCTCGTCGAACCCGTCGAGGATCACGACGAGCGGCCTGCTTCCGGGCGGGCGGCCCTCCTCGAGCATGATCGCGAGGTCGCGCCGCATCTCCTCGACCCCGTGCGCCCGTTCGCCGGTGCGCCGCGGTGTCCTGAGGAACAGAGCCACGCGCGCATAGAGGAGGTTCAGCGCCGTGGACTCCAGCGCCGTACCGAACCGACGGCTCACGGGGACGAACGCGATCTCGTGCCGGCCCGCGCGGGCCAGCTCCAGCGCCCACGCGCCCAGCAGCATCGACTTGCCGCGCCCGCTCGGCCCGAGCAGCGCCACGCGCGCACCGCCGTGCTCCAGCCACGCTTCGAGGCCCGCCACGGCGCCAGCGTGCGCCCTCCCGCCGATGGGGGCGCTGCGGCAGCGCTCGACCTCGCGCCAGAAAGCGAGGACGCCGCGCTCCGCCGCCGCCGGGCCCACGGCCGGCGCATCCGGTGCTCGCGAAGGACGGGTCATGGATTGCTTTCCCTTCGCTTCTATACCGGAAACTCCGCGTCCCGGACGACCACCGCTTCCGCCTCTCACCGCACACCGTTTCGATGTCGCGGCCCCTCGCCGCGAGCACGCTTCGTGATGGCGAGGAGTTCTTCGACGCCGCCGCGTGGCCGCCAGTTGCTCCCCGCGGCCACTCCCCCTCATTCGCATTCGTCTCGGCCTTCACCTCGGCCTCATCGACCGCGACCCACGCCGCCTCGGGGCATTCGTTCAGGCCCTGCGTGTTGTATACGTCGATCGTCACCGATCCCACGCCGAGATCCGCGTCACCGAGCAGGATCTCGCAGTAGCGGCTCCCCCGCAGGGCCTCCTGCGCGAGCGGGCGTCTCGGTTTCGACGGGCTCCTCCTTGCCGCAGCCGACCGCGGCACGGCCTCGGTCGATTTTCCCCCCGCTCCCTCCCGTTGAGTTGGTCTGAATCTCCAGGGAGCGAGGAGAACATCACCTCTCCGCGGCCCGGCGACGCCCCCTCCCGCCGCCCCCCTCGCTCCGACAGCTCCGATGGGCGCCTGTCATCACGCCGCAACAGCGGCTGTCCGCGCGGCGGTCACCTGTAACGCCGCCGTACCACCTCGCCGGGCGACGCGCGGGCGATCCGCCGCCCCCACGCCGCTCCCACGCATGGCACGGCGCATGCTCCTTGTCCCCGGCACACAGCGCGGCGATCATGGCCGCTTGTGTCCACGCTCGGCAAGCTCGCCCTTGCCGTCAACGAAGGCTCGAAACTCTCTGGACGAGGAGATCGCGATGAAGCGCTCAGTCGGTGCGCACGGAATGGTGATGGGCGTCGGGCTCCTCATGGCGGCTTGCGGGCCGGCGTCGGAGTCGGAGTCGCCGCTCGACGTCGATCTCGACGAACCAGGGCTCGAGACGACGGTGCTGAAGCCCGGGTCGCAGGACCCCAACGGCACCCCGAAGCTCGCGTGGCACACCTGGAAGTTGGAGGTCGCCCGCTGGCTGAAGCACCCGCTGCTCCAGAACGGATCCATCAACCCGGCGATCACCGTCACCGGCGTCTTCGCCGACGCGGGCGGCGAGGAGGTCTTCAATCACACGTTCCGCTGTGCCGTCGCGAACGGCACCGTCGTGACCCACCTCAACAAGCCCTACAAGGGGCGGGGGATGGTGAGCGGCGCGTCGGTCTGGCGGGAGAAGGGGCTCTCCGATGACGTGATCGACAACGTGCTGGAGTGCGTGATCGCGTTCGTCAACGACAAGAAGGACGGCGTCCACATCCTGCTCACCGGACCCAACGTGAACGACGACGGCGGCGACCATGAAGGGTTCATCCACGGCGAGGCCGTCTGGTGCGCGGGCGTGACCGCGGGCAACGTCGTCGTGGAGGTCTACCCGACGCGCTCGTTCCTGAGCGGGTGCGGGATCGACGCCAAAGCGGCGCTGGCGCAGCGGTACTGCTACCAGAAGAACACCTGCGGCCTCGTCTACAAGGATGTCCTCGAGTTCAACGCCGAGTGCCAGGCCGTGGGCGAGCCGGGGAGCGGCCAGTACGAATGCAACGGCAAGGCGTGCACGATGACGTGGTTGGAGGACCCCGCGCCCGACTGGTGCGATCCCCTCCCCCCCGGCTACCCCCAGTAAGCCGCGACGCTCCGCCGGCGCTACTCACTGCTCAGCGCGCGGCGGGGTCAGGCCCCTCGCCCGCGAGCCGCCGCACCTCGACGAGGCGCGCGCCCACGGTCCGGGCGCGCAGCGGGTTCGCCTGGATCGCCGCCTCCAGGGCCTCGGCTTCCCGCAGCGTGGCCTCTCTCCTGGCGGCCTCACCAGGCGCCGTCGCAGCGCGCAGGCGAAAGAGCCCGCCTTGGGCGACGAGCGCCCGATCGAACCGCGGGTTCAAAGCGAGCGCCGCGCCCGCGCGCCCGAGCCCCTCGTCGATCTCGGCCGCGGCGTCCTGCCCGCGTCCCGCGCGCAGCCCAGCGCGGGCCTCATGGATCTCGGCCAGCAGCCCGTAAATCCGCGGATCGGCGCGCGGCTCGCCGAGCAGCATAGGCCGGAGCGGGACGAGCGCCGCGTCGAGCAGCGCCGCGTCCGGACGGCCCCGCTGCGCGCTCCACCGGAAGGCGAGGAGCTCCGCCTCGGCGCGCTGCGCCCGGTCCGACACGTCCCAGGGCGCCTCAACGAGCCTGCGATCCAGCGTCTCGCGCGCGATCCGGAGCTCCGCCGCCGGGTCCTCGCCCCGCGTTACCCGCACGCGCGCCTCGAGCATCGCCAGCATCGCCCGCAGCGACTCCGGATACGCGGCCGCGCCCGGCGCCATCGCCCGCGCGCTCTCCTGGACGCGCGCGAGCGCCGGGCCCGGGTCGGCCCCCGCGTCCAGCGCGTGCAGCGCCAGCGCGTGATCCAGCCAGAGCCGCCAGTAGGGAGCCCCGGTCCAGGAAGGATCGCTCCGGCGCGTCGCATCGATCGCCGCGTGCACCCGCTGGACCGCCTCCTCCGGAGAGCGGCCTACTCGGACGAGGTGCTCGACCTCGTAGAAGCCGGTGGTCAGGCGCGACGTTCGCGCGCTGCCGAACCCTGGATCGAGCGCCAGGACCTGCTCGCAGCGATCCTCGGCGCGCGCGAAGGCCCCCGTCGGATCGAGGCCGCGCAGGGACTCGTAGCGGCCGCGCTCGGCGTGGACGACGCAGAGCTCGTTGAGGGCCCAGGCGAAGTCCGGCTCGCGCTGGAGCGCGGCCTCGTAGCCCTGGACGGCGCGCTCTAGCGCCTCGCCCTGGTCGCGGCCGATCAGGTCCGCGTGGTAGGCCCGCGCCCGGAAGACCGAGGCGGCCACGTACCGCGCCATGGCGTCGTCCGGGCTCCTGGCGAGCGCCTCCTCGGCGCGCGCGGTCGCCTCGGCGAGGGCTGCCTCCGCGTCCTCGCCCTCCTGCATCCCGCTCGCGACCCACCAGGCGAAGCAGCTGTGGACCCAGGCCAGCTTCACGTACGCCTCCGCGCTCCGCGGGCTCGCCGCGAGCGCCCGCCCGCAGGCCTCCCGCGCCCGCTCGAAGCTCGGGCGCATCGACGCGCCGTGCTTGCCGGCGGCGTTCATGGTCTGGGTCCAGAGCTCGCACGCGCCGGCGTGGACCGAGGGATCGGATCGGCCGTGGTCGGCGGCGATCCCGTACGCCTCGGCGGCGCCATCGAAGTGGCCCTTCATCCGCTCGAAATCGAAGGCGGCGTCGTGGCGGTAGCGGCTCCCCATCGCGAAGAGCACGTCGCCCTCCAGCTTCTTCGCCTCGTAGAGCCACGGCGCCCCCGCGAACGCGGCCCGGGCCTTCGCCAGCGCGTCCTCGTGCCTGCCCTCGGCGAGCGCGAGCAGCCCCTCGGCGTACGCGGGCGCGTCGACGGCGCCGCCGAGCGCCGCGCGGAGGTGCAGCGCCGCCGGCGCTTTGAGCTCTGCCTCCAGCGCCGCGATCCGGGCCTCGCGCTGCGCCGGATTGCGGATGCGCCGGGCCTGCTCCAGCCCGCGGCGGTAGAGCTCGGAGAGCGCCGCGCCGGCGGCGTAGTCGAGCCCCGGCGATCGGTACCCCGCCTGCTCGGCCGCCCGGAGGTGCTCGATGGCGGCGGCCGGCTCCTGGAGCGCCAGCAGGCCGCGGCCGAGCGCGTACTCCCCGGGGCCGCGGCCGCTCTCGCCCGCCTGCGCCATCCGGGCCTCCACGGTCCTGAGCCGGGCGCGGACCACGTCGCGCTCGCGCTCGACGTCGTGGAGCGGCATCGCGTGGGCGCCGACGAGGAAGAGCTCCATCTCCTTCACGGTCTCGCCGAGCTCGCGCGCGAGCTCCGCCTGCTCAGCGGCGGCGCGCCGGCTCCGGACGAAGAAGCCGGCGACGACCAGGGCCGCGAGGACCAGCGCGGTCACGCCCGCGACCGCCGCCCGGTGCCGCCGCGCAGCCCGGGCCAGGCGGCGGCCGAGGGAGGCGCGGCGCGCGAGCACGGGATCGCCGTCCAGGAAGCGCTGCAGGTCCTCGCCGAGCGCGCGCGCCGACTCGTAGCGGGCGCCGGGCTGCTTCTCGAGGCAGCGCATCACCACCGCCTCGAGATCCTGGGGGATGTCGCGGTCCAGGGTCCGGAGCGGCGGCGCGTCCGCCTCCAGCACCTGGCGGAGCACGTCCATCACGGTGCTCCCCACGAACGGCGGGCGGCCGGCGAGCAGCGCGTAGAGCGTCGCGCCCAGGCCGTAGACGTCGGTCCGCCGATCGAGGGCGTGCACCCGCCCCGCGGCCTGCTCGGGCGCCATGTACGCGGGGGTTCCGAGCAGGGCGCCGGTGAGGGTGGGCCCGCTCTCCCCCGCCTCGCGCGCGATGCCGAAGTCCATGAGGTAGGGGCGGTAGGCGCCGTCCCTGCCCCGCTCCAGCATGACGTTGCTCGGCTTCACGTCGCGGTGCACGAGGCCGAGCCGGTGGGCCTCGTGGAGCGCGGCGGCGATGGCCCGGGCCACGCGCACCTTCTCCTCGACGGTCAGATCGCCGCGGGCGTCCTGGAGAGAGGGGCCGTCGATGCAGCGCATCACGAGGAAGGGCACGTGATCGGCGACGCCGGCCTCGTGGACCTCGCAGACGTTCTCGTGGCGGAGCCGCGCCTGCGACCGCGCCTCGCGCAGGAAGCTCCCGTCGATCTGCGCGCCCGCCGAGAGGAGCTTGATGGCCACGCGCCGGCCGAGCCGGAGATCCCGGGCCCGGTAGACGACGCCCATGCCGCCTCGGCCGAGGAGGTGGAAGTCCTCGAAGCGGGCGTGGAGCGAGGGCGGGATCGGCGACGGTGGGATCGACGAGGGCACCTCGAGCGCGGCGGCGGAGCGCCGGCTCTCCTCACCGAGGCCAAGATCGGGAGTGGGATCGGGCGCGGCGCGCGTGGCCTCGGACGCAGCGGGCGAAGCCTCGGGCGCTGCAAGCGACGCCCCGGGCGCGGCCGGGCCGGTGAGGGTCGCGTCGTCGCGCCCGCGCCGCGGCCACGGCGAAGCGTCGACGCGGGGCTCGTCGGCGTCCACGGGCGGGATCATCGGGCGCGGAGGCCGTGGCGCTGGATCAGCCGGTGGACGAGCTGGCGGGAGACGCCCATCGCGTCGGCCGCGTGCGAGATGTTGCCCCCGTGCTGGCGGAGCTTCTCGGTGACGTAGGCGCGCTCCAGCTCCTCCAGCACGACCTCCCGCGCTTCGGGCAGCGGCAGCTCGAGGAGCGTGCGGAGGCGGGCGTCTCCGGGTCCTGCTGGCGCCGCGCCTGAGGGCGCCGCGCCCGAGGGATCAAGGCGCGTCGCTTCCGCGCTAAAGCTCCCCTGCGGCGCCGGCGGCCCGGCGCCGATGATCTCGTGGAGCAGCTCGGGGAAGAGGACGAGCCGCGCGACGGTATTCCGGAGCTCGCGCACGTTCCCCGGCCAGTCGTACGCCTCCAGCAGCGGGAGCGCGCCCGCCGGCAGGTCCGCGAGCGCGCGCGGCGGATCCCGCGCAACGAGGAAGCGCTCGACGAGGAGCGGGATGTCGTCCTTGCGCTCCCGGAGCGCGGGGACGTGGACCTCCACCACCGAGAGCCGGAAGTAGAGATCGGCCCGGAACGAGCCGTCCTGGGCCTTCGCGCGCAGGTTCCGGTGTGTGGCCGCCACGATCCGCGCATCGAAGGGGCTCCATTCGTTCGATCCGAGCCGCCGGATCTGCCGCCCCTCGATGGCGCGCAAGAGCTTCGGCTGGAGCTCGAGCGGGAGCTCGCCGATCTCGTCGATGAAGAGCGTGCCCCGGCTCGCCTGCTCGAGCAGGCCTGGCCGCGCCGCCGCGGCGCCGGTGAACGCGCCCCGGGCGTGGCCGAAGAGCTCGCTCTCCACCAGGTTCGGGGCGATGGCGCCGCAGTCCACGACGACGAAGGGGCCGTCCTTGCGGCGGCTCTGCGCGTGGATCGCCCGCGCCAGCACTTCCTTGCCGGTGCCGGACTCGCCCAGCAGGAGCAAAGTCTCATCGGTCGGCGCCGCGCGCTCCAGCCGGGCGAACAGCGCGCGCATGGGGAGGCTCCGCCCCGCCGCCTCGCCGAACGCGTCCGCGGCGGAGAGCGGCAGGACCGCCGCGGGGCCCGCAGGGCCGACGACGATCTCGGAACCGCCGACCGTGGCGGGGACGCCCGGCGGGAGGAAGGCCTCGCGGATCCGGACGTCGCGGATCAGGGTGCCGTTCTTGCTGCCCAGGTCGCGCAGGAGCACACCCTGCTCGGTCAACCGGATCTCGCAGTGCCTGCGCGAGGCGCGTGGATCCGCGAGGACCAGATCGCAGTCGGCGCCCGCGCCCACGAGGAGGGGCCGCAGATCGAGCGGCGCTGTGAGCGTGCGCCGGTCCGGGAGGGCGACGGTCACCGAGACGGCCGGGAGCCGGAGAGAGCGCCCCTGATCGAAGCTCGTGAGCGTGCAGGCCTCCCCGGAATCGTCGCCCATGATCGCCATGGTGCCCCTGGAGGGGGCCGCGTCAACCCGGAACCAGCGCGCCCGCGGGCCGCAACGGCGCCTGCAGCGCACGCGCACCGGTGGAGCGCCTGCAGGACCGCTGTAACGCCGCCGCGACAGCGCCCGTCGCGCGCGCGTGACAGCTGTCCCGGCGGCGTGTCGGCGCGGGGCGATGCGCTCGCCGCAGACGCGCAGATCAGCCTGGAAACGCGGCGATTCGCGCTGCAGCCCGAAGCCGGCACATGGGTTGCGATGCGCCCCTCGAACGCGGCGAAACGCGGATTGAGGAGGATGCGGACATGACGTCTCGAAACAGCAGCGCAGGCAACGTGGATCACCACGGGATCATCGGCGCGCGGCGCGCGGCGCGGCTCGGGCTCATCGCGCTTGCCGCGCTGGCGACCGCCGTCTCGGTGAGCCGCCCTGCGGCCGCAGTGAGCGCCGAGCCCGGGTTGCGCGAGATCCAGCTCGACCCGAACGGCGCGACCTTCCGCGCCGAGGTGATCGGCGACGAGCACTTCGATTACCTCCGGATGGCGGACGGCACCGCCGTCGTGCTCAACGACCTCTCGGGCGACTACGAGGTCGCCGAGCTCGGATCGGACGCGCGCGGCGCCCTCAGGCTGGTCCCCTCCGGCGTGCTGGTCCGCGATCTCCGCGGTCACGGCGGCCCCGTGGATCCGGCGTTGCTCCAGCGCATCGACGACGAGGCGCTCGATACCCTCTGGGAGGCGGCGATCGCACATTCCCGGGGCCCGCTCTCGTTCGCGGCCGGTCCGACGGTGATCACCGGGATCCGGCGCCCCCTGCTGACCATTCTGCTGGAGTTCACCCAGGGGGGCGGGCTCGCCACGCCAGGCGCGTTCACTGGCAACTTCAGCACCGACATCGCCTACTGGAAGCAGACGATGTACGGGAGCCTCCCGGGCTCGGTGAACCATTACTATACCGACATGTCGCGCGGGAAGTTCTCCTTCACCCGCGCGAAGGAGACCCAGGGCACCGTCAACGACGGCATCGTCCGGATCAAGCTCCCGTTCGCGCACCCCAACAGCAAGAAGGATTTCTCCCTCCTTCAGCTGTACCTGAAGGAGGCGCTGGTGCTGGCGGATCCCTACGTCAACTTCGCCTCCTACGACACCAATGCAGACGGCAAGGTCCGCGGCGACGAGCTCAACACGGTCTTCATCATTGCCGGCTACGAGACCGCGAACACGAGCAAGACGCCATCCATCTGGGCCCATGCAACGGGCTTCAAGGACCCGATCACCCTCGACGGAAAGGTCCTTACCGGCTACGCCGCGCTCGGCGAGCGCCAGGTCCACTCCGTCGGCGGCGTGCCCACCACGATGCCGGCCACGGTGGGGGTCATCGTCCACGAGCTCGGGCACTCTGCGGTCGGCCTCCCGGATCTCTACAAGGGCCCGACCCCGCTCGGATCATGGTGCGTGATGGCGAGCGGGAGCTGGGGGAGCACGAGCGGCTCGCCCGCGGGCTCGACGCCCGTGGCGATGGGCGCCTGGAGCCGGATCAAGGCCGGATTCCTGGCGCCGACGGTGATCGAGCCCGGGGCCCCGCCGCAGGACATTGCCATTGTCCGGACGGCCGGCGCGGAGTTCCTCGGGCAGGGCGTCGAGCCGACGATTTACAAGATCGAGACCTCGGATCCGGACCAGTACTTCCTGATCGACAACCGCCAGAACGAGGGCTACGACCGCGGCCTGCAGCGCTGGCTCGACTTCGATGACGTCTCCGGCGGCGTGGCGATCTACCGCGTCGACGAGGCCAGGAAGGCGGGCGAAGGGAAGATCGCGTTCATGGCGAGCAACCCGAGCTCGCCGAGCTCCCTGGCCAACCTCTACAACGACGAGGGAGGCCGGACCTTCACGCCGTTCACCGACCCCAGCAGCGACGACGCAGACGGGCAGTTCACCGGGCTCTCGGTCACGGACTTCAACGTTTCCGGGCCGATCATGCTCGCGCACGTGAGCTACGTCCCCTTCGCCTGCAACGCGATCACCGCATCCGTCGCGGAGCACGAGATCCACGGCCGCGCCCACAAGCAGATCGTGGACCTCGGGGACGACCAGATCTTCCTTGGATACCGCACAACGGGCGTGCAGCAGGCGCTCGGCTTCGACAAGGACGAGATCGTCACGCTCCACGTGGAGGCGCCCGGGATGTGGAGCGTCGGGGAGTGCGACTGACCGGCTTGGCCTCCTGCCCGCGAAAGGTCGTGACCGTCTCGATCAGCGCGCGAAGCTTCGGCTGCTCCTGCGTGCGCGCGGGAAAGTAGAGGCAGAAGCCAGGCCCCTTCGTGATGAACGCCTCGAGCACGCGCTCCAGCCGCCCCTCCGAGAGCTCGCGCTCGATGGCCTGGTCCGGCACGTACGCGAGGCCCGCCCCCGCACACGCGAGCGCGACCATGAGCCCGATATCGTCGGTGACGATGCCGCCGGGAACATCGACCGTGATCGTCTTGCCCCGGCGTTCGAGCTCCCAGCGATAGACGACGCCGCTCGCGAGGAGGCGCTGGCGGATCGCGCGATGGTGTACGAGGTCCTCCGGCGAGCGTGGTCGCCCCGCCTTCGCGAGGTAGGTCGGTGAGCCGACGATCGACCACGACGAGTGGTTCGAGATCGGAACCCGCACCATGTCCTTCTCCACCGAGTCGCCGAGCCGGATGCCCGCGTCGAAGCCGGAGGCCACGAGATCGACGAAGGCATCGTCGAGCGAGACCTCGATCGACAGCTCCGGGTACGCCTCCCGCATCTGCGCCACGAGCGGAGCGACGAGCCACGCGCCGCTCACGCGCGGCGCGGTGATGCGCAGGTTCCCGGAGGGGCGCCCGCGGTAGTCGCCGAGCGCGGCGAGCGCCTCCTCGACGTCGGAGATCGCGGGCCGCAAGCGCTGGAATAGGCTCTCTCCCGGCTCCGTGAGCGCGACGCGCCTCGTGGTCCGCTGAAACAGCACAACGCCGCACCGCCGCTCGAGGAGCTTGATCTTCTGGCTCACGGCGGTGGGGGTGACACCGAGCGCGGCGGCCGCGGCGGTGAAGCTCTTGTGGCGGGCCACGGCGAGGAACGTCGTGAGCCCGTCGAGCGCGTCCGTCATGCTCGATTATGAACCGCAAGTTCATAAAGCATCAACGTTTTAGCGCATTTTCTTCATGCTCGGGATGTTGCATCTTCCGTCGTGTGAGGGGCGCAGCGCCCCGGCCACGAAGAGGAGATCCCCATGGAAACGAGCAAGCACGAGCGGGTGTGGTTCATCACGGGCGCGTCGCGCGGCATCGGCGCGGAGATCGCGAAGGCGGCGCTCGCCGCCGGAGATCGGGTGGTCGCCACCGCGCGCGATCCGAAGAGCATCACGGACCGCTTCGGACGGCCCGAGGCGCTCCTCCCCGTTGCGCTCGACGTGACGGACGAGGCGTCGGTCGCCGCCGCGGTCGAGGCGGCCATCGCTCGGTTCGGCCGGATTGACGTCCTCGTGAACAACGCCGGCTTCGGCGTCGTCGGCGCGATCGAGGAGACCTCGGGCGACGAGGTCCGGCGCGTCTTCGAGACGAACGTGTTCGGCCTCCTCGCGGTGACGCGCGCCGTGCTCCCGCAGCTCCGGAAGCAGCGCGCCGGCCAGATCTTGAACATCTCGTCGCTCGGCGGCTACCGGTCGGGCGCCGGGTTCGGCGTCTACTGCTCGACGAAGTTCGCCGTCGAGGGGATCTCGGAGGCGCTCCACGCCGAGCTCGCGCCGCTCGGCATCGCGGTGACGGTCATCGAGCCGGGCTACTTTCGGACGGAGTTCCTGGAGGCGAAGTCCGTCGTCGAGACGGGCAAGGTCATCGCCGATTATGCGGAGACCGCGGGCAAGGTCCGGAGCTACGCAAAGACGGTCAGCCTCCAGCAGCCTGGCGACCCGGAGCGGCTCGCGCGCGTGGTCGTCGAGCTCTCCCGCGCGAAGAACCCCCCGCTCCGCCTCCCGCTCGGCAGCGACACCGTCGCTGCGATCGAGGCGAAGAACGCCCTCGTGGCGCAGGAGCTCGCCGTGTGGCGCGCCGTCGCAGAGTCGACGGACTTTCCGAAATGAAGCGAGGTTGACATCCCGGAGGCGCGAGCACCCAGGCAGAGACGGGGGTCACGCGCCTGCCGCCTCCGGGTCGTTCACCACCAAGGATCTCGCATAGGCGAAGGCGTCGCGCATTCCAGCGACGGAATGCGCGAAGAACCTGTCCTCCACGCGCGCGCCGTCCCTGAAGACGACGAGCTTGACCGGGCCGGTCTCCGCGCCCCATTCGAGATCGATCGTGTACCGGCTCGTCCCCTTCTTGACGATACGACGGGTGATGCGCCGCTCCCGGGCCTTGAAGTCGGGACACCAGCCGTCGTGGGTGATCCCGATCCCGTCGTGGTCCTCGGGAGAGAAGGCCGGGTCGCGCATCGCCTCGACGGCGGTGCGGTAGAGCGGATCGTTCGCGCGGAAGTCCGCGAGCCACGCCTCGTACCGCTGCTCCTCTTCCTCCTCCGCCCTGCGCCTCGCCTGCTCCTGCTCGGAGATCCACTTGCTCTGGAGGACGAGCTTCAGGCCGTCGCGCCGGAACGTCAGCATGGCTGCGATCGGCGCCTCGGGCGCGTCGCCTCTGGCCTCGCCGTCTGGTCCCGACTGGTAACAGACGATCGTCCCGTCGGCGTTGAAGGCCGGCGGGCGACGATCGGCGTCGACCGGCCCGGGCGCCTCGATCTCGGGCCATCCCGACATCGGGTCCGAGAAGTCGAAGAAGCGGAACTCGTACGGGCACGCCCAGATGCACCCGTCGACGACGAGCATCGCGGCCGACGCCTCGAAGCGCGTCTCCGCCCAGCAGAAGGCGATCCCGTCTTTCGCCTCGTCCGGCAGGTGATCTCGTCGCTTTCCGGTGTCGAGCTCCACCACGGTCTGGCCCTGGTAGTCCTCGCCGCACACCAGGTAATCGTGGCCGTTCGCATGCCCCTCGACGAACAGGAAAGGGAACGACCCGTAGTTCCGCTGCACGACGGCGATGGGGTCGGTGGAGCCGGTCCTGTAGACCTCGCCCTGGGCGTAATCCCAGCTGCCACTTCCGGTCGAGAAGCTCGACACCACGAGCCTGTACTTCCCCGCGGGGCTCGAGATCTCGCGGCGCGAGCCCTCCCGCTCATTCTCCGGTCGGAAGAACGCCGCCTTCTTGGCCTCGCACGCCGCTGATTCGTCCGTCATGTCTCCTCCACGCCCCCGGCCTCATCCGGCTGCGCTGCGCCGAGTGTACCCCGGGGCGCCGGGCCCTTCGCTGTACCGGTCGCGCGACTGACACAGTGCTTTCGTGCGGCGCGGCCCCTGTGCCTTCACCGGCGAACGTCGCCTCCTTACGCTCCGGGCCATCCCCGACCGGAGCGATCTGCGATGACCGAGCTGCTGCCCCTCCTGACCTATTGCTTCGTGATGTCGAGCACCCCTGGGCCGAACAACATGATGCTCACCGCCTCGGGCGCCAACTTCGGCTACCGCCGATCACTGCCGCATCTCCTGGGCATCGGCGTGGGCGGCGCGGTCCAGACCGTCGTCGCCTGCCTGGGCCTGGGCGCGCTGTTCGCCGCCTACCCGGCGCTGCACGGCGTGCTGCGTGTGACCGGCGCGCTGTACCTGCTGGTGCTGGCGTGGAAGCTGACCGGCGGCGCCGCGGTCAACGGCGCCGAGGTGCCGCGGCCGCTGTCGTTCGCGCAGGGGGCGCTGTTCCAGGCCGTCAACCCGAAGAGCTGGGTCAAGGCGATCACGGTGGCCTCGGTGTTCATGCCGTCCGGCATGGGCGTGGCGAGCGGCGCCCTGCTCGTGTCCGTCGTGAGCCTCGCCATCACCTTTCCATGCACCTCGGCGTGGGCGCTGTTCGGCGTGGCGATCCGGCGATTTCTGACCGATCCGCGACGGCACCGGCTGTTCAATGGCATCATGGCCGGCGCGCTGGCGGTGCTGGCGCTCCTGTTCCTGCGTTGACCCATGTTCTCGCTCGACCGCGACTCCGCCGTTCCCCTGGCCGACCAGATCGAGGCGCGGCTGCGCGCGCTGATCGAGGGCGCCCAGCTGCCGCCCGGCGCGCGGCTGACGTCGATCCGCCAGCTGGCCGGTCAGCTCGGCGTGAGCCCCAACACCGTGGTGACGGCCTACGATCGGCTGGTGGCGGCCGGGCTGCTAGAGTCGCGCGGCACGGCCGGGTTCTTCGTGTGCGAGGCGGCCTCGGCCATGCCCAACGACGCGTGGCTCGAGGCCGGCGAGGAGCAGGAGCCGGTGTGGCTGGCGCAGCAGTCCAACGACCAGCGCGCCGGCGTGCTGCTGGCCAGCAGCGGCGCGCTGCCGGCGAGCTGGCTGAGCGACGCCATCCCTGCGACGGTGCTCCAGCGCGCGCTCGCCCGCAACGACGCCGGCATGGCGGCGCGCTGTCCGCCGCAGGGGCTACCCGAGCTACGGGAGCGCATCGCGATGCTGCTGCGCTCCCAGGGCCTCGCGGCCGACGCGGGCCGCGTGCTCACGACCTGGGGCGGCACGCATGCGATCGACCTGATCTGCCGGGGTTACCTCCAGCCAGGCGACGCGGTGCTGGTGGAAAACCCGGGCTATTTCCTGTTGTTCGGCCGCCTGCGGCAAGCGGGCTACCGCCTCATCCCGGTGGCGCGAAGGCCGGACGGCGTGGATCTGGGGGCGCTGGAAGCTGCGTGCCGCGAGCACCGGCCCAAGCTGATGTTTCTCCAGAGCGTGCTGCACAACCCGACCGGCTGGGGCTCGAGCGCCGCCAACCTGCACCGCGTGCTGACGATCGCGCACCAGCACGGTGTCCTCATCGCCGAGGACGACGTGCACGGTCACTTCCACCCCGGGCATCCCACGCGGCTGGCGCAGCTCTCGGGGCTGGACGGGGTCATCTATTACTCCAGCTTCTGCAAGGCGCTGAGCCCGGCGCTGCGCCTCGGCTACATCGCGGCCGAGCCAGGGCGGCTGAAGCCGCTGCTGCGCGAGAAGATCTATTCGGTGCTGACGAGCGGCGCGCTGAACGAGCTCGTGCTCCTGGAGGTGCTGTCGGCCGGCAGGTGGCGCAAGCACATCGATCGGCTGCAGCAGAAGCTCGGCGCGGCGCGGAACGCAGCGGCGCGCCGGCTGCGCGACGCCGGCGTGCTGCTGGACCACCCGGGTGAAGGCGGGCTGTTCCTCTGGGGCGCGGCGCCGCGCGGGGTGGACGTCGACGAGCTGGTGCAGGACGCGTACCTCAACAAGATCCTGCTGGCCCGGGGGGCGACGTTCATGGCGGATGGGGCGGGAGATCCGCATATCCGGTTCAATGTGGTGTTCAGCCAGCATGTGAGGGTGGCGGAGTATCTGGGACAGCGGTTTGCGGCCGTGGCGAGCGCGCGCGGGGCGATGGCGAGGGCGGTGATAGGGGCCTAGCGGGCATAGGCGTTGACCGAGCTCGTTCGGTCACCGAAGCCCGCCCCCCTCACCCCACCGGTCACCAACGTCCACGTTTACGTGGACGTGAACGTGGACGTGGACGTGGACGTGGACGTGGACGTTTACGTGGTCGTGGACGTTTACGTGGTCGTGGTCGTGGTCGTTCACGGCCGATCGTTGACGACCACGACCACGACCACGACCACGACCACGACCACGTTCACGTAAACGTCCACGTCCACGTTCACGTCCACGTAAACGTTCGGATGTAGGAGAACGCGGCGCGATGCTTGGTTAACACCTATGGGTGATACAGAGCGCAGGGCGCCTTGTGGGGACTGCGCCGTCGCTCGCGAGCTTCCGGCACGCCTGCGGGGGATATCACGTATCGCCAGTGCAGTTTGCATCCCACGCTCGGCATCGCGGAGCATACGAAACGTCAACGCGCTCGCCCGGTCGAGCGCGCCGCGGGACGCGCCCCGTTCCAGCTGAGACGACCATCTGATATGGTCTTCTGTTGCGCTCCATGGCGCGTCCCCGGCAGGGGACGGCTGCCTCTACCCCAGATCATGACGAGGTCCTACATGTCTACCATCGGTCGTCGCCATCATCGTTGTCTGGTCCCCTTCCTCTCCCTCGCCGCGCTCGCGGTCGCCGGCTGCGGTGCCGGGGCAGAGCCTGAACCCCTCGCCGCGGAGTTGCTCGATGAGGCGGAGATCGAGGTGAGCTCGGCGCCCTTGGCCCACCACCACGCGAACCACCACCACGCGAAGAAGAACAAGAAGTGCCGCCGCCACGTCGGCGTCCACGCGGAGTGGTCGACCGTGGCGCCGCTGCCGGTGGCGCGAGAGCGGCACGTCGCCCTGCTCATGCCGGACGGCCAGGTGATGGTCGCCGGCGGCAGCGGCGATTTCCCCTACCCCACGACGGTCGATTTCTACAATCCCGCTGCTGACACGTGGACGACCGGTGACACGCTGCCCTACCCCATGGCCCCCGTGGGCGCGGAGCTCCTTCAGGACGGCAGGGTGCTCTTCAGCCCGGGCGGGCTGGTCTACGATCCAAGCACGGGCACGACGGCGAGCGTCCCGTTCACGCCCGCCGAGGCGGCCCGTGGTTGGGAGTTCGCCTATACGGCGCTCACCCTCCTCCCGGACGGGCGGGTATTACGCACGGGCGGCAGCGACGACGCCAGAAGCCTCAAGGAGGCCGTGCTCTACGATGCTGCCACGAACACGTGGTCCAGCGCGGGGTCGATGTCGGTGACCCGCTACCTTCATACGTCGACGCTGCTCCAGGACGGGCGCGTGCTCGTCGTCGGCGGCTATACATTGAACGGCAACGAGATGCCCGAAGGCCGCACCAGCGTGGAGATCTACGATCCGGCCACGGGCGCCTGGACGGCGGCGGCGCCGACGAACCTGCCCCGCATGCAGCACACGGCCACGCTCCTGCCGAGCGGGCGCGTGCTGGTGGTGGGCGGGGGCGGCAGGATCTACGGCGGCACCGAGGAGGAGATCGAGATCCTCGTCGATGCCGGGGAGACCGCCGAGATCTACGATCCCGCGAACGACACGTGGACGTTGACCGCGCCGCCGAACTTCCTCCACACGTGGGCGTCCGCCGTCACGCCCATGTCCCACGGCCGCGTGATGGCCGTCGGCAGCGACGGCGCCGAGATCTACAAGGAGGCGAATGGCAGCTGGACCCCGATCGACGAGCCGATCCAGAGGGGCTTCCACACCGCGACGACCCTGCAAGACGGCTCGGTCCTCATCACGGGCGGGTATGACGCGACGTATTTCAGCAATCCGCCAACCCTCGCGAGCGTGGAACGCTACGGCGGCTGCAAGAAGAGGCATTGATGCGCACACGCCGCTGCGCGCTGCTCGCCTCGCGCAAGGAACGAAGCGGCCTATCTCACGCCTCGCCCTCGCGCCCGCCGCGGCCGTGCCAGCAGGAGACCTCCAGCCTGTCCCCTAGCGGGATCTCCACCGACCCGTAACCGCTGCCCGCGCCGCGCACGTACTCCAGGTACGGCCGCAGGTCATCCGGCGCGATGTCGAGATCGTCGGCGACGATGAGCGCGCCCCTCCGCAGCCGGGGCTCGAGCATCCGGAGCACCGGCAAATAAAGGTTCTTCCATCCGTCCAGCAGGACCAGATCGATCGGCTCCTCCACGTCCCGCAGCGTCACCAGCGCGTCTCCCTCGCGGATCTCGACGAGATCGCCGAGCCCGCTCTCCTCGAGGTTCTGCCGCGCCCGCCGCGCCTTCTCCGGGTGCAGCTCGCTGCCGATCACCCGCCCGCCGCCGCCATCGCGGATGGCCGCGGCCAGGAACACCGTCGAGATCCCGAACGACGTGCCGAACTCCACCACCGTGCGCGCCCGCGCCGCGAAGGCGAGCAGATGGAGCAGCCGCCCGACCTCGCGGGAGACCGGCAGATACGCGTCGGCGAGCATGTGGGCGAGCGTCTCGGGGTCGGGATTCGGCCCGCGCCGCTCCCAGTCGGCGCGGACGCGGGCGATGATGCGCGGATCGCCGCTGTCGGCGTCCTGGAAGAGGCGGTCGAGGGTCCTTTGAACGCGCGGCGAATCGAGCGTGGTGCTCATGATGGCGAGTCTCCTCCGGGCACGCACAGGCGACGGCTCCCCTGCCCTCGCGGCTGCCCTGTTCGACACCGAACCTGCGCCCGAACAGACATGACTTCCAGTGCATGTACGGTAAGTTATTGCTGCGTCCCATGCACTCCATGGATCTGAACCTGCTCGTCGCGCTCGACGTGCTCCTCGAGGAGGAGAGCGTCCTCCTGGCCGCGAAGCGGATGCACCTCAGCCCGTCGGCCATGAGCCGCACGCTCGCGCGCGTCCGCGAGGCCGTGGGCGACCCGATCCTCGTGCGGGCCGGCCGGCGGCTCGTGCCCACGCCGCGCGCCGCGGAGCTGCGCCCGCGCGTGCGCGCGGTGGTCGCCTCGGCCAGCGCGGTCCTCCGCGAGCGGGGCGCGCTCGACGTCGCCGCGCTCACCCGCAGCTTCGCCGTCCGGACCAGCGACGGCATGCTCGGGCTCGTCGGCGCCCCGCTCCTCGACGCGCTGAGGGCCGAGGCCCCGGGCGTCACGGTCCGCTTCCTGCCCGAGGGCGACGAGGACGTCGCCGCGCTCCGGGAGGGCCGGATCGATCTCGACGTCGGCATCATCGGCGACATGGGCCCGGAGATCCGCGTGCAGGCGCTCACCAGGGACCGCTTCGTCGGCGTGGTGCGCCGCGGCAGCCCGCTCGCGTCCGGCAAGGTGACGCTGGAGCGGTTCGTCGAGCACGCCCACCTCGGGGTCTCCAGGCTGGGCAAGACCTGGGGGCCCATCGACGAGGCCCTCAAGAAGAAAGGGCTCGCCAGGACCACCGCGGCCGTGGCGTCAGGCCACTACGCGGCGCTGTGCCTCCTCGCCAGCTCCGACCTCGTCGGCGCGTTCCCATCGAAGTGGCTCGCGCACGCCGCCCCGCGCTTCGATCTCGTCACGTTCCCGCTGCCCGTGACCACGCCGGCCATCACCATCTCGCAGGCGTGGCACCCCCGCTTCGACGCCGACCCGGCGCACCGGTGGCTGCGCGACCGGCTCCGCCGCGTCTGCCGGTCGCTCGCGGAGTTCAGGGCGTAGCCGCGCCCGGTCCAGCGGCGCCGCTTCGGGGCGGTCGGACGTCAACCACGTCGACCACGTCAACCACGCCGACCCGTGAGCGAGCAGCGCTGTGGCGTGAAGGCGGTCCCCTTCGACGCATGAAAAGATGCCGGAATCACGCAATTTTTCCAGGAGAACCGGATCCCAGTTGTAACGCTCTCCTCTCACCCCGAGGCAGGCCCGGCAGTTGGGGCTTGACGCCTCCGAGCGGTTGGATTTCCTTCTCCCCCAGCAGCGTCATCTGGATCGCGGCGTTCCGCGTCGTTCAAGGTCGGGTCGTCAGCCCGAACAAGATGGCTGATCGACCCACGAGCACGTCAGTTTTGCACGAATCAAGAATGCCACGGTTCAGGTGACCCTCACGATCAGCAGCGCCCGGCCGGCGTATCCGATCTCTCCGAAGTTGCTCGAGGTTGGCGACTCGGCGCATCACCCCTGCTTGCGAGCATAAACCACGTGGACATCGCCCAACGATGTTCACGCCGAGCGCGTTCTCACAGGATGCGAGCTCGAACACGAGGACAGCGATGAACTTGCGAATGCTAACGTCTCCCGTCGCATCGGCATGGTTTGCGGTCACGGTGATCGCCTGCGCGCCCAGCAACCAAGGCACCCAGGTCGGCGCGCCCGATCCGGCAAGCTCCACCAACCCGGCCGGCAGCGCCGCTCCGGCCAGCACCGCGACCCCGAGCGGCACGGCCCAGACGCCCGCCCCGGCGGAGCCCGCGCCCCTCGGTCCGCCGCTCAAGCCCGCCGCCAAGGGAGCCTTCGCCACCGGTGAGTACCGCAACCTGTTCGCCGAGCTGGGCCACAAGCCCGCCGAGATCGACGCCAAGATCGCGAAGGCCTACGAGCAGCTGTTCCACGGCGATCCCAAGGAGCAGGCCGTCCTGTTCCCGGCGGGAAAGAACGCGAACGGCCCCAAGGCGTACATCATGGACATCGGCAACAACGACGTCCGCTCCGAGGGGATGTCGTACGGCATGATCATCGCCGTGCAGGTCGATCGCAAAGACGACTTCGACGCGCTGTGGAACTGGGCCAAGTCCCACATGTACCACGCCGATCCGAAGCACCCCGGCTTCGGCTACTTCTCGTGGCAGATGCGCCCGGACGGCACGGCGATGGATGAGAATCCGGCCCCGGACGCGGAGGAGTACTTCGCCACGGCGCTGCTGTTCGCGTCCAACCGCTGGGGGAACGGCAAGGGGATCTACGACTACAAGAAGGAAGCCTTCAGCATCCTCGACGCGATGAAGAACCGGAAGCCGATCACCGGGCCGGTCAACAAGGACAAGCGCAAGACGACGCTGCACTCGCTCTTCAACACCGAGCACAAGATGGTGCGGTTCACGCCCGACGCGGACAACTTCGCGAAGAACGGCGATCACACCGATCCCTCGTATCACCTGCCCGCGTTCTACGACCTCTGGGCGGCCTGGGGCCCCGAGGCCGATCGCGCGTTCTGGGCCGAGACGGCCAAGGTGAGCCGCGATTACTTCGTCAAGGTGACCCATCCGAAGACCGGGCTCGCTCCGGATTACGCCAACTTCGATGGCACCCCCAAGGGTGCCTCGTGGGACGCGGGGACCGCCAACTTCCGTCAGGACGCGTTCCGCACCGCGATCAACTGGTCGGTGGACGCGGCGTGGTGGGCGAAGGATCCGCGGCAGACCGAGCTGAGCGATCGCCTCCTCGCGTTCTTCGAGGCGCAGGGCCCCAAGTACAAGGGCAACTTCACACTCGAGGGCAAGCCCACCGTCGACTACGACTCGCTCGGGCTCGTGGCGGCGAACGGCGTCGCCGCGCTGGCCGCTACCCATCCGCGGGCCTGGCGCTTCGTCGAGGAGCTGTATCAGCGCGAGGCGCCCACCGGCAAGTGGCGGTATTACGACGGCATGCTGTACACGATGTCCCTGCTGCACCTGAGCGGGAAATTCCGCATCATCACGCCGCAGGCGCAGGCCGCGGCGCCCGCTGCTGCAGGGAAGGCGCCGGCCGCGGCGCCCGCTGCTGCAGGGAAGGCGCCGGCCGCGGCGCCTGCTCCCGCTGCTGCAGCGAAGCCGCAGGCCGCGGCGCCTGCTCCCGCTCCTGCCGCAGGGAAGAAGTAGCTCGGCAGGTGGAGTGGGCGCTCGGATCACTTCGGTGATCGCGGGCGCCCAACACCGACTCTCCTCGCAAGGCCTGTCGCCGCCGGGAGGTAGCGTTCCCGGATCTACAGCGGTTTCCGCCCACCTCGGCTACGTGCAGAGCAGAGCGACGGTCACCCGCACAGGAGACGGGCCCAGATCGGCGTTTTCGGCGCGCAAGCGCACTCCAGTGCGCTGAGCACCGAAAACGTCGAGGTGGGCCCGTATCCGAAGCGGGTGACCGTCGCTCTCACCGGGCGACGCCGCGGAGCGCCAGCTCGCCTCCCGGCGAGCGCGCCGCGAGCACCGTGATCGTCGCAGAGGGCGACGGCCCGAACAGCTCGAACGCCGAGAGCCCGGGGACCTCGGCCGCGGGCGCCGAGAGATCGGCCGGCCTCCGCCACAAGGACGCATCGCCCTCTGCGGGCCGCTGCACCCACTCGACGAGCTCGCCGCGGACCGCGGGAAGCACGTACGGCAGGCCCGCCTGCTCGATGCTCACCACCATCGCGTCGCCGTCCGCAGGAGCGGCGATGTCGCCTATCCGCAGATCGAACTGCCCGAACTTGGGCTCCGGATGAAGCGGCGCCCATTCGAGATAAGCCACCACCCTCTCTCCGGCGCCGAGCATCGGGAACGACTGCTTGCCCTCCCGGGAGCGCGGGGTGGCGCGCCTCGTGCGCCGGTCATAGACCACGATGTCCGCGAGATCGCGCGCGTCCTCGTCGAAGCGGCCGTCGGGATCCTCGGAGAAATCAGCGAAGGCGACGTGCGTCGCCGAGATGTCCGGGAAACGCTGCTGCCCCGGGCCGGACGCGATCTGGACCGCCTCCGCCTGGCCGATCTCGTACAGGAAGACATCTGTGTCGCCCTTCTCGTCCGCGGTCAGCCAGCCCGTCAGCACCACGGCGTCTCCGTTCACGCGCGGCTCGCCCGCGTGATCGAACGGGCCGCGGATCGTCTCCGTCTGGCCGCCCCGGCGCGCGCGCACCACGCGTGTTCCATTGTCCGTCGCCTCCCAGACCACGACGTCGCCGGCGAGCGCAGGCCGGCGGGGCACCTCGGCGGCGGGCGCGAGGAGGAGCTCTTCGCCCGTACGGAGATCACGCAGCTTCAGAGCGCCGCTCACGTCGCCAGCCTCGCGCGCCGCGACGTAGACAAGCCAGCAGCCGTCGATCGCGTAGGGGGGAGCTCCGGGCGCCTCCGGGGCGCCCATGTCGACGTTCAACGCCAAGACCGCGACGCCGTCGACCGCGGAAGCGCCGCATGCAGCGGGCGGGGGCGGCTCGGTGGGGGCGCCACCTCCACCGTCCGGCAGGTGAGTCGGCGACTCGTCGACGACCGCAGGCGGTTCGCCGACCACCGCCGTCGATTCGTCGACGACCGCAGGCGAGCAGCCCGCGACGAGCAGCGCGAGAGCGAACAGCCCGCTCCATCCACGGCGAGAGCTCGGTCCTTCATGGCAGCGGCGCGGGAAGATGGGAACGACCGTTGTTCCCGCAGCGCGGCCTTGTTGGTGCTCCTCCTTGAGCCTCGATGTGTTCAGTGCTCCGGAACCGCTGCCCTTCATAAAGAGTCCTCCGATACTGCGTTTGCGTGCCTCTCCGCCAGCGCCTTCACGAGGGGATTCACTCCGCTTTCCTCTGCGACCCGGAGGGGGCGCGCATGCCGAGGCGCGCCATGCGCTTCTTCAGGCCGTGACGCGTGATGCCGAGGCGCTCGGCCGCGCGGCTGATGTTCCCGCCGGTCTCCGCGAGCGCGCGCCGGATCGGCTCGCGCTCGTCGTCCTCGGCCAGCGCCTGGCGCGCCTCGCCCGAGGTTTCCCGCCTCGCGGCCGCGGGCGGGACGGGATCTGCCGGCGGTCGCGCCACGCCCGCGGGGCGCTCCGCCGCGGCGGGCGTCCGGCGCGCGCTGGCTCGCATCCCCCGCGGGAGGTGCTCGATCTCGACGCGGCGCACGCCGAGCGCGGCCAGGCGCTGGACCAGGTGCGCGAGCTCCCGCACGTTGCCGGGCCACGCGTACGCAGTGAGCGCCGCCAGCGCGCCCGGCGCGATCTCGATCGGGGCGCCCGTCCGACCCAGATACCCGCCGAGCAGCAGCGGCACGTCGCCCTCCCGGTCGCGGAGCGGCGGCACGTGGATCTCGATCGCGTTCACCCGGAAGAGCAGGTCTTGCCGGAACGCCCGCTCGGCGGCCGCCTGCGCGAGATCCCGGTTCGTGGCCGCGACGATCCGCACGTCGAACGGCCGCTCGTCGTCGCTGCCCACGGGGCGATAGCGCCGTGACTCCAGCGCCCGCAGCAGCACCGCCTGCCGCGCGAGCGGCAGCTCCCCCAGCTCGTCGAGGAAGAGCGTGCCGCCCTCGGCCCGGGCGAGCAGGCCGGGGCGCGCGCGCTCGGCCCCCGTGAACGAGGCCCGCGCGTGGCCGAAGAGCTCCGCCTCGAAGAGCGCGTCGGGTACGGCGCCGCAGTTGACGGCGACGAGCTCGCGCGAACGGCGCGGGCCGAGATCGTGGAGCGCGCGGGCGAAGAGCTCCTTGCCCGTGCCGGTCTCGCCCGTGAGGAGCACGGGCAGATCGCTGTCGATGGCCGCGTCGAGGCGCGCGAGCGCCCGGCGCAGCGCGGCGCTCTGGCCCAGGATGCCGGGGAAGCTCCTCCGCAGGGGGGCCGCGGGCACGACGGTCGTGTCGGCGCGCGGGAGGAGGTCGGGCGCGGGCCCTGCCAGCGAGGTGATGCAGGCAGGCGCCGGCTCTTCGCGGCGGGGCGCTTCCGGCGCTCCGGGGCGGGCGAAGAGCCGCAGGAAGAGCCCGGCGAGCGACGACCAGCGAGCGGCCTGCGACTCCGTCACGGCGTCGAAGCACGCCGGTCGGAACCGGTGCTCGACAACGATGAGCGCGCGCGGCGGCCCGGGGAGCGCCGGACCTGGCGAGGCCGCGCTCGCCGGCAGGGCGCGCGCGCCCATCGAGGCGTGGTCCGCGCCGGCGCGCACGACGAGCCGCGAGCCGCGGCCGCCCGGCGTCTTCACGTCGCGCTGGTAGTGCACGGGCGCGGCCTGGCTCAGCGCGAGCTGCGCCAGATCCGGCGCGATGCGCCGCGCCGCCTCGGCGATCTCCAGCCCGTCGAGGTCGGCGCCCCAGGCCGCGACCACCCGCCCCTGCTCGTCGATCACGGCGAGCAGCGCGCGCTCGGCCCCCGACTGCTGCACCAGGGCGCGAGCGAGCCCGACTGCGGCCTCCGCGGCGCCGTCCGGGGCCGCCTTCGCGCCGTCGCCCGCGGACGCCACCGACGCGAGCCACGCCCAGAGCGCGTCGTCCTCCCCGCTCGCCGCCGCCGTCATGCCTCGGCCAGCATACGCGCCGCCCGCCGCGGACGGCGCCCGCGGTGCGCCCTGCCGCGCCGAGCGCAGCACGTCGAGCGCCTGCGCCTCCACCTCCGCGAGCATCGCCGCGCGCGCACGCCGCGCGGCCCGGATCGCCCCCCGCGCCGCCCGCCGCGGCTCCGCCGGCAGCTTCGTGAGGTACGCCTGCGCCTCCGCCACCTGGGCCCGCGCATCCACCAGCGGGTCGTTCGCCCGCACGCCCGGGTCCAGCGCCGCGAGCGCCGCGAGCGCCGCGAGCGCCCTCGGGCCGTCGCCGTCGAGCAACGCCACGTTCGCCCGCGCGATCACCAGATCGGCCTGGATCGCCGCAGGGAGCGACGCCGCGAGCGCCCACGCCTCCTCGATGCACCGCTCCGCCGCGCGCGCGTCGCCGCGGCGCACCTCGATGTCCGCGCGCGCCGACAGGCACCAGCCGCGCCCCGCCACCTGACCCAGCGACCGCGCGAGCCGCATCGCCTCGTCGAGCGCGCGGACGGCGTCCTCGTAGCGCGACGCCTTCCCGAGCGCGATCCCCAGGTTCATCAGGCACGAGCGCATGCCGGCGCGGTCCCCGAGGCTCCGCTTGACCGCGAGCGACGCCTCGAACGTCCGCACCGCGTCGTCCACCTGGCCGCGGTACAGGGCGACGACGCCCGCGTTGTGGTGGAGCCGCGCCACCTCTTCCACATCATCCACGGCGTCGGGGTGCTCGCCTGCCGAGGGCAGCTTCGCCTGCGCCCCCGCGAGCCACGCCTCCGCCTCGCCCCAGTCGGCGCGCATGAGCGCCGCGAGCCCCAGCGTCGACAGCGCGAACGCCTCGGCCGCACCGCCGCCGAGCCTCCGCGCCGCCGCGAGCGCCGCGAGCGCCTGCTCCTTCGCCGCCGTCGCGTCCCCGTCTCGCGCGCTCTTCTCCGCGCGCCGCCGCAGCGCGAGCACGAGCACCCGCTCGTCGCGCTGCGCCGCCTCGTCGAGCCACGCCACGACCTGCGGGTGCGCCGCGCCCACGCCCGCGTCGCGCGTCAGCCGCTCGAGCCTGCACAGGAGCGCCGGGGTCCGCCGGTCCGCGTCCTCGCCGAGCGCGAGCAGCGCCTCGATCTCCTCCGACCGCAGCCCGGCCTCGCGCGCTTGCGCCGCGGCCCGCTCGTGGAGCTGCGCGCGGCGGGCTCTCGCGCACGGCGCCGCCGCCGCCGAGAGGAGCGCCGACGCGGGCGCGCCGGGATCCGCGAGCAGCGCCGAGGCGACCTGCTCGGCGACCTCCGGCGTGGCGAGCGCCGCGGCGAGATCCCTCGCCAGGGCGGGAGCGGACAGCGTGTAGAGCGCGCCGGCCGCCGCCTCCCGCCTCGCGATCAGCGCGCCCGCGAGCAGCTCGCCGAGCGCCCGCTCGCCGGAGGCGCCCGGCTGCCCGCCGCCCCGCGCGTCCGCCCGGCCGCCGCGCCCGAACCCGGGACCGCAGAGCGCCTCGGGCAGGGCGCCGCCCGCGATCGCGATCGCCGCGAGCGTCGCGCAGGCGTCGTCCGACAGCCCGCGCACGCGCTCGATCGCCGTGTCCTTCGTGAGAGGCACGCGCCCGAGCGACGCGAAGAGCCACCCGGGGTTCTTCCCCGACGCCACGGCGGCCGCTCGCACGCTCGCCTCGTCGTCCACGCCGAGCGCGCGGCACAGCGCGCCGAAGCTCGTGTCGCTGAGCGGCCCGAGCGCCACACACGCCGCGCCCTCGGGCGCGCTCCGGACCGTCGCGACCACCTCGATCGCCGCGCCACCTGGCGCCGCCGGCCGGCACCGGTACGCGTCGAGCGCAGCGCGGAGCTCGGCCGGGGCCTGGTCCAGGTCATCCAGCAAGAGCAGGAGCGGAGGCCCGTCGCCGGGCGGCGTCACGAACGGCGGCGCCCGCTCGGCGCCCCGGAAGAACGCGATGAGCCGCAGCAGGAGCGGGTCGGCTTCGCGCGGGAACGCCACGTACCGGGCGCTCCGCCCGCCGAGCAGCGCCCGCGTCACGAGCTCGCGCCCGAGGTGGCTCTTGCCGGCGCCGCTCGGCCCCGTGACATAGCGCACGCGCCCTGACGGTGACGGCGCCTGCTGCAGCGCCTCGAGCTCGCGCTCCCGCCCGATGGGCGCGGGCGGCGCCCCCACGGCGATGCCCGCCTCCGCGGCCGCGACGCCGAGCTGCCGCAGCACCTCGCGGGCCTCGGGAGGGCGGTCTCGCGGGTGCAGCGCGAGCAGCGCCTCGATCACCTCGGCCACGCTCGGCTGGACCCACGGCGCGGCGTCGCGCAGCGGGCGCCGCGCGCGCCAGGGCCCTGGCGCGCGGCCTGCGGCCGAGCACCACGCGAGCGCCCCCAGGCTGTAGAGGTCGGACGCCGGCGAGGGCGCGCCCCCGGCGAGCAGCTCGGGTGCGGCGAACGCCGAGGTGAACGCGACGGCGCCGCCCGGCGCGCGCGCCCTCGCCACCGCCGCCCCGAGATCGAGGAGCACGGCCTCGGCGCCGCCCCCGCCGAGGGGCCGCATCCGGACATGCGCCGGCTTGAGATCGCTGTGCACGAACCCCGCGTCGTGCAGGGCGGCGAGGGTCCTCGCGACGCCGCCGACGACGCCCGCGAGCCGCGCCGGCCGTTCGGCGGCCGGAGCCCCCTGCACCCACGCCGCGGCGTCGTCGCCGGCCACGTACTCCTCGACGAGGAAGGGCGCTCCCGTCCGCTCGTCCCGCCCGAGATCATGCGCCCGCACCACGCCGGGGACGCGCAGGCGCGCGAGCAGCGCGAACTCGCCGAGCAGGGTGTCCTCGCGGAAGGCGCCCTGACGGAACACCTTCGCGACGAGCTCGCGCCCCCGCGCCTCGCGGTCGATCACGCGCCCCACGACGCCCTGCCCCCCCTGCCCGAGGATCTCGCCCGGCTCGTACCGAGCATGGGCCACGAAGGGCTCGCGCCGCGGGGCGTGCATGGCGGAGAGGTTACTCGCTCGCGGTGAACGCCGCCGCTCCGGCTGCGACGCGGGCGAGCAAGGGCTCGCCGTACGCGGGATTGCCGAGGAGCGCGAGCGCGCGGCGGAGGCGCGGCTCGGCGAAGCGCCCGAGATCGTCGAAGTGGCGCGCGGCGTCGCCGGCGAGGGACGGGTCTGCGAGCCGCCGCGCCGCCCCGACATCGGCCGCCTCGATCTCGGGGGAGAGCACCTCGACGCGGAGCATCATCACGCGCACGACATCGTCGGGCGCGGGCTGGACGGTCAGCGGGATCGAGGCGTCGGTCCACGCCTGCGGGGCGAGGTAGAGCACCCGGACGCCGGGCGTCCGGAACCACTGGCGCTTCCAGGTGTTCACCATGGCGACGGCCTCGTCGTGGTACAGGCCTGTCGCGTCGAGGGCGTCGATCACGCTCACGCCGAGCGACTCGACGAACTCGTCGAGGGGTGGGGCTCCGTCGAGCGAGGGGGCGCGCTCGACGAGCGTTTTGCCCGCGGCAATGCCCTCGGGGTGCGCGACGAACGCCCCCGCCGAGGCGCCGACGTTGAGGACGAAGGCGGTGCCGATCGCCTCGCCGAGGGTGTTCTCGGCGGAGATCGCCCCGCCGGCGCCGGCCGTCACGCGGACGGGCAGGTTGAAGTTGCCGAGCCCTCGATAGAACAGGAATCGCTCGTGCTGGGGCGCCTCCGTCGCGCCGGGCACGCCTGCGACCCGGAGCGGGTTGGCGGCGACCTGGCGCGCGTGCGCCCACGTGAACCGATCGAGCCGCGCCTCAGGCAGGGGGATGTCGCTGTCGCGCCCGAGGACCTCGATATTGCTCCACTCGAGGAGGCCGTTCGCGTTCGGGCCGTACATCTCTGAGCACATCGGCGAGCCAAAGGGGAACTCGGGGTCGAACGCCGGGTCCGCGTACGTCGTCACGCCAACAACGGTGTTGGGCGCGATGATGGGCGGGTAAAACTCGCGGACGGCGGGGTACCACTGCGTGAAGAGCCCCCCGCGGAACGCTATCTGGACGTGCGCGGTGAGCGGCTCCTCGGCGTAGAAGTAAGTTACCGGCGTCTCCATCTTCACGTTGACGCTCGTCGAGATCGAGCCATCGAGCGAGCCGGCTTCGAGCCGGTCATAGACGAAGGCGGGGAGGTCCTCCTCTTCGTGGTGCAGCCCCGGCTGAAGCGAGCCGTCGGATCCGACGACCACGGTGTCGGTGCCCCATTCGTGGACGATGAAGCCCTTGCCGGAGTACGCGAGATCGGGCGCCGGAGGCACAGCGGGCGCGGCCTGCTGGTCGGCGGGGACCTCATCATGAGGCGCTGGAGCGGGCCGATCGGGCGGACTGGGCGCCACGCCGCCGGTCGAGCTGCCGCCGTCGGACGTCGTCCCGGAGCATGCGGCGATCAGGGTGGCGAGGAGGATGGGAAGCGTGAGGCGATGGGATGTCGGTGCGGTTACCATGGTAAGGTCTCCTGCCAGCCCCTGAAGCAGCTCTCGGGCCATCGCGCCCAATCATTGAATTTCAATGGATTGCACGCGTCGCACCGGGGCGGTTACCAGGGGACGTGGTAACCGGGACGGCGGGGTGACCAGGAGCTGGTAACCGTGGACGATCGGCCGAGCGAGGAGCGCTCCAACGGGGTCCCCGAGCTCTCCCCGCTCGAAGCGTGCATGCAACTGTCGCTCTTCGGCGGCACCTCTGTGCGCCTCGACGAGGACGGCGTCCCCCTCGCAGAGGCGGACGACGAGGAACGCTCCCGCCCCCGGTGGTGGCATAATTTGCCCCGGAGTCAGGCGGGCGGTAGAAGTGAAACGCATGGCCACTTTGCCGATCGCCGACCGCTGGTTCGAGATCACGCGCGTCAGCGATGACATCACGCTGCTGTTCGAGCCGCACGTGGTGCCGCTGATGCGCTGCAACATCTGGCATGTGCGCGGTCGCGATCGCGACCTGATGATCGACACGGGTATGGGCATCGTCAGCCTGCGGGAGGCCATAAAGCACCTGATCGACAAGCCGGTGACGGCGGTCGCGACCCACACCCACACCGATCATGTGGGCAGCCACCATGACTTCGAGCACACCTTGGTGCACGTTCTCGAGGCGGAGAACCTGCGCTCACCGACCGACCGCGGCACCTTGCTGGCCTCGGTGATGGGCGCCGCGGAAATCCGCAAGCTGGGCGACGCTGGCTATCCGATCGAGGGCGATGTGATCACCGCCCTGCCCTACGCGGAGTACGACATGGCAAGCTACGCCCTGCATGACGCGCCGGTCACGGAGGTCGTCGCCGAAGGCGACGTCGTGGATCTCGGCGACCGTCACTTCGAGGTGCTGCACCTGCCCGGTCACTCGCCGGGCAGCATCGGTCTGTGGGAGGCGGCGACCGGAACCTTGTTCTCGGGCGATGCGATCTATGACGGGCCGCTGCTGGATGAGATCGAGGGCGCAGACATTCCCGCCTACGTCCGCACCATGAAGCGGTTGCGGGAGTTCCCAGTGCAGATCGTGCATGCAGGCCACGACCCCAGCTTCGGCCGGGCACGGCTGATCGAGCTGGTCGATGCCTACCTGGCGAAGCGCGCCTAGCGTGCGCCGGCAATGCAGGCGATCGTCGGTTGGCTGCCCCGTCGCTTGACAAAATAGAACGGTCGTTCTATCCAGTCAAGGTGACGAAAGGTGAAGATACCCGGCAGGCCATCCTGGCCGAGGCGCTGGCGCTGGCGAGCGAGGTCGGGCTCTCGGGCGTGACCGTCGGCGCCCTGGCCGAGCGCGTGAAGATGTCGAAGAGCGGCCTCTTCGCGCACTTCAGCTCCAAGGAGAACCTGGACGTCGCCATCCTCGAAGAGGCCAAGCGCCGCTTCGTCGACCTCGTGGTCGCGCCCGCGCTGCGCGAGCCGCGCGGTGAGCCGCGCGTGCGCGCGCTCATCGATCGGTGGTTCGTCTGGACAGAGCAGGACTTCATGCCAGGCGGCTGCGTCTTCCATGCAGCCGCGGCCGAGCTGGACGACAAGCCCGGTCCGGCGCGCGACGCGCTCGTCGCGTCGCAGAAAGACTGGCTGGCCACGCTCGCCACCGCCGCGCGCATCGCCGTCGAAGAGGGCCACTTCCGCTCGGACCTCGACCTGGCGCAGTTCGCCTTCGAGGTCTATGCCATCGCGTCCGGCTCCCACGCGCTCAGCCGCTTGATGCGCGACAAGGCGTCGGAGCGCCGGGCCCGCGCCGCCTTCGAGAGGCTCGTGACCGACGCCCGGCGTTCGCCCCGCCGCTCTGCCTGATCCGTCTCGCAATCCCCCGAGGAGGTCCCCCATGCAGGAAGCCCATCAGGTCCATTCGTCGCCCAATAATAGAACGATCGTTCGTACTGATCCGCGGCAGGTCCTCCTGCGCGGTGGGATCCGGTTCGGGTTCAAGCTCCTCAACAAGGCCGCGCCGGATCTGGCCTCCCTGGCGGCCGAACGGCTGTTCCGCTCTCCGCGCCGGCACGCGCGCCCGGCCTGGGAGGAGGAGATCCTCGCCTGCGCGGCGCGCTTCTCGCTGCCGTGGGGCGCGGAGGCGCTGCCCGCGTGGTCGTGGGGGCACGGGCCGACCGTGCTGCTCGTGCACGGCTGGGAGGGGCGGGGGAGCCAGCTCGGCGCGTTCGTGAGGCCGCTCGTGGAGCTGGGCTTTCGCGTGGTGACGTTCGACGCGCCGGGGCACGGCGATGGGCCGAGCCGGTCGGCCACGCTCGTGGAGCTGGCCCGCGCTGTCACCGTCGCGATGGACGAGGTCGGGCCCGTCCACGCCATCGTCGCGCACTCGCTCGGGAGCGCCGCGACGACGTATGCCCTGTCCCGCGCGGCGTCCGTCCGGCGCGCGGGCGCTCCGGCGCCGAGGCTCGTGTTCATCGCGCCGCCGATCAGCGCGGTCCGCTACACCCAGCATTTCGCGAAGCTCCTCGGCATCGACGAGGCCGTCCGGCGCCGCATGGTCGCCCGCCTCGAGGCGCGCTACGGCGTGCCGCTCGAGGACCTCGACGCGCTCTCTGCGGCCCCGCGGATGAACGCGCCGCTGTTCGTCGTGCACGACCGCGACGATCGCGAGGTGTCGTTCGAGGCAGGCGCGGCGCTCGCCGATCGCTGGCCGGGCGCGCGGCTCATGTCGACCCGCGGCCTCGGCCACAGGCGCGTCCTGCGCGCGCCGGAGGTGATCGCCGAGGTGGTCGAGGTCGTGACCGGCACCCCGTGGCCGGTCCGGACAGGGCTCGAGACGTTCGAGCTGGAGCGCGAGCTGTTCGAGCGCGACCGCCGGCGCGCGGTGTGACGCGGTCGCTGACCACGAGCGGGTGGGAATGATCCGGCCGGCTCGTCCTAGCCTCCCGAGCCCTCGATAGAACAGGAAGTGCTCGTGCTGGGGCGCCTCGGTCAGGGGATGTGGTAACCGGAACGGGCGGGGTGACTCGGGGCTGGTAACCAGGCGAGAGCCTGGACCGGGCGGGGCGCCTCCGGAAGGCGAACACGACGGACGGCGTGGAGAACGCTGTTCATCGGCGCCTCGATCCGGCGTCGGACGCCAGGCACGCCTCCAGCGTATCGCAGATCCTCGATAGCTCCTCGCTCGTGTGCGCCGCGAAGCCGAAGCGGAATGCGGGCACGGCCCCGGCCGCGACATGAACGGACCCCGGGGTGAGGGCCAGACCGCGTGCGTGCGCGCGCTGGACGAGCTCTTCCGAGGTCAGGTTGCGCAAGCGCATCCAGAGCGCCAATCCCCCGCCGGGCGGGTCGCACTCGATCGCGGAACGCAAGGGCGGCCTCGACGCGAGCTGCTCCAGCAGGTGGTCACGACGCTGCCGGTAGAGCTGCCGGGCGCGCCGCGCGTGGCGCTGGATCTCGCCGTCCTCGATGAGCTCGGCCACGGCGCGCTCGAGGGCGACATCTCCCTGACGATCGAGCAGCTCACGGACCGCCCTCAAGCGCGCGACAACGGACCTGTCGGCGATGATGTACCCGAGCCGCAGGGCCGGAGCGATGAGCTTCGAGAGCGAGGCCACGTAGATGCAGCGCGACGAGAGGTCCTTGGTCGCGGCGAGGGGGAGCAGCGGCGCGCCCTCGAAGTGGTACTCGTAGTCATAATCGTCCTCCACGATGTAGAGGCGAAACGACTCGCAGATTCGTCGCAGGTGCATCCGGCGCTCGGCCGACATGGCGACCGTCGTGGGGTACTGATGGTGAGGCGTCACATACACGGCCTTGAGGCGCCCCTTGAGCCTCCTGGCGTGCGCCTCCAGCTCCTCCGTTCGAAGGCCATGAGCATCGACCGGCACATGAACGACGTCGGCGCGCGCGAGCTGGAACGCGCGCCAGGCTGGCGTGTATCCAGGATGTTCGACGGCGATGACATCCCCAGGCTCCAGCATCGCCAGCGCGAACAGGCTCAGCGCGCCCTGGCTGCCGCGCGTCAGCACGACCTCCTCCGAGGAGCACGACAACCCGCGAGCGTGATTGACGAAGCCCGCAAGAACCTCCCTGAGCACGGGATCGCCTGCAGCATCTCCGTATCCGAGGCCCGTCCGCGCCAGCGCTCGGAGAGCGCGCCGCTGGGCACGCGCGAGCTCGTCCACGGGCGCGATCCGGGCGTCCGGGATCCCGTCGTTCACCGCGATCATGGTGGCGCGGCGCTGGGCGAGGACCGTATCGACGGAGCGGCGGCCCTCGGCATCCGCGACGGCGAGCGTCGGAAGGTTGAGCGCGACGCGGGTGCCGCGCGCGGGCAGCGCCTCGAGCCATCCCTGGGCCACCAGCTCGTCGACGGCAGCGACGACGACCTTCCGGTTCACGTTGAGCTGGGCCGCGAGCGTCCGGCTGCCCGGCAGCGTTGAACCCGGCAACAGCCGGCCGCGCTGGATCTCTTGAACGATCGCCCTGCTCAGCTGGGTCTGCCGCGGCACGGACGCGCCGTCGTCGAGCACCAGGTCGAAGCGCCAGGGTCGACCAGCTGGACCCGTCGCGATGTTCGTTCTGGAGCCTGTCACGGGTCCAGCTTCGCGCTATCCCCTCTCCTGCGCAAGGAGCCTTTTGCGCTGACAGGGAGCAGACATGAGCGAACGATTCCATTCAGCAGACTTCGACAAGACGCCGCCGCGGCCTCGCGTGGTGATGCCAGAGAAGCTCGCGCACCCTGCGGTCGAGTCCGCCGGGCTTCACGGCAAGTACTCGAGAGCGAGGAAGCATCCGGTCTTCTTCGTGGACCTCCCGTCACACGCGATCAGCATGACCCTGGGATGGCTCGATCCGGGGCAATCCTCGAACCGGCACCGGCACACGTACGAGACCATCCTGTATGTCCTGGAGGGAGAGGGCTACTCGTACGTGGGCGGGAGGCGTGTCGACTGGAAGCAGGGGGACGCGATCTACGTCCCGGTGTGGGCCTGGCACAACCACGTCAACACCGGAAAGGGTCGGGCCCGCTACCTCGCCTGCGAGAACGCGCCGATGCTGCAGAACATGGGAGGGGTCGCGCTGCGCGAAGAGGTGCCCGACCGGGGAGATCAGCTCTTCGACTGGGACCACGAGGCGGAAGGAGGCGTGCGATGACATCCTCTCTCCGTGGAATCATCGCCTACCCCATCACGCCGTTCACGGAAGCCGGACGCGTCGATGAACAGCTCCTCGGGCGCATCGTCGACGACATGCTCGCCGCGGGGGTTCATGCGATCGCGCCGCTGGGCAGCACCGGGGTGTTGCCGTACCTCTCGGACGAGGAGCGCGAGGCCGTCACCGACATCGTTGTAAGGCGCGTTGCGGGCCGGGTCCCGACCCTGGTCGGCGTCTCGAGCCTCACCACGGAGCGGACTGTGCACCACGCGAGGTACGCGGAGAGGGCCGGTGCAGCAGCGGTGATGATCCTCCCGATGAGCTACTGGAAGCTCTCGGACAAGGAGATCGTGGCGCACTTCGAGGCCGTCGCGAAGGCCATCTCCATCCCCATCGCCGTGTACAACAACCCGGCGACGGGCGGCCTCGATCTGAGCCCTGATTTGATCGCCCGGTTGCTGCAGATCCCGAACGTCACGATGGTGAAGGAGAGCACCGGCGACGTGAACCGGATGCACCGGCTCGTGCAGCTCTGCGGCGACCAGGTTGCCTTCTACAACGGAAGCAATCCGCTCGCGCTCGCCGCGTTCGTGGCCGGGGCTCGCGGCTGGTGCACGGCTGCCCCGCATATCATCCCTCGCCTCACCGTCGAGCTCTACGACGCGGTGACCCGTGGTGATCTCGACGCCGCTCGGCGATCGTTCTATCGCCAGCTCCCGTTCCTTCAGTTCATCGTCGCGCATGGCCTGCCGCGGGCCATCTCGGCGGCCCTCGAGCTGATGGGCACACGGGTCGGGCCGCTTCGAGCCCCGCTGCAGCCCCTCGACAAGGCGCGGGTAGAGGAGCTCCGACGGATCCTGGTGGAGCTCGCCGTACTGCCATCCACATGAGCCGCCCGGAATCTTTGCTACCGCTCGTCACGCCATCGCTCGAGCCTTGATCGCGTCTCGCCCAGCAAGATCCCGGCGATGCGTCATCTGTTCCGGTGTGGTGCGTCATCGCGTACACTCGATCCCACGATGAAATCTCCTGGCTTGTTCCGGTTGATCGGGTTGCTCTTGGGCGCCGCGGCCGCTTGCGGCACGTCCTCGAATCAGCAAGTGGCGTCCGGGACCGGCGGGGCGGGCGGCAGCGAGCCCCACGGGTCCGGTGGAGCGAGCAACACGGGCGGTGCGGCCGGGCAACCCAACGCCGGCGGCGCGGGCGGCGCGGGCGGCGCGGGCGGCCAGGCCGAGGCCAGCTGGCCTACCGGTTGCGCAGAGGAGCCGGCGTCCATCAGGACCGAGGGCACCCTCGTCGAGCTCGCGTTCGAGCTCGTCCTCGGCGGCCAGCCGTTCCTGTTCGGCGAGCCGAACGTCGCGCCGGACGGCGGCACGGTCACGCCGCTCAACGTTCGCTTCTACGTCTCGCACGCGGCGCTGATCGGGGCGGACGGCGATCTCGTGCCCGTCGATATCGTCGGCCCGGACGGCGACTCCACCCCTTACGGGGTCCACTTCTACAACGCCGAGGACCCGGGCTCGGCCACGCTCCGGCTGCGCGCTCCGGCTGGCAGTTATGAAGGCGTCAGCTTTGTCTGGGGCTTGTACCAGGCCTGCAACAGCTCCCGGCCCGAAACGAGCGTCGCGCCTCTGGCGGAAGCCTCCCAGATGACGTGGCCGCACACCGGCCACCTCTTCCTGCGCTACGAGGGCACGGTGGCTCCGCCGGCCGAGGGGGAGCCCGTCGATCCGGACGGAGAGACGGCCACGGTTCCGCCGGCGGTCCACATGGGAGGCAACCTGGTCACGGATCTCGCCCCCAGGGTCGAGGTACGAGGCGCCCTGTCCGTGCCCGCGAGCGGCTCGACTGGCAAGGTCGTCCGGGTTGTCATGGACGAGATCTTCGGGGGCGCCACGGCGGACGTCGACTTGACCGGGTTCGTCCCGCCGCCCGGGCCCGTGGGAGACGAGCTCCTCGCGGGTGAACGCCTGCGGCGCGGCCTCCCCGACCTGACGGTGTTCGCCTTCGGTCCGTGACGCCGAGCTTCAACCGTGGCGGGGCCATCGGCCTGGCGGCGCTGCTCCTTGCGGGTGGATGCGGCGACGACGGGCCGGCGGCCCCTGGACCTTTGCTGCCGCTCGTCACGGACGCCATCCCCGCCGGGTTTCCGGCGCGCACCGCCGCGGCCCGAGCGCCGGCCGCCAACGCGCTCACCGAGGCGAGGGCGCAGCTCGGCAAGAGGCTCTTCTTCGACAGGCGCCTCTCTCGCACCGGCGAGGTAGCGTGCGCGAGTTGCCATCACCCCGAGTACGCCTTCGCCGATCCTGCCCCCGTCTCCCGGGGGGTCGACGGCCGCCTGGGACAGCGGAACGCGCCCGCGCTGGTGAACCTGGCCTGGCGCGAGAGCTTCTTCTGGGATGGCCGCGCGGCCACCCTGGAAGAGCAGGCGGGAAAGCCCATCGAGCACCCCGACGAGATGGATCTACCGCTCGCCGAGGCCGTCGCGCGTGTCGCCGGCGATGGCGCCTACGTGAAGGCGTTCAAGGATGCCTATGGCAGGCCTCCCGGCGAGGAGTCCTTGCGCCAGGCCATCGCCAGCTTCCTCCGTTCGATCGTCAGCGCCGACAGCCCTTACGACCGGCACAAGCGCGGGGACGACACGAGCTTCGGTGACGCCGAGCGCCGCGGCGAGGCGCTGTTCCTGACCGAGCGGGCTGGCTGCTTCCATTGCCATCCATCCGGAATGCTCACCAACGAAGGCTTCTTCAACAACGGCACCTACCGCGATGGCGGCGACGTCGGGCGGCAAAGGATCACCGGACGCACGGGAGACCTTGGCAAATTCAAGGTGCCCGGTCTGCGGAACATTGCGGCGAGCGCCCCCTATATGCACGACGGATCGCTGGCGACGCTGGAGGAGGTGGTCGACCATTACGATCGCGGCGGGCTGGGCCATGTCTCCACCGATCCGCAGATCGAGGAGCTGGGGCTCTCACCGGACGAGAAGGCCGATCTGGTGGCGTTCCTGCGGTCGCTGACCGATCCCGCCTTCCTCGACGATCCGCGGTACCGCCCCTGAGCGGCAATCCAGGGGCATGGCGCCATGGCCCCGGATGCCCTGGCTGGGGCAAGCCAAGACGAGCTCGCTCGCCGTTGCTGTCGCTTGACATCCCTCACCTTGGCTCCCCGGATCCGCGTGCACAGCGAAACCCAACGCGGCTGCCGTGCCATGACGGTTCATGATGCTCGCGGTCGGCGGCGCGCACCCACACAGGGCTCATGCTGAACCACGACCCCCCGCGCAGGACACGAAATTCTCCTTGCACCGGGCCAGTCGGATTGACCTCGGGATCCGTCATTTTCCGGTACGGACCGTAGCGATCCCAGCACCACTCCAGGACGTTGCCTGCCATGTCCAGGAGACCGAATGGCGAAGCGCCGCTCGGATACATCCCGACAGGGCTCGGGCCGGCGCGCTTGCCGCGCCCTAGCTCGTTGTCATCCCCATCCCAGCAGAGCTGGTCGGAAGGAGGCGCGTTGCCCCAGGGGTAGATCCGGCCATCGTGCCCCCGGGCCGCATACTCCCACTCCGCCTCCGTGGGCAGGCGGTAGCCCTCAGCGCTGCGGTCCCAGTGGACCTCGCCGCCATCAACCCGGTATGCCGGCGTCAGGCCATCCCGCTCGGACAGGGCGTTGCAGAAGCGGATTGCGTCCTCCCAGCTCACGTTGATCACGGGCAGCTCATCGCCCGCGATCGAGCTCGGGTTCTTTCCCATCACCTCCCGGTACTGCCGCTGAGTCACCGGCACTCGCCCCATCTGGAACGCCGCGATCACCACCTCACGGCGCGGGTGCTGGTCATCGAACGCGCCGGGCTCCCCCGCGTCGCTGCCCATCCAGAACCGCCCCGGCGGGATGGGCACCATGTCCAGCCGCGGACGGTGGGCCGGCGACTCGGACGGGGGCACCGGCGTCTTGCGCGATGCCTCTCCGAGCGTGTCCTGAATGCCTTGCAGAAGGTCGTGCGCAACCCCGCGGCGAGCCAGGCCATCCTGCTTGAGCCGCGTCCCGGGCGCGCCGCTCATCTGATGCTCCAGGGCTGCGCGAAGCGCCTCCAGCGAGCGACGATCGAGCTTCTTCAGCAAGCGCCCAGCAGCGATGATCGCCCAGTATTGCTCGAAAGCGGAGCACGATGGATCGATGCCCCGCCGCACAAAATCGAAGCACGCAGGATCCGGTGTCTCGAGCACACCGGCGATCGCGACGATCCGATCTCCATCGCCGCCGGCATCAAACCTCGCCGAGAGCTCCTCGGGCGTGAGCCGCGCGCCCTGGAGCGTCTTGCGTATCTCGCCGACCAGCTCGTCCAGCAGCGCCGTCCGCGAAGTGCCTCCTGGCGTGATGCGCCGGATCTCCTCGTATCGCCTCGCGCTCGCGTCGAGGCGTTCGAGCAGCGTCCGTGCCGCCTTGAACCGGCCCGCCAGCAGCTCTCGGACGCGCTGACGATACCTGCCGTCCGGATCGGCGCGCTCCTGCACGTCGAGCTGCTGCGCCGTCCGCGCGAGCCCCGACGCCGCACGTCGCGATGGGGTGCCCTCGTCGAGCCCGGGCAGCGTCTCGTAACAGGCGAGGAGCTGCCGGAGCGCGCTCGCAGCGCCGCGTTGCTCCACCTCCCGTCGCTCCAGCTGCAGGCACACGTCCAGCGCCTCGGCCGAGACAGGGAGAGCGAACGTGCGGCAGACGAGGTATCCTGCAACACGCGTTGCTGGGTGCTCGGAATCCAGCAACGGGAGCACGAGTTCGAGCCGCGGCGCGAGCTCGGCGGCCTGCAGCGCGCGCACGATGCCGTGGACGATACGGTCACCCTCGGTCGGCAACCGCTCCGTCAGGTAAGCCTCCGCCCAGCGGACGGCGATGTCCTGGACCCAGCGCTGATGCTCGTCGGGCCCGAGGACGTGCCGGGTCGCCACGATCCAGGCGAGATGCGAGGGGGCGAGTTCGGGCGCGGGAGACATGGAGTCTGCGCCGTGGTCGAAGGCGCGGCCGATCACCGCACGAGCGAGCGGCTGCGCGTGCCGCGCGAGCAGCGGTGTGAGCAGGGCGAGCGCCCTTTCCCGCCCGGGCCATCCCTTCGCTCCCTCAAGCCTCACCCAGTCAGCGACGAGCCAGGGGGCCATGGCCGGCAGGGCCGCCTCGATCTCCGGGATCGCTGGCTCCGGCTCCTCCAAGGTGTCGAGCACCTCGACGTCGGCCGCCGCGAGCAGCTCGGCCATGTACGACCGGATCGGGGACGGGTCGGCGACGTCCAGGTCCAGGCTTCCTACGAGTCGCGCCAGGCCGCGCGCGAGGCCGCGGTACGCCCACTCCGCGGCAGGGTCCTGCAGCGCCAGCACGGCCATCGCTCGATCGACGAAGAAGCGCGTGTCCGATCGAAACCGAGGCCCCCCCTCCAGCATCCGGAGTGCGCGCGCCTGGGTGGTCAGGGGCACGCCCGCGCCCCCGGAGTGCGCCCGCATTCCTTCGGCGAGCTGGTGCGGCAAGACGCCCGTCCATGGCAGCGGAATCACCGGCCTGCCCCGCTCCTGCGCGGCGGCCGCGAGCTCCGCCACGAGCTCGGCGCCCCCGACGATGACCAGCGCGTCGCACCGGCGAAGCACCTCTCGCGTCCAGGCGTCGCCCGGGGAATCCGCCACCTCGATGGTGCGGCCCCCCCGGAAGACGGGCTGCGAATTGCGACGGACCACGTGCAGGAGGCGCTCCTCGACCGGCCGCCCGTGCCGCTCGACCTGTACGGCAAACGCGCGCGCGGTGATCTCGTCCACTCCGGGAAATCCGCCCGTCAGGAGCGCATGGTCGGCGTCGGCGAGCGCCTGGCCGAGCGCCTCGGCGGCCGAGATCGTCACGTCATCGAGCGGCCGGCTCGAGAAGTTCCCCGTGCCCGCAACCAGCACCCACAGCCCACGCCACGGCTCCGCCGGCCGATCGTCCTGGCGGAGCGCCTTGAGCGCAGCGGCCGCCTCGACCGCCTCGACCGGCAACGGCACGGCCATACGCACCCCGGCCACCTCCGTCGCAGGGCCATGCTCCTCCACGAACTCCGCGAGCGGGTGCGGCTCCCCCCGGCCCCACGCCGCCATCGCCCGCACGAACTGCAACAGCACCGGGAAGGTCGCGAGCGGCTCGGCCAGGCCCTCGATCAGCGAGGCCAGGCGGATCCACGACGAGAGATCGTCCGCGCCGAGCTCCGCCAGCATGCTCACGAGCAGCGCCGCGGTCTGCGCAGGCGCGCTGTAGGCCAGCGCCGTCAGGCGCTGCGTCTGGGCGAGGGTCCGGTCGTAGGCGTCGTCGGCGTGCAGTGCCGCCGCCGCGGCGTCGAACAGGAACCCGGAGAGCTCCTGCACGCGCTGCAGTCCCAGGCGCGGCTCCTCGGCGAGCCGGCGGCGCAGGGCGGCGCGGACGTCGGGGGCCATCTCGTAGAGCTCCTCGCCGATCTCCGCGCAGAGCGAGGACAGGAGGAGGTCGGCCACCGCGATCCAGGGGACCCCGAGGGGCTGGCCCCGGACGTCGGCCCGGAAGGCTGCCCAGAGCTGATAAGCGAGCTCCGGCGTCAGCGCCGCGGGGAAGGCGGCATGGCAGGCGAACAGCTCGTGCGCGGGGCCGAAGCGCGCGCGGAACGCGTCGAGGAGCCGCGACACGCGGTCCGGGCGCGCTCGTCGGCCGGGCGCGGGCTGCACCTCAGCGGCCTCCGTGCGGGTGGGGGCGCCTGCCGCGCAGCACCCGGAGCGCCGCGTCGAGGCCGGCGCGATCGGCCTCGAACATGGGCACCAAGGCGCGGATGGCCTGCGCGCTGGTGCCCGGCCATCGATCGCGCGGGACGGGGTTGATCCAGGCCACGCGCCGGAGCTGGCCGCGCAGCTCGCCGAGGAAGCGGCGGGTGGCCTCGATGCGCTCGGTGGCGTAGTTGCGGCGCGCGGCGCCGGCGTCGCTGACGATGAGCGCGCCGGTGACGGCGCGGGTGCCGGCAGAGAGGACGTTCCGCAGGAGGACGAGCTCGCTCCCCGGTCCTTCGGCGTGGACGGCGAGCCCTGCGTCAAGCTCGAAGGGCGTGTTGTTGAAGTACCAGACGCCCACGTGCGCGAGGCGGCCCCCCCGGCGAGCGGTCTCCGCAAGCCGGCGGGTCACGACCTGGAACGGCGTCATGGAGCCGTGGCGATCCACGAGCAGCAGGAGGCGCTCCACGTTGGTCCGGCGCGCCACGAGCGCTGGGCCCAGAAAGACGCCATCGCGGGCGATCTGCGCGAGGGTGGCGTCGAGATCGGGCTCGGTGCGAGGGCCCCGGCGCTCCATACGGCGCAGGCGGCGCCACGCCTGCCGCATCTGCCGGGGGCTAACGGGCAAGTACTCGTCCGGCAGCGCGCGGCGCAGGGCGGTCGGCTCGACCTCGCCTGGGGCGCCACGGAGCATCGCCATGGCCAGCTCCAGCGCGCGGCCGCGCGCCGGCGGTGGGCGCACCTCGGGCGCCTCGGGCGCGGTGGCGGGAGCCGGCGCCGCGGCCGGCGGCGGGGCACCGGCGTGCTGTGCCGGCTCTGGCGCCGGCGGCGTGGGCTGGGACTGGGATTCGGTGGCGGAGAGCTCCGGCGCCGGCCGGACCCGGCGCGCGGCCGCGTCGACGGCCCGCTCGAAGAGGCGTTCCAGCAATCGGGCCTCCTCGCGCGTCCCTGTCCAGAGGAGCTGGCACAGGCGCAGGAGCGCCCTCGTGTCGTCGAGCCCCTCGCCCATCCGCAGGGCCCGCAGGAGCTCCAGGTAGTCACGGGTGCCGAGCGGGAGCCCCGCCTCGCGCAGGTCCTCGAAGAGCTCGACGAGGGGCAGATCGTCCACGGCGAGCGGCGGCGCGGACGAGGGCGTTGCCCCGCCGCTCACCGCGCGCCCTCGTCGGCCGCGCGCTTCGCGAAGCGCGCGTGATCTTCCCAGCTCTTGAGGAGGACGCCGGGGAACGGCAGCGTCCCCGCGAGCAGGCGCAGCGCCTCGTCCTCCGGGCGATCCGCGAGCACACGCACCCAGTCGAGCAGCTCGCTCGTACCGACGCGCTTGCCGCCCTCGCCCTTCTCTGCGGCCATCCTCGCGCGGAGCTCGCGAAACCGCCGGATCGCAGCATCGAGGAGGTCGTGCTGCAGCCTGGGATAATGGGCCCGGACGATCGTGGCGAGCTGCTGCTCCCCCGGGAACTCGAGGTAGTGGAAGACGCAGCGGCGCAGGAACGCGTCGGGTAGATCGCGCTCGTCGTTGCTGGTGATCACCACGAGCGGGGCGTGCTTCGCGATCTTCGCCTCGTCGATCTCGTCGATCCGGAACCGCCGTTCATCCAGCTCGACGAGCAGGTCGTTCGGGAAATCGATGTCGGCCTTGTCGATCTCATCGATGAGCACCACGGCCGGCTGCTCGGAGAGGAATGCCTGGCCCAGCGGGCCGAGGCGGACGTAGCTGCGGTCATCGCGCGGCTCGGCGAGGCGGGCGGCGACGAGCTGTGCGTCGCGGAGGCGGCCCACGGCATCGTAGGTGTAGAGGCCGTCGCGCGCGCGGCTCGTGGACTTCACGTGCCACTCGAAACAGGGCAGCCCGAGCTCGGCCGCGACGGCGCCGGCGAGGCGCGTCTTGCCGCAGCCGGGCTCGCCCTTGAGCAGGAGCGGGCGCTCGAGCAGCTGCGCGATGCGCACCGCCTCCACGAGCTCCGGGCTGGGGATGTAGGGACGGACGCCGAGGCTCCCGCCCGGCGCTGGCTCACGCCCCTGATAGGATCGTCTGGGCTGGCTCATGGCTGGAACCACTCTTTCTGGAGATCGCTCTGGCTATACCAATCGTAGGGCCACCGCCGGCAGAGCTCGTCCACGACGTCGCACGGCACGCCGGCGCAGTCCTCGACGATGTCGACAAGCAACGCGGGATCGTTCAGGTCGGGCGGGACGCCCCCCGTGATGTGCGCGTTGATCCACTCCTCGAGGACCCGTCCATCAAACCGCGGGAGATCCATGCGAAGCGGTCTGCGGGGGCAGGCTTCCTGTCGGGCCAGCGCGGAGAGACCGCCCGGCGGGTTTGCATGGTGGAGGAGGAAGGCGGCGATGCAGGTCCTCCCCGGCGGCCGCGCGCGGGCCTCCACGGCGTCGACCAGCGGCGACCAGAGGCCATCCAGCAGGGCAGTGAGGCCCACGGGGCCGAGCTGGTCGACGTTGTCGAGGACGAGGACGACGCTCTGTTGCGGCCAGAGCCTGCAGATCTCGTCGACCACGCAGCGCGTGAGATCAGCCTCCTGGCCCCTCGGCCGGAGCTGGCGCTTGAGCCCCATGAGCAGGCCGTTCAGCGTCTGATCCACGGCGGCGGCGCGGAACGAGTGCCGCAGGATCATCGGCTTCCCGGGGCGCACGAGGTCGCGTAGCCGGTGGGACAGCCAGTACAGGCCGTGCTCGGAGTCGCCCTGGATGAGGACCGACGCGAGCCGGTGCGTGTCCAGGCGCCGCTTGAACTCGGATCTTTGCCGCGCGAAGTCGAGCGCCCGGATGACGCGCGCGAACTGCTCCCGCGCGACGCCGTCGCGCTCGGACCTGAGCGCCACGATCTGTCCCTCGTACTGGAGCCGCGCGGCCTCGTCGGCGCTCTCGGCGTGCGCCGCGCGGAGGCGCACTTCCCTCGTGAGCAGGTCGCGGAGGTGCTCGTCGCGGTCCAGGCAGCAGGCGAGCAGCGCGTCGAGCCCGGCGAGCAGCTCCTCGAGCTCCCGGACGGTGTCTTCGAGCTCCCGGATCCGGCGCTCGAGGGCGAGCTGCTGGTCCGGGCGCACCAGCACGTGCTCGGCGCGCAGCCGCTTCAGGATCTCGAAGATCCTGTCGATGGTGGACTGGAGCAGGCCCTCGATCACCCCGGTCCTCGCGCCGCTAGGCCTCGCCGAGCTCGGCGTGGAGGCGATCGAGCCGCCGCGTATCGGACTCCTCCGTGCGCTCGGCGTCGTCGATCTGACGCTCGATCCGCAGCTGCTCCGTGGGGTCGGTGGAGAGCGCGCGGGCGGTCCTGAGCCGGCCGATCAGGGTGCGCCGGAGCTCGAACGCCGGCATGAGGCTGTCGATCTCCAGCTGGATGCGCTTGCGCCTCCACGCGGGCGCCGGCGATGGCGCCGCCGCGCCCTTCACCGACGGCACCCGGCACAGCGTGAAGCTCTCGGTCCTGTCGGCCCAGCTGAGCACAGGATGCTGCGGGGCGGGCGCGCGTCCCGGGACCTCGCGAAGGAGGTAGCTCACGACGTCGAGCGCCCACACGAACCCGAAGTACGACGGCGCTCTGCCCTCGAGCGCCTCGAGGAGGCACGCCGTGAACACGCTGTTGGCGTCGCCGTGCCGGATGTACGACTTCTCGTCTCCGCGGCAGGAGGTCAGGATCATCTGCCCCGCGCCGCTGCGGAGCCCATCGAGCTCCGGCAGGCCCTCCTTCGCGAAGCTCGCGCTGTCCTTGGGCCTCGGCAGGCCGGCGGCGTGGCAGCAGTCGAGCAGCACGAGCAAGCGCTTCGCGGGCACAGCGCGGAGGCGCGCGGTGAGCTCCTCGCCCGAAACACCTGTCTCGTCGCGGCGCGCCTCATCCCAGCCATGAGGCAAGAGGTAATACCTCGCCAGGGCGGCAGAAGGCCCGAAGCGACCGCCGTGCCCTGAATAATAGATGATCGCCGTTGCATCCGGATCGCCCAGAGTACGCTGAGCCAGCCGGTCCAGCGCCGCCAGGATGCCTTCCCGCGTGGCCTGCGGGCCCGTGAGCACATCGACCTGGTCTTCGGAGTAGCCGGCGCGCGCGGGGTCTCGCAGCAGCGCGGCCAGGTCCTCGGCGTCCCTGGCCGTGACGGGGAGGTCGCCGCCTGTCCCCACGAGCAACGCGTACCCGCTCGAGAACGCCGCGCTCATTGCGCCTGATACCGAGAGACGCTGAACGCGATGTAGTTGTGGGCGATGGGGACCGTCGGGTTGTCGCGCTCCACGAGGTGCTGGGCCTGCGCGTTGTAGGCCCACTGCTCCCAGCACGACGCGGTGAGCTCTTCTGGCGCCTGCACCGCGAAATAGGTGCCCTCGCGAAGCCGTGCGCCGGTCGCCGAGGCGCCGAAATCGAGCCCCAGGTAGAAATCCTGAACCGAGACGTTGCGGTGGCGGCCCGCCAGCGCGCGGGTGATCCCCACAGCCATCGTCGAGAGCGGACCCAGCGCGGGCTGCACGGTGGCGAGGAGCTGAAGTCCCTGCCGCATGGAGTCCGACTCGAGGACGCCGAGGAGCGCCTCATCCTGCTCGTTCTTGACGTTGACCGTATGGCAGCGGAAGCCCACCCCGCCGTCGCCGACGCCCAGTCCGAGAAAGATGGGGTAGCCCACCACCGCTGCGCTCTGCCCCTGCTGCGCCCGGAGGACCATGTTGAAGTGCAGATCGTCTTCTCCGCCTGCCCGCTGGTTCCGGGCATAGAAATCGAAGAGGATCCGGTGCACCCCGCGGCCGGGGTACGCGGCGACGCGCAGGCGATCGAGCCGTACGGCGATGCGCGCGTTCTTCAGCGCAGGATCGGCCTCGATCTGGCTTGCAGGCTTCACCTCGACGAGGCCTGGCGCAGAGACCCCCGGCGGGAGGAAGCCGAAGGCGTGCGACGTATGCTCCCACGGGTCTGGCACGGACGAGAAGAACCCCTTCGCCTGGGCCCGCACCTCGGCGTCCCGCGGCGGGTCGAGTTCACGGAGCACCGCCGCCCGTTCTGCGGCGGGGAGGCGGCCGATCACGGGGAGGTCATCGAACCAGCGTTGCTCTTCGGCCATGGCGCCACCCCTTCGTCCCGCGGCGCGCCCGACGCGCACGTTTCCCGGGGATTCCCATTGTTTGGACCACATGCGCCGCAGTCGAGTCAAGTGCACCGGACCCCGGTCCACCTGCGACCATCGCCGCCGCAGGCGCTGGATCCGCGGTGGCCAGTCTCGGGCGAGGCACACGAAATCGAGTCCGCCGGACCCAGTGTTCTTCGAGCGCGCGCGTCGCGAGGGATCGAGACGTTGGCTCGCGACCGAGACGGCAAGACGGGCTCGCTGGACGATCTCGCGATTGCGCGGCTCGAACCGACCGCCGACCAGCTGCCGCACTGCTGCAGCGCCATCGCCTTCGCGATGTGCGGCTCACGCGGCTCGCTGACGCCCCCGCGCTGTGCGTCCTGGGCAGGATGCGCTCCCCGCGTCGCGGTCCAGAGGGCGTCCCCCCCGCCATGCCGTGCCGCTCGACGCGCCGCCTGTCGGGGCAGTCCGTGGCGAAAACCTGGAACAGGCGGGGATGCTGGTCGGAAAGGTCAGCAGTTCCGCGTAGTTACTTGGTGGGTCGACAGGGACTCGAACCCTGGACCTACGGATTAAAAGTCCGCAGCTCTACCGACTGAGCTATCGACCCGATTCAGCGGCCGCGGAACCTAGCAGAAGCCCCCGCCAGGTTCCACCATTCCGTTCCCGCCGCCTCCCTGCTCTCCGCCCTCCCCGTCCTCTCCCCAGCCCCCCGGCTCCCCCTCCTTCCGCTCCCGCTCCCTCCCTCTCCCGCCCCATCCTCCAGCCTCTCCCCTCGCTTCCCGCTCACCGCCGCCTTCCTCGCGCCCTCGCCTCGCGCTATGAGGTCGCGCCATGTCGTCGTCACGCCCTTCCGCCGCCTCCAAGGAATCGTTCGCTTCGCTCTTCGAGCAGTCCGAAGGAGCTGGCAAGCAGCGTCGCCGCCAGTACCACACGGGTGAGACCGTCGAGGTGACCGTGGTCGCGATCGCTCGCGAGGCGGTCTTCGCGGATCTTGGCGGCAAGCAGGAGGGCATGTTCGAGCGCGTCGCGCTCGCCGACGGCGACGGCAAGCTCCGCGTCGAGGTCGGCTCGCGCGTCTCGGCCGTGGTCGCCGGCGTCGACTCGGGCACCGGCCAGGTGCGCCTCACGCCGGTCGTCGTGCGCGCCAGCGGCGACGGCGACGGCGGGTCGTCGCTCGCGGTCGCCGCGCCTGCCGCGGGCGGCGCGCCCCTGCTCGTCGAGGGAGCGCGGGTCAAGGGCAAGGTGACGGGCATCGAGCGTTACGGCGTCTTCGTCCAGATCGCGGGCACCTCGGGCCGCTCGGGCCGCGGTCTCGTCCCGACGGCCGAGACGGCGACGCCTCGCTCCGCCGACCTGAAGAAGCACTTCACGGTGGGGCAGGACGTCGAGGCGAAGATCCTCAACGTGGACGAGTCCGGCAAGATCCGCCTCTCGATCTCCGCGCTCCGCGTGGACGAGGAGCGCGGCCAGTTCGAGTCGTACGCCAAGGGCGAGCGCTCCGGCGGCGGCAACGACAAGGGCGCCAAGCCTGCGCCTCGCAACTTCGGCACGCTGGGTGACCTGCTCGCGAAGAAGGTCAAGCGCTAGCGCCTCTTCCCCCTCGTCCCGTCTCCCTCACCACTCCCTCTCCCGTCTCCCTCCTCTCCTTCCCCCTCCTCGACGCTGCCGGCAGGAGATTGCATCTCCCCCTCGGTTCAGCATACACCTCGCCCGCTCAGCCCTTCGCGGCCCCAGCTTCGGCTTCTCGTCGCCCGCTGGCTCGCTGGCCCCGCGCGCCTTCGCACCTCGGGCCTGGGTCTCCCTGCCTCTGCCTTCGCGTCGATGCCTTCCCTCGCTCGAGCCCCTGCCCCCGCGTCGCTGCCCGCACCGCAGCGCTCCCCGCGCACTCACTCTCGCGCCCGCGTCGGCTCTCGCGCCACGGCGCCCTCCCGCTCTCTCTCTGGCGCCCTGCTCCGCGCTGAGTCTCTCGCCGTCGCCTTCACCGGCGCCTCCGCGCTCATGCTGGCAGCCGCGGCCTGCTCACCGTCCCAGGATCCGCCCGGCAGGGCCACCAACGATCACCGCTCCGGCGCCGCTCACGCGACCGCCCCGCTCGCCGCCGGCGCCGCCCTCGCGGCCCCGGGCCTCCCCTCGTCCGAACCGCTGGCCCCCTCTCCCGGGTCTGCCGCGCCGGACGCCGTGTCTCCTGCGTCGCTCGCGTCGTCGGCCGCCGCATCGCCCTCCTCGAAAGAGGCCACGCTCCCGGGCCAGGGCGCGAAGATCGCCAGCATCGCGATGCGCACCTGGATCTACGTCGCTCCCGACGAGCGCTCGACGAAGCTCGGCTACCTGCGTGCCGGCGCGGTCGTCGAGCGGGCCGAGCTCCCTGCGGGCACCGACGGATGTGCTGGCGGTTGGTACCGGATCGCGCCGCGCGGTTACGTCTGCGTGGGCAAGGGCGCCTCGCTCGCGCTCGAGCACCAGGTGGTCGCCGCCGCCGTGCGCGGCCCGCGCCGTGGTGCGCCGGTGCCTTACTTCTACGTCATGTCGGGCTCGCCCCCGCCGCACCTCTACTTCCGCCTCCCGACCGTCGAGGATCAGCGCCGCGTCGAGGGGTCCACGCTCGGCGTCCACCTCGCCCGCGCCGCTGTCGCGCCGTCTTCATTGCCGCTCGATCCTGTGCCGGAGTTCCTCCTCGCCGGCCGGGATCTCCCCAAGCCGTACGGCGCCGAGGAGAAGCTCCACTACTCCGTGCACACGGGCCGCACCAAGGAGAGCTCCGCCTTCGGCCTGATCACGACCTTCGAGTGGACCAACCGCCGCTTCGGCCTCACGACCGAGCTCGACCTCATCCCGCTCGATCGCACCCGCCCCGCGCGCCTCAGCGCGATGCGCGGCGTGATCATCAAGGATCTCGACGCCGAGGGCGCCGAGGTCCCCGCGAGCGCCTCCGACGCGGCATCCCCGGCCGCCGCGGCGTCGTCGGCATCCCCCACGTCCTCGGCCGCCCCGACGCCCGCCGCCGCTCCACCGGCCGACACCGCGAGCTTCTCCATCGCCGAGCTGCCTGCCGACGAGCTCCCTCCCCCGCCGCCCGGCACCGATGCCCGGTCCGATCCCGCCTTGAAGGGCGCCCCTGCTTTCGTCCGCGTCCATGGCGCGACCCGGCAGCGCCCCTCGGCGTCGGGCCGCGCGCTCGTCGACGCGGGCCTCGCGCCGCACCGCTCGGGCTGGGTGCTCACCGGCCGCACGCGTGGCGGGGCCAAGGGCCTGCTCGAGACCACCGAGGGCTCATGGCTCGCCGCCGACCACCTCGTCATCGCCGAGCTGCGCAAGGATCCTCAGGGCTTCGCGCGCGACGGCAAGAAGTGGATCGACATCTCGATCCGCCGCCAGATGCTCGTCGCTTACGAGGGCACGCGCCCCGTGTTCGCGGCGCTCATCTCCAGCGGTCGCAGCGGCATGGCCGATCCCGAGGAGACCGACGCCACCGTCCGCGGCTCGTTCTACATCCACGCAAAGCACGTCTCGACGACGATGGACGGCGACGATGAGGCGTCCGAGGCGTTCGATCTGCGTGACGTGCCGTACACCCAGTACTTCCACGGGGGTTACGCGCTGCATGGCGCGTACTGGCACGACGAGTTCGGCAAGGCGCGCAGCCACGGCTGCATCAACCTGGCCCCCGCCGACGCGGCCTGGCTCTTCGAGTGGACCGAGCCCGCCGTCCCGCCCGAGTGGCACGGAGCGCTGAACATCGAGGGCGGCGGCACGCTCGTCTACGTGCACGGCTGACGGCTCCGCGCACGGCTGACGGCTCCGTGCACGGCCAATGGCTCCGCGCACGGCTCATGGCTCCGGCTGCCCCGACACCCTCAGGACAGCCGGACAACCAGCCCAGCTCGCCAGATGCATCCGGCACGCTGAGCGGGGGGGCCGCTCACCCGACCGCTGCTCGCCCTCCCGACCGTCCCGTTACTGGCAGGACGCCGGCATCTGCGCGCCGAGCAGGAGGCCGCGCAGGGTCGAGAGCGCTTGCCGCCCCTGCGGCGAGTTCGCCAGGCCGTCGCACGCCGAGGCGGCCGCGAGGTAGCCGCCCTGCTGCTCGGGCGGGGCCGACTTCGCGTTCTGGCGCAGCGCCGCGCAGCACTTGCGGATCCCGCTGGGATCGCCCGTGCCGACCACCTTCTTTCCAGCGTCCGCGTCCGCCGTGTCGGCGTCTGCCGCGTCCGCCCCGGCGTCCTCTTCGGGCACGATCTGCGTCGTGGGGGTCGGCGTCGGGGCCGGCGTCGGGACGACGGGCGGAGCGGAGGGCACCGGCGGCACGTCGTCCTCTTCCTTCTTGGGGCACCCGCTGGTGACCAGAGCCACTGCAAGGGGGAACATCAGCGCCCCCAGAACCGTGAAGAGCCGTGTGGGTTTCATCTCACCTCAAGTATCCGATTCGCGTTTGCGTGGGAACTTCTGTTCGACGAGGAACGCCCCGATCGCAACCAACTTCCCCGAGCGCACGCGGTCATGAGGCCCGCCGGTTGCACGCCCTCGGCGATCCGAGCGGTCGAAGTATGGGCGTCACGAGCCCGCTCGCAAGATCGCGAACGCCGCCGACGGGCGCGCTTCAGGTGCTCCCCGACCTCGGTAGCAGGCGCGTGCGTCGCGGCGAACACGGCGAGCGCGGCGAACGCGATGCGCACGGCGAACGCGACGAACGACGGCGCGCGCGCGGGGCGGAATCGCTCGCAACGCCCCGCGATCGCCGCCGATCAGCGTGGGCCTGGGCGCGCGCGGGCCCAAGCACACGCGCGTGTGCATGTCCAAATCTCGAAAGGACACGCCGACCGGCCGGCGCAGGCGCGCGACTCCAGCGCTCGACCGATACGGCTGAAGCGGGAGCAACCATGAAGTACACGCAGCACGAGGAGTGGAGGAACGAACCGCGAGCCGCCGTCACCAGCCCGGGAGAAGACACATCGGTCTCGTTCTCGGTGGACGCGCCCTCGCCGGACGCGCCCTCGCTGGATACGCCGGCGATCACGGAGGATGCCGCCGTCACGGCCCCGCCCGCGGCGCGCGCCGCGAGCGAGGAGAGCGACGCGTCCTCGGGGCAGATCGACCTCACCGCGCTGAAGGGCGGCGAGGACGGCGCCCGCCCCCAGGTCCTCGACCTCTTGCCGATCTTCCCGTTCGGCGAGCCGCCCGCGCCCGCGCCCGTGCCTGAGGCGCCGGCGCTCGACGCGCCCGCGCGCACGTGGCGCGCCCGCTCGGTCGCCGTCCTGCTCGCAGGCGCCACCGCGATCGCGGCCCTCACGGCGGGCATCTCTGCCCCGGATGCCGCCGCCACCTGCCCTCGCGCGACGGCCGGCCTCGCCGCCGCCGCGCGCGCGGTCGAGGCGCGGCTCCCGCGCATCGAGGCGCCCGCCGAGCGCACGCTGATCGCGCCGCCTGTCGAGCGCAACAGCGCTGAGAACGCGCCCGACGGCGTAGTCGCCTCGCGGCGCGCGCCCGAGAACCGCGTGCGGGCCACGGGCGCAGCCGCGCCGACGCGCAGCAAGCCTGGCCCCTCGACGCCGGACACGACCGACCGTCGCGCTCCCTCCGACCCGTGCCGCGGCGACCTCCTCTGCGCGATGCGCCGCGCCACGGGCGGCTGATCCGCCTCCACCTCGGCCGGGCTCGCGCCCGGCCTTGGCGTGCTCAGGCGGAGGCCGGGCTCGGGCCGGGCGGGCACCCCGCGTGCGCCGCGATCGAATCGAGCAGGCGGTTCAGATCGAACGGCTTTGCGACCGACGCGCACGCGCCCACCTCGCGGGCCCAGGTGCCGGCGTCCACCGCGGCCGTCATCACGAGGATGGGCGCGCGCGGACCAGGGCACGACGCGTACGCGCGGGCGAACCCCCAACCGTCCATCACCGGCATGCGCATGTCGAGGAGGATCAGATTCGGCCGGTTGCGCTCCAGCAGCGCGAGCGCGGCCTCGCCGTCGCTCGCCGAGAGGACGTCATAGCCCTCCTCCTCCAGCGTGATCTCGAGCATTTCCCGGATCTCCTGGTCGTCGTCCACGATCAGGATCTGCTTGCGCCGTGTCACGCGGCTCCTTTCGGTTTGCAGCTTGGCCCGAGGCTCGGCGCTCGCCGTCCCCTCCACTCCGGTTCCACAGTACCCGTCTGCCACGATATCCCCCCACACGGGCGCTTCCCATGCGCGAACACCACTCAGGCAAACGATGTCACGCCCGCGTCCCATGTCGCACGCGACGAGCGCAATATCGACTGCGGAGCCCGTTCGGGTCAGAAGCTCACGGCCGCGAGCGCGCCCCGGACGGCGAGGGCGGCGCGACATCGCCCGCGATCTCCATCCTGGGCACAAGCGAGGCGTCGATCTCGGTTCTCTCTCCGCTCACGAGCTGCTCGATCACGGCCGCTGCACGGGTGATGTCGTCGACGAGCAGCTGGATCGCCAGCCCGCCCATACCGTCAGGCGTGCCCGCGAGCCGAGCGCGCGCCTTGTCGAGCAGGCGCAACGCGCCCGGTGGGCTCTGCATCCTCGTGAGCTTGTGCAGGGCCGCCGCGACGAGGATGAGCCCCTGGAGAAACGTCTTCCTCACGGGGTCCGTCTCGTCGCGCCACCCGGACTCCCACAGCTCGTGCGCCTCGAAGAACCGCCCCGCGCGGTAGGCTTCCAGCCCGCGTTGGACGATCGCTTCGAGCGCGGCGTCGGTGGAGGAGCTCATGGCGCGGAGCGACAGCGGACAGCGGAGCGTACCACGCGCCCCGGACGCCCGCGCTCCGGCGCTCCGGTGCTACGCTCGGCGCGTGCAGCGGTGGCTCCTCGTCGCGGTGATTGCTGGGCTCCACCTCCTGGCGTTCGCGATCGGCATCGTCCTGCGCCGCCGCAGACGACGGCGGCAGCGCCTGCAGGCTGACGAGGCGCGCGCCATCGCCGCGCACGCTGACGCCGCGCGCGCCCGCGCCGCCCGCCCGCGCTGACGCCGCTCGCCCGCGCCGACGCCACGCGCGCCAGCGCCGCCCCCTCAGCGCGCGAGCAGGCTGCGCAGCCGATCGAGCGCCGCCGCGTGCGCCCGCACCGAGAGCCGGCCGCCGACGTCGTCGTACTCCTCCGAGAGCACGCGCGCGTTCTCGTAGATCTCCCCGATGAGGCCCTGCTTCGCGTACGGCAAGAGCAGCTCGGCCTCCACCATCGACTGCTCGAAGAACGCGATGATCGCCTCCCGCAGCGCCGCCACGTCGGCCGGGATCTTCGCCGACAGCAGCGTCGCCTCGGGGAACTCGAGGCGCAGCGCGTCCCGCTCCTCCTCGGAGAGCCGGTCCACCTTGTTCAGCAGGAGCCGGCTCGGCACCTCGCTCGCGCCGATCTCGGAGAGCACGCCGCGCGTCACCGCGAGCTGATCGCGGAACGTCGGATCCGACGCGTCGGCCACGTAGAGCAGGAGCGACGCCTCGAGCGCCTCGTCCAGCGTCGAGCGGAAGCTCGCCACGAGATCATGCGGCAGCTTCTTGATGAAGCCGACCGTGTCCGAGACGAGGATCCGCGGGCGCACCTCCGGGTGGAGCGCGCGCACCGTCGTGTCGAGCGTCGCGAAGAGCTTGTCGGCGACGAGCACCTCGCTGCCCGTCAGCGCCCGCATCAGCGACGACTTCCCCGCGTTCGTGTAGCCGACCAGCGCGACGCGGCGCTGCCCTTGCCGGAGCGCGCGGCGCGTCGTCTGCTCGCGCTGGACCGCGGCGAGCTCCTCCTTCAGCTCCGCGATGCGGTCGCGGATCTTGCGCCGATCGAGCTCGAGCGCGCTCTCGCCGGCGCCCTTGCCGCCGATCCCGCCGCGCTGCCGGTCCCCGCCGCCGCCCGTCTCCCGGAGCCGCGGCGCGACGTAGTTGAGCCGCGCGATCTCGACCTCGAGCTTCGCCTCCCGGCTCCGCGCGTGGCGGTGGAAGATCTCGATGATCACGCCCGCCCGGTCGAGCACCTGCGCGCCCGTCGCCCGCTCCAGGTTGCGCGCCTGGCTCGGCGAGATGTCGTGGTCGACCGCCACGACCGTCGCCCGGCGCGCCGCCTGCCCGGCGCCGCCCGCGCGCGGCCCCGCGCCGCCGTCGTCGCCCGCGTCGTCGCCGTCGTCGCCGTCGAGTTCGACGTCGTCCTCGTCCCCCTCACCGCTCTCGGCGGCCCGGCGCGCGCGCGCCTTGTTCTTTCGCTCCGGCGCGCCCGAGGGCACGACGCCGCTGCCGCCCGTGAGCTCCGCGAGCTCCCTGAGCTTGCCCTCCCCGAGCACCGCGGCCGCCGCGAGCGCGCTGCGCCGCTGCGACACGGTCGCGATCACGTCGAAGCCGAGCGTGTGCACGAGGCGGCCGAGCTCGGCCAGATCGGCGGCGTGCTCGACATCGTCGACGCCGGGGAGCTGCACCCCGACGAGCACAGCGAGGGGACGTTCTTGGTTGGTGGTGGTCATACAGTGGTGTGCGAGGGCGGGAGCTTCGCCTCATCCACCCCCGCGACGCAAGCCGCCGCGCGCTCGCCCGCGCCTCGCCGCGTCGCCTGGGACGAACCCGCCGGGCTCGCTCCGGCGAACTGCCGAGCTCACCCCGACGCGAACCACCAAGGCGGGCAGGGACAGCCCGACGCCGCCAGCGGGCGCCGCCTTCCGAGCACGCCCGAGGCACGCGCGCCGCGTACGAGCGGCGTCACCGCCCTCGCGCCGCCTCGCCGTGCAGCCGCGCGCTCTCGATGGCCAGCGACGCGAAACGCCCGAGCTCCGCGGCCACGCCCGTGTCGTCTTGCCGGAGCTCGCGCTCCACGGTCCAGAGGCTCAGCAGGCCGAGCTTGCGGCCGCGCGCCGCGAGCGGCACGAGGATCGCCGAGCGGGCGCCGAGCTCTCGCAGCGCCGAGAGGTGCTCCGGCCCGCGGGCGATCCGCTGCAGCCACGGATCGGTGACCAGCGGGATCAGCGTCGCCTCCCTGCGGGCCGCCGCCTCGGCCAGCGACGCGGCGTCGCCGAGCAGCAGCGGCGGGTGCTTGAGCAGCCTCGGCAGGAGCGCCCGCGCCTCGGGCAGGCGCGCGGACGCGACGAGCCGCGGGGTACCCCCGCCGTCGTCGAGATCGAGCGCGCAGAGGTCCGCGAAGCGCTCGCCGCCGAGGCGCACCACCTGCTCGACCGTCCCGTCGTGGTCGAGCGACTCCGCTATCAGCGCGCTCGCCTCGATCAGGAGCTGCCGCGCGCGCTCCGCCTTCCTGAGCTCGGTCACGTCCTCGAGCGTCATCACCGCCGCGGTGATGCGCCCGTCGGCGTCGCGCACGGGGGCCACACTGAAGCTCCCGAGGCGGCGCTCTCCGTCCGCGCGGACGAACTCCATCTCGTCGCGAGAGACCGTCTCGCCGCCGTGCAGCGCCCGGTGGAGCAGCCAGCGCGCGCGCTGGTCGTCGTCGGTCTCGCTGAGCAGCGTCCGCACCGGCGCGTTGCTCGGGGTCTCCTCGGGGCCGCGGACGATCTCCGCGAACCGCCGGTTGTTGAGCGCGATGGCGCCCGACGTCCCCTCCGCGACGACCACGCCGACCGGGAGCCGCTGGATCGCGGCCTCGAACCGGCCGCGCTCTGCGGCGAGCTGCTCGCGCAGCTGGGCCTGGGTCGCGAGCGCGGCCGCGCGCTCGGCCGCCTTCTTGAAGAGCAGCCGGTCGCCCTCGGAGAACTCCGCCACGCGGCGGGAGCTCACGACCGTGACGCCGACGAGGCGGCCCTCCGAGAGCATCGGCACGCCGTAGAGCGCGTGGAGCGCGTCGCTCGGGCGCTCGCTCTGCGCCCCCGACTCGGGCCCCGCCGCGCCGCCCCCGGCGTCGGTGGCCAGCGGATCCGGCGCCGCCGAGCGCAGCGCCACCGGGCGCCGCTCGCGGACCACGCGCCCGACGAAGCCCTCCGCCAGCCTGTAGGCGCGCAGGCCCCACAGCGCCTCGTCGACGCCGATGCCGGCGCGGATCCGCAGCACCTCACCCTCGAGCAGCAGCATCACCGCCCAGTCGACCGACCGCGTCGACTCGACGAGCACCTCGACCAGCCGCCGCAGCAGCCGATCGATGTGGACGTTGCCCATGCCCTCGGCCGAGACGCGATCGAGCGCGCCGAGCGCGCGCTCGCGGAGCGCGGCGCTCCGCGTCGCCGGATCGATGATCACCTGATCGAGCACCTCGTGCAGGATCGTCATCTCGACCCACGACGGCTGCGTGCCTGTCCGCTCGAGCATCCGGAGCACGCAGCGGCGCAGCACCGAGTACTGCGCGGCGACGTCCTCCAGCTCGAACCCGTCGCGGAGCTTGTCGAGCACGCGGAAGCCGAGCAGCGGCTCGGGGAACTCGACCGACACGGACTCGACGCCGCTCCACGCGTCCTGGTCCGCGTCGCCCGGCGGCGCCGCCGCCGCGGACACGGCGGCCTCGAGGCGCTCGGCGAGGCGCGCGAAGATGGAGGGCAGCTCCTCGCGCAGCGCGATATAGCCGGGGGACTGCTCGCCCGGCGCTCGGCGACGCTCGGCGCGCTCCCAAGCCTCCAGGATCTCCGCGCTGTGGGCGCGCAGGAAGACGGCGAGCGGCGATCTGGGAAGGTCTCTAGGGGCCATTCACGCGCTGGCCGGAGCCGCGGCACGCTCAGTCTACGACAGCCCACGAGGACGTAGATCCAGAAACGAACCAGGCCGCGGCTTGCCCGTCCGGCTCTCCTGCGGACGGCGCCGAGTCGGTCCGGCCTCTCCGTCCGTACCCTTCTCCCTGCGCCATGCGAGCGCCCTTCCATAAGCGGTTATGTCGCGCTCGCCTGCACGCAGGCGCCATCGCTCTCGCCCGCGTCATCGCGCTCACCTGCGCGCCTGCGCCGTCGCGCTCGCTCGTGTGCCGCGGCGCTCGCGCTCCCGGCTGCCAGCGCGCTCGCTCGCGCGTGTCGCCGCGCTAGCGAGCGCGCCTGCGACGCCGCGCGCCCGCGACGCCCGCCGCGAGCGCGAACCCGATCGCGCTGCTGGCGGGCGGCGCGGCGTCCTCGCCCCGCGCCGCGCCCGCGCCGATCTTGCACCCGCACCCGTCCGACGCCTCCGCTGGCGGCGGCTCGGATCCCCCGCCGCCGCTGCCGGTCGCTGCGGCGCCGTCGCACTGCTGGGAGCCGATGGTGAGCTCCGTCGCACCCCACAGCGGATCGCAGGTCGAGGCCGCGCCGCTCTCCGGCGCGCACTCGATCGGCCCGCAGAGCCCGTCGAGGTGCAGCAGCGCGGAGAAGCTCTCGCCGTCGTCGCTCGATCGTCCCACCGTGAAGCCGTCGGCGAACTCGTCGCCGCAGGCGAAGAGCGCCTCGGCGGTCCAGGTCAAGCACCGGGCGCCGACGTCCGAGATCTTCTCGAACTCGAGCGACGCGGCCGGCGCGCGCCAGATCCCGTCCTGGGGCCCGCCCACGATCACGGTCGCGCCGTCCGGCGAGAGCGCGAACCCGAGGAGGTCGCCGGCGCTCTCGAAGGCGGTGGTGAAGCTGCGCCCTCCGTCCTTCGAGACGAGCAGCGCGTCGGTCGGATCGCCGTCGAGCCGCACGTAGACGATGTCGGGGTCGACGGGATCGATCGCGCCCAGAAACGGCAGGCGCATGTCGTCGCTCCCCGGGATGTCGAGCCGCTCCCAGGTCGCGCCGCGATCGTCGGTGCGCTGGAGGGCCCCGGTGTAGTCGGGCGCGCCGTAGCGGCCGCTCACGTAGACGCGAGCGCGCTCCGAGGGGGCAGCGTCGACCGTGTGGGCAAGGAAATCCCCGGGCAGATCGACGCCGGCCTGCGTCCAGCTGTCCGCGTTGTCGCTCGTCTCCCAGAGCTGGGTCAGGAACTGACCCGCCCCGAGCCCTGCGCTGACGACGAGCACGGCACGGGAGGGGTCCTCGCGATCGGCCGAGAGGTCGATGACGTAGCGGTTCATCAGATCGCCCTGGGCGAACGACCAGTCGCAGCCGCCGTTCTTCGACGCGCTGAGGCCGTCGAAGACCCCGGCGATGATCGTCCCGTCGGCGAGGAAGGCGAGCATCGGATCCTCGTTCCCGCCGAAGCCGACGATCGGCTCGCAGATCCAGCGCCAGCGCTCGCCGCCGTCGTGCGTGGCGAGCAGGCCGTAGGTCGCGCGGACCATGAGGCGCGACGGGTCGCTCGGGTGCGACGCGATCAGGCCTGCGGCAGGGAAGCGGCCGTTGGCCGAGGCCGGCGCGGAGAACGCCGCGACCGAGACCAGCGCCGCGACCGAGAGCAGCGGCGCCGCGCAGGACGAGAGGGGGCCACGCCGCCGCGCGCCTGGCCCGCTGCGGGGGTGACACGTCGGCGCTGGGAGGGCTCGCACGGAGCGTTCTGTAGGGGCTCGCACGAGGCGTGAGCCTAGTGGACGTCGAACTCGAATGCCGCCTCGTCGATGAGGGACGAGGTCAGGACCCGGCATTGCACGTCCCAGAGGCCCCCCATCCCGAAGGGCACGTCGGCGACCTCGTACACGCCGGGCTCGATCTCCGCGCCCTCGTGCGCGGACCCGTGCCCCATGCTCGTCATGCTGGCGTAGACGCGGAGCTTGATCCGCTGCACCGGGTCCCGCGAGTCGGTCCAGGTGAGCCGCACGTGGAAGGTGTTGAAGCCTCGCTTGATCGGCTCGGTCGACTCCACCGCAAACTCGATGCGCCCGTTCATGCCGACGTCCAGCCGGTGGCCGTCATCCGGCTCCACGTCCCGGGATCCGCAGCCCGCCGGCGAGAGGAGGGCGAGCGCCGCGATCAGCGCGGCGCGGGCGCCCGCCCCGCGGCGCCTGGGAGGTGACTTCAGCGAAGGCTGTTCACGAGGTTCAATCACGTCTTCCCCACACGTAGCGGAGGCCTGCGGACAGGGCGGCGAACGCGCCCTCGTTGCGGCCGATCCCGGAGACCGGCACATCCACCTGGAGGTTGCCGACGGCGGTCCAGCGCGCGCCGATGTCGTGGGCCAGCACGGCGAGCAGCGCTGTCCGCACGCGCTCCTTTCCCATGGACTTGCGGGGGCCCGGGCCCGGCTCGGTCTCGCGCGGCGCGCCCTCGCGCTCGTGGAGCGCGCCCACGGTGAGCGAGGCGCCGGAGGTCCACGAGGGCCCCGCCGCGGCGAGGATCTGCACGCGGGGCGCGGACCGCGCCGTGTCGCCGTCCGGGAGACGGTAGCTGGTGCGGACGCTGGTCGAGGCAGAGAGCAGCGCGTGGAACGAGTCCCACGACTTCTCGAAGATCATCCCCGGCCGGATCTCGGCCACCCCGAGGCCGGTCGTGTCGGCGCCCGTGATGTCGACGCCCATCGCGCGGGCGCCGGTCGCGCCGCTCACCCCAGCGTCGAGCGGCGCCGTCCCGGTGCTCGGGCCGCGCCCGATCGGGAGCGTCACGCCGAGCGTGAACGCAGCGGACGGGATCCACGGCGACGCCGCGCCCTCGATGAGAGCGATCCTGGCTGCCGCGCCCAGGTCACCCGGCCCGCCGCCGGACGACGTGGCGCCGAGCCCCACCCCGCTCCAGGTGATCATCATCGGAACGGAGACGGCGAGCTGGAGGTGATCGCCGGCCCGCACCAGCCACCCGGCCTCGGCCCTCAGCTCGCGGTGGTAGACGCCCTCGCCGGACGTGTCGAAGCCTCCGTCCACCGCCCACGCCCCGAGCTGCTCCGTGAGCCGGGCGGAGAAGCTCGCAGCGGCGCGCTCCGAGGGAGCGAGCCACTGGGCCATGCCGTGGCCCGCCCCGCAGCAGGCCGACGCGCGCGCGGCCCTCGGGTGCACCGCGAGCGACAGCAGGAGCACCACACCGGCGACGGCTCTGGCCAGCACGGCCGCTCCTATAGGCGCGGCTCCTGCCCCGCGCCAATGCGACACGTTGTCGCGCGGAGGGCACCTGATCTCGGTCGGGCCGCACCTTCACACGGCGTCCCGAGCCGTTTCCGTTCCGCGCGCAGAGCCCGGCGCCGCGCGCGGATCCCAGCGACCGCGCGCGGTGTTCGGCGACAGCGCAGAGCTCAGCTGGCGAGGGCTTGGCGGTAGACCTGGACGTAGCGGCGCGCGGGGCGGTCCCAGCCGAGGTCGAGGCGCATGATGCGGCGCTGGACCGCGGGCCAGCGGGGCGACGTGAGGGCCGCGAGGGCGCGCTGCACGCCGCCGAGCAGCGAGGTGGCCGTCGGCTTGTCGAACAGGAACCCCGTGCCGGTCTCCAGGGCGGCGTCGACGTCGACGATCGTGTCGACGAGGCCTCCCGTCCTGCACGCCACCGGGGCGGCGCCGTAGCGTTGCGCGTACAGCTGCACGAGGCCGCACGGCTCGAAGCGCGACGGCACGACCACGAGGTCGGCCGCGGCCATGAGCCGGTGCACGACGGCCTCGCTCACCCCGCCGAGGAACTTCGCCCGCTCGGGCGCCTTGGCCGCGGCGGCGGTGAGCTTCTCCATGAGCTCGGGGTCGCCCTCGCCGGCCACGACGACGCTGACGTCGCCCTTCAGGATCTTCGGTATGGCGTTCGCGAGCAGGTCGCTGCCCTTCTGTGCGACCACCCTGCCGATGGACACGAGGAGCGGGCGATCCGGCCGGATCTCGAGCCCGAGCTCCTGGAGGAGCGCGCTCTTGCAGCGGCCCTTGTTGCTCACGTCCTCCGCGTCGTAGCGGGCGATGATGGCCGGATCGGTCATCGGGTTCCAGACGGCGTAGTCGATGCCGTTGACGATGCCGGACAGCTGGTTCGTCCGGGTGCGGAGCACGCCGTCGAGGCGCTCGCCTTGCTTGGGCGTGAGGATCTCGTTCGCGTAGGTGGTCGAGACGGTGGTGAGCGCGTCCGCCGCCAGGATGCCGCCCTTGAGGAAATTGAGCTGGCCGTAGAACTCGAGCCGCTCGGGCCGGAAGTGCTCGTCATCGAGGCCGAGGTACGGGAGCGCGTCCTTCGGGAAGAGGCCCTGGTGCGCGGCGTTGTGGAGGGTCAGCACGGTCCGGCCGGGCGCGGACGGCTGGTGGCGGAGCAGGTACGGCACCATGGCGGTGGGCCAGTCGTGGGCGTGGACGATGTCGAACGGCGAGCCTGACCGGGCGCGCTGGCGGACGAGCTCCACGACGGCGCGGGAGAACAGGGAGAACCGGCGCGCGTTGTCCTCGTAGTCGCGCCCCTCCTCGCCGTAGATGCCGGGCCGATCATGGAAGCCTGGTACGTCGAGGACGACGAGCTCCACGCCCGTGCTGAGCCGCCCGTCGAAGAGCGTCACCTGGATCGGCCCGCCCGGCGACACCTTCGCATCGACCTCGAGCGGCATCGGGGTGAGGCGGCGCGCCATCATCAGCCCGCTCGAGTCGAGCGCCTGGTAGCGCGGCAGCGCGATCGTCACCTTGTGCCCGAGCAGCCGGAGCGCCTTCGAGAGCGACGACACGACGTCGGCCAGGCCGCCGACCTTGACGATGGGCGCGATCTCGGACGCAGCGAAGAGGATGTCCATGCGGGCGCCGTGTGTAGCACGAACCGGGGCGCGTACAGCGCGGCTTCCGAACCCACAGCAGCGCTGAACGCTGGCCGGCGCCCAGGGTCGCCGCAGAGGCAGCGCCACGCGCGCCGTTTCGAGCAACTTTCCATCCGCGCCACATCCACTTCCTGGGCCCTACATGGCGGAGACGGGCCGTCCTGCCCTGTGTATCGTTAATCTCCATGAGCAGTACCCTTAACTTTCCCAGGCTTTCCGTGCTCCTCGCCCTCCTCGCCACCGGCGTCGCGTTGAGCTGTGGCGGCAAGAACGACGGCGACAGTTCGTCCCAGGGCTCCGGCGGCATCGGTGGCAGCGGTGGTAGTGGCGGCAGCGGTGGTGCGGGCGACGGCGGCGCCGCCCCCGGCTCCGGTTCGGGCTCAACCGTCGGAGAAGGCGGCTCGGGTCTCGATTTCGCCGGCTCGCACAGCTCGAGCGGCATGGGCGGCGGCGGCGGCGCCTGCCAGCAGCTCGACATCACGTTCGAGCCGCAGACGCCGACCGTGATGATCGTCGTCGATCGCTCGGGCAGCATGTACGGCAGCGGCTTCTGGAACCCGCTCAAGACCGCGGTGCTCAACGTCGTCGACAGGCTGCAGGACAGGGTGCGCTTCGGCTTCGTGACGTTCACCGGGATCGAGAACAGGCAGTGCCCGCTGCTCGCGAGGGCCGACGGCATCGCCATCAACCACCACACTGCCATTTCCGCCGCCTACGACGAGGCCTCCACGGTGCCGCCCGGCAAGCTCGAGACGCCCACCGCCATGACGTTCAACGAGACGATCGTCCCGGAGCTCCTCGCGTTCCCGGAGCCCGGCCCCAAGTACATCCTGTTCGTCACCGACGGCGAGCCCGATCGCTGCGATGACGTGCTGGCCGTGTGCGCGCGCGACGATGTCGTCGGCGCGGTGCAGGACGCCTACGAGCAGGGCATCGGCACGTTCGTGTTCGGCCTCGGATCGGGCGCGCTCGCGCAGCACCTGCAGGACGTGGCGAACGCCGGCGCGGGCCAGCCCGTCCAGCGGCCCCGCAGCGGCACGAACGAGGATTGCTTCGCCGGCGCAGGCACCTATGAAAGCGTCGGCGGCACCGCCACGTACTACACGCCGAACCCCACCGACGCGTCCTCCCTGGAAGACGAGCTCAACGCGGCCATCGCCGGCGTCAAGAGCTGCACGTTCGACCTCCAGGGCTCGATCGAGGTCGACCTCCGCAACGCGTCGCTCGGCCAGGTGCTCCTCGACGGCACGCCCGTGCCCTACGACGCACAGAACGGCTGGACGATGGAAAGCGCCACCCGGCTCGTCCTTGTCGGCGACGCCTGCGAGCAGCTCAAGGACGCGCAGGAGATCTCGTTCGACTTCCCCTGCGAGATCCTCGTCCCTCAGTAAACATGCGCCGGCGCGCGCCGGCGCGCACCGCCCCTTTTCCGCGCCACAGGCCGGCGCTTTTGCTAAAGGCGAAGGCCAGCTCGACCCATGACCCGGATCAGCGCGCGAGAGCTCGCCGGCACGAGCGGCCCCTTCGGCCGCGGCACGCCGGTGGTGCGCCCCGCGGAGGTGCCGGAGGGGTCGGTCGTCACCGTGCTGCGCGTGCCGCCGGAGTCGGCCGGCATGCGGCTCGACCGGTTCGTCCAGACCCAGCTCAAGCGGACGAGCCGCACGCGCGCCGCCGAGATCGTCGCGCGCGGCGCCTACTCGCCCGAGGCGCGGCGCCTGCGCGGCAGCGATCGCGTCCGGCCGGAGCAGTGCATCCTCCTCTGGCGCGAGCCGTGGGACGAGCAGGCGCCCGACACCCCGATCCCGGTCCTCCACGAGGACGACGCGCTGCTCGCCATCGACAAGCCGGCGGGCCTGCCGGTGCACCCCACGGCGCGGTACCACAAGAGCACCGTGATCAAGATGATGGAGGCCGCGCGCCCCGGCGAGCGGTTGTTCCTGGCGCACCGGCTCGACCGGGAGACGAGCGGCGTGCTGCTGCTCTGCCGCACGCCCGAGGCCGACCGGACCGTGAAGGCGCAGTTCGAGGAGCGCACCGGCGTCGTCAAGCGCTACACCGCGATTGCCTGGGGTTGGCCCGAGCACGATACGTTCCGGGTCGAGCTGCCGCTCGAGCTCGACGACGCGAGCCGCTACAAGGTCAAGATGCGGGTCGCGTCGCCGGGCCGCGGCCTCGCGTCGGCCACCGCGTGCGAGGTGCTGGGCCGCCGCGCCGATCCCCTCACCGGCCGGCGCTACGCGCTCGTCCGCTGCACGCTCGAGACCGGCCGGCAGCACCAGATCCGGGTCCACCTCGCGTCGAGCGGCCTTTCGCTCGTCGGCGACAAGCTCTACGGCCCGGACGAGGGCATGTTCGCGCGCGGCGCCGACGGCGTGCTCACCGACGACGACCGCCGCGCGCTCGAGCTCGACCGTCACGCCCTCCACGCCGCGCTCCTGGAGCTCACGCACCCGATGACAGGCGAACGCGTGCGCATCGAGGCGCCGCTCTCGGACGATCTGCGCACCTTCTGGGACGCGCTCGACGCGTGATCCACGCGGAAGGCCGAGGATCCATCGCGGGCCAACCGTCCGCTCGTGTGTGTGCGGGGTGACGCTTGCGGGACGCGATGACACCGGTGGGCGAGGCTGCGCCTGCTGGCGCGCCATGGAAGCTGCGAGCCGGAGCCCCGCGCGAGCGCGCTCGAGCGCCTGCGGATCTTGTGCCGAAGTACCGACTTACGTACGATGGCCGAGATGACGCGTGCGCGAGACGACCTCGAGGCGCTGCGGGATCCAGCGCTCCGGTCCACACCGCTCGAGGCCGAGAGCACCGCCCAGAGCACGACATCCGGGCCGGTGCCTGGTCCGGGAGAGACGAGGCAGGACGCGGCGGCGCCCTCTCCACCAGGAGAGGCTGCCGGCGCCGGAGAACCGCGGCAGGCAGGCCCGGAGCGGACCGCGCCGGCCTCATCGGCCGGCGTGGCGCCGCTGCAGGCCGAACCGCGGGCCCGGGGCGACGAGAGCCTGGATCGGGAGCGCTACGAGCGGTACGCGATGCCGGCGAGCGACCTGCCCGCGGCCAACGTGCAGGCCTTCCGCGGCGACGCGAGCGGGGTGCTCGCGATCGTCCGGCGCGCCGTGCAGTCCGTCACGCGCGATCCGGCGCGCCACCGGCGGCGGCTGCCGAAGTCCCGCTTCGACGCGATCCGCAGCTTGCCGGAGCTCGCGATGGCGCTCGACTACGCGGTGACGCGCATGCAGCCCGAGAGCGCGCCGCCGCCCGAGGTCGTCGAGAAGCTCGATCTGCTCTACGGCGCGCTGCGCCCGACGATCGCCACGGCCGAGGTGTACTTCCCGCGCAGCATCGTCCCCGAGACCTTCGGCATCGTCCGGCGCGCGCTCGTCGCCGGCGATCCCGCGAGCGCGACGGCCACCATCACCAACCTCATCCTGGACCGGTGGAGCCACGTGCAGAGCCGGATCCCTGTCACCAGGGACGAGCTCACTCAGCTGAACAGCACCGCGAAGTGGCTGCTCAGCAACACCCGCCCTCCGGAGCGGCTCGACTCGAGGGACATCCGCGATCGGCTGTGGTCGCTCCTGCGCGAGCGCTACGAGCAGCTGCGGGCGATCGCTCAGGAGGTCTCGGGCGACGACTCGCGGGAGTACGCGCCCGAGCGGCTCGCGGCCGATTGATCCGGCGCGCGGAGCCGCCGCGGGGCGGCGTGGAGGCCCGGCCAGGTCCGGACGGATTTCCGGGGGGCGGGGCGGGTATACCGCCCCGCAGGCTCGATCTACGCTGCCGCCATGCAGGAGCTCCGCAAGACCACCTGTAACCGCGACTGCCCCGACGCCTGCAGCATCGTGGCCACCGTGGAGGACGGCCGCGTCGTGCGGCTCGGCGGCGACCCGGACCACCCGATCACGCGGGGCTTCCTCTGCTACCGCACGTCGCGCTTCCTGGAGACCCAGTACTCGCCCGAGCGGCTGACGACGCCGCTGCTCCGCAAGGGCGGCGAGCTCACGCCCGTCTCCTGGGAGGAAGCGCTCGACACCGCGGCCGAGCGGCTCCTCACGATCCGGCGCGAGTCCGGGCCGGCCGCGATCTTCCATTACCGGAGCGGCGGCTCGCTCGGGATGCTCACGGGCATCGCCGACGCCTTCTTCGCGCGGTTCGGGCCGGTCACGGTCAAGCGCGGCGACATCTGCTCCGGCGCGGGCGACGCCGCGCAGCTCACCGATTTCGGCGAGGAGGACAGCCATGACCTCGCCGATCTCCGGAGCGCCCGGCACATCCTCCTCTGGGGCAAGAACGTCTTCACCTCGAGCCCTCACACGCTCCCGGTGCTGCGCGAGGCGAAGGCGCGCGGCGCGGAGCTCGTGCTCATCGATCCGGTGCACCACAGGACGGCGTCGCTCTGCGGGGCGTTCTACCAGCCGCGCCCCGGTGGCGACTTCGCGCTCGCGATGGCCGTCGCCCGCGTGCTCTTCGACGAGGGGTGGGCCGACCCGCGCGCAGCGGACTACTGCGATCACCTCGACGCCTTCCGCGCGCTCGCGCGGCGGAGCTCGGTCGCCGCGTGGTGCCGCGAGGCCGACGTGCCCGAGCGCGCGGCCGTGGACCTCGCGCGCCGCCTCGCCGAGAGGCCCACGGCGATCCTCGTGGGCTGGGGCATGGGCCGGCGCACCTCGGGCGGGGCGATCGTGCGCGCCCTCGACGCGCTGGGAGCCGTGAGCGGAAACCTCGGCATCCCGGGCGGCGGCGTCTCGTTCTATTTCAAGCGGCGCCGCGCGTTCGACCTCTCGCCGTTCGAGGGCGAGCGCCCGGCGCCCCGCACCGTCTGCGAGCCCCTGCTCGGACGCGAGGTGCTCGGGATGAGCGACCCGCCGATCCGCGCCGTCTGGGTGACCGCCGGCAACCCGGTCGCGATGCTGCCCGAGTCCGACACGGTCGCGGAGGCGCTCCGGACGCGCGAGTTCGTCGTCGTGGTCGACTCGTTCCTCACGGACACGGCGCGGGTCGCCCACCTCGTGCTGCCCACGACGACGCTCCTCGAGGCGGACGACGTGATCGGCGCCTACGGCCACCATTACCTCGGCGTCGCCACGCCTGTGGTCCCGCCCCCGGCTGGAGTGAAGGGCGATCTCGAGATCATGCAGGCGCTCGCGCGGCGCGTGGGCCTCGGCGGTGCGCTCGACGGCAGCGCCCGCGACTGGAAGCGGCGGGTCACAGAGCCCAAGCTCGCCCCGCTCGGCATCACCCTCGAGACGCTGGAGCGCGGGCCGGTGCGCAACCCGCTGGCGCCGAAGGTGCTGTTCGAGGACCGCAAGTTCCCGACGCCGAGCGGCCGGGTCAACCTCATCACCGAGGCGCCGGAGGAGCGCGTGGATCCCGGCGCGAGCGAGTTCCCGCTGCTGCTCATGGCGCTCTCCACCGAGAAGTCCCAGTCGTCGCAGTGGGCGCGACCGCAGCACGGTCCGGCCGTCGTCACGGTCCACCCGGACGCGGCCGGCGGCGTGCCCGACGGCGGCGCCTGCCGGATCACGTCGCGCGTCGGCGCCATGACAGCGCTGATCCGCCACGATCCTGCCCAGCGCCGCGACGTCGCGCTCCTCCCGAAGGGAGGCCACCTCCGGGATGGCCGCTGCGCCAACGCGCTGATCACCGCGCGCACCACCGACATCGGCGAGGGCGGCGCGCTCTACGAGGAGCGGGTGCGCATCGAGCCGATCGACCTGCCAGCGCCCCTGCCCTAACCCGCGGCGCGCCGCCGCCCGCGCGGCGGACGCGGCTCACGGCGCGACGGGGCGCGGGCTCCGGTCGGGCCACGCTGCACCCGCGAGATCCCCTGGCCCGCGCGGCCGGCGGTCTCTTACGCTCGCGGGATGGCGAGAGAGCTGCTTGCAAGGTTCGGGATCACACCGCACGCGGCGCGCCGCCTGGCGAACCGGCAGATCGCCTTCGGCGGGGCGATGGCGCTGATCGGCGCGGGAGTGAGCATGACGGGGCTCGGCAGCGTCGCGGCCGGGGTGCCGTTCGGGATGGCCGGCGCGCTCATGATCGCGATCGGGCTCCGCACCCGCTCGATGGGCGTCGCCGTGCAGGTCGTCAACAAGGCGTACAACCTCGCAGCATCCGGCCAGCGCGAGGACGCCGCCGAGCTGCTCGACTACGCGGAAGAGACGTGTCGCTCCCGCTACGTCCTGCGCGTCATCGACGTCCAGCGCGCGCTCGCCGCCATGCAGCGCGGCGATCTCGCGGGCGCGCTCGTCCGCGCCGACGCCGCGGTGACCCGCCGAACCGACCCGCTCTCCTTTCACCTGGAGCACGCGACGATCGTCGCAGCGCGCTCGCTGAGGGCCCTGCTCCGCGCCTCGACGAGCGATCGCGACGGCGCCGCGGCGGACATCGAGTTCGTGAGGACGAGCGCCTTGGCGTCGCCCGAGGTGCTCGCCCGCGCGGAGCTCGCGGCCGCGGTCCTGCTGGAGCGCTCGGGCGACAGGGAGGCGCTGAGGGCGCACCTGCTCCGCGAGCGGAGCCTGCTCGTCGAGCACACGCGCCCGCGCGAGCGCGCCCTCGTCCGCGCGTACCAGCGCATGCTGAAGGCGAAGCCGAGCTCGGTCTACCGCACCGGCGCGAAGCGGGAGCCCGAGGCCGGAGGCGAGCTCTCGGCGGCGGACTGGGCAGCGCGCATCTCGCCCGACGCCGCGCCGTTCATGCGCGCCCCCGCGCTGGCCGCGGGCGGTGTGGAGGAGCTGTCGCGCGCGGAAGTGGACCGCGCCGACGCCTCCGCGCGCGCCGACGCGGAGGGGCGCGCCGGGAGCAACCGCCAGCCGGTGACGAAGGCGGCACGCCGCATTTTGCTCCTGTGGTTGGCCCTGGTGGTGGCGTTCCTGGGGGTGTGGCAGCTCTTGAACTCCGGTCAGGCGCCGCCGGTGGCGCCCGAGGTCGAGCGTTTGCCGGCGGAGCCGATCTTCGGACCGCTCACGATCGTCCTGGCGATGCCGATCTTCTTCATCGTGATGCTCGTCGGGGCCGTGCTCGTGAACATGACGCGCGCGCGCAAGCTCTCGCAGCGCTACGTGGCCGCCCAGGTCGCGATCGCGAAGGGCGAGGCGCAGCGCGGGAAGGCTGAGCTCGAGGCCCTCACGCGAAGCAACGTGCCCGCGGCCGCGGCGCAGGCGCACCTCGCGCTCGCCGAGCTGTCGGACCGGCAAGGGGAGCTGCTCGCGGCGCTCGCGGCGTGCGAGGCGGGGCTCGCGCGGCTGGGCACCCAGACGGCGCGCGCGATGGCGGCGGACATCCTGCTCCCTGCGCTCCTGGCCGAGCGCGCGTTCCTGTTCGCGGCGATGGGCCGGAGCGCTGACGCGCGCGCCGAGATGGCGCTTCTCGCGGAGCGGTATGCGTCGTACCCGTTCCTGGAGAGGGCCAAGCTGCGTGTGGCGCTCGCGTTGCGGACGCGAGAGGGCGACATCGCCGGGGCGGCGCGCCTCACCGAGCGGGACGCGGACCTGCCGCTCAACGCGCGCGACGAGCTGCTCGCCGACGTGTGCCGCGCGGCGGCGAGCCCGGGCACCGCGGGCGCAGGCGAGGTGGAGCGGCTCCGCGAGGAGCTGCGGCTCGACGCCGCGAGCCGGCGCTGGCTCTCGGCGATCGCGCCGGCGGCGCTCGCGGCGTTCGAGCGCCTGAGGGAGCAGGACGACGCGGAGGCGCTCGCCGGGGTCGATGCCCTCGCGGACACGGAGGCGCTCGCGGAGGCCGAGGCCCTCGCGGAGCGCGCCGGGGTGCGCCCGCGGGACGCCGGGGTGGCGTGAGCGCCGCGGCGCCGCGGCGTGCGAGCGGCCTCCGGCGCGGCTGCGGGCGCTCAGCATCGCGCCGGACGAGCGCGGCGCCGGATCGATCCACGGCGCGCGTCGCCGCTCAGTCTTCTCGAGCAGGCGCCCGCATCGGCTCCCTCGGCGTGGTCCGCTCGGGGGGCGCGGCGGCCGAGCCCTCCACGGCGTCGCCGATCTCGCGCGCCACGTCCTCCACGGTGCGCAGGCTGATCCTCCCGGCGAGCACCAGGGTCGCGCCGATCTCGCGGCAGTCGATGGGATCCAGCCGCACCGGCGACGCGAACGCGTTGACCGCCGCCATCTGCCCCGTGGCGTAATCGAGGCGCGCTCCGAACACGAGATCCCCGTACCGGGTATAGGAGACCAACCCGAGCGACGCGTGGGCGCCGCTCATCCGCTCGAGGAAGAGCCTCGACTCGGCGGACATGGGGCCTCGCAGGCTCGACAACGCGTTGAAATCGGAGGCGACGCCGCCCACGAGGCTGAGGTCGCGCGTGAGGAACACCTCGGCGCCGAGCGCGACGTTGACGATGGGCGCCGCCGCCTCGACGATACCGAGGCGGCCCCGCGTCCGGCTCGTCACCGCGCCGCCCGCGATCGCGATCTCCTCGCGATCGGCGGCGATCCGCGCGAACTCGCGCTGGCCCAGGTAGAAGAAGCCGTCGAGCTCCAGCCGCAGCCTGCTCCACTCCGCGCTCGCGCCGACCGCGACGCGGACCGGAGAGGGGGCCACGAACTCCCCTTCACCGGCCCAGTAGCGCGCCGCCGCCGTCCCGTCGGCGCGCGTGTCGACGTAGCTCGCGTCCAGGGAGTCGACGGCATGAACGCTGGGCGTCCGCAGGCTGATCCCGGCCGAGAACACCCGGCTCAGCCGGTATGTGACGCCGAGGTGCGCGAGCAGGTCCCATGAATCGCCCGAGAGCGCGGCCTGGTAGGTCGCGCTGCTCGCCGAGCCCGCGCCGGTGTCCTCGACGAGGCTGGCGACGCCGAGCGAGCTCGTGTAGCGGGTGCGCACGAGCGAGAGCGAGGCGCCCACGGCGAGGCGCGAGGTGGCGCTGTAGCTCCACGAAGGACCGGCGCTGAAGCGACCCCACGCGTAGCGGAGCGTCTGCGCCTGGCTCACGCGCCGCGAGGCGGACTCCCCCGAGAATCGCAGCGCGTCGAACCCGAACTCGTTCTCCTCGGTCTTGCCGAGGCACGCGGCGAAGACCTGGCGGCCGACCGGCACCCGCGTCGAATCCGCGCCTCGTTCGCCGCGCGTCCAGTTGAAGAAATAGCATGTCGCGTCAGGGAGGCTGTCCAGCCCATGATCGCTCACCGTCGTGCGATCGAGCCGGAGATCGCCGTACAGGGCGGGGTCGACCGGACCTGGCTGGTGCCACCGTTGCAGTGTGCGGTGCGCGTAGCGGAAGAACGCCGATGAGAACGCGATGTTCCGGTCCTCGATGCGGACGATCGTGGCCGGGTTCAGGAAGGGCGCGGCGCCGTCGACGCCCAGCACGACCCCCGTGCCCCCCAGGAGCGCCGATCGCCCGCCGAGGAGCGCGGATTCGTACCTTCCCTGCGCGCGCGCCTCGGCTCCGCCGAGCGTCCCGAGCAGCGCGCTGGCGAGGCCGAGCAGCGCTCGGCGCGCTCCGGAGCGGCGAACCAGGGCGCGCGGGCTCGGCATGGCAGGCGCCAGCATGGATCGCAGCGCCGCAGCCGCAATACCGGCAGCGCCCGCCTGCACGGCCGCCCCCCGGAGGCGGCGTGCTCCTTGCCCGATCCTCGGCCGCCGCGCGCCGCGTGTCCGTGCGACGCCGCCCCGCGGTCTCTCCGGAGTCGCCGTTGAACGGGCCGAGAAGTAGACTACGAGGGATGACTCACCCGCTTCGCAGAGATGGGTCCGCCCTACCTGTGCCGCCCCTCGCCCCGCTGGAGGCCGTTGATCTCGAGGACGAGCGGCTAAGGCGATTGAACGCGCTCGGGCACTTTCTGGACAACTCCATCCGCATCCCAGGACTCGGTTATCGGGTCGGCTACGACGCGGTGATCGGGTTGATCCCGGGTGTCGGCGATCTCATCGGTTTTGCGCTCTCGATTTACATCGTGCTCGCGGCGACGCGTTACCGTCTCCCCGCCTCGACGGTGCTGCGCATGGTGCTCAACGTCGGTCTCGAGACGCTGCTCGGCACGGTCCCTGTCGTAGGCGATCTGTTCGACGCGACCTACAAGTCGAACGCGCGCAACCTCGACCTGCTGCGCGCCCATCTCGCAGCGCGGACGCAGGGCGGCGCGCCGCCCTCCAATCTTCGTTTCTACGCCGGCCTGTTCCTGGCGCTTGCAAGCATCCTCGCGCTGACAGCTCTCACGCTCTTCTCACTGACAAGAGCGCTCCAAGCCCTCTTCGCTCCCTGATACCCCCGTCTCCCCGCCCCCCGAGCCGCGCCCAGCTCAGCCCCCCTCTCCTCTCTTCTCAGCGACGGACGCCGCCCAGTCTTCTCTGCGACGGGCGCCACCCGAGCGGGGCGCACCCGCACAGGAGACGGGCCCAGATCGGCGTTTTCGGCGCGCAGGCGTACTCCAAGTACGCCGAGCACCGAAAACGTCGAGGTGGGCCCGTATCCGCCGCGGGTGCGTCCCGCTCAGTTGCGGGAGCTTATGAAGAGGCGGAGCACATGCCAGAACAGCAGGGCGACCGACGCGAAGAGCTCGAGCGCGGCGCCGACGTACCGGTCCTCCGGGAAGTGGTGCAGGACGTTCGACGTGTCGTACAGGATCGCGGCGCCAGCGAACGCGACCATACCGACGCTGAAGAAGGTGCCGAGCTGGAAGCCGAACAGCGCCCCTGCCGCCACGAGGACGAGCGCGCAGATGGCGCCCCAGCGCAGGAGAGCCCCAAGGAATGAGAAATCCTTGCGGGTCACGAACGCGATCGCGGTGAGCCCGGCGAAGCCGGCCATCGTGGCGAGCCCAGCGCTCTGGATCGCGCCAGGAGCGACCATGTCCGCGATGTAGAGCAGCGGCACGAAGACGATCGCCTGGGCGAGCACGTAGCCACCGAGCGCGGCGTACTGCGCCGGCTTCGATACCGACGTGTGCGCCGCGCGGCTGGCCAGCCAGCTCACGAGCATGAACGCCCCGAGAACCAGCAGCCAGCTCGTGCCCATCATCGCCCTGGCGATGACCGAGGCGACGCCGGTCTTGAACAGCGCGACCTCGATCGCAGCGAAGAGGACGATCGCACCGAACAGGTGGTTGTACGTTCGCACGAGGAAGCGCTCGCGCGATTCGGCGCCGGCACGGAGCGCCGACGAGCGGGTCCCGTATCCTACGTAGTTCTGGTCCATGTTCCCTCTCTGGTAGGCCTCGACTCTAGCACGCGAAGCACGCCGCATGCCCGCGGCGCGGCGGCCGAGGGACGAGGCGCCCGCCGTACGAGGATGGAAATGCGGACGCCGCGCCCTGCGTCCTGTCGAAGTCTCCCTGGAAGAAGGGCTTAAATTCCCTTCGGGATCTTGTCGAGGTCGACCTGGGAGAGCGCGTGCCGGATCAGCGCGCTCCTGTTGGCCTTCGTCATCCCGCGCGCCTTGAGCGAGCTGACCATCTCGTCCAGCCGCTCGAGATCCTCGGTGTACATCGAGATACAGATGACCTTGTAGTGCTGCGGTCTCTCGGGCGCCGGCGCAGCACCCGGCTCGGATGCGGCGCCGCTCGTCCGGGCCTTCGCGCGCACGCGAGGCGCTTCCGTGGACGTATAAAACGCCCCGGACAAAACACCTTCCACTTCGTCGCGATCGAGCAGCGCCCGCGCGGCGCCCCCGAGATCGCCTTCGCTTTTCATTGCTTCCTCCAGCTCCCCTGCCCGGTCGAGGCTCCGCGACTGCGGGCCCTTCATTCAGCGGGACTCCGCGTCCGCGGGTCCCTTCATCCAGCGGGACTCCGCGTCCGCGGGTCCCTTCATCCAGCGGGACTCCGCGTCCGCGGGTCCCTTCACACCCTCGCCGCCGCAGCGCCCGGTCGCTCTGTGGCCGCGTCCACCCGGTCGACGCTCCACGCTGTCCCATCGCGCGGCGCCCCTGCCTCGGAGCCCACCGTACCGCGCTCGCGGCTCTCGATGATGCGATCGACCACCGCGAGGTAGTCGTCCGCGGCAGGGGTTCCCGACGCATACTCGAAGATCGTCTGCCCTTGCGCGGGCGCCTCCTTGACCTTGATCGCCTGCCGGATCGGCGCGAGGCAGCGCTCCCCGAAGTGCTGCTTCATCGTGCTCACCGCCTCGCGCGCGATCTTCGCGCGGCCGTCGTAGAAGGTCGGCAACACGCCCCAGATCTGCACCGGGTGATGCAGCAGCGCGTTCACGTTCTTCACCGTCTTGATCACCTGCCGGACGCCGACGAGCGATAGATAGTCGCACGCGACCGGGACGAGCACGCTGTCGGCGAACACCAGCGCGTTCTGGTTCATCAGCGACAGGCTCGGCGAGCAGTCGAGCACGACGTAGTCGTACTCGGCCGCGGCAGCGGAGAGGCGATCCGAGAGCACGCGGTCGCGGTTCTGGCGGCCTGCCAGGTAGAGCTCCGCCGCGGCGAGCGTCTCGTTGGACGGCAGCAGATCGAGGTTCGGTCGCACCGTCTTGATCGCGTCCGCGACCCGGAGCCCCATCACGAGCACGTGATAGAGCGACCGCTCCGCGCCCGCGCCGAGCGAGACAGAGACGTTCCCCTGCGCGTCGGTGTCGACGAGGAGCACCCGCTTGTCGCGCGCCGCGAGCCCGGCCGCCACGCTCACGGCCGTCGTCGTCTTGCCCGTACCGCCCTTGTGGTTGAACACGGCCAGACAGCGGGGCACCCCGGCCGGGCGCTGCGGCGGCTGCGCCGGCCGCTTCGCGCCCCCCGCCGGCGACAGGGGCACCGCGACCGCGCCCTGCCCCTTGAGCTCCACCGGGCGAGCGGCAGACGCGACCGGCGCAACGGCCGGCGCAGCGGGCCCCGCCGCCTCGCCCTGGGCGCTCGCCCGAGCCGCCGGCGGCGCTGGCTCACCTGCCTCCGCGGCGCGCGACCCGCCTCCTGCCAGCGGCGCCTCGTCACCGGTCGGCGTTGCTCCCTCGGCCGGCGCCGCAGCCGCCGCCGCGATGTCGCCGAGCCGCACCCCCTTCGCCTCACGGACCAGCTGCGTCCGGCACCCCAGCGAGCACGCGTAGTGCCGGCGCCCGGCGACGTAGAGCACCTGGGACACGAGATCCGGCGGAAACCGCTTCGCGCACGCGTCGCACGTGGCGAGCGCGGCGCCGTCCTGCCCGCCGAGGTGGCTCTTTTCCAGGCACTTCTGCGAGCAGAAGAAGGAGAAGCCGCCGTCCTTCTCCTCCATCTGGTACCGGAACTGGACCTCGAATCCGGTCCCGCACACGCTGCACGTCTCGCTGATTCCGCCCACAGCTCGCTCCTTCGCGCCGCGCACAGCGCTTTGCCCAGGCGCAGCGTTGACCATCATCACAGTCAAGGCGCAAAGGTCAACTTTTCTGCGAGCGTGACCCACCCTTCCTGCGCAAGGGAGAGGAGAGCGCGCGTCCCGAGATGGAGGCGCCAGGCCGATTCCACGGCGGGACCCCGGCGCCAGGCCGGCTCAGTGCCGGAAATGCCGGGCCCCGGTGAACACCATCGCGATCCCCGCCGCGTCGGCCGCGGCGATGACCTCCGCGTCCTTCACGCTGCCTCCAGGCTGCGCGATCGCCGTGATCCCGTGCTCCGCGGCGAGCACCACGTTGTCCGGGAACGGGAAGAACGCGTCCGACGCGAGGACGCTCCCGCGAGCCCGCTCGCCCGCCTTGCTGCAGGCAATGCGCACGCTCTCGACCCGCGACATCTGTCCGGCGCCAATTCCGACCGTCCTCCCTGGAATCGCAAGCACGATCGCGTTGGATTTCACATGCTTGCAGACGCGCCAACCGAGATCGAGCGCCTCGATCTCCTGCTCCGTGGGCGCGCGCTTCGTCACGATCCGGCCGCCGTGCACCTGGCCGGCCGCCGAGGCATCCCGCTCCTGGACCACCAGGCCCCCACCGACGCGCTTGAACGTCAGCTCCCGGTGATCCGCGGGCAGAAGCGCGCCGGTCGCGAGCAACCGGAGGTTCTTCTTGGTCCGGAGCACCTCCAGCGCCTCGGGCGTATAGGCGGGCGCGACCACGCACTCCAGGAACGTCTCGACGAGCACCTCGGCGGCCGCGCGGTCGACCTCGCGGTTCAGCGCGACGATCCCACCGAAGGCGCTCACGGCGTCCGCGTCGCGTGCCGTCCGGTAGGCGGCCGCGAGGCTGTCGCCGGTCGCGACGCCGCACGGGTTCGTGTGCTTCACGACGACCGCGGCAGGCTGAGTGAACTCGCGCACCGCCTCGAACGCGGCGTCCACGTCGACGAGGTTGTTGAACGAGAGCTCCTTGCCGCCCGCTCCCAGCGACTCCGCCAGCGCGAGCGACCCCGCGGCCGCGCCCCGCTCCCGGTAGAAGGCGCCGGACTGGTGCGGGTTCTCGCCGTACCGGAGCGGATAGGCCCGCTCGAGAGCGAGCGTGAGGAAGCGCGGATAGGCCTCGCGCTCCGCGGCGTTCGGCTCCCCCTCCTCGGGCAGCGAGGACAGGTAACCGGACACCATCCCGTCATAGGCCGCCGTGTGCGCGAATGCCTTGGTGGCGAGCCGGCGGCGGGTGGCGCTCGACACCTCACCTTGCCTGTCGATCTCGGCGAGCACAGCATCGTAGTCGACCGGATCGACCACCACCGCGACGCGCGCGTGGTTCTTGGCCGCGCTCCGCACCATCGACGGCCCACCGATATCGATGTTCTCGATGATCTCGGGGTGCGTGACCCCCGGTTTCCGGACGGTCGCCTCGAAGGGATAGAGATTGCACACCACGAGATCGATCGGCGCCCCGCCGAGCCGCGCGAGGTCCTCGTCGTCGATCGCGCCGCGCATCAGGATGCCGCCATGCACCCGGGGATGGAGCGTCTTCACCCGGCCATCCATCACCTCGGGCGAGCCGGTATAGGCCTCCACCCCGATGACCGGCACGCCGGCGTCCGCGAGCGCCCGCTGCGTCCCCCCAGTCGAGAGGATCTCCACGCCCTTCTCCGCGAGCCGCCTGGCCAGCGGGAGCAATCCCGTCTTGTCGGATACCGAAATCAGTGCGCGTCGAATCATGGCGACGCACAGCTAGTGCGTCTCTGCGGCGACCGCCAGCCTATCCGACGGCGCCGCGCTCACGCGCCGGGCGGCGCGGCCGGCGTCGGCTCGCCCGCCGCGGCCGGCGGCGCCTTGACCGGCGCCGCCTCGGTGACGAGCTCGCCGTCCCGGTACTCCAGGACGCCCTTGGGCGGCCCGAAGATCGCATAGGAGTCGGGCAGGATGAGCGCCTCACGCAGCACGTCATCGACGTGCTCGACGAGCACAAGCCGCAGCGCCTTCAGCACCCGCCGCGGCACGTCCCGGAGATCCTTCCGGTTCTCCTTCGGCAGGATGACCGTCGCGATGCCGCCGCGATGGGCCGCGAGCAGCTTCTCCTTGAGCCCGCCGATCGGCATCACGCGGCCGCGCAGGGTGATCTCGCCCGTCATCGCGAGATCCCTCCGGACAGGCACCTTCATGAGCGAGCTGACGAGCGCGGTCACCATCGTGACGCCGGCGCTGGGCCCGTCCTTGCGGACGAAATCGGGGAAGTGAATGTGGACGTCGACCTTCTGATAGACGTCCGCCTCGAGCCCGAGGCGGTCGAGGCGCGAGCGGACATAGCTCATCGCCGCGTGCCCGCTCTCCTCCATCCCCTTCTCCAGCAGCCCGGTGATCACGAGCTTGCCCTTGCCCGGCACCACCGTCGCCTCGGCCGGGAGCAGATCGCCCCCGACGTTGGTCACGGCGAGACCGTTCACGAGGCCCACCTCATCGCGCTCCTCACGTCGGCCGAGCCGGTACTTGGGGACGCCGAGGAACTTCGGGATGCTCTTCGCGACGACCTCGATCGGCTTCTCCTTGCCGTCGGACACCACCCGTCTGGCCACCTTGCGGCAGACGCTCGCGATCTCGCGCTCCAGCGAGCGCACGCCGCTCTCCTTCGTGTAGTGGTGGATGATCGTCCGGAGCGCGCCCTCCGTGAAGTCGAGCGACACGTCCTCGAGGCCGCACTCCTTCCGCTGCCGGGGCACGAGGTACTTCACCGCGATGTTCAGCTTCTCGAACTCCGTGTAGCCCGAGAGCTGGATGACCTCCATGCGGTCCTGGAGCGGCACCGGGATGCCAGAGAGCGTGTTCGCCGTCGTGATGAACATCACGTCGGAGAGGTCGTAATCGAGATCCAGGTAGTGGTCGTTGAACGTGTGGTTCTGCTCCGGATCGAGCACCTCGAGCAGCGCAGCCGCCGGATCCCCGCGGAAGTCGGTCGACATCTTGTCGACCTCATCGAGCAGGAACACGGGGTTGTTCGTCCCGACCTTCTTGAGCGACTGGATCAGCTTGCCGGGTAGCGCGCCGATGTACGTCCGCCGGTGGCCGCGGATCTCCGCCTCATCGCGCACGCCGCCGAGCGAGAGCCTCACGAACTTGCGCCCCGTCGCGCGCGCGATCGACTTCGCCAGGCTCGTCTTGCCGACGCCGGGCGGCCCCACGAAGCAGAGCACCGGGCCCTTGAGCTTCTTCGTGAGCGCCTGGACCGCCAGGTACTCGAGGATCCGCTCTTTGATCTTCTTGAGGCCGTAGTGGTCCTCATCGAGGATCCGCTCGGCCTCGACGAGGTCATAACGCTCCTCGCTCTTGTCGTACCAGGGCAGCTCCAGGATCCAATCGATGTAGTTGCGCACCACGGTCGCCTCGGCGCTCGTGGGGTGCATCATCTTCAGCTTCTTGAGCTCCTTCTTGACCTTCGCGGCGGCCTCCTTGCTCATCCGCTTGGTCTTGAGGGCCTCTTCGATCTCCTGGATCTCGTTCTTGAACTCGTCGCGCTCGCCGCCGCCCAGCTCCTTCTGGATGGCCTGCATCTGCTCGTTGAGATAGTACTCCTTCTGCGTCTTCTCCATCTGCTTCTTGACGCGACTCCGGATCTTCTTCTCCACCTGGAGAATCTCGATCTCGGCCTGCATCAATTCGATGAGACGCTCGAGCCGCTTCTGCGGCTCCTCCATCTCGAGCAGCGCCTGCCGGTCGGTCAGCTTGATGGTCGGCAGGTTGGCGATGATGGTGTCGGCCAGCCGCGAGGCCTCGTCGATGGCCTGCACCGCCATCAGGACCTCGGGCTGGATCTTCTTGTTGAGCTTGACGTACATCTCGAACGTCGACTGGACCGAGCGCATCAGCGCCTCGACCTCGACGCTCGCGACCGAGCTCTCGACGATCTCGTCGTATTCGATCAGGAAGTACGCATCGCTCTGGACGTAGCGGCGGATGCGCGCCCGGCGCTTGCCCTCGATGAGGACCTTGACGGTGCCGTCCGGCAGGCGGAGCAGCTGCATGATGGCGCCGACCGAGCCGACGCCGAAGATGTCGTCCGGCGTCGGATCGTTCGTCTTCGCGTTGCGCTGCGCGGCGAGGAAGATCTCCTTGCCGCGGTTCATCGCCTCGTCGAGCGCGGCGATGCTGCGCTCGCGCCCGACGAACAGCTGCGAGACCATGTGTGGAAAGACGATGATGTCGCGAAGCGGGAGCAACGGGACGATCCCGCGCTCGGGTGCGTTCTTGCCGCGATCACTGTCGTTCTTGAAGAACATCCGCCGTCTTTCCGGGAGTATCGGGAGGTCGGGGCACCCCCGCCTCGGTTGTCACAAATGCCTTGGTCTGATGCTGAACTTCCGCCGGCTCGTCCCGCTGCCCTCCAGGGACACGCGGCGCCGGCACGCTCGGAGGAGCCTCCGGGGGGCGAGGGCGCAGCGCGGGCCGCGCCTTGCGCCCCGGCCCGCGGCCCCCCGGGGGGCGAGCGCTACGCGAGCTCCGCCTCCTTCGTGTACACGATGAGCGGAGGCTCGTGCTTCACGATCACGTCCTCGCTCACGACGACCTCCTTGATCCCCGTACGGGACGGGACGTCGTACATGATGTCGAGCATCGCCGACTCTAGGATGGCGCGGAGGCCGCGGGCGCCGCTGTTCCTCTCGAGGGCCTGGCGAGCCACCGCCACGAGCGCGCCCCGGGTGAACTTGACCTTCACCCCGTCCATCTCGAAGAGCTTCTGGTACTGCTTGACCAGGCTGTTCTTCGGCTTCGTGAGGATGTCGATGAGCGCCTCCTCGTTCAGCTCGTGGAGCGTCGCCACGACCGGCAAGCGCCCGATGAACTCCGGGATGAGCCCGAACTTGAGGAGGTCCTCCGGCTGGACGACGCTGAGCAGGTCGCCCAGCTTGAAGTCCTTCTTCGCCTTGATGTCGGCGCCGAAGCCGAGGGTGTTCTGGCCGATGCGCCGCTGGATGATCTGGTCGAGCCCGACGAACGCGCCGCCGCAGATGAACAGGATGTTCGTCGTGTCGACCTGCAGGAAATCCTGCTGCGGGTGCTTGCGCCCGCCCTTCGGGGGGACATTGGCGATCGTCCCCTCGATGATCTTGAGCAACGCCTGCTGGACGCCCTCTCCGGAGACGTCGCGGGTGATGCTCGGGTTGTCGCTCTTCCGGCTGATCTTGTCGATCTCGTCGATGTAGACGATGCCGCGCTGCGCGCGCTCGACGTCGTGATCCGCGTTCTGCAGGAGCTGGACGATGATGTTCTCGACGTCCTCGCCGACGTACCCGGCCTCGGTCAGCGTCGTCGCGTCCGCGATGGCGAAGGGGACGTTGATGATCTTGGCGAGCGTCTGCGCGAGGAGCGTCTTGCCGGAGCCCGTCGGCCCGAGCAGAAGGATGTTCGACTTGGACAGCTCCACGTCGTCCGAGGAGACCCGGCTATCGATGCGCTTGTAGTGGTTGTGCACCGCTACAGCGAGGATCTTCTTGGCGCGGTTCTGGCCGACGACGTACTCGTCCAAGGTCGCTTTGATGTCGGCGGGCTTGGGCACCGGGGTCGACCCCGCGTACGGCTCGTCCTTTTCGACCTCCTCCGCGATGATGTCATTGCACAGCCCGATGCACTCATCGCAGATGTACACCGTGGGGCCCGCGATGAGCTTCTTCACCTCTTTCTGCGACTTGCCGCAGAAAGAGCAGCTTAAATTGCCATTCGAGTGATCGTCCCGCCTTCGCTCCACTTCGACCCTCAGTGCGGTCTGCCGACGCTACCGCTTCAATGAGAGGTGGGGTCCCGCCGCGGCGGCGGCCCCTCCAACTTGCGGCGGGAACGGCTTCCACCGTCCCCTGGATTTTCAGCGATGCGCAGCCAAACGCCGCGCTCGGATTCTAGTGCGGTGCCCGTACCGTCGCAAGCTAACGGGGGTGGTCTCCAGCCTGTGGCCGAAGTCAGGGAATCACCCGATGGCGCCCCGCAGTCGGCCACCGACACGGCCGCGCATCGCACGAAAAGCGCGAAAAGCAGCGGATCGAGCGAGCACAGCGCGGCGCGCGAGGCGCCACCGCCGCGCGCTCCGCTCCTGCGCGCCCGCGCGCAATGCCCGGCGCGCAGGAGCGGAGCGCGCGGCGGGGCGTGGCGTCGTGACGCCGCGCGACAGCGTGCCCCGGCCCGGCGCGACGCAGCGCCGGCCTTCAGCCCGAGCACGCCCGCCGGACGCGGCGGCGCGGCCACCTACTTGTTCCGCTTCGGGAAGACCTCGTCGATCAGGCCATACTCCTTGGCCTGCGTCGCGCTCAGGTAGAAGTCGCGCTCGATGTCCTTCGCCAGCTCGTCCCGGTTCTTGCCGGTCGCGTCGACGAGGATGTCGATCAGCGTCTCCTTGATCTTCTTGATCTCGCGCGCCTGGATCTCGATGTCCGTCGCCTGGCCGCGCGCGCCGCCGAGCGGCTGGTGGATCATCATCCGCGCGTGCGGCAGCGCGAAGCGCCGACCCTTGCGACCGGCGCCGAGCAGCACGGCGCCCATCGACGCGGCCTGGCCGATGCACATCGTCGACACCGGGCAACGCACGTATTGCATCGTGTCGTACATCGCGAGCCCCGACGTCACCACGCCGCCCGGGCTGTTGATGTAGACCTGGATCTCCTTCTCGGGATCCTCGCTCTCCAGGAAGAGGAACTGCGCGATCACGGCGTTCGCGACGAAGTCGTCGATCTCCGTGCCGATGAAGACGATGCGATCCTTGAGGAGACGGCTGAAGATGTTCCACTCCCGCTCGCCGCGGTGGGTCACCTCGGTGACCGTCGGGAGGATGTAGGCCTTCTCGCGTTCGAGAAACTCGATGGCTTGGGTGCGGGTTTCGACTCGTCGGGTCATCCGGTGCTCCGGGGGGTTCGCTGCCGCGCGGCAGGGGCTCTACTCCTGGGCCAGACTGCGTCCGATCGCAAGACCGAACGCGCCCAAGGTTACCGGAATTATCGGCCGCTCGCCGCGCAGCGCACGGAACACGCGGCGCGCAGCGGCTCGCTCGATCCAGCCGCGCGCGCCCGATGTCGATCGAGAGCGCGAAAGGCGCGACCTGGACAAACGGCGCGCGCCGGCGCAGCAGAGCTGAAGCGCCGGCGCGCGGTGGTGAAGTCCGGCCATTCCGTGTCGGACTTCTGCTGGGCGAAACTAGCTCGCGTCCGCGACCTTCGCCGCAGCCTCGATGATGTCGAGGATCTTGTCCTCGAGGATCATCCCGGCGAAGAGCTCGCGCTTCTGGGGCTCGCGGTACTCCGCCTTGATCTTCGCCACGTTCTTGCCGGTCTGCTCGGCGAGCTCCTCGTAGCCCTTCTCGAGGTCGGCCTCGGTGATCCTGACCGCCTTCGCCTTCGCGATCTCAGCCATGACCAGGCCCGCGCGGACCTTCATCTCGGCGTCGAGCCGCACGCGGGCGCGGAACTCCGGCGTCGGATCGACGCGCTGCCCCTGCCTCCGCGCCGTCGCGAGCAGCTCGCGCTCGGCGAGCTGCGCCTGCTGGTCGACGAGCGACGGCGGGACCGGGATCGGGTTCGCCTTGCAGAGCTCCACCACGAGCTGCTCAGCGACCGCGTCGCTCGCCCGCTGCGTCAGCTCCTTCTCGAGCTTCTTGCGGAGCGACTCGCGGAGCGCGGGCAGGCTCTCGTCGCCGCAGTCCTTCGCGAACTCATCGTCGACCTCCGGGAAGCTGCGCTCCCGCAGATCCTTGAGCGTGATGTGGAAGGTCGCCTGCTTGCCCCGCAGATCCGCGTTGGAGTGCTGCTCGGAGAAGGTGACCGGGACGTCCTTCGACTGGCCGGGCGTCATCCCGGCGAGGGCGTCCTCGATCTCCTTGAAGACCTGGCCGCTGCCGAGCTCGGTCTCGATCTCCTGCTCCTTCGTGTCGCGCAGCGCGCCGCCGACCTCGAGGGTGAACGAGATCGTCGCGACATCCCCCTTCGCGGCGGGGCGCTCCGGCTCGGGCGCCTGCAGCGTCGAGTGCTCGCGCCGGAGGGCGGTGATCTCGGCGTCGATCATCTCGTCGCTCGGCGTGGTGGAGGGGCGCTTCACCTCGAAGCCCTCCCACTTGACCTCGGCGATGTCGGGGCGGACCTCGAAGCGGGCCTTGTAGGAGAACGCGTCGTCAGGGCGGAGCTCGGTGGGCGCGATCGCCGGCTGGGACAGGGGCTGCACCTGCTTGTCGGCGAGCGCCTGGTTCAGCGTGGCGTCGACGAGCCGCTGGGCGACATCGGCGTGGATGCGGCCGCCGTAGAGGTGCGCGAGCACCTGGCGGGGCGCCTTGCCAGGCCGGTAGCCCCGGACCCGGGCCGTCCGCTGGAGCGCCGTATAGGCCTTGTCGACCTCGCTCCGGACCCGGTCCGCGGGGACCTCCACCTGAAACTCCATCAGCACGGGAGAAAGCTTTTCGACGTTGACTTGCATGGCGGTTTTTTCGAAGGGCGGCACTCGTGCCACGCGTCGCTGGGGGGGTCAAGACGAGCGACAGGACGCTGCTTTAAAAAAAAGGAGCCCCGGCGGAGAGGCGGCCGCCGGGGCTCAGATCCCGGGAGGGATCGTGCAAGCTGATGTGCCGCGCAGCGCCGGCGCTGGCGACGCGACGTCACGGAGCAGCAGCGCCGAGCGCGACCGCGAGGACGTGCGAGGACGTTGAAGCCATCCCGCGCGCCGCGCCGCCGCGCTCAGTCGTCGTCCGAGACGTCGAAGGGGTCCTTGTCGAAGTCGAGCTCGGCTTCGAAGGACCCCTCATCTTCGACGATGTCCTCGAGCGAGAAGCCCACACGGCTCGGGCGGAGAATCTCCCGCTCGAACTCTGAAAAGCTCTGATACGACCTGGGAAGCGGCATCTGTCCTCCTCACATGTGCCGAGGCGACGTCGGTGCGTCGGTCTGCTCGGCGAAGCTGGGCACCACGTCCGTGATCAAGGGGCGGTCAGCGTCGGCCCGCGACTCGAGGTCGAGGGCGGACGACGGCACGAGCCGATCGCCGACCTGCGTTGAAGCGAAGGCGAAAGCACGAGGACCTGCGCAGGAGCGAGCGGCGCAGGGCCGCGCCCGTCGCCCCAGAAGGCGCGAGCGAGGACCCGATCGACGGGCCCTGGGTCGCAGCAGGCGAGCAGCGCCCCGCCGAGGCCGAAGCAGCGGCCTCGCCTCGAGGCTCGCCCGCGTGCCCATGCCTTCGCCGTTCGGCCACCTTTGCCTACATCAAGCGACATGTGGGCACTGTAGATACCCCTGCCGTTCAGGCCAACAATCCGGCAAGCGAACGGTGGGATGGCAGCTAGCTGCTGACGAGGCCCCGCGCGGGTCGCGCCCCCGAGGGTGCCGTTGCTCAGCGTCCAGGGCGTCCCAGGACGCCCGCGGCGGCAACGCGCTGGACCGGCCGCGCAGGACAGACCCGCACGCTCGGTCGAACGTTTGTGTCGAAGCGCCCGCTTCTCTCGACGTGCCGATGGGGGTCGTGTAAGCAGCCTGGTCGGACGCGACACAGCACGATGCCATCGCCCAACGAGGGGGGCGCGCCCGGCAAGCCCGGCTCCGCCCCCAAGCCTTCGCCTGTCATCTTCGCCGTCGCCAACCAGAAGGGGGGCGTCGGCAAGACCACGACCTCGGTCAACCTGGCCGCGAGCTTCGCTGCGGCAGAGTGCCGGACGCTGCTCGTCGACTGCGATCCGCAAGGGAACGCCTCGAGCGGCGTCGGCGTGCGGCGCGGGAGCTTCGAGCTGTCCCTCTACGACGTCCTGATCGGGCGGGCGGCGCTGAAGGACGCGATCGTGCCGACCGAGGTGCCGCTCCTCGGCGTGGTGCCCGCGACCCAGGACCTCGTCGCGGCGGAGCTCGAGCTGGTCGACGCGGACGACCGCGCGGTGCGGCTGCGCAACGCGCTGCGCCCGCACCTCGCGGGCTATGACTACGTCGTGCTCGATTGCCCGCCGTCGCTCGGGCTCCTCACGCTGAACGCGCTCACCGCGGCCCACCGGGTGCTCGTGCCGCTCCAGTGCGAGTACTACGCGCTCGAGGGGCTGACGCACCTGATGGCGACGATCGACCGGGTGCGGAGCGCCTTCAACCCGGAGCTCACGGTCGAGGGCGTCGTCCTCACGATGTACGACGGGCGCAACTCGCTCACCCACCAGGTGGCCGACGAGGTGAAGGCGCACTTCCGCGTCTTCGACGCGATCATCCCGCGCAACGTGAAGCTCAGCGAGGCGCCGTCGCACGGCAAGCCGGCGCTGCTCTACGACGCGCAGTCGAAGGGGGCGCAGGGCTACCTGAGCCTCGCGCGCGAGATCCTGGACGGCCCGCCCGCCGCCGCGGCAGACACGAAGCAGCGGCCGCGCGGGGACGCCGCCGAGGCGAAGCCCCCGGCCGAGCCTTCGCCCCCGCAGAACCCCGGAGAGCGCGCGACGGACGCACGACCCAGATCATGAATGCCGATCAGAAAGGGGCGCGGCGCGCGCTCGGACGTGGGCTCGACGCCCTGCTCCCGGCGGCGCCGCCGGCGACAGCGACTGCGGCCGAGGGGCGCAGCGTGTTCGTGTGCGCGATCGAGAAGATCGTCCCGCAGAAGGGGCAGCCGCGGCAGCACTTCGACGAGACCGAGCTGGAGGAGCTCACCGGCAGCATCCGGGAGCACGGGCTCATCGAGCCGCTCATCGTGCGCAGGACGCAGGCGGGGAACGACGCCTTCGAGCTCATCGCGGGCGAGCGGCGGTGGCGCGCCGCGCAGCGCGCGGGGCTCAGGGAGGTGCTCGTCGTCGTCAAGGACGTCTCCCCCAAGGAGGCGTTCGAGCTCGCGCTCGTCGAGAACGTGCAGCGAGCCGACCTCAACCCGATCGAGATCGCCGAGGCGTTCGACCGGCTGCTGCGCGAGCACAGCTACACGCACCAGACCCTCGCCGAGCGCGTCGGCAAGGACCGCACGACGATCGTCAACTCGCTCCGGCTGCTCCGGCTGCCGCCGCGGATCCGCACCATGGTCATCTCGCGCGAGCTCAGCGAGGGCCACGCGCGCGCGCTGCTCGGCGCGCCCAGCGACAAGGTGATGGCCGACGTCGCGGAGCGGACCGTCCACGGCAAGCTCCCCGTCCGCAAGGTCGAGGCGCTGATCAAGGCGGCGAAGGAGAAGGAGCTCCGGGCCGCCGAGGGCGAGGAGCCCGGCGAGAAGAAGCGCGGCGGGAAGTCGCCGGCGATCAAGGATCTGGAGGCGCGGCTCGCGCGGCGGCTCGGGACCCGCGTCGAGGTGCGCGACCAGGGCGGCCACGGCGAGCTCGGCATCACCTACGGCTCGCTCGACGAGCTCGACAGGATCATCGCGCTGCTCGGCGCGTGAGCCTGCGCGGCCGGCCCCTCGCCCGCGGGCGGTGGGGTGCTGCGGCTCAAGGCGGGGTCTTTTGAACCGCCAAGCGCGCCAAGGACGCCAAGAAGCATAAAAATCTTGGCGTCTTATGGAGCCTTGGCGGTTCCATCGCTCCACCAGAGTGACGGCATTCCGCCACCGTCCGGGCGCGAGGCCGGGCGCTACTTCAGCCTGGCGCTGAGCTCCTTCACCTTGGCGCGGGCGCGCTTGCCGATCTCGGTGTCGCCGCCGTGCTTCCCGGCCTCCGTGAGCGCGGCGATCGCGCTCTGCGGCTTGCGCTCGGCCAGGAACGACAGGCCGAGGTAGTAGTGCGCGGCCGCGAACCGCGGGTCCACCTTGATCGCCGCCTGGTAGTCGGCGCGCGCCCCCGGCTCGTCGCCGAGCTCGTGGCGGCACGTCCCGCGGCGCACGTGGAACTCGGCCTCCGGCTTCAGCTTGATGGCGCGGTCGAACGCCGCCACGCAGTCGGCGAAGGCCTTCGCCGGCCCGAGCATCCGCCCGATTGTCGCGATCGTCGCCACGTCGTCGCCCGTCGCCGCGAGCGCCTTCTTGAGCTCGGCCGCGGCCCGATCGAGCACCTTCGCCTCGAAGAGCATCGCGCCGTAGGCGAAGCGCGTGGCGGCCGTGTCCTCGGCCTTGAGCGCCGCCTCGTAGTGCTTGCTCGCGTTCGCGACGTCGCCCTTCAGCCCGTACGCGTAGCCCAGGTTCTGGTGGAGCGCGGCCCGGTCCGGCGTCTGCTCGATCGCCTTTGAGAGCACCGCGATCGCCTCGTCCGGCCGAGGCGGCTCGTCCAGGTAGAGCGCGGCCAGGTTCAGCGCGGCGGCCTCGAGCTTGGGATCGCTCGCGAGCGCCTTCTTGTACGACGCCTCGGCGCCGGCGCGATCGTTCGTCTTCTCGTTCGCGAGGCCGAGGTAGTAGTGCGCCTCGGCGCTGCCCGGCTCGTGCTCGATCGCCTGGAGGAGGTGCTGCTTCGCCTCCTCGTATTTCTCGTTCTTGATGTACGCGATGCCCCGGTCCAGCGCCGTGGACGACGCGCCCTTCGAGGCCGCCGCGTCGCTGCCCTCGGGCGGATCGGCCAGGAGCGGGTCGCGCTGGGGCTCCTGCGCCCCCCCGCACGCCGCGACGCACGCGGCGAGCGCCGCTGCCGCCAGGACCCGCTGCGCGGCGGGCCTCGCCGTCGTCGTCCACACCGCGCGCGCAAACCACCTCTCGTTCATCCGACACTCCCTTCGCCGTCCAAGCCCTGGAGGACGGCGTGCAGCCGCTCCTCGACCTCTTGCGTCCGCTTGCCGTTCGCGATCTTCGTCCCGTCCGCGTCGCTCACGTAGAACACGTCGGCCACGCGCGTGCCCTCCGTGTTGATCTTGGCGACCGAGATCGAGAGGCCGAGCTGGTAGAGCGCGTCCGAGATCGCGAACAGGAGGCCGGGGCGGTCGCGCGTGAGGACCTCGATCACCGTGTGGTGCGAGGCGCGATCGTCGATGGATATCTGCGTCCGGACCTTCGGCGTCGGGCGCTCGCGCAGCGCGCCGCCCCGGCGCTTCTTGGCGAGCTCGGCGCCGGAGAGCTGCCCCGAGAGCACCGCCTGGATGTCGGTCACGAGCTTCGGGATGGCGCGGGCCACCCCCCCTACCCCTTCGGCGCGATCGCGCACCCAGAACAGGTCGACGGCCTGCAGGCGCACGCCGGCCGGCGGTGACGAGCCCGCCCTCGCGCGGATCACGCCGCTGTCATCCATCCCGTCGTCGTCGCACGCGCGCGAGTGGATCTGCGCCGCGTGGACCTCGAGGCGCGAGGCCGCGAGCGCGGCCGTGATCGCCGCGAGCAAGCCGGGGCGATCCGGCGACACCACGCAGACCTCCGCGGCCTCCGGGTGGCGCGACGGGACGAGCGCGACCGCGACGCTGTTGCCGCTGGACTGCTGCTGCCGGGCGAGCTCCGAGTGCGCAGCGATCGCGGCCGGGCTGTTCGCGAGCAGGTAGCGCTCGGGCATCGAACCGAGGTAGCGGGCCAGGAAGTCCCGCTGCGCGCGCCGATCGGCCTCGCTCGCAGCCGGGAGGTCCTCGAGGGCGCCGACCGTGCCGCTGATCGCGCGGGCCATGCGCTGGTCGTCGATGCCGAACGGCCCCGCGTCCTCGCGCGCGCCGCGCAGGGCCCTGTCCGCGGAGAGGTACAGCTCGTCGAGCATGCGCGCCTTCCATGACGTCATCGAGGTGGGGCTCGTGGTCGAGAGGTCGGCGACCGTGAGCAGGTAGAGATCGCGCAGCCCCTCGCGGCCGTGCACCTCCTGGCAGAACTCCGAGATCGTCGCGGGATCATCGAGATCGCGCCGGGTCGCGATGAGGTACATCACGAGGTGCTTCAGCACGAGGTGGCACGCCTCGTCGATGTCCTCCTGAGGGAAGCCGAGCCGCGCCAGGATCTTCCGGGCCATCTCGGCGCCGCGCCCGCTGTGATCGGTGCCCCCGATCGCCTTGCCCACGTCGTGCAGGAGCGTGGCGAAGAACAGCATCGTCGGCCGCGTCGCCTCGGCGGCGAGCCGGCACGCGAGCCCGAACTCGCCCGCGAGCTCGCCCCGCACGAGCGACGCAAGCCGATCGACGGCGGCGACCGAGTGAACGTCGACCGTGTACACGTGGTAGACGTCGTGGTGGACGCGCCCGACGACCGGCAAAAACTCCGGGATCATCGCGAGCAGGAGGCCGAGGTCGTGCAGCTCGCGGACGACCGACCCGCTCTGCAGCTCCGTCTCCTTGCACGTGGCGACGAGGGTCCGGAACCGCTCGGCGGCCTCGGGGCTCTCACGGAGCGCCGCGCAGAACGCCGGATCGCCGGCGGCGCGGACGATCGCGCCGCGCGCGTAGGGCAAGAGCGGCACGCCGCGCTCGACGGCCTCGGAGACGAGCCGCAGCGCGATCGCCGGATCGGTCCTCAGCAGATCCGGATCGCTCATCGTGATGCAGCCGTCGAAGAGGCGGACCCCGGCGCCGAGGTCCTCGTCGCGGCGGCGGCGCCGCGTGAGCGTCGGCGTGGCGCGCGAGACGATCATGTCGAGGGAGCGCGAGATGGCCCGGGCGCTCCGGTAGTAATCGCTCATCATCCGCTCGATCGCCTCGGGCGACACGGCGGCCTCGTCGGGGGGCGGCGCGCCCTTCCGGCCCGCGTCGGCTGGACCGGCGCCCTTGCTGTAGCCGAGCGCGCCCGCGCACAGCTCCTGCTCGTCGAACGTCAGGCGATCGGTCCTCCGCCCGGAGTGGGCGTGGAGCAGGTTGCGGATGCGCCAGAGCATCTCCGCGGCGCTCCGGATCTCCTCCGCCTCGCGGGCGACGAGCGCGCCGAAGCGGACGAGCGCGTCGAACTCGCCGACGCCATAGCGCGCCTTCGCGGCCCAGCGGGCGACGTCGAGATCGCGCAGCCCGCCCGCGCCGTTCTTCACGTCCGGCTCCAGGAGGTAGACCGAGCCGCCGAAGCGCTCGTGCCGCTGCGAGATCTCCTTCCCGAGGCGCTCGATGAAGCGGGGCAGCTCCGAGTGCGCGAAGATGCCCGACGAGGCGCGCTGCCAGAGCGACTCTGACAGCGAGGCGTCGCCGACGACGTGCCGCCAGTCGAGCAGGCTCGTCGCGGTGGGCAGGTCCTCGCGCGCGCCGTCGATGAGGTCGTCGATGGTGACGACCTGGTGCCCCACGGCGACCCCCATGTCCCAGAGCGGGTAGAGCAGCGCGTCCGCGATGGCGCTGGCGCGCTGGGCGTCGCGGGCGAGGATGCGCAGATCGAGGTCGCTCCGCAGCGCGGCCGCGCCGCGGCCGTAGCCTCCGACCCCGGCGATCGCGACCGAGTCCCACTCCTTGCGGCCGGGCCCGCCGGACTCACGCAGCAGGTGGAAGAGGCGCGCCAGGAGATCGTCGAGCAGGCGCGCGTGGCGCCGCCCCAGGGCGACCCCGACGGCGGCCGGATCCGCGGCCGGCGTGGGGCCGCTCGGAACCGTGCGATCGAGCTCGGCGCGCTCGCGCGCATACGCGGCGCGGAGCTCGGCGAGCCCGCTGGGCCTGGACGTGGGGGAGAGGTCGACGCTCATGCGGTGTCGTTCTGCTTTCTCAGGCGCCCGGGGCGCGGAAGGCGGTGACGTGCGCGTTCACCTTGACCGGCGTGAGGCCGGCGCCGCAGAGGCGCGGCGCCTCGCTCGCGGCAGAGAACAGGAGCCCGCCAGGGCCGAGCTCGGCCGCGAGGCGGCGCGCCACCGCGTCGCCGGCGGGCTCTGCGAGATACAGGAGCACGTTCTTGAAGAAGATGATCTGGAACCCGCCGCTCGGCACGGCGTGCACCAGGTCGCAGACCTCGAAGGACACGACGTCGCGGAGCTGCTGGCCGACGTGCAGCGCGCCGCCCTTCTCTTCACAGTAACGCTGAACGAAGGGCGGAGGGAGCTGGTCGACGGCCTCGGCGGAGTAGACGGCCTCGCGCGCCGCCTCGATCGCCGGAGCGGCGCGGTCGACCCCGAGCACGCTGAAGCGGCGGCCCGCGCTCGCGAGCACCATCGCCAGGGTATAGGCCTCCTCGCCGGTGCTGCACCCGGCCGAGAGGCCGGCGATGGGCAGGTCGGGCGGGAGCCTGGGCAGCACCGAGGTGGCGATGGCTTCCCAGATGATCGGGTCGCGGTAGAAGCGCGTCTCGCCGACGCGGAGCGCGCTGACGATCTCCTCGATGGCCTCCCTGTCGTCCCGCAGCCGCTCGGCGGCCGCGAGCGGCGACACGCCGTGGCGCGCGGCCACGGCGCTGAGCACGGCGAGGACCCGCTCGCGCACCCAGCCTGGGGCGGCGAGGCTGCGGCCCAGGCCGAACCGGCGCTGCAGCTCGGCGAGCGCGAGGTCGACGGCCCGCTGGGCGGACCGCGCCGCAGGACCTCCTCCCGCTCTCGACGATCGGGCCATGGAAGGTCGTCGCGATCAGCCGAGGAAGCCGGCTTTCCTGGCCTGCGCTCCCTTGCCGCCGCCGTCGAGGGCGATGGCGAACACGTCCTTCAGCGCGAGCACAAACGTCTCGCCCTTGGTGCTGCGCGCCTTGAGGAGCCCGCCCGCGCTCGACACGGCCTCGATCTTGGTCACCGGGAGCGACACGCCGTCGTGCGCGGCGTAGAGCGTGAGCACGCGCCCTTCAGGGAGCTCGGCCCAGCCATCCTTGTCGGTCTTCGCCTCTGCTGTCTCGAGGGCTGCCTTGAGTAGGTCGTCGGTCATGAGCAACGTTTCCGTCCCGCGCCCTGCCGCGTCAAGCACGTGCTCGCCCTTACCGTGATGCAAGGCGATCGGCGTCCTGCGGGGCCTCCTCCGTGGTACCGTACTGTGCGGATGTCGAGAAGGCCGCCCAGCCAGGTCTCTCCCCCCCCGCGCGCGACCCCCTCGGAGGCGCAGGAGGTGGGCAACATGCCGCCGGGGTGGCAGCCGGGGGACCACCTCTTCGTCGACGACATCAAGAAATCGTTCGGGGCGACGAAGGTGCTGCACGGCATCACCATGCACCTCCGGCGGACCGAGACGGCGGTGATCATCGGCGGGTCGGGCGCTGGCAAGACCACGCTGCTCCGGCTGCTCATCGGGCTCGAGCGGCCGACCACCGGTCACATCTGGGTCGACGGCGTGGACATGGGCGCGCTCGACGATTTCGAGATGAACCGGATGCGCCAGCGGTTCGGCATGGTGTTCCAGTACGCGGCGTTGCTCGACTCGCTCACGATCTTCGACAACGTGGCGTTCCCGCTGCGCGAGCACCGGAAGCACATGTCGAAGCGGGACATCCGCGACAAGGTCGTGGGCATGCTGAACTCGCTCGGCCTCGAGAACAAGGAGGACCGGATGCCGTCGGAGCTGTCCGGCGGGCAGCGCAAGCGCGTGGGCCTGGCGCGCGCGCTGATGCTGGAGCCCGAGATCCTCATCTACGACGAGCCGACCAGCGGGCTCGATCCGCTGACGAGCCGGATGGTCGACGACCTGATCGAGGAGACGCGGGCGCGCTTCAAGGTGACGAGCGTGGTGATCTCGCACGACATGGCGAGCACGTTCCGCATCGCGCACCAGGCGTTCCTCGTGATCCAGGGGCGCGTCGTGGCGTCGGGGACCCCGGACGAGCTGGCGCACGGCGACAACGAGCAGGCGCGCCAGTTCATCGCGGCGTCGGGGGTGGCGACGGATGAAGTGTCGCGGGTGAACGGGCCCGCGCGCGCCGAGGGCAAGGGCGGCCAGGTGATCGAGTTCAGGAAGGCTGCGGAGTAGGTCGCGCAGGCGCGCGGCGCTTCACCCGCGCGCGCGTCGGGCCTGCCGTGGGGCGGACGGAAGGGCACCGCCGCCGGGCACGGTGATCGCGACTCGAGCGACGAGGTGAAACGAATGGATCGGTGGTTCTGGATCGGCCTCGGCGGCGCAGCGGGAACGCTCGCCCGCTACGGGCTATCGACGTGGTGCCAGCAGCGCTTCGGCGCCGAGTTTCCGTATGGAACGCTCGCGGTCAACGTGATCGGGTCGTTCTTGCTCGGCGCCATCGGAGAGATCGCCGCAACGACGGAGCTCCTGTCGCCGACGCTCCGCCTCAGCCTGAGCACCGGCGTCATGGGCGGCTTCACCACGTACTCGAGCTTCAACAACGAGACGATCCGGCTCATCGAGTACAAGTCGTGGGCAGCGGGGCTCGCCAACATTGCGATCACGCTGGTCGGTTGCCTGCTCGCCGGCGTCCTCGGGATGGTCGTCACAAGGCGGCTCATCGCGGGCTAAGGGCGCCGGAGGCAGGGCCGTTTCGCTGGGCCGGGGTTATCCCTGGGTCCGAAGTGTCGGGCCAGCCCTCGGTCAGTCCACGAGCCCGGGCGCACCGGTCGCTTCGTCCAGCCGCACGAAGCTCGCTCCCCCGCGTGAGACCTCCACCACGAACGCCACCAGCGCCTCGAGCCGCCTGCCGAGCGGCACCCGAAGCTCCGGCTGGTACGGCGCTAGCGCCTCGAGGCCGTCGCTCCGGTCGAGGAAGTCCATGCCGTGGAGCTCCAGGTTCACGAGCGCCTCCCCGGCGCACGCGCGCGCCAGGAGCCGCGCTCCTGCCGCACCCGTGAGCGCCACGCTCGTCCCGATGACCGGCAGGCGGAGCCCCGGCGTCACCTGGATCGGCAGCTCGATGAAGCGCCGGCCGCCGCGCTGGTACCATGGTCGTCCCGGCCGGTAAGGCCGGCGCGGCGCCGCGAGCACACGCGGGGTGTCCAGGATCGCCGAGGATCCCCTGCCCTTCACCCGCTGCACGCCCATCGCGAGCGCCTTCGCGGCGTAGTACGGCGGACATGGGAACACCGAGGAGTCGAACGCGACCCCCACGGCGTCGAGCGCGTCGAACAGCGCGTCGCTCACCGTGTACCCCGGCGCGCGAAAGCCCGTCGGACGCCGGCCGACCGCCTCCGCGATGGCCTCGGCGCCCAGCAGGACTTCCCGCGCGATCGCGGCGCGCGGGAGCCGCGAGAGGTCGTAGCGGTGCCCGTACGAGTGGTTCTCGACCGCGTGGCCAGCGTCGCTCAGCGCGCGCAGGGCCGCGGCGCTCTCGGGGCGCGCGAGGTCGCGGCCGATCGCGAACAGCGTGACGGGGATGCCGTGGGAGGCAGCGAAATCAGCGATGCGCGGCAGCGCCGTGTCGTAGACGGCGTTCAGCGCGACCGCCGCCCCGGAGCGTTCCGGGACGGCGAGCCCGTGGATGGCGAAGTAGTTCGGGACCTCGTCGAGGTCGATCGAGACGGCGGCGAGGCGCCCCCGCATTGGACCGCGTCAGCTCGCGGCCATCTTCGCCACCTCGGCGGCGAAGTCGTCCTCTTTCTTGGCGATGCCCTCGCCGCGCTCGTACCGCACGAAGCGCGTGAGCTTGAGCTCGCCGCCGGCCGCCTTCGACGCCGCCTGGAGGAGCTTCTCGATCGTCTGGCCGCTCTCGCCACGCGACGCGGCCTCCACCGACTCCTGCTCGAGCAGCGCGACCTCCGAGTACCACTTGTTGAACTTGCCCTCGATGATCTTCGGCCACGCCGCCTCGGGCTTCGGCTTCGGATCCTCGCGCAGCTGACCCTCGAAGATCTCCTGCTGCTTGGCCTTCTGCTCCGCCGTGACCTCTTCGCGACGGAGGACGAGCGGGCTCATCGCGGCGGCCTGCATCGCCGTCTCTTCGACGAACTTCTGCACCGCAGGGTGCTCCGCCACCGCCTGGCTCGACGCCTCGACCGCCACGAGCACGCCGATCTTGCCGCCGAGGTGCACGTATTCGTGCGCGACGCCGTGCTTGCCCGCCGGGATCGACACGCGATCCCACCGGCGCACCGCGACCTTCTCGCCGATGCGCGCGGTCAGCTCGGTGGCCGTGTCGGCGATCGACTTCCCGCCGATCGAGAGCTGAGCCGCGTCCGCGCCCTCGGGCGCCTTCTCGACCGCCGCGAGCACGTCGCCGACGAACTGCCGGAACGCGTCGTTGCGGGCGGCGAAGTCGGTCTGGATGTTGACCTCGACCATCGTCGCGCTCCGCCGGTCGGCCGCGATCACCGCGCGGACCTCACCCTCGGTGGCGGACGCGCCGGCCCGCTTGGCGCTCTTCGCGAGACCCTTCTTCAGGATGATCTCGACCGCCTTCTCCATGTCGCCCTCGGCCTCCGTGAGGGCGCTCTTGCAGTCGCTCATCCCCGCCTGGGTACGCTCACGAAGCTCCTTGATCGCCTGCGCATTGATGCCGGCCATGGCTCTTTCTCCTTCAACCTGGAACCTAGATAGGAAGAGGCCGCGCCGAGCGGCCCCCGTTCACCACACGTCCGACTGCTGTTGCACGAACGGCCCGAGCGAGGGCGGGTCGAACCGCAGAGGCACAGAAGGCGCAGAGGCTTGAAATTTTCATTTCTGTCCCTGCGCCCTCTCTGCTCTCTCGCGGCTACCACACCGCCCAGGCGAGCGGCGACGTCGTCGTCACCACGCCGCCGAGGCGCTGGGCCGCTCCGTTGCGGCTCGCGCCGCGCTACGACGCCTGCTGCTGGCGCGGACCGCCGCCGCGGCCACCACGGCCGCCCTGGTAGACGTTGATCTCGTCGCGCTGGCCGCGACCGCCGCCCGCCCCCTGCTGCGCGCCCTCACCGTGATCCTTGCGGCGCTGCGCGCCCTCGACGCACGCGTCCGCGACGCGGGCCGTGATGAGCCGGATCGAGCGGATGGCGTCGTCGTTGCCCGGGATCACGAAGTCGACGAGATCCGGGTCGCAGTTCGTGTCCGTGATGGCAACGACCGGGACGTTCAGCTTGCGCGCCTCGCTGATCGCGATCGACTCCTGGTGCGGATCGATCACGAAGATCGCCGCCGGGAGGCCGCCCATCCCCTTGAGGCCGCCCAGGTACTTCTCGAGCCGCTCGCGCTCCTTCTCGAGGCGGACGACCTCCTTCTTGAGCAGCTGCTCGTAGGTGCCGTCCTCCTTCATGCGCTCGAGGGTGCGCAGGCGATCGAGGCCCTGCTTGATCGTGCGGAAGTTCGTCAGGGTGCCGCCGAGCCAGCGGTTCGTGACGAAGTACATGCCCGCCCGGCGGGCCTCCTCCTGCACGATGTCCTGCGCCTGGCGCTTCGTGCCGACGAACAGCACGTGGCCGCCGCGGCCGACGGCGTCGGTCAGGAAGTCGTACGCGCGCTTGAAGAGCCGCGTCGTCTGGTCGAGATCGATGATGTGGATGCCGTTGCGCGCGCCGTAGATAAACGGCCGCATCTTCGGGTTCCAGCGCTTCGTCTGGTGGCCGAAGTGCACGCCCGCGTCGAGCAGCGAGCGGAGCGGAAGCGGGAAATCCCCCGGCTGGGGGGCGGCGGCCTGCATGGTGTCGGCCGCGGGGACGGATGCGGAGAAGCTGGTATCGGTCACGGCAGTGTCCTTTCGGTTGGTCCGCCGCTCCCCCTCCCGCGACCAACCCCAGGCGCGGACAGGAGCGTCCGTGCTGCTGGGGCACCGGGCCGCGGAATGCCGTGGGTGCCAGGAGAGCGTGTGGATTCGGTTCAGCGGCAGCGAAGGCGAGGATTCAGCCTCCGCTGTCCCCCTCGTCACGAGACCGCAAGAAGGGGGCGGTTTGCTACCCCGAGGTGCCTCGCTTGTCAAGCGATGAAGCCGCCGCCTCGCCGTGCACAATTTCCGTGTGTTTGCGTGTGTCTTCGCGCGGTTGTCCGCGCAGCCATCCACGCTCCACACGGATATCCGCTCAGTTGTCCGCGCAGTTCTCCGCTCAGTTCTCCGCTCAGTTGCCTTCGTTGCGTCAGTTGCGCCGATGGGACCACGCGGCGCGAAGCACGGGAACGCCGGGCCACGCCCCTTGGCGCGCCGTGGCCCGGCATCCGCGATGGCGTACACTCGCCTCGTGCGAACCGCATCACGAGGCTTTCTTACCGCACGCTTCGCTTCGGTCTGCGCAGGGCTCGCGATCGTCTCTGCCTGCATCGCCTCGGCGCCGGAGGGCATCCGCCGGCAGACCGACGGCGATGGCGGCGATTTCGGCGTGGACCCGCAGACCACGTCGACGTCGTCGTCCGCCGGCGCAGGGCTGCCCGGCGGCGATCCGCACGCGCTGCTCGGCGCAGACCCGACCCACGGGCCGTTCAACGGGGGCCAGCGCGTCCTGCTCCACGGCAACGGCTTCAGCTCCCAGGTCCGTGTCTGGTTCGGCGACGTCGAGGTCGATCCGTCCGCGATCGTGCCCATCGATCCCAGCCGGGTCCAGGTCGCGGCGCCGCCGGGCGCGGCGGGCCCGGTGGAGCTCGCCGTGCAGAACGGCGATGACACGTCGACCCGGCGAGCGCTGCCGAGCGGCTACGTGTACGACGCGCTCTATGCGTCCCCGTCGAGCGGGCCGATCTCCGGCGGGACGACCATCGAGCTGATCGGGCAGGGCACGCGCTGGGACGCGACGACGGTCGCGAAGATCGATCAGAAGCCGTGCACGTCGCTCGCCGTCCCGGAGCCGACGCGGCTCGTATGCACGGTGCCCCAGGGCACGCCGGGCGCGAAGACGATCTCGGTGACGACCGGCGGCGAGACGATCCTCGTGCTGGACGGCTACACCTACGAGGACAGCGAGAACGGCTACAAGGGCGGGCTCAGCGGCGCGCCGCTCGCCGGACGGCTCAAGGTGCTCGTCTACAACAACTTCACGGGCGATCCGATCCCGGGAGCGAGCGTCGTCGTCGGCACCGACACGACCTCCCCGATCGAGGTCGACGCGTCCGGCGTCGCGGTGATCGAGGACCCGTCGCTCGATTCGCCGCGCACCGTCACCGTGGCCGCGACGTGCCATAGCCCGATCTCGTTCGTTGACGTGCCTGTCGACACGGTGACCGTCTACCTGGATCCAGTGCTCACCCCCGCGTGCGGCGCGTCCGGCGATCCGCCCCCGCCGGTCGGCGGCAAGGTCGGAAGCGCGGGGGCGATCGAGGGCGAGCTCGTCTGGGACACGTCGCTGGACCCGGGGAGCGTCGCGTGGGGCAACATCCCGAGCCCGCGCCGCGACACCGAGCGAAAGGCGGCGTACCTGTTCACGACAGGCACCGATCCTCTCGCGACCTTCAAGCTGCCGTCCGAGTACCAGGCGCTCACGCCGGAGACGTCGGGCGAGCTCGGGCACGGGTTCACGATGTACGTCGCGCCCGGCAACCGCACGATCTACGCGCTGGCGGGCCTCGAAGATCGCTCGACGACCCCGCCGCGGTTCACCGCGTACGCCATGGGCGTGGTCCGCGGGATCCCCGTGCTCCCCAACAAGTGGACGAAGGAGGTGTTCGTGCGGATCAATCAACCGCTCGACCACGCCCTCTCGATGGACGTCAAGGCGCCGGCGAAGGGGCCGAAGGGGCCGGACCGGATCCAGGCGAACGTGTCGGTGATGATCGGCAACGACGGGTTCGCGACGCTCCCGATCGGCGCACAGAGCCCGCTGATCCCGTTCGACGGGGGGCTGACGTTCGTGGGCGTACCGCCGCTCGCCCGCGACCTGCTCGGCGCGAGCTACCACTCGTCCGCGCGCGCCGTGACCGGCCAGGCCGGGCTCGCGCCGCTGTCCGTCGTCGGGCGGGTCCTCTCGACCAGCACGAGCGAGCCCGTGCGCATCGGCGACTTCGTGGGGGTGCCGACGCTCGAGGCGCCCGCGCAGAACAGCGCCTGGGATGGGTCCCACCTCGTGACCTCGTTCGGCGCGGGCGCGCCCGTCGACCTCAGCGTCTACGACATCGCGAGCGGGAACGGCCTCATCCGGTGGACCGTGGCCGTGCCGGCAGGGTCGCACGCCGTCGAGGTGCCGGACCTCCGGCAGCTCGATCTCGAGTACGGCGCGCTGCCGCCGGGTCCGCTGACGATCGGGGTGTACGGGGCGCGGATCGACGGCTTCGATTACGGCAAGCTCGTCTACCGGCAGCTCAAGCCGGCAGGGATGGCGGCCTACTCCCTCGACAGCTTCAGCGCACACCTGTGATGAGCGCCCCGCCCCACCCGACGCGAGCGCGCAGGCCGACGCGCGCACGGAAGCCAGGACGCCGCGCCCGATCGCGGCACGCTGCAGCCGCCGCCCTCCTCGCCGCCGCCGCGGGGCTCGGGCTCGCGCCGAGCTGCTTCGACAGCGGCGTGCGGTGGGGTGAGCGGCCGGAGGAGCCGCCGCCCTGCACGGCCGGCGACGTGCGCTGCGGGGCGGAGCTCGCGCGCTGCGAGGAGACCGGCGCAGGGCTGGCCTGGGTGACGCTCGACGACTGCGCCGCTCAAGGGCTCGTGTGCGCGTCGCTCGAGCTCGGCTGCCGGCCATGCGTGCCCGCTGCGCACTCGTGCCGCGAGCAGGACGTCGTCGTCTGCGAGGCGGACGGCAGCTTCGGCCGGGTGATCGACACGTGCGACACGGAGGCCGGCGAGGCGTGCCGGAGCGGGAGCTGCCAGCAGCTCTGCGCCGTCGCGGAGCTCGAGCGGAGCAACGTGGGGTGCGAGTACTGGGCGGTCGATCTGGACAACGCGCGGATCGACGCGACCGGAAACGCAGCGGCGCAGCAGTTCGCGGTGGTGGTCTCGAACCCGCAGCCGGACGTGCCGAACGAGATCCACATCTTCCAGGACGACGGCGCGCCGGGCGACGCGCCCGCCCCGGTGGAGATCGCGAGCGCGCTCATCGCGCCGCTCTATCTCCAGGTGTTCAAGCTCGGGCCGCGCGAGGTCGATGGCAGCCCGGAGGGCGAGTACAACACGGGCACGCACACGGCGCTCACGCGGCACGCGTACAAGATCACGTCGAAGTTCCCCATCGTCGCCTACCAGTTCAACCCGCTGGAGAACGCCAACGTGTTCTCCAACGACGCCTCGCTGCTGAAGCCGCGCGAGGCGCTGACCTACAGCCCGGGCGCGATGGCGACGGCGTACGTCGTGACCGGGTGGCCGCAGACCATCGCGGTCACGGACGATCCGGACACGAACTTCGATCCGCAGAACCCAATCGACCTTCGGGCGTTCCTGACCATCGTCGGGACGCGCGAGGACACGACCGTGCAGGTGACGACGACGGCGAAGGTCGTCGGGGGCGGGCCCGTCCCGGAGACGCCAGAGGGCGGGTTGATCGAGGTCAAGCTCGGCGCGTTCGACGTGCTCAACCTGGAGAGCGGCGGGTTCAACGCGGACTTCACCGGATCGATCGTGAAGGCCGACCAGCCGATCGCGGTCTTCACCGGAAACGAGGCCTCGGACGCGCCCCACTTCGACGACCTCGCGGATCGCCGCTGCTGCGCCGACCACCTGGAGGATCAGCTCGATCCGACCCGGACCGCCGGCAAGCGGTTCGCGGTGCCGCACACGCCGAGCCGATCGCTGACGGTGAAGGAGGCTGGCGCGCGGATCGAGGCCGTGCCCGAGCCGGAGTACGTCAGGATCGTGGCGGCCAGCAGCAAGGGCGCCGTGATCGAGACGACCCTGCCGCCGCCGGACGATCGGATCACGCTGTCGGCGCTGGGCGAGTTCCGCGAGGTGACGGCGTGGGGCGACTTCCTGATCGAGAGCTCCGAGCCGGTCATCGTGTCGCAGATCATGGCCAGCCAGAACGCGACGGGGGTGAAGCAGGGGCTGCCAGGCGGAGATCCGAGCCTGATCATCCTGCCGCCCATCGAGCAGTTCCGGCCGGACTACGTGTTCCTGACGCCGGACAAGTACGCGTTCGACTTCATCTCGGTGGTCGCGCCGCGGTCGGCCGCCGTGCGGCTCGACGACGTGACGCTCGGACCGGACGAGTGCGAGATCGCGCCCGCGGACGGGCTCACGGAGGAGCAGCGCGGGGGCGGCGCGCCGTCGTTCGTCGTCTACCGCTGCCAGCTGAGCTTCGCGTCGATCGATCCGGCGCGGCAGGCGCCGGACAACGTGCTGCCCGGGATGCAGCGCGACGGCGTGCACTGGCTCACGGCCTCCGCGCCCGTGGGGCTGCTCGTGACGGGGTTCGACTCGTTCGTGAGCTACGGGTACGCGGGCGGCACCGAGCTCCGCGAGATCGCGCCGCCGGACTGACCCGGCGCGGCCGACGCGGTCAGCCGCCGCCGCCGAGCAGCCCCTTCAGCTTGGCCACGAGCCGCAGCGCGTCGAGCGGCGCGAGCCGATCGACGTCCACCGCGCGCAAGGTCTCGATGACGGCCGACTGCTCCGGCGGCACCGCGGCCTGCGCGGGGACGAACAGGTCGAGCTGCGCGGCGCCGCCGCGCGTGCGGCCGCGGAGCGAGGCGTGTTTGCCGCCCGGCAGCGCGGCGCCCGACTCCAGCGTCGCGAGGATCGCGCGGGCGCGCGCGAGCACGCTCTCGGGGACGCCCGCGAGCCGCGCGACCGCCACGCCGTAGCTGCGGCTCGCGGGGCCCGCCTCGAGCTTGTGAAGGAAGATGACGTCGTCGCCGTGCTCGCGCGCGGCGACCGAGTGGTTCGCGATGCCCGGCGCGCGCGCCGAGAGCTCCGTCAGCTCGTGGTAGTGCGTCGCGAACAGGGCGCGGCAGCCGATCGCGTCGAACAGGTGCTCCGCCACGGCCCACGCGATCGCGAGGCCGTCGTACGTGCTCGTGCCGCGGCCGATCTCGTCGAGGATCACCAGCGATCTCCGCGTCGCGTCGCGGAGGATCTCGGCGGTCTCCCGCATCTCCACCATGAACGTGCTCTCGCCGCGCGCGACGTTGTCGCTCGCGCCCACCCGCGAGAGGATCCGGTCGACGAGGCCGATCTCCGCCTCGCGCGCGGGGACGTAGCTGCCCATCTGCGCGAGGACCACGATCAGCGCGACCTGGCGCATGAGCGTCGACTTGCCCGCCATGTTGGGGCCCGTGATCAGCCAGAGCCGCTCGCCCGAGAGATCGAGGCGGGTGTCGTTCGGCACGAAGTGCCCCGCGGCCGCGTAACGCTCGACCACCGGGTGGCGACCGTCGCGGATCGCGAGCGCCTCGCCCGCCGTGACGTGCGGCCTCACGTAGTCGTTGCGGTGGGCGACGTCGGCGAGGGCAGCGGCGACGTCCCACGCCGCGAGCTTGCGCGCCAGCGCGCGGAGGCGGCCCTCGCTCTTCGCGACGAGGGCCCGCAGCCGGTCGAAGAGCGCTGTCTCCCGCTCCAGCGCGCGCGCCCCGGCGTGCTCGATCTTGTCGGCGAGCTCGTCGAGCTCGTCGCTCGTGTAGCGCTCGCCGGTCGCGACGGTCTGCTTGCGGCGGAAGGTCGCCGGGACCTTGGCGATGTGCGCGCGCGTCACCTCGATGTACCAGCCGAAGACGCGCGTGTACTTGACCCGGAGCGAGGGCGCGCCCGTCTGCGTGCGCAGCTTCGCCTCGAGCGCGAGGATGAGCTCCGTCGCGTTCTTCTCCACGCCGCGCGCGTCGTCGAGCTCCTTGTCGTACCCCTCGCGGAAGATGCCGCCCTCGCGCGTGTTCGGGGGCGGCCGCTCGATCAGCGCGGCGGTGAGCTCGGCGCACACGTCGGCGACGACATCCAGCGACGCCGCCTCGGCGAGGAGCGGCTCGGAGCCCGACCCGGCCGCTGCGGCGTCCTTGCCCCGCGCGGCGGCGCCGTCCTTGCCTCGCGCCGCTGCGGCGTCCTTGCCCCGCGCAGCGGCGCCGTCCTTGTCCCGTGCCGCGGCGCCGTCGTCGCTCCGCGCCGCCGCCTTGCCGAGGTCGGGGATCGACCGGACCGCGGCGATCGCCGCCGGGGCCGCCGTGAGGCCGTCGCGGAGGAGGCCGAGGTCGCGCGGCGTGGCCTCGCCGAGGAGCGCGCGGACGCTGAGGCGCTCGAGGTCGCCGACGCCGCCGAGCGCTTCCCGCAGCTCGCCGCGGGCGCGCGGGTGCGAGACGAAGAGCTCCACCTCGTCGAGGCGCCGGCGGATACCAGCCAGGTCCGCGAGCGGCGAGAGCAGGCGGCGGCGCAGGAGACGGGCGCCGCCCGGGGTGACCGTGCAGTCGATGACGTCGAGCAGGGTGCCGCGGCGGCCGCCGTCCGCGGCGCGCACGAGCTCCAGGTGCGCCTGGGCCGTCTCGTCGATGCGCAGCGTGCCCGAGGTGTCGTGCGGGGCGATGCGGCGCACCGGGATGCGCGCGCCGGGGCTGCAGCGGCGCGCGAAGCGCAGCGCCCGCGCCGCTGCGCGCACCGCCGGGAGCGGGTGCTCGGCCAGCGCCGCCGCCGAGATCGGCTCGATCGCGGCGTCGTCCAGGATCGACGCGACCTGCGCGCTGTCGAGCTCCTCGTCGTCGCGCAGCGCCGCGCGACAGGCGAGCGAGGCCGCGGCCGCGCGGACGTCCGGGAGGTCCCGGGCGATCAGCGCCTCGCGCGGATCCGCCCGGGCGAGCTCCGCGAGCAGCGTCGCGGCGTCCGGGACCGAGGTGGCCGAGAGCTCGCCGGTGGAGAGATCCAGCAGCGAGAGGCCGTACGGGCCCCCCGCTCCAAGGGCGTCGCCGCGGGGCACGCCGCCGCCGTCGACCGCCGCCAGGTAGTGGTTGGCGCGCGCGTCGAGCTGATCGGTCTCGGTGACGAGCCCCGGCGTGACGACGCGCACGACCTGCCGCGGCACGAGCCCCTTGATCTTCGACGGATCCCCGCACTGCTCGCAGATCGCCACCTTGTGGCCAAGCGCGAGGAGCCGCGCGATGTAGCCGTGCGCCGCGTGGTGCGGGACGCCGGCCATCGGGGATTCGTCGGGCTCGCCCTTGTTGCGGCTCGTGAGCGTCAGGTTCAGCGCGCGCGACACGAGGACCGCGTCGTCGTTGAACATCTCGTAGAAGTCGCCCATCCGGAAGAAGAGGATGGCGTCGGGGTGGAGCGCCTTCGCATCCTCGTACTGGCGCATCACCGGGGTCAGCTTCTTCCTGGCCGCAGGCTGCTCGGACGGCTGCATCGCCGGCGTCTTAGTCTCGACCGCCGGTGAGGTCTACGCGTGATTCGCGCGTTTGTTCCGCTGTTTTCGTGGAAATATCGGCGCCGAAACCGCAATGCCGCGGGGGCGGCAGGCGGCTCAGCGGTACCGGCGCGCTACGGCGACGTCGCGTGAGCTCAGCAGGAACAGGCCCTGGACCGAGCCGTCGGTGACGGCGAGCTCGCCCGTGGCCGGAACGAGCTGGATGGCCTGCGGCTGGAGGTCCGCTGTGTCGCTGATCTCCGCGAGGTCCAATGCGAGCGGCGTGAACGCCCCCTGGGTGGTGAAGCGGAACTGCATGTCCTGCTCGGGCGCGCCGCCCGTGACCGCGAACCGGAACATCGGGTTGATGAACGCCCCCACCTCGCCGTCGGTGACGCGCCCGTCGCGCGGTGTATGGGCGACGCGCCCGTTGAATCGCGAGAGGCGCGTGTCACACGAGTTGCGGCAGGTGCCCGTCGCAGGATCGGCGATCACGTGGTGCAGGAAGCCGGCGCCGTTGCTCCGGACGACCCACTGGCCCCCGGCGCGGATGCCGAGCTGCACCGAGCCTGCGAAGCAGCACGCCGCGAACCCGACCTCGTCCCCCGGCTCGAGCTCGAGGTGGTCCTCGTAGGCCTCGACGATGCGGAGCGCCGGGCGCGACGTGATGACGCTGCCGTACTTCGCGTTGCAGGTGTCGAACGAGCAGACGGCCGAGTCGACGTTCTTCCAGTAGGTGGCGTCCTCGTCCGGGAGCTCGGACGTGATCTGCGCGAAGTCGGCGAGCTGCCCGGCGCGGGTCCCGGCCTCGTCCTCCGGGACGCCCGCGGCCGTCAGCTGCGCCTTCACGCTGGTCAGGCTCTGCACGCCGCGGCGGCAAAAGCGGGCGTCGGTGCCCCTCAGCTGGAGGTTCTCGTCGAAGGCGACGGAGGCCCGGGTGATCGACGTGAGCACCCCCTCGTAGGTCACGGTCCACGTCTCGTCGGCGATGTGCACCCGCGGGTCCTCGAGGTTCATCGTCAGCGCGTGCTGCGGCCCGCCGGACCTCAGCACCAGCCCCTGCTCGTCGAGCTCGCTTTCAGCGCTGTCGCTCGACGCGATCGCCTCGCGCTGCACCCCCACCGCGAGCGCGAGGTCAGGCGCGGCCCCCTCGGACGGGAACGTGGCGCGCATCTTCGGGCTCTCCCCGGAGAGCGGCACGACCGCGCCGTTTCGATCGTAGAGGATGGGCAAGCCCTGCACGCCGGGCTCGATCTGGCCGGAGCCGTCGCTCGCCACGATGTAGGTATCCGAGCGGACAGCGTGCGGGAGGACGACGTTGCAGGACGCCTCGCCGCTCGTCTCGAGCAGCGGGCTGCTCGGCGAAGCGTCCGCATCGCAGCCCGCGCGGACGCTCTGGCGCTCGGGTCCGCGGCAGTCCGCGTCGAGGTCGTCGATGTCGACGATCGCGACCTGGCCGTTCGTGAGCGCCATGTACGCGAACGTGCCCCGGAGCTTCCGCGGGCTGGCGCCGGAGTCGCGATCGGCCGACGTGCGGTACAGCGTCTCGAGGTCGCACGACGTGATGCTGCTGTCGCATGGCGTGAGCTTCGGATCGGAGCTGCACCGGATCCCCCTCGGCACCACGCCCGTCGCCGTGAGGCTCCTCGGGACCTCGCGCTGCACGATCGCGAGATCGCGGACAGGCGCCGGCAGGCGGATGCGGTCGGGCGGCTGGAACGGGTTCCAGTCCGGATTCTCGCGAGAGAGCGGCGACCGGCTGGGCGCGCCGTCGCTGCCCTCGTCGCTGACGTCGAAGACCATCACGCTGCCGTCGCCGGCGTCGACCGCGTAAAGGTAGCGTTTGAAGTCGGGGGGCGACGCCTGGGCCACCGCGAGGCGCCTCGTCGTGACGACGCGCCTTGGGTCGAGCGTCGACGCGGGCAGCAGCGAGGGCTGCTCGCGCGGCTCGCAGGGCGTCGGGAGGTCGACGACGTGGATCACCGGCGCGTCGAGATCGGCGACGTACAGGCGATTGCCGGAGAGCGCGAGCCCCGCGGGCCGGGGCTTCTCGGAGGCCGGCTCCGAGCTGGCCGTGACCGCCGGATCGGCGCACTCCGCGCCGTGCGGCGCTTCGTCGGGCTCCGTGGCCGGCGGGCGCGAGACCTGGAGAGGGATCCACAGATCCACCTCGCACGCTGCGAACCCGCCAGCCTCGCCCTCGAGGAGGTTCTGCGCGTCGATCACGGCGATGCCGCCGAGATCGGGCAAGGTCACGAGGAGCTTCTGCCGGCCGCCGCCCTCCATGTCCAGGCTCCCGTTCGACGTGGAGCAGGCGTCGCCCACGAACTCACCGGGGTCGCCAGGCTTTCTCGGCTCGACGGTGTACGGCCCCTCGGGTGACGGTTCGTCGGGTGGTGTGCACGAGCTCCGCAGCTTGCCGTTCGCCCCCGGCGGGTCGGCGACGAGCAGCATCTCGCCCGGCGCCGAGGGGAGCGAGCAGGCCGGCCAGGAGCTGAGCGACGGGGCCGGGCAGCCGCCGCGCGGCAGCACCTTCGCCGACGGGAGCGCGTAGATCCCCGCGCGCCCCGGCTCCGCGACGGCGACGAACGATGCGGTCCCGCCCGGCGTCGCGACGATGTCGACCGGCTGCGCGCCGACCGGGAGGAAGCTCGGGGCGGGCGTGCCCGGGTCCCGATCGACGATCTGCGAGGACTCGGTCGTCAGGTCGACGACCGCGACCTCGCCGTGCGCGGTCTGCGTTACGAGGCCGTAGAGGTGCGGGAGCGTGGCCCTGCCCCCGTCCTTGGCGTCGACCTCGTAGTCGGTGGACGAATCGACGGTGCGGTACGAGCAGTCCGTGATCGGCAGCGAGCGCATCACGCCCGGCTTGTTCGGATCCGGCCGGTCGATGGCGAGGCAGACGAAGGCGCTGCGGCCGGACTGCGCCAGGGCCTCGACGGGGACCGGCGTGGCCTCCGCGGCGCACCCGGCGAGCGCCAGGGCGGAGGTGGAGGCGAGGAGCGCGAGGCGCGGTTTCATTGGGACTCCCGGGGCGGGACGGGCGTGCCCACCGTGAGGATCATCGATCCGAACGTGTTCGCCTTGCGCATGTCGAGGTCGACAACGCCGAGGTACGAGTCGGTGAAATGCGCGATGTACATGAGGGAATAGGGTTCGCAGCCGGCGCTGCCCTGCTCGCAGTCGCAGCGCTTCTCGTCGCCGCACGTGGAACCCGTGTCGAACGCGAGCGCCTGCGGCCCGCGCCCGGTCTTGATGACGGCGTCGACGCGGCGCGCTTGCGGGTCGTAGGAGAACGCGAGCCCCGCGTCGAACGCGAGCGCGAAGACCCTGCGGTGAGGCGCGTTGTCCGCGCCGATCACCGCACCGATCTCGATCCGAGACGGGTAGGCTGCGAGCGGGACGGCGTCGCGGAACGCGATCGTGTCGTACACCGAGGCCCGCTTCTCCGTGGGGACGACCGAGTCCTTCTTGATCAGCGTCGTCGTCAGCTGGCCGATGAGCAGCGAGTTCGGGACGCGATGCGCCACGTACACCGGGATCGGGATCTCCACGCACCGCTCGAGGCACCCGACCACGTCCGCGTCATCCGCGCAGCCGTCCTCGCACGCCTGCCGCTCGCTCGCGTCGAACGCGATCCCGCGGGAGTCGGTGCCGCTCGCGAGCGCGGTGATCGGCGTCGGGGTCGACTCGTACAGGCGCGGCGCCCCGCCTGAAGCGGCGTCCTGATAGCGGAGCAGGCCGAGCTCCGACGCCGCGAGGTACGTGACCGCGAACGCGGGCTGGTCGTCGATCCCCCACCCGCTCTTCTGCAGCTCCCCGAGCACGCTCGGGCGCGGCACGGCCGCGAGCTCCGTCGGCCCGAAGGAGAGATCCGTGAGGACGTGCGCGAGCCGCGGCCGCTCGCTCGCTTCCCAGCGGTTCACGATGACGCTCGCGGCGTTCTCCGTCTGGTGCGAGACGACGATGCTCGTCCCGCCCGGGCCGGCGGCGATCCCGAACGGCTCCAGCGGCAGCTTGCGCCGGATGAGCTCCTGGCCCGGGTCTTCCCCGATGCGGTGATCTCTGCTGCAGCGCCCGCCCGCCGCGCTCGCGCCGCAGTCCAGCTGAAAGCAGGCGTCGCCCTCGCAGCGCTGCGCGCCGGCGCCGTCGAACCGATCGTCGGCGACGTCGAAGAAGGTCACCGAGGGGTCGCCGCGCACGGGCACGAACAGGCGCGCCTGCCGCTCCGCGCCGGGGTCGGCGCCCTCGCCGCTGAGCGGCCTGTGCACGAGGAGGAGGTTGGACGCGAACGCGCCGATCACGGCCGAGCTCCGGACGACCTCGTCATCGCCCTTGAGGGCGGAGAGGTTGAGCGGCTCGCACGGCCCCGGGTAGAGCGACGGCGCAGCGTTTGTCGCCAGCCCCACCGCATCGCACGCATCGCCCACGCTGCCGCCAGCGTCCGCGCCCCCCTCGCCAGGAGCGCCTCCCCCGCCAGGAGCGAGGTTCGACTGGAGCGTGAGCGCCCGCTTGCGCAGCCGCTGGAGATCCAGCGCCTGGACCGTGCCGCCGTTGAACTGGAGATCGAAGTCCGAGTTCGCGACGTAGAGGACCCGTCCGCCAGGAGACACCGCCAGGCCCGTCGGGTAGTAGAGCCCCTTGACCGGCGGCGGGAGGCCCTCGCCCTCGACGAAGCAACCCACGACCCCGAGCCCGCCCACGATCGAGGCCGCGAGGCCCACGCCAACGATGCGAGGTGTCTGGAGAAGTGTGCGGGCGAGCTTCATGCGGGCGCGGAGACTAGTCAGCACCAGGAGCACTGGCAACCCGCTCCGCTCGGTGGGTTCGTTTGCGGCGGACGCGCGCCGAGCGCGCGGCGCTCGCAGCGGTCCTCCTGGCGAACGAGCGGCAGGCGCCGCTGCAAAGGCCCTTGTAGCTCGCGCGCACCTGCCGCAGCGCAGCACGTCCGCACGGCCTGCCCCGGGTGAGCGCGCCCAGCTGGCCAGGCGCGGCCTCCTTCTGACGAGGCGCTCTGCTCTGGGCGAGGCGCTCTGCAGCGGTCGCCCGTCACGGGGTGGCGAGCCCTGCAGCGGGGTGAGATGGCGCTCCCCTGCGCCGGGCGGTGCCCAAGGTGCGCCCCTGCGGTGCGGGCTCCGCAGGTCAAGGTCGACCAGGATCGATCGTCGTCGTCCGTCCCCCTGCACGTTGATCTCGGAGACGCGGCGCGCCTTTGCTACGTTGGTCGCCGGGACATGGCCGATCTCGCAGCCGCCCTTGTCATGGGAATCGCCCTTCTTGGGCTGATCTATTGGTATTTTCGCTCGAACAACGGCGACCGGGCCCGGCCTCGCGCGGCGACGTCGCTGACGCAGGGGGGCCCAGGAGCCCAAGCCCTCGACGAGGGGGAGGGAGATTTCGAAGATTCAACGACGACGCCAGGCGCAGTCGGGCAGCGGGGCGGCACGCCCGCGAGCGAGAGCGCTCACGGTAAGACCGCCGGAGGTCACGGCCGCACCGAGCGGGTCTCGAGCGCCGACTGGAAGCGGTCGAACGGTCCATCGCGCCGCGACGACGACGACGACGCGTTCGACGACGATGACGACGACCTCACGCTGATCACGCTGGCGCCGCCGGAGGTGCTGAGCACGATCAAGCGCGCGAGCGCCCCGTCCTACGGCGGCGACGATGACGATGACGACGATGATGACGACGGGCACGAGCGCGAGGAGCCGTCCGCCGTCCCCATCATCTACGACGACGAGGCCGCCGTCGACGAGCCGACCAGCTCGTCGCCGCTCCTGCTCATCAGCGCCGTCGGGCAGACGGACCCCGGCCAGAAGCGCAAGAAGAACGAGGACTGCTACCTCTGCCTGGACGAGCACTACCTGTTCGCCGTGGCGGACGGCATGGGCGGCCACGCGGGCGGCGACGTCGCCAGCCGCCTCGCGGTCGACACGATCGCGCGCGCGTTCAAGGATCAGTCGTTCGTGGACAGCGACGCGGAGAGCCCCTACCCCGACGTCCCGCGTCGCGGCAGCGAGCTCGCGGTCGCGATCCAGCAAGCGAACCAGGCGATCTACGACCGGGCCCACGCCGAGCGGAGCCTCACCGGCATGGGCACGACCCTCGTCAGCGCGCGGTTCTCGCCCAACAAGCAGCGCCTCTACATCGGCCACGTGGGCGACAGCCGCTGTTATCGCCTGCGCGACAACGAGCTGACGCAGCTCACCACCGATCACACGATGGGCGCCGCGGGGATCACCGGGCCGATGGCGAACCACCTGAGCCGGGCGATCGGAATCTCCCCTGCAGTCAAGGTCGATCTGATCATCGCCCGGCCCCACCCCGGCGACGTCTACCTCCTCTGCTCCGACGGCCTCTCGAAGATGGCGACCCATGAGGCGATCCGCGACGTCCTGCTCGCCGAGCCCGATCCCGAGAAGGCGTCGCAGGCGCTGATCGAGAAGGCGAACGCGGGCGGCGGGCGGGACAACATCACCGTCATCCTCGTCCGCGTCAGCGACCCCAAGGACCTCGCGCGGCTCGCCTCGCGCGCTGGCGCCAGCGCCGGCGCCAGCGCCGGCTGACCGCTCGCCGGCCCCTTCCCCCTCGCCCCCTCCCTCCCCCTCCAACGAGCTCGACCGCGCACGGCGCTGACCGAGAGGTCCGCGCGGCGGGCGGAGCATGCCCGCCGCGCGCAGGCCATTGCAGACAGCGTGTCTGCATTGCCGCGAATCCCGACGGATTCTCATGCTCCGCGCGGGTCAGCCACCCACGTGCATACGGACGAGTGGTCACGCTCGTCACGGATCCGGATCCCGCTCGCACGCAATCGCGATTTCGCGACCATTGCCATTCACGGGCTTCGATTATCACGTCAATTGACGTCTGCCGGGCTCACGAAGAGAAGCGACGTGAGCTCTTGACGTGCTTTGGCTCGAGAGCGCTTCATGGCGGCCACGAATGGCTCGCCCAGCGGAGCCGCTGACCGGGGATATGGCACGCTCCTTTCTCTGCATGATCGTCTTCGTCTCTCTGCTGCTCAGCGCGCCCTCGCTCGCGGCAGAGCCAGCACGCCGCGCGCTGCGGCTGCGCTACAGCGAGGACGCGCAAGCGGCCTCGTGTCCTGGAGAGCGCGCGCTGCGCGAGCGGATCCGGCTGCGCGTCGGGTACGACCCTTTCCGCGAGGACGCGACCGAGGAGGTCGACGTCGCGATCAGGCCTCACGGCGCCCACGTCGTCGCGACGACCACGTACCGGAACGCCGACGGGCGGGTCTCCGGCCGAGGCTTTGACGTCTCGCACGGAGACGGCGCGTGCGAGCAGCTCACCAATACCGTCGCGCTCGCGATCTCTTTCACCCTGACGCCGTTCGCGAGCGACGAACGAGCGGCCGCCGCGCCGCCTCGCCCAGAGATCGCGCCGGCGCGCCCGGAGCCTGCGAGCGGGCCCGGCGAGCCATGGAGTTCGGCTCGGATCGGCACGGGCGCGATAGCGGGGCTCGGGGTGCCCGAGGGGCTGTTCGGCGGCGCCTCGTTCCTCGTCAGGGTTCGCTGGTCACAGAGCCTCTCCTTCTCGCTGGAGAGCCGGGGCACGTTCCTCGTCTCGGAGCCAAGCGCGCTCGGACACGGCGAGGTGTCGAGTCCGTACGCCCCGAGCCCCGACGGGAGCGCGAACGCGCGATCGCCGTACCTGCGCACGCACGCGAGCGGCGCGTTCGCTCCGTGCCTTCACACGGTCGACCTGCTCGTCACATGCGCGCTCGTCGAGATGGGCGTGGCGCACGTCGGCGATCGGTACGCCCCCGCCACCGACGTGTCCCTGCTGTTCATGGCGCTCGGCCTCCGCGGCGGGATCGAGCTCGCGCTCAACGACGCGCTCTCGTTCTATACCCACGCCGAGGTCCTCGCCGCCTTCGGGCTCCTCGACCACCCGCTCGCCGGCGCGCTGAGATTTCCGCGTCCCAGCGCCTCCATCGGCGCCGGGCTGCTCGCGGGGTTCTGAGCGCTCGGAGGGGCCCGCGCGGGCAGGATGGTGCGGACAGCGCGCCGGCGCGGATGCTGGCTGGAATTTTCGAGCGCCGTGCCGTGTTTTGCGCCGCTCATGGAGGCGCTACGCTGCGGAGCAGCACGACGATGGCGGGCGATTCGGGCTTCGGCCCAGGTCGCCCGCCGGCGCGCCGCGCCGCGCAGAACGCCTTCTCGCTGGCATGAAGACGCGAGATTCGCGTAGCCTATCCGGACGGTGCTCCCGGAGTCCACCGACCCGACCGACCGCTTCATGATCGAAGCCCGCAGCCGAAGCGGCGGCATGGGCGATATTTTCAAGGGCACGGATCAGACCACCGGCGCCCCGGTGGCGCTGAAGGTCCTGCGCGCCGCCGCGTCGCCCCAGGAGCGCGCCCGCTTCGCGCGCGAGATCTCGATCCTCGCCGATCTGCGGCACCCCAACATCGTTCAGTACATCGCTCACGGCACCTGCCTCGACGGGCGCCTCTTCTTCGCGATGGAGTGGCTGGACGGGGAGGATCTCGGGCAGCGCCAGCGGCGCGCGCCGCTCGGCATGCGCGACTCGGTGGAGGTCGTCCGGCGCAGCGCCGCCGCGATGGCCGCCATCCACGCCCGCGGCGTCGTCCACCGCGACCTCAAGCTCTCCAACATCTTCCTCGTCCGCGGCAAGGGCACCGCGATCAAGCTGATCGACTTCGGCGTCGTGAAGCTCGCGGTCCCGGACGACTGCCCCACCGAGCGCGGCACGATCATCGGCACCCCGCACTTCATGGCGCCCGAGCAGGCGCGCGGCGAGGCGGTCGACGCGCGGGCCGACGTGTACTCGCTGGGCGCCGTCCTGTTCCGCCTGGTCACGGGGAGGAACGTGTTCGAGACCGAGAACGCGATCGCCCTGCTCAGCCGCCTCGCGGTCGAGGATCCCCCGCGCGCGCAGCAGATCCGCTTCGACGTGCCCGAGGCCCTCGACGAGGTGCTCGCGCGCGCCATCTCCCGCGATCGCGAGCACCGGTACGAGAACGGCGGCGAGCTGGCGCGCGCGCTCGCGCGGGTCGGGGAGCTGAACAACGATCCCCCCGCGACCGACAGGTCCGCCTCGATCGTCCGGCGCGCTGCCGCGCAGGAGATCATGCCGGGGCCCGCCGGGCCGGGCGACGAGCGGCCGCAGGTCCGGCTCGCCAACAGCGAGCGGCGCGTGGTCGCCTGCGCGCTCTTCGAGCTGGGCGCCGGCCCGCTCCGCCCCGAGGTGGACGCCGCGCTCCGCGAGGCCCTCGGCGACGACCCGCGGTTCGAGCCGCTCCCCAACGGGAGGCTCGTCGCGGCGCTCGGGGTGGAGCGCTCGCGCGGCGACGAGGCGGCGCGCGCCGCGCGGGCGGCGCTGACCGTGGCCCGATCGACGCCGGGCGCGCGGGCCTCGGTCGCGGTCGGGCACGCCGTCCGCGGCAGGGCGAGCCTCGCCGGCGAGGCGCTCGAGCGCGCTGCGCACCAGCTGGAGTACGCGGCGCCCGGCGCGGTCCGGATCGACGCCCACGCGACCGCGGCGCTGGAGGGGCGGTTCGTGATCCAGGAGGACGCGCGCGGCGGCGTGCTCGTCCACGAGGACGCCGCCGGCTTCGACGCGCGCAAGCTCGCCGGGCTCCCCACGGCGACCGTCGGGCGCGAGCACGAGCTCGCGAGGCTCCAGGGCATCTTCAGCGAGATCGCCGAGGACGGCGCGCCGCGCGCGGCGCTCGTGACCGGCCCCGCTGGCGTCGGCAAGAGCCGCGTACGCGCCGAGCTGATCCAGCACCTCGAGACGGCGCCGCACGCGCCGATCATCCTGCTCTGCCGCGGCGACGCGATGAGCCAGAGCGCGGGCCTCACGACGCTGGGCCGCGCCCTGCGCGCGCTCATGGGCATCCGCGACGGCGAGCGCCTCGAGGACCAGGTGCAGAAGGTGAACGCCCACGTGGCGATGCGCCTGGCCCGCCCGCTCCGCTTCCTCGCCGGCTTCATCGGGGAGCTCGCCGGCGTACCCTTCCCCGACGAGGACAACGAGCCGCTGCGCGCAGCCCGCGAGAGCCCGCAGCTCATGGAATCGCGCACGCGGATGGCGGTGGAGGCGTTCTTCCGCTCGAAGGCCGAGACCACGCCGCAGATCCTGGTCATCGAGGACATGCACTGGGCCGACGGCACCACCGTCGAGCTCGTCGACTGGCTGCTCGGCTGCGCCGATCTCCGCTTCGGGGTCTTCGCCTTCGCGCGGCCCGAGCTCTCCGCCCGGTTCCCGTCGCTGTGGGAGCACCGCGACGTGACCCGCGTGACGCTCCCCCCGCTGTCCCCAGAGGCCGCGGATCGGCTCGTGGCGAGCGCCCTCCCGCAGGCCGACCCGGCCACGCGCGGCGCCATCGTCCAGCGCGCCGGCGGCTACGGGCTCTTCCTGGAGGAGCTCATCCGGTCCGCCGCGGAGGGGCGCGACGGCGTGCCGCTCAGCGTGCAGGCCCTGGTGCAGGCGCGCGTCGACCGCATGTCGAGCGGGGTGCGCGCGGCGCTGCGCGCCGCGTCCGTCTTCGGCCAGGTCTTCTGGACAGCGGGCGTCGCGGCGCTGCTCGAGCGCGCGGTGGGCGCGGAGCTCGCCGAGCTGGAGGCGGGCGAGATGATCGCGCGCCAGCTGGAGCCGCGGGTCCCGGAGCAGGTGCAGTGGACGTTCCGGCAGGCGGTCGTGCGCGACGCGGCGTATGCGTCGATCCTCGAGGAAGACCGCGCCGCGCTCCACCTCGCCGCGGCCGCCTGGCTCGAGTCCGCGGGCGTCGATCCGGGGCTGATCGCGCGCCACGCCGAGGCGGGCGGCGACAAGGCGCGCGCCGCGCTGCTCTACGCGCGCGCGACGCGGGACACGGCGGCGAGCGGCGCGGAGCTCGACGAGGCGCTCGAGCTCGCGACGCGCGGGCTCGCCTGCGGGGCCGAGGGGACCACGCGCGCGGCGCTCCTGGTCCGCCGCGGGGAGATCCTCGAGCTCCTTGGCCGCCTCGACGAGGCGATCGAGGCGGCGGAGCAGGCGTCGCGCCTCGCGCTGCCCGGCTCGGATCTGTGGGGCGAGGCGCAGGTCGTCGCGGTGACCTGCATGATCGAGGCGGGCCAGAGCGCCGAGGGCGACGCGCGCGCCGCGTCCGCCCTCTCTCCGCAGTTCGCGGCGGCGCTCTCCCCGTCGATCCGCGCGAAGCTCCTCGCGTCGCGCGTCCGCGCGCTCGCGGCGCTCGGTCGGCCCGCCGAGGCGCTCCGCGCCGCGCACGCGGCGATGGAGGCCGCGCGCGGGAGCGGCTCGACCGACGCGCTCCTCCACGCCCGGGAGGCCCAGCTGGCCGCGCTGATGCACGTCGGCGACCTCTCCGCCGCGGCCTCTCTCGGCGCGTCGCTCGTCGCGGACGCCGACGGGGCCGGCGACGCCGTCATCGCGGCAAAGGCCCGCCTGAACACCGGCTCGGCGCTGAACCAGCTCGGCCTGTTCGAGGAGGCGCAGGCGCTGCTCGAGCGCGCGCTGCTCGACGCGCGGAGCCGGAACCTCCGGGCGATCGAGGGGTTCGCGCTCCACAACCTCGGGATGTCCTACGCGCGGCTCGGCAACATCGAGGAGGGCGTCGCGCTCCAACGCCAGGCGAGCGAGATCGCCGACGCGTGCCAGATCTCCCGCCTCAGGTTCGCCGGCCGGCTGTACGAGGCGCTCTTCCTCGTCTGGCGCGGCGCCCCCGGCGACCACGCGACCGCCCACGCCGTCGCGCGCTGGCTCTGCGAGGAGGCGGCGCGCCACGCGGCCGCGCTGCAGGCGATGGCGAGCTTCGCGATGGCGCGCGTCCAGCTGGCGCGCCGCGAGCTCAGGGCCGCGGTCGACGCGGCGCGCGAGGCCTCCCGCCACCTCGCGGGGGGGCCCATCGAGGAGTGGAGCGACGCGATCCGCGTCACGCTCGTGGAGTCCCTCCTCGCGATCGGGGACGAGCGGGAGGCGAACGCCGCGCTCGACGCCGCGTTCTCCACCCTGGCCGCGCGCGTCGAGGCCCTGCGGGATCCCCGCCAGCGCGACGCGTTCCTTCGGGGGAACGACGACGTCGGGCGGCTGATCGCCCTCGCCCGAGAGCGCCTCGGCCGGTCGCTGCCCTCGACGCCGCGGCCGCCGCACGCGGCGGACCCGTCCGCCCAGCGGGCCGGGGCGCCGTCGCGGAGCAAGGTCGCGAAGACCGCCGGCGCCTTGGGGCGGAAGGAGCGCACCGAGGCGCCGAGCAACGACCCGGCAGCGCACCGGAGCGCGAACCCTGCGCAGAGCAAGGACGCGCACGCCGAAGGCGCGGCTGCGGCAGCGCACGAGAAGGGCGCGCCACGTTCTTGACGTTGGGTGGCCGGGTAGCTAAGGCCATCCGCGATGCGAAACAACGCTCCTGAGCGGCTCGTCGCGCGCTGTTCCACGTTCTCCACCCCTGCGCGCCCGGCCGGCGCGAGCCAGGGTGCTGCGCTGGCAGCCCGCCCGACCTCGGGCCGGCGGCTCACGGCGCGCGTCCTGCCGCTGCTCGCAGCCGCGGCGCTCGGCAGCGCGGCGCTGCTGTCGCCTGCGCCCGCGTCAGCGCAGTCGAAGATCGCCGTCGTCGACGTGCGCCGCGCCATGCTGGAGACCGAGGAAGGGCTCCGCGTCCAGGCGACGCTCAAGAAGCTGTTCGACAGCCGCCAGGTGGAGCTCGACACGAAGCGCCGCGCGCTCGACGACGAGCGGGACAAGCTCGACAAGGAGGCGCAGGCGGGCAAGACGCCGAAGGACGTGCTCCAGCGCAGATTCGAGACCTGGCAGCGCCAGGCCGCCGAGTTCCAGGCGACGACGCTCGACGCCCAGCGCGAGATGCAGCGCAAGGAGAGCGAGCTCACGACGCCGATGCTGCAGAAGGTGCTCGGCCTTCTCCGGCGCCTCGCGGCGCAGGAGGGTTACGACCTCATCCTCGACAAGTCGGCCGTGCCCTACTACCGCGCCGATCTCGAGCTCACCGATCGCGCGATCCAGCTGTACAACAGCGGGCAGGCCGGCGAGGCGCCGCCCGCGAAGGGCGCGCCGCCGGCCAAGGTCGCGCCGCCCGCTGCCCCGGCGAAGCCGGCCGCGCCGGCCAAGAAGTAGCCGCGTAGCGTACGTCGCTCACGTCGCTCGAGGAGCGCTCGTGGCTCGCGCCGCGCGGCGCGATATCCTCTGGGCGGGGGCACGGAGCGCGAGCGGGCGCTGCGAGGCCACCTGGCACGGAGGTGGTTCGGTGGGCTCTTTTCTCGTCGGCCGGGGAGCGCGCCTCACGGCCTGCATCGGGCTCGGCGCCGCAGGCGCCCTGGCCGCTCCCGCCGCCTGTCTGTACCCCGAGTACACCTTCGATGAGCCCGAGCCTTCCGGGAGCGCCAGCCGCAGCTCCAGCGGGGACGGGGCGGAGGACTGCGCGAACGGCGCCGACGACGATGGCGATGGCCATATCGACTGCGCCGATCCCGCGTGCGGCGACTTCGTGTGCACGGCGGCCGTGCCGGAGGGCTGGATCGGCTACTTCGCGCTGTTCGACGGGGAGCCCGCGATGGACCCGGGCTGCCCACCCGAGTTCGCCGCGGGGCCGCCGTTCGTTGGAAACCGCGGCCTGTCCGCGCCGCCGGCGAGCTGCACGTGCTCGTGCGGTCCCGCGGAGGGGCAAGACTGCGACCCGGTGGACGGGATGATGATCACCGTCGCGGACGCGCCTTGCGGATCGGAGCCGCACTGCCTCTTCCCGCTCGCGACGCCCGGCTGGGAGGCCCAGGTGTGCAGGGGCCCCGATGGAGTCTTCAGCGACAGGCTGACCTGCGGGCCGAGCAGCAACGCGGACTGCTCAGCGACCACCGGCGCACCGTGCGCGGTGTCGGTCAGCGTGAGCCCGCTCGCGGCCTCTGGCGGCGAGTGCGCGCCGAGCGCCGTGCACGTGCAGAGGCCGGACCCCAGGTGGACACGCCTCGGCCGCGCGTGCGCCGCGGCCGAGCCGCTCGGCCGCGGCTGCAACCTCGGTCAGGTCTGCGCGCCGAAGCCGACGGCGCCGTTCGAGGGCGGCCTCTGCATCGCCAGGGACGGCGACGCCATCTGCCCGCCGGGCCCCTACACGGAGCGGCATGTCTTCTTCACCGACATCGAGGACAGCCGCGGCTGCGACGACGACTGCGCGTGCGGCGCGCCGTCGGGCGGGACGTGCCCGGCGACCGTCGCCCTCTACTCCGACGTGCAGCTGCACACGTGCTCTACGCAGGTGACGGAGCTGCCTGCGGGCAGCTGCATGGACCTCGAGGACAACCCTTCCGTCGTGGGCCGCAAGGTGACGTCGCTCGGCGCGCCCACCGGCGGCGCGTGCCGGCCGAGCGGCGGCACGCCCAGCGGAGAGGCCCGCGGCGCGAGCCCACGGACGTTCTGCTGCCGCACCTGACACGCCCGCTGGCCCGCAGGGCGCCCGGCCTCAGAAGCTGCCGGCGACGCTCAGGCCCGCGAGGTCGGCGCCAGGCGCTTGCGGCAGGACCTCCGCGCGGCGGACGCACGCGCGGGCGCGCCCTCCGGCCGCAGCAGCGGGTGCGCTGGCGCTCGCGTCCGGTTCGGCCGCGGCTGCGCTGCCGCTCATCACGAGCAGGGTGATCCCCGCGGCGACGCCGACGACACCGAGCCCGATCGCCGCCTCGGCGACGCCCGTGTAGAGGCGGCCTCGATCGGCGACCGGCCTGGCGGAAGGAGGGCAGCTCCTGTCGCCGCCGCACAGCGCGTCGAGATCGCTCAGCGTGCCGGCGCGGAGGCCGAGGAAGACCCCACCCACGGCGCCGCTCGCGATCCCGGCGCCGAGCACAGCGAGGCCAGGCACCTTCGACGGACGCGTCGCTAGCAGGCGCGCCGACGCGGCCCTCGGCGGCACCTCCACGGGCGCGCCTCCCGGCGACGCGCTCGCCGGCCGCGGCGGCGCCGGCGGATCGGCGACCGCGATCTCCACGGTCTTCGCGTCCCGCTCCTCGAGCGTGACGGTCTCCCGCACCGCCTCGCGATCGCCGACCCAGGCCGTGACCACGTGGGGCCCTGGATCGACCGGGATGTCGGCGCTGATCTCCGAGGCGCCGAGCGCGGCGCCGTCGAGCAGGATCGTGGCGGTGAGCGCCCCCGCGCCGCGGCGGATCGCGAGCTTCGGGATGCGCGCCTCGAGGTCCTCGATCCGCGCGCCGACGTTCGCGCTGACGTCATTCGCCCGCGGATCCCCGTCGGCTGCAGCCGCGGCGATGCGGTAGTTGCCGAGCGCCGAGACGAGCTTGCCGAGCCGCGCCTCGCACTCCGCGATGTTGAACAGCACCTGCGGCGTCCGCCGCACGCTCGCGACCGCATGGAATTTCGCGAGCGCCGCGGCGCAGTGGTTCGCCGCGCTGAGCGCGACCCCCTCCTGGAAGAGCGCCCGCGCCTCCGCGAGCTCTTCCTTGGACTGGGCCCTCGCCGCGTCCGGCGCGATCAGCGCGGCGCCGAGCGCCGAGGCCGAGATGACCTGCCGCCAGCTGCTCCTCCGAAGTCCGCGTCGCTCCATGCATCCCCCCTGGCGAGCACCGCGCCCCTCTTCGCGCTCGGCTCGGCTCGCCGACGTCCGCGCGCGCCGACATCCGCGCGCCGTTTACCCTACGCGCCGGCGGGGCCGCGTCCAGCGGCCCGGGGCGCCGGAGGCGCGCGCCGCGATCGGCCGCCAGGCCTGGATCGCCTCCTCCTGCGCCACCACGAAGTCGTGCGGATCGAAGCGCACGAAGTGCCCCGTGCGGATGATCAGCTCGCGCTGGAGCAGCCGGCGCTCGCCCGGGGTGACCCGCCCCGTGTCCAGCTCGTCGAGCACGACGTCGGGTGTGTAGGGGCGCCCGCGGCGGTAGCGCGCGCTCATGTCCCAGCCCTGGCAGCGCTCGCGCCAGAAGGCCCGCCAGCGCGCGGCGTCCACCGTGGGCTGCTCCGCCATCTCCGGCGCCGGCGCCTCGGGCAGGTCGTTGGGATCGCTGACCAGCTGCGCGAGCTTGAGCTCGCGGGGCTCGCCCACGTCGGGCTCGGGCGGATCGGCGACGAAGATCTCCTCGTCCTTCACCGCGACCTCCTCCCACATCTCCGCGCCGGTGATCCGCTCCAGCGCGTAGGCCGCGGCGAGCTTCACGTCGCCGTCGACGTCGCGCTCGAGCAGGTCGATGAGGAGCGGCACCGCGGCGGCCGCGCCGGACCAGCCCACGGCGAAGATCAGGCCGCGGCGCGGCGCCTCGGCGACACGCGAGGCGAGGAGCCGCGCGTCGGCCTCGTCCCCCGCGAGCGCGAGCAGGAGCGCCGCGGCGTCCGAGCCGTCGGCCTCGTCCAGCGCGCCGCGCAGCGCGAGCGGGGCGTGCGGGTGATCCGCGAGCGCCATGGCCGTCCAGGCGGCCTCGCGGAGCGCCGGGTCCGGCGCCGCGGTCGACGCGAGCGCCCGCTGGATCAGCTCGGGCAAGCGAGGGCCCGGCGTGCAGCCGAGGTGGTGGAGCGCGCACGCCGCCACGGGGGCCTCGTCGTCCGACGCCGCCGCGACGAGCTCGTCGTCGGTCGCGAAGCCGCGGTAGGCGAGGACGTCGATCGCCATCGCGCGGACCAGCGGCTCGGGCTCGCGGAGCAGGCTGCGCAGCGCGAGCGGCAAGAGCTCGTGCGGGACCAGCTTCAAGGCAGCGCCCAGCGCGTCGATGAACGCCCTGTCCTTGCCGCTCCGGAGCAGCGCGAGCTCGGCCGCGGCGAGCGCGTCGCGGCCGGCGAAGCACCCGAGCACCATCGCGCTCGCGAACGCGACGCTCGCGTCCTTCACGGGCGCGTCGGCCACGAGCCGCGGCACGTGCTCGAGCGCCGGCGCCCCGATCGCCGCGATCACGTCGATGGCCGCGAGCATGCGCCGCTCGAGGATCAGCGCCCCGCGGAAGGGATCGCCGAGCAGCGGCGCCCGCTGCATGCCGACCATCGCGACCTCCTCGAAGCACTCGCGGGTGCGGGCGCGGAGGAAGGCGAGATCGTCGATCGCGTCGCCGATCTCCGGCGCGAAGCCCGGCGGCACAGGGCGCGCAGCTCCCTCATCGGGGCGCGCCGCGGGCGGCCGCACCTCCGCCGCCGCGGGGAGCGCGCCGGGCGCGGGCGCCTGCTGCTTCAGCGCCTCGACGGCGGCCTTGAGCTCCTCGAAGGTGCGCGGCGGCGGGATGGGCGGCGGCGGCTTCGCGACGAGCTCGGCCGGGGGCGGCTCCGGGACCTTGATCTGCGGCGCGAGCGACGCCCGCTGGACCGCGTGCAACCGCGGCCGGTCGCGGCTCGCCAGGATCGGCGGCAGGTCGAGCGGCGGCGTCGGCGGCACGAGGGCGAGCCGCGCCGCGGCTTGCTCGAGCCAGCCGCGCGCGCTCCGGAGCAGCTCGTCCACCGCGGCGAAGCCCGCGTCGAGCCCGATCGCCTGCTCGATCTGAGCGGCGATGTTGTCGGTTTCCGCCAGGGCGGCACGCACGGCGCCGAGGGATTCAGCGCGGCCGTCGAAGGCGTCGTAGATCGCGCTGAGGGCCCGCTCCAGGGCGCGCGCGGGCCCGGTCAGGTCGGTCACGGGTTCGACGTCGTGCTCGAGCGACAGCGCTGCGCGGCGGAGCGCGGCGTGCGCGTTCTCGAGCTTGTCGTGGGCGAGCAGGTCCGTGCCGGCGGGCGCGGAGGGCTGCCCCTCCTGACCGCCGGGCGCGACGAAGGGCAGGTATGAGAAGGACACGCGCCATGAATACACCTGCGCGAAGGAGGCCCCAAGACGCGCGCTGAGGTAGCCTGGCCGGACGATGAAGGATCCTCCGCAGAGCGCGCAGAACGTCGACGACGTCGAGGTGTACGCGACGCTGGCCGCCCGGCTCGCGGACCCGAGCGCCGACCGCGCGGCGCTCCTCGCGGCGCACGGGCTCGACGAGGACGGCTGGGAGGCGCTGGATGACGCCTGGCAGGCGCGGCTCTCCGAGGCGGACGACGAGGACGGCGAGGAGGTCGGCGTGCCGCCGCTCGTCGCCGCCTTCGCCGAGACGTTCGCCAGGGTCCAGCGCGCCCGAGCGAAGAGCGAGCTGTCGTTCGAGCGTTTCCTCGAGGCCGCGCGCGGGTTGAAGCGGGGCACTGACATGGCGACGGTGCTGAGCCGCCTGGACCTGACGCTCGAGGACTACCTGAGCGCGCAGCAGCGATGGACCGCGGCGATGCTCGAGGACGAGGCGCTCATGGCGCGGTTTCAGCGGGCGATGAGGTAACCGGGACGGCCGCGAGGCGACGTCGGCCGCGCCGCCGCAGCGCGCCGCCCGACGGCGATGAGGGGGTATGTTCGTGGACATGGTGGAGCGCGACGAGGAGGTCCGATCGATGCGGCTCGAGGAGATCGCCGCCGTGGCCGGGGCCCTCGAGGCGGGCCTGCCGCGCGACGAGGTGCTCGCCGAGGCGGGGCTCTCGGCCGAGGCGTGGGAGGCGGAGCGGGAGCGGTGGATGTCCAGGCTCGCCGCGCAGGCCGCGCGCGGGCAGCTGCGATCGAGCCGCCGGTACCTGGAGCTCGTCGCCGCGCAGAAGCGCCGCGCCGAGGTGAAGGCGCGGGGCGCGCGCAGGAAGCAGGAAGGGCCGATGCCGGTGGCGCCTGCAGCGCGCATCGCACCGCTGCAGGGGGCGCCTCGGGAGGGGGCGACGCCGCCGCCCGCCGCGAGCGTGAGCGACGAGGGGGCTGCGCGATCTCCCTGGGCCAGGCCGAATGCCGCCGCGCCGCCGCCTGGGGTCGTGCAGCCTTCGCCGTTGCCGCCGGCCGTGCCGTCGCCGTTGCCACCGGCCTTGCCGTCGCCGTTGCCGCCAGCCGTGCCGTTGCCGCCAGCCGTGCCGTCGCCGTCGCTGCTGCCGACGGTGCCATCGTCCCTGTCCATGCCAAACCTGGAGCGGCCGTCGACGGCCCCGCGAGCCCGCATGACGCTCCTCGGCACGACGTCTCTCCCGAACCGGGATGCGCTGCCGTTCCGTCAAGACGTGTCGAGCGCGCCCGCGGTCGAGGGTGCAGCGACGTCACCGGCAGACAGCCCGGACATGGAGATGACGACCATCGGCACGGTCGGCGCGCTGGTGGGCGACAGAGCCTTGCCCTTCTCCGGCACGGCCCCGTTGCCTCCGGCCGACAGCGCTTTGCCCTTCTCACGAACGGCCCCCGTGCCTCCGGCCGACAACGCCTTGCCCTTCTCTCGCCCGGCCCCTGTGCCTCCGGCCGACAGCGCCTTGCCCTTCTCTCGCCCGGCCCCTGCGCCCCCGGCCGACAACGCCTTGCCCTTCTCTCGCCCGGCGTCGTCGCCGCCGGCCGCCAATCCCCTGCCCTTCTCGCAACCGGCCCCCTCACCGCCGGCCGCCAATCCCCTGCCCTTCTCGCAACCGGCCTCCGCGCCGCCAGCCGGCAACGCCCTGCCTTTCTCTCGCCCGGCCTCCTCGCCGCCAGCAGGCAACGCCCTGCCGTTCTCGCGACCGACCCCCTCGCCGCCCGCCGACAACGCCCTGCCCTTCGCTCGTCCGGGCCAATCACCCGCACCATCGCGGCCCGTCAAGGCGGAGATCGCTCCGCAGCCGCCCCAGATCCCGACGGGGAGCTGGGCCCTGCCCTTCCTTCAACCAAGCGCCGTCGAGCCGTCCGCGAGCCCCTCGGCCGCGGAGCCCGCCGCGCAAGCGCACGCCGGCGTGGATGACGACGAGACGATGCGCCGCGTGGAGCGGATCTCCCTCGCGCGGTACGCACGCCTGTGCGCCGACCTGCGCGACCATCCGAATCACATCCCGCAGATCCAGGGCCACTATGGGTTGACCCCACAGAGCTGGATCGCGCTCCACAAGATATGGCATGAGCGCCTCGAGTCCGATCCGGCGCTCAAGGCGCAGTGGCAGGCGCTCGTCGACCAGAGCGCGCAGAGCTGAGGACACCTGCGCTCGAGTCGGGCGCCGTTCAGCGCTCGCGTCGAGAGGCATCGAGGCCCGCCGCGCGCCGGTCCATTTTGATTGACATCGACCATGTGAACGTTCACAGTTCGCTCCAAGGGCATCCTTTTGCTTCGCCCTGGACAGCCTGCGCTCGTGACCTCGCCTGCAGCAATTCGGGGGCGAAGCGCCGTCCGAGCGGCCGTGATCAACGGCTCTGAATCAACAGGTAAGGTGAACATGCGTCGCTCACGAAAACTGGCGAATATGGCTTGTTGCGGGTTCGCGCTCGCCTCGGTCGGGCTCGTCGCGAGCCCCTCCGCGCTGGCCGATTACCCCATCGCCTCGCACCGCTACCTCGCCGACCCGGCCTCGCTGGTGCATGACGGGCGTGTCTACCTCTACGCCTCGAACGACGACGACAACGTCAAAGAGGACGGCTCGGACGACGGCTACAAGATGGCCTCGTTCGTGGCGGTCTCGAGCAGCGACCTGAAGAACTGGACCGATCACGGCGAGGTGCTGCGCGTGCCCAGCGCCGCCTCCTGGGCCACCTTCGCGTGGGCCCCGGCGGTCGTGGAGCGCAACGGCACCATCTACGTGTACTTCGGCAACAACGCGAACGGCATCGGCGTCGCCTCGAGCAACAGCCCGATCGGACCGTTCAAGGACGCGAAGGGCAGCGCCCTGGTGACCTCGAGCACGCCCGGCGCCTCCGGCAACAACATGTGGCTCTTCGATCCGGGAGTCTTCGTCGACGACGACGGCCAAGCGTACCTCTACTTCGGCGGCAACGGAGAGCAGAACGCGCGCATCATCAAGCTGAACGACGACATGGTGAGCGTCTCGGGCTCGGCGATCGCGCTCACGGTCCCGTACTTCTTCGAGGCCTCCTGGATGCACAAGCGCAACGGGGTCTATTATCTGTCCTACTCGACGAACCCCGCCAACGGCATGCGGATCGACTACCTCACGAGCTCGAGCCCCACGTCCGGCTTCACCCACCGTGGCACGGCGGGGCCCCAGCCGCCGAAGAACAACAACAACAACCACGCGGCGATCTTCGAGTTTGGCGGCTCCTGGTACCACGCCTACCACAACCGCGCTGTCGCCACCGATGCCGGAGAGCCCACGGGCTATCGCCGGAGCATCGCGCTCGAGCCGCTCACCTACAAGGACGACGGCTCGATCGTGCCGGTGACCTACACGACGGATGGGGTCAAACAGGTGGGGCACCTCGACCCCTACGCGCGTGTCGAGGCCGAGACCTTCAACGCGCAGAGCGGCATCGAGACCGAGCGCTGCGAGGAGGGCGGGATGAACCTCTCGTTCATCAACGGCGGCGACTGGGTGCGCCTCCGTGGGGTCGACTTCGGCGAAGGGGCGGAGAGCTTCCGCGCGCGCGTCGCGAGCGCCGCGGAGGGGGGCAGCATCGAGCTCCGCCTGGATGCGCGCGACGGCACGCTCGTGGGCACCTGCGCGGTCGAGGCGACGGGGGGCTGGCAGACGTGGGGCGATGCGTCGTGTGAGGTCGACGGCGCCGCGGGTGTGCACGATCTCTATCTGGTGTTCACCGGCGGCACGTCGAACCTCTTCAACATGAACTTCTGGCAGTTTTCGCCCGTCGGTGGCGCGGGCGCCGGCGGGGGCGGCGCGGGGGGAAGCACGAGCGGCGGTGGCGACGGCAGCGCCAGTGGCGTCGGCGGCGGCGTCGTCTCCGGCTCCGGCTCTGGCTCCGGAGGAGCGACCTCGACGGGTGCGGCCACGGGTGGAGGGTCCCCCAACCCGACGCCAGCCGCCCAGGCGTCGTCGGGGGGCACCTCCGGCGGGGAGTCGGGCGATCCAGCCGGTTGTAGCTGTCGCTCCGCGAGCCGCGCTCCGTCCGGCGGTGCCCTCGCGCTGACAGCGCTGCTCGCGGCATCCCTGGGGCTCCGGCAGCGCGGCCGGAGGGGGCGTCGTCCGGGAGTGACGAGCTGAATCGGTAGCCCAGCCGGCGATGGCCACATCGCCGCGGACGCGTGGGGTCAGCCCTCTTCGGGTCCGGGCCCGATCTCCGAGAACCAGTCGTCGAGCTCGGCGAGCGTCCTGGCCCAGGCCACGAGGGCGGCTTCACCTCCCAGACGCAGGAGGAGCGTATCCAGGCACGCGCCGTTGTCATAGCGTCGATCGTACGTGAAGAGAGGCGTGATCTCGGCGATCGTGGGGCGCCACGCCTCGGGTGAGGCGCGCTCCCGCCACACGTCGCACAGGCTCTCTTCCGACATCCAGGGAAACATGCTGCAGAGCGTGTCGTCCGACTCCTCGGGGGGCTCGCGGAGCACCTCCTTCACCGTGTCGGCGACGGCGGCGGACAACCTCTCCCTCGCTTCCGGGGAGAGCGACGGGAACACGGCCGCCCACGCGGACAGCCTGTTCGAGGCGCGGGCAGCGCCGCGCACGAGCGCCGCGAAGCGAGCCGCGCCCTCCTCGCTCTTCAGCGCCTTCCCTACCATCTCGAGCATTCCAGACGCTTCCTCGTCTTCCAGGTCCGGACGCACGAGGCGCTCCACGTCGGAAAACGAGCCCAGAGCGAGCGCGATCTCCAACTCGGCCTGACGTCGGTCGTCGTCCCCTTCCATCGCGGCGCAAAAGCTGGTCGCAAGGTCTCTGTCGCCGAGCTTCACTGCACGGCGGGAGAGCGCCGCGAGCGCGTCGTCAATCTGAGAGCCCATGCATGGCAACACCTTCTGGTGAATGTAGCGGAGCTCCTCCAGCGTCGCCGATTCCGCCCAGTTCTCGATGGCGCGGTCCTGGCCGCGAAAGGCCTCTGGCGGCTCCGAGAAGAACATGCGCGCCAGCTCCGCTCGGACGTCCGCCGTGACGAAGGAGACGAGCTCGGAGGCGACGTAGTTACGGTCAGAGACGTCCGTCCGCTCTCTCACCTCCGCGAGGGGAGCATCCTGCACCTCGGCCGCGAGCCACGGAGGCAGCCGCGCGCAGCGGAGCGGTCCGAGCGCATCCGCGGATCCTCGCGATTCGCCTTGCCAGCGACGGACGAGCGCTCGGGCCTCCTCGGGAACGAGCCGGTTCCATTCACTCTCGGGAACATGAAAGAGAAGGCGCTGTGCCGTGAGCGGAAATCGTTCAGAGGACAGCAGCCATCCCATGGCTCGTTGAACGATCGCGCTCGCTCCCGCCGAGGTCCCCAGGAGCCGCTCCGTCAAGACTTCAAGGCGATCTCCGAGCTTCGGCAAGGTGGAGATCTGCGCGTCCACGTCTTCGAGTCGCTCGGCGCGGCGCTCCTCGGGGTAGAGCGGCGCCAGCAGGGCAGCCCAGAGCGCACGTCTCTCTGGATGGAGCCCGGCGAGGCGCCTGGCCGCCAGCAGCAGAACCTCCTCCCGCGCGGGGGAGCGCAGCCGCTCGGCGATACGCCGGAGCGCACCGATCACGAGCGCTTTCGCGACACGGCGTGATTTCAGCTCGCGCAACACGACGTCTCTGCGGTCTCGCTCGTGCGCCGAACGCGTTGCGCTCGCGCCGGACGCCTCGATCCCTGCAACGGCGCGGTCGGCCTCGCGCAGCAACGGCGTCGGCCACAGGGCGTCCGCCTCGGACACGGCGGGCCGGACCGCCCGCCACAGCCGTAGCCTGTCGTTCTCGCTCAGCGGCTTGGCGAGCTCGATGCCCGCGTCCGGCTGAAAGATCCCCTCGCGGATGGCGCCGGCGACCATCTCCGGGAGCGCGTGCACGAGCGACGTAGTAAGCTGCTCGAAGATCGTACGCAGCCGCAGCGCCTGCACCATGCACCGACCGCGCGCGGCCTCCGACGTCGCCTCGCCGAACGCCGCGTGGCTTCGCCGCCATGCGGCGACGACGAGCGCACGAAAGCCGAAGGCGCCGCCATCCAGGGGTTCCCAGGCGGCTCGCATCGGTTCTGCGATCACGCGATCGAGCTCCTCCGCCGTGGCATCGTGTCGCAAGAAGTGCATCGATCCGTACCGAATGGCGTAATCCGCTCGTGAAATGGGAGCGCCGCGCCCTTCGGAGCGGCCATCCAGGGTCGCCCGGACATGTGAGGTCAAGAGTGCCCGCCCACGAGCATCGCCCGGAGGGCCCAAGCGCAGCGCAAGGTCTTTCCCGAGAGCTCGATGATGGAACGCGGTGCCATACGCCGTGCGACAGAGCCATGGATCGAGCTCACGCAAGGTGGCACCCACGCGGGCCTCGGCCCGATCGCCGCCCACGATCTGGACCAGCTCCGCTTCCGCGATCGGCCCGCTGGCGGCGCTCAAGACGCACACGGTTTCCGCGTCGACGTCATCGGGCAACGCCGCAACGGAGCGCTCCGACGGCATCTCAAGGACGACCTCCGACCAGCCATTCAACCAATCAAGAGCCTCTCCCCAGCGCGCGGCCGTCACACCGGCATCATCGTCCACCGACACCCACACGCTGACGTGCTCGGGCAGCCCCGCCGTCCATCCGATACGCGACCATACGGCCGGATCATCGTTCTCGTGGGCACCATCGAGGACGAGGAGCAGCGGTATCTCGGGGTTCTCGTCACCGTCGAGGATCGGTCGGATGTCATCTGCCACGCGCGGGGCGAGCGCGCGCTCGGATGCCTTCCTGGAGGTCAACGCTCCGAGCCGCGCATGCAGCGCGGCGACCCATATCGAGGGATCCGCCATGCCGCCGTGGACCGAGATCGGGATGAACGCCACGCGGGCCAGCCCTCGTTGCGTGAGATGCAGACAGAACGCCCCGAGCAGAGCGTTCGCGCCAGAGCGCGCAGAAGTCCTGATCAAGGCCCGTCTGCCTGGGCGGGAGCTCGCCCAGAGCGCTTCCAAGGCTGACCACGGGCCCTGCTCGGACGAGGCTGGAGCACCCGGCTCGCCGTGAAGCCAGCCCGCCACGGCCGGCGAGGCGAGAAGGGCCCGCGTGACCTGCCAGACCCCGTCCGGCGCGCGCTCCAGCCCGCCGAGCAAGCCCGAAATCGCAGCTTCTTCGCCGATGTCTGCCATCGCTACTTCCGGGTCGGGTCGGTGTTGTCGTCCTCCGGCGGCACGAACTTCGGATCCGGCGGCGGCGGTTGCTTGTCCGGTCGCTTGTAATTGCCTTGCTCGTCCTGGAATGCGCTCGGATCGCGCGAGTTCTTCTGCTGCGAGCCGTCCGGGTTCAGCTTGGGGACGACGTTGGTCGCGGATGGATTCTCCCGCGCCACGTTCTTCCCCGGATCGTTCCTGTCCGGATCGTAGACGCCGTCCGTCTTGTGATCCCACTTCTTCCCATTGTACATGACGCCACCCTTGGCGTCACCCGTGGTGAGCCCAGCTCCCTTCTTGGCCTCGTCGGACACACCCTTGTTCGGATCAGCATTGATATTGTCCGGATGGATGCCTAGCTCGCGGAAGACCTGCGCGCAGAACGGACAAGGCTTCTCCGAGGAATCCTTGGGTTTCCCTTTCTTCGAGTGCGCCTCGATCTTCGCGCCACGGCGGTATTCCTCGCGCAGCTCGTTCCGGACTCGGGCGTTCCTCTCGGCCTCGGACATCTTCGCCCACTTCTCGCAATCCTTGCCGTTCGCATCCTTGCTAAGGCGCTGCCGGATGTCCTTGGCCTGCTGGTTCAACCCGTCGATCTCGGCGCATCTGCCTGCCTTGCTGGACGCGTTCGGCTTGACCTTGCCGTCGGCGTCCAGGTTTCGAGGATCGCTGTCGGGCTTGCTGGGGTCCTTGAATTTCTCGCGGGAGTTCGATACCGCGTCCTTCAGCGCCGGGTCGAGGTCGTCGTCGCTCTGGACGGTCGAGCTCTTCCCCTGGATGTCCGGCCGCGGATTTCCGTTCGCGTCCTTCCGCCCCGTGGTGGTCGAGAACATCAACCCGGTGGGGTCCACCATCTTCGTGGGCCGATTCCCCGCATAGGAGAACCCGTTCTGCCCGCCGAGCAGGCCGACCGGGTCGACGCTGATGTACCGTCCTACCGCGGGGTCGTAGTAGCGATAACGGTTGTACGCGAGGCCCGTCTCGTCGTCGTAGTACTGCCCGAGGAACCTCAGCGGCGTCTCCGTGCGCGCGCCTTCCCGCGGGCGCGCGGCGCCCCACACCGTGCGGTCGAGATCACAGGCGACATTCCCGGCGGCGTCGAGCAGGCGCTCCGGTCGGCCGACAGGGTCGTTCAGGTAATAGTACCACTCCGCCGACACAGCGTCGTCTTCGCCGCTCCTGGCGTCCTTCTGCGCCCACGGCGCCGACGTCTCCTCGTCGGTGCAGTACGTCCTCTCCTGGGTGACCCGCTCGCCCTGCGGGCCCCACTCGCGTTTGATCTCATGAACGAGCGTGTCCCCGTCCCAGATGAACCGCGTCGTGGACAGCGTGTCCAGGCGCCCGCCTTCGTCTCTCCTGAGCACGCGCTTCTCGAGGCGCCGGGCAAAGGGGTCGTAGGCATGCTCGATCCGGATGCCGTCGGGGCGCACCACAGCGCTCAGGAGACCCGCGCCGTTCCATTCGTAGCTCGTCGTGGCTTCCTGGCCGCTCGGCATGACCACGCGGCGCTTGATCAGCCTCCCGTCGCCGTCCCACACGTACGACACGGGACCGCGCCGGAGCAGCACGTTGCCGGGCCCGTACTCGCGCTCCGGCGCGCCGGTGCCGAGCTCGCGCACGTTCCCCTCCGCGTCGTACCGGAAGTGCTCGCCCTGCCCGTGGACATCGGTGCGCGCCAGCACCTGCCCGCGCGGATCGTGCTCCCATCGCTCCGCGCCCGAGCGATCGTCGTCGATCGCGGCCACATCGCCCTGCGGCGTGTAGTGGACCGATTGCCGGAGGGTGAGGTCATGGGGGAGCGCCCCGATCCAATCGGGCTGCCCTGCGGCCACCACAGGGCCTGTGACCCCGCGAGACACGGTGCGCTGGACCATGCGGTCGAGCCCGTCATAGACGACATCCACACGCCCGCCGCCGGGCAAATAGCGAGCGGTCTCTCGCCCGAGCGCGTCGCGGACGACGCCGAGCTCCTCGTTGCCGTCGAGCGTCACCCGCAGCGCGCGGCCGGCGACGTCGCGCACCCAGGTCTGGCGATGTCCGCGGGAGGTCTTCCGCTCGACGACATTGCCCATCAGATCATGCTTCGTCTCGACCGAGAACGTCTCGCCGCCGCTCACCTGCCGCTCGCACGTCACCCAGCCCAGGAGGTTGCGCTCGAAAAAGATGTCGCCCGAAGGGCCGTGCGCGGCAATGATGTAATCCAGCTCGTCGTACTCGAACGTCTCGACGCCGCCGTCGGGGTACTGGTGCTCCACGACGCGACCGACGAGGTCGTACACATATCCGGTCTTCTCGCCGAGGCCGTTCTCGAACTCCAAGACACGCCCCATGGCGTCGTAACGATAGCGAAGGGTGCGGCCGTCGAAGGTGACCTCCTCCGAGACGAGCCTGGCGGCGTTCAGCCGGATGCGGTGCACCTCTCCGTGGCTGTTGTGCACCTCGACGAGGCGCCCCTCGCGGTTGTAACGATATTTGCTGATCCGCCCGTCGGGCTCTCGCGTCTCGACGATGCGGTTGTACCCCGCGTAGCGGTGCGCGGTGGTGTGGCCGTTCGGGTGCCAGATCGACGTGCAGTTTCCCGACGGATCGTACTCGTAGCGCGTCACGCCACCGTCCGGCGTTCGCTCGGATCGGAGGCGGCCGGCGTCGTCGTGGGCGTACGTGACCATCGCCCCCGACGCGTCGAGCATGCTCTGGCGGCGGCCCCAGTAGTCGTACGTGTACTGCGTCACCGCGCCCGTGGGGTCGGTCCGCTCGATGAGGTTTCCGTGATCGTCGTACCTGTACAGCGTCTGCCCGCCGTTCGGCGCGACGGTGCGCGTGGTGAGCCCGCGGCGATCGAAGTGCACCTCGAAGGTGGCGCCGATGGCGTCGCGCCACACGAGCCCGCCCGTGAGGCGCCCGGTCTCGATGACGCCCCCGGCAGGATCGACCGCCCTCCGGATGTGCCCGTCGGCGTCCCGCTCGAACGTTGTCACGCGGCCGAGAGCATCCGTGATCCGGAGCTCCCGCCCGCGGGCGTCCCGCTCCCAGCGGGTCGTCGCCCCCGTCGCGTCGGTGAACGACAGCAGGTTTCCCCACGCGTCGTACGTGCGGCCGAAGACGCCGGCGGCCGTGACCGCCTTGTCGACGCTCCCGAAGTCGTTTCCGAAGAAGCGCTCGACCGAGATCGAGTCGGCCGCCTCCACGTAGTTGTCAGGCCCGTACTCGAGCTTCGTGTGAAAGATGCCCTTGGCGGCCGTGGTCCCGTCCGCGAGCACCGCCGGGACATCGGCGGCGAGGCTCTCGTCCTCGCGCCCCGGGTACGCGCCCCAGGTCTCGACGCACCGCGCCTCCCCGTCATAGACGAAGTAGAAGCAAAGGCCCGTCGGGTGCTCCTGGCACGTCAGGAGATGGTCCGTATACGTATATCGGGTCGCCGCGCCCATCGCGTCCTCGGCGAGCACCAGGTCCCCCGCGTCGTCGTAACGATACCGCGCGAACGGGACCAGCTGGCCCCGATGCGGCGCGTTCTTCACCTCGAACGACGCGATGCGCCCTTCCCTCGTGGCGCGGACCTCGACCCTGCGACCGACCGAGTCGACGATCTGCGCCAGGACACCGTCCTTGTAGAAGAACGAGATCCGGTTGTCGTGGGAGTCGGTCTCCGCCGACAGGAGGTACCGGTCTTGCCAGGCGTGCTCGAAGACGAGCCACCGGCCGTCACCCCGATCGAGCACGAAGCCGGTCTGGCCGCGGACGAGCAGCCACCCGGAGGGGCCCACCGCCGACTCGCCGACGCGCATGGGCGTGAAGTCGACGTACATGCCGTTCCCGGTCCAGAGCCTCGTCCGGCCGCGGTGTACCTCCACCTCCCACGCGTACGAGTGGTACCAGCCGCGCCCGAGCCCGACGTCGCGGTCGCGCGCGGCGCTCGTGTAGCTGCGCGTCAGCGTCAGCGGCAGCGGGCCCGGCAAGTGCACGTCGGTGACGGGGATCGTGAAGACACGGCCTGTCACGATGTCGACAGGGTCTCCCTTGGAGCCTTTGCCGCTCCCCTTCTTCCCGTGATGGTTGGGGCACGACCCGCCGTTCTGGCCGGAGCCGCAGGCGCCTTTGCCGCCCCCCGACGCGTTGTCGCCCCCGTTCTTGCCGTTCGCGCCTTTCTTGTCCTTGCCCGCGCCGCCTCCGCGGCCGCCGGCCCCGCCGCCGTCGCCGCCGCCGCCGAGAACGAAGACTCCGGGGTTCATCCCCGGGATGGCCGGGATGTTGGGGACAGGTGCCGTTCGCATTGCTGTTTCTACGCTCCCTGAGTGAAAGCTATGACAGCCGAGCCTTCCAGCGGACACGCGGTGCGTGCCGTCAATTCAACCGCAAGAGCCTCCCGACGATCCGGAACAGCCCGCGCGACGCGGCGCTGATGCGGCTGCCCACGACCTCGATGTCGCCGTCCTGGCGAATGCGGACCGCGCCTCGGCCGGAGCGGAGCAGCAGCTCCTGCTCCGCCTCGATGGCGACGGTGTTCGCCTTGAGGTGGAGGGTGTGCGGCCGCTGCGTCGTGAGGGCCGCGACGATCAGCGGGGGCTCGCCCTCGCAGAGCTCGACGAGCACGGCGTCCCCGCGAGCGCGGGCGTCGGCGATCACCTCGGGATCGACGTCGGGCGCGATCTGGGCGTCGACGGGCCCCTCCGCGCCACGGACGTGGATCGACGCCTTCCGCCCCGCGATCGAGGCGACGCGCGCGGTCCGCATGGCGGCGCCGAGCGGCTGCGCCTTCCGCGCCGGGAGCGGCGCCGCGGCCGGCTCGGCGAGCACGTCGTCCAGGGTCACGCGCGGCGACTCGGACGCCTCCTCCGCCGTGGCCCCGGCGTCCGGCTCCTCCAGCGAGAGCGGCGCGGAAGCCCCCCGCGAGCCACCGTCGAAATGAGTCGCCATCAGACCTCCGAGACCTTCTTCGGCAGCTGGATCTTCGGCGCCAGGATGGTCACGAGCGGGGACGTGATGGTGACGCCGGCGCCGTTGATCACCACCTCGCTGGCGCCGCACTTGAACACGATGGCGCCCTTCGCCTCCACCTTGTGGAAGGCCCCGATGAACGTCGCAGGCCCCACGGCCTGCACAACGTGCGACCCCTTGAGCTTGTCGACGACCGCGCCGCCCACCATCGAGGTGCGCGAGCCGGTGACCGTCTCGCTCTCGCCCCCATTGCTGAGGACGACCAGGCCCGTCGCCTTCTCGGTCTTCGAGCCCGTGACGCTCTCGGCGTAGCTGCCGAACGCCACCTGCACCGTCGCGGCGCCGACGTCGATCGTCTTCTTGCCGGTCACGTTGTTGTCGATGTCCTGGATCGCGCCCAGGACCTTCATCGAGCCCACGTCCTCCTTGTGGGTGCCCGTGACCTTGGCGGTCGTGTGCCCGGGCCCCTTCTCGCGGTCGGTCGCGTCGACGCCATCGACGGCGCCGTCCGGCCCGCCGACGTTGGCCGTCGACCCGCCGCCGCCGCCGCCCCCGTCCATGCCGAGGGCCGAGGCGAGCGCCTCCGGCTTCACGAAGACCTTCCCGGCGAGGCTGCTCTGCGCCACGTTCGACGCGATCGAGGCGAGCATGTTGGGCGCTGCGGCGCCCGGCGCGCCGCCGGCAGCGCCGCCGCCGCCGCCGCCTCCGCCGCCCATCGAGGCCGCGAGCTGGCTCGCGCCGGGGATGCCCGACGCGCCCGCGATCATCCCGGGCATGCGGCTCATGTCCCCGCCGGCGACGGCCTGCATCGCGCCCGCGACCCCCGCCGCCTTCTGGGTCAGCCCGTTGATCGGCGCCATCACCTGGTTGATGGCGCCGTCGACCTGCCCCTGGACCGCCGCGATCGCGTTGTTGGCCATCACGCTCGCGAACTGCACCGCCGCCTGCGCCGCGAGCGCGAGCATCGCCTCGAGGGGGTTGCCGTCCATCTCGAACTGGTTGCCGCCCACGGTGGTCGTCGCGTTGCCCTTCGCCGTCAGCGCCGACACCGCGTTCACCTCGACGTTGCGGTTGCCGCCGACGCTGATCGTCTGGTTCGCACCCACCGTGTTCTGCGAGCCCTTCGTGATCTTCGTCGTCTGGTTGCCGCCGACCTCGAGCGACGCGTTGTTCCCGACGACCGACGTCTCGTTGTTGCCGATGTTCCGCTTGGCGTTGTTCGCCGCGACCGTCTTCATGTCGCGCTGGGCGTGCACCATGATCTCCTCGGAGCCCGCCTTGTCCTCGAAGCGGATCTCGTTGGCTCCGCCGCCGCCAGGCGTGCTCGAGGTCTGGATCGCCGTGCGGGTCTTGCCCTCCGGCAGCGCGTACGGCGGCATGTAGACGCCGTTGTAGAGGCGCCCGGTCACGATCGGCCGATCGGGGTTCCCCTCGAGGAACTCGACGATCACCTCCCAGCCGATGCGCGGGAGCATCATCGAGCCGGAGGTCTGGAGCTGCGCGACCCGCATCCAGCACGACGCCTTGTCGTCAATCACGTCGCTGCGATCCCAGTGGAACTTCACCTTGCAGCGGCCGAACTCATCGGTATGGATCGCCTCGGTCTGGGAGCCGGCGGGCGCCACAACCGTCGCTGTCTGCGGCCCCTCGATGAGCGGGATCGGCGTGATGCGCCGCGGCCTGTACTTCACGTCAGCCGGCACGAGGCGCGCCCGCGCCCTGGAGCGCGGCGTCGCGCGCTCGCCGCCGCTCGCGTCGTCGTCCTCGTGGACGTAGGTGTGCTTCACCGCGAAGAGGAAGTACTCGCCGTCGAGCTCGCCGGAGTCCGTGATCGTGAGCTTCTGGCCGACCGCGAGGCGCGAGCAGACGGTGTCGATCTCGATCGTGTGCCGCTCGACCTGCTCCTCCTCCAGGCGGATCTGCGCGAGCCGCTGCCCCTCGCTCGGCTCGAAGTAGCCGCCCGGGTAGTCGTAGCGCTCCAGCGCGTCGTTCTCGCCCGACGTCACGGTCGCCGTGAGGTCGAGCTTCGGCCGCTTGAAGTCGAAATCGCGGAGGACGAACTTGCCGGAGCGCACCCGCTCGAGCTCGCGGATCGAGTAGATCGCGTCGCGCTCGTCGGCCGCGAGGAGCCCGGTGCGCCGGCGGAACGGCAGCGCGGGGTCGCCCGCGATCGGCCCGGCGACGGTGCTGTCGTCGTCGAAGACGAGGAGCTCGCCGTCGGCGTCCACCTCGACGAAGCTGTAGATGCCCTCGTGCTCCATGAGCCGCGAGATGAACGCGAGCGCGCTCTCCTGGTACTGCACGCAGTACTCGCGCTTCGGACAGTCGCCGCTCAGCCGCCACGCGACCCGGGTCACCCCGTGATCCTCGAGGACCTTCGCCACGATCTCCTTGGCGCTCATGTCCTGGAAGATCCGCGAGTCGACGCTGCGCGCGAGGAGCGCGAGCGAGGAGACGACGCGGACGGCGTAGCGGACGCCCAGGAGCCCCTCGATGCCGAGCTCGGTGGAGCCGATCGAGGTCGCGGCCTCCACGATGCCCGCGATGACGCGCGGCACCTCCCCGGGCGCGCCGAAGGAGAGCGCCGCGGGCTTACCGATCATCGCCTCGAGCTCCTGGTACGTGTGGAGGTACACCTCGACGTCGAGGACGAGCGGCCTGCCGGCCTCGTGGATCGACTCGAAGCGGAGCACCCGGGCCGCGGGGACCTCCTCGATCGTGAAGTGCGCAATCGTCTCGCGTGCCACGTTCGCCTCCTCCTCAGTTGTCGAGCACCAGCGCGGCGGTGTCGGAGACGTCGCCGTCGAGCTTCGCAGAGACGCCGATGATCGCGACGCTCGCGGGCGTCAGCGAGAGGATCGACGCGCCCATGACCAGCGTGAGCGCGCCGGTCGCCTCGAAGACCGCGTTGTTCGCCTTGACGAGCTGCGCGCCCCCCGCGAGCTCGGTGTAGTTGGCGAGCGAGCTCTCCACGCGGTTCCCGTTCGCCACGTTGACGATCGCGCCGCCGACCTTCACGTTCATCGATCCGCCGACCTGGACGCCGCGGCCCGACTTGACCGCGATCACCTTCGCGCCGGTGGCCGTCTCGCTCCGGTCGCCCTGGACCGTCACGGAGCGGTGCCCCAGCGCGAGCTCGATGAGCGCCGCCCCGACCTCGTGGTTGAAGCCGGCCAGGGTCTGATCCGTGACCGAGCCGACCACGAGATCGATCTGGTTGCCGGACACCGTGAGCGAGCTGTTGCCGGTGACGTCGCGCTTGTGATCCCCGCCGATCTTCATGTCGCGGTTCCCGCCGATCGAGAGCGAGTGATTGCCGCCCATGTCGTCCACGTGGAAGGTCTCGATCTTCATCGACTGGTTGCCGGAGACCGAGAGCGTCTGGTTCGACCCGATGCTGGTCGTCATGCTGTCCGTGACGTTCGTCGTCTGGTCCGCGCCGATCTTCTTCTTGTGGTTGTTGCCGATCGACTCGGTCGCGTTGTTCTTCACCTCGGTGGACATGTCCTTCGAGGCGTTGATGAACATCTCCTCGCCGCCCTTCGCGTCCGACATCCGGAGCTCGTTGGTGCTGCCCCCGCCCGGCGTCGTCGCGGTCTGGAGGGAGCTCTTCCCTGCCTCCTTCGGGAGCGCGTAGGGCGGCGGCGTGAGCGCGTTGTACATGCGGCCCATCACGAACGGCCGGTCCGCGTCGCCCTCGACGTGGCGCACGGTGACCTCCCACCCGACGCGCGGCAGCAGCATCGATCCGCCCGTCGGCACCTGGCTCGTGCGGATCCAGCGGCTCGAGGTGTCGTCCTTCTTTCCGGAGCGATCCCAGTGGAAGGAGACCTTCACCTGTCCGCTCGCGTCGGTGTGGATCTCCTGCCCCGAGGGCCCGGTGGTCATCGCGGTCTGCGTGCCCGGGATCACCTGCTCGCGGGCCCGCCGCGGGGGCCGGTAGCGCGTGCTCCCGGTCGGCACGCCCCAGAACTCGCAGCTCGACTGGAGGTCGCGCGCGGTGTCCTCCGCGCCGGCGCGGCCGGAGAGCTCGAAGTTCCGCGGCCGGCTGCCGGCGATGCGCGCGCGGACCACGAGGTACTCCTGGTTGAGCGGGTCGTAGGGGTGGCCGTCGACCGAGAAGCGCCGGCCCGGGAGCAGCGCGAGCGAGCCGGTCTCGCCGTGCACGACGTCGCGCTCCGCCTGCACCGAGTCGAGCAGCACCTTGGCGAGCCGCTCCGCGACGCTCGCGTCGGCGGTGCGCGCCGGGTGCTCGTAGATCTCGAGCACGTGCTCCCCGGGATCGCTCCCCTCGGCCGACGCCTCCGGCTTCGTCGAGGGCTTCTCCGGGTCGTAGTCGCGGACGAACACCTTGTCGCTCCGCACGGAGACCTCCCGCGAGAGGCGGACGACGCGATCCGCGAAGCCCTCGACGCCGAAGTCCTGGAAGAACGGCAGCGACGTCGCGCCCTCGATGTCCTCGAGGCCGGTCGGCGAGTCGCCGAAGACGAGGACGTCCTCCTCGTCCTTCATGTGGATCGCGAAGTAGATCCCCTCCTCGGCGAGGAGGCGGTGCACGAAATCGAGGTCCCGCTCGCGGTACTGGACCGTGTAGACGCGCGCCGGGTGGGGCTCGGACACGCGCCAGTCCTGCTGGCCCGCGGGCACGCCAGCGCCCTCGAGGACCTCCTTCACGATGTCGACAGCGCTCTTGTCCTGGAAGATCCGGCAGTCGGAGCGCTGCCCGAGGTTCCAGAGCGCCGGCGCGACCTCGATCCGCAGCGTGGGCACGTCGTCGGGATCGGGCACGAGCTCGGCGAGGACGATGGTCCCGGCGAAGGTGCGCGTCTGCGTGTCGTCGCTGCGCGACAGCGTGAACACCGCGCGCTTGCCGAGGACCTCCTTCGGCCTCGGCAGCGCCGCCTCGTCGTCGAGCAGCTCGCACTCGAGGCGGGTGAGCTCCGAGAGCTGCTCCGTGAGCTCGAAGCGCAGCACCCGGTAGATCTTGCCCTCCACGTTGAGGGAGGGGATCGCGAGGACATGATGATCAGCCACTCTTCACCTCACCAGGGCCCGTAGGCCTCACGATCCGAGCTTCATCGACGCGCCCATCTTGACGACGAGCGCGCCCTTGACCGCGATCTTCGACCCCTTGATCACGACGGGTCCGCCGCCGAGCTTCAGCTCGCTGCCGCCGCCCTTGAAGACGCCGACGGCGCCGAGGAGGGTGATGAGCGGCGCCTGCACCACGAGATCGCCGTCCAGCTTCTGGTAATGGAGGCCGCCGACCATGTTGGTGACGCCGAGCGCCACCTGGGAGAGCGAGCCCTTCGTGAGGTGGAGCTCCGCCGCCAGCGAGGTCTGGTCCTTGTTGGCCGTGATCTGCTCTCCGTGGCTGCCGTTGATGATCTGCGCCTTCACGGCGCCCACCGTCTCCGCCATCCCGCCGAGGACGTTGTCGTTGATCGAGCCCAGGCTGCCGGCGAGCTGCAGCGCGCCGACCTTGCGGCTCATGTCCCCGGTGATGGAGTGCCTGACGCCGTTCGAGATCGTGATCTGGTTCCCGCTCACCGTGTACGAGCGGTTGCCGGTGACCTTCTCGACGTAGTTGCTGATCGCGTTGGTCGTGTCGTTGCCGCCGATCGAGATGCTCTGGTTGCCGGTGATCTTGTGCGAGAGCACCGCGCCGACGTCGAGCGACTGGTTGCCGGCCACGGAGGTCGAGTCGTCGACCTTCACCGAGCGGGAGCCGTTCACGCTGATGTGCTGCTCCTCGTTGACCGTGACCTCCTCGACCTTGTCGTTCTTGATGGTGACGTTGAGGTCCTTCTGGGCGTGGATGCCGAACCCCTGGCTCCCCGCGGTGTCGGACATGCCGATCTGGTTGTGGCCGCCCGCGCCGGGCGACGACATGCTCTTCAACGTGCCGGACGCCTTGGCGGCGGGGAGCGCGTCGGGCGGCGTCTTCTCCGCGTTGTACGTGCGTCCGAGCACGAGCGGCCGGTCCGGGTCGCCGTCGAGGAACGCGACCGAGACCTCCCAGCCGACGCGGGGGAGGATCATCGAGCCGCCCATCGCGACCTGCGAGACGCGCAGCCAGCAGCTCGAGGTGTGGTCCTGCTGGCCCTGCCGGTCCCAGAAGAAGCGGACCTTGATGCGGCCGTACTTGTCGACGTGGAGCGCCTGCTCCTGCGTGCTCGACCCCGTGACGATCGCCGTCTGGATGCCGCGGATGCGCGGCCGCCGCGCGCGGCGCTCGGCCGCGAAGGGCGCGCCCTTGGGGACGCCGCGGAAGTGGTTCTCGACGTCGTAGTTCGTCGCGCCGCCGGTGAGCGTCTGGTTGCCGCGCGAGACGAGGTGGGTGACCACGAACTCGCCGTTCAGGCACGGCTCCGCGGCGCCCTCCACGGCGAACGGCTCGCCCACCTTGAGCCCGGCCGCGCGGCTCTCGCCCTCGCACACGTCGGCGTCGGCGGAGAGCTCGCGCATGCGGGCCTCGGCGCGGCGACCGCCCACGCTCCCCTTCGTGAAGCCGGCGGGGTACTCGAAGTAGGGCAGCGCGATGGCCTCCTTGCGAGGCAGCGCGGACTCCGGCTTCACGTCGGGCTTCTCGAAATCGTGGTCCCGGAGGTGGACGAGGCTCGTGCGCAGCGCGCGCGTCCTCGTGAGCTTGGCGAGCGGCAGGCTCCCGGGCAGGCCGCCCTGCGCCATGCGGAAGTTCACCGGCAGCCCCTCCTCCACCTCGAAGGCGGCGGGGTCGTCGGTGATGATCATCGTGTGCCCGGCGGCCTCGTGCCGGAAGTAGTAGAAGAGGCCGTTGTCCTCGAGGAGCCGCGAGACGAAGTTGAGGTGCGACTCGCGGTACTGGACGATGAACTCGCGCGGCTCGTACTCCTTCGCGATCCGCCACTCGACCTTGTCGCCGAAGCCGGCGTCCTCGAAGACCGACTGCGCGACCTGGACGATGGTCTTCTCCTGGAAGATGCGGCACCCCTCGCGGTGCGCGAGCGCGGCGAGCGCGGGCCGCAGGCGGACGTCGAACTGGCGGCTCTCGCCCACGATGTGCGCAAAGCCGGCGCGGTCCACGATGCCGTCGTACAGGCGCTCCTGGCCCGACGTGTCGACGACGCGCAGGCACAGGCGGCTGCGCAGGCAGTCCTCGACCCGGAACGACGTGTCCAGCGTCGCGAAGCGCACCTCGACCGTGTAGGGGGTGGAGATCGCCTCGACGGCCTCGAAGCGGGTCACGGCGACGTCCCCGGGGAGCTTGTCGCCCTCCAGGGAGAAGGTGGCGAAGGTAGCGGCCATTGGGGGCATGGTAGGCGATCGGCGGACGGCGCCAAGCCCTGGCGCTGGAACCCGACGCGGCGCGAGCGGCGTGGGGGGGCCGGATCGCGCGGGGCTCCGAGCGGTGGGTGGGGTACTGATCCCGCGCTGGCAGAATGATGGAGCCGCCAGGACGCCATAAGACGCCAGGATATTTGTGTTTATTGGCGTCCTTGGCGGCTTGGCGGTTCAAAAGACCGCACCTCCGACCAAAGCACCTCATCACCTCGGCGCGGACGGAGAGTGAACCGGTATCCAGGAGCGCCGATCACTCGATCACGATCGGCCGCGCCGGGACCACCGCGCGCGGCAGCTCCTCCTGCGCCACCCGGGCCTGCGCCTCGGGCGCCGTCACCTTGCCGGCGAGCGCGAAGCGCACCGGGATCTCCACCAGCGTCGAGAGCCGGCTCGCCTCCAGGGAAGCCCGGAGCGCGAGGACGCCGTTCACCTGCCGCACGCCGGCGAGCGGCTCGGCCAGCGACACCCCTGGAGGGAGCGGGATGCGCACGTCGACCTCGACCGGGCGGCCCAGCGTGTGGCGCAGCGAGACCGCGAGCTTCCCCGTCGTTCCCGCGCGCGGGCGCTTCGGCCAGGAGATCTCCGCCTGCACGGGGCTCGCAGCCGCGGCCGGCGGTCGGCTCCAGCGCCGGAGCGCCGGGCGCTCCAGGCGCGCCACGACCGCGGGCCCCGCGACCTCGACCGCCGCCTCCGCCGCGCCCGCGTCGAGCGGCACCACGACCCGCCCCGACGGTCCGACCTCCACGTCGCGGCGCACGCCGCCCGACGTCACCGAGACCCGCGCCGCCCCTCGGCCCTCGCTCCCGTGGGCCAGGAGCGCGCGCACCACCGCGCGCGTGCTGGCCGGCGCGCCGTAGCCGCCGCGCACGTCCCGCTGCACGCCCACCCAGCCGAGGAGCTTCGCGGGCGGCGCCGCGCTCCGACCGAGCCCGGCGGCGCGGAGGAGCGCCGCGTAGACCACCGCGCGCGCGCTCCGATCCTCGGCCTGACCCGGCGGCAACGTGATGCCGCCGGTCGGGAGCAGCGCCACCCAGGCGCGCAGCCGGTCCGCCACGTTCACAGCCAGCGCGGCCCGGTGCGGCCGCTCCGCGAGCGCGAGCAGGACCCTGGCGAGCGCCACGCGATCGCCGCTCCGGATCACCTCGTCCAGCACCCTCGTCACGAACGCGTCCCAGCACGCGTTCACCGCGCCCCCCGCCGGCGAGGGCTCGATCTCGAGCGCGTCGAGCGCCGCCGCGGGCTGCACGGGCTCGGGCGGGCAGCGCGCGTCGATCTTCGGCAGCTCCTCCGCCACGGACGCGGGCGCGAAAATGCGCGCCCGGAGCGCCGGAGGCCAGAAGACCAGGTCCTTCTTGCTGTTCTTGTATGCGAGCAGCCGGCCCACGGCGCGGCGGCCGATGTCCTCCGCCCGCGCGGCGAGCGGCGCGCCCTCGCCCCCGCGCGCCGCGGCCCAGCGGCGCACGAGCGCCGCGACCTCCACCGCGTCCGCCATGGCCCCTGCGGACGAGAGCCGATCGGGATCCATCGCCTCGAGCGCCGCGGTGAGCGCGCCCGCGAGGCCGCGCTCGATGACGAGCCGGGGGCGGCCGGTGGGCTGGTAGCGCGCATCCGCCGCGACGCGCAGCGTGGCCGTGGCGCCGCCCTCGACGATCTGGGCGATGTTCAGATCGGTGGGCTCACCCGCCGGGCGCACGTCCCACGCGTGCACGAGCGTGTCGCCCGGGGTCCCCTGCGCCTTCAGGGCGACCGCCAGCTCCGCCCGCCCCGCGCGCAGCGCCCGCACCCGCGCGCGCACCGGCGCCGCGCCCCCCGCGGGCACGTCGACCGCCACCGCTCGGCGGCGCGGGTCCGCGAGGGCGGCCACGCCGCGCGCCGTGAGCTCCACGTTCGCGCGAAGCGGCCTCGGTGAGCGGTTCCGGACCGAGATCTCCACGTCGACCTCGTCGCCCTCGACCCACGCAGCGCCCGCCTCCACGCGCGCCGAGAGCGGCTGCGCGGTGGGCACGTCGAGCGTCGCCGTGGCCGGCGTGGCGCCGTCCGGCACGCCCACGAAGACTAGCCGGAACGTCGTCTCGACGTCGCCGAGCGGGACGCGCATCCGCAGCCGGCCATCCTTGTCCGTGCGCTGGGGTGGCGACCAGAAGAACACGCCCCGCGGCGCGCCGAACGAGGTGCGGTGGGCTCCGCCCAGCTTGCCGTGGCCTGAACCGAACCCGACGCCGGAGCCCGCGCCCCCGCCGGTGGAGCCGATGCCGCTCAGGCCGATCCCCTCGCCCAGCGACGTGCCCGTGAACTCCTCCAGGAGGCTCTCCCACGCCGACACCGTGGCGTCGCCGACCTCCATGTCGAACTTCGCGTCGACAAGGCGATCCTCGCCGACCGCCCTGGCGTACGGCGTGCCCGAGCGCAGCACCCGCTCGAACGGATCGCGCACGTCGTCGCCCGTGCCGATCCGGCCGTCGGGCCCGGGCGCTTGCAGGGCGAAGCCGCGCCGCACCGTGAGGAACGGCGCGGGCGGCGCGGTCGTCGGGGTGAACTGGATCGTGCCGCCCCAGGGATCGAGCAGGAGCGACTCCTGGAGCTGCTCGTCGCGCACCAGGCGGCGGAGCAGCGCGTTCGGATCGCGGAGCGCCGGCTCGTCCGGGTCGAGCAGCCGCTCGCGCCGGAACGCGCGCGCCGCGGCGAGGATGCGGAAGAGCTTGAGGCGGGTGACGCGGCGAGCGACGTGATCGAACGTGACCTGCGGGTCCACCGCCAGGAGGTCCGCGAGCGAGAGCGGTTCGCCGCCGGGCGTCTCGGGGGGCGCATCCATCGCGGCCGTGACCAGGGTCATCAGCTCGGGGTTCCATGCATAGGCGCCGCCCGGCCCGCGGCGGCGCACGTCGCGCAGCCGCTCCGGGTCGCTTGTGGCTTCGAAGACCGCCCCCTCGAGCGAGCGAAGCACCTGGCCAAACGCCTCGTCGAGCGCTGCCCGCGCAGAGCCGGCCGGATCGTTCGCCGGCGCGATCGCCTCGCGCGCCCGGGCGCTGAGCTCCGCGCGCCGGAGCGGTTCGAGCGCGGGATCGCCCGCCAGGAAAGCGCCGCAGCGCTCGGGCTCGACCATGCCCTGGCAGAGCCGCGCGCGCGTGTCGAGCGCGGCGAGGCCGCCGACGTTGCCCCCGCCGTACAGGTCCACGACGACGGCCGCGACGGTCCCGGGCAGCCCGCGGCTGCCCCCGTCGGTGAGCGCGAGGTCCACGTCGATGGCGCCGCGCGGGGCCGCGCGGCCGCCGGTCATGCGGGCCTCGAGCCGAGGGAGGACGCGCGGCGTGACGAGCACTGCGCCGCCCACCTGCCGCGCGGCGGCGCCCTGCCGGGGAGCGGCGGCGCTGAGCGTCCAGACGCCGGCCGCCCCCTCGGGCAGGCCGAGCGCGCCCCCTTCCGGGCCCCCGGCGATCCAGGCGCTCGCCGCGCGGGCCGCGTTGTCCGCCTGGACGATCACGCTCCAGCCGGCGCCGTCCGCTGCCCTGCCGCCCTCTGGCCGCCGGTCAGCGCGGGCGCCCGCGCCGCCGGCGTCGATCACGCGGAGCGCGAGCGCGTCGCCGGCGCGGGCGAGCAGCCGCTCGGGCCGGAGCAGCGCCGTGGCGTCGCGATCGACGGAGACGCACAGCGCGAACGGCTCGCGCCGCGACGCGAGCGCCGGGAGCTCGCCGGATGGCCGCACGCGCACCGCCGCAGCCACGCCGCCGGCGCACGGCCCGACGTTGCGGAGGGCTCCGAGCTCGAGGGGCGCGTCCCAGGTCACCTCGGCCTCGCCGTACGCGTCGGTGGTCACGACGGCCTGGAGCCCGTCGCCCTCGACGGTGAAGGTGCCCTGCACCGGCTTCCGCCGCGCATCGCGGACGCGCAGCAGCATGCGCTGAGCGACGCCCGGAACGATCGCGCCCGCCTCCGGAAGCAGCGCCGCCTCCGAGGTGGGGCTCTCCACGGAGACCGTGGCCTCGCGCTCGAGCTCGTGCCCCTCGAACGTCGCGCGCGCGACGACGCGCAGCGAGGTCCCTGCGCCCTGCACCACGGTGGTGGGCGCCACGGCCGCGCCGCGGACCTCGCCGGCCGCGTCGGTGCGCGCGGGCGTGGTGAGCTTCTCCCACGCGGCCTTGTCCTCGGGCGGGCTCGTGCCCTTCGGCCCGATCCATGTCCGCACCGGCAGCCCGGCCACGGGCTGGCCGGCGCCGTCGCGGATCCGGATCACGTAGGTGGCGCGATCCCCGGCGCGCAGATCCTGATCGGACCACTCGGCCAGCATCTGCGGGGCGCCGGGCGTCTCTTCACGCGGCGAGAGAGAGATCTCCGCGGCGTTCGACGAGGCCCCCGCCGCGCTCCGCGCGCGGGCGCGGAGGATCCAGCGCCAGCCGGGCTCGTCGATCCAGGGGACGGGCACGCGTGTCATCGCGACGCCGGCCGCGTCGGTCGTGACCACCGCCGTGTGCCGCGCGACGCCGCCCTCGAGCAGGCTGACCTCCACAGGGATCCGCGGCGCCGGCTGCCCTGAGGCCTGGCTCTGCACCGTGATCCACGCCGACATCGCGCTGCCCGGCACCACGCGCGTGTCAGGGACGTGCAGGTCGACCTGGAGCGGCGCTTGTCGCTGCACGGTGAGCGTCCGGGTCCGCTGCCGGTCGCCGGCGCGCACGCCGAGCAGCAGCCGGAGCTCGCGCGCGGGCCCCTCCGGGATCGGGACGTCGAGGTGAGCGCGCCCCTTCGCGTCGGTGGTGACCCGCACGGGCGGCGGGACGGCGCTGACCTTGCCGAGGTGCTCGGGATCCCAGGTCGCCTCCACGGTGACCGCCTCGAGCGGCCGGAGCGTGACCGCGGTGGGGAAGCCGAGCGCGAGGACCTGCACCGGCAGGGTGGCGCCGGGCGCGCCGCTGCCGGGCGCGTGGACGAAGAGGTCGAGGCCGCGGGCAACCGCGTCGCGGCCGTCCGTGGCCGCGTCGGAGGTCGCGGCGGCGCCTAGGGCGGCGATGAGGACGAGGCCGGCGAGCGGAAGGGAAGGCCTGGGCATGGCGCCTTTCGACACCGCCAAGGGGAGCAGGTTCCTGCGCTGCACGGCCGCCCGGGGTGGCCGGCGCGCCGGCCGGCGACGGGCTCCGGCGCAAGGGGGTCGACGACCTCCGGGCTGAGTTTCATCTCTCCGGGGAGGCTGTCGACGGGTAGTGATCGCGTTTGCCTGAACCGCGACCACCCCGCGCCAACTGCGACCACCTCGCCGGAGGCGCTAACCGCGCCGATCTGGCCAAGCTGGCCGTATACGTGCGCTCGGCCCGCTCCTCCAGCATGGCCTGCTCGCGGTCGCTCTCTTCTCGCGACTTTCAAGCCATCGCGATCGATGGTGCCACGGCCGTACCGACCAGCGCTAGATGCTAGTGAGCGTAGAACACGTTGGCGGGCACGTCGGAGAGACGTGTATTCCTCAGGATCACCGAGGCGAGCGTGGTTGCCCGGATCGCGGCGACCTCGGCTGGGGTGAAGGCCGGATCGTTCTCGTACCAGAACCGGTCGCCATCCCTCAGCCGGACGAACTGTTCCCGGAGGATCGCCGCGAACAGCGGGCCCACGCTCGCGTTCGGTAAAGGATCTTCCGACAGCGCGCCCACCAAGGCGTCGATTCGTGATACGTCCCCGTAGGCGTCTTCGAGCGCTGCGCGCCGATCCAGATCCGCCGTGATCTCCCGGAACGAGCGTATCTTTTGTAGGCCGAGATCCGCGCGCACCCGCGAATAGTCGGCGATGCCGAATTCGCGCCCGCTCTGGATGTCATACGCCACGAGATCGATCTTTTCACCGAAGCGGACGGTCTGGTTCCGGATGTCGTCCACGACTTCCGGATCGATTCGTTGCATCACCTGCGACCAGAGGCCGCGGAAGATCGGTTCCACCCCACGAGCCGAGACGATTGCCGGGTTGAAGAAGGTCTCTCGTTGCGGCACGCGCGTGACCCCTCCGGCGTCGTCCACGAGCAGGTAGTCCGGCGACAGCAGGCTGTGACCGAAGCGGAAGCCAACCACCGAAAAAATTTCGCTGATCGTGGCGTTCGTGCGTGGGTCATAGCGACCGCTGGCGCTCGGAGCGCGGGGGCCAAGGAGCGCGGGCAGGAACTCCTGGTAGGTAATGCTCTGGATCTCTGCGCTCACGATCTTGCGAGCTCTCCGATAGATCTGCTCGTCGGTCAGCGGCGGGGTCGCGGCCGCGAGCCCGGCGGCGATCCGGTTGTGCTCGCGCACGAACAGCGTTTGCAGTGCGATGAGGGCGAAGTTCGTGTTCGCTCGCTCGTCGCCTGCCAGGAAGAAATTCGGCCCTGGTACCCGGTTGGGAAGCCCAGCGGTGTTGAACGGCAGCAGGTTCCCGTCGCTGACCCTCATTTGACCCTGCGAGAACGTGCGCAAGGCCGCGGCGCGCGTCGGATCGATGCCGTAGATCACCGAGGCGTCCAGGTAGGACGTCGAGTTGTTGATCTGGAGTCGCGGATTGCTGCGCTCGCGGCCCGTCGAGATATCCCAGATCCAGCGCGCGAGCGGGATCGTCGCACCTGGGACCATCACGTCGTCATCGGCGGGGACGAGGATCCCGAACTGCTCCGTGGGCTCCGCGGCGCGGAAGCTCTGCAGATCGTGGCTCAGCAAGAGTGCCCAGGCGCCGAGCATGTCGCTCAGCCCGCGCGGGTCGCTCGGCAACGTTTCCGCGCGGCAGACGCGGTTGCTCACGGCGCGGGCGTTCGGGCGCTCCGGCCCCGAAGGCGCGGCGACGCCATCGGCATAGGCGGAGCGCGTGATGCGCTTGAATCGCTCTCCCACCGCTCCCCAGCGTGGGTCGCGCGCATTGTTGGACGTCCCGTCGAGCGATCGATCGGGCGGCAGGGGGAACGTCACCTCTTCTCCATGCGTGGCGCTGGTTTCGAGCGCCGCCGTCACCGACTCGACGGGCAGCTCGGCCGCCCCCGCGAGCTCTGGATCGCTGCTCGGTGCCTCGCAAGAGACGGCGAACGACGCAACGATGGCGGCGCACGCGATTCCCGCTGAGATGAATCTCATCGACTTCTCCTTGGCTAGCAGCCGCTCTCAGGCGGCTTGCGCCCAGGGTGCTTCGCGCGCTCCGGGTCGGCAATAGAGAATTTTTGGTGATGTCCCAATTCGCTTTGCAAGTACCCGGAATCGTTGGAACGAACAGGGCAAACGGAGGGGCACCACCGGTTCATCCCGGCGCGCGCGGGTGCAGCTGCGAGGCTGGACCGCAGCCGCTGCCAGGCATCGCGGCGCCACGTCGGTGCGCTCGAGGGAGAGCTGATACACGTCGCGGCTCGATTCCTTCTTCATCGCCTCGAGCGCGAAGTCGTCGACGATGAGCAGGTCGACGGTCGTGAGCGCGACCATCTCGGCGTCGCGTGAGTTGTCGAGTCTGCTCTGGCGCAGCCTGCGCAGCATCGCGTCCGCGTGCAAAAAGCGCGCGCTGAGGGCGCCGTGCGCGCTGTCACCGATCACGCGCCACGGCGCGAACGACGCGTCGAACAGGCCGTAACAGCACGTCTTCGCTATGACAACCCGTGTCCTATCTGCTCAGAAACGCCGGGGAACATAGGCTATTTGAGCGACGCGGGTCAAAATTGAGCATTACCGCTTCATCTCTCCGGGGAAGCTGTCGACAGATGGAGAGGGAATTCCCCGACCCTGCCCAAATGATCGAGCCGCCAAGGCGCCGTAAGACGCCAAACTTTGTGGTTTTCTTGGCGTCCGTGGCGCGCTTGGCGATTCCAAAGACCCCTCCTTCGGCCGAAGCACGCATGTTCCTCGGGCGCCGGCTCGGCGGTCGTCCCGTTCGGCGGCTGCCCCTGGCCCTGGTTCGCCCTCTCGCGCCGTCACCCCGGCGCGACGACCACCATCGCCGCGCGCTCCCCGCCGTCGCTCCCGGCGAGGGAGACGGCGCACGGGTGCGGCGCAAAGCCGCGCGCGAACGCCTCCGACGCGATGACGAGGTGCAGCGGCATGGCCGCGGCGCCGAGCGCCCCGATCCGCTGGGCGGGGCACTCCAGCTGCTGCGGATCGCAGAAGAGCTGCTGCGTGCGCACCGACGCGGCCTGGAGCTCGAAATGGCGGAATGTCTCGAAGGTGATATCGGTGAGCATCCAGCCCGCGCGCATCCCGCGCTCGGCCAGCGGCGCCAGCGCGGCGCGGAGCGCGGCGGTGAGGCCCGTGGCCTGGAACGCGGACTCGTCGTTGTCCGGGCGGGCCCGCTCGTGCGCTGTGGAGAGGCCGACGATCTGCCCGAGCTCGCGGAGCATCGCGCGCCGCGCGACGTCGGGGCGCGTGAGGACCACGAAGGCCGCGCACTCGCCGGGGACGAGGGCGTCGAGGTTGTCCGGCCGGAAGAGCCGGCCCGCGGCGTCGAGCGCGGCGATGCGCGCGGGGTCGTAGTCGGTGTGCACGCCGCCGAGCAGCGCCGCGTCGATCGCGCCTCGCGCGAGCGCGTCGCACAGCTCCGGCAGCAAGAACCCCGGCGCGGCGGGGCCGCGCGTCGAGACCTTGACCGCGATCTCCGGCGCGCACCCGTACGCTTGCGCCCGCGCGGCGAGCTCGGCGGCGACCCGCTGCGCCGGAGCTTCGCCGCCCAGCGGCCGCTGCCCGAGGTGCTCGTCGAGGCACAGGCCCATCTGCATGCGCAGCCCCCGCGCCGCGGGGCCGAGCTTCTCGAGCGCCTCGCCGAGCGCGCGCTCCGCGAGCAGGACGGCGCGCGCGGCGCCCGTGACCCGCGGATCGAGCGTGGGCAGGAAGCACATCGTGACGCACTCGCCCTGCCCGTCCACGAGCGGCGACTCGCGCATCGCCGCGGCCGAGGCGCGGTGCGAGAACGCGGTGTCGATCGAGCGCAGCCCGATGGGCGTGACCGCGCCCGCGGCCACCATGACGGCGAGGGGCCTCACGCTCGCCCCCGCTCGCGCACGATCACGCGCGCGTCCTTCATCCGCCGGGGCGCCTTGACGTGCGCGCGCCAGACCATCTCGACGGCCACCGGCTTCTGCGGGCCGGTGGCGTAGAGGTCGACGAGCACGGTGTCGAGGTGGGGCGCGAAGGCGACCGGCGCGCGGTCCTTCACGTGGAACTCGATCTCGACCTGCACCTTCGGGAGCTCGAAGCTGAGCGCCCCCTCGGGCGTGAGGTTGAGCGCCCGCACCGGCTCGCCGCCCGCGAGCGGCGGATCCGCGATGAGGCCCGGCGAGGCGCAGAGGTTGAAGCGGTGGTCGAAGTCCTCGGGCAGGAGCGGCGCGCGGTTCTCTCGCCACGCGGCGTCGTACGTCCCGGCGTACCCGCGGCGCGGCTCCCAGTGCCGGCCGACGGCCCCGATCCCCGCGGGCGGCGGCGCGGTCTTCGCGGTCCGGATCGGGTACGAGGGATCCTCGATGGTCGGCGCCGGCTGGTGGGTGAGCGAGGCCGGCGCGCGCGTGACGCCCGTGCCGATCGGGTTGCGCGGCTCCTCGAGGGGCGCCGCGGGATCGTCGTCGTCCCGCCCGCCCCAGGCGTGGTCGTAGCGCATGTCGATCTGCTCGATGGGCGCCGGCGCGGTGAGGGCGGCGCCCTTGTCCACCCAGAGCCGCTTGCCGAACACGACAAGCGATTTCCTGAGCGGGCCGACCTCGACGCGCACGTCGAAGGATGGCACCGCCTTGCCGCTCGGCGCGTACGCCGTGGCCACGAAGATCACGTCGGTCGCCGGCTTGAACAGGCAGATGTCGGCCGGGTACGCGACGCTCTCGGGCTTCTTCTCCTCCCAGGGCAGGTCGGCGAGGCGGACCCCGCGCGTGCGCTCGGGGGGCGCGAGCTCGAGGCTGCCGTCGCCCTGGAGCTCGAAGCTCGCCTTGACGATCGTGACCAGCTGCTCGCCGTCCCTGTCGACGAGGAGCTGTGGGTGCGCGGCGAAGTCCGTCTTGTTGTCGAGCGGGGGCTGGCTCATCGCGGGCGCATTATCGACAGGATCGGCGGCGATGTCTCTTCGAGTTCGCCGGAGACGCGCGGATCACCCGGCCGTGGCCGCCTCGGCGGCGTACGCGTCGAGGCCGTGGCCGCGCAGCGCCGCCTCCACGAGCGCGATCGGCTCGGCGCAGGCCGGGTCGCCCGCGTCCTCCCCCTCGACGACCGCCGGCAGCGCCCGGGCCACGACGAGCCGCACGGCGCGATCGCGGAGCGCGAGCGAGAGCGGCAGCGCCCCGAGCAGGCGGTGGCCGTGCAAGGCCGCGCGGAGGTAGAAGCGCTCGCGGTCGCCAACGCGCGCGCGCACGGGCGAGAGGAGCAGCGCGGCGAGCAGGTCGGGCTCGGCAAGCGCCAGGGTCGCTTCCGCGATCCACCGCGTGGCCCTCCGGGCGAGGTCCCGCTCGCTGCGCCAGGCGGCGTCCTCGCGCGCCCGCCGCGCCGCGCGGCCGTGGAGCGCGGCGAGCCAGGGCGCGAGCGCCGCCGGATCCAGCGGGTCGGGTTGTTCGAAGCGCGCGATCGCCCCCTCGGCGAGGCCCTCGGCCTCGAGCGCGGCGGCGAGCGAGAAGAGGCCCGCGGCGACGTCGGGCGGGGGCGCTGCCGCGGCGAGGCGCCTCGACCAGGCGACGACCTCGGCGCGGGAGGCGGTCGCGCCGGGCGTCACCTGCGCGCGGTCCGGCAGCCGGGTGATATCGATGCGCTCGTCCAGATCTCCCCGCGTGACGAGCCGCGGATCGAGCAGCGGCGCGCCGCCGGGGCGGCCCACGCTGGCGAGCACGCAGGCGCACTCCACGGCGACCGAGACGCGCACCGACTCGCCGTCGTCGATGAAGCTGGTCGGGAAGGTGCGGCATCCGAGCGGCTTGGCCTCGGACCCGCTCTTCGCGTGGAGCGAGCAGCGCCCCTCGCCCTCGAGGTAGGCGCACCGGCCGTCCCGCATCGCCACGACGGAGGCCGCGCACGGCCACGTCCCTCGTTCCGGCGTGAAGGCCCGCTCGTGGCGCGCGCCCCCGCTCAGCACATCGGGCCGCAGCGCCCGCGCCCGCGCGGCCTCCTCGGGATCGAAGAGGATCGAGGCGTAGATCCGGCAGCAGCTCCCGCGGCCGTCGCAGTGCAGGCTGAAGTCGGGCAGCACCTCCAGCGGGCGCTCGCGGGGATCGCGCTCCCCCGGATCGAGCGCGGGCGCCGCGGGCGTCGCGGCCCTCCAGGATCCCACGTCCTCGCCGGCGTCGTCCGCTCCGAGCAGCCCCGCGGCGTGGAGCTCTGCGAAGAACGCCTGCGCGGCGGGCACACGCGCGTGCGCGCCCTCGCGGGCCGCCGCGATGACGATGCCTTCGACGTCGCGCGTCCCGTCGGCCGCGGAGAGAAGCACCCACTCCCGCGGGCCGAGCTGGAGCAGCTGCCCTGTGCGGGCATCGTGGAGGATGACGCGCTCCTCCTCGCCGACCAGGTGGCGCCGCGCGAGCACGTGGGCGGCGAGGCGAGGGCGCGCCGGCGGCATGCTCGGGCTCACCCGAGCCACGCTATCCGACGCCGGCGGCCGCGCGCCACCGAAACGAGGCGCGGCGGCCGCGACTACGCCCTCAGCGCACGCACTTCACCCACGCGGCCGTGAAATAGTTCCACTTGCCGCTCTCTCCGGCGTTGAACCCGGTGAAGCCGTCGTCGAAATTGAGCGCCCAGGCAGCCGCGGCGTTGCCCACGGCCGCATGGGAGCTCCAGTACCAGTCGTTGCTGCGGGCGCCGTACTGCGTGTCGGGGAACATCGTGCGGTTGATCGACGGCGCCACCTGCGCTTCGTCGACAAGGGTCGCGAGCTCCCGGATGCTGGGCAAGCGCCACGTGTGGCCGTTGAGATCGAGCGTCGCGCAGTAGCTCTCCGCGTCCGCCCAGGCCAGCGTGGCCGGCGAATACCCCTGCTGCCAGACGAGGCCTGTGTACTTGTCCATCACCTCGCCGGGCGACACGACGGCGTACTGGTCGGGCGGGGCCACGGCCGGGCTGCTGGGCGCCTCGCCCTCGCCGTTGCCTCGCACGCAGCGCAGGCTCGCCGCGGTCGCCTTGGAGTAGGCGTTGCTGACGATCCCGTCGCTCAGGTTGAAAGCCCAGGCATAGTCGCGCCCCGCGCCGGCGCCGGCCTGCCGGATGGTGAGGATCCAGTCGGACGACGTCTTGTGGAAGCCCCCGCGCGCCCCCGGGAACGCGCCCCTGTCGATGGCCGGGCTCCGGGTGAAGTCGACGATCGACGTCATCTCGATGCGCGTGGGAAGGCGCCAGTCGGAGAAGCCGCCGAGCGTCAGGTCGTCGCAATAGCTGATCGCCTGCTCCCACGTGTACGCATCGGAGGGAGGGCTCTGCTGCCACTCGAGGCACGTGACGTTGTCGCGCACCACTCCGCCCCCCCCATCGGTGTAGCTCGCAGCGTTGGGCAGCCCGCTGCCCGCCGGATTGGGCATGGGCCAGCACGCCCACTTGTGCGTCCCGCAGGCGGCGGCTCTGCTGCAGGTGTCGGTCGCTCCGCCCGCGCCTCCGCTGCCCAGGCCACCGCCCTCCCCGGCCGCTCCGCCGTCCCCCGGCGCGCCGCCGCTCGCGGTGCTCTCCGCGCCGCCGCCCTCCCCAGCCGCTCCGCCGTCCCCCGGCGCGCCGCCGCTCGTGGTGCTCTCCGCGCCGCCGACCCCGGCGCCCGTCTCCGAGGCTCCGCCTGTCGCGAGCGCGCCGCCCGTCCCCCACCCGCCGCTCGCCGCGATCGCGTCGCGGTCGCCGCCCTCCTGGCCGCACGCCGCGGCCGCGAGCGCCACGCCGAGCGCGACCCCCGTCCGGGCACGCGCCGCGACGACGGCCATCACCCAGGTCGCGTCAACGACCCACCGCTTGCTTCGATTCACAGGCACCTCCGCGCGCTCAAGCCAATGCCACAAGACAAATATGTTCGAACCGCACCAACCTATCACACGCTGCGCGAGGGGCGTCAACGCACGCACGGGAAGAAAAGGCTCATTTCCTGCCAACCGACAGGAAACGCTCAACGCCGTCGTCTCAGCTCATGCTCGACGTGCCGAGTCGCAGGCCCTCCGCGCCTCCCGCGGGTGCAACACCTCTGATCGTACCGGGTGACCGCGCGTTCCCGTACGCTTCCAATTCTTCGATCAGCCTTAACCCGTGACGTCCCGCGCGCACAGCACCCGCCGATGGCAGTTGACACCGATTATGTGAACGCTCACAATTCTCTCCAGCGGGCATCCTTCGTCATCCAGATCCATCCGGGCACCGATCCTCGTTCGCTCGGTCGTCGCGAGCCGAACACGCATCGGCTTGCGGCAGATCACGGGGATAAAGGAGAGGTTCCATGCGGATTGCGAGTTTTCTCCGAGTGCGAGTTATCGGCCGGGTAAGGGCGACGCCACGCGTGATGTCAACACGTTCTTGAAAGTGAATCAGCAAGGAGACCAGCCGTGAAAGAGACGAAGTCCTGGGGCAAGGGTTGGGCGGTCGTGGCGCCCTTCCTGTTGGCGCTGCTCGCGATGACGGGGTGCAGCGAGAAGAGCGAGGGGACGGGCGCCGCGCCAGCCGAGGGCGGCGGCTCGAAGCCGAAGATCGTCAAGCTCGCCTTCGTCACCAACAACGCGTCCGAGTTCTGGAAGATCGCTCAGGCGGGCGTCCGGAAATACGAGCAAGAAAGCAAGGTTCAGGTCGACGTCAAGATGCCATCGAACGGCACCACGGAGGAGCAGAACCAGATCCTCGAAAACCTCTCGAGTCAGGGCTACGACGCCATCGCCGTGAGCGCCATCGCGCCGGCCGATCAGGTCCCGGTGCTCAACAAGGTGGCCGAGAAGAGCAAGCTCATCACGTTCGACTCGGACGCCCCGGTGTCGAGCCGACTGCTCTACATCGGCACCAACAACCACGAGGCCGGCAAGGCGCTCGGCGCCCATATCGTGAAGCTCCTCCCGAACGGCGGTAAGATGGCCGTGTTCGTCGGCACGCTCTCCGCGGACAACGCGAAGCAGCGCCTGCAAGGCATTCAGGACGCGATCGCAGGCAAGAACATCGAGATCGTCGACAAGCGTGAGGACAACACCGACCGCGCGAAGGCGCGCTCCAACGTGGAGGACATCATCAACGCGCACCCGGACCTGAAGCTCGTCGCAGGCCTGTGGTCTTACAACGGCCCCGCCATCGCGGCGGCCATCGAGGCGCTCGGGAAGAAGGGGAAGGTCCTCGCAGCGGTGTTCGACGAGGAAGAGGAGACGCTCACGGCCATCGAGAACGGCACGATCTCGGCCACGGTCGTCCAGAAGCCGTTTCAGTTCGGTTACCTGGCGAGCAAGTGGGCGCATGAGCTCGCGGTCAAGCCCAGCGCAGCGATGGCGCAGATCCCGGCCAACAAGAGCATCGACACCGGCATCGACGTGATCGAAAAGACCAACGTGGCGACCTTTAAACAGCAGCTCGCCGAAATGAAGAAGTGAGCGTGACTGCGTCCGCTCCGGATCTGCTCGCGATGCGCGCGATCACCAAGCGGTTTCCCGGCGTGGTCGCGCTCCAGGGCGTCTCTCTCTCGCTGAAGCCGGGCGAGGTGCTCGCCCTCATGGGCGAGAACGGCGCCGGTAAGAGCACGCTCATGAAGATCCTCGGGGGCGCCCTGCAACCCGACGAAGGCGAGATCCGCATCGAAGGGAAGAGCGTCGCCATCGAGAGCGTGCGCGTCGCCAAGCGCCTCGGCATCGCGCTCATCCATCAGGAGCTGATGCTGGCGCCCAATCTGGACATCGCGGCCAACATCTTCCTCGGTAACGAAGGCGGCGCGACAGGGCCGCTCCTCCGTCCGCTGCCGAAGGGCGACATGCACGCCCGCGCCAGGGAGCTGCTTCTGCGCGTGGGCTTGCGGCTCCCGCCCTCGACCCCGGTGTCCGCGTTGACCGCCGGTCAGATGCAGATGGTCGAGATCGCCAAGGCGCTCGCCCTGAGCGCGCGCATCCTCATCATGGACGAGCCGACTTCGTCGCTCACGAGCGGTGAGTCCGAGCATCTCTTCGGGATCATCCGCAAGCTCCGGGCGGACGGCATCGGCATCGTCTACATCTCGCACCGCATGGAAGAGGTCATGGCGCTGGCGGACCGGGTGACGGTCCTGCGCGACGGCCGCCACGTCGGGGACCTCACGCGCGCAGGAGCGACGCGCCAACAGATCGTCTCGATGATGGTGGGCCGCGAGCTCAGCGCGCACTACTTCCCGGAGAAACGGCCGCGTCAGCCGACCGAGCCCGTCCTTTTGGTCGAGGGCCTCGTCGTGCCCGGCGCGCCCGCGCCGATCTCCTTTTCGGCCGGACGCGGGGAGATCCTCGGCTTCGCCGGCCTGGTCGGCTCGGGCCGCACGGAGCTCATGCAGACGCTCTTCGGGGTTACCCCGGCGCTCGGGGGACGCATGACGCTCGAAGGAAAGGAGTTTGCTCCTCGAAAACCCAGGGATGCCATCGACCGCGGCGTCTACCTGGCGCCGGAGGATCGCAAGCGGCACGGCCTCGTGCTGCCGCTCAGCATCGCAGAGAACACCTCCCTGCCGAACATCGCCAGCTACAGCCGCTGGGGCTTCCTGGACAGGGAGACGGAGCGCCGTGTCGCCGAGTCGGAGGTGGAGCGCTTGAGGACGAAGACGCCCGGCGTTCGTCAGCCCGTCGTGAACCTCTCCGGCGGAAACCAGCAGAAGGTGGTGCTCGGGAAATGGCTGGCCATGAACCCGCGCGTGCTCATCCTGGACGAGCCGACGCGCGGCATCGACGTCGGCGCCAAGGCCGAGATCTACCGCCACATGACCGCCCTCGCGGATGAAGGCATCACGATCTTGATGGTCAGCTCGGACATGGAAGAGATCATCGGAATGAGCGATCGCGTCGCCGTCATGCACGAGCGACGCATCAAGGGTGTGTTGCCGCGGGAACGGCTCAGCCAGGAGCGGATCGCGACCTTGATGACGGGCCACGCCGACAAGGAGGCTTTGTCATGAGGCGCGAGCTCGGGATGACCATCGCGCTCGTCGCGATGTGTCTGGCCCTCTACATCTCGAACCCGGATTTTCTCGGGCAGTCGAACTCGATCAACACCCTGCGGCAGATCTCGATGCTCGGGATCTTCGCGATTGGCATCGGGTTCGTCATCATCGCCGGCGGCATCGATCTGTCGATCGGGTCCGTGATCGGCCTGACGGGCGTTCTCATCGCCAAGCTCTCGTCGAGCCAGGTCGGCGGCATGGGTTACCCGTTGTGGATCGGCATTCCGGTGGCGCTGGGCGTGGCGCTGCTGATCGGTCTCGGCCAGGGCCTGTTGATCACGCGGCTCAAGCTGCAGCCGTTCATCGTCACGCTCGGCGGCATGTTGTTCTTGCGCGGCCTCTCGCAGACCATCGCCGAGGGGGGCACCCTGAGCCTCGGTGGCTCGCCGCTGCTCGCCCTCGCGAACGGCGGGCTGTTCAAGGTCGGGAGCGACGCGCTCGTCCCGTATCCGCTTCTGATGTTCCTCGCCGTGTGCGGCGCGGCGACCTACGCGCTGCACTTCACGGTGTTCGGCCGTTACGTCTATGCGATCGGCGGCAATCGCGACGCGGCGGAGTACTCCGGCATCAACGTGAGGCGGGTGGAGACGTCCACCTATGTGATCTCGGCGGGCCTCGGCGGCGTGGCTGGCGTCTGTTACGCGTCATACATCGGGCAGATGTCGCAACAGGTCGGCATCGCGTACGAGATGTACGCGATCGCCGCGGCCGTGCTCGGCGGCTGCTCGCTTCGCGGGGGTGAGGGCACGGTGCTCGGCATCGTCATCGGCTCCGCGGTGATGCGCGTCATCGACAACGGCATCAACATGTTTCAGCTGCCGTACGAGGACGCTGACCGCATTCAACGCATCTGGCGCCTGGACCCGAACTGGACCTTCCTCATCATCGGCGCCGTGATCCTCGTCGCGGTGATCCTCGACCAGATCGTGCACATGGTGCAGACAAAACGGCGCATCCGGCATGCCTCCGCGGGCGCCGCCGAGGCAGCGTCGAGCCTCCAGGCGGCCGCGACGGTCAGCGCAGTGGAGCCGCCGGCCGTACGAGCGCCCGATGTCGAAGACGTCTGAGCTTTCCGGCGATGGGGAACGGACCGGCAAGTCGCCAAGAGCACCCGCCCTCTATATATCAGGGGAGTTGTCGCCTCCTCAGCCCGGCAGTCCGGCCTGAGCAGCGCCGGAGATCGTGACCCCTGTCGTCCGCCGCGCCTCGGCGCCATGGACGGGCACATGTCATCACCGACCAAGAAGACGTCTATCGGTTGCTCCGGCAACAGCAGGCCGAAGAACAAGAACAAGCGACATCACTGGAAGCGCTACCGCGGCCAGGGCAAGGCACATCACGGATGATCGCCGTCACGGTGACGTGAGCCGGCGAGCGCAGCCCGCCGCCCGACCCACGAGCGCTGCGGCCGCGACCACGCCGCGCGCCCGCAGCGTCTCTCTGAGCGAATGCGCCTCCGGCGGCGCCACAAACGCCTCCAGCCAGGCCTCGGCCGGCGGCCGCGCCAGCACCCCGCCGAGGTCGAACAGCGAGAGATCCGAGACCCCGGCCGCCTCCGCGGCGGCCACGTCCTCGCGGAGCTCGGCGACCGAGCGGTAGACCGGCTCGTCGCCGAGCGCGCCTTTGCCCACGGCGCCCAGCGAGGCGCCCGCCCTCGGACCGAACCGCCGGGCGGCGGCGCGGCACCCCCAGGCGAGCAGCGCGACCGCGTCCTCCCGGCCGAGCGCGCCGCGCGAATACCCCTCCAACAGCGACGTGTACAGCATCGCGCCGACGCGCCCCCACGGCGGCACCGACACGGGCGTCCCGAGCAACCGCTCCCAGCCGCGCGACGGCCCGTCGGGCCCGTCGGCCAAGACGAGCGGCACGATCGCGGCCGAGGTCGCCACCCCGCGCGCATGCACCGCGCCCGCCAGCTCCACGTACGCGCGCTGCGCCTCACTCCACCGCGGGCTCCCCCGGGCTCCCCGGGCCGCGCCGCCGAGCAGATCGAGCGCGCCGCGCCCCCCCGCCAGTGCCCGCCGCACCGCTTCGATCGGCGGCTCGAGATCGAACACGACCTCCGCCGCGGCCAGGCGCCGCGCGTCGAGCGCGTCCAGCAGCCGCGCGACGAACGCGCCGAACGCCGCCGCGTTGCCGGCGCTCGCCCAGCGCCCGTCCTCGTCCGCGATCATCGGCCACACCGCGACCGCCACCCCCGCGTCCGCGCAGGCCGCCACGAGATCCGGCAGCCCTGCCGCGGTCTCCGGCCGCACAGCGATCGAGAGCTCCAGCGCATACCGCCGCAGCAGCGCGAGCGTCCCGGGCATCCGCACCACCTCGAGCGGCAGCAGCTCGCTCCAGATCCGGCGGCGGGGCGTCACGCCCGCCGCCCGCGCCGCGGCGCCGCCTGCGCTCGGTCGCCGCCCGCGCCGCCCGCGCCGCGGCGGCGCCGTTTCCTTCCGAACGCCACAAAGCCCCCGCTACACTCGCGCGTCATGAAGATCCTCTATGGCGTCGTCGGCGAAGGGATGGGGCACGCCATGCGCTCGCGCGTGGTGATCGAACACCTGCTGGCGCAGGGACACGAGCTCGAGATCATGGCGTCGGGCAGGGCGACCGACTTCCTGTCCAAGCGCTTCGCGGGGGTGAACCGCATCCACGGGCTCCACATGATCTACGAGGAGAACCGGGTGCGTCGCGGCAAGACGCTCTGGTCCAACGTGCTCTCCGGCGCGACGGGCACGCCGAAGAACATCGCCGCGTACTTCGAGCTCATCAAGGACTTTCGCCCCGAGCTCACCGTCAGCGACTTCGAGTCGTGGACGTACCTCTACGCCAAGCTCCACCGGCTGCCGATCCTCTCGGTCGACAACATGCAGATCATCAACCGGTGCACCCACGACGCGGAGATCCTCGCCGGGCACGAGGCGGGTTTCCAGCTCACGCGCGCGTTCGTGAAGAGCAAGCTGCCGTTCTGCAACCATTACGTCATCGCCACGTTCTTTCGCCCGCCGGTCCGCAAGCAGGAGACGACGCTGGTCCCGCCGATCCTCCGCCCCGAGATCATCGCCGCGAACCGCCGCCCCGGGGAGCACCTGCTCGTCTACCAGACCGCCGAGGGGAACGACGCGCTCTCGGCGACGCTCGCGAAGACCGGGCTCGAGTGCCGCATCTACGGGATGCGCCGGAACATCACGGAGGAGCAGGTCGAGGGCAACCTCCGCTACCGCCCCTTCAGCGAGGAGGGCTTCATCGACGACCTCGCCTCGTGCCGCGCCGTCATCGCTGGCGGCGGGTTCACGCTCATGGGGGAGGCGGTCTACCTGCGCAAGCCGATGCTCGCCGTCCCCCTCGGCCGCCAGTTCGAGCAGGTGCTCAACGCCCGCTACCTCGAGCGCGAGGGGTTCGGCCGCGGCGCCGATTCGCTGGACGACCCGGCCGTCATCGCCGATTTCGTGAAGGCCATCCCGGCCTGTGAAGAGAAGCTCGCGGGCTACTCCCAGGACGGCAACCGGCAGCTGTTCGAGGTGATGGACGGCCTGCTCGATCGCGCACACGCCGGCGTCCTCTGAGCGCGGCGGCCGGCGTTCTCTGAGCGCGGCAGCCGGCGCGCCGCGCTCGCGGCGGGGACACCGCGCCCTCCCCTACTTCGGCCTGCAGCCCTTGAGGTCCGAGCCGGAGACGCCGTTGCACTCCTGGTCCGCGGGGCAGTCCGTCTGCTCGACGCACGTCTTCAGGCACTCGAGCTCCGCGCTGTCGTCGGGCTTGCCGCAGACCGACCCGCCCTCACACTCGCCCTCCGCGCCCTCTTTCTCGCACGCCTCGCCGAGCGCCGCCTCGCCGCCACAGCCCCACGCGAGCAGCGCGCCGACGAAGAGCCCCATCCCGATCCACCTGGTTCGCATGCATGACCTCCCTTGTCTTCAGCCCACGTGCACGAGGAAGGGACGCAGCGGTGCAGCCCACGCGATGGCGCGGCGCGCTCGCGGCCCCCTCCGCACGCCTCCGGATCCTACCGCGCGCTGCGGCTCTTGACGCCCTGGCGCTGGCTCCACGACGCCGATGCCGTCTCCTCGATCCGGATGAGCACGGCGGTGATGTTGTCACGGCCACCGTTCTCGTTGGCGCAGTCGATGAGCTTGCCGCACGCGTCGGCGAGCACGGCGTTGTCCTCGACGATGCGCGCGATCTCGCGATCGTCGACGAGCCCGTGGAGGCCGTCGGAGCAGAGGAGGAACACGTCGCCGGCCTCGACGCGCTCCGCGCGCAGGTCGATGTCGACGCTGGGGGCAATGCCGAGCGCCCGCGTGATCACGTTGCGGGGCAGGTAGGCGAGGTCGCGCTCCGTGAGGTCGGGCCGCTCGAGGAGCGCGTCCGCGATGAGCGAGTGGTCGCGGGTCAGCTGCGAGATATCGCCGTTGCGGAGGAGGTAGCAGCGGCTGTCGCCGGCGTGGGCGACGTAGAACTTCCGCTCCCGCGGCGAGAACGCCGCGGCGACGACCGTGGTCCCCATCCCGCGGTAGAACCGCGAGTCATCGGCGTGCGCGAAGATGCGCGCGTTCGCGTACGTCACGGCGGCGCGCAGCCTGTCGCCGGTCGACGCCTTGCGACGCTTGCTGTTCGCGTCGCGGAAGTAGCCGGCGATGGCGCTCGCGGCGATCCGGCTCGCGACCTCGCCGGCCTCGTGCCCGCCCATGCCATCCGCGACGACGTAGACGTTGAACTCGGGGAGGAGGATGTATCGGTCCTCGTTGTGGACCCGCTCCCTGCCGACGTCGGATAGACCTGCCGCGGTGGCGCGCATTCGCCCCGAGTCTAGACGACGCTTGGCCCGCCAGGGAACTGGGTTAATCTCCCCGCCATGTCCGACCTTGTGATCGACAACCCCTATACCCTCGAGGAAGCCGTCCGCCGGCCTCTTGCAGACGAGGCCGCCGTCGACCGGCTCCTCGACACCGCGACCGCCGCCGCGCGGCGCTTCTCGCACACATCCATCGCCGAGCGCGCCGCCCTGTGCCAGCGCGCGGTCGAGCACATCGAGGCCAACGCCCCGTCGATCGCCGCCGACATCACCCGCATGATGGGCAAGCCCCTGCGCCAATCCCGCAATGAAGTCGCGGGGATGGCCAAGCGAGCCCGGCATATGATCTCGATCGCCGAGGGCGCGCTCGCCGATGTGATCCTGCCGGAGCTCCCCGGGCTCGAGCGGCGGATCGTGCGCGCTCCGCTCGGTGTGGTCTTCAATCTCCCCGCCTGGAATTATCCGCTCCTCACCGCCGTAAACGTGGTCATCCCCGCGGTGCTCTCGGGCAATGTGGTGCTGCTCAAGCACTCGCCGCGCTCGCCCCTCTGCGGAGAGCACTTCGCGACGGCGTTCGCCGAGGCCGGCGCGCCGCCCGGCCTCGTCCAGGCCTTCCATTGCGACCACGCCACGTCCGAGCGCATCGCATCGGACCCGCGGGTCAACTTCGTCGGCTTCACCGGTTCCGTCGAAGGCGGACGTCGGATCTATGCGGCCACATCGAAGAAGGTCGCCGTCGACGCGGGCCTGGAGCTCGGCGGGAAGGACGGCGCCTACGTCGCGGCCGACGCGGACCTCGAGAAGGCGGTGGACGGGATCGTCGACGGCGCCTGCTACAACGCCGGACAGAGCTGCTGTGCTGTCGAGCGCGCGTATGTTCACCGCGACCTGGTTCCGAAGTTCGTGGAGGCCGCGCTGGAGCTGATGAAGCGCTACGTCCTCGGCGATCCGACCGACGAGCGGACGAACCTGGGTCCGATGGCGCAGCCTCACGCGCCGGCGTTCCTGGAGGCGCAGGTGAAGCAGGCGCTCTCCCGGGGGGCGAAGGCGCTCTGCGGCGGCCGGGCGATCCAGGTCGACGGCCGCGGTCGCTTCTTCGAGCCGACGCTCCTCGTGGACACGGCGCCCGATCTCGACGTGATGCGCATCGAGTCGTTCGGGCCGGTGCTGCCCATCGTGCCGGTCTCATCCGATGAAGAGGCGCTCGCGCTGATGAACGACAGCGATCTCGGGCTCACCGCGTCGGTCTGGACGCGCGACCGCGAGCGCGCGGCGCGGCTCGCGCGCGAGCTCGACGTCGGCACGGTCTTCATGAACCAGTGTGACACCCTGGATCCGGCGCTCCCGTGGACGGGCGCGAAGAACAGCGGCAAGGGCGCGACGCTCTCGACGCTCGGGTTCCTGCACCTGACGCGCCCGAAATCGATCAACTTCAAGATCGGCTGAAGGCCCGGGCGCGCGGCGCGCGGTGCCAACACCGCGCCGCGCGTGGCCCGCGAGCAGCTGAGCTCGAATGAGTCCGCTTGCGCCAGGGGTGATGTGCGGTATCCCGAGGCGATGGAAACACGAGAAATTTATCGCGGGCGGCTCATCGATCATGTTCAGCTCGTCGTGGCTGACCTAGCGGCGAGCAAGAAGTTCTATCGGGCCGTCTTCGAAGTGATCGGGATCCCGATCGCAGGCGAGGCCGACGATTACTTCTGGGCCGACGAGCTCTTCATCTCGAGCGTGGACTCGCCGGCCGCGGCCGGCGTGACCACCGGCCGGGCGCACCTCGCCTTCCAGGCGAGCGACCGCGCGACGGTCGATCGGTTCCACGCCGCCGCGGTCGCCGCGGGCGGCAAGGACAACGGCGCTCCGGGCAAGCGCCCGTACCACCCCGGCTACTACGCAGCGTTCGTGCTCGACCCGGATGGGAACAACATCGAGGTCGTCCACCACGGCCAGGCGAACAGGTCATCGGACGCGATAAAGATCACGTTCTGATCGCGAAATGTCGCGAGATCGTTAAATAATCGACGCAGAATCGATTGAAATCCGCACGGGCGCCAGCGCACCACCGCTGCTCCTCCCGCGCTTCGTTCCCTGCTTCCCTCTCGACGCCTCCTCGCTTCTACAGCGGTGTCCGCCCACCTCTGCACCACGCAGAGCAGAGCGGCGGTCTCCCGCACAGGAGACGGGCCCAGATCGGCGTTTTCGGCGCGCAAGCGCACTCCGGTGCGCTGAGCACCGAAAACGTCGAGGTGGGCCCGTATCCGAAGCGGGTGACCGTCGCTCTAGACGGACTGCCCTGCTGGCGCACCGTCGATGCATATCCGCTTCCTGGCGACGGGCCTCGGCGCGACGTCGTTCAGGACCACCCCGAGGATACGGCGATCGCCGAGCTGCTCGGCGGCCCTCGTCAGCGACGACGCCCGGGTCAGCGAGGCGCGCGCGACCAGGACGATGCCGTCGGAGGCGTCCTCGATGACGTTGGCGTCTCCCGAGCCAAGGACCGGAGGGCCGTCGATGACGACGTAGTCGTGATAGCGCCGCAGCGTGCGCATCGCGGCCTCGAAGTGGACCGAGTGGAGCGCCGCGGGGTAGCTCGCCTCGAGCGATGGCTCCGCGAGCACCGACAGCGACTGGCTGACGGCGATGACGCCGAGCGGGCGGACCTCGCCCGCCATCCGCCGCCGAAGCTGCTCCGAGAAGCTCGCGTGCGCGGGCAGCCGCAGGCCGAGCGTCGCCGCGACGCGGGGGCATGTGAGGTGGCCGTCGACGAGCAGCACCCGGGCGCGCTCGGCCTCGGCGAGCGTCATCGCGAGGCGGACCGCGAGCGCGGTCTTGCCCTCGGCCCTGCCGGGGCTCACCACCGCGACCGCGAGCGGCTCGCCCGCCCGCCGCTGATCAAGCCGGTGCCGGAGGACCCGGAGCGCCGCGAGCGCGGGCGCGGGCGCGCCCCGGAGCAGCTCGTACACTCCGTGCCCCTCGGGATCGAGGTCCGCGCCGATGATCTCCACCTCGGGCCCGTCGAACGCGGGGCTGCCGGCGCGCGCAAAAGAACGCACGCCCACGCAGGCGAGCGGCGCCTCGGGCGCGCTCCAGGACGACCGGTCGACCACCTCGCAGTCGCCGAGATCGAGGCCATCCCGGAGCGTGTCCTCTGGGTCCGGAGCGGCGCCGGCCGGAGCGGCCTCTTCCGGGGCGCCGGGTGGCTCCGTGCCGTGCCCGGGCTCGCCGGGTGGCTCTGCGCCATGCCCCGGCCCGCCGGGCGGCTCGGTGCCGGGCCCAGCCGCGCCGGGCTCGGTGCCGTACCCCGGCCCGCGGGGCGGCTCTGCGTAGTACGCCGGCACGATCGTGCGCTCGCGGAGCGGCGGATGCGCCGGGAGCTCCGGCATCGCGGCCAGCAGGGCGGGGCCGCCGAGCGCGTGGATGTCGCCGCCGTCGTAGAGGGTGTCGTTGAGCAGCACCCGGGCCCCGGCGACGCCGAGCGCGAAGAAGAACGTCACCACGGCGCCCGCGAAGAAGACGCGGCCTCGGCCCCGGTCAGGGCGGCTCGGCAGGTAGGCCTGGTCGAGGACGTCGAGCTCTGTCTCGCTCTTGTTCTCGGCCGCGTCCGCGGACAGGTCCGCGACCCGCTCGTTGGCCTGAACGGTCTTCAGGTACTCGCGCGCCCGCTCGAGATCGAGGCGCAGCCGGTGCCACTCGGTCTCGAGCTCGATCACGCGCTCCTCGGCGCCCCCGTCGGCCGCCCATGGCTGCGCGCGCGGCGCGTCGGCCCTGGCCGCGCTCTCCGCCGGCGCGCGCGGCGCCTCGCCCCCTGTCGACGCCCTGCCGCCTCCGGCGCGCGCGCGCAGGCCCGCGATCTGCCGGAGGAGCGCGGTCCGCTCCGCCGCGAGCGCCGCGCGCCGCGACGGCGTGAGCGCGCGCGCCTCGCCGGCCGGCGCCTCGGTGACGCCCGCGCGCACGAGCCCGAGCGCGCTCTCGGCCGCGGTGAGCTGGCTCTTCGCCGCGTCGACGCGGCGCTTCGCGGCGACGGCGTCCGGGTGGATCGGGGTCACGGTCGTGAGCTTCTCGGCGAGCGCCGCCTCGGCTGCCGCGACCGCGGCGGCGGCGGCGGTACGGGCCCGCTGCGCCTCGACGACGCTCTGGGGCAGCGGCTGCCCGGGTGCTACCGCTGGCGACCGCGCGGCCCCGAGCAGCGCCTCGACCCGGGCGAGCTGGCGCTCGAGCGCTGCGAGCTGCGGGTCGACCGGGCGGGCAGGCTGCGCTGGCACGGAGCGCGCTCCAGCCACGGGCGTGGGGGCGCCGGGCGAGCCGAGCGGCTGGGGCGTCGGTGCATACGGAGAGTCGTTGAGCCCCCACTGGAACTGCGGGTTCCTGGCGAGGAACGTCGCCAGCGCGCGGCTCGCCGCGTCGACCTTGGAGCTGGCCTCGGCGAGCTCCTTCCGCAAGAAATCGCGGGTCATCGTCGCCGTGCCGAGGCTGTCGCGGCGGTAGTCGTCGAGCAGGATCTGCGTGAGGCGGGCGGCGACCTGCTGCGCCACGTGCGGATCGTCGTGGGTGAACGAGACGACGTACGTATCGCTGCTCTGCGCGCGGAAGCCGACGTGGGTCTTCATCTCCTCGACGGCCTCGACCATCGAGCGGGCGGTCTTCTCCGGGTAGAGCCCGAACGCTTCGACGACGCCGGCGAGCGTCCCGCGCGCCGTGAGCGCGTCCTTGAGCTTCGACCCGAGGCGCGCCGCGCGCGCGGTGCTGCTCTGGGGATCACGGCCAGTCTGGATGGTGTCGCGGTAGAGGATCGTGGCCTCGCTCCGCCACACCCGCTTCGTGGCGAGCGCCAGGGCGAAGGAGATCGCGAGTCCGACGGCCATCATCGCGGCCGCTCCGCGCCAGTACATCCGGACCCGGCCGAGGACGCTTATCGCGCGATCCAGGCGCTCCCGGGGTGTGCTCTCCGTGCTCAGGCTGGCCATGGTGTTCCTCGCCCCGCGGGCAGCGCGTCCGGCGCCGCGCGCCGCGGAGGGCGCGCGCGGCGGCGCTCCGCCCCCGCACGGCAAGGCGCGTGCTCACGGGCGCGTCACCCCGGGACGCACACGGCTCGACGCCACCACGCACGCTGACCGCGTGAGAGAGGGCCGATGACGACGGACGCCATGGACATTCCGAGTCCGGTGAGCGCGGCTCGCTGCGTGGACGCTCCCGGAGAGGCGGGCGCTCGTCGCCCCCGCCCCGCTTCGGGGAAGGCGGGCTCGCCAGCGCGGCGAGCCCTGCTCCTCGTCACAGCCGCTGCGAGTAGTACTCGATGATGAGCTGAACCGCGATGGGGAACGGGATGCTCGTCTCGTCCGGCAGCGCGGACACCCGCACCTGCCGGGTGTCCTTGTCGACAGCGAGCCACGTGGGGGCTTCCATGTCCGTCCTCGCGAGGCCCTCCACGACGGTCCGGTGGTCACGGCGCTTCTCGCTCACGCTCACCGTCTCTCCGGCGCTGACGCGGTAGGACGGGATATCGACGCGCTTTCCGTTGATGAGCACGTGCCCGTGCGCCACCAGCTGCCGCGCGGCCGGGATGGTGCGCGCGAAGCCCGCGCGGAAGATGACGTTGTCGAGCCGCCGCTCGAGCAGCTCGATGAGCTTCGTCCCGGCGGCCAGGTCGCTCCTGCGCGCCTCGAGCATGAGCGTCTTCAGCTGCGTGTCGGTGAGGCCATAGTTGAGCCTGACCTTCTGCTTCTCGCGGAGCCGCAGGGCGAACTCGCTGAGCTTCTTGCGGGCCTGTCCGTGCTGCCCGGGGGGGTAAGGCCTCCGCTCCGTCTTCTTGGCCGACAGCCCGGGGAGCTCGACCCCGAGCGCGCGCATGACCTTGACGCGAGGTCCGGTGTAGCGGCTCATGCCCGGGCCCTCCCCAGGGACGCGCGCGCGTCGCGATGGTGGAGCGCGGCGCCCAAGGGCGCCGGTGCGTCAACGTAGTCCTGGATGTTCATCGAGCTTCTCTGTCCTTGTTCATGGGTCTTGCGATTGCTTGTTATCGAGGGCTCACACGCGCCGGAGGTGGCGGAGGATCGGGAACTGCGCTTTACGGAAGAAGCGTGCGAGTCCATTCGTGGTCCGGATGCGGGCGCCGAGCGGCTCGGGATAGTCGCTATCGCCCAGGACGCGCAGCCATGGAAACGTCTCGACGACGCCTCCCTCTCGGTGGAGCTCGACGTGACGCGCGCCCCTCGCCGTGGTGGGACGGAGCTGGAGGCACGGGCTCGCGTCGAGCAGAAGCTCCACGTCCTTGGCGAGGCGCAGGGAGACCTGGGTCAAGAAGGCGCCGATCCGCTCGGGGCCGAGATGGGAGAAGAGGCCGAGGCCGAGGATCAACGTGGGCCAGTCCTGCGTATCGGCGAGCTGATCGATCCAGTGATCGCAGCCGGGGGACGCCGTGGCCAGCGCATACCGCGCCGTCTGCGGGGCGCGCCGGAACTTCCACGCGACCACGCGGGGAACGTCGATGTCGATCCAGTGGAGCTGCCCGTTGTCGACGCGCGAGAACCGGGTGCACGGCCCGGAGAAGAGCCCGATGGCCAGCCCGTCCGGGTGACGGCGGAAGAAGTCGTCCACGACGTCGTCGACCAGCCGCGTGCGGGTCGCGAGGGGGCGGAGCTCCTGTTCCGTGAAGCCGGCGCGCTCGACCTCGAGCACGCGGGCGAGCTGGCGCGCTTCCTCATCGTGGAGCCCGAGGTCAGGAAACGCGTCGGAGGCGTACGCGCACGCGGCGACACCCGCGAGCTCGCGTCGAGCAAACGAAGGGGCAGCGTCGATACTGAAAATCATTTTCACTTTCGTTACAGGGACGTGCGTCCTGTGTCAAGCAGCGAACGGCCGCGCCCTCACCCAGGTTGAGCTGCGGCGACCCACCCAGGTTGCGCGACCTCACCCAGGTTGAGCTGCGGCCCCACCCAGGTTGCGCGACCTCACCCAGGTTGCGCTGCGGCGACCCCACCCAGGTTGCCCTCGGCGCCTCCCCCGTCGCTGCGTTCTGCGGCCCTGCCCGGCGCACGAGCCTGCGGTCATCCGCCCCGCCTCTTGACGGCCATCGGTCGAGAGCTATCTTTTAGATATATCTTTTAGAATATCGACCTGGCCGCCACAGGGCCGCCGGGCCGCGGAGCCGGGGTGGTCTGCGCACGCGCGCGCGGCAGCTGAGTGCTCGCCGCCGTGGCGGTCCGCCGCCGAGCCAGAGAGGGATTTTGTCTATGTTTTGGGGAGTTGAGCATCATCACTGCGCAGGCCCGCGAGGGCCGAGGGGGGGTCCGTTCGGGAGGGGTCGGCACGGCATGGGTGGCGGCCCGCCGGGCTGGTGGGGCGACTGGTTTGGAGGGCCGCCGCTCCGCGCCGATCGCGGCGGCGTGCGCTACCTCGTCCTCGACGTGCTCGCCGAGCGAGCTCGCCATGGCTACGAGGTCATCCAGGCGATCGAGCAGCGCAGCGGCGACACCTACCGGCCGAGCCCCGGCGTCATCTATCCGACGCTGCAGATGCTCGAAGAGCTCGGCCACGCGCGCGTCATCGAGGCCGAGGGGCGCAAGATCTACGAGATCACCGACGCGGGGCGCGAGGACCTCAAGGCGAACCGCGAGTACGTCGACGAGTTCTACGAGCGCTTCGTCGAGACCTCATGGGAGCGCTTCGCCGAGGATTTCGGCGACGTCATGAAGCGCATCGGCTCGCTCATGAAGATGCTGCGCCACGCGATGCGCCGGGGGCGCATCACGCCGGCCGTGCTCGCGCGCACCGTGAAGGTGCTCGACAAGGCCGCGGCCGAGATCGAGGAGCTGCTCGGCGAAGATCCGGAGGGGCGCGCCGGCCGGCGCCCGTGATCCGCGCCGCCGTGGAATCAGGGCGCGGCGCGCTCAGGCACGCTCTCGAAGCAGAACACCCGCCAGGCGTTCGGCTGGCCAGGACGCACGAGCTCCGTCACAGCGCCGCTCGTGAACTCCGCGACGACGCCGCGCCAGAACGGCAGAGCGCCCCGGTTCCCCTCGGCGACGCGCACGGTCCACTTCCCGGGAAGACCGTTCCATAGGAGGCACGCCGCCTGGCGGCCCACGCCAGAGCGGCGGTAGCGGCGAAGGACGAAGAACTCGGCGACATCGAGGGTGTCCGGGTCCTCCACCGCCGGCGAACCGCGCATCGCCAGGACAAACCCAGCGACGCGCCCGCCACATCGAATGAGGAACGCGAACCGCCGCTCCCGCTCCGACCAGTAGAGAGGGAGCTTGGGGTAGCCGAAGCGCCCGTCCTGCCCCAGCTCGATGGAGGGGAACACATCGCTGAGATCGTGAATGTACAGCTCGAGAAGGTTGGACAGGATCACGGCATCCGCTGGCGTCGCCGCGTCCAGAGAGACAGTGTGCGCATCTGCCATATCCGATCCTCCCGTCCGCCAGCGCGCGCTCAGGCGCTCCTCGGCGACGCGCAGCGCCTCGTCGCGCGCGTCGGTTCACGACGACAGGCACCTTCGCTCGCGGCCGCGCGCCGCGGGCTGTGCCCCTCGGCTCAGCCGAGGAAGCCGCGCGCGCGCGCGATCGCCTCGATCGCCGGTCTCCGCCGCTCCAGCTCCTCGACGTCCTTGACGGGAAGGAACCGGGCCGCGAGGCCCTGGCGCGGGACGCGAACGAACCGGGCCGGCAGGCCGAACGTGACCTCGTTCAGGATGCGCTCGAACTGGATCGCCTTGCGGTCGTCCACCTTCTTCTCGACCTCCACATAGATCCAGTCCAACGCGAGCGCGTTGAGCGCCTCGGCGCTCGCCAGGAAGGTGTTGGTGTTGAAGACGGGCACGACCTTCGGGTCGAACCCGATCGGCAGCCGGAAGTCCTCTGCCATCACAGGTCGGCCGTTCCACCGCAGCGGCCCGCCCCCCTTGTCGCCGCCCTTGTCGACCACCTCGACGGAGAGGGGCCCGCCGTGGCCGAGGTGCCAGCCGAGGAGGACCGGATCGACGGTCGCGCCGAGGTTGTCGAGGTTGGCGATCCAGACGATCTTCCCGCCGCGGGCGATGAAGCGACCGAGGATGCCGCTCTCGCGGAGGGCATCCGGGAGATCGCCGTGGCCGGTGGCGTAGACGCTCGGCTCGCCCGCATCGTCCAGGAACAGCCCGCCTTCCGGGGTCAGGCGCAGGGAGACGTGCTGCTCGAACGTGGCGCAGAGATCGCCCGGCTCGTCGAGGCGCGGGCCGAGCGCCTCGCGGATCGGTCCGTTCGTCGCCTCGCTGGTCATCAGCCACAGCGGGACCGGGACCCCCGTCGTGCGCCGGAGGTGATCGCTCTCGGCGAGGCGCAGATCGAGGAAGGTCCGACCGGGCAGCACCTCGACGAGCGCCTTGACCACGCCGCCCATCCGGGTGGCCATCCCGCCGGCGAGGACGCAGAGGGCGACCTCGCCCCGGCGCAGCGCGGCCAGGCCCGCCTCGCGGCAGCGGGCGTGCTCGGGCGTGCCCTCGGCGGGCAGGTCGGCGATATCGCCGGGCGCGGGCGGCTCGACCGTGCCCTGGAGGCGGTTGCGGGCGTCCCGGTCCTTGCCGATGGATGCGGCCCATCGGGCGATGCGATCGGGGTCGAACCCGCGAGCCCGGAGGCGAGCGAGGAGAGGGCCAGGGAGCGCGGCGATCTGCTCGGCGAGGGAAGGCACGGTGTCCTCAAAACAACACGACGCGATGCGCGAGGCAACGGCGTCGTGCGACCGCTCTAACGGTCGGCCGACTCCCGGAACAGCTCCTCCGCCGCCGCCGCGGTCGCCGCGCGCTGGAGCCAGCATCCCAGGACGTCCACGTCCGTCTCGCCGAGGATCCGGCCCCGCGCCTCCTCGCTCGCCGGGACGCCGCGCGCGTTCAGCAGCATCAGGATCGCTGCAGACAGCTGCCCCACCGCCTGCTCCGCCCGCGCCTGCTCCTGCTCGATCCGGGCCTCGGCGGCCTCGATCATCCCCTCCAGCTTGCCCACCAGTTCGCTGGCGGTGACCAGCTCGGCGGTGTCCGCATAAAAGCGGAGACGCCCCGCCTCCACCGCCAGATCCAGATCGAGGACCTCCGATCGGTACCGCCCGGCGCGTGAGGGGATGCTCTCGTAGCGCCGCTCGCCGGTGGGCGGTAACCGGTGACCTTTGAGGTGCCCGCGCGGGATGTCGTAGATGAAGTACTCACGGATCCCGAGGGTCGCGTAGCGTGCGACGTTGTCGACGAAGTCCTTGCGCCAGTTGTCGGCGTAGTGCACCTCGATCGCGAGGTCGATCCCCTTGCCCTCGGCGCTGACCATCCAGCAGAGGCGCGGGCCGGGATCGACATCGGTCACCGCGATCACGTCGGGCGTGAAGCCCTTCTCGCCCGGATAGTGGGCCTTCATGTCGGCGCCCACGTAAATGCGCCGCCCTCGCCGGCCGAACCAGGCGCGGAGCGTGTCGCGGGCTTCCACCTTGGCGTCGAAGTGCGGGTCCCCTTCGGCCATCGCCAGGCGCTCGTCGATCTCCTCCTGGGACACGGAGTCGACGAGCGCCGCGATCGCCTGATGGCGCTGAGCGGGCGACATCGCGGCCCACTGGGCCTCCGTCGGGGCGCGCGGCGCCTCGGCCGGGATCGGCGCAGCGGCGGGGTCCACAGATTTGCCGATGAGAGCCGACATCCCGCCGAGCATACCACCGGGCGCTCCCGTCAGACGGTCTGCGAGGCCGCGCCGCCGTCGTCCCGGAGCACCCGGCGCTCGCGGTCGCGCTCACCGGAGGAACCGGAGCAGGAGGTTGAGCAGCACGAGCACCACGACCATGCCGCCGCACACGAGCGCGACCTCCCTCCCGGACACGCGCACCACGACGCGGCTGTCCTCGGCCCGCGCGGCCCCGTAGAGCGCGGCGGAGGCGCCGAGCACCATGTAGAGGATGTCCTTGTAGGCCCACGAGAGGAAGAAGATGCCGATCAGCGCGCCGCACAGGCTCACGAAGATCGCCGGCGCGAACCGCCTCGCCGTGGGGCCGACATCGACGTCTCCCAGCCAGATCGACAGCGGCACCTTGATCGACGCGTACAGGACGAGCGCGAACAGGCACATCCCGAGCAGGCCCGTCTCGGCCGCGGCGAGGAGATAGGAGTTGTGGGCGGTCAAGCCGAGCGACGACTCGTCGCCGAACTGCCCTGCGCCGACGCCGATCCCCTTGGTCCGGCGGATCAGCTCGAACGCTTCCCGGAGCAGCTCGACGCGCTCGTCCGAGCTCTCGCTCGCCTCATCGCCGCTCCGGCCGCCGAGCAGGAGCATGGGTGGCCCGATGAAGCAGGCGGCGATGACGCCGAGGGTCCCGCTCCGCCGGATGAAGCTGATGCCGAGGACCGCCAGGTACACGATGACGCCCGAGCGCGAGCGCGACAGGACGACCATCGCGCCGATCGCCGCGATGACAGCCGTCACGGGGAGCGCGCGGAGCGCCCCGGAAACGCGCAAGATCAGCCGATCCGTGAGCAGGACGGGCAGCGTCAACGCTCGGCGCGCCCCGGCGGACCGCGCGGGCCCTGGCGCAGCGCCGCCGGGCGGCGCGCCGGCCGACGGAGGCGGGCCCCCGCGGACGGACCTGCGCGGCCGGCGCGGGCTGGAGCGCCGCTCGGCGAGCGCGATCGCGAGCGGGATCGACATGCCAGCCATCAGCGAGAGCTCGTTGGGATCGGCGAGCGAGCCGCGATAGCGGACGCGGCCGTCGATGGTCGACGTGCCGAGCGGCCCGGGGCGCTCGCACCGGTAGTTGCCGTCGGGCACGGGCGCCTCGATGCGGCAGTCGAGGTTGGTCTCGCAGGGGCGTCCATCCGGCTCGAGCTCGCCCTTGCCTTCCCAGTCATCGGGCGCGGCGATCATGCAGCTGTGGGGCTGGAACGCCTGCACGACCGCGACCACGGTGGTGAGGACGGCGCAGCCGACGAGCGTGATCGCGAGCGCGCGCAGCCCTCGCGGCGAGGCGGCAGCGACGGCGATGGCGACGAAGATGCCCGCGACGGTCGCGAGTTGCATGCCGCGCTCCTCGAGCACGGCCGGGCGCTTCAGCGCGGTGGTCAGCGCCGCCCAGGCGAGGAACGCGAGCGCATAGACGACCTGAGGCGCGAGCGTCGGCTTGAGCCGCCGCCACACGACGTCGAGGGCGACGCAGAGCAGGGTGATCCCGAACGCCGCGTGCACGAGCGGAATCCCCGAGAGCGCGGGGATGAACTCCTGCGGCTTGATGATGACGAGCGCGCACAGCGCGCACACGACCCACGCTGCCATGGTATGGCGCGCCGTTCTCGTGGCGCGCCGCGCACAGGCGGCCCGCGCCGCGCCCTCGTGGCGGCTGCGCAGAGGCGCCCTGCGCGGGCGCGATGAGGCGCGGCGCGCATTCCCCCCTTCCGCGCGACGGATCTAGCACCGCGGGTCCGAGCGGCACGCGGGAAGAGCGCCAGTGCGCGCGCGAGGAGCAGGCGCGGAGCGCGGCCGCGGGATCGGCGCTTGCTGGAGCGCCATCGCATCAAGGAGGCTGGAAACCGCATGTGCTCCCGCTGTGTCCGGATTGCCCTGCTCTGCTCCGCGCTCACGGTCCTCACGGCGCTCCCGGGCTGCGGCGCGCGCCCCCCGCGGGTCGATTTCGATGCGGAGCGCCGCGCGACGAGCGCGTATGCGGTCGGCCCCGGGGACGTGCTGGAGGTGCGCGCCTGGAAGAACGAGGCGCTGAGCCAGCGCGTCACGGTGCGACCCGACGGGTTCATCACGATCCCGCTCGTCGGCGACGTCCTGGCGTCGGGGCGCACCGTCATGGGCATCGCCGAGGACATCGCGACGCAGGCTGCGAAATTCTATCATGAGAAGCCGGTCGTCAGCGTCGAGGTGGCAGAGCTCCACAGCTACCGGGTCTACGTGATGGGCGAGGTGTCGCGTCCTGGCGAGTTCACGCCGAGGGGGCAGATCACGGTGCTCCAGGCGCTCGCCCTCGCGGGCGGATTCACGCGCTTCGCCGATCCCGACGAGGTGGTGATCGTCCGGCGCGACGCGATCGGCGAGCGCAGGATTCCGTTCGTGTTCGATGAGGTCGTCGGGAAAGGCGATCTCCGCGGGGATCTGCCGCTGCAAACGAACGATACCGTGGTGGTGCCGTAGAAGACCCGCATCGGGGACACGTCGTTCCGGAAGCAGGCTTATCCGCATGCGACCGCGGCGCGCGCCGGTGGGTAGCGCTCACGTCGCAGAGGGCCCGTTGCGCTTCGCTGGGCGTCCTCCCCTGCCCCGACGGACATCGTTGGATGATCGCCGCACCAAGTTCTGGCATCCTGGGCAGGATGCGCCCCGAGGCCACGCCGCTCGTCGCCGTATTGACCCTCGCGTTGCCGGTGATCGTCGCGTCGTGTGCCCCCGCGAGCCCCGGCCCCCCTGGCCCCGCCGGCAAGGCCGCAGCGCCGCCAGGCACGCCGGTCCTCGCGGCAGCCAGCGCACCTTCTGGCCCGGGAACCCCTGGGCCTGCCGGCGCGGCGTCCTCGGGGGCAGCGCGGGCAGAGGGCGCGCAAGGCGTCGCGCCCTCCCACGCCCCAACCGAGCCGGCCCCCGCCATCTCGGCCGACGAAGCCGAGGTGATCCTGTTCCCGGACGACGCCGCCGCCCACCGGGACGCCATCGACGGCTGCCGGCGCGGGAACGCCGGGACGGCGGCCGCGCCCAGCCCGGGGCACGAGCGCATCCGCTGCCTGCTCGCGCTGCGCTACCAAGGCGACCCGCAGGCCGCAGCGAGCGCGACCGCGCTCTTCGACCAGAACGGCAGCGTCGCCGGGCTCGAGCGGGAGCACATGATGGATGGCGGTTACCGCGGCATGCTCCACCTCGTCCCGGAGCTGCCGGTGCGCGCCGAGCGCCGCCACCTCGAGTGGGCGGTGTCCGCGATCGCCGACTTCGACGCCTTCGTCGCGGATCTCGCGGCCGCGGCCAGCTCGCCCGTGCGCTATCGACACCGCGCCCTCGCGCTCAAGTACTTCCGGTCCGTGCGGGCGCGGACGCCTTCCGCCTACGCCTCAGGCTGGACGGTCGCGTACAACCTCTCCGGCTCGCTCCACCGCTCCGCGGACGACGTGCGGGAGACGCTCTTCCACGAGCTCTTCCACCTCAACGACAGCGCACACGGCGGGTGGTCCCAGGCGGCGCTCTCGCCGCTCTACGACGGGATCGTCGCGCGCTGCGGGACGAGGATCGCCTGCCTCACGCCGTACTCGCCGAACGAGACCATCGTGAAGGGCGGCACGTATTACTCGTTCCAGCCTGGAAATGGCGTGGTGGAGTACGCCGCCGAGCTGGCGATCCGCTACTACCGCGAGCAGCGCGCGGCGCTCCACGGCAAGCGGCTCGCAAAGGCGCCGTTCAAGTGCGGCCCGCCGGAGAACGCGCGCGCGTGGTCGCTGCTCGCGGGAGAGTTCTTCGGCGGCGCAGATCGGGTGGCGCCCTGCCGGGAAGGGCCTCCAGCAGCGCCCTGAGCCACGTCGCAGAACGCGCTCTCGTCGTCCCACGCGCCGCGCGTGCCGTGATGATGGGGCGCAATCACCATCGGAGGCTCGGTCGCACGCCGGGGCGCATCACCCCACCTGCGACCGGTGCACAATCGAGGGCCGCGGCAGCTCGAGCGGCGGCATGGGATCGAAGAGCGAGCGCTCCGCGTCGGCCATCTCCTCGGCCGAGAACGGCCGGAGGGTCTGGCAGAACTCGACCATGATGCCGTTGGGATCGATCGTGCAGATCGAGCGGCAGAACTCGCGATCTCTCTCGGTCACCTCCAGGCCGTGCGAGAGCCATCGCGCGAGCATCCGACCGTAGAACTCGCCCGTAGGGGCGCTGAAAGCCAGGTGGTTCATCCACACCGGCAGCCCGAGCCCTGTCGAGAGATCGGTCCTGAAGCGCCCCCGCACCGTCTCTTCGTGCAGATCCCAGAATGCCAGCAGCGGACCATCGGGCTCGCTGGTCCGATACAGGGCGTGCCTCGCCCAGCCCCCAGCGCGGCTGCCCTCGTAAGGCACCGCGATGACCTTCACGAGACGGAACCCCATGGCCCGGGTATAAAATCGGTGTGTGGCGACCAGATCGCTGGTCGCCAGCGCGATGTGATGCACCGCCATCGTCCCCCCTTTGCGTGCATGGCAAGGATGCCACGAGCCGAAGCGCTCGTTCAAGCTGGATTCCGTGCGATCGGTCGAGCGATCGCGAAACGAGGTGCGGGGGTGACCTCGGTTAGATCGGTTACGTCGGGTCTCCCGGCGTCCCCACCCCATCGCGCGTGACGGACTCCGGCGACAGGACGTCCGTGACCAAGATGCCGGCCCGACGCGCCTTGCCCTGGACGCTCGAGAGGCCCCGGACAGCGAGGCGGCGGGGGCCTCGGAGGGCTCGCCGCGATCGAGCTCGGCGGGATCGGCGCTGAGCCCCCGGGCGGCTGCGCTATCCTCGGCGCACGCCATGTCCGACGGCGATCTCGTGTTCGCATCCATGCCTGCCGGGCTCATCGCCTTCGCCTCGTCGTGCGGAGTCCCCCAGGAGGATCTCCTCCGAGCGGCCGGCGTCGCGCCCGAGGTCCTCGCCGCGCCCGACGAGCTCGTGCCGTATGCATCGCTCTTCTCGCTGTGGGAGCTCCTGCTCCAGCGCCTTCCAGGCGAGCCGCTCGGGCTGCGTTATGCAGGCTGCATCCCGGTTTCGGTCGTCGGCATCGTGGGGCACGTCCTTCGCCACAGCGAGACCGTGCGGCAGGGCGTCGCCGTCTATGGCCGCTTCTGCCGGCTGATGGACCCGTACCTCCGCATCACGCTCGAGGAGCACGGCGGGGTCGCCCGGCTCGCGCTCGAGCACGAGCCGCGCGTCGTCGCCATGGCCGAGCCGATCGAGATGATGATCGCGACGCTCGCGCGCTTCATCGCGCTCTACCTCGGCGGCTCGGCGCGGCCGATCGAGGCGCTGTTCCGCCATCCTCGCCGGCACCCGCCGTCGCTCTACGAGGAGGCGATCGGGGCCCCCGCCCGCTTCGATGCGGGCGCGACGGGCCTCGTCTACGATGCGCGTTTGCTCGACGCGCCCCTGGTCGGCGCGGATCCGTCGGTCCGCGATTACCTCGTTCGCCACGCCGAGCAGCTCCTCGCCGCGCGCGCGGCGCCCGCCAGCGCCGCGACGCTCGACGCGCGCGTGCGCGCCCGCATCGACGAGCGGCTCGACCACGGCGACGTGGACCAGGAGGGGATCGCGCGCTCTCTGGGCATGAGCACGCGGTCGCTCCAGCGCGCGCTCAAGGACATCGGCACGTCGTTCACGGCGCAGCTCGACGAGGCCCGGCGGGAGAAGGCGCTCGATCTCGTCCACCGGCCCGACCTCGCGCTCCAGGAGATCGCGTTCCTGCTCGGCTATGGCGAGCCGCGCCATTTCTACCGCAGCTTCCGTCGCTGGACGGGCACGACGCCGGGAGAGTACCGGCGCGCCCGCGTCCGGTAGCTGCGTGTGTCGGGCCCCTCGATGCGCTGCCGCCTGTTTCGGGATCGTGCCTGCGTGCCCACACTCTGCCAGCCCAACGTTGAATTCCCCGCGGAGCACGAGCGGCCCGTGTTTCGCTCGCAGCCACCGGGATGCTCACCCAAGCGGAGTCTCGGCCGCTGTCGGCGCGTCCAAGGACCTCGCGGCCAGCGCCGCACGCCTACGCGCCTCGCGAACCGCATCAGACCGTGTTGTATGGCCTTGTTCAGGAGCACCTCGCGACCTACGTCGCGCACGTACGCGGCCCCGCTCCCGAAGTACGTTGTCGCCGCCTTCGATGACTACCTCGACTGTGGCGATCTCGCGCGAGGTTTCGTCCGATGTCACTGCGATGGCTGCGGTCACGATGTGCTCGTCGCCTTCTCATGCAAGCTCCGCGGCCCCCGCCCCAGCTGCGCCTCGCGCCGGATGTCCAATGAGGCGGCGACGCTCGTCGATCGTATCTTGCCCAACGTGCCCGTCAGGCAGTGCGTCATGTCGCTTCCGTTTGAGCTGCGTGCGCTTGCGGCCAAAAGGTCCGACGTCCTCGCGGCGATGGAGCGCATCTTCGCGGAGGAGAGCGCCCGCGTGACCACGCGGCTCGCGAGCATCGCCGGCGCACGGACGGGCTCGGTCGGGTTCCCTCAGAGATTCGGCTCGAGCTTGAACGTTCACGTCCATTTTCACACGCTGGCAATCGACGGCGTTTTCGAGAAGACCGCCATGGGCGTGCGCTTCCACGATGCGCCGCCGCCTCCAAAGGACGATGTCAGCGAGGTGGCGCGACGGGTGCGCGAGCGTGCGCTTCTTTGGCTACGGCGCCGCGGCTACATCGACGAGCGCGCGGCCGAGGAGCGCAGCAACGAGACCATCGAGCCCTCCGCGCTCGATGCGTGTACCCAGCTCGCACTCGCAGGTGGAGCGTATCTTGCGCGGCCTTTCGAGCACGAGGATGCGCGTGCTTTCCACGATCACCCACTCAGCGGTGGTGCGCCGCATCCTCGATCATCTGAACTTGCCCTCGCAGCCCCGAACGGAAGCACCCGCGCGCGATCCACTCCGCCGGGGGCGCTCAGTGCGGGGCGACCTGAGATCCGTGGAGGACCTTGAGCCGGACCAACCAGCGGCGGTCCCCCAAGTGATGTGCGACCTGTGCGACGCGTCGGCCCGGAGCGCGGGATGATGAGCGTGCTCTTCCCGGTGCCGGCCGCTCCGACCCGGCGCAGCCCTGGCCCGGCACCGCCTGACGCGTCAGCCAATGTGCGTGTGGAGGAACTCGACCGTGCGCTGCCACGCGAGCGCGGCGCTCTTCGGCTCGAACTTGGACGAATCGGTCGAGCGCATGAACGCGTGGCCGGCGTCGTAGACGTAGAGATCCATCGCGCCTCCACCGGAGCGCGCCGCCTTCTGGATCTCTTCGGCTACGGAAGGGTTCGCCCAGTCGTCCACCTTGGCGTAGTGCCCGCAGATGGGCGTCTTCACCTCGGCGAACTCCTCCGGTGCGATCCGCGGAAGACCGTAGAACGGGACCGCCGCCTCCAGGGCCGGCCGCACGTAACGTGCCGCAGCGAGGGTGAGCGCGCCACCCAAGCAGAAGCCCGCGACCGCGACTCTCCCGTTGCACCGGGGATGCGAGCGCAGGTAGCCGACCGCGTGGCCGAGCTCACCTACGGCCTTCTGGAAGTCGAAGGCGCCGATCAGCTTCGCCGCCTCCTCGTCGTTCTCGGCGAGCTTGCCGTGATAGAGGTCGGGGGCGAGCGCGAGGAAGCCCGCCTGCGCGAACTGCTGGCAGTGCGCTCGCATCACCTCGTTGAGGCCGTGCCACTCGTGGACCACGACGAGCCCCCCGACCTTGCCCGAGCCAGGCGGCTCGGAGAGGGCGCCCTTCATCTGCCCCGCGTTCCCCAACGAAAACGTCACCATCGTCGTCATGTTGTCCTGCTCCTTTCGTCACTCACTTCTCTTCACCAGGGCACGGGGCCGCGCGCGTCGAAGAACCCGCCGGTCGGGCCGGCGTCGTCGAGGAGCGCGAGCCTCACGGACGCGCGGGCGCCTTCCTCGACGGTCTGCGTGCCGCGGTGGCCATTCAGGTCGGTCGCGGTGTAACCGGGGTCCGCGGCGTTGACCTTGATGCCTGTCGGGGCGAGCTCCTTCGCATACTGCACCGTCACCATGTTGAGCGCCGCCTTGGAGGCGGGGTACGCGATGGCGTTGAACGACGCGTACTCCCACGCTGGGTCGCCGTGGTTCGCGAGCCCGCCGAGCCCGCTCGACACCATGACGATGCGCGCCGCGGGCGACGCTCGTCGGAGCAGCGGGAGCATCGCATTCGTCACGGCGATGGCAGCGAAGACGTTGACCTCGAACACGTGGCGCACCTCGTCGAGTCGCGTCGCGCTCGGCGTGGAGCGGCCGAGGAGGATGCCCGCGTTGTTCACGAGGACATCCAGCCGCCCGAGGTCGCGCTCGATCGTGCGAGGCGCTTCGGCGACGCTCGCGGCGTCCGTCACGTCGAGCGCGATGAAGCGCGCGTCGATGCCTTCTCGGCGCAGCGCCGCAGCGGCTCGCGCGCCGCGCTCCTCGTCGCGTGCTCCGACGAGCACCGTCATGCTCGCGCGGCCGAGCTGGCGGGCGGTCTCGAGGCCGATCCCCTTGTTCGCGCCCGTGACGAGCGCTGTTCGCTGGACGTTCATGCCCTCCATCTACGACCGAGCGCCCAGAGGAGATTGGGCGATCTTGGCTCGACCCGCGTGCTTGGGGAGCAGGGAGCAGCCCGAGAACGCCCTGGCGCCGAGAAGGGCCGCGCGGTATCGTCCTCGGCGTGGATCTCTCGGCGGCGCAGCGCGGGCGGAGCCGGATCGCATTCTCACGCCCGGCTGCGCTCCCCGGCCTCACCGTCGGGCAGTTCCGGAGCGACGGGCCCCTGTTCACCTGCGTGACGGACCGCTACGCCACCGCGCTCCACTTCAGTGGCCGCTCCGAGTGGTCGCTTCGAGGCGCGCGCTGGTCGAGCGGCCCGGGCACGATCGACGTGAAGGTCCCCGGAGAGGTCTTCGCAGAGCACGCCCGCCAAGGCCAGCGGCGGTTTCAAGTCGTGATCTTCGACGCGCGCATGGTCGACGAGGCGCGCGCGACGCTGGACTCTCCCGCGTCGCCCCCGACGGAGAACGCGCTCTGCGCGCACGACCCGCGCGCTGCACCGTTGGCGGCGTTGCATCGCTCGCTGCTTCGCGGCGACGCGACGCCTCTCGAGCTCGCGGGTGTGTCGTCCGAGGCGCTCGCCGCCCTGTGCGAGCTCACCACCATGCGCCGAGATCCGCCCCGTCCGCGCAGCGCGTGGGCTCACGCGGTGACGCGCGCGCGCGAGCTCCTCGATGCGCGGTTCACCGAATCGATCGCGCTCGACGAGCTCGCCGCCCACGCGCGACTCGACAAGTTCCGCCTCTGTCGTGCCTTCCGCGAGGAGGTAGGGCTTCCCCCGCACGCGTACGTGACCTACCGGCGCGTCGGCCTCGCAGGGGCGCTGCTCGCCCGGGGAGTCCCTCAGGCGGAGGTCGCTGCGCGCGTGGGGCTCTACGACCAGAGCCAGCTCCACCGGCATTTCAAGCGCATCGCGGGGGTGACGCCGGGGGCGTACGCCCGAGCCGCCCGCTGACTCTTTCTCCTCGACGCGCCGCGCCTCGCCTACGCCTGCCGGATCAGCCTGTCGATCTCCGGCGGGATGCAGCCGTAGCCTTCGGCGGCGGCGAGCAAGGCGGCGTTGTGAGGCAGCCCGAGCAGGAAGCTCCGCGAATAAGGGGTGCCCTCGAGGCTCTTGAGGCGGCGGAGCAAGGGGGCGATCCCGCGGGCCATGGCGTCGCGGGCGCCGCGGAGGTCGCCGATGTCGACGTACGCGCCGTGGAGGGCGAGGTAGATGGGAGCCTCGTTGAGCAGGCTGGGGGGCGGGTAGTGAAAGCAAACGGGATCGACAAGGAGTGCAACGGAGGACGCCGATCGCGAACGTGCGTCGCATGAGCTTCGCCCATTCGATGCGCGGCGCTGTTGCGAGCAGCAGGCCACCGAGGAGCCTGTCGAGGTGGCGGACGGAGATGCCGAAGTCGGTGATCGCCACTTCCCCGGAAGCAACGGCGGCCGCGCGAGGCGCCGATGGCGTGATCGCGACGTGCGGGCCGGCAGCGACTGCCGGAGACGAACACGCCCCGTCCGCAGCCGCGGGCGGCGGCGCCGCGATCGCGATGGTCGATGGCGTACGAGGCGGGTCCGGAAGCGGTGTGTCGTGCTTCGCGTGCTCTAGGACCTGACCGACCTCGCGCGTTCGCAGGTGACCGAGTTCGTTCCACACGAGCTCGGTGCCGTCTTCGTGATAAGCCCCGTCGAGGAAGACCACGTGCAGATGCGGATTGAGCCGCATGTCGCCGGACGTGCGTTGCACGACGGTCACCGCGCCGCTCTTGACCGCGCCGCACGCGCCTCGGCGCGCGGCGCGCTCTTCGTAGAACCGCTCCACGCTCTCGACGAAGATGCGGGTCAGCACGCCGAACAACGCCCCGTCCTGCGCGAGCCTGCGCCGCCACGGAAACGGAAACGTCAACACCCACGGACGGTGCGCCACCTCGGGCAGGACGTCCTCGATCAGGTTCGCCGCCGTGGCACACATGCGTCGGCCCAGACACGACGGGCAGAAACCGCGTCCTTTACAGATGAAGGCCACCAGCCGACTCTCTTCGCAGCGCTCGCACCGGAGCCGCGCGAACCCGCGGCAGAGCAGCCCGCAGTCGAGGTAGGCTTCGAGCTCCTTCTTCGCGTACTTGGGTATCCGGACGGCGATGGCGCCGTCGTCGATGGCCCCGTACAGCGTCTCCACGTTGTCGCGCACGATCTCGTAGAGCGTCGTCTTCTCGGGACGACGGCGCTCGTAGACGACGCCCGTGGTGCGAGCCGCGCTGGCCACACGGCGCCGACACCGCACGCCGCACGCCACGCGGTGAGGGCGCGTTTTCGCCGCGAATTTCGACAACCAGCCGGGCTATCGCCCATGGCGGCGCCATGGCGGGGCGGCGGGCCGCGACGCTCGCTGCCGCGGCGGCGGAGGCGCTCGCCGAGCACCCGGCTCGCGCTCGATATGTCGGCGCGCGAGAACGCAGAGCGCGAGGCTCGTCGGCCATATGCTGAGGAGCGAGGACGCGCCGAATAGATGAGCGCGCGGTGGACATCTCGGGCGCTCCGCTCTGCGGGCGGAAGATGGTGTTGAGCGCGGCCGGGTAGCGTCGCGCGTCTTCCGCCACTAGCGGCGCCGCGACAAGAGCGCGCGGGCCGGCTCGGGGAACGTGGGGGCGAGCTCGTCGCAGAGCGCCCGCTCGCGCTCGGCCATCTTGACGAACAGCGCGTCGAGCTCGGCGCGACCGCGGCCCGCGTGCGCCGCCAGCGCCGCCCGCGACCCCAGCGGAGCCTGCTCGCGCAGCATCGCCGCCCGGTCGCGCGCCGCCGCCCAGCTCGGAACGTCGCAGACGGCGAGGTGCTCCTGGAGCCAGGCCCAGCCGAACGCCTTGCCCTGCTCGAACGTGGCCGCGTCGTTGCTGGTGCTGTTGGCGGCGAGGCCGAGGTTCGCGAAGCTACCGTCGACGCCGTCGAGCGAGAAGCGGCGCGACGCGAGCAGCGCATCGATGGCGAACGCGGGCCCGGCGCTCGCCACCCACCAGGTGACCAGCTCCTCCACGGGCACCACGTCCCGCGGGTCGCGCTTCTGCTGCAGGACGACGAGCGCGGCTCCCTCCACCTCGGGCGACTCGAGCTGCGGATAACCCATGAACCACCCGCGCGAAAAGTTGGCGTGCCACCAACGAGCCTACGCCGAGAAATACGGCGCCGCGGCTTCAAGCCGCGGGACGCTGAGCCCGAGTCGCCGAGCCTCGTCCAGCACGTCACGGCAAACGAGCCTCAGCTCCTCTGGGTTCGTGTGGCTCTCCAGAACGAGCCTGGCCGGAGCGCTGAGCTTCAGGATGAGCTTGAGAACCAGCGCAACCAGCAAGGGCGGTGCTCGGAAGAGAACGGCGCTGGCGTGAGCCTCGGCGTTGACCCCCCGCGCGATCAGCAGAGGCAAGAGCTCGTGGACGTTCAGCACGGCCTGCCGAAGCTGGCTTATCGAGCCCGTCACGCCGTGGAGCGACCCTACCCGCAAGGCATGGGCATGGAGCCCGGCGTTTTGGGCGAAGTGGATCCACAGCCACCCGCGAAAGTCCCGCTGCTCGTTGATCCCGAAGCCGGCTTTGCGGAACAGGTCGCGAGCCGTCAGCTCCCGCGCGGAGGGATCGGTGCCAAAGGTGCCGAATTGGACCCTGGGAAACAACGAGCCTCGCAGCACCCCTTTTTCGTCGAACCCACCGCCCGCCATGGGGAAACCCCAAGCCACCTGGCTAGCGGGCAGGCCAGCGGTCGCCGCCTGGGGATCGGTCCAGAGATTGGTGAAGACCAGCACGGTGGCCTTCCCGACCCGCGGCCCCAAGAAGGCGACGGCCTCGGCAAAGTGGTAGTGCTGAACGCTGAGCAGGATCAGATCGTAGTCGTGATCGACCGGAAGGTCCTCCCGAAGGCGCACCTGCCAGGTCTCTTCGACCAGGACCCCGGTGAGCTTGGTCCGAAGATCCAAGAACTTCAGGGGCACCGCAGGACCGTACTTCGCCGCCCGACCCGGCCTGACGTAAAAATCCACGGTGTGGCCCGCTTTTTCCAGAGCCCAGCCGTAAAACGTCGCGATCACACCGCGTCCGAACATCAAAATCTTCACGGATCGCTCTCCTCGCAGAGGTTCGTGTTATAAGAGGAACCAGATTCCGGATACTATTCGGAATCAAATTCCGTTTGTCAAGCCGCGCTCGGACCGATCGGACGTCGCGCGGCCCCGAAGGTGCGACTCATGGCGCAGTCAGGCGATTCCTCTTCGAGCAAGCCTCTCCGGGCAGATGCCCGCCGAAACCGGGAAGCGCTGCTCGCTACCGCGCGCGAGGCGTTCACGGCCGGCGAGCTGGACATCCGGATCGAGGAGATCGCCAGGCGGGCGGGGGTGGGCGTGGGGACGCTCTACCGGCACTTCGAGACCCGGGAAGTCCTCATCGAGGCGGTGTACCGACAGGAGATTGACGCGTTGTACGCGTCCACAGCCGACCTGATGGCCAGGCTCCCGGCCGACGAGGCGTTGTCCGCGTTCCTGCACCACCTGGTGAGGCTCCGGGCTGCGAACGTGGGACTCGGAAAGATCCTGATGGCCATCATGTCCGCTAGCTCGATCGGCTACGCTTATGGCGACCAGCGGCTGCAGGAGGCGCTCGAGCGCCTGATGGCGGCTGCTGCCAACACGGGTCGTATCCGGGCCGATGTGGCGCCCCAGACCGTGGTCATGGCGCTGCGCTCGCTCTGCATCATCAACGATGAACCGGAGTGGGAAGATCAGGCAGGTGCCATGATTGACTTGATCCTTGACGGACTGCGCTTCGGGGCGGCCGCGAAGCGCAAGTAACCGCCCCGGAGCCGCCGAGCCGACGGCATCTCGGCCGCGGCGAGGCGGTGGGCTGGTCTGCCTCGTGCTCACTCCGGTCCGGCTCCGCTGCGGCCATGTCGCGCAACGCAGGCGGGGAGCCGAACGAGAGGGGAGAGCAGGATGGAGTACCGAAAGCTGTGGAGGACCAGTCCGTCACCTGACCCTACCTGCCATAGGGGAAGGACGGCCAGCTCGCGAAAAGGCAGCGATCCGCAGAAGTAACACCAATGGTACTCGAGCACGAGCGAAGGACGGCAACGACGAGAGGAGCAGGTCCTTGGCTTACGGAGAAACGACAGGCGATGTTCTACCCATCAAGTGCCGACGCGCGCCACGATAGCATTGTGATCCCGGCAACTGACATGTGACTCTGTCCACTGATGGAGGCGATCGCCTCAAGTTCGTCATAGACGGAGCCAAGGAGAAGCCAGCCGGTGGCGAGTTGCTGACCCTTGCCAATTACGTCAACAACGAAGGAGTGCGGGTCATCGTGTTCATGGGGACAAGTCCAAGACGCGACGTGGCCGCCTTTTGTGTAGGGTTCAATGGATAGGTCGACCAATTGAAGTCCGAGTTGTTCGGAGATCCTTGAACAGACGCGCTCGGCCGCTTCCCGTGTGCGCGCATCGAGCCATGCCTTCCAAATGGACTTCCTTTGCATCGCGTAGCTCCGGGGTCTGCCCAACTATCAATCGATTGGTCAGCCGAAGCCGCCGGACCACTTCTCTAGCTCGTCGCCTTTTGTGAGCTACCCCCGCGGAAAGTCTCACGGATCGGCTCTGCGCCGCAAGGCCCAAATGCTGTCCAGCGCCATCGGGTAAACCCATCTAACACCGGCGGCAGTCGACGCCTTTCCAGGGGGCCGGGGGCGCCTGGAGGGGGCGCAGCGCACGCGCAGCCGGAGGCGTCGCGCCGGGGTGACACGACGCGGCCGCCCCATCGGGAGGTTGCCGGGCACATACCGCTCGACGATCGGCGCGAACTTGCTCATCTCCCCGGTGCTGGCGGCGGGCTGAGCAGCCGGCCGATCGCCTCGTGAATGGCCCGGGCCGCCACCTCATCTCCGAGGGCCACGGCGCGGCGCAGGGTGCTGGCGAGAGAGGCGAGCACCGCCGCCCGCGGCGACACGTCGGTCGGCGCGAGCTCTCCGGGCGCTGCTCGCTGCTTGGGCCCACGTTGAAACCACTGCTGCCGATGGAGAGCGGCCCGGCTACAGGCCCCCTCAACTCCCGGGGCAAGCGACGGATCGCGACGGTTCGCCCCCGCGGAATCGTCCCGCCAGAAACACCGGTCGATGACGAGCGGTCGCCGGAAGCAGTAGCGATTTTCGTAGTTTTCGCCTGTTTCGCCGCCGAGGGCGGCTCCGGTGTGGCCCAACGGGGCGTCCACCGCCGCCGCTTCGCCCGCGATACTGACGCGCGATCCCTGACGGCGGACTTGCTGACACCTTGAGTCGCGCCGTCGCCCTCGGATTGGCGCGATCGGACTGGTCGTGACGACTCGATCTCGGTAGGTTCTTCGCGATGAACGGTGACGTCGTCCGCCTCTCGTCAGCGGTGCGCGCTCGGCTCGCGCGCGTCGGCGCGAACGTGCCCCATGCCACCGCCGCCGCGCGGGCGCCGTCCAGCGGCGAGCTGAGCACCGCGCAGTTTTTCACCTTCTGGGAAGCGCTCGGCGCGTCGTCGCCGCACGACGTCGGGCTTCGTCTGGCGATGGAGACGCAGGTGCACGAGTACGACATCTCGTCGCTCGCGGCGCTGCACTCTCCCGACCTGGGCACCGCCTTAACCAAGCTCGCCCGCTACAAGCGGCTTTGCGGGCCGAAGGACATGGCCATCGACACGACGGGGAAAGAGGTGACGATCCACACAACCTACCTGCACACGCCAGGCCCCATGCCCCCGCGTCTGGTCGACGCATCGCTCGCCTCGCTCCTCGTGCTCTTGCAGCGAGGCAGCGGGCTCCCGCTCGCGCCGAAGCGCGTCGAGCTCTCTCGCGCGCGCAGCGACGAGCCGATGCTGCTGCGTTTCTTCGGCTGTCCGCTGCGGTTCCGCGCGAAGCGCGACGCGCTCGTCCTCGAGGAGCGCCTCCTGACAACGCCGTTCATCACGCACAACGCCGACCTGTTGCAGGTGCTCGTCCCCACCCTCGACCAGAAGCTCGCGCCTCTCGAGCATGGTTCGTTCGTCGAGCAGGTCCGCGCGGTGGTCGCTCGCCGCATGGCGGGCGAGCGGCCGAGCATCGCGAAGGTGGCGCGCGAGCTGTCGCTCAGCACGCGCACGCTACAGCGGCGCCTGGGCGAGCTGGGGGTCAGCTATCAGCGCGTGCTCGACGAGGTCCGGCACCACGCCGCGCTGCGCCTCCTGCGCACCGACGACGTCGACGTCAACGAGATCGCCTTCCTGCTCGGCTTCGATGAGGTCAACTCCTTCACGCGGGCGTTCCGAGCCTGGGAGGGGACGACCCCGAGCCGCTGGCGCGATTCGATTCATTTGTGGCGCGATCGGATTTGAACGCTGGCGCCTTGCGCACGATGCTTCGTGCATGACGGAGAACAACTCGCAAGTATGGTTCATCACCGGAAGCTCGCGGGGGCTCGGCCGCGCCCTCGCCCTCGCCGTGCTCGCCGCCGGGCACCGCGTCGTCGCCTCGGCGCGCAGGCCCGCCGATCTCGATGACCTCGTGAAACAGCATGGCAATCGCGTGAAGACAGTGGCGCTCGACGTCACGCAGCCCGCGCAGGCCGTGAGCGCGGTCAAGGAAGCGGTCGACGTCTTCGGTCGCATCGACGTGCTCGTCAACAATGCGGGCTACGCGAACGTCGACTCGGCTGAAGATATCCCGCTCGACGATTTCCGCGCGCAGATCGACACCAATTTCTACGGCGTCGTACATGTCACGCGCGCGGTGCTGCCCGTGATGCGCGAGCAGCGCAGCGGGCGCATCCTGCAGATCAGCTCCATCGGCGGACGGCGTGGCGGCACGCCGGGTCTGAGCGCGTACCAGGCGGCGAAGTTCGCCGTCGCGGGCTTCAGCGAGGTTGTCCTCAACGAGGTCGCGCCGCTCGGCATCCAGGTCACCATCGTCGAGCCGGGCGGCTTTGGCACCGACTGGGCTGGCAGTTCGATGACGATCTACCCATCGCAGCTCGACTACGAAGGCACCGTGGGCGCGACCAACAAGCGGCTCCGGGGCAACCCCGGCGCGGCGCGCGGCGTACCCGAGAAGGCCGCGAAGGCGCTGCTCGAGCTTGCGTCGATGGACAGGCAGCCGCGGCGCCTGCTGCTGGGGAGCGACGCGTACGTGCTCGCCAAGCTGACGCTGCAAGAGCTCGGTGCCAGCGATGATGCCCACCGGGCCCTCAGCGCGAGCACCGACGCCGACGGCATAGCCGACTTCGCCGACACCGACGTGGGGCGAGCGATGCTGAAGCTGCACCACAACTGACGAGAGCGCAAAGCGAGGACACCATGGAACTTCATCTGAAAGACAAGCGCGCGCTCGTCACCGGATCGAGCTCGGGCATCGTCGGGCGAGGCTATCCGGAGGCGCGCCGGGCGCCGCCGGGCGATCTCGAGCGCGGGCGCAGGCCGCTCTTCGCCGCCCGCTTCGGCTTCGGCGCGTCCGCCCGCGGGAGGAGATTCTCCCCTCCCCACGCCATCACCGCATCGATGAAGGCGCGGAGCTGCGGCGGCATGAACTCCCGCTCCGCGTAGACCACCGCGATGTGCGAGTCCGCCTGGATCGCGCCTGGCAGCACGTGCAGGAGGGCGCCGCTCTCGAGGTGAGGGCGCACGAGCTGCTGCGGCAAGAGCGCGATGCCGAGGCCCTGGAGCGCGGCGTCGCAGAGCAGGAGGAGGTCGTTCGTGAAGAGCGCACCCTCGACCTGGAACTTACCGCCGGAGGACGGCCAGTGCGTCTGCGGCAGCTCCCCCCGGGCGAAGCCCATCATGCAGCGGTGGCTCCGCAGATCACGGCGCGTGCGCGGCGTGCCGCGGGCCTCGAGGTACGCGGGCGAGGCGACCGCGAGGAGCGGCATGCGCGCCAGCGTCCGGGCGACGAGGCCGGGCTCGAGCGCGCTGCTCGCGCGGAGCGCGACGTCGTAGCCGCCGCGCTGGAGGTCGACGTACTGGGTCGTGCTGTGGACGTGGAGGCGGACCTCGGGGTAGCGCCGCGCAAAATCGCAGATCATCGCGTTGAAGCTCGTGTCCGTCATCGGCGGCACCGAGACGCGCAGCTCGCCGCGCATGGCGCCGTCGGCCTTGCGCACGCTCGCCTCGGCGTGGTGGACGGCGTCGAGCACGATGCGGGCGTGGCGGTAGAGCGCCTCGCCCGCGTCGGTGAGGGCGAGGCTGCGCGTCGTCCGGCGGAGCAAGCGCACGCCGAGCCGCTCCTCCAGCCGCGCGAGGCGGCGGCTGATGGTGGCGCGAGGGACGCCGAGCTCGGCGGCGGCGCGGGACAGGGATCGGGCCTCCACGGTCTTCGAGAAGGCGAGGAGCTCGGAGGTCTCGAGGGGTTCGTCCATTTGGATCAAATCCTGTCAGGTGCTTCCAACTGTTGATGCATTGTTACAGGCGTGTCCAGGCCTCAGAATGCCCGCTCATGAACGACAAGGCACGCACCATCGGCTACTGGATCGCGACGAGCCTCCTCGGCTTCGCCTTCGCCGCAGGCGGGCTCGCCGATCTCTCTGGCTCCCCCCAGGTCCTCGAGGGCATGGCGCACCTCGGCTACCCGGCCTATTTCGCCGCCATCCTCGGCGTATGGAAGGTGGCCCGCGTCGGCGAGCACGCGCTCGCGACCTGAGGCGGGATCTCACGGAACGACTCGCCCCACCTCACCCACGTACCACCGAGCAAGCATCATGAGCGACCAACTCCTCCAGCAAGTCCTCCTCGAAGCCCGCACCCACAACGGATGGCTCGCCGAGCCCATCGACGACGCGACCCTGCACCGCCTCTACGAGGCCCTGCGCCTCGGTCCGACCGCGGCCAACAGCGTGCCGGCGCGGGTCGTCTTCGTAAAGAGCCCTGAGGCCAAGGAGCGCCTGCGCCCCTGCCTCGCGGAGGGCAACGTCGAGAAGACCATGAGCGCGCCCGTCACCGCGATCATCGCCTACGACACGCGCTTTCACGAGAAGATGCCGAAGCTCTTCCCGGCGCGCCCGACGATGGGCGAGGCCCTGGCCGGGATGCCGCCGGAGCAGCGCGACTTCTTTCTCCTCCAGAACGCCTCGCTCCAGGCCGGCTACCTGATCCTCGCGGCCCGCGCGCTCGGGCTCGACTGCGGGCCGATGGGCGGCTTCGACCGCGAGAAAGTCGACGCCGCGTTCTTCGCCGGCGTGCCGTGGAAATCGATCCTCCTCATCAACCTGGGCCACGGCGATCCGGCGAAGCTCTACCCGCGCAACCCCCGCCTCGATTTCGAAGAGGCCTGCCGTATCGCGTAGTCGACCGGCCCCCACCGGAGGTCTACGCGATGCCGCTGTCGCGCGGCGTCTGTCTCGCCTCCATTTGCAGGATGTAGCTTCCGTGGCGATGAGAGCGGAGTGGGCCGACCGGGTGGCGCGATGGGAGGAGACACGGCACCAGCCAGGGTTGCGTGAGGGGCAACAGCGCCCCTCACTCAAGGCTTCTCGCCGCCCGCCGGCGCCCCGCCCGGCGTCGCGTCCGCCGCCCCCGGCCCGAGCAGCGTGCCGCACATCGAACGGAGGCGCCGCTGGAAGCCAACATGGCCCCGCAAGCCGGCGGCATCCGTGCCAACATGCAGGAGCCCCTTCGCCGCTCCTTATCCAGCGCTGTAGTGGGCTCGGAGTCGAAGAAGGTCCGGCACACCGTCAGAAACACCGGTCGATAACGAGCCGTCGTCGGAAGCAGTAGCGCGTCCACGCGGGGGCCCACGCGCTTCATCGCCGGCGCTCACTCGCCTGGGAAGAGCTCCTTGGCCGTCATGTACTTCGCCCCGAGCGCTTGCGCGAACTCCCGGTCGCTTTCCATATCGCCGACCATAACCAGGTGCTCGCGCGCGAGCTTATGGCGCTGGATCAGCGATATCCCGAGCCCCGGCAGCGGCTTGCGACAGAAGCAGCCGACCGGAAACGCCGGGTGCGGGCAGTACACGACCTCGGCCACGGGCAGGCCGAGGAGCTCGATCGTCCGCGAGAACGCGGCCAGGACAGCCTCTTCGGTCACCGATCCCTTCGAGATGCCGCTCTGGTTTGACACGAAGAAGAGCGTGTATCCGTCGTTGACCCAGCGCTCCAGGGCCGCGCGCCGACCGGGCAGGAGCTCGACGTCGTCGGGGTCGCGCGGGTAGATTTCGCCGCTCTTTGTCGTTCGCAGCGTACCGTCTACGTCCAGGAGCAGGCCCTTGCCCGTGAAGAGCGGATCAACGCGCCGGGCAAACGGGATCTCCTCGACCACCGAGAAGCCCTCATCCACGTGCGGCGCCTCAAAATTCGCAGCCCACCGCGAGAGCGCCTGCGGCGGCGGCAGGTTGGGATCCTCTTTGCCGAGCGCTTTCATGTCCTCCGGCCCGAGCAGCTTGCCGTAGCGCTCGAGGACGCGGAGGACGACGTTCGCGTAGGCCTCGTTGATGGGCGTGGCCAGGTACCGGCACCGGACCGGCACGCGGTGCGCGTGCGCCATCCGGAGCACCGCATAGCGCGACGCGCGCGTGCCGTACGTATTGTCGAGGACCACCCGCGTTTGCCCCGAGGAGAGCAGCTCTCCGAGCTTCTTGACCACGCCGTCGAGCGTGCCGCCGAGCTCATCGCGGTTCAGGCGCGCGTACCCTTTGGCCGTGTAGCGGGCGACCTCCGACGATTTGCCTGCCCCTTGAATTCCCATGACCACGACCACCTCGGGCGCATCGCCGGGGCCTTCTCCGGGCTCGAGCTTGCGCAGGCCGGCGGGGATCACGGGGGGCGCGACCGAGGCCAGCACATCGGCCGTGGGCGCAAAGCTGATCTTCGAGAGGTCGGCTCGATCGCGCGCGCCAAAGGGGACCCGGAGCGCGCGCAAGCAGGACTCGACGCTCTCCCGCTTGGTCGCCCCGAACAGAGGAAGGACTGGGGGGCCGAGATCGAGCAGGGCCGCGAGGGCCGCCTCCTGGGACGTGATGGTGTGCCGCGCGGCGATGGGCTTGATCGCGCGGTTCTTGAGGAGGCTATCGACCTTGGCGTGACCGCCGATCGGCCGGTGGGCGAGGAACGGAATGCCCATTTGCCTGGCGAGCTCGAGGAGGCCTCGGGCTGCGCTGCCGCGATCGAGAACGCTCAGCTCCTCCTGGATGGCCCGCACCGGAAAGTGCCGCAGGGCCTGGTGGACCTCTGCGATGGATGTGTTGCTGAGGCCGAGGTGCTCGATGAGGCCCTCTTTCTGGAGCTCGGCGAGAGCGGCGAGGCTGTCTTCGAGGGGGGTCTTGGGGTCGGTCACGTGGAGGAGGAGCATGAAGATCCGCGAGACGCCGAGCGCCTTCAGGCTGCCCTCGACCGTGCGGCGCAGGTGGTCCCGGCTGCCGTTCGGGACCCATCGCCCTTTGGGTCGGGTGAGGCCCGCCTTGGTGATGACGCGCACGTCGTCGCGCGGGCCGGACCACGCGTCGAGCGCCTTGCGGACGAGGCGCTCTCCATAGTGGGCCTCGCGGTCGGTGAGGCAGTAAGAATCGGCGGTGTCGAGGAGGCGTATGCCTTGATCGAGGGCAACGTGGATGACGGCGGTCGCGTCCTCTTCGGAGGGGCGCCCCTCCGTGGCCAGCCGGAGCAGGCCGAGGCCGAGGGGAACGTCGAGGGGGCCTAGGACACCGTAGGGCGAGGGGGCGGGAGTCACGGAGACGATGACGTAGCCAGGTCCGCGGCTCGATGCAAGCGCCAGCGCTGATGTTGTGATGTTGCAGAGCTCGGCGGCGTGCGCAGCGAGCGGCCCTCGACGGGCCCGCGCTGCGCGCCGCGATGGCCGATATCGTGGCGCTCGTGCTCGCCGGTAAGCTCGCGGCGCCTGCATGGCAGACGTCTCCGCTGGCGCGTGTGAGCGGCGCTTACGCGCGGACCGAGGCGCGCGGGGTGAAGGGTCGTGATCTCTGCGCCGATGATCTCGTGGAATCGCTCCTCCTCAGGGATGGCAGTGCGACGGTTCGCCCCCGCGGAATCGTCCCGCCAGGATTGCTGACGCGCGGAACCAGGGCGGCTGAATGCCAAGGCTCCCTGGTGCGCGCCGGGATGCTCGGGAAAAAATCTACAATCACCGGCGCGCGCGAGGGCCCATGGTGCGCGCATGACCCGACACGACCGCAACGCTTTTCATCTCGCCGACACCTACGTGCAGCTCCTCGACGGCGGCGCCGCGAAGCTGATCCCTGTGGACGCCGAGTTCTGGGCGAAAATCGGCGAGCGCGAGGAGCTGCACGCCGGCCGCATGGTGGGCCTCTTTCACATGAACGAGAGCCCCGATCACCGCGAGGTCCACCCCCGTGGCGACGAGATCCTGATCCTGATCTCCGGCTCGGTCGACGTCGTGCTGGAAGACGAGGGCGGCGAGCGCGTGATCCAGCTGCGCGATCAGGGCACGTGCATCGTGCCTCGCGGCGTCTGGCACCGGCAGATCGTGCGCGCGCCGAGCGTGATGATCTTCATCACGCCCGGCGAGGGTACCCAGCACCGCGCGTGCTGATCCCACGCGGCGCGCGCTTCACGGACCAACCCACAGAGCCATGTAAACGTCGTCGAGGTACTCGTTCGGACCGATCTTCAGCCGCCTCGTCTTACGCCCCTCTTCGACGAACCCGAGGGATCGATACAGCGCGATCGCGGGCTCGTTCGACGAGCGCACCTGAAGCTCGACCTTTTCAACGCGCGGGTTTGACCGCGCCCAGCGCAGGAGCGCGTTCATGAGGGCTCTGCCAACGCCTTGGCGTTGATGGCCTTCGTGAACGGCGATCATCAGCCTGACGACGTGCGACGTCGCGGCAAGCGAGAGCGGTTCCAAGAACGCATGCCCGACGACCGTGCCCGCGTGTTCGGCGACGAGATAGATGCCGCCGCGGCGAGCGTCGAGGTCGACGATCTTCTTTCGAAGCTCGTCGTCGACGATCTCGTCGGGCCTCGAGGCGAGCTTCCCCGGAACGCTCGCGATCGCGCGCTCGGCTGCCGCGAGCAGCGGCGCGTCCTCTGGCCGTGCTTCTCGGATCAAAGGCACATCGAACCCCATGACGTTCTCTTATCACTCGACGGGACCGGTCGCAGACGAGGTCACGCGGAGAGCTCGTCCTCGCGGCCCGGAGCGGTTGACCGGACGGCCCGGCGGACAGGGGGCGACGTGGATTTCAGGCCCTACAGGCGCCCAGCACAGGCCTCATCGCTGTCCCATCGGGGGAGCACCAGCCGCTCGGCGGTCGCAACCGTGCCTCGCGCGTCGGTCACCACCCCCCTGATCCGGAGCGGCTGGCCAATGGCACAAGCTGGCTCGCGGAGCACGGCCGGCCATCCGATGAACTCGCACCGGCCGTCCTCGAGCTCCGTGAGCACGATCCTCCCCCGGCTGGTCGTCGCCGAGGACGGATCGCTGATCACGGTCGTCGTGACCTCGAGCTCGACGCCCTCGGGCTCCAGGCCGAGCGTCCGAAGGCTGGTCCACACGTGCCAGCCGCCCTGCGCGCCGTGGGCGAGCTCGACCTCCTGGCCGTCGGCCAGCGGCTCGAACTGCCACTCGCCGGTGCCGAGCTCGGCGATGCCCTGCGCCCCCGGCTCGTCCCCGCCGGCGCAGCCAGGAGCGAGCGCGAGGAGCACGGCGAGACCGGCGGCGGCGGTCGAGCAGGTCACGGCGTGGACTCCTACGAGCGCCGGCGGCGGCGCGCGGCCACCAGCAGCCCGAGCAACGCGCCGCTGAGGCCGACGGCGCTGCCAGCCTGGCCGCCGGCGTTGCAGCCTCCAGAGGCGGCCGCGACGGAGGGCGGCGGCACATCGACAGGTCGGCCACCCGGCAGCGAATCGGGCAGCTGCGGGACGCGCCGGTCGTAGAAGGACGCGGGGACGGGCTCGTCGGGAAGCACGCAGGTCGTCGCGCGGCTGCCGTCGGCGGCGATCGTGCCCACCGCCACATAACCGGTCGAGCAACTGCAGGTCGGCGTCATGTTCATGGGCACGCACTTGCCGTTCGCGCCGCAATCGAACGTCGCACAGGGATCCGCGAGCGGCGGCGCGTCGGGGAGCGCCCGGTCACCCGGGTTGAGGAACGACATGCGGAGGTCCTGGCAGGTCACCGTCGGCCGACCCGACGGATCGAACGTGGTGCGCGCGGTCGTCCCGGGCACGCACGCGCAGGCGGCCACGGGCTGGGCGCCGTCTGCGCCCTCGACGACGCGGCACAGGCCGCCTGCGCCGCACGCAGCGAAGTCGCACGGCGACGCGGCGCCGGCAGCCTCGGCGCCCGGAACGCCCACGCACAGGTCACGGTCATCGACGTAGCGCGGGAGCAGGTGGGTGTTCGACACCACGGGACCGTCGGTGCGCCGGAAGATCGGATCGACGGTCATCTCCTCGGGCGACAGGCGGGTATAGAGCCGGGTGATGGTCGTGTTGCCCTCCAGGAGCGGCAGCAGCGCGTCGCGCGCGGCCACCTGCTCCGCGTCCGAGCTCATCGTGTTGCCGACCTGCTCGGCGATGCCGGCCGTCGGTCCGCTCATCTCCGTCACGAAGCCGCGACCGCCGGCCTCGTCGACGCCGCGCGCGACGAGCGCCGTCCAGTTCGTCTGCACCGGCCACTGGTTCGCGTTCCAGACGATCTGGTTGTCGTCGATCTCGACGTCCGGCCAGTTGGCCGGCCCATAGCGCCGGTCGCCGAGGATCATCACGGTGATGCCCATCTCCGGCTCGGCCGCGATCGCCGTCAGCCGGATCGGGATCGACGGCGACCCCGACGGAAGCGTGAAGCGGAACGGCTGGATGTCGGTGACCTCAGCGTCCGGCTTGAGCCGCAGCGCGAGGAACTTCATCCCCTCGCTCGTATAGATGCCGATGTACGGCGCCATCGCGTCGTTGACGCGGAAGTTGTTTGTGCGAAGCCAGTCGATGAGCGCCGCGGGATCGGTCGACTCGACCACGGCCACGTCGTACGGCCCGACCTCTTCCCGGATGTGCACCGTGACGTCGCCGTCGTCGGTGCCGTCCGCGGTGACCCCGCCCCCCGCGGACTCGGGGAAGGCGGGGTAGCAGTTCGGGTCGTTGGGCCACTGGAACTGCGGGCCCGTCGCTGTATCGAGGGCGGTGAGCGCAAGCTGCGGGAACACAGCGAGGCTCTCCACCGCTGGCACCTCGGCCAGCGGAACCACCCAGGCGAAGTCCGGCGCCGCGCCCGCATACTGGATCTGCGTCACCATCGTGACCGACCCATCCTGGTTCGTCGCGAACAAGATCCGCTCCGCGGTCTGGTCCACCGGCTGTCGTCCGCAAAAGAATCCGCCGCACGCCTCAGCGGGTCGTGGCGCAGTCATCAGCGCCGCAGCCGCCGCCATCACCGTAGCCACCCATAGCTTGCGCATGGTCTACATCCTCCTCGCCCGACCGATCGGGCGAACGCCCCCCAGGCAAACACAGTGCCATGCGCAAGAAAAGGCGATTCCTGGGTACGACGACGCCGGGGTCGACCGATCCAGGGGGACGACCGACCGAGGAAGGGTGGATCGCCGCGCTCACCTCAGGGGAAAGAAGGTCCCTTGTGGGCACCGCCTTCCTCCTGGGAAAGGAACGCTGTATTCAGCAGCTGATTCGAGAGGAACGGCCTTGCGTGGACGAGCCAAGCTTGCCCTCGCGGAGCCCGCTTTCGAGAGCGCATCCGCTCGCCGTTCGGGGCCGCCTTCGGAGATAGCGTCGATTCATGACAAGCGTACTCGCGATCATCAGCGCCGCCGCGCTCGCCGGTCTGGAGAAGCAACACGGGGCGTGCGAGCCGGGAAGCGTCCTTCCCCTCGACCGCTACCTGAGCCGACACCGCGCCCTCGAGCCCCTCACCGAGGGAGGCACGCTCTACCTGGCCACGGTGCGGCAGCCCGGAGAGCGCCTCTGGCTCGTGGCCGCGCTCCGCTTCCCCCAGGCAGAGGCGGAGATGTGGACGGCAGAGGTGAACGTCGCTCCCATCACCGACATCACCGATCTCGTCGGCAACCTGCGCTTCTCGAGCGGCAAGGGCCTGACGGCGGCGCCCGGGAAGCTCGCGATGTCGCTCCAGACGCCCCGCGCCCTCACCGACGACGACCAGGTCTTGCTCGAAGCGCGCGTCAGCCCGAGCGCGCGCGCTGCGTACGAGGCCGCCAAGCGAGACGCGCTGCCGCCCAGGAAGGCCGAGAAGTCCGCGATGAAGCCGACCAGGAAGGGCCAGCCAGACGCCATCGCCGCGCCGGCCCCCGTGGACGACCTCGATCTCGTCGCCGCGCTCGCGAACATCGGCGACTGGCGGCGCCTGTCGAAGAGCGGCAAGGAACGCGTGCTCGCCGAGCTCCTGAAGCGCCTCGCGGCGGAGGCTTCCGGACCGAGCTTCGAGCTCGCCGCGCCGCACGTGGGCAGCGACGGTCTCGGCGTCCTGCGCGACACCGAGACGGGGCACGAGTTTGTGGTCGTGCCCGGCGGCGTAGCGCGCATGGGCTTCGCGCCCGACGACATGCTCACCTGCTGGGCAGCGGCCGACCTCGGCGACGTCGACGACGCGGCGTTCCAGGACGGCTTCCGCTCGGCGCGGCCCCCGCGCTGGTTCCGCCTTCCGCCGTTCCTGGTCGCGCGCCGAGGCGCTCCGTGCACGGACGACGAGCGCGACGGCTACCTCGCCGAGGCCGCCCGGCGTGGCTACCGCGAGATCCGTGAGGTGGAGTGGGAATGGTGCGCCCAGGAGGGCGGCGCCGTCTCGTTCGTGGGGATGGCGCGGGGCGCGCCCGACTTCTCGCCGAACCAGGAGCCCGCGCCCCTCGATCCCACCGGCTTCGGGCTCCACGAGCTCATCGACGAGCCCTGCCGCATGGCCGACGCCTTCCACCCGACCTGGGACGCCGCGCTCGAGACAGGTGACTTCCCGCCAGGCCCGGGCGGCGCCCCGCGCGCCCTCCGGCTCGCGCACACCCAGTGGCAGTCCCGCGAGGAGCTGATCGCCTGGCACCGCGCGGCGCGGGCCTGCGAGTCGGAGCACACGCAGGGCACCCTCCGCCTCGTGCGCGACTTGCCCTGCAAGGACGAGGCGCTCGACCTGCTCGCCCGCGTCGCTCTGCCCACCGAGGCGCCCATCGCGCGCCTGCTCGAGGCGCTCGGCGGCAAAACGCCCGACAGGAAGCGCGCGCTCCGCGTCCTCGACGATCTCGCCACCGACCCCGCCGGCGCGCCCGAAGCTCCCGCGCTCCTCGCCCACCTCGTGAAGGGCGACCCGGCGTGGGATCCGAAGGTGCACCTCCACGCGCTCCGGCTCGGTATCCGCATGGCCGAGGACCGTGGAGCGCGCGAGGAGCGCCCCACAGCGCGCGCCGCCGCGCGCGCGGCCCTCGCCAGCCACGAGCCCACGCTCGCCGCGTGGCTCGGGGACGCGGCGCCAAACATCCGCGCCCACGCCCTCTACGCTCTCTCCCACATCGCGCCGTCGAACACGACGCGGGCGGCCGTGCTCGAGCTCGCGCGGAGCGAGAAGCAGGAGCCGACGCGCATGGCCGCCCTGCTCTGCCTCGGCGCGTGGTTGGCGCGCGAGCAGGACACCGAGGCGCACGAGCTGCTCGCGGGCGCCGTGAAGGGACGCTCGGCTCCCCTCGCCTCGGTCGCCGCGCTCGCGCTCGCGCTCGGCACCCCGCTCGAGCGACTGCCCGAGGGAGGGCTCTTGCGCCTCTGCCAGGCGCTCGGCCTGAAGTCCAAGGCCGCCGACGCCCTGCCCTTCTGGGATGGAAACCTCCGTGAGCGCGCCTTCGCGATCCTCCGGAACGCGAGCGAGGCCACGCGCGAGGAGGCCGCGCGCTCCCTGCTCGCGCCGCTCGAGGGCCCGGACGCCCCCTCCGCGAAGATCGTGGCGCTCGGGCTGGCGCTCCTGTTCCCGCCTCGGCCGAACGAGGGCGAGACGGTCCGCCCCGAGGCGCTCTCCCCCATGGCGCGGCGCCTGCTCGAGCTCACCGCCGAGCGCGAGGTCGACGCCCCTGTCGACTTCGAATCCTACGCCGTGCCCCGGCCCCTCGCCCTGCGCCGCGCGCTGATCGGCCTCGGCCCCCCGCTCCCGAGCGATCGGCTGGTGCGCCTCCGCTTCGGCGAGGAGGACGTGGAGCTGCCCCTCTGGCGGGCCAGCGAACGCATCGACGCCGAAGACGACGACCGAGCCAAGGAGGCACTGAAGAAGCTCGTCGCCGGCCTCTCGCCGCTCGAACGTCTCGCGCTCTGGCTCGATCCCCGCCGGCCCCGCGACCTCGACCTTCCCGACTCGCCCAAAGGCCAACGGAAGCTCATCGCCGACGCGGTGGCCCAGGACAGAGGTGCAACTCTGGCGCTCGCCCAGGCCGAGCTCGCGCGCCTCGACGACCTTCGCGCGCGCGGCGCCGAGGTCAAATACTCGACCGTGCTCCGGCTCTTCGCCTGCCTCGTCGAGCGTGGGAAAGAGCTTGATCCGAGCCTCCTCGGCCACCTCGATCTCACGCTGAAGGAATCCGAGTCGCTGCCCGAGGAGGTGTGGCGCGCGCTGCCACAGACCACGGCGCACGAGCTGCTCGAACGCACCGCCACGGCCTTCCTCGACGAAGAGCTCGCCGATTTGCAGACCCTGCGCACCAGGTCGCGCGGCGAGAAGGTCGTCGACGCGGCGCTCCTGCTCCAGAGCTTGCGCGGGCTCAAGCTCGGCCTCCTGCTCATGGCCCCCTTCGGCGCCCGCTGGAAGGCCGAGGAGATCGAGCCCACGCTCGACGCCTGGCCGGAGGCGAAATCGTTCGTGGGCACCTTCAGCGCCGACTACGCCAAGGTGAGCAGCGTCCGCGCCGCCGTCGACTTCATCCTCGCTCAGCGCCCGAAGCTGGGAGTTTGAGCGCCGGGCGGCGGTGCTCCTCACCGCATCAACGTGGCACGAGCCAGGCGTCGAACGGCGCGAAGTAGGCGCCCCCCTCGACCTCGTTGTCGGCGCGGTACAGATCGAAGTCGGCCGGCAGGTCCGGGAAGTCGGGGCTGGAGAAGCCGCGCACCTCCCAGGTCGAGTAGCGGTTGAACGTCTGCCCGAAATCGAACGGCAGCACGCCCGGCGGGAATACCGGATCGACGAAGCGCAGCCACACGCGCAGGCAGTCGGGATCGGCGGGGTCCTCCTCGTCGCCGCCGTCACACGCCTCGTGGAGCTGCGTTACCGCGACCGGACGATCACCCGTGAACGTCACGTGATCGAAGATCGCCGGCTTCTCCTGGATGAACACGTAAGCCAGGATCTTGATGTCATCGACGGTGCCCCCCTGCATGCGGGCCGTGTCGTCGAGCGGGATGGCCTTGACGCCGATCGACGCCAGCCCGTTGTCCACCGCCACGACGTCGGCGAACAGCAGCGGGTTCACGTAGGCACCCCAGAGGACGCCGTAGTGGCCGTTCGACCAGAACGCGTTGTCGCGGTACGAAGGCTGCGCGACCTCGATGTTGTGCCAGATCATCGCGCCGTGCCCGCGGACGTGATGGGCGACGTTGCCGTCGAAGACGAAGTCCGCCGGCCGCCCCGAGCCCCCCTCCTGCCAGCCGAAGCCGGAGACGTCCTCGCCTGTGCCGTCGTAGCCCACGCCGACGGCGACCGAGTCGCGCGCGCCCGAGCCCTCGCCGCCCGACACGGCGATGCCGGTCATGCGGTGGTCCACGCGGATGCAGCCGTCGACGCGCTCGGGGATGCCGACGCGCGCGGCCAGCACGTGGTCGAGCAGCACGCCGGACGGCGCCTTCTCGCGATCGTCACAGAACGTGCCGCACGCGCCGTTGTCGTAGAACAGGCCGAAGCCCACCCCCTCGGTGTCGTAGCCGGCGACGTCGCTGATCTCGATGTCGTTCGACTGCTCGACCATGATGAAGTGGAGCTCGCCGCCCCAGATCGCCGCGTGACGCACGAATGAGCCCGCCGAGGCGTCCTTCTGCTGATGGAACCAGAGCGGCGCGCGGCGGGCGGGGAGCGCGGTCCCCTCGGCGCCGCCGCTGCACGGGATCAGCGGGCCGAGCCAGCGGAGCTCCACGCTGTCGAGCTGCACGTGCCCCTGCTCGGCGACCAGGATGTGCGCGTGCGCGGTGTCGTCGGCCGAGCGGATGACCACGTTGCGCGACAGGTTCGCGGCCTCGGCGCGGCGCAGGCAGTCCGAGCAGCCGTCGTGGGTGAACGCCGGCGCCTGGGCCAGCGTCACCTCGTTCCCGTCGACGGCGGCGATGGTCCCCTCGTCGAACTGGTCGACCGCCTCGTCGCCGCCGGCGAGCGGGGCCGAGGGGGTGAGGACGACGCGATCGCCGGCCTTCCACCCCGACGCGTCATCGACGGTGAACACGGCGTCACCGTCCCCCGCGCCCTCGACGAGCTTCCCCCAAGCGCGCTTGGGCGCGCCGGCCGCGAGCAGGCGCCCGGCGCCCATGACCCACAGCCCGACGTCGCCGTCGACGACGGAGATGGGCGTATCGACCGACTGCGGGCCGTCCCCTCCCTCCACCGCGCTGGGCGTGCCGGCGTAGTCCTCGTCGTGCATGCCGGTGAAGATGATCTCGGCGGTCACGCCGTCGGGGACGCGGTCGTCGGGCGTGCCGTAGTCGACGGTCCCCTCCACGACCAGGTTGCCGTGCAGGGTCAGTGTGGCTGACGCCTCGCGCGACGCGCGCAGCGTGCCGCCGGCCTGGACCAGGATCGTGTGCGCCTCGGCGGGGCAGTCGACGACGACGACCTTCCCTGACGGGATCACCACGTCGGTGTCCGCGCCGGAGGGAGCGCCGCCCCAGGTCGCGGCGTCGCAGAAGGAGCAGGACTCGCCGTCGGGGCAGTCGGCGGTCGGACCATCGGGGCCGCCGGAGCCGCCGGGGTCGCCGGAGCCGCCGGGGCCGTTCCCCGAGCTGCCGCAGGCCGCGAATACGGCGGCGGCCACGAGTGAGAGCGCGAGACGTGTTCGAACCATCGTTCCTCCAGCAGTCGCCGCCTAGGGACACGCCGCCAGGTCGGCGGCGACCTCGGGCGGCGCGAGCGCGCGCAGCTCCGCGCGGTCGTCGTCGGCGAGCCCCTCGCACCCATCCCGCCAGGCGTTGCCAAGGACCACGTGATGATCGGACGTGAGCTCCCCGCCGCCGGCCAGGAACGCCGCCTCGCGCGCGAAGAAGCGGCGCAGCAGCGCGGCGCGGATCGGGCCGGGGACGCGCCGCAGCGGCACGGCGAGCAGGCGCACAGGCCCGCGATCGGTGCCGAAGTCGTCGGCGAGCGCGCCCTGCGACTCCTCCAGGCTGCCGACGAGGTGGAGGTAGGTGATCGTCCACGGGCCGGCGCCGGCGCCGTCGGCGGCGGTGAGGACGTCCTTCCAGTTCAGCGGTCGATCGCCCGACGTGCGGCCCCGGCCGGGGTTGACCGCGGCCTGAGCCACCCACCAGGAGAAGGTCTGCGCCATCGCGTCCGGCACGGCGTCGGCGAACGCCGCCTCGAAGAACGCGAAGCCGACCTCGTAGGGGAAGGCGGGCCCGCCGTCGGGGAAGCCGTGGTCCGCGCCGTCGAAGCCGCCGTGGCGCCGCTGCCAGTCCCACAGCTTGATCGCGGCGTAGCGCAGGAGCTCCACGCGCCCGGCGTGATCGCCGGTGGTGATGAGGATCTCCTTGCCGATCTGCACCGCGGCGGTCTCGAAGGCGCGCGCGGCCTCGAGCGTGCCGTCGCGATCGAGCGCGGCCTGCGCCTCGGCGAGCCGGCCGTCGTCGCGCGTGAACCAGGTCTCGTCGATCCTGCGCGGCAGCCAGCGCATCCACGACGGCGTCTCGACGGGGAGCGCGATGGTCGAGGTGTCGAACGACGCGGCCAGGTCCCAGGCCGGGTCCTCGGGGAAGCCGCCGGGGAACAGCGCGGCGCCGAGCGCCTCGTCGGAGTCGAGCACGGCCTGGTGCCCGGCGCCGGCCGCGCCCGCCTGCTGCGGGCCGGGCTGAAACGGCGCGTCGATCACACGTCCGACGGGGGGGACGGCCAGGGAGCGCACATAGCTCGCCAGATCGGCGGCCTCGGCGAGGGTGAACAGGTGGTGCTGGGCGCGCGCGATCAGGCTGTGGTTGGAGAACGCGAAGTAGGCCAGGTCGGCGCCGTCGTCGGCGTGGCAGCGCGCGCACACCGGCCCGCCGTCACGGCTCTCCTCGGCGAAGAAGCGCCGCCCGCGCTCGATGGCGTCGGCGCCGGCCGACGGCGCGGTCCAGGTGGCGGGGTCGTCGGCGCGGAGGTCGGCCGTCCCGCGCCGCCCCCCGGCCACCACGGCCACGTCGATGACGCGGAACCCGGATACGTCGCGGACCTGGCGATCGTAGCGGAACACCACGCGGTTGGCGCCCGCGCGCAGCGTGCCGTCGGGCAAGGGGAGCGTGGCCGTCGCGTGGCCACCCGACGGCCTGCGCAGCCCCGGCGAGGCGAGGTCGATCGGCGCCGCGTCGTTCACCACCACATAGGCCGCGTCGGCCTCGACGACGTTGTGCACCGTGAGCGCGAGCGCGGCGCCATGCGCGGAGGCGACGTCGCCGGGGACGTCGATCGTGACAGCGACGGCGGCGCCCGGCGCCCCGAGGACCTCAATCGGGAGCGAGGTCGCTGTCGAGATCGCATCCTCGTCTCCATCCGGCGCGCACCCCGTCAGGACCGCGGCGAGCGCAATTGGGGCGAGCCGTCGCACGGCCGCAGCATATCAGCGGCCGTCGAGGGTTTCGTCAGGTTCAACGCCGAGGCGCGACACACCCACATCCATCTCCTACGTCGCCTTCCTCATTCGCAGGTGCAAGCCAGGCATCGAGCTGAGCGCGTCTGGGCTTCTCTGGGCGAGAGACGTTTACTCCGCAATCAACGCTGCGAAGCCGTGGCCCCTTTGGCCCGGGCAAAGCCACCTGTGGCCTGAAGGCTCGCTTCGGTGACGGATGGGGGTTCCGGCGCGGCCGACATGGCAAGCACTGGCACGATCGGTGATCAGGCGCTCGGCACGAAGGCCGCCGGCTGACGGCCGGGCGCGGGCGCGGGCGCGGACAGCTCGCGGCCGCTCTTCTCGGTGAGCTGATTCTCCAGCTCCTCGTACATTCGCACCTTCTTCTCGATGCCGGCGAGGTGGGCCTGCTGCTCGGCGAGCTTCCTGGCCACCTCGTCGCGGTGCGCTTCGAGCAGGGCGCGACGCTCCGAGATGGTGGCGTCGCCCCGGCGCGCGAGCGTCGCGTAGGCGAGCATCCGCTGGATCGGCATGCCCGTCTCGTGTAGCCGGCGGAGGAAGACGACCCAGCGCACGTCGTCGGGACCGTAGCGGCGGTGACCGCTGCGCGCCCGCGCGATCGGCTGGATGAGGCCGATCCGCTCGTAGTAGCGCAGCGTGTGTGTGCTCGTGCTGGTGGCGGCAGCGACCTCGGCGATGGTCAGCCTGCCAGTCGCTCCCGAGGGCACCTCGGCGCGCTCCGCGGGAGGGGGGCGGACGTCGATGGCGGAGAGCGGAGGGCGATCAGCTGCTCGGCGGGGCTGCACTGGACCTCCTTGCCGCGCGGGGGACGGCCGGCGGCGTTTCGGCACCCGTCACGGTAAAAGCTCGAGCGCGCTCGAAGTCAAGGGCGCCCCCGGCCTCGTTTTGTTTCGCCAGCCGCCCCTTGACTTCGAGCGCGCTCGAAGACTTACCCCTCCGACACACACAAGGGAGAAGGCACGATGCGATACAAGCTCCTGGGGAAGACAGGCCTCTACGTGTCCGAGCTCTGCCTCGGCACCATGACGTTCGGCGGGAAGGGCTTCTGGCAGGTGATCGGCGCGCTCGGCACCAGCGAGGTCGAGGCGCTCGTGGGCACGTCGCTCGACAGCGGCGTCAACTTCATCGACACGGCGGACGTCTACGCCGAAGGCGAGTCGGAGCGGCTCGTCGGCGCGGCGCTCAAGGCGCTGGGCCGGCCGCGCGAGCAGGTCGTCGTGGCCACCAAGGTGCGCGGGCGCGTGGGCCCGGGCGTGAACCAGATCGGCCTCTCGCGGGCGCACATCCTCGCGAGCATCGACGCGAGCCTCCAGCGGCTCGGGCTCGATCATGTCGACCTCTACCAGATCCACGGCGTCGATCCCGTGACGCCCATCGAGGAGACGGTGCGCGCCCTCGACGACGTGGTGCGCTCGGGCAAGGCCCGCTACGTCGGCTTCAGCAACCTGCCCGCGTGGCTGGCCATGAAGGCGATCGGCTTCGCGCAGGCGAACGGCCTCGCGCGGTTCGAGAGCGCCCAGGTCTACTACTCGCTCGCGGGGCGCGACATCGAGCGCGAGATCGTGCCCCTGGCGCAGTCGGAGGGGATCGCGATCCTCCCCTGGAGCCCGCTCGCAGGCGGCATGCTGTCGGGCAAGTTCGATCCGGAGAGACCGGGCGGCCCTGACGGCGCGCGGCGCGCGAGCTTCGACTTCCCGCCCGTCGACCGCGCCCGCCTGCCGCGCGTGCTCGGCGCGCTGCGCGAGGTCGCGGGCGCCACGGGCCTCTCGGTCGCGCGCGTCGCGCTCGCGTGGCAGTTGACTCGCCCCTTCGTCACCAGCGTCATCATCGGCGCAAAGACGCGGGAGCAGCTCGCCGACAACCTCGCCGCCGCGGAGGTCACGCTCTCTCCCGAAAACGTCAAGCAGCTCGACGAGGCGAGCGCGCTCCCGCCCGAATACCCCGGCTGGATGCTGGAGTGGCAGAACCGCGACACGCGCGGCGTCCCCGGCGGGCAAACGGTCGCAGATCGCGCCCGCCAGCACCAGACGAACAAGTAGCGGGCCTCATCCCCCGAGGCCTCCGCGGGTCAGTTGCGGATCCAGATCACCACTCCGGGAGGGAGCGGTTCGCTCGGGTTGAGCAACTGGGTTGGCGCCGCGCGCCGCCGCGTTGGCATGGAGCGCGCTTAGCCCCCTTCGGACACCGCAGGAATAGCGCTCTTCTCGGCCTGGAGAGCAGCGCCCTCACGGGTACGCGTGTTGCCAACACCGCCCGTGATGTGGCAAATGAGGTCTCTCCATCTCACATGGTTGACGCTCGCCGCCGTGGCGTGCGGCACGGATCCGGTGGCTGTGGACCCCCGGACAACCTCGCAGCTGGTCCTCGACGGAGGGCTCAGCGAGGAGAGCCCGGTGGTCATCGTCCTCGTCGTCGATGACACGGACACGGCCGAAGCCGCGCAGCTCCGCGAGCGCGTCGCCCAGAGCATGCGCGCAAGCCTCCTCGCCGTGATCGGATCGCGGTGGGGAACATGCGGCAGCCCGGATCCGGCCCAGTGGCACCCCGGCGAACTCCGGGTGGTCGTCGCGCGGCCGAGCGCGCCCGACGCTGCGGCGCTCGTCACCTCGAGGGAAATTCCCGCGCTCGCGTGGACCACGCAGACCTCGCACGAGGAGGAGGTCGAGGCGGTGATGGCAGGCGTGACAGAGGCGCTGGGACTGCGGCTCGCAGAGCCCGGGGAGGAGTACCGCCCGCTACGGACGGCCAGGCGCGCGCTGGAGCTCGTCACGGGCGCGCGCGCACCCGTGGGCGAGGCGGAGGTAGCCCTCGTCAGGTCACTGCCCCAGGGCAGGATCGCGAGGCTGCTCGTCGCGAGCACGCGCGACGACGAGGGGCCCGGGCTCGTCGCCGACGAGGTACCCAGCCAGACAGCGCTGTCGATGACCCTGGACACGGAGGTGGTCGGGCCTTTCACCACGCGCGATTCGAGCTGTTACGCCATCGACGGAGGCAGCGCGCGACTCGGGGCGTGGAGCGAGCTCGTGGGCGCGCAGCCGATCACCTCGCGCTGCGACGATCAGCAGACGTGGGACATGCTCCTTCACCCGGGGTGGGCCGATTGCGGCTTCATCTGCCAGGCCCATCCGCTCGCCGTGGACGACGGAGGCGTGGTCGCTTGCAAGGTCATGATCGATCAGGCCGATCTCGAGCGCTGCGATGCCGCGCGAGGTCGGCGCGATCCAGGCGGGCAGCCCACGTTCGTCGAGCGCGGCGGCAAGGAGCTGCGCCGCTGCGAGGTCGTGCAGCTCGCCGGCGCCGAGCTGGAGAGCTGCCGGCATTCGCTCGATTGTCCAGGATGCCCGGACGGCTTCTGCGCGACCGAGGTGCCGGAGCTCTTGCCGCAATGGCGCTGCGAGCGCTCGGAGCACCCATGGCCGCTCCGGTTCATCGGCGGCGCGATCGAAGGCCGTCGAGGGTGGATCAACATCACCTGCAGCACCGAAGCAGGGGAATGAGAGACGGCATCGCACGGTGCGCCGTGCCCGGTCGACACCTCGTTTCGAACCTGACAAATCACCTCATTTTATCTTCATTTTAGCAAGATGCCATTGGGCGCTCGACGTCGCCTTTCGCGAGGATGAAAGTCGCATTCGAGGCGGGCAGGAGAACATCGGGCTGCTGCGCAAGATTGCGCTCGACCTTCTGAAGCAGGACCAGACTACCAGGCGTGGGATTGCAGCGAAACGCAAGAAAGCTGGATGGAACCACGACTACCTTCTGCGCGTCCTTTCCGGAACCATTCCTCCAGATTGGACGCGCCCGCTCTGGGGGGAGCAAGCCGCAAGGAACAGGAACAGAAAGCAAGCCGGAAGGATGTGGCGCATGGCCGGCCATGCAAACAAGACACGTGTCAGCCGAGCACGCCGCTCAATCCCCTCCCCCAGCGCCCCCTCGATCGCATCCAAGCTCCAGACCGGCGCCACCTCAATGCCCGCACCAGCGGGACAGCGTCGAGCGTGGCCCTATGGGCCGATCGACCCCAGCCGTCATAGCCGCGCAGGCGCGCGTGCAGAGCCGGAGTGCGTGGTTGACCGCGATGACGTGCTAGGTCACGTTGCCCGGCATGGCGGCTGGATTAAGGCATGCCACGCTCGCAGGCAGGACGCTCGCGTACGAGATCCGCGCCAACGAGCTCCTCAACCCCAATTTCATGGGGATCTGCATCGTCGATCCCGACCGCCTGCCCGGCGCGATGGCGTGATGGATATCCTGCGGTGCCCGCCGCTCGTGCTGATCAGCGGGGCGGTCTACGAAAATCACTTCTACACGCCGCCCTCCGAGTTCCTCGAGGAAATACGAGCCCGCAAGTGGCGCGACGAGGACCGACGCGCGGCCGCTCACGGCTGACCCATGTCCGAGTGGCACGCACCCCGATCGCTCCAGAGCACGCTCAGGGACTTGCTCGGGCTCCTCGCGCTGCCGCCTCTGTGGACCGGACGCGACGCCGCGGGGATCCTTGCGACGACGTGTGAAATCCTCGAAACGATGATCCCGATCGACGTCGCCTACGCGGTCACCCTCTGGACCGTGGATGAGGCGCCGGTCGAGGTGCTGCGGATCGGGCAGCAGGATGCGGCCGCGCGGCTCGAGGAGCTGCGGCCGGAGCTCACCGCCTTCTGCGGCAAGGTGATCGGCGCTGTCAGCACCGCGGTTTGTCCGCAGATCGGCGCGGTGCGGGTCGTCAGCATGCCGGTGGGCCTGTACGCCGAGCGCGGCAACCTGATCGTCGGCTCCCGCGCCCCCGGGTTCCCGGATGTGTCCGCGAACGTGCTCCTGCGGGTGGCGACGAGCATCATGGCCACGGGCCTGGACACCGCGCGCGCGATCCAGGAGCGCGAGCAAGCGAACCGGGCCAAGGACGAGTTCCTCGCGATGCTCAGCCACGAGCTGCGCAACCCGCTGGCGCCGATCGTGACCGCGCTCCGGCTCATGCGCGTGCGCAGCGAGGGCCCGGTGAGCCGGGAGCACGCCGTCATCGAGCGGCAGGTCGAGCACGTGTGCCGGCTCGTGGACGACCTCCTCGACGTCTCGCGCGTCACCCGGGGGAAAGTGGAGCTAGACCTCGAGGCAATCGAGATCCAGCACGTGATCGCCCAGGCCGTCGAGATGACGGCCCCGATGTTCGAGCAGCGGCGCCACGACCTTGCGGTGGATGCCCCGACGAGCGGCCTCGTTGTGCGCGGGGACCGCGCGCGGCTCGCCCAGGTGGTCAGCAACCTCCTCACCAACGCCGCTCGCTACACGCCGCCGGCCGGCCGCATTCTCATCCGGGCGGCGCGCATCGACGACGAGGTGGTGATCACGGTCATCGACAACGGGATCGGCATCTCGCCGGAGCTATTGCCTCGAATCTTCGACCCCTTCGTCCAGGGGCGCACGGAGATTCACCGCACCGAGAGCGGTCTCGGCATCGGGCTCGCCCTGGTCAAGAACCTGGTCACCCTCCATGGTGGTACCGTCGAGGTGGCGAGCGAAGGAACGGGAAAGGGGAGCTCGTTCACGGTAAGACTGCCGGCGGCCGCCGCCGTCGCGGAGGCGGCGGAGTCCGTGCCGCCGCCGCGCTTCTCCGAGGTGCGAGAGCGTGTCCTGGTCGTCGACGACAATATCGACGCCGGCGAGCTCCTGGCGGAGCTGCTCCGCGTCGAGGGGCACGAGGTCGCGCTCACGCACGACGGCGCCGGGACGCTCGAGATGCTCGATAGGTTCCGCCCGACCGTCGCGCTGCTCGACATCGGGCTGCCGGACATGGACGGCTACGAGCTGGCCGCGGTGATCGGGCGCCGGCAGGGCGCGGCCGGCCCTCGGCTGATCGCGCTGACCGGCCGCGGCCAGATGCAGGACCGCGCTCGCAGCGCGGCTGCCGGCTTCGCCGACCACCTCGTCAAGCCGATCAGCGTCGATCGGCTCCTCGATGCGATCGCCGGCCGCACACCAGGTCGGTAAAACGCGAGCTACGACGATGAGCACGACAGAGATCGAGATCCCACGGGAAATTACCAACAAGTGGCAGGAGATCGTCGATCTCCTCGCCGAGCTCCTGCAGATCCCCGCGGCGTTGATCGTGAAGCTCGAGCCGCCCGAGATGGTCGTCGTCGCCTCCAGCGAATCGAGGGGCAATCCTTACGCGCTCCAGGAGAGGGCGTGCACCGACGCCGGGTACTATTGCGAGATAGTGATGAGCACCCAGAAGCCGCTGCTGATCGTCGATGCGTTGGCCCACGATACATGGAGATCGAGTCCGGATGCCATCCTGGGTTTGATCTCCTATCTAGGCTTTCCGATCCTCTGGCCCAGCGGGGATGTCTTCGGGACCATCTGCGTTCTGGACTGCAAGAAGAACGCGTACAGCGACCTGTGGCAGAGGTTGCTCGCGCAGTTCCGCGAGGTCGTCGAAGCCGATCTGAGGTGCTTGGTGGCGCTCGACGCCCGCCTGAAGGAAGAGGCCCAGGCCAAGGAGCGCCTGGAGGCGCAGGTGGCCGAGCGCACGGTCGCGCTCACCAGAATCAATGCACAGCTCGCGGTCGACATCGCCGAGCGAAGGCGCGCGGAAGAGGCGTTGCGCGCGAGCCGGGAGCTTTTGCAGGCCATCATCGATAACTCGACCGCCGTGATCTACGTGAAGGATCGGGAGGGGCGGTATCTGCTCGTCAACCGCCACCACGAGGAGCTGTTCCGGATCAGCCGGGAGGCCATCATCGGCATGAGCGAATATGAACTGTTCCCTGCCGAATGCGCAGATGCCTTTCGCGCGATCGATGAGCGGGTGCTCGCCACCGGGATGCCGGTGGAAGCGGAGGAGGTGGTGCCGCAGGACGACGGACTCCACACGTACATCAGCCTCAAGTTCCCCCTCCGCGACAACATCGGCGCCCCGTACGCGGTCTGCGGCATCTCGACCGACATCACGGAGCGGAAGAGGACCGAACAGGAGCGTATCCGGCTCCTCGCGCAGGAGCAGGAGGCCCGCGCAGCCGCCGAGGAGGCTGAGCGGCGCGCGACATTCCTGGCCGACGCAGGGGAGATCCTCTCCGAATCTCTCGATTACAATGAGACGCTCGCGCGCGTCGCGCGGCTGTGCGTGCAATCGCTTTGCGACTGGTGCGTGATCGACGTCGTGGAAGGCGGAGAGATCCGGCGCATCTCTGGTGCACACAAAGACCCCATGAAGGAGCCGTTGCTCGCGGAGTTACAGCGCCGGTATCCTCCTCACTGGGATTCGCCCCACCCAGCGACCACCGTCCTGCGGACGGGTGAGCCGCTCCTGTTTCCCGAGCTCTCCGACGAACGCCTTCGAGAGCTCGCCGTGAACGAAGAGCACTTGAGGTTCGGCCGCGAGCTCGAGGCGCGCAGCTCCATCATCGTGCCGCTCGTGGCGCGCGGGCAAACGGTCGGGGTGCTGAGCGCCGTCTCGTCCGCGCCAGGGCGCCGCTATGGCCGTGCCGACCTCGAGCTCATGCAGGAAGTCGCGCGCCGCGCCGCGATCGCCATCGACAACGCGCGCCTCTACCGCGAGGCGCAAGAGGCTGCCTGCATCCGCGAGGACTTCGTCTCCATCGCATCACCCGAGCGCTACGCGCCGCTCACCCCGCTCAAGCTGCAGCTCCAGCTCGTCGACAGCGTGCTCGACGTGTCGCGGATCGCCCAGGGGCAGTTCGTGCTGGAGCTCGAGGAGATCGACCTGTCCGCGCTGACGCGCGACACCGTGGACCGGTTCCAGGGGCTCCTCGCCAAGGCGGGCTCGCGGATCGAGCTCCGGGCGGCTCCGGGCGTGACCGGTCGCTGGGACCGGCTCCGCATCGAGCAGGTCATCGTCAACCTGCTCAGCAATGCGATCAAGTTCGGCCTCGGCCGGCCGATCGATATCAGCGTCGTGGCCGACGGAGGTATGGCGATACTGTCCGTGCAGGATCACGGGCTCGGCATCAAGCCGGGGGACCGCGAGCGCGTCTTCGAGCGCTTCGAGCGGACCGGCTCCGGGGAGTCGCTCGGCGGGCTCGGGCTGGGCCTGTACGTCGCGCGGCAGATCCTCGCCGCGCACGGCGGCGCCATACGGCTGACCAGCGAGCGCAGCGCTGGGTCGTGCTTCACCGTCGAGCTGCCCCGGGAACCGTCTCTCTCCGCATTGCAGGCGACCAGGTGAGGCGGTGATGCTGACCCGGGCGCGCCCCGGTCCGGCGGCGGGGTCAGCGGCGACGTCTATTGGAGCCAACTCATTGTAATTCTATGGGTCTTGATGCGCCCGCCCTGCCCCTTCTCCCAGCCTCCCTGTGAGTTCTTCCGAGGAGGAAGCAGCAGGGTCGGGTTCAGTCGATGAGGGTCCAGGTGGCCTTGGCGGTGCAGCCGTAGGCGTCGAGCGCGCCGGGGTGCGTGAGGGGGACGAGCTTCGTCTGGCCCTTGGCGAGCGGCCCGGTCACCGAGCGGGTGACGGGCCCAGGATCGCCGTAGTAGTGCGTCACCGTGAAGGTGATCTTCGCATCCTCCGGAACGCCGAAGAGCGAGGTGTTCTTGATCGCGGCGTTCGGGTTGAAGATGCTGGGAAAGGTGATCGAGCAGGAGAGGTTCACGGTCTTCGTGACCGGGCCGCCGCCGTCGTCCCCCCCGGGGCCGATGATCGCCTCGGCGCCCTCGCCCACGACCTCGGCGGCGTCGCTCGCGCCCTCATCGGCGCTGTCGCCGTCGAGCGGCTCGGCGATGCAGCCGACGAGCGAGAAGGACGAGATGAGCGAGCAGAGGAGCAGATTCTTGAGCTTCATGGTGGTAGTTCCTTGGGTCGGGGTTCACGCTCACGAGATCGCGTCTCGCCTTCCTCTGGCGATACCGAGTCGCCCTGGGAGGCCCTCGTCGCTGTCTCGCGGCGTCGCATACCGATAGAGCAACAGGCAGGCCAGGTTGTCGGGGCGCTTCGGGCCGCCTCTCGGCGCGCCCAGGATCCGCGGGAATACCGGCCTTTTTTGGGGTTTTCGCGCTCCATCGCGCAGCGCCCGGGGGGCGCCCGCATGGCGCGGTGGAGGTCAGAGCCCCCACGCCGACGGCGCGAGCCTCCACCGCCTCGCGCCCGAGCACCCGCACCCGCACCCGCACTCGGAGCCCGTCGAGGACTGCTTTGCGGGGTGAGCGCAATGGCGAAGAGCGTGAGCCCGACGATCGCGAGGAGGGCGTCGCGAACACGCGCCCGCTCCCTCTCCAGCCGTCCTCGCTGAGATGCCCGGCGCTCTGGCCCGGCGCGCCGTCCTGCCCCTGTTCCCCGTCCTGGCAGCAAAGGACGAGCAACCCGACTACAGGACGTTAAGGGCGAATCGCAACGCTCACTTCGGGTGACAAGAAGGTCGCTGCGCGCTCCGCTTCCCTCCTGAAAAAGTGAATCTGTATCAACCATTTGTCCGTGCGCCGGAGAATCCGCGATCACGCCACGGCCTGCGAGGTCCGTGACTCGCGCGTCGGTTGTGCGTTCCTTCACAAGCGCTCGACTGGCCTGGACGCATAAGCTAGGCACGCTGAGACCAAACAACGCCAGTTCGCGCCTTGACGTCGACATCGCCCGCTTCAGACTACCCCACTTTCCTGGATGCTGACTGTCGGAGTCGATGCGATCGCTGTCACGACGCCGCGAGATCGGTCGTCGTGACATGTCACCATTGCAGCCGCTGCCGGGTCTGCTCCCGGGGGGACGGTCACACCACAAGGAGACGCACCCGATGTATCCCTTCCACGACACTCGCGCGCTGCACAGGGCTGGCCTGACGACGACCGCCATCCTCGTCGCGGGACTCACGGCCCGGTCGAGCCTCGCTGACGGCTCCGGGCACGACGGTTACCAATTTTCGGTGGTGGCGACGCTCGACGAGGCGCCGCCGGGCGACGGCAGGCACCTCAACTATTTCGAGCCGCAGGACATCAACGCCAGCGGCGTCTCAATCTTCGTATCCGGTGTCGGGAACGGGCTCGTCGGCGACGCGCTGTACCTGCGAAGAAAGGGCGTCAACCAGCTGATCGCACGCTCCGGGATGCCTGCCCCGGGAGCCGGCGTCGACTACGCCAACGTGCGTGGTGTGATGACCCCGTCGGGCCTGAACGATGCTGGCAATGTAGCGTTCGGGTTCGTGCTGGACATCTACCCCTCCGACCAGGAGATCGAACCCGGCCTCGGTGTCGGCATCTTTCGCTACACTCGCAAACACGGCGTCGTCACGCCGGTGATCCTGCCGGGCCAGCCCGTCCCGGGCAACGCGACGTTCCTCGGCGGCTGGGGTAACATCGACATCAACAACCGCAACGAGATCGTCGGGGTGGGCTTCATCAACACGTCGCTCGGGAACTGCACGGACCCCAATGCGCTGTGCTACGGGCTGGGCCGCGGCGTATTTTTGTTCGATGAGCACGACGTCCCCACGAGGATCGCCGCGCCTGGCGACCGGGCGCCGGGAGGCGACAGCGTCTTCGACGATGCATGGGACCCCAAGCTCAACGATCGCGGTGACGTGGTGTTCGGCGCCCATGTCAGCGGAGAAACCTGCGTTGGCGGCGACGCGAGCACCATCGGCTGCTTCGAGAGCCTCTATCTCTATCGTGCCTCCACGGGTACCCTGACGTCGCTGGTGCACCAGGGAGACGCGACGCCGGAGGGCGCCTTGTTCGACGCCGCGTGGAATGGCCAGATCAACAACGCAGGCGATGTGAGCTTCATCGGGTTCGCCGGGGACGATTCGGGCGTGTACCTGCACGACCACAACGGCCGAACCGTGACCGTGGCGATGTCAGGCGCCAGCCTGCCGGGTGGGACAATGACCTATGCCCCCGGCAATCGGGGCTGCCACGGCATCAACGGCGCCGGCCAGGTCGCCTTCTCAGCCGCGCTCGACGCCGATATCAACTTCGATTCGGTCCCGGACACCGGCGTCTACCTGTACGATGACGGCGAGATCCGCACCGTGGTGCGCACGGGGACGGTCATCCCAGGCGTGGGCACGGTAGCTCACGTGAACAATAACGACGATGTATCGCTCGGCTCCGCCTACCCCTGGCCCCTCGTCCACCTGAACGATCGGGGCCAGGTGCTGACGCAGGTGATCCTGACCACCGGTGTGACGCACGTGGTGGTGGCGACACCCGACTGAGCCTCGCGTCCGCGCGCTCTCCCAGCGGCGAGCTGCGGTCAGGGCGGCTCGCTGCCGCCCAGGCGTCCGACGGTCTGCTACTTCAGTCGATGAGGGTCCAGGTGGCCTTGGCGGTGCAGCCGTAGGCGTCGAGCGCGCCGGGGTGCGTGAGGGGGACGAGCTTCGTCTGGCCCTTGGCGAGCGGCCCGGTCACAGAGCGGGTGTAGGGCCCAGGATCGCCGTAGTAGTGCGTGACCGTGAAGGTGATCTTCGCATCCTCCGGAACGCCGAAGAGCGAGGTGTTCTTGATCGCCGCGTTCGGGTTGAAGATGCTGGGAAAGGTGATCGAGCAGGAGAGGTTCACCGTCTTCGTGACCGGGCCGCCGCCGTCGTCACCCCCCGGGCCGATGATCGCCTCGGCGCCCTCGCCCACGACCTCGGCGGCGTCACTCGCGCCCTCATCGACGCTGTCGCCGTCGAGCGGCTCGGCAATGCAGCCGACGAGCGAGAAGGACGAGATGAGCGAGCAGAGGAGGAGGTTCTTGATGTTCATGGTGGTGTATCCTTGGGTCGGGGGTTCACGCTCACGAGATCGCGTCTGGGTGGCCTCTGGCGATACCGAGTCGCCTGGGAGGTCCTCGTCGCTGTCTCGCGGCGTCGCATCCCGATAGAGCAATCGGCGGACCAGGTTGTCGGGGCGCTTCGGGCCGCCACCCGGCGCGCCCCAGGATCCGCTGGATACCAGCCATTTTCGTGGTTTTCGCGCTCCGCCGCGCAGCGCCGAGGGGGTGCCCGCACGGCGCGATGGAGGTCAGAGCCCCCACGCCGACGGCGCGAGCCTTCACCATGTGTCCTCTCAGGTGTTAGCTGGCCCGGGAGGCTGCGGCGGGGTCGCCTTCCTGCAGCGCTGGCTCGAGTGAGGTGAGTGTGGCCGGCGCCCTGCCCGCCGTTGCGCGCCCCATGCGGGTGCTAGGGTGGCGCTCATGTCGAACGCGCTCCGAGCGACGCTCCTGAGCCTCTTCGGCAGCCTGGCCCCCGGCTGTGCCTCACCGGGCCTGCCCGCCGCGACGTCGACGCCCTCGGCGCCCGCAGATCTCGTGATCACGGCCGGCGTCGTCCGGACCATGGACCCCGGGAACCCGCGCGCCGAGGCGGTCGCCGTGCGCGGCGACCGGATCGTCTTCGTGGGCAGCGCCGCCGGCGCGAAGGCCTTCGTCGGGCCGGGGACGCGCGTCGAGGAGCTGCCGGGGCGCGCGATCGTGCCCGGGCTCGTCGACGGGCATGCCCATCTCTACGGGCTCGGGGTCGCGCTGGAGACGCTGAGCGTGCGCGGCGCGAAGAGCGCCGAGGCTGCAGCTGCGGTCGTGGCCGAGGCGGCGAAGGCCCGCCCGAAGGCCGAGTGGATCACCGGCCGCGGCTGGGACCAGAACCTCTGGCCGGGCGCCGCGTTCCCCACGCACGCCCCGCTCGACGCGGCGGCGCCGGAGCACCCGGTGGCGTTGCGCCGCGTCGACGGGCACGCGCTCTGGGCGAACGCGGCGGCGATGCGCGCGGCCGGGGTCGGCCGAGGCACGCAGGATCCGCCGGGCGGGCGCATCCTGCGCGACGCCGCGGGCGAGCCGACGGGCGTCTTCGTCGACAACGCGATGGGCCTCATCGAGGCCAAGATCCCGGCTGACCCGCCCGCCGTGCGCGAGCGGCGCATCCTGCGCGCGGCCGAGGAGGCGCTCTCGTCTCACGGGCGTGCACGAGATGGGCATCGACGACGAGACGGTGGCCGTCTACCGCGCGCTCGCCGCCGCCGGGCGGCTGCCGATCCGCGTTACCGCGTACCTCGCGGGCGATGGGAACCTCGAGGGGCTGAAGGCGCGCGCGCCCGACGTGGACCCGACAGGCACGGCGATGTTCGTGCTGCGCGGGGTCAAGCTGTTCGCCGACGGCGCGCTCGGCTCGCGCGGCGCGGCGCTGCTCGCGCCGTACGCGGACGAGCCCTCGACGAGCGGGCTCTTGCTGATGGATCGCGAGGCGCTCACGCGCGCGGCGCGGCTCGTCGCGGACGCGGGCTTCCAGCTCGCGGTGCACGCGATCGGCGACCGCGCCAACCGCGCCGTGCTCGACGCGTTCGAGGCGCTCGGCCCGGGGCGGGCCGCCGCGCTGCGGTTCCGGGTGGAGCACGCGCAGATCCTCTCGCCCGACGATCTGCCGCGCTTCGCGGCGCTCGGGGTGATCGCCTCGATGCAGCCGACCCACGCGACGAGCGACATGCCGTGGGCGCCCGCGCGGCTCGGCGCCCATCGCCTGAAGGGCGCGTATGCCTGGCGGTCGCTGCTCTCGTCGGGCGCGCGCCTCGTGTTCGGCTCGGATTTCCCTGTAGAAGACGCCTCACCGCTGCTCGGCATCCATGCAGCCGTGACCCGGCAGGATCTCTCGGGCCAGCCCCCGGGCGGGTGGATGCCCGAGGAGCGGCTCGACCTCGATGAGGCGCTCCTCGCCTTCACCGCGGCGCCCGCGTATGCGGCGTGGGCCGAGGGCCAGAGGGGCCGGATCGCGCCTGGATACGTCGCCGATCTGACCGTCCTGGGCCGCGATCTCTCGCCCGATCGCTCGCTCGTCGACACGCCGATCGACATGGTGGTCGTGGGCGGCCGCGTGGCGCGCGCGCCGGCGCCGCGGTGAGCGGCGCGGTGAGCGGCGCGCGCAGCGCTTCGTCCGGACCGCCATGAGACCTCACGGCCGATGTTTGCAAACGACGAACGAAAGGAGGAATCAGCGCATGCTTGCACGCTACCAGCTCGTCCGCGGGCGCCGCCGGGAGGACGATCCGCTGCCGGAGGGCAAGCGGTACGACACGCGCAAACACACGCACCACGTCCTGAGGCCCACCCCGGAGATGGTCGAAGAGTTCCTGTCGGACCCCTCGCAAGCTGGCTTCAAGAGGTTTCGCGCCGCCTACCTCGCGGCGCTCGATGAGCGGTTTGCGGAGCAAGCGGGGCGCTTCGACGCGCTGGCGCAAGAGGCCCGGCTAGGTGACGTGTTCCTCGGCTGCAACTGCCCCACGGCCCGCCAGCCCGACGTCCGGCACTGCCACACGTGGCTGGCTCTGGAGTACCTGGCCCGCAAATACCCGGACCTGGACGTGAGGTTCGATGCGCGGTGAGCGATGTTCACTCCTGCCCACGGCGCGCGAGGCCGCGCGGGCGTCGCGCTTTCGCCGGGAGCGGCGCGGGACCGCGGTTCAGCGCCGCATTCGTGAGCAGCAGTCGTCCGCCTCGGGAGCGGCGGCGGCGGGCCGCGCGCCGGTCGAGTCGGACAGGTCTTCCTGCTCGTCGGGGTAGCGGATGCGCTCGTCGCCGGCCTTGGCGCCCAGCCCTGTGCTGCGCCCCTTGGGCTCTTCCCATTCCTCCTGGCGCCCGAGCGCCGTCAGATCGAGGAAATAGTACGAGCCGCCCGTCGACTCCGTGCCACGCCCGTAGGTCGAGTAGGTGTGGTACACGCGCTCGCCGTCGCGCAGGAAGCAGCTCAGCCCGTGCAGGTCGAAGGGCTGCTTGCCCCCCAGATAATAAGCGGATCCCGCCTGCTCGTGCTCGGCGGGCGTTCGGTAGTTGTACTCCACGGGCGTGACCGACTCATCCAGCGTGACGTGGTAGTCGTGGTTGAAGCGGCTGCCCTCCGACGAGTACCAGGGTACGGGCCAGCCCATACGCGCCTTGAACGGCGCGATCTTCTCCCAGGGAGCGCGCGAGATGAACGCGAACGTGGTGCCGACGTTGTGCCAGTGCCGCAGGTGGCCCTTCGAGATCTGATCGGCGTAGCCCGAGCAGCTCGGGCAGCCGCGATCCTTGGGTTGGCCGTTCTCCTCGAATAGCCACATGAAATGATAGACGATGAGCTGCTGCCGGCCCTCGAACAGATCGAGCAGGCGCAGCTTGCCGTGGGCGCCCGAGAACTCGTACGGCTCGGTCACCTCCACCATCGGCAGGCGCCGGCGATCCGCGTTGAGCCGATCGCGCGCTCTCGTCAGCTCCTTCTCGCGGGTGAGCAGCGCCTTGCGCGCCTCCAGCCACTCGGCGCGCGACACGACGCGGGGCAGTTCGATCCGGGTCATGGGGACATCTCCATTGTCATCGGGAATGGGCCTCGCCCGGGTGTGGGCGCTGCCGCGGAACGGGTTCGGGGGGTGGACTGCCGAGGCGCGCGAAACTCATCGGTGCATCCACCAAAAAATGTCGCCGGCCGCTGCATTCGTGGCATGAGTATTGCCTAACAACTCAGGCGAGCTCTTCGCCCGGCGGGTGCCCCCGCTCGATCGGGCTCGACCGGGAGCGATCCGGGGAACCCCTGACGACCGTCTCTTGCTCGATCGCGCAACGCCGTGCTCCCACGTGTTGCGCAATCCCGGCCGCAGAAGCGCTCGTCGAGCGAGGCCCGCGGGCCGTGTGAGGGCGCTGCTGGCCTGGGGTGATCCTCGCGGCCACGGCGATTCCGCGCGATGTTTCATGGCCCACACACCGCGTTCAGCGTCCATGAGCTCGGCAGCCGGAGCGCCGATCGCCCCTGCGCTCGCGAATGCCAGCATTTGTCGAGTTGCCCGGCTGTCTTCGCGGAATTGGCTTCCTGTCTTCGCGGCATCGACCTTGCTGTGTCGTCCACAGTGAACGGAACGGACCTCCGACAGGTCTCAACGTGAGGTGCCATGGGGACGCAGCATGTCGTCATCATCGAAGCAGCGCGGAGCGGGGCCGGGCTGAAGATCGTCGAATCGGCGGTACGCCTGGGCTGGGAGGTGACGTTCGTCACGGATGATGTGGAGCGGTACACGCCCTTTTATGGAAGGCACAGCATTCTTGGCCGGCTGCCGCGCGGGCGGGTGCTCGGCGTGGGCCAATCCACCTCGGCTCCCTGCCTGGCGCGTGCGCTGTCCGATCTACGGCGCGCGCACCCGTTCGATGGAATCGCCTGCCTGGTCGATCGCAACATCGAGGCCGCCGCCGCTGTCGCCGAGGAGATGCGATGTCCCCATATCCCGGCGCAGGCTGCCCGCGACGCGCGCAACAAGCACCGGCTGCGCCAGCTGAGCGCGCAGCACGGGATCCCGGGGCCGCGATTCGGCGTCGTCGAGCACGCCGGCGCGGCGCGGCGGCTGGCCCAGGAGTGGGGCTATCCGCTGGTCCTCAAGTCCTCGCGCGGGACGGGCAGCCAGGAGGTCCGGCTGTGCCAGGGCGCCGACGAGGTGGACGCCACCTTCCCGGTCATCCGGGAGATGGCGCTCGAGGCGGGCGGCCAGGTCCTTGCGGAGGAGTTCCTCCGCGGCCCTCTGGTGAGCGTCGAGACGCTCACGTTCCGTGGCGAGACGCGGATCCTCGGGGTGACGAGCCGGATCCTCGGGACGTTCCCCTCGTTCGTGGAGCTCGCCGCGGCCTTCCCGGTGCTGCTGCCGGAGCCCCTCCGGCGGCGCGTCGACGACCTGGTGGTGAGGACCTTGCGGGCGCTCGGCGTGACGCACGGCCCCGCGCACACCGAGCTCGTGCTGACCGCCGACGGGCCGGCCCTCATCGAGGTGAATCCGCGCCTCGCAGGGGGCCTGATCGGGCCGATGATCTCCGAGGCGTACCGGGCGGACGTCCACGAGCAGATCCTCCGCATGGCGGTCGGCGAGGCCCCAGCGCTGCCTGCGGCGCCGAGCGCCGGCGCCTGCGAGTACTACGTGTACGCCGCCACGCACGGCCGACTCCGCTCCATCCGCGGCGTGGAGCTCGCCCGCGGCTATCCGGGCGTCCTCGGGGTGACGGTCACGGCGTCTCCAGGCGCGCAGGTCTCGCCTCCCACCGACTGGCGCGGCGAGCTGGCCGTGATCTATGCGCGCGGGGAGAACGCCGCCATCGCCGAGAGCAACTGCCTCGCCGCGCTGAGCGCGATCCAGGTGGAGATCGGATGATCGCCCGGCTGCGCAACCTCTCGCTCCCGGTCTGGTTCATCGTCGCCGGGATGTTCCTCATCAACGCGGGCGCCTTCCTGGTGATCCCGATCATGGCGATCTACTTCAAGGACCGCCTGCACCTCTCCGTCGTCGAGCTCGGGCTCGTCCTGGCAGTGAAGATGTGGGTCCAGTGGGGGCTCGCCGTCGTCGGCGGCATGATGGCCGACCGGTTCGGCCACAGGGCGATCATGGCGACCGGCCTGCTCGTACGGGCTGCCTCCTACCCGCTCATGCTCCTGGCGACCGGCTTCTGGACGCTGCTTTCGGTCTCTTTTCTCCTCGGCCTCGGCTCGGCGCTCTACATCCCGGCGAGCAAAGGCGCCCTGGTCCACCTCGCGGACCCGTCGGATCGGATGGTGCTCTTCTCGCTGCGCGACACGGCGGTCAACCTGGGGGCTGCCGTCGGCCCCGCGGTTGGACTCCTCTTCTCCGGCCTCTCGTACGAGGTCCTCTTCCTCGTCTGCGCCGCGCTCTTCTTCGTCTACGGGGTCCTCTGCCTGGTCCTCGTCCCGGAGATCGCCGTGCAGGGCAGCGGCGAGCCGGACGCCCGACGGGGCACCTTCGCGGGGCTCGGCGCCCTGATCCGAGCCGACGTCGCCGCTCTGGTCCTGGTGATGATCGGATTCTTCTTCTTCTACTCGCAGATCGAGCTGACCCTCCCGCTGTTCGCCAAGGCGGCTTACGACGAGGCGGGCGCCTTCCTGCTCTTCTCGGTCAACGCCGCGACCGTCGTCGCCTTCCAGGTGCCCGTCGCCAGCCGGCTCTCGTCGCGGCGCGGGGAGGTCGTCCTCGCGCTGGGCATGGCCGCGGTGTCGCTCGGGCTGCTCCTGTGCGCTGCGGACCTCGGCCTGGGCGCGTTCCTGTGCGGCGTCTTTGTCTTCAGCTTCGGCGAGATCCTCATCGGCCCCAAGGTCGAAGCGATGCTGAGCGACCGCGTCCGGGGCGCCCTCGTCGGCACCGCCATGGGCCTGCTGAGCCTCGGCGCGGGCATCGGAGGCACGCTGGGCCACCTCGGCGGCGGCAGGCTCTACGCGGCCCTGGACGGCCGCCAGAGCGGGCGCGCCTACTGGCTCCTCGGCTCCGTGCTCGCCCTGTTGCTGGCGTTCGTCATTGTGCGCAGCTTGCCCCGGGCGCTGCGCCAGACATCGGAGGCATCGTGAGCATCCTCTATCTCCTCAATCAGACGGTCTTTACCCGAACTCCCTACGAGAAATGGGCCGACGTGGTGACGCGGCAGGACGTGCTCCTGACCGAGCGGCCTTCCGCCGGACAGGCAACCAGCGCGGCGGCAATGGAGCGGCTCTTCGGTCATGTGGAGCTGTTCGATAGCTTCGAGGAAAACGGCATGGTGGAGCTGCGCGCCGTCGAGCTGCACGAAAGCCACGGCTTCTGCCGCGTGGTCTCGATCTCGGAGTCGGAGCTGCTGCGCGCCGCCCGCGTCCGGGAGCGCTGCGGCATCCTCGGGCAGGGCGTGCGCAGCGCGCTCGCCTTTCGCGACAAGCACGTGATGAAGACGATCGCCGCACAGCGCGGGCTGCGCGTGCCCCGATGGCGTCGGTTCGAGGACGCCCTCGCCCTCGAGGAGTTCATCGCCCTCGTCGGCTACCCGGTCGTGGTGAAGCCGGTGAGCGGGGCCGGCTCCGAGGGGACCCACGTGCTGCGCGGCCGCGCCGACCTCGAGGCGCTGCTCACGCGCGGGCTGCCAGCGGCCCGCGCATTGCTCGCCGAGGAGTTCATCGCGGGCGACATGTACCACGTCGACGGCATGATCGCGGACGGCCGGTTCATCCTGATCCAGCCGTCCCGCTACGTGAATAGCTGCCTCAGCTTCAACGAGGGGCGCTTCCTGGGCAGCGTCATGCTGGGCCCCGCGAGCCCGCTCCATCCGCGCCTCGTGCGCTTCGTCGAGGAGCTCTTGCGCGCGTTGCCGACGCCGGAGCTCACGCTGTTCCACGCGGAGGTGTTCCACACGCCCGCGGACGAGCTCGTCCTGTGCGAGGTCGCGAGCCGCCTGGGCGGCGCGGGCGTCAACGACGCGCTGCTGGCGGCCTACGATCTGGACATGAAGATGGCCTATGTGCGCGCGCATCATGGCGACGTGCCCCCGCCGCAGCCGGCCCCGCGCCGCCTGTCGGGCTGGCTGCTCATGCCGCCTCGGGCCGGCGTGCTGGAGCGCGTCCCGGCCGAGTGCCCGTTCCCGTGGGTCCCCCAGCGCCGGCAGGCCGGCACGGCCGGCAAGCGCTACGCCGGGGCCTCGTCCAGCGTGGACTCCATCGCGACGTTCGCCCTGCAGGGCGACAGCGAGGAGCAGATCACCGAGCGCATCACGGAGCTCGCCGCCTGGTTCGAGGAGAGCACCGCCTGGCGAGAATGACTGTCTTACACGTCGCCTGATGAGCGCAACAACCGAGAATGACAGTCTTCCGCGCCGTCTGACGATGCAGCGATCGAAAGGAAACAAGAAAAGATGACCATGAACCTCTCCGCGGCGTCCCCGTTGCTGCAGGACCTCCTGCGCAGCGGCTCGCCGCTCGTCAAGGAATGCATCCAGCTGTATGCGAGCAGCCCGCTGTTCCGGAACGCCGAGCCCGACGAGCTACTGATTCACGACGATCCTTACCGGCGTCCGGTGCGCACCGATGACCTGCCCTACCTCGACTTCTCGGGGCCGCTGCGGCGCGAGGACCTGACGAGCTACCCGGCGCTCGTCGCTCACCGGATGCTGCTCAACATCTACGAGGCCGATCTGCTGTTCTTGCCGAGGAACAACGGGGGCCGCGACTGGGAGGCATTCCGCGCCTTCTACGACGACCGCTCCCGGATCCTCGGGGAGATCATCCGCGGCACGCTCGAGGACCACGTCTTCGGCTTCTTGCGCGAGGAGGTCGAGACCTCCGGGCGGTGGTCCGCAGCAGCGCTGAGGGAGTATTTCCTCACCCTCGACGAGGAGGCCCAGCGGGCAGAGCCTACCGTGACCGAGGCGATCCTCCGCGCCAGCGGTCGCCGCAAGGCGGCGACCTTCTTTCTTCTGCAGCTCGCCAGCGACTACTTGTCCGAGGCTTCGGCGATGGGCCGTAACCTGCTCGGCGCCTACGGCGCGCCCCAGTCCGAGCTGTTCAAGATCCTCATCGACGAGTACGGCTACGGGGTCCACGGCAGCAAGCACAGCACGCTCTTCGAGGAGACGATGGCGAGCGTCGGGCTCGTACCCCAGATCCACACGTACTGGCAGTTGTACCTGAGCACGTCGCTCTCGCTGACCAACTACTTCCACTACGTGTCGCGGCACCACGCGCACTTCTTCAAGTACCTCGGCGCGCTCTACTACACCGAGGTGACCCTGGCCCACGCGTGCGCGCACCATGCGCGCATGCTGCGCGCGGTCTTCGGCGAGCAGGCGTGCACGCGCTATTTCGATGAGCACGTGCACATCGACAAGCACCACGGCCGCATGGTGTTCGACAAGCTGCTCGTGCCGGTGCTGGAGCGCTACGGGGACACGGTGGTTGAGGACATCGTGCGCGGTCACGAGGAGTTCCGCGCGCTCCAGGAGATCGCCGATCGGGACCTCATCGCCCAGATCGCCTGGACGGATCGCGTGGACGAGTATTCCGCGACGGCCCGGCGGCTCATCGACGAGATCGATCAGGGCAAGCACCGGTGGCCCAGCGACACCTTCGTCGAGTACCTGGACGAGCGCTCGACCACCCACGTCCACGACGAGCACCGGCTGCTCGTCATCGAGTCCGGCCAGATGAAGTTCTGGCCCGCCGGCGGCGAGCCGCTGATCCTGGGTCCTGGCGACACCACGATCATCCCGCGCCGCCGCCTGCACGGCTCGGTGATCCTGTCCGAGCGCTGCGTTTATCACCAGCCCGTGGTGCCGCACGACGTCATGACGGGCATCGGCCTGGCCGTCTAGAAGAGAGGCATCGTCGTGCTGCTCCGCTTCGATCTGGAGGAGTTCAATTACATCACCGGTGACTCGGCCGATTATTTCCTGCTGCGCACCGGCTCGCAGACGCTGATGGCGCCCGACCGCTGCCCACACCGCGGCGGGCCCCTGCACCAGGCCCAGCGCGAGGGCCAGGCGCTCGTCTGCCCGTGGCACGAGGCCCGCGTGCCGCTGAACGCCCTGCGGCGCCGCTCGCTCGCCCTCATCCGGCGGGGGTCTCAGGTCGCCGTGATCCTGGACGAACCGTCCGCCGGCGCGCCGCGCCTGATGCGCCGGTCGCTCATCGCCGACGCGGACCTGCACGGACCGCGGCGGAGCTCCCCGTGTCCGCGCAGCCTGAACAGAGAGATCCCTCATGATGAAGCTCGTTCTCCACGAGGATGCCGCTAGGCTCGGTATCCGTCACCCCGTCGCGTGCCTGATCCACCACGTCGAGGTGGTCCCCGGGCCGGCGAACGCCCTGGCGGGCGACATCGCACAGCTGATGGATCGGCTCGCGCAGGAAGGGGATCACCTCGCCGAGCGCCGGGAAGTCCAGGGTTACCGGACGTTGTTCGAGCGACTCGGGTATCCGCGCCAGGTGCCCGCGGGCGAGCGCCTCGTGGAGAGCTTCCGCAAGCGGGGGTTCCGATCGATCAACAACGTGGTGGACGCCTGCAACATCGCCAGCGCCACCGCCTGCGCGGGCCTCGGTTTACACGACGGGCGTCGGGTGCTCTCCGACGTGCATGTCCGTTGCGCTGCGGGGACCGAGCGCATCCGGCCCCTGTTCAGGGCCGAGCAGGCCGCCATTCCCGCAGGCGACCTGATCTACGATTGTGACGGTGCGGTGCTGGCCTGGCTCGGAAAGCGCGACGTGGACTCGGATGATTTCAAGATCGGCGAGGCCACCCGCACGGCGATCCTCCTGGCGCTGGGCAACGAGCAGACCGACGAGGCCCATGGCCGCGACGTTTGCCTGCATGCCCTCGACCTCATCCGCAAGACATGCAGGCAGGCGCGCGGACAACTCGTGCAGATCGAGGCGCGCTGACCCTCGGGGGCCGACGAAGCAGCGGAGTCGGTTCGGACCGCTGGTTCTGGGCGTGCCCTCGACCTGGCGTCCTCCGTCGCAACCTCGGCGCTCGACGCCCCTGCCCGCGCCGCGTACCCTCGCCTGGCGCCATCCGTCGCAACATTGGCGCCCGACGCCGCTGCCGGAGCGGCGCGCCGAGCCCATCCTTGCATCGATCCCGACGAGGCGCCGCGCGCCTCCCCGGGCTCGAACCCCCGCCGAGGTACGCCATGAGCCAGTTGCCCCGAGGCCCGCGCGGCCGACTTCTGACAACCTACCAGTTCGTCACCCGTCCGTTCGAGTTCCTGTCGCGGTGCGCCTCCACGTACGGGGATGTCTTCAACGTCCCCGTGGTCAGCGGTGACGTCGTGATCGCCGGAGGCCCCAGATCGGCGGAGGAAGTGTTGACGGCGCCGCCCGAGACGTTCCTTCCCTTCGCCACCAAGGCGATCGCGCCCCTCGTGGGGGAGCACTCGCTCCTCATGCTCTCGGGCGAGCGCCACAGGCGCGAGCGGAAGCTGCTGACGCCGCCGTTCCACGGCGATCGCATGCGCGCCTACGCGGCCGCGATGGCGGACACCGCCGCCCGCCGGCTCACCGAGGCGGCGCGCGCGCCCCGCGCCATCGCCCAGGAGTTCACGCAGGCGATCTCGCTCGACGTCATCATCCGCGCCGTCTTCGGCGTGGAGGAGCCGTCTCGAACGAGCGCGTTCGCTCGGGCCGTCGTCGCCATGACCGACGCGCTGACCCCGGCGCTGACCTTCCTGCCGCCCTTGCAGCGGGAGCTCGGCGGCTTCGGCCCCTACGCGCGCTTCCGCCGGCGCGTCGGCGACCTGGAGGCCCTGATCCGCGGGCAGATCGAGCGGGCGCGCGCGGCGCCGGGCGACGACATCCTGAGCCTCATGGTCTCGGCCCGTTACGACGACGGATCGAGCATGAGTGATCAGGCCATCTTCGACGAGCTCCGGACGCTCCTGTTTGCAGGACACGAGACCACGGCGCTCGCCCTCGCGTGGGCCCTCGATCATGTGCACCGCAACCCTGGCGTCCTCGCGCGCCTCCGCGACGAGATCGACGCCCTCGGCCCGGAGCCCGACCCCGAGCGACTCGCTGCCCTGCCCTACCTGGACGCCGTGTGCAAGGAGGCGCTGCGCATCTATCCGATCGTCACCGAGTCTCCGCGCCTCCTGGCGCAGCCGCTCCGCCTCGGCGAGCACGAGCTCCAGCCGGGAACGGGGGTGGCGCCCTGCATCCTGCTCGTGCACCACCACCCCGAGCTCTACCCCGAGCCGTCCCGGTTCAGGCCAGAGCGCTTCCTGGAGCGCAAATTCTCCCCGTTCGAGTACCTGCCCTTCGGCGGCGGACACCGCCGCTGCATCGGCGCGGCCTTCGCGATGTTCGAGATGAAGATCGTGCTCGGCGTGGCGCTGTCAGCATGGGAGTTCGGCCTGCTCGACGAGCGTCCGCCCCGCCCCGTGCGCCGCAATCTGACGCTGAGCCCGTCGGGCGGCGTCCCGGTCGTCGTGCACGCCCGCAGCCGCAGCCGCCTCCATGCCGCCGCCTGATCCTGGCGCGAGGAGGCGCAGAGGAAGCCCCAGCACGGGAACGCGCCGCCGTGGATGCCACGACTCAGCGGACATGGAGGAGAGGGAGAAGATCACGACATAAAACCTCCCTGCTCTCAGCGCTTCGGCGATCGTCGGGGGTGGTTCTGGAATAGAGGGGCTCCCCCGCTTGCCGAATCGCCCCCATGCTGAGACGTCTCCTCCGCTCGACCGCCGCCTCCTCTCCCTGTGCATCTCCATCTGGATCGGTCGTGCCGATCGGCGCGGCGGTGGATGCCCATCGGCAGCGCCCCCTGGGCCCATCGCATCCTGCGCGGCCACTCACCCGGCTCGGATGGGCTGCCGCTCTGCTCCTGGCGGCGCCCTCGTGTGAATCGGTCACCCCCTCGGTATCGGCGCGCCCCTCCGCAGCGGCGCAAGCGCGGCTGGAGCTACACGCCGGCGATACCGACGTCTGGGCCTTCAGCGCGCGCATCCACGGCGCCCTCGCCGGGGCGGGCACGCTGGAGCGCTGCGCGATCCGGGTGGGCGGCGACGTGTTCCCCGCGGCGATCGAGCAGCAGCGGTTCTTCGCGGACATCCCGCTGATCGAGGGCGAGAACGAGATCGTCGCGCGCTGCCGGGAGGCGAGCGCGGGCGACCTGGACTCCCCGCCCGTCACCTACCGCGTCCGGCTGGAGGACACGCCGCGCGCCCGCGCCCGCGCTGAGCTGGCCGGCGGAAAGCTCGTCCTCCACGCGACGAGCAGCGAGCCCAGCGAGCGCTCGCGCGCCGAGATCGTCGCCTTCGACTGGTTCCGCCTGCGCGGCGGCGCGGCGCCGGAGCCGCTCGGGCAGGGCGCTCGCCTCGAGCTGCCGGCGCCCGAGGCCGGCGGTCAGGCGCTGTACGAGCTCAGGGTGCGCGACGAGCGCGGCCGAGGCGACGCCGCGCGTGTCGCGCCGCCGCTCGAAGCCGCCTCTGGCGCGACCGCACCGGCGTGGATCGACGACGCCGTCCTCTACGGCGTCGTGCCGCCGTTCTTCGGCGATCCGCCGCTCCAGAGCGTCCGCGCCGCCCTCCCCGCGATCGAGCAGCTCGGCGTCACGGCGATCTGGCTATCTCCCATCTTCGCCGCGCCCGAGGGCGACTTCGGGTATGCCGTCACCGACTACTTCCGCGTGCGCCCCGACTACGGGACCGAGCAAGATCTCCGCGAGCTCGTGGACGACGCGCACCGGCGCGGCCTGCGCGTGCTGCTCGACCTCGTGCCCAACCACACCTCGGCCGAGCACCCGTATTTCCGGGAAGCCGAACGGCGCATGAACCGCGCCCACACCTTCGGCTTTTATGATCGCGACGACGGCGGGGAGCCGACGCATTACTTCGACTGGGAGCACCTGCCGAACCTGAACTACGACAGCGCCGAGGTGGCGCGCTGGATGCTCGAGGCGTCGCTGCACTGGGTGCGCCGGTTCGACATCGATGGCTATCGCGTCGACGCCGCGTGGGGCATCAAGCAGCGGCGCGGCGAGCTCTGGTCCCCCTGGGCTGCCGAGCTCCGGCGCGTGAGCCCGCACCTCGCGCTGATCGCCGAGGCCTCGGCGCGCGATCCGTACTACCTGCAGCACGGGTTCGATGCGGCGTATGACTGGACCGAGGAGCTCGGACACTGGGCCTGGAAAGACGTGTTCAGCGCGCCGCGGGGCGTCGCGGCCCGGCTCGGCTCGGCGCTCGCCGCCACCGCGGCGCGCGCCGCGCGCCCCGAGCGCACGCTCAGGTTCATCAACAACAACGACACCGGCGCGCGCTTCGTCACCCGCCACGGTCCGGGGCTGACGCGCGTCGCTGCGGCGGCGCTGCTGACCCTGCCGGGGATCCCGTGCGTCTACACGTTCGACGAGCTCGGCGCCGAGTACGAGCCGTACGGCGGCCTCGCCCCGGTCTCACGGCCCCCGCGCGGCCAGCTGGCGCAGCATTACGAGCAGCTGATCCGGCTCAGGCGCGGTGTCGCGGCGCTCCGGTCGCCGGGGCACCACACGGTGCACGCCGGGGGGCCCGACGACGAGGTCTTCGCCTATGTCAGGCACAGCGACGACGCGTCTCGCTTCGCGCTCGTGGTCCTGAATTTCAGCGAGCGATCGGTCAAGAAGCGGCTCAGCCTCCCGGAGCCGTTCGCCGCCCACGCGCGAGGCGGCCTGCGCGACGCGCTGAGCGGCGCCGGCGCGCACCTCCGGGCCGGCTCCCTCGCGCTGGACCTCGCGCCCTGGGACGTCCGCGTCCTCGTGCCGCGGTAGGACGAGCCCTGCGCGGCGGCGAGGGCTGCACCCACCACAAACATCTGTTATAACGGACAAACATCCAATGTTTGCTCGGGCAGCGAGGCGCCCCTGCTGGGGCGCTCAGCATCGCCGATACATGCAGTAAAATTCAACACTTGGCGCTCAACTCACCCGTGCGAGGCGACGGTGGTCGCCCGACGTGAGGAGGATGATTTTCATGGCTCAGGAGCAATGGTCCGCCGTCGATCGCTACCTCACCGATCTGCTCGTGCCGTCCGACGCCGCGCTCGATGCGGCGCTCGCGGCCAGCGCCGCGGCCGGCCTGCCGCCGATCAACGTCTCGCCGAACCAGGGCAAGCTGCTGCATCTCCTGGCGCAGATCCGGGGAGCGCGAACCATCCTGGAGATCGGCACGCTCGGGGGTTACAGCACGATCTGGCTCGCGCGGGCGCTGCCCGCCCGCGGCCGCCTGATCACGCTGGAGTCGGAGCCGAAGCACGCCGAGGTCGCCCGCGCGAACCTCGATCGCGCCGGGCTGGCCGACATCGTCGAGCTGCGCCTGGGGCGAGCGCTGGACACGCTGCCCAAGCTCGCCGCGGAGGGCCGCGGCCCGTTCGACTTCATCTTCATCGACGCCGACAAGCCGAGCAATCCCGACTACTTCGCGTGGGCGCTCAAGCTCTCCCGCCGCGGCAGCGTCATCGTGATCGACAACGTCGTGCGCAAGGGGGCGGTCATCGACCCCGAGAGCGCCGATCCCAGCGTCCAGGGGGTGCGCCGCCTGAACAAGCTGCTCGCCGCCGAGCGACGCGTGAGCGCGACGGCGATCCAGACCGTGGGCAGCAAGGGATACGACGGCCTCGCCATCGTCCTTGTCACGGAGGATCCGTAGCCGCAGCGGCCGAGCGTCTGCCGGGCGCTCCTCGCGCCCTCCCGCGCCGGCCCACAAAAAACAGAGCGCCCATTCGACGGCGGGGGGGGGAAGCCGTCACGGGCGCTCTGCCATGGTTACTTAGCAGGACCCGGGCCAGGGCTTCTCCGTACTTGTTTCAAGGACTTACCCATCAGGAGGTCCCTGAAAGCTTTCGATCCTGAGATGATCGCTTGCAAACCTGACGGATGCGCTCGCGTCGCGGCCTCCAGGGCCGTGCGGCGGCGGTCCAGCGCGATCACAGCTCGTCGTCGTCGCTGGGATCGACGTCTTCTGTCGCCTCGGCTTCGGGCTCGCCCTCGGCGGCCAGCTTCTCGAAGGCCACGGCTGCCCGCTCCGGGCGAAGGCGCTCCGTGCGCGGAGCCACCCACAGCGCTGGATGCCTCATCGTGGATAGGACGGATGTCGCTGAGAATCTCGGATTTTAACGCAAAGGCGCAAAGGCGCGAAGACGCAAAAAAGCGGAAAGAGAATGGGGCATTCATCAAGTGGTCAATGGATAACAAGAATAGAACTAAATGCCCCTCTCGTGTCTTTTTGCGCCTTTGCGCCTTTGCGCCTTTGCGTTCAATTCTCCGGTCTCCAGCTGCGCGTCGACGCGTCCGCGCACAGCCTGTGCGACGACGATCCGGGAGCAGACGATGCGTCCGACGGATGCCCTCGAGGCATCGCTCAGAAATGCGATGCGGTAAGGCGCCCCGCGGATGCCCACAGGTCGTTCCGTGCTTGCTCGGCCCGCGCGCCCACAGATTCTGTGGGGGAGCCATAAAAAAAGAGCGCCCATTCGACGGCGGGGGGGGAAGCCGTCACGGGCGCTCTGTCCTGGTTACTTAGCAGGACATGGGCCAGGGTCTTTCCGCACCATTTTCAAGGACTTACCCGTAAGGAAGCCCCTGAAGCTTTCGATCCTGAGATCGCCGCTTGCAGACCTGACGGATGCACTCACGCCGCGGCCCCAGGGCCGTGCGGCGGCGGTCCAGCGCGATCACGGCTCGTCGTCGTCCGGATCGACGTCTTCCGCCGCCTCGGCTCCCGGCTCGCCCTCCTCTGCCGCCTCGGCATCGGGCTCCCCCTCGTCCGCCGCGCCCTCGTCTGCCGTGCCGGCCTCGCCTTCGGAGGGCGCGCTCGACCGTGGGCAGGTAGCGCTCGAGCTCACGCGCTTCAGCCGCCTTGGTCTCCTGTTCCTTCGAGAGGCTCGTCAATAGACGATGCCACGCGCGTCCCTCGCCTGGACGCTCCAAGTATCGTCGATAATCGTCACGAAGTTGCCGAGCCTGCGCACGTCCGCCTGGACCGCGTCCTCGAAGTCCTCGTCGCCGCGCGCCCCCTCGATGTCCTTGTGAGCGTAGAGCTTCTGACCATCGACCCAGAACTGGATCTAGCGGCTCATGCGGCTAATCCGGGAACGTCGTCAGTGCGCAGTAGAGGACCCATTCAAAATCGCTCCCGCTGCTTGCCTTCTTCGAGCATACGTCCTTCTGGTCGGGGTCGAGCCTCCATCGCGATCCGCAAAACGCCTCCTTCGCCTCTTGGCTTGATGTCGTCAAGGTGAGGCAGATCAATTGACGATCGACGCGCGGCACGTCATGAAAATCCAGCTCATCCGATGCGGTGGCTGTGGCCTCTGACGTGTTCATGTCATCCAAGATGACCGCGTCAGGCTCTTCGCCTACATCCTCCGTCGCCATGGCACATGAGGAACAAACGGGCGATAGCAAGAGGGCGGCGATCAGCCTGTGTGTCGTGGCTTCCATGAGTGAAGATTGCTGCGATTTGTAGACCACGATCGAGCGCGCATGGACGATGCACCGGCGTTCGCTGATCCATGCTGGGCATCATGGATGAGCTCCGACGTCCGACCGATGCGCCGATCCCGACGTCCAGAGGGTGCGCCGCCTGGCACCGAGCGGACGGCACCTGACTGGGACCTCATGGGATCACCTGCTCGACGTGAATCTGACAGGGAAGCTCCTCGCCGCGAGCTGGTCGAGCCTCACTCGGCGTAGACGGCCACCGTCGCGGTGCACGAGGTGTTGCCGACGCATCCGGCGCGGAAGGTGTAGTAGTCCGAGAGCGCCGCGACGTGCGTCGTCTTCGGCATCTCGGAGCAGCCGATCGTCTCGGCGGAGTCCACCGCGACCTGAACGCCATTGCGATCGAAGAGGCGAATGTACGACATCCCCGATCGGCTCGCCCCGTAGAGCACCGCCGAGCAGGTGCCGAAGGAGATCGTCTCTCCGGCGTTGAAGAAATACGCCTGGTCGACATAGTTGGTCGTGGCGTAGTTCGTGCTGCTCCTCGAGTACGAGAAGGTGCCTTTGCCACGCGCGATCGCCACCGTCCCGCTGCACGAGGAGAAGCCGTCACAGCCGGCCCGGATCTGGAAGGGCCAGCCCGTCGACGACGTCGTATAGCGGATCTGCGCCGAGATCGAGCCCGAGGGGCCGTCGTTCGCCGAGGCCACCTCCACGGGCACCCCGGAGCTCAGGTCGAACAGGCGGAGGAACGTGTCGCCCGAGGAGCTGGCGCCGACGATGCCAGTCGTGCCGATCATCACGCGCCGGTTCGGGTTGATGTTGAGGTTGAAGTTGGCAGTGTTCACGGTGGCGTTGTTGGTCGCGCTCCGGCTGAAGGAGAAGACCGATATCGCCTCCTCCGCCTCGCCCACGGCCTCGCTCTGCTCCTCATCGCTGGACGCCTCGACCGCGCAACCGGCCGAGAGCGTCATCGTGAAGGCCAAGAGGACTTGTCCAAACCGACGGGTGTTCATGGTCGTTCTTCGCTGCCTTTCTTTGAGGTCGCGCGGGCGCGTGAGCGGATCTCGCGGGCGCGCGCGTGCGGGGACTCGGTCCATTCCTGCGCGGGCGGAGCGCGCGGTCGCGTCAGGGGACGCGACATCGAGAGGTGTCGCGTGGCCTGCGCGGTCGCTCGATCGGATTCAGCGCACCGCCAAGCACAGCCGTAGCAAAGCCCTTGCCTGGCACAGGGAGAGCTCCTGCACCCCATTTTGGGGCGGTGCTCGAGCCTCCTGGGTGGACGCGAGGCTCGCGCTGGCGCTCGGACCCGCCAGCAGTGGAGGCTCTTCCCTCCACCTCGGCGCGGCGACGAAGCTGCACCTGACGTGCAGAAGTAGCAGAGATTCCGTCAACACACAGGAGAGGAGCTCGGACCGTACGCCAGGGCGAGGAAGGAAGCGCCGAAGCGCTGCCCGCCGCGCAAGCCGAACGCGCGGGTGGACAACGCGATCACCCGACCAGCAGACGAAGGTAGTCCTCGAGCTGCTCGAGCGTGCCCGGGGAAGCGCGCCATCCGATGTAGCCGTCCGGGCGGACCAGCACGAGCGCATCGCCATCAACGCCATAGCCAGCGCGCGCGTGCCCGTCCGTGTCGACGAGGGCGCGCCGGCCCCCTGGCTCCCCCGGCTGCACCACGGCGCGCGCGTGCACGGCGGAGCCGTACCGGGCGTTCGCCCGGGCGACCGTGTCGCCATGAGCCGCGCCTAAGGCGAGCAGCGTGAAGTGCGGGCCGCGGAACACATCGAACAGGCGGACGGGCGCGCCCTCGGCGTCATGGCAGGGCGCATCGGGCGCTCGGTCCCCCGCGAGGACGCGCGCCGGCGCGCCGTGCTCGTCGAGGGCCTCGTCACGGACCAGCGAGCTCCCGCGGTAGCTGATGTCGAGCTGCTGCGTCTCCGGGCCGCGCCGCTGCTCGCCTGGGCTTCCCTCCGCGGTCCGGCGATGCAGCCTCGAGGTGAGGCCGAGCATCGCCGCGGCGACCGGCAGCCGCTCCTCCTCGTAGGTGTCTAGCAGCGCCGCGGGCGCTCCCGCCAGCACCTGGCCGAGCTTCCAGCCGAGGTTGTAGGCGTCCTGGACGCCGGTGTTCAGGCCCTGCCCGCCGGCCGCGGGGTGCACGTGCGCGGCGTCGCCGGCCAGGAACACCCGGCCGACCCGGTACCGGTCCACCATCCGCACGCTGGGCCGGTAGAGCGACAGCCAGCTCGCGTCGTGCAGCCAGACATCCGAGCGGCCGGTCCGCTCGTGGAACAGCCTCTGGACGGCCTCCACCGTCAGCTCGGGCGCCTCGTCGCCATCGATCGGAATCAGGATCTGGAAGCGCTCTGTGCCGGGCAGCGGGCACAGCGCGACCGGTCCGCCGCGCGCTTTCGGCCAGGCGTGCCAGCGCTCGCGGTCCAGCCCGTCGGCGCGGACGTCGCCCACGAGCGCCCGGTCCGCCTCCAGCGCCTCCCCCTGAAAGCCGACGCCGAGCGCGCGCCGCACAAAGCTACGCCCCCCGTCCGCGCCAACGAGGTAAGCGGCGCGGACCTGCTCCGTCTCGCCCGCGCGAACCAGCGTGGCGGTCACGCCGTCGCCGTCCTGCTCGAAGCCAGCCAGCTCGGTCGCGAGCTCGACACGGACGCCGTGATCCGCGAGCCGGGCGCGCAGGATCTCCTCCGTCCGCCATTGCCCGAGGAGCAGGATGTTCGGATAGGGCACGTCCGGCGTCGGCGCGCGGCGCTCGAACATGGCCCAGTCGCCGAGCACCGCGCCGCCGTCGTAGGCGCGGATCAGCGGGTAAGGGGCTCCGGCGGCCATCGCCGCGTCGATCACCCCGAGATCGTCGAGGACCTCGAGGGTGCGCGGCTGCACGCCTTTCCCGCGAGAGCCGGCGAAATGGGCTGGCGACTTGTCGACGATCCGGCACGCCACGCCACGGCGGGCCAGGTCGCACGCGAGGGTCAGGCCGGTGGGCCCTGCCCCCGCGATGAGGACATGCGTGCTCAGCGACGGATTCATTGGCTGTCTCCTGTCAGGTGAAGTCACCCCATCTTGGAAGCTGTCGCTTGCCTCGTCAGCTTGTGTTCTGCCAGCATGGTTCCATGCGCAAGCGGGACGCCGTCACGCCGCGGAAACAGCCGACGCAGGACCGGTCGCGGGCGACGGTCGAGGCGATCCTGCAGGCGACCGCTTACATTCTGGTCCGGGACGGGTACGCGCGGCTGACGACGAACCGCGTGGCCCAGCGGGCCGGGGTGAACGTCGCGTCGCTCTACCAGTTCTTTCCGGGCAAGGAGGCGCTGGTGGCCGAGCTCCACCGCCGGCACATCGAGCAGGGCCGCGCAGCCGCGGCCGCGGTGCTCGCCGCGCATCAAGGGCAGTCGCCCGATCGGGTGATCCGGACGATCGTGGAGGCCGGCATCGCCGCCCACGCCGTGGAGCCCGAGTTGCACCGCGTGTTCCTGGAGCAGATGCCGCGCATCAGGGCGACCCGGTCCGCGGCGAGCGAGGGCTTCCTGCGCGAGGAGGCAAAGCAGCTCCTCTCGGCGTGGGGTTGCCCGGCGCCGGACGTGGAGCTCGCGTGGTGGATGATGCAGACCGCGGCGCACGCGGTCGTGCATCAGGCGATCGTCGAGCGGCCCGACGACGTGCGCTCCGGCGCGCTGGCCGAGGAGCTCGTGCGGCTGCTCGAGCGCTACCTGCGCGGGATGCAGACCCGAGGGCCCGGCGCCGGCGCGGGGCGGGAGGACACGTGATCTCGTCGAGAGCGCCGAGAGCCGCTGTCCCGCGCGACCTCCGCCCGTTCAGCCGGGCGTGGCGATCGCGTCGTAGCCGCGGTCGCTGAACTCAAGGAGGCAGATGCCGTGGCCAAAGGGATCGGCGAGGCGGAGCATGCGCCCCCACGCCACCACCTCGATATCGGCTTCGGGGACCGCGCCTGCCTCCAGCGCGCGACGCGCGGCGGCCTCGAGATCGTCGACAACGAAATCGAGGTGGACCGGCGTCCAGTGGCGCCGGTAGTCGCGCGGGGACGCGCCGGCGGCTGGCTCGCTGCCGGCCGGCTTCAGCAGGAGGTAGATGGGGGCCGCCGCGCCGAGGAGCTCGACCCCGGAAGCGCCAAAGCGCCGCCCGACACGCAAGCCGAACGCACGCGTGTAGAACGCGATGGCAGGATCGAGCGCCGGTACATCGATGTTGACGAGCAGGTCGGACATGCGATGAGGGTAGCAGCAGGGCACGTCGCGACCTACAGCGGGGAGCAGGTTCGTGCGCTACGGGCTCATCCGCGTCGTTCGGCTCGCTGCGGCGTACTTTCGTACGCCTCACTCGCCTGCCTAGCGGCTGAGCCCGTATCACACGAACCTGCTCCCCGCTGTAGCATCCGGTTCACGGCCGCCCCTCGGGTTGCTCGGCGTTCGGAGAGCGCGCCGGCGACCTCGTGCGGATGTTTCACTCGTCTTCGCTCAGGTTGGTGCCTCGTCCAGGGCCGCCTCCGCGACCTCGGCGGAATACAGCTCAGCGAGCGCGGCGAAACCAGGCTGACACGCCTCCATCAACGCGCGTCGCTCTGCGGGCGCGAGCTCGGTGAAGCGCGAGCGCGCCGGACGCACGATGCCCGCCATGCGTTCGATCCAGGCGTCATCGGCGTCGACGCCGATGAACTCCATCAGGCGAGCGATGGTCGGGCGCGGCGCTCGACCGAAGTCCTCGTAACGAAGCGTCAACAGCCGCCCGGGCGCGACGCCCGAGAGCTCGTCCAGCCCGGTCACGATCTCGCCGGACCAGTAATGACCGCACAGCGGCAGCGGCGTCTCGTAGCGCAGGAAGGCCTCGCGATCGAAGCGCTCGGGCAGGAATGGGAGCAGTTCCTCGGGCACGTCGTCCACGTAGGCGCGGTCCCTCGATTCCCACGGGTCGACGCCGAGGATCTCGGTCAACTGAACCGCGATCAAGGCCATGCGAAACCCGAGGTGACGGCTCATCGAGATCGCGCAGGTGCGGCCGTCGCGGACCAGATGTACGAAACGCGCCTCGGGAAAGGTCTTGATCAGCCGGCGAACCAGCCGCAGCGAGCCCCCGGAACGTTCGATCCACGTTCGCTTGCCGAAGCGGTGCGCGAGAAAGCCGAACACCTGCTGATAGTGCTGGCCGACCGCCGCCGCCGGCAGGGTGGCGACGAAGCGCTCGAGGTCGTCGAGCAGCGCCTCCGGTTCGTCGCACAGATGAGGAAGCGCGGTCTCCAGGATGGCCGGCACGCCCGGTACGCCGCCGAAACATGGGAGCGCCGCCGGCCGATACAGCACCTCGTCCATCATGACGTCGTGGCGCCGCATCGTCGCCAGCTTGGGCTGGATGCCCGCGACGATCCGCCAGAGCTCGTCCGCGCCGATCGGATGGTCCGGAAAACACATCGAGATCCGTCCACCGAGGTCGGTGGCCAGCGAGAAGAACTCGGAGATGCTCAGCAGGTCCGGATGCCGGCGCACGAGGTTCGACAGCATGGTCGACCCACAACGCCCCGTCCCCACGATGAAGAGCGGCCCCAGCGCGCCCATGTCAGCGTGCCACCGGGAGGTTCTTGCGGGTCTCTTCGAGGACCTGAAAGTACCACTGGCAGAGCGCCACGAGGGGCACCTCGGTATACGCAAAACGCTCGCACCCCCGGAGCGCCGCGTCCGTCCGGATTCGCTCGAAATGCTTGTGACCGATGATGTACGAGCCGTAGAAGTCCATCCGCTTGTCGAGCTGCTGATCGAGCCAGGAGAGGTCGTCACGCCGGTCGATGAAGATGGGCGCGTGCATACCGAGCATCTCGAACATCGCGCGCACCGACGCGCCGGTCTTCCATGGGAATGGATGCGTCAGATGAAACACACCCTCGCATGCGTCCTGGAGGGCGATCGCGACGGCCTCCTGGACGACGGCATCGACCGGAACGAGGTTCAGGTCGCCATCCGGGTCGACCCTCATCCGCACGGGGGATCGCGAGAGCAAGCCCTTCTGGGTGCGCTCGATCATCCCCCGGAATTGCACGAGCTGGCGAAAGAAACCATAACAGCCCGAAAACGAGGTCGCCCCCAGCGTGCGGCTGTGCCCCACGACGATGCTGGGGCGAAAGATACGAACGCGCCCGTTCGCCCAGGAGGTGACGAGCGTCTCGGCGTCGATCTTGCTTTGCTCGTAGTGGTTGTTGGTCGCGTTGCCGCGGCTCTGCACCTCGGGGATCGACCCCGTCGCTCGCCCTGCAACGTACGCCGTGCTGATGTAATTGAACGTCCCCGCCCCGAGCTGCCCCGCGAGGGCGAGGACGCGGCGGGTACCTTCGACGTTGGTCGCCCTGATGACGTCCACGTGACGATTCTCGTATTGCAGCGATGCGGCCACATGCCACACCTGCGCGACGCGAACACCGATCGGCTCGCGGATGCCGCAATCTTCCTCGACGACGTCACCGGCGACGACACGGCACCTGTCGAGCTTCGCGAGCACATCGGTCGCTTCGTAGAGCCTTGCAGCATGGTGGATGGACTGGCGGAACCTCTCGACCGCCCCGGTGTCGCCGGGTCGGACCAGCGCCACGATGTCGTCATCGGTCCGCCCCAGCAGCTCCAGGACGAGCGCGGCGCCGACAAACCCGGTCGCCCCGGTCACGAGATGCGCTTCCTTCATGGCGGAGAGGGAGCGTATCGCGTGGCCAAGGCGAGCGGAAGGGCCCCTCTCCTCAAGCCGTCATCGCGCTCTGGGCCGCTCCGTCCGGGCGCCCTGCCAGGAGCAACCTCGACGCCGGCCGCACGATCTCCTCGATCGCGCGCGCGGCGGCCTCGCCGCGCGCCGCGGCGCCGAACCGCCCGTGTGCCGCGAGCTGCGCACCTCCTGCGCTATCGCCTCCTTCGAGCTCCGCGCGCCCGAGCCCCGCGAACACCTCTTCCACCGCCACGCGCACGCGCTCGCCGCCCGCGCGGATCGCCCACGCCACCGTGCCCCACGCGAGCTCCGCGTGCCGCGCTTCGTCCGCGGCGATGATCGCGAGCGCGCTCCGCACCGCCGGGTCCTCCGCGGCGCCGAGCTCCTCGGCCGCGACCACCGCTGCGATGGTCTCGCCGATGCAGCCCTCCTTCGCGGCGCGCGCCGCGATCGACGCGAGGTCTGCCTCGACCTCCACCCGCCCGTCGAAGGGAAACGCGCCCGGCGCGATCGCTTCGCCCGCATAGGCGCTCGCGAGGGCGAAGCACAGGCGCGCGTGGCGGGCCTCGTCGAGCGCCGCGCGGTGCGCCTCCTCCACCAGATCGGCCGGCGCGCCCGCGGCGAGCAGCTCGAGCGCGAAGCGGCCGAACGAGGCCACGGACGCGTGCTCGAAGAGCGCGTCGCGCGTCCACGCCGCGGCCAGCGCCGCCCGCAGGTCCTCGGTGAGATGATCGATCCGCGGCGCCACGGCCTCCGCCGCGCCCCACCCGGCGCTGCCGCGGGCGCGGACGAACGGCGCTGTCCGCGCCGCCTCCTCGACGAGGTACGGGCGCCCCTCGCACATCGGGATGAAGTACACCTGATAGCAGCACTGGCCGTCCTGCAAGGCTCCATCGCTCTTCATGCTGTGAGATCCGAAGCCGGTCTGATTGAGGATCTCCTGCGCTTCCGGCCGCGAGGGGCACGCGACAGGCTCGCTCCCGCCGGCACCTCCGCCGCCCCCGGCTCCCCCCTCGCCGCCAGCATCTCCGAGGCTGCTCGCATCGTCCTGCGGCCACGCAAAGCAGGCCACCTTGGAGATGGGCTCGGGATCCTCGGGACAGCTGCTATAGGTGCTGGTGCAGCCGGCCGCGCCACCCACAGCGGGGAGCGCGAGCAGGGCGAACAGGCGATGGGCAAGCGTGCGGCGGAAGGCATGTGCGGTGTTCATCGGGGACCTCGTGAAGAAGGAGTCGGCCTGGGCGCACGCCCATGCAGGACGAATGCCTATCCCGTATTCATGCGGAATGCGGGTCCACGCACCGGCAGGGCATGATCGGGCAGTCATGGACGGGGTGGGCGGCCCGAAGGCCGGCGCTGCGCCCGGTTCGGGCTCCTTCTCTCCTGCTCACGCGGTGCTTCAACACCACGAGACGACCGCTTGAAAGCCGTACATCCCGAGCGAGCTGGGTGCTGCGCTGGGTTCAGCCAGATTCGCCCCGAGGTTGCGGGGGCATCGTCTGGCGAGGTACGCTTTATCCCTCAGCAACGCTGCGCACGCGGATGCGCCTCGACATCATGCCTTAACGGGAGGCGATGAGGCTCGAGCTCGCCCGCACGTCACGCCCTCTCGGCGCGGCCCCTCGCGCGGATGCAGTCGAGCAGCGCGTCCCGCAGCCCGTTGCGCGTGGGAACGCGCGAGAGGTCCACGCCGAGCGCGACGATCGTCCTCGCCACCTCCGGCCGGATGCCCGAAAGCACCCCCTGCGCGCCGAGCAGGCGCACGGCGTCGAGCATCTTCATCAGGTGGCTCGCGACCGCGCTGTCGATGATATCGACCCCGGTCAGGTCGACGATCACATGGGTGGAGCCGCTCCCGACCACGGCGTCGAGCAAGGCTTGCGTGATCTGATCGGCCCGCTCCCGGTCGACGAAGCCCACCATTGGCAGGATGAGCACCCCGTCCCACACCTGGATGATCGGCGTGGAGAGCGTGCGAATCACCTCCGCCTGCGCCTCGATGACACGCAGCTTCTCGGCGAGCGTCTCGTCCGCGAGCACTCGCTCTGTGACGTCGATGATGTAGCCACCGAGCGCGAGCACCTTGCCGTCCTCGTCGTGGACGCCGCAGCCCTGCTCGTACATCCACCGCTCGTCGCCGCGGGCAGTCCTGATCCGGTAACGCAGCGTGAACGGCTGGCGCACCGCGAGCGCGGCCTGCACCTCGTCCCATACCCGCCGTTGATCGTCGGGGTGGATCAGGTGCCCGAACATCACCCGGTGCTGGACATAGTCTTCTGACGAGTAGCCGGTGAGCTGCTCGCACCCGGCGGTGATGAAATCCAGCGGCCAGTCCGGCTCGTTACGGCACCGGTAGACCATCCCGTTCAGGCTGCCGAACACCGACGAAAGGAAGCGCTCGCGCTCGCGCGACACGCGCTCGGACTCATGGAGGTCGTTCACATCGTGCAGGATCACGTGAACGATCCCCTCGCCGGCGGGCGCCGCGGCGCTCCAGTCCATCCAGCGCGCCCCGGCGCTCGGCGGCTGAAGGCGCGCGCGCCACGTGCGCGCCTCCTCCCCCTGCCCTAGCTCCCCGAGGCACGCCTCGACCCGCCGGCGATCCTCGATGTGCACCAGCTCGGCGATGTGGACGTCCTGCACGCGCTCGCGGCCGACGCCCGCCACGCGCGCCAGCGCGGGGTTGGCCCTCGCGATCGAGCCATCAGGGCGCAGGAGCGCCTGCGGTGCGGGATGGATCGTGAAGCAACTTTCGGTAAACCCGGAGGAGAGCACCGATAGAACCTATACCAGGAAGCGCCGGCTGGGAGCCCCTTGCGCGCAGCGCCCCGCGCGTCGATCTGCCCTCTGGATCTGTCTGTCTCCCGCCCACACGTCGGCTTTACGCCCTCTCGCGGATAGGGCACGTCCCTTTCCATGGAGGAGCCTCAAACCCCGACCGACGCGCAGCCCCCCGCCCCCGAGCCCGAACCGCCGGAGTCGCTCGCGGCGCTCGTGCCGAAGCGCAGGCTCTGGCCGGTCTTCGCGGTGCTCGGCCTCGTGATCGCGGCGGCGGGCCTCCTCGCCTTCCGCTCGATGACGGCGACCGATCCGCTGCGCATCCTCGTGGCGATCGATCTCGACGGGACCTGGTGGGAAGGGTCGCAGCCCGCGGCGAGGCTCGCCGATGAGCTCGGCGAGCACCTCGCGGAGCTCGGGTTCGATCCCGTGAAGGGCGGCGACCCGAAGGTGATGAAGGCGCTGGAGAGCGCCAGGGACCCGAAGGAGGCCGCGAAGGCGCTCGGCGCCGGCTTCATCATCGAGGCGCACCTCGCGCCCGAGATCGTGGAGCACCCGATCAAGGAGGGTTACTTCGAGCTCCGGGTCGACGCGCCGGTGACGCTCACGTTCCTCGACAAGGGCACATCGACCGAGGGACGGATCCGCGGCTACTCCGGGGCGACGAAGAAGGACCGCGCGATGGCGCTGCTCGCGAACTCCATGGCGTCCCAGGCGCTCGACGCGGTGATCGCGCAGCTCATGGACCACCCCTCGGTGCGCGAGATCACGGAGGGCTCGGACATCAAGCTGCTGGAGCGGCTGGCGTCGGCGCGGAGGTTCGTGAAGGACCGCGCCGCGAACCTCGACCGGGCCGCCGGCGCGTACGCCGCCCGCGCGAAGGAGGTCGAGGCCGAGGAGCAGGGGCGCGTGACGTTCCTGTCGCCCCAGGCGGCGGAGGACCTGCTCGTCGGCACGGCCGAGGGCGGGTATTTCGTCAAGACGGCCGATGTCTCGGTGTTCCACTCGGTGAGGTCCAGGGACCTCGCCCGCAGCGAAGCGCTGGAGACGGTCGAGTGGCGGCCGCTCGATCGGCCGGCCGTCCCGACGGCGGATCCCGGCGCGGTCAAGCCGATGTGGAGGGGCTATCACGTGTACTCGTATCCGTCGTCGCAGCGCGACGGCGACCGGGTCGCGCTGGTAGAGGACTTCTTCGGCTGGGCGAAGACGATCACGGTCGTCGACCGATCCGGGCAGAGCAAGCGCGTGCGCGTCGATCCGGAGCACCGCTTCGTCGACCCGAAGCTCGCCCCCGGCGGCAGGTTCGTGGCGGTCTACGATCGCCCCGAGGCGGGCGCGCAGGCCGATCTGATGGTGCTCGACACCGACGGCGGCAAGGAGGTGTTCGGCTTCCACACCGAGAATCAGTCGCTCGGCGGGTTCGCGTGGCTCGACGAGACGAGGCTCGCCTTCGTCTATGTGCCCGACGCGTCGGAGGGCGACGCGCCGCACCTCGCGGTGGTCGACGTGGGCAAGCAACCGCTGTCGATCGAGCGCCCGTTCCGCGCGAAGCCCGGGGAGGATCTGCGCAACCCGGCGGCATCGAACGACGGGACGAAGATCGTGTGCGTCGTCGACGGCGACGAGCCGGGGATCGCGGTCATCGACACGGCGACGTGGCGCCGAAAGGTCTACGCGGCCCCGGGCGGCGCTTCGTGGCCCGCGTTTTCGCCCGACGCCGCGCGCATCGCGTTCGAGACGAGGGGCGCGGGCGGTACGGACATCGCGGTGCTGGCGCTCTCCACGGGCGAGATCAAGAAGCTGACGGTGGGCTCCGCGACGGAGCGGGTGCCGCGGTTCTCCGCCGATGGGAAGCGCGTGCTGTTCGAGGTGCGGTACCGCGACCCGGTGTTCCCGCAGAAGCGGTCGATCTCGCGCATCGCGAGCGCGGCGGTCGAGCCGTGAGCGCGCCCCTCCTCCCTCCGCAGCACGGCGCCGGCGCTCCGCAGAACGCCAGCGCCCCGCCGCAGGACGGCAGCGCTCCTCCCCGCGAGGAGAGCGCCGCGACTGCGATGTTTTACCGCATGTCGGCCGAGCGCCTCCGCGTGCGCTGCCTGTGGAGCGGCCTCGCGCTCGCGCTGTCGGCGCTGGTGCCGTACGAGGTCGCCTATGGCCACGGTGTCTTCGTGTGGAGCGTGCTCCCCGAGCTCGCGCCCGCCGCCCAGGTCGCCGCGCTCGCGCCCGCGATCGCCGGCCTGTGGCTGCTCTTCCTCGGCGCGCGCACCGAGCGGCGCGCGGGCCTGCTCATCGAGCGGCCGACGTCGCGCGCGATCGCCGTGCTCGCGGCGTTCGTGGCCGTGAACGTCGCCGTGTGGATCGGCCGCCGGAGCTCCGCGTGGGACATGCTGCCGCTGCCGGACAGCCTGCTGACGCGGCCGGCCCCGTTCCTCGCGGTCTTCGCGTTCACCGCGGCGGGCGTGGTGCTGCGCTTCCACGCGCGGGCGCGCAGGGGCGGCAGCGCCCTGCTCGTCGCCTCGGTCGCCGCGGCGCTCGTCTTCTATCTGTGGCCGTCCCGCGGCGAGATCCCCGCGCAGACGATCGCGCGCGCGGCCGTGCTCGTCGCGACGCTGCCCGACGCCCGCTTCCAGCTCGGCTACGGCATGGTCCTGCTCTTCGTGCTCGGCCCGCTCGCGATCGCCCTGCTGGGCCTCGCCTACGTGCGCCGCGTACCCCGGCGCGAGCACCCGGGCCTCGCGATCGCGGCCGTGTGGGCCATGCCCGGCCTCATGCTGCTCTTCGTGTACCGCGCGTTCCTCTCGGGCGGCTGGGGCGTCGAGGCGGGCGCCGTCGCTTTCTTCGCGCTCCTGCTCGCCGCGGTCGTGGCGGCGCTCGCCTCCGCGATCGAGGTGCTCGCGCTCGGCGTGATGGTGCCCGAAGCCGAGCTGGAACCGGGCATCGGGGCCAGCGCGGGCGGCGCCCGGCCGATCGTGGCGGCAGGCGCGGCCGCGGCCTCGGTCGCCGCGCTGCTGGGCGCGCTGCTCGTGCTAGGCCGCCCCGCGCCGAAGGGCGTCGACTGGAGGCTCGGCGCGTCCACGGCCGAATGGGACAAGGTGTACGGCGAGCTCGTGCCGAGCTGGGAGCGCGCGCGCATCGCCCGCGACGCGCACGCGCGCGACGCGCAGGGCACGGGCGCGGAGGCGCAGGTGCTGACCAAGGCGCGCAGCCGCGAGATGCTCGCGGTCGCCAGGGCGCAGCCCGACGGCAAGGACGTCGCCGCGGCGCTCGCGACGCTGGCCGGTCAGGTGGACGATCTCGAGCTCTCCGGCCGCGCGTTCGGCCGGCTCGTCGCCGAGGCCAACGACGCCGCGCGACGCGCCGGCCTCGGGTACTACCTTGACGCGTCCGTCCACCTCGGCGTCTCGGCCGACGGCGCCACGCGGCGTTTCTACACCACGCCTTACCGGGTGAAGGAGGTCCACGCCTACCGCGTCGGCGACGACCGCTTCGCGACGCTCCTCGTGGAGCCGATGACGGGCGAGCGCCGCGTCCACCTCGGCTTCTCGCGCGACCAGGATCCCTTCGCGCTCGTCCTCGGCTCCGAGGTCCGGTCCTATGCCGAGCGGTTCGATCAGGAGGGCGCGACGTGCCACGCGGCGGCGGGCGCCGCGGCCGGCGCCAACGCCGGCGCCCTCGCGCGCTGCGACGCGGCGCTCGCCAAGCTGCGCGAGCGCCTTGGCTCCACGCTGGAGCGAGCCGTGCTCGCCGGCACCGAGCGGCACGAGCTCCAGCACCAGATCGACGGCCCTCACCTGCCCCTCCCGCCCGCGGTGACCGAGCTGCTCGCCGGCTTCTCCGACGAGGCGCAGGACCGCGTGAGCCGCGAGCTCTCCGCGTACATCGCCGAGATGACGGCCGGCGACGCGCCGCCGCAGCTCACGCTCGTGCACCTGTTCCCCTTCGGCGTCGTGGCGCGCGGCGGCGCCGAGCACCGGGTGGCCACGCTCGTCCTCGAGACGCTCTCCGGGAAGAAGCTGCGCTTCGGCGCGCGGGAGGTCGATCCCGAGACGTACGCGCAGGCGTTCGAGGAGCAGGTCAGCCGCGGCGACGACGAGCTGCGCGAGGCCGCGCGGCGGGGCTACCGCGAGCACTTCGGGGTCGATCTGCAGAAGCCCGCGCGGGAGTGACCGCCCCCTTCGCCTGGAAGCGCCTCCGGGGCAGCCGGCCCCGATCGCCCGTGCTCCTCAGGGCAGGACGCGCGTCTCCCGCGCCGCCGTCAGCGCCGCGCCGCCGGCCCAGGGCTCCATCCGGTCTCCCAGCGAGGCGCGCACCTTCGCGACCTCGTCCCGCGTGACGGCCGGCGCGCTGTTCCCCCAGCTCGACCGGACGTAGGTGAGCACCAGCGCGATGTCCTCGTCCGACAGCGTGACGCCGAGGTTGGGCATCACGTCGTTGTAGAGCGCGCCGTTCACCTCCATCGGCCCGGCGGCGCCGAGCAGCGTGATCCGGATCGGCGTCTCCTTGTCCTCGAGCAGCCATGAAGAGCCGGTGAGGGGCGGATAGCGGCCCGGCTTCCCCTCCCCCCTGGCCTGGTGACAGTTGGCGCACGAGCGATAGTAGATCTTGCCGCCCTGGGCGAGGTCCTCGTCCGGGACGCCGGAGGCCACCACGCCGCCCGCCGGCGTCCGGGCGTCCAGCTTCCTGAGAACCATCCACGGCAGCGCGAGCACGCCGAAGGCCACGATCAGCATGATCACCACGACGTGCGCCGTGCTCTGCGCTCCGTCTCGAGCATCGTCGCGCTTGCTTGTTGGACCCACGGGGTACTCCTCCGCCGCAGGTGAAGCGCACGCGTCCGCGGCCGTCAAGGATCCCCTGACGCCCGCGGACGCGCCTCGGCTCGGCGCTACGATGCGCTCGCCGCGGCCACGGCGACGCCGGCGCTCTCGCTCTTCGCGGCGGCGACGCGCGGCGCCTTCTTGCGGGTGACGCTGCGCTTGCCGTCGATGCTGACAGGCGCGTCCCCGTCCACCGTCACGCGGCGCACCACGCGGACCTGATCGCCGTAGTCGTTGATCGCGTAGTGCTGCGTGGCGCGGTTGTCCCAGACCGCCACGTCGCCCGCGGCCCACCGCCAGCGGACGGTGTTCTCGAGGCGCGTGACGTGCTCCTGGAGCACCTGGAAGAGGTGCGTCGAGTCGTGGGACGAGACGCCGAGCAGCCGCTTGACGAAGTGGCCGAGCACGAGCGACCGCTCCCCGGTCTCCGGGTGAACGCGCACGACGGGGTGCTCGGTCTCGTACACGGTCGACGTGAACACCTCCTGATAGCGCCGCACGTCGTCAGTCGACGAGTTCGGCTTCCGCGCCTGGTAGTCGTACTCGTTGCTGTGGACCGCCCACAGCGTGTCCGCGAGCGCGCGCAGCGCGGGCGGCAGATCCTGGTACGCGGTGACCGTGTTGGCCCAGACGGTATCGCCGCCCTGCGGCGGGATCACGAGCGCCCGGAGGATCGAGGCCCTCGGGTAGGCGTCCACGAACGTGACGTCGGTGTGCCACGAGTTCGCGCGTCCGCCCTCGCGCGAGTCGAGCTCATGGATGTAATCGGTGCCGTTGACCACAGGCACCGTCGGGTGCGCGACGGGCTTGGCGCCGAACAGCGTGGTGAGCGCCTCCTGCGAGGCGTCGTCGAGGTGGTGCTGGCCCCTGAAGAAGATGACCTTGTAACGCAGCCAGGCTTTTCGGATCTCGTTCACGGTGGTGGCGTCGAGATCGGCGCTGAGGCGCACGCCGCGCACCTCCGCGCCGATCCGGCCAGCGACGGGGACGATCTCGAGGACATTGTTGCTCTGGTTCTGTGTGGCGCTCATGCGGAGTTCTCCTCGTGGCAGAGAAAGCGATAAAGATGCTGGAATGGCGTCGCGGTGCAGGGGTCGGCTATCGACCTGTCAGCTCAGTGCGACGCCGGTTTGTGTGCGATGGCGAAGAGCCGCTTCCCCTCGAGCCGGATGCCCTCGGGCGTGCGGAAGGCCTCGAGCTCGCGCTGGATGTCCTCGATGGCCTGGCTGCGCAGCGACTCGGGCAGGTGGCCGAGGAAGTTGCCAAACGAGCTCGCCTGCGAGAAGGCGATGGCGGAGCGCCCGTCCGGCTGATGGTGCACGTTCTCCTGGGCCTCGATCTTCTGCACGGCGAAGCCGGCGCCCCCGAGCAAGCCGGCGAGCTCAACAGCCGTGACCCAGTGGGGCGTCCCATCCCGGGACTCCGGATAACGCGCGTAGGGCTCCCGCGAGAGCACCTCCCGCTTGATGGCCTGCAGGCGGTTCGGATGATCCTTCGCGCCCGTGGTGAGCCCGATCCGACCCCCCGGCTTGAGCAGGCGGTGGATCTGCCGCAGCGGCTCCGTCTTCTCGGGGAGCCAGTGGAAGACGGCGTTCAGGTACACGACATCGAAGCTGCCGGAGGGGAGCCCGTCGAGCGCGTAGGCGTTGCCGACCTGGAAGGAGAGGTTCGCCTTGGCCTTCTGCTGGGCGATCTCCACGCGCAGCGGCAGCGGGTCGATCCCGAGCACCTTGCCGCTCGGCCCGACGAGGCCCGCCACGTGCTCTGCGAGCAGCCCCGTGCCGCTTCCGACGTCGAGCACGTGATCGCCGGGGCGGACCCCGAGCTCGGCGATCAGCCGCTTTCCATGGCGGAACTGCCGATCGGCGCTGCGCACCTCGTAGTCCTGCGCGAGCTGGGGCGTATCGAAGACGAGACTGAGACCACTCATGCGACGGCTCCGTGAAAAGGTTGTTCTCGGGCGCACTCGGCGGGCTGATGGCCCGGGCGGCGCGCCGCCGCGCCCTCCGCGCCGGGTCGCTGCTCCGACGCGCGTCGCGTATCGCACGCGCCGTGCCAGGCATTTCCACGCGCTTCGGCCGGATTTCGCGCGCCGGGTGCTGCGTCACGAGCACGCGGTCAGCAGCGCCTGCTGCCGAGGCCGCACCGCGGCGCGAGCATGGCGCCGGAGCGGCGCAAGAGCGCGGCGGACAGGGCATGCCGGGTGTTCGAGCCCCGAACCATCCGGCGCTGGACGCGCGGTGTACAGCAAGAGTGGACCATTCGATAGGTTCACCTTTTCAGAAGGCGCCCTGCCCTCATCGGGCTCTGTCGGACCCGCCGCTGCGCTGTCCGCTCGATCGTCGATTGATCGACGTTCACATCCCTCCGACAGCAGACGACCGGTGACCGGATGAAGCGCGCGGCGCGGGGCGATGCGCGATGCGGCATCGCGAAGGCGCGACTCCACGCTCCCAAGCGCTCCTCTCCTGTGGCAGACTGCGCGCATGCTTTTTCAGGTCGTGAGGAACGGTTCACTCGTCGGCGCGCTGCTGCTCGCGGCGGGATGTAGCTCGGGCGGTGGCGAGGAGCAGCCCGGGGGCGAAGGGGGGTCGGGCGCCACGGTGGGCAGCGGCGGATCGGGCGCCCAAACGAGCGGCACAGGCGGCTCAGGCGGCGGGGGAGGCGCGAGCTGCGCGGAGTTCGCGATGCCCACCGACGTGGACTGCGCTGCGCCGATCGACGGCGTGCTGCCGGTGAACCTGCGCTGTACGGGGCTCTACGGGAACTTCGACCAGCGCGAGCTCGCGTGCGGTGTGCTCGAGTACAAGCCTGCCGTGGAGCTCTGGAGCGACGGCGCCAAGAAGCGGCGCTTCGTGTCCATCCCGAAAGGGCAGCACGTGGACACGAGCAATCCGGACGCGTTCATCTACCCGGAGGGGACCCAGTTCTGGAAGGAGTTCAGCGTGACGGGCCCGGGCGGCGCGCTGCGCCTCGGGGAGACTCGCCTCCTGCGCAAGACGGCCGCCGGCTGGGTCTACACGAGCTATGTGTGGTCCGAGGACGAGAAGCAGGCCATCCAGATGCAGAACGACTCCGGCGTGGAAGATCTCTACGGCACCGGCCACACGGTGCCGAACCGCGATCAGTGCAAGGAGTGCCACGTCGGACGCGCCGATTACGTCCTCGGCTGGGACGCGCTGATGCTCGGCTCCGGCGCCCAGGGGATCTCGCCCGAGACGCTGGTCGAGCTCGGCGTGATCGCGGACGCGAGCAATCTCGCCCTCACGATTCCTGGCAATGAGGTGGAGCGCCAGGCGCTCGGCTACCTGCACGCCAACTGCGGTGTGAGCTGTCACAATGATCTGACCGAGTCGGCGGCCCAGAAGACGGGCCTGTACCTGCGGCTCGAGGCGAGCGAGCTCGGCGATGTGATGGCCACGGATGCCGCCCGGACGGCCATCAACAAGCGCCCCGCGGAAAACGCGAAGTACGAGGGTCTCACGAACCCCGACCCCGCCAACTGGTACGACATCCGGCCGGGAGACCCGTCGCGCAGCTTGCTTGTCGCCCGCCAGGTGCTCCGCGGCTTCGAGGGGCAGATGCCGCGCATCGGGACGCACAAGGTCGACGATACGGGCGTGGAGGTGGTCTCGCGCTGGATCCAGGAGATGAAGGAAACCTATCCGCCGCCGGGCCCCTAGTACGGCCTCGCCCAGGTCCGTCTCCGGTTGCGTGCAAGATAGTGCCGAGCCTGCCCGGCCCCCGTGGAGGGGGCCGTAAAGGCGTCAACCAAGCTCGTTCGGTCACGCTAAGGGCACGAAGCCCGCCCCCCTCCGCCACACCATCGGTCACCGACGTGAACGTGAACGTGGACGTTTACGTGGTCGTGGACGTGGACGTTTACGTGGTCGTGGTCGTGGTCGTGGTCGTGGTCGTCAACGATAGGTCGTGAACGACCACGACCACGACCACGTAAACGTCTACGACCACGTAAACGTCCACGTCCACGTAAACGTCCACGACCACGTAAACGTTCGGATGTAGGAGAACGCGGCGCGAAGCTTGGTTAACGCCTATGCCACGGGGGCCTGTCGTGGGCGTGGAACGGGATGTGCAGGCTGCGGAATGCCAGGGAGGCGAAGCGCCCCAGGCATGTTCTGACGCCTCGGGGTGCGGCGCGGGGCGAAGGGCGCTGATAGCGCCCCCCGAGCCCCGAATGTCGGGAGATCGGCAGCTCGGATTCCCGCCGACCTCAAGCGTTCGCCAGGATCAGGTCGGTCCCGGGGCGCCGTCCGCGATCCATTTGCGCAAGATCTCGAGCTGCGCCGGGGTGACGGTCGGCCCCCCCGTGCTGGGCGGCATCACGCCCGAGATGCACTGCGCCGTGGAGGACTGCTGGCAACCCGCGCCCTCCGCCTTGCCGGCGGCCTTGAGGTAGAGCCAGCTGTGGTCGGGGTCGCCCGGGACGACGAGCTTGAACTGGCCGCCGTCGCGGGAGGGCACGTTGACCAGACCGTCGACGATCTCCCTGGAGCTGAGGCGGCCACCGAGCGACAGCCCCGCATTGGGGCCCGACTCGGCGTGGCAGCCGCTGCACAGGTTCGTCGCGCTCTCGAAGATGGGCCGCACCTTCTCGTGGAAGTACCCGGACTCCACCGGCAAAGGCGCATTGGGATCCCTGACATCCTCGGGGTCCAGGTTCTCCTTGATGATCTTGATCTCGGTATCCATCTCGCGGCATTGCGCGACGAGATCGTCCTTCAGCTTCTGATCCGTCGGCAGCATCCCCTTGGCGCGCCGGTAATTCTCCCACACGTTGTCGATCCAGCCGTGGAGCTTCCAGAACATGTAGTTGTCGATGTTCGCGTTGGTGTTGTTCACACCGTGCGTCGTGTTGCCCGGCCGCGCCCACTTGGCGTGCAGCACGAAGTGGAGCCCCACCCACGGCATGTTGGTCGCCCCCGCCAGCTTCTGACCCACGTTGCACTGAAGCCAGTAGCCGAGCTCGCCTTCGTCCTTGAACCTCGCGAGGTTCTCGGGCTTGGCGATCTCATCGCCGAGCTTTCCGGCTGCGAGGGCATCCGCGTCCCAGTTCTTCCACGCGGAGCGCCACTGGGACGGCACATCTTCCGCCTTGGTCGGGAACTTGGTGAAGCCCGTGAACTGCTCTTTATGATTGGGCCAGAGCTGCTGCAACGCCTGGATCATGTGGCGGTGAAACACAAGGAACTGATAGCCGTCGCCGGCGCTCTGACAGTTCTGATCCTTCGGGACCAGCTGCTTGAAGTTGCAGATGCCCACCTTGCTCCCGGCGCCGCCGAAGTTGCAGGCGCGGATCGCGTGCCACTCGACGTGAGCGTCCTGCCACCTGTTTTCGTACATCCAGTCCAGGACCTGGGGCTGCACCGTCGTATCAACGATGTCCGGACTGTTGTTGCCGGGCGGAAAGAACTCCGCCGGGCCATCCTTCATGTTGGGATCCGAGTCGCTCGGGTGCGGCATGTACCCGCTCACGCAGTGGTCGTACGCAGGATGGTCGTCCGGACCGCCGCCGACACCAGCGCCTCCGGTGCCCGCGCCCGAGCCCGAGCTCGAGCCCGAATCCGTACCCGTGCTCGCCTGCGAGCCAGCACCCGTGCCCGCACCCGAGCCTGAGTTCACGCTCGATTGCGAGCCTGCGCCGCCTGTCCCGCCTGTCGCCCCGGGTCCTTCCGCGCCGCCGCCCTCGGACGCGCCGCTCACCGAGTTGCCATCGTCACCAGCGCACGCGCTGAGCGACAACGCGGCCAGCGCCGCGAGGGTGGCCAGACACCGTCGGGATGTACGGAGGTCGGTTGCAGATACCTGGTGCAGATCGATAAATCGCATGTCGCTCTCTCAGGCTCTCAGGCCGTTAGGCTCAGTCCGTCAGGCGCAACCCGCCTCACCGAGGGCAGGTAACACAACTCTACCAGCGGCACGCGAACTTCGTCAACGGTGTTAACGAATGTACTGTATCCGTGTATTTATATACCCTGTGAACGCTCACAGGCAGACTGTGCAGTGTGGGCGGCCCTTTCGACGCCTGTTGGCTCAGTAGCCGGGCCGTCGGCTTCAGATGTCGAGACGACGAGGCGACTTGCTAGCGCCGGTGTCTCAGCGGACGTGGATGTCCGGCTTCGGCGCCGCGGCCATCCCCTCCCCGATATGGAAGCTCGGGTGAGGCGGCTGGTTGTAGGCGCCGTTTTGCCACGAGATGGCCACGCGGTACTGTGGATCGTGCATCAGGGTGTAGATCCGGTTCGTCGCGACCTGGTTCGTCGTGAAGATGCGGATCGAGTCGCCGCGCGAGTCGCTGGTCGCGCTCGGGGTGATCGAGGACGGGAGCGCGCTCGCGCTGTCGATTCCCGGCGACGACGTGGAGCGCCAGGCGCTCGGCTACCTGCACGCGAACTGCGGCGTGAGCTGCCACAACGACCTGCTCGAGTCGGCGGCCCAGGAGACGGGCCTGTACCTGCGGCTCGAGGCGAGCGAACTTGGCAGCGTGGCCACGACGGACGCGGTCCGGACGGGCATGAACAAGCGCCCTGCGGAGAACGCGAAGTACGAGGGGCTCACGACCCCCGATCCCGCCAACTGGTACGACATCCGTCCAGGGGATCCGTCGCGCGGCCTGCTTGTCGCCCGCCAGGAGCTCCGCGGCTTCGAGGGGCAGATGCCGCGCATCGCGACCCGCAAGGTCGACGACGCCGGCGTGCAGCTGGTCACGCAATGGATCCAGGGCATGACCGAGGCGAAGAACTACCCGCCCCCCGGGCCCTAGCTCGCCGATCTGATCCGCAAACACCATCAATTCCAAGCACTTCCGCTCGAACGCGACACCGGCCTGCGCCCGGTGAGGCCCTCGTCCCTTCCCCGCCCTCCCCGCGGCGGTCTCGGTCAGAGCCCCAGGACGTCGCCCTGGAGGGAGGAGGCCATGCGATCCCAGAGCGGCGTCTGCTTGAGGGCCTCCACGAGCTCCGCCCCGGTGGTGATAGGGGTGAAGGTGTTGTGGAGCTGGTTCTCGAACACATTTCCCAGGCTCTTCGGCTTCTTGCCCGTGACGTCCACGGGTTTCAGCGACGTCGGCAGCCAGCCGTACAGCTTGACCGTGTCGGTGCCGTCATAGCCACCGGTCGCATCGACGTTCAGGCCGAACAGCTGGGCGATGCGGTCGTACGAGATCTCGTAGCTGGTGTGGCCGACGTCGATCTCCACGTCAATCGACTTGCCCTTGATCTTCACCTGATCGACGATGGCATTCTCGATCTGCTTCCAGGTGTTGCCGGTGCCCACGTTCAGGTTGCGCGACATCGGCACGAGGTTGCAATAGTCATCGGCGGAATCCGCGTCGGCGTCGTTCACGCTCCATAGCTCGTGCGGGATCAGGTGTCCGCCCTCGAAGACTTCGCTGGTGCCTCCAGCCCGCAGGTAGAACTCGTCGACGCCTATCTTGCCGATGACACCGCTCTTGTGTGTCTTCCGGGCGGGAGTCTTGTCCTTCTTACCGTTGGGGGCGATGGACGCCTCGACGCTCCCGGGCACCGTCGTGGTGCCCGACTTCGGATCGTGGAGCATCGACCGGACCTTGGCCTGCACCGTCTTCTGGCTCTGCGTGAAATAGTCGTAGTCGATGGTGTCGAGCAGGTCGGTTACCGGCGGATCATACCTGAGCTCCTTGTAATCGAACGACGTCACCTTGCGCTGGATGACGGGCGCCGCGGGCGCGGCGGCCGCAGCCGGGGCGCCGGCACGCCCGAGCAGATCGCTCGCCGACTGTCCGGCCGCCACCCGCCGGGCGACGGCCTCGGCCTGCTGCTCGTGACGGTCGCCCGGCGTGTCGATCCCCCGCGGGAGCCGGACGCCGGCGCGCTGCTGCACCACGTGGGCCGCCTCGTGGGCGGCGTCGTGGAGGCTCGGCCAGCCGTCGAACACCACGTGATCGCCGGTGGCATACGCCGCGGCGCCCATCGCCCGGGCGCTCGCCGACGCGTCGCTCCCGAGGTGGGCCCGGACAGCGCTGATGTCGTGATCGCCGAACGCCCGCTGGATCCTCGCGGCATGGGGGAGCGCCGTGGAGGGCGTCCGGAGACCTCGCGCGGCCGCGCCCCGGAGCGCCCTGCCGTCCGAGGTCGCCCCGACCCCGGCCCGCGCCGCCTTGCGCTGGATCGTTCCCGCGCCATCGAGCTGCCCGAACGCCGGCCCGGAGAGCACTTCCCCGAAGCGGGGCGAACCGATGCCGAGATCCGGCGTGATGGACCTCGTCGGCGACGGGTGCACCGCCGAGAGAGGGATCGCCGTCGCCGGGCCGGCCGGTCTGCGCGCCAGGACCTTCATGGCATCGTGGAGCGTCGCTTCATCCACACCGATGAAGCGAACATCGATTGACGAATAACCCGGCGGACGGCTCGACGTCAACGGGCCCGCTCGTGGCCTTGACGGCGAGCGGGCGCCCCGGCTAGCCTCGCCGAGTGGCGTTGAGGACGGCGGCGCCGGCGAGCAAGGGCACCATCGACCGCGGGTCCCCCTCGCGGCGACCGCACGGGCCTACACGCTCCGGGACGCTGGTCTCCCCCGCGGCCCCGTTCGCGGGCGCCCTGCCTGGTGAATGGGAGCCGGCCTCGCTCGGGGAGACCCGGCCGAGGCGCCGGCTCGGCGACGGCCCCTCGCCCCGGCGCGTCGCGTTGATGGGGGTCTCCGGGCCCTCCGAGCGCCTCCCGCACCTCGCGCGGATCCAGGGGCTGTTCGGCGCGCATGACCTCTCCGGCGTCCGGGCGTTCACCGGTGCTCGCGCCCGCCTGGCGTGCAATGCGCTCGGCGCCGAGGGGATGACGTTCGGCGAGCGGGTGGCGTTCTCGAGCCGCCCCTCGCTCCGCACCGCCGCGCACGAGGCGACCCACGTCGTCCAGCAGCGGCGCGGGCTCCGGCTCCCTGGAGGCCTCGGCCGCGCGGGCGACGCGTTCGAGCGGCAGGCCGACGCGGTGGCGGAGCTGGTCGTCCAGGGGCGATCGGCGGCTCCACTGCTCGATCGGGTGGCGGCGAGCAGCGGAGGGGAATCGGGCGCGGGCGGTGCGCCCCCGGTCCAGCTCACGCCGATCAAGGCGGGCAGCAAGGGAGAAACGGCGGCCAAGAGGGGGGCGAAGCTCTTCGACGACTTCACCAAGGAGACCGACGCCCTGAATCCGAAGGTCACGAACTACGCCAACGACCTCATCGCCAACAAGACCACGTACGCTGAGGAGAAGGCGCTGGGATTCGTCGAGTGGGCGAAGTCGACGACACAGGCCTCGCAGCGGTACTACGCCGAGTGGAAGGCCGCGGAGAACAGCTCCGGTGGCGTCCTCGAGAGCGCCTTCGGGAGGAGCGACATCACCGATCCGGACGTGACGGTCAACCTCACGGGGCCCTCGCGCAAGCGCGCGCTCGAGGTAAAACAGGTGGACTCGGCGGAGGTGACCGCCGTCGACGCGCACGTCGAGAAGGCCGTCGAGCAGCTCGCGAAGCGCGTGCAGACAGAGCAGCTCGGCAAGAAGAAGTACGACGAGCACGCGGCGGAGGTGTTCATCCAGCACGACGACAACACCTGGCCTTATACCGCGACCGATTGGAACAAGCTCGCCGTGGCGCCCAGCTCCGCGCAGGTCGAGGCGCAGTTCAAGAAGCGCTTCGCAAAGAAGCATACGACCAAGGTCACGGCGAACGCCGCGCCGACGGGCCAGCCGATCGCGTTCACCTTCCACAGCCCGCTATGGCCCACGACCACCTTCAACTTCTAGCCGCTCCCGGGCCGTCCCCCGCCCCCGGAGGCTCCAGGTGACGAGCCCCGCCGGGACGGTGCTGCGCGACGTCAGCATCAGCCTGGGGGCGCTGATCCGCGAGCGGGTCTACCTGGAGACGCCGGGCGACGTCGACGTCGAGTACTTCTCTCCGAGCATGGAGGACCCGACGAAGCAGGGCCGCCGGCCGCTCATCCTGGTCTATCTCTACAGCATCAGCGATAACCCCTATCTCCGCAACTCCCCCTCCACCATCGTCAGGACCCAGACCGGGTTCGCCCGCCGCGCCGCACCGGTGGTCGTCGATCTCCTGTACATGTTCGTGTCCTACGCGCAGAACGTGGAGATCGAGCTCATCCTTGTCGACGAGCTCAAGCGGCTCTTCGCTGACGTCCCGGTGCTCCAGGGCGACGCCCTGAAGGGCGCGCTCCGGGCGACCGGCAACGAATCGCTCGGGATTGTGCCCGACAACCTGAGCCTGGAGCAGATCCACCGCATCTGGGCGGGCTTCCCCAACAAACCCGTCCGGCTCTCGCTCTATTACACGATCACGCCGGTGCGCATCCCCCGCGCCACCGAGGCGCCCGTCGATCGGGTGCTCGAGGTCGCCACCTCGCTCACGGCCCGCGGCCCGGGGGAGCCCGCGAAGGACGGCGCGCCGTGAGCAGCGCAATGGGAGAGGTCAAGACCCTGCTCTCCCTCGCCGCCCTCGTCGTCGACGCGCGGTCGAAGGCGCCAATCCCGGACGCGACGCTTCGTTTTCTCGACGCGACGCGGCACAGGGCAGCCCATGTGACGTCCGATGGCTATCGGGTATTCGTCGGCATCCCCCCTGGCCCCGCGCGGGTCCAGGTGACCGCGCCGGGATATCGGACGCTGGACACCAGCGTCGAGATCCCCACAGCGCCGACGCTTGCCAACGCGGTGCTCGAGTTCTCGCTCGAACGTGATGCCGACTTCCGTCGTCGTTGACACCGAACGGGGCTCGACTGTAACGTCCGCACGCAGCGGTCTTTGGCCGCCCTTCGACCGGCTCGACAGACCAGGCCCACTCCCATGAGCAACGCATACCTGCATCCGGGCGTATACGTCGAGGAGCTTCCGGGACCGCAGCAGGTCACGGGGGTGGGGACGAGCACCACGGTCTTTATCGGGTGGACGGAGCAGGGGCCCGTCAACACGCCGACACTCATCGACAGCTGGAACGCGTTCACGCGAACATTCGGCAGCTTCGTCTTTGGACGGAACGTGGCCTTCGCGGTCTACAACTACTTCGCCGAGGGGGGTGCGATCGGCTATGTCGTGAACGCCACGACCAGCGTCCCCGGGTCGATGCTCCCCGCCAAGCTGACGGAGGGCGATCTCGTGATCTCGGCCGCCGCCCCCGGCTCGTGGGGCAATAGCCTCGCGATCCTCATCGAGAACTACCCGACCGAGAACCCGCCCTCGGGCACCCCGCTGCCGGTCTTCGTGCTCAGCGTCATCTACATGGCCCCCACCGGCACGCCGACGACGACCGACGACTTGGTGGCCCGCTACGCGCAGACCAACAACATCCCGCTCTCGGGGCAGGAGGGCGCCAGCTACTGGGTGGTCGAGCAGTTCCCCGGGCTCACCGCGGCCGACATGATGAAGCCGACGGTGACCGCGGTGAGCGGGATCGAGAGCAAGATCAACTCCCGATCGCTCTTCATCCGTGTCCAGGTCACGGATACCGCCGGCGCGCGCCCGAGCAACCTCATCACGCCGACGCCGCTCCAGGGCGGTGCAGGCGACCTGACCCAGACGCCGATCGACTACGCCACGGCGCTCGCCACGCTGGACCCGCTCACCGATATCAGCCTGGTCGTGGCGCCCGACACGGCGATGATCGACGACCTCGGGAAGCAGCGCGCGACGGTGCAGGAGATCATCTCGTACTGCGAGGCGCGCAACCCGCGCGATCTGTTCATGATCGCCGATGCCCCCTATGGCCTCGACGTGCAGGACGTGACGGCCTTCAAGACGGGCGCCGCCTCCCCGGACGGGACGGTGCCGGCCGGGGCCGCGCTCAACTCGTCGTATGGAGCGATCTATTATCCCTGGATCGATTTCTTCAACGGGCTGACGTCGATCAGCGTGCCCATGCCGCCCTCCGGGCCCATCGCCGGCACGTACGCCGAGACGGACACCCGCGTCGGCGTGTGGAAGGCCCCCGCCGGGATCAAGGACGGCAAGCTGGCGTCGGCGGTCAGCCTGCCGATCCTGGTCACCTCCGCAGATCAGGACACGCTGAACCCGAACGGGATCAACGCCATCCGCCTGCTGCCCCGCTACGGCATCGTCAGCTACGGGGCGCGCACGCTCTCGCTGGATCCCAGCCTGGTTTACGTCAACGTGCGCCGCCTGCTGACCTATATCGAGATGTCGCTGTACTGGGGCACGCAGTGGGTCGTCTTCGAACCGAACGAGCAGCAGCTCTGGGGCGCCGTGAACCGCGACGTCTCCCAGTTCCTGACCCAGCTCTGGCAGGCCGGGGGCCTCGCCGGAGACAAGGAGTCGGACGCCTTCATGGTGCAGGTGAACGCGGCGAACAACCCGCCCGAGTCGAGGAACCAGGGCATCCTCTACATCGACGTCAGCGTGGCGCCGGTGCGCCCCGCCGAGTTCGTGGTCATCCGCATCCAGCAATCGGCGCTACCGAACGGGTAGCAGCAGGCGCGAGGCACCCCTCGGGGAGGAGAACAGCGAGGTCCGGCCATGGCCGAGAGAGTGGATCCTTACAAGAATTTCCGGTTTCGCGTCGAGATTCAGGGCATCCAGGTGGCCGCGTTCGCCAACGCCACCATCCCGAGCGAGACGATGGATGCCATCGACTACCGCGAGGGCACCGATCCCTACATCCGCAAGCTCTCCGGGATGCCGAAGGTGAGCACGCTGACGCTCAAGCGCGGTATCTCGAGCTCGCTCGAGCTCTACGAGTGGTGGCGCACCGGGAGCCAGCTCGGCGCGGGCGGGCCCGGCGTCCGCAAGAACGTCTCCGTGGTGCTGATGGACGACGCTGGCAACGACGCCGCCCGCTGGGACATCTTCAACGCCTGGCTGACGAAGTACGAGCCGGGCGATCTCGACGCGAGGAGCAGCGACGTCCTGATCGAGTCGGTCGAGGTCGCGCTGGAGAGCGTCAAACGGTCGCAGTGACCGCCGGAGGGCCCCGATGAACGCGTTCAGCACCGAGTTCCCGTTCACCTTGAAGCTCGGCTACGCCGACGAGAACGGCGATCTCCACCGCGAGGGGACGATGCGCCTGGCGACGGCGGGCGACGAGATCCTGCCGCTGCGTGATCCGCGGGTGCAGCAGAACCCGAGCTACCTCTCGATCATCCTCCTCTCCCGGGTGGTGACGCGCCTCGGGTCGCTCGCGATGGTGACCCCAAAGGTCATCGAGGGCCTCTTCGCGGCCGATTTCGCGCTGCTCCAGGACATGTACAACCGGATCAACGAGCGCGGGCGCGACGCCTTCGAGTCCGCCTGCCCCAAGTGCGGCCACGTGCTCGAGGTGGAGGTGCCGGCGTCCCGGGACAGATGAAGGGCTATCCCCTCGACGCGCTGTACGAGGAGATAGCCTTTCTCGGTTACTACCTTCACTGGGATTATCTGACGCTGATGGGGCTCGATCACCGCGAGCGCCGGCGCTGGTGCGAGGAGATCAGCCGCATTAACCGCGAGGTCGGGGGGATCGGGACGAGGGAGAGGTCGCTCGTCGATCTTTGACGAGCAGGGACGCGAGGAGCGAGATGCCGGTCATCGGAGGGAGCGCCGCCGTAGCCTTGGCTTCGCGGATGGGGGTCCGCGACGATCCCTATTTCGGCTTCAATTTCCTTGTCGAGATCCAGGGCCTCATCGCGGGGGGCTTCACCAGCGTCAGCGGGCTCCGTATCTCGACCGAGGTCGTGCCGGTCCGGGAGGGGGGCCTCAACACCCACGAGTACAAGCTCCCCGGCGGCACGAGCTACAGCGATCTCGTCCTCCGCCGGGGCGTATCCGATCTCGATCTGCTCTGGGGCTGGTACCAGGACGTCATCGCGGGCAAGGTGAGCCGGCGCAACGGGACGATCTACCTCCTGAGCCACGCCAACATCCCCGTGAAATGGTGGGATTTCGTGCGGGCTTATCCCGTCGCCTGGGAGGGGCCCGAGTTCGACGCGAGCTCGAACCAGGTGCTCTTCCAGGCGCTCACCATCGCCCACGAGGGCCTCTTCAACGGCCCGGGCTTCTGATGCTGAGCCGGCGAGCCGCCCCGCGGGAGCCTGCCTGGCCGGCCGCGCTCCGCGCCGCGATGCGGTTGTCCGCGTCGATCCTCGGTCGCCACGGGCGCGATCCGCTGAAGATGCCGGCGCTCCGGCTGGTGCTCCTCTCGCTGGCGCGGAGGGCGGCGCCGGCGCCTCGCGGGACGTGGACGCTGAACCTCTCCCTGAGCCTGTCCTGGGCGGCGAGCGCGGCGGGCGCCCTGGCCCGCGCGCCGGAGCGGACCGCGGTCGTTCGACAGCCCGGCTCCGCTGCGGGGCCGGCCGGGACAAGGGCGCAGCCGGCCGGGACAAGGGCGCAGCCGGCCGGGACAAGGGCGCAGCCGGCCGGGACAAGGGCGCAGCCGGCCGGGACAAGGGCGCAGCCGGCCGGGACAAGGGCGCAGCCGGCCGGCACGTTGGTGCAGTCGGCCGGGACAAGGGCGCAGCCGGCCGGCACGTGGGCGCAGCCGGCCGGGACAAGGGCGCAGCCGGCCGGCACGTGGGCGCAGCCGGCCGGGATGTGGGTGGTGCCAGCCGGCACGTGGGCGCAGCCGGCCGGGACAAGGGCGCAGCCGGCCGGGACAAGGGCGCAGCCGGCCGGCACGTGGGCGCAGCCGGCCGGGATGTGGGTGGTGCCAGCCGGCACGTGGGCGCAGCCGGCCGGCACGTGGGCGCCCTGGCCCGCCATGCGTCCGGTGGACCGCGTGCTCGCCCGGGTCGCGCCAGCCGGGGATCCGGCATCGAGTGCGCCGACGCGCCCCGGAGCAGGAGCGCGGCGCGGCCGCCTCGATATCACCGCCCGCCCGGCGATAGCCGAGCGCCCCCTGCTCACGCCGCGCGCCGCGCCTCGATCGGCACCGGCCGTCGCGCACACACCGGCCGCCGCCTCTGCGCCGCGAGGGCTCGTGGCGCGATCGATGATGCGGATCGCGCCCGCGCTCGCCAGCGCGAGGCCGCTCGAGCGATCGCGCGCAGACCCCGCCGGTGCGCGCGCCGCGGCCTCGCCCGCCCGCCCCTCGAGCGATCCTGTCGATCGGGGCTCGCGCTCCCCAGCTCCGCGGGCCGTCGACCGCGCGCTCGCCCGGGTGGCTCCGCGGACTGTTGTGGCTCACGCCGCCGCCGAGCGGGTGGCGGTCCTCTCTCCAGCCGCCAGCGCGCCGCCCCGCGGGCAGCCCTCGTTCGCTCGATCCATGGATCGCTCGCTCGACGGCGCGGAGGCGCGAGCGATCCAGCCGCTGTCGTTCACCCATGCGACCAGGGTCTCCGAGGCGCGCTCCCGCGCGCTGGAGGCCGGCAGCGGCCGCCCGGCGCTCCGGATGGGCCCTCCGCCGGCGATCGAGCTCGCGCGCGATCCGCTCTCGGCGGCGCGCAACGGCGGCGCGCAGGCCGCCGCGCGGAGCGACCGGGAGCCGCCCGCGGCGGTCCGCGTGGAGGCCAGGGGCCCGCGACAATCGCCCTCGCCGCCGCCCGCGCCCTCGCCGCCGCAGCCGTCGTTCATGGTCGACCGCCTCTCCCGCGACGAGGTGCTCAAGCTGACCGATCGCGTGCTCACCGAGATGGACAAGCGAAGGAGCCTCCGGGCCGATCGAAAGGCGCTCAGATGACGCTGCGCAAGGCCATCATCAAGGACCTCTCCAGCAACGACGAGATCGAGGTGATGTACAATCCGGTCGAGTACACGAGCTCCTCCGATCTCGTGATCTCGAAGGTCGGGACGACCCTCCAGTTCGAGCGCCTCGAGTCGCCGACCTTCACGGTGAGCCTGTTCTTCGATACCTACGAGCTCGGCGCCGACGTCCGCACGGCCACCGGGCGGATCACCGCGCTGCAGGCGCCCGTCGGGCCGGGGGCCAAGCGCGAGCCTCCGACGTGCCTCTTCCTGTGGGGGGGGTTCAGCTACGAGGGGCTCGTCCGCAGGGTCGAGCAGCGCTTCACCATGTTCCTCCCCTCGGGCGTCCCGGTCCGGGCCGATCTCACGGTGACCTTCGAGCAGGTGATGTCCGCCGTCCAGGCGGTGCAGAACGCCGGGCTCGATAACTGCCCCAAGCTCCACACCGTCGCCCAGGGCGAGCGGCTCGATCTCATCGCCTACCGCGAGCTCGGCGACGCCTCGGCCTGGCTGCAGATCGCCGAGCTCAACGATCTCGACGATCCCCTGAATTTCCCGAAGCAGGAGCAGATAGGCATGGTCCTCGCCATCCCCGATCTGCACCGGCCCCCCGCCGCGAGCAGGGCCGGCTGGGCCGCGGGCCTGCCGCCGTCGAGGACCTGATGGGGCTCATCCAGGTCTCGGCCGCCGGCTCGCTGCTCCCCGACGAGATGATCGCGGCGATGGTCCGCGCCGAGGTCGAGCAAGAGCTGAACATGCCGTCGATGTGCCGCATCGAGATGGGCAGCGTCGACTACGCCGACGGGGCATGGCAGGGCGTCGATCTCACCTCCTTCCGGATCGGCGACCCGCTGGTCGTCGCCTTCGGCGAGCCCCAGTCCAGGGTGATCTTCGAGGGCGAGATCGGGGGGATCGAGGCGACCTTCGCCCGGGAGAGCACCGTCGAGATCCGGGGCTACGACGCGCTCTACGCGCTCCAGTTCGGGACGGCCCAGCGGATCTTCGAGGGCATGACCGACGAGCAGATCGCCGCGCACATCGCCGAGCAGCACGGGCTCACGATCGAGCCTGCGGCGGGCATGACCCAGGTGACGTATCCCTATGTGATCCAGCCCGATCAGAGCGACTATGCGTTCCTCTCGGCCCGCGCCGCCCGGATGAACTACGAGATCCAGGTGGACGGGAGGCAGCTCTACTTCGGGCCGACGCGGGCGGGACAAGGGGCGATGATGACGCTCAGGTTCAACGAGGGGGTGCCCCGGGTGACGGTGCGGGTCAAGGCGGTCAAGCAGGGATCGACCGTGCAGCGCGTGGGCTGGGACCCTCGCGCCAAGCAGGCGATCGTCGCCAGCGTGGCCTCCGGCCCCTCGTCGCTCCGGATGGGCGGGACCGAGACAGGCTACGAGATGTCCTCCGCGATCGCCCCCTCCCCGGTCGCGGCGATGGATCCGGAGATCGTCGACGCCGCCTCGGCCCGCGCGCTCGCCGAGGCCGCGTACGAGGCCGATCTCGACGATTTCATCGAGGGCACCCTCCTGATGCTCGGCAACCCGGCCGCCAAGCCCGGGATCAACGTCGGTGTCGAGGGGATCGGCCCCCGGCTGAGCGGCCTCTATTACGTCACGGCCGCCAAACACGTCTACACGATGCAGGACGGCTACACCACCGAGCTGACGCTGCGGAGGACCGGCGTATGAGTGACCCCCAGGGCAGCTACGAGCGCGTCATGCCCGGCGTCGTCGTGGGGATCGTCCGGCAGACCACGGGCGACCCCGAAAACCTCGGCCGGATCCGGGTCGAATACAAGATGTTCAGCGGGACGATCCTGTCCAGCTGGTGCCGTGTCGCCTCGTTCTTCGCGGGCAAGGACCGGGGGGCCTATTTCCTCCCCGAGCCCGAGACCGAGGTCCTCGTGGCGTTCGAGGCCGGGAACATGAACGTGCCCTACGTGATCGGGGCGCTCTGGAACGGGCAGGACACCCCGCCGGTGGCGGGCGAGGCGCAGCAGCAGAGCGTGAAGGTGATCAAGACCCGCGGCGGGAGCGTCATCAAGATCGACGACACCGAGGGCTCCGAGCAGATCCAGATCGTCGACAAGAGCGGATCCAACAGCATCCTCATCGACATCGCCGCGAAGCGGGTGGCGATCACGTCGGAGGGCAACATCGATCTGACCGCCTCGCAGGGCAAGATCACCCTGACGGCGGCCGATGTCCAGATCAGCGCGACGAACGGCCTCACGATGTCGGCGGGCGCGGAGGGGGCCAAGCTGACCGCCGGCGGCACGGTGGTCGTCCAGGGCACGCAGATCCGGCTGAACTGAGGAGGCACCATGGGACCGGCCGCAAAAGAGGGAGATCGCATCACGGCGATGGACAATCACACCGTGCTCCTGCCGCCCTATGAGGAGCCGGTGGACGAGACGCTGCCCTTCAACGGGATCCTCGACGGCGCGCTCTGCGCCACGGTGTTCATCGACGGCACGCCCGCCGCGGTCGTCGGATCGACGGCGACCAACACGCCGCCCCACATCCCGATCGGGGGCGAGTTCGCCGTCGAGCCATCGAACGTCGGCGAGATCGTCAGCGGCAGCGGAACGGTGCTGTTCGAGGGGCGCCCCGCGGCCCGCAGCGGCGATCAGGCCCAGACGTGCAACGACGTCTTCGTGGGCCCGACGGGGATCGTGGACGCGGTGAGCACCGTGGTCGTGGGGGATTGAGCGATGGCTGACACCAGGAGCTTCCTTGGCACCGGTTGGGCCTTCCCCGTGGGGCTCTCCGGCGGCAAGGTCGGGATGGTCGCCGAGGAGGCGGACGTGGAACAGTCGGTCCGCATCATCCTCGACACCGCGCTCGGAGAGCGGGTGATGGAGCCCGATTTCGGCTGCCGCATCCAGGAGCTCGTGTTCGCCCCTCTGAGCGCGACGACATACCACCTGGTGGCGCACCAGGTGAAGAAGGCGCTCGAGCGCTGGGAGCCTCGCATCCGCGTCGAGGACGTCACCGCCTCCGGCGACCCGGCCCGCCGCGGGGTGATACTGGTCTCGATCGCCTACGTGGTCCGCACGAAGAACCAGCGACGCAACCTGGTATACCCGTTCTACCTGACGCAGGGCTGATCGCCGACCGGAGGTGCAGGTGAAGAGCTACGTGGAGAGAAGGCTGAAGGAGCTCCGCGATGAGATGGAGCTCGGGCAGAAGCAGCTGGCGGCGCTGGAGGCGCGCGCGGCCGAGTTGCGGAACACGCTCTTCCGGATCGGCGGCGCGATCCATGTGCTGGAGGACGTCCTCGCCAACGCGCCGGCCGCGGCCGCGGGCGGCGACGCGCCGCCGGGCGCCGAGCGCCCCGCGAGCTAGCGGATGGGGATCCCGGCCGCCCGCCCGCCGTACGTGCTCGACGCGCGCTCCGCGGACGACGTGTACCGCGACGCGATCGCGCTGGTGCGGGCCTACCTCCCCGAGTGGGCGGGCTACTGGCCGGGCGACCCCCCCGACCCTGCCTATTTCACGACCGATGACCCCGGGCTCGTCACGCTCAAGCTGCTCTCCCAGCTCCACGCGTCGCTGACGATCCAGCTCAATCGCGCCCCCGACAAGCACTTCCTGGCCTTCCTCGATTTCTTCGGGATGGAGCTGCGGGCGCCCGCCGCCGCCGAGGCGCCGCTCGCGTTCACCCTCGCGAGCGGGAGCGGGCCGGTCGAGATCCCCTCCGGGACGCAGGTCGCGGCGACCTCGGACCCGAACCTCCTCTTCGAGACCACCGAGGCGCTCACCGCGCTCCCGGTCGTGCCCACGGCGGCGCTCTGCCTGCTGCCGGCGGCCGACGCCTACCGCGACGTCTCGGAGCTGATCGGCGCCGCCCCCGGGGCGGGGCCCACCCCGCTCGAGCATGCGCTCTACCTCGGCGGCGCCGGGCTCTTCCAGCAGCCCACGGCGCTGGCCGAGCTGTCCATCACCTTCGAGGGCGTCAACCTCTTCGCCGATTACTTCGCGCGGTGGACCGACGGCTCCGGCAACCCGCTCCATCCCGAGCTCGAGCTCGAGCTCTACGACACGCTGGTGGTCTCGTTCGCCGATTTCTCGCAGGCGACGCCCTCCACCGTCGGCGGCGTCGCGTCGTTCTGGCTGGCCGTCCGCCCGGACGCGAGCCTCCGGATCCGCGCCGCCGACCAGGAGATGCTGCCGCAGATCTACCGGGTCACGGTGACGGTGCGCTCCGAGCTCCAGCAGGCCGAGGCCGCCTTCACCAACAACACGCCGATCGATCTCGTCAAGGGCGCCTATCCGTTCGGCAGGGCGCCCTCGGTCGAGGACGCGTTCTACATCGCCTCGAACGACGTGTTCTCGCGGGTCGACGCCGACGTCACGATCGACGTGGAGGCGACCTCGATCAGCCCGCCGATGAGCGTCGCGCTCGCGTGGGAGTACTGGAGCGGGTCCGGCTGGGAGGCGCTCGAGGTGGTCGACGGGACGGAGGCGCTCACCCGCCCCGGCAAGATCACCTTCACCTGCCCGGTGATGCCGGTCGCGCAGATCAACGGCAGGAACAGCCGCTGGGTGCGGGCGCGCATCGCCTCGGGGGGTTACGGGTCGCCCGCGGGGGTCGTGGTCGTCAAATCGGTGGAGTACGTGGTGAACGATCTCATCGCCCCTTATGTGAGCGACAAGGGCGAGGTGCTCGCCATCCTCCGGCATAACGGGCTCGACTTCGGCTACGAGTACAAGCCGGCGACGTACACCCCTCCCTACGTCTCGGCCCTGAAGATCGGCTATGTGCTCACGGATCGGCCCGATTCGATGATCACGTGCAATGCCTTCTCGTACGCTCCGCTCGACGTGCAGCCCTACCTCCCGCTGGCGGAGCGGGAGGCGGCGTATTACTTCGGCTTCGCGCCCGACGGCTTCCAGCACGCGCGCGGGCGCGCGCTGTCGCTCCTCGTGGTGCTCGCGCCCGACCCCACGGCCAGCGCGCCGCGCAGGCCGGGCGAGCTGCCGATCTGGTCGGCGCACGACGGGCGGACGTGGCGCCCGCTCTCGATCGTCGACGGCACCAGCGGCTTCACGACGACCGGGATCGTGAGGATTTCGATCCCGGAGTCGATCGCCGCGACCTCGGTGCTCGGCCGCGACCTCGTGTGGATCCGGCTCTCGGCGCCGGTGTCGTCGCCGACGTCGCTCCCGGCGCTGATCGGGCTCGCGCCGAACGCGGTCGACGCGATCAACGGCGTCCTGTGGACCGACGAGATCCTCGGGTCGGCCTCCGGCGCGCCGGGTTTCTCCGTCAGCTTCCCGCGCAAGCCGGTCCTCGACGGGCAGGAGGTGCAGGTGCTCGAGCTGACGGCCACGCCGGTGAGCACCACGCCCGGAGGGCCGCCGCTCGCCGCCTCCGCGGCGTCCACGGAGACGATGGTCTGGGTCACCTGGACCGAGGTCGGCGATCTGACGTTCTCGACCTCGACCGATCGCCACTACATGATGGACCACTCCAGCGGAACGCTGACGTTCGGCGACGGCACGCGGGGGATGGTGCCCCCGAAGGGAACGAACAACCTCCGCGCGCTCCGTTATCGCAGCGGGGGCGGCGCGAAGGGCAACGTGCCGGCGGGCTCGCTGACGAAGCTCCAGAAGGCAAGGAGCCAGATCCGATCGGTGACCAGCCCCGTCAGGGCGGAGGGCGGCGCCGACGCCGATACGCTCGACGTGCTCCGCGCGCTCGGGCCGCGCCGGATGAAGGCCGGCAATCGAGCGGTCACCGCCGAGGATTTCGCCACGCTCGCGCTCCTGTCCTCGCAGCGGGTGGTCCGGGCGACGGCCTACGCGGACGCTTCGGGCCGCCTCATCGTCGCGGTGCTGCCGCGAGACACGGCGGCGCAGCCGACCGTGACCGCGGAGCTCGTCGGCGAGGTCAAGGCGTATGTGGGATCGCGGGCGCTGCTCCTGGTCGCCGGCGCGATCGATGTGATCGGGCCCGACTACGTGCCGCTCGACGTGGAGGTCCGGGCCGCGATCGGGCCCTCCGCGCGCGCCTCCGACGTGCGGTCGGCGCTCGAGGCGGCCCTCGCGGCGTTCCTGGCGCCGCTCGGCAGCCCGAGCAACCCGGGAGGGTGGGATTTCGGCGCCGTCGTGACCGCCGCCGCGGTGGCCGCGGCCCTCGCGGCGGCCCCGGGCGTGGTGACGATCGACGGCGTCTCGCTCGCCGGGGATCGCTCCACGATCACCATGGCGCGGAACCAGCTCCCTGCGGCCGGGACCGTGCGCCTGGAGGTGCTCGATGGCGGATGAGCTCAAGCTGCCGGATCTCGCCCCGCAGACCTTCGAGGAGATCTTCAGGTCGCTCCGCGACGGCATACCGGCCTACAGCTCGAACTGGACCGATTACAACCCGTCCGATCCGGGCATCACGCTGCTCCAGCTCTTCGCCTGGATCGCGAGCGGGACGTATTACCGGATCAACCGCGTCCCTGACGAATGCTATCGGAATTACCTGCTCATGGCGGCCGGCACGCCGGAGCAGGGCGTCCCCGCGGCGCTCAAGAGGGCCCAGAGCGACGTGATCTGGCAGGGCGGCAAGCGGCTCCAGCTCGGCGCGGCGACGGTCCCGCTCGATCCGGCCTACATCGCCCTGCTGCACTACCTGTCCTCGATCGCGGGGGAGCGCGTCCCGGCCGCGGAGCTCCACGAGGTCGGCCTGCGCTTCTGGAGCAGCCGCTATCGCGCGGTCACGGCCGACGATTTCGAGGCGCTGGCCGTCGAGTGCACCGCCTCGGTGGCCAGCTGGGCCGCCGCCGAGAAGGTCGCGCGCGCGTTCGCCGCGGACCGCGGTGGCCTCGTCGAGGTCACGATCGTCTCCGGCTATATCCCGCAGTATCAGGGGGCGTCGAGCCCGCCCACGCCGGCGGATCCCGGGGTCATCGCGATCGCGCGGACGGTCCTCGTGCGTCCCGGGGGCGCGGTGCTCAAGGGGTACGAGAAGCTCGTCTACGCGGTCGGCGCCTACCTCGCGCCCCGGCGGCTCATCGGCACGCCTCTCCGCGTGAGGGCCGTGAGGTACACGCCGCTCGTCGCGTCGGCCGATCTGGTCGTCGCCGAGGGGTTCGATCCGGCCGCGGTCCTCGCCGAGGCCTCGGCCCTCATCACTCGACTCGTCGATCCGATCACCGGGGGCCCGTCGGGGGACGGCTATCCCTACGGGCGGGCGCTCACCGGCGAAGATCTGGTGACGGCGCTGCGCGACCTCGACGGGGTCGACCGGAGCCAGCCGGTGAACGCCTCCGTGAAGATCCTCTCCGGCACGCGCGTCGGCTCGGCGAGGATCGGGCTCGACACGGTCGTCGCCGCGCCCGGGACCGCGTTCGAGCTGCCCGCGCTCCTGTCCGTGACGGTCCGCGCCATGCGCAGCACCTGGACGATCGAGGTGGGCGTCCACGCCGTGATCGGGCTCGATACCCGGCTTCCGCCGGCGGGAGGCGCATGAGCGAGGGGTCGTCAGGCTACCTGCGGTTCTTGCCCGCGATCTACGCGAAGCCGGGCCCCGGCGGCGCGCCGTCGTTCCTGCAGCGCTACCTGCAGATCGCGGAGGCGCTGCTCGGCCGGCGCGACGCGACGGCCAGCGGCGTGCAGGACGGGTTGGCCCAGCTCCTCGACGTCCTACCCTCGCTCCTCTCTCCGCGCCTCTCGTTCCTCTTCCCGGGCTCCACCGCGGCGCTGCCTCCCATCCTGGTCAAGAACAAGGACGGCTCGCCCAACGCCGCCGCCACGGCGGCCAACCTGCGCCGGCTCAACGACTACGTGGCGGCCGTCCCCATCGCGGGGACCAGCCAGGACGGCGGTCCATGGGAAGACGGCGTCGAGGAGTGGCTCGCCGGATTCCTCGGCTGGCTCGCCGGGTGGCTCGAATTCCAGCGCGATCCGGCGTGGGACGTCGACCAGCAGCGCGCGGCGCTCGCCGTCCTCATGCTCCTCTACCGGGCGCGCGGGACGAGGGCCGGGATGGAGGCGATGGTGAAGCTCTTCTTCACCGAGGATATCCGGATCATCGATCTCGCGGAGGCGACGCCCCTCGCGCTCGGGTTGAACTCGACGCTCGCCGGATCGTACGAGAGCGGCGACGGCGTGCTCGACGGCCGCCGGCCCTACAGCTTCGCGGTCGAGATCGTCCTGCCCACATCGGATCTCGGCTCGCCGGACGTCGTCGCCCTCCAGCGCGCGGTGACCGCGCTCGTCGACGCGGAGAAGCCGCTGCAGACTCGCTACGTCGTCCGCACCGGGACGACGTTCACCATCGGAAAATACTCGACCATCGGGCGCGACACGCGGATCCCGAAATCGGAGACCTCACCGTGACCACCACGCTCCCCGCCCTCCAGCGCACGTACTACTACGACGCGGAGCTGCTGCAGCTCGCCGATTTCGTGCGCGAGCAGCAGTACGTCCGCGATCTGGTGCGCTACCAGAATGTCTCGATCTTCGCGCCCGGCGTCGTCTACGGCCTCGCGCTCAGCGCCCAGGGCAAGGTCATCACCGTGGGCGCCGGCACGGGCTTCGACGGCAACGGCGTCCCGCTGTTCGCCCAGGAGACCACGCTCGACACGACCTCGTTCTCGCTCGCGGCCGGGACGTACTCGGTGCAGCTCGCGTACGGCGACAACAACGTCAAGGCCAACGCGACGACCCTCCAGCAGACGCACCTCATCGTCGAGCAGCCGGTGATCCTGCGGCCGACGGCGACGCCCGCGCCCCCGGGGATCGTCCTCGGCCAGATCACCGTCGGCTCCGACGGCGCGATCACCGGGACGAGCGCGACCGGCCGGCAGGCGAGCGCGATCTACCTCCAGGCGGCGACGCAGCCGTCGGCTCGCTCCGCGGCCGCGCCCGCCGCCGCGGCGGCGACCTCGGGGCCGCAGAGCTTCGCCGGGCCGCTCAGCGTGGGGGCGGGCGCGGCGCGGGGCTCCGCGATGCTCTCGGTGTCGCAGGACCTCGACGCTCAGCCCGAGGGGGCGAGCGTCGCGCGCTTCGACTTCGCCGATCGGGCCACGGGCGACGCCGGCGTCTCCATCGGCGTGAAGAAGGCCGGCGGGCGCGCGCTGATCTCGGCGCGCCACGGCGGCAACGAGGTCTGGGAGCTCGGCCAGGATGGCACCGCGCGCACGCTGAGCGACGCGTCGCTCAAGGTCGACGTCCTCCCCATCGCGGGCGCGCTCGATCGCACGCGCGCGCTCCGGCCGGTGTCCTTCGCCTGGAGCTCGGATCCGGAGCGCCGGCGGCGGCTGGGGCTCCTCGCCCAGGAGGTCGCGCCCGTGGTGCCGGAGGTCGTCGGCGCGAGCTCCGAGGGCCGGCCGACGCTCGCTTACCAGGAGCTCGTGCCGCTCCTGGTCCAGGCGATCCACGAGCTCGCCGATCGCGTCGTCGAGCTCGAGCGCGAGCGCGACGGCGGTCGAGGGCGCGCATGACCTCGAAGCGGCTGGAGCGCGCGGCCTACTTCGACGGCGAGCTCCTGGGCGCGGCCGATTTCCGGACGGATCAACGCTATTTCGAGTCGCTGAGCGAGGCGCGCAACCGCGCCGTCCACACGGCCGGGATCGTCGACGGGCTGCTGGTGAGCGCCGGCCCGAGGGCAGGAACGGTCGTGGTCTCGCCCGGGATCGCCGTCGACGCGCTCGGCCGCGCCCTGGTCCTCGTCGAGGCCCGCTCGGCCGAGGTGCCCGACGCGCCGGCGACGGCGTTCTACGTGATGCTCACCGCGTCGGCGCGCCCGAGCGAGGCCACGTCGCAGAGCGGGGCCCGGGGCTACAAGCGCGACGTGCTCGATCCGCGCCTCGAGATCAGCGCGGACGGGGCGGCCGAGGGGGCCTCGCAGGTGGTTCTCGGCCGGGTCCTCGTCGACGCCCGCGGCGCGATCCGCGCCATCGACCTGCGCGTCCGCGTCTACACGGGCACGGCCGTCGGCAGCGCGACGTTCGTCTCCGGCGACCCGTCGGGGCGGAGCCTGCCGTCGATCCACGCGAGCCGCGCCGAGCCCGCCGGGGTGGTGCTCCACGCGGACGCGGCGCGCACGACGTTCATCGGCTCGCTGCAGATCGCGGGCAGCCTCGGCGTCAACGTCGAGATCCCGCACGCTCAGATCGACGTCGGGAGCTCGCTGGGTCCCGCGGCTCCGGTGGTCGCGCTGCGCGTCGATCCGAGCGCGGAGACGTTCTTCGTGACCGCGGCCGGCGACGTCGGCATCGGCGTCGCGGCGCCCTCGGCGCGGCTCGAGGTCGCCGGCGACGTCCTGCTCGACAGGGGGGCGTCGATCCGCTTCGCCCAGGACGAGGCGAACCCGATCACCACGATCGGCGTGCGGGGGACGGCGCCGCAGCCCCGGATGACGTTCACCAGCGGCTCGATGAACCTCACCGCGCCGACGTCGATCCGCCTCCAGGCGGGGAGCGGGCCCGCGCAGGTGGTGCTCCATGACAACGGCCACGCGACGATCGGCGAGGTCGCGGATCGTCCCGACGCGACGCTCTCGGTGCGCGGCCGGATCCGGACGCTGCGCGGCGGCCTCCTCTTCCCGGACGGCGTGCTCCAGACGACGGCGGCGCTCTCGACCATCGTCCCGATCGGCGCGATCATCGACTGGTGGATGCCGGCCGACGTCGGCCTGCCGCTGCCCCCGGAGTTCCAGGTCTGCGACGGCTCGCTCTCGAAGGCCACCTCGGGCCCCATGGCGGGGAAGCATGTCCCCGATCTCCGGGGCCTCTTCGTTCGAGGCACCACCCAGTACGGCAACATCGGGCAGCCGAGCGGCGCCGCCCAGCACGATCACCCGATCACCACGCTCCCGACGCACACCCACGCCATCGCGCACACGCACCCGGACCTCGTCACGAGCTCGGGCCCTCAGACCACGAGCCCGGACTCGTGGGGCGACAAGAGCGAGCTCGCCCAGAGGGATCACCAGCACCCCATGACGATCGTCATCGGCCAGTCGACGACCGCCCAGTCAGGGGACAGCTCGCCCGTCACGGGGGCGTCGACCCTCGACGCCGACAACCTCCCTCCGTACTTTTCGCTGGTGAAGGTCATCCGGATCCGGTGATCGAAGAGGGGACCGAATGCCGACGCCCGTTGAACGGCCGCGCTACTTCGAGGGAGAGTACCTCTCGACGGACGATTACGTCGCCGAGCAGGTCTATCAGGACGGCCTGCGCCGCGCGCACGACGGGGCCCTGCACACCTGGGGCATCGCCTCGGGCCTCGAGGTCTCGCTCGCGTCGGGGCAGGTCACGGTGGCGCCGGGGGTCGCGGTGGGCTCGGACGGCGAGCTCGTGGTGCTCGCCGAGCCGGCGCGGCTCGAGCTCCCCACCGGCGGCGAGACGCTCCTCGTCCTCGAGCGCGAGGAGGTGAGGCTCGCGCCCGATCGCCCCGAGGGCCTGCCGAGGATCCGGGACACGGCGGCGCTCTCGTGGGCCGCGACCGCCGGCGCCGAGGCGCTCGTCCTCGCGGCGCTGTCGGCGGGGCCGGCGCTCGACGCGTCGCCGCGCCGCTACGTGGGGATGAACGTCGGCTCGGTGGCCTTCTCCGATCCGAGCATCACCGCGCGCGCTCCCTCGATCGTGGGCTGGGGAGCGGGTCCGGAGCACGGCCTGCGGATCAACGCCGGCGAGGTGCGCTTCCGCGCGCCCCAGGGCGCCGGCGCCGAGCTCCTGCTGCGCGACGGCCTGCTGGGGGTGGGCGCGATGCGCCCGGAGGCGGCGCTCGACGTCCAGGCGCCGAACGCGCCGAGCGAGGGCCTGGGGCTGATCTCCAGCATCGGCGCGACCGTCACCGGATCGGATCCGCTGATCGGCGCCGTCGTCGCGCCGGGCGACACGATCATCACCACGAACCGCAACGGGCAGCCGGTCGAGGGCAAGGTGCTCAGCGTCCTCGACGGCGGGCGCCTGGAGATGGACACCGCGCTCGACGCCCAGAGCGCCTCGTGGGAGCTGCGGCGCAGGCTCGTCGCCCGGTTCTCCTCCGCCTCGCGCGCGCTCCTCGTCGCCGACGGCGACGCCCTCGTCGGGATCGGCGTCTCGGCGCCGTCGGTGCGCCTGGAGATCGCCGGCGGCGACCTGCTCCTCGGCGCGGGGCCCCGCCGGATCACGTTCGCCGACGACGGGCAGATCCTCAGCAAGGACGGCGATCACGCGATCTCCTTCGACCGGACGAGCGCTCGGCTCACCCTCCGCGACCGAGGGGAGATCGCGCTCGTCGCCGGCAGCGCGACGAGCGGGCTGTCGCTGCTCCCGAGCGGCGACGTGGGCCTCGGGACGAAGACGCCGGGCAACCCCCTCGTGGTCGACGGCACGGTGTACGCGACGGAGGGCTACGTCTTCCCGGACGGCACCGTGCAGATCGACGCCGGTATCGCCGTGCCGATCGGCGGCATCATCGACTGGTGGCGGCCCGGATCGATCCCCCAGAACCTGGTCGAGTACCGGATCTGCGACGGCAGCGTCGTCGACGACAAGGCGAGCCCTTTCAACGGCAAGGCCGTCCCCAATCTCGGCGGCTATTTCATCCGCGGCTGCGCATCGCAGGCGGATGCCGGCCCCGGGCCCGGCGCGAGCGAGACCCACGTCCACGGCTACGTGGTCCCGGCGCATACCCACCCGTTCCCGCACGCCCACCCCGATTACTCGGGCCAGACAGGAGGCGGCGACTCCGGGGACAGCACCAAGGACGACCTCGCCGACCAGTTCTGCCTGGACGATCACACCCACGCGTTCACCGCGAACATCGGGGCGCAGACGGCGACCGATACCGGCCCCAACAGCGACGCCGGAACCACGGCGACGACGGAGGCGGGGTCGTCCCTGCCGCCGTACTGCGGGCTCTTGAAGCTCATCCGGATCCGGTGAGGTGCGCGATGGATTCCGCTCGAACGAGGCCGCTCTTCACGTCGGGCAAGCTCCTGCGGGCCGAGGATCTGGCGCTCGAGCAGGGCTATCAGCGCGCCGGATACCGGCTCGCCGATCGCTCCCTCCACACGTACGGGATCGCCTCCGGCCTCGATCTCGAGCGCTCGGGGCAGGGGCGCATCACCGTCACCGCGGGCTTCGCGTTCGACGCGGCGGGTGACCAGATCGACCTCGGAGCGCCGGTGGAGGTCGATCTCCGCGCCTCGCCCGACGCCGTCGTGTGGATCACCATCCGCTACGGCGAGGCGCCCGCCGAGGCCGCGGGGGGCGCCCGCGGGACGTTCTATCGGAGGGCCATCGTCGCGCCGGAGATCGCCGTCCGCTCCTCCGGCCGATCGCCCGACATCGCCGCCGGGATGGAGCTCTTGCTCGGCCGGATCGAGCTGTCCGTCTTCCGCGACGTCGTCTCGATCGATCCCCGCGAGCGGCGCAGCTCGGGCGTGGTGGTCGGCGCGCTGACGTTCCTCAACCCGACCCCGCTCGCGGCGACGATCGCCGCCGCGAGCGATCCGGGCGCGCTCGAGATCCGCGCCCCGCAGACGGACATCCTCGGCTCGGTCGTCGTCGCCGGCGCCGTCGGCGCCGGCGTGGCCTCGCCGGCCGCGGCGCTCGACGTCACGGGCGTGGCCGAGATCCCTGGGCATGGGACCGTGCGGTTCGGCCCTGCGAGCGCCGCGGAGGGGAGCGCCTTCGCGGCGGCGCCCTCGACCAGCTCGGGCGATCACATGGTCTACGGCGACGGGACCTATTTCTCGCAGGAGCTCTCTCCCGGCGACGCCATCCTCGCCGGGGGCGCGAGCGCGATCGTGCAGAAGGTCCTCGGGCCGAACCTCGTCGTCGCCACGCTGGCCCCGCGGTCGTCGCCGCCGCCCGCGACGCCCACCCCCTTCTCGATTCGTCGTGGCAGGCTCCTCGCTCGGTTCCGCCGCGGCGATGGCCAGGCGGTGCTCGCGGTGACGACCGACGGGCGCGTCGGCGTCGGCACCGAGGCCCCCCTCGCGACGCTCCACGTGGCCAAGGGCGACGTCGGGCTCGGCCCCGGGTGCAATATCGCCTTCGCCGACAGCGGGACGATCTCGAGCCACGACGACAGCCGGGCCATCGCGCTCGCCTCGGGCTCGCTGTCGATCGTCGAGCCCGGCGACATCGCGCTGGTGACGGGCGCCTCCGCGGCGGACAGCCCGCCGACCCTGGTGGTCGCCGGGGCGCGCGGCCACGTTGGCGTCGGGACGACCGAGCCGGCCGACGCCCTCACCGCCAACGGCGTCATCCAGGCCACCGGGGGCTTCATGTTCGAGGGCGGGACCGTGCAGAAGACGGGCGTCGTGCCGATCCCGATCGGGACGATCGTCGACTGGTGGCAGCCCGGCGACTCGGCCGCGCTCTGCCCCGAGGGGTTCCAGATCTGCGACGGCAGCACCGTCGACGATCCGTCGAGCCCGATCAAGGGCACGAAGCTGCCTGACCTGTCCGATCGCTTCGTGCGCGCGGTCGTCTCCTACGAGGAGATCGGGAGCACCGGGGGGGCGGAGCAGCACACGCACGCGATCGCGCTCTCGACGCACAGCCACCCCATGGACCACCAGCACTCGATCACGGTCGCCTTCTCGCCGACGCCGAACACGAACGGGACGACGCTCGGAGGGAGCAGCCTCTCGATGGCGAGCCACCTCCACAGCTTCCCGCCCGGCACCTACTGCGCGCCGCCGACGTCGCAGACCGCGCCGTACACGGGGCAGGCCTCGGCGCCGACGGGCCCGGGGAGCGCCGTCCCGCGATCGATGCTCCTCCTGAAGATCATGCGGATCCGATGAGCCTGGAGGGACCTTGTTGAACGTCTGCATCCTCTCGAGCGCTTCCGACCCGCTGGCGGCGGAGGTCGAGTCCCGCGTCACGGCCGAGGGCCACTCGCCCCGGCGGCTCGATCCGAGCGCGGCGGGGAGCGAGGCGTCCGCCCGCGCGCTCGCCGAGTGCCACGCGGTGATCTCCGTGCGCCCCCGATGCGCGGCGGACATGCTGGCGCTGGGCCTCTCGCTCGGCCAGGGAAAGAAGCTCGTCGTCCTCGACGCCGGAGCGGATCTCCAGCCCTTGCCCGGCGCGCTCGTCGCGGCGAGCCTCGACGAGATGGTGAAGGCGCTGCGCGACATCGCGCCTCCTGCGGTCTTCGTCGACGCCGGCTACTTCCGCTCGCGCAGCGGGTGCGACGAGGGCGTCGAGTGGTTCGCTCGCCGCTACCCGAAGGGAGGGTCGACCAGCGAGTGGACGCTGGAAGAGCAGCTCCAGGCCATCCGGGACGGCGGCGCCCGCTGGCTCCGCCGAGGCCAGGCGGCCCGCCTCGTGCGCGTTTGGCCGATGGACGGCGTCGATCTGCGCGGCGCCGATCTGCGCGGCGCCGAGTTTCGCGGCTACAGCTTCGTCGGGGCGCACCTCGAAGGGGCCGATCTCAGCGGCGGCGAGCTGCGCGCGGCCAACCTCCGCCACGCCAGGCTGACCGGGGCCAAGCTCGCCGCCGCCCGGCTCGCCCACGCCGATCTCCGAGGCGCCGACCTCGGCTCGGCGCTCCTCACCGGAGCGCTCCTGCGAGGCGCGCGCCTCTCGGGCGCGGATCTCTCCGGCGCGGATCTCTCCGGCGCGGATCTCTCCGGCGCGGATCTCTCCGGCGTCGATCTCCGCCGGACCGGGCTCTCCGGCGCGCACTTCTCGTCGGCGATCCTGCGCGGCGCCAACCTCGAAGGCTGCGACCTCGGGGGCCTCCTCCTGCACGGCGCCGACCTCCGCGAGGCCAGGCTCTCGGGCGCCGATCTGACCGGAGCCAACCTGAGCGGCGCGGATCTGCGCGGCGCGGCGCTCGAGCGCGCCGTCCTCACCTTCGCCGGGCTCACCGGGGCCCTCGGCGTCGTGCCGAAGGAGAATTTGAGGTAGGATCGCCGCCGCCAGCCGCAGAGGGCGAGCCGAGGACGAGATGGCGTATGTCTACCGCAGCGTCCGCGTGGTGCTGCAGAACAGCACGGACGACATGCTCACCGTCGAGGGGGCCGAGGTCCTCGTCGGCGCATGGACGTCGGGGCTCGGCGCCAAGAACGGCGATAACCTCGGCCGGCAGAGCGCCAGGGCGTTCGCGACCGAGTCGATCACGCTCCAGCGAGGCACCGAGGCGTTCGTGCGCTTCGGCGCCGTCGTCGGCTATCTCAACGTGCACTGGCACCTGCCCTGGGTGGGGGAGTTCCGCTGCCAGGCCCAGGTGGAGGGCCCTCGGCGCGTCGACGTGCGGGTGAACGATGAGGAGCCCGCGGCCATCGCGGTGCTCGTCACGGTGTCGCCGAAGGCCGCCGCCGAGCTCATCGTAATCGAAGGAGGAGCCCGTGCCAGGGATACTGAGAAGCGTCGATCTGGTGCTGCTGAATAGCACCAATGAGCTCCTGACCGTCGAGGGGCTCGCGGCGGTGCGCGGCGACTGGGGGCCGCCAGCGCCGCCCAGGCGGGGAGACGTCGTCGAGAAGCAGAGCTCGGCCAAATGGGTGAGCCAGTCCTCGGCGGAGGGCGTCGGCGTCCAGGGCTACCTGCGCCTCGGGTCGACCAAGGGCTACGTCGAGATCTCGTGGTACATGCCGTGGCACGACGTCTCGCGCATGGAGCACGCCGTCTCGGTGCCGGCGGCGCTCGATCACCGCGTCTCCTTCAACAGCGAAGATCTCGATCGGATCGTGATGATGGTGATGCTGCTGCCCCTCGGCTTCAGCAGGCGCGAGGCTCCACCGGGTTGAAGCTCAGCTCGAACTGGCTGTGGTTGTCCTCGCCGGTATTCAGCTGCTTGCAGTGGACGTCGATGCGATCGTTGCCGACCGGCGTCACCTTGCTCTCGCCGGACGCGAGATTTTCCATGCGGAGTTGCACAGGCTTGTGCCCGAGGCCCGTGAGGGTCACCGAGGCCGAGGCCGCACTGTCCTGGTCCGTCGTCATCACCCCCCAGGTCACGATCGAATACTGGGGCATGACCGAGCTCGTCGTGGGTCGTTCACCCGCTATCCACGTCGAGTTGGCCCCTGCCGTGCTCCCGCCCTGCACCACCAGGCTGGCGCGGGTGTTGTTGATCACGGTGACCTCGATGCTGCGATACCCTCTGTCCGCCATGAAGCCCTCCGATCCTCCGGAGCCGACGACCCCCTCTCCTGCGCCCTCGGTGACGGCGTCGAGGCGAGGGCTGGTCCGACCTACGGCTTCGCGCGGGCGGCGCGGAGCCTCGTCAGCATGTTCTGCACGGCCGGCACGATGGTCACGGAATACTGCGCGTGGTTCTGCTCGCCGGTGTCGCGCTGCTTGACGGTGGTTTCGAGCTCGGGGGGGCTGGTGACGGACACCCCCTGGCTGCTCGGCGGGATCTGGAACGTGATGGTCACCGGGATGCTCCCGAGCCCCTTCAGCACCACGATGCCGCCCGCCTGGCCGTCCTGATCGTTCGTCAGCACGCCCACGGGCATGCTCTGGTACTCGTTCAGCGTGCCGCCGACGGTGGGCTGCTCGCCCGTGATCCACGAGTCACCGGCCCCGTTCAGGCTGGCGACCTGGATGGAAAAGTTCGTCTGGGTATAATTCGTGATCTGAACTTCGATGCTGTAGTATCCGAGAGAAGCCATCGTATCACCTCCCGAGATCTGCAGATTGGCGCGGGGCTCGCGCGCAACGGGCTCCACACTTCGCGGAGCGTGCGCTAGTGAAACGGGTTAGCTGGACGACTGTCAACCGGAAAATCCCGCGAGCTCTCGCGGGCCGACGCGGAGGGAGCCGATGACCACTGCGAGAGTGTATCGCAGCGTGAGGGTCGTACTCCAGAACAGCACCGACGAGCCCTTCGCGGTCCAGGGCGTGGCGACGCTCCGGGGACAGTGGGCCGACAAGCTCACCCCGAAGCAGGCGGACGTGGTCCCCAAGCAATCGGCGGCGATCTGGATGAACGAGTCGACGCAGCTCGGGTCAGGCGCGAGCGCGTTCGTGAGGCTCGGCTCGTCGCACGGCCATGTCCGTCTGTCCTGGACTCTGCCGTGGGTGGGCGCGTTTCATTTCGAGGACGACGGACCGAACGGCGTCCGCCGCGAGGTCACGATCGACGACCGGCTGCCCGACACCGTGGTTGTGTCGGTCGTGCTGCGCGAGGCGCGCCGCGATCACGCCGACGAGGCGGGGAGGCGCCACGGCGCGACGCGCTAGCGGTCCTCGGCGCCGCGCGGCGGGGCGAACGGGCTGAAGACCGCGGCCGGGCCCGCGGGCGGCGCGACCTGGAGGCCAGCCGCGTCGAGGTACTCGGAGAAATCCGAGGGCAGGAACGGCTTACCGAGCTTCTCATACTCGCGCTTGGCGGCCAGGAGCATGTGGCCCATCCCGATGGGCTGGCCGCGCTCCGCCGCGGCGAAGGCCGCGCGCAGGGCGATGTTGCGCAGGTTGCCGCCAGCGAGCTGGAGGCGCTGGCCGAGATAGGCGATATCGACGTCGCCGGCGAGCGGCGCCGCGGGCGGGAAGAGCTTTTCGAGGATCCTCTGGCGAGCGGCGGCGTCCGGGAAGGGAAAGTCGATGATGAAGCCCATCCGCCGCAAGAACGCCTGATCGAGGTTCTCGCTGAGGTTCGTCGCCAGGATGGTTATCCCCGGGTGATCCTCGATCCGCTGGAGGAGGTAGCCTGTCTCCAGGTTGGCGTAGCGATCGTGCGAGTCCTGCACCTTCGTCCGCCTGGCGAAGAGCGCGTCCGCCTCGTCGAAGAACAGGATGACGGGCGCCGAGGCCGCCTCGCGGAAGATCCGGGCGAGGTTCTTCTCGGTCTCGCCGATGTACTTGTTGATGACGAGCGACAGATCGATCCGGTAAAGCTCGAGATCGAGCTCCGCGGCGAGGATCGAGGCGGCCATCGTCTTGCCGGTGCCGGGCGGGCCGCAGAACAGGGCGTGGATCCCGAGGCCGCGCTGCAGGCGCTCGCCGAACCCCCAGGCGTCGAGCACCGTGTGGCGCCTGGTGTGGTAGGCGCAGATCTCGCGGAGCTGCCCGAGCGACCCCTCGGAGATCACCAGATCGCCCCAGCGGTGGCGCGCGGTCACCGGCGTCGCGAGGTCCCCGAGCACGCGCCGCGTCTGCCTCCGGACGCCGGCGCGGAGGTCGTCCGGGCCGAGCGCCGCCTCGCGCGACGGGCGGGAGCGGGCGAGATCCTCCGCCGAGGCCGCGGCGCGGCGGATCTGGCTGACGGTGAGGTCGTGGCGCGCGGCGAGCTCGGCGCGCGCGGCCGCGTCGACCGCCGCGGCGCCGCCGATCGCTCCGAGCTCGCGCTCCCATGTGGCGAGGCGGCGCTCATACGTCGGCGCGGGCAGCGCGAGCTCGATCCAGCGAAAGCCTCGCCCCCGCAGCGACCGGCGCGCGACGGCCTCGATCGCGTCGTCGTCGGCGGCGAGGAAGACGAGCGGGGCGACGCCGGCGAGCGCGGCGAAGAGCGAGCGCCGGGGCTCCTCGGGCCCGGGGTGGCGATCGCCGAGCACATCGGCCTTCGTCAACAGGAGGGCCCCGCGGTAGATGCGGGCGTCGCGCATCACGAGCCGGAGCGTATCGGTGAGGGCCTCCGAGGGCTGCGCGGCCATCGCCAGGAGCTCCGGCGCCTGGAGCTCGAAGAGCTGCAGGCCCAGGCGGGCGGCGCTCGCCGCCGCCACGCTGATGGCGTCGTCGCCATCGGGGCCGCGGAGGTGGACGAACGCCGGCTGGCGGCGCGCGGGCTCGGCGAGGCGCTCGTCGAGGCGCGCGATCCTCGCCTCGACGGGCGCGTCGAACGGCGCGCGCTCGACCGGGCCGATCGGGTGCAAGAGGCGCGCGACCTGAGGGTGGAGGCCGAACTCCCCGGCGAGGAGCCGGACGACGTGCAGATCCGCCAGCAGCGGGCGGAGATGGATGCTGGTCGAATTCGGCTCGCCCCCTCCTTCCACGTGCACGAGCTTCCATTTGAAGAGCGCTCCGCTCGGGTGGAGGCGGGCGACGTTCTCCGCGCGGGAGGCTCGATCGAGGGAGAGGAGATCGAGGATCAATTCGCCCGTCAGGAAGCGCTTCTCGGGGTTGTCGTGGAGCTGGCCGTAGAGGTGTCCGAAGCGGGCGTCGAAGGTCGGGGCCAGGCTCGCGAGCAGCGCGTCGACCTCGAAGGGAGTCAGCCCGAAGGCCGCGCGCAGGCGCTCGAGCGGGACCTCCACCTGCTCCTCCGCGCACGCGAGCAACCGCCCTGCGATCGCCGACCGCTTGTCCGCGAGCTCCTTCTCGCGATCGGGCTCCGGTCCTCCCTGCTCGTCGCCGGGCTTGGGGCGGGCGCCAGCGAGACGGAGATCGAACAGCAGCCAGAGGCGGTCGAGCTCGTCGTGGAGGTGCTCGACGAACGTCTGGTAGGGCCGAAGCCCTGCCGCCACGCGGTCACGCGGGGGGATCTGCTTGCGACTCAACAGCTTCCGGCGGGGCGCCATGTCGTTCGAGCTCGAGGGGCGGCGTGACCAGCAGTCCAGGGGGACCGATCACGGGCTCGATGCTACAGGAGCTGACGGCCGGAGGATCCGCTTTTCTCACCTCCGCCGGCGCCAGGCGATCTCTCGAACGGAGGATACCGTATTTGAACCCGCTTGATCTCAGGTGGTCTACGGCTCTGGTCCCGTTGCCCTGGGTGCTCCGCGGGAGGCCTGCTCTGCCCGGGGTTGCTCGGGATGGCTCAGCGGACGTGGATGTCCGGCTTCGGCGCCGCGGCCATCCCCTCCCCGATATGGAAGCTCGGGTGAGGCGGCTGGTTGTAGGCGCCGTTTTGCCACGAGATGGCCACGCGGTACTGCGGATCGTGCATCAGGGTGTAGATCCGGTTCGTCGCGACCTGGTTCGTCGTGAAGATGCGTATGGAATCGCCGCAGCGGAAGATCACCTCTTCACGCCAGTCGCCCAGGAGGTCGGCGCTGAGCGTCGGCGTGCTCTTCGTGCCGTTGTTCGAGGTACACCCGGCGGCCGTGAAGTTCGCCCCCGCGCCGTCGACCTGGCGGATGCCGTTGCCGTCGAGGAGCTCGCGGCTCAGGTCCGCGTCCCACCAGATGAGGAAGTTGCTCGACGAGGGGCGGTTCCCGACGCCATCGCCGTCCGAGCCGCGCAGCAGCTCGCTGTTGTTGACCCACGCCTCGCTGCCGGGGCTGCGCGGATCGACGTCCGCGGCCACACCGCGGCCAGGGCCCTCCTCGCCGCCGTTGCCTGGCCCCTTCCATAGGACCTCGCACGTGCGGGCGTCGCGCATGGCGTAGGCGGGCGACTCGCTGCCCTCGTACGGCTGGAACACCTCGAGACCAGGGCGCGACGGGATGTGATCCGTGACGTGCAGCGCGTCGCCGTGAGCGTAGTAGTCCACCGCGCAGAGGCCCTTGCCGTCGTTGTCGAACGTGGCGCCCCCGTTGATGATCTCCTGCTGCGGGTCGTCGTCCACGTTCGCGACGCTGATGGAGTGGCAGCCCTTGCCGCCGAACGCCTCGTTGGCGCGGCTCGAGCTGGAGTCGAACGTCCAGAGGTTCGAGAGCGCGCCGTCGCGGTAGTTCCAGGCCGAGAGCGTGGTGCGCGCGTAATAGCCGCGCCCGAACACCACGCTCGGGCGCCCCGTGTCGTCGAGGAACGCGATGGTGCCGACGAAGCGGTCGACGCGGTTGCCGTAGCACTCGTTGTTGCCCCAGCTGCACGGGTCGCTGCGCCCGACCTTGAACTCGGTCGTGGCGAGCTCCGCGCCGGTGTCGCCGGCAAAGACCGTGAGATACTCCGGGCCGGTGAGGATATAGCCGTCGTTGTTGCGGTAATCCTTGGAATCGTCATCGCCGGCCGCCGGCCCCTTGCTCAGGTACTCGCCCCGCCCATCGCGCGTCCCCGGCGCCGTCTTGACGGCCACCTCCGCCTTCCCGTCGCCGTCGAGATCGTACACGAGGAACGGCGAGTAGTGCGCTCCGGCCCGGATGTTCACGCCGAGATCGATGCGCCAGAGCCGCTTGCCGTCGAGCGAGTAAGCGTCGAGGTAGGTCTTGCCGGTGCGGCCGGCCTTCGAGTTGTCCTGGAGGTTCGACGGATCCCATTTGAGGATGATCTCGTACTGCCCGTCCCCGTCCACGTCTCCCACGCTGCCATCGCCGCTCGAGTAGGTGTAGCCGTCGCCTGCGGGCGGCGGTGTCGTCGGGATGGACAGGTATCCATCCTTCCACACGGGCGCGGACTCCGACTCGCCTTGCTCGACGCCGCCGACGACGGGGCGAACGGTGTAGACCGAGCTCGGAGAGCCGTCGCGGTCCACGAGGTTCGTGGAGTCCGTGAGCGGCGCGCCGTTGACCTTGGTTCCGTCGCGGTAGACGTTGAACGCGATGTCGTCGGGGTCGTAGCCGAACAGGCGAAAGCCCACGTACGTGCCGCCGTCCGTGGGCACGGCCACGACGCCGCGGTCGAGGTCTTCCATCTGCGCGAACCCCGTGGGCCCGCCGGCGCCGGCGCCGCCGCCCGAGCCGCCGCTGCCGGTCGCGGCGCTGGTCCCAGCGCCGCCGCTGCCGGACGCAGCGCTGGTGCCCGCGCCGGTGCCGCCGCCGCTGCCGCTGCTGTTGCCGCTGCCGCTGGACGCCGTGCCGGTCGCGCCGCCGCCCGTCCCGGCGCCCTCCCCGCCGGCGCCGTCCGCGCCGGTTCCGGTATCACCGCTCGATCCGCATGCCAGGTGAGCGGCAGCGAGCGAAAAGCAAATCAAGAAAATAGGTCGTCTCATGCATACCTCGCGCGGCCCCTCATCGTCCGGTCGGCAGCTCGCCTCCCGGCCGTGAGCGGAATGGTGGCCTCGTTCCTCACCCAGGTTGTGAGAACAGGCCGAAGTCAGTCACAAGAATTGCGCGGGACGCATGATTATCGATGCATTGAAATTTTCCCGCCCCATACCTCCGCGAGGACAGCGGGCTCGACTGGCCCGAGCCCCTTCAGGGCAGCAGGTGCTCGCGTTCGAACCTGCTCGCCGCGAGGACAGTTGGGATGGGGATGCTGTCGTGGAGGGACGTGGAGGCGCTCGCGGCGCTCCTAGCCCTGCCGAGCGACCGTGAGGACGCGGAACGTCTCGTCGGCGGCGGCGCCCGGCTTGCGCCGGGTGCCCCACCCGACCGCGGCCCGGTAGCTCCCGAGCAGCCCGGACGCCTCGAGCTGTCCCTCGTTCACCGCGACCGGCCGCTCCGCCTCCGGGGCCACGTAGAGCGCGTCCACCGGGCAGTAGGCCTCGCACATGAAGCACGTCTGGCAGTCGCCCTGCCGCGCGATGACCGGCGCGCCGCCCGGGACGCGGTCGAACACGTCGGTGGGGCAGACATCGACGCAGAGATCGCACCCGATGCACCGGGCATCGCTGACGAGCTCGATCATGGCGCGTGCACCTCCGCCGCGGCCGTGGCCGCGCCGATCGACGCCGGCGCGGGCGACTCGGGGCGCACCCACACGTGGTCGAGGCCGCCCGTGATCAGCCGCCGCTGCTGCGCCGGATCGAGCCCGGGATGGTCCTTGTGCTTGTGCATGCCGCGCGTCTCGGTGCGCGCGCGCGCCGCGTTGAACATCCAGCGCGCGGTGGCCACCATCGCGGCGCTCTCCCGCGCCCGCACGGCCTCGCGCACCGCCGCCCCGGGCCAGGCCTGCCGCACCTCCCGCCACAGCCCATCGAGCCTGTCGAGCGAGGCAGCGAGCCCCCGCGCGGTGCGGAAGAGGTTCTTGTCGTACGGGAACACCTCGTCTTGCACCGACCGGATCACCCCCTCCGCGTCGAGCGGCCTCGTCCCGCCCGCCGCCGGGAGCGCTGCGCGGCCAGCCCCCTCGACGACCCGCCGGCCGGCGCGCAGGCCGACGCTGCGCGCGAACAGGGCAGCTCCCTCGCCGGCCCACTGGCCCGAGGAGATGGCCCACGCGGCGTTGTGGCTGCCGCCGCCCGTGAATCCGCCGCAGATGAGCTCTCGCGTCGCGGCGTCTCCGGCGGCGTAGAGCCCCGGCGCCGACGTGGCGCAGCCGTGGCTGGTGATGCGGATCCCGCCCGTGCCGCGCACGGTGCCCTCGAGCCGCAGCGTGACAGGGAACCGCTGCCGGAAGGGGTCGATGCCGGCGCGATCGAAGGGCAGGAAGAAGTTCGGCTGGGCCGTGCGCATCCACGCCTGGAGCGCCTCGTCGGCCTTGTCGAGCTGGGCGTAAACCGGCTGCGTGAGGAGGGTCTCCGCGATCACGGACCGGCCGCGCTGCGAGCCGGCCCCCTCGATGACGCGCCCGTCCTCGTAATAGAACGTCGCCCAGTTGTAGAAGAGGGTCTTGGTGACCGACGCGAAGGCCGGGGCGATCGCGTAGGCGTTGGAGAACTCCATCCCTGACATCTCGGCGCCCGCCTCGGCGGCCATCAGCCCTCCGTCGCCGGTGAGGACGTTGGTGCCGAGCGCCTTGCTCAGGAAGGCGCAGCCGCCGGTGGCGATGACCACGGCCCCGGCCCGCACGACCCACCTGTGCCCGAGCTGCCGGCAGATGCCGGTCGCCCCGGCGACCACGCCGTTCGCGTCGACGAGGAGCTCGATCGCGGGGCTGTGGTCGAGGATGCGGACGCCCGCGAGCTTCACCCGCTTGCGCATGAGGCGCATGTACTCGGGGCCTTGCAGGCTGCGGCGGACGGGCTGCCCGCTGTCGTCGACCGGAAACGGATAACCCCAGCCCGCGAGGTCGTTCACGCTGGCCCACGTCTTGTCGAGCACGCGGTCCATCCAGCCCCGGTCCGCGAGGAAGCCGCCCAGCCCCTCTCGGCTGGCCTTGGCCGCCTCGCGCATCTCGGGGACCGGGGGCACGTACCACACGCCGACCCCCGACGGCGCCGTGGCGCCGCTGCTGCCGCAATACCCTTTGTCGGCGAGCACGACGCGCGCGCCCTTCGCCGCCGCGGCGAGCGCGGCCCACGTCCCGGCGGGCCCGCCGCCCAGCACCAGGACGTCGGCCTCCAGCGCCAGCGTGTCGCTCCCGTCGAGGACGCGTCCGACCTCGCCCTCAGGCTCCAGTTCCTCGCTCATGATGGGAAGGCTCCCTTGTTCAGGCCAGCTGCCTTATCCGCCCCCTTTCACTGCAATTGCAGCCGACATGCCATGGCCAGTTTCCCAGCGTCGATCCGGCGGGCGGCTCCCTCGTTGCTGGAGAGGCACCAGGGGCTGCTGCCGAGGTGCTGCTCCGGGCGCACCTCCGCGGGACCTCGCGTGCGCCGGGGCCGCCTCGGCCCGGCTACTGCAGCTGGAAACCCATCGCCAGGAGCGCCGCGCGCAGCCGGTCGCGCCCGCGAAGCGCCTGGGCCGACTCGACGCGAGCAGCCGAGTGGCGGCTCCAGCTCCCCTGCACGCCCATGCGCTCCTTTGTGTAGAAGCGCTCCATGAGCTGGTCGTAGGCGTCGAGCGCGCCCACGCTTCGCTCGAACGCGCCGTAGTGCTCGCGGTGCAGGACGACCTCTTGCGGGAGCCGCGGCTTGATGCTCGCCGGGGTGGCCGCGTCGGGCCAGCCCACGCAAAGGCCGAACGTCGCGAACACCTGGGGTGGCAAGCCGAGCTCGGCCGCGACCGCTTCAGGGTGGTTCCGCAGCGCGCCGATATAGACCGTGCCGAGGCCGAGCGACTCGGCCGTGACGAGCGCGTTCTGCGCGGCGAGCGCCGCGTCGACCACCGCCATGACGAACATCTCGAGGTAATCGAGCCCCTCGTGCCCCACGCCGCGGTGCTTCGCGAGCTCGCCGAGCCGCCGCAGATCGGCGAGCCAGACCAAAAACAGCCCGCAATCGCGGACGTGCGCCTGGCCGCCGGCGAGCTCCGAAAGGCGCCGCCGCCGCTCGGCGTCCTGCACCGAGAGCACGCTCCAGAGCTGCAGGTTCGAGGAGCTCGGCGCCGACTGCGCCGCGGCCACGAGCAGCTCGAGCGTGCCCTCCGGGAGCGGCTTCGGCGCGTAACGCCGCACCGAGCGATGCCCGAGCAGCGCCTCGATCACCTCGTTCCACTGCGCGAAGCGGGGCGCCGGTCCCTCGCTGCCGTACCGCTCGCCGAAATACCCCAAGCCGCGATCACTCATCGTTCTGCTCCTTGCCATCCTTGCAATCGATCGTCTCTCGCAGCGCGGGACGTACTCCCCTGCCGCAATGCCAGGCCGTTCGTTGCGCGCCTCGTGCCGCGAGCGCACAGCGCGACGGTCCCGGGGAGCCGCGCCAGCCAGGCCAATATCCGTTATAACGGACAAGTCATCCGTCAGAAAGAGCAAAACCGCTGTGCTCGCCAGGTGAGAGGAACCCCGTGTTGGCGCGGGGCCGCTTGCGGTGCGCCGATCGTGGCCCAACGCCAGAAGTATGAAGATTTCCACTATAGCCATATCCGGACTCGGCCTCGCGGCGCTGGCGACGGGGTGTGGCAAGGAGGAACGTGCGCTCGCGGAGGAGCGCCCGGCACAGCCCGCCATGGTCGAGCGGCAGCCCGTCGAGCCGCCGCTCGTGGCGACCGAGGTGCCCGTGCCTGGCGATCTGCCGGCGTTCGTCGTCACCGGGCCTCTCGGCGCGTGCCCGCGGATGGTGTTCCTTCACGGCATGTGCGGGCACGGGCTGGGCTATGTGCAGGCCTTCGCGAGGGCGGCGCGGGAGCACGGGGGGGTGCTCGGGCTCCAGGGCAACGTGCGCTGCGGCGCCGGCGGGGTGTTCAGCAAGTACTCGTCCGACGCCGGGGAGCAGGACGGCCGGATCCGGAGCGCGCTGGCGGCGTGCGGCGGCGAGGCGAAGGATCTCGTGGTCATCGGCTACTCGCAAGGGGCCTATCTCGCGGAGCGGCTCGCGGAGCGGTGGCCGGAGCGGTACTCGCGGCTGGTGCTCCTCGGCGCGCCCACGACGCCCTCGGCCGCGCGCCTCCGGGACATCCGGGGAGCGGTGATGATCAGCGGCGAGCGCGACGCGACGTACCGCATGAAGGAGGGCGCGAGCGGGCTCCTCGCCGCCAGGATACCGGCGGTCTACCGGGAGATGCCCGGCGCGCACCACGGAGCGCTGCCGGACGCCGAGCGGGTCATGGACGAAGCGCTCGACTGGCTTGACGAGAACGCGCGGCCCCGCCCCTGACATGGGCCCGGCGCGCGTATGTTATGGAGCGCGTGTAGGATGGTCGAGCGCGCGCCCTCCGAGGCGCCGCGGGGTGTGTCAGGCAAGGAGAGCAGCCGTGGAGAGAAAAAACTATCCTGCGCTGGGTGATCCGGTGGGTCCGTACGTTCATGCCGTCGAGCACAACGGCTTTCTGTTCCTTTCAGGGCTGACGGCCTTCGGCTCGCCCGCTCAGAAGGGCAGTGTGTCCGAGCAGGCAGAGGCGATCTTCTCCCAGATCGCGAGCATCGCGCGCGCCGAACAGGTCGGCCTGGACGCGATAGCCAAGGTGACGATCTTCGTCACGAGCCTCGACGATATCGTGGCGCTGAGAGAGACCCTGTTTCGAATCTATGGAACCGCGCTGCCGGCGAGCTCCCTGGTCCGTGTCGCCGGGCTCTTCTCCCCTGATCTGAAGATCGAGGTGGAGGCCGTGCTCGCCGTCTCTTGAGCGCTTGACCGGCGGCGCGAGCAGGGATCACACCGCGGGCGCCGCGCCTGCCGCGCGGGAGCACCCCTCGACGTCCTCCCAGAACGTCGGGTACGTCTTCGCGACGCAGGCCGGATCCTCGATGGTGATCCCTGGCCGGCAGAGCCCCAGGATCGCGAAGCTCATCGCCATGCGGTGGTCGCTGTAGCTGCGCACGAGCGCGGGCGTCAGCGGCCGAGGCTCGATGCGGAGCCAGTCGTCGCCGTGGGTCACCTCCTGGCCCAGGCGGCGGAGCTCCGCGACCGTGGCGGCGAGGCGGTCCGTCTCCTTGATCCGGATGTTCGCCACGTTCCGGATCGTCGTCGGCCCCTCGAGGAGCGGTGCGATAGCCGCCAGCGTCATCACCGTGTCCGAGATGTGGTGCATATCGACGTCGATGCCGCGCAGGCGCCCGTCGCTGCGCACGGTGGTCGCATCGGCCTGCCGGCTCACGCGCGCGCCGGCCTGCTCCAGGAGCTCGACGAACCGGTAGTCCCCTTGCAACGCCCCCTCGGCGAGGCCAGGCACGGTGATGGCGCCGCCCGCGGCCGCGGCGAGCGCGAACGGATAGCTCGCGGACGACGCGTCCGGCTCGATCGGGTACGCCCGCGGGCGGTACCCCGCGGCGGGATGGACCGTGAACCCACCCGCCGCCTCGTCGATGCGACCGCCGAAATCCGCGACCATGCGCCGCGTGATCTCGACGTAGGGGCGACTGACCAGCTCGCCGGCCACGCGCAGGTCGATGGCGGCCTCTGCGAAGGGGCCTGCCATCATCACCGCCGAGAAGTACTGGCTGGAGCGATCGCCGCGCATCGTCAGCGTGCCGCCCTTCAGCTGGCCGCCCCGGATCCGGAGCGGCGGGCACCCGGTCGCGCACTCCACGTCCGCCCCGAGCTGCCTCAGGCCGTCGACCAGATCGGCGATCGGCCGCTTGGCCATGTGCTCATCGCCGACCAGCACCACCTCACCCGGCACGAGGCACGCGAGAGCCGCCAGGAACCGCACCGTGGTGCCGCTGTTCCCGACGAACAGCTCGCGCCCCGGCGCGCGCAGCCGGCGCCGCCCTCCCTTCACCACCAGCGTGTGCGGCCCGGCGTCCTCGATCCCGATCCCCAGCGCTTCCAGGGCGGACCGCATGTGCCGCGTGTCGTCGCTGTGGAGCACCCCCTCCAGCGTGCTCTCGCCGTCGGCGAGCGCGGCCAGCACGAGCGCGCGGTTCGTGATGCTCTTCGAGCCAGGGACACGCCAGATCAGATCAGGCGGCGACGACAGCGGGGTGATGGGCAGGGGACCGGCAGGGATCATGAGGGCGGCGGACTATAGCGGGGCGCATCTTCGTGCGCCACGGGCTCATCGCGTCGCTCGACGGAGCCCGGAACACACGAATCTGCGCGGCGTCGCGCCGCCGCCGCCGCCGCCGCACCTCACTGCGGCGCGTACGCCTGGAACTGGCCGCCCACGTGCAGCAGCGCCATGAAATACAGCATGCCGTCGTAGTAGCGGTACTGCCCGCTCGGGGGATCGAGGTCCCAGAGCGCCTGGACGAAATCGGCGGACCGCGGGTTGGTGGCCGCCAGGCTGGCGACCGCGTTCGTGGCGACGAGCCCCGAGGAGTGGTCGGCGCCCAGCTCCTCGCCGTCGAGGGAGAACTGGTTCCCGTACTCCGCTCCTTGCGCCTCGAAGAACGCCTGGATCCGATCGCTGAGCTCCTGCTGGCGCTCATCCTTCGCCCACCACGCCCAGTCGACGGACCAGTTCATCGCGGTGCGCCACGCGTCGAAGCGGAAGTCCACGGACTCGGGCTTCCACGACGCCGCCTTGGGCGTGCCGTCGAAATTCGCGTAATCGGGCGTGAGCCCCGTCTCCGGGTGAGCCGCGAGGTGGAAGTAGTCACGGCTCACCTCGGCCGCCTCGCTCCAGAAGGCGCGGTCCGCCTCCGGACCGTACTTGGCCCAGATCTCGTAGAAGGCCGGCAGGTGATACGACGGATCGGTGTGATCCCCATTGGTCTCGAAGTTTCCCGTGTCCGGCGTGAAGCGGATCTGGTGGTTGTCGGTGTTGAAGAGCGTCGACCCGGTCGTCGTGCGCGTCTCCCCGTTCCCGAAGGACTCCCCGGTGATGTCCGGTCGGTTCTTCATCAGGTCGAGCAAGCGATCCGCTTCCGCCCGGTAATTGTAGATGCCCTCACCATTGCCCCAGCGCCCCGACGCGAAATAGAGCGCCGTCGCGAAGTACTCCTCTCCGTCCGGAGCCGGCATCTCGTCCAACGGGGTGCCGTCGAAATTCATCTGCCACGAGAAATACCCGTACGCCGGGTGCGTCTCGTCGGCGTGGAACATGTAGGTCTTCGCCCAGTTCCAGAGCGCGTTGAACTCCGCCTGATGATCGGTCTGGACGGCGATCATCATGCCGTAGCTCATGCCCTCCGAGCGCACGTCCTCGCTCGCGACGTCGCGGATCTGCGCGAGCGGGCCGTTGTCGTTCTCCTCCTGCGCGAAATAGACGGCCTCTTCGGCCGGATCACCCTTGAAGAGATGGTCCCAGGCGGCCGCGATCTTGGCATTCACCTCGTCCTGCGTGCGCCCGTTCTCGACGAAGAGGTTGCGGTATTCCCCCGTATCGACAGCCCCGTTCCCGCCAGGCGTCGACGCGCCGCCCCCACCGTCGCCGCCCCCGCCCCCGCTCCCGCCTCCGCCGTCGGCAGAGCCGCCGGTCCCCCCTGCCCCGCCCGTGCCCGAGGACACGCTCCCTGCACCGCCGGAGCCACCGTCGTCATCCCCGCACGCGACGGCCGCCAGGAGCAGACCCACCGAGAGAAACCGCAGCGAATTCCGATTCATAAGATAGACCTCCTGATGACGAAGCCCAGCGTGATCCCCGCGGGATCGGGCACCGTTCAGGCCGCCTCGCCGTGCATGACACGCCATGATCCGACGCGCGCAACAGCGCCGCGGCTTGGTTGCGAACACCCCAGCTCAGGACGAACGCGGTTTGACAGGTATGCTCACTACCGCACACGCGAGAGCGCCCGGGGCGCCACGTGATGAACAGTGACTATGGAATAATAGGCGTTCGCTGTAAAGACAATTCACACACCGCTTTCCTCGCCCCAATCGCCGACGGCTGCCCACGACATGGTCGCGGTCGATCGCGCCAGGCCAAACCGACCCGTCCGATCGAGCGCAATGACGCCCCCGGTGATGTCGAGGCGCTCCGCCAGGTGCGCGATGATCCCACTCGCCGCATCGACCGCGCCGATGCCCGCGCGCATCCGCTCCACGGCCGAGTGCGCCACAACGAGCCGGATCATCCCCTCGCCGTGGCCGGTCGTCGACACGGCCCCGGCCTCGTCGTCAGCGTACGTCCCTGCCCCGATGAGGGGCGAGTCCCCCACCCGCCCGACCCGCTTGTTGACCGTGCCGCCCGTGCTCGTCGCCGCGGCGGTGAGCCCGCCCTCGTCGAGCGCCACCGCGCCGACCGTGTTGCCCGCCCAGGAGGTCGCGCGGATACCTTGCTGGGCCGCTGCGAGCGCCTCCCGGGCCGCCTCCGTGATGAGCGCGGCCTCGCCCACGGGCGTGAACCCCTTCATCCGCGCGAACCGCGCGGCGCCGTGCGCGGCGTACAGCACGTGCCGGCCGTCCTCCAGCGCCGCGCGCGCGATCGCGATCGGCTCGGCGAACTCCGCGAGCGCGCAGACCGCGCCGGCCCTGAGCCCGCGGCCCTCCATGATCGACGCGTCGAGCTCGATGTGGCCCTCCTCGTTCAGGCACGCGCCCGTGCCCGCGTTGAAGAGCGGATCGTCCTCGAGGACGCGCACCGCGCGCTCGACCGCGTCGAGCGCGCTCCCTCCCTCGGAGAGCACGCGCGCTCCCTCGCGCGCCGCGCGGAGACACCCCGCCGCATGCAGCGGCCGCCGCTCCGGAGCGACGTTGCCCGCGCCGCCGTGGACCAGGACGGTGCGCCGCCCGCCGCGCCCGCCCAGAGAATGGATGACGTGCTTCACGATCGTGGCACCCTACCGCGGCGCGCGCCCGGAGGTCCACGCCCACCCGACGCTCACTCGGGCGGGAGCGCGCTCCGCTTGGCCTTGAGATCGTAGGCCATGCCGCACGGCAGCGCCGCGACCACCGGCGCGACGCTGAGCTCTCCGGCGACGAGGTCCTCGCACCGCGACCCCGCCGTGGGCACGAACTCGAAGGACATCGTCGCCTTGAACGCCGCGACGTCATCCCCTCTGCCGCCGAGCTGCCCGAGCGCCCGGTCGCGGCGCTCGACGGAGCACGGCGGCCCCGGCGGCGCGTCGCCGGCGCGCATGTCCACCACCACGCGCCCGTCGATCGAGAAGCTCAGCTGGTCGTCGTCGATGACGCCTTCGATCACGCTGGCGCCGTTGTTCCAGTACAGGGCGTCGTCGCCGCGCGCGAGCTCGACGTCGAACTCCCACAGGCGCTTCGCGCCGAGCGCCCCCTCCCCGCACGTGTTCGCCGTCTGCGTCCCGACCACGTGGAACGCGCCGAGCGCGGTCCCCCGCTCCGGCGCCTCCTGATCCCCGAAGACGTCGGCGCACGCTGAAAGCAAGGGCAACGCCGGCAGCAGCGCGAGCAGCAGCATCCGCATCGAGCCCGCGTACCAGACAGGCACGGCGCAGGACAAAAAAGCGCTCGCAGGCAATGGAAATAAAAACGGGTCGGGTGCTTCGTTCGCACCCGACCCGTCCCGTGGGCCTCTACCGGAGGCCTTCTGGACCCCGCTTGATCCCGCCTGTGCGGCGCCCCCCCTGTCCCAGCGCGACGAGCGTTCGGCCCCGGAGCACCGGTGAGAATCGTTGCCGGAAGACCTGAGTCTTCCTCGATTCCCTCTCTGCCGGCCTCGCGGAGGTCGCGATGGCAGTCAACAGGTTATCGAGCGCCGGACCTGGCCGAGCGCGGAAGCGTTGTGCAAGGCCCCGATGACCCTGCGTCCACGCTCCACGAGGGTCAGCCGTTCCCAGCCTCCGGTATAGAAGAGCCACTGGTACTGTGCATGGTGTCCATCCCTCCTCCGGCTTGCCGGCACCCCGCGCCGGATCGAAAGAGATCGTCCGGCATGGCAAGGGTGTTCGATTGCGGATCAGCGGAGAGCCCGCCGATCTGGTGTCGACCCCAGCACCGTGGTGCTCCACGGCAGGACCATCCTGGAGCTGATGCTCCGTCCGGGGCCGAGGACCAGCCTATCACCGCTGTTCAGGCGAGCAAGGGGCTCACGCACCGAAACATCGAAAGCGATTCTCTTCCATTCCATCCATGTCCACGCGCGGTCCCACCGCTCCCACCGCGTCTCGCAGCGCAGCCGGGCAGGCGTCGATCGACGTGGCACACGGCACACGACACACGGCACGCGACCAGGCAGGCGTCACCCGGAGGAGCAGCCAGGCAGGGCGAGGTGGAAGGCGCATCTCCGCAGGACGAGGCGCAGCGCGCTCCGGCGAGACGACGTGCCGGACGCACGCGCGCAGCCGCCGGAACAGGTCCGGTGGAACAACGGCGAGGACGTCGCGCGGCGGGCCAGCGCGCGCTGACCTCCGCCGCTGGCGCCGACCTCCGCCGCTGGCGCCGCAGCGCGACGTGAGCCGCGCGCCCGTCAGACGTGTGCGAACCAGCTCGCCTCCTCACCCTCCGGCAGCGCCGTGGCGAGGACCGCGAGCATCGCTTCGATCTCTTCCTTCGTATGGACGCCGCTGCGCAGGATGGCCGCGGGGCCGTCGCCCCCAGGCACCACGACCGACTCCACGGCGAGCGCGGTGTTGACTCCATAGCCGTAGGACGCCAGCGTCACGACCGCGGTGGCTTCCCGATCGTCGAGCAGCCTCCGGATCGTCAGCGTGCGGCGCACGCGCTCGCTGTCCTCGGCCCACGACGCGAGCCACGCGCGTGCCGCCTCGTCGAGGCCGACGAGCACGAGCTGCGCGGGAGGCAGCGCGTCAGGATCGGCCGCGGCGACGGCGGCGCGGTGGAAGCCCCGCACCTCCCGGCACCAGAGCGGCGGCGCACCGTCGACCCGCACGAGAAAGCCGTAGGGGCCACGGGCCCCCTCTCGCTCCGAGCCCCCCGAAGAAGCAGAAGAGAAACTGTCGTTCGACACGAAGGGAGACGATACACGAGCTCTGCTCGGCGGAGGAAGCCCGCTCAATTGCGCAGCACGTCGAGCCGACACAGCTCCGCCCCGGTCACACCGGTTACACGCACGTTACACGCACACCACCTGGGTACGCTCGCCGATGCCCATGGCGCCCACAACGAGAGCGCCACACTCCTGGGATTTCGGCTAAGGTGGCCCCGCCTCCCCCGTGGAGCCCGTCCGGGACGGGGTGCGTCCTGCACCTACGGCGTCGCCCCACCCGACGGGCTCCAGCCCGCAGCGGCGGGTCGGGGCGGCGGCAGCAGCGCCCGACGCTGGGCGCGCTGCCGCGGAAGGCCGGCGAAGAGGCCCGCCGGCGCGTCCCGCGTCACCTCGATCCCGATCCGAACCGCAGGCAATGAAGCTCACGTCACAACAAGTCATCGAGATCGTCATCGCGCTCTGCGCCTACTTCGGCGTCGCGTTCGCGCTCAACTGGTTCGCCCCGGCGCGGCTCCGCGCGCTCGCGCGGTACAGCACGGTCGCCGCGGGCGTCGCGCTCTTCTTCTATGGTCTGGACCGGTACATCGACGAGCACGCCCGCGCCGTGGACATGGCGAAGGTGGGGATCGCGATGGGCGCCGCGCTCTGCGTCTTCTACGAGACGCACCGCGAGGGGATGCGCCGGCCGATCGCGGAGCGCTGGAAGCGGTTCGCCGGCGTGGCGCTCGGTGTCGCCGCCATCATCGCGTACTTCAACGGCTTCCGCTTCGGCTATCCCAAGTATTACCACCGCTGGGATCAGTTCCATTATTACATGGGGGCCAAGTACTTCCCGGAGATGGGGTACGACGGCCTCTACAAATGCGCGCTGATCGCGCAGGACGAGCTGGGGCTCGTCACGTACACGAACGAGGACACGGGGCGGCCGGTCAAGCTGGACATGTCGAAGGAGGTCCGCCACCCGGACAAGAAGATCCGGAACCTCGGTGGCGACAACCTCCTCATGCCGGCGAGCGAGGTGCTCGCCAACCCCGAGATCTGCAAGGCGCACTTCGCACCGGAGCGCTGGGATGCGTTCAAGGCCGACGTGCAGTTCTTCAGGACGGCCTCGGACAAGGGCTACTGGGAGGACATGCAGAAGGACCACGGCTACAACCCGCCGCCGGTCTGGACGATCATGGGTAAGTTCTGGGCGGAGCTACAGCCGGCCAGCACCCGCTACCTCCAGTTCCTCGCCAGCTTCGATATTTTCTATCTGCTCGGGATGTTCGCCGCCATCTACTGGGCCTTCGGGTGGCGGGTCTTCGCCGTCGCGGCGATCTTCTGGGGCTGCCAGTCGTCGGCGCCGTTCTACTGGACCGGCGGCGCGTTCCTCCGGCAGGACTGGCTCTTCTACCTGGTCCTCTCGGCCTGCCTCATCCGGAAGCGCTACTTCAAGCTCGCGGGCGCGAGCATGGTCTACGCGGGCCTCCTGCGCATCTTCCCGGGCCTGCCGGTGATCGGCTGGCTCACCGTCGCCGGGATTCACCTCGTCCGCCACAAGCGCATGGCGAGGTCGCACGTGCAGGTGCTGATCGGCGGCGTCCTCGCTGCCGCCGTGCTCATTCCGGTGAGCATGAAGGTCTCCGGCACGGACTCGTACCGGCAGTTCTACGAGCACACGCTCAAGGTGCACGACCAGACGCCGCTGACGAACCACATGGGCCTCCGCGTGCTGGTCGCCCACGAGCCCGGCACGGGCGTCGAGTCCGGCCGCATGAAGTACACGAAGGACACGAAGCTCGTCGATCCGTTCGAGGTCTGGAAGCGGATGCGCAACGAGCGCTACGCGAAATACCGCTGGATCGCCTATGGGATCATCGCGGCGACCCTGGCGGGCTTCGTCTACGTGTGCCGGCGGGTCCGCTCGCTGTGGGTGGCCCAGTGCCTCGCCCAGATCTTCGTCATCCTGCTCTCGCAGCTCACCTGTTATTACTATTCATTCATGATCTTGAGCGCGCCGCTCACCCGGGTGAAGCGCCAGATCGAGGTACCCCTGTTCGGCCTGGCGGCGCTCAGCCAGTTCATCTGGATCACGTTCAACTACAACGACGACAAGTACACGGTGCTCACCGCTGTCTCACTCGCCTTCTGCTATTACCTGCTCTGGATCTTCTCGGGTAAGACGATGCCGTGGGCGCGGCAGCCCGAGCCGGCGAGCGAGGACGGCGGAAAGCCAACGGCCCAGCAGGCCTGAGGCGCTCGCCTCCTGCTGGATCACCACGGCAGCGCCTCCCATGCTGGAAGTGCCTGGAAACGAACAATGACAGAAGTAGAGCGAGAGCATCCCGACAAGCACGGCGACCTCCAGGGAGACGAGGCCCGGCCCAGCGATCCTGGGGCCCTGGCCGACCGGGGGGACACGCCGGCCCCGCCGCGCGGCGACGAGCGGGCGGTCCACGCTTTCCGGAAGGTCCCGCGGACGGGCGTCATCTACGTGACGACCGAGGCCGCGCGCCTCGGGTTCAAGCCGGGCGCCGACGAGGGGACGGACGGGTGGTGCAACCTCGGGCAGGGCCAGCCGGAGACGGGCCCGCTCCCGGGCTCGCCCGCGCGCTGCGAGGCCGTGCCGATCTCCGGAGACGACCAGGAGTACGCGCCCGTGGCCGGCCTCTGGGAGCTGCGCGAGGCGATCGCGTCGCTCTACAACCGCGCGTACCGCCGGGGCATGCCGTCGCGCTACACGGCCGAGAACGTGGCGGTGTCGGGCGGGGGCCGCATCGCCCTCACCCGCGCCGCGGCGGCGCTCGGGCAGATCAACCTCGGCCACTTCCTCCCCGATTACACCGCCTACGAGGAGCTGCTCGACGTCTTCCGGCTGTTCTCGCCGATCCCGATCCTGCTCGAGGGCGAGCGCGGCTACTCGTTCTCGGTCGGCGACCTGCGCCGCGAGATCCTGGGCCGCGGCCTGAGCGCGATCCTCGCCTCGAACCCCTGCAACCCGACCGGGAAGCACGTGCGCGGCGAGGAGCTCGCCGCCTGGGTCCGCACCGCGAAGGAGCTCGATTGCGCGCTCCTGCTCGACGAGTTCTACTCGCACTATGTCTACGGGATGGGCGACGTCGCCCCGATGGAGAGCGCCGCGCGCTACGTCGAGGAGGTCGACCGCGATCCGGTCGTGATCTTCGACGGCCTGACCAAGAACTGGCGCTACCCCGGCTGGCGCGTCACCTGGACGCTGGGGCCGCGCGAGGTCATCGAGGCCGTGGCGAGCGCCGGCAGCTTCCTCGACGGCGGCGGCTCCAAGCCGATGCAGCGCGCCGCGGCAGAGCTGCTCACCATCGAGCACACCCGCGCCGAGACGACGGCCATCCACCGGACGTTCTCGCACAAGCGCGAGCTGATGCTCGAGGGGCTGCGCAAGATCGGCGTCACGGTCGACGCGGAGCCCGAGGGCACGTTCTACGTCTGGGGCTCGGTCGCGGATCTGCCCCCGGGGCTCTCCGACGGCTACGGCTTCTTCCGGGCGGCCCTCGGGGAGCGGATCATCGTCGTGCCGGGCGAGTTCTTCGACGTCAACCCCGGCAAGCGCCGGGCGGGGCGGCCGTCGCGGTTCCGCCACCACGTCCGCTTTTCTTTCGGCCCGAGCGAGGACGTCCTCGTCCGGGCGCTCGGGCGGCTCGAGCGCATGGTAGGCGAGCGTCGCCGGGCCTGACACCGGCAGCGCCGCCCAGGGGAGCGGGAAGACGGGGCCGAGCGCCAGGTCTTGTCGCGCTGCACGTCTTCCGACATGGTGGGGGAGCGCGTGGCCAAAGATCCGTGGAGTGATTGGAACGACGACGACCCCGGTAACTTCCAGCCGGGCGATACGATCGGCCCCTACGAGCTGCTGTTCCCTGCAGCCGTGGGCGGCATGGCCGCCGTGTGGGCTGCGCGGCTCAGGCGGCCCAACGGCTCCGTCCAGATCGTCGCCGTCAAGCTGCTGTCGGACGCGATGCGCGGGGATGACGACGCGCGGGCGATGTTCCTCGACGAGGCGTGCACCGCGTCGCGGATCCTCCACCCGAACGTCGTGCACATCCTCGCGTACGGCGAGGTCCGCGATCGGCCGTATCTCGCGATGGAGTGGATCGACGGCGCCCCGATCGCGAAGATCTTCTCGAACCAGAAGGCGAAGCGCGCGCTCCTGCCGCTCGGCTGGGTGCTCCACGTGATGATCGACGCGTGCGCCGGGCTGCACGCGGCGCACGAGGTCCGCGACGACACGGGCGAGCTCCTCAACCTGATCCACCGCGACGTCACGCCGGAGAACGTGATGGTGACGTTCGACGGCATGGTCAAGGTCGTCGACTTCGGCGTCGCGAAGACGCGGGCGCGCGCGCAGACCAGCCGCGTCGGCGCGATCAAGGGCAAGACGGGGTATTTCTCGCCCGAGCAGGTCATGGGCGGGACGCTCGACCGCCGCAGCGATCTCTTCTCGATGGGCGTGCTGCTCTACCTCCTGGTGACGGGCCACACGCCGTTCCGCGGCAAGGGCCCGCTGGAGGCGATGCAGCAGATCGCCAACCGCAACCCGCAGCCGCCGCGCGAGATCATGCCCGAGGTCCACCCGGAGCTCGATCGCATCATCATGCGGGCGCTCGCCAAGAACCCGAACGAGCGGTACCAGACGGCCGCAGAGCTGCGCCGCGATCTCGAGCAGGTGAGCGTCGCGGTCCGCGAGAGCTACACCGACAAACAGGTCGGCCAGCTCGTCCGCGATCTGCTCCCCGGGGTCGCCGAGGCGCGCAAGGAGCGGATCGATCAGGCGCTCGACGAGCTCGACAGGATCCTCGCCGAGCGCGCGCACCCTCAGCGGCCGCAGGCCTCGCGCCCCGAGGACGCGACCGAGGTGATGCTGCGGCGCATCTCCATGCTGCCGATCCTGCAGGACGGCCCGGAGGCGACGGAGGGCGGGGGCGCGGCCGACGCGGCGCCGCCCTCGTCCCCGACAGGCCCCGCGAGCTCGCGCATGTCAGGGCCGGCAAGCTCGCGCATGTCGGGACCGGCAAGCTCGCGAATGTCGGGACCAGCAAGCTCGCGCATGTCGGGGCCGGCAAGCTCGCGCATGCCGGCGCCGACGAGCCCGCGCCGCGCGAACGCCGACCCGATGCGCAAGTCGAATCCGGACGCGACGCGCAAGTCGAACCCGGACGGGGCAGGCTCGCCGCTCGATTTCCCGGCGGGACTTTCGCCGCTACCGCTGGTCCCGCCGCCGCTGCACGTGGGGCCGCCGGTACCACCTGGGCCGGCGGCTTACGTCGGTCCGGCGGCGCACGCGAGCGCTGTAGCGTCCGCGCCCGAACGCCGCGCGTCCCCTCCCGCGAAGGGGTCCTTCGTCCGCGTGGCGTTGCTCGCGCTGATCGTCCTGGGCGTCGTCGCAGCCGTTGCGATCCTGCTCGCGCGTTCCGGCCGCCTGCCGTTCGGCGGTGTGGTGGTGCCTTCCGCCAGCCCCAGCGCGTCCGGACCGACGGTGCAAACGCCCGACGCCGGCGCCGATGCCGCGGCGAAGCCGAGCGCGTCGACGACGGCCACCACGGTCACGAGCGACGCCGTCGCCGACGCCGCGGCCCCGACCGATGCGGCCGCAGCCGAGCAGATCGCCGACGCGGCCGCCCCGCCCGACGCGGCCGCCCTGGTCGACGCGGCCGCGGATGCCGCGGTCCCCGCCGATGCGGCCACCCCTCTCCCGAGCGGACAGCCGGCGTACGTCCCCGGCGCCGCACCCGTGCCGGGAACGCCGTACCCGGGCTCCTCGGTCACCCCTGCGCCACGCGTCCCAGGGCCCTTGCCCACGCCGTCCGTCACCGGGTGGCCTCCGCCACGGCCCGCGCAGTCCGGGCTGCCGGCGCCTCCGCCCGTCTCCACGCTGCCGCGCGGGCCCGTCCCCGGCCAGGCGCCGCCGCGGCCGCGCCCCGCTGCTCCCCCCCTCGACCTGGCGCCGCGGTAGCGCCTTCAGACCAGGCGCGGCTGCCTCCCCCACAGCCCGCGCTGCCGGCGCATCGCGCTCAGTCCTCCTTCGGCTTCTCGGGCTGCGCCTCGTCGGGCGGCGGGAGCGGAGTCGCGCGGGCCGCAGCTTTCTTCAGCGACGACTCCGCGAGCGACACAAGCATGGCGAGGTTCACCGGCTTCGAGAGCAGGAAGATCGCGTGCCGCCGCAGCGCGCGGATGCGAACCTGCTGCGACTCATCGGCCGTCACGACGAAGACGGGCGTGTCCCGGTTCAGCGCTCCCTTGGCCGAGAGCGACTCGAGCACGCTGAAGCCGTCGACCAGCGGCATGTGCAGATCGAGCACCACGAGATCGAACTTGCGCGCAGAGAGCCGTCGCAGCGCCGGCGCCCCGCCGTTCGCCTCCTCGACGTCGCCCAGCGTACGGAGCGAACGCGCAAACATGGCTCGGATCGCGGCGTCGTCGTCGATGACGAGGATGCACGTCACAGCGTCATGCTCGCACGGATGCAGAAGCGCCGGAAGCCCGCCGCCAGCCGCCGCATCGCCCGGAGCGTGCGTACGCAACCCTGCGCAGCGCCGATCTCCAACTCGCGGCGTCGCCTCCAATCCGGCGTCTGCTGCGCGCCTCCGCGCTCGCCTGCGCTCGGCGTGACCTCGCGCGCCTCGCGATCGGGGCGACGAGCGCCCGGCGCGCGCAACGCAGACGGACGCATCGTGATCGCAGATCCCGTGTTCAGCGGTCCCGGCCGAGACATGGACGCCACGTACGGGCTGCGGTAAACGCGGAGCTAGACGTCATCGACCCCGCGCACCGCAAAGGAACGATCCCATGGGCAAGTTCACCCTCACACACGAGATCAACTGCAACCTCGAGACGTTCTGGAAGCTGTTCCTGGACAAGACATTCAACGAGGAGCTCTACAGGAAGGAGCTCGGTTTCCCCGAGTTCACGATCACGGAGCAGGTCGAGACGGCGACGGAGATCATCCGGAGGTCGGCCGGGAAGCCGAAGATGAATTTGCCTGGCCCCGTCGAGAAGCTGCTCGGCTCCGGGTTCCGCTACACCGAAGAGGGCAGGCTCAACAAGGCGACGAAGGTGTGGACCTTCAAGCTGACGCCAAGCACCCTGGCCGACAAGATGCGCAACGAAGGCGTGGTGCGCGCCGAGGCCATCGGCGACAACAAGGTGCGTCGGACCGCCGAAATCACGATCGAAGCGAAGGTGTTCGGTGTCGGCGGCATGCTCGAGAGCAGCGCCGAAAAGGAGCTGCGGCAAGGGTGGGAGGTCAGCGCGGTCTTCATGAACCAGTGGATCGCCCAGGGCAAAACGGCTTAGCCGGACCGGCGGCGATCGGCCGGTCGCTGCCGCGCACCGCCTGAAGCGCCTGACGCAGGCGCTGCCCGACGAACGGGCGGCGACGCCGACGCGAGGGGATCGCGAGCGTCCATCTCGCGACCTTCATCCCGCGAACGAGCGAGGGCGCCCCCCTGCACGTCCAGGGTCAAAGCAGGAGATCTTCGGCTCCGGCTCTTGCTGCGGTGGCCTACGGGAACCAGGGGCCACGGCATGGAGCACGTCGTCATCATCGGTGCCGGCTTCGGCGGCCTCTACGCGGCGCGGGCGCTCCGGCGCGAGCCGGTACGGGTGACCGTGATCGACCGGCACAACCATCACACGTTCCAGCCCCTCCTGTATCAGGTCGCGACGGCGGGCCTGAGCGCGAGCGACATCGCCACGCCCATCCGCCATGTGCTGCGCAAGCAGAAGAACACGAGCGTGATCCTCGCCGAGGTGAAGGCGATCGATCCCGTCCAGAAGCGGGTGATCTTCGAGGACGGCGAGCTCGGCTACGACAAGCTGATCGTCGCGGCGGGGGCGTCGCATTCGTACTTCGGGAACGACGCGTGGGCGGCCGTCGCGCCCGGGCTCAAGACCGTCGAGGACGCGCTCGAGATTCGCCGGCGCGTCCTCCTCGCCTTCGAGGCGGCCGAGCGCGAGCCCGATCCGGCGCGGCGGAGCGCCTGGATGACGTTCGTGGTGGTGGGCGGGGGCCCGACGGGCGTCGAGCTCGCCGGCGCCCTCTCGGAGCTCGCGAGGCACACGCTCCTGCGCGAGTTCCGGCACATCGACCCGAGCAAGGCCCACATCCTCTTGCTGGAAGGGGCCGGGCAGGTGCTGCCGTCGTACGTGCCTGAGCTCGGCGAGAAGGCGCGACAGCAGCTGGCCGCGCTCAACGTGGAGGTGAGGACGAACTGCCGCGTCACCGACATCGACGAGGAGGGGGTCTCGATCGGCGACAAGCGGATCGAATCCAGGACCGTGCTCTGGGGGGCCGGCGTGGCGGCGTCGGCCCTCGCCCGCACCCTCGGAGCGCCGCTCGACCGGGCAGGGCGCGTGCTGGTGGCGCCGGACCTGACGGTGCCGGGTCACGAGGACATCTATGTCATCGGTGACCTCGCGTCGCTGAAGCAGGAGGACGGGACGCCCGTGCCCGGCGTGGCGCCCGCGGCGATCCAGGGAGGGCGCCACGCCGCGCGCAGCATCGCGCGCACCTTGCGGGGGCTGCCGCGGCTGCCGTTCCGGTACAACGACCGGGGATCCTTGGCGACGATCGGGCGCGCGGCGGCGGTCGCCGACTTCGGCAAGCTGAAGCTCTCCGGGTTCCTGGCGTGGCTCGCGTGGCTGTTCATCCATATCCTCTTCCTGATCGGCTTCCGTAACCGGTTCCTGGTGCTGTTCTCGTGGGCCCTGTCCTACGTGACCTATGAGCGCGCCTCGCGGTTGATCACGGGCGAGATCCCGCCGCTCCTGGAGGACCACCACGCGCCGGAGCTCGAGGCGCGCATGGACGGTGGCGCCGTCACGAGGCACCAACCGATGGAGCCCGCGCGCACGCGCGCATAGGCACCACCCGAGAGCACACACGCCACCCGCCGGCGTACTGCGCTCGTCTGGACCTTGGCGACGGAGCTGCGTTAGCGTCATTGACCATGACGATCCATCCCGGACAGGGCGCCACGTCGCACCCGTGGCGAGCGCTCCTCGCCAGCGCAGCACCTCTCGCCGCACTCCTGCTCAGCGCCCCCTCCGCCTTCGCGCAGGCGCCTCCTGCTGCGCCCTCGCCGCGCGCCCCCGCCCCTGCCGGCGCCGAGCCGCAGCCCGCGCCTTACGGAGCCCCCGCGCCGTACGGCGCGCCTGCCCCGTACGGGCAGCAGCCCGGCTACTACCCGCCTCCCGGATACGCCCCGCCTCCGGGATACGCCCCGCCTCCGGGATACGCCCCGCCTCCGGGATACGCCCCGCCTCCCGGGTACGCCTCGCCTTCTGGCTCGTACCCGGTCGGCCCGAGGATCATGAACTACGAGGAAGGGCAGGCCATCCCGGAGGGTTACCGCGTCGAGGAGAGGGCGCGCCGCGGCCTGATCATCGGCGGCGCCGTGACGTTCGGCGTCACCTACATCCTCTCGGCGATGGTCGGGCTCGTCGCGGAGAGCGCGGACAGGGCGAGCGGCGGCAGCGGGGAGAGCTACATCCCGCTCTACATCCCGCTCGCCGGCCCCTTCATCACCGTCGGCACCGCCGATGCGAAGGGCGGCGGCGTCTTCGTCCTCATGGTCGACGGGCTGGCGCAGGTCGCCGGGGCCGCGATGTTCATCGGCGGCCTCGCCGCGCCGGAGAAGAAGCTTGTCCGCAACGACGTCGCCCTGTCGGTGAAGCCGATCGTCACGGGCGACACCGTCGGGCTCGGCGTCTCCGGCTCGCTCTGAGCGCGGGCCGCCCGCGGCTCGGCCTCACGGCACGACGGGCGGCGTCTCATCCATCGTCTTGACGGCGCGCTTGGCCCTCCGGCGCACGTCGACGTGCAGCGACTCGTCGAAGTTGATGGCCGAGAACGCCGCCCGCGCCTCGATGTTCTTGCCGAGCGCGGCGTACGCCTCGGCCTCGTTCCATCGCAGCTTCCAGTCGCGCTTCGAGAGATCCGAGAGCTTCGCGGCATCGGCGATGATGTCCGGGTACCGCTGCTGCTTCCCGAGTTCGGTCCAGTACTCGGCCCGGAGATCGTCGTCCCCGGGCGCGAGCGCGACGGCCGCCGCGAAGCCCGCGAGCGCGTCGTCGATCCGACCTGCGACCAGCTCGGCGCGGGCGAGCGAGCGGCGCGCGCCGGCGCTCTCGGGGTGAGCCGCGACAAAGGCGGCGAGCGCGGGGATCGCCTCGTTGACCTTCTGGATGTCCGCGGGATCGCTCGGCCAGAACCGGAGCGAGAGCGCCGCGAGGTCGCCTGGGTCGCTCTCCAGCGCGCGCTCGACCGCGGCGGGCACCTCCGCTCCGCGGCCCGCCTGGGACAGGGACTTGGCGAGCTCGACCCAGGCGCCCGACGAGGACGGCGCCGTCGCGACGAAGGCCTCGGCCGCAGCGAGCGCCTCGTCGGTACGCCCGAGCGATCGGAGCGCTGCGATCCGCGCGAGGTGCGCGCGCTCGCGGCTCGCCCCTTCGCCCGCGGCGGCGACGGCGCGCTCCGCTGCAGCCAGCGCGACGTCGTGGCGGAGCTCGCGCTCGTGGTAGGCGAGCTGCTCGAGATAGAAGGCGCCGTCGCGCGGCGCCGCGTCCCACTGGCCCGCGAGGTACTCGAGCACCGCGTCGGAGCGGACGTAGACGAGCGAGGCCGCGTCGCGCGGGTTCTCGTAGACCGGCATGAGGACCCCGAGCTGGACCATCGCATCCAGCGCCGGCTGGCAGTCGGGCTTCGCCTCGAGCGCGAGCACCATCTCGTCGAGGGCGGCGTCCTTCTTCTGCATCGCCAGGTGCACTTGCCCGACCGCCACGTGGTAGTCGGCGTCCCCCTGGAACGTCTTTCGAATGGCCTGGAAGCTCTTCAGCGCCGCCGGGTGATCGCCCATGTTCGCCTGCGCCGAGGCGAGGTTCAGCCGCGCGGCGTGATCATCGGGATCCATCGTGATGATGCGCTTGAGCGCCGAGATCGCCTTCTCGTAATCGCGCTCGCCGAACGCCTTCTGCGCGCGCTCCCAGACCGGAGCCTTGTCGAGGAACGCCTCGAATTGCGAGACGAGCGTGCTGTTCTGCTTGCGCCAGACGCCGCTCTTGCCGGGCTCGGAGTTCGTGAGGAAGTCTTTGATCCACTTGCGGGCGGCGTCGATGCTGAGCCCCTTGTCGGCCAGCCCCTCGAACTCCCCCCGAGGCACCGGCATGCGCGCGGGGATCCCCTGCCGGCGCGCCGTGGTCTCATCCAGGCCGATCAGCACCCAGTCGCTTTGCTCGCTCATGATCCAAGGACGGTAGCCGCCGTGCCCCGCCGGGATCAAGCGACGTCTCGGCGCGTGGGGTGCGCTCGTGCGCGCGGGCGCAGCGGCGCTTCAGGAATAGAACCAGGCCAGCAAGACGAACGCCATGAAGGCCGCCGCCGCGACGGCGAGCGCAAGCGCGCGCGGCACGCCGAGGAGCATCGGCCGGAGGCTGGCCTGAAACGCGACAGCATCCGCAGCGGTGGGCGGGCTGATCGCGTCGCCCGCAGCGTCGCCCCGGACGGCGAGCGCGGCGGATGGCGCGCCTGCCGCGTCGCTCCTCGCGGGGTCGGCGGCCATGAACGGCTGGGCCGCGCTCGCATCCCCGGGCGTCGGGGTGAGCCGATACGGGGCCGCGCTCGCGTCCCCGGGCGCCGGGGTGAGCCGATGCGGGGGCGCGCCGAAGTCCGAGGGCCTCGACGTGGCCGGTGACGCCAGGTGCTCGAGGCCGAGCTGGGCGAGGATGGCCCGCTGCTCGTTGCCCCACGCGACAGGCAGCGCGGTCATCTCGGGCGCGAGCGTGAGCGGCGAGGACATGACCTTGTGCATCGCCCGCTCGAGCGCGAGCGCCTCGTCGAGGCGGTGCGACGCGCGCTCCGGGGTGGCGCTCGCGGACAGGCGCAGCGCCTCGGCGGCCATCTCGGACAGGTGAGCAGCCACCTTGGCCAGCGCCAGCTTGCGCTCGGCGTGGGCGACCGCGAAGCGCGCCTCCTCGCGGAGCCGGAGCGCCTCGGTCGTGAGGCGATCGACCTCCGCGTGCAGCGGCCTCGCGCCTCCCGGCACTCCCTGCGCCGTGAGCGGGGTGTCGGCGTCGTGCTCCACGGAGAACGCGGCCCCTGGAGAGAACGACGGCGTCGCCTCGTTCCCGGACGTCGCGCGCAGCTCATTCCCGGACATGGGCAGCGGCTCGCTGTCCCGATCGGTGATGGATCCATACGAGGGCAGGCTGCTGCGGCGCCGTCCTCCGCCCGAGCTGGAGGACCCGGGGTCTGCGCGCACCCTGCCGTTGCTGCCGACGACGACCGTCGCCTCGTCGGCCGTCTCGGAGGCCATGGGGCCGCGCAGGCCCGGGTCGTCGTCCGCGGCGTCCGCCTCGCGCGGCGTGAGGCCGGTCGGCGGCGGGGACAGCGTCCCGCGGCGCGCCTCGATATCGGTCGCGTCGTCGTCCTGAGCGCGCGCCCCCGCGTTGCCGCGGAGCCGACCGGGGGCGCTCGCCCCCCTGCCCCGCGGATCGGCCGAGGGCCGGCGCGGGATCGCCTCCGCGGTCGAGAGCGAGGGGCGCGGCGCCTTGGCGACCCCGGCAAAGCCGCCGGTGACGGCGCGCTCGAACCAGCGCATCTGCCTCATCGCGTTGCGCCGCACGAAGCGCCCGAGCGCCTCCTCGTTCCCCTCGTGGTACCCGTGGCTGTGCAGCCAGCCCTCCAGCCGAGCGAGGATCTCGTCCGCGCTCTGGAAGCGCGACGGCGGGTCCCTCTCGAGACAGCGCATCACGATCGACACGAGCTCCTTGTCGATCTTCGGCCGGAGCTCCCGCAGGTCGGCCGCTGGCTGCGTCGACATGCTCCTCAGGAGCTCGTAGTCGCTCGTCGACGGCCACGGGTGCTTGCCGGTGAAGAGCTCGAACAGCACGACGCCGAGCGAGAACAGGTCGGAGCGCCTGTCGGCGGCGCCCCCGCGGGCTTGCTCCGGCGCCATGTACGTCGTCACGCGCCGGCGCGCTCCGACGGCCGTCGTCATCACGCGGAGCGACGATTTGGCGAGCCCGAAATCGGCGATCTTCACCTCGCCCTGGAACCCGACGAGCACGTTGCCCGGCGTCAGATCGCGGTGCACGAGGTTGAGCAGCGCGCCACCTGGCGAGCGGAGCTCGTGCGCCGCGCTGAGCCCGCGGCAGAGCGTCGCGCCGACGTGGACGACGAGCCGCTCGGAGAACATCTCGCCCGTGTCGAAGACGGTCTTCATGAGCCGCGCGAGGCTCACGCCCTGCACGAGCTCGACGGCGAAGTACCACCCCTGCTCGTCCGTCCCCCAGCCAGCGACCTCGACCACGTTCGGGTGCTTGAGCGCCGCGGTCGTGCGCACCTCGTCGAGGAACCGGGTGGAGACGTTCTGATCCTCGGCGAAGTGCGGGTGCAGCCGCTTGACGGCGAGCAGCTCCCCAGGCCGGTGCGGACCTGCCGACCTGCAGAGATCAACGCGGGTGGTGGCCCCGGATGCGATCTCGGCAAGGAACTGGAGCGAGAGCGCAGCCGGCGCGGGCTCGGGGAGCCGAGACATGCACGGAGAAGTCTAGCGGGCGACGGCACCCACCGGAAAGAGCCTCAGACGCCCGCGCGCACCGCGGCGATCGCGGCGGCGACCCCGGAGGGGGTGGCCTTGAGGTGCACGTCCAGGTGGTCATCCTTGGTCTTGAGCGCACGGACACCGAGCACCGGCGCGCAGATGCGCAGCGCCCGCACGACCGTCGGATTCCCGCCGAGGGCCGGGATTTTCAGGAGATCCAGGGTAATCCTGTCCCCCTTCGCGTCGATCAGCGCGGCGGGCCGCTTGGGCATGAAGGAGACGAGATCGCCCGGCTTGTTCAGGTCGATCGCCCCCGACCCGATCAGCCCGGCGATCGGCGAGGCCTCGTCGCCCATCACCTGCAGCTTGAGGTCAGCGATCCGCAGGCCGACCTGGATCGCGTCCGCGCGCACGTCGAGCTCCTCGGCGAAGGCCGTGAACGAGGCCCGGATCGGGGCGCCCATGATCTTCACCGTCAGGGCGAGGCGCAGGCCCGGTGGCGCGGCCTCGATCACGATGTCCTTCGGCGCGCGTTTGCCGCCGCTGAGCTCTCGCGCCAGATAGCGCAGCGCATCGATCGGGACGCCGAACCGCAGGCGGAGCGCGCCGCTCAGCGCCCTCGCGATCTCCTCGGGGTGCGCCTTGAGATAGTCACCGGCGTGGCGAAGCAAGGCCTTCGGGTCGGGTTTGGGCATCGTTGGGGCCGCTACGATTGCCCGGAGTCAGGCCAGCGCGCAAGGGGCGAGCGCGGTCCGACGCGAGGCCATCGACGACCGGAGGTCGCTGTTCGAACGGGGGCGACTCGGTCACACTCGGGCCCGATGCAGACCAGGATCCTACTTGTCATGGCGACAACAGCGCTCGCGATCGGCTGCGGATCGGCCGACGCGACGCTCGAGTGGACGCCGAACGGCGACGGGGGCGGTGACCAGGGCAGCGATGGCGATGGCCGGGGCGGCGATGGCGACGGCCAGAACAGCGGCGGGGGCCAGAATGAGGGCGGCGGAGGCCAGAATGAGGGCGGCGGGGGCACACCGAGCGGCGAGGACGGCGGTTCGACCAGCGGCGGGGCGCCGGGAGCCTTCTGCAACCCACCTCCGGCATGCGATGCGGCGCCGCCGGATCCGGGCGAGGAGCTCGCATGGAATCACCCGTCTTCCTACCTCATCGCCGGCGCTGGGAGTCCCAACCACCGCGGACGCGACCTCTACCTGACGCCGGACGACCCGCAGTGGATCATCGGAAAGTTCGCCTACGGGATCACGGACAAGGACCTGAAGGATGAGCGGGTCGACATCTATCTGCTCCGCGGCTGCGGCGGCGCGTGGGAGCGCCTCGGCTCGGCGACCACGACGGAAGCGGACTCGGCGCACCGCGCGGTCGAGGGCGTCAGCGACGACGGCGGCCGCGTCTACTTCGAGATCCCCGCGGCGCAGCGGCTCGGTCCGGGCCGGCACCGGGTCCACCTGGTCGTCCGCGGCGACCTCTCGAGCACCGACCTCTTCATCGAGGTCGTCCCGCGGGGCACGCCGATGTTCGTCAGCGACGTCGATGGGACGCTCACCGGCACGGAGACCGAGGAGTTCACCGCGCTCCTCCTCGGCGAGCTGCCCGACGCGCATGCGCACGCCGCGGCGGCGTTCCACCGGCTCACGTCGAAGGGCTACCGCCCGATGTACCTGACCGCGCGGCCGGAGTGGCTCGTCCAGCGCACGCGCGATTTCCTCGAGGCATACGGCTTCCCGCCGGGCATCGTGCACACCACGCTGAGCCTGACCGGCGCGACGGGCGACAGCGCGGTGGAGTACAAGGCAGCGGAGCTGGAGCGGCTGTTCGACGGAAGGGAGATGCTGCCTGCGTGGGCCTTCGGCAACACGGCGTCCGACGCCGATGCCTACGACAACGCCGGCGTGATGCCGCTCGCGCGGCGCGTGTTCTATCGGTTCGACGATGAGGCGCACGGGGGCCGTCGCATCGACGGCTACGACGAGCTGTTCGCCGAGATCGACGCGCTCCCCAGCCTCTGCGATTGATCTGCCTCGCCGGCGCGTCGGCCCGTCAGCCGGACGCCTGCTCGGTCCGGACGCCGCTCGCGGGCGCCTCCGATGTGGCCGCAGCGCCGGCCGGCGCTTCGACGCGACCGCCGATCGAGCGGAGGAGCTCGCTCACCGCGGCGTGGGCGCGCTCGCGCAGCTCGTTGACCCGCGCGCCCTCGCGGCCGTCCGGGCGCACGGCGATCGGCGCGCCGACCCGGACACGGATGATCCGCAGGGTGCCGTCGCCAGCGTCGATGGCGCCCTTCTTCATGAGGAGGTGCGTGCCGTCGATGGCGACCGGCACCACGGGCACGCCAGCGCGGACGGCTGCGTAGAAGCCGCCGTTCTTGAACTGCCGGAGGACGCCGTCCTCGCTCCGCGTCCCCTCGGGGAAGACGAGCAGCGGCTTGCCGCTCTTGAGGACCTCCTCGAACCGCGAGATCGCCTCGACCGCTGCGCGGGAGCCGACCGTGCGATCGACCGGCACATGGCCCGCGAGCCGGAGGTGCCAGCCGAGGAATGGGATCTTCATGAGGGAGCGCTTGGCGGCCCACTTGAAATCGCCCGGCAGAACGGCGCCGAGGGCCAGGATGTCAAGAAGGCTCTGGTGGTTCGAGCAGTAGACGAACACCCCGGGAGGGACGTTCTCGAGTCCGCTCGCCTGAATCTCGATAGCGAGCCCTCGCGCGCTCGCCTGACACCAGCGGCGCATCGCCCACAGGCTCGCCGAGCGCTGCGGCGTGAGGGGGCCCAGCGTCAGAGACACGGTGCCGTACGCCATGGTTCTGAGGGTGAAAGGGACCCACTGGCGCGTCGCCAGCCATGCGCTCTTGAGATCCATACTACAGCGCCTACCACTCCCCATGTCGGGCGAAAACGCGTAGTGTCTTGCGCACCAGCGCTGCGTGCGAGCGGCGTTACTCGACCCCGGATCGCCGCTCAGCTCCGCGGCGCGGCGAGATGTGCGATCCGGCGCTCGCCCTCCTCGGAAGCTCGCCAGAGGCCGGGACCGCTCCGCGGGCCAGGGTGGCGGATCAGATCAAGCGACACACGCTTGCGGCGGCGTGCGGTTACGGATCGAGCGGCGGCGTGAGCAGCCCCCAGCCGACCGTGGCCGGCCGCCCGGCGCGCTCGAACTTGACCGTGTACAGGCCTGTCTCTTCGGCGCTCTGCACGACGGCGGGGCGCAGCGCGCCGACCCATTCGGCCCAGACGCTCGCCCCGATCTTGAGCTGCGGCTTGACGGGGAGCGGACGGAGCGCCGACTCATCGGCGAGCAGCGCGGCGCCGCCGTAACCGAGGGCAAACCACCGCGCGGAGCTGCTGGACAGCGACGTCAGGACGGCGCCTGGCTCGGCCGCGGGACCGCCGAGCCGCGACACGAGCAGCACGTGGCGCCACGTGTCGCCGTCCTTCCATGCGGCGAAGTTGCCGGGGGCGAGCCCCGCGGTCTGCACGACGAAGCGAACGCCCTTGAGCTGCGCGAGCGGGGTCCGCGGATCCATGTCGGTGTAGCGGACCTCGATCTTGTCCTTCACGAAGCGGGTCAGGACGGCGTGCTTCATGACGCCGTTCCACTCCGTGAGCAGCGGGTCGTGGGGCCGGAGGCGGGGCGCGTCGGGCACGGGGATGACGTAGCCAGGGTGAACCTTGTACGACGGTCCGCCCCTCCCCTCGACGATGAGGTCGTCGCCGTCGAAGCCGACCACGGTCGCCGCGTACAGCACGAGCGTGGACCCGAGCTTGGCCCCGGCGAGCATCCGGTCCGAGAAGGTGAACACGCGGCGGCCTGGCTCGAGCTTGATCGGGTACGGGGGGATGCCGAGCGGGTTCGACGCGTGCGCCGCGCCGGTCGGCGTCGAGGTCTCCGCGAACGCAGGCCGCGGCAGCGCAGCGGCGGGCGGGCTCTGAGAGGGCATCGGCGTCGGGGGCGACACCGGCGCCGACTCACACGCGGCCGCGAAGCTCGCTGCCAGAAGGCAAGCGAGCGCCGCGACCACGCCGCGGGAGCGCGGCGCTCGGGCCCCGAGGCATCGCGTCGCGCGGCGCTCGCGATCCTTCGCGGTGGCGCGACGCAGCCTGCGGGACCCGGCCCCGAGACCGCCGGGACGTCGGTCAGCCATCGCGGGCGAGCATGGCCTGCGAAACGGACGACGGCGAGCAGAAAGGGACAGGAGAACGACCCGACGAAGCGTCGCCCGTCCGACGTGACCGCCCGCGTCAGAGCCGGAGAAGGAGGGCGCCGCGGTGCGGCGGAGCACCGCGCTCCTCGCGACGTGCTCGGCGCCTCTGCGCTAACCTGCGGCGCGATGAAGCGCGCGTTCAGCGTCGATGAGCTCAAGCAGACCGCGCCGCGCCTCGCCGTGGAGCGCCGCGCCGTGCGCTTCCAGGACGTCGACGCGGCCGGGATCGTCTTCTATCCGCGGGTCCTCGAGTATTTCAGCGACGCTTACATGATCGCGTTGAAGGAGCGCGGCATCGACCTTCCCGCCATGATCGCGGGCGGCGCCATCAAGCTGCCGCTCGTCCACGCCGAGGCCGACTACCTCCTGCCGCTCCGGTTCGGCGACACCATCGAGGTCGAGGTGCTCGCGCCGAAGCTCGGCGACACATCGTTCACGGTGGGCTACCGCGTGACGACGGCGGGTCGGGTCGCCGCCATCGGACAGACCGTGCACGTGTGCATCGACGGCGCGCGCTTCACGCCGTGCCCGCTCCCGGACGATCTGCGCAGCGCGCTCGCATAACCGCGCCGAGCGAAGGCCGCCGGGCGCTAGCGCGGTGGGAACGGGGCGAGCGCAGCCGCGAGCTGCGCCGCGGCGCCGGCGCGATCGAGCTTGCCGGCCGCGGTGAGCGGCAGCGCCGCGACGGCGCACAGGCGTCGCGGGCGCTTGTGCGGGGCGAGCCGCGCCGCGACGACGGCCGCGAGGTCGTCGAGCAATGCGGGTGAGGGCGCGGCGCCGCCCGTCGCGCCGGGCGCGGCCTGGTCGGGGACGATCGCCGCCGCGACGACCTGGCCCCAGCGCCCATCTGGAACGCCGAATACCACCGCGCCCGCGACGCCCGTGCAGGACGCGAGGACCTGCTCCACCTCGGCGGGGTAGACGTTCTCGCCGCCGGTCACGATGAGGTCGCTGCGGCGCGCCGCGACGTGCAGCCGACCGGCGGCGTCGAGCGCGCCGAGATCGCCGGTGCCGAACCACCCGGCGCCGTCGACCGAGAGCTCCGGCGTACGGTCGGGGCCGCGGTAGTAGCCGCGGAACAGCACCGGGCCGCGGATCTCGATGCGGCCCACGCCGTCGCTGCCGGCGCCCTCGATGCGAAGCTCGACGCCGGCGATCGGCGAGCCGGAGCCCGGCTCTCTCGCGCGCGCATCGCGCGGGCGCTGCACGGTCACCTGCGAGCACGCCTCGGTGAGGCCGTACGTGGTGAGCGCGGGGACCCCGCGGCGCGCGCACTCGTCGAGCGCCCGCTCCGGAGCGCCCGCGCCGCCGACGAGCACCGCGCGGAGCCGGGCGAGGACGTTGTCGCGATCGGCCTCCAGCAGCGCGAGCAGCATCGTCGGCACCACGGAGAGCAACGTCGCGCGGTCGCGGACGATCGAGGCGAGCACCGAGGCGGGCTCGAAGCGCGGCGCGAGGATGATGGCGCGCCGCGCGAGCAAGCAGCGGGTCACGATCGAGAGGCCACCGACGTGGCAGAGCGGAAGGCAGAGCAGCCAGCGATCGTCGTCGCGCACGCCGAGGTTGGCCGCGCTCCCCTCGGCGGCGGCGAGGAACGCGCGGCGCGAGAGCACGGCGCCCTTGGGACGCCCCGTGGTGCCCGAGGTGTAGACGATCGCCAGATCGCCGGAACGATCTGGAGGCGGGACGCGTGCGGCCTCGGCGGCGCGCGCCCCGCGCTCGTGGAGCGCGCCGATCTCCTGCGCGGCGTCGTCGAGCAGGGCGGCGAGCGCAGGCTCGCGCAGCACGAGGTCGGGGCGCGCGTCGTCGATCAGGAGGCTCGCCTCGCCGGCCGTGAGCCGGGGATGGATCGGGACGAGCACGGCGCCGAGCGCGAGCAGCGCGTGGATGACGAGCACGGTCCCCAGCGCGTTCGGGGCGACGAGCGCCACGCGGGCTCCCTGTCCTACCCCCGCGCGGGCGAGCCGGGCGCACACGGCCGCGACCGCGGGCGCCAGCTCGCCGAAGCGGAGGGCGCCGCCGGGGCCGAGGCGGAGCGCGGGGATGTCGATCGCGCGCTGCGCGTCGTCCTCGGCGCCGCCGAGGACGATCGCTGTCCGGGCGGCGATCGCGGGATCGCGCGCAGCATCGAGGAGGCTCAGTCCGTCCATGACCGGATGCCGAGGCCGGGCTGATCGCTGGCCGCGACCAGACCGCCCTCGCGGAGCTGCGGGATCCGGATAGCGGGCCACGCCTCCAGGCCGGCGTGCGCGTCGAGGCCGCACGCGAGCGGCGCGCGCGGCAAGGCGAGCGCGAGCTCACACGCGACGGCGAGCGCGATGGGCCCGTCGAAGAGGTGCGTCACCACGGCGTCGATCCCGCGCGCCTGCGCCCTGCAGCCGAGCGCGTGCGCGCGCAGCAGGCCGAGCATCGCGGGCTTCAGGATGAACGCAGCGCAGCCTTCCGCATCGAGCAAGCGCTCCGGCATGCCCTCGACCGCGAGCGACTCGTCGGCCGCCCACGGGACATCGCGCGCGCCGAGGTGATGGAGGAGCTCGGGCGCGACCGGCTGTTCGACGAAGCGCGGGCCGAGCGGCGCGAGGAGCGCGAGCCGACGGGGCGCCTCGTCGAGCGACCACGCCGCGTTCGCGTCGAGCCGGAGCTCGACGCCCGGGTGCTCCCGCCGGAGCGCGCGCAGCGCCTCGAGGTCGCGCGCGAAGCCGTCCTCTCCGCGCGAGCGGAGCTTCACCTTGATCGCGCGGACGCCGCGCGCGGCGAGCGCGCGAGCGCGCGCGAGCATCTCCGGCAGCGCCACCGAGGTCGTGAGCAGCCCGTTGACCTGGACCTCGGTGTAACGCCCGTGTCCGCCGAGGCACGCCGACAACGAGAGGCCGAGGCGCTGGCCCAGCAGATCGAGCAGCGCCGTCTCCAGGGCGAAGCGCGCCGCCGGGAGATCGCGAAGCCGCGATGACAGCGGCGCGAGCGCACGCAGCATCGCAGACGCCGTCGCCGCCGGCGTGGCGCCCTCGGCCGGCAGGTCGATCGTGCCGAGCGCCCCCGGCAGCTCGGCGAGCGCGCGCTGGTCCTCGTCGGCCGTATCGAGCGAGAAGCCGGGGAGCGGCGTGGCCTCACCCAGGCCGACGCGCCCCTCGTCGTCGGCGAGCGTCAGCACGAGGCCCCGGCGCGCGCCATCAAGGACCCGGGACGCGAGGCGGGCATCGACGACGCGCATGATCCCTACAGGTGGGCGGCGAGGCCGAGCGAGAAGAGCAGCGCGTACGCGAGCAGCAGCTTCGCCGTCCCGGCGAGGCAGTCGTTGAGCGGCCGGCCGTCGGTCGTCGCCAGCACCCGGAGCAGGCGCACCGCGCGAGGGAACGTCGCGAACACGAGGAGCGTCCACCGCCGGCCCTCGCCGACGGCGAGCGCGACGGGCACCGCGTAGGCGACGGCGAAGAGCATCGCGTATTCGATGACGCCCGCGCGGCGCCCGAGCCGGACGGCGAGCGTGCGCTTGCCGGCGACGACGTCCGTCTCGCGATCGCGGACGTTGTTGACGACGAGCACGGCGGTGGCGATGGCGCCGATCGGCACGGCCGCCGCCCACGCGAGCGGCGGGACCGAACCGAGCTGGACGAACGCCGTACCGCAGACGGCGACGAGGCCGAAGAACACGAACACGAACAGGTCGCCGAGGCCGTGATAGCCGAGCGGGTACGGCCCGCCGGTGTACGCGACGCCAGCGAGGATCGAGACGACGCCGATCACCACGATCGGCCACCCGCCCACGAGCGCGAGGTGCACCCCGAACGGCAGCGTGAGCGCGATCGTGACGAGCAGCCCGGCGCGCACCTGGCGCGGGGTGAGCAGCCCCGCCTGCACGGCGCGCGTGGGGCCGAGCCGCTCGTGCGTGTCGGCCCCCTTCTCGTGATCGAAGACGTCGTTCGCGAAGTTCGTCGCGATCTGAATGAGCATCGCGCCCGCGAGCGCCGAGAGCGCCGGGCCGAGCCGCATCCCGCCGAGCGCGTAGGCGACGGCCGTCCCGACCATCACCGGCGCGAGCGCCGCGGTGAGCGTCGCCGGCCTGCACGCGAGGAGCCACGCCCGGAGCGAGCCGGGGCGCACGCCACCCGCGGCCGCTGCGCCCGCCGCCTGCGGGGCCGCCGCGGCGCTCACGATCCCCTCCCCGGCTCGCGGGGCCCGCTCGCTCCCGCGGCGGCGCGAGCGCTCCCGCGCTGCGCGGCGTCCTCGCCGGACGCGCCGCGCGCGACGTCGTCGGGTGCGGGACTCGTGTTCGCGTTGACCTGGCTCATGATCGTGGATCCCTCTCGGCAAGCTCGGGGTTCTCGGCGCGCGCCGCTCATGGAGACTGCAGATCGGCCGCCGCCCCCTCCGCGGCCGGCGCGCTGACCAGGGCCGCGACGTCGCGACGGACGTCGGACCACAGCCGCGCCACGCGGGCGGCGCCGTCGTGAGGCGGCACCACCGCCTCGATCAGCGTCGCGCCCGGCCGCTGGTACGCGGCGGCGAGCGCGCGGGAGAGATCCCCGGCGGTGCCGGCGCGCTCGTAGGCGAGCCCGAACATCGCCGCTGCGGGCGCGAAATCGAGGTGTTGCGGCATGGTGAAGCACCGCTCGAGCAGCTCGGCGCCGCGCCTTGCGATGGGGAGGTGCTCGAAGATGCGGCCGCCGTCGTTCTGGACCACCACGATGACGAGCGGCGCTCGGCCGTCGCCCGCTGCCTTCGCGGCGAGGAGCAGCCCGGTCAGATCGTGCAGCAGGCTGAGATCGCCGAGCAGCAACGTGACCGGCGCGGCGGCGGCCACGCGCGCGCCGGCCGCCGCCGACACGAGGCCGTCGATCCCGCTCGCCCCGCGCTGGTGCAGCACGCGCAGCGCGCGCGCCGACGGCGGGCAGTACGTGTCGAGGTCGCGCACCGGCATGCTGTTGCCGATCGCGAGCAGCGAGCCCGCCGGGCACGCGCTGGCCACCATCCGGGCGATGGCGCCCTCCGTCAGCTCGTCCCCGGCGCAAGCGCGCGCGGCGTGCGTCGCCGCGATCTCGCCGGCGCGCGCGAACGTCGCGGCCCAGTCCCGCCGCCCGCGCCCCAGGCTCAGCGCCGCCCCGGCGAGGCGCGCCGCGAGCGCCTCGCACACCTCCACGGGCTCACCCATGACGAGGGCAGCCGCGGCGCTCGTCGGATCGTTCCAGCCGTGCGGGGAGACGACGACGCGGCGGGCGCTCGCGTGCTCGGCGATGTAGGTCGCGTACCCTGCCGATGTCGGCGGGGCGCCGAGCTCGAGGATGAGGTCGGGCGCGTTCGCCGCGCGGAACTCGGGCGCGCGAAGGAACGAATCGAACGACGCCGGCATCACGACGCCCTCGGTGAGCCCGCCGAAGCAAATCTGGCTCGTGCCCTCGGCGAGCACCGGGAAGCCTGTCGCGCGCGAGAGCGCGAGCACCGCCCGGCGCGCGCGCGTGTCGTCCTCTCGGCTGTGGGCGGGGCCGCACACGATGAGCCCCCGCTCCGCGCGCGCGCAGCGCGCGGCGAGCTCCTCGATCGCGCGTCCATCGACCCCGGCGCGGGCCGACACGACCCGCGTGCCAGCGCGGCGCATCAGCGCCTCCCACTCTGCCTGCCATGGCTCGGGCCCGGTCGTGTCGACCGGCTCGAGCGGCTTGCGGAAGCGCGCGTTGATGTGGACCGGGCCTGGCGTCGGCGAGAGCGCGCGCGTGACCGCCTGGGCGGCGATGCGCGCCACCGCGCGCATCGCGAGGGGCGACGGATCCGGCAGCCCGAGCTCGGCGAAGTGCCGGACGTGGTCGCCGAAGAGCTTGGTCTGATCGATGGTCTGCGTGGCCGCGGCGTCGGCGAGCTCCCACGGGCGGTCGGCCGTGATCGCGATGAACGGGGTGAAGCTCTGGTGCGCCTCGATGATCGCCGGGAGCGCGTGCGCCCCGGCGGTGCCCGAGGTGCAGACGAAGACGCTGGGCCGGCCGGTGACGCGCGCCTGCCCGAGCGCGAAGAACGCGGCGGCGCGCTCGTCGACGACGCTCTGGCAGCGCACCTCCTCGCTCTCCATCGCCGCGATCGCGAGCGGCGTGGAGCGCGAGCCGGGGCAGAGGACCAGGTCGCGCACCCCGGCCTGCGCGAGCGCGCGGACGAACAGCTGCGCCCAGGCAGAGTGGAGGTTCGACCCGCCCATCACCGCCCCCCGAGGCCCTCTCTCGCGCGCACCTCAGGCCCCCTCGGGCGTCGCGACGAAGAGGCACACGACGCCCATCGTGAGCGGCTCCACGCGGAGCACGCGCAGCCCCGCGCCGCGCATCAGCTCCGCGAACTCGTCCGGCGGTGGGAACCTCGCGATCGAGTCCTGCAGATACCTGTACTCGTCCTTGCCCGAGATCGCGCCGCCCACGTACGGGACGACCGTGTGGATGTGGAAGCGCGCGAGCTTGCCCATGAGCCCGCCGCGCGGCTCGCTGAGCTCCAGGATCGCGATGCGCCCCCCGGGCCGCGTGACGCGCGCCATCTCGCGGAGCGCCTGCGCGCGATCCGGGACGTTGCGGATCCCGAACGCCATCGAGATGGCGGCGACGCTCGCGTCGCCGAGCCGAAGCTGCTGCGCGTCGCCGACCTCGAGCTCGATCCGCCCAGAGAGCCCCGCGGCCTCCACCTTCCGGCGGCCGACGCCGAGCATCCCCTGCGACGGATCGACCCCGATGACCCTCACGTCGTGCGCCCGCGCGATCGCGATCGCAAGATCGCCGGTGCCGGTCGCAAGGTCGAGCACCGTCGCGCCGGGCGAGAGCTCGAGCGAGCGCACCGCGCGCCGCCGCCAGCCCTGATCGAGCCCCAGCGAGATGACCCGGTTCAGGAGGTCGTACCGCTCCGCGATGCCGTCGAACATCTCGCCCGTGCCGAAGCGGCGCCCGCCGCGCGGCGCCTGATCCTGGCTCGCCTCGCTCATGTCCCGCCTCCCGCCTGGTGCACCGCGCGCGGCGCCTCGGCTCGCTCTGCGGCGAACCGCTTGCCCTCGCCGGACGCCGGCCCGGCGGCCTCCCCGCCCGCTGTGGACGTGACGCCGAGCGCGCGCTTCCGCTCGTGGAGCCGCATATGGCCTCGCTGGATGCCCTCGCTCGCGAGCGCGCGCAGCGCCGCCAGGTTGGACGCCAGCCCGACGGACGCCAGCACCACCGCGAGCTCGCGCGCGCTCTTCGCGCCCACGAGCTGCAGCGCGGCGCGCACGCCCGCGTGCACCTCGGTCGCGCCGCCCACCGTGCCGACGGCGAGCGGCAGCTCCGCGCGCCCCACGAGCCCGCCGGGGATGCGCTCCCACGTGCTGAGCGGCCGGTACCGGCCGCCGATCGACGCGTACGCGTGCGCGCCCGCCTCGATGGCACGGAAGTCCTGCCCGAGCGCGACCGCGGCCGCGTCGAGCCCGTTCATGAAGCCCTTGTTGTGGGTCGTCGCCCGGTACGGATCGAGCTCCGCGAAGCGGCTCGCCCGCGCGATGCCGCTCGCCACATCCGCGCCCCCGAGCGCGTCGTCCGTCACGGTGGCTGTCACCCGGACGAGGCGGCGGACGGTCAGGTTGGAGAGGATCCGCAGGCCCAGCGTCCCGCCGGCGATGCGCTGCACGAGCGGCGCCACCGCCTCTGCGACGGTGTCGACAAGGTTCGCGCCCATGGCGTCGCCGACCTCGACATAGAGGTGCACAACGAGCACGCCGAGCTCCGCCGAGAGGACGCGCACCTCGAGATCGCGGCAACCGCCGCCGCGCGCCACCATCCTGGGGATGGCCGCGTCCCCGGCGGCGAGCAGGCTCGCGCGGGCCGCCTCCAGCCGGCCCGCGGCCGCCTCCGCGTCCGGCACGTCGTCGAGCTGGACCTGGGCGGTCATGATCGGCGGGTCCGCCTCGCCGGAGAAGCCGCCCGACCGCCGGACCATGCGCGCCGCGTTCGACGCGGCGGCGATGACGCTCGGCTCCTCCACTGCCATCGGCACCAGCACGTCGCGCTGGTTCACGCGGAAGTTCAGCGCCAGGCCGAGCGGGAGCGCGTGCGTCGCGATGACGTTCTCGCACATCCGATCGGCCACCGCCGTCGGCAGCCCTCCCCCGCTCGCGAGGTGCGCGAGCGCCTCCTCGTCGAGCAGACCGAGCGCCTGGATCGCGCGGAGCCGCTCCTCGAGGCACCGCTTGTAGAAGCCGCTGATCCGGCTGGACACGTGTTGGCTCATCGGGTGTCTCCGCGCGCCGCGCGCGCTCGCGAGAGGGGCGCGCGCTCAGCGCACTGCATCAAGGGGTTCGTCATCGCCGCTCACCGCTTCCGCCGGGGCGTCGACATCGCGACCCCCTCCAGCGCCGCCTTCGCCGGGCTCTCCGGGAGCGGCTCGATGCTCCGCACCGCGTCCCCGCAGAGGCTGGACGCGAGCTCCAGACAGTCGTCCACGATGCGCTTCTCGACCATGATCTGCGCGATGCGCCGGCCGAGCTCCGGCTCGACGGCCGTGTCCTCCGACGCGCAGTGCGCCTCAAGGGCGGGCGTGAGCTCGCGGTCGCGCTCCATCGCGAGGAGCAGCGGGTACGTCATCTTGCCTTCGCGCAGGTCCGTGAGCAGCGCCTTGCCGGTCGCCTCCGGGTCGCCCGCGAAGTCGAGGACATCGTCGACGAGCTGGAACGCGACCCCGAGGCTCGTCCCGAAGCTCTCGAGCGCCTTGCAGAGCGGCTCGCTCACGCCGCCCGCGCGCGCCCCGGCGAACATCGCCCAGCGGAACAGCGACGCCGTCTTGCCGTCGACGATCTGGAAGTACTCGCTCGTGCTCGTGCGCACGCGGCCCCGCGACGCGAGCTGGAGCGCCTCGGCCACGACCATCTCCTTGATCACGAGGAGCACCCGCTCGAGCACGTCGGTCATGCCGACCGCCTGGATCTTGGAGAGCGCGTCGAGCAGGAGGTAGTCGCCGCCGAAGATCGAGGCGGCGTTGCCGTAGATGACCCGCGCCGCGTCCGCGCCACGCCGGCGGTCGCCGAGGTCGACGACGTCGTCGTGCAGCAGGGTCGCGTTGTGGACGAGCTCGACCGCGACCGCGAACGTCCGCGCGGCGTCGTTGAAGCCGCTCCCGATGTGGGAGGCCAGCGCGACGCAGATGGGCCGCAGCCGCTTGCCGTTCAGGCCGAGCAAATGCCGTGCGCTCTGGTGCGCCGGCGTCTCACCGTCCAGCCCGACCTTCGCGATCTCGCCCTCGATGTCGCCGAGGTCCCCGTCGAGCAGGCGCCTCAGCTCCGCGAGGCGCGCGGCGAGCGCGTCGAGCCCTCGCCCAGCGCACATGCCTCCGAGGCTCGAGACGACATCGCTCCGCTGGACCGTCCCAGTAAACGTTGTAGTCGCAGTCATCCCATCTCCACCTGGAAGCACGAGCGCACGCTGCGCCCCGCACCGCGCGGGGCCCACGTGACGGTCGAGCTCTCCGAAATCACGGTCCCGCTAGGCGCCTCGCCGGGAACGCACGGCGCGGATGGGGAACCGGACCAGATCCCCGAACCGCGAGAAGTCCACGGTCCTGCTCTTGATGAACCCGTCGAGCGCCGCCTGCGCGACGATCACGAACGAGAGGAGCCGCTCCACCCGATCGAGGCTGAACCGGGCGGCGTCGGTAGGAGGCAAGCCCTCCAGCAGCGCCGAAGCCCGCTCGAGGCGCTCCCTCACGGAGTCGGCGATCAGCCGCTCGCGTTCGGCGAACACTTTGGAAATCATCTTCCAGAAGTCCGTCTCGGCCTCGAAGAACTCCTTCCGCTCGCCCGGTTTCCATACTCTTCGTACTACACCCCACCTTTGCAATTCTGTCAGCGACATACTCATTGCGCCGGAGGAAACCTGCAGCCGTTCGCCGATCTCGGCGGCGGAGAGGGCTCCGCCCTCGATGAACAGGACGGTCCAGATCCGCCCGAGCACCCGGCGGAAGCCCCAGTGCTCGATGACGTCGCCGATCGCGTCCGCCGCGAGCAGCTCCGCCTGGCGATGGATGTCGCTTGCATGGCTCATGAAAGTTTCAAAATTCTTTGAAAGAACTGTGTGGGCCAACTTGTACCGGCGTCAAGACATTCCCGCCCGTTATCGCCATCGCCACGCAGCGCGGAAGCGGGTCGCTTGCTGGGCCAGCGCGCGGGCGCACAGGTCACTTCCTGGGCCGCGCGCGAGCGCGCGGGTCTTTTCTGGGCCGCGCGCGAGCGCGCGGGTCTTTTCTGGGCCGCGCGCGAGCGCGCGGGTCTTTTCTGGGCCGCGCGCGAGCGCGCGGCCTGGCGTCGAGCGCCGGGGTTCTCCTGTGCAGGGCTCGCGCGTCGCGGCCGCGGGCCTTCGGCGCGGGGCCGTTCGGGCCTCGCGGCGGTGCGTGGCGTGAATCGGGTGGGAACCGCCCTCGACGGCGCTAGCTCACGCCCGCATCCGGGCCATGAGATCCCGGTTTTGGCGGAGCAGCGCCTCGGGCATGCGCGAGCCGAACGACTCGAGGAACGCCTCGCGATCGCGCGCCTCCTCCAGCCATGCGTCGCGATCGATGGCGAAGAGCTCGCGCATCGCCTCGTCGTTCACGCCGAGGCCGCTCGTGTCGAGCTCGCCGTCCGTGGGCATGATCCCGACCGCCGTGTCGTGTCCCTTCGCCTCCCCGCGCACGCGCGCGACGATCCAGCGGAGGACGCGGAGGTTCTCGCCGAAGCCTGGCCAGAGGAGCGCGCCCGCCTCGCTCTGCCGGAACCAGTTCACGTGAAAGATCTTCGGGAACGCCGCGCGGTTCTCGCCGAGCTCGATCCAGTGCCGGAAGTAATCGCCCATGTTGTATCCGCAGAAGGGGCGCATCGCCATCGGGTCACGGCGGACGACCCCGACCTTCCCGGTGGCCGCCGCGGTCGTCTCCGAGGCCATCGTCGCGCCCAGATAGACGCCGTGGGCCCAGCCGCGCGCCTCGCAGACGAGCGGCGCGAGCCGCGCGCGCCGGCCGCCGAAGACGATGGCCGAGATGGGCACGCCCGCTGCGGCGTCGAACTCCGTCGAGATGGACGGGCACTGGCGGGCCGGCGCGGTGAACCGGCTGTTGGGATGCGCCGCGGGCTCCTTGCTGTCGGGCGTCCACCGGCGCCCCCTCCAGTCGGTGAGCACCGGCGGCACCGGACCGTCGAAGCCTTCCCACCACGGCGTCCCCTCCGGCGTGAGCGCCACGTTGGTGAAGATCGAGTTCGTGGCCAGCGTCGCCAGGGCGTTCGGGTTCGTCTTCGAGCTCGTCCCCGGCGCCACGCCGAAGAAGCCAGCCTCGGGGTTGATCGCCCAGAGCCGGCCATCCCGGCCGATCCGCAGCCAGGCGATGTCGTCTCCGACGGTCCACACCTTCCACCCCTTCTGGGACGCCGGCGGCACCAGCATCGCGAGGTTCGTCTTCCCGCAGGCGCTCGGGAACGCCGCGCAGATGTACGTCACCCGCCCTCCCGGGTCCTCCAGGCCGAGGATGAGCATGTGCTCCGCGAACCACCCTTCGTCGCGCGCCATCGTGCTCGCGATGCGCAGCGCGAAACACTTCTTCCCGAGCAGCGCATTGCCCCCATACCCGGAGCCGACGCTCCAGATGAGCCGGTCCGCCGGAAAATGGCAGACGAAGCGGCGCTCGGGGCTCAGGTCCCCGAGCGAGTGCAGCCCCCTGCAGAAATCATCGGAGCTGCCCAGCGCATCGAGCGCGACCCGGCCCATACGGGTCATGATCCGCATGTTCGCCACGACATAGGGGCTGTCGGTGATTTCGATTCCGACCTTCGCCGAGGGCGATCCCACTGGGCCCATCAGGTACGGGACGACGAACATCGTCCGCCCCTTCATCGCCCCGTCAAACAGCCGTCCGACCCGCTGCGAGGCCTCGTCCGGCGACATCCAGTTGTTCGTCGGGCCCGCGTCTTCCTTATCGCGAGTGCAGATGAATGTGAGGTGCTCAGTCCGGGCGACGTCGGTCGGGTCGCTCCGGTGAAGATAGCAGTTGGGGTATCTCTCCCCGTCAAGCGCGAGGAGCGTACCGTCGCTCAGCATCCCCTGGATCAGCGTTCGGTTCTCCGCCTCGGAGCCGTCACAGAAGACGACCCGATCAGGCCGCGTCTGATGGGCGACCTCGTCCACCCACGCTGAAAGTTTCCGGTTTTGCATACGACTGCGAGCCTAGCCTGAGCGAGAACCTCCGCCAAGTGACAGTACTATTGTAGTATTTCGTCAAATCTGGACGATCTGGCAGAGCGCGTGGCGTGGCAGCCGGCCGGCGTTCACGCGTCGGATGCGCTCAGTTCACGCGAGGCGAACGCAGGGACGTTCGGCTATGCTGGAGACGTGCAGCGTGTCGTCGACCTCCCTGATCGGGGCAGACTGATCGTCGCCACCGACTTACAGGGCAATGTCGCGGATTTCGAGCGAATCGCCGAGATCTTCGAGCAGGCGGCGACCGGCCGTGACGGCGCGGTCCTCGTGATCACGGGCGACCTGGTCCACGGGCCCGAGCTCGACGAGGGTGAATGGCCCGACTACCTGGGCTCGTTCTACCGAGGCGATTCCGTGACCTTGTTGAAAAAGGCGAGGAGTCTCGCGGAACGCCACCCCGGCAGGGTTCACTACCTGCTCGGAAACCACGAGCACGCGCACGTGGGGGGTCCGGTGGTGGCGAAATTCTTCCCGGACGAGGCGCTGCGGCTCGAAGATCTCCTCGGCCCGGAGGACACGCTGGCGATGCGAAGCTGGTTCCGCGGTTGGCCGTTCGTGGCGGCCGCGCGCGCGGCCCGGCTGGTCATGCTCCACGCGGCGCCGCACGCCCGCATTCAGAGCCGCCAGGATCTCGATCGGCTCCCGCTGGACGGGTTCCTCGATGTACCGCTCTCGGAGATGAGCCTGCACGGGACGCTCGGCGCGCTGCTCTGGGCGCGGAGCACATCGAGCGACCGCGCCTATGCCTTCGTCCGCGCGATCGACCCGGACGCTCGCGTGGCGATCTACGGGCACGACGTCGCGCGCGAGGGGTATGCCACTGAGCGCGAGCCGCTGCTCTGCCTGTCGACGAGCTTCGGTTGCTACGACGGCGACAAGCTCTACCTGGAGTGGGATCTCGCCGAGCCCGCGGAGAGCGCGGCCGACGTCGCCTGGCGCGGGCTCCGGTCGCTGTACCCCGACGCGCCGCGCGTCCACAGCGAGCCCTGAGCGTCCCGACGAGGACGTCGCCAGGGCGCTAGCGACCGAGCTCCTCGACGAGGGCCGCGACGCCCTGGTCGATCTCGGCGTCGGTGAGGTACGGCGCGGGGCCGATGCGGAGCACGTCACGCCGGGCGTCGACGAGCACGCGCCGCGCGCGGAGGCGCTCCACGACGTCGCCCGCTCGCGCTGAGCGGACGGCGACGAAGCCGCCCCGGCGCTCGGGCTCGCGGGGCGAGACGACGTCGCCGCCGCGGCCCGCGGCGTCGAGGAGACCGAGGATGCGCCCGGTCTGCCGGAGCGATATCGCGCGCAGCCGCGGGACGGTGAGGCCGAAGCGATCCCAGTGCTCGATCACCGCGGCGGCGCGGTAGAGCGCGGAAGGGTCGAACGTGGAGCCCGCGAATCGCGCGCCCCCGGGCGCGTACGCGACGCCGCCGCTGCTGCCCGCGAGCGAGCCGAAGTCGGCAAACCAGCCGGTGAAGACCGGGCGCAGCTCGCAGCCGCGCGGGACGCGCATCCAGCAGATCCCCTCGCCCATCGCCGCGTACTTGTAGCCGCCCGCGACCGCGAAGACATGAGGCGCCGCGCTGCCCCACGCGAGCGGGACGACGTTGAACGCGTGATAAGCGTCCACGAGCGGGACGGCGCCGATCTCGGCCGCGCGCGCGACGATCTCGTCGAGCCGCGGCACCACCGTCGCGCTCTCGAAGAGCACGGCCGAGATCGCGAGCATCGAGGTGCCCGGCCGGAGCGCGGCGAGCAGCCGGTCGGCGAGCGCGTGGCGCGGCTCGACGCTCACCCAGTCGATCTCGACGCCATCCTCCGCGAGGCGGGCGAGCTGGCGCCTGAGCGAGTGGAACTCGCCCTGCGTGGTGACGATCCGGAGCCGCTCGCGCCGAGGGAGCGACGTGATCAGCCGGTAGACGAGCTCGTGGGTGTTCTGGCCGAAGGCGATGGCGTCGCCGCGCTCGAAGCCCATCCGCTCCAGGATCGCCGCGCCGACCGCCGAGAGCCTCGGCAACACCGCGGCGTCCCACTTGCCGTCGACGAGCCGCGCGGCGTCGTCGAAACACGCGGCGAGCGCGTCGCGCGCCACATCAGGCCAGGCCTGGTGCGAGTGTCCCGTGAGCAGGATGCGCGGCGCCGCGTCCCCCGCCGGCGCGAGGAAACGCGAGTACGCCGCGCGAAACGCGTCGAGGTCGAGAGAGAAGCCCTGTTCCACGTCTCCTCGCATTCCAGCTCTTCGGTCGCGGCATCGCGCGGCGGACACGCAGGGCAACGAGGCCCCGTACGCGCTGCCGCTTAACCCACTTCGATGCCCACTTCCACCCAGTCGGTCCGTGCAGTGCGGTGCCTTGCGCAGGATGCGTGGATTGCGTCCTCAATGCGCGTGGAGCGGCCCGGAGCGCTCTGCCATTTGCCCCACGCGCGCGCTGACGGCCCAGGCGGCCGGACGCGAGAGGATCCGCTGCTGCACAAGATCGAGCATCAACAGGGCTGGCTCCTCGCCCCGCCACGACGTGCTCGCCGGGGCGAGGCGGCAGAACGCGCGGTGGGGGCGCGCCTCTGGTCGGTCCGATCATCGTAGGGGGAGGTAGCTCTCTCGGAGCCATGTGGAGCGGCACGCGCTCCGGATCGAGGTGGGAGGTTCCATGACGGGCGAGGATTGCTGCGGCGTGGGAGGGGGGCCGGCGCGTTGGCGCGCTAGACTGCGCAACCTGCCGATGCGACCGCGCGCGGAATACCTCGAAGGGCTCGTCGACCTCACGTCCCACGACGACCCGAACGTCCGGCGTGCGCTCTTCCGGCAGACGATCGCCTCGCTGGCCCTGGTCGATGCGCTCGATGGATCGACCCCGCTCGACTCCCTCAGCCCGGATGGCCTGCTCCGGAGCGTCCAGACCGCCATGGCCGACGGGCTGCTCGACGATCTGAGCTGGCTCGCGCCGGCCGCGGCGAGCGTGGCGCTCTACGAGATCGCCGGGGCGCTCCCGCTCGGACCCGAGCGGCGCGAGCTGGGCAGGCGTGTCCTTGGACAGCTCTATGCCGGCAACGCAGCGACGTTCGTCGCCCTCGCGACGCGCATGGCGGCCGGCTCGGCCCGCGGCCTGTCCGGGGCAGGGATCCGCGCCCGCGTGATGCTATCGCTCTGGCTCCCCGCCGGCACCGACATCCCGGTCGAACCGCTCGCGCTGCTGCTCGCCTCGCGGCGCGAGCTGTCGCGCGACTGGATCGCCGCGCCATCGACCGGCTCGCTCCCGGAGCGGCGCCTCGCCGCGCGCCTGATCGAGCGCGCCGCCCGCGAGGCGACCCGCCGGGCCATGCAGGGCGACGACCTCCCGCTCCGGCTGTTCCGCAACGTCGGCGACGGGCGTCGGCGCGACCTCGACCGCAGCGCCGACGGGATCGCGCTCGCCTGGCAGACGCTCCTCGCCGATCGCGAGCCGCTCGTGTGGCGCCACGTCGCGGCGGCGCGAGGGCTGCTCGCCGGGGTGCTGCCCGACTTCGCCGAGGAGGTGCGCGCGCTGCTCGCCCAGGATCTCTCCCCCACCGAGTGGCGGCGCGGCGCGGCGTCGCTGGCCGCGAGCATCGCGGTGGATCCGGAAGGCGCGCTCGGACGCGCGATCGAGCTCCTCCGGAGCCCGCTGCTCGCCGCCGATCCGGGCATCGCCACGGCGATGGCCTGGGGGCTCCCCGTCGCGGCCGACGCGGAGCCCGAGGCCGCTGATGCGCTGCTCGACGAGATCGCGCGCACGTCCCCGATGGCGACCGCCGAGGCGATCGTCGAGCTCCGGCGCGAGCTGCGCGGCGTGATGAGCCGCGGCGAGCCGTTCGGCGCACGCGCCGCGGCGCGCTGCGCCCACGCGCTCGAGGACGCGCTCGAGGCGCCGCCCAGCGCGCACGTCCGCGACGACGGGCTCGCGGCGCTGGCGCGCGTCATCCACCGCGACCTCTCGATGGACAGCGCCGGGGTGGCGCTGCTGCGCGGCGCGCTCGACAGCGCCGTCGCGGCGTTCGTCGAGACCGGCCCGCGCGACGCGCACGGCCGCGCGCTGGAGGCCTACGCCCTCGCGACCGAGGTGGTGGGCGCGCTCGAGGAGATCGAGCTCTGCGAGCTCGACGACGCGCAGAGCACCGCGGCGCGCAGGGCCGCGGTGGGGCTCGTGCGCGAGCTCGACGCCGAGCTGCTCGGCTCCGGCCTGCTGAAGAGCCTCCTGCTCCTGAACCGGCGGCCGAGCGAGGATGCCACCGGGGTCGCGTCCCTGGACGATCTCGACGAGCGGCTCGCTCGCTGGCTGCTCCGCGCCGAGGGGCCCGCCGCCCGCTCGAGCACCTCGCCGCCCCTGCACGTCACCGTCCACCAGCGCAACCTGCGCGCGCTCATCCACCTGATCGACGGCGAGAGCACTGATTTCGGCAGCGAGCCCGAGCTCAAGGCGCGGGTGCTCGCCCGCTGGACGGGCGCCATCAGCGTGCTGCTCGACCGGCTGCGCGCCGAACGCGGCTCGTCGCTCCGCCGCGCCATCGCCGCCTCGGTCGCCCGTGGCCTCGACGCGCTCGTGCGCGAAGGCGCCGCCGACGCGGCCGACATCTTCTTGCACGCGGCGATGCGCGGCGGCGACCCCGACGACCTCGACGTGCTCGGCCAGGCGAGCATGCACCCGGACGTCGCCCAGCTGCTGCGCGCCTACGCGCGGTTTGCGCGCGGCGGGCGTGAGGGCGGCGCGCGCGCGCCGGAGGGCGACGCCGCGGCGTCGCGCCGCTCGGCCCGACAAGGCGGCCTCGACGCGGAGCTCGCCGAGGCCGAGCGCGCGCGCGTGGCGCTCGAGCGCATCGCCGCCCTCGAGGCGCTCGTCACGGCGCTCCCTGCGGGCGCGTCGCAGCGCACGGAGATCGTGCGGGGCGCGCTCGCCCGCCTCTCGCGCGCGCTCGGAGCGATGAACGCGGCCCGCGCGCTCAGCGCGCTGACCGGCGCGGGCGACGGCGACGTGGACGCCTCGCCGCTCGCCGCCCTGGAAGAGGCCTTGACGCGCCTCGCGCAGCTGACCGCGGGCGCGCGCCGGCGCTGCGGGGAGCACCCGGCCTCCGCGCCCTCCGGCGCGACCGAGCCGCTGCGCCTCGCCATCGAGGTCGCGCTGCAGGAGGAAGGCGACGCGGAGCCGAGCGTCGCCGCGCCGATCGAGGCGCTCGTCTCGGCCGCGCGCGCGAGCATCCCGGGCGCGCTCGCCGACGTGGTCGCCCTCGTCGTGCCGCGCGTCCTGCTGCTCCCGGTCCGGCGGCAGAGCGCGCCGAGCGGGGTCGCCCTGCCCGAGCAGCCGCTGCCCGCGTGGCTGCCGAGCCGGCGCACGCTCGGCGGCTTCTACGTGCACCGCCAGCTCGGCGGCGGCTCGCTGGGGACGGTGTTCGTCGTCACCCGCACCGAGGAGCGACACGATCCATCGGCGGAGCGCTTCGCCCTCAAGGTGCCGGAGTACGATCACACGGCGGCCAGGAGCGTCTCGGAAGCCGACTTCCTCCGCCTGTTCCGGGAGGAGGCGGGCGCGCTGCTCTCCCTGCCCGATCACCCGAACCTCGCCCGCTTCGTCACGTTCGACGCGGGCGCCCGCCCCAAGCCGATCCTCGTGATGGAGCTCATCGAGGGCATCCGCTGTGACAAGCTGCTCGACGCTCGAGGCCTCACCTCGCGGAGCGCGGTGGCGCTGCTCGACGGCATCCTCGCCGGGCTGGAAGCCATGCACGCCGTCGGCGTCGGGCACCTCGACATCAAGCCGACGAACGTGATCCTGCGCGGCGGACGCGAGCCCGTGCTCGTCGATTTCGGCCTCGCCGGCCGCCACATCCGCCCCGGCTGCGCCACCGGCTGCTACGGCGCCCCGGAGATCTGGGGCGTCGTCCCCGCCGGGGTCACGCCGACCCCGCTCACAGCCGACGTCTACAGCTTCGGCTGCCTCGCCTACGAGATCCTCACCGGCAAGACGCTGTTCGACGCGCCCACCGAGGTCGCGCTCATCACAGCGCACATCACGCACGACGGGCTCCCTGCGCCGATCAAGCGCATCGCCGACGATCCGAGGACCGCAGATATCGCGGCGTTCATGTATGCCTGTTTACGACACAACCCGACGGATCGCGCGAACGCCTCCTCCCTGAGGGAAATGCTGCTGCGGATCACCGGCCAGCTCGCTGATCTGAGATGGCCGCTCGATGACGGGCGGGCTGCCAGGCCCAACACTGGTGGACCCCGGAAAGTCCATACAGGAAATTCCTGATGCGCTTTTCCTCTGAATCCTGTCGGCTCAAAGAAGGATTTAAGCAGTAGGTTGTCTCTCGGCGGCGCGTTCGGGGGGGCCGCGTTATCAGGCCGCCATGGCCCCCGGGTCAGCGCTGCTCGATCCCCATCGACGTACCGGCGCACCCCGGCGGCCAACCTTTTTCGATCGCGGCGGAGCGCTGGAGTCGCGCCCCGCGATGCTCTAAGGGCGGCGTCATTGAGCCCTGCGCTGAAACCACCTCGCGATGAAGCCGAGCTCCGGCGCCGGGCGGCCGCGCTCGCCGGCCTGACGCTCGCCGATCTCGCACGCGCGCTCGGTTGCGCCGTGCCCCGAGGCGGTGTGCGCACGAAGGGCGCCGCCGGCGCGCTCGTCGAGCGCGCGCTCGGCGCGACGGCCGGCTCGACATCGAGGCCCGATTTTCCCCACCTCGGAATCGAGCTCAAGACGATCCCCGTCGACGTCGCGGGGGCACCGCAGGAGTCGACGTTCGTCTGCTCGATCTCGCTGTCGGACGCCGATCGTGCGGAGTGGGAGACGTCGCGCGCTCGCGCGAAGCTCGCCAGTGTGCTCTGGGTCCCGATCATCGCCGCCCCGGGCCGGCCGAGCGAGGAGCGACGGCTAGGCGCTCCGCGGCTCTGGCGGCCGACGGACGCGCAGGAGCGCGTCCTGCGCGCCGATTTCGAAGACCTGATGGGGCTCATCGGCATCGGCGCCGTCGAGGCGCTCACCGCGCACGCGGGGCGCTGGCTCCAGGTGCGGCCGAAAGCCGCGAGCGGGCGCTCGCGGACGCTCGCGTTCGGACGCGACGGGGAGATGATCGCCGCGCTGCCGCGCGGCTTCTACCTGCGCCCCAGCTTCACCGGCGCGATCCTGGGCGATCCGGCCGCGATCCCGGCGTGACCGGAGAGCCCCCGCCGCGCACGGGCGGCCCTGGCGCGCGTCACTTGCAGGGGACGACCTTCTTGGAGCCGTCCGGCATCGTGGCGGTGCATGTCTCCAGCGAGAGATCGTCGTTCACGGTCGGCGTGACGGCGCGCGGCGGCACCGGCTCGTCCACGGCAGCTCCCCCAGCTTCTGCTGGACGGGTGCGCCCTCGCCCGCCAGCGCCGGCGCGCGGCGGCTTGCCAGCGCTGGCGCTCGGCGCCGTCGTACTCGCTGCGGACGGCCCGCTCCCCGCATCCGCCGCTGTCTCTGTCGAGCTGACGCCCGCATCCGATGGGCCTGCGTCCGCCTCGCCTGCGCCCGCCGCGCTCGCGCCCGCGTCAGCGGTCGCTGCGGTGACCGCAGGGGCAGCGACCGTCGGGCTCGCGGCGGCCGTGTCCGGCGCCTGAGGCACCGTCGCCGTCGGCGCGCCGGGAGCCGCGGTGTCGGCTGACGAAGGCGCGTCCGCCGGAGCGGTTGCCTCGCTCCCTCCCACAGCGAAGCGGCTGCGCTGGAACTGGAGCGCGCCCCACGCGCCCACGAGGACAGCGACAGCCCCGACCCCCACGTAGAGCAGCGTGCGCCCGCGGCGCGGGGCCTCTTCCTCCACCGGAGGCGTGGAGTTGCCCGTGCGCGCGCCCCTGTCGCTCACCGACGGCCCGCCGCTGCTCGTGCGCGAGGCGCGCGACGTCCGCGTCATGGCCGCCCGCGAGGCCGGTGGAGGCAGGTCGAGTTCCACGGCGTGCTGACGAAGGATCCCGCCGATGGTGGTGCGCGTGCCCGGAGCGGCGTACGGCGCGAGCGCCTGAACGAACTCCGCGATCGACTGGAAGCGATCCTCCGGCTCGCGTGCGATCGACTTCTCGATCACCTCGACGAGGCCCTCCGGCACCTCGGGGCGGAGATCCTGGAGCGCCTCGGGCGGCGACGTGTAGATCTTCGCGCACAGCTCGGGGAAGCTGTCGGCCACGTACGGCGGCCTGCCGCCGATGGTCTCGAAGAGGCACACGCCGAGCGCGTAGATGTCAGTGCGAGGATCGACGCTCTTCGAGGAGCGCATCTGCTCGGGGGACATGTACAGCGCGGACCCGAGGATCGTGGTCGTCTGCGTGAGCGAGACGTTGCCCGTGTCGCCGGTGAGGATCTTCGAGACGCCGAAGTCGAGCACCTTGATGTGCGGCGCGCCGTCCGGGCGCTTCGTCAGGAACAGGTTCGCCGGCTTCAGATCGCGGTGGACGATCCCGAGCGCGTGCGCCTCCGCGAGCGCCTCGCACGCCTGGACGATGTGATCGATGCACTCGCCGATCGCGAGCGTGCCCGACTCGGCGGCGTGGCCCGCGAGGTCCACGCCGTCGAGCAGCTCCATCACCATGTAGGGCTCGCCGCTATCGAGGGCGGCCACGTCGAGCACGCGGACGACGTGGTGCGTCTGCAGCTTGGCGACCGTGCGCGCCTCGCGCATGAACCGCTCCGACGCCTCGGTGTACGACATGAACTCCGGGAGCAGGAACTTGATCGCGACACGCGTATCGAGATCGAGGTGCAGCGCCTCGACCACGAGTCCCATGCCTCCACGGCCGATCGTGCGCTCGACGCGGTACTTGCGCGCAATGACGGTGCCAGGCGCAATCGTGTAGACGTTGTCAGCCTTCGGTTCCCCCGGGCCGAGCGGAAACGCAGCCGTCTCCGGGCCGACCGAGACTTCTCCTTCGGTCGAGTCCGGCTCACCAGAGGAGGGCGCCATCGAGCTAAGGTATACACGTCGCGCTTCTCCGAAGCGATTCCCCTCACGCCGCAGGAATGCAAAGAGCTGCGAAAAACCGCCTCCCAGGTGGGACGCGGGCGCGGAACAGGAGGAAGCAAGCGCAACCCAGGGCCAGCCTGCGCGCCTCACGCACCGCCGCACCGCGGACGAAGCGCCCCCGCGGTCCGTTGGTGAGCGCCGAGGACCGCCAGGCCGTTCCTTCAGGTTCGGCTCAGCGGTCGGCCCGCGCTCGTGGCCTCGCAATGCCGGTTGACAGCGAGCTCAGCGGGTGCGCGCCGGCGGAGTCCGGGATCGGCGCATGTTCGCCGTCGAGGAGGTCCGGTGCGGTCCCTCGGTACCGTGCGCCGGGGTTTGCCGCGTCGCCTTGAGGTTGCCGAGATCGGCCTCGATCTCGACGCCGAGCGCACGACAGCGCCGGATGAGCCGCTCCAGATCGACCCCTGCCTCGATCAGCAAGCCCGAGGGGGGCGACGGATCGACGAACATCTCGGCCGCCGGCCTCCGCGTGCGGAGAAGCTCGCGGATCTCGGGATCCTCGATCCAGAGGAAGCCGGAGGCGCCGACGAAGCTCGCCTTGCCGATGACGACGCTCGCCTGGATGAGCATGCGCGAGATGGTGTCCGGCAGCGGCGCGACCGCCTCGATGCGAGAGCGCAGGGCGTCGCTGTCGAGGCCCACCGACAGCGCGCGCGCGATCGACGGCGGCGTGAGCAGGAGATCGACCTGATCGCCGACGCGGCCGATCTCGGCGAACGTCGAGAGCCCGAGCACCGCAGCGACCTTGGCGCTCGGGCCGACGCGAAGCGCGTGCGCCTCGACGAACTTGCTCTTGCTGTTGTCCGAGCTCGGCGCGGAGCCCGCGAGGAGCGCCCGCCCGCGCGGCGTCAGCCGGAGCGCCAGCTCCGCGCTGGCGACGTCCTCGGCCCCGCCGAGATCGATGATCCCGAGCGCCGGCAGCGACTCCAGCGCGATCCGCCGCGTGATCTCGGGGACCTCCGGCGCCTCGACCGAGGCGCGCTCGGCCCAGCGACGGACCAGCCGCTCGACCCCGGCGATGCGCTCGTCCGCCGCCAGGTAGCCCTGCAGCGACTGCCAGGGGACCCAGCGGCCCTCGCCGAGATCGTGCAGCGCATCGAGCACCATCTCGCGGAGCGCGCCGATGGGGCTCGCGTCGCGGTTGTCCGACGCGACCCGGAGCACCTCCCGCTCGGCGCGCGCTTCATCCCACGCGCCGCCGCGGCGCCACGTCGTGAACAGGAGCGGCGTCAGCTCCTGCACCTGGAGCGAGCCGGGCGGCGTCGCCGGCGACGCGGCTGAAGCGTCCCAGAGCCCGACGGCGCGCGACAGCGCGGCGACGAGCGCGACGCCCTCGACGTCCCGCCCGAAGCGCTGCGCGAGCCGAACGAGCAGCGACCGCGGCGTCCCGACGCCGGGGCGCACGTCGCTGCCCGGCTCACGCACGCAGTACGCGAGCGCCAGCGAGAGCATCCCGGGATCCGAGGCAAAGCGAGCGCGCCGCGGGGCGTGATCCTCCTCGAGGACGAACGACCGGATCTGCTCGCGCCGCTTCTCGCGCATCCGGCGGCGATCCGCGCCGACGATCGCGGCCACCTCGGTCGGCACGACGTGCCGGTTCGGATGGATCGGGATGAGGAAGGCGCGGCGCTCGAGCGCGAAGCCCGCGCCGCGGCGGCTCGCGGTCACCCCGCTCGCGCTGCGCAGGCGCATTGGCTCCCGCTCCAGATCGAGCAGCTCCTGCGTGTCCACCTCGCCGCCGACGGCCTCGATGGACTCGAGCAGGCGGCGCTCGACGGGCGCGAGGCGATCGATCTCCTCGCGGAGCCGCTCCGGCTCGCTCAGCGTCTCCCACGCGTTCTCGAGGGACAGCGCGATGGGCGGCGTGGCCGGGCGGCCGAGGTAGTGCGTCGCGATCGCGCTCATCGTCTCGAAGGGCGCCTGCGCGAGCAGCGCCCGGATGGCCCGGGGGTCCTCGCTCTCCCAGCTCTTCAGCTGGACGAGGAACGCCGCCGGGAGCACGAGCTCGATGCCCTCGTCGGTCTTGCGCGCGTACACGACGCCACGGGCGATGAGCGGCTCGAGCCCGGCCGGGAGCGAGGGGACGACGAGCACGCCGCCCGCCTCGGCGATGCGATGGAGCAGCTCGCGGCTGGCGGTCGGGAGCCGCGACGGGTCGCGCACGTCGGGGAGGCCGACCAGCGCCCGCGCCGCCTGAGAAGGCGCGTCGATGCGCTTCGCGGCGTCGATGCGGATCCCCATGCGTGTGATGAGGCCCTTGAGCTCCGACTCTGGGAGGGCGCGGAGGATGGCGTCGAGCCGCCTCGGCGACTCGTCGAGCTCAGCCTCATCACTGCTCGCCATGCCTCCCGATTCGCGTGTCACCCGACCTTGCTCCTCATCTGCAGGATGCTCCCGCCCCGACTGTCGTCCGTTGGTCGTGGTCATGCGCTCGACTTGATCTCCCGGATATCCGATGACCCACGTTAACCAACTGAATAGTCAGCCTCCTACCGTACACCAGGATGCTCGTCCAGCCTCAAGAAATCGAGCACTTTCCTCCTCCGATCACAATTTTCTCCGATCGCAATTTCGTTCGCTCACCTCGCGGCGCCTCCTTTTCGTCTGTTCTTCGTCTGTTCGCGTGTGTTCACGTCTGTTCACGGCTGTTCACCCCGCTTCACCCCGCTGTGGTTCGCGTCGTCCTCGCACGTTCCTCGCACGTTTCTCGCACGTTCCTCGGTCCGCGCACGTTCCACGCATGACCACCCGCTGTTCACGCGATTCGCCTCAGGCATCTCAGCCGCGCATCTCGAGCGCTCGTCTCGTGTACCGCGACCGCACGCAACCGCACGCAACCGCACGCAATCACACGCGCTCGTACGCAATCGCATGCTGCCGCGGGACCGCGTTCGCAGCGCCGTGGTGCGCCACGCGCGCCTTGCCATCACGCGACACTCGACACGATTTCGCGCTCGCTCGACGTCCGCGACGTCGACCGCACGGCGTCGGCCGCGCGAGTCCGCCTTGGCGTGGCTGGCCACGTCGCGTGGATTCCGTCGCACGCCACGCTCAGGGCGCCCCGATGTCGCGCGCCTGTCGTCCTCGTCGGGCAGAGCCGACCGGTTCGCTGGATCGCTCACGAGGAAGGCTAGGCGACGAGCCGCGCTTGCCTTCCCGCGGGCCCACGTGGGAACGTCGCATACCTCCTTGATTTCCCGCCCCTGTTCGAGGCGCACCATGCTGTGCTCCACACCGCACGCCCGAAGCAATGAGCCCTCCCCTCTGCGCGCACGCCCGCAGATCGACGCCATCAGGCGACTCCTGAGTGACTCGGCGCCGTTTGCGCCCATGGCGTCGAGTGGAGACCCATCGTGATTTTGCGCGACCCAGTCCACGGCTTGATCGAGTTCGAGAGCGGCGAAGCGGCCATCGTTCCGCGCTTGCTCGGCACTCGCGAGGTGCAGCGGCTGCGGCGCATCCGTCAGCTCGGGCTGACGTCGCTCGCCTTCCCAGGCGCCGAGCACACCCGCTTCTCGCACGCGCTCGGGGCCGCCCACGTGATGCGCCTCCTGATCGCGAGGCTCCGTCAAATCGATCGCGACCTTCCGTTCTGGCAGAGAGTGACCAGCGACCGCGCGCGCGACGCGATCGCCGCAGCGTTCCTGCACGATCTCGGCCACGGCCCGCTGTCGCATCTCTTCGAGGAGGCCATGCCGGGAGCGCTCCACCACGAGCGCTGGACCGAGCGCATCCTGCTCGACCCGTCCTCGGACGTGCACCAGGTGCTCGTGCGCCAGGATCCCTACCTCCCGCAGCGGGTCGCCGACCTCATCGGCGGACGGCACGAGCTGCCGTACCTCGCCAAAGCGGTGAGCGGGACCTTTGACGTGGATCGCTGCGACTACCTGCTCCGCGACGCGCACGCGACGGGCGTCAGGTACGGCGAGTACGACCTGCCATGGCTGCTCCGCAGCCTCAGGTTCAGCGACGTCCAGGTGGAGATGCCCGGCGGCGGCGCAGCGTCTGCCCCGCCAGCGCCCGCGCTCGCCATCGACGGGACGAAGGGGATGAGCGCGATAGAGTCGTTCCTGCTCGCCCGCTTCTTCATGTTTCAGCAGGTCTATTTCCACAAGACGACGCGCAGCGCGGAGTGGATGATCGGCGCCATCCTCCGGCGCGTCGTCACCCGCCTCGCCGCCGGGGACCGGATCCCCGAGGTCCCCACGGCCGTCGCTGCGATGGCCGTCGGCGAGATGCCCACCCTGGAGCAGTACCTCGAGCTCGACGATCAGGTCCTGCTCGGGGCCATCCATGCCTGGGAAGCGGCGCCCGATCCCGTGCTGTCCGATCTCGCCCGCCGCCTGCGCGTGCGCTCGCTCTTCAAGTCGGTCGAGCTGTTCCCGGAGCCAGGCGAGTCGCCGGCCGAGCGCGACGCCCGGCGCGCAGCGGCGCTGGAGACCGTGCGCGAGATCGCGCAGAGCGCCGGGCTCGACCCGGAGGTGTACGTCGGCGTCGACGTCGCCGAGGACACGCCCTACGCCGAAGACGCGTCGCTCATGGTCGTCTACTCCAAAGGGCGTCCGCGCCGACCCGCCGAGGTGTCCTTCTTGCTGGATCGGCTGCGCAACGAGACGATGACACGCACCCGGATCCTCTTCGCGCCCGAGCTGCGGGATACGGTGCGGGAGGCGCTGATACGCTGATGACCACCAGGAACAAGGCAGCCCGGGGATCGTCCGCGCCCACGCGCCGCGCCCTCGCCAGAGCGCTCGCCGGCGTCGCAGCGCTCGCGGCGCTCGCGGGGGCGTCCACAGCGCACGCGGAGGGCGACGGCGCGTACGGCCGGCTGGACGGAGACATCGATCTGCGCGCGGGCGCGGGCGCATCGTTCGCGGACGGCGGTCCGGCGCTCTGCGCGCGCGGCGCCGCGGTGTACCTCTCGACCGCCGGCCTGTACGCGCACTACACCGACGCGCTCGGCGCAGAGGGAGCGCCCGTCGCGCGCTCGATCGCGAGCGGCGTCTTCATCCAGCCGCTCTTCCTCGCGCGCTATGCGAGCGATCTCGAGCGCAGCGCGCCCTGGCTCGACCTCTTCATCGATTCCGTGGCGCTCGGCGTGGGCTCGTTCTGGGAAGCGCCGCCGGGAGCCGGGCTCGCCGCGGAGCCTGGGCTGGAGCTCTCGCTGTCGCTCGACGTGCCGCTCCTGGGAGACGCCACGGGCCCGTTCCTCGGCCTGCGGGGCGCGCTCCGCTTTCGCGGGCCGGAGCTCTCGGGCGACGATGGCCCGCGCGACGCGCAGCGGGCGCTCATCTCGGTCACGCTCGGCTGGCATCACGTCCTCCGCGCGCACCTCGTCGACGCAGGCGACCGCGCCCCCGCCCAGGTGGCGGCGCAGCGCGGCGTGGTTGGCGCGAGGATCCGTTGAGCGCCGCGCTCGGCGAGCTGCGCGCGGCGCTGGTGGCCGCGTTCCACGCCGGGCTGACGGAGCTCGACCCAGCAGGGCTCGTCGAGCGCGCGCTCGACGCTGAGGCCGGAGCGCACCGCGGCCGCGTGTTCGTGATCGCGGCGGGGAAGGCGGCGCCCGGGATGGCCCAGGGGGCGCTCCGCCGCTGGGGCGACAGGATCGCCGGAGGGCTCGTCATCACCGTCGCGGCCCCGGTGCTCGCCGCGCACGATGAGAAGACATCGCTGGCCGATCCCGAGGAGGCCGCGCTGCGCCCGCTGCGCATGATGCGCGCGGCGCACCCCATCCCCGATGCGCGCAGCGTGGACGCGGCCGAAGCGGCGCTCACCATGGCGGCCGCGCTCGGGCCCGAGGATCTGTTGATCGCCCTCCTCTCCGGCGGCGCCTCGGCGCTGCTCGCCGCGCCGCCTCCAGGCGTGTCCCTCGCGGACAAGCAGGCCGTCGTCGCAGAGCTCCTTGAAGCAGGCGCGCCGATCCAGGACGTCAACCTCGTTCGCCGCCACCTGTCGCGGATCAAGGGCGGGCGGCTCGCGGCGGCGGCGGCCCCGGCGCGCGTGCTGACGCTGCTCATGAGCGACGTCGTGGGTGGACTCCCGCACGACGTCGGCTCGGGCCCCACCGTCCCGGACCCGACGCGCGTGGAAGAAGCGCTCGCCGCCCTCGATCGCTGGGCTCCTCGGTTCGCGCGGCTCACGCCCGCGTTCAGCGAGTCGCTGAAGCCAGCGGACGCGCAGCGCCTGGAAGCGCGCGTGCTCGCCGATCCGGAGAAGCTCGCCGAGCGCGTGGCGGCGGCCCTCGCCGACAGGGCAGGGCTCCGCGCCGCCGCAGCCCCCGCCGAGGACGGCGATGCGCGCGCGATCGTGGAGCGCCGCCTCGCGCTCGCGCGCACCCTCGCTCCCGGCGAAGCCGTCGTGATCCCGTGCGAGCCCACGCTGGCGCTGCCGGCCCACCGCGGCGCCGGCGGCCGCGCAGGATGGATCGCGCTCGCCGCCCTGCGCGGCTTGCCGCCGGACGTCGCGCTCCTCTGCGCGGCCTCCGACGGCGTCGACGGCAGCTCCGGCGCCGCAGGAGCAGCCGTCGCCCGCGCGGCAGCCGCCGCGATGGACGATCGCACGATCGACGCGGCGCTCGCGCGCTTCGACGACGCCGTCGTTCACCGCGCGCTCGGCACGCGTGTCGAGACGGGGCCGACAGGTCACAACCTCACGGACCTGCACATCGTCGCGCGGGACTTCCTCGGAGGCGCGCGTGTGCGCTGACCCGGCAGCGCGCTGCGGCGCGGCAGCGTGCGTGAGCTCACGCGGCGACGCGGGCTACGACGCGGGCTCACGCGCGCAGGCGCGATGAGCGGCGCGCACGCCCCGGAGGCGGCGCGCCCTCACTGCGGCTCGGCGACAGCGGCCGTGGTGTCGCCCATCGCTTCGCGCACCGTGAGCGCGAGCGCGCAGCTGTTCGCCTGCCGCTGCCGTGCATCGAGCACGCTCCCCTCGATCGACGGCGTCCCGCCGATGAGATTGCCGCTCGCTTCGCGCCGCACCCGCAGGATGGGCTTGCCGTCCGACAGCCGCCACACCCCGACCCGCGCCATGTGCGGCACCCCGAGCAACGCCTCGGTGCTCGCCGCTCCCTCGGCCGGCTCGTCGAGGACGAGGAGGTAATACTGCGCCCGCGTGAGGAGCTCCGCCGCGAGCGGAACATCGTCGCGCATCGTGTCCTCGAAGCTGGACTCCAGCAGCCGCAAGCGGAGCTCGCTCGACGCATCCTGTGCGTCACGCACCCACTCGTCCGAGAGGACGTGCATCGTCCGGTAGGCGACGCGCAGGTTGAAGGGCTGCGCGGGCCTGGAGCAGCGCTCGGCCTCGTTGCAGTACTCGCCCGCGGGGCAGTCCCGCGTGCGCTTGCACTCCGCGCCGGCCAGCGGGTTCGGGTTCGGCACACGCAAGAGGCACGCAGTGAAGGCGTCGCGGAGCGACTGCTGCGCGTTCTTCCGGACGGTGTCGACGCCCGTGGCCTCGTCTACCCGGAGGCGCAGGTAAATACCCGCAAGCTCACGGAAATTCCATGTCTTGAGCGCCTCCCGATCCACGAGATCGGCCCCAGCGCTCCGCGCCAGATCGAGGGTCCAGCCCTCAACGCGCTCGCGCATGGGGAACCAGCGCGGGCCGAGCTCGACGGCGACTGCGCGCTGCCGCGCCATCAGCTTCTGGCGCGCGCTCTCCATCTGCCCCTGGGACCACTTCCAGTGGAGGATCGCCGAGACCGCCAGGACGAGGGCCGTGTAACCCCAGAATTTCGCCGGGGGCCAGCGCATCTTGGAGCGCGCCTCGCGCGCCTTGTAGACCGACGGCAGGCCGCGCTCGCGGGGCGGCTGTTCAGAGGACATAGCAGAGGCTCCACGCAGGAGGCCCCAGCCCGATCACCCGAGCAAGGCAGCCTTCTCCACACGAGCCGCGTAGAGGGAAAGGCCGCGCCGAGCGCGCCGCTGGAGCCACCACATTCCATGGTGACCGAGGCCGCCGGGAATCGCCCAGCATGCCCCATCCTTCTGTGCTTGATAGGTCAAGAAGCGGAGATCACTGCGACTTCGGGAGCTTGCTGACCATGAAGCTGACGTTCGGGTAACCGGCGAACGCCGCGGTCTGGAACACGCTCTTCACGACCAGCGCAGGCACGTTCTGATCGACCTGGAGGATGCACACGCCGGGGAACGGCTTGTTCGGCTGCACCTGCTTCCACAGCTCGCGCTTGTTCTTGAGCAGGTTGAAGAGCTCGTCGATCTTCTGAAGACGCCCGAGCTCCTCGATCGCGCGGGTCGACCCGGCCAGGGCGCCGTCGACGAGGATCTGGTTGCCGTTCACGGCGACCATCGGCGCGTCGATGACGTCCTCGACGTTCTCCGCCTTCGGGAGCTTGACGTTCTTGTCGACGGCGATCTCGCCTGATGCCGAGAAGGACATCAGGAGGAAGATCACGGTCACGACGAGGAAGTCGATGAAGCTCACGAGGTTGAGCCCCGCGTTCGGGCTGCGAGCGCCGTGTCCGGACACCTTGTTCCACACGAACCGGAGCGGCACGCCCTTCATCAGCCGGCGACCCGGCTGGTGGATCACGTGAGCGTGGGGGTTCTTGTGGTGCTTCGGATTGAACCTATCCATGTGCGCGCTCCTGCCTCAGCGGACCGAGAACGTCATGTTGAACACGGGGACCTGCTTGTTCCCATCGGGCAGCCGCATCTCGCGCTTGGGCGCGTAGAGCGCGTCGAGCACCGCGACGATCTCCTTGAAGGGCGTCCGGTTGTCGGTGTGGAGGATGGCCTGGTCGAGCTTCTTGTCGCTCGGATCCCGGTGGCCGCCGTGGGTCTTCCACTCCTCCTCGATCCGCTTCGCCAGCTCGGGGTAGCGGACGATCTTCGAGCCCGCCTCGCCGAGTTCGACGGGCGACTTGTTGACCTTGACCTCGTTGACCACCGTCGCGCCCTGCTTCCACACGAGCCCGAACTCGCTCTCGCCGATGTGCAGGTTCAGCACCTTCTCCGGCGTCTGCGGGGTGAGCTCCTTGTTCGGGTCCGGAGGGCCAGGGACCTGGGCGTCCGCGTTCATGCGCGAGTTGGTGACCCAGACCGCCGTGATCAACAGGAATGCAATCGTGACCATCAGCAGGTCGATGAACGGGATCATGTTGATATCGCTGTTCGTCGACCGCTTCTTGCCGCCACCGTCGCCGACGTCTACGCCGCCCATATTGCCTTCCCAACGTGAGCCTGAGCTCACCTATCCAAGTTGTTCCGGGGAACGCCCTGCCCGCAGCTCGCGGTGGGCCACCATGCTGGGTCTGACTTCGTCGCTCTTCCGAAGTTCCCGGGGCCCCGGCGGCGGAAGCCGCCGTCCGGGGCTTCGAGGCGCGAGAGCGGGCCCAGGCGACATCGCGCGCGCAGGGCGCTCGACGACCCGGGCCCGCCGAGGACCATCAGGCAGCCGCCTGACCTACTGCTGCGACATTCACCTTTTGACGGTTCGCGACGACGAGGTTGAGGATCTGCACCGACGCCTCGTTGATGTCGTCCTCGATGTGCTGCGTCTTGCCGTTCAGCACGGCGAAGCCGATGAGGCCGATGATGGCCACGCCGAGGCCGAAGGCGGTGCAGTTCATGGCCTCGGAGATCCCGAGCGCGAGCACGCGGGCCTTCTGGCTCGGGTCGACCGACTCGCCGGCGACGGAGCCGAACGACTTGATGAGGCCCGTCACGGTCCCGAGGAGGCCGGAGAGCATCGCGAGGTTCGCGAGCAGCGCGAGGTACGAGGTGCGCGCCGAGATCTTCGGCAGCTCGCGGAGAGCCGCCTCGTCCATCGCCGCCTGGACCTCCTCGTCGGGACGGTTCACCTTGACAAGGCCGGCCTGGACGATGCGGGCGAGCGGGGCGTTCGCCGCCGAACACATCTTCACGGCCTTGGCAACGTCACCCGCCAGGATGCACTTCTGCATGGTGGCGAGAAAGACGTCCTTGTTGATGGACGAGCCGAACAGGTAGAGGGCGCGTTCGACGATGATGCCGATCGTGAGGATCGACCAGAACAGGATGGGCCACATACCCCACCCACCCTCTTTGAAAGCTTCATACGCTCCGTGCATTGCTTCTGTCCTCCAGTTCGCCTCGCGTCCCCGGGATGAGGTTTCGCGCAACTCGATCGGTTCCCTTTGTCAGACTCGTGTTGCCGAGGGGCGGCAGTCTTTCACTCACACGTAAAGACGGATGAGAGGCCTATTTTGCTTGGCGGCGCTGGCCGTGGACGGCGTGCTGCTGTCGCTCTCTGGCGAGATGCCCACGGGACGCTAACCGAGCGGCGCTGACCTCTGCAAGAGTCCTGATCGTCTCTTCTGGTGCCGGCGCCCGGCGCCGTCCCAGCTCTCCCACCTGTCGTCCAAGACTGACTTCGCGTCGTCGCGCCAGGGGCCCTTTCATGGCTCTGGGCGCGGCTCCCCGTTCACCGCAGAGCGTGCCGCCTTGTGGCCGAGCTACGCCGACGCGCCCGGGGGACTCGCGCATCTTCGCGATTGAGACCCGGCGCCGTCAAGAGAGATTTGGCCACACGTGAGCGCTCTGATACGGGCAAAACTTTACAACAATCGCGGGGTTATGTCATGATCGGCCGGGAGCGATGCGAGCCGACCGGCGGCAGATCCCGCGAAATCCAGGGGGCGCAGCGCCCGCATGACCACCGCCGGCCCGACCGCGCGCCGCGGCAGTGCGAGGCGCATCACCCGAGAGCGAGCGCAGCAACTCATCCGCCCGGAGGAGGACGCGGCGATGGCAGAGCGCGGTAGCCCGCTCAGACGCCGGCAGCCGGAGCGATTCAGGGGTCTCCGGATCTACCTGTCCGGCCTCGGCGCCGCCGGCGCCCGTCCGCATGGCCAGGGTGAGCTCGCCGTGAGATGCGCTGGTTCTTGCGGGGATTTTCGGCGATCCCGGCCTCGCGGCTCGGGGAGCGGCAGCATCGCCGAGCTTGCGCACGGGATCGGGCGGCAGTTATAGTCGCCGCGCCTGGAGATTGTCGGGCTTCTGACGACGCTGAGAAAGGGACTTCGAGGATGCGTCATCTGCTGATGTTGGCGGCCGAGGGTGGTGGCGAAGGTGGGATGTGGGAGGCCATCAAACACAATCCGACCTTCCTGATCGCGAACCTGGTCGTCTCCGCGGTCGTGGTGACCATCATCATCGAACGAACCGCGTTCCAGCTGGGACGCTACCGAGTGAACTCCAAGGAGTTCTTCGCGCAGGTCAAGAAGCTGGTGGCCGCCGGCAACATCGACCGCGCCATCAAGCTCTGCGACGCGAGCGACTACCCGATCCTGCAGCTCGTCAAGGCCGGCCTGACCCACGCGAACAAGGGGGCCGACGAGATCGACGCCGCGCTCAGCGAGAAGCTGTCCGAGCTCAAGCCGGCCGTGGAGAAGCGCATCGGCGCCCTGTGGTCGCTCGCGAACATCGCGACGCTGATCGGCCTCATCGGGACGGTCTCCGGCCTGATCAACACGTTCGCCTCCATCGCCGCCCAGGGTCTCTCGCAGGCCGACAAGCAGCGGATGCTCTCGAACGGCATCGCCGAGGCCATGTACAACACGGCGTTCGGCCTCGCCATCGCGGTGGTGTGCATGATCGCGCACGTGTTGCTCCACACCCGCTCCAAGAACATCCAGCACGATCTGGAGTCGACGACCGAGCGCGTCTTCAACCTGCTCACGATCAGCAGCAAGCCTGGCTACTAGCCCATGGCGGACCCGCAAGACGTCCCGCTCAGCTCGGCGCAGCGATCGAAGATCCGGCGCCTCTCGCAGCCCAAAGAGCCCGAAGCCGGGGAGGAGGCCGGCGAGCTCAACGTCGTTCCGTACCTCGACATCATCACGAACATCCTCATCTTCGTGCTCGCCAGCGTGTCGGTGACATTCGTGTCGTCGATCGACACGACGCCGCCTTCCATCGGCGGGGGCAAGGTGCGCAGCGAGCTCTCCAGCAAGGCGTTGAACCTCTCCGCGTTCATCACCAGCCAGGGGATCTCGCTGAAGACGTCGAGCGGCAACATCGCGACCGGCTGCCAGGACGTCGGCGGCGGGGTCACGGTGCCGAAGGCGAACGATAGCTATGACTATCCCGCGCTCACAGGGTGCGCGAAGCGCCTCAAGAACGCCCGTCCCGAGTTCAAAGAGGAGACGCAGGTGACGATCACGGCGAACCCGGGCATCGACTACAAGACGATCATCGACGTGATGGATGCGCTGAGGAGCGACGACGGGGAGCTGCTGTTCCCGGAGGTCCACTTCGGGGTGGCTCGATGAGCGCCGAACAGCGACCTGCCCCGCGGCCGAAGGCGAGCGTCGTCCGCTACAAAGCGGCCCTCCGGAAGGCGATCCGAAGGAACCGGCGGGACCCTGAGATCGACTTCTTGAACATCACGGCGATGCTCGACCTGATGACGATCATCCTCGTCTTCTTGCTGAAGAGCGTGGGATCGTCGGCGGCATCCATCCCCCAGTCGAAGGACCTCACCCTGCCGAAGTCGGTGATGCAGGCCGAGCCCTCCCAGGAGGGTGTGGTCGTCATCGTCTCGAAGTCGCAGATCCTGGTCGGCGAGGATCCGACCCCGATCGTCATGCTGCCCAACCGCGAGCAGCTCGCGCAGTCGGGCGTCGACGCAAAGTACAAGCGCAGCGGGCCGAACGATCTCTACATCGTGCCGCTGGCGAACGCCCTGTCCCACGCGCGCGAGACGGACAAAGCCATTCGCGCCGCGAAAGGGCTCGATCCGTCGTCATCGGAGGCGATCATCGTCGCCGACGCGACCACGCCGTACCGCCTCCTGATCGAGGTCCTGTTCACGCTCGGGCAGAGCGAGTTCGGCAAGTACCACCTGATGGTGCTGAGCGGCGGCCGCAAGCCGTAGCCATCCCTTCCCCGCCCTGCGGTGCCAAGAGGCCCCGCGACGGCCACTCCGAGCGCCGCCATCAATCCACCCGTACCCCATGAGGGGCGCGCTCCCCTGCGCGCCCTCATGGATCGGCCGGTGCCCGGTGACGGCGCGCTCCCCTGGGCGCGCCGTCGTTCGTTCAGTCCACCGCGAACAGCTCTTCCAGGTCGGCCTTGGTGAGCTTCTTCGCGCCGCCGGCGTCCTCGCTGAGGACGGACGCGACGAGCTGACGCTTCTTGTCCTTGAGCAGCAGGATCTTCTCCTCGATCGTGCCCTCGGCGATGAGCCGATAGGCCGTCACCACCTTCGTCTGCCCGATGCGGTGGGCACGGTCGGTGGCCTGCTGCTCGACCGCCGGATTCCACCACGGATCGAAGTGGATGACCGTGTCGGCCGCGGTGAGGTTCAGGCCGGTGCCGCCCGCCTTGAGGCTGATGAGGAAGACCGGCACGCTCGGATCGCTCTGGAAGCGCTCGACGCGCTCCGCCCGGTCCTTCGTGGAGCCGTCGAGGTACTCGTAGGCGACACCATCCTCCTTCATCGCCTTCTCGATGAGCCTCAGCATCATCACGAACTGGCTGAAGACGAGGACCTTGTGCCCGCCCTCGACGGCGTTCGCGATGAGCTCCCGGACCGCGACGAGCTTGCCCGAGTCGTCGTCGCCGAACTCCCGCGGCAAGCCGAGGAGCCGCGGGTCGCAGGCCGCCTGCCGGAGGCGGGTGAGGCCGGCGAGGATCTGCAGCTGGCTCTTCGCGAGACCGACGCGCTCGACCTCGCCGAGGACCTGCGCCCGCACCTCGCGCGCGACCTGCAGGTAGAGCGCCCGCTGCTCGCCCGTGAGATCGCAGATCTGATCCATCTCGATTTTCTCGGGAAGATCCTTGGCGACCTCCTGCTTCGTGCGGCGCAGGATGAACGGATGGATCGCGGCGCGGAGCCGCTGCGCGGTCTTGTAGTCGCCCGCCTCGATCGGGCGCGAGAAGCGGGCCTCGAACTTGTCGAGCGAGCCGAGCAGGCCCGGCGAGACGAAGTCGAAGATGGACCAGATCTCCGAGAGCCGGTTCTCGATGGGCGTGCCCGTCAGCGCGAGCCGGCGCTTCGCGCGGAGCCGCTTGGCCGCCGCGGCGGTGGCGCTCATCGGGTTCTTGATGTGCTGCGCCTCGTCGAGGATGGCGTAGCTCAGGTCGAGCTGCGCGAGGAAATCCTCGTCGCGACGGAGGAGCGCATAGCTCGTGATCACCACCTCCGCGGCCTTCACCTCGTCGATCTGGTCCTTGCGATCGGCGCCGTGCCAGAGGGCGACCGACAGCGAGGGCGCGAACCGGGCGAGCTCGCGCTCCCAGTTCGTGACGACGCTCGTCGGGGCGACGATCAGCGCGCGCATGTGCTTCTCCTCCTGCTTGACGGCGAGCAGGAGGGCGAGCGTCTGGACCGTCTTGCCGAGGCCCATGTCGTCGGCGAGCACGCCGCCCGAGCCGATGTCATGGATGAACTTGAGCCACGAGAGGCCCGCCTCCTGGTAGGGACGGAGCGTCGCCTTCAGGTTCCTGGGCCGCTTGGTGCTGCCGATCTCGTCGATGTTGCTGAGCTTCTGGAACAGCTCGCGCGCGGAGGCGGTCACGCTCGATCCGCTCGCGTGCTGGAGCAGCTCGTGCACCCGCCCGGCCTGGGCGAGCGGCAGCCGGCCGTTCTTGCCGGCCGCCATCATCAGCTCGACCTCGCGATCGAGCATCGCGCGCACGGCGTCGGGATCGAACGCGGCGAACGACCCGTCCTCGAGGCGGACGTAGCGCTTGCCCTCGGCGAGACAGCGGCGCAGCTCGTCGCGATCGACGCCGACGCCCTCGCTCTCGAAGCTGAGCTTGACGTTCAGCCAGTCCATCCCCGAGGTGACCTTGGCGAACACGCCGATCGGCCTGCCGCGCACCTGCGTGTCGACGAGATCCTCGGGGACGAAGAGGTCCCAGTCGTCGGGGAGCTCGGCGAGCCCCTCGGTCCAGAAGGTGAGCGCCTGGTCGCCGTTTGCGATGAAGCCCTGGCCCGTCTCATCCGGCTTGAGCCCGAGGCCGAGCAGCTTGCTCGCCGCCTCCTGCTGCGCGGCGATGTCCACGCGGATGCAGCGGGCGCGCTTCATCCCCTCCTCGGGCGGCTGCACGAGCACCGGGGGCGACATGCCATCGGCGCGCACCGCGACCTCGGCGTCGCCATAGGCGGCGGTCAGCGTGACGCGCGCCTCGATGAGCGAGCCACCCGCGCGCATGCGGAACGTGGGCACGAGGTCGACGACCTCGGCGATCTGGTTCAGGTCGGGCAGCTCCGCGCCGACCTCGAGCGCGATCTTGGGCAGCCCCTGCATGATGATGCGGGCCAGCTCGCTCATCGGCTCGCCGATGGTCGGCGAGCGGAGCAGGCGGCGCATCGCCGCGGGGGAGACGCGCTTGTCGATGCGGCGCGCGAGCCCCTCCTGCGTGTCGATGTGCCAGCCCGGCCAGCCCTCGAACCACCCGCCCTGCAGCAGCGAGAAGCGGCGCTTGTCGTTCCCCCGCTCGAAGCTCGTCTTCACGATGATGGTGTCGCCGCCGACGGTCTCGAGATCGAAGCGCGGCCGCAGGCTGTCGTCGCCGAAGCGGAGCTGCATCAGCGCCGGCTCGAGCAGCACGCGCTGGCCCTCGAGCAGCGGGAGCAGCTCGGCCACGTCCTCGCCGCGGATGTCGACGGCCGGGTGACGCGGGTTGCCGCTCTCGAACCGGGCGAGCAGCCGGAGCGCGTCGCGATCCGGCGTCGGATAGAGCGCTTGCCAGGCGAGCGCCGCAGAGGGCAGCACCGGGACGCGCGCCTCGGCGTCGAGGACGGTGACGGTCAGCGCCCCCTGCCGCACGTGGAGGCGGAACTCCACGCGCCGGGCCCCGGTGACGCCCTCGGGCGGGAGCCAGGCGCCGATCCCGGTCTGCTTGGCTGTCGCGTCCAGGATCGGCGCCGCGAGGGCGACGGGTGAGCCCGGCGGCCCGTGGGTGCCAACGACGGTCGGAACGGGCGCCGCCGGCGTGATCGCCAGGCGTCCGCGGCGGTCGCGACGACGCACGCGCTTCAGGGCATCACCGCCGGCGTGGGCGGTCTGCGGGACGAGCGCCGGGATCGGCGGCTCGCGCCGCGGCTGCGCGCCGCGCGCCTGGTCGCGGATGCTGATGAGCAGCGCCGCGACGTGCTTGCAGTGCTGCCCAGCCTTCTGGAACGCCGGACAGGAACACTGCGACTGGATGCCATCGGGCGAGAGCTCGACCTTGACCGGATACGGCTCGGAGTCGGCGGCGCGGACGGTGCCGCTCGCCATCGTCTCGTTGATGGAGATGTCCTCGACGACACGGCGGCGGAAGTACTCCAGCCCGCGGAGGAAGGTGCGGGCGCCAAGCAGCCTTCGCAGGCCACGATCGCTGAGGGTAGAGAGTGCGTCGGAGATCGGAGGCGGCACGTCGTGGGCTCGGGATACGGGTGCGGCGGCTATTCGCCGGGATGGGTCGGGTGAACGGGATCTCTGGCAAATCCCGCTGGGTGAAGAACCGTCATCAGATGAAGAACGGCAAGAACACGATGATCACGGCGGGGAGCATCTTGATGAGCACGTGGATCGCGGGACCGGCCACGTCCTTGAGGGGATCGCCGATCGTGTCGCCGACGACGGCGGCACCGTAGGTGGGGTTGTCCGCCCGCGCCCCCGTCTCGTCGACAAGGTAGCGCCCACCGTGCGCGCCGGTCGCGATGTACTGCCTCGCATTGTCCCAGATCGCCCCGGTATTCCCCAAGAAGAGCGACCCGAGGACGCCTGCGACCGTCCCGGCCATGATCAAGGCCGCGACTGAATCGGCCGCGACCAGAGGATTATCTTCCGTCCTTGCAAAGCGCAAGGCAAGTCCCACGACGACGGGCACCACCGCGGAGACGAGGGCGGGCGCGATCATATGGCGCAGCGCTGCCCGAGAGACCATCTCGACGCAGGGCTCGTGGTCGCCGACGAAGCCCGGCGGGCGGGCGCGGGCCTGGCGCCTCACTTCGTCGAGGACACGTCGGCCGGCCTGGAGGACGTTGCGAATGCAGCGGCCGGCCAGCCAGAAGACAAGGAGGATCCCGACCAGGGCGCCGAGATAGACCTCGGGCCGGTCGAGGCGCAGGACCATCGCGGTCGTCTCACCGCGGATCGGCGCGCTCGACGCCAACGCGCGGCGCCGAGACTCATCGAGGTAGCCCGCGACGAGCAGCAGCGAGGCGAGCGCGGCCACGCCGGCCGTGTACGCCTTCGTGAGCGCCTTGGTCGTGTTGCCGACGGCATCGAGCACGAGGGTGCGGCCACGCACGTCCGGCCGCTCGCGGGCGACGGTCACGGCGACGATGCCGCCCGCGTTGTCCACGATGGGGCCGAACGCATCCATGGCGAGGACGTACCCCGCGGTGCCCAGCATCCCCATCGTCGCGACCGCGGTGCCGAACAGGCCCCCCCCGGCGAGCCCGGAGCGGGCGCCGAGCAGGTAGGAGCCGAAGGTGGCGCCGACGACGACCAGGAGCGGGAGCACCGAGCTCTCGAGACCGATGGCGAGCCCGCGCAGCACCGCCATCGCGGAGCCGCTGCGGGCCGCCTCGGCGAGCTCGCGCACCGGGCGGTGCCGCTGCTCGGTGTAGTACTGCGTGACGTGCAGCACGCCGATGCCGGTGACGATGCCGATCACGCCGCAGGCGAAGAAGATGACCCAGTGGGCGTCGAGCAGCCACTTGGCGGCCCCGGCGATGCCGACGGCGTGGAGGGTGGCCGTGACGTAGAGCCCACGCACGAGGGCGTTGAAGGCGTCCTCGCGGTCGTCGGTCTTGACGACCATGACGCCGAAGAGCGTCGCGATGAGGCCGAAGGCGCGGCTGACGAGCGGGAAGAGCACGACGGCCAGGGCGCTCGGGAGCCCGGCGTTGTTGCGGAAGAGCATCGCGCCGACCACCATGGCGCCCGCGTTCTCGGTGACGGTCGAGGCGAAGACGCCGGCCGCGCGCCCGGCGCAGTCGCCGACCGTATCGCCTGCCAGGTCGACGATCGTGGCCGGGTTCTGGAGGTCGTCCTCGTCGAGCCCGACCTCCGCGCCGGCGAGGTCCGCGCCGAGGTCGGCCGCCTTGGAGAAGGTGCCGCCGCCGAGCTGCGCCATCAGGGCGGCGAAGGAGGCGCCGAGCGGGTAACCGGCGATGACCCAGGGGATGGTCGGGGCGAGCGCGAGCGCCTCGGCCGGCTCGGCGCCGAAGCCGCCACGGAACGCGAGGACCGCGGCGAACAGGCCGCCGAGGCCGAGCAGGCTCATGCTCGCGACGAAGAGCCCCGACACGGCGCCGCCGCGGAGGGCGATCTGCAGGGCGAGATCGAGCGAGCGGCGGGCGCCGCTCGCGGCGCGTACGCTGGTGCGGGGCGCGATCCAGGCGGCGACGCGGCCGGTCGCGACAGCGCTGGCGGCCCCGACCGCGAACGAGAGCGTCAGCCATACACCGAGCTCCAGCGCTGGCACCGGGTTGTTCTCCCCGGCGCGCCGGAGCAGGCCGTAAGCGAGGAAGATGGCGCCGCCGAGCATCGCGGAGACCGCGCCGATCACGCTGCTCTGGCGGCGAAAGTACGCCTCCGCGACCCCCTGGATGATCGCGGCGACGCGCTGCATCTCGGGCTCGACCGCGGGGCGTGCAACGACCCAGCGAGCGAGGTAAGCCGCAAAGACGAGCCCGAGCAGGCCGCCGCTGAGGATGAGCGCAAGCTCCGTCATGACGGGCGGACCGGGCGCGCACTGTGGACGCGCTGCCTCGGCCGGTGAGGGATGATGCGGGTGGTTGCCGCGGTGTCGACAAAGGCGCCGCAGGAACCCGCGCTGCAGCGGCGCACGCCTTCCCTACTCCGGCCAGGAGGGCCGCGCAAGCGAAGAAGACGCGCGCAGCCAGGTCATTTCACGTCCTTCGCGTCGCGTCCGACGACGTGGTCCAGCCGGGTCTTGGCGACGAGCGCGCCGACCCGCGCGTTGAGCTGCTGGAGCCGCGCGCGCGTCACCTCGCCCTCGGCGTCGACCACGTCGACGCTCGTGGCCCGCCCTGCCCGGAACAGCTCGGAGCGGACGCGCATCGACTCCGCGGCCGCCGCGAGCTGGCGCTCTGCAGACTCGATGCTGCTCGCGGCCTTGCTCAGCTCGGAATACGCCGAGACCACCTCGAGGCGGAGGGCGTCGCGCAGCGCCGCCTTCTGCTCCGCGATCTGCGTGGTGCGGGCGTTCGCCTCGGCGGAGGCGGCTGCGGTGGTGAAGATGTCGTTGACGACCCACGTGGCGCGGACGCCTGCGGACCACGTCGCATCGAACCTGTCGTGAGCTCCGAAGACGCGTTGGTTGGGGTTCGCGTAGGTGAGATCGGCGAACCCGTCCAACCGCGGGAAGTAGCCGGCCCTCGTGACCGCCTCGGCCTTCTCGAGCGAGTACTGCGTCTCGTCGAGGGCGCGGATCTCGAGGCGCTTCTGAAGCGCCTCCTGGACCAGCGCCGGGAGCGCCTCCGCGGGCGGCTTCGCAGGCGCGCTCCCCATCACATCGATCCCCAACGTGAGCGGCCTGTCCGGCGCGGCGCCGAGCGCGATACGGATCTGGTCGTCCGCGACCAGGAGCGCGGCCTGCGCCTCATTGAGCACCTGCTCCGCGCCGGCCACCTGGGCCTCGAGCCGGAGCACGTCGGCGCGCGAGAGCAGCCCGACTTCGAAGGTGCGGCGCGCGTCCTCGACATGCGCCCTGGCCTGAGACACCGCCTCACCTGCGACGACGACCTGCCCCTTCACGCGGACCCAGTTGAAGAACGCGATCTTCGCGTCGGCGGCGGCCTGCAGCGTCTCTGCCTGCAGCTCGAGCTTTTTCGCGCTCTCTGCGTGGGACGCCGAGGCGTAGCCCTGCGATATGCGAAACACGTAATCCGAGATGGGCACGGCGAGGCTCGCCGTCAGGGAGTAGGAGTTGACGGCCGAAGGGAGGCTGAGCCCAGGAGATTTGGCAAGTTCCACGAAGCCGCGGCTGGCGGCGTCGGTGCCGGCGTCGACGATGCACTGCGAGTCGGCGGCGTCCGGGCAGGGCGCAGTGGCGAGGCGACCCGGGGTGAACGTAGGTAGCCCCGCCGCATCGCGTACAGGTTTCCCATCCGCATCGACTACGCTGACGGTCGGCGCCCCCGCGCCGAGGGCCGGGGTCTCGACCTCTGACAAACGCGTGTAGGTGGCCGTGAGCGTCAGCCGCGGAAAGAAATTGACCATCGCCTGGTCGACCTTCGCAGCCGCCGCGCGGAGATCGGCCTGCTTGGCGCGGAGCGACGCGCGCGTCCGCAGCGCAGCCTTCGCGACCTCGTCCGGCGTCAGCCCTCCCGGCTGCGCCGCGAGGGCCGTGGCGAGCGGATCGGCCTTCGGCGCCGCCGGCTGGGCCGCAGCGACGGCAGCCCCCGGGGGCTGCGGTTGGCCCGCTGCAGGGGGCGCCGGGGCGGGCGGCGGGGTGACCGGCTGCGGAGCCGCCGGTCGGGGAGCGGCCGGCTGCCCCGCGGCCGGTGAGGCGATGAGCCCGAGGGCGAGCAGCCCGGCGAGCGTCGAAGCCAGCGAGATGCTGCGTCGAGACGAGGGTGCGGTGCTTTTCATGACCGGTGGGTCACTTATGGGCGGCGAGAGCACCCGTCAAGTCACAGGCGATCCCACGCATCGCGTCTCGGGGATCGCTCGCCTCGCCGTCTGGCGAAGGTGACCGGACAGCCCGCGCTCTCGGCCCACGGCGTGCTTGCGCTCCCAGGCCCGCGTCATGCCGTGACCGCGTCGGTCACCGTCCTGGGCCGCGCCGGACACGATGGTCTGGCGCGCTCGTCATGCCGTGCCGCGATGGGCCACGACAGCAGGGACGGCGTCACTGATGCGCATCGTCCAGAGGCGCCACCCAACCCCGCTCACGCGCGTTGCGGACGGCAAGAATGCGTCGCTCTCTCCGCGGCAACACGTATTGCCGCGCGCGATCGGATGGAAGAACATCTAATGAAGTGGCCGCCATCTTGCTTGGCGGCGGACCGGAGGCCCTCATGCATAGACTGCTTGCGTCGCGCCGCAGCTTTTCCCCGTTCCTCGCCATCCTTGTGATCGGATCATCCTTTGCCGCCTGCGCTCCGTGGGAGCTCGGTGAGGACGACACCCCCGACATCGGCGATCCTGGGAGCGTCACGGTCGCGGCGGAGCCGCCGCCCGCCATCAGCGGCGGAACGCTCGCCGTCAGCAAGAGCGCCCTCCGGGCGGTGGCCGCGGATCCGGATCGCGACCGGGTGTGGATCGTCGATCTCCAGACGCAGAAGCTGACCGCGGAGATCGCCCTGCAGAAGGGCGACGAGCCGGGCAGGGTCGTCGAGGACGACGCGGGTCGCTTCCACGTCGCGCTCCGCCGCGGCGGCGCGATCGTGACCGTCGACGCGGACAGCGGGACGATCGTCGACCGGCGCGACGTGTGCCCGGCCCCGCGGGGGATCGCCTACGATGCGCAGACCGACGCGCTCCATGTCGCCTGCATCGGCGGCGAGCTCGTCACGCTCCCGGCCGGTCCCGGAGCGGCGACACGCCGCCTGAAGCTCGATCGCGACCTGCGCGACGTGGTCGTGGACGGGGATCGGCTCCTGGTCAGCAAGTTCCGGTCTGCCGAGCTGCTCACCATCGGGGCGGACGGCATCGTCATGGAGCAAAAGAAGCTCCCGAAATTCAACCTGTTCGGGCAGGATTTCGCGCCGACCGTCGCCTGGCGGACGATCAAGCTGCCGACGGGCGGTGTCGCGATGGTCCACCAGCGCGCGCTGATCGCGCCCGTCGAGATCGTGGAGGGGGGCTATAGCTCCGGCGGATGCGATGGGAGCGTCGTCCACAGCACGGTCTCGGAGGTCGGGACCCCCGACTCCGACGGCCAGCCGAACCTGGCCGCTGCCCTCCCCTCCGCGACCCTGCCCGTCGATGTCGCGGTGTCCGATGACGGTCTCTCGTATGCGGTCGTCGCGGCCGGCAGGAGCGAGATCCTGATGACCCGCCGCGCGAACTTGAACGTGACGATGGATGGCCCCGAAGGCACCTGCGTCGGGGAGGACGAGCGCGTGGTCGTGGACGGCGAGCCCACGGCCGTCGCGTTCGCCGGCAGCTCCGTGGTGGTGCAGACCCGTGAGCCGGCTGGCCTCCATGTCCTCGCGGCTCCCAACACCGCCGGCAACCGCGTCGCCAAGGTCATCACGCTCCCCGGGGAGAGCCGGAGGGACACCGGCCACGAGATGTTCCACCGGAACGCTGCCGGCCCGATGGCGTGCGCCTCGTGCCATCCTGAGGGAGGCGAGGACAGCCATACCTGGCACTTCAACCCCATCGGACCGCGGCGCACCCAGTTCGTCAGCGGCGGGATCCTCAACACGGCGCCTTTCCACTGGGACGGCGATATGTCGGGTATCGAAGCCATCATGGACGAGGTCTTCGAGCGGCGCATGGGCGGCATGCACCAGGGACCGCGCCGGGTGAAGGTCTTCGCTCGGTGGATCGACAGCCTCCCCGCTCCGCCGGTGTCGTCGGCGCCCGACGGAGAGGCCGTCGCGCGCGGCGAGGCCCTCTTCCACGACAAGGCCGTCGACTGCGCGAGCTGCCACGCGGGCGCTCAGCTCACGACCAACGACTCGTTCGACGTCGGTACGGGCAAGCCCTTCCAGGTGCCGTCGCTGGTCCGCATCGGCGCGCGCGCGCCGTTCATGCACGACGGATGCGCGCCGACGCTGAAGGACCGGTTCACCAACCCCGCCTGCGGCGGCGGCGACCGGCACGGCAAGACGTCCCAGCTCTCGGACGCCCAGATCGACGATCTGGTCGCCTACCTCGAGACCCTTTGACCCCTTCCGGCGGGATTTTCCGCCGGTGAGCCCGCCCGATCGCGCCCCTTCACCGCGAATGATGTAACGAGCGCCGAGCCGCGATATGCTGGCGCGGCGTGAACGTCGCCGAAAAAGTCGCCACCCTCGAAGCGCTCCTCCACCGGGTGCAGCGGAACGCCGCTGCGCCCCGCACCCGGGCGCAGCTCGCGGCCTCCGCCGAGCTCGCCCCGCATCGCGGCGAGGCGCCCGGCGCCATCGCCAACGACACGGCGGGCGCGGCCTCGCCCGACCCCAGGTTCAGCTCGACGGAAACGTCGCCGGCGAACGAAGCACGGCCGGCAGCGGCGCTCGCCGCGAGCGGACCGTCTGCGCCGCGCTCCCTCGAGCCTGTCCTGGACGACGTCGGTGGCATCGACGCCTCCAGCCCGGCGGCGGCCAGCGCCGCGAAGCAGCCCGCAGCGGCCGCGAAGGCGCCGCAGCAATCTCCGGCGAAGACGCCGCAACAGCCGCCGGTGAAGGCGCCCGGAGCGGCCACGCCTGCAGCGAGCGGGGTCAAGGCGGCGGCCGTCAAGCCGGCCGCGGCGACGCCGGCGCGCAACCCTGCGCCGCCTCCCAGCTCACCCGGGAAGCCGGGCGCGAGGCCCGCCGCCTCGCTCGATCTCCCGCGGGCTGACGCCGGCCCGCCCGCCGGCGCTCAGGAGACCTTCCGCCCGCCCGCGGAGGCCGCCGAGCTGAAGCCGAGAGAGGCAGCCAGGACCGCTGCCAAGGTCACCGCGCCTGCTGCCAGGTCAGGGGCCCAGGCCAAGGACGCGCCCGCTGCGAGCCCGGCGGTGCCCCCGGCCCGGGGCTCCAGTCCGCGGGCAGAAACGAAGCCGTTCTTCCCTCACGAGGACGTCGCTGCGCGGCCGAAGGTGACAGAGGGAGACAGCGAGCTCTCGTTTGCGGGGCTCCTCCCCGACGAGCCGGGACCCGGCCAGAAGCCCGCTGCGGCGCTGAAGTTCCCGGCCGAGCGCAGGCCGACGCCGGATGCCGAGGCGCGCGCGGAGCGCAGATCTCTGCCCGACCGTGCGGAGGTGCACGCCACGACCGCGTCAGCCGCCACGGACGACGCCCCTACTCTCGAGGCGGTCACTGCCCGCGCGCCGTCCTCTTCTGGTGAGCCGGTCACCCCCAAGGCGCCCGATCCGATCGCCGCCGCCACCCGGCGCGCGATGGGCGAGCCTGCCACCGAGCGAGAGTTCAGCCGCGAGATGGTCGACGACGAGCCGACCGTGATCCGCGGCATGCTCGAGGACGAGCCCACCGTCATTCGTTCTCGCCCCGAGGGCCTCGAGGACGAGGAGACGGCGGTCCGTTCCGCGCGGTCCGAGGCCCAGGCCATCGCGCGCTCGGTCGCCGCAGAGGCCGGCGATGCGCCGCCTGGAACGCTGTCCAGAGACGCGAGCGACGAGGCGGATCGCAGGTCCAGGCCGAAGGCAGCCGACCGCGACCTTCTCCCGAAGGTCATCACCAAGGACCCGCCCCTCCCGGCCGACAAGGACGTGAAGCCTTCCGACCACGTCACGACGCGGCCGGCCGTGGACGCTGGCATCACCGTGCGACCGCCGCCGCGCCCGCGCTCCCGCGTGGGCATCGTGATCGCCGCCGTGGCGCTCCTTGTGGGCGGCGCAGCGGTCGCGTACCGGCTCAGCGTGTCTGGCTCCGAGCCCGCGCCGCTCCCCAACGTCGCCCCCGACACGTCTCCTGGAGCGACCCAGAGCGCGACCGCGCAGCCGCCGACCACCGCGCCGACGCCGACCGCCGCGCCCACCGAGACGGCGCCCGCTGCACCGTCCGCGGCCGAGACCGCGACGCCGGCAGCGAGCGCTGCACCCGAGGCGAGCGCTGCACCCGAGGCGAGCGCTGCACCCGAGGCGAGCGCTGCGCCGGCCGCAGGCAAAGCCGAGGATCTGCCGCCGAACCGGGGCCACCTGACGGTCAACTCGCCAGAGCGCGCGTCGGTGTATGTGAACGGCTCGCTCGCCGGAAGCACCGGAGAGACGCTCGACGTGCCTTGCGGGACGCGTTACGTGCGGCTCGGCAAGCTGACGACGGAGAAGACGTCGACCCCCGCGTGGCTCTCTGCCGGGCAGGCGGTCATCGTCGGTTGCCGCAAGCAAACGGTCGTGGCGATCACGCCCTCCGCGGCGAGCCCGACGCCCGACCGGCCCACGAAGCGGAAAGGCAGCCCCGCCGGCACCGCCACCCCGGACGGTGAGGGCGCTGCGCCCGCGCCCGCTGAAGAGACCGCGCCGGCGCCTGATCCCGCTCCGTAGAAACCCGCGCCCCGGCCGGTCCGGTCGGGGCCTGCTCTCTCGGGGTCGCCACATGCCCCATGCAGAGGAGCAGGAGCGCGGTGCTAGGCTCCGCGCCCGATGGATTCCGAGACGACTCCCCTTCCCCACGAGGCCGGCGCCGCAGCTGGCGAAGCGGCGTCGTCGGCATCTGTCAGGGTGGCGAGCTCCGGTCCCTTCCCTCGGCGCAGCCCGGCAGGGGGAGCGCCCCTCGACGACGTGGCGGAGACAGAGCTCAGCGCCCTCGCGACGATCGTCGCCAGAGCGCGGGCGGCGCAGATCGCCTGGGCCGAGGTCCCGATCAGGGAGCGCGCCGAGCTCGTTGCGCGCGTCAAGAAGCGCCTGCTCGCGCGGGCCGAGGAGATCGCGACGCTCGTGCACCGCGAGTGCGGCAAGCCAATCGAGGAGGCCGCGCTCGCTGAAGTGCTCCCGAACGCGGATCTCATCGACTACTGGACCCGGTCCATCGAGGAGCTCCTCGACGACTCCCCCGTCGCGCTCGACCCGCTCGCCTACCCCGGCAAGGTCGGGCGCATCCAGAGGGATCCGCGCGGCGTCGTCGCGCTCATCACGCCCTGGAACTACCCTGTCGCGATCCCGCTGCGCACGATCGTGCCGGCGCTGCTCGCGGGCAACGCCGTGGTCTTCAAGCCGAGCGAGGTCACGCCGCGCTCCGGCGCGCTCGTCACCTCGCTGTTCGACGGGCTGCTCCCGGACGGCGTCCTCACCGTCGCGCAGGGCGGAAGCGACATCGGCGCCGCGCTCGTCGGGGCCGGCGTCGATCTCGTCGTCTTCACCGGCAGCGTCGCCACCGGCAAAAAGATCGCCGTCGCGTGCGCCGAGCGCCTCATCCCGACGTCCCTGGAGCTCGGCGGGAAGGACAGCGCCATCGTGCTCGGCGACTGCGATCTGGAGCGCGCCGCGCGCGGCATCCTCTGGGGCGCCTTCACGAACGCCGGGCAGAACTGCGCCTCCATCGAGCGCGTCTACGTCGAGCAGGCGATCGCGGACCGCTTCATCGCGCGCGTCGTCGCGCTCACGGGGCAGCTCCGGGCCGGCGTCGACGTCGGCGTGATGACGACGGCGCGGCAGGCGGAGCTCGTGCGGCATCAGCTCGAGGCGGCCGTCGAGGGCGGGGCAGAGATCCTCGCCGGCGGCGCGCCGGCAGAGGGCTCGCTCGCCTTCCCACCGACGGTCCTCAAGGTGGAGCGCGAGGACACGCCGCTGCTCCGCGAGGAGACCTTCGGCCCCGTTCTTCCCATCATCGTGGTGAAGGACGCCGAGGAGGCGATCGCGCGCACCAACGCGTCCCGCTTCGCGCTCACGACCAGCCTCTGGACCCGCGGCTATGGGCGGGCCCACGCGCTGGCGCGACGGTTGCGCTCCGGCGTGGTGACGATCAACAACCACGGCTTCACGGGCGCGCTCCCGGCAGCGCCGTGGACGGGGGCGGGAGACAGCGGCTACGGCGTCACGAGCAGCCCCCACGCGCTCGCGGAGCTGACGCGGCCGCGCTTCTTGCTCGAGGACCGCAACAGGGCGAAGAGCGAGCTGTGGTGGTACCCTTATACGCCCGCGCTCCGGACCATCGCCTTCGCGATGGCGCGGGCGCGAGGCGGAGCCGGATGGTTCGGCCGCATCAGCGCCCTCGTCGAGCTCGTCGCCGCGCTCGCGAGGCGCCTGCTCGGTCGCTGATCCAGAGACCCATCAAGCGAACGCATGCGCCCTCTGATCCTCCTCTCCAACGATGACGGCTACTCAGCCCCGGGTCTGACCGCGGTGCGGGACGAGCTCGCCCGGCACGCCGATGTCGTGGTGTGCGCCCCCGCGGTCAACCAGAGCGCGACGAGCCACTCCCTGAGCCTGCACCGTGTCCTCCGGCTTCTGGAGGCTGCGCCCGGCGTGTTCGCGGTCGACGGGACGCCCGCCGACTGCATCTACGTCGCCCTTCACGCCGGCACGCGCGTGCTGCCGCGGCGCCCCGATCTGGTCGTGTCGGGCATGAACCACGGGCTCAACCTGGGCGCCGACATCTTCTACTCGGGCACCGTGGCCGCCGCGCGCGAAGGAGCGCTCCGCGGAGTGCCCTCGATCGCGCTCTCCGCCGATGCAGGCGCGTCGCTCCCGGCCGCCGCGGCGCTCGGCGTCAAGCTCGCCCTTGCCCTCCACCGCGCCGCCGGGCAGGAGGGCCGCCGGCCAGCGCCGCTGCTCAACGTCAACATCCCTGCGGGCAACAGCTGGCCCGTGCGAGCCACGCGCATCGGCGCGCGCTTGTACACCGAAGAGGTGATCTTTCGCCGGGATCCGCGCGGGCACGAGTACCTCTGGATCGGCGGCGCGGGCGTACGCCACGACCTCGTCCCCGGCTCGGACACCGAGGCCTACGACGAAGGGGCCGTCAGCGTCACGCCGCTGACCCTCGATCTCTTCGCCGCGCAGCACGAGGGCATCGCAGGCCTCCTCGCCGCGGAGCTCAGCGAGGGCCACACCGCCTGACGTAGCTCGCATCGCGAGGCGTGGAGCGCTTTCCGGCTCGAATGCGCTCGCTTACGCTCGGCGCCATGTTCAACCACGACGCCCTGCCCTCCGAGCACGCGCTCCGATATCTCAAGGCGCACCTCCGGAACGTCCCGGATTTTCCGAAGCCCGGGATCCTCTTCAAGGACATCACGCCGCTCCTCGCGGATCCGCGGGCGCTCCACATCACGCTGGATCTCCTGGCCCAGCGCTTCGTCGGCGAGCACGTCGACGTCGTGGTCGGCGTCGAGTCCCGGGGCTTCATCTTCGGCGGCGCGCTGTCAGCCCGGCTCAACGCCAGCTTCGTGCCCGTGCGCAAACCAGGCAAGCTCCCGGCCGCGACCGATCGCGTGGCGTACGCGCTCGAATACGGCACGGCAGAGCTCGAGATGCACACGGGCTCGATCAGGCCGGGGGCCAGGGTCCTCATCGTGGACGACCTGCTCGCGACCGGCGGCACGGCCTCGGCCGCGGCCGAGCTCGCGCGCAAGCAGGGCGGCGAGGTCGCCGGCTTCGCCTTCGTCGTCGAGCTCGATTTCCTCGGCGGTCGGGCGCTCCTCGCGGAGCGCGCCGGCGACGCGGCGCCGGTCTTCTCGATCGTGCACTTCGCCGCGGGCGAGTGAGCGTTCACTCCTGGCCCACGCCGACCTGCAGCTTGCGCGCGACGGTGCGGCTCGCGGTCGTCGCCCGGGTCGGCCCGCCGACGGGGAACGTGACGACGACCGCGCCCGACGCGCCCTTGGTGATGCCCCCGCCGTGCGCCCCCACCAGCTTGCCCAGGCTCGCCACATCGAGCGAGGCGCCGGCGCCGCGCAAGGCGTCGATCGGCCCTACCCCTGGCAGCGCGGTGAGCGCCCCTCGATCGACCGCCGACATCTCGGCGAAGAGGCCGGACGCATAGACGATCGCCGTCGCCGCCGCGGCCGGATCCGAGCCTCGGAACCAGGCGCCGGCATCGTGGTAGGGCAGGTGCGCGCAGCGCGCGTACAGGGCGCCCAGCGCCGCGGCGGACGCGTCGGCCATGCGATCGCCGAGCGCGACGAAGCGCGCCCGCTGCGCGGGATCGAAGTATGCCCGCGCGTATCCGCCGGAAAAACGCGCGGTGATCGCGCGCCACGACGGCGAGCGCCTTGCCTCCTCCGCATCGAACCCGGCGACGATCTCCACGGCCCCGTCGGTGATCGCGGCGAGATCGGCGTCGGCGCCCGCCGTCAGCTTGCCCTGCGCGATGAGCGCGCCCAGCCCCACGGACTCGGCCGTCAGGGCTGCCGGCTCCCCGGCGCCGGCGGCGACCTCCGCTGCGGCGGTGCCGCGCGGCATCGCCAGCCAGAGCTCGGCGACCCAGCCCGCGAGCTCGAACGGCCCCATGGAAGCGCCGGCGTAGATCCGCTTGCGCGCGGCCTCGCAGGTGCGCGCGTTCCGCGCCGCGTCCTCGCGAGCGGTCGTCTCCGGCTCTGTGGGCGCGGCGGCCGGGGCCTCCCGCGATCGGAGCATGCGCGACGCGAAGAGGGCGCCGACGACCACCAGCGCGATCACGCCGACGGGGATCACGAGGTGCCGCGCTGGCCGGACCCGGGCGGCCGGCGCTGGCGGCGCGAGCGAGCTCACCGCGCGGTGCGCCTGAGCGAGCCGCCGCGCGATGTCGGACGCCTTACGCGTGCGCAGATCTTGTGGCAGAAGCGGCCACTGCTCGACCAGCTGCTCCAGATCGATGGCCACGGGCGCCCCGCGCCCACGCAGCGCGATCTGGCGTCCCTGCACGCCCACCGAGCCCGATGTTCCAAACAGGCCCAGGGCCTCCTGTACAGCCGCCTCGATCTCCCGCGCGCTGGGGTCGTCCACGCTCGCAGGGTAGCCGGATTTGCCGCCGGCATGCCGCCGCTTCTTCACGCCGCCCGGCTGTCACGGTCGCAGGCGCGGGCGGCGATGGAAATGCCGCGGAGGGCCGGCGGACATGGCACATTCCCGCGCGTGCAGAAGACGCGCGTCTACCTGTCGCCGGGCATGTTCGGCTTCGCGACCCTCGCCTCCCTCGAGTATTTCGAGCACTTCATCCGCGCGATCGAGGAGCGGTTCCGCGATCGCGGCCGGATCGTCGAGATCCACGTCTGCGAGGTCCACCCGACGGCCTCCATCCTCCGCCGGGCGGCGAAGCTCGCCCGCCTCGTGGAAGAGAGCGCGGGGGACGACGACGGTCCTATCCACATCGTAGGCCACTCGACCGGAGGCCTGGACGCTCGCCTCGTCGCTTCGCCGACGGCGCGGCTCCCCGGGAACGCTCACCGCCGACTCGGATGGACGAGCCGGCTGCGGTCCGTCACCACCATCAACACGCCTCATTTCGGCACCCCGCTCGCCGCCTTCTTCGCCACGGTGAGCGGCCAGCGCCTGCTCTACGCCGTCACCGCGCTGACGGTGGCCGGCCTCAAGCTCGGCGCACCGCCGCTCGCGGCCGCGTCGGCGCTGGTCGCCGCGTTCGGCCGGGCGCAGCTCGGCTTCTTCGAGTTCGAGCTCATCGATCGCGCGGTCGAGAGCTTCATCCGCGTGCTCGACGACGCCTCGAGCCGCGAGCTGCGCGCCTGGCTGAAGCTCCTGCGCGACGACCAGGGCGCCATCGTCCAGCTCATGCCCGAGGCGATGGATCTGCTCCACGCCGGCCTCGAGGACCGCGCGGGCTTGCGGTACCAGAGCGTCGCGACGTACGCGCCACGCAACGCCGTCCGCGACTGGGTATCGGCGCTCCGGTCGCCGTGGGGGGCGATGTCGGCTGCCATCTTCACCGCGCTGTCGAACATCACCGCCCGCCTGAACGAGCACTACCCTTGCCGCTCTCATGACGGCTCGATCGAGCAGAAGCTCGCGCGCGTGCTCGGCGAGCTGCCGCCGCCGGACGCCAACGACGGCGTGGTCCCGCTCGCCTCGCAGGTCTGGGGGGAGCTCATCTGGGCCGGCAAGGCCGACCACCTGGACATCGTCGGCCATTTTCCGGGCAAGGGCGGGCACATCGACTGGCTGGCGAGCGGAGCTCGCTTCAATCGCCTGCGCTTCGACGCGGTGCTCGATCGCATCGTGACCGGGATGGTCGCCGGCGAGCAGGGCGGCCTGACAGAGCACGCGGCGGCGCCGCCGCGCCCGCTCGCGGAGGCGCGCGCATCGGAGCGCGGCATGGACGGGGGGCAGAGCAGCGCCTCGACGAGCTCGGGCGGCGAGCCCGCCGCGTGAGCCGCGGCGGCGCGGCGCGCGCGCTCGATCAGATCACGGCGGAGCTCGTCGAGTGCCGGCGCTGCCCGCGGCTCGTGGCGTGGCGCGAGGAGATCGCGCGAGAGAAGCGGCGCGCTTACCGGGACCAGATCTACTGGGGCCGCCCTGTGCCAGGCTTCGGCGATCCGGACGCGCCGCTCGTGATCGTCGGGCTGGCCCCGGCGGCGCACGGCGGGAACCGCACCGGCCGCATGTTCACCGGCGATCGATCGGGTGATTTCCTCTACGCGGCGCTCTATCGAGCGGGGCTCGCCTCGCAGCCGACGAGCACCTCGCGAGACGATGGGCTCTCGCTTCGGGGCGTGTTCATCACCGCCCCCTGCCGTTGCGCTCCCCCGGACAACAAGCCCACGATCGCCGAGCTCGCGACGTGCCGCGGGTGGATCGACCGAGAGCTCGCGGCGCTGCATCGGGCGCGCGTCTACCTCGCGCTCGGCAAGATCGGCTATGACGCCGTCGCCGCGCTCGCCCGCGCGCGCGGCGCATCCGCGGGGGATCGCGCGGAAGCTCATCCACGCCTCCCGCCGTTCGCGCACGGCGTGGAGGCGGTGATCCCCGATCCTCGCGGCGGCGCGGCGGAGGCGCTGCTCTTCGGCAGCTACCACGTCAGCCAGCAGAACACCCAGACGGGGCGGCTCACCGGCGACATGTTCGACGAGGTCCTGCGCCGCGCGATCAGCGCAGCAGGGCTTCGCGCCTCCGAGCGATCCGGACGTTAGTCCTGCTTCGACAGGAGCTTCTGCAGATCGCCCGACTGGAACATCTCCGTCAGGATGTCGGAGCCGCCGATGAACTTCCCGTCCACGTAGACCTGCGGGATCGTCGGCCACTGCGAGTAGTCCTTGATCCCTTGGCGCAGCGAGGGATCGGACAGCACGTTGACGTCCTTGAAGTCCACGCCGCACTTTTTCAGGATGTCGACGGCCCGCGCCGAGAACCCGCATTGCGGGAAGGTCTTGGTGCCCTTCATGAAGAGGACGACGCGGTTGCTCTCGACGGTATCCTTGATCGCCTGGTGGATGTCGCTCATGGCTCGTTCCTGATCTCCCGCCGCGAGCGGGATCGCCCATTGTTCAATCTACACAGAAGCGGCGCGTGACTGCCGGGCCGCACGCCGTGGCGTGCCGGCGGGGCTCGCGACGGGACCGCACTGGACTCGCCAAGCGGACCACGTGACCGCCCCGCCCCGCGCGCGGTTGTGAACGGGGTTTCTGGTGTCGCCCTCCGCCCGCGTCAACTGGGCTGGAACGCCGCAGGGGTCCCATGGAGGACTGCAGGGACCAGTGTATCCTCGGGCGGGTGCGACGACGTCTGGGTGCGTCTTCGCGAGCGATGGGGGCCGGTGGGCGGCGCCGGCCAGGCTCAGCGCATCTACCGAGGGGGCTCGACGGCCGCGGCCGTGCAGGGACACGCCGAGCGATCGACACAGCGGGCACCTGTCCGTGGACACCGAAACGTCGAATGCTGGTCGACAGCGTGCTCCAGGACCTGTGTACCCAGGCCGCGGCGAGGCCGCTTTCCGCTCGCTGGACGCGCCTCGTGCCACCCGCACCGCAGCGTCTGGCCTCGCGCTGCCAAGTCGTTGTAGAACACGCCCCCACCTCGGCCGTCTTACCGACCGTGACCAGCGGCGGTGAGCCGCCGCGGGTGCGGCGAGCGTCCCATTGTCGCGGCCTCACCCGCACAACCCTGAAGGAGCCTCGTATGCGCTTGCACGTCCTCATCCCAGCGGCCCTGCTCGGCCTCGCGCCCCTCGCCTGCGGCGGCAGCGACCCGGAGCCGAACAACCCGTCGCAGATGCAGAACCAGTACGGGGCGTCAACCCAGTACCCGCCCGGACAATACCCGCCCGGACAATACGGTCAGCCCGCCCAGCCGGGCCAGTACGGCCAACCCACCCAGCCAGGCCAGTACCCGCCGCCTGCCACCACGACCCCCACCCCGACGCAGACGCCGACCGCAACGGGCACGAGCACCGGCCAGGCGACCCCGATCGCGCCTGCCGCGGTCAGCGCAGCGACCCCGGTCCTCACCGCCATGGCGGCCTCGGAGGTCCAGGGCATGCAGCCGGAAGGCGGCGCGTTCGCCGGGCAGTTCCAGGACGGCCAGACGCTCGAGCAGCCGTTCAATATCCAGCCGGGCAAGTGTTACTCGGTGATCGGCGTGGGCCTCGGCGTCCAGGAGCTCAACCTGCAGATCGTCGCGCAGCCCGCGCCGATGCTGCCGCCCGTGGTGCTCTCCCAGGACAACACCACCGGACCGAACGCCACGCTCGGCGGCAAAGGCTCTTGCTTCAAGAACCCGCTCCCCGTGGGCGGCCCCGCGAAGGCCATCATGACCGTCCGGGGCAGCGGCCTCGCCGTCGCCCAGATCTACGTGAAGTAGTCGCGTACCTGCGGGCCGGCGCCGTCTGCCTCACGCCTCGAGGAGTGGCGCCGCCGCTCGCGCCTCGGGACGTCCGCTGCCCTGCGGTCGTCCGCTGCCGCCATGCGGCCCTGGCACCACCGCCTCGCGGCACAGGTCGCGACGGCACTCCTGTGTGAACCCACCCCAAGCTTTGCTCGACAGTATCGGTGTCCAATGGACACGGCTCACCCGGAAGGCCGTCGTACGTTTGCCCCTCCACTGTTCGCCGGGGGAGATGCAAGGTACACTCCAAGGGTGAGCTTGCCTTGGAAGTACTCGGCTCCCTGGATCGCCATCGTCGGACTGGCGTCCTGCTCTTTTCGTATGGCCGACGGGTCGGCGGAGAGCCCCGATATGCCCGGGGAGACCGCTCAACCCACGGTCCTGGCGTTCGAGGAGGAAGGGACGCTGCAGCTCGTGCCAGGGGAACTGCGCACGGTGTGGGTCACGGGACAACCTCCGGCGCCCTACGAGGTGAGCTTCACCCTCCTCGGCGAAGCTGCAGGTGCATGGGTCGATCGCACGACGGCCGTCGCGGACGAAAATGGCAGGGCCTCGGTTCAGCTCCACGCCTCGACCCTGGGAAGCACGTTCCGGCTCCGCGCCGCGACGAAGAGCGGGCCGTCCGCGGAGCTCGGTGTTTCGGTGAGCGCGGAGGGCTTCGGCACGCTCCGCGTCATCCCGGTCTACGAGGGGACGCGCGTCGCGAAGGACTGGACGGCGAGCGTCGTCGCGGAGGCCACTTGCGAGGAGATCGCAGCCGCCGCGCCCGAAGCACCCGTGGGCGCGCTTGTGGCGCACGGCGGTCCAGACGAACCGGTGGTCGTCGAGGGCGCGCCTGTGGGGCCGAGCCTTACCGTCGCTCTGCACAGCGGTCGGATCATGTGGGGTTGCGTGGGGGAACGAGAGCTGCAGTCCGGCTCCGCGCGCGACGTCTGGGTCCCGATCAAGGACCTGCCGATCGATATGGCGGCGACGCGCCTCGACACGAAGCTGACCCTCGTGACAGCGGAGGGGCTGACCGCGATGCTGGAAGCAGCGACCGAGCAGCTGCTCGACGCATTCTTGCCTGCCGACGCGGAAGCCGCGTCCCTGCTCGACGCCATGCAGCGCGCGGCGCCGCCGGACCAGGCGCCCGCGTTCGCCGCGAAGCGGATCGAGCGTGACTGGGACGCGGCAGCCCAGGCGCACCTCGCCGCGCTCCCGATCCCCCTGCGCGACAGGTGCCGTGGATGGGCTCATACCGGGCTCGCGGGTACGCCGCTCGCAATCGACGGCCAGCTGAGCGGCGTGGAAGACATGCAGGGACGCGCGCTCTTCGAGGCGAGCTGGCTCGGCAGCGTGACCGCTGACAGCGCGGGCGTGCCAGCGGCACATTTCATGTCGTGGACGGCGGACCCCGGCGATGTGCTCCGGCTCGCGGGGACGCTGACGTGGTCGCCAACCCGATACATCGGCGGAGTGACCGGGCTCGGGGTCGCAGCGGAGGCGGCTGCGGAGTCCGTCCCTGCAGCGCTCGCCGCTGCGGCAGAGTGCCAGGCGCTCGGCGAGCTGCTCGGCGGCTACGCCGACTGCACAGGCGACTGCATGGCCATGCTGTGCGCTGGCGGGCTCAAGCTCCTGTGGCGCGCTGGCACGGAGGCATCGGAGACGGCAGGTATGATCGGCGAGATCGTCGTGAACGCTTCAGGCCCTGCGCAGCTCAACAGCTCCGCCGCGCCGATCGCGTGGACGGCAGACTGGCTCGGGACCATCCGCCGCGGGGAAGGCGAGGAGGTCGGCGTCGAGGGGCGGGTGAACGCGGTTTCGCCGGACGCCATCACCAACTAGCGGATCATCTGGCGGCGTCCTTCGGCTCGCAGCGCAACCGCCACCTCCGGCCCGTTGCTCGCTCGGTCGCAGCGAGCGGGATCGCGCTGGCGCCAACGTCGTTCTGCTTCTCGGGTGCCTTCGAGAAGGCGCCCTGCAGCCTCACCGCCATCGCCTCCACGCATGCGCTGCCTGGATCCAGGCGAAGCCGGAACTCGGCGCCGTCGACGGAGGGAGAGCTGCCGCCGACATCGAAGCTCGGCGACCCCTCCAGGCTTGTGTCGAGGAGCCAGCCGTCCTGACCCGGGGCACAGCGCTCGATCCGTGTGTCCGCGAGGTCCTTGCGGCCGAGCGGCACGGCCTCGCCGAGCGCGCCGGTCTCGCGGTCGATCGGGAGCACGTGCCAGGAGCCGGCGCGCACGCCAGGGTCGGGTGCCGCCGAGATGAGCAGGCCGACGCCGCCGCCCAGCGCACGCCGGACCAGGCGCGGAGGATCCACGCCGTAGCCCGTGCGGCCAGGGCGATAGTAGGTCGCCAGCTGCCGTGCGATCCCGAGGTCGGCGCGCCACAGCGCCACGACGTCATACGAGCCGCCAGGCGTCACGAAGAACCACGTCTCGCCGAGCCGCACGGCGCCGTTCGGAAACGGCCGGAGGAAATTGCCCGCGCGGCCTGCGCTGTCGCGCAACGGAAGGATCGGCAGCCCTTCAGAGGCTGCGAACAGGCTGCATCCGGCGCCGCGACACACGTGGGTCAGCGCGGCCCGTCCGCCAGGATCGAGGTACGCGCCCCAGGACGCCGCCCCCTGACTCACCACGCCGAGCGCCTCAGCGGCCGACGCCTCATCCGACCAAGGCGAGGCGCTCACGCCGCTGGAACGCACCCCGCCATCTGGATCGAAGCGATCGTCGAAACGGAGGAGCCAGCGCCCGGCGCGCGCCCAGTCCGCGCCTCGCTTGCCCCATGCGTAGGCGCGCATCGTCACGATGTCGTACGGAGCCCCGTTGTCGAGGCCGACCTCGTCCGCCCCGCGCTTGGGCGGCGGCGTGTTGCGGAAAGGAGCCCACGGCGACGTCGGTATCTCCGTCGACGCCGAGCGCGTGACGGACGAGGCCGGGCGCGCTCCCTCGGCGCGCGCGGAAGGCGCGGCGGGAGGCTTGTCCGGCAACGGTGGCGTCGAGGAGCCGACGGCCTCGCAGCGCATCGCGATCGGGCTCCCCGCGCGGAGCGGCATCTGGAGCACCGGCGGCGGCTTCGCCTCGGCGAGATCGTCCGCCAGCGCCGTCTTGCCCCAGCCGACCCGGATCCAGCCCCTGAAGACGCAGCCGACGGGGCCGCACGCGCGCGTCCTCGACGCCGCGGTGTCGTCGTCCCGCTCCGGCAGATCGAGCGCACGCCAGGTCATGCCGCCGTCCGTCGACTCGGCGGCGCGCTCGCCTTCTCCAAGGGAGAACGCGAACCGCCCTGACAACAGCGCGCCCGTGCCGTCCTGGCGCGGCGCCCCCGCGGTCACCTTCCCGCTCTTCGCGTCGATCCGAACGCCCACGATCGGACCGCCTGCCTCTACCCAGCCGCCGATGACGCCGGGCTCACGCTCCTCGAACCCTTCGATCCACATACCGCGCTGCAGATCGCGCGCGATGCTGCGCGGCTTGGGCGGGAGGATCAGCGGGACGGTCGTGACGTCGCTCCCCTTGAGCAGCGTGAGCTGCCCCGATGCGTCCAGGCGAGGCGGCGAGAGGACGGCGATGCGGCCGTCGGACAGCGCGACGACGCGCTCGATGCCGACGTCTCGCGCGGGCGCGCGGACGTGGATCTCGCGGGTGCGCCCGTCGGCGGCGACGACGCAGTACGCACGCCCGGCGCGCACCGCGCTGTCTTCACTGCAGGAGCCGCGGATCACCAGCGCGCCGTTGCCGCTCGCGACCACGAAGCGGGGCTCGTCGAAGCGCATCAGCCGGCGCACGCCGAGCGGCGGCTGGAACGCGTACAGCGTCGTCGGCCCCTCGCGCTCGCCGCACACGAACCCGAACGACGCTCCCGCGCGGATCGCATGGCAGGCCGCCTCTCGCTCCGGATAGGCGTCGGGCGCGACGTCGATCACCGCCCCGTCGCGCAGCGAGACGCGCGCCAGGGCGCCGCCGCGAGCCACCACCGCGGTCGTGCTCGAGTCGGGCCACCCGTCCTCGACCGCGGCGCGAAGCGGGCGCCTCCCGAGAGGTCCCTGGGCGCGCGCCGGCGGCTCCTGCACGTCGTCGGAAGGCTCCAGCGTGCGGTACGTCACGCCGCCGCGCGCATCGACCGCGTAGAGCCCGCTCGCGGTCATCACCGCAGGATCGCCGCCGACGACGGCGACAGAGGTCGGCCGCGCGTCGATCTCGACCTCACGCCAGGTGGCCCCGGCGTCGAACGTGACGAGCAGGCCGCGCAGATCGGCCTCGACCAGGGCGCGCCAGCCGTCGGCGAACGCGATCTGGCCGTAACTGCTCGCCGGTGGGAGCGGGCCGAGCGGCATCGCCGCGCCCGTCTGCGCGTCGATCGCGAGGAGCCGGTGGCTGTGCGAGAGCCGCGCGTAGAGGCGATCGAACCCCGCGAGGATCTCGTTCGCCTCCGACGGCAGCTGCACGAGCGGCTCGAGCGGGGCGAGCCACGCCTGGGCCCGCCAGAGCTGCGCGCTGCCGCGGTTCGAGGCGTAGAACAGGTAACCGCCGCCCAGGCGCGCCGGCAGCTTGAGCGAGGTGACCTGACCTGACGGCAACAGGTCGGCGGCGCGCTCGAGCGATCCATCGTCGTGCGCGACGACGCGCATGCGATCGATGAGCACCCGCTTGGCCCCCGCCTCGCTGGCCACCACGCCGCGCTCTCCGACGAGATCCGGGAGCAACCGCGATGGAGTGACCATGGTCACGAGCGCCCCCTGCGAGGATCGCCCGCCCGGCGCCGAGCGCGATGCCTGCCCAGAGGGGCTGCGATCGCTCGACGCCGGTCCTCCGGATGGCGTCATCGCCGCCCGTCCACCGCACCCTGCCGCGCTCGCGCAGAGGAGCAGCGCCATCGCGGAGCGCCGCGCCGCGCCCGGCATCCACCGAGGAATCGGCGCGCGCAGCCGCCCGTCGGGCTCACTCATGACGGACGATGCTAGCGCGGCGGTCCGGGCGCCGCACCGTCCTTGCGGGCGCCCACGCCAAGGTTCAGCCGCGGCTCGCGTCGTGCGTGTCTGCAGCGGCTGGCTCATGCCCGTCGCGCGTCGCACGCCCAGCGCCGGAGCGGCCGCTGCGCGCGCGGCTCCGGCGACGAGGATCTCCGCTCACCGATCGGACGACGGCCGTCGTGCGTTCACTTGCCCTTGGCGGAGCACTGCATCGCGCACATCAGATCGCCGACCGCGCACCCGCAGCCGCCGCGCTTCGCGGGGGCCGGAGCGGCCGCCGCTGGGGCGGCCGCAGCAGGCGTCTGCTTGCCTGCGGTGCTGCCGCCGGTGTTCGGTCGCGGCGACGGCCTCGCGTTCGGGCGCGCCCCTGCTGCCGTCGGCGTGGCGCTCGGCGCGGCGCTCGCGACCGGTTCTGCCGTCGCGGTCGCCGACGCCGTCGCCGACGCGGTGGGCGCCGGCGCCGCCGTCGGCTCCGGGGGCGCCGTCGTCGCCGGCGCGGCGGCCGTGGGCGGCGTCGTTTCGACTGCAGTGGGAACCGGCGTGGCGCCGCCGCCCTTCATCAGGAAGAAGACGCCTGCGATCGCGATGCCCGCGATCGCGATGCCCGCACCGATGATCAAGGGGGCGCGGTTCTTGGAAGGGGCCTCGCCGACGTTCGGCGGCGCGACCGACGGCGCTCGAGCCGTGGTCACGATCGGCGCGCTGAGCTGGAACAGGCCGCCATCGTTGGCGACGATGCTCGCGACGGGCGACGGCGCTCGGACGCCAGCCCCCGATGCGAGGGCCTTCAGGTCGATGAGGCCGGAGTCATCCGAGGCGCTGACGGCCGCCCGCGCTGGGGCAGGCGCGGCGGCCTTCGCCGTGAGGGCGCTCAGCGAGAACAGCATCGAGTTCTCGTCGCGCTGGCCAGGCGCGGCGCCGCTCTTGAAGAGCGGAGCGCTCGTGGCCACGTCGTCGGAGCTGGGCCGATGCGCCTCGACGCCCGGGCTCCCGCCGAAGAGATCCTGCGTCGGACGCGCCGGATCGCGACGCACCGCCGCTGCCCGAGGAGCGGCCGCGACCGACTCGACCCCCGGGGAGGTCTGCCCGAGGGCCGCTCCCCCGCTGGGCACGGACGTCGACTGCGCCGGCGCCGGCTCCTGCGCGGCCACCGAGGCAGGAGCGCTGCCTGCGTGCAGGGCCGCGACGATCGAGTCGATCTGGCCGAGCGGCTGCCAGTCGGCCATCCCGTCCGCCCAGACGTACGTCTCGGCGTTGATCACCCCCGACTGGTAGCTCGTGACGATCTCGGCCAGCGCCATCGAGCGCTGATCGCCGTCCGCCACGTTGACCAGGTACGTCGTCCCGTCATTCGGAACGCTCGTGCCGGACACCGGATCGGCGACCCCGCCGTTCGTCGTCACGCCCGAGCTGTTCACGAGGATCGTCGCGCCGCATTTGCGGCACTTGATCTTGACGGTTCTGCCTTGGACCTTCTCGTCCGAGACGGTGTATTTCGACTGACAGGACTGGCAGGTGATCTTCATTGGGGGCTGGCCCGCTGGGGTGTAGTGCCGGCGAGGCGTCGCGTAGAGTTTACCTTGATGCCGCGCCGGTGGCCCGCTCTCTGACGTGCCAGTCGCGCGTCTGATCTCGCAGCTCCGCTTTACGATAGCCGAGGTCGTCGTCCCTTCGTAAAGCACAAAGGGACGGACCGCCGACGGGACCGTTGTCGGGATGCGGCGCAGCAGCGCGCAGGTCGGGCTCCGGAGTGCGACCAGCCGCCTCGCGGCTCGGCTCAGGCGCCCATCCGCGCTGGGAGGCGGCTCACACTCGACGCGCCCACGCGACCCGTGATTGCTGCGGTACTGCGAACGTGCGGTGTGGCGGTGTGAGCTCACGGCGCGGCGCGGTGTGCGCTCGCGGCGCGGAGCGGCAAGGAGGCTCCGTCAGGCGTCGCCGCGCGCGGAACCGAGCTCTTCCAGGACGGGCTCGTCGGTGACGACCGGCACATCGTCGACCGGGTCTTGCGGCTCGGCGCTCTCGCTGTGCCCCTGGGCCTCGTGGCTCCCCACGTGCTCCCCGTACGCCTGCAGCTTCGAGTACAGGCCGCGGCGGCTGATCCCGAGCACGCGGGCGGCGCGCTGCTTGTTGCCGCGCACCGCCTCGAGGGTCAGCAGGATGAGCTTGCGCTCCGCGTCCGCCAGGCGCGTTCCGACCGGAAGGCGCAGCACGAGCGGGTGCTCCGCCGCTTCGCCGGCGTCCCGCGACGGCTCGGCCTCGTGCGTGCCTGCCTCCCCCGGCCTCCGCGGCAGCGAGGCAGGGCCGATGGAGGACGGCACAGGCTGCGCGCCGACGTGCGACGGCACAGGCTCGGAGGGAACCACCAGGTCGGCGGCATGAACGATCGGCACCGAGAGCGGCTCGGCCGGCTCGGCAGGGACGACCGGCGCCGCGACCCTCGCCGACGGGATGCTGTCATAGGAACGCCGGCCCGAGCGCCGCTCGATCCGGCCCTGGCCGAGCTGGACGTCGTTGGCCGAGACCAGCTCGTTCGAGGCGAAGAGCGCCGTCTGCTCGATGACGTTGCGCAGCTCGCGGACGTTGCCCGGCCAGTCGTGCTCGGCCAGCCGCTCGACGGCGGCGTCGGAGAGGCGGCGCGCCGGGGTGCCGTAGCGCTTGGCGAACTTCAGCAGGAAGCGCTCGGCGATGGGCAGGATGTCCTCCCTGCGCTCGCGCAGCGGGGGCAGCGTCACCGTGAACACGTTGAGCCGGTAGTAGAGGTCCTCGCGGAAGACGCAGTCGTCGACGAGGTCGAGCAGATCCTTGTTCGTGGCGGCGACGACGCGGACGTCGGCCTCGATCTCCTTGCGGCCGCCGACGCGCGTGAACCGGTACGTCTCGAGCACGCGCAGGAGGCTGACCTGCACGGCCGCGTCCATCGTGCCCACCTCGTCGAGGAAGACGGTGCCGCCCGCCGCCGCCTCGAACTTGCCCTCCGCGGCCGCGAACGCGCCGGTGAACGAGCCCTTCTCGTGGCCGAAGAGCTCGCTGCCGATGAGCTCGCGCGGGATCGCGCCCGTGTGGACCGGCACGAACGGGCCCGCGCGGCGGCGGCTCCGGTTGTGGATCGCGCGCGCGACGAGCTCCTTGCCCGTGCCGCTCTCGCCGACGATGAGCACGGGGGCCATCGTCGCGGCGACGCGATCGATGCGGGTGAAGACCTCCCGCATCCGCGGCGAGCCGCCGATCATCCCCTCGAACACGAGCTGCCCATGGAGGGGATCGTCGTCGTCGAACTCGGTCGGCGGCGACGAGAGGAGCTCGCGCACGAGCAGCACGAGGCGCGCCGGATCGAGCGGCTTCTGGAGGTAGTCGGCCGCTCCCAGCTTGAGCGCATCGACGGCGCTCGTGATCGACGCCGCGCCGGTGACCATGACCACGTGGGGCGGCGGCGCCTTCGGCTCGGGCCCCTCGAGCTCGCCGGGCGAGAGCCGGCGCATCAGATCGACCCCCGTCATGCCCGGCAGGTTGAGATCCGTGACGAGCACGTCAGCCGGCGTCCGCTGGTGGATCTCGAGCGCTTGCTCGCCGCTCGACGCAACGACGACGTCGAGCCCTTCGTGGCGCAGCACCGCCTCGAGGATGGCCGCCTGATCGGGCTCGTCCTCGACGAGGAGCACACGGCCGTGATGGCTGTGGCTCCGATGTGGCGAGCGCGCTTGTCCACGCGGAATTGCAGCTGAAACTGCGTTCGGTCCCAAAGCTTCCCTCCCAGCTCGGCGGACGGACGGCTCGGCCCCGTGCGAGTTGAAACGTGCCGTTAAACTTGTACCTCGCGGGGCCTCGTATCAACTCGGGAGTTGCCTCCTTCTCGGGTGCAAAGCCCCCCTCACATACCGTCCGCGACATGCCGTGCCTGCCCGACGGATGTGGCGCCCCTGGCTCACTGACTCCTGTGGTGACACGCCGCCGCGCGCCTCACCAGCGCTCGATGATGCCGCATGCAATGCGATCGGCCAGCGCCATGCACGTAAGCATCGGATTCACTGCGGGACTTCCAGGAAAGATGCTCGTGTCAGCGACGTACACATTGTCCAGATCGTGGCAGCGCCCCTCCTCATCGACCACCCCGTCCCGCGGACGCCTCGACATCCGCGCTGTACCGAAGGCGTGATTCGCCGCGGTGATCGTGTCGCGCCCGTCGAGCCGTTTGCTCTTCAGGATCTCGGCTTCTTTCGGCGACATCAGCTCGTCGGGCACGCCGTGCAGCCCGGGCAGTATCGACGAGGCCCCCGCCGCCCAGCAGATGTCGGACAAGATGCCGAGACCGCGCTGGATCTTCTCGACGTCGCGCGGTGCGTAGTCGAATCGCACATCAGGGTCCCAGCTGCCGCGCTTCGGACGCACCGTTCCGCGCGACTGCTCGGCTGCAATGATGACGTCGAACGGCGCCATCCGGTTGTATGTCCGGAGGTGACGCTGGTAGTCGTGCCCGAAGCCGGGGAATCGCGCGGCGAGCACGGCCGGAGGCGACCAGAGGACCTCCAGCTTGATGCCTTGCTCGATGAAGTGGAGCGAGTGATAGCCCTGGGTCGCGCCCTCCCATGGATCGATGGGCTCCGGGAACACCGCCATGATGGCGAGCCCCGGGTGGAGCTGGAGCTCGTTGCCCACGTAGCCGCTCGATCCGGCGGCGCCGCTGCGGAGCAGGATGAGCGGGGTCGCCATGCAGCCGGCTGCGAGCACGACGAGCTCCGCCCGTATTTCGACGGGCGCCCCCTCGCGCCAGGTGAAGGGCTCGATCGTGCGCCCGCGCATCCCGGCCGCGCGCCTGCCGGAGAGCAGCAGGTGCTCGGCGCGCACGCTGGTGAAGACGCGCGCGCCTGCCCGGATCGCGGCGGGGACGTACGAGACGTCGGTCGACATCTTTGCGCGGTTGCGACACCCCGTGAAGCACTCGCCCGAGCCGCGGCAGCCGCGCACGTTGCGGTGGGTCGGCTCGCTCGACAGCCCCAGCGCATCGCAGCCGCGCTTGAAGCGCAGGTTGCGCTCGCCCTGCACCTCCATCGGCGTGGGCGAGACGCCGAGCAGGCGCTCGACGCGATCGTAGTGGGGCAGCAGCGCGTCGAGGGTGAGCGAGGCCGTGCCGGTCCGCTCTGCCCACTTGTCGAACACCCAGGCGGGCGAGCGCGCGCAGATGGCCGAGTTGACGACCGAGCCGCCGCCGAGCGCGATCGCCTGCATGGTCGGGATGAGCATGCGCCCGCGGGCGGCGCGCATCCCGCCCTCGCGCAGCGTGCGCGAGAGCGACTCGCCCGCCTCCTGGCGGAAATCCTCCACCCCGAACGGCGGCCCCTCCTCGACGAGGATCACGTCGCGCCCCGCCTCGGCGAGCTCCTTGGCGACGACCGCGCCGCCCGGACCCGAGCCGACGACGAGCACCTCGCACGACGCCCGCACCTCGCCCTCGTAGTCGGCGAACACCTTCACCTGGGAGCGCGGCTCGCCGGGCGCGAGCGGCTCCACCGCGCCCCTCGATCGGAGCGTTGCCTCGGAGAGCGAGCGCCGCTCGCCGCGCTCGCGGCTCGCGGCGCGCGGCGGCTCCGAGAAGCCGGGGAGCTTCATGCGGTCACCCCCGGCGCGAGCGACGGGGGCGCTGCGGCGGCGGGCTCACCCGCCGCTCTCCCGGCGGCGCGGCGCTCGAAGGGCGTGGCGCAGCAGGCAACGCCGATCGCGCCGGCGACCTTCTCGTTCGCGAGATAGCCCATCGAGAGCATCGTCCGCAGCGAGAGGAACGTCACCCGCCGGAGGTAGATACAGCTCTGCGCCATCGACGCGAGCACCGCGATGCGATCGGCCTGCGGGAGGCGCGTGAAGCGGGCGCGGCGCGGCCCGAAGACCCAGGGCGAGAGCTCGACGAAGTGGAACAGCAGCCGCATGTAGGGCCGGAGAGGCCGCGGCGTACGCGCGACGTAGCGGTCGATGTACTCGACCAACCCGGCCTCCGTGCCGGAGACCGGGATCGGGCCACCGGCCGGGAACAGGGCGTCAGCGCAGGCCGCCACGATGGCCCGCTCCTTCACGGACAGCGCGGAAGAGGGCGCACCGGGGGCCGACGCCCTGCGCACGAGGAAGAAGACGGCGGCGAGGGCAAGCGCCGCCAGGGCAACGACAGGACCGATCACGGGCAGGTGCGCAACGAGCTCGCTCATCACTCGACTCCTTCCTTGTCAGCACGGGAAGCCGCCGCCGTGGCTGCCTCGACAGCGTAGTCCTACAGTCAGAGTGCGCAATTTCGTTCGCACTGCGTCGGGGTGTTCGCACACCATCCTGTCCCGATTTACGCAGCTCGACGTTGTGGCTGTGACAATCGCGGTATGGTCGGCGCCCGATGAGCGACGAGCCTGTGACCGCAGTGGAGAGGAGCGAGGAGGTGGGACACGACGAGTCCCTCGAAGGCGACGAGCCGTCAGGAGCCGAGCGCCACTCCTCGCCGGCGCGCGATCTTCGAACCTGGCTCGCTGGTGCTCCCCTCCCCGCCTCGCTGGAGCTCACGCTCGGGCTGCTCGCGCCGATGGTGATCACGATCGCGGCTGCGCTCCGCGTCGCGAGCTTCACGATCGACGACGCGTACATCTCGTTCCGGTACGCGGAGAACCTCGCGAACGGAAATGGGCTCGTTTACAACGTGGGCGAGCGCGTCGAGGGCTACACGAACTTCCTCTGGACGGTGCTCCTCGCCGCAGCCGTGAAGCTCGGTGCGGCGCCGGCGGTGGCGTCGAAGGTGCTCGGCGCCGCGTGCGCCGCAGGTGCGCTCGTCCCGACCTACCTCCTCTCCCGGCGGCTGCGTCCGTTCTCGAACGTGCCCTGCCTCGCGACGTGGCTGCTCGCGATGAGCGTCATCTTCTCCGGCTACGCGGTGTTCGGGCTGGAGACGCCGCTGTTCCTCCTGCTCACGCTCGCGGGGACCGAGCTCTTCTTCCGCGAAGAGGACGCCGCCAGCAACGACAGCGGCGCTCGACCCGCGCCTGTCTTCCCCTGGTTTCCCTGGTTCCCCTTGTCCGGCGCGGTGTTCGCGCTCGCCGCGCTCACCCGCCCGGAGGCGCCGCTGTTCCTCGGGCTGCTCGTCGTCTGGCACTCGGAGCAGGCGCTCTCGCGCCGGAGCGTGCTGCGCCTGGTCGCGTTCGCGCTCCCGGTCGCCGCGCACCTCGTGTGGCGGCACAGCTACTACGGCGCCTGGCTCCCGAACACGCTCGCCGCGAAGACGGGCGACTTCGCGCAGCAGATCCAGGGCGGGGGCGACTACGTCCGCAAGTACACGCAGCACGCCGGCGCCTTCCTGTGGCTCGGGCTCCTCTCGGTCGCCTCATCCATCGTCCACCGGCGCCGGAGCGGCCTCGCGATCGCGTCGATCGCGCTGCTCTTCGGCGTGTACGTCGTCGCGGTGGGCGGCGACTGGATGCCTTACTTCCGGTTCCTCGCGCCCGCGGAGCCGTTCGCGTTCCTGCTCGCCGACGACGCGGTCCGCGCGATCGCTGCGCGCCGCGAGCGCGTGGCGTCGCTCGCGATCGCGGTGTTCGGCGCGATCACGATCGCGACCCGCGCCGGCGAGCTCGTGCGGGCCCAGCGGAACCTCCTCGTCAACGACAAGGGCTTCTGGGACGACGCCGCAGGGCGCTCCGCGGAGTGGCTCGTCCAGAACGCGGAGCCTGGCCCCATCGCGCTCGCCGACATCGGCTACGTCGGTTACCGCACCGGCTTCCCGGTCGTGGACCTGCTCGGGCTGCTCAGCCCCGAGGTTTCCCGCCTGCCGGGCGGGTACACGCACAAGGTCGGGGCCGGCTACACCGACGCGATCTTCGCAAAGAATCCGCGTTACTTCTTGCTCATCTCCTCCGGGATCGACTGCAAGAACCCGACGGTGCCCTCCTCCCGCGCCTCGTACGAAGACCCCAGGTTCAAGGCGGACTACAGGCTCCGCCAGGCCATCGCCCTCCGGAAGGGCGGCGCCTGGTGCATCTACGGGAAGACGTCGTATCCCTGACGATCGCTCCGACGCAGCGCGCGCGTCACCGGAGCGCGCGCCTCATCTCACGCTTCACCTCGCGGCCCCTTCGCTCCGCGCCTCACGTCCGCGCCGGCGCTCCTCGCTCAGCTTCCGCGTCGGCCGCGCGGGCCGCCCAGAACGCGCGCACGTCCTCGATGCGGTCGGTCCGGCGTGCGTCGGGCAAGCTGTCGAGCAGCACGCGGCCGTAGCCGCGCGTGCGGATCCTGCGGTCCAGGATCGCGACGATGCCGCGATCGGTGCGCGCGCGGATCAGCCGGCCGAAGCCCTGCTTCAAGGTGATCGCGGCCTGCGGCACGCTGTAGGCGATGAACGGGTTACCGCCGTCCTGCTCGATCGCCGTGCACCGGGCCGCGACGACGGGATCGGTCGGCACCGCGAACGGGAGCTTCTCGATGATCACGAGGCGCAGCGCCTCGCCGGGGACGTCCACCCCTTCCCAGAAGCTCATCGTCGCGACGAGCACCGCGTGCCGCTCTGCGCGGAAGCGGCGGAGCAGCGCGCCCTTCGGCGCGTCCCCCTGCACGAGCAGCGGAGCCTGCCGCCCCGGAGCGCTCCCGTCCGCCCGGGCCGCCGCCGCGGCGCGCCCGAGCCGGACGCGGAGGGCCGCGGCGAGCGCGTTCATGGCGCGGATCGACGTGCAGAGGAGGAACGCGCCGCCGCCCGTGATGCCGATGAGCTCGGCCGCGCGATCGGCGGCGCGCTCGACGAACGCCGCGTCGGTCGCCTCGGGGAGGTCGCGCGGCGTGTAGAGCAGCGCGGCGGTCGGGTAGTCGAAGGGCGAAGGGACCTCGAGCTCGTCGACAGGGACCGACACGTCCTCGTCGAGGCCCATCCGCGAGCGGAGGAAGCGGAACCCCGCCCCGGCGGAGCCGCCCGTCGTCAGCGTGGCGCTCGTCAGCACCACGGCGCCGATCCGCTCGAAGACGTGCTCGCGCAGCATGTCCCCGAGATCGACCGGCGACGCGCCGAACGAGACGGCGCGGCCGCGCACCTCGATCCACGTGACCTGGTTCGTCGCGGGATCGACGATCCGCGCCGCGTCGTCCCGCAGCTGCGCGGCGCGGTTGCCGACGAGCTGCACCGCCTCGCTGATCGCGTTCGCGCTCGCGTACGCCGCGAGCGCCTCGAGGTGGTCGTCGAGGCGGTGGTACGCGTCGAGCAGCTCGCCGGACCAGGCGTCCCTGGCGAGCGGGCTCCGGGCTTCGCCGCGATCCCCGCTGCCGGCGGCGCCGCCCAGCGAGGCGAGCCGATCGAAGAGCGCGTCCGCGGACTCGCGCACCACGGCCGTGATCGCCGTCCCCTCGCCCCGCCCGAGGATGCGATCGGCGAGGCCCGACGCGATGAAGGCCCGGTCCGCGTCGCGCAGCATCGAGTCGACCCGCGCGCGAGAGACGCGGGTGCCGAAGAAGCCCGTCGCGATGTCCTCGAGCTGGTGCGCCTCGTCGAAGATGACCGCATCGTACGGCGGGAGCGCGCCGGCGCCGGCGAAGCCGCGGCGCGCTCCGGCGATCTTCAGCGCGAGATCCGCGAAGAAGAGGTGGTGGTTGACGACGAGGAGGCGCGCCGCCTCGCTGTCGCGCTTCATCCGCGTGACGAAGCACCGCTCGAAGTACTCGCACGAGGCGCCGAGGCGCGTCTCGCTGGACGACGCGACCTCTCGCCAGAGCGGATCCCCCTCGGCGAGGTGGGCGAGCTCCGCGACGTCGCCCATCTCGGTCTCCTGCGCCCACGCCTCGATCAGCGGCAGCGAGCGCCCCGCGATCCCGGCGCCCGCGCCAGGGCTCGTCCGGAGCTCGCTGAAGCGCCGCAGACACAGGTAGTTGCCGAGCCCTTTCACCAGCGCCGCGCGCGGATCCAGCCGGAGGTGCTCGGCCACGAGCGGCAGGTCCTTCGTGTAGATCTGGTCCTCGAGCGCCTTCGTCGCGGTCGAGACGACGACCTTGCGACCGCTCAGGATCGCGGGCACCAGGTAGGCGAGCGTCTTGCCCGTCCCGGTGCCCGCCTCGCAAAGGAGGATGCGATCCTCCGCGAGCGCCCGCTCGACGGCGCTCGCCATCGCCACCTGCCCCTGTCGGTCCTCGTACCCGTCCAGGCCGCGCGCGAACGGGCCAGAGGGCCCGAGCAGGCTCGCGGCTCGATCGAAGGGCATCGCGTACCGCTCAGCGCGGCAGGGCGGTCTTCTCTAGCGAGAGGGCGAACCCCACCTCGCTGACGGCGAGATCGAGCGACGCCACGCGCTTCTCGAAGTGGACCTCGCACCACGTATCGAGCGTCCGCTCGGGGTCCCCGGGGTCGCGGACGTGGCGGAGGGCGGCCTCGGCCTCGGTGTAGCCATGCGCCACGGCAGGCTCGGCCATCCCGCGCGCCCGCTCGAAGAGCTGCTCGTCCGCTGCACCCGGGAAGTCGTTGCGCTGGGCGCGCACGACGAACCCGACCCGCAGCGGCTCCGCGCCCACGACGATCCCCGAGTCCATGAGGAGGTTCTCCCGCACCCGCTCCGCGACCTGCACGGCGTCGCCCCGGGTGCGGTAGACCTCGAATCCGGCCTGGAGCAGGGCCTTCTTTATCTCCGCGGGTGTCGGCATCTTCCGCTGGTTTCCGGCTACCCCCAGCTGTCAGCAGGAACATCCATCGCAAAATTGCGGGTGCCTCGTCAAGCCGACAGCGCCGACCAGGTGTGGCGCTCTGGCGCGCCGGCGCGCTCGTGTGTGCTCAGGAGCTCGATCGCGGCGACCTCGAGGGGCCGCCTTCCAGGCCCCCCAGACCGTGGATGCCCTCCCGATCCTCCAGGCCATCCAGGAAACACACGCCAACGATCGATCCATCGGGCTCATCCTGGACCCACATTATCCTACCTGGGCGTGGGCTTCTGCCGTCGAGCCAGACCGTTAGTTCCGTACCGGGGTCGAGTGAATTTTCTATCACTACCCTGAGCCCGCCGACGCTCACGTTCAGCGTCCAGCCGGCGACGGCGCGCTCGCCGGTCTCCAGGCGTACCCGTTCGCTCAGCTCACGGCGGGGGCTCCTGCGACGGTTGGCCAGGAGCTCAGGAGGAATCTGGAGGGACGGGGGTGTGAGGGTTCTGCGTCGAATCACGAAAGAAAATTACAAGCACACGCCGTACCCGGGGACAGAATTGTGAGCCCCGGTCGATATTCAGCATGGACGGGAGCCGCGTCCTGCGCGGTGCACGAGGATGCGCCCCGCTCCAGCGGCCGCTCAGTGCGCGTCGGCGTGGTCGGGCTGGTGGCCGGAGCCGTCGCTCGGCTCCTCGAAGACGGAGACGGGCTCGAGCAGGGACAGCTGCTCGCGCTTGATGCCTACGCCCTTGTCGGAGAAGAAGAGGTCGTTCTCCTGAAGCCGCGAACGCACACGAGCGATGAACAGGATAGGCATGCCCGCCTGCGTGTAACCGAGCTGCACTAGCGTGCCCTTCGGCCAGTTGCCGCCGTCGAACGCGAGCTCCTTGCGAAGCGTGTAGAACCCTTCGGAGGGGAGGCGCTGCAGGGAGTCCGCCCACGTCGTGCCCCGGAACGCGACGGCAGGACCGTGGAAGTGCCAGCGGTTGTGAACGTTGTGGTCGGGCGTCGTGACCGTCGGCAGACCGTTGTCCGAGTGGTTGTGGAAGGAAACGATGGTGCCAGCAGGCACCTTGTCCTCCTGTCCGGGGAGCGGCTTTGTCGTCAGGTAGAGGCCGCAATCGGGGAGGTGTGACTTCGAGCTTGCCATGGCATGTGCCCCTAGCTCCGCTCCCGACCGCCGTAAAGACACGCCGTCGACGCCGTGCTATGCCGCGCCAGGCCAAGGCGGGAGGCCGCTCGAAGAGCGAGCGGCGCACGCCCCGGGAGCGAGCCCTTCGTGAACAGACTGAGCCAAATCTTCGGCGCCGCCATCATCATCGCGATCGCCGTCGTCTTCATCGTCCAGTTCCGCCCGAGCACGGGCCCCGTGCAGTCGGCCGGGAGCACCTGTGCGGTCGAGGTCCGAGGCAGCTGCATCTCCTCGATCGACTTCAACGCGTCCAAGAACCTGCTCGCGATGCGGAGCGCCGACGAAAACCGCCTCCGGGCGATGGGCTACCGGCGGCTCACGGCGGAGGGGCTCTACGAGCGGTGGCTCCTCAACGAGGATGCGAAGCGCCTCGGGATCACCGTCTCGGACGACGAGCTCACGAACGAGCTCGTGGCTGGCAGGGTGCATGTCTCGCTCCCGGCAGACAAGATCCGCCAGGTCGGTTACGCCCTAAGCCTCCGGGAAGACCTCATTCGCTACCTGGACGTCCGCAACCGGCAAACGAAGAAATTCGATAACAAGCAGTACGAGAAGCAAATCCGGAACCTCACGAAGATGAGCCCCACGGACTTCCGCGAATACCAGCGGAAGGAGCTCATCGCCGCCCGGATGCGCGAGCTCATCCGGGCGCGGGTCCGGGTCGGCGAGAACGAGGCGTTCGAGCAGTTCTCGCGCGAGAAATCCACCAGGACGCTCGCCTACGTGCGCTTCGATCGGCGCTTCTACAGCGACCTCATCGTGGACACGTCGGAGAAGGCGATCCAGGCCTGGGCCGACAACAACAAAGAAGAGCTCGACAAGGCCTGGGAGGGACGGAAGGCGCAGTATCAGCCCGAGTGTCGCGTCGCCCGAGAGCTCATGGTCGAGGTGAAGCCCGAGGAGGCCGAGCAGGGGCCGGAGGCGGGCAAAGCCGCCGCGAAGGCGCGGATCGAGGGCGCGGTCCAGCGCCTCAAGAAGGGCGAGAGCTTCGCCGACGTGGCCCGCAGCGCGAGCGACGCTCCGAGCGCGGCGCGCGGCGGCGAGCTCGGGTGCGTGGCCAAGGGCCGCCTGAGCAAGCCTGTCGAGGACAAGCTCTTCGAGATGAAGGCGGGCGATGTGTCGGACCTCATCGAGACCGAGGACGGCTTCCACGTGATCAAGCTCGAGCAGATCGCGAAGGACGCCGAGGCCGAGAAGATCGGCCGGCAGGAGACGGCGCGCGACCTCTACATCGCCCACGAGTCGGAGCGGCTCGCGGCCGAGGCCGCGAAGCAGGTGCTCGCCGCCGCCGCGGGCGGCAAGTCGCTGGAGGACGCGCTCGCCGCGTACATGGCCCAGCTCACGCCGGCGAACTCGAAGGAGAAGGCGAGCGCGAAGGAGGGTGCCGCCGCGCCGGGCGCAAAGGCGGGCGGCGGGGCCGCTGCAGGGAAGCAGGACGGCAACAAGGACGCGGGCGCGAAGGAGGGTGGCCAGGCCGAGGCCGGGGAGGCGCGAGTTCCCTACACGATCGCGACGCACCCGAACCGGCCCACCGTCGAGACGAGTCTGCCGTTCAACGTCTCCGGCTCGCCCATCGCGGACGCGAGAGACAGCACCGAGGCCGCGCGCATCGCCTTCCAGCTCGACAAGCCGGGCGACCTGCCCAAGGACGTCGTGGCGCTGGCAAACGGTTATGCGGTGATCCAGCTCAAGGAGAAGACCTCTGCGAGCCAGGAGCAGTGGGACAAGGATCGCGAGTTCTACACGTCGGCCATGCGCGCCGCGAAGCAGAACGACGCGCTCATCGGGTATATTCGCCGGCTGAAGTCGACGATCGGCAGCGAGGTGAAGTACGACCAGAACCTCCTCAAGGAGTCCAAGCCAGCCGAGGATGGCTCCGGCGAGCCGCCGCTGCCGCTCGAAGACGAGGGGGAATGACGTCGCTCCCGCTGCGTGACGCGCACGACGTCGTCCTCTCGAACGGCCTCAAGGTCGTCCTGGTCCCGCAACCGCACGTCCACCGGGCGGTCGCCTCGCTCTACCTGCGCATCGGCTCCCGGTTCGAGAGCCAGCAGAACAACGGGATCTCTCACTTCCTGGAGCACATGGTGTTCCGGGGGACGCCGACGCTGCCGTCCGCGCACGCGCAGGCGCTCGCCTTCGAGCGCCTCGGAGGGACGCTCTACGCGGCGACCCACGTCGACCACGGCGTGATGAGCATCTCCGTGCCGCCGGCGAACCTCGAGCCGGTGCTCGCCCTGCTCGGCGAGGTGACCACGTCGCCCCGCTTCACCGCGATCGAGGTCGAGCGCGGCATCGTGCGCGAGGAGATCCTCGAGGACCTCGACGACGAGGGGCGCGACATCGACGCGGACAACAACGCGCGCGCGCTCATGTACGAGCGACACCCGCTCGGGTTCACCATCACGGGCGACATCGAGGCGCTCGACCGCTTCGACGAGCCGATGCTGCGCGCTCACCACGCCCGGCACTACACGACGGCGAACGCGGTGCTCTGCCTGGCGGGGCGGCTCGATCCCGAGGCGTGCGCGCGGGTGGCCGAGCGGCACTTCGGCGCCATGCCGCGCGGCGAGCAGGTGCCCGCCGCGCCGCCGCCCAACGGGCAAAAGAAGCCGAGGTTCCGCTTCATCGAGAACCAGTCGAGCCAGACCGATCTGCGGATCGCGTTCCGGGGCGTGAGCGAGCGCGATCCGCGCGAGCCCGCCGTGGAGATGCTGCTCCGCGTCCTCGACGACGGCATGTCGACGCGGCTGTACGAGCGGATCTGCGATCGGCTGGGCCTCTGCTACGACGTGTCGGGGATGTTCGAGGCCTACGAGGACGACGGGGTCGTCGACATCGCCGCGGGCGTCCAGCACGACCGCGCGACCGTGGTGGTCCGGGAGATCTTCGCGTTGCTCCGCGAGCTCGCCGAGGTCGGCCCGCGCGAGGACGAGCTCGCCAAGGCGCGGGACCGCCACCTCTGGTCGGTGGAAGCGATGCTCGATGACGCCGAGGCGACCGCCGGCTTCCATGGGCTCGCCGCGCTCGCCGACATCACGCGCACCCCGGAGGCGCGGCACGAGGAGCTCGCCCGCGTCAGCGTCGCCGATGTGCGAGACGCCGCGCGCATGCTCTTCCGGCCGGAGCGCCTCACCGTGGTGGCCGTGGGCCTGCTCCGCTCCTCGGAAGAGGCGAAGCTGGAGAAGGCAGTCCGCTCGTTCGGTTGACCCAGCGCGAGCAAGAGCCGCAGCGCACCACGACAGCGACGATCGCAGAGGCACCAGAAGGAGCCCCGGTAAGGAGGCGGCCTCTGAAGGGCGCCCCAGTGCTCCTGGCTGGCCACGGCTGCTCGCTGCGAGGGAACCTGCCCCGGCGCGTGAGCCAGGGTGCCCTGGCACACATGTCAGCCGGGCTTTCGCGGGAAGACGCACGCGTTCGGAGCCCTGAACAATCTATTTGCATCTATGCGCATCAACACATATTAGTGAGCCATGGTCTCGGTCACAGAGACGCCGGCTCAACCGGAGGAGGCGGTCGCGCGGTGCGAGCTGTACCGGCTGCTGGCGGATCCGGTGCGGGTGCGGCTCCTTGGCCTGGCCGCGGCGGAGGAGCTCGCCGTCGGAGAGCTGGCCGAGCTGCTCCGCGAGGGCCAGCCGAAGATCTCGCGCCACGCGGCCGCGCTCCGCGAGGCCGGGATCCTGCTCGCCCGGCGCCAGGGGACGTGGACGCTGCTCCGCCTGGACCCGCGCGCCACGAGCGATCCCGTTGTCGACGACGCGGTGCGCGCGGGCCAGCGCGCGTGCGCGGCGGACGGGACGCTCGCGCGCATCGAGGAGGTGCTGGCCGCGCGCGACGCCGAGACCCGCGAGTTCTTCGCGCGCGGCGGGCGGCCGTTGCGCCCGGGGCCGCCGTCCGAGCTCGCCGCGTACCTGGCGGCGCTCGCGCCGCTCCTGCCCCATCGGCGGCTGGCGGTCGACGCGGGCACCGGCGACGGGGCGCTGCTCGAGGTGTTGTCGCCCGTCTTCGATCGCGTCGTCGCGCTCGATCGCGCGAGCGCGCAGCTGCAGCTCGCCGGGGAGCGCCTGCGGCGGCGCAGCCTCGAGAACGTCGAGCTGGTGTGCGGCGAGATCGACGGGCCCGAGGTGATCCGGGCCGTGGCGCGCGCGCTCGGCGGTGATCCTCCGGAGGCCGGCGAGGCCCTCTCCGAGGGCGCCGACGTCGTCTTTGCGGCGCGCGTGCTGCACCACGCGCCGCAGCCGGCAAAGGCGATGCGCGCGCTCGTCGAGCTCGCGCGCCCGGCCGCGCCCGGCCGCGGCGACGGCGCGAACGCCCGCGGGGGCGCGGTGTGCGTGCTCGATTACGAGGCGCACCACGATCAGGCCCTCCGGGAGCAGGAGGCGGACATCTGGCTCGGCTTCTCGCCGGGCGACCTCCGGGGTCTCGCCGAGGAGGCCGGGCTCTCCGGCATCGAGCTCCGGCGGCTGCCGTCCGCATGGCAGGGCGAAGGCCCGGATCGACACCTGGTTTGGCAGCTGCTCGTCGGCTGGCGCGGCGCGCGCACAAGCGCATTCACCGAAAAGGCAAAGGGACACCATGACTGCTGAGAAGAAGCTCTCCTACAAGGTCGCCGACATCACGCTCGCGGACTGGGGTCGCAAGGAGATCCGCATCGCCGAGAAGGAGATGCCCGGGCTGATGGCGCTCAGGGCGGAGTACGGCCCGACGCAGCCGCTCAAGGGCGCGCGCATCGCCGGCTGCCTCCACATGACGATCCAGACCGCGGTGCTGATCGAGACGCTGGTGGCCCTCGGCGCCGAGGTCACGTGGACGAGTTGCAACATCTACTCGACGCAGGACCACGCGGCGGCGGCGATCGCGGCGGCCGGCGTCCCGGTCTTCGCGTGGAAGGGCGAGACCCTCGAGGAGTACGACTGGTGCATCGAGCAGCAGCTCTACGCCTTCAAGGGCGGCAAGGGGCCCAACATGATCCTCGACGACGGCGGTGATCTCACGATCGTCGCCCACGAGAAGCACCCGGAGCTGTTCGCCGGCGCTGACCCGATCCGCGGGCTCTCCGAGGAGACGACGACCGGCGTGCACCGGCTCTACGAGATGCACCGCGCGGGCAAGCTCAAGGTGCCCGCGATCAACGTCAACGACTCGGTGACCAAGAGCAAGTTCGACAACCTCTACGGTTGCCGCGAGTCGCTGGGCGACGGGATCAAGCGGGCCACCGACGTGATGTTCGCCGGCAAGGTCGCCGTCGTGTGCGGCTACGGCGACGTCGGCAAGGGATGCGCGCAGTCGCTGCGCGGCCTGGGGGCGCGCGTGATCATCACCGAGATCGACCCGATCTGCGCGCTGCAGGCGGCGATGGAGGGCTACGAGGTGAAGCGCCTCGAGACCGTCGCCCCGGTCGGCGACATCTTCGTCACGGCGACCGGTTGCGCCGACGTCGTCCGGGCGGAGCACATGATCGCGATGAAGGACGAGGCGATCCTCTGCAACATCGGGCACTTCGACTCGGAGATCCAGATCGCGTGGCTCGAGAAGAACCCCGAGATCAAGGAAGAGAACATCAAGCCGCAGGTCGATCACTTCATCTTCCCGGACGGCAAGCGGCTGATCGTCCTCGCGCGCGGCAGGCTCGTGAACCTCGGTTGCGCCACCGGCCACCCGTCGTTCGTGATGTCGACCTCGTTCTCCAACCAGGTCCTCGCGCAGATCGCCCTGTGGACCGAGAAGCACACGATCGGCGTCCACCTGCTGCCGAAGAAGCTCGACGAGAAGGTCGCCGCGCTGCACCTGCCGAAGCTCGGGGTCGAGCTGACCCAGCTCACGGCGGAGCAGGCGAAATACCTGGGCGTCCCCACCGAGGGCCCCTTCAAGGCCGAGAACTACCGCTACTGAGCGGCGGCCTTTCGGCGCCTCCGCCGCTGGGGTACGCGGCCGATCGATGGATCCTCGCCACAGCAAGGACGAAGCCCAGCGCACCCTCGACACCTACGCCTCCACCTGGGGCGAGGATCTCGCCCTCCGCGTCTACACCTCCCGCCTGCTCGGCGCCGATCCGTCGCTCGTCCTCCACGGCGGCGGGAACACGAGCGTCAAGAGCACGGCCGTCGACCTGCTCGGCGATCGCGTCGACGTGCTCTTCATCAAGGGCAGCGGGTGGGACCTCGCGACCATCGAGCCGCGCGGCTTCCCGGCGTGCCGCCTCGCGCCGCTCCAGCGCGCGTGCGCGCTCGAGGCGATGACCGACGAGCAGATGGTCGCGCTGCTGCGCGGCCAGATGCTGGATCCGGCGAGCCCGACGCCGTCGGTCGAGGCGCTGCTGCACGCGATCATCCCCGCGAAGTTCGTCGATCACACGCACGCGGACGCGGTGCTCTCGGTCATCGATCAGCCCGGCTCGGCCGAGGTCGTCCGGGCCATCTACGGGGACGGCGCGCTCTTCGTGCCGTACGTCATGCCAGGCTTCGCGCTCGCCCGCCGCGTCGCGGAGCTCGTCCGGGAGCGCCTCGCGCAAGGGGCGCTCCCGTCGCTGATGATCCTCGACAAACACGGCGTCTTCACGTGGGGAGACACCGCCGAGGAGAGCTACACGCGCATGATCGACGCCGTGACGCGCGCCGAGCGCTACATCGTCGAGCGCAGCGCGATCGTCTCGCACCCGACGGTCGCGGCGGACCCAGACCTCCGGGCCGCCATCGGGCCGGTCGTCCGCGGAGCGCTCGCCCGCGCGTCGGGGCGCCCCTGGGTCTGCACGCTCCGCACCGGCCTGGAGCTGCTCGCGTTCTGCGCGCGCGACGATCTGGCCAGGGTCTCGCAGATCGGCTGCGCCACGCCGGATCACGTCATCCGCACCAAGGCGCGGCCGCTCGTCATCGACTGCCACGACGTCACCGACACGGCGCGCTTCCGGGCGACTGTCGAGCAGGCCATCGCGAGGTACGTGGACGAGTACCACGAGTACTTCCGCCGCTCCTGCGCGGCGCGGGGCGTCGTGCGCGACGAGCTCGATCCGTTCCCGCGGGTGCTGCTGTTCCCTGGGGCGGGCGCGCTGTGCGTGGGCGGCTCCCGCGCCGAGGCGGAGATCGTCGCGGACGTCTACGCTCATACCGTGTCCGTGATCGAGGCCGCCGAGGCGCTCGGCGGGTACCAGCCGGTCCCGGAGCTCGATCTCTTCGACATGGAGTACTGGAGCCTCGAGCAAGCGAAGCTGAAGCTCGGCGCAGGCCAGCGGGGCCCGCTCGATCGGCGGATCGCGCTGATCACGGGCGCCGCCTCGGGGATCGGCCACGCGACCGCGGCGGCGTTCCTCGCCGCGGGGGCGCACGTGGTGCTGGCCGATCGCGACGAGGAGTCGCTCGAGAAGGCCGCCGCCGAGCTCGGGGGCCGCCACCGCGGCCGCTGCATGAAGGTCGCCTGCGACGTGCGCAGCGAGGCGAGCGTGCACCGCGCGTTCGCGCAGAGCGCGGCGCACTTCGGCGGCGTCGACATCGTCGTCTCGAACGCCGGCCGCGCGTTCTCGGGATCTCTCCACACGTCCGAGGGGCACGAGGCCCTGTGCGCGTCGCTCGAGCTGAACCTGCTCGGCCACCAGAACGTCGCCCGCGCGGCGGCGCGGGTGCTGCTCGCGCAGGGCGCAGGCGGCGCGATCCTGTTCAACGCGTCGAAGAGCGCGTTCAACCAGGGGCCCGATTTCGGCCCCTACGGCGTCGCCAAGGCGGCGCTCGTCTCGCTCATGCGCCAGTACGCCGTGGACCTCGGACCCCAGGGCATCCGGGCCAACGCCGTGAACGCCGACCGGATCCGCACCGCGCTCTTCGGCGCAGGCTTGCTGGAGGCGCGCGCCCGCGCCCGCAACGTCTCGGTCGACGACTACTTCCGCGACAACCTGCTCCGGCGCGAGACCACCGCGGCGGACGTGGCGCAGTCGTTCCTTTACCTCGCGACCGCCGAGGCCACGACGGGCTGCGTCGTGACCGTCGACGGCGGGAACGCCGCCGCCTTCCCCCGCTGAGCTGGTCGGCTCAGAGCCCCTGCGCGCTCGCCCCGCCGCCGCCCTCGCCGAGCACGGCCTCGTCGGGGGGCTTCTGGGCGTCGAGGCGGATCTTCTTCCAGTCCCCCGAGCGGAACTTCCACACCATGGTCGCGGCGAGGAGGACCACGTAGGCGACGCCGGCGCCCCAGATGCCCATCAAGCCGAAGCCGAGCGTGATGCCGAGCAGCCACGCGAGCGGGACGAGGCAGGTGAAGTGCAGGATGAGCTCCACGACCATGACGAACAGCGTGTTGCCCGCGCCGAAGAGCGCCTGCGTCAGGATCATGCCGACCGCGACGAGCGGCGTGCAGATGCCCATGACCTGGAGCGGCCGGAGCGCCGCGGCCTGGACGAGCTCGCTGCTGCTGGCGAACGCGAGGATCTGCGGCGCGAAGATCGCCTCGAGCAGGCCGACGACCCCGAAGATCGCGAGCCCCAGCCGGACGCTGGTCCAGCCGAAGCGCGCGGCCTTGTCGCCGTCCTTCTCGCCGAGCGACTGCGCGACCAGCGTCGCCGTCGACGTGCCGAAGGCGAGGCAGGCGGTGAATGTGAGCTTCAGGATCCCGACGATCACCGTCGTCGCGGCGCCGTAGACCGGCTCCGCGCGGCCGCCGGGACAGAGCGGGGAGATCACGCCCGCGGGCGCGACCTGGTCGAGCTTGCTGGCGATCGCGTAGAAGAGGGCAAAGCCCGTCATGATCGCGACGGTCGCGATGGCGCTCGGGATCGACAGCCTGAGGATGGACCAGACGAGCGGGGCCGAGAGCTTGCTCGTGGCGAACGGGCGGTAGCGGCGCCGGTACTCCGGCAGGAGCGCGTACGCGAGCATGATCGCGAGGCCGACGTAGGTCGAGATGAAGCCGGCCATGCCCGCGCCGGCGATGCCGTACTTCGGGATGCCGAGCGAGGCGTTGCCGAAGATCAGCAGGAGGCAGAGCACGATGTTCAGCCCGTTCATCGCGAGGGCCGAGACCAGGTGGATGTGCGTCTTGCCGATCCCGTCGAAGAACGCCTTCAGCGCGAACGTCGCCGCCATCGACGTCACGCCGAGCAGGCGCCAGCCGAGGTAATCGAGCGCCGCCTGCCGCGCGTCCGGCACCTTGATGATGACGGACAGGATGTACGGCATCGTCAGGTACCCGATCGCGGAGAACACGACGCCGGCGACGATCGCGAAGAACAGGGCGTTCGCGAGGACCGCGCCAGCGTCCCCGGGGCGATTCTCGGCGAAGCGGCGCGCCGTGAACGCCTGCGTGCCGACCGAGATGGCGCTGAGCGAGCCGCCGAACAGCCACAGGACGATCAGCGACGGCAAGAGCGCCGCGTGCGCGTTCGAGGACTCGGGGCACGGCAGGTGCGCGAAGAAGACGATGTCGACCTCGTTGACGATGCTCTGGGTGAGCATCGCCGCCACGGTCGGCAGCGCGAGCCGCAGGATGGCGCGATGGGGTGGGCCCGAAGTAACGGCGTTCGAACCCGGCGCGGACAGGGCGATCTGAGCCATCGCAGGCTGCGCGGTATACAACGCCGCAGCCTATGCGCGAGCGAAATGCGCCGCGCGACGCGCGGCTACTCCGCTTTCGCGACCCGGGACCGCCGCTTGTGACGGCGCCGCTTCGCTTCGCTGCGATCCTCGTGCGCTTCTTTCGCGGCCGTGTCAGCCTCGCCACGCGCGGGTGTCGGCGCGGCCGAGTCGCGCGCCGCAGACGAGGACGATCGCTCGCGCGCCTTCGATTCGCGCTTCGCGACCTCGCGAGAGGCGCGATCCGCCGCGCCGCGCGCCGCAGGTTTGCTGGCCTTCGACGACGGCGCGCGCGCGGCCATCGCCGGGGCGCGCCGGGCGGCCTCGGCCCTCGCAGGCGGCCTCGCCGCGTCGCTCTTCGCGATGGCGGCCTGTGCAGGGGGCGCGACCGCCTCAGGCAGCGCGGCTCCCTCTGGGGGCGCGGCGGCATCCGATCCGGCGGCGGGCACAGCCGCGAGGGCCGATGGCGTGGCGCTCCCCTGCCCTGCCGCGCCGGCCGCGGCGAGAGCTGCCGCGGCGGACGCCGGCGCGTAGGAAGCTGCCGCGAGCGCGCCGCCTGCCGGCGCCTCCGCCGCTGCCGCGAGCGACGGCGCCTCCGCCGCTGCCGCTGCCGCTGGCGCCTCTGCAGCGACAGCCGGCGCCTCCGCAGCGCGCTGCGCCTCGTCGCTCGACGACGCGGTCGCGTCGCCCGCAGCGCCGACGAGCGCAGCGACCGCGGGGACCCGGGCCACCTGCTCACGCCCCTTGCCGACGACCAGCACGCCCGCGAGCGCCATCGCGGCGGCTACCGCGGCGAACCCCAGCGCGCGGCGGCGGGTGCGCGCGCGAGCAGGCTGCCCCAGCGCATCCAGGATGGCCTTTCTCATCTCGGCGGCGCTCTGGAAGCGGACGCTCGGATGACGGGCCAGCGCGCGCATCACCAGATCGTCGACGAAGGTCGGGATCTGCCGGGTCGGCGCGCGCTCGCGGAGGCGCTCGGGGCTGCCCTTGATCTTCGCGTCGATCAGCGCGACGAGGCTCTGCTCGACGAACGGCAGGCGCCCCGTGAGCATCTCGTAGAGGACGCAGCCGAGCGCGTAGAGATCGGCGCGCCCGTCGATGCGCCCCGACGCGGCCTGCTCGGGGGCCATGTACTCGGGCGTCCCGACGATGGCGACCGCGGCCCGGGCCGGCCCTTCCCCGGCGCCCGTCTCGTCCGAGACGCCGTCGGCCTCACCGCGTTCGTCGGAGAGGCGCTTCGCGAGCCCGAAATCGAGCAGCTTCAGGCCGGCGTCCGCGAGGGAGAGCGCCCCCTCGGCGCCGCGCGGGCGCGTCATGAAGAGGTTCTCGGGCTTGATGTCCCGGTGAACGAGCCCCTCGGCGTGCGCGAGCTCGAGCGCGCTCAGCACCTTGGCGGCCATCGCGAGCGCGTCCCTCCAGTCGATCGCGCCGCCGCGGACGAGCACGGCGTCGAGCGTCTCGCCCTCCAGGAGGTCCATGGCGCAGAACAGCCGGCCATCCGCGGCCATGCCGAAATCGTGGACCTTCACCAGGTGCTCGTGGGAGAGGCGCGAGAGGACGCGCGCCTCGCGGCGGAAGCGGCTCGCGATCACGTCGGTCGCCGAGTGCTCCGCGGAGACGACCTTGAGCGCCACGCGGCGCCCCAGATCGACGTGCTCCGCCTCGTGGACGGTGCTGCTCGCGCCCGTCCCGATCTCGCGCAGCAGCCGGTAGCGGGTCCCGGGCAGCGTGCCGTCGTCCACGCGCTCGGCGGAGGCCATGGCCTCCGCGCGCGGGCTCACCGGCGTCACGGCCGTGGCGCGGTGGGCCTTGGCAGCGGAGACGAGGGCCGCGAACTCGCTGCGCGAGCGCCCCGGCTCGCCCGGGAACAGGCGCTGCATCAGGTGCGCGGCCCGCGCGCGCACGCCGCGTTCGCCGCCGGGCAGGGCGACCGCCGCCCCGAGGAGCGCGGCAAGATCGCGCGCAGCGGCGCGGCTCGACGGGTACCGGGCGTCGCGGTCGAAAGCCGTGAGCCGCCCGATGGCGGCGTCGAGCGCCGATGGGGCCCCGAGCGACAGCGCGATAGGCGGCGGGTCGTTCTGGTTGCGCGCGACCGCGGCCATGTGCGTCTGCGCGTCGCCCTGCAGGAACCGGCGCCCCGCGCACAGCTCCCAGAGCATGATCCCGAGCGCATAGAGATCGACCCGCGCGTCGCCCGGGTCTCCGTTGGCGACCTCCGGGGCGACGTAGCCAGGCTTCGCGAAGACGACGCCCGCGACCGTGTGGCAGCGCCGGTTCTGCCCGCGGGCGGTGCCGAAATCGATGATCTTCACGTCGCCGGCGAAGCCGAGCATCACGTTCTGCGGCGACAGATCGCGGTGGACGATGGCGAGCGCGGCGCCCGAAGGGTCCCTGCGCTCGTGCACGTGGGCGAGCGCCTCGGCGATCATCGTCGCGATCGCGACCGCCTCCGCCCAGTCGAAGCGATGCCCGAGCTGCACCGCGCGGGCCCGGACCTCGCCGAGGCTCCGGCCCTCGACGTGCTCGACCACCGCGTAAGGTTCCCCCGTCGCCGGGTCGACGTCCGCCTCGATGACCTGCGCGACGCCGGAGTGCTGGAGCTGCGCCTGCACCCGCGCTTCGTCCAGAAACCGGGCGATGTAGCTCGGATCGGACGCGTGCTCGCGGCGGATGATCTTCACGACGACGGGGCGCTCGGCCCCTTCCAGCCCGGTCGTGGAGGCGAGGAACACCTCCCCCATGCCTCCGCGAGCGATGCGCCGCAGGAGTACGTAACGGCCGAGCGGCCGGGGAACATCGTCCGCAGCGAAGCCGCTCTTGGTGGGCTCGTGCGAGGGCGGAGGAACCGGGCGAGGCGCGGTCGCGGAGGAGTTCGCCATGAAGCGAACCTACCGGATGTAGGACAAGGTGGGCCAAGTTCGCGCGGATCGCTGCGCGACGCGGAAACCGGCCGTGCTCCTGCTGGCGCGGGCCGCCCGAACCACTGTTTCGACACAGGGGCTCTCCACCTTATCCACAGGGTTATCCACACCCTGTCGACAAGTGGCGCCCTCCGGGCGGTACCCTGGAGAAGCGTCGGGATCCGTCCAGGAAGGCCCGACGTACCGCGTTCCCGCGGGGATCCGGGCCATTGCTCTCCCCGCATGCGTCGGCTAATCCTTGCGATGGATGTCGCGACACGCTGTCCAGCGCCTGATGACCGTGCTGACGTTCGCGTTGGCGCTGGTCCTGCCGCTGACAGCGCGCGCTGCGATCGTCCCGGTGTGCGACGACGATCGGATGACGATCGTCGCCCCGCCGGACGAGCCGTCGTGCACCGTCTTGACCAGCGTCGACGATGCGACGGGCGAGACGAGGGACGCCCCCATCTGCGATCCCCGCGGAGCTTCCTCGGTCGCTCCGCCCCGCACCCTCCCGATCACCGACGCGCGGATCGACGCGGCGCCAGGCTGCGCCGGGAGCGATGGCGGGCCGATGGTCGGGCCGAACTCGCGGCACCCCGGCCCTGTGAGCGAGCTCTCCAGCGCCCCGCAGCAGGCGTTGCTCCTTCCGGATCTCGTCCTCCCTGCCCCGTGCGCGCCCCTCTCGCTCTTCTCGTTCGCGGCGGTCTCCGGAGGACCACGTCCCGGCGTCGCGCAGGGCGTCTACCACCCGCCTCGATGAGGCGAGCTCGCTGGCAGCCCGCACGCGATCGCGCCGCGCGGTCTCTCGTAGACCTCAGCTCTTGGCGCGAGGCGGCGCTGCCGCGAGATCCGGAGCGCTTGCCGGTCTGACCCGAGCCTCCTAGGCGCTGGTCCGGTCCCACGTCGCGCAGGCTCGCCCTCTCGAGGGCGACGTGCCAGCCGCGCTCGGGGCCGGGCGCAGGCGTCGGCGTGAGGGGTCGAGAGCGGCCCTGGCGCTCCGCTGGGAGCTGCGCCGCTCGCACGCGGCGGCGGCTCCCTTGGCCCGGGGTGGCTCGCCGCCCCGGGAGCTCACGATTGGCGATCTTGTCGCGGGCGCTGCACCCGGTGCCGCACCCGCGTTGAAGGAGGGGCCCGCCTGGCGGAGCCCCACCACGTTGAGAGAGGAAACATCATGAACAAGGGAACAGCCATCGTCGGCTTTCTTCTCTGCTTCATCGCAGGGATGGGGCTGATGTGGAGCATCGATCGGAGCGCCGGCTCGCGCGGGCATGAGATCTCGGCGGCCGTAGAGGACGGTCAGCCGTGGACCGACGAGGACGCGGCGGTCCCGGTGTCGTCGAAGGACCCCCTGTGGGGCACGCGGGCGGCGCCGGTGACGATGGTCGTCTTCAGCGACTTCGAGTGTCCGTTCTGCAGCAAGGTCGAGACGACGATCAACCAGCTCAAGGACAAGTACGGCCCCGAGAAGCTGCGCATCGTCTGGAAGAACAACCCGCTCCCCTTCCACAAGAACGCGCGGCCGGCGGCGCTCGCGGCCGAGACCGTGTTCCGCCTCGGCGGCTCGAAGGCGTTCTGGAAGTTCCACGAGCTCGCGTTCCAGAACCAGAAGAGCCTCTCGCCCGAGAACTTCGAGAAGTGGGCCGGCGACGCCGGCGTCGACAGGGCGAAGTTCAAGGCGGCGTACGATCGGCAGGAGTACATGGCCAAGATCGACGCCGACATGGCGGTCGGCAAGACCTCGGGCGTCACCGGCACGCCCGCCTCGATCATCAACGGCGTGTTCCTGAGCGGCGCTCAGCCGATCGACAAGTTCACGTCCGTCATCGACGAGCAGCTCAAGGCCGCGCAGGCGGCGGTCGCCGCCGGGACCAAGCCCGACAAGGTGTACGCGAAGCTCGCCGCGGAGAACAAGGCGAAGGCGCCGCCCCAGAAGGACCGCGAGCGCCCGCAGGAGGACGACAAGACCGTCTGGAAGGTGCCCGTCGGCGACGCGCCGGCGAAGGGCCCGGCCACCGCGCTGGTCACCATCGTCGAGTGGTCCGACTTCCAGTGCCCGTTCTGCAGCAAGGTCGTCCCGACCCTCGACGAGCTCGTCAAGACCTACGGGGACAAGGTCCGCTTCGTCTGGAAGAACAACCCGCTCCCGTTCCACCAGCGCGCCGAGCCGGCGGCTGAGCTCGCCATGGAGGCCCGCGCGCAGAAGGGCGAGAAGGGCTTCTGGGACGCGTACGACCTGCTCTGGAAGAACCAGCAGAAGCTCAACGACGAGGACCTGCTCGGCTACGCCAAGGAGCTCGGGCTCGACGTCGAGAAGGTGAAGGCCGCGATCGCCACCAAGAAGCACGGCGCGTCCATCGCCGCCGATCAGGAGCTCGCGGACGACCTGCAGGCGTCCGGGACCCCGCACTTCTTCATCAACGGCCGCCGGCTCGTCGGCGCGCAGCCGATCGACAAGTTCAAGGCGATCGTCGACGAGGAGATCAAGAAGTCCGAGGCGCTGCTCGCCAAGGGCGTCGCCGCCAAGGACCTCTACGCCGAGATCATCAAGGACGGCAAGGAGCCGCCGCCGCCCGAGCGCAAGGAGGTCTCCGCGCCGGCGCCGAACAGCCCGTGGAAGGGCGGCGAGAAGGCCAAGGTCGTGATGCAGGTCTTCTCGGACTTCGAGTGCCCGTTCTGCAAGCGCGTCGAGGACACGGTCTCCCAGATCTCGAAGACCTACGGCGACAAGCTGAAGATCGTGTGGCGCCACCGGCCGCTGCCGATGCACAAGAACGCGCCGCTCGCGTCCGAGGCCGCACAGGAGGCCTACACGCAGAAGGGCAACGCCGGGTTCTGGGCGTACCACGAGGTGCTCTTCAAGAATCAGGGGCAGCCGGACGGCCTCTCGCGCGCCTCGCTCGAGAAGTACGCCGAGGAGCAGGGCCTCGACCTGACCAAGTTCAAGAAGGCGCTCGACGGGAACACCCACAAGGCGTTCGTGGACTCCGAGGGCGCCGTGGCGGACAAGGCGGGCATCAGCGGGACGCCGGCGTTCGTCGTGAACGGCTACTTCATCAGCGGCGCGCAGCCGTTCTCGAAGTTCAAGAAGCTCATCGACAAGGCCATGAAGGAGGCCGGCGAGACCGCGCCTGCCGGGCTGCCCGTCAAGAAGCCGGCGCCCCCCGCGCAGCCGGCCGCCGCCCCCGCCGCCCCGAAGTGAACCGCCGCTGCGCGGTTCGCTCTCTCCCCTTCCCCTGACCCTCCCTGAAGCCCACCTGACGGGCGGCTCCCGCTGAGCGGCTGAGTCGCCCACCTCCCCGCGTGACGCGGGCTCCGGTGGACTTCCTTCTGCGCGCCCGTCGCCCGTGAGGCGTCGGCGCGCTGTTCCCACCGGAGGCGGCGCTGCGAGCCGCCCCGGCCGTCACCCGCTCCGTGGTTGCGGCCTCAGCCGGTGGTGCGGAACCGCGAGCGCCCCTCGGAGATCCACCACGCGCGGTAGCGCTCCTGGGCGGCCTCCCGCTCCTGCCGCGGCAGGTCCTCGTAGTAGCCGAAGTACTCCTTGGTGACGCCCTTCAGCTCGTCGATCGCCGCGCGGCGGATGGCAGGCTTCTCGTGCGTGAGGGCGTCGATGATCCACTCGATGCGATGGCGCTCGCCGTTCCTCGACCACCACGACAGCCACCTGCGCGCGTCTCGGCCGAGATCGTCCCGCGTGACGACGACCAGCGCCCGCGCGGCCGCCTCGACGATCGCCTCGTGAGGATCGGTGAGCGCGCTGATGAGCGCAGGCACGCTGGCTCCCGAGCGGATCTCGGTCATCGTCTCGATGGCCGCGAGCCGCCGCGCGGACGATTCTTCGCGGTCGCGCGCGATGTGATCGAGCCCCTGCAGGATCGGGCCGCCCGCAGGCGGCGCCGCGATCAGCGAGGCGGCCGACTGGATCGCGATCCGCCGCACGGAGATGCTGTCGTCGAAGAGCCGTGGGAGCAGCGCGTTCGCGGCCTCCGGGTACGGCAGCTCGCCGAGCACGTGCGTGGCCCACAGGCGCACCTCGGGATCGGGCGAGGCGCTCCGCACGGTCATGAAGGGCAGCGCCGGGCGCCGGATCGCGACGATGAGCTCGAGCAGCGGCCCGCACTGGGAGGCGGGGGGCGCGGTGGCGACGATCGCGGCGCCCTCCGGGCCGGCGAGCTGCTCACGGAAGCGCTGACGATCGACCCGGAGCGGACCGGGAAAACGCGCGGCGACGATCGAGATCGCCGTGTCGCCGTTGCGCACGAGCTCGGCAAACGCCCTCGCGCCGGCCTCGCCGCCCGCGAGGACATGTTGAAGGAGCGAGGTGTACTCGGCGCGCAAGTCGCCGGCCGGCGACGGCGAGACCGCGGCGCGCCGCTCGGACGGGGGCCTCGCGTACGCCGTGGCGGTCTCGACGGCAACAGGCGTGCGGCGGCGCCACGAGGGCCGCCCCGCGGCCGGCGCCGGCCCGAGCTCCCGGTGCTCTTCTGCGCCCGGCGTGATCGAGCTGTCGAGCATCCACGGAGGCCGTGAGTACCGCTTCGTCCGCGCCTCTTCCGGCTCGCCGAGATCGAGGTCCTCCGACGCCGAAGGGACCGGCGCCGCAGGGATCTCGAGGTCGGGGATCTCGTCGATGATCGCCGGCGCCGACGACGCTGCGGCGCGCGGCCCAGGCAGCGGCGTGACCGCCGGCATCATCGGCGCTGTGACCGCCGGCATCATCGGCGCCGTGACCGCCGGCATCATCGGCGCCGTGACGGCCGTGCCCGACACGACGTCAGCGTCCACCTCGCGGCCCGACCGGAACTGCGGCTCGGAGCCCACGCGCTGTGCGTTCGGCGTCGGGGCCGGCGGGATCGTCGAGCTGAAGGCCATCGCGTGCGCGACACCTTCGTCCGGCCGCATGGGATCGGCCTCCACGCCGGTGCCGCGAAGGCCGAAGGCCCGCGCGACGGCGTCGATCCCCGGAGCGCCGTCCTCCGTGGTCCAGCCGCCCTGCGGCCGTACGGCTTGCGGCGCGACGTCCGAGGAGTCGGCGGGCGGGGGCTCTCCCGCGTCGCGATCTGCATCGGCCGCAGGCAGCTGCGCTCCCGCGGCGGCGACGTGCGAGCCGTGCGCGTCCCCGCGGACCATGCTGCTCAGCTCCATGAGCGCGGCGCGGGTGCGCAGGGAGAGCGGGCCATCCGAGGCCTGCTCGTCCATCGGCGCAGCGGCGTCCTCCGGAGGCGCAGCGGTATCCTCTGAAGGCGCGGGCGCTTTCTGCTGCGGCGCGGGCGCTTTCTGCTGCGGCGCGGGCGCTTTCTGCTGCGGCGCGGGCGCCTTCTGCTGCGGCGTGGCGGCATCGTGGGGCGCCGGGCCGTCGCTTTGCTGGGCTCCACCGCTGCGGTTCTGCTTCTTCCGCAGAATGAGCCGCTCCAGCACCGTCGCCGCGATGCCGGCGAGCGCGATGAGGTCTCCGATGCTCGAGAGCTCGACCGATGTGGCACCGTCGTCACCGTAGATGAGCGCGACGACGCGGCCGCGCACGACGATCGGGACGACCGCCACGGCGGCCGCATGGCCCTTCCTGCCGAGCTCGCGCTGGAGCTCGGCGTCAGGTGCACTGCCAGCGATGGCGGTGACGACCGGCGCGCGGAGCGTGCGCGCCCTGGCGAGGGCGCTCGGGCGTTCGAAGGGCACGGCGATCTTCGTGACGCGCTCACGCTCGGCGCCTGGACCTGAAGCGTTGCGGCCTTCAGCGCGCTCGCCGTGCACCGTGAACAGGACCGTGTACTCGAAGTACTGTTGAGCGAAGTCGAAGAGGACCGCGAGCACCTCTTCGCTCGAGCCGACGGCGGCGAGCGACTGCTCGGCCATGGCCAGCGTGAAGGGGCCCTTGCGCCTCTGCGCAGCGGACGCAGACCGTCCCGCCTCGCGCATGGAGACCTTCGCCGCCGGTGCGCTCGAGGAGAGCTCGCGTCGCTCCGCCGGAGGCGCCGCAGGTGCCGACGCTGCGGGTGCCGGCGCCACAGGCGCTGACGCCGCGGGTACCGGCGCCGCAGGTGCCGGTACTGCAGGTACCGACGCCGCCGGTGCCGACGCCGCGGGTTCAGATCCGTCAGGCTGCTGCTGGAGCGCCGCAGCGGCGCGCGGCAGCGGCTCTTGCTGAGGCCGGTGCGCCGCAGAGGCCCGCTTCAGCCAGCCCGTCAGGAGCTGAGTGCCTGGCGCTGGCGAACGCACGCCGGACAGCGCCGATGCCGGCGAAGCCGCTGCTTTCGGGGCCGGCTCCGGGATTTCGATGGGCGGCCCCGAGGCTTCCACGGGAGGCGACGTGTGCGCGGCCTCCGATGCCGCCAGCGACGAAAGGTGCGGCGTGAGCTGCTCGGAGCGCGGCGTCGGCACGGCCGGCTCGATCGCCGGCTCTTCCTGCAACGCAGCCGCCTGGCCGGGATGCGCGGCCGCCTCACCAGGAGGTGGTGCGGCGCGCTTGGAAGCGACCGCCTCGACCCGAGGCATGTGCGCCTCGGGATAGCGGAGCGAGGACAGATCGAGCGGATACGCAGCGACGACCGTCGGCTCGTCATCCATCTCGTGGAGCGGCGGCTTCCTCGGCGTGGGCACCGCCTCGTTGAGCGCGACGTCCGCGGTGACCGTGTCCTCGTCGTAGATCGAGGTCAGCGATTCGACCGTCGGAGCATCCTCGATGCTGGGTCGCTTCTGCAGGGTCTCAGCAGCATCCTCGAGCTCATCGACGCTGGCCGGCGAAGCCGCGTCGACTCCTGGAGGCGCCGTGGGGCGGACGCTGGCCGGCGAATCCGCCTCGCCGCCATGGGGCGAGGCCCCAGCGAGCTCGGCCGAAGGATCCGCGACGACCTCGGCAGGAGAAGCCGTGCCGACCTGCGCGGACGAGCTGGCGTCGACCGTCGCATGCGGAGCCGCGTCGGCGCCCGCGGGTGAGGCGGACGGCAGCGACGCTGCCGGCGGGACCGCAGGGCCAGACTGGCTCGCCTGGTTCGACTCGTCGGGGCTCGGCTCGGCGCGTGCGTCGAGCTGCTTCACGAGCCGCGACAACCGCCGCTCCAGCGCCACGCCGTAGTGCTCGGCGAGCGCCTGGCGGATGCGCACCAGCGGCGCGGCGAGCTGCCGCAGGCTGACCCCCAGCGCGAAGCTCAGCTCCTCCGCCACCGGCAACGCGAGGGGCTCTGCCGTGGCGATGACGAGCGTCGCCTCGCGCTGCGGGGCTCCCGTCGCTGCCACGTCGAGGCCAGAGCGTACGTCGAGGGGAAACACGCGGTGCTGGACCGCAAGATCGACCGGGATCGTCCGGAGCACCTCGGGCGACGCGGGCCGCAATCGGCCCACGGCGGGCGGGAGCCCGAGGCTCTCTGCGAGCAGCGCCGTGAGCTCTCGCTCACGCACCGCCCCCAGCTCCAGCACATTCGTGGCGAGATCGCCACCGTGGAGCACTTGGCGGGCGATCGCCTCCTCGACCACCCGCATCGAGGTAACCCCATGCTGCACGAGGAGAGAGCTCAGCGTCGGCATCGAGGCGCATTCATCGGTGGGCGGTGGAAGTTGGAGCACGCTCGCGACGTGCGACCGAGTCCATCCTAGACGAAGTCTTCATCGGACACGATCCGCGCGTTGCGAGCCCAGGGCAGGACCTCATCCTTCATCGCCGCTCGCGCTTGCCGCGGAGCCGCGACCCTTCGTCTCGGGGGGAGAGCCCCGTCGAACGGCGCCGAGAGAGCACGTGAATCGCAGCCCCGTCGCCGAGAGCCCCGAGGCCGGCTCCGTGGGCCCGCCGTCCGCAGGCTCGGACGACGACTCCACGGTCAGCCCGCCCCCGTGCGCGCCGAAGATGCCGCGCGCGATCGCGAGCCCGAGGCCCAGCCGCTCTCTACGGCGCGGCGCGACAGGGTCGGCGGGGATCGCCGCCCGCTCGCCGAACGGATCGAGCAGCCGGGCGAGCGGCTCCGGCGCGACGGGGCCGGCCTCGTCGATGACGGTCACCACCGCCTCACCGCCAGAGATCGAGACGCGCATCTGCACCGGGCGATCACGCGAGCGCAGGATGGCGAAGCCGAGCACGTACTCGATCGCCACCCGGAGCAGCTCCGGATCCCCCTCCACGGGGGCGCCCCCGTCGGGCTCGGCATCGAAGGAGATGCGCACGCCACGCGCGGTGGCCGCTTCCTCGAGATGCCCCGCCGCGCGGCGGGCGAGCTCGCCTGCATCGCACGAGGCGATCGCCATGGGACGGCTCGCGTCCGCGCGGAGCCAGATGGAGTTGTCGAACTCGTCGAGCAGCCGTTTCAGCCGCTCGCCCGCCCCGCGCACGCGCTCCAGCATGTCCCGCGGCGCCGCCCCGAGGTCCTTCTGGTAACGCAGGAGATAGTGGACCCCCGCCAGCATGGTCGCCAGCTCGCCCCGAAGATCGTGGCCCACACGCGCGAAGAACTCGTCATCCATCCACATAAACGCCTGCTCCGAATATGCAGCAGCGCGGACCTCGAGCATCAGACGAGCAAGCCAACTGTCGTCGGGGCTGCCCCGAAACAGCGGTCGCCGGAGGCTGGGGGTGAACCGCGCAGAGACCCCCATCTGCGCTGGACAGTTGATGGTTGCGGATAAGCGACCTGGGCACAAGGTGTACCTGGGGTTCAGGTTCCGCCTCCACCAGCGCGGGGGGGCCTTTCCAGAAACGCCGGCGGGAGGCCGTTGCTCTTCGTTGCTCTCCTTCCACGCTTCCGCGCATCAGCGCATCGAAGCCCGAGCACCTGGGGAGCGCTGTCAGCCGAGCCGCGAGCGGGGGAGCATGTCCGAGGCAGAGCGCAGAGAGTTCACCGAGCATCACGACGAGCAGGGAGACGAGGATACCCTGGTGATCGAGCGGCGGCGCCGGGTCCTCATCGTCGATGATGATCCCGATTTCCTCGTCATGGCGGAGGCGGCGCTCGCTGCGCACGGCTTCCTGGTAGAGCGGGCAGCCGGCGGGCTGCGTGGCGTGTTCCTCGCGACGCAGGACGTGCCGGATGTGATCCTCTGTGACCTGAGGATGCCCGGCATCGACGGCTTCGTCGTCGCCGAGGCGCTGCGCGCCGATCCGGCGACCCAGCACGTCGCCATCTTCGCGTGCACTGGCCGTCGCGATCTCGAGGCCCGCGCCGCCCTCAACGCCTCGGCGTTCGACGGTGTTCTCGTGAAGCCGGTCGACTGGGACAGCGCTGCTCGTTTGCTCCACGAGATCGTCGGCGTCCGCCGACCCTACGGACCTACCTAGGACACGTCAGGAGCAACCTGAAAGCCCTTCAGGGCAAATGCAGGATAACCCCTGCGTGGGAGGGGAAATGCCCGGCATTGTGCCCGCAATCAGGTATACAAACATGACGTGACCCGAGCGGATCGCCCCCCTACATGACCCTGCGTGAGAGGCCGGCCGAGCGATGCCGGAGCCCCTTACGACCGATCGGGCGGCGCGGCGCGCCGAGGAATGGAAAGGTTCACTGGGATGGAAGTGAAGTCTGATGACAACGCGGTCTCGCCGCTCGTCCTGGTCGTGGACGACTTCCAGGACAACCGGGAGATGTTCGCGGAGTACTTGTCTTTCTCCGGGTTCCGCGTGGCCGAGGCGGCGACGGGGCGCGAGGCGCTCGACCGCGCCTTCGAGCTGATCCCGGACCTCATCCTGATGGACCTCTCGCTCCCCGAGATCGACGGCTGGGAGGCGACGCGCCACCTCAAGAGCGATCCTCGCACCATGCGGATCCCCATCGTCGCCCTCACAGGTCACACGCTCGCGGGGCACTCGCGCGAGGCGAAGGACGCGGGGTGCGACGCCTTCCTGACGAAGCCGTGTCTGCCGGACACGCTCGTGCTCGAGATTCGCCGCCTCCTGTCGCGCGGCAGCGCGTCATCGCAGCCGGAAAGCGCGCCCTGACGCGCCGCGAATCCCCTCTCCACAGCCAGCAAAACCTACACAGCGCTCGCGAGCTCCGCGAGGCGCGTGCCCTCACGAGACCGCGAATAGCGCACGTGCGCTCCCGCGCTGCCAGGACTTGACTGCGGCACCACCTGACTATTCTCGGTGCGGTCTTTCTGGCTAACTGAGGGCTTGAGAGGCACGAGGGGACAAGAATGGCGGGGGTGACGAGAAAAAAAGCCGGGAAGAACGCGGCGGACGGCGCCGATGCAGCGCACGGCCGCACGCTCCGCGGGCGCACCACGGCGGCGCCGCTGCGCGCTCCGAAAAGAAGCTCGACGTCCGCTACAGCGAACGGGCCTCGATCCGCGGGACCGGCGACCCTGCGCGCCAGGGCGCCCAGGCGATCGAAGGCGGACGCGGAGCGGCTCGCCCCTCGAGGCGACGCGGCCAAGCGCGAGCGGATCATCGAGGAGCAGCGCCAGCTTCTCGAGCGCCGCGCGGAGGCGGCAGAGCGCATCCTGCGCGAGACCGTATCCACCATCTCTCATGACCTCAGGAACTCGCTGAGCGTGATCGTCGTGAGCGCCCGCATGCTCATGCGATCCGTCCCTCAAGAGGGCCCGGGTAGGCGGCAGCTCGAGGCGATCACCCGCGCGGCGGACGAGATCAACCAGCTCGCGCAGGACCTGGTCGACGCCATGAGCATCGAGAGCGGCTCGCTGAAGGTCGGCAAAGGCGCGCACGAGGTCGAGCCGATCCTCGACAAGGCGATCGAGCTCGTGGCGCCCACGGTCGCGCTGAAGCCGCTCGAGATCGCGAAGGAGCTGCCGCACGACCTGCCGCCCATCGCGTGCGATCGGGAGCGCATCGTCCAGGTCATCGCCACCCTGCTCGGCAACGCCATGCGCTTCACGCCGAAGGGCGGACGCATCACGGTGCGCGCCGAGCCGTCGGGCACCGACGCGCGATTCTCGATCTCCGATACCGGACCTGGGATCTCCCCGGATCAGCAGCCGCTGCTCTTCGCTCGCCACGCGTCCCCTCGAAGGCCCATGGGACAAGGGATGGGGCTCGCGGCGTTCGTCACCAAGGGCATCGTGGAGGCCCACGGCGGTACGATCTGGGTCGAGAGCTCGCCCGGCCAGGGCAGCACGTTCTTCTTCACCATCCCCGCCGCCGGGCTCTCGGTGCGCACAGCCACCTGAAGGGCACGAGGGTCACCGGGGCGCGCCCCGAAGGCGGAGCGCGCATCAGGCGGGATCCCCCCTGACGCGGAGGGCGCGCGCGGCGTCAGGCCGGTCCGAGCGCCGAGAGCCAGCGGCGGAGGATCGCGCGACCCTCGGACAGCTTTCGAAGCGACGACCACTCGTTGCGCTGGTGCGCCTGAGCGTTCTCGCCGGGGCCGAAGTTGACCGCAGGCACTCCGAGCTCCGCGAAGCGGGCCACGTCGGTCCACGCCTGCTTCGGCTCGACCGCGGCGACGCCCGCCTCGCGCAGCGCGACGACGAGCGGGTGCGACGCGTGCGGCGGCGCCGAAGGGCTGAGGTCGCGCCAGGCGATCTCGGCGCGGCCGTCCACGAGCCCCTCGATGGTCCGCTGCGCCTCCTGGATCGACGTCCCAGGCGGGAAGCGGTGGTTCAGGTTGATCGTGAACTCGTCCGGAACGACGTTCCGCCCGCGCCCGCCCTGCGCCATCGTCGCCGTCGTCACGGCGCGGTAGACGAATCCGTCGATCTCGACCTCGCGCGGCGCGAGCGCGGCGAGCTCGCACAGGAGCGGGCCTGCCTTGTAGATGGCGTTCTCCCCTTGCCACGGCCGCGCGCTGTGCGCCGTCCGCCCGCGGAACGTCAGCCCCGCGTGGAGCGACCCGCTCGCGCCGAGGCTCAGCCGGTTGTCGCTCGGCTCGAGGCACACCGCGAGATCGAGCGCGCGGAGGTCCGGCTCGCGCTCGATGACCAGCGCGAGCTCGTTCTCCAGGTACGGGCCCTCCTCCCGCGCGTAGAACACGAGCGTCAGATCCACGCCCGCGATCGCCTCCCGCTCGCCCTCGACGAGGTCGAGCATCAGCGCGAGCCCTGACTTCATGTCGCTCGCGCCGGGGCCGTAGAGGCGATCCCCCTCGATCCGCGGCGGCCCGTCGTGCGAGGTGCGCACCACGTCGAGGTGCCCGGCCAGCGCGATCTTCGGGCCGCCCGTGCCCTGCGTCACCTGCACGACGAGCGAGTCGCCATGGCGGCGCACCGGCGCGGCGAGCCGAGCCCGACCGAGCCGCTCCGCCACCGCGCAGCACAGCTCCTGCTCTTCGCCCGTAGGCGACGGGACGGAGCAGAGCCAGAGCAGCGTGTCCGCGAGATCGGCCGCGGCCGCCGCGTCCGCGTCGGAGCGCGCGCTCACACCGGCACCGCGAAATCTCGCAGCGCCGCGTTCAGCGACACCTTGCGGTCCGTCGCCTCGCTCCGCTTGCCGATGATGAGCGCGCAGGGGATCGAGAACTCCCCTGCGGGGAAGCGCTTCGGCCGCGTTCCCGGGATCACCACGCTGCGCGCGGGCACACGGCCGCGGTACTCGACGACCTCCGGCCCCGTGACGTCCAGGATCGCCGTCGACGCGGTGAGCACCACGCCGGCGCCGAGCACCGCCTCCTCCTCGACCACGACGCCCTCCACCACGATCACGCGGGAGCCCACGAAGACGCCGTCCTCGATGATCACCGGCCGCGCCCCCGGCGGCTCGAGCACCCCGCCGATGCCGACGCCCCCGGCGAGGTGCACCCCTCTGCCGATCTGCGCGCAGCTGCCGACCGTCGCCCAGGTGTCGACCATCGACCCCGAGCCGACCCACGCGCCGATGTTCACGTAGCCGGGCATGACGATCGCGCCCTGCTCGAGGAACGCGCCGTAGCGCACCGTCCCCGGCGGGACGACGCGCACGCCCGCCTTGTCGAGGCCGCGCTTGAGCGGGATCTTGTCGTGGAACTCGAAGGGGCCGGCCTCCATCACGCTCATGCCGCGGAGCGAGAAGTAGAGCAGGATCGCCTCCTTGATCCACGCGTGCGTCACCCACCTGTGCGGCGCGCCCTCGCCGGTGGACGCCGCGCCTTCGCCGCCCACCTGCGCGGTCTTGTCGGGCTCGGCGACGCGGAGCTGGCCTTGATCGAGGCACTCGATCGTGCGGAGGACCGCGGCCTCGTGCGCGGGCGAGCGCAGGAGCTCGCGGTCACGGAACGCCGCCTCAACAAGGGACTTCATGGATTCTTCGGTGGCCATGGCGCCGCCTTTAGCACGGCCGAGCCAGCACCGGCACCGGGGTCAGAACGTCATGGTGACGACGCGCCCGCCCGTCCCCTCGACGAGCTCGATGCGCGCGCGGCGCGCGACGACGCGGGCCACGGCGGCCGCCCGCTCGCCGCCGTCGCGCAGCACCACGTCGAGCGCGACCGCGGGCGCCCCCTCGCGCGGGCCGCGCTCGGCGATGCGCACCGTCGAGCGCCCGTCCGAGAGGCGGGACACGGTGAGGTGCGGGCTCGATACGCCCGCGGCGCTGACGATGCCGACCGTGAGCTCCATCAGCCCGCTCACGGCGCGCACGTCGCCCTCCACCTCGTTGGCGCGGCCGTCGGAGGAGGCGATCGAGATGCGGACCACGGGCCGCCCCTCGGCCGGGGCGGCGCTCCAGTTGCGGAGCACGTCGATGAGATCGAGCGGCGTCGGGCGCAGCTCGAGGGTCGCGATCACGAGCTCGGACAGGCGCAGCGCGCCGCTCAGCTCCCGGGCCGTCCTGCGCACCGACGCCTCGAGCCCGAGGCGCTGCCGCGCGTCGATGCCGCGCTCGGAGCCGCCGCGATCTCCGCGGCCGCGGCCAGGGCCACGCGCCGGAGAGGCGCCCGCCGCGGCGCGGGACAGCTCGTCCGTGAGGCGCGCGACCTCGACGCCCGCGTGGCCGAGGACCGCGCAGGCGGCGTCGGCCGCCGCGGCGTCGGCCGCCACGGCGGCGTCGGCCGCCACGGCGGAATCTGTCTCAACGAAGCCGTCGCGGACCGCCGCGGACAGGCTGTCGAGGGCAGTGACGAGCGCCGCGCACCCCTCGCACACCTCCGGCAGCGCGAGCGCGACCCCACGCGGCCCGACGCGGCGCGAGCCGAGCAGGTGCGCGAAGCTCTCGATGCCCGCCGCGCCGTCCCGCGCCGCGCCGAGCGCAGCCGCGAGCCGCTCGCCGAGCATCAGGTCGTCGCGCTCGGGGCGACCTCGTAACCCGCGAAGAAGTAGCCGATCTCCCGCGCGGCGGTCGCCGGCTTGTCGGACCCGTGGACCGCGTTCTCACCCACGTTCGCCCCGTAGAGCTTGCGGATGGTCCCTGCCGCCGCCTTGGCCGGGTCCGTCGCGCCGATGACCTCGCGGTACTTCGCCACCGCGTCCTCGCGCTCCAGCGCCATCACCAGGATGGGGCTGCGCGACATGAACGTCACGAGCTCGTCGAAGAAGCCGCGCCCGCGGTGCTCCGCGTAGAAGCCCTCGGCCTCCGCGCGGGTAAGGTGGATGCGCTTCATCGCTTTGACCGTGAAGCCCTCCTGCTCGAGGCGGGCGACGATCGCGCCGGCCGTGTTCTTTTCCATCGCATCAGGCTTGATGATTGAGAGAGTTCGCTCGAGGGCCATGGGCGGCCCAGTTAGGCGAAAACGCCGAGCGTTGCAAGCGCCACGCATTCCGTCCTGGGAGGCCACCGCCCGCCTCGCTGCACGATCACCGCCGGATCGCGCTTCCGTCATCGCTGTTCGTCCCGCCACACCGCTCCAGGCTGCTCTCTCGGCCGCGCCCCCGGTTGTGGGTCGGCGGCGTCCGACCCGCCCGCCGTCCGTCTCGGCTCTCCGCGCTCTCCTCGCGCTCACGCTCCATCTCGTCCTTGTCGCAATTCCGTCTCGCGAGAGCGACGCGCGACACGCGCGATCGCCATCAAGCTGTCACAATGCGCTGCTACATACATCGGCCATGCCGAGCCATGTGCTCATTGTGGAGGACGAGCGCGACCTCCAGCGCGTCCTCACCTACAACTTCCGTCAAGCCGGGTTCGATGTGGTGTCCGCCGGGAGCGGAGAGACAGCGCTCCGCGCGGTCAAGGAGGAGCGGTTCGATCTCGTCCTGCTCGACCTGATGCTCCCGGACATGTCGGGCACGGAGATCTGCCGCCGCCTCAAGCAGAACCCGCAGACCTCGGCGGTGCCAGTCATCATGGTCACGGCCAAGGGCGAGGAGATCGACCGGATCGTCGGCTTCGAGCTCGGAGCCGACGACTACGTCGTCAAGCCGTTCAGCGTGCGCGAGCTCATCCTGCGCGCCCGGGCGATCCTCAAGCGCTCGGAGAGCCCGGCGTCGGCGCCGGAGAAGTTCGACTTCGGCATCCTGCGGGTCGACCGCGCCGCGCACCGGGCCTGGGTGCAGGAGGCCGAGATTGCGCTGACCGCGCTCGAGTTCCGCCTGCTCATGATGCTCTACGATCGCCGCGGGCGCGTGCTGTCGCGCGATCTGCTGCTCGACGAGGTGTGGGGCTCGCACGTCGACGTCACCGCGCGCAACGTCGACACCCACGTGAAGCGCGTCCGCGAGAAGCTCGGTGCGGCGGGCGACTACATCGAGACCGTGCGCGGCGTCGGCTACCGGTTCCGCGCCGAGCCCGAGATCGCCTAGAGGGCCCATGCGCTTGCTGAGGGGGCTGGGCATCGGCGCGAAGCTCGCGGCGGGGACGGTGCTCGCCCTCCTCGTCGCTGGCGTCCCGATCGAGCGCCTCGCCGCACGCGACATGGAAGCGGCGCTGCTCGCGGAGCACAGCCCGCGCGCCGCCGTCGACGCCGCTCTCCTTCGCTCGCGGCGCACCCTGCTGCTCGGCATGGGCACCGTGATCGTCGTCGCCGTCTCGGTCGGCGCCGCCACGGCCTTCTTCGTCACGCGCCCGATCCGGAGGCTGACCCGCTTCGCGCAAGCGATGTCCGAGGGCGACCTGTCGACGCGCGCCCCGCTGCGCGGCTCGGGCGAGCTCCGCCAACTAGCGCGCTCGCTGAACCACCTCACGAGCGAGCTCTCCCGATCCACCGCCGAGGTCCGGACGGAGCGTGCCTTGCTTGCGGGCATCCTCGACGGGATGAGCGAGGGCGTCCTCGTGCTCGATCGCGACGGGAGGATCCTCCTCGCCAATCGGGCGCTCCGCGCGATGGCCTCCCTCGGCGAGGACGCGCTCGGTCGATCGGTCATCGAGTCGATCCGCAACGCGCGGCTCACCGAGGCGATCCAGCTCGCCGGCAGGCGGGACGAGCCGGTCGACGTCGAGGTCGAGCTCGGGCGGACGCTGCCGAGGCGGCTGCTCGTGCGCGTGTCCCGCCGGAAGGGCCCGGAGCGACTCGGTCAGGATGAGCGCGAAGCCCTCGCCGCGTGGGGCGCGGATCACGACGGCGCGTCCGCCGAGCCAGGGCTCATCGCGGTGTTCCACGACGTCACCGACCTCCGCCGGCTGGAGACGATCCGGACCGACTTCGTCGCCAACGTGTCCCACGAGCTGCGCACCCCGGTCACCGCGATCAGCACCGCCGCCGAGACGCTTCAGCTCGGCGCGCTGAAGGACCCCCATGAGGCCGCCGAGTTCGTCGACGTGATCGATCGGCACGCGAAGCGCCTCCGCCACCTCGTCGACGATCTGCTCGACCTCTCGAAGATCGAGGCGAAGAACTTCCGCCTCGCGCTGTCGGAGCTCGACATCGCCCCCGCCATCGAGCACGTCACGCAGCTGCTCGCGGAGGCGGCGCGCCGGCGCAGGGTCACGCTGATCGTCGACGCCTCCGCGCTCCCGCCCGCTCGGTGCGACCGCCGCGCGCTCGAGCAGGTGCTCATGAACCTGCTCGACAACGCCATCAAGTACGCGGGCGAGGGAGCTCACGTCACCGTGAAGGCGCGCTCGGTCGATCAGCAGGTGACGATCGCCGTCGCCGATGACGGCCCCGGTATTCCGCCTCACCACCTGGGCCGCATCTTCGAGCGGTTCTACCGAGTCGACGCCGGCCGCTCGCGCGATCTGGGCGGCACCGGTCTCGGCCTCGCCATCGTGAAGCACCTGGTCGAGCTGATGAACGGCTCGATCGAGGTCGAGAGCGCCATCGGCCGCGGCACCCAGTTCACCGTCCGCCTGGCGCGCGCCGGGTGATCCACGCGAACCACGCAAAGCCAGGAAAGCGCGGTACTCGCTGTTCCACCTTGCCGTCACGGAGCTGTCACAAAACTCGATTACGCCTTGCTGTGCATGGCTCGAATTCTGCTCACCCTGGCGATGTTCCTCCTGACCGCGGCATGCGGTCGCTCTGATGCCCCCCAAGAAACCGGCTCGCTCCCCGGCGCGAAGAAAGACACCGCGCCGCAGCCGACCGCGGATGGGGACATCACCTTGACGGGCGCGGGTGCGACGTTCCCGTACCCTCTTTACACAAAGTGGATCGCTGAGTTCCAGAAGGCCAACTCCAAGGTCAAGATCAACTACCAGTCCATCGGCTCCGGGGGTGGGATCCGGCAGATCACCGAGCGGACCGTCGACTTCGGCGCCACCGATGCCCCGATGAACGAGGAGCAGCTCGGGAAGGCCGCTGGCATCCTTCACCTGCCGACCTGCCTGGGCGCGGTCGTGCTGACCTACAACCTCGAGGGTGTCCCGTCTGGCCTGAAGCTCACGCCGGACGCGGCCGCGAACATCTTCCTGGGCAAGATCAAGAAGTGGAACGACCCGGCCCTCCAGAAGGAGAACCCGGACGTGAAGCTCCCCGACAAGGAGATCGCGACGGTCCACCGCTCGGACGGCAGCGGGACGACCAAGATCTTCGTCGACTACCTGAGCACGGTCAGCCCGGACTGGAAGAGCGGACCAGGGACCGGGACAAGCGTCAACTGGCCTGGCGGCCTCGGCGCCAAGGGCAATGACGGCGTCTCCGCCCTCATCACGAGCACGCCCGCCTCGATCGGCTACATCGAGCTCGCGTACGCGATGCAGAACAAGCTCACGTTCGCGTCGCTCAAGAACAAGAGCGGGAAGTTCATCACCCCGTCGCTGGAGAGCACGACCGCCGCAGGCGCCGGCGCCGCCACCAAGATGCCGGAAGACCTCCGGATCTCGCTCGTGGACGCCGAGGGCGAGGACGCATACCCCATCGCCGGCTTCACGTACCTCCTCGTCTACCAGGAGCAGAAGGACCTCGCGAAGGGCAAGGTGCTCGGCAACTTCATCAAGTGGGCGATGCAAGACGGCCAGAAGTTCACGAACGACCTCCATTACGCCCCGCTGCCCGCGGCTGTCGTCGAGAAGGTCAACAAGAAGCTCGCGGCGTTGGTCGGGCCTGACGGCAAGCCCCTGCTCACCCCATAACCCCCAGGATGCGCGTCAGCCGTGCGAACAGCGCTCTCCCGCGCGCGGCTGGCGTGCGCGCAGGAGCGCAGGATAGGTCCATGAGCACCGTAGAAGTTCCGATGCAACAAGCCGCCTCGTCTGCGCCACAGAGCGACGCGCCACACGGCACGCGCAGCGCGGATCGAGCGTTCCGCGCCATCCTGACGATGTTCGGCCTGACGGTGCTCGCGATCCCAGCGCTGATGGTGCTGGAGCTCGTCCGATCGTCGCGGCTCGCCATCGACAAGTTCGGGCTGGGGTTCCTCACCGGGCGCGTGTGGGACCCTGCGCGCGAGGAGTTCGGCGCGCTCCCGTTCATCTACGGGACGGTCGTCACCTCGCTGATCGCCATCGCGATCGCCGTCCCCGTCTCGCTGGGTCTCGCGATCTTCCTGTCGGATCTGGCTCCCCACCGGTTCCGCAAGCCGCTCGGGTTCATGGTCGAGCTCCTCGCGGCGATCCCGAGCGTCGTTTATGGCTTCTGGGGCATCGCCGTGCTCCGCCCCTGGCTCCGGGACAGCGTCGAGCCGGTCATCATCAAGTACTTCGGCTACATCCCCCTCTTCGAGGGCCCGCCGCTCGGCTTCGGCATGTTCGCCGCAGGCGTCATCCTCGCCATCATGATCGTCCCCACGATCACGTCGGTGTCGCGCGAGGTGATGCAGGCGGTGCCCCAGCTGCACCGTGAGGCGGCGGTCGGCCTCGGCGCATGCGCGTGGGACACGATCCGCTACGCGGTCCTCCCCTCGGCGCGCTCGGGCATCATCGGGGCCATCATCCTCGGGCTGAACCGGGCGCTCGGCGAGACGATGGCCGTCACCATGATGATCGGCAACGTCCCGAAGGTGAGCGCGTCGATCTTCCACCCCGGCTATTCAATGGCGAGCGTCATCGCCAATGAGTTCGTCGAGGCAACCAGCGACATGTACGTGTCGGCGCTGTCCAAGGTCGCGCTGCTCCTCTTCGGGGTCGCCCTCCTCCTCAACCTCTTCGCCCGGTGGCTCGTGAGCTCGACCAAGAGCAAGCTGGAGAAGCGCGCATGAACAGCGACACCCCTGTCCCCGTGGCGAGCCCCACGAGCGCCCCCAAGCGCACGCTGCTCGAGCCCGCGCCCGGCGAGACGCTGCGCCGCGTACGCAGCTACTTCTTCGAAGGGCTCTGCGTCTCGAGCGCCGTCGTCGTCCTGGTCCCCCTGTTTCTCATCTTCATCTACGTCGTCAGCAAGGGCCTTAGCGGGCTGTCGCTCGACTTCTTCACCCAGCTACCGAAGCCCGTCGGCGAGGAGCGGAGCGGCATGGGCAACGCGGTCGTCGGCACGCTCATCCTCGTCGCCATCGGCTGCAGCATCGGGTTGCCGACGGGCATCCTCGCCGGCATCTACCTGGCCGAGATCGGGCGCGGCAAGCTCGCGGCCGCCATCCGGTTCATCGCCGACGTGCTCGGCGGCGTCCCGTCGATCACCATCGGTGTGTTCGTCTATGCCCTCGTCGTGGTCACGATGAAGCGCTTCTCGGCGCTCGCCGGCGGCATCGCGCTCGCGATCGTGATGCTCCCGACGGTGACCCGCACGACGGAGGAGCTGCTCAAGCTGGTGCCCGCCCACCTCCGCGAGGCGTCGCTCGCCCTCGGCGTGCCGGAGTGGCGCACGAGCCTCCTCGTCGTGCTCCGGACGGCCTCGCCCGGGATCGGTACCGGCGTGATGCTCGCCGTGGCCCGCATCGCCGGCGAGACCGCGCCGGTGCTCCTCACCGCGCTGGGCTCGTCGTACTGGAGCTTCGCCATCGACCGCCCCATCGCCTCGCTGCCGGTGCAGATCTGGCGGAACGCTACATCGCCCTACCCGAAATGGCAGCAGGAGGCGTGGACCGGCGCCCTCGTGCTGATCGTCATCGTCTTCCTCCTCAACCTGCTCGCGCGCATCGCCACGTCGCGGAGCGTCAAGGCGCGCTAAAGGCACTCGATGAGCTCGATTGACTCACTGCACCACAAAGTACGGTCCGGGGAACGCCGCAGCGGGCTCGATACGGACGGCATCGACAGCCGTTCCATGGAGCCAGAGGACGAGGCGCCGCCAGCCAAGATCAGCGTCACCCGGCTCAACGCATACTTTCATAAGTTCCACGCCATCCACGACATCACGCTGGACATCCCCGACGGCCAGGTCACCGCGGTCATCGGCCCGTCCGGGTGCGGGAAGTCGACGTTCCTGCGCTGTCTCAACCGGATGCACGAGCAGGTGCCCGGGGCCTCGGCGAAGGGCTCCGTCATGATCGACGGCGTGAACATCTATGACAAAGCCGTCGACCCGGTGCGTCTACGGCGCCGCGTCGGCATGGTGTTCCAGAAACCCAACCCGTTTCCAACCATGTCGATCCGCGAGAACGTCCTCGCTGGACACAAGCTGAACGGCATCTCCGTCAAGGATCCCACAGGCCTCGTCGAGAAGTGTCTGCGCCAGGTCGCGCTCTGGGACGAGGTGAAGGACAAGCTCGATCAGTCCGGGCTATCCCTCTCGGGCGGCCAGCAGCAGCGGCTCTGCATCGCCCGCGTCCTCGCGGTGGAGCCGGACGTGATCCTGCTCGACGAGCCGTGCTCGGCGCTCGATCCCATTGCAACTGCGCGCGTCGAGGAGCTCATCGACGAGCTGAAAGAGCGGTATACTTGCGTGCTCGTAACACACAACATGCAGCAGGCCGCCCGGTGCTCTGATTATACCGCCTTCTTCTACATGGGGGACTTGGTGGAGTTCGACAGGACCCAGACCATCTTCACCAACCCCAAGGAGAGCAAGACGGAAGACTACGTCACCGGGAAGTTCGGCTGATGGAAGCGGGGGATAGAATCATGCCGACGTCGCACACCAGCAAGGTCTACGAGCACGAGCTACGCACGCTTCGCGAGAAGCTGCTGCTCATGGGGAGCCTCGTCGAGGAGATGATCCAGAAAGGCTCGACCGCGCTCATGACGCGCGACACGGGCCTCGCCAAGGCGACGATCCGGCTCGATCGCCGGATCAACCGCCTCGAGTGCGAGGTCGACGAGCTCTGTATGAGGATCCTCGCGACGCGCCAGCCCGTCGCGTCCGACCTGCGCTTCGTCACCACGGCCCTCAAGATCGTCACCGATCTGGAGCGGGTCGGCGACCTCATGGTGAACGTCTGCGAGCGCGTGCAGGAGCTCAACGAGGAGCCGCCGCTCGCGCCGGTGGCGGAGCTGCAAGGCCTCTCGGACGAGGCGATCGAGGTGGTGCACGAGGCGCTGGACGCGCTGGTCGCCCGCGACTGCGAGCGAGCGAACCAGCTGCTCACGCGCGATGACGTGATCGACGAGCACTACGCCCGCATCTTCCAGGAGGTGCTCCTCGTCATGAGCCGCGACCCGAGCACGGTGTACAGAGCCACGCGCATCCAGTCGATCGCCAAGTACCTGGAGCGCATCGCCGATCACGCGATGAACATCGCCGAGTCGGTCGTCTTCCTCGTCAAGGGGACGGACATCCGGCACCACAACCGCTTGAGGGAGAACGACCCGCTCTCCTCACCGCCGCCGGCTGGGCTTCGCCTGCGCTAGGCTCCTGCGCTGCCCAGAGGCGCCGCCCGGGCAGCGCTAGGCGCCTGCGTTGGTCGGAGGCGCCGTCCCGCCGTGGCCGTGAGGCTCCTTGTCCCCGTGCGTGTGCCCGTGGGGCGCCTCGTGCCCGTGCTCGCCGGCGCAGCGGGCGTCCTCCCATCCGACCCAGTAGGGGCCGTCCGGCCCGTGCTCACGCTTCCAGATCGGCAGGCGCTCCTTGACGCGATCGATGAGCAGACGGCACCCGCGGAATGCCTCTGCTCGGTGCGGCGCGCTCGCGGCGCAGGCCACGGCGACATCGCCGACGTGGAGCGCGCCCACCCGGTGCGTCGCGGCGACGAGCACGCCAGGGAGCTCTGCGGCGATCTCCCACAGGATCCGCTCTAGCTCCGCCTCGGCCATCGTCCCGTAGGCCTCGTACTCCAGCAGCGTGACCGAGCGGCCGTCGTTGACGTCGCGCACCACGCCCAGGAACGTGGCGATGCCGCCCGCGCCAGGGTGAGACACCGCGGCGATGAGCTCGTCGAGGTGGAGCGGCTCGGTGCGGATCCGGCTCACGGCGCGCTCCGCTGGAAATGGCCGGAGCGGCCCCCGCTCTTCTCGAGGAGCTTGATGTCCGAGATCACCATCTCGCGATCGATCCCCTTGAGCATGTCGTAGATCGTCAAGCACGCGGCGCTCACCGCGACCATGGCTTCCATCTCGACCCCGGTGCGATCCACCGCCTCCGCGGCGGCGGTCACCCGGATCGTCGCGGAGGGCTCGTCCACGTCGAGCGAGACCGAGACGTGCGTGAGCGCGATGCCGTGGCAGAGCGGGATGAGCTCCGGCGTGCGCTTCGCCGCCATGATCCCGGCGATCCGCGCCGCGGCCAGCACGTCGCCCTTCGGGGCGTCGTCGCGCGCGACCCGGGCGATGGTCTCGGGGCGCATCAGGACGGCGCCGGACGCGACCGCGCGGCGGTGCGTGATGGGCTTGCCTTCGACAGGCACCATGCGGGCCTCGCCGCTCGGAGAGAGGTGAGTCGAGAGCGCTTCGCCCTCGCCGGGTCGATCAGGGGTTCGCGACATCACCCGGAATCTGACACGGCAGCCGCGAGGACCGGAAGCCGAACGTGATCCGCCCCTGCACCGATCGCCCGCTCCTTCAGCCGCCGATCGCGCGGATCGACACCGCGGAGGCCGTCTCTTCGGTGCAGCCCTTCCAGACCTTGCCGTCCGGCTTGAGGCGCCACGCCTCGTCCAGGCGCAGGCGGATCGCCGCCCGATCGCCGATCTTCGCCTCGCGCGAGGCGTCGACGCCGTCGTCCGTGGCGAGGCACGGACGGAGCACGCCCGTCGAGGAGACGCGCAGGCGATCACAGCTCTCGCAGAACGTGTCGCTCGTGCCCGTGATGAAGCCCACGCGAAGCGACGGGTCGCGGCGAGCGCGGACGTACCTGGCGGGGCCGAGGCCGGGCTCGGCGGCCGCCTCCTCCGGGAGGAGGTGCTCGGCGAGGCGCGCCCGCATCTCGGCCGCGGTGACGAGGTGCTTGCCGACGAGCCGAGCGCCCTCGGCGATCGGCATCACCTCGAGGAAGCGCGGGACCATCCGTCGCTCCCAGGCCCACAGCGCGAGCCGCTCGATCTCGTCGTCGTTCACGCCGCGAAGGACCACCGTGTTCAGCTTGATCGGCGAGAAGCCCGCCGCGACCGCGGCGTCGATGCCATCGAGCACCTGGGCGAGCTCGCCGCCCCGGGTCATCTCGCGGAAGCGCCCCGGATCGAGGGTGTCGATCGAGACGTTCAGCCGGTGCAGGCCGGCGGCGCGCAGCGCCCCGGCGAGCCGCGCGAGCTGCGACGCGTTCGTCGTGAGGGCCAGATCCTCGAAGCCGAGCGCGGCGAGGCACCCGACGATCGACACGATCTCGGGGTGGAGCAGCGGCTCGCCGCCGGTCAGGCGCACCCGCCGGACGCCGGCGTCGCGCAGGGCCTCGAACATGGTGCGCCAGGCGGCCGTCATGAGCTTGCCGTCGGCATAGCCGTCATGCCGCGACGGGCGGCAGTACGTACACGCGAAGTCGCATCGATCCGTGACCGAGATGCGCACGCTCCGCGGCGCGGGCCCCGCGTGCGCGCCAGCTGCCTCGTGGGCGCCGTCGCGGTACGGGATCACAGCGGCGCGCCGCCCGGCGTCTCCGCCGCCGACGAGCGGCAGCGATCGCCTCCGCTGATCGGGTGCGTCGCCCGCATTGCGCGCAGGATCGAGGCCGCCAATAGAAGAAGACATGGCGCGTCCCTCTCGGGTCCTCTAGCTAGCCGCCCGCCACCGGCGGGATGAGCGCGACCTCGTCACCGAAACCTACAGGATCGTTCGGCGTCGCATAGACGCCGTTCACCGCCACCCGGATGGATCCCTTGTAGGGGCCGAGCCCCGGATAACGAGCACAGACGTGCTCCAGGAGCTCCGCTGCGGTGCAGGGGCCAGCCAGCGGCAGCGCCACTTCTCCGGTGCCCAGCACATCCCTCGCGCCAGCGAATGCAAGCACGCGTACCGCTGCATCCATCACCGCAACCTAGCATCGCTCCGCTGACCCGACACGACGAACTGCCGCCAAGCGACCTCGGGCCGCCCCGGCGAGATCGAGTCTACCGGGCCCGGCCGGCACGGCTATCATCGGGCGGCTCACCGTCATGTCGGAAGAAGGCTTTTTACCGGGCACGATCCTGGCCGGTCGCTATCAGGTCCGCCGAGAGCTGGGTCGCGGCGGCATGGGGGTCGTCTATCTCTGCCGCGATCTCGTGCTCGACGAGCGCGTGGCCGTGAAGCTGCTCGACCGGCCAGGCGCGGCGGCCCGCCCCGAGGACGCGTGGTGGTTCCAGGAGGAAGCCCGGGCGCTCGCCGGGCTCTCCCATCCAGCGCTCGTCAAGGCCCGCGACTTCGGGGCGCTCAGCAATGGGACGCCATACCTCGTGATGGACGCCGTCCCAGGGCGATCGCTCCACGAGTGGCTCTACCTCGCGCGGCTCGAGGACCCGCTGCCCTGGCCGATCATCTGGAGCGTCATCGACCAGGTGCTCGGTGCGCTGGCGCACGCGCACGCGCGCGGCGTGATCCACGGGGACCTGAAGCCGTCCAACGTCCTCGTCGATCTGCAGCACGGGGGCGAGCCGCCGCTCGTGCACGTGCTTGACCTCGGGCTGGCCTGGCTCATCCAGGACCGGGTCGATCACCGGCTCGACGGCTCCAGGGAGAGCGAACCCACGGTGCGCTGGGGCGCGGGCACCCCGGGCTGGATGGCGCCCGAGCAGATCCGCTTCGCGGCGCCCCACGTCGGACCGCCGACGGACCTCTACGCGCTCGGCTGCATCCTCTACGCCCTGCTCGCCGGCGGCGAGGTGTACGACGGCAGCAACGACGAGCTCCTCCAGCAGCATCGGAGCTCGCCGATTCCGGACCTGCCCCTCCCCCCGGTGGTGCCGGGCGACGTCGCGAAGTTCGCGAAGCGGCTGCTCGCGAAGCGGCCCTGGCACCGCTTCGACTTCGCGGGCGACGCGCGGCGGGTGTGGAAGCGGTTCGAGCCGCGCAACAACGCGAACGTGACCGCGACGCCGCTGCCCATCGCCCTCTTGACGAGCGGCCGTCTGCCCCCGAGCCGCAAGGAGCTGCTCACGCCCGAGCTCATCGAGCCTCCAGACGACGACCCGCCGCCGTCCGTGACGACCACCGGGCTGCTCGCGCTCCGGCCGAGCCCGTTCGTCGCGCGGACCGGAGAGCGGGCGCGGCTCATGGAGGTCGTGGCCGAGATGGTCGACGCGCCGAAGGCGATGCACCGGTTCGTCCTGCTCGCGGGCGAGGCCGGCGTCGGCAAGAGCCGGCTGGCCGAGTGGCTCTGCGAGGAGGTCCACGAGCGGGCGCTCATGGTGCCGCTCCGCGCGCGCTACCGGCGCATCGCGGCGCCGCTCGACGGCGTGCTCGGCGCGGTGACCCAGCACTACCGGCTGGAGCGGGCCGAGCGCGAGATCGTCGAGAAGGTGCTGATGAACCTCTGGGAGGTCCCGCCCGAGGACGAGGTCGGCAAGACATGGGTCGCGGCGACCGCCGAGTGGATCAAGCCGTCGCCCCCGGGGAGCGAGGCGGTCGGTCCGACGGGGAAGCGCTTCCGCCTGGATCGCCCCGAGCTCCGCTGGCTGATCATCCGCAAGACCCTGGAGAGGATCGGCCGGGACCGGCCGGTGCTGCTCTGGCTCGACGACCTGCACTACGCCTCGTCGACGACGTTCGAGGGGCTCCTCACGCTCCACCGCGACGCGCCGAACCTGGGCCTCCTCGTCGTGGCGACGGTCAGGAGCGAGGCGGTCGAGTGCGATCCGGTGGCGGCGAGGCGCATCGAGGGGGCGCTCGCGGCCTACGTCGGAGAGCGGCTCGACGTCGCCCCGCTGAACCCCACGCAGACGCACGCGCTGCTCCGGGAGACGCTGCCGCTCGACGACGCGGCGGCCGAGGCGGCGACGGCCCGCAGCAAGGGGAACCCGCTCTTCGCGCTGCAGCTGCTGCACGCGTGGGCGGGCGGCGGGCACCTCCAGCTCCGCGCGGGCAAGTACTTCGTGCCGAGGGCGTCGATGGCCGTGCAGGCGGCGACCACCGCCGACCTCTGGGAAGAGCGCCTCGCGGCGCTGCCCGAGGAGCTCCGCACCGGCGCGCGCGCCGCCGCCGCGCTCGGCGGCGACATCCGGCGCGAGATCCTGCGCGCGCTGCTCACCTCGCTCGATATCTCGGCGGACCGGGCGCTCGCGTCCATGCAGCGCGCCCAGATCCTCCTCGCCGTGGGCGATCGCCTGCGCTGGCCGCACGCGCTGCTCCAGGAGCACCTCCTCTCGCAGCTCTTCCTCGAGCCGGACGCGGCCCGCGTGTTCCGCGCCGCCGCCGACGCGCTCGGGGCGCACCCGGCCGCGTCGAGCCGCCGCATCCTCCGGCACCGGGTGGTCAGCCTCCTGCGCGCAGGCGACACCGACGAGGCCGCGGCGCTCATGCACGCGCACGTGGCGGCGCACTGGCAGAGCTCGCGCGACATCGCGGCGACGCTCCGCGATCTCGCCGTGCTCGACGGCAAGCTGCCCGGGGGGAGCGACTCGCGCCCGGGCCTCCGGGGCGGGGTGGACGCGCGGCCCGTGCTGACGGGGACGCGCCTCGGGACGCAGCTGCGCTTCCGCGGCGAGGCGCTGCGGCTGGCGGGGAGGCTCGACGAGGCGCGGCGCGACGCGGAGGACGCGCGGCGCATCTTCGAGCAAGCGGGCGATCGCGAAAACCAGGCGCACTGCCTGCGCCTGCTCGGGCACATCGCGTCGGACCTCGGCGCGGAGGCGCAGGGCCGGCGCCTCGTGGCGCGAGCGCACGCGATCTTCGACGAGATCGGCCACGGCCACGGGCAGGCGCAGTGCGAGGTGCTGCTCGGCGAGATCGACTACCTGCTCGGCGAGCACGCGCGGGCGCGGGCGGTGCTCGCGTCGGGTGCGGCGCGGTTCATGGATGTCGGCGATCGGCTCGGCCGGGCGCAGTGCCTGTTGCTGCAGAGCATGGTCGAGCAGGCCGGGGCGACGTCGGAGGCGGCGCGCGCGCTGCTCACGACCGCGCACGCCGACTTCGACGCCATCGGGTACCGGCTCGGGCTCGCGCAGTGCGACCTCGCGCTGTCGCACTCGGACCACCGCGTCGGCAACTTCGAGGCGGCGCGCTCGGGCGCGCTCGCGGCGCGGCAGAGCTTCCGCGACGTCGCGAACCCGCGCGGCGAGGCCGGGTGCGAGCGCCTCCTCTCGATGGTGGCGCTCGACGCGGGCGCGCCGGAGCTCGCCGAGGAGCACGCGCTCGCCGCCGGCAGGCTCTTCGAGCGGCTCGGGGATCCGTGGGGCCTGGTGGAGGCGCGGCTGCTCTTCGCGCAGATCGCGCTCCACCGCGGGGACGCGGAGCTCGCTCGCGACCACCTGATGGCGTGCGAGGCGGTGGCGCTCGCGGAGGCGGAGCCCCGGCAGCACCGGCACCTGACGCTCGCGTGGCTCGCGTACCACGAGGGGCGCTTCCACGAGGCTGCGCGCGAGCTCGACGCGGCGCGCGCGGCCTTCAAGGACAGCCGCACCGGAGACCATACGCCGCAGCTCCTCGAGCGCTTCGCGCGGATGGGCTGGCCCAAGCCGGCGGGGGCACGGATCAGCGGCTGGATGCGCACGCTCGAGAGCACCTGAGGCGGGGGCCGCGGGGGCGCAGGATCCTGGCAACGAGAGCTCTCCAAGGGGATCAGAGGCCGTCGACGGCCGACGCTCTCACGAGATGCGTCGCCGAGCGGGACTCACCCGCACAGGAGACGGGTCCAGATCGGCGTTTTCGGCGCGCAGGCGCACTCCCGTGCGCTGAGCACCGAAAACGCCGAGATGGGCCCGTATCCGAAGCGGGTGAGTCCCGCTCAAAGGGGGAGCCAGAAGTCGGGGCCGAAGAGTCGGCGCGCGTCCTCGATCGTGCGGAGGGCACGCGGCAGATCGAGCCTCGCTTGGTGCTCGGCCAGCTGCACGACGTAGGGGATCCAGAGCGGCCTGCAGACGACGAGCGCGGCGAGATGGAACTCCGCCTCCTCGGTCTGGCCAAGATCCATCGCCACACGCGCCAGGAGGCTGTGCACCGGGACGGGCGACCCGAGCGGCGCGATGGCCGTGGCGCAGCGCCGCACGCTCTCCGCGGCCTCCTCGCTGGGGTGCCGCCGGAACTCCTGGAACGTCTCCTCGAGCTCGTGCTCGTCGCTCACCTGCTCCGGCAAGTGCTGCGCGACGAGCGCCTTCCAGTGATCGACGAACGGCAGACCGGCGAGGGCGCTCGAGCTGTCGGCGTGGGCAAGGAGCATATCGGCCTCCTTCCAGTCGCCAGCCTCTCGAGCGAACTCGAGCCCGGAGACGACCCGCGCCTCCTCGTGGAGCCCAGGCTCCTTCGTCAGGAGCCAGCGCTGCCAGTAGAGCGCGCCCCGGAAGGCAACGCGTGCGAGCGGCTCTTTGTTGTCCGCACGCATCTGCAGCGCCTTGTCCAGGAGCGCACCCTTGTGCCGCTGCACGTCGTCGACGACGAGGCTCGCTGGCCAAGCACAGAGCCCGCACGCCTCCGAGATCATCGCACCCCCCTCGCACCGCGCGAGAGCTGCCTGCCGACAGGCAGTGCAGCAGGAACCCCCCGCGATACAGACCAACGCTACCACGGCGCCCGCAGCACGCGAGAGGTCGTCGCCCGCGAGTGGCAGGCAGACAACATTGGCGAAGGGAACAGCGCTCGACTGCCAGCGCGCGAGCGGCCTGCACCGGGACGGATCCCGGACCAGGGAGCGGACAAAGGGCGAAACCGACGACACCGACGAAGGCGACGAGGGCAACGACAACCACCACCCGCGCCGAGCCGCGCGCGGACTCATGGACCTCGATCTCCACCGAGGCTTCCTGCACAATGCGCCGCTGGCGGCAGCGACAGAGCGGGGTGTCGGCGGCCGCTCGAGGTGCTGATTGGCGATCGAGATCGAGAGGACAACCCGGCGGCACGGCGCCCCTGACACCCTGCGGCGCCCACGATGAGCCAGCCTGATCTCCACCGCGCCGCATTCGAGGCGGCCGAAGACGCGCTCCTCCTCCTGGAGAACGGCCGCGTGATCGACGCCAACCCGAGCGCGATCCGGCTGCTCGCCGGGTCCGAGGGCGGCCTCATCGGACGGGAGCTCGCGGACCTCGCGCCGCTCCTGCAGCCCGACGGACAGGCCTCCGCCGAACGCCTCGCCCAGCGGCTCGACGCGGCGGGCCGCGGCGAACCGCAGCGGTTTCGGTGGCTCTACCGGCGGCCGGGTGGGGACTTCGTCCAGGCCGACACGCAGATCGCGCGGCTCGCCCTCCCTGACAGCGCAGGGCCGATCCTGCGCGCGGTCGTGCGCGAAGAGGACAAGGAGCAGCGGCGGCTCTACGCGCTCGCGGTCGATATGCTCGGCGCCGCGACGCTCGACGGGCGGTTCAAGGAGCTCAGCCCCTCGTGGGAACGCACGCTCGGGTTCAGCCGCCAGGAGCTGATGGCGCGACCCTACCTCGAGTTCATCCACCCCGAAGACAAGACGCGCACCCTCTCGGAGACAGACACGTTCTCGACGGGCGCGCAGACGATCACCTACGAGAACCGCTTCCTCTGCAAGGACGGCTCGTACCGGTGGCTCGAGTGGAACGCGATGCTCGCGCTCGACGAGGGGCTCGTCTACTTCGTCGCCCGCGACGTCACGCGGCGCAAGACCGCCGAGATCTCGCTCCGTGAGTCCGAGGAGAAGCTGCGGGCGCTGTACGACGGCATCCCGCACTACCTGGTCGTCGTCGACAAGGACGCGCGCATCGTCTCGGTGAACCGGCCGTATCCCGGGGTCCGGGAGGAGAGCATCGTCGGCCGGAGCCTCTACGATTTCACGTCGCCGGAGTACCACGCCACGGTGAGGGAGGCGCTCCAGACGGTGCTCCAGGAGGGAGGCCGCGCGAGCTACGAGGTGGTCGGCCTCGGCGTGAACGGCGGGCGGGCGTGGTACGCGAACCACGTCAGCGCGATCCGGGGGGTCGACGAGGTCACGAACGCGCTCATCGTCGGGGAGAACATCACCGAGCGCCGGCGCGCGGAGGAGCAGCGCCGGGAGAGCGAGGCGCGCTTCCACGCGGCCGTCGAGGCCAGCATGGACGCGTTCCTCACGCTGGCCGCCCGCCGCGATGAAAGCGAGGAGATCGCCGATTTCGTGATCACGGGGCTCAACGCGCGCGCCGCGACGATGCTGTCGGTGCCGCGCGAGCAGCTCCTCGGTCAGCGCCTCTCGGAGCTCGTCCACTCGGTCGAGGCCGGCGTCCTCCTCGAGCGGTGCCTGCGCGGCCTCCGGAAGGGGGCGCCGATCGAGGAGGAGATCCTGGTGCCCGCGCCGAGCGCCCAGGCGTCGCGCCCGAGCGTCTGGGTTCACCACCAGATCGTGCCGATCCAGGGCGGCGTCGCCGTGACGATGCGGGACACCACCGAGCGCAAGCGGCTCGAAGATCAGCTGCGCCAGTCGATCGAGCGCCTCGAGGTGTACGCCGAGGAGCTGGAAGGCAAGAACCGGATGCTCGCCGCGGAGAACGCCGAACGCGAGCGGACCGCGAGCGTCCTGCGCCAGCAGCAGGAGGCGATCCGCGCGCTGTCGACGCCGATCATCCAGGCGTGGGAGGGCGTCCTCGTGCTGCCGATCATCGGCGCGCTCGACAGCGTCCGGGCCACCGACGTCATGGAGAAGCTGCTCGGGGAGATCGTCCGCACGCAGGCCCACTTCGCCGTGCTCGATCTGACCGGCGTGGAGGACGTCGACACGCCGACGGTCGACCACCTGTTCCAGGTGGCCCGGGCCGCGAGCCTGCTCGGCAGCCGCTGCCTCGTCTCGGGGATCTCCCCCGGGGTCGCGCAGGCCATCGTGACGCTCGGCAGCGACGCACGGACGCTCGAGACCTTCGGCGCGCTGGAGGACGCCCTGCGCCACGCGCTGGTCGTGTCCGGCGCCCGGCTGCCGAACGCGCGCGGCAAGGCGCGGTAGCCGCGGCCTTCCTACGCGTCGTCGGCCGCGAGCTCGTCGTGGAGCTCGCGGGCGCGCGCCGCGTGGCGCACCGCCGCGGCGCCCTCGCCGATCGCGGCGGCGTGCGCCGCGGCGCGATCGTATGCCGCCGCGGCCGCCCGCAGATCGCCGCCCCGCTCGTAGTGGTGGGCGAGGAGGGCGGCCCTCTCGTCGCGCGCCTCCACGTTCGACGCGCGGTGCTCGATCCAGTCGGCGACGAGCAGGTGGATCCGCCGGCGGATCTTGAGGCTCAGCATCTCGTAGGCGACCTCGCACGTCGCCTGCTCCACGAACACGTACTCGCGCTCGCCGGCGAACGACGCGGGGGAGCGGAGCCGGATCAGCTGGCGCTCGCAGAGGCGCGCGAGCAGCTCGGCGGTGGACGCGCTGCCCCCGTGGCGCACCGAGAACGGCGGATCGAGATCCTGGAGCTCCGCGAGGATGCGCTCGCTCGACATCGGCGAGCGGGCCTGCGGGGCGTCGTTCCGGAGCCGCTCGACCGCGCCCTCCCAGAAGGTCCGGCCGACGACCGCCGCCTGCGCGAGGAGGCCGCGCGCGGCTTCGTCCAGGCGGTCGAGGCGCGCCTGGACCACGCCGTGCACCGCCGGCGGCAGGCTCAGCGCGCTGAGCGCCTCCTCACGGACGTGCCACGCGCCCTCCTGAGCCTCGATGGCGCCGGCGTCGACGAGGAGGTGGAGGGTCTCCTCCACGGTTCGCGGGTTGCCCTCGGAGCGCTCGGCGATCGCGCGCACGAGCTCGAGGTCGAGCGCGGAGGCGCCGCGGAGCCGATCCCGGATCATCTCCTCCGCGTGCCGCCGCGCGAGCGAGGACGCGTCGACGCGGACGTACGCTTCCTTCCCGACGCCCCAGTCCGGACGGCGCTCGTAGAGCTCGGGGCGCGCGGCGCACACCACGCAGAGCGGCAGCCCCTCGGAGTGCGCCACGAGCTCCTCGACGAGGTCGAGCGTCGCGTCGTCGGCCCACTGCAGGTCGTCGCACACGATCACCATCGGCGTCCGCTCGAGCGCGAAGGTGACAAGCAGCGCGAGCGCGGAGGCGATCCGGCGCCTCGCCAGCACGCTGCCGCGCGCCGCGGCCTCGAGGAGCCCGGCGGGCGCAGGCCGCGCGCCCAGGATCGCCGCCAGCCGGGCGAGGATCTCCTCGAGGTCGCTCCCCCCGCTCGGCCTCGACAGCGAGGGGGACGGATCGAGCTCGTCGTCGTCCTCGTACCGCGCCGCCCCGCCTCCCCTGCGCCCGCTGACGGTCGAGCTGATCGGACCTCGGAGCGGGACGGACGACGCGCGGGTCACGATGGGCGATGCGCCCCCGAGCGCGGCGGCCCTGGCCCCCGCGCCTGCGGCCTCCCGCTCGGCGCGGACGCTGGCGCGCGCGGCGCGCAGCCGGATCCAGCGGAGACCGCGGCGCAGCTTGCGCAGGATGACCTGGGCTGGATCGGCCTCGTGGATCCCGAACCAGCGGCGGAGCAGCGCGCCGGCCAGGCCATAGCTCGAATCCTGCGCGAGCGCCGAGCACTGCGCCGACAGGACGAGCAGCCCTCCGGGCGGCGCGAGCGCGTACCCGCGCTCCGAGGAGGGCGCGCCGCCCCCGGCGCCGCCGTCGCGGAGGCCCGCGAAGAGCTCTGCGAGCATCCGCGTCCGTCCCACGCCGGGCGGGCCGACCAGCGTGATGAGGCGCGGCCGCCGCTCGTGGAAGGCCGTCTCGACGAGATCACACAGGCGCTGCATCTCCGCGCCGCGCCCGACGAGGCGCGTCGAGAGCCCATGGAAATCGGGCGGCGCAAACGCGTGGTGGAGCGGGGCCTCGCCGAGCACGCGGTAGATCGGCGGCGCCGCGCCGTGCGCGGTAGACGCCGGCGGCGCCGCCGGCGCCCGGACCGCGCCGGCGCTCGCGTCGATCGGCTCGACGTGGAAGCGCCCGAGGACGAGGCGGTGGGTGTCGCGGCCGATCACGATCGCGCCGCGCGGCGCGAGCTGCTGCAGGCGCCCCGCGCCGTCGACCGCGTCGCCGATGACGGCGAGATCTTGCCGCGCCGAGCCCCCGGCGCCGACGAAGGCCCGCCCCGTCGCGATCCCGAACCGCACCGAGAGGCGGACCGATCGCGCAGCGCGCGGCAGCGCGAGGCGCGGGATCGCGGCCTGCGCGCCGAGCGCCGCGACGATGGCTCGCTCGGCGTCGCTGTCGGTCGAGCGAGGGACGCCGAAGACAGCCATGACGCGCCCGCCGATCGGCCGCTCGACGATCCCGTGCATCTGCTCGACGTGCTCCGCGAGCGCCTGATAGCAGCGGTCGACGATGTCCTTGACGTCCTCGGGATCGAGCCGCGACGAGAGCGCGGTCGCCTCGGACAGATCGGCGAACAGGACGGTGCAGACCCGGTGCTCACCGCCCTCGAACGGCAGCGCGGCCCGGGTCCGCGGCGAGCCGCGATCGGAGCTCACGCTCCCCCTCATCCCGCTGCTGTCCGGCGCCCGCCACGGCTTCGACGACGGCGGCAGCGACGGCGGCGGGACGGACAGCGCCGGCGGCGGCGGCAGCGGCGGCAGGTGGACGGCGGCGAGGTCGAGCAGCTCATCCGCGTCGTCGTTCGCGTCGCCCGAGCCGAAGGCGGGCGCGCGCAAGGTGTCGCGCGCCACGACGACGACGCTGGAGCGGTGGGCGGCCTCCAGGGCGGCCCACATCTCGCCGAGGTTGTGGAACCGCTGCGAGGGGTTGATCGCGAGCGCGCGGCCGAGGACCGCCTCGACGTCGGCGTTCGCGCTCACCCCGCGGGCGCGGAAGCTCGGCCGGATCGACTCATCGCTCGAGGCGACGAAGAGCTGGATGACGTCGCCGCCCGAGAGGGCGGGCTGACCGCTCGCGACCTCGACGAGGATGAGGGCCATCGCATAGACATCGGTCCAGGGCCCTGTGGCGCCGAACCTCGGGCTGAACTGCTCCGGCGCGCCGTACTGCGGCGTGAAGGCGCGGAACGTTCGTCCCGTCTGGACGAGCGCCTCTGCGAACGTCGGCGTCTCGGAGAAGACCTTGGCGAGGCCGAAGTCGAGCACCTTCATCCGGTCGCCGAGCAGGAACAGGTTGGCCGGCTTGACGTCGCGGTGAGACACATTCTCGTCGTGGGCGACGGCGAGCGCGGAGGCGACCGGCGCGAGGAGCCGGATCGCTTCGCCGAGGCTCCTCGGCGGGAGCTTCTCGGCGCTGCGGCGCTTGAGATCCTGCTCGAGCGTCTCGCCCTCCAGCCACTCCATGACGATGTACGGCGTCCATGGCCCCTTCGGAGCGGCGGCGGCGCCGATGTCGAGCGCCTGGACGATGCCCATCGTCCGGCGTGAGAGCTGGTGGAGCAGGCGCGCCTCCTCGCGGAACTTGGCGAGGAAACCGTCCTGCTGGTCAGGGCTTAGACCCGCGGGGATCTTGAGACATTTGACGGCGACCGGCGAATCGAAGCCGAGGTGCCGGGCCCGGTAGACGACACCGAACGCTCCCTCGCCCGCCAGCGCCTCGACGGCGAACTGGCCGTCGATGATCGACCCCACCCAGCCGAACGGGTCGCTGGCCTGCATCGTTGCCTAGGCTACCTGTTGCGCCGAACCCCGAGCAAGAGAAGCAACGGCCGCGGGCGAGGGGATGTGCGAGGCGGGGCGCGCGTGGGGCCCCGCCGAACTCGCGGCTCCAAGGAGGAAAAGGGGCCATGACGGCCGCAGCGGGCAACTGGCATGGAGCCATCTCCGCTGGCCGGGTAACGGAGGCAGGCGATGCGAGCTCGACAGCACCGCTCTCCCTACATGCGCGCCATGGAGGTGAGCAGCCGCCCGGCGGCGCAAACGCGCCGCGCTCAACGCAAGTTCGCCATCGCGATGACCTGTCGGCCCAGGACACCAACCACCTAAGAGAGACGTTCGCCCAGCAGCCCAGGACTCCTGCCCAGCAACCGGAGGAGATCCGACAGCAAATCAAGCGCAGCCGCTCCCGGCCATTCTGCCAACGAACGCTACGCGCTCCCCGCGCTGCCGGACGCGCGCCGCATCGGTTCGCCGTCGACCGCCGCGGACGGCAGCGCCATCCTGAACGCATGAACTTCCTGCTTCATCGCCACCTCGCCGCGCGCGACCTCGGCTCGGCCGCCGCGGGCGCGGCGGCGATGCTCCCGGACCTCTGGCGCATGGCCGACCGGCGCGTCAGGCCCTCCCGCGCGCCCGAGCGCCCCGCCGCCCCGCCGCCCCGCCTCGCCGAGGTGCTGGCCGGCATCGACCACCACGTCGCCGTCGATCGCTGGTTCCACGCCGCCCCCGTCTTCGTGGAGGGCGAACGCCGCCTCGCCGCCGCGTTGCGCGCTGCCTCGCTCGGCGCGCCCCGGCTCGCGCTGTTCGCCCACGTGCTCTGGGAGATGTGCCTCGACGGCGCGCTCGTCCGCAGGACCGGCCTCGCGCCCCTCCTCGACGACCTCCGCGCCGGCCTCGAGGCCATCGACGGCGCCCCCACCGAGGCCGCCGCCTCGATCCACCACTTCCAGCAGCGCGCCCCCTCCCCCGCCGGTGCCCTCGCCGATCGCGCCGCTTTCGAGGCGCGGCTCCGTCGCATCTGCGACGAGCTCACCCGCGGCCCATGGATCGCCGGCTACCAGGACGGCGCGGGTCTCGTGCTGCGCCTCTCAGGCGTCCGTGCGCGCTTCGGCATGCCCCCCTTCACCCCGGACCAGCACGCCCACCTCGCCGCGCTCCTCGACGCCCTCGCCGCCTCCGCAGACGACGCCCTGACCGACCTCCTCCGCAGCGCGCCGAAGCACTGAAGCGCCCCCGTCCCTTCTCTCCCTCATTCTCATTGGTGACAACGCCCGCCTCACTCACTCGTGGACGATGACTGTTGTTCCCTCGCCCAGCTCCTCGCCTGTGTTGATCGCGTGCCATCCGGGCGGGACCGGGGGATCGGTCCACAGGAACAGCCGGTGGGCGTCGATGGGCGCCAGGTTGATGCAGCCATGGCTGCGCGGCGTGCCGAAGACGTCGTGCCAGTACGCGGCGTGGAGCGCGTAGCCGCTCGCGAAGTACTGGATGTACGGCACGTCCTTGAGGGCATAGGTCCCCTCGCCGCGGCGCCGCGTCACGCCGTACTCCCCGTCGCCCTTCCGGGGAACCACCTTCTCGCCTGCCGCGGGCTTCGCCGCAGCGCTCGCGCCAGGCTTCTTCGGTGAGCGCTCCTTCGACGAGCCGCCCTTCTCCGGCTTCGCGCCGCGCGAGGCCGACGGCGCGTCGGCGGTCGTCTCCGCGCGGCCGCCGACGCTCGACGACTCGTTCGAGTCCATCGTCGCCGTGATGTGCTTGTTGCGGATGCGGAAGATGCCGCGCACCGTCGCGGTCGTGGTCTTGGGATCGGCCACCCCCGCCTGGCCGGTCGAGACCAGCGTGGCGTAGACCGGGCGCTTGCCCTCCCAGAGGACCAGCGTCTGGTGCGTGATCGACACCTCGATCCACTTCTCGCCCTTCTCGGCGACCTCCGGCCACGCGGACGGCGCGACCGCGAGCCCGACGTCCAGCTGGCTCACGTACCGCTGATCCCGGGTGCGGTAGTACTTCACGCCCTCGATCCGGCGCATCCTGCCGGTCAACGGGACGATGTCCCGGAACGGCAGCTCCTTGCCCGGCGTCGCCTTGTCCCCCTGGATCTGAACGTCGCGAGCGCCCCGCGCGCGGACGAAGGCGAGCGGCAGCGTGAGCGCATCGGTCAGCTCGACGCCGTGCCAGGGAGAGCCGGTGTCGGGCTTGATCTTCGTCGCAGGCGCGAGCCGGAGATCGGTCGTGATCGCGAACCGCCGGCTCAGCGACTCCGGTCCGGTCGTGAACGATCCGATCAGCGACAGCCCGGTGAAGCGCCGCGCGCGATCGGCGAAGACCGCGTAGTCCGGGACCTTGAAGTCGCTGAGGTTGCGGATGACGCGCTTGCCGCCCTCGAGCCAGAACGGGATCGGGTCGCCGTCCCCTTCCGCGCCGAGCAGCGCGCCCTCGCCGAGCTCGAGCGAGTTCTTCCCCAGACCGAGCTCGCCGAGCTGCTTGCCCGGAAGCGGCACGCCGCGCGCGTCGATCGCCACGTCGTTCGCGCCGAGGATGACCCGCTGCACGGTCGCCTTGTTCTCCTCGAACCACGACAGGTGCTCGTCGAGCTTGAACTCCGATTTGCGCTGCTCCTCGGCGGTGGGGACGCGCAGGTAGAGCGGCAGCACCGCGCGGACGAAGGCGTACCGGTACGGGAGCGCGGTCCTCAGGTTCGGCCCAGGGCCGGCGGCCTTGAGGATCGGGTCGTTCAGGTCGAGCGTCGCCTCTTCGCCGACGCAGAGGTAGCCGTGGGGCTCGATCGCATACCAGCCGCCCGGACAGCCCGCGGTGCCGGCGGGCTCAGCGGAGCGAGGCACCCTGGAGCCGACGCGCAGGTACCCGAGCTTCTTCGACGTGTCGCGCGGCTCCTTGTAGACGGTCGCCACGAAGGCCGTCACGCCGAGCAGCGGCTTGTCGCTCGGCGGCCACTCGGGCGCCGTGAGCGCCGCAGGCGCCACCTGCCCCTCGGCCGCCGTGAGCGCCGCGGGGGCAGCGTCGGCGCCCGCGTCGCCGGCCGGGGCCGCGGCCCCGGCGTCCGCCGAGACGTCCGCAGGCTTGCGACAGCCGCACGCCGCCGCCGTGAGCGCCGCGAGGTGAGCGAGACAGAGAGCGAGGCGCGCCGCGCGCCGCGCACCGTGAGGCTTCCCGAAGGACAGCAGGGCGCCCATGCGGGCGTACTTGCCAAAATCGGCGCGCGACGAAAAGCCCAAAACACGCGGCGGGCGCGCGCCGACGCTCAGGCCAGGAGGCCCGGCAACACCCCCGAACAGTACGCGGGGTTGCCGAACGTCGACACGTCCACGCCCATCGCATTGCACAGCGCCACGAGCAGGTTGTTGTGAGGATCGCCGGCATAGCGCAAAAATCTTCCAGTCCTGAGCGTCCCGCCGGCGCCCCCCGCGATCACGTACGGCATGTCGCGCCGCGAGTGGCTCTGCCCCTCCGAGATGTCCGTGCACCAGAGGACGAGCGTGTTGTCGAGGAGCGTGCCCGTGCCCTCCTGGACGGCGTCGAGCCGTTCGAGGAGGTACGCGAGCTGCTCCGCCTGCCAGCGCCCGATATCGATGAGCTGCTGCTGCTTTTCCGGGTCGCCGATGTTCGAGTGCGAGAGCGCGTGGTGCGTCTCCGACTGGCCGAGCCACGTGAACACCTTGCCCGCCTGGGTCGCGCTCCACTGGATCGACGCGACCCGCGTGAGATCGCAGGCGAGCGCCATCGCGAGCAGGTCGGTCTGCAGCCTCCCGATCGCGGGGAAGTTGTCGTTCGCGTAGACGTCGAGCGGCTCGCCCAGCGTCGGCACGGCGCACGCGCCGCCGAGCAGCGCAGGCACGTCGAGCCGCTGCTCGATGTCGTTCAGCGCGTCGAGGTGCTGCTCCAGCTTCTGCCGGTCCTCGCCCCCCAGCTCGCGCGCGAGGGCGCCGTAGTCCTCCATGACGCTGCCGAGCACCCGGCGGCGCAGGACGCGCCGCCGCGCGAGCTCCACCGGGTCGGCGGTGAGGTCGAGGAACAGCCGGTCGAACGCCGCGCGCGGATCGTCCTCGGGCGGGACCGGCTGGCCCGGGCCGAGGTACGAGAGGCGCGACGAGACGTTGGCGTACTGGACCTGGACACCGAGCTCGAGCGACGAGAGCTTCGTGCGATCCCCGAGCCTCGCGGCGAGGAACTGGTCGACCGAGATGCCCCCGCCCCAGCCGACCCGCGCGGCGGGGTTGCAGGCGTACGGGAAGAGGGTCCCCTCCTGGAGCTCCGTGCCCGTGAGCGCCTGGCCGATGCCCTGCTGGTGAGGGTCGCCCGGCCCGCTGTAGGCGGACTCCATGTCGATGCCCTCGACGACGAGCAGCTTGTCCCGGTAGGGCGAGAGCGGCGCAAGGATCTCTCCGAGCTCGAACGACGACTCGGTCCCGGTCGGCAGCCAGGCCCCCTTCACCGTGCCGAGGCCGGTGAAGAAGACGACGAAGCGCTTCGGGAAATCGACGGCGCTCGCCGATCCGGCCATGGCGTCGAGGAAGGGGAGCGCGAGGGCAAGCCCGCCGGCCCCGCGCAGGAAGGCGCGGCGATCGAGGCGCCTCCTCGACGCCCGGCGCTGTGCGGCGCCGCTCACGGCGCACCCCCTGCGTCCGGCGCCGCGCGGCGGTAGCGAAACGCGTCGGTCTGCGTCAGCGCCACGAGCAGCGCCTTGATGTTGTACCCGCTCTCGGCGAACGCCGCCTGGATCTGGCGCATGCTGCACTCGTCCTCTGCCTGCTCGGCGCGGCCGTAGCCGAAGCGAAACCACTGCGTCGCGACGCACTGGCGCACGTCGTCGCTCTCCGCGAGGCGGTGCGCGAGCTCCACCGCCCCGTCGAAGGGCCCATCGACATCCCGGCTCGCCACGATCTCGCCGCTCGCGTCGACCGGGACGCCCTGATCGACCTCGCGGTAGAGGCCGATCCCGTCGTAGCGCTCGAACCCGAAGCCGATCGGATCCATGAGCCGGTGGCAGCCAGCGCAGCCCGGGTCCTCCGCGTGCTGCTCGAACTGCCGGCGGGTCGGGATCCCTTCCCGCACCGGCGGCGGCTGGATGTCCACGTCGGGCGGCGGCGGCGGCAAGGTCTGGCAGAGCAGCCGCTCCCGGACGAACTTGCCGCGGTGGACGGGCGAGGACTGGTCCGGCTTCGCGAGCACCGCGAGCACGCTGGCGTGGGTAAGGAAGCCGGCGCGCTGCGCGGGATCGAGCGGCACGACCGAGAGCTCGCCGGGCGCCTCCGCGCCGCCCGCCGCTCCCAGCCCGTAGAACGCGCGGAGCTCGGCGTTCATCAGCGAGTAGGGCGCCGTCAGCAGCGTCGCCACGTCGCCGGCCTCGTCCTCGAACACGACGTGATCGAGGAACGCCTCGGTCTCCGCCCGGAGGAGGGCCGGGAGCCCGGCGTGGAAGCCGGGGTAGACCGCCGGGTCCTTGGTGAGGGTGTCGATGTTCGACAGCTGCAGCCATTGCGCGTGGAAGTTCGCGACGGCGGCGCGGGCGCGCGGATCCTCGAGCATGCGGCGGGCCTGCGCGGAGATCTGCTCCGCGGTGCGGAGCTCCCCCGCGTCGGCTGCAGCGAACAGCGCGTCATCGGGCATCGAGCTCCAGAGCAGGTAGGAGAGCCGCGAGGCGATCTCGTGGTCCGAGAGCGCCACCACGCCCTCGCCGGCCGGATCCGGCATGCCGTGCTCGACGCGGTAAAGGAAGTGCGGCGACTGGAGCATCGCCTGGATCACGAGCTCGACGCCGGTCGAGAAGCCGTGCTCGTCGTTCCCGAAGGCGAAGAGCCGCGCGAACCGCTCGCTCTCCGCGGGCGCGAGGGGCCGGCGAAACGCGCGCTTGCCGAGGCGCTCGATGAGCTCCGCGGCGCACGCGTCGGGCCCCTGCACCGCCGGGTCGCACCCCGGAAGGAGCTTCCCGAGATCCTTCGCGGCCCGCGCCGCGATCGCCTCGGAGGCCTTCATGAGCTGCTCGGCGAGGAGCTGCGTGACCCCGAGCGCCGCCGCCTGGTTGTTGAACCCGAGCGCCTCCTCCTCGACCACGAAGGCGTCGGCCGGCGCGCTGTCGTCGCCGAGGAGATCGCGGATCGTGTTGTTGTACTCGAAGCGCGTCATCCGCCGGAGCGGCGACGCGCCCGGCCGGATCTCTGCGCAGCGCGGCGCCTCGCCTTCCGCTCCCCCCGCGGCCCCGCCGCCGCGCCCGCCGGAGCAGGCGGCAGCCGCCGCCACGATGATCGCAAGCCCGAGAGAGCCGCCGGGGCCGCGCGCCGCGCGGCGGTTCCGTCCTCTTGACCGATCCATCTGCCCTCTCCCCTGGGGGACGCGCTGGCCTGCGATGCGTTGCGTTGCGGCGCTGCGCATCGTGCGACGACATTTCTCGCTTCGCCGGGGCCCGTCAAGGCGCCAAGGAAGACGAGGGTCAGCGAGCCCTGAGAGTCCGATTGTAGCGGAGTCTCATAGCTACACTGCGCGTCACGAGAAATGTCGCTCAGCCCCCTCGAAAGACGCTGGATCCTGCCGCGACATCGCCTGTAGGCTCGCGCGCGTGCAAGCTTCGTTTGACGCCGCTGCCGGCAAAAGGCCCGCGCGGAAGCCGACCAGGTTCACAACGCTGTCCCTCTCTTTGAGCCTCTGCGGGAGGATCCTCCTCGGGCTCTCCGCCGCGACGGTCACGACGTTCGCGCTCTCGCCCATCGCGCTCGCCGCCCCCAAGGGGTCGAAGTCGATCGCGATCTACATCGAGGGGCCGAACGCGGATGACATCCGCGAAGACATCGTGTCCCTCGTCCCGGAGACGCTGAAGGTCGTGGACGACGACGCGTTCTCGAAGTCGCTGCGCAGCGCCGGCCAGACCAAGCCGGTGGGCGACGCGCTGGTGATGAAGGCCCAGCGGAAGAAGGCCATCGACCGCATCCGCAAGGCGGGCAAGGCCGCGAAGGCGGAGGGGGTCATCTACGGCGTCTCGCGGACGAACAAGAAGAAGAAGAAAGAGGTCCACCTCGTCTACGTCGACGAGAACTCCGGCGACCTCGCGGTGGACAGCGCGGTGCCGCTGGGCGGCTCGCGGGACGACCGCAAGAAGGCGCTGGAAGAGCTGCTCGGCCCGACGCTCTCGCAGATCGCGCCCGCGGCCGCCACGGCCGACGAGGACAAGCCGAAGGACGGCGGCGACGACGGCGACGGCGAGAAGGACGGCGGCGACGAGAAGGACGGCGACGGCGACGGCGACGAGAAGAGCAGCGACAGCGACGACAAGGGCGGCGACGACGGCGACAAGGGCGGGAAGCGCAAGCGCCACGACCCCCGCTCGGCGCTCTTCTCGGTCGAGGTCGGCGTCGAGTTCGCTGGCCGTTGGTTCGACTACTCCGATCCGGTCACGCAGAACCTCCGGCCCTACGACGTCTTCGGTCAGCCCGGGCTGTCGGTCTCCGGCGAGGTGTACCCGCTCGCGTCCACGGACATCCCGGTGCTCAAGGGCCTCGGCATCACCGCGGGGTACATGCAGGCGTTCGGCCTCAACTCGGCGATCGGCGACGGCGACCCGATCAGCACGACGTACCAGCGCATCAACCTGGGGCTGCGGGAGCGGCTGTCGATCGGCGAGTCGTCCGTGCTCGGCATCTCCGCCGGGCTCCGGCTCCTGACCTTCGAGGTCGACGCGGCGGAGGCCCTGGCCAGGACGGTGCCGAACGTCTCCTACACGCTGGTCCGGGCCGGCCTCGACGCGCGGGTGCCGGTCGGCCCGGTCGCGCTGGCGCTTGGTGCCGACTACCTCTTCCCGCTCTCGTCAGGCCCGGTCTACGATCGGTTCGCCGGGGCGAGCGTGCAGGGCATCGGCGCGATGGCCGGGGTGCTCGTGCCCGTCACGACCGGCGTCGAGGCGCGGCTCCTCATCGAGTACGCGCGGTTCTTCTCGTCGTTCGAGCCCGCGGTCGGCGACGCGTACGTAGCCGGCGGGGCGATCGACCAGTACCTTGGGGTGCGGCTCGCCGGAGCCTACGTTTACTGAGCGAGAGAGAGAGGTAGCACGTGACGTACATCGCTTTCCTTGGCGGGCGCACCGCGCTCGCAGTTGCCGCCATGATGAGCGGCGCCGCGCTGATCATCAGCTGCGCGGGGACCCTGGAGGACAAGGACCAGTACCTGGCCGGCGGCGACGGGCCTGGCGGCGGGAGCGGCCAGGGCACCCCGGCGGCGACCAGCGGCGGCGACCCCGCGACCACCAGCGGCGGCGACCCCGCGACCACCAGCGGCGGCGATCCTGCGACCACCAGCGGCGGCGGCGACCCCGCGACCACCAGCGGCGGCGACCCCGCGACCACCAGCGCGAGCAGCGGCGGCGGGGCCGGATGCGCTGAAGCGCAGGCGCTGGTGATGGCGAAGTGCGCCACCTCGGGCTGCCACGATGGGCAAGCGAATCCGGGCGGCCTCGATCTGACGACGGGCTGGGAGACCAGGGTCGCGGGCCAGGCGTCCACGTGCGGCGGCAGCGCCACGGTGGTCGTGCCGGGCGACCCGGATGGCAGCTTGCTCTACCAGAAGGTCACGGACGACCCGCCGTGCAACAACAAGATGCCGCTCGGCCCGGCGCTCAGCGCCGACGAGATGAAGTGTCTCTACGACTACATCGCGGCGCTCCCGCCCTGAGGTAGCAAAGGAGCATCTGGCCGCGGCAGCGGCGCGGGCGGCGCGGTCGTCACCTCGATGAGACCGCCTCGTTGGCGCCCCCGTGGCCAGACGCTACGCTCGCCGCGATGCTGCGCCGGCGCTCGTTCTGGATCGCCGCGGCCGCCGTCGCCTACACCGCCTTCGCCGCGCTCCGGGCGTCCGGCGGCCACGGGCCCGCGTGGCTCGCCCTGCTCGGGCTGCCGCTGCTGCTCGCGCTTGGCCTCCGCTGGGTAGAGCGGCCGCCGCGGGGAGAGGACCGGGTCGAGCCGGCGGCCCGCCGTGCGGCCGCCGTCTGCCTCACCGGCGCCGCGATGCTCGCCGCCGCGCGGAGCGGCCCCGCCGGGCTCGCGCTGATCGCGCTCGGCAACCTCGGCGCGGCGGCCGCGGCGATGGCCGCTCTGGTCGGGCTCGCGCGCATCGCGGGCCTCGGCGGCCTGCTCGAGCCTCCGCCCAACACGCGGCGCCTCGACGCGGCGGCGTTCGCCTCGCTCTTCTGGACCGTGGCGGTCGCCCTGCCCGCCGTCTCCGCGGTGGCGCCCGAGCGCGCGGCGGATCTCGATCCGCTGCTCGTCCACTACGCCACGTCCGCCGCGTCGCTCGGCTCGCTCACGGTGACGCTCGTGGCGATCGCGCGCGTCCGCATCGCGCGGCGGATCGAGCTCGGCGTGGCCGACCGGGTCGAGGCCGCGCTGCTGCTCACGGCGACGGCGCTGGCGGTCGGCCTCGCGGCGGCCTTCGTCGGCGTCGCGCCCCCCGAGTCGATCCTGCCGGTCACGAGCGCCGTCGCGGCGGTCTGCGTCGCGTTCTGCACCGTGGCCGCGGACGCCGCGCAGGTCTCGCGCGCGCTCCGCGGCACGCTCGCCGTCGCGACGCTCGCGACCCCGCCGGCGCTGCTCGCGGTCTACGCCGTGCACCAGGCGCCGCGCGGCGATCTCGGGCTCCGCGGCGCGCCGCAGTCCTCCGTCGGCGTCGCCGTGTTCGGCGCGTGCGCGCTCTGCGCGCTCGCGGGGCTCGCGGCGCCGGCGCTCGCGCGCCGGTTCGCGCCGGAGGGGGCGCGCTGGCTCGGGGCGTTCGACGCCGCGACGCGCGCGGCGATGAACCCGGAGCCGGAGGCGGCGCTCGAGGCGGCGCTCTCCGCGCTGCGCGAGGCGTCGGACGCCGGCGTCGCCGGGCAGGCCCCGCCGGCGCTCTACCTGCTCTCGCCGCCCGAGCGGGTGACCGTCGATCGCGCCGGCTACGCGCACACCGAGCCGGCGGAGGTGCCGGCGCGCCTCATCGAGCTCGCCCAGATCGAGCCGGAGCGCGTCCTGCGCGTCGAGGCCGCCGAGGCCGTCGAGGTCCGCCGGCCAGAGGTGCGCCCGCTGCTCGCCTGGCTCGCGGAGCGCGACATCGGCGTGGTGGCCCTGGTGAACGACGCGGAGGGCCCGATCGGGGCCCTGGCCATCCCGCGGGCCCGGCGCGCGTCGCCGATGACGCTGGAAGAGGTGAGCGGCCTGCGCGCGGTCGCCGACCGGCTCGGGGCGGTGATCGCGGTGTCGGCGATGCTGTCAGGGTCGCGCGGCCGCGAGGTCGCCGCCCGCCGCGAGGCCGAGGAGCGCGCGCGCGAGGTGAGCCGGCTCGAGCGCGCCGTGGCGCAGGGCGCGGGGCGGTTCCGCGCGATCGCGGCGCTGCTCGCGCGGCCGGCGCGGGCCGCCGCCTACAGCCCCGCCGCCCGCGCGGCGCTCGAGCAGCTGGAGCGGCTCGGCGTGGCCGGCGGCCCGGTCACGCTGCTGACGGCGCCCGGGATCGACGCGGTGGCGTGGGGCGCGGTCGTCCACCTGACCTCACCGCGCGCGGGCGGCCCGCTGGCGATCGTCGACGGCGCGGCGCCCGTCCCCGAGGGGTTCGCGCAGGCGTTCGCGCAGGCGCGGGGCGCTGCGCCAGCGCGCGACGAGGCGGCTGCGATCGATGGCTCCGCGGGGCCGCCGAGCGCGCTTGCGCTGTGGCGTGATCCGGACAGCTCGCCCATCGAGGCGGCGCGGGGGGGCACGCTGCTCGTGCTCGACGCCCAGGCCTTGCCGTCGGAGGTGCAGAGCTACCTCGGCGCGGCGCTGCCGGACGACGTGGGGCTCGTCGTGGCGGTGCCTCAGACCGTGGACGCGCTCGCGGCGACCGGTCAGCTGAGCGAGCGGCTCGCGGACCGGCTCGGCGACCGGGCTGTCGCGCTGCCCTCGCTGTCGTCGCGCGCCGAGGATCTCCGTGCGCTCGCGCTGGATCACCTCGCGCGCATCGGCGTCCGCCTGCGGGGCCGGCCGTTCGGCCTCGATCTGCGCGCGCTGCAGGCCGTGCTCGACCACCCGTGGCCTGGCAACGACGCCGAGATGGGCGCGGTCCTGCTCCGCGCGGCGCTCGTGGCCAAGGGCGACGTCATCGGCGAGAAGGATCTCGCGGCGATCGGCTTCGCCCCGTCACCCGAGCCCGCCAGCGGGGCGGACAGCGCCCGCGGCGAGGCGCGCCGCCCCCGGCGACGGCGCGCGGACCCGAGGGGGTAGGCTACGCGTCAGGCGGGGCCCGCCGCGCTGCCTTGGGTGGCACGCCGGCGTCGAGCTCGCCGGCGTGCACCGCCGCGTGGGGGGCACGGGCGCTCCGGTGATTCCATGCCGAGCGCTTCAGAGGTGAAAGCGCACGCGCGTCACGCGAACCCCAACAAGCACGACCGCGCCGGCCATGCGATGACAAGAAGGTGAATGCGGGAGCCAAGACCGTCCCTCGCTGGATGCCTTCAGTCGGAAGATCTCGGAGCGTGTATTACAACAATCCGAGCAATCGATTGACCCAGCCACAACGGCCGGGTGGCATCCACGATGTTGGTATGTGGAAGGTCACGGGGAACCAGTTTCAGCGCGTCGGGAGACGATGAGCGGCAACTGGGAGTTTTCCGATGCCCTGCCTCAGCTCGGTACAGCCGCGGTCATCAGCCGACCGCTCGACCGACGCGCGCTGGCGAAGCTGGCGCCTCTTGGTTGTACGCCGCGATGGGTCGATGCGGAGGATCTGCTCTTGCAGCTCATGAGTCGTCGAGGCCTGCCTGTTCTCGGCGACTATGATTTCGACGCCGTTGCTGACTTCGACTGTTCTCCTCGAGAGCCGCGGTCGGCCAACGGGCAGCCTATCAAGATCGAGCAGGACAACCTCTCGTTCCCGACGGATGAAGAGAAGGCGCTCTGCGCGCGCTCGGGCGAACTGCTTCTCCGAGCAGGAGTCATCGGGCCCCTCCCTGAGCGCGGTACGCGCGATTTGGGAGGGGCGGGCCGCGCGCAGGCGCGGAGCGCCGAGCACGGACCGGGGGTGGGCATCCGCTGCCACCCCCTCTCGCCGGGCTCCCCGCACCGAAGCTCCCGGGCCCCTCACCCGTCGGCCGGCGAGAGAACGCGATGGGCCGCGAGGCCGCTCAGTAGAAGCGGTAACCGAGGCTCGCCGGCGCCGCGAACACCCAGCCGTCGAGGCCCTTCATGACCGTCGGCGAGACGCTCAGCAGGAGCGCGCCCGACGTCCAGCCCGCGCTCGGCAGGTCCGCGAGCACCAGCGACACATCGACGCTCCCGCCGAACGCGAGCGTCTCGACGAGCGCGCTCTCGGGGAGGCTGCCCTCGCGCGCGTTCACGGCGACCTCGCTCCGGCCGTAGTTGAGGTGGACCACCTCGGAGGGGATCTCCCCCTTGATCCCGGTGACCTTCGCCTCCTGCCCCACCGGGCCCACGAGCCCTGAAAGGCCGAGCCAAAGACGCCCGAAGCGCATCGATGCGGAGGGGCCGCCAACAGCGAGATAGCCGCCGCCGAACCGGTAGCCGCCCAGCACACGCGCGCCAAGGTGCAGCTCCTCGGAGAGCGCGAACCCGATGAACGCCTCCCCGCCAACAAACGGCCCGATCGCCGGATCGAAGCTGGCATGGCAGACCTCATCGTCGCAAGGCGCGATGAGCTCACCCTCCGGGATGTTGTAGCTGTACGAGTACGCGCTCAGATCGCCGAAGCTGCCGGCGTCCATCAGGCCGATCAACGCGCCGCCGGCCACACCGGCCTCGATCACGAAGCTCCCGGTGTGCCTCGGCGAAGATCCAGAGCTCGGCTCCGGCTCCTCGGCTGCAGGAGGTGCCGCAGGCGGTGCATCGGTCTCCGGCCCCGCGGCAGCCTTCCCCGGCCCCGCAGCACCCTTCCCAGCCTCCGCCGCAGCCGCGCCCTTCTCCGGCCCCGCAGCGCCCTTCCCGGACCCCGCAGCGCCCTTCCCAGGCCCCGCGGCGCCCTTCCCAGGCCCCGCGGCGCCCTTTCCGGACCCCGCGGCGCCGTCCCCGGACCCCGCGCTCCCCTTCTCCGACGCCGCTGCCACCGGCGCCGCCGGCGCTTCCGCCGCGGGCGTAGGCTGCGCAGCGGCCGAGGCGTCCTTGGCGAGCGCGGGCACCGCCACGCTCTTCCGCTCGCCCCGCTTGATCGAGACCGAGTGCTCCCACGGCTTTCTGCCAGGGGCGCTCGCGCTCACCTTGTGCTGGCCAGGATCGATCGGCCTCGCCTGACCCCAGAGCGCGCCGTCGACCGGCGCCCCATCCAGCGTCACCTCGAGCCCCTCGACCGCGGCCGCCCGCGGCACGCTCAGCGTCAGCCGCGGGAGCAGCAGCTCGAGCTTCGCTCCCCTCGCCTTCGCGTCGGCCTCCAGGCGCTTGTTGCCCTCCTTGCGGGCCGCTGCGCCGAGATCGATGTACTCGGCCCACGCCGTCGCCACCTTGCCCTGCTTCTCGTGGCACATCGCCAGCGCGAGGAGCGTCGCCGACCTCGGGCTCAGCCTGTAGCTCTCCTCGAGCTTCGGGCAGGCCTCCGCGACCTTGCCCTTCTTCATCAGGCTCTTGCCCTCGTCGAACAGCGCCTCCGCCTGCGCGAACGCGACGCCCGGGCTCACCGCGAGCGCGAGCGCGAGCGCGGCGCCAACGAGGCACGCGCAGGAGCGCCCGGAGCGCCGGACGCGCCCGAGCACCTCGCGGCAGGAGCCGCGGCGCCGCGCGCGCCAGGGGGAAGCAAGCAACTTGTCGGAAGTCTCAGCGTCTTGCCGGTTCAAACGGTTCGTCGCTCCCAGGGCGATGCCCGTGAGGTGATGTCGAAGGCGCGGGCGCGAGAACGGCGCGCCTCTCCAAGGAGGACGGAGCGTACCACGCACCGTTTGAACCGAGCAAAGCCGCGCGCGGTGCGTGGAGATGACAGGACGGGCGCGTGGCAGGCGCGGGTCAGCCGGCCGCAGAGCGCTCGTCGAGCAGCTTGATGCCGGCGGCGACCTCGCTGGCGAACGACTCGGCGAGCGCCCGGGCCTGGCCGAACCGCGGCGGGATCTCCCGGGCGGCGCGGGCGAGCGCCGCGACGGCGAGGTCGTGCGGCTGGCGCACGAGGACGCGGTACGCGAGGCTCCGGCCAGGAGGGGTGGCGACGACCGCGAGCGTCGAGGCCGACCACGCGAACGGCGGGTCCTTCCGCGCGGCGGTCGCGAGATCCGTGAGCGGCGTGCGCGTCATCCAGAGCGAGAGCGCCTCGGCGAAGTCCGGCGGGGCGAGCCCCGGGACGCCGTGGCCCATGTCGGCGAGGCCGACGCGCTGGGTCTCGACCGCGACGTTGCGCAGCTGCCGCCACCGGAGCAGCCGCGCGGGCGGGCGCTGGCCGCGAAAGCTCGCGCGGCCCGTCCACCAGGCGACGAGCGCGTCCGTGCGAAAGCAGTCGAGCACCCGCGCGAACGTCGCGTGCCGCGAGAGCGCGGACCCGACGTCCGCCGGCGCGGGCACGAGCTCACAGAGGTCGCGCACGCTCGCGAGCAGGCGGGGATAGCGGCTGCGCGTGAGCACGCCGGCGAGCTCGTGGTTCGTGAGCTGGAGCAGGTCGTTCAGCGCGGCCAGGAGCGCCCACTCGGCAGCGGCGAGCTCCGGGAGCACGTCGATCGGGGCGATGAGGCGGGCGACACGGACGCGGACCAGATCGATGCGCGAGCCGAGGTCGCGATCGAGCGCCGGCGCGCCGTCGCCGAGGAGGAGCGCGAGCCGGACGCCGAAGGGGCGCACCGGGCGCAGAGGACCGCCGAGGACGAGCGGGGCGAGCACGTTCGCCTGGAGCTCGGAGAGCCGCTCGGCGATCGCTTCAGGCTGGGTCATTGGGGCGTCCGGCCAGGGCCCGGCGGCAGCGCCCTCGGCTCGGCCAGCGCCTCGGACGGGGCGAGGTCGCGCAGCGGCCGGATGCCGACGCCGCCGAGCACGACCTCGGGCAGCTCGGTGGCCAGCGCCGCCGTGAGGCCCGCGGACGACACGGCCACCGCCGACCATTGCTGGGCCTCGAGCAGCGCCGTCTCGAGAGAGACGAACGCCTCCTCCGGCACGCCGATCGCCCCCCCGTCGCGCCCGATGAACAGCGCCTGCCCGGCGGGGGCGCCCAGCGCGCGGAACAGCACGCCGGGCGTGACCGCGGGGACCGCGTCGTAGCCGGCAGGGATGTAGAGGCCCGGATGGACCTCCCGGAAGAACTCGCCGACCGGGATCCCCTCGATGCCGGTGGGGTGCCGGAGGAACGCTCCCGCGACGGTGAAGGCGATGCGGGCGCGGCGCAGGGTCTCGGGGCCGAGCGCGTAGGCGACGTGCCGCAGGAGCCGCATCTCCTCCGGCCGGATCCACGAGGCCGTGACCGAGCGCCACGGCTCGGAGCTCGGGACGAGGCGGAGCGACAGCACGACCGACGCGGGGCGCTGCGCGTCGCCCTCCGCCGCCACCTTCGCCGCGACGGGCTCGCGGCCGAGCTCCACCCGGGCGAACGCCGCGACGTCGCCCATCGCCGGCAGCTTCGCGATCTCCAGCGCCTCGCGGCCACCACCGCGGAAGAGCACGAGGCCCGCCTCGCCGAACACCGGGCAGGCGCGGAGGTTGACCGGGTGCCGGAACCCCACCTCCACCGCGGCGCCCGGCGCAACCGGGACGAAGTACCCGAGCCCCGGCGTGCTCGTGAGCAGCGGGACCATCCGGGCAGGGATGGCCGGCGCGCGGAAGAGGTACCGGAGCACCGGGGCGTCATCGAAGCTCGACTCCGGCGGCCACTCGCACAGGCCGACCTCGGCCTCGACGCTGCTCCGGGAGAAGTAGCGGATCAGCGCCGGGCCGAGCCCCGACTCCGCGAGCAGCCAGCGCGGGCCAGGGTCCCGCCCGGCGGCCGGATCGAGGTGCGGCTCGAGCCGGAGCAGGAGCGTGCGCACGTCGACGCGCCGCTCGACCTCGTACGTCTGCGAGAAGGCGTTGTGATACAGCGAGAGCGCCGCGTCGCTGGGCAGGATCTGCGGGACGTCGTACCCGAACGGCGCGGCCGCGTCGCGGTACTGGACGAAGTGCCGGCTCGTGCCGGTGAAGCTGTAGCCGCCCGCGAGCCGCGCGATCTCGGCGACACGGTCGAGCCGATCGCTGCTCTCGGCCGCGAACAGGAGGGTGACCTCCCGCGCCCCCAGCTTCGATCGCACGATCTCGACGACGAGCGAGCGGAGGATGTCCGCGAGCGAGCCCTGCCGCGTGTAGAGCGCCAGGAAGGCGACGAGCCGATCGATCGACGGCAGGAGGACGAGCCCCTTGGCGCCGAGCGCGACCCCCTTGGCGTCGAGCCCGAGGCCGGGCGTGCGCAGCCGGGTCTGGTGAACGGCGACGCGATCGAGCATCGAAATGGCTCCCGTCGCTCGATCGTAACGTGACGTTGAACGTAACGTTGAAGGAGCAGCGGAGCCGAAGACCGTAGGAGGAGCCGCCGGATCCGTCAAGAGAGGCCCGGCGCGCGCGATCTGCGATCCACCCTGCCGGATCGCCGCGCCCGCGACGCTGCCCGGTTCCCGTGACCGCGACACTGGAACTGCCATGAGCGACGGCGTAGTCTCTTTCGCCAATGCGCCCTGTCGGAACACCGCAGGCCCACGCGGCCCGGCGCCATGAGATCGCCTCTCCGCTGCGCCGGAGCCCCCTCGGCGCCCGTCCCACGGACCCCGTCGGCTAGCGCATGAGCTCCGCGCGCATCGAGTCCGCAAGGCCGCTCGTCGCAGGCCGGTTCCACATCGAGCACGAGGTCGGCCGCGGCGGGATCGGCACCGTGCACCGCGCCTTCGACGTGCAGACAGAGCGGTACGTCGCGCTGAAGATCATCACGGCGGTCGGCGTCGACGCCGAGGGCCAGGCCCGGCTCTCCCGCGAGGGGCAAGTCCTCTCGGAGCTCGATCACCCGGGGATCGTGAGGGTCGTTGCGTTCGGGACGCTCGAGGCGAGCGCGGTCGATGCGGAGGGGCGGCGGATCGACGAGGGGGCGACCTTCATCGCGATGGAGTGGCTCGACGGCGAGGACCTGGCGGCGCGCCAGAAGCGCTCCCCGCTCTCGCTGCGCGAGGGGATCGAGGTCGGGCGGCAGGTGGCGAGCGCGCTCGCGGCCGCGCACGCGGCGGGCGTCGTCCACCGCGACATCAAGCCTTCCAACATCCTCCTCCTGCGCGGCTCGCCGGACGCCCCGCTCCGCACCAAGCTCGTGGACTTCGGCGTGGCGGCGTCGAAGGAGGTCGTGCTCACGACGGACGCGGGCGGCCTGGTCGGCACGCCGGCGTACATCTCGCCAGAGCAGGCCCGCGGCGACGCGACGGTGGACGCGCGCAGCGACCTCTACTCGCTCGGCGCGACGCTGTTCGAGCTGGTCGCCGGCCGGCCCCCGCACATGGGGCCGTCCTCGATCGCGACCCTCGTCCGCCTGGCGACGACGCCCGCGCCGCGCCTCTCGGAGTTCCTGCTCGACGTGGTCCCGGCGCTCGACGAGCTGATCCACGCGCTCCTGCTCGCCGACCGGGAGCTCCGGCCGAGCTCGGCGCGCGAGGTGGCGGACAGGCTCGCGGCGCTCGCCGACGAGCCGTACCTGCCCACCCCGTCGCCGCTGCGCGTGAGCGACAACCCGCCGGGCGTGATGGGGACGCGGCTCGTGACCACGATCGTGGCGCTGCACGTGGCCACCGGGGAGGAGCGCCAGCGGGAGCTCGAAGCGCTGCGCCGCCGCGGGGCCGACGCGCTGCCGCTCGGCACGGACTCGATCGCCGCCCACCTCGGCGTGCGGCAGGCCCACGGCGACGAGGCGTCCCGCGCCCTCGAGCTCGGGCTCGCGCTCGGCGGCCGCGGCGGCCGCGTCGGCGTCGCCTCCGGCCGCATGCGCGTCGACAGGACGCGCGCGGCCGGCGAGGTCGTCGACCGCGCCGTCGCGCTGGCGCGCGAGGCGGGCCTCGGCAGGGTCCTCGCGGACGCCACCACGGTGGAGCTGTCCCGCGGGCGCTTCGTGGGCGAGCCCCTGGAGAGCGGCGCCGTGCGGGTGCTCGCGCGCGCGCCGAAGCGGCCCGACGCGCAGACGCCGTTCGTGGGGCGGGACGCCGAGCTCATCACGACCGTCGCGGCGTTCGAGCGCTGCGTGGAGGACGGGACGCCGGTCGTGATGAGCATCTCGGGGCCGCCGGGGATCGGCAAGAGCCGGCTCGCGCGCGAGTTCGTCGCCCGCATCGTGGATCGACCGGATCCGCCGCGGCTCGTCCAGCTGCGCTGCGAGTCGTTCGGCCGCGCGCAGGCGCTCGGCGTCGCCACGGACGCGCTGCGGGTCCTCATGGGCCTGCCGAAGGGCGCGTCGCTGGAGCAGGCCGAGGACGCGGTGCGCGCGCGGCGGCCGCTCCACGGCGACGGCGGGCTCCTCGCGCGCCTGCTCGCGAACCAACCGTTCCCCGACGGCGTCGACCTGCGCGGCGCGCGCGACGCGCTCTACCTCTCGATGACCGACATCGCCGTCGACGCGGCGTCGAGCGAGCCGTGCGCGCTGCTCGTCGAGGACGCGCAGTGGGCCGACCCGGAGAGCGTCGCGTGGCTCGATCACCTCCTCGGGCGGGCGACCGGGAGGGCGCTGTTCATCCTGCTCATGGTGCGCCCCGCGTTCTGGCGCGACCAGGGCCAGCGCTTCGCCGGCCGCGACCACGTGCGCGTGGAGCTGCGCCCCATCGCGCGCCGGGCCACGCGCGAGATCGCGCGGGCGGTCTTCAGCGCGGCCGCGGCCGCGCGGCCGTTCGAGGAGGCGACGCTCGACCGCGTCGCGCAGCAGGCGGCCGGCTCGCCGCTCTTCGCCGAGGAGCTCGCGCGGGTCATCGCCTCGGGCAAGGACGCCGCCACGGCGCCCACCATCGAGGCGGCCATCCAGGTGAGCCTCGACGCGCTCGACGAGCCCACCCGGGAGGCGGTGGTGCGCATGAGCGTCTTCGGCCTGTCGGTGTGGGACGTGGGCCTCGCCGAGGTCGGGGTGGCAGAGCCCGCGACGGCGCTGAAGAAGCTCATCGCCGCCGAGCTCCTCGTCGCGCAGCCTGCGTCGCGCTTCCCGGCCGCGCGCGAGTTCCTGTTCAAGCACGCGCTCGTCCGCGACGTCGCGTACGCCTCCGTCGGCGACGAGCTCCGCCAGCGCCTGCACGCCGCGGCGGCGCGCTGGCTCGATCGGCTCGGCGAGGACAGCGCGACGGTGGCGCAGCACTTCGACCTCGGCGGCGAGCACGAGGAGGCCGCGATCCGGTGGGAGGCCGCCGCGCGGCGCGCCCTGGCGACGAACTCGCTCCGCGACGCGGTCACCATGGCCGATCGCGCGCTCGTCTTCTCCCCCGACAAGCCGACGGCGTTCGCGCGCGCGGTCCTCCTCGAGGAGGCGTACTCGCGGCTCGACGCGCGCTCGCCCGAGCGCGACTCGGCGATCCGGGCGATGTGGGAGAACGTCTTCGACGAGGCGAGCGAGCTGCGCACGCTGACCGCCCGCGCGCGCTACGACCACGCGTGCGGCTCGGGGATCGACCTGGAGGAGCGGCTGACGGCGCTGCGCGACCGCGCCCGGTCGATCGATCTCGTCGAGGAGGAGGCGCAGTGCTCGGCGACGCTGGCGCAGGTCCATGCGTTCGCCGGGCAGCTGGCGATGGCCGAGCAGGAGGCCGCGCACCTGCTCGACCTCGCGGGGCGGCGGAACCTGGTCTGGGCGGCGGTCGACGCCTGGCAGACGCGCGCGGTCGCCCACCAGACCCGCGGCGAGCCGGCGGCTGCGCTGGGGGCGCGCCGGAACGCGGCGCGGGCCGCGCGCCGCGCCGGGCTGCAGGAGCGCGAGGCGATGCTGACGATGAACGTCGGCTTCGCGCTGACGACCATCGGCGCCCGGGAAGAGGCGCTCCAGGAGATCGAGGGGGGAATCGCCAGGGCGCAGGCGATCGGCAGCTCCGGGGCGGCGCGGCACGGGCAGATGATCTTGCTCTGCTGGGCGGCCACGTTCGGCCCCGAGCCTCGGCTCGACGCCGTGCTCGCGGAGCCGCGCGCGAGCGCGGACGAGGCCGCGGGGAGCATGTGGGTCGTGCGCGACCGGGTGACGCTCGGCATCCTGTTCTACCGGGGCTGCGAGCTCTTGCGCCTCGAGTCGTCGGGCCTGGCGCGGGCGCGCTCGCTCCTGAAGAAGGCGACCGACGCGTACCGCGTCACGGACAACCGCGACGTCCTGCCCGTGGCGCTCGGGTTCTGCGCCGAGGCGGAGCGCCGCTTCGGCGACGCCGAGCAGGCCCGCGAGATCGCGCGGGAGGCGGCGGCCCTCGTCGAGGCGGGCGCGCCGAGCCTGCTCAACGAGGCGCCGATCTACCTCGCGCTCCACGACGCCTGCGTGGACATGGGCGATCTGGAGGGCGCGCGGGCCGCGATGGAGCGCGCGATGCCCCCGCTCCTGCGCCGGCTGAAGGGCCTCGAGGGGACGCCCTACGCCAGCTCGTTCCTGCTCAACCTGCCGCAGAACTCGGCGCTGCTCGCGGCCGCCGAGGCCTATGGCTGCGTGCCGCCGGAGCTCGAGGCGATGCTGAGCGGCCGGCCGTAGGGCGGCGCGGGCGGCGTGTCGACGCGCGCCGACGACCCGCTGAGGGCCGCACGCCGCCTCCGGCCGTTAGGGCGAGCCTAGGGCGAGCCTGCGGCCCTGCCCTTCACTTCCGAGGCGCGGTGCCGCCGCCCGCCTTGGGGGACGTCGACGGCACCTGGCGGAGGTTGATGGTCAGCACCTCGTCGCGCGTGAACACCACGAAGCGCGCCTCCGGGGTGTACCCGTCGGCCGTGACCCGGATGCGGTGCCCGGTGCCATCCCGGCTGAACCTCGCGAAGAACGGGTTGCTGGGGAGCTCCACGTCGTCGAGGTAGATCTTCGCGTCCAGCGGCGTGGCGATGATCCGGAGCTCGACGAGGTTGGCGACCGGGGGCGCGTAGGTCGGAGGAGGAGGGGTCGTGGTCTCGACCCCCCTGGCCTCCAGAGGAACATCGCCCTCCGCCTGGGTCGTCGTGGGGCGGAGCGCGAGGACCGCCCACGCGCCGCCGATCAGCAGCACCGAGAGCACGGCGATCCCTGCGCTCCAGAGCGCCTTTCGCCGGGTCGACTTGGTGTTGGCGACCATGATCGTGGGGATCGTCTGGCGGTTCGAGATGCTGTCCTCGCGCGACGGGTCGTCGCCCAGCATCTGGTCCCCCACCGGCGCGGAGAACTGCTGCGACATCTGCGAGAGCGGCATGCGCTGAGACCACGGCACGGCGCCGCGCTCCTCGAGCACCGGCAGGATCTCGAACTCCTCCCCGCCCTCGGCCGCGCTGGCGTGGAGCCGCCCCAACTGGTCGCTGATCGCGGACCTCACCTCGGCGCGGCGGTGCGCGAATGTCTCACCGATGATGCGACCGATCTCGGCCGAGGACGGGCGGCGGCCCATCGTCGCCAGGTACGCCTCGACGTCGTCACGCATCTGGGCCGCCGTCCCGTACCGCTCCTCGGGCGCCATCGCGAGCGCGCGCGAACAGATCCGCTCGAGGGCGTCAGGCGCCGCGGGCCACCGCTCGCGCAGCTTCGGGATCTCGCCGAACGTGAGCCGCTGGAGGATCTGCACGTCCGAGAGATCGCCCCAGAAGCGCTCGCCCACGACGAGCTCCCAGAAGATGAGGCCCATCGAGAAGATGTCTGCGCGGCGGTCGACCATCGTCGCGAGGGCCTGCTCCGGCGCCATGTACCGGATCTTCCCCTTGACGACGCCCGTGCTGGTGTCCGCGTCGCGCGTCGCCCATTTCGCGATCCCGAAGTCGACGACCTTCGCCTGCCCGTCGTAGGTGACAAAGATGTTGTGCGGGCTGATGTCGCGGTGGACCACATGGAGCGGCTGCCCGTTGAAATCCATGAGGTCGTGCGCGTAGTGAAGCCCGGCGAGCGCGTCGGCGAGGATCGCCAGGTAGACCGCGCGGTGACGCGACGGGTCGATCTTCCTGCAGATCCGATCGAGCGAGTGCCCTTCCAGGTACTCCATCACGATGTAGTACTGGTCGTCGATCTGGCCGCACTCGTACGTCTGCACGACGTTCGGGTGGTTCAGCCGCGCGGCGAGCCTCGCCTCGTCGAGGAACATCGCGTTGACCTCGGGCTCGGTCGCGATCCCCGGCTTGAGCCGCTTGATCACGACCAGCTTCTCGAACCCGAGCGGGCCGCGATGCGCAGCGAGGAAGACCTCGGCCATCCCTCCCTGCCCAAGCTTTGCGATCAGCCTGTATCTCCCGAAGCCTCTCGCGGACTGCACGGGGAGCCGGACGATCATCGATGACGAGGTCACAGCACCTGATCGTTCGTAAGGATTGCTGACTCGTCAAGCAGACTCATGGAGATGTGCATCCCTCCGGCACAGCGGAGCCCCGGGGCGAGGAGCGCACGCGCGCTCCCCCTGAATGCCCCGGGTGCTCCGTTTAATGAGGTGAATTCCGCTACTTAGGCCCGACTGCCGCGCGGGATCACCCCTCGCCGATGGCGATCCCGAGCGCCTGACGCAGCGCGAAATACTGATCGCTTGTCGAGAAAACGATCAGCTCCTTGAGCCTGTCCTGGGGAGGGAGATCCCCGGGCTGCTGCGGCTCGGCGGCGATGATCTTCTTCGCGATCTCGAGATCGCCGGAGAGGAGCAGGCCGGTGCGCGCCGAGGTGATGTCGACGCACTGGACCCACCGCTTGATGTTGGCCTTCGCGCCCTCCGCAAGGAACTTCTTGACCACCATGCGGAGCCCCTCGAGCTGCATCGGCTGCATGAACCCGCGGAGCGTCTGCGCGGTCGCCGTGATCTGCTTCTCGATGTCCGGCGGAACCGACGTGTCGGGCGCGACGAGCTTGATCCCGGCGAAGAGGAGCACCGTCAGCTCGGTGACCGTCGGGAACAGCGTCTTGATGTAGTGCTCGCCGCGGTACATCGCGAGGTGCTTGCCGACGATGAACGTGAGCTCCTGCGGCGAGAACCCGGTCAGCACGGTCTGACCCGCGACGGACGCCGGCTGCTCGTTCGCCACCGCGACGAGCGCGCCGGGCACGTCGCTCCGCACGTAGAGCCGCGGCGCCGGCAGGCCCAGGACGTTGGCCGCCCACCCGAAGGTCCGGGCGAACGTCACCGTCGAGGTCGCCGGATCCTGCAGGAAGCGCTGATCGAGGACCGGCAGCTCACGGCGCTGCTTGAGCGTCTCGATCTTCGCCCTGAGCGCGGCCCCCGCGATCATCTCGAAGATCTTGCCGACGTAGAGGTTCTCCTCCTCGTGGAACAGGTTCCTGATCCACTGCTCGTTGTCGAGCCGGCTCTTCGCCTGGATGAGCCCCTGCGGGCGGTAGTCCTCGAAGTACTGCTGCTCGTCGGGATCGGCCTTGCGGAGGAACGACAGCGCCGCCGCGACGCACCAGGCCTGGTCGTAGCGCTTGCTGTCCACGTACAGGCGGTAGAGCCGCTTGTACGGGTCGATCTTCATCGGATCGATCTTGACCATCGCCTGGAACTCGCTGGTCGCCAGATCGAACTGCTCCGACTGCTCGTAGAGCTCCGCGAGGATCAGGTGCTCCGTCGCGTCCTCGGGCTTGAGCCGCGACGCCATGCGGAACGTCTCGACGGCGGCCGTCCTGTCGCCGAGCCGATCGCGGTAGATGAGCCCGAGCGCGTGCCAGAGGCTGTACTCGAGGTCCGTGTTCCCCTTGCCGGCGACCCGGTGCAGCATCTTGCGGTACGCCCGCTCGAGCTGCTTCCACTCCTTCTGCGCCGTGAGGATCTTGTTGATGCGCTCGAAGGCCTCGAGGGAGTGCGGGTTCAGGTCCAGCGTGTCGTTGAACAGCTCCACCGCGCGCGCCGGGTCGTCCAGCTTGTCGCGGTAGATCTGCGCCATCGTGTAGAGGTAACGGCTCTTCCGATCCGGCTGCGGCTCGAGCTCCGCGATGCGCTGGAGGCAGTCCACCATCCGCTCCCACTGCCCCGTGCGCTGGTAGAGCTGGAGCAGCTTGTGGAGCAGCACGTGGTTCTGCGGCTCCAGGTCGAGCGCCTCCTCCAGGGCCTCCACGCCCTTCGGGATGTTGTTCTCCTTGTCGACCCAGGTGTCGCCGATGTCGTTCAACATCTTGAACCGCTCGGCGCCGTCCATGATGTTGTCGAGGATCAGCCGCTTGTAGTGGCAGACCTGCTTCCAGTCCTTGAGCGCGTCGTAGACGGCGACCATCGCCTCGAGCGTCGGCCGGTGCGCGGGCTCGGCCCCGAGCGCCTTCTCGAAGTTGTTGACCGCCTGCTTCGACTGCCCCTGCGCCTGCTTGATGCAGCCGAGCTTGTAGTAGACGGTCGCGCGCTCCTCAGTCTCGGCCTCGTCGAGGCTGGTGAGCACCTTCTGGTAGTTCGTCAGCGCGCTCGCCCAGTCGCCGAGCTTGAAGCTGACGTCCGCCAGGCCCCGGATCGTCTCCTGATCGGCCAGATCGAGGTTGTGCGCTGCCGTGTACGCCTTGAGCGCGGCGTCGTCCTTGCCGAGCCGCTCGAGGACCCGCCCGAAGGTCCGCTGCAGCCGGTGCTGCTCTGACCTATCGCGCTTGCCGCTCTTCCTGACGAGCATCTCCGCGAGCGGCTCGGCCTGGGCCCACCGCTCCGTGGAGACGTACTCGCTCAGGAGCGGCATCGCGGCGTCCTCGTTGTCGGGATCGCTCTGGAGCGCCATCTCGTACGCCTGCACCGCGAGCGCGTGCTCGCCGAGCATGTCGTCCCGGAGCTTGCCGAGCTCGACGAGCAGCCGCGCCTTGGCGCGGGGCGCGTCGGTGTTCATCTGCTCCTGATCGAGGTAACGCGCCGCCCGGTCCCAGTCGGCCGCGTCGATCGCGATCACCCGCAGCGCCCCCAGCGTCGGCACGTGCGACGGGTCGAGATCGAGCGCCATCTCGAAGCGCTCCTGGGCCTGGACCCGCTCACCGAGCTTCTCGTCGAGCTGCCGGCCGATCCGGAAGTACATCTCGACGCGCTGCTTGCCGTCGGCCGTCAGGTCGGCGACGCGCGTCATGTACTCGATGGCCTTCGCCGAGTTGTCCTGCTTCTCGTAGAGCTTCGCCAGCGCCTCCAGGGCCGGGATGTGCGTGTCCTGGATGTCGACGATGTTCAGGTACGCGTCGATGGCGCGGTCGAGGTCCTCGATCTCCTCTGCGTAGACCTTGGCCGTCTGGGACCAGAGCTCGATCTTCTTCTGCCGATCCTCCGCCGCGTTGATGTGGCGATCGTAGGTGTTGATGAGATCGTGCCACTGGCGGAGCCTGCGATAGCAGCGCTCCAGGGCCTCGAGCGCGGGCTCGTGGCTCGGGTCGATCTCGACCACCTGCTCGAGGCGCGCGGCCGACAGATCGGGCTTCAGGAACTGCTCCTCCTGGAGGGTCGCGATCTTCATCAGCACGTCGATGCGCTCGCGCTCCGTGGTGACCACGTCGAGCTGCATCTCGAGGACGCGCACGAGATCCGGCCACTGGTGCGTGGCCGTGTAGACGCGCTCGAGCCCCCGCATCGCGAGGAGGTTCGAGGCGTCGATGTCCAGCACCTCGCGGTAGACCGCGCCGGCCTTCTCGATCAGGCCGAGCTTGGACTCGTAGAGGCCGGCGGTGCGCAGCTTCACGGCCGCGACGACGTCGGACTCGCTCACGGCCCGCGCCTTGCGGAGCAGGACGTCGACGAGATCGTTCGACTGATCGCGATCCGTGTAGATCCGCTCCAGCGCCTCGAGGGCCGGCAGGTGCAGCGGATCCACGTCGAGGGCGCGCCGGTAGAAGCTGAGCCCCTGCTCGACCTCGCCCATGTGCTTCTCGAGGACCTCGCCGAGCTCGGTCAGGACCTCTTTCCGATCGACGTCGGTCACCGCGACGTTGAGGGCGCTCGTCAGCATCTGCCCCTGCTGCTGCCACTGGCCGGTCTTCTTGAAGAAGTTCGCCATCTGGCGCAGCACCGCGACGTTGTTCGGGTCGTGCGCGAGGATCTGCTGGTAGTACGGCTGGGCGTACTCGGGGTGGCCGAGGTCCTCCGCGTACCACTTGGCGAGGCGCAGGCAGAGCGTGATCTTCTGGAGCGGGGCCGTCTGCTGCTGCAGCCACCCGTTCACCGTCTGCACGAGCTCAGGCCAGCGGTTCGTCGCCTGCGCCATGCGCTCGAGGTAGCGGACCGTGTCCATATCGGAGAAGTCCATCTCGAACGCCGTGAGCAGCGCGTCGAAGGCCTGCGGCTTGTCCTCGAGCTGCTCCTCGAAGACCCGGGCCACCTTGCGGAGGATGTCGGTCTTGTCGGAGACCTCCTCGCGCGACTCGAGCCGAGCGAGGTAGAGCTCGATGAGCGGCTCGCTCCGCCGGGCCGCGTCGTGGAGCTCCTCGAGCGCCGCGAAGGCCTGGTCGTGCGTCGGCTCGAGCTCCAGGACCTTCTCGTACGCGAGCGTGCCCCGGTCCTTCTCCTCGACCTGGTGCTCCCAGATCTGCGCCACCTCGAGGTACTCGCGCACCTTGTCCGCCGGCGACTCGTAGGCCGCCGCCCGGCCCATCTTCACGTCGATGACCTCGACCCAGCGCCCCTCGGCCCGGAGCAGGTTCTCCAGGGCGGCCATCGCCTCGAAGTCCTTCGGGTCGACCTCGAGCAGCTTCCTCCAGGCGTCGATGGCGTCGTACGCCTGCCCGAGGACGTGCTGGTAGGTCGTCCCGAGCTCGCGGTACAGCGCGATCACGTTCTCGGCCGGCAGCACGTCCCGCGCCCGATCCACCGTCTGGTGGAGCGAGCTCACGATCTGCTCGGGCTCGTTGCGCAGCCGCCAGATCGCCGCGATGGCGTAGAGCGCCTCGAGGTTCGCGTAGTCGATGTCGAGGACGCGCTGGTAGTCGTCGAGCGAGGAGTCGTCGCGGCCGAGCTGCTCGTGGAACAGCTTGGCGCGGCGGAGCAGCACCGCGACGCGCGACTCGTCGTCGATCGCGATGTCGTAGTGGCGCTCGAGGACGTCGCAGAGCTCAGACCACTGCCCCACCCGCTCATAGAGGTTGGACAGCGCCGCGAGCGCCTCCGGATCCTCGCCGCGGAGGTCGAGGACGCGCTTCCAGGTCTCGACCGCGCCCTGGACGTCGTTCAGCCGATCGGCGAGCAGGTGCGCCATCTTGGCGCGGATGTCGGCCTCCTGGCTGTCGCCCATCGCGTTCTCGAGCTCCCGCTCCAGCACGACCTTGAGCTGGGTCCAGGCCCCCTTGGCCGTGTAGATGCGCTCGAGGGCGCTGATCGCCTGCTCGTTCGTCGTCTCGAGCTCGTCGAAGATGCGCCGGAACGCGCGGATGGCGTCGTCGAGCTGACCGAGCCGCTCCTCGTACGTCTGCCCGAGCCGGAGGTAGAGGTCGACGAGCTCCGGGCGATCCTCGGTCGCGCGCACCCGCTGCTCGAGCACGCTCGCGAGCTCCGGGTACTGCTCGAGCTGCGTGTAGATCCGATCGAGGTTCGAGAGCGCCTCGGCCTCGAGCGGCTCGATGCCGAGCACGTACCGGTACGTCTCCTCGGCCTTGGCGACGTCGCTGAGGTCGGTCTCGAAGACCCGCGCGAGCCGCTTGCCGATGCCGGTCTGGACGTCCTTGTCGCTGTGGATGCCCAGCACATCGGCGTACGCGTTGGCGAGCATCTCCCAGCCGCCGTCGACCGAGCCGGCGAGCCGCTCGACCTCCTCGATCGTCTTCTCGTCGCCCGGGTACTCCTTCAACGCCCGCATGAAGACGGCGAGGGCGCCGTCCGGCGAGATGAGGCGCTCCTCCTGGAGCTCCCCCAGCCGGTAGTACATCGCCTGCCGCTCCTGCGCCTCGGTGAGGTGGGTGAGCTCCGCCTCGAGCACCCCGCCGAGCTTCTCCCACTCCGCCGCCGCCTGGTAGAGCGGCTCCAGGATGGCGCCGATCTCGATCTGCTTGATCCCGGCCGCGAAGAGCCCCTCGAGGGCCTCGAGCGTGGGCGAGTGCTCGGGGGCCGCCGTGAGCACCTCGCGGTACGCCCCGATGGCCGCGGGCAGGTCGTTGAGCCGCGTTTGATAGACCACGCCGAGCCGGTACTTGAACTCGAGGATCTCGTCCGGCGACTGCGCGATCTCCGACTCGCGCGACAGGATGGTGACGAGATCGCCCCACCGCTCGGTCGCGGTGAACAGGCGATCAAGCGACGCGATCGCTGTCTGGTTCTCCGGCTCGACCTCGAGCACGCGCCGGTAGCGCGCGACGGCGCTGTCGATGTCGTCGAGCTGCGTCTCGAAGATCTGCGCGAGCCGGAGCCCGAGCTCCACGAAGCGCGCCGGCTCCTCGCCGAGCCGGCCGAGCTCCGTGTCGTACAGCGCGGCGACCTGCGGCCAGCGGTTCACCATCATCGCGAGCCGCTCCAGGTTCGAGAGCGACTCCTCGTTGCCGATGTCGAACGTCACCGCCCGCGCGTACGTCTCGAACGCGGTGACGTGGTCGCTCAGCATCTCCTCCGAGAGGCGCGCGACGCGGTGGAGCAGATCGACCCTCTCATACGGGTCCTCGGCCACCTTGACCCGGACCTCGAGCACGCTGATCAGCTTCTGCCACTCGCCGGACGCGTCGTAGATCGGCTCGAGCACCAGCGCGGCGCCGAGCGGCTCGCGGCTGCCGTCCTTGATCTGCTCGAGCGCCCGCAGCGTCGGCTCGTGGTCGGGCATCTGCTGCAGGAGATCGCGGTAGAGCTCGATCGCCCGGGACACGTCGTCCAGGTGCTTCTCGTAGAGCTCCGCGATCCGGTACTGGTAGCTGATGCCCTCCGCCGGGTCCGCGGTGATCTCCGCCTCGTGCTGGAGCACGCTGAGCAGCTCGAGCCAGTTCTGCGACGTCTGGTAGAGGACGTCGAGCCGCCCGAGCGCCTGGAGATCGTCCGGATCGATCTCGAGCACGCGCTGGTACGTGTCGATCGCGCTCGCGACGTTGCCGAGCTCGCGCTCGTACACCGCGCCGATCTGGTAGTAGATGCGCTTCTTCTCGTTCGAATCGAGGACGAGATCGGCCTTCTTCGCGTAGACCGAGAGGAGCTCCTGCCAGCGTGAGAGGCTGAGGTAGAGCTTCGTCAGCGCGTCGATCGCCCGCAGATCCTCGGCGTCGAGCTCGAGCACCTTGCCGTAGACGGCGATGGCCTGATCGTGCCGCTCGAGCACCTCCTCCTCGAGGCTCGCGGCCTGGAAGAGGGCGAGCTTCTTCTCGCTCAGGTCGTCGAGGATGTCCGCCTTCTGCTGGAGGATCTGCGACAGCTCGTTGTAGCGCTCCGAGGTCCTGAACAGCCGCTCGAGCGACTCGGCCGCGTGCAGGTTGCGCGGATCGATCTCGAGCACGCGCCGGTAGTGCCCGACAGCGCTGTCCATGTCGCCGAGGTCTCCCTCGTAGATCCGCGCGCTCATCGTGTAGAGCGAGCTCGCGAGCTCCGCGTCGGTCTGCTGCGCCGCCAGCGTCTCGAACACGCGCGCCAGGTCGGCGAAGCGACCGGTCGCGCGCGCGAGCCGGTCGAGCCCCTCCTGCGTCGACTCCGAGGCCGGATCCTGGCTCAGCGCCCGCGCGTAGGTGTCGAAGGCCGAGCTGAGGTCGCCGCCCGCGTCCTCGTAGAGGACCGCGATCTGGTGGAGCAGCTCGACGCGACGGGTCACGTCGTCGCTGCGCCGCACCTGCACCTCGTGCACCCCGATGAGCTTCTGGTAGTCGCCCGACTGGCGGTACAGCGGCTCGAGGATCTCCGCGATCGCGACCTCGTGCTCAGCGATCTTCCCGAGGCGCTCGAGCGCCCCGAGCGCCTCGACGTTTGTCGGCTCGCGCTCGAGCACCTGCCGGTAGATGTCGATCGCCGAGTCGACGAGCCGCATCCGCGACTCCCGCAGCGCGGCGAGCCGGAGCATCAGCCGGATCTGGGACTCCTCGTCGACCGCGATGCCGAGCTGCGCCTCGAGGTTGTCCGCGAGCTCTTCCCACATGCCCTGGCGGCTGAAGAGGCCGTCGAGCGCCGCCAGCGCCACCATGCTCGTGTTGTCGATGGAGAGGACCTCGCGGTAGGCGGCGATCGCCTCCTCCGGCTGCCCGAGCCGCTGCTCGTAGACCTCGGCCATCTGCGCGTAGAGGCCCTCGCGCTCGGTCGGCTCGTGCACGAGCTCGATGCGGCGCCGGTAGACGCCGATGAGATCACCCCAGCGCTCGGTGCGCCGGTAGAGCTCGTCCATCGCCTCCAGCGCCTCCGAGTCGGCGGGATCGATCGAGAGCACGCGGAGGTAGCCGTTCGCCGCCTCCTCGACCTTGCCGAGCCGCTCGTGGATGCTCGCGAGGCGCATCCAGTACTCGCGGCTCAGCCGGGCGTCGCTCAGCGAATCGGCGATCTCGCTGAAGATGACGTCGAGCCTGTCCCAGGCGCCCGCCTGCGCGGCGAGCGACTCGAGCTCCGCCCGCGTCTCGGCGTGCGACGGGTCGTCCTTGAGCGCCCGCGACTGCGCGTCGAACGCGCGGCCCAGGTCGCTCAGGCTCTCCGCCGCCGTCCGCGCCACCTTCCGGAGCAGCGCGACGCGGGTCGCCGTGTCGCCCTCGGCCGCGGCGAGGATCTCGAGCGCCTGGATCAGCTTCTCCCAGTCGCCGCGCCCCTCGTAGATCTCCTGCAGGATGGCCGCCGCCTCGGCCCGCAGGGACTCGTTCGAGAGCAGCGCCTCGAGCGCGAGGCGCGCCGCGTCGTTGCCCGGATCGAGGATCAGGATTTCCTTGTAGTTCTCGAGCGCTCCAGCCGCATCGTTCAGGTGCTTCTCGAGGGTGCTCCCGAGCCGGAACTTGAGGTCGATCAGCGCCTGCTCGTCGAGCGGGGAGTCGATCCGCTTGCGGAGCACGTCGACGTACGACGCCCAGTCCTGCTGCTCGCGGTAGAGCTTGTCGAGCGCCGCGAGCGCCTGCGGGTCCGTCGGCTCGTCGTCGAGCACCTGGCGGTACGTCCCGACCGCCTGCGCCGCGTCGCGCAGCTCCCCTTCGTAGAGCTCCGCGATCGCATAGAGGATCTGCTTGCGCTCCTCCGGCTCGGTGACGATGCCGAGCTTCTTCTCGTAGATGCCGAGCAGCTCGCCGAACCGGCCCGTCTCGCGGTAGAGCCGCTCCAGCGCGCCGATCGCGGCCTGGTTCTCGCCGTCCGCCTCGTACACGGCGCGGAACTGCGAGAGCGCCTCGTCGATGCGCTTCACCTCATCGAGCAGCACCCGCCCGAGCCGGAGCCGGAGATCGACCCCGAGCGCGATGTCCCCTTCGCCCTCGGCGCGCGAGATCGCCGACGAGTAGGCCTGGATCAGGGCGTCCCACCCCTCGGTCGAGCGCGCGGCGCGCTCGACGTCATCGATGCACTGCTCGTCCTGCGGGGCGATCTGGAAGGCCGAGAGGTAACGCTCGAACGCCCGCTGCGGCTCCTTGAGGCGCGTCTCGTAGAGCGCCGCGACCTGCCGGTAGAGGTCGAGCCGGGAGACGTCGTCCTGGTCGTGCGAGAGCTTCACCTCGATGGCGCCGGCGAGCCCCTTCGGGTTGTTCGCCTGCGTGTAGATCGGGATGAGCGCCTCGGCCGCGGCGAGGTGCGAGCCGTCGATCGAGAGCACCTTCTCGTAAGCGCGCGCCGCGCGATCCGCCTTCTGCTTCTGGACCATCCAGAGCTCGGCGATCTTCACCAGCAGGCTGATCTTGGCCGCGTCGTCGGTCTCCTTGGCCTCCTGCGACTCGAGGACCCGGATGAACTCGTCCCACTTGCCGCTCTCGGCGTAGAACACCTCGAGGTCGTCCCAGCGCTGCAGCTGGAGGTACGCCTTCTTGAGCGCCTCCTGGGCCTTGCGGTCCTGGGGGTTCAGCGCGATCACCTCTTGCCAGGCCTTGACGGCCGCCTCGTCGTCCTTGAGGCGCTCGCCGTAGAGCTGCGCGAGCTTGCTGAGGAGCGCGAGCTTCTGGGCGCTGTCGAAGGTCGTGTCGACCTGCTTCTGCAGCACCCTCGCGAACGCCTGGTAGTCCTTGTTCTTCTCGTAGAGCCCAGCCAGCGCGTTCAGCGCCTCGGGGTTCTCCGGGTCGTTCGCGAGGACCTCGTCCCAGAGCTCGATGCAGAAGTCGACCTTCTTCACCCGCTCCGACGCGAGCTTCGCGATCTCGAGGTACTTCGCGGCGCGATCGCCGCCCTCCGGGAGCGCCGCGGCCTCGCGGCGGAGCAGCCCGATGAGCTTCTCCCAGTCGCGCCGCTTCTCGTAGCTCTGACGGAGGAAGTCGATCGCCTGCGCGTGCTCGCCGTCGATCGCGAGGATCGCCTCGTAGCACTTCACCGCCTCAGCCGCGTTCGAGAACTTGCCCGAGTAGAGGTCCGCCGCCTTCGCGTAGTTGTCGATCTTCTCGGCGGGATCCGAGACGGCCTCGGCGATCTCGATCAGCGTCTTGACGTACTCGTTGTACCGCTTGGCCTGCTCCTGCTTCTGGGCCTTGGCCTTGAGCTCCTCGACGCGGCCCGCGCTCTCCGCGGCCGGGGGCGGCGGCGCTGTCGGCCGCCGGCCGACCTCCGAATCGGCAGGCCTGCTCTCGGCAGGAGCCCGCGCAGGCGGCGGCGGCTCGATGTCGGCCACCGAGGACCTCGCGTCGCGCTCATCCACCGACGAGGCGTCCACAGGAGCGCTCGCGGGCGCGCTCACCGGGGCCGGCGCGCTCACCGGGGCTGGCGTGCTGAGCGGGGCCGGCGCGCTGACGGGCGCAGGCGCGCTCGTGGGAAGCGGCGTGGCGTCCGCAGGCGCGACGGCGACGGGCGCAGGCGCGGCCGGCGCGACGACGACAGGCGCGGGCGCGACGACAACAGGCGCAGGCGCGGCAGCAGCCGGCGGAGGCGCGGACGGCGCGACTGGCGCGGCCGCGAGGCGCTCGCCGATCTGCGCTTCGAACGCGCTCACGCTCGGGTGCGTCGGGGCGACCGCCGAGAGCCTCTCGAACCAGCTCCTGGCCCGGATGAGGTTGCCGAGCTGGCGCCAGGCGATGCCGCCCGCCTGCGCGATCATGTACGGGGAGCTGCCGTTCTGGTTGGCAGCGCTCTCCGCCAGCGACGCGACGCGCTCCCAGTTGCCCTCCTTCGTCCCCCAGAGCTCGCGCAGGTACGCGAACGCAGCCTCGTTCGAGGGGTCGAACCGGAGCGATTCCTCGAGGAGCTTCGAGCCGATCTCGACGTTCTGGTGCCGCGTGGCCCAGCGGACGCCAAACTTGAACGCCGCCTCGCCGCGCGCCACGCCGGCGCGCGCGTCGAGGATGCGGCGCTGGGTCTCCACGATCGCCTGCGGCCGCTCCGCCTCGACGAGGAGCCCCTCGAACATCGTCGCGGCCTGCTTGTCGGAAGGCGCCGTCTCGTACGCCCTCCGGAGCAGGTCCTCGAGTTGACCGCGATCGAAGCGCTTCGCGAGGCGCGCCGCGCGGAGCAGCAGCCGCTTGCGCTCGTCGGTGCTCGCGGCCGCGTCGGCCGCGTCCACCAGCTCCGCCATGCGCGCCGACCACGACGACTGATCGACCTGCATGTCGAAGAGGCAGGCCCGCGCCTCCTCGCTCGTCCCGCCGCTCGCGGCGAGCCCTTTCGCGTACATCTCCGTCGCGCGCTCGAAGTCGCCCGCGTCGCAGAGCACGTCGCCGAGCTCCACGCGGAGCTCGGCGGCCGCGGTGCCCTCGGGGGCATTCCTCAGCTCGAGCTCCAGGAGCTTCTGGACCATGTTGGTCTTGCCGAGGTCCCAGTAGATGGAACGAGCCGACTCCAGCGCTTCGAGAAGCGCTGGATTCAGCTTGTAGGCGTCCTGGAAGTGCTTCAGCGCCTTGACGGCCTGAAGGAACTTCTCCTCGAGCAGCCGCCCGAGCTTCAGGTGATATGCCGCCTTCCGGGTCGCGTCCCCTTCGGCCGCAATCCCCTTCTCGAGCTCCTCGACGAGCCCTTGCCAGTCATGAACCGACTCGAGATGATTGAGACGCTGCGCAAGATCCATTGATTATCGACCCTCGGCCCCGACCTTCGAACGAATTGAAACGCTTAGGTGCCCCGTGCCGCGCGCGGCATCACGGCTACTGACCGCCGAGCCGCGCGACGAGCGTGTTCGCCGTCTCGCACTCGGTCTTGAAGCTCGCCGCCTTCGAGCCCTTGCAGGCGCGCGTGGTGAACCCCTTGAGCATCTGGATCGCCTCCTGCTTGCGCGGCGGATCCAGGGTCGCGTAGGTGCTCCCGAGACTCCAGAGGATCTGTACGGACTCGGGACCATCCGCCGGCGCCACCGCCTTGGCGGCCTCGAGCTCGGACACCATCTCCGCCGTGGACCCCCGCTCCTGGTAGACCGACGCGAGCAGGCTGTGGACGCCGAAGAGGTACTTGTCCCCCGGCTTCGCGAACGACTTCGCCTCCTTGAGCACCTGCTCGGCCTCCTTCGTGTACCCGAGACGGGTGTACAGGTCGGCGAGCACCGCGTAGTAGCGGATCTCGTTCGGGTTGTGCTCGATCGCCTTGGTGAGGTTCTCGAGCGCCTTCTGCTCGTCGTCCGTCCAGAGGAAGATGTTGCCGAGCTGGGAGTAGCAGTCCGCGAAGTTGGGGTCGTTCTCGATACACTTCTGATACGGCTCTTTGGCCTCTTCGTAGGAGATCGTCTTCTTCTTCGCTTGCTGCTCGAGCGCCCACCCCCGTTCGAACCAGTAGTTGGCGAACTTCGGAGCGATCTGCGTGGCGCGAGCCAGCGTCGATGCGACCTTGTCCCACGCCTCCGACTTCTTTTGCGCCATCGCGAGCTTGAAGAAGATGCGGTGGCTCGTCGGGTCGAGCTTGGTCGCCTGCTCGTACTTGTTGGCCGCACCGTCAGGATTGACGGCGACCTCTTTGTCAGCCTGATTCGACAGGTTGGCGGCCTCCTGCCGGTGCCGGCTGCAGCCCAGGCCCGTCGCGCTCGCCGCGACCAGGCCAACCATCAAGAATGCCCCAAGCTTCATCTCGCTCACCTTTCGAATGGCCCCGGCATCGCCGGCCTCTGAGTGACCTGGGCGTCGCGTCGCCCCTCTTCAAAACGTCCCGGAGTCGGCTGCACCGCTCCTTCAGCGTCTCGGAGCCGGCTGCGCCGCTCCTTCAGCATCCCGGAGACGGCTGCGCCGCTCCGTTAGCAATCTCGGACACGGGCTGCCCCGCTCCGTGTGGCACCGTCACAAGCGTCCCGAGGTGGCGCGCGTTGAACCTCGCGCGGCGACGCGAGAATAGGCGGAGGCAACCGCGGAAGTCCAGGGCTTCAGACCCCGCGCATGCGCCTCGCTGCAGCGCCTCCACGCGGGCCCCCCCCACCCTCCCCCGCGCGGCGGGCGCCGAGCTGGCCCCCCGCCGCAGACCCCTGGCCGCGCCCAGCGCCAGCCGCGTCCCGCGCTGAAATGGAAAACGCCCCGCACTTGGCGTGCGGGGCGTTCGCTCGAACCGAACGGCGAGGCGAGCTCAGCCGCCGGGGCTGAGCATGATCGGGTAGACGACGGTGACGATACCGCCCTCAGGCTGCGGGAACGACAGGCCGTAGAACGCCCGAACGACACAGGAAACTACGCCGTTATCGGGCAGATCCGATCCGCCGTTACCCACGTTGGAGACCGCGCCGTCGCGCCCGATGACGAAGCGCACCGCGACACGGCCCTGCAGATTCGGGTTGTTCCTGAGCCCGTTCTCGTAGCAGAGCCGGAATCGACCGAAGTTCTGGCGGACGATACGCTGGATGACCTCGGGGGGCAGACGGCCGCTCACGCTGGTCGCACCCATACGCACCTGCGGCGGCTTGGTGCGATGCGACCCACCCAGGCGGCCATGACCGGAGCCGAAGCCCTGGCCGGTGCCGGTGCCGGCGCCGTGCCCGATGGTGCCGATCGAGCCGAGGCCGATGCCCTCGCCGCGCCCGCCACCACCCTCGCCGATGCCGGAGAGGCCGAGGCCGCCAGCGCCGAACGAGTCGCCGATCTGATCGCCCCACATGTTGCCGCGGGCGCTCAGCGGATCGTTCCCGAGCGAATCGTCGCGTCCCCACGGCGCGGTCGGCGCGTTCGGATCGCCGCCTGCGCCGGCGTTCAGCAGCCCGATCATGCCGAACTCCGCGGCGTCGCGGAGCGCGGCCTGGCGGGCGATGTGCGGATCCGGGTTGTCGGCGGGCCCCTGGACGCCGTAGCGGTTGCCGGTGGCCTTGGTGTTCGGGTTACCCATCGAACCCTCTTCACCCTTGGCGCGTGTGCCGGTGCCACCCTCCTTGTTGTCCGCCGCGGTGTCAGCGACCTGCTCGGTCTCCTTCTCCTCCATCTCCTTCTCGGCTGCCGCCGCGAGGTATTGCTGGATGAGGAACTGCTGGTCAGCGGAGATCCCGTCTTCGCCCGTATCGCCGAGGGGCGGCATGAAGAAGGCCATCGCCGCGAGCAGCCCGAGGTGCACCGCCATCGAGAGGCCCGTGTACAGAAGGCTCTGCGTGTCCAGCTGAAGGTGGCCAGCCACGACCTTGCCCGCGTTCACGGCGGACACCTGGAAGACGATGCCGTCGAGCTCGACCTTCGCCTTCCCACCGGACGGCAGCGCCATCTGGTAGGCGCCCGAGAGCTCCGAACACGGCTGCGTGAGGCCCTGGTCGATGGCCTGCTGCACCGTCATCTTCGGTCGACCCGGGATCTCGATCGTCCCTGTCGCGCGGGGCAGGAGCACCACGGAGACCGAGCCGGAGCGATCCGCGAGGAGGATGGGTGCCCGCGTCGTGCCGAGCTTCTCCGAGGGGATGAAGTAGTCGCACTTGAAGTTCTTCCCCGCCTCCTCACCCACGTAGAAGGAGCGCGGCGGCGTGAGGTGCTCGACGTGGAGCACCGCGGCATCCCACAGAATCATGACCTCGACGGAGGCCGCCGGGACCTCAACTTCCTCGCTCGGCACGTCCGGCCCGTTCTTCACGAGCGTGTACGTGTAGGAGCCCTCCGGCGCGTCCGGGGGAACCTCGTCGACGGCCGGCGCCGACTGCGCGAACGGGTTGTTGTAGGAGAACGGGTCCCCCCCGCCCGCGGCGGCCGCCGCGAACGGGTTCCCAGGCGGAGCGGCCGCGAACGGATTCCCGGGCGCCGCAGCGCCAAACGGGTTCCCACCAGGCGCCGCCGCAAACGGGTTGGCGGGGACCGGCTTCGCGGGGCCCGCTGCCGCGGCCACCGCCACCGGCTCCGCGCGCTCCAGCATGATCTTCGTGCCGCCGATCTGGAGCTGATCGCCTGGGCTGATCTTGCACTTGTTGACGCGCGCCCCGTTCACCATCGTGCCCGGCTCGTTGCCGAGATCGATGAGCGTGATGTCCTGCGGGGAGGCGACCTCGATGACCGCGTGCATGCGCGAGGCAAGCTCGTCATCGACACGCAGATGGCTCTTCGCGTCCTTGCCTACCTTGACGATATCCTGGGTGATCGTCTCCCGGCGGACGAGCGCCTCGTTTTGGTAGAGCGCAAATGTGAGAGCGACCCTTTGCTTGCCTTCCATCTCCGCCAGCCTTCCCTATGCGCCGCGCGGCGCACGCCCCCAGCACCGGGGGGTAAATCGATAGGGCAGGTGCCAAACCTGCCCGTCACATCAGAGGTTCTCGACCGACTTGAGCATCTCCGGAACGAACGAGGTGCGGGGCCTGATCAGCGTCGTCCGGACAGGGCCGGGCCGCACGCGGATGGTGGCGTCGTTGGGGCCGAACCCGCCGGCGTTCAGCGGATCATCGGAGAACTCGTACCCGTAGCCCGCTTCCTTCTTCCCACCGCCTGGAGCTGCGTCCTGCGCGAACGCCGATGAGGCGACCACGCTCGTAAGAACGGCAGCCACGACTCCCGCACCCAATCGGGTCAACCCTCTCATTCCAGCCTCCTCACAATGTTTCGACTCGGTTACAGTGCCATTGTACCGCCTTCCGCGGCGGCCGGTCAACCAGCTTCGCATGTCATCGAGGCGTCGGAGAACATGACCCACACACGCCTCGACAACCGATTCCACCCAAGGTTCCCAGAACGCTGCGACGAAGACGAAAAGAACGAGCCCCCTTCTCCTTGATGCAACTTCGTGCAGCGAGAGAAGAGGGCTCAAGGTGCCGTTGTCTGTCGCACCGCCACGCGGTCCGACCCGCCCGTCGAGCTCGCTCGGAATACTACCGTATCCCTCGCTCACCCTCCTTGCGACCCGGACCGATCGAGACGTCCGCTGTGGCGGAGCACATCTTCGTGCGCGACGGGCTCATCCGCGTCGTTCGGCTCGCTGCGGCGTACCTTCGTACCCCTCACTCGCCTGCCTACCGGCTGAGCCCGTGTTACACGGACCTGCACCCCGCCATCGACGGTCCCCAGGACGAGGCTCCGCTACTGGGTAGGAGCCGGGGCCGGGGCCGGGGTCGTCGCTTCGCCCCCTTCACCCCCTTCGCCCTCGCTCCCGGCAGCTGCCTCCTGCTCGGCTTCCTTCGTCTTCATGTCGGCCTCGGCCGCCTTCCGCTCGGCTTCGGTCTGCTTGTTGAAGGCGATGATCTGGTCGATCTCGCTCATACGCTCCTTCGACCGCTTCACCGCATCGGCGAACTCGGTGCTGGCGCCCGCCTTCTGGATGAACTGACCGAACAGCCCCTTCGCCGACATGAGGGCGCCCTCGGCCCCCTTGCCGCCCGACTTCGCCTTATACTCCTGGGTCAGGATCGCCTCGTTGTAGTAGGTCTCGGCGCGCTCGGGGGCGACCTTCTTGGCGGCGTCGAGCTCCGCGCTGGCGGCCGCCACCATGCTGTCGAAGTTCGCGTCGTCGATCTGACCGCGCAGGGCGAGCGCGAGGCCCAGATGAGCGTCGTAGTCGTTCGGACGCATCTTCAGGGCCGCGCGGTACGCCTCGTCCGCCTGCTGGAACCCGCGGAACTGGAGGTTCACCGCTGCGTAGTTCATCTGCGCCTCGTAGAAGGTCGGGTCGAGCCTCCTCGCGAGGTTGAACTCCTGCACAGCGCCGTTCAGGTTCGCCAGCTCGACCTGGATCATCCCCGCGGTGTTGTGGATCGGCGCGTAGTTGGGGTTCTTGCGGATGGCCTGGGAGCAGACCAGCGCCGCGAGCTCCAGCGCCTGGGTGTCGACCTTCTTCTGCTTGCTGACGTTGGTCGCGACCGCCTTGCCCGTCCTCCTGCCCGCCTTCTGCTTCGCCGTCTCCAGGTAGTAGATAGCGAGCTGGTTGAACGCGGGCATGAAGGCGTCGTCGACGGCCAGCGCGCTCTGGATGTACCGCTTCGCGCGCTGGAAGTCGTTGGGGCCATCGTTGTCAGCGACCTGGTTGCCGCGCTTCATGTACAGGAGCGCGAGGTGCACGAGCGCCTCGACGTTCTTGTACTGAGCATCGACGACGGCGGCCTGGCGCATCTCGCTGATCGCCGCGTCGATGTTCCTCTCGCCCGACTCCGCCAGGTTGTAGAGCGCCACCTGGACCCGCGCGGGGTGGAACTTCGGGTTCTTCTGAAGCGCCTCCGTGAAGTGCTTCTTCGCCTCCGAGTCCTTCTTGCAACGCTGGTACGCGAGCCCCGCGTTGTAGATGGCCTCGGCGAACGTCGTGCTCCCTTGCTCGTCCGCCGCGTCCAGGAACAGCTGGGCCGTCGAGCTGCAAGTCGCCTCGGACCAGTCCCCAGCCTTGTCGTGCTGGACCATGGTGTCCATGGCGGTCTTGAACTTGTTGGCCGCCTCGACCGACACGGCCTGACCCTTGCTGTCCGTGATCGTCTTGCCCGTCGTCGGGTCCTTCGCCCCGTGAGCCGTACCGCCGGTGCTCCCGCCGCCACAACCCGTCGCGGCCAGAAGGAGCACCGCAACCGCTGCCAATGAGGTGATGCTTCTCATGTTTCGCTCCATCACTTCCTGGGTCGGGTCGTGGCCCGATCGAGCGCCGAGCCTTCCTTGGACGCACCAGCCGCCGCCGGCGCCGCCTTCTTGTCCTCGCCCGCCTTCTTGTCCTCGCCCGCCTTCTTGTCCTCGCCCTCTTCCTTGTCCTTGCTCGCAGCCGGCTTGTCGGTTGCGGTCAGCGCTTCTCGGAAGGGGGTCCCGTCGAGGTTCAGCGGCGCAGGGCGTTCGCTCATGCCGGAGTTGACCCGCGACGGCGAGCCGCGGAATTCGTCGATGAGGTGGTACTCGGCGCCGTAGTTCTTCGACAGCCACACCTCGCAGGTACGCGAGTAGTCATCGAAGTACTGGTACTTCACGGACAGGTCGAGGCAGGTCTTGAACGCGCCCTTCGCCATCTGCTTCTGCGGCTCGCTCGCCTCGTCGAGGCGTGAGTAGTACTCACCCCGGATCTCGTCGTACGAGACGTCGGTGCCCGGGACGATGCCGTGCCCCTTCCATTCCTTCGGGATGGGCGCGGCCCGGAACTCGGCGACGAACTTGCCCCACATCTGACCGACGCGCGCGCCGGCTGCGATGACCCACTTCGGCGGAGGCGTCGGCTCCAGCTTGAGGATCTTCTGGTACTCGACGTCGGCCGCCTCGATCGCCGGGCGCTTCTTCTTCACCCAGTCGGCGACCTTGGTGTTGATGTGCTTGAGGACGTCCTCGCGGTTCCCGGAGCCCTTGTACTCGGGGAACTTGATCTTATCGACGTCCTTCCGCTTCTGCTCGGCGAAGTGGAAGTACGCCTCACCCACCGCGGTCAGCACCTTGCCGAGCCGGCGCAGCTTCTCCGGCTCCTCGCCGCCGATCGCGTCGAGCTTCTTGAGCGCGGCCGCAGGGTCCTTCCAGTAACCGCGGACCTTGTTGTACTCGCCGTTCGCCGGGGTCACGCTCTTCGTCTGCAGGAGGACGCGCGCGTACATCGCGTGCGCCTGCACCTGGACGTCGAACGTCGCGTTGCGATCGATCTGCGGCATCGCCGTCGACAGCCGCCGGCGCGCCTGATCCCAGTCCTCGCGATCGATGTAGTGTGCGCCGATCGCGAACGCGATCTGCGCCGTCTGCGCCGGCTTCGCCTTGCCGTAGTTCTTGTTGAAGAGGTCGGCGTCCTTGATCGCCTGGTCCTCCTGACCGAGGCCGAGCCGCAGCACGACCGCGTCCTGGAGCGCCTCCGCGGCCTTGTCCCCCTTCGGGTTCTCGCGGGCGTAGCGCTCGTACCAGTTCGCCGCCTCGTCGTAGACCGCGATCGCCTGGTAGTTGCCGCCGATCTCGTAGATCGACGTCTTCGCCAGCTCGGTGTTGTGAAGGTTGTACCGCGGATCGAGCAGGATCTTGCGGGCCGAGATCGACTTGGCGATGAGGCGAGCGGCCTGGAACGCCTTCGCGGCGTTGTAGAGGATCTCCTCGCTCTTCTCGCACGCGGCCTGCTTCGCCTCGCAGGCGGCCTCGCCGTACTTCTTCCACATGTCCATGTAGGCGACGGCGGCCTTCTCGTAGTTCTTGAGGGCCTCGACGCCGCCGGCCGCGTCCGCAGCCTCGACGAGCTTCTGGGCGCGCAGGCGCTCGATGTCGCGCTGGATGCGGATCAGGATGCCGCACTGCTCGGCGTTCTCCTTCTCCTTGCCGCCCTTGCAGTAGAGATCGACGAACTTGGGCACGTCCGCGGCCATGTCGTCGTAACAAGACGGACGCGGCGGATCCATGTTCGCGCCGAGCACGTTGAGCGACTCGAGGTAGAGCTGAGACGCGTAGATGCCGACTTCCTTGTCGGCGTGGTTCAGCGCCACGTCGCGGAACGCGAGCGCGGCCTCCTCCCAGTGCTGCGCCTCGAAGTACGTGCGGCCGCGCGCGTACTTCACCTCGACGTACTGCTCCTGGGCCTCCTTGTCGTTCGCGGCGGGCTTGATGTAGCAGACGTACCGGTTGAAGGCGGTGATCATGCCCTTCTGGCTGTCACTGAAGTCCTTGGGCTGGAACTTCGCCTTCTCCGCCTTCTTGTCGCCCTTCTTGCCCGTCCCACCGTCGGGGAGATTGCCGGACCCCTTCTTGTCGGAGCCGTCCTTGTGGGTCTCGGTGTAGATGTTCTGGTAGCAGAGCACCGAGGCGTACGCGGCCTCAGCCGCCTGCGGGCCGTTCGGGTCCTCGGCCACGACCGAGTCGAACGCGGGACCGCACTTGGCCCAGTCCTTCTGGAAGTACAGAAGGTCGGCCATCGCGTACTTGATCTTGAAGATGTTCGGCCAGTCCTCCTTCAGGATGCGAGGGAACTCGAACTTGGCGAACTGCTCCTGCTTGAAGTTGTTGACGACCTTGTCGTAGAGCTGCGCGGCCAGCTGCATCGTCTTCCTGTCGCCGGTGCCGCGCACGCCGCCCGAGCCCACCGCCTCGAGGTGCCAGGCCATCGCCGTCTCGGTCAGCAGACCGGCCGTGATGTTCGAGCACTTCAGCTTGGCGTCCGCCGGGTGCCCCTCGCCCTGGAACTTATTGTGGACATCGAGCTGGCGCCCGAGCTCGCCCATGATCTGGTCCTTGTTGCCAGACTTCATGGCGAGCGTCGCCTCCGCGATGTGCCCCTGGTAGACGCAGTACCTCGGGCCCCGATCGCGGGTCATCAGGTCGGTGTAGAGCTCGATGCCCTCCTTGTAATGACCGGTGTCGAGGTAGTTCTGCCCGAGGTCGTCCATCATCTTGAACGTCTTCTCGGAGCTGCCGCTCGTGTCGCCGCTGAGCGGACGAAGGAAGTCGTGCGACTTGCGCGGGTCGCCCGCGAGCGCGTAGACGGGGATGATGTCGCGCCGCGCCGAGACCGCGAGCTGTGCCGCGTTCGGCATCTGCTGGAACTGCTGCCCGTACTCGATCGTCTTCTTGAACTCGCTGATGGCGCGGGCGAAGTCGCCCTTGTTCCAGTAGACGTACCCGAGCTTGTAGTGGGCGTAGCCCCAGACCTTGTTCTCGGGCGGCGGGTACTGGGTGACCTTGACGTACGACTGCTCGGCCAGGTCCCACTTGGACGGGTCGCCCTGCGCCTCGTTGAAGAAGAGCTCACCGAAGGCGAGGTACGCGTTCGGGATGTACTTCGAGTTCGGCCAGTTCTTGATGAGCTCGAAGTAGACCTTGCGAGCGTCCTCGAGCTGCTGGGCCTGCTCGTACTCATAGGCGAGGTAGTAGAGGACCTCGTCCGTGCAACCCGTGCTCTTCGCGGGGTCGGCCGCGTTGGTGCTCTGGCAGTACTTCGGATACTGCGTCTTCAGGTCCGTGTAGTACTTGATCGCCTGCTTTCGCGCGAGGCTGAGGATCTTGTCGGCCTTGGCGATCTCGGCCTTGAGCCCGGCGACCGCCTTCGGGTTCTTCCGCTTGGCCTCGTCCGCCTTGATCTGCCCCTCGGTCTTGTCGCGGAAGGCCGCCGACTCGAGCTCGACGTAGCCCTCGGCGAGGCGCCGCATCAGCTTCGGCCGGTCCGGCGCGTTCTTCGGCGTCGAGGAGTACAGGCCCTCGAGGCCCTGGATCTCCGTCACCAGCAGGCTCCTCACCTTCGGGGCGAGGCGATTGCGCCGCTCGTCGCGCTGCGCCGAGGCCTGTGAAGCCGTTGGATTGGTCGGCTTCGTCAAGTCGTCGCGCTTCTTCAGCTGGATCCCCTGCGGGGCTGACTTGAAGCTGACCTGCGGCTTCTTGCCCGCCGACACCTGGAGCTTCCCGCCCGGACAGGCGGCGATCGCATCCTTCGCCGGCTGCGTGATGCACGCGTCGGCCGCCGACGCGGGGCTCGTTGTGACCGCGCACGCCGCCACGGCCAACGTACCCGCCGCCGCGCGGAGCGCATGCAGTACACCGAACTTCGACTGCTTCATCTCCATCTCCGTCCCTCCGCCACGGACCCCCGTGAGGAAGCGCTGCCTGCCCCGCGACCGCCGGCCGCGGGGCCAACCATGATGAAATCGCTCACTTGCTGCACTTCGACGTCACGACCTGCCGGTAGAAGCCGAGCTCGTCGCGCCAGTACTCGCCGTCGAACGGCCAGAGCACGTGCTCGTCGTCGGGCTTGACAACGCCGTACGTGAGCGCGTCCTCCTTCGACAGCTGGCCGCTGACGACCTGCTGATCCAGCTTGTTCCTTTCGGCCGCGGTGATGTCGATGAGGATCTTCGACGAGTCGCGGAGGTGCTCGTTGAGCTCGTCAAGGTTGCGCTGGTAGCGCTCCCGGCCGAGCGTGCCGGCGTTCCGGATCGCGAGGCTCCTCGCGAACTCGAGCGCGTCGGTCACATCGCTGCCGACCGGGGAGTTGCGGAAGTTGGCGGGCGCCTTCTTGAACCGATCCGCCTCCTCATCGAGGATGCGCACGTACTCCATGTTGCGGCGGAGCTGGCGGTCGGAGAGCGCGTTCTCGACGATCGGCCGGACCCTCGGCGGGATGTCGCCCTTGCCGGCGCCCACGTCCTTCAAGAACTGGAAGAAGCGCTCCTCGTTCCCCTCCCCCTGGTATCGCGACAGGATCGACTCGAGGTCCTTCTTGATCGGCTCGTACTTCTTCTTCATCTTCGCGACGATCGTGGTCGCGTCGCCGTACTGGCAGATCGTGAACGAGACGACGGCCTTCAGGATGTCGGCCTCGGGATAGAACGAGTTCGGGAAGTAGGGCGACTCGATCGTGTGGATGTTGCCGAGCGCCTGCGGGTACAGCCCGGCCATGAAGTACGCCCAGGACTGCTCGAAGAGGCTGTCCAGCCAGTACTCGCTCGCGACATCGACGCGGTTCCAGTACTTGACGGCGGCCGAGAGCTTCGCGGCGTCGATCGTCGGAACGTTGTTGTCGTCGAGGCGAACGGACGCCGAGTAGTAGGTGCGCGCCATCGAGAGGAACGCGAGGTCGCGCATGCGCGCCTCGTCCTCGAGGCCCTCGACGCCCTCGTCGATCGCCTGAACGATGCGCTGGAACGACTTGACCGCCGGCACCGATTTGCGCAGCTGCACGTACGAGATGCCGCTGAAGAACTGCGCCTGGACGTAGTACTTGCTGTTCGGGTCGACCTTGGCGAAGAGGCTGATGGCCTCCTCGTAGTTCCGGTTCCGGTACTTGTAGCGGCCGAGCAGGTAGTTGAGCTGCCAGTAGAGGTCGCGCTGCTGGGGGTTGTTGAACCGCGCGATCTGCTCGGTCTTGTACTTGCCGACGCGCTCGATGATGTCCGCCGGCTCCGGGAGCTGCGTCGCGAGCTTGGACAGCCAGAGCAGCGTCTCGTTGAACTTGAGGTGGTTCGGCTTGTCGGCGATCTGCGAGAAGATCGCATAGCTCGCCTGGTAGAACTGCAGGCGGTAGAGCGCGATCGCGAGGTGGTACTGGGCGATCTGCTTGTTGCCATCGTCATCGCCGGTGTCGCCGTCGACGACGCGCTTCAGCTGCCGCGCGGCGTCGCTCCACCGCTCGCTGTCGAAGAGCCGCTTGCCCTGCGCCGCCTCCTCCGTCATCTGGCCCGCGGTCACGGGGCCCGCATCCTCGTCGGCGCTGACCTCTTTGCTGGGCTTCTTCTCGCCCTTGGCGTCCGCCTTTTCAGCCGCGACGGGCTTACCTTTGCCGGGCTGCGCATGCCCCACGGCGGGGGATAGCAACAGGGCAGAAGCTACAAGGCAGATACTCGCCACCCGGTTCCGCATCGTCGTTCCTCGCTTTCGGCGACGTAAAGATCGTGGCCCCTTCGCCCCGTTCGCGGCTCCACACACGGAGAACGCGCGCCGTAGACCCCCGAGGCAGCTCGGTCAGGAACCAAAAAGTTCAATGAGAATCAACGGATACTTGCGTGTGGCCGGGGATGGTAGGATTGTGGCGCGCAGCTTGTCAAGCGATGCCGGGCGAGGGGCCCCCTCTTGCATTCCCGTCCTGAGACACCGGGCGCGGGGTCGACCTTGGGGTTGCGCACTGCGTAGGAGTCGAGGGTGGAATTATCGAACGGAGGCGCTGTCGCTTCCTTAAACGCGTTCGTCGCGCCGCCGCCGCATCGCCGCCGCCCAGGCGGCAGCCTTACCGTCTGCCGCCAAGGGACCAGCGCGCGCAGGGTCGAACGCATCGCACCGGCGGCGCCCGCCACCTCGGCGACGTGGACGGGCGCGCCCCATCCGGCTGTTGACGCTCAAGGCGCGCTTCGTCTAGGGTCCAACCGCTGACGTTGTGCCTTTGAGCACCTCGACTTGAGCGTTTTCTTGCCTCCCGTCCGCGCGCCGCTGCCGAATGCGGTGGCGCGCACCGCCGCCGAAGGAGCACGTTCTGATGACCCGTTCCATTCTGTCCGGCCTGCTCGGCCTGCTCAGCGTCGTCGCAATGGCGAGCCTGCCCTCCGCGTGCGAGAGCGGCGGCGTCGGCGACCCGTGTCTGCCTGAAGACGAGTACGATTCGCAGTTCGCTGGCTTCAAGGTGACGGAAGAGAACATCGAATCGCGGTCCTTCCAGTGCCAGACGCGGATCTGCCTGGTGAACCACTTCCAGGGGCGCGTGAGCTGCCCGCTCGGCCAGGAGGCGCCTGCGACGTGTGCACCCGGGCAGGCCGGATGCAGTGACTGCGCCCAGTCGGGGACGTACGCGCCCGACTGCGATCCGACGAGGCCGGACGGCGGCAACAGCCAGTGCCTCAGCGGCATGTGCGACGCCGCGGGCGCCTTCTGTCGCTGCGGCGCCGACGCCGACTGCCCCGGGAGCGGCTGGAAGTGCGAGGAGGGCGTCTGCAAGCTCTACCTCTGCCGTGACGGCTTCACCGGCTGCCAGGACCCGACCAAGTCGGCGGCAGAGAACGAGGGCAAGGCCTGCTGCGTGCCGGGGACCGACGACCAGGTCGCGTCGCCCGTGTGCGGCCAGTGCGCCTCCAACTCGAACCGGAACGCGCAGCAGGCGGTGTACTGCTCGTGCCGGTGCGGCGTGGCGGATGGCGAGCCGGACGACCCGAACTTCAACTTCTGCGAGTGCCCGCAGGGCTTCACCTGCTCGGAGATCCGGCCGAACGTCGGCCTCGGGGACCCGAACATCACCGGCAAGTACTGCATCAAGCAGAACACGCAGTTCGAGAACGAGGGGGCCTGCGGCGACGTGCAGGGCCGCGCCAACTCGGACCAGTGCGAAGGCTTCTAGGCGTCGGGTGACCGGCCGTCGCGGTTCGCGAAGCCCTCGCCCGCCGACGGCCGATCTGGCCGGCACCTCCCTCTCCCTCCCTCCCAGCGACGATTCGGGCTCACACGACGGCCGGCCGCCCCGGCGCGCCGCGACGCACAGCGCATCGGCGTCTCCGGCGACGAGCCGGCCGGCGATCGGGCCCGCTGGCGCTCCGACGGCCGACGCGCGGCGAGCGCTCGGTGCGCGCGCGGAGGACGCGGTGGTCGCTCACCTCGCCGCGCAGGGCGTGGAGATCGTCGCGCGCAACGTGCGGGTCGGGCGGCTGGAGATCGACGTGGTCGCGCGCGACGGCCCCGTCATCATGATCATCGAGGTGCGGACGCGCGGCGCCGGCTCGTACGTCCGCGCCCTTGACAGCATCGACGCGAGCAAGCGCGGCCGCGTGCGGCGAGCGGGCGAGCGGCTCTGGCGTGCCACGTTCTCGCGCGTGCGCGGCGTGGAGCGGATGCGCTTCGATGCCGCGTCCGTGACGTTCCTCCCGAGCGGAGAAGCGACCGTCGAGATCATCAAGGCCGCATTTTAGCGCGGCCTGATATCCTCCTATTTTTGGCTTGATTTCGGGCTGGATTTGGACGGCGCGTGCGTCGATCGACCGCGCGCGGAATCGATCACGCGTCGAGCTGCTCCTGCATCTCGCTGCGGAGTCGCTTCAGCTGGGAGAGGCCCTCGGGATCGATCTCCATCGTCCCCTTCTCGGCGCGCGCCCCCGCCTCGAGCTTCTCGAGGATCGCATCCATCTTGGCGATCTTGCCCTGCTGGCGCGCCCTCAGGTCCTCGACCATCTTCTCGAACGCCTCGAAGAAGTGCTGGAGCTCGTCGCCCTTCCGGAGCTTCTCGCGCACGACCAGCTTGCCCTCGCCGACCTGACGGAGCAGCCGCTTCATCTTGAAGATCGGCCCGGCGATCTTGTGCGTGAAGACGATGCCCGCGATGCCGACGCCGAGGACGAGCAACGACAGCAGCGCGACGATGAGGCGGAGCAGCATCTGCTGGTTGTTGGCGACGTCGGCGGCCTGCCGCTCGAGCGCCTCTGCCCGCTGCTGCAGCGTGGCCGCGTCGCGCTCGAGCCGCGACTGCTCGTCCTTGAGCTTGCTCTCGTCGCGCTGCGCCGCCTCGCCAAACGTCTTCGCGAGCTCGGGGTCGTCCTTGTACTCCTTCGCGATGTTCATCGCGACGACCTCGCTGACCCGACGGCTCTGGACGAGCACCTCCTGGCCGCGCTTCACGGTCTCCTGACCCTGACGGACGGTCTCTTGTCCCTGCTGCACGGCGCTGCGGCTCTGCTCGATGATCTTCGAGCTCGCGTTCCAGAGGAGGATCCCGAGCGCCACCGAGAGCGCAAGGCTGATCCCCACGAGGAACCCCGTGTATTTCAGCTGGAAGTTCTGGTCGATCAGGTAGTTCCGCGCGCTCCGCTGGTAGCGCGCTCTGACCTCCGGCGCGGAGGTCTGCGGGGCCGTGCTGGAAGCGTCGCTCATGGGATCCTCGAAGCTGGCTGGAGATGACAAGGGTCGTGAGGCACAGGAAAAGCCAATATCGAGCAGCGAAGGTGCGTCACAGCGAGGCGACGACCTTGTGGAAGGTCTCGACCGCGTTCTCGACGCACATCTTCATCAGGATGTTCTCGCTCTGGACGTCTTTCTTCGGGGTGCCGCTCTGCGTGAGCTTCGGCGCGAACTCACCCTGGAGCGACTTGGACGGATAGGTCCACATGCTGACGCGGACCACCTGGGTGAGGTTGCCGCCCTGGTACACGGCGGGCTCGACCGTGGCGAGGAGATAGAAGCCCTTCAGCTTCTTGCCGTTCAGAATCTTCTTGCCTTGCGCCACCGTCTCGCCCTTGGGGGCGACCGCGTAGCCGGCCTTCGCGAGGATCTTCGACTGTATCGCGGCGCGCACGAGCGGCTCGATCTCGGACTCGGGGCGGCCGCTCTTGTTCGTGATCTCGATGGCCACGTAGTACTTCGTGTCCGCGCCCGGAGGCGGCGGCGCCACCGAGGCGCCCCCGCCCCCGCCGCCGGCGGACAGCGCCGCGATCGACTTCTGCATCTGCGACTTGACGGCCGGCGTCTGCTCGCGGCCCTCAGCGCGCTCCAGGCACGCGAGCCCCGCGGGCTTGCCGAGCTTGCCGAGCGCCGCGGCCGCCGCGACCTTGACGGACGCGTTGCTGTCCGTAAGCGCATCGCAGAGCGGCCTCGTGGCGGCGTCGTCTCCCGACGCGCCGAGCGCGAGCGCCGCCTGCGTGCGGACGCGATAGTCCTCGTTGGTCCTGAGCTGGTCGGCGAGGTAGCTCGTGCGCTGATCCGCGTAGAGACTCGTGGGTATCAGCGAGAGTACAAGCGTCACAACCAGCAACACGAGCACTGAAAAGGGCCGACGCATTCCACGTCCGACGATACACGAGCGCATCGCCGCGGTGGCGATCGGATCAGCAGGTCTACACCCGAAATTTGGTGCGCACACGCTCGCACTTTTGCCTTGCATTCGCTCGCTCCTCGCTGCGACCAGACTGGACGGTTTGACGCGGCCTGCCCGCGGCGCTTCAACGCATGAAACATGTTGGGCTCACGGCGAACACGGCTTCACCATCCGCTTATCTACCCACCCGCTACCGCCATCGAGCCGACGCGCTGCCGCGAGCTCCCGTGCACGTCCGCTCACGTCCGCTTACGTCCGCACTCGCCGCTTGCTCGCTTGCTCGCGCCGCAGGCGCCGGGCGACCGAGCAAGCGGCGCTGCCGCGGATCGGCTTCCCCTTGCCCGTGCCGTGTCCGCGTGACGGATAATGCGCGACCATGACGAGGAGCTCGCCGGAGGCCTTCGGAAGATGCGCGGACTGAGACGATGCCTGCCGTGGGCGCTCCTCGCGGCCACGGCGCTCGCGGCGGCGCCCGCGGCGCACGCGCAGACGCAAGGTGCGCCGCTCCGCATCCATGTGCGAGGAAGCGCGCAGATCGAGGCGGTCGCGTGGACCGAGCCCGATGGGTTCGTCGTGCGCGGAAGCGTCGTCGACGACGCGCGGAGCGCGATCGCGGAGGCGCCGCTCTCCATCGATGCCCTCACGAGCGCCGGTGCCCCTGCGGTCCTGCCGGCGGTGGATGCGTGCGCGGCCGACGACGCGGCGCGCGCCCGCGAGCCCCGCCCCTCGCAAGGCGGCTACGTGATCGCGACAGACGAGCGCGGCGGCTTCTGCCTCCGCGGGCGCGCGCCGCTCGCGGACGCGACGCTGCGCATCCGGTTCGCAGGGGGAAAGCTCTACGACGCGGCCGAGGCGAAGATCCCGATCGAGGCGCACGCGGCCCCGCTCGCGCCGGTGATCCTCCGGTTCGATCCGCCGGTCGACGCGGTCGATCTGGATCGCCCGACGGTGAACGTCACCGTGGCGCTCCGGCTCGATCGCAGCGGCGCGCGCGGCTCCGGGGTCGGCGCGCCGTTCGAGCGCGAACGGCTCCCGATCGTGCTCGAGGACGAGCGCGGCGCGCGGCTCGCGGAGGCTCCGACCGGCGGCGACGGCCGCGCGCGCTTCGAGCTCCCGACCGAGCGCCTCGACGGCGCTGGCCAGGGCGTGCTGCGCGCGCGCTTCGATGGAACCGCCACGCTCGCGAAGGCGAGCGTCAGCCAGGGCGTCGTCCGGTACGCGCAGGTCACGCTCGATCTGTCGCATCCTGTCGAGCCGGCGCGCGCGGAGGATGGCGTGCCGATCGACGTCGAGGTGCGCTCGTCCCGTGGCCCGGTCGAGGGCGGCGTGGTCGAGGCGCTGCGCGCGGGCGAGCCCGTCGGGGCGGCCACCGTGACCGGCGGCAAGGCGCGAGTGATCGCCGCGTTCACCGCCGAGCGAGAGGGGACGGTCCCGATCGCGCTCCGCTACGTGCCCGCCTCTCCGTGGTGGATCCCCGGCGCGGAGCTCGCGATCGACGTGCCCGTCGCGGGCCCCGGGGCGTGGCGACAGATCGCGCTCGGCGCCGCCGTCCTCGCCATCGCGGGCTGGGTGCTCGGCGGCTGGCGGCGGGCGCCGAAGCGCGCTGCAACAACGCGCGCGGGCGACGAGCGCCCCGTCGCGCCGCCCGGCCGCGCCGGCGTGCGCGTCATGGGACCCCTCGAGGGCTCGACCGGCTGGCGTGGCGCCGTCGCCGACGCGCATGACGGCACGCCCATCGCGCGCGCCGAGCTCGTGATCGTCGTGCCCGCGTTCGACGGCAGCGGCGTCATCGCCCGCGCGCAGACCGACGACGTCGGCGAGTTCTCGATCGAGGCGCCGTACCGGAGCGACGCGAGGCTCGTGGTCCGCGCGCCGATGCACAGCAGCCATGAGCAGGCGCTCCCGTCGCCGAGCAAGCTGGGCATCGCGCTGGTCACGCGGCGCCGCGCCGTCCTCGATCGCCTCGTCCGCTGGGCGCGGCGCCAGGGAGCGCCCTTCGAGGGGCCGCCGGAGCCGACGCCCGGGCACGTGCGCCGCGTGGCGAGCAGGGTTCAGCAGCGCGAGGTCGAGCTCTGGGCGAGCCGGATCGAGCACGCCGCCTTCGGTCCCGATCCCGTCGACGAGCGGATCGAGCAGGACCTCGGTGCGGCGGAGCCCAAGCCGGGCGCCTCGCCGCTGGCCCCGTGAGCCAGGCGCACGGGGGCCCGCGCAGCGCCGGCCCCGACGCCGCGCCGATCTGGCGTTTCGCTGGCCGGATCACGTCCCCGCGCGACCGCACGTTGACGTATGGGGTGCGTCCCATATAGTCGGCTCCCTCGCCGGAGAACGCCAACGTGGAAATCGCCCTAATTATCGTCGGCCTCGTCGTGGTGGCGGCGATCGTCTACTTCGTCACGAAGAAGGCGCCGCCACCGGAGATCGCAGCGCCCCCCGAACCGAAGAAGCTCCAGGAGAAGGCGAAGCAGCCCTCCGAGAAGCCGGCGGACAAGCCGACCGAGAAGCCGCGTGCCCCGAAGAAGCCTCCGGCGGAGGAAGCTCCTCCAGCGAAGGCGAAGGAGCCCGCGCCGCAGGAGGAGCCGCCCGCGGCGGCGCCCGCCCCTGTCGAAGGGCCCGTCGCGCCGCCGCACGCCATCGAGCCGGCGGCGCACGAGCCCGCGGTCGCGGAGGCGCCCATCGCGCCCGCGATCGAGGCGCCGGCCGTCAAGCCGGCCGCCCGGCCAGCGCGGGAGACCGCGCCGCCGGCCGCGCGCAAGCGAGACATCGAGGGGCTCCGCAAAGGCCTCACGAAGGTGCGGGAGAGCGAGGGGTTCTTCGGCCGGCTCAAGGCGCTGTTCGCCGGCAAGAAGGAGATCGATCCCAACGTCGTCGAGCAGATCGAAGAGGTGCTGCTCACCTCGGACGTCGGCGTGAAGACGACAGAGCTCCTCCTCGACGAGATCCGCTCGGCGCTCAGCAGGAACGAGCTCGCCGACACCGACAAGGTCTGGGACGCGCTGCGCGAGCACGCGAAGCGCATCCTGCGCGTCGGCGCCGGCGGCGGGCTGCCGCTGAAGGCGCAGCCCACCGTGGTGATGGTGGTCGGCGTGAACGGCGTGGGCAAGACGACCACGATCGGCAAGCTCGCGACGCAGCTCAAGGCCGAGGGCCGGACGGTGGTGCTCGCCGCGGGCGACACGTTCCGGGCGGCGGCGGTGCAGCAGCTCAACGTCTGGGGCAAGCGCGTCGGCTGCGAGGTCGTGCGCGGCAAGGACGGCGCGAACCCCGGCGCGGTGATCTTCGACGCGATCCAGAAGGCGAAGGACACCGGCGCCGACGTGGTCCTCGCCGACACCGCCGGCAGGCTGCACACGAAGACGAACCTCATGGAGGAGCTGTCCCGGGTCGCGCGCACCATGAACAAGGCGCTCGAGGGTGCGCCTCACGAGACGCTGCTCGTGCTCGACGCAACGAACGGCCAGAACGCCATGCAGCAGGCCGCGCTCTTCAAGGAGGCGCTGCCCATCACCGGCATCGTGCTGACGAAGCTCGACGGCACCGCCAAGGGAGGCGTCATCCTCGGCATCTGCGCCGAGCATGGGCTGCCCGTCCGGTACGTCGGCATCGGCGAGCGCGCGGAAGACCTCCGCGAGTTCGAGCCCGACGAGTTCGTCGAGGCGATGCTCGGCCGCGCCAGCGGCTCCGAAGACGCGGCCGCCTGACGCGCGCTCCGCGGCGTGAGCGCCGGCGGCGCTCGATCTCTCCTCACCACCCAATCGCGCGGCTCGACACCGGTCCAACCAACGGGCGATGGCTCCGATGTCTCAGCACGCCGCGCCTCCGCCGCTGAACCCGTCAGGCGCCGCCATCGCGGCGCCCCCGGCCCAAGCACACCGGAGATCCGAGCCTGCGGTGATTGTGCAGCGAATCTGCTGCTCGGCGCGAGTCCACACGGTCGCGTGCCCTCAGCGAACGCGCCGGTCGTCCATGGCAAAAGGATTTGGTTGTTGATCCTTTTATTTTCGGCGTGATATAGTCCGTCGGGCTTGGCGGTTGACCGAATTATTTAATGAATTCGAGTAGTTAGGAAGCTGTACTACCTGGGCGATCGATCGCTCGCATCGCACGGACTTTGGAAGGGATGGCGATGAACCAGGCTCGCGTGGGGCTTCTCGTTGCGGCTGCGCTGGTCGCGGTGCCGCTTACGGCGTTGGCTCAGCCAAAAGAGCAACCCAAGGAAATCAACCTCGACGAGCCAGAGACTCCTGCCGAGGGCACGGAGCCGGTGGAGGCGCCCGCGGCCCCAACCGAGGGCGGCGAGACGACGGGGCTTGGGGACATCTGTGCGATCGACCCGACGGCGTGTCCCACGATCAATTTGGAGAAGGAAGCCGCGAAGGATCTCAAGAATGAGACCTACGCGGTGCAGCAGATCTACGCGCTGCGCTACCACCGCTTCGAGGTGAACCCGTACTTCGGGCTGACGATGAACGATCAGTTCGTCGGCCACAACGGGCCGGGGCTCGCGGTCAACTGGTACCTCACCAACGTCCTCGCGATCGGGGTCAACGGCAACTGGTACGGTGCCCTCAACACGCCGTCGGACTTCAACTTCCAGACGAGCAGGGCGGCGCGTATCGGCGAGCCGATCACCGAGTATCAGTGGAACGCGAATGCGAACTTCACGTACGTCCCCGCGTACGGCAAGTTCGCCGGGTTCAGCGACTTCATCTTCCACTACGACTTCTTCGTGCTGGGAGGTGTCGGCGCGATCTCGACGAGGCCCATGGCCGTCGTCGATCCGGACAACCGCACCTTCGACTGGAAGCCGAAGCTCTCCTTCCACGTCGGCGGTGGCCTCCGCATCTTCTTCAACCGCTGGTTTGCGGCGATGTTCGAGGTCAGCGACTACATCTTCTTCGACGAGCTCGAGAACCCCAGCGTCGCGGCGAACCCTCAGGACAAGAGCACCTGGCTCGCCGAGGGGAAGAGCTTCACCAACAACGTACAGGCGCAGGTCGGATTGTCGGTCTTCCTGCCGTTCTCCTGGGAATACCGGCTCCCGAAGTGAAGACTTTGGACGTGGGGACGCGCAGACGCCGAGCGCGAGACATAGGATGATTCAGCCAAAGACGGGGACAGGCATGATGCGTCGATTCGTCCAAAGCCTCTGCACCGTGGTTGCAGGGCTTACCGGCTGTGCACTTCTGATGACGGCTGCGCCCGCGGAGGCGCAGGAGATCCAGCTCACGGGTCCTCTGGCCGGCGCGCCGGCCGTGCGGAAGCTCCGGCTCCACCGTGACGGGCGGTTCGAGGTGGCTCCAGGCGCATCGTTCACGCTGCTGGACGAGTACCGGCGGACGATCATGCCGGGCCTGCGGCTCACCTACCACTTCACGGACTGGCTCGGCTTCGGCGCCTGGGGCGGGTACGGGTTTCAGTACAACACCGGGTTGACGGACGAGCTCCAGCGCGTCGCGATCGACGGGCGTAACTGCGACACCCAGCCGTTCACGAAGGCGTGCCAGCTGACCAGGGTCAACCTGACCAAGGGCGACCTGACGAAGGATCAGCTCGGACAGATCCAGTGGGTCGCAGCGCCACAGGTCACGGTCGTTCCCTTCCGCGGAAAGCTGGCGCTGTTCGCCGAGCTCTTCGTTGACACCGACGTGAGCTTCTTCGCTGGAGCCGCGGCGATCGGTGTGAAGGAGCGCAAGGAGTGCGGCACGACCAACCAGAACGCCTGCGCGGAGACCTTCGGGCTCGAGAGCCGCATGGCCTTCGCGCCGACGTTCGGCCTCGGCTGGAACTTCTACCCGTCGGACTTCATCGGCTTCGGCGCGGAGTGGCGCGCCCTGCCGTTCGCATGGAATACTTCGGGCTTCGACAACCACGGGCTCGGAACGGACGAAGCGTTCCCTGACCGCAAGGTGGACGACAAGGACCGCGAATTCCACTTCACGAGCATGGTCACCGTGAGCCTGAGTATTCAGTTCCCCACCGGCATCAAGACGACGGAGTAGGCGGCTGCGCCGGCTCGCGGTGACCGAGCCGGTCCGCCCGGGGTAGCTCGGGCGGGAAGCACCCTCTGCGAGAGCCACTCTAGCGGGGTGCAGGTTCGTGTGATACGGGCTCAGCCGCTAGGCAGGCGAGTGAGGCGTACGAGAGTACGCCTCAACGAGCCGAACGACGCGGATGGGCCCGTAGCGCACGAAGAAGTGCCCCGCCATGGCTCGGCTTGCGGCGGTCAGATCCGGCGACGATCGCCGGGTAGCTGGACCGGGCGGCGGGGACAGCCACCAGAGGTCAGCGTTGGGTATTTTCGATTTTCTCCGCAAAAGCAATCCCCCTGCCGGGGGCGTCCCCTCCGACAAGAAGGTGGCCGGGCCTGCGAAGGTCGTCGCGGACAAGCGTGCTCAGACGTACGACCGCCTTGACGCCATCCAGTCGCTCGCCGGGATGAAGAGCGCGGATGCGGCTGCGGCGCTCCTCAGGCGCTTCACGTTCTCGATCGACCCCTCCATCACGGATCAAGAGGAGAAGGACCTGGCTTTCCGGGGGATCGTCGATGCGGGCAAGGACGCGGTGCCGGCCGTGGTCGAGTTCTGCATCAAGGCCGAGGCGCTCACCTGGCCGCTCAAGATCCTGCGGGCGCTGCTCGACGACGCCGAGTACCGGACCGAGCTCGTCCAGCTGCTCGACCGCTTCGACACGGAGTACGCGCGCAACGTCGAGCCGAAGCAGCAGCTCATCATGGCGCTGGGCGACATCAAGGGCGACGACGTGCGGGTGGCGGTCGAGCGGTTCCTCGACGACGTCAACGAGACGGTCCGTTTCCACGCCGTGCAGACCATCTTTTCCCAGGGCGATGAGGCGAGCGTGCCAGCGCTGGTGAAGATGCTCGCGACCGAGGAGTCGGTCCGGGTGAAGAACAAGGTCGCCGAGGGGCTGATGACCCGGGGCTGGACGGTGCCGGCCGAGTTGCGGAGCGGCGCGAGCCAGGCGCTCCAGGACTCGAACGGCTTCAGCGTGGGCTCGGACGGCAAGCTCCGGAAGGGCGCTGGATACAGCTGACCCGGCGCGCATCGTGACAAGTCCGTTCGTCCTGCGATCAGGTTGACAGCATCACCGCGCGTGGACGAAACTCCACGCCATGCTTGTTCAGCCCTCGGCGGCAGCTGAGAGCGAAGCCGCGCAGACCGGCCCGCACAAGACGAAAGCGAGCGCAGTCCGTGATTGAGCACCGCTCATGGATGGCGGAGCTTCCGTCACGACGTCGTCCGCGGCACTCCAGCGACGCGCGCCCAGGCACGCTCGTGGGGAGCGCCCGTCGCGTCCCCCTCCGTCGCCTCCCCCTGTCACGCGCGCTCGCCGCGGCGTGCCTGCTGCCTTGCGCGCTCGTCGCGCGCAGCGCGGCCGCAGCTGACTTCGAGGTCGAGTCGACGACCGGCGTCCAGGCCTACGAGGTCGCGAGCCCCTGGGGCGACACGAACATCGAGCGGCGGCGGCTCCTTCAGACGCTGGGGCTCGCCGTCTACAACCTCCAGGGAGACTCCGCCCCAGGCGAGGCCGACTACTCGGCGACCGTGCGGCTCCGGCTCGACGCGGACTTCGGGATGAATGGCCACCTCGACGGCGCGCAGCGGGGCGGCGAGACCGACTACAGCATCGATGGCGGCTCGCGCTACATCCCAGGGCTGCGCGAGGCGCCCCTCGATCTGATGTACGCGTACGTCGAAGGGCGGAACGTCGCCAGCGGGTGGCTCGGCTTCCGGGTCGGCCGCCAGTACGTGAGCGACGTGCTCGGGTGGTGGTCGTTCGACGGCGCGCTCCTCCGGGTGACGACGCCCTACTACGTTCAACTCGAGGCGTACGGCGGGCTCGAGCAGCGCGGCGGCCTGCCGCTCTCCACATCGCGCTTCGAGCAGCAGGGGATCTGGCGCGGCAGCCACCGGGGATTCGGCGACGACCGGACTCAGCCCGGGAGTGCAGCCGATTTCCCGTCGTATCAGGAGGCCGATCTGGCGCCAGCGTTCGGCGTCGCGCTCGAGAGCGCCGGTCCTAGCTTCGTCCACGGTCGCCTCACCTACCGCCGCGTTTACAACCTGGGGACCTCGGTCACCCAGCAGTTCCCGGATCCGGGCGGAGGCGTCCGGACGTCCGATGGGTCGCGCATCTCGCAGGAGCGGCTCGGGTACGCCGCCAACATCAACAAGCCGGATCTCGGTGGCCTCAAGGGCGGAGTGACCTACGACCTCTACAACCAGCTCGTCGGCTCGTTTTACGGCGGCCTGGAGGTCTACGCCGGGAGCCGCGTCACGCTGGGGGCGGACGTCGACTACTTCGTTCCGACGTTCGACGCTGACTCGATCTGGAACTGGTTCACCCACGATCCCATCACCACGATCACCGGACGGGCGGCGGTGGACATCACCCGCGAGATCGATGTCGCGGCCTGGGGCGGCACGCGGATGTGGATCGCCGAAGGCAACCCGGAGGAGTTCGGCGCTGGCCAGTGCGAGGCGGTGGGGCAACCAGGCTGCGTCGGCACGACGTCGCTCGATCCGAATGACGGTGATCTCCGCGACTACGCGCGCGACGAGAAGAACCGCGCCGCGACGATCTCGACGGATGTGCTGGCGAACCTCGCGGGCCGTTACCGCACGCGCACGACGTCGGTCGAGCTGCGCGGGATGCTGCAGACGGGGGAGCGCGGGCGGCGGACGGGGGCCGATCTCTCGGGAGAGAAGCGGCTGAGCGGGCAGCGCTACGCGCTCGGAGCGCGGATGTCGCTGTACAACTGGGAGGATCCGCTCAGGCCGGACCGGGGCGCGACGTCGTTCGGATATGTCCTCGGGGCCGGGTATCGGCCTGGCGAGGTCGCAGATTTCAAGCTCGAGTGGGAGCACGACATGAACCGGCTGGTAGGCCAGCGCTTCCGGGTCGTCGGCCTCGTGAACCTGCGGGTGGCGCCGTGAGCGAGGATCGCATGGACGCAAGACAGGACGGCCGCCGCCGCGCTCGGCGTGACGAGGCGAGGTTCGTCCCTGGGTGGGTCGCGATCGTCGCATGCCTGGGCGCGCTGGCGCTCGCGATCGTAGGGCCCGAGGCGGCTGCCCAGCCGAAGCCCCCGGCGGCAGCAGGCGACGACAGCGCCGAAGGGGCAGATGACGACGCGGAGGAAGGCGACGCCGAGGGAGAGGCGCCCGCGAAGGCGCCGCCCGGCGGGTACACGTCGGGCCTCCACCCGATGCCCGCCGACGCGGAGGTGCCGCTGGCGTGGATGCCGCCCGGGACGAGCGCGACCCCGGTCCCGAGCGACGAGATCTACCCCCCGCAGACGCTGACGATCCGCTTCAACCACAAGAAGCACGTCAAGGGGCTCAAGCAGACGTGCAAGTCGTGCCACGGCGCGGCCTACACGAGCGGCGCGGTGACGGACCGGCTGCTGCCGAAGCCGAGCGAGACTTGCGACAACTGTCATGATGTCGATCACTCCGACCTCACCCAGGTGAAGGCGGGGACGAACGAGAACGGGCAGTGTGTGTACTGCCATATCGGGGAGAACGCTGGCAGCGACGGAAAGGTGGCGCCGCTCGTGCTGCCTCACGCCAACCTCCGCTTCCCTCACGCGAAGCACGTGAGCCGGAACATCAAGTGCAGCCAGTGCCACGGCCGCGTCGACCGGATCGAGCTCGCTACCCGTGATCAGCTGCCGCGCATGGCCGGCTGCTTCACGTGCCACAACATGAGCGGTGCGGCCCAGGGCGAAGCGAAGAGCGACTGCGACGTCTGCCACCTGACGCGCCCCGACGGGCGGCTCGTGACGGCGTTCGCCACGGGCGATCTGCTGCCACCCTCGTGGCTGCACAGCGCGGGGCACACGCCCGACTGGCTCGAGCGGCACAGGCAGATCGCCGCGAACGATAGCGCCTTCTGCGGGTCATGCCACAGCGCGAACTACTGCACCGACTGCCACGACGGGAAGATCCGTCCGCGCAACGTCCACCCGAACGACTTCCTCTCGATGCACCCGCAAGCGGCCCGGCAGGACAATCCTCGCTGCGTGAGCTGCCATCAGGAGCAGACGTTCTGTGCGGACTGTCACCGGCGGACGGGCGTGGCGCGCGAGGCGCCGAGCGCAGCGCGGCCCGCGGGGCGCCGCTTCCATCCCCCGCCGGCGGAGTGGACCACGGCGCCGAGGAGCGCGAAGCACCATGCCTGGGAAGCAGAGCGAAACCTGAATGCGTGCGTTTCCTGCCACACCGAGCGGGACTGCGCGACCTGCCACGCGACGCGCGGGGCGTCAGGCGGGCAAGGGCTGAACCCGCACCCGCTCGGGTTCGAGAGCAAGTGCAAGACGGCGTTCTCCCGGAACCCGCGTCCGTGCCTGGTGTGCCATCAGTCGAGCGACAGGTTCGTGCAGCGGTGCCAATGAAAAGTCAAAATCCGTCAGTATATTCCTTGCCCTGGCCTTCCGGCGACGGGTATAGCGAAGTGCGCGCGGCTTCCCTAACGATCGCCGCGAACGCCAAGGAGAACGGGCGTGAAGGAGCTGATCAAGTACCTGATCGACAACCTCTATCTCGATTTCCAGGGGGAAATCACGCTGGAGCAAGTGCGGGGCTTCCTCCGCGAAGACGACGGACGGGAGGCACGCCAACTTTTGTCGAAGCTCATCGAGGAGAAAGGGGTCGACGACATGCTGATCACGCTGGCCGACTGTCTCAAGGAGCACATCCAGTCCGGGGTGAACGAAAAGGTCGTCCGCGAGCAGCTCTCGCTCTACTCGGAGAGCTGAGCACGCTAGCTCGCGCGACACGCCTCGCCCCCCTCCCCCTCTGCCTGCAGGCGGCCCTCGTGACGGCCGGCTGCGACGTGGGGGAGGCCACGCTCCAGCCGATCGACGCCCCTCCTGTCCAGCTGATCGAGGCGCGAGCCACGACCAGCCTCGACCAGAACTACCAGCCCGTCCGCACCGCGCTCGATCCCACCGGGACGACCGAGGTCCTGTCGACCGCGAGCTTCGTGCTGAAGTTCGATCGCTACCTACTGCCTAGCTCGGTGAGCGCCACGGTTGGCGCCGAATCTGTGTGTGTCTCGGGCGATCTGGCTACGGTCCAGACCTACGCGGACTGCGTCAATCCGCTCGCCCTCGCGCCCACGTACAACCCTGTCCAGCGGGAGGTGATCTTCCGCCAGATCGAGGGCATGCCGGGTCTCGTTCCAGGGACCCGGTATGCGCTGACGGTCTTCAAGCCGGCGGACGAGGCTGCGCCGTCCGGCATCCGCGCGTTCGATGGCGCGCCCCTCGGCAGCAACGCGCGCATCGAGTTCACCGTCGCGGCGACGAACCCGCCTCAGGCGATGCCGGAGCGCCCGCCGAGCGGCGACTTCTTCTGCCAGCGAGACCTCGAGTGCGTCACGGCCACGGCAGCTTGCCAGGGCGACGCGCCCACAGATCCGACGTGCGTCGCCTGCGTCAGGGGCGCCGCGTACTACCTCTTCTACGGCTGCTTCGGGTGCCACAACGGCGAGAGCGCCGCCGCAGGGCTGGACCTGAACCTGGGCACGGCGTTCAACCAGCTCGATCCGCTGTTCGAGACCGCGATCGGGCGCACCGCGCACCAGACCCAGATGGGCGAGAAGGCGCACGTGGGGGAGGCATCCCCGGAGCGCTTCGGCAGGGCCATGCCGCTCATCGACCCGGGAAACCCGGGGAACAGCTACCTGCTCTACAAGATCCTCATCGGGCAGAGCGCGCTCGACCCCTCCTTGCCCGCCGATGCGGCGGAGAAGCTCCGCCAGGAGACCGAGCGGCTGCAGGCGGCGTTCGTGGTGGGGATGCCGATGCCGCCCCCGCCTTCAAACCCCATATTCTGGTTCCACCCCCAGAATCCGGACGATCAGTACACAACGCCGTACGTGGACGGCATGGACATCCTGTCCGCGTGGATCCTCAACGGCGCCGCGCCGCGAGACTGCTCCGCCCCGGCTGCGTCGCCCTGACGGCGCTTACGCGCCGTCACATCACGCGATTCCGCCCGGCCTTCTTTGCATGGTAGAGCCGCTCGTCGGCGCGGCGGTAGAGCTCCATCGGCGAGACCGGCGCGTCCGGCGTGACGCCGGCGACCCCGAAGCTCGCGGTGACAGCGACCTCGCCGTCCTCGAAGCGGAACGGCGTGCGCTCCACGAGCGCGCGCAGCTTCTCGGCGACCAGTCGGGCGCTGTCGAGGGCGATCTCCGGCACGAGCAGCGCGAACTCCTCCCCTCCGACGCGCGCGAGGACGTCGTCGCGGCGGACGTTCGCAGCGGCGAGCGCGGCCATCTGGCGGAGCACGGCGTCCCCCGTGAGGTGCCCGCGGGTGTCGTTGATGTTCTTGAAGTGATCGATGTCGAACATGATGAGCGCGAGGTGGCGATGGTAGCGGCAAGCCCGCGATACCTCGCGCTCCAGCGCGACCTCGAAGGAGCGCTTGTTGTGGACCTGCGTCAGACCGTCGAAGGTCATCAGCCGGTAGATCTCCTCGTGATACGAGAGCTCGACGTTCCCACCCTGGATGAACTTGAAGATCGTCCGACCGATCTTCACCTGGTCGCCGTCCTTGAGGGCGCGCTCATCGACGGAGACGTCGTTCACGTAGGTGCCATTGGTCGAGCCGAGATCGCGGACAACGTAGGTCATCCCCGTCCAGGAGATGCGCGCATGACGCCGGCTCACCGCGTCATCGTCGAGCGGGATATCGGTCTGTATCGCGCGCCCACACTCGATCGCCCCGGTCCCTAGCGCGATGCGGCGCCCGAGCTCGGTGCCGTAGATCACCACCAGGCACGCGGTGCCAGGCGCCACCGGCAGCACCGGCGGGGCGATCGCGGTGCAGGTGACGAGCGTCTGCCGATGATCGTTCTCTTGCTTCGCCACGCTAGGGGACCCAAGTACACCAGAGCCGACGTGCCGGAGCAACGCGCGTCGCGCGTCGGACATGGTAGGCTTCGACCATGAAACACTGCGGTTTCGCGCAGATGTGTGTCGCTGCCACGATGGTCGCCGGGCTCGCCTCTCCTCTGAGCGGGTGTGGCACGAGCTCGCCCCCGATCGACGAGGGCGACGCCGCGCCCGCGCCGCAACAACCCGAGATCGTCACCAGCTTTCCGGATGCTCCGCCGCTCCCGGGCGAGACCGAGTGCAAGGTCGTCGTCACGACGGGGATCCCCGTCACGTCGGCGCAACACGTGGCCACGTGCGCGCCTGTCCAGTACGCGACCAACCCGCCGAGCGGCGGAGATCATTGGGGCGTGTGGGCCGAGTACAAGCGCTTCGAGTCCGAGGTCCCGCGCGAGATGTACGTCCACAACCTCGAGCACGGCGCGATCGTCCTCGCGTACCGGTGCGCCTCGTCCGGCTGCGCAGAGGTGGAGGCGGTGCTCGACGAGGTGCGGGCCGAGGCAGCCTCCGATCCGAAGTGCCTCATGGCGCCCGGAGGGCCGGAGGCGCGCCTCGTGATGACGCCCGACAGCGCGCTGGACACCCCGGTCGCGGCCGCGGCCTGGGGCGCGACGTACACCGCGACGTGCCTCGACAAAGCGTCGCTCGCGCGCTTCGTGGCGGACCACTACGGCAAGGGCCCGGAAGACACGTGCAGCGACGCGGGGGCCGTCGATATCGATCTGCCAGACGGCGGCGCGCCGATCTGCGGCGAGGGGTCAGGCAGCGGCGGCGGCGGAGGCGGGGCAGGCGCGGCGGGGGGCGCTGCACCGGAGCCGTAACCGGGTTGACAGGTGGCTCCTCGCCCGGGAGCATTCTGGGGATGAGCGAGCCGTCGACCGTGACACCTCGGTTGGCAGAGCGCTTCCGGTTGCTGGACGTCGCGGGGTCCGGCGGGTCAGCCGAGGTCTGGAGGGCCGTCGATCGGGAGCGCGGCGGCGTGGTGGCGCTCAAGATCGAGACGCGCGAGCGCGGAGCATCCGCGGCGCAGCGCGCCTCCGCGCGGCGGGCGCTCGGCCGCGAGGCGCTGCACGCGGCGCTGGCGCTCTCGCCGCGGCTGCCGGAGCTCGTCGACGTCGGCTGGCTCGCGGCGCCATCTGGCGTGGCGCGCGTCGAGGGCGCCCCTGGCGAGGAGGGGCGCGCGTTCGTTGCGATGCGCTGGATCGAAGGGCGAGCCGTCGCCGACGCCCTGCGCGGGCTGCCCCCTGGCGAACGCGCGGCGCTCGCGCTCGCCGCTGCGCGCGACGCGAGCGAGGCCCTCGCCGACCTGCACGGCATCGGCCTGGCGCACGGAGACCTCAAGCCAGAGAACCTGATCCTGACGCCGGAGGAGCGGATCGCGGTGATCGACCTGGGGCTCGCCTGCTCGATCCACGAGACGTCCGTGGATGGGGCGACGCTGCGGTACATCGCGCGCGGGGACGCAGAGCTCGGAGACGCGCGGGCGAGGGATCTGCTCGCGCTGGGGACGCTGCTCGCCGAGATCGCCTTTCCCGGCGTGGCGGACGCGGACGATCCCATCGGAGCGGCGCGGGCCGCGGTGGCCGTGGAGAGCGCGGCCGGGCCGCCGCTCGACGCAATCTGCCGGGCGCTCCTCTCACCCTCCCCCGCGGCGCGCCCGTCGCCCGCGTGGGTCACCGAGTCGGCCCGCGCCTCGCTCGCCGGCGCGCAGCGCGCGCGGGGCCCGTTCGCCGCGTCTCCCGCCGGGCACGCCGGCCGCGACACGGGGGCGCCCGGCGCAGAGCGCGATCGACAGGACCGCGACGCGCGCCGCGTGCGCGCCGCCTACCTGCGCCTGCGGCGACACGAGCTCGAGGCGGCGATCGGGGTGCGCGACGACGTCGCCCCTTGGCTCGCGGACGCGTTCGCGGTGGTCGAGCGGGTGCGCGCGCTCTCCGGCGCGCCGCTCGGCGCGGGCGACGGCGCGGCGCGCGTGGGTCCGGCGCAGAGCGACGCGGCGTGGCTGGGGCGGCTCGGGCCGGACCGCGTCGCGCGGTGGCTCACCGCGCTCGCGGGGACGAGCGCGGCGGCGTGGCCGATGGGGCCGCTCGCGTCGGCGACGGAGAGGGCGCTCGCGGACGCGCTCGTCGCGCTCGCGCGGCAGGTCCCGCCGCGCGCCTGGACGTTCGCGGACGTCGAGGCGGCCGTGCTGGGGATCCCGGGGAGCGGCGCGCGGAGGCGGGCGAGCGCGGCGCCGAAGGACCGCGGAGCGGCCGGGGGCGCCGCCGAAGCGCCAGCCATCGGCGCTGCGGAGGCGGCGGAGCTGGCGCTCTCGATCGCGCGGGTGCCGCCGGATCCGCTCGCGCTCGAGGCGATCGAGCAGCGCGACGACGCGCCCGCAAGCCTGGTCGTCGCGGCGGCCAACGCGCTCCGGCTGCACGGCGACGCCGGGCGCGCGCGCAGCCTGATGCTGCGCTCGTGCGTTCGAGGCGCGACGGAGGCCGCGGCGCTCGCGGCGGAGGTGCTGCGGCGCGCCGGCGATCGCGCCCTCGCGGAGGAGCGCGCGCGCGCCGCGATCGACGCCGGCGCGGACCCGGAGGGGCGCGCGCGCGCGGTGCTCGCGCGCGTCGCGATCGACGCCGGGGCGCTGGAGGCGGCCGACGCGGTCGCCGGGGAAGCGGTGACGGCGCCGCTCTGCGAGGTGCGCGCGCTGCTCGCCGTGCTGCGCGGCGACACCGCGCGCGCGCTGTCGGAGGTGGCGCGCGGCGAGGCGCTCGCGAGCTCCGTCGAGGAGCTGGCGCGGATGGCCGCCGTGCGCGGCTACGCGTGGCACGCGAGCGATCCGGAGCGCGCACACGCGTCGTTCAGCGCCGCGGTGGATTACGCTGTCCGCGCCGGCGCGGTCGTCGAGGAGGCGACCTACCGGACCGGCGAGGCGGCGGCGGCGGTGGATCTCGGCGATCTCGACGGCGCGATCGCGACCTCGACCCGCGCGGCGCTGCTCTGGGAGCACCTCGGCCGGCCGGCGCAGGGCGCCCGGGCGCTGCTCGCCTGCGCCGCTGCCTACGCCACCGCGGGCCTGGTGCACGAGACCTGCCGGACCGCCGAGGACGCCATCGCGCGGGCCCGCGACGCGGGCGACGCGAAGGCGGAGGCCTACGCGCTCTGGGCCATCGCCGATGTGGTCGCCGCGCGAGGAGACGGCGTCGCGAGCGCGGACGTCGGATCGCACGTCGACCCGCGCGCTGCGGCAGCGCGCGCAGCGTCGCTCCTCGCCGGCGGCTCAACGGACGACACGCTCCGGGCGGCAGCGCGGCTCCTGCGCCACGGCGCGGGCGAGCTCGATGGAGCCCGCGTCGAGGAGCTCGACGAGCTCGCGAACGGCCCGGAGCCCGCGGCGGCCTCGCGGCTCGACTGGTGGGGAGCGCGCGCCGCGACCGCGCTCGCCGCGGACGAGGTCGGCGCCGCGCTCGCCGCGGACGACACGCCGCGCGGCCCGGCGGGCGCCTCGGCGTGGCGCGGCCGCAGCGACCGCGTCCTCGCCGCGATCGCCGCGCTCGCGGGCGCCCGCGCCCCGATCGCGGCGCGCGGCCCGGCGCTGGCCGCGGCGCACGCGCTGGCCGTCAGGGCCGGGCAGACGGACGTCGCGCACCGGGTGCTCGCGGCGCTCGCCGACGCCGCGCGCGAGCTCTGCGGGCGCAACGCGGGCGCAGGCTCTGCGGGCGCCTCCGCGGCCTCGCCAGGGGCGTCAGCGCTCTCCGGCGCGGTCCGGTCGCTCCCGTGGGTCGTCCGCGCGCGGGCGCTGCCCGAGAGCGGGCTTCGTCCCGAGCAGGCGCGTGATCTGGAGACCCTCGTCGGCGCGCTCGGCGAGCGCGAGCGGCTCGCGCCGCTGCTCGACCGGGTCGTCGACGCGCTCGTGCTCTGGACGGGGGTCGAGCGGGGGCTCCTGCTCCTGCGCGCCCCGAACGGGCGCCTGGTCCCGCGGGCCGCGCGCAACCTGGCGCGCTCGCGCCTCGGCGCGGAGCAGCTCGCGCTGTCAGAGACGCTCGCGCGCCGCGCCCTGGAGGCGCGCGAGCCGGTGGTCGCGGTCGACGCGGCGGGGGAGCTGCCGAGCGTGCACCACAGCGTGCACGCGCTGAAGCTGCGGAGCGTACTGGCCGTCCCGCTCGTGGCGCGCGGCGAGGCGCTCGGCGTCGTCTACCTCGACGACCGCGTGCGCCGCGGCGCGTTCGGCGCGCAGGAGCTGCGGTGGGCGCGCGCCATCGCGTCGGTCGCGGCGCTGGCGATCTCCGACGCGCGCGCGCAGGTCGAGCTGCGCCGCGCCGCGCGCCGCGCGGAGCGCGCCTCGTCGCGCCTCGCCGAGGAGCTGGCGCGGCGCGAGGCGGAGCTCGACGCCGCGGCGATCGAGCTCGCCAGGGCGCGCGGCGGCCGCGACACGCGCTACCGGTACGACGCCATCATCGGCGAGAGCGAGCCTCTGCGCGCGATGCTGCGCCTCGTCGATCGGGTGACCGCCTCCGAGGTGCCGGTGCTCGTCTGCGGCGAGTCCGGCAGCGGCAAGGAGCTCGTGGCGCGGGCCATCCACCACAACGGCCCGCGCGCGGCGCACGCGTTCGTGAGCGAGAACTGCGGCGCGATCCCCGAAGGGCTCCTCGAGTCGGCGCTCTTCGGGCACGTGCGCGGCGCGTTCACGGGCGCGGATCGCCCGCGCGCCGGGCTCTTCGAGGTGGCCGATCGGGGTACGCTGTTCCTCGACGAGATCGGCGAGATGAGCCTCGCGATGCAGACGAAGCTGCTGCGGGTCATCGAGGACGGCCTCGTGAGGCCCATCGGCTCGGAGCGGGCGCGCAAGGTCGACGTGCGCGTGATCGCCGCGACCCACCGGGATCTGGAGGCGCTCGTCCGGGCCCGCACATTCCGGGAGGATCTGCTCTACAGGCTCAACATCATCACGATCCGGGTGCCGCCGCTGCGCGAGCGCGCGACGGACGTCCCGCTCATCGTCCAGCGCTTCATCGAGAAGCACAGCCGCGGCCCGGTCCGGGTCACGCGCGGGGCGATGGATCGGCTCTCGGCCTACACGTGGCCGGGCAATGTGCGCCAGCTGGAGAACGAGGTCCGGCGGGCGATCGTCCTCTGCGACGGGACCATCGATCGGGAGCACCTCTCCCCGGAGATCGCGCACGGCGGCAGCGCGACGCCCCGCGATCTCGGCCTCAACGTCCGCGCGAGGATCGACGCGCTGGAGACGGAGCTCGTGCGCGACGCGCTCGAGCGCACGCGCGGGAACCAGACGCAGGCCGCCAAGCTGCTGGGCCTGTCCAGGTTCGGCCTTCAGAAGATGATCAAGCGGCTCGCGATCGAGGCGTGACGAGGGCCCGAGCGGGTCACCTCGACTTCACGAGGGCGCCCGCGTCGCGCAGGATCGCGTCGATCCCGTCGTCGTTCGCCTCGTAATAGCCGCGGATCACGCCCTGCTGGTCGACCAGCACGAGGCGCTCGCCATGGAAGATGCTGAAGAGGCCAGGGCTCGACTCCTTCTTGCCCATCGCGATCTTGAAGCCGTCGAGGACCGTCGACTCAATCTGATCGAGGGGGCCTGTCAGGAACGTCCAGCGCTCGAGCGGGAGCCGCTGCGACGCCGTGTAGGCCGCGAGCACCGCCGGGGTGTCGTTCTCCGGATCGACGGTGAATGTCACGAGGTGGAGCGCGTCACCGAGATCGCGGCCTCGGCGCTCGATCTCGCTCATGCGCTGCGTGAGCTTGGGACAGACGGTCGGGCAGGTCGTGAAGATGAAGTCCGCGATCCACACGCGGCCCCGGAGCTGCTCCAGCCCGAACCGCGCGCCACGCTGATCCGTGAGCTCGAAGGCGGGCAGCGGGATGCGGATCGCGGGCGGCTCCGTGGCCTGGCCGTGGAGCGCGCGCCCGGCGACCCCCATGGTGATGAGCGCCACGAGCCCGACCAGCGCGAGGAGCGCGGCCCAGAACACCGGCGTGCCCACGAGCCCGCCGCGTCGAGGCCTCCCCGCGTCGCCGCGGTCGGACGGAAGTGATTGGCCGGTCGGCTCCGCAGGCGGCAGAGCGCCGCTCGCGTGGCGCGTGGGCTCCGTTGAGACCATTCGGTGACGCTTAAGGGCCTGTCTCCGGTGCGTCAAGGCGACGAGGCGCCGCTCAGGCGCCGATCATCAGCGCAGCGAAGAGGAGCACCAGGTAAACCATGGAGGCGAAGAAGACCTGACGCGCCCAGCGAGCGCCGGTGCCCGCGCGGAGACCGTAGACGCCGAGCCCGAAGAACGCCCCGCCGAGGAGGACCGCGGCGCCGAGGTAGACAGGGCCCGCCACGCCGAGCGGGACGAACAGCACCGAGGACAGCACGAGCAGCGCGAGGTAGCCGACGATGTGGCGCCGTGTCGTGAGATCGCCCTTCTCGAGCGGCAGCACCTTGAGCCCAGCGCGCTGGTACTCGTCCTGACGGAAGAGCGATATCGCGAGGAAGTGCGGGATCTGCCAGAGAAACATGACAGCGAAGAGCAGGAAGCCGGGCGCGTCGATCTGCCCTGTGACGGCCGTCCACCCGAGCAGCGGCGGGATGGCGCCGGGGATCGCGCCGATCGGCAGCGACAGCGTCGTCCGGCGTTTGAGCGGGGTATAGACGAGGACGTAGCTGAGCAGCGCCACCGCGGCGAGCACGCCCGTGGTCGCGTTCACCCCGACGAACAGCACCGGAATCGAGGCGGCCGAGAGCGCGATCCCGAACCAGAGCGCCAGCTCCGGCGAAAGCCGCCGCGCCGGCAAGGGACGGCTCCGCGTCCGCTCCATCAGCAGATCGGTGTCGCGCTCGATGTACATGTTGAGCGCGTTGGCGCCGGACACGACGAGCGCCGTCCCCAGCAACGCCAGCGCAAGCTGCGCCGGCGGCACCGCCGCGCGCTCGATCGCGGCCTCTCCCGCCAGTCCGGCGCGGAGGTAACGGCTCGCGACCCACATGCCGCCGAGCATCGTCGCGACCACCATCCTCGTGATGCGCGGCTTGGTGAGGCTCACGAGATCGGCCGCTCCCTTGAGCAGCGGGCGCGCGCTCGTGGGGACCGCACAGCCGCCCCCCTCGGACGGCTCAGCCTGGCGAACGTAGGGGACCGGGGCGCGCTCGGCGGCCTGCTCGACGCTCATGGTCACGCGTGCACCTCGCTGCTGTGCCCAGCACCCGCGCCGCGCGCTCGCGCGACATCTCCGAAGATCCCTGGTCTCGGGACAGCTAGACTGAAAAACGGCGTCATCACCGGAGCGCGGGAGGCGGGAGAAAACAGCATCGGGGCCGGGAGACTAGCGCGCACAACACGTCTCGGGGAGTCGAGTTCGTCAGTTGTCGCCCGCCTCCCTTTAGGGCACGAGTCGCCTTGCGGCAACCGTCGTGGCGTGCTCATCCGTTCTTTGCGCGTCGAGCGAGCCTGGAAAGGTCGCTCCCCCGCGCCGCTCGCCGCCAGCCGGGCGGCCCGGGGCGGGGCGACGCCTGCCCCAGGCGCTGCCGTGGATCTCACCAAAGGCCCTTGAGCTCGTCCTTGTTTTCCGCCGGCTCAGGCTCGGTGCCGGCGTACGTGAACGTGACCTGGGCGGGCTTGTCGTCCGCGACCGCGACGTCGGCCGTCTTCAGGCCATAGTGAGGGTGCCACGCCTCGAGCTTGTACTTGCCGGCAGGGACCTTCTCGATCGTGAACGAGCCGTCATCGCCGCTCACGGCGAAGAACGGGTGATCCGTCACCACGACAAAGCCGCGCATCCATGGGTGGACGTCGCAGGTGAGCTTGATGATGCCGTCCTTCCACGTCTTCGTGAGCGGCGCGGCGCCCCCCGGCTGCGCCTGGTTGAACAGCGTCTCAGAGCCCTTGTACGTGTGCACGTTGTGCAGCGTCCGGTCGCTGTTCTTGATGTCGACCTGCTGCTCGGAGACCACGCCCTGGATGCGCGGCACATACATGCAGTCCTGCTGGTCGACCACCGCGTGCGCGTCGGGCGCCTTCCAGCTGCCCGGCACGCCCCCGACCGCGATGCGGACGAAGGTGTCCTTGAGCTTGCCATCGGTGACGACAACAGCGTTGTACAGGACATCTTTGTCCTGGCAGACCGGGGCGTCCTTGCGCGCGGTGGGAACCTTCATCTCGACCGGCTTGCCCGTGAACTTGACGACCCCCTTGATGATCCCCTTGCCCTCGGGGGCAGCCGGGGCGGCCGCCTGCGCTGTGGCCTTCGGCGCTTCAGACCCCTGCGGAGCCGCTGCGGGCTTCTCGACCGAGGCCACCGGGGGCGCCGCGGTGGTGGCCGTCGCGGCCGTGCCGCCGCTGGGCTTCGAGGGCTCCTCGGGGCACCCTGCGAGCACCAGCGCGGTGAGCGCGAGAGCAGAGAGCGAGGCGAGATCGCGACGATACATGAGGACTCTCCCGCGCCCGCGGCGCGCCACGCGAGCCTGGTTCGTGCCCCTCCGAGCCTGACCTGGCTAAGCGGGCCGCATCTTCGTGCGCTACGGGCTCATCCGCGTCGTTCGGCTCGCTGCGGCGTACCTTCGTACGCCTCACTCGCCTGACTAGCGGCTGAGCCCGTATCACACAAACCTGCACCCCACTATTGGAAGGAGGGACCGTCTGGACCGGGCGGCGGCTCCCCCCGCGTCCTTCTGGCGAGCAGCGGGTGCAATGCCGCGCGCTGTTCTTCCGCACAGCGAGGGCGTGCTTAACGAGTGTCGTCGCTCGCGTCAACCTGACGCGCCGCCGGTGATGTCCGGTTTCCCGGCGCCCGGGAGCGAGCTCGAGGTGCGCTCGCGCTCGTTCGCGAGCATGGCCGCCCACAAGCCGCGCTCGTCGCGGGCCGCGAGCGCAATGCAGAGGGCGGCGATCACCAGCGACAGCGCGCCGAGCGGCACCTCCGGGGCGCTGCCCGCGACGAGCAGCAGCGCGAGCGCGCCGCCCAGCGCCGGCAGCCGCGGCGGGGCGACGAGCGCGAGCGCGGCGATCACCACCGAGAGGGCGGCGACGAAGAGCTGCATCGAGAGCGGCACGACCGGAGCGGGGCGGGTGAGCAGCCGGTCGAGCGCGCGGCGGAAGAGCGCCTCGACCATGGATGCGTCGTCGGCGGCGCCCGCGAGCGCCGCCCGCGTGGCGAACAGCGCCGACGCGAGCGCCACCAGCGAGAGCGGGCTCACGAGGCGCGGCCGCGATGGCTCGGCCTCACGCGGCCGCGCCTCGCGGCCCGCGCCGAGCGCGACCGTCGCCACGAGGACGGCCAGCGCGTCGAGCGCGAACGCGGCGGTCGCGACAGAGCTCGTCGCGCCGGCGAGCGCCTTCGAGCCACGGTCGTTCGCCCACACGGCCAGGAGGACGCCGGCGAGCCGCACGAGCGCAGAGGCGCCGACGAGCCCGAGCGCGGCCGCGACCGGCCGCACGAACGGGACGCGGAGCGCCTCCCACGCGCTGGCGAGCGCGAGGATCGCGGCGCTCACGCCGATGAGCGCGGCGGACAGATCGGGCACGCGCTGCACCGTCGCGTGCAGCACGACCAGGATGACGAAGCTGCCCGCGACGATCGCGCCGATCCGCAGCGCGTACGGGACGCGGCTCCGCACGACCGCGCTGATCAGCGCCATCGCGACGACGATGGCGCCGATCGCGAAGAGCTGTGAGGCGCCGGCGCCGGCGAGCTCGATCATGTGGACAGCGCGCTCGATGCCCACCGCCAGGCCGACCATCGCGGGCGCGACCATGCGGCCAAGGATCATCGCGAGCAGGGCGAGGACGGCGAGCGGCCGGATGAGCGCGAGCACAGGCAGGCCGGCGAGCGGAGGCCGCCCGGCGGCGGAGGACCGGCGCTCGGCGGGCGGAGGCTCGCCGCCCTCCTCGCGACGGGGCGAAGCGACGGTGTCCGGCGCGGCGGAGGGAGGAGGCTCACCGCCCTCCCCGCGAGGAGGCGAGGCAGCAGCGTCCGGCGCGGCGGAGGGAGGAGGGCCTTCGGGTGGGAGATCGATGTTGAGGAGCATGAAAGAAGAGCGCCCGTCGCTCAGCCCTTGTCCCAGGCGCGGGGGGCGTCGAGATCGGTGAAGACCGCGGCGGTCGCCGAGGCGTCGATCAGGTCCTGCATCCGCTGGCCGCCGGCCTCCTCGACAATGCGGTCGTCGTACTCGTCCGCGAGCACGGACAGATCCCGGAGGGCGACCAGGATCTCGTCGGCGTCGAGCGTCTCGCCACCGAGGAGCGTGTGGACGATGACCACACACGAGCCCTGCGCGACGTAACCGAAGGCGCCGAAGCGGATGCGCGCGTTCAGGCGGAGCAGCTTCATCGCGAGGTCCGGCGTCATCTCGACGCCGCGGGCGAGCTGCGCGACGAGCCGCACGAGCGCGCGATCGGGCGCCCATGGAAGGACATGAAGGTAGACGTACGCGGTCCCCTGGCGGACGACGTAGAACTGCGGCTCGACTCGGGTGAACGCCGGGGAATCCGCGAGCGCCGCCTCGATGCGCGCGTTGGTCACTCGAACGGCCTCGTCGGAATCCTTCGGCATGACGCGGAGGATACATCGCCGCGGTCCCGGTGCAGAGCCGGGACCTAACGCCCGAGCGGAAGCAGCGGACCTGGCGGCGCTGGCGCCCCCTCGTCGCCCGGGACGAGGCGCGGCCCCCTGCGCACCGGCGCCGGCTCGATCGGGGCGGCGCCGGAGGGCGCCTTCAGCAGGAACGGGCGGGCGTTGCGGGTCGAGCACGCGTCGTACGGATCCCGGTGGAACTCCCAGTGCAGGTACACGTTGCCGTCCGGCGAGACGATCGCGTCCGGCGCCTTGCCGAAGGGCGACGCGCGGTGCACCGAGTTCAGCGCGACGATGTCGAAGGCGGTCATCCCGCTCGGCCTCGTGACCCCGAGGCGCACGACGCTGCCGCTGTCCTTGTTCAGGACGATCTCCACGTGCGTGACCCGGTTCTGGTTGAACGCGTGCCCGGAGGGCAAGCTCTCGAGCGACGCCAGGAACTCCTCCGCGAAGATCGGGTGGAGCCGGTTGTGGATCATGTTGATGTACGTCGCGAACGGCACCCGCGCGGCGTTGAGCGAGGTCTGGTTGCCGGGCTTGACCGAGGGGTCGTAGTTCTCGATCGCGGCACGCCATTTCTTCCACTTGTCCGTCGTCTCCCACGAGCCCCGGTGTGCGCTCCTGCGGGAGGCGCCATCCGAGGCCCGCTCCGCCCTGAGCTTCTCGTTGCCGACGGCCGCCTGCACGCCGGCCATGTCCAGGTTGAGGTTGGGCCCGCCGGGGAGCCCCGGCGCGCCGAGGCCGATGGATCCGACACGGACCGGGCTCTGGTAGGGCTGCGGCGTCGCCTTCTTGCCGGCCACGCGGCTCTTGCCGTCGCCGCCCGGGTTCGCCGGATTGAGGGTGTAGCCGCCGCGCGCGCCGTCGATCACCTCGGGCGACGCCGGGCCGGAGCCGCCCGCGGCGCCCTTCTCCGGCGGCGGAAGCGCGGGAGATGCCTGCGCGACGCGAGCGCCGCCGCTCGCCCCCGGCACGCTCGGGGGGGGCGCCGACCGGGAGGCCTGCGCGGCCTGCGCCGGCGACGCCGGGCTGTGGTGCTCCGCGCTCTCGCTCTCGGGGTTCCCCTCGCCGGGCGCGTGCTTCTCGTTGCCGGCGCGCTCCTCGCTGTGGCCGCTGTGATCGTGGTCGCTGTCGCCGACCATGTCCGTCGGCGCCTTCGGCCCCGACGGCGTCCCGGGCGTCGGCTCGGGATCGTCCTGATCCTTCGAGCGGATCTGCGCCATGGTCTCCTCGTCGACCTTGTTGGCGTCGTCCGCGATCCGGTTCGCCTCGGGGTTGTCCTGCTGGTCCTTCTGGACGTGCTGACGGATGGCGATCCGTTGATCTGCCGGCGGCAGCGGCGGCGGCGGCGCCGGCTGGACCGGTACGATCTTGGCCACCTCTTCCTTGGGCGGCTCAGGCTTTGGCGGCGCGGGCGGAGGCGCCTTCGCCTGGCGCGGCGGCTCGGCCTTCGGCGGCTTCCGCGGGATCGTCGCCGCCTTGGTCGGCTCGGGCTTCGGCTGCTGCGGATCCGGCGTCGCGTCCTTGTCCGGCTCGCTGTCCGACGGTCGCTCCGGCGGCGCCAGCGGGGCGGGGGGCGGCGTGAGCGTCGCGCCGTCGGTCAGGATCTCGAACGTCGTGTCGCCCGGCCGAAGGCCATCCCTCACCGCGTGGACCATCTGGCGGAGCTGGGCGCGATCCTCGATGACCTGCGCCACCTCGACCGCGCCGCCGCCGCCCGCCATGTGCGCCACGATCGCCGCGCAGATCCACAGGGCGAGCGGGATGTGGGCGTCACGCGACACGGCGCTCAACGCCTCCGCGCTGCAGAGGCCGCACCGCGCGACATGGCGCAGCCGTAACAGCAGCGAAAGACGGTCACCGGTGGCACCTCCAGACTCCGCGTGAACGACCTGCTCGAACAGTGCGCCGATGCGCCAAACGTACCCCGGAAGCGGTTCGAACCTAGCATCCAGGGATCAGCGCAGCAACGGTCGGCTCGCGCGCAGCCCTGGGCGGGCGCGCCGGCGCCCCGGCCGCGCCCGCCCTCGGCGAGGCGCCCTGCGCCGTCGCGCCGGCGTCACGATCAGACCTTGATGATCGCGTCCCAGTGATCCGCGATCTCCTGCGCCGTCCAGACGCCGCCCTCGTCCTTGAACTTCCCGGGGCTCTGGACGACCTTGTAAATGTACATCTGCGCACCGGCGACGGCGAGGACGTTGCCGGTCTTGTCGGCGCACAGATCGGACGCGAGGAACAGCGCCGCAGGCGCCACGTGCGCCGGCGTGAGCGTGTCGCCCGCCGATTGGAACATGGGCAGATCCTCCGTCATACGCGTCTTGGCGATGGGCGCGACCGCATTGACGGTGATCCGTTGCTTCTGCAGCTCGATCGCGGCGGTGCGGGTCAGGCCGTAGATGCCGGCCTTGGCAGCCGCGTAGTTGGCCTGCCCGAAGTTGCCGAGCATCCCTGAGACGCTCGTGGTGTTGACGATCCGCCCTCCCCCGCCCTGCGCGACCATCTGCTTCGCAGCGGCCTGCGTGCAAAGGAACGTCCCCTTCAGGTGAACGGCGATGACGACGTCCCACATGCCCTCATCCATCTTGAGGAGCGTCTTGTCGCGGACGATTCCCGCGTTGTTCACGAGGATGTCGACCCGGCCGAACGCATCGACAGCGGTCTTCACGATCTTCGCCGCGCCCTCGGGCGTCGCCACGCTGTCGAAGCTCGGCGCGGCCTGCCCGCCCGCGGCCTTGATCTCCTCCGCGACCTGCGCCGCCATCGCGTCGCTCGAGCCCGACCCGTCGCGCGTCCCGCCGAGGTCGTTGACGACGACCTTCGCGCCCTCCCGGGCGAAGAGCAGCGCTTCCTCGCGGCCGATCCCGCCGCCGGCTCCCGTGATGATCGCGACCTTTCCGTCGAGCAAGCCCATCGCAGATTCCTCCTGATCCGCGCGCCGGCGCGGTGCGCCGTGCCGTTTTCGCGCGGAGCTTCGCACGGCGGGCCTCGGCCCGGGCACACATTCGTGCGCGCAAGCGCGCGCAATCGAGCGAGGGCCGAGCGAGGGCCGAGCGACGGCCGATCGCGGGCCGAGCGACGGTGCGCGCGAGCGGGCCCGTCCGGCGAGGGCGACGTCCGCGCTCCCGAGCGCCCGCGCCGCTTCCTTGGCCGATCGAGCGCGGCAGTGATAACGCCGCGTTCGATGCAACTGCCCAGCCGCCTTTCCACGTCGACCCTGGGAGACCTGCTCGGCGCGCTGCACCGCGAGAAGACCACCGGGCTCCTGGAGCTCTGCGAGCTCCGGACGCCGAGCGGCTCGACGGTGCCGGGCCGCCAGCACAGGATCCAGCTCTTCTCGGGCCTCGTGACGGCCGTCGACACGCCGCTCCGGGTGCCCCGCCTCGGCGAGATCCTCGCGAAGGAGGGCTCTGCGCCCGAGCCGTCGATCCAGCGGCTCGCCGCGCTCGTCGCCGCGCACCGGGGGCGCCGGACCGGCGAGGTGCTCGTGGCGGCGGGGCTCATCCCGGCGAGCGCCGTCGACCGCGCGCTCCGGATCCAGCTCCGCGCGCGCCTCGAGGCGCTCTTCAGCATCGAGGAGGCGACCATCTGCTTCCACACGGCAAGGCCCCTCGCCGGGTCGCTGCGCCAGACCGGCCCGCTCTCGCCGAGCGATTTCCTCCACGGCCGCCCGCGCGCGCGGGATCAGCAGCGGCGCAGCGGCGCGTCAGCGCGCGCCGCGCACAGCGGGCCGGCGAGCGCGCCGCCGCGGAGCGCTCCGCCGCGCGCCGCTCGCGTGGACGAGCCGCGTCGCCGGGCGCTCGAGGTGCTGGGCCTGCGCGAGGGCGCGACCGAGGCCGAGATCCGCCGCACGTTCCGCCGCCTGGCCGCGTCCCTGCACCCCGACCGCGCCGCCGCGCACGCCAACGACGGCGCCCAGCGCACCGCGCGGTTCGCCGAGCTCTCGGCCGCCTACCACCTGCTCGTCGCCTGACCGCCTACGCCCGGCCCACGAGGCGCTCGATCAGGAACGACGCCACGGTGATCGGCTTCGTTCCCGGGCCGAAGCCGGCGTCGAAGCCGAGCTCGACGGCGAGGTTGTGATCGATGCGCGGGCCACCGAGCAGCAGGATCACCTTGTCCCGGAAGCCCTGGCGCGTCGCCAGGTCGACGAGCGCCGCCGCGTTCTCCTTGTGGCAGTTCCGCTGGGTGATCACCTGCGAGACCAGGATCGCGTCCGCGCCGAGCGCCTTGGCCTTCTCGCAGAGCTCGGCGTTCTCGACCTGCGCGCCGAGGTTGTGGGCGTCGAAGCACTTGAAGCTCTCGAGCCCCTTCTCGCCGGCGAACCCCTTGTAGTTCAGGATCGCGTCGATGCCGACCGTGTGCGCGTCGCTGCCGGTGCAGGCCCCGACGACCACGATCTTGCGGCCGAGCTTCTTCGCCTGCGCCTCGATGTCGTCCCGCGTGAGCGGCTGGGCGGCGAGCTCCTGGACCTCGATGTCCGAGACGTCGACCCCGTGCTGGGAGTGCCCGTAAACGACGAAATACGTGTGCTCCCGGCTGGCCTGCTCCATGGCCGTGACCAGCGGATCGCGCAGGCCGTGCGACTCGGCAAAGCGCTTCGCCGCCTCGCGCGCGCGGTCGCCCGGCAGGACGCGGAGCGTGAACGACATCTGGACCATCCCGTCGCCCTCGCGGTCGCCATACGCACGCAGGATGTTTCGCGGTGTCATGCTCACCTCCGTCTACAGGCTACAGGGGGCGGACTGCGCCGATCCCTCGTTGACAGTAGCGCCAGGCGGCCTCGCGCGGCTAGGGCGATCGCGTCGCAGAGAGCGAGCGAAAACGACACGAAAGCTCAGAGAGCATGCCTTTTGAAGACTCCAGTGACGTGGCTTCCCCGAGCGGTTCGAGCCCGACTCTGGCGCTGTGCTGGGACGAGAAGGGAGTGAGACGCCAGGATGTAAGGAGGAGAGATCCAGGGGTTCCTGGCGTCCATGGCGCCTCGGCGGTCCCTTTTCCGATCGTTCCGTTCCCCTCGATCGGCGCGTCAGCGCTGGAAGGAGAGGGGCTCGTTGCAGCGCGGGCATCGACCCGACCAGTACCGCTCGTGGTGGGCCGGCTCGCTGGGGTCCGGGCGTCGGATCCGCCGCGCGCAGCGGGCGCAGTGGACCCGATCGACGAGCTCCTCGATGAAGCCGTGCGACGGGTGGGCGTCGACCAGCTTGCGCAGCTCGGAGAACACCTCGGACGAGGGAAGACGACCCGCGCGGCGCAGGAGATCCTCGGCAGCGCGGCGGACGTCGTCCCTCTTCGGCGGCTTTGCCTTCGCGGGGGGCGCGGGCGCCGGGAGGTGAGCGAGCTGAGCGCGCATCCGCTCGAGCTCCTCCCTGAGCTCGTCGATCGCGCGCTGCTGTCGGTCGAGCGCCTGCCGCTGCTCCTCGACCCGATCTGCGAGGATCTCGAGGCGCACCGCATCGGTCGCGTCGCTCCGGTAAGGCGAACCGCCGCGCCGTGTCCCCTCGGGCGTCCTTCCGCTCATGCGCCCATGCTCGCAGATTCCGGTCGGCTTATGGCCGCTCCAGCACGTCGAGGATCGGATTGACGTACTCCGGGTGCCGCACCACGACGCCCGCGTACCCCTTTCCCCCGGTGCGCGTGCGCTTGACGTCGCCGAAAGCGCCGCGCCCGATGGCGTCCCAGAGGGTCTCCCGATCGACCTCGTGCAGCAGCGCGTGCGCCTTGTCGAGGACCTCGCGGGCGCGCCGCTCGACGATGCCGCCCGGCTTCCACTGGATCTCGTCGCCGAGGTGGCGCGCCGCAGTGAAGACGTAACGGGCGCTCTTCAACGAGAGGTACCGGTCCATGAGGAGCGGTGTGTGGACCGCCTCGCTGAACATCCCGAGCAGCTCGATCGACTGGCCGGTGGTGATTCCGACCAGATTGAACATCGCGTCGTGAACATGGCTGTGGAAGATGTCGCCTGTCTTGAACTTGGTGGGCGGCATCCACTTGATCGGGTGCCGGTCGAAGATCTGCCGGACGAGCTGGGCCTGGGCGAGCTCGAAGAGGAGGCTGTCCTCGAGCCAGGGGTTGATCTCGAAGGCGTGGCCGAGGCCCATCTGCTCCTCGCGGAGGCCCGCGCGCCGCGCGAACGCCTCGTTGATGAACTGCGACGCGAGCACCGTATGGGCCTTCTCGACCGCGTCGGCGGTCGTGAGGTAGTTGTCCTCTCCCGTGTTGATGACGATGCCGCTCCTCGCGATGATCCTGCGGGAGAAATACTGATCGATGAACGTCCGCTGCATGTTGATGTCGCGGAACAGGATCCCGTACATCGCGTCGTTGAGCAGCATGTCGAGCCGCTCCACCGCCGCCATCCAGGCGATCTCGCTCATGCAGAGGCCGGACGAGTAGTTCGTCTGCGCGAGGTAGGTGCCGGTGTCGCGGGTCGCCTCGTCGGTGGCGCGGCGGATGATCCTGAAGTTCTCCTGGGTCGCGTACGTGCCGCCGTATCCCTCGGTGGTCGGCCCCTCCGGGACGTAGTCGAGGAGCGACTGGGCGGTCGCGCGGATCACCGCGACGATGTCGGCGCCAGCGAACCCGGCGGCCTTGGCCTGCACGGCGTCGTCGTAGATGTTGCCCGTCGCGACGATGACGTACTTGAGCGGCGCGACGCCGACCCGGTGCGCCGCCTTGTTGGCCTCGCGCTCGTCGCGGGCCCTGTCGATCCGGGCGATCGCCTCCCGCGTCGCGGCCTCGAGCGCGCCGCGCGCCTCGGCCGCGGAGGGCCCCGGGCCGAGGTCGGCCGCCTCGCTGAACGCCAGCATCTCCGCGGCCTCCTGCACCGAGCCGGCGCCCTCACAGAGCGCCCGGCCGAGGTGGTACGCGACGCCGCGGCCGGCTTGCCCCGCCCTGTGGATGCGATCGACCAGCGCGTTCACGAGCGGCGTCCCCTCGGCGTCGGCGCCGACCACGCCGTAGGCGCGGGCGACGGTGCGCTCGACGCCGACCGTGGTGTGGCGGTCGATGAAGCGCTGCACCTCGTCGGCGATGTCGGCGGCAAACGCGCGGCACGCCTCCACCTTTTCCTGCTCCACGGGGACAGTCGTCATGGATTTCTCCGGGGCAAGCGCTCTTAGCGCACTCTCACCGCGGCCGGTACTCCGGCGCAGGATCCATGGCGAAGCATGGAACAGCCGGCCTCGCGGGACTCAGCGGCGGCCGATGACGGCGTGCCGCGGTGCGCGATGATGGCGCTCGGGAGCGACGCCGGCGGCGGGCGGCCCCACGCGTGCGCGGCGCGACGGGCGGCGCTAGACGACGGGGGTCATGGGCAAGCTCATCCTGCTTTTCACGGCGCTCCCGATCCTGGAGCTCTGGCTCCTCCTGTCGATCGGCGACGTCATCGGCTTCTGGCCTACCGTGGCGATCGCGCTCGGGACGGCGGTCCTCGGCGCAGCGCTCGCGAAGCGCGAGGGGCTCAAGGTGCTCGCCTCGTGGCGCGGCGCGATGGCCGCGGGCCGCGTCCCGGACGAGGGGCTCACAGGAGGGCTCCTTGTGCTCCTCGGGGCGGCCCTGCTCGTCACGCCGGGGGTGCTAACCGACGTGGCAGGGCTCCTGCTCCTGCTCCCGCCGGTGCGCCGCCGCATCGCGGCGGTGGTGCGGGAGCGGTTCGAGCGGCGGGTGGCCGCGGCGAGCGCCGCCGGCATCGGCGTGGACGGCCCCGGCAACGGCGCGTTCTTCAGCATGAAGGTCATCGATCTGGGCGGCGGGCCGTTCGTCGAGCGCGCCGAGGGGCGCGCTGGCGCGTCCCGCGGGCAGCCGGCGTCATGGCAGGTCATCGACGTCGAGGCGGAGGTGACCGAGGGCGCCGAGGAGGATGAAGCCGGCGGGCCAGCGCGGACGACGCGACGACTGCCCGGCTGACACCGCGATGTCATCGAAGCCCCGGCGCAGGCATGCGCGCTCGCGCTGCCCTGAGCACCAGCGACTCTCACCCACGACACCCGAACACCGGCGTCAGGCGCTCGGCGAGACACGCGAGCAACAACGCAGGACAATGATTCACGTCCGAGCTGCATGACTGAAACGACAAAGAAACAGAGCGCATTGTACGCTCCTCAACGTCGTCGGCGCAGCCCGACATCCCAGGAGAAACGACATGAAGATCTGAACCTGCGCAACATCATGCAACAACGCACAACGACACCAACGCAGCAACCTCTATGAAAGATCCAACTCGAACCTCGATCCCATCGACCCGGCCGCGCCGCCCCGGCAGCAGCGCGAAGAACGACCCTGGCACGACGTCCAGCCCTGAACAGCGCCGACGCGCTCGCCTGAACGCCCGGCAGGCGGTGCCCCAGCGGCCCTGCCGCACGCCCTCGCGGAGGGTGCCGAGATGAGGCTCATCAAGTCGATGGCCGGCTGGCTCCTCGGGTACGTCGATCCACGGGAGCCGCTCGGCAGCTCGCTCATCAACGCTCTTTCACGGCTCCCCATCCACCTCGCCGCGGACGCCGTATGCCTCCGGAGGAACGCGGACTCTGGCGCCCTCGAGGTGCTCCTGACACAGCGCGGAGCGTCGGCGGCAGGCCCTGGAGAGTGGTGCTGCCCCGGCAGCGTCCTCTCGCCGGGCGAGCAGCCCGAGCACGTCCTCCACCGGGTCGGGATGACGATCTCCGACTTCACGTTCGTCGGCGACTACTTCTCGGCCGCCACGCGCGGCTGGATGCTCTCCCGGGTCCATCAGGCGAAGCTCGCCGAGGTCCCGGCCACGGGCACCTGGTGGCCAGTCGAGCAGTTGCCGAACAACCTGGTACCCAAGCACCGAGAGCTGGTCATCCCGATGGCGGTCAAGGCCTTCCACGCCCAGCGCGCGAAGCGCTCGCAGGCCCAGCGCGCGAAGCGCTCGCAAAAGGCCACCAGCGCGCCGCTCACGTGACGTGAGGCGCCGCGCGGGGCCCCGCGCCGCCGCGGCGCAGGAGACGGGCGCCCCGCTCAAGGCACATCTCGCACGCTCGCTCCGAGAGGCGCCCGCGAGATCACAGGAGATGTGCGATCATCCCCCCTTCAGCGTACAGCCATCTCCAGCGCCGGCAGCTCGATGGAGCTCTACGGTCGTCCGTCTATGCTGCTCCGGGCGAGCGCGGCGCGTGACTGCCCAGGGACAGCGCATGTAGCGCCCGGACACACCAGGAAAGGAAGCGTGGGGGGGCCGCGCCGTCGGTCCGCTCGCGCCGCGCACGGCCGGCCGCTATGGTTCGCGCGCCGCTTGCGTTACGCTGCGTGGTACGGCTGTGGATCCCCGCGGCGGCGCTCTCCGCGGGTGATTCCGCACGGACATGGAAGACATGACGGTCGACAAGACAGCTCTCATCGTGGGAGGAACGGGCCTCGTCGGCGGCCACTGCCTGCGCCTCCTCGTGCAACAGCCAGCGTACACGAAGGTCGTCGCCCTGCTCCGCCGCCCGGCCCCGATCGAGGACACGCGGCTCTCCCAGCGCATCGTCGACTTCGACCGGCTCGAGGGCGCGGACTTCGCCGGCGTGAGCGACGTGTTCTGTGCGCTCGGGACGACGATCGCCAAGGCCGGCTCCGAAGAGGCCTTCTACGAGATCGATTATCGCTACCCCATCACCATCGCCAGGCTCGCCGAGAAGGCCGGGGTGAAGCAGTTCGTCCTGGTCTCCTCCGTGGGCGCCGATCCGCGTTCGACCAGCTTCTACCTGCGCGTGAAGGGCGAGCTCGAGCAGGAGCTCTCGGCGGCGAGCTTCGCGGCGGTCCACGTCCTCAGGCCGAGCCTGCTCCTCGGCGAGCGGGGCGAGGTCAGGAAGGGCGAGGCCATCGGCGTCGCGGCGGCGCAGACGCTCCGGTTCACGATGAAGGGCGGCCTGCGCAGGTACCGGCCTATCGACGCGCGGACCGTCGCCGGCGCGATGGTCGCCGCCGCGCTCGACGGGCGCAGCGGTCGCCACGTCTATCACTTCGACGACATGGAATCGCTCGCCAAGGGCATCGGCGTCGTCCAGACCTGATCTCCGCCATGGCGCCGCCACCCCCCGGGCGACGCAAGCGCACGAAAATGCTAGGGCTCGCGGCAGGCACGGCGCTCGCTCGACGACGCCGCCATGGTCTTCGCTGAACGCCCCTCGCCGATCGTGACCGAGCGCCTCGCCCCCTCCCCGCTGCGCCCGCCGGAGAGCCCGCCCCCGTCGCTCGACGCCGTGCTCGCTGAGCGGTTCGGCATCGCCGCGTTCCGGCCGTGGCAGCGCGAGGCGATCGAGGCCCTGCTCGGGGGCGCGGGCCGCGTCCTCGTGGTCGCCCCCACCGGCGGCGGCAAGTCGCTCTGCTACCAGCTCCCGGCCGTCGCCCTGCCCGGCACGACGCTCGTCCTGAGCCCGCTCATCTCCCTGATGGAAGATCAGGTCCGCGCCCTCGAGGCGCGCGGCATCCCCGCGACGTTCATCGCGTCCAGCCTCGCGCGCGAGGAGAACGGCCGCCGCCTCGCCGCCCTCCGCCGCGGCGAGTACAAGCTCGTCTACGCCGCGCCCGAGCGCCTCGCCCTCGACGGGTTCCTCGAGGCGCTCGCCGCGAGCCGGCTCTCGCTCGTCGCCGTCGACGAGGCGCACTGCATCGTCCAGTGGGGGCACGATTTCCGGCCCGACTACCTGCGCATCGGCGCTGCGCTCGCGCGGCTCCGGCCGCCCCGGGTCCTCGCCTGCACCGCGACGGCGACCCCCGACGCGCGCGACGAGATCATCCGCCGGCTCGGCTGGCCGCTGCCCGCGCCCGACGGCGCGGGCGACGGCGGCGGCGACGCGGTGAGCGGGCGCGGCCCCGAAGAGCCGCCGCCCAAGGTGATCTTGCGCGGCTTCGCCCGACCCAACCTCCACCTGCAGGTCTCCGCGGTCGACGGCCCGCGCGAGGCCGGGCGCCGCACGGCGCGCGCGCTGCTGGAGGCCCTCGGTGATCCCGGGCGGCCCCGCGGGGCGGGCATCGTCTACGCGGCCACCCGCAAGGGAGCCGAGCGCCTCGCCGAGGCGCTCCGCGACGCCGGCTGGAACGCGGAAGCGTACCACGCCGGGCTCGCCCCCGAGTCCCGCGCGCGCCTCTCGGCGGGCTTCGCCGATCGCAGCCTCTCCGTGGTCGTGGCCACGAACGCCTTCGGCATGGGGATCGATCGCCCCGACGTCCGCCTCGTGGTGCACGCCCAGCCGCCGTCGTCGATCGAGGCCTACTACCAGGAGGTCGGCCGCGCCGGGCGGGACGGCGACCCGGCCCGCGGCCTCCTCTTGTTCGCGCCCGCGGACATCGCGCTGCGCCGCCGGCTCTGCCAGCTCGGCGAGGGGGGCGTTGAGGCGAACGCCGACGACGCCGCGCGCGCCTGGGGGCTGTTCCGCGAGCTGCTCCGCTACGTCGACGCCGCGACGTGCCGGCACGACTTCATCCTCCGCTACTTCGGCGACGAGGCCGAGTCGCTCGGCGGCTGCGGCCACTGCGACGTCTGCCTGGAGGTCGACGCCCTCGAGGCGAGCGACCCGGCCGCGCTCGCCCGCGACAACGACCTCGTGCGCCGCGCGCTCGCCGGCGTCGCGCGGGTGAAGGGCGGCGCCGGGATGCAGGCGGTCGCGTCGATGCTCATCGGCGAATCGAACGAGCGCGTCCGCCGCATGGGGCTCGACCGGCTCTCGACATTCGGCGTCCTCGAGGGGAAGAGCCACGACGAGGCCATGTCGATCCTCCGCGCGCTGCTCGCCAACGCCTGGATCGATCTCACGACCGGCGAGTTCCCCGTCCCCCTCATCACGCCGGCGGGCTGGCGCGTGATGCGCGGAGACGTGCCCGCGCGGGTGCGGCTCCCGGTCCCCGCCGCGCGCCGACGACCGCGCCGCGCGGCGCTGGCGGCCGCGTCCTCCACGCGGGCGCGCACGCAGCCGGCCCCGCAGGCGTTCGCGTCCGCAGCGACCCACGACGACGCGGCGCGCCCTGCGCCGGGCGCCCCCCTCCCCGCCTCGCGCGCGCAAGCGGAGCCCGGCGTCGAGCTCGAGGAGCGCGACGTGCCGCTGTTCGAGGCGCTCCGCGCCCACAGGGCCGCGCTCGCCAAGGAGAAGTCGCTGCCCGCCTACGTCATCGCGCACGACCGGACGCTCCGGGAAATCGCGCGGATCCGGCCCGCGTCGCTCGACGACCTCGCGCTCGCGCGCGGCATGGGGCAGGCGAAGATCTCGAGCTACGGGGAGGGCATCCTCCGCGTCGTCCGGGAGTTCTCGGGCCCCTGATCGGCCCGGGACCTCAGGCGAGACCCGCGACGCGGAGCTCCGCGATGAGCTGGCCATCCAGGCTGACGAAGGTCGTCAGGCGCCCCTCGACGTTGATGAACACGTCGAGCATCAGGCCCGCGCCGAGATCCAGGACATGGAGGTCCCCCTTGAGGACCACCGTCGGGGCCTCGCCTCCCCTCGGCGGCCGTCTGGGTTCCCTCTCCATGGCCTTCTTCGAGTTCATGCCCGCCTCCGCACGCCGGCCCGTCCGCGCCGCGCGCTCCCAGGACCGCCACCGCACGCCGCGCGGTCGACCTGGATGCGACCCCACGCGCGAGGCAGCCCGCCCGCCGGCCACCACGTCAAGCGCGTTCCATGCCGTGCTCGCACGGCTGGAGTGATCCTTCCCTTCACGCAGCCCCCTTTCTCGCCCGCTCCTCACCCGACCGGGGCTGCCTTCATTTCATGGGATCGGTTTCACAGGAAGGCATGAAGTTCAGCGAGGATCGGACTTTTCTTCCCGGCTTCCCATTCTCCTGGTCGAGCCGGGCAACACCAGTCGAGCTGGGCAACCGCCGTCCATCACCTCTCCGTCGCCCAGGACGAAAGCGATGCTGCGGCGCCCACCGAGACCCGGCCGGAGGCGAGCACCGGCCCCAGCGCTGGCTGCTCCACGAGCAGCGCCTCGACCCGCAGCAGCGCTGGCAGGTAGACGACCTCCCGCGCGAGGCCGCCGCCCCGGTGGACGCGCGCCGCGATGCGCAGGGCGTCCGCCGTGGAACGCGCGCCACGCGCCTCGAGCAGCCGCGCGGTCTCGACGAAGCCTGCGCCGCGCTCGACGCTCCGCGCGGCGAGGTGGCGCAACGCGAGCTCGATCCGGCGGGAGCCGACCAGGTACCCCGCGGCGCGCTCGCGCGCGAGCGCCCAGCCCTCCTGATCGTCGCCCCCGTTCGCGGTCCCGATCGCGAAGATCCCGAGCGGGAGCGCCGCGGCGCGCACGCTGGGCGCCGCGTGCCCCTCGATCTCATGGAGCACCGTGCGCTCGACGTCGTCGCGCGTGAGCATGCGCCCCCGCGCGACCTGGATCACCCCGTCGCCCGTCGCGGCGAGCGGCGCGATGTCGGCGATCACGACCCGGAGGGGCAGGCGCCGCTCCCCGATCTCGCGGCGCATCCGCGACACGAGCGACCGGGGCGAGCGCGCGTCATCGCTCCGCACCTGCTCCTCATCGCTCGGAGCGGCGCCCGCCTCCTGCTCGACCCAGGTCGCGGCGAGCGCGTCCGCCTGCTCATCGAACGCGTCGCGCGCGGCGTAGCGGCGGCGCGCGGCGGCCCAGCACCCCGCCCCGCCCGCGGCCTCGCAGATCGCGGCCTCTGCGGCCAGCTCGCCCGCGCGGCCAGCGTAGACCGCGCCGAGCTCCCCTTGCCCCGCGAGCCGCTCGGCCGCCGCCTCCATCGCCCTCCGGAGATCGCTGTGGTCCTGCGCGGGCGCGTAGGCGAACCGCGGGACCTCCCCGCCGCTCCGAGCCCAGGAGTTGGCGAGCCGCGCGAGCTCCTCGACGAGGTTCACCGGCGTGCTCGACCCGACGACGCGGATCCGCCGCGCCGCGGCGCCGAGGAGCCGATCCGCGTCCGGCACCCACGCCGGAGGCGCTGGCCGCTCGGCCGATCTAGCTCGATGACGCCGCGCCACGGCCCGCCGCTCCTTCCACGTACGCCCCCGCCCCGTACGCCCCCGCCCCGTACGCCCCCGCCCCGTACGCCCCCCCGCCGTGAGCGCGCCGCGCGCCCGGTGCCGCTCGCCTCAGAGCAGGTTCGCCGCGAGCTCCGCGAGCTCGCTGCGTTCGCCCTTCGCGAGCACCACGTGGCCCGCGATGCGCTCGCGCCTGAACCGCTCCGCCACCACGAGCAGGCCGTTCGACGCGTGGTCCACGTACGGGTTGTCGATCTGCTGAGGATCGCCGGTCAGCACGATCTTGGTCCCCTCGCCGCACCGCGTGATGATCGTCTTCACCTCGTGCGGGGTGAGGTTCTGGGCCTCGTCCACGATGAGGTACTGGTGCGGCAGGCTGCGCCCGCGGATGTAGGTCAGCGGCTCGACCTGGATCCGCCCGCTCTCCAGGAGCTCCACGAAGCCGCGCGCGTCGCGCCCCGGCTTCGTGCCGCCGTTCGAGAACAGGAACTCGAGGTTGTCGAAGATCGGCTGCATCCACGGGTTCAGCTTCTCGTCCACGTCGCCCGGAAGGAAGCCCAGATCGCGCCCGAGCGGCATGATCGGCCGGCTCACGAGCAGCCGGCTGTAGGCGTTGTCCTCGGTTGTCCGCTTGAGCGCCGCCGCGAGCGCAAGGAGCGTCTTGCCCGTCCCGGCCTTACCGATCAGCGTGATCAGCCGGACCGAATCGTCGAGCAGGAGGTCCAGGGCGAACGCCTGCTCCTTGTTGCGCGGCCGGACCCCCATCACCCCCTCCCGCCCGACGCGGAGCGCGACGATCTGCCCGCGCGCCGCGTCGAACCGGCCGAGCGCCGTGTGGCTCGGCGCGCCCGCATCGCGGAGCAAAACCGCAGAATTCGGCAACAAATCCGCGAGGTTGGCGCCGGCGAGAAAGCCGTTCTGGAAGAACGCGTCGACCTCGGCGCCGGGCACCTCGAGCTCCACCACCGACTGCTCGATGGCCGGGTCGTGCACCCGCTGGTTCTCGTACGTCTCCGCCGGGACCCCGAGCGCGTCGGCGCGGATCCGGAGGTTCGTGTCCATCGTCACGAAGATGGTCGGCCGGTCCTTGTGCCGATCGCGGAAGTCGATCGCCGTCTGCAGGATGGCGTTGTCCTGCGATCCAGACTCCAGCCCCACGAGCAGCTCCGGCCGCCGCTCCGGGATCGCGATCCGCAGCGTGCCGCCGCTCTCGAGCAGCACCCCGGTCGCGAGCGTCCCGGCGCCGCGGACCTCATCGAGCAGCCGGGCGATCGTCCTCGCGTTGCGCCCGCGCTCGGAGCCCTCCCGCTTGAACTGATCGATCTCCTCGATCGCGTAGATCGGGATGATGACGTCGTTGTCCTCGAACCTGAAGATCGCGTGCGGATCGTGGAGGAGGACGTTCGCGTCGAGAACGTAATTCTTCTTCATGGGGGAGCGGGACGACGTAGCCGCCTGAAGCGACGGGCGCAAGAGAGCTGTTGTGCCGCCCGCGCTTGGTTGCGGTCACGCGTGTGGTCACGCGTTCACCCATGCATCGGCGCGAGCCTCTCCCGGACATCTGGAGAAATAACGACCTTCGACTCGGCCGGATCTGGAACATCGCCCACAGTCGTCGCGCCGTCCGCGCCGTCACCGTCGACTCCCAGCCGGCCCGCCGTCGTCAGAGATCGATCCGGTAGTCCTTGATCTTGTAGAGCAGCGCCCGGTGGCTGATCTCCAGCACCTCGGCCGCCTTGGTCCGGTTGCCCTTCGTCTTCTGGAGCGCGCGCCGGATGAGGATCTCCTCGATGACGCGGGACGTCTTCTTGATCGACAGCTCGCCGCTCGTCAGCTGCATCTGGATCGGATCACGCGCCTCGCGGATCCGCTCGGGCAGGTCGGCCTCGCCGATGCGCTCGCCCTCGCAGAGCACCATGGCGCGCTCGACGGTGTTCTCCAGCTCCCGCACGTTGCCCGGCCAGCGGTACTCCAGGAGCAGCCGCCTCGCCTCGGGCTCGAAGCCGCGGATGTTGATGCCGAACCGCGCGTTGTTCCTCGCGAGGAAGTGATCCATGAGGATCGGGATGTCCTCGCGCCGCTCGCGGAGCGGAGGGATCGCGATCGGGAGCACGTTGATCCGGTAGAAGAGGTCCTCGCGGAACCGGCCGGCCTGCGTCTCGGCCATGAGGTCGCGGTGGGTCGCCGCCAGGATGCGGACGTCGACCTTGATGTCCTTGCCGTCCCCCAGCCGGCGGAGCGTCTCCTCCTGGAGCACCCGGAGCAGCTTCACCTGCAGCGCGAGCGGCAGCTCGCCGATCTCGTCGAGCAGCAGCGTGCCGTGGTTGGCCTGCTCGAACAGCCCCGCCCTGTCGTTCACCGCGTCGGTGAACGCGCCCCGCTTGTACCCGAAGAGCTCGCTCTCCAGCAGGTTCTCCGGGATGGCGCCGCAGTTGACCGCGACGAACGGACCGCCGCGGCGGCTCGACCGCCGGTGGATCGCCCGGGCCACGAGCTCCTTGCCGACGCCGCTCTCGCCCGTGATGAGCGCCGTGGTCTTGTAGTCGGCGACCTTCGCGATCGTCTTGAAGATCACCTGCATCGGCGGGCTCTTCGCGAGGATCTCCTCGAAGAGGTTCTCCCGCCGGATCTCCTGGCGCAGGACCCGGTTCTCGCGGCGGAGCGCCTCCCGCTCCTCGGCCTTGCGGAGCGTGAGCAGCACCTCCTCGGCCTTGAACGGCTTCTGGATGTAATCGTACGCGCCCGCCTTCATCGCCTCGATCGCCAGGTCGACGTTGCCGTAGGCGCTCATCACGATGACCGTGGCCTCGTTGCCCTTGGCCTTCAGCGTCGCCAGCAGATCGAGCCCGCCCATCCTGGGCATCCGGACGTCGGTCAGGATGACGTCGGGCCCGAACGACTCGACCATCGCGAGCGCCTCCTCGCCGCTCGAGACCGCCTCGACCTCGTAGCCATCCCGCTTGAGGAAGGTGCGCACCACAAGGCGCAGGTTTTCTTCGTCGTCAACGACTAGGACACGGCGCATACACCCTGAAAACTTTTCCTACACCGGCGCGCAGCACTCCGCAACGAGTTGCGCCTTTGCCCTTGCCGCAGCCTGTCATCCGCGGTGTTTGGGAGTCGGGTGAAGCGCGCGCGGGCCCCCGGCGGGCGAGCTCTGCGAACGTCGCCGCGCACCACGCGAACGCCCCTGCGCGACGCGGAATGCGCGTGCGCGGCGACGGCGCTTCGCGGCGGTCGTGGCACGCCCGGACGACGCGGTTGTGGCAGTTGACGCGGCTCGCGCAGGCTGCTTTAGCGGCGACACGCGCAGGGAATCAGCTGGGGCCCGAGAGGCCTCGATCCTGCACACCGGAGCGGCTTTCGCGGACAGGACCGCGCCCCTTAATTCGATCGCGTGAGGAGCCAGGGCATGAGGATGAAGGATCGTCTGGTCGACCAAGCAAAGAAGCTCACCTCGTCGGGCGTGGTCGTCCGTGTCGTCAGCAACGATCGCGTGATGCGGCTCGCCACGGGGGTCATGGACGCGAAGAACCGCCTGCGCGCCGCCCGGGAGCGAGCGGCGGAGGCCTGGGACATCCTGCTCAACGGGCACGCGCTCCCGAACATCGATCCCGCGCTCGACGACGAGGCCGGCGTCCACGGGGCGACGCCGGCGCGCGCGCCAGCTCGCCAGCCCGCCGCGCCCGCCGCAGGCGGCGCGGGGCTGTCGGTCGTGGAGGACACGGCGAGCAGCGAGTCCCCTCGCGAGCGCACCGCCGCCCGCCCGCACGTGAACGGCGTGGGCGCGAACGGCGCCGGCACGAACGGCGCCGGCACCTACGTGGCCGCGGCGGCCGAGCAGCAGCTCGCGACCCAGATGGCGGCGCGGACGTCGCTGTCGCGGATCGGCGGGCGCGACGTGTTCGAGAAGGCGTACAAGTTCATGACCGCGGACAACGCCCGCGCCATGGGCGTCTACCCCTTCTTCCGCCCGCTCGACTTCAACAACGGCCCCGAGGCGCAGCTCGAGGGACGGACCGTGATCATGCTCGGCTCGAACAACTACCTCGGGCTGACGACCCACCCGAAGGTGCGGGAAGCCGCGCGGAACGCCATCGACAAATACGGCACCAGCATGACCGGCTCGCGGCTCGTGAACGGGTCGATGCGCCTCCACAACGAGCTCGAGCAGAAGCTCGCCGCCTACCACGGCAAGGAGGCGGGGCTCGTGTTCACGACGGGCTATCAGGTGAACATCGCGACCATCTCGGCGCTCCTCAGCAACAAGCGGAGCGTCGCGATGATCGACAAGGACGATCACGCATCCATCTACGACGGCGTGCGGCTCGCGCAGGCGTCCGGCGCCCGGATGGTGCGCTACAAGCACAGCGATCCCGCCGCGCTCGACAGCGCGCTCTCCGAGATCGCCGACACCGAGGGCGCCCTCGTGATCACCGACGGCGTCTTCAGCGCCCAGGGCGAGATCGCGAGTCTGCCCGGGATCGTCGAGGTGGTGAAGAAGCACAAGGCGCGGCTCCTCGTCGACGACGCGCACGCGCTCGGCGTCATCGGCCCGGGGGGCCGCGGCACCGCCGCGCACTTCGGCCTCGGGAAGGAGGTCGACCTCATCGGCGGCACCTTCTCGAAGTCGCTCGCCTCGATCGGCGGCTGGCTCGTCGGAGAGCGCAAAGTGCTCGATTACATTCAGCATTTTGCCTACAGCTTCCTCTTCGCGGCGAGCGCCGCGCCGCCCTGCGTGGCCGCCGCCATGGCCTCGCTCGAGGTCATGCAGGAGGAGCCCTGGCGCCAGGAGAAGCTCCGCGAGAACTTCACGTACATGCGCACGGAGCTGCAGCGGCTCGGCTTCGAGCTCGGCAAGACCGAGACGGCCGTGATCCCCATCTACATCCGCGACGACCTCAAGACCGTGATGATGTGGAAGTCGCTCCTCGACGACTACTCGCTCTACGTGAATCCGTTCATCACCCCCGGCGTCCCGCCCAAGCAGCAGGTCCTCCGGACGAGCTACATGGCGACCCACGAGCGCAAGCACCTCGATCACGCGCTCGAGGCGTTCGAGAAGGTCGGCAAGAAGTTCGGCGTCATCTGAGGCGGGTGAGGCGGGAGCGGCGCCCTCCGGGCCCGCTCCCCGTGCTCAACGTGATCGACGCGCGCCCGCCATGTTCGGCATTTTCGCCGCGCGGCGGGCGTGGTCAGCTGAGCGGTCATGGATCTTCGACCGTTCGTGCAAGGTGTCGCCGGTGCGCTGGGGCCCGCGCTCCGCTCTTTCTTCCTGACCGCTGCGGCCATGTCGTTCCTGGCCCTCGTCCTCGCCGCCTCCTCGTACGCCATCGCGGCCGACGGCTCGGCGATGCGCGGGGCGCTGGCGGCCGTCGCGGCGCTCGCGCTCTCCGCTGTGATCGGCTTCACGCTGTCGTGGAAGCGGGCGCTCGGCACCGGCATCCTGCAGATCGTGCGGGCGAAGCGCCTCGGCGGGATGCTCGTCACCGCCGTGTTCGAGCGGCTGCTCGGCCTCTCCGATCAGGCCGAGGCGGGGGCCCGCGGCGGGCGGATGGCGCAGGCGGTGGAGCGCGTCCCGCTCAACGAGGCGGTGAAGCGCCTGCGCCTCGCCGTGATCCACAGGGTGCAGGCGGCGCCGACAGGGGGCGGCGTGCGAGGGTTCCTGCGGCGCAGGATCGAGGCGCAGCTGCTCGGGACCATCGAGACGCTGACGCTGGCGCGCTTCCGCAACGAGGCCAACCAGGCAGGCGGCATCGACATGCTGAAGGTGCGGGACGAGCTCGCCCAGGGCGTCGACGGCCTCGTCACGGACCAGATCGAGGGGACGCTGCTGAAGGTGACGCTGCTCCTCGTCGGGGCCGCCACGGTGGCGTCGCTCGGCGCCGCCGCGGGCATCCAGTACATCCCCCTGTGATCCTCCTCTCAAACCAGGTGGGGTCTTTTGAACCGCCAAGCGCGCCGAGGACGCCAAGGTGCGCCGGCGCGGGCAGGCCACGCCGCCGCGCGCCGCTCGGGGGCTCCCCGTGCACATCGGCTTTGCCTAATTGCTCTCCATTACGTTAGTGTCACCCGACTGCCGTTACGTTTCATGTTGCTCTCACGTTTCATGTTGCTTTCACCTCATGCTGCGCAGAGGAGGCAATTCGATGATGGAGAACGATATGCGGAGATGTTGCTCGGCGCTCGCTTGCGTCGTCGGGTTGCTCGCGTCGCCGGCCGCCTGGGCTCAGGATCCCGCGCCGCCCCCGGCTGATCCGGGCGCAGCGGCCGCGGCCGGGGCGACGGCCGCGGCGGAGCCCGCCGCGCCGGAGCCGCAGGCGAGCCAGATCCCGAGCTGGTTCCGCTTCGACGCAGACAGCCTCGGTCTCCAGCTCTGGGCCGGCGCCACGCACCAGGTCGGCTCCATCAGCCTCTCGAGCGACATCTACCTCACCACGCTGGGAACCGCGGAGTTCGACATCGGCCCCGCCTTCACGATGGGTCCTGTCATCATCAACCCGATGGTGGGTTTCTCGTTCAACTTCACGACGATGGAGCCGGCGGCGCTGGTCGCCCCGCAGCTGTTCACCTTCGTCGACTCAAAGCCCGTTTACTTCGAGTCGTGGATCCTGGGGTCGTTCTCCAGCATATTCAACGAGAGCGTCCAGAACTACGTCTACACGCGGGACTTCCTGCTCTACTACCCCATCGACGACTTCGGCATCGGCCCGCACCTCGAGGCCACGATCGACCTCAACGAGGTCGCGCTCGAGGACGACCCATTGACCGCCGGTGCGGACGTCGACGAGAGCGGCCTCGCCAGCCTGCAGGTCGGCGGCGTGATCGGGCTGAACTACGGCACGGGAAACAAGCTGCTCCTTTACCTCGGCTACGAGACGCAGGAGGAGAGCCAGATCGGCGGGAACAAGCTCGCTGGCCGGTTCACGTTCGTCCACAACTTCTGACGACGCGCGCCGCGCGGCGGCGCCCGCCGGCGCGGTAGAAACACACGCGCTCTCCTGCCTTCCGTCCTTCCGGTCGAGCTTCCCACCGGCCTCGCGCGCTGGTACCGCAGCGCCATGGCCAGACCGATCTCGTTCTTCACGACCGCGCTGTGCACGCTGCTGGGGCTCGGGTGTCAGGCCCGGGATAGCGTCCCGCCGGCCGCGCCGGCCCCGAGCACGTCCGCGTGCCAGCCCGCCGACTGCGGCCCCCTCGCGATGATCGCCCGCGTCTGCGACGATGGCTCCACCGGCACCCCGCAGTGCACGCGCGCCGAGGGCGGGGCGTGCCGGTGGGAGCACGTCTGTCCCGGCGCGAAGCCGGCCTCCGAGGCGGCGGCCCCTGGGCCGAGCGAGCCTGCCCCGCCGGACGCTCAGCAGCCCGACCCGCCGCCGGCTCCGGCGCTCGCCGACACGAACGCCGCGTTCGCGCAGCGCCTCTACGGCAAGCTCGCCGCCACGAAAGACAAGCTCTTCTTCTCGCCTGCGAGCATCTCCACGGCGCTGGCCATGACCTACGCCGGTGCCCGCGGCGAGACCGCGGCTCAGATGGCGAAGACGCTCGAGTTCACCCTCCCGCCCGAGGCGCTCCACCCCGCGTTCGCCGGGCTCCTCAAGGAGCTGGCGCTGGCGACCGGGCCCAAGGGGCCCGAGCTCCGGATCGCCAACCGGCTGTGGGGCCAGGCCGGGCTGCCGATCGAGCCCGCGTTCCAGAGCACCACCCAGCAGCACTACGGGGCGGGGATCGAGCTCGTCGACTTCAAGGGCGGGAGCGAGCCGGCGCGGGGGCGCATCAATCAATGGGTCGAACAACAGACGAACGGGAAGATCAAGGACCTGATGCCCGCCGGCAGCATCACCGGTCTCACACGGCTCGTCCTCACGAACGCCGTCTACTTCAAGGGGAAGTGGGCGACGCCCTTCGACAAGCAGGCCACCAAGAACGAGCCGTTCACGGTCAAGCCCGGGACGGCGCCGGCCGTGCCGATGATGCGCAAAACGCTCCTGGCGGGCTTTGGCAAGGCCGCTGACGCGTCGGTGCTGGAGCTCGCGTACGAGGCGCAGAGCCCCGAGCGCCGGCTGGCCATGGTCGTCGTCCTGCCCGCGCAGGTGGACGGGCTGGCGAAGGTGGAGCAGCGCCTGGCAGCGGGGGAGCTCAAGACGTACGTGGAGGCGCTCCATCCGGCGCGGGTCGACGTGGCGCTCCCGCGCTTCAAGATGACCGCCGAGCTCGAGCTGTCGGCGACGCTGAGCGCGATGGGCATGCCGCTCGCGTTCGACGAGAAGAAGGCCGACTTTACCGGGATCACGAGGGCGGAGCCGCTCTACATCTCCCAGGTGCGCCACAAGGCGTTCGTGGAGGTCAACGAGGAAGGGACCGAAGCCGCCGCGGCCACAGGGGTCGTCGTGGCGACACGCTCAGCCCCGGCGCAGCCCCAGGTGTTCCGCGCGGATCACCCGTTCGTGTTCCTGATCCGCGACGTGGCGACTGGCACCGTGCTGTTCATGGGCCGCGTGACCGACCCGCGATGACGTTCCTCCCGGCGGAGGGGGCCGAAAGTCCGCGCGGAGCTCCAGAACCGCCGTACGATGAGCCGTTTTGCCGGGCCTTCACAGGCTCCCCCGACCCCTGATCTCAAGGAGCGAGCGATGAAGAACGAAGACGCCGCGAAGCTGCTGCATGCCGTCCGTGACCTGGCCCCCGCGATCGCCTCACGGAGCGCGGAGATCGAGGAGGCGCGGCGCCTCCCGGCGGATCTCCTCGGCCAGCTCAAGGCCGCGGGTTGCTTCCGGATGTTCCTGCCGAGGAGCCACGGCGGCCACGAGGTGGATCTGCGCACGGGGATGGACGTCCTCGAGGCGCTCGCCCGGGCGGACGGGGCCACCGGCTGGACCGTGATGATCGGCTCGGAGAGCCCGCACCTCTTCTCGCTCCTGCCGCGCGAGCGCTTCGACGCCATCTACACCGGCGGGCCGGACGTGATCATCGGCGGCGGCTTCAACGCGCAGGGGGAGGCCCACGCGACGGACGGCGGCTACCGGGTCACCGGGCGCTGGAGCTTCGCGAGCGGCTGCGAGCACGCCAGCTGGCTGTTCGGGAACTGCGTGATCATGGACGGCGGCCGCCCGCGGATGGGCCCGGCGGGCGATGCGGGCGAGGTGCGCGAGGTGCGCGAGGTGCGCGAGGTGCGCGAGGTGCGCGAGGTGCCAGAGATGCGGGGCATGCTGTTCCCGGCGAGCGAGGCGCGCATCATCGACACCTGGTCCGTGCTCGGCCTGCGCGGCACGGGGAGCCACGATATCGCGCTGGAAGGGGCCTTCTGCCCCGAGGCGAACACGTTCGATATCTTCCGGGGCCTGCCGTCGGTGACCGGGCCGGGCTTCGTCGCGCCGGTCCTGCACTTCGTGCTCCACATGGGGGCCGTGGCGGTGGGGATCGCCCAGGGAGCGCTCGACGACATCGTGACGCTCGCGAGCTCGGGCAAGAAGCGGCTGTATGCGCGCGCCCAGCTGGCAGACTCTCCGCTGTTCCAGGTGAACCTCGGCCGCGCCGAGACGAGCGTCCGCGCCGCCCGTGCCCTGCTGCGCGACACGGGGGACGAGTTCTGGGACGCGTGCGTGAACAACCCTGGCGCCACCCTCGCGATGGCGCCGCGGATCTCGGGCGCCCTGGCCTGGGTGACGGAGGTGACCGCCCGGGCCGTGGACGCCTGCTATCAGGCGGGCGGAGGCGGCGTCGCCCGGAACACCTCGCCCGTGCAACGGCGGTTCCGGGACATTCACACCTTCTCTCAGCACGCCGCCGCCGCAGAGGGCTGGTTCGGCCAGGTCGGCGCCGCGCTCCTGGGGCAGCCGACGGGCTTCTGGACCTGAACCTGAGCCTGAAAGGGGCGCGTTCCCGCGGGCGGCCGCGGCGCGCGACCTGGTCGCGTTGCGGCGCGCCGCCGCGGTATACGTGGACGTATTGCGCCCCTCCCCGCTCGCCCCGCTGGTCCTCGCCGCCGTCTCGTTCGTCGCCTGCGCCGGTGCTCCGCGCCAGGCTGATCCTCCCGCGCCGTCGCGGCCCCGGGCGGGTGCCTGCCCGGCCCGTCCGGCCTGCGACGCGCCGCCGCCTGCCGCCCTGCCGCGCGGGTTCAGGCACACACGCTCGCGCCTCGTCGCGGCCGGGTGGCCGCGCCACCGCGGACGCGACCTCTTCGCCCGCGCCGACGGGCCCCAGTGGGCCATCGCGAAGTTCGCTTACGGGCCGCAGGACGACGATCTCGAGGACGAGGACGTCGAGGCCTATCTGCTCCGCGGCTGCAGCGGCGCCTGGGAACGGCTCGGCACCTTCCGGACGAGCGACGATGACCACCCGCACCCGACGACGGAGGGGATCCCGGACACGGGCGGGCGCGTCTACATCGACCTCGCCGCGGGTCGGCACCTCGAGGTCGGCCGGCACCGCGTCCACCTCGCCGTGGCCGGCGACGCCACGAGCGCGGACCTGTTCATCGAGGTCCTCCCGTCCGGCGCCCAGGTGGCCGTGACCGACGTCGACGGGACGCTCACCTCGAGCGAGGTGGCGGTCGTCAGCGAGCTGGTCGGCGGCGCGCCGCCGGCCGCCCACCCCGGCGCGGCGGACGCGATGCGCGCCCTCGCCGAGAGCGGGATCTACCTTTTCTACGTGACCGCGCGCCCCGAGTGGCTCGTGGGCAGCACGAGGGTCTGGTTGCGAGAGCAGGGCTTCCCGCCGGGCATCCTCCACACCACCATCGGCGTCACCGGCGCATTCGGCGGCGCAGCGGCCGAGTACAAGACGATCGAGCTTGGATGGCTCAAGGCGCGCACGGGCATCGTGCCCGCCTTCGGCTTCGGCAACATGCCGAGCGACGTGGCGACGTACACGGCCGCCGGGATCCCCGCCTCGCGGTGCTACTATTACAAGCTCGGCGGCGATCTCCGCGGCGGCGTGCCCCACGACGACTACCGGGGCCTCGCCCCGGCGCTCTTCAGCCCCCACGCCGCCTGCGCGCCCTGAAGGAAGGAAGCGCTCGCGACGCGAGCCTGCGCGCCCCGCGCCACGGCAGCGGCGGGCGCCCCCGGCTCAGGGAGCGCCCCCGCCGCCGATCACTGCGGGATGTCGATCACGTCCTCGCAGGTGAAGTCGACGCCCAAGGAGGCCTCGGGATCGGACTGTATCGCGTTACACACGCTCTCGCAGAGCTCGATCTGCGTCGGGTTCGATGGATTGTCATAGCGCCAGGCGTCGTCGCTCGCGCACTCCTGATCGTAGGCGACGGCCTTTGGCTCGCCTCCTCCGCTCGTGTACGTCACGCGCACCCGCTGCTTGTCGAACGTCCTCCCATCGGGCGCCGCCGGGATCGCGACGTTGCACGTCACGGCGGCGCCGCGGATCTGGTCGATGGCCGCCCTGAACGCGGTCGCTGTCGCGTCGGGGTTACCGGTCTCGATGATGAAGGCCTGCCCTGTGCCGCCCGCCACGGCGATGTCGCGCAGGTTGTCGACGTTCCCCGGCTCGTCGTCCGGCGGGTTCGCCACCCCGATCACGTAGGTCGGGACGTTGTCCTGACGCGCTCCCTCGACGCGCTCGACGACGGCCTCGATGCTGTCTGCATCTCCGCCGCAGCGCTGCGGGTAGCCGTCGGTCACGAGCACGAGCGCGTACTTCCCGGGGTTCTCCTGGCGCTGCTCCTCGATGAACGTCACCGTCCCATCGACCACGAACGCTGTCGGCGTGCTCGTGCCCCAGTCGTCGTCGTTCTCAGGCGTGACGTCGTCGATCGCCGCACCGAATGTCTCGGAGGGCAGCGGCGTCATCTCGACGTCCGGCGTGCGGTAGGTTCTAGCCTCGCACATCCTCCGCTCGCCGGGGAAGAACGTGAGCGAGGCGGTGAGCCCCGCGGACGCCGGATCCATGAAGAACTGCTTGGTCGCGGCGACGACGGGATCCCACTTGAGCTCCTTGCTGTGCGAGGGCCTATCGTTCATCCCCATGCTGCCTGATACGTCGAACGCGACAGCCAGGTACACGGGCTGGAGCCCGGCCTGGGCCGTTTGCGTGGCGCACGCCTCGCCAGCGCCGGTCGAAGGGCCTGCGCCGCTGCTGGGGCTGCCTGCGCCGGCGCCGCTGCCCGAGGTCACACCCGCTGAACCGAAGCCGCCGTCGTCGCCTCCGCTCCCATTACCCGAGCTGTTCCCGGCGCCCGAGCCGCTCTGAAAGAGATTATCGCCGTCATCGCCGCCGCCGCACGCCGCGCTGGCCACGGCGACCGTGAACAAGGCAATGCCCATCGCAGGCAATCTCATGGCCTGACTCCTTTTTAAGTAAGTGCCGGCGCTGCGCGCCGGTAGATAAAGCAGACCACCACACGATTCCTCAGGAGCCGGCGCATCGCCGGACCACGCTCCTGAGAACTCGCCACCCATGCCGAGTATAAGCCATCGCGCAGCGCATGGCGAGATGCGCTTTCTCAAAGTTCGTATCAGTTTCGTGACATCGTGTCGGTTCGCGCCGGTTCGCGCCGGTTCGCGCGCCCTCAGCGCAACTCACCCGTGTGGCCGCACGCCTGTGCGCCGGTGTGACCTGCGTGCGCACACACACGCGCGCCGGTGCTACGGTTCGTGCCTGATGGTCCGCGCAGTGTGTTTCGATCTGATGGATACCGTCCTCTACGACCCGTACCGGGAGGCGCTCGCCGCGGCGATCCGGTCCGCCGCGCCCGCCGCGCGCGCCGAGATCGCGAGGCACCGCGATCCCACGTGCTGGCCTGCGTTCGAGATCGGCGAGATCGATGAGGCCGAGTTCGCTCGCCGGTTCTTTCGTGAAGGCGCCGAGGGGTTCTCGTTCGACATCGACGCGTTCAACCGGGTGCGCCGCGCGGGATATCGCTTCTTGCCCGGCGTGCGGGAGATCGTCGCGTCGCTCGAGGGCAACGCGCTCAGGTTCGTGGCGAGCAATTACCCCGTGTGGGTCGAGGAGGTGCGCGAGGCGTTCGCGCTCGACGCCCTGTTCGAGGGTGTCTATTCGAGCCATCACCTGGGCGTGCGCAAGCCGGCGCGCGAGTTCTTCGATCGGCTCATGACGCGCATCGGGGTCGACGCGGGCGAGTGCCTGTTCGTCGACGATCGCGCGGAGAACTGCGAGGCGGCGGTCGCGCTCGGGATGCGCGCGCACGTGTTCGACGGGGCCGCGGGGCTGCGCGCGCGGCTGGTCGGGGAGGGGCTGCTCGGCGCGTGACGGGCTCGCCCCGCTCCGCCCCGCGCGTCAGAGCGCCGCGCAGAGCGGGCACGACGCGCCCGCGTGCGGCGCGTCGCCGCGATGGAGATCGAGGATGGCGCGGGAGATCTGCGCGAGCTCGCGCCGCACCTCGCGGCGCATCCCCTTCACGCGCGGGATGGACATCGAGTCGTAGGCCGTGGTCTGGTGCCGCATCCAGGCGATCACGGCCGACTCGGCGCGCTGCGCGACCGGGATCCGCTCCGTGCGTGCGACGGTCCCGCTGCCCACCGGCGTGGCGTGCAGCGTCACCTTGGTCGCGACCGCCCGCGCGAGCGCCGCGTAGTGCGGCGAGAACCGGAGGAACGCGGCCACGGCGGCCTCGAACTCACGCACGTACTCCTCCTGGTCGCGCTCCCTCCGCCGGGCGTCCGCCTCCCGCTTCTTTGCGTATGCAGGCGTGCTGCGCTCGGCCTCGAGCGCCGCGCGGGCGGCCTCGATGGTGGCGGCCGGCGCCCAGAGGCCCCGGGAGAACGTCTTCCTCCCGCGCTTCTCGACGACCATCCAGGACGGGCCCGCCAGCTTCACCCGGCGGGTGAGCCCGGCGTCGCCCGGGGGCAAGCACGCCCAGCCTTCGGGCGGCGAGAGCAGCGCGCCGTCGGGCGCGCGGAAGCGGCGGGGATCCGGGGTCGGGGCCAGGGTCAGGGACTCGGACATGGCAAGCGGCCGGCGTGCTAGGCCAGGTCATGCCGCGCGTCCAGCAGCCAGCCGCCGGCCGGCGCCGTCGCCCCGCGCCAAAGCGGCCTCGCTGGAGGATGGTACGCTCCGCGCCAGCGAGGGCGCTCGCCGGTGTCCGCGCCGGCGCGACCAATGAGGACAGGAGGACAGCGTGTCCGATGACGATCGCACGAGGTGGGACGCCCGCTATCGCGACGGCGGCAGCGATCCGGGGGAGCCCTCCGCCGTGCTCACGGCGCTCGATCCGCTCCTGCCCCGGCGCGGGCGCGCGCTCGACCTGGCGGGCGGCGCGGGTCGTCACGCCCTGTGGCTCGCGCGGCGCGGGCTCGACGTGACGCTGGCTGACATCTCCGAGGTCGGGCTCGGCATCGCGCGGAGCGCCGCGGCGAAAGAAGGGCTCGCGCTGCGCACGGTGGCGCTCGATGTGGAGCGCGACCCGCTCCCTGCCGGGCCGTGGGACCTCCTCCTGATCTTCTACTTCCTCGAGCGCAGGCTCGCCGCCTGCGCGGCGGAGCTCGCCCCGGGCGGTCACCTCGTCGTCGTGCACCCGACGCGGTCGAACCTGCTGCGGCACGCGCACCCGAGCGCGCGCTGGCTGCTCGATGACGGCGAGCTCCCGGGGCTCCTCGGCGAGGCGCTCGAGGTGGTCCGTTACGAGGAAGGATGGCTCGAGGAAGGGCATCACGAGGCTCGCCTCGTCGCGCGACGCCGGGCCGTCGCGGCGCCTCCTCCGTGACGGCGGCCCGCCGCCGACGTCGCGCGACGACCACGACACACGAGCTCCGCGCTGGCGGGCGCCCTGCGCTCGTGCGTCGCGGTGCGCGGGTCCCAGGCTTGCCGCGACGCGAAGATCGCGCTTTGCTCGCGCCATGCGCTTCGCTCGCCTCGCACCTCCGGATCAGGATCGTCCAGCCTTCTTCGCCCGCCTCGACGGCGCAGCCGCGCTCGTCCTGGACGCCCCGCCCTGGCTCGGCGGCAAGACCACGGGTGAAGCTGTGGCGTGGACCGACATCGATCTCGCCTGCCCCGTGGTCCCCACGAAGATCGTGTGTGTGGGGCGCAATTACGCAGCGCACGCGGCGGAGCTAGGCAACGACGTCCCGGTCGAGCCGCTCCTCTTCCTCAAGCCGCCCTCGGCGCTCATCGGCCCTGGCCAGTCCATCGTGCTCCCTCCGGAGAGCCAGCGGGTCGAGCACGAGGCGGAGCTCGGCGTGATCATCGGCCGCCGCGCCCGGGCCGTGCGGCCGGAGCACGCGCTGGATCACGTGCTCGGGTACGCCTGCCTGGGCGACATCACCGCGCGGGATGTGCAGCGGAAGGACGTGCAGTTCACGCGGGGCAAGGGGTTCGACACGTTCTGCCCTGTGGGGCCGTGGATCGAGACGGAGCTCGATCCTGGGGCGCTCCGCGTGCGGGCTGTCGTGAACTCCCAGGTGCGGCAGGACGGGATGACGGCGCAGATGATCTGGGGAGTGCCTGAGCTGGTCGCGTACATCAGCCGGGTGATGACCCTGGAGCCTGGCGACGTCATCGCGACCGGGACGCCCCAGGGCGTGGGGCCGCTCGTGTCCGGCGACGAGCTCGTCATCGATATCGCCGGCGCCACGGCCGAGGCGCGCGGCATCGGCGCGCTGCGGGTGTCCGTGGCCGCGCGGGGAGACGGCGCGAACGGGCGCTAGCTCAGCGAGCGGCCCGGGGGCGGGCCGGGATCGACGCTCGAACCCCGGCGCTCATCTCATGGTCATGCTCACATCAGCCCTTCCATTGCTCTGATACCCTTCCACGAGCATCGAGACCTCGTACAAGCTCCCCAGTTTCATCCCCAACTTCTCCCATGCGTCGAAGTGGTTGGCGACGGTGATGGTCCCGCTCGTGCGCTTCTGCGTACGGACGCTCCAGAACTGATAATACGTATTGATGCCTTCGATGGAAAGATGGTTGACTCGCTGGGTCCGATAGATGTCATAGGTGCCGCCGTCGGTCGTGACGGTGCCCATGCGTCCCGGTTCGCCCGGGGGACGCCATGTGCCCCAGCTATCGACGATGTGGTATTCCACGAGCGGGCTCTTCGTCCACCCGTAGACACCCAACCAGGAATTGCCCCCTGGCTGGAAGTCAGCCTCGTAGGTCACGATCTGATTCCGTGACCCGGGCCTCAGCCCCTTGCCACCCAGCAAATTAAAGATATCGCTCCATTCCACGCTGAAGCCATCCGCCGTGTTCGTCAGGCATCCGGTCCCCTGGTCCTTCCAGATTTGGTAGGTGAAGCCGCAGTGGCTTCCAGTTTCATTGCCACAGACCGGCTGTTCGGATGTCGTGCACGTGTCCGGCGTGCCGCCGGCCCCACCCTCCCCGTCGGCGCCGCCCGCCCCGCCGCCGCCCGTCCCCGAGCTGCTGCTCGATGACGAGCTCGCGCTGCTGCTCGATGACGAGCTCGCGCTGCTGCTCGATGACGACGAGCTGCTCGCGCCTCCGCTGCCGCTGACCGAGACGAGCGAAGGCTTGCCGGAGCCGTTCGCGCAGAATCCGAACGTCGTCGAAGCGCTCGGCGACAGATTCCCGTTCCAGCTCATGTTCGAGGCGGTGAGCTGCCCGTTCGATGAGGCGAAGGTCGCGTTCCACGTGTTGGCCACCTTCGTGCCGTTGAGCCCGACCACCACACGCCAGCCGGTGGTGGTCTGCTGGCTCGTGTTCTTGACCGTCACGTTCGCGCAGTAGCCACTCTGCCACTGCGACGGAAACGTGATCTCCGCGGACATCGTGCCGTCCGCGCTGTTCAACGCGGAGTTGCGGGCAGCGAGGTCCTCTTCCATGGTGCGCTCGACGTTGCACGCCAGCAGGCTGCATGCGATCGAAGCGGATAAGTAGCCAAGCAAGGGAGCGACGCGCATTGAAGGTTTCTCCATGATGGACCGGTGGAGCCGCGGGCCTCTGCTCGAGATAAATTGTTGAACCGTCGAGACGCCTGGGCGCCCTCGAACCATTGGTTAATGTTCAAGATTTTCGGCCAGCGCGCTCGTGCCCCCGGCGATCACGAATGCACCCGCTAGCCTGCGCCGACCCCACGCCTGGCGCTCACGACGCTCATCAAACAGACGCTCACACACGGATACGCCGCGTGAGGACGCCGGGCATCACCTTGGAGAAAGCGAGAGCGACTCGGACGCGCAGTCTCAAGAAGCAAGCAATCCCGGCAGTAGCTTCACTCGGAGTCGGCCCTTGAGCGATCCTGCAACCGACCGCGGCGCCCAGCCGAGAGGTCCGGACCACCAAGGGAAGTCTGGAATACTCTTACAACCATGAGGCGAAAGTCAAGGGTCCTTTCTTCATCGCGGCCGCCTCGCCCCCCGCTCTTCTCGCTCCTCCCGCAGCGACTTGTGACTTGTGACTTGTGACTTGCAAGATACAGTCACGCTGCGCGCGTGGGTTCGATCATCGACCATCGACCCCTGATTCGTAGGATTCGTTCACTCTCCTGAAAAATCGACGGTATCTCGACAATCGATCCATGCCGTCGCGGAGCCCTCTCCTGGGAGCTCGCGACCTCACGAGCAAGGACCAACGAGCGCCGCGATGACGCCGCACCACCTCCCGAGAGGACGATCGCTCAGACCCCAGCGCCCTCCCGGAGCACGATCGTCACGTGCGATAGCCCGGTCCCGCCGAGGAGCATCGCCTTCACGAGGAACTCGACCATCGTGTCGAGGCACTCGGCGGGTGAAAAGCCCGCCCTCCCCGCCCCGAGCAGCGGCAGCGCCATGCTCCGGAGCTTCATCGTGTCCGCGTGATAAAAGCACCCTTCCAGGAGCCGCAGGATGAGGTCGCGCGTCGGCCTGTAGGTCGCCACGTGATCCCAGTCGAGCGTGATCGCGTGGAACACGAACCGCGCGGTCAACCTTCCAGCGGAGCTGACCACCACCCCGCCGTGACGCACGGGAACGTACTTTCGCGTCTCCATGTGGCACACGCCGCCGCTCGCGTGGTTCAGGGCGAGCGCCACGCCGCCTGACATGGTGAGCTGCCCGTCGTCGGCGCTCACGAGCGCGTCGGCCGACACGCCTGCGATGTTCGCGCGCACGATCGAGAGCGTCCTGTCCCCGTGGAACTGGAAGGCAGTGACCGGCCCTGCAGGGCCGCCCGACAGGAGGGCGGGCCGGAAGCGCTTGTACTGCTCCATGTACACGCGGAGCGTCAGGTCGTGCGGGTCCCCCCAGCGGGTGCTCTGGGCGCCCACGAGGGCGGTGTCGATCTCGTCGAAGGACTGGAAGCGGTCCTTCGGGTCCTTGGCCAGGCAGCGCTCCAGGACGATCTGCACGTCCTCGTCGAGCTCGGGGCGGAGCGCCCGCGGCCGGGCCGGGATGTCCTGCCGGTGCGCGAGCAGGAGCGGCAGGAGCTCCTGCTCCTCGAACGGCCGCTGTCCCGTGGCCGCGTGGTAAAACGACGCGCCATAGCTGTAGATGTCCGCGCGCGTGTCGCTCTCCTGCGGGCTCCACGCCTGCTCGGGCGCCATGTAGAACGGCGTCCCCAGCACGGTCCCCATCGCGGTGAGGGGCTGCTCCCGGAGCGCGGACGGCCCCGTCGTCGCGGTCAGGCGCGCCAGGCCGAAGTCGGCGACCTTCAGCTCTCCTGACGGCGCGATCAGCATGTTCGACGGCTTCAGGTCGCGGTGCATCACCCCGAGCTCGGTCGCGGCGGCCATCCCCCGCGCCGCATGCAGCATGTAGCGCCGCAGATCGTCGAGCGGCAGCGGCCCGCTCTGGAGCCGCGCGGCCAGCGACGGGCCGCCCACGTACTCCATCACCATGAACGGCGATCGGCTCGAGAGGAAGCCGAAGTCATAGCAGCTCACCACGTGCGGCGACTTGATGAGCGCCGAGATGCGCGCCTCGCGCAGCATCCGCTCCCCGGCGTTCGGATCCGTGTGCCCGGTGAGCACCTTGATCGCCACGACCCGCGCGAGCGCGAGGTGGCGCGCGCGGAAGACGGCGCCCATCGAGCCCACGCCGAGCAGCCCCTCCACGCTGTACCGGCCCGCGAGCTCCTTGCCCAGCGTCGACGCGTCGATCATGAATGGACCATCGCTTGCACCAGCGATGATGTTCGGAACCCCGCGCGCCGCGGTCAAGGGGCACGGCGCGCAGCGCAGATCAGACGGCGTACGCCGCAGGAGCGCCGCCCTGCGCGCGTTGGCGCGGCGCCTCGCGCAACCTCGCGATCTCGGCCTCGACACGGGCCCTGAGGCGCGGATCGTCGGCGAGGCGCCTGGTCCAGTGCCGCTTCATGCGCACCCACACGGTGCGTCGGATCGCGCGCTCACCGAGCGCCGCCGCGCCGCCGCTGCGCTCGGTCGCGACGATCAGCCGGGCATAATCGGCCGCATGCAGCGGGCCACAGACGGTTTCCCACGCGCCGACATAGGCCGCGTCGAACCTGTCGCAGAGCGCTCGCTCGCGGCGCCTGACCTCGTCGGCCATCGACTCCCGCCATCGCCGCTCGGCCTCTGCCCAGCGCGCCTCCGACAGGCCGTGCGCCCTGAGCACGTCGGCGCGGGGGACCGGCTTCTCGGCGAGCTCCGCCGTGACGATCGCGCACCGCTCGAGGCTCACCTCGTCGCCGTCGCCGAGCGGCGGAAGCGACGCGGAGGGCGTTTCGTCCTCGCGCCGGAGGACATGAAAGAAGCGCGACGCGGCGGGTCGCTCAGGCTCACGCGCGAGCACGCCCGAGGCCGGGGCGGCGTAGGACGAAGACTCGACGGGCGGCGGCAACACCTCGGCGGACGGCGGTAACACCTCGGCGGATGGCGGCGGAGCATCCTCCAGCGCGAGCGTGGCGAGCCCCATGGACGGGCCGGGCGCCGGTGAAGCGAGCGCGCCAGACCAGGGCGCGCCGGGGATCGGCGCGATGAGCTCGAGGCGCGGCGCCAGCCTCGGGTCGAAGAAGAACGGCATCGCGGGCCGCTCGCCAACGCGCACCTCCTCCTCGCTCGACAGGGCGAGCGTCGCGCTCGCGACGGCATCGATCTGCGGTCGCGCTGGCTCGGGCCGGCTCTGCCTCGCCGATCCCGGCGCGGCCGCAAACGGAAGCGCCGGCGCGCGTACCCCCGCCTCGCCCTGCTCGTCGATGAGCGTCGCGCTCGCGATGGCATCGATCTGCGGTCGCGCTGGCTCGGGCCGGCTCTGCCTCGCCGATCCCCGCGCGGCCATAAACGGCAGCGCCGCCGCGCGCACCACCGCCTCGCCCTGCTCGTCGGAGAGCGCGACCGTCTGCAGCGGCGACGGGCGCTGGATCAGGTCGATGATCTCGATCTCGTCGTCCGAGAGGTGGATGGTGCGCCCCGGATCCACGTCCCGCTGGCGCGCCTGGCCGGGTGCGTCCTCGATGTGCACGGTCCCTTGCGGGCCGATCGGGAGCGCATCCGGAGCCGCTCCCGCGGCGCACGAGGCTCGCCCGGGGCGCAGTTCGGGCCACGCGAGCTCCTCGCCGTCGACCGCGACGCCGGCGGCGATCCGCACGGCCGCGAGGGCGTGATCGTCAGGGACGGGGACGATCTGACGCCACACGACCGTACAGCGCTGCTCGGCGCCGTCGATCCGCAGCGTGTCGGCGTTGAGCTCGATGACGTCGCCCCCTGTCGCAGGAGGCGTGGCGAGCCCCTGGATCCGCGCCATGCCGCGCGCTCGGGGCAGGCGCATCTCCAGCCGGCGAGCGGCCGGGTGCAAATTCTCGAGCACGATCCACTCGTCGCCACGCAGGTAATCGATCCGCTGGTCTGAGGGCGCCGCCTGGAAGTACGACCAATCGAAGCCAGCGGGGATCTCCGCGTTCGGGCCCTCGAGCGTCTCGCGCCGGAGCTTGCCGAGCAGCCGCTTGCGCACAGGCCAGGCGCGCGCGATCGGGCCTAGCCCCGCGGGCCGCGCGGGGTCCTGGGGATCGAGGACCCTGGCTTCGCCGTCGCTCGCGTCGATGCCGAAGGGGTTCTCCCACCCGTTCGCGCCGCGCGCTGCCTTCTCGTACACGAGGGGCATCCGCTGGAACGGCTTCTTGTCGCGGACGAAGAGGCGTTTGTCGAGCGCGCAGCCGCTCGCGCCGAAGACCGCGAGCCGCACCGGCAAGGACTCGACGTGCGCCCCGTCAGGGGCGTGCGCGTCGCCCGTGAAGAGCACGTCCGCGCGGCCCAGGTAGGGCGCGAGATCGCCGGTGAACCGCACGCTCCGCGCGGGGTTCTTTCCGTGATGGACCTCGGCGCGGAGGATCTCCTGCGGCTCCGTTCGCCACATGGCCGCGCCGGGCGTGAACGCGAAGCTCGCCTTGACGATGATCGTGATGTAGCGCTGGCCCTGGGTGCGCCATGAGACAGCGGCGGCCTCGGCGCCCGGGAGCGACGCCACGGCGTCGGGCGGCAGCGCGCTCACGACCGCGTCCTTCTGCAAAAGTACCTCACCACGGCTCGCATCGCGTAACGCATCGCTCTGCGACAATTGAACCCGCTCAACGTGAACACCGCGTTGCAGTCGCGTGATCCGCGTGTGGAGCCAGCGCGGCGGCGCGGGCGTGGGCGGGCGTGGGCGGGCGTGGGCGGGCGTGGACCGGAGCCGCCGCTCACCCGCGGCGCGGTACCGCCCGGCATACCCGGACGAAGCCGATCTCGCTGTGCCCCGCCTCGATCCGGTCGATCCACCAGGCGAGCCCCGGGGCCCTGGTCCGGATGAGCTCCGCCTGCTCCGCGACGCGCGCGGCGTCTCCCCGCGCGGCATACAGCTCGGCGCGGAGCGCGCAGGCCTCCGGCTCGTAGACCCCATCGAGGACGTCGAGCACGGTCGGGTCCACCTCGCAGAGCGACTCCGGCCCGTACATCAGGTCGCGCAAGATGCGGTTGAAACGGAGCGGATCGCCCCGCTCGACGCGGCCCGGGGCCGGCGCGGCGCGCGTGTCAGCCGGAGGGAGGCTCGTCCAGCGGCCCCACGATCCTGCGCGGGCGATCTCGGGCGCGAGCCGCGTGAGCTCGCGCTCCTCCTCGGGGCCCGGCGCCGCGAGCTCGATCGGCACCTCCGGGCTCTCCACGAGATCGAACGGCCCCGCGTAGACGATCACCAGCCCGTAGCGACCGGGCTCGATCCCGGAGGGCAGAAACGGGGAGACGTCGACGAGCATGCGCCGGCTCACGCCCGGCGAGAGCTGGAACACCGGCGTACCGACCTCGTGGACGACGATCCCCGAGGGCTCGGCGCTCACGACCTCCTCGCCGGAGCTCGCCCTGGCAAGGCGGATCCCGATCGCGCCGGCGTTTCCTGCCCAGCTCGGGCGCAGCAACCCCCGGATGCCGGCCCCGGGGTCGTCGGCGCACACGGTGATGGCCACGTGCAGGGGAAAGCCGAGCACGTAGCGGCGATCGTGATCGATCGAGCACAGCGAGAGGCCCGGCGGACGGGCCGGCTCCCCGCCGCTCCACGCGCGGTCATCCGACATGGCGGCCCCTCATCTCCATCGGAGTCCTCTGTTGTTCTCCAGGCGCACGCGCCGCGTCTCCTTCATATGGCGCCCGCAGAGACCTTCACCGACCTGCCCGGCGGTCCCCGGAATGAGCTGCTGGTCGGCGCCGATCATCCAGTGGGAGCGATAGTTCATGCAGCACGTCGTCTGGCGCGGCGTCCGATAATCGAAAAAACCGCACTTGTGCGGCATTCCGAACGCGTGGGTGAGCTCATGGACGATGGTGTGGAGCGTGCGCTGCTCGTAGCCGCTCCGCGGCTGCGCTCGCTCGGGATCCCAGAAGGCCCTGTGATGGGTGAAGAGGATGGTCCTGCCCGCGAAGTACCTCGTCGACCCGAGCTCGATCGTGGGGCTCATCCCGGCGGCGTAGGCGGCGCCTTCACCCCGCACCTCGACCTGGACACGCGCCGGGATGCCGTAGCCCGGGGGCTCCCACGCCGCGCCGCTGCGGCGGGCGCGCGGGAAGAAGAAGAGGCGGTCACGGTACGCGTGGGCCAGGGACCCGTCGCCGGCAGTGAACTGGCTCTGGATGTCGTGCGGCTCGAGCCAGAGCCGGGTCCGCGGCGGATCGGACAGGGCGATCGCGCTCGCGACCCCGAAGGCGATCTGATAGCCGTCCCAGCGGAAGCTGACGGAGCTCGCGTCCGGGTGATCGCCGGGGATCTCCACGAACTCCCTGCGCCTCTCGCCCTCGCCGCCGTCCAGGATCGCGACCGTCCCGCGGAACAGCACCTCGCCAGGCGCATCGGGCAGGGGGTGCGGCTCGAGCGCGGCGATCAGGCAAAACCAGCCAGGCTCTCCGGCGTGAGAGAAGATCTCGCTCACGAAGCGCGAGGCCTGCTCGCCGAGCGCGCCCGCGTCGGGCGCCAGGTGTTGCCGGTCCTCGATCACCCGCTCCTCGGAGAAGTCGAACTGGGTGAAGACCTGGTCGAGGTGCGCGGGCACCTGCTCGAGCGGCAGCGCCGGCGCGCTCTCCATCCTGATGTACTCGACGTCGATCCGGCGCCAGAGCGTCATGATCCCGGTCTCGTCGGCGGCGCCTTCCGCGAGGCCCTCGGCGTCGATCTCGGCGCGGAGGATCAGGTTGTCTCCGGCGATATCGGTCATGTGGCGCCGGATCGTGCTCCGCCCCCCCACGATCGCCGTGCTCGCCGTGGTCTCCGTCGCGTCGGACAGCGCGTAGCCCTCCACTTCTTCCCAGCCAGGGCTCGAGTCCTCCGTCCCCTCGTTGTCCTCGCCGGTCGGCCCCACGTAGGCTCCCTCGGCGCTGTAGTCGTTCTCATCGAGGGTAGGAGCCCAGTCCGGGTGCACCTCCGGCCGCTCGTTGAACGGATCGTCAGGATCGCGCGCTCTCCAGCGGATCCGCGCCCCCTGCGCGAGTTCGCCATCCGGGCTCGTCACCTCGGCCGTGATCTCGATGAGCTGTGTATTCCTCGTCCATCGCCCGTCGAGATCTCGATTGATGTAAACGCGTCCCTGGTTGTCGAGGCTCGTGTATCCGGGGCTGTATCCCGCCGCACGCGTCGTCCCTGGCGACGCCGAGCCACCTGGAAAGCCCGGGGAATACAGCCCTTTGATATCGACGATCCGGACGGCGATCATCGGGACGAAGCATTGCAAATGCCGCGCTCAGCCCGGCCGCCTCCAGGCGTCTCATCCCCCCGGGCGCGTGCCCTCCGCTTGTCGCTTTCTCCCGGCGCGCGTTCGTGCGTAGACTCCGCGCCCTCATGAGCTTCGAGCCAGTTGCAGGTTTTCGTTTCGGCGCCATCAGCGCCGGGATCCGGAAAGACGGGCGCATCGACGTCGCGCTCGCGGTGGCAGATCAGCCGGCGGTCGTGGCCGGGATGTTCACGCGGAATCTGGTGCGCGCGGCGCCCGTGGACATCGCCATGCAGCGCGTCCGGTCGGGGCGCGCTCGCGCCGTCGTCGCCAACAGCGGCTGCGCGAACGCCTGCACAGGCGAGGCAGGCTGGAAGGCGACGCTCGACACGACGCGCGCCATCGCCGAGTCCATCGGCGCCTCGGAGGACGAGGTGCTCCCCGCCTCGACCGGCGTGATCGGCGCCGTCCTGCCCGCGCACAGGATCATCGAGCGTGTCCCCGAGCTGTCGGCGCGCCTGTCGCCGAAGGGCTACCTCGATTTCGCCCAGGCGATCTGCACGACCGACCGCTGGCCGAAGCTCGCGCAGCGCAAGCTCGGCGCGGGCGCGACGCTGCTCGGCATCGGCAAGGGCGCCGGGATGATCCACCCCGACGTGGGCCCGCCCCACGCGACGATGCTGGTCTTCCTGTTCACCGACGCCGTGCTCGACGCCGGCGAGGCGAACGACGCGCTGGCGGCCTCGTGCGACGTGACGTTCAACGCGTGCAGCGTCGACGGGGACACCAGCACCAACGACACGGTGCTCCTCTTGTCCTCCGGCGCGTCGCAGCGCCGCGTCTCGCGCGACGAGCTCTCGGCGGGCCTCACCGAGGTCTGCGGCGAGCTCGCGCGCTCGATGGTGGCCGACGGCGAGGGCAGCACGCACGTCGCCGAGATCCGCGTCCGCGGGCTCGCGACGCGCGACGGGGCGCGCGCCGTCGCGCGCACGGTGGCCACGTCGATGCTCGTGAAGACAGCGCTCTTCGGCAAGGACGCGAACTGGGGGCGGCTGCTCGCCGCCGCGGGCCGCGCCGGCGTCCCCTTCGACCCGCGCGAGGCCCAGATCCTCGTCGGCGGGATCCCGATCGTGCGGAACGGCGCGCCGGTCGGGGCGGAAGCCGAGCTCAAGGCGAACGAGGTGCTCGCGCGCGACACCTACGTCATCGAGCTCGTGCTCGGCAGCGGCCCCGGCGACTTCGCGTACCTCACGAGCGATCTCGGACACGGCTACGTCGACGTGAACGCGGGGTACCGCTCCTGATCCTCGCGGGGTGACCGGCCGGGCCGCTCGCAGGGAGCGCCCCGCGCCTTCGCCCTGACCGGAAGCGCCCGCTGCAGCATTCCACATCACTCCCGGGCCCAGAGCGCCGGCCGTCCCCCGCCTCACGCCGCACGATCCCGCCGATCAGTGAACCTCGCGCGACGAGCGCAGGTGAACGCAGGTTCACAAGCGGGTTCACAAAATGAGCGCCTCGTCGGGCTTCCCGGCGCTCCTCTCCGGCCGCCCCGTGGCACGCTGCGTGTTAGCGCGCGTCATGGTAGTCGTGCGGGAAGGCCGCGCCGGTGCCGGCCGCCGCTGGAGGACTTCGATGCTTCTTCATTCCCCCCTTGCGAAGATCCTGGGTCGAGGCGCGCTGTTCCTGATGATCGGCGCGACCGCGACGGGCTGCGGCGGCTGTGGCGATGCGTCGCTCCAGTGCGACCCCGATGGCGACAACTGCTTCCTCTGCGACGGCTACGGGTGTCGCCCCGTGGAGCCGGACATCGACGGCGCCAGCAGTGGGGGGTGGGGCGGTTCGGGTCCGGCAGACCCGGGTCAGGGCGGCGCGGGCCAGGGCGGCGCGGGAGGCGCGGAGGCCGAGTGCGACGCCGAGCTCACCACGTGTCCCTGTGACGGCGACGGCGCGTGCGAGGACGGCACGCGGTGCGTCGACGGGCTCTGCATCGCGGCGTGCGAGTTCAGCTACGAGTGCGGCGACGGCAGGGTGTGCGTGAATGGCGAGTGCGCTGACGGCTGCTCCAACGCCTCGCCATGCGCGGAGCCCGGCACGCGCTGCGACCGCGGGGTCTGCGTCCCCGACCCCGCGAACCCCGCGTGCAGCGACGCGGCCCCGTGCGAGGGCGGCGCCGTCTGCGTCGACGGCGCATGCACCACCGGCTGCGCGACGCACGCGGACTGCGCTCCCGGCGAGGTGTGCAACGCGGCCACCGGCGCGTGCATGGACGACCCCTCTCCTCAGCCCGGCTGCGGCGCCAAGGCCTGCGCGGCGCAGGGCCAGGAGTGCATGGATGACGGCTACTGCCACTACCCGTGCGAGAACACGCGGGCCTGCCAGCTCATCGACAGCCGCTTCGTCGGCTGCACGGACGGGTTCTGCAAGACGCGGGAGGAGGTCGCGCCGGAGTGCTCGCTCGACGAGCCTTGCCCCGACGGCGAGAGCTGCATCTCGGGCAAGTGCCTCTGATCCCCGGGAGGAGGCCGGGCCCCTCGCGCCGCCGCTCCGGCGGCTGCGGCGAAACGATGCTCGATGCCGACGGACGAGGGGCCACCCCCGCCCCTCACCTCCCGCGCTCCCGCCCCGCACACCTTGACCGTCCGTCACGCGGCGGGTAATCGCCTCCAATGGTCTCCCGCTCTCCTGTCCATCGGCCCGCGCATCGGCCCGCGCCGTTCTTCGCCCGGATCGCCCGCGCCGCCGCCGTGTCGCTCGCCCTCGCCGTGCCGGGCGTCGCCGCCGCCGAGACCCGGATCGCCGTCGTCGACGTGCAGCACGCCGTCATGCAGACGGAGGACGGCATCCGAGCGCAGGCCACGCTGAAGAAGCTCTTCGACCGGCGGCAGCAGGAGCTCGACGCGAAGCAGACCGAGCTCCAGCGGGCGCGCGAGGACATCGAGAAGCAGTCGCGCGTGCTCTCGCGCGAGTCGCTCCAGAAGCGGATGGAGGACTGGCAGCGCCAGATGGTCGAGCTCCAGACCGTGTTCGTCGACTACAACAAGGAGCTCCAGAAGAAGCAGGGCGAGCTCACCGGGCCCATCCTCAAGAAGATGATGCTCATCGTCACCCGGATCGCGAAGAAGTCGGGCTACGAGATCATCTTCGACAAGCAAGCGGCCCCGTACGTCCGCGCCGATCTCGACCTGACGGAGCAGGTCATCCAGCTCTACAACACCGGCGGCGGCGAGGACGACGCCAGCGGCGACAAGGCGGAGAAGAAGGACGACGCGAAGTAGCGCGCCGCCCGCGCGCTCCCCACCGCGGAAAGGAGCAGGCCTTGCCTGACCGAACCCAAGCGCCCGTCACGCTCGACATCCACCAGATCCTGTCGATCCTGCCGCACCGTTACCCCCTCGTGATGGTCGACCGGGTGACGGAGATCACCGCCAACAAGTGCATCCGCGGCTACAAGTGCGTCGCTTACAACGAGCCCTGGTTTCAGGGGCACTTCCCCCAGCGGCCGATCATGCCCGGGGTGCTGATCCTGGAGTCGCTCACGCAGCTCGGCGGCATCCTCGCCTATGCGTCGGATCCGTTCGACGCCACGTCGAACCTCATGTTCTTCCTGGGCATCGACAAGGCGAAGTTCCGCCACACCGTGACGCCCGGCGACCGGCTCGATCTCTACGCCGAGGTGCTGCACCACCGCTCGAACGTCTGGAAGCTGCGCGGCGAGGCGAGCGTCGACGGGACGCTCTGCGCCGAGGGAGAGATGCTCGCTTCCATCGTCGATCGCGAGCCCTGATCGGGGAGGGAGATCTCGTCATGAGCCCCAGTCCATCGCCGTCGTTCGCTCGTGTCCTCGCGGCCCTCTGCGCCTCGCTCGCCCTCTCGCTCGCAGGCGGCTGCGGCGGCGCCGCGCCCATCGCGCCCCCGGCGCCCGAGACGGGCGGCGGCCTGATCGGCTCGGCGGCGCCCGAGCTCGCGGCCGAGGTCGTGAGCGGCGAGGGGCCCTCCACGCTCAAGGACGCGCGCGGCAAGGTGGTGATCGTCGATTTCTGGGCGACCTACTGCCGCCCTTGCAGGAAGTCGTTCCCCAAGTACCAGGCGCTCGTCGACCGCTTCGGCGGCAATCTCGCCGTGCTCGCCGTCTCCCTCGATGCACCCGAGGACGTCTCGACGGAGCAGATCGCGGGGTTCGCGGACGAGGCGGGGGTCAGGTTCAAGATCCTCTGGGACAAGGACCAGAGCGCGGAGAAGGCGTACAAGCCGCGGAGGATGCCGACCGCGTTCGTCGTCGATCGGGGCGGCGTCGTGCGCCATATCCACGCGGGCTACGAGGACGGCGAGGAGGACAAGATCTCCCGGGAGATCGAGGCGCTGCTCGGCCCGGCCGGGGCGCCGCCCTCGCCGAGCGACGGCGACCGCCGATCTCCTTGAGGTTCCCGAGGAGGCGACGCTCGTCTTGATGACCCCCACGCTGATCCGGCGCGTCTCGGTCGAGGCGCTCGACATCCCGCTGCACGAGCCGTTCGGGATCGCCGGCGGCGCGCAGGAGCGCGCGGCGAACCTCCTCGTCACCGTGGAGCTCGCCGACGGGACGCTCGGCTTCGGCGAAGCGGCGCCGCTGCCCGCCTTCAACGGCGAGACGCAAGACGGGTCGCGCGCCGCCGCCCTCTCCCTGCGAGAAGCCGTGGTGGGCTCGGACGCGCGCGCGTGGCGCGCCGTCGCGCGCGCGCTCCGCGCGGCGTCCGGCGGGGGCGCGGGGGCGGCGCGCTGCGCCATCGAGACCGCGATCCTCGACGCGCTCGCCACGCGCGCGGGCATGCCGCTCTGGGCCTTCTTCGGTGGCTCCGGGACGGCGCTCACGACCGACATCACCATCACCACCGGCTCGCCGGAGCGCGCCGAGGAGGCCGCGCGGCGCGCCTCGGCCATGGGCTTCCGCACGCTCAAGGTGAAGGTCGGCGGCCACCTCGCCGCGTCGGACCCAGCGCGCATCGAGGCGATCCACGCGGCCGCGCCCGGGGCGTCGCTGATCCTCGACGGCAACGGCGGGCTCAACGCGGGCGAGGCGCTCGCGCTCGTCGCGCACGCGCGCCAGCTCGGCGCGGACGTCGCGCTGCTGGAGCAACCGGTGCCGCGGGACGACTGGGACGGCATGAAGGAGGTCACGCGGCGCGCCGGCGTCGACGTGGCCGCCGACGAGAGCGCCGCCTCCGCGGAGGACGTCCTCCGCGTCGCGGCGGAGCGCGCGGCGACCGTGGTCAACATCAAGCTGATGAAGGGCGGCATCGCCGAGGCGCTCGACATCGCGGCGGTCGCCCGCGCCGCGGGGCTCGGGCTCATGATCGGCGGGATGGTCGAGTCGGTGCTCGCGATGACGGCGTCGGCGTGCTTCGCCGCAGGCCTCGGCGGGTTCTCGTTCGTCGATCTCGATACGCCCATGTTCCTCGCCGAGAACCCGTTCGACGGCGGCTTCGTCCAGCGAGGTGCGGCGCTCTCCCTCGAGGGGATCCGCGCCGGCCATGGCGTCACCCCGAAGCGCCGCGATCCAGGGGCGGGCTAGCGGTCGCGTCAGCGACGGCGCCGATCCACGCCGGCACGCCCAGCTGATCGAACGGGCCTCGCAGGTCGTCGGGCAGCGGCGCGGAGAGGCGCAGCGGCGCGCCCGTCTCGGGGTGGGCGACGGCGAGCTCGGCCGCGTGGAGCGCGAGGCGGTGCAGCGCATACCGCTCGCGGAACAGGCGGTTGTGCTCGCCCTTGCCGTAGTTCACGTCGCCGATGATCGGGTGGCTGATGTGCTTCAGGTGCCTCCGCACCTGGTGCAGGCGGCCCGTGCGCGGGCGCGCCTCGACGACGGCGTAGCGCTCGAGCGCGTGGAGGCGCTCGAAGTCGGTGACGGCCGGGACGCGCGGGCCCCCCTCGCGCCGCGGGATCGGGTGATCGATGCACCCGCGCTCGGGGGGGACGCCGCGGACGAGCGCCAGGTAGCGCTTCCGCGCGAGGCCCTGCTCGAACTGCGCGCCGAGCAGCGCGGCGGCGGCGGCGTCGAGCGCGACGAGCAGCACGCCGCTCGTCGCCCGATCGAGGCGGTGGACCGGATAGACCTTCCGGCCCAGCGCGCGCTCGGCGAGGTCGACGAACACGACCGGCGCGTCGCCCCAGCCGCGGTGCACGAGCAGCCCGGACGGCTTCGCGAAGGCCGCGACGCGATCGTCCAGGTGGAGCAGGGAGAGCTGCATCGCGGCCGCGCTCATCCGGTCCCGAGCGCGAGGTACCGCGCGAGCCGCTGGTACAGGGCGGCCGCGAGATCCGCGTCGTGCTCGCAGACCTCGGCGAAATCGTCCTTGCGGATCCGGATGAGCCGCGTCCGCGCCGCGGCGACGGGCAGATCGCCCTTGCGCCGCGCGCCCACGAGCGACTCGGGGAAGAGCAGCCCGGAGGACACGACCCGCCGCCCGTCCGGCAGATCCACGGCCCCGTCGAGCACCAGGTACGCGACCAGGTCGCTGGCGACGTCGCGCGGGATCCGATCCCCCGCGCTGAGCTCGACCTCCACGCCGGCCGCGAGCGCCCCGAGCACCGCCGCGGGGCTCATGCCGGCGAGGAGCGGGCACGCGGAGAGCACCGACAGATCGCGCGAGGACGGGCCGGCGTCGTCCGCGCGCTTCACGAAGCGCTCCTTGATGTCGATGACGATCGCGCTCGCGTTGTCGTGGCCCCCCCGCTCGCGCGCGTGGCCGAGGAGGCCGGCGGCGACCTCCTCGGGCCCGCCCTTCGAGCAGAAGCGGGAGAGCGACGCCTCGCTGTCGACCGCGTTGTGCACCCCGTCGGTGCAGAGGAGGATGCGGTCGCCGCGCGAGAGATCGACGAAGACAGTGTCGACCGCGACGGTGCCCGCGAGCCCGATCGCGTTCACGAGCGGGTTCCGTTGCGGCTTCCTGGCCGGGGTCGGGTTGCCGGCCGCGCGGAGCGTATCGTAGAGGGCGTGGTCCTGGGTGAGCTGGACGGTGGTCGTCGGGCGAACCAGGTACGCGCGGCTGTCGCCCGCGTGGGCGAAGAACGCCCGGCTGTGCGCGAGCACGACGAAATCGAGCGTCGTGCCCATCCCCTGGTAGCTCGGCTCCATGCGGCGCGCCTCCAGGATGGCCGCGTGCGCGGCCTCGGTCACGCGCCGGAGCAGCGCGAACACCTCGCGCCGCGCCTCGATGTTCGGGTCGGCCACATACGCGTCGAGGATGGCGGCGGCGGGCGGACGCAGCACCTCGGCGCGCACCGTATCGACGGCGATCTGAGCCGCGACCTCGCCCGCGGCGTGGCCGCCCATCCCGTCGGCGATGCCGAAGAGGGCGAGCTCAGGGCAACAGAGGATCCGGTCCTCATTGCTCGGGCGGACGAGGCCGACATCGGTCGATGCGGCGAACTCGATGCGATAGTCGAAGCGTGGGAGGATCCGGGACACCGCGACCAGGATAGACACCGTGCGGGCGGCGTCAAAATGGCGCTTCTGTTGACGACCGCGCGGAGGCTCCACGCCCGCTCGCCTGCGTCCGCCAGCGCTCGCCCCGGGCCCCTGCCGCGAGCGCGCTGGGCGCCGCCCCGCTGCCCCCTGGCGCGGCGGCGCCCAGCGCGGGCATCGCCGTGGCCCCGCCGACGCGGGCCGGCGCGCCCTGCGCACCGGCCGCGGCGAGGCCGTGCCTCCGGCGGACACACCAGCGTGCAACGCGCACGGATCCACCGTTGGCCCGACTCTCGCGTCTTCGGGGAGCATGCAACTCATCGAGGTGGACGTCGGGCGCTTTCGGCTCGAATTCGGCGGAGGGCTCGGGCTGGAGGTCATCGTCCTGTTCAGCCGCTCGGTGGCCTTCTGGCGCTGGGGCGGCGAGCTCGTTGCGGAGGTCAGCGTCGGCGTGAGCTGAGCCGGACAGCCGTCGTCTCGACCTGAGCCCCGCCGGCCACAGCAGATTCGGGGCGCGCAGCGAAAGAGCCCCAGACGAAAAATTCCGGTAGGATTCGGCTCGACCGCATGAGGCCTCGCTGCTGTCTGACATCCACCACGCTCGCTCCTGCCGCGGCTCTGCCGGAGGCCTGCGCAGCGACTCCGCCGTTCACGCTCGAGCTCGGCGGTCCGACGCGGACTGCGGGGCGCGCGACCTCGCGCCGCTCGTGGAGCGCGCGATGACGGTAGAACCGAGGATCGACGTCGCCACGATGCGGCGCGCCCTGTCCACCGCCGAAGCGGTGATGGCGCTGAACCCTCCCGAGTCGCCGATGAGCGAGGGGTACCGGCTGTTCCGGGTGTCAGGCGGTGACGTCGCGTGGCTGGACCTGCCCGCGAACAGCGGCGCGTATGCCGTCTTCGGCTCGCACCCGCGCTGCGACATGAAGTTCGCGTCGGGCGACGATGTCTGCGTGCGCCACCTGGTCGCCACCTGCTGCAACCTCCCCGACGGCGGCTTCGGCCTGCGGCTCATGGATCTGCAGACCTCGATCCCCTTCTTCGTGGACGACGACGTGCCGCGGCGGTCGATCGTCGTCAGCGGCCCGCTGCTCGTGCGCATCGGCAAGCACGTGGTCGGCGGGCTCCCGGTCGGGCCGCGCGCCTCGTCGAGGGCGCTGGAGGTGAGCTCGTGCGGGATGAGCGAGCCGCCGCGTGGCCTCGAGAGCATCGCGGACAGGGCGATCAGCGAGGGCGCCGCGCCGCCGCCGGCGACCGAGGGCATCACGACCAGCCACCGCTTCGCCCGCGGAGAGATCTCGCACATCACATCGGTGCGCCCCGTCTCGCACATCGAGGAGATGGTGGCTCCGCGCGCGAAGAACGGGTACGTGCGGCTCACGCTGCAATCGAGCGAGCGCAGCGCCGCGGTCGAGCTGCCCCAGCAAGCGCTCGACGACGGCGTGCTGCTCGGGCGCGCCGACAACTGCCTGGACCGCGGCCTGCGCGCCGTCCTGAGCACGCACATCTCGCGGACTCACCTGCTGCTCCTGCGGGACGGCGCGGAGATCATGGCCCTCGATCTCTGCTCGACGAACGGGACGAGGTTCGCGGGCCAGAAGGTCCGCCGCGTGATGGTGCCCGCCGAGGGCCTCGCCCTCACGCTCGGCCCCGAGCTCACGCTGATCTGGCACCCGCAGACCTGACACGCTGGCCGCGCCTGGCGGCCGCTGGCCGCCCTCGCGGCGAGGGGCCCGGTGGTCCCCGAGGTGCGGCACGTTCAGCCGAAGTACCGCACCCCAGGCCGCGCCTCGCGGCGCGCTACACGCTACGCTAGCAGCTGGCGCGCGATGACGAGGCGCTGGATCTGGCTCGTGCCCTCGTAGATCTGGAGGACCTTCGCGTCGCGCATCATCTTCTCGACGGGGTACTCCTTCACGTAGCCGTTGCCGCCGAACACCTGCACGGCGTCCACGGCCGTCTGCATCGCGCTGTCGGCGCCGTAGGCCTTCGCGAAGCTCGAGACGATCGGGTCCCGCACCCCGTGATCGAGGTTCCACGCGGCCTTCTGGTAGAGCAGGCGCGTCCCCTCGACGCGGATCGCCATCTCCGCGAGCATCCACTGGATGAGCTGGTGGCTGCCGATCGGCTGGCCGAAGGTCTTGCGCTCCTTGGCGTAGGCCACGCACTCGTCGACGCAGCGCCGCATCAGGCCTGTCGCGGCCGCGCCGATGTCGGGGCGGGTCTGGTTGAAGGTCTCCATGGCGAGCTTGAAGCCCTGCCCCTCGGGCGCGAGCAGGTTCGCCTTCGGCACCTTCACATCATCGAGGAACACCTGGGCGGTGTCGCTCGCCCGCTGGCCGAGCTTGTCCTCCTTCTTGCCGACGCGGAGGCCGGGCGTGTCGCGGTCGACGATGAACGCCGCGATCCCCTTGTGCCGCAGCTCCGGGTTCGACGTCGCGAAGATCACGTAGTAGCGCGCGTAACTCGCGTTCGTGATCCAGCACTTCTGCCCGTTCAGCACGTAGTCGTCCCCGTGCTTCGTGAAGCGCGTCTTGAGGCCCGCGACGTCGCTGCCCGCGTCCGGCTCGCTCGTGCAGTAGCTCGCCATGATCGGCTCGGCCGTGAGCATGCCGAGGTACTTCTTCTTCTGCTCCTCATTGCCCGCGAGCTTGATGGGCGTGAGCGCGAGGCCGTTCGCGAGGAAGCTCGTCTGGATCCCGGTACACCCGTACGAGAGCTCCTCGGCGAGGAGGGCGTTCTCGAGCTCGCCCATCCCAGGTCCGCCGTACTCGGCCGGGCAGGTCGGGTTGACGAGGCCGATGTTCCAGCCCTCCACGAAGACATCCATCGGGAAGTACGATTTCTGATCGCACTCGGCCGCGATCGGGAGGATGCGCTCCTTCGTGAAGCGACGCGCCGTATCGATGAGAGCCTTGTGCTCTTCGCTCACAGAGAAATCGACCACCTTGTGACCTCCGGCTAGTGGGGCGGGGACGGCGCTCACCGGGCCCGCCAGCTACGCGGGACGGGGGCCTGCGCCCCCGTCACTCCTTCATTCTGCGCCTGCGTCGATCGAGCTCGGCGCGCACGGCGCGGCTGCCCAGAATGTAGCCGACGATCAGCCCAAGCATCAGCACCACGGGGATGTAGAGCGCGTGCTGCGGGGTCATCTCCCCCAGGTTCGGCATCAGCTCGCCCCCTGGCCTGCCCCGGCCCGCGCCTTCTGCACGGCGGCCTCGAGCGCGTCGATGCGCCGGTCGATCTGCTTCTGCCGGCGCCAGGAGAGGAAGACCAGCGCGAAGAGGATGAGCCAGATCGCGGCGTACGCCTCGACCAGCAGCTTCTCTCCGCTCTGCATGTCGTTCCCCCCTTGAACGGGGCGGAACGCCTGCGCCCGGTCGTCCGACGTGGTGCTCGTCGGCTGCTGCAACGCCGCATGGGAGAACAAGGAATGATTGGAATTCACGTTGTCAGTCCTCTCCGATGCCGGCTTCGAGGGCATCTTGCTCGATCTCCGCGAGCCGCGCGGACGCGAGATCGACGCGGTAGCGCGCCCACACGAGCGCGAGGGTGAGCAGGGTGAACGAGAGGAAGCCGAAGCCGAGCGCCATCTTCATGTCAGGGTGCCCGAGGCCGCCACCTTTGCCCGTGATGACCGTGGGGTGGTTACCGCCCCACATCTTCACCGAATAATGGATGATCGGCAGGTTGGCCGCGCCGAGGACGCCGAGGGCCGCCGCGAACTTGCGCTCGGCGTCGCTGTCGCCGGTGAAGGCGCGGAGCACGACGTAAGCGATGTAGATAAGCACGCTGAGCAGCGACGTCGTGAGGCGCGGATCCCACGTCCAGTACACGCCCCACGCCTTGGCGGCCCACAGCGGACCGGTGACGAGGACGATCAGCCCCATCGCCACGGCGACCTCGGCGCCGGCCTTCGCCAGCGAATCCCAGCGCTGGGTGCCGCGCGCGAGGTAGCCCGCGGAGCCGATGAAGCAGACGGTCGCGCCGATGTACATCGCGTACCCGGCGGGGGCGTGGAAGTAGAAGATCTTCTGCACGATCCCCATCGTGGCCTCGGTCGGCACGACGTACGCCACGAAGTGGAGAGTGCCGATGATGGCGAGGGCCGACGCCGCGAGCAGGACGTAAAACGCGATGCTGGCGCCTGCGGAGACCCCGCTCGTCGCGCGCCGCGCCGCATCACCGTTCGCTGCCAAAGCCACCTTGTCCGGCGCCCGCTCGACGTTGACGTTGGCTCCCATGCTGTCGCGCACCGTACTGCCAAGGACGGTCGCGTTCAAGCCGGGGTGAAGCAGAGCCGAGCGACGCAGCGCGTACCTCAGCGCGGCCGCCCCCTCGCTCCGTCGCTCAGGTGCCGTCCGGCGCGATGGCGTCCCAGCCGGTCGCCTTCGCGAGCCGCGACATCGCCATGTCGAGATCCATCGTCGCGTTCAGCTGGTTAAATCGGTTCGTGGCATATGCCTTGGCCGGATCGATGAGATCCTTGTCCGTCATCGTCCCGACGTCGATTCCTTGCTGCACCATCACGAGCCAGCGCTTCCCGTACTTGGCCGCCTTGGTGTAGGCGTCGAGCCGCTTCTGGGCCTCCACGACCTCGGCATAGGCGGTCTCGACCTCGGTCGCGACCCCGCCCATGGCGAAGCGCTGCGTCGCGGCCATCTCCTCGAGCTGCGCCTCGGCGGCGCGGATGCGCGCGGATTGCGGCAAGAGGTCGAGCTTCCACTGCAGCGCGAGCGCCGCGCTGTAGTGGAAGAAATTGCCGGGGTCGCTGGTGAACGGGTTCAGCTGATCCGCGACCTCCGGGGCGGCGCTCACCCCGACCTGCAGGGCGATGCCGATGTCGGGGAACAGCTGCGCGCGCGCGAGCCGCACCTGCGCGGACCTCGCGTCGAAGCCCGCGCGCGCCTGCGCGAGCTCCGGCCGGTACAGGCGCGCCGCGGTCAGGTAACGGGTGACGTGCCCGAGCCGGTGCTTCGGCGGGCGGATCGGGAGATCGGGGATGTCGAGATCCGCGACGCCCGTATAGAAGCGCAGCCCCGCGAGCGCGACCGAGATGTATTTGTCGACCTCTGCCCCGCGCGCCTCGAGCTCGGCCCCGAAGGTCTGCAGCTTGAGCAGCTCGATGGGATCGCCCTCCTCGCGCTCGACCTGCTCCTCCAGGCGCCTGAGCGCCTTGTCCATCTCGGCCCTCACGTCCACGAGCAGGCTCCGGGAGTCGCGCGCGAGCTGGAGGCCGAAGTAGGCCTTGCGGACGTCGAGGCGCACCGCGTCCCGCTCCTTCTCGACGCTCGCCTGGTTCACCCGGACGTTCGCCTCGGCGGCGTCCCAGAGGTTCGTGATCTTCCCGAACGTCCAGAGCGGGACGACGCCGTCGATGTTCACGCGCCAGCCGACGCCGAGGCTCGAGGTGAGCGAGACGTCGGTGTTCGGGCTGAAGACGTTGTTCCCGCGGACGGTCGGCGCGAGCGCGACGCCGCCCGTCAGCTTGAACTGCGAGAACGGGGCGTACCGCGCCTCGTCGAGCTGCGCGCGGACCTGGTCGAGCTTCGCGCGGGCGACGGCGACGTTCGGGTGATTGCGGTCGGCGAGCGCGAGGACGCCGGGGAGATCGTGGACCACCGCCGCTCGCCGCCCGGGAGCCCCGCCGGCGTCGGCGGCGGCAGCGGGGAGCGGCGCGAGCCGGACCGCGAGGGAAACGGCGGCGGCAGCAAGGGCAGCTCGTGCAGCGCGTCGGGCCATTTTCGGCGCAACGTAGCACGAGCCGGCCGCGCGCTTGCGCGAGGTGCGCGCGCGACGTGCGCCTGGCGCGACGTGTCCGCGCGTCAGCCCGCGTCGCCCTTGCTCGGCCCCGCCCCGTCGCTCTCCCCCTGCGCTGCCTCGTCCCCGCGCGACGCGACCTTCTTCTTCAGCCTCCGGAAGTTCGAGCGATCCATCCCCGCCTGCCGCGCCGCCTCGCTGAGGTTGTTGCCCGTGCGCTCCAGCAGGCGGCCGACGTAGATCTGATCGAACGCGTCGACGGCGCGCTCCTTGGCCTCCGCGTAGGGGAGATCGCAGAGCTCGGCCGGCAAGACGAGCGCGTCCCTCGGAGGGCGAAGCGGCGGCCCGGAGCGCCCCGACACCGAGGGCGGCAGATCCGCGGGCAGGATCGCCTCGCCGCGCGCGGAGATCACGGCGTGCTCGATGGCGCTCTCGAGCTCGCGCGCGTTGCCCGGCCACGCGTGCTCGCGGAGCAGGCGCGCCGCCTCGGGGCCGATCCGCTTGACGTCGCGCCCGTGCCTGCGCGCGCACCGGTTCAGGAAGTGGCTCGCGAGCAGCGCGACGTCCTCCCTGCGCCGCCGGAGCGGCGGCAGCTCGACCACGATGACGCCGAGGCGGTACGCGAGATCCTCCCGGAGCTGGCCGGTGGAGGCGAGCTCGCGGAGGCCTTCGCACGTCGACGCGATCACGCGCACGTCGACGCGGCGCGGCTCGCCCCCCGCCCTCGCGATCTCGCCGTGCGTGAGGACCCGGAGCAGCCTGGCCTGGGCCGCGAGCGGCAGCGCCGAGACCTCGTCGAGGAAGAGCGTGCCCTTGTCCGCCGCCTCGATCAGGCCGCCGCGGGCGCGCCCGTCCTGCGAGGCGTCGCCGCCTTCGCCGAAGAGCTCGTCCTCGGCCCGCGACGCCGGCAGCGCGCTGCAGTCGACGTCGACGAACGGCCGCGCGGCGCGCGGGCCGCGCCGGTGGACGGCGCGCGCGACGAGCTGCTTGCCCGTCCCGCGCTCGCCCATCAGCAGGAGGGGCGCGCCGACGGCCGCCACGCCGAGCGCCTTCCGGTAGGCGTCCTGCATCGCGGCGGAGCTCGTGATCACCTCGCCGAGCTGCTCGTGCTCGTCGACCCGCTCCTCGAGGGCCCGCGCGCGGCTCTCGAGCCGCCGGCGCTCGATCGCGCGCTCGATCGCGATCGAGACCGCGGCCTCCGCGTCGACGGGCTTCGTCACGAACCCGTATGCGCCGGCGCGCACGGCCGCGATCGCGGCGTCGAGGTCGGCGTGACCGGCCATCACCACGACCTCGACGTCGGGGTACGTGGCCCTGATCCGATCGAGCACCTCGGCGCCGCTCATGCGCGGCATGGCGAGGTCGAGCAGCACCGCCTCGACGCGGGTCGTCGCGAGCAGCCCGAGCGCCGCGGGGCCGTCCTCCGCGGTGAGGACGTCGAAGTCGCGCACGAGCGCGCGCGCCAGGCCGCGGCGCAGGGCCGGCTCGTCGTCGACGAGGAGGATACGGGCGCGATCTGCGGCGTTCACGAGGCGGAGCGGCGAGACAGGACTACAGCGGCTTGCGTGAGGGGAAGGGCGGGAGGTCGGTGCCCCGGCGTGTCTGCGGCTCCCTCGGCTCGTCGGTGGTCGCATGCGCCGCATGCGCCGCGTGCGTCGCGGCGAAGGCGGGATCGCTCGAGCGCCGGAGCTTCCCTGGCGGGGGCGAGGACTGCGGCTCGCCGCTCGCCGTCGGCGTGTAGATGTGGCCGTGCTGCTGGAAGACGCAGATCCGGTTGCCGCCCTCGCGCTTCGCCTGGTTGAGCGCGCTCTCCGCGGCCCGGATCAGCGCGTCCTTGGAGCGGACGTCGCGCGAGGGGTAGAGCGAGACGCCGATCGAGACGCTGCACGGCCTCGCCTCTCCGCCGAACTCGACCGGGTTGCCGGCGGCCTCGCGCCAGATCCGCTCGGCCACCGTCAGCGACCCGGCGAAGTGGGTGCTCGGCAGGACGATGAGGAACTCCTCGCCGCCATAACGCGCGACCACGTCCACCTCCCGGACCGAGCGGCGGATCCCATCGGCCACGCGCCGGATCACGGCGTCGCCGAGCGAGCGCCCCCCGGTCTCGTTCATCACCTTCAGCCGATCGATGTCGACGAGCACGCAGGCGAACGGCTCGTGGTAGCGCTCCGCGCGCTTGAACTCCTCGTTGAGCCGCGTGAAGAGGTAACGGTAGTTGTAGAGCCCCGTCAGCTCGTCGTGGATGGAGAGCTGCTCCAGGTAGGCGCGCTGCGCCGCGACCTGGTCGTGCAGCCGCTTGATCCGGAGCATCGCCCCGACCCGCGCGAGGAGCTCCTCCTCCTCGAACGGCTTGCAGACGTAGTCATCGGCGCCGATCTTGAGCCCCTCGACCCGGTTCGCCGTGTCGCTCTTCACGGTGACCAGCACCACGGGGAGGAACGACTCCGAGGTCATGCTCTTGAGCAGCCTGCACGCCTCGAGGCCGGTGAGCCGGGGCATCACGATGTCGAGGAGCACGAGATCGACCCCTCCCCGCCCGATCAGCTCGATCGCCTCCTGACCGTCGTCGACCGCCTCGACCTGGAAGCCCGCCTTCTGAAGGATGCTCACCAGCATCTGGCGCGCGAGGCGGTCGTCGTCGGCGACGACGATCCTGGCCGGTCGACCGCTCGGGAGCTCGATCGGCGCGGAGAGCGGAGCGCTTCGGATGTCGTCGCTGTTCGGCACGGGCACATCCTCCCTTCAGCCGGGGCCGGGCGCAACGAGATCGCGCTGCGGCGGACGCCGCCTCGCCGCCGGTCGCGCGCTGTCGCGCGCGATGGCGCCGACGATCGCAGGAGTTGCCCGGGCAAGTTGCCCGTGCATCGCCGATCTCGCGCGGGCTGCCGTCGCGCAGGTTTCGCGGTAAGGACCCGGCATGACTCAAGCGCGGTTCTGGAAGCTCGCGGCGCTCGCGCTGGCCTTCACGCTCGGCGTGATCCTGTGGGGCGCGTTCGTGCGCGCGACCGGCTCGGGGGCCGGCTGCGGCAGCCACTGGCCGACGTGCAACGGCGACGTCATCCCACGCTCTCCGAGCGCGGCGACCTTCATCGAGTTCACGCACCGCGCCACCTCGGGCGTCGCGTTCCTGCTCGTCGCGCTGCAGGTCGTCTGGGCCTTCGTCGCTTATCCGTCGGGCCACCCGGTGCGCGGCGGCGCGGCCGCGTCGATGCTGTTCATGATCACCGAGGCGGCGGTCGGCGCCGGGATCGTCCTGCTCGAGTACGTCGCCCACGACGCGTCGGCGGCCCGCGCGCTCTGGATGGCCGTGCACCTCATCAACACGTTCCTGCTGGTGGGCGCCATGACCTGCACCCTCTACTGGGCGCGCGGGGGCCGGCGCGTCCGCTTGCGCGGCCAGGGGGTGACGGGCGCGCTGCTGGGCGCCGGGCTCGCAGGGGTCCTCGCGGTGGGCGTGACCGGGGCCATCGCCGCGCTCGGGGACACGCTCTTCGCCGCGGCCTCGCTCCGCGAGGGCCTGGCGCAGGACTTCTCGCCCGCAGCGCACTTCCTGCTGCAGCTGCGCGTGCTGCACCCGACCGTGGCGGCGGCCGTCGGCGTCTACCTCCTCTTCGCCCGCGGCGCCGTCGCTGCCCGGCGCCCCTCGCCCGAGGTCGCGCGGCTCTCGGCGGCGACCGGAGCGCTCGTGCTGCTACAGATCGGCGCGGGGCTCCTCAACCTCCTCTTGCTCGCGCCGGTGTGGATGCAGCTCGTCCACCTCCTGCTCGCCGATCTCCTGTGGATGGCCCTCGTCACGTTCGCCGCGGCGGCGATGGGCGAGCAGGCCTCGGCGGCGGACGCGGGCCCGCCCGGGGAGAAGGCCCGGCGGGAGGCGGTCGCCATCTAGTTGCCCTCTGGCGGTGAGCTCGGCCGCGGCCCGGGCCCCGGCCAGCCGGAGTTCTAGAGATCCGAGCTCTCGTCGCTCCCGGGGTCCTGCGAGATCGTGCGGCGTTCCGAGCGCTTGCGCGCGCCCTCGGCCGGCGCCGCGGAGCGCTGCTCGGGGATGGACGGGGGGAAGTCGACCTGGAGCACCATCCCTTGATCGGTCTCGAGCACGCGGTAGGTCGCGTCGGCCTGGGTGCGCAGGTCGATCACCATGTCGAGATCGTTGCCCTGGCCGACGAGCTGCACCTGGGTCACCGGGGTCGCGAAGAACGACGTCACGAGCGGGAAGCGGTTCGTCTGGATCGCCCCCGCGCCCTTCAGCCGGTAGACGAGGCGTCCGGCGGCCTTCGACTCGGCGACGTCGACCTTGCCGCCGTGGATCTGCACGAACACGCGCGAGCCGCCGGCCGGGAGCATGCGGAAGCCGGGGAAGGTGGCGACCGGCCGCCCGACGAGGCTCGCCTGCGTGTCCTTCTTGGGCTTGCGCGCGCGCCCGGGGCGCTTCCGCGCGGCCGCCGGCGCGCCGGCGCTGCCGCCGCGCGGCTTGTTGACCGCCGGCTTCTGCGGGGCCGCGGCCTTCTCCGGCGCCGCGGCGGCCTTCGGGGCCGGCTGGGCGGTGGCGCCCTGCGCGAGGGCGAGCGACGAGGCGAGGCCGAGGGCCAGCGAGAGGCTCAGCGAGAGGTGCCTGGGAGGTCGCATCCTACCAGTACAGCACGACCGCCTGGCCCGGCAAAGACGGCAGCACGTTAAGCTCCGCGTGTGCCGGCTCGCGCTCCACGCTTCTCCCACGTCATCGGCGTCGACGACGCGCCGTTCGCCCGCGACCACCGCGGCGACGTGCAGGTCGTCGGGACCGTCTTTTCGGGGCTGCGCCTCGAGGGCGTCCTCTCCACCCGCGTGAGGCGGGACGGGCGGAACGCCACGCCCGCGATCGCCGCGATGATCCGCGGCTCCCGCTTCTACCCCCAGGCGCAGGTGGTCATGCTCCAGGGCATCGCGGTCGCGGGCTTCAACGTCGTCGATCTCGCGGCGCTGCGCGAAGCCCTCGCCCTGCCGGTCGTGGTGGTGGCGCGGCGCCGCCCGGACCTCGACGCGATCCGCGACGCGCTGCTCTCCCGCGTCCGGGGAGGGCGCCGCAAGTGGGCGCTCATCGAGCGCGCCGGCCCCATGGAGCCCGTCGCGGGCGTGTACGTGCAGCGCGCCGGGATCTCGCTGGACGACGCGAGCGCGCTCATCGCGCGGCTCTCGGTGAACGGCCACCTCCCCGAGCCCCTGCGCGCCGCGCACCTCATCGCCGGCGGGGTGACCACCGGCGAGAGCCGCGGGCGCGCGTAAGGGGACGCTGACGAGCCGCTGACGGGCCGCGACGGCTCGCGCGCGTCAGAGCGTCTGCCGGCGCGAGGCGCTCGCGGTGCCTGCCTTCTCGGCCTTCTTCCCGCGGCCGGTGACCTTCGAGTAGATGACGTCGAGGTTGGCGTTGATGTCGAGATAGAACTGAGCGTCAGGGCTATAGAAGAAGTTCCTGCGCTGGCCGTCCTCCCCGAGCTGCCCGGTGGTGTTGTTGTAGCCGAGCGTGACGTCGACGACCTCGTAGACCGGGTGGCTCACGTTGATGTCGAACGCCGTGTTCGGGAGGTAGGTGGCCCCGTGGGAGTCATACCCGGCGCAGCCGGTGCTGATCTCGACGCATCCCTCTCCGAGCTCGGGCTTGAACCGGCTGAGCAGCGCGAAGCTCGCCCCCAGCGAGAGGTCCTTGTAGAGCGGCACGTCGAGATCGAGGCTCGTGGTCAGGCGATTGAGGGCCTGAGCATACCCACTCAGCTGTTCGTCGCGCGCGACCTCGCCGCTCGGGTTCTGCCGGAGTCGTCGGATGTCCGGGTTCACACGCATGATCGATCGGGAGAACAGGTGGGCGTACGTCACGCCGAGCGTCGCCGTCACATGGCTGAGCCCGTCGGCCTTCGAGCCGAGCACCTTGATCTTCTGGGTCACCTGCGGGCCAAGGGACACGGTGAAGTAGTCGCCTGAGTTCCAGCTCTGCGGCGAGGTCGGCAGGGTCACGCGCAGCCGCATGGCCGCGTCCGTCTTGTACTCGCCTTTGTTCGCGCCGCCGCTCTCCCAGAGCGCGCGGCTGTACCGGGCGCCGAGCGTCGTGTCCTTGAGCTGCGGCTCCCGGTACGTGGCGGTTGTGTCGCTGTTCGTGAGCTCGACGAGCCAGCCGATCTCGGCCGACAGCGACACCTTCTCCTTGGGGCGGTCAAGCAGGTAGTAGTTCGGCCGCAGCGTGAAGTCCCAGCCGTAGACCTGGATATCGGGCGTGTACTCGCCGCCGACGCCGAAGAGGGTCGTGCTGCCGGCCTGGTTCCAGGTGAAGCTCGTCCCGCGCCAGCGCAGGTTCGTCGCTTCGTCCTCCTCCTGCACGGCATCGGCGCCGGTGGCCAGATTCGACCGCACCACCAGGGGGACCGCCGCTGCGTCCCGCCGCGGAGTCTCCGGGGCGGACGGCGGCTCCGCCGGAGGCTCAGGCTGCGCGGGGGGCGCTGGCTCAGCGGGCGGAGCGGCAGCGGGCGCAGCAGCCACGCCCGGCGCAGCCGCAGGGGCGCCGGGAGCCGCGGCAGGAGCGCCGGGCGCAGCAGCGGGAGCGCCGGGCGCAGCAGCAGGCGCTCCAGGCGCAGCAGCAGGAGCGCCGGGAGCGACCGGCGCCGGGGCGGCCGGTTGCTGCGGCGGCTGGAGCGGCGTGGGATCGGCCGGCGGAGCTGCCGGCGGCGCGGGCGGCGTCTGCGCGGACGCCACCGAGATGCTGCCCAGGACACCGGCAGCCACAAGCAACGATCGGAACGTCATCTCCACTCCCTCTCCTGGTCGCCTCGGACCCTCACGCTCCCACCGCGCGCTCGGCCAGACGTCGGCCGAGGCTCCGCGCGCCCCCCAGCGATCAGCACGCCGGGACACCAGCTCGGTCCGCCCCCTCTGCAGAAAACGTACCCTGCCGCAAATCGGACCCAAGCATTGGAAATAATTGGACAACCACGGCCACTGCCGCGCGCCCGTTACGCCACTGACGCGCACCCCCGTTGCGAATGTGACGATGCCTGAAGTAAGCCAGCAGGCGATGGAGCCGATGTCCTTCCCGGGCGACAGGGATTCGCCCCTCTCGCCGCGATCCCCAGGAAGCCCCCGCGGCGACGACGGCGGGGGCCACCGGCCCACCGAGATCAACGCCCTCCTGGGCCGCGGCACGCACTTCGAGGGCAAGCTCTTCTTCGAGGGCCGCGTGCGCATCGACGGCAGCTTCCGCGGCGAGATCCGCGGCGAGGACGTGCTCGTGATCGGCGAGGGGGCGCTCGTGATCGGGGAGATCCACGTCGTCACGTGCATCGTCACGGGCGGGGAGGTCCAGGCGAGCATCCGCGCCCGCGATGCCATCGAGCTCTACGCTCCATCCAAGGTGACCGGCGCCCTGCACGCGCCCGCCATCTTCATCGACCGCGGCGTGCAGTTCGACGGCTCCTGCAAGATGGCGCCGCTCGACGAGGAGCCAGGCGAGCGGCCCCTTCGGCCGCCCGCGGTGTCGTCCGAGTCCGACGCCGACGCTGCCGGACAGCAGGCAGCGAGCGCTGGCGAGGACAGCGGCGGCAACGCACAGCGCGGCGCGAGCGCGAAGCGCGCCGACGCCGATCGCTGAATTCCGACCTCGTCCGAAGAAAGCATGTTTTCTGTAGTGCGCAGGCGTGCGGCCGCGTGCTCACCGAGTTACATGTAGCGAGGGGCTGCGGTCTCGCCGCCCGAGGCGCATGTCCGCGACGTGGGGGGGAGCCCGCGTGCCGACGGACGTCGCTCGAACAGGAGAGTCCATGAAGAAACTGTGGTCCCTGTCCTTGATCGCCTTCTCGCTCGCCGTCCTCGCCCTCTCCCTCTCGCCGCGCGCGGCCCGCGCCGCCGACGCCGAGTCGGAGAAGCTCGCGTCGCTCGGAAAGGCGCTCCGGTACACGCTGAAGACCACCGGGCCCGTCGCCGCGATCGACACAGGGGGCGCGGCGATCCTCGTGAAAGCGCCCCTGCCGACGGTGCGGAAGATCATCACCTCCTACGGCAACTACAAGACGTTCATCGGCTCCTTCGATCAGAGCCGCGTGCTCGCGAAGCGCAAGGGCACGAGCGAGGTCTATCTCCAGGTGCCGATCCTGAACGGCGCCGCGCACATCTGGACGGTCGCCGACATGTCGCCTCCCACCAAGGACGGCGCCGACGAGGTCATCTCCGGCCGCCACAAGCGCGGCAACGTCTCCGACTTCCGCGCCCGCTGGCGGCTCCGCGCCGTCGACGAGCACCACACGATCCTGAAGCTCGAGCTCTTCGTCGCCCCGAAGCTCCCTTTCCCGCCGTCGGTCGTGACGACACAGCTCGTCAAGGCGGCCGACAAGGCGGTGACCGCTGTGCGGAATCGCGCACAGTCCGAGGCGCCCCCCGGCGCGCGGGCGACCACCGCTGCCGTCCCCGATGCGTCGCCGGGCGCCGCGGCGAGCACGCCCGCCGCCGCGTCCGCTGACGCTGCCGCCGCCGCGCGAGGCGGCGACCAGAGCAGCGTGACGCCGGCCTCCGCCCTGCTGCCAGCGAGCGTGTCCGATCTGCCGCCGGCCGACGACACCAGCGTCCAGCGCGACAAGGACGTGGCGCGCCGCTAGCTCGCCTCGCAACCGACGCAACCGACAGGGCGCCTCGCGACGGAGCGCCCAACCCCCTCCTCCCCCTCCCTTCTTCCGTCCGCCCTTCCCCGCTCGGTCTACCGAGGGGGCTCGCGCCCCCGTCGTGACCCCCGGTCGCCCCGCTCGCCGCCGCCCACCGCTGAGCCTGTTGAAAACTGCAGAGCGCCCCGGGCGTGCTCTAGCCCGACCTCACTGCGTGCAATTCCGCAGGTCTACGGGGCGCTACGGCCCGGACCGTCCGGGGTTCTCAACAGGTTTTTCAACACGCATTCCCATTTCCCCACAAGAATTCCCACATTCCGCGTGACTTTTTCAACAAGGCGCGCCCCCGGCGGAGGTTGCGAGGGGACGGATGCATGAAGTAAAGCGTCTGCCGTGAGGTACCCCTTGCTGGACGTGCATTCAGATGCGCCGGCGCCCTCTCAGCCTCATGCCGTGGCAGGCGCCTGCGCTTCCCGGGAGCGGCGCTCGGCCGTCTCGCGGTGGTGAGCAGAACATCGCTCCTCGTTGTCCCGACCGAGCGGCACGTTGAACGCGAGCTCGCCTCTCTCGATCTGCGCGACGCGCGCACCGCAGGTCTGGAAATCCGCTCACGGTGGAGCTTCGTCTCCGAGGCGCTCGCCCTGCTGGCGCCGGACGCCGCCATAGCGAGCCCTCACACCACCCGCCTCGCCACCCGGCTCGCCCTCGACGCCCTGCCGCCGGATCGGCTGCGGCAGCCGGCCGAGCCCGCCGCGCGCGTCGCGCTCGCGCACGCCCTCGACCGCGCCCTCGGGAGCTTCCGGCGCGCCGGGACCTCCCCGGCGGAGCTGCGGGCGCTCGGGACCACGTACGCGATCGCCATCGCCGAGGTCCTCGATCGGGCGGACGCCGCCCTGCGGGCGGCGCGCCTCGTCGACCCGCGCTGCGCGGGGTTCGTGCTCGCGCGGGCGCTCCGCTCGGCCGGCGCGTCCGCCGCGCTCCCGCTCCCGCGCAAGGTCACGATCCGCGGCGCCGTGGCCTGGGAGCCGGACGATCTCGCCTGGGTCGAGGCGCTCCACGCTGCGGTTCGCGCCCGCGGCGGCGCGGGCGTCACCGTCGAGCTGCCCGCCCTCCCGGACGACCGCGCGGCGCCGATCGCCGACGCCCTGGAGCGGCGCTGGGCCTCGCTCGAGGACGCGCCGGAGATCGCGTGGTTGCCCGACGGGGGAGCGGAGCCGCTCGCCGCCATCGCAGCGAAGACCCCGGAGGGCGAGGCGCGCGCCGCCGCCGCCGAGGTGGCCGCCGCGCTCGGCCGCGGGATCCCGCCCGAGCGGATCGCCCTCATCGTGCCGGCGCTCGACGACGCGGCGCTCGAGCCCCTCCGCGCCGCGCTGGCCGACGCAGGCGTCCGCTCCTCCGAGCCGCGCGGCCGCGCCGCCGCGAGCTGCCCCGACGGGCGCGTCGCGCTCGCCATCCTGCGCCTCGCCGTCGGGCCGGTGCGCCGCGAGCAGGCGATCGAGATCCTCCGCGCCCCGGGGGTCCACGCCGGCGCCTGGATGGACCGCACGTCCGCCACGGAGGCGGAGCGGCGATCGACCGACCTCGCCCACCGGCTGCGCGACGTGCCGGTCGAGGTGGATCGCACGGGCCGGTTGCTCATCGACGGCCTCATCTCGGTCGTGGCAGCCCGCCGCGCGGACCGCCGCGCGGGGACGGCGCGGACGCCGCCGGCGACCGCGCAGGAGGCGCTGAGCGACGCGGAGCTCGCCCTGGGCCTGGAGGTGCTGGGGGGCCTGGGCGGCTCGCCCGTCGAAGACGACGGCGACGACGAGGCGTGGATGCCGCACGCGCTGGAGCGGCTGCTCGCCAGCGCCCGCTGGATCGGCGAGGCGACGACGCGGCCCGAGATCGTGCGGCGCTTCCTGTCGCTCCTCGACAAGCTGGGCTTCGGCGAGCCCGGGATCGAGGAGCTCCGCGCCGCGCTGCGCGGCGAGCGGCGGAGCGGCGGCGCGCTCGCGCTCGAGGCGATGGGGGCGATGGGTCAAGGCGCGCGGGCCGCGCGCGCGGTCCGCGAGCAGGCCGAGGCGCTCGCGCGGGCCGCGTACGACCTCGGCTGCGAGGAGCGCCCCGCCACCGTGGCCGAGATCTACGCGGAGCTCGAGCGGGCCGCGGCCGAGCAGGGCGCCGGGCCGCGCGGCGACGCCGGCCGCGCTGGCGCGGTGCGCATCGACGTCGCCGCGGGGTTCACGGCGCTCGATCACGACGTGGTGGTGGTGACCGGGCTCGACGCGCGCGCCTACGGCGGCAGCCCCGGCGCGGACGAGACGTTGCTCGGCGAGCCGCTCCGCGCGAGGCTGCCGGCGCCGAGCCGCCCGGCGTCGGGGCGCGAGCGCCAGGCGGCCCAGCGCGCGGAGCTCGGCTGGGCGCTCGCCGGCGCCCGGCGCGTCGCCCTCTGCTTCACGCGGGGGGACGACGACGAGCCGAACGAGCCGCACCCGCTCTTCGTCGCGGCCGCCACGGCCGGCGCGCGCCAGCGGACGGAGCCCGCCTCGCGCGTCGCCCCGGACGCGGCGCCCCTCGGCCCGCGCGACGCGGAGCTCATCGCCCTCGCGGGCGGAGGGCGGCCGGCGGCGGACCTCGCGGAGCGGATCCGGATCGAGCGCGCCCGCGCGGACTTCTTCCTCGATCCGCGCGCGCCGATCGACCTCCACACGGGCCGCGTCCTCGTCGACGGCGATCCCGCGCTCGCCGCGCAGCTCAGGGCCGCCATCGGCGGGGCGCACCCCGACAGGCCGATCGCCGTCACCCACATCGAGCGCGCCGTGGGCTGCGCCTTCGCCGCGTTCGCCCGCCGCGTCCTGCACGTGCGCCGCGACGAGGATCTCGCCGAGTCGGCCGACGCGCGCGAGCGCGGCACGCTGATCCACCGCGCCCTGCAGGCCTCGTTCGAGGCGCTGCGCGAGCTCAGCCCGGAGCGCGATCCGGCCGAGCAGCTCGCGGCGGCGCGCGCCGCGGCCGAGGCGGCGCTCGGCGTCTCGGCGCCCATGGCCCCGCTCCGCCGCGAGGCGGTCGAGAAGGCGATCTCGGACGTGATGGAGGTCGTGGTCCGCACGCTCGACGGAGACGGGGAGGACGCGTCGCCGGAGCTCCGCTTCTTCCTGGCCGAGCGGCGCTTCGGCGCCGGAGAGCCGCCGCCCTGGCAGCCGCTCGAGCTCCCCCCGTCCGACGACGAGGGCGGCCCGAGCCTGTGGGTCGACGGCCAGATCGATCGGCTCGATCGATCGACCGACCAGCGCGTCGTGCGGGTCGTCGACTACAAGACCGGCAAGCTCCCCGACGCCAAGGAGCGGCGGAGGGCGCTCCAGCTGCCGCTGTACAGCGCCATCGCGGCGCGCGCGCTGGGCGCGGAGGAGGTGCGCGCCGTCTACATCGGCGTGCGCCAGCGCGGGCTCATCGAGCTGTGGCCGCACACGGCCGACGAGCAGCGCGCGCTCGCCGAGGGCTGGGCCGAGGCCGCGCGCACGGCGCGGGCCGCGGTCGTCGCGCTCTGGGAGGGCAAGGCCGCGCCGCGGCCGACGCTCTCGACGATGTGCGCGCGGTGCGACGCGCGCGACGTGTGCCGCCGCCCCGCGGTCGTGCCGAGCGACGAGGCCGCGGAGGAGGTCGCGTGAACGCCGCGCTGCGCGGCGCGGAGCTCGCCGAGGGCGACGCGCTCATCTACGCCTTCCGCCGCAACGTCGTGGTCGCGGCGAGCGCAGGCACCGGCAAGACGCACCGCCTCACGGCGCTCTACGTGCTGCTCACGCTCGGCCTCACGTCCCTCGGCCTGCCCGACGCCGCGTCCGCCGCGCCGCCGGTGCCGCCGGACCGCATCGTCGCGACGACGTTCTCGCGCGCCGCGGCGCGGGAGATCGCCCACCGCGTCGAGCGATCGCTCCGCGAGATCGCCCGCTGGAACGGCGAGGCGGACATCCCCTTCGCCGACATCCTCCGGGCGCGGCAGGCGGCCGTCGCCGGTCTCCCCGGCGCGTCGCTGCCCGTCGCCGAGCTGCGCAAGCGCGCGGAGGAGGCGCTCGCCCGCCTCCCCGCCGCGCGCATCGACACGCTCCACGGCGTCGCCAAGCAGATCGTGGACCGGCACGCGATCGCGATGGGGCTCTCGCCCTCGGCCCGGATCCTCGACGAGGAGGAGGCGCAGGCGCTCAGCGACCTCGCGGTCGACGAGGCGCTGAGCCGCGCGCTCGCCGAGGGGGGCGAGCGCGCCGAGGCCGCGCGCGCGCTCATCGCCGCGACGGGCGGCGTCGAGGCCGCGCGGAGCGAGGTCACGCGGCTGCTCGACCGGCTCGACGAGGACGGCCTCGCGCCGCGCCGGCTCGCCGTGACCGACCACGCCGCCGAGGCCAGCGCGCTCGCGCGGGAGCTCCGCCGCCTCGCCGCCGGGAGCGCCGCGCTCGGCAGCGCCGCCTTCCGCGCGCCGGCGGCGGCGCTCGTGGCGGCGCTCGGCCGCGAGGACGGCGGCGCGCCCTTCCCCGCGAGCGCGGCGAGCGCCCCGCTCATCGAGCTCCTCACGCAGCGCAAGCCGCACAAGAGCAAGTCCACGCCCGCCGACGAGGCGCTCATCGCCTTCCGCGAGGCGCTGCCGGGCGAGAAGCACCGCGACAAGGCGCAGCAGCTGATCGGCTTCCTCCGGGAGGCCCCGGCGCTGTCGCGCCGCGAGGCGCGGATCGTCGAGCTGCTGGAGGAGATCCGCGAGCGGCTCTCGGCGATCCGCCGCACCGAGGGCGGCCTCGGGTTCGGGGATCTCCTGCGCGCCGCCCGCGACGGCCTGCGGGACGATCCGGCGATCGGCGCGGCGGTCCGCGGCTCGGTCGACGTGCTGCTCGTCGACGAGTTCCAGGACACGAGCGCGGTGCAGCGCGATCTCGTGTACCTCCTGCGGGAGCGAGACGACGCCGCCCTCTCGCGCCCGGCCGGCGTCGCCCCGACGGCGGCCAGCCTGTCCGGTCACGGCCTGTTCCTCGTCGGCGATCGCAAGCAATCCATCTACGGGTTCCGCGGGGCCGACGTCTCCATCTTCTGCCGCGTCTGCGCGGAGCTCGCCGGCGCCGCCGCGGGCCGCGCGCTCGAGCTCGCGCCCGCGCTCTGGTCGCCGGATCCGAGCGCCGATTTCGTGGCGCTCCGCGAGAGCCGCCGGTCGACGCCCGAGCTGCTCGCGTTCATCAACGCCTTCTCCGTGCGCGATTTCGCCCAGGATCGCGGCGCGGGCGACGGCGGCGCGGGCGACGGCGACGCGGGCGCGCGCGAGGCTGGAAGTCCGCCGCGCGAGTTCGAGATCGCCTACAGCGCGGCGGAGCACCTCGTCGCGGCGCCGGGCCGGGCCGCGGAGGGCCCGACGGACGTCGTGCTCGTCAGCGACGGCGGCGGCGCTCCGGACGGGGTCGACGCCCTCGTCCGGGACGCGCGCGGACAGCTGCGCGAGGCGCTGATCGCGGCCGCGTACATCGCGCGGCGCGTCCGCGGCGCGGGCGGCGAGGCGACCTGCGATCTGCGCTTCCGCGACGTCGCCGTGCTCACCCGGCGGAGGAGCACCATCCCGCTCGTCGAGCTGGCGCTCGCGCGCCTCGAGATCCCGTACGTGGTGGCCGGCCGCGCGCTCTTCGACGCGGCCGAGGTCCGCGATCTGGCCGCGATCCTCCGCCTCCTGCTCGATCCGCGCGATCGCCTGGCCCTGGCGACCGTCCTCCGCGGCCCGGTGGTGGCGCTCTCCGACACGTCGCTCGCGCTCCTCGCGCCTCCTGGCCGCGGCCTCGCGGTCCCGTTGCTCGGCCGCTGGCCCGCCGCCGCGCTGGCGCACGGGCTCTGGTCGCCCTCCCCGGACGAGGCCGAGCTCGACGACGGGCGCCCGCTCCCCGTCCTCGCGCGCCTGCCCGCGGGGGATCGAGAGCGCCTCGAGGCGTTCCGCGCCCGCTATGCCGGGCTGCGCCGCGCCGCGCTCCGCTCGACGCCTGGCGAGGCGATCCGCGCCGCGGTCACCGCCTTCGATCTCGACCGCGTCCTCGCGGCGCTCCCTCGCGCCCAGGCCCGCCTCGGCAACGTCGACCGCCTGGTCTCCATCGCCCGCCGCCGGGGCGGCTCGCTCGCGAGCTTCGTCCGCTGGCTCGATCGCCGCATCCGCGACGAGGCGGACGAGCCCGAGGCCGCTGTCTTCTCGCCCGACGACGACGCCGTGCGGCTCACGACGATCCACGCCAGCAAGGGGCTCGATTTCCCGGCCGTCGTGCTCCTGGATCTCAACGCGGAGCCCCGCGCGGCTCACCCTGGCCTGAGCTACGTCCCCGCCACGGGGGACCGCCCTGCCGCCCTGCTCGTGCGCCACTACGCGCGGGTCATCGACGGGCGGTCGCGGACCGGCTCGCTCCACGACGCCGAGGCGTCGGCGCGCGGGCCGGCGTGGCCCGTCAGCACGCCCGCGCTCCAGGCGGCGCGCGCCGAGGTGCGGGCGCGGGAGCGCGCTGAGCGGCAGCGGCTCACGTACGTCGCGATCACGCGCGCCCGCCGCGAGCTCGTGCTCGTCGGCGCCGAGGCGAAGCCGCGGAGCGGCTCGGCGTGGCTCACGCTGAAGACGGCTGTCGACGCCGAGCCCCGGGCCGCGGCGGCGGCCGACGCCGAGCCCCCCATCGCCGCGGCGGACCTCGACGTCCAGGCCCCCACGACGCTCGCCGGCACCCTCCGCGCGACGCTCGACGCCAGCTCGCTGCTCGCCGGGGCGAAGGCGCCCGCGCCCGGCACCGACGCGTACGCGCGCGCCGCGCCGGCCCCCCGGGCGCCGCCGGCGATGGGGCCAGCGCGCGCGCAGACCGTGCTGGTCGCGGCGGCGTCCCTCGCGGCGTTCCAGGCGTGCCCGCGCCGCTTCCGGCTGCGCCACCTCCTCGGGATCGGCGAGCCTGCCGGCGAAGGCCAGCTCGGCCTGTTCGACGTCGAGGGCCCGCCCGAGCTCCCGGGCGAGGAGCGCGTCGAGCTCGAGGACGGCGCGGACCCTCGCCCTCCCGGTCGCGCCGTGCACCGGGTGCTCCAGCGCTGGCCTCGCGCGCGCTGGGGTGAGCCGACCGAGGCCGAGGAGGTCGTCGCCCGCCTCGCCTTCGAGGGGTTCCCGCCGCACGGCCCGGACGTGCTGCGCACCGCGGAGCGCGTCGCGCGCTTCCTGGACGGCCCCTACGCGCGGCAGGTGCGCGGCGAGGAGGCGTCGCTCCTCCGGGAGGAGGCGCTCGTGCTCGACGTCGAGCCCCAGCGCACCGGACGGCGGCGCGGCGCGAGGCTCGCGCTCTCGCTCGCCATCGATCTCGCCGTCCTGCACCCGGACGGCCTCATCGATGTCGTCGAGTACAAGCGCGCGCGCCCCCGGGCGGATCTCTCGCCGTACGAGCTCCGCCTGCGCGCGTGTGCGCTCGCGCTCAAGAGGCGCCACCCCGACCGCCCCGTCCGCGCAGGCGTGCTCTTCGTCGGCGCCGAGGTCGAGCCCGTGTGGCTCGCGGCCTCGGGCCCCATGGGGACCCTCACCGACGACGAGCACGCGCGGTTCGAGCGCGAGCTCGCGCGCCTGGCCGAGCGCTTCGCCGAGGCGAGGGCCGAGGATCGCTTCGACGGCGTCCCGGTCGAGGCGTGCCGCAAGCTGCGCTGCGGCTTCGTGCGGGCCTGCCACGGCTAGCGTCGCCGCGGGCCCCAGGACGCGCTCGAAATCGGACGAAGGCGGGATGGCGCTCGTGAAGCGCCCTCCCGCTACACCCCCGCCTGCTCCTCGAGCTCCTCCGGCGACGCGCTCTGCGCCGGAGCGCGCCGCGGCGGCTCCAGCACGAGCGGCAGGATCTCCTCCATCGACGACACCATCGTGATCTTGATCTGATCCTTGACGTCCTGCGGCACGTCCTCGAGGTCGCGCCGGTTCTTCGCCGGGATGAGCACGTGCCGGATCCCGGCGCGGTGGGCCGCGAGCAGCTTCTCCTTGACGCCGCCGACCGGCATCACCCGCCCGCGCAGCGAGATCTCCCCCGTCATCGCGACGTCGCTGCGCACCGACGCCCCGAGCAGGAGCGACGCCACCGCGGCGAACATCGTCACGCCCGCGCTCGGCCCGTCCTTCGGCGTGCCGTGCTGCGGGATGTGCACGTGCAGATCGATCTCCTTGAGCCACTCCGGATCGAGGTGCAGCCGATCGGCCTTGCTGCGCACGAAGCTCACCGCCGTGCTCGCCGACTCCTGCATCACGTTCCGCATGTTGCCGGTGAGCACCACGTTGCCCTTGCCAGGCATCTTCGTCGCCTCGATGAAGAGGATCTCGCCGCCCGCCGGCGTCCACGCGAGGCCGGTCGCGACCCCGGGCTGGAGCGTCCGCTCGGCGATCTCGGGGCGGTGCTTGTGCGGGCCGAGCACCTGCTCCACGTGCTCGGGCGTCGCCACCTCGCGCACGTCGTGGCCCTCGGCGACCTTCACCGCCGTCGCGCGGCACACCGCCGCGATCTGCCGCTCCAGGCCGCGCACGCCCGCCTCGCGCGTGTAGTGGTCGACGACCGCCTCGATGCCCGGCTCGGTGAACTCCAGGCGCTCGTCCGTGAGCCCGTGCGCCGACAGCTGCTTCGGCACCAGGAACTCCCGCGCGATCCCCAGCTTGTCGGTCCGCGTGTAGCCGGGCACCTCGATGACCTCCATGCGGTCGACGAGCGGCCCCGGGATGCCGTCCCAGTTGTTCGCGGTCGCGAGGAACATCACCTGCGACAGATCGAACGGCAGGTCGAGGTAGTGGTCCTGGAACGTCGAGTTCTGCTCCGGATCGAGCACCTCGAGGAGCGCCGCCGCCGGATCGCCCCGCAGGTCGACGCCCATCTTGTCGACCTCGTCGAGCACGAGCACCGGGTTCTTGGTCCCCGCCTTCTTCAGCGCCTGCAGGATGCGCCCGGGCAGCGCGCCCACGTACGTGCGCCGGTGCCCGCGGATCTCCGCCTCGTCGCGCACGCCGCCGAGCGCGATCCGCTCGTAGCGGCGCCCCATGCTGCGCGCGATCGACTTGCCGAGCGACGTCTTGCCGACGCCGGGCGGCCCGATGAAGAGCAGGATCGGCCCCTTCTTGTCCGTGCGAAGCTGCCGGATCGCCGAGTACTCGACGATCCGCTTCTTCACCTTCTCCAGCCCGAGGTGATCCTCGTCGAGGCAGCGCCGCACGCTCTCGACGCTCAGCTTGTCCACCGTCGTCTTGGACCACGGCAGATCCGCGATCCACTCGAGGTACGTCTTGGTCACGTTGAACTCGGCCGACTGCTGCGCCATCGAGCGCAGCCGGCTGAGCTGCTTGCGGACCACCTTGTCGACCTCCGCCGGCACCTTGGCGCGCCGGATGCGCTCGCGGAGCTCCTCGATCTCGTCGTCGTCGCCGCCCTCGCCGAGCTCCTCCTTGATCGACTTCATCTGCTGCCGGAGGATGTACTCGCGCTGCGACTTGCCCATCTCCTCCTGCACCATGGAGGAGATCTCCTTCTTGACCCGCAGCACCTCGAGCTGGCGGCCGACCATCGCGAGCACGAGGCGGACGCGCGCCTTCACGTCGAACGCCTCGAGGATCTCCTGCTTGTCGCCGACCGAGGCCTGCGCCTGCGGGAAGTTCGAGGCGATCAGATCGGCCAGCGCGCCCGGCTCGCGCACGTTGTCGAGGATGCCCGCCGTGTCGCGCGGCAGGTTGGGCATCAGGCCGAGCACCTCGCGCGTCGCCTCGCGCAGGCCCGCGCCGAGCGCCTCGAGCTCCACGTCGCGCACGAGCGACTCCGGGATGCGCTCGATCCGCGCGCGCATGTACGGCTCCAGCGAGAACGCCGACTTCACCCGGAAGCGGCCGAGCCCGTTCAGCACGACCGAGTAGTTGTTCGGGCCGAGCCGGATGACCTTCACAACGCGCGCGACGGTCCCGACGGAGTAGAGCTCCTTGAACGTGGGCTCGTCCACGTCGGGCGACCTCTGGCTGATCACGCCGACCAGCGCGCGCTCGCGGCCGAGGAGATCCTCGACCAGGCGCACGCTCCGCGGCCGGCCGACGTTGATCGGCACGACCGACATCGGGAACAGCACCGAGTTGCGCAGCGGGAGGATCGGGACGCTATCCGCGTCGGGCGAGGGAGGCGTTCGCGAAGAAGGATCGCCGGTCGGCATGCAGACAACCCTAGTACAGCGCTCTTCTCGAAGCCATGACGCGGGCGCGCCGCTAGAAGTCCTTGATCTTCCAGACCCCGTGCTCGCGCGTGAAAGCGACCGTGCCGCCGGCGCCATAGGCCATGGACGCGCTGTCCCCGGTCTCCTCGATGGTCGCGGTCGGCAGCGCCGCCTTGATCGCCTGGACGACCCGGTTGATCTGCTCTTTCTGCGGCCCCTCCCAGGCGCTCTTCAGCTTCTCGGGCGTGAGCTGCGCCGCGGCGGCCGCGGCCTTGACCGTCCCGGGCCGACCTCCCGGCTTCTGCGCCGCGTCAGCTCCCGCGGTCCCCGGCGCGGCTGCGGCTCCAGGTCCGGCGGGCTGCGCCGGGCTCTCGCCGCTTGCGCGCGCAGAGCCCGCCTCGCCGGGCGCTCCTGCCTCATCGGCCGCGGCGCCCGCGGGCTCGACGAGGCCTTCCTTCTCGGCGTCGGGAACGTAGCGCATGATCACGTCGTAGCGCCTCCGCTCGAAGGCCCGCAGGAACCCCACCAGCGCCTGCCGGGGCGTCGCCTGACCGTAGAGATCGACCGCTGCCGCGTCGAGCCGCCAGCGGCCGCCCTCGAAGACGAGCAGGAGCTCCTCGCCGTTCGGCATGGTGACCGTCGCGGTCACCACCGGATCGGCCGCGGGCCGCGCGATGGCGCGGGCGATCTCGAGCGCGTCGTCCGGGTTGTCCCGCACCGCGCGCCGGAAGGCCTCGAGCGACATCGACCGCTTGGCTTCGTCCGAGAGCAGCCGGTACGCCGCGTCGACGCGCCCCTCCTGGAGCGCCTGCGCGTAGGCCCGGAGCGTGTCGCTCGGGCCCTGCTGTGCGTAGCTCGATCCGCACGCGGGGAGCGCGAGGGCGACCAGGAGAAGCGCCGTGCGTTTCACGGATCGGCCCATAGCACACGCGGCGGCGAGCGCGCAGACGGCGCGGCGCCGCCCCCTGCGCTCTCCGCCGCCCCCGTCACTTCGCGAGCTTCAGCACCGCCCCGTCCTTCACCGGCGCGCCGCCGCTGCCGTCCGGCGATCCCTCGTTGATCCAGTAGACGGTCGCCTCGTCCACCGCGATGTCGCCCGGCCGCGCCTGCCCCGAGGCCAGCACCTCCTGCTCCCCGCCGCCCTTCGGCATGCGCACGACCGCCCCCGCGTCGCGCCGCGTCCAGTACACGTGCCCCTCGTCCACCGTGAGGCCGTTCAGCTGGCCCTGATCCGACACGATCTCCTCGGGCGCGCCGACCTCCGCCCCGCTCAGATCCGCCCGGAAGACGCTGCCGCCCTCGAAGCTCGCCCAGTAGACCGCCGCCGCGTTCCCCTCCCCGTCCACGTCGAGCGCGATCTCCCGCGGGGTGAGCTGCTCCGCGGCGATCGTCACCGAGGCCTCTCCCACGCGGCACGCCACCGCCCCGTCGGTCCTGCCCAGCGTGCCCTGGTACGTCCAGCACACGGTGTCCCCCGCGCTGGCCACGCGGTAGGGCGACGAGAACGCCGTGCCGGACGGCGTGAGCTCCTCCGGCGCGCCGAGCTCGACCTCCGCGCCACTGCCGCTCAGCTGCGCCCGGAACACGCCGCCTCCCCAGAGCTCGGTCCACGCGAGCGCGCCGCCCGAGAGCGCGAGCCCCTCGGGCTGCTGCAGATCCGCGAGCAGCACGCGCGGCTCGCCGCCCGCGAGCGGGACCACCATCAGCGTGCCGTCCTCCGCGTTCGTCCAGAAGGCCACCTGCCGCGCCTCGTCGATCGCGAGATCCCGCGGCGACGCCTGCGTCGCGCCGAGGACCAGCGGCTCGCCGCCGTCGACGGGCGCCGTCTTCAGCTCCCCGTCCTCCTGGGCCATCCCATCGCCGTCGAACGTCGCGCCCGCGATCCACGTCACGCCGCCCGCCGCCACCTGCAGCGACACCGGGTGGACCTGCGCCACCGCCACGGGGACGGGCGCCGACGCGTCGGGCTCCGTGGACTCCCCGCCCTGCAGCGCCGACCACGGGCCGCACGTCGGCAGGTCCGTGCCCTTCCTGCGGCACGTCCCCTCGCCCGCCGTCGCGATCGCGAGCCCCGCGAGCTTGCCGCTCTGCGCCCGCCGGCACACCTCGACCGGCAGCCGGAGCACGTTGCCCTCCTCCACCCGGAAGCCCGCGTCGCTCTCCGCGTCGAGCGGCACGAAGCACGCGCTCTCGCCGCAGATGCCGCCGCCCTGCGTGAGCAGCGCGACGTTCACGTCGCCGCTCGGCGCGGCGGCCCGACAGACGGTGCCGTCCGCGGCGAACGCCTCGAGATCGACAGGCGCCGACGCGGCGGCGGCGAAGCACTTCAGCGTGTCGAAGCAGAGCCCATCGCCGTCGCCCGCCCCGCCGCCGAACACGGCCACGGCCTCGTAATCGGGCAGCTCGCGCGAGTCGACCTCGCGCGGCACGCACGAGCCCGCGACGCAGCTCTGCCCCTCGGGACAGCTGTTCTTGACGACCACGTTGCCCTCCCCGTCGCGCAGCGCGTTGCCCTGCTCGTCGCGCTCGACCTCGGCCGAGCCGTCGCACAGGAACTGGATGGGCATGTGCAGCGTCGCCGTGCGCCCCTCGGGCACGGTCGTCAGCACCTCGCGGAGCAGGCGCACCCCGTCCTTCCCGCCGCGGCTCGCGATGACGCGCACCCGGAGCGACTGCGACGGGTCGTCGGGCGTGAGGAAGCCCAGCGTCGCCGGCAGGCGGATCGCCCCATCGGTCCCGAGCCGCTCGAAGGTCTCGTCGTAGACGACGGACCCGTCGAGCGTCGCCTCGATCCGGACCGTATCGATGTCCTTCGGCAGCGACATGTCCGTCTGGAAGACGACCATGAGCTGCCCCTTCTCCCCGCCGCAGGCCGAAAGCCCCGCCGCCGCGAGCGCCAGCAACGCCACCGCCGACATCGACCTGGTCCGCTTCGTCCGTTTCATCCGCATCAACGTCTCCCTCCGAAGCCGAGCGGGACCGTGCCCAGGCTGCCCTGCTCCACCGGTGTCCCCGGCTCGAAGAGCAGCGCCCCCGCGACGAGCGCGCCCGCGAAGATCGCCGCGCCGCCGCCGATCCAGAGCCACTTGCTCGCGCCGCCCCGCGCCGCGGCGCGCTCCAGCGACACGTCGATCCGCCGGCGCTCGTCGTCGCGGACCAGGATCTGCGCCTCGTGCGGCGTCATCCCCGGCGCCGTCACCCGCAGCGCGTGGGTCCCGCTCTGCACCGAGCCCTCCCAGCGGCCCTTGCCCACCACCTTGCCGTCGATCGCGATGAGATCGTCCTGCCCCGCCGCGATGGCGAGCCGCCCCCGGTGCAACGCCCGGTCGAGCCGCGCCACGAGCGCGACGCTGCCGCCGCCCACGACCTTCTCCTGCCGGACGAAATCGACGAAGCCCGGCTTCGACACGCGGATGCGGCGCTCGCCGATGTCGATCGGCACCGGCGCCGCGAGCGGCGTCGTCCCGACCGGCTCGTCGTCCACGAACACCTCGGCCCCCGGCTCGCTCGCCGTGATCTCGAGGAGGGACACGAACGCCCCGGCCGCCTGGATCAGGTCGGCGATGTCCTGCTTGTCGCGGGCCGACAGCGCGGCGCCCGCCTCGGCCTCCATCCGGCGCAGCGTCGCGATCATCTTCGCGTAGCGCCGCAGGTTCTTCTGGCAGAGCGCCACCTTCCAGAGCAGGCGGTGATCGCGCGACAGCTCGTAGGCGCGCTCGTACCGCGCGAGCGCGCCCGCGTAGTCGCCGTCGTCGAACAGCGCGGCGCCCGCTCCATGCTCGGCCCTGGCCATCCCGGTCAGCGACTCCGCGAGCGGCGTCTCCGCGGGCGGCGTCGCGGCGGGCGGCGTCGCGGCGGGCGGCGTCGCGGCGGGCGCGGTGCGAGCCGGCTGGGCCGCGGCAACCCCCGCCACGAGCCCCACGCCGAGCGCGGCCGTCATGGCGCGCCCCCAATGGCCCAGCTGCTTCCCTCGCATCGATGCTCCTTGCTGGCGGAAGCACACCGCGATGGCCGTGCTCCGACTCTCCGACTCTCCGAGACGCTCCACCTCGGATTACCGCGATGCTACCCGATGCACGCGCCGCGCAAGCAACTGTTGGAAACGTCTCGGACAAATCGGCTTTGCTCCGCTTGCGGTGGCGGGGATACCATCCGGCGCCCATGAGAGGCTTCATCACGGTGGGCGCGGCGCTCGCGGGCGCGCTGCTCGGCATCGCCCTCGGCCCGTCCTCCGCGCGCGCGGAGGGGCCCGGCGCCGTCGCGCTCAGCCGGTTCGAGCCGACACCCGCGGGTGATCCGCTCTTCGGTGTGCCGTCGCCGTTCATCGGAGGGCACCTGGTCCCCCGCGGGCTCGCCCTGTTCGACCACGCGGAGGATCCGCTCACCCTCTCCAACGGCGCCTCGTCCGAGCGGGTGATCGTCGGAAGCCAGTCGCTCCTTCACATCGGCGGCTCCCTCTCGCTGTGGGATCGGCTGCTCGTCTCGGCCTCGCTGCCGCTCGCGCTCTCCCAGAGCGGCGACGGCGCCGCGGCCGCGGCCGGCGCGGGTGCGCCCGAGGCGCCCTCGTCGCCTGCGCTCGGCGATCTGCGCCTCGGCGTGCGCGTCCGGCTGCTCGGCGACGACGGCGACCCCTTCCAGATCGGCACGAGCGCGTCCCTGCACCTGCCCACGGGCAACTCGGACGCGTACGTCGGCGAGGGCGCGGTCCGCGTCACGCCGCAGCTCCTGCTCGGCGGGCGGGTCGCGCGCGTCGTGTGGAGCGTCGCGGCCGGCGCGGTGATGCGGAGCTCCGAGAGCCCCTCGACGCTCGCTTATGGCGGCGGCGCGGGGGTGCTCCTCTGGGACGAGCGGCTGCAGGTCGGCCCGGAGGTGTACGCCGAGACCATGCTCCAGGGCGGCTCCCTGTCGCTCACCGCGCGCGAGCGGGTCGAGGTCGAGAGGACGACGAGCGCCGAGCTCCTGCTCGGCGCCCGGCTCCGCCCCCTCGCGGGCCTTGTCGTCGGGGCGGCCGCCGGGCCGGGCATCGGCGACGCGATCGGCACGCCGTCGTTCCGCGCGATGGGGACGGTGGCGTGGGCTCCCCCGGCGCGGCCGCCCGCCGGCGCGGCGGCGAACACCGACGCGAACGCGGACCCGGACGTGGACGGCATCCCCGGCGCGCGGGACGCGTGCCCGTACGCGCATGGCCCCGCCAGCGCCGACGCGAAGAGGAACGGCTGTCCCGTCGAGGACGAGGACGAGGACGGCGTCGCCGATCAGGACGACCTCTGCCCCCGGGCGGCCGCGGGCTCCGGGGGCGGCGACCCGTCGCGGCGCGGCTGCCCGGCGCAGGCGCAAGGCGAGCAGCAGGAGCCGGCCGCGGGCGGCGCGGTGCAGGAGCCGGCCGCGGGCGGCGCGGCGCGGTGACGAGGACGAGCGCGATCGGGCCATGCGACGCGGCCCCGTGGGGCGAGAGAGGGTGAAGAGGATGAAGCGAACCGTCATGGCCACCGCGCTCGGCGTCACGCTGGCGCTCGCTGCGGCGCCGCGGAGCGCGGCCGCGCAGTGCGCCGCCGTGGGCCCCTTGCAGGACCTCATCGATGGTCTCTCCTTCCGGTGGGACGTCGGGATGGACGGGGTGATCGGCGACGGGACGAACGACGCCTTCGACACCGGCATGGTGCTGCGGGTGGATGGGAGCAGCTTTCCCTCCTCGACCCGGGCCGAGGAGATGGACGGGCGGCAGCTCGTCCACGGGCCGGCGCTGATGGGCGAGCTCGAGGTCACCCGGAAGATCTACGTGCCGACCGACGAGGGCTGGGCGCGCTTCCTGGAGATCCTCCGCAACCCCACCGCCAGCGAGCGGACGGCGGTCGTGCGGATCGAGACGAACGTCGGATCCGACAACAGCACCACCATCACGCAGTCGACCACGGGCGATCTGGAGTTCACGCCGGCGGATCGATGGCTCGCCACGGACGACTTCGACGCGGGGGGGGATCCGAGCCTCCATTTCAACTTCTACGGGCCTTCCGCGGCGATCCCGCCGGGGAGCGTCGGGATGACCACCTTCGACTGCGCGGCGACGCAGGGGCCCGTCGTCGAGTTCACCCTGAAGCTGCCCCCCGGGGGGACGCGGATCGTCATGCACTTCGGCGGCCAGCGCGCGAGCCGGGCCGATTCCCACGCGGGTGCGGCCCACCTCGACGCGCTCCCGGCGCCGGCGCTCGCCGGGATGTCGGTGCGCGAGCGGGCCTACGTCGTCAACTGGGACGCGGACGGCGACGGTGACGACGACGACGACGGCGTGAAGGACCTCGACGACAACTGCCTGTCCGCGCCGAACCCGGATCAGGCCGACGCGGACAGCGACGGCGCGGGCGACGTCTGCGATCCCGACGACGACGGTGACGGCGTGCTCGACGGCGACGACAACTGCCCGCTCACGCCGAACCCCGATCAGGCGGACCTCGAGGGCGACGGCGCGGGCGACCCCTGCGATCCCGACGACGACGGCGACGGCGTGCCCGACGAGGCCGACAACTGCCCGTCGACGCCCAACGCGGGACAGGAGAACAACAAGGACGAGTCGCCGCCGGACGAGAGCGGCGACGCGTGCGACGACGACGACGACAACGACGCCCTAGGCGACGAGGTCGACAACTGCCCGCTCGCCCCCAACCCCGATCAGGCCGACGCCGACACGGACGGCCGGGGCGACGCGTGCGATCTGAACGCGCTGGACCGGGACGACGACGGCGTCGAGGACGGCGTGGACAACTGCCTCTCCGTCCCGAACCCCGACCAGTCCGATCTCGACCGCGACGGCGAGGGCAACGCGTGCGACAGCGACGACGACGGCGACGGCGCGCCCGACGACGGCGACAACTGCCCGCTCATCGCGAACCCGAGCCAGAGCGACGGCGACGACGACGGCTACGGCGACCGGTGCGACGACGACGACGACGGCGACGGCGCGCCCGACGCCGCCGACAACTGCCCGTTCCTCTCGAACGAAGGGCAGGAGGACGCGAACGGCGACCACGTGGGCGACGCGTGCGACTGCAACGCGCCGGCGAAGCCCGACGGCACGCCCTGCGACGACGGCGACCCCTGCACCCGGACCGACGCCTGCGACGGCGGCGTCTGCAGGGGCAGCGATCCGGTCGTGTGCGCGCCTTCCGGGAACGTCTGCACCTCCGCGCAGTGCCACCCGAAGCACGGCGAGTGCGCGCTCTTCCCCAACGAGGGCGCCCGCTGCCCCGGCGGCACCTGCGTGGCCGGCGGCTGCGTGCCCGATGACGCCGGCAGCGGAGGCGGCGGCGCGGGCGGCGATGCGGGTGTGGGCGGCGGCGACGCCGGTGCGGGCGGCAGCGACGCGGGCTCGGGCGGCGGCGACGCCGGTGCGGGCGGCGGCGGAGGCCACGGCGGCGAAGACGGCTCGGGCGGCGAGGGCGCCACCCCCAGGCCGCTGCGCGGCGACCCCCGGGCGCACGGCAACGGCTGCGGGCTCGCAGCGGGGACCGACGGGGCGACGGGCTCGGCTGCGGCGTGGCTCGCCGCCGCGGCGCTCCTCGCGCGGTGGCGGCGGCGGCGCGGGTGACGCGCGCCGCCGGCCGCGTCACTCCACAGGCGGGCTGACCCCGGCCGCGCCGCCGGCGGCGGCGCCCCCCTCCCCCGCTGCCGCAGGCTGGCGAGGCCCTTCGGCGCCGGCGCCCCCGGTCTTGCCGCTGGCGTAGCGCCTCCCAGCTCGCTCGGACGCCTTCAGGATGGGGCCGCGGATCGTCTCGATGGCTTCCGCGGGAGCGCTGGAGATCTCGAGGTTGGAGAGCACCGCAGCGACGACGCGGAGCCATTGATTGCGCGCCGCCAGGATCGTCGCGTTCACGACCGGCGCGGTCTTCTCCTTGGCGGCGAGCGCGTCCCGCCGGTGCTCGATCGCTGCGAGCTCCTTGCCCGACGCGATCCACCGCTGGACGGTGTGGAGCAGCGTCGTCTTTCCCGGCGCCGGGATCGCCTTGAGGAACGCCGCGGTCGCGGGCTCCTCGTCGAGGAGCAGGGCGATCCGCGCCGTGTTGCCCGACTCCGCGGTGGGCGACGCCTTGATGATGGCGAGCCCGGTCGGGAACAGGCTGGCCTGGGCCCGATCACACGCCTCCGCCCCCCCGACGTCCGGCGGCTCCTCCGCCAGACAGTGCTCGCGGTGCGCGTCGATGCCGTACGAGACCGCCTTGGCCAGGTGATCGTGCCGCTCGTCGACCTTCACGAGCTCGTCGTTCAAGGCCGTCATCCCGGCCGACACGCCCGTCTTGCTCGGACGAACCGCCAGCACGGCGCCGTGGACCTCGACCACCTTGTCGTGCAGCCCGGCGATCTCCGGGATCGACAGGAACAGCCGCTTCCGCTGGGCATCCTCGATCCACGGAGCGACGAGGGCGACCATCTCTTCAATCATCAGGTGTTTCAACATGGGACAGACCTCCACGTGGGGGACAGCGCGTCGTGCCAGGGAAGCGCCGGTCTCGTGTCCTGTCGATGACACCCGATTACAGGAGCAACCGCGAAGCGCGCAGCGTGGCCCCAAGGCGCGTCTTCGGGGTGACCGACGTGTGGTGACGGCCCTCACCGGCGCCCGTCATGGGCCGAGGCTCACAAGAGCCGGGGGGAAGGCGGCCCCGATCTGGCGCGCAGCGTAATTTTGAAGGGAAGCCCAGGTGTGGATCTGGGGTCCGCGATCCCAGCAAGGTCCTGGGAAGGTCGCGATCTTGGCGACACGTTGAGCTCCGGCGCTCGGGCTGATCGCGACCTGGGCGAGCGCCTGATCACAGGCGTCAGCTCAGGTCACGTTCTCGACGGGACACCCGATATCGAGCGTCCTCCCAGAACGCGACCTGCCGGAACGCCCGACGACGAGCGTCAGCTCAGGTCACGCTCTCGACGGCACGTCGATATCGACCGCTTTCCCAGATGGCGACCTTCGGGAACGCCGGACGATGAGCGTCAGCTCAGGTCACGTTCTCGACGGCAGGTCGATATCGACCGCTCGCCCAGGTCGGGACCGCCATCGGTGTTAACCAAGCTCGTTCGGTCGCACTCAGGGCCCCAAGCCCGCCCCCCTCCACCCCCCAGCGGTCACCAACGTGAACGTGGTCGTGGACGTGGACGTCCACGTCCACGTTGACGACTACGACCGCAGCAGGCGCTGGCGGTCGCATCCCACCGGGGGATGCGACCGCGCCATCACGGCTTCGCGGAGCCCGACGCCGACCACGGCCCGCACGTCGGCAGGCCCACGGTCTTCTGGACGCACGCGGTCGTCACCGGTGACGTCACGACGGCCGCGATCTTCCCCGCGGCCACCTGATCACACACGGCGGTCGGCAGCTGGATCCGCCCGTCCTCCGCCACCCGGAAGCCATCGGCGCTGCCGGCGTCGAGCGCCACCAGGCAACGGTCGGCGTCATCGCAGATCCCGTCGCCCGCGGCGGTCTCCAGCGCCACGTTGAGCGGGACTCCGGCCTCGCCCGCGATCGAGCACGCCGCGTCGACCTCCGCAGGCGCCGTGCCCTGGAAGCAGGCCGTCACGTCGAAGCAATCGCCGTCGCCGTCGCCGTCACCGCCGCCATAGACGTCCCCGGGCGCGTAGTCGGGGAGCGCGCCCGCATCGACCTCGCTCGATGCACACGCCCCCGCGACGCAGGTCTGCCCTTCCAAGCAGTGCTTGTTCACCACACCGCCGCTCTCGTCGCTCTCGCCCGAGTCATCGCAGAGGAAGTTGAGCGGCAGCGTCAGCAGCGCGACGCGGTTCTTCGGGATCTTCGTGACCGCCTCGCGCAGGATGCGCGGCGCGCCGAGCTCGTCCCCGATGAGGGCGCTGACCTTGATCCGGATCGAGTCGCCCCCGCCGCTCGAGGAGTAAAAGCCGATCGTCGCCGGCAGGCGCGCGGCGGCGTCGGACTCGCCGAGCCGCTCGTAGGACGACGAGAACTTGGGGGTTCCGCCCTCGAACACCTGCACCTGGAGGGCGCTGAAGTCCTTGGGCATCTCGAGATCCGTCGAGACGGCGAGCATGATCTCGTCCGGCGGAGAGCACCCGCAGGCCACGACAGCGGCGAGCGCGGCCAGCGCCGCCCGGGAGACGGCGCTCATCGGCCACCCCCGAAGGGGATCGTGAACGTGGCGCCGCCCTTCCGGGACAGGGAGACCGAGCCGGGCGACGTGCGGCCGTTGACCGGCGGCTCCGGCCCGAAGACCCCCGTGGCGACAAGGACCGCGCCCGCGAGCACCAGCACACCGCCGCCGATCCAGAGCCAGGTCTCGACGTTGCTTTGCTTGGGCTGCGGCACCAGCGTGACCTGCACGCGGCGCGTCTGGTTGTCCTGGATCATCACCTCGGACTGGTGCGACACCATGCCGGACGCCGTGACGCGGAGCGCGTGACCGCCGCTCGGCACAGGACCGTCGTAGCCGCCGCGGCCGACCACGCGACCATCGATGGAGATGACGGCGTCCGGCGCCGCCGTGACGATGAGCCGCCCCTGGTGGACCTCTTTCTCCAGCGTGGCCGTGACCGTGACCTCGCCGCCGCCCGTCACCTGCTGGGAGACCTCGACGTCCTTGAAGCCCTTCTTGGTCACCCGGATCTTCCGGGTGCCGACGTCGAGCAGCACGGGCTCGCTCAGCGGCGTCTGGCCGACCTCCTCGCCGTCGACGAAGACCGTGGCGCCCGCCTCGCTGGCCTTCAGATCGAGCCGGCTCACGTAGGCCTTCGTCGCCTCGATGAGCGCAGCGGCGTCCTTGCGATCCTGCTCCCCGAGCTGGGGGCCGGCGTCCCTGAGGAGCTTCTCGACCGTCCCGAGGAGGCGCGCGTAGCGCTTCAGGTTCTTCTGGCAGAGGGCGATGTTCCAGAGCAGCCGCGGGTCGCCGGAGAGCTCGAAGGAACGCTCGAACTTGATGATGGCGTTGCGGTAGTCGCCGTCGTTGAAGAGGATCCGCGCGGCCTCGTACTCGGCCTTGGCCTCGCCGGTGAGCGTCGCGGACAGCGGCCCCTGCGCGGCAGGCGCACCCGCGGCAGGCGCGCCAGCGGCAGGAGCGGGCTGCACCGCCGCAGGCGCCGGCTGCGCTCCCGCAGGCGCCGGCTGCGCTCCCGCAGGCGCCGGCTTCGCTGCCGCCGGCGCCGGCTGCGCTCCCGCGGGCGCGAGGGCCGTCAGCACGGCGCCGCCGAGCGCGACCGCGGCGCCGACGCGCCGGCTCCTGCTGCTCCACAGCGGGAGCCGTTCGCTTCCTGGCCAACTCATCTGGGCTTACCTTTGTCGTTCAGCACATCGAAGATGCTCCCCGGCTGCGCGGCGGTCGCGGTCGCGGTCGGCGCGGCGGTCGCGGCCGGTGGGACCGAGGGCGCGGCGGTGGGCTTCGGCCGAGGCCCCGTGGCGACCGGCGTCGCGCTCGCCGGCGCCTTCGGCCCGGCGGTCGAAAGCGGCGCCATGGTGGCCACCGGCGCAGCGGTCGCCACCGGGGACACGGTCGCTGACGGCGCCGCGGTCGCGGGCGGCTGCGGCTCTGCGGTCACCTCCGGAGGAGCGACCGGCGGGGGCGGGGCCGGCGTGGCGGGCGCCGAGGGCTCGGCGGAGGCGGTCGCCGACACGGCCGACGGGTCGGCGGGAGGAGCGTCCGCGCCGCCATGGAACGTGACGAAGCGCAGGATCCCGCCGATCACCACGGCGACGCCCACCACGGCCAGCGCGAGCACAACGCCGCTCCGCGCGCGCGCCCCGGGCGCGGCGCCCCCGGCCGTCCAGCCAGGCGCGGTGCCCGCCGGGCCGGCGGTGTGGCCGACCGCGCCGCCCGCGCCGCCCGCCGTCGCGCCAGCAGGCGGCGCCGCGCTGTGCCGCGCCGTCGCCGCGGGGACGCCGCTCGCGCGGTCCTGCGACGTCTGCCAGGCGGGCGGCGTGCTCATGCGCTCGCGCACGGAGCTCGCCCGGTCCCGGAAGGAGACCGCGGGGACGAGCCCCAGCGTCCGCTCGATCCGCTCCAGCGAGGCCAGCGCGAGCGGAGGCCCGAAATCGACGATCGCGCCCGCGAGCTCGGCGATGGACTTGAAGCGCTTCGCGACGTCCCTCTCGAGGCAGCGCAGGATCGCCGCCTCGAGGCCCGGCGGCAGGTCGCTCCGGAACGTGGTCGGGGGGGGCGGCGACTCGGTGTTGATCATCAGGATGAGCTCGGACAGCGAGCTCGCGTCGAAGGGGACGCGCGCCGTGAGCAGTTGGTAGAGGATGGCGCCGAGCGACCAGATGTCCGCGCGCGCGTCGACCGAGCGCGCGGAGCGCATCTGCTCGGGCGCCATGTAGAGCGGCGAGCCGAGCACCATCGCCGTCTTCGTCAGCCCGAGCTCCGGCTCGGCCCCGGCCGTCGACGGGTCCGCGAGCGCCTTCGAGATGCCGAAGTCGAGCACCTTCACCATGCCGCTGCCGTCCGCCGCGCGCGTGAGGAAGAGGTTCGCCGGCTTGAGATCGCGGTGGATGATGCCGGCCGCGTGCGCCTCGGCGATGGCCTCGCAGGCCTCGAGCACGTAGCCCACGGCCTCCTCCAGCTCGAGCGGGCCGCGCCGCCGCAGCGTCTCCTGGAGGTCGCTGCCATCCAGGTACTCCATCACCATGAACGGCGCGCCCGTCTCGAGCGTCCCGACGTCGAGCACGCGCGCGACGTGCTCGCTCTTCAGGCGCACCGCCGCGCGCGCCTCGCGCACGAAGCGCTCCACCATCTCTTCGTTGGCGCCGGGATGGAGCAGCTTGATGGCGACCCGCTGGTGGAGCTGCTCGTGCAACGCGGCGACGACGACGCCCATGCCCCCTTGCCCGAGGATGCGCTCGACCCGGTATTTTCCCGATAGAATTTGACCTTCGGTGACCGGTGAGCTCACGGACGCTCCTGCGCTGGGGCCGCCTCAAGGGCGCCACCACCGCCACGTTATCCAGGGGGCCACCTTATGCCATCCGACGCTGGCATCCAAGGCCATTGCCGCGTTACCTGCCGCGTCATCGGGCTCACGGCGCTTCCCTTGCCGCGAAGGGCGACTACCCTACGCGCCATGCCCCGCATCGCCAATGTCGAGCGCAAGACGCGCGAGACCGACATCCGCATCGAGATCGATCTCGACGGCCAGGGCCGCTCGTCGATCAAGACGCCGCTCCCCTTCCTCACGCACATGCTCGATCAGATCGCCCGCCACGGCCTGTTCGACCTCACCATCCACGCCGAGGGCGACGTCGAGATCGACGGCCACCACACGACCGAGGACTGCGGCATCACCCTGGGCACGGCCGTGCAGAAGGCGCTCGGCGACAAGGCGGGCATCGCCCGCTACGGCGAGGCGACGCTCCCCATGGATGAGGCGCTCGCGCAGTGCGCGCTGGACCTCTCCGGCAGGCCCTACTTCGTCTGGCGCGTGCCGCTGCCCAAGGCGAAGCTCGGCACCTGGGACGTCGAGCTCGCCCCGGTGTTCTTCGAGGGCTTCGCGCGCGGCGTCGGCGCGAACCTCCACGTCCGCCTCATCGAGGGGGACAACCTGCACCACATCGTCGAGATCTGCTTCAAGTCGTTCGCCAAGGCGCTGATGAAGGCGACCCGGATCGAGCCGCGCGTCGCCGGCATCCCGTCCACCAAGGGGAGCCTCTGAGCCATGCAAGCCATCGCGCTCGTCGATTTCGGGATGGGCAACCTGCGCTCCGTGGAGCGGGCGCTCCTCCAGGCCGCCGAGGACGCCGGCGTGCCGTGCGCGGTGACGCGCACGGGCGACCCGGAGATCATCGGCCGGGCCGACAAGGTGGTGGTGCCCGGCCAGGGCGCCTTCCGCGACTGCGCCGCGGCGCTGCAGAACGGCATCGGCGACGCGCTGCGCGCCCAGATCCGGAAGGGGACGCCCTACCTCGGCATCTGCCTCGGCATGCAGGCGCTCTTCGACGGGAGCGAGGAGGCGGAGGGCGCGCGCGGGCTCGGCGTGTTCCCGGGCACCGTCAAGCGCCTCACCCCTCAGCCGAGCGCGGCCGAGGCGGACGCAGCCCCCGGCCAGCCCTGGGTCGGGATCAAGATCCCCCACATGGGCTGGAACCGCATCGCGTTCGCGCGCGAGGTGGCGGGCCCGCTCGGCGTGTTCGCGGGCGAGCGCCCCTTCGTCTACTTCGTCCACAGCTACCACGCCGTCCCGCTCGACCCCGCGCTGGTCGCGGCGACGACGGAGCACGGCCCGCACCGCATCACCGCCGCGATCGAGCGGGACAACGTCACCGCGACGCAGTTCCACCCCGAGAAGAGCCAGGCCGCCGGCCTGCGCCTGCTCGCCCGCTTCCTGAACGGCTGACCCGCCCGCGCGTCAGTGCGGGCGCAGCAGGCGCTGCTGGTGCACCTGCTTGACCTGCGCGAGCTTGAGGTGCGCGCCCAGCGGAAGCTCGGGCGCGCGCGCCGCGCCCACGCCGCGCCCGCGCCGCGCCCGCGCCGGGCTCGAGGGGGGGATCGACGAGGAGCGCCGCGCCGCCCTCACCCGCTGCGGCCGCCGCGGGGCGAGCGGGAGATCGACGATGAACACCGCGCCGCGGCCGAGCTCGCTCTCGACGCGGATCGCGCCGCCGTGCGCGCGCGCCGCGACGTGCGCGATGTACAGGCCGAGCCCCAGGCCGCCGAACCGCTCCACGGGGACGGCCCGCTCGAAGCGCGCGAAGATCCGCTCGTGGTCCTCCCGCGCGATCCCCATGCCGTGGTCGCGCACGATGAGCCGCGCCCGCGCGCGCGTCGCGCGCACCTCGATCGAGATCGGCTTGCCCTCGCCGAAGGTGAGCGCGTTCTTGATCAGGTGGAACGCCATGCGCTCGAGGTGGGACCGGTCCCACCAGCCGATCACCGGGCCCTCGGCCGTGACCGAGATGGCGCCGCACGCGGCCGGCCGGTGCGCGACCGCCGTCGCGACCACCTCGCGGATGAGCCCGACGAGATCGACCGGCTCGCGGGTCGGGGCGCCGTGGGCCAGGCCGCCGTGCCTCGCCTGGAACATGTCGTCGCAGAGCCGGGCGAGACGGCCGAGTTGACGATCGAAGACGGCCAGCATCGCCGCCGCCCACGCCGGGGTCTTCTCCGGCTCCTGCTCGCTCATCCGCTTCGTCAGCTGGAGCTGCAGGAGGAGCGAGGTCACGGGCGTCCTGATCTCGTGCGCGGCAAGCACGAGGAAATCCTCCCGGATCCGGGCGGTGTCGTCCCGGATGGAGACGGCGGGGATACGAGGGTCGAAGTCGTCCAAAAACGCGGTCATGGCAGAGCCTGCTGGGCGGAGTTGTGGTGTGCCCCCGCGCCGGCGAAAGCATGGACTGTGCCGGCCCAGGAGGGCCCGCGGATTGGCACTTCTGGCGGCAGGAGAGCGCCCCATCTGCCGAGCGGACGCGCGTCAAGGCGTCGCATCGCGCCGTCCACTGCGCAAAACCCCGCGAGGTGAGCCGGACCGCCTGGACCGTCCCGCAGCGCGCGGCGCCTCGGGTCACGCCGGAGCGCCGCCAGGCCACGGCGGTACACGGGTCAGGGCGCGCCCCTGCTTGCGGGCCAGGGTCCGCGGAGCAGCTTTGTCCGCATGCAACACCAGAGTGAAGAGCAACACCGGAGTGTAGAGCCGGGAGCCAAGGCTCAGGTCCGCGGATCCATGAGCGAGCTGCACGCGCTCCTCAGGGAGTTCGACACCGCCATGCTCGTCACGATGACCCCGGAAGGGCTGATGCGGGGGCGGCCGATGGAGATCCAGGAGCCGGCCGAGGTGATGGACTGCGATCTCTGGTTCGTGACGGAGGACGAGGCGGCGAAGACAGGCGAGATCACCCGCGAGCACCAGGTGGCGGTCTGCTGCTACAGGCCGCGGGATCGGGCGTACATATCGATCTCGGCGCGCGCGAACATCGAGAGGAACGAGGAGAAGATCCGGAGCCTCTGGAAGCCCTCGTGGAAGGCGTGGCTGCCGGCCGGCCCCACCCACCCTCACGCCGCCTTCCTGAAGCTCTATGTCGAGCGCGCCGAGTACTGGGAGCCCGAGGGCGGCCGGCTGCGGGTCCTCTACGAGAAGGCCAAGGCGCTCGTCCAGCGGAGGTCGGCGGAAGACAAGCTGAACCCGCCGAAGCACATCTGAGCGGCGTTCGGGCTGCGGAGCCGCGGGCCGGGGGCGGCCGGTGCGTTGCGCGTCAGTACACGTTGTCGGCCTGGTCAGGGATGACCGCGCCGGCCTCGTCGAGGCATGGGCCGGCGGCGCCGGCCTCGTCGACGCAGGCGGTGGTCGAGCAGGCGTACCCCGAGGCGAGATGGCCCTTGGGGAGGATGAACATCGGGTTGATCAGCCAGGTCCCGGCGTGGTTCCGGTAGGCATTGCACATCAGCTCCTTCTTGTTGCGGTTGATCGCGAGACGGAGCGCTGTGGCGTCCTGGAGGAAGCTCAGATCGGTGTCCGAGTCGCCGGCCCCGAAGACCGGCCGCTTCGACGCGTCCGGGTTCTTCTCGAGCGCGGCCGGGCCCGATTCGCCGAAGATCACCTTGTTGATCCAGCACCGCTTCCCCTCGATGAAGGTGATCAGGCTGTTCCCGGTGAACTCGCCGTCACCCGCGTTGGTGCCGTCGGGCACCGGCCCGCACCCCTGCAAATCGTACGTCAACACCCCCTCTTCGGTCGTCACTTGACGGATCCCGATGACCCGATCCGCGGCGATGTTCACCCGCTCCGCGAACGGCTCGACCACGGATTGCGGAGAGGCCGACACCACCCAGACGTCGAAGCCGTTCTTCTGCATCGCGCCGATGAGATCCCGGATCGGATCGTAGATCCGGAGCCACGCCGTCAGCCCCGCGCGCGTCCCCACCGTCTGGACGGCGCCCTCCTCCGCCGCCAGGCTCTCGCGGATCGCCGAGCCGGCGAAGGCGGTGATCTCGTCCGCCGAGTACCCTGCGCCGAGCTGCGCGAGCCACGCGTACGCGGGCTCCATCGTGCGGTGATTGTAGCCGGCGAAGGCAGGCTCGCCGGAGGTGGTCTCCCCGTCGACATAGACGCTCAGGATCTCGTCGGCGCAGGCGGGCGATGAGCCCGTGGGCAGCGGCTCGCCCGGCTCGGCGGCCGCGCCGCACGCCTCGCCGAGCGACGCGACCGCGGCGGCCGTGAGGTAGGGGCTCGTCAGCGCCCAGTTCCCGCCCGGGGGCTGGAGGATCTTGTCGTGCAGGAGCATCCAGAACATCGTCGCGTCGCCGACGTCGTTCTTGATGACGGTGTTGTCCCAGTCGAACACGGCGACCGGCTTTCGATCGGGATCGTAGTCGGGGCCCGAGGCGCCGTGCTCGTCGATCATCCCGTCGAGCCGTTGCCGGTTGTCGCCGTACCAGTCGAGCGCTGGATCGAGATCGGGCAGCGCGCCGCCGCCGCCGGCTTCGTTGCCGCCATTGCCGCCGTTACCCCCGCCACCGCCGCTGCCGGTCGACCCGCCTCCGCCACCAGCACCCGTCGTGGCGCCGACGGTCGTGGCGGAGCCCGCGGTGGTCCCCACCGGATCCACGGACTCGTCGTCACCGCAGTGAAGGAGCAGCAGCGAGAGAGGCGCGAGGATCCATGCGGCCAGGTGCGTATTCAGCGCTCGTCCAAGCATATCAACTTACCTCCTGCGATGAGATCTCCCATAGCAGAGGAGGGGCGTTTCGCCGACGACGATGCACAGGCCAGGACGCGGACGCGCGTCACCCGAGCCCGGAAGATCAACCAGTTGCGTCGGCCGCGGCCTGTGTGCGCGCCCCGTGGGGGGCGCCGTCGCCCGAGAGCGCCGCGCAGATCTCGGCAAAGCTGTCAAAAGGTGTGCACGGTATCCCGTCGCGAGAGCAGAGCACGTGGAGAGCGCTGTCCCGCACCGCGAACACGCGATCGCAGCACCGCGCCGCGGGGTAGTCCAGCCGGCCGTCGCCGATGTAGACCGTGGAGGTCTCGCCGGTGGCCGCCTTCAGCTGATCGAGCACGCGGATCTTGAAGTCCTCGCCGGGACGGAGCGGCACCGTCTCCGGCACGGTCACGCGCCAGCGCCCATCGAAGGCGGCATCGAAGCAAGAGAACGCGGTGCCCGGCGGCAGGAACTCGCGGATGTAGAACGGCAGGCCGTGGCTGATCACATGGAACACCCACGAGCGGTGGGCGCACAGGGCCAGAAGATCCTCGAAGCCTGAGCGCAGATCGGCGTGCGGGCGCAGCTCGGCCAGGAGCTCTGCGGCCGGGCGATCCACGTCGGCGTAGCCGCGGCGGAGGAGCTCGAACGGCGTGAGCTCGCCGCCGACGGCAGGCGTGAGCAGCACCTGCCGCCAGTCATAGCGAAGGTGGGCGTCCCAGATCCGGTTCGTCAGATCGTCGCAGGTGATGGTCCCGTCGAAGTCGCAAAGAATGAGCACGACCGCTGATTTGCACGCCGCCACGCCGGACGCCACCGCCGCGCTGCCCTGAGCGGCCCTCGCCACGGGATTGCCTTCCACGGCGAGGGCGCGGTGCGCGCCCGGCGCTGGGCCTCCGCGCAGGAGCGGCGGCCCGGGTGGTCACAGGTCGTCCATGACCGCAGCCGCCGTCAGTCGCCGATCGCGGCCAGGCCGCGACCGTCACAGCGCGACAGGGAACGGATTGCGCTCGCTGAAACCGGCCTGGTGAAAGTAGGGATACGGCAGCTTCGTCTTGCTCGCGGCATCCAGCTTCGCGATGTGCTCGGGCGCGAGGTTCCAGCCGACGGCCCCGAGGTTCTGTCGGAGCTGCTCCTCGTTGCGAGCGCCGATGATCACGTTCGCGACGCTCGGCCGCTGCAGCAGCCAGTTGAGCGCGATCTGCGGGACGGTCTTGCCCGTCTCCTTCGCCACCCCGTCGAGCGCGTCGACGACATCATAGAGGTACTCGTCGTCGATCTGGGGCCCCCCATCGGTAGACAGCTTGTTCCGGAGCCGGCTGACCTCCGGCAACGGCTGCCCGCGCCGGATCTTCCCCGTGAGCCGCCCCCAGCCCAGCGGGCTCCAGACCACCGCGCCGACCTTCTGATCGAGCGCCAGCGGCATCAGCTCCCACTCGTAGTCGCGCGCCACCAGCGAATAATACGCCTGGTGCGCCACGTACCGAGAGAGACCATATTTCTCCGACACCGCCAGCGACTTCATCAGGTGCCAACCGGAGAAATTCGAGCAGCCGAGGTAGCGGATCTTCCCCGCTCGCACGAGATCGTCCAGCGTGCCGAGCGTCTCCTCGAGCGGCGTGACCGCGTCGAAGCCGTGCAGCTGAAAGAGATCGATATAATCCGTCTGCAGCCGGCGCAAGCTCCCCTCGATCGACCGGATCAGGTGATACCGCGACGAGCCGACGTCGTTGGGGCCCTTACCGCTCCGGAAGGTCGCCTTGGTGGAGATGATGACCTTGTCGCGCCTGCCCTTGATCGCATGGCCGAGGATCTCCTCGGCCAGCCCGTCGGAGTAGATGTCGGCCGAATCGAACATGTTCATCCCGGCCTCGAGCGAGACGTCGACCAGCCGAGTCGCCTCGGCCACGTCGCTCGCACCCCACCCCCGGAAGAACTCGTTGGAGCCACCGAACGTCCCCGTCCCGAGGCTCAGCACCGGTACCTTGAACCCTGACCCGCCGAGCTGCCTGAACTCCATGAATCGCCTCCGCGCCAAATGGGGACAACCTATGAGCGCAGCGGAGAGGAGCGCCGGACATCAGGCTCTCGCCCCCTTGCCGCGGTCGTGTGCGGTTAGGAACTCCAAAGCGATCCGGAAGTCAAGCCCCACCGCGTCCAGCGCGCGGAGGTGTAGGGAGCGCCGCAGCGGCCCGCCAGCGCGGCCCGTCTGGCGCGAGGGTCCGGCGACGTGAGGAGGAGCCGGCGCCGCGGGAGGGGCGTCGCGGCGGCACGCGTCGACGAGCGCGAGCGCCGCGCTCCGCGATCACAGCCCGAGATCGAACCGGAACGCCCGCAGCGCCTCCGCGCTCGCAGAGCACCGGAGACGCTCGTCACGAGGCATCTGCCCCAGCGTGCGCGTGTGCCCGGCCGGGATGAACATCGGCTCCCAGTGGATGCCCTCGTCTCCCCTCCGCTCGACGGCGATCTCGCCGAGGATGCTGCCCGTGTAGACACGGAGCGTCCGGCCGTCGCAATAACAGACCTTCTGGACAACGTGCGCTGCGCGCGACTGCCCTGGAGGGATGAGGGAGCAAATCCGGTCCTGCAGCCGCTCCCAGAACGGCATCACGAGCGGGCCCGGGAAGCCGTTCAGGTGCTCGATGAAGAGCCCGCCGTGCTCGACGAAGAGCGGCACGAGGGAGAGCCGGTAGGCGGCGAGGGCCTCCTCGCGTACGACGGTGTCGAGATCCGACGAGAGGATCTGGGGCACGTCGAGCCGGAGGACGCGGAGCGGCGTCGGGGCGTCCTTCCATACATACGTCATGTCCGCGACCTTGCGGTGGCTCGAGGAGACGAAATAGACCGTGACCATCGCCCTCACCCGTCCCCTCACGCGTCCAGAGCGTCGAGCAGGTCCACGACGCTCTTCGTCTTGTCGTTCGGATCGAGCTCGATCACGTCGATGTGCCAGTCCTCGAGCAGCGCCGGCTGGACGAGCCCGGCGCCGAAGGTCGCCCAGTAGCCGCGGCGGTTCGACACGCGCTTCGCGAGCTGCGGGCTGCCCTCGATGCGCATCTGCTCCATGCGGTACCAGATGTACCGGATGTCGACGTCGCCGAAGCTGTAGCCGAGGAAGAGGAAGCTGTTGCTGAGCAGATCGGCGCGCAAGCGCTGATCGGGCGCCGCCTCGAGCCGGAGGCGGCTGAAGTACTGGGATTCGGTGAGCACGACCGTCTCGGGCCACTCGAGATCGCCATGAAACTTGATGACGTGGCACGCCCCCTGCGCCGGGCACCGCGCGAAGTCGTCGAACCTGGCGAGCGCCACGGCCTGCTTGCCTGCGTCCCGCAGCGCCTCCTCGATGTGGTGCTCGAAGTTGGTCGTGTAGATGGTCGAGAAGTCGCGGCGCGCCAGGGCCTTGTGCTGGCACGAGCTCCTGCGCCGCTCGTCGACCTCGCGCGCGTGGAAGCGCGCGCGCATCTCGGCGATGAAGCTGTCGAGGCCGCCCGCGCACTCCCGGGCGAAGAAGCCGGCGAGCTGCGGGGGCAGGCCGTGCAGCTCGAAGAGCGCTGGCTCGAAGCCGAGCGCGGCGCCCATCCACCCCATCAGCTCCTTCCACATCGGCAGCCGGAGCGGGGCAGAGAAGCCCGCCCCAAGAAAGGGAATGAGGCGGCCTTCCCGGTACGCCTGCCGGAGCGGGATCGCCGCTTGCTCGAGCGTGAGTACAGCCATCTTCAGCGAGCGATGGTATCTGCCCGACGACCTCGCGCAACCAGCGCCCGCCCGGCCGGAACGGCTCGCCCCGAGCGGATCGGCGGCAGAGCGGGCCCTCTCGCGGGCCGAAATGTCAGTAGACTCCTGCGCATGGAGATCCTTGGGACGGTGGCTTGGCGTCCGCTGCGCGCGGCCCGGTCCGCTCTGGTCGAGCGCCTCGGAGCGCGGCGCTGATGCCGATCGCAGCGCGGGCGCTGGTGATCGGAGGAGGGATCGGCGGGCTCGCAGCGGCGCTCGCGCTGGTCCGCCGGGGCGTGGCCGTCGATCTGGTCGAGAAGGCGGCGAGCTTCGAGCCGGTCGGGGCGGGCATCATCCTCTCGGCGAACGCGGTGGCCTGCCTCCGCGCGCTGGAGGCCGATCCGGTCGGGCAGGGACGGATCCTCGAGGAGATGTGGTTGCGCGATCGGCGCGGGAGGCCGCTGCAGCGGCTCGCGGTCGGCGAGCTGGCCGAGCGCTGCGGGCCGTCTGTGACGCTGCGCCGCGCGGCGCTGCACGCGCTGCTCCTCGACGCGCTCGGGGGGCGCGCGACGCTGCGCCTCGGCACGACGGTGGCGTCCCTCGATCCCACCGAGGCGGCCGTGTCCGTGGTGCTCTCGGACGGCGCCCGGGAGCGGTACGACATCGTCGTCGGCGCCGATGGGCTCCGCTCCGCCACGCGCGCCCGGCTCACGGCGCGCGATCCGATCCGCTACAGCGGCACGACGTGCTGGCGCGGCCTCTGCCCGAACCCAGGCGTCGAGGAGGTCTGCGAGTACTGGGGGCACGGCGCGCGCGTCGGGCTCGTCCCGCTGCCGGAGGGGCAGATCTACATCTACCTCGTGCGGAACGCGCCGCGCGGGACGAAGGGGTCGTCAGGCGGTGCGGCCGAGGTGGTGTCGCGCTTCGCCGACTTCGGCCACGACGCGCCGCGGGCCCTGTCGGCGCTGTCGAGCGCGCCGCTCGTGCAGCACGACCTCGAGGACCTGGACGCGCCGACGTGGGGCGAGGGGCGCGTCTTCCTGCTCGGCGACGCCGCGCACGCGGCCCTCCCCAACCAGGGTCAGGGCGCCGCGATGGCGATCGAGGACGCGCTCGCGCTCCGTGACGCGCTGGGGGAGCCGACCGTGGCGCGCGCGCGGGAGGCCTACGTCGGCGTGCGGCACGCGCGCGTCGCGGCGCTCATGCGCGACGCGCGGAGGATCGGGCGCGCCGCGCACTGGGAGCATCCGCTCGCCTGCGCGCTGCGGGACGGGCTGCTGCGCGCCACGCCGCGCGCCATCGGGAGCGCCCAGCTCCGGGCGCTGGTCGAGCCGGGCGTGCGGCTCGCGGCGCAGCGCGATCTCCCAGCTCCGGCCTCCTGATCGCCCCGGGATGGCGGGGCGAGCTTCTCGACACCGGCCCGAGCAGCCGATCGACGGCGCGCGTCGCGCCCTGAGCCCTGCCTCAGGCGCGCCGCGGTCCGCTGCAGCAGGCCGCTCGGGCCGCGATGATCCAGGCAGCAGACGGAACGATGGCCGTAGGGAGAGAGAGATGACGAAGAGCAGGTCTGCGGTGGCGATGTGGACGGGGGCATGCCTCGTGATCGGGGGCTGCACGGCGATCGTGGGCGTGGACAAGCCGTACCACCTGGCAGACGGCGCAGGCGGCGGAGGCGGAGGCGGCGTCGAGACGTGCACGCCGGAGGAGGTGCGGTGCGCGCAGAACAGGCCGCAGACGTGCGACGAAGCCGGAGCGTGGCAGGATGACGCCGAGTGCCCGGCGGAGGCGCCGTTGTGTGACGATGGGCGCTGCACCGTCCCTCGGAGCTGCGCAAAGATGGAGGCGATCTGCGGGCCGCGCGGAGACGAGGGCTGCTGCGGGAGCCTTGTAGTGCCCGGAGGCACGTTCGATCGGGGCGACGCCGAGCCACGCCTGGCGACGGTGAGCGACTTCCGGCTGGATCGATTCGAGGTGACGGTGGGGCGGTTCCGGGCGTTCCTGTCGGAGTACCCGGCGAGCTGGCCAGCGGTGGGGGCAGGAGCGCACCCGAAGATTCCGGACAGCGGGTGGCGCGCCGCGTGGGACGCCAGCTTGCCCGTGGACCGGGCGGCGCTGTCGGCGTCGCTGCACTGCGAGGATCCCTATTTCTCATGGACCGACGAGGTGGGCGACCACGAGCTCCTGCCCGTGGCCTGCGTGAGCTGGTACGTGGCGTTCGCGTTCTGCGCCTGGGACGGCGGTCGGCTGCCCACGGCAGCGGAGCGGCGCTACGCGGCCGCCGGCGGGGACGAGCAGCGCACGTATCCATGGTCGAGCCCGGAGAGCGCCCCGGAGCCCGACGAGAGCTACGCGGTGTACGGGTGCGGCCTCGATGGGTCGTGCGAGATCGCGGACCTCCAGCCGGGCGGGTCGAGGTCGCCGCGGGGAGATGGGCGGTGGGGACAGGCGGATCTGGGGGGAAACGTGTGGGAGTGGGTGCTGGATTCGTTCGCGGCGGACACCCCGCTCGATTGCGAGGACTGCACAGTCCTCACCCTCGACACGAACCACATGATCTGGGGCGGAGGCTGGCGCAGCGAGAAGGCGACATTGCTCACCTCTGCCTTCCAGGAGCGCTCGCCGGACGGCCACTTCGCCGGCGCAGGGCTGAGGTGCGCGCGAGCGCGGTGATGCGCGTAGTCGGACGTCGCGGCGTCGCGGCCGCGGCTCCGCGCAGCGCGCGCCCTCCGCGGGTCCCTGGATCCTTGACGCGACAGCCGCCGCGCGCGACCCTCCCGCCGTGTCGGGCCCGCTCGCGGACGGAACGGTCTTCGCGCACCGCTATCGCGTGGCGCGCCTCCTCGCCGTGGGCGCGATGGGGTCCGTCTACGAGGCGGTGCACATCGAGACGAACCGCCGCCGGGCGCTGAAGGTGATGCACGCGTACCTCTTCCAGAGCGAGGAGATGCGCAGCCGCTTCAAGCGCGAAGCGCAGATCACGGCGGACATCGAGAGCGAGTACATCGTCGACGTCTTCGACGCGGGCATCGACGAGGCGACAGGCATGCCGTTCCTCGTGATGGAGCTGCTCCGCGGCGAGGAGCTCGGCCAGCGCCTCAAGCGCCTCGCCAGGCTGCCTCCCGGCGAGGTCGCGACGTACCTCCAGCAGACGGCGTCGGCCCTCGACCGGACCCACGCGGCGTCCATCATCCACCGGGATCTCAAGCCCGAGAACCTGTTCGTCACCCACCGGGACGACGGGACGCCCCGGATGAAGATCCTCGATTTCGGCGTGGCGAAGCTGCTCGCCGAGGGCGGGACGGCGGCCGGCATCACGCGGAGCCTCGGGACGCCCATCTACATGGCGCCCGAGCAGTTCCGCGTCGACACGAAGCTCACCAGCGCCGTGGACATCTACGCGCTCGGGATGATCGCGTACACGCTGCTCGTGGGGACGCCGTACTGGAGCCCGGAGGCGCTCAGCGCGAGCGACGTGATCGCGTTCGCGCTCGTGGTCGTCCACGGGCCGCAGGAGCCGCCGGTCCACCGGGCGATGTCGCAGCGGGTGGTGCTGCCGCCGAGCTTCGATGGCTGGTTCGCTCGGGCCACGGCCGTCGATCCAGCGGCGCGGTTCCGCCTCGCGAGCGAGGCGACGCAGGCGCTCTCCGAGGTGCTCGGCCTCGCCCCGGCCAGCAGCGGGCGTTCACCCCGCCCGAACACACCGCCCTGGGCCATGGCGAACCCCTCGGCGCACGCGCTCGCCACGCCAGCGCCCGCGATCACCGCACCGTCGATCACCGCGCCTGCGCTCACTGCGCCCGCGATCGCCGCGCCTGCGCTCACCGCGCCCGCGATGATGCCGCCGGTGGCGACGAGCATCGGCCCGATGGGGCCGGAGCACCCGTCTCGCTCCCCGGCCGCGCCCCTCGCGGCGACCATGGAGACGTCGGTGACGTCCGTCCCTTCAGGGAACATCGCACCGAGTGCGCCAAACCGAGCCCCGCTCGTCGCCGCCGCGGTCGTGCTCGGGCTCGGGGTGCTTGGCGCAGGGACCTGGCTCCTGATCCGCGCCGGGGCCCAGGCCGAGCCGGCGGCGGCCGCACCGCCGGAGGGCCTTGCGCAGGACGCCGGCTCGGCGAGCGCCGCCGCCACCGCCGCGCCGAGCACGACGGCGTCGCCGGAGCCGTCGGCGCCGACGCCCATCGCCTCCGCGCCAGCGCTCGCCGCGGAGCCCACCCAGCCTGCGTCCAGCGCGAGCGCCAGCGCGAGGCCGGCCGCGCGCGGGGCGGCGGGCGCTCCCCCGAAGGCGACGCCGAGGCCCGCTTCGACCGAGCGAAGAGGCGCCTCCGCTCGCCCCAAAGTCCCTTTGCTCGGGCGAGATTGAGACCGATGTCCGCCGCGCTGCCGGTCCGATCCTCGCCGACACCGGTTGACACCTTCCTTTGTGGATGCCCCAGAACATGACACGTCGCCTGCGCCGATTGGCTCCTCTCGCTCTCATCCTCTGGCCGCTCGCCGCCGCGACGCCCGCCGCGGCGCAGGACAGCGCGACCGCGGAAGCCCTCTTCGACAGGGGCCTCGCCGAGATGGAGGCAGGCCGGTACGAGGCGGGCTGCAACGCGATCGCCGAGAGCCATCGGATCGAGCCCAAGCCGGGGGCGCTCTTCACGCTGGCGATCTGCGAGTCGAGGTGGGGCCGCGTCGCGACCGCGTTCGCGCACTTCGGGGAGTACCTTGCGCTCCACGAGCAGCTGACGCCGGAGCAGAAGCGCCGGCAAGGAGAGCGGCCCAAGGTCGCCAGGGAGGAGCGCGAGAAGCTGGCCCCGCTCGTGCCGGAGCTCGCGCTCTCCCTCCCGCCGGGAGCCCCCGCGGGCACGGTGGTGAAGCGCGACGGCCAGACGGTGGACAGCGCCGCGCTGGGCGCGAGCGTGCCGGTGGATCCGGGAGAGCACGTCGTGTCGACCCAGGCGCCGGGAGGGCCTGTCCAGGAGACGCATATCCACCTCGCTCACGGCGAGAAGAAGCGCGTCGAGCTGCAGGTGAGCGGCGCCCCGGCGCCGCCCGCCGAGAGCCCTTCAGGCCGGCGGGCGGCCGTGTACGCGGCCGGCGGCGTCGGCATCGCGGGGCTCGTGCTCGGCGGGGTGGCGGGCGCGCTCACGCTCGGCAAGAAGAGCGTCGTCCGCGACCACTGCGGCAGCGGGATCGGCCTGAGCGACCCGACGGCCTGCGACCCGACGGGCCTGGACGCGGCGGAGAGCGCGAGCACCACCGGGCTCGTGAGCACGATCGGCTTCGGCGTGGGGCTGGCCGGGCTCGGGGTGGCGGCGGTCCTCTACCTGACCGAGCCGAAGCAGAGCGACATGACCGCCGGCGCGACGTCAAGGCGGATCCGCGCAGGGGTGCTCGCGGCAGGCCCGGAAGGGGTCGTGCTCGGGGCGAGCGGGTCGTGGTGACGCGGCGGCGTCACCGACCTTCGCCGCCTTCACCGCCTCTACCCACCGGCGCAGAGGCGCGCTAGACCCGCCGCGTGCAGCTCATTCCCGCCATCGATCTCCTCGGAGGCCAGGCCGTGCGCCTCCATCAAGGGCGCTACGATCAGGTCACCGTCTACGACCAGGACCCGGCGGCGCTCGCCGCTCGCCTCCGCCGTGCCTGCGCTCGGCTGCACGTGGTCGACCTGGAAGGGGCCCGCGCCGGCCTGCCCGTCCAGGCCGACGCCGTCCGCGCCGTCATCGCGGCCTTCGGCGTGGAGGGCGGCAGCGTGCAGGTGGGCGGCGGCATCCGCTCCGCCGCCGCGGCCGAGAGCTACCTCGCGCTGGGCGCCGATCGCATCGTGCTCGGGACCGCCGCGGTGAACGATCCCGCGCTCGTACGCGACCTCGCCGGCCGCTTCCCGGGGCGGGTCGTGGTCGCCGTGGACGCCAAGGACGGGCGCGTGGCCGTGCAGGGCTGGGAGCAGGTCTCCTCCGTCACCGCCCTCGACGTCGCCCGCGCGCTCGCCGGCGCCCCCGTCGCGGCGCTCCTCTACACCGACGTCTCCCGCGACGGCACGCAGGTCGGCCCCAACCTGGAGGCCACCCGCGAGCTCGCCGCCTCGTGCGGCTTCCCCGTCCTGGCTTCCGGCGGAGTCGGATCGCTCGCTCACCTGCGCGCGCTCGCGCAGATCCCCGGCGTCAGCGGCGTCATCGTGGGCCGCGCGCTCTACGAGGGGGCCTTCACGCTCGCCGAGGCGATCGAGGCGGCGAGCGCCTGACGGCGTGTGTGCGTTTTCGTGTACGATCCCTCCGACAATGCACGAGCGCGACGACCCACGGCCCTCCACACGCGAAGTCGCGGCGGAGGAGTTCCTGTTCCACCTGCACCGGGGCAGCGAGCTCCTGCAGGACAACCGGGTCCACGCCGCGAAGGCGGAGCTCGAGCGCGCGCTGTCGCTCCAGCCGAGCGATCCCAAGGGGCAAGACCTGCTCGGGATCGTCTACTTCCGGCTGGGGCTCTACCCGCGGGCGATCGCGATCTATGAGCGGCTGATCCAGGCCCACCCGGAGGCCGTCGAGCCGCGCATCAACCTGGCGCTCTCGTACCTCAAGACCGGGCAGCCGGCGCAGGCGCGGTCCGAGCTCGAGAAGGCGCTCGAGCAGAACCCGAAGCACCAGCGCGCGTGGGGCTACCTGGGGCTCGCGTTCCAGCGCATGGGCGACTACGAGCGCGCGAGCCACGCGTTCGCGGCGGGCGGCCACGACGCGATGGCGCGCCGCCTGCTCGACATGACGGGCGGCGGCGCCACGGGCCGGTACTCGATGGAGCCGCCCGACACCGAGGATCAGCCGCCGATCGAGGCCAAGGCCGAGGTGCAGCGCGCCGCAGGCGAGGCGGTGCAGGCGCTCGATCGCGCCGGCGCGGGCTTCCGGCACGACTCGGATCTGCCGCGCATCCCGTCAGGGACATGGTCGGCCATCGAGCCTGGCCGCGAGATGATGCCGACCATCCCGGCGCCGCCGTCGCTCAAGAGCCTCGGGGCGGACGGCCGCCTGGGAGGCGCGACGAGCCCGCCCGGCGCGAGCAAGGCGCCCGGCTCCCGGGTCGGCGCGGCGCCGACGGTCCCGTCGATGCCGGCGGTGCAGGCGCCGCCTGGAGGGAGCGTGGCCCCGACGGTGCGCCGCAGCACGGTGGCGCCCGAGGAGCCCTCCGCGACGGGCCGCTTCGCGATCGCCGTCCCCGCGGCGGCGGACGCGGCGGCGGCGAGCAAGAAGGCGGCGGGGCGGCCGTCATCGTCCTCGCTGCCGCCTCCCACGGCGGCGCCCGCCGCGACGCCGCCGGCCGCGACGCCATCCGCAGCGCCGCCGCTGGAGACGCTCTCGGCGCTCGCGCGCGAGCGGCTGCTCGTCTTCCCGCGCGAGGCCGCGGTCACGCGGCACCCGAGCGGCGTCGTGCTCGTGCAGTCAGCGAAGGGCTTCGTCGCCCGGCTCGACGCGCTGCGTACGATGAGCGTGCACTCAGGGACGGCCACGCACGTGCTGAAGCGGCAGGCGCGCGGGCGCATCTTCGACGAGCCGCTCGGCGGGCCGAACACGCCCTTCGTCGAGATCGGCGGGCGCTGCGAGCTCGTGCTCGGCGCGCCAGAGGGGCGGCGGCTCCACCCCGTGACGCTCGGGGAAGAGCCGATCTACCTGCGCGAGGACGTCCTCGTCGGCTTCGATCTGCCGATCGGCTACGAGAACGGCCGCCTGCCGGCCGGCGAGGGCGAGGCGGTCGCGATGGTGCAGCTCCGCGGCCGCGGCCACATGGTCCTGTCGGTGCCCGAGCGCGCTGCCGCGCTGGAGATCACCCCGTCGCGGCCGACGTCGACGCGCGCGACCGCGGTGCTCGGGTGGATGGGCCGGCTCCTGCCGCGCACGCTGCCCGCCTCCGAGGCGCCTGGAGGGATGCAGGGCTTCGTGACGTTCGGCGGAGAGGGGATGGTCCTCGTCGATGGTCGCTAGCGCGGGCACGTCTCTGCGGGGCATCAAGGCGCAGCGGCGGCGCACGCTCTGGGAAGACGCGCGGAACCTCCCGAACCTGCTCACGTTCGCCCGGATCCTCATGATCCCGGCCGTCCTCTTGCTCCTGTCGAGGGGCGCGCCGCGCGACTGCTTCTGGGCCGCGGGCGTCTACTCGCTCGCGGCGATCACCGACATGCTCGACGGCTACCTGGCGCGGCGGCAGGGCCTCGTGAGCGTGCTCGGCAAGTTCCTCGACCCGCTCGCCGACAAGCTCATCGTCGCCGCCACGCTCGTGTGGCTCGTGCCGATGGGCCGGATCCCGGCGTGGGCGGTGGTGCTGCTCATCTCGCGTGAGATCACGATCACGGCGCTCCGCTCCATCGCCTCGACCGAGGGGCTCGTCATCGCGGCGGGCGACGGCGGGAAGATCAAGACAGCGCTGCAGATGATCGGGATCGTCTGCCTGATCCTCGGCTACCCGTACCGCATCCACCTCGGCGTCGACTTCGGAGAGGTCGACGTGGTGCACGTCGGACGTCTGCTCATCTATCTATCGCTCGTCTTCTCGATCACGAGCGCCGCGCAGTACATGGGCCTGTTCATCGACGCCATCGACGCGAAGAACCGGTCGGCCCCTCCGCAGTAGATGGGCAATAGGCAAGCCCGCCTGGTTCTGCTAGACCAGCGCGCGTGAAAGCCCCGAAGACATCGCGCAACGCCTTGCGCCCCGCGCTCCTCCTGGCCGCGCTCGCCGCGGCGATCGTCGCCTCCGCCGCGAGCTGCAGCCGGCAGCAAGAGGGCGAGCCCTGCGAGATCGCGAACGGCAACGATGACTGTGCCGATGGCCTCGAGTGCATGGGCATCGGTCAGCAGCAGCAACAACATCGTTGCTGCAGACCGGATGTGACCACGCAGGTCTGCGATCCCAACCAGAATCCGACGACGAGCGGCGCGACCAGCACGAGCGGCGCGACCAGCACGAGCGGCACGACCAGCACGAGCGGCAGCGGCGGTGGCACCGGCGGCGACGGGACGGCCGGGGGCGGCGGTACAGGGGAGGGCGGAGGCGGCGGCGGTACGGGCGGCGCCGGTGGTACGGGCGGCGCCGGTGGTACAGGTGGCGCCGGTGGTACGGGCGGCACGGGCGGCACTGGCGGCGCAGGCGGGCGCTAGCGCAGCGAGGGCAGCCCCCGCACCACACCCACAGAAGCGATACGCGCGAGCGCTCCAAGCCTCGCGCTTCTGTAGAGGGCAGGCGCCACGGCGGCGCGCGTCGACACGTCGCCCGCCCCGTGACGCCAGCGGCCTCAGGCCTCAGGCCTCCACTTCAGCCCACCGCGCGACGCGCCCGCGCACGCCGCCTGAGCACGGCAGCTCCGGCGAGCGCGACCCCGGCGAGCGCCGTCCACGGCGCGACGGGCGCGCTCGGCTCGGCGGCGCGGCAAGCGCACCCCACGACCGTCGTCTCCGGTCCGGGATCCTCGATCGGATCCGTCGGATCCGGCGTCGCGCCGCCCGTGGCGCCGGCGGGCTCCGGCTCGACGGGCTCCGTCGGATCGACCGGCGGCTCCACCCCGAGATCTTCGCTCTCCACCGTCACGGACGACGACGGACAGTTCTTGTGACCGATCACCAGATAGTACGTCTGCGTGGGATCGAACGGCGGATCGGAGGTCTCGTCGATGACGAGCTCACCGCTCGTCTCCGTGATCCCCTCGACGCTGTAATCGTAGTTCGTGGCCTCCGGCAGGAGCTCGCCCAGCGTGAAGCCGACGTGCCGGCCGGCCCTCACGTAGATGCTCCACTCGACGTCGTTCCCGCGGTCGGGATCGAGGTCCACGGTGAAGCGGATGCCCTTCGCGGCCCGATCCGTCTTGCTCTTGAAGTGGAAGAGGCTCTGCAGGCTGAGCTGCGAGCGGTAATCCGCGCACGACGCCCCGGTGCCGAAGACCAGCGAGTCGATCCCGAACATGTTCGTCGTCTGCGACTTGCCCCCGGTCAGATCGAGCACCTCCTCGCAGTCGTTGAGGCCCCGGCTCTCGATCAGCGCGTCGACGGCGCTGGCGTCCGCCGCCGTGAGCTCGCCCGCGGTCACCAGCTTGTCGGTCGCCCTCTTCAGCGCCTTGGCGAAATCGCCGAACGAGGCGTTGGGGGTCAGCAGCGTCACCGTGCCCCAGACGAGCTTGTCGCCCACCTTGGCCCCGAATTTCTCGCGCAAGGACCACGCGAGGCTGCCGATCAGCTCGCCGTCCTCGTGCACCTCGCCCACCAGATCGCCGGGGCAGGTCTTGGTGTCCTTCGCGAGGTCGCGCGCCATGCCGAAGGGCGCCAGCGTCGCCTCGCCGAGCGTGGAGTCGCCGTTCACGGTGCAGGCGAAATAGTCCGCGATGCCCTCATCGATGCTGCCGGCCCAGGGGGAGAGCCCGTATTCGTTGACCGCGAACTGGCCCCCATTGTAGCCGACCGCGTTGGCGGAGACGTAATGGGTGAACTCGTGGAGGAACACGTCGGAGTCGTCCGAGAAATCGAAGAACGAGCCCTGTCCGATGGCGATGAGGTTCGGCGCGCGGAAGGGCTCGCCCACGCCCTCTCCCGAGAAGAACGCGTTGTCCATCGGCCGGCCCGCCTCCAGCATGTTGGCGACCGCGACGAGCTTCCAGCCAGGCGCCCCCATGTCGATCTGGTGGGTCGACACGAAGTAATCGCGCATCCGGGTGAGGTGGTAATAGATGCCGACCTGCGCGAACTGGTCATGCGCATCCTCCGCGCTCGTGGGCGGATCGTAGAGGAAGTCCTCCCCTGCGTTCGGCCCGACGCTCTGCTCCAGGGTGAGCGGGACGCCGGCGGCGAGATCGCCATCCACGTAATTCACCACCTTGAAGTTGCCGTTCCAGCCGCTCAAGGTCTGGGGATCCGCCACGTCGAGGCTGCTGAGCTCGAGATCCTGGACCTCGGGCGTGACCGCCGAGCTGATGGGGTAAACGCGCCCTCGCGCATGCACGGCCAGCGAGCGCCTGTGGACGAGCTTGCCTGTGTGCGCGTCCACGAGGTAGCGCTCCCCGCCGCGATCCGACCGGACATCGACGACCCAGACGAGCTTGCCGCCCGTCTCGGCCTCGGGAAACACAGCGAGCGCCGCGTTCGGCCGCTCCGCGAGCGTCATCCCGTAGGTCGCCTCGACCGCGCGCCGCGCGGCCTCTTCGCCGTACGTCGGCGTCGTCGCGACCGACAGGTCCCGCGCCACGTCGAGCACCACGACCTCCGCGCGGTTCTCCCGAGTGACGTCGATCGCCACCGCGGCGCCGAGCACGGGCAGTCCGGCGTGGACCTGCGCAAACCGGACAGTGCGGTGATCGCCATCCACGAGCTCGCTCTGGTAACGCAGCGAGACGCCCTGGAGGCGGAGCTCTGAAGCGGCGGACTTCAGAGCCGCCTCCGCCGCGCCCTTCGCGCCATCCGCGCCGCGGAGGGACAGGGCCGTTGCTGGCGAGCCCTTCCGTAGCGTGTGCCACTCGGACGCGGCGGCGGGCCCCGCAGAGGCCAAGGCTGCGAGTGCGGTCAACGGAAGCAAGAGCGGCAGTCGTCTCATGGGTTCATCTCTCCGGCTGGATTTCTGCTGGCTTTCTGCAAGCAGCGCTCGCGTGAGGCGCGGCAGGGCCGGACCGACGAGCGCGACCAACGTAACGAGTTGCGTTGGCTCATCAAGGAGAAGCGACGCGACGTCCTCGCGGAAAATCAAGGAGTTGTAGCCGTGGTTGCCTCGTTACGTGACCTCCTTGGTCAACCTGCGTGGTATGTCTCCGGCACCTTCAACGCAGGCTCCCGTGGCTCTCTCTGAAACAAACACCTCGATTGGGTTCCCGGCGACGTTCGCCCCGAGCGACATCGTCTCCGCCTGTTCCCCGTGCTCCGCCGGTCCCTCCGGTGCGCCGCTGCCCAGCAGGGTTCGCGTCGGCGGCCGCGTGCTCGAGGTCGCGGAGGGCGCGGTCGTCCTCGGCGACGCGTTCAGCGCGCTGCGCGTCACGCTCGAGGGCGCGCTCGCGCCGCCGCTCGAGGTCGGCGATCTCGTGATCGTCGAGGGCGCGCCGGCGCCGGCGCCGACCGACTGCGCGCTCGCGTCCGCGCGGCTCGTCGAGCGGATCGCGCCCCGGAGGCCGCCGCGGACGCGCGCGGGCGCCGCGGCGCCGCCGTCGAGCGAGACGGAGCGCGCGATCCATCGCGGGCGCGGCGCGGCGCTCGCGCAGCGCGCGGCGGCGCTCGCCGCGGTCCGGGCGCTGTTCGCCGAGCGCGGATTCCTCGAGGTGGAGACGCCGAGCATGGTCCCCTCCCCCGGGCTCGATCTGCACCTCGACGCGTTCGCGGTGCAGGCGGCGCGCCCGACGTTCCTGATCACGAGCCCGGAGTACCAGATGAAGCGGCTGCTCTCGGGGGGTGTCCCGCGCTGCTTCCAGCTCGCGCGCTGCTTCCGGCGCGGGGAGCTCGGGGACAGGCACAACCCGGAGTTCACGATGCTCGAATGGTACCGCGCCTTCGCCGACGTGGACGAGGTGATGTCCGACACCGAGGCGATCGTGCAGCGCGTCGCGGGCGCGCTCGGCGCGGATGGCACGATCTCGACGTCCGGCAAGCAGGTACGTTTGGAGCGGCCGTTCCCGCGGATCTCGATCGGCGAGGCGTTCGCGCGCTGGGCGGGCGTGACCGCGGACGACGCGATCGCGCTCGCGTCGAGCGACGAGGAGCGGTTCTTCCGCCTGCTGGTGGACGCGGTGGAGCCGGCGATTGCCGCGCTGCCCCACCCGGTGTTCCTGGTCGATTTCCCTGCGCCATTCGCGTCGCTCGCGCGGCTCAAGCCGAGCGATCCGCGGGTCTGTGAGCGGTTCGAGCTGTATGTCGCGGGCGTCGAGCTCTGCAACGGCTTCGGTGAGCTGACCGACCCGGTCGAGCAGCGCGCGCGGCTCCTCGCCGATCAGGCGGCGCGGGCCGCTCAGGGCAAGCCGGTCTATCCGATCGACGAGCGCTTCCTCGACGCGCTCGAGGAGGGGATGCCGCCCGCGGCGGGCAACGCGCTCGGGGTCGATCGCCTCGTCGCGCTGTGCCTCGGCGCCGCGTCGATCGGCGACGTCCTCGCGTTCCCCCACGGCTGGCTGTGACCGGCGCGGCGGTCCCCGACGGCGACGCGCGCCTCTCACAGGAGGTCCTGTCGCAGCTCGCCCGCAAGTACCTCACGCTCGCGGAGCTCCGGCGCGCGCGGGCGGCCGGGGAGCCGATCCCGGGCAAGGAGGTGTTCCGCGCGCTCGCGGGGGAGTTCCCCGGCGCGCTGAACGAGCTCGACAACCTGCCCTTCGACGAGATCGAGCGGCGCCACGACGCGCTCTCACGGGCCCTCGCCGGCGGCCCGGAGGAGCGCTGGATGGCGTGGATGCACGGCTACCACACGCTGATGCGGGCGGCGCTCTACGTGAAGATCCGCGTCGCGCGTCGTGAGGAGCTGTCCGACATTGCGGCGGCGGCGCTCGCGGAGCGGGCGGCGAGGCACGCCGGCACCCCCGTCGACGTCGCGTTCGTGATCGCGGTCAAGGCGCCGCCGGACGGCCGGCTGAACCGCCTCGTCCTCGGTCGGCTCGCGACGACGTTCGGCGCGTCGATGGCGGAGATCCGGGGGACGATCTTCCCGCGGCGGCGGGCGGAGGGCGGCTGACGCGCCGCGCGCTCAGCCGAGCGCCCCTCGTGACGATCGCCGGCCATCGGCTAAGCTCCGCGCCCGATGGAACGTCTCTTCTTCCTGCTCTCGGGCGTCTACGGGTTCCTCGCGGTGGCGCTCGGCGCCTTCGGCGCCCACGGGCTCAAGTCGACGCTCGACGCGCAGGCAGACGGCGCGCTGCGCCTCTCCTGGTGGCAAACGGGCGCCCAGTACCACCTCGCCCACGCGCTCGCGCTGGCGCTCGCCGCCCACCTCGCCGCGCGCACCGGCGGCGTTGCGGCGACGGTCGCGGGCTTCTGCTTCGCGGGCGGCGTGCTCCTCTTCTCCGGCAGCCTCTATGCGATGACCCTGACCGGCGTCCGCGTCCTCGGCGCGGTCACGCCGTTCGGCGGGCTGCTCATGCTCGCGGGCTGGGGCGCGGTGGCCGTGGCCGCGTTCGGGATGGCGAAGGGCTGAGGCGCCCGCCGGAGGGCGGCGCCGCGCCTACGTCGTCCTGCGCGCGAAGAGCCGGCCGAACCGCGCGGACGCGCGCTCGCGGAGGGAGGCCACGCGGGACCGGACCCGCCCCCAGCGCTCGCTGCGCGCGAGATCGTCGAGCAGCGAGTACGAGACCGGCGTGACGATCAGGGTGAGCAGCAGGCTCAGGGACTGGCCGCCGATGACCACGACGGCGATCGTCTGGCGCTCCTCGGCCCCGGGCCCCGTGCCCAGCCACAGCGGGAGCATGCCGGCGACCAGGGCCAGCGTCGTCATCAGGATGGGCCGCAGCCGATCGCGGTTCGCCTGGAGGATCGCCTCCTCGCGCGGCACGCCCTCGCTCCGGAGCTTGTTCATGTGGTCGACCTGGAGGATCGAGTTCTTCTTCACCACGCCGAACAGCACGAGGAAGCCGAGCGCAGAGTACAGGTTCAGCGTGTTCCCGGTCGCCCACAGGCTGAGCAGCGCGAACGGCACCGACAGCGGCAGCGAGAGCAGGATCGTCACCGGGTGCACCAGGCTCTCGAACTGCGACGCCAGGATCATGTACATGAGCACGATCGACAGGAGGAACGCCCAGATGAACTCGCCGAACGTACGCTCGAGCTCCGCGCCGCGGCCGCGCACGCTTGTCGTGTACGCCGCGGGCATGTCCATCTCCCGGGCGGCGCCGCGCAGCGCCTCCAGCCGGTCGGCGAGCGCGTAGCCGGGGGCGACGCCGGCGCGCAGGCTCGAGACCCGCTGGCGATCGAGCCGGTCGATGCGCGACGGGCTCCTCGCCTCCTCGATGCGCACCAGGTTGTCGAGGCGCACAAGGTCGCCCCGGAGCAGCGGCGTCCCGACCGAGGGCGCCGTCGCGCCGCCGGCGCCGCCCGGCGACGGCGCAGCCGACGCGCGCGCCGTCCGCGGCACGTACAGGCGGCGGACGGCCGCCACCCGATCGCGATCCTCCTCGATAAGGCGCAGCTGCACGTCGTAGTTCTCGTTCTCGGCCTCGTCCCGGAAGCGCGAGACCGCCTGATCTCCGCCCACCATCAGGCGCAGCGCGGTCGCGATGTCCTGCGTCCGGACCCCGAGCTGCGCCGCGCGATCACGCTCGATGAGCACCCGGAGCTCCGGCCGGTCGATCTTCAGCGTCACGTCGGCGTCCACGATGCCGCCGAGCTTCGCGGAGCGCTCGCGGAGCTCGTTCGCATAACGCTCGAGCTGCTCGATGTCGGGGCCCTGGATCGCGAAGTCGATCTCGAAGTTCCCGCCGCCGATGTTGAACGACGGCACGTTGCGCACCGAGATCCGGAGATCGGAGTACTTGCGCAGCTTGCGCCGCACCTCCTGCATCACGTCCTTCTGAGAGTAGTTGTCCTTGAAGGCGCGCCATGGATGGCCGGAGAACGTCTCCCGGAGCAGCCGTGTCAGGGAGAACGTGCGCTCGTCGTGCGGGGCGATGCGCACGAAGGCCTCGCCCGCGCTGACGCCGCCCACGAAGCCGCCGCCCGCGGTGGCGAGCACGCTCCGCACCCCGCGCACCCCGCGGACGTCGTCGCTGATCTGCCGCATCACGTCGTCCATCGCGCCGATGCTCGCGCTGAGCGGGGCCGTGACGCGGATCTCGAACTCCGCGTCGTCTGCGCCCGAGGGGATGTACTCCTGCTTCACGAGCCCGTAGAGCGGCACGGCCGACGCCATCACCAGCGCGCCCGAGACGGCGACGAGCGCCCGGTTCCGCATCGCGAACGCGAGGGCGCGCGTGTACCTGGCCTCGAGCCTCCCGTAGAAGCCCTCTCGCGTCGCCGCCTCGCCCCCGCCGCCCGGCCCCCCCGCCTCGCCCGCCCCGTGCGCGCGGGCGCCCTCCTCGCGGAGCAGGCGCGCGCTCATCATCGGGGTCAGCGTGAAGCTGACGAGCAGGCTCACGAGGATCGCGACCGTGGCCGTGATCCCGAACTGGAACAGGAACCGCCCCGAGATCGACGACATGAACGACACGGGGACGAAGATGACGACGAGCGACAGCGTCGTCGCGAGCACGGCGAGCCCGATCTCCTGCGTCGCGGCCCTGGCCGCCTCGAAGGAGTCCATCTTCTTCTCCTCGACGAAGCGGAAGATGTTCTCGAGGACGACGATGGCGTCGTCGATGACGATGCCCACCATCAGCACGAGCGCCAGCATCGTCACGCTGTTCAGCGTGAAGTCGAGCAGCCACATCATGCCGAACGTCGCGACGACCGACGTCGGGATGGCGACGCCCGCGATGATCGTGGACCGCCACGACCGCATGAAGAGCAGCACGACAGCGCACGCCAGGATACTGCCGAGGACGAGGTGCACGTTGATCTCGTGCAGCGCCGTGTAGATGTAGCCCGACTGATCGCGGATCACCTCTAATCGCACGTCCTCGGGCATCTGCTCGGAGAGCTTGGCCAGGTTGGCCTTCACGGCCTCGATCACCGCGACGGTGTTGGCGCCCGACTGCCGCACCACGTCGAGGACGACGGTGGGCTTGCCGTCGAGGCGGGCCAGCGAGCGCTGCTCGTAGGTGCCGTCCTCGGCGCGGCCGATGTCGCGCACCCGGACGGGCCGCCCGTCGACGGTGGCGACGACCAGATCGTTGAACGCGCCCGCGTCCTCGATGCGGCCCATCGTGCGCAGCGTCCGCTCCTCCTCCTTCCCGGTGACGTTCCCCGCGGGGATGTTCGCGTTCTGCTGCACGATCGCGTCGCGGACGGCGGTGATCGGGAGGCCGTACGCGGCGAGGCGATCGGCGTTCAGCCAGATCTTGATGGCGCGCTCCTGCCCCCCCACGACGCGCACCTCGCCGACGCCCGACGACCGCTCGAGCTGCAGCCGCACGAGCTTGTCGGCCAGCTCGGTGAGCTCCCGGATCGATCGATCGGCCGAGAGGGCGATCGACATGACCGGGGTCGAGTCGTTGTCCTGCTTCGCGATGACGGGCGGCTCGGTGCCCACGGGGAGGCGGCGCAACGCCGCCTGCACTCGATCGCGGACGTCCTGAGCCGCCGAGTCGATGTCGCGGTTGAGGTTGAAGGTGGCGACGACGACGGAGGTGCCGCTCGTCGAGACCGACCGGAGCTCGGTGATCCCCTCGACGGTGTTGACCGCCTCCTCGATCTCCTCGGAGATCTCCGACTCGACGTCCTCGGGCGCGCCGCCGGGAAGCGTAGTGCGGACCGAGACCGTCGGCAGATCGACGGCGGGGAAGCGATCCACGCCCAGCTTGAAGTACGCCACGGCGCCGACCACCACGAGGGCGAGCGTCAGCATGGCGGCGAAGACGGGCCGCTGGATGCAGATCCTGGCGAGCGCTTGCACCCTAGCCCCCTTCCACCACGCGCACCGGCTGCCCTTGCTGGAGCGACCCGGGCCGGGCGACGACGGACTCCCCCGCTGCGATACCGGACACGATCTCGACCCGATCCCCCGCCGTCTTTCCGGTGGTGACTTGCTTCTCCTTCGCCTTGCCGTCCTCGACCGTGATGACCTTCGCGAGGCCGGCGAACCGGACGACGGCGGTCGCCGGCACCGTCGGCACCGGCCTCGAGCTCACGACGATCTGCGCGCTGACGAGGCTTCCCGGCCGCAGGTGACCGGGGTTCTTGATGTCGCTCTCCACGAGCAGGGTGCGGCTCTGCGGGTCGAGCGCGGGCGCGAGGCGCGCGACCGTCCCCGGATAGGTGGCGCTGTCTCCCTGGAGGGTCACGCGCACGGGCTGGCCCGCGCGCACGCCGGCCGCCTCGAGCTCGGGGATGGCCACGCGCAGCCGCAGCGGGTCGATCCGGACGACATCCACGATCGGCGCCCCGGCGGCGAGGTACTGGCCGACGTTCGCTCTCCGTATCTGGACGACGCCATCGAGCGGCGACCGCACCTGGGTGTCGGCGAGCTGCTGCCGCGCCATGCGCAGCTCGGAGCGCCGCTGGCGGACCGCGGCCTCGCGGATACGCACCTCCTCCCGCGCCGACTGCACGGCGGTCTCCGCGCGGACCGCCGCCGCCTCGGCCGCGTCGAGGTCCATGCCCGACATCAGCCCTTCCCTGGCGAGCCCCCGCGCCCGGACCTGGTTGGCCTGCGCTTCCTTGAACGTCGCGAGGGCCTGCCTCACGATCGCCGTGCCCTCGATATCGAGCTCGCTGTCAGGCCCGTCCGGGGGCAAGCCGAGCTGGGCGCGGCTCTGCGCCAGCGCGGCCGTGGCCTGCTCGATGCGCAGCTCGTAGTCCCGCGCCTCCAGCTGAGCGATGACCTGATCTCGCTGGACCGGGCTCGCCAGGTCGACCGAGATCGAGGCGAGGCGTCCGGCCACCTTGGCCCCGAGCGTCACCTGCTCGTCGGCGTCGAGGGTCCCCGAGATGTCGACGGCCTGTTCCATGACGAGCTCCGTCACGGGGGCGAGCGTCACCTCCTTGACGCTGGCCGCAGGCTTCTCCGGCTTCGCGCCGCCGGGCTGAGACGCTCCCTGGTTGCATGCGAGGCACTGCAGAGCGGCCGCGAACGCGACCGGCAATGTCCAGAACACCCTTGGCGGGCCGGAGGCGCGGTGACGGGAATTGGCGGGCTGGCGAAGCTCGGGAAGGACAGTCCACATGGCGGCGGCCTCAGATGACCAGGAACGCCCCCCCGAGCGCGTGTTCGCCGCAGGATATTGGACGCATCAGGGCTGCAGCGCAACGTGCGCTCGGGCACGCCGAGGCGGTGCCCGCTTCACGAAAGCGGCTGGGATCGGGCTCTCGACGTGTCGGATCGGCCTCCCGGCGTGTCGGATCGGGCTTCCGTCAGGTCGATTCCGGCTCAGGCGCTGCCGGTGTCGGGTTTGAGCCGCTCGTCTCGGCCTCATCCCGCTTCACTGTGCGCTGACGCGCGCGGGCGCGCGCCCCCGAGGCGCGGAAGAGCGCGAGCACCTTGCGTTCATCGCGGTAGACATAGCGGCCTGCGGCGCGGATCTCGTCCATGGCCTCGCGCAGCCACCAGAAGGCGCGATTCCGGAGCGCCATCGCGGCGTTGCCCTCGGGATCGACGGCGCGCTCCGCCGCGCCGCTGCTGAGCGCCGCGGCGAGCTCGCGGGCTCGCTCCGGGGCGCGCTTGGGAAGATCGGCCCTGGCCAGCGCGTCGCGGTGCTGCTCGAGGAGCTCGGCGAGCTGATTCAGATCGCTCACCAGGTCGGCGACGCCGGCGCCAAGGACGATCCCGTCGACACGCCGCTCCACGTCCTCGTCCGCCGCGAGGAAGTAGCGGAGCGCCGCGATGGCGTCGCGCTTGAGGGCCTCCGCGTCCTTGCGCTGCGCGCGCAGGTCCGAGGAGAGCGGGAGCGTGCGGACCTCGGTCCAGGCGGACTCGGCGGCGGCGAGCAGGTCGCGCCGGGCAGAGATCGAGGTGCCGACCTCCTTCGAGAGCCTGCTCTTCTTGTAGATCTCCTTGCCGAGCTTGCTCAAGGCGACCTCGAGCTCCCGCGCCTCCTGCAACGTATCGGAGACGGGGTGGTCGATCGGCGCTTCATAGGCGGGATCGAGATCGAGCAGCTCCTGCCGCTGGGCGGCCGTGAGCGCCGATTTCTTCTTGCCGCCGCGCGGCGGCTCGGAAGAGGGCTTCTCGCCCTGCGTGTCCGCGTCCGATGCGGCCTCGGTTCGTGATTTCTTTTTCTTTTCGCTGGCCATCGGCGTGAGAGTACGGCAGCTCGCGCCATGCGGTCGAGCGTCAAGGACGCCTGCGGCCCGGCGGCCTGCTACGCGCCTCGATGCCCACCGCGGAGAGACTCGCGCTCGGCTCGTTCATCGCACCAGGTCAAGGTGCTCCGGCCTGGCGCGCGTCGGCTGCCTGCGCGGCGCGCGTGTGACGAACACATCACACGTCCATCTCGCGAAGCTTGCGCTGCCGGCGCGGGTGAAGTTGCCCCGGTGCAGCAGAAAACCGCCATGACGCCAAGAGAAGAGAGGGAGAGTCGTCACGGCATTTTCCGCGCCTACTCCCCTGGTTCCTTGGCGCCCTTGGCGCCCTTGGCGTCATGGCGGTTCGCTTCGTCGCCCGACTTCCCGCAGTGGTGATAGCTGATCCGGATAGAGGAGATATCCCGGGCGTCGTCGATCGAGAGGTGAACGAGCCGCGCCGCAGCAAGGGATTCGCGTTCGGGCCCAAGCCCGCCGAGCAGCGCCGAGTTGCGCTCCGCGTCAGCCACCCTCTCTCTCAATCAATCGCCCAGCCCCGAACCAGACCATCGCAGGCGAACCCGCGCTCCCCGTTTGTGTCAATCTCGAGTCCATCCCAGGCTTCCTTGATCGAGACGAGAAGGCTGGGACGGTCGCCCTCACATCGCTGCGCCCTGGGCCGCGGCCATCCCCTGCCCCAGCCCGCCCGGCGCGGCCGTGGCCACGGGCAGGAGCGGCACGCCGTCGCGGTAGATGACCACGTTCCCGAGCGCGGCCGGCACCCTCGGCCCCGGCGTGACGATGCCGACCAGGTTCAGCGGGTCACACGCCGAGAGCTGCACGATCTCGCCGGACAGGGGCTCTCGCCGGACGGCGCGGAGCGCGTCGAGCGCCTCGGGCAGCGCGAAATGCTCGCCCACGAAGCCGGCGATGAGGTGCCCTCCCCGGAGCTGGCCCGCCATCTCGAGCCGCCGGTAGACCCGGAGGAGATCCCGCCACGCGGGCGGCCGCGGCTCACGCGCGAGCAGTTCGCGACAGACCACGCCGTAGCGGCGGAGGTACTGGTGCGCGAGCGCCTCGACGGCGTCGGGGCCCTCGGCGCCCTCGCCGGCACCGCCGGCAGCGGGCGCGAACGCGTCCGGGCGCGATCGCAGGAGCGCCCACCTGCCCGACGCGACGGGGCCGCCCCGGCGCGCCCCGCCGCGAAGGCGGCCCGCGCCCAGCGCGACGGCCGCGCCGCCGCCGCCCAGCAGGAAGCGCAGCGCCGCGAAGCCGTCGCCGGTCACGAGCCCCGCGGCGACGAGCTCCCAGAGCGCCTCCTCGACCTCGTCCCGGGAGCGGGCCGCGCCGCCCACGCCGCCCACGCCGACAGCGAGGTCGTCGAAGAACGACGCGCCCGCGCGCGTCAGGAACGACAACACGCTCTGCGCCGCCTCGGAGAGCGACGCTGGCGGCGGCGCGCCGTCGGCCTCCCGCGGCGCGAGGAGCCACGGGAGATCGCGGCGCAGCGCCAGCGTGATCGGCGCCGCGCGCGTGGGCGCCGCCGCGTCGCGCGGGACCACGCGGCCCCACGCCACCTCGCCAGACAGGCAGAGCGCGTCGAGCAGCCCCTCGTCGTAGCCGGCCACGCGCGCGGGCAGCACCGCCTGCTCCCACGCGCCGGCGGCGAGCTCGAAGCCCTGCAGCTGCTCGATCACCCGCCCGAGGCCCCCCGGCCCGCGCGCCTGCGTGCCCGGCCGGACGCCCTGCCACGCAAGGAGGAACCGGAGGAGCTCCGCCGCGGTCGCGGGCTCGATCGCCTTGCGCAGGCCGGTGACGGTGCGGCGGTGGATGCGGGCCAGGAGATGTCGGTCGCACCACTCGATCGACAGATCGCACAGATCGCCCGCGCCGCCCGCGACGGCCTGCGCCGGCCGCGACGGCGCGCTCGGCAGGAAGCGCCCGCGAAGCGCGCCGCCGGCGAGCTCGATCCGCGCGAGCGCGGACAGCGCCTCGTACGCGGGCACGTCGAGCCGCGACGCGAGATCCTCGGTCGAGATCGGCCCCGCGGCGCTCAGGAAGCCGCGGACGAGCGCCGTGATCGCGGCGCCGCGATCGACCGCCCCGGCGGCCCCGCGCACGGCGGGCGGCACCGCGACGTCGGGCGCAAACAGCGCCTCCGGCCAGATCACCTCCACCAGCGGCCGCCGCTCGGTCGCCACCCAGCGCGGCGCGCGCGGTACGCCGCCGCCCGGAGCCGCGCCCACCGCGGCAGCGCGCCCCGCGGCGCAGAGCGCCTCGAAGTGCCTCGCGAGGCCGCACCGGATCCCCTCCTCCGCGGGGAGCGCGACCCGGTCGAGCAGGAGCTCGTGCAGCTCGTCCGCGTCGCGCACGTCCGGCCGCGCCTCGGCGACCACCTCGGCGACCACCTCCGGATCGAGCCCGCCCAGGCGCTCGGCGACCTCCGCCGGGAGCCCGCGCCGCACCCGGACCGCCCTCGCGCGGCGCTCCTCCAGCGGGGCGTCGTCGAGGAACGCGTAGGGGTTCGCGTTCAGGATCTCGTGCGAGAAGACGCTCGGCTCCGGCGTGTCGAGCGCGACGACCCGGATCGCCCCGCTGCGCAGACCGACGAGCAGCGCGCGCAGCCCCTCGACATCCATCAGCTCGGTCAGGCAGTCGCGCAGCGCCTCGCGGACGAGCGGGTGATCCGGCGGCTCGACGTGCGCGAAGAGCCCGTGGTTGTCCTGGCAGCCCTGCTGCTCGGGGAAGATCGAGAGCAGGAGGTCGTCGGCGCGCATGCGCTGGAGCGCCGGCGGCACCCGCCGGCCCCCGCGGAACCGGAGCAGCGCGAGCGCGCGGGACGCGGCCCAGCGGAAGCGCGTGCGGAACATCGGGCCCTGGAGAGCGGCCTGGACGAGCACCTCCTCGAGGCCCTCGGGGCGGACCAGATCGAGCACCTCGTCGATCGGGAGCCCGTGCTCCGCCGACAGCGAGAGCAGCACGCCGTCGTCGGTCGCCGCCGCCTGGAGCTCGAAGTCGAACGAGCGGCAGAAGCGCTTGCGCAGCGCGAGCCCGAGCGCGCGGTTCACGCGGCCGCCGAGCGGCGTGTGGACGACGATCTGCTGCCCACCGGCCTCGTCGAAGAAGCGCTCGACAACGACGGTCGCGCCGCCCGGGACCGCGCCGAGCGCCGCGCGCCCCGCCTCGATGTAGTCGCGCACGAGCAGCGCGCCCCGCGCGTCGAGCGCGCACGCCTCCATGAGCCAGCGCGCCGCCCGGGACCGCGCCGCCCGCGCCTCCTCGCCGCCCTGGCCCCGCTCGGCCACCTGCCGCGCTCCATCGGCCCGCTCCTCGTCGAGGCGCGCGGCGACGTCGGCGCGGAGCGCTGCGACCTCGGCGGAGAGCTCCGGCGTGCGCGCCGGCGCCTCTCCGAGCCAGAAGGGCACCGTCGGCGCAGCGCCGTGGGCGTCCTCGACCCACATCTGGCCGCCCTCCAGCCGGAGCACCCGCCAGGAGGTGTTGCCCAGCAGGAAGACGTCGCCCCCGGACGACTCGATCGCGAAATCCTCGTCGAGCGTGCCGACCTTGGTGCCGTCGGGCTGGAGCACCACGTCGACGGCCGCGATGTCCGGGATCGCCCCGCCCGAGGTGAGCGCCGCGAGCCGCGCGCCGCGCCGCCCGCGCAGCCGGCCGCCGATCGCGTCGCGGTAGACGAGCGACCCGGCACGCTGCCGCGCGCCACGGGCGGCGGACGCGCCGTCGTCCGCCGCGCCCGAGGCGCCGCCCGAGACCATCGCCACCACCGCGTCGAAGTCGCGGCGCGAGAGGCCTTCGTAAGGCGCGGCCCGGCGGACGAGCGCGTAGAGCCCCTCCTCGTCCCGCTCCTCGCACGCGCACGCGGCGATGATCTGCTGCGCGAGCACGTCGAGCGGCCCCTCGCGCGACGTCATCCGATCGAGCTCGCCGCGGCGCGCGGCGCGCACGATCGCCGCGCACTCGACGAGCTGGTCGCGCGTCAGCGGGAAGAGCCGCCCGCGCGGCGTCGCGGCGAGGGCGTGGCCCGAGCGGCCGATGCGCTGGAGGGCGACGTTGATCGACCGCGGCGAGCCGACGAGGCAGGCGAGGTCGACCGCGCCGACGTCGATGCCGAGCTCGAGCGACGCGGTCGCGACGACGACGCGGAGCTCCCCGGCCTTGAGGCGCCGCTCCGCCGAGAGCCGCCGGGCCCGCGAGAGGCTGCCGTGGTGGGCGGCCACGACGTCCTCGCCGAGCCGCGCGCCGAGCGCGTGCGCGACCCGCTCGACGAGGCGGCGCGTGTTGACGAACACCAGCGTCGACCGCGCCCCCTCCGTGAGCGCCGCGATGCGGTCGTAGATCTCGGTCCACTGCTCGTGCGTACAGACCGCGCCGAGCTCGTCGCGGGGCACCTCGATGGCGAGGTCGAGATCCCGCCGCTGCCCGACGTCGACGATCTGGGGCAGCTCCCGCGCGCCGGCGACGAGCCGGGCGGCGATCTCGATGGGGCGGACCGTGGCGCTGAGGCCCACGCGCTGCGGCCGGGCGCCGCCCTGGCCGACCACGAGGTCCTCGAGCCGCTCGAGCGAGAGCGCGAGGTGGGCGCCGCGCTTGTCGCCGGCGATCGCGTGGACCTCATCGAGGATGACCGTGCGCACCCCGGAGAGCGCGCGCCGCCCCGACGCGCTGGTCAGCAGGATGAACGCGGACTCCGGCGTCGTGACGAGCACGTGCGGCGGCCGGGCCGCCATGGCGCGCCGCTCCTGCGCGGGGCTGTCGCCCGTCCGCACGAGGGCCCGGATGCCCGGCGCGGGCAGGCCCGCCGCCTCCATGGCCGCCGAGATCTCGGCGATCGGCTGCTCGAGGTTGCGGTGGACGTCGTGGGAGAGCGCCTTCAGCGGCGAGATATAAAGGACGTCCGTGCGGTCCTCGAGGGCGCCTCGCGCCGCGTCGCGGACGAGCCGGTCGAGGCAGAAGAGGAAGGCGGCGAGCGTCTTGCCGGCGCCGGTCGGCGCGCTGATCAGCGCGTCGCGGCCGGCCGCGATGACCGGCCAGGCGCGCTCCTGCGCGGGGGCGGGGGCGCCGAAGCGGCCCTGGAACCACCGGTCGACCACGGGGTGAAACATCCCGTCGAGGGTAGCCCGCCGGGGGGAGAGGCGGAAGCGAGAGGGGGCAGCGCCGCGCGCGTGTGGCCCACGAGCGACCGCGAAGCCGTCGCTGGAGCGGCCGGCGATCTACGATCCGGTCGTGCGGCCGATGAATCTAGTTTTCCCTACCGGGCCCAATCTCCGATGACTGGCGAGCACCGTCGAATCCTGCTCGCCTGCCATTTCGAGCCACGCCGCGGCCAGCACGTGTCCGCGCGCGCGGTCTGCCACCGTCAGCGTGCTGTACGTCGCCTCACACACGATCGTCTGTCGAAATGCGAGCTCCTCCTCCCCCGGAAAACGGCTCGTCGCGTGGCGCTCAACCAGCTTGTGCGCAAGGAGCGTGTCGAGCGCGCTCTCCGCAAGGGTCACGGAGCCGCCCTCGCCGAGCAGGTGGAGCACCCCGCTCATCCAGAACACGTCCCCGAAGATGCTCGCCGCGCGCAGAAAACGCCGTTCCACCGGCGGGAGCGCGACGAGCCGCGCCTGCTCCATCGCGAGCACCGCCTCGGGGAGCTCGCCGTGGCGCCCGTCGCTCGCGGACCGGAGGAGCTCCTCGAGGTAGAACGGGTTGCCCGCCGCGCGCTCGACGAGCATCGCGACCTCGCCTGGGTCCAGGCTGCCGAGCGCATCCTGGACGAGCCGGGCTGTAGAACGCGGCGACAGCGCGCGGAGGTGAATCTGCTGGGCGCCGCGCTCGGCCCAGAGCCCGGGGAAGCGCTCCTGGGCTTCCGGACGGGCGAACGCCAGCACGAAGAGCGGGCGGTCCTGGAACGTTCGCAGTGCACGCTCGATGACTTGCAACGAAGGCTCGTCTGCTCGGTGCAGATCCTCGATGACCAGGACGAGCGGCCGCGCCTCGACGACCGCCTCGACGAGCTCGACGAACTCGTGCCCGAGCGACGAGGGCTGCGGCGACGACCCTCGGGCCCCGCGGATCAACGAGCCGAGCACCTCGAACGGCGCTCCCGTGTCGGCGCGACCCGCCCAGACCTCCGGGGCGGTGCCGGCCTGCGTCCGGCTCTCGGAGATGCGCTGCATGGCTTCGTGGCGCAGCCTCGACTTGCCGATGCCGGGCGGACCGAACACGAGCGCGGCCCGGGCGAGCCCCTCCTCGGTGCACTCCTCGAAGAGATCCACGAGCTGGCGCAGCTCCACGTCGCGATCGAGAAATGGGCCGGGACGGCCCAGCCCCCAGAGCGCGTCGCCGCCGATCTCCCGCTCGCCGCAGAGCACCCAACCCGAGGGCTCGCGGCGGAAGTCGAAGCGGGTGCCCAGGAGCGCCCGCGTCACGTCGTCGACGTAGGCCACCCCGGAAGCAGGCACCGGCGCGGCGAGCAGCGCCACGGCGCGATCCAGCAGCTCGCCGGCGGGGGGCTTGCCGGTGATCTCCGTGCTCCCCGTGACGACCGCGATCCTGGGCTTCGCTGCGCCTTCGCTCTCGGCGAGCGCCGGGCCGAGCGCGAGCGCGTGCCGCGCCGCGCGTACGGCCTGCTCCGCCGGGCTCTCGGCCTCCTTCTGCGTCACGAGCAGCCGGCCGCCCGCGACCAGATCCACGCGCGCGCCGAGACGCGCGAGCGCCGCCGCGAGCCGCGCGCGCCGGGCGACATCGGCGTCGACGCTCACCGTCTCGGCGAGCCTGATCTCGGCGGCGGGCTCCCGCTCGGCGACGACGATCGAGCACACGCGCTGCTCGGCGCTCGAGATCGGCCCGAGGCGTCGGGGCTCTCCGGGGCGCGCTGAGGTGGCGGCGGCCTCGCCTGCCAGCGCGCGGAGCGCCTTGGCGACCGCCGCCGCGCTCTCCGGCCGCGCACCCCGGTCCTTCGCGATCATCCGCGCGACGAGCGACGCCAGCCCCCGGGACACGTCGTCTCGCAGCGCGCACACGTCAGGCGGTTCGTCCAGCATGGTCCGCGTGAGCACGGCCAGCATGCCGCCACCGGCGAACGCGGGCCGGCCGGCGAGACATTCGAAGAGCACGGCTCCCAGCGAGAACACGTCCGACCGCGCGTCGAGCGGATCGCCGTTGATCTGCTCCGGGGAGAGGTATCCCGCGGTGCCGAGGATGGTGCCGCTGCGGGTGAGCGCCCGTGTCGCGCCATCACGGCGAGCGATGCCGAAATCGACGAGCTTGATGTGTCCCGGATCGCCGCCGAGGAGGAAGATGTTCGACGGCTTGACGTCGCGGTGGATCACGCCGGCGGCGTGGGCTGCGTCGAGCGCGTCGGCGGCCGCAATACCGAGCGTGAAGGTCTCTTCCATCGCGAGGGGGCCCCGATCGAGCCGGGCCAAGAGATCCTCGCCCTCGAGCCATTCCATGGCGAGCCACTCTCCGGCGACCGCGTCGTGGCCGGCGCCGACGAACCGGACGATGCCGGGATGCTCGAGCTGGGCGAGGATCCGGGCCTCCCGCGCGAGGCGGGCGGCGTGCTCCGGAAGCGCGTCGCTCAGGAGCTTGAGCGCGACGAGGCAACCGCGCTCCTGATCCAGGGCCTTGTAGACGGTCCCCATGCCTCCTGAGCCGGCGAGGCATGCGGTCTCGAAGCGACCCGCGACGACGGCTCCTGGCTGCAGCTCCGACGAGGTCATCGATCCGGACATGCTACACCATGACGGAGCGTAGCACACCGCACATCCAACCAGACGAGGCGACCCCCGGCGTCGTTCCCGTGCCCGCCTCCCTCGGCGACAGCACGCGTCTTTCAGGGAACTGGCGCCTCCCGGCCGGACCACCCCGGAGCGCCCACGCGCGCCGGCGTCGGGGAGCTGGGCTGGGCATCGCGCCGGCTCGGCGTGAGATTTTCTGCGGGAAAACCGGTGCGAGCCGCGCGGCCTCGGGCCCGGACCCCCGGGGCGGCATGGCACGGCACGACACGTGCTCTAGTGCTCAACGACGGGACCGGCAGCGTCGTGGTGGGCTGCCGATCGAGGAGGAGCAGATGAGAGGGCGTCGATGGACGGAGATCTCGGTGTTGGCCTGTGTGGCGCTCGCGGGATGCAGCGAGCCTGAGGTGGCGCGGGATGAGAGCGAAGACGTGGGGCACGTCTCGCAGGCGGTCATGACAAACAATACCCTGTCGACCAACACGCTCACCGACAATGCACTCGTCGCGAACACGCTGTCGCAGAACACGCTGTCGCAGAACACGCTGTCGCAGAACACGCTGTCGCAGAACACGCTGTCGCAGAACACGCTGTCGCAGAACACGCTGTCGCAGAACACGCTGTCGCAGAACACGCTGAACGACAGAACGATCGCGTACGACACCGTGTCAACGCGAAGGGGCCACCTCTCGCGCGAGCTCCTGAGGTACATCTACAAGTGCGCGATGCCCAAAGACAAGACGATGACGCTCACCCTCGATGATCTGGAGCATCCGGGAGAGACCGAGCAAGTCGATTTCTATGGTGAGCTCGGGCTGGCGCCGGAATGGGAGACCAGCGCGTGCGACGAGGACTGCGAGCAATGGGTCTCGGCCTGCGTGCTCGCACGGGTGAATGGCTACCACGTCAAGGTCGACATCTCGCTTCGAGGCGACCATCCGCGGCTCGGGGCCTCGAACGCAGAGATGGCCGAGTACAGGAACTTCGAGGGGCGCTTCTGGGGCAATATCTTCGACACGTCCACGCAACAAAACCACCGGGCATGCAAGGGCCCCGGCGCCACCCTCGGCCACATCACGGGCCGCATCTGCGCATCCAACGGCGGGAACTGCTCGTTCAGGGTCGATGAGGATTGCAGCCAAGCATGTCCGGACGGCAACACGTGCGAGGGGATGCGCTCGGTCGAGGTGTGGCTCAAGGATCCACCTCCCTCCGATTGCGGCAACGGCGTCTGCCAGACGGGTGAGGACAGCAGCGAATGCTCCGTGGACTGCCCGGCGAGCGTATCGATCATGGATCATGAGACGGCCGGCCACTATGTGAAGGTGGTCGCGGCGGACGCCTTCGACACGGACACCGTCATCTACGCCGGGTTCACCGATGCACCCACGATCGCCGGGCTCGGCGCGCTCGATCCGAACCAGGAGTCGAGCAAGGACATCTTCGTGATCAAGGCCAAGGCGAACGGCACGTACCTGGCTGCGAGACGGTGGGCAGCGGGGGACGGCGATACAATCACCGGCGTGGATGCAAACCCTGAGAACGGGTATGTCGCGATCGCGATCAACAACGAGAGACGACTCCTGGACCCCACCACGCTCGTGGATCTCACCACGCCGGAACTCGGCGATCCGGAGGCAACCATCCTTCTGGACGACGTGCGAGCTATTTTCACGACAAGCGACGTTCCGGAGATCGCCGACCCCATACTCGTGGCTACCCTGCCGGGGGGCGTCGTCGCCGCCACCAATGGGACAAAGACGCGATCCTTCATCGGGCGGGTGGCGTCTGGCAGGCCCTACTATAGTAAGCCCTCCTGGGCATGGGTCAAGCGATTCGAATCGCCGAACCCGGAGGGCGAGGTCAAGATCACCTCCGCCGAGGTGCATGGCCAGTTCGTGGTCGTCGCGGGGGAGTTCAGGGGTCCGATCGATTTCGCAGACGCGATTTTCTCTCCCGGCCCAGACAGACGGTTCGGCGTGAACGCGAAACGAGACGCGTTCATCGCCGCCTATGACCTCACCACGGGCGCGCCGCACTGGCTGCGATCGTATGGCGGCCCAGACGACGACGATGCGCTCGATGCGCTCACATTCGATCACAGCGGCCGGCTGTGGGCCTTCGGCACCCTCGAGGAGACCCGCATCTTCGACAGCAGCAGATGCTTCCCGGAGGACTGTCCGCCGAGCATATGGTTCACGAATCATAGGACGGCCGGCCATTATGTGAAGGTGGTCGCGGCGGACGCCTTCGACACGGACACCGTCATCTACGCCGGGTTCACCGATGCACCCACGATCGCCGGGCTCGACTACCTCAATCCGAACCAGGAGTCGAGCAAGGACATCTTCGTGATCAAGGCCCAGGCGGGCGGCAGGTACCTGGCTGCGAGACGGTGGGCAGCGGCGGACGGCGACAAAATCACCGGCGTGGATGCAAACCATGAGAACGGGTATGTCGCGGTCGCGATCAACAACGAGAGACGACTCCTGGACCCCACCACGCTCCTGGATTTCACCACGCCGGACGTCCGCGATCCGGACACAACCACCGTTCTGGACGACGTGCAAACTATTTTCACGACAACCGGCGTTCCGGGGATCGCCGACCCGATACGCGTGGCTACCCTGCCGGTGGGCATCGTCGCCGGCACCGATGGGACAAAGACGCGATCCTTCATCGGGCGGGTGGCGCCTGGCACGCCCGACTGGCCGTATTATAATCGGCCCTCCTGGGCATGGGTCAACCGATTGGAATCGACGGACCCGGAGCACGAGGTCAAGATCACCTCCGCCGAGGTGCATGGCCAGGTCGTGGTCGTCGCCGGGGAGTTCAGGGGTCCGATCGATTTCGCAGGCACGATTCCCTCTCCGCTCCCCGACAGACGGCTCGGCGTGAACGCGAATCGAGACGCGTTCATCGCCGCATATGACCTCACCACGGGCGCGCTGCGCTGGGTGCGATCGTATGGCGGCCCAGGCGACGACGATGCGCTCGATGCGTTCACATTCGATCACAGCGGCCGGCTGTGGGCCTTCGGCACCTTCGAGGGGACCCCCACCCTCGAGGGCCAGGTTGCGCCGGGCACCGACGGAGATCAGGGGACCGACTCGATGCGATTGATCGTGGGACCGCTCCCCTTGAACGAACAGCAAGCCCTCGCGGTCACGTGGTCTGGGATGGTGGCGACCCGGACGGACGGCACGCTTTGGGCTTGGGGTTCTAACTACCCGTCTACGCTTGGTCCCAACGGTGCAAATAGCCCATGGAGCCCGCTTCCCATCGAGGTCCCCTTCTCCCGTGCCGTCGTCGGTACGGCTGCCGGCAGCTTCCATAGACTTGCGCTGGACGGCGCGGGTGTCGTATGGGGCTGGGGCGACACTTCGTTTGGCCGGATCGGCTACCAGGGTTTTTACTCAGTGCGTTTGTGGCCCTCGCCGATTCCTGGGCTCGATGGCATCGTGGCCATTGCGGCCGGCGATTCGCATTCGCTCGCGCTCAGGGGCGACGGCAAGGTGCTGGCCTTCGGCGATAATCTGCATCGCCAACTCGGCAATGACGCGGCGTTCTTCAACGAGACCCCAACCGTGGTCTCAACTCTCGACCGCGTCGTAGCCATTGCAGCCGGCTATGAGCATTCGCTCGCACTCAGGAACGACGGGACGGTCTGGGCCTGGGGCAGAAATCTGGAGGGTCAGCTCGGCGATCTCACGACGATGGATAGACAGGTTCCGGTAAAAATCAGGCTAGATGATGTTACAGCCATTGCGGCCGGTGCCTATCACTCGCTGGCGGTGCGCCGGGACGGGACGGTCTGGGGCTGGGGCAGTAATTCGTATGGTCAGCTCGGTGGGAATGACCAGCCCACCAGGCCGCAGCAGGTCTGGGGGCTCAACCAGGTGCTCCGTGTCGCCGGGGGCATCCACCACTCCCTGGCATTGAAGGCAGACGGCACGGTCTGGTCGTTCGGCTATGATTTCTCGAGGGGCTCTTACAACAACTCGCCGGCGCCGGTCAGCGGCATCTCCCGCGCTATCGCCGTCGCTTGCGGCGGACCTAGCTCGGCGGCGCTCCTGTCGACGGGTGATATCCGCACGTGGGGCGAAAATTGGTATGGGCAGCTTGGCATCGGCCTCTCCCAACAGGGTCGCTTCCTCCCCGCTCGCGTGAGGGGGCCCTTCAGCTCTCAGAGAGTAGGAATAGGCAACCAAGCCGTCGCGCTAATGAAAGACGGAACGATCGAATCGTGGGGACAAAATGGCGTTGAACAAATTGAAGATGACGCCCAGCACACTAGCCGACCCGAGCCCAAGCGGGTACCTGGAATAAGCGGCGTCAGAAGCATCTACGTCAACAATTCATCTGCGTTTGCTATCAAGAACGATGGATCTGCTTGGCTTTTGGGATCGAACAACGAATTCAATGAAAATTTCGAGGCATACAACAATCAAGAATTGATACACTCACCCGCACCAACACGATTAGACACTAATTCATACAAGATCCTCGAGATTAAACAATCCGATTCTCTCAGGATAGCTCTAACGGATTCCAATCGCGTGCTTACATGGGATCTATCATACCCACATGAAGACATAGAACATGGGAGCATGGCAATCAGCTCACTTGACGGTACCGTCTCCATCGATGCTGGCAGTGGGTTTGGGCTGGCGCTCGACGATTTGGGGAATCTAAAGGCATGGGGCAAAAATGATCATGGCATGCTCGGCGATGGCACTCGCATAGATCGAGATCAGCCGGAACGAGTCCGTATTGAGTATGACATGCAGGTTGTTCAATTTGGCGCAGGCAAACACTTCGCCGCCGCGCTCACGACGGATGGACAAATCTGGACTTGGGGGGATAATTCTTTTGGACAACTCGGCCGCGGGCGCCGTTCCGATGACGATGATTGCTATTATTGTGAGTACCCATATCCCATCTCCCGCATCGAAAATGAAAATAGGTTGCCGTTCGTCGATCTCGCCGTGGGAGAGAATCACGTATTGGCAATCAGATCAGATGATACAGTGTGGGCCTGGGGCCGAAATCATGCCGGGCAGCTTGGCGACGGCACATTCAAGGATCGTTACGCGCCTCAGCTGGTGCTGTCCTCCGTCGGAGCAGCGAGGGTCTATGCGTCTTCGGCCAATTCCGTGATCGTCACGACAGACGGGAGCATCCTGACGTTCGGCGACAACACCTATCAGCAGCTCGGACGCCGGGTGAGCATGGACCCGACGAGGCCCCTGAAGTTGCTAGATATCCAGTAACCAGCAACGCACGCTCGCTCTCCCCTCAGCCCGGCCCGAGCCGCTGTCGCGCGAGCGCCCGCGTCCGCGCATGCTCGGGGACCCGCTCGAGGAAGCTGTCCCGCCACCGCGGATCCTGGAACCTGGCCGCGCGGGCCATGAGCGCGTCCGCCGCCGTCGCGATCGCCTCGTCCGCCTCGTCCCGACGCCCCGCCGCGGCGAGCGCCTCCGCGTAAACCAGCCGAATCAACGACTCCCCCTCCTCCACACCGCCGAGCGAATCGAGGGCAGCTTGCGCTTCACGCGCCCGCTCCAGCGCCTCGTCCGGCCGCCCCAACCCGAGCAGCGCCTGCGCCAGCCGCGCCACCGCCGCGGCGCGCAGCGGCGGCGCCACCTCGAGGACGTCCACCGCAGCGCGCGCGTGGCGCTCGGCCGCCTCGACATCGCCGGCGAGCACAGCGATCTCGGCGAGATAGGAGAGCGTGTTGCCCATGACGCGGGTCATCCCCATGCGGCGCGTGGCTTCCAGCGAGGCTCGCTCGGCAGCCTCGGCCTCCACGAGCTTGCCTGCCTGGGCGAGCGCATAGCCGAGGTTGTTCTGGATGATCGCCTTGACCTCGTGGAGCTCCATCAGCTCCGACGCCGCGAGCGCCGTGCGCAGGAGCGCCTCCGCTCCGGCGAAGTCCCCGAGCTCTGCATGGAAATGGGCGAGGTTCATGCGCGCGGTGCAAGCGTTCCGCCGGTCGCCGATCTGCTCGAACGCCGCGAGGACGTCGCCGAAATTCCGCAATGAGGCCTCCGGATCGCCCGCGAATGCCGACCGCAGCGCGCGCGCTTGATGGTACAGCGCGAGCGCGTCCGGATCCGGCGCAGCCGCGCCGCGCAGCCCCTCCTCGGTGGCCCCGAGCAAGGCGTCGGCGGTCGCATACTCGCCTCGAAAGACCATCGAGCCAGCGCACTGGCTGAGGCACGCGGTCCTGGCGCCGAACGCCCCGGCGCCCATCGCCGCCTGCAGCGCGACGGCGCTCCAGCGCACACAGTCGTCCCCTTTGCCGAGCTTCTCGCATGAATTCATGACGTGCGTCACCGCGAGGAACCAGCTCGCGCTCCCCGCCTCGACCCGCCTCGCCGCCTCCGTCCCCCGCTCCTCCGCGAGCGCGAGCTCTCCCCGCCACACATGCGCCTCGGCCTGCGCCAGCCGCAGCGCGCCCACCACCTCCTCGGACGGTGCGCACGCGATCCCCCGATCTGCCCGCTCGATCGCCGCGACAAGGTCATGCCCGCGCAGCGACTGCTGCGCGGCTCGCAAATAAGCCGCCGCCGCCCGCGGCGGCGCCGCGCCGCGCTCGAAATGCCCCGCGAGCACCATCGGGTCCACGTCCCCCGTCCGCTCCAGCCAGTCGCCGGCGAGCGCGTGCCCCGTCCGCCGATCCTGGTCCGTCAGCATGCGATACGCCGCCTCCTGCAGCAGCGCATGCCGGAACCGATACTCCACGTCCTCCTCGCGCCGGTCGCCCGCGCGCCGCACGAGGAGCTCGCGCTGCTCTAGATCGTCGAGCCGCACGGCCACCGCCGCCGCGCCGACCAGCGCCTCGACGCCGCCTTGCCGGAACGCCTGCCCGAAGATGCTGGCCGCGCGCAGGAGCTGCCGTGCGCTCGGATGCAGCGCCTCGATCCGCGCCTGCACCATCACGAGCACCGTCTCCGGCAGCGCCGCGCCCGCGTCCTCCATCGCCGCCCGGATGAGCTCCTCGAGGAAGAACGCATTGCCCTCGGCGCGCTCGACCAGCCGGGCCACCAAGCCGTCGTTCGCCCCGCTCCCCAGCGTCTGCCGCACGAGGCGCTCGCTGGCCCGCCGGGCGAGCGGCATGAGGCGGAGCTCTTGCCGCAAATAGCCATCCCAGAGCCTCGGAAAAAGATCGTGCACCTCCGGGCGCGCGAGCGCGAGCACCAGGAGCGGCTGGTCGCCGATGCGATGCAGCGCCGCCTCGATCAACGTCACCGTCGGCAGATCTCCCCAGTGCAGATCCTCGAGCACGAGGACGACCGGCTGCACCGCGCATTCGGCGCGCAGGTACGTCACCAGGGCGACCCGGAGCTGATCGGCCATCAGCATCGGGCTGCGCCGCGCGGCGCGGAGCTGGACGTCGTCTTCGTCGGGGAACGGAGCGCCGACGATCTCGCCGAGAAAGGCGGCGACCCTCGGCGCGTCCAGGCCCGCGTGACGCGAGACGCGCGCGAGCACCTTCTCGCGGCGCCGGGCGAGCGGCTCGCCCTCGACGATGCCGAAGCCGCTCCGGAGCGCGCGCGAAAGCAACGCGAAGGCCGAGCCGGCGCTCATCGGGTCGGCCAGCCCGACCCAGATCGCCGGAGGCGCCTCGGCGCTCCGCGCCCTGCGCAACAGCTCGTGCCGCAGGCGCGACTTGCCCATCCCCGGGGCGCCCGTCACGAGCACCGCCGTCGGCGCCCGGTCCTCGACGCAGCGCTGGAGCTCGGCGAGAAGCGTGGAGAGCTCCCGATCCCGCCCCACGAACTCGGTCGCCTTCCCGTGAACGCCGGCGGCTGGCCTGTCGCTCCGCTTGACGTCGCGGAGCGCGCGCCCCGCCGCCTCGGGCGAGAGCTGGAACCGCGACTGTAGAAAGGGCGCGACCACGTCGTCGACGAGGATCTCCCCCGCCGCCCCGCGCTCGCGGCTGTCCGAAAGAAGCCTGACGGCCCGCTCGATCAGCTCGCCCGTGTGCAGGAGCGCGTCGGCCTCGGATCGACCGAGAACGACGGCCATGGGGGCATCGCCGATCACCTTCGCCATCGCGAGCGCGCAATGCGCCGCGCGCGCGGCCAGGTCCGTCGGCGCGACAGCGCCCGAAAACGAGGCGAGGAACCATCGATCCTGCAGGCGATCGAGCCTTCCCCCGTGGCCCTCCGCGATCTCGCGCAGCGCGTGGTGGTGGCCGGCCCCCACGCCCTCCGGCCCGGAAGTCGCCGGCGCGTCGTCCGCGAGGACGAGGCAAAGGAGCCTTCGCTCGCCGGTCGTGATCCGCGGGTCCGCGGGCGGCGGCCAGGAGCGCGCCGCGCCCGAAGCGAGCGCTCCTCCCGCCGCGCCCCGGATCCACTCGGCCACGACCTTGGCGTCCGCGGGCCGGCGGTCCGGCTCCTTGGCGAGCATCGCCGCGACGAGCTCCTCCAGCCACGCAGGCACGGACGCGCAGAGCTCGCCGAGCGGCGGAGGGTCCTCCAGGACGACCTTCATGAGCAGCGCGAGCGGGTCGTTCGCGAGGAAGGCCGGCCTGCCGGCGATGCACTCGAAGGCCACGCACCCGAGCGCAAAGACGTCGGCCCGCGCGTCGATGTGCTCCTCGGCGCGCACCTGCTCGGGCGCCATGTAGCCGGGCGTGCCCAGGATGACCCCCGGCTGCGTGAGCTCCCGCCGTAGCCCGGAGACCCGCGCGATGCCGAAATCGAGCAGCGTGACGCGCTCGATCGCGCCGTCCAGGAGCATCATGTTGCTCGGCTTGAGGTCCCGATGGACGACCCCGAGCCGGTGGATCGCGCCGAGCGTCGCCGCGGCTCGCGCGAGCAGATCCACGGCCTCGGAGACCGTCAGCGGCCGCTGTTCCAGCCGCTTTGCGAGGGTCTCTCCGGCGAGCCATTGCATGGCGAGGTAAGGTCTGCCCGCGCCTGTCGCGCCGTGCGCGAGGTACCGGACGATGCCGGGAACCTGAAGGGCCGCGAGCGCCCGCGCCTCGTGCTCGAAGCGCGCGCTGTCCGCGAGGTCCGAGCCGATCAGCACCTTGATCGCGACGGGCTCGCCGGACTGACCGTCGCGCGCGAGGAAGACCTGTCCCATGCCGCCGGCGCCGACGTGGCGCTCGATCGTGAAGCGGCCGTCGATGACGTCTCCCGGGCGCGTCACGCCGGCTCCTCCGGCGCGTCGAGCAACGCGGCGAGGCCCTCGTCGACCGTGCCGCCGACGAGGCTGACGAGCTCACGCACGCGCTCGATCTCGCGCCTGTAGGCCCGATGATGGTTGCGGCTCTTCACCAGCGGATGCTGCCCGAGCAGCGAGAACGCCGCGTCCCGGCCGCCGCGGCGCGCGACCGCGGCGGCGAGCACGAGACCCCGGATGGCCTCGCTCATCTCGAGCGTGAGCGGCGCGCTCTCGCCGCCCTCGCGGCGCTCTGCCTCCGCGACAAATGCCTTCGCGGCGCGCCAGAGCAGGTCGATGAGCGCGGCGTCCTCCGCGGCGGCGTCGTAGTCGAGCGCGCGCTCGAGATGGCGCCGCGCGAGCACGAGATCTCCGCCCCCGCCCCGGCGTTCCGAGAGGGCGAGCGCGTAGCCCCGGCGCACGATGTTGTCGAGCTGGCGCAGGTTGCCGGGCCATGGAGTCCTCGACAGGAGCTCCAAGCCCTCAGGCTCGATCCGCGCCGCGCCGTGGCCCCCCGACTCTCCATGCCTGCGCGCGAGCATGTACTCCGCCCACAGGGGGAGCTCGTCCAGGCGCTCTGATAGCGCGGGCAGCCGCACGGGCAGCACATTGATGCGGTAATACAGATCCTCGCGGAATTTCCCTGCGCGCACGCACGCGCGCAGGTTGGCGTTGGTCCCGATGATGAACCGCACGTCCGCCCGGCGTGCGCCTCCTTCGTCGCCGAGCGGCCGATAGCGCCGCTCCTCGAGCACGCGCAGGAGGCCCGCCTGGGCCTTGAGCGAGAGTTTGTCGATCTCATCGATGAAGAGCGTTCCGTTTGCGGCGCGCGCGATCGTTCCGGCGGAGTCTTTCATCGCGCCGGTGAAAGCGCCCCGCTTCCATCCGAAGAGCTCGGCCATTTGCAGGTCCTCTGGCACGCTCAGCAGGTCGAGCGTCTCGAAGCAGCTCCCTTTGCGCGGTGATTGCTCGTGGCACCAGCGCGCGAGCCGCGATTTTCCGGCGCCCGTGGGGCCGCTGATGAGCACGGTCTCTTCCTGCGCGGCGAAGACCCGCACGAGGTCGATCAGGCCCGCGGTGGCGCGTCCGATGACGGGCAGGAGCTCGTCCGTGGCGACCTTCGGGGCGGCGCGCGGCGGCAGGGCGCCGAGGTGCGGCGCCGCGATGCTGGCCAGGAGATCGAGCATCTCACGGCAACCCTCCCAGACCGCCGCTCGCTCGATCGCGCCCTTGCACCTGGCCTCGAGCGTGATCATGCCGCTCACGCTGCCGCCGGGAGCGCACAGCGGGACGACGTGCACATGCGTGACATCGCGGCCGAGCATCTGGTTGCGGGTCGCCAACCCGATCACGCCCTCCGTCTCCGGCGGCTCGTCGTGCAGGGTGGCGTCCTCCGGGCGCTCGGTGGCGCCCTCCGGTAGATAGGTGCTGAGAACGCCGAGCTGCACGCCGATGGAGACCGCACAGCGATGCTGGTTGACCCAGCGCCAGACATTCGCGGACGTGACGTACCCCGTGCTCTCGAGCGCCGCGCCCGTCGGATGCTCGACACCGAAGAGGCGCTGGTAGCCGTCATCGGGCCGGAGATGGACCGTCGCGCGGAGAAGGCGGGGGCTCTTCACAGCGGGGTTCCCGGCGAGCGCCGGCGATGCGCAATCGAGCATGGCCTTGAGCGCGGTGGTCGCGGCGTCCTCGAAGGAGGTCGCCGCCCTCAGGCGGGTCACGAGCGTCGCGACCAAGGCAAAGGCGGCGGCGTCAAACATGAGGAAATCCTAGCGGAAAGGAGAGAAGGAGCGGTAGGACGCACGAAGCTCGGTGACGGCCGCGTGAAGCTCGTCCAGGGCCACGCCAAGTTCGGCGATGACGGATCCAGCAGCGGCGAATCCTCGGTCGCGCGCGGGTGGGCCGCATCACCAGCGGGCCGTCGACGGGGGCGGCGGGCCGCGTCGCAGCAGGGACAGCGCGCCCGGCCGCACGTGCTCAACCGGCGGCGCCGGGCGTAGGCGCGTGAGATCTGCGGCGAGCTGGGCGAGCTCCTGCAGAAAAAATCGACCGACCCCTGTCGGGTTCTTCTCTGGCCCTTCGGATGAAGGAGTGAAGCGCGCAGCAGGCGGGGTGAGACGCCCCCGAGACCGCTCATGCTGCCGGAGCGAGACGCACGGAAGGCCTCTCTCCAACCCCGAGAGGAGAACCGCGATGTCTACCCCCACCACGGCCGAAGTGAAGCTCCCCGATATTCAGCCCCAGCGCACCGAGGCCGTGTACCTCGCAGCCGATGAGTCGCTGATGCAGTTCGTGGTCGACTACTACTACCGTCGTTATGACGAGTACTTCGAGCAGCAGGGCACGCTCCCGGAGCTCGGCGTGAGCTATCTGTACTCCATCCCGGAGTCGCCAAGGCTCAACCTGGCGCTGCTTCCGCCCCAGGTCCATGCCGGCAGGTACAACACGCTCTATGGACAAGGCCGTGGCCACCACACAGGGCCAGGTGGATCCCGTCGCGACCCAGGTGCTCGAGAGGATGTCAGCGGGCAAAGCCCCTTTGATTCATCGCCTTGTTGGGCCGCATCCGTCGGCCATCACGAGAGCACGTCGGTGGCGGTCTTCGCCCCAAGGACGTTATCGCTCCAGCGATCGAGGGTCGCGATGTCCGTGCATGCCTGGATGCGCGCGCGCTCGCTCTCGGTGAGCACGATCCCTGCACGCGCAAGAAGCCGAAGCAGCGTGTCCCTCTTGCCCTCACGTATGCCCTCGAGCTTGCCCTCCCGTAGGCCCTTGAGCTCGCTGCGATCCATGAGCTCCCGCACGAACGGAAACCTCACCTCGTCTTCGATCTGCCGTTCCATGACCAACGCCTCCAGAGCCCGCCGCATGGGCTCACGCAACCCGCTCCAGATGACCTGAAAGTAGACCATGGCGTGCTCCTGGTCGAGCCGGCCAAGCGCAAGGAGCGCGGCCTTGAGCACGGTCAGCCCGTTCGGCCCGTTGCCGTGCGCCACCGCCGAGAGCACGGCCAGCTCGGTGTCCTTCTCCGCGTCGGCTGGGTCGGTGATCTCGGGTACGACGGCCGGGCCGAGCACCAGCGGCTCGACATGGCCGAGGCCCAGACCGAGGTCGATGTTCTCCGCCGCCCAGGCAGCCACACCGGCATCCGGCGCGATCACGAGGACGACCGTGCCGCAGCGCTTCTTGGCGCGCACGACCGTGACGTACGTCGGCCACGAGAACTTCTTGTCCGGATCCACGTCGCGCTGGACCTCGAGGACAATCGCCAGCGCGAGTTTGCCATTCGCGTCTCGGAGCTCGAGCACCAGGTCAGCCCGGAACTCCACCGGGATAAGCTGGTCGAGCGACGACTCGACAACCGCGACCGACGCGTGCGGCGGCACCTCGACGTGGAAGAGCGTCGCGAGCAAGTGAGGCGCGAGCTCCGGGCGCTCACGGAACATCTCGACGAGGGCGTTGTGCTCGAGCGTCGGCATGACGCTCGCCCACGAGCACACCCCACGCCAACACGAAACGACGGGAGAACGCGAGGAGAGGGCCGGCGCAGGGGTGGCGGCGCCATGGCGGAGAACGGCGGCCTCCACGCCCCACTCCATGGCAGGCCGGCCCAACGAGGCACTGCGCCACAAAGGCTACCGCCACACGTGCTGTGCGGCGCCGTCAGCGCCCGCCGCGGCCTCGCCGGGCCGCGCGATCCGCCTCTTCCTCGCCGAGCTCCTCGAACTCCGCCTCTTCCGCGTCGAGCGGCGCGACCCGCCGCCTCCGCGGCGCGTCTTCGACCGGCGCCGGCGGCGGCGGCGGCGCGCTCCCGCGGATCTCCTGAGCGATCCGCGAGAGCACCGTCGCGACGCCCTCCTCGACGGCGTGCCCGAAATCCTCCGCGCTCTGCTCGAGGCGCTGCTTGCGCTCGAGGCTCTCGGCCCTGCGCTGCTCCATCAGCCGCCGGTGCTGCTCTTTCCGCGCCTGCGCGGCGCTGCGCTCGATCTCCCGGCGGATCTGCCGCGGGGACACGTCGCTGGAGAGCGCGCCGAGCGCATGGAAGGCGAGCCCCAGGCCGCACCCGAGCAGCGGCCAGAAGAACCACCACGGCCCGTCCGTGAGCGCGTTCACCGCGAAGAGGAACGCGTTCACGAGGAGGTACGAGAACAGGTGCGTCCGGAATCCCTTGCGCCGGCGCGCGAGGAGGGTCGCGCGCGCCTCCTCCTCGCCCCGGACATGCTCGATGTCGCGCGACGCGGCCTCGATCGCGCCCCGGGAGATGCCGATCTCCGCGGCCGCCGCGACCAGCTCGTCATGGCTCACGTCGGGCGTCTGCGCCTCCCGGAGGGCGCGCTCCAGGATGGCCCGCACCTCGGCCTCTGTGTACTGCCGCCCGCTCTGCTTGCCCGGTTTCGTCATCGCTCTCCTCGCGACCGCGCGGAGCATACGCTTGACCGCGTGCGGCCGCGCCGCTTCCATGAACGCAAGGACCCCATGAGCAGCGAAACCGCCTCACAACGCGTGGGGACCACGATCCGCAACAAGTGGACGCTGGAGCGGCTGCTCGGCGCCGGCGGCATGGCCGCCGTCTACGTCGGCGTCCACCGGATCGGCCGCCGGGACGCGCTCAAGATCCTGCACCCGCAGGCCGCAAAGTCGAAGGAGATCTGCGACCGGTTCGAGCGCGAGGCCCAGGCCGCGAACCGCTTCCGCCACCCGGGCGCCGTCGAGATCCGCGACATCGACGTCGCCGAGGACGGGGCGCCGTTCCTGGTGATGGAGCTCCTCGAGGGCGAGTCGCTCGCCGAGCGCGAGCGCCGCCTCGGCGGCCTCCCGCTGGCCGAGGTGCTCCGCTTCAGCGCGCAGGTGCTCGACACGCTCGCCGCGGCGCACGCGCAGGGGATCATCCACCGCGACATCAAGCCGCCCAACCTGTACGTCGTCGGCGACGGCGCAGGGGACACGCCCGCCCACGGCGGCGGCCCGCGCATCAAGGTCCTCGATTTCGGGCTCGCGCGGATCCGCCAGGACTCCAGCCTCCAGGGGGAGCTCACGCGGATGGGCCTGGTCCTCGGCACGACGCCGTACATGCCGCCGGAGCAGGCGAAGGGCCGCGACATCGACGCCCGCGCCGATCTGTTCGCGGTCGGCGCCACCATGTTCCGGCTGATCGCCGGCCGCCACGTCCACGAGGCGAGCACCGACTTCGACCTCCTGCTGAAGATGGGCAGGGAGCCGGCGCCGCCGCTCGCGCAGCGCGCGCCGCACGCGCCGCGCGACGTGTGCCTCGTCGTCGATCGCGCGCTCGCCTTCGACCGCGATCAGCGCTACCCGGACGCGCGCCAGATGCTGGAGGACGTGCGCGCCCTCCTGCGCAGCGAGCCGCCGCCGTGCGCGTCGCGGTTCGCGCACGCGCTCGCTCCGGACGCGATCACGCTGCGAGAGCAGCCGTCGCCCCGAGGCGCCGCGGACGAGAGCGGGCCCGCCACGATCCCGGTGCACCACGCGAGCGTCTCGACGTCCCTCGATGTCATCGCCGTCGACTGGAGCGACGAGCCGCCCGTGAGCGGCGGCTCCATCACCAAAGAGTGGGTGCGCCCCGAGGCCGCGAAGGAAGACTCGATCGCCGTCGACTGGAGCGACGAGCCGCTGGACGCGGGCGCGCCCGCCTCGCGCCCGGTGCGGCGCTGACCGGGCGGCGGGGCGAAGGTGCCGCCGCCCGAGCAAGACGAGAGCCGCTCGGCTAGGATGCGCCGGCCATGCTCGGCGAAGCGAAGCAGATCTACCTGGCCACGCGGAAGAAGCACGATCAGCTCTTCAACACGTACCTGATGCGGCCGCTCGCCGGCGGAGTGGTCGCGCTGCTCGCGCGGACCTCGATCACGCCGAACCAGGTGACGTTGCTCAACCTCGCCGTGTTCGTTGTCGCAGCGGCGCTGCTCGTCGCGCTGCCCACGGCGGCGGGGGGCGTCGTCGCCATCGCCGTGCTCGAGCTGAGCTACCTGCTCGACTGCGCCGACGGGATGCTGGCGCGCCACAAGCAGCTCGCGTCGAAGGAGGGCCACCTCTTCGACTTCTTCACGGACGAGCTCAAGGCGGTGCTCCTCTCGGGCGCCCTCTCGATGCGCCTCTTCAGCGCCGGCGGCCTCGGGCTCGACGGCGGCCGCTGGCCCGGGGGAGACCCGCGCTTCCTGGTCGCCGGCGTCGTCGGGGTCGCGGTGATCGCCTCGGCGATCTCGCTGACGAACTTCGTCCGCCGCCCGGAGATCAGCGGCAAGGAGACGTCGGTCTCCGCCTATTACGAGACCGCCACGGAGGAGCGGCCCCGGTCGCCCGCCGCCCGGGCGGCGGCGCTCGTGATGACGTTCCTGCGCTTCCTGAACCACTACCCGAGCCACATCTGGGCGTTCGCGCTCGCGGACCGGCTCGACGTGTTCTTCTGGATGTATGTGCTGATCAACCTCCTCTACCTGGCAAAGGGCTGGCTCGGGCTGCTGCTCAGGTTCGGACGGTCGTAGCCCCTCATCGCCCCACGCCGCAGGGCCATGTCATAGGGCGAATGCGTCGAGACAACCTACCCTGCGTTCATGTGTACGATGACCGAGCAGCGTGATCTGCCTCGACGGACTGATGGAGATCCTGGGCCCGTTTGCGGTATGAACGCGCGATGGAGATCCAAGATCTGTCCGACTTCCTGCGCGCCGATCCTCGCTTCACCACCCGTCGCAAATGGCTGATCCTGAGCGAGTTCGTGTACACGTCCACGGGTGAGAAGGTGGAAGAAGGCTTCCGCTACTTCACCTGCCCGATCGGAGCGCTCACCGCCGCCCTGGAGAGGCGGGACTTCGCCGCCATCGCGAAGCTCCCCTTCGCCCTGGACGAGGAGGGCGACCCGGACACCTCCGCGGTGCGCCTGGATCTCGCCTACACCGCGTCCGGTGCGCTTGCCGCCTTCCAGCCCGTGGAGTTTCGCGACCACGCGCCCACGCCCCTCTCGGCGCCCGTGATCCTGGAGCGTGCCGAGGCCCAGGCGCTCCGCGAGATGCTGCGAGAACTCGACCAGTCTGCCTAGTACTTCAGCCCCGGTTAGACGGCAGCACCTTTGGCGCGCACGCAGCCGGGTGCTGCTCCACCGCTCGCGCCGCGCGGCTCTGCTGGCAGCCGCTCCTTGCAAGCTCCCCGGAGGCTCGATTAAAGCGCCTTCGATGCGGAGATCCCTTCCCTGGCTGGCTTGCTTCACCCTCGGCCTCGGTCCTGTCGGCTGCGGCACAGAGCGCGATGACACGACCCCGGCCACACCTTCGGAGTACAAGCACCCTTTGCCGGAAGGCGAGAGCATCTGTGGGCGAGCCGACTTCGAGGAGATGTTTCCTTTCTCCCTTCGATCCTCGACGCTCCCCGTGCTCGTCCACCATTACAAGGCGGAAGAGCGCGACACAGCGCGCCAGGTCCTCGCGTTCGTCGAGGAGGGCTGGGACTATCATGTGCACCAGATCGGCATGCGCCCGCCCCTCGGCGATGGTGGAGAGTGCGGGCCGGACGACGCGCTCGATGTGTTCGTGTGGAGAGGCCACCGCAGCTGCCTCGTCGACGTCCTTGGAGGCGAGCCGTCGACCTCATGGGACGACCGGCACCCCTACATGATCGTCGATCCGTGGGGGCCTTACGGCGGCTCCGCTCTCGAGGAGACCGTGGTGCATGAGATGGCGCACGCCTCGCAGGCCGCCGACGACTGGAGCGAGAGCCCCGTCGTCTTCGAGATGTCGGCGACGTTCCTCGACCAGGTCCGCGCAGATCGCTATACGGGCGAGGGCCTGGCCGATTTCCAGAGGCACCCGGACTGGGCGATCGACCACAACGACCATTACGAGACATGGTCCATGTACGGCGCCTCCATGGTGCTTCTCTACCTCAAAGATCGGTTCTTCGACGGCGATCCGAGGTTCGTCTCACGCATGTGGCTCGGGTCGCGCGACGCCCCCGCCGCAGGCGACGGCGCGCAGCCCAACGAGCCTGACTTTGTCGATGCGCTCGATGCGATGCTCCGAGAGGCGGCGGGCATGAGCTATGTCGAGGCCGTCCCCGAGCTCGCGCGCTGGCGCTGGTACACCGGTGATCACATCGACGACCGCCATTTCCGGCACTTCGCGGGCGGCCTTCAGAACCTCGCGGCGGCCAAGCTCTCGCTGGCGGCCCAGGTCGAGGCCAGGCCGGGCAGGATCGACATCCGCGAGCGCGCGCCGATGCTGCTCGGCACCAGCTATATCGAGCTCTCGGCGGGCGCGGACACGCCACGCTCGCTCCGGGTGTCGCTCGAGGCGCCCGACGACGCGAGGCGCCGCTTCGTCGTCCAGGCCGTCCCCGGCCTGACGCCCGACTCGGACGGCGAGCTCCTGGACGTCTCATCCGGCGCCGCGGAGCTGAAGCTCGCAGCGGACGGGAAACGAACGCTCGTGGTGACCGCGCTGCCCACCGGGGCCTACGATCCCGACGCGAGAGGTGAAGAGCGGTATCCGTTCACCCTGATCGTGCGCGACGACGCGGCCGCCGATCCCGCCGTGGAGGCGCAGCGAGGGCGGCTCTCGACGCCTGATCCGATGTGAGGCGCCGAGAGCCCACCTCCATCCGATCGCCGAAAACTGGCCCTCCTCCCCCTCCTGTGCACTAGGGTCGGCGCGCCATGGACACGCCGCCTCGAACGCGCGCCGCAGCCACGCTCGCGGCGAGCCGCCATGCGCTCGCGCTCCTCACGCTCGCCGCGTCCCTCTCGGCCTGCGGCCGCTCCGGGAGCGCCGCCGACGCGCCCATCGAGCTCCCCGGCGCCGCCGGAAGCCAGAAGGCCCAGGGCGCCTCCGCCGCCCTCGCCTCCCCCGCGGCCCTCGCCTCCCCCGCCCCGGCCGAGGATGAGCCGCCGCCCGGCCTGCCCGCGAGCCCGCCCCTCGTCTCGCTCGGCGGCGTCGCCACCCCGCCGACGCCGATCCCCGAGGGCCGCCCGCGGCTCGCCAGCACCTCGATGCTCACCCGCGTCCATGCGCGGCCCAGCGCCGACGCGAAGCCCGTCGGCTTCCTGCGCGCCGGCGCGGTCGTGGAGATGGATCCCGAGCCCGCCGGCACGTCCGGCTGCCCCGGGGGCTTCCGCAAGATCAAGCCGTTCGGCTACGTGTGCGTCGGCCCCGATGCGACGCTCGACCTCAACGACGAGATCGTCCGCGCCACGGCCCGCCGCCCCGACGTCACCCACAAACTCCCGTACATGTACGGGACCGTCACGCGCGGCGGCCCCGCCTACGCGCGCATCCCGACCGAGGACGATCTCGCGCGCTTCGAGCCCAACCTCAAGAAGCACCTCGATCGCTGGGCCAAGGACGAGGAGAGCGGCGCGACCTACGGCCTCGACGTCTGGCTCAAATGGAGCGCCGAGCCCGCCCCGGCCGCGCTCGACGCGCTCGCGCAGCGCATCACCGATCGCGAGATCCCCTGGTTCTTGCGCGACGGCCGGCGCGCCCCCAACCTCTCCGGCCGCATCAAGGCCGACGACGCCGTGAAGATCGACGAGGTCTCGCGGCGCAACGGGATGGCCTTCCTCGAGTCGTTCCTCCACGAGGGCCGGCGCTACAACGTCACCACCGATCTGCGCGTCGTCCCGGCCGACAGGTTCCGCCCCATCCGCGGCTCCGAGTTCCACGGCGTCGAGATCGGCAAGGAGATCGACTTCCCGTTCGCGCTCGTGCGCCGCGCCGGCGGCAAGCGATGGCGCGTCGTGGGCAAGAAGCTCGTCGAGGGCGGAGAGCTCGAGTGGCGCTCCGCCGTGCCCCTCACCGGCAAGCAGCAGTTCTTCGGCGGCAAGCTGCACTACGAGACGAAGGACGGCGACTGGGTCGACGACCGCCACGCCGGCCGCATCGACCCTGCCAAGAAGATGCCTGCCTGGGGCAAGAACGGCGAGAAGTGGCTCGACGTCAACATCACGAAGCAGGTGCTCGTCGCCTATGAGGGCACGAAGCCCGTCTATGCGACGCTGATCTCGAGCGGTGAGGCGGGGCTCGAGGACCACGAGTCCAGCACAGCGACCAAGCGCGGGATCTTCCGTATCCACACGAAGTTCGTCACCAGCACCATGGACTCGGACGCCGTCGGCGAGGAGTTCGAGCTGCGCGACGTGCCCTACGTGCAGTACTTCGAGGAGGGGTATGCGCTGCACGGCGCGTACTGGCACGACAAGTTCGGCCGGCCCAAGAGCCACGGTTGCATCAACCTGTCTCCAGAGGACGCCCGCCGCCTGTTCTTCTGGACCGAGCCGGCTGTCCCGCCGGGATGGCACGGCGCAGCGCGCTCGCTGACCGGCACCGTCGTGTTCGTTCACCCCTGAGCCGCGCGGCGCCTGGGCAGTAGAGCGCGCGGCAGCCCCCTTTGCTCAGCGGGGCAAGGGCAGCACGAACGCTCGACGCGCTCGCACGCGAGAGGAGCGGGACAGATCGATCGGGGGTCACACTCCGTGCGACTGCCGGCTCGAACGGCGCCGGGGTCGTGGTAGCGTCCCGCCCATGCAGCTTGCCGTCGTGGGAACAGGGTATGTCGGCCTCGTCGCCGGCGCGGGGTTCGCGGATTTCGGGAATGACGTGGCGTGCGTCGACGTGTCCGCTGCCAAGATCGAGATGCTGAAGCGCGGAGAGGTGCCGATCTACGAGCCCGGCCTCGACGTGCTGATCGCGAAGAACACGCGCGACGGCAGGCTCCGGTTCTCCACCGACGTCGCCGGCGCCATCCGCGACGCAGAGATCGTCTTCATCGCCGTCGGGACGCCCCAGGCGGACGACGGCTCCGCCGACCTCTCCGCCGTCGAGGCCGTCGGCGAGACGATCGGCAAGAACCTGAATAATTTCAAGGTGATCGCCACGAAGAGCACGGTCCCCGTCGGGACGGCGGACCGGCTCCGGCAGATCATCGGCGCGAACGCCACCCAGCCGTTCGCTGTCGCGTCGAACCCGGAGTTCCTCAAGGAGGGTGACGCGGTCAACGACTTCATGAAGCCCGACCGCGTGATCATCGGCTCGGACGACCCGAAGGCCCGCGAGATCCTGCGCCACCTGTACAACCCGTTCGTGCGGGCGAGCGACCGCATCCAGCTCATGGACGCGCGCTCGGCCGAGCTCACCAAGTACGCCGCCAACGCGCTGCTCGCGTCGCGCATCTCGTTCATGAACGACCTGGCCGTGCTCGCGGAGAAGCTCGGCGCGGACATCGAGCTCGTGCGCAAGGGCGTCGGGGCGGACCCGCGCATCGGCACGAAGTTCCTGTTCGCCGGCCCGGGGTTCGGCGGGTCGTGCTTCCCCAAGGACCTCTCGGCCATCCTCTACACCGCGGGTTCCGTCGGGCACGATCTGGAGATCGTCCGGGCGACGGAGCGGATCAACGCGCGGCAGAAGCGGCTGCTCGCCAGCAAGGTGAGCGCCCACTTCGACGGCGCGCTGAAGGGGAAGACGATCGCGGTCTGGGGGCTCGCGTTCAAGCCGCAGACGGATGACATCCGCGAGGCGCCGGCGCTCACGCTCATCGACGCGCTGCTCGAGGCGGGCGCGACGGTCCAGGCGCACGACCCGCAGGCGATGCCGAACGTGCGCGCCATCTACGGGAGCCGCATCCTCCTGAGCGACGGCATGTACGGCGCGGCCGAGGGCGCGGACGCGCTGGTCGTCGTCACCGAGTGGCACGAGTACCGGCGCCCGGACTTCCACCGGCTGAAGCGCATCCTGAGCTCCCCGACGCTCTTCGATGGGCGCAACATCTGGGAGCCGGACGAGCTCCGCGGCATCGGGTTCATCTACACGGGCATCGGCAGGAAGTAGCGCGCGACCCCGAAGGCGCGGCGCGCCGGTGGCGCCGCGCCGCTCAGGCGTCGTCGTGGCCTGGCGGCAGCACCTGGCGGCGGGTGGTCGGCGCTTCCTCGCCGACGTACCGCGGCAAGTTCGCGGGTGTCTGGTTGCGGTTGCCCGATAGCTCCTCGCCGAGGTGCCGCGTCCCGTTCGCGGGCGTGTGCCGCCGGCTGCTCGGCGGCTCCTCGCAGAGGTGGCGCGCGGCGGTCGGCGTCGGCAGCGACATCCGCCGGCTGCTCGGCGGCTCCTCGCCGGTGTGCCGATCCCAGCGCCGCTCGAGCATCTTCCGATCGACGCCGATGAGGCGCGCCGCGGCCGCCTTGTTGCCGCCGCAGCTCTCGATCGCGTGGTGCAGCACCGCGCGCTCGATCACGCGGAGCTTCGATCCCAGCCGCTCGGGCAGCGCGAGCAGGGCGCGCGCCAGGCGGTCGATCTCCGCGGTGGCGTCCACGACCGGCCGCTCGCGCGCGAGCTCCTCGAGCGTGGGGACGTCGATGAGATCGTCGTCCGCGAGAAGCGCCAGCCGCTCGACGACGTTCCGGAGCTCACGCACGTTGCCGGGCCAGGACCGCCGGACCAGCCACGCGATCGCGTCGTCGGTGTAGCGGAGCTTGCGCGGGAGCTCCGCGCTGAACGCGAGCAGGAGCTCGATGAGATCGGCGTCGCGCTCGGCCAGCGACGGGACGTGCACCGTGACGACGTTGAGCCTGTAGAAGAGGTCCTCCCGGAAGCGCCCCTCGCTGATGCGCTTCTCCAGGTCGACGTGGGTCGCGGCGAGGACGCGGGCGCGCAGCGGGATCTCCGACTCGGCGCCGAGGGGGCGGAAGCGGCGATCCTCGACGACGCGGAGGAGCTTCGCCTGGAGCTCGCCGGGCATCTCGGCGATCTCGTCGAGCAGGATGGTGCCCGCGCCCGCGAGCTCGAGCTGGCCGCGCATGCGCTTCTCGGCGCCGGTGAAGGCGCCGCGCTCGTGCCCGAAGATGAGCGACTCGATGAGCGTCCCCGGCAGCGCCGAGCAGTTGACCGCGACGAACGGCTCGCCGCGGCGCGAGCTCATCTCGTGCAGCGCGCGGGCGACCATCTCCTTGCCGCTGCCGGTCTCGCCGCGGATGAGCACCGTCTTGTTCGACTCGGCGACCCGCTCGATGATCCGGCGGACGCGCTCCATCCCCGCGGACGAGCCGAGGAGCGCCTTCGTGCCGAACGTGCGGTCGACCCGCTCGCGGAGCCGCACCACCTCGCCCTTCAGGAGCAGCCGCTCGCGCTGCCCCTCGATGATCGGCAGGAGCATCTCCGGGCAGAGCTCGTCCTTCAGCACGTAGTCCTGCGCGCCGAGGCGCATGGCCTCCCGGATCTCGGAGAGCTCGCTGACCGACGTGACCATCAGCGCAGGCGTGCTCCGCCCGGAGGCCCGCACGCGCCGCAGGATCTCCAGGCCGCCGCGGTCGCGCGGATCGTCCGACAGGCGCACGTCGAGGAGCAGGAGGTCCGGCGCGCTCCGCTCCACGACCGCCATCGCGTCGTCCAGGCCGACCGCCTCGAGCACCTCGACCTCGTCGAGCGCGGCCAGGATCTGCCGCAGCGTGCGGCGGCCGCTCCGCTGATCATCGACGATCAGGATCTTCACGCGACCTCTTCCTCCGCGGTCATGGAGACATCGGCGGCGGGGATCGAGATCACGAACCGCGTCGTGCCGTCGCGCCGCTCCGGCTCGATCAACCACCCGTGGGCCCGGACGATGCGGTGCGTGATGGCGAGCCCGAGCCCGGTCCCACGGGGCTTCGTCGTGTACCAGGGCGCGAAGAGGCGCGACGCGTCTCCCGAGATGCCGGGCCCCGTGTCCCACACGACGAGCTCGGCGCCGCTCTCGGTGGTCTCCCAGATGACCCCGATCGTCCCTTTGTCGCCAGCCGCGTCGAGGCCGTTCGAGAGGAGGTTGACGAGCACCTGCGTGGCCTGATCGGGATCGCAGCGGAGCCTCGATCCCGCGCTCACGCGCGCCTCGATCCGCCGCTTGCCGAGCTGATCGCGCAGGAGCATCTCCGCCCGGCTGACGAGCTCCTCGACCGCGAGGCGGCGGCGCTCGAGCTTCCTGTGCGTCACCCGGCGCAGCCCCATCACGAGGCGCTCGAGGCGCTCGACCTCCTCGCAGCCGATGTCGACCTCCTCGGCGTCCAGGCTCTGGTTGCTCGATCCGCGCTTGAACACGGAGCGGAAGAAGTTGATCGGGTAGCGCACCTCGTGGGTGATCTCGGCCGCGAGCGTCTCGATGAGCGCCGCGCGCTCGTCGCGCCACGCGGCGGCCTGCTCCCGCCGCCGCCGCTCCAGCTCCGCGTAGCTGTGGGCGTGCGCCATGGCGAGCGCGGCCTGGTTGCCGATCGTGCGGAGCAGGTCGAGATCCTCGCTCGTGAACAGGGCGCCGCCGCGCTTCTTGCCCACCTCGAGGACGCCGAGCAGCTGGCCTCGGAACATGACGGTCAGCGACAGCTCGCTCGCGCTCGCGCTCGCGTCGGAGCGCTCGACCTCGATGACCCGCTCGCCGCTCGACTCGTCCGCCCTCGGCGCCGGCTCGCTGGGCGCGGCGCCGGCGTTGCCCGCGCTCGCGCCGTCGGCCGCGTCGACCGCGATGCGACGGAAGGTGACCCACTCGCAGGAGAGCCAGCGGGCCACCGTGCGCTCGACCGCGAAGGCGACCTCGTCGGGATCGGCGACGAGCGTCAGCTCCTCGCTGAGCTGCTCGACGGTGGGCTTGTACTCCGCGCGCGCCGGGAAGAGCTTCCGATCGCCGGCGCCGAGCGCAAACACGACGAGCGCCGCGCTGACGACGGCGGCCGGCGCCGCGACCTTGATCGCGCCGAGCAGCGGGAGGCCGGCGTACCCCGCGCACGCGGAGCAGAGGATCACCGTGAGCGCGACCATCATGCAGGCGATGATGACGCGCGTGAGCGGGCGCGACAGGAGCGCGCGGCTCCCCCAGAGGTCGTAGCGGATGAACGCGACGACGCTCGAGACGGGCGTGAGGGCGAGCGCGGGGATCGCGAACCACGCGAGCGTCGACGCCGGGGCGCCGAGCATGGCCAGCATGAAGCCGAGGGCGATCACCACGTGCGGCGGCGCCATCGCGAGGAGCAGCGCGCGCAGCGTGCGGCGGCGATCGCCCTCCGCCGCGACGAAGCGGAGGATCAGCGTGGTCGCGAAGAAGAAGAACGACGCCACGAACAGGATCGCGCAGACGCTCCGGAGCGCGACGGTGGTCCAGCCCATAGCGTGCGAGGCGAGCAGGGCGGCGGCGAGCAGGCCGCCCAGCCCGTGCGCGATCCGCGCGAAGACGGGGTAGCGCGCGATGAGCGGGACGTCGTCCGGCAGCCGCAGCGCCAGCGTGAAGAAGCTCATCGGGACGAGCGCGTAGGCGACGTGGAAGAACGGAACGAGGTGGCGCGAGCTGTGGTAGTCGAACAGCGCGAACTGGAAGAGCGCGGCGAACAGCGCGGCGCTCGCGAAGGCGCGGGCGAGCTTGCCGTGGGGGCTCGCGCTGAGGGCGATGAGCGCGGCGCCCACGTAGAGCGACGCGACGACCATCAGCCCGCCAGCGTAGAACCACCAGGCGAGCGCGTCGAAGGGGACGAGGGAGAGCTCGACGTCGCGCAGCCCCTCCGCCGTCTCGACGCGGGCGTGCACCGAGCGGTGCCCCTCGCGCGCCGCCCGCTCGACCGCGGCGTCCCAGGCGCTGGCGCGGTAGCGCCCCGCGGTGCTCTCGAGGCGCCAGCCGTCGACCTCGACGACGCGATCCGGGTACCGGAGGCCCTTCTGGAAGCCCTCCCAGGACGGCAGGCCCACGCTCGAGACCACGCCGTCCGGATCGACGAGCACGCCAGGGAACGGGCGCTCGTACCAGCTCAGAGCGCTCCTCATCCCCGAGCCGCCCAGCACGAGCGCCGCGAGGACGACCACCGCGAGGAGCCAACGCCGATTCTCGATAGCGGGCATCGGGAGAGCCGACGGCGCGCAAATTGCGCCGCCAGCCACTCACGATACGCTGGAACTCCGGGTGAACCAACGGGGCTCGCGCGCCGGAGGGGGCGCAACGCGCCCGTCACCGGCGATCCCGGCGCCCCAGCGGGGCTACTACGCAATGATTATTACGTTTTCCCGCGAAGATGAGAGCGGGATCACGCCGCGACGGGACGGGACGGCAGCGCGTTCAGGCGGCGCCCTCGTGCGCGTCGCCGTCCGTGGCGTCCGCGAACACGATGTCTGCCAGCGCTCCGAAGCGCGACTCGACGTAGGCGACGGCGGCGGCGTCGGTCGCCGATCGCTCGAGCCGGTCGAGCAGGGCGGTGATTTCGTCCCGCACGCGCGGCGAGGGCGGCGGGGCCGCGCGGCTCGCGGCGAGGGCGCGGACGAGGAGCGAGAGCTGCCGCAGCACGGCGCCAGCGCCGTGGGCGCGCCGGCGCCGGGGGTCGCCCGCGGTGAGGCGGGCATGGCGCACGAGCGCGCAGACGCCGTGGCAGAGGCTCGGGTCGGCGAGCAGCGCCCGGACCGCCCAGCGCGCGAGGCGGCGCGAGTACAGGCGGCGGACGAGCGGGCCCTCGGCGCGGGCGTCGTGCCAGATGCGCGCGGCGCCGTCCTCGCCGACGAGCACCAGCGCGAGCGCGATCGGATCTCCGGCGGCGAGGCAGGCTCGACCGGCGTCGATGCGACCATAGCCGTGCTTGGCGTTGTGGCCGTCGCGATCGCGTCCATCGGGGAGCACGTCCCACGGGTCGGCGATCGGCTCGGCCGACGCGGGCGCCGCGGGAGGCACCGCGGCGAGCGTGCGCATCACGAGGGCGTCGAGCTCGGGCAGGCGGAGCGACGGGTTCTGCGACAGGATGAGGAGCAGCGAGCCCGCGGCGAGGGCCGAGGCCCCGCTCGACTCGGCGTGGCAGAGCCGCTCGAGCGCGGGGGTCGCGCTGGACGCGGACGGGAGCGGGCAGGCGAGGTCGTCCCCTGGCGCGAGCCACCGCACCGCCGGGCCGCGGTTGGCGAAGGGGCGGCTCCGCCCCCGGCGGTCCCGCCAGAGGAACCACCCGTCGCCGCGGGCGCCCGGGCCGACGCAGAACACGCGCGGGTCGCTCGCGGGCTCGCCGAACCCGAGCGAGAAGCTCGCGTGCAGCGACTCGGGCGGGCTCGATGCTTCACGGCCCGTGGGGAACACGACGGGACAGCCCCGGCCGCGGCGCCCGAGGCGGGCGGCGAACTCGAGCGCGTCGTCGAGCATGGGCGTCGTCGAGCCCTCGACGTACGCGGCGCACACCACGACGTCGGCGCCGTCGCTGACCGCCCGGACGATCGCGACCGGGAGGGCGAGGATGCACGATCCAGGCTTCGGGATCAGGTAGAGCCGGGGCGACGCGTCCGGCGCGACGCCGCGGAACCCGCCGGGGCGACGGCCCCCGACGGCCCACGCGACCATGAACGCGCCGTGCGCCTGGCTGCGGGGCGGCTGCTCCATCATGACGAGCACCTCGCGCTCGAGGCCGAGCTCGTCAGCCGTCCAGGCGTCGTCGTCGATGACCCCGAGGCGCATCCCGGCGCCGCCCCCGCAGCGGCGGCGATCGACGCCGATCCCGCCGCCCTCGTCGCGCAGGAACCAGCGGCCCGGGGTGACGAGCTCGTCCTCGACCGACGCGCTGCGCGCGGTCCAACCCTCCGGGCGCGCCGCGGCGCCGGCGGCCGCGTCGAAGCGCGGGGCGACGGCGGCGCTCGGGCGCCGGGCCGACGCGACGTAGCGCACCGGCAGCGCCGCGGCCGAGAGCGCCGCGGCGACGTCGGCGCGCCGCCCGCGGTCGGGGGATCGGACGCGGAGCCAGAAGATGGGCGTCCGTTCGATGACGCGCTCGACCGCGACGCCAGACCAGCGCGCGCCGAGCGCCGCGGCGACCGCGTCGGGCGCGATGGCGCACCGCGAGGCGACGACGACGTCGAGGGGACCGCCGTCGTCGTCGCCGGCGGCGGTGGGGACCGGGGCATAGCCGAAGTCCCACGGCGGGCGCCGCGGGCGGGCCCTGGGCGCGGCGGATGACGCGGGGGGCGGCGCGCTCTTGCGGCCGGGCGCCGGACGCGCGCGCGCGGACCCCTCCTCCGGAGAGCCCGCCCCCCCTCGCGCGGCCGCGCCGCGGCCGCGGCTCATGCCAGCACGGCCTTGGCCCAGGCGTTGAGCGCGTGGGCGCGGTTGGCGAAGCCGGGGCTCTCGGCCTCGCACCGCGCGAGCTCCTGCGCTTGCCCCTCCCTCCCCTCCGCCCAGGCCGCGACGCGGCGAGCGCCGAGCACCGCGGCGCGCCGCCGCGCGGCGCGGAAGCACCGGCGCTCGCCGTCGAGCATCGCCGCGAGGACGCCGGACTCGAGGACCATCCGGCGGACGGGGAGCAAGGACGAGGGCGCGTCGGGGGTCGGCGGCTCGCTCTGCGCCTTCGGCGTCACCGCGATCCCCCAGGGCGGCGTGCCGAGCGGTCCGTACGCGACCGCGCCGCGGTGGCGCGGATCCGAGGCAGGCTCCCGATCGCGCTCTTCGGCCCGGGGCTCTCCGTGCGCGCGCGATCGGAGCTCCGAGGCCAGGACGACGGCCCACGCGCCGCCTCGCTGGTAGTCGTCCTGCCAGTCCATGACATCGTCGTGGAGCTGCAGCCCGAGCCACACCGATGACAGCAGCCGCGCGAGCACCTCGCGCCGCTCGGCCGTCCAGCCGGCGGCGTGCGCGAGGGCGATCGACGCCGGGAAGCCGACGCTCTGCTTGCCGAGAGAGAGCGCGTAGTAGCGGCTGAAGCCGGCGGGCCCGCCGCTCGCGAGGAGGCTGCGCTCGGTCTCGATGGCGAACAGCGTCGCGTCGTCCGCGCGCGCGAAATCGATGGCTGGGTCGTCGACGCCTGGCGCGACGCGGCGGAGCGCCTCGTCTCGCGCCCGCCGAGCGTGCGCCAGGATGGCCTCGAGCTGCCAGGTCGGGCGGACCTGCTTGTCCTTGATGCGATCGGTGCCGAACGCCTCGATGACGGCGAGCAGGTGCGCGAGGAGCGCGTCCTGCACCGTGGCCCCGCGGACGCCCGGCATGGCCTCCGCGAGCAGCGCGGGCGCGGCCAGCGTGATCTCGTTGCTGAACACGGCGCTCCAGGGCACGTCGCGCGACGGCGACAGGCCGAGCGTGTAGGCCAGCCCCTGCGCGTCGGCGTGCAGCATCCCGGGGAGGGTCCGCCAGAACGCCTTGTAGAGCTCGTCCACCCAGAGGGCGTCATCCATGCGCGGGCACCTCCCTTGCCCGGCGCGGCGCGCCGGGCTCGGCGCTCGCGGTGCGTGGCGCGCTCCGGGCGCCGGTAGATGGCACCGGGGCAGAGCCGCGCCGGTGAGACGTACGCCGATGGCGGTGCAACCCCGCCTGTCGCCTGCGCCGCAGCATCAATAGACGTTCGACTCCTTCCAGGGCGACAGGCACACGTTGAAGCGCTCCTCGACCACGATCGCGCGCCACTGGAGCACCTGGGAGGCGCTCAGCCCATCAAAGAAGCCGCCGATCCAGGAGCGGATGCGGCTGTTGAGCTGCGCGCGGATCCGGGCCGCGTCCACGGGCTCCTCATCTGCCTCGGGCGCGACGACGTAGAGGGCGAGCAGCTGCTTGAACTCGTCGAAGTGCTCCTGGTGTCGGAGCAGGGAGATGTAGAGCGCGCGCAGCTGTGCGTGCGGGTCGATCGAATTCACGGTTTGCATGGGCCTCCGCCGCCGGTCCACCGCCGGCGTCGGACGGCACATTGCACGTCACGGGCCGCCGTGGGCCAGCGTGTAAGCCATTGAAATTACTCGATCGTCAGCGGCGCCCGGAGCTGGGCGATACCCGAAACCGACCATCATCTGCCCGAATCCGACCGCTCCCCTCGACGCGATGTCGCCTTTCCACGGAGGTGGACATAGACATGTCCAGTGCTGCACGTGCCCGACTCGACACCAGCCGGGATCGCAAAAGATGCACCGGCACAGGCCGTTCATTTCACACGTAGCCGAATCGAGCAGTGAAGCTGGATCACTTCCCGCCGCCGAAGCTCGGGCTGCCCCCCCCGCTCGGAATGAAGATGACGCCGCCGCCGCCTCCACCGCAGTCGCTGAGCGCGATGAGAATGAGGAGGACGACGATCAGGACGACGACGATGACGACGACCCTGCCGGCGCTGGCGCCCGTCCCGTCGCCGAACGAGGGGCTCGGCGGGGGTGGCAGGTTGAAGGCGGCGGCGAGCTCCTTCCCTGGAAGCGGTGAGCAGAACGACACGCTCACCTCGGTCGGGGCCTGCTCGATGCTGACCTTGCCACCTTCGCCCTGGTACTCCGTGGCCTGCACCGCCTCGCCGATCTCGACCTTCCAGTAGAACTCGCCGATGACGTACTCCACCTCGGCGTGGACGCTCTGCTTGAGCGCATACGTCCGCCCTTGATAGCTCGCCGTCGAGCCCATCGGCTGGACCTCGCCGGGTGAGAGGGGCGTCACGAGCTGCCACGCCCCGTCCTCTTCCATGAGCCACAGGTAGCCGACGCTCGGTCCGCCATAGAGCAGGTACTCGCGCCAGCGGTAACGCTCGCCCTCCACGGTGCAGCCCCGGATGACGAAGCCGATGCAGAGCACGCGCATGCCGCGGAGCTGGCCCTCGGCGCCGAGCGGGACGTACGGCTCCATGGGCGGCCTGGGGACCTGGCCGAGCGCGACGAGCGCGCCCTTCGTGAGGTCGCTCGCCGTACCGCAGTACCGGCAGACGATGCGCTCCGTGGTGCCGGGCGCGGCGAGCGGCAGGTTGCCGCCGCAGTTCGGGCACGCGACGGCCGACACCTGCGCTGTGGGCTGGTCCACAGGGGCGCCGGTGTCGAGCTTCATGATGGCCGGGTCGATCTGCCGGCCCAGGTAGAGCTTGGGCGGGGTCGTCCGCCCGTCGCCGTAATCGAGCGTCCCGAACTCGCCCCTCGGCCCCGCGATGTCGACGAAGCCCGTCACAACGCCCGGCGCGGCGACGTAGGGCATCTCTCCTTCGGCGGAGATCACGCGGCGGCGGCCGACCTCGACGACGGTGAACATGCCGTGCCCCTCGAGATGGACACGGCCGCCCGGCTGGAGGGAGCTCCACTGCGGCAGCCCGTTCAGCGGGAGCGGCGCCTCGGTGGTCGCGTACCAGCGCCCCTGGGCGAAGGCGACCCACGTCCAGCGGCCGCTGGCCGGGAACGCGATGAAGATCTCCTGCCAGGGCGCGCCCGGCGCGCTGGCCCGATCGAGCTGGACGCGGCCGTCGACCACGAACGGCTCGTTGCCCCAGCGCCCGGTGACCCCGAGCTGGAGGGGCGTGGGAATCTCGACCAAGTCGGCGACGCGCCCGACGGCGCGGAGGTCCCGATCGGTGCGCGCGATGACGAACTTGCAGTGCTTGCACACCTGCGCCATCGCGCCCGCGAAGCGAAAGGTGATCGGCGCGCCGCAGGAGGGGCACGCGGCTGCTCGGTCGAAGGGCGTGCTCACGCGAGCACCATACTAGAAGCCTCGACCACGGAAGAGGAAGCGTTTCAGGCGCGCCCGCGAGCCCGAACAGGCTGTGGTCCAGCGCGAGCGGTGCTAGGACCGCGCCGATGTCGGCCATCGAGGAGAGCCCTGTGGGAGCTCGGGGCGCGCCTCCCGGGGACGCTCCGGCGCCCTTCCCTGCAGCGCAGCCGCTGCCCCGGCTCGTGCACCCGGCGCTCCTCGCGAGCGTGTTCGTCATCGCCACGTCGGGGCTCGTCTACGAGCTCATCACCGGCACGCTCGCGAGCTACGTCCTCGGCGACTCGGTGACGCAGTTCAGCTTCGTCATCGGCCTTTACCTGTTCGCGATGGGGATCGGCTCGTACCTCTCCCAGTACATCGAGAGCCGGCTCCTCGAGCGCTTCGTCGAGATCGAGCTCGGCCTCGCGCTCGTCGGGGGGCTCTCCGCGCCGATGCTCTTCCGGGTCTACACCGCGCTCGGGGCGTTCCGCGCGCTGCTCTACTCGCTCGTGCTGCTCATCGGGATGCTCGTGGGGCTCGAGATCCCGCTGCTCATCCGGCTGCTCAACTTCTCGCTGGATCTCAAGCGGCTCGTCGCGCGCGTGCTCACGCTCGACTACATCGGCGCGCTGGCCGCGAGCCTGCTCTTCCCCTCGCTCCTCCTGCCGCGCCTCGGGATCCACCAGACGAGCCTGTTCTTCGGCATGCTCAACGCGGCCGTCGCGCTCACGAGCACGTTCCTGTTCCCGCTCGATCGCGCCGTCGTCGTCCGGCTGCGGGCGCTCTGCCTGATCGTGATCGCCGGGCTCGGGGTCGCCTTCGCGCTCGTCTCGCGGTTCGTCGAGCGCTCGGAGGCGCTCTATTTCGGGGCGCCCATCGTCTACGCGGCGCAGTCGCCGTACCAGCGCCTCGTCATCACGAGGAGCCCGCGCACGACGCGCCTGTTCCTGAACGGCAACCTCCAGTTCTCGTCGGACGACGAGCACCGGTACCACGAGGTGCTCGTGCACCCGGCCGTCGCCGCGCTGGGGCGCGAGCCGCGGCGCGCGCTGATCCTCGGCGGCGGCGACGGGCTCGCCGCGCGCGAGCTGCTCCGTTACCCATCGGTCGAGCAGATCCTGCTCGTCGACCTCGACGGCGCGGTCACCGGCGCCTTCCGCGATCTGCCGCTCGCCGCGGACCTGAACCAGGGCTCGCTCCGCGACCCGCGCGTCGCCGTCCGCAACGAGGACGCGTTCAAGTACCTCGAGGAGTCGACCGAGTCGTTCGATCTCGCGATCGTCGACTTCCCCGATCCGGGCAACTACGCCGTCGGCAAGCTGTACACGGACGCCTTCTATCACCTGCTCCGGCAGCGGCTCTCCGTGCGCGGGCTCGCCGTCGTCCAGGCGACGTCGCCCCACTACGCGCGCGAGTCGTTCTGGTGCGTCGTGACGACGCTCGAGGCGGCCGGCTTCAAGACCGCGCCGCTCCACGTCTACGTGCCGAGCTTCGGCGAGTGGGGCTTCATCCTGGCGGGCGGCGAGGGGCTCGCCGCGCCTGGCGCCCTCCGGATCGATCCGTCGAGGCTCCGCTACCTCGACTCGAGCGGCCTGCCGGAGCTCTTCCGGTTCCCCCGCGATCTCGGCCGCGTCGAGGCGCCGATCAACCGGCTGAACGACCAGAAGCTCGTCTCCGTGTACACGCGCGAGTGGGCCGAGTGGACCCGGTGATCCGGTGAACCGCCGCGGCTTCCTGAGCTCCGTGGCCGCGGGCTGGGTCGTGCACACGGCCTCGCCGGGGCGCGCGCCGCTCGCCGGCGAGATCGTGGGCGCGGCCCACGGCGCGGGCCACCTGCTCCGCGGCGGCTCGCTGCCCGCGGCGAGCGGCCCCGCCGAGCGCGCAGACGTCGTGATCGTCGGGGGCGGGGTGAGCGGGTTGTCGGCCGCGTGGCGGCTCGCCGGCGCCGGGCTCGATCTGCGGGTCCTCGAGCTCGAGCCGAGGCCGGGCGGCACGAGCGCGTGGGGCGACGACGGCGTCGTGCCGTATCCGTGGGGCGCGCACTACCTCGCCGCGCCGAACATCGAGGCGCGCGCGACGCTGCGGCTGCTCGAGCAGATGGGCGTCGTCACCGGGTGGGACGCGGCGGGGCGCCCCACGTTCGATCCGCGGCGGCTGTGCCACGCGCCGGGCGAGCGGCTGTTCTACGAGGGCGCGTGGCACAGCGGCCTCGCGCCGATCGACGCGCTCTCGAGCGAAGCGCTGGACGAGCTCGAGAGGTTTCACGCGCTCGAGGAGGAGCTCACGGAGCTCACCGGCAGCGACGGGCGACCGGCGTTCCAGATCCCGATCGAGCGCTCCTCGCGCGACCCCGAGCTCCTCCAGCTCGACCGGATGAGCATGGCGGCGTGGCTCGATCGCGAGGGGTACCGCACGCCGTTCCTGCGCTGGTACGTGCGCTACGCGATGCTCGACGACTTCGGCGGCGCGCCTGAGGAGATCTCGGCCTGGGCGGGGCTGCACTACTTCGCGGGGCGCAAGGCGCGCACGCCCGAGCTCGCAGGCAGCCGCTATCTCATCTGGCCCGAGGGCAACGGCCGGCTCGTGAAGGCGCTTCTCGAGCGCGCGGCGCCGCGCGTGTCGCTCGGCGCGCTCGTCACGTCGGTGCGCCCGCAGCCGAGCGGCCGCGTCGAGATCGACTACGTCGACGTGCAGCGCGGCGAGGCGCGCCGCGTCGAGGCCCGCGCGGCGATCGTCGCGGCGCCGGCGTTCGTCGTGCGCCGGATCTTCGCGGGGAGCGCGGCGGGCGAGCTGCCCGAGCGGGTCGCGTCGGCGTGGCTCGTGGCGAACCTGCACGTCGAGCGGCCCATCGATCCCAACCACGCGTGGGATTCCGTCCTCTACGGCGCCGAGGGGCTTGGCTACGTCGACGCGCGCCACCAGCTCACCGATCTCGCGGCGGCGACGACGCAGCGGTCGCGCCTCGCGACGCCGGTGCAGCGCACCGTGCTGACCTACTACCGCGCGTTCGGCGGGCCGGACGTCACCGCCGCGCGCGCGGCGCTGCTCCGCGCGCCGTGGGAGTCGCTCGCCGACGGCGTGCTGCGCGATCTCGCGCCGGCGCACCCGCACCTGCGCGACGACGTCGAGCGGATGGACGTCATGATCTGGGGTCACGCGATGCCGCGCCCGCGCCCAGGCTTCCTCGGCCCGCGGCCGTTCGAGCCGCGCTGCGCGCTGTCCGAGCGCGTCGCCTGGGCTCACGTCGATCAGCCGGGGATGGCGCTCTTCGAGGAGGCGCACGCCTGCGGCGTGCGCGCCGCCGAGACGATCGCGGCCTCGGCGGGGATCGCGATCGGCGAGAGCTGGCTCTGAGCTCGAGCGCTCGTCGCCTCGGCGCATGCCGCGCGGCGGGGAACCCCACGTCCTCTCCCATCTTTCAAGAGCAAAGTGTGTCCGGCGAGCGGGCGCCTCCGGAACGGTCCTCTACCCCTGCCGCCGGCCGCTTCCAGCGGCCATGGAGCGGCCGCTGTGGGAGATCCGGCCCAGGATTTCAGCTTTGCCCTCGCCTTGAACTTGCGCTGCCCCCCTGCTCCGCGTCTACTCTCTGCCCATGTTGCGGACCCGGTTTGCCGGGATGACGGATACCGGGCTCCTCCGGGACCACAATGAGGACAACCTCCTCGTCAGCGAGGAGTACCGTGTCGTGGCCGTGGCGGATGGAATGGGCGGACACCGCTCGGGCGACGTCGCGAGCCAGCTTGCCGTGAGCACCCTCTCGGACTTCTTGTCCGTGACGGTGGGGAGGGACGCCACCTGGCCCTTCCCTGCCGATCCGAACCTGACCGAGGAGGAGAACTACGTCGTCACCGGCCTCAGGCTGGCGAACCGGCGCATCTTCGATCGCTCACTGAAGACGCTCGCCGACTTCGGCATGGGCACGACGATCGTGGCGGCGATGTTCTCCAAGGACGCCGAGCACGTGACGGTGGGCCACGTCGGGGACAGCCGCTGCTATCGCCTGCGCGACAGCCAGATCACGCAGCTCACGCGCGATCACTCGCTCGTCAGCGACGCGGCGCACATGGCGCCGTGGATGACCGAGGAGGAGGTCCGGCAGCTGCCGGCCAACGTCATCACGCGCGCGCTCGGCATCCGCGAGGACGTCCTCGTCGATCTCGTGACGGACGAGACGCGGCACGGTGACGTGTACCTCCTCTGCTCGGACGGCCTGTCCGGGCTGGTGAGCGACGATCAGATCCTCGAGCTCGTGATGTCCAGCGGCTCGCTGGACGCCGCGTGCAAGGCGCTCATCGATCGGGCGAACTACTTCGGCGGCACCGACAACATCACGGTCGTCCTCGCCCGCGTCGAAGAGGTGCCCGACGGCAAGCGCCCCTTCAACGACGAGCCCACCCAGGAAAGCCGCTAGCCCGCGCCGCCGCGCTGCGGTCGCGCGCGAGCCCCCGACGCCGCCGCGCAGGCCTCACCTCCTGCGCGGCTCGCTCGGAGCGGCGAGCCATCCCCCTCGGGCCGCGCAGCTCGGCGCCACACTCCCGTCGAGCGCAGCGCCACCATCACCCGCGCGCGACGCCCCGCGCCGATGCGTTGGCTACGCGTCGGCTACAGGACGAAGTGATCCATGAGCTGAAGGACCTCCAGGTTCAGCCCCTTCAGCGCGGCGCACTCCCGCTCCACCTCGGCCTGGAAGACCGGCTTGATGTGGTAGAGCATCGTCGGCAGATCCCTCGGCGCGCGGAACTTCTGGAGCTCGACGGCGAGCGTCTGCGGCGTGTGGTGGCCGCTCACGGTGGCGAGGCGCTGCTCCCGGTTGGGGAAGCTGACCTCCATCAGCAGCGCGCGGAGGTCCTGCTGCTGGTTCAGCACCTCCCACAGCCGCTCCGTGGGCCCGGTGTCGCCGCTGTACGCGATCGCGCCGCCGTCCCCTTCGATCACGAACGCCGACGCGTCGATCGTGTGCGTCACGTGGACCGCGCGCACGAGCCGCCCGGCGACCGGCGTGGGGCGCTCCGGCTTGAGCTCGAGGTACTGGATGGTCGGCTGCCCGGCGCTCGGGATCACCGCGAAATCGGGCCAGAGCACGTTGTTGAAGAAGTGCTTCTTGAGCGTGCGCAGCGTCTCGCGCGTGCCCGCGATCACGAGCGGCGGGCACCCGAGCTGGCAGCGGTTGTCCGCGATCGTGGCCAGGTCGCGGATGTGATCGAGGTGCGCGTGGCTCACGAGGCACGCCTCGATCCGCGCCTGGTCCTTCACCTCGAGCCCGCTCGTCAGCGAGCCGGCGTCGATCGCGAGGATGTCGTCCACGACGAACGCGCACGTGCGATGCCTGGGGGTCTCCCCGCCGTGGCAGCCGATGACACGCAGCTCCACTGGTTCAGCTCTCTCCGCCGAACTTCTGCGGCATGTCCAGGAACTCGATGAAATCCCGGAACCTGCGCATGTCGGTCACCATGATCGCCGCGGGTCCAGGCGGCCCGTACGAGAGGAGCTTCAGCCGGCGGAGCCGCTTCATCACCTCGTCCACCGTCTCTTGCTCGACGTCGACCTCGCGCGCGATGTCCTCGGGAGAGGAGCGGACGCGTATGCCTTCAGGCGTCTCCTCCCCGAAGGCCTCGGCGTGACGCGCGAGCGCGAGCATCACGCGCGCCTTCGGGTCACGGTGCATGAGGATCTCGACGAGCGAGTTCGCCGCGTCGAGCCGCTTCGCCAGCTTCTTGAGGAGACGGAGCGCTATCTCGACGTCGCGCTGCAGCATGACCTCGAGCTTCCGCGCGTCGATCACGAGGCAGCGGGACGGCTCGCTCACGGTGGCCGTCGCGTTCCGCGGCTTGCCGTTCAAGATCGCCATCTCGCCGACGAACTCGCCGGGCCCGAGCACCGCGAGCACCTTGTCCTCGCCGGCGACCGACTTCGTGATCCGCACGGCGCCCGACTGGATGACGAACATGACGTCGCCGGAGTCACCCTCACGAAAGAGCACGTCGCCCGGCACATACTCGCGGCCATAGCGGGCGAACGACGACTCCGACATTGCCCGGGAGTCTAGCGCCCCACGTGACCGCGGGTCAAAAACCCGGGCAAGAGCGCTGGCCCTCACAAAACGCGAAGGGCCCCCCAAGCCAGCATGCTTTGGAGGACCCCTCGGCCCGCTTCGTCGGGCGCAGCGCGCTCAGCGGGCCGGCGCCGCGCGGAGGCGGCGGCAGCCCGAGAGCGGCGCGGACAGGCGATCAACCCATGTCGAAGTCGCCCATGCCGCCCATGCCGCCCATGCCGCCCATACCCCCCATGCCGCCCATGCCGCCGGGAGCCCCGCCGGCCGCGGCCTTCTCCTTCTTGGGCTTCTCGGCGACGAGGGCCTCGGTCGTGAGCATCAGCCCGGCGACGCTGGCCGCGTTGGTGAGCGCGTGCCGCACGACCTTGGCCGGGTCGATGACGCCGCCGGTGAGCAGGTCCTCGTACGCGTCGGTCGCGGCGTTGTAGCCGAACGTCGGCGCGCCCGACCGGACCTTCTCCGCGACCACCGTCCCGTCGACCCCCGCGTTCTGGGCGATCTGGCGGAGCGGCGCCTCCACGGCGCGGCGCACGAGCCGCACGCCGGCGTCGCGCTCGTCGTTGAACTTGAGCGACTCCAGCGAGGCGGCCGCGCGGAAGAGGGCCACGCCGCCGCCGACCACGATGCCTTCCTCGACGGCCGCGCGGGTCGCGTGCAGCGCGTCCTCGACGCGCGCCTTCTTCTCCTTCATCTCGGTCTCGGTCGCGGCGCCGACCTTCACCACCGCGACGCCGCCGGCGAGCTTCGCGAGCCGCTCCTGGAGCTTCTCGCGATCGTAGTCGCTCGCCGTGTCCGCGATCTGCTTGCGGATCGTCTCGATGCGGGCCTTGATGCCGACCTTCTCGCCTTGGCCGTCGACGATGACCGTGTTGTCCTTGTCGATCTCGACCCGCTTGGCGGTCCCGAGGTCGCGCACCGTGGCGCTCTCGAGCTTCTGGCCGAGGTCCTCCATGAACGCCGTCGCGCCCGTGAGGGTGGCGATGTCCTTCAGCATGTCCTTGCGGCGATCGCCGAAGCCGGGCGCCTTCACGGCGGCGACCTTGATCGTGCCGCGCAGCTTGTTCACGACGAGCGTGGCGAGCGCCTCACCCTCGATGTCCTCCGAGAGGATGAGCAGCTCGCGCCCCTGCTTCACCACCTGCTCGAGCAGCGGCAGGAGGTCGGCCATGGCCGAGATCTTCTTCTCGTGCACGAGGATGAGCGGGTTCGTGAGCACCGCGGTCATCTTCTCGGGGTCGGTCACGAAGTAGGGCGAGAGGTAGCCGCGGTCGAACTGCATGCCGTCGACGGTCTCGAGCTCCGTCGTCATGCGCTTGTTCTCCTCGACCGTGATCACGCCCTCCTTGCCGACCTTCTCCATGGCGTCGGCGAGGATCTGGCCGATCTCCTTGTCGCCGTTGGCGCTGACCGTGGCGACCTGGGCGATCTGGTCCTTGTCCTTGGTCGGCTTGGCCGCCTTCTGCACGGCCTCGATGACCTTGACGACAGCCGCGTCGATGCCGCGCTTCAGATCCATCGGGTTGTGGCCAGCCTCGACGAGCTTGAGGCCCTCGCCGAAGATCGCCTGGGCCAGCACCGTCGCCGTCGTCGTGCCGTCGCCGGCCTTGTCGCTGGTCTTCGAGGCGACCTCGCGCACCATCTGGGCGCCCATGTTCTCGAGCTTGCCGGCGAGCTCGATCTCCTTGGCGACCGTGACGCCGTCCTTCGTCACGACCGGGGAGCCCCAGCTCTTCTCGATGACGACGTTCCGCCCCTTCGGCCCGAGGGTCACCTTGACCGCATCGGCGAGCGTGTTCACGCCCTTCAGGATCGCGGCGCGGGCGCCACGGCTAAAAACGATCTGCTTCGCAGCCATTTCTCAATCCCCTCGCGGCCGCGCGGCCGCGTGTACTAACGCTTGCGTTCGGTTGCCTCAGACTTGGTTCACGTCGCGGCGGACTCGGTCACGGCGAGCACGTCGTCCTCGCGGATGAGCACGTGCTCCTCGCCGTCGAGCTTCACCTCGGTGCCGCTGTACTTGCCGAACAGCACCTTGTCCCCGACCTTCACCTCGAGCGGGCGAACCTTGCCGTCCTTCAGGACCTTGCCGTTGCCCACCGCGACGACGCGCCCCTCGATCGGCTTCTCCTTCGCGGCGTCGGGGATGATGATGCCCCCCTTGGTCTTCGTCTCGCTCTCGACGCGCTTGACGACAATCCGATCCTGCAGCGGCCTGATTTTCATGCTGGCTCCCTCGTCCTCGCCTTGTTGACTGACCATCGGCTCGCCGGAGGTCCAGTTCGCCCCCCCGCTGGGGCATTCCGCCCGCACGACGAGAGCCAAGTGCCTGAGATCGCAGTGTCTTGGCACTCTCCTAGGCCGGTGGCTAAACCGCGGCCGAAAGTAAATCAGTCACCCGGCGCGTCAAGGGCGCGCAGCAGGGAGCTGCGACTTTTCCGGGGCCGAAAGTCCCGAGCGGCGAAGCCGAGATGCCTGGAGAAGCGACGGCGAGGGGCGCGGTCGCGACGTCGGGATGCTCGTCCAGGGACGAGCCCCTCTCCGACGGCACGCAAACAATCTGGACGGATCATGGCGACAGCGTGACGACAGCAACGCGGCGAGCGACTGACAACGGACGGCATGCAACGAGGACGGAGCGGGTTGCGCGAGACGCTGAGCAAGGGGGGGCCTTGCTCAACCCGCGAAGCGCGCGAAACATGCGAAAGTTGGGCGATTTTTGGCGGTGAGCATTTTTCTTCGGCGGGTCCGATTCTGATCGCTTGACAATACAGGCAGCCCGAGTAGATTCCGCGGCCCGTGGCGCTGATGAACACGGCGCTGACCCCTTGGGGGATCGTCTAACGGCAGGACGCAAGATTCTGGCTCTTGCTATCAAGGTTCGAATCCTTGTCCCCCAGCCAGGCCGCTCAGCTCTGCTGTCGGTCTTCTCCACAGAACCAGGTCCCATCGTCTAGCGGTTAGGACATCGGCCTCTCACGCCGGTAACGCGGGTTCGATTCCCGCTGGGATCGCCACTTTCACCCCCCTCGCCTCGTTTCCTGCTGCTTCCGCTTGATGTCGTGCCTCGAGCACGACGCGAAGCACAGCGTCATCTGACGAGCGAGCACGTAGAGCAGCCAAGACGTCTTGCTCCGTTCACGTTGCGCTACCCTCTGGCGCATGGCGGCGCAGGACGGAGAGGAGCTCTTCGACATCCTCGATGACGGCGGCCGGCCGCTCGGCGTGCGCAAGGCGCGCAGGCTCGTCCACCGCGACGGCGACTGGCACCGGAGCGTTCACGTGTGGGTGCTCCTCGAGCGGGGGCCCGATGGCCTGGAGCCGGACAGCCGCCAGAGCGCCGCGGAGCCCTGGGTGCTCTTCCAGCAGCGCAGCCCCGACAAGGACACCTGGCCCGGCGCGCTCGAGGTCGCCGTGTCGGGGCACTACCGCGCCGGAGAGGATCTCGCGGGGGCGCTGCGCGAGGCGGAGGAGGAGATCGGCCTGCCGCTCTCGCCGCGCGACGTGGTCCGGCTCGGCACGCGCCGCAGCCAGGACGATCACGCGCGGGGCATCGTCGATCGCGAGCTGCAGGACGTGCTGCTCGCGACGACCCGCCGCGCGCTCGAGGAGCTGCGTCCCGATCCGCACGAGGTGACCGCGCTGCTGTCGCTCCCGCTCGGCGCGGCGCTGCGCCTCGTCCGAGGCGAGGTGCCCCGCGCGAGCGGCCTCGTGCGACGACCGCCGGACGCCGCGGGCGCCGTGAAGGTCGAGCCGCGCGACGTGCGGCTCGACGAGTTCGTGGTCGCGCGCGACGGCTACTTCGAGCGCGCGCTCGACACGATCCGCCGGCGCCTCGCGGGCGAGGTGCCGGCGCCGTGGCTCCTCGGCTAGGACGCCGGCGCTCTCTCCTCGCGCCCGTGCTGTCAGCCTGAGCCGCGGCGCCCGTCCGCCGGCCGTCGGGGCTTCTCGGAGGGCACCGCCGACGCGACGAGGAACCCTTCGGCGCGGTGCGGGGCGAGCCCGCAGCGCGCGTTCATGCGCTTGGCGATCTCGTCGCCGGCCCTGACGAGCGCGTAGAACCACCGGATCCCGAAGCGATCGTGCCCTTCCCGGAGCGCCGCCGCCTGGAGGGGGGCCCCGAGCCCCCGTCCGCGGTGGTCCTCGCGCAGACAGGTGCAGATCGGCATGGCCGTCCACGAGGGCGCCTCGCCCACGTCGGAGATCCAGAGCGGCGGGGCGCCCAGCAGCCCGAGCTGGGCGAGCGCCTCGCGCCCGCCGATCTCGGCAGGCTGCGGCCGCGTCACGACGCACAGGGTGGTGCAGCCGATCAGCGCCCCCGCGGCGTCGCGCAGCGCGAGCGTCAAGGAGCGCCCCTCGCCGCCGCGCAGGTACCACCCCGGGAGCGGCGCGTGGCCGCCCTCGGCCTGAAGCTCCTGGATCGCGCGGATCGAAGCGTCGTCGTCGTCCGGCGACACCCTGGACAGGCGCAGGCCCGGCGGGAACGTGCGAAACCGGCTGAGCCCCTGCACGGCGGCGCGCACCTCGCCAGCCGGGGCGCCCATGATCGAGAGGTCCTCGTCCACGGAGAGCCCCGCCTGGCGCAGCGACGCGGAGAGCGCGGCGAGCTCCGGCCGGGGGGCGTGCAGGATGACGCGCTCGAAGCAGCGCACGAGCGCCTCGCGCCGCTCCGGCGGCGTCCGCTGGGCGTGCAGCAGGATCAGCGAGCGACCGTCGGTGGTGATGCCGTCCTGCTCGCCGATCCAGTCGCGGGCGGCGTACAGGATCCGCTGAGCACGGTAGTCCGCAGCTTCACCGAAACAACCCGGTCCGTCCGCCGGACCGGGGCCGCGCTGCTGCGGGGCGTCGTCGCGATCGAGGTCGAAGGCAAGCATCATGGCGGCATCCCTCCTGTCGAGAAGCAACGGCGGCTTCCACGCATGGCGGCCCGTCGAGGAGCCGCCACCCGGCGCGGGACGCCCGCGCCCAGCGCCCGAGCGAGCCCCTGCCGCGCCGCGCAGGTCCACCGGCGAGATGGCCTGACGCGGCGGTGCGCGAATGCGGGAGAACTCCGCTCCACCAGCGGCTGTTCAGCCCGCGTGTCGAGACTTCAACTTATCCCTGCTCGGCGATCGCGCAAGCGGCGACATGCCATGATCCGGGCAGCGCTCCAGCCGGGACACGCGCGCTCACGCGTGCTTACAAGCAATCGGAATCACTAATGAATCAGACCAACATCCACCGTTGCCCACAAGGCACCTCGCGGCCCGACGGGGCCGGGGCGTGGACATAGAACGACCTAGCCTGGAGAGACGCATGGCCCCGGGCACCCGCGCGTCGGGGGCGGACCGGCGAGGCGCGTCGGACCAGGATGGTCGCTCGCGGTGGCCTTCGGCGGTTGAGGACGATCGCGCGCCCTGGTAGGTTGGCGTCCAGTATTGCGCGATGACCACCGCCCTTGTCACCGAAGCCGACGACGACGCGCCCGTGACGCCACGCCCGTTCCTCAAATGGGCGGGCGGCAAGGGCCAGCTGCTCCGACAGTTCCAGCCGCTGCTCCCCGCGTCCTACGGGCGCTACTTCGAGCCCTTCACGGGGGGGGCCGCGCTCTTCTTCTGCTTGCAGCCGAAGAGCGCGGCGCTGACGGACGTCAACGCGGAGCTCATCGACTGCTACCGGGCAGTGCGCGATAGGGTCGAGGAGGTGATCGCCGCGCTGGGCGGCCACGCCTACGAGGAGGCCCACTACTACAAGGTTCGCGACGTCGATCCCGCCTCGCTCACGCTGCCCGAGCGCGCGGCGCGGACGATCTTCCTGAACAAGACGGGGTTCAACGGGCTCTACCGGGTCAACAGCGCCGGCCGCTTCAACGTGCCTTTCGGCCGCTACGTCAACCCGTCCATCTGCAACCCGCCCCAGCTGCGGGCCTGCTCGGCGGCGCTGCAGGGCGTCGAGCTCGAGGTCCGCGACTTCGAGCGCGTGCTCGACCACGCCAAAGAAGGCGATTTCGTGTACCTGGACCCGCCGTACTCGCCGGTCTCGTCGACCGCGAACTTCACGTCCTACAGCGCGGGCGGCTTCGGCTTCCGCGACCAGGAGCGCCTCGCTGCCCTCTTCGCGGAGCTCGACGGGCGAGGCGTCCAGGTGATGCTCTCGAACTCCGATGTTCCGGAGATCCCGCCGCTCTACAAGCGGTTCAAGATCGACCGCGTCGCGGCGCTCCGGAGCATCAACGCGAAGAGCGATGCCAGAGGCCGCGTGGGGGAGATCGTGATCCGGAACTACGGGGCCAGGCGGAGCCGCAAGGCGGCGCCCGCGGACAAGGCGGGCTGAGCCCGGCGCCGCCGCGCGGCGCGCGGCGCGCGGCTCAATCGACGGTCTTCCCCTCGTGCTTCTTCGGATCGGGGGCCGCGCGCTCCTCGGCGTACGCCATCGCCACCTCGATCTCCTCGTGGATCTCGCGCGAGGTGACCTTGTTCCCCGAGGGATCGACGGCCTCCCACACGAAGCCGCGGAGCTCACCCGGGCGCTCGGGTATCCAGCGGACCCGCAAGGTCCAGCCGTGCAACTCGGCCGTATAACCACCTTCCTCGTGATCCCGCTGCCATGCAGAGACCGTCGGGTGCTTCACCATCGCGAGGTCTCCGGCGCAGAAGGTCGAGAGGACAGAAGAACTGTTCCCGAATGGCCGCGCTCCCCCCCCGAGCAACGCCGCCGTCCGGGAACACGGGGAAGATAGCAGGCGCCCGACGCGCGGCGATCAGGCAGGCGTGTGTTCCTCATGCGGATGCACCTTACCCGAATCCCAGCGCGCGCCGAAAGGTCCTCGCCTTCCGATGGGGCCGTCAGCGCGAGCAGCGTGAACAGCACAGGCATCATCGCGCGGACGGGCGGCGCCTGCGATGCGCACCCCATGCTACGAAGCATGCATGGGGGCAGGAATCGTCGTCTTCTTCGGGCTCGCGCTCGTCGCCTATCTCCTGGTTGCCCCGCTCGTCGCCTTCGTGTTCGCCGTCCGGGCCAACCGGCGCAACGAGGACCTGCTGCTGCGGATCCACGCGCTGGAGCACCGGGTGGCCGAGCTCTCCGGGCAGCGCGGCCGCGCAGCGCTCACCGCGGCGGCGGAGACCCCGCGAAACACACACGGCCTGGAACAAGAGCGGATTGCCCAGGGCACGATCCCGCCCCCAGCGGCGGCGCAGCCCGCGCTCGACGCGGCAACCGCCAGCGCGCCGCCCGCGCTCGATGCGGCAACCGCCGGCGCGCCGCCCGCGCTCGACGCGGCAACCGCCGGCGCGCCGCCCGCGCTCGACGCGGCAACCGCCGGCGCGCCACCCGCGCTCGACGCGGCAACCGCCGGCGCTCCTCCTGAGATCGCGCATCCGACAGCCACCGCGCCCCCAGCGGTCGCGTCCACGGCGTTCGCTGCCGCGGAGGCCGCGGCGCCCCCAGCGGCCGCGTTCCCGGGCCCCGCCGCTCTTCCGACGCCTCGCCCCGCGGCGACGCTCGACGCAAGCGCGTTCGGCGCCAGCTCGCCCGCGCACCGCGACGCCCCGGAGCGACCCTCCATCGAGGAGCGGCTCGGCCTCACCTGGCTCACCCGCGCAGGCGCGGCCACCTTCTTGCTCGGCGCGCTTTTCTTCTTCAAGTACGCCTCGGACAACGCCTGGATCGGGCCGTTCGGTCGCGTCGCGATCGGCGCCGCGATCGGCGCTGCGCTCCTCGCGATCGCCGAGGTGCTCCGCGGGCGCGCGCAGCGTCGCTTCGTCCACACGCTCATCGGCCTCGGCCTCTCGGTCCTGATCGCGTCGGTGTGGGCGAGCGCCGCGCTGTACGAGCTCGTCCCGATCCCCGCCGCCTTCGCGGCGGACACGGTGCTCCTCCTGCTCGGCGCCGGCCTCGCGCTCCGCCACCGCGGCGAGGCCATCCTGATCCTCAGCCTCGTCGCCGGCTTCCTCAACCCCGTCGTGCTGTCGACGGGGCAGGACCGGCCGCTCGTCCTGTTCGGCTACCTCCTGCTCATGACGAGCGTCGCCCACGCCGTCGCAGCGAGGCTCGGCTTCCGCGTCGCGCCGTGGCTCGCGCTCGCAGGCCACACGGCGCTGTTCTGGGGCTGGTACGCCACGCACTTCGACGCCAGCGCCCCCCCGGCCGGCGGAGACCCGGACGTGGCGCCCTGGCTCGACTCGCCCGCGCAGGCGCTCCCGGGGCCCTACTTCCCGCTCGCGGCGCGCGCGGCGCCCCTCGCGTTCGTCGCGCTCGCCGCGGCGCAGGGCATCCTGCGCGCGCTGTGGCTGCGCCGCGCGCCCGCCCCGAGCCCCGACCGAAGCGCCGCGCCGACCGGCGCGGCAGCGACCGGCGTCCTCCGCGTCGCGGCGCGCGCGGACGCCACGGCGACCGGCGTCGCCGCGCTCGTGCTCGCGCACGCGGGCGCGGCCGCGCTGCTCTTCGACGCGCCGCGCGCGCTGACAGCCAGCGCGATCACGCTCGCGCTCGCGGCGCTGGTCGTCCTGCGCGCGCCCGACGAGAGCAGCTGGCTGCTGGCGCCGATGGGCGCCGCCTTCCTCGCCTTCGCCACGACGTTTGCGGACGCGCCAGCCGCTCACCGGACGACGCTCGTCGCGCTGGTCGCGGCCTGGACGCTCGTCTACCTCGCGGGGTGGCTCCGCGGCGCCGGGCTCACGCGTTCGCTCGATCGGAAGACCGCCGTCGCGTGCTCCGCCGGCGCGGCGCTCTTCGCCTGCACGGCGGGCATGCTGCTGATCGAGGCCGATGCGGCGCTCTTCGCGCTCGCGCTCGCGAGCGCGGCCGCGCTCGCGGCGTGGACGGCCGCGCGCGCCGCGCTCCCCGCCCTGCTCCTCGCCGCGGCGATCGTCTCGGCGGGCGCGCTCGCGGCGGCGGCGCATTTCGCGCTCGCGCCGGCGGACGCGGGCGCCTCGGCGGCCGTCGACGCCGCCGACGCCGTCAATGCCGTCAACGTAAGCTTCCTCGGCGCGTCAGCGCTCGTCATGCTGGTGTTCCTCGGCGCCGCAGGCGCCTCGGCGCGGCGCCCGCGCGAGCCCGGCGCGCCGGCGCTCTCGTGGTCCGACGCGCTCGCCGCGTGCGTGGCGACGCTCGGGTTCGTCGCGGCTGCGCTCGGCGCCACGCCTGAGGACACGCCGACGCTCCGCGCGCTGCTCACCGCGGGCGCCGGCGCCCTGGACCTGGCGCTCGGCGCCGCGCTCCTCCGCGCCGGCGTGACCCGCGCCGGCGCCGCGCCCCCCGCCGATCGCATCGCCCTGCTCCTCGGACAGTCGCTCGCCCTGTTCGCCGCGGCCGTCGCGTTCGGGCTCGGCGGCGCGACGGTCACCGTGGTCTGGAGCATCCTCGCGGCCGTGGCGGCCGCGATCGCGGCGCGCACCGGCGAGCGCGCCTGGCTCGCCATCACCCTGCTGCTGTTCGCCGCCGCCCTCACGCGGGCGCTCGTCGTCGATCGGGCCGAGGCCGAGGCGCTCGTGACGACCTGGTTCGCGACGCACGGCCGCGACGGGACCATGGCGGTTCCCGTCCTGCTCAACGCGAGGACCTATGCGTTCGCGGGCGTGAGCGCCGCCCTGCTCGCCGCGGGGCGGCTGCTGTCGCGCGGGGCGTTCGCCCGCCCCCCGGACGCCGCGCGCGCCGAGCTGCGCGGCGCCGCGGTCGCGGCGCTGGGCGCAGGGTATGCCCTGCTCATCACGACCGTCGTCCTCGAGGTGCGGAGCGCGATCACCGCGCTCCCCGCCGCCCCCCCTGCCCCGCTCGACGCGGCCGAGTTCGCCGAGCTCACCGTGCAGCACCGCGCCGCGCTCGAGGGCCAGCAAGGCAGCCTCGCGATGGCGACGACGCTCGTGCTCGCCCTCGCGGCGATCGCGCTGCTCACCGCGGGGTTCGCGGCGCGCGACGCCTTCCATCGTTACGCCGGGCTCTCCCTGTTCGCGGTCACCATCGCGAAGCTCGTGACGTGGGACGTCTGGCACGTCGAGCGCATCTACCAGATCGCCCTCTTCACGGGCGTCGGTGCGCTGCTCGTCGGCGGAGGGTTCCTCTACGCGCGGTTCGGCCGGCGCCTCGTGACGCTCCTGCGCGCCGGATCGCGGGGCGCGGCCGGGCCGCTCGCGCTGCTCGCGGCGATGAGCCTCGCGCGGCCCGCCGAGGCGCAGACCGCCGCGGCGCTCCCGACCGAGAAGTACGCGCTCGTCCGGCCCATCGAGGGCGTGGACGCCGCCGGCGACCACCGCGTCGACGTCGATCTCGACCTCTACCGCGAGAGCCGCGCAGAAGAGCTGCTCGCCGACGTCCGCATCGCCGGCCCCGACGGCGCCGAGGTGCCCTACGTGATCCGCGAGCCAGGCGCCGCGCACGCCTCCGGGCGGATCGCGGCCACGATGCTCGATCCGGGCGTCGACGCCGCCGGCGTGGCGCACGCGACCTGGGCGCTCGACGCGCCCGGCACGCGCCACTGCCGCGTCGAGCTCAGCGTCACCGGCGGCAGCTTCCTCCGCGAGGCGCGGGTCGAGACCGGCGCGGATCCGAGGGCGCTCAGCGAGGTCGCGCGCGGCGCCTACGTGTACCGCATCCCCCAGGGCTCGGAGACGGTCGAGCACCTGTCGGTCCGCTATCCCCTCTCGCGCGCCGCGCTGGTCCGGATCCGCCTTGTCCCCGAGGGCGCCCCGGCGCGCGACGCGGCAGCGGACGTCCGGATCACGGGCGGCGCCGTCTCGTGCGAGCCGCAGGCCCCCACCGAGTCCCCCGCGCTGCTGCCGCTCGCGATCGTCGAGACGCAGCGGGACACCGAGGCGAAGACGACGCTCGTCACGCTCGACGCCGGCGCCGACGGCGCGCCGCTGGAGGCCGTCCTCCTCGACGTCGCCACGCCGGAGTTCAGCCGCCGCGTCGACGTCGCCTCGACCACGTACCGCGCGGTCTGGCCGGCCGTGGGGAGCGGCATGATCCATCGCATCCGTCCGCACGGTGAGTCAGGGCCCTCGCTCGCGTCGACGCGGATCCCGCTGAACCCCACCCGGAAGCGCTTCCTCCGGCTCACGATCCACGACGGCGACTCGGCGCCGCTCTCCCTCTCGGGCGCGCAAGGCGAGGTGCGGGCGCGCGAGGTCGTGTTCCGCGCCGCGCAGCCGGGCCCGCACCGGCTCTACGTCGGCGACGCGCTCGGCAAGCGCCCGAGCTACGATCTGGCTGACCTCCTCGACCACACCGTGCGCGAGCGTCCCCCCGCCGCGAGGCTCGGCGCCGCAGCAGCAAACCCGGAGCTCGGCGCCGCCCCGGTCGCGCGCGACCTTCCGTTCACCGAGCGGCACCGCGCGCCGATCGGGGGCGCGCTGGCCGTCGGGCTGCTCGCGCTCTCGTTGTGGGCCGCGCAGCTCCTGAAGCGAGGAGAACGGGAGCGAGGCGCGCCGCCCGACGACCCCGCGCCGCCACGGCAGCGCACAGCAGACAGCGAGCCCAGGCCGTGATGTGCTCGCATGTTGCCGCGGGTCGCCGGGAACAGGGCGCTCCGGCGGTCCGGACCAACCATCGAGGTGGATGCACCATGAGAGGCGGGCGCTTCGTCTACTTGGGTCTCTGCGCGAGCGTCGGGGCGGCGCTCTGGGCCTCGGGCGCGTGCTCCGCGACGGCGCGCGACCAGCAGGCGCCTGGCGAGGGCGGCGGCGGTGGCGCGACCAGCGCCACGACGGCGGAGGCGGGCGCCGGTGGACGGGTAGAGTCGACGGGCTCCTGGGCTGATTTCGGCGGCGGCGCGCCGGCGGAGGAGGGCCCGTCGCCGGACGAGGACGGCGACGGGTTCACCATCGAGGACGGCGACTGCAACGACGGCGACACGAACGTCAACCCAGGCGCCGTCGAGGTCGTGATCACGGAGCCTGACCAGAGCGGCGCGGTGCCCGAGCCGGCCGACGAGGACTGCGATGGCGTGATCGACAACGCGCCGCCGGCCTGCGACAGGAACATCGCTCCCGCCGACTTCGACGCCATCCACGGGGCCCAGGCGATCGACCTCTGCGCCAAGGCGTCGCCCGGCGACAGGAAGTGGGGCGTGCTGAGCGCGGCGTATGTGCGCGGCGACGGCTCGCCCGCGGCGCCCTCGCCCGCGGTGGGCGTGCTCGACTCCTTCGGCCCCAACGTGCACCCGCAGGGCGGGACCCGCCTGCTCGTCCTGTCCTCGGGCCGCGCCCGGATCGCCCGCTGGCCGGGCGCGTGCAACGCGGACAGCTGCAAGAACTACGGGCCAGGCGAGGCGCCGCACGGCTTCCCGCAAGACAACCCCGAGTGCCCTCCCTCGGCGAACATCAACGACGACATCGCCCTCGAGCTCGTCCTCCGCACGCCGACGAACGCGACAGGCTACGAGTTCGCGTTCAAGTTCTACACCTTCGAATACCCCGAGTTCGTCTGCGACAGCTTCAACGACCAGTTCCTCGCGCTGGCGACGCCGGCCCCGCCAGGGTCGCTCAACGGCAATCTGTCGTTCGATAGCGTGGGCAACCCCGTCAGCGTCAACATCAGCTTCTTCGAGGTCTGCGAGGGGTGCCCGCTCGGGCCGGACGAGCTCGATGGCACCGGCTTCGGGCTCTGGAACGACGCCGGCGCGACCGGCTGGCTGCGCACGCGGGCCCCGGTGAACGGCGGTGAGGAGCTCAAGCTCCGGTTCATGATCTTCGACACCGGCGACGAAAGGCTCGACTCGACAGCGCTCGTCGACGGCTTCAAATGGGTCGCGAACGGCGGCACCGTCCCGCTCGAGACCACGCCCGTCGAGGATCCCCGGTAGCGCCCCGGAGTCCGGACCACCCGAGCCCTCCGGATCACGCGCGCCGGCCGCGGCGCGAGGTGGACCGCGCGCCGTGGCCGGCGCGATCCCGTATTTCGTGGCCGGGATTGTTGCGCTGGACGATACAATGCCGCGATGCTGCTCCCTTCCTTGGAGAACCTCGCCTGCTTCGAGGCCGCGGCGCGGACGCTGAACTTCCGGACCGCAGCGCGCGCCGTCGCGCTCAGCCCCGCCGCGTTCGGCCAGCGCATCCGGCAGATCGAGGAGCAGGTCGGCGCTCCGCTGTTCGTGCGCACTACGCGCCGGGTGCAGCTGACGCCGCGCGGGCTCGCCTTGCTGCCGCGCGCCCGCCAGTGCCTTGCGCTCGCCGAGGACTGCCTCCGCAGCGCGATGGGCCCCTCGCCCGCGCCGATCGAGCTGACGCTCGGCACGCGGTTCGAGCTCGGGATGTCGTGGATCGTCCCCCAGCTCGGCGCGCTGACGCGGCGGCGCCCCGAGCTGACGCTCCACCTCTATTTCGGCGCCTCCGACGACCTGCTGAAGCGCCTCTACGACCGCAGCGTCGATTGCGTCGTCACCAGCGCCCGCTGGAGCGCCACGAGCCTCGCGGCGGAGACGCTGCACGAGGAGCGCTATGCGTTCGTCGCCTCCCCCAAGCTGCTCCGGCGCGAGGCGTTCGCCCGCCCGGAGCACGCGTCGCGGCACTGCCTGCTCGACATCGACCCGACCATGCCGCTGTTCCGGTACCTCGCGGATCAGGCGGGCGGCGTCGGCCGCTTCGCGTTCGCGCGGCACCGCTGGGTGGGGCTCGGCGCCGCCATCAAGGCGCTGGTGCTCGCCGGCGAGGGCGTCGCCGTGCTGCCGCGCCACATGGTCGCCGCCGAGCTCCGCGGCGGCAAGCTGAAGCGGCTCCTGCCGTCCGCGCCCCTCGCGCGCGATGATTTCCGGCTCATCTACCGGCGCGACGACCCGCGGAGCTCGCTCTACGCGAAGCTCGCCGAGTCGCTGCGCGCGGTGCCGATCCAGTGAGGCGCGCGCTCTCCAGCGCAGCGTGGCGCGGGGTGAACGGCGTAGACTCCCGACCGAGGACCATGAGCGAGCTCCCCGGCGCCAGCGCGCGCCTCCCCGCGACGCCGATCACGGCGCAGGACATCAACGGCGGACCGGACCCGGAGCGCCGCGTCCCCTTCGTCATCACGGCGCCCGGCGTGTACACGCTCGTGGAAGACGTCGACTGGGTGGCGCAGGACGCGAACGCGCGGGCCATCACGATCGCGAGCGACGACGTCACGCTCGACCTGCGCGGCAGGACGCTGCGGCAGATCGACCCTCCGGCGCCCGTCGTCGCCCCCGACCCGGGCGCGAGGCCTTGCCGGGGCGAGGTCGTCTCCGGGAACGTGGGCGTGTTCGCCGAGGGGAGGACGCGGCTCGTCATCAGGAACGGCAGCGTGCTCGGGATCCAGGGGGTGGGGATCGCCGCCAGGGCGTGCAGCCAGCTGGATCTGCTCGATCTGTCGGTCCGGCGCTGCGGCGGCGACGGGGTGATCGACACGGGCTTCCTGTGCCGCAACGGCGGGATCTTCGTGATGGGCGCCCGGGACGCGACCGGCGACATCGCCTTCGCGGAAGGCATCCGGATGATCAACTGCGTGTGCTCGGAGAACACGAGCCGGCTCGACTTCGTCGTGACGCTGGGCGCGCTCGTCCTGTTCTGCGACGACGTGCAGGTCAAGGGGTGCGTGTTCAACCGCACGGCGAACACCAGCGCCCAGCCGAGCGGCGTCCAGTTCAACGTCGTCGGCGCCGACTTCGTCATCTGCCGCAACGTGCTCGTGGAGGACTGCGAGGCGCACGACAACACGTCGGGCGGAGAGCCGGCCGGCTTCTTCGCGTGGGGAGAGAACTACAAATTCCTGCGCTGCAGGGCGAACCGGAACTTCACGCTCACCGGGAACCGCGCGTGCGGGTTCAACATCTCGACCACGAACAACCTCGAGATGGTCGAGTGCGAGGCGGACGGGAACTACAACGCAAACCCGGCCGCGTCCGCCGATGCGGTCAAGGACTTCTCCGCGCTCGGCTTTCGCATCGGCAGGGCGGTGTACCGCGGGCTGCTCGAGGGCTGCCGCGCGATCGGCAACCACGGCGCGAGCGCGAACGCGCCCGCCGGCGGCTTCGCGCTCCACTCGACCCGCCACGTGGTGCTGAGGCGCTGCGTGGCCGTGGGGAACAGGAACGCGAGCGGGACCGCCGAGGACGACGGGCTCGCGGCCGGCTTCATCGCCTCGACGCCGCTCGCGGATCCGCAGGGCGGCCTCGTGGGCGGCGAGGGCAACGCGTTCGTCGACTGCATCGCCGACGGCAACACGGTCCACCGCACGCCCCTGTTCGTGCAGCCGCCGGCCCCCCCGGTCGACGACGGTCCGTCGCGCGGCGACCCCCAGAAGGGCGCGGGGTTCCTGCTCGAGAGGCAGAGCGACGCGAGGATCATCGGCTGCCAGTCCGCGAACAACGACGGCAAAGGGATCTGGCTGAGGGCCTGTGCGCGCGCGCTGGTCGAGGGAAACACGCTGTCGAGGAACACGCTTTATGGCATCCAGAACGAGGATCCCGCAGGGCTCAGCGCCTTCACCGGCAACCGGGCGCACCTCAACGGGTCCCGCCACCGCCACAGCTACGTCGGCCTGCCGCCGGGCACGCCGGTCCGCAAATGGACGCTCGGCTCCCCTCCCCTCGACGGCCCTTCGGACGGGATAGACAACCTCAGCATCCGGCTGCCCTGAGGGGCCCGCGAGCGCCTCGCGCCACCGGGCGGCGATCACCGGCCACGGGCGAGCGCGCCCGGGGTGATCCCGAACCTCCGCTTGAAGAGCCGTGTCAGGTGGCTCTGGTCGGCGAAGCCGAGCGCGCGCGCCAGCTCCCCGATCGGGCGGTCGCCGGCGAGCAGCGCCTCGCGGGCGCGATCGAGCCGCCGCCGCGTCACGTAGGCGAGCGGCGGCTCCCCCAGCGCTCGCTTGAACTCCCGCGCCATGTGCGCGGGGCTCAGGCCGGCCACGCCGGAGAGCGCCTCCAGCCCGAAATCGTCGCCGAGGTGCGCCTCGATGTGGTCGAGCAAGCGCCGCAGCGTCGCAGGGGAGAGCCCGCCCCGAGCCGGCCGCTCCGCCCGGGCCGCATGGCGGGCGCCGAGGCGCGCCGCGAGCCCGGAGAGCATCGCGTCCGCAAAGAGCGCGCCCGTGGCGCCGCCGCGCGAGACCTCGACCAGGAGCGCGCGGAGCACGTGCTCGATCTGGGCGTCCACGAGCCCCACGCAGGGCTCGAGCGGCAGCTCCCGCACCCCTGCGAGCCGCGCGAGCCGCGCGGGGTCGAGCACGAGCGCTCCATAGATCGTGGGCTCGCTGACGCGATGGGAGAAAGGCACCTCCGCGGGCTGGAGCCAGAGGCTGCCGGGCGGCATCTCCACGCGCTCGAAGCCGCGCTGGCCCTTTCGCTCGAAGCGCAGCGGCGCATCCGCGAGGTTGATGGCGATGTAATGGCCGGCGACGGCGAGGTGGTCTGTCTCCCAGGACGGGTTCACGCCGAGCTCGGCCACCATGCCGGTCCAGCGCAGCGAGCGGCTCGACGCGCGGATCTCCGCCTGCCGGAGCGCCTCGATGGGCTCGCGGGTGCCGGCGCGGACGAACGGGATGGCGCTGCGGGAGGCGCGGGAGATCATCAGAGAGCCGGCCCCAGCATGCGCCCGCGGCGCGGGGCCGGTCAACGCAGCAGCCCGGTTCCAGGGAGCGCAGCGGCGTTCTATAGCGCCCTTCCCGCCCGCCCTACGCTGCCGGTCGCCGGGCGACGACTTCGCCCGAGGAGGACGACCATGGACATGCGTTACAAGCTGCTCGGCGGCAGCGGGCTCAAGGTCTCGGAGATCAGCCTTGGCACCATGACCTTCGGCGAGGACTGGGGCTTCGGCGCCTCGGCCGAGGCGTGCCGCGGCATCCTCGAGGCGTACCGCGCCCGCGGCGGCAACTTCATCGATACCGCCAACAAGTACACGAACGGCAGCGCCGAGCGGATCGTCGGGGAGCTCGTCCGCGGCGACCGCGGCGCGTGGGTCATCGCGACGAAGTACTCGCTCTCCATGAACGACGCCGATCCGAGCGCGAGCGGCAACGGCAGGAAGAACCTTGTCCAGTCCGTCGAGGCGAGCCTCAAGCGCCTGGGGACGGACTACATCGATCTGCTCTGGGTCCATGCGTGGGACTGGACGACGCCGGAGGCCGAGCTCATGCGCGCGCTCGACGACGTGGTGCGCGCGGGCAAGGTGCTCTATGTCGGCATGTCCGACGCGCCTGCCTGGGTCGTCTCCCGGGCGAACGCGATCGCCGAGCTCCGGGGCTGGTCGCAGTTCATCGGCATCGAGATCGAGTACAGCCTGATCGAGCGCACGGTGGAGCGGGAGCTCGTCCCGATGGCGTCCCGGCTCGGCCTGGGCGTGCTCGCGTGGGCGCCCATGGCCGGCGGCGTGCTGACCGGCAAGTACACGCGGGGGGGCGGCAACGACGCCGCGCGCGCCGCGATGAACCAGGGGCGCCTGGACGAGCGGGGCCTGCGCGTCGCGCGCGCGGTCGACGCGGTGGCCGAGGAGCTCGGGTGCTCCTCGGCGCAGGTGGCGCTCGCGTGGCTCAGGTCGCGCCCGGCGCAGGTGATCCCCATCATCGGCGCCCGGAAGCCCGAGCAGATGCAGGACTGCCTGGGCTGCCTCGACGTCGTCTTGCCCGCCGCGGCCCTCGACAGGCTCGACGCGGCGAGCCGCGTGCCGCTCGGCTTTCCTTACGAGTTCCTGGGCACCCCCGGCACCGAGCGGGTCGTCTACGGCGCCACGGCGGCGCGGCTCGACGTGCCCAACCCCGTCCGGCGGCTCGCCTCGGGCGGGTGACGCCGGCCGCCCCGCCTCGCCGCCTCGCTCGCGCGCGCGTCAGCGATTCCCGTCCTGCGCCTGCTCGACGCGCGCCCGGATGGCTGCGACGGCGCGCGCCGACCCGTCCAGGTTCTCCGCGTTGAGGAGGCTCTTCGGAAGCGGCAGCTTCGGCCGGAGGAACACCTCGAGGGACAGGCGCGTCGACTGGGCGTCGATCTTCTCGAGCCGCCAGGTGGCCTGGAGATCTTGCACATTGCCGGAGATGAAGCGGGACGCGTAGGTCTCGACGCCATCCTCGACGACCGGCTTCTGGATCTCGATGCGCGCCCACATCGTGACTGCGCCCGAAAGGGCCTCGACCTCCATGTAGAGATCCCACCCGCCCGCGGGCGTGCGCCCGAGCAGGCGGCACTTCTTGTAGTGCGGCATGAACTCCGGATAACGCTCGAACGAGAGCACCGCGGCGCGCACGCGCTCCAGCGGGCCCTTCACGACCACCGTCGACCGTCCACGCGCAAATCCGGTGCTTCCGATCGGGACTGCCATGCTCGTGATCCCGGTCGTATCGGGCGCCGGCTGCGCGCGTTCGGCCTGCTCGCCGTCGCTCGCCGGCAGGACGTCGCCTCTGTCGCGCTGTGCCGGCAGGCGCGGTACATCCAGGTTGATCCCCCGTTCCCCCGTGCTGCACGCGGTGGCCGCGAGGGCGAGTCCCCCGGCGAGCGCGCGCGGGATCGGTGCGCGATGGCCGGTCGTGGTCGAGCGAGTTCTCCGCATGACGGCCCAGCTTGCCAGCGACGTGCCGGCCGCCCCCATCGCCCCGATGATACCGCGCAACACATCCGCTCGGGCCGCCCCCACCCGGCCACCAAGAACGGATCACCCGCCCATCGAGCGCTCCCGATTCTCCACGAGAGCGCGGATCCCCCATCTGGTCCTTCCCGTCCTCCCGCCTCTCGCCCCCTTCCCCTCGACCCAAACGTCGGCGGGTCAGCCCCTAGGACTCACCAGATAGATAGGCTGTTAAGCTTGGAATGGGGACGCCGGTCGGGCGGCCGAACTGCCAGTCCGCCGACTCGACGCCGACGCCGCCGATGTCGAGGTGGATGAACGGCAGCGCGCCCCCCTTGAGCCCCGAGGCGATGTCGAGGAACGCGAAGGGGAACTGGTGCCCGCGCGGCGTGTTCACCGAGGCGAGGCGGTTCGAGGAGACAACGTCCTCGGCGCTCGACCGGGGCGCCACGAACGCGTAGTCCTCGCGCCGCGGCCGGACGCGCTCCATCGGCTCGCCCCAGCGCTCTGCGAGGACGTCGAGCCTGTCGAGCTCCGGCCGCGCAGCGGAGTTGCCGATCGCGCCGGTATAAGGCCCGTGGGCCCGGTAGACGTGCCCGGTCAGCGTCGCGACCGAGAACACGATAGGATCCGGCGCGCCGCTCATGGCGAGCTCCCGCCCGAGCGCGAGCAGGTCCGCCAGGATGAGGCGCCCCTCGGCGTCGGTGTTGCCGATCCGCACGCGCACGCCGGCGCGGCTGCGGATGATCTCGTCGCTCACATAGGACTCCTCGCCGATGCTGTTGCGCACGAGCCCGAGGAGCCCGACGATGCGCACGCCCTCCAGGCCGAGCGCCGCGGCCGCGCGCACGAGGCCGGCGACCGCGCCGGCGCCGCCCTTGTCTCGGGACATCCCGGCCATGTGCCCGTCGGTCTTCAGGTCGACGCCGCCCGTGTCGTAGGTGACGCCCTTGCCCGCGAGCAGCACCGTCCGCCGGATCTCCCCGCGAGGCCTGTAGTCGAGCCGCACGACGCACGGCCGGTGCCGCTCGACGACCCGCGACGCCCGCGAGACTGCGCTGATGAGCGGATAGTCATCGACGTTGCGCTCGATCTTGACGAGCACCCCCGTCCTGGCGAACGCCGCCTCGCACAGCTCGGCGACGCGGCGGGGCGCCATCCGCTCCGGCTCGGTGCCCGTGATGTCGCGGCAGAGCGCCCGACCGACCTCGATGGCCGCGATCTCGCGGGCGCGCGCCTCCGACAGCCCGAGCACCGCGACCGACTCGGCCGAGCGCGGGGCCATCTCGGCCTCCCGCGCCTCGAGCGGCGTCCACTGGCTCCCGAGCGCGGCGAGCGCGCCCACCTCCACGGCCCGCGCGAACCGCGGCGCAGCGCCGACCGGAGCGCGCACGACGAGCAGCGGCCGGCTCGCCCCCGCGTCCACCGCCCGCGCGAAGCCGGCGGCCGCGGCCTCCGCGACGGAGCGGACGTCGTCGACCTCTTCCGAGAGCGGCCCCATCGGCGCGAGCACCAGGCGCCCGCCAGGCACCCCCGGCGCCGGCAGGACGAGCGGAGCACTCTTGCCCTCGAGCGCGGAGTCGACGCGCGCCGCAGCCTCGACCACCGCGCCCACGGCGGACCCGAGCCCCCCCGCGTACTTCGCGATGGGCGATGGCGCGACGAGGACGACAGCATCGCAAGCCGCGATCGCCGAGGTCGACTCCGCGAGGGCGTTGGCGGGCAGCCCCGCCAGGGAGGTGACATGGACCATGGCGGCGAATGATGTCACATGGGTCAGCATTTTTGCAGCACCCGTCGCCGCCGATAGGGCACTGACATGGCACCGACATGCGCCCCGAGGAGCAGGCCTGGCGCACGCGCCGCGCTCGGCGCGCGCCATGCCCGCGCGCCGAGCGGCCTAGTGGGCTCGTCCGCCCCTGCGGTCACGCGCGAGACGGCCGGCGTCGAGCTCCGCGCCGCTTCAGGAGAAGAGCACGACGCTGCGGATCGACTCGCCTTCGTGCATGAGGTCGAAGGAGTGGTTGATGTCGTCGAGCGGCATCGTGTGGGTGATCAGCTCGTCGATCTTGATCTTGCCCTCCATGTACCAGTCGACGATCTTGGGAACGTCGGTGCGCCCCTTGGCGCCGCCGAACGCGGTGCCCTTCCAGACGCGCCCGGTGACGAGCTGGAAGGGGCGCGTGGCGATCTCCTCGCCGGCCCCCGCGACGCCGATGATGATGCTCGTTCCCCAGCCCTTGTGGCAGCACTCGAGCGCCTGGCGCATCACCTTGACGTTGCCGATGCACTCGAAGCTGAAATCGGCGCCGCCCCGGGTCAGGTCGACGAGGTAGGGCACGAGATCCCCCGCCACCTCGCTCGGGTTGACGAAGTGGGTCATGCCGAACCTCTCGGCCAGCTCGCGGCGCTTCGGGTTGATGTCGACGCCGACGATGATGTCGGCGCCGGCCATCCGGGCGCCCTGGATCACGTTCAGCCCGATGCCGCCGAGGCCGAAGACCACGACGTTGTCGCCGGGCCTCACCTGCGCCGTGTTGATGACGGCGCCGATACCCGTCGTCACGCCGCAGCCGATATAACAGACCTTGTCGAACGGCGCGTCCTCGCGGATCTTGGCGACGGCGATCTCGGGCAGGACGGTGAAGCTCGAGAAGGTCGACGTGCCCATGTAGTGGTGAATCCGCTCCTTGCCGATCGAGAATCGGCTCGTTCCGTCCGGCATGAGCCCGCGCCCCTGCGTGGCGCGGATGGCCTGGCAGAGGTTGGTTTTTCCGCTCGTGCAATACGAGCACTGCCGGCACTCGGGCGTGTAGAGGGGAATCACGTGATCGCCTTTCTTGAGGCTCTTCACGGACGGCCCGACGTCGACGACGACGCCCGCGCCCTCATGGCCGAGGATCGCAGGGAAGAGGCCCTCCGGATCCTTGCCTGAGAGCGTGTAAGCGTCGGTGTGACAGACGCCCGTTGCCTTGATCTCGATGAGGACCTCGCCCTCGCGAGGGCCCTCCACCTGAACGTCCTCGACCGTCAGCTTCTCGCCGGCCTTGTGGGCCACGGCTGCGCGCGCTTTCATGATCGGTGGTTCTCCTCCCGCAAGCGGGGCGTTCGGGGCCCGAGCGGCGCCCGAGCCCCTCCAATAGCCGGGCGGGGAAGCAGGTTTCAAGGGGAACCCCGCTGACGCCGCCCCGCGTCGCCCGCCGTCCAGCCTGCCCGCATTGCGCCGCCCAGCCTGCGCAGCCCGCTCGCTGCCCGCGCGCCCATCCGAGGCGAGCCCAGTCCGTGGGCCTGGCGCCCGCCTCTCACTCCATCCCACAGGCGACGCACAACGGACGACACGCACTGTTCGTGGGGCGGACAACCGGTATCGCGAGGGCATAGCGAGAGCGCCTTCTCGCGACGTCGCCAATCTCGCCAATCTCGCCAGGCGCTGTCCTCGACCGGCGCAACAGGGAATCCGATGGCGTTCGCGTGACAGCACGCGTACCATCACTCCGCTGTCGTTATGAACACACTCCGTTGCCCACCCGGTCTCCGCGCGCTCATCGCAACAGCCGCGCTGGTCCTCGTCGCCTGCTCTGGCGTGAGCCCGCCCGCTGGCGGGGCGGCCGGCAAGGGCGCTGGCGGCGCTGGCGGCGGCGGTGGGGAGAGCGCCTCCTCCGAGGGTGGCCACGGAGGACAGGGAGGCGCTCCGATCGACACCATGGAGTGTGTCGACGAGTGCCCCGCTGAGAGCGCTGGTATCACGATCGGCTGCAAGAAGCGCTTCATGTTCGGAATGAACTATGCGTGGCACAACTTCGCCGGCGACTTCGGCGGCATCGCCGCGTGGGACAAGCACGGCGTCACGGCCGAGGCGGAGACGCACGCGAAGAACCTCGCCGACATCCGCGCTCACGGGGCCAGCGTCGTGCGGTGGTGGATGCTGCCGGAGATCCGGGGCGAGAGCGTCGTCTTCGACACGAGCGAGAACCCGACCGGCCTCGGCGGGACGACGCGGCGCGACGTCCAGAAGGCGCTCGAGCTCGCCGAGCAGGCGGACATCAACCTGGTGTTCTGCCTGTTCTCCTTCGACAACTTCCACCCGACCCGGCTCGACGCCGACGTGAAGACCGTCGGTATCACCCCCATCGTGAAGGACGCGAAGCGGCGCGCGAAGCTGATAGACAAGGTCGTCCGGCCGATCGCCAAGGCCGTGGCGCAGAGCCCCTACCGGCACCGGATGGTCGCGTGGGACGTCATCAATGAGCCCGAGCTGGCCATGACCGGACCGAGCCCGGACGAGGGCCCCCGCTACGAACCCGACGCCCAGGTGGATCCGATCGAGCACGCGCAGATGGCGGCGTTCCTCGGCGAGACCATCCAGGCGCTGCGCGCGGAGAGCACGGCGCTCGTCACGATCGGCTCGGCGTCGATGAAGTGGGCGCGGTCCTGGCGAGACACCGACGTCGATTTCTACACGTTTCACATCAACGACAAGGTCAACCTGTACTGGCCCTACAACCAGTCGCCCGAGGACTACGGCATCACCGACAAGCCCGTCATCATGGGGGATTTCCCCATCGCCGGCCTGGCGACTGCCGCTTTGCCGACGCTCCTGGAGAGCTGGTACAGCCAGGGATACGCGGGCGCGATCAGCTGGGCTTACAGCGACGCGACCACGACCGAGCTCGAGGCGATCAAGGCCTTCGCCGACGCGAAGGGCTGCGACGTGAAGTACTGAGAGGCTCTCTCAAGACAGCCAGTAGTCGACGAGGGACGCGCCCGTCACGTCGTGGGCGACCCCGGCCGCGATCGCCCACTGGGCCAGCGCGCGGCCGAGCGCCGCCATGGTCGTGAAGCGCCCGTCAGGGTCCTTGGCCAGGCCGCGCTCGATGATCTCCCAGAGCCGCGGGTGCAGCTCGAGGGCCTCCGGGCGCGGCGGGGCGGCGCGCAGCACGTCGTGCACGATGGAGATGCTGCTCGGGCCGCCGAACGGGCGGCGGCTGCTCACGAGCTCGTAGAGCACGACGCACGCGCTCCACACGTCGGCGCGCGCGTCCGACTCCTGACCGCCGCGGACCTGCTCGGGCGCCATGTAGGCCGGGCTCCCGACCAGCGTTTCCCTCCGCTCGTTGCCCGCCGCCGTGAAGGCGATCCCGAAGTCGATCAGCTTGGGGACCGTGCGGCGGCCCTCGCGCACGAGGACGATGTTCGCCGGCTTCACGTCCCGGTGCACGACCCCCGCGCCGTGCGCCGCGCCGAGCGCGCCGATCACGGGAAGGAGCAGCTGGACCGCAGAGATGGGCGACATCGCGCCCGACTCGGCGAGCACCTGGGCGAGCGACCGGCCCTGGAGGAGCTCCATCACCGCGAACGGCTCTCCCTCCTCCGTGAAGCAGAGATCAAAGATCCGCACCGCGGCGCGGTGCGACACCCGCGCCGTCGCCTGCGCCTCCCGCATCAGCCGCGAGGCGGCCTCGGGGACGGCGCAGTCGCGACGGATGAGCTTCAGCGCGACATCGAGGCTCAGGGCGAGATTCCGCGCCTTCCACACGGCGCCCATGCTGCCCTCTCCGAGGAGCTCTGTGAGGCGATAGCGCCCCCCGAGGACGTCGCCTGGGGCGTAGCGCCGCAGCGCGGCGGAGCGGGGGTCGATCGCAGGAACCGCCCGGGCGGCAGCGGGGGGCGCGCCAGCAAGGCCGGTCCGCAGCGTGGCGGGCGGTACGCTCGCCGGGGTGGCCGGAGCGTCGCTCGGCGTCTCCAGCGGCGCGACGTCCCCGCCGTGACGAAAGGCCGAACCAGACGGCCGCGACAGGCGGCCCGACGTCCGGAGGTCGACGGGCTCGAACGGAGGGCGGTGAGAGGAAGGCCAGCGCGGAGACCGCGGCGAGCGGTACGCACGCTGAGAGGCTCGGCCCCCACTCGGAGGGCGGGATCGATTCGATGCGGGATCCATCGAGGCGCCATGTGGCGTCGTGGAGCTGTCAATTCGGTGGCTGTCCATGTCCTGTGCCCACACGTGCTGCAAGGAGCAGGCCGATGAAAATCGCCGCAGATCCGCCTCTTTCCCGCCCGTCGCGGCGCCGAGGTTGCGGTGTGGAGGCATCAGATCCGGCGCCCGCGGCCATCGGCTTGCCCGGGGGAAGCGCCGTCCACCGCAACGGGCGCGGCTGGCGCGGCTGTTGACCAGCGCGCGGCGCGCCGTCCGCCGGCGCGGTCCCGGGACGAGCGCGACCGATCCGCCGGCGCAACGGTCGTCGCACGGCGCATTCCCTGCGCGCCACACCGGCGCTCCACGGGTACATCGACAGCGGATGTCGGTCAGGATCGCCCGATAGCCAGCGAGGCACCGCGCGGGGCGCGCGCCGAGGTCGCCGAGGCGCGGTCGCCCCTCGCGACGCTCAGCGGGCGGAGCCGGGCACGACGCGCCCCTTGAACGCGATCGGCACCTCGAGGGCCCTGGCCGCCTCGACGAGCAGCGCGTGCTCGCTCTCGTGGATCACGCCGTCAGCGGCCACGAGGCGGACCGCCAGCTCGATCGCGGCCTCGCGCATCCGCACGTCGGGCAGGCGGACACGCAGCGCCGCGAAGCGGCCGCTCCTGCCTTCGTCGCGCACCGAGCGCTCGATGATCGAGATGAGCGACTCGACGAGGTCGGCCCCGACGCGCCCCTCGCTCATGGCCGCCACGTGCCGCGCGAGCTCGGCGCGCTCGGCCTCGTTGATGGATCCGTCAGCGTATGCGGCGAGGAACATGATCTCGACCATCGCCTCGAGCCTGCTGATCTCGAGGTGACGAAACGAAAGCTGCGTTTCTTCCATCATGAGGTCCTCAGGATAGCGTATCACGGCCGCGCTTGACACAGCGCCCCTGGGCCCGCCCGGCAACGGCGCTCGCCCGCGCGGCAACGGCGCTCGCCGCGGGGTAACGGCGCTCGCCGCGAGGCGACGGCCTCCAGGAGCGCGCCGCGAAAGTTCTCGTCGAGCGCGACGCCGGTCGGTGCTCAACTCTCCCCACCATGAGCACCACCACCCCGACCGACCTCTTCCTGTCGCTGACTCCGCACAAGGTGATCGAGGCCGTCGAGGCCGCGGGCGTCCCCTGCAACCGCGTCTGCTACCCGCTGAACTCGTTCGAGAACCGCGTGTACGAGGTCGAGCGCGAGGACCGCACCCGCGTCATCGCCAAGTTCTACCGGCCGGGGCGCTGGACGCGGGAGCAGATCCTCGAGGAGCACCGGTTCCTCGCGGAGCTCGCGGACGCCGAGATCCCCGTCTGCCCGACGCGCATGTTCCCCGACGGCGAGACGCTCAAGCAGATCGACCACATCCCCTACTGCCTCTTCGAGCGCATGGGCGGCCGCGCTCCCGACGAGCTCGGCGACGAGCTGTTCGTGCGCCTCGGCAGGCTCGCGGCCCGCATCCACAACGTGGGCGCGGCCAGCGCCGCCGAGCACCGCGTCCGGCTCTCCGCCGACACCTACGCGCGCGACGACCTCGGCTGGCTCGTCGAGCGCAAGCTCATCCCCGCGACCGTCGAGCGGCGGTACCTCACGGCCGCGCGCGCGGTCGCGGACGCGGCCGAGGAGCGCCTGCGCGGCGTCGACGTGCACCGCATCCACGGCGATCTGCACCCGGGCAACCTGCTCCTGCGCGACGGCGCGCTCCGCGTGCTCGACTTCGACGACATGGTCGTCGGCCCCGCCGTGCAGGACCTGTGGCTCCTCCTCCCCGGCCGCGACGAGACCGCCCGGCAGCAGCGCGAGCTCTTCATCGAGGGCTACGAGGAGCTCCGCCGCTTCGACCGCTCGACCCTCGGGCTGATCGAGCCGCTCCGAGGGCTCCGCATGATCCACTACGCCGCATGGATCGCGCGGCGATGGCACGACCCCATCTTCCCGAGGACCTTTCCGCACTTCGGCACGGAAGCGTACTGGCGCGAGGAGACGAGCTCGCTCGAGGAGGTGCTCCAGCTGACGCGCGACGGGGACGCGGGCGGCCCCGGCGGCGGCGCGGACGAGCCGCCGCCGAGCGGGGGCAAGTACTTCTGGGATCTGAATTGAAGCTGACCCCGCTGAAGGCAGCCGCGCGCGGCGTCGCTCAGAGGCGCTTCAGCACCAGGATCAGCCGCCACGCCGCGGCGTGCTCGAACGGCACGTCGACGTTGAAGTCGCCGAGCGTCGCCACCAGCGAGAGCTCCGGCACGCGCTCCGCGACGCGCCGCCACCCGGCGAGGTCCGGGACGTACCACGTCGCCTCCTGCCGGATCGACGAGAGCTCCCTCGGCGCGCCGCCGTTGCGCCGGGCCGAGCACACCACCTCGAGGGTCACGGGCACCACGCGATCGGGCGTCGACCGCTCGATGTGGATGCGGAACCGCGCGTCGATCGACTGCTCGCCGCGCAGCTCGGTCCACTCCGTCCTGTTCACGCCGGACGGCGTGAGATCGGTGGGGTGGGTCGCCTCGATGACGTGGACGCCCCCCGGCAGGAGGAGCGAGGCGGCGAGCCGAAGGTGGCGCTCGAGCGCCGCCGGCGTGGCCAGCTGGTGGATCGCCGAGAGCGGCACGAACGAGAGATCGACCGGCGCGACGTCCGGGCGCTCGTCGAGCTCCGCGCACGAGAAGCGGATGCCCGCCCCGGCGCCGCGGGCGCACGCTGCGCGCTCCGCAAAGGCGATCATCGCCGCCGAGCCGTCCGCGCCGGCGCAGCCGACGCCGAGCTCCGCGAAGGCCTCCAGGTGCCGCGCGGGCCCGCAGGCCCACGAGAGGACGCGCTGGACCGGGCGGCCGCCGAAGCGGCGCGCGCACGCGAGCAGGAAGTCGCGCTCGGCGGCGTAGTCGCGGTAGCCGAACGCCGCGTCGTAGAGCGCAGGCTCGCCCGGCGGAGGCGTATCGCTGCGCGCGGCCGCCTCGCCGCGCGCAGGCGCCTCGCCGCGCGCCGGTGCCTCGCCGCGCGCGGACGTCTCGCCGGCCGAGGGCGCCGCCGAGGCGCGCGCCGGGGCGACCCGCTTCGTGTAGATCATGAGATCGTCGCCCGGGGCGTAGAAGTCGTCGAGGACCGCGGCCCGCGTGAACTGCACCGCGTCGTAGAAGCGCACCGCCGCGCCGTGCCCCTCCCGGCTGCCGGTCTCCACGCGCACGAGGCCGCCGCCCTCGCGCGCGATCTCGCTCTCCATCGTGGACACGAGCCCCCGCGCCACCCCCGACCGGGAGAAATCAGGCGAGGTCGCGATCCAGTACAGGTCGTACGTGGACTGCGTCATCGGCGTGCGGCCATAGCAGAGGTACCCGAGGAGCCGCGGCGCCCCGTCGCCGCCCGGGGCGCCCTGGAAGCTCAGCACGAACCGGTAGCCATAACCGTCCGTCGAGGGCTGGCTGAGCGTCACGTCGACGAGCTCAAGCGCCACCGCGCGCTCGTCGTCGGTGAACGCCGGGACCGACTCGAGCAGCGCCGCGATGAGCGGCCGATCTTCCGCGCGGAGGCCGCGCTGGCTGATCACGGCGCCTCAGGGGCGGCGGCGAGGGCGCCGCGGGCAGCGGAGCGCGCCGCGGCGCGGCCGCGCGCCGGCGCGCGGCCCCGCGCGCGGAGCAGATCGTCGTGGCGCGCGCCGCGGGCGAGCGCCGCGCGGAGGATCTCCCAGATGACGTCGGCGTACGACAGGCCGGCGCGCGCCGCCGCCCGCGCGAAGCCGGCGTCCGGCGAGAGATCGCAGTTCGGGTTGACGTCGATGACGTACGGCGTGCCGCGCTCGTCGAGCCGCACGTCGACGCGGCCATAGTCGCGCAGCCCGAGCACCTCGAAGGCGCGGCGGCCCACGGCGACGACCCGACGCAGCTCCAGCGGCCGCAGCACCGCAGCCGAGGAGGGCGTCCCGATCGACGCGGCGGTCTCCGGGCGCCACTTCGACTCGTACGTGACCACGTGCGGGTGCCCCTCGGGCAGGCCCTGGAAGGTGATCTCGCCGGGCGGCAACACGCGCGGCGTCGGCCACCCGAGCAGCGAGACCGAGATCTCCCGCCCGTGCACGTAACGCTGCACCACCACGGGCTGGCGGCACTGCGCGACGACCGCGGCGACCTGGTCGCGGAGGGCCTTGCGATCGTGGACGACCGAGCCCCGATCGATCCCCATCGAGCCGTCCTCGCGCTCCGGCTTGACGATGACCGGGAACGCGACCTCCGGGATGTGATCCGGGCATTCGACCCGCACCGTCGCCGGCACGCGAACGCCGGCGCGCGCGAGGATCCGGTTCGCCTCGGCCTTGTGCAGGCAGCTCCGGAGCGCGACGTGATCGCTGCCCGTGAAGCGGAGATCGAGCCCCGCGAGCAGCCACGCGCACATGACCTCGTGGCGGCTGTCGCCGTCGAGCGCCTCGCACAGGTTGAAGATCACGTCCGGGCGATGGTCGCCGATGGCCGCGAGCACCTCGCTCGGCCGGAGCACAGGCCGGTGCGCCACGCGCACGCCCGGGGCCGCGGCGAGGGTCGCGAGCACGCTCTCCGCGACCACCGCGCTGCCGTCCTCGCGACCCATCCGGAGCCGCCCGCTCCCCACCCGCTGCGCGAGTGGCGGCTCGTCGACGGCTTCCTCCGGATCTCTGTTGGACAGGATCAGTATCCGAGGCTCAGGCACCGCACGCCTCCGAGCCTACGCGGGGCAGGAGAGCCCGCGACGGACGCGCCGAGCTCAGGGAGCGGCCGGAGAGAGGCCTGGCCATCGGAGAACGCTGAGAGGGTGCCCTGTCGAGAGACACGCGAACGAAACGGAATCCATGCATGCAAGTGGCCACACTTCACCAGCTTGCCCGGCAATCGCAAGGGGAGATTTGCCCTCTCCGGACGGAAAGGAAGGCGCGACGCGCCGCGGCTCAAAGCCCCGCGCTGGATCGGATCCGGCGCGCGCGGCCGGGAAGCGAGCTTTCCGAGCACAACGTATCTCGGACAACAGGCTCTTCACACGCCAGCCACACGCGCGGGAGCGTCGGAGACGAGAGGAGACGGCTGGGCTGCAGGGGGATGGTTCGAGTCCGGCGGGCGAGAGGGGAGAGCGGAGAGCGCCGGACGCGCTCGCGGCGAGCGGGGCGGCCTGTCGCCGAGGACGCCAGAAAAGGACTTCCCTTCCCGGCGTCCTCGAGCCTCCGCCGGTCAGGCGGCCTGGCCTTCGGGGCGCGGCCTGCGATCGGCCGGGAAACAGGCCTGGATCTCGTCCACGCCGAGCGTCTCCTTCTCGAGGAGCGACTTGACGAGCGCCTCGATCTCGCCTCGCCGGGAGCTCACCATCTCGATGGCGCGCGAGAGCTGCGCTTCCGTGAGCGCCCGCGCCGTCTCGTCGACCCGGTCGAGCAGGGCCGGGCTCCGCGAGGGGTGCCCGTCGCCGACGCAGATGGGGCCGAGGTGGCTCATGCCGAGCTCCGCGACCATCTTCCACGCGATCGTCGAGGCGCGCTGGATGTCGTCCGAGGCGCCCGCCGTCATCGTCCCGAGGATGACCATCTCGGCGGCGCGGCCGCCCATCAGCATGCAGATCTGATCCTCGAGGTACTCCTTCCGGTACATCAGCCGATCCTTCTCAGGCAGCGCCTGGGTCACGCCGAGCGCGCGGCCCCGCGGCAGGATCGACACCTTGTGCACAGGATCGCAGCTCGGCGCGAGGAGCCCGACCGCGACGTGCCCGGCCTCGTGGACGGCTGTCGCATAACGCTCGTCCTCGTCGACAAGCACCCCCTTGCGCTCGAGCCCCATGAGCACCCGGTCGCGCGCGCGGTCGATGTGCGTCGGGTCCACCGCGTCGGCGCCCTCGCGGGCCGCGAGGATGGCCGCCTCGTTCAGGAGGTTGGCCAGATCGGCGCCCGAGAAGCCCGGCGTACCGCGGGCGATGTAGCCGAGGTCGACCTCCCCCTGGAGCGGGATCGGCCCGGCGTGAACGTTGAGGATCTCCTCGCGGCCGCGCACGTCGGGGAGCGGCACGGTGACCTTGCGGTCGAAGCGCCCGGGCCGGAGCAGCGCCGGGTCGAGCATGTCGGCGCGGTTGGTCGACGCAATGACCACGATGCCGGTCTCATGGTCAAACCCGTCCATCTCGACGAGCAGCTGGTTCAGCGTCTGGTCGTGCTCCGCGGAGGCGGAGTCGCCGTGCCCCTTCGCGCGAGCCCGCCCCACGGCGTCGATCTCGTCGATGAAGACGATGCACGGCGCGGACTTGCGCGCCTCGGCGAAGAGCGCGCGAACACGGGAGGCGCCCACGCCGACGAACATCTCCTGGAAGCTCGACCCCGACGCCGAGAGGAACCGCACGCCCGCCTCGCACGCGACGGCACGCGCGAGCAGCGTCTTGCCGGTCCCGGGCTCGCCGGTCAGCAGCACGCCGCGCGGCGGGCGGCCGCCGAGGCGCGCGAAGCGATCGGGGCTCTTCAGGAACTCGACCGTCTCGGCGAGCTCCTGCTTGACCTCGTGCATCCCCGCGACGTCGGCGAAGCGCACGGCCGCCCGCGCGGCCCCTGCCTTCACGTCGGAGAAGACCTTCGGGCTGCGCCGCCGGCTCACCGTGAAGAGCGCGAAGCCGACCGCGGCCAGCACGACCACCGGGAGCACCGCGGACGCGGCGCGCGACGGATCCTCCCGAGAGGCGAAGTCGACCGAGGCGCCAGCGCCCGCGAACCGGGAGACCAGCTCCTGCCGGAGCGTCGGCTCGTCGACGACAGCCGTCACCACGGCGCCGCCCGCCTGACGCACGAGGAAGCGATCCCCGCTCACCTCGACCGCGGTCGCCTGCCCCGCCTGCGCGATCTGGAGGAGCTCGGTGTACGTCGCCGCACGCTCCTCGGGCGCCGCGCGCAGCGCGAGCCCGAGCGTGACCGCAAGCACCACCCCCATGAACCCAAGCACCCAAAGCCGGCGCCCCGCGGGCCCCAGCCGCTTACCCACCTGCAAGAACCAGGAATTCACTGCTGCGCCACCTTACTGCTCCGGCGTCGGGCCGGAGCGGATCTCAGGTGTAGCAAGGATACGAACCTCAGGAAGTTCCTTCTGCAATCATTCTGACGATCTGAGCCGTAGAAACCTGCGAAAGGATGGCAGCACCGCAAAACGAAATAGGGAGAACGGACAGCGACAGGACAAACGTCTCTTCAACCTTGGGAGGATCGGGAGGACCGATTGACGAGCTCGACGTTCGCGGATTGACGAGCTCGCCTGAGAGCCCCCTTCTCGGGATGCGGTCGCCGGTGGAGCAGAAAGCAGGAGAGAGGGGCAGAGAGGCGCTGCCTGCGCGCTATGCCCCGGCGGTTCGCGCGAACTCGGGCGCGAACGGCAGCGAGAAGCGGAATGTCGTCGCGCCGTCGGGGCTGCTCGCGACGGAGATGCTGCCCCCGTGAGCCTCCACCAGGCCCTTCGTGATGTAGAGGCCGAGGCCAACGCCGCGGACGCTGCGCGGGACGGCGTCGGGCGCGCGCGAGAAGCGCTTGAACAGGTGCGGGAGGGACGCCTCCGGGATACCGCCGCCCCAGTTGGTCACCGCGACGTGCGCGCTGGCCGACCCGGCGTTGACCGCGACCACGATGTCGCCCTCCGGTCGACCGTACTTGGCCGCGTTGGAGAGCAGGTTGGTGACGATCTGCTCGAGCCGCCCGGGGTCCGCCAGGACGGCGGGCACGTCGCCCTGCACCACCAGGCGCACGGCGTGGCCCGCGGTCACATCGGCCGATTTCTCGAGGATCTCGCCGAGCTGCGCGCAGAGATCGACCGGCGAACGATCCAGCGTGAGCTGCCGCGCCTCGATGCGCGAAGCGTCGAGCAGGTCGTCAATCATGCGGCGCAGCCGCTCGATGGACGAGGTGATCCTGTCGAGCTGTTTTCGGCAGTCCGCGACGGGCTTCTCGCCGGCCGCGCGACCCAGGAGCTGGCTCGCGGTCGCGATCACCTGGATGGGTTGGCGAAGATCGTGAGCGATGACGCCGATCCACTCCCGGCGCTGCCGCTCCATCTCCTTGAGCACCGAGATGTCCTGGAAGACCGCGACGGCGCCCTGGAGCTCGCCGTCGTCCGAGCGCACCGGCGCGGCGTTGACCAGCACGGGCACGAAGCCCGCGTCGTCGCGCCACAACAGCCCCTCGGCGCCCGTCACGACCTCTCCGCGCTGAAGGGCCCGGATCAGCGGGCGCTCGTCCCAGGCGAGGGGCCTCCCCGTCGGCGTCCTGTGCTCGAAGCGCACCGGGTTGCCCCAGGGATCGGGGTTGTCCGCGGCGCTGGACGCGTACTGGAGCGCGACCCTGTTGCACGTGATGAGCCGCCCCTTGGTGTCGACCAGGATCGCCGCTTCAGGCAGCTGCTCGACGACCGCCTCGAGCCGCTTTCGCTCGTTCGCCTCGGCCCGGTACAGCCGCGCGGTCTCGAGGACACCGCAGGTCCGGTCGGCGAGCAGCTCCGCGACGCGCTCGTCGTCCTCGGTGAACGACGGGAGGCCGGGGCGCTTGCCGAGGTACAGGTTGCCCACGCTCCGGCCGTGAAACCGAAGCGGCACGCCCAGGAATGCCTCGATCGGGTGGTGGTGCGGCGGCAGGCCGATATAGGCGGGGTGCGCGCGGACGTCGGCGAGCCGGATCGTTCGGCCCTCGCGGACCACCGCGCCGAGGACGCCCACGGGCCGCGGGGGCGCGCCGATCTGTGCGATCCGCTCCGCAGGGACTCCGCTCGGGACCCAGGCGTCGAACGGCCGCTGGCCGTCCTCTCCGATGCCAAGCGCCGCGTAGTCGGCGCCCACGATCTCCTTCGCGTGCCGCGTCAAGACCTCCAGTACGGAGCGCACCCCCGGCTCGGAGCGCGGCAGGTTCGCCAGCGCCTCCGAGACCGCCGCGCTCGCGGTGCCGATGGCCTCGAGCTGCGAGCGGATGCGCCGCTCCGCCTCGTGCGCGCTCGCGATCTCGGCCTCCATCGCCTTGCGGCTCCCGATGTCGCGGCAGATCATCGAGACGCCGGTGACGCGGCCCGACGCGTCCACGATCGACGACACCGTGACCTCGATATCGATGCTCTCGCCGCCCTTGGTCCGGCTCACGGCCTCGAAGCGCTCGACGCGCTCGCCGCGGCGCAGGCGCGCGAGGACGGCCTCCGCCTCGCCGGCGCGCTCGGGCAGGCACAGGAGGGGCAGCTTCTTCCCGATCGCCTCGCAGATGCAGTAGCCGTAAAGGCGCTCCGCCGCCGGATTCCAGCTCAGGATGGTCCCGTCGAGGGAGATGCCGATCACGGCGTCGTCCGAGGCCTGCGCGACGGTCGCGAGGAAGACGCGCGCCTCCTCGGCGCGCTGCCGCGCCTCGTCGAGCAGGTTCATGCGCGCCGCGCTGACCCAGAGCATGGCCCCGAGCAGGAGCGTCGTGATGGCGGAGGCGAGCGATAACGACGCTGCGATGGGGTATGCCCCGCGATCCGCGCCGAACAGGAACAGGCGGCCGATGACGAGCGGAACGAGGACGACGTAGGGCAGGAAGCGCCGCAGCAGGATGCCTCCGGACCGGCTGGCCGTCAGCGTGGCGAACGCCGTGCAATCGGGCCGCGCCATGAGGAGCCCGGCGCAGAGGGCGAGGAACGCGATCGCCGCGTGGATCGCCATGCCCGTGAACGGAAATAGCGGCGGCAACCCGTAGAAGTAGCCGACGCCGAACACGTAGCCGGTCAGCGCCGTCAGCGCGAGCGCCGCGGCCAGGAGCGCGCTCCATTCCGAGATCAGGCACGCTCGCCGCGTCTTCACGCGCAGCGAGAGGAGCGAAGAGCCGATCAGGACGCAGCAGAGCGCGGTGTTCGGCGGGGGCCTGCCGGGGAACTTGCTCGGGAAATCCACGCGCCCCGCGAACAGCACGCGATCGATGCCGAGATCCCAGGCGAAGATGTACTGAGCGAGGACCGCGAGGCCGAGCGCGAGGATGACGGCGGCGCACCCCTGGCCCAGCCAGCGGAGCGGCGCCGGACACTCTCGCACGCCCAGCGCCCAGAGCGACACCCCCGCCAGAATGAGGGCGAAGGCGGTGTTGGGCACCATGCGCGGCAGGCCGGCCACGATGGCAACGAGGGCGGTCGCCCCGATCCACCAGCCGAGCAGGGTCACGCACCCAACGGCGAACGAACAGGTCGCTGCGATGACGACACCGCGCCGCGCGCTGCTCGACGACGCCATCGCCTCGGCGCCTCTCATCGGGTCCTCCCGACGGGAGCATAGTGCCGGGCCACCGGGACGGCGCGGCTTCACACGCGCAATTCAAACGCGCAAACCGGCCGGCGCACGCGCTGTCCGACCCAGATGGATCAGGGCGCTCCAGCGCGTGCCGACCTCATCCGCCATGCAGAACGCAGCAGGGCAGCGCGTCTCAGATCGGCCGCGCGAGCTCGGGCGGCGACGCCCTCGCGCGGGCCGCGCGAGGGCGCGCGCGAGCGCTCAGCGCTTCGTCCCGAAGATCGCCGCGTCGGCGGAGAGCCTCCCTGGCCCGACGAGGAGGAGCGCGAGGGAGATGCCGAGGTAGACCGCCGCCGGCTCGTAGGAGTGTCCGCTCATCGAGACGAACGGATCGCCCTGCGACACGTGCATCAAGGTCGCGACGGCCATGGTGACGGCGAGGCCCAGCGACGCGACCGGCGTCAGGAGGCCGATGATCCAGGCAAGGCCGCCCCCGAACTCCGAGAGCGCGGCCAGCGCCTGCAGGAACCCTGGAACGGGCGCGCCGGCGGGCATCCAGCTGAAGGGGTGCTGGATCTTCCCCCAGCCGTGAAACATGAACGCGACGCCGATAACGACGCGAAGCGCGAGCAGCCCGACCGAGGCCGAGAACGGCACGTCGGTCACCCGCAGGAATCTCTTGAGCATCGGGATCACTCCTCTCGGCTCGGTAGTAAGGAGGAACGCCCGGGACATCAAGCGCGACCGCGAGGGCTGGTGCCGCCGGCCCCGAGGCGCCGCGCCCCCGCGGCCCGGGCCCGGCGCGCCGGCCCGGCCTCACGCGCTGGTCTGGGCCTCCAGATCGTGGCGGTGCGCGGCGGCCGCGCGCTCGTCGCGGAGGGCCTCTAGGCACCGCCGCTTGATCGCCGCGAACTCGCCGGAGCCCACGATCGCCGCGGTCCTCGGCCTCCCGAACGGCACGGCGATCTCCGCGCCGACGCGGCAGGGGCGGCGGGTCATCAGGGCGATGCGGTCGGACAGGAAGATGGCCTCGTCGATGTCGTGCGTGACGAACAGCACCGTCGTGCGCACCTGGCGGAAGACGTCGAGCAGCAGCTCCTGCATCGAGAGCCTGGTCTGGGCGTCCAGCGCGCTGAACGGCTCGTCCATCAGCACGACGCGCGGCTCCGTGATCAGCACGCGCGCGATCTCCACGCGCTGCTGCATGCCGCCGGAGAGCTGCGACGGATAGGCGTCCTCGAACCCCGACAGCCCGACCAGCGAAAGCAGGCGCCGGGACGCCTCCCTGCGCTCGCGCTCGGGGACGCCGCGCATCTTGAGGCCGAAGCCGACGTTGTTCAGCACCGTCTTCCAGGGGAGCAGCGAGCTCTGCTGGAAGACCATGCCGCGCGCCGGCCCCGGCCCGTCGACCCGCTCGCCGCCGACGACGATGCTGCCGCGCTCCGGCGCCACGTACCCGGCGACCGCGTTCAGGATCGTCGACTTCCCGCACCCGGAAGGGCCGAGGAGGCTCACGAGCTCGCCGCCCTCGACGCGGAGGTCGAGATCCCGCACCGCCTCGACGCGGCGGGCGCCCGTCCCGAGGGCCACGGACAGGCCGCGGATCTCCACGGCGCCCCCCGGGCTCTCCCGGCGCGCCGCCGCGCGGCTCGCGTCGAGCGTCATCGGCCCTTCTCCTGGGGCTGCTGCCACGGGGTGAGCCACGCGCCGGCCCGCAGGACGAGCGCGCTGCTGAGCATGCCGAGCAGGCCGATGAGCAGCATGCCGAGGACGATGTCCGGATAACGCTGCAAGTTGTACGACTCCCAGGTGAAGTAGCCGATGCCGTACTGCCCCCCGATCATCTCGGCGGTCACGAGGCAGAACCAGGACGTCCCCATGCCGATGCTCATCCCCGTGACGATGCTCGGCAGCGCGCCCGGCAGGACCACCTCGAGGAACAGGCGGAACGGGCGCGCGCCCAGGCTGCGGGAGCTCGCGATGAGCCGCGGATCGAGGGCGCCCACGCCGTGGATCGTCGCGATCAGGATCGGGAACAGCGCCCCCATGTACGTGATGAAGATCATGCTCAGCTCGGCCGACGGGAACATCAGGATCGCGAGCGGGAGCCAGGCGACGCCGGGGATGGGGCGCAGGATCTCGAGCGGCGGCAGGAGGGTGTCCTCGGCGAGCCGCGACCTGCCGATGAGGAGCCCGAGCACGACCCCCGTGGCGCCCGCGGCCGCGAACCCCGCGAGGACGCGGAACACGCTGTTCCCGAGGTGCTGCCAGAGCTTCGGCGAGGCGAAGAGCTCCCGCGCCGCGACGAGGACGTCGGTCGGCGCGGGCACGTTGAGGAACGTGACGACGCCGAGATCCGCGCGTGTCATCGACGCCCACTGCCAGAGGCCGACGCACGCCGCCACGGACAGGGCGCGCAGGACGGCGCGGCGGAGGTCGCGGCGCGGGCGCGCCTCGCGGGGCGCGCGGCCCGGCGCGGGGGACGCGCCCCGCCGGGCCGCGCTCGGCGGGGCGGGCGCAGCCTTCGCGCTCGGCGGGGCGGGCGCGAAGGCCGCGCCGCCGGCGAGCTCCGCCCCGGCCGGCGCGCTGCGCTCGGAGATCATCGTCATGGCGCCGCCGCCGTGAGCTTCGCGCGCTCGGCCCGCAGGGTCGCGAAGTCGACGACCGCCGCGCCGTTCTCCGCGGCCCACCGCTCCGCGTCTTCCTTCGCCAGGAACGCCGACAGGCCGCCGTCCGGGCGCCTCGCGTACCACGCGCGATCGGCGAGGAGCTTCACCCCGCTCGAGCGATCGTGCACGAACACCGCGCGGATCTCCTTGCCCTCGGTCTTCAGCTGCCCCAGCGCGGCCAGCGCCGTGCCCGGGCTCGCGTACGCGCGCACCTTCGGCTCGCCCGCGACCCAGATCTGCGCGGCCAGCGTCGGCTCGGCGATCGGCTCCCCGGACAGCGCGTCTTTCCCGGACAGCGGGAGCTTCGCGTAGCTCGCGAGCCGCGCCTCGTAGTCGAGCCCGAGCTCCGCCGCCGCGCGCCGGATGTACCGGTCGTCCACGAACGTCCCCACGTCGAGGGTCGTGTCGGTGCGCTTCAGCAGCGTGAGCGTGTCCACCGCGACCTGGAGGGCGCGCCGGGCCTCGGGCTTGATCGTGAAGTCCCGCGTCTGGATGCCGAGCGGGCCGTGGAACATGTAGGCGACCTCGGCGTCCACGCCGGTCACCTTCTCGATGAGCTCGCTGTACTTCTCGGGCTCCTCCGCGAACAGGCGGTCGGCCTCGAGCGCCGCCTTGAGGAAGGCCACGACGATCTCCGGGTATTTCTCCGCGTATGCCTCGCGCACCAGCACGCCGTGCACCGTCGGCACCTTCACGCTGGAGCCGTCGTAGATCTTCCGGGCGAAGCCGCGGAAGGGGAACAGCTCCGCGAACGGGACGAAATCCGCGTGCGCGTCGATCTTGTTCGCCTTGAGCGACGAGCCGCCCACCTCCGGCGACTGCGAGACGAGCGTCACGTCCTTGTCCGGATCCCAGCCGAGATCGCGGATCGCCCGGAGCAGCATGCCGTGGGCCGATGACCCGAACGGCACCGAGATCTGTTTGCCCTTGAGGTCCTTCAGGCCCTGGGCGGGGGAATCGCTCGGCACGACGATCCCGTTGCCGCTCCCCAGCGCGCTGCCGGAGAGCGTGGAGATGAAGTGGCTGCGGCTCCCCTGCTTCTGGAACGCGACGCCGTTCAGCACGCCGGGGAAGTCGGCCATCGCGCCGATATCGAGCTTCTCGGCCACCATCTCGGTCGTCAGCGGCGGCCCGGAGGTGAAGTCCTTCCACTCGATCTCGTAGGTGACGTCCTTGTACTTGCCGTCCCTCGGCAGGTGCTTCTCGAGCAGCTTGAGCTCCCGGATGAGCAGCCCGCCGGTGGCGCAATTGATGGTCGTGTCCTGCGTCCCGATCGCGATCCGGATCGTCTGCTTCGCCTCTGGCTTGCACGACAGCCCGGCGAGGACCGTTGCGAGCAACGTGAGGAAGGCGAGCACGCGAAGTGCCTTGGTCATCGGTTCAATCCCTCGCAAAGGTCTCATGTCGTGCGTTTCCTCGTCCGATTCCCTCCCGGATGGCCTCGAGCGCGCGGCCGGCCGCCTTCCGCACCTCGACGTCGGCGTCGCCGAGCAGCCGGCGGAGCGGCGCCTCCGCGGCCGCCGCCTCGATCTCGCCGAGCGCCTGCGCGGCCGCCTTGCGCAGATCCGCGAGGTCGCTCCCGAGCAGCCCGATCAGATCCTCCGTGGCCGAGGCGGCCCGGAGCCGCCCGAGCGCGAGCGCCGCCTCCTTCCGGACCTGCCAGGCGCTGTCGTCGAGCGCGCTCCGGAGGTGCGGCGCCGCGAGGCCGTGCGCCGAGCGGCCGAGCACGATGGCGGCCTCCACCCGGACCCGCCAGTCCGGATCGGAGAGCAGCCCCACGAGGTCCTGGACGAACGCGGTGTCGCCCCGCGCGCCGAGCGACTCGAGCGCGCCGATCGCGACCTGCCGCACCCGCGCGTCGGGATCGCGCAGGCTCGGGCGGAGCGCCGGCGCCGACTCGGGCCGCCGCAGGTAGGCCAGGGAGAGGACCGCCTCGCGCCGCACCTCGGGATCCGGGTCGCCCAGCGCCCCTTCGAGGGGCGCGAGCGCCCGCGGATCGCGGATCTCGCGGAGCGCCACGATCACCGAGGTGCGGACGAACGGGCTCGTGTGCCCCAGCGCCTTGATGAGGTGCGTGGCGGCGTCTGCCCCGCGGATCTCGCGGAGCGCCGTGGCGGCCGCCTCCCGCACGCGGGCGTCCTCGTCGTCGAGCGCCCCGACGACGGCGGGTACCGCGCGGGCGTCGCCGAGATCCTCGAGGTGCCCGAGCGCGAGCGCCCGCACCGTCGGATCCTCGTCGCGGACCGCCGCGATCAGGGGGTGGATGATCTCCGGATCCGAGAGATCCTCTATCTGCGTCAGCGCCAGCTGGCGCGCGCCGGGGTCGGGATCCCCGAGGATGCCCTCGAGATCCTGCGCGAGCGAAGACTGTGTCATGTCGTCTCTGCCGTGGTGTCGCTATCGGATAAGAAAGGGGATCTTCACGGTGATGGCCTCTTTGGGGCAATCGATCTCGCACGCGAGGCAATACCAGCACTCGTCGTAGGCCATGTGGGCCTTCTTCGTCTCGGGATCGATGGCAAGGCAATCGACCGGGCATGAGTCGATGCAGATGCGGCAGCCCTTGATGCACGACGCCTCGTCGATGACGACGGGCAGATCGAGCCGCACGGCGGCCTCGGCGTGGCCCACGGACCTGGCGCTCTGCGCCTTGACGGATTCGCGGTTGAGCAGGTGACCCATCGCTTGATTGACCTCGTGTTCTCGCGTTCTCGCGCGCTCGTCAGACCGACGCGCGCTGCTCTTCGGCCGGGATGCGCAGCCGGTGGTAGGCCGTGCGCTCGCCGTCGTCGATCGGGAAGAGATAAGGATCGATCGGCCTCTTGAAGGCGACCATCTCGCCGCGCTCGTCCTTCTTCAGGTTCACGTGCGTGAACCAGTTGCGGTCGTCCATCTCGGGGTAATCGAGCCGGTAGTGGTAGAGGCCCCAGCGGCTCTCGGTCCGGTACAGCGACGCGCGCGCCGCCATCTCCGCGCAGTCGCGGATGAAATGGCACTCCATCACCCGCATGAGCTCGTGGGGGCTCTCCGCGGTGACCTCCTCGAGCTCCTCCTTCGCACGCAGGAAGTACTCGAGCCCGAGCGTCATCTTGTTCCCCGTCTTGGGCGGCTGCAGATAATCGTTCACCAGGCGCCGCACCTTGTATTCGTACTGGTGCGGCGCCACCCCGCTTCGCCGCGAGAGGGGGGCGAGGATGCGCTCTCGCTCGGCGTCGACCGCGGCGGCGAGCGGCTCGACCGCGGGCGCGCGCTCGAGGTAATCGAGCGCGCTCTGGGCGCAGATCTTCCCGTAGGTGAGCGCGCCGAGCAGGTAGTTGTGCGGCACGCACGCCATGTCGCCGGCGGCGTAGAGGCCGGGCACCGTGGTCTCGCCCTTCTCGTTGACCCAGACCCCCGACGCGCTGTGCCCGCTGCACAGGCCGATCTCGGAGATGTGCATCTCGACGAGATCGTTCGCGTAGCTGTGCCCCCTCCCCTCGTGGAAGCGCCCGCGGCTCGGGCGCTCCGTCTGGTGCAGGACCCGCTCGACCTCGGTGATCGTCTCCGGGGCAAGGTGGGTGAGCTGCAGGTACACGGGGCCGTTCGCGGAGTGGAGCTCCCGGTAGAACTCGAGCATCATCTGCCCGCTCCAGTAATCGCTCTCGATGAAGCGGTGCCCGTTCGCGTTGACCGTGTGCCCGCCGAGCGGGCCTGTCACGTACGCGCACGCCGGACCGTTGTAGTCCTTGATGAGCGGGTTCACCTGGAAGCACTCGATACCCGAGAGCTCGGCGCCCGCGTGGTACGCCATCGAGTAGCCGTCTCCGGCGTTCGACGGGTTCTCGTACGTGCCATGGAGGTAGCCCGACGCCGGCAGCCCGAGCCGCCCCGAGGCGCCGCAGCACAGGATGACCGCCCTCGCCTTGATGATCTCGATATGCCCTTCCCGGGTGTCGAAGCCGATCACCCCGGCGACGTGGCCGTCGGTCACGAGGATCCGCGTCGCCATCACGCGGTTGACGACCTTCACGCCAGCGCGCTTGACCATGCGCGTCAGGATCTTCTTGAGATCGTAGCCCTCGGGCATCGGGAGGACATAGCTGCCGTTGTGGTGGACCTTCTTGACGTCGAAATCGCCCGATCGCGTCTTCTGGAACTTCACGCCCCAGGAGTCGAGCTCCTGGATCATCGCGAAGCTGTTCCGCGCATATTCATAGACGGCGCGCTGGTTCACGATGCCGTCATTGGCCACCGTGATCTCCTTCACGTACTGCTCCGGCGTCGCGTGCCCTGGTATGATGGCGTTGTTCAGCCCATCCATGCCTATCGCGATGGCGCCGCTCCGCTTGATATGCGCCTTCTCGAGGAGGACCACCCTCCCCCGGGGCAACCGCTGTTGCGCCTCCACCGCTGCAGTGGAGCCTGCGCTGCCGCCGCCCACGACGACGACGTCCGCCTCTGTCACGCGAATGTCCATTACAAGCCCTCAAGGTTTCAGGCGCGCGCACACGACGACCCCACCGCCTCTCGGCCCAGTGGCCAATGGCCAGCGGCCGGGGTCGGACGCCCGGCGTCTCTCATCACAGACGCGACATCCGTTTTAACAGACGACCTCTGCTTCGGCAACAGCTTTGTTGCTGCTGGCGCAGCACCCGCCGGACGTCACGTGCCGCGCGCCGTGGGCGGGCGTCTTGCAAGCGAAACGTCAGGGCCGGGGGCCGGCGGCGCCGCTATCGCGGATGTGCGGCGCGCGGGCGGGCTCACCCCCGGCGGGGATCCCCGAGCCACCCAGAAAGATTCGCCTTTCCACCCTGGTTGTCTCCCCGGAGACGCGGGCGGGACGCTACCATGCGGGTCAACCCGTAGTCCTCCCATGGATCGGGGGAACCGAGCGCGGACCTTGTTCATCACCGGTCACCCGATTCACCGCGCCCGGCGCCTCCCAGCCAGGGCGCCCGCGCGCCGCTTCGCTGCATGGCCAAGCACCCATCCCAGCTCGCCGACCTAGAGATCCAGCGCCGCCTGGGCGCTGGCGGCATGGCGGAGGTCTTCCTCGCCAAGAAGCGGGGCGCCGAGGGGACGTACAAGCTCCTCGTCGTCAAGCGCATCCTCCCCGCGCACGGGGCTTCGCGGCGCTTCCGCGCGATGTTCGTGGAGGAGGCCCACCTCGCCACGCGCCTGAACCACCCGAACATCGTCCAGGTCTACGAGTTCTCCGACCACGGCGAGGACGGGCTGCTCCTCTCGATGGAGTACGTCGAGGGCTTCGACCTCGGCAAGCTGATGCGGGCCGCCCAGCAGAAGGAGTCGCGGATCCCGCCGCTCGTGTCGGCGTTCATCGTCTCCGAGGCGGCGAAGGGGCTGCACTACGCCCACGAGCGCAAGGACGAGGGCGGCATGCCGCTCGCCATCGTCCACCGCGACGTCTCGCCGCAGAACATCCTGCTCTCGCTCGAGGGCGTCGTGAAGATCGCCGACTTCGGCATCGCCAGCGCCAACCTCTTCCGCGAGGAGCCCGGCGTGCTGAAGGGCAAGTTCGGGTACATGTCGCCCGAGCAGGCGCGCGGCGAGCGCGTCGACCGGCGCAGCGACATCTACGCCCTCGGCGTCGTGCTCTACGAGATGCTCGCCATGCGCTCGCCGTACGGCAAGCTCGACGACGAGGCGCTCCTCCTGGCCGTGAAGGAGGGCCGGTTCGACCCCCCGTCGTCGCACGCGCGCGACATCCCCGCGGAGCTCGAGACGATCGTGATGCGCGCCATGGAGCGCGAGCCCGAGGCCCGCTTCCAGACCGCGCGCGACCTGGCCGGGGCGATCGCGCGCGCGCTGCTCGCGAGGCAGGAGCTCGTCGACAACGCCTCGGTCGAGCAGACCGTGGCCCACCTGCTCGGCCGCGACCGCGCGGAGGAGGCGCGCGAGGGCGCCGCGCGGCGCGTGGAAGGCGTGGAGGGCGCGGAGGAGCAGCCCGCGGACGACGGATCGGTGGCGCAGCCGCAGACGCTCGCGGCGGTGCCGGCCGCGCGCACGGGCGGCGACGTCGAGGGCACCGGCGCGCCGCGCGCCGTGCGCGAGGTGCGCCACGTCGCCGTGGTCACGCTGCGCATCGAGGGCGTCGACGCGCTGCTCGGGGCGCAGGGCCGGCTCGCCGGCAAGCGCAGCGGGCGCTCGATCCGCACGACCCTCGACGCGATCGCCTTCAAGCACGGGGCGATCTGGTCGTGGGAGTCGCACGCGAGCGCGCGCGCGGTGGTCGGGCTGCTCGCGAACCCCTCGCGCGCCGCGGCCGACGCCGCCTCGCTGGCGGTCGACGTGCACGAGGCGCTCGCGGGCGCGTCGGAGGACCTGCCCGTCGAGCTCCGCGCCGCGATCGGCATCGTCCGGGGCATCGCGTACGGCGAGCGCGACGAGCAGGGGCACCTCATCAACCACGCGCTCAAGGAGCCCGCGAACTTCCTCGCCGAGCGCATCGGCAGCCGCACCCCGTTCGGCAAGACCTGGGTCGCGGGCGGCGTCTACCGCCTCGTCCGCCGCGACTTCCGCTGGGGCGACGCGCCCTCGCTCGACCTCGACGACGCCCGCGGCTACCCGGTCCCGCACCAGATGCGGCTCTACGCGCTGCAGCGCCCGCTCACCCGCGAGGAGCGGATGGCGGAGATCGCGCTCTCGCCGAACGACCTCGTGGGGCGCGACGCGGAGCGGGCCGATCTGCACGCGGCCTACCACCGGGCGATCTCGCCGCCCGTGAAGGGCAACGTCGAGCCGCCCGCGCGCTTCGGCGAGAGCGAGCCGCCGGGGAGCCGGCAGAGCAAGCCCCCGAGCCGGCCGAGCAGGCCCTCGAGCCCGCCGATCGGCGCGCTCCGCGGCCAGTCCGTGGCGCGCGTCATCGTCGGCGAGATGGGCATCGGCAAGAGCGCGCTCATCTCCACGTTCCTCTCGGAGCTCCCGGGCGACGCGCGCGTGCTCCACGTCGAGTGCTCGCCCGTGAAGAGCGAGCTGCCGCTCGCCACGGTCTGCGACGTGCTCCGCGACGTCACCGGGATGGGGCTCGACCACGCGATCGACGACGCGTCCCACGTGATCCGCGCCCTGCTCGGGCCCATCGCGCGCTCGCCGCTCGGCGCGCGCATCGTCACGCGGCTCGCCGAGCTCGTCACGGGCAAGCAGCTCGAGCACCCCGAGGAGGACGCGGCCGCCTACGGCCGCGACGTGGTGGTGCGGGGCGTGAAGTACCTGCTCGGCTCGCTGGCGCGCCACCAGCCGCTCGTCGTCGTCATCGACGGCCTCCAGTGGGCCGACCGGCCGAGCCTGGAGCTCCTCTCGGAGCTCCTGAAGCAGCGCGCGGAGCGGCTCCCGGTGCTCGTGCTGCTCCTCACGCGCCCCGAGGAGCGCGTGACCCCGTTCATCGAGGGGCTCGTGCGGATCGAGCTCCGCGGCCTCAGCGCCGAGGAGCAGATGCGCCTCGTCGAGGCGCGCCTCGGCGTGCGCGACGGGGTGGCGGCCGTCTGCGGCGAGCTCGTGCCGCGCGTCGCCGGCAACCCGTTCTTCCTGCTCGAGATGATCGACGCGCTCCTCGAGCGGGGCACGCTGGAGATCGTCGAGCACCCGGGCGGGCAGCACGAGCTCGTGCGCCACGACCGGACGGGGGATCGCGGCGAGCCGCTGCCGTCGACGCTGGAGCAGCTCATCGGCGACCGCCTGCGCGAGCTGCCGCCGGCGGAGCACGACGTCGTGAACTGGCTGGCGGTCGCCGGGGGGCCGCTGCTCAAGGACGACATCCTGAACCTGACGCGGCTCGCCGACGACGAGGCGGTGACGCGCCTCTGCGCCCGCGGCCTGTGCGATCGCCGCGCCGGGGCCGTGGACTTCCGGCACCCGCTCGTGCGCGACGTCGCCTACCTCGCGCTCGACGGCGCGAGCCGCGTGCGCATGCACCGCCGGCTCGGCGAGCACCTGTCGACGACGCCGCTCTCGCAGGGGCTCTCGGCGGCGATCGTGGCGCAGCACCTCGCGCGGGGCGAGGCGCCCGGGCCGGCGGCGGAGCTCTACCTCGACGCCGCGCGGGCCGCGCGGGCGGGGCACCAGGCGCAGCTGTCGCGGCGGTACTACGAGCGCGCGCTGTCGCTCCTGCCGGCCGGCGACACCCGCGTGATGATCGCGCACGAGGCGCTGGAGGCGGTCTTCCGCCACCTCGGCCGCCGCCGCGACCGGCGGAGGCACCTCGCGGCGCTGCGCCAGCTCGCGAAGGACAGCGGCCAGGCGCGCTGGGCGGCGCTCGCCCTCGTGCGCACCGCGCGGTTCGACCTCGACGACGGCTACCTCGCCCGCGGCCTGCCGGTGGCGCAGCGCGCGGCCGAGATCGCGCGCATCGCGCGCCGCCCCGCGCTCGAGGTCGAGGCGCTCACGATCCTGTCGGAGGTGCTGCGGGAGCTCGGCGACGTCCAGGGCGCGATCAGCGCGGCGGATCGCGCGCTCCGGGTGACGCAGGCGGGCGGGCTGACGCCGCGGGCGCGCGCGGAGGTGCTGCGCACGAAGGGCGTGCTCCTGCGCCGGGTCGGCCGCGTGCAGGAGGCGGTGGAGGCCTACGCCGAGGCGATCGCGGTGTTCCGCGCGGTGGGGGCGCGCCGCAGCGAGGCGCGCGCGAAGAACTCGCTCGCGGTGGCGATGTTCGTGCTCGAGCGCTTCGAGGACGCGATCGCGGTCGGGCTCTCGTCGATCTCCATCGATCTCGCGATCGGCGGCCGGTTCCAGATCGCGAAGACGCTGAGCAACATCGGCCACGCGTACGCGAAGCTCGGGGACGTACCGCGGAGCCTCGCGTACATGAAGCGGGCGCGCGAGGCCCACGAGCGCTATGACGATCAGGATGCGCGGGCCGACACGCTCCTCTGCTCGGCAGGGATCCTCCTCGAGGCGGGCGACGTGGACGCCGCGCACACGCTCTGCGCCGATGCGGGCGCGCTCATCGCGGTGACCGGCAGCGTTTACGACATGATCCACGAGCGCAACGTCCGCGGCCTCCTGGCGAGGGCGCGAGGCGACATCCAGGGCGCGATCGCGAACGCCTCCGAGGCGCGGCAGCTCGCCGAGTCGCAGGGGTTGATGAGCTACCACGCCCACGCGACGGCGATCGAGGCGGCGTCGCGGGTGGACGCGGGCGAGGTCCACTCCGGGGTGCTGCTCGCGCGGACGGCGCTCGGCGCTGTCGAGGCGGGCAGCTCGGAGTACGGCATCGAGGTGCGCGATCTCTGCTGCGAGGCGCTGCAGAAGGGCGCGCCGGCGAGCTCGACGGACGCGTACCACCGCGCCGCGGCGCACGTGCGGCGGGTGGCGGGCTACATCCGCGACGCGCGGCTCAGGGCGCTGTTCCTGGAGCGCACCGTGGTGCGGCGGGTCCTCGCCGCCGAGGCGGACGGGCCGGCGGCGGGGCACGACCCGCTCCGCCGCGGGGAGATGGCATGACGGGAACGGGCGCGAGGACCGGGGCGAACCCGCGGCGCAAGGTGGCGGTGATCCTCTCGGGCGGCGGCGCCCGGGGCGCGTACGAGGTCGGGGTGCTGTCGTACGTGCTCGACGCGTTTGCGCGGCTCCGCGGGGCGCCGCCGCGCATCGACATCCTGTGCGGCACGTCGGTGGGCGCGGTGAACGCGTGTTACCTGGCGGCGCACCTCGACGATCCGACGCTGGGGGTGCGGCGGCTCGTCAACCTGTGGACGCAGCTGAAGCTGGAGACGGTGCTCGGCTTCGGGGTCCGGCAGGCGATCTCGATGCCGAAGCTCCTGTTCGGGGGCGGGTCGGAGGGGGTGGGCCTGTTCGACGTCTCGCCGATGCAGCGGCTGGTCGAGCGGGAGATCCCGTGGCGCGCGATCGCGCGGACGCTGCGCCACGGCTACCTCTCGGCGGTGAGCGTGTCGGCGACGGAGATCGCGACGGGGCGGACGGTGATCTTCATGCAGACGGGCCCGGATGGGGCGCTGCCGACGACGGCGCCGCCGCGGACGATCATCCGGGGGGCGCTGATAGGCCCGCAGCACGCGCTCGCGTCGGCGGCGATCCCGATCCTGTTCCCGCCGGTGCGGATCGGCCGCGATCTGTACATGGACGGGGGCGTGCGGCAGAACACGCCGATCGCGCCGGCGCTCCGGCTGGGGGCGACGCACGTCCTGGCGATCGGGCTGTCGCGGGAGGTGCGGAGCATCGACGCGGGGGACAGCGGGAAGCCGCCGGGGATGGCGCTCGTGCTCGGCAAGGTGCTGAACGCGTTCCTGCTCGACCACATCCAGACCGATTTCGAGGTTCTGACGCGGGTGAACCACATGATCGAGGACGGGGAGCAGGCGTTCGGCCCGGATTTCCTTCAGTCGATCAACGGGGCCGCGGCGCTGCGCGGGGCGCTGCCGTACCGGAGGGTGGAGACGCTGGTGGTGAGGCCGAGCGCGGATCTCGGGCGCCTGGCGGCGGAGCACGTGAGGGCGGGCAAGCTGCAGGGAGGGCCGGCGATGATGCGGAGGCTGCTCTCGCTGGTGGATGTGGGTGCGGAGAACGACGCGGATCTCGCGAGCTACCTTCTGTTCGATGGCTCGTTCACGCGGAAGCTGATCGAGCTGGGGCGCGCGGACGCGGAGGCGAGGCGGCACGACGTCGCGGACTTCTTCGGGAGCGCGGCGGAGGAGGCGGAGCCGAGGCTGTCGGACAGCGCGGAGTGGTCGATCCCGCCGCCGGTGGGGCCGGGGAGGTCGGTGTAGCGCGGCAGCGGCGGAGGTCGCCGCTGAGGGGGTTGGAGGGAGCGAGGGAGGGAGTGCCGAGCTGCCCGGCCCCCGTGGATGGGCAACCAAGGAGGACCTTCGGCGACGTGGGCCCTTGGCGCGGGCAGTCGGCGCGTGTCGCGGCCCCGGCAGCCCCCTCCATGGACTCGATCCGTTGCGACCCCCCGGGCGACGCCCCCTCCCAACGGAGCCGGTGCGCCACGACCCCCGGCGGAGCCTCCAGGCCGAAGGCGAAGTATCTCGGAGACAACGATCTCAACGAGATCGTCGACGATATCGCCCTTGTGAGTGACATGCTTGTCGAGGGGCATGGCCTCGACGTGCAAACGCTGGCCGACAGCCCGCATCGTCACGGCGTCGAGGCCGGCCTCATCGGCGAAGCGAAGCACCGCAACACCCGATCCCGCGACAGAGGCATGCGCGGATCGGCCCCACCGCCACGCTCCTGCGCATCCATCGGCCGAGCCTTGCTCGGCGTCCGTGGCGAGCGCTCCCGGGAGTTCGACCCACGCCTGCTGGGTATGCCTTCATGACGCCATGACCTCTCCCTGCTTCGCCGTTGACAAGATTTCACAATAAACCCATTGTCTATCGCCTCGTCACTCGAAGGCTCACACAACGCCAGCACGCGTGTCCTTCACCGAGGCTGACGCCGCGCCGAGTGCCGGTGTGACGGCGTTCAGAGGCTGCACGACGTCGGGAAGAGCCGCGCTGGCGAACGCGTACTCGTCGGCGTGCGCGGCACGATCGTCATTGCCGTCACCGGCTGACGGCTCGGATTGGAGCGAGAACCATGACCATCAACTCGAAGATCCTGATCACGGCGCTGGGAGTGGGAATACTAGGTTGGTCTTCCGTGGCGCGCGCCGAGGCTCCCTCCGCAGCACCCGAGGCGGATAGCGCTCCGAACGAGTTCGCCCCGGCCCTGCGCCGCGGGGAATGGCTCTCGTCTCTGGGATTGCACGCTTCGCTCGGCCTCGCCTTCGGCGGCGATGAGCTCGCCGAGCTCACGTACTCGGACGGCTCCACGACCACCGTCGACGCCGGAGAAGGGGTCTCCCTCTCCGGTGGACTGACCTGGACGCCGCTCTGGCTCGGGGATCGCGTGGGACTCGGTCTCGGGCTGGACGCCGGGTGGAAGTACAAGAGCACCCTCGTCGACGCCGATGGCTCGATCAAGCTGGAGCGCATCCCCTTGATGGCCTCCGTCCGAAGCCTGGTGGCAATCGACAGCTCGTGGCACGGCGTCGTGGCCGCGGGCGGGATCCTGGAGCTCAACCCGCACCTCTATGGCGACGGCGTCCTCGGCGGCGCCGACGTTCGGTTCGACGACGCCGTGGGCGGCATGCTGGAGCTGGGCGTTCTGTGGGGTCGTCCGAAAGGCTTCGGATTCGAGATGACCGGGCGCTGGACAATCCTGAGCTACGAGTACATGGGCGAGAGCAGCAACGCCAGCAGCGGGTCCGTCAACCTGACAGCCCACTTCTTCCTCTGAGGAGGAGAAGAAGGAGCCGAGCCCGGATTCGACCGGTTCAGGGCTGCCAACCCGGCTGGTTCCGCCCGGCCGCGCCCCTCAGCGCTCCTTGTCCTTCTTGCCGCTCCCCTTCTCGCTCTTCTTCTTGGCGTCGTCGCCCTTCTTCTTCTCGTGCTTCTCGTTCTTCTCGGGCTTCGACTTCGACGCGACCTTCTTCGATTCGCTGCGGCCGAGCGAGATCTCCAGGCGATCGCCGCGCGCCTTCGCCTTGTAGGCGGGCACGCCGTCCTTGAACTGCAGGGTGACCTCCGCGCCGTGCGCCGTGTTGACCACGCGCACCGACGCGATGCGCTTGTCCTTGCGGGCGAGGCCGCTGCCCGACGACAGCGCGCGCCGATCGGGCAGCGATACGGTGAAGCCCATCGCGCCAGCCGCGCCGTTCAGCTCCTCGATCGGACCGTCCATCTTGAGCTTCAGCACGATGGGGTTCCTCACCGACCCCTGCCCCCACTCCCGCGGCCCCTCCTGGTCGCCGTCGTCCGCCGCTTCCACCTCGTCTTCTTCGCCCGGGCCGCCCGGGACCGCCGCGCCGGGCGCGAGCGCGTCTCCTGCCAGCGCGCTCGGCTCCGCCGGCGGCGTCGGCGGCACAGGCTCCGTCGTCGACAGCGGCGTCGCGCCGAACAGCGGGACGTTCGCCGTCAGCGCGCCGCCCGGCGCGCCAGCCGTCCCCGCGGCCGCCGCGAGGGCAGGCGCTCCAGAGGACGCCGGCAGCGCCGGCGCACCCGCGGCCGACTCGGCCCCGGTCGAGGGCGCGTCGCCGCCCCGGAGGCCGAAGAAGCGCGCCGCCCCGAACACCACGAGCACCGCCGCCAGCCCAAGGAAGCTGCCGACCGCGGCCGCCTTCTTGTTGAAGCGCGGCGGCTCGCCGCCCTCGCCCGCCGCCTCCTCGGGGTCCTCGCGCACCAGCCGGCGACCGCCGGACTTCAGCGCGCCAGCCGGCGGCGGCGCCGTCTTGCGGCGCGGGCCGCCGTCCTTGCCCGATCCGTCGCCTGCGCGCGCGGCGCGCCGCGCCTTGATCCCCGCCACGAGGCCCGCCATCGCCGTGGCGGCACGCGCCCCGGCGCCGGCGAGCGCGGGCGCGATCTTGCCCGCCACCGCCTTGCCCGCCATCGCGGCCTTCTCGCCAACCTCACGCAGCCGGCCCGGCTGCGCGTCGGCAGCCGCCTCGGCGCCCGCCTCCTCGGCCGCGCTCCCCGCGGAGGACGGCGCCCCGTCGTCCGCAGAGGGCGGCGCCCCGTCGGCGCCAGCGCGCGCCTCGCGGGCCGAGAGCGCCGGCGACACGTCGCTGTCGTGATCGTCGTCCGCGTGGGCCGCGGCGCCACCGCTCGCGCCCGAGGGGGCGCGCTCGCCCCGAGGCTCGGCCGCCGGCGCCGAGGAAGGCCGCGCCTGCGCGCGTTCGCCTTGATGATCGCGCGCCGGAACGGTCGGCGCCATGGAAGGCCGCGCAGCCGCGCGCTCGCTTTGATGATCGCGCGCTGGAACGGTCGGCGCCGACGACGGCCGCGCCGCCGCGCGCTCGCCCTGCGGCGGCGACGACGGCGCCCGCGCCGCCGCGCCGGCGTCGTGGGAAGATCGCGCCGGGGGGAGCGCCTCGGGCGACGAGGGCCGCGGCCGCGGCGCCTTGGCCGCGCGGGGCGCCTCGTAGCACAGCGTGACCACGAGCTGCGGCACGCTCGTCGCCGGGTCGACCTCGACCTTCACGTGATCGATGTACGCCTCGCGGCGCGTGCCCTGATCGACCTCCTCCAGCTCGAGGGAGCGGCCCACCTTGAGGAACTCCAGGTTGGAGCCGACCTCGAGATCGTCGAGCCCGCCGCCGCGCACGCGCGCCTTCATGGGCGAGCCCAGACCCTCGATGTGGAGCCGCACGCGGGAGCCCCGCTGCGCGGCCCCGGGCGACGCGGCGCCGGCCTGGACGGCGAGCGCCGGCGCGGGGCCCGCGGCGCCTGCGCCGCCCGCGTCGATCGACGAGCACATCGCGCGCACCGCCTCCTCCGACTCGGCGTCGAGGCCAGTGAAGCGCAGGCCGAACTCGCCGCCGCGCGCCTGCTCGGCGCGCCAGCAGACCTCACCCTCGACGACCAGCTCCTTGCCGAGCCCGTCGAACCGGCAGATCAGGGCGTCGCCGATCCGCGGCAGGTACGCCGTGCGCAGGCGCATCCCCTCGGGGGACATGTCGATCGACTCGGCCTCGAAGCCGCCGCCCGACGTCTCGCCGACCGCGACGAGCGCCTCGATGCGGACCCGCTGCCCGGCGCCAGCGCGCCGCTCACCGCCGCCCTCGCGCTCTCTGTCCAAGGATTCCGGCGCCTTGCGAACGCCCTCTCCCTCTGCGCCTCGACCGTTCATACGCCCATTCCTCCGCCGCGAAGCCGCGTCCGCCATCGCGAGCCCTCCGCGGATGCAGAGGGCCCATTGGCCGGCAGTACGGCGTAAGCCCCGCGCTGGCCAAGTTTTGGAGGCCCCGGCCACGCGCCACGCACGACGTGCCATGTCAACGCGCGCCGCCGTGATGCGCAGCGTTGCGGCGCTGGGAGCGGCGAGAGCGGGGGCGGTGTGTGATGGGCAGCGGGCGGCGATCGATCGCCCGCTTCACCTGGCGCTCCGGGGGGCAAACGTGGGAAACTCTCCCGATGGGCAAGGACGAGCCCCCGCAGAACCAGGACACGCCCGCGCCCGCCGCGAATCAGGATGTCGTCTTCATCCACAGCCCCGTCGAGCAGGGGGAAGGCTTCCGGGTGATCCGGAGCCGGGAGGACCGGCTCGAGATCGGCGAGCTGCGGCCCACCGAACACGGGCGCCCGCTGAACGGGGAGCTCGTGAAGCTGACGCAGCGGTCCGATCACGCGCGGCTCTTCGACGTGGAGGTGCTCCTCCCGGCGGCGCGCGAGTCGTCCCGGTCAGGCCCCGCGCAGGTCGCCACCGACGCCTACCGCTCGAACTGGGAGGCGATCTTCGGCCCGCGAGAGGCGAACAAGCTCGCCAACTGAGCGGGCAGTCAGCGAGGGGCCATGACGGCGAGCTGCCTCGCCTGGCCAGTCTTCCGGAGCGCATACGCGATCCCGCGCTGGAGCGTCCCCTGGACGACGGTCTCGCGGAGGTCGATCCCGAGGCCGACCAGCGTCTGCGACACGTGGCCTCGGATCCCGGTGATCACCGCCTCGGCGCCGAGCAGCCGCAGCGCGGTAGCGGCCCGAACGAGCGTCGCCGCGACGGTGCTGTCCACGCCCTTCACGCCCGTGATGTCCAGGATGACGACCTGCGCCGACGTGTCCGCCACGCCGCGCATCGCCGTCTCGAGCGCCTCGTCCGCTCGCTCCGCGTCCAGGGTCCCGATGAGCGGCATGACCATGATCCGGTCGGTGATCGGGATGAGCGGCGTCGACAGCTCGGCGAGCCGCTCGCGCTGCACGCGGATGAGATCCTCCTGGAGGGCGGCGCGCTCCCGCTCGGCGCTCTCCCGCTCGACGAGCTCCACCTCCAGCTGCACCTTCGCCGCGGAGAGCTCCGCGGTGCGGGCGACGACGGCCGCCTCGAGCGCGTCGTTGGCCCTGCGGAGCTCGTCGCTCGCGGCCTGGACCCTCGCGTAGAGCAGCGCGTTCTTCACGGCGACGGCGGCCTGCGCGGCGACGAGCTCGAGCACGTCGAGGCGGGCAGGAGAGAAGATGTCCGGCGCGGCGTTGTTCTCCAGGTAGAGGACCCCGGAGAGCTCCCCCTGGCTCGCCATGGGCAACGCGAGCACGGATCGCGGCTTTCGCCCCGCGACGTAGGGATCGCCCGTGAACCGCGCGTCCTGCGCGGCGTCCCCCACGACGACGGAGCTCCCGGTGCTCATCACGAGCTCGATCACGGAGGCGGCCGCGGCGCCGCTCTCGTGGACGGGCAGGGACGGGCCGACGCGCACCTCGCCCTCGTCCTCGACGACGGCCTCCACGCGCGGCCCGGCCTCGTGCGCCAGGATCAGCGCGGCCCGCTGGGCGCCGACGCTCTCGGTGGCGAGCCGGAGCAGCCGCGTCATGACGCGGCCGAGATCGACCTCGCGCGCCACCGCCTGCGCAGCCCGGATCAACGCCGCCGCGTCGAGCAGCGCCACGCGCCGCGCGACCGTGTCCGTGGTCGCCGAGACCACCGAGGTCAGGTTGAGCAGCAGGTTCGCGGGCGCGGGCTGCGACGTGCCCACGCGGGGCAGCAGCTCCACGTACGCCTCCTCCATCTGCCGCAGCTTGGCCGTGGCGCCCCAGCGCGCGTACGCCTGGTACGCGTCGACGAGGCACGATCGCGCGAGCCACTGCATGCGCCTCGAGGCCAGGAACCTGCCGCAGAGCTCGCTGACGAGCGCCCGGTAGCGCACGTACCCCGCCTGATCCGCTGCGTCGATCGCCTCCTGATAGAGCGCGAGGACCGGCTCGAGCCCCTCGCCGGCGACGCGCGCGCGCTCCGCCCGGACGAGCAGCTCCAGGTGCCGGAGCTCCGGGCAGTCCCGCGCGAGCACGGCGAGCTTGTCGTGGTTCGAGGCGAGCAGCTCGTCGAGCCGCTCGCGCTTCTCGCCGGCCGTTCCAGCCGTTCCGTTCGCTCCGTTCGCGCCAGGATCGAGCGCCAGGATCGAGAGGCAGGTATAGAGCGGCAGATCGACGATGCCGCTGTACTGGCCGGTCAGGGCGAGGGCCCGCTCGTGCGCGCGGCGCGCCATCCGGAGCGCGGTCTGGTGGTCGCCATAGAGGAACGCGAGCGAGAGCCTGGCCGTGTAGTAGATGGCGGCCGGGCTCGCGAACCCCGGCGCCTCCAGCGTCGGCTCGAACGCGTCCTCGTCGAAGCCGGCGTCGCTCAGCGTGCCGCGGGCCAGCGTGCGCCCCTCGAGGTTGAGGATCACCTGCCGCGCGGCGGTCTGAACCGCCGTCGCCCCCGCGTCCTTCGTGCGGCAGGCGAAGCGCAGGTGCCCGCCGATCTCCTCGCGCACGCGCCGGAGGTCGTCGGCCACGCTGAGCTTCATCTGCGCGAGGATGTTGCATGCGGCCGACGCGAACATGAAATCGCCCGTCTCCATCGCGGTGATCCGCGCGCGCTCGAGGTGCTCGAGCGGCTCGCGCTGCGGCCGGCAGAGGTTCATGATCGCCGCGAACAGGAAGTCGAGCCTCGCCCTGAGGCCCTCGACCCGGTAGCGGTCGTTCAGGGCGACGCCCATGCGCGCGATCCTGTAGCCCTCGCGCGGCTTCCCCATGGTCGCGGCGAGGTGGAAGCCGTAGTTCACGTAGGCTTGGCCGGCCAGCGGCGAGCTCCCGTGCCGGAGCGACAGGTTCGTCATCTTGACGGACAGGAGCGCCGCCAGCACCGGGTTGAGGTAGTAGGCCGACGGCGTGAGGTGGGCGAGCAGCTCGATCGCGGCCAGGATGCGTGGATCCGCGAGCTCCGGGCCCGCGCCGATGTCCTCGATCGCCTGGTCGCTGAACCTGCTCGTGGCCTCGGCGAGCTCTTCCTGGAGCGCGGCGTCGAGCGCCGGGCCCTCGGTGGGGATCGCGATGCCGAACAGCCCGAGGCCCCAGAGCGCCACCGCGAGCGTGTCGGTCGGGCGGTGCGTCGCGTTGTAGAGGGTCATCCTGAGGACGCACACGCGCGCGCGCTCCCGGTCCGAGGCGGCGCTGCCGAGGAGGACGTCGAAGAGCGCCTCCGCCTCGTCGTAGCGGCCGCTCAGGGACGCGCACTCGGCCTGCGCGGCGCGGAGGTCGAAGGCGAGCTCCGGCTCGCTGGCCAGGAACGCCGGGTCGAGCGCGGACGCCGCGGCGGTCAGGTAGCCGAACGCGGCGTCGTACGCGGTCGCCGCCTGCGCGCGCCGGCCTGCCGCCAGGTTGAGCCGGATGAGCTGGCCGCGCTCGGCCGGATCCTGGATCAGGGGCGCGCCGAGGTTCAGGTGGCCGGCGATCGCGAACAGCTCCTCGTCGCTCGGGTCGTGGCCGGCGCTCGCCGAGAGGAGCCGGCCGATGCGGTGGTGCAGCCGCGTCCGCTCGGCCTCGCCGATGAGCGCGTACGCGGCCTGCTGGACGTGGTCGTGCTGGAACCGGTACGACACGCGGAACGCGAGATCCGCGAGCAGCCTCTCCACGGCGATCGCGTCGCCGTCGTGGAGGAAGCGGTAGTCGGGATCCAGGGGCACGACGAGGCCCTCCCGCAGCGACTCCCAGAGCGCCGCGGCCACCTCGGCCGGGGGCCGCTCGTCCACGAACGCGAGCGTCCGGAGGTCGAACCGGTGGCCCACGCAGGCCGCGAGCCGGAGGGCGCGCTGCGCGTCGGGGCCGAGCCGCCGGATCTTCGCGGCCACCAGGTCGACCACGCGGTCGGCGCCCGCCGCGGTGCGGGCGCGATCGAGGCTCCACGTCCACGCGCCCGCGGCCGGATCGAAGCGCACGATCCCCTCCGCGGCGAGGGCGTGCAGGAACTGGTGGAGGAAGAACGGGTTGCCCGCGGTCCTCTCGAGGATCAGCGCCGCGAAGGCGTCCGCGTCCTCGGGGCGGCAGCGCAGGGCGTCGGCGACGAGCCGGCGGATGTCCTCGAGCCCGAGCGGCCCGAGCCACACCTCGCGGACGGGCGCGCTCGCCGCGCGCAGGTCGCGGAGGAGCCTCGGCAGCGGGTGGGCGTCGTCGACTTCCTGGTCGCGGTAGGCGCCGATCACGAGCGCCCGCCGGCCCTCGGGCTCGGTCATCAGGAGCTCGAGGAGCTTGAGCGAGGCGGGATCGGCCCATTGCAGGTCATCGATGAAGAGCACGAGCAGGCGCTCCTCGGTGATGGCGCGGACGAAGGCCTGGAAGGCCAGGCTGAAGCGGTTCTTCGACTCGGTCGGCCCGAGCGGCTGCACGGGGGGCTGTGGGCCGATGATGCGCGCGAGCTCGGGGATGACGTCGACGACGACCTGGCCGATCGATCCGAGCGCGGCGCCCAGCCGTGCCTTCCAGCGCGTGAGCTCCTCCTCCCGCTCCGATCGGATGCGCTCGCACAGGTCGCCGAAGGCCTGCGCGATGGCCGAGTAGGGGGTGCGCTGCTTGAGCTGGCCGAACTTCCCCGAGACGAAGTACCCGGGCCGCTGCGCGAGCACCTTGTAGACCTCGCGGACGAGCGCGGATTTGCCGATCCCGGCGTGGCCGGAGATGACGAACAGCTCGACGGCGCCGGCCGCCGCGCGCTCGCAGGCGGCCATGATCGCCTGCGTCTGGGCCTCGCGCCCGTAGAGCTTCTCGGGGAGGCGGAGCCGGCCGCCTGCGTCGTGCTCGCCGAGCGGGAAAGGACCGATGCGCCCGTCGGCCTCGTACCGCCGGAGGCACTCCTCGAGATCGGATCTCAGCGCCTCGGCGCACTGATAACGATCCTCCGCCGCCTTGGAGAGGAGCTTCATGACGATGTCGGAGAGGACGCGCGGGACCTCGGCGCACGCGATGTGCGGCGGCGCCGGCGACCTGGCGAGGTGGCAGTGCACGAGCTCCATGGCGCTCGGCGCCGTGAACGGCGGGGCGCCCACCAGCATCTCGTAGAGGGTGACGCCCAGGGAGTAGAGGTCCGTCCGGCAGTCGAGGCTGCGGTTCATCCAGCCGGTCTGCTCGGGCGACATGTACGCCAGGGTCCCGTCGGCGGCGTCCGGGTTCCCGGCCCTCGGCGCCTCTTGCGACAGGCGCGTGGCGATGCCGAAGTCGGCGACCTTGACCAGGAGCGGATCGAGGCGGACGAGGAGGTTGTGCGGCTTGATGTCCTTGTGAATGACGCCAGCGTGGTGCAGCGACGCGAGGGCATCCGCGACGTGGATGCCGATGCGCAGGCTCGCAGACAAGGTGAGCCTTTTCCTCCGGAGGAGGATGTCGAGCGACGTGCCGCCCAAATCCTCCAGCACGAGCACGGGCAGGCCCTCGACCTCCTCGACGTCGAGGACGCGGAGGACGCCCGGGTGCGCGATCTCCCTCGTGATCGCCTGCTCGTGGCGGAGCCTCACGATCGTGCGCGGCAAGGCCCGCCCGGGGATGGGCCCCTTCAGCACCACGGGCAGCCCGTCCGAGGCGCGGAGCGCGCGGCAGACGATGACCTCGGGCCCCTGATGGAGGGTGTCGCTCACGACATAGCCTTGCAGCGGGCTCTCGGATCCAGCGCCCGAGGCCGCACCCAGTTTCGTCATGAACGCATCCTATCGCCGCCGCAGTACCTCCAGGGCCGACGTTCCGCGTCGCATCGACGGCCACCGTGCCGCATGACGCGGTAGCGCCGCGCACCGCGCGCCCCTCGTGCCGAATCTTGAGCCGCGGAGGCCTCCCGGGGAACACTGCTGGGCGTGGTCCAACCCCGCCGGTCGACCGTCCCGCCCTTGACAGCGGTCGCGCCCTTCGCGCAAAGGCGGGGCGTGCAGGCGCTACCGCTGACCGCGACCGACGACGAGGCGCTCGCGCGCGCCGCCGCGCAGGGGCACCCGGGCGCTGCGCCCATCCTCTGGCAGCGGTTCGCGCCGCTCGTGCGCCGGATCCTGACGCGCACCCTCGGGCCGGGCGACGAGGTCGACGACCATGTGCAGGACACGTTCCTGCGCTTCTTCCGCGTGGCCAAGGACCTCAGGGACCCTTCGCTGCTCTCGAGCTTCATCGTCGGCATCGCGGTGCGCGTGGCGCGCGCCGAGCTGCGGCGCAGGCGCGTGCGGCGCTGGCTCCAGCTGTCGCCGTCGGGCGAGCTCCCGGACATGGGGGGCGCGCATCAGGATCCGCAGGGGCGCGCGGCGCTCACGCGGCTCTACCGCATCCTCGACCAGGTCGACGACAAGTCCCGGACGCTCTTCGTGCTGCGGTTCATCGAGGGGCTCGAGCTCACCGAGATCGCCGCCGCGCTCGGCTGCTCCCTGGCCACGACGAAGCGCCACCTCGCGCGCGCGTCCCACCGGATCCTCACCGCCGCGGAGCGCGATCCCGCGCTCTCGGCCTACCTCACCAAAGCCCCGCAGGACCTCGATCGGCCTGGGACCCTCCCCGCCGACGGAGGAGATCGCGATGAATGAAGCGGAGAAGCTGAGTCGGCTCGCGGACCTCGTGCGGAGCGGCGTCCCCGCGGACGTCGACGCGGCGCACGACGCCGCCGAGCGCGCCCGCTTCGTGGAGGCGGTGAGCCGCGGTACGGGCCGCGCGGGAGCCCTGGGCCGCGTGGGCGCGTGGCTGCGCTCCTTGCCCGTGTGGAGCGCGCTCTCCGGGCGGCCGCGGTGGAGCTTCGCGCTCGCCGGCGCGGCGGCGCTCGCGCTCGCGCTCGTCGCGCTCTGGCCGGCGCGGCCGCTCGACTACGCTGTCGAGGGCGCGCCCTCGACAGCGGGCCGGTACATCGCCGCGACGGCCGGCGGAGAGGCGCGGCTCCGCTTCACGGACGGCACCTCCGTCGCGCTCTCGCCGGGCAGCGCCATGCGCGTGGTGGACGTCGACGCGGCCGGGGCGCGCATGCTGCTCGAGGACGGCCGCGCGTCGCTGCGCGTCACGCGGCGGCCGAAGGCGCGCTGGTCCGTCGAGGCGGGGCCGTTCGCGGTGCTGGTCACCGGCACGGTGTTCGACGTGTCCTGGAGCCGCAGCGACGGCACCCTGCGCGTCGATCTGCGCGAGGGGAGCGTGACCGTGCGCGGGCCGCTCGCGCCTGACGGGCTGCCGCTCCGCGCCGGACAGCGGCTCGTGGCGCGGATGCGCGAGGGCGACGTGCAGATCTCGAGCAGCGACGCCGCGAGCGCGGCGGATCCGGCGCAGAAGGGGCTGCCGCCCGCTGGCACGGCGGCGCAGCCCCGAGAGGAGAAGACCATCGGACCTGGCGACGCCGCGGACGGCGCCGCTGGGGCCGTACGGCCGGAGGGCTTGCGGGCAGAGGGGGCGCCCGCGAGCCCTCCGACGGACGGTGCGGGGCCGGCGGCGCCGGCCGGCGCGGCGGCGGCGCCGAGCTGGGCCCAGCGCGTGGCGGCGGGGGATTTCCGGGCGGTCCTGGCCGAGGCGGAGCAGCGCGGTCTCGGGGGGGTGCTGGAGCGCGGCTCGCTGGACGACCTGGTCGCCCTCGGGGACGCGGCGCGGTACGCGCGGCGCGGCGACGTGGCGCAGCGCGCGCTCTCGGCGACGCGCAAGCGGTTCCCGGGGACGAGCCATGGCAAGGCGGCGGCCTTCCTGCTCGGCCGCCTGGTCGACGACGGCGGCTCGCCCGAGGCGGCCGTCGCCTGGTACGACACGTACCTCGCCGAGTCGCCCGGCGGCCCGTTCGCGGCCGAGGCGCTCGGCCGCAAGATGGTGGCGGTCGAGCGCACGGCCGGCCGGGCGGCGGCGCGCCCCATCGCGGAGCTCTACCTGAAGCGCCACCCTCGCGGCGCGCATGAGCCTGTGGCGCGCGATCTGCTCACACCGTGACGCCCGGCGGGTGACTCACGCCGTTCTGGCATCCATCGGTTGATCCGATCGGGAGAACGTTCAGCGTGGGCTTACCCCCACAAGCGTCAACCAGGCTTCGCGCGGCGTTCTCCTACATCCGAACGTTTACGTGGACGTAGACGTAAACGTTTACGTGGTCGTTTACGTGGTCGTGGTCGTTTACGTGGTCGTGGTCGTGGTCGTTTACGACCTATCGTTGACGACCACGTCCACGTCCACGTCCACGTTCACGTTCACGTTGGTGAGCGATGGTGGGGTGGAAGGCCGAGGCCCGAGGGGGGCAATCCGGCACGCCCTCTCGCGCGCCGCGCTGCCCACTTCGGGCCGGTCGGCACGCCGCGCCCTATCGCGCGGCGTGCACGGATGAGCTCGGGCGTGAAGGTGCTAGTTCGAGCGGCTCAGCGGGTACTTGTAGAAGTTCTGCGCCCACTCGATGGTCCAGATCGTCGGCTCCACGTACACGTTCTTGTCCGCGCCGAGGGCCATGCCCCGCTTCATCTTCGCCATCGCCGTCAGGAAGACCTTGCGATCGTCCTCCATGCGCGGCCGCATCACGGTCGACGGCGGATACAGCTCCTTGACCTGAGCCACCGTCGCAGCGTCGTTGATCCACCCGTCGACCCCGTGCTCTCCCTTCGGGAGGCGCGAGCCGCCGGCGTCCAGCCAGTCGCGCAGATCGTTGTTGCCTCGGTTCATGCCGTCGGCATGGCAACCGATGCACGAGCTGCCGGTGTTCAGGCGGCGGTCCTGGGTGGCGAAGCCCACCGTGCTGTTGATCTGCGCGTCCGAGGCGGTCTTCTGGAGGCGCGGATCGCGCACGATGTTGACGAAGGCGTCGACGCGGCGCTGGTTGATGCCGCCCCAGAGGGAGTATCCCTGCAGGCCGTTCGGCAGATCCCAGATCACCTCTTCCGCCGACTGCTGGAGGCCGTCGGTCCCGGTGTAGTAGCGGCAGTTCAGGTAGCTGCCGCCAGCGTAGCTCGGCTGCCCTTCGCACCCCGCCGGCTCCGTGCCGTTCGGCTGAGCCAGCGTCGCGATGAAGCTGAAGTTGTTCGCCGAACCGCCGGCGCCGCTGATGAACTTGGGGATCGGGTGCGCCCAGAAGGGGAACCGGATCTGGCCCGTCTCATACGCCTGCTCGATGGTGTTCACGCCGGCGTCGAGCTGCCCGCTGAAGACGTCCCACGTCTTCCAGTAGTACCCGCCGCTCTTCGTCTTGGCCCTGAAGTACATGCGAGAATCGACAGTGATGGCCTGCTTCGTGAGCATGTACTCGTACGACTTCATCCCCGCGTCGTGGTTGACGCCGAGCTCGGCCTCGAGATCCTGCGCGTACCAGGGGATCGCCATGATGGAGTTGTAGACGTCCGGGCGCGTCAGCGTGTAGACGAGCTGGCTCGCCTCGATGTAATCCGTCTTGAAGCCGTTGACGTTGGGCGGGAGCACCTGGCTGTCCGTGGCGCCCTCCACATTGCCGGCGAGGACGCGCCCCCAGACGAGCCTGGCGAAGCTCGGATCCACCTGGACCGTCGAGGTGTATCTGTAGCGCTCCCTGAACGTGACGTCGGAGCCGACGGGCTCACCCAGGTAGTTGACCGACGTCCTCCCGAAGAAGACGTCATCGTCCGATCCGCCGAAGTGGAGCTTCGTGACCCCCTTGTTGTAGCCCCAGTAGTTGCGGGTATCGAAGCGGTAGACCATGCCCTTGCCGTTGATGTCCACCGGATTGACGATCGTCGGGGCCCAGCGCGCTGTCGAGTTCAGGGCCTTCGACAGCCCCACGCGTGCGACGTTGAGCTCCTCTGCGCTGACTCCCGCGTTGTGGAGCTCGTGCAGCGAGGCGTACTTGATGAACTCCGCGTCCGCCGCGGCGACGGTGGCCTTGTCCGTCGCGATCCACGCCTTGACCTGGTCCTCGGTGACCTTCTCGCCGGCCGCGACGGGTCGCGGGGTGACCGGCAGGGTCGGCGCGACGGCGTTTGCCCACGCCGTGACGGCGCTGAGCATCTGCGTGTTCGCGTCCTTGCAGCTCGTCCCGAAGCAGTTGTGCCGATCGATGCCCATCCGGACCACGAGCTTGGAGTCCGCCGGCTTCTTGAAGTTGACGCGCGTGAGCGCGTACTCGTGGGCCAGCGCCGGATCGACGTCGGAGTGCATGGGCGCCTGGGCCTTGCCCGTCGAGCTGTGGCAGCCAGAGCAGTTGGCGGTCAAGAGCGGGTAGACCGTCGTCTTGAAGGCCTCCAGCGACGCGGCCATGTTGAAGTTCATCTCCTTCGGAAGGCAGACGGCCTCGACGTTCTTGCCGCCCTTCCCGTCCGGGATCTGGCTATAGCCGAGCGTGCACCCCGACGCCGGGTTGACCCCCGTGTCCGCGTCGCCGCCGCCCGAGCCACCAGCACCGCCGGAGCCGCCCGAGCCGCCAGCACCGCCGGAGCCGCCAGCGCCGCCCGAACCACCGACGCCGGTGCTCGCGCTGCTGGAGCTGGTCGAGCTGCTGGAGCTGGTCGAGCTGCTTGAGCTGGTCGAGCTGCTTGAGCTGGTCGAGCCGCCAGCGCCCCCCGCGCCGCCGGACCCGCCAGCACCACCGCCGCCGGTGCTCGCGCTGCTGGAGCTGCTGCTCGCGCTGCTGGAGCTGCTTGAACTGCTGCTCGCGCTGCTTGAGCTGCCCCCCACGACCTTGAACGTGAACTTCTGGTTGTCGCCGTTCGCCCAGCTGTACTGCTGGAGGCCGGCGCCATCTGCGGTCGACCGCCCGATGACGTCGAGCGCCTTGTTGCTGTTTCGGGCCATGATCCGCTGGGCGTTGTTGCCGACATCCACGAACGAAAATTGCTGGCTCGTGGCGTTGCCGCAGCTGGATTGGACGACGCTGGCACCGTTCGCCGTCGATCCACCGTTGATCCCGAGGCAGAGGCCGCTGTTCACGTTCCGCAGCCGGAAGTATCCACTCCCTGCGGACTCCGCCCGGAACTGCTGTCGCGTGGCGCCGTTGCACGTGGCGATCTGCGCAGCTGCCGAGCTCGCCGTGCTGCCCCCGCGTATCTCGACGCACTTGTTGCTCTGCACGCCGACGAGCGTGTAGACCGCGTTCGGGTCGATCGTGAGGCTCTCCTCGAGCGCGTCGCCATCCTCGCTGCCGGGGTCGTCCAGACCAGCGATGCATGAGACGGCGAGAAGGCTCGTCGCGGAGGCAAGCAGGGCGCTCCTTGATGCGAATCTCATGTTGTTCTCCTCTGTCAAGTAAGAAATACGGTCTATCTACAGCTCGACGCTGCCCTTGCGTTGGTCAGGGGCTCTCGACACGCAATGCGCGATGGAGGCTCCGGAGGGACGGCCGCGATGGTCATCGGTCATCGTCCCTCCAGGGGATCTCGATCACGAGGTGCGGAGCTGGAGGACTCGTTCGACAGGCGGTCAGGCACCGCTAAGAGGATTACTCATGTCCCGTATCGGGTTGCGAGTCAAGCCAATCATGCGTCCCGCCGCGTCATTTGTGTGGTGGTTTGCGTGGTGGTTTGCGTAGCCGTTTATAAATCCAGGCAAATTCGCACAAGTTTGCGCATCTCTGCGCCGGTCTCCCGCCGTCGTTCACCTTGCGATCCCCTTCCGATCCCCTTCATTTTGCCGCGCATCTGTCCATCTCGTTCAATTTGCCGGCATTTATGAACGACTATTTACAAAGCGGCGACCACGGCAGTTGCTGGCCAATGACCTGTGCCGCGATGTCCCACATTGACCGAGACATTTGGCTTCTCTCGCCCTCTTCGCCCGTGTCACTGAACGGGTCGAGTCTCGCCTGAACGAGAGTCGCCGTGGCACCCCTGGATCATCCGGTGACCAGGGGTTCGCCGTGCGTTGATTCCTGCACAAATCCAGGCAGGTCGCTCCCCCGAGACGGTACCCGGAGGGACACGGGGCGAATCGCCAAGGGGCCAGGGCGAGAAGCAAGGCGTCAGGCGTCAGGCGTCAGGTGATGGTCAACATTGACAAGTTTAGAACAATTTGTCAAGTTCAGGCCTTGACGGTCTGCTCGCCGATCACAAAGCTCGTCCGGTGCGCGAGCGAGCCACCCTGGCTGAGCTCGCGCTCCACCAGGCGGCGCCCACGCCTCCTCCGGCGATCGGGCCGCGGAATGGTCGCCTTCAAGATCGTCTTCTGTCTCGCCAGGCACCGCGCCTGGCAGGAGATCGTCCCCTCATGAACGATTCACGGCGTCGCAAAGGGCTGCGGCTCGAGCGGGCCCGCGCTTCAGCTCAGTTCAAGGACGGCAAGTTCCACAACCCGTCGGGCGCCGGGCCCACCATGACCAAGGGCTCGACGCTGCCCGTGCTCGGCGAGTTCTTCTTCCGACGCGGCCGGCGGGAGCCGCCCGCGCCGCTGCCCGTCGTGCGGCCCCACGAGACCTGGGCCCGGCAGATCGACACCGGCCTGCGGGTCACCTGGCTCGGCCACAGCACCGTCCTCCTCGAGCTCGATGGCCGCCGGGTCCTCACCGATCCGGTGTTCGGCGATCGCGCCTCGCCGGTCTCCTTTGCCGGCCCGCTGCGCTTCCACCCGGTCCCGGCCGCGCTCGACGAGCTGCCGCCGCTCGACGCGGTCCTGCTCTCTCACGACCACTTCGATCACCTCTGCGCGCCGACGATCGAGGCGCTGGCCCGCACACGCGTCCCCATCGTCGCGCCCCTCGGCGTGGGCGCGCACCTCGAGGCGCTCGGCGTCGACCCGGAGCGGATCACCGAGCTCGACTGGCACGAGCGCGCGGAGGTCGGCGGCGTGCGCTTCACCGCGACGCCCTCTCAGCACTTCTCGGGGCGCGGGCCGACCAGCCGCAACGCGACGCTGTGGGCTTCATGGGTCATCGAGGCGGAGCGGCGCAAGGTCTTCTTCTCCGGCGACACCGGGCTGTTCCCCGGGTTCGAGGACATCGGCAAGCAACACGGCCCCTTCGACCTGGTGATGCTCGAGGTCGGCGCGTATCACCCTGCGTGGGGGACAATCCACCTCGGCCCCGAGAACGCGCTGACGGCGTTCGAGATGCTCGGCGGCGGCACGCTCCTGCCCGTCCACTGGGGCACCTTCAACCTCGCGCTCCACGACTGGGACGAGCCGGCCGAGACGCTGCTCTCCCTGGCCACCGAGCGCGGCGCGCGCGTCGTGACCCCCCAGATCGGCGCCGCGTTCGAGCCCGAGCGCGTCGGCGCGCCGACCCCATGGTGGCGAGCGGTCGCCGGCCCGCGGTGACGGAGGGCGGCCAGCCCGGTTCACCCGGAAGGCCGCGCCACGTCACGCGCCGTCAGGCCGCCCGGGGCCTGGCCTCGGGCGAGGGCGGAGTGAGCTGCTCGACGGTGTAGGCGTATTCGTAGGTCTTGCGGAACTCGCGCCAGCTCCGGAGCTGCGGCATCCACTCGTCGTCCCGCAGCGCGCTGAGCAGGAGCAGGATGCGCGACTCGGAGGACAGGCGTATCACGGCGTCGCGCGTCTCCTTCGCAGCCATGCAGAGCTCGAGATCGGTGGCCGTGCGGATCCCATGCGCCTTGAGCTTCGAAAGGATGCTCGACGGCGCGTTCCGGGACGGCTCGGCCTCGTCTCGCGCGTGGAGATACAGGATCGCCTGATCCACGAGGTCGACCAGGCGCGGGGCCGGGATGCGCGTGCGCAGGATCAGCTCGATCAGGTTGTGGTGCGCGAGGTTCTCGATGTTCTCGATGCCCTCCTCGAGCAGGCGCGCCTTGTCGTAGAGCGTGATGCCCTCGAGATGTGTCAGCGGGTCGCGGTCCTTCAGGGTAGGGACGAAGAAGGTGACCATGCGCGTCTTGAGCAGATCATGGAGCACGGCAAGCCCGGTGTCCGGGACGATGCCAATGAAGAAGGCGAGCAGGAGCAGGTGCCAGGGCGCGTTGTCGATGGGCGCCGCGCCGCCCGAGAGCGAGGCGCCCTCGAACATCTTGCTCATGACCCAGGCCAGGATCGTGGCGATGATGATGCGCACGGAGATGTGGCTGTACGCCTTGGGCCCGAGATCCGCCCGCACATAGCGGCGGAATACCATGTTGAGCGCGAAGAAATACGTCCCGAGGAACGCGAACGTGAAGGCGGTCCGGTTGGGGATGAACAGGGAGTGAAGCTCGACCGGCTTGTCCCCCAGCGTCTCCGCCACGGACGCCACCGTCGGCAGGGCCGACATCACCCAGCCGACCGAGAGGAGGAACGTGCTGAGGATGATCGGGACGAAGAACAGCGGACCGCGCCGGGTATCCAACGCGTCCTTCATCAGCGGAGAATAGGCCCGCTCCGCCTCGTCGATCGTGCGGAGCGCGGGGTCGAGCCGCAGCACGTCGCGGTGAAACTGCTCTTTCACCACGTTCCGGCGCTGCTCCGCGAACAGAAAGAACAGGAGCGCGGGCAACGTCGCCGCGGCGCCGATGAACAGCGCAAAGAGGAGCAGCAACGCCATGCTGCGCATCGATAGCGTGAAGATCTCGTGAAGGCGCTTCTCGGCCTGCAAGAGGACCGTGGCGGCGGGGATGCCGAACCCCACCAGGCACACTCCCAGCATGCCGATCGCGCGCCAGAACTGGTCGCGCAGCATCAACGCGGTGCTGCGATGGCGACGCTGGGCCCAGCGCTCCAGCGACGGGAACACGGTGAACGCGATCATCCCGACGCCGACCGTGCCGAACGTCAAGCGGGCCCAGCCGTCCAGGGTGACCATGAACAGCGACGTGAGCCCCCCGAGGACCAGCACCCCCGCCATGGCGGCGGCGTCGAGGCTCGGCTCTTCGGCCTGGGCCGGGGCGCGCTTCTCCACATAACCACGCTCGAGCCAGACGCTCAGATCCAGCGCCTGTGCCGCCGCCTCGGTCGTGCGCACAACGTCGAACGGCGCCACGACGAGATCGCTGCCATCGCGCCTGATGCAGATCCGGCGAGCCGTCTTGTTGACGAGCTCGATCTCCTCGGCGGGCGGCGGCTGCCGTAGGTCCCCTCGCCCGGAGGGCGGCCGCCATGCTTGCTCTCGCCTGGAGGGTGGCTGCCCTGCCTCCGGCGAGGCCTCCGGATGGCCTGACTGCCCCTGCCGCCCCCCGGTCGTCGGGCTCACCAGCGCCAGCGGACCGTCGTCGCGCTTCGAATCCGAGCCGTTGTGTTGGCGCGACGGCAGCTGCTGCAGATCCTCGATCTCCCCATCTGCCATGGCGTTTCCCCCTGAATCGGCGCGGTCGCCCCTGCTCCCTGCCGCGGCGTCTCGACGGCAGGGTGGGGCCCAGTCGAGCATATTCACATCGACGCTCCTCTGCGAGAGCGCGCCGCATCGTGAAGGTGCTCCCGGTCTTGGCCCGTCCGGACGGACGCTGCCGGATGCCGTGGTTCGGCTCCTCGGGTACGTCGCCGGGCCCCGTGCACCCTCCCCTCCCCCTGCCCCCTCCCCTCCCCCTGCCCCCTCCCCGTTCGCTGCGATGCGCCTCCACCCGCGCCAGCGATCTGATAGAGCCCTGGCCAGTGCGCTCCCTCACTCTCCTGCTCGGGCTCCTCCTCGCGTCAGCGCCCGCCGTGGCGCGGGCCGACGCGGCGCCGCCTGGCGCGCCCTCCCGGAAGGCGGAGGCGGCCGCGTCGCGGGTGGTGATCGTCGAGGCCGGCGTGGACGACCCGCTCGTGCTCGAGGCGGCCACGCGGCTGCGGGCCGAGCTCGGCGCGGCGGGGTTCGAGGTGGTGCGCGTCGTGCGAGCGCCCGAGGGCGATCTGCGCGCAGGGCTGGAGCGCGCCGCGAAGGAGGCGGGCGCGTTCGCCGCCGCGACGATCGTCCGCTCGCGGACGGGCGCGACCGCCGACCTCTGGATCGTCGATCAGGTGACGCAGAAGACGGTGGTGCGCGCCGTGGAGGCATCCGGCGCGGCGGCGCCCTCGGTGATGGCCGTGCGCGCGGTCGAGCTCCTGCAGGCGAGCCTGCTGGAGGCGAGCCTGCAGGAGCCGCGCGGGCGCGCCGCGGACGAGGGCGGCGCCGCCGTTCCCGACGACGTGAAGCGGTGGATGGCGCCGGTCCAGAGGCGGGCCGGGATGACCCCTGCCCCAGGGCGGGCCGGGATGCTCGCGGGCGTCGGCGTGGAGGCCGGCTTTGGGGCGCTCCTGAGCGTGGACGGCGTCGGGCCGGCGCTGGGGCCCGCGCTGCGGCTGTCGTACGGGGTCGGCGCGGACGGCCACGGCGGCGCGCTGCCCGCGGGGCTCGCGGCGCGGCTGACATTCGCTGGGCCGACGCTGGGGCCGAGGCTCGAGGGCGAGCACGGCACGGTGTCCGTCCGTCAGGAGATGGCCTTTCTGGAGGCGGTATGGGCGCTGGACACGGGCGGCGCGATCTCGCCTGTGCTCTCGGCCGGCGTGGGCGGAATTCACCTGTTCGTCAGCGGTGATCCCTTGCCGCCGCTGCGGAGCGCGACGGGCGATGTCTGGTCGGTCGCCGCGGCCCTGGGCGGGGGCGCCGGGCTGCGCCTGACGGAGCGCGCGGCCCTCCTTGTGGATGCACACGCGATCTTCGCCGAGCCCCGCGCCGTCGTGACGCTCGGCGGCGAACGGCTCGGCACCGCGGGGAGACCGACGTTCGCCGGGTTTCTGGGGCTGCTCGTGCGGCTCTGAGGCGGGGCCGCGCCCGGGTGGCCCGGCGGGGGGCTGAGAACGCCGGCAAAAGGCGGTTTGCCGATGTTGGAGAGGCGCCGATTCCGGTACCGTCTGTGAATCAGTCGATGGCGCGCCCGATGGGGGCACGGCCTCCTGGTTCGGGTGACAGCGATGAGAGTGCGAAGAATTGCGGCGGCTTTGCTCACCACGGTCGCCGTCTCGACGGGATTTCTCGGCTGCTCTGACGATTCCGACGACAGCGCGGGAGGCACATCGACGAGCGACGGCGCGGGCGCGGGGAGCGACGGCGCGGGCGCGGCGGGCCATGGCGGCTCCGGCGACGGCGGCTCTGGCGACGGCGGCTCCGGCAACGGCGACGGCGGCTCCAGCGTCCACAGCGGCGCTGGGGGCGGCGACGGCGGCTCTGGCGACGGCGGCTCCGGCGACGGTGGCTCCGGCGACGGCGGCTCCGGCGAAGGGCGGGGGCTCGGCGCCCGATGCGAGAAGGACGCGGACTGCGGCCGGCGCGGCATCTGCTTCACGGAGTCAGGTGACGAGTTCTTCGGCGGAGGCCCGGCGGGCGGGTACTGCACGACCGCGTGCACAGGAGACAGCGATTGTGAGGGCGAAGGCAGCGCGTGCTTCGACGGCCTCTGCCTCCTCGGCTGCACCTCGGGCGAGCCCCCGCTCGACACCATCGTCGACGAGCTCGATCCGGCGAAGTGCCGCGGCCGCGAGGAGCTGCGCTGCGAGGACATCGACGATGTATCCGTGTGCCTGCCGAACTGCGGTTCGGACAGCCAGTGCGGCGGCCGGGTGTGCGATCCCCGCATGAACATCTGCGTCGACGAGCCTACGCAAGGGCTACCGGCAGGCGCCGCGTGCGAGCTTGAAGCCGACGGCACGGATCCCTGCGCGGCGTGGTGCATCGACATCGGCGCCGACGTCGGCGTGTGCGCCGAGCTCTGTGGGCTCGGCGGTGACGTCGCCAACGAGGACTGCGGAGGGCTGGAGAACGGCCTCTGTGCGTATCCTCTGGCAGCCGAGCCCGGGGTGGGTGACCTCGGAATGTGCGCGCCCGCGTGCAACAGCCACAGCGACTGCCTGCTGCCGTACTCCTCGTGTGTGTTCCTTGGCGTGGAGACCAACGGATTCTGTCTCTTCGACGTGACGAAGTGTCCGAAGGGCCAGAGGGCCTGCGCGAGCGGCGAGGTCTGCACCGTGACGCCTGAAGGCCGTTTGTGCCTCGACGAGAATTACCCGCTGGAGGACCCGGGCACAGGCGGTGCGGGTGGCAGTGGCGGCGCCGGTGGAACGGGCGGCGCCGATGCCACGGGCGGCGCCGATGCCACGGGCGGCGCCGATGCCACGGGCGGCGCCGATGCCGCGGGTGGTGCAAGCGGCACAGGCGGCACGAATGGCGCTGGCGGCACGGATCCCTCGGGTGGCGCTGGCGGCACGAATGGCGCGGGCGGCGCGGATCCCTCGGGTGGCGCTGGCGGCATGAATGGCGCGGGCGGCACGGATGCCGCGGGCGGCGCTGGCGGCACGAATGGCGCTGGCGGCACGGATGCCGCGGGCGGCGCTGGCGGCACGAATGGCGCTGGCGGCACGGATCCCTCGGGTGGCGCTGGCGGCACGAATGGCGCGGGCGGCGCTGGCGGCACGAATGGCGCTGGCGGCACCCTCGATGGGTCGTCGGTGTCTGCTGGAGGCGCCGAGTAGCCTCGGGCTGCGCACTGTTCTCTTCGAGATCGCCGACCTCCTCGCCGCGGCGAGGAGGTGCACACCTCTGGCGCAGTAGCACTACGGCGGGTTCCGCCCACCTCCGCACCATGCAGAGCAGAGCGGGACCGCCATGAGTGCGCCGGCCGCCATCGCGCCGAGCACCGCGAGCAGGCTTCCGGCACCGAACCCGGCGCAGCTCATGGCCGCGGTCAGGCTCGCGATCATGCCGGCGAGGAGCGCGTGGCGAGGCGGATGCGTCACGTGCGCCGCGCCCGCCAGCCAGGTGGTGCCAAGCCCCGCGAGGAACCCGGCGATCAGGCAAACCGGCGCACACGTCCGGAAGGGATCGGCGAGATCGCAAGCCCTGCCGAGCAGCGCGGTCAGGGCGCCCGCCGCGAGCGGGATAGCCCCCACGGTCATGCCCGTCTGGACAGCCAGCGCTCCCGGACGGCCCCACCAGCGGAGCGCGACCGACGTCGCCAGCAAGGCTGCCGCAAAAAGAAGGCAGCTCCTGGCTTCGACCTGCGCCGTGATGGCGGCGAGCGCCAGCGCCGCGATCGGCACCGAGACACGGAGGGCCGCGCGGACGCGCCCGTACTCGCTGGCGCGGCGCGCCTTCCTGGCCAGCACATCGAGATCAACCATGCAGCTTCCTCCAAGCGGCCCGGAGCCTCTCAAGCGCCCTGAGGCGTCGCTTCCTCGAGGTGTCGTCCGTGGGGGCAACTTCGCCTGCAAACGCGAAGGCCAGCGCAGCCTGATCTCGCTCCGGCAGCTCGCCCAGGACGGCGCGGACAGCCGCGCGCAGATCATCGGCGACGATCTGCTCTTCCTGGGTGGGCGCCGGATCCTGAAGGGATCCCAGCTCGACGCTGGCCGCTTCGCGGCGACGTTGCCGTTGCTTGCGGAGGGTCATCACTTCGTATCCGGTGATCGCCAGCGCCCAGCTCAGCGCGTCGCGCTCGCGATCGAAGTCGACGCTGCGCGAGAACACCTTGAGGAGCGCCTGCTGGGCCGCGTCCTCGGCGTCGGCGCGCGAGGGCAGCGTGCGCGTCGTGAAGGCGAGCAGCACAGGCCAGAGCCCATCGAACAGAGGCTTGAAGGCGGAGCGATCCCCGTCCGCGAAGCGGATCATGAGCGCGGTGAGCTCGCGGCGCCGTTCGGCCTCCATGCGCAGGATCAGACTATCCGGTGCGATGGGCGTCGAGCCCTGCGCCACGAGCCTGGGCGTCAGGGCGGAGGGGGACGTCAGACGCTCGGGCGCCCTGTGGAGGAAGCGTTCGGGCGCTCGCGGGGCCCTGTCGATCTGGAGCACGCGCGTCCGGCGGACGACAGCCGCACGCTCCTTCGGTCGAGCACGCACCCGCCTCGCCGCAGGATCCCTGGCGCTCCTCCGAGCGGCGACGAAAGGCGACCACCGCCAGCACCACGCCGACGGCCATCAGGCCGAAGGCGAGCGGCTCTCCGAAGGCGACAAGGGCGCCGAGCCCGCCGGCGCCGATGCTCAGGCCCAGCAAAGGAATCGCGCAGCACGCGGCGCAGGCGGCCACGCCGAGACCCAATGAAATGGCTGGCAGCGGCCAGCGCCTCTGAGGAACGGTGGACATCTCGAGCTCCTTTCCCCCTCTAGGCCGCCAGGCGAACGATCGGGACAGCGTGCGTGCGTATGCACACAAAGCTTTGTAATCGCTAATTATTTTCGTTCGATGCCAGGACCCGGCAGAGAGCGCCCCGCCTTCGCGCAGCAGGCGGCGTGGCCCTCGCCAGGGCTTTCCCGGGGGAAGCGCGATCAGGGCGCTGGCCGCTCGTGGCCAAGCAGGAGCGCCGTCGCCTCGGGTGCTCGCCAGTCCCTCGGGCCCGTGAAGCGGAGGGACATCCTGCCGTCCGCCTCCACCAGGAAGGTGTCGGGCAACGTCGAGACCCCGAACCGCTGCTGCGCCGCAGGGGATCCGGCCCGCACGACGCCGGGAGGGACCTCGCCCCCGAAGAACGCGCGCACGACTTCCCAGTTCTCGTCGACGCTCACGGCCACGAGCTGGAGCCTCCCGGCCTTCTCCAGCTGTTGGCCGAGCTCCAGCAAACGCGGGAGCTCGGCGCGGCAGGGGGCGCACCAGGTGGCCCAGAAGTGGAGCAGCACCGGCCGGCCGCGCAAGGCGGCCGCGCGAAGCAAGGTCCCGTCCGGCTGCTCGAAGGCAGCGTCGGGCACGCGCTGGCCGTCGTGGAGCCGCTCGACCGCGAAAGGGCGACCTGGCCGCTCGGCCTCACGGCGGCGCTCCACGGCCCAGTAGAGCCCCGCCGCGAGCGCCTGGAGGAGGACCAGGACGCCCGCGGCAGCGGCGATCGTGCGGAGGCGGGAGCGCGCGCTCATCGCCTACTCCGCCGCAGGCGAAAGGGCCGGGCCAGCGGGCCGCGGAGGCTCGGAAACGCCCGTCTCACCAGCGGCGTCCGGGCGGAGCCTTCCGCCGACCATGCTGTAGAGCGCCGGCAAAACGAGCAGGGTGAGCAGCGTGGAGGAGATCACGCCGCCGATCACGACGGTCGCGAGCGGGCGCTGGACCTCGGCGCCGACACCCGTGTTCAGCGCCATCGGCACGAAGCCCAGGGAGGCGACCAGCGCCGTCATGAGGACCGGGCGGAGGCGCCGCTCGGCTGCCAGCTCGATGGCGTCCCGCACCGGCATCCCGGCCGCGGTGAGCTGCCGGATGGTCGAGACGAGCACCATGTCCCCGAGCACCGCGACGCCTGACAGCGCGACGAACCCGACGCCCGCGGAGATGCTGAAGGGCAGGTCGCAAAGCCAGAGGGCGACGACACCGCCGATCGCGGCGAAGGGGACGCCCGTGAAGACGCGGACCGCATCCAGGAGCCGCCCGTACGTGAAGTAGAGCAGCAGCAGGATCAGCCCGAGCGCGATGGGCACCACGACGAGCAGGCGCGCCTGCGCCCGCTCGAGGTGCTCGAACTGCCCGCCGAAGCGGACGTAATAGCCGGGCGGGAGCTCGACCTCATCGAGCCTCGCCCTCGCCTCCTCGACGAAGGTGCCCACGTCGCGGCCGCGGACGTTCGCCTGCACGACGATCCGGCGCTTCGCCCACTCGCGGTTGATCGCGGCCGGCCCCTCGGTCGTGCGGATCTTCGCGAGCCGCGCGAGCGGGATGCGCTCTCCGCCGGCCGCGGTGACCAGGATGCGACCGATCGAGGCGGGGTCCTCGCGGTAGCGATCGTCGATGCGCAGCACCACGGGGAAGCGGCGCTCGCCCTCCTGGAGCTGCCCCACCTCCCGCGCGCCGAGGGCCTCGACGACATCCAGGACGTCGGCGGCCGCGATGCCGTGGCGCGCGATGGCGGCGCGGTCGACCTCGATCTCGAGCACGGGTTGGCCTGTCACCTGCTCGGTCACCACGTCCGCGGCGCCGGGGATCTTCTTGAGGGCAGCCTCGATCTCGCGCGCCTTCTGCTTGAGCGTGTCGAAGTCGTCGCCGAACAGCTTTACCCCGAGATCGGCCCGGATCCCCGCGACCATCTCGTTGACCCGCATCTCGATCGGCTGCGTGTAGATGACGCGCATGCCCGGCATCCCCGAGAGCTCCGACTCCATCGCCTGGACGAGCTCGTCCTGCGTGGCGGCGCGCTTCCATGCCTCTCGCGGCTTGAGCGTGATGAACATGTCGGACAGCTCGAGCCCCATCGGGTCCGTCGCCACCTCCGCGGTGCCCGTGCGCGTCCAGACGCGCTCGATCTCGTCCGGGAACCTGCCCCGCAGGACCCGCTCGAGCTGGGTGCCGTAGCGGATCGACTCGCCCGCCGAGACCCCCGAGAGCCGCACGGTGTTGGCGACGAGGGTGCCCTCACGGAGCCGCGGCACGAACTCGGCGCCGAGCCGCGTCGCGAGGAAAGCCGCGTTTCCGAGGAGCAGCGCGGCCCCGGCGAGCACCGCCCAGCGCCAGCGCAGCGCGAGCTGCAGCACGGGCCGGTAGGCCCGCTTGAGGAGGCGCACGAGCGCGTTCTCGCGTTCCTTCATGCGGCGCGGCAGGAGCAGGCTCGCGAGCACCGGCATGAGCGTGAGCGACAGGATCATCGAGCCGATGAGCGCGAAGATCACGGTGAGCGCCATCGGCCGGAACAGCTTCCCCTCCGCCCCCTCGAGCGCGAGGATCGGCAGGTAGACGATCATGATGATGAGCTCGCCGAACATCGTCGGCTTGCGGACCTCGATCGAGGCGTCGCGCACGATGTCTGTCGTGCTCCGGTCGCCCGAATCCTCCGAGAGCCGCCGGACCGAGTTCTCGACCATGATCACCGAGCTGTCGACGACGAGGCCGAAGTCGATCGCGCCGAGGCTCATCAGGCTCCCCGCAACGCCCGCGCGCAGCATGAGGTCGAATGCGAAGAGCATCGACAGCGGGATGGCCGAGGCCACGATGAGCCCGGCGCGGAGGTTGCCGAGGAAGGCAAAGAGCACCGCCACGACCAGCAGCGCGCCCTCGAGCAGGTTCTTCTCCACGGTGCCGAGCACCTTGTCGATGAGCTCGGTGCGGTCGTAGACGACGGCGACGTCGACGCCTCTCGGGAGGCTCTTCTTGACCTCTTCCAGGCGCGCCTTGAGCCGCGTCGTGACGTCGTGGCTGTTCTCGCCCATCAACATGAAGCCGAGGCCGAGCACGACCTCCCCCTGGCCGTCGGCGGTGACCGCGCCCCGCCGGATCTCGCGCCCCTCGACCACCCGGGCGACGTCGCGCACCCGGATGGGCGCCCCGCCCTTGGCGGCGACCACGATGTCCTCGATGTCGCTCACGCGCGTGGCGATGCCGATCCCCTGGATCAGGCTGGACTCGCCGGCCTGGTCCAGGTTGCCCCCGCCCACGTTGGCGTTGTTGCGCTCCAGGGCCTCGGAGAGGTCGTGGAGCGAGAGCCCCCGCGCGGTGAGCTCTGCCGGGTCGACGAGCACCTGGATCTGCCGCTCATCGCCGCCCCACGCGTTGACCTCGGCCACGCCGCGCACCGAGCGGAGCTGCGGCGCGATGACCCAGTCGTGGACCGTCCGCAGCTCGCTCAGCGACTTGCCCTTCCCCGTGACCACGTAGTGGAACACCTCGCCGAGCCCGGTGGCGACCGGGCCGAGCTCCGGGCGATGGATCCCCGGCGGCAGCGTCACGGTCTGGAGCCGCTCCATGACGACCTGGCGGGCCAGGTAGATGTCCGTGTCGTCCTCGAAGCGGGCGGTGACCTGGGAGAGGCCGAAGCGGGAGAGCGAGCGGACCTCCTCGAGCCTGGGAAGCCCCGAGATCGCCTGCTCGACAGGCGCCGTGATCTGGCGCTCGATCTCGACGGGGGAGAGGGCAGGCGCGACGGTGTTGATCTGCACCTGCACAGGCGTCGTGTCCGGGAAGGCGTCGATTGGCAGGCGGCGGAACGCGAGGACGCCTGCCAGAGAGAGGCCGATCGCGGCGAGGATCACGAGAAACCGGTGGCGGAGCGACCAGGTGATGACGGCGTTCAGCATGACCCGCGCCTCAGTCCTCGCCGCAGCAGCCGGCGCCGATGCTCTCCTTGAGGGTCTCGGTCTTGAGCAGGAAGCTCCCTTCGGTCGCGACTTCCTCGCCCGGGCGCACGCCCTTGGTCACCTCGACGACATCGCCCTCGGTCGCCCCGATCTCGACCCGCCGCGCCTCGAACTGGTCGTCCGCGAGCCGCACGAACACGAGCTTCACCGTCTTCGCGCGCTGCACCGCGGCGCGGGGCACCACGACCGCCGCGCGGGATGGGGCGAGGATGCGCGCCCGGCCGAACATGTTGGCCCGCAGCGCGCTGTCCGGGTTCGCGAGCGGGACGCGCGCCTTGGCCGTGCGCGTGGCCGGGTCGATGGCCGGCGCCACATACGTGATCTCCCCTTTGAGCTCGCGCCCCTCGATCCCATCGACCTCGATCACCACCGGCTGCTTCAGCGAGACGGCGGGAAGCTCGGTCTCGGGGACGTCGAGCTCGGCCCACATGCTCGAGACGTCGACCACCTCGAACAGGGTCTCCTCGACGCCGACCAACCTGCCCACGGTGGCCCTCCGCTGCGTCACGACGCCGGCGAGCGGTGTGGTGAGCGTGTAGCCCCCGCTCCCGCCCGCGCTCGCGCCCACGACGGCCAGGGAGGCCGCGAAGGAGGCGCGCTCGGCGCGGGCGGCGTCGAGCTCCTGCTGCGCGGCGAGGACGCTCTTGCGCGCGGCGAGCCCTTCCTTTTCGAGCTGCTCCTCGCGCTTCAGGTTCTCCTCGGCGACCTTGAGGCGCGACTGCGCGCCGGCGAGCCGCGAGCGATCGGCGCCCACGTCCGCGCTGTCGATGATGGCGAGCGGGGCGCCCTTCTTGACCTCCGCGCCCACATCCACGTGAAGCTGACGGACGACCCCCGCGGCGCGGGCGTTGATCTCCGCCACCTTGAGCGCGTCGTAGACGATCCTGGCGGTCACAGGGATGCCACCGCCGCCCTGACGCTCGACGGCCTTTGCGGTGAGGATCCCGGCGAGCCGGGCCGTGTCCTTGGTCTTGAACTTGACCTTCGTCCCGTCGGCAGGCGCGCCGTCGCTCGCCACGTCGGCCGCCGGCTTGCCTCCGCGCTCTGGGTGGCAGATGGGACAGATGGACTCCGGGAACTCGTGCTCCTTGCACCAGTCGCCCTTCGCCTGGAAGACGGGGACGAGCCTCGGATTGCACTTCGTGCAGAGGGCTTCCAGCACGCCGTGCTCCTTGCACATGGCGCCCTCGACGGCCGCCGCCGCTTTGGGCTTCGCCTCGGCCTTCTCCTGCGCGGTGAGGTCGGTCCCTTTGGACCCGCACCCCGAGCTGGCCGCGAGGAGCAGGAGCAACACGATGTGAACGCGGCCGGGCATGTCAGCTCTCCTTCGGCGGCCGGACGATCTTCAGATCGGGATTGCACTTGAGGCACTGCGACTCGGGCAGCCCGTGCTCCGCGCACCAGTCGCCCGTGGCCTTGAAGGCCGGGATCAGATCCGGGTTGCAGCGGGTGCACTGAGACTCGGGCACCTGGTGCTCTCCGCACCAGTCCTCGTGGGAGCCGGGCTTCACGCCGGCCGGCGCGTGCGGCGCGGGCGCCGCCTTCGCCTGCGTCTGCTCGGGCGCAGCCTTGCCGGCGCTCGGCGCCTCCTTCGAGCACGACGCAGCGCCGAGGGCGAAGACACAGAGCACGAGCGAGATGGAACGAAACTTCATGGGCCTTTTCTCCTTGTTGTTCACAACGTCACCTGACGAACGAGTCTCGGGCATGCGGTCTCTCTCGCGCACCAGCGCAGCGCCGCTACCGCCTCCGACCTGCCCGCGAGCATGACGCGCGAGCTGGGTAGACAGAGCTGAACCGGCGCGCTGGAGCGGGCGCGCGACGACGCGCCGCGTTCACGCCCTCCGCTCGGATCCAGCAGGGCGCTGAGCCACGCCACGCTCCGCTGAGGCCACCGGGGGCCGACAAAGCCCACATGGAGCTCGCAGGAGCGCGATCGACGGCTCGGGCCGCCGAGCGGCCATCCGCGCCGTGCTAGGTGAGGTGCCTTGGGACGTGGAGCACTTCGCGTACCTCTGGCGATGGGGGCGCGCGCTCGGGCACGAGCAGCACAAGGTCCGCGGAGGGGGGCGCGAGCAAGACCGGAACGATGGGCGAGGGCGGGACGGCCGGGACCCTCGCCGCGCAACACCCCGCGGCGCAGTCCAGGGGACAGGGGCAGTCCCCCTCGTCGTCATCGTCGGGACACGACTCGCCGCAGTCGTCGACGGCCACGAAGGCGTACGCCACCGTCAGCTGGCTCGCGAGCAGGGCAAGCACGAGCGCGGAGAGCAGCCGGACGAGCCGCCGCGTCCACCTGGAGCGTGGGTGGTGCCTTCGGTGCCGAGTCACGAGCCGGCAGAGCCTACCATGTGGACCGAGGGGAGCGAGCGCCAAGAGCGGCCCGGCCAGGGATCGACGGGCCGACCCCCGTCTTCACACCGCTGCAGGCTTGTCCGAGAGCGATTGGATGCACATCCGCAGCCCCTCGCGGAGGTTCCGCAAGGTGGTCACGGCGGACAGCTCGAGGCCGAGCGACGTGATCAGCGCGGCCACCGCGGGGCGCACGCCGGTGATGACCCCCTTGGCGCCGAGCAGCTCGACCGCGCGGATGATCCGGATCACGTGATCGGCGGTCTCGCCGTCGATGCTGTCCACGCCGGTCATGTCGAGGATCGCATAGCGGGAGCCGGTCCTGACGATGGCGTCGAGCAGCTCTTCCGTGATCACCCCGGCCCTCACGCCGTCGAGCGTGCCGATCAACGGGAGCGTCAGCACGCCGTCCCACACCTGGATGATCGGGGTGGCGAGCGCGCGGAGCTCGTGCTGCTGCCGCTCGATCAACGACAGCTTGTCGCGGAGCTCCTGCTCGGTCCTCTGGAGCTCCTCGGCGATGCGGGCGCGCTCATCGACCTCGCGCTTCAGCTTGTGCAGCGCGATGGCCAGATCCGTCTTCGTCGCCCGCTCCTCGTCGAGCAGGTGCTGCAGCCGGTCCTCCAGGCTGGTCGTCGCGGGGCGCACCGTGAACTCGTCGTGGGCGTCGCCCCGCGCGGCGAACGACGTCTGCTCGACGTCGCACTCCTCCCCGAAGAGCCGGGTACAGTACCCGGCCAGCTTGCCCGCGATCATGCTGCTGCCCCAGCAGACATCGAGCTCCTTCTGGTAGACCGACTCCCACCCGTTCACCACGCGGAAGCGGGCCTCCTTCCGCTCCCGGTCCAGGGAGAGCACGTGCCACACGCCCCAGCCCGCCGTGGCCGCGCCGACGCCGAGCGCCTTGAAGCCCTCCTCGAACGTCGGATAACCGGAGATGTAGTCCCAGTCGTCATCGATGCTGAGCCGCCCCCCGCTCTCCACGGCGAGGTTGAAGCGCTCGGTCCCCGCCATCCGCTGGAAGCCGGACATCAGGCCAACCACGCTGCTCGGCAGGAACATCGACACCGAGGGGACGCCGGCCCAGGTGCACTGCCCGTTCTCGAGATCCCACTCGATCGCCATTCCCTCGACGACGACGCGGATCTTCTTGTCTGCAGATGGAGAGCTCGTGTCCATTCATGCTCCGGGTTCGCGAGCGCGTGTGCCCGCCCGCAGCAGTCTACCGGCTCAGCGTCCGGCCGTGCACTGCGGGTCGCTCCCCGTTCGGCTCGGGACGCTCGCGCCGTCGCGACGGCCGCTGCGCCCGAGGAGCCGGAGATCGCCGCGCGATGCGCGGGCGCGCCGAGCGTGTCGCGCGTCGTCGCGCTCGCGTAGACTCGGGCACCCGATGCTCCTTACGCTCACCACCACGCACCGGCCGGCGACCGACCTCGGCTACTTGCTCGTCAAGAACCCGGCGTACACGCAGTCGTTCCCGCTGTCGTTCGGCAAGGCGCACGTGTTCTATCCGGAGGCGACCGAGGAGCGGTGCACCGCGGCGCTCCTGCTCGACGTCGACCCCGTGGACCTCGTGCGCGGGCGCGGCGCGGGCGAGCCCGGGACGCTCGCGCAGTACGTGAACGACCGGCCCTACGTCGCCTCGTCGTTCCTCTCCGTGGCGATCGCGCAGGTCTTCGGCTCGGCGCTCGGCGGCAAGTGCCGCGATCGCCCGGAGCTCGCCGACGCGCCGATCCCCCTCTCCGCCACGATCGAGGCCCTGCCGTGCCGCGGCGGAGAGGCGCTGCTCCGGCGGCTCTTCGAGCCGCTCGGCTACGAGGTCGCGGCCGAGCGCCTCCCGCTCGACGAGGCGTTCCCGGAGTGGGGCCAGAGCGCCTACCTGCGCGTCTCGCTCGCGAGGACGTGCCGGCTCAGGGAGCTGCTCGCGCACCTCTACGTGCTCGTGCCCGTGCTCGACGACAAGAAGCACTACTACGTGGGCGACGCCGAGGTCGACAACCTCCTCGCCAAGGGCAAGGGGTGGCTCGCGGAGCACCCGGAGCGCGAGGCGATCGCGCTCCGCTACCTGAAGCACAGCCGGCCGCTCTTCCGGGCCGCGCTCGCGCGGCTCGTGGCCGACGATGAGGCGAGCCCCGAGGAGGCCGAGGACGAGAAGGCCGCGCCCGAGGACCGGGGTGAGGCGCGGATCAGCCTCGACGAGGCGCGGCGCGAGGCCGTCGTCGCGGCCCTCCGCCGGGCCGAGGCGAGGAGCGTGCTCGACCTCGGCTGCGGCGAGGGCAAGCTGCTGAAGCGCCTCGTCGACGAGCGCGTCTTCGAGCGCGTCGCGGGCGCCGACGTCTCCGTGCGCGGCCTCGAGATCGCCAAGAACCGGCTGCGCCTCGACGACCTGCCCGACAAGCAGCGGCGGCGCATCCAGCTCTTCCAGGCGTCGGTCACCTACCGCGACGCGCGCTTCTCGGGCTACGACGCCGCGACCCTCGTCGAGGTCATCGAGCACGTGGACCTCTCGCGGCTCGGCGCGCTCACGCGCAGCGTCTTCGAGCACGCGCGGCCGCGCGTCGTCCTCGTGACCACCCCGAACGCCGAGTACAACGCGCTGTTCGAGGGGCTGCCGCGCGGCGCGCTGCGCCACGGCGACCACCGCTTCGAGTGGACGCGCGCCGAGTTCCGCGCCTTCTGCGAGGGGGTCGCGGCCGCGCACGGCTACGCCGTCGAGCACCTGCCCATCGGCCCGATGGATCCCTCGCTCGGCGCGCCGACGCAGATGGCGATCTTCACGCGCGAGGGCGGCGCGGGCGGCACAACCAGCACCAGCGGCGCGGGCGGCGCAGAGGCCCAGGACGGCGGCGCGGGCGGCGCGGGCAGCGTCGAGACGCAGGCGACGGAGGCGGCGTCGTGAGCGAGCAGGCCCCCCTCATCGTCCCTTCCCTCTCGCTGGTCGTGCTCGTCGGCGCGTCCGGCTCCGGCAAGAGCACGTTCGCGAGGGCGCACTTCAAGCCGACCGAGATCCTCTCGTCCGATCACTACCGCGGCGTCGTGTCCGACGACGAGAACGACCAGGCCGCCAGCGCGGCCGCGTTCGAGGTCCTGCACTTCATCGCGGGCAAGCGGCTTGCGTCGGGGCGGCTCGCCGTTGTCGACGCGACCAACGTGCAGGCGGACGCGCGCAGGCCGCTCGTCGCGCTCGCGCGCGAGCACCACGTGCTGCCGGTGGCCATCGTGCTCGACATGCCGGAGAAGCTCTGCCACGCGCGCAACGCCGGCCGGGCGGACCGGCAGTTCGGCCCGCACGTCGTGCGGGGCCAGAGCCGCGAGCTGCGCCGCTCGCTCAAGGAGCTCCGGCGCGAGGGCTTCCGCTACGTGCACGTGCTCTCCTCGCCCGAGGAAGTGGCGACGGCCACGATCGAGCGGCAGCGCCTGTGGACCGATCGCCGCGACGAGCGCGGGCCGTTCGACATCATCGGCGACGTCCACGGCTGCTTCGACGAGCTGGTCGAGCTGCTCGAGGCGCTCGGCTACAAGCTGGAGGGGCTGCCGGACGCGCCGCGCGCGTCGCCCCCCGAGGGCCGGCGCGCGATCTTCCTCGGCGACCTCGTGGACCGCGGGCCGCGCTCGCCCGACGTGCTGCGCCTCGCGATGGCGATGGTCGAGTCGGGCGCCGCGCTCTGCGTGCCCGGCAACCACGACGTGAAGCTGCTGAAGAAGCTGCGCGGGCGCGACGTGCGGGCGACGCACGGGCTCGAGCGGACGCTCGAGCAGCTCGAGGCGGAGACGGACGCGTTCAAGGCGAAGGCGGCGGACTTCATCGACGGGCTCGTCAGCCACTACGTGCTCGACGACGGGAACCTCGCGGTCGCGCACGCGGGGGTGAAGGAGGCGTTCCAGGGCCGGGGCTCGGGCGCGGTGCGCGAGTTCTGCCTGTACGGCGAGACCACGGGTGAGACCGACGAGTACGGCCTGCCCGTGCGGTACAACTGGGCCTCGGAGTACCGCGGCAAGGCGATGGTGGTCTACGGCCACACGCCGACGACGGTGGCCGAGTGGGAGAACCGCACGATCTGCATCGACACGGGGTGCGTGTTCGGCGGCGCGCTCACGGCGCTCCGCTACCCGGAGCGCGAGCTCGTCGAGGTCAAGGCGCGCCGCGTGTACTACGAGCCCGCGAAGCCGCTCGCGCCGCTCGCGGGCGAGCCGAGGGCCGGCGCGCGGGGGCAGGCGGACGACGTGCTCGACATCGACGACGTGCGGGGCCGGCGCGCGATCCGGACGCGGGTGCACGGCATGGTGACGATCCGCGAGGAGAACGCGGCGGCGGCGCTCGAGGCGATGAGCCGCTTCGCCGTGGATCCTCGGTGGCTCATCTACCTGCCGCCGACGATGTCGCCGAGCGAGACGTCGAAGGACGGGGGCCTGCTCGAGCACCCGCGCGAGGCGTTCGCGTACTTCCGGCAGAACGGCGTGGGCCGCGTCGTCTGCGAGGAGAAGCACATGGGGTCGCGCGCGGTGCTTGTCGTGTGCCGCGACGAGGCCGCGCGGCGGCGGAGGTTCCGCCTCGACGAGGGGCCGCTCGGCGTGTGCACGACGCGCACGGGCAGGCCGTTCTTCTCGGACGAGGCGCGGAGCCGGGAGCTCATCGACCGGGTGCGGGCGGCGATGGATCGGGCCGATCTGTGGGCCGAGCTGCGCACGGACTGGGTCTGCCTCGACGCGGAGCTCCTGCCCTGGTCGGCGAAGGCGCAGGATCTCCTGCGCGGCCAGTACGCCGCCGTGGGCTCGTCGGGCCGCGCGTCGCTCGACGCGGCGGTGCGGGCGCTCACGATGACCGCCGCGCGCGACGAGAGCGCGCGGGTGTTGCTCGAGCGGCACGCGGCCCGGAAGGCGGCGATGGACGGGTACGTGGCGGCCTACCGGCGCTACTGCTGGCCGGTGCGGTCGCTTTCGGACCTCCGGCTGGCGCCGTTCCACCTGCTCGCGAGCGAGGGCGCCGTGCACGCGGCGCGGGACCACGGCTTCCACCTGCGGCAACTCGCGCGCCTCAGCGAGGTCGATCCGGCGTTCTTCGTGCCGACCCCGCACCGCGTGGTCGACCTCTCGGACCCGCAGAGCGAGGCGCAGGCGGTGGCCTTCTGGACGGAGATGGTCGAGCGCGGCGGCGAGGGCATGGTGGTCAAGTCGTGGGAGTGGGTGGTCCGCGGCCCGCGCGGGCTCGTCCAGCCGGCGATCAAGTGCCGCGGGCCGGAGTACCTGCGCATCATCTACGGGCCGGAGTACCTGACGCCGCAGCACCTCGCGCGGCTGCGGAACCGCAGCGTGTCGGGGAAGCGCGCGCTCGCGCTGCGGGAGTACGCGCTCGGCCTGGAGGCGCTCCACCGCTTCGTGGAGGGCGAGCCGCTCCATCGCGTGCACGAGTGTGTGTTCGGGGTGCTGGCGCTGGAGAGCGAGCCGGTCGATCCGCGGCTGTGACGGGGGTCGGCCAGACGCCTGGCTATCCATCGCCAGACGTCTGGCCGTCGAGCTCGGCGGCGCCAATCCCGAGGGAGGCGCCGCGCCGGCGAGGCTCAGGGCACGGCCATCTCGAACGCCACCGCGTAGTTCGGCTGCGCGGTCCCCGTCATCGATCCGACGAAAGGATCGGAGTCGCGCAGCTGGCCCGAGCGCCACGTCCGGCCGGAGAACGCCGTGCCGTCGCTGGTCATGGCGTAGCCGACCCAGACGCCGGTCGCGGGGAGATCGCTGCCGACCGTGATGCGCACCGTGTCGCCCGAGATCGCGACGGAGCTGATCGCGATCCTGGTGTTCGCCGTGCGGACCTCGAAGCCGCGCCCCTGCGCCCACTCGGTGAGCGCGCTCTGGTGCGGCGAGGGGAGCGAGCTGTCCCAGGCGAGCGGCGGCACGGGCACGTGGAAGTGCACCGTGATCACGCGACCGCTGCGCTCGACCCGCGTCGGCTGCAGCGGCTGCCAGTCACGGCCCTGCACGACCTTCTCGCTATAGATCTGCCCGAGCTTCTCGCCGAGCCGCTCGTACCCGATCGCGGTCATGTGGATGTTGTCGCTCGCGTACGGGTACTGGTACTTCGGCCCCGAGCAGATGATGTCGCCCGGGCGGTCGATCCCGGCCTGCCACTGCGCGAGCGTGGCCGCCGACCGCTGGTTCGAGCCGCTCGGATAGGCGTGCTGCTGCGACACGAACATCGGGATCGACCGGGTCTGCCCGGTCAGCGGCTTGAGATCGGCGTTGTAGTCCGACCAGAGCTTGATGAGGTCGTTCTTGTAGCTGGAGCTGCCGGCGTCCGACTCGCCGTGGGTGATCACGATCGCGCCGACGCCGTACGTCTTGCCTGCCGCGCCGGCGAGGCGGGCGATCGCGGCGGCCTCGAACAGCGACGCCGCGTAGGCCCGACCCGTCGTGCCGGTGTCGGTGGCGCCCTTCCGGATGACCGACATGGCCTGTCCGCTCTCGCCGACGACCGTGTGAACGCTGATGTAATCGCCGCCCGTCGCTGCCTGCACGAGCGCCGTGATCTGGTCCCCCATGGCCGTATGCGGCGACTCGCCATAGATGTTGCGCGGATACGCGCTCGGGTAGCCCGTGGCCAGCGCGCGGATGGGCTCGACCAGCGGCACCATCGAGAGCGAGCTGTTCCTCGGATCGAAGGGCGGCACCGAGGCGTTGCCCAGCGAGAGCTTGAGGTTGTGACGGCGCTGGGTGGTCGCCCTGGCCGGCGTCCCCTGCGCCCCGACCGACAGGCTCTGACCGGTCCCGATGATACCGGCCCAGTCCCAGCCAGGGCCCGCGCCTCCGCCGCCAGAGCCGCCGCTGCCGCCAGAGCCGCCGCTGCCGCCCGCGCCGCCGCTGCCGCCTGCGCCGCCTCCGCCAGAGCTGGCCGAGGAGCTGCTGCTGGAGCTGCTGGAGGCGCTGCTGGAGCTGCTGGAGGCGCTGCTGGAGCTGCTCGAAGCGCTGCTGCTCGAGCTGCTCGAAGCGCTGCTGGAGCTCGCCGACGTCGAGCCTCCGTTCCCGTTGCCGTTGACCGACGTGATCGAGGGCTTCCCCGTGCCGTTCGCGCAGAACCCCCAGGTCGTCGACGCTCCTGCTCCCAGCGAGCCGTTGTAGCTCTCATGGGTGGCGTTCAGTGTCCCGTTCGACTGCGTGATCCGCGCGTTCCACGAGTTGGCCAGCGTCGCTCCGTTGAGCCCGATCGAAAGGCCCCACGAGGTGCTCGGCTTCGAGCTCACGTTCTTCACGGTCACGTTGGCGCAGTACCCCGTCGGCCACTGCGACTGATACGAGAGGTCCGCCGACATCGTCGAGTCCGGGCTGAGCAGCTCGCCCTCCAGCGACAGGATCTCTTCGTCGTCGGAAGACGCGCCGATGCAGGCGGCCAGGCAGCAAGCGATCGAGACTGAGCCCCAGCTCAGCAAGCTAGCAAAGCGCATGAATTTTCTCCTGAAAGCGGCCGAACAGGCCGCAAGCAAACTACGTAAGATGCCACGTTGGAACCGCAGAGGAGACAGAGCTCCTTTGCGGATGCTGGTGGGAAGTCCCCTACCCTACCGGAATAATGAAACCGCCAAGGCGCCATGAGACGCCAAGATTATTGTGGTTTTCTTGGCGTCTTGTGGCGTCTTGGCGGTTCAAAAACCCACCGCGCGCGTCGCGACGGGATGGGCCCGCTACATCACGGCGACAGCGTCACGGACTTCGCGTCGAGCGCCACTTCGTAGTAGCCATGCGGATCCCAGTTCAGCGGAACGCCGTTCTGCTTGAGCGTGCCGCCGGTGACCGTCACGCGCAGGTACTTGCCCGGCGGGAAGTGGTCGGGGAGCTGCCACGTGTAGGTCGTCGCGCCGCCAGACGCCGAGGTGGTGGCGGAGGAGACCGCCTTCTGGCCACGCCAGTAAGCGCCGACGTTGACCACGCTGTCGAGCCACATGTCGCCGAGCGCCTTGGAGTGCTTGACGTGATCGACGAAGGCCTGGAGCCCTACGGGCTGATAGGCGCCGTCGCTGCCGCCGGTGAAGCCGTGCACCAGGACGGTGCGCCACTTCTTGGCGTCCCGCGCGCCCGTGACCTGCTGGTCAAGCACCGCCGTGGAGGCGCCGGTCGGGGGGATGTAGCAGGGCAGCGTGAACGGATCGGTCGAGTCGTTCGGGCCGATGAGGTTGTTGGCCACGCCACGGTTGATGAGGAAGCGGGTCCTGGCGATGCTCGAGTACACGGACGCGCCGTTCGGGGCCGCCATCGTCCACACCTTGGTGCCGAACCGGCTCTCGATGAACTGCGTCGCCGCGTCCGTATCGGTGCCGTTGTCGTTGCTCGAATGGCTCTTCGTGTGGTTGCCGAGCTCGTGCCCGTCGCTCAGCGCCCTTTGCCACACCGCATTGGTCGATTCGGTCTTGCCGGTCTGGAGGTAGAAGGTGAACGGAACGTCGAGCGCGTTCAGCGTGTCGTAGTTCTGGATCTGGCTCGAGTTCGAGTCATCGAACGTGTACGACACGGCGCCCGTGAAGCCGGCCCAGTTGATGACCCTGAACCCGCCGGCCGCGCCCGACGGCTTCGCCACGTTGCTGGGTCCGGGCGGTGTCGGAAGGCCGGAGTTGACCACCGGGCCTCCACCGTTGCCGCCCGCGCCTGAGCCGCCTGAGCCTCCGGTGCCGCCTGCGCCGCCTCCGCCAGAGCTGGCCGAGGAGCTGCTGCTGCTGCTGGAGCTACTCGAAGCGCTGCTGCTCGAGCTGCTCGAAGCGCTGCTGGAGCTCACCGACGTCGAGCCTCCGTTCCCGTTGCCGTTGACCGACGTGATCGAGGGCCTCCCCGTGCCGTTCGCGCAGAACCCCCAGGTCGTCGACGCTGCTGCTCCCAGCGAGCCGTTGTAGGTCTCGTTGGTGGCGTTCAGCGTCCCGTTCGACTGCGTGATCCGCGCGTTCCACGAGTTGGCCAGCGTCGCGCCGTTGAGCCCGATCGAAAGGCCCCACGAGGTGCTCGGCTTGGAGCTCACGTTCTTCACGGTCACGTTGGCGCAGTACCCCGTCGGCCACTGCGACTGGTACGAGAGGTCCGCCGACATCGTCCCGTCCGAGCTGAGCAGCTCGCCCTCCAGCGACAGGATCTCTTCGTCGTCCGGAGACGCGGCGATACAGGCGGCCAGGCAGCAAGCGATCGAAACTGAGCAGAGGCTCAGCGAGCTAGCAAAGCGCATGAATTTTCTCCTAGGAGCGGCCGGATGGCCGCAAGCAAGTTCCGTAAGATGCCACGCCGACGCACCGCGCGCAAAGCACATGACACGGAGCGCTCAACCTATCTTTGTTTCGTGGCCCCCCGATTCTCGATTCCCGACGAGAGACCCTTCGATCACACGACGTGCTGAGTCAAGAACAATTGTTCTCTCAAGCGGGCGACGCGTCAAATACCAAGCTGTGGTTCAATGTAACGAAGAAGCACAGAGCACATCGGAGGCCTCGCAGCCCATCAGTGGCAACAAAACTATTCATCGATGCGATTCGCCAACATCGCGCCTCCCACGGTCATCTCGGTTCCTTCAAGAAAAACTATTTGAACCCTAGGTGCACAGAGCAGGCGGATGCACCTCTGAGCTCAGACCCGAGATCGAGTGACGCGGTAAGAGAGCGCGCCTCAGCTGAATCGCCTCGTCGCCCTGGCTCCTCCCATGCCAGCGCATCCGTAGACCCCCGTGGAGGGTGGTCGTCGCACGCGGCGCGGACGGGCTGATGTTTGAGCCCAAATGACGTCCTGTGTCCGGCGTGCTCCGCACGTCGGGCACAGGACGTCCCAGGCGAGTTCAGCCCGTCCGTGCCGCGCGCGACGACCACCCTCCACGGGGGCCGGGCGGTTCACCGAGGCCTCCCCTACAGGTCTGCGTGAACAATGCGCGGCGCCGCGCCCGGGAGGGCGTCGAAGTCGCCGCGCGCGCCGGCTCGACAGCCGGAATGACAGGGTTGTTACGGCGACAAGGTGAGCGCGCCCGCGTCGAGCGCGATCTCGTAGTAGCCGTGCTCGTTCCACGCCAGCGCATTTCCCCCCTGCGTCAGCGTGCCGCCATCCACCGTCACACGGAGGTACTTGCCCGTCGGGAAGTGCTCCGGCAGCGTCCACGTCCAGGTCGTCTCGTCGCCGGACGTATCGCTCGTCGCCTCTGCGAGCACCTTCTGACCCACCCAGTAGGCCCCGACCTCGACCATCGTGTCGATCCACACGTCGTTCAGCCCTTTGGCGTGCTTCATGCTATCGGTGATGCTCGTGAGCTCGACGTCGGCGTACCAGTGGTCCTCGGTCGGCAGGATCGTGTGGAACAGGAAGTTGAGCCACTTGCCGTCCGACCTCGCCGAGTCGATGGCCGTATTGAACGGCTCGGCGGTCTCGCCCCCGTTCGCCATCATCGTCGGGAGGTTCCACGGGTCCGAGTTGTCGTTCGGGCCGACCGTCCCGCCCTGGACGCCGCGGTTCAGGAAGAACCGCGACTTCGCCGGCTCGTTCCACCCCGCGTCGCCGAAGGGAGAGGCCATCGTCCAGACGTCGCTCTGGCCGTAGTTCGCGACGATGTAGTCGGTGCACTCGTCGATCTCTTCAATGAGGCTGCCGGCCGAGTCGCCCGCGCACTCGGTCATGTCGTCGTGGCAGTGGTGCGCCGTGTGGTTGCCGAGCTCGTGGCCATCCTGGACTGCCTTCGTCCACGTCGCGTCGAAGTTCGCCAGGTCGTTTCTCCCGCTGTTGACGTAGAACGTCAGCGGGATCCCCTCGGCCTGGAGCGCATCGTAATGAGCGATGTGCGACGGCTGCGCGTCGTCGAAGGTGTACGTGACGGCGCCCTTGAACCCGGCCCAGGGGAGCACGACCAGGTTCCCTGGCGTGCCGGACGGCTTGGGCACGCTGTCGCCGGGCGGGACCGGCAGCCCCGACTCGCCGCCACCAGCTCCGCCACCGCCATCGCCGCCGCCAGAGCCACCGGTGCTCGTGCCGGTCGTCGCTTGCTCGCCACCGCCGGCGCCGCCGGAGCCCGACGTGGCGCCGCCAACACCGCTGGTGGAGCCGCTGGTCGTCGCGGCAGTGCTCGAATTGTCGTCATCGCCACCACAGGCCACGAGGAAGATGGCGCAGACACCTGGAAACAAGAGCGAAGTACGCATAGGCCTCCTGTTGGGCTGAAGAATTCCAGGTCCTTATACACGGATTTTTCCGCGTGGGAAGCACACCGATGGGCGTCGATCACGAGGCCGTGGGCCTCGATTGGTGCGTTGCTGTCCTGCCGCACGGGAGTTCGGTCAGCGATAGCGGGGCACACCGGCGTGCACTCTGCGGGCTGACGAACCCCCTCATCTTGTTGGCATTTTTGGCGGAGAATTGAACAGGGAGACAGGGAGATTGGTGGGATTCCACTCCCCGTCTCCTCGCCTCCCTGTGAATTTTTCCGGAATTCGAGGGATGCTTCAGCGATACGGGCTCATCCGCGCCGTTCGGCTCGCTGCGGCGTACTTTCGTATGCCTCGCTCCGGTGCCTGACGGCTGAGCCCGTATCCCACGAATCTGCAAGGAGCGGGAGGCGGCGGACGACGCGCGAGCAGCGCTCCGTCCGCCGGGAGATCGGCATCAAGCCGGGCGATCGAGCTCGTCCCAGAGGCGCACGTCGCTGCGCTCTTTCAGGAAGATCCCGCCGACGACAACGGTGATGAGCGCCACCGCGATCGGGTAGAGGAGCCCCGCGTAGATGTTGCCCGTCGCGACCGTCACCGACGAGGCGATGAGCGGCAAGAGCCCGCCGAAGACGCCGTTGCCGACGTGGTACGGGATCGAGAGCGACGTGTAACGCACCTTCGCAGGGAAGGCCTCGACGAGGTAGGCCGCGATCGGGCCGTAGACCATCGTGACGAACAGCACGAGCACGAACACGAGCGCGGTGAGCACGACCGGGTTGTCCGCGTTCTGCTTCATCGCCCAGAACACGGGGAAGAAGCCGATCGCGCCGCACAGGTTGCCCGCGAGCATGATCTTCTTCCGTCCGATGCGATCCGAGAGCGCGCCGAAGAACACGAAGAACGGCATGCCGAGGGCGAGCGCGGAGGCGATCACGATCGTGGCCGTGATGAACGGGACCTTCAGAGTGTTCTGCAGGAAGTAGAGGGCATAGAACTGCCCCGTGTACCAGACCACGCCCTGGCCGGCCGTGGCGCCGAAGAGGGCGACCAGGATGACCTTCCAGTTGCGCTTGTTGCCGAGGCTGTCCTTGATGGGAGCGGTCGACGTCTTCCCCTCGGCCTTCAGCTTGCTGAAGATCGGCGACTCCTTGAGGCGGGCACGCACGTAGAAGGACACGGCGACGAGGAGGACCGACAGGAGGAACGGGATGCGCCAGCCCCAGTCCTTGAAGGCCTCCTCGCCCACGACAAGGCGGGTGCTGAGGATCACCGCCAGCGAGACGAACAGACCGAGCGTCGCCGTGATCTGGATGAACGAGGTGTAGAAGCCGCGCTTCTCGTCGGGCGCGTGCTCGGCGACGTACACCGCCGCGCCGCCGTACTCGCCGCCGAGCGCGAGGCCCTGAACGAGGCGGATCAGGACGAGCGCGAGCGGGGCGAGGAGCCCGATCTTGTCGTACGTCGGCAAGAAGCCGATGAGCGCCGTCGCGCCGCCCATGAGCAGCAGCGTCACGAGGAACGCGTACTTCCGACCAACGATATCGCCGATGCGCCCGAACACGAGCGCGCCGAACGGGCGGACGACGAAGCCCGTGGCGAACGTGCCGAGCGTCAAGAGGAAGCTCGCCGTCGGGTTGTCCTTCGGGAAGAAGTGGGTCGAGATGATCGCGGCAAGACTCCCGAAGATATAGAAGTCGTACCACTCGATCATCGTGCCGCCAGCGGACGCGAAGATGACCTTCCAGAGCGTGGAGCTGCTGACAACCTCACGCTCGGCCGCGGGGGCACTGCTCGTGGGGGTCACGGCGAAGGTTTGGGGAGACGTCTGTGCCATGAGAACGGTTCCTCGGAGGAGTTCCAGCGCTTGTCGAGAGGGCCGGAGACGGGCTTGGAGGCGAGCCGAGCGGAAAGAGGCAGCCAGGGTGTTCTTCATGGCTCCTCCTCCCTCGCACGCGAGGGAGGAGGAGGGGCCGGGCAGCGCGTGGGTCGATGCCCTGTCACCCCCGGCTCGCGGAATGCTGCTCTCTTTGATCTGAATACCACGCAAGCAGCCTTGAGAATACCTGTTCGTCCACGGGGCAAGCACGTTGGCGGGCTCGTTCAGCCACGTCTCGTTACGATCGGTAACACCCGACGTCCCGCACCGACCGCGTCACCTTCGGGCCTCATCCACCGGGTCGACGCGCCTCGGACGACGCGGTGCGCGCAGCGCGCAGTCGGCCGCGTGCCGCCCTGAGGACGACCCCGGCCTCGACACGCGGGGGCCGGCTCAGGGCTCCGCTTCGGGCCTGCGCCGCGCCTCGCCCGCGCCCGCGCCCGCGAGCGGCAGCCGGACGACGACCGTCGTCCCCCGCCCCACCGCGCTCCGCAGCGTGAGGGTCCCGCCGTGATCCTCGACGATCGAGCGCGAGAGCGGCAAGCCGAGCCCCGTGCCGCTCGGGTCGCGCTTCGTCGTCACGAACGGCTCCAGCACCGCGGCGAGGAGCTCCTCGGGGATGCCGCTGCCGTGGTCCTCGACCTCGACCACGATCTGACCCGCCTCGATCCACCCTCGAACGGCGATGAGCGCGCCGGCCTCGGACGCGTCGCGGGCGTTCGCGAGCAGGTTGACGAAGACCTGGACGAGCTCGCGCCGGTCGCCGATGACGACGAGCGACTCGGGGCAGGCTTGATCCACCCGGACGTGGGGCGCCGCGCGGTCGAGCCGGATGAGCCGCACGGCCTCGGCGACCACCTCGGCGAGCGCCACGCGCCCGACCCGCGCGCGCGCGCCCTCGCCGGGCTTCGGCACGGCGCCGGTGCGGCTGTGGTCGAGCAGGGAGCGCAGGATGGCCTCGATGCGCGCCGCCTCGCCCAGGATGAGGCCCGCCCGCGCGCGGATCTCGTCGCTGTCGGACTCGGCGCGGAGGTTCTGCGCGAGGCAGGCGATGCCGGTGAGCGGGTTGCCCACCTCGTGGGCCACGCCGGCGGCGAGGCGGCCGAGCTGGGCGAGGCGGTCGCGGTGGGCGAGCTGCGCCTCGAGCGCGCGCTGCTCGGTGCGATCCTCCACGAGGAGGACCACGCCCCCCGAGGCGGCGCGCGCGTCGAGCGGGTCGAGCGCGGCGCGGTGGACGCGCAGCGAGCGCGCGCGCCCGGCCACGTGCGCCTCGATCTCGTCCGCGCCGGCCTCGCCCGCGGAGGCGGCGCGGGCGGCGCGCGCGAACAGCTCCGCGAACGGGGCCGGCAGCCGGTCGAGCGGCGCCCCGACGAGGTCGCGCTCCTCGGCGCCGACGAGCGCCTCGAGGCGGCGGTTCACGAGGCTGATGGCGCCGTCGGAGCCCACCGCGCAGACGCCGAGGGGGAGCTGCGCGAGCACCGAGCGGAGCCAGCGCCGCAGGAGGTCGAGCTCCTTCGCGGCGCCGACGAACGTCGTCGTGGCCTCCCCGCGCGCGAGGCGCCGCTCCAGCCACCGGAGCTCCTCGGTGAGCGCGCCGCTCGCCGCTCTGCCACCGAACGCCGCGGGGGCGGCCTGCGCGTCCGCCTCCGCGACGGTCCTCGCGAGCACCGGGCCGACGAGCGGCGACAGGTTGCGGTGCAGGCGCTCCTGCAGCGCGTGGAGCTCCGTGGGCCGCGTCTCGTCGCGCGGGATGTCGAGCTCGATCCGGGCGCGCGTGACCTCGAGCGCGGCCGCCTCGCGGCCGAGCAGCCGCGCGAGCCGCTCCTCCAGCGCGCTCACGCTCGAGGCCACGGTCGCGCGCTCGACCGACGGGCCGATCTCGCGGCGCGTGCACAGGCGCGCCGCCTCGCGCTCCTCCTCGGCCGGGGGGCGCAGGAGCGAGACGAGCCCGAGCGTGGCGCCGTTGACGGCGAGCGACACGAACGTGGGCAGCGACCAGGTGTCCATGGCCGCCGCGTACGCCGTGGGGTCGGCCTGGCCCGCGCCCTCGCGCAGGAGATCGGCCCACCCTGGATCGAGCCCGGACAGCTCGGGCAGGAAGGGCGCGAGGCAGGTGGCGGTCCAGGTGCCGATGCCGGCGAGGAGCCCGGCGAGGAACCCGGCGCGCGTCGCGCGCTCCCAGAAGAGCGCGGCGAGCAGCCCCGGCAGGAACTGCGCGAAGGCGACGAACGACACGATGCCGCTCTCGACGAGCAGCCCGCGGTGCGGCTGCGCGCGGTGGAAGAGCCACCCGCCGGCGAGCATGACGATCAGGAGCCCGCGGCGGAGCCACAGCACGCGCGCGTAGACGTTGCGGCGCAGCGTCCTCCGGGCGAGCGGCAGGAGCAGGTGCGTGGCGCTGGCGCTCGCGAGGGCGACGGCCGTGACCATGACCATGGCGCTCGCCGCGGAGATGCCGCCGATGAACGCGGCGAGCGCGAGCCAGCCCTGGCCGAGCAGCTGCGGCACGAGCAGCACGTAGCTGTCGGCGGGCTCGGCCGGCGCGAGGCGGGTCCCGGCCCAGAGGACGGGCAGGACGGGCAGGTTGAGCGCGAGGAGGAAGAGCGGGAAGGCCCAGGCCGCCTTGGCGAGCGCGCGGTCGCCGGCGCCGCTCGCGAACGCCATGTGCCACTGCCTCGGCAGCAGGAAGGCGGCGGCGAAGCTGATGACGAGCATCGACGTCCAGCCGCTGTCCTCGCGCACGGGGCGGCCGAGCGCCTCGACCTCGGCGGCGTGCTCGCCCAGCCAGCCCGCGAGCCCGCCCGCCCCGCCGAAGACCCCGAGCACGGCGACGAGGCCCACGGCCGCGAGCACGGCGAGCTTCGCCGCCGACTCGAACGCGACCGCCGCCGCGAGGCCGTCCTCCCGCCCCTGCTCGGCGGCCGGGCGGGCGCCGAAGAACGCCGTGAAGAGCGTGAGCAGCGCCCAGAAGACGGCGCCCACGGCCTCCTCGTGCCCGGGCCCGGAGAGCACGCGGACCGACTGCTCGGTCGCGCGGAACTGCTGCGCGACGTAGGGCACGCTGGCGACGACGGAGAAGGCGGCGACGACCGCCCCCGCCGCGGGGCTCTGGAAGCGGAAGGCGAAGAGGTCGGCGAGCGAGGAGAGGCGCTGCTCGCGCGTGATCCGCAGGACGCGCGACCAGAGGAGCGGGGTGGCGATGCACGCGAGCGTCGGGCCGAGGTAGACCGCGAGGAAGACGAGGCCGTGGCGCTGCGCGAAGCCGACGCCGCCGTAGTAGGTCCACGACGAGGCGTAGACGCCGAGCGAGAGGGCGAGGACGAGGGGGTGACGCGCGATCGCGCGGGGGATCCGCTCGCGCTGCGCCGCGAGCGCGATCGCGGCGAGCACGGCGAGCCAGGCCACCGTGGCGAAGAGGAGGACGCCGACGTCGATCACGGCGGGCCTCGATCACCGGCGCCGGGGGCCGGGTCGCCGCGCTCGCGCTCGCCGCGGGCGAGATCGCCGCCTGGTGGGTCGCCGCGGTCACCGCGGTCGCCGCGCGCCGCGAGCACGGCGAGCGCGATCAGCGCGGCCCAGACCGCGAAGACCGCGGCCACCGCAAGCAGGCCTCGGGCCCAGAGCAGCCGCGCCGGTGACACGAGCAGCACCGTGCCCAGCAGCATGAGCACGAGCGCGCGATCCGCCGCGCCGGCATCCGCGCCGTGTCCTCCGGTCATGCGGAGAGGCTACTCAGGGCCGCAGCGGCTGAATACGCGCCGCAGCACAACGCAGCGCATCATCGCGGCGCGGCGGCGCGGCGGCGCGCGGAACAACGCCGGACAGCGCGCGCGAGCCGCGCCGAGGTCTCCTCGGACGATCAAGGCGCGATGCGGCCGGGCGCCGCGGTCCTGTGCGCGCCCGGCCGTGCCCTGGGGGCGCCTCTGGTCAACCGCTCTCGATCGCGAGCCCGGGGAGGAGGCTGCGCGCGTGCTCGATGACGCCTTCGTTGCCCGAGTCGACGCCCCACTTCGCTGCCAGCGCGGGCCACGCCGCCCAGCGCTCGGCGGCGTGGGCCGCAAGGCCGGGCCACGTGGCGCCGCCGGCCGCCTCGAAGCGCGCGATGAGCGCGTCGAGCACCCCCTTGCCGAAGGCGCCGGCGAAGAGCGCGAAGTCGCTCGAGGGCTCGCCGAGGTGGGCCTCGGTCCAGTCGAGGATCCCGGTGAGCCGGCCGCCCTCGTCGACGAGCATGTGCCCGGGGTGCAGGTCGCCGTGCACGAGGGCGAGGTGGCGCGGCCAGATGGCGTCGTTCGCGAGCCAGCGCTGCCAGCGCGCCCACAGGACGTCCGGCGGCGCCAGCACCGCGCGCGTCTCGTCCATGGCGCGCGCCAGGGCCTGGCGCGCGTCGTCGATCGGCTTCACGGGGACGCGCGCCGCCTCGACCTCCGCCGCATCGATGCGCTGCAGCGCGGCCAGGGCCTCCGCGAAGGAGGCGATGAACGCCGCCGAGGGCGCCGCCGGGTCGACGCGGTTCCAGCGCACGCCCGCCTCGGGATCGACGGTCACCGCGGGTACGTCGACGAGCCGCGGATACGCGATCACCTGATCGGTGTGCACGCGCCAATCGGGCACGGCGACCGGCAGGTGCCTGCGCACGAGGGCCAGCACGCGCGCCTCCACGCGGGCCGACGCGACCACAGCGGGCCGGCGCGGCGTGCGCACGACCCACGGCACGCCGTCCTCGTCGTGGGCGTGCACGACGAGGAAGTCGAGCCCGGTCTGGTCCAGGTCGGCGTGGTTCGTGACGAGCTGGAGCCCCTCGCGGCGCGCTGCCTCGAGGAGCGCGCCGACGGACTCGATCGGCGCGAAGGAGGAAGAGGAAGAAGCGGTGGGAGAACCGGTGGAGGTGTCTTGGCGTTCGGTCATGATCGCGAGCCTCTGGGCGCGCCGCCGGCAGGGCGGCGCGCGTGAAGGGGGGAAGACTCGCGGCGCGAGCTCACGACCGATGCGCGTGGCGTGATCCATCCAGGCTCCAGGGCGTGAGTCGACGCGCCCCGGTCTTCCACGTTTCGAGCGAACTCGGAGGAAGACAGGGCACGGACAGGCACCCGCGCGCTCGCCGCGTGCCCCCGGCGGCGCCGGGGACTACGGGGAGGACGAGGATGCCGGACTCAGCGGAACCGGATGGAATGCACGGACGGAGAATCTCATGCGGCGCCCCGCGCGGCAACGTCGTCTTCGCCCGCGAGGTCGAGGAGGCGCGCGAGGACGACCTCGAGCCACCCCACCGTGCGCCCGGCGCGCCCGCTGCCGTGCGCCGCGGGCTCCCCGGCCAGGAGCGCCCGCGCACCGTGGGCGATGCCGCCGGGCCGCCGGCGCAGGTGCCGCGCGCAGAGGTCGCGCAGGTCGAGGGAGGGCGGGCGCCCGAGGCCCTCCTGCGCGAGCAGGTCCAGGGTGAAGGTGCCCCAGGCGCCCAGCACCCCGCCCTGGCCGACGAACGCGCGGAACCGGGCCAGGGCCGTGCTCGCGTCCTCGCCGTCGAGCAGGCGGCGCTCGGGCACCTCGATCTGGTGCGCGACGCTCGGGCCCAGCGGCCGCCGCGGGCGCAGGAACGCCTCGAAGCGCTCGCCCGACGCGCGGCAGGCCACGAGGTGCACGAGCTCGGACGTCGGCTCGGCCTCGCCGGCGCCCGCCGGCCAGCCGGAGCTGGCCCCGCCGTCGACGAGCACCACCCTCGCCGGCTCGGCGAGGTAGGGGCGCAGCGGCGCGAGCGGCGAGGCCGCCTGCGCGCGCCGCCGTCGCGGGGCCTTGCTCCTCTCCTGGTGCTCGATCTGCCGGTCGACCATGAACGTGAAGGCCCGCAGCATCTCGTCGAAGCGCGCAGGCTCGCCCTCGAGCGCGGCCAGCGCGCTGGCCACCGCCTCGACCGTGGCGAGGCACTCGGGCCGGGGCTCCTTGCGGATGCGGTAGTTGCCCGGCGCGCGGGGCGTCACGCCGATGCGCCGCACCGAGGCCAGGCGCGGGTTCAGGGCGAGCATCTTCTTCGCCTGCCACCACGTGCCGTCGACCACGATGAGCGAGCGCACCGGCGCCCCGCCCGCCGGCTGCGCGTCGCCCCCGGGAAAGAGCACGGCCGTGGTCGGATCGCTCGCGAGGGCGGCGATCCGGGCGTCGTCCTCGAAGACCACCCCCTCGTGCAGCTCGGAGTTGGGCAGCGCGAGGTGGGTCATGCGCGCTGTGCCGATGCCAACCTTCCGCTCGCGCGGGTGCTGGAGGAGCACGACCCGGGTCCTCGTCGGCAAGGAGGGCAGGAGGGCGCAATAGCAGACCGGACGGGGGCGCCGGCAGCGCCAGCAGACGTCGCGCATGGGAGGCCCCCCTTGTACCGCGTCACCGCCGCTGCCGCGATCGTCGTCGCCAGCGCCACAGCCCAGGAGCGCCAGGCTCGGCACGACCGTGCTCAGCAAAGGCGTTGACCGCGTGGCTGATCGTGCACGGCGCGACATCGAACCACCGCATGTCCTCCCGCGAACGAATCTCCGGCTTGACGTGCCGCGGGCCGGGCCGCAGAGCCTGCGCACCGAACGCCATGGGGAGCCGGCTACTCGTCCGCAAGCCGATATCGGTCCTGAAAAAGGAGCTAGAGGGGGAGCACCGCCTCCGGCGCGCCCTTGGGCCGCTGCAGCTGACGAGCCTCGGGATCGGCGCCATCATGGGGACAGGCATTTTCGTACTCACCGGTCAGGCCGCGCACGACAAGGCAGGTCCTTCGCTGATGCTGTCCTTCGTGGTCGCGGGGATGGCCTGCGTGTTCGCGGCCCTCTGTTACGCGGAGTTCGCGGCGATGGTGCCGGTCGCGGGCTCGGCCTATACGTATGCGTACGCGACGCTCGGCGAACTGCCGGCGTGGATCATCGGGTGGGATCTCGTCCTGGAGTACGCCGTCGGCGCCGCCGCCGTGGCGCACGGGTGGTCCCACTATGTCCAGGACTTGATCGGGATCTTCGGGGTAGAGGTGCCAAGAGAGCTCAGGAGCGCGCCGTTCGACTACGATCCGGCGCTCGGCGCGCTGGTGTCCACAGGGGCGATCCTCGATCTCCCGGCCATGCTCGTGACGGCTGCGGTCACGGTGGTCCTGCTCAAGGGTATCCGCGAGAGCGCGACCATCGCCGCCGTGATGGTCGCGCTCAAGCTCGTCGTCGTGCTCCTCGTCATCGTGGTCGGCGCGTTCTACGTCACCCCGGCCAACTGGCGGCCGTTCGCGCCGTTCGGGCTCGGGGGGCTCAGCCTCTTCGGTCACACGATATTCGGCGAGACCGGCAAGGGGGGAGAGCCGCTCGGGATGCTCGCCGGCGCCGCGACCATCTTCTTCGCCTACATCGGGTTCGATGCTGTCTCGGCGCACGCAGAGGAGGCGAAGCATCCGCAGCGCGATCTCCCCATCGGCATCGTGGCCTCGCTCGTCATCTGCACCACCCTGTACGTCGCCGTCGCGGCGATCCTGACCGGCATGGTGCCCTACGCCGAGCTGAACATCGACGCGCCGGTCTCCGACGCCTTCGCGCGCGTCGGCCTCCCGTGGGCGCAGTTCATCATCTCCCTCGGGGCGGTCGCCGGAATCACCTCCGTGCTGCTCGTGCTCATGCTCAGCCAGCCGCGCGTGCTGCTCGCCATCGCCCGCGACGGGCTCCTGCCCAGAGGCTTCTTCGGCTCGGTGCACCCGGTCTTCAAGACGCCGTGGAAGTCCACCCTCCTCACCGGGTTTGTGGTCGCTGCCCTCTCGGCGCTCCTCCCGCTGCGGATCCTCGCGGAGCTCGTCAACATCGGGACGCTCCTTGCGTTCGTGTTCGTATGCGCGGCGGTCCTGATCATGCGCCGGACGGCGCCGGACGCGCCGCGCCCCTTCCGGGTGCCGCTCTATCCGCTCACTCCGATCCTCGGGATCGTGATCTGTCTCATCCTCATGTTCTCGCTGCCCACCGAGAACTGGCTCCGTCTCGGCGCCTGGCTCCTCCTCGGGCTCGCGATCTACTTCGGCTACAGCCGCAAGCACAGCGCGCTCATGGCGAGCCAGTGACGCCGCGGCGCTCACCGCGTTCGGCCCTTGCTGGCCGGGTCCCAGGCCTCCAGCAGCTGCCGCGCGGCGCGAAGCGGGCTGAGCGATCCCGCCTCGACGAGCGCCTCCACGCCAGACAGGCGCTCTCGCACGCCGGCGCTGCGCAGGAACGCCTCCCGCAGGTGCCCCTCGATGAGCTCGAACAGCCAGCGGCGCGCCTGCGCCGCGCGGCGGCGCAGGAGCCAGCCGCTGGCCTGCATGTGCGCGCGGTGGCGCAGCACGATCTCCCACGCTTCGCGGACACCGCGGCCCTCCTGGGCCGAGCAGACGCCAACGACGGGGGCCCAGCCGTGAGGCGCCGGCGGGAACAGGTGCAAGGCGCTCTCGTAATCGCGGCGCGCTCGCGCGGCCCTGTCGACGTTCCCGCCGTCGGCCTTGTTGATGATCACGAGATCGACAAGCTCCATGATGCCCCGCTTCACGCCTTGCAGCTCGTCGCCGGCCCCAGGCAGCATGAGGAGCAGGAAGCAATCCGTCATGTCGGCGACGGCGACCTCGGATTGCCCGACACCGACCGTCTCGACAAGGATGTTGCGGTATCCGGCCGCCTCGCAGAGCGCGATGGCCTGGCGCGTGGCCCGCGCCACGCCGCCGAGCGAGCCGCCCGACGGCGAGGGGCGGATGAAGGCCCGCGGGTCGCTCGCCAGCCGTGGCATCCGGGTCTTGTCGCCGAGGATGCTCCCGCCGTGGACAGGGCTGCTCGGGTCGACCGCGAGCACGGCCACCGTCTCCCCCCAGTCACGCACGAGGTGAACGCCGAGGGCGTCGACGAACGTGCTCTTGCCGACCCCGGGCACGCCGGTGATGCCGAGGCGCGTGGCGCCGCCGGCGTGCGGCAGGCAGCGCTCCAGGACCTCCTCGGCGAGCTCCTGGTGGCGGGGGAGCGAGCTCTCGGCCAGCGTGATCGCGCGCGCGAGCGCCGCCCGGTCGCCCGCGAGGAGACCGTCGACGAGCTGCCTCGGGCTCGACTTCAACCTAGCGCGCCTCCTGCGACGACAGGCTCCCAAGGAGCGTCCGGACGATCCGCGCCGCGGCCTCGGGAATGACCGTCCCGGGCCCGAAGATCCCCGCGACGCCGCGCTCCTCCAGATACCGGTAGTCCTGCGGCGGGATCACGCCGCCCGCCACCACGAGGATGTCCCCGCGGCCGGCCTCCCCGAGCGCCTCGATCAGCCGGGGCACCAGGGTCTTGTGGCCGCCGGCGAGCGAGGAAACCCCGACCACATGCACGTCGTTCTCGACGGCGTGGCGGGCCACCTCGTCCGGGGTCTGGAAGAGCGGACCGATATCGACGTCAAACCCGAGATCCGCAAAGGCCGTGGCGATGACCTTCATCCCCCTGTCGTGCCCGTCTTGACCCATCTTGGCGACCAGGATGCGCGGGCGCCGGCCCTCGAGGGCCGCGAACTCGCGGACGAGCGCCTCCACCTCGCGACCAGCGCCCGCATCGCGGATCTCCGCGCCGTACACGCCGCTCACCGTGCGCACCGGCGCCTCGTAGCGGCCGAAGACGCGCTCGAGCGCGTCGGAGATCTCGCCGAGCGTCGCGCGGCGGCGCGCGGCGTCGACGGCGAGCGCCAGCAGGTTCCCCTCGCCCGCCTCGGCAGAGCGGGTGAGCGCGGCCAGCGACTCACCAACAGCCGCCTCGGCGCGGGAGGCCTTCACCTGGCGCAGCCGCGCGAGCTGGTTTTCGCGAACCGCGGTGTTGTCCACCTCGCGGAGCTCGATCGGCGCCTCTCTCTCCAGCCTGTACGCGTTGACCCCGACGATGATGTCGCGGCCCGCGTCGATCCGGGCTTGCTTGCGGGCCGCCGCCTCCTCGATACGCAGCTTGGGCAGGCCGTTCTCGATGGCCTTGACCATGCCGCCCAGGGACTCCACCTCCTGGATGAACTGCCACGCTCTCCGCGCGAGCCGGTCTGTCAGGCGCTCGACGTGGTAGGAGCCGCCCCACGGGTCGATGACCCGGCAGAGTTCGGTCTCCCGCTGCAAGAGGAGCTGGGTGTCGCGCGCGACCTTCGCCGAGAAGTCCGAGGGGAGCGCCAGCGCTTCATCCAACGCGTTTGTGTGCAGCGACTGCGTGCCGCCGAGCACGGCCGCGAGCGCCTCGATGGCCGTCCGCGTGACGTTGTTGAACGGGTCCTGCTCGGTGAGGCTCCAGCCCGACGTCTGGCAGTGAGTCCGCAGCGCCATGGTCTTCGGGTTCTTCGGGTGGAACCCCTTCACGATCTTCGCCCACAGGAGCCGCGCCGCCCGCAGCTTGGCGATCTCGGTGAAATGGTCCATGCCGATGCCGAAGAAGAACGAGAACCGCCCGGCAAAATCGTCGATATCCATGCCCGACGAGATCCCGGTGCGCAGGTACTCGAGGCCGTCGGCGAGCGTGTACGCGAGCTCCAGCTCGGCGGTCGCGCCGGCCTCCTGCATGTGATAGCCGCTGATGCTGATCGAGTTGAACCTGGGCGTCTTCTCGGCGGTGTAACGGAAGATGTCGGCGACGATCCTCATCGACGGCGCCGGAGGGTAGATATAGGTGTTCCGGACCATGAACTCCTTGAGGATGTCGTTCTGGATGGTCCCGGAGAGCAGCTCGGGGCGCACGCCCTGCTCCTCGGCGGCGACGATGTAGAACGCCATGATGGGGAGCACGGCGCCGTTCATGGTCATCGACACGCTCATCGTATCGAGCGGTATCTGGTCGAAGAGGATCTTCATGTCCTCGACGGTGTCGATGGCCACACCGGCCTTCCCCACATCGCCGACAACGCGCGGGTGATCCGAGTCGTAGCCGCGGTGGGTCGCGAGGTCGAAGGCGACCGAGAGCCCGGTCTGCCCGGCGGCCAGGTTGCGCCGGTAGAACGCGTTCGACTCCGCGGCCGTGGAGTACCCGGCGTACTGGCGGACGGTCCACGGGCGGACCACGTACATGCTGGTATACGGCCCGCGCAGGAACGGCGGCGCGCCGGCGGAGAAGCCGAGGTGCTCGAGCGACGCGACGTCCGATGGGGCCGCGCCAGGCTCCGGGATCTCCCTTGTGTCGCCGAGCTCCCGCATCGCTGCGCGCGCGAGGCTCCGCGCGAGCTGCTCGATGTACCAGGAGCCGGCTGCAGGGCTGTCTCCGGCGTCGAAGCGGGCCTCCTCGCGGAGGATGACCCGGGCGTTGCCGAGCAGGCGCTCGGGCGGCGTGACGACGATGTCGTCCGCGCCGCCCGCGATGGCCGCCATCATCCCGACGATGCCGCGGAGGAGGTTCTTGTGCTCCTCGTCGCCAGGGACCGCGGCGGACGGGATGACGGCGGTGATCGTGGCGCCCGCCCGCAGGCGCTCGGCCAGGAGGCGCGCGGCGCAGAGGCGGGCGATCTCCAGGAAATAGCTGCATCCCATCGTGAAGCGCAGCTCCGGCGCGCCGCTCCGGAGCTCGGCGACCAGCGACGCCACGAGCGGGCCACCCGTGGCCGGCGGGAGCGAGGGGCTGTCCGGCGCGAAGATCGGCGGCACGAGGAGCCCCTCGGCGCTCGCCCACGAGAGGTCGTCCGCGGTCTTGCCCTTGAGATCCCGGTGGAGCGCCTGCTTCCACGTCGCGAGCGCGACCGGCGCGAAATCGGCGAAGAGCCTGTCATCCATGGGACTGAACGACCTCGATGAGGTGTCCGAACGGCGCGTCGTCGCGCGATCGGGGGTGCACGAAGAAGATCGTCGTGCCCCGGGAGCCCGGCCGCGGCGCCGCGTCGATGATGCGGAAGCCGCGCGCCTTGAGCTCGTCGAAGGCGGCCTGGACGTCGCTGACCCGGTAGGCGACGTGGGCGAAGCCCCCGCGACCGCCGTTCTTCTCGATGAGCTTCTGGACGGGAGACTCGGGAGAGAGCGGCTCGAGGAGCTGGACGTGGTTGTCGCTGTCGCCGATGCGGAGCATCACCTCGCGCACCTGATCCGTGCCCCGCACCTCTTCCCGGTGCACCTCGCGGAAGCCGAGCATCTCGTACGCCTTCACCTGCGCGTCGAGCTGCCCAGCGGGCACCGCCATGGCGATGTGATCGATGAACAGAAACCCGGGAATCTGGTCCTTCATGGGCTCTCGTGGGGTCGGGAGGCCGGTCGGGGCTGCAGGGGCCGGCCGTGTCGAGGGGGGCGCCATGCGCGCAGCTTGCGCCGCGAAGCGGGGCGGCGGCAAGAGCCGCGCGACGGGCTGCGGGCGTGGGCCGGCGTTGTTATAGACTCGCGACGACGTGCGAGAGCGCGAGCGCGCCCGGGCAACACAGGGGGGAGCGTGCGACATGCAGGGACGGGATCACGAGGGGCTCGTCGCGGAACTCGAGCGGCTGCGCCTGCGCGTGAGCGAGCTCGAGAAGGACAGGATCCGTCGCGACGCGGGGGTGAACCGGCTCGAAGACTACGTGCGACTGCTGACGAGTTACATGCCGGCGGCGGTCGCGCTGTTCGACCGCGACATGCGTTACCTGCTGACGAGCAAGCGCTGGCTCGAAGACTATGGCCTCGCGCCGCGCGAGATCATCGGTCTCTCGCACTACGACGTCTTCCCCGAGATCCCGCAGCGATGGAAGGATACCCATCAGCGCTGTCTCGCCGGGGCGAGCGAGCGCCACGACGAGGACCTGTTCCAGCGGGCCGACGGGCGCATCGACTGGGTGCGCTGGCAGGTCTTCCCGTGGCACGACGAGCGCGGCGGGATCGGCGGCATCATGATGTTCACCGAGGTCATCACCAGGCAGAAGGAGCTCCAGGATCGGCTGCGCGTGCAGTCTGCCGCCCTCCGCGAGCCGTCGACGCCGATCATCCCGATCTGCGACGAGGTGCTTGTCCTGCCGCTCATCGGCACGCTGGACGAGCGCCGCTCGCACCAGCTGGCGGAGGCGCTCCTCAACAAGATCGCCGACAAGGGAGCGCAGATATGCATCGTCGACCTCACGGGCGTCTCCGCCTTCGATATGCGGGCAGCGAGCGCGCTCGCGCAGATCGCCCAGGCGGTGCGGCTGCTCGGCGTCGAGGTGGTGTTGACGGGCATCCGGCCCGAGGTCGCTCAGGCGCTCGTCGGCCTGGAGGTGGAGCTGAGCAGCATCGTCACGCGCCGCGACCTCTCGCACGGGATCGCGTTCGCGATGGCGGCCAAGAAGCCCTGACCGCCCGACCCCTCCGGGCTCACCGGACCCGCCACGCCGGGTGCTCGTCCCCGATGGCGGGCGCCTCCACCAGGCCATTCTCGACCGCCCCATCGTCGCTTTCCGGCTCGCACAGGTACACGGCGATCGCGCCGAGCGGCTGCTCGGTATCGACCCGGGACCAGCCCTCGGGGGCCCGCCGGGCCTCCTCGCGCCACCGCACCGACACCTCGCCGACCCGTGCCGCCTCCAGGATGGCCCGTCCGCCCTCGGCGCCGAGCGACGCCACCCGGGCGACCTCGACGTCGTGGACGCCCCCGGCCGGCTCGACGCGGAGCCCGTGCCGGCGCAGGGCCTCGGCGATCGTCGGCGGCACGAGGTACGCCCGCGGCCGATCCACCACCGTGGTCCCGACGAACCGCGCGTGGTGCGGGATCCGCAGGGTGACCGGCGCGCCGTCGAACGCCCGCGGGCTGCGCGTCAGGATGTCGATCGGGGTCCCGGTCGGCTCGAGGCGGTACCGGACCGCGACCCGCTCCGGCGGCCGGGCGCTCGCGGCCACGACCTCGCGGACCGCGTCGGCGTGGGCGGCGACCCAGGAGAGGGCCTCGATCTGCCACGCCGAGGCGGTCTGGACGCGCTCCTCGAAGGGGAGATAGCTGGTGCACTCGAGAAGCAGGTCGAGCCGCCCCGTGAGCCCGCGGTAGTTCGAGCCGAACCGCGGGTGGTGCGGGTAGGTCATCCACCCGAGACCGACGGGCGCCGCCGGGTCGACCTCGCCGTCCGCGTCGAGCACCCGCTCGTCCTCGACGAAGTTGCCGTACCAGCCGCTCTCGAAGCCACGCCGCCGGACCGCGGCGATCACGTCGGGGACCAGGCGGTCGCGCACCATGGCGATCGGCTCGTGGCGGCCGGACTCGATGGTGTGCGGCACGTCGATCGTCATGTGGAACCGGTGCACCGACCCGTTGGTCGCGTGGTTGTCGATCGTGAGATCGGGCGCCCAGGGGATGCACACGCGCTGCTGGAGCAGGCGCATCTCGGGCGCGGCCTGGCGGAGGTAGTCGCGGTTCAGGTTGATGCCGTGGCTCTGGGTGCGGGTGCCGACGACGGGACCTGGCTGGCCTGTGAGCTTCTTGAGGTCGAGGCGGCGGTTCCGCGGGTCGAGCGCGTCGTTGCCATCCGCGTTGAACAGCGGAACGACGAGGAGCACGAGCGCGTCGAGCCAGTCCGGGTGGCGGCCGTCGAGCAGATCGCGGACGAGCGCGAGGCTGGCCTCCTTGCCCTCCACCTCGCCGGGGTGGATCCCGTCGAGCATCAGCACCACGGGGCGCCCGGCGCGGCGGGCCTCGTCCGGGGATCGCACGCCGTCCTTGGACAGCACGAGCAGCGGCAGCTCCCGCCCGCCCGGGCTGGTCCCGAAGGTGGTCACGTGCAGGCGCGGGTCGTTGCGGCCTTCGAGCGCGCGGACGAACCGCATCACGTCGGCGTGCAGGGAGGTCTCCCGGAATCCGGTGGCTTCGGCGCGGGTGAGCAGCATGGGCCCGATCTCTACCCCGCCGCCCGCACGAGGGGGCAGCGATCGGCGATGACCGCGCGACGACCGCGCGACGGCGGCGCGCCCCGCCGGACGAGCCCGCACGTGTGGTGGTGTGGCGGGTGTGGTGGACGAAGCGCCGGAGTCCTCGTCCAGGCTGGTCAGATCGACAGGACAGGATGCGACCCGAAAGCGTGGAAGGTTCGGCAGGCGCGTCAGACACGCATGTCTTCCCTTCGCCACGGTCACCGGCGCGCGCGGTCCGCACGCGGTCCACGCAGCGACCAAAGGCTTCAAAGAACGGATTGTCATTTTGGCAGGATGAGCCATTGTACAGGTGGCGGACGTGTCAGCTTTGGCAGAGCGGCGCAAGAAGCCCCTCGATCCAGGCGCTGGTTCCAGCGGATGGCAGCTGGCACGACGCTCGCATTGACAGGAGTCGTCACACGGACGCTGGCAGCGAGCGGGCGCTCGCGAACGAGGCAGGTAGCACCATGTTGAAGATCCTCCGGAAGTTGAATGAAGGGAGCCTCCTCCAGCGCACAATGATGCATATCGCGGTGCTCGTCGCTGGATCTGCGAGCGTCGTCGCTCTGACCAGCGTGCTGCTCGTGTCGACCGCGAAGACCGTGCTGCCGCGTCACGACGCGACCGAGGCTGACGCCGACAAGGCGGATGAGGAGCACAGCGCCGACTCGGATGCTGATCCGAGCTCGTCGGAGGCGGCGGCGAGCCCCGCCGGCCCGAGAGGCGTGCCGAAGGCGCTGGCGCAGGCGCGCGTGGCGAATCGACGCGAGAGCGCGGTCGCGCGGTGATCACCGCATCACCTCATCGCGGCATGGCGTTGGCGCGGCGTACTCGTGGTCATCGCCTCGCCCCGGGGGCGTGAGCGGCGACCACGAGTACGCCGCGCCAGGACACCGGCGGCTGGATCCGCTCGACGCGTCCGTGATAGCACCTCTGCCGATGACCCAGCCCCCGAGCCCCCTCGCCACCCCCGTCGCGTGGAACCTGGTCGCCGACGATTACACGTCCGACATCGTCCCTCACTTCGAGAAGTACGCCGCCGACGCGCTCCGGCTCGCCGGGGTCGGCCCGGGCGCCCGCGTGCTCGATGTGGCCGCCGGGCCGGGCACCCTGTCCCTCCTCGCCGCCGGGGAGGCGCGCGTGACCGCTGTCGATTTCGCCCCCGCGATGGTCGAGCGGCTGCGCGAGCGCGCCGCGCGCGCGGGGCTCGCGGTGGACGCCCGCGTCGGCGACGGCATGGCGCTGCCCTTCGAGGATGGCTCCTTCGACGCTGCCTTCTCGATGTTCGGGCTGATCTTTTTCCCCGACCGCGACCGCGGCTTCCGCGAGCTCCTCCGGGTGCTGCGCCCCGGCGGCCGCGCGGTCGTCGCGAGCTGGGTGCCCATGGACAGGACGCCCATCCTGGGCGAGCTCTTCTCGGCGATCGGCGCCGAGCTCCCCGGGCTGCCCTTCGGCGAAGGCAAAGCGCCGCTCGGAGACCCAGGCGAGTTCCGCGCCGAGATGGAGGCCGCCGGGTTCCGGGACGTCTCGGTGCACGAGGCGGAGCACTCCCGCGAGTCGCCCTCGACCGAGGAGTTCTGGCGCTCCGTGAGCCGGAGCAACGCGCCGCTGGTGCTCCTGCGGGACAAGCTGGGCGACGAGCGCTGGGAAGCGCTCAGCAAGGCGATCCTCGGCAGGCTGCAGGCGCGGTTCGGCGACGGTCCTCAGCAGTTCTCGATGACCGCCCTCCTGGGCGTCGGCTCGCGCTAGCGACGCCCACCTGGAGTCCGTCCACGGATCCGGAGAGATTTCAACGCAAAGGCGCAAAGGCGCAAAGGCGCAAAGGCGCGAAAAAGAACAGATCATCGCTCGTCGCGGGCGGCTGCACCGACTACGGGGCGACGCGGAGCGTCCGCGACGCCACGAGCGCCCGGCAGAGGGCGATCCGGTCGTCCAGGTCGAGCCCGGGCAGCTCGCGCACGTAGAAGATGCCGTGCCGGGCGATGAAGCGCAGCGCGGGCTCGCCCCAGGCGTCGACGCGGACGAGCACCGCGTCGCCATCGACGAGCTCCGCCTTACCGTCGTTCAGTCGGACCGACACCTCGCGATCGCGGATCACGCGGCGAGGGCCGCAGATGGACGAAGCGTCACTCCACAGCTCGGGCGGCGGCTCGCCGTACAGGGCGCTGTACGCGGCCGCGAACTCATCCCACGTCGCCTCGCGGCAGGCGTGCGTGACGGGCGCGTTGCTCGGCGCATGGTGCAGGAAGCGCCCGAAGAAGCGCTGGCAGAAGCCGGCATATTCGATCGTGAAGAGGGCGAACTGGTGCCAGGCCTCATCGACGCGCAGCGAGAACATCGGGTAAGCGCGGGTGCGGTCGGAGTCGACGAGCCAGAGATAGCGCACGAGCTCCCGGAACAGCGCCTCTGCCTCGCGCTCGGTGGCCACGGTCTTGTTCATGAGCAGCTTGCTGATGACGAACGGCGCCCGGTAGGCAAAGAGATCAGGCCGCCTGCGCGCGATCGGCGTCACGACATCTGTCTGCGTGGGCTGCGTGGGCTGCGTGGGCTGCGTGGTTTGCGTGGTTTGCATGGGTCAGTTCTCCTGGGCTTCGAAGGGCTGAAAGGTCCCCCAGTCGACGAGGGCGCGGGCGAGCGCGAGCTGCTCCGCCTCCGCGAGGCCGGGAATGTCGCTGGGGCGGAGCTCCCGGGCGGCCGACACCGCGTGGAGGGCGGGTCCGGCCCACGCGTCGACGCGGAGCAGGACCTGGGCGCGCGGGCCGCACCGCGCGACGAGCTCGGCGCGGCCCGCGCGGGGCGCCACGTCGAGATCCACGCCCGGCCAGCGGCGCGCGAGGACGGCATGCGTGCCGAGGGCCTCGGTCCGGCCGAGCGCCCGGGCGGCGCGCCGCCGGGTCCCCGCGTCGCCGCGGGCGTGGAGGCGCGCGAGGAGCGCGGCGGCCTGCGGGCCCCGCCGCTCGAGGGCGTCGATCTGCGCCCGGCGAACGCACTCCCGCTCGTACGCGAGGAGCGCCGCCGAGAGCGCGTCGTCCGGCGCCGCCTGGGGCGCCGCGGGGGTCAAGCCCTCGATGGGGCCCACCTGCGCCTCGATGACCGGACCGTCGTGAGGGCCGAACAGGTGCAGCGAGATAGACCAGCTCCCCGTCGGGTTCCGCGGGTCGTGGATGCACGGCCCGTAGATGTGGCCGACCCGCCCGGCCTCCGCGGAGAACAGCCGCTTCGGCACGAGCCGCCGCGCGCGGGCCGTCGCGTCCCAGTCGAAGGTGGCGACATCGAGCGTGTTGTGGACGACCGCCGTGACCGTCCAGTCCGAGTGCTCGTGGGCGCCGGCCGCGCGCCCGGGCCGCCAGTACGCGAACGCGAGGCGCACGCCGAGCTCGGGGATGACGTGGAACGGCGCGAGATCCGGCGCGCCGTCGCGACGCTCGATCTCGAGCGCGAAGAGGTCGAGCAGGAGCTCGTCGTCCGAGAGCCCGGCGCGGACCGCCCCCTCGATCGCGCGGACATGATCGCGCGGAGGATGGCCATGGCCCTCGGGGGCCGGGAAATCGAGCCGCCCGAAGAGGGCGGTGAGCTCGGCGAGCCTCATGGCGCGATCCGGAGGTAGTCGCCCTTCACGAGCGGACGGCAGAGCGCCACGCGCTCGCCGTCCTCGAGGCCGGGGAGCTCGCGGACATAGAAGTGATCGCAGTCGACGATGAACTGCAGCGCGTCCTTCGCCCACGCGTCGATGCGCACGAGGACGCGCGGCGGCTCCAGCGACCACACGAGCTCCGCCCTCCCCTCCTCGACCCGGACGTAGATGGGGCGGCCGAACTTGACGCGGATGAGGCGTGTGTCGGGCGTCACGGCGAGTTCGTCGCTCCACGCAGCGGAGAGGGGCCCGAAGAGCGCCTCGTACTCGGCGCGATACTCGGCGAGGGTCATCTCGGGGCGCGCGCCGAGCTCGCCGCGAGGGGCGGTGTTGGCTGTGTGGTGCACGAACTCGCCGAAGAAGCGATGGCCGAACGCCGCGTACTCCTCGGTGAAGAGGACGAACTGGTGCCAGACCTCGTCGACCCTACGGGAGAACATGGGGACTTGCCGGGTCCGGTCTGCTCGGCAGACGAAGATGTATTTCTTCACCTCGTCGAAGAGCCGCGCCGCATCGTCGCGGGAAGAGGCCATCCGGTCCTTGACGAGCTTCTCCTCGAGCCACGGCGCACGGAAGGAGAGCAGTTCGGGGATGATTGACGTGTCCATCACCGCTGGCGCCCTGCGATCTTCGTGCCGAGCGGCGCTCACCCGCTTCGGAGACGGGCCCATCTCGACGGTTTCGGTGCTCAGCTCCCTTTCGTGCGCCTGCGCGCCGAAAACGCCGATCTGAGCCCGTCTCCGAAGCGGGTGAGCGCCGCTCGGGGACCCTATCGCGTGCACCGGAGCTGACCCGATCGGGAAGGGCGATGCCAGACGGGATTCCCCAATTGGGAAAGGGGTTGCCCAAGCGCGGCCAATACCGCGCCAAAGCGGCCGATACCGGGCCCAAAACGGCGTGGCACGGCGACTGCAATAGCCCTCCTCGCGGGACGTCGAGTCCCCGAATGGAAATAACCAACCCATCTACGGAGCAATCGCCATGAACGAGCAGATCAAGGTCGAGATCGAGGTCGAGTCGAAGCAGGAGACCGTCGAGGAGCGCCCTGCGCGCCTGACGGTGGAGGTCCCCACGGAGCTCCAGGCTGGCCTTGCCGCGCCGGTTTGCACCTGCCCGCCCGGCTGCTGTTGCTGAGACGCCGACGAGGAGCCGAAGACCGCAGCCCGCGGCGACCGGCTCCTCGAACCTGACGACACGACCGCGGAGGCCCGCGCTGCGATGAGCAGCAGCGGGCCTTTCGCGTTTTCGCGTTGAGCACGCGCGATGGGTCGGCGAGAGTGGCGCTCCGCGATGCGCCCTCGATCCGGGTTGCGCGCTGGCCGCTCGAGCGGCGTGCCAGCAATGAGCAGCGCGGAGCACGAGTTCGGCGCGGCTCCCCGTTGCGGCGGCAACGGTCGACGCGCACGTTGGGCAGGCTCGATCAGCCCCGGAGGCTGGGTTCCGACGAGAAATATCCAACGTCCTCGCGAACGCGGTCGAACCCCGATCGTTTGCGCCCCTCGATCCAGCTCGGCAGCGCCGAACAGCCGCGATCCAGCGCGCCACGTCGTGCTAGTACAGCGTTCCCCAAGTTCGTCCCTGGATCGGCGCTGTGCCACCCGGCCGCGAGCCGGGCTGGCCGGGCGTTGAAACGGAGCGAGCTCGTCGCGGGACAACGCCGCGGAGCGAGTTACTCGATCGGCGCGAGCGTCCAGGGGAAGTCGGTCATCAACAGCTTGAGCAAGTCCTGCCACGGGCCGCGGAAGCCGGTCTTCTCCCACCTACCGGTGTGGGTTGCGATCTCGAGCGTCCAGAGGTGGACAGTGTCACGGCGGAGCCTGGCGTGGGCTATCGGGCCCGCTTCAGGACCCGACTCGATGATCACGAGCTGCCCGTACTTGCGGGCCCGCAGATGGGACATTCCCTCGGCTGCGAGGTAGGCGCGGACGGAGGCGGCGTGCTCCGGGGAGGCGGACGGCTTCGACATCGGACCGCACGGAAGCTCAGGCGGCGTAGGACGGCAAGGTCGCCCTCCACTGGCCGCGGAACTTCCAGCGAAAGGGCCGGGCTTCGTGCTTGTTCCAGTGGCGCACGAAGGCGAGCACGCAACGGCTCAACTCCTCGGCGGACGCGAAGGAGGCGTGCTTGAGCACCCGACGGCTCAGGATGCTGAACCACAGCTCGATCTGATTGACCCACGACGCATGGATGGGCGTGTAGACGAAGTGAAAGCGTCCGCCGTGCCGCGCGTTGAACTGATTCCACCTGGCGCCGTGGTGAATGTTGAGATTGTCCCAGATGATATAGACGTCGCCCGTGGGGTAGCGCTCCGCCACCTCGTCCATGAACGCGAGCAGATCGGCGGCGGTGCGTGTCGGTCCGCAGCGCGACACCACCTCGCCCGTCTTGATATTGAGGGCCCCGATCAGTGTGCGCGTGCCGTGGCGCTGGTACTCGAACTCCTTGCGCGCGGCTCTTCGGCTACGGCACGGCTGCATGGGGAACCGATGCTTCAGCGCCTGCATGCCCGTCTTCTCGTCGACGCAGAGCACGGTGGCGCCTGCGGGAGGCTCCAAATACAGCTTGCAGATCGCCTCGACCTTGGGGCGGAAATGCGGGTCCGGGCTGTGTAGCCACAGCCGGACGCGATGCGGTCGGAGGCTTGCTCCCCGCAGCACGCGCCAGATCTCGGTGCGGCTCAGTTCTACCTTGGTCTCGAGCTTCAGGGCCTTCGCCAGCCGCTCCAGAGTCCAGACCTGTTCGAACGGGACCTTGTGCTCATCGGGGCGACTGCAGGCCAACTTGATAAGGTCGTAGTGCACTGTGGTGGCCACGCGCGGCGGTCGGCCCCTGCGCATCCTGTCCTGCAGCACCGCCTCGTCAGCAAACGCCGCGATCCGGTTGCGCCACTTGCGCACCGTCTTGATGTCGCAGCCTACATCAAGCTGGATCCGCTCGTTGCTCCAGCCCTCGTCGGCCAAGCGCGCGATCCGGGCACGCTGCGCATCGCGCTGCGGGGTCTTGGGCGAGCGCGCCGCGTGCTGCAGCTTCTGGCGCAGCGACGCGGGCAACAGAACGGCTTTTGCGCGAGCTCGGGGCACTTACGCGCGTGGGACCTGCCCCGTGCTGATGGATTCAAAAGCGCAGGCGATCGTGGATGAACCGGCAAACCCGCCCCGTAGACCGGAATGCGTCGCGTGTAGGCTCGCCACGCTCGGGCTGCGAGCCATCGCGAGGGCCTGGCCTGGTGTACCGCAGATCCAGGTACGAACTTCGGGAACGCTGTACTAGGCTACTCGGACCGTGCCGCGCTGGTAGCGCCCCGCATCGGGAGCAGCGACTCTGGGCGATGGCGAGAGGGGAGCGATCCATGAGGACGTCGATATGGCTACTCAGCTCGCTGGCGCTCATCGCGGTTTCCTGCGGTGAGGACGGGTTGGGCTCCTCCATCGCAGAAGGAGGTTCTGGCGATGAAGGGAGCTCCTCCGCAGGAACGTCGAGCTCGTCGGCAAGCGACGCCACGCCGTCGGGCGGCGGGCTCGCCGGAGCCACCGGCGCCGGAGCATCCGGCGGGGGCCAGGGGAGTACCGACGGACCGATGGAGGTGACCACCGGGGGCACAGCCGGTGCGCCACCAGGGGACGACTCGCCGCCCGGGTCCCCGTCGGACGAGGGTGACCTCACACCAGGGACGTGCGGGATCATTCGCCGTATCCCGCTACCCGGTGCTCCTCGAGGGCACATCAGCAGTAGCCACCGCGCGATGCCCGCGCTCGTGAAACGGGTGATGGGCGCCTTCGTCGTGGGCCCCTGGAGTGTGGACGACGACAGCGGCGTGCACACCGACTGGCTCTGGGTGAGCGATGACGGCAAAGAGCAGGTCAAATACTCCATCGCGATCGCCGGTCCCACCATGGGCTACAGTCCCGGCACCTTCCTCTTCGCGATGTCGAAGTCGCCGCAACTCACCTGGGTTGCCGGGTCCGTCGACGGATATGCCGGGGGGTTCATCGCCGAGGATGCCCCGGACTACACGCTCACGGACATGCTCCTCAAAACGCGATACAATGAGGGGCGAAGCTCGGCCCTGGCTGGCATCTCTCTGGACGGAGAGCGAGGACTTATCGTGCCCGGCCCCTACACGGGTGCATTCGCGACGTTCGCGAGGGACGGGAGCCTCGTCGGCGCGGCGCAGGTGGCCGAGAGCCTCGGGACCTGCTGGCGCCACGTTCCAACGGAGCACGGCAACGCCTTCCTGCAGGACATACACCTCTGGGAGTTCTCCGCCTCCGGGGAGATTCTCGTGGACTATGATCCCGGCCGCTCCCGGAAGGACACGTGTCCTGTGGTGGCTCTGACCGACGACGGCATTGCGATCCTGGCCTACGAAGAGGACAGCAGCTGGCACCTGCATCGCGTGGGACATAACGGAAGCGCGAGCGAAGAGCTCTGGGAGGCGAGGCCGGGGATCCCCCTCGCGCTGGCATCTCTTGGCGACGTCGCTCTGGTCGTGAGCCACCTTGACGACGGGACGCTGGTTCGAGTCAAGGATGGAGAAGCGGAGATGTTCCCGCTGCCGGAGGTCCCGTCGGCGCGAGCCATCCCGGCGGAGCCCGGCAAGCTGTTCCTGGATCTCTCCGATCCCAAGGGCGCCGTTCGCGAGATCGTGGAGATCGGCTGCGCCGACTGAGTCGAAGCAGCCGCGCGCACACGTCAAGCGAGGCTTCTTCGCTTTCCCCTCGCGCTCGCGGCGAATGAACGCAGAATCGACGCATGAAGCGCCAACTCGCTCGGGTCTTCCTCCTCGCGCCGATGCTGGCGGGCTGCGGCTCGGACAAGGAACTCGGGCCGGTTCCGCCGTTCCAGAGCGAAGAGCACGTGCAGGTGTGGGCGACGAGCGCGAGCGCCCTCGGCGTGTACGTTCACGCCTATGAGCCGATCGCCGTCGCCGACGGGCACTTGAACTTCCAGGACCCAGCGTGCCCCATGACGAGCGACGACGGGACGACGCTCACCATCGCCGGAGGTTGCACCGACGAGGGCGATCGCCAGTGGAGCGGTCGCGCGACGGTCACGCGCGACGGCGGCGAACGAACGCTCACGTTCGAGGACTTCGACGGCAAGGACGGCACCATGGTCGTCCGCACGACGGGCCCCTCCTTCCACGAGTTTCACGCCGATCTCGTGATCGGGGGCGTGACGACAATCGGATACGATGGAACCATCGAGGGCGACTACACCGGTCGAACCACGTGGAACGGAAGCGGCACGGTTCGACGCGATGGTCTTCTCGCGCCGACCGGGATCGTCGAGGCGACAACGGTGGACGAAGTGGTGGACGACGGCGTTTGCTCCGGGCAACCGGTCTCCGGCTCGACCACCCTGCAGTCGCGCGGCGACACCGCCGTCATCACGTACGACGGAGCCACCGACTGTGACGCCGAGCAGAACGCGCGTTTCAGCGTGAACGACCGCGATCGCGGCATGGTCTCGGGGATCAACTGCGCCATCGACGCGCCTGGGCGAAGCGACCGAGCCGGCAGGTTCGGCGTCGCGGTTGCGCTCGCGGCGCTCTGCGCGGCGCTCGGCCGCAGACTCCGTCCGAGCTAATCCCTCGCGGGACGACGCCCCGGCGCCGAACCGTCGCTTGGCGCTCGCTCACGGACAGTCGACCCGTTCGATGATGCGAGCGCTTTCGCTCGGGTAGGTCATGTACCAGGACCTGCCTTCGACGCCGAGCACCTCGAACGTGCTCCCCGTCAAGGTGGGCCAATTCGGCAGAGGATAGGTTGGACCTCCGGGTCGACCGTCCTGGCCGAGGCGCATCATCGCGTTGGTCTGGTCCGCCAGCGTGCCGACAAACAGGAGCTCCTCACCCAGGATGCCGATGAGCCCGCCCCGGGTACCTTCGGGAAGCTCGAGGAGGGCGGGCGGGCTCGTCTCCTCGCTATCGCGATTCACGGTCACGAGGACGCGCTGGCCTTCGAGGCTGCGCCATTGTCCGACGAAGCCAGCGGGACCTTCGACGAGCGTGGGGCAACCCGTGAAGCCGCGATCGGTCCCGAGCGGTAGGGTCAGGTCTCGTTCGAAGGCAATGTTTCCGTATGCGTCGAGCTCGCGCAGGAACCAGACGACTTCGCTGTTGCTATGTCCCGAGGTGAAGCTGACCACCGCGGCGGTTTCGGTAGGCACGACGTCGAGGCATTCGGTCCCGAGATCCAGCTCGTGAGCCGTTCCGACGAGCACGCCGTCCTCTCCGATGGCGGCGAACCCCGGGCCTCCGAACAGGCTGCCCAGCGCGAAGACCGCGCGGCGACCGTCGCGAGACGTTGCGAGATCATACACACCGGTGCGCCCCTCGTAGACTCCGACGAAGAGCGGGGATGCGGTGGGCGCGCTCGCCTCCCCGTCCCAAGCGACAGCGGCTGCGCTGATGGGCCGCTTCAAGGGCTCGTCTCCGGGTCCGATCGCCGGGAAAACCACCTGCAAGCCGCCCGCTTCCGGGGCGATGACGGTGGGCTCGAGGAACGTGCAACCCGTGTTCTCGCCGCAGTCGACGCGCCACGGACCGTGCTCCTGCGCCTCCACCCCGTCCCACGACACGAGCGCGAGCCCCGATACACCGAGCCCGCGCTCGAGCACGACGAACTGCTCGCCGAAGCGCATGACCGTTGGACTGACGAGAGAAGGTTCCGCCAGCGAGAGGGGGATCTCGACGTGTTTGGACAGGACGCAGGGACACTCTCCGGGGGACGCGCACGAGCCGCCGGAGCCACCCGTCTCGCCGCCAGCGCTGCTCGAGCCGGTGCTGCCCGAGCCCGTACCGCCCGACCCGGCGGCGCCCGACGCATCGGCAGGCGCGCCGCCGGAGCCAGGCGCGCCGCCGGAGCCAGGCGTGCCGCCGCTCGAGACTGCGCTTTCGCCGCCGGAGCCAGGCCCGACACCGACGCTCGGTTCATTGGCAGCTGGCGCCGCATTCGGAGCGCACCCGAGCGCCCACGCCACCGCCCAACCTGCCCCGAGCGCTCCGCTGCACCTCGCCAGCATGCAACCAGGTTAGTCGATCTGGAAGCTAGGCGGATCCGTAGAACCGCTCAGACCGTGCTTTCGCGGCGCGGGCGCTCGTTGCCCAAGAGCACGCGTTTCCTCCAGGGCACGGCGTCGGGCGTCAAATCGACCAGCTCATCGCGGTCGATCCATTCGAGCGCTTCGTCGATGGTCATTGTCTTCGGGGGGCTCAGCTGCAGATTTTCGTCCTTGCCGGAGGCACGGATGCTGGTGAGCTTCTTTTCCATTGGTGATGTTGACGTCGAGATCGTTGTTGCGATTGTGCTCGCCGTATTGTCGGTCATGAACAGATGTGCTCACCGACTGGCTCTCACGTCAGCGTCAATAACCCCCATGCCGAGGCCGTCCTTCGCCCCCCTCGCGCTCACGGGTGCGCGATGACGATCAGCGCCGGCGCCCGCTCCAGCACGGCCCCCACGCACTCGCGGGCCGTGAGCGGATCCAGCGCCCCAAAGCTCTCGTCGAGGATCACGGCGTCCGAGCGCTGGAGCAGCGCGCGCGCCAGGAACAGCCGGCTCCGCTCGCCGTGCGAGAGCTGCCATCCCGTCTCGCCCACGACCTGATCGAGCCCCGAGGGCATGCGATCGATCAGCGGGCCGAGGCCCAGCTTGCGGCAGACGACCTCCGCCTCCCGCCGGTCCTCGGGCGACGCGGGCCACGCGCGGCCCATCAGCAGGTTGAACGCGAGCGTCCCGGAGAGCACATGGTTGTCATGGAACTGCGGCGCGCTCGCCACACGGCTGCGCCACGCCGCCCCGCCCAGCGTCCGCCGGTCGAGGCCGCGTAGCAGCACGAGCCCCGACGACGGCGCGTGAAGGCCGCTGAGCACGGCGGCGAGCGTCGACTTGCCGCCGCCGGAGCGCCCCTCGAGCAGCAGCCGGTCGCCCTTCGAGAGCACCAGGTCACAGCCGCGGAGGACCGGCTCGCCGCGCTCCCCGTCGTAGCGGAACGAGACGCCCCGCGCCTCGATCACGACGTCCGACGTCGCGGGGCGCCCGAGCGCGGCCTGCGGGATCCCGGCGGGCTCGCGCCCCTCGGCCGCCGAGAAGAGCCGGGCGATGGAGCGCCACGAGACGGCAGCCGAGAGGAGCGCGCCGAGGCTCGTCGCCAGCGTCGCGAACGCGGCCTGCGCCTGGAGGATGCCGCCGGTCGCGACGACGAGCGGGCCCGCGCCCACCCCGCCCAGGACCGCCGGAACCAGCCCGAGCAGCCCGAGCGCGAGCCACCCGCGCGCCGGGAGCGACGCGAGGAGATCGCCCACGCTATCCATCCCGCGCGCGGCGCGGTGGTAGCGCTCGAGCGCCGCGTCCTCCTCCAGGTGGTGAAGGTGCGAGGCCTGCTGGGCGACGCGCGTCCGGTGCCCGACGACGTGCTCCACGAAGCCGCTCGTGATCGCGAACCGCTCGCCCGTCCACGCCGCCCGCTCCCGGGCGAAGCGGCGCCCGAGCAGCGCCACGGCGAGCGTCCACCCGAGGAGCAGCGCGACGTGGAGGCCACCGCCGGCGCCAGCGGCGAGGACCGCCGCGGCGCTCGCGAGCTGCACGAGCGCGACGATCGCCCCGAGCGCGCCGCCGAGCCCGGCCGTCTCGACCGCCTCGGACTCCGAGACCATGGCCAGCAGCTCGCCCGAGCCGCGCGCCCGGATCGCGCCCGGATCCAGGCGGAGCGCGCCGCACAGCAGGCGCTGCTTGAGGAGCGCGGCGACGTCGATCGTGAGCATGCCCCCCGTGAACGAGGCGAACAGCTGCACGAAGAGCGCCGAGAGCGACAGGAGCACCCACGCGAGCAGCCACCCCGGCTGCACGTCGCCGTCGAGCGCGCCCGCGCCGATCAGCCACCAGGCGAAGACGCCGAGCGCGATCTGCGAGGCGGCGGCAGCGAGGAAGATCGCGCCCCGGCGGAGCACCCCGCGCCTCGAGAGCAGGCGCCGGAAGCTCGACCCTGGATCGGGGCGGAGCAGCCACACGCCGTCGATGGGGCGATCCGCGACGAGCTGGGCGAGCAGCTCGTCGCGCGCCCGCGCGGCGCGCCGCGGCGGGACCTGCGCCGCGGCGAGCCACTTGTCGACGTGCGACGCGGGGCGGTCCTCGAGGTGGGCGGTGAGCGCCCGGCGAACGGTCTCGAGCGGGATCCGCGCCGGCGTGAGCGCCGGCGTCAGCACCGAGAGCCCCCGCCGGCCCACGGACATCACCGCGAGGTAACCCTGCTCGACGCGGACGATCGAGGGGCCGAGGGACGCGAGCGCGCCCCCGAGCTCGGCGAAGCTGCACTGGACGGCCTCCGCCTCGATGCCCATGCACCCCGCGTAGGCCTCGATCCATGCGGTGGGGTCGCCTTCCGGCGGCGCGCCGGGCGACGGCGCCGCGCCGGTCGCGAGCCCGCACGCGGCCGAGAGTGCGCTCATCGCGTGGCCGAGCGCGGGCGGCTGCCAGACGAGCTCGGCCAGCGTCGCCGCCTGATCGGCCTCGCCCGCCTTCACGCCGCCCCCTGGAGGAGCCGGCCGCCCTCCATCGTCGCGCTCCGGAAGTGCTCTTTCGACCAGACCTCGTCGCGCGCCCGCGCGTCCGCCTCGGCGAGCGCGCGGTAGCGGCTCCGCGGGTCGTCCATGAGCTCGCGCGGCGCGCCGTCCTCGACGACCCTGCCCCCCTCGACGACCAGCACGCGGTCGAAGCCGAGCGTGTCCATGACGTCATGGCTGACGAGGACGAGCGTCGAGCGCCCCCAGTGCTCCCGAGCGCGCGCGAGGAGCTCCCGGCGGCGCTCGCGCTCGAGCCCGCGGAACGGCTCGTCGAGGAGCACGAGGCGCGCGTCGCCCTTCATGAGCGCCCGCGCGAGGCGGACGCGCTGCCCCTGCCCGCCCGACAGGCGCGCGCCCCCCTCGCCGATCGACGACTGCAAGCCGTCGGGCAGGCTCTCCAGGACGCCGGTGAGCTCGGCCTGGCTCATGGACAGGGGCACGCGCGCGAGGGCGTCGCCGGCGTGGCCGAAGGTGATGTTCTCGAGGAGCGTGCGGTTCCAGAGCTGGATCGCCGGGTCCACCCACGCGGTCGCGCGGCGGAGGCGCTCGACCGCCGCGTCGTCGAAGGGGCGACCGTCGACGAGCACCTCCCCTCCGGACGCCCGCAGCCACCCGAGGAGCAGCGAGAGCAGCGACGATTTCCCCGCGCCCGACGCCCCCACGATCGCGACGTGCGCCCCCGCCGGGACGCTCAGCGAGACGTCGGACAGGAGCGTGTGCCCGCCGGCCTTCACGCTCACGCCCCGGAGGTCGATCGACGTGGCGCATGTGGCGCACGCGGCGTCCTGCGGAGCCCCCTCGGTGGGCGCGCGGGGCAGGTCCATCTCCGGCGCCGCGAGCGGCGCGAAGAGGCGCACGGAGGCGTTGCGCACGTTCTTCCAGCCGAGCAGCGCAGCGACGAGCTCCTGCGCCGCCGCGGGGAGGCGCAGCGACCAGAACACGAGCAGGAGCAGCGCCGCGGCCGGGCCGCCGGAGGCGACGTAGCCGCCTACGATCGCGACCGCCACGGCCGTGCTCGCGATCCCCTGGGCCGCCTGCATGGCGGTGGACTGCGCGTGCACGAGCCGGCCGGTCCGCGCCCACTCGACGAGCAGCGCCTCGTGCTCGCGCCGCACCGCCCGCTCCGCGCCGTGGACACGGATGGGCACCACGCCGAGCAGGGCGTCGAGGTAGAACCGCTCGAGCGACGCCGCGTGCGTGCGCAGGCGCATGAGGCTCTCCACGAGCGGCCTCCGCGCGAGGTACGGGGCGGCGAGGGCGACCGCCGCGGCCACCAGCGACAGCCACGCGCCGCCCGGGTAGAGCCAGACGACGCCGAGGAGCGTCGCGGCGAACGACAGCGCCGCGCGCGCGATGCGGGCGAAGAGCGCCGGGGCCTCGCGCATCAGGTGCATCGCGTGGCCGCGCGCGGTCATGTCCGAGGTCGGGCGGCTGCGCAGGTAGCGATCCTCGAGCCGCGGCAGCTTCTCCAGGAACGCGGCGCGGAAGCGCACCTCGAGGGCGCGCCCGAGGCGCGAGACGGCGTGGGCGACGAAGATCTCGAGCGCCAGGCCCCCGGCGGCGAACGCGACCAGGGCGAGGAGCCCGAGCGCGCGCTGGTACTCGACGGTGACGCTCTTCACCGCGTCGAACAGCCCGCGGAGGACGACCACATCGATCGCCGCGATGGCCGCGCTCGCCGCGAGCGCCACCCCGACGAGCGCGAGCGCCCCACCCGCGTCGGCGCGCAGCATCCAGAAGAACAGGCGCGAGGGAGACGGCGTCGGCAGCTCCAGCTCCCGGCGAACGGACGCCGGGAGCGCCGCGGTCGCGCTCGCGCGCGGCGCGGGCCGGTCCGGCGCGGCCGCGCGCGCGGCCTCGGGCGCGGCGCTGCCGCGGTAGCTCGGCGGCGGCGCGGCAGCCGAGGACGCAGGCGCGCGCGCGGCCACGCTGGCCTCGCCCGCGCCGCGCTGACGCGGGCCGACGTGGACGATGACGGCGCCGTGCACGAGGAGCTTCCCCGGCACCTTGGCCTCCGTGGCCCAGAAGAACCCCTTCGGGATGGCGCCCGCCTCCCCGGCGAGGGCGCGGTCGAAGACGCCCTCGAGCACGCGCTGCGCCTCGCCCCCGCGCGCGATCGCGCCGCCGCGGACGAGGCGCGCCACCATCCGCACCGCCGCGTCGAGCGCCGCGAACGACTTCCACCCCGGGTCCGCGTCGGCCCGGGCGATCAGCGCCTCCCCGTCTGCGCGCAGCGCGCGCAGCTTCGCGCGGAGCGGGCCGAGCGAGTCCGCGGACGACGCCCACCGCCGCCACCGATCGATCGAGATCGGGATCGGGAAGTGCGGCATGTCCTCCATGAAACGCGCTGCGCGCACCCAGCGGCGCCCGCTGCCTGGGTCGAGGATCTGCACGAACGGCCCGAGCCGTCGCCAGACGACCACGAAGTGGAGCGCGCCGCCCGCGCCGCGCTTGACCACGATCGCGGGGAGGCAGTCGGCCTCTGGCAGGAGGAAGCTGTCGTGGGGCACCACCACCTCGGCGGTCGCGAGCCCGAGCTCCTGCCCGAGCGCGGCGAGCGCGTCGATCGATGTCCCGTCCACGTCCGTCTGGCAGCGGTCGCGGAGCCACTCGTAGTGCACGTCGACGCCGAACCCCTGCAGCACCGCCTTGAGCGCGGCGGGGCCGCAGTCCATGAGCGACGCCTGCAGCACCTCGGGGACGAGGAACGCGCGCTTCATCGCGCACCTCCCGGCGCCACGGCGCGCAGGAGGAGCGCCCACGGAGAGACGCGCTCCACCTCGACCTCGGTGGTCCCCGGCATCCCGTGCTGCACCGGGATCGACGCCGCGCTCTCCGGCCGCACGAGGAGCTCGACGCGGATCGCGCCGTCGTACGGCTCGCTCGCGACGTGAGAGACCTCCCCCTCGATCATGCCGAACTGCGTCCACGCGAACCCGTCGAGGCGCATCCGCGCCCTCTGCCCGGGGACGATGCGCCCGACCGCGTCGGACGGCGCGAAGAGCGCGACGGCGTGGAGGTCGTCGCCCGGGACGACCGTCGCCACGAGGTCGCCCGGCTTGAGCACGTCCCCCACCTGGAGCGCCGCGATGTTCCCGAGCTTCCCCGCGATGGGCGCGCGGATCTTGCGCCGCTCGATCTGCGCGAGCGCCGTGTGCACCGCGGCCTCGGCCGCCTGCTGCTCGGCCACCAGATCCCCGAGCGCGCGCCCGAGCTCCGCGAGGCGGGCCGCCGTCTGCCGCTCGTCGTGGTGCCCCGCGACCGAGAGCCGCCGGAGATCGGCGCGCGCCCCCTCCGCCTTGAGGTGCTCGTCGGCGGCGCGGCTCTTCGCCTCGAGGTGGTCGGCCGTCGACGCGAGCCGCTCGTCGTGCAGGCGCTCCGACATCGCGCGCAGCTCCTCGCCGTGCGCTGCGGAGAGATCCCGCTGGCGCAGGTCGATCCTGGCGCGCGCGACCGAGGCGTCGGACAGCTTCACCTGCCACGCGCGCACCTCCTCCTCGACCGCGATCTGGTGCTGCAGCGCCTCGATCTTCGGCGCGAGCGCGGCCGCCCTCGTGCGCTCCTCCTCCAGGCGCCGCTCCTCGACGGCGGCGTCCAGCTCGACGAGCACCTCTCCTTGCTCGACGTGGCGCCCGAGCGAGACCTGCACGACCGACACGCGCCCGGGCTCGACGGCGGCCACGCGGTGGGCCATCCGGCTGACCTCCAGGCGCGCCTTCCCGGTCGTCGCGTAGACGGAGACGCGCGCCGCGTGCATCCAGCCCGCCCAGGCGCCGAGCACGGAGAGGATCACGGCGAGGCGGATCCAGGTCCTCGGGCCGCGCTCGACCTCGAGCGACCGCATCGTGCGGAAGAACGGCGAGGCCACGTCAGCACTCCTCCAGCGCGACCTTCTTGCGAGGCCGCGCGATGCCGTACGCGTTGAGCTTGTTGGTGAGCGTGCGCCGCGAGACGCCGAGCAGCTCGGCGGCCCGCGTCTGGTTCTGCCGGGCCTGCGCGAGCGCCGCGACGATGCGGTCTCGCTCGAAGGAGCGCAGATCGCCCTTGATCCCGGCCTCGACCGGCGCGCGCGGCGCCTCCAGCATCAGGTGGTCCGCGCCGATCGGCCCGCCCTTCGACATCACGACCGCGCGCTCGACCACGTGGCGCAGCTCCCGGACGTTCCCTGGCCAGGCGTGCGAGAGGAGCGCGGCGGTCGCCTCCTTCGCGAGCGGCGGCGCCGGGCGCGCGAGCCGCTGCGAGAGGCGCGCCGCGAAGAGCGCCGCGAGCGGCAGGATCTCGGAGGTGCGGGCCCGGAGCGGCGGGATCCGCAGGGTGATCGCGTTGAGGCGGAAGTAGAGGTCCTGGCGGAAGCTCCCCTCCCGCACCATCTGCTCGAGATCGCGGTGCGTCGCCGCGATCACCCGGACGTCCACGCGCCGCGGGCGCGTGCTCCCGACGCGGACGATCTCGCCGTACTCCAGCGTGCGGAGCAGCTTCGCCTGCGTGCGCGGGGACAGCTCTCCCACCTCGTCGAGGAAGAGCGTGCCCTCGTGGGCGGCCTCGAACAGCCCTTCGCGCGGCGCCACCGCCCCGGTGAACGCGCCGCGCTCGTGGCCGAAGAGCTCGCTCTCGACGAGCGACTCCGACAGGCTCGCGCAGTTGACCTTCACGAAGCGCTCGCGCGGGTGCCGCGACATGCCGGCAATCCACTCCGCCACCACCTCTTTTCCCGTCCCGGTCTCGCCGAGGATCAGGACCGGCAGCGGCGTGGGCGCCACGGTCTCGAGGGCCTCGCGCAGGCGCCTCATCTCCGGATCGAGCGCGAGAAAACCGCTGGAACAGTCGTCCACCATGAAAGCTCCCCCTCGCGCCGACGGCGCGGGACGGTGTGTCGCAATAGCGACCGAGTTCAGGAGCGAGCCGAAGCAAGTCGATGGCCAACGCGCCGCTCCGTCCATGAACGAACCGGCCAGGATGCCCCCATGCTCCTCGGCGGCGAGAGGCATCGCCGGCGAGAGCGCGTGTGAGGCGCGGGCTGTCCTGCGCGGAGGCTGCGCGTCGAGGCTCGCCGCGCCGCCTGGAGGCCGGAGCCTCCACCTGATGGCGGGAGCCGCCACCAAGAAGGAGGGAGACGCTCACGGCGCGAGCGCGCTGCTGTCATGGCCTGTTATCGCATCGAGCGTCGACCTGGCCGGCCAGCCAGCGCCGGTGCCGACGTCGAGGGCAGCCGCGCCACGTCGGCGCGTATTGCGCAACTTCGGCACGTGGTGCGCCACGCCAACGCGGGCACCTCGGCGCGTGGTCCTCGCCGGAGACCGAGCGTGTGACCGCCCGTGCGGGCGCGCCCGTGGGCCGCTCGCGTGCGGCCCGCAGGCTCCGGGCGCCGCGGGGGTTATCGCAGGATGCCGAGGGCGGTCTCGATCTGGTTGCGGGCGACGACGCCGTGATCGTCGACCGAGTAATCGTCGGCCTCGAGCCGGAAGGTGCGCGTCGCGGTGACGTCCGCCCGGCCGCTGAAGCGGTACGGGATGACGGGCGACGCGAGCGTCTCCCGGAGCAGCTGGAGGCCGAGATCGACGGGGACGCTGACGGGGACGCGGACCTGGGTCGTGCGGTCGGAAGGGAGCCACACGCCGTCGCCGTCGGCCCGGAAGTCGACCGCCAGCGGGTAGCGGCCGGCGAGCACGACCTGGCCGCGGACCGCGCGCACCGCCACGTCGTACGAGTTCGGGTTGTGGACGTTGACGACGATGGTCATGAGGATGCCGAGGCTCGGCGGGAAGGCGATGCGGATCCCTGTGATCTCGGCGTGATCGAGCTGCATCGTCGGCTTGCTCACGCAGGCGGTGCCGGCGATCGCCGTCAGCGCTGCGAGCGCGAGCACGGGCAGGCGGCGCAGGGGGTTGGTCTTCCGGGGAAACGGCACGAGCGCGAGCTTAGCCGCGCAGGGCCACGCCGTCACCTCGCGGCGTCGCGGGGCGGGAACGTCGAACGGCGGCGCGCGACCGGCGGGCCGCGGCGCTCCGCTCGCGCCGGCGATGCCCGTCGGCGCGCCGGATCCACGTTCGCCGGGGTCGTCGGCCGCCGGTCAGGACGCGCGCCCGGAGGAGCTGGCGGAGACGCTGTCGTGAAGCACCTCGCGTGTCCCGGCGCCGGCGACGAGCAGCCATGTCTGGAGCATCTTCAGGTCGTGCGTGGCCTCCACGGCGGACCGCAGCGCCGGCGGCATGAGGCCGAACCGCTCTTCATAGAGCTCGATGGTCGCCTCTGCCATCGCCTGCGCCATCCCCTCGGCGTGCCCCTGCTCGATGAATTGCTCGACGAATTCCTTCGTGGCCATCACGGACTCCCCTTCCTCGCGCGTCGCCGGCCCGTGCTCGGCGACCTCCGTCCGGCAGCGTAGCAGCGGACCGAGCGCGATGTCGCGTCCCGGCGCCACCTCCAGTGGCGGCCGGAGGTCGCCGAGCGCCTGTCCGAGTCCCCGTCCGCCCCCTGCCCGCCGATAGGCCGGCTCAAGACGGTCGAGCGCGCGCGGGGCGGCTCCCCGAGGACGATCAAGGCGGTTCGCAGCTGTCATGCCGCGCGGACGGTGCGCAGAGACAAGCACTCTCGGCCCACCAGGAGTCCAGCCAGGGCTTCGGGAAGAGATTTCAACGCAAAGGCGCAAAGACGCAAAGGCGCAAAAAAGAGAACAAATATCATGCCTTTTTGCGCCTTTGCGTCTTTGCGCCTTTGCGTTGAATCTCTCTCCGCTCGCGAGGCAGAGCCCTGGCAGGATGTCTGCCCGCGGAACCAGCGCCTCGTCACCCGACAGAGAATCGACGGTGGCGAGCGGCGAACGCCGGCGGTCAGCTCGACGTCGAGCCGAGGTGGTCCTTTCGGGAACATCCGATTCACGCCGGCGCGGCCGCGCGGAGGTCGATCACGGAGCGCGCGAGCTCGGGCCCGGCGCGCCGGAACACAACGAGCTCCCCGGCGTCTTCGCCTTCGACCGCATAACGGAGGACAGGACCGAACACCTCGCCGAGCTCGCCGGCGTTGCACGTGGGCAGGTAGGTGCGCAACACCCGCGGATCGTAGTAGCGAAAGAACAGGGCCGCTCCGTCCGGACCCAGGACGCGGAGCAGCCGGCGCAGGTGCCGCCGCACGGTCTCGAGAGGAGACGGCGTGGCGAGGAAGATACCCCAGCTCTTCCCCCACCCGAGCCGGAGCAGGCGTCGCGTGAACTCGCCCGATCGCTGGAGCCTCACCAGGTAGGGCGCCACCTGGGCCAGCTCCGGGCCCAGGTCGCCCGCGAGGAGGCAGCAGTGCGGCAGGTCCGAGGAGCGCACCGAGTCGGCGATCGCCGTGTCGCGCGCGCCGTCGAGGACCGCGTAGACCAGATCCGCCTCCGCGCCCCAGAGGTGCTGAACGATTCGATCGAGCGTGGCGTCATCCATCCATCACCTCGCGACGGGGCGGCCCGGCGCGGCCCCGGGCATGATAACCTGCCTCCGTGCTGCGGCTGCGGTTGAACGAGCGTTTTCTCGACCTTGTCTCGCCGGACGGCGGCGGGCCCGCGCTGCCGGGCGAAGAGCGGTGGATCGATCTCTCCTGGTGGTGGGAAGAGCCGCCCACGGGCGATCGTGTGCCGCTTCGAGGGGATCGGCTCGCGGCGCGGCGCTACATCGCCTCGCTGGGGGCGCGCGCCGAGATCTTGCACGAGCTGCGGCGGTTCCTCCGCGAGGATCGGCCCTGGCTCTCGATATCGCCGGACGATCGCGAGGTGATCGACCACCTCGCGGCCGCGCTCGCGGCGGGACAGGTGCACGTCGCAGAGGCCCCGGACCAGGGTGGCTCCGGGAAGGACTTGGCCCAGCCCGCGCCCTCTCCCGCCGCGGCGGTCCCGGCCCAGCGCCCTCGCGCCGCGGCAGCGCCGTTGGAGGAGCCCGACGACGCGCAGGAGGAGCCGTGCTGGCCGTGCTTGCAGCGGGCCGCCGCCTCGGCCCAGGCGTTCCGGGACGCAGCCGCGGCGGGGCTCCCCTTCATCGCCGACAACCCGCGCGCCCCCTGACGGCGCCGGAGTGGTGGTACCGTCGGCCCACCTATGGATGTCGTCTCCGACGGGCCGCTCCCCGTCGCCTCGCTCCTCTGGCAGGTGCGCTCCCTGACCTGGGTGCTCACCGTCGTCTGCAAGGCGACGTTCACGCTCGCGCCGGGCGAGTCGCCGCTCGCGCCCGCGCAGGAGCCGATCCGCGAGCGCGACGCGCACCTGGAGGACGACCCCGCGCGCAGCCTGATCGAGGCGAGCGATCTCGCGCCGCTCAAGCAGGGCGTCGATGTCGTCCTCGTCGGCCACGCCCACGCGCCCGGCGGCAGCCCAGCGCGGTCGCTGATCGCGCGGATGGCGGTCGGCGAGATCGATAAACCCATCCAGGTGTTCTGCGATCGCCTGTTCACCCAGGAGGGCGAGCTCCAGGAAGGAGCGCACTTCACGACGATGCCGCTCACCTACGAGCGCGCCGCGGGCGGGCCGGACACGGACAACCCTGCGGGCATCCATCGCGAGGCGCGCGACGCCCGCGGCAGGGCCGCCGTCCCGAACCTCCTCCCCGTGGATCGGGTCGTCGCCAGCCCGGACGACCCCATCGCGGTGGTGGGCTTCGGGCCCATCGCCCCCACCTGGCCTTTGCGGCACCGCAGGCTCGGCAAACACGCGGCGGCCTGGTCGTCGGGAGCGCTCCTCTCGAGCCCGCTGCCGGAGGATTTCGATCGCACCTTCTTCAACGTCGCTCCGCTCGATCAGCGCCTGCTGCAGCTCCGCGACGACGAGCAGATCGTGCTCGAGAACCTCCATCCTCGCCACCCGCGCCTCGTCACCAGCCTTCCCGGCGTCCGCCCCCGGGCGACCGTCACCGGCCGCGCCGGCGGGCCGCGCGATCTCGCCATGCGCTGCGACACGCTCGTGATCGACACCGATCGCCTCCTCTGCACGCTGACCTGGCGAGGCCAGCTCCCGCTCGCGAGCCCCAAGGAGTCAGGGCAGATCCGCGTCTCGCTGGAGCGGCCCGCGAGGCAGGCGCCGGCCGAGGCACCCACCCCCTCGGCGCCGGGGCCGCAGCCGCCGCCGCGGGTGGCCCCGGCCGCGCCCAGGGTGAAGCCTCCCGCCCTCGGCCCGTCGACGCTGACCCTCGACATCCAGGCGAAGTCGCCCGACGCCCCGCAGGCGACGATCATGCCCTTTCGCGCGGGACCGCCCACGCCGCCGCCACCCGAGGTGCCCGCTCCGCGGCCGGCCGAGCCGCCCGGTTTCCGGCCGAAGCGGAGCTCGATGGAGGGCGAGACCGGCGACATCACCGAGGAGGCGTCGAAGGTGCCTCTCCCCTTCGTCGCCCCGTCCTCGGCGCCGCCCCCCGCGGCCACATCGAACACCCCTCCTTCGAACACCCCTTCTCCGATCCCTGCCCCGCCCATCGCGAAGGCCTCGCCCGGCGAGCCGGTGAGCCCCTGGGCGGCCGGCGCTCTGCAGCCCGGGTCGAGCGCCATGGGCATGATCCCGCACGCGCCGGCGGCGCCGCAGACCATCGGCGCGATGCTCGCGGGCACAGGCGGGGCAGCGGACGCCACCGCCGCGCTCGCGCCGGCGCAGCGGGACGCGCTGACGCTCGTCTGGTTCGATCGGAAGAGCGTGCCGCGCATCGTCCGCAAGCCGGCCTGGCAGCGCCTGCTCGACGCCATGGAGGCCGAGCCCCTCGACCCGGAGACCGACGATCCGGCCCTCTCCGACGAGCCCGCCGAGATCGAGGATCGGGCGCAGGTCTTCGAGATCCTCGATCGCGGCGCGGCCGCCGACGTCGCGGGCGTGCACGGGGCGCTCGCGCGCGCCGCTGGCAAGCGCGGCATGCCGGTGCCTCCGCTCGAGCTGATCGAGGGCGAGCTCTCGCTGTCCTTTGACGAAGTGGAGACGCTGAAGGCGCTGGTCTCCACCGCGACGCCGCTCGCGACCGGCGACGACGCGCTCGCGGCGGCGCTCGGGGCCGCCGAGAAATTCCTCGCCACGCCGGGCGTCTCGACGGCGCCCGCCGTCGCCGAGGCGCTGTGCGGGAAGATCCGCGAGGCGCTCGGCCACGGAAAGAAGGGCCGGGTAGAGCTCGCGAACGAGCAGGTGGAGCGCGCGCTGCTCGAGCAGCGGCACTACCAGAAGCGCAAGGTGCTGGGCGGGCCGCACCTGCGCGGGCTGCTGCGCGTCGCGGGAGAGACGCAGCCGCTCGTGATCTACCTGCCGGCCTCGATCGCCGAGGCGCTGCCGCTCTCGGCGCGCTTCCGAGCGCGGGTGATCGCGGCGGTGCACCCGGCGATGGACGAGCGAGAGGCGGAGCCGGTGGCGCTCCAGGCGGCGGCGCTGGGGCGGGTGGTGCAGCTCAGGCAGCGGCGCGCGTCATGAGGGTCCGGACAGGCGCCGTCACGCCCCCCCGAGCCGCAGTAACTCGCCCGTCTCGCCCTCGATGACGAACCCGCCGATCTCCGTCCCCAGGATCTCGCTCCGCTGCCGCGCCGAGCACGACGGCAGGAACAACCGCAGCACCCGCGGATCGTAGAACCGGAAATAGAGCCCCTTCCCCGTCTCTTCGTCCCTCACGATCAGCGACCGCCGCAATCTCTGCCGCACCTCTCGAAGAGGCCTCCGCCCGGTCAGGTAGACTCCCCAGCTCTCGCCCCACCCCTCGTTCACGAGCACCGGCAGGAGCGCCGACCCCTTCTCGATCCGCACCAGGTGCGGCGCCGCCCGGGCCATGGCCTCGCCCGCGACGCCCTCGAAGAGCGAGCGATTCTCGTCCTCGCAGGCGCGCAGCAGCGTGAGGATGCGCCGATCGCGAGCGGCGTCGAGGAGGGCAAAGAGCGGCTCCGGCTCGCTCTGCAGCGCCGCCAGCGCGACCGCCCGGGCGGCGAGCAGCTCCCGTGACGGCGGCGGGCGCGGCAGCGCAGGCGGGAGATCGGCGCCCAGATCGTCGGGCACGAGGCGCAGCAGGAAGTGGGTTTGCCCCGCCACGACGAGGGCGCCGTCGCCGATCGCGGCCTCGGCGACCGCCTTGCCGTCGACCTGCGTCCCCCGGCGGCTCCGATCGAGGAGCCGGCACACGGCGCCGTCCCACGCCACCTCGAAGTGCACAGGCGCCATCTGCTCGTCCTGCGAGATCACGATATCTGCCCGCCCGAGGCGCCCCACGCGCAGCGCCTCGCCGGCCTGGAGGCGCACGCGCCGCCCGGCGAGCAGCCCTGATGTCACGTGGAGCAGCGCCTTCACCCGGCGCCGCCCATCCGGCAGCTCTCGCAGTCGAGGAACGGAGTCCCCGACACGGACGCGGCGAGCAACGCCTCGATCTCGGGCGTCGAGCCGATGTTCACCGTCGGACACCCGGTCACGACCACGCCCTTCGGCGCCGTCCCGTCGCCGAGCCGCGCGGCCATGGCGCCCTCGATGAACACGGTCGCCGAGCCCTCGACGATCGCGGCGCTGGCCGGGCACGCGGCGCGATCGCCGACCCGCGCCGCGGGCAGGAAGCCGATGTTCACCGTCCTGGCCGACGAGACGATCGGCGTGGGCCCAGGGTGCGTCTGGCAGGTGTGCAGATCGGTGAGGCGCGCGGCAGCGGGCATGATCTCGCTCCTCCTCGTCTCAGGGAGACGGCGTGTCCTTGGGGTGCGCCTCTTCGGCCGCGAGCGGCGCCGCCGGGCTCGCGCCCTGGCCGGCGCCCGGCGCGCCGCCGCTGTTGATGTTGACCACGGATCCCACGATGTCGACGCCCCCCGGGTGGATGTCGATGAAGCCTCCAGGCCCCTTGATGGTGAGCCGCTGGCCGGCCTCGAGCACCAGGGTCGCGCCCGCCTTGATGTGGATCTGCCCGCCGGCCTCGAGCGCGTGGTTCGCGCCCACGCGCTCGTCCCGGTTCACAGCGACCGTGAGCGACACCGAGCCGTCGACGGCCGTTCGCTGGTCCAGCTTCACGTGCACGTGGTCGCCCCCGTGGACGAGCTGCTTTCGCGCGCCCTTCACAACGACATCCTCGTCGCCGCCCACGGTGCTCCGCTTGTGGCGCGCGGTGCGCTCGACGTCATCGCGCTTGACGAGCTGGTTCCTGTCGCGCTGCGCCTGCATGTAGACGAGCTCCTGACCCGCCTGGTCCTCGAACTTGATCTCGTTGTAACCCGCGCCGCCGGGCGACGAGCTGCTCTTCCAGGTGCTCACCGTCTTGTGATCCGGCAGCTTGTACGGCACGAGCTCGCGGCCGTTGAAGGCGCGCCCGGCGACGATCGGGAGATCTGGATCGCCGTCGAGGAAGGCCACCAGCACCTCCTGGCCGACGCGGGGGAGCATGAACATCCCGAACCCGGCGCCCGCCCAGCCCTGGCTCACGCGCATCCAGCACGAGCTGTTGTCGTCGAGCTTGCCCTCGCGATCCCACGGGAACTGCACGCGCACCCGCCCGAGCTCGTCGGTGTGGATCTCGGCGCCCGGCGGCCCCACCACGGTCGCGCTCTGCAGCCCGGGCGCGACCGGCTTGGGCGTCTTGCGCGCCGGCCGGTACGGGGCCTTGGGATCGGCGAAGAGCGCGCGCCCGCGCACGCTCCACGGCTCGCCGAGCGAGGCCACGATCTCGAGCTCGGCCACCATCAGCGGCCCTTTTCCGACCTCGGGGTGCGGGTGCTGATCGACGGAGAAGACCCGGCCGGGGTAGAGGTCGACCACGTTGGCCTCGAAGAGCACGCCGCGCTTGTCGGCGCGCATCGCCGCGAGGACCCGTGTCGACAGATCGGTTCCGTGCTTCGGGTCGTACCGGTAAACGCCCTTGGCGTCGCCGATGGGCGCGCCGCCCCCGGCGCTCGCGGCGAGGAACGCGCCGGGCTCGTAGCGGTACTGCTCGTACTTCGCCTCGGGCGCGGGCGCCGGGGGCGCCTCGCCGGTGAGCGCGAACGAGGGCTTGCGGAAGTCGTGGCCGCGGATCGTGCTCGCGCCGGGCCGGACCTCGTGGCCGAGCCGCACCCGGGTGACGAACTCGCGCTCGGCGGTCTCGATGGGGTTGTCGACGTACGCCAGCGGCGGCCCCGGCCGCAGCGGCTCCGCCTCGAGCTTGTCGCTCAGGGTGAGCTTGGAGTCCTTCCCGCGGTCCGGAAAGGTGTAGGCGATGCCCGCCTCTTCGAGGAGGCGGCAGAGAAAGGCGTGATCGCTCTCGCCGTGCTGGACCTTGTACTCGAGCCTGGGGTACGCGCCGCGATCGACCTTCCACGCCGGCTCGATCGCCCACTCGCCGAGGAGCGCGTCGACGATGTCGGGGATGGAGAGGTGCTGGTAGATGCGGTGGCCGCGGCGCTGGGTGAGCAGCCAGAGGCGCGGCACGATGCGGAGGTAGTACGTCGAGAGCCCCGTCGGCTCGGCCTGCACCTGCTCCACGTGGCTGCACACGCCTTGCCAGAGCCTGCTGCTCAGCCAGTGGAGGTGCGCGGTGTCGGGCTGGATCTGGAGCGACGCGCTCTGGCCGACGAGCGACTCCAGCTCGAGATCCGAGAGCCTGGATCGGGCCCACACCGAGACGGCGAAGAGCTCGGAGACAGCCTCCTGGACCACGACACGGCGCACGGAGAGCGAGGCCTCCCCGGACTGGAACGAGAGCTCGAAGATCGACATTCGGATCGGTCCTGGGTGCGGGCGCCGCCGCGGGAGGCTGCGGGGAGCGGATGGTAGCTCACCTCAGAAAAGAACGGGGCGCGGCAACCAGGGGCATCGCGTCATCCTGGGTCCAACACCCGACAGACGTCGACGCAATCCAGAAAAAACCCTCAAGATTCGGGGAGTCAGCCTTCGCGTCCCCACGAGTGCGCCGGGGCGCGCCGCGCATCGAACCAGCAGAACGTCTCGCGCACCCGGAACGCGCCGCGGTCGCCGTGCTGCTCGGCGAACCGCGAGAGCGCCGCGGGCTCGACGGCCCGCGGGTCGAACCGGTCGTGGGTCGTCGCCTGCCACCACCTCAGCAGCGCGTCCAGATTCGGATACACATGAGTTCCATGCTGCTCCTCCAGGCGGAGCAGCTGCAGCCCGGCGCCCTCGACGTGGTGCGCGAGCGCCGCGGCGTCCTCGAACGCGAAATCCCGCAGGATCTTCTCCCCCGAAGGGTCGGCGAGCCGCGAGAGCTCCCCGACGAGCGCGGGGAGCGACGAGACGCACTGGACGAGGATGCGCCCCGCGGGGCGGAGCAGGTCGCGCAGCAGGCGGAGGACCGCTCGTTTGTCGGTGATCCAGTGGAACACGAAGTTCGAGAAGACGAGATCGAAGGAGCGGTCCCGGGCGAGCTCGCCGAGGGTCTCGGCCGCCGCCACCTGGAACTCCAGGTTGGGCGCGCCCGCGGTGCGCCGGGCGAGCGCGATCCGCGCCTCGTCCGGATCGATCCCAAGGACGCGCCCGTCGGGGCCCACGAGCTCGGCGAGCTGCTGCGTGAGGCCGCCGGTGCCGCACCCGAGGTCGAGCACGAGCTCGCCCCGCCTCACGCCGGCGAACGAGATGAGGCGCTCGCCGCGCCCCCTCTGCCAGAGGCTCCCTCTCCGGTAGGCCTGCGCGGCGCTCGACGCAACCACGGCGGGCCTTCTGGCGCCGGCGTCCTTGTCGAGGTTCCGAGGAAGGTCACGTCTCATCTCGCCCCCCCTGATCGAAGCGCACAGCGATGAGAAACGCGACCGAAGACAGCGGGCTCGGCACGTTGGCGCAGAGCACCGCCTCCTCGATCCGCTCTTCAACAGAGAGGGATCTCGTGAGGAGATTCATTGTCGTCATCGGTATCGGCGCAGACATCATGGCGCTCCGCTCCGTGTGATGGCGCGGCGGTGCCGCGCGCCCGTGGACGGGTGTTGCGAGCCAGCGAGCGATCAAGCAACGCGTATGCCGCCTGGGGCGCCCTCCCGGCGTGACGTCCATGGGCGCAGCGCAAGCGCACCGACGCGGCAAATCCGGCCGAAATGGGCGAACCACGGCGCGCGCCGGGCCGACGGCTCGACCTCTGCGCCGGGCGAGCCGCCGTGACATGTCACGGCCGAGAGCGTGACATGTCACACCCTGGCCGTGACATCGCGCGCTGCCGGGGCGGACTGCGGCAGGTACCGCACCACCGTCGTCAGTCGGTGATCGTCTCGTATTGCAGCATCGTCCCGCACGCCGCAGCGAAGTACCCGAGAAGCAACATCATGTCCACGCCAGGCCCGAACGCGGTCACGTTCGCCGAGGAGAAGAACGCGAACAGGATGTCTCCCACGGCCATGAGCGCGCAGCCCGCGAGCAGCGATCCCCAGATCGCCCACACCTTGCCGCCGCGGAAGGCGCGCGTGATCCGCAGCATCACGAGCGCGGGGACGAGCGCGATCAGATCGAGGATGGGATAGGCGATGTTGATGAGCCGCTCGCCGAGCGGCACCGGCGCGCGCGCGATCGGGGCGAGCACGGGATAACCGACGATCGCCATCGCCGCCGCCGCGCCCGCGGCGATGCCGAGGTGCTCGCGCGCGCTGCCGACAGGGAAGCCGGACGCGCGGTACACGAAGACGAAGCGCACCGACGCGGCGATCAGCAGCGCATATCCGAGGAGGAACGCCGCGTCCGCGATCGACGGCAGCGGCGTGGGCGCGCGCGCGATGAGCGGGTAGTACACGAGCCCGACCTGGCCCAGGGTGAAGAGCGCGAGCCACCCGCCGAGCAGGAACCACGGGCCGCGCGCCGGGTTGTCGCGCTCGAGGCGCGCGGCGCTGCGCAGGCCGAACACGGCGGCGACCGCGAGGCACGCGAGCCGCACCAGCGGACCCACGGTGTCGACGACCGACGTTGGGAGGAGCCGCTCCGAGAGCTCGGCGGTCGGTGGCAGGAGGCGCGGGACGTACACCGCACACACGATCGTCACCACCACCGGCGCCACACGGCGAACGGGGACTCGCGTCATCGAGCTCCTCCCTGCGCGCCGATCGCGGCGCGCGCCTCGTCGAGGATCCGCTGGGCCTTGTCGCGCCCGACGAACACGCCGAGCCCCGGCGCGACCGCGGCCAGCAAGCGCTCCACGTCGGCCGGGGACAGGCGCCCGTGCTTGAACCCCAGCTTGTCCGCCTGGCTGCGCACGGCCGCGCGCGCCATGTTCTCGCCGAGGTACGGCGCGAGCACGTGCACCAGCTTCTTGATGACCTCGTCCGCCGGAAGCATCGCCTCGCTCAGCAGCGACGCGCCATGGCGGACGGGTGCTCGCCCTGGCGGACGACGTGGATCTTCATGGGGGCGCTCGCAAGGTAGATCGCGCCGCGCGAGAGGGTCAACGAAGCAGGAGATGCGCCCGCGGGCCGCCCCACAGGCGCCGTGACGATCGCCGAGCGCTTATCGAGCTGCCCACTCGAGGCGCCGGCGCTCGAGAGCCGCGGTGTTCGCGCCGCAGCGCGAACGCGATACCCCCCTTCAGCGTTTGGAGCGTCGATAGCTCACGAACCAGCTGCTCGAGCTCGCGGTTGAGGCGCCTTGCCTCGTCCTCCGCCTGCCGGCGCTCGGTGACGTCGACCCCGATGGACTGGAACTCAGCGTGTGGCCCCTCATGCCCGCTGCAACACCACCATTCACATGGCTCTCGTTCATGGTCCCGTGCTCCCCCGAAGCGCCGGTAAGCAGCAGCGCCCCGCTTGGCCAGGCTATCAAAGGCGCGGCCGCCCCAGGTACGCTTCGGATGAGGCCGCTCGCCGGGTCCAGAATGGCCGGCCCGCGGAGCGGCTTCCCAGGGTGCCCCCTTGGCCTCCCAGGTCAGCGGCATGGTCGGGCCGAAGCGGGCAATTTATGGTCTCACTGAACGCGATCAACCATCGATACGGCTTTACTTTTCCAGGCGGGAGCCGGATGGCGCAACACCCCTTCAATCAGGGTGAGCGGCGATTCACCCTTGACATACTAAAACCTCTTTACTTTCCCCTTCCCAGCGGCTCATCCCAAGACGGCGATGATCGTTTTGCAGCAAATTTACACCCGCTTCTCTGCTCGGAAGCCTCGTGCTACGCAAATGGCACGTGCGGTTGGCCGATGCTCCATCTGGCGTCTGGCTCAGCGGCTGCGCGGAAGCATGCACCCGGCACCCAGCGGTCCGGCATCCAGCGGTAACGAGGAGCACCATGCGAATCAACGATCAGGAAGGTCCGTCCACCGTGTCATTGGGCAAGATGTCCCAACGCACATTCGGTTTCCTCACGTGCGTTACGGCCTTGCTGCTGGGAGCCTGTAGCGGCGAAGATCCCGACGCCGGGGGCAACGGTGGAGCAGGCGGCGGCGTGTCCACCTCCACCACGACCTCCTCGTTGACCGGCACCGGCGCCGGCGCCGGCACCAGCGCCGGCCCGAGCACCAGCGGCGCCGGCGCCGGCGACCCCTCCACCTCCGCCGCGACCACGGGCTCCTCCTCGTCCACCGGAGATCCCGCCGGCGGCACCGGCGGATCGAGCGGGACGGGCGAGACACACCCGAAGGATCATTGCGTGGATGGTTACGATCCCCATCCCAGCGACGCGACGATGAAGGATGGGTCGGCGGAGTTCGTCAAGAACAACCAGATCGATCTCACCGTTCAGCCGGAAGTCATCTCCTGGATGCAGGAGAACGAATGGCAAGCCGCCCACTTCGAGTGGCACAGCATCCGGCGCTGCAACGGCGGCATGGGCATGAGCAGGGTCAATATCTGCAGGTCGGCGGTCCCGGTTCCGTCGGACCAGGAGTGCAAGACCACGGGCGACGGCTACCAGTTCCTCGCCATGCATCGGCACATGATCCAGTCGCTGAAGCAGCTCTGGCCGAAGCACTCGGAGCAGTTCGAGGGCTTCAAGAAGTTCCCCACGACGGCGGAGGAGCTGCCCCAGCAGTGGAGATCGGACTTCAGGCCCTGGAGCGCCACGACGCTCGCCAACGCGAAGATCGGCGACGAGATCGACAAGCCGGAGAACCTGAGCCGCTTCCCGGACGAGGGCGCGTTCGGCATGTGGCTCCAGTGTTTCGCCGGCCAGGCCATCCCCGGCAGCAGCCAGCAGGCCAGCGGCCTGCACGGGGATCTCCACTTCAAGTGGGTGCGCTCCCAGAACACCGACCACGGCCTCGGCAACCAGTTCACGAACATCGACAACTACATGTTCTGGAAGCTGCACGGCTGGATCGACAACGTGTGGGAGAAGTACCGTGTCGCCAAGGGCATGTCGCCCACCGACCAGAAGCTGAAGGACGCGGTAGCCGCCCAGTGCTACGAGATGGACGCGATCGCTCAGGTCATCAATCCCGACCTGAAGCCGGATGAGCCGGTAGATCCCCTGCCCGAGGAGGCCGGCGTGTTCCACGAGAGCGTCCGTCCGATCTTCGAGAGCGCGATCCACAAGTGCAGCGGTTGCCACGCTGCGCCGGGGACCGCTCCGCAAGCAGGTCTGTCGCTCGGCGGCGACATCAGCTCGACGGACATCGTCGCGGGCCTCGTCAACAAGACCGCCAAGGGCGGTGGGCAGTTCAAGCTCGTGGTCCCGGGAAATCCGGACCAGAGCTGGCTCTACCTCAAGGTCGCAGGAACGGCCGGGAACGCCGGATGCAGGCCTTCCGGCGGCGGCACCTGCCAGACGGGCGTCATGCCGCAGGCCGCGGACGGCAAGCCGAGCCTGACGAGCGCTGAGCTTGCGACGCTCCGCCAGTGGATCCAGAGCGGCGCGCCCGCGCCGACGAAGAAGTAGGCTCGCCCCGCTCCGCCTCACCCGCGGCCCGCTCGCCCCTGCGCAGGAGCGGCCCGTGGGGGGCAACCCCCCGTCAAGGCACACCTCTCCATCGTCATCGATGAACGCCGCCGGCTCGACGCCACCACGTACGGTGCGCGAGCCGGCGAGCGCCTCAGCGCGTCCTCGAGCGGGCCCGTGGGGCTGTCGCTCTCGGCCACGCCGATGACCATGCAGGCGGTCGGCTCGCATCTTACGGCCTGGTGACCTCGAAGGACGCGACGTTCACGGAGCCGCCCAGCGACTGCGTGGCGTAGTTGAAGATGCCGAACCGATACCCGAGGAAGTACTGCCAGTTCTTGTTCATGCTGAGCGTGTTGCCCAGGTTGGTGAATCGGGCGCCATCCGTGCTGTAGGAGAAACGCGCTTGCGCGCCGCCGTTATCCGTGCGGACGTTGGCCTCCACGCGCAGCCAGATCTTGCCGCCGGACACGTCGGCGCCGGCCACCTCGGTGCCCTTGCTCGTCGTGGACCAGGAGGTGTTCATGTTGACGCCGTTGGTCATCACGACGCGCGCTGCCCCGCCGGCCTTCTTCACCCCGATCCACGCCGACACGTCGCGCAGGGCGGCCAGGCCGGCGACGTCGCCGTTCTGCATCTTGCTATGGTCGAGCTCGATCGTCGCGATCGAGACGGGTCCTTCGATACGGCGCGTCAGCGTGTTTCGAGCGGCGTACAGATCGTCGGTCACCGTCGCCGTCTGCAGGATCAGCCCAGCCCCTGAGGACCATTTGGTGCTGTCGGGGTTGTGGTTCCACTCCCACTCGGGGCGCAGGGTCGCCTCCGCGAAGGTGTCCTTGGTCGCAGGCGGCTTCACTCGATTCGACCCGCAAGGCAGGTTCGGGAAGGGGTACGTACCTCCCCATTTGCCGTCCACCAGGGTGAGCGAGGGCCATCCGTCGGTCCAGGTCATCGGGGCCATCACCGGGATGCGGCCAGCCGGGTACGAGTCGTTGAAGCCGAGGTAGTACCAGTCGCCGTTTTGCGTCTGGACGACGCCGCCCTGGTGCGGGGCCCCGCCGGAGCCCGGAGCGCCGGCGTAGGGCAGCTTGACCGCGAAGGGCCGCAGCTCGTAGGGGCCGAAGGGCCCCTTCGTCGAGCGGAGCACATACTCACCGTTCGCGTACTGCGTGGTGAAGATGTAGTAGTTCCCGTCCTTCTTGATGATGCGAGAACCCTCCAGCGGTCCGGAGAGGTCGCCCGGCGTCTGGAACACGACCTGATTCTTGACCTGGCTGAAGCCGTCTGCGCTCAGCTGGGCCACGCTGATCGTGTTGTTTCCATAAGCCACGTACATGGTGTCGTCGTCGTCGATCAACAACCCCATGTCGTAGTAGCAGCCGCCCTTGTGCTTCTCCCATGGACCTTCGGGGGACTTGGCGGTGAAGACCCAGCCGCCGCCCTTGTTGTGCATGCAGCCCATCCAGTAGAAGGTCTTGTTGCTCTCCCGGTACTGGAGCGTGGACGCCCAGATGCCGTTCACATAGGATCTATCCCGGCCCAGGTCGTACGACGGGTCGACGTCGAGCAGGGGAACGGAGTGGGAGACGTATTCCCAGTGGACCAGATCGTAGGAGCGAAGCAGGGGCGCTCCAGGCGAATGATGGAACGTGGACGCCGTATAGTAGTAGGCATCGTCGACGCGAATGACCTCCAGATCGGGGAGGTCTTGCCAGAGGAGAGGATTGGAGTAGGTCTCGGGGCAGACAGCGGGGGCGCCGCCGCCCGAGCCGCCGTCACCACCGCCGCCGCCGGCGCCGGCGCCGGGGTCACCGCCTCCGGACGCGGCCGAGCTTCCGCTGGCGCTCGTCGAACCGCCGCTGGTCGTTTGCCCGTCGCTCCCACCCGAGCCGCTGTTGCTCGAAACGCCCGTTCCAGGGCCGGTCGTCGCGCCCGTGACGCCGCCACCGCCATCGCCGTCGCCCACCTGCGACTCCCCGCTACAACCTGCAAGGAGAGCGAGGAGACAGGCCGCAGATACCGTACCGCCTACACGTCGGGAGAGAGAACCGATGTCGGCAGGTTGGGAAGGGAAGTACATGGTGATCTCCTGATAAGAGGTATCGGCGAGAGCGCTCAGCACGCGGCTGGCAGAGAAAGGGAATCGTTTCCCCGCGGGCTCTGTGGGCACACAGGCCGAGCAAGGATGGAACAACTTGCGGGCAGCCGCGGGGCGCCCTCCCCCATCGCACTTCTGAGCGCTGCATCGAGGGCATCCGTGGGACACGTCGCCTGCTCGCGGACCGTGGTCGCACAGGCGGTGCGTGGACGTGTCGACGTGCAGCGGGAGACCGGAGAATTCAACGCAAAGGCGCAAAGGCGCAAAGGCGCAAAAAATCCAGAGATTGAGTTTATTCTATTCCTGCAATCGGTTGATCACACGATCACATGATGGGTACCTTGCCTCACCTTCATTTCGCCGAAGTTGATGACCAGACGTTCTTGGTCATTCTCTCTCCGCCTTTTTGCGCCTCCGCGCCTTGGCGCCTTGGCGGTACAATCCGAGATTCTCGGCGACGTCCGCCGGGCGCACGACGAAGCGCCCAGCGCCGTGGGTGGTCCGCGCACGACGCCATCGAGCGCTCTGGAGCCAATTGTGAACGCTCACATGGCGCCGGTCAACTGAAATGGACCGGCGCGCGCCGCCGTCGACGGAGACTCAGGAGCGCGGCCGGGGGATCCCGAGCCGCTGCCGCCGCTCCCACAGCGCCTTGCGGCTGATGCCGAGCCGGCGGGCGATCTCGGTCTCCGTCAGCTCGTGCTGGTGCTCGAGGACGAAGCGGCGGAAATAGCCCTCGAGAGAGTCGGACGGGGGCTCTCCCTCGTGCGCGTCCGCGGCAGGCGCAGGCGAAGGCGAAGGCGGTTGAGGGGGCGCGTCGAGCCCGAGCAGCTCCATCCCGATCTCGCTCGCATCGGCGAGCACCATCGCGCGATGAACGGCGTTCTCCAGCTCCCGGATGTTGCCGGGCCAGGGGGCCGCCGCGATGGCGGCGCGCGCCTCCGGCGTCAGCGTGAGCGGCGCGCGGCCCATCGCCCACGCGCGCCGCCTCAGCAGCGACTCCGCGAGGCGCACCGCATCGCCCGGCCGCTCGCGCAGCGGCGGGAGGCGGATCTCGAGGACCCGCAGCCGGAAGTAAAGGTCGCTCATGAACGACCCGTCGCGCACCATCGCCACGAGATCTCGGCGCGTCGCCGCGATGAGGCGCACGTCGACCCGCCGGGCCCGGGTCGCGCCCACGCGCCGCACCTCACCCGTCTGGAGGAAGCGGAGGAGCCGCGCCTGGACCTTCGGCGGCAGCTCGGCGATCTCGTCGAGCAGCAGCGTCCCGCCCTCCGCGGCCTCGCAGAGCCCCGCGCGCGCCGAGATCGCGCCGGGGATGGCGCCGCGCTCGTATCCGAAGAGCTCCCCCTCGATCTGCCCCTCGGGGATGGCCGCGCAGTGGACTGGAACGAACGCCAGCTGCCGGCGCGAGCTCAGCCGGTGCACGGCGCGGGCGAGCGTCTCCTTGCCCGTGCCGCTCTCGCCGAGGACGAGCAGCGTCGCCTCGCTCGGCGCGACCTTGCGCACCCGCGCGAACACCTCCCGCATGGCCGCAGAGCCGCCGACCATGCCCTCGAGCTCGTCGTCCTCAGAGGTAGGCGGCGCAGGCGGCGCGGACGGCGGGGGCACCGAGGCGCGCGGCGCGACGTCGGGGAGCGCGCTCCGCGCAGGCCGCGCGCCGGGGAGATGGTGCTCGACGAGGGCGACCAGCTCGGCATGATCGAACGGCTTCGACAGGTAATCCGCAGCGCCGCGCTTCACGGCGTCCACGGCCGCCTTCACCGTGGCGTAGCTCGTCATGAGCACGACCGGCGCGCCGCCGCACTGCCCGACGAGCGCGGTGCCCGGCGCGCCCGGCAGCCGCACGTCGGCCAGCACCAGATCGAACGCGCGCAGATCGTGATCCGCCGAGGCATCCTCGACCGATCCCGCCTCGATGACGTCGTGCCCATGACGGACGAGCAGCCGCCGGAGCTCTGTCCGGATGACGACCTCGTCCTCGACCAGCAGGATCCGGCTCACGACGCCACCTCGAGCCCGCGCCTCGCCCCGAGCGCGCCCGCCGCCACGAGCACGGGCGCGCAATCCGTCGCGCTGGCCTCCGCGTCGTCTCCTCCGCGCATGGGACAAGGCTACTCAGGACCGTTGCGGCTGAATACGCGAGGACGCATGGCGCAACGCGTCAACGCTAGCAGCTCAGTTGTCTGGGTTACCGGTCATAGCGCCCTACGAGGACCGAGGCGCTTTCTCCGCGGGGGGAGCGGGTGGTCTTCGCCGGGCGCGCGGACGCTCGAAGCTCCGCGCGCCCGATCGGGCGCCCCCCACAAGCGGCCTCCGCGTTACTTGGGCTGGGGGACGAACAGCAAGAGGTCGACGGCGTTCGCCAGCGCCTCCAGGCCGGTCGGGTTGAAGTGCAGCCCGTCATCCTGGAAGTCAAGGTCAGCCTTCAGCTTGGTAGCATCCTGGGGGTCGACGACCGCCGGCTCGAAATCGATGACCTTGTCGAACTTGCCGCTCGTGCGGATCCAGGTGTTGACCGTCTGGCGGGTGGCCTCGTGCGCGGCGGAGTAGTACCCGTTGCCACCGAACGGCGTGATGGGCGCTCCGTAAACGAGCATCCCTTTCTCTTTCGCCTTGGTGATGAAGTCACCATAGGCCGCGATCAGATCAGCCCCGACGTTCGCAGTGGAGTCGTTGCCGATGTCGTTCACGCCGATGAACGTGATCAGCCACTTCGCGCCGCGCTGGTCCAGGACGTCACGCTGGAAGCGGGCCTTGGCTGTCGGCCCGAGCCCGCCGGCGAGCACGGTGCCCCCGCCGATGCCGAGGTTCAGCACGGCGACCTGCTGGGTCCCCTGATTGGACCGCAGGCGGCGAGACAGGAAGTCCGGCCAGCGGGTGTTCATGTCCGTGTCCGAGCCGCGGCCATCGGTGATCGAGTCACCCAGGATGACGACCGCCGCCGCCTCGGGGGCCGCATCAACGTCGAGGCCCGTGATGTAGTACCAGTGAGCGGTGGACACAGGGGAGGTCAGGTTCGCCGCCGAGACCCCGTTGCCGGTCTGGATATACGAGTTGGTCCGCGCGCCCGGGTGCCCGGTGATCCCGGCCGGCACGGCGCCGAACTTGATGGTCACCGCCATCTTGGTGTTGGGCTTGATGGTGTACTCGATCGGATCGGAGAAGACGGTCTTGCCCACCGGGATGGTCACCGCATCAGCGCCCGCAAACTTCAGGGCCTGATCGGTGGCCACCGTGATGCCGTCAGCGGTCGTCGACTCCGCGATGTGGACCGACTCCATGGTCACCGGCCCGTCGCCGAACTCGTTCGAGAGCAGGAGCCGCACGGAGCTGCCGCCGATCGAGGTGTAGATCACCTGGCGCAGCGTGTTGTTGGTCAGGCCCGGCTCGGGCGGGTTGTTGTTGGTCTCGGTCAGCTGCGGACCGGTCGTCCACGTCCCGACCCAGTGCGCCTCCGCCGCGCCGCCGGCGCCACCACCGCCGCCCTCGCCACCGCCGCCCGTGGCCCCGCCGCCGCCGGTGTCGCCAGCGCCGCCCCCTCCGGTGTCGCCGCCGCCAGCGCCGCCGCCGCCAGAGGCATCACCCCCGCCGGAGCTCGCCGCGCTGCTCGAGCTGGACGTCGAGCTGGACGTGCTGCTCGATGTCGTGGTGTCCGTGTCATCGCCGCAGCCGGTGACAGCCAAAAACAGAAGAGCACAAAGTATTCTTCGCATGGTCCTCGACGCTCGAAAGATTGCTGTGTTCGCGATCGTTCGAATTGCTCCTCGGCGCACCGCCCCCGACCAGCAGCTCCTTCAGCGCATTCGAACTTTCGAATTTCCTTGACTTCAGCCGAGAGCGCGCCGGTTCGCTCGTGCGCGCAGCGTCGCCTGGATCGAGCCCGGATCCATCGAAGAGCCCATCTGGATGGCTGCGCTGCCCGCCGTCGATACCCGGAGGCGCGCGGGAGAGCGCGGGCCGATGCCATGCCCCTCACACGCGCCGTCCAGTGTGTCACACGAGGACTCGATATACTACTCGGTTCATCGCCTGGAGAACGCCCGGGTCGCGTCGTCCGGCCAGGTGACGTTACGTTCGGTAACGCTTCGATGCGCTCGCGTTACGTTCGGTAACACCCGGCGCAACGCGTCGTCAAGGCGCTTCGACCCATGACCCGAGGCCGCCGTGGGTCGTGCGGGCGGCGCTCCGGTCAGGCCGGCGCCGGCGGCGCGTCGCCGGGCGGCTGGCGGGATGAGCTGGCGGCGGGGGTCAGGACGAGCGCTCGGGGGGACCGGCTGCGAGGGCCTGGTGCACTTCCTCGCGCGTCCCGGTGCCGGCGAGGAGGAGCCACGCTCGGAGCGTCGACAAGTCGCGCATCGCCTCCACGGCCAACCGTAGCGATGGCGGCGGGGGGCCGAACCGAGCTTCGTAGAGCTCGATCGTCGCCTGCGCCATCCCCAGCGTGCGTCCCTGCTCGATGTATTGCTCGACGAGTTCCTGCGTGGTCATCACGAACTCCTCTTCTTCCGGTGTCGCTGGCCCGCGCTGGGCGACCTCCGCTCGGAAGCGTAGCAGAGGACCGAGCGATCGGTGTCATCCCCTCTTGAGCGATATCCTTCGCCAGCCGATCGAATCGGTTTCGTATGGCGGAAGCAAACTGGCACTCCGTGCGGACGTGATGAAGAAAAAAAAACGCAGTTTCGCCCGCGCGGCGGCATCGCAAACCACTTACGCGCGCTCGACCCACTACATTCTCCTTTCGACACACCAAGTGCCATCAACGATCTGCTCACGCACTGCGATCGCAGCCGGCGGACCTCGCGAATCGCCGCGTCTTCCGCTCGTAGCCTCCGGAGCCGACACGTCGAGCCGCGCCCACGCGGCGCGCCGCAGTCCGCCTCGATGAAGGCGTGTCCGAGCGTAGGCTCCGCGACGTCCCCTCCAATGTAACGGGCGGCCGAGGCCATGCCGTTGCTTTACTGGAACCTCTCGCCGAAGCCCGTGGCGGGTTCGGTCGCGGCGAGCTTCTGACCCCGTGTCGGCGAATTTAGGCCGTACCCGGGGAGCGCCGCTCCGATGTTAGGATGCGGCGCATGCCACTGCCGCACCGCGATCTCGGAGCGCTCACGGCCATCGTCGAATCCCCGGATGAGCCACACCCGACCGGAGCGGTCCGCGCGTACCGGCGCTCCTTGCGCCTCCACGGGTGATGAGCGCTCCCATGGACCGAGAGTGGCCGCTCGACGCCGACGACTTCTCCGCCTACTACGCCTTCGCGCCGGCGGCGCTCGCCATCCGCGAGTGCGTGCGGCTGCGCGCCGTGCGCGAGCTCGATCTGCCGGAGCCGCTGCTCGACGTCGGCTGCGGCGATGGCCTGTTCGCGCGCCTGGCCTACCCGGACAAGCAGGCCTGGGGCATCGACATCAACCCGACCGAGGTGCAGCGCGCGCAGCGGACGGCGTCGTACCGCACGCTCATCTGCGGCAACATCGTCAACGTCCACCTGCCCGAGGGGTTCTTCGGCAGCGCCATCGCCAACTGCAGCCTCGAGCACGTGCCCGATCTCCACGGGGCCCTCGTGAACATCCGGCGCGCGCTCAAGCCCGGGGCGCGGTTCGTGCTCATCGTGCCCACGCCCGACTGGACGTACCAGCTCGCCCTGCCCGAGGCGCTCCGCTCCGTGGGCCTGGTCGGCCTCTCGCGAGCGTACGGCGACGCGCTCGATCGGGTCTTCTCGCACGTCCACCTCTACGACGAGGCGGGCTGGCGCGATCACCTCGCGCGCGCGGGCTTCGACCTCGTGGAGACGCGCCCGATCGCGGGCCGGCCGACCTCGTGGGCGTTCGACTTCATGCTGTACCCGAGCTTGCTCGGCTACGTGATGCGCAAGCTCACCGGCCGCTGGGTCGCGATGCCAGCGCTCCGCCCGCTCACCGTTGACCTGGCGCGCACCGTGGTCAACGCGCTCGGGCGCCTCGCCCCGGGCGGCGACGCGGCCGCCGAGTACCTGCTCGTGGCGCAGGCAGGGCCCGATGGCTGACCCGGCGGCGACGCCCGGCGACTACTTCTCGAACCACCGCCGCCGCGAGCGGTTCCCGTGGTCGCTCTACCACGGCGCGCTCACCCGCCCCCTCGCCCGCGCCATCGCCGCGCGCGGCCCGAGCCCGCGCGTGCTCCTCGTCGGCTGCGGCCTCGAAGGGGAGATCCCCGGCGCGCCGCCCACGACCGAGCTCTATGGGTGCGATCTCGACGCGCGCGCCATCGAGGCGTGCCGGCGCCTCTACCCGGGGCGCGCAGAGCGCTTCGCCGTCTGTCCGGGGCCGTACGAGCTCCCGACGGGCCGAGGGTTCGACGGCCCGTTCGACGTCGTGCTCGCGAAGGAGGTCGTCGAGCACACCCTCGATCCGTCGCGCTGGGCGCGCGGGCTCTCGGCGCGCCTCGCGCCGGGCGGCGCGCTGCTGCTGACGACCCCGAACTACGGCCGGCTGTCCACGCTGCCGCTCCTCGAGGCCACGGTGCTCGAGTGGATCGCGCGCCGCGACGGCTTCTCGCGCAAGCACATCCACCCGAGCAAGTTCGACGAGCACAGCCTCGCGGCGCTCGACGTCGGGGAGCGGATGCGGCTCGTGTCGGTGCGGCGCACGCTCACAGGCTGGTCGCTCCTCGGCACCTGGCGGCGCGCCCCGGGTTGACCTGGGCGCCGGGGAGCTCCGTTGATGCTCTACCTCCTGCTCGCGCTCGGCGTGCTTGTCCTCCGGCTGGCCGAGCTCCGCGCCGGCGCGGCCGCCGGACCCGCCGCGCCCGCGCCCGGGCCGGCCGTATCCGTCGCGTCCGCGCCGGCCGTACCCGTCGCGCCCGGGCCCGCGCCGCGCCTGGCCTGGCTCGCCGCCGCCGCGGCGGTGGCGGCCGCGCTCCTGCCCGCGCTGCGCGACGCGCCCGCGCTCGCCGGGCCCGGCGCCGCGCTGTCGAAGGACACGATCTCGCACCTCGCCATCGCCTACGACATCGCGACGAGCGGCCTGCCGCACGGGTGGATCGCCACGAACAACGGCGGCTTCCCGATCGCGCTGCACTACCCGCCGATCGGCTGGCTGCTCGTGGCGGCGCTGATCCGACTCGGCGTCGCGCCGGTGGTCGCGGTGAAGGGGCTCGGCTTCGCCGCGTTCGTCGGGGCCCCGCTGGTCGTCCTCGCGGCGGCCCGCGCGGTCGGCGCGCGGCCCGCGGCGGCCGCCGCCGGCGCGGTGGCGCTCGCGTGGGTCGCGCCGTACGTGCAGTTCGCCGGCGGGTGGCCGTCGTTCTTCCTCCTCGGGCTGCTCTCGCAGATCCTGGTCATCCCCCTCGTCATCGCCTGGGCCGCCGCGGTGATCCGCCCCGCCCGCTTCGAGCTCGGGCCGGCGCTCGCCGCCGCCTGCGCGGCGACGCACCCGCAGGTCTTCACGGTGAGCGCCGCCGTCCTGGGCGCGGCCGCGATCGCCGCGTGGGATCGCCGCCTGTGCGCGCGCGTGCTCCGCTCGCTCGCCGGCGGCGGCCTGGTCGCTGTCGCGCTCTACGGCCCCGGCATCGCGTCGATGGCCGCGCCCTTCGGCTGGCCTGCCGGCCTCGGCTGGCGGCACATCGGCTTCGGGCCCGAGCGCGTGCTGCCGTGGATGCTCGATGGCGACCTGCTCGACTACGAGCACGCGCCGGTGATCGGCTCCGCGTGGATCGCTGCCTGTCTCCTGCACACTTTGCACGCGACGCGCCTCCGCGCCCCGGCGTCGCGGGCCGTGCTCGCGGCGTCGGCGCTCGTGCTGCTCCTCTCGATGAGCGGCGGCTGGATCGTCGGCGCAGGCCCGCTGGGCCGCGCACTGCTCTCGCTGTTCCAGCCGATGCGCGCCCTCGCCCTCCTGCCGCTCGTCGCGGCCGCGGCCATCCTCAGCGCGCTCGATCTCGCCGCCGCGGCGCTCGCGCGCATCGGCGCCGCGCTGGCAGCGCGGGGCGCGCGCCGCTCGCGCCCCGCGCTCGCCGGGCTCCTGCCAGCCGCGCTCGCGGGGTTCCTGCCGGCCGCGCTCGCGCTTGTCGCGGCCCTCGAGATCCCCGCCCGCGCGGCCGATCTCCACGTCCTTGCAGAGAAACAGGCCGCGCTCGTCGCGTCGCGCAGCTGCCCGCCGCCCGCCGAGGGCTTCGACCCCGATCTCATCGCCCGCTGGCTCGCCGAGGCGCCGCACGGCCGCGCGAGCTACGCCGTCGAGGACGAGTTCGCGACCTGCTCCATGATGCACGCGGCCGATCTCCGCCGCGCGGTCCCGATGGCCGTCTCGACCGGCGCGGGCTCGCATGTGGGCGTTCACGCCGCTGCCTTCCTCAAGGTGGCGCCCGAGCGCCCCGGGAGCGCCGCGCGCGCGGAGGCGCTCGGCATCCGCACGCTCATCCACCTGACCACGCAACGGCCGGGGCCGCCCGAGGCATGGGCGCTCGTGGACAGGCGCGGCGAGGTCGAGCTGTCTCGGCGGGTGGGCGGCACGGACTACGTGGGGCTCGGGTGCGTGCGCGAGGTATGGCGCGGCCGGGAGGCCGATCTGCTCGCGGCGCTCTTCGAGCACCTGGAGCAGCCGCGCACGGTGCTCGACACGCCCGGCGAGCTCGTGGCGCTGGAGGCCACCCGCGGCCCGCTCGAGCGCGTGGCCGTGGCCGACGACGGCTGCGACGCGGCCCGCTCGAGCGTGCGCGAGGTGCCGCGCGAGCCGGGCGCGTACGAGGCGATCGTCGACGCCGAGGCTCCGGTCGACGTGGTCTTCCGCGCCACGGCGTACAGCGGCTGGCGCGTGCGCGACGGCGGCGTCGAGCTGGCCACGAGGCGCGTCGCCCCGGGATTTTTCGCGGTGCGCGTCGGGCCCGGCCGGCACCACCTGGAGGCGGTGGTGGCGCTGCCGCGGTTTTACCTGCAGGGGCTCGCGCTCGCGTGCGGGGCTGCGCTCGCGCTGGGGGCGCCGCACCTCCGGCGGCCGCTCTTCCGCCGCGGCCGGCTCCCCTCCCGCCGCTCCGAGGGTCGCCCGCGCTCTCCCGGCGGAAGCCTGGATTAGTGTCCCGTCCCTGCCAAACATGCGACGCCCTATCGTGGAATTAGGGCCAGCGGGGGTCCGTTCGGCCATCCATTGACTGGCCGCTCCGCTCTACCAAAGAAGTACTCGTTCATGCTGCCATGGCCCCCTGAGTCTTCGGGCTCCCCGATCTCCGACGTCGAGGGGTGGTCGCCTGCATGAGCGAAAGGAGCCGATGTCATGGCCGCACCGAGGTACTCCCGTCGCGCGATCGCGACCGTTTGTGCGTTGACTATACAGCTCGGGTTCTCCACGTCCGCCGCCTTCGCGGATGGCCTGAAGGCCTGCTATGTGCTGGCCTATGACTGCGACTCCGAGGTCGGCGCCGACGTCCTCCTCGCCCGAAAAAACATCATCATGAAGAGGAACGGCGGGACGACGCTGTCGAGGCCCACCGCGCTGCTCAACGCTGGACAGTACGTGATTCCGGGCGGCCTCGCAGATCCGGAAGAAGGCGACGCGCCCAAGTGTGCGATCCGCGAGTTCAAGGAGCAGACGGGGATCGACGTGCGCGCCTACCGAGGTGTGCTGTCGCGATCGACGATCACCGTGTATTCTCAGGAGACCGGCGATCTGTATGCGGTGCAGTACGTGCGCGTGGAAGAGGTCACGGCGCTCGCGAGCGCCATCCAGGCGAACCTCGACGCCGCGACCACACAGGACGACGAGCTGCACGAGGTCGTGGTTTCTCCGGCGGCCATCGCAGGTCACTACTTCCGGCCAGCGCCGCCGCGGGACCGCGGTGCGCTCGGGTACGTCATGCCCGACTGGATGAGGGAGCAGTACGACGAGGCCAAGCGCTCCGCATGGAACGGAGAGGGCCTCGACGAGTACCTGAGCTCCCCCTCCGGCTGGTTCAAGCTAGCGATAAAGCAGCTGCCCAGCTGCTCTTGACGCCGCTCGCGGCCCTGTCGCTCGGCACGGCGCGCGAGCCCCACGCTCCGGGCCCGAGCACGCGGCCGCGCGAGCTGCTCTCCAGTCGAGCAGCCGCGCGCGGCAGGTGATCCGATCCGCCGGTGTGGCCGGTCGGTCGTGGCCTTCCTGCGCATCGCCGCCGTCAGCGCGGCAGACCGCCGTCGCCGTAGGGTGACGCTGGTGAATCGGGTGCGTCGGAGCAGACGACGCCGAGGCCGTCGACCCAGTCCGAGTAACCGCCCTCGAAGTACTGGATTCCGGTGACCACCATGCCCGGCGGGCACATCCCCATCCCGGAGCCTTGGGTGCCTTGCTCGCTGCCCCGAGGTTCCCGCCCCGTGTACCAGTTGACGCTGTGGACTTCCCCGTCGCTCAGGCGCAAGCAGGATAGCCCGATGCCGTCGACCCAGTCCGAGTCGCCGCCTCCGAAGTACTGGACGCCGTTGACGACGTGCCCCGCGGGGCACTTGCCGCCGCCACTCAGATGCGTGCCTTGCTCGCTGCCGAGTACGCCGCCGGTGTACCAGTTATGGTAGGTCTCCTGGCGAGTGTGCAAGTTGATGCAGGACACACCGATGCCGTCCATCCAATCGGAGTCTCCTCCATCGAAATACTGGACGCCGTTGACGACCGACGACGGCGGGCAATGGCCCATGCCCGTGCCGTGGGTGCCCTGCTCTGGCCCGCGCGGCGTCCCCTCGAAGTACCAGTTGTAGTAGGCGCTGTTTCCTGCGAACGCGAGAGATGGAAGAGCGCTCGCCATCACGACGGCCTGGAGGATTCGAGAACACCCGGATGAGATCTTCATGGTCCACACTCCTTTAGCCAACGCACGCCGCAGTGCGACTGCATGTCCACCAGCACCGATCCTCCCCGCTCCAGAGCCTCGACGCCATCTGCGGCGCCCTGACGGAAGCTCGGGGGTTTCGCCGATCCCCTCCACGTTCCTCGAGATCCATGCGGTCGATGTGTCGCTGGAGAGCATCGACAGGAGGAACCTGCGCCGCCTGGATATTCCCGTCAAGGTCGATCCGTCGAGCCGGCGGCGTTCGACCCCATCGCTTGCTGAGCGAGCTGATTCATTCAATGATGAGGCGAGGGGGAACCGATCGACCGGGAACACCGGAGAGGGCTCATTGCGCACGGCGAGCTCTCCTGCCCGCGGTTGCCTGCTGCACGCGCGGACAGCCCGCGCACATGGACAGAGAGGAGATGGCGATGACCACCACGATTTCCGCGCCCAAACACCGAGCGGTCCGGCCGACCACGATCGCTGCCTTGGCCGCCGCCGGCGTGCTCTGCGCAGGCGCTCGTTCTGCCTTCTCTGCCGTCCCCACGGCTGGCATCGAGTGGGAGTTCGAGCCCAATCGGATACAAGTGACTGTCAAGGACAATCGTGGAACGTTCGTAGATCCAGAAGCTGCTACCCCTCAGGTCGTGATGTGCACCAAAGGCGAGGAGCTCAACGGTTATCCCCTCGTGAGCATCACGTGGGATGATGGCAACGCAGAGGGCCGGGTATTCGAAATCGTCACCGCCCCGTTCACCGTCAACAAAGAGATGGGAGACAACTGGAAGCGGGTGCTCAAGACGGTCGACAGATTCATCAAGAGCGTACAGCAAAATTGCACTGAGCGGAAGAGCCCGAAGGGTACAGATGTGTGTGCCGCAAGCTGGGACGACGTCCTCAGCTACCTCAACAAGAACCAAGCACCCGGTGACTTAAATTTCGTCATGAACAAGAACGACACAAACGGAGACCTCGACAGGTGTGGCCGCAAGAAAGAGTCGAACAAATACAACAGCGCGGCCACGGGTTACATCGAGATCTTCAAACCATGGATCGATACATCATCGCTATCATCCAGGAACGACATCCAGAGAATAATGCAAGCATCTGAAGAATCACCCGCAGTGTGGACACAGGTTAACCTGGGCGTACTGCTCGCGGATCTGTGGGACAAACGGCAGAAAATTGTCGACGCTCGCATGCTTGACGCGAGAAAAACCGGCACAACCATGTACAAGGCAACTCCTAAAATCCTATCTCAGCTCGACGAGTCGATGGACTCCAACTCAAAAGCGTTCATGATGCTCATGGCGATGGGCATCAACGTGGTCACGTGGCGCAATATACACCGCGAGTCCGGGACACTGAGGGCGGCCCACGTCAAGAATGAGTTCAGCATGCTTCCAAAGACGCCACTGAGCCAAATTTGGGCTGCGCTCCCCGAAAACGACAGGCAATTTATACGAAAATCATTTCTCAATCCGCCCGATGGATTGCATCGTCTTTGCCTCGAGCAAAATGGAGATTGCTATCGGCCAGCCCATAAATTTGCCCGTGCGTTAAAAGAAGACCAAAACCCGCGCACCCTTAGCAAGATTATCGACAAGCCTATCGATCTCATGAAGATCAACAAAAATCAGCCGGTGGTCGTCATGGAGTTTCGATCCATAGTGCCATTCGTCACTAGTGCCAGCATCCAGTACGTCGACGGAGACAGCGCTACCAACGTCGGATTTAAGAATTGGGATAAGTTCTCGTCGACTATCAATGATGTATTCACCAAATCCAATTAATGCTCCGCCTCACAGACCATTCGTCCTAGAAACCCGCGCCAGCCGCCGGCGCGCGGCCGTCGCCGTGGCCCCTCGAGGGTCACGCGCGAGGGCAGGAGGGAACCATGAAGCAGCTCGGTTTCGTTGTGTTGATGGCCCACATGGGCCTGACGGGGAGCGCGTGCGTGGCCGCCGGCGATCCGGAGGCCGGCGAGGATGACGAGACCACCCTGAGCGGGGAATCAGACGTGGAAGCGAGCAGCGAGCCGTCGTCGGCCGCCGCCCGGAGCGACATCGACGCCTACGTCCGTTCCCTGAGCTACGATCCACGCCAGCTCCTGAGCGTGCAGGAGGACGGCGCCACAGAGGCGCAGCCGGTGAGGGAGCGCAAGAGCACGGGCAACGCGGTGATCGTCACCACCAAGACGAGGCACTCGCTGCGCAAGAACCTCTCGGACGTCGCGATCCTGCGCCCCACGGCGGGGGTGATCTTCCCCGGGGCGCTGGTCATCGCGGACCGCAACCTGATGGAGGGGCAGCCGGTACCTATCACGCTCCCCCGCGGGAAAATGAACATATCCATCGATCTTCCAGGGCTGCGAAACGGCCACCGTGCGGTCGAGAATACGACCAATTCGTCCGTTCAAAACGCGATCGTCGAGATGCTTGAAGAGTGGAACGCGCTCGCCGCGTCGAGCGGGTACGTGAACCCGGCGCGCTCCTACCTGGAGGTCAAGACCGCGTACACGTCCCAGCAGGCCGCGCTGGAGCTGGGCTTCAACGCCAAGTGGGCCAGCGGGAGCGCCTCGGCACAGCTCGACGTCAGCAGCACCTCTGAGACATCGGCGGCGGTCGCCTTCTTCAAGCAGGTCTTCTACACGGTCACCATCGACGCCCCCGGCCGACCGTCGGACTTCTTCGCGGATTCCGTGTCCCTCCCTGACGTGCGTCTCGTGGTCGATGCCCAGCACCCCCCGGCGTACGTGCGCAGCGTGGACTATGGGCGCATTCTCATGGTGCGAATGGATACGACCTCCCGAGACACCCGGGCCAACCTGCAGGGCGCCCTGAAGCAGGTGACCTCCGGGCGTATCGAGGTGGGGGGCAGCCTGCGTGCTCAGTACGAGAACATCGCCAAGAACGCCACGTTCACGGTGGTCGCCATCGGCGGAGGCGCCCAGACGGCCGCGTCGTTCGTCGGCAGCGAGGAAGACATGAAGAAGCTGCGGGAGTACATCGCGAAGGACGCGACGTACCGCAGGGACAACCCGGGGGCGCCCATCTCCTATACGGTGGCCTTCATGAAGGATAACCAGATCGCCACCATGGGCTTCACGACCGACTACACCCAGACAGAGAGCGTCGAGCACCCGAACGGCTTCCTCGCGCTGGAGCACCGCGGGGCCTACGTGGCGAAGTTTGAAGTCTCTTGGGAGGAGCCCGACGCCAGCGATGAATACACCGTGCGCAGATCCTGGTCATCAGGCAACAAGACCGCGGGCTACTCGTATCGGCTCGACCTGCCGGGCGACGCGCGCAGCGTGAAGATACGCGGCCTGGTGGCCACCGGCCTCCTCTGGGATCCGTGGGCGGAGGCGCTCAACATCACTCTGAACGGCCCCCCCAACATTTGCTACAAGATCAAAGGGACGACGCTGAACCGGAGCTGGGACAACAGCTGCTGAGCCAGCGCGGCGCCATGCCGGCTTCGCCTCCGCCGCGGGCCCTCCGGCGCCCGAGCTCGCGGGCGCTCCTCGGATGTGCCCGCGGGCTGTGTTAGGCGGCACGCATGCGCGCGCTCCGTATCCTTGCAGGTTCACCGGGAGCTCGGGGTAAGGTCATTGCCGGGGAGAGGCGGGCCAGCGCCTCGCCCGCGTCGAGGCGTCTGGCCACGGACAGCCAGGCGCGCCGCTTTCGCTTCCACGCGCCGCGCTCGCGCGATAGCCTCGCCGATCGAGGCGCGGACAAGAACGCAGATGGCGGCGGGGGGAGCGATGTATACGCGGGTTGCTGTCGTACAGCTCGCCTATTACCCAGCGATCATCATCGATCGGCGGTCTCCGCTCGAGGACCCGCTCTTCGATCCAAGGCAAGCCGCGGACTCGCTGCTCCCCGCGCGCGCCGATGTGCCCGACGCGATCAAGCCGAAGCTCGAGGCGCTCCGGCGGCGCATCCGCGAGGCCTACGATGCGCAGCTCCTCGCGCGGATCCGCGCGGTGCTGTCGGCTTGCCTGGAGTACGGGGCAAGGATCGTTGTGTTTCCCGAGTACAGCATCCCCTGGGAGATCCTCGGCGGCGTCGCCGACGCGGCGGGCGACATGGTCGTCGTGGCGGGGACGCACATGGTCGACCGGGCAGCGCGGCGATCCGGGGTGTACGAGCGGCTCGGTGCGGCCGCGCTCCCCGCGGTGGGACAGTCGGTGTGCCCGGTGCTCCACGGCGGCAGGCTGCTCGGCCTGCAGGCGAAGCTGAGCCCGGCGATCCCGGAGCGGAGCTCGATGCGGCCTGGCGAGACCTGGGCGCCCGTCGAGATGCCGGACGGCCTCCCGGGGCCCATGGGCGTGCTGGTCTGTCTCGACTTCCTGTTTCGAGAGGGCGAACCGCACCGGAAGCTCGTGGCGGAGCGCGTCGGGGCGTGTCGATTCCTCGCCGTGCCGAGCCTGACGCCGCACCACACGCTGCCGGAGTTCGCCGGCAAGGCGTGGGAAGAGGCGCGCCGGTACGGGCGGCCGGTGCTCTATTGCGACGGCGCGGAGGGCGGCGGCACGTCGGTGTATGTCGACGAGGGGCAGGCGCACGACCTGCAGCGGTTTCCGGATCGCGCCGGGTATCTCGGGCCGGGCGACGAAGGGGTGATCGTCGCCGACGTCGACCTCGGGTACGAGCGGGCCGGGAGGTCGACGCAATACGACGCGCCGCGGCCGGTGGTGCCGGTCGCCGAGGCGACGCTCGTGTACCGCGGGCACCCCGCCGGGGAGGCGTACGCGCGGTGGCTCGACGAGGCGCGGGGGCTGCTCGCGCGCGACGACGACGATGCGCTGGAGGCGGTCGTCGCACGGCTCGAGCAGGGGCGCGACGTGTTGCTGAACGCGGGCGCGCTCTCCGGGGCCGCGGCGCGGGGGAGGCGGCTCAGGCGGCTGTACGGCGAGCTCGACAGGGTGACGAGCGTCGAGCAGCTGCGGCAGTTCACGCGGGAGGTGGTGCTCCCGGCGGAGGTGCTGCCGCTCGATGCGCTGCGGGCGGCGATGGCCGGCGCGGCCGCCGACGTGGTGTTCGGGTGGATGGCGCAGCGCGAGGCGCGGGAGGCCGGATTCGGCGAGGTCGAGGCGCGGCTCCGGAAGGCGGTGGACGCGACGCGGGGGGCCGGCGAGTGGACGAGCGACGGCGTGGCGGCGCTCGGGGCTGTGGCGCAGGCGGTGCGCGGCACGGGCGAGGTTGACGAGAGCAGGCAGGACGAGAAGCCGGCGGGGGAGATGCGTGGGGTGGTGCCGGGAGGGCTCGACCCGGCGGCGCTCGGGACGAGGAGGGTTCAGGGGTGGGTTCTCTCGTTCGCGAAGCGGCCAGCCGACTTGAGGGCTGTCGTAAAGGACTCCGCTCGGCGCGCGCCCGGGGCTGCCGGAACGTACCGACTCGGCGAGGAGCTTGACGAGGACCGTCGTCTCACGACGATCTCGGAACATCAGATCGCCGCGGCTGAGAGCCTGTTTCTGCTCGCGACGGCAGCGGGGAGACGGAATGTCACCGCCGTGAGCATCTCGTCAGAAGCTCACCCTGTTCCGTCGACGATCGCGGTCGCGTCATCGGGAGACGCGGGGTGGGCCCTGTGGACCGACGGCGGCGAAAGCTGGGTAGAGCGCTGCTTAGACGCGATACTCGTCGCCTTCGCCGATGCAGGGCTGACGGTTCCCGTAGCTCAAGCGATTCCGCCTGATGCTCTGATGACCCGGATTGCAGGGCTCCTGCCCCGCTTCGCTAACGCGCGCGCCGTCATCGCGGCGCTCCGCAACCAGCGGCTGCGCGAGGTCGACGGCAGGTTCGTCGAGCCCGACGCCCGTGTCGACGGCGGGGAGCCCACACCCATGCTCGGCGCCCTCGACGCATGGCTCTCGTCGGGTGAGCCGACAGCCCTCGTCCTCGGCGAGTTCGGGCTCGGGAAATCGACCGCGCTCGCCGTGTGGGCCGACAGGCGCTGGGAATCCGGGGCGACGCCGCTACCGCTCCTCGTGAACCTCGCCGGCGCGTCCCCATCGGCGAGCGCAGAGCAGCTCCTGCTCCAGGCCGCCCGGCTCGAGGATGCTCCCGAGAATCGGGCCGCTGTCCGCCTTCTCACGCGGCATCGCCTGCTCATCCCCTGCTTCGACGGCTTCGACGAGATGGCGACGCGCCTCGAGGCAGCGGAGCTCGCAGGCCGGCTCTCCGGGCTGCTCGAGATCGCGGCGGGCGGAGGAAAGGTGCTCGTCTCCTCACGAGACAACTACTTCCCCAGCCAGGCGCACCTCACGACGACGACCGAGAGCGCGCTTTCGCAGGCGCTCGGCGCGCCGGCGGGGATCCGGCGCGTCGTGGTCCAGCCGTTCACCGACGATCACGTGCACGATCTCGTGCGGCAGATCCGCGGCGAGGGCGGCGCCATGGCGGCGCTCTCGCGCATCGCCAAGATCTACGACCTCAAGGACCTGGTGCACCGGCCGCTGCTGCTCGGGATGGTGCTGGCCACGCTGGACGACCTCTCTCCTGGCGCGCAGGTCGGCCGGGCGGATCTCTACGAGGCGTACCTGAAGCGATGGCTCGACAACACGCGGAAGGACGACCCGGAGTGCTTCACGGACGATCAGAAGAAGGAGTTTGCAGAGGCGCTGGCCGAGCAGCTCTGGCGGTCTGGAAAGGCGACCTGTACGTGGCAGGAGCTCCAGACCTCCGTCCGCGCTCGCCTGTTCCCGCTCCTGCCCGAGGGCATGCCGCCGGGCGCGGCGTTCCTGGAGATCCAGGGCGGAGCGTTCTTCGTCCACGAGGGCGAGAATGGGTATCGCTTCGCGCACAAGTCGTTCCTAGAGTACTTCCTCGCCCGCGCGCTGGTCGCCACGCTGCCTGAACGGCCAGAGGAGGCGCTCCGGACAAGGCCGATCACGCAAGAAGTCGCGGCGTTCGTCGGCGAGATTCTGAGGGCGGACGGGGAGCCGAGGCGCGCGAGTGCGGTCCGCGTGGTCCAGTCGTTCCTGGTGAAGGATCGGCGGTCGCTCCAGCGACCCGGTGAGGCCGCTGCAAACGCCCTGCGGCTGCTGCTCGGCCTCTCTCGATGGGCAGGCGATGCGGCGGACTGGATCCCGGACGGCGCGGATCTCCGCGGGGCGCAGCTCGCCCGCGAGGATCTTCGCGGGGCGCGCCTCCCCGGCGCGAAGCTGGAGGGCGCGAACCTCGCCGGCGCCGACCTCTCCAAAGCGGATCTGACGGGCGCCGTGCTGAGCGGAGCCACGCTCTCGGGCGCGAAGCTCGATGGAACGCTCCTCCGACGCGTGATCGCACATCGCGCAGATTTCACCCAGGCCGAGGCGAACGGTGCCGTCGTCGAGGCGGCGAACCTCATGGGCGCGGTCTTCCGGCAGTCGACCTGGACAGGATGCCGCTGGAATGACGTGCGAGCCGAGGGCGCGGACGTGAGCGCATGGCTGGCTGCGGGAGAGAACGAGCTCCTCGAGCGCAGGCGCAACCTTGCTCCGGTACCGCCGCAGGTGCAGGCGGCGCTCGTCTCGGGACACACCGCAGCCATCCATGCGATCGCCTGGGCGCCTGACGGCAAGCGTCTGGCGAGCGCCGGATACGACGGGACGGTGCTCCTCTGGGACACGGGCACTGGCAACCAGCTCGCTCGCCTCGTCGGTCATTCGGATTCGGTCATGGCCGTGGCCTGGCACCCCGACGGAAAGCGCCTGGCTAGCGCCGGATACGATAACACCGTGCGCCTCTGGGACCCCGACACCGGCAACCAGCTCGCTCGCCTCGTCGGTCATTCGCATTCGGTCATCGCGGTGGCCTGGCACCCCGACGGAAAGCGCCTGGCTAGCGCCGGATACGATAACACCGTGCGCCTCTGGGACCCCGACACCGGCAACCAGCTCGCTCGCCTCGTCGGTCATTCGCATTCGGTAATGTCCGTGGCCTGGCACCCTGGCGGAAAGCGCCTGGCTAGCGCCGGAAACGACAAAACGGTGCTCCTCTGGGACCCCGACACCGGCAACGAGCTCGCTCGCCTCGTCGGTCATTCGGATTCGGTCATGGCCGTGGCCTGGCACCCCGACGGAAAGCGTCTGGCTAGCGCCGGATACGACAACACCGTGTTCCTCTGGGACCCGAACAGCGGCAACGAGCTCGCTCGCCTCGTCGGCCATTCGGATTCGGTCATCGCCATGACCTGGCACCCCGACGGAAAGCGTCTGGCGAGCACCGGAAACGACAACACCGTGCTCCTCTGGGACTCGGACACCGGCAACGAGCTCGCTCGCCTCGTCGGTCATTCGGATTCGGTCGTGGCCGTGGCCTGGCACCCTGACGGAAAGGTTCTGGCTAGCGCCGGATACGACAACACCGTGCTCCTCTGGGACCTAGACACCGGCAACGAGCTCGCTCGGCTCGTCGGTCACTCGCATTCGGTCTGGGCCGTTGCCTGGCACCCCGACGGAAAGCGCCTGGCTAGCGCCGGATACGACAACACCGTGCTCCTCTGGGACCCGGACACCGGCAACGAGCTCGCTCGCCTCGTGGGTCATTCGCATTCGGTCCGGGCCGTTGCCTGGCACCCCGACGGAAAGCGCCTGGCTAGCGCCGGATACGACAACACCGTGCTCCTCTGGGACCCGGACACCGGCAACGAGCTCGCTCGCCTCGTGGGTCATTCGCATTCGGTCCGGGCCGTTGCCTGGCACCCCGACGGAAAGCGTCTGGCTAGCGCCGGATCCGACAACACGGTGCGCCTTTGGGACCCGGACGCCGCTAACGAGCTCGCTCGCCTCGTGGGTCATTCGGATTCGGTCCGGGCCGTTGCCTGGCACCCTGGCGGAAAGCGTCTGGCTAGCGCCGGAGACGACAACACGGTGCGCCTCTGGGACCCGGACACCGGCAACCAGCTCGCTCGCCTCGAAGGACATTCGAATTGGGTCACTGCCGTTGCCTGGCATCCCGACGGAAAGCGCCTGGCTAGCGCCGGATTCGACAAAACGGTGCGCCTCTGGGACCCGGACACCGGCAACCAGCTCGCTCGCCTCGTGGGACACTCAGCTGCGATCAGGGCCGTTGCCTGGCATCCCGACGGAAAGCGTCTGGCTAGCGCCGGAGTTGATAGGACGGTGCGCCTCTGGGACCCGGACACCGGCAACCAGCTCGCTCGCCTCGTGGGTCATTCTTCCCGGATTCGGGCGATTGCCTGGCACCCCGACGGAAAGCGCCTGGCTAGCGCCGGGGACGATTCGGTACGGATCTGGGACGCCTTCGACAGCAAGCTCCTCGCCTCGTTCGAGTCAGCGGGCCTCGCCACCCTCACGCGCACCGCCGGTGGCTTCTGCTCGTTCGGTAAGCTCCACCCCGACCGCGCCCGCCTCGCCCTCCTGCGCCCCGACGCGACGACCACGCTTTACCTTCCCCTCGCCGGCTTCCGCGACGTCCTGCACCGCGCCGACAAGGTGAAGGCTGCGCTCTCCGGAGATCTCAGCGGCGACAACCTCAGCGAGGAGCTCGCCAGGCACGGCTACGCAGGCGGCATCCCCTGGGATGGGAAAGCGCAGGTCATCAAGTCTGGCTCCACGGCCTCCGGCTCCGGCCCCAGCGCCGCCGTTCCCGCAACGACGGGCCCCGCGCCAGCGCTCACCGTTCCTGCGCTCGCCGCCGCTGCCCGCGCAGCCACCGCCCCAGCCCCCACGCACGCGCCCGCCATCCTCGAGATCGCTCTCGAATCACTCTCCCTCCCCGCCGACGCCCTCCCCAACCCCTTCCGCCCCGGCCCCGCCCTCACCGACGCCTCCTCTCTCCCCGGCCGCGCCCGCGTCGTCGCCGAGCTCCTCGCCCTCGTCGAGGGCCGCAGCCCCGCGGTCCTCCGCGGCCCGCGCCGCTCGGGCAAGACCTCCATCCTCCACCACCTCGCCGCGCGCCTCTCCCCTGCCCGCGCCGTCCACCACCGCTCTCTCGAGGGCCGCGCCTCTCCCCTCCGCACCGCCGACGATCTCGCCGCCTTCCTCGACCCCTCTCTCCAGTCCGACGCCACCCCCGCGCTCACCCTCCGCGACCGCCTCTCCAGCGCCGGCAACGCCGTCCTGCTCCTCGATGAGGTCGCCAATCTCCACCAGGCCGACGCCACCGTCTTCGCGTGGCTGCGCGCCGTTGGCCAGGAGCAGACCAGCGTCGTCCTCGTCGGCTCGCACTGGGACTGGGTCACCGTCGTCGAGCACGCCTTCGCCGCCGCCCCGGGCTCCTCGTTCGGCAACGACGTCACCCCGGTCAACCTCGGCCCGCTCCCCGAGGCGGACGCGATCCGCTTCCTCGTCGACACCGCTCCTCCCGACGTCGCCGTCGAGGCCGAGCGCACCGCCCGCTGGATCGTCGAGCTCTGCGGCCCATGGCCCTTCTATCTCCAGGTGATGGGCTATGCCCTCGTCCAGGCCGTCCGCGCAGGCCAGCGCCGCGCCCTGGTGGAGCGCGCCGGCGTGCGCGAGCTCTACGAGCAGCGCCTGCTCCTCGATCGCGACACGGCCTTCTTCCGCCCGCGCTGGGCCGAGCTGCCCGAGCGCGCGCGCGCCGTCCTCGGCGCCCTCCGCGGCGCCCCCGACGCGGCGCTGCCCGAGGTGCGCAGGCTGCCTTCCGAGGACGTCGCCGTCCTCTGCGACGCGGGCCTCTGCGATGCATTCGGGGAATGGCTCGCGGATCCGCCCTTCTTTGACTGGATTCGACGGATCGCCAGACAGACAGGGAGGGAGTCATGACGCGCGCGTTCGACGTGAGGAGACCCTACTCGCCGGAGCGCGACGTCCGCGATCACAGCCACCTTCTGGATCTCTTGACGTCCCTCCCCGCGAACGGTGTGCTCTGGCCGCTCGTCGGCGCGCGCAGGGCCGGGAAGACGTGGACGCTCAAGGCGCTCGAGCACCACCTCGGCCTCGCCGACAAGACGAGCGTGCGTTACCTCGACCTCCGCAAGTTCGGCCGGGCGCTCCCCAGCGTGCCGCCGGGGACAACGCTCCTCCTGGATGAGCCGCAGCTCGCCGGCCAAGGCGGCAGCCCGCGCGACGCGAGCGCCTTCCTGCGCTGGTGCGTCGACCTCTACACGACCAACACAAGGATCTTCCTGGCGATGAGCCCCGCCGAGTGGATCGCGCTCGAACGCGCGGCCGCCGGCGACGCCGGGCTCGTCTGCTCGCGGGACATGCGCTTCCTCGATCCCCTCACGCACAGCGAGGCGCTCAAGCTCGCCCGCACCGCGGTGTCGAGGGCGCTCCTCCCCGAGCTGCCCGCCACCTGGCGCCGGAATCCCTTCCTGCTCGAGTTCGTCTTCGAGCTCGCCGAGCAATCTCCCGCTCTGGCGAACACCCCATGGACGCTCCTGCAGGCGGCGCGCGTGAGCAGCGAGCGCATGGAGTTCGCCTATCACCGCGCCGTGTTCGAGGACGGGCTGACCGACGCGCAGCGGAGCGCGCTCCGCGAGATCGCGCGCGGCGCAGCGCCTCGCGACGAGAATGTCGATCTGCTCGAGCGCTGCGGCCTCGTCCAGCAGCGGGACGGGCGCCCCGTGCTCGCCGATCCGATCCTCGAAGCGAACCTGTGCCCGCTGCGGATCCACCATGTCTCCGACATCCATTTCGGCCCGAAATCCGCCGAGCGCGTCGACGTGAAGGAGAGGAACCCGCACGGCGACACCATGAAGGGCGGGCTGGGCCCCCCGCGCGTCTGCGATCACTACGTCGAGCACGTCGCCGAGCTCGCCGCGGCAGGCCGCGCGCCGCACCTGCTCGTCGTGTCCGGCGACGTCGCCGAGTGGGCCGATGACGCCCAGTACGCCGAGGCCCGCCTCTGGCTCGATCAGGTCTCCAGGCACCTCGCCAAGCACCCTCGCCTGCCGCCCGACGAGCCCAACGTGCTGCTCGTGGGCGGCAATCACGACGTCGACTGGCGGCAGGCGGCGGGGCCCGCGCCGGCCGGCGCGCAGGCGCGCCACGAGCCTTTCGCGAGGGCGTTCGGCGATCACCCGCGCTGCGCGCGGCCGCCGCTCGAGGAGCCCCCGGCGACACGGGCGCTCGCCGTGGCGCGGTATGCGGATCTCGGGGTGGAGTTCGCGCTGCTCGGATCGGCGGAGTTCGGCGGCCAGGAGGAGAAGGATCCGGTCCGGGACGAGCTCCTCTCGCTCATCGGCCGCCTGCGGCAAGGCGCCATGGAGGAGCCAGACGCCGAGCGCGCCGCGGCGCTGCGCGACCACGTGTCGCGCATCGATCCCGGCCTGGTCCATGACGCGGATCTCCAGCGCCTGCGCAGGGCGCAGTGGCACGCGCCGATCCGGATCGCGGTCCTGCATCACCCGGTGTCCCCGCTGCCGTCCACCGAGCTCGCCCGCTTCGGCGGCCTGATCAACGCCGGTGAGGTGAAGGACGCGCTGGCCCACAAGGAGTTCTGCCTGGTGCTCCACGGCCACAGCCACACAGGCTGGTTCGGCAAGGAGCAATGGCCGGAGCGACATGAGGACTGGACGATCCGTATCGCAGCGGCGCCGTCGCTCTCGAGCCGGGAGGTGCAGGAGCATAACGGCTACAACGAGATCGAGATAGCGCGCGACGGCGTGGGCGGCGAGGTCGGCTATCAGATCCACGTGAGGCGCATGGTGAGAGAGGGCGCGACCTGGACGCGGCGGGCGTCGATGGGGCCGTTCGCGCCGGGGAAGTAGCGCCGGTGTCGATGCATGTGGCTCCCGGCTGCCGCCGTCTAGCCACTTCGCGATTGCGGTATTGGTCAGTCCATCCAGCGCTTCGAGAAATCTGGCGCCTCGCCGCGCTCGATGACGAGCGCCCATTTTTCAAGCAGTGATGCGCCGCTCTCCCAGAACTTCTTACAACTGTCGATGTAGCAGACAACGGCGTCTCGCTGCCCGATGGCGAACAACTGGGATGCGAGCTCAAAATCGGGCCCAAACGAGTTGAGCTGTGGCGAGCCGCGGACCTCGCCCGCGGCCCGTAGGTGTTCTGCTGCGCTGGCCGAATCGTTGCGCGCCATCGCGACCTTTCCCAGCGCGATGTGTGCGCAATGCACGGCGTTTCCGTACTGAAATGTGTCGACGTGATCCGTGGCATCGGCGAGCAGTCGCTCTGCGGCCTCGATCGCCCGCTCGTAATTCTCGGACATGACTGCTGACCTTGCGATGTCCATGAGAATTCCGAGCGCTCCAAGCGTAGAGCGCTCAAGCGTGAGCGCCGCCTCGTATTCCGCGAGTGCCTCTCGCGCAAGTCGTGTTCGTTCTTCGCTCGATGTGGACCCAATGCTGGACCTCAAGCGCAGCCGGCCCAGGAGCTGTCGCCAGTCCGACGTGTCCGGCTCGATCGTGGCTCCTCGTTTGTACAGCTCTTCGGCCAAGTTTGGATCTCCAGCCGAAAGGAATTCCCCGGCATTCCTGAAGATGGCAACGTCGTTGGGCCTGCTGGATACCGCACTCAACCAGAGGCGCTTTCCCTCGTTGTACGCATCCGGATATTCTTGCGAGTCGATGCGCGCGAAACCCATAAGGTAGATTTCTGGGCGATGTGAGATCAGCCAGTGAACGTGTTCTTCTCGTCGGCGCTGCGCATCACCATCTTGGTTCGTGAAATAGAACCCGAGCAATTTTACGCGTGCTTCGACGTCGTTCGGGCTCTTCAGCAGGTGGGTCTCAAGGGCTGCTGCATCTTGCGCGGCCAGGTCGATGGCGTCGGTGCATATGGAGAGCCAGTCGGGTGAGCGTTCCATGGTGCTGCGAGGATAGCGCACCTGGCAGGCGCCTATCGGAGCGCTCGGCGCCGCTACTGTTCACCCGACCGAGCTCGGGTACGTCGCCGAGGAGGTCGCGCTACATGGCCCCGGAGCAGACCGCGCGGCGCGGGGTCGAGGTGGACACCGGCGAGCCAAGGAGGACGCCGGCGCGCTCGGGACCGTCGATGTCCGTCCTGGCTGGCGTTGAGCTCCGCGCCGTCCTCCCCGGACATGGCTGCAGGCTATTCGGCAAAGCGAAGCGTCTCGTGGGTCTCGCCGCTCGGCCCCCTCACCAGCGTGCCATCGGGGTTCCAGCTGATGCCGCCCTCGCCCGGCGGTCCCAGATCCACCGTGAGCCCCTCCACCGTGAGCCGGTCCTCGTCGAGGTAAGCGATGCCGATCGAGTCGCCGCCGCGTCCGGGGCCGCCGTAGCCGCCGGGGCCCCCGTCACCCCCGTCGCCCCCGGCGCAGGATCGGGTGCCGTCGCCCAAGGCGCCTCCCGGAGCGCCTCGGCCGCCTCGGCCGCCTTTCTCAGGGGCGCCGCCATTGCCGCCCGGACCGGCCTCGCCTGTCGAGATGAAGGTATCGCGCACGGTCAGCTTGGCGTGAAGCGCGATGATGCCGATCGTCGGCTGTCCGTTCTGGCCCCCTCGACCGCCTCGACCACCGCAGCCGCCAGCACCCCCGGAGCCGCCGCCGGCGCCTCCCCTGGACGCCGCATCGCAGACGGCGACCCCGCCCCGACGACCGCCACCCCCGCCGCCGCCCTGGCCTGGCATGCCGTCGCCTCCGTAGCCGGCTCTGCCGCCTTCCCATCCTCTCGTGCTGATGCGCCCGATGCCCTCGTCGGCGGCACCCAGCGCACCAGGCTCGCCATCGAGCCCAGCTCGACCCGCTTCACAAGGGGTGCCCGTCAACTCGCCCGCTCCTCCCCGTCCGTCCGCCGAGGTGGCCGCCACGCGCGGCTCCCCGTCCTCGCCGTCGCCAGCGCCGTCGGGCAGCCCATCCCCTCCTTGGCCGCCGGTGCTCGGGACGGTGCCCGAGATGGCCTCGAAGCACGGGTTCTCCGCCGCCGCGCCGCCAGGAACGGTGGCCGCCGAGCATGCGTCTCCCCCCTCCTCACCATCGGGTCCGTGCCTTGCCCGGTTCGACGAGGGCCACGGGTAGCCATCTTCGCCCACCGACCCGGCTTTGGTGTAAATCTGGCCCCGGATGAGCTCCACCGCCGTCTCGGAGTAGACGAGCATCGCGAGCGGACCATCCGTCCAGAGCAGCACGTCCGTGATCGTCGATACCCCGTCCGCAGCCCCCGTATCTCCGCGGCTTGGCGGCATGACGGCCAAGGGGAGGGCGTGCGAGCCCGGCGACGGCCTCAGCGACGTGACCCTCTCGGGATCGTCGATCTCACGCTCCCACGTCGTACAGTTGAATCCCCCGATGAGATCCACGCCGGACGGCAGCGCGATGGGACCGTAAAATGGGTAGTTGCACGCGAAGATGCGCCCTCGCTCGGTACGCGCGAGCTCGATGGCGCGGAGCAGATCGCTCACCGGCCTGGACCTCGTGCCGGGGTTCTCGTCATCCGCCCCGGAGGTGCCCCCAGCGACGAACACCCCGCAGCCGTACTCCGGAATACCGGCGGCGAGGCGCTCGAGACAGGAGGACTCCGACGGCGCGCCCTCTGGCGGGGCGGTGCTGCAGCCGGCCGTGACGAGCAACAGCGCAGAGGACAGGCACATCAGGCTCGGGCTTCGCATGGTTTTCCCTCGATAGGTGCTCATCACGGCCCCTCAGGGAAACGACGCGTCTCGACGGAGATGCCGTCCTCCGCTCGGATCTCGTCGCCAGACCGCGTCCAGGTCACGCCGCCCTTGCCCGGCGGTCCGATCTCGAAGGCGACACCCTCGAGCGTGAGCTGGTCCTCGTCGAGGTAGGCGACGCCGATCGAGTCGCCGCCGCGCCCTGGGCCGCCGTAGCCGCCGGGCCCTCCGTCGCCGCCGCTGCCGCCCCTGCAGCCCTGAAGGACGTCCACATCGGCGGCGCCCGGTGCGCCTCGACCGCCGCTGGCGCCTTCCTGGGGTGGCCCTCCGTCGCCGCCATAGCCGCCGGAGACCGCCGTGATCACGCTGTCGCGCACGGTCACCCGGGCGTGAAGCGCGAGGACGCCGATGGTCGGATGTCCGTTCGCTCCCCCGCGGCCCCCTCGGCCACCGCAACCGCCGGCCCCACCCGAGCCTCCTCCTCCGCCTCCCTTGGAAGCCGCGCCGCACATGGCGAACCCGCCCCGCCGACCGCCGCCGCCGCCGCCACCCTGGCCCGGGGTGCCCCACGTCCCCTCGCCCCCCGTCTCGCCCTCCCACCCGGTCTCAGTGAGGCGCCCGATGCCCGTGCCGAGCACCCCGTGCGTCCCCGGAACCCCAGAGGCCCCGTCGGATCCGACATGGCATCTGGTGTTGTCCTGCTCCGCGGTGCCACCGACCCCCGAGGGCGAGGGGTCCCGCCCTGAAGCGGGCTCACCGTCGCCTCCGTCCTCGGCGCTGTCGGGCAGCCCATCCCCTCCCTTGCCGCCGATGCTCGTGAGCCCGCTCTCGCACCGGTTCACGGTCGTGGGCCCGCCGGCGACGACGGCCGCCGAGCACGCCTCCGCAGCGAACATGCCATCCGGTCCAGCCGGTGGGCTGTAATGAGGCCACATCTCGCCATCGATGTGGCCGAATGCGCCGCCCGCGCCGATCTCGCTCCGCAGGATCTCCACTGCCGTGTCGGACTGAGCGAGCAAGCCGATCGGGCCCCACGAGGTGAAGTGGAGGTCGGCGAGCGTCGACACCCCGTCCGCGGCGCCGCTGTCCTCGGGGCCCGCGGGCTCGACGACCGCCATGGCGATGGGGCTGTCCACCCGCTCGTTATTGATCAGGGTCCATGGGCGCACGAGATCGCGCACCCATGTCAGGCAGTGGAAGCCCCCGAGAAGATCCACGCCGGAGGGCACCCTGAACTGACTCGCGCTGAATCCCTCGTTGCAGAGGAACACGCGCCCTCGTCCAGCGCTCGCGAGCTCGATGGCCCGCGGGATGGTGTACACCGGCTTCTCCTTCGTGCCGGGGTTCCTGTCGTCTCCGCCGCCGACGTTTCCGGCGAGGAACACGCCGCAGCCGTCGTCGAGGATGTCGGCGGCGACGTGCTCCACGCACACCGACTCCGGGGGCGGCTCGTCCACGCACGAGGTGCCTTCACAAGGCGTCACGCCAGGGTCGTTCACGTCGGGCACGGTTCCGCAGCCGGGTGCCCACGGGGACAGCAGAAGAACCAAGGTGACCGCGGTGCGCTGTTTCATGTGCGTCTCCTGACGGGTGCCGCCAGCACAGGGCGGGTCATCGAGGCGGTTCCGGGGCTGGCGCATCGAACCGGTGCCAGAACCACGCAATCCCGTCTTTCCCTTCGCCCGGCATGTCTTCGGAGGTTGCGTTGCCGCCGAGACCTCCCTTGCCGGCCTGTCCGGGCGAGACCGTCGCATTCTCCAAGATGGCCACGGAGGCGCCCACGGAGCCGATGCCGAGCGAGTGGCCCCCGAGACCGCCGCCAGCATCGCCCCCGCGACCGCCGTCGCCGCCAAGGCCGCCACTGCACCCTCGCGACGTGTCGGTCAGAGAACCGCGTCCACCTCGGCCGCCGTCCCAGCCAAAGCCTCCCCACTGTCCCGTTCCGCCGACCCCGCCGTTGCCGCCCTTGGCCCCGAGGACCGTGCTGGCGTCGACCGTGAGTTCGCTCCCCTGCAAGGCCACGATCGCGATGCTCGCGCCGCCGTAGCCGCCGCCCTTGCCCCCCTTGCCCCCGCAGCCGCCGCTGCCGCCGCTGCCGCCGGCCGCACCGAGTTGGGGCCGATCCGCCGGACACGCGTTCATGGGGACGTCCATGGGGTCGCGCCCTTTGCCGCCACCACCTCCGCCGCCGCCCTGGCCGACGCCGCCTTTTTCCCCGTCTTTACCGCGGACGCCGACCCATCCATCGATGCCCAGGAGGCCAGCGCTCGCCGCTCCGGCAGCGTGCTCTGCAGGGGCGCCGTTTGCTCCCTTCTTCCCTTCTGTGCACGGCATGCTGGACGCGCCGCTACCAGCCAGGCCGCGATCGTCCGGAGTCCCGACCGGCTCCGGCAGTCCTGGCGCCCCGTCGCTGCCCGTCTCGAGGCCTCCATCGCTCCCCTCGCCGCCCGTCGACTCGATCCCATCGTCGCACACGGTCACGACCGGAAGGGCGCCCCGCGCCGCGTCCGCGGTGCAGGCGTCCGCGCCGTTGTTCCCCACCATGCCGGCGTTCGCGCGAAAGCTCGGCGCGTCCTCACCAGGCTCTCCATCTTTGCCGTCGCCTGCGAGGATCTCACTCCCCCACACGATCGCCCTGGCCCCATGCTCCAGGATCATCGCGATCGACGACTTGCCATCCCTCGCGGAGGCGTCGGCCGCCACGACGCGCACGCCGAAGATCACCGACGTCGCGTCGTCCCCCGCGATGACCGCGTCGTCCCCCCCGAGGACGCGCACCGGGATCCCCACGGGCGGCGCGATGACGGTCAACGCGTTCGATCCGTCGAGCGGCCCTCCGTAGGACCAGTCGCCGCCGGCACACAGACGACCGCCCCAGATGTCGACACCCTGGGGGAGCGATATGGCCTCCTCGAACAACCCGCCGCACGCGTACACGCGCCGGGTCGGCGCCTGGCCGCTCCGTCGAACGTGCGCGGCGAGGCCGACCGCGCGTTGCAACGTCCTCACCGGCGCGTCCTTCGTGCCGGGGCTGCTGTCGTCGCCCTCCTCGCTGACGAACACGCCGCACATGTCGAGCGCCGTCGCCGTCGCAGGATCCCCATCACAGGGAGACGGCTCCGGCTCGCACAGGTAGGACTCTGCGCAGCTGTCCGAGTAGCACCCCGTGTTGCCGGCCGCTCCGGCCAGACCGAGTGCGACGGACGCCAGCGCACGGAGGAGCCCTCGACCGCGACCCACGGATCTAGCTCTTGAACGCATGACCTTGCCCCGCTTCACCACGCTCCCTCGAGGAGCACCCCCGCCCGTTCGCTCGTCGCCATGGGTACGACGCGGACGCCAGTGGCTTTCGGCCCGGCACCGAAGACGGCGATCTCCGTGAAAAAGGAGGCCGCCGTCGCCACGCCGAACACGGCGCTCGTCGCCAGCGACACCTTGCCGAGGGTGGCGAACAGATTCCGCTCGTTCACCTGGTCGTGAATCTCGGCGCACGACGCCGGAGCGCTCGCTTCGCGGCAGGTGTGTGACGTCCATCCCTGCGCGCGGCGCGCGACGTCTCCCTCGCGCAGGTCGCCGTGGACCACGTGAGCGCGCACGAGAAAGACCGCGCCGGCCGCTGCCGTCGCCGTCGTCAGGGCGATACCACCGATCCGCGCCGTCCCCGGCCAGGAAGCCCATGGGCTGGGAGACCCTGTGCGCGGAGTCGCCGGAGAGCGCACGGCTCGCGGCGCTTCGTTGGGTGAGGCCGGCGTGCCCTCCTCGGCGTCGCTCGTCGACGTGTGCGGCAGATGCATCACGATCTCATGCTCCGCGCCGGTCACGGCGCCGACGACATGGACCGCGTCTTCGCGGCCGAGCGCTCGGGCCCGCACCGTGTGTCGGCCCGGCTCCACGAAGATCTGGTAGGCCCCCTCAGGCCGGACGATGACCTTGCCGTCGACGAACACCTCCGCGTCCGGCGGATCCACGGCCAGGCGGAGCTCTGCCACGACGAACGCTGCCTTGCGTAGCCCGATCTCGAACCTTCGCTGCAGCGGCAAAGGGAGCGGCTCGCCCTGCGAAAGGCTCCAGGCGAGATGCTCGGCCGCGTCACGGGGTCTGTTCAGCGCGAGCTCACACAGCCCGAGCTCCCCGGCGATCTCTGCGCGCTCCGACGCTGTGCTGGATGCCGGGTCTGCCGCTTCGAAGGCCGCCTTGTAGGCGGCATAGGCCGCCATCCACTGCCCAGCATCGCGCGCTCTCTGACCACGGCGGACATGGGCCTTCACCATCGATCCATCACCCGCCCTCGCCTTCGGATGGGCACCGGCTGCGCTGGCCGAGCTCGCGAAGCCTGTTGCTGCCCCGAGCGTGAGAAGCACCGAGCACAGATGCGCCATGAAACGCATGGGTCACCGTACTCATGCTCATCGCGCCGCGTCAATCCGCAGGAATCCTCACATCCTTGCCCTCTTCACGAGAAAATATCACCCGAAACCGCAATGCCATCGTGGGCCTCCAGGGTTCAGCGGGTCTCCCAGCGCGTCGAAGCGCCGCGGTTGCCGCGCTTTCCCGTCCCTGGCGGCCTCCTGCGCGGTCCCGCACCCCTCCTGCGCGGCTACGGCGGCCTCGTACGCCGTCCCAGCGGCCGTCCTGCGTGGCCCTGGCGGTCCTGTTGCGCGGCGCCGGCAAGCTCCTGCGTAGCCCTGGCGGTCCAGCTGCGCGGCGCCGGCAAGCTCCTGCGTGGCCTCGGCGCCCTTCCTGCGCGGTCCCAGTACCCCTCCTGCGCACCCAATTTAGTGTCCTTCCATACAATAAAGCGACTCCTGCGCGGTCCCCGCACCCCTCCTGCGCATCCAACTTGGTGTCCTATCACACGTCTCCATGGCTCCTACGCAGCCCCGGCACGCTCCTACGCGGCCCCGGCCCCCTCCTGCGCAGCCCCAACCTCTCCTGTGCGCCTTTTTTGGTGTCCTGTGTTACATTGGCTCAACACCTGCGCCTGGTCGTCGCCTCCGCTGCGCAGCCCCGGCGTCGTCTTGCGCGGCGCTGCTGTCCCCTCGCGACCTGGGCTTCGTGCTCTCCTCTGACCAAAGCTTCGGTGTCACCGATATCCTTGATCGAGCGACCGCCCCTCGGCTGCTCGGGGCTGCCAATGGCCCCTGGCTGCATTCAGCGCGGAGATCACGACGGCGAAGGAGAGAATCTTCATCGCGGAGATCACGCAGGTCCAGGCCGCGTCGCGCATGCTAGATCTTCTCCGCGGCGCAGAACATGCTCGATGTCCCTCTACTCGGCACCGTGGACATGGAACGGACGCTCAGGAATGCGCGTTCGATCGCGGTGCTGGGTATCAAGCCGGAGAGCCGCCGGGACCTCGATGCGCACCAGATCCCGCTTTACCTCCAGAAGGTCGGCTACCACATCGTCCCCGTCCCGACCCGCTATCCCGAGGCGACGCAGATCCTCGGCGTGCCCGTCCGCCGCCGCCTGATCGAGCTTCCCGCGCCGATCGATGTGCTGAACGTCTTCTGCAAGCCCGAGGATTTCGTACCCCACGTCGAGGATGCGCTCGTGTTGCGTCCCTCGGTGGTGTGGTTCCAATCCGGGCTGATCGAGCTCTCGGCGGCGCGCAGGCTGCTCGACGCTGGGATTCCGGTCGCGGAGGATTGTATCGGCTGCCGGCGCGCGTCGATGTGGCCTTCCATCGAGCCATTCGAAGCACAACGCTCGGTAGCGGGCTCGCGGACGCCATGAAAACAGGCCCGCGCTCGACGCCTTCCGGCCTCGTGTGGATCCCTGGCGGCACCTTCACGATGGGCCAAGCGCCTATCTTCGAATCCGAAGCGCCAAACCCACCGCATCGCGTCGAGCTGTCCCCTTTCTGGATCGGCGCGCACCCGGTCACCCGCGCCGAATACAACGTCTTCGTCGAGGCCACGGGCGCCGCAGCGCCGCCCTCCGCGGGCCGGGCAGAGCTCGACGCGCCCGATCGGCCCGTGGTGAACGTGAGTTACATCGAAGCCCTGCGCTATTGCACCTGGGCCGGGGGGACCTTGCCCACCGAGGCGCAATGGGAGCTCGCCGCGCGCGGATTCGATGGGCGGCGATATCCCTGGGGAGACGATCCTCCGGACGAACGGCGCGCCTGCTTCGCCGAGGACTGGAATCGCGGCGGGCCGAGCCCGACAGGCGCGCACCCGGCCGGCGCGAGCCCTTTTGGTTGCCACGACATGGCCGGCAATGTCTGGAGCTGGTGCCTGGACGCGTTTCGCGCGGACGCGCACCTCGAACGGACGCGCCTCGGCCGCGATCCGTGCGTGGGCGGCGCGACGCGGGTGCGCCCGCTGCGAGGCGGATGCTGGCGCAGCATCGAGAGCAAGCTCCAGTCAGCGTACCGCAAATGGAGCCACGAGGTGGCGCGACACACCACCATCGGCTTTCGCGTCTGTGTCCCGATGGTTCGAGGCGAAGGCTGCGAGGACGACGGCGGATCGCGTGCGGCATCTTCTGTCCCCTGAGGACAGATCAGAATGCCGGGACGTTGTTGCCGTCGGTGAGCACGTTCAGGAACGCCATCAGGCAGGTCACCTCCGCGTCGGTCAGCGCGATGGGCGCTCGAGCCTCGGGCGGAAGGTGCGCCACCAGCTCTCGATAGAGCTCCGGCGCGGTCGTGCTGTCGTGACAGGGAATCGCATTGCCGCCGACCGCGAGTTCGCTGGGACAGCGAAAGGCGAGCGCGGACGTTTCGGGATCCAGGTGGTGGCGCACCGCGGCTTCCAGCGTCTCGTACGCGCCGTCGTGCATATACGGAAAGGTATTCCTCACCTCCCACAGGGACGGCGTGCGGAAGGCGAAGAGGTCCGCGGTTCGGCCCGTGATCTCGTACCGTCCCTGGTCGCGCGGTGGGCTCAGGGCTCGACCGGCGCCGGAGCCAGGACCGACCTGCGGAACCGCAAGATTGTAGGACCGCTGGTCCGTCAGCAGAGGGCCCGTGTGACAGCGGCCGCACCGAGCCTTGTCGAAGAACAGGACACCTCCGCGCTTGGCGCTGTCGGGGAGATCGCGGGTCCCGGCGACGTATCCGAGCAGCCAGTTGTGCTTTCCCAGGCTGTACCAGCGGCGCGATTCGAAGGCCGAGATCGCGTTGGCCACATGCTCGATCCCCAGGGCCGCGAGCGGAGTGTCGGGGTACGCGGCCTGAAGCTGCGCGGCGATCGAGGCGCTCTCGCGCAAGCGCTGCATGATCGCGCTCCACACGGGCGCGGGGTCGGCCTCGACCGGGGTCCCTGGCGGGTTCAGGTCCGCGAGGTCGTTGGCGTCGGCCTCGTCGTACTCCCCAAGCATCTCGCTCCGCGACAGCAGCGGAAACAGCGCCTGCGCCGCAAGGACGTCCCGGATGCCGGGGGGCAGACGGGACCCCGCAGGGGTGACGAGCTCGTCCCCCTCGATGGCCACGCGGCCGTCCCAGAACAGCGCAACGCGGCCGCCGACGCCGAGGTTCAAGAGGCCCGGCGTGTTGCGAGGCAGGACCGGGGTCCCCGTGCGCGCGGGGGGCTTTCCGGTTCCGTCGACGCCGATTCCAAGGATCAAGTTGTCGATACCCGCGCTGTTGGTCGGGTGGCAGCTCGCGCACGACACCCGTCTGTTCCCGGACAGCAGGGGGCTCTCGAAGAGGCTCTGGCCGAGGGTGACGAGCGCATCGACATCGGCCCTGCGCGCAGGCGCCACGACACCGTGCTCGGACAGCAGCCGGCGCAGCGTTTCGTCGAGCGACTCTGGCGGAGTCTCGGGGACCTCGCTCTCCCCGGACGCGCCTGACGTCTCCGGACTGCCGGCGTCGGCACCCACGCCAGGCGGGCTGCTCGGTTCACCCGCCTCCTGCGCGCCGGCCGTGGCGAGCACGTGGGGGGCGTCCAGCTCACGGGGCTGCCCGAGCGCCGGCGCCGCGCCGGACCCTCTCGCTGGCCCGTCGCGCTCGTCCCCGTCGCCCCGAGCGCCCGGCGGCTGTGCCGCCTCCCCGGGCGGCGCGAAGCCGCCCTCACAGGCGCAGAGCAGGTGGAGCCCGACCCAGCCCGCAGCGAGCACCTGCTTGAAACGACCCCGCATCAGGACACCTTCTGGGCGAGCAAAGCGCGGCTGCCGCGCCCTGCAATCTACATGCCTATACAGCGATTCCAGGGAGCGAGGGGCATCCTAACCTCGATGGTTTCGGGTTTGCTACCTGGTTTCGCTCCGTATGGCTCGTTGGCTTCGGTTGTCGTAGAAACGAGGAGGTTCCCGGTGAGAGCGTCGGATCATCGGGCGCGGGACCCACACGCTCAGAGCACGCGACGGAAACACACGCTGATATGGCCAACACGAGACGCGAGAGACGGCCGCGGGCGCACGAGGCCAGGGATCCGGCGAGCCCGAACGGCGGCGTCGAGCAGGGCATCCGCGGGCGCATCCAGCTCGACAAGGACGGGACCCCGTTCCTCGCGCCGAGGCGGATCGACCTGCTCCAGGCCATCGGTCGCGAAGGCTCGATCTCGGCGGCCGCGCGCGCCGTTGGCCTCAGCTACAAGGCGGCCTGGGACGCCGTCGACGCGATGAACCACCGCGCGGAGGCGGCGCTCGTTCGGACCGCGACCGGCGGGAGCGGCGGCGGCGGCGCGGAGCTCACCGAGTACGGCAAGCGGGTCGTCGAGCTGGTGCGCCGTGTCGAGGCGGACTACGCCGGGGTCCTCGAGCTGCTCGACGATCCGTCGCGCGAGATGGCGTCCCATCAGTCCTCGATGCGCCGCTTCGCCGTGCGGACCAGCGCGCGCAACCAGTGGCTCGCCACCATCACGCGGCTCGACGTCGGGCTGGTGGACGGCGAGGTCACCATGACCCTCGGTGATTCCATCCGGCTCGTCGCGGCGATCACCGCCGAGAGCTCGCGCGAGCTCGCGCTGCAGCCGGGACGCGAGGTCTACGCGCTGGTCAAGGCGACGGCCGTCGAGATGGTCGCCGGCGCGGCCTCCAAGCCCGGTCCCAACCGCTGGACGGGCACCGTGGTCCGCACGCTGGAAGAGCCCGATCGCATCGAGGTGACCGCCGAGGTCGAGGCCAGTCGCACGGTCACCGCCGTGATCGCCCGGCGCGCGCCGCATGCGACCGCGATGCGCGAGGGCTCGGCGGTGTCGATCGCCATCCAGCGCAACAGCGTGACCCTCCTGGCACCGTTCTGAGCCGAGGCGCCGCGCCGGAGCGGAGCTCACCCGCCTGAAGCGCCCGGCGAGAGCGACCGGCATGCCCGGGGTGCGGCGCGATCGCCGGCCTCGGCGCCGCGGCCGCGCTGTCGCAGCATGTACATGACTATATAGCGACCATGGCCCTGTGCCCGCGCAGGGAGTGCTACCGCCGTGCGGAGGGCACGCGAGGGGCAGACTGTTGCCGCCGGCAGACGTCCAGGTTTCTGGACTGTTAACCGCTGCAGTTCGGACTCGTCCACGGCCACGCGGTTTCCTGTTGGCGTTGACATTCCATGTTCTACCGTTATATGGGCGCGTACATCACGGGCCGCGGCGAGGCTCCGTTGGCCCAACCCGGAAGGAGGAACGCGGCTTCATGTTCAAACGATCGTACGCTTTCCATTGCGCGAGAAACCTGCTGTCGCCGGCGACCATCGCTGTCGTCGCGCTGCTTTCGCCCTCTGCTTTCGCTACCACCTCGGCGGTCGACGTCTACCTCAACAGCGTTTACCAGTCGACGATCTCGACCACGACCATCCAGGGCCTGAGCACCTACGGGACCTACAATTACTCCGGCGTCACCAACGCCCCCGCCAACCAGTACTACACCGCAGAAGGCGCGACGCTGGGGGAGATCCTGGAGCAGGTCTCCGCGCTGACCGGCAACCTGTCCTCCATCACCATGGTCGTCGTTCACTCGCCGGTCGGGCCCAATTTTACCAGGACATTCTGCTCTCCGCAGTCGCAGCTGTTCACGGATCGGAACTACTATCCTGATCTGAGCAACTCGGCGGTGTACTCCGAGGTGCCTGCCATCCTCGCCGCGCTGTCAAAGCCGCGGGACAGCGGCACCCTGAGCAGCACGGACGCGCTTCGGCTCTTCTTCGGGCACCTGAGCACCACGGAGAGGAACATCCCTTATTTCACGAAAGAGGTCGACGAGATCGACGTCTACACAGGCGAGACCGGCTGCAGCGGCGGCTACGGCTACCTGTAGCCCGCGCTGCGCCGCTCCAGAAACCTCAAGGATCGCCCGCCGGGCAGGGTGCTGAGGCCTTCGATGCCGCCTCGGCGCTCTGCCCGTGCCGCCTCTCCGGGCGCTCCCACAGCCTCGAGGCCGAGATGAAGCCGTCGTATCTTCTCAGAAACCACGTCGTCCTGGGCTTTTTGTCCGTGCTCGCAGGGATGCTCCTCACGTCATCGGGAGTCAGGCGGGCCGCGGCCGATCCGGCTCCGTCGGGCACCTGGGTCTACGTCGGGGCGGAGCGCTTCACGACGGGGATCGGGGGCGCGCTCCTCCGCGGTGATGGAGGGAAGCTCTACCTCCTGTCACAACGAGACCTGGGCACTGGAGCCGCGCCGTCGCGCCGTCCTTTCGTGCATCGGTTCGACGGCAGCTGGACCGAGCTCCCGCCGATCACCTCGCGGAGGCTGTCGGGCAACAGCCTCACCGACTTCAACGCGATGGCCTTCGACGTGGAGCACGACACGCCGTACGTTGCCTGCTGCGACATCGGCGCCACCAACGCCGACACGGTGACCTCCCTCAAGAAGCTGAACGAGCTGAACGAGTGGTCGCCCGTGGGAGAGCCGTTCAGGGCCGGTCTGGCTTCGGGGCTGCGGCTGGACGTCGACAACGGCGTTCCGTACGTCTCCTTCGTCTTCAACCCCGCCAACGCCACCGGATCCCCGAGCGGCAGCAACAGCAAGCTGGTGGTCATGAAGTACACGGAGGGCTCCTGGCTGGACCTCGGAAGTCCACCTGCGAAGACGGACATCCCGCCAGACAGCCACGCGCTGTACGTGCGGCAGGGAGTACCGTACGTGGCCTTCCGCGACAGCGGAGACGGGAACCGGTTGAAGGTGATGCGGTACGGCGAGAGCGGCGAGGGCTGGGTGCAAGTGGGCCCGGCGGGGAGCGCCGTGCCGTCCAGCAATGTTCAGGTCACGCTGGCCTTCGAAGGCGAGGTCCTGTACGCGGGCTACAAAAGCAGCGGGACGACCGCCGAGGTGGCGCGGCTCGAGGCTTCGGACGCTCCGGCGTGGATGCCCCTTGGCGACTTGAGCGCGAGCATCCCCGGGACGGCCGCCTTCTCCTTGAAGCACTTCTCCTTGAACCATGGAGTTCCGCGTGTGTGGGTGTCGAGGACGGGCACGGCCGAGCTCGCCAAGCAGTACGCGGGCGGAGGGTGGGAGGACCTGTTCGACACCTCATCGCTGAAGGAGACGGGGAAGATCAATCGCTCTCTCACCTTCCTCGACGGAAAGCCTTACGTGGTGCGGACCTCGAGCGAGGGGAGCTCCGTCCTCACGTATGCCACGGTCGATTTCAGCCTGGGAGGGATGGCGAAGGACGGCAAGGTGACCCTGCGCTGGAGCTCGGTCGAAGGCGCCGCGGGATACCTGCTCTACATGAGCGAACGCTCGCCGGTCCCGCTGACGACGATCTCGCGCGTCTTCAACGCGACCGAGACCTCTGGCGACGTGGGCGGGCTCGTGAACGGGACCTCCTACCGCTTCGTGATGAAGACCCTGGATGGCCGCATCTCGAACGAGTACCAGCTGACGCCGCAAGCGTTGCCCCCGACCGCCCCGACGGGGCTCCGGGCGGTCGCAACCGACGGCGGCAAGGTGTTGCTGCAGTGGGCGCCCGTGACCGACGACACCGGCGCCAACGCGACGGGCTACGAGATCTACGTGCGCCAGCCGGACGGCTCCTACGCGGCGACTCCGGACTGGATCGTGGCTGGGACGCTCGTCACACAGGTCGAGGTGTCGGACCTGGAGAGCGGCGTGCTCCAGTACTTTCGCGTCAAGGCCATCAACGCGAACGGCGCGAGCGACTTCTCGGACGAAGCGAGCGCAACGCCGGCGATGGCCGTGTGGAAGCGGATGCCCGAGCCGCTCAATCAAGCCGGTCGAGGGAGCTCGCTGGTCGTCCACGATGGGACACCTTACCTCGCGTTCTCGGACGTGAATCCTGCGGATGGCCAGCGCTCGCTGACGGTCATGGAGTACGTGGGCAGCGACTGGCGGCCGCTCGGCGCGCGCCACCTCGCGGCCGTGTCCGGGGTCGCGAACCTCTCGCTCGCCGTCGATGGCGGCGCGCTCTACGTCGCTTTCGCGGACCCCGACGAGCACCTGGCGGTGATGAAGTACACAAGGAAGGGCGCCACGGGCTGGGAGACCGTCGGGAAGGTCGGCGTGAGCGACGCGACGGAGATCTCCCTGTCCGTCTCGGGGGGCATCCCGTACGTGGCCTGCAATCGAGGTTCCGAAGGCTTCATCGGTACGGAGGACTGGCTGCAAGCAGGCGCGGTGGTCTTGAAGTACGATCCGGGTGTTTCCGCCTGGGAGCTCCTGGGCCCCGGCGTGGTCTCCCTCGGTTGGGCGGGCGACTACGTGTCGCTGCAGGTCGCCGACGGCGTCCCGTACGTCACCTTCCGTGACGAAGGAAGCTCGCTGGACGGCTCGGTGCTGAGGTACGATGGCGCGGACTGGGAGCCCCTGGAAGAGCGCGGGTTCACGGGCAGGTACAGCGAAGCGGGCGTCACGAAGTGGACCTCGCTCGCCGTCTACGAGGGCGTTCCTTACCTGGCGTTCAGGGGTCGCGGCGCCAACGTGATGCGGTTCAACGGAGCCCGCTGGGAGCACCTGGGAAGTCCCGAGTTCTACGTCGCGAGTCACCCGAGCGGCGCGCTGGCCGATCTGGGCAACCTGCGGCTGGCGATCGACCAGGGCGTCCCTTATGTCCTGTTCAACGATGGCTCGAAGGGGGAACGGGCCGTCGCCATGAAGTACACGGGCAAAGGAGACACCGGCTGGGATCTGGTGGGCAACCCAGCTTTCTCCTCGGACGTGGCCAGACACAACGCGCTCGCCGCGTTCGACGGCGTCGTCTACGCGGCGTTCTCCGAGTCGGACAGGACCACGGTCATGCGCTTCGACGACTCCGGCAGGGCTCCGGCCGTGCCGCTCACCGTGTCGGCGACCGCGGGCAACGGCGAGGCCGCGGTGTCGTGGAACGCGGTGCCCAAGGCCGCGGCCTATCGTGTTTACGCGGGGACCGAGCCCGGCGTCTACGGCGCGCCCGTCCACGTCGTGGAGGCGAAGTACGAGGCAGGGGAGCTGGTCAACGGGCAGACGTATTACTTCGCGGTCTCCGCCGTCAACGAGAACGGCGAGAGCGGCCACTCCAGGGCCGTGGCCGTGACGCCCATGGACAGGACGGCGCCGCTCCTGTCCGACGTGTCGGCGGTACCGGGCAGCCGTGTCGGAACGACGGTCGTCCAGGTCGTCCTCGAAGGCGACGAGAGCCTGCATCTCGCCCTGCACGTGTCTCCGACCGATATCGCGACACCGGAGATGGGCGCCTCCCCTCCGCCGGGGCTCCACAACCCCTACGCCGGCGAGGACGTCGCGGTGTCCGTGGGCGACTACCTGGGTGTGTACCTCGTCAACGCTCACGAGGAGATCCAGGCGTTTGCCAAGCTGGCGCTGTCGCGGGAGCAGATCAGACAGCCGGAGCCACCCGGTGAAGATGAAGGCAGCGGAGGCAGCGGGGCGGGCGCTGACGCAGGCGTCGGGGGCGCTGGCGGTGACCCCGGGCAGGGCGGCGGCGCGCAGGGCGGCGGTGGAGGCAGCTCCGGGCAGGGCGGCGGCGCGCAGGGCGGCGGCGCGCAGGGCGGCGGCGCGCAGGGCGGCGGCGGAGGCAGCTCCGGGCAGGGCGGCGACGCGCAGGGCGGCGGTGGAGGCAGCTCCGGGGGCCCCGGTGTTGGCGGGGCTTCATCGACCGACGAGGGCGGCAGCACGCGTGCAGGCGGCGGTTGCAGTTGCACCATCCCCGGATCCGCTGAGAAAGCGCCTGGCTCGCTCCTCGGGCTCGGAGTGCTCGTGTCGGGGGTCGCCCGCCTGCGCCGCAAGCACGCGAAACGCCCGTGAGACTCCCCGGCGCGGCGTGGCTCTGGGTGGTGCTGCGCGATGAGCGCGGCGGAATTGATTTCTCCAGGTACGAGGTGCGGGTACGCTAGCTCGTGCGCGCTGAGCGCGAGAAACCTGCCGGAAACGAGCGCGGCGCTCGATCATGCCCGCCCGACGTCGAGGCGCGACGAGCTCGATCCGTCGCGCGTTGGAGCATTACCTCCAGGCGCTGAGCGGCGCTGCCCCGCTTGACAGGCGTTATATACTCGCAGAGTATTCGATCCATCATGATTGCTCGGCTCGACGTGACGCCGGCGCTGTGGTCCCAGACGTCGCTCGCGTTGACGCCTCTGGCGTCGTCGAGCGCCGGGAGCGAGGTGGACTTCGGCGTCGACGTGGGCGAGCTGGACCTCGAGCACCTCGGCGAGGCTCCGTTCGCCGCGCTGGAGCGGGCGGTCCTCACGCATCAAGTCGTGGTCGTTCGCGGCCAGGAGCGGCTCTCGCCGCGCGCGCAGCTCGATCTCACCCGGCGCTTCGATCCGGTGGCAAAGACGTACGGCCATGGCCATCGCCCGGACATCATGAAGCGGAGCGTCCTGGTGCAGGACCTCGTGTCGATCCCCGACGTGCCCGAGGTGAAGCTGCTCGGCAACGGGCGGGTGAAGGACCACGAGGGCTTGCCCGAGGTCGATCTCCGCCATCCGTCGCATCGGTCGTTCCACCGGGAGCCGCTCACCGAGGCGCAGGAAGCGCGCGGGTTGACGCGCTTCTATCGCTGGCACATCGATGCTGCGCTCTACGAGCTTCACCCGCCCAGGGTGACGACGCTGCTCGCGCTCGAGGTCCCGGAGCCGCGCCGCGAGACCGTGGTGTACGACGACGGCAGCGGTGACACGCTGGAGGTGCAGGTCGGCGCCACCGCGTTCGTTTCGGGTGCGAAGGCGTTCGATCTGCTGTCACCCAGCCAGCGCGCCTGGGCGCTGAAGACCGAGGCGCGCTACGCGGCGCACCCGTACGTCTGGATGCGCAACGCCCGCGCGCTGCCCAACGGGCTCGGCCTGGTGTCGGAGGGCCGGGAGCTCCAGCGCGACGAGCTGCCTCCGTTCGAGGTCGACAAGGTGATGACGCTGCCCCTGGTGTGGAAGAACCCGCTCACCGGCCGGCGGGCGCTGCAGGTCCACGCATGCTGCGTGGAGGACCTGATCGTCGACGGCCAGCCGATCGGCGATCTGGCCGAGTGCCGCCGCCTGCTCTACGAGCTGATGCGCCCCGCGATCGCGCCGTCGCGCGTGTACGCGCATCCATGGCGACCAGGAGACCTGGTCATCTTTCACAACCGAGGGCTCTGGCACAGCGTGGTCGGTTCGCTCCGGCCCACGGACCTGCGCGTCTACCATCAATGCAACCTCGCCGCGAGCGAAGCGCCCTTGATTGCATAGCGCGCCGGCTGCGGACCCGGCACCGCCGCGCGTCGCGCAAACCGCTCGGAGCGCGGCGCCATCGGCCCCCTTGGCGAGCCCATGGACGGTCTTCACGAATCATGCTGTGACCACGCCGGAGCCCCTCGGGGTTATTCTTCCGTGATAAGGTAGGAGAATGAACGAACCGCATCGTCTGGGCGCACGTGCGACGTCACAGGAGACGGTGGAGGCCGTTGATCCAAAGTTCGTGGTCGAGGGCTTGATGCGTGCGCGGTCCAGGACCATTCACGCGCTGGAGCAGGTACGGACCGGGCTCAAAGAAGGCATGACGGAGGACGAGGGTGGACGGCTGGCGCTGGACGTGTTTCGGGCGAACGGTGTGACGAAACACTGGCACAAGCCCTGGGTTCGCTTCGGCCCCGGAACATGTCTCACATTCAACGACCCCGTTCAGCCGGAATATCGACTTCAATGGGGCGATGCCTACTACCTCGACGTCGGGCCGGTCTGGTCGGATCCTGAGCTCGGGCTCGAGTACGAGGGAGACTACGGCGACAGCTTCGTGTTCGGCGGCTCGAATCCGGCGGCCGAGGCGTGCGCGGCCGCCGCACGTCGGCTCTTCGCCGACGCGCGTGCGCTGTGGCTGAAGGAGGGGGTGTCGGGCCAGGAGATCTATCGTTTCATGCAACGACGCGCCGACGAGCTGGGCGTTCGCCTCCTGGAGGACGTGCTTGGTCATCGGCTCGGTGACTTCCCGCACCACAAGTATTTCAGGGATGCTCTCGGACAGGTACCCTTTCGACCCAGCGGCTCTCTCTGGGTGTTGGAGGTCATGGTCGTCCATCCGACGGCCTCGGTAGGAGCATTCTTCGAGGATCTGCTCTAGCTAGCCCCCGCCTCCGTCCCCCGCCCGCCTAGTACAGCGTTCCCCAAGTTCGTCCCTGGATCGGCGCTGTGCCACCCGGCCGCGAGCCGGGCTGGCCGGGCGTTGAAACGGAGCGAGCTCGTCGCGGGACAACGCCGCGGAGCGAGTTACTCGATCGGCGCGAGCGTCCAGGGGAAGTCGGTCATCAACAGCTTGAGCAAGTCCTGCCACGGGCCGCGGAAGCCGGTCTTCTCCCACCTACCGGTGTGGGTTGCGATCTCGAGCGTCCAGAGGTGGACAGTGTCACGGCGGAGCCTGGCGTGGGCTATCGGGCCCGCTCCAGGACCCGACTCGATGATCACGAGCTGCCCGTACTTGCGGGCCCGCAGATGGGACATTCCCTCGGCTGCGAGGTAGGCGCGGACGGAGGCGGCGTGCTCCGGGGAGGCGGACGGCTTCGACATCGGACCGCACGGAAGCTCAGGCGGCGTAGGACGGCAAGGTCGCCCTCCACTGGCCGCGGAACTTCCAGCGAAAGGGCCGGGCTTCGTGCTTGTTCCAGTGGCGCACGAAGGCGAGCACGCAACGGCTCAACTCCTCGGCGGACGCGAAGGAGGCGTGCTTGAGCACCCGACGGCTCAGGATGCTGAACCACAGCTCGATCTGATTGACCCACGACGCATGGATGGGCGTGTAGACGAAGTGAAAGCGTCCGCCGTGCCGCGCGTTGAACTGATTCCACCTGGCGCCGTGGTGAATGTTGAGATTGTCCCAGATGATATAGACGTCGCCCGTGGGGTAGCGCTCCGCCACCTCGTCCATGAACGCGAGCAGATCGGCGGCGGTGCGTGTCGGTCCGCAGCGCGACACCACCTCGCCCGTCTTGATATTGAAGGCCCCGATCAGTGTGCGCGTGCCGTGGCGCTGGTACTCGAACTCCTTGCGCGCGGCTCTTCGGCTACGGCACGGCTGCATGGGGAACCGATGCTTCAGCGCCTGCATGCCCGTCTTCTCGTCGACGCAGAGCACGGTGGCGCCTGCGGGAGGCTCCAAATACAGCTTGCAGATCGCCTCGACCTTGGGGCGGAAATGCGGGTCCGGGCTGTGTAGCCACAGCCGGACGCGATGCGGTCGGAGGCTTGCTCCCCGCAGCACGCGCCAGATCTCGGTGCGGCTCAGTTCTACCTTGGTCTCGAGCTTCAGGGCCTTCGCCAGCCGCTCCAGAGTCCAGACCTGTTCGAACGGGACCTTGTGCTCATCGGGGCGACTGCAGGCCAACTTGATAAGGTCGTAGTGCACTGTGGTGGCCACGCGCGGCGGTCGGCCCCTGCGCATCCTGTCCTGCAGCACCGCCTCGTCAGCAAACGCCGCGATCCGGTTGCGCCACTTGCGCACCGTCTTGATGTCGCAGCCTACATCAAGCTGGATCCGCTCGTTGCTCCAGCCCTCGTCGGCCAAGAGCGCGATCCGGGCACGCTGCGCATCGCGCTGCGGGGTCTTGGGCGAGCGCGCCGCGTGCTGCAGCTTCTGGCGCAGCGACGCGGGCAACAGAACGGCTTTTGCGCGAGCTCGGGGCACTTACGCGCGTGGGACCTGCCCCGTGCTGATGGATTCAAAAGCGCAGGCGATCGTGGATGAACCGGCAAACCCGCCCCGTAGACCGGAATGCGTCGCGTGTAGGCTCGCCACGCTCGGGCTGCGAGCCATCGCGAGGGCCTGGCCTGGTGTACCGCAGATCCAGGTACGAACTTCGGGAACGCTGTACTAGCCCGGGCCGGGCGCTCGCGCGCCTGCCACCGCAGAGCGCAGGCCACCGCCTCGTGAATCCCCCCGTGCGGGACGCACCCGCCCTGCGCGCCGCCCGCTTGCAGGCGCCGCTGGATGCCGCGTCCTCCGTTGCCGCCGGCGCCACGCCACGTCGAGGTCGATGCTCTCCTGCCCCGTCGGCGCCCGAGGCGACGGCTCGGTCGGCAGCGCCAGGTAGGCCAGGATCTCGTTCACCACGTCCGGCACGCCTCGCGAGCGGCGCCAGCAAGACGGAGGCGTCCGACGCACGTGAAGGACCCGACGAGCCTCCCGCACGCCTGCTCGCCGCTCGCGACAGCTGACCAGCAGGCGCTCTGATCGCGCCCCACATGCCGTGATGGCCACGGCGTGGACATCAATCGGAAACATACGATCCACGACCCATCTACGGTCCGACATCGACCGGAAACATACAATCGACAACCCATCCAGGGTCCGACATCAGCCAGAAACATACGATCGACAACCTATTTGTGGTCCGACATCGACCGGAAACATACGATTTACGATTCATTTACGGTCCTTGTTTTATGGATCCGTCCTGAGGCCTCGAGCTCCGCGCCGCGAGGTCCTCCAGAACCGGCAACTTGCGAGGCCCCATGACCCAGGCTACCAAGGCGACAAAGATCGAGCTATTTTCGCTGTCTACTCCAGCGATGCGCGCATTCCATTTGACCTGGCTGGCGTTCTTCGCCTGCTTCTTTGCGTGGTTCGCAGTGGCACCGCTGATGCCGGTCATCAAGGGCGAATTTGGGCTGACCAAGGAGCAGATCGCCAACATCAACATCGCCGCGGTGGGAATCACGGTGGCGGGTCGTCTGGTGATCGGGCCGCTCTGCGACAAGTACGGTCCGCGAGCGACCTACACGTGCTTGCTCGCGCTCGGCGCCATCCCCGTGCTCGGGATCGCGCTGGCGCAGAGCTATGAGGTCTTCCTGTTCTTCCGGCTGCTGATCGGCATGATCGGCGCGAGCTTCGTCATCACGCAGTATCACACGTCCGTCATGTTCGCTCCCAACGTGGTCGGCACCGCGAACGCTGCCAGCGCCGGCTGGGGCAACGCCGGAGGGGGCGTCACGCAGTCGACCATGCCCTGGGTGCTCGCGGCCGTGGTGAGCCTGGGTGTCAGCTCCTCGATCGGCTGGCGCGTCGCGATGGTGGTGCCGGGCGCGCTCATGCTCGTCGTGGCCGTCCTCTACTGGAAATACACCCAGGACTGCCCGCAAGGGAACTACAAGGACCTTCGCGCGGCGGGCATCGAGATCGAAGGCGGAAAGAAGGGCGGATGGGCGATCTTCAAGGCGGCGGGGAGCAACTACCGGGCCTGGATGTTGTTCATCACGTACGGCGCCTGCTTCGGGATCGAGCTCTTCGTGCACAACGTGGCCGCTAGCTACTTCGTGGACCGCTTCAAGCTGGATCTCCAGACCGCAGGCCTGGCGGCGGGCAGCTTCGGGCTCCTGGCGCTGTTCGCGCGCGCTGTCGGCGGCATGCTCTCCGATCGGCTGGCACATCGGAAGGGCCTGGACGCCCGCACGACCCTCCTGTTCGCGCTGATGGTCGGCGAGGGGCTCGGCCTGCTCTGGTTCTCCCGGATGCAGACGCCGGGGATGGCGGTGCTCGCGATGATCTGCTTCGGGCTCTTCACGCACATGGCTTGCGGCGCCACCTACGCGCTCGTGCCCTTCATCGATCGCAAGGCGCTCGGCGGCGTCGCGGGTATCGTGGGCGCGGGCGGCAATGTCGGCGCGGTCGCGGCGGGTTTCCTGCTCAAGGCGGTCGGCGACACCCAGGATTGCTTTGCGGTGCTGGGCTTCGCCGCGCTTGTCTCGTCGGTGTGCGCGATCCTTGTGCGCTTCACGGCCGCCCACAAGGCGAACGAACAGGCCCTCTACGATAAGGCCCTCGCCGAGCGCCTCGCCCAGAGCGGCGCCGCGGCCCCGATCGGCCTCGCGCGCGCGAGCTAATACGCTCGAGGTGACCGCCGCGACCTGGAGCCACGAGGTCGCGCGGCACACCACCACAGGCTCTCGCCTCTGTGTCTCGACTGTCTGACGCGGAGACCACGAGAAGACTGGGTGAGACGAAAGCTCACGTGGAACCCTGAAGTCTCATCATGCAGGCCATGAAGGCCCCGCGGACCTCCCCGGTCACGATTCGCGGAGCCTGGCGCAGAAGACGAATCCAATACATTTTCATGCTGATTTCGTGACGAGTCTCTGGCGTCCTCGTGGCGACGCGCCACACGGGCTCTCGCGGAGGGTCGCCGTCCCTTCTGCGGATGCCGGAGATTAAGGAGCTCACGGATCGATCTCCGAGCGGCTCTCCCGCGCCGTTGTGGGCCGACATCTCACCATTTCTGGGGCACAGCCATCTCGTCTTCTTGTAGCTGCGCGCACGATCGCAGAGATTGGCTAACCGGTGCGGAGTCTGTCCATTGGCAAGGAGCCTTCATGCGCATGACGGGACGTCGTTTTCGAAAGATCGGAGCGGCCGGGGTGGTCCTCGGCGTCACGAGCGCGGCGATCGCGGCGGCCTCGTGCGGCGCCGCCGGCGTCGACCCCCTGGAGCTGGTCGCCACGGACAGCTTCGCGCTCGGAGCGTACAGCGCGTCGTTCCAGGACGGCGTATTGCCGGCGTCGAGCTACGCCGGGACGCGCGATACGATGCTGGAGGAGAACGCGCCCACCACGACGAACGGCGGGGACACGAGCATCTCGGTGAGCGGTGATACGCCGAGCGGCAGCGGCAAGGACGACGCTGTGCTCGTCCAGTGGGACCTCTCCGGCACGATCCCTGTGAACGCCATCGTCACCTCGGCGACGATCACCGTCACCGTTTCGGACAAGGCGGCGCAGAACTACCCGATTTATCAGGTGCTGCGCGCGTGGGCCGAGGGACAGGCGACATGGAACCTGGCCGCGAGCGGGAGCGCCTGGGCGACGGCGGGCGCAAAGGGGGCGAGCGATCGTGGCTCGGCCGAGCTCGGCAGCATCAACGCGGCATCGACGGGGAGCTACACCATCACGCTCAACGCCCAGGGCCTCGCCGTGGTGCAGGGGTGGGTCAACAACCCCACCTCGAACCACGGCGTGATCTTCGCCAGCGCGAGCAACGACAACCGCCTCGAGCTCCGCTCCAGCGAGTACTCCACCAAGTCCTCGCGACCGAAGCTCACGGTCTCGTGGGACCTGCCGGGCGGCGCGGACGCCGGGGCGCCCGACTCGGGCGGCGACGCTGGCTCCGGGCTCGTGCAGACGCCTGGGACCTACAGGGGCAAGTGCGACGGGTCGGCGGCCGTGTCCATCGACGGGACGCACTTCCTCAACTTCAACGACGAGAATCAGCAGATCCAGGTCTACACGCAGGGGGCGAGCGGCACTCCGCTCCAGCAGCTGGATGTGAGCGGAGCCATCGGGCTGTCCTCCTCCGACGAGGCCGACCTCGAGGGCGCCGCCCGCGTCGGCAACCGCGTGTACGTCGTCACCTCGCATGCGCGCGACAAGAACGGCGTGCGTGAGACGCCGCGTTACAGATTCTTTGCCATCGACCTCGCCGGCTCGGTACCGAGCCTCTCGATGACCGTCGCCGGGAGCTACTCCAACCTGCTCGCCGACATGCTCGACGCGGCAAACTGGGCGTCGCCGAACGCGTCGCTCATCTCCCTCCTGAACAGCAGGTCGCAGCTCTCGACGGGCACGGTCGCGAGCCTCGCGCCGAAGGATCAAGGGACGAACATCGAGGGTCTCGCGGCGCTGCCCGACGGCGGGAGCGCAGGGCGCCTCGTCATCGGCTTCCGCAACCCGCAGTCGAGCGCCCAGGCGATCCTCGTCACGCTGCTCAACCCCGACGCGGTGGTCGGGGGCGCGAAGGCCCAGTTCGGCGAAGCCTACCTGCTCGATCTCGGCGGCAAGGGCGTCCGCGACCTCGCGTGGTCGACCGCGCACAACGCGCTCCTCATGCTCAGCGGCCCGCACGACGAGACGAACGGGCCGTTCGCGCTCTGGAAGTGGAGCGGCGTGCCGGGGAGCGCGCCTGTGAAGGTGCAGGACCTCACCGCGCCCGCGAATGCTGGCCCCGAGTCCATCATTCCCTACAGCGGCACGAACGACGTTCAGGTCCTCTTCGACATGGGCTCGTTCCAGATCGGCGGGAACGACTGCAAGGACGTCTCGGCGTCGAGCCAGTACTTCACCGACGTCGTCGTCCACGTCGAATAGCTCTGCATGTCAGAAATCCCACCAGAAAAAACGGTCGATAACGAGCGGTCGCCGGAAGCAGTAGCGATTTTTGTAATTTCCGCCTGCTTCGCCGCCGAGGGCAGCTCCGGTGTGGCCCAACGCGGCGCCCTCTTCCGCCGCATCGCCCGCGGTGAAGGGCCCGCGGCATCACCGATCGGGGTCGGCGCCTGGCCTGGCGGCGCAGCGCCGAGGGATGCTCCTTCGCTCGCCGCCCTGTTGCCGGGCCCTTCGATGCGCTGCCGCCTGTTTCGGGATCGTGCCTGCGTCCCCGCACTCTGCCGGCCCAACGACGTGCGGATCTGCCGCCGCGTGAAATGCGACCGCCAGCATCCGCTGGTTGGGCCGCTTGGATGAGAACAGCGGATCTGCGATTGAACGATGCATGCGATGCGGGCGCCGTAGGATGTCAGCTGCGCGCCCTCTCGCTCTGTCCCGAGCCGGCCTTCGTGGTGCCCGCCGAGGTGCGCCGCGCGCCGCGCGGCTGGTTCGCCATTCGCCGGCGACCCGCCGATCCTGTAGGCCGCGCTCGCCGGCCGCGCCATCCGCGGCGCGATCACCCCGAACATCGCCGCGGTGCTGCGCGGCGAGAAGGCTCCCGACGACGCGCTGGCCCGCGAGCTGGGCGCGAAGGGGCTCTTCTGAGTCAGCGCGCGCGCCGGTAGTGCATCGCCACCGCGCCGCAGCGGAGCGGCTTGGCCGAGACCAGCTCGAGCCGCCGCGCGGCGGGCAGCCCGCTCTGGTACAGGGTCGGGCCGTGGCCGGCGAGCTTGGGGTGGACGAGGAACTTGTACTCGTCGATGAGATCCAGCCGATCCAGCTCGGTCGCGAGCTTGCCGCTGCCGAGGAGCACGCCGGCCGGGGTCGCGTCCTTGAGCTTCTGCACGCCCATGCGCAGATCGCCGGCGATGTGGTGGCTGTTGGTCCACGGGAAGTCCTTGCGCGTGGACGACACCACGTACTTCGGCTTGTTCTCCAGCTTGACCGCCCACTCGCGCAGCGTCGGAGGCGCCTCCTCGTCGCCGCGGGCGACCGCCGGCCAGTAGCTCTCCATCATCTCGTAGGTGACGCGGCCCCACAGCATCGCGCCGCTCTCGTCCATGAGGCGGGTGAATAAGGCGTGCGTCTCGTCGTCGACGATCCCCTCCTGGTGGTCGACGCAGCCGTCCAGGGTGACGTTGATGGTGAAGGTCAGCAGTCCCATGCGGCGAGTCTCCTTCGGAACGAGGCATCGGTCAATGTTCCGGTATTGCAATGCGCACCGCGAGGCTCTCGGCTTTGTCATCTCGCAAGACTCTCGAGCCCGTGGTGTCGCAAAGCACAGGCCCAATCTGACGTTCTGGCAAGATGTGCAGCTGCTGGGATTCCTGAGTCCCCCCTACTACAGGTGGGACGTTTTCGGTAGCGGCCCAGGGGACAAGTCGGCTCACCTTCGAGGAGACTTGGGTCTCCTGCGTCGCCAAGGTTGATGTGAGCTTGTCTACCATCAGCGCAACGTCAAACCGGGTGCCTGCGGCTGCAGTGCCAGCGCGTAGGCAAATCAAGCCGGATCGCAGCGCGAGGAAGTGTAGCGCGGCAGAGCGAAAGGGTGGGACCGCGAGCGTCGTGATGGCTCGGTCCTGGGTCGAAAGAGCGTGGTCCGGGCGGCGCCGCGCGCGCTACGGGGCGCATCGGCGTGCCGTGGGCACACGTGTCCGTCCGGGCGTTGGTCTGGCCCGGGAGGCGCGTCGCGAGACGCTATACGGCGTCACGGAGCGCCTTGCGGCGCACAACGGTGCTTTTCCAGGCCTGGGCCTGAGCATGGTCGAGCGGCTCGTCACGCTGTATGGCGGAATGATCGACGTCCGGATCGAGCTCGATGTCGGGACGACGTTCAGCGTCGTGTTGCCGTTCGCGAGCGCGTAGGAGCGACCTCCCTCCCGCGCTCGATCCTAGCGGCCGAGCAAGATCCGTTGCTCTCCCTGCGCGAGGATGTGGACCTTCCCAGGCGCGATCCGCCGGGCCGCCATCACGCGCTTGAGCTCGGAGACCGCCTGTCCGGGCTCGTCCGAGGAGTTGATGAACGTGTCGAAATGGATCGGCACCACCCATTTCGCGCCCAACTCTTCGCAGGCCTCTAGCGCCTCTGCCGGGTCCACGTGGCGCGAGTGCATGAAATCGCGCGGCCCGATCGGCGCGATCGGCATCAGCGCGAGATCGATCGCGGGGAACCGCGCCCGCGTCTCCGTGAACACCTTGCGATCGTAAGCGGTGTCCCCGCCGAAGTAGACGGTGATCCCATGATATTCCACGACGTACCCCGTGAATCCACCCCAGCCGAGGGCGATGTCGACTCCGTAGCGGCCTCCCCCGTGCTTCACCGGGACGGCGGTGATCCGCAGCCCGTCGTGCTCCCAGCGCTGCCACGTGGAGAGCTCGATCGTGTCGAACGCGAAATCGGGCACGTAGGGGAGGGCGCCGCGGGGGACAAAGAGCACCGGTGTCTTCTCCTCGATCATCTCGAGCGAGCCGAGCGACAGGTGATCGAAGTGCGTGTGCGAGACCAGCACCGCCGAGAGGGGCGGCACGTGCTCCGGGTCCAGGCCCGGCTCGACGAGCCGCGCGGCGAGGAGGCCCACGGTCGAGGTGAAGACCGGATCCGTGAGGATCTGCTTGTCGTCGATCTGGACGAGCGCCGTCGCGTGGCCGACCCAGAGGACGGCCAGGCGCGCGTCTTTGCGGTAGGGCTCTCGCACCTTGTTGGCGACGGGCGCCGGGCCGCCGAACAGCGCGCCCGTGTTGCCTGACAGGACGCGCCCCGGCATGCTGTTGCAGGACAGCGCCGAGGCGGCGAGGAGCGCCATGAGAGCGGTGGAGCTTGCCGCGCGGAGCATGGGGTCAGAAGTACCTGAGGTTGAGCGTCAACGTGGTCCCGCGCAGCGCGCGCGTCGGAGCGTAGGCGACCTGCACGCCGATGACACCGAAGAGCGTGTAGAGGCCGGCCTCGTACGCCGCCGCGACCTCGCCGCCGAGCGTGAAGGCGGAGCCGCCGAGCGAGCAGGAGAGGTACTCTCCGCGGTGGAGCAGCGGGAAGTAGGCGCGCACACCGCCAGTCAGCTGCACGTGATCTCCGATGCCGACGCCGGAGAAGAGGTATTCGGGCGTGACATGGATCTCGAGCGCTCCGGCATGCCGCGCGAGCGGCTCGGCGAGGAGGCTGCGCCAGGGGGACAGCCTCCGATTTCTGCCGAAGGAGTAGAGCAGGGGGGTGAGCTGCCAGCGCAGGCCGAAGCGCGTGTCGTCGGCGTAGAGGTGCCAGGTGGGGCTCGGAATGAGCTGCGACGCGGCCCAGGCGAGGTCGGGGCTTATCCCCGCCTCGGCGAGGCTCTGCGTCTCCGCGGCGCGGGCGGGGGAGCCCCAGGCGAGCGCGCCTGCCAGCGCGGCGCCGGCGAGCGAGCGCCGGAGCGCTGTCACGGGGCCGCCGCGCGCAATGCAGGGCAACCGAGCGCCCGCAGCCGCCGGCAGCCGCGCGCAGGCGCTTGCCGAGCACCGCGAGGATGGCGAGGGCGCGACGTTGCCCGAAGCGAGCGCGGTGGCATTCTCCTCGGCGCGATGGCAGCTCGCTCTCGCCACCGTGCGCCCTCTTGCCTTCTCCATCTTCTCTCTTATTCTCTGCCAGCCGCTGTCACCCTCACGGAGAACCAGTACAGGCACCGACCGCGCCTCAATGCGCGAGCGCGGGGCTCTCGCCGCTCCGCCGAACGGCGCTGCCATGGGCCCGGAGCGCGGCGAGGCCTTCCGCGCGGCTCCGCACGGCGCGGTAGCCAATCTCCTTCTTCGCCCGAGCAGACGAGAGGTGAAGCGTTTGCCCGAGGAGCCGCACGTCCTCGAGGGTGAGCGGTGGGCGCCGTCGCGGCGCGAACCACCCGAAGAGGTTGGTGAGGAGCCACCCGAACAGCACCGCCAGGGGGAGGGGTACGGACCAGGCTTTCGCGTCCACGCCGCGCGTCGCCATGAGCTCCGTCAAGAAGGTGCGCATCGGCGTGACCTCGTCGTCGGTCACGAAATACGCGCGCCCGCCGACGTCACTGCGCACTGCGCAGCTCACCGCTTCGGCGACATTGTCGACGTGGGCGACGCTGTAGAGGTGTTTGCCCCCGCCGACGTAGGCGAAGCGCCCGGCGCGGAAGGCCTCCGCGATGATGTCAAGGGTCTGCGCGTCCGGGCCCCAGATCATCGGTGGGCGGAGGCTCACGGTGCGCATCGCGGGGCTGTCTGCCTCGAGCACCATCGCCTCGGCGAGCGCTTTCGTCGCGCTGTACGGCAAGGAGCGGTCGACCCTGGGCGGCAGAGCGTCCTCGTCCCCTTCGCTCGGCCGAGAGCCCTCGATGACAACCGACGCAGCCCCGAGGTAGATGAAGCGGCGGACGCCGGCCGCGCGCGCCGCTGCGAGCAAGCCGCCAGTGCCCTCGACGTTGGTGCGGGCGTGCTCGCCCCAGCGCAGGGCCGAGGTGAGGGACGCGGCCGCGTGCACTACGACCGCGGCGCCCGTGCAGCCCTCGGTGAGCGCGGCGGCGTCGTGGAGGTCGCCGCGGACGGGCTCGGCGCCGAGAGCGGCGAGCTTGGCAGCGCTGGCGGCGCTTCGCGCGAGGGCACGGACGCGGTACTCACGCGCGATGAGCGCACGGACGATGGCGCGGCCCACGAAGCCGCTGCCTCCGGTGACGAACACGGTCTCTGCCATGACGAATCTCTCCTGTTCGGGCCCGCTCCGGCGCGCCCTCCAGGATCATCTATAGCATCGCTACACGACTTGTCTATAGCGGCGCTACAATTGGTCGGCGATCGCTTGGAACACCGCGTCGAGCGCCCCGGCCGAGGTGGCGCGGCTCGGTGGTGCGCCGTAAGGGCTCGCGACGATGCTGAGCGCGAGGCCCTGGACGACGGCCCAGACGTGCTCGGCAGCGCGCTCGATCGGCACGCGCAGGGCGCCCGCCCTGGCGCAACGCTCGAGGCGGTGCCGCATCAGGGCGTAGCTCGGCTCGAATATCGACGGCTGCTCGATGCCGCGCGCCATCAACGCGGCCGTGACGGAGGGGTGGGCCTGCACGAATTCGAGCACGTGCTCGCAGCCCGTGCGGAGATCCGCGACGGGGTCGTCTGTCGGCGTGAGCGCCCGTTTCTTCGCCATGAACTTCTCGAGCGCGACGGCGTGGACCGCAGCCACGAGCCCGTCCCGGTTGCCGAAGTGGTGGTAGAGGGTCGGCATCGTCACGCCGGCCTCCTCGCACACCCGCCGCGTCGTGAGCGCCGCTGGGCCTTCGCTCTCGAGTACCCGGTACGCTACGGCGAGCAACTTGTCCTTGACGTCGGCCATCGCTGTCAGGCTAGCACAGCTAGCCTCTGGCAGCTCCTCGCGACCCGGAGGCAGCCCGACGGCGCGCTGAACGAGACCGCGCGGGCGACGCTCTCGGCCGGCACGCCAGCGTACTTGACGGTGTGAAAGCGCGGCGGCGGGACGCTGGCCGCGAGGCGGCACAGGAGCGAGAGCGGATCCATGTCCACAAGGGCAGTCCCGTCGGCGAAGGCGCGCTTGCGCGAGAGCCACACCAGGCCGTCCTGCTGCGGCTCGACGCGCTCCTTTGCGATCGGGGGTCGCAGCACGTAACGCAGCAGCGCCTCCCTCGCCGCGGCATGGTGCGCACCGGCGCGCGTCGCTGCGTGCAAGGTGAAGCCATCGAGCGCAGCGCACAGCGGCTTGTCGTACGCGAACGCGCTCGGACAATACGACGAGAGTCCGCGGAGCCATTGCGGGGCGACGACGTGTGGCGCGGCTCTCGTCCCGAGACGGCGGAGGCACAGAGCACGGCCTCGGGCTCGTCGTCCGCCTCGACGTCGTGCTCGATCTCGAGATGCCCGTACCGCCGGAGGTAACGGAGCATCCGCCGGACGGCGTGCTCTAGGACCTGACCGACCTCGCGCGTTCGCAGGTGACCGAGTTCGTTCCACACGAGCTCGGTGCCGTCTTCGTGATAAGCCCCGTCGAGGAAGACCACGTGCGGATGCGGATTGAGCCGCATGTCGCCGGACGTGCGTTGCACGACGGTCACCGCGCCGCTCTTGACCGCGCCGCACGCGCCTCGGCGCGCGGCGCGCTTCTCGTAGAACCGCTCCACGCTCTCGACGAAGATGCGGGTCAGCACGCCGAACAACGCCCCGTCCTGGGCGAGCCTGCGCCGCCACGGAAACGGAAACGTCAACACCCACTGTCAGAACGCCACCTCGGGCAGGACGTCCTCGATCAGGTTCGCCGCCGTGGCACACATGCGTCGGCCCAGACACGACGGGCAGAAACCGCGTCCTTTACAGCTGAAGGCCACCAGCCGACTCTCTTCGCAGCGCTCGCACCGGAGCCGCGCGAACCCGCGGCAGAGCAGCCCGCAGTCGAGGTAGGCTTCGCGCTCCTTCTTCGCGTGCTTGGGTTTCCAGACGGCGATGGCGCCGTCGTCGATGGCCCCGTACAGCGTCTCCACGTTGTCGCGCACGATCTCGTAGAGCGTCGTCTTCTCGGGACGACGGCTCCTCGCGCGGTGCCTCCGGGACGCGGCCGAGCCGGAGCAGGCGTTCGCGGCCTTCGAGCGTCTGCGGCGGCCGCGCGTCGAGGCGATCGTCCGCCAGGCGCGGCGGCACGGCAGCCGCAAGGCGGTCGCCGGTCCGGTGGCCGAGTGGTTCCGCGACCGGGCGCTGCCGCTGTTCCTGCGGCTCGGCGCGGCGGTGCAGGCGCGCGTGCACGCGTACCGGATCGACTGGGAGGCGCGGGCGGCGTAGCGCCGGGGGGCGTCAGTCCTTGTCGTCCGGCTGCGCCACATTGTCCGGCACGCCCAGGGCGACCGGGCCCATCCCCTTGCTCTTGAACTGGTTGTGCCAGAGGCTCTTGCCGGTGAGCGAGAAACACTCCACCTCGCCCTGCTTGGCGACGAAGAGCCGGTCTCCCTCCAGGAGGAGCGTGGCGCGGCCCTGCGTGGCGGCCTTCACCTCCCAGAGCAGCTCGCCCGTCGGGTAATGCAGACAGGCGACGCGGCTGAAGCTCGCCGCGTAGATCGCCGCAGGCGTGATCAGGAGCGCTGTGGAAGAGAAACCGACCCCGGCCTGCTTGTACTCCCAGAGGACGCGCCCGGTGGCCGGGTCGACGCCGAAGATCTGATCCCGGAACGCCGCCACCAGCACCGGCGCCGCCGCGATTGTTCGGTATTCGCTCATACGTCCCCTCGCTTCCTGATTGCGTCCAGCGAGCTATCAGCGGGGGGGCGGCGCGGCAAGCTGCGAGCACGTGCGGGGTCGCGAGCCGCGCGCACGGCGAAGATGCGAGCTCGCATGGGCTCCTGGCGGAAAGGTGATGCGGGGAGCGAGCTCATCTCAAGCGGCTCCTCGCTGCGCTCCTCCGGCACAATGGTAGTCTATCGGAACACCTCGGAGAGCGCGGGGGTGGCTCCGCTCGCGGAGGGCTCGGGGCCGCTCGCGGAAGATCGACAGGTCGCCCGCGTTCGCTCTACTCTCCTCCGCCTCCCGGGCTTCGATGAAAGACACTGCACCGACGCAAGATCAGGCCATGTGCTTCTATCGAGCCGCGCTCCCGGCGGCGCAGCTGATCGACCGGGCCGCCGAGCCCTGCGCCCCGGCAGGGCAGCGTGTTCCCTGACGGCTCGATAAGCCGAGCGGCTCCGACTTCGGCGCTGCGATCAGCGCCTCTCTGCCTGCCTCGCCGGTGGCGCGCTCCGGCTGCTCTGGGCCGAGCAACGCCTCGCGAGGAACCGTGGAGCGATCCAGCTCGGGCGTCTCGGCGTCGCGGGTTACAGCGCTGGCGGCCTGTCCCTGTGGGCCGCCCTCGCCAGCAACCGGCAGCGCGTCTCGGCACGTAGGCAAATCAAGCCGGATCGCAGCGCGAGGAAGTGTAGCGCGGCAGAGCGAAAGGGTGGGACCGCGAGCGTCGTGATGGCTCGGTCCTGGGTCGAAAGAGCGTGGTCCGGGCGGCGCCGCGCGCGCTAAGGGGCGCATCGGCGTGCCGTGGGCACACGTGTCCGTCGACGCGAGCGGCGGGCTCGACGTCTGGCCCAAGCTCGCTCACCCCTCCGGTGCCGCCGGCAGCCCGAGCAGCCGACCGATCGCTTCGTGAACGACCCGGACAGCCACCTCATCCCCGAGGGCGACGGCGTGGCTCAGGGTGCGGGCGAGCGAGGCGACGACGGCCGCCCGAAGCGACGCCTCGGTCACGGGGAGCTCCCCAAGCCCAGGGCTTGGCCATTATCGTCCCGCCATGCCGCGCATCGACAGCCACCAGCACCTCGTCTACCGCGACCGCTTTCCGTACAAGTGGACCGCCAGCCTACCGGCGCTCGCGACGGCGCCCTTCACCCTCGCCGAGTACCGCGCGGCCGCTGCGAGCTGCGACATCACCGGGACGGTGTTCATGGAGGTCGACGTGCCCGAAGGGCATGCCGGGGACGAGGCGAAGTTCTTCTGCGCCCTCGCCGAGGACCCCTCCAGCGGCATCCGCGGCGTCGTCGCGTCGGGCCGGCCGGAGAACGCAGACTTCCCCGCGCACCTCGAAGCGATCCGTCATCCGAAGCTGAAAGGCATCCGCCGCATCCTGTATGTTGCGCCCGACGCCACCTCCCAAGGCGCGCTCTTCCGGCGCCACGTCGCCGCGCTCGGCGCGGCCGGATTGACCTTCGACATCTGCGTCCGGGCCCGCCAGCTGCCGCTGGCGGCGGCGCTGGCCGACGCGGCGCCGGCAACCCAGCTCATCCTCGACCACTGCGGCATGCCGGACATCGCGGGTGGCGGGCTCGACCCGTGGCGGGCGGACCTTCGCGAGCTGGCCCGCCGCCCGAACGTCGCCTGCAAGATCTCCGGCCTCGTCACCTACGCCAAGCCGGGCGCAGTCACCGCCGACGCGCTGCGGCCCTATGTCGAGCACGCCGTCGCCTGCTTCGGTTGGGACCGGATTGTCTGGGGCGGTGACTGGCCCGTGTGCAACCTCACGTCCTCGCTCGGCGACTGGGTGCGGCTCCTCGACGAGCTCCTCGTAGCCGAGCCCGCGGAGAACCGCGCCAAGCTCTTCCACGACAACGCCTGCCGTCTCTACCGCCTTTGACATCAGCGCGTGGCCTCGCTCCGCTCGACGCTCAGCTCAGGATGGTTCGCCTGGATCCAGGAGGGGAAGGTCGCGGGGAGCCGCGGAGCGCGTCGGGGAGGCGATCGAAATCGCGCGCAGCCGCTGAGCGGTTGCAGGATGGAGCGAAGGCGCTCGATGCGCGCGAGGACGTGCGCTGCGCCGTCGGCCTGCCCCGCTCGTGACCCAAGGACTCGCAACCCACAAGTCGCTACTGCCGGCAGGCAAACGCGACGGCGCCGCAGCCCACCCCGACCAGAATCGCCAACACACGCTTCGTGATCATGACGAAGCGTGGCTGCCCGAAGGCGTTGTCCTTGACGATACCAGCGAGCCAAGCGCCGAGGACCACGTGGCCGGCCGCCAAAAACACTACCGGGAGTTCCAGCTCGCCACGCTTGCCAGCGCCGTGCGCGAGCGCGCCGAGGCCCTGCCCCATCGCCCAGGCAAGGCCCGCCACGAGCAGCAAGGCGAGCTGCGCTGTCAGCTTCAGCTCGAAGCGTGGCGGGAGAGACAGCGAGGCCGAGCGCGAGAGCAGCAAGATGGCGAGCAGATGCGGCACCGCCGCAGCGACACCGAGCGCGGTGTTCAGCGGCTGGTGCAGCCAAACGCCGAGCGCCGTGGCGCGGAGGGCGAACAAGAGCGCCAGAACCGGAAGTAGCAGCACCGAGCTAGCGGTTACTCGGCCCACCGGGCCCGCGCAAGCGGATAACCTTGGCGCCCGGTTCGCGGCTGCCCTGAAACTACCACTGTTCCATCTCAAAGTGATCGCGCACGATCCACTGAGGCGTTCCGCAGTCGTGGACGCTGCCCAAGGTGAACCGCTGGCCAAAACCGCGCAGCTCCGCCATCTGCTCGGGTGCCGCGGAGGTGATGTTCGCCAACAGCCGCAAACTCGGCAGCCCCTCGGCGCGGAGGAGCGACAACGCCGCGTCCGCGCCGAGCGGCGTGAAGAAGGACATGAGCAGCTCGAGCGACCGATCTCGAGCGTGACTCAACGCATGCGCGGCCGCGTCATCGAAGTCGCTCTCCTCCACGTTCAGCCGCTGCAGCGAGGCCCAGCTCGCGCTCTCCGCCAGGTCACGCCAGAACGCCGGGCCCGCCGGAGTTCCCCACAAGCTCAACGAGCGCAGCCGTGCCGCCAGCGGCAGACCCGACAGGCGCGGCATCACGCTGGCATCCACTTCACTGCAGCCGAGCGCCAGCCGCTCCAACCGAGGCCAGCATGCCCCCTCGAACAGCGTGCACAGCGACCCGCTCAACACCCGCTCGTTGAAGCCCAACGACAGGTGCCGCAAGTGCAGCCAGGCGCCCGCGCCGTGCAAAGCCTCCAGCCCGGCGTCCCCGATCCGCAGATTCCACAACCCCAGCTGCCCGAGCTCCTCCTTCGGCAGCGCGCGAGCAAACTCCGCCATCACGGCGTCCCCCTCGAAGCTCGCGCCGCTCGCCTCCAACACCAGCTGCCGCAGCCTCGTTGTCGCGGGAGCTCGCGCCAGCGTCAATGCATCCCCTGCGTCGAGCAAGGCATCGGACAACAGCAGCCGTCGCGGCTTCAGCGCCTCGAGCGCAGCCAGGCACTCCTCCAGCTCAGCGCGCGGCAATTGCTCGAGCTCCAGCGAGCTCGCGTCCAGCAGCCGTACTCGAGTCAGACGCCACAGGCACGCCGCATGATGTTTCCTCACCCGACGCACCTTGAACAACCCCCACGCGAACTCGCCGTCGACCCCATCCTTGTCGCTCAGCTCCCACGCCCCGCGCAGCTCGTCCCGCGCCCTCCGCCGCGCTTGCCACGCTCCCGCCTCGTCGGCCCTCACCCGCCGCTCCCAGTCGATCAACTCAGCCAGCGGATCACCCGCCGCCCTCAGCGTCTCAGCGTACGCGAGCCAGGCCTGCGCATCGGTCGGATCACGCCGCAGCGCGGCCTCGAGCCCCCTCTCGTTCATCGTTCGCCCTCGGCGTCGCTTTGCCTACTATGGTGGGGTTGCCCCGTGCACCATCGCGCAATGGTACACCCGTCGTGCTCGCCTGCGGGTGCGCGCGCCGGGGCCCTGCCAGACCTCTGGGTCGCCGTCGGGCGCGGCGCCGCGGGCGAGCGAGGCAGGCGTGACGCGCCGGGAAGGCGTCGCGCTCGGGGGTGTCCTGGTCCTCGCGCTCGCCGTGCGGCTCCTCTACCTGGACGAGCTGCGCGGGGACGTCCTCTTCGAGAACCCGCCGCTCGACGAAGCCCGCTACGTCGACGAGGCGCGGAGGAGCGCGAGCGGGCTCCCCCTCGAGGATCGCCCGTTCTGGCAGCCGCCGGGGATCCTCTTCGTGCTCGCGGCGACCTTCCGCGCCGTGGGGAACGGCCTCTACGCGCCCCGGCTGCTCCAGGCGCTGGCCGGGACGGCCGCGTGCGCGCTCGTGTGGCTCCTCGCGCGGCGCCTCTTCGGCCTGCGCGCGCCCGCCGCGATCGCCGCCGCCGCCGTCGTCGCGCTCCACGGGCTGCTCGTCTTTGCTGGCGGGGAGCTCCTCCCCGCGACGTGGTCCGGGGTCCTCGATCTCGCGGCGCTCGCCCTGCTCCGCGACGCCCCGCGGAGCGTCGCGCGCGCAGCGGCGGCGGGCGGCCTGCTCGGGGTCTCCGCGCTCTTCACGCCCGTCATCCTCCCCTTCGCGGCGATCGCGGCGGTCGTGCTCGCGCGCACCCGCGAGCGCCGCTTGGTCCCGTGGGTCTTCGCCGCCGCGGTGCTCGCGCCCCTCGTCCCGGTCGCGGTGCGCAACACCCTGCGCTCGGGCGAGCTCGTCCTCATCTCGACCAACGGGGGCCTGAACTTCTTCCTCGGCAACAACGAGCGGTACCTCGAGACGCTCGCGATCCGCCCCGGCCCTCGCTGGACCGAGCTCACCCAGGAGCCGTGGCGCGCGGCGCGGATCTCGGCGCCGGGCGAGGCGTCCTCCTGGTTCTTCCGCCGCGGGCTCGCGTTCTGGGCGGCCCACCCGCTCGACGCGCTTGGCCTGTACCTGCGCAAGCTCTGGCTCTTCTTCCACGCGGTCGAGATCCCGCGCGACACCGATCTCTACGCCGTGCGATCCGAGTCGCGCGTGCTCCGCGCGCTCGTCGGCCCGCGCGCGACCGGGTGGCCCGACGGCGCGCTCGTGCCACTCGCGCTCGTGGGGCTGGCGACGAGCCTCCGCGAGCGCGCGCGGCTCGCGCTGCCCCTCGCCTTCGTCGCCTCGCAGGCCGCGGTCTACGCGTTCTTCTTCGCGTCGGCCCGCTACCGCGTCCCGTGCGTCCCGGTCCTCGCCATCTTCGCGGTCGCCGGCGCGGCCGCGATCGTGCGCGCGGCGCGCGATCACGCCGCGTCGCGAGCGCGCGCCGCGCGCGCGATCGCGGCGGCCGCCGTCCTCGCCGTCGCCTGCGCGCTCCCCGCCCGCGAGGCGACGATGGCGTCCCCGGCCGAGCGCGATCTCTACCGTGGCCTCGCGCACCGCAAGCTCGACGCCCCGGAACGGGCGATCGAGAACTTCCGGCGCGCGGCGCAGGCCGATCCGGACGACCCGCGGCCGTGGCTCGAGCTGGGCAACGCGCTCGACGCGCTCGGCCGCCCCGTCGAGGCGGCCGACGCCTGGGAGCGCGCCGCTGCGCGCGATCCATGGGACCTCTGGCCGGGCCGGCAGGCCGCCGCCGCGCGCGCCCGCGCGGGCGACCGCGCCGGCGCGATCCGCGCGCTCGAGGCGAACGTCGCCGCCGGCAGGCGCGCGCCGCCGGAGTACGCGGTCGAGCACATGGATCTCGCCGCGCTGCACCTCGACGCCGGCGATCGCGAGGCCGCGCTCCGCGACCTGCGCGCGGCCTTCGCCGCGAGCCCGAGCTACGCGCGGCCCCGCGCGAGGGAGCTCGCGCGCGCGCGGCGCGCCGCGCTCGTCGACCCGGCGTTCTGGGCGGCCTTCGACGCGCTCTCGCGGTGAGCGCGCGCTCGCCTCGGACGAGCCCCGCGGGTCAGGGCTTCCGCCGGTAGAGGATCATCCGGCCGATCCGCTGCTCGACGACGTACTCGCGGGCGACCCGATCGCGCAGCTCCGGGAACTGCAGCAGCGTGCCCTGCGAATCGACGGGCTCGAACGCGTCCTCGTCCCCGTGGGCGACGATCACGTACGCGGGAGGGTCGACCGCGAGCCGCTGGACGAGCTCCGCGCGGCGCTCCTCGAGGCCGGGGATCCGCGTCGAGAGCGGCGCCGCGGTGAGCATCAGCTTGTGGAACGCGTAACGCGTGATCGGGTGCCGGTCGGCGAGCGCATAGATCCCGGGCGACCACGCCCAGACCAGGATCCCCTCGTCCGGGCGGGTGCGCTCGCGGATCACGCGCGCGACCGCCTCCTCGATCACCATCGAGAAGGCGCCGGGCTGGAGCTGCCGCAGGTAACCTGCGCGGCTGAGCCGGCCCGTGACGTGCGCCGCCCCGGGCGCGTACGCGGCGGACCACGCGGCGCCGCTCCGCAGGACGAGCGCGGCCAGCGCGGCCAGCGCGACCCGCGCCGCCGCGCGGGCCCGCCCTCGGCGGCGCGCGGCGCGCAGGGCGGCCGAGACGCCGTAACCACCTGCGGTCGCGAGGGGAGGCAGCGCGAGCAGGTAGTGGTACCCCGCGAGCTGCCGCTGCGCGACGATCGCGGCGCAGGTCATGCCGATCCACGCCGCGAGCCACGACGCCTCGGGCGCGCGGCGGCGGGCGAGCGCGAAGAGCCCCACGGCGGCCGCGGCGAGCGGGAGGGCGGCCACGTCGGCGAGCGTCGCCGTGAACGAGAGGAGCACCGAGGGCAGCGGCAGCGCGATCAGCTCCGCGTAGGCGACCTGGTACGTGAAGACCGCGGCGACGAGGCGCCGCGCCTCCCCGTGCGCGCCGAACCACGCAAAGGTGAGGGCCCAGGGGACCGCGACGCCGGCGAGGAGCCACGCGATGCGCCGGAGCGCGCCGCGGCCCCGGACCTCCAGCGCGAAGAAGGCCGACCACGCCGCCACGATCGCGAGCGAGGGGACCTTCATGACCCCGCAGACGCCGGCGAGGAGACCTGCCAGGAAGGCGAGCCGCTCGCGCCCCGCGGCGCGGAGCGCGAGCCACGCCGACGCGAGCATCGGGAGCGCAAGGATCTCCTCGGCCTGCGCGCGGGCCCAGAACCCGCCAAAGCCCGGCGCCCACAGGCCGGCGAAGAGCAGCGCGGCCGACGCGACCCCCGCGGCGCGGCCCCACGCGCCCGAGGCGCAGGCGCACGCGAACGCGAGCGTCCCGGCGAGCCACGCCCCTTCGAGCCACCAGAGCGCGCGCGGGAGGTCGTCCGGAACGAGCGCGAGGAGCGAGAACCAGTACAGGAAGAGCGGTGGCTTGCTGTCAAACAGGTCGCGGTACGGCAGGAAGCCGCGCGGCACCCAGCGGCCGAAGCAGGCGAAGAGCCCCTGGTCCGGGCCGAGCGGCTCGGCCACGCGGGCCGCGAAGGCGATGGCAAACAGGAGGGCGAGCGCGAGCCCCGCGAGCGCAGCGCCGCGGCGGCGAACGAGGGGACGCGGGATCAGGCGGCGCGGAATCAGCGGCGGCACGGCGCTGGTCTGGAGGGAGGGCGGCCCGCCCTTCGTGAGGCGGCCCGTCTCCGTTTCAACCCTCGATACCTCAGTGACAGCCCGGCGACGAGTTGTGGAGCCCGCGCGAGCCGCACGAACCGCCCGTCGTGGACTGCGCGGCGTCGCTGTAGATCGCGTTCCGCTGGAGCTCGGCGTCGTCGTTGCAATTGTGCCTGCTGCCGGCGATGAGTCCGCTGTCCCAGCTATAGCCGGTCGTGCAGCCACCGGACCGCTCGCCCGTGCTGGTCGAGGGCTCGGAGTAGAAGAAGCGCGTGTGCGTGCCGTCGTCGCTCCGGTAGCCGCTCATCGTGCAGTGAGTGCTCATCGCGGACGAGTTGGCGCAGGAGCCGTGATTGCAGCTGACCGCGTTGAAGACCACGGAGCTCGACGACGACCAGCCGCGGAGGAGGACCGCTGTGTGGTCGCCGAGGCCGCCCAGCAGGTCCTTGTTCCGGATCTGGTAATCCCACTTCGCGACGGCGGCCCCTCCGGTCACCGTGTCCGCCTGCGGGGCGAGGGTGCCCTGGCCGATCGCCGGCTCGGCCTGCGCGGGGATCGCGAGGCCCGGCTTCTCGGGCACCTCCTCGACGCCGAGGCCGATCTCGATGCCCGCGAGGCGGAGCTGCTCCAGGCCATCCGGCAACTTCAGCCCGCGAAACGCGGGGACCGCGTCGCGCATGAGCCGGATGTCCTTGAGACGCCCGGCCTCGTCGAAGTTCTCGACGTGCGGCATCGCCCAGCTCGAGTCGATGAAGGAGTCGCCGCCCATCTGCATCTGGAAAGGCTGCCCGTTGGCGTCGAGGACCTGAGCGTCGATCTGGTAGGTCGGGAGCTCGGGGTTCGCCTTGAGCTCCTCGGCGGTCGGGGGCGTGTCCATCTTCGGGCCGAGGCGCATCTCGTAGGTGATCGAGCGACCGTCTTTCTCGAACTTCAGGACGAGCTTCCCGGCCGCCTCATCCATCTCGACGATGCTGAGACCACGCGCGGCGGGCGCGGGCTCGACGCCGTCAACGGCCGGGTCTCCCGAGGAGCTACAGGCGCTGGCGAGAGACAGGAGGCCGAGAGCGCCTGACGCCGCAAGCATACGGAATCTCATCATGACGACGCTTCCTTTCGTGCTGGTGGGATACCGACGGCATCGCGTCCTGCGGCAGCGGAGATCCCTTCTCGCTCCGGGCGACGACCGCGGAATGCCCACGATAACAGAGAGACAATTACACGACTGCGCTCCGGAGTTCAACGCCCTTCGCGTCGCTTACACTGTCCATCTTCGCATCTTCGCGTCTTCGCGTCTTCGCGTCTTCGCATCTTCGCAAGAAGTCGACAGATCGTTTCTGTGACGTCGCTCTGACGCGCCGCCCAACGACGCTCTCTATCGCGGAGATCGGCGTTTGTCGCCACGCGCCCGCGCTCCGAACGACGCACAGAAGTCATCGGGTTGGCCGACGATGCCACGGGCAGCACCCGGCCGTTCATCTGGAACGCGAAGTGATACCTTCTTCGCGATCGCGTACAATATCAACGACCGCGGACAGATCGTCGGCGGCTGGGCCGGGCCGGATGGCGGCCACGCTTTCCTGTGAGAGCCCGGCAGATAGCCGTGAGAGGCAAAAAAGAAAAGCGATGCGCGATGCTGAAATAGCGCTGCGATCTCTACGTGATAGCCTCGCGCCGTGCAGCGCCCGCAGCAGCTCCGCGAGCTCTTCTCCGCGTTCGCTCCGCGGGTGACCTCCGGCCCGATATCCCATTACGGCGGCCTGCGGCAGAGCGCGGAGACCTTCTGTGAGATCGCCCCCGCCTCCTCTGCCGAACTCGCGGACGCCCTCGGGACGGCCCACCGGCACGGCGTCCCGGTGCGGATCCGCGGCCAGGGGCACTGCCTGAACGGCGCCTCGCTGCCCGGCGCGGGCGAGCTCCTCGTCCGCACCGAGCGGCTCGCCGACGTCCGCTTCGAGGCGGAAGGCACCGTGACCGCGGGCGGGGGCGCCGTCCTCTGGGACGTGCGCGACGTCGTGGAGCGCCATGGCTTCACGGTGCCCGTCGTGAACGACGGCCACGCTGGGCCCTCCGTCGCCGGCTTCGTCGCCGCGGGCGGCTTCGGGCCGGGCTCCAGCCTGCACGGCGGCTTCTGGGAGAACGTCGCGGCCGTGACGCTCGTCGACGGCACAGGCCGGCTCCGCCGCGTCGACAGGGACGACGCGCTCTTTCCATGGCTGTTCGGCGCCATGGGGCAGCTCGGCGTCGTCGCCGACGCGACGCTCAAACTCGTCCCGCTCGACAGCGCGAATCCCCCGCCCTACCCGACCGGCGCCGGCGCCACCCGGCAGCTCATCGCCACCTCGCAAGAGCTGAAAGGGCCCGGGCTGGACGAGCATGAGCGCGACGAGCAGCTCGTGTGGTTCACCCTGTTCACCCCGGGAAAGCGGCTCGCCGTGGCGCAAGCGCGGATCGCGGCCCTGGAGGCGGCGCACGCTGGCCTCCTCGACTACCGCAGGCGCTACGTGTACCCCATCCGCCAGCGGCACCCCGTGCCTCCGCTGGTGTACCCGCGCGATGAGCCGTTCTTCGCTATCGGCTCCTGGGGCGCCCTGCGCCTGCCCCCCGGCGACGCGGCGGGCCCGCTGCGCGCCTGCGCCGAGGAGCTCACGAGGCACGCCGTCGAGCTCGGCTGCCGCCGGTACATCCAGTCCGAGGCGACCTGGGACGTCGACGCCTACCGCGCCTGCTTCGGCGACGAGACCTACGAGACGCTACGCAGACTCAAGGCGCAGCAGGATCCAGCGCTCCTCCTGAACCGCGGCGCGGTCTTCGCTCCATGAGACGGGGGATCAGGGTGCCGCCCTCACGGCACGACATCGCGGGAGCGCCGCGCCCCGCCTCACCCGATCACCCGAACAGCGCCACGTAGGGCGTGATCCCGAGATAGGCCTTCGCCTCCAGCGGCACGCCGGGCCGGTAGACCAGCTTGAGCATGACCCCCTGACGGAGGCGCACCGGCCACCCACGGCCTGGCCAGCTCCGCGCTTCCGCCGGCCAGCCCAGGACCGCATCGCGCTTCTCCGGCGAACACGCGCCCAGCGCCACCAGCGGATCGAGCACCGTCGCCCAGCGGACATCCACGACCGGATACGAGATCTCCAGGCCCAGCATGGGCTGCACCTCCGCGTCGACGTCGAGGTGGAAGCTGACATGGCTCGTGAACGGGACCACGCTTTCGAGCAGCTCATCGAGCTCCGCGAGCGCCCCGGGCCAGCCGATCCGGGCCAGGTACGCAGGGACATCGGCCTTCGCCATCGCCACCACCAGCCGGACCGCGGCGCTTCCCCGCGCGGCGAGCGGCGCGACGTGCATCGCCCGCCCGCCCGGAGGCAGCCGCGCGAGGCACCGGAGCAACGCGCCATCGACCGCCGGCGGCACGGGCTCGCCGAGCAGGAGCGCGAGCGCCCGCCGGATCACGCTCGCCCGCTCCGAGAGCGCCGCGCCGCCGCTCGCCCCCTCCGGGAGCGCCGCGCCAGCCGCCGCGCCGGGGCTCGCCGCTACGAGGCCGCCCACGATCCCGGGCTCGACGCAGGGGAACGGGTACGGCGCCGGCACGGGTCCAGGCAGCGCACCGGCGTCAGGGAGGTCGAGCTCGAGCCAGAGCAGCGGGACACCCCGGTGCAACGGCGAGCCGGCGTCAGCCCACTCAGCGCAGAACTCGACAACCCTCGCCCACGCCGGCGTCGCGAGCCGGTCGAGCTCGGCGCGCCGCCGCACGAGCTCGCGGTGGCCGCCCTCCGCCGCGATCAAACACACCAGCAGATCGACGCGCTCGGACGCCCCGAGACGGCACTCGACCGCGACGCTGGACGCCGCCGCGGGCAGGCCGCCAGCGACCGCCGCGAGGCGCGAGCACGCCGCCGGAGAGACCAGCGCCGGCGGGAGCAGCGCCGCGTCCGGCGCCATCAGCGCATGGAGCGGGACGATCAAGGCGCGCCCCTCCGAGCGGCGACGCCGCCCCGCGCGCTGGGCGTTCCGCTCATCGCACGCGAGCGCGCTCCACCTCGAACGCCCTCGGCAGCGTACTCTCGGCCTTCTGCGTCCTCGCCTGCACACCAAACCAGTCGGGGGGCGCGTTGCCGAGGTTGAACTGCACATCCATCCGCGAGTTCTCCCCGGTGACCACGTTCGAGACCACCCCTCGAATCACCGTCTGCCCCTGGATCAGCGAGCACTGCATGGCGCTCTCGAAGAACGTGCCGTACACGACCAGCTTGACCACCTGCCCCGCCACGCCCGCGGGCGGGTAGACGGCGGTGACATGGAGCACCGGGCCGATCCAGTTGACCACCGGGTCCGGCGACCGCATCGGCAAGCCCTCGACCTCCCGCGCGACCGCATCGGCGATGCGCTTCGGATCGCGCGCGCGCAGCACCGCTCTCTGAGGATCGGAGAGGCCGGCGGCCTCCATGGCGTGCTCCGGATCCTCGGCGAAGGCCGCCTGGAGGTTGGGATCGCGGGCGAGATCGGCGATGAAGAACATCAACATGGGGGCCGCTCCACGGTGGGGTGATGCACGCGACGACGAGCTCGCGCGCGGCGCCGCACGGCGTTCACCGGGGCGGCGTGTGATAGTAGATGTAGCTCGATGTATCGCAGTTCGATACGACGATGTCCAGCTCGGTCGAGTACGTGTAACGCACCTGCACCTCGTCGCCAGGCACGAGCCGCCGGGCGAAGGAGATCCAGCTCCCACCAGGGAGCGAGGCGACGTCGCGCGGCGCGACGAGCGCGCCATTGCGGCGGATCTCGTCGATCTGCTCGATGACCTGGCGAGAGAGCGTGACGACGGCTCGTTCGCGCTGGATGCGAAACGTCTCCGTCGCTGTCCGCAACGCCTCGCGGCCCAGGTCGGCGAGCGCGATGACCTCTTGCACGGTGCTCGTCGCAGACACCCAGACGGGCTCCGGGCTGAAACCGCCGCCCTGGCCGAGGTAGATCTGCATCGGCGCGCCCAGCGATTTCGGCGGCGGCGCAGGACCCCAGCGGCCCGCGATCACATCCAGCACGCCATCGCCGCTCACGTCAGCCAGCGCGACGCCTGCCCCCCAGCCGATGCTCGCCGACCGCCAGATCGGACCCGGATCGAGCTGCGGCGCATAGGCCTCCAAGCGGGTCGAGCTGGCGCTCGCCGCGCCCGCGCCAGCGCCGGCCGCATCTCCGCCCGCGTCCGCCGCCGGCGCGGCGGACACGCTCGGCGCGCGCGCGCCGCCCGACGGACCGAGGCTCGCGCCATAGTCGCTGTACGAGACGACGAGCCCGGTGGAGGCCCCGAGTCGCCCCGCGTCCAGGAACATCGGGTATCGGATCGACTGGCTCGCCGTCCAGCCCGGCTCCCGCGGGAGCGAGACGACGCCACGATCGCGCAGCACGGCGCGGAAGATCGGGACGCCCGGCATCGCGATGGCGAGATCCAGGAGGCCGTCCTGATCGATGTCAGCGAACTCCATGCCGAAGCTGTGGTCGACCCTGGCGCTCTTCCAGACCGGCAGCGAGGACAGCACGCCATCGACGTTCTCATAGAGCCGCGCAGGGCCCGGCGCGACGCCCTCCTCGAACGCGACGGAGGCCGCGAGATCGAGATCCCCGTCGCCGTCCATGTCGCCCAGCGCGCAGCCGACGCTCGAGTAGCTGTCCCCGCTGCGGTAGCTCGGCGACGGCTCGAGCGCCCCGCCGCGATTGCGATAGACCTTGACGTGTCCCTGCTTCACATCCTGAGGAGGCATGGGGCCGACGCTCACCGCGACGTCGATCCGGCCATCGCGATCGATGTCCCCCACCGCGAGCCCGGTGTTGTACTCGAGATCCCGCGACGACCAGCTGGGCTGCTCCGGGAACCGGCCGGTCCCGTCGTTGTAGTAAACGACGACGGGCTTCGTCGCGAGGTCGTTGCCATTCGCGATGATGATGTCCTTGAACCCGTCGCCGTTGATGTCGGCCAGCCCCATCCCCATCGAGTTCGCGCCCTGGTCGGCGGACCGCCAACCCGGCTCCATCCGGTACGGCAGGCGCCTCGGGGCGACAGCCGTCGCCGCCTGCGCCTGCGATTGCGTCGGCTCGGGCGGTGGAGCGCGACCTGTCCCCGTGGCGCAGCCCGACGGCGAAAGGAGCGCGAACCACAGGGCCACGGTCGCCCCCGCGCGAGCGGCGCGCCGGACGCGCCACTCATCCAGGTCGGTCGCAACATGCATTGCGCGCGAGACACGCAATGTGCGCGAGGCGCGCGCCACGCGCCGGCGCCGGTCAAAGCTCGGGCCTTCGCGGTCCGTGAGCAGGCGTTCAAAGCTCGGGCTCTTCCGCGCCACAGACCGGAGGATAGATCAACGCGTCGGATCCATCACCCGTCAGCGCGGGAGCGAGCTCGCCGAGCTGCGCAGCTCGCGGCGCCCCGCCGACAGGGCCTCCATCAGCGCGGTGTCCTCGGCTGGCTTGACGAGGTGCTTGTCGAAGCCCGCCTCTCGCGATCTGCGCCGGTCCTCGTCCTGACCGTAACCGCTCAGGGCGACGAGGCGCGTCGACGCGAGGGACGGCTCGGCGCGGATGGCGCGGGCCACGTCGTACCCATCCATCCCGCCCGGCAACCCGAGGTCGCACAGGACCACATCCGGAGGGCGCGTCCGGGCCGCCGTCAGGCCGGTCGGGCCGTCGAACGCCGTCTCCACGTCGTAGCCGCTCAGGGTCAAGAGCATCTCGAGGCTCTCGGCCGCGTCGTGGTTGTCCTCGATCACGAGGACGCGAACCCCCTGGCGACTGGCCTCCTCCCCGTCGGCGGCGGCCGACAGGTCCCGGACGACCGGCGCCGCGAGCGGCAGCCGCAGCGTGAACACAGAGCCGCGGCCGGGCCCCTCGCTGTGCGCCGCCACCGTCCCGCCGTGGAGCTCGACGAGCCCCTTCACCAGCGCAAGGCCGAGCCCGAGCCCCCCCTTGCTCCGGGCCAGCCCCTGATCCGCCTGGCTGAACGGGTCGAAGATGCGCGATAGCAGCCCCGGATCCATCCCGACGCCGTTGTCCTCGACCGTGATGACGGCCTGTCCAACCGCGCCCCCGTCGCGCCCGGGCGCCCGAGGACGAGGGCCCGCCTCGACGCGCACGCTCACGCGCCCGCCCCCGCTCGCGCCCGCGTCGGTGAATTTGCCGGCGTTCTGCAGCAGATTGCCCAGCATCTGCGCCAGCCGGGTCTCGTCGCCCTCGACCCAGAGCGGCTCGTCCGGCGCGCTCACGCTGAGCGCCACGCCGTCGGCCTCGAGGTTCGCCCGGTAATCCTCGGCGGTCTGGCGGACGATGCCGACGAGATCGCAGCGCGCCTTGCGGAGCTGGATCCGGCCGCGGGCGATGCGAGAGATGTCGAGCAGGTCGTCGATCAGCCGGACCATGTGCGTGACCTGGCGATCGATCACGTCCCGGGCTCGCCGCTGCACGGGATCCGCCGTTCCGACCCTCCGGAGCATCGCGACGGCCGTGCGGACGGGCGCGAGGGGGTTGCGAAGCTCGTGGGCGAGCATGGCCAGGAACTCGTCCTTCCGTCGGTCCGCGTCCCGCAGCGCCTGCTCTGCCAGCTTGAGATCGTGGATGTTGATCCCGATCCCGAACCAGCGGACGATCCGGCGCGAGGCGTCGCGGATGGGCCGCCCGCGCACCTTGAACCACTGGTATCCGCCGTCGCGCCGCCGGACGCGGTACTCCAGGTCATACGGGGCGAGCCCCCCGACCGCGGCGCGCCACGCGGTGAAGACCCGGTCCCGATCGTCCGGGTGCAGGACCTCGAGCCACCGGTCGCCGAACTGCCGCTCGGCAGGCACGCCGGTGAAATCAACCCATTGCTCGCTGAGGAACTCGCAGTAGCCGTCGGGCCGGGTCGCCCACACCATGCCCGGGATCGATTCGAGGGTCTGACGGTGAAAGAGCTCGCTCTCGCGCAGGGCGGCCTCGGCCCGGTGGCGCTCGGTCAGATCCAGCATCGAGCCGATCATGCGGGTGGGCGCGCCGCTCGCGCTCCGGCCGATGTAGCCGCGGTCGAGGAAGGGCGCGTACGAGCCGTCGCTCTTGCGAAAGCGGTACTCGTCGGTCCAGCTCTCCCCGTTGCCGTCGATCGCCGCACGGATCCCCTCGGACACCCGCGCCTTGTCCTCCGGGTGGATGCGGTCGTACCAGCCCTCGGGGCTGTCGCCGAGCTCCTCCGGCGTGCAGCCGAAGTGCTGGACGACCGCGCCGTTCCAGTAGACCCGGTTCGTCTCCAGATCCCAGTCCCAGATCACGTCGTTCGTGGCGCGGTTGACGAGGCGATACTGCTCCTCGCTCCGCCGGACGGCCGCCTCGGCCTCCAGCCGGGCGGCTTCTGCGCTGGCCGCGCGGTCGCGGGCCTCGCTCTCCCGCAGCGCCACCTCGGCCTGCCCGGCCACGGTGGCGCCCTCGGTTCGCTGGCAGCCAGTCCCGTCCACCCGTGTGCTCCGCATCGTCGTCCTCGCCCGGAGGTTTGCGTAATGGCGCGCTCGGCGTTTCGCCACCCACCGACGCGCCCGTCGCGCCGAGAAACGATGCCAGAGACCGCGGCGATGCGGGCCCCACCTGGCAGCGCGAGCTCGTCTGCGCGGTTGCGCGCGCGACCTCTGGTAACAATGCATAGAGCGTGGCTGCGCTGGGGAAATCCGCGGAAGAAGGCGCCGCCGACGCGCTCAAGCGACAGCTGGCCGAGCTCGGCGGCGCAGAGGCGTTGCTGCAGGCGATCCTGGACAGCGCATCCGATTGCATCCTGGTGATCTCCCCGGAGGGCACGATCCTGCTCTCCGGCCGCGCGCTGCCGAGGGCGAGCTCGACGAGCCTCCTGCGGACGAGCGTCTACGAGCACATCTCGCCCGAGACGCGAGAGGCGGCCCGCTCCTGCGTCGAGCGCGTCGTGCGGTCGGGGGCGTCCGGCAGCTGCGAGTGCACGATCCCCGGCGAGCACGGCCAGGCGGCGCTCTGCGAGGTGAGGGTCAGCCCCATCCTGCGCGGCGGCCGCGTCGCCACCCTGCTCATGATCTGCGCCGACGTCACGGAGCGGAGGGCGACGGAAGCGGCGCTCCGGAGGAGCGAGGAGCGCTATCGTTCGGTGATCGCCGCCCTCGATGAGGGGATCGTCCTCCAGGACGCGAGCGGCTCGATCGAGGCGTGCAATGCGAGCGCCGAGCGCATCCTCGGGCTCACGTCCGCGGAGATGACAGGCCGGGAGAGCCGCGATCCCTGCTGGAGCGCGGTCCACGAGGATGGCTCTCCGTTCAGCGGCGACGCGCACCCTGCCATCGTGACGCTCCGCACGGGGGCGCCGCAGAAGAACGTGATCATGGGGGTACACAGGCCGGAGGGCGAGATGGCGTGGATCTCCATCAACTCGCAGCCGCTGCTCCGCCCGAGCGAGTCCATCCCCTACGCGGTGGTCACGTCGTTCCACGACATCACGGAGCGCAAGCGCTCCGAGGAGGAGCTGAGAAGGAGCGAGGACCGCTTTCGCGCCACCTTCAACCAGGCCGCGGTCGGCATCGCCCACGTGTCGGTCGAGGGCCGGTGGCTCCGGTTGAACGAGAGGTTCTGCGATCTCGTGGGTTACTCCCACGCAGAGATGACGGATCTCACGTTCCAGCAGATCACGTATCCGCCGGATCTACCGGCCGACCTCGAGAACCTGCGCCGCATCTTGTCGGGGGAGGTCCAGACGGCCTCGCAGGAGAAGCGTTATGTCCGGAAGGGCGGCGAGCTGGTCTGGGTGAAGGTCACGGTCTCGCTGGTCCGTCACGCCGCCGAGGGGCCTGCCTACTTCATCGTCATCGCAGAGGACATCACGGACCGGAAGCACGTCGAGGAGACGCGCCAGGAGTTCTTGACCATCGCGTCGCACGAGCTCAAGACGCCCCTCACCCCGGTGATGCTCCGGGTACAGGCGCTCCTTCGCATGTACCGGAGGGCCGGCGGGCCGCCGCCGGCCGCCGAGGAGGTGATCCCGAAGCTCGAGTCCGTGGAGGCGCTGCTCGACAGGCTGCACCGCCTGGTCGAGGAGCTGCTCGACATCTCGCAGATCACGGCGGCGCGGATGACGGTGGTGCCGAGGGAGGTCGACCTCAGCGCGCTCCTCCGGGACATCCTGAGCGGACACGCGGCGCTGCTCCGGCGCGCGGCCTGTCCGGTCACCGTCGACGCGCCGAGCATCCTGAGCGGCCACTGGGACCCGGCGCGGCTCGAGCAGATCATCACCAACCTGCTCTCCAACGCGTCCAAGTACGGCGGCGGCAAGCCCGTCGACGTGGCGCTCGAGGCGTCCGGCGACATGGCGCGCCTCACCGTCCGCGACCGCGGGATCGGCATCGCGGCGGCCGATCACGAGCGGATCTTCGGCTGCTTTCAGCGGGCGACGACGTCACGCCATTACAGCGGGTTCGGGCTCGGGCTGTGGATCGTGCGCGAGGCGGCGGAGGCGATGGGCGGGGCGGTCCGCGTGGAGAGCCGCCTGGGCGAGGGCGCCAGGTTCACGGTCGAGCTGCCGCGCGCGCGGCGGCACGCCGGCCACTGATCAGCTCGCGTCCGGGGGCATGATCCCGCGCACGAGCTTCTGCGCGCTCGCCATGCTGGAGACCAGGCTGTGATGCTGGACGGCCTTCTCGACCGCCGCCATGAGCCCCGACACGTCGCCATTCTTGTCGAAATAGCCGAACGCCTTGTGGGTCGAGAGCAGGTCTTGCTTCTCCAGGATGTCCTGGAACGCGGTGTAGAAGATGATCGGCACCTTCGGGAACAGCGCCTTGATCTTGAGGTAGGCAGTGAGCCCGTCGATGCCCGGCATGCGGATATCCAGGATGACCAGGCTGACCATCTCCGTCATGGCGGCGATGCCCTCCTGCGCGCTCGCGAACAGGCGCACGTCGTAATCATGCCGCATCGTGAACGCGAGCGCAGACCGCATCCGCGGGTCGTCGTCGATCACGACCACGATCGGCCGCTCTTTCTCGGGCTCCTCCGGCGCCTCGTCCGAAGCTTCGCGGAAGCGCCTGGTGAATTTCGCCGATGTCATCTTGGCGCCTCCTTTCAATTCCCGGAGAGGTTGAGCTCGATTCGGCCGGCGGGCGCGCCGGCCGGCTGCGGCTGTTGCGGCTGCTCGTGGAGCGCCGCGCGCGGTAGCCGAACGACGAACGTCGTTCCGCGCTCGGCGGCGCTCTCGACGTCGATCGTCCCGCGGTACATCGCGACGAGGCGGGAGACGAAGCTGAGCCCCAGGCCCACGCCGGTCGTCGGCTTCGTCGAGAAGAACGGCTGGAAGATCTTCGAGAGGTCGTCAGACGAGATCCCGTCCGCGTTATCGCTGATGGTGAGGACCTGGAGCTCCCCCTCGTCGACCGTCTCGACCCGCATCCGCCGGCCGCGGCCATCGCCGACCAGGAGCAGCGCGTCGCGCGCGTTCAGGACGATGTTGCTCACGATGGAGTCGAAGTGCGACTCGTACCCGACGACCGCCGAGCCGCCCCGGAGATCGAGCTCGACCGATACGCCCTGGCGCGCGAACTCGTCGCGGTGCCGCGCCGCAATGGACTCGATGACGCGGCGGAGGCTCACGACCTCGTTGCCGGCGAGCGCGACGCCGAGCTTCGAGTACTCCAGGATCCTGTTCGTGACGCTCAGCGCGCGCTCCGTGCAGTCGCCCACCATGCGAAGCACGCTGTCGAGCGTCTCCTCGGCCTCCTCGATGTCGCCCAGACGGGCGATGGCCGCCCTGAGCTTGCCCTCCGGGATGTCGCCCTTGAGCAAGTCGAAGAGCTCGCCGAGCCGGGCCGCGTTCTTCGCGCACAGCGTCTCGCCGTCCTGGGTCACGGACTCGAGCACCATGGCGGCCCCCGACAGGGCATTGCGCATCTCGTGCGCGAAGCCGCCCGCCATCTGGTTCTCGACCGCCTCCCGCTCCAGGCGGACGATCGTCGCGTGGGCCTCCTCGAGCTCCGCCGTGCGCTCGCGGACCTTCTGCTCCACGCCCGTGTAGAGCTTCGCGTTCTCGATGGAGATCGCCATCTGCGAGGACAGCATCGAGAGGAGCTCCAGCCGATCCTGGGTGAACGTCCCGGTCGTCGTGTTGTTCTCGAGGTAGATGGCCCCGTAAAGTTCGTTATGGTGGATGATGGGCGTGCACAGGACCGACCTCGGGCAGCGCTGCGCGACGTAGTCATCGCGCTGGAACTGCCGGTCTGTCGAGGCGTCGGAGAGGACGACGCACTGGCCCGTCCGCGCGACGTACTGCACGATCGCAGCCCAGACGAGCGGGCGATCGTGCGCCGCGGCCTGGTCGAGGGGCAGCCCCGGGAAGCGCGCGTCGTCGCGGCCGTCGGACCAGTCGACCTCGGCCTCGATCCGCAGCCCATCGCTGTCTCGAAGGACGAGGCAGCCGCGCTGGGCGCCGGCGTTCTCCATGGCGACCGACATGAGCTTGGCGAGGAGCTTGTCGAGCACGATCTCCCCGGAGATCGCCTGCGCCGCCTTCAGGACCGTCCTGAGGTCGAGGCGCGATGCGCCGAGCGAGGTCGTCGTGACGAACGTCCGCGAGGGCGCGATCTCCGAGGATCGTTGCGACAGCGCCTCGCGCGCGGCGAGCTGCGGATACCGCTCCTGGAGGTCCTGCGTTTTGCGGACGGCGCCCCAGAGGTTGTAGTGGTAACTCGCGTCCGCGAGGTACACGCGCGCGAGCTTCTCTTTCCCCTGCGCGAGCCAGAACCGCCCCGCCAGCTCGCAGGCGACCGCGGCCTCGTTCACGTAGTCGTGCTCCGAGGCAGACGCGATGGCGCGGTCGTACAGGTCCAGGGCCTCGGCCACGCGGCCGTCGATCCGCGCGAGCTCGGCCTCCACGAGCAGGTACCGGTGCAGGAAGTTGCTGGCGCACGTGCCGGACAGCGCCTTGAGCTTCGCCTGGTTCTCCGACAGCTTCGCGCGGTAGCGCGCCTTGTCCTCCGGGGAGGCCGCCGGGTAGAGCGCGGTCATGGCAAGGGAGTAATAGAAGGTGTGCAGCGGCGTGAACACCTTGCCCGTGCTCGCGCCGAGGGTCGGCTCCGTCTCGGCAGCGTGCTTGTAGGCGAGCTCGTATTCGCCAAACACGAAATAGAGCATGGCCTGCGCCGTATGAATGTAATTGACGGTGTTGAAGTTCTTTGTCGCGTAGAGGCCGGGGAGCGCCTGCTCGGCGTCGAAGAACTCTCCCTTGATCTTCGCGGCGAGCTCGGACCTGCCGGTGAGGTTCCGGATGACCTGCCGCCACACGCTGAGCTGGTTGATCACCTGCTCCTGCTTGAACCTGAACACCTCCTCGATGTACTTGTCGAACATCGACTCGAGGTCCATGAGGTTCTGCCCGGAGACGGCGCCGCAGACGAAGGCGTTGATCAGGCAGTACGCTGCGCTCTCGGCGTCGCCGTTCTCGGCGTAGCTCAGGTATCCTTCGATGAGCGGCGACTGGCTCTCGCGGGCCGGGCGGTAGAAGTGCCGCGAGAGCCCGTAATAGAAGTTGTAGACGCTCGCCTTGTAGAACGGCTCGTCCCGGCGCCGGTGCACCGCGATCGCCAGCTCACCGAACTGGGATCCCGTCGCGATGTCGCCCACGCCGGCGTTGACGAGAACGCTGAACGCCGCGAACGCATAGGACGAGAGCGGCGACTCGCCGTGATCCATCGTCAGGTCGAGCGCGCGGCAGATGAAGAGCCCGAGCATCTCCGGCGCGGCGAAATAAGACGCATGGATCGCGCGCCGGAGGATCACGAGCGCAGCTTGCTTCGGGGCCTCCGTCATCGGGGCGAGCCGGCCGAGGCGCTCGAGGCCGATCTCGGCGACCTGCTTCGTCGTCTTGGTGTAGGCGTCGAGGAAATCCTGCATGCCGGGGCTCGCCGGGAACGTCTCGCCGAGCTGCGCGAGCGCCTCCACGGCGATGTCCACGGCCTTCCGGAACTCCGCCTGGGTGTGGTGATAAAGGATCAGGAGCTCGTAGAGCTTGCTCCTGTTCATGACGTCGTGGATCTCGCCCAGGGCGGCGTCCACGAGCTCCTTCATCGCGCCCCAGTCGGCGTTCATGCACGCCGCCTCGGCCGCGCCGACGTGGAGCGCGCTCATCAGCGCAGGCTCGCTCTGCCAGGCGCTCGCGGGCAGCAGCGAGAGGCCTCGGGCGAAGTAGCCGCGCGCCGCGTCGAAGGCGGCGGAGAGCAGCGCGCGCCGGCCCGCGAGGAGGTTCAGCTCCGCGAGGCGCCGCTGCTCCGCGGCATCGCTCAGCAGGTCGGCGCCGCGGTTCAGGTGGTAAACGACGTCGAAGACCTTCTCCTCGGGGGCGCGCCCGCCCAGGCTCCGCAGGAGCAGCCGGCCGATGTCGGCGTGGAGGCCGCTGCGCTCGCCGTCCTCGATCATGGCGTACGCGGCCTGCTGGACGCGATCGTGGAGGAACCTGTAGTCCGGGAAGACGAGCGGCGCGGCGAGATCGTCGGGAGCCGCGGGCTCCATCGGGGAGAGCGGGACGATGAGCCCCTCATGCAGCGCGGGCACGAGGTGCCGGTAGGCATCACCGCGCGTCTCCTCGCGGATGACCGCGAGCCTGCTCAGGTCGAAGCGGTTGCCGAGGCAGGACGCCGACATGAGCGCTCGCTGCGTGTCCGCGGGGAGCTCCCGGAGCTTGCCGATCATCAGGTCGACGACGTTGTCCGTGATGTTCCTGGACTCGATGTGCTCGACGTCCCACGTCCACGCCGCGAGCCCGGCGTCGTAGCGCAAACACCCGGTGTGGTGCAGCGTGCGGAGGAACTCGTTGACGAAGAAGGGGTTGCCGCCCGTCTTCCGCGTGACCAGCGCGGCGAGCGGCATGACCGCCGCGGCGTCCGCGCGCAGCGCGTCCGCGAGCATCCGGCAGACCATCTCGGCGCCGAGCGGCCCCGGAGAGATCTCGCGCACGAGCGCCCCTTCCCGTCGCAGCGCGGCGATCGCGGCCGAGAGCGGGTGCGCGGCCCCCACCTCGTTGTCGCGGTAGGCGCCGATCACGAGCAGGCCGCGCAGCTTCGCGTCGGTCATCAGGAGCTCGATCACCCTGAGGGACGCCGCGTCGGCCCACTGCAGGTCGTCGAGGAAGATGGCCAGCGGGCGCTCGGCGTCGCAGAACACGCGGACGAAGTTCTGGAGGACGCGCACGAAGCGGTTCTGGGACTCGGCGGGCCCCAGTGCCTGGACGGCCGGCTGGTCGCCCACGATGCGCTCGATCTCCGGGATCACGTCGACGAGGACCTGCCCGTTCGCCCCGAGCGCGGCCTTGATCTTCGAGCGCCACAGCGCGAACTGCGCCTCGGGCTCGGCGACGATCTGCCGCACCAGGTCGCGGAACGCGCTGGTGATCGCGGTGTACGGGGTGCTTCGCTGGAGCTGGTCGTACTTGCCCGCGACGAAATACCCGCGCGCCTCGGTGATGGGCTTGTACAGCTCGTGCGCCAGCGCGGACTTTCCGATCCCCGAGTACCCGGCGATGAGCATCAGCTCGGTGCCGCCCCGCGCTGCGCGATCGAACGCCTCGAGCAGCGCCTGCACCTCGCGCTCGCGCCCGTAGAGCTGCTGCGGAATGCGAAGCGCGCCGGAGGCGTCGGCGCGGCCGAGCGGGAACGAGGCGATCTCGCCCGTGGCCGCGAGGCGCCGCTCGCACTCCTCCAGGTCGTGAAGCAGACCCGCCGCGCTCTGGTAGCGGCCCTCGGCCGCCTTCGCCATGAGCTTCATCACGAGGTCCGACAGGACCTCCGGTACGCTCGGACATCGCGCGCGCGGCGGGGCGGGCTCGCGCGCGACGTGGCAGTGAACGAGCTCCATGGCGTCCGTCGCGCTGAAGGGCGGCGCGCCCGTGAGGAGCTCATAGAAGGTGGCCCCGAGCGAGTAGAAGTCGGTGCGATGGTCGAGGGACCGGTTCATGCGACCGGTCTGCTCGGGAGAGATGTAGGCGAGGGTCCCCTCGAGCACGGTGGGGCTCTTGATCGAGAGCTCTTCCCGTGAAAGCCGCGTCGAGATGCCAAAGTCGACGATCTTGGCGTCACCCGTCTCGCGGTTGAATACGACGTTGGACGGATTGATATCCTTGTGAATAATTCCGCTTCTGTGGACTTCGTGAAGGGCGCGCGTGATCTGGATCGCAAGCCGGACGAAGTCCGCGGCGTCGAACGGGCGGCCCTGGAGGTGGTGGAGGTGGTGGGCCAGCGAGCGGCCGCCGAAATCCTCGAGGACGAGGAGGAGCCCGTTCTCGTGCCTGCACAGGTCGAGCGCCCGGACGACGCCCGGCACATCCAGGTTGCGGAGCACCGCGTATTCATGCCGGTAGCGCGTGAGCTCCGTCTGGCTGGGATAGTCCGAGCGCAGCAGCTTGAGGATCACGGCGCGCCCGTCTCCGGCGCGCTGGCCCCGGTAGACGCGCGAGCTGCCGCTCTCGTAAATCTTGTCGGTCGCTTGATAACCCGAGATCGTCAGCATCACTCCCCTTGACGTCAGACGTGCTCTGGCGCTGTCAGGCGCGGTCAACGGCCCACGGCGTGGCATGCCCCCACCACGAATGTGTCCTGGATGGTAACACGAAGACGCTTCGCGGCTGGACGAATCTCGCTGGACGGCGTGGGTGGATGTCCGCCGTTGATACCTGTTCTGGTTCAAGGTGCCACTTTGGGGTCCACACCTGCGAGATCTCCAGACAGGCAGCAGGGAACAGAGGGCGATGGCCCTCACGGAGCCGAGATGCTGCCCAACCGCTCGCTCGCCCGGGTGTGAAGTCCGGAGAAGTGAGAGGGGGCACGATCTGCGTCAGGACATCAGGCCGAGCATGAAGAGAGCGTCGGACCAGAGCGGCCAGAGCGTGCGGTACGGGTGCGTGGCCAGCACCACGCCGCCGCTCGGCAGGCGGCGGACGTGGAACCGGGCGTGATCGACCAGGAACTCGAAGTGGTCGAGGGTGATCTCGACCTGCGAAAGCGACGAGCCGTTGCCTGTCTCCGTGCCCTGTCCGTCGCGCCCCCTGAACGGGAGCGTCCTCTCGTAGATCTCGCGCGCGCGCGGCTCTGCGGCACGCCACGCGCCATCGGGCTTCTCCGCCGCTGCTTCAAGCGCCTCGAGCAAGGCGGAGGGCGGCGTCGCCAGCGCCTTGAGAACGGTTTCACGGCAGAGCGAGCTCGAGTGCCCGCTGCTATGTCTCAGCGCGACGCACGCTCCAGGCGGCGCGGTTTCTACCCGCGCGCGGAGCGATTCCAGCGGCAGGCCCGCGATGCGCGACACCCTCTCCTTGTCATGGAGGCAGATCCACGAGAGGGCGAGATCGCGCCCAATGTCGCGGGCGTCAGCGTTGTATGTGGCGCACATGGCGACCGGGGCGAGCCAGGTCCGCGCCGTCGTGCAGCCGCCGGTCGGGACGCGCCCGTTCGCGTCCGGCGCGCAGAGGCGGAGCAGGACGTCGTCGATGTCTTCCAGCGCCATGTGCCACGCGAGCACGGCCTCGGCCTGCACGGAGCGCGGGCCCCTCCCCAGGGCGAGGTCCATGTGCATGGGGGCAAAGTCCTCGATCTGGCGGGCGTGCATGTGGATGGGGCCCATCGGCTTGAGACGTTCGCTCCTGTCGGTGAAGCAGCGAAGGATGCAATGGACGAAGTGTTCGTAGCTCAGCGACGCGACGAAGTAGGCTTCGGCGTCGGTGCGCCCGAAGTGGGCGCGGAGCATGCTGATCACCTCGTCCACGGAGGTCGTGTTGCATTCCGTGTCGCGATCCATGATCGCGCGGATACTGTACTGTGGCTCCTTGATGAGGGCCGACAGCGCCGCGCCGAACGCATCGACCCGCTGTGCCTCGTCACACCAGGCGAAGAAAAACGGCCCTTCTCTCATCGCTCGATCATCCTCATGGTGTAGCCTGCGTCAGGGCATCACGCCGAGCGCGAAGAGCGCGTCGGCCCAGAGCGGCCAGAGCGTGCGGTACGGGTGCGTGGCCAGCACCACGCCGCCCCTCGGCAGGCGGCGCACGCGGAAGGGGGCGTGATGCTCGATGAATCGAGTGTGCGCGCCCGTATTCACGGTCACGTTCTCGGTGGGCGCCCCCTCCTTCGCTGCCTGAATGGTCTCGAGCGCGATCGGCTCGATCGCGCGCCACGCCTCGTCCGGCACAGCGGAGGCTTCGAGTGCTTCAAGCAGCGCGGCCGGTCGCGTGGAGAGCGCTGCAAGGACTTGCTCGCGCGTCAGCTCGGCGTCGCCCGCGAGCGCGACGCGCGTGCCGACCGGCAGGACCTCGCCGCGCGCGCGCAGCGCGTCCTCCCTCTCTGTGAGCTCGATGGTCTTCCTCCAGCGCGCGCGCGGATCGGGTTCATCGCGCACGAGCAGCCCCATCCTCTCCCTCTCTGCGGAATCCTCCAGCTCGGCGTGCTTGCGCGCGCGCGCGACGGTGCGCGCGACCGCGATCCGCGTCCCGCGCGGCGCGGCCTCGATACGCGCTCGGAGCGCATCGAGCGAGTTGCCTGCGGCGCGCGCCACCTTGTAGCCCTCGTGGACGTGCACCCATGAGAGGGCGAGATCGCGCGCGACGAACGAGTCCGCGTGGTATGTTGCGGCGAGCTCGATCGGTGGACCCCAAGCGTTGAGGTCTGAGCACCCGCCGGTCGTCACGTGTTCGCTCGAGCAGACACGGACCAAAAAATCGTTGATGTCCTGCTGAACATGCACCGACATCACCGCGGCCTCGACCTCGACGGAGCGGGCGCCGACAGCCACGTCGATGCTGCTTGGGAGCAGATCGTGATAATCGCCGCTCGATGCGCTCAGAGGACCGTCCGGGGACCGGCGCTCGTGCTTCTCGTCGGCGCAGCCGATGGTGAGAGGGATGCCGTGGCCGAAGCTCGTCATGGTCCAGAAGCTCGCTCCGATGCGCACACCGGTGCCGAAGGCCGAGCGAGCCACTTCCACGGCCTTCTCGACGGGAAGCGCGGCGTAAGACCTATCGGGACCGGCGAGCGGATGGATCGAGAGCCTCACGAACCACCCCGGCATGACGAGGGCGGACAGCGTAGCCGCAAGCGCGTCGACCCTGTGTTCCTCGTCGCACCCCGCATACAAGCGAAGGGGGTCCTCCCTCAGCGTACGATAGCTGCTTGCGCGACTCACGACGTGATGCCCTCCCACCTGAGCTGAATGGCTACAGCATTTACACCTTGCTGACGGACCATTGGTTTCCCTTCGTCACAGAACCAGGTCGGCCACCATCGCGGCCCTCTTGCCGGCCTGCCCCAGCCGTCGTTCCCCGGGCTTGATCCTGGCCCATGGCGTCACGGCCTCCCGAGCGTGTTGCTTGGCTTGACGTCACGACTTCAGGCCGAGCACGAAGATCGCATCGGCCCAGAGCGGCCAGAGCGTGCGGTACGGGTGCGTGGCCAGCAGCACGCCGCCGCTCGGGAGCCGCCGGACGTGGAAGGGGGCGTGCTCTTCGAGGAAGCGGGTGTGCTCGCGCGTCGTGACGTCCACCCAGAAGGCGGGGGGGACCTCCCCCGCGGCTTCGTCCTCGAGCTGGTGGCGTAGCTCGAGGAGCTCGCGCGCCTTCGGCTCGGCCGCGCGCCACGCCTCGTCGGGCACCGCCGCGGCCTCGAGCGCTTCGAGCAGCGTGGCCGGCGGCATCGCGAGAACCTTCAGCACGGTCTCGCGCGAGAGCGAACGCGCGAGCTCGCTCTTGCCCTTCATGGGTACTCGCGCACCGGCCGGCGCGGCATCGACGCGCGCTTGGAGCGCATCGAACGACATGCCTACGGCGCGCTTGACCTTGTCCTTGTCGTGGCGGTGCACCCACGACAGGGCGAGGTCGCGCGCGAGCTCAGCGGCGTTCGCGTTGTAGGTAGCGCACATGTCGACCGGTGCGACCCAGTCCCAAGCGTTGGTGCACGCGCCGGTCGGGATCCGTCCGCTCGCGTCCGGCGCGCAGAAGCGAAGCAGGAGGTCCTCGAGGTCGTCCTGAACCACGAGCCACGCCACCGCAGCCTCGGCCTCGATCGAGCGCGGTCCCCTGCTCACTGCGATCTCATGCGGAAAAAAGTCCCACTTGTCGCACACACGCAAGACGATGGGGCCGGATGCATGGCGACGTTCGTATTCTTCCGTAAAGCACGCGATACCGAAGCAGACGGCGCGCTCGGGGTGGCGCAGCATGACACCGGACGAGACGTCCGCGTTAATCCATCCGGAGAAGTGGGCGCGGACCGTCGCGACCACCTCGTCCATGGAGTGCGTTTTGTACCAGATGTCGTTGTCCATCGACACGCGGATGAGGTCTCCCGGGATCACCAGCGCCGACAGCGCTGCCGCGAGCGCGTCGACCCGGTCTGCCTCGTCACACCACGCGTAGAACATGGGGCCTGAATCGCTCATAGCCGGATCACCATGATGAACTTGTTGTCCACGGTGACGGGTTTGCCCGTGAGCAGGTTGACCAAGTAACCGTCCCGCACGCCGATGTTCTTGTTATCAAACGTGGCCCCCTGCTTCATGATGAGCTCCAAGCGGGCAACGTCGCCACCGAGCCTCCACTTCTCCTTCAGCGTGTTCATCGCATTCGTCAACTGCTCGATCACCTCCTTCACGATTACCTCGTCCCCGCCTTTTGCCTCGCTGAGAATCAGCTCGTTCCCTGCGCGTAACGAGACGAAGTCCGGCGCCTTCCCCTCGATGGTACCCGTCCGTGACTCCTTCGGAATGTCAAGCACCCTGCGCACGCCGTCGTCGCCAACCCCGACGAGCGATCGGCCGTCGTCCACCAGGAACTTGGCCGCCTTCTTCTCGAAGATATTCACCGCCTTGGTCGTGATCGCCCCGCGGAGGTTCTTGTACCCCCGGACGCGGTTCGTTTTTACGATCTTGGCGAAAACCTCCTCGATCTCGGCGATCTCCCCCGCCACCCGGATCGCGGCCGGCCTGAGCCCGCTGCTGATCTTGACCGCGCGCCACATCGGCCCGATTGCCCCGAGCCCGAAGCCCATCCCCGAGAAGATCCGCTCCTCGTCGCTGAGCTCCTCCCCCGACGGTAAGCACCACGCCTTGCCCGTCACGGCCTCGCACAGGTCGAGCGCCGGCCCGACCACCGGCACGAACCCCACCCCGATGCGCGTCGTCGCGTGCACCAGCGTCTGCATCACCTCCGCGTATGCCTCGAAGCCCTCGCCGACCGTCGACATCGCCCCAGCGAACGCGCTGATGGTTTGGTAGAGCTGCGTCTGCTCCAGGTCGAGCCCGTCCCCCGTCCACTGGTTCAGGCTGTCCTTCATCTGGTCCGCCAGCGCATCGAACCGCGGCTTCAGCACCGTGTCCACCTGCGCCCGCAGGTCCGGCGGGACGGGCGTGTCGACGAACCAGTCCGACGCATCCATGTACTGCCGCACGAACCCGGTGATCCGGTTCTGCGCCTTCAGGAACGCGTTCGTCTCCGCCAGCGACACGCCGATCCGATCGCGCAGCGCGATCTCCAGCGCCGCGCTGTTCGCCCGCCACGCCCTCACGTTCGCCACGAAGTCCGCGCGTGCGACCACCACGTCGCCGCTCACGTCCTTCTCCAGCGCCGCGATCACGCCGTCCGCATACGCCGCGTACGGGTCCCTCCCCTCGTCGAACGCTCCCTCCACCTCCGCGATGTCCGGCACCTCGACCCACGGCACCTCGCTCTCCCCGAGCGCGTACGCCCCCGGGTCGTCCGGGTTCCACCCCTCGGTGTTGGTGGTCGATGACGAGGGTTCTGAAACGGCGGAGGACGGCTCCGAGAGAGCGGATGCCCACCCCCGGCCCGTGCTCGGCGCTCCGCGCCTGCGCGCGGTCCGCCCCTCCCTAATCGCGCGCTCCGCGCGCTCAGGGAGGGGTGCGTTGCCCGGCATATCCAGGTGGAAACCTGAGAGGGAGAGCAGGCGGGCAACTTTCCCGGAAGCGCCCATGCCCACGCGCTTCGCGCGATCACGGAGGGGCTCGCCGTCTGGTATGTGCCACCCTGGTGCAACGCTTGGAACAGGCAGGGAGCGCGCGAGTTGCGTCAGGATCGGATGCCGAGCAAGAGGAGGGCATCGGCCCAAAGTGGCCAGAGCGTGCGGTAGGGATGGATGGCCAGCATTACGCCCCCGTTCGGAAGGACCTGCACGTGATACGGAGAATGGCGCTCGATGAACCGGAAGTGCCTGCCCGTGCGCACGTCGACCGCGGAAGTGGGCGCGCCCTGTTTCACCGCATCGATGAACTCGAGCACGCGATGCTCGACAGCGCGCCACTCGTCGTCTGATACGGCGGAGGCTTCGAGCGCTTCGATGAGCATAGCCGGCGGTGTGGCGAGCGCCGCGAGAACTTGTTCCCGTGTGAGCACGGCGTCGTCTGGGAGTCGGGCGCGCGGGCCGCGTCGTACAGCGCCGACATGCGTAGGCCGTTCGTCCCTCGATCGGGACGCGGCGCGGTCCAAGCTAAGGTGTTGGTCGACGCGCTCGACGTCGCTGGCGACGCCAACACAAGCCCCTCGTGGAGCGGCCTCGACGCGAGCAGAGAGCGCGTCCAACGATAGGCCCGAGGCGCGCCCCACGATGTCGCCGTCATGGAGGTGCACCCACGACAGGGCGAGATCGCGGGCGACCCTGGCGTCCGCATGGTAGGTCGCGCACGCCTCGATCGGGGCAGGTTGGGTCCAGGCCGCCGTGCACATGCCGGTCGTCACGTGGACGTACGCGCCCGGCGCGCACAGGCCGAGCAAAATCTCCTTCATCTCCTGCTGGAGTTCCATGGAAGCGATCGCCGCCTCGACCTCCACGGAGCGCAAGCCGACGGCGATTTCGAGGCAGTCGGGGAACACATCCTTCCGCTCGCCCGTCCCTACGCGCAAAGGGCTGTACGGATACCAACGGGCCCGTGCTTCCCCATAGCACTCCAGGTTCAAGCCCGTCCTGGCCAACCACCGCCAATGGGCGCCGAAATCCACGTCCACCTGTGAGCCCGACTTGAAGGCTGCACGTGTCATCTCGATGACCTCCTCAACGAGAACCCCGTCGCGCCACAAGCGTTCGGATCTTCCAAGTGTGGAGAGGCTGAGGCTGCACACTCCCCCCGGATAGACGAGCGCGGACAGGGCCTCCGCGAAAGCGTCGAGCCTGTTCGCTTCGTCGCACCACGCGTAAAAATCAGGGCCCGATTCGTTCATAGCTGGACGACCTTGATGAAGAGGAGCGGAAAGCCCTCGATCTCGACGGTCTTGCGTTCGACCTTGTTGAACAAGTAGCCGTCCTTGGTGCCGAAGTTGGGATTGTTGAACGGTGCACCCCTGGGCATAATGATTTCCACCCTATCGACGTCTCCCGCAAGCTTAAGACTCTTCAGCTTCTTCATCGCGTTCGTCAGCTGCTTTATCGCCTTGCCAGCATCGACTTTCCCGGTATTTGATTCAATGCCCTTCGCCTCGCTCACGGCCAGCCTGTTCCCCTTGGTCACCGAGACGAAGTCGGGAGCCTTCGCCAGGTCACCCGGGGCATCCTTGAGGATCTCCAGCACCGTGCGCACCCCATCGTCGCCAACCCCGATCAGCGCCCGCCCTTCCCCCTTTATCAGGTAGAGTGCTGCCTTTTTCTCGAAGTCATTCATCACTCCGGTCGTAACAGCCCCACGCAGCGTCTTGTACCGGGTGCGCCGCGGTGCACGCAGCGCAGTGGCAAGCTCCTCGCCAAACTGCGCGATCTCCTCGGCGACCCGAATCGCATCCGGCGTTAGCCCGCCGGCGCGACTGACCGCGCGCCACATCGGCCCGACCGCGCCGAGCCCGAACCCCACCCCCGAGAAGATCCGCTCCTCGTCGCTGAGCTCCTCCCCCGACGGTAAGCACCACGCCTTGCCCGTCACCGCCTCGCAGAGGTCGAGCGCCGGCCCCACCACCGGCACGAACCCGACCCCGATGCGCGTCGTCGCGTGGACGAGGGTCTGCATCACCTCCGCGTACGCCTCGAAGCCCTCGCCCACCGTCGACATCGCGCCCGCGAAGGCGCTGATCATTTGGTAGAGCTGCGTCTGCTCCAGGTCGAGCCCGTCCCCCGTCCACTGGTTCAGGCTATCCTTCATCTGGTCCGCGAGCGCATCGAACCTAGGCTTCAGCACCGTGTCGACCTGCGCCCGCAGGTCCGCCGGCACCGGCGAGTCCTCGAACCAGTCCGACGCATCCATGAACTGCCGCACGAACGCCGTGATCCGGTTCTGCGCCTTCAGGAACGCGTTCGTCTCCGCCAGCGACGCCCCCATCCGGTCGCGCAGCGCGATCTCCAGCGCCGCGCTGTTCGCCCGCCACGCCCTCACGTTCGCCACGAAGTCCGCCCGCGCGACCACCACGTCGCCGCTCACGTCGGCCTCCAGCGCCGCGATCACGCCGTCCGCATACGCCGCGTACGGGTCCCTCCCCTCCTCGAACGCACCGTCCACCTCCGCGATGTCCGGCACCTCGACCCATGGCACCTCGCTCTCCCCGAGCGCATACGCCCACGGATCATCCGGGTTCCACCCCTCGGCGCGCGCGTCCTGCGTCGCGAGGTCCGCCACCTCGTCGGCCTGCGCGCCGAACTCGTCCATCAACCGCGCGAGCTCGTCCTCCAGGTCGCTGACGCTCTTCTTCAGGTCGTCGACGAGCTGCTCCATTGCCGCCCGCGTCTCCGCGTCGACAACGTCCTTGTACCGGTCGAGGATCGCGTCGAGGTCGGTCCGCGAGATCTCGTCCAGCGGCCGGTTCACCAGGTCGTGCAGCTCCAGATCGAGCTGCCGCAAGAGGTCCATCCTCGCCCGGAGGTCGGCGACCCTGGCGGCGTTCCGGAGGATCGCCTCCATCAGCTTGCCGAGCGCGACCTCCAGCTCCGCGATGTCGCGCGCCAGCGCCGGGTTGATCTCCGCGAGGCTCAGGTCCACGTCGGTGTCGCCCTCGAATCCGGTCCCATCGCGGCGGACGTTGAAGAGCGGCTTGTTCAGCCCGAGCGGCTCCGAGACGAGGTGCACCACGTCGTGCGCGTGGGTACACCAGTCGAGGCCGTTCACGGTGTGGACCCCGAAGTGGAACGCGTTGGTGCCTGTGCGGAGCAGCACCGAGTCGAACTCCGCCTCGCGCGTGTTGCTCTGCGAGCCGTCGCCGTGGGTCTGCAGCGCGCCCGGGATCCCATAGGTGGGCAGCGGCGTCTGGTTCACCTCGAAGATGGCGTCGCCCTCGGTCTCCAGCTCAGGGACCCCGCACGAGTTGGCGTCATGGTGGCTCTGCCAGAGCACCGTGTACGGCGTGCGGGTGTGCGCCCACACTGGCGATGGCGCCAGCACCACCAGCACCGTCACCAGCGCGACGACCTTCTGGAAGCCCGCGGCGATCTGCCCGCGCAGCGTGAGGAGATCCTTCGAGCGGTTCATGTCCCCTCCGCGCCGCGCACGGCGGCGTCGTACGCCATCGCGGCGCCTTTCACGTCGCCCGCGTCGAGCCTCGCCTGTGCTGCGTCGAGCTCCGCCGCGGCCATCCCCTTCTCCCGCAGCGCCGCGAGGCCCGCCGCGATCTTCTGCGGCAAGCCCGTCCTGAGCTCGGCCTCCGCGGCGTCGAACTGCCCTCGGAGCGCCGCGCACCCCGCCTCTCGCCACGAGGACGACGCCGCCTCGCAGAGCGGCCTCATCTGCACCAGCGCCACGAGCTCCCCGCACCGCTCGGCCAGAAGCGGCAACCCGAGCCGCTCGCTCACCGGCGGCGCCGCGGAGAGCGCCGCGACCCGCGCGCGCGCTCCCTCGCTAAACACCTCGGATGCCCTTTGGCTCCGCGCCCGCCCCATCGCCTCACGCGCCCCCTCGTCCGCCTCCAGCGCGACGAGCGCCTGCCGGCGCAGCGCGATCCCGCCGAGCAGCGCCGTCGCCGTCGCGTCGCTCCGGCCGACCCGCCGCTGCACATACCCCAGCATCGCGCCGAGCGACCGCAGCGCCCCCGATGTCATGTCCGGCGGCACCGCGCCGTGCGTCGCAAGGAACTCCCTGTGCGGCGCGAGCGCCTCCTCGAACGAAACCGCGAACGCCTGGAGCTCCGCCGACAGCGTTATCACCTCCGCGGCGAGCTCGCTCGGCGCGCGGCTCGCCTCGCGCGCCGCCGCGAGCACCGCCTGCTCCACGCCGTCGAGCTCGTCGGTCGCCGATCGCGACGCTTGCTCCGAGAGCGCCGCGTACGCCGCCGTCTCCGCCGCCTCGGTCGCGCGGTAAGCGGCGAAGCGCGCCGCCGCGCCCGCGTACCTGGATTGCAGCGGCGCCACCTCGTCCCTGGCTCGATCGAGGATGGCCTGCACGGCGGTCATCGCCTGCTTGTCCGCCGCGATCGCGGCGACGAGCGGCTCCCGCTCGGCGCTCGCCTTGCCGGTCATCGCCTCTTTAAAGTTGTCGGCCGCGCGGAGTGGCTCTGCCTGGAGGGCTTCCTCCTGGCTATCCCTGATCAGCCCGAGCAAATGACGGAGCTCGCCGCTCAGCGTCGCCTGGAGCGACTCGGCGTGCTTCTTCTCGTCGCGCACATAGGACACGACCCGATCGATGGTGTCGAACCAGGCCCTGAGCTCCGCCTCGCTCGCGATGAGCTCCTCGGGCGTCACGCGACCCGACCACCGCGCCCACATGAATATCGGCAGCTCGCCGTCCGCTTCGGCCTTGCTCCACGCGCTGGCCGGGCCCTCGCTCGCGTCGACGCAGTGCTCGACAACGCCGGTATTCGGTATCGCGCAGATCCTCCCGCTCAGGGCCTCCGCGCGATCCCACAGGCACCCGGGCGCCGTCGCGCCGAGCGCCAGGGCGGCAAGGACCACCGCAACGATCGTCGCCAATCGCACCGCTCTCATCTCATTGCCTCCACCCCGCGAATTTTCTCGCCCAGGCACGCTCGCCCGCCGATTCTCCAGGTGCAAGCGTCCTCACGAAAGCGGTAGGACATTGCTCGGCCGACGAGCACGTTGGCTGGCCACGCAGATCCCCGGGAAGGAAAATGGATGCGAACTGGCTGCCGGCGAGGGCCCGCCTGTGAAGTCACCGGCGAAGGTGGGATGAAAAGGAAGAGGGCCCAGGTTTCAGCCTGGCACCCGGCTATTACCCCGTGAGCGCGTTGAGCGCCGCGAGCAGCGGCGCGGCCCTCGCGCGGTCGATCATCTGCACGTAAGCGATCCTGCCGCGCAGGTGCGCCTCGAAGTCCGGCACGCCCTGGCGGTTCTGGGCGGCGAGGCCGGTCTTCTTCGCCGCGTGGAGGATCGCGCGCAGGCGGCGCACCTCCTCGCGCGGCGCAGAGGGCTTGTCGTTGACCACGACGCCCGTCACCACCTGCCGGCCGCCGGCGCGCTGGATACGGCCCTTGTCGGGGTTGATGGCAAAGCCCTCCTCCTCGACGATGTGGCGGACGCGGGCGAGCAGCATCGCGATGTCGCCGCGCTTGCCGGGTGGCGCCGAGAAGGTGAGGTCGTCCGCATACCGCGTGTACGTGAAGCCCGCGCGGGCGCACATGCCGGAGAGGCGGCGATCGAGCTTCCGCGCGACCTGGTTCGAGATGGCCGGGCTCGTGCAGGCGCCCTGCGGCAGCGCGCGATCGCCGACCGCGACCCAGTAGCGCTGCCCGTCGTACTCGACAGGCCGCCGCGGCGGCTCGGTGCAGAGCAGGGCGAGGAGCGTGGCCACCGCCGGGGAGTAGCCGAGTCGATGGAAGACGCCGCGCACCCGCGGAAACGTGATGGTCGGGAAGAAATTGGACAGGTCGAGGTTCACGACCACATCGCGGCGCGTGTGCGGGCGCGCGTTGGTGACCGTGGAGCGGCCCTTCACGAAGCCGTGCGCGGGCTCCTCGACGGGCAGCTTCTCCAGGATCTCGCGCAGGACCCACGCCTGCGCCGCGGCCAGCGAGGCGTGGGGAGCCGCGAGCTGCCTCGTCCCGCCCGAGCGCTTCGGGACGTCGAAGTACACGTAGTGAGGGCGCTCGACGGCCTCGCCGTGAAAGCAGAGCCAGCGCAGGCGCGGGACGGCGACGTCGAGGGCCGCTGCCAGGTCGGCCGGGGTGGACAGCACGGGCAGCCCGCGCTCGACGAGCGACTCGACGTGCGAGCGCCGGTCCGCGAGGCCCGCCGAGACGTCGGTGCCCAGGAAGATGATGTCCTCGGCCCGGCGGCGCGCCACCGCCTCGGCGCGCTGCCGCTTGCGCTCGGCGCTCTGGCGCCGCTTCTCCTCCTTGCGGGCGAGCTTCTCGCGCTTGAGCTGCTCGATCGCCTCGTCCGCCGAGCGCGCCGCGACGGTGCCGGCGAGCGCCGCGGCGTCCTTGTGCCTGAGCCAGAGATCGCCGATGCGGTGGATCTCGGCGATCTGCGCCTCGGTGAGCAGGCCGCGCAGGATGAGGCCCCGATCGATGAGGGCGGTGCGCTCGTCGCTCTGCGGCGGGATCGTGTCCACGCGGCCGATCCAGGCCGTCATGCGCGGGTTGATCTTGAGCGCACGCTTGCGCAGCTCGTCCGCGGAGAGGCCGAGTATCCCGCCGGCGTCGTAGGGGTTTGCCGGGCGCGGCTTCGCGCCCGCCGCCGCGGCGCCGGGTTGCCGCATGCGGGCGGCCGGCTGCGCGGCGGCCGCAGTCCCAGCCTGCGCCGCCTGGGCCTGCTCGGCCTCGGCCCCGCCCGGCGCTCGCTCGCCCTGCTCGGCCCCGCCCAGGCCGAGCATCGACTTCAGCTTATCCCAGAAGCCCATTCGACCGTTCCTCTGGGCAGCACCCGGACCAGGGTGGTTGGGCACTTACCCCACCCTGCCCGAATGATGGAACCGCCAAGGCGCCATGAGACGCCAAGATTTTTGTGATTTCTTGGCGTCTCATGGCGCCTTGGCGGTTCAAAAGACCCCACCTTCGGCCAAAGTACCTCACCACCGGTCCAGCCCTCCAAGGAGGCCCGCTCGCCCGACTACTTGCTCGTGACCACGCCCGATCACCCAGGCGCCTGGCACCTGCGCGGTTCCAGGACCGCAGGTCCCTCTGAGTGGAACCGCGCAGGTGCTAAAGGCGCCCAAAGAACATCGGGGGTGGGGATGCATGGAAGAACAACCTCCACCGCGGCGGAGCGCCGCAGCATGTTGGGCTCGAGCGAACGGACCTCCTTGCAGGGCTGGACTCTCAGGTGTCTGGTGAACCTCACTTCGTCGATCGCCTGGCGACGAGCCACGCGAGGCCCACCACCGCGGCGGGGCTCGCCTTGAACTGGTCAGCGACGCGCCGGATCTCGGCCAGCACGTCGGCGTGGACCGGGAGCGTCCTGACGACCGGCGCGCGGAGCTCGCGCGCGCGGAGCGCCCGCTCCGCCTCCGGACCGCCGAGCGCGAGGGCCTCGGCCCAGGAGCGGCAGCCCTGGATGCGCTCGAACGCGAGATCCCACGACGCCTCGACGACCTCCGCGAGCCCCGCCCGCTGGGCGGCCGCGGCGCGCTCGATCTCGACGAGGAGCTCCGCGGGGAACGGCACGGCCTCGCCTCGCGGGGCGGCCGTGGTCGCCCGCGGGCCGCGCGGGGCGGCCTCCGCCTGCTGCGACGGCTCCGGAGGCTGCAGCGAGGGCGCTGCGTCGCCGCGGCCGGACAGGTGGAGCTTGACCGCGAGCAGGTGCCGGCACGGGCCCGCGCGCAGCCGGTTCTTGTAGAAGTACGAGCAGCTGCACTTCGCCTTCTTGATCGCGCCGTCGGTGTCGAGGAGCAGCTCGCAGCTCGTCGCCTTGGCCCGGGCCATGACGACGCGGCGGCCGCCGGAGAGGGTCTCTTCCCGCGCGATCTCCACCCCGCCCTGGGCGATGCGCCGGCCCTCCGCGAGCTCCGGGGGCTCGGGGCCGAGCAGCGCGTCGGAGAGGGCGACCGGCATCACCGGGCGGCAGCGATAACACTCCGCGGCGTGGTCGTAAACCACCTGCCCCTGCTTCGCGGCGAGGTGCAGCGCGCTGCGGAGCGCGCCGTCCGGCGCGCCCATCGACACGGCGAGCTCGCCGTAAGACGCGCGCCGGACCATCTCGAGGTGGCGCGCGACCCGGTCCACCAGCTGCGCGTCCGGGGTGAAGGCGTCTGCCATGACGTCGAGGTGAGAGCCCGAGGTCCAGTCGTTCGCCGTCCAGCCCGAGAGCGCGAGGGTGAAGCGCATCTCACCCATGAAGACGATCCACAGGCTCGGCAGCCCGGAGCCGAGCAGCCGCACCTCGATGCGATCGGCGAGCGGCAAGAGCCGCGCGAGCACGGAGAGGCGGCGCCTCCCCCACACCTTGATCTCCTCGGTCGCCTCCGCCGCCGGCGCGCCCCTCGGCGCCCCGGAGCGGTACGGGCCGAGCCCGCCCGCGCCCGCCGCGGGCCCCACGGCCATGGGGACATCGTCGCAGGTGACGCCGCGGCACGGGATCGAGACGCCCCAGGGGTCGAGCACCAGGATCGGCGCCTTGCCCGGCGTGAGCTGGAAGCGCAGGCTGCGCGGGCCCGTGCGCTCGCGGTGCCGGTCGAGGTGCGCGAGCAGCGAGTAGACCGCCTCCACGGGGACGTCGACCCTCCGGCACGGCAGGCACATCGCCGCCTGGAGCTGGCCGAAGCCGCGGAGCCACGTGGGCGGGAGATCGATCTTCTCCTCGCGGTAGTCGCCGCGGCTCTCCACCGCGACCTCGAAGCCGGTCGGATCGACGAGGAGCCGCGTCGGGCGGTAGCTGCGGAGCGTCTGGAAGTGCTCGTAGAGCGCGAGCGAGTAGTCGACGTTCGTCGTGCCGAGGCCGGCGTCCTGCGCGCCCCGGAAGGCGTCGCGATCGACCGAGAGGCAGCCGTAGCTCGACTCGTCCTTGGAGAAGCACTCGAAGAAGACGACATCGGGCGCCACCGTCACGACCGGATCGCAGGGGACGAGGTGACGGAAGAGCTGCGGATCGTTCCGCGCGAGCTCGTTCGCCCAGCGGACACGCGCGCCCCAGTAGAGCTTGTGCATCTTCCGGAAGTCGGCCTCGAGGTTCCGCGGCAGCGGCGCGCTCCCGAAGCGCGCGAGCTCGGCCTTCATGGCCTCGCCGTGGAGCTCCCGGCGGAGCTTGGCCTCGCGCTCGGCCTCCTGCTGCTTCCACGCCTCGTGGGCGGAGCGATCCTTCGGCAGGCGCCGCAGGTCGCCCACAACGACGTCGTGGAGCGCGCTGATCGCCTCGCGGAAGCGCACCGGCTGCGCGAGCTCACCGTCGAAGAAGACCCTGGGGCGCGCGAGGTTGGGCGCGAAGCTGAGGGCGGCGCCGCCGCCGAGCTCCTTGACGCCGCTCTTGCCGAGGTAGCGGAGATCGAAGCTCACGCCGCGTCCTCCCCCTCGAACAGCCGGAGCTCGGGGAGCCTGCGCGCGATGGCGTCGCGCAGCGCGGGGGCGCGGAACGCGGCGCGGGCGAGCGCGCCGAGGGCCGCGCGGCGCTCGGGCGCGCGCACGCTGCGGAGCGCGACGCCGAGCAGCGGCAGGAGCGCGTCGGCCTCGCCGGGCCGGGCGACCACGCGGTCCGCGATCTGCCGGACGACCGCGCGCTTGTCGCGCGCGCCGCCGTGGACGGCGAGCAGCGCCGCCGCCCAGACGTGCCGCAGCGCCTCGGGCGAGAAGGCCGCCTTGCGCGCGCCGAGGTGCCGGATCAGGAACGCGCGGGCGTCTTCGTGGGGCGTCTCGGCAAGCGCGGCCCACAGGCCGGTGTCGTCGCGGAAGCGGGCGTCTGCCTCGAAGAGCTCGAGCGCGCGGGCGCGGACGTCCTCGTGGCGGGAGTCCAGGAGATCGCGCACGTGCTCGGCCCGGCCGTGGGGCGAGCGCCCGAGCACCTCGACGAGCCACGCGACCGCCTCCTCCCGGACCCGGGGGGCGACCGCGGTCGCGAGGCGCGCGAGGGTGTCGAGATCGGCGGCGGTCGCGACGGGCTTCGTCCTCGCCCAGCGGAGGCCGAGCTCCGCGACCGGCGCGGCGCGCGCGCAAGTGAGGGCCACGCACTCGGCGAGCGAGAGCCGCGCCGGCGAGACGTGCTCGACCACCGCCTCGCAGAGGAAGGCGAGCGCCGCGGCGTTCTCGGTCTGGAGCAGCGAGAGCCAGTCGGCGATCGGCAGGCTCCCGAGGCCCGGGATCTGCCGGAGCAGGCCGGCGGCGAACGTCTGCACCTCGTCGTGCGGGCTCTCGAGGAGCACGCGCACGCGGGCGAGCGGCAGGCCGCGGAGCTCGGCGGCATAGTCGCGCTCGAGGAGCCCAATGGCGAACGCCCGGACGGTGCGGCTCCTCGCGGCCATGACGAGGCCGAGCACGTCATCGAAGGCGCCCTGCCACGCCTCGGGGTAGATCGGCGCGGGCGCGAGCTCGGCGAGGGAAGCGCCCTCCGCGAGGCGGACGCCACGCGGGAGGCGCTCGATGGCGGGCGAGCCCCAGTAGAGCGCGTGGAGCAGCCCCCAGGCGTCGAGCAGGCGCTCGGGCCTGTCGAGGTGCTCGTCGCGGTAGAGCGCGAGCGCGGCGCGGATCGCGCGGCCGTAGCGGGCGGCGTCGCGCCGGCCGAGCCGCCGGAAGTAGCGGAACGCGCGGCGCCGCAGGTAATGGCGCGTCCGCATCGAGAAGCGCGGCGACGCGACGTCGCCCTGCGGGAGGCGGACGGGCGCGCCGGTGTCGCTGACGAGGCAGGGCTCGTCGCTGGAGGTCCTGGTCACCCAGTCGTAGCGGGTCACCTTGACGAGCTTGCGGCGGACGAGGCGATCGAAGGCGACCATGAAGCGGCCGACGATCTCGTCGTCTCCCGCCTGCTCGGCGAGCTTGTAAAGGATCTTGACGAGGCCGCGGTGGTGCGGCCGGTCGCAGCCGTCGTCGATGTAGCGGAGCAGCGCGCGGCGCGCGAAAGGGCGCGGGTCCGCATACCAGCGCGAGGCGAGCGCCTTCAGCTTCCGGCCCGCCTCGGAGGCGAGCACCTCGTCCACGAACCGGTCGTCGCCCGCCTCGAAGTGCTCGTCGAGGAGGAGCGTTGACGCTGTCTGGGATCGAGCGTCGCTCATGCGCCGCAGGATGCTACGGAACCAGCGTGGAGCCGGTCAAGGGCGGCGCCGCCGCGCCGCGCGTCGCGCGAGGGGGGGGTGTCACGCGACGCGCGGCGCGGCTGGCGCCTACGATACCGCTTTACCGGCGCTCAGCGCACTCGCCGCGCGACACGACCGACACGCCCGCCGCGTGCGCGAAGCACTCGTTGCCGTACGTGTTGTCGTCGCAGCCGCAGACCGGGTCGTACTGCTCCGTGCACGCCTCCGGGATGGTCTCGCAGGTGCCCGTCTGATCGGCCGCGCCGCACATGGCGTCGATGCCGTAGTTGCAGAACTCGCCCTTGTCGCACGCGAAGCCCGCGAAGCCGCCGCAGATCTTCCCCGCGGGCGCGCACTCGCCCTTCGACGCGACCGACACGCTCGCCGAGGCGGCGGCGCATGCGTTGCTGTACGTCTGGCCGTCGCAGCCGCAGACCGGGTTGTACTCGAGCGTGCACGCCTCCGGGATGGGCGTGCAGGTCCCCGGTCCGTCCCACGCGCCGCACTCGACCTCGGGCGCGAAGTTGCAGAACTCGCCCTTCTCGCACGTCCAGCCGCCGCGGGTGCCGCACGCCTTGCCTTCTTCCGGAGGCGGCGCGCACTCGCCCTTCGACGCGACCGACACGCCCGCCGCGTTCGCGGTGCACGCGTTGCCGTACGTGTTGCCGTCACAGCCGCAAACGGGGTCGTACTCCCTGGTGCACGCGCCCGGCGTGGGCAGGCAGGTGCCCGTCATGTCGCCCGCGCCGCACTGGGCGTCCGGCGCGAAGTCGCAGAACTCACCCTCCTTGCAGGAGAGGCCGAGGAGGCCGCCGCAGACGTCCCCCGGAGGAGGCGCGCACTGGCCGATCGACGACACCGACGTGCCCGCCGCGTTCGCCATGCACTCGTTGCTGTACGTGTTGCCGTCACAGCCGCAGACCTCCCTGAGCTCCTTCGTGCACACCTTGGGGATGGGCTGGCAGGTGCCCGTCTGATCGGCCGCGCCGCACATGGCGTCGAGCTCGTAGTCACAGAAGAGGCCCTTCTTGCAGGAGAGGCCGAGGAGGCCGCCGCAGGCCTTGCCCTGCCCGCCGCCGCCCCTCACCTCCGCCGAGTCGGTGGCGGTGCTGTCGTCGGCGATCTCCACCTGACAGCCCGCGGCGAGCGGGAGCATCGACAGCGCGAGCCAGAGGAAGGATCCGATACGGCTGCTCTTGATACGATTCTGAACGTTCATGGGTTCCTCCAAAAGAGCCCCGCCGTCCCCGGCGAGGCGATAGACATGCACGAGCCCCTCCCCTCCAGAGGAAGGGCGCCTCGCGCCGCGCGCAGTACGTCGCGCGCGGCGCGTGAGTTCGATGTTCGTCTCCCCGACCGTTCAGTCGGGGAGCGTCAGTGTCAGGACGCGGCGCCCAGGCTCGGGCGCCGTGACCTCGAGGAAGAGCACGTCCTCGCGCTCGACCCCTTCACCGTCCGCGCGCACCGTGACGACGGCGGACTCGCCCGCCGGCACCACGAACGCCTCCGCCGGGCTGAACCCGAACGGCCCCGCGCCGCGGCGCAAGCGCGGCGCGCCGATGGACACGTCCTCGGCGCACGTGTTGCGGACGACCACGTCGCTCTCGCCGGCCTCGAGCGAGACCCACGCGGCGGGCTCGATCGTGAGGCAAGGCAGGTGCGCCAGCATCGTCCGCGTCGCGTCGATGGGCTCCCCCGTGAGCTGCAGATCCACCGGCTCCGACCGGCGCTCGCCCTGCTTCACCTGGATCCGCAGGACCTGATCCGTCGACGCGTCCACGGCGGCCACGAAGCTGCCGTCGCGGTTGATCTCCGCGATGACGGGCGCGTCTGCGCTGTCGAGGTTCGTCACCACGACCACGCCCTCCGCCGGCTCGACCGCGCCAGGCTCGCCCTTGAGGAAGACTTGTTGCCGCAAGATCGTGGGGTCGCCCGACACGCCGACGAGCCCCGTATCCAGGATGGGCTCGTGGACCGGCGGGCTCGGCTGCGGGCTCACGACACAGCCGCCAAGCAGCACCCCGAGGAGCGTCGCGACGCGTGCGCCCCGCCGTCCTCGGTGTCCGTATGTCGTCCGCATCGCCATGCCGGCCATTAGAGCAAACCTGGTGCCGAATGAAAAAGGACGGAAATCGCCGCGAAATGCGAGGCACAAGTGTCTCATCGAGTGTCTCACTGTCTCGGATGGCACATCCATGAGACACTGCGCGGGTGAGCCAAGCCGAAGGGACCCTGCTCGCCCGCCGCTACCGCCTGATCCGCCCCCTGGGGCGGGGGGGCCTGGCCACAGCGTGGCTCGCGCGCGACGAGGCGCTCGGGCGGGACCTGTGCCTCAAGCTGCTCGGCCACGCGCGCACGGCGGAGCGGGCGGCGTTCCGCGGCGAGTTCAGGATGCTGGCGGGGCTCTTCCATCCGCACCTCGTCCGGGTCCTCGACTTCGGCATGCTCCGGGAGACCGGCGAGCCGCGCTTCTACTTCACGTCGGAGGCGGTGCTGGGCGCGCCGCTCGACGAGTACGTGACAGGCCGGCGCTTCGAGGAGGTGCGGGCCGCGATCGTGGACGTGCTCGACGCGCTGCGGTTCCTCCACCGCGCGCGCATCCGCCACGGCGACGTGAAGCCGGCCAACATCCTCGTCGGGGCCTCGGGGAACGCGGTCCTGATCGACCTGTCCTGCGCGGCGCGGCTCGGGGGGAGGCCCGACGATGGCGTCTCCGGCACCCGGGGCTATCTCGCGCCCGAGGTGATCCGCGGCGAACCCGCCGACGGGCGCGCGGACCTGTTCTCGCTCGGCCGCACGCTCGAGGCGATCGCGCCGCTGCTCGCGGAGCCGCTGCCGGAGGCGATCGGCGCGCTCGTCAAGCGCCTCGTGCGGTCCGAGCCGCGCGACCGCCCGGCCGACGCAGGCGAGGTGCTCGACTGGGTGGGCGCCGCGCCGCGCGCCCTGGCCCCGCCGCCGCCGGAGCCGCCCCACCTCGTCGGGCGCGACGCAGAGCTGCGCGCGGTCGCCGAGGCGCTCGCCGCGCTCGAGCGAGGCGAGCGCGGCCCGCGCGTCTGCGTGATCGCCGGGGAGCCAGGCTGCGGGAAGAGCCGCCTCCTGCGCGAGGCGACGTGGAGCGCCGAGCTCCGGATGGAGGCCGTGGAGGGCTTCGCCAGGGCCAGCGCGCCGGTGGCCTCGATGCTGGGCCGCGCGACCGGCGGCGAGGAGGCGCTCCCCGCCGGCGCGCTGGGCGCCCTGCGCGCGCACGAGCGCCTGACGCGCGCGCGGGGAGGAGGCGACGCGGGGGCGGGGGCCGGGCCGCTGGTGCTGGTGCTCGACGACGCCGACGAGGTGAGCGGGGCGGACCGGGAGATGCTCGAGGCGCTCGTCCGCCTGCTCGGCCCGGAGGATCCGGTCCTGCTCCTCGCCGCCGAGCGCGTCCCGCACGGCGGCGGCCGGGCGCCGCTCGCCGCGGTGGCCGCCGAGGCGGGACAGGGCGTGCGCGAGGTCGCGCTGCCGCCGCTCGGGCGCGAGGCGGTGCAGCGCTGGATGGACGACCTCGGCCTGGGCGACGCGACGGAGGTCGTGCTGCGCGCGAGCGCGGGGTGGCCCGCCGATCTCGTGGTGATCGCGGGGCGCCTCGCCGAGAGCGGGGACGTGGCGGGGCTCGACGCGACGACGCCCGGGGCGAGCGCGCGCTATGCGCTGCGGCTGCGAGGCCTGGGGCGGCCGCTGCGGGACGCGGTGGCGACGCTGGCCGTGCAGGGCGGCGCGGTCGCCGACGAGGAGCTGCCGCCGCTCGGGCTCCCGGTCGCGCACCTGGCCGAGCTCGCCGCCCGCGGCGTCGCCGCCCGCACCGCAGGGGGGTGGACGCTGACGCGCGCCGGCCCGATCGCTGCCCTCCTCTGTGCCCTCGGCGGGGAGGCGGTCCGCGCGGCGCACGCGCGGGCGGCCGCCGCGCTCCCGGCGCACGCCGAGCAGCGGGTGCTTCACCTCGCGCTGTCGGGCGATACGGCCGCCGCCGAGCGCCTGTTCCTCGAGCGCCGCGCGGAGCGGGAGGCGGATCCAAAGCCGTGGGGCGCGATCGCGGAGGCGCTGCTCGAGGCGGCGACGTCGGCGGAGGCGCGGCTCGAGATCGCGTCCACCCTCCAGCGCGTCGGCCGCGCGGCGCGGGCGCGCGAGGTGCTGGAGCACCTGCTCGCGAGCGGCGAGGCCGGAGGGCTGGGCGCGCGGCGCGCGCAGGCGCTCGTCCGGCTCGGCGCGTGCCTGCTGGAGCTGGGCGACCCCACGGCGGCGCTCGCGCGGCTCGACGAGGCCGAGCGGACCGAGCAGGCCGGCGGGGAGGGCTCGGCGTCATCGTCCACGCCGCGCGAGCGCGCGGCCCTCGCCGATCTGGCGAGCCGGGCGCTCTTGCGGCTCGGATCCCACGCGGAGGCGCGGGCCCGCGCCGAGCCGGCGCTCGCGTCGTGCGACGAGCCGGAGGTGCTGGCGAGCCTCCACGAGGACGTCGGCGTCGCGGCGAGCTACCTGGGCGAGCGCCGGCTCGCGGGGCTGCACCTCGGGCTCGCCGCCGGGCTGCACCGCGATCGGCGGGCGCCGAGGGCGCTCGTGCGGGCGCTGTCGTACCAGGCGATCGACGCCTTCCGGGCCGGGGAGGTCGAGGCGTCGCTCGTCGGGTACCGGCAGGCGCTGGCGACCGCGGAGGAGCACGGGCTCGGCGACCTGGTGGCGCGCTGCAGCCTCAACGTGGGTACGGCGTGCCACCAGTCGGGCGACCTCGGGGGAGCGCTCGCCGCCTACGAGCGCGGGGCGCGGCTCGCCTCCGCCCTGGGCCAGGCGGACCTGGTCCTCGTCCTCGATTTCGATCTGGCGAAGCTCTGGGCGGACGTGGGGGCGTTCGAGCGGGCCGCCCGCGTGGCCTCGCGGGTGGAGGCCGAGGCCGCGCGGCGGGGCGCGCCGTTCTTCGCGGCGGCGGCGGCCTCGGTCCTCGGGGACTGCGCGCTCGCGGGCGGCGACGCCGAGGAGGCGGCGCGCTGCTTCGAGCGGTCGCGGCGCGGCTTCGAGGCGCAGGGGGCGCAGCGGGAGGTGGTGGAGGAGGAGCTGGAGCTCTGCCGGGCCCACCTCGCGCGGGGCGCGGTGGGCGACGCGCGCGCCGCGCTGGGCCGGGCGCGCGAGCACGGCGCCGCCCGGGAGGCGCCCGACCTCGGGGCGCGCGCGGCGCTGCTGGAGGGGCGGCTCGCGCTGCTCGACGGCGAGGGCGACGGCAACCTCGGTCAGGACCTCACCGCCGCCCGGGAGCGCCTCGATCGCGCCCTCGGCCTCGCCGAGCGCGCGGCGCAGCCCGACCTCGCCGCGGACATCCGCCTCGCGCTGGCCGAAGCCCACGAGCTCGCAGGTGAGCCCGAGGCCGCCGCGGCGCAGCGGGAGCGCGCGGCCGCCGCCTGGACCGCCATGGCCCGCTCGCTGCCGGAGGCGCTGCAGCACGCCTTCTGGACGCACCCCCGGCGCCGCGCGGCGCAGCCGGCGCGCGCGCCCGCGGCGGCCGAGGCCGCGGCGCAGCCGGCGGCGGAGCGCACGGCCAAGCTCGAGCGGCTCCTCGCGGTGTTCCGCAGGCTCAACTCCTCCGTCGAGATCGCCGACATCCTCGCGATGGCGATGGACGCCGCGATCGACCTCACGGCCGCGGAGCGCGGGTTCCTGCTGATCGAGCAGCCGGGCGGCGAGCTGCGCGTGGCGGTCGCGCGCAACGTCGACCGCGAGAAGGTCGGCAGGAGCCACCTCAAGTTCAGCTACGGCATCGCCGAGCGCGCGATCGCGACGCAGGAGCCCGTGGTCACCGTGGACGCCCAGGAGGACCCGCGCTTCCACGAGCACGCGTCGGTGCACGCCATGCGGCTCAGGTCCGTGATCGCCGTGCCGATCCGCTCGCCGGACGGCGTGCTCGGCGCGCTCTACCTCGACAACCGCTTCCGGCGCGCGCGCTTCGCGCCGGAGGACGTCGACCTGCTCCTCGCCTTCGCCGACCAGGTCGCGCTCGCGCTGCGCAACGCGCGGCTCGTCGACGACCTGCGCCGCCGCACGGTGGAGCTCGAGGCCGAGCGGCGCCGCGTCGAGGAGCTCCTGCGCGGCCAGGCCGCGGAGATCGACCGGCTGCAGGAGCAGGTGCTCGTCCGCCAGCAGGCCCTGGAGCACCGCTACGATTACGGCGCCATCGTGGGGCGCGGCCCCGCGCTCCGCGCGGTGTTCGCGACGCTCGACCGCGTGGTCGAGGCGCCGGTCAACGTGCTCGTGACGGGCGAGAGCGGCACCGGCAAGGAGCTCGTCGCGCGCGCCATCCACTTCGCCGGCCCGCGGAAGAGCGGCCCGTTCATGGGGATCAACTGCGCCGCGCTCCCCGCCGCGCTGCTCGAGTCGGAGCTCTTCGGGCACGTCCGCGGCGCGTTCACGGGGGCCGACCGGGACCGGACCGGCCTCGTGGTCGCGGCGCGCGGCGGCACGCTCTTCCTCGACGAGCTGGGCGAGATGCCGCTCGAGGTGCAGGCGAAGCTGCTCCGGGTGCTCCAGGAGCGGGAGGTGCGCCCGGTGGGCAGCGCCGAGGCCGTGCGCGTGGACTTCCGCCTCGTCTGCGCGACGAACCGCGATCTCCTGGCCGAGGCCGCGCGCGGGCGCTTCCGGGAGGACCTCTACTACCGCGTCGCGGTGGTGCAGATCCGGCTGCCGGCGCTGCGCGATCGCCTGGAGGACCTGCCGGAGCTCGCGCTCCACTTCGTGCGCCGCGCCGCCGAGCAGCTGGGCCGCCCGGCGCCGCAGCTGTCCCACGAGGCGCTGCGGCGGCTCGGCCAGCACGGCTGGCCCGGCAACGTGCGCGAGCTGGAGAACGTGATCACGAAGGCGGTCGTGCTCTGCGACGGCCGCAGGATCGGCCCCGACGACGTGGACCTGCCCCGCGCGCAGGAAGGCCGCGGCGCGCCGCGACCGCCGCGACCGCCGCACGACGAGCGCGCCGCGCTGCTCGCCGCGCTCGAGCGGACCGGCTGGAACGCGCTGCAGGCCGCGCGCGAGGCGGGCATGTCGAGAGCGACATTCTACCGGAAGCTGCGGCGGCTCGGAATCGAACGGCCGATCGAACCGCCCATCGCACGCACGGCCGAACGGCCGAGAGGCGCCCGCGACGACTGAGCCCTTCCTCCAGCGCGCCGAGCGTGAGCGCGGGCCCGATCGGGTGCTGGCGACTGGCGCTGTCGACGGCGTCCGTCACAGGCGTACACACGCGCTGTCCTCCGACCGATAGCGTTCGTTCTCCCCTTCTTCTGACCTCGCCGGCACGGGGCAGTTCGCCCCACTTGGGGCAGTCCGGCCTCTTTCAAGCCATGAGCTTGCCAGCCGCGCGGCGCCGCGCACCGACGCATGGAAGCGCCATCCACGGTACGGCGTGGAAAAAGGCATCTCATCCTCCGGCGTGACGGGGATCATGCTCCACCCTGGCCACGGCCGCGCACCGACAGGCGCTCTCCACAGGGGATGGCCCGGGCCTTGCGAGGGCGCCGGGCATGAACACAGCCAAATACGTCCTGCTGTTGCCTCTCTCGATCGCGGCTGCGGCCGGCTGCGATCGAGCGGAAGGCACGACTCGCTCGGACGGCAACCCCGCAGTGCCGGGCGAGATCGCCCAGCGGGCGAACAACCCCACGCCGACGGCCGCCGACAACACGGGCAAGAACGATCGCGATCGCGATCCCGCCGCGCTGACCCCCGGGGACCAGGGCGAGAACGAGGCCGATCGCACGATCACCCAGAAGATCCGGCAGGCGGTGATCGCGAACGACACGCTCTCGATGAGCGCGAAGAACGTCAAGATCATCACGACGGGGCAGGTGGTGACGCTGCGCGGCCCGGTGAAGAGCGACAAGGAGAAGGCCGATATCGCCGCGATCGCCCTCGGGATCCCGGGTGTGCAGAGGGTCGAAAACCAGCTCGAAGTCGACGTTGACTGAACCGAATCGAACGGTCCGAAAGGAAGATACCATGGCAACGAAGAAAGCGGTCCTTGGCCTCGTGAGCACGCTCGCTCAGGCAGACATCATCGTCGGCGATCTCCAGCGCGCCGGCTTCATGACCGGCGACATCTCGGCGCTCTTCCCCGACAAGCACGGGACGCGGGACTTCGCGCACGAGAAGCACACGAAGGCGCCCGAGGGCGCGACAGCGGGCGCCAGCGCGGGCGGCGCGGTCGGCGGGACCATCGGGCTGCTCGCCGGCATCGGCGCCCTCGCCATCCCGGGGCTCGGGCCGTTCATCGCGGCCGGCCCCATCATGGCCGCGCTGAGCGGCGCCGCGGCCGGCGCCGCGCTCGGCGGCGTGACCGGCGCCCTGATCGGGCTCGGCATCCCCGAGGTCGAGGCCAAGCAGTACGAGGGCAAGATCAAGGGCGGCAACATCCTCATCTCCGTCCACGTCAACGACAGCAACGAGCGCGGGCTCGCCAAGCAGATCCTCGAGCGCGGCGGCGCGACCGACATCGCGGTCGTCACCGAAGAGGGGATCTCGACGAAGCACAGGGCCGTCGCCTGACCGTGGCGCCCTGTCACCCCACGTGACCTCGGGCAGCTGCCCGCCGGACGCGCTGCACGCCAGTCGATGCGCGGCGTCAGGCGGGCAGTCGCTCGAGGTCGAGCTCGTCCGACGGCGTGATGTCGGCCTTGAGGAAGCGCTGCATCTGCCGGAGCGCATGGCCGTTGTCCTCCTCGGTCTCGGAGGCCACGCAGTCCGACGGGACGAGCAGCCGGTAATCGCGCATGTAGGCGTCGTTCGCCGTGAACAGGACGCAGATGTTCCCCGCCATGCCGGTGAGGAGGAGCGTCTGCGCGCCGAGCGACTCGAGCAGGATCTCCAGCGTGGTGCCGTAGAAGCCGGAGTGCTTGGGCTTGAGCACGAAATAATCTTCCTCTCCAGGCCGCAGCAGCGATGCGATCTCGCGGCCGCGGACGCCCTCTTCCAGGCAGTGCTCGATTTGACGATGGAAGTTGGATTGCCAGCGGCCGAAGTTGTCGTTCACGTAGACCGCCGGAATGCCTGCGTCGCGACACCGCTGCTTCAGCGCCCGGATGCGGTGCGCCATCGGGAGCGCGTGGGCGAGCAGCCGGTCGCCTCCCGGGAAGTCCAGATCGTTGATCACGTCGATGAGGAGCAGCGCTGTCCGGCTCTCGTCCGGCGCGGCGCCGTGAAGGTCGTGGGAACGCCGAGGCATGTCGCACGCGGGTTATACAGCGGGCGAAGGCGCGTGGGGCAGCAATCACCGTCGATCACCGCCGCGCCCGGTCTGCCGTGGCGAAACGCAACCTCGGCTGTGGCAGCGCGCGGCGGGAGGCGCAGGATCCGCGATGGCCCCCGGGCGGCCAGGACGGGCGCGAGGCGCAGGATCCGCGAGGACGCGTCGTCGGCCGCCGGCTTGCATTGCTCGCCGCGATGGACCTGGCGCGGGCCCTCGGGTCGCCTTCCGGGTCGAAGGAGCGCACATGCCTCGCAGCATCTGGAAAGGGAGTATCAGCTTCGGGCTCGTGCAGATCCCGGTGGCCCTCTACCCCGCCGAGGAGCCCGACGAGCTCCACTTCACGCAGCTCGACAGGCGCACCATGGCGCCGATCCGCTACGAGCGCGTGAACCGGGAGACGGGCGAGCCGGTGAGCTGGGACGATATCGTCCGCGGCTATCCCTACGAGAAGGACGAGTATGTCGTCCTGTCCGACGAGGACCTGCGCCGCGCGAACGTGGAGGCGACGCAGACCGTGGATATCCTCGACTTCGTCGACGCCTCGGAGATCGACCCGATGTACTACGACAAACCGTATTTCCTCGCTCCCGCGTCTCAGAACGGCAAGAAGCGATCGCCGGTGACAGCGTATGTCCTCCTGCGCGAGGCGCTGCGGAAGACGGGCAAGGTCGGAATCGCGAAGGTCGTGATCCGGACGCGCGAGCACATCGCCGCGGTGAGGCCGCACGGCAGAGGGCTCGTGCTGAACCTGCTCCGGTTCGCGCACGAGCTCCGCTCGGAGGAGGAGCTCGACCTGCCCGAGATGGACGCCAAGGGAAAGGGGCTTGGCAAGCGGGAGCTGGAGATGGCGGAGCGGCTGGTGGCCGAGATGGCCACCGCGTGGGAGCCGGAGAAATACAAGGATGAGTACCGCGACGACGTGATGAAGCTCATCGAGAAGAAGGTGAAAGCCGGCCGCACGACGGCGCCCGCGGAGCCTGTGGAGGAAGAGCGCCACCGCCGCGCCACCGGCACAGTGGACCTCATCGCGCTGCTCAAGAAGAGCCTCGGGCAGAAGGGCGGGAAGGCCGCGAACGACGACGACGACGCGAAGAACGGCGCGAAAGACGGGAGAAGAGCGCCGGAAGAAGGCGGCAAATCCAGGGTGCGGAAGGCGGAGACCCCGAAGCGGAAGGGCGGCAGCTCGCGTCGGGCCGCGTAGCGAGCACGAAAAGCGATCCGCGCGCCGCCCGCCGGGCTGACCGGGGGCGCGGAGGAGGTAGAGCGAGCTCATGCGCCCCAAGTATCCGGCGGACGTCACGGCGGCTTTTCTCGAGCTGCAGGGGCAGCCCCCGCTCGCGGCGCAGAAGCTGGCTCCGGGCGCCCGCGTCGCCCCCGACGAGGCGCCGCCCTCCTTCGCCGCGATCCTGACGCAGCTGATCGAGACGCTGTTCTTCGCGTCCATGGCGACGGAGGAGGGGCGGCTCAACCCGATCGGCGTCGTGTTCGCCGAGCGCCTCGCCGAGTTCGAGTCCGGAGAGCCCGCGTGGGATCTCGTGCGGTTCGGGTCCCCGGTGGCGTTCGACGCGGAGCACCTGGCCAACCTGGGTCCGGCGAGCGCGTGGCCGCGCTCCTTCCTGGCCGTGGTGCCGCTCGAGGGGTCGCTCGCCGTCGCCGGCATCGCGGTGCCGCACGGCCGGCCGTCGTTCGCGCTCGATCAGCTCGTGCGCGTCGTCGCCCCGAAGCCCGGCGTCGTGGCCGTGTACCGCGGCGAATGGGAGGTCGTCCGCTACGAGCGCGGCGCCGTGCGGACGTGGATGCCCAAGAACCGGCCGCTGCTCGACTCCATCGAGCGGACCGTCGCGCGGGACCAGGCGAGCGCGCTCGTCCGCAATGTGCGCGGCTACCTGCTGCGCATCGTCGAGGGAATGGTCGAGCTCGGTCGCGGTGGGCTCCTCGTCGTTCTGGGGCCGGGCGAGGGCCTGCCGCAGCTCTTCGGTGAAGACGGCAATCAGCTCGACACCGAGGTCAAGCGGCTGGCCCCTGCCCTGTGCCTCGGCTCGGCCATCCTCGACCTCGCCGGCGCGCACGAGACCCACCTGCCGGACGGGCCATGCCAGCCGTCCGGGAGGCCAGCGGCGCGCGACTCGGCGGACGCGCTGCAGAGGTCCGAGCGCGTCAGCCGGCTTCTCGAGCTCATCGTGCGGCTGACGACCGTCGACGGCGCGGTCGTGATGAGCCACGCCCTCGACGTGCTCGCGTTCGGCGCGAAGCTGCCGCCTCCGAGGGCGATCATCTCCGAGGTCTTCGCGGCCACCCCCGACCAGCGGATGGACGCGAGCTTGAGCCTCGACGCGCGCGGCACCCGCCACCGCGCGGCCGCGGCGTTCGTCGCGGGGTATCCGGAGCGGATCGCCTTCATCGTCTCCCAGGACGGCAACGCGGCGACGTTCCAGGAGATCGAGGGGAAGGTCGTCTACTGGCCGCTCTAAGGACTCCCCTTAGTTTGCAGCCCTTTTCAGCGGGGAAGTTGAACAGGGAGGCGGGGAGACGGGGAGTATTTTGAAGATCTTCCTCCCCGTCTCCCCGCCTCCCTGTGAATTTTCCGGAGAATTTGAGGGATGCCTCAGCTGGCTGCTGTGACGACGTGCGACCTGCGACGTCAAAGATGCTGCAGGATGGCCGCAGGCATCTGATCGATCGGCGCCGCGGCCGCGGCGAGCCCGGCCTCCAGCACGCGGCGGGGCATGCCGTAAACGACGCAGGACGACTCGGCCTCTGCGAGGATCCTCCCGCCCGCCGCGCGGATCGCCCGGGAGCCCTCCAGGCCGTCGTCCCCCATGCCCGTCAGCACGACCCCGAGGACGCCCGGCCCGAACTCGGCCGCGGCGCTCGCGAAGAGCAGATCCACCGACGGGCAATAGAGGGACGCGCTGGCCGTCGCCACGAAGCGGACGCTGGCGCGCGTGAGGTTGCGCCGAACCTCGATGTGCGTCCCCCCGCGCGCGAGGACAACGAGCCCAGGCTGCAGCGGGAGATCGTCCGACGCTTCGACGATCGAGAGCGCGCTCCCGTCGTCCAGGCGGCGCGCCAGCGATTCCGTGTAGCCAGGAGGGATGTGCAGCGCGACGACGATGGGGGCCGGGAACCCGGCGGGCATCGCCGCGAGGAGCCGCGTCAGCGCCAGCGGGCCGCCGGTCGACGCGCCGATCACGACGAGCCGCGTGCGCGAGACCGCCGGGATCGCGCCAGGCACGGACGGCGGCGCGGGCGGGGGCTCCGCGCGGTGGACCTTCGCCTCGGCAGCGGCGAGCACCTTGCGGACCAGCTCGTCCGCGAGGCCGAAGAGGCGATCGGTCGCGAGCGCCGTCGGCTTCTCGACGAGATCGGTCGCGCCTTCCTGGAGCGCCCTGACGCCGAGATCGCTGTCCGCGTCGGCGCTGCTGACGACGATCACCCGGGGCGCGCCCTCGCGCGGCAACGACGCGAGCACGCCGAGGCCGTCGAGGTTCGGCATCACGAGATCCAGCGTGACGACATCCGGCTTGTAGCGCGCGATCTTCTCCAGCGCGTCCAGGCCGTCCATGGCCGTGTCGACGACCTCGATCGAGGAGCTCGCGCCGAGGACCTGCCGCAGCACCTTGCGCACGAAGGCCGAGTCGTCGACCACGAGCACGCGGACCGCTGGGCGCTTCATGGCGCCACGTTCCGGTAGAGGAACACGCCGCCCCGCTCCTCGCAGGCGAGCGCGGTGCCGAGCCTGAAGAGCGACTCGGAGACCCCGACCAGGAGGATCCCGCCCGCGGAGAGCGCCCCCGAGAGGTTCTTGACCACCCACCGCGCCGTGTTGTCGTGGAAGTAGATGAGCACGTTGCGGCAGATCACGATGTCGAGCTGCCCGAGCGACGCGACCTGGGACGCGTCGAGCAGGTTGATCCGCCGCCAGTCGATCGCCCGCCTCAGGTCGGCGCTCACGACGACGCGATCGGGCATCACCTGCAACCACCGCTCCGCGAACGGAGGCGGCGGGGCGTTGCTCCGGAGCGAGCGCGGCCCGAGCACGCCGGCCCGGGCCCGCGAGAGCGCCCGCGCGCTGATGTCGCTCGCGATGAGCTCGACCTTGTCGAGCAGGCCCCGCTCGGCCAGGAGCATCGCGAGCGTGAACGGCTCCTCGCCGCTCGAGCAGGCCGCCGACCAGATCCGCGGCCGGCCGCCCGCCGCCACGCGCGGCGCGATGAACTCCGAGACCGCGAGCTCGAGCTGCGCGAGCTCGCGGAAGAAGTACGTCTCGCCCACGACAAGCCCGTCGATCAGCGCGTCCATCTCGGCCGCGCCCGCCGGGTCGTAGCGGAGGAAGTAGTAGTAATCGAGCAGCGAATCGAAGCCGGCGTCGAGGGCGCGCACCGCCAGCTTGTCGCCGAGCAGCTCGCGATCGCCCGCGTCGTAGTGGAGGCCGATCTTCTCGGCGACGAGCGCGCTGAAGATCGCGAAGACCTGCGGAGAGATGGGGAGTCGGCTCGTCATGCCCACGGGATCAGGCCCACTGCGCGAGGACGGACGCGGACACCCGCCGCACCTCGGGATCTGGATCGGTCCGCGCGGCGCGCTCGACCGCCGCGAAGCCCTCGCGGGTGGCCACCGCGGCGAGCGTCGTGGCGGCCGCCTTCCGCGCCGGCGCGCGCGGCAGCCGGAGCGCCTCGAGGAGCGCGGCGTGCGCCCCGGGGAGCCGCATCCGCGCGAGCGCCGCGGTCAGGAGCGGCGAGAGCTCGTCGTCCGCCGTGCCCAGCGCGTCGAGGATGCCCTCGATGCGGCCCGGCACGGGCGTCGACAGCGCGGCGAGGAGCGGGCCCTGCGCCCGCGACGTGACGAGCAGCGCGACCAGGGTCCTCGTCGCCTCGGCGCCGGGCCGCCCTGCGATGAAGCTGGTCGCGGCCGCCCCCACGCTCTCGTCGGGGTCGCCCGCCGCCCGCACGAGCGCCGGCAGGACCTCGGACGACGAGAAGCCAGAGATCGCCGAGACCGCGACCAGCCGGGTCGCCACGTCCGGGGACGAGAGCGCGTCGAGCAACGTCGGCAGCGACGCCTCCCGCCCGGCGATGCCGAGCCCGATCAGCGCCGACCGCCGCATGTCCGTGTCGCCGTCCCGGGCCGCCTGCTCCAGCGCCGCGAGCGCGAGATCGCCCTTGATCCCCGACAGCGCCTCGATCGCCGCCACGCGCACCTGGCCGCTCTCGTCCCGGAGTCGCTCGGCGATGACCCCTGCCGCCTCCTCCCACCCGAGCTTCCCCAGCGACTGGCAGGCGTAGTACCGGACCCACGCGTCGCCGTCGCGGAGCCCCGCGAGGAGCGCGTCGATCACGCTGGGATCCCGGCGCGATTGCCCGAGCGCCCGCATCGCCACGGCCCGGATCCGCGCCGTGGGATCGGCCGCGACCGCGACCAGCGCCTCGAGCGCCGCCGGCGCCTCGAGGGACGCGAGGCCATGGATCGCCTGCTCGCGCGCCCGCACGTCGAGGTCGCCGAGGCCGTCGAGGAAGACCGGCAGCGCCGACGGCGTCGCGAGGTGCCCGAGGATCCGGAGGGCCGTCCTCCGCGCGGCCGGGGCCCCATCGCGGGCCGCGGCGAGCGCGAGCGCCTCGACGTCCGGGCCGCCGAGGCCCTGGATCGCGGTCGTCGCGGCGTGGACCACGCGGGGGCTCGGGTCGTCGAGGACCTGGAACAGCGCGCGCGCCGAGCCGGGCTCCGCGATGCGCGCGAGCGCGTCGCACGCCGCCGTGCGGACCTCCGCGTCCGGATCGGCGAGGCAGCGCTCCACGTCGCCCGCGGCCGCGACGCCCCGGACGAGCGGCAGGAGAAGGAGCCTGCGCGGGCTGTCGCCGTCGCGCAGCGCCGCGAGCACCCGGGGGTCGGCGCTCCGCGAGAGCTGGCCGAGCGCCTCCGCGGCGGCGCTCGCGACGGGGGGATCGGCGTCGAGCAGGCGCGTCAGCTCGAGCAGGGCGTCGTCGCCCCCGATCGCGCCGAGCACGCTGCAGAGGGCGGCCTGCTCGGCCGGATCCGCGCCCGCGAGGCTCTGGGAGAGCCGCCGAGCCACGCCGGGCGCCGGCGCCTCGCTCCGGAGCGCCTCGTCGATCGGCGCGGCCGTCCCGTAGCGCTCGCGGTACCGCTCGCGCAGCTCGGCGAGCGCCGCCGCGGCGACGCGCACGACGCCATCGCTCGGCCGCCCGAGGAGGCGCACCAGCGGCGCCACGGCGCCGCGGCTGCCGGTGCGGCCGAGCGCCCGCGCCGCCTCGAGCACGTAGCGGGGATCCTCGAGGAGGGCCGCCAGCGGGCCGGTCGCGCGCGGATCGCCGCTCCGGCCCAGCACGTCGATCGCCGGGAAGACACGGAAGAAATTTCCGCTAGAGACGGCGTCCACGAGCGAGTCGACAGCGGACCTGCCGCCGACCCGGCCAAGCGCCTCGATCGCGGCGACCGCGACGTTGTCGTCGGGGTGCGACGTGAGCTCCGCGAGCCGGGAGACGGCCTTCCCGCTGCCGCGGCGGCCGAGGATCTGCGCCGCGTCGGCGACGAGCGCGGGGCGAGGATCCAGGGTCAGCGCGAGCACGGCGGCGTCGACGTCGCCCAGCGACGCGACGAGCGCGTCGACCGTGGCGGCGATGCGCGCCTCGCTGTCGCGCCGGGTGGAGAGGCACGCGCAGAGGGGGTGGACCGCCGCATCGCCGAGCGCGGCGAGCGACGCGACGACAGCGCGCCGCACGGTCCAGCTCGGATCCGCGAGCATCTCGACGAGCGCAGGCGCCCCCGGAGGCCCCGAGGCGGCGAGCCGCTCGACCTGCTCGACGCGCTGCCGCTCCGCGTCCGAGATGGCGAGCGCGGGCGCCTGCCGACGAGCGATCACGCTGTCTCCGGCGGCGTTGGGTGCGGCGTCCCGTTCGCCTTGATGTGGGTGATGGCGTGGGCGACCGTGGCGACGACGCCCGCGACCGCGTCCGCGTGCTCCCCGCTCGCCTGCCGGATCCTGCCGAGCTGCTCGAGCACCTGGCCAGCGTCGCTCGCGATCGCGCCCGTGTCCCTCGCGTGCCTGGCCGTGGAAGCGAGCAGCTCCCGGACCGGGTCGCGCAGCCGCGAGAGCGAGGCGGCGTGCTGCTCGCTCCGCGTCGAGAGCTCGCCGACCCCCTTCTCGGCGGCCTGGAGCGACGACGTGTGCCGGTTCGCGCCCGACGCGAGGGCCATGATCGCCTCCGCCTGATCGGCCACGGACCGCGCCGTCTGCCTGGCGATCCGGCGCACGGACTCCCCCTCCTTCGCGAGGGACGCCGTCGCCTTGCCCTGGTCCGCCATGGCGGCGGTCACCGCTGACGCGAGCCGCGCGACCTGGCGGGCGGACGCCTCCAGCTGCTTCGCGGCCCGCGCCTGCTCGCCGATGCCCCGCGCCGACTGGACCGACAGCCGCCGGATGTCGTCCATCGCGCGCGCGATCTCGGTCGCGCCGCCCGCCTGCTCCGCGAGGCCGGCGACCATGCGCTGCGACGCGCCGGAGACGTCCTGCGTGAGCGCCGTGATCCCGACCAGGGCGCGGGTCTGCTCGTTCATGGCGGCGCTGGTCTGCTGGGTCAGCGCGCGCATCTGCGCGGCGACCTTGGCGAGCTGCGACGCCCCTGTCGCCTGCTCGTCCATCGCCCGCGACACCCGCTCGGCGGTGGACGTGAGCTGAGCGTTGGCCTTCACGGCGTCCCGCAGCGCGCGCGCCTGCTCGGCGGTCGCGTCCTTCGTCTGCCGGGCCATGCGCCGCATCTCCGCGCTGCCCTGCGCGAGCGCCTGGATCGCCCTGGTCTGCTCGGCCGCGGAGCGCGCGACCGCCTTCCCCTCGTCGCTCATGCGCGACGCCGTCTGGGTCAGGGAGGCCACCGCCTGCACCTGATCGGCGTTCGCCCGGTCGATGTCGCGGATCGAGCGCCCGAGCTCCTCGACCCCCTGAAGGATGGACGTGAGCGCCCGATCGGCGTCGCCCGCGAGCCGGGTCCCCTCGTCCGCGACCTTCACGCCCTCGCTCGAGGCGGCCACCGCCTCCCGGGCGCTCGCCTGGAGCGCGCGGACGATCTTGGCGATCTCGGCGCTCGAGACGGCGGCCCGATCGGCGAGGTTGCGGATCTCCTCGGCGACGACGGCGAAGCCGCGGCCGTGCTCCCCCGCGCGCGCGGCCTCGATGCTGGCGTTGAGCGAGAGGAGGTTCGTGCGGTCGGCGATCAGGTTGATCGTCTGGACGATGTCGCCGATCTCCTCCGCCCGCTTGCCCATCTCCTTCATGACCGACGCGGAGTCGGCCATCGCCTGCCGGATGCTCCCGAGCCCGGCGATCGACCTGCCGACCGTCGCCGCGCCCTGGCGCGCGGTCGCGACGCCCTGCTCGGCGGTCGCGCGCGCGGTGTCGACGATGGCGACGATCCGCCGCGTCGACGCCTCGACCTGCGACGACGTGGCGGCATTGCCGGCCGCGAGCCCGCTGATCTGCTCGGCGCTCTGCGCGACCTGCTGCGCGGTCCGCGCGAGCTGCTCGGCGGCGACCGCGTTCGCCTCGATGGTCGCCGCGTTCTTCTCGGCGGTGGCCGCGACCTCCTCGACCGAGCTCGCGATCTCCGTGATCGTGCTCGCGGTCGTCGACGCGCTCGCGTCGAGCCCCTTCGCGCTCTCGGCCACCCCGCGGATCGACCGCGCCATCTGCTCGGCGGTCGCGGCGGTCTCCTCGACCGCGCTCGCCATCTCGGTCGCGTCCTTCGCGACGCGATCGAGGGAGCCGCTCACGCCCACGACGGTCCCGGCCATGGTCGAGATCTGCGCCCCGACCCCCTTGGCGTCGGCCGAGAGGCGCGCGACGCCCTTCGACATCTCCTCGATGGTGGCCCCGATCTCCTCGATGGCCGCGGCGCTGCTCTCGCCGCGGGCGGCCGCCTCATCGGCGGATCCGCTCGTCACGGAGACCGAGCCGAGGAGCTCCTCGCTGGAGGACGCGAGCTCCTCGGCGCTGGCGCTCACCGCCTTCACCGAGCGGGCGATCTCCTCGAGCGCCGCCGCTGTCGTGTCCGCCGAGGCGGCGAGCACCTCGGCGTCGTTCTTCACGCTGGCGAGCGCGGGGGCGAGCGCGCCGATGCCGCCCGCCATGCCCTCGGTCCCCCTCACGACCTCGATGACGACATCGCCCACCCGCTGCCCGGAGCGGGCGAGCGCCTGCGCGGCCGTCCCAGCCTCCTCGAGCTCGCCCGCGAGCGCCCCCGCCATGGCCCCCTGCTCCCTGCCGGCCGCGGCCTGCTCGGCGCCGAGAGCGGCGAGCCGCGCGGCCGCCTGCTCGACGCCGGCGACGGTCGCGACCGCCTGACGGAGCGCGCGCTCGGTCTGCTCCGCCCGCGCGAGCGCGCCGTCGATGTCCGCGATTGCATCAGCTGCCATGATCTTGCTCCTCACCGATGATCCTGCCGACGTCGACGAGCATGACGAGGCGCTCCCCGAGCTTCGCGACGGCCCTGACGAACCCGGCGCTCTCCTCCGCCATGACCTCGGGGGGCGGCCTCAGCTCGCCCTCGGCGATGTTGACGACCTCGCGCGCGCTGTCCACCAGGAGGCCCACGGTGCGGCCGCCGCACTGGACGACGATGACGCGCGAGTCCAGCGTCGGCTCCGCGCTCGGGAGCCCGAAGCGGACGCGCAGATCCACGACCGGGACCACGCGGCCCCGGATCTGCACCAGGCCGCCGACGTACGATCGCGTCCCCGGCACCCGGGTCGCCCCGGCGAACGTCTCCATGTGGAGCACGTCCGCCGCCGAGATGACGTACTCGGTGTCCGCCACCTTCAGGACCACGTGCAGATCGCTCACGAGGCCACCCGGACGAGCGCGCCACGGCCGCCGCGGACAGCGGAGATCCTGCCGCTGAGGGTCACGAGGTCGAGGACGAGCGTGGGGCGCCCATCGCCGAGATCCGTCGAGCCAGACACGCCCTGCACCCTGACGAGCGGGTCCTCGAGCGGCCGCACGACCACCTCCTGCTGGCCGATCACGCGGGTCACGCCGAACGCGAAGGGCGCGCCGTGGCGACGGACGACGAGCGCCCTGCGCGCGGGCGAGGCCCCGAGCTCGAAGAGGGCGCCGAGGTCGACGAGGGGCACGACCTCGCCGCGGCGCTCGATCAGCATGGTCCCGCCGCGCGCTTCGCCCGCGGCTGGCAGCATGGTCCCGCCCCGCGCTTCGCCCGGAGCCGGGCCGCGGATGATGCGCGCGGCGTCGATCTCCACGACCTCCTCGACGCCCGCGACGGGCGTCACGAACAGCTGGTCACCGCACAGGAAGGAGAAGGCGTCCACGATGGTCAACGTGAGCGGGATCCGGAGGGTGAAGGTGGTGCCGGCGCCGGGCGACGTGCTCACCGAGAGCTCGCCGCTGAGCTGCTCCACGGCGATGCGGCGCACGATGTCCATGCCGAGCCCGCGACCGCTGGTCTTTGTCGCCTGATCGAGCGTCGACAGCCCGGGGAGCGTGATGAGATCGAGGAGCGCCGCGTCGCTCTCGGGCGCGGGGCGGCCGGCCCGCCTCGCGACCAGCGCGCGATCGATGCCGCGGCCGTCGTCGGTGACGCTGAGCTCGAGCTGGTTGCTGGAGCGCTCGAAGCAGGAGACCCGGACGAGGCCCTCCTCGGGCTTGCCGAGGCGGCGCCGCTCGGCGGGCGGCTCGATCGCGTGATCGACGGCGTTGCGGAGCAGGTGCACGATCGCAGGGAAGACGCGCTCCGCGACCGCCTTGTCGAGCTCGGCCTTGCCGGCGTCGATCTCGAGCCGGACCTGCTTGCCGGTCGCGCGGCCGAGGCCGCGGACGACGAGCGGCACGCGATCGAGGAGCTCCGCCACGGAGATCATGCGCGCGCGCATGATGGCGCCGCGGAGGTCGCGCAGCGTCCGGTCGTGCTCGCGCAGGATCTCCGACAGATCGCGGGTGTCGACCCCGCGGGCGCGCAGCTCGGCGGCCGCCCGAGCGAGCCGGAACCGCGTGACGACCAGCGCCGACAGCTTGTCGAGCGCGTCGTCGAGGCGCGCCACCTCGACGCGGACGACGCCTCGGAGCTGGGGCTCCCGGTCCGCCGGCTCGTCCGGCTCGCGCTCCGCCAGCGCCGCGACGGCCGGCGGGACGGGGGGCTCCACGGTGAGGGCGCGGACGCCATCCGCCGCCGCCGCGCGCGCGACCTCCTCGTCGGGCGCGCTCGTGAGGACGAGGAGCGCGAAGGCGATGCCGCCCGGCGCGCCATCGCTGGCCGGCACCGAGAGCGGGACGACCTTGACGATCTCTGCGAGCTTGCCGACGCGCTCGCGGACGGTCGTGATGTTCACCCCCTCGGCGGTGCGCGCCGGCGAGGGGACGAAGTCGACCCGCAGCGCGCGCCGCCCGCCGGCCACGCCCTGCGCGAGCTGCACCCGCTCGCCGGGCCCGAGCTTCGCGAGGATCTCGGGATCGGCGCCGATCGTCGGCACGGGCGGCGACGGCGCGGCGGCGAGATCGAGCGCGGTGAGCGCGGCGAGGAGCTCGGGCGCCGCCGGCAGCACCGGCTTCCCCTCGGCGAGCGCCCGGGCCCGCTCCTCGATGGACCGGAGCCCGCGGAGCAGCACCTCGATCGACGAGGCGGAGAGGCTCCCGGCCGCCCGGTCCGCCGCGCGGAGCACGGTCTCCATCGCGTGGGCGAGATCCACAATCGGCTCCACGCCGACCATGGCGGAGAGTCCCTTGATGGTGTGAAGGGCGCGGAAGAGCTCCCGGATCGCCCTGGGGCTCGACTCGCCGGCGCGGAGGGCCGCCTCGACGGCGAGGAGGTTGGCCGTCGACGCGGAGAGGTGCTCTTCCACCTCGACGAGGTAGCCGGCCACGAACTCGTTCACATCGAGCGCGCCGCCCATCCGGTCATCCGGCGCTGGCGAGGTTGTCCTGCAGGAGCGCGCGCACGCTGGCCAGGATGGCGTCAGGAGTGAAGGGCTTCGTCATGAACTCGGACGCCCCCGCGGCGAGCGTGCGGGCACGGGACTCCTCATCACCCCGGGTCGTCACCACCAGGATCGGCAGGCTCCGCAGCCTGTCTTGACCCCGGATGAACTCGATCACCTCGAGTCCCCCGATATCGGGCATATTCAGATCGAGCACCACGAGATCGAACGGCCTGAGCGAGAGCGTCTCAATCGCCTCAAGCCCGCTCGCCGCGTGCGCGAACCCGTGCTGCTCTACCCGCAGGCAGGCCACCACCATCTCGCGCATCACCCGGCTGTCATCGACGACGAGGATCTCTGCCACTGCGGTGCTCGGCCGAGGGAATAGCCTTTCCGAACACGAGGTGTCAATCGCACCTGTGCGTCCGTGCGAGAATCAGGGAACTCCCGTCGGACCCGCCCCGAGCTCCGGATCCCAGGCGCGGGAGCGCAGCGCGCCGCGGCCGTGCGCTGCGCTCCCGCGCGCCGAACCGGCGCCGGCGGCGACTGCTGTGCTCGCTGACAAGTCCGGGCTCCGCCGAGGAGCGGCAGCGCGCCAGCGAACCGCCGGTGAGCGCGCGAACGCCATGACAGAGCTCGATGGAAACCGGCGAGCGCCGCGTGATGCGTGGCGCAAGGGCCAGAAGCAACCTGACGCAGCCAGATGCAACCAGATGCAACCCCGAAGAGAGCGACAGGGCGCCTTTCATCGTATTAGGCTTGCATGGTCGCAGGCTCTCCCTCAGATGAGACTGGGCGGTAAAGATGCTTGCGGAACCAACGCGTCTCCGCCCAGTCCCCGCCCCGAGAGGCGCCGCCCTGTGGCGATATGCCTCGTGAGGCGCCGCCCTGTGGCGAACTGCCTCACGGTCCCTGCTGCTCCTGGAGAACCATGAATCGGCCAATGACGATGGACTTCGTGCTCGCCGACGCCGCGCGCGATGCGAACGGCCCGCCCCGGCGCCCGGCGCCGGCCGCGGGGCGGGGGGTCCGGGAGGGGGGCATGGAGCCTCCGCCGAGCGAGCACGCGCAGCGCGGGGTGGTGTGGATCCTCGACGATTCGCTGCTGGAGGCCGAGATGGCGGCGCGCGCCCTCGCGCCAGGGTACGAGGCCCAGGTCTTCACGGACGCCGCCGCGATGCTCGAGCGCGTGGCGGGAGGCGATCTGCCGGACGTCCTTGTGCTCGACCAGGTGATGCCGGGCATGTCCGGCACCGAGATCTGTGCCCTCTTGCGGTCGCGCGCCGCCACGGTCGGGCTCCCGATCCTCATCCTGACCGTGGCCGGGCAGGAGGAGGACCTCGTGGAGGGGCTCACCGCGGGCGCCGACGACTACGTGGTCAAGCCCTGCCCGGCGGCCGCGCTGTCGGCGCGCGTCGGCGCGCTCCTTCGCTCGAAGCGGCTCCGCGAGCGGACCGAGCGGGCCGAGCGAATCGCGGCGGTGGAGCGCGATCTGCTGCGCGCGCTCATCGAGCAGAGCGGAGACGGCATCATGGCCGCGGACGCGCGCGGGGCGCTCCGCATCTGCAACGGCGAGGCCCAGCGGCAGCACGGGGTGTACGAGCGCGACGCGAGCGACGCGATCGAGTCGCTCCGGGGCCGCGGGCTGCTCGCGCTGGACGGCCGGCCGCTGCGCCCCGACGAGGACCCGCTCCACCGCGCGCTCCGGGGCGAGAAGGTCGAGAACGCGCGCTGGCTCGTGACGCGCCCGGACGGCTCGATCCGGGCCCTCGCCGGGACCGCATCGCCGCTCAGGCACGCCGACGGCTCGCCCGCGGGCGCCGTGCTGATCACGCGCGATGAGACCGACGCGATCGAGGCGGAGCGGGCGCTCCGGGACAGCGAGGAGCGCTATCGCGTGATCATCAGCGCGCTCGAGGAGGGCATCACGCTCCAGGACGAGCGCGGCGTCATCCGCACCGCGAACGCGAGCGCCGAGCGGATCCTGGGCCTGCCCATGGCCCAGCTCGTCGGGTCCACGATGCTGGGCCCGTCGTGCAGGATCGTCCGCGAGGACGGCTCGACGTTCCCTTTCGAGATGTACCCCTCGCAGATCGCGCTGCGGACAGGCGCGCCCCAGTCGGGCGTCTTGCTCGGGCTGGAGCGGCAGGGCAGCTCGGTCGTGTGGCTCTCGGTGAACGCGCAGCCGCTCCGCGGCGCGGACGGCTCGGTGGCCGGCGTCGTCTCCTCGTTCTTCGACATCACGGCGCGGAAGCGCGCGGAGGAGGAGCGGCAAGACCTGCTCGCCGCGGCGCAGTCCGCCCGGAGCGAGGCCGAGGCCGCGAGCCACCTGAAGGACGAGTTCCTGGCGACGATGAGCCACGAGCTCCGCACGCCGCTCACGGCGGTCCTCGGCTGGATCCGGATGCTGCGCACCGGCAAGCTCGCCGAGGAGCGCCGCGACAAGGCGCTGGAGACGGTGGAGCGCAACGCTCAGGCGCAGGCGCAGCTCATCGACGATCTGCTCGATATCTCGCGCATCATGGCCGGCAAGCTCCGCCTGGACGTCCAGCCGATCGAGCTCATGCCCTTGATCGACGCCGCCCTCGAGGTCGTGCGGCCGGCCGCCGACGCCAAGGGGGTGCGGCTCCTGCCGCTCCTCGAGCCCGGCGTGGGCGCCGTCGCGGGCGACGCGGGCCGGCTGCAGCAGGTCGTCTGGAACCTGCTCAGCAACGCGGTGAAGTTCACGCCGCGCGGCGGCGTGGTGCGCATCCGGCTCGAGCGCGCCGACGGGTCCGCCGAGATCACCGTGTCCGACACCGGCCAGGGCATCGAGCCCGGGTTCTTGCCTTACGTGTTCGAGCAGTTCCGGCAGGCCGAGAGCGGCACGACGCGCAGGCACGGCGGCCTGGGCCTCGGGCTCACGATCGTGAAGAGCCTGGTGGAGATGCACGGCGGCACGGCCCACGCGCTGAGCGACGGGGAGGGTCAGGGCGCCACGTTCGTCGTCCAGCTGCCGCTCGCGGCGCCGCCGAGCCACAGCCGGGGGCGCCGGCTGGCGCCGCTGACGTGCGTCACGGCCGGGAGCGACTGCCCGCCGGAGCTCGCGGCGCTGAACGTGCTCGTGGTGGATGACGAGGACGACACGCGCGAGCTCCTCGTCACGATGCTCGAGCAGTGCGGCGCGCGCGTGACGGCCGTGTCGTCCGCCGCCGAGGCGTTGCTCGCGGTGAAGGCGCTGCAGCCCGATGTCCTCGTGTCCGACGTCGCGATGCCCGGCGAGGACGGCTACGTGCTGATCCGCAAGATCCGCGCGCTCCCGGCGGCGAGCGGGGGGCGAACCCCGGCGATCGCGCTCACCGCCTATGCGCGCACGGAGGATCGCATGCGCGCATTGCGGGCCGGGTTCAACACCCATGTCCCGAAGCCCATCGAACCGGCGGAGCTGCTCGCGGTGCTCACGACCATGTGCGGCGCGAGGGCGGGCGCCTAGGTGTGCCTGCGGCGCGACATCGGCCGTTCGCACGATCGGCCCGGCGTGGCGCGCCGCCGGCTCACTCCCTCCGGCAGCTCCGCTCGATGGTGTCCATCAGCTTCAGCACATCGAACGGCTTGCTGAGGATCGCGTCCGCGTCGATGCCGGAGCGCTCCGTCGCGCCGCGCGCGGTCATCACCACGGTGGGCGTGGCGGCGAGCGTCGGGTCGCGCTTCTGCTCGGCGCGAAACTGGAACCCATCCATGACCGGCATCATCAGGTCGAGCAGGACGAGCGCGATGGACGAGGGATCGTCCCGCAGATAGGCCAGGGCCTCGAGCCCGTTCGCGGCGCAGGCGACCGCATACCCCTCCTCTTCCAGGAGCTCGCTCAAGGTCCGGCGAATCGCGGCGTCGTCATCGACGATCAGGATGCGCTTGCTGGGACGGCTCATCGTCATGCGCGCTCGCTCCCTTCACGGGGTGACAGCGACCAGGGCGCCACGACCTCGGGCCGACCCACGGGGCCCCCTCGCGCCGGGCGCCTCAGGCGCTCTCGGATCCCGGCAGACCCTGCCGGCCCGTCGCCCGAGGGCCGGCGAGCGGCAGGATCACCTTGAAGGTCGAGCCCTCTCCCAGGACAGAGCTCACCTCGATCGAACCATCCAGCGCTTCGACCACCTGCATCGAGATGTAGAGCCCCATGCCCAGACCGCCATAGTGCCGCGCCGACACGGCGCGCTCGAACCGCCCGAAGATCCGCCCGATGTGCTCCTGCGCGATGCCGATGCCGTGGTCAGCGATCGTCAGCGTGGCCATCGAGCCCATCGAGGCGACGGTGATCTCGATCGGGTTTCCCTGACCATACTTGAGCGCGTTCGAGACGAGGTTTTCGACGACCTGCTCGAGCCGCACCCGATCCCAGCTCCCGGCGGCGTCGTCCGCCGCGCTCACGGTGACCTGCGAGCCCGCCTCCGCGATCTCGCCGCCCTCCTGGAAGCGAGACACCACCTGCCGGACGATCTCCGACAGCCGGACAGACTCCAGGTCCAGGGCGAGGCGCCCCGCGGAAATGCGGGAGATATCGAGGAGGTTCTCGACGAGCCGCCTCAGCCGCTCGCTCTGCCGGCGAACGAGCCCGAGCCGATCCATGAGCCACGGGAGGCGCTCCCTGTCGGGGCACAGCTCGGGCGCGCGGCGCATCAGGGTCTGGATCTGCAGCGCGAGCGGGGTGAGCGGCGTCTTCAGCTCGTGGGAGGCGATCGAGAGGAACTCGTCCCGCAGCGCGATCGCGCTCTGCGCGTCCCTGTACAGGCGCGCGTTGTCCACCGCGAGCGCGCAGCGGCGCCCGAGCTCCTCCGCGGCCGCGAGGTCCGCCCCGCTGTACCGGCGCTCGGATCGCGAAACGATGAAGGTGAGCGTCCCGAAGAGCCGCCCCCGCCGCGCCAGCGGGACGCACATGAACGAATGCCCCCCGATGGCCCGGATCACCCGGAGGTGATCGTCGTTCTGTGCGATGGCGCACATCTTCTCGTCCGTGAACTTCTCGACGAGCACCGACCTCTGCTCGAGGAGCACCTTGGTCGGCGGGTGCTCCTGGTTGCCGTCGAGCTTGGGCGCGAAGCGCTTCGCCTCCTCGGCCACGGCAGCGAGCGCGGGGTCCGAGTACGCCACGGCCACCCGCCGGAAGGTGCCGTCCTCCTCGTCTTGCAGGTCGACGAAGCAGAAGTCGGCGAGGACGGGCACCGCGAGCTGCGCCACCCGCGCGAGCGTCGTGGAATAGTCGAGAGACTCGGCCAGGACCACGCTCGCCGCGTCCAGGAAGCGGGGCAGCTCCTGCGCGCGCTCCCGCTCCGCGGCCTCGACGGCGCGCCGCCGCATCCGCGCCATCTCGATCTGCGTCCGGACGCGGGCGAGGAGCTCGCGCGGCGAGAACGGCTTCACCAGGTAATCGTCCGCCCCCGTGTCGAGGCCCTCGACGACGGCGTCCTCCCCCGCCCGAGCGGACACGAGCACCACGGGGACACTGCTCGTCCTCGGGTCCGCCCGGAGCTCCCGGAGGAGCGCGACGCCGTCGAGCTCGGGCATCATCACGTCGCTCACCACGAGGTCGGGCGGGCGCGCGAGCGCGGCCTCGAGGGCGGCCCGCCCGTCCGAGGCCGCCTCCACGCTCCACCTCGGCGTGAGCAGGTGGACGAGGTACTCGCGCATGTCCGCGTTGTCGTCGGCGACGAGAATCCGGCCCTCTCCGTCGCCCGGGGCGCCCTGCACGGGCCCGCCGTCGGCGCGCGGCTCCGGGCCCGTCGGCGCCGCTCCTTCGCGCCCGGGCGAGGACCACTGGGACGCCTCGAGCACGTGGAGGCTCGCGCCCGGCGCCGACGGCGCCGGCTCCCCGGCGGCGACCACGCGCTCCGGCGCCAGGTGCGCGCGGCCCCTCGGAATCGCCACGATGAACGCGCTCCCCTGCCCCACCGCGCTCGAGGCGCGCAGCGAGCCCCCGTGCGCCTTGACGAGCTCCTGGACAAGGGCGAGCCCGATCCCGGTGCCCTCGATGCTCCGGCTGCGCGCGCCGTGCACGCGGTGGAACCGCTCGAAGATGCGCGGGAGCTCGTCCGAGGGGATCCCGGTGCCTGTATCGCGCACGGTCAGCTCGACGTGGTCCGGGTGAGCGCGCAGCGAGACCGCGATCTCCCCCTCGAACGTGAACTTGAAGGCGTTCGAGAGGAGGTTCATGACGACCTTCTCCCATTGCGCCGCGTCGACGTAGACGGGCTCGGGCAGCGGCGGGCAGTCCACGACGAGCAACAGGCCCGCGCCCTCGATCAGCGAGCGGAAGGAGCTCGCGAGCTCCGCGGTGAGCCGCGCGAGATCGGTGGGCGCGAACGACGTCTGGAGGCGCCCCGCCTCGATGCGGGAGAAATCGAGCAGCGTGTTCACGAGCCGGAGGAGCCGGAGGGTGCTCCGGTGGGCCGCGGCGAGGCCGTCGCCCGCGAGCGCCCTCGCCGGGGTCGACAGCGCGTCCTCGACGCGCCCGAGGATGAGGGTGAGCGGGGTGCGGAACTCGTGGCTCACGTTGGCCACGAACTCCGTCTTGAGGCGGTCGAGCGTCGCGAGCTCGTCCCGGTGCTGCGCGACCTCGCGCTCGAGCCGCCGCTGCTCGGTGACGTCCCGCCCCTCGGCGATCATGAAGACGACCTTGCCCTGCCGATCCTTGACGGGGTTCAGGTTGAAATCGATGGTGATGCACTTCTCACCTTCGTTCCTCCCGAGGACCTCCACGTCGTACCTGACGAACTCGCCGCGCGCCGCGCGCCGCACCGCGTCCTTCAGGCGCTCCTGGATCTCCGGCGAGCCCTGCCACCAGCGGCACTCCCAGAAGGGCACGCCGTGCACCTCCCTCCGCTCCACGCCGGCGCCGCGGGTCGAGGTATGGTTCGACTCCCAGCTCGTACCGTGGGCGTCGAGAAGGCCGAAGAACTGGAAAGAGCTGTTCATCGCGACCCGCGCCGCGAGGAGCCGCATCAGCCCCGACTCGCGGCCTGGGCTCGCGCGGGCGAGCTCCTGCTTCAGGAGCTCGGTGTCCCAGAGGAGATGATCTTCGGAGTCATCCACAGGTCGCACGATCGCGAGGTCTTCCAGGCATTCAATGAAGTCGCGCCCTTCTGCGCGCTCCTCGCTCGACCGCTGTTTCATCGCTTCTCGCATCACGCTTGCGGCTGCTCGAGGCAGAGAACAGCTCATCCTGAAGCGCTTAGTGGAGATCGCCGACCACGCAAGGGCTGAGCGACAACCCCCCTTGAACTTCCACGGCGGGCCAGCGCGTGGATCCCGATCGTCGCGGGGGGAGCGCTCATGGCCGTCCTCGCGCCCGGCGCACTTGCGGCTGTTGCATGGGCGATCCTACGCTGATCTCGTGGGGGTATTGAAGCACCGGGCGACCGGGCGGTGCGTCACGCTGGCGGCGCGTTCCATCGTCGGGCGAGCCGAAGGGTGCGCTGTGCGCCTCGCCAGCCGTCGCGCTTCCGGCGAGCATGCCGTCCTGTTCTGGGACGGCGATCGATGGTCGACGCGCGATCTCGGCAGCCGGAACGGGACCACCGTCGACGGGCGGCGCATCGCGATCACGGAGCGCGTCGACGTCGCGCCGAGCGCGGAGTTCTGCTTCGGGGACGACACCGAGCGCTGGACGCTCGAGGATGCCGGCCCGCCCGCGGCGAGCGCGCGCGCCATGGCGACTGGCGAGGTGCGCACAGCGGACCACGGCCTTCTTGTGCTCCCCGACGCGGCCGACCCGCGCGCCACGCTGTTCGAGGACCGGGACGGGCGCTGGCTCATCGAGATCGACGGCGACGTGCGCTCCGCCGTGGACCACGAGCGCGTCGAGGCCGAAGGGGCGTGGATCCTGCGTATTCCTCCCCCGGCCCACGGCGGCGCCCTACCGACGACGCACGCGGTGGACAGCGTGAAGCTCATGAACGACACGATGCTTCGCTTCGAGGTGAGCCGAGATCAGGAGCACGTCGCGCTGTCGATCGTGCGTGGCGGCCAGCGCACATCCCTCGACGAGCGCACCCACCACGAGCTCCTCCTCGTCCTCGCGCGCGCCCGCCTGCGCGACAAGGAGTGCGGCGCGCCCCCCGCGGAGCAAGGCTGGGTTTACGTCGACGACCTGCTCGGCATGCTGAAGCTCGATCTCAAGCACCTCAATGTAAAGCTCTTCCGCGCGCGGCAGCAGCTCGCGCGCGCCGGACTGATCGGGGCCGGCGTGCTCGTCGAGCGGCGGCAGACGACGAGGCAGATCCGCCTGGGGACCGCCGCGATCGAGATCGTCCGCCACTGAGCACGAGGCGCCGGGGAGGCCAGCGCGTAATCGCGTGTAACCGCGCGTAACTGCGCGTAGTCGACGCTCACGTCGGGCCGTTCCATCGTCCGCGAGCGCGATATCCAGGCGCAGCGCGAGGGCGACCAGGCTCGTTTGCGCGCTGGCGCAGCATCATCCCTCGAATCAGCGGCTCAACACATCATCCATCGAAGGAGAGAGACACGATCGTGACGCATAAGTATACAGTCCTCAGAGCCATCCGCGGCATCAACACGCATGGCCGCCTGGCTGCCGCCCTTCCGCTCGCCACGAGGCTCGACGCGCTCGACAGCGGCCCGCCGGAGCTCCGGGTGGAGGTCGAGGCGCTCCGCCCGACCGACATCGCGGACCTGAGCCGCGATCCGTCGGTCGCCGGCCTCGCCATGACGGTGCCGACGAAGCTCGTGGAACCCGTCGCCGCACCGGCGTCCGTCACCCCGTCGACGGCCTGGGGGCTCGCGGCCGTCGGCGCGGACAGGTCGCCCTTCGACGGGACCGGGGTGGTCGTGGCCGTGCTCGACACGGGCATCGACGCGACGCACCCTGCGTTCCAGGGGCTCAAGCTCGTGCAGAAGGACTTCAGCGGAGACGGTAGCGGGGACAGGAACGGACACGGGACGCATTGCGCGGGGACAATCTTCGGCCGCGACGTGGGCCGGACGCGCATCGGCGTCGCCCGCGGGGTGACGAGGGCGCTCATCGGAAAGGTGCTTCGCGACTCGGGGAGCGGCGATTCGGACTGGATCTTCGATGCCCTCGTGTGGGCGATCCAGGAGGAAGCGCAGGTCATCTCGATGTCGCTCGGCTTCGATTTCCCTGGCCTCGTGGTGCAGCTCCGGGAACAGGGCATGCCAGAGACGGCGGCCGTGTCCGTGGCCATCGAGGCGTACCGCAGCAACATCGATATGTTCAACTCGATCATGGATCTCGCGACCGCGCGGGCCAGGTTCAGCGGAGGGACGATCGTCGTCGCCGCGGCGGGCAACGAGAGCGGCCGCAACGAGAAAAGACCGTTCGAGGTCGCGGCGGCGCCCCCCTCGTCAGCGAGGGGCGTCATGGCCATCGGGGCGCTCGGGAGGGACGGGGACAGGTACGTTATCGCCGATTTCTCGAACACGCTCCCGACGCTCAGCGCGCCGGGGATCGAGATCCTCTCGGCGAGGGTCGGCGGCGGATTGCATTCCCTCACCGGCACCAGCATGGCCGCGCCCCACGCAGCGGGCGTCGCCGCCATGTGGTGGCAGGCCGTGAGGAACACACCGGTGCCGGTGAGCGCGAGCACCGTGAGCGCGAAGCTGATCGCCAGCGCGCGCAGCAACGTGTTCGCGACGGGCGTCGACGTCGCGGATCGCGGGGCCGGCCTCATCACCGCGCCGCTATGATGTGACTCCATCGCAGTTCGAGCGAGCGTCCGCCGACGCTCCTCGAACGGCGGCGAAACGTGGCTCGCGCGATCGCCTCCCGGGCGGCGGGCCGCCGGCGGACCTCGACCGGCGCGAGCGACGGAACGACGCGCCCTCAGCGGACGTCACTGGCTGCGCCAGGGGCAATGCCGTAGATCCGGGACGTCGAGCGCACAACCCCTGCGTGCGCCGCAGCAGCCGATCACCACCGCCTGCTGCTGAGGCAGCAACCCCCTCCCACCCCTCCTCCACGGTCGCGGTCAAGGCAGAGCTGGCCCGGTTAGTGCTTTTGAGCGCGCGGTGCTGAACCTACGGATACGCAAGGCGGCGCATGCGGCGGCCTGGGCTGGCGACCTGCGGCCGCGCCCCCTGCGATGAGCACCCCACAACGCCGTCCGCTCCCGCCGCCTCCGAAGCCGCCCCTGCGCCGGTGCCCTGCCCCGCGCGGGGCGAACGCCGCTCGGGGGCGATGACCGTCAGCTCATGAGGGCGCGCAGGGCGCCCAGGACATCTCGGTGGAACCCAAGACCTCTCTGCAGCGCGCCCCCGGCGCTCCGGTGCTCCCGGACACGCCCTTCCGGTTCATCGTTCACTTCATCGGTCGTTACCGCGCCTGGTATCTGGCGATGTTCGTGTTCGAGTCGGCCCACGCCTCGTGCGGGATCATGATCCCGTACGCCATCGGGCAGGTCATCCAGGGGGTGACGCAGGCGTCGGGCGCTGGCCGCGCCGTGCTGAGCGGACGGCTGCGCGACGCGCTGGCGCTGTTCGTCGCGCTCATCGCCGGCGAGTTCCTGTTCAGCCGGACCGCCGGCCTCTGCCAGATCCTCGTCGGGCCGTGGCAGCGCCAGAACGTGACCCGCAATCTGTACGCGTACCTCCAGCACCACTCCCATCGTTACTTCAGCAACAACTTCGCCGGAGCGCTCGCCCACCGGATCAGCGAGACGTCGATGGGGGTCTCGCAGACCCTGTGGGCCATCCTCTTCGACTTCTGGCCCATCGCCATCGTCTTCTCGGTCTCGATCGGGCTGCTCTACCGCGCTCACCCGGCGCTCGCCGCGGTCGTCGCGGCCTGGGCGGTGCTGTTCGTCAGCATCTCCTACTGGCTCGCGACCCGGTGTCAGCCCCACGCGGTGCGCGCCGCGTCTGCGCGGAGCGAGACCACAGGCAAGCTCGTCGACTCGGTCACGAACCTCACGAGCGCGCGGCTCTTCGCGCGGTTCGGCTTCGAGCGCGAGTACCTGGACGAGCAGCTCAAACACGAGCTCCGCGCGGTGCGCAGATCGAACTGGTACTCCGAGCGCGTGCGCTGGTTCCAGTTCGCGTCCGCCGCGCTGCTCAAGGTGGGGACGCTCTACCAATCGCTCAGGCTCTGGGAGCGCGGCGACATCGGCGTCGCCGAGTTCGTCATGGCGACGAGCCTGTCGCTCCTCATCATCAACGAGGCGCGCAACCTCAGCCGCCGCTTCCTCGAGTTCTTCGAGTTCGTCGGCAACGTCGCGAACGGGGTGAACACCATCGTCCGCTCCCACGAGCTCGTCGACCGCCCCGAGGCCGTCGCCCCGACGCTCGAGCGCGGCCGGATCGAGCTCCGGAACGTGACCTTCGGGTATACGCCCGGTCAGCCGATCTTCGAGGGCCTCAACGTGACGATCCCGCGCGGCCAGCGCGTCGGGCTCGTCGGCTTCTCGGGCTCCGGCAAGTCCACCTTCGTCAGCCTCATCCTGCGCCTCTACGACATCGACTCCGGTCACATCTTGATCGACGGCGTGGACATCCGAGACATGACGCAGGACGCGCTGCACGCGCAGCTCAGCCTGATCCCGCAGGACCCGAGCCTCTTTCACCGGACGCTCCTCGAGAACATCCGCTATGGCCGGCTGAACGCGACCGACGCAGAGGTGGTCGACGCCGCGCGGAAGGCGCACGCGCACGAGTTCATCGTGCAGATGAAGGACCAGTATCGCTCCATGGTCGGCGAGCGCGGCGTCAAGCTCTCGGGCGGCCAGCGCCAGCGCATCGCCATCGCGCGGGTCGTCCTGAAGGACGCGCCGATCCTCCTCCTCGACGAGGCGACCTCGAGCCTCGACTCGATCACCGAGCAGGCCATCCAGGACACGCTGGACGACGTCATGAAGGGGAAGACGGTGCTCGTCGTCGCCCATCGCCTCTCGACCGTGGTCCACCTCGACCGCATCCTGGTGTTCGAGAACGGCCGGATCATCGAGGACGGCACGCACGCCGAGCTGCTCGCGCGAAACGGGGCCTACAAGCGGCTCTGGAGCAAACAGTCGGACGGATTTCTGCCGGAGAGCGCCGCCGAGGAGCCTGCAGCGGTGGCGGCGCCGCCGGTCCGCGTCCACGAAGCACCGCGGCTTCAGCCGGCGGCTGACCGCGCCGACGAGCTCCCGCTGGGTACTCCGCTGAAAGCGTGGGAGGCACCGCTCGCCTGAGCGGCTGCCGGCTCGAGCAGGCCACGGCCATGGGGCGACTCGGTCATCGCCCCGCGCGCCCGGGGCGACGTGCGCGTGCGCAAAGCGCTGAGCATGGCGCTCGACCGGGCCGACCTGGCCGACGTGGCCAAGGCCGGTGCGCTCGTCGACCAGGCGGGCTCTACGGCGGAGGAGCGCGGGACTGGAGCGAGTCAGCGCCGGAGAGGCGCGCTTACCGGAAGCTCCACGGCTGCGGCTGACCCATGCGGGCGCGGAGGCCCTCCTCCCAGCGGACGAGCCGCGGCGTGAGCCACGCCGTGCCCACGGCCAGTACGGCGCCGGCGACGACGTCGACCGCGTAGTGCCAGCGGAGGAGCATGGTGGAAACGATGATGTTCATGGAGAAGAACGCGGCCACCACGGCCAGCCAGAAGAGGCGCCGGTCGGTGCGGGCGCGGTGGAACGTGTACAGAGCGAACCAGAGCGGCGCGGCCGTGTGCAAGGAGGGAAAGACGTCCTTCATGGCGCCGCCGGCCTGCACGACGCTGCTCACGCAGCCCCAGAAGAAGCCACCGTCCAGCGGCCCCTGATAGAGGTGGCTCAGCGCCTGGATGGGGCCGTACGCAGGGACCGCCATGTAGCCGAGCTGGCCAACACAGTAGACGATGCAGGAGCCGACCGCGTACTCCGTCGTCCCCCGGCCGGGGCGGGCGACCCAGACCGCCAGCACCATCGAGAGGAAACAGATCAAGAAGTAGCTGAAATAGAAGAAGGAGAACCACTCCACGATCGGGCGCGTGTTGAAGCGCTCCATCCAGAGCGCTGGCTCGACGCGGAAGAGGAGCAGGTCGAGGTGGAGGAGCTCCGCGTCGACGCTATCGCTCCGGACCGTCGGCAGGAGGGTCCGGAGCGACAGGTAGTTGAGGAGGAAGGCGCCGACGAGCGAGAGTCGGTAAATGACGCTCCGGAGCAGCGGCGCCAGGAACGTGGCGCGGCGCACGAGCACGCAGACGAACACCAGGGCGGCGATGCCTGCCAGATTGCGGTTCATACACTGCGCTCGCAGCTCCGTCGGCGGCGCCCCGAGCAGGAAGATCGTCGTCAAGGCGAGATAGCCGATGAGGATCACGTCGTGGAGAGCGAACACGCCGACCAGGCCGCGCAGAGCGTCCTTCAACAGCGCGCCTTCGCGCGCGACGTCGACCAGCCCGCCGGAGCCGGCGACCTCATCGCAGTCCGTTGTGAGCCTCTCTTGCATTCGGGGACGTTCCAGGGATGGCATGGTGCGCATGGGCTGCTGACGCCGGGCCGCTCTGTATCACGTGTTCGCGCGTGGCGTCACCGTGACATCGGTGACGCTCCAGCGACCGGGAGGCAACAGGTGGAGCAACTCGGGGGCCACACCGATGTCGAGTTTTTGACGGGCCGGTTCGCGCCGCCTGACAGCGGTAGGGGGCCTCCACGCCCCCGGCATGGCCCTCCCGCGACAGCCCAACCGCCGCCTCGGCGGGCCGCTCGCGTGCGAACACGGCGACGCAGCGGCGCAGGGCCTACGCGTCGCCACGAGGTCGTCGCGTCCCCAGGTTGCGCTGCCGGGCTCCCGGACGCGCAGAATCTGCGCGACGGCGTCGCCCCTGGATCTGCGCGCCGGCTGCGCCCACCGGCTGCGCCCACAACCCCGGTCGGGGGGTCGGCATTGGTGCGATGGTGATCGAGAACGCGCACTGTCAAGCACGCTGGGCGCCGGAGCTCGATCCTCGCAGCGGGCCGGCGGCCGTGACGTCGGCGACGTCGCGAGCGCCCGAGTCGTCCACACGAGAGAGCGCGTGGATCTCGGCGCGCGCCGAGGACGAGGCGCGATGGCCCGCGCGCTCACGACCGGTGGGGCAGTCTGCCGCGCGGCGGGTCGTCCGCTGGAACGCCGATCTCGGCCGGGCTGAGCGGCGCTGGACGCAACGCGACGCAATCGGCGCTGCGCACGTCGGCGCAGAAACAGCGTCCTCCCTGGGCGCGCGCGGAGGATCGCCGTCAACCTCACCCCGCTGGAGCGCACCCTGGACGCTCCCGTGCGCTCACGAGAATCCACGGAGGCCCCGTTGGTTCCGCGTCGGTGACGTCGAGTGTCGATGGATCCCTCTTCATGGCACTCACGTTGCAGTCCCGCTGAGGAGCCGACATCGTTCAGCGACGATCCCACAGGGCACCACGCCTGGGTCGCCCCGTGAGGGTGCTGAAACGATGCGCCCTGACACCAAGGAGACGACGCATGGCACAGCAACAAGGTCAGAGCAGCAGTCGTGGGTTCGCCGCGATGGACCAGAAGCAGCAACGCGCGATCGCGAGCATGGGCGGCAAGGCCGCGCACGAGAAGGGCACGGCCCACGAGTTCAGCTCCGAGGAGGCCCGCGCGGCCGGCCGCAAGGGCGGCGCGAGCGTCAGCCAGAACCGCGAGCACATGGCCGCGATCGGCCGCAAGGGCGGCGCGGCCGTGAGCCAGAACCGCGGACACATGGCGCAGATCGGCCGCAAGGGTGGCGAGTCGCGCGGCGACGGACAGAGCGGCGCGCCAGGTGAGGGCGAGCGCGAGGGCGAGCAGGGCAGCAGCACCGCGCAGCACGCCGAGGCCGTCGAGCCGCGGCACGAGACGAACTGAGCGGCGCTGTGGCGCATCGCCGCCTGTGAACGGGCGCGCGGGAATGCCGCGCGCCCGATCTGCCGTCACGGCGACAGGGTGACGACGAAGACGTCGCCGTTGCTGCGGTCGCCCGCTGGCGCGCTGTGCTCGACGGCGGGGAGGCCGCCGCCGAGCTCGATCCGCTCCCCGTGGAAGAGGCCAGCCGCGACGGTGTTCCCGCTGTCGGTGACGGCCTGGGCCGTGGTGAAGCAGAAGACCCCATCGCGGTAGACGTCGGACCAGAGCTCCTCGGAGAAGTCCTGGCTGAGCTTTGCGACGAACGCATCGCCCGACTCAGGCGGCGCGACCGCCAAGGGCGTCCCGCCGAGCTCAAGCGCCTCCGTGAAGTAGCCACTCAACACGTGGTTGCCCCAGGGGTCCTGCGAGAAGCCCCAGACGAACTCGTCGCCGGCGGAGGGGAGCCCTCGGGCGGCGAGCGGCTCACCGGTCTCTGCGTCGAGCTGGGCCAGGTAGAGGTCGTAATCCCCGACCGCGGCGCGCTCGATGTCCGTGGGCCCGACGCGGAACGGAGCCCTGTAGTTGCCGAGGACGACAGGATGGCCGTCGAGCCCGAGGCTGACGAACTTGGCGAACTGCTCGCCGGCGGCGCCCAGCGACCGGGCCCAGACGAGGCTGCCCGATGCGAGATCGAACCGCAGGACGAGCCCATCGATGCCGTAGATCGGCTCGTCGTCACGCGAACCGTCGACGGCGCTCTCCACGACGTGGCCGTCGATCTCGAGCTCTCCGCCGAACGCTCCGGCCGCGTAGAGGGCCGACTCGCCGACCGCGACGCTGCGGAAGCGCTGCCAGCTCTCCGCGGACCCGAATCGCCGGCTCCAGACGTGGCCGCCGCCGGCGTCGAGCTTCGCAACAACGACGTTGGGACCGCCGCTCCCCTCGAGCGCGGTCCCGGGATCCTCGCTGAAATTGATGCTTCCGTCGACCATGCCGAGGACGACGATCTCGCCCGCCTCGGTGACGGCCACGGCCGTGGCGCCCTGGTCGAGCTCGCCGCCAAAGCGCTTGCTGAAGAGGTGGTTGCCGTCGGCGTCGAGCTTGGCGACGAAGAGGTCCTTCCCACCGGCGCTCACGAGCTCCGTGCTCGGGTCCGCGCCGAAGTTGAGGGTTCCCTCGAACTCGCCGGCGACGACGACGTTGCCGATCGAATCCGTGGCCACCGCGAACGCAACCTGCTCGGACTTGTCTCCGAAACGCCTGCTCCAGACGTGTCCCCCCGCCGCGTCGAGCTTCACGACGAAGAGGTCGAGATCACCCTCGCTCACGAGGACGTCCGCCTCGCCACCGAAGTTGATCGCCGTCTCGAAGCCGCCGACCAGGACGACGTTCTCGTGCAGATCCGCCGCGATCGCCTCGATTCGCTCGTTCTGAGCCTCGCCGGCGCCGAACCCCCACAGGGCATCTCCGAGGAACGCCGGAGGCTCGCCGCCACCACTGCCGCCGGCGCCGCCGTCGCCGCTTCCGCCGGCACCCCCCACCCCACCTGATGCGCCGGCGCCCGCTTCGCCACCTTGCCCCCCGGCACCTCCAACGCCACCACTGCCGCCGGCACCTCCGACTCCACCGCTGCCGCCGGCCCCTCCGACTCCACCGCTGCCGCCGGCGCCCGCTTCGCCACCTTGCCCCCCGGCACCTCCGACTCCACCGCTGCCACCAGCGCCCCCTTCACCGCCTTGCCCGCCGCCACCTCCGGTCCCGCCCTGCCCGGCGACGCCGCCTTCGCCGCCTTGGCCGCCGGCGCCGCTCGCCGACGAGGTGACGCCGTCCTCAGGCTCCGAGTCGCAGCCGTTGCAGCCCAGGGGAAGTCCCATGCTCGTCAGAAGGGCAATCCGAGCCACTTTCGTCACGAAGTGCGCTTTCATCAATCCTCCATGTCTCGACGAAGAGCCCGAGCCGCGGGCGCTCGGTGGAGCCAAGGCCGGTCCGGCACCCCCTTGCTGTGGGCTGTCGAACGTCCTCAATCTGCTGTGTCGTGGACGTCAAGTACGCGTGCGCGCGGATCGAATCAAGCAGCTGTCGCGGCGAATTCGTGGCAACGATCGGCTACGCATGGATCCGCCGGAACGACGCGTCCCGCCTGGACGGCGCGCCTCGCCTGGACGGCGCTCCCCGCTGACCAACCGTTCTCTTGCACGCGGCCCGCGATGGGCTCGGACGCGCGCCGCGCGCGTCGCAGGTTTGCCTCATCGTGGCAGAATGCCTCACCGTGAACCCTGCGGCACGTCCGGCAATCATGCCGCGCCGGGCGGCGGTGGGCGCGGTACGCGATCTGCATCGTCCGACGAGCGATGTGGGTGGCTTGGCTCCTGAGCGCCACGACTCTCTTTGCGCTCGCGCTCTTCGCGTGCAGCGGCGACAAGAGCCGCGCGGGCAAGCGTCGGCGCGCGGGAGGCCGGCGTAGCGAGAGGGGCCTGACGAGTTCGCCCGAGCGCGCGTTCGCGCGCGAACGAAGAGCGCCGCCGGCGCGCGTCCCCCCGCGCGCGCCGGCGGCGCGGCGGCCATGGAGGCCGCGTCCGGGGCGTCTGGCGCTGCAGATCATCACACCTCCCGGACGGCGGACCCCACGACCGATCACCGAGACGAAGCGCCGAGCCAAAGCGCTCGGCGTTCAGACGCGGAGCGCCTATGACGGAGCGAGCCTACGATAAGAACACCGCCTGGACCCACGCCGTCATCCCTCCGATGACCCCCCTCGCGACCGACCACGAAGCCGACGTGTGCGTTGTTGGCGCGGGGATCGCCGGGCTGACGACGGCGTACCTCCTCGCGAAGGCCGGCAAGAGCGTTGTCGTCCTCGACAACGGCGCCATCGGCGGGGGCGAGTCAGGGCTCACCACCGCGCATATCACGCACGCGCTCGACCGGCGCTGGGCCTCGCTCGCGAAGCTCCACAGCGGAAGCCGCCTGCGGCTCGCCGCAAGGAGCCACACGGCGGCGATAGAGACGATCGAGCGGATCGTCACGGAAGAGAAGATCGACTGCGACTTCCGGCGCGTCCACGGCTATCTCTTCGCGGCCCCGGGGTCCCCCCCGGCCACCCTCCGGGACGAGATCGAGGCCGCGCACCGCGCCGGGCTCGGCTCCACTCATTACGTCGACCGCGCGCCGCTGCTCGATTTCGATACGGGGCCGGCGGTGCGTTTCCCCGATCAGGCGCAGTTTCATATCCGCAGGTACCTCGCGGGGCTCGCGCGGGCGATCGAGCGCGACGGCGGCAAGCTCTATACGCTCGCGCACGTGGTCGACGTCGACGAGGACGCCGTGCCTCATGACGTCGTCGTCAGGACGGCCCGCGGGCACCGGGTGATCGCCGGCGAGGCCGTGCTCGCCACGAACTCGCCCTTCATTCCGCGCATCGCGGTGCACCTGAAGCAAGCCGGCTACCGGACCTACGTCGTCGGCTTGCGCATCCCCCGGGACGCCGTCCCGCCGGGGCTCTACTGGGACACGGCCGAACCGTTCCATTACATCCGACTCGCCAACATCGACGGCGCGGACGGCCCGGACGAGGTGCTCCTCGTGGGAGGAGAAGACCACAAGACCGGCCAGGCCAGCGACGCGGACCAGCGCCACGCGCGGCTCGAGGCGTGGGCGAGAGAGCGCTTCACGCAGGCGGGCGAGGTGCTGCACCGCTGGTCCGGCGAGGTGATGGAGACGGTCGACGGGCTCGCGTACATCGGTCGCGTCAAGAAGGGATCGAGGATCCTCATCTCCACGGGCGACTGTGGCAACGGCATGACGCACGGGACGATCGCAGGCCTCGTGATCTCGGACCTCGTGCAGGGCCGCGAGAGCCGGATGGCGTCGCTCTTCGATCCCACCCGCGTCAACCTGAGCCTGGCCGCCGTCTCCGAGTACGCAAAGGAGAACCTCAATGTGGCGTGCCAGTACGCCTCATGGCTCGGCAAGGGCGATGTCGATGACCTGGCGCAGATCGCGCCTGGCGCCGGCTCCGTCGTGCGCAGGGGCCTGAAGAAGCTCGCCGTCTACCGCGATCCGCAAGGGCAGATCCACGAGATGTCGGCCATGTGCACCCACCTCGGCGGCGTGGTCTCGTGGAACTCCGCGGAGCGCAGCTGGGACTGCCGCTGTCACGGCGCCCGCTTCGACGCCATGGGCCGCGTCCTCCGCGGGCCGGCGACGGCCGATCTCGCGCCGATCGCGCCGAGCGAGGCGCCTCTCAGCGCCGGCGGATCGGTCTCGCCGCCGAAGGACAAGGAGGGGGTCGCCCGCCCGGCTGCCGTGCCCCTGCCCCAGAGTCGCCCGGCCACGTGAACGGACCGAGTCGCGAGCGCCAACCTACGGTGAGCGCAATGGACGTGGGTCGACGTGATCAACGTGATCGACGCCATACGCGATGCGCGCGCCATGGGCCCATGAGCACGATGCGCGCGCGCTGGCGTAGTTGACCCCCGCGCAAGCGGCGTGCGATCATGATCGAGTAGTCCGGGACAGTCCCGGGCGGCTTGGTGATGAGATGAATTTGTTGCGCCCCCGTGCCTCCCGCGCCGCAGGCATAGCCCTGGCTGTCCTCTCGGTCGCCGGGGCAGTTCCGGCGCGGGCCGAGCCCTCGGCGGCCGATCGTCAGACCGCGCGGACGCTCCTCATCGAGGGGCGCAAGAAGCGCGACGCGGGGGACGTCGCCGGCGCCCGCGAGGATTTCCAGGCGGCCCATGCGCTCGTGCGCGCCCCCACGACGGGGCTCGATCTCGCGCGCGCCGACGAGGCGCTCGGTCGCCTGATCGAGGCCCGGGAGGCGGCCTACGACGTCGTCCACCTGCCCCTCGGGAGCGACGAGCCGCCGGTGTTCACGCAGGCGCGGGCGGCCGCCGCGGCGATGGTCGAGCAGCTCGAGGCGCGCATCCCGTCGCTCCAGCTGCGGGTCGAGGGCGCGGCGCTGGACCAGCTCGAGGCGCGCGTGGACGGCCAGCCGATCCCCCGCGCGGCGCTCCCCTACCCGCGCAAGCTCAACCCCGGTCGCCACGAGGTGGTGGTGACGGCGCCAGGCTTCCAGACGGCGCGGCGCGAGGTCACGCTGAAGCAGGCGGAGCGCGCGCCGGTGGAGGTCCGCATCCGCCTCGTGCCGGGGCAGTCGACCGAGCCGAAGGCAGGCGCAGCCGCAGGTGGGAGCATGGGCGCCAACGTGGGTGGAGGGCAGCTGCCGCCCCCGGACGCGCCGACGGAGCCCCGCGCGCCGGTGCCGCTGTGGGCATGGACGGCGGGCGGCGTGGGGCTCGCGGCGCTGGCGGGGGGCGCGGTGTTCGCTGTCGACCACATGGGCGCGCGGGCTCGCGTCGAGGAGGAGTGTCCCGGGTCCGTGTGTGATCGGGGCATCCACGACTTCGAGAGCATGGAGGCGCTCCGGGCGCGGTGGAACCGCAGCCTGGGGCTGTCGGTGACGCTCGGCGCGGTCGGCGTCGCCGGCGTGGGCGCGGCGCTGGGCGGCATCCTCCTGCGGCCCGGGGCGGGCGGCGAGCGGGCGTCGTCGCTCGTGCCGATCGCGACGCCCACGGCGCAGGGCGTGATGTGGCAGGGGGTGTTCTGATGAGGGAGCGGCGGTTCTACCCGGCAACATCTGGCGCGGCGCTCGGCGTCGTGATGATCGGCGCTGCGGCGCTCGGCGCTGCGGCGCTCGGCTGCGCTCCCGAGCTCAGCCTGTCGACCCCCGTGGGGGCCGGCGGCGAGGGCGGCGGCGCACCGCCGTCGGGCGGCGAGGTGCAGTGGGCGCGCGCGCTCGGGGGCGACGGGGAGCAGGCAGGGGCGAGCGTGGCCGTCGCCGACGACCGCACCGCGGCGCTCCTCGGCAGGCTCACGAAGGCGGAGGACGTGGCCCTCGACGACGAGAGCGTGACCCCGATCGGCGAGGAGAACGTCTTCTGGGCGCGGCTCTCGGCGAGCGACGGGTCGGGGCTCGGGCTGAAGCGCTTCGGTGCGTTCGATCCGCAGACGGTGAACGCGCTCGTGCCGGACGGGAACGAGGGCCTCCTGGTCGCGGGGGAGTTCTCCGGCACGCTGGAGTTCGGCGGCGAGCCGCGGACGAGCGCCGGCGGGCGAGACGGCTACGTCGCGAGGCTCGACGCGGAGGGGCAGGAGCTGTGGCTGCAGCCGCTCGGGGGCATCGGCTTCCAGGCGGCGACGAGCGTGGCGACGACGGCGACGGGGCGCCTCGTCGTGGCCGGCCGCTTCTCGGGCGCGCTGCACGTCGGCGAGGACCGGATCGAGAGCGCCGGAGGCAGCGACGTGTTCCTGGCGAGCTTCGACGCCGACGGCGCGCCGCTCTGGAGCGAGCGGTTCGGCGACGGCTTCGATCAGCAGGCCCGCGCCGTGGCGATGGACGAGCGCGGCAACGCGATCGTGGTCGGAGATTTCGCCGGCACGCTCGATCTCGGGGGCGATCCGCTGGAGAGCGCCGGGGATTTCGATGTGTTCGTGGCGAGCTTCGACGCGCTCGGCAAGCACCGCTGGAGCAAGCGCTTCGGCGACGCGGGGCCGCAGCGGGCCAAGGCGGTCGCGGTGGACGGGGCGGGCAACGTGATCGTGGGCGGGGAGTTCGGCGCGACGATCGATCTCGGCGGGGGCCCTCGGACGGCCGGAGAGCACCCGGCGGTGTTCGTGGCCAAGCTCGATTCAACGGGCGAGCACATCTATAGCCGGGTGATCGGCGAGGAGGGCGCGTCGCTGGGTCAGCTCCTCGTCGACGGCGTGGGGGACGTGGTCGTCGCGGGGGGGTTCCGCGGAGACACGACGTTGGCGGACGGCTCGATGACGAGCGCGGGGGGCGACGACGTGTTCGTGGCCAAGCTCGATCAGGAGGGCGGCTACCGGTGGAGCCACCGCTTCGGCGGCGCTGGCGCGGACCGGGCGACGGGCGTGGCCATCGACAGCGACAGGCAGGTCTACGTGACCGGCGCGTTCACCGGGAAGGTGACGTTCGGGGACAAGCGGATCGAGGGAGGCGAGGGCACGGACGTGTTCGTGACCAAGCTGTCGCCATGAAGGCCATGAAGGATGGAGGCGCGATGAAACGTGCGGGGACGAGGGGCGTGCGGTCGCGCGGGCGACGGTTCTCGGTGGGGCTCCTGGCGGGCCTGTTCGGGCTGATCCTGCCAGCGACGGGCTGGGCGGAGGACCCGGATACCGATCTGGATGGGGTCGTGGATTCCCAGGACAACTGCGTGCAGACCCAAAATCCGGACCAGGCGGATGCCGACAGCGATGCTGTCGGCGATGCGTGCGACGACTGCCAGTCCGTCGCCAATCAGGATCAGCGGGATTCGGATTCCGACAGCGTCGGCGACGCTTGCGACAACTGTCCTGTCGCGATGAACCCGGATCAGTCGGATGCGGAGGCGGACGGCACCGGCGACGCCTGCGACGACGATGACGACAACGACGGCGTCCTGGATGCCAACGACAACTGTTCGTTCACCGCGAACGACGATCAGGTGGACTCCGATGGAGACGGCACCGGCGACGTTTGTGAGGCCGGTGACGACGACGGCGACGGCATCGACAACGACGTCGACAACTGTCGCGACGTCCCGAACTCGCTCCAGCAGGACAGAGACGACGACAAGATCGGCGATCTCTGCGACAACTGCCCTGCCACGCGCAATCCGAACCAGGAGGACAGCGACGGCAACGGCATCGGCGACTTCTGCGAGCCCGACATCGACGCCGACGGCGACGGGCTGCGCAACGCAGAGGACAACTGCCCTGCAGATCAGAACCCTGGCCAGGAGAACGCGGACGGGGACAGCCTCGGGGACGCCTGCGATCCCGACAGCGACGACGATGGCGTGGTCGACGTGGAGGACAACTGCGCTGTCGTATCCAATCTGTTCCAGGAAGATACGGACGGCGACGGCACCGGCGATGCCTGCGAGGACGACGACGACAACGACGGCGTCGTGGACGACAGCGACAACTGCCCGCACGTGCCCAACCAGGATCAGACCGACGGCGACAGCGACGGCCGCGGCGACGCCTGCGACCTCGGGGCCGACGTCGACGGCGACCGCGACGGCATCACGGACGAGACGGACAACTGCCCGCACGTGCCGAACCCCGATCAGACGGACGCCGACGACAACGGTGTGGGCAACGCTTGCGAGGACGTCGACGGAGATGGCCTGAGCGACGCAGCGGACAACTGCGACGAGGAGTACAACCCCGATCAGGCCGACAGCGACGGCGACGGTCAGGGCGACGCCTGCGAGGCAGACGACGACAACGACGGCGTGCCGGACGAGCACGACAACTGCACCTCCGTCCCCAACGCGGATCAGGCCGACAACGACGAGGACTATCAAGGCGACGCCTGCGACGTCGATGACGCGGACGACGACAACGACGGCGTCCCGGACGGCGACGACAACTGCCCGCTCGCGGCCAACGCGGATCAGGGGGATGACGACGCCGACGGGGTCGGCGACGCCTGCGACGACAGCGGCGGTGCGGGCAGCAGCGGCGGCGGGTCCACGGAGCCGGAGGTCTCGTCCGGGCTGGTCTGCGCGATGCAGCAAGGCGAGCGCGGCGGTACGCTCGTCGGCCTCGTGGCGCTCCTCGCCGGCGCGCTGGGCCTGGGCGCCCGCCGGCGGCGCGATCGCGCGGCGTGACCGCCGCTGCGCGCGGCCCTGGCGCATAAGGGCCACGCGACCCCATGAGAGCGGCGAGCGTGCCCGCTCGGCTGCCACCCAGAACCAGAAGAGAAGAGGAAACCGCGAGCACAACGTGGGTTATCACCCCACGACCACACGCGGGTTTCGCGATGGCTCCGCGTTTTTTTCGCGATCGGTCATTTTTCTGAGCCGTGACATGACCGCGGCGGAACTGCTCCAGATGAACGCGCCGGTAGTCCCGCTCCGCAGCTCGCGCTGCGGACGGGAGCGCCTGAGCCACCTCTGGAGACACCATGCGCCTAGCTCTCTCTCTCTCTCTCTCGTTGGTGACCGCCCTGGTTGGACTCACCCTCAGCGCCGGCTGTAGCGACAGCACCGTTGACGGCGCCGCCCCTTCCGGCGGCGCGGGAGGAGGCGGCAGCGCGAGCGGCGGCGGCAGCGCGAGCGGCGGCGGCAGCGCGAGCGGCGGCGGCAGCGCGAGCGGCGGCGGCAGCGCGAGCGGCGGCGGAGCTGGCACCGGCGCGTCGGGCGGAGGCATGGCGACCCCGACGAGCATCGTTGAGTGCCAGGGCAAGACGTACGCGTGCGGGGATCTCGTCGACAACGACGAGGATGGGCTCCTCGACGCGCAGGATCCAGACTGCCTCGGCCCGTGCGACAACACCGAGGGCAGCTACTACGGCGGGATCCCTGGCCAGGCGGGGCCGGCGTGTACCGTCGACTGTTATTTCGACCAGGACTCCGGCTCCGGCAACGACGATTGCCACTGGAACCACAAGTGCGATGAGCACGAGGTCGCGCCCGGGTTTCACCCGGAGTCCATCAACGGGACGATGTGCGCCTATGACAGCGGGGCCTCGACGCCGGGCGCCGCTGGCAAGAGCTGCAGCGATCTCAACGACGAGCAATCCGATATGTGCCATACGATCTGCGGTCCGCTCACGCCGAATGGCTGCGACTGCTTCGGCTGCTGCGAGCTGCCGGCAGGCGGCGGCAAGTACGTCTGGCTTGGCTCCGACGCCGATGGCACCGGTGAAGGCTCCTGCTCGCGCGGCCACGAGTCCGACCCGGCCCGCTGCGAGCCCTGCACGCCTGTGGATGCGTGCCTGAACAAGTGCGGCCACTGCGAGCTCTGCCTTGGCAAGGACACGCTGCCAGACGACTGCTTCGAGTCCGGCACCGGCGGAGGGGGCGGCGGCGTTGGAGGCGGCGGAGCCGCGACAGGCGGCGGCGGCGGCGGCGGCGACGCGACCGGCAGCGGTGGCGGGCCCACCGACGAGCCCCAAGGCCAATGCGCGACGGGGGTCCAGCCGTGCGGGCTCTCCGGCCAGGAGCCTTGTGCCGCAGGCTACTACTGTATCACCGGCTGCTGCCAGGTCATCCTGAACTAGCCCTTCGCTGGACCCGGTTCTCCCTGGATTCGAGGACAGGGATTGAACCATGAAAGACACAGAAGAACCGGAGGGATGTGTTCCCCCTGCTCGGTGCCCGCCGCGCCTGCGTGATTCACTGTCCCTGCTCGAAGCGGCGACAGGATCGCAGGCCGCGGCGCTGGCCGCTCACGAGCTGAGAAGCTGTGCTTGCAGCGACAAGACATGGTTTGAAAGGAGACGAGTCGATGGTCATGCGCTCAATATCTGTTGGATTGCTGTGCGCCTTGATGGGGATGGGGTGCGGCGGCGACGACGAGGGTCAGCCGCAGAGCTGCTCGGTGGCCAAGCAGACAGGGTGCGCCGCGCCGCAGGTGTGCGAGGAGGTCGAGGGCGCTGAGCCCGCTTGCTTCGAGCCCGTGACCCTGAGGGGGCGCGTTTACGACTCGCTCGATGACAAGGCCATCGCGGGCGCGCGCGTGCTCGCGCGGGACCCGAGCGACGCGGTGATCTCGCGGGTGGCGATCACCGGGGCCGACGGGACCTATGAGCTCGTCGTGCCCGCGCGGCGCGACGCGAGCGGCGCTCCGGTCGAGGCCAACATCACGCTGCGCGCTGACGCGCAGGCTTATGAGACGTTCCCGAAGGCGCCGCGGGTCGCGCTGCCCATCGACCTCTCCACTGCGGCGGGCAAACCGCTCGCGATCGAGTCGGCGGCGACGGAGATCTCGCTGTTGCCGCTCTCGGACAGCGAGGGGCTCGGTTCCATCTCCGGGGTCGTGCACGCCGACCACCCAGGCGGGACGCTGCTGGTCGCGGGCGGCGCCACCGGCGCAGCCGACCTCGACGGCAGCTACACGATCTACAACGTGGCCGCGGGCGACGTCACGGTGAAAGGCTATGCTGCCGGCCTCGCGCTCGACACGGCGAGCGCGACCGTCAGCGCCGGCAAGGAGACGACGGGCGTGGATCTTCACTCGACCGGAGACGCCACGGCGGTGGTGAGCGGCAAGCTCGAGATCGTGAATGCTCCAGGGGGGAGCGCGACCTCGGTCATCCTCGTCGTGGCCGATACCTTTGACGAGGCGACCGCGCGCGGCGAGACCCCGCGAGGGCTCCGGCAAGGCAACGTCACCGGCGAGTTCTCGATCGCCGGGGTGCCCGACGGCGATTACGTGGTCCTCGCCGCGTTCGAGGACGACGCGCTCGTGCGGGATCCTGACACGTCGATTGGCGGGACCGAGATCGTGCGCATCACGGTCTCCGGCCAGGATCTGCCCGTCGCGGAGTCGTTCAAGGTGACGGGCGCGCTCGCCGTGGTCTCGCCCGGCGCGAGCACGCTGGAGGAGGTGAGCGGGACACCGACGTTCGTCTTCGAGGACGACTCGAGCGAAGATCTGTACGAGGTGCGGTTGTTCGACGCGCTCGGCGCGAAGATCTGGGAGAACCTGGAGGTGCCCAGGGTGTCGGGGAGCGAGAACGTCTCTGTCGAGTACGACGGTCCCGCGCTGATCCCGGGGATGATCTACCAGTTCAGGACCACCTCGAAGAAGGACGGCACGCCCATCTCGCAGACCGAGGATCTGAAGGGGGTCTTCGTCTACAGGTGATCGCAGGGCGCGCGGGCGCCGCCGTCAGCAGCGGCGGCGGCGGGCGCGGCGCGCGCTGCCGAGCGCCACGAGGACGCCGCACAGCACGAGCGCGCGGGCCGCTCCTGGCGCGTGCCCGGTCTCACCGCCGATGACGGCATACGCGCAGCTGAGGCTCAAACAGCAGCAGTGGCCCGAGGGCGCTCCTCCCTCGGATTGGCCTCCTTCCCCTTCCCCTTCCCCACCCCCGCCCGCCGCATCCCGGCCACCGCCGACCCCTGTGCCGCCCGCCCCGCCGGCATCGGTGGAGCAATCGCCGCCGGCGCCGTCACTCCTGCCTCCAGCCCCCTCGGCCGGTCCTCCGGCGTCGCCGCCGCCCGCTCCGCCACCGCCCGCTCCGCCACCGCTTGCGCCGCTGCCGCCCACGCCGCTACCGCCCGCGACGCCGCCGCCTGCGCCGTTACCGCCCGCTCCGCCACCGCTTGCGACGCTGCCGCCCGCTCCGCTGCCGCCTGCGCCGCCGCCCGCGCCGACTGCAGCCCCTCCCTCGTCTCCGCCTCCGACCCCTCCCGCCGTAACGCCGCTCGGCGTGTTCCGGCAGCCAAAGAAGGGATGGCACTCGTCCGTGGTCGTCGGATCCCCGTCATCGCAGTCGAGCGGGATGTCGCTCAGACAGAGTCCCTGGAAGCAGACATCGCTGCCGTTGCAGACATCGAAATCATCGCAGCTGGCGCCGTCCGGCAGGCTCACGTCGGCGGGACAGCTCCCTGCGCCGTCGCAGTACTCCCCGGGATCGCACAGCGAGGTCGCGATGCGGCAGATCGTGGTCGGCGGCTCGGCGGTGCACAGCGCCGAGCAGCAATCCCCGTTGCGCAGGTTGCCGTCGTCGCACTCCTCGCCTAGCCCGAGCTCGCCATCGCCGCAGATGGCGGGCCTCACCGTGAGCACCGTCGGATCGGCCGCGCCGGCGAACAGCGGCTCGTCGGTCATCGCGCTCGACTCGTTGACGCCGTCCGAGTCCGCGTCGAAGAAGAGCGTGCCCTGGTTCGTGACGACGAGTCCATCGGTCAGGGGAAGGAGGATCGCTTCCATCGTGAGCTCCACCCACTCCCCCGGCTCGACCTCGCCGTCCCAGCCCACCGTGTTGGTGGTGGGATCGGCCGAGACCGCGCCGCTGTCCGCGAACGCACCTTCCAGCAGGAGCTCGGGCGGGAGCACGTCCACGAACTCGAACCCTGCGTTGTCGGGCTGCAGGCGCCCCCCCGTGTTGCAGATGAGCGCCGTATAGGCGAGATCCTCGCCGGCGACGCGCTCGCCGAGGACCGTGAGATAGCCGATCAGGCGCGCTGGCACGGAGACGTCGATGCGCACGCCGCTCTCGTTGTTCTCCGGCTCCGGATCGTAGTCGCTGGAGCTCACCTTCGCCGTGCTCTCGACCTCCTCGTCGACCGTATGCGGCGCGAGCGTCGGCGCGACCATGGCGACCGCGATCGACGAGCTCTCCCGTGCGGCGAGCGAGGCGCGCCGGCACAAGAGCTCTTCGCCGGCGGGGTCGCACGTCCAGCCGGTCCCCGAGGCGCTGGCGAGGCTCGCCCCGGCGGGCAGCACGGAGGATACGACGACATTGCTCGCGTCGCCCGGCCCCTCGTTGGTGACCTCGATCGTCATGGTGAGCTGCGCGCCCGGCGACACAGGATCCGGCGCGGCCGTCTGGGTGATGGCCAGATCCGCCCCGCAGGCCCCGGCCACGACGGGCACCGCCGCGAGCGCGATGTTGTCGACCGCAACGCCGCACGGCCCGGGGCGCCCGAGATCCGTGCAGACCCGGCTGTTGTCCTGCGTGTAGTCGAATCGGAGCCGCACGGTCCGCCCGCGCAACCCCGCGCCAGGGAAGCGGATCGACACGCGCTTGCTCCCGCTGGAGCTGCCGGACCATACCGCGTTGTCCTCCAGGTAGTCCGGGTCGTCACGGGCTGGAAGGTGCTTGGGAAAGTGGTGGCTCCCGCCGGTGACGATCCGCTCGGCAAACGCCTCCGCGAGGACCGCCCTGGGCGCGGCGCCGGCCGTGAGATCCTCCACGCGCAGCGTCAGACCGTCGAACGCCTGGATGAGCTTTTGCGGATCGTCCTCCAGCTCGTAGGTCAGATCGAAGTCGAGCGTGACGTAGGAGTTCCCGGAGCTCTCCGGGATGGTCACGGAGGGCGACACCAGCGCGACGAGCGACGTCGCCGCCTTCTCGTCGTGAAATGCCGCATTGTTTCCGGGCGTCAGCGTCTGCGCGACGGTCCACGGCGAGGCGGAGGCCGTCCCGCCGGCGCGCACCGACTGCCAGCCGGAGGGCAGCGCGGGCGCGCTCGCTGCGTCGAAATCCTGGCGGAGGAGGACCTCCGCGGCGCCCGGCGAGCCCGTCTCGAGCTGGATCGGCAGCTCGATCGTGCCCTGAGCGGAGCTCACCGTGAGCGTCAGATCGATCGGCGTTCCCGGAGCGAAGTCCCGGGCCGTCCTGAGGACGAATGGCGCGTCGCCCGCGACGGTGCGGAGGGGCTCGATATCGGGGTAGAGCGCGCTCGCCCTCACGATGGTCACGGAGGGCGTCTCCGTGGACAGCGTGGTGGTGATCCGGGAGACGGTCGTCCTGCCGGAGATCGGGTTGGCGAGGTAGTTCTCGAGGTAGACGCCGACGTCGACGAGCTCCCCCGGATCGATGCGCTCGTTCGCGAGGGCGCCGCACGCGGTGTCCGCGATCCGCGCGCCCGCCGCGCGCAGCGGCGGGACGCGCGCGAGCTCGTCGAGGACGTCGAGGTGGACGTTCGACGCGATCAGGGAGGTCGACGACGGCTGCCCCTCGTCGAACCGCGGCGGGGTGGCCGTCATGCTGAAGACGCTGTAGAGCTCACCGGCGAGCGCCACGCCGCCGATGCGGTCGCCGAGGTTCTGCCGGGAGGCGTCGTTGCCATGGCCCGCATGAAAGGGGTGGTCCGAGATCGGCGTAGGCGGGCTGAACGAGGCGCCTTGATCGCTCGACGCGGTGTGGACGATCTCGGTCAGGTCCCCCGAGCTGTCGACATCCTGATCGTAGTAGACGACGTGCGCTGTGCCGGTCGTTCGATCGACAGCCACGAAGGGGAAGAACTGGGCCCGATCGCGCCCTGGATTGCTGTTGAGGAGGACGGCGGGGCCTGCGGTGCACTCCCCCGTGAAGGAGCGCAGGGCGATGTCCCCTGTCCCGCGGGCGCCGCTCCGCTGATAGACGACGTAGACCTGCCGCGTGGCCTGGTCGACGTCGATCGACGGGACGCTCCTTCCGTGATCGACGCCGAGGATCTGGTCTTCCGTGGGGTAGCTGGCCTCGTCGAGGAGGGTGAGCGGTTTCCAGGTGACGCCTCCGTCGATCGACCGGCGGCAACCGATGTTGCGCAGCGAGGTCCCCGGCTCGATGCCGCGAAAGACGGCATAGACGACCGAGTCCCGGTCGGTCGCCCCGGGGAGGATGCGCGCGCTCGGCCCGTCGAGATCGCCACCGGCGGGCGCTTGCGCGATCGTGGCCACGGGCGACCAGGTCTGGCCGAGATCGTCGGAGTGGCTGTAGAGGATCCTCGGAGACGCTCCGCCGCGCTGAACCCAGGTGACGGAGAGGCGCCCGGTCGCCGCGTTGACGTCGATGGAAGCCTGCTCGGCGCTCTCCCCCGCGACGAAGGCGGGGGTCACCTCGACCGGTGCGGACCACGAGGAGCCGGCCGCGCTGCCGGGGTTCGAGGCATGGATGCAGAGGCCCTGGAGGCCGTCGGCGGGGCGGACGTAGGTGGAGGAGCTGACGAACACGTCGCGGCGCGGATCGTGGACGACGCGGGGGGCGCCGAGCACCTGGCCGCCGGCGACCGAGGGCAGCGCCCCCGCGCCGCTCGGGCCGGGGACCTCGGCGAAAGACCTCCCGCCGTCGGCGGAGCGCGCAACCCCGGACAGGCTGATCGGATTCGCGAGGGCGCCGCGCGGATCGGTGTAGGTCGCGATGAGGATGCTCGCGTCCGCGTTGGCGGCGATCGCGGCCTGGTGCTGAGCGCCGAGCGCATCGACCGCATGCACGGTGCGATCGGCGCTCGCGACGGCCGCGAGCCGAGCTACGCCGAGCGCCTCCGGTTCGTCGCTGCCACAACCGGCGCCAGCGGTGAGGAGCCCCCCGCTGAGCAACCAAGCGACCGTGCGTCGCGCGCGCATAACACCTCCGAACGGAGATAGATGCCGCGAGCTCGCAGGACGTGCCGATTTCCCCGACATTGCGAGGCCTGTCCGGCGAACGGACGCGATGTGCTGGGGTCGGTCTCGCACAACTCCAGGGCAAGCCCCGCGCCGCGCGAGGGATGCGCCCAGTGCGAAGGCGCGCGTCGACGCGCTTTCCCTTTCTTCCTGGCCGGCGAGCCGTGTGCCAGGAGACTGTGCGCCGTGCGCGGAGCGTCCTGCGAGCGCCCTGGCGCCGGCAGGCGCCTGGGCGGAAGGCTCAGGCGCGGCGCCCGGGGCCGTCGCGGTCGTGGCTCGCCTGGGAGGCGGGCGGCTCGGGTGGACGGGCGGGGAGCACGAGGTCCGCGAGACGGCGTGCCGCGGCGAAGGCCACCTCCGCATCTCCGGCGGGGCCCACAGCGGACCCCTCACCCAGGTTCGGATCCTCACCCGGGGCGGACCCCTGACCCAGGTTGGGATCCTCACCCGGGTTGAGTGGGGTCCCACCCGGGACTCCACGCAGGGGCCCATCCAGACTGGAAGAAATCAGTACAGAAGGAATATTCCCGGAAGAAACCTCACAGGAAACCTCACCCAGGTTGGCGCGCCCGCTCAGCGCGAGCATCGCGATGCCGTGGAGGCCCGCGAAGAGCACGTGGGTATCTTCCTCCGGCCGCCTGCTGCCGTGATGGCGCAAGAGCTCGACGAATGAGCTCCAAAGAGGGCGCGCGAGCCGCAGGCGCCCCTGTTCGCGCAGGCGGGCGCGGTCGAAGCGGCGCTCAGCCATCAGCCAGTACAGGTCCGGATGGCACAGCGCAAACTCGACGTAACCGACGGCAAGCGACCGCGCATCGGCGCCAGCGAGCGCCCGCGCGTCGAGGCGCTCCGCGAGCCGCCGCCACCCGAGGCCATCGACGCGAATAAGGAATCCGTCGAGCGAGCCGAAGTGGTGATACAGCACCATCGTTGTCTGGCCCAGGAATGCGGCGATCTTGCGGGCCGTCAGATCGTCGCGCGTCAGCCGTCCCTCGTAGAGCGCCATGAACACGCGCTCCACCGGCTCATCGGCATCCATCACACCCATGCCCACCATCCTGCCACGTCCGCACCTCGCCCGTTGACGCCACCAGGATAACATTGTTATCCTTGGTCATGGGATGGTTGCTTCGCAACGCAACGTCGGTCGCAGCGGCGCAGCGCGGGGGCCGCTGGTTGGTGGGGTTGGCGCTTGCCGGGGCGTGCACGTCGCGACCGCCGACAGCGGACGACGCGCCTGCAGGGCCGTACGCGGTGGTGGACGGGTGGCCGCGTGTCCCTGACGGGATGGTGTTCGGCCCAGCGCTCGATGTGGCGGTCGACGCGCGGGGGCGTGTGCTGGTGAGCCATGCAGCCGGGCGCACGTCAGGGAACGACGAGCCGATCCGCGAACCCACGATCTTGGTGTTCGAGCCAGAGACGGGCGAGCTTCTCGACGCGTGGGGAGAGGGGCTGTTCTTCTATCCGCACGGGATCGAGGTGGATCGCAACGACTTCGTCTGGGTGACGGACTCCGAGCAGAACCGGGTGTTCAAGCTGACGGCGGAGGGGGATGTGGTCATGACCCTCGGCGAGGCGCCATGAAGGGCATCGGTGTGTGGATCCTCGTATTGGTTGCGGATATCGGGTGCGCGACGAGCCCGGAGCAGCTCGATCGGCCCACCAACGTGGCCTTCGGCGTGGACGGCGATATCTACGTGGCGGACGGCTACAACCATGCGCGGATCGCGCGCTTCTCCGAGGACGGCGAGTTCGTCATGGAGTGGGGCGAGAAGGGCTTCGGACCGGGACAACTCGACACGCCTCACGGCATCGTCACCGACGACGAGGGGCGCGTCTACGTGGCGGACCGGGAGAACGCGCGTGTTCAGGTCTTCAGCGCGAACGGCCAGTACCTGGCACAGTGGAAGAGCGCCGCGCTGGGGCGACCGTGGGCGATCGCCTTCGGACCTGACCGGCACATCTACGTTGTCGACGGAGGCGATCAGGATCCGGAGCGGCCGCGGGGTCATGTGCTGCGGATGAGCCTCGACGGGAAGATCGTGGACCGGTGGAGCACATCGGGGGACGGTCCCGGGGAGATCGACTGGGGGCACGGAATCGCCGTAGGGCACGACGGCAGCGTCTACGTCACCAGCCTGAGGGGTCGTGGCGTGCAGAAGTTCCGGAGGACGAGGTGAGGAGGAGAGCGCGCGGGCTGGCGCTCACGGTCACCGTGGTTGCCTCGGTCGGGGCGGCGCCGAGCTGGGCACAGACGACGGGGGACATTCCGTCGCGACCTGGCGGCCGCGGCCATGTCGCGCTGTACGGTATCTTCACAGAATCACCGCAGGACCGGACGGTGGCTACGATTCATGTCGCGCCGCAGATCGCGGCGGGCCTTCGCCTGAACAGCTGGCTGCTCGCAACCACGGACGTCACCTCGGCCTGGACTACGTTTCGGATCGAGGGCGAGGCGCGGCGCTCGTCGTTTCGCTTCGGGAATCCGTTCGTGACCGTGCAGGCGGCGCTTCTCGAGGAGCGAAACCGCTCGATCTATGCCGGGATCGGGGTCGCACCGCCGGTGACGACGTTCCCTGGCTCCATCCCCGAAAATACGGAGGTCGAATACAATTACGCCGTAGCTACGGCCGCGCGCGGGTTCGCGGACTACTGGATGTGGGCACCGAACGCGATCCCGATCGCGCTGTTGCTCCGCAGCCGGGCGGAGCTGTCCATCCCGGTGATCGTTGGCGCTGAGCTGGATCCAGCCGTGCTCGTTTCCGTGAACGCCAACCCGTCTCGGCTGGCGGTCGTAGCCGCCGCGCACGCGGGCTTGCGAATGGGTCCGCTGACCCCCGGAGTGCGAGTGCAGATGCTCGCGCAGTCGGTGCCGCTCGCAGGGCGAGATTTCTCACAGTGGGCAGCGATCTTGTATGCAAATGTGGAATTCGATCCGGTGTTCGTACGCTCCCAGGTTGCCGTCAACCTGGATGCGCCATCCGGGCTGACCGGGCAGCGAGGAGCGACAACGTGGGGGGTATCGCTGGGAGGCGGGGTCCACCTGTAGAGCTGTTGAGCCCCTTTGGTTTTGTTACCGACCCACGAGGCATCGCCAGCATCATCTTCATTGCCTTCACAGCAGCCGCCGTCTACCGAGCCACGTTGAGACGTCGCGCTCGACTGACGTTGCGCTCTGCAGCGCTCGGCACGCGCTCTGCCCTGCCACCCCGACCTGACCATTGGGTGGCGACAGGTGGCGGAGAGGATGGCGGCCGCCACCCGCTCGGTCACCCAAATCCTCAAAAATCGGCGAATTTCGAGACTGGCACGGCGCTTGACGTAACCATCTGGCATGAGCCAGCCTCGTGCTATCGTTCCCGGCGCTACGTATCTTCTCACCCGCCGTGTACTGCGAAGGCATTTCCTCTTCCGCCCCGATTCCGCGATCACACGGCTCGTGATCTATACCCTGGCGGTCTCGGCCAACCGCTATGGTATCCTCGTACACGCCCTCTGCGTGATGTCCACGCACATTCATATCGTTGTCACAGACACACATGGCGAGCTCCCACGATTTCTGCAGAGATTCCATCGACTTGTCGCTCTCGGGACCAAGATCTTGCGCGCGTGGGAGGGGCCGGTGTGGGACCATCGAGCGACGAGCGTGGTGCGGCTAGCAACACGGGACGCTCTGGTGGAGAAGATCGCTTACACGCTCGCAAATCCGGTTGCTGCTGGTCTCGTACAGCATGCACATGAGTGGCCAGGAGCCAAGGTGCTCGTCGGCGACATCGGCCGCGGCGTGCTGTGCGCCCAACGCCCTCAAATATACTTCAATCCACAGAACCCCGAATGGCCAACCGACGTAGCGCTTGCGATCACGCTTCCACCGTCTATTAACGATTGCGACGCTGACAAATTTCGCCGCGAGATCACCGGAAGAATCGATCTGCACGAGAGACAGGCTCGCGCTATCCTACAGCGACAAAGACTTGATTTTCTAGGGGCCACGCGCGCGAGGAACATTTCTCCTTACAAGCGAGCAACGAGCATCGAGCCACGTGGCGATCTCAATCCAACATTCGCAGTCGGCCGCGGACAGACAGACGCACAGAACGCCGCCATCGCGACCGTCCACGCCTTTCGCATCGCATACCGACATTCGATCAATCAATGGCGCGCAGGTGTACGCAGCGTAACGTTCCCTGCGGGAACGTGGTGGATGCGCGTGTTCCACGGGGTCACCGTTAACGAGGGCGAGCCTGCGGCCGCATAGACGCAGGACCAGCACACGTCGACAAAATCACATCAGAAGCGGAAACCAGGGATATCAGTTCGCCCGTCGCACAACACGACCGAAGCCTGGATACGGCGTTGTTGCAGGCGACGGGCGGGACCAAACATTCGTTCTCCTTCGAGGCTCAACTCATGCGCAACGAGGGGCATTCGGCTGGCCAGCAGGCGCACTGGCTCATCAGCTCGTATTTGCTCGAGGCGGTCAGGGTAGCGCGAACAGAGTCCGAGCGGTCGAAAGGTCTGCATGGAGTCGAGCGTCGACATTACCATCGTGAGGAGCTGTGATTCAGAACCGAGGCCGATCTTGCGTGCGCGTCGTGTAGCGCCCCCGCCTACGACGTCTACGCGATACGCTTCCAGCACGGTGGGGTTGCGCCCCCGGCCACAGCACGGTGGGGTTGTGCCCCGTGCGCGGCGCGAACCACGGTCAGGTCGCGACCGCGACAACAACGGCGGGTCGAATCGCGCCGCCCATGCTAGACCGCGCTGCGCCGATGCCCCCCGAGCGCTCCCTCACCTCCACCTCGAGCTCCCCGCTCAGCGCCACGATCGCCGAGCTCTCAGGCCACGTCGACGACAGCGCCTCGAACGATACCGCTACCAGCGGCTCGCCCGCCTCCACGCCGGCCGACTTCGAGCCGCTCCCGTCGTTCGATCTCCCGACAGACCGCCGGGTCGTCACACCCCGTGAGCTCGCCGCAGAGCTCGCCGCGGCGCCGCCTGGCACCCGTCATGTCACAGGCTCGGCCGGCTCGGCCGGCGCCCTCGTCATCCGTCGCCTCGTCACGGCCGCCGCCGGGCGCCGGATCATCGCCCTCACTCCCGACGTCGACAGCGCCCGCGCTCTGGCGGCCGATACCTCGTTCCTGCTCGTCGATCGGGACGCCGATGACGCCGAGGCCGCCGGCTCGACCACGTTCGGCCGCGTCCTTCTCTACCTGCCGAACGAGGCCAGCCCTTACGCGGATGTCAACCCGGACCGCCGGGGCGCCCAGACCCGCCTCGCCACGCTCTTCCACCTCGGCATGGACCTTCCCTGGTCGGTCCTCGTCTGCCCCATCACCGCGCTCGCCCGCAAGGTCGTACCCAGGGACGAGATCACCGAACACGCCGAGCTCGTCATCGCCGAACAGGAGATGGATCGCGACGCGCTCTCGGCCCGCCTCGGTGCATCCGGCTACGTCCGCAGCCCCCTGGTTGAAGACCCCGGGACCTTCGCCGTCCGCGGCGCCCTCCTCGATGTCTGGGCGCCCTCCGCCGAGCTGCCGGTGCGCATCGACTTTTACGGAGACATCGTCGCATCGATCAAGACCTTCAACCCCGACGACCAGCGCACGGTCGCCGACGTGAAGGAGGTCTGGATCCCGCCGGCGCGCGAGGCGATCCTCACGCCTGCCAATGTCGAGCGGGCCCGCCAGCGGGTACGCGCCGCGTGTGACGTCATCGACTTTCCCTCAACCAAGGCGCGCGCCTTGGTCGACGACGTCGCGAGCGGCCGCGCCTTCTTCGGGGCCGAAGGCTATTTGCCTGCCTTCATCGACCTCGCCTCCTTCACGTCGTACCTGCCGGACGACGCGCTCATCGTCCTTGAGGACCCATCCTCCGTCACCGCCGCCGTGCGCGACGAGCTCGGTCGCGCTGCGGCCGATCGGAGCCACAAGGACCGTGAGCCGCACTTCCCGCTGGCCGCCTTCTACGAGGACGAGGCACACGTTGCCTCGTGGCTCGGCGCGCGTGCCGTGGTTGCCCTGCACCGCACCGGGGTTGAGGGTGCTGCGGAAGACCGGAACTCGCTGGAACGCTTCGAGGTCGTCCCTGAGGACGTCCCGTCGCTCGCAACGCGCGACCAGTCGGACCTCGAGCGCGCCATCAAGACCGCCCGCGCCTCACACGGCAAGCAGGGCGCCCTAGACCCACTCGTTCGTCGCGTGGTCGCTTGGCAAGAAGCGGGCCTACGAGTGCTTATCGCCGCACGCGCGCAGACCCAGGTTGAGCGCCTCGTCGCCCTGCTCCGCCATCGCGACGTGAGGGTGAAGGCCAACCTCGGTCCGTTCGACCCCGCGTTCTTCGACGGCAGCAGCTCCGCGTCTCCGCGCGACACGGCCCTCGTCGTCACGGGCTCTCTTGCGCGCGGCGTCATCGCTCCCGCGGAGGGGCTGGCGCTGGTCACGGAGGAGGAAATCTTCGGGGCCCGCGCTCACCGCCGCGCCGCACGCGCCGCCGCCTCCTCCACGAAGCCCTCGCAGGCCTTCCTCGAGGACCTCCGCAACCTCGGCGTCGGCGACTACGTCGTCCACGTGGAGCACGGCATCGGACGGTACCTTGGCCTTGTCCACAAGCAGGTCGGCTCAACCACGGTCGATCTCATCGCCGTCGAGTACGCCGGGGGCGACAAGCTCTACCTCCCGGTCTACCGCCTGAACCAGATCCAGAAATTCAGCGGCGGCGAAGGCGCCCCCAAGCTCGACCGGCTCGGCGGGCAGACGTTCGCCAAGACGAAGGCGCGGGTCGAGAAGAGCGTCCGCAAGATGGCCGACGAGCTCCTCCGCCTCTACGCCGAGCGCCGCGCCGCCACGGCAGAGCCCGTTCCACCGCCGGACGACGATTACCGCGCCTTCGAGGCGACGTTCCCCTTCGACGAGACGCCCGACCAGGCCCGGGCGATCACCGAGGTTGCGGCCGACCTCGAGGCCGGCCGTCCGATGGACCGCCTCGTCTGCGGCGATGTCGGGTTCGGAAAGACCGAGGTTGCCATCCGCACCGCCTTCCGCGCCGCCAACGCCGGCAGGCAGGTCGCCGTCCTCTGCCCAACCACGGTGCTCGCGCAGCAGCACTACCTCAGCTTCCGCTCGCGGATGGCTTCCTACCCCATCGAGGTCCGCGTCATGTCCCGCTTCCAGACCAAGCAGGAGCAGGACGAGGTCTCCCGTGGCCTCCGCGACGGCAGCGTCGACGTCGTGATCGGCACCCACCGCCTCCTCTCCAAGGACGTCCACTTCAAGCGGCTCGGCCTCCTCGTCGTCGACGAGGAGCAGCGCTTCGGCGTCACCCACAAGGAGCGCATCAAGGCCCTCAAGACCAACGTCGACGTCCTCACGCTCTCGGCCACCCCCATCCCCCGCACCCTCCAGATGGCGGTCTCCGGCCTCCGCGACATGTCGATCATCACGACCCCCCCGGTCGATCGCCGCGCCATCCGCACCGTGGTGACCCGCCACGACGAGGCCGTCCTCCGCGAGGCCGTCCTCCGCGAGCTCGGCCGCGGTGGCCAGGTGTTCTACGTCTACAACCGCGTCGAGGGCCTCTACGAGCGCGCCGCCCGCCTCGCCGAGCTCGTCCCGAGCGCCCGCATCTGCGTCGCCCACGGCCAGATGAGCGAGCAGAACCTCGAGCAGGCCATGCTCGACTTCGTCGAGGGGCGCTACGACGTCCTCTGCGCCACCGCCATCATCGAGAGCGGCCTCGACATCCCCCGCGCCAACACCATCCTCATCGACCGCGCCGACATGTTCGGCCTCTCGCAGCTCTACCAGCTGCGCGGCCGCGTCGGCCGCTCCAAGGAGCGCGCCTACTGCTACCTCATCGTCCCGCCCCCGAACGCCATGACCGACGAGGCCCGCGCCCGCATCGAGGCCCTCGAGCGCCACACCGAGCTCGGCTCCGGCTTCCAGATCGCCTCGCTCGACCTGGAGCTGCGCGGCTCCGGCGACCTCCTCGGCGCCGAGCAGAGCGGCACCGTCGCCCAGGTTGGCTTCGAGCTCTTCTGCCAGATGCTCGACGAGGCCGTCCACGAGCTGCGCGGCGAGCCCGTGGTTCACGACGTCGACACCGAGCTCTCTTTCGACGCCGATGCACTTCTGCCAGAAGAGTACATTTCCGACGTAGGCGTACGTCTCTCCCTCTACAAGCGGCTCGCCGGCGCCTCCTCGACCGAGGATGTGCAGGACCTCGCGGTCGAGATGGAGGATCGCTTTGGCCCGCCCCCGCTCGAGGCGCGCCGGTTCGTGCACCTCATGCGGCTCAAGACCGAGCTGCGCCGGCTGAAGGCGCTCGCATGCGAGGCGAGCGCCAAGGGGGTCACGCTGCACCTGCGCGAGGACACCCCGCTCGATCACGCCAAGGTGCTCAAGCTGGTCCAGCCGAAGAGCTCGCCTTACCGACTCTCGCCCGACATGCGGCTCACCCGCCGAGCCAAGGAGGGAGAAGCCTTCACGAGCGGTCTGGAGGCGACCGACAAGCTCCTCAGCGAGCTCGCCGGCTGCCTCAAGGAGGGCGGTGATCTCGCCTAGCGTGAGTGCCCACGACGTCGTCGCGCCCCGCTGAAGCGCGCGGGCGAGGCGACGCGGCGCTCCGGCGGTGATACCCTCCCTTGAGCGGAGGGACGGATGATCGATCGCCCGGATCGCGAGCAGCTCGCGGCGCTCCAGCGGAGCGTCATGACCTGCTGGTACAGCCCCTTCCAGCTGGCCCGCTCCGCGCTCGACATGACCGTCTCCCGCCTGATGGGCGCGCGCGGCGATTTCCGCCTGCTCGAGGCGATCGCGGGGCCGCAGCCGCCCTTCGATTACGCCGTCCGAAACGGCGTCATGCGCGACGAGCTCTGGATCGATTACGTGGCGGACACGGGCGATGGCTTCAACCCCACCTACGCGATCGCCAGCCTGCTCGCGCGGCCGGTCCTCTCGCTCGGCGGCCGGGAGACGAGGCGCGGAGAGGTGCTCATCATGGGCGGCGACCAGGTGTACCCCTCGGCCACGCGTCAGGCGTACTGGACGCGGCTCGTCGAGCCCTACGCGGCCGCCGCGCTCCCGAAGGCCGATGTGACGGAGGCGCCGCACCTGTTCGCCATCCCTGGCAACCACGACTGGTACGACGGGCTGATGAGCTTCATGCGCCTCTTCGGCCAGAACCGCACGCTCGGCGCCTGGAAGACGTCCCAGTCGCGGAGCTACTTCGCGCTGAAGCTGCCTCATGGCTTCTGGCTGCTCGGCGTCGACATCCAGCTCGAGTCCGACATCGACCAGCCGCAGATCGAGTATTTCTGCAAGCTGGCGAGGCACGACATGCGCGACGGCGACCGCGTGATCCTCTGCACCGCCGAGCCCGACTGGGTGAAGGGCGCCATCTACAACCCAGAGCTCCAGAGCAACCTCGCCTTCTTCGAGAAGCAGATCGCTGACGCTCGGCCCGGGGTCGAGATCGTCGCGCGCATCGCCGGAGATCTGCACCACTACCGCCGCCATGAGTCCGTGGACGGCCGGCAGAACATCATCGCCGGCGGCGGCGGCGCGTTCCTCCACCCGACCCACGGCGAGCCGGTCAGCGTGGTCCGCTCCGGCGCGGGCACCGACCAGCGCCCTTATACGTTGCGTGCCTCGTTTCCGTCAGAGTCGGAGTCGCGCCGCCTCGCCTGGCGCAACCTCTCGTTCGCTCGGCACAACCTCGGCTTCTGGCCTGCCGCCGCCTTCCTCTACATGCTCTCCTCACTGACGCTGCCCCGTCCCGGGCCGGGGGCCGTGGGGTGGGTCCTTGTCGTCGTGCTCGTGTTCATCGTCTTCACGGACACCTACAAGACCTGGTATCGCCGGTTCGCGGGCTCGCTCCATGCGCTCGCGCACCTCGCGGCGGCGCTGGGGCTCGCGCACCTCGGCGGCGCGCTGCTCGGCGTCGACGTCCAGGACCTCCCGTCCATGTGGAGCCTCCTCGGCGTGACGCTCTTCGTCGGCGCCACCGGCGCCGTGGTCGGGTCGACGATCATGGGCGTCTATCTCCTGATCTCGCTCAACGTCGCGCGACGGCACGGCAACGAAGCGTTCTCGGCGCTCCGGATCCAGGACTACAAGAACTTCTTGCGGATTCACGTCCATTCCGAGGGCCTCACCCTCTACCCCATCGGGCTGAGGAAGGTGCCGCGCGCATGGAAGGTGGCCGACGACCGCAAGCCCGGCGAGCCGCGCTTCATCCCCGCCCGCGGCGCGCTGGCGCCGGAGCTCATCGAGGAGCCCGTCACCATCCCGATCGCGCAGCAGCCACGCCGGACCGACCAGCTCACGATCGACGCGGCGGGCGCCGGGCCCCGCGAGTGCCCTGCGGGCGAGCGGCGGAGTCGCCCCCCCGCAGCCGGCGCCGCGGCGGGAGCTGGCGCGCCCGACCTATAGAGGCACACGGGAGCCCGGGCGATCGTTCCTTCTGCATGAGGCAGTTCGCCTCAGCCGGGACATTCTGCCTTTTGCGCTGGCAAGCACAGGCGCATCCGGGCGATCGAATTGTTCGAATTGTAGAAGCGGTCGACCGCAGAAGGACCTCTTCCTTGCCGAGCTCGCCCCGCGCTCCGGCACGCGCAAACGTGAGGTCAGAGGACACAGCGACGTTTTCTCGCGCGAGCCGGCTGCGCTCAGGGCGACGCGGCGGCGTTGGGCAGCCTCAGCGGAGCGGCCTTGGGACAGATCTCGCGCAGCTCGCCGGGGGGCGAGAGCGGATCGGGGCCTTCCCTGGGGCAGGAGCGCGGGCCATTCGCGATGGCGTCCTGCGCACGGTCGTCCGGGGTCCATTCGCGGTTGATGCTGGGCGCGTTCGCGAGACCCTCGGCGCAAGCCGCGGAGGCGACGAGGAGCAGCGCGAGCGCGGCGCGCATCAAGCGGCCAAGAGAGCGTTTCATAGGCACATCCCATCTCCCCGCGGCGCCGGCGCTGGCGGCGCCGGTCCACGGAAGCTGTCAGCGTTTCCCGGTTTCCCGTCTCCCGTCTCTCGACGTGTTTCACGGTCCGTGCCAGGTCGAGGCTGCCGGACCGATCGGGAGGCCAGGCCGCCCGCCGCGGCCGCCGACGGCAGCCTCGAGCGGCGGCCGAACCGGGCGCGACAACGGCGACCACAAGTTCCGGCGACGACGTGCGCATGGCTTGCGCCCCCACGCAAATGCCCCAGGTGGTGGGCGGGGGGGTCCGAGCGGAGCGCGATCCCGGAAGGAGTGTCCATCATGGCGAGAGACGTCATCGAGGTGCTCAACGACCTCATCCAGCTCGATCGCGACGCGATCCCCGCTTATGACCGCGCCATCGAGGCGTGCGAGCACGCTCATACCAAGGAGAGGCTCGCGAGCTTCAGGGACGATCACGCGCGCCACGTGGTGGATCTGACCGCGCATGTGACGTCGCTCGGCGGCATCGCGGCACAGACCCGCGACCTCAAGGGCAAGCTCATCGAAGGGTTCACGGCGATCACGAGCCGGGGAGACCAGAGCGCGCTCCTCGCCATGCGCGGCAACGAGGAGCTCACGAACCGCCGGTACCAGGCGGCGCTGGACGAGTCGCTCACGGCCGAGGCGCGCGCGATCGTCGAGCGCAACTATGCTGATGAGCAGCGGCACCTCGCGTGGATCAAGGACGCGCTGTCAAGGAAGGTCTGGGAACAAGCCGCCTAGTGGGCGGTCGGCCCGCGGCGGTGGTGAGTACGATCGGAAGCATGTTCTACGGTTGGGGGTAATATGAAATTGAATCGGTCCATCCAACTCGCGCTCGCCATGGGAGCGCTCGCGGTCGTGCCGGCGCTCGCGGCCGCCCAGACGGGCGGCACGGGCTCGCCGCAGCAACGCGAATCGGGCACGCCGGGAGCGGCGCAGGGCGGTGCGCTGCATCATCAGGGCGACAAGCCCGGCCCGAGCGGCGCACAGCGCACGCAGCAGCAGCAGGGGCAGAGTCAGAAGAAACAGGCGCTCAATCTCCAGGAGCAGATCTCGTTCCCGGTCGAGGAAGGGTGCACCTACACGGCCTCCGTGAACGGTCGGATCGATCCCGTCGCCGCGGGCAAGTCGCAGCAGCCGTCGGGTGGCGGCAACCTGGGACGGGGCGGCGCGGGTGTGCAGGGCCAGACCGACGGCAGCCAGGCCCAGGCCCATGCCGGCGGCGCTCAAGGCGGCAGCCAAGCCCACGCAGGCGCCCAGGCCGGCCGGGCTCAAGCGGGCGGCCAGGCTGGGCCAGGTGCTGACTACCGCGAGGGTCAGGAGCGGGTGAAGCCCAACCTCACCGTCGCTGCCAGCGTCAGCTGCCCGAACGCCGTCGATCTCAAGGTCTCGGACACGCTGAAGACGGACAAGGCCATCAGCCGCTCGGAGCTCGAGGAGATGATCTCGCGTCGAACGAGCATCGCGACCGAGAAGGGCGGACGCTTCTGCATGTACGTGCCGCAGTTCGAGCTGACCCGCGAGAAGCTGAGCGGAAAGGGCATCGCCCAGCTCTGCCGCGTGCCCGCGGCAGCCGAGAAGGGCGGAATGCCGTAAACGCCGAAGGGGGGAGCGGGCGATCCTGAGGGCGCACGCCGTCAGGATCGCCCGGTGAACGCTCTGCTGCGCCCGGGGGCGCGCCGGCTCAGGGCAGCGGGCAGGAGTTCAGCCTGCCGATGACGAAGGGCCGCGCCGGGACGGTCGCGCTCGTGATCGGGAAATAATTGGCGGCTGAAACCGAGGTGACGCTCCAGGTGTGGCCCACGGGGACTCCCGAGGCATCGGTATAGATGCGCATGTAGCCCGTCCCCGGCCCTGCGACGAAGTCGCTGCACGTGCTCGTCCACCGGCTGTCACGCCAGGTGGTGCTGCATCCGTGGACCGAACTGGTGGAGTCGGCGATCGGCAGCGCCCACTGCACCGTGCCCGAGTAGATCGGGTTGAGGGCCGTCGCGAGCTGCTGCGCCGGGCCCGTGATGATGACGGTGTGCCCACCGTATGCGGTCTGTACGCCGCCTGCCACCGTCTTGTTGATGACGAGCACGTCACCCGCAGCGACGTTGGAGATGTTCGAGATCAGCGAGACGATGGCCCCGGGCTTGGTGAACTCGGTATAGTACTTCTCCGAGCTCGGGCTCGTCGAACCCCAGTAGGAGGACATCTTGGCCGCGTCGTTCACCGCGTCCGTGATCGGATCTGGGTCGAACCAGAACTCCTCTTTCTGAACGCCCGTGAGGAAGACGGCTCCGGCCGCCGATGGCGTACCGGCAGCGATGAAGTCGAGCGCTCCGCTGGATAGCAGGGAGCACGCATCGGCCGGGGCAGCGCCGAGCGCGACGAAAGAAGCAGCAGCAGATACCATCAGAAAGCGAACCGCATTGCTGAGCATGAAGTACCTCGGTTGACGGTTACCACGTTGCCGTTCCGCAGGCCGAGCAGATTCGGTTGAGGAGGTCGATCGTGTACAGCCAGAGAATCGCACCTGGTCGCGTCGAGCCTAGCATCCAGTGTTTACTTCCAACACACGGCATTCGTCAACACACTTCGATCACATTCTCCATCCATTCAATCATTTTTCTGTGCGCATGTAGGAGACGAGAGCTCTTCAGACGGCACTGCCGGATACTGTCCACCGCATGATGGTGACCTGGAGTCATCGAATCAGTCATCGAGCTCATCGTGCCGCATCGTGCGGCTGACGCTGCGCGCCAGGGCCCGCGGAGGGCGGCGTCGCGACATATCGCCCTGGAAACTGGCCTCAGCGGAATCCAGCAACACGCCAATCGATGAGCACTGGGCCTCGATGGGGCCGCAATGGCGACCGCAGGAAGGGAATGTCGCCAACCGGGTGAGACGAGGCACACTGGGAACGCCGCGAGGCGGCTCGAAACAAGCCGCCTCGCCCCCGCCCGTCCGGACGGACCGCCTCAGTACGGCATATCATCCAGCGCAGGCACCTCCGGGGGCCGCCCTCGCGCGCCGTTCTTCCCGAGCCGCGCCGTGGTCGGCACGCTCGTCCCGGGCTGCGTCGGCTCGCCGTCGTCCTCCAGACCCTGCACGGGCTCCGCCATGAGGGACCGCCGCCCCGCGAAGCGGAGATCCCGCGCGATCACCTCGGTGCGGTAGCGCTTGATCCCGTCCTTCTCGTAGCTCGACGTGCGCAGCCCGCCCTCGATGAGCACGCCGTCCCCCTTCGTCAGCACCTTGGCCAGCGCCTCGGCGCGCGGCCCCCAGAACACGATGCTGTGCCACTCGGTGCGTTCCTTGGGCTCCTTGTTCTTGTCCACGAACGACTCGTTCGTCGCCATGCGCAGGTGAAGCACCGGGGTGCCGTTGCCCGTGTAGCGCAGCTCCGGATCCGCGCCGAGATTGCCCATGAGGATCACCTTGTTCAGTCCTTCGTTCATGACATGCTCCAGTCCGTTGATGTGTTGTCGTCTGCTGTCGTTCTCGTGTCCGTGTCGTCTCTGTCGTCGCTCACCAGCCGCCGGCGTTCGACGCGCTGCGCCTCTCACGAGGCGCGGCGTCGTCGCGCAGCGAGAGCCGCCGCGCCGGCGGCGGCGAGCCGCCGGGCGCGCCGGCCGCTTCGAGCTCAGGAGTCCATCGCCGCGGTGCTACCGGGTCGCGCCGGCGCTGCCGCGTCGACGGCGGCGCGGAGCGACGTGGCGAGCGTCGGCTTGCCCAGGAGCGCCTCGCGGGCGCGCTCCCTCCCCTGCCCGATGTGCTCGCCCGCGAACGACAGGTGCGCGCCGCTCTTCTCCACGACCCCGAGCTGGCAGGCGAAGTCGATGAGATCCGCCGCGCCGTCGATGCCCGCTCCCCACCGTATGTCGAACTCGGCTTCGCGGAACGGAGGAGCCATCTTGTTCTTGACCACCTTGACGCGCGTCCTGCTGCCGATGGCCTCGTCGCTCACCTTCACCGGCCCCACCCGGCGCACGTCGAGCCGCACGCTCGCGTAGAACTTGAGCGCATTGCCGCCGGTCGTCACCTCGGGATTGCCGAAGACGACGCCGATCTTCTGCCGGAGCTGGTTGATGAAGATGAGCGTGGTGTCGGTGCGGTGACATATGCCCGTGAGCTTCCGCAGCGCCTGGCTCATCAGCCGCGCCTGGAGGCCCATGTGCGAATCGCCCATGTCCCCCTCGATCTCGGCCTTGGGCGTGAGCGCAGCCACCGAGTCGACGACGATCACGTCGACGGCGCTCGAGCGCGCGAGCATCTCGACGATCTCGAGCGCCTGCTCGCCGTTGTCCGGCTGCGAGACGAGCAGCCTGTCGATGTCGACGCCGACCGAGCGCGCGTACGTGACGTCGAACGCGTGCTCGGCGTCGATGAACGCGGCGACGCCGCCCGCGCGCTGCGCCTCCCGCATCGCGTGCAGCGTGAGCGTCGTCTTCCCCGACGACTCGGGGCCATAGATCTCCACGATGCGCCCGCGCGGGTATCCCCCGATCCCGAGCGCCGCGTCGAGCGACAGCGATCCGGTCCGGATCAGGCCGATGTCCCGGGTCTCGTTCTCGTCGTTCAATGACATGATCGCCCCCTTCCCGAACTGCTTCTCGATGGTGCCGACGACGGTCTTCACGGTGCGGAGCTTCTCAGCGATCTCGGTCATCATCTCGGTCTCTCCTTTTCGACGTGCGTTCGTTGCTTGTTGCGTGTTGGCTGTTGCGTGTTGAACGTGCGCGCCCCCGAGCGCGCGGACAGACGATCCAGCGCGGCCGTCGGGGCGGCCGCGATCGCGCCGGCATCGCTGCAGGCGCGGTGGTCCTTGGCCCTGCGGCGAGCTCAGGCGCCCGCGGCGGTGGTGGCGGGCGCCGGCCCGCATGCGGCCTCGCGGTCGAACAGCCGCGCGCCGATCGCCTCGGCCACGTGCGCTGCCCGCACTGCAGAGCTGCTGTCCATGTCAGCGAGCGTGCGGGCGACCCGCAGCACTTTGGTGTACGCCCGCGCCGACAGGCCGAGCCGCTCCACGGCCGACGCGAGCACGCGCGCGCCGGTCGCGTCTGGCATGGCGACGCGCGCGAGATCGCGCGGACCGAGCTCGGCGTTGTGCGTCGCTGCGACCTCCCCCGCCTCGAAGCGCGCGCGCTGCGCGGCCCGGGCCTCGACCACGCGCGCCCGCACCGCCGCGGAGCTCTCGGGCGCGTCGAGCGGCGACCGGCCGTCGGCGAGCGGCGCGCACAGGTGAGCGACATCGACGGGCGGCAAAGAGATGTGAAGATCGATGCGATCGAGCAGCGGCCCGCTCAGCCGCGCGCGGTAGGCGCGGACGCGATCGAGGGAGCAGGCGCAGCGATTGCCGCGGTCGCCATGGAAGCCGCACGGACAGGGGTTGATGGCGGCCACCAGGATCGGACGCGCCGGGAACACCACGCGGGCGCGGGCGCGGCAAAGGGCGACCGTGCCCTCTTCGAGCGGCTCGCGGAGCGCCTCGAGGACGCCTCGGCGGAACTCGAGCAGCTCGTCGAGGAACAGGCACCCATGGTGGGCCAGGGAGACCTCGCCGGGGCGGATGGGATCCCCGCCGCCGACGAGGCCCGCGGCGCTCACGGTATGATGCGGGGCGCGGAACGGGCGAATCGCGACGAGACCCCTGTCCGGGGAGAGCAGCCCGGCGACGGAGTGGATCGCGGTGATATCGAGCGCCTCGTCGTAGGACATCGGCGGCAAAACCGTCGGCAGGCGACGAGCGATCATGGTCTTTCCGCTGCCTGGCGGACCCATCATGATCAGGTTATGTCCCCCGGAAGCGGCAATCTCGAGGGCGCGGCGCGCCCCGTGCTGGCCGCGGACCTCTGCGAGATCCGCCGCTGCAGCGCTCGGCTCTGCGTCGATCGCGGCCATGGCCCCCGCGCCCGGAAGGGGCTTGTTGCCGCGGAGGTGCGCGACGACCTGGCCGAGGTGCTCCGCGATGAGGACGTCGATACCAGCCACGCTCGCCGCTTCGCGCGCGTTGCCCTGGGGCACGATCGCGCGTGTGACCCCCTGCGCCGCCGCGCCGCGCAGCGCGGGCAGGACGCCGCGCACGGGGCGCACCGCGCCGCTCAACGAGAGCTCGCCGAGCAGGCCAATCCGGTCGAGCCCCTCGGCGGGCACCTTGCCGAGCGCCGCCAGCGCGGCGATCGCGATGGCGAGGTCGTACGCGCCGCCGCTCTTCTTGAGGTCTGCCGGGGCGAGGTTCACGGTGATCACATATTCGTCAAGCTCGACGCCCAGTTGCTGGAGCGCGGCACGGACGCGCACGCGGCTCTCGCGGACGCTCGCCTCGGCGAGGCCCACCATCTGGAAGAACGACGGACCGCGGCCCGAGTCGACCTCCACCCGGATGGGGTGCGCGTCGAGCCCGAGCAGAGAGAACGTGAGCGCCGTGGCCTGCATGCCCGAGCCCTTTCGCGAAAGGCGTGCCAGGCGGAGAGGGCGGCGAACTCAGGGAATTTCACGGCGGGAGGGGTGGCGAACGCGGCGGAGAGGGTGGCGGCCGCCAGAGGGAGTCGCCGGAATCGAGAGGATCACCGGCAGGTGCCCAGCGCGCCAGCGAGGTCTTTGCAAGGGACCAGGGCATTCGTCCGCAGCTCCTGTGCGGGTAGCCCTCGGCGCCCGCCGCACCTCATTAGACGCGCCCTGGCTATTTCGTCATGAGCAGCAAGAAATGGTCTCTTCCGCATCGTCGGTCGGAGCGACCGTCCTCTTTGACCGAGGATTGGATTCGCGACATGGCGGCTCGCCAACCTTGCTCCCTTCTGGAGCTGACCGAAAAGCACCTCGCCGACGAGCCGTTGCGGGACGCGCAGGCGCGTGCGATCCTCGCGGTGCTGAGCGACGCCACGCTGGCCGCGCTCAGGGAGATGGCCATGGATCCAAGCAAAGTCCCTGAAACCCCGGCGTCTCGACGTTTCCGGCTCTTCTTCGAGAAGCGTGGTCGCGCCGAGGGCAAGATCGAAGGCAAGATCGAGGGCAGGATCGAAGGCAAGCAGGAGGCCCTGCTCGCGGTGCTCGAAGCGCGCGGCCTGTCACTGACGGCGGAGGAGCGGGCTCACATCGATGCCTGCACGGCTCCTGCGGAGCTCGACCGATGGATCGCCCGCGCGGCGACGGCGGCGTCCATGAGCGAGGTGCTCGCGCCGAGGCCGGCCAGCGCGACGCGCCGATCCCCTGCCAAGGCGCGCTCGCGCGCGCCGGACCGTGGACCGCGAGCACAGAAGGCGGCAAGGCCCCAGAAACCAGGGCGCTCGCGGTAACTGCGCGGGGCCTTCTCCTTCGCCCTCTCGGCAGCAGAAGCAACAGCGGTGCCCCACGCAGCGAGGAGCTCCTCCGCGACGCGATGGGTCCACCACGAGGAGCGAGCCCGGCCAGGGCGAGCGCCGCCCCGCCGCAGCTAGTCGGGCGCGCGATACCTCGCCACGACGATCGTGATGTCGTCGTCCGGGCTCGGGCACCACCCCTCGACCTCCTCGAGGATCAGGTCGCGGATCACGCCGACAGGCTCGGTCTGGACAGCCTCGATGACGGCACAGAGCCGCTCCAGCCCGAACTGCTCGTGATGGGCATTCCGCGCCTCGGTCACGCCATCGCTATAGAGCACGAGCACATCTCCATCCCCAAGGTAGAGCTCGGCATCCCGCGTCAGCGCGCCGATCTCGGGCAGCGCGCCGATCCAGACGCCTGAGCTCGGAATGGCCCCGCAGCGCCGCGTCCGCGCCGAGCACACGATCAGGTCGTCGTGCGCGCCCGCGAACGTCACGCGCCCATTGCGCTCGTACCGAAGCAAGAGGAGCGTCGCGTGCTCGTCGCGCTCCAGACGATCGCGGACGTTCTTGTAGATTGCCTTGTTGAGCGCCGTGACGACCTTCGCCGGGCTCGCGGCCGGGTCGTTGCACGTCAGCGCCGATACCATGCTCTGGATCATCAGCATGATGAGGCCCGCCGCGAGCCCGTGCCCCGCGACGTCGCCGATCCCCAGCCACCCGCCCCCGTTCGCCGGGATCACATCGTAGTAATCACCGCCGACCTCGGCTGCCGGCTTCATGACCGCGCAGAGGTCGAGCCCCTCGATCGAGAGCTGCTTCGGCACCAGCGTGGTCTGGATGCGCGCCGCGACCTGGCTCTCCTGACGGACCCTCTCCTGCTCCAGCCGCTCGCGCAGCTCCACCTCCCGGACGACCTGCCGGTGCAGCGCCGCGGCCTTGACCGCGGAGCCGAGCTGGAGGCGCAGCACCTCGTACGTCATCCCGCTGGCGCGGTGGTCGAGCACCGCGACGCCGAACCGCTCCTCGTCGCCGAACGCAACCGGGAGCACGATCCTGCTGATGCGCTCGTCGGCGTCCAGGAACCCCGGGGGCGCCAGGAGGTGCGCCGGGAAGCTCACGGCCGGCACCTCCACCTCGCGGCCGTCCTCCATCACGAACAGCGGCTTCATGGTGGCGTGCTGAGCGTCGTCGTACAGCGACACGGCGACGTCCGAGAACCGCATCCTCGGCAGCTCCGACGCCAGCAACCCCTTGAGCACGGGCAGGCTCAAGCACGCGGAGAAGCCCCGCGCGCCGTAGGTGACATCGAGCGCGGCGAGCTCGACGTTCAGCCGCTGCTCCCCCTCGACGTGCACGCACTCGCTCCCGATCAGGATGCGCGCGGCGTGCCAGAGCTGCTCCAGCGCCGCGTCGCCGCCCACGGGCGACCCCTGTACCCGCGAGCGCAAGAGCGATATCACCGCCTGGAACTCCTCGAGGAGCACGCCCTCGCGCCTCGCCCCGTCGAGGAGCGCCTGGAGCGCGCGCAGGAAGCACCCATCGTCGCCCGCGAGCTCCGCCTCCATCGCGGCGAGCAGGTCGCCCGCCCAGCCGTCGAGGGCGCCCCTCGGGATCGCTACGCTGCTCGCGAGCGCGCGCTCCAGCGACGCCCGCTGATCCGCGATGGGGCGCGGGAAGCCGCGCACCGAGGGGACCGGCTGAAGGAACGTGTCGCCCGCGCGGTGCCCGCAGCCGCAGGACTCGCGCTGCGTGAGCTCCACACGCGCGAGCTGCAGCGCCTCGACAGCCTCGCCGTCGATCATGCGGAGGACCGTGCTCACGGCCATCCCCCCGAGCCGCTCGATCGGCTGGCGCACCGTCGTCAACGACGGCTTCGTGAAGCGAGCGATGCCGACATCATCGAACCCGCACACGAGGACGTCTTCCGGGATGCGGCGTCCCTCGGCCTTGAGGACCTCGATCGCCGCGAGCGCCATCCTGTCGTTGGCCGCCACCACGGCGTCGAACGCCACCCCGCGAGCCAGGAGCTCGCGCATCGCCGCGCGCCCCGTAGGGATCGTGAACCCACCGAACACGAGGAGGCGCTCGTCGTAAGGGATCGCCCGCGCCGCAAGCGCCCTCCGGTAACCGCCGACACGCAGCGTGGCCTCCTCGCTGCTGATCGGTCCGCCGATGTACGCGATGCGCCGGCACCCATGCTCATCGGCCATGTGCCCGACCGAGATCTCGCTCCCGAGGGCATTGTCGACCATCAGGCTCGGCACACCGTCGATCGCGGTCCCGATGCTGCACACCGGCAGCGGCGCGAAGGACCGGCAGAACGATCGCATGACCTCCATGCCGCCGTAAGGGGAGAGCGTCGACGAGGCGACGATGACGCCGTCGGCGGTCTCAGGGCCGATGAGGTGATAGAAGGTGCCCCGGTCGGCCACCTCGGGCCGGCGAGCCATGGCTGGGTCGCTGAACGCCGTCAGCAGGTTGACGTCGTGCGCTGCGGCGCCGCGCTCGATCCCGGCGCGCAGCTCGGACTGGTAGTCGCCAACGACATTGTCGATAAGAAACGCGAGCGTCCGACGCTTCCTCGTCATGGCCTCGGGCTCTCGATCATGCGTCCGCGATCGAGACCAGCTCCGGGCACATGCGATCCAGGGGCTTCAGGCTCCGACGCTGCCATGTCCGCTGCGCGTCCGTGACGAACCGTATCTTGCATTTGAGACCATGGCCCATCAGGCCGCAGATGAAGCCGACGAACGCCTTGAGACAGCTCGAGCTCATGAAGCGCAGCTCGCGCACGTCGAACTCGACGGTGCTCACCGAGAGGCGCATCACCTCGCCCTCCAGCGCCTTGACGTACCTGCTGAGCGGCGGAGATGCCGCCATGTCCCCCGTGCCGGTGAGCTTGACGCTGAGGGTGTCGTCCCTCAAGGCCGGCTCGATCCCGAAGCTGTCGGTGACGACAGGATCCACGCTCAAGCAGCTCATCTCTTCTCCATCTCTCGATCGGCGCGCGCGACGACCGCCGGATCGTGCCTCTGGATGCTGCAGCCGACGGCCGGTGCGATGGTTGATGCGAGCTCTCCACCCTACGACGTAGTCGCGCAGGATCCAATCCCTTCTCGCAAACCGCGCGGGTCGATCTCGTCACGCGCCACGCGCCACGCGTGAGTGCGGGTAGCAGGTGGCAGGCGCACACGATGCGGCGTCGCACGGTGAGCACGGCAACATTTCGCGAACGGGATCTCGATGCAGAGCGCGCCCGCTCGCTCGCGGCTTCCCGACTTGGAGCGCGGGATGCCTCCGAATTTGTGTGGATGTCGCCCGGGCGCGTGGCGCCTCGCAGGGCCGGCGCGTCGACGGTCGCGCCGGCGTGTGTTCAGAGCGCGCTGACGAGCGGCCCGGCGTCGCCTTCGAGCCATTGCTCGGAGATCATGACGCTCGTCAAAAGCCCGGTCTGGAAGCGGTATCCTTCCTCGATCGAGAGGATCTCGATGACCCTCCTGTCGCCGATCCGGACCGGGAAAATCACCGATACGCTCGACGGAAAAGGGCCGTCCTCGTCGGTCCTGTGCTCGCCGACCGAGACAGACTCGCCTCCGGCCCCGGCGCCGAGCGACCTCACGGCGACCAGCGACGGAACGCTGCAGTCGATCCGCAGCCACTCGCGCTGCCGGCGCGCCTTGCACGCGCCGCCCCTCGCGACGCGCGCGAGCGACACCTGCTCCGCGGCATCCCACTCGGCCGCTGCAGGCCGCGCCGTCCGCTCGGGCGGCAGCGGCGTCGCCTCGAGCGCGCGCTTCTGCGGCGCTTCCGCGCCTCCTCCCGCGTCCGCCGGGTCTCCCGCGGCTCCCGCCTGCGGCGCGGCCGCCGCGCCTCCCGCCGGGGCGAGCACCGACTCCGCGGCCTGCGCCGGCGCGAGCGCGCCGAGCAGGACCATCCCGATCACCGCTCTCTTCTTCATAACGTCCTCAAGAAGGCGGCGAGCGCCGCCTTGTCATTCCTCGACATGTGGCTGGTGCGACCCATCCGGTCCTGGTTGGCGTCGATGAGCTCTTCGAGCGTCCTCGCGGATCCATCGTGGTAGTAGGGCGCCGTCCCGCCGACGAAGCGCAGCGAGGGCGTCTTGAACACCTGGCCCGCCTTCTCCTCTGCGAACCCGGGCCGCGCCGCGAACCCGGGCATCGGGTAGCCCATGCGGTCGGAGTGCTCCGTCTCGGGCACGTGGCAGCGAGCGCACTGCGCCGTGTCGCTCATGAAGAGGGCGCGGCCGTGCTCCTCCTGCGGCGTGAGCTTCCGCGCCTCCCTGGGCGGCGGCACGAGGCCCGCGCGCAGGAACGCGGCCAGGTAGCGCGCCCTCAGGGCGAGCTCACCTGTGCCAAGGCCACCGGGCCCCCACCGGTGAAGTCCGAACCCCTCGCGGAGGCGCTCCGCCAGGTTCTCACTCTGGGCGTTCCAGCCATAAGGCCCCTCCGTCGCCAAGCGGCCCGCGAGCATGGGAGTCTGCCGAGGCAAGCCGCCGCGCGGCTCCACGTCGACCGGCTGGTTCTCGGCGGATCCGAGGAAATTGACGCTCTCGCCGCCGATGTCCATCACGTGAGCCTCGTGCCACACATGGCCGTCGTCGCGCCCGTCCGGATGGCAGCCAGCGCACCCGAGGCCGCCGCTCGTGCCCCAGTCGACCGCGTTGTAGAAGAGCTTCCGGCCGAGGGCGGCCTGCTGCGGGACCGGCGCGGCGGCCAGCGCGATGTACGGCACGGGGCTCAGCTCGAACGGAGCGTCGTCGCGGTGCTCGTCGAGGCGAACGATCGCGAGGGCGTCCGTCGAACGGCAGTACACCCACGCCATGGACTCGTCCGCGGACAGCGCGACACCGCTGGGCGCGCCGCACAGGGTCGCCACGTAGATGTCGGGCCCTGCATGGCGGCCGAGATCGTAGGTGCGGAGCGGCCGGAGCGCCGGATCGACCGCGAGCGCGTCGAGCTCCACCAGGGCGTCGGTGCCCTCGCTGGCGACGAGCAGGGTGCGGGTGCTCTTCCGGTACACGAGCGCGCGCGGCTGGACGAACGGAGCGAGCGACGTGTTGGGGAGCTCCAGCTCCGCGTCGTCGAACGGCGCATCGTCGAGGCCGCCCGCCCGCCAGAGCGGCGTGCCCTGGCGGCGCCGGGGCGCGAGGGGCGCATCGTCGCTCGTCATGAGGACATCGACCGTGGAGGCGCCGAACCACGCCTGCTCGCCGAGCGCGCCGAGCGCGTGGCGTGCGACGAAGAGGCGGCGGCCATCCGGCGAGAGCGCGGCCGCGTAGCCGAGCGACGCGGAGAGCGACTTGCCATGAGGAGCCCGGAAAGGCGACGGCGGGAGGGCCAACGGCCTGGCCTCGGGAGCGCCACGCAGCGCGATCCGGGTGAGCGCGGCGGACGTGAGGTGCGTGACGTACGCAGCCGCGCCGTCCTCGCGGATCACGACGCCGCGGGGCTCGCGCGGGACATCGATGGACCATGTCGCGGTCGCGGTCGCGAGGTCCACCGCAGAGACCTTGCCCGCCCATGCGCTGGTGACGAGCGCCGTGCGCTCATCCGGCGTGATCGCGAGCCCCCAGGCGTCGGCCGGCAGGGGCACGCGGGCCGCTTCCACGAGCCCCGCCGCTGGATCGGGCCGCAAGATAAGGAGGAGCCCGGGATCGCGGATCGTGACGAGCACGCGGTCCGCGAGCGCGAGGACCTGCGCCGGCCGCCCCGGCATGGCGATCTCGACAGGCGGCGTGCTCACGTCGACGGGAAGCGGGATGCGCCGGAGGACGGCGTGGTCCTCGTCGGCCAGATAGAGCGCGTCATCCTGCGGCGCGCGCGCGAGCGCGCTGCCGACCCGGGTGACGGCCTGGAGCTTCTGCGGCGGCGGAGAGGCTGGCGGAGCCGGCGCCGCCGTCCCGGCGACTTCGGCGCTGCGCTCGACGGCTGGTGTCTCTCTGGAAGGGCGCGAGCAAGCCGCGGCGAGGAGCGCGGCCAGGAGGAGGGTTGATGGTCGGTGCTTCATCGGTCGCCCGTGCCAACGACGGCGCCTGGCATTCGTATTCCTCGGCACCGTCCGTCCCGATCCTCGGCGCCCCGACCACCTGGCAAAATCGCATCACGCCTCGATGCGCACGTGAATAATCTTTTCTTCTTACCTTCCAGTCCGGGCTCGTCGTCGCGTGGCTGGGGGTCACTCGACAGCATGGAAGCACCCGTGAATCGACTGCGCCGCTCACGGTCGGCGACGTTGGGCGCTCTCGTCAGCATCCCTGATGGCAGCATCGCTCTCAAGCGCGCCGTCGTTCACCGCCCTCGAGAGCGGGCAGGTCCGCCCGCTGGCCATCTCCCCCGCTGCTGCGCGCGTCAGGCCGGCGGCGTCGCCCTTGCCCGCCGCGCGACCGACCCCGGCAGGCCGCGCGGCCCCAGCGCATACGCGATGCTGCTCTGCAGCGTCCCCATCGTCACGACCGATCCGAGGAAGACGTTCTGCTCCACCAGCGCCCGGGCCACCTCCGGCCGGACCCCGGAGAGCACCGTCTTGGCCCCGAGCAGCTGCAGCGCCTTGGCCGTCTTGATCAGCGCCTCCGCCACCGCGGCGTCGACCCGCGCCACGCCGGTGATGTCCAGGATCACCACCTTGGCTTGCCTCGACTGGAACCCTTCCAGCGCCGTCTCCAGCACCCGCTGGGCGCGCTCGCCATCCATCGCGCCGACGATCGGCATCACCAGCACGTCGTCCGTGATGGGGATGAGCGGCGTCTGCCGGCGCAGCATCTCCTGCTGCAAGAGCTCCCGCTCCGCCTCGGACGCCTCGCGCAGCTCGAGCTCCCGCTGCAGCTGCTCATTCGAGCGCTGAAGCGCCTCGGTGCCCGCGCGGATGCTCGCGATGAGCAGCGCGTTCTCCAGCGCGATGGCCGCCTGCGAGGCCAGGAGCCCGCAGATCTCGACCCGCCCCGGCGTGAACGCCCTCGGGGCCACGTTGTTCTCCAGGTACAGGAGCCCCGCCGAGCGCCCCTGGTGCGCCATCGCAAGGCACAGGATCGAGCGCGGCCTCCGCTCCACGACGTACGGATCGGCCGCGAAGCGGCCGTCCTGCCGGGCGTCGTTCAGCACCACGGGCTCCCGCGTCCTCGCGACCAGCTGGACCACGCTCGTCGCGAGCTCCTTGCTCTCGAGCGCCGGGATCGACAGCCCCGTCTGCACCGCGTCGGGGTCGACGCGCATGGAGGCCACGATCGTGAGCTTCCCGTCGCGCTCCAGGATCAGCGCGCCACGCTGCGCCCCCGCGTTCGCGACCAGGCTCCGCATCAGCCGCTCGAGGAGCCGGTCGAGCACCGTCTCGCTCGCGACCGCCTGCATGGCCTTGACCACGGTCGCGACGTCGAACGACTCGGCGCTCCCCCTGCGCGTGACCGTCGTGCCGACGCCCCTGGGCTGCTGCGCTCCGCCGAGGGACGCCGCGTCGAGCAGCGGCTCGTGCTGCTTCGCGAGGTGCTCCGCCTTGGCCGTCGCGCCCCACCGCGCGTACGCCCTGTAGGCGTCGACCATGTACCACCGCGCGATCCTCTCGCGCCCCCGCTGCAGGTAGAACCGCGCGCACAGCTCGTTCGCGAGCGCCTCCTGGTGCGTGAACCCGGCCTGCCGCGCCCCCTCGATGGCCTGATCGTAGAGCTCCGCCGCCTCCGCATCCTTCCCGAGGACGCGCGCCATCTCCGCCCCGATGAGCCGCTCCTTGTGCGCGTAGTTCTCCGGGGCGTGCTGCGCCCAGCCTGCGATCTTCGCCCGGTGCTCCGCCGCCGAGGCGAGGTGCCGCTCCCGCTCCTCCTCGGTCACCGCCGCGCACAGCGCGAGCAGCGAGAGGCTCACGTAGAAGGGGATGTCGTTCGCCGCGAACAGGCCCATCGCGCTCGCGCTGTGCTTCTCCGCCCGCGCCGCCATCAGCAGCGCGCCCGCGTGATCGCCGTACAGCACCGCGAGCACGAGCATGTTCACGAAGTACCAGCACCGCGGAAGCTCCTGCGCGGGCACGAGCCCCGAGAGGAACGCGCCCTCGTCGAACGACGCGTCGGTCAGGCTGTTGCGCCCGCTCGTCCTGCCCTCCAGGCACGCGATCATCTGCTGCGCGACGACGAGCACCGGCGTGGCGAGCGGATCCTTCGTCCGCTGCAGGAACCGCAGGAACACGCCCAGCTCCTCCCGGAGCGCGCCGAGCTCGTGGCCCGAGGACAGCAGGATCGTCACGGCGTTCAGGCAGGCGTAGGCCCCGAAGCTGAAGTCGCCCGAGCTCAGCCCGGCCTGGTACGCCTTCGTGAGGCACGCAACCGAGGCGCGGACCGGCTCGAAGAGGTGGGACGGGGCGCCGCACACCAGGTACGCCTTGCACTGCAGCTCCACCCCCTCGGACCGCTCGCAGAGCGCGAGCGAGACGCGCTGGAACTGCCGCGCCTCCTCGTACCTCCCCATCGCCGCCGCGAGCAGCAGGCAGTAAACGCCATAGGCGCACGCCGCCGCGGGCGAGTTGCCGTACCGGAGCGAGAGGTTCACCTGCGTCGCGGCGATGAGCGCGAGAAGCGCCGGGTTCAGCGTGTACGCCCCCGGGATCATCGCCGCCAGGAGCCGCAGGACGGCCAGCTGCTCCTCGTCGCCGACCCACGGCGCGTGAACGAGCTCCTCGATGTGGCGCCCCGCGAGGTGGCCGGGCATCTCCGCGAGCGCGGCCCCGAACGCCGCGTAGAGGGCCTCCGTCGGCTCCGGCAGCTCGATCCCGAACAGCGCCACGCCCTCCCGGCCGACCCGGAGCACGTCCGCGAACTCCCCGCGCATCGTGTGCACGAGGATCCGGAGGTTATAGACCTCCGCGCGCTCCCGGCGCGAGCGCGCGTGCTCGAGGAGCTCGCGGATCAGGGCCTCGGCCTGCGCCTCGTTGCCGCTCAGCCACTCGCACTCCGCCCGCTCCCGGTGCAGCGCGAAGCAGAGCTCGTACTCCTCCTCCCACGCCCGCGGCCCGAGCAGCGACAGCCCCGTCTTCAAGTGCTCGGCCGCCACCGCGTGCGCCATGGACGCCTTGGCCCGCCGCCCGACGGTCAGGTTGAGCTGCGCAAGATCCAGCTGCTCCGCCCGCTCCTCGATCAGCGCCGCGCCGACGTTCACGTGGCTCACGACCTTGAACAGGTCCTCGTCGCGCGGCTCCCCGTCGAGCTGCGCCCGCATGAGCCGGCCGATCCGGAGGTGGACCTGCTGCCTCTGCGCGTCCTCGATCAGGCTGTAGGCCGCCTGCTGCCCGCGATCGTGCAGGAACCGGTATCTCACCGACAGGGGCTGCTCCGCGTGCGCGCCGTCGGACGCGTGGAGCAGCCGGTAGTCGGAGTCCAGCGGCAGCACGAGCCCCTCGCGCAGCGCCTCCCAGAGATCCGCAGCGACCTCCGCAGGCGGCCGCTCGCGCACTGTCGACAGCGTCTTCAGGTCGAACTGATGACCGATGCACGCCGCGAGCTGGAGCACGCGCTGCGTCTCGGGCGAGAGCCGCTGCATCTTGTCCACGAGCAGATCGTGCACGTTCACCGTGCCCCAGCGCTGCCGGATGGACTCGAGGTCCCACGCCCACCGCCCGGCCCCCGGGTCGAACGACACGAGCCCCGCCGCGTACAGCTCCTTGAGCAGCTGGCTCAAGAAGAAGGGGTTGCCCTTGCTCATCGCATAGAGCACCTCGGCGAGCGCCTCTGTCTGCTCCGCGCGCGCGCCCAGCGCGTCCGCGAGCAGCTGGCGCACGTCGGCGAGCGCGAGCGGCGGGAGCAGCAGCTCGCGCCGCGCGACGCCCGCCGCCCGCAGCTCCCCGAGCCAGATCGTGAGCGGCTGCCCCGCGATCGCCTCCTGATCCCGGTACGCGCCGATGATGAGCAGGTAGGCCCCCGCCGGATCGGTCACGACGAGCTGCAGAAGCTTCAGCGACGCCGGGTCGGCCCACTGGAGATCGTCGAGGAAGAGCACCACGGGGTGCTCGGCCGTGGCGATGGCGCGCAGGAAGTCCTGGAATACGAGGTTGAAGCGGTTCTGCGACTCGCTCGGCCCGAGCTCCGGCACCGGCGGCTGCGGCCCGAGCACGAGCTCGAGCTCCGGGATGAGCTCCACCAGGATCCGCGCGTTCTTCCCCGCGGCCTGGAGCAGCTTGTCCTTCCAGTGCCCGAGCGACTCGGCCGGCTCGGTCAAGAGCTGGCGGACGCGCTGGCGAAGCGCGCCGGCCACGGGCGCGAGCGGCATGGTGCGGCTCAGCTGATCGAATTTCCCCTCGACGAAGCGCCCGCGCCGCTGCGCGACCTCCTTCTGGATCTCGTTCACGAGCGCCGATTTCCCGATGCCCGCGCCCCCCGAGATGAGCAGGAGCTCGCACCTGCCCCCGCGCGCCCGCTCGAAGGCGGCGAGCAGCTCGGCCATCTGCTGATCGCGGCCGTAGAGCTTCTGCGGCAGCCTGAGCTCGCTCGATACGTCGCGAGACCCCAGCTCGAACGGCTCTATCCGCCCGGCCGCCTCGAGCGCCGACAGGCACGCATCGAGATCCGCCTTGAGGCCAGTGCCGCTCTGGTACCGCTCCTCGGCGACCTTGGACATCAGCTTCTGCACAATGTCCGACACCGCTCTCGGGAGCTCCCGCGACCGCTCGCAGAGCGGCGTCGCGACCCGCGCGATGTGGCTGTGCATGAGATCCATGGGATCGGTCGCCTGGAACGGGAGCACCCCCGCGAAGAGCTCGTAGAGCGTCACGCCCAGCGAGTAGAGATCGGTCCGGTAGTCGATGACGCGGTTCATCCTGCCTGTCTGCTCAGGAGACATGTAGGCCAGCGTCCCCTCCACGAGGTCCGGGCTCTCCGCCGCCAGCGCCTCCTCCGAGAGCCGCGTCGAGCTCCCGAGGTCCATCAGCTTCACCTGACCCGTCTCCCGGTGGACGAGGATGTTCTGCGGCTTGACGTCCTTGTGGATGACCTGCTTTCCGTGCACCTCCGCCAGCGTCCCGGCCAGCGACGACGCGATACGCAGCTTCGCCTTCAGGTCGAGCGGGGTCGAGCGGGCGAGCTTGTCGAGCGGCAGTCCCGCGAAGTACTCCATCACGAGCGCGGCCCCGCCCGGCACCTTCTCCAGGCGGTCGGCGCGAATGACGCCCTCGAGCTGGAGGTGACGTGATATCTCGAGCTCGTGCCGCAGCTGCGCGACGTGCCGCTGGCCGGGGTGCTCGCCCTTCAGCACCTTGATCGTCGCGGGGACGCCGTCGGCGTCACGCTGCGCGCGGTAGAGGACGGTATCCCCCGTTTCGTACATCAGCTCAACCAGTGTGAAGGGCAGATCACCAATCCTGGTCTGGCGCATAGGATTTCGATGGTTGCATGGGGAGAACGCCTGCGGCAAGTGCCTGGAGAACCTCAGGATCAGCGCTGCAGGTGTGTGATGTGCGCCTTGGCACGGACATCGCGAGTCCCGTGGGCGGGACACAGCGGCTCGCGTGGGGCATTGGGGAGCGTTGGTGGGACCGAGGGTGGGGCGACTCGGCACATGGGAAGGTGCCGGTGCTGGCCGGCTGCGCGCGCGGCTACACCCGCCTCGGCCGGCGCCCGGCGCCCCTCACGGCGCGATAATCGGTGAGCAGCGACCCCAGGATCGTGGCCGCCCCCGCCGCGACGTGGATGACCGCGGCGAGCGGATCGCGCTTCGCGTAGCCGAGCGCGAACGGCGCGGCGATCGCCGACACGCCGAAGGCATGGTCGATGACCTCGTGCGCCTCGATCGGTATCCGCTTTGCCAGGCTCAGCCGGTAGTCGGTGAGCAGCGAGACGAAAACGACCGACGCGCCAAGCGCGACGCCCGCAATCTTTGCGGCCTTCGTCCGCGCGGAGAGGCCGGCCAGCGCGACGATGAGCCCGTTCGAGTAATCAAGGACGGAGTGCACGTCCTCGGGGACGATCCGCGCGAGGGGCGCGGCGCCGAGGAGCGGCCTCGAGGGGATCGTCGTCGTCCGCTGCACCTCCCGCACGCTTGGGGCGAGCGAGGCGAGCTCTGCAGTCGGTACGTCGTCCGGCGGCAGGTAGGTCGTCGGCAGCTCGTATGCGCCCAGCGAAACGTTGGATTGTGCCATGAGTACCTCCCGCTCTGCGCAGAGGCAATCCGCAGACCGGGGGACAGGCCTCCTGCGCAGCGCGGGGCCCAGCTCTCTTGAGCTCGGCCCCCCCGCGCCCTCGCGCAGGCAGGTCCGCGCGCCCCGCGCCTCCAGCAGAGGCCTCTGTTCGTGCGATCCGCGATGCTAGGCTGCGCCCATGGGAGTCCGGATTATTCCTCTCGGCGGCCTCGGCGAGGTCGGGATGAACGCGATGCTGATCGAGGAGGAAGGCCGCCGCGTGCTCGTCGACTGCGGCGTCATGTTCCCCAACGACCAGGTGCTCGGCGTCGAGGTCGCGATCCCCGACCTCAGCTACGTTCGCGAGGCGGGCGGGGTCGACGCGGTGCTGGTCACGCACGGCCACGAGGATCACATCGGCGGGCTGCCGTCGCTGCTGCGCGAGTTCCCCGTCCCCGTGTACGGGACGCGCTTCACGCTCCGGCTGGTGCGCGAGCGCCTCGCCGAACACGGCATCGACGTGCCGCTCCGCGAGGTCGAGCCGCAACAGCACTTCGTGGCGGGCCCGTTCCGCGCCGAGCCCCTCCGCGTGACCCACTCCATCCCCGACGCGGTCGGCTACGCCATCGAGACCGGCGAGGGGATCCTCATCCACACGGGCGATTACAAGATCGATCTCACCCCCGTGGCCGGCGAGCGGCTCGATCTCGGGCGCTTCGCCGAGTACGGCCGGGCCGGCGTGGCGGCCCTCCTCTCCGACTCCACCAACTCGGAGCGCGACGGTTGGTCGGTCAGCGAGACCGCGGTGGCCGAAGGGTTCACCCGGCGGTTTCGCGAGGCGAAGGGGCGCATCCTCGTCGCGCTGTTCGCCTCCAACGTCCACCGGGTCCAGAGCGTCCTCGACCTCGCCGCCCAGCTCGGCCGCAAGGTGGTGCTCGCCGGGCGCAGCCTCGCGACCAACACGCGGATCGCCGAGGAGATCGGCATCCTGAACGTCCCGCCCGGCGTGCTCGTCGACGACGCCACGGCGGCCTCGCTCCCGCCCGAGCGCCTCGTCGTGCTCGCTTCGGGCGCGCAGGGCGAGCCGAACAGCGCCCTCGCGCGCATGGCCATGGGCGATCACCACCGGCTGCGGGTCGATCCGGGCGACACGGTGATCTTCTCGTCCCGCGCGATCCCCGGCAACGAGATCGCCGTCAGCCAGCTCGCCAACCGCCTGGCGAAGCGCGGCGCCGTGGTGCTCGATCGCGGCCTCGATCCCATCCATGCGAGCGGCCACGCGCAGGCCGAGGAGCAGAAGGTCCTCCTCGACGCGGTCCGGCCGGAGCACTTCGTCCCCATCCACGGCGAGTACCGGATGCTGCTGGCCCACGCGCGCACGGCGCTCCGGATGGGCGTGCCGGCGTCAGGGGTCTTCGTCGTCGAGGACGGCGACTCGCTGGTCATCGAGAACGGCCGGATGTGCCTCGGCGAGACGGTGAAGAGCGGGCGGGTGTGGCTCGACGCGCGCGGCGGGCTCGACGTCTCCGAGCTGGTGCTCCGCGAGCGCGAGCAGATCTCGGATCAGGGGCTCGTGATGGTCCTGGTGGTGGCCGACCGCAAGACGGGCGAGATCTTGCGCGGCCCCGATCTCCTGGGGCGCGGCGTGGCGCACTTCGAGGAGGGCGGCCCGCTGTACGCCGCCGCCCTCGACAGCGCGCGCGACGCGCTCGCGGCGCTGTCGCCCGCGGCGCGCACGCTGGCGCCGGCGCTGGAGGACGCGCTCAGCCGAGGCGTGCGGCGCGTGTTCCGGCGCGAGGCCTCGCGGCGCCCCGCCGTGCTCCCGCTGGCCGTGCTGCTGTGAGGTCCGGCGCCTCTCGGTCAGGCGGACCGGGCCGCCCCGGCGCCTGACCGCGCTGACAGGCGATCTGGAGTGAGCGCGGCTATCGCACGCTGGATCGCGCAGACCGCGCAGCCCCTTTGTTCTGTCGCGGCATGACCGGAGTCGCTTCATGGTCCATCCTGGGGGGTTGCCCTCAGGGCGCGTGTCCCGGCGAGCGCCCGAGCGGATCACCGCGCAACGCGGCACCATGGTGGAGCAGGCGAGATGAACGAGAGTCCCACGAACTCGCGCCTTCTGGGCGAGGCGGCGACGACGATCATGGAGGGAACGGGCGCTGTCGCCGAGGCGCGGACCGACGAGCCGATCGGCGCCGACACCCGCCCTCCCCCGTCGTCGCGGCGGGGGGCGCCCGCCAGCCGGCGGGCTGCGCCCTCGGCGCGGCCGAGCGAGGACGTCGCCGCGGTCTATCTCCAGGAGATCTCGGGAAGCGCGCCGCTGAGCCGCGAGCTCGAGGTGGAGCTCGGCCGTCGTATCGAGTCGGCGGAGCGCGCGATGATCGAGGCCTGGGTCGCGTCGCCCGTCGCGCTGCGGGCGCTCGCGGCGCTCACCGACGATGTGCGGGCGGGGCGGGTGGACATGAGCGATCTGCTGCTGAACGCGGACGCCGACGACGCGCTGAGCGACGCGACGTCCGTGAGGATGGCGCGGCTGCTCGGGCTCGCGCGGTCCCTGGCGGAGTCCGGGCGGACGGAGGCGGGCGGGCAGCGAGCGCGCGCCGCGCTCTCGGCCGGGCTCTCCGATGTGCGCCTGGGCCCCCTGGTGGAGGCGCGGATCGAGCGCGCGCTGGGCACGGCGATCCCCGCGGCGTGCGGGCTGGAGCGCGAGGCGATCGAGGGGACGCTCTCGGCGATGCGCGTCGCCCGCCGGGCGGCGGCGGAGGCGAGGGCCGAGATGGTCCGCGCGAACCTGCGGCTCGTCGCCGCGGCGGCCCGACAGCTCCGGCACCGCGGCGTGCCGCTGCTCGACCTCATCCAGGAGGGCAACCTCGGGCTGATCCGCGCGGCGGAGAAGTTCGATTACCGGCGCGGCTATCGGTTCAGCACGTATGCGATGTGGTGGATCAAGCAGGCGCTCTCTCGCGCGCTGCTCTATCAGGGCCAGGTCATCCGGGTGCCCGTCCACATCGCCGAGACCCGGCGCCGGGCGCTGCAGGCGCGGCGGGAGCTCGAGCAGGAGCACGCGCGCGAGGCGGCGCCCGAGGAGGTCGCCGAGCGGAGCGGGCTGTCGATGGAGAAGCTCCAGACGCTGCGGGAAATGGCGCTGCCGCCGGTGTACCTCGACGCTCCGGTGGGGGACGACGACGGAGCGCGCCAGGGCGACTTCTTCGCGAGCGAGGGCGCCGCGCCGGACGAGCTCCTGGTCCACCGCCGCCTGCACGCGCAGGTCTCTGCGCTGCTCGAGTCGCTGACGCCGCGCGAGCGCGACGTGCTGCGGCTCCGGTTCGGCCTCGACGGCGGGCAGCCGCACACGCTCGCCGAGATCGGGGGCATGTTCTCGGTGAGCCGGGAGCGCGTCCGGCAGATCGAGGAGAGCGCGCTGAGCAAGCTGCGGACGCTGTCGCGGAGGCAGGCGCTGGAGACGCCGCTCGGCGGCTGACCGGCGCTGCCGTCGCGGCAGCGCCTCAACCCCGGCTCAGCGCGGCGAGTCGCCGTGGCGGAACTCCGCGGTCGCCTCGTCGAGCCGGGCCTTGAGCTGCGGATCGAGCGAGAGCTCGGCCGCGGCGAGCGTCGCGTCCAGCTGGTCTGGCCGGCTGGCGCCGATGATGGCCGACGTGATGGCCGGGTTGGCGAGCACCCACGCCACGGCGACGGTCGTGAGCGACTGGCCTGCTTCAGCGACGATGCCCGAGACCTTCTCGACGGTCGCGAACGCGCGCTCGTTCCAGTAGCGCTGCTGGTAGATGGACGCCGCCGCGCCGAGCGTGAAGCGGGTACCCGCCGTCGGCTCGCCGCGGCGGTGCTTGCCCGTGAGGAACCCGCCGGCGAGCGGGTTGTACGGGATGACGCCGAGGCCCTCCTCCTGCGCGAGCGGGAGCAGCTCGCGCTCGATCTCCCGGAACAGCAGCGCATAACGCGGCTGCACGGACACGAACCGCGCGAGCCCGCGCACGTCGGCCCGGCCGAGCGCGCGCGCCAGGCGATATGCCAGGTAATTGGATACGCCGATGTACCGCGCCTTGCCCGAGCGAACGACGATGTCGAGCGCCTCCAGCGTCTCGTCGATCGGGGTGTCACGGTCGTCGGAGTGCAGCTGATAGAGATCCACGTAGTCGGTGCCGAGCCGGCGAAGGGAGGCGTCGATCGCGTCCAGGATGTGCTTGCGGGAGGCGCCCTGATCCCACGCGTTCGGGCCGACGCGGCCGACGCACTTGGTGGCGAGGATGAAGCGGTCTCTCTTGCCCTTGAGCCAGCGGCCCACGATCTCCTCGGTGCGCCCGGCCGTCGGCAAACCGCCGCCCAGCGGATACACGTCGGCCGTGTCGAGGAAGTTGACGCCGGCGGCAGCGGCTTTGTCCAGGATGGTGCGGGAGGTCTCCTCGTCCGTCTGGAAACCGAACGTCATCGTGCCCAGGCACAGTCGAGAAACGGTGAGGCCGGTACGGCCGAGTCGGGTCGTCGGGATGCTCATGATTTTCCGTTGGTGCTTTGGCTAGGTTGGCTCGTGGCGTCGCGCTGGCGCGGTCGCCTTCCGCTCCCGCGTGTGGCGCGGGCCCGTCGGTTCAGAGCTCAATAATAGATCGGGCCGACGCTGCCGCCGCCGGCGACGACGGCGTCGCCGTTGATCGCGACGCTCCTCGGCGAGGCGAGGAACGCGACGACCCACGCGACCTCGCGGGAGTCGACGATCCGGCCGATGCTCACCGAGGCGGCGAGGTCCTTCTCGGGCTCAGGCCGGGTGCGCTCGGTGCGCGTCGCGCCGGGGTGCACGACGGTGACGTTGATCCCCTTCGGGCCGAGCTCGTCCGCGAGGTTCTTTGTGATCGCCGCCACGCCGACGTTGCGCAGGGTGGCGACCGGGCGGCCGGCCTTGCGCACGGCGAGCCCGCCGATGTTGATGATGCGGCCCCAGCCGTTCGCGATGAGGTGCGGCGCGACGGCGCGCGCGGTCCGCAGGTAGCCCACGACCTTGATGTTGATGTCCTCGATCACCTGCGCGTCGACGATCTGGTCGAGGCGCGTGGCGGTCGAGATCCCGCCCGGCACGGCGGCGTTGTTGACAAGGATGTCCACGCCGCCCAGCGCGGCGACGGCGCGCTCGACGAGCGTGTTGACCGAGGTCTCGTTGCCGGTGTCGACCACCAGCGGGACGATACGGCGGCCCGTCTCCGCCGAGAGCTCGGCGGCGGTCGCCTCGAGCTTGTCCTTGCCGCGCGCGGCGATCACGACGTCGGCGCCCTCGCGCGCCAGCTCCCGCGCGATGGCCTTGCCGATACCGCGGCTGCCGCCGGTGACGATGGCCCGCTTGCCGGTGAGTTCGAGATCCACGATCAGCTCCTTCCATCGGCAGACACGAGGTCTGTGTCTTGTCGTGCCGAGGGAGCCGCGCCAAAGCACGTTTCATTCCACCCTGCACTCGCCCCCTGTTCGCAGAAGGGATGGCGCGCTCCGGCGTCCGCGTTGCCCTGCCCGCGCCCGCTGGGCCCTCCGGGCGGCGCCGCGCGCGCCGGCACGTCGGCACGTCGGGCGCACGTCGGGCGGCATGTCTGCTTCGCAGGCAGCAGGCTGCTGGCGCCGTGCTGCGGGCAAAGCAGCTCGCCCATCGCCAGGGGGCGCGGAGCGAGCGCGGGGCGCGCGAGGGCGCCCAGCGCGAGCCCGTCGAGGCGGCGCAGGCAGCCGCTCAGCGCGGCGGCCGAGCTGTCCGAGAGGGCGCAGGTCGCCGCGACCCGAGCCGGTCGACGGCCGCGAGCACGCCCGCCGCGATCGCGAGGATCGGCGCGAAGATCACGCCGCCGAACCACGCCAGCGCGTAGGCGACGCCGAGCAACGGGTCCCCCCCACCCGCGGGCGGGGGCGTGCCGCTCAGCACGGAGACATGCTCGCGCAGGCCGAGCATGTGGCAGGCAACGAAGGCCGCAACGAGCATCGCAGCGCCGAGGGCCAGCTGCCGGCTCACGGGGCACCTCCCGCGGCGGCGATCCGCTCCCAGAGCGGGCCGAAGCTCAGCGCGTAGAGCAGCGCCGCGTCGCCGACCTGGTTGCTTGCGGCGTACCGCAGCCGGTCGCCCTCGCGGATCGGGAACGCCGCGAAGTCGAGCGAGGTGAGCAGCCCCCCGAGGTACGGCGCGTCGCCGAAGGCCGCGGCGCCGAGCAGCGCGAGGCCGCTCGATCCGGCGCTCGCCCCGACGACCGGCACGATCGGGCCCGAGTCCACGTCCTCCGGGCCGGCCCACGAGCGAGGCCACTCGCGCGCCCAGCCGAAGCCGAGGAGCTCCGCCCCGAGCTCGCGGCGCGCCCGCGCGTACTGATCGCGCGCGAAATCAGGGTCGATCAGGAGCAGCGCGTGCGCGACCAGCCAGAGGGACGATCCCTCGGGGCCGTCCAGGATCCTGCCGTCGTGGGTGTAGCTCGACACGAGCAGCCCCGTCTTCGGGTCCAGGAGCCGGGCGCGCGCCGCAGCGAGCCAGCGGCGGCCGAGATCGAGGCCGCGGCGCTCGCCGTGCAGCGCGTCGGCCATGCGCATCGCGGAGAGGGCGAGCGTGTTGCAGAAGGTCCAGCACTCGTCGGGGTAGCTCTCGGCCGACAGCACCGGGCTTTGCTCCATGCGGGACCGCATCTCGGCGACGCGCGCGTCGAGCTCGGCCTCGTGATCGGCGCGGCGCGCGACCAGGGCGCGCGCGCCCAGCATGAGCGCGATCTCGCCGTCCACGAAGAGGCTGCGCGCGGGCTGCTGCACGAACGGCCGCCGCGTGGCGTACGGCATCATGAAGTGCAGCATCCCCCGCTCGCGCTCGATCGCGAGGGTCTCGTCGACGATCCGGTCGATGACGGCGAGGTGGCGCGCCTCGGCGCCCGGATCCCGCAGCGCGGCGTTGGCGAGGCCGAGGACGAGGAAGGTCCGCCCCATGAAATCCCACTCGGCGTTCGCGGCCCGCATCCGCGCGAGCGTCGCGCCCTGCGCGGCGCTGTCCTTCTCCCAGAGCGAGAGCTGATGCGCGAGCAGCGCCTGGCCGCGCGGCGAGAGCGCGCCGGAGGCGGGGTGCTCGCCCGGCTCGCTCCGGAAGAAGAGGTGGAGGCACGGGAGCCATACGGCCGTGGCGACCAGCAGCGATAGCGCGGCGGCGCCGAGCCGGCGCAGGCGGCCCGCCGCCGCAGGGCGAACCACGACGCCGGCGGTGGAGGAGAGGTCGGTCATGAGACGGAGCGTGGCGCGGCGCCGTGGCCGGGCTGCGCGCAAGATGTGGCAGATCGGAGGAGGCTCCGGGGATTTTCTCACCGGATGGCCGATTTCGCATACGGCGGTGGTGGCTGGCCTTCAACATGAAGGCGGCATGGCGGGAAGGATGATCCCTGTCCTTTCTGACTTCCCGCGTTGAACCAGGGGACGGGGACTTGCGACGTGGACAATTGAGCTGGTACAAAAAAAACGAAATGGTGGCGCCCTCCTTCTCCCCGGAGCCGCAGAGTCTAACGCTCTCCGATGGCCGAACGCTTGCCTACGCCTCCTTTGGAGCCGACCCGCACGCCTCCACCGCCAGCGCGGCCCCTGTCACGACGACGGTCTTCTACTTTCATGGCTTTCCGGCCTCCCGCCTGGAGGGAGCGCTCTGGCACGCCGCCGCCCTTCGCTTGAACGTTCAACTGATTGCTGCCGACCGCCCCGGCGTCGGCCTGTCCACGTTCCAGCCCGCCCGCACCCTCCTCGACTGGCCGAGCGACGTGCTCGCCCTTGCAGACCACCTCCATGTCGAGCGCTTCGGCGTGCTCGGCGCATCGGGCGGTGCCCCCTATGTGCTCGCTTGCGCGAAATCGCTCCCAGGAGCGCGATTGCGCGCGGCTGCCGTCGTGTCCGGGCTGTACCCCGTGGCGCTCGGGACGGGAGGTATGCTCTGGGAAGGGCGAATGCTGCTCTGGGTCGCGTCGCGGATGGCCCCGGCGGTCAAGTTGCTCCTGGAGGCGAGCCTGGGCAAAGCGGCACGAAACTCGGCGAAGCCGCACGTCTTTGACGAGCTCGTCATGCGGGACATGCGCAAGAGGCCCGGGGTGGACAGGAGATGTGTCGAAGACGATGAAGGCTTCCGTCGGAGGTTCCTGGACTCCGTGCGAGAGAGCTTTCACATGGGGAGTCAGGGTGTGGCATGGGACGCGAAGCTTCTCGGGGCTCCGTGGGGCTTTGGGCTCGAGGAGATCGAGAACATGAAGCTCACGCTCTGGCACGGAGGCCTGGATCAGAACAGTCCGATCGGGATGGCGAGGCGAGCGGCCAAGGTCCTGAGGGGCGCTCGCTTCCAGGAATTCGAAGGCGAGGGGCACGTGAGTCTCATCGTGAATCAGATGGACGAGATTCTGAGGAGCCTGGCCGCGGACGCCCGATAGGGCCGGCAGGTCGCTGCGCGCCCGTCGTTGCTCAACGTTTTGGCGAGCTCCTCGAATCGCCTCCGGTGCCGCGGCCTGCCCGGAGGCGATCGCCGCGGTGGTGAGGCTCGCGGCGACGGCGGCACGCTATCGATGTCCGGGCGGTGGATCCACGGGGGTGTCCCGCCGGAAGTGCCTCCTCATGACGGCGCGGGTCATGGCGAGGAGGTTCTCGCTGGTGAAGCGGAACCAGAAGCCGGCGTAGCAGCCGTTCGTGCGGAAGCCGGGGTTGGCTGCGGCGTAGCGCCGCGCGGCCGGGCGCTCGAAGTAGCGCGGCGGATACCGGCTCACCGTCTCCTCGGTCATGAAGATGTTGACGCGGACGAGGCCGGTCTCGTCGTCGACGTGGTAGTTGCTCTCCCTGGCGAGCCTGAAGAAGGCCTCGCGCACCGCCTCGTCCTCCGCGGTGCCCCGGCGCTTCGGATCGAAGAGCTCGTAGCGCGCGAGCGCCTCGGTGATGGACACGAACCCGAAGAGGCTGGCGATCGAGAGCCGATAGAAGCGGGTCCGCGGCGCGCGGCGCTTCGTCTCGAGCAAGAACAGGAGGCCGGAGGCGAGGTGCAGCCCGCGGGTCCGGAAGTCGGGCGAGATCCTGAGCTTCCCGCCGACGATGGCCCGGCTGCGGGGCAAGGCGAGCGGGGCGGTCTTCCAGAACTGGAAGCCGACGATCGCTCCCGTGTCGGCGCGGCGGAAGACGTGGACGACATCGTTGGTCCTCGCGTGAACGCAGAAATGCCCGAAGTCCTCGGCCATGAGCGCGTTCGAGAGGGCGTGGAGCTCGCGCAGCCGCGGCTCGGTGAAGTCGCGCCGCTCGACGGTCTCGAGGCGAACGGCGGGGCGCAGCGGGGAGAGGCGGAGAAGGACGTTCAGCATGGAGGGCTCCGAAGGCTCCGGGATGGCCCGTATACGGCGGGCGAGCGCCGCGCTCAGGGAGCGCGCCCCTCGGCGCGATAGCCCATGTACTTCAGGAAGCCGCGCGTCACCTGGGTCCAGTTCTTCGGCCGGCCGGCGTAGAGGTGCTCGATGCCGTGGCGGGCCATGCGGTCGCCGAAGTCGAGCCACGACGTGTCGCCCGAGACCAGGTAAGCCGCGCCGAAGACGTGGGAGATGAGCAGGTTGAGCGTCGCCCACGCGCTGCTCTGGTACGCCACGTCCTTGCAGCCCCAGAGGTACTGGAAGGCGACGCCGTCGCGGTTGATCGCGTGGTCGCGGTACCACGCCGCGGCCCTGACCACGATCTCTGGGATACGCGGGTCGCGGAGGAGCAGCCATGCGTCCATCAGGCCGTCGACGACCAGCGAGGTCATGAACGGCGAGCCCCCGTGAGGGCCTTCCCCGCACTCGCCGGGATCTGGAGCATGGATGTCGTGCTCGAAGGCGCCGCTCCGGCTCGCGCGCTGCCAGTCGAGCGCCGTGCCGATCAGCGCGACGAGCGCCTCGCGCACGTCGGGGCGCGGCTCGGCGGCGTAGTAGCTGGTGAGGCCCATCAGCGTCCACGCGAGGTTGCGCTCCGTGGCGCGGATGTGGGGTGTGTCCCCCGCCATCAGGGCGGGCAGGTTCCGCAGGTAGGCCTCGCCCAGCCCGCGGAGCGCGCGGAGCGCCGCTGGATCGCCCGTGAGCAGGTAGTCGTCGAGCATCCCCTGGCCGAGCATGTTGCGCAGGTGCTGCCACGCCATGGGCGTCGATGGGTCCCATCGATCGGCGCACGCGTAGAGGGCGACCTCGCCGCCCGCGAACCAGCGGAGCTCGTTCCCGCGGTACCAGGTCGACTCCTCGCGCGCGCGCCGGTACGCGCCGGGGGTGCCGTGGTGGATGAAGCGCTGGAACAGCGCGTGCGGCGCATCATAATAGGTCCGCTCAAGGGCCGTCGCGCCGCAGCTGATGCCATAGGCCTGCCAGGCGGGCGTCATCTCGGCGAGGTAGCGCTCGGTCTTTTCTTCCCAGACCTTGAATGCCGTGTTCTCGGTCGCGGGCAGCTGATAGCCGATCACGCGGCTCCGGGCGTACCAAGACGGCGGCATCCGGGCGACCGCGGCGCCGTCCGGGGTAGGCGCGAGCGCGCCGGACTCCTCGCGGCCCTGCGCGCCGTACTCCAGCGTGAAGGTCGCGGACGCGCCCTCGTCCAGCGAGGCGCGCCACGCCACCAGCACGGCGCGCTGCGAGCCGTCCGCCGGCCAGGTCGCGAGCGAGACGACGCGGCGGCTCACCTCGGCCCCAGCAGCGTCGAAGACGCGGAGATGCGCGGCGTCGAGGAGCGCGCCGGGCGGGAACGGCACGCCGAGCGAGACCGTGCCGCCGCGCAGGGCGCCGCGGTCGGCCGTGACCGTCACAGGCACGTTTCCTCGCTGCTCCGCGGGCTTGCGCCCGGAGATCGCCGCGCGATCCGGCCCGCGAGGGGCGCTGCTCGGACTCGCGGCGCACCCCGCGAGGAGGAGAACGACGGGCAAGCCGCGCAGGAGGAGCGCCGGCGCGAAGGGACCGTGGCGCATTCGCTTGCGGTCGTGTTGGATCGACATCGGCCGGGCGTCGCCTACGATAGCCGGGATGCCGCGGGAGCGTACCGAATTCGCTTTTCTCTGGTGCTTCGCTGGGCTCGCGGTCGTCGGTCTCATCGGCTGCGCCCCGACCCGGCCCCCCGCAGCGGTGCTCCGGGACTCGCCGGGGATCAGCACGGAAGAGCGACTTCCCTTCCACGCGCGGCCCGGCGAGTTCTTCTGCCGGCTCCACCACGGCGAGCGCGAGGAGCCGCGGCTCCCGTGCCAGATCACGGATCCGGGGGACGGCGGGCGGCGGCTCGCGAGCTTCGGGGAGCCACGGCGCATCGAGGGGGCGCTGACCCCGATCGATCACCGCAGCTTCCGGTTCGACGGCGCGTTCGCCCCGGAGCCGGGCGCCGCGGCCGAGGCCGTCACGGCCACGTTCGAGGCCGTGGATTACCACCTGTACCGCGGGGCGATACGCGCGGCGGGGAGCGAGACCTGGGTGACGCTCGAGTACCTGCCCACGCCGCAGGACCTCGCGGGCCAAGGAGCGGCAGCGAGACCCGGCGGACGGCCGGGGAATCCAGGGCAGCGCTAGCTCACTCGCCTCACCGGCGACGCCCATAACGATTGGTTGCAATGGCAGCGAGAGCTCACTCTTGGATCAGCGTGAGCTCTGGAGCGGCTGGACATCGTCTCACGCCCCGTACAGGGCGTGCAGCGCCCGCGTGGCCTCGTCCGCGGCGACGTTCACCGGGTCGACCAGCGCCGCGTCCGCGCCGAACGTCGTGCGCAGCGGCCGCTGGCCGTGGGGCATCTCCAGCAGCCTCAGCAGCACGCCCGCGAGCTCTTCCGGGGATGGCCCGTTCATGGCCTTGGCCGTCTCGAGCGTGGCACGCGCCACGCCGCCGAGCGCCCCGTACTCGGCGACGCGCGCCGTGTCGTCGTCCAGCCACATGTTGTCGAAGATCTTCGTCTGGACCATTCCCGGCTCCAGGATCACGACGTCGATCCCGAACGACGCGAGCTCGCGCTTGTAGCCCTCGGCGATCATCTCCATCCCGGCCTTGGCCGCGCAGTAGAGCGTCGTGGTCGGTATGACGATGCGCCCTGCGCAGCTGGACGTGAAGGCGAGCACCCCGGTCTTTCGCCGGCGCATGTGCGGCAGCACGGCGCGACAGACGCGCTGCGTCCCGAGGACGTGGGTATCGAGGAGCCGTTGCAGCAGCTCGATGCTGCCGCACTCGGTCAGCCCCATCAGGCAGCCACCCGCGTTGTTCAGGAGCACATCGATCTTCCCCGTCTTCTCCACGACCGTCGCGACCGCCGCGGCCACGGAGGCGTCGTCCGTCACGTCGAGCGCGACCGCCTCGATGGGGATCCCCGCGGTCGCCAGGCCGGCCACCTCGTCGCGCGCCGCTCGGTTCCTGCCATTGGGATCGCGCATGCCCGCGAAGGCCACATACCCGTTCCTCGCGAGCGCCTCCGCCACGCTCCGGCCGATCCCCGTGCTCGCGCCCGTCACCAGCGCCACCCGCTTCGCCGTCATGGGTCCTTCCCTCCTCGGGCGCCGAGGCCTCACTCGTCGCCCCGTTGACGGTGATACACGATCCGGCGAAAATTGGAATTCAGGCCGGAGGTGTGCGGCACCTTCCGGCCTGAGTCACCACCGCACCGCCGGCGGCCGTCGCCGATACGGCCCTATGCCACGGCAAACCCGGCGCTGAGCAGGTCCTGGGGCCTGGACGACGAGCCGATGTGGACACGGAAATCCCCCGGCTCCACCACGCGGCGCCCCTCCGCGTCGACCAGGGACAGCTCCGCCACGGGCACGTCGAAGCGCACCTTGCGCGCCTCCCCCGCGGCCAGGCTGACGCGGCGGAACGCCTTCAGCTCCTTCTGCGCCCACGTCGACGACGTCACCAGATCTTCGATGTACAGCTGGGCGATCTCGACGCCCTCGCGCCCGCCAGCGTTGGTGATCGTCACCTCGAACGACGCCGTCCCGCCTCGCTCCACGCTCGGCGTCAGGACCTTCAGATCGCCGTAGGTGAAGCGCGTGTAGCTCAGACCGAAGCCGAAGGCGAACGCCGGCTCCTGCGTGAGGTCGGCGTAGCGATTCCCGTGCTGACCGCGGGCCTGGTTGTAGAATATCGGCTGCTGGCCCACGTGGTAGGGGAACGAGATCGTCAGCTTGCCAGAGGGGTTGATCGTCCCGAACACCGCCTCGGCCACGGCCCGCCCGCCCATCATCCCCGGATTGAACACCTCGAGGATCGCCGCCGCGCCGAGCGCCGAGCGCGGCAGGACCAGCGGCTTGCTGTTGACGAGGACAACGACCGTGGGCACGCCGGTCCTGGCGATCGCGTCCGAAAGGGCCTTCTGACCGCCCATGAGCTCGAGGGTCGCTGTGCTCCTCACCTCGCCGATGAACTCGATCCGATCCCCCAGAACCAGGACCACCATGTCGGCGCTCCGGGCAAGCTCGACCGCCGCAGGAATGCCGGACTCGTCCTCGCTGACGACCGAGCAGCCCGCGGCATAGACCACCTCACACCCCGGGGGCGCGAGCTCCCGTATCCCATCCACGATCGTGACGATGCTCGAGCGGGGGTGCTGCGGCCCGTTGCCGCCGCTCATTTGGCCCGAGCCGAGCGACCAGTCGCCCAGCTGGGCGATTGTGTCGTCTGCGTTGGGGCCGATCACCGCTATCCGCCGCAATGGCCTCGACGCCGCCGCCTCCGCGAGCGGCAGGAGGCGGTCGTTCTTGAGCAGCACGAGAGACGCCCGCGCGACCTCCAGGTTCAGGTCCCGGTGGGCCGCACACCCGATGATCTCCTGGATGCGCTGCTCGCTGCTGTACCCGGGGTCCTCGAAGAGCCCGAGGGAGAACTTGAGCGACAGGACGCGCCGCACGACCGCGTCGATCTCGGCTTCAGCCAGGAGCCCGCGGCGCACCGCCTCCAGGGCGCCCTCGTAGAACTGCGGTGTCGCCATCATCAGGTCATTGCCGCTTCGGACCGCCACCGTGGCCGCCTCGGCCATGTCCTTGCAGACCTTCTGATCGAGCACGAGATTGCCCACGTTGTTCCAGTCGGTCACGAGGATCCCCTCGAACCCCCACTCCTCCTTGAGGACCTCCGTCAGGAGCCAGCGGTTGGCGGTGGCCGGGATCCCGTCCATGGACTGATATCCAGTCATGAAGGCCATACAGCCGCTCCGCGCGGCCCGCTCGAAGGGCGGCAGAAAATACGAGCTCAGGTAGCGCCGCGAGATGTTCGCCTCCGAGGCGTCACGGCCGCCCAGCGTCTCCGAGTACCCCGCGTAGTGCTTGGCCGTGGCCAGCACCGCGTCCGGATCGTCCAGGCCCTTGCCCTGATAGCCCTTGATCATCGCGCAGGCGAACTCCCCGATGAGGTAGGGATCCTCGCCGAAGGTCTCCCCCACCCTGCCCCAGCGGAGATCGCGTGTGAGGCACAGGACGGGAGAGAACGTCCACTTGAGGCCCGTGGCCCGCATCTCGGCGGCGGTCACCCGCGCGACCTGCTCCAGGAGCCCCGTATCCCAGCTGCAGGCCATGCCGAGCTGCGTGGGGAAGATCGTGGCGCCCGCCCAGAAGGAATGACCATGGATCCCGTCGTCGGCCATCAGCACCGGAATACCAAGGCGGGTGTCCAGCGCGCGCCGGATCGCCGTGTCAGCGTCCTTCCCGTTACAGTGCAGGAGGCTGCCGACCTTCATCCGCCCGATCGCGTCCTCCAGATCTCCCTGGGCGTCGAGCTGCATGAGCTGCCCCACCTTCTCGTCCAGGGTCATCCGACTCAGGAGGTCTTCCACCCGCTTTCCCACGGGTTGCTTGGCATCTTTGTAGAGAAGAGCGTCGTTCATGGGTTCTCCTGCACGATGGGGAGCGCACGGCGACAAGTCCACCGTCGCGCTCGTCACCTTGTCGCGAGCGCAGCGCGCGGGCTCCCTCGCGGGCCGTGTACCGGCCGGGCCGCGCGCCGCCAGAGACCCCCGGCCCTCGTCGACTCAGACGCGGAGCACGGCGCTGCCCCACGTGAGGCCGCCGCCGAGCGCACACAGCAGCACGTGATTCCCGGGCAGGATCCGGCCATCGCGGAGCGCCTCGTCGAGCGCCATGGCGACCGAGCCCGCGCAGGTCCCGGCCGCGCTGGCGCCGTCGACCGCGCCGAGGACGCGCTCAGGCCGGCACCCGAGGCGCTCGGCGAGGAGGGCGACGAGGTGCGGGTCGGCGTGGTGCGGGATCACCCAGTCGACGTCCGCGGGCGCAAGCCCGGCGGCCGCGACCGCCGAGAGGGCGTGAGCCCCGAGGCGCTCCTCCGCGGCCTGCCGCAGCTCGGGCTGCTTCACGCGCAGGTATTGCCGCCGGTCAGCGAGCCGCTCCACGGTGAGCGGCTCCGCGGATCCTCCGCCGGGCACCTGGAGCACATCGGCCTTCTTCCCGTCGGCGCGCAGGCCGACGCTCAGGATCCCGCGCCCGTCGCCGGTCGCCGGCCCGATCACCACCGCGCCGGCGCCGTCACCGAACAGCTGGGCCGAGGCCCTGTCCCGCGGATCCAGGCGGCGGGAGAGCAGGTCCGCGCCGATGACGAGCACGTGCTTCATGGTCCCCGCCGTCACGAACTGGTTCGCCACCGACAGCCCGTAGAGGAAGCCCGTCAGCGACGCGGAGAGGTCGAACGACGGGATGTGCTCGGCGCCGAGCTTCTGCTGCACGTACACCGCGGTCGCCGGCATCGGCGCGTCGCCGCTCGAGGTGGCGAGGATGATCATCTCGAGGTCGCGCGGCCCGACGCCGGCCGCCTCGAGGGCCGCCTTCGCCGCCCGCGCCGCCAGATCGCTCGTCCGCTCGCCGGGCGCGACGCGGCGCCGCTCGTCGTTCGCGCCCGGGTCGCCCGCCGCGCCGTCCGCCGGCGGCGCGCCCGCCTGCGCCTCGCTCGTCGGGACGGCGAGCGGCAGGGAGCGGCCTGTGCCGAGGATGCGCGCGCGTGGATTTCTGGCATCGAACGTCATCGGGAGCGCAGCCTACATCAAGGGCTGCTCGTTGGAACGGGCGATCGTGCCCTGCCGCTCGGTCCACGGAATGCTTGAGTCGCGGGCACGCTCCGGTACATAAAGCGCCTCGATGGCTACGAGCTCCGAAGACAGAGACCGCCCCGACACGGACGAAGCGCCTCCCGGCGAGGCCGACGCGCAGGACACGCGCAGCGAGGAGGACGGCGAGGGCCGCGCCGACGCCGCGGCGCCGGCCAAAGCCTCGCGTCCTGCAAAGCAGGCTGGCGCAGCGCGGCGCCCGGCCGGCAAGAAGCCCGGCGCGCGGCCTCGCGCCGCCGCCCAGTCGCAGGGCGGCTCGCTCGGCAAGAGCATGATCCTGTTCCTCATCATCATCGGCGGCCTCGCCGCGGCCTTCGCCTATTTCGGGCGTGAGCCTGCGTCCGGCACCGCCGGCCCCAAGTGGAAACCCGGCGACAAGTCCCAGGTCGAGATCACCCTCGTGTCCACCGACATCAAGGATCTCGCCTGCTGGTCGGCCGACGAGGTCAGCGGCCGGCACTGCGCGTTCGAGTCGCCCACCAAGGGTTGGTCCAAGGGGGATGCGGATGACAAAAAGCTGCTCCGTCCTTACACGACCACGGACCGCGTCCAATTCCTCGCCGCCGGCCTCTGGAGCGAGTCCGCGCTCACCGACGGCAAGCTGCCGTCCGCACGGTTCGCGGTGAAGTGCACCTACACCGTCGAAGGCAGGATGAAGCGGCCCGGCATCCGTTGGTCCAGCGAGGGCGCATGGCTCGACAGGACCGATGACTGGTACACGGGGCTCCTGTCGGACTGCAAGCTCATCACCCCCTGATGTCGCAGGCGCCGCTGCGTTCATCGTCGTGACGCGCGTGACGCGGCGTACGACGCAGCGCATTCAGCCGGCGCTGCGCCGTGTGCCATGCCCCCCTCGTGTGGCCGCGACCCTCCGTGGTAGTGTGATTTTCGGCTTGGAGGTGCTCATGCCCTGTCATCGGGTGATCGCGTTGCTGTTGTGGGCCGCATTGTTCGCCGTCGCTGGATGTGAAGCTGACCCGGGCACCGTGAACATTCTGCCGACCTATGTCGTCACCGCGTCGAGCTCCTCCAGCGGGGGCGCGGGCGGGGAAGGCGGAGCGACCACCACCGTCGCGACGACGAGCACAGGGGGCGAGGGCGGCATGGGCGGCGAGGGCGGCACGGTGTGCACGTGCGAGCCCGGGCTCTCGTGCTGTGGATCCGAGTGCTTCAACCTGGCCGGTGATCCGCACAATTGCGGGTCGTGCGGCACGACCTGCACCGAGACGCAGGTCTGCATCCAGGGCGAGTGCGCGAATGCGTGCGCCCCCGGCTTCGGGTGCGAAGAAGGCCTCTGCTGCGGCGTGAGATGCTGCGGCACCGGCGAGATCTGCTGCGACTACGGCGACAGCGCCGACGCGCCCGACCTTCACTGTCAGGCGACGGTGAACGGCACCTGCCCCCTCGCCTGCAGCGGCTGCGAGAACTGACGGACCTCGATAGCGGCGCGCGGCGCACCAGGCGGCGCCGCGCGTCGGCGCATTGCGCGCAGCGCGCCTCGTCCGTGCGCCGCGCCTCGTAGGCACGGCAGGCGGCGCATCGCGCGCGGCGCGGCTCACCGCGCGCCGCGCGCGCCAGGTCGGCTCACGCCTTGTCGAAGATCTTGCCCGGGTACTTTCGCTCGAAGTGCCCCACCACGCCCCGGCCGATCGCCTCGATGGTGAGCGCCGCGATGCCCATCTTGATGGCCGGCCCGATCAGGGGGACGAAGCCGACCGCCCGGGTGGCCAGGAATTTCAAACCTTGCCCGAGGATCGCGAAGCTCCCGCCGGCGGCGGTCGTCACCACGGATCCCACGTTCTCGCCGTAGATCTCGCCGACCATCGTCATCATGTGCGTCTCGATCGCGACGAGCCCGGCGGAGGTCGAGATCGGGAGCGGAAGCGCGGCGAATGCCGCCCCGCCGATCGCGTAGCGGTGAACCCAGCGGAGAGCTTCATCCCTGCACGTCGTCATATCCCGAGGTTGCCGCAAGTCTCGCCATCCGTCCATCGAGCACCGCGCTGACGGAGCGAGCGCGTCGATCAGCCCGGGCACACCCGGATCTTCTGTGCGCTGCCTTCCCGCGCAGCGGGAACCGCGCGTGCATGGCCCTCGCTCGGCTCGACCTCGGCGCTCGCGCCGGAGGGCGGAGCCCGTGGCAAAGCGATCCCGCGAGGGAATGTTGGACCGTCGGAGCCCGTGGCGATCCGGGCTCCAGCGAGGTGCTCATGACAGCTCGACGCGCGCTCTTCAGCCTGCCCCTCCTCTGCGCCTGCGCCGCCGTCGCGGCGTGCGGCGCGGAGCCACGCCCCTCCTCGCCCGGAGCGGAGCCGCCGGCCGGCCCTGCGCCCGTGGACGCGCCCGACGCCGAGCGCGTCCCTCTGTTCGAGGACATCGGCGCGCTCCATCACCCCGTGACGACGTCATCGCAGCTCGCGCAACGTTATTTCGATCAGGGGTTGCGGCTCGTCTACGCGTTCAACCACGACGAGGCGAGGCGCGCATTCAAGGAGGCCGCCCGCCTCGATCCCGGCCTCGCCATGGCCCGCTGGGGCATCGCGCTCACGCTCGGCCCCAACATCAACCAGCCGGCCGACGCGGCGCGGGAGCGGGCGGCCTTCGAGGCCGTCGAGGAGGCGCGCTCGCTCGCCGCGTCCGCGAGCGAGCGCGAGCGCGCGTATATCGACGCGCTGGCGGAGCGCCACGCTTCAACGTCGGGCCGCACGCCGGGCCACGACCAGGCAGCCCTCGACCGCGCCTACGCGAACGCGATGCGCGAGCTCGCTCATCGCTTCCCCGACGATCTCGACGCGGGTGTCCTCTTCGCCGAGGCGCTCATGGATCTGCGCCCGTGGGATCTCTGGACGCTGGACGGTCAGCCGCAGCCCGAGACCGACGAGATCGTCTCCACGCTCGAGGGCATCCTCCGGCGAGATCCCGAGCACATCGGCGCGAATCACTATTACATCCACGCGGTCGAGGCGTCGCGAGCGCCGGAACGGGCATTGCCGAGCGCCGAGCGGCTCGGCGGTCTGGCCCCTGGCGCTGGGCACCTCGTTCACATGCCGTCGCACATCTTCATACGGGTCGGTCGCTACGCGGACGCCTCTGACGCGAACGAGCAAGCGGTGCTGGCCGATCGCCGGTACATCCGCGAGCGGCGGCCGGAGGGCATCTATCCGATGATGTACTTCCCTCACAACCTCCATTTCCTCTCGGTCTCGGCGAGCATGGAGGGGCGCAGCGCCGTCGCGGTGCGCGCCGCGCGAGAGCTGACCGCGGCGGTGCCCGACCACAACGTCCAGCACATGCCGATGCTCGAGATGTTCCGCCCTGCGCTGCTGTTCGCGCTGGTCCGGTTCGGACGGTGGGACGACGTCCTCGCGGAGCCGGCGCCGCCGCCCGAGCTGCGGTACACGACGGGGATATGGCGCTATGCGCGCGGCCGCGCGCTCGCCGCGACGGGGCGCCATGACGATGCCGCGCGCGAGGCGGCGGTGCTCAGGGCGATAGCGTCCGAGAGCCCGGACGACGCGACGATCGGCAGGAACCGCGCGAAGGACCTGCTCGAGATCGCCGCGCTCGTGGTCGAGGGCCAGATCGCGTCCGAGCGCGGCGACACCGGCGCCGCTGCTCGCGCGCTCGAGGACGCCGCGCGCATCGAGGACGGGCTGCGCTATTTCGAGCCGCCGGACTGGCCCGAGCCGGTCCGCCACACGCTCGGCGCGGTGCTCCTCAAGGCGGGTCGCGCGCGCGACGCGGAGGCGGCTTACCGGGAGGACCTGCGCCAGAACCCGCAGAATGGCTGGTCGCTGTGCGGGCTCGAGCACAGCCTCCGCGCACAGGGCAGGGAAGAGGAAGCAGACGCCGCACACGCGCGCTTCAAGCGCGCCTGGGCGCGAGCCGACGTACGGCTGTCCGGGTCACGCCCGTGAATGTCCGGTCTCGAGCGGCTGGAGACGGCGAGAGAGGCGCGCATTGCCGGCGTGCACATCGGAGCATCTGCTAGGTTGGTGGGGTGTTGCGCGCGAAGCTCGGACACTCGGCGTTCTGGTGTCTTTTCTCCCTCGCTTCCAGCCTGTGCGCGGTCTCGCTCTTCGGCTGCGAGAGCACCAACCTGCCGCCGTATACGAACCTCCCGGGGGAAGGCGCCGGCGGCTCGGGGTGTGCGCCGGGACAGATCAGCGGCGCCAGCGGATGTGCGCAGGTGGGCATTCGGGGCTGCGCCGACGCCTTCGTCGACGAGGACGGCTTCTGTCGTCCCGCGCTCGCGAAGTGCTCGCCCGGGACGATCCCGAAGCACGACGAGGGCTGCATTGAAGTCGGGATCCCCGGCTGTGCGGCCGAGTTCGTGGAGGGCGGTGGCTGTCGTCCCACCATGGCCAAATGCCCGGAGGGAACATTCGCGGTCCCGCAGAAGGGCTGTGTTTCCATCGACGGCCCGGACGGCTGCGGCTCGGCGCCGTGGGGCGAGATCGCCGAGACGCCCGGCGATCTCCACGTCGATCCTGGCCACGAGGGCGGAGACGGCGACGGGTCGCGGGAGAGGCCGTTCACGACGCTGGCGGAGGCGCTGGCAGGCGTTCAGACGGACGGGCGCGTCGTCCTGGCCGAGGGCGAGTACGACGAGCCGATCGAGATCACGAAGCCCATCGAGATCGTCGGGCGGTGCGCCTCGCGGGTGGTGCTCCGGGGCGAGCAGAGCGATCCCAGCGGCAACGTCAGCGCGATCTGGATCCATGACGTCGAGCGCGCCGGCGTGCGCGGCGTGAGCGTGCTCAGCGCCTCGATCGGGGTGCTGATCCAGGCAGCGGCGGTCTCGGTGCGCGACATCCGGGTGACGGGCGAGAGCGGCAATGGGCTCGTGGTCGCGCTCCCTGGCGCGAGCCTCGATTTGTCGCGCAGCCTCGTCCAGTCGTCGTGGGCGGACGATGGAACGGGCGAGATCTGGACCAGCGTGCTCGTCGTCTCCGGGGCCGAGGCGCGGCTCACCGAGAACGCGCTGGTCGGCGGCACGGTCAACCTGCGGATCAGCTCCGCAGCGGCCGAGGTGGTCGCGGAGGGAAACCTGCTGGAGGCTCCGGCGCTGCCGTCGGTGACGAGCGACGATGTCGGCGTCCACCTTGAGGACGGCACGCTCCGGCTCGACGCGAACGCGCTCGTCCACCATCACCTGGGCGCGCTGGTGACGGGCGCCGGTGCGGAGCTGGTGGCGGCGCGCAACCTCATCGCCGCCCCGGCAGACGCGGCGCCCGAAGCCCGCGGCCTGGCCGTGGGCCAGGGCGCGCGCGCGTCGCTGGCCTCCAGCGTACTGTCAGGCGCGTGCGACGCGCAGCTCGTCGTCGCGGACGCCGGCACGGAGGTCGAGGCATCGGGCAACCTGTTCGATGGCGCGGGCGCCTCGGAGAGCGATCGCCTCGGCGTCGCCGTCGAGCAGCGCGGCGGAGCGCTCTCGCTGTCATCGAGCCTCGTGCGCCAGGCCGGCGACGCTGGGCTGTTCGTATCGGGCGGGACGCTCTCGGCGAGCGGCGTGGTCATCGAGGGCACGCGCGCGAGCCCGCTGCACCGGGATCGCGCTGCCGGCGTGCTCGTGCGGGGTGGCCGCGCCGCGCTTGCGTCCACGTATGTCCTGGAGCCCCACGTCGCGGGCGTGTCTGCGTCCCAGGGCGCGACCCTCGAGATCGCGGACAGCCTCATCGAGCGCTCGCTGCCGGAGGAGCGCGACGGCACGGGCGGCGTCGGCCTGCTGAGCGCCGGGGCGGCGCAGCTCCTTGTCCAGAGGTCGGCCGTGCTGGAGAGCCGCGTGGCGGGCCTGCTGCTGGCCTCGCCGAGCACGGTGGAGGACACGGTTATCCTCGGGGTCGAGGGCGGCACGTTCTCGGCCCTGAGCGCCGGTGGGCAGACGGAATCGGTGCCCGACCTGGGCGACGGCCTCGTGGTCCTGGGCTCGACGGCGCAGGTGAGCTACGTGCAGGTGCAGCGCTGCGCGCGCGCAGGTTTGCTCTTCAGCGACAGCCGTGGCGCGCTCGCGAGCTCAGAGTCCACCGGCAACCGGTTTGGCCTCGTCGTGCAGGGCGCGCAGGGGCCATCGGTGTCGGAGGACAACAGCTTCGAGGGCAACCAGGAGAGCGATCAGCTCGCCGAAGGCGCGCTCCCTGTCCCGAGCAGCGCCACGCCCGCTCCATGAATGACGATCGCTCGTCGAGCGGCGCGAGCGCGGCGCCGCCCGGCCCGGACGGACGTCGGCCCCGTCGCGGCGACACGCGCACGACGCGCTCGCGAATGTCGTGTTGAGATCGCGAGGCGCGCGTCGATGCGCCTCGCGCAGCGACGGATTGCGTCGCTGAGAGCTTGCGTCGATGTCGCGAGAACGACGTCGCTCAGGGCTCAAAATCGCGTCAATGACGACGATCGCACACCTCACGGACTTCCATCTCCTCGAGGCGGATCACGACCGGCGCCGCGGCGCCGAGCGGTGGCGGCTTCGTTACCTGAGCTTCGGCCGCCCCATCGACGCAGCGCAACGCCGCCGTCGCACGCTGGCCGCGCTCATCGAGGCGTGGCGGAGCGGGGCGGACCACCTGGTGCTCACCGGCGACCTCACGGAAGACGGGACTCCTGCCCAGTTCGAGGTGCTCGCCGCCGTGCTGGCGGAGAGCGGCTGGGACCCGGCCCGCGTCACGTTGGTGCCTGGCAACCACGACGCGTATACCGAAGGCGCGTGGGAGCGCGCGCTGGAGGGCTGCCTCCGTCCCTTTGCGGCGACGAGCGGGCAAGGGACGGCCGTCGCGCTGCCTGGGGCTGTCGTGGCCGCGGTCTCGACGGCCATGATGCAGCCGGTGACCCGCTCGGCGGGCGCGATCGCGGCCCGCGAGCTCTCGTGGATCGCCTCGCTCGCCGCCCAGACGCGCCGCTCGGGCGACGCGCTCGTGCTCGCCCAGCACCACCCGCCGATCCGCCATCCGATCGGAGCGATGCAGTGGCTGGACGGGCTCATCAACAGCGCAGAGCTCATGGCATTGCTCCACGAGCACGATCACCTTCACGTGATCCACGGCCATACGCACCGAGAGCACGACGCGCCGGTGCGCTCAGGCGCGCCACCTCGCATCTTCTGCGCTCAGGCGCTCGTGGACGGACCTTCACCGCTACGCCTCTACCGTGTGCGTTGCGGACGCCTCCTGTCCGAGCAGGCGCGCGTTCGGAGCGGCGCGTCGACGTTCGCGTTGGCGTAGAATCTCTCACACGCACTGCAGCGCGCGTTCCCCTCATCGCGCTCTTTTCGCCCAAGACGCGGCTCGTATAGAGTCCTCGTTCGATCATGAAATTCAAGCGCTTACTCAGGGGTACCATCACTGTCGTTGCTCTCTCGACGTTCGCGGCCCAGCTGGGCTGCGGCGGCGCCGCGCCCACGTCCGTGGCGCCGGTGATGGTCGACGCCGAGCCTGTCGAGACGTCGAGCCCGAAGATGAGCTCGGGTTCCGAGATCGGCGGCATGAACGAGGAGAAGGTGCAAGCGGCGTTCGAGCGCGTGTCGCCTCGGCTCTCGCGCTGCTATCAGAAAGGCGTCCAGCGGATCCCCTATCTCGGGGGCGAGATCCGCTTCAAGGTCCGCGTGACCGAGGAGGGCACGGCGCGCTGGGCGTTCGTGAAGGACTCGAACCTGGGCGATCGCGAGACCGAGGCGTGCATGCTCAGCGTCCTGAAGGCGACGAGGTGGCCGAAGCCGGTCGGCGGAGAGGGCCTGGCGGAGAACAGCTTCACCTTCGAGCCGAGCAGCGACGAGCGCCTGCCGGTGCCCTGGACGCCCGACCAACTCGGGACGCCGTACAAGAAGGCGAGGCCGGCGCTCGCGTCATGCCGGAGCCAGGCGGGCGCCAGCCAGATCAGGGCCACGCTCTACATCGACACCGACGGCAAGCCGCTCAGCGTGGGCGTGTCCAGCGACGACGAACGGGGCGAGGAGGCGGCCGAGTGTGTCGCCGGCGCGCTGCGCGAGATCACCTTCCCCTCTCCTGGCAGCTACGCATCGAAGGTGAGCGTCGACATCGATTGACGTGACGCCGGGCACCGCGCGCTGCGACCGCCCGCACGCCGGGCTGGCCGCTGGCGGAGGTGTCGTGTCGGCAGGCGTGCCGCTGCGCGCCGCGTCCGGCCCTGTCCGACGCGGCCAGGGTCGCAGGGCTCGTTCATTGGGCGCGAAATCTACCGCCCTTGCTGGCAGCGCGCGCCGCCGGTCTGCGCTACGCTCTCATCGTGGGCAAGGTCCTCCGGCAGATCCTGGTGCTCTTGTGGAAGGTGGTTCGCCTCGTCCTGTGGAAGTGGCTGAAGCCGCGCCTCATGAGGTTCGCGATGATCACGGCGGCGCTCGTCGGGGTCATCCTGCTCGTGGTGGCCGTGCTCGGCAGGCTCTAGCAGCGAGCGCGGCTCCCTGGCCCTGGCAGCCGCGGGCGGCGCGGCTGTCGTTCGCTTGTCCGCGGCCGCTTTCGGCAACTAGTCTCTCCCGCTTGCATGGCTAGCTCACCGCCTTCCTTCCTCCTCGCGGCCCTGACGTGCGCGATCGCGTCGGGGGGCGCCGCAGCTTGCTCCGAAGAGAGCCCCGCCGAGGCGGCGCCTGCCTCGCTCGAGGCGGACGCCCTGCGAACGCCCCCCGAGGCGGACGCGCCGCGCGTGTCCTCCGGAGCGGCCGCGCCGCGCGCCGCGGTCGTCGAGGCGGCGCACGTCACGAAGGCGCCGGCCCCGGCCCGGGCGGAGGCCGACGCGCCGCCCGCGACGAGCGCGGCGGGAACGACGCCGCCCGCCAGCGCGGCGGCGGAGGACGCGCGCATCTACTCCAAGGCGCGGTTTGCGTGGATCAGCCCTGGCCCTTACCCGACGCGCGGCTGGAGCGGCTATCTGGGGCTCGGCGGCTCCGTCGCGCTGCGCGGCGGCAGCGTCGAGGCCGCGCGGACGCCGGGCGAGGGGTGCGACGCGTGGTACGCCATCGAGCCGCGGGGCTACGTCTGCGCTGGCGCCAGCGCCGCGGTCGACCCGAACGACCCGGTCGTGGTCGCGCTGCGGCCGCACGCGCCCAGGGTCGACTCCCCGTGGCCCTATGACTACGCGGAGTCGACCGGCGCGCCGCGCTACCCGCAGCTCCCGAGCGCGAAGGAGCAGAAGCGCTCCGAGTGGGACCTTGAGGAGCACCTCGCGAACATCGCGAAGGTGCGCGCCGCCGAGGGCGCTGGCGAGGAAGCCATCCGCGAGATCGACGAGGCCCTCGTAGGAGTCGACCTGAAGCCCGCGGGGGTCGCCGCCCCGGCGCTGTTTCCTTTCGGCGGCCTCGTGCGCGAGGGGCGCGACCGGATCGTGAACGGCTCGACGGTGGCGTTCACCCGCGCGTTTGACGCGCAGGATCGGACCTGGGTGGTGACCTCGGACCAGGCGTACATGCCGAAGGATCGCCTGAAGCCCTACCCGCGCTCGAGCTTCCAGGGCGTCTGGTTGAAGGACGGGCGTTCGCTCCCGCTCGCGTTCTTCCGCAAGACCGATCGGCCGAAGTACCAGCGGGGCGCCAGCGGCGCCTTCGAGCCGACCGGCGCGTCGTTCGCGCGGCTCGCCTCGGTCGGGCTCACCGGTCGCGCCGAGGTCGAGGACGGAGGGCGGTTCCTCGAGACGCAGGAGCCGGGGGTCTACGTGCGCGCGGACGACGCCGTCGTGATCGAGGCGGCGAAGAGCTCGCCGCTCGAGGGCGACGGCGATCCGTCGTCGCCGCCGCGCAAGTGGATCGAGGTGAGCGTGCTCGGCGGCTGGTTCGTCGCCTACGAAGAGCTCACCCCGGTCTTCGCGACGCTCATCTCACCGGGGCGCGGCGGCGTCCCGAGGCAGGGCATCCCTGCCATCGAGACCGCGGCGACGCCGACCGGGCGCTTCCGCATCGACGGGAAATTCGTGACAGCGACGATGGTGTCGAGCACGAACGACAAGATCGTCCACTCCGAGGTGCAGTTCGTGCAGAACTTCAGCGGACCTCACGCGCTGCACGGCGCGTACTGGCACGACGCCTGGGGCGAGCCGAAGAGCGGCGGCTGCGTCAACCTCTCCCCCATCGACGCGAAGCAGATGTTCGCCTGGACCGACCCGCCGGTGCCGGAGGGGTGGCACGGCCTGCGGGCCTCCCGCGACGCCGGCCGCTCCACGGTGGTCCTCATTCACCGCTGATCACGCGCGCGATCCGGCCCACGAGCCGCAGCGCGGCTTCCGCGAACACGTCCGGATCGAGCAGCAGGCCGACCACGAGGAAGCCGTCGCGCGGCATGTCGAAGAAGTAGCCGGGGTGGACGATGATCCCCTCGTCGCGCACGAGGAGCTCGACCCAGCCGTCCTCGTCGTGCACGCGCGGGACCTCCAGCGTCGCGCACCAGCCGCCGTCGATCGGGAGCCGCCGGACCGCGCCCCCGTCGCGCGCTTCGATCGCCGCGTCGAGCGCGGCCAGGTTGGCCTGCACGCGCGACAGGATCGCGCGCTGAATGGGCGCCCGCGAGGCGAGGATCTCCGGCAGCGCGAGCTGCACCGGGGTGCCGACCGAGAGGTAGGTGTCCGCGATGACCTCGAGCCGCTCCAGCGCCGCGGCGGCCAGCTCCGGCGGCCCCGACACCGCGATCCAGCCGAGCTTGAGCTGTGGCAGCGCCATCACCTTGGAGAGCCCGCTCAACACGAAGGTCAGCGCGTGCCGCGAGCCGGCGAAGCTCGGCAAGCGGTCCGGGGCGAGGTCTCCGTGGGCGTAGTCCCCGAAGACCTCGTCGACGATCAGCGCGAGGCCGCGCTCCCTGGCGCACGCCTCGAGCGCGGCCGCGTCGTCGCGGCGCACGAAGGAGCCGGTCGGGTTGTTCGGATGGACGAGCACCACCGCGCGCGTCCGCTCGCCGACCGCGCGCTCGAGCGCGCCGAGATCGATGCGCCATCCTTCCTCCCTGAGGAGCGGGTAGGGCTTGAGCGCGACGTCCTCGAGGCAGGCCAGGTACTCTAGGAGCGGGTACGACGGCACGGGGACGAGCACGTCGTCGCCGCGCTCGGCGAGCAGCTTGAGCAGCCAGCCGTACGCTTCGCTGGTGCTGGCCGTCAGCACGACGCTCGACGGATCCACGTCGAGCCCACGCTCCCGATAGTAATGCGACACCGCGGCGCGCGCCGCCGGATCGCCGAGCGGCAGCGGCGCGTACCGCTCGCCGCGCGGCTCGCCAAGCGGCGCGATGAGGTGAGCCGTCTCGATGATCCCGCAGCGCGTCGGGTTCGACTCGGTGAAGTCGACGAGCGCGCGCCCCGCCCCGCGCGCCTCGGCGAGCACGGACGCGAGGCTGTTGCCCGAGAGATCCCAGCCTGTGCGCGCCGCGAACCGCAGCGGCCGGGGCGCGCGCTCGTGTCCCGCGTCCGCCTCTGCCGCGGGAGGTCGATCCAGGATCACCCGTTTCTCCATGCGTCCGTGCTCCATCGCCGTCGTGCTCTACCCCGCCCCGCCGCTCGGCCACGGTGACACGGACGGCGCCGGACTGCAGCCGGGCGCGCACCTGGGCGGCGCAAGGGCGCGCAGGCCGCGAGGGGTGTTCAGCCGCGGCGCCGCCGGCGCGCCGCTGACGCCGCCACGAGGATGCTCGCGAAGCCCCAGGCGGCGCGGCTCGACGGCGGCGTGCGGTCCGGGCCGGCCGCAGCCCAGGTGCACGCGCCGCTGGTCGCCTCGATCTCTCCGTTCGCCATCCAGACGTCGCTCCCGACGGGGAGCTCGCGCGCGCCGAGCGAGGCGCCGCCGTAGAGCACGTCGACAGCCAGCGTCGCCCCTCCGGAGCCGCGCGGCGCGGCGACCGCGAACTGCCACAGCCCGCGGCGCACCTCCCGGAGCGGCGTGTGCATCACCCCGCCGCGGACGGCGACCGTGAGCTTTCCGTCGACGCCCCTCACCGGGGCGCCGTCAGGGCGTCGCAGCTCGATCGTCCCCCAGACCGGCCACGACGGGTCGGGCCTCGCGTAGGTGCTCGACAGGACGTACCAGCTCTTGTCGAGCGCCGGCTCGTTCCCGCCGGTCTCGGCGGCCTCGAGCGCGAGGCGTGCGCCTTCGAGATCGAGCACGCCGGGACCGAGCTGTGCGTCGAGCGGCACGGCGCCCCTCGGGTACCGCGCGCCTGCCTGGAGCGCCTCCGTGACCTCCGCCTGGGTCAGGTTCGGGTTGACCTGGAAGAGGAGCGCGATCGCCCCTGCGACCTGCGGCGCAGCCATGGACGACCCTGACGCGATCGCGTGGTAGTCGTCGACGACGAAGCAAGGCTCGTCGCCGGGGCACCCGGGCGTATCGAACAGCCCTCCGGGATCCTCGCGCGGGTCGACGCCGCTGGCCATGGCCGCCGCGACCAGGCCGCCGGGCGCGCTGATCTCCGGCTTGGCCACGCCGAACGGCGTGGGACCAGCCGCGCTGAAGTAGCAGGGGCTGTCCTCTTCGATGTCCACGCCGTCGAGGCTCGTGAGGCGCACGCTCGTGGAGCTCCCCTGCGGCTGCCAGCGGACGCGGTTGATGGTGCACCCCACGGCGAGCAGCCCAGGGTGGCTCGCGGGCACGTTGATCGTCCCTTGCTTGATGGCGCGCGGGAACAGGAGCCCGAGATCGTGCGACGGCGAGACGTCGCCGAGCCCCGTCACCCAGAGCTGCGCGTCCCCCTGGCCTCGCAGGCGGATCGCGAACTCGCCCGCCTTCCACGCCCCGCTGAAGGCCACGACGGCGCTGTTCGTCGCTGCGGTGATGGGCGACTTCCCGTTCGCGAGCCGGTTGATGACCGCGCCGGTCGTCTCGCCGTCATCGCCGGTGTAGCCGGCGTCATCTCCGGGCTCGATCAGGCCGATCCACGCCTCGCCGCCTGGCCCGTCCAGGCCGACCGACACCTCGTCCCCGGGCCGGAAGGTGATCCAGACGTATCCTTCGCCGCGCTCCGCGCTCGGCGTGCGGATGGGCACGCGCGTCTCGGCGTGCGCCGACACGTGGGCTTCGGTGTGGATCCCGAGCGGTCCTTCGCCGTCGATCTCGTACATCGCGCCGCTGTTGCCGGCGGCGACGACGATCGCCCGCCCCGGATGAGCGCTGCCGACCATCGCGGCGAGCCCCGCCTCGAGCGGGCTCGTCCCGTCGTGGGGCCCGAAATCGCTCCCGACGCTCAGGTTGACGACCGCCGGCATGTTCAGCTCCTCGGCGCGGTCGAAGATGAACTGCACCGCCTTGAGGATGTCCGGATCGTCGAAGCCCTCGCCGGGCCGCGCGGGCGCGGCGATGATCAGCGTCGCGGCGGGCGCCACGCCGACGTACCGCGGCCGCTCCGAGACCATCGGCCCGCCGTTGCCTGCGGCGATGGAGGCCACGTGCGTGCCGTGCCCCGCGATATCACGGAGGATGTCGGGCTTGCTCTTCGCGAGCATCGCGTCGATGTCGGCGTCGGAGAAGATTGCGCACGCCGACTGGTCCGGATCATCGCACCCGTAGGCGTGTTCGAGCGCTGCGTGCAGCCCCCTCGGGCCTCCGGCCTGCAGCATCCAGCGGATCCGTGTCTTGCCGTCCTTGTCTCGAAAATCTGGGTGGGTCACGTCGAGGCCGGTATCGACGACGCCGACGACCACCCCCTTGCCGTCCGCGCCGGTGGCCTTCCTGTACGGCTCGACGCGGATCCACCCCTTGGACCGATCCAGCAGGGGCCGCCGCGGCGGTCCTGTGAGCAGCTTGAGCTCCGGGTGCGCGGCGGAGAAGGCGCCGACGTCGCCCGGCGCGAGCCGGATGGTCCCGAAGCCCGGCGCGACCGGGAGCAGCCCGAGCGCTCGCGCGTCGGCGCCGGCCGGCAGCGGCACCAGCACGGGGATGCGCCCGCGCGGATCGGCGAGCGGGTGCCGACCCAGGCGCGAGCTGAGCAGGCGCGCCATCGCCGGGGCGGAGACGTCGGCGCGCGCGTCACCCGCCGCGAGAGCGAGGCCGAGCAGCGCGATGGAGAGCGGAAACCTGCGAGCGAGCACGCCGCGAGTCTACACCACGTCCGCGCGCGGCCGAGGTCTCGAAGGGCGCCGCCCTCGCCGCGCGCTCTCCGAAGCGCGCCGCGGGCCGCTCACACCGGCGGCACGAGGTGCTTCTTTCGCGGCCTCTCCTCGACCTTGCCGGCGTACCGCTCGAAGCGGCGCGCCACCTCGCGGCGGAGGTTCGCCGTCGGGATGATCGCGTCGATCACGAGCTCGCTCGCGAGCTTCTCGAGATCGACGTCGGCCCGGTACTCGTCGCGCAGCTTCTGGACGAGCGCCTCGCGCTCGGGCCCCGCCGGGATCGCCTGGATCTTGTTGAAGTAGACGGCGTTCACCGCGGCGCTCGGCCCCATCACCGCGATCGAGGCCGAGGGCAGGGCGATGCACTCGTCGGGCGCGAACGCCGGCCCGCACATCGCGTAGAGCCCGGCGCCGTACGCCTTGCGCACGACAACGGACAGCTTCGGCACGCTCGCCTCGCTCACCGCGGCGATCATCTTCGCCCCGGCCCGGATGATCCCCTGCCTCTCGACGACGGTCCCGATCATGAAGCCGGGCACGTCGGCGAGGTACAGGAGCGGGATGTTGAAGGCGTCGCACAGCCAGATGAACCGCGCCGCCTTGTCGGCCGAGTCCACGAACAGCACGCCGCCCTTGTATTTCGGCTGGTTCGCGACGATGCCGACCGCGCGTCCCTCGACGCGCGCCAGCCCGGTGACGATCTCTCGCGCATAGAGCTTCTTGATCTCGACGAAGCTGCCCTCGTCGATGATCGCGTCGATCACGGCCATGATGTCGAACGGCTTGTTCTCGTCGGCGGGGATCACGTCCTCGAGCGGCCGCTGCGCTGGCTTCTCCGGCCTCGGCTCGACGCGGGGCGCGGCCTCGGCCGAGCTCTGCGGCATCAGCGCGAGGTAGCGCTTCGCGAAGGCGATCGCCTCCTCCTCGGTCTTCACGAGGACGTCGCCGCACCCCGAGACCGAGCAGTGCATGCGCGCTCCGCCGAGCTCTTCGAGCGTGACCTTCTCGCCGATCACCATCTCCGCCATCCGCGGAGAGCCCAGGTACATGCTCGCGTTGCTCTCGACCATGCACACGACGTCGCAGAACGCCGGGATGTAGGCGCCCCCCGCCGCCGACGGGCCGAACAGCAGGCAGATCTGCGGGACGAGGCCGCTCAGCTCGACCTGGTTGTAGAAGATCCGGCCCGCGCCGCGCCGCCCGGGGAACATCTCGATCTGGTCCGTGATGCGCGCCCCGGCGGAGTCGACGAGGTAGAGCAGCGGGCACCGGAGGCGCCGCGCTGTCTCCTGCACGCGCAGGATCTTCTCGACGGTGCGGCGCCCCCACGAGCCGGCCTTCACCGTCGAGTCGTTCGCCATCACGCACACGGGGCGCCCGCCCACCGTCCCGGTGCCCGTGATGACGCCGTCGGCCGGCAGCTCGGGATCCAGCGCGTTGGCGAGCGCCGCGTCCTCGATGAAGCTGCCTTCATCGACGAGCAGCGCGACGCGTTGCCGCGCGAACAGCTTGCCCTGTTCCGCGTTCTTGTCGTGGTACTTCTGCGCGCCTCCCTTCTCGATGCGCGCCGTGAGATCCCGCAGCTTCTGATCGAGCGACATGGCGCGACCCATAGCCCTAAGCGCGCCGGGCGACCACCTCTCGCGCCGCCGATTCGAGCTCCCGCGCGGTCCGGGCGACCAACACCTTCGTCGACGCGGCGGCGTAGCGCGGCATCGCGCTGTCTCCCGTCCCCCAGGCGCCCGGCCCCTCGGGGCACAGCCACAGGAGCGCCCGCGCCCGGTCACGGAGCCTCCTCACGACCTCCGCCTCGTCCGCGAAGTAGTTCGTGCGCCCGTCGCCCAGGATCACGAGGGTCACCCGCCGGTCCACGTCACGCCCGTGTCGCTCCTCGAAGGCCAGCAGGGCGCGCCCGTAATTCGAGTTGTGCGCCCGGCTCACCACCTCGCCGCGCTGAATCCGCTCGAGCGCCGAGCTCGCCGGCAACGCCTCGAAGAGCTCGGTTGTCTCGGCGAGCTCGCTCACGAAGACGAACGATCGCGTCCGGTCGAAGAGCTCCTGCGCCGCGCAGACGAACTCGAGCATGAACCGCGCGGCGACGCGGACCGAGTCCGACACGTCGCACAGGATCATCAGGCGCGGCTTGTCGCGCCGCCTCGCCCGCCGCGCCGGCTGGAACGGCACACCGCCGGTCTGGAGACTGCGCCGCAGCGTCCGGTGAGGATCGATCCTCCCCCGCCGCGCGCGGCGCCTGCGGAGCCGCTCGGCGCCCCGGAGCCGCTCGGACAGCTCCTTCACGGCGCGGCGCACGTCCTCCATCTCGCCCTCGCCGAGCGAGGCGAACGGCACATCCATGCGGCCCTGGGCAGCTGGCTCTTCGCCCTCGAAGCGCCGGAGCGACAGCGTCACGTGCTCGCGCACGCGGTGCCGCATCCGCTCCAGCTCGGCGGCGAGCGCCTCAGCGAGCGCCCTCCCCCGCTCGTCGCCGAGCGCCTCCTCGAGCGCGCTCCGGATCCGCCGCAGCGCGCTGGCGACGGCCGGCACCCCGAGCTGATCCATCACCCGCTGCGCGAAGAACCCGACCTGGAGCGAGCTCGTCATCGGCGCGAGCACGCGCGCGATCCCGGCCGCCTGGAGCGCTCGGTCGAGCTCCCCTGCGGTCCCAGCGAGCGCCTGGAACGCGATCGCGTCGCCCGAGGCGCCGCTCCTCTCCGCCGCCGCGCTCAGCAGATCGCGCAGCGCGGAGAGCTCCCCATCCGAGAACCCTCGCTCTCGCAGGCGCCCCCACAGATCGCCGACGTGCGCGCCCGTGGGGGAGAAGAAGCGGTCGAAGCAGGCGCCGTACCGGCGGAGATCGGCGGCGCGCTCGACGACCACCGCGCCGATGGCGTCGCGCAGCGTCCCGCGGTCGCCGAACCCGACGAGGGCGCACGCGCGCGCGACATCGATGGCCTGCGCCGTCGAGACAGCGAAGCCGTCGCGGCGCAGCGCCCAGAGGAACTCGTCGATGGAGAGGAGCATGGAGAGCGTACCGGTCCAGCCCGCGCGGCCCCGCGGCGGCTACGGCGCGGGCGCTGGCTCCGCGAGCAGCGCCTTGAGGAGCTTCTCGACCTCGGCGTGCCGGGTCGGGTCGTACCCGACCACCACGTCCCGGATGACGCCCTTCTTGTCGATCACGAACATCGTGGGGAGCGCCTTGACGCCGTACGCCGCGGACATCGACTCCGACGCGTCCGCCGCGACCGCGTAGCGCATCGAGAGGGCCTGCGCCGTCTTCGTCGCGACGCTCACGTCGTCGGTCGTCACGCCCACGACCCGCAGCCCCTGCGCGGCGTACGCCGCGTGCCATGCCGAGAGCTGCGGGGCCATCAAGCGGCACGGCGCGCACCAGGTCGCCCAGAAATCGAGCAGCACCACGTTTCCGCGCAGGGTCCCGATGTTCGCCGGGACGGTCCCTCCGACGGTGGTGAGCGACTTCCAGGCTGGCGCGAACGTGCCGATCTTGTCGAGGCGAAGGATCTGATCGTGCCCGGGGAACGGCACCAGCGTCGGCGCGACGTCTCGCTCTCGTCCGCCGCGCCGGATCCGGAGGTTCACCACGTTTCCAGGCCCCGCGAGCGCGACACGCGCGACGAGCTGCTTTGGCTCGTCGATCTGGACGCCGTCCGCCGCGATGACCTGGTCTCCGTCCACGATGCCCGCCTTGGCCGCCGGCGAGCTGGTGATGACGTGCTTCGCGACCACCCCCCCGGCCGGCCCTGGCTCCAGCTCCACGCCCAGCCAGGCGCGGCGGGACGCCTCCTCGGCGGCTGCATGCGGGGCGCCTCCCAGCAGCGCGGCGCCCGACAGCGACACCAGCGTGGCGGCCAAGAGGGCGCGCCACGCGCGGCCTCGCCTGGAAGAGGCCAGGTACATCCGGGCAGTGTAGCATCTCGACCGGTGCGGTCCCGAACCCGCCTCTCTGCGTGGTGCGCGCTCGCTGCGGCGTCGCTCGCCTCGATGACGCTCTCGACGGAGGCGCGGTTCTGCTCCGGGTGGCCCCCCCTGCCGCTCGGCTGTACACCGCCCCCGCCGTCCCCGTCCCGCGCTCCCGTCGCGGGGACCACGGAGGAGTGGATCGGACGCGGCTCCAGCGCCATCCCCGAGGCCCGCGCGTCGGCTGCAGCGCCCGCTGCACCTCCGGCCGCGGCGCCCTCGGCGTGGGAGCTCGCCGGGCAGCTCGCGAGCTTCCAGCCCGTCACGGGTCGAGCTCGCTCCCAGCACTTCACCGGTGAGATGGAGGCGGAGGTGAGGATCAACGCGGCGGCTGCGCCCTACCCGCAGCTTGGTCCGGATCGCATTCTCCCCTCGGGCGCGGCCGTGGTCGAGTTCCACTACCGGGCGGGCGCATCGGAGCCGGACACGCTGCTGGCCATGGTGAAGCGACCGGCTGGCTACGACCCCGACGGCGGCAACTGGGAGTACCTCGTCCTCACGCCCCAGGGCACCTCCACCCACCGCGGCGCTCTGCCTCTCTGCAAGCGCTGTCATGCCGACGCTCCGCACGACCACCTCTTCGGCGGCCCCCGATAGGCGCTCGCGTGGCGCTCGACAGCGCGACGCGTCATGGGGCGCGCTGGCCGGCGCTCTCGGTCCGCAAAGATTGCGAAGCACGGCATGGCACGCGACACCGCTGCCCGAGCACCTCGTCGGACACGGGATCCACGACACCCGAAGAAACCGCGGCGAAACGTGAGTATTCCGCGGGACGCATGCGCGCGCGGGGAGGCGCCGAGAAAGAGGCCGCGAGATGGCACAGAGGCTGCTCCAGGCGGAATTGACCGTGTTCTGCGCTGTGGGCTGCAGCGTGTCTCGGTCCTCCTCCCCTCGTAACGGGCCTCACTAGCTTGTGCTTGGTCGTTCAGCTGGCGCCATCCCGCCTCGTCCATGGCGCCGCTGCTGCTTGGCTTACGGCTTCTTTCCGTTTCGTCAGCTTGGCCTGCTCATCTCGTGGTGCGCTTTCAGAGCTTCGCTTGCCCTTCGAGAGCGTGTGAAAGCGCGCGGCCATTCCGTGACGGAGTCGCCGCGCGCCCTGTTTTTGTCCTGCGCTTGTTGCCCTCCGCCGGCTTCGCGCGTCGCAGGCATGGCGCGCTCCGCTCGCCTGCTTCGCCCTGCGGCGGCTCAGCCTTGCGGATGGGACCAGCCTTTACGGGCGAGAAGGCTCGGCCATTCATTCCGGGGGGAGTCGCCAAGGCGCGAGGCACGAGGGCGCGACGAAGAAGCGAACTTCGCAACGGCCTCGGCCGCAAACGCCGCGCATCCGAGCAGACGCCCTCAGGCTTCGATCACTTTTCCTTTGACAGCTCGCTCAGGGGCGTATAAACGCCGGCACTCACTTCGCGCAACCGAGCGCGACGCGGGAGTGCGGTGGCGTAGCCACGTCTTGCACTGTCTTCACCAGAGCGCCCATAGCTCAGCTGGATAGAGCATCGGCCTACGAAGCCGGGGGTCGGAAGTTCGAATCTTCCTGGGCGCGCCTGATCGGTCGTGTAAAAGGTCCTGAGCCCCTCATGGATGTCATGGATGACGGAGCGGAATTGCTCCTCTCCCCTGTGGCACAGCCGGAGGACACAGCGAGCCTCGACGTGCTGTGGATGCGCGAGGCGCTCGCGGAGGCCGAGGCTGCGGCAGGTGCCGGTGACGTCCCCGTGGGGGCGCTCATCGTCGATGCTGCGGGGACAGTGCTGGCGCGCGGTCGAAACCGTCGCGAGGTCGATCAGGATCCGACCGGCCACGCCGAGGTGGACGCGCTGCGAACGGCGGCCAGGCAGCTCGGTCATTGGCGGCTCGAAGGGGCGACCGTCTACGCGACGCTCGAGCCGTGCCCCATGTGCGCGGGCGCGCTCGTCAATGCCAGGATTGCGCGGCTCGTTTACGGCTGCCCGGACCCGAAGGCGGGAGCGGTCGACACGCTCTTCGCGATCGGACGCGACAACCGGCTCAACCATCGCTTCGCGGTCACGTCGGGCGTGCTCGCCGACGAGTGCGCCGGCGTGCTCCGCGCGTTCTTCGCGAAGCTCCGGACCGCCGCGTCGAAGCGCTGACAGCTCGGCCCGCGCGTCCGGGCGTCAAGGCGCCGCCCAGGCGCCGCCCTCGTCCTCTCCCGATCTCTCCTCGCCGGCTTCGCCGCCGTCCTCGGAGGGCTGACGGGGCGCCAGATGAGGCGCAGGGGAGCCTCGCACCACGACCTCCTGGAGCCCCTTCTCCAGCTCCTCGTCGGAGATCCTCTGGCGCCTGTGCGCGATCTGCATGAGCTTGCGCAGGTACCCGCTCCAGGCAGGCGTCACCTCGCCGTTCGCATCGAAGTGCTGCACGCTCGGGTTTGGCAGGATCGACGCGATGTACAGCGCCTGTCCGAGCGAGAGCTGCGCCGCCGACGCATTGAAGTAGTGCCGCGCGGCAGCGCCGATGCCGTAGACCAGCGGCCCGAACTCCACCGCGTTCAGGTAGAGCTCCATGATCTGCTCCTTGGTGAGCTCCTGCTCGAGGTACATGGTGAGCAGGGTTTCCTGGAGCTTGCGCGCCACGCTCTTGGTCCGCTCGAGGTAGAGGTTCTTGGCGAGCTGCATGCTGACGGTGCTCGCACCCCGCACGAACCTCCTCTTCCGGAGGTTCTCGCGGATCGAGTTCTTGATGGCTTCCTCGTCGAACCCGTGGTGCCGGTGGAAAGCGCCGTCCTCCGTCGTCAGCACGGCGACCTCCATGAAGCGGGAGATGTCTTCGTAGGGGACCCACTCCGGGGTCCCTGGCCCGGACTCGATGTCGACGCGCTTGCCGCCGGGCCCGTAAACCAGGCGCCGGAACGCGCGCTTGAAGCGATCGACGCTGAGCTCCGGCGGCATCTCCGTCACGCGGCAGGTGTTGGAGATGCCCCAGTCAAGCAAAAAATTCCGGTCGAGGTTCGCGGTATCGAACCGGAGTTTCCCTTCGATTCCGAACGAGCCGGCGAGCCTCATGCCGTGGAGCTTCGCCACGATCCCTTTGGGCACCGAATCCAGCATCGACTGGCAAGCCGAGAGAGGCACCTCGAAGGTGCCGCGGACCCGGTGTGAGTTCCCGGCGTGCTCGTATTCGCCGCGCGCGATCAGCCTCAGCGCACCGAGGTCGACCTCGGCGTCCTCGGCGACGAGCTTGGACCCGTCGAGCTTGCCGTTCGCCTTCGCTCGCCATGCCAGATCGAGGCCTGCGATGGGCTCGTCTGCCAGGGCCGCGCTCCGCAGGGAGAGGTTTTTCAGCCTTCCTTCGCCGTCGACGCCAAGCGTCTGGCCGTCGGCCGAGAGGACGACCCGCGCGCGGCTGACGATCGACGTCCGCGCCACATCAAACAGCCCCATGTCCCCTTCATGGAGGCCGAGGGTGGAGAGCCAGATGGGTCCGCCCTGCACGTCGGCGACGATCTCCTGCGGGATCTCTTTCGCGTCGCTGAGCGGCACGCGAAGGCGAAAGGTGAGCGCCTGCTGGGCGTCGGCGCCGACGGTCGCGATCGCTGCCTCTCCAGGCGAGAGCTCCACCACGAGCGAGCCTGCCTCGCGCCGCACGGCGAGGTGGCCTGGTCCCAGGTTGAGGTGATCGGCGTCGCGCCGGAGGCGCGCGGTGACGCCTGCAACGTCGACCTTCGCATCCTTGCCGAGCGCCAGATCGATCCCCTGCGCCACCCGCAGGAGGGCTTCTCGAACCGCAGCCCCTCGGTTCCGCCCCGCCTCGGCCCCGTCGCTGTGCTCGGCAGTCCTCGTCAGCTGTGCCGGCTGGGTGCGCCCGCTCTGCTCAGGCACGACCTGAGGTTCAGGGGTCACCTCCGGAAGCGCCACGTTCGCGTCGATGGAGTCGGCCGAGAGCTCGCTCACCTGATACCGCCCCTGCTCCAGGGCGAGCACCAGCCGGCCTTGCCGGACCGAGAAGGCGGCGCGTCCCAGGGACAGGATCGCTTCGCGCGCGGCGATGGCTGTCCGCCCTCCCGCACGCGAGAGGTGCACGTTGTCGGCCGACAGGCTCTCCCCGGGTGACTCCGCCCGATCGGTCCAGACGAGCCGCAAGCCCTCCAGCTCGGTGCTACCGCCCCCCTCGCTCGTCGCGGTACCGGTACGTCCTGCCGGCTGCCCGGCCCGCCAGGTCTCGAGCTCGTGGAGGATGGTCTCGCGCGGGCCGACGGCGGACACCGTCCCCCCGCGCATCGTCACGCGCCGTCCCGAGACGCCCAGCGCGACGGCGACCTCCTCCAGGCGGATGGAGATGCTCGGCGCCCCGCGCAGCTGGACGTCCACCCCCTTCAGGGAGACGCCGCTCCAGGTGGGCCGAACCTGGTCGATCGACAGCGATGCCCCGTACCGAACAGCAGCCTGCTCGGCCTGGTAGCGCACAAAAGGGGCGAATCCGACGACGAGCCCGCCACAGAGGGCCCCCCCGGCGACCGCAGCGATTCTCCTGCGCTTGAATCCCAAGGTTCCCCTAGGGTAGCAACGCCTGGCGGCCGGAAGAAACTCGCAGCGTCATCTCGATCTCGCGCCGCTGTCCCCCGCCGGCCCTCGTGCCCCTACCTGCGCTGGCTCTTTTTCTCGTACGGCGGGCGGCGCCGCACGTAGCGCGAACGCCCAGAGCTGAGGCCAGCGAAAATTCAAGCCACACAACAAGACAAAAGCCCTCACAGGCTCCTGGTGCACGTCGGGACAAAAGATCGTGGGGGTGGTCACCGCGCCGCGCTGGCGAGAAACAGCGCCAACGAAGCCCCGAGGTGACCTCGGCGCCGCGAAGATGCCGCGAACGAGTCTCGAGTTCGAAGCAAAATGACAAAAAAAAACCTGCGCACGGCTCTCACCGTGCGCAGGTTCGAAGAAAATCCCGGCGGCGTCCTACTCTCCCACCAGGTTGCCCTGGCAGTACCATCGGCTCCAAGAAGCTTAACTTCCGAGTTCGGTATGGGATCGGGTGTGACCTTCTCGATATCACCACCGGAAACTTGTGGGTGCGTCCAATCGGAACCCTGCGGAGCCCGCTCCTCGCGGCGCTCTACGCTGGGCCAGCTGTGTCACGCTGCTCGTCACCCGAACTCCGGGCGCGACGCTTCGATGTTTGCCTTAGAAGTATGGTCAAGCCGCACGACCTATTAGTACCGGTTAGCTCCGCCGATTGCTCGGCTTCCACACCCGGCCTATCAACCTCGTGGTCTACAAGGGGTCTTTAGGGGCCTTGCGGCCCGGGACACCTAGTCTTGAGGCCGGCTTCCCGCTTAGATGCTTTCAGCGGTTATCCGTTCCGTACATGGCTACCCGGCTATGCCCTTGGCAGGACAACCGGAGCACCAGAGGTACGTCCACCCAGGTCCTCTCGTACTATGGGCAGCTCCTCTCAAGTGTCCTACGCCCACGGCAGATAGGGACCAAACTGTCTCACGACGTTTTAAACCCAGCTCGCGTACCGCTTTAATCGGCGAACAGCCGAACCCTTGGGACCTGCTCCAGCCCCAGGATGCGATGGGCCGACATCGAGGTGCCAAACCGCGCCGC